>CAWHLT010000001.1:0-541881 GCA_963830295.1 uncultured Acidobacteriaceae bacterium
GGCATCATGAAAATGCCCACAAACACCATCGCCGGAATGGCGCCGATCCAGTAGAAATGGCTGGTGGCGATGCCATACTTGGCACCTGATGCGCCCATGCCAATGACTTCCTGCGCCCCCAGGTTGGCGGAGATAAAGGCCAGACCACATACCCACGCCGGAATCGCCCGTCCAGCAAGGAAGAAATCAGTGCTCGTCTTTGTGTACCGCTTCAAGACCACGCCAATCCCAACGACAAAAGAGAAATACACGGCCATGATTACCCAGTCGATGCTGGTTAAGCCCATTCGCGCGCGCTCCTCGCCGCCGCACTACCTCTCTTTGCACCTTTCGTAGAGAGTATTCTGGCCTTTGGTTGTGACACCGATTCCTTCAGGTCGTGCTCTCAAGGCTTCGCGTGTTTCCTCTTGTTACGGCTCCAATCCCATAATCAAAGCGTATTCTGATATGACCTGTATGCTCTGAAGTCTCGCCACTTGGCCGCCGGGAGGGATTGCTGGCCATGCGCTACCAGGAAGATAGATGGGCGCGTGCTCACGGAGAGGCAGAATCTTCAACTCGAGTTTGTCCCATTGTTGGGATGGAATTCGATCCATTCCTATCGACCATGGAGCGCCGTTGTAGAAGTCATCGCTGAGCAGGCGGCCATCAACGTACAAGCGCGCGACATCGCCCACGTAGTTGATCTGAAGAAATAAACTGGCGGTGGATTTGGGTTCCGCCCGCGAAACGTTGACCCGCCAGCGCGCCGCCGAAGCGAATTCGGACTCGTCGGGAGCCAGCGCAACCTCATGGCCTAACTTCACCGGAGAGTCGGGGCCGATTTCCTGCACTTGCTGAAACTCCACCTGAGCCAGCACCGGCTCCACAACGCCCCTGTAGAACTGAAAGATGCCGTCCTTGCCGTCAGCCACAAATCCTGCTGGCTGACGCTCCAGAGGCGGGAACAGGCCCACCTTCAGATTGGTTGGGGACGTGGACTCCAAATGAACCTGGCCGGCGTCGAAATACAATTCCGCAGGAGACAAAATTAGCCGGTCCTTGCCGGCGACCCTGGTTTTCCACAAGTTCAATGCCTGCTCACGCGAAAGAACCTGGATGGTGATCGTTTCGTTGTTCCGAGCTTTCACTCGAATCGCAGTCTCCGTACCAGGCGTGATCCCGTGGATGTAGGTGTAGCTTTGGTCCCGTGAGGAGTCGCCTGAGAGGTTCTCGATCGAAACGCCGTCTTTGTTTTCAAACGCAAATTCGGTCTCGATGCCCGGCCACGCAAAAAAAACGTAAGAACGCGGATCATCCAGCCGGCACAGCAGTTGGGCTGTCGCGTAGTGGAGCACAACCGGACCAAGATCGAAATTTACCGGCCAGATCGTATAGGCATCACCGGGGATCGTCGTGGGCTTGCGCGGTACCTGCACGACGCCAGACGCCAGTTTCATCTGAACTTGGAAGTTCTTCCGATCTGGCAGTCGGTGGGCGCGTTCGTGGTTGTTGATGAAGATGAACCCGCGACCTTGCTGCATGCGCGCCGCCACCCGAGCTGTGGAAACGTCCTGTTTGCTCCCTGGCGTGCGCTCGGGAAAGTAAGATGTCATCGGTGCCAGCATCGAACCAAAATCGCCAAGAAAAAGGTGCAAGGTCTTCAAGACGCGATATGACGTGTGCATCTGGCCGAATTCGCCGAGTGGAGCCTGATAGTCGTAGGACTTTACCGGTAGGTCGTTGGGATATCCGGTAGACTGCGACTCCTGCAACGTTGTCTTCATGCCGTCCGGATTGGTGCCACCGTGAAACATGTAGTAGCCAAGGCCCACTACACCAGAGCCGAGTTTCACCAACGCCACTGCCGCTGTGTCGTCCGCGCTCAACAGCGGACGCCGATGATAGGCCGCCTCCATTCCGCCTCCGATCTCCGCGGTCAGAAACGGATAACGGCTGTCCAGGGCGTCAATTTCAGGGTGTGTCGAGTGAAGACTATCGTCGACATTCTCTTCACAACGGATCGGAGTAAAAAAATAATCGGGAGTAGGGGGCAATTCCGTCAGACTCCGCCACCAGAAACCATCGGGATAGGCATCGAAGACTAGAAGCACATCGCGCGATGGGACAGCCGCATTGTCCCATCCCGTTACTGTATAGAGCGGCGCTTCAAGTCCCGCCTCGCGCGCCATCTGGCGCAGCTGAAGGATGTACTCGACGCCTTTGCCGGGGCCGCGCTCGCTATATTCGTCCTCCAGTTGGATGCCAATGATCGGACCACCGTCCTTCCAGAACAATCCCTTCACCTGTTTCGCGATTTCGTCGTCGAAGCGGCGTACATAGTGCAGGAACATTGGATTGTTTTCCCGGGTTGCCGTTTTCTCGAGGAGCCAGTCGGGGAATCCGCCGTTGCGCACCTCGCCGTGATCAAAAGGGCCGATGCGAAGCCAGACGTACAAGCCATGCTTCGAACACAGTTCAATGAAGCGACGGAGATTTCTCTGCCCCGTCCAATTGAATTCCCCTTCCACCTCCTCGTGATGAATCCAGAAAACGTAGGTGGAGATGACCTGAATTCCCCCGGCTTTGATCTTGAGCAGTTCCTTCTCCCACTGATTTTCAGGATAACGGGCGTAGTGAAACTCGCCCATCAGCGGAAACCAGGGTGTCCCATCCATCATGAGATAACGATCGTTGGCACTAAGTACATGGCCGCTGGGAGACTGGCCTCCAACCGAGAACGGAACCGCCTTAGGAGGCCTATCAGCAGCGCTCGCGTCAATCACGATCGGCGCGGGAACAGGGTCCTGTGCTGACACGATCGGGATCATCGTGGCGATGAGGAACACCAAACCGATGTCCGTTCGACGCTTTCGTAATAGCCTGAAAATCGCAGTCAACATGGCAATCTCCCGCAACGAATCTAACACTCGAGGGGGGCTACGCCATCCGCCGAAAGTCGGATTACGCGAGCGAGTGGTTGTGATAGGAATGTGGAGGCCCCAAACAATTCATTCCTGGCGCTGAAGGTGGAAACCATGAACCTCCGTGCGATCCTCTTGGCGGTGTTTCTCGCCAGTAGTCTGTCTCCGTCCGTCCACGCTCAAGACTTTGCGGTCGGAGCCGATGTCTCTTATCTTCGTCAGGCCGAGCAACAGGGCATCAAGTTCAAGGAGAACGGAACTCCGGAGTCCGTCCTTGAAATGCTGAAGCATCACGGGTACACCTGGATCCGCCTTCGGCTATTCCATACGCCCACTGATCTGCCAAACAATCTTGAATACACGATCGCTTCCGCCCAGGCTGCCAAGCGGCTTGGCTTCCGGCTCCTCCTCGATTTTCATTACTCCGATACTTGGGCGGACCCCGCCCATCAGTCCACCCCCGCGGCCTGGAAACATCTCAAGCACAAGCAACTGGTCCAGGAGGTCTTTGCATACACTCGTGACACGATTGCCGCATTCCGGTCAGCAGGGGTCTTACCCGACGTAGTGCAGGTAGGCAACGAGGTCACAAGCGGAATGCTTTGGCCCGACGGTCGCCTGCCCGACAATTGGGATAATTTCGCCGAACTGCTGAAAGCCGGCATCGCGGGGGTTTCCGCTGGTGCGGGCGACGCCCCGCATCCGCGCATCATGATTCACATTGACCGTGGCGGGGACGATGAGGGGACCAAGTGGTTTTTCGACGAGATCAGCTCTTATCACGTGGCGTATGACATCATCGGCCAGTCTTACTATCCCTTCTGGCATGGCGGTCTCGGCAACCTGCGGGAGAACTTGCGTTTCATGGCGAAGGAGTACAAGAAGCCCATCTTCCTAGTAGAAACAGCCTGCAATTGGCATTCGGCCGACGAGTCGAAAAAGAAGAAATTGCCGTATCCTGAAACTCCCCAAGGCCAGAAGCAGTTTTTCGACGCAGTGAACCGGGAGGTGCGTGCCACACCTGGAGGCCTGGGCGAAGGCATCTTCTGGTGGGAGCCCGCGGTTCCTCCCATGCCCATTCGCTCACGCAGCTTCTTCGATGACGATGACAATGTCTTGCCGGTCATCACCGTCTTTGACGCGAACGAAAAGCGCTAGCGATTGCCGCAAGTCAGTTCTTCTCTAGAACCAGAATTTCACCGTAAGCGCGATCTCACGGTGACCGGTCTTGTTGTCTGCCGTGCCGGCCGAGGTTGAGTTCGTCGGACCTCCCTGAGCGGCGAACCCCATGTACATATTGCTGTCGTCAGGGATGAACTCGTTCCAGGGGTGATTAAAAAGATTGAAGGCTTCCGCCCGAATCTCCAGCCCGTCGTGCTCTGTGATCTTGAAAGTCTTATACAAGCCGAGCGAGTCATTCTCGTAAGCAGGGCCGTGAATATATGGCAACCGGTAGGTTCCGTTCGCCATGTACGACGGAGCGACAAAGCAGGCGGGATTAAAGTACTGGTTGTGTTTTAGCCCCTTGCGCGGATCGCAGACCATCAGCGGCACGGCGGTGACGTCGGAACTTCCGTTGGTCAGTTCTCCGTTTATTGGCGCTGCAGGGTTTGTCGTACCGCCTACCGTGACCGGCACATTCCCGTAGATGCCGATTACGTTGGCGTTCAGGGCGTATTCGGAGCCGAAGTTATTGCTGATCGGGCCACCGGATAGCAGTTGGAAAATACCCGAAATTTGCCAATTGTTAGCCATTCCGCGGAGAACCTTGTTGCCGCCGAAACGATCCTGGCCGATGTTCGGCAACTTAATGTAATAGGAGAAGCTCAGCATCTGTGACCGATCGAAGGGTGCCGGTCCATACCATCGTTTCATGTCAAACGGATCTTCCGCGTTGTAGGCCAACACCTTGCTGAATGTGTAGCTTCCCCAATAGTTCAGCCATCCCTTCTGGCGGGTAAACATCATTTGCAGCGCGTTGTAGCTGGAATTCAGATTGTGATAGTGAATGTCGACGTCGCCGTAGTTCGCATACGGCCTGCACAGCTGTTGATAATACGTTCCATACCAGGGACCGGTTTCGCAGCCTTCCGGAACAAGGTTAGTGGTTCCATAGCCAACCAGGTTACGGCCCACATTGCCGACATAGTTGGCTTCGATTTTGTTTGAGCCCGGCAGCGTGCGCTGCACTGAAAAATTCCACGAGTAAGTAACCGGCGCCCTGTGATCCGTGGGGTCTGCGGAACCCCACACCGTCGCCGGCGTGGCGCTCGACCAGGAGTAGTTCAGAGAAGAAACACCGGCGAGCGTATTCGCCCCCCACAGGCTCATTACTGTGAAGTTGGGCGGCGCGAGGATGCCGGAGTAGGCGTTGATCCCTGGATCGATGTAGTAGTTTGTGCCAAACCCACCGCGCAAAATTGTCTTGCCCGAACCGGCCACGTCGTAGGCGAACCCGACGGAAGGAGCGTACTGGAACCCAAGCGGCTTGGATCCAGAGATGGGAATAGAAGGATTACTGACGTGCGATTGAATCCCCGAATTTGGCGCGGTGGAAGAATAAGTCGAGGGCGTAAAGACCGCAATCCGTCCGCCTGTGTCGTACCACCAGCCTATATGGTCCACTCGCAGACCGTAGTTCAGGGTCAGCCGTCGCCCCGCCTTCCAGGTATCTTGCGCGTAGAAATCAAATCGTTTCTCCTCCATGTGGGCCATGAGGTTATTGCTGCTCTGGTTGAAGTTAGCGATGTTGCCCAGCAGGAGGTCCGCCCAGTCATTTCCGGTGACACCAGCGTACGTCTCGGTGGTAACGCTGCCGTTGTCGTTTCCTGTGGTCAGTCCGTTAAAAGAGCCACGCTGCGCAAAGAACCCGGCGCGGAACAAGTGAGTGCCCTTCAGCTTGGTTATGCCTTCGTTGAACGTCAGAGTGTTCTGGGCTTGTATAATGGGCGGAATTTCACCGCCCCCCAGATACAGTTGGCCGAGATTTCCATCGAAAGCCACGTTGGGGACGATGTCGCCAGAATAAGGGAAGAAATTTCCATACGGATAACCCAGTTGTGTTCGCGAGACTGCGCCCAGATTCGTAACGTCCTGGAAGATTGAAAACCGCGTATATGCCACTGAGGCCTCGTTGGTGAGAGTAGAACTCAAGACATTACTGATGTTCCCGCTCACCGAATTGGAGGCGTTCTTGCCAGTCTGATACGCCGGATACGGCGTCTGGTTCCAGATATTGTAGGGTCCGTAAGGCCACGGCACGCTCTCGTTTTCGTGGTTAAAGCGCACATACATGCGCGTGTTTTGCGCCGGGGCAAAGTCCGTCCGTAGGATTTCCTGGTTTCTTGGGTCGGAAGTCACGAAGTCAGTCACCAGGTTGCTGCCGTTGTTCACTGACAGTGTGGGATCTACGTTGGGCATCGGGAAGGCATTCAAGAGCGCCTGACCGCCAGCATCGATCGACGCGGTATTCAACATTCCGGTTCCACTGCAGTAAGAAGGAAGCGGGGTGCTCGTACACGGTGGCGTTGCGGCGCCCCAGTAGCGGTAATTGTTGGCTGCTGTCGAAAGACTTGCGAGCGTGCTCCACTCGGTGAAATTCCCCTGTCTCATCAGCGCGTCGGGTACCGCGGAATGTCGTACGCCTTGATCCACGTGTTGCTGGGCCAGTTCTGTGGCCAAGAAAAAGAAAAGCTTGTCTTTCTTGATCGGACCACCGACCTGCGCCCCAGCGTAGTAAAGGCTGGTCTGCGCGGGGGGCAGTCCGTTGGCCAATTGCTGCCAGTCTGCCGCGTTCAGCGCATGATTGCGGGCTGTGAGATATCCTTCGCCGTGGTAGTGATTCGTGCCAGCCTTGGTGTCGGTTGAGACTACAATTGGGCCGTTCGGTTCAGCTGCCGAGTATGCCGCCGACTGTACCTTCAGCTCGGAAATCATTTCGACATTGGGAGTAACTGCAGCCGCACCCGCCGTGTTCAAGTCTGTAACGGTGGCGCCATCGCTGGTGATTTGCACCTGATCGAAGCGGTTGCCGTTGACGGTGAAGGTGCTCGCATTCTGCGTGAATCCAGCTTGCTGGGAGTTGTATGTTCCATTGAAATTTCCGGTATTTCCTGAGCCCGGGATGAGTCCGAGCAGTTCGATCGCGCTGCGTCCTGCCACGTTGAGATTGTGAATCTCACTGTCGGTGAGCACGTAGGAGACTTCCCCGGATGTACTCGGCGTAATTTCCGCAGCTTCGCTCGACACCGTCATGGTCTCCGATATCCCGGCGACTTCCAGCACTAGCCCTTTGATGGCGAGTTGGTCGCTGATGTGGATTTCGATTCCAGTGCGCCGCAGCGGCTTGAAACCTTTTGCAGAAGCCTCGATGTCATACACGGCCGCTGGCACACCCACCAAGGAAAAGAACCCATTGTGGTTCGTCTCCGTCTCACGCTTGATGCCCGAACCGGCGTCAGTCAGCACGATGTGCGCGTTGGCGATGAGGGCTCCAGTTTTGTCAGTGACCGAGCCTGTCAGTATGGCTGTACCGCTTTGACCCAGTACCTGCGTCTGCAGCAGAGTCAGGGCAATCGCCAAACTCAACGCGAACTTCGTGGTCAGCGTTCTCATGAGTTCCCCCTCGCGTCGGCGCTTCGCATCCATTGCAAGAAACGTCTGGACAGGAGCATACCTTTGCGCTGCGGAAGTATGGTACGGCGAAGCGTACTTCCGCATCCGTCGAAAGTATGAGTGAATCACGCTTCTCAATGGAGCCTTTGAGGCCGTTCGCGCCCGGATCACACTCAGCTCGTCTGCGTAGTACTATTTCTGCAGCGTTGTGTATCCGTTGCAAACTACCATGTCGTGGAGCTCACGTCAGAACACTTGCAGATTTCGTTCCCTCGCATTGTCCCGCCGGGATTGTGCCTTCGCCGCAATCCTGTTCTCTGCCCTCCTATCGTTGAGCTCCATTGCTTCAGCCGGACCTTCTGCAGCTTACTCACAACGAGTCTGGAAATTGCAGGATGGCTTGCCCGAGCAGATCGTGCAAGCTTTTGCCCAAACGGCTGATCGCTATCTCTGGATCGGGACCACCGGCGGGTTGGTGCGGTTCGACGGCGAGCGCTTTCTCACATTTGATCGCGAGAACACTCCTGCCTTCGTCGACAACAACGTCTTTTGCCTTACCGTATCTCACGACAATACGCTCTGGATCGGGTTAGAGGGCGGCGGGTTGATCCGCTATCGGGAAGGAGTATTCCGGCCATTCGGCGCCGGCGATGGGTTGAGCAACTCCTTCGTTCGCGCAGTTTACGAAGATCGGACGGGCAAGCTCTGGGTAGGCACCGACAACGGCCTTTTCTTGCTGCAAGGCGATCGCCTGAAACGCGTGGACAACGCCGACGGCAGCTCCTCGATCGCAGTGCACGCATTATATGAAGATCGAAGGGGGGGCCTTTGGGTTGGCGGTTCCCGCCTCCTGCGCCGTGAGGGAAATTCTTTCACCGAATATCGTCTGGACGGCGAAGCTAGCAGGAACCGGGTCAAGAGCATTCTCGAAACCACCGACGGAACAGTCTGGGTTGGCACGATCTCAGGATTGCAAAAGTTAGTGGAGGGTAGTTCGGGATTTCAGCAAGTACCCGCGATACGTGGCACTGTGCGATTCCTACGCGAAACCTCGGACCGGACCCTGTGGATTGGCATGATCGGGCACGGTCTGTACGTCTACAGCAACCGGCGATTCAGTCAGCCCACTTCCGTAGCTCTGCCCAGCAACACTCTGCTCAATCTATTTGAAGACACGGAACACAATATTTGGATCGGAACTCAAGCCGGCATGGTTCGACTGAGCAAATCTCCCGTGCGTACGTTGAGCCTTCCAGATCAAGCCGACTCCGACGCCGAGACCATCTACCAGGACCGCAACGGCGACGTGTGGGTTGCTGCCGTTAACCTCTACCGCATTCACAACGGACGGGCCCAGCCCTACCACATTCCTGCTTTGGCCGGCGTTCGCGTACGCAATGTATTTCGCGATCGGGGCGGGTCGCTGTGGCTGGGCACCGAAGGTCAAGGCATCTACCGGGAGGTTGGTGGCAAGTTAGTTCATTACTCCACGGAAAATGGCCTCGTTAATAACTTCATCCGAGCTATTCTTCAGGCTCAGGACGGCAGCATTTGGATCGGCACGGACGAAGGGTTGAGCCGCTGGCGTCCAACAAGCTTGACGAGCTACCGGATGGATGACGGTCTTTGCTACTTCAGCACTCGCTCACTTCTCGAGGCCCGCAACGGAGACATCTGGATCGGAACCGATCGTGGCGTAAGCCATATTCACGACGACAAGTTTGTTACAGACGCCGTCACCGAGGCGCTCAAGAACGAAAAAGTTTGGGCCATGCATGAAGATCCAGATGGAGCAATGTGGTTCGGCACGCGCACAGGCGGAATATATCGCTGGCGTTCTGGGAAGCTGGCTCGACTCACCACTGCGCAAGGCCTGGCGAGCAACGGTGTGTACGAGTTATTGGAAGATACCAATGGAATTATCTGGATAAGCGGGCCCCAAGGCATTTCCGCGATCAGCCGCCGGGAACTCAATGCGGTTGCAGATGATCCTTCGCGGTCCGCCGCTCTTACCCTTTATGGGGTGTCGGAAGGCTTGGAGGTGATTCAGATGTGCGGCGGTGAGAAACCGGCGGGGATCCTTACTGCCGACGGCGAAGTCTGGTTTCCAAGCAGCAAAGGCCCGGTGCGAATTCCGATCGACCAGCCAGGTCCATCCGAGCCTCCTCCGGTGTTGATTGATCGCATAATAGCCGATGGCCGGCAGGTTGCGCCATCCGCACCCATTCTGCTGAACGCTGGGAATGCGAAGCTTGAAATCGGCTTCAGCGTGGTGAGGCTCCTCTCTCAGGAGCGGTTGCGCTTTCGCTACATGCTGGAAAAATTCGACAAAGGATGGAGCGATGTCTCAACAAATCGAATCGCCTATTACACCAATCTGCCTGCGGGGCGCTATCGGTTTCGCGTAGTCGCGTTCGAGATGAACAACCCCAAACAGACGACTCAGGCTTCGCTCGAGTTCGTACAACAACCTCATTTTTACAGCACCAAGTGGTTTCTGGGCTTGTGTCTGCTGTTGACGTTGAGTGCGGCATGGGCCGTTTATCAGCTCCGTCTGGGACAACTCCGGGCCCGTTTTGCCGCGGTGCTGAAGGAGCGGAATCGGCTGGCGCGCGAAATGCACGACACACTAATCCAAGGCTGCGCGGGCGTGTCCGCGCTTCTCGAAGCGCACTCCAGCCTTAGCGAGTCTCAAGCTCGCGATCGAGGTGAACTCCTGGACTACGCGCGGACGCAATTGCGCTCCACCATCGACGAAGCTCGCCAGGCCGTATGGAATCTGCGACAAACTCCAACCACTGAAATCACCCCGCAACTGGAAGAAATGTCCGAGCAGATCAGTCGGGAATTCGACATACCAATCGACTGTCAGGTCACTGGTAAATCATTTGGGTTCGATCAAGCGACAGCGCATGACGTACTAATGGTCACACGTGAAGCCCTCTATAACGCCGTTCGCCACGGAAAACCCCAACGAGTGAGCGTAAGCGCCGTGTTCGAGGAAAACCGTTGCACCGTGAAGGTCATCGATGATGGTTCCGGATTTGATGCCGCCGCGCTTTCTTCGACGCCGAATGGGCACTTCGGCTTGATAGGCATTCGCGAGAGGATCGAGCGTATGGGAGGCAAATTCACCGTATACAGCCGTATCGGTGCGGGTACCGAACTCGTCATGGAAGTGCCACGATCGGCGGGAGCCAACACGAAAGAACTCTCAGAGGAGAGGTTGTGAATTTGTCGCAGAAGATCAGCGTGATGGTAGTGGACGATCACCCGCTCATCCGGGTTGGAATCGCGGCCATCGTTAACGCGCGTGCTGACATGACGGTCGTTGCCCAGGCGGGAACCGGCGAAGAAGCTTTGGAATTGTTCCGCCGCCACAAACCTGACGTCACGCTCATGGATCTGCGCTTGCCCGGAATAGGAGGCGTTGAGGCAATTGCCGCGATGCGGACGACGAGACCCGACGCCCGCTTCATCGTGGTTACCACCTATGACGGCGATGAGGACATTCATCGTGCCTTGGAAGCCGGCGCCCAAGGCTACATTATCAAAGGGATGCCCTACCAGACTCTCGTCGAAGCAATACACCGCGTGCACTTGGGGAAACGATTCCTGCCGCCCCCGGTTGCCAATGCCCTCGCATCTCGCATGCCAGACTCGGATTTGAGCCCGCGCGAGATGGAGGTGCTGCTTCTTCTGGTTGCGGGAAGGAGCAATAAAGAGATCGCGCAGACGCTTGACATCACTGAAGCAACAGTGAAAAGCCACGTCAGCACAATCCTGATGCGCCTGGGCGTAGAAGACCGCACTCAGGCCGTCGTCACCGCTCTACAGCGCGGGCTCGTGCATTTGTGACCGCCGAAGTTGGCGAGAGAATCCGCGTTAACGCGGGACCAATCATGGTCCAGCAATTTGGTTCCGAGGATGCTGAAACTGCTTTTTGGGAGCTCTGTATCGCGGTTTTCCAATTGGTTCTGGGTGAGTCGTTCCCTTCATGACTTAGCGCATTGCGATTTCTATACAGGTCTATTCTTGATCCATTCATGATCCACGAAGTATTTCCGCCCCTTACTGAAACTGCTCTTGGTAGCCATCCGTATCGCGTAGTTTCAGTAACTTACCGTAAACTGCGGCCCTTTCACGTCAGGAGCCATGGGCCAATCGCGATCGGTAGTGCGTATGCAGACTGTTTGCCAAGAAGAATACAAGGCGAATAAAACTTACCGGCAGTTTTACCGGCAGTCGGCCTTTCCTGCAATGACTATCAGTAACTTACAGCGCCGGGAGGCACCTCTAAGTACTTGCAATCACTGTTAATTTTGGCCCTGAAAAGGCTGCGCTCTACCGACACCCTCCGTCAGACAAATCCATTCGGGAAGTGAGTTCTTGCGAGCTTGATTTTCTTGTAACAACCGATTCGGGAATCCATACCGTCCATACCGTAATCAGGCTAAATGGGGATAATCAACGTTTCTTGTGTGACGCATGTTCCAGATGTGATAAAAGGTAACTAGCGGTAAGTACGACGGTTTCCGGCATCTCATTGAACGCAAAGAATCTGTCCGGAAGAGCCTCATAGAATCCCACTCTCTCCGCCAGCAAGTCTAAACTGCAGAGAAATTCCGCCGCCCATTCTCCCGAAATACGCGAAAGATGCCCATTTTTCGCGATAGTTCCTCAGCAAACCGGACTGCAGCGAACGGACTGCTTGGCAGCGAAAGCGCCCATAGTCGCGGCCTTTCTCCGGAGGCCACATCAGCGGTCCAGTTTCAAGGAGGGTATTAGGCGAGTGCAATGCGATCAGAAGCCAGGGATCTAGCCTCACCGAGTTGACTCTTGTTGGCATCCTGGAACGCAACTCCGGTGCCTCCCATAAGCCCGTCCTTGGACAACGATCGTGGTATTGACCGAACAACAGTGACTCCGATCAGCCGCTGCAGCCATGGCAACGCGTCACCGCACGGCCTGCAGCGGGGCTTCGCCGCGTTGGAGAACCGAGAGATCCGGTGCGGAGTTCACGCACTCGTGATTGCGCTGGAAGGTTTGAGCCGCCGGGGTCCGCGCAGTAAGAAAGCTTGAGTTCGACATGGTTTCCTGAATTCGTGATGGCAGCGCATGCGCCGCCATCGACTTCAAGCGGAACCCCGCACTCGGATTGCCGCTCCACTTCGTGCTATTCCCACTTGTCTCGTCCTTCGACAATGGTTATATAGCGATCGAGAGGTAAATTTGTAAAACGCTGAACCAGGCTGCTTGGCTGTGGCCACTTCACTTCCAGAGAATCCATTTTTGTGCGCGCACCGATTCCCAACACAATGCGCGGGTCGTGAGCGGACAAAAAGCTGCCTCCACCAACTTTCATGCGGCTGCGTTTAAGGTCGCCGGCTTGAAACGTAAGGCGCGCGCCAACGGCATCAGGGTTCGACTTGCGGCCAATCAGGCGAATGCCGAGCCAGTGATTATTCTTGCCGATATTGTTGCGCAACAGAACGGGAGCGGAATTATTATTAGAAATCAGCACATCGATGCCGCCGTCGTTGTTGAAGTCGCCTATGGCCAATCCGCGCGCGGGAAATGATTTCAAAAAAACACTCCCGCTTTGGCTGCTAACGTCCTTGAACGATTTGCCGTCGTTGCGAAAAAGCAGCAGCCGCTCTTTGTAAGTAACCTGGTGAGATTGCTGTTCGACCAGATCATCGGGAAAACCGTTGGCAACCATCAGGTCAAGACTGCCGTCGTTGTCGTAATCGAAAAATTTGAGTCCCCATCCGCTCATCCAGCGCGTGGACATGCCGATGCCCATGGGCATGGAGACATCTTCGAACGTCATGTCGTGATTGTTCCGGTAAAGCGAAAAAATCTCCTGATCGATGTTTGCAACGAAGAGATCCATCCAGCCATCCTCGTTGAAGTCCGCCGAATCCACGCCCATGCCCGAGCGCGCCCGCCCATCGGCGCTGTAAGCGACATCGGCCGCGAGCCCGACCTCCTCGAAGCGGCCGCTGCGGTTCACGAAAAGAAAATTCGCCACTGTATCGTTCGCGACGAACAGATCCATCCACCCATCATTGTTAATGTCCGTGGCCACGACTCCCCAGGCTTTTCCAAGATGAGCCGCAATGCCCGAGTCTTTGCTGACATCCGAGAACGTTCCGTCGCCATTGTTATGAAAGAGCCAGTTCGGCCGTGGATTGAATAGGCGCGGGATGCAATAGTGATGCGTGCCGTCCGCATCGACCCCGCACACCAACGTTTTGTCGAACTCGGCAAACTGGCAAACGAATAGATCAAGCCGACCGTCGTTATCATAATCGAACCAGACCGCGCTGCTGCTCCAACCGGGAACGGCGACGCCCGCCTTCTCGGTGACATCGCTGAACGTTCCATCGCCGTTGTTGTGATAGAGGATGCTGCGGCCGAACTGCGTGACGAACAGGTCGGGAAAGCCGTCGCCATCATAGTCGCCAACCGCGCATCCCATGCCATATCCGCCGCCGGCCACGCCCGCTTTCTCGGTGACATTGGTGAACGTACCATCGCGGTTATTGCGATAGAGCGCGTTGCGCAGCGGCCGGGGAGGATTGTAAAAATCGCACTTGCCGCTGTTCACGAGATAGATGTCCATCCACCCGTCGTTATCGTAGTCAAGGAAGGCGCAGCCCGCGCCGCTCGTCTCCGGCAAATACTTTTCAGAGGACTTGCCCGCGGTATGAACCCATTCAATGCCGCTCTTTTCGGGAGGGATTTCTTCAAAAGCATACGGTCCGGAAGAAGAGGCTAACAGGAAAGGATGAAGCAGCCGTGAAGAAAAAGTGCCGGACAACAAAGAGATGCCCTGAAGGAAGCGGCGACGAGAAAGTAGGGACAGTTCTTTCGGAAGGTTATGAAGCGACCGCCGCATCGTGGCAGCAGAATAACATGACGCAGAAAATGGGTCGTTGGGTAAATGCTCCGGTATTCGGCCTTTATGTTATCGTCAAAAATTGCAAGTTTCAGGCGGAAATCCGTCATGCGCTTCCGATCAACATGCCCGGCAAGAGCGCGGTTGTTCCTGGCAATTATTCTTGCCTTCGCAACCGTTGCCGTCCTCGCGCAAAGCAGCTTTGAGTCTCCGCAGAATCCCGGCGCGGCGGATTTCGAAGCCGTAGCAAAATCGGCCACGGCGGCGCGCGAAGCCGGCAACGCCGACGAGGCAATTCGAGATTACCGTCGCGCCCTCGAAATTAGTTCGCGATGGGAAGAGGGTTGGTGGTATCTCGGCACTTTGCTTTACGACGCGGACCGCTATTCGGACGCGATTCCGGCATTTCAGAAGCTGGTGGAGCTTGTGCCGAGCGCAGGACCGGCGTGGGATTTCCTCGGGCTTTGCGAATTCGAGACCAAAGATTATGGCAGTTCTCTGGCGCATCTCCAAAAAGGGCGCGCGGTTGGAGACGCCGACGATGCCGACACTGCGCGCGTTGCGAACTATCACCTCGCCCTGCTGCTGATTCGCGACGGCGAATTCGATCAAGCGTCGGCTCTGCTCACGTCGAACGCTGGACGTGGCGAGATGCCGGCGCAGATAAAAATTGCGTTGGCCCTGGCGACGCTCCACGTGCCGTTATTGCCCAAGCAGATCGATCCTTCGCAAGACGCACTGATCTCAGCAGCAGGAGAGGTTGCGTCAGCCATCGCACAACACAATTCCTCGAAAGCGCTGGCGGGACTTCCTTCACTATTAAAAGAATACCCGGGTATTCCGTACTTGCACTACGCCTACGGGAAAGCGCTTGCTTCCGCCGGCCGTGACGAAGAAGCGCTGAAGGAGCAGCGCGACGAGACGACCGTCTCGCCCCAAAGTGCGTTGCCGTGGATCGAAATAAGTCAGATCGAAGTTCGCCTGCAACACCCACAGGAAGCATTACGCGCAGCGGAAGAAGCCGTGCAACGGTCGCCGGATTCATCGGCAGCGCACAAAACATTGGCTGACACTTTGCAAGCGCTCGGCAAGAAAGAAAAAGCAGCGGCCGAGCTTGCTCTCGAAGAGACACTCTCGCCGGAAAAATCCAGAGCAGAGGAAAGGCTGGCCCAGCTCTACTCGAATCACGCCGAGACAAACTCTAAGCTAATTATGCCCTCAGCCGCGCCTGCGGCAGGCGATTCAGGCTCGAGCAGTTTCGACGAGCTATCGAGCCGTGCGGTGAAGGCGCAGGCAGCGGGCGATGCAGACCAGGCGATTCAGAATTATCAGCGTGCCTTGCAATTGCGCCCGGAATGGGACGACGGCCGCTGGAATTTGGCGATGCTCTACTACTCGGCCCGGCACTATCCCGAAGCCATTTCTGGACTCAAGCTCTGGGTCGAGAGGCAGCCAAACTTCGGAACCGCATGGGCGGTGATGGGCCTTTGTGAATTTGAACTGAAGGATTACAAGAACGCCTTGGTTCATCTGAAACGCGGCGAACAACTCGGCTTCGGTGGAAGTCCAGAAGCGGTAGGCCTTGCCCGATATCACTTGGCGATCCTGGAGAATCGAAGCGGCCAGTTCGACAGCGCCATGGATACACTGCTGCCGGGAACGCGTTCGGGCACGCCTCCAAAAGAGGTTGAAATTGCTCTTGGGATGGCCCTGCTACGCATGCCGCTTCTGCCTGAGGAAGTCGAGCCATCAAAAAGTACTCTGGTGCAGTCTGCGGGCGAGATCGCTGCACTGCTCGAGAACAGCAGATACGACCAAGCTTTTCCTAAATTACAGATTTTGTTGAAGGAACATCCCTCAGTCCCTTTTATTCACTACGCTTATGGAACGGCACTAGCCGCGCTCTCGCAATTTGACGAGGCCGAGACACAACTACGCGCTGAAGTGCAAGTCTCGCCGCAGAGCGAACTGCCTTACATCAGCCTCGCTTCAGTGGCACTAAAACAGTACCGTCCGGCAGAGGCCCTGGCTTCTGCTCAGCGCGCTGTTCAAATCGCGCCCGATTCTGCCGAATCGTGCTACGTCCTGGGACGTGCCTACCTCGAACTCGGTCAAAACGAGCAGGCCGTGCATGAATTCGAACAGGCCAGCAAGCTCGCTCCCGGCAGTCCCGACGTGCACTTTAATCTCGCGAAGGCCTATGCCAAGGCCAAACTTCCTGAGAAAGCCGAACAGGAGCGCGCTGTTTTTGGCCGCTTGAATGCGCTGGCAGAACAGCGGAGAAGCCATTCGGGAAATCAGGCCTACGGAAGTTCTCACGAAGGAGTCGAACTCACACCGGTTCGTAACGAAATAGAAAACGCCGCAACACCGCGACACCCTTAGTCCAGGTTACGTTCGATGTCGAACGGTCCCCGCGTTCGAAAATGTTCTGATGTCGACTATTCTTGCATACACTGATCCAACTTCCGGCTAGCCGGAACTGTAAACCCGCTAAATGCTGCCCACACGAAGGACAACTCGGAACAGATCCCACCGACGGAAATCTGCTTTTTCCGCCAAGTAGCGGAAGTCGTGCGGAAAAGCAGGGTCAGGAATCTTTAGAATCTCAATTGATTCGCACTTGCAGAGCGCGCTTTGCGGAGACAATTTTCTGTTTGGACTGGGCGCCCAAGCAAGTAGTCATTGCGCACCCAATGTTGACCGGTTTCCGAGGCAACGACGGCGACCACCTTCAGCCACACTATCGTATGCCGTTCGCCTTAATGAGCGGACGAAAAGATGGACTGTTCTCAATCGACCTAGCGGCCAGTCACTGCCGGTTGATTCTCTGGTTAAGTGCTGCACCGCCTGCAAGATACGAAAACGTCGGAGGTTGCGGGATTCAAAACGGTAATGCGAGTTCGAATCACACTCCCTCCGCCACGCAGTCTGAACTGCGGAGAAATTCCGCCGCGCGTTACCCCGAAATACGCGAAACATGCCCGTATTTCACGATTATTCTCAGAGAAACCGGACTGCGGAGAAGGACTCCTCGGCACCGAATGCGGTCACTGTCATGGCTTTTCTCCGGAAGGCACATGCGCAGTCCGGTTTTGAGTAGGGCCTTAGGCGAATGCAATGCGATCACAAGCCGGGGATTCGCCCATGGCGAGTTGACTTTGTTGACACGTTGAAGCCGCGCGCCCCATTCCCATATACCATGGGGTGTGGATCTTCCCGTAAATCCGCCGATCCTGCCGATGCTCGCGAAACGGGTGGATGAATTGCCCGCAGAAGGCGATTGGGTTTTCGAGCCGAAGTGGGACGGTTTTCGCGCCCTGGTGTTTCGCGACAGAGATGAAATTTTCATCCAAAGCCGTGACGAAAAACCACTCAATCGTTACTTTCCTGAGTTGCTGGAACCACTGCGCGCAGCACTGCCCGCACGTTGTGTGCTCGATGGAGAGATGGTCATCGTCAAAAATGATGGACTTGATTTTGATGCGCTGCAATTGCGTTTGCATCCCGCTGCGTCGCGCGTAAAGCTCTTATCCGGGCAGATTCCCGCGTCTTTTGTATTCTTCGACCTGCTTTGCCTAGGAGATCGCGATCTCCAAGGCGAGGAGTTTCAAAAGCGCCGACGCGAACTGGAATCGTTGCTTGCTTCGGCTTCACCCCCGATTCATCTAACACCTGCAACCAGCGATCGGAGTGTTGCCGCCGATTGGTTTTGCCGCTTTGAAGGTGCAGGCTTGGACGGTGTGATGGCCAAAGATCCTGCAGGAATTTACGAGCCGAACAAGCGAGTGATGCTTAAAGTGAAACACGAACGCGACTGCGATTGCGTGGTGGCTGGATTCCGCTGGCATAAAAAGGCCGAGCACACGATGGTCGGTTCGCTACTGCTCGGTTTGTTCGACGATGCCGGAGCGTTGCAACACGTCGGAGTCTGTGCGAGTTTCAGCACGGCAAAACGAAAGGAGCTGGTGGAGTTTCTCGAGCCTTATCGGAAAGATGCGCTGGTGAACCATCCGTGGAGGGCTTGGGCCGAGCACGCGGCCGAGAATGATGAAGGTGTCAAGCGAATGCCCGGCGGACAGAGCCGCTGGAGCCAAGGCAAAGATTTGTCGTGGGAGCCGTTGCGGCCTGAATTGATTGTAGAAGTTGCTTATGATCACATGCAGGGAGATCGCTTCCGGCACACGGCGCAATTCCGCAGATGGCGAATGGACAAAAAGCCCAGCGATTGTACCTTTGCCCAGCTTGAAGTTGTTCCTCCGCAGGAACTGGCGGCAATTTTCCCGCAGGGAAGGTGAGCCTTACTCGTTTGTCTTTTTCTTCTTCCAACGCTCCCGCCACTCACGTGTGGGATCATCGTCTGGCTCTGGAGTTTCCTGCAGTGGCCGTTGTTCCTCGGGGACATGACGCAGGTTGATGCGGATGCGTGTCCATGTGGATGATCTCCCGCGCATCGAGTCGACCAGCACATCGTCCACGGCAAGCAGACTTGCGATATCCGCATGTTTGGCCTTCCATCGCTCAAGACCCGCCAGGGCGGTTGCTTTATCACGCGAATTCGCGACCGTAATCAAGGGCATCTTCACGCGCGGCTTCTTTATTGCTGTCTTCTTCGCGGCAGATTTTGCGCGGGAAGGCATCACGCGCGCAGCCTCGCCTTCCATCTTGCGGAAGTGCGGAGGCCAGGGCGCATCGGCGATACCGGCCGCTTCGTCTTTATCGGCCAGTTCCAGCAACTTTTCCAGCGAGCCACATGATGCATCCATCCCGGCATGCGGGTTGCCGATTTTCGCGAAGCGCTCAGGAATCGTGAAAATGGTAAAATCCGCGGGATCGCAATCGGCCACTTCTTCCCAATAAAGAGGAGTCGAAACTCGAGCATCTGGGAGCGGGCGCACCGAATAGGCAGAGCAGGTCGTGCGATCCTTCGCGTTCTGGTTGTAGTCAAGAAAGACGCCATGACGCTCTTCCTTCCACCATTTCGAACTGGCCAGTGTTGGGGCGCGGCGCTCGACCGCTCGCGATAAGGCAACCGCCGCACGTCGAACTTGTGTGAACGTCCAACGCGGTTCGATGCGCACGTTCACGTGCATGCCGCGCGAGCCGCTGGTTTTCGGCCATCCTCGAAGGCCTACCTCATCGAGAAAGCCCTGCACTTCAAGTGTGACGCGGCGCACATCATCCCAGCTAACGCCGGGAATCGGATCCAGATCGATGCGTAACTCATCCGGATGATCGAGATCGCCGGAGCGCACCGGATGCGGGTGCAGTTCGATGCAGCCAAGGTTCACAATCCAGGCAAGCCCGGCTGCATCATCGACGACAATTTCTTCGGCCGTTCGGCCGGAAGGGAACGACAAAGTGACCGTACGCAACCAGGCTGGCCGCTTTTCTGGCGCTCGCTTTTGATAAAACGCCTCCGCTTCGGCGCCGTTGACAAAACGTTTTAGGACGATCGGTCGATTTTGAATGCCCGCCAGCGCACCCGAAGCAACAGAGAGATAGTACTGAACAAGTTCGAGCTTGGTAACTTTTATGTATGACGAAAAATACAACTTCTCAGGGTTCGTGATCTGGACTTCTTGCCCGTCGATCGACAGAACTTTGCTGGCCGATTCCTTTGCCACAAGACAAGGCTACCACCGATAATCATTATCTTAGGTGACACCAATGTCTGGCATTGGCGAGAATCTCTGCGAACCTCGATTTATTTCCCTTTTTTGTTAGGGCGTTCGTTGGAGAGATTTCTCGAGTCTGGACTGGGCGCCCATGCGGGTAGTCATCGCGTCAACAATTTCGGCCCCCGCTGCTGGGAGCAACTGGTGACCACTTTCAGCCACACTATCGTATTCCGTTCGCCTTAATGAGCGGACGAAAAGATGGACTGTTCTCGATCGACCTAGCGGCCAGTCACTGCCCGTTGATTCTCTGGTTAAGTGCTGCACCGCCTGCAAAGTACGCAAACGTCGGAGTTTGTAGGATCAAAACGGTAATGCGAGTTCGAATTACACTCGCTCCGCCAGCAAGTTTTAACTGCACAGAAATCCTGCTGCCCTTTCCCCAGAAATACGCGAAACATGCCCGTATTTCGCGATTCCTCCTCGACAGACCGGACTGCAGAGAACGGACTGCTCGGGATTAGGTGCCCTCTATGTGCCGGCTTTCTCTGGAGGACACAAGCGCAGTCCGGTTTCGGGGAGGGCACTAGGCGAATGCAATGAGATCAGAGGCCGGGGATTCGGCGAGAGCGAGTTGACTTTCGTCCTAAGTTTGAAAACCGCTTTTCGGCGCTTCCCAGAAGCGCGTTTCTGGATAGTTTCCTGTTTGCCAACCCATCCGTCCAGAATCCCCAGCTTAGCAAGTTTAGCGAAATATCGGCGAATAGCTGCTACGTAGCTCGTGGTCTCTAGGGAGCTGCGGACGCGATCTGGTGGAATCGATCACGGTAAATGTTTGGACTCAGCTTGACTCTGTTACGGAAATGGTGCCGCAGCGCCGCCGCGGACCCGAAGCCACATTGTTCTGCCACTTCTTCAATAGAGAGCGTTGTGGTTTCCAGAAGGTCCTTCGCTCGCCGCACCCGCAACGCCGTTATCCAGCGAAGTGGGCTTATTCCAGTGGTCTCCGCGAAGCGGCGAGATAGCGTGCGCTTACTCGTGTGCGCCTCTCTAGCAAGCTGCTCGACCGTCACTTGTGTGTGCATCCTGGTGTGCGTCCACTCCAGTAAATGTGAAAGCCAGGGATGGGCTTCTTCCCCCACAGGCTTATCAATGAACTGTGCCTGGCCTCCTTCGCGATGCGGGGATACAACCGCCCTCCGAGCTACATTATTGGCCACGACTGTTCCGAAGTCCTTACGAATGATGTGAAGACAAAGGTCGATACCCGCAGCACTCCCGGCGGAGGTAAGAATGTCCTGTTCGTCTACATAAAGCACATCGGGTTGAATCCGAATCAGCGGAAATGCGCGAGCGAGCTGGTCGATAAACTTCCAATGCGTAGTCGCGCGCCTGCCATTCAGGAGGCCGGTAGCTCCGAGGACAAACGCCCCTACACAGATTGAGACAAGACGCGCGCCGCGTTCATGCGCTTTAAGCAAGGCATGAATGAGCGGTTCTGTTGGTGTCGCGATTGGCTTGGACCAGCCCGGAATGATAATTGTGTCTGCCTGCTGTAGCTCACTCAAATTTCCTTGTGGCGTTATGGTGATTCCGCCCGTTGCGCGAACAGCACGCTTTTCCAATCCGCAGACCGAGAAGGAATACCAACTGTCGAGTTCCGGACGTGGTAGGCCAAACATCTCGACTACGATCCCAAACTCAAACGTGCACAAGCCGTCATAAGCCAACGCGACTACTCGGTGCTGTGCGGCAAAAGGTCTCTTTGTGGTCCCAGCGATTGGCACATATTTGACGATAATCGTCTTTTAGGCCACTGGCAAGCATGTCTGCCCTGTTCGACACTTGGTAGGCCGGAGGTACTGAGGTTATTTCCTCCCGATCGGCGGAACCCATGAGTCAAGTGCCAATCTGGTTCGAACGCAAGTTTGAGTTTTCGTTTCCCGTGGAACTGCTTCCGAATCTGTGCGCGCGTCTGCGCGGCACTCCGGCCAGGCTTGAAGAGGTGCTTCGTGGCCGTTCTCAAACAATCCTGATCGGGAAAGCGCAAGTAAAGTGGTCAGCTCAGGAAAACGCCGGTCACTTGCTTGACCTAGAACCGCTGTGGCTGGCGCGAGTGGGGGATTATGTGACGGCCAGCGATCAACTCACCGTAGCAGACCTGAAGAATCGAAAAACCGATGACGCAAACCACAATGCGCGCCCACTGCAACAGATTCTGAGTGAGTTCCGCGCTTCAAGAGAAAGACTGCTGAAGCGTGTGGACGAATTGGACGCATCACTATTTGCCCGAGCCATTCCCCACCCGCGCATGAAGACGCCGATGCGGCTCGTGGACCATTTGTATTTTGTCGCCGAACACGACGATCATCATCTCGCGCGAATATGGGAAATCGTCAACACCGCACGGTAGGCGCGAACAATCTGTGCGTGACTTGGTCGCAAGAGGGGCCTGTGCGGGAATTGCGAATCAATCTCCCCCGAACTTTTTCTCTCGCCCAATTGGCCGTAAATTGTACCTAACGGGATGGAGTCTGAACCCTTGCAAAGGAGCGTGGCCATCGATCTGATGGGCACACTTCATGCTGCGGTGGGTGACCTAAACCAGATCAAGCGGATCGTCAAGCTGATGGTGCTGGTGAACAGCACTCCAGCGTTCACCGAACAGCACCTGGTGGCCAATGGAGCTTCTGAGCTTTTCGGAGAAGTATTTGGCGATACAGGACTGCACGTTCGTAGCGCCTTCGGAGTGGCTCAGATTCCGTTTGGGTCGTGTGTCGAAATAGAACTGGTCGCGGAGCTTCTCTGACATTGCAAATGCAGGTTAAGTGATGAAAGGTTACCTCTCCATGAAGGCGATTTGCGTAAGCGAATTTGGCGGCCCTGAAGTTCTGAAATTGGAAGACATGCCTGACCCTCGACCACCCCGATCCGGAGAAGTCCTAGTTAGAGTGAATGCCGCGGGTGTGAACTTGCCCCGGCAATCGGTGGATCCGATAAACGCCTGGAAACACTATTCGGCAACACGTCTTCTGCTATCCTGCAATGATTCTGCAAAGGCGTTGACGTCAGCAAAGTCCTAATTACAATGTAATCAGTATGTGGGCGCGTAGCTCAATTGGATAGAGCACCGGATTTCTAATCCGGTGGTTGCAGGTTCAAGTCCTGCCGCGCCTACCAGAAAAACAGTGGTCGGTGGCCAATGGTCAGTGGCCAGTGACACCGCTTGCAGGACAGGCGCTCCGCTCTTGATTTTACTGACTACGCATTTTGGCCTCCCGTCCCTCCCTGACCTCCCCCTCCCCCGTGGTTTTGTCCACCGGATGGGACGCGAGCCGGGTAAAGCGGAAGTTCCTGCGCGCCCGGGTTACGAAGAAAGGCGCCGTGCTCGGTCCAGCGATAGAGCCGCTGGAAATCGAGATAGGCGCGATCCATCACATAAAACGCGCCCGCCTCGGGGGTGAGCGCATCGAGCAGATTCACGTCGTGCACCTGCGCCGCCGTGACCCGGATAAAGGTAGGAATGGAGCCGCGCAGATCGAGCAGCGTATGCAGTTTGAGCGCGTGCTGAGCCGACTTGTAGCGCGCCCAGGGAAACAGCGTCATACACAGATCGATGATGGTGGAGTCCAGGGCGTAGACCGTGTGGGCCAAGTCCAGCCCCAGATCTTCGCGGCCATAGAGCTGCCGCGCCTGCGCGATGAGGACGGCGGCGAAGTCGGCATAGATGCGCCAGTCGCGGCTTTCGTTGGCATCGGCCAGAGTGCTGCGCGACACCGTGCCCCGAATGCCCAGGTGATACAGTCGCCTGACCACTGATCACTGACCACTGTTCTTCCGGTGTTCGCAGGTAGGCGTGTTCAGGCAATCCTCGGCCAGCATCAGCCGCTCGACTGGTTTGCCGCCGATGATGTGCGAGTCGATGATCTCTTCGACATCAGCCTCGGTTACGTGTCCATACCAGATGGCTTCGGGGTAGACCACGAGATTTGGGCCGTGCTCGCATTGATCCAGGCAGCCCGACTGGTTGGCCCGCACTTTGCCCTTGAGTCCGCGTTCTGCCAGTTTCTGCTTGAATAGCTTCTGCAGCTTCGCCTGGCCGGCTCGGATCGCAGCATCCGCGCGGATTTCCCGGAGGACGCTGGTTGCCGCAGATAAAAATGTGTTTTTCGAATTTAGGCATGGAGTTGTGACGTTCGAATCAACGGCCGGGCATCACGTGACCGGCCGTTGGCGCCAGCGGTTCTGAGGCTGCAAGTTCGGCCTCCCAAATTCCTTCAAAGTCGACGAAATAGCCCTGTACCTCGATTCCAGGAATCGCCTTTAACAAATTGGCCGCCGCTTGGGCCAGTTCGTGCTGGTGATGCGTGGCTTCGGCTTTGGCATCGCCGCGGAAACCGCCGGCCAGACCTCCATAGGCGCCGCAATCGGAGTGCACCATCAGGATGACCCGCATGGTGCCATGCAGCCGGATGGACTTGCGAATCTGCTCCAGCACAAACTCGCGGTCGGTTTCGTGCTCGGGTGAAGCCAAGCATTTGGCGCCTCCGGCCACTTTGATCGGATCGGAATTCAGCACGCCGATGCGCTTGAGGAATTTGCGGAATCCAGGTCAAATCGGTTGTCGAAGCACCAGAGAACAGCGGCGTCGCAATGATACTTCTCTCGCGGGGCGTCGAAATGAAAGACTTTTTTCATGATGGAATTCCTCACCAGAACATTCTCTGATGTAAGTCTACCGGAGAGCGACGCGGGGGGCGCGGAGTAAAAGCGCACTGTTACGGCAAGGTTGCGCCACAAAGATAACGGAGATATTGGGTAATGGTGCTTCATCGAAGACCCAACTGCCGAGACAGACAGCGTCTTGCGTTGCCATTCGCTGCGCGGGCACGATAAGATACTCCGTACACATCTTCTCCGCCTTTCTCCCAGTAAGCTTTACAGTATCTGCGGCAAGGCGTGTGCGACCCCCGGTGCATACGCGGCGCGCATGCGCTCGCAATCCCTGTAAACGGAGTTGGCATTGAAACGAGGCAAGACCGCGGTGATTGTCGGCGCCCAGTGGGGCGACGAAGGCAAAGGAAAGATTGTCGACGTTTTGTCGGAGAAGCTTCTCCGTCGTCGCCCGCTACGCCGGCGGCCACAATGCCGGCCACACGGTCATCATCAACGGCAAGAAATTTGTTCTGCAACTGGTTCCCTGCGGAGTGCTGCGGGCAGCCTGCCGCAGCGTGATCGGCAACGGCGTGGTGCTCGATCCCATGGCCTTTCTGAAGGAAGTGGGTTCGCTGCGCGAGGCTGGCGTGAGGGTCGACGGAAATCTTTTTGTCTCGAACCGCGCCCAGGTGATTCTGCCCTACCATCGCATGATCGAGCTGGCGGCGGAAAACGCTCCCGGGCGGGTGAAGATTGGCACCACCTCGCGCGGAATCGGTCCCGCCTACGAAGACAAGATGGGACGCCGCGGGCTTGCGAGTAGCGGATTTGCTCGATCTGCAACTGCTGAAGAAACACATCGAAAATGCGGTGCGCGAGAAAAATATGATCGCCCACGCGCTGTTCAATTCCGAACCGCTCGATGCCGACAAAATGTACGCCGAATATGCTGCGGCGGCCGAGAAGATCGCGCCTTTCGTATGCGACACGGCGGTTCTGCTGAACCAGGCGCTGGCCGGCGGTGAGGCGATCTTGTTTGAAGGCGCGCAGGGTACGATGCTCGACATCGATCACGGCACCTATCCTTTCGTGACTTCCTCCAGCGCCACTTCGGGAGGCGCGGCCACCGGTACCGGCGTGGCTCCGAACGCGATCGATTCCGTGATCGGGCTGACCAAGGCTTACTGCACGCGCGTTGGCGAGGGTCCGTTTCCCAGCGAAGAAAAGGGCGAACCCGGCCAGCAATTGCGCAAGCGCGGCAACGAATTTGGCGCGGTTACTGGGCGTCCGCGGCGCACGGGTTGGCTGGACTTGCCTCTGCTGCGCTACGCTGGCATGATTAACGGAATCTCGTGGCTGGTGGTGACCAAACTGGACGTTCTCGATGAACTGGCGGAGATTCCGGTCTGTGTGGGTTATATCGTCGACGGAAAGAAGACGATGGAGATTCCTGCGCAAGCCAGCGGCTACGAAAAGCTGGAGTGCGTTTATCAAAAATTGCCCGGCTGGCGGACTTCCACGCAGGGCATCACCCAGTTCGAGCAAGTTGCCCAAGCCGGCTCGCGAATACCTGGCGTTCGTGGAGAAGGAAACTGGCGCGAAGGTCGGCATGGTCTCAACCGGGCCTGACCGGGATCAAATTATTTTCGTGGACGAATTTGCAACGGAGATGAAGGCAGCCTCCTCCCGAAGAGTCTAGCCTTGACTTTCGATCATTCCTTCCCTAAGACACTAGGAACTATGTAAGGAGCGCACGATGGTGGTTTTGGCGGTGACGTGGATGGCGAAGGCGGGGCACGATGCCGATGTCGCCCCGATCTTTGCGAAGCTCACCGAAGAGGCACGCAAGGAACCCGGTTGCGTTATGTATCCAGGTCCACCGGCACAAGACCGAGCCGCGCCGCTTCTTCATCTACGAGCAATACAAAGATGACGCCGCGCTCGAAGCCCACCGCAGCCACGCCGCATTTTCTGCAATACGCCCGCAAAGACCTGCCCAAAGTGGCCGACCGCGTGGAAGGCAATCTGTACGAGCCGCTGGGGTAGCTCGTGTGGACAGTTTGTGTGGCGCGGGCGTTCTTCGCCAAGCTCAGGGCAGGCTCTTGCCAGCGTCTCGCCACGAAGAGAAATCTTGCCGTACATCGGGCCGCCGCGCCGCCAACGCTACTTCGCCAGTTCGTATCCCGCGAAGAAGAAACTCAATTCAAAGCGCGCCGTATCTTCGGCATCGGAGCCGTGAATCGCGTTGTGCTCGATGCTCGACGCCCACTTTTTGCGGATGGTGCCTTCCTCGGCGTTGGCTGGATTGGTGGCTCCCATCAGCTTGCGCAGATCGGCGATGGCATTTTCTTTTTCCAGAGCCAGAGTGACGATCGGTCCGCTCGACATGAACTCCGTGAGCGACCCATAGAACGGCCGGCTGGCATGCACGGCATAAAACTGCTCCGCCTGATGCTTGGAAATTTCCAGCATCTTCATGGCGAGAATGCGGAAGCCGTTCTTTTCGAATTGTTCGATGATGTCGCCGACCGCGTTCTTGGCGACGGCGTCAGGTTTCACGATGGTAAGAGTGCGTTGCAGAGTTTTCATAAGTGTCGTTAGTTGTTTGTCCTTGGTTATTAGTTTCGTGCTACTAATTTCTCACGCCATTAATTTGCGGACTGTCATCCCGAGCAAAGCGAGGGATCTCGGTTCAAGCCCGCGCCACCAGTACTGCCGCCTCAGGCAAAACCGAGGTCCCGCGCTGCGCTCCGGATGACAACCTGTTTTGCGCAAGACGGACGTTCGCGGCAACTAAACTTTCACTCCCAGCGCCGCCGCCAGAGTCTCCCCAATGTCCGCGGGAGATTTTGCCACGCGGATGCCCGCAGCTTCCATGGCCTTGATCTTTTCTGCCGCCGTTCCTTTGCCGCCGGAGATGATCGCCCCGGCATGGCCCATGCGGCGTCCCGGAGGCGCGGTCTGTCCGGCAATGAAGCCGACGACAGGCTTCTTCATCTTGCGTCTTTACAAATTCCGCCGCGGTTTCTTCGGCATCGCCGCCGATTTCACCAATCATGATCACGGCTTCGGTCTCGAGGATCGCGATTGAACAGGTCGAGCGCATCCAGGAAATTGGTTCCGATAATCGGATCGCCGCCAATGCCGATCGCAGTCGACTGTCCAATGCCGCGCTGCGTTAGCTGATGCACCGCCTCGTAAGTCAGCGTGCCCGAGCGTGATACGATTCCGATCGATCCTTCTTTGTGAATCGACCCCGGCATAATTCCGATTTTGCATTTTCCCGGCGAAATAATGCCGGGGCAATTCGGTCCGATCAGCCGCGAGCGCCGGTTCTGCAGAAACTCCCAGGCCTTGACCATGTCGAGCGTAGGAATGCCCTCGGTGATGCAGACGATGAGGTCGAGTTCGGCGTCGGCCGCCTCCATGATCGCGTCGGCCGCGAACGGTGGAGGAACAAAAATCATGGTCGTGTCAGCGCCGGTCTTCTCGACGGCTTCCTGCACCGTGTTGAAAATCGGCCAGCCTTCATGCGTGGTACCGCCTTTGCCCGGCGTCACTCCGCCCACCACCTGCGTTCCGTAAGCCGCGCAGGCCTTGGCATGGAAGGTGCCTTCGCGTCCTGTTAGGCCCTGCACGATCAAGCGCGTATTTTTGTTAACCAGAATTGCCATAAAGATGATTCCTCTTGTCTGACCCTTTCATTCCAGGCCCTTGTCATCCCGAGAGAAGCGAGGGATCTTGGTTCTTGCCTGCGCTGAGAGTAATGCCGCCTCAGGCAAACACCAAGGTCCCTCGCTTCGCTCGGGATGACAGGGTGGAACTTCCTAAACCCCGCGAGCCGCGGCCACAACTTTGTCGGCCGCATCCTTCATGGTGTCGCATACTACGAAGTTGAATCCCGATTCCATCAGGATCTTCTTGCCTTCGTCCACATTCGTGCCTTCGAGGCGCAGCACCACGGGAAGCTTGATATTGGTTTTCTTTGCGGCTTCCACCACGCCGGTCGCCAGCGTATCCACGCGCAGAATGCCGCCGAAAATGTTGATCAGCACCGCTTTCACGCTCTTGTCGCTGAGCAGAATTTCGAAGGCATGCGCGACCTGCTCGGCATTCGCTCCGCCGCCCACGTCGAGAAAATTCGCGGGCATGCCGCCGGCGTATTTGATGATATCCATCGTCGCCATCGCCAGTCCCGCGCCATTGACCATGCAGCCCACGCTTCCGTCGAGCTTGATGTAGTTCAGGCTGTACTTCGAGGCTTCAACCTCGAGCGGATCTTCCTCCGTAATATCGCGCAGCTCACGAATGTCAGGATGCCGGAAAAGCGCGTTGTCGTCGAAGGTCAGCTTGGCGTCGAGCGCGAAAAGCCGGCCGTCGGTGGTGGTAATGAAGGGGTTGATTTCGACGAGCGAAGCGTCGGTATCGAGAAACGCCTTGTAGAGATTCGAGAGAAATTGCACCGCGGGATTGATCTGCCTGGCGTTGAGTCCCAGCTTGAAAGCCATCTTGCGCGCCTGAAAAGCCTCGAGGCCCATGCCGGGATCGATGTGCTGCTTCAGAATGGCGTCAGGAGTTTCTGCCGCTACTTGCTCGATTTCCATTCCTCCCGCAGCCGAAGCCATAAACACCGGTTTGCCTTCCGCGCGGTCGACCAGAATTCCCAGGTACAATTCTTTTTCGATGGGCAGAGTTTCTTCAATCAGCAACCGGCGCACAATGCGGCCTTCCGGGCCCGTCTGATGCGTCACCAACTTCATGCCCAGCATCTTCTCGGCGATATCTCCCGCTTCGCTGACAGACTTGGCGATCTTTACGCCTCCGCCTTTGCCGCGCCCGCCGGCATGAATCTGAGCTTTGACCACCACTCCGCGTCGCGCCGGAGCTGAGTAGTTCCCTGGCCGCGGCTTCGGCTTCTTCGCGCGAAGTCGCCATGGTTCCGCGCGGCACGGTCACGCCATACTTCTTAAGAATTCCTTTTCCCTGGTACTCATGGATTTTCATAATGGCAGTCGTCGCTCGTCAGCTAAGAATCGGAAGGAACCTGCTTGCGGCTTTCGACTGAGGGCAGCAAACTCTTGATTTTATAGAAGTGGCATGGATTGGAGCAAACGGATGGTGCGCGTCTTTTCGAAGGAGGAGCACATCTAAGCCTAAATCGGGAGGCAACGGTCGGACGTGTCGGAACTGAACCCGATCGGTGCAGGGACACGAATCATGAAATTAATTTCGCTAAATGTCGCACGGCCACGATTAACGATGTACAAGGGAGCAGCGATCAGTACCGGCATCTTCAAGAAGCCCGTGAGCGGCCGGGTGGCGCTGCGCACTTTGAACCTCGATGGCGATCAGCAGGCCGACCTCAGCGTCCACGGAGGGCCCTACAAAGCGGTCTACGCTTATCCCTTCCGAGCACTACGAATATTGGCGAAAGGAACTGCCTGGGAATGGACTTGCCATGGGGCGCGTTCGGCGAAAATTTTACAACCGTGGGTCTTGAAGAGGACGAACTTCACGTTGGCGACCGGCTTGAAGTCGGTTCGGCCACTGCTGATGGTCCGTCAGCCGCGCATGCCCTGTTACAAACTGGCGGCAAAATTTCAGCGGGATGACATGATCGAGCGCTTTCTGGTCAGCGGACGGTAGTGGATTTTATTTTTCGGTAGAACATGAGGGCGAATTGGTGAGGGCGACTCCATCGAGCTGATCTCGCGGAATCGAGGTGGTATTACCATCGCTGAAATGAATCAGCTTTTCGCGCGAGACAGATACAACCGGGATCTCTTGCGAAAGGCGATTGCTACGGCCGAGCTGCCAGAGAGCTGGCACGAATACTTCCTGCCCAGACTGAAGGGTCCCGCCATCAATGTATAGCTGGTTTGTCATTCTGTTGTATCAGCAGTTATCCCGTACAATTCCGGCTGAGATGATCCTTGATGCCCTCCATCGTATTGCCAATCACGGCCAATCGCTGGCGCGCGCGGAAGCGCGCGAAGTGATGGCGGAGGTGCTTGCGGGCAACGTGCAGCGACGCGCAGATAGCGGCGCTGCTTGTGGCTCTGCGCATGAAGGGCGAAACGGTGGAAGAGATCGTTGGCTTCGCCGAAGCGATTCGCGCCGCGGCCACGCCCTTACCTCTTTCGCTTGCCGGAGATGACGCTGCGGCCAGGCGGCGCTCTTGACGTCAGCGGCACGGGCCGCGACGCGCTGGTCGAGTCATCTCTCGTCGATACCAGCGGCACTGGCGGCGATGCCAGCGGAACCTTCAACATTTCAACCGCCACAGCGTTCGTCACTGCGGGAGCCGGTGTGCGCGTGGCCAAGCACGGCAACCGCAGCATCAGCTCGAAGTGCGGCTCGGCGGATGTGATGGAAGCGCTGGGAGTGAAAATCCAATTAACTCCCGAGCGCGCCGCTCAATGCCTGCGCGAAATCGGAATTTGTTTTCTGTACGCGCCCGATCTGCATTCCTCGATGAAGCAGGTGCAGAAAGTGCGGCGCGAGTTGCGGCTGCGCACCATGTTCAACTTGCTCGGCCCGCTCACCAATCCCGCGCACGCTTCAGGACAAGTCGTAGGTGTGTACGCGCTCGAGATGGTTGAAAAGCTGGCCGAAGCGCTCAGCATGTTGGGGCTGCATCGCGCTCTGGTGGTGCACGGCCTCGACGGACTTGACGAGATCACCATCACCGGTCCGACTCGCGTTGCCGAAGCTCGCGACGGAATTGTCCGGACCTACGAGGTTGAGCCGGAGGAGTTCGGCATGAAGCGGGCAACGCTCGCAGATATTTCCGGCGGCGATGCGGCCGAAAATGCCGCGATCGTTCGCGAGGTTTTAGGCGGAAAGAAATCTCCCCGCCGCGATGTGGTTTTGCTGAACTCCGCAGCCGCTCTGGTGGCGGCCGGACGCGTCGATCATCTGGCAGATGGGATTCCGCTGGCTGCGCAGTCGATCGATTCCGGCGCGGCGGCGGCGAAGTTGGAAGCGCTGGCAACCTTCACAATCAAAAAAGTGGTCAGTGGTCAGTGATCACTAGTGTCCGGTTAAGAATTCGTTGAACGGTTATAAATCAATGGCATATAGGAACTTAGGTGGAAAGGGCGGTGATCGATTTGAATTGCGATCACATGAACAGGGACAATCTCTGTTCGCCAACTGATGGACCATCTCTCCATCCCCGAGTTTCGCAATGTGTGCAGCGCTACGACGGCAACTATCGGGTGCGAGTTTTTCCTGCTTGGACCAGTTTCTGTGCATGGCGTTTGCGCAATTGACCTACCGCGACAGCCTGCGCGACATCGAAGCCTGTCTGCGCTCGCAAGACCGCCAACTGTATCACGTGGGCATTCGCGGCACGGTGTCGCGCAGCACTCTGGCCGACGCCAACGAAAATCGCGACTGGCGCATCTATGCCGACTTCGCCGAAGTACTCATCGCCAGGCGCGGCAGCTGTATGGCCGCGAAGATCTGCGGCTCGACTTGGCCCACACGGTCTACGCCTTGGACTCGACGACCATCGATCTGTGTATGACGCTGTTTCCCTGGGCGCGCTACAAGTCGGCGCAGCACGCGCTCAAGCTGCATACGCTGATCGATCTGCGCGGCAATATTCCTTGTTTTATCCGGGTCACGGCGCGCAGGTGCACGATGTGAATCTGCTCGATGAGCTTGCCCCCGAGGCGGGCGCCTTCTATGTGATGGATCGCGCTTACATCGATTTCCGCGGCTGCTACGCTTCACGAGCACGCGGGCTTTCTTCGTCACCCGGGCGCAAAAAGAACCTCGATTATACCCGGCGTGGCGTCTCGCGGCCGGTGGACAAAACCACGGGCCTGCGCAGCGATCAAACCATCGTCGCTGGCGTGGTCCTACCGCCGCCGGACTATCCCGACACGGCTGCGGCGCATTAGCTACTGTCGATCGCCGACACACGACAAGCGCCTGATGTTTCTGACCAACAATTTTCGAGCTGTCGGCCTTCGACGATCGCCCGATCTGTATCGATGCCGCTGGCAGGTGGAGTTGTTCTTCAAGTGGATCAAACAAAACCTGCGCATCAAGAGCCTTTTACGGCACCTCGCACAACGCGGTGAAGACCCAAATCTGGATCGCGATCAGCAGCTATCTGTCTGGTGGCCATCCTGCAGAAAGCGCCTCCATCTGGAGGCGAACACTTGAGCGACATCATGCAAATTTTGAGCATGACGCTTTTCGAGAAAACGCCGATTTTTGCAGCTGTTTTCGCATCGACGGAACGCGATTAATGGAGACGAAGCTCATAACCTATATGCAGTTTAGTAGACTTTTAACCGGACAGTACTGGCCGGTGATGCAGTGGCCAGCAAGATCCTTATTGCCACTAGACGACCACTGACCACTGACCATGACTTCCGCATCACTTCGCAGCTCGCGCTCAATCTTGAACACGTTGTTCGTCGTATCGCTCTCGGGCACGCTGCCGTCGTTGACCACAATTTCTTCCGGTGGTTTCGGTACCTCGACGCGAATCACGCATTGCTCTTGCCGCGCACCACCAGTCGCTTCGTGATTTCTCCGCCAGCAAACTTCACTGTGAGTGGAACCTCGGCTCCCGCCGCGCCCAAATTGTCCACGGTGATGGTGAGCATGTAGCCTACGGGCAACGTCTTGCGCACAAACGCCGACTCCACTTTGAAGTCGGGCAAGCCGCGGTCGCGATAAACCCAATCGTCGAAGAACCACTCCAGATCGCGCTGCGTCTGCGCCTGGATCAAGCGCTGCAGGTAAGAAGGTTCTTTGTCCTGCTCGGGACGGTACGACGCGAGAGCTTTCTTCAACGCCTGGTCGCCGATCATGTCGCGCAGCATCCACCACACGCACATTGCTTTGCTGCGGTAAAGTTCCTCGTCGTCGGTGTTGACCAGAGAGCGATTGACCTCATCTTCTGATCTGGGAGCGGTCGCTGTTTCTGCTTTTCGTTCTCGGCCGCGCTGAGTGCGGAACGGTGCAATCCCATGTAATCGAGCGCAGCCTGGCGTCCATTCTGGTGTTCCAGATAGAGTGCCTGCGCGAAGTGGGCGAGGCCCTCGTTGATCCACGGGCGCGGCGAGGAGAACGCCGCGTGAGTGAGTTGGTGGGCGGCGGCAAGCCGGCCATTTGGCATCAGTGCTCGTTAGCGGAGTGAGCAAGAACGCGCCGCTCTCAAACGGCGCTGCGTTCGGATCGGCGAGGTCGGCGGTTTCCGCTTTTCTCCGCGGTGCTCCAAACCATTCGGCAATGAGGGGCACGGTTTTCTCCGCGGCATCCGCGTAGGCTTGCGGCGGATGTCGTGGCCGCGAAAGTAGTGAACTGTGATGTCGGCCGCTCGACGATCCGATAGTTCGCAATCACAAAGGTCGGCACGATCAGCCCGAGCGACTGGTAAGTGCAATCGGAGACCGAAATGTTGGGGCTCCCTCTCGTGTGACCGTGGGCATGCTCGTCGCCGCTGACCAGGAGCTCGGCGGTTCGCCTTCGCCGTGCTCCTGCGAATCTGCAAGTGCATCGTCGAGGCTGACTTCTCGCGCTTTCCACCGGCCCAAAACCTCGAACAAGTCTGTTGCCTTCGGAAAGAGTCGCCGCTTCGGTGGCGATCGGGTACCACGCCACATATCCCGCTCCGCGCACCGCGGTGAATTTCGTGCTGATCTGGTCCCAGTCTGTGCTGTTAGCCGCGTCTTCCGGGGTGCCGATCCGTGTAAGCCGCGTGGCATCGAGCACGATGACGCCTTCGTAGGCGATCTCGAGATCGACCGTGCCTTTGGGCGCGACTGCCTCGGGCAAGGTCACGATCGCTTCCGAAAGCGCTCCCGTGTGATCGATATCGGAGGTGTAAGGTTGCGAGACGAACTGCAATGGCTTGCCGCCGGCCTTGATGGAACGCCAGTCGAGCGAAGAGGAAATCTGCAGCACCGCGATCTTCTGCGGCGTCGCCGAATCATTCCGCAGAGTGATCTTGCCGCGAACCCCAAGCCGCTGCTGCTCGGGCTCGACGCGGACATTCAGGTCGTAGCTGGTGAAGGTAAAGGCTTCGCGGTCGAGAGAAAACGCATTCACCACGGAGGCGCAGAGAACACAGAGAAAGCAAAACGCAGGCTGCGCAACTTCATTTCGCACCCGCAGAGCGCCTCTGTTTCTTTATCTGTTCGCGTGCGCGCCGCTGCCGCACGATTTCATACATCACGACCGCTCCCGCGACCGATACATTCAGCGAAGGGACTTTTCCCAGCATCGGAATCGAAACCAGAAAATCGCACTTCTTCTTTACCAGGTCGTGCAGGCCCTTGCCTTCCGCGCCGAGAACCAGCGCGCAATCCATGTTGTAATCGAGGGCGTCGTAGGTCTGCGGGCCGCGCTCGTCGAGACCGACCGTCCAGATATTGCGCTCTTTCAATTCTTCGACCGTGCGGGCGATGTTGGTAACCTTCGCGATGGGCAAGTACTCGCTGGCTCCGGCAGAGGTTTTTGTGACCGTGCCGGTAACCGGGGCGGCGCGGCGTTCGGGAATGACCACGCCATCGGCGCCAGCGGCGTCGGCAGTGCGCAGGAGCGCGCCCAGATTGTGCGGATCTTCCACGCCATCAAGCACGATGACAAAGGAATATTGCCCGCGTTTGGCGCCGACCACGTCATCGAGATCGCTATATTGTTTGGCCGAGGTGACGGCGACCACTCCCTGGTGCGCCGCCCTGCCGGCCATCTGGTCGAGTTCGGTGCGCGTCAGAAATTTCACCGGCACGCCGAGCTTGCGGCAGTCTTCGATCATGCGCTGCAGGCGGATGTCGTGCCGCTCTTTCGCCATGCCGACCCACTGGAAAGCGCGTCCGCGGGCCTTGAGCGCCTCGCGTGACGGCGTTGATGCCGTAGATATAGTTCATAGAGCAGTTGCCAGTTGCCGGTTGCCAGTTGCCAGCTTTGGAATTCGCGCATGTTCCAAGTGTACCGAAAGCTGCGGATTCAGACAGCGCCGTGCATTGCTGTGCGATCGGGAAGGGCACGACCTTCAGGCGTGCCGTAAGGGTTCGCACCACCGTGGAAGCGCTTAGCGCGCGTAAACCCCTACTACGCGGGCTTAGCCGCGATGCACTTAGGAAACGTACGATGTCCTCAGGTTCGGGTCGCTCCGTGTAATCCTCATTCGCCGAAGCGTAGAGCACAGTGCCATCGCGGTCGATGATGTAGGTCGCCGGGATCGGCAACTCCCAACTGGCATCTCCATTCACAAAGGGCAGGTTGACGAAAGCGCGTTGATAGATTGCCTGCTGTTCACCGGGCACGCGGTAGGTGAGCCCGAACTGCCGCGCGATTTTGTTTCCCGCATCAGAAAGCAGTGGGAAGCGCAGCTTGTGCTGGTCGCGCATGAAGAAAGATTGCTGTACGGTCTGCGGAGAAATTGCCACGAGCGTTGCGCCTGCCTGCTCAATCTCTGGCAGGATGAGATTCATCGCTTCCATCTGGCCGACGCAGAACGGGCACCAGCGCCCGCGGATGAAGCAGAGCACGAGGCGTCCTTTCGCGAGCAAGTCGGAAGAAGAGATGCTCTTGCCGTCGTGATCTTGAAGCTGGAATTCCGGAATCGTCGATCCGACAGGCAGAATATTCGCGGCTAAACGCCGTTGCTTCAGTTCCGCGATGGCACGAGCGTGAACAGCTTGTGTCTCTGCCGGAACGTATTTCGCGATCAGTTCCTTGCGCTCGGCAAGAATGTCGCGCAGCGGACGAACGTCAGTTTCCGGAGACGACTCTTCGAGAGATCGCCATTTCATAAGAGCAGCCGCCAGTTGCCAGCCGTCAGTTGCCAGAGGTTTCTAGGCTGCTAAGGGATCAACTGGCAGGCGGCAACTGACAACCAGCAACCGCTTTCCCCTTATATCCCCGGCAGCTTCATCCCCGCCATTCTCCGCGCAAAACTCGGCTTGCCCATCTGCTTGAACATCTTCTTCATCTGCGCGTATTGGCGAAGCAGGTTGTTCACTTCCTGCACTGTGGTGCCCGAGCCGCGGGAGATACGCTTGCGGCGGCTGCCGTTGATCACTTCGTGATGATTGCGTTCGTGCATGGTCATCGAGTTGATGATGGCTTCGACGCGGTTGATCTGTTTTTCATCGACGTTGTCGGCCGCTTTTTGCAGGCCAGAGAACGGGCCGATGCTCGGCATCATTCCGATCAGGCTCTTGATCGAGCCCATCTTCTTTACTTGCCGCAACTGGTCGCGAAAATCTTCCAGCGAGAAGCCATCGCCGCTGAGCGCCTTGCTGGCCATCTCCTGCGCTTTTTTCTTGTCGATCTGCGATTCAGCGCGCTCGATCAGCGAAAGGATGTCGCCCATGCCGAGAATGCGCGACACGATGCGATCCGGATGAAACGGCTCCAGCGCATCGTACTTTTCGCCCACGCCAATGAACTTGATGGGCTGCCCCGTGACCTGCCGGATGGAAAGCGCTGCGCCGCCGCGGGCGTCGCCATCCATCTTGGTGAGGATGACGCCGGTGAGCGAAAGCTTTTTGTGAAACTCGTCGGCGGAGCGCACCGCGTCCTGTCCGGTCATGGCGTCGGCGACGAACAGAATCTCCGAGGGATTCAGCAGCTTCTTCAGCGACTGCATCTCGTTCATCAGTTCGTCGTCAATGTGCAGACGGCCGGCGGTATCGACGATGAGAACGTCGCAGCCAGAGACGATGGCCTCCCGGCGGGCTTCTTTCACGAGCCGCTCGACTGTCGCAGTATTTGCCTCGCCCACTTCGCCTTCGTAAATGTGTGCCTTGATGGCCTGCGCCACAACTTTTAGCTGCTCGCGCGCCGCGGGACGATAGACGTCCACCGAAACCAGCAGCGGACGATGACCGCCAACCTTGAACCAGTTCGCCAGCTTGCCCGAGGTGGTGGTCTTGCCGGAGCCTTGCAGCCCGGCCATCAGCACAACCGTAGGCGGTTGCGACGCGAACTTCATGCGTGCCGTGTCTTTGCCGAGGGTCTCGACCAGTTCGTCGCGCACGATCTTGATGACCTGCTCGCCGGGAGAAAGAGCGGTCAGCACTTCCTGGCCCACGGCCTTGGCCTGGATGCGGTCAATCAATTCCTTGACCACTTTGAAGTTGACGTCGGCTTCCAGTAGCGCCAGCCGGATTTCGCGTAGAGCCTCCGCGATATTTTCTTCGCTAAGCCGGGCCTGGCCGCGAAGCGACTTGAACGCGCGTTGCAGTTTTTCCTGTAAGTTCTCGAACATAGGCTAAGGCTATTTTAGCAGCGCTGCACACGTAGGGCGGACGCATTCGTCCGCTCCGCGGGGATTGACTGTGTGCTCGGCTCGACGGGCCTTCCGAAAACCGCCCGGACGAATGCGTCCGGGGCTACGTGAGTCGTGGTTATGAGAACACTTCCTTCGCTGCGATCACGGTATTCGAGTGAATGGTCACAGTGTCTGCCACGTTCCGCGCATAGCCGCCGGCGTAGGTCACCATCACAGGGATGTTGCGGGCACGGGCTACACGAAATACAAGCTCGTCGCGTCGCTTTAATCCGTCAATCGTCAGGGACAGCCCGCCCAGCTGGTCTTCACGGTACGGATCAGCGCCGGCGATATAACAGATCAGATCAGGCTCGAATTGCCTCAGCCCCGAACTCAGCGCGTTGTCGAGCCACGCCAGGTAGTCGTCATCCTCGACCCCATCGGGCAGGTCCACGTCAATGGAGGACGGTGGCTTCCACAGCGGATAGTTGTCGTGCTGATGCAGCGAAATGGTGAAGACGTCGCCAGGGTGTGCTCCGCGCATCTTGCCCGGCAGCACTGAGCTTCGCATGGACGACTGAGGCGGCGAACCCGGCATCGCAGGACCCGTGGAAGGCAGCGGCTCTCCAGCACTTCGTGTCCCGGCAAAAATCGCCGCCGTGCCGTTGCCCTGGTGCACATCGCAATCCACGGTCATGGCGTTGCGAATTTTGTTGTCGCGCCGCAGCCGCCGGATGGCGACGGCCACATCGTGAATCATGCAGAAGCCTTCGCCGTGATTGGGGAAGGCATGATGAAATCCGCCGCCAATGCTGATGCCGACGCCGTCGCTCAAAGCCTGCCGCGCCGCCAGGATTGACCCCCCGGCCGCCAGCCAGAACGCGTCCACCAGTTCGCGCGAGTAGGGAATCTCCAGTTCCATCTCTTCGCGCGGGGTGAGCGTGCCGGTCTTCAGCTTGTGTACATACTCTTGCGTATGAACCAGCAGAATATCCTGATCGCTGGCCGGTTTAGGTTCGAGAAAGTCCGTCGCGTCAGCAACACCACTCGCCAGCAACCGGTCGCGGACGAGCCGGTATTTCTGGGCCGGAAACAGGTGCTCGCCGATGGGCAGGTAGTAGCCGTCGCTGTAGACGAGCTTGAAAGGAAGCATGGCTGTGACTCTCCATAATACTCGTCCAAAACTGGACCACTCGCCTGTAAAATCCTCGTAACAGAGTGTCGAGGAGGCAGCATGCAAACCCGCCTATCTGCTGGCGTCGTCAGCGCGCTGAGTACAATGATTGCCCAGGATGATGCATCCAAGCGCGAGCATCCACGGAAATCTACTGAGTGCTATTACGAGGCAGTCCAGCATAAACTCTGAGGTAGGTTCACTTGGAACGAGGGAATTCTCGGCTGCGCACGCGCAGTGCTATGGCGTTCAGCTCACGACTCGCTCAGGAGGACAGGAGATAGAAATGGATGGATTATTTCCGTTTCCTGCAGGCTGCCCCGAAGGCACCACCATCGGCCTTCGCACCGGCACAATCGCGCCCTTCGACGGATCAGCTGCCGCATTGGCGCGGGTGAGCACTTCCTGCTGGATGTATTGCACGAACTCCTGGATCTGGCGCTGCATCTCTTCCATGCGCTCGCGCATTTGCAGGATGATGGCCATGCCGCTGATGTTCACGCCCAGGTCGCGCGCCAGCGACAGGATGAACTCCAACCGCTGCAGGTCTTCGTCGGTGTAAAGCCGCGTGTTGCCCTCGGTGCGCGATGGCTTGAGCAACCCCTCGCGCTCGTACAGGCGAAGGGTCTGGGGATGAATTCCATACATGTCGGCGACTGAGGAAATCATGTAGGCGCCTTTAGATTTCCGTTTGGTCATAGTTTCCTCGGCTCGATTCTAGCAGGATCGTTTTCTTCTTAATATTAACTACGGAATATCAGCGGAAGAATCGCGCCAAACCCTTGCGCTTCGAGGGCATCCAAATCGCAGGAGGAAAATCATGGACCAAAATAATGCTGTCAGCGTGGTAGAAGCTCTCATTGAAACTTGCAAAGACGGACAGAAGGGCTATCAGGATGCCGCCTCTCATGTGAAGCGGAACGACCTGAAAGCCTACTTCAACGAGCAGGCCATGGAACGGGGACGCTTTGCCCAGGAACTGCAGGCCGAACTGGCGAAGCTGGGTGAGCCAGGGAAAAAGGTCTCGGGCTCTGCTTCAGCAACCCTTCACCGCGCATGGATCGACACAAAAGTCACCATGGGCGCCGGCGACAAAGCCATTCTCGAGTCGGTGGAAAAAGGCGAGGACAGCGCCAAAGACACCTACAAGAAGGCCCTGACTGGAACGTTGCCGACCGGCGTGGCGGAGATCGTTCGCCGTCAGGCTGCAAGCGTGCAGAAAGCCCACGACAAGGTGAAGAGTCTGCGGGACACAGCTGAGGCAGCTGCCTAGTTCAGAATATTCGGAACTGTCGGGGTAGGAGCATCACTATAACTCCAAAGAGGACGGAGTTTCTCCGTCCTCTTTTTTCTCGTGTCCGCAAAACCGCTAAGCCGTGGGCTGCGCTCTTTCTTCCGGGATTGCGGCCCATCCCTGTGGTTTCAACAAGTGATTGACCGCGTAGGCCACAAATCCCGCCGCGATCAGAATCATGCCGAAGGCGAACGAACTCATGTTCCACACCTGCTCATGCTCGCTGCGGATGATGGAGAAAACCAGCAGCAGCATGGGTGGGATTCCAATGGCGATCGCCCCAAACAATCCGCCGGGAACGCGGAAGGGACGCGCCAAATTCGGTTCGCGGAAGCGCAACACGGCCAGCGCAACAAATTCCAGCAGCAGGCTGAAGCCGTAGAGAAGGATGTCGAGCGTCACCAACCGGGCAAAGCCCAAGCCAAGGCACATCGCCCAGCACATGGCCAGAGCGATGATCGCCACCCATGGCGCGCGCGATTTCTTCTGCAGCTTGGCGAAAATGCCGGGTAGCATGCCGTCCTGCGCCATCGCCAGCGGCAGGCGCGAATAGCTCATCACCAGCGCATTGAACATGCCAAAAGCGCTGATGACGCCGCCGAGAACCACTCCGATGCGCAGCAGCGGCCCGCCCAGCAGGCCGGCGATGTCAGCCCATGACCCGGTCTCCCACGCAGTGGAGGTCAGGCCCGTCATCCACATGGCGGCGAAGGGAAGCACGTAGCTGAAGGCCACAATGCAGACCGCTACCAGCATGGCGCGCGGATACGTCCGCTGCGGCTTTTCGACTTCGGTTGCAATGGTCGAGGCGTTGTCCCAGCCCATGTAGTTCCACATGCAGATGAGCAACCCGCCGAGAATGTTGACGCCGGAAGTGGTCGGCTTAGTCACGGCGTTCGCCAGCGCGCCCATCTTGAAAGGCGCCAGCACCACGATTGCCACGAAGGGCGCCGACAGCGCGAAGAACAGCCACAGCGAAGTGAGCGAAACCACCTTCACGCCGGCAATATTCAGCAGCGCGCACGCCACCACCACCGCGAATGCGACCCACCATCCGCGATTTCCCTGCTGGAACCATGGGAACATCCGCGTGAGATAGGCCACAAACAGGGTGGGATAAATCGCCATATCGAAAATGGACGCAACCAGCGAAAGCCAGGCTTCCTGAAATCCCCAGAAATTTCCCATGGCGCGTCGCACCCAGGCGTAGTAGCCGCCTTCATAGGGCAGCGCGCTCGAAAGTTCACCAATCATGAAGGCCGTGGGTAGGCTCCAGAGCAGCGGCGTGAGCAGCAGGATCAGGATGCCGCGTCCGTAGCCGGCGCCGTGCACAATTTCTTCTGTGCCATAGGTTCCGCCCGACACCATAAAGAAGGTGGCGGCGACCAGAGGCCACAGCGTGAGGCGGACGAACTTCTTGGGGACTATCGGGTTCCGGTTGGGTACGGCGGCGAGAGGCTGGGGGTTTTCGAGTTGTTGACGCGGGGCGCTAGCTGTTGCCAATTTCGATGTGTTCCTCCTCAAGCGACTCACTCTCAGCTACTCCGCAGCGGCTGGCCATTCTTTCGTAAAGCGTGCTCGAGCTTTCTGGTTTGGTTAGATTCCAGAAATCACGCTGGAGTTAGTTCGCAATGTTGAGATTACGGGAATTTTCCACAGATGCAAGAAAAATGTGGAGATTTTTCGAAAAGTTTTGTCAGGGGGTCGGGGTCGGAGGTAACGAGAAGGTCAGGCGGCGCCTTGCATGAGTGAATACCACGGGGACCACGGAGTCACACGGGGTAACCCGCCTACTTTTCCCAACTGTCGCCATCAACCATGCGCTTGACCCCATCGCGCAGGCTCTTCACATTAAAATTAATGAGCAGCCCGACTCCTATGCCGCTCAATCGCATGTATGACAAGATCTGTGCCTGGTGCACCGGATGGATTGCTTCCACGCTCTTTACTTCGACGATAACCACGTTCTCAACGACCAGGTCGATGCGGTATCCAAGCTCAATCTTTTCCCCGTCGAACACTACCGGCAATCCAACTTGACAGGCGACCGCGAATCCGCGCTTTCGCAGTTCATGAGCGAGACAGGCTTGATAGGCACTTTCCAGCAACCCAGGTCCCAGCACGGCGTGGACGTGCATCGCGGATGATACAACCGCCCCAGAAACTTGGTTAACCCGAACGGGCTTAAGGCAGGAGACTCGCGCAGCCATCGGAACGGTCTATCACAAATCTAGAGGTTTACTCCGTGAAACCCCGTGCTCCCCGTGGTAAATATTTCCGCCGGTTCCCAATTCGACAACCTGGAGGTCAGACTTTCTTCCAAAGCTCTTCCCGAGGGTCTTCTGGATTAAGCTTCGCCAACTCGCGCAGCAGTTCCTTGGTGCGCTCGTCCCGAGGCATGGGCACAGTCACCGTGATCTCGACTATCTCGTCTCCGCGTACCCCGTCCTTGGTGGCCGAGGGCACGCCCTTCTCGCGCAGCCGCAGCTTCTGCCCTGACTGCGTCCCCGGAGGAATCTTCAGCAGCGCCCGCCCGTCGATGGTCGGAACCTCGATCTTCGCGCCCAGCGCCGCCTCCGTGACCGTAACTGGCACAGCCAGATAAATGTCGTCCCCCTCACGCCGGAAAACCGGATGCTCCCCGATCCTGATGATCACATACAGGTCGCCAGCCGGACCCCCATGAGAGCCGGCGTTGCCCTTGCCAGCCAGCCGGATGCGCTGCCCATCGCGCGTCCCCGCCTTGATGCGCACTTCCAGCGGCTCAGTGCGGTTGACCGTTCCTTCACCGTGACATGTTGGACAAGTCGAAATATTCTTCCCGGTCCCTTGGCAGCGCGGACACTGCACGTTAAACTTCATCCGGCCGCCGGTCTGGGTGATCTGACCAGTTCCGTCGCATTCCGGACATTTTCCCGGTGCCTCGGTATAACCCTGTCCGTGGCAATTCGTGCAGATATCCTGGCGCGTAATATTCAACCGCATCACGCCGCCGCGGATCGCCGTCCAGAACGGCACATTGACCTGATATTCGAGGTCGGTGCCCGGCTCCGGCTCAATCTCAGTAGCCGTGGCTCCGCGTCCTCCGCCCCCGAAGATTCCCGAGAAGATGTCCCGGAATCCACCCCCGCCTCCGCTTCGCCGGCCGCGCCCCGCGGCGTCATTCAAATCCGAAAAATCGAATCCGCTGAAATCAAAGGGCACGCCTTGCCCGCCTGCTCCGCCGCCCAGAAAATCCTCCCGGCGAGCCTCCTGCATATCCGCCCGTTCCTCCGCCCCGCGCATAAGCCTCGGCCGTAGCCGGGTCGATATTGTCGGAGTAGAACCCAACCTGGTCGTAGATTTTCCGCTTCTTGGGATCGCTGAGAACGTCGTTCGCCTCGGAGAGCGCCTTAAACTTCTCCTCCGCAGACTTGTCCCCAGGATTTACGTCCGGATGGTACTTCCGCGCCAGCTTGCGAAACGCCTTGCGAATCTCCTCGGCCGAGGCAGACTTCTTTACCCCGAGTATTTCGTAGTAGTCTTTCTTGGACGTTGTGGCCATTTAGATTAGTCTGTCGTCCTGAGCGGAGTTCCCTTCGCGAAGCGAAACGCGCAGATCAGTTCACTAGACTCCGCTTCTCTTTCTCCTCTTGTATCACGATCGGGGACTCGGACCCTGCCGCGTCCACGTAAACCGGGATCGACATGGCGCCCGCCGGCGTCGAGACAAAAACCTCCCACTGCTTCGCATCTTCGGCAAGACTTAAGAAATAAGTTTGCTCGTTCACCTGGAAATCCATTTTCGATTTTCTCCAAAACCCCGAACACTGCAACCCCACAAACGGATGACGCGGGCAAGAGCCCGCGCCACCCGAATCAAGCTGAGAAGCTAGCAGCTCGCTTACTTCTTATCCTCCACATCCACATACTCAGCGTCGATCACGCCTTCATCTTTCTTCTGACCGCCGCCGTTCGCGCCCGGAGCTGCACCAGCCCCGTCCGTTGGCCCAGCCCCCGGCCCGCCAGCGGGACCGCCCTTTGCTTGCGCCGCCTTGTACATCTCCTCGGCCAGCTTGTGCGAAGCCTTGGTCAGGTTCTCGCGAGCCTTATCCATCTGCGCTTTATCGTTCGATTCCAGCGCCTTCTTGGCATCGGCCACAGCATTCTCCACGTCGCCACGCTCCGAGCCGGAGATCTTATCCCCGTTCTCGCGCAGCATCTTCTCGACGTTGTACAGCATGCTGTCGAGCTGGTTCTTGGCGTCGATCGCGTCGCGCTGAGCCTTGTCCTCGGCCGCATGCGCATCCGCTTCTTTGGCCATGCGCTCAACTTCTTCCTTGGACAGTCCAGAAGACGAAGTGATCGTAATCTTCTGGTCCTTCTGCGTGGCCGTATCTTTCGCGGTCACGTTCAGGATGCCGTTGGCGTCGATGTCGAACGTCACCTCAATCTGAGGCACGCCACGCGGCGCCGTCGGAATTCCGGTCAGATGGAATTTGCCCAGAGTCCGGTTCTGCGCAGCCATCGGACGCTCGCCCTGCAGCACATGTACCTCAACCGAGGTCTGATTATCGGCCGCGGTCGAGAACGTCTCCGTCTTCTTAGTCGGAATCGTAGTGTTCCGCGGAATCATCGGAGTAGCCACGCCCCCCAGAGTCTCAATCGACAAAGACAGCGGAGTCACGTCCAGCAGCAGCAGGTCTTTCACCTCGCCGCCGAGCACGCCGCCCTGAATCGCCGCCCCAATCGCCACCACCTCGTCGGGATTCACTCCCTTGTGGCCTTCCTTGCCAAACAACTCCTTCACCAGCGCCTGGATGCGCGGCATACGAGTCTGCCCGCCGACCAGCACCACTTCCTGGATCTTACTGGCATCCACGCCCGCATCCTTCATGCACTGCTTGCAAGGGCCAACCGACTTCTGGATGATGTCTTCCACCATCGACTCCAGCTTCGCCCGCGTCAGCTTCTTCACCAGATGCTTCGGGCCGCTCGCATCCGCCGTGATAAACGGCAGATTGATCTCGGTTTCCATGGTGGTAGAAAGCTCGATCTTCGCCCGCTCGGCCGCATCACGCAGACGCTGCAACGCCATCTCGTTCCCTTTGGCGCGCAGGTCGAGCCCTTCATCTTTCTTGAACTCATCAATCAACCAATCCACCAGCCGCTGATCGATGTTGTCGCCGCCCAGGTGCGTGTCGCCATTGGTCGCCTTGACTTCAATTACGCCCTCGCCCACTTCCAGAATCGAAATGTCGAAAGTTCCGCCGCCAAAGTCGTACACGGCGATCAACTCGTCTTTAGTTTTGTCGAGCCCATAAGCCAGCGCCGCCGCCGTAGGCTCGTTGATAATGCGCTTCACGTCGAGGCCGGCGATCTGCCCGGCGTCTTTCGTGGCTTGCCGCTGGGCGTCGTTAAAGTAAGCGGGCACGGTGATCACCGCCTCGGTCACTTTCTCGCCCAGGTAGTCTTCCGCCGCCTTCTTCAGCTTCTGCAAAATCAGCGCCGAAACCTGCGGAGGCGTGTACTCCTTACCCTGCGCCAGCACGGCCACGTGGTCGCCCGACTTCACGACCTTATATGGGACCATCTTGATCTCTTCCTGCACCTCGTCAAAGCGCCGTCCCATAAAGCGCTTGATCGAAAACACGGTATTCTCGGGATTGGTGATCGCCTGGCGCTTAGCGACCTGCCCCACCAACCGCTCTCCAGTCTTGGTAAATCCAACCACAGAAGGCGTAGTCCGCCCTCCTTCTTCATTAGGGATAACTTTGGGCTCGCCGCCCTCCATCACCGCCACGCAAGAATTGGTGGTTCCAAGGTCAATTCCAATAATCTTGGCCATAATCGTCTCCTCTACCTTCCTTGCGAATCAAATAAGTGCTTTGTAATCAATGCGCCTATGATTGCCAACGCTCCCATGCTAAGACCTGAGTGGGATGTTGTCAAGGTTTAGATGCTACGCTAGACTATGAAGTTGCAGTCCATTCGGAGGCATGCATTGTGAAGACATACGTGTTAGGGGCCGGGGTTTCAAAGACAGTTGGATATCCGCTGGGAACAGAATTGTTCGACGCTATTGACGCATTCGTTCGGGAGAGCGGCCCGTGTCATCACCGCTTTGACTATCGGAAGGACTGGTCAGAGCTTCACAACTGGCTCGCGACCAATGTGAATCCTGCGATCACGCAAGCATACCGGACGAAAAACATCGAGCACATGTTTACAGCGTTGGATTTCGTCGAAGCTTTGAGAAGCGAGGCGCTTCTCGGCGGGTGGCATGCGGCCCGCACGGCGACGGACCCATCAGCCAAGGAAGCCTCCTTCGAGACATTCGAGACATTCGACCACGAGGTCAACCTGTATGGGCGCTACCGTAGGATTCTGTTATGGGCGCTGGAGCACTACTTTTCCTGGCGACACCATGAGGACTGCAGTGACTTAAACTCCCCTGGCTGGGACATCCTGAATCGGTTCGCTGAAAAGCTGACGCCGGGGGATGTGGTCATCACGTTCAACTACGACGCTACTCTAGAACGGGCCCTTTTGGCGCAGGGTAAGTGGTCGCCCAGCAATGGATTCGGCTTCGACTTGGAGTTTCAAGAGTCGCGCCATGACAGAACCCCCGCGTTGCTCGGCGAATCCGAGGTTGTCGTTCTCCACCTGCACGGAGCAACCGGATGGTATCGCAGGCCAGCGTTCGCGCCAGATTTCCATCTGCCGCCACAAGGGCACGGCGCACTTCCACGCGAAGCCTTCGGGCCGGCACCGCTAGGAACCAATATATCCCTTGATCCGGAGTTCTTGCAGGGCCTCGGCATTTTCAATGTTGACGCGTGCCTGCCCGACGCCCTTCCTATGGGAGACGAACGGCACGTCATGTTGCACCCGAGCTTTTTGAAAGATTACGAAACGGATGAGTCGGGCAGCCATGTGTTTACAAAGCTCTGGCGGAAGGCGGCGCAGGCGCTGCGAGATTCAGAGCGCGCGTACGTCATCGGCTACAGCTTACCGAAGGCGGACTCCGCAGCACTCACACTTTTCTTGACAAGCTGCCGCGAGGGACAGGCGCGAGTGGTTAACCCCAACGGAGGGACGAAGATGAGGCTTGGACGACTCCTTAGGTCGGGAGACTCCCTCGCAGGCACAGCGACCCTAAAGGAATGGGTGGATGCGGGCTGTCCCGACGGGATACCATGGCGGCCTCGCGCGGACCCGCATCGCGGGCCGAGAGTTGCTTAGACGGGTGCCTGCCCATGCCCGCAAACGTTGCGAAGCGTGAGATTCCACGGCCCCATCCCTTTGGGGGATTTTGTTGATTCACCACACTCTTTCCCGTACCTTAAACCCAAGGAGCGAATTGGCTGTAGCTTTTGGATTTCACCCCAAGACCTACGCATTCTACACGCCGCCCAGGGATGGCCATGCCTTTCGGTCCAATCCTCTGGCAGATTCCCCGTCCTCGTCTCGCGCTTTTTGCGAGACAGGGCGGGCAATCTGATTTCCTGCGGATCGCCCCAACCCAGGCGCTAAGCGAGCGTGTGAATTCAGTGTGCTAGCCCGTTCTTACGCCGGAAATGACGGGGTATAATCGCATGCCTCAGGGTCGATCCGAGGTTTCTATGGTCTTTGCCAAGCGTCTTCGGGAAGGGGTGGTTCGCGGCGACATAACTTGTAGCGTCAGGATTTGGAGGAGGTCCCATGTTACGGAAGGCCGTCGCTATCGCATGGGAGACGGCGAGATAGAAATCGAGTCGGTCACGCCGATCGGATTTCCAGATATTACCCCGGAACTAGCGAGGGAATCCGGCTTCCTCGGCGTGCTCGATCTGCTAAAAGTTGCGAAGCACGGCAAGGGCAATAACATATACCTGATTCGATTTCACTATATTCCGCCCCGCAGGAAACGCAGGAGCGGCACGAACAGAAAGTAAGCAGAGTCGCGCAGGCGATTCAGGACTTACTGGATCTTCGCGTAACCCGTTATCCGCACTTCGTGTTCCTGCCGCGCATCTGGCGGCTCCGGCATAATCTATCGGCCTACGATGCGGCCTACATTGCACTCGCCGAAAAGCTCGGCGCCACCCTGGCCACACGGGATGCCCGCCTCGCTTCCGCTTCTGCGTCGGTTTCGGCTCGTGGGGTGAGGATCGAACTCTTCTGAAAGTGATGATTCCAGGGATTCTGCTAAATAATCGCGTCCAAAACAAAACGCCCCAGACTCGTTTGAGTCGTGGGACGTATGTCGATCAGCCCTCCCCCAAGTGCTGCTCAATCAAGAGACTAAACTGAAGGCGCAACCCGGTAAATGGCTCTTCCGGGCCATTACCCTCACGAAGGTAACCGGCAGCGGGTAACCGAACAGGAGTTTCGAGCGCACACGAAAAGCTACGAAACAGGAAAAATCGAGCTCCGAGAAGAACAGCAGTTATTTCCTTCATTCCACGCGCTCATACTTTTGGTCGCCCAGACGCCTCCAACGAACGCCGTCGCCGTCCCGCCACAGACCGACCGGCTTGTCTTTCTCCGGATCAGAGCCAATGCGCAGGACGTTGCCGTCGAGGTCTTCGACCTGCATTTCCAGCGCCCACTCGAAATTGTTCGGCGGATTCCGGATCTTTGCGCCCGACGTCACGTATTGCGCGTGCAGCGCGCGAGCATCCTCCACGCCGATCCATATCCACATGCGCGGCTGGCTTTGGTTGTCATTGGTGAGGAAGATCGAGCACTGATCACGCGCGACGCAGGCAAATCCTTCATTCGCCCGCCAGCGCAGATCGAAGCCCAGAGCGTTCAAGTAGTAAGCGATGCTGGCGTCCACGTCTTTGACGCGAAACACCGGCACTGGCGTGCCGAAGCAGTTCGTTGAAGATTCAGGCATAGCCCCTCCGGGCAAACTAAGAAACTGAAATCAGGAGACTGAGAACTGAGAGATGAGAACTGTTACTCGATCTCTGGCCGCCAGACTGGCTCTCCGCCAAGCGAGTGGTAGAAGCCCCAGCCTGCCAGGGCGACTATGCTGAGCGTGGCCAGAACGGAGTCTGTGAAATACCAGGCCGAAGTGTCAAAGGTCAATGGAACATTGCCCAGCATGTTAATGGTAAAGATGGCGCACGCCAGCGGCACCAGGCCGAAGCGGTAGACGATGAGCAAGGCGACCGCGTAAGCGAGAATTTGTGTCGGCAGCTCCACGGCTACGTACGAAGAGCTAAGTCCGACAGGCAGAGCATAGATGGCTACAAACACGATCGCTGCCAGCCAATCCTTGCGCAGAACAGCTTTTAAGCCGAGCAACAGAATGAAGAAGAACAGGGTTGACAGGATCGATCCGGGAATTTGGACCAGCCACTGCCCCAGCGCTTCGCGCCCGCCGGTAAGATATTCGGAGGAGCCGAGGCCCGGCGCAGCTCCCATGCGTATTTCCTGAATGTTGCGAATCGCAAAGAGGAGAATCCAGACCACGCCCAGCATTACGCCGAACAACACGTCGCGCCCCACCAGCGGATCGCGGAATTGCCCCGAAAGCAGCCGGCTCCACGAGATGATTGCCTGCGGCCAGCGCCGCCGCACCCACGGTTCAAGCGCCAGGTACAGAATCCAGGAGACGCCAGAAATAAAAAGGCCGGTGCTGATGGCAATCACAAGTGCGCCGATCACATCGAGGCTGAGCGTGAAATGGCCGCGGCACAGCCACAACAGCATCTCCAGCACAAACATCACCGAAGCCAGGCGGAACGCGCCCTCGCGGTCGCAACGTCCCTGGCGGTAATTCCGTCGCGCCAGAAACAGAGATCCAACCAACCCAACGATGAACAAGCCGGTGAAGAGAATCCCGCGCACTCGGCTGCCGGTTGAATCTTCCGGAGCCTTCATGCGCCGCGGCTTTGTCCAGTCTCCAATCAACGAGAAAAAAACGGGCTTGCCATGCCACGCTGCCGCTTCCACGCGGAACCCCCGCGTGGTTCCCGGCCAGATTCCGGTCCATGCCATGCGCGCGTCGGAATCGGCCAGCGAGTTCCACTCCGGTTCCGCTTTCTGGAACTGCGCTGGATCGAGCCCCGCAGCCGCGAAAAGCAGGTTCCAGTCAAAAGCAGGCGCAGCGGACGCGGAACCATATTTCTGCGGCGGGATCGCCTCGAAATAAGTCAGCCGTCCCTGGGGATCAAGCTCCACGTTGATCATCCCCGAAAGAACCAGCGGTGGATCGCTGGGAGTCACGATGCCTGGAGTGAGGAACTGGTCGAGAAAGCCTGACGCCATCATGTCATCGGGGCTCTGCCGGTACCAGAAGCGAAGCAGGGAGGGTCGCGCGGCGAACACCGCGTCCCAGTTGGGATGCGGCTTATCGTTTTTCTCCACGTAGTTCTGAAAGTCGCCGTCGTAATCGAAGCTGAAGGTGTTATCGGCGGGACGCTCCGGATACCCGAACTTCGCGGTGATCTCGCGCGCCTTCTGCGCCAGCACTTCGGGAGCCAACTGCAGATCTATTTTTTTCAGCCCGCTGTAGTGTGCGGAGAAAAAAGAGATGAGAGCGCCGAGGACAACAAGCACTCCGGCGAAACATAGGACGGCCACTCGCGGGCGCAGGCCGGAGGTTTCGCCCGACGCAGCTACCAACTGCGGTGAAGGAGTTTCGCCAGCGGCCAGGGCGGCTGCCAGTGGATCTCCGCCGGGCAAAGCGGCAGCCACGCTGAAAATGGTTGCAGGACGGGCCGACGGTTCATTCTCCAGGCAGCGAAGGATGACTCGCTCTACCACCGGGTTGAGATCCTTAACTACGGTGGAAGGCCGGCTGGGAGTTCTGTCGGCGTCCCCACCCTGACCTGGCTTTCCAGAGAAGGCTCGCTTTCCCGTAAAAACTTCGTACAGCACCAACCCCAGAGAATAAATGTCACTTCGCGTGCTGACCTCTTTGCCCGCAAGTTGTTCGGGCGCCATGTAGGCTGGCGTTCCGCTGCGCACTTCGTTGCCTTGAATCTGATCGGCGATGCCGGCCAGACCGAAATCGGTGATGACGACCTGCCCGCGTCCATCGAGCATGATGTTTGCGGGTTTCAAGTCGCGGTGGAGAACTCCCTTGGTGTGAGCGGCGGCCAATCCGGCGCAGAGTTGGCGCGCGATGTCGAGAGCTTTATCTTCGGGCAGGCGTCCGATGCGCCGCAGCAGCGATGCCAGGTCTTCGCCATCGACGTATTCCATGGTGAAGAAGGTGTGGCCCTCCACGTCTCCGACGTCGTAGACGCGGCACACGTTGGGATGAGACACGCGACGCGCAATTCGCACTTCATTCTTGAAGCGCTCGAGCAGCCCTTGATCGCGCGCGGCTTCATCGGGCAGAAACTTGAGAGCTACGGGTTGGCCGAGCGTCAGGTCATCGGCGCGGTAGACCTCACCCATGCCACCTTTTCCCAGCAGAGCAATGATGCGGTAGCGGCTGGCGAGCAGGCGGCCAGGCAGAAAGCGGCCTTCGCTCTGATATTCGGCAGCGCTGCTGGGACGCGACGAGGATGCGGAAGCAGGCCGCGGCGGCAGGGGCGAAGTTGCCGTAGGCGCGTAGTCGAGCGTGGCCACTTCGTCCGAATTGCTGGGTGCGCCGCAGGCCGAGCAGAAGCGTCCGGTTGCGGGGACTTCAGTACCGCAGGATGAGCACGGGGGCATGAATTTTCCGGATACAGTCTACCGCTTTTCGGAACGAAACATGTCCTAGCCTCATGCCTTAACGAATGTTGTCAAACCGCGGCGGGTGCGTTCGCGAAGCTGACATTCGCGCAAGGTCTCAGCGATCGCTTCCAGGTCAGGAACGCCGTAGATGTAAAAATTTTCAAACTCCGCATCGGAGGAGAACAAGTGCAACTCCGACTGGCCAAGCAGCCGCATTCCGAGCGGCTTGAGAAACTCGAAGTGGTCGATGCGGAACAGTTCCAGACTTTCCTGCTTGGTTGAGAGCAGGCCCCGTTCGAGTTTGACCCGTTGGGTGGTGATTTCGTAGTGGATGCTTCTGCTCTTCAGATAGAAGCGGAACCAGAGAATGGCGCACGCAATCAGGAAGCCGAGAAAGGTATAGAGGATTCCAAGGTTCGTGCCCAGTCGCCATCCGACGATAATGGCTAGGGCCGCGACCACCAGAAACGGCACCAACTGGCCGACGCTGTAAATCATCGCCGGATAGCCAGAAAATAAATCTTTCTCAGTTTCGAGGTCTTTCTTCTGGGCGAAAGCCGAAAGGTCGGTATTGCAGAAACGGCATTTCAGAGCTACGGCCTTGATGGTCTCGCCGCAGACTGGGCAGGCTATGGTGTCTCCGTCCATGGTGATCTCTCTGAGCGGAATCATAACGTAAATGAGGGCGGAGGGGCAGCGTTTACGGTCTCGGGTCTTAGGTGTTAGGTCTTAGGACGGACGCAGGACCGAAGACCCAAGACCCAATGTATTACCATCCGGACGATGACTTCCCGCGTCGGACGATGGCTGCGCGATCCACTGTTCTTCTTGTGCCTGGCCGCCGGGCTGCTTGCCTTCGTCGTGCAATCGGGCGAACTCGGAACAAGCGATACGACGCATCGGCTCCAGGCCACGCACTGGCTGTGGACTTCCGAGCCCCAGGTGTTTCCCAACGAGTATCCCGAGTTCGGCCTGCATGGCCGCGGAGGCCGGCTTTATAGCTGGTATGGCATCGGGCAGTCTTTGCTGATGTTGCCTGCCGACCTTGTAGGCACGTGGATTGCGCACTGGCGAATCTTCTCCGGCTATGGCGACGATCCCGCGGTGCGCAGCATTGTGGTGACGTACAGCACCAACATTTTGGTGAATGTGCTCACGGCGCTGGTGAGCTTCCGGCTGCTTCGCCAGTTTCGATTCAGCGTGCGGGAATCTGTGCTGGGCGTGCTGGCGCTGCTGTTCTGCACCACGCATCTGCATTACACGCAGAACATGACGGAGAACAACTACATCATGCTGCTGACGCTGGCCGGATTCTCGTTTCAATATGAATGGCTGCGGAAGGGAAGCAAGCGCGCGCTGTTGGTGGGTTGCAGCGCGCTCGGATTGAACTTGCTTACGCGGCTCACCACCGGCCTCGACCTTATCGCGGTGGGAGTTTTTCTCCTGCTGGTGCTCTGGTTGGAACGGGTGCGGGGAAGAGAGTTGTGGCAGCGATTTCTGGCTTACTGCAAGTTCGCCGGACCGGTGTATGCGTTTTTCTTTCTGATCGATCGGCTCTACCAGTTCTACCGCTTCGAATCGTTTACCAATAGCTACTTGTCGGTATTTGGGAAAGAACAAAGGTTGATTGACCCGACGCTGCCCGCGAATTTTCCCTGGTCGAACCCTTTTCATGAAGGTTTTCTGACTGCGCTGTTCCAGCCGGAGAAGTCGATTTTTCTTTTCGATCCTCTGCTGGTGCTCGCGATTTTATTGCTGGTGCTGTTGTGGAAGCGTGCGTCGGCGGACGTCCGCGCGTATGGCGTGGCTTCGCTTTTGCTGGTGCTTGCCTACATCAGTTTTTATGCGCGTTATTACGCCTGGGCGGGCGATTTCGCCTGGGGCGATCGTTATGTTTCGACGCCGGTGGAACTGGTGGCGCTGCTTGCCGTTCCGTTGTTGCTGCGCCATCGTGGCGAGGTGAGCGCATGGATCTGGCGCGGCGGAATCGTAGTGATCGCGGCCAGCCTTATGATTCAGCTCGCTTCACTTGCGTTCTGGTTGCCGCTCGAAATCTACCAGATGGAGACGTTCGGACATCCCACGATTGTGATCGCGCTGCGGTTCAGGAATATAGCGGCGTTCGCACTGGGCAAGATGCAGGCGTGGGGATTGAACACCGAAGCCATGCACTGGGATGCATGGGACTACGTTCACATTACGACCTGGAATTTTCTGCCGTTCCTGCTGCGCAGGGTCGGAACTGCGCCGCACTGGGTAGTGAAGATTGCATTCACGATTTGGGGAGCACTGACCGCAGCGCTCGCATTGGTCTTATGGCGGCTCAAGACCGTGATGCGGCAGCAAGCGACCTCGCCGTCCCGGTAAGGAGACTTTATGCTCTATCAGCTCAAGCTCCGGTCCAGACGCCTGTTTCGGAGGAATGCGTATCCAAGTCGAGCATCCGCAAGAATTTGCATGCTCGGTCAGGGCTCTAAAAAGTGTGCGTCAAAATTTAACAAATTCCTTGTGTCCATACAGGGAAAAACGTAGTACTATTCCCGAGCCAGAAAAGTCCGAAACGGAATTCCCGTTGCTTCCCCTGCAAACCTAAACGGAAATCCGGCAAATCCCAAAGGAGAAATCGTGATTCGAAAACTTGTTTTCTTGCTCGCGATAGTCGCGATCGTGTCCGGCGCGACCATCGTTTCCCAGGCCCAGCCGCAGTCCCCAGTGACACGTCATACGCGTGATGAAGTTGTCAAAGGGACGGTACCTTTGGTCGGGCATCTCCCCGCAACGCAGACCATGGACATTACCTTTATTCTTCAGCATCGCAACCAGTCAGAACTGGATCAGTTCCTGAAAGATGTTTACGATCCTTCCCACCCCTCGTATCGCCATTTCCTCACGGTAGAGCAGTTCACCGAAAAGTACGGACCGAGCCGCGATGATTACGAAACAGTGAAGGCCTTCGCGAAAGCGAACGGATTCAAGATTCTATCCACCTCCCGCAACCGCATGAACCTTCGAGTGCGGGGAACCGTGCAGAATATTGAGAAAGCCCTGAATGTGACCATGGGCGTCTATCAACACCCCACCGAAGCGCGCACCTTCTTTGGTCCGGACCGCGAGCCTTCGCTGGACATGCCGGTCCGCCTGTGGGCGGTCGGCAGCATGGATACGTATTCGACTCCGAAACCGATGTTCACAAAGCGCGATGTGAATGCTACGCAAGCGGACGGCGTGATCTCCAACGCCACCACTGGTTCCTGCCCGGGAGCATCTTTCTGCGGCAGCGACATGCGCGCGGCTTACTACGGTGGAACCGCCCTGACCGGCGCCGGTCAAACGCTCGGTTTGTTTGAATTCCTAGGCACCGATCTGGTTGACCTGACCACGTACTACACAAACGCCGGCCAAACCCAGAACGTACCAGTCACGCTCACCTCTGTCGACACACAGAACACGCTTTGCAAGGAACCATCTTGCGACGACACGGAACAAACTCTGGACATGACGCAGGCCATGGGCATGGCGCCGAATATGTCGAGCCTTGTAATGTGGATCGGTACCGGAGGCTTGTCGGGCCAGACACTCGACGATCCCGGCATCCTTAATGGTATGGCGACGGCCAGCCCGCTGAACGCTCAGTTGAGCTGCTCATGGGCATGGAAGCCAACCGACAACACCACCGACGACCCGTACTTCCAGGAGTTCGCGGCACAAGGCCAGAACTTCTTTGATGCCACTGGCGACAGCGGCAACTGGGCACATGCCTCCTTCGTTTGGCCCGCGGACGATCCATACATTACCGGTGTCGGCGGAACAGACTTGACCACAACGGGCGCTGGTGGCGCCTGGAGCACAGAAACCGGATGGGTGGATGGCGGCGGCGGCATTTCGACGAACAAGTTCGCTATTCCCTCGTGGCAGGTGACTGCAGCCGCAGGCTGCGCCAAGTGCTCCCAAACCCTTCGCAATGGCCCCGATGTTTCGGCCAACGCGAACTTCACCTTCTACGTCTGCGCCGATCAAACGTCGTGCACGGAGAACCTATACGGTGGAACCAGCTTTGCCGCGCCCATGTGGGCTGGCTTCCTGGCTCTGGTCAATGAACAGGCACTAGCGAACGGGAACCCGGTTCTCGGCTTCGTCAACCCGGCTTTGTACGCAGCCTACTCGAGTTCGGCCTACGATAGTGACTTCCACGACATCCTCACGGGAGGCAACACTCTCGGAGCGACCGTGGGCTACGATCTGGCAACCGGCATCGGCAGCCCGCAAGCGGCGTTGATCGATGTTCTTGCCGGAGCACCAGCTGCCGGCTTCACCCTCTCCGCTAGCCCCAATGCGGTTACGGTGGTGCAGGGCAACTCGGGAACCTCAACCATTACCAGCACGACGACCGGCGGCTTTAACTCGGCGGTTACATTGTCTGCCAGCGGCCAGCCCGCGGGCGTGACCGTCACCTTCACCCCAACCTCCATTACCGGAACTGGAACTTCGACCATGACGATGGCCGTATCCGCAACCACGGCGACCGGCGTCTATCCCATCACGGTAACTGGAACCTCCGGCAGCACCACCGAGACCACCACGGTGACGCTGACGGTAAGCGCTTCGTCGACTGGCGGCTTCACCCTGGCGATGGGAAAGCCCACGCTTAGCGTTGCTCCGGGCAGCCAAACCGCCGACAAGGTCACGGCAACTCCTTCTGGCGGCTTCACCGGGACGATTGCCTTGTCTGCGTCGGGACAACCAGCTGGCGTGCTAGTGCATTTCAACCCGACCAGCATCGCGGGTGGATCGGGGAGCGCGACCGTGCAAATTAGGGTCGCCAACACGACCAAGGCCGGAACTTACACCATCACCATCAAGGGTACGAGCGGAAGCACCACCGCAACGACCACAATCACCCTCACCGTAACCTAGTCAGTGTGGTGAAGGTAACCAGGCAAGGCCCGGATCGGATGATCCGGGCCTTTCTGTTTATCCGGCGTGTTCTTTAAGCGCCTTGAAGGCATATGGTAGAATGGTATATATCAGTGGTAGAAGGGTAGAGCATGAGCTTGAACATCAAAAATGAGGAGACCCATCGGCTGGTTCGGCAGTTGGCAAGAGTTACCGGAGAAAGCATGACCGCTGCCGTCACCAAGGCGGTCCGAGAGCGGCTGGAGCGGGTGCATGGCAAATCGAAGAAGGGCATGGCGGAGAAACTGATGAAGATCGCGCGCGCGAGCGGCCCTCTTTGGAAGAAACCATACGTCTCTCTCGAGGAATTGTTGTACGACGAAAAGGGACTTCCGAAGGGGCTCAAATGATTGTCGATTCATCGACGATCATCGCAATTCTGCGGGATGAGCCCGATGCCGCCGCGATGGCAGAAGCTTTGCAGGAGGCGCCGATCCGCCGTATCTCTGCGGTTACCTATGTGGAGGCTGCAGTCGTTGCCGATAATGACCGGAACCCTCTGCTCAGCCGCCGGTTTGACGGCCTGGTCCGCGATGCACAGATGTTGGTCGAACCAGTCACCGCAAGGCAAGCCGAGCTTGTCCGCCAGGCCTATCGCGATTTCGGCAAGGGCAGGCACAAGGCTGGGCTCAACCTGGGGGATTGCTTTGCCTACGCGCTGGCAAAGGAGATGGACGAGCCGCTGCTATTCAAGGGTGATGATTTTCGGCACACCGATATTGAATCGGCGATGTTTAGCGGCTGAATCCTAGCTATTCCACCGTGACCGACTTGGCCAAATTCCTGGGCTGATCCACATCGCATCCTCTTCTTACCGCAATATGATAAGCCAGCAATTGCAGCGGGACGATTTCCAGGATGGGCGACAATTCCTCTGGCGCCGCCGGAACATACAGGACGTGGTCGGCTGCTTCTTTGATCTCTTCGTCGCCTTCGGTCGCGAGCGCAATCACCACCCCGGAGCGCGCTTTTACTTCCTTCAGGTTTGACATGGTCTTTTCGTAGCGAACCATCGAGTCGGAATTCGTAATGTCCCGTGTGGCGACGATAACTACAGGAAGGTTTTCGTCGATCAAGGCATTGGGTCCGTGCTTCATTTCACCGGCAGGATATCCTTCGGCGTGGATGTAGGAAATTTCCTTGAGCTTCAGCGCGCCTTCCAGCGCGATGGGATAGTGAATGCCGCGTCCGAGGAAGAGAAAATCCTGGGCGCGCTGGAATCGCTTGGCCAGATCTTCACAAGCTTCGTCGTTAGTGAGGATGTTTTCGAGCTTGCCGGGGATGAGCGTAAGTTCCTGCGCCGCGGTGCGGATCTGTTCTACGCTCATGGCGCCGCGCACCTGCGCGAGATAAAGAGCAAAGAGATAGAGAGCGGTGAGCTGGCAGGTGAAGGCCTTGGTGGAAGCGACGCCGATCTCGGGACCGGCGTGCGTGTAGATGGTTCCTGCGGCTTCGCGCGTGATCATGGAGCCGACCACGTTACAGATGGCCAGCGTGTGCGAGCCTTTGGCTTTGGCCTCGCGCTGGGCGGCGATGGTGTCGGCGGTTTCGCCGGACTGCGAAATCACCAGAGTAATGGTGTCAGGGGCGACGATGGGGTCGCGGTAGCGCCATTCGCTGGCGTAATCCACCTCGACCGGAACGCGGGCGAAACTCTCAATCATGAACTTGCCGGCTTGTCCGGCGTGCCAACTGGTGCCGCAGGCCACGATGTTGATTTTCTTCGCGGCGCGGAATTCGGCGTCGCTGATCTGCATTTCGTCGAGGAAGATGTGGCCCGTGTCGAGCGAAACGCGTCCTAACGTGGTGTCGCGGACGGCGCGCGGCTGCTCATAAATCTCCTTGAGCATGAAATGCTTGAAGCCACCCTTTTCCGCCATGATGGGGTCCCAGGTCACGTGCTGCACCTGTCGCTGGATAGGCTTTCCGTCGAAATCGGTGAGCTGCACGCCAGCGGGCGTGACTACGGCGAGGTCGCCATCTGCGAGAAAGAAAATGTCGCGCGTGTGATAGAGAATTGCGGGTACATCGGAGGCGACAAAGTATTCGTCGTTACCCAAGCCAACCACCAGCGGAGGTCCGTTGCGGGCGGCCACGATCTTATTGGGCTCGTCGACGGAAATAACTGCCAGAGCGAACACTCCGCTTAGTTCCTTCACAGTTCTGCGGACTGCTTCCTCCAGCGTGGGAGGGTGCCCGTTGCCAGTTTTGAAAAGATGTTTTTCAATCAGGTGAGCAATGACTTCAGTATCGGTTTCGGTGGAGAACTTGTGGCCTTCCTCGATCAGCTTTTTCTTCAGGCTGAGATAGTTCTCGACAATGCCGTTGTGCACGACGACGATCTTCCCCGTGCAGTCGCGATGAGGATGAGCGTTTTCTTCGGTGGGACGTCCGTGGGTAGCCCAACGGGTGTGACCAATGCCATAGGTGCCCTCGAGAGGCTTGAGCCGGATGACCTCTTCCAGGTTGCGCAGCTTGCCTTCCGCGCGGCGTACCTGCAGCTTGTCCCCGTTGCCGGCCACGGCAATTCCGGCCGAGTCGTAACCGCGGTACTCCAGCCGCCTCAGGCCCTCGATGATGATCGGGACGACTTCCTTCTTACCGACATAGCCGACAATGCCACACATGTGTAAAACTCCAGAAATTCAGTCTGCGAGGGAGCAGTGAAACTCTTCAATCACCGGGTTGGTAAGCACGTCGCGCGCAATCCGCTCAACTTCGGCTTGCGCTTCCTCCCGGCTTAACCCGCCATCCAGCGTAAGTTCGAAGTACTTGCCCTGCCGGACGTCTGCGAGACCCTTGTAGCCCATTTTTTGGAGCGCACCTTGAATGGTCTTGCCCTGGGGATCGAGAACGCTTTTCTTGAGAGAAACGTAAACGTAAGCTTTCATGGGGATAAGGGCATTATACGGCAGCAGGATCGCGCACTGGAGGCACTGAAGTTTGGCAACCCAGGTAACCAGGCTCAACCCAGTCGAGTGATCTGCTCGTCGAGAACGGCCAGAGCTTGCTCCAGGATTTTTCGGTAGCGCGGATTGTCTGCCGAGTGGAGTTGCTCTAAAATCCGGCTGCGGGAGAGCTTCAGTCCTTCTCTGCGGGATTCGATCTCTCGTTGTTCGGGCGTCAGGCGACGATTGGTTTCTCCAGTCGGCGAACTGGCATCGTTCTGCTGAAGTTCAACCGATTTACTCTCCCACCCACGCGCCACACGAAGATTATACGCAGTTCGTTAGCTTTCGGTGCTTTCTTGCCGCGACGGGCGTACACTATTAAACGCTTCAGTTTCCCCTGGTAACAGATCTCGGGCGGTTCACGTAATACGGGCCATGCAGTTAGTATTTCAGCACTTCGGTTCGGCCTATAAATCTTGAGGTACGCAAAGCGGCAGGGATCCGTTGTGATGATCTCCGCAAACACAGCGCTCCCCGGGTCCTACGACTACGGCGAGGTGGCGCGTTCGGTGTTGATAGCCATCGCTGCGTCCTATGCCGGGCTCGACCTTGCGGGACGCGTGACCGCTGCACGCGGCCGTGTGCGCTTAGCTTGGTTGAGCGGTGGCGCTATTGCGATGGGCATCGGCATCTGGGAGATGCACCTCAAGGGGACGCTGGCCTTCCGCCTGCCAGTACCCGTCGAGTATCACTGGCCGACGTCTCTGGCAGCACTCTTGGTGGCCATCTTCGCGTCCGCGGTCGCACTGTATGTGACAAGCCGCCAGAGAATGGGCCCGGTTGAGGCCCTGACCGGCAGCGTCATTATGGGCGGCGGCATCGCCGGCCTGCACTACGTCTTCATGGCCGCAATGAGACTGCCAGCCATCACCCAATACTCCCCATTGCTTGTGGCCTGTTCCATTTTGCTGGCAATCCTGTTTTCTCTAATTGCGCTGCTGTTGGCATTCGGTCTGCGAGAGGAGACTAGATGGAGTGTCCGGCGTCGGCTTGGCAGCGCAATGGTGATGGGAGTGGCTATCTCCGCGATGCATTACACCGGCATGGCCGCCGCAAGTTTCATCCCCGCCTCGCCTCCGGATCTTTCCTACGCTGTGAGCGTCTCTCCGCTTGGCAACAACGGAATTGCCATTGTGACCCTGATCGTGCTTCTGGCCGCCATGTTGACATCGTCGGTGGACAGGCGGGTGGCGGCGGAAGTCCAGCGGCTCAACGAAGACCTGGAGCGTCGCGTGGCCGAGCGGACCCTGCAGCTTGAAACGGCTAACCAATCGCTGAGAAAGGAAATTGCCGAGCGACAGCGGGCGGAAGAGTCGGTGCGCCGAAGCGAAGAACACCTCCGGCTCGTGATTGATACGACTCCCGCTATGATACACAGCGCTCGTCCGGACGGCTATCTCGATTTCTTTAATAAACGTTGGCTGGAATACCAGGGCGTTTCTTTGGATGACCTTCTGGGATGGCGCTGGACCAGCGTAATTCATCCCGACGACCTTGCGCAGTTGGTGGACAGGTGGCAAACATCGTTGGCGAATGGCAAACCCTTTGAAGCTGAAGCACGCCTTCGACGGGCTGACGGAGAATATCGCCTGACACTCCATCGACAGGTGCCGCTACGCGACGAAACGGCCAACATCGTCAAGTGGTACGGCTCCGTTATTGACATCGAGGACCGAAGGCGAGCGGAAGAGCAGCTGCATCAGGCACAGGCGGATCTCGCCCGCGTCACACGCATGGCAGCGATGGGAGAACTGGCTGCGGCGATCGCCCACGAGGTCAACCAGCCGCTCGGGGCTGTGGTCGCGAATGCAAGTGCATCTCTGCGCTGGTTGGCTGGGCAACCGCCCAATCTGGAGGAGGCTCGGGAAGCCATCGAGAGGACCGTCCGGGAAGCGACTCGGGCTAGCGACGTAATCAGGAGAATCCATGCACTGCTGCAAAAAGGCCCATCTCAGATGGAGCGGCTTGATGTGAATGCCGTCATCCGCGAAGTACTGACTCTGGCCGGCAACGAAATTCTGCGGGGCGGTGTTGCGGTTCAGACGGAACTCGCGCCGTATGTTCCTAATGTACTGGGGGATCGCATTCAGTTGCAGCAGGTTCTCTTGAACTTGATTCTGAACAGCATCGATGCGATGAACACGGTCACCGGTCGGCCGCGGGAGTTGCTCATTAAGTCGGTAAAACATCCGGAGGGCGTGTTGATCGAGGTACATGATTCGGGTGTGGGAGTCGATCCGGAGCGAGCTGACTCTATATTTGAGCCATTCTTCACCACCAAGTCCCAAGGTATTGGTATGGGACTGTCGATTAGCCGTTCCATTGTGGAGGCTCATGGCGGCCGTTTGTGGTTTACTCCGGGTTCCTCACACGGGACCATTTTTCAATTCACTGTGCCAAAGGCAGATTGAGTCTCATGACGGAGCAGTCCCCGATCGTATTCGTTGTGGATGACGACGCATCGATCCGCGATGCGCTTAGGAGCCTGATCCGCTCGGTGGGGCTGAGAGTCGAACTCTTCGGCTCGCCACGGGAATTTCTGCAAGGGAATCGACCGGATGCGCCGAGTTGCCTGGTCCTTGACGTCAGGTTACCAGGGAAGAGCGGGCTTGATCTTCAGCGTGAGTTGGCTGATGCCAACGTCCATATTCCGATCGTCTTTATCACCGGACACGGCGATATCCCCATGTCAGTGCGGGCCATGAAAGCGGGAGCCGTCGAATTCCTCACCAAGCCTTTCCGCGATCAGGACCTTCTGGATGCGATCCAGGCGGGGATTGAGCGGGACCGCGCGAGGCGGCAGCAAGAGGCGGAAGTTGCGACCCTACGGCAGCGTCTGGAATCGCTCACTCCGCGCGAGCGCGAAGTGTTGCCCCTGGTAGTTTCAGGCTTGCTCAATAAACAAGTCGCCGCTGAAATCGGAACCACCGAAGCGACGGTTAAAGTCCATCGCAGCCAGCTCATGCGAAAACTGGGGGCCTCCTCGCTGGCTGATCTTGTCAGAATGGCTGAAAAAATGGGCATCGCCGTACCCAGGAACCCCTAAACCTTCGCAAAGCTTATATTTACTAAAGTAAGTTTCCTCCACCTAACGCACAATAGATTCGCCCCCTCGAATCGGATAAAAGCGTAACAAGGTGTTCAGTCAGGTTCGAGATTCCGGAGGGGAGCCTCGATTTGCAGCAAAGGGACATGTCTTCGAACCATTGTTTAACGCCAAACCGGAGGGTACCGAGATCGGATCATCGAGCACTCTGTCGGTTGCAACGCCCCATCGGGCGCTTTCCCAATTTACTCTGCCAGCTCTGTAGCAATGGGGTCTCGTGAGTGGGGATACGCCCATTGTTTTCGTAGTGGATGACGATCCGGGCGCCCGTCGGACGATCAAACGTCTGGTCGAGTCGGTGGGATTGCGAGTCGAGACGTTCGGTTCGGCGGAGGACTTCCGCGGTAACGGGCGCCCGAACGCACCCAGTTGCCTCGTGCTGGACGTCCGGCTGCCCGGCATAAGCGGGCTCGATCTACAGCGCGAACTGGCAGAGAACAACTATCAGATTCCCATCGTCTTTATCACTGCCCACGGTGACATTCCGATGGCCGTGCGGGCCATGAAGGCAGGAGCAGTTGAATTTCTCACCAAGCCATTTCGTCATCAGGATCTGCTCGATGCCATTCAGCAAGCGCTGAAGCAAGACCGGGCCCGAGGCGCACAAGAGGCAGAGGCTGCCATTCTGCGTGAGCGCTTCGAATCGCTGACACGGGGGGAACGTAAAGTGCTGCCACTCGTGGTTTCTGGCCGACCTAACAAACAGATAGCCAGCGAAATCGGAACCAGTGAGGCAACGGTAAAGGTCCATCGCAGCCAGCTCATGAGGAAAATGGGCGCCGACTCACTGCCGGAGTTAGTAAGGATGGCGGAGAAGATTGGTATTCCAGGTTCGAAACGATAAGGTTCGAGAGCCAGAAAGTTCAAAGCAGGCTTACGTTAGTTAAGCGTTCATTTACTAAGGTGAATTCACGCATACCAACGCACAATGGATTTGACTGCTGCTCCCATTTACTTTCAACTTGGGTTGTAGGAGGTGGCTTGTCGAAGGCTCCCCTGATTTCGATTATCGATGGCAATGAATCGGTGGGTTGGGCGGTAGCGGGGATCGTCGGCTCGGCCGGCTTTAGCGTCTTAGTTTTCCCCTCGGCGGAGCAGTTCATTCGGTCCCATGAAATGCTCTCCACCGCATGCCTCATTGTCGATGTGCAACTGCCGGGCATGAGCGGACTGCAGCTTCAGAGCCATTTGGCAGCCGCGGGCCGTCACATCCCGATCATCTTCATCACAGCTTCCGAGGATGAGAGAGCCCGGGCCTTGGCGCGCGAGTTGGGAGCACTGAACATCCTCAACAAACCATCCGGCGACCAAACCTTGCTCAAAGAGATCGGGTCAATCTTGGAACTCCGGGACACAGACGGACGAACGAGTTGTCACAGTCCCGGGCCATAACGCTTTCCTAAGTGCAGTTTGCGACGACGCAACATTGCTAAGCGCCAGAAGGGGCACCGCTCCCATATTGGGAAGTGTTTGTTCGGAAAACCGAACTCTGGAGAAAACCCGATTGCTCCTTCGAAATGTCTGCCTATAGTTAATTAATTACTCTGGCCGAGAATTGAGCGGTCCGCTTTTGAGGGGGAGCGACCGCAAGGAGCCCCAGTACGATGTGTCCCTCTAGCGCTGGCTTGGAAGCGGATGCGCAACGCTATGCTGCGCTGCTGAAAATGGCGAATGTAGTGTCCCGCAGCCGTGATCCGGCGGCAGCGCTCCTTGAGGCGGAACAGTTGTTGGCCGCCTATTTCCGCGGATCCGGCGTGGGTCTTTGCATTCTGGACTCCGAGGTCCGCTACCTCGCGATCAACCATACTCTCGCGGCGATGAATGGAGTTCCCGCCGCGGCACATCTGGGGAAGAGCATCCGCGAGGTGCTGGGGGACTTTGCCGAAGCGGTCGAGCCGCAGCTCAAGCGCGTGTTGGAGACCCAGCAGCCGGTGTTCGACCTCGAAATCGGCTCCGTGCTTCCCACCAGGACCGAACCCGGCCACTGGAAGTCGCACTACATTCCCATCACAGACGCGACCGGCAAAGTGACGCAAATCGGCGCAGTTGTGATTGAGATTACGGAACAAAAGGAACTTGAGGAATCGCTCCGGGGCGTTTCGGAGATCTTGCGGGAGGAGAAGAAACGGCAGCAGGTGATGATAGAAGTCAGCGGAGCCTTGGCGGCGAAGTCGGATGTGCGGCAGGCCTTTCCCCAGATCTCCGCCTATCTGCGGCGAGTCCTGCGGCAAGAGTATGCGGCTCTGGCCGTGCACGACGCAAAGAGCGGGCAGTTGATCCGGCAGGCCATGGACTTTCCCCTGCGGAAGGGGTCGGCGTCTGCCACCGAAATCAATCCTGCAAACGATCCGAGGGGCAAAGCTCTGTTGGAGCGCGAGCCCTTGATTTTCACAAAAAACGAGATGCAGGGCTTCCCTCCTGGGACTACAGACAACTTGCTGGCCGAGGGCTTACAGTCACTTTGTTGTGTTCCATTGCTCCGGCCCAAGGGGCCTCTCGGAGTTCTCGTACTCGGCAGCACCCGGCCCCACGCCTTCAAGACAGACGACCTGGCGCTTCTGAGCCAGGTCGCCGCTCAACTCGCAATCACTTTAGAGAACGCGCGGATCGCCCGCGAGGTCGAACATCTGCGGAGCCGGTTGGAGCAAGACAAACGCCACCTGGAAGGCGAACCCCGCCCGCAGCTTCATTTCGAGGAGATCATCGGGGAAAGTGCGGCTCTCCAGCAGATGCTGGGTCAGGTCGCAATCGTCGCCGGCAGCGATGCGACGGTGATGATCCTGGGAGAAACCGGAACCGGCAAAGGGCTTATCGCCCGCTCCATCCATCGCGCCAGCAAACGGAGGGACCGGTCCTTTGTTACCTTGCATTGCGCTGCGATTCCGACGGGATTGCTGGAAAGCGAATTGTTCGGGCACGAGAAGGGCGCATTCACCGGGGCCGTCAGTCAGAAGATCGGGCGCCTGGAACTGGCTGACAAGGGCACGCTCTTTCTCGACGAGATCGGCGAGATTCCACTGGAGTTGCAACCCAAGCTGCTCCGCGTCTTGCAAGACCACGAGTTCGAAAGGCTGGGTGGCACGCGGACGATCAAGGTCGATCTCCGCCTGATTGCTGCCACTAACCGGGATTTGGCGAAAAGCGTGGCTGAAAAGGAGTTTCGCAGCGACCTGTTCTACCGCTTGAACGTATTTCCCATTCGCACCCCGTCTCTGCGCGAGCGGCGCGAGGATATTCCACTGCTGGTCCGGTATTTCGTTCTGAAATTTGCCCGCGAGATGAATCGCGGCATCGAAAGCATTCCGAGCGAAACCATGAACACCCTGGTCAATTGGCACTGGCCGGGCAATGTCCGCGAGCTGGAAAACTTCATCGAGCGATCTGTCATTCTCACTGACGGAACAGCCTTGCGAGCTCCGCTGGCGGACCTTCAGGCAGAAACCTCCATCTCCGCGCAAAACTCGCTGGAGGGAACCGAACGAGAACTAATCATTCGCGTCCTTCGAGAAACCTCTGGAATGATCTCGGGGCCCAGTGGAGCAGCGCGTCGGCTCGGCCTGAAGCGCACCACCCTGCAGTCGAAGATGCAGCGGCTGGGTATCACACGCCGGGACTATTCGAATCGATTGCTGGAATAGAACTCTTGCAATGTAGAAAAGATCCTAAGTGCCGATTAGGCCTCCGATTGCCGAACGGTCGGCATGCGGCTGTTCGCAAATCAGATATCGCCCCACGAACGAGCTTTTGCTTCTGAGAGTTAACCGTGTCTCGCTACGGCTCCATTCTGGAACGACAAGTGCATGGGGTTCCTTGATCGGGAACGAAGGTGGGGCGGCTTTTCCCGATGCAGACGGACGGGTTGCACCCAGTCAACCACCGACTCCATCCGGGTCAGGAGTTCACAAGTGTTATTAGCCAGGAACTACCAGTCGGGCAACCTGGTTCGCCCGCTGCCGGCATCCATCAGAACTCCCGCCCCCGATGATATTTCCAGGAGTGAGACTTGCCGTGGCAAGCCACCGAGTCGCAAGTATGACTGGGCGGAGATTTTCCCTGCGTTCACGGCGGCCGCAGTGCCGGAACGCAGGCACGATCAAATTCTCAGCGACGCCAATCCGGAGGCGAGAGATCCCCTTTTCCTGTTCGCCTGCCAGGTGGAGTGGGAGCAGCATGCCGACCCCAGTGCGGCATGGGAAATCGTTTCGGCCGCCCGCAGCACACACTGCGACACTCGCGCCCACGCCCGATCCTTGCTGGAACGTTTGCTGCAGATAGAGACTCAACCTCCGGAAGAGGTTCCCGCGGACGGGGAAGGCCGGGGCAGTTCAATCACGGAGCCAAATATGAGAACTCCCGACAATCTCGAAATCATCGAGAGTTGCATGGATTGCAAAGCGAGGCGAGACGGATTTTTCTGCCGCTTTTCACCGGTGGTCCTGCGATCGATGGACGAGATCAGCCACCACACCGTAATGCCTGCCGGTGCTCTGCTCTTCGTCGAGGGACAAACGCCGCGGGGCGTGTTTGTTCTTTGCTCCGGCAAAGTGAAGTTGTACACGACATCCAAGGAGGGTAAAGTTCTGATCCTCAAAAAAGCGGAGGCTGGAGAGGTCCTGGGGCTCAGCGCCGCGATTTCCGGCACCAACTATGAAGTGACCGCCGAAACCGCCGTGCCATGCCAGTTGAATTTTATTGGCCGGAAGGACTTCATGGCCCTCTTGCAGAAGGATAGTGACGTGGGCGTGCACGCTTCCCTGTCTCTGAGCCGGGAGTTCCAGAGTGCGTACCGCGATATCCATGACCTGGTCCTGGCCCGTTCTTCATCGGGAAAGCTGGCGAGGCTGTTGTTGTCCTCTTGCGCTCCTCCTGCATTTCGGGAATCGCAAGAACTGCACCTGCGTTCCGCCATGACCCACGAAGAGATGGCGCAACGAATCGGCGCCTCGCGCGAGACGGTCACGCGTCTGCTCAGTGACCTGAAAAAAAAGAGATTGATCCGGCTCGACGGAGCGAACCTGGTAATTCGTAACCGCACCGGTCTGGAAGCGCTGACAGTTTAATTCCTCCCCCGCGCTGGAGGGCGGTTTCGAGGCTGGAGCCGCCCTCCGAATGCAGTACCCAGTACCCAGTACCTAGTGAGTGCAGGAAACGCTTTTTCTAGGTACTAGGTACTGGCACTCAGGGCTCACAGCCCGAACAGTTCGCGCAATCGCTTCGTCTGCGCCCGGCTCACCGGAATCTCGCTCTGCTTCTTATCGTCCATGCGCAATTGATACGAGCTTTTGAACCAGGGCACGACTTCGCGAATGCGATTGATATTCACCAGGTAGGAGCGGTGAGCGCGCCAGAACAACCCTGGATCCAGGCTGGAGAGTAGTTCTTCCAAGGTGCGGCAGTTCGAATGCCCTTCCATGCCCGAGGGTCCAGCCGTCACCACCGTAATCACGCCATCTTCAATAGAGGCATAGCAAATTTCTCGTTGGTCCACCAGGAACATTCGCCCCAGCGCTTTGAGCAGAATTTTCGAGGTCTGAGTTTTCGGTGTCTGCAGCATGCGCATCAGTGCTGTCGATTTTGTCTGCCGGCAAGCCCTCGGATCCCTGCTGGGCGCGGGCCTTCTGCACCGCCAGCGCCACGCGTTTCTTGTCGAAGGGCTTCAGCAGATAATCCACCGCGTTGACCTCGAAGGCCTTTACTGCGTACTGGTCAAAAGCCGTGGCGAAGACGATCTTGGGCAAGGGAATTTTCTTGTCGAGAAGTTTCTTGATGACGCCGAAGCCGTCCAGTCCGGGCATCTGGACGTCGAGAAAGACCAGATCAGGAGTGTGTTCTTTGATCAGGCTGACGGCCTCGAGACCGTTTTTCCCCTGCGCGACCACGTTGACGTCGCCAGCGCTCTTGAGCAGGTAGGCGAGTTCATCGCGGGCGAGTTGTTCATCGTCCACGATTACCGCAGAAAGGGGCATTCTATCTCCTGAAATCAGGCGCCTGAGAAAAGTATAGCGACCGCGTTTCGCGCCAGTCAACGCGGCGGCCCGGTCAAAGTGTCAGTGTGGCTGCATGCCGCCCATGCCAGCCGGCATCTCAAACTTTGTATACCCAGCCGGAACCTCAAACAGGCTGGCAGGTTGCGAACCTTCTTGAATGTTGTGCAGTTCACCGCCGCTGTTCTTGCCCTCCCACTTCACGGGAAACCGTAGTTTGGGGTCGAGCCAGAAGTGGCTGACCTCGCCGCTGGCATTGGTGGTCTCGTATTTTACGGTGCTGCGGCCGTTGACGGAATCACTGCCCACCTTGTGGCAACTGTTGCCCTGATGCCCCATCTTTTGCCAGTCACCGCAGGCATTCTCCACATCTCCAGTCTGGAAAAAAGCAGCGGCAGTTCCCATTGTTTTGTTTTGAGTCTGCACCGGCATTTCCATATACATTTGCCGCTCGGCCATCAGAACGATCCCGGTCTGGGTGGCGTAATTCATGATGATCACACCCCTGCCATGGGCGCTGGCGGTTTGCGATTCGATGCGAAGTCTAGCCTTGGCGAAGTAGAGCTTGCCCGTGGTCGGTTTGCCCTCCTTTTGCGTGTCAACCATCTCGGCGGAAAACTCGGTCTGTGCCAGCACGAAGCTGGCGGCCAACATCACGGCACAAAAGCAAGAAATGCGAGCAAAGCATCGAAGCATGGGAATCTCCTTAAGTACTTCGGGATGGGAACGTTTCACGCATATCGGACGCGCCGATTAGAAGCGATGGAAGCATAGCAGAAGTGGCCGGCGCATCCCAGCGCAGTAGCTCAAACCACATTCTCCAGCGCCAGAGCCATCCCCAATCCGCCGCTGACGCAGAGCGTAGCCACGCCGCGCCGTGTGTTGCGTTTCAGCATCTCATGCAACAACGTGACTGTGATGCGCGTTCCAGTGCAGCCGATCGGGTGCCCGATCGCGATCGCTCCGCCGTTTACGTTGAGCCGGTCACGATTGAAATTCAATTCGCGGTCGCAGGCCAGCACTTGAGCTGCGAAGGCTTCGTTCAATTCGATCAGTCCGAATTCGTGCAGCTTGAGGCTGTGTTTCTCTTCCAGCTTGCGCAAAGCCGGTACCGGCCCAATTCCCATCGTGCGCGGATCGACTCCCGCCGAAGTCACAGCCGAGATTCGCGCCAGCGGCTTCAGATTGTTCGTCTTCACGAAATGCTCGCTCGCCACCACCATCGCGGCAGCGCCGTCGGTGATTCCCGAAGAATTGCCGGCCGTGATCGTTCCGGTTTTCGAGAACACCGGCGGCAGTTTGCCCAGTTTTTCCATGCTTGCCTCCGGGAAGGGATGCTCGTCACGGCTGAAAATAGTGGGACCCTTTTTGGTCTCGACTGCGACCGGTGCAAGCTCAGCGTCAAACCGGCCAGCGGCAATGGCGCGTCCGGCGCGGGTTTGCGACATGAGCGCATACTCATCCTGCTCTTCGCGCGAGATTTTGTAATGCTCGGCCAGTACTTCGGCGGTTTCGCCCATCACCATCTTCGCCAGGGGACAAAAAAATCCATCGCGATACATGCCGTCGACCAGATCCTGATTGCCCAGCCGGTATCCCCAGCGCGCTTCGAGATAGTAAGGAACCCGTGACATGGATTCGGTGCCGCCTGCCAAAATGCAACTAGCATCTCCCAAAAGAATGGACTGATAAGCCAACGCGATCGACTTTAGCCCCGAGGCGCAAGCTTTGTTCACCGTGAACGCCGGCACTTCCTGGGGCACGCCGCTGCGAATCGAAATCTGCCGCGCCGCGTTCGGTCCGCCGCCAGCTTGCCGCGCATTGCCGAAGATGGTTTCTTCCACCTGCTCGGGCTGAACGCCAGCGCGCTCGATAGCCGCCTTGGCCGCCACAACGCCCATGTCAGCCGCCGTCAGCGAAGCCAGCGATCCGCCAAACTTCCCGATCGGCGTGCGCACCGCGGAGAGTATGTACACTGCCTGCAAGTGTTGCCTCCAAAGCATTTGAGTCTAGCAGGGCAGTGAAAGATGCGCGGAGCGCGGGAGGGAATCTAGCGTTCGTTCATCTCGTCGCGGGTGTATGGCCCGGACGATTTTACGTGCTTTAGGCTGCGCATAAGTGCGTTGATCGCTTGAGCCTTTTTGTTGACATGCAGCAACCGCAAACGCTCCTCGACCCCGTCGCGGACCAACCGCACTTTAGCTTTCCTGCGCATGCGGAGATTCTATAGCACAGAGGCCTTAGAGGGTTACTGCGTCCGGCTCAGCCCATTGCGGGAATTTCATATCGGGAATCCATCATCTCATGTGACACACGAACTTGCGCACATCGCAGATCGCTCATAGGGTGAGTTTCAGGGCCCGTGGTGTAATTGGCAGCACATGAACCCGTCATGTTACAAGGTGCGGGTTCGAATCCCGCCGGGTCCACCGCCTTCCCTCGTTCTGGTAGGGAGAGTGGTGAGGAGGTTCCGGACGGGGGATCTCCTCAAGTAATCTTGACTTCAGTCCCGCGGTTGCCGATAATTGATTTGTAACTTGACGGGTTCATGCCCCGGGCTGAATGTGGCCCGGGGTTTTGTGTTTTGGCCCGCTTTTTTCAGGATGAAGCCCTCCGGTTACAATGGGAGCCCTTCGGGGTCGCTTATGAGTGAACCCAAGCCTTACTCGGCTAGCGCTAGGTCTCTCGTGCAAGAAACCAAAACGGTTGTGCTCGCGGCTAGTGTTGTTCCTTGGGATCCCGCCGACGGGACCGAGGGACACTTCGATCTCATGCTTAGGGCGATTCTCCGCAAGCAGTTCGACGCTCTGAGCGCGATTATCGACATGACAGATCGTGGCGTTGGATACGCTGCTGTTCCACTACTTCGGCCTGCGTGTGAGGAATTGATCTGGGTTGCTTATCTCACAGGTGTTGACAGACGCGATGCTGCCGATTGCTCTTGTGGATGGGAGCACTAGAGTCATATCAGACGTTCAAAGCGCAGGAAGACTTTGCCAAGGAAAGAGGGATGGGGGACGTAGGCTTTCCCGCGGAGACTCGGAGCAACCTAGTAAACGGCTTCACTAGTGCCGGAACACAGATCGCGAGGCTCGGCAAGAAACTGGGCTGGAAGAAGACGAATCGGGAGGGTTTGCCGACCGTTTCGTACCTGGGCGGTAAAACGGGGTATAAAGGAATATATAAGCTGCTTTACCATGCCAGTTCTAAAGCGGTTCATTTCAGTGTGCCCGAGCTCATGCGGCGCGTCTGGGGTGAGCCCGGTAAAATGGACATTGATTCTGCTTTCATGGAGAGATACTGGGCCGCCTTCGCGCTGTATTGGGCGGGCTGGCTGTATGCCTGTACGTTTTGCCAAATCATTCCGGAATTATCATTTCCCGATGAGTCGATTCTGACTGACGAAATGCTAGGCAAGATCAAGGAGGCCGTAACCGATGTCCCTGGCGTTCCAATACTGACCCTGCAGGAACTGGCCTGGCCATTTTCTCCGAGCTGACCGCAAGCCGTCCCTTGCCATTCCCGCTAACCTCCGGCATAATAAGTGTTTGTCTTGACCTCGCCGGACGCTTCCGGAACAAGGATATATATCTGTGTTAATGATTCGACTGTCGCGCATGGGTGCGCGTAAACAACCGCATTATCGCATCGTAGTCATCGAGAAGGCGCGCGCGCGCAATGGCCGTCCGGTGGAAGTTGTCGGGACCTACAATCCTCGAACCAACCCCGCCAGCGTCGATTTCAAGCGGGACCGCGTGGACTATTGGGTTTCGAAGGGCGCACAAATGTCCGAGCGGGTGGGCAAGCTCTACTCCAAGCCCGCGGCTGCCCCGGCAGTTCCCGCAGCATAATTAAACGCCATGACCGAACCCACTGGAGATGTCCGCACGCTCATCGAGCAGATTGCAAAGTGGATCGTCGATGAACCCGATCAGGTCTTCGTGGACCACCTCGATGGCGACGTGATCGAGCTGGAAGTTGCCGAGGGGGACGTGGGTAAAGTGATTGGCCGGCAAGGCCGTAACGTCCGCGCCTTGCGCACGCTTCTGAACGCTGCCGGAGTGCGGGCGCGCAAACGCTACACGCTGGAAGTCATCGACTAGGGTCCGATGCAAGAGCAGAGCCGCTGTTGTACCGATTCGTATCAGGGCATGCCTTTAGGCGTGCCGTAAGCGCAGGCAGTCAGATAGCCTTTAGGCGCTGAGGTTCGGGCAGGGAAGCGCACCATTCGCGATTCTGAAACAACTGGTGAGTTCATTACGCTGGCCCGCGTGGTGAAAACGCAGGGCCGCCGCGGCGAAGTCGCGAGCGAGATTTACAGCGACATCCCCGGCAGATTCAGCATTGGGATGAAGTTGCTGGCGCTGCCGCGCGAGTCAGACGCGCGCCGGCGTGAACTGAAAGTAGAGGGTCTCTGGCCGCACAAAGGCCTACTGGTATTCAAGTTTGCGGGAGTGGATTCGATCTCCGAAGCGGAAATACTGGTCGGATGCGAATTGCAGGTGCCCAGCAGCCAGCGTTCGGAGTTGCAGGCTGGCTGGAGCTACGTCAGTGACCTGGTAAGTTGTGCGGTGCTCGACTACGAGCGCGAGATCGGCTGGATCGAAGATGTTCAGTTCGGGGCAGGCGAAGCGCCGCTGTTGATAGTACGTGATGGAGCGAAGTTGATCGAAATTCCATTCGCCGAAGCGTATCTAGACAGAGTAGACGTGAAAGCAAAGCAGGTCCGAATGAAGTTGCCCGAAGGCCTGCTGGAAGTGAACGCCCCGCTGACGGCCGAGGAGAAGCAAGAGCAGGCTAGCGGAGCGGGAAAAGGCATTCAACACAGGGGACGCAGAGGATCGCGGGGTAAAGCACCTGTGTAACTCTGTGCCCCTGTGTTAAAGATTTAGGGTTTCGGATTCTGCGATGAAGGCCGATATAGTAACGATCTTCCCGGACTTCTTTCGCGGACCACTGGCATACGGCATTACGCGCCGAGCCCAAGAATTAGGGCTGGCGGAAATTCAAGTCCACGATCTGCGGGAATTTACTCGTGATCGCCATCGCACCGTGGATGACCGCCCTTTCGGCGGCGGCGAAGGCATGGTGCTGAAGCCGGAGCCGCTGTTTGAGTGTTTGGAGTCGATGGGCGTTGCGCCGCGGGAAGATCGCCTCGCGGCATCGGCGAAGCAGTCGGTAGTTTTGTTGTCAGCGCAGGGGCAGCGTTTTACGCAGAAACTCGCGGCGGAGTTGGCATTGCTCGACCGCATCGTTTTGGTCTGCGGGCGGTACGAAGGTGTGGATGAGCGCGTAGCCGATTTCCTCGCAGACCGCGAGCTTTCCATCGGCGATTATGTTTTGAGCGGTGGCGAAATGGGCGCGGCCGTGATTGTAGAAGCGGTGATGCGATTGCTTCCTGGCGCGGTGGGGAACGAAGCGTCCACGCAGCAGGAATCGTTCACGGTAGATGCGAAGATAAAAGCTGCGGACGGCGCGGATTCCACCTGCGGGTCGAATGGATTGCTGGATTACCCGCACTACACGCGGCCAGCCGAGTTTCGCGGAATGGCCGTGCCGGAAGCGCTGATGTCCGGCAACCATGAAGAGATACGCAAGTGGCGGCGCCAGCGCGCGCTGGAGAAGACTTTGCGCAACCGTCCGGATTTGCTGGAAGGCGCGGCGCTGAGCGAGGAAGACAACAGGTTTCTGGCCGGGATCAAGAACAATCGCGGCTGAGTTTGCAACCAACGAGTTTCAAGAGTACAAGATCAGGATCTCAGAAATCAGAAGGATTAAATCATGTCGAACTTAATCATCGAAAGATTGCTGGCGAAAACTCAACGCACCGACATTCCCGCGTTCCATCCGGGCGATACGGTCCGCGTTCACGTGAAGATAAAAGAAGGCGACAAGGAACGCGTGCAGGCCTTTGAAGGCGTGGTGATCAAGCGCGACAACGGGCCGCAGGCCAGCTTCACGGTGCGCAAGATCAGCTTCGGCCAGGGCGTGGAGCGCATTTTCCCCATCCACTCGAAAGTGATCGACAAAGTGGATCTGCTGCGCTCCTCCAAAGTCCGCCGCGCCAAACTGTATTACCTGCGCGGGCTCAAGGGCAAAGCGGCGCGCCTGCGCGATGTTGAAAGGCCGAGCTGATTTTCGTGAAGCGGGTCCATTGCCGGGCGCCTCGAACTTCATCGCGCGGAACGTTGCCTCAGCAATCTCTACCCGTTACCGGCTCCAAAGACTCGGTGATGATTTCAAGATCGGCGAAGTCCTCGCTGCGCGGCTTTTTCAACTGGTTCAGCACATAATCGAGCAGGGGACGGTCGCCTTGCCGGATTTCCTGAAACTCCACACCCATGCCGCGGTGCGGTGACGCGTATCTCACGTGCCCACGCAGCGCGACGCTGACGTCGCACATATTCAGGACCAGCCTTAAGCCAGTGCCCGGGGTCGGCAGGTCGCTGCCGGTGATAAGGCAGCCATACTCGGAGATCTGTTCAAGGCGGCCTTCTCCGTGGGAGCGGCCGTCGAGTTCTGTGAGATTCGCTTCGCCCTTTACCTCGAAACGAGGCGTGCGTCGCCGGTTCTGCTCGCCTCTGCGGAAGGCGTTCATCACCTGCGCTCGGTTTGGCCCCGATGCGGAAACCGGTAGATATTGTTCCTCCATTTGCCGCAACTCTTGTTCCCAGGGAATCTTGCTGCCCTCAACACACTCCACCGTGAACTGCCCGCGCAGTGCCGAGTCTGGGTCGGCGGTCCAGACCACCTGGCACACCGACTTGCTGCGCCCGCGTTCGATCGTGATCAAGTCTCCTACTTTCACGTCGCGTGAACTGCGCAGCCTTGCTCCGCGCGGATGAATGTCATAGGTGCAAGCGAACTCCGTCCCGCTTTGCGCTCCGTTCTGCGTGTGAATCAGGCGAACCGGCAGCGCCAGGTGGATCAGCTTATCGATGGGCACTCCGGCTTGTGGGGCGCCATTTTCTGGCTCATCTTGCCGCAGCCGGATTTCATCAGCGATCACATCTTCTCCTCGCGAACTCATTTCCCGTGAACTTGCTTCCCTTGAACCATGTTGTCGTCAACATAGCAGTACATGTCCGAACGGACAATGTACGTTCGTAATCGAAGTAATGGTTACCAGGGCGTTACCGCTCGACGTTTGCCTGATTAGCGCAACAGCGAATTGACGGACTTGGCTGTGGATTTTTCCCGCTTGCGGAAGTCTGTTCTTGCAGGCGAAGATGGTGAGCACACTTTCAAATCGTAATGTCGGGTATTGCGAAGCTTGCATCCGAGTTCGTGCTGTCTCCGTCGGCGGCGAAACTGCGTCTGCTGAAAAAGTTGCGCTGCACGCTGCGTTACGAAAAAAATGCGTGGGCGTCCGGTGCGGCTCTGGTGGCCGGAGTAGATGAGGTGGGTCGTGGATCTTTGTTTGGCCCCGTCGTCGCGGCGGCGGTGATTCTGGATCGCGGTTACCGGGTTCGAGGCTTGCGCGACTCCAAGCTGCTGCTGCCGGAACGCCGCGAACTGCTGGCGCCGCGCATTCGCGATCATGCCGTCGCCTGGGCGGTTGCTGCGGTGGATGCGGCGCGCATCGACCAGATCAACATTTACCAGGCGTCGCGACTGGCCATGCGCGATGCGGTGATGCGGCTTTCGCCCGCGGCTGACCATCTTCTGGTGGATGCGGTTTGCCTGGATTTCGCACTGCCTCAGCAGGCTATCATCCACGGCGATGCGCTCTCCGCCTCGATAGCGGCGGCTTCGATTCTGGCCAAAGTGGAGCGTGACCGCATGATGTGCGAGTGGGACGCGGTCTTCCCCGAATACGGCCTGGCTTCGCATAAGGGCTACAGCACTCCGCAACATCTGGCCGCATTGGAGAAGTATGGTCCGACGCCGCTGCACCGCCAGTCGTTCGCTCCGGTGTGGGGTTCGCCGGTGGAGCAAGTGGTTTTCGAGTTCGATTGACAGTTCGGGCGCCCGAAGCCCGGCCTCACCGCACTTCTACCGACACCAAATCACCATCTGACGTGCCCCCGGGCCTGTAGTTCACCGAGACGGCACGGTCGTTCCAGCCGCAGGAGAAGGCGTCGGCTCCGATCAGCGGGAGTGATTTGTAATCGCCGGTGCGCAGTTTCAGGACTACTTCGCCGGAGGTTACAGTAAGAACCGCGGCCGGGGGCTGGGAGCAGTCGACGCCCACCAGTCGTCCCTGAAGAAATTTCGCGGGCCGCTTGTCTGCCGGGGCTGTGGATTGTGCCGCTTTTTCTGCTGCGGCGCGCTTGGCTGCGTCCTGCTCTAACACGTCGAACGGCGAAGGCTGGGCGATAGGCTTTTGAGCCGCAGCAGCGGCAGCCGCGGAGGCGCCGTATTTTTGCTCGTTTGGGATCGTCCCCAGCCTCTCGCGAGCCGCAGCCGCGACCTGCGGATTGGCGCTGGCCTTCAACTGGTCCAGCAAGACCACCGCGGCTTCCCACTTTTTATCGGCAATGTAAATTTCCGCCATGTTGTAAAGATATTGCGGGTTGCGCGGACTGAGTTGCATGGCGGCGCGTTCGGCTTGCATGGCCGACGCTGGTCCTCCGCCCTTCAACTGTGCATAGGCCAACAAGTCATAGGCGCTGGCGAATTCCGGATACCACTCGAGCACGGCCCGCAGATCCTGAATCATATTGGGCAGGCCCAGGGGTTCGGTGTGCTTGGTCTGCGCGATGCGGAACTTCAGCACGGAAAGGTAGTAGCGGATCCAAAAGTCGTGGTGGTTGAAAGCGGCGGCGCTGGCCAGTTCTTCGGCCGCAGCATCGAACTCTTTGCGCTGGATGTGGTCCCAGGCGAGCACGCGGTGAGCGGTCTCGTTGCCTGCGGTTGGAAGCAGCAGAGTGTTCTTCTTGTCGTCCTGAAGATTGCCTTTGTCTTTATTATCTTTGGCCTGCTTAGCAGCCGCCGCCGGGTCGGGAGCTGTGGCCAGCGCCTGCAAATCCTTCAGGCCGTCGTCACGGCGGTCGGGAATTCTGATCTTGACCTCATCGATTAACGCACGCGCATCCGTTTCAGAAAGAACCTGAGCAGTGATGACGCGAGCATCCGGCGCAACGAGCTCAGGAAACTGGTAGGGCTGCGGAGGATTAGGATGCGAGCCGGGTTGCTTGGATGTGTCGAGCGCTACGAACAACGGCGTAAGCGAGTGGAAGTAGTTTTTCACCGCCTGGTCAAACTGCGCAGGCGTTACTCCATAAGCCTTTTGAATGGCCTCTTCCACCGGCACGTGCTGGTTCTCGACCAGATCGAAATAAGTTCCCGTCTGCTGCAGTCTTTGTTCGTGGATCAGATAATGCATGACCATCCACGACTGGGCATAGAACAGCGTGTGGTGCGTGCCTTCAGTGTAGGTTGAAGTGTCATGCTTCATGGTGAGCAGGTCGGGCAGCGCGAGCCAGACCTGGCCACTTAGAAATTCGGTGAGCGACTTCGAAGGGTTGACGGTCTGGCGTTGGTTCTCCAGCAGGTCTTGCTTAAAGACAGACGTTAGTTCGGGGTCGCCGCCGATTTCGTACTTCTTGTCATCGAGGCGGATGGAGCTGAAGTATTCGGCGAGGCCTTCGTCGAACCATCCCGGGACTGGAGGATAGTTGGAGTTCAATAGCAGGTGGGCGAAGTCGTGAGCGACCGCGCGCCAGGATTCTTCTTCAAATAAATTCAGCACGATGAAGTTCTGGTCTTCGCCTGGAAGAAAGAAGCCAGGGACGTCGATCGGCTGTCCCTGGCGAAGAGGCGCGCTCTGGTAGTAGCTCTTGTCGTTCTTGAAAGCGAGAATGGTTAGCGGCAGCGGCTCGTGAATGCGGTCTCTCGACAGCAGGGTGGCGAAGACGGCCCGCATCTGCTCGAAGCGCAGCGCGACTTCCCGGCCTTTCTTCTCCCCCGCATCTGTGATGACGGTGAAATGGGTGGAGTGGATTTCGAGCCACGGCGACGGCTCGGCGGCAGGAGCGGATGGGGACAGCAGAACGGCTGCAAGTATTGCAGCGAGCAATGAAAGCGGGATGGGATGAATGCGGGCCATGGGCGTTCCGCCGGAGGAGGAGGAGATCTACCTAAAATGCTAACACGAGGCCTGCTGGAGAAGGGTTACTGATTCTCAGCGTCAGCGAAAATACGGAGCCTTTCCCTTTGCCACCTACGCCCTGTTCCTCACGATCGCTGAGATTGTCACGCTACGGGCATAGAGTTTCCGACCGGCGAATTATTCCCCTACGCGGAGGATCATGACTTCTGTGGCCTTGATTAGCGCGACGGCGGTCTGGCCGGCCCTGAGGTGCATTTCGCGAGCCGAAGTGGCGGTGATGATCGAGGTGATCTGCTGCTCTCCGATGGAAATCTTCACTTCCGCCATAAGACCGCTGATGCGAACCTGATCGATGCGGCCCACGAGTTGATTGCGTCCGCTCACCCGGCGTACCGCTTGAGTTCGTTCCGCAGCGGTTTTCCCTCGGGTGCGGAACAGCAGCCGGTCCAGTTCGCTTTGCGGGATTCGGTGATGCCCTCCCGCGGTTTGTACGCTTCGAATCTTCTTCTTGTAAATCCACTGCTTGATGGTGGGGAAACTGATTTGCAGCTGCAAAGCCGCATCGCGCAGCTTTAGCAACTCGTCCCGCTTCCCTCCGGATTTGCCTGCACCCGGCACAGGGGGAAATCCTACAGTCAAGGAAAAGCAAGGTCAATGCCGGTACCCGGTCGCAAGTCTCGTCCAATCGGCCATACGGTATCCATATCTGTATAGTTATTGAAATAATAAACGTATGTGATATACACTTCGTAATTCTTGCTGCAATTGCTCAGAGGGAGGGATGCTTGCACAAGACAGCTCTGTTTTCTGCCGTGCTTGTTTTATTTCTCTCGACAACCTTGTCCTCCGCGCAGGACGGATATTTTGCCGACTGGTTCCGCCGCGTGAACAAGACTCAGGCGGAGCAGCCGCACTGGTTCACGCCCGTCGCCACGACCACGCCGCGGCTGGAAGAAGAATTCCGTTACGACCAGTTTTGGCAGCGAAACGCCGAGGGCGTGGCCACCGACAATTACGACGGCGGCAAAGGACTGGAACTCATTCCCTTTGAGAAGGTGGAATTTATCCTCAACGCACCGCCATATCTCGATCACCACAGCGCCAAGACCAAAGACGGCTTCGGCGACGAGGCCTTCCTGATCAAATACCGCTTTCTGGCCTCGAATGAGGAACGCGGAAACTACATCCTCACGGGATTTCTAGGCTGGACCGTTCCCACCGGCAGCTATAAGAACGGGGCGTTGCACCCCATCATTACGCCGACCATCGCCTATGGGAAGGGATTGAGGATGTTCGATCTTCAAGGCACTTTCGGTGTTGCCTTCCCCACCTCGGATACTCGTCTCATCGGGAACAGTTATCTCTGGAACAACACGTTTCAATATCACCTGCTGCGAAAAATCTGGCCGGAGGTCGAACTCAATTCAACATTTTTCCAGGGCGGCCCGCATGACGGGATGAAGCAGAACTTTGTGACTCCTGGCCTTCTCGTGGGGCGCTTTCACCTTGGGCACAGCCGAGTGGGATGCACCTTCGGAGGCGGCTTCCAGATTGCCACTACGCACTTCCATACCAATAATCACAACGGAATTCTGACGCTCAGGTTCCCGTTCTGATAGCCGCATCAGGTCCGTTACGTTCAAGGGCGAGACGGTTTTTAATCGCCGCTGGCGTGGTTCTGCGTAGGCACCAGAACAAGTCTTGGCCGGCCTTCGGCAGGGCGATATTGCGATGCGCGGCCACAAACCTCAAGGATGCCGATCACTGCCAGATAAGCCGACAATACGCCGATGCCGACCGAAGCGGCCACGGTGAGGCAAAGAATCAGAGGCATGAAGAGCGAAATCACGGTCAAACCCTCATTCAATAGCAGAAATTAAGATGCCGCGGGCCCAATTTTCGTCTATGCGGCTTCTTCAATCTACCTGCGTTGACGCCCGCCGCTAGTGACGAATAAGATACGGAGTAGAGCTGCGCACTCCTAATGTCGTTCAAGTCTGTGGGCCTGTCGATATTACGGAAGGGCAATCCTCCCCGGATTTAAGGCCGTATCTTAGCCTGCAAAAGATGCTTACGTGGAGACAGCCGCCTCGGCTGTCCCGCCGAGCGAAGCGAGGCGGCCCACCCGGATTTTTAGACCAGAGCTACATGGCCATTACAAAGATATCGGTGCGCGGGGCGCGCCAGCATAATCTCAAGAACATCGACGTTGAGATTCCGCGCAACACCCTCACGGTGGTGACTGGGCTGAGCGGCTCGGGTAAGTCTTCGCTGGCGTTTGACACGATTTATGCCGAAGGGCAGCGCCGCTACGTGGAGACGCTGTCGACCTACGCGCGGCAGTTTCTGGACCAGATGGAGCGTCCGGATGTGGATGCAATTGATGGACTTAGCCCATCGATCTCGATTGAGCAGAAGACCACCAGCCGCAGTCCGCGCTCGACCGTGGGCACCATCACCGAGATCTACGACTACCTTCGTCTTTTGTTCGCTTCGATCGGAGTGCCTCACTGCCCCAAATGCGGACGCCCCATCAGCCGCCAATCGGCCGAGCAGATTGTGCAGCGTGTGATGCTTCTATCTCCTGAGGACCGTGTAATGATTCTGGCGCCCATCGTGCGTGGTCGCAAAGGCGAATTCAAGAAAGAGATGGAGACGCTGCTCAAGCACGGCTACACCCGCGCCCGCGTCGACGGCGAAATCGTGAACCTTGATGACGACCTGAATCTCGACAAGCGCAAGAACCACACCATCGAAGTCGTGATCGACCGCTTGCTGGTGAAGCCGGGCATAGAACATCGCCTGGAGATGTCGGTCGGCCTGGCCATGAAGCTGGCTGGCGGATTGGTGCAAGTGGCTGTGGTCGGCGGCGATGAGCAACTTTATTCTGAGAAGCTGGCCTGCCCGGATTGCGGCATCAGCGTGCCCCAACTCGAGCCGCGTTCGTTTTCTTTCAACAGCATGTACGGAGCCTGCCCCGAGTGTCATGGCCTGGGCAGCCGCTACGATTTCGATCCCGCGAAAGTGATCACGGACTGGTCGAAGCCGCTGCTCGATGGAGGCCTGGGGCCAGGCTCGGCGTCGCAGGGTCTGATTCACGCTTTGCAGATAACGGCGGCGGCACACGGCATTGATCTCAGCAAACCGTTTGAGAAATTTCCCGAACAGATTCAGGATCTTCTGTTGAATGGCGAGTCGGGGCGCGGGAAGACAGGGTTCCGTGGAATTTTTGGATACCTGAAGCAAAATCTGGAGGAGTCGACTTCCGAGGGCTACCGCGATTGGCTAATGGACCACATGTCGGCGACGGAGTGTCCCGCATGCGGTGGCAAGCGGCTGCGGCCGGAGAGCCTGGCAGTGAAGGTGAACCACATTTCGATTGCAGAATTTACCGCGCTGCCGATTTCGCGCGCGCTCGAAGTTGCGAAGAGCATCAAGCTCGCCGGCCGCGAGGAGAAGATCGCCGGGCGCGTCATGCATGAAATCGTGGAGCGTCTGCAATTTCTGAATGCCGTGGGACTGAACTACATTTCGCTCGACCGATCGGCGGCTACGCTCTCGGGCGGTGAAGGGCAGCGCATTCGCCTGGCCACACAGATTGGGTCGAAGCTTCGCGGTGTGCTCTACGTGCTGGATGAGCCTTCGATCGGCCTGCATCATCGCGACAATGGACGGTTGTTGAACGCGCTGGAAAACCTGCGCGACCTTGGCAACACCGTGCTGGTGGTCGAGCATGACGAAGAGACGATCCGCCGCGCGGATTATGTGATTGACCTCGGCCCCGGTGCGGGCCGCCATGGTGGCGGCCTGGTCGCGCACGGAACGCCCGCCGAGATCATGCGCGAGCCGAATTCGCTCACCGGCGCATATATCTCCGGCAGAGTGCAGATTGAGATGCGTCCCGAGCGGCGGCAGAAGAACGGCGCGGCGCTGACCATTCTCGGCGCGAAGGAAAATAATCTCAAGAATCTCGACGTTACGTTTCCGCTCGGCGTGATGACCGTTGTCACCGGAGTTTCCGGCTCGGGCAAGTCTACGCTGGTCAACGACATTCTCTACCGGGCTCTGGCGCGGCAGCTTTACCGCTCACGCGAGAAGTCGGGCGAGCACAAGGCGATCGTCGGCGCGGAGAACATCGATAAAGTCATTCGCATCGATCAGTCGCCGATCGGGCGCACGCCGCGCTCGAATCCCGCAACCTATACCGGCGTGTTCACGCAGATTCGCGATATCTACGCCATGCTGCCGGAGTCGCGCGAACGCGGTTACAAAGCCGGACGTTTTTCTTTCAACGTTTCCGGCGGACGCTGCGAGGCCTGCCAGGGCGAGGGCCAGCGCCGCATCGAAATGAATTTTCTTCCCGATGTTTATGTACTCTGCGAGGTCTGCGGCGGACGCCGCTACAATCACGAAACGCTGGCCGTGAAATACAACGGCTACTCTATCGCCGACCTGCTGGAGATGCCAGTTTCCGACGCGCTGCCGATTCTTGAAAACATTCCGCAGATAAAGCAGAAGCTGCAAACGCTGGTTGACGTCGGCCTCGGCTACATTCATCTCGGTCAATCTGCGGTCACGCTTTCCGGCGGCGAAGCCCAGCGCATCAAACTGGCCCGCGAGTTGAGCAAGCGGCAGACGGGCAAGACTCTTTACCTACTGGATGAGCCGACCACCGGCCTGCACTTCGACGACGTGAAGAAGTTGCTCGACGTGCTGCACCGGCTGACCGACCTGGGGAATTCGATCGTCATCATCGAACACAATCTGGACGTGATCCGCAACGCCGACTGGATCATCGACCTCGGCCCCGAAGGCGGCGAAGAAGGCGGCCGCATCGTGGCGCAAGGCACGCCCGAGCAGGTGGCGCGGGTGAAGAAGTCGTACACGGGGCAGGCGCTGGCGGGATGCTTTTCGGGGAACGGCAAGCGCAGCGCCTAGCTGCAAATCGACGTTATGTTCCGACCGGAACATTTTGTACGTACAAAATGTTCCGGTCGGAACATATAAGCGTTTTTACCGGAACATTGTGGAAATCGCGGAAAACTCGGAAAACCACCTTAAAGCTATAGTTGGTGGGCGGCAGGTTGCTGAGGCGGTTGAATTTAGCGCGAGGGCCGAAAAAGTGGTATAGAAACCACAGGGCGAAGGAAAAGCGATTGGGATCGTGAACGATGTTGGCAGTCGGCAGCGGTGAGTGCTGATTCCATAGAGTTGCGGGCCGGTCATTTGTTTTCCCCGAGCTTCTTGTTGCTCGTGCGCGTGCCGCCGGGAGTCGTGACCACTACCGGACCTGTGGTGGCGCGACTACCAGGAACCCGGCGGGCCTCAGGGCGTGATCTCATAGGCAGCGCCGGAGTAAGTCGTTCCAAACACGTTGCCGGACTCATCCACTACGGGAGGACTTTTCAGGTACCCGATGCCAGTCGTGAAATCGTGGAGCACCGAATACGTCCACGGCCCCCCGGGCGCGGTGGGCTGTGCCAGCTTGAACACCACGCCGTCGCCTGCCCGCACATTGGTCGTCATAGTAACCCCGTACAAATTCTGGCCCTGAGGATCCATAGTCAGGCCGATGGGCACGTATCCCTCGGTGGTCTTAGTGAAGGTATAAAGGGATTTGGTTGTCCATCCGCCTCCGGTGGAGGGTTTCATTTGGAAGACCGAACCGCAACAGGTGCCGCCGGTTCCTCCAGCCACCCCGAACAGGGTGCCCTGGGAGTCGATCACCAGCGATCCCTGGGGATACTCGCCGATGGCAGAGTTTGCGCCAGTGAAACTATAGATGACGCTCTCCGTCCACGCCGCGCCCCCGCTCACAGGAGGACTCAGTTCGAACACGCTGCCGTAACCGTAGGCGCCGCCGTAGTAGCTGGTCCCATACCAATTGCCGTTGGCGTCTTCGCTCAGGCCGGATTCGATAAAGGATGCGTCGCCGGGTGCACCGAAGTTCCACAGTATGGTTTCTTTGTAGCCGCCGACACCGGGAGTAAGTTTGAAGGCAATGCCACCGGCGTTCATTCCTTTGTAAGTGCCGCCGCCGGAAGTGGTCCCATACACGTCCCCTGCGCTGTCGAGAGTCACCGGGCTGGCTGCTACGATTCCATCGCCAGATGCAGATGCGAAGACGTGGATGTTGCTGAAGCTCCATGGCCCACCGGGCGTGGTAGGAGGCTTCATTTTGAAAACGGTGCCTCCACTGAGAACGCCCTGACTCGTAGTGCCATACAGGTTCCCTAGCTTGTCAATCGTGATGCCGCCGAGGGGATAGTAGCCATTGCTGGTGCAAGAGAAATTGTGGATCGTCGTCTCTGTCCATACTCCTCCGGCTATGGCGGGAGGAGATAGCTCCCATACCGATCCGCAGTAGCCGTCCCCACCGCCCCAACCGGTGGTGCCGTAGAGGTTTCCGGAAGCATCCTCCGCTATTTGTCCCTCCGGCGAGAAACTAAAATTCCAGAGGACGTTGTAGGTTTGCCCAGAGGCGATGGTGTTCAACGCAAGCGCCAGAGCTAGCGAAGTCAACATCGATAACAGCTTTGAGCTTTTCATTTGGGAAGTCCTCACGTCTCACGGCTCGGGGGTAAGCCGTTTTGCTCGGGGAAACTCAGTCAAACTGGAGCGGTAGAGTGCCTGATCGCGCTCGCGTTTTTCAGTCCAGGTAGCATACTGCTGCGCCGGGGGGGGGGGCGTCAAGATGAATGATTTTGCATACTGTTCGCGGCCTTCTGTCCCGGGGCGCCGGCGGCGACATGCAGAGGTCCTTCGTCGGGAGTCGCTCGCTTTCGCGCGCGACTCCGCTTCCTCAGGATGACAAGTCGAAGGCCGACGGCAAGAGATCTCCGTAGGCGAGTCATCCTTGAGAATGTGTACACAGTTGTGTATTATAAGACATACGATGGCTGAGTTGAGCTTCGAATGGAACGAAGAAAAGAATGCGGCCAACATCAAACGTCACGGGATCGATTTCCTGGATGCCGCGCTTATCTTCGAGAATCCGACGATTGAAGCGTTTGACGATCGCGCGGATTACGGCGAGGTAAGACACATCGCTCTTGGGCTATCGGGCGACACAGTGCTGCACGTGGTCTATACCTGGAGGGACGAGAACGTTGTGCGCATCATCAGCGCAAGGAGGGCAAACCGGCATGACGCAGAAAAATAGTACCGTGAGGTATTCGCTTAAGGCGATCAAAAGCAAAGTCTCCCGCGGCGCGAGCAAGACCAGGGCCAGCGCGCCAGAAGCGCCGCCTGTAGGTGAGGGTTTCTGGAAACGCGCCCGGATTGTAATGCCGCCCGGCAAGACCTCGGTGCATCTTCGCGTTGACAGCGACGTGTTCCGGTGGTTCAAGGAACGAGGCGAGGGTCATCTTACCCGCATGAACGCGGTGTTGCGTTCCTACGTTGAGGCGCATAAAGATTGACTGTTGAGGACTACGAAGTGCGATATGGACGTGCTTCATCAAAGTCAACATCTTCTCGCGCAGGCAGCACCGCGGCCCACTTCTCGCGAAGGACGCGAGAAATGGGGCACCCCCAATCTCTATAGGTGTGGGCCAACCCGCCAATGGCGCCGGCGATAGGCATCAACTTCTCAGGCGATCGGCGATCTTCCAATAACAATGCTAATCTTGTGTTCTGCGATGCAGCGAAGGGAAATGTATTGTCAGCACCGGAAAATCCGCAGTTTGACCCGCAGCCGGTGAACAGCGAGGCGCAAACGCCGGCACCGTTGATTGCCGTGCAGTTTCCTGCGCCCGCTGCTCAACCCATAGTGCCCGCGCCTAAAGCCGGCGAAAACCCCGTCTGGAGCGGGTGGGACGTGCTTTTGATTCTTGTTCTGACAGCTGTGACGTTCGTGCTCGCGCAGAAATTCGTGCTCGCGGGATTCGTCCGGACGTTTTATCCTCACGCTAGTGCGATGGAGTTGTCGCAGAAGCCGCCACTGCTGCTGCTCTCCCAGTTGCTGCTTTACGCTGTGATGGCGCTTTTCATGTTCCTGCTGGTTGAGGGGAAATATCACGCGCGCTTCTGGCCGGCTATTCGCTGGAATTGGCCAGGGGTCGCAGGAGTGAGTTTTGTGGGGGTGGGAGTTCTCATGCTCGGCTTCGACATTTTGGGACGATTCCTGCCCATGCCGAAGAGTACGCCGTTCGATCAGTTCTTTGACCGGCCCTTCGATGCCTATCTCACCGCAGCCTTCGCCGTTACTCTGGGCCCTCTGATGGAAGAACTTTTCTTTCGCGGATTTCTTTATCCCGTGGTGGCGCGGCGCTGGGGGGCAATTTGGGGAATTCTTCTTACCGCTCTGCCCTTTGGTCTGATGCATTTCTTCCAGTATGGAAATTCATGGGCAGCGGTACTGATCGTCTTTTTGGTCGGGGTGGTGTTAACCTCGGTGCGGGCGATGACCAAGTCGGTTGCGGCAAGCTTCCTCGCGCATGTGGGCTACAACGGCACGCTGATGCTGCTGGCCGCATGGTCTACCGATGGCTTTAAGCACATGGACAAAGCAGGAGCGTTGTTGTTTTGAACGCACCCGCAGCTGTGACCACAGACCTTGCCGGTGAACCTTTCGTTCTGGCATACTCGGTTCGCCATGAAAGGTAATCCAAAAGTCATTGCTGAATTGAATAAAGCGCTTCGTGAAGAGTTGACGGCCATCAACCAGTATTTTCTGCACGCCGAGATGTGCGAAAACTGGGGCTACCATAAGCTCTCCGACTTCATCAGGAAACAATCCATCGGCGAAATGAAGCATGCCGAAGTGCTGATCGAAAGGATTCTGTTTCTGGATGGCAGCCCATCCATGATGCCGCTGGAGTTAACCGTCGGCGGGACGGTGAAGGCGATGATCGAAAGCGATCTGGCGCTGGAGGTCGGCGCAGTCAAGCAGTACAACGACGCGGTCGCCATCGCCACCAAGGAAGGCGACAACGGATCGCGCGATCTTCTGGTGAAGCTGCTCAAGGACGAAGAAGATCACGTCGACTTCCTCGAAGCCCAGATGCACCTGATCAAAGAGCTGGGCTACGAACGCTACCTGACGCAGCAGATGGGCGAGGACGAAGAATAGGTTTGTTTGGAGCAGCCGCTCCTTCGACGAGCTCAGGGCAGGCTCCCGCCCGCGAAATGTCGGGAGTCCATTTCGAAACGGTCTAAACCACGGCGATCCGCTTGCGCAGGCCCTCTGCGAAAAGATTCTTTGGGATCATGGCGTGCACGCCGCGCACGATGTCCACTACCTGTGTCACCCGGAAACTTACAGCGATGCTGCACAATGCGTAAGCGTCGAGCTTGGTGAGATCGGCGTGCGCGGCCAGAAAGTTGATGGCGTTGCGCGCGGCCAGGGTCATGGCCACGTTGAGGTCCTTGTCCAATCCTAATGTGATCCAGTGGGTCGCAGTCTCCGCGATCGGCCAGGCGAAATTCTTTTGCTTGTGAAGAACCACCTGAATGCGCAATTCCTGCATGTGCGTCTCCAGCGCCGAAAGATTGATTTCGCCGTCGCCCTGCACGGCATGGGAATCGCCCGTGAAGATCAGCGCGCCCGGCTTCCATACCGGAATGAACATGGTCGAGCCTTCGGTCATTTCGCTCAAGTCGGTATTGCCGGCATGCGGGCCCGGCGGGACGGAACTGGTCACTCCGGGACTTAGCGGCGGATAGTAGCCATCCGGCGGCGCCACACCGAGGGTTCCTTGGAAAGGTTTCAGGGGCACATGAATGTTCTTGTTAAACTCCGCCGTCATGTTGGGCAAGTCGAGCTGCAGATATTTCACCTGGCCTTCGGGAAAATCCTGCGCCAACAAACCGGTACCGAGCGATCCCGGATTATTGAATACCGCCCCCCAGTTGAATGGGCGAATGCGCTTGTAGCGAACCTCGAGCACGTCGCCGGGTTCGGCGTTGTTGACAGAGATGGGGCCGATAATTGAGTGCGGCCCATGTCCCGGATTGCTGACTCGAAGCTTGGCCAAGGTCTCTATGGGAACGCCCGGCTGTAACTGATTCAGAAAGTGAGACCACGTGTTGGGATAGCTGATCGTATCGCCGGAATCGACCTTGAGTATGGGGTCGAGTGTGGTGTCATAAACGCCCAAGCGCACGGTCTTATCGTTGCTCTCGACGACGTGAACGCGGCCTGGCTCATCTTTTTGCTGCTGCAGGGCCACAGCGCCGGTGGCCGTGCCGCCGTCCAACGCGTCGGCGGCACGCGCCAATTTGCTGAACCAGGGCCCGATGCCGGCCAGCGCGCCCATGAAGCTGCTGGCTCGCAGTAACTGCCGGCGGGAGCGGCCGCGGGCGGTCAGAAAGCCGTCGAGTTGCTCCTGATTCATCTCCTCCATGTGCAGCAGCCGGTCTGCGGCCCGCTTGGTGAAGGCGGCGTCTTTAAGGTCTTCGCGGAACACACCGGTGCCTTGTACTTCGCCGCATCCGAAGAGGTTTCCACAAGAGTGATGTTTCAGTTGAGGCCGATTCTCGTGATCCGGTTGGTGATCGAGATCGTGTGACACCATTTCCTCCTCAATAGGTAGAGAGTGTGTCCAGCGACAGCACAGTGCGCTAAAGGGTAAGAGTGCGCATTATAACGCACGATAGATCGGCCAGGGATGGCGTTTGTCCGAGCAGCGCAGAGAGGAAAAGCTCGATGCCCGGTACCAAGGTCAGGTCAGGTACCCGGTGCTTACTTCACCGTGATCGTCAACAACTGTGCTCCCGAAACCACATAATCCAGCGGGGCCGTGGCAGTTTCATCTACGTTTGATTCGCCGCTGACGATCATTTCCTGATTGCCGCGCATGCCGTCCATCACATTCATGACTGAGATGGGGAGTGTGGGCATCACTTTGTCGGCGACGCGGGCTTCGGGATTCCCCTCCAGCAGCGAGACGTAGACGCGGTTGTTGGAGTGTTCTTTGTTCAGCATCGCGATAGTGGAGGCGAGATCGAGCTTGCGGCCAAAGGCCGCACTGCCGTGCCCAATCCGGTCGAGCGTATCGCCGTCGCTTACCAGAATGCGCAAATTTCCCTTGCTGGCAGAGGTGGGAATCTTTACCTGAATCTGCCGCACGATGCGCTCGCCGCGATAGGGCGCGAGTACGGTTTCGATGGTGATGTCTTCGCCGGGGCGGGCTTCCGTAACGCTGGCGCGGGCGCTCTCCAAGCGTGCCCAGCGGCGTTCGCGGACAAGGTCAAACTCCAGCTTCACGCCCGCGATCGCCGGTGCGTTGTAAGGATTGTCATAAATGCGGCCGAAGCGCTCGCCGAGCGAAATCGCGGCCTGCATTGCCGCTGGCTGCGCACCCTCCGAGGGAGCAAACATGTTGCGCATCGTGACTTCGGGAAATCCCTTTACTCCGATGCTTCCCGTGAGCCTGTAGGTAATCTCTTCGCCGAACTCGTTGACGCCATGCAGCGCATTGAACACTGTCACCATCAGAGCCACAGGCGTCAACTTGGGATTATTCAGCACCTCGTAATGGAACTGCTTCGACCCGGCGGCGCTGTGGATGGTCAGGGTGACCGGAATCATCTTTGGCTGCCGGTCGAAAACGCCGAGAATGCCGGTGTGGCGATCCTGCACGAAAGTTCCGGCGGCCTCGGTGGTGTTTACAATCTTGAAGGCGTTGAGCGGCGAAGGCAGCGTGGCCAGAACCTCGGCCTTCGTCATGGGCAGATCAACCGAGCCGAACTGCAGCAGCGGATGTCCGCAAGCCAGCAGCCGCTGGGGATCGATATAGGTGACGGTGCAGGTGCCCGCGATGTCCATGTCGCCGCGCACCAGAATGGCGCTGACCGCGGAGCCGGCTTCAAGCGGTTCCGGCTGCTTGTCGTTGCTGGACGAACCGGCGCCCATCACCGGGATGACTCCGGCCGAGGCCAACTGCCCTGCGAAAAGACGAACCGCCTCCTCGGAGAATCCATTGAACACCAGCGGAGTCTCGATGGGTTTCAGGTAATTCGCATAACCCTGGCCTGAGGCCGGAAGCGTGGATGCCTCGCCCGGTCCAGAAGTCTTGCCGGCGACCGCGTTCACCGGGGGCTTGACCGCGCTGGTTTCTTCCGCAGGTGAGCCGTCGACCGCGCTGATTTCGAGCATGTCCGCAATGGGCGTAATCCCGGCGATAGGCTCTTTGGAGAATTCTCCAATTCGGAAAGCGATGGCTCCCGCAAGTTTGCCATCGAAATAAACCGGACTACCGCTCATGCCCGCGACTACGCCCGTATACTCCACTTTCTTTCCATGCAGCCGGACGAGAATAATGTCGCCCTTGGGTCCATTCATGTTGTGGAGCACGCCCAATACTTCGACCTCCATGGACTCGGGCTTCACGCCCTCAAATACCGTGAAGGCGACCCCGCGCATGCCGGTGTGAATCTGGCTAACCGCGATGGTTTGTTGGTTTGGCGCAGCTGGCGCAGAAGGCGCCGTTTGCGCAAACGCTGAGCAGGAAAGAGTTATAGCGACGGTGACAAAGGATGCGACTGCCAGTTTTCTCATGAACAACGCCCGGAAGGCCTGTACAAGCCCCCACCTTCCACTCGATTAGACTCCGCCAGATTGTAAGTCGTTGCCAGGAGGGGAATACCGGGAGCCGGGCAAAACATCCCAATCGCGAATCCCTGCGTCTATACTAGCACAGGGGTTTTTCGCTCCATAGCGTCTTAATCTACGTCTCCCCAGAGGTTTTATATGTGCGGCAAATCGATGGTCGTAGACCGGTGGTTACGGTCCGGCAATATTACCTGGCTGGCGTTGGCAGTCTCTCTGCTCGTGATTACGGGCATCACTCCGGTCTCTGCCCAGGACCAGTCGCAAACTCCCACGCAAGGCAGCCCGCAAAATGGCGCGCAAGACAGCTCTCAAAACAGTTCTCAAAACCCAGCAGGCAATCCCAAACAGGAAGCTCCAGCCGAAGCGGGCGGGCCTACTGACAACGTCGGCCCCTATTCCATTCCAAAGAAAAATCCTGAGGCCCCCCCTCCGCCCCCGCCTCCACGCACCCCGAACAAGGTCGAGGGCATGCCCGACTATTCCATCAAGGTGAATGTGCCCCTGGTGAATGTGGACGTGATGGTTACCACCAAGAGCGGCCAGTTTGTCCCCGGCCTGGTTCAGGACAATTTCCGCCTGTTCGAAGACGGATCGCCGCAGCAGATCAGCAATTTCAACGTAACCAAGGCTCCCATCACCGCTGTTCTGCTGGTGGAATACGCGTCAACCAACTGGTACTTCCTGGTGGATGCCCTGCGCGCCTCCTATGCGTTTGCCAACTCACTGAAGAAAGACGACTGGATCGCGGTCAGCTATTACGACATGCAACCACACATTCTGGTGGATTTCACCCAGGACAAGCAAGCCGTCTACGGAGCTCTGCACCAGTTATCGTACCCTGGATTCGCCGAGACTAATTTTTTCGACGCCTTGTACGACACACTCGACCGGCTCGATCGGGTCGAGGGCAAGAAGTACATCATTCTGCTAACCACCGGAGTCGATACATTCAGCAAGCTTACGCTCGACAAGATCATGAAGAAGGTCAAGGACACGAAGGATGTGACCATCTTCGCCATCAGCCTGGGCGGGTTTCTGCGGGCGATGGTCGACAATCCGGGCCGTGGCATGGGCATCCCCCACAGCCGGATGGATTACCTGCAGGCCGATAACGAGTTGAGAACCTTCACTGCTATGACTGGAGGCCGCGCCTACTTTCCGCGGTTTCAGGCAGAGTATGGCGAGGACTTTCAGGACATCGCCAACGACATCCGCAATCAGTATTCACTGTCCTATCATCCCACCAACACCAAGCTCGACGGCACCTACCGCAAGCTGAAAGTGCAGGTCGTAGCGCCAGATGGCGGCCCGCTAAAAGTGAAGGACCAGAAGGGCAAAGACCAGAAAATCGATGTCGTCGCCAGGGACGGATACACCGCCAAGCACACGGTGGATTGAAAACAATTGAATGCGATTCGGCTCGTGGCATCCACGCGAAAGTATATCCAACTTCTTAGTGTTAAGTCTAACCTCTTGAATCGAGTGTGACTAGCGCATACAATGTCATACTATGGCAATTGAGTACGCAACGGTCAAAGCCAAAGGCCAGGTGGTGATCCCTGTAGACATCCGGCGCAAGTTTCGGATCGACGAGGGAACGCGGGTAGCGTTTCTGGAGGAGCAAGGACGTCTTTTTATACAGCCCGTCACCGACGAGTTTATTGACGCGATGAAGGGCGTGCTTTCGGGGCGTGGCCTGCCAGCCAGGGTTGAGCGCAGCAAGGATCGGGATTTGCGATGAAGGTGCATGTGCTCGATGCCAATGCCCTCTATCGCTTTCTCACGGGTGGGCCTGGCGCCGACATTGTCAACCGCCTCTTCAAGGAGGCCCGGGATGCGGAGCAGCCGCTCCATATGTCGGTGATCAACTGGGGCGAGGTTTACTACACTGTCGCCAAGAGTGAAGGCTTCGCAGAAACCGCCCGGGTCATGGACCGAGTCAAGCTGCTCCCTCTCTCGGTTCTCGACGCAGGCGAGGCCGTCACGGCGCGAGCTGCCCAGCTAAAAACTGGGCACGGTCTGCCTTATGCTGACTGTTTCGCAGCCGCCACCGCCGCGAAGGAATCTATCCTTGTGACGTCTGATGCGAAAGATTTTAAGAAGATCCCGGGATTGCACGTGCTACCGCTTCCGGAACATAGAACAAGGAATTGATTCGACCGCACCAACAGCTGGAGCAAGTTTTCTCTGAGAACTGAGAACCGAGAACTGCGCTCAATGCACATGAAACAACGTCTCCAGCAGGAAAAACAGTCCACCGCCCACGAAGACTAACAACGCCATCTTCATTGCTGGCTCTTTGTTTACTTCCGGCACCAAATCCGAAGCTGCGACGTAGATCGTGACCCCTGCGGCAAGTGGGAGCCCTGCGTCTACGTGCTGGCGGAAGACCGCCATGGTCAGAACCCCGGCCAGCGTTGCCCCGCCCAGAATCACTGATGCGCCCCACGCCGTTCCCCGGCTGCGTCCGCTGGCCAGCATCACCGAACTTACCGTGAAGCCCTCAGGAATTTTGTGCAGGAAGACGGCGAAAAAAATGAGCCAGCCCAGAGCGCTCGATACCAGAAACCCGGACGCAATCGCGATCCCGTCAAAAAAAGTATGGATGATGAGGCCGAGCAGCACCGAGTATCCCTTGTGCGAGTGCATGAACTCATCTTTGTGCGTCTCCTCGCCAAAGTGGAAGTGCGGCGTCACCGTGTGCTCGAAAAAATGAATGATGAGGTAACCGGCCAGGATTAGATAAGCCGCGCTCCGGCCGCGCAGTTCCAGGCTTTCCGGGACCATCTCAATCAGCGCTGTGGCCAGCATGAATCCCGCGCCCAGCGCGACAAAGTAGCGGAGATAGCGCCGCTCCCAACTGCGCTGCACAATAATCGCCCCGCCAAAGACGTTAGCCGCGGCGGCGGTCAGGCCCAGCAGGATGCTGATGTAGATCGGGCTCATGGGCGGTTCGCGAGGATGATATCAGTTCTCAGTTCTCCACAGTGATGCAACGCGCTTGGGCGGGATTAAGAACAACTGCGGGGAGGTCTCGCATGCAGCTTGAGGTCGCTATCTGTACCCTTTTAGTCTTTTCTGAGAACTGAGAACTGAGAACTGCTCAGCCCGAATGCCGAATATGCATGACGTCGCCATCCTGGACGATGTAATCCTTGCCTTCGAGCCTGAGCGTTCCCTTATCACGCGCATTCGCTTCCGATCCGGCCTCCAGCAGCTGATCCCACCGAATCGTCTCCGCCCGGATGAAATGTTTTTCCAGATCGGAGTGGATCGCCCCAGCGGCTTCTTGCGCGCGCGAATGTGCCGGAACCTGCCAGGCGCGGCACTCATCTTCGCCTGCGGTAAAAAATGAAATCAGGCCCAGCAGTTTGTAAGTGGTACGAATCAGCCGCACCAGGCCGCTCTCCGTAAGCCCGTAGCTCGATAAGAATTCGGCGGCGTCGGCATCGCTCATCTCGGCCAGTTCAGCCTCGACCTTGCCGCAGATCGCCGTGGCCGCGGCGTTCGGCCGCGCCGCGATTTCAGTGAGCTTATACTTGCTCACCGCTTCCTCCAGTTCCTTGCCCAACTCGCTCGACTCGCCGATGTTCAGCACGTAGAAAATGGGCTTCTCGCTCAGGAACATGAAGCCCTTGATGCGCTTCTTGTCCTCGGCGGTCATCTCCATTTCGCGCAGCGGCTTGTCCGATTCCACCTGCGCCTTGGCGCGCTTCAGCAGTTCGAATTCTTTTTCGAGTTCCGGCGTCTTCATCTTCTTGAGATCTTTTTCCAGTCGCTCCAGCCGCTTTTCAATCTGCCCCAGATCGCTGACCAGCAGATCGAATTCCACATTCTTGATGTCGCGCAGCGGATCGATCTCGCCCGTGTGCGGCACCGAGGGGTCGTCGAACACCCGCACCACGTGGGCCAGCGCGTCCACATTGCGCAGATGCGCGGCGTACGCGCTGTCTTTCAACGCTTCCTGGCCGATGGCGCCCACGTCGACGTATTCAACCGAGGTGTGCGTGAGTTTCTTCGGGTTGTAAAGCGCGGCCAGCCGGTCGAGCCGGTCGTCCGGAACCTTGGCGACTCCGATATGCGCTTCGCGCGGATTGGCCCGCGCCTGATCCGAAAGATGCGCCTTGGTCAAAATCCGAAACAGCGATGTCTTGCCCACCTGAGGCAGGCCAATGATGCCGGTTTTCATAGGAAAGCTTCTAGCCTCTAGCTCCTAGCTGATTCAACGTGCAGCGCGTTCCGAGTGGATGCGCACTGTAACTTCAGCAGACTGTCGGAGAACATTTCAGGATAAATGAGAAAGCAGATATTGCCCAACGTGAGCAAGACTCGTGTAGAGACAGCCGCCTCGGCTGTCCAAGCCTGGGCGAAGCCCGGCGCACCGACCACGCACCTCGCGCCCTAGCGCAATCCCATCTGCTGCGCCGTCAGAAAAGCAACCACCAGCCCCAACAGCAGCACCGCGCCTTCCACGCGCGTAGACCAAACATGTAACGCATCAAACTGAACACGCTGAGGATTGTCGATCGGTGCGGCGCTCACTTCGCCTAGCGACCCCCGCAGAGCGTCCATGCGAGGGATGATGCCGAACTGCGAGATCAACGTGAGAGCTAGCATTGCACAGAGCAAGACGTGACGCGCGGCAAACAAATGCGCGGTGCCGTCGGTAAGGCGGCTGTAAAGCAGGGAACTGATCAGATAGACGACTCCCGAAGCGATAGCAATCCAGTGCAGCTTACCCAGAGCGCGACCAACGACGTTGCCGGCAAGATGCGTCGTAGGCAGAACGGAAAAGGCCGTGGGCGCCAGCACGAAAGCAAAAAAGATCAGCCCGCCAATCCAGCAGACCAGCGAAAGCAGCATGAGAAAGCGAAGGAAGGACATAACGGGAGAATTGTATCCTCAAATTCGGCTTCCGGCTTCCGCGGTCCGGCAAACCAGACCGGAAGCCGGACTCCGGAAGCCGACTCACTTCCCCTGCCGCAGATTATCCAAAACCCCGCGCATCAGCGATCCGCCATAAGCCCCAGCAATGCCCGGCAGCGCCGCCAGAAATGATCCATACACCTGGCCCCGCGAGGGTTTCACCGTAAAGACCAGATAAGCTGCGAGTTCGCTCAGCGGGATGAAAATTCCAACGACGATCACCCACCGCCAAGGCCAACGCGGCCGCAGCAACCCCAGCAGCATGCACGCCATCAGCACCAGCAGCGCGGTAAAAAGCAGATCGTTGATGGCCACATCCGCCCAGCCCGTGCCCATGCCGGCGAGCGCAGCCAGCAAGTAGAACGGCGCGTCGCTGCGTACTGGCGGCAAAACTGGATCGTTCGTCATTGATGATTGTTGATTGATGACTGTTGATTGATGACTGAAAATCAAAGACGCGCCAGACCGCGAGGTCATGTGCTTTTCAATCGACAATCAGCAATCAACAATCATCAATACTTATAAAACCCCCGCCCGCTCTTCCGCCCCAGCCACCCCGCATCCACCATCTTGATCAGCAGCGGACAAGGCCTGTATTTCGGATCGCCCAACCCATCGAGCATCACGCGCATGATGTCGAGGCAAACGTCGAGCCCAATGAAGTCGGCCAGTGTCAGGGGCCCCATGGGATGCGCCATCCCCAGCTTGAACACTTCATCGACAGCCTCAGGCGTGGCCACGCCCTCCATCACGGCATACATTGCTTCGTTCAGCAAAGGCATCAGCACACGGTTCGAAACGAATCCCGGCGCGTCGTTCACCTCGACCGGCGTTTTGTCGAGCTTGACGGCCAGTTCGCGAGTTTCCGAAAACGTTTCCTGCGACGTAGCCAGCCCGCGGATCACCTCCACCAGCTTCATCACCGGGACAGGATTAAAGAAGTGCATCCCGATCACTTTGTCGGGCCGCTTGGTAAGCGCGCCAAGTTTGGTGATCGAGATCGACGAAGTGTTCGAAGCCAGAATCACCTCGGGCCGCGCCAGCCGTTCAAGGTCACGAAAAATCTCCGCCTTGATGTCAAACTTCTCAGTAGCCGCTTCGACAATAAAGTCACAGTCGGCCAGCCTGGCGCGGTCAGTCACCGGCTCAATCTTCTTCAGCGCGGCCGCTTTGTCTTCCGTCGTGATCTTGTTCTTCGCGACCTCACGATCCAGATTCTTCGCGATGGTGGCCAGACCGCGATCCAGAAACCGCTGCTCCACATCGCACAGAACTACGGAATAACCGCTGCGCGCAAACACGTGGGCAATGCCATTGCCCATGGTCCCCGCGCCGATTACTCCAACTCGTTTCATGTCCATGGAATCTATCTCTCCCCCGAATGCGTGTCGCCGCTACTTCCGACCGAATCTTGGCAGCCATCGATCGACCGAGCGTTTGTACTCACGGTAGCTTTCTCCAAATCGCTTTTCCAGCCCCGGTTCCTCTACGTATACGACAATCAGGTGCAAAAAGAGAAACAACGCCGCTGCGAACAGCACGACTGAGACCGACGATTCGTACAGCCCAAGTCCCACTATCAGAATTACGAAGCCTAGCGACATAGGGTTGCGGACATGGCGAAACGGCCCGAATGCCACGAATTCCCTGGGCAGCAGCCGCTCTCCAGGCATGAAAAAAATACCCAAGTTCGCCAGAATGCCGGCGCACGCGATCACGATCAAGCCGCCCGCGACCGTGGCAACCACGCCTGGTGTCCGGCTCCAGACAGGTAATGTGACTCCGATGTGAGAATCCAACCGACGCAGATGCAGTGCAGCCCAGCCGACGAAAGCAACGGCGACGGCTACCTTAATCACGGTCCACAGAGTGAGCATCAGCCGGCTCATCGCGATTCGCGCGCGATACTAGCATGAATTAGGCCGAAGAGGAATTTGGCCGCTGCCCCAAGAAAACTCTCGCTTCACGGTGCTAAAATAAAACGTTCCGCAGAGGTGAGTACCTAACTCCTCCCCGAGGTGCACCGATGGCAACGCTAGAAGCCCCCGTCCGACCGCGCACGTCATTATCATCCCAATCCCATCAAGGCCCATTCATCAACGAGCCGTTTTTCGATTTCACGAAAGAAGAAAACGCCCGCAAGATGCGCGCCGCCATCGAGCGCGTCCGCGGACAGCTTGGCCGCGAGTATGACCTCATCATTGGCGGCCAGCGCCTGAAAACAACAGACAAGATCAAGTCGCTGAATCCGTCGAAGCCGTCGCAGATTGTTGGCACCCACCAGAAGGCCGGCAAAGAGCACGTGGAGCCGGCCATGAAAGCCGCGCTGAAAGCTTTCGACTCATGGAAGAACACGACAGTCGAGGAGCGCGCCAGCCTGCTGTTCCGCGCCGCCGACCGGATGCGCGACCACAAGATGGATTACATGGCCTGGCTCGTTTTCGAAGTCAGCAAGAACTGGGGCGAAGCCGATGCCGACATCTCCGAGACCATCGACTTTTGCGAGTTCTACGCCCGCGAAGCCCTACGCTTCGCCAAGGCTGAACCTCCCGTGCAGTTGCGGGGCGAACACGACTCGCTCACCTACATCCCGCTCGGCGTGGGCGCGGTCATCCCACCGTGGAATTTCCCCTGCGCCATCATGGCCGGCCTGGTAGTCGCCTCCATCGTCAGCGGCAACACCGTGATCCTCAAGCCTTCGAGCGATTCCCCCACCATCGCCGCAAAATTTATCGAACTGCTCGAAGAAGTTGGAATGCCCGAAGGCGTCGTCAACTTTTGCCCCGGCGCGGGCGCAAGTTTCGGCGATGCCATCGTCGCGCACCCCAAGACTCGCTACATCGCCTTCACCGGCTCCCGGGAAGTCGGCCTTCACATCAACAAGACTGCCGCCACGCAGGCTCCCGGCCAGATCTGGATCAAGCGCACCATCCTCGAAATGGGAGGCAAAGACGCCATCATCGTCGATGCCGATGTCGACATCGACTCCGCCGTCGAAGGCGTCGCGCAGTCCGCTTTCGGTTTCCAGGGCCAGAAGTGCTCGGCCTGCTCACGCGCCATCGTCGACGAGCGCATCTACGACAAGTTCCTCGACCAACTCAAAGCCCGCGTAGAAAAGATCACGGTCGGCGATCCCGCCGAAAACTCCGGCATGGGTGCGGTAATCAATGAAGGTTCGATGAAGACTATTCTCGGATACATCGAGCAAGGCAAGAAAGACGGACGCCTGCTTACCGGCGGCGAGCGCGCCACCGAAGCTGGAGAAGGTTACTACATTCGCCCAACGGTCTTCGCCGACATCCCAGCCAAATCAAAACTCGAGCAGGAAGAAATCTTCGGCCCCGTTCTCGCCGTGATCAAAGCCCGCGGCTTCGACCACGCCCTCGAAATCGCCAACGACACCGAGTTCGGACTGACCGGCGCCATCTACACCAACTCGCGCGACAAGATCGACCGCGCCAAGCGCGACTTCCACGTAGGGAATCTCTATATCAACCGAAAATGCACGGGAGCGATGGTAGGAGCGCATCCCTTCGGCGGCTTCAACATGTCGGGCACCGATTCCAAATCCGGCGGCCCCGATTATCTGTATCTGTTCACGCAAGCCAAGTCGATAGCAGAGAAGATCGGCTAGTGTAGATCATCGTGTCACCCGGGATCATAGTGTCATCCCGGGATTTCTTGTCATTCGGAGAATCATCTCGTCACCCGGAGAATCATCTTGTCATCCCGAGCGAAGCGAGGGATCTTGGTGTTTGCCTGCAGCGGCAATCCCGATGGCATAGGCAAGAACCAAGATCCCTCGCTTCGCTCGGGATGACAATCACGCCGCCCTGGCAACCCTGCCGCTATGACAACCTTTTAGTCGGGTGCCACATCTCAAAACCGGCTTTGACTGATCCAGATACTTCCCGTTTTGATAATCAGCGTCCCAATGAGCCTCACTAGTACATTCACAGGCACAATTTTCCGTAGCAGGATGAGCATGGGCCGAACCTCTGGGAACGTTGTGCCACGGAGTTGCCCATGTTGTACATCCTTCGCCTGACCAGCGGAGACTGCGTCATCGCCCTGGCCCCCGACGAACGCAGCGCCCGCGAAACCGCCACTAAGCTCAATCCGGACGAAGAGGCCGAAGTTGTGAGCGTTCGCCGTCTCACCAGCTTCGCAGTTCAGTTCTCTCCTACGGAAGAGGGAAGTTTGGCGGTGGCTCAGTGGGATGATGCCACTCTGGACGGAATTCTGGCCCACGAATACCCGCTTCTGAACGAGGCCTGCCGGCGCGCCAATGCCGAGCCGTTTCTGCCCACGCCGAATCCCAAGGAACAGGCCTTATCCCAGCTAAAGGCAGCCCACGAGCGGAACACCGAAATCATTCGTCAGGGCCTTCGCAAGGAGCGACAGAGAGCCACCCAAGAAGATCTCGCAACCAAGTCGAAAGCCGCCACGGCCCGCAGGTAGATCGCAACCTCTGACAGCTAATCCCGATGTTCGCCGTTCCGAAACGGAACTCGCGCAACACGAAAATTCATTCCATCCCAGATATCTTTCTCTTTCCAACTCCCGTCGGGATTACCATCGCGGTGTGAGCGAGGTTCGTATGGATGCAGTCCGCAGCGCCTTTGCTCTCGAAGACTTTACCCTGGCGCATATGCTAGAGCTGGGCTCCAACCTGCGAAACATAGGCAAGGGAGCCAAAAGCATGGAAGAGGCGGCCGACCGGATCGTTCGCCATCTTTACGAGAACCTGGCTTCTCAAGCAACCGGTCAGCGAGCTTGTACGCTCATTCGCCTCTTCAAGACGCACGCTTTCGGCCAGCTCGACGAGGGCCTCTGCCAGTTTGCACGCCGCAGACTCGCTGGCGCGGCCGCGACGCCCGCCATGAAGTGCCTTGTGCTGTTCGCCACCGCCGGCGACAAGCCGGAGTGGAATTCGAGGGCAGGTTCCAAGGGACACCAGGCGATCCCGCTGCCCAACGAAGCGGCCATTAACCAGGCTCCTATGATCTCGCAACTTCTCTCCGAGATGGGGCTCAGCGCGAAGGCGCTCGTGAAGGGTGATCGCGCTCTCATGCTCGACACGGAGCAAACCAACTTCAATGTCTTCCACGTACCCGAGGCTCTCGGAAGTCCCTACGTTCCTGCCCAGGATTTCGTGCGCGCCCAGGGCGTAAAGTCGGTTCTGGGTTTTGGCGGCCTGCTGCCCTCTCGCGACTTCTTCGCCGTGATCCTGTTCTCGAAGACTCATATTCCACGTGCAACCGCCGAACTTTTCAAGACCCTCGGACTGATGGTCAAGCTGGCCATCGTTCCTTTTGATGGTGATCGAGTCTTTGCGCAATGGTCAACGGGAACAGCCGCCCGGCGAATGCCTGCCAGCACAACGCAGGATGATCATCCTCAGGCGCCGAAGCGCACTTCCGGCACATAGCCAGCATCAAGAAAAAAGCCGCCCCTTCGGACGGCTTTCCTTCTATCAAGCGAATCCTTACGGCATCACTCCCGCCGGAGCCTGTGGCACAGGACCCTGCGTAGTAGCCGCAGCCGCCTCATTCAAAATCCGGTGATGGATCGTGAACAACGCCAGCTCCAGCCGGTCCGACACTCCAATTTTGTCATATACGTTGCGCAGATAATTCTTGATGACCTGCTCGGTCGTCCCAAGCTGCGTGGCAATTTCCTTGTTCTTGTAGCCCTGCACAATCAGCGCCACGATGCGCAGCTCTTTCGCCGTCAGCCGGTCGCGCACCCGCAGCCCGACCATATCGTTCTCGGTGAGTTCGCTCGGCACCGCAACGTCCTGCACCCAGGTTTCGCCGCGCGCCACCTTGCGAACGCAATCCACCAGAGCGGCGCTGGTCACGTTGCGATACACCACGCCATGCGCCCCGTTCGCCATGTGCCGCTGCGCGCTCTCGCCCGTATCGGCCAGCACCACCACCCGAGTCTTGGCGCGGTTCGCCGATTGTATGATCGCCGCGAAATCGTTATGAAATCCCGCTGCCGCGATCAGCACCGCCGCCCGGAATTTGTCCAGAGCCATAAACATCTGCTCCGGCGTCTGCGCCTGCGCCACAATGCGCATCTCGTCTTCCACCGCCAGCACCTTGGCGATGCCGGCGCGGAAGATTGCCTGGTTATCGGCCAGTATCAGTTTGAGCATGTTTTCGGCACCCCAAAAATGTGTTGTCATCCTGAAGCGGGCGGCTTTTTGCCCGCTGAAGGATCTGGGCGAGCCGCGCGAAGCATCGCGTTTTTTGCGATGCAACAATCGCGCGTTTGGCTCGCTTCCTTATTGCTACTTCCTCACAAACTCGTACGAATCGATCACGCAAGCCACACCCTTCCCGTCCGGACTGGTCCCGGTCGGGTCCGAGCGCACCACGCGCCCCTTGCACTGAATGGTGACGTTCTCCTGCCCACCGGTAACGTCTGGCGGCAGCGTGATCTCAAACTCCACCGGCGACCCAATCTCCATCGCCGCGTCGGCGCGAATATAAACCCCCGCCGCGCTCAAGTTCCCCGTAAGCCCTTTGGTGTCGCCGCTGGCATTCTCTTCGTGAATCTTGATGGGCAATTCCAGCGGAAATCTTTTCCCTGTCCGCGCTTCGGCCACAGTGCCTCCTGACTCGTCGCTTGATCTCATGTGGCTCAATCTTCCTGACCCGATCTTCCGGATCTTACCTTCCGAAACCTAACCGTCGGATTTGTCCAGATCCAAGGCAGAGCCAACCCCACCAGAATACCCCCCCGGCAGGCAGATCACCCACTTTTTGTTGCTCAGGGCAGGTTATATCACGGATGCTACCGGGATAAAAGCCTGATTCCCGGTTCGTTCAGGGTAGAACCTAGGTTCCCCCCGGTTAGGGTAGGGCGGGCGCCCTCGTCCGCCGCTCTTGACGTTGCCTCGGATCGCGTGGTTCGGACACTCCCTTCGGCAAGCTCAGAGCTTGCCCTGAGCCTGCCGAAGGGGCAGGCTCTGACCGACGCCTGTGATCCTGCGGTTGAAGTCGGTCGCGCACCAGGTCCGGGGTTTCTAGCGACCCAAACACCATGAGTTGCCGTTTGTTGTAAGCTTCTTCTCTCAGGAGAACCAGCCATGCCCGCTTCATTCATCTCCCCGGCACTCGCACATCGTCGGCCGCTCCATTTCATCTGTCAGATAGCCGTGCTCACATTGACCCTGACCACGTGCCTGATGTCCCAGGAGCCGCCCGTGCAGAAACCCGCCGCCACTCCCGCCAGAGCCGACGAAGAAAAGAAAGCCGGGAAAAAATCCGCGCCAGAAAAGCCGCAACCCAAGCCCGACGAATCCGCCACCGCCGCCGCAGCTCTCATGCTGATCAACAACGCAATGGAAGGTCTCGCCGCAAAAGTCTCTCCCGCAGTAGTTCAGATCCTGGTCACCGGCTACGGCCCGCTGCACCAGGAGAACCGCACCCAGACCGCTCTCATCGTGCGCCAGCACGCCGTCGGCTCCGGAGTCATCGTCGATCCCACCGGTTACATCATTACCAACGCTCACGTCGTCGAAGGCGCGCAGCGCATCCGCGTAGCCCTGCCCCTGCCTACCGACAACGGCCGCTCTGTCGCAGCCGGCAGACGCCGCATGTTCGAAGCCCGCCTCGTCGGCACCCATAAAGAGACGGATCTCGCCCTGCTCAAGATCGATGACACAGATCTCCCCACACTCCCTCTGCTCACGCAGCAGCGTGCCCGCGTGGGCCAGATGGTCTTTGCCATAGGCAGTCCCGAGGGCCTGCAAAACTCCGTCACCATGGGTGTAGTAAGCGCCGTCGCTCGTCAGGCCGATCCCGACAAGCCACTCACCTACATCCAGACCGACGCCCCCATCAACCCCGGCAACAGCGGCGGACCTTTGGTCGATATGAATGGATCGGTCGTCGGCATCAACACTTTCATTCTTTCCCAGGGCGGTGGCAGCGAAGGTCTGGGCTTCGCCATCCCCGCCCGCATCGTGGATTTCGTCTACCACAGCCTGCGCCAGTACGGCCATGTTCATCGCACCGAGATCGGCGCCACCGCGCAGGAAATCTCGCCCATCCTCGCCGACGGCCTTCAACTGGCGCAGCACTGGGGAGTCATCATCGCCGACGTCAAACCCGATGGACCCGCGGCCGCCGCCGGCCTCCAGATTAGAGACATTGTCCTTCGCGCCGACGACCGCCGCATCGAAACTCTTCCCCAGCTTTCCTCCGCGCTCTACCTTCACCGCCTCGATCAGGTGCTGGAGTTGGAAATCCTGCGTGCCGACCAGAAAAAAACTCTCTACATCCCCGCCATCGAACATCGCGACCGAATGGACCAACTCTTCGACGCTGCCGATGCCGGCAAAGATATTGTCCCGCATCTCGGCATCCTCGCCATCGATTTCACCGCCGACCTCCGCAGTCAGGTCGGTTCGCTGCGCATTCCCAGCGGGGTAATCGTTCTCGGCCGCGCCGCCGACCTCATTCTCCCCGACACCGGCCTCCAGACCGGCGACGTGATCCATGCCATCAACACCACCCCCGTCACCGACATGGCAGCGTTGCGCGCCGCCATCTCCAGCCTGAAGACCGGCGATCCCGTAGTAATCCAGGTCGAACGTGCCGACGGCCTGACCTACCTGAGTTTTGAGATGGAGTAAGACAAGGCTTCGGTTAAGCAGGCGCGCCAACGACGGAGGTGCCCCATTTCTCGCGTTCTTTGCGAGAAATGGGAATTCGCGAAGCGTGCCGCGAGAGATCTACGAGCGCCCCGTTGCCGCCGAGGATGCAAGGGTGGGAATTCGTAAAGCCTGCAGCGAAAGCTCTTCTTCGCGTCCTTCGCGGATGTTCTTCGCGATCTCGGTGATGGCATGAAGAGATCGGCTCCTAGCCGAGTACATTGGTTGTCGTTGAACAAGACCAAGGCTCGGGGAAAGGAGCCGACATGTGGATTATAGGCTGTGATTTTCATCCGAGGTTTCAGCAAATTGCGTTTGTCAATACGGAAGGAGGGGAGTGGGGTCAGCGCCGTTTAGAGCACCGCGGAGCAGCGGAGCAGTTTTACCGCGGCCTGGTGGGGCAGACGGTGCGAGTGGGAATGGAAACCGGCGGGTCGTCGCGCTGGTTCGAGCGGTTGCTGGGGGAGTTGGGGCACGAGTTGTGGATCGGGGACGCGGCCAAGATTCGGGCGGCGGAGACGCGCAAGCAAAAGACCGATGCGCGCGATGCCGAGCATCTGCGCGAGCTGTTATGCAGCGGGCAGTTCGAGAAGATGCGCATCTGGATCCCGCCGGCGGACAATCGTGATCTGCGGCAGCTGCTGTGGCATCGCCACCGGCTGGTGCAGATGCGTACGCGGGTGAAGAATCAGTTGCGTTCGCTGGCCAGCAGCGAAGGCATGGAGCGCAAGCCCGGGCTGTGGAGCCAAGCGGGACAAAAACAGTTTCAGGCCCTGGAGTTGGCGCCGTGGGCGGGACGGCGGCGGCAAGACAATCTGGAATTGCTGGCCGAGTTGTTGCATCGCACCGATCCGCTGGACCAGGAAGTCGCGCAGCAAGCGGCGCAACAACCTGCGGCGGTGCGGCTGATGACTCATCCCGGCGTGGGTCCGATTACGGCGCTGGCTTTTGTGCTGGTGATCGGCGATCCCGCGCGGTTTGCCAACAGCAAAAAACTAGCCAGCTATCTGGGACTGATTCCCAGCGAAGACAGCTCGGGCGGCAAGCAGCGGCTGGGACACATCAGCAAGCAGGGCAACGCGATGTTGCGCGGTCTGCTGGTGGAAGCGGCGCACGTGGCGGTGCGGCACGAGGCCCAGTGGAAACGAGATTACCGCCGCCTGGCCATGCGCAAGAACCGCTCGATTGCCGTCGTGGCCGTGGCCCGCAAGCTGGCGGTGCGGTTGTGGTGGATGTGGAGGCGGGGCGTGGATTATGCCCAACTCAGCGCCTCCGGTTCGCATGCAGGGTAAGCCCGGTTTAACCGCTGGGGTGTAGTCCATCCTCGACTTAGTGAATGGGTTCCCTGCCTCCCTCGAAAGCGAGGGAGTTCGAAGCAGCAATCATGGTTCCGCCTCGCGGCGGAATCGAATACATGGCTGGTGGGGCCATCCCACCGCAGGATTGAGAGGCGAGCCTTGGTCGGCACAGCAAGAACGAAGAGGAAGCAAGAGCAAGAGCAAGAGCAAGAGCAAGAGCAAGAGCAAGAGCAAGAACAAAAGCTTCCAACAAGAGGAAAGTCAAAAACATCAACCCATCTTTCCTCTCAGCCAAAGTGTGCCTTGACTCCGCCGATCTCTTCATACACGGTTAAAAGCTTTTTTGTAGCCGATGCTCAATCGGCGCCAGCTCGTGCCGCCGACGCAAGAGCTTTTTCCGAGCCCTGCAAAGCCTTTTCAACAGCCGCACCCAATCCCACTCCCAAAGCCTGCAACACACCCAGATCGTCCCGCGAAAATGCATCCGGCCCGCCCCGATACAGCGCCAGCACGGCCACAACGCTGGAAGCCCCTTCCAGCGGCACGGCCAGCGCCGAACGCAGAGTGCTGTACTTCGTAGGGTCATTAAGATAGCCCGGCTCCACCGACGGATTTCCGTTCAAAATCGGTTTGGCATTCTGCGCCACCCATCCCGAAAGCCCATCGCCGATCGGAATCCGCAAAGAAGAAAACAACCGAAAATTCTCCCCGCTCACAAACTCCGGAATCAGCTCCTTGTTCCGAACCACGTAAACCGCCATCGAGTCGTGCGCCACCAGATGCTTCACCCGCACCGCCAGCAGAGAGAACAGATCCTCCAGGCCGAAAGCCTCGCCCAGCTTGAGTCCGAACTCAGTCAGCGCCTGCGCTTCCTGCCGAGCCGCGGCCACGACGTTGGCATGATCCTTAGCCGGCCCAGGCCCATGCGCACCAGGTTTTTCAGACTCCGCAAACCCCGCATCCGGAGCCAATCCCCGCTCCACCTTGATGTCGGTTGACAACTTCGGCGGCGCCTGAAATGGCTGCTCGTTCGCAAGCTTCTCCAGTTCCACATAACGCCGCTGCAAAATCCCAACCACGCGCGGATCAAAACTGATCCCAGCTTCCGACGCCACCTTCGCCATCGCCTCACCCAACGGCAATGCCTTCCGATATTGCCGGTCCGAAGCCAGCGCGTCCAGGCAATCCACGGCCGCAAGGATGCGCGCCCCAATCGGTATAGCTTCGCCTTCTAGTCCATTCGGGTAACCGCTGCCGTCCCACTTCTCATGATGCGCCCTCACGATCGGCGCCACAGGATAAGGAAAATCCACCTGTTCCAAAATCTCTGCCCCAACAATAGGATGGATTTTCATCTTCTCGAATTCTTCCGGAGTCAGCTTGCCCGGCTTCGAAATAATATGTTCCGGCACCGCCAGCTTGCCGATATCGTGCAGCACCGAGGCCGCCCGCAAAGCTTCGGTTTCGTCTTCGGTCAAGCCCAAATCCCGCGCCAGTTCCATCGCATAAACCCGCACCCGTTGCAGATGCTCCCCCGTAGTCTGATCCTTGGCCTCGATAGCCAGCGCAAGCGCTTCGATGGTCCGCAGGTGAAGGCCCGAAAGTTTTTCTGCGTGCTGCTTTTCCCCTTCCAACTTGCCCAGATAAAGGCGGTACGATCGGTACAAAAGATAAATCGGCGGCAGAACCAGCAGCGAAGCCTGCCATCCAATGTGCATATTCAAAACGCTGACCAGCCCGGCAATCGCCGCCCCCACCAGGTAGTAGGGAAACAACCACAGATAGCTGGCGCTCCACACCTTTGCGATCGGCTTGTCTTCCGTCAGCCCGATAATGGTCGACATCGCGAACGTGCCAAACAGGAAGTGTGTAATCGCCGCTGCCAGAAGTGCAAGCGGGCTAGGTCCCTGGGCATGGCTATGAAGAACGTAAACCGAAACCAGCTTGTAGGCGCCATACGTCGCCGCGCTGCAAACCGTCACATGCGACAGATTGAAGACCAGTTGCACCAGCTTCAGCCGCCGCGAGGGCTTCCAGTAGAACTGCGCCAGAGTGCTGACCAGCCCGATCAGCAGAGTCTCCGGCAGACTCATTTCCAGAACGCCCACCAGCGTGAACAGAAAGTTCATCGACAGCGTGCCTTCAATGCCGGGCAGGCTCACTTTGAACGACGACGCCAGCAGCGCCGCGATCAGGTAGCAGACAAACTTAACCGGATCGCTCGAGTGCCAGTAAAAAAACGACGCAGAGAAGCACACGAACGCCGCCAACGCCATTCCCGCGATATACGCCCGCGCGCCAATTTGTCGAGCCCACGACATTGGGTTTCCCCCTAGATTCTTGCCGAATCAGCCTCCAATGTCCGCCCAAAAGTGACACGAATGGTTACCATCGTGTCCGGCGTTGAGAGGCAGCGGCAGGGTCCCCCATTTCTCGCGTCCTTTGCGAGAAGTGGGAAGCACGGACGCCCGCACGCCGCTCTTGACGTTGATTTTGATTTTGACTTCCCATCCCAACAAACGCCGAGGGTGCCCCTCGATAAGAGCGAAGGCGGTGTCAAGGACAAAAATATCCTGTCGGTGTTTTTGGCACCGCTTTTTTGCCAGAGAAGGTTGAGGACCAAGACTCTGGAAATCTCACGCTGAATCACCCATCGGTGGTGATCTTCTTGCGAAGATTGTTCCACCAACCATCGATTCGGCCTAAACCTCGACCATGATTCTTCTATGCGAACATCCCGTCTCGCACGGGATGCGAGAGCACCCAATCAGTCCTGCGGTCTAGCTTGCGCCGACCAGGGGCACCCGCGGGTTGCTCTCGATGCGAACGATCTCTGGATAGGGCACATTCGTACGCAGCATCCAGTAGAGTCGTACGGCTAACTTGCGCGCCGTTGCCACCTTGGCCACCCCCTTCGGCTTCTGATGACAGCGATGCAAATACTGTTTCTTCATGCCTGGGTCGAAGCGCACCGCGATCTGCGCCGCCTCCACCAGCAGCGAGCGCAACATGCGGTTGCCTTGCTTGGTGATGACTCCCAGCTTCTGCCGTCCCCCCGAACTGTGCTCCCGCGGAATCAGTCCCAGATAGCTGGCCACCTGCTTCCCCCTTGCAAAGCGGCTCACATCGCCCATGGTCAGCACATAGGCCAGCGCCGTGTTCGGACCCACTCCCGGCTGCGTCATCAGCAACCGAGCCTGTGCGTTCCTTCCGCCGCCTGTTGCACCGCCGCATCGAGTTGCCCGACCTGCTGGTCGAGCATGGCCAGCAGCCCCAACAAATCTTCCCGCCGGCAAGCCGCCCAAGGTTTTAACGGCAGCTCGCGCAACATCTTCTGTCCCGCCTGGCTCCACAACTTGGCTTTGCGCTGCATCCCCTTATTCAGAGAAAGGTGTTGCAGTTCGTTTTTCACCCGGCTGCGAATCTCCACCAGCTTGTGCCGGTGCAGCACCAGTTGCCGCAGATCACGCTGCTCCCGGTCCGCAATCCAGAGCCGCGGAAAACGGCCCTCCACCACCAGTTTCAAAATGTGGGCCGCGTCTCGCTTGTCTGTCTTTTGCTTGCGCACGTAACTGGCCCGGATCTGCGCCGCATCTCCGATCCAGATCTCATGCCCCAAGTCCTCGACCAACTCGACGAACCACTGGCTGTTGCCCGTGGCCTCCATGCCGATCAACACAGGCGCCGCCAGTTGTTGATAAAACATTTTGGCGTCACCGTTGGCATGCACCAGCTTCCGTTCCCCGCAATCTCCCGTCTCCATGTCCAGCCAACTCACCTGTTGCCAACTGGGATGAAAATCACATCCTATAATCATCATGCGAAGGCTCCTTCCTTTCCGAGCAGCCTTAGTCCTCAAACCAAGACTACCCCGGTTGATCGAGCCTTCGCTCTTATCCAATCAATCCTTGCGCGTTCTTTGCGCAAGGGTGGGAACCTCAGAAGCCCGCAGCCCTCGCCTTGGCTGTCGTTGCCTCTGACTTCGCCTGAATTGGGAAAGGGGACAAAGCGGGGGAGCACACGGCCGTTAGCCGTGCTGCAAAGGTGAAACCACCGTGGAAGAGCGGCGCCTCAGCGCCGCCCCTCCACGGTCAGCGCGCACTCGTTCCGCCGCGCCCGCGCCCAGGTGACAATTTGTCCCTGCCCACCCCACCGGGACAACCTGTCCCATCCCCAAAGTAATCCCCTCCGCTAACCCTTTGATTCCTAAAGCCCAAGCCCTTCCCAGTTTGGCACTCCCCCTGCACTTACGATGCTGTAAGCAAATCCGCTAGGCGGAGTAGCTCCGCCTCTGAGGAAATATGAAAAGATTTCTAGCTCTACTCTTGATCGTCGCTGCAACCCTGGCTCATGCCGACGACTCGAAACTTTCGCCCGAACTGCGCAGCCAGAAGTCCAGCACGCAGCAGATTCAGGTCATCGTCCAATATGCGCCCGGAACCCAGGTGAATTGCAGCGGCCTGCTCGGCCTCGTCGATTGCCTTCTGAACGACATCGAAAAACTGGGTGGCAAGATTCTCGCGCCGATACCCCTGATCAATGGCGTAGTAGCCCTGCTCGATGGCACCGGCCTCGTGAATCTTTCGAACCAGTCAAATGTTGTATACATCAGCAGCGACCGCCCGCTGGCGCCAACTCTCAGCAATGCCGCCTCTGCCATAAACGCAGAATTTGCCTGGCAGTCGAACTACACCGGCGCCGGCATTGGCGTAGCGCTCATCGATAGCGGCGTGAACAATCACCCCGATCTCAACACGGGGATTCTTCCTTTCTCGCGAGTCGTCTATCAACAATCTTTCGTGCCAGGAAATTCCAGCGCCGCTGACCAATACGGCCACGGCACTCACGTAGCCGGCCTGATCGCAGGCGACGGCCTCAGCTCCACCGGCCCTCTTTACACCCGGACATTCAAAGGAATCGCGCCCGGCGCGAAGATTATCAACCTGCGCGTGCTCGATGCCAGCGGCTCCGGAACCGACAGCGAAGTCATCGCCGCCATCAATCAGGCGATCGCGCTGAAATCCCAATACAACATTCGCGTGATCAATCTTTCTCTTGGCCGCGCGGTGTACGAAACTTATAAACTCGACCCGCTCTGCCAGGCGGTCGAAGCGGCGTGGAAGAACGGCATCGTGGTGGTCGTAGCCGCGGGAAACAACGGACGCTATCAGCCCACCGATGGCTACGCCACCGTAACTTCGCCGGGTAACGATCCCTACGTAATCACCGTCGGCGCCATGAAGCCCATGGGCACGCCCACCCGCGTGGATGACCTAATCGCCAGCTACAGTTCCAAAGGTCCCACGGTGGTGGATGCGGTTGCAAAGCCGGACCTGGTCGCACCCGGCAACCTGCTGGTCTCGCTGGAGGCGCAGGGTTCCACACTCTATACGCAGAATCCCGGCAACCGCGTGCCGAACAATTACTACATCAAGGGTGGCAACACTAACTCTTCCCCGCTCTACTTCACGCTGAGTGGAACCAGCATGGCTGCGGGAGTGCTAAGCGGAGTAGTCGCCGATCTGCTCCAGAAGTTTCCCAACCTGACTCCGGACCAGGTCAAGGCCCGGCTGATGAAGACAGCATGGAAGTCGCTGCCCGCATACAGCAGCACCACTGATCCCACCACAGGAATCACCTACACCGACCAGTATGACGTTTTCACCGTGGGCGCAGGTTACGTCGACGTCGAAGCTGCCATGACCAACAACGACATCGCCAAGGGTACGGCGATGTCTCCCATCGCCACATTTAATTCCACCACCAATCAGGTGACCATGACCGCCGATCCCTCGGCGGTTTGGAATAAATCAGCCACATGGTCCTACACGACGGTGTGGGGCTCTCAACAGTTTGTCGCAGGCGCGTCGTCAACCTCCACCGGGTCGAGCACCGTATCCGCCAGCAACGTTCTCTGGGGCTCCGACGCAGTCTGGGGCAGCAACGTACTCTGGGGATCCAATGTTCTTTGGGGAAGCAACGTACTCTGGGGCAGCAACGTGTTGTGGGGCAGCAACGTTCTCTGGGGCAGCAACGTAACCGCCGGAGAAAACTAAAACTCAATCGCGACTCAGTTTCTAAAAAGAAGGGGCCCAGTCTCTCTAAGGGAGCGGCCCCTTTCACCTTTTCCGACGTACCGTGTGCCCTCTGTGGCCTCTGATTTCATGAAACTGTCGGCTCCTCAGACCTGAGTAGACTTGGGAGTGTCAACCTCCAAGGCTCGGGAGAAAGGAGCCGAACATGGTGATTATAGGATGCGATTATCACCCGAGCATGCAGCAAATTGCCTGGTGCGACGAGCAGAGCGGACAGCGCGGCGAACGTCGGCTGGAGCACAGTTCGGGCGAAGCCGAAAGGTTTTATCGCGAACTGAAGCAGCGCGGCGTTGCCGTGCGGGTGGGCATCGAAGCCTGCGGGCACACGCGCTGGTTCGAGCGCTTGTTGGCGGAGCTGGAGATCGTTTGTGGATCGGCAATCCTGCCAAGATCGCGGCCCAGCGCGTGCGCAAACAGAAGACCGACCGCGGCGATGCGCAGCATCTGCTGCAGTTGTTGCGGGAAGATCGTTTTCCCAAACTCTGGCTACCCAGCCCGGAGAACCGGGATCTGCGGCAGTTGCTGTGGCACCGCCATGGTCTGGTGCAGATGCCGACGCGGGTCAAGAACCAGTTGCAAGCCATGGCTCTGAACGAAGGCGTGCAGCGTCGGTCTCGACTGTGGAGCAAGCTCGGACGAGCGCAGTTGGACTCGTTGGCGCTGCCTCCGTGGACGGCGCGGCGGCGCCACGATCTGCTGCAGTGGCTCGATCAGCTCACGCCGCAGATCGCCCAACTCAGCCAGGCCATCGAGCAGGAAGCCGAGCGACGGCCGGAAGTGCAGCGCTTGATGACCCATCCGGGAGTGGGCCCGATCACGGCGCTGGCCTTTGTGTTGGTGCTGGGCTCGCCGCGGCGTTTCGCCTGCGGCAAGCAGGTGGGCAGCTACCTGGGGCTGATTCCCTGCGAAGATTCCAGCGCGGGCAAGCAGCGCTTGGGACACCTCAGCAAGCAGGGCAACACGCTGCTGCGCTACCTGCTGGTGGAGGCGGCCCAATCGGCGGCGCGCTGCGATGCCGAGTGGCGTCGTCGTTTTGTGCACCTCGCCATGCGCCGACAACGCAACCTCGCCATCGCCGCCATGGCGCGCAAGTTGGCCGTAAGTTTGTACTGGCTGTGGCGCAACGCCGAAGATCCGCCGGCAGCGCCACCGCCCGGGCACGTGGGATAGCTCGATTAAACACATGGTGTGTGGGAAAACACCGTTCCTCTGATTCGGGCGTCCCGCTCCCTTCCGCGGAAGGGAGTTTGAAGTCATAATCATGGTCGAAGTCAGATCGGATAGATGTTTAGGTCGAACCGAAAGTTCAGACCGAACGATTAGCAGCGAGCCTGGGGTTGACGATGGCAAAACCTTCTCATAGAGCGAAATGGCGCTCTTTCCCGAGTGCACGCCGTAGTCTGCACAAAAAGTACTTGACGCAGCCGACAGTTTCATAGATGTGGTTAAATCTTTGGATCAAATGACTCCCAGAACTTCAGCAACCCTGGCTGGCATACTCCTGGCCGCATTTGGGGTGTTCGCGACTGCGCCTCAAACTCAGCCAAAACCAAATCCCACAGAGGCCGCGCGCCTGAACAACCTAGGTGCCGCCTACATGAACCAGCAGCTTTTCGAGAAAGGACTGAAATCCTTCCAGCAAGCGGCCGAACTCGATCCCAAGCTGGCGATTGCACGGCTGAATGAAGGCATCGCGTACCTGAACCTGCAGAAGATTGACGAAGCCAAAGCCGCGCTGGAAGCCGCGCTCAAGCAGGATCCCAAGAATCCCTACGCGTGGTACAACCTCGGCCTGCTGGCGAAGAATACTGGAGACGCGCAGGCCGCGATTGATGCCTTTCATCACGTAACCGAACTCGATGCGAACGACGCCGACACCTGGTATTTCCTGGGCGCATCATACGTGCAGGCCAAACAATTTCCGCAGGCGATCGAAGCGTTTCAGCATGCGCTGCAACTCAATCCGCTGCACGCCTCTGCCGAGTTCGGATTGTCGCGCGCCTACCAGCAATCGACCGATCTCGAGCACGCCCGCGAGCACCTGAAGAAATTCCAGTACATCACGCAAAAAAAAATCGGCGCGCCCATGAGCCTGGCCTATGGCGAGCAGGGCCAGTACTCGCGCGCGGTCGAGTCGCCGTCAGCGGTGTTGAAAGCGCCGGCGCAGATCAAGGTGCGGTTTGTGGATGTGACGGCGGAGGCGGGACTGGTGTTCAATCCCGCCCGTACGGGCGTGAATCCTTACGATGGCTTTCCGTACAATCTGGCGGCCGGCGCGTGTTTCCTGGACTACGACAATGACGGCAAGATCGACCTATTTAGTAGCCGGACAACGGAGCCCAGGGCGGAATGTCTCTGTATCACAACATAGGAAACGGGAAATTCGAAACTGCGGACGATGGGCCGGATTTCAACTCCGTTACCAGTGACTCCACGACCCACGATACCGGCTGTACTGTCGGAGATTATGACAACGATGGTTTCGCAGATATAGCTTTCAGTCAGCCAGCGGGGTCAGCCTGCTCCACAACGAGAAAGAACGGAAAGTTCTAAATGTATGTGATCGGCAGGCATTCTGGAATGAGGCCGATCTCAATGACCGCGCAGTTCGGCCGCCATCCAGCCAATCTCAACGGATGTTCCGAAAATCATGCCCATTGGCGTCACGTTCGTCGACTTCGACCACGATGGCGATCTTGATCTCTACGTCACAACGGCAATTGGTCCCGGAACCAGAATTAAAGGAAACTCTTGGATGAGAGACTCGCCGCTGATGGCAACGTAATCTAATGTGGCGAAATAATGGGAATGGTACGTTCACGGACGTTACAGATTCCACGGGTCTCTCCGGAAACTCCACAAGCATTGCCGCGGTTGGTACCGACTTCAACAACGACCGCGCCGTAGATCTTGTGCTGACAGGAGGCTTAAGGGGAGCCACGGTTTTCGAGAATCCGCGTGAAGGAATGTTCAAGATCAGGGAAGTGTGGCCTGAGCACGGTCCCAAGGATGCGGTAGGCGTTGCCGTTCTGGATTTCGATCACGACGGTTGGATGGACTTAGCGTTCACGCACATGGGAACGCCTAGCTTTACGTTGTGGCGCAACAACCACGGCAAGAGCTTCGAACGCGTTCCGCTTCCCGAGACCAACTGGGTCCGCGCTTACGGCGTGGCTGCCTTTGACTACGACAATGACGGCTGGGTCGATCTGGTCGCGGTCGGCGAAACGAAAGACGGTAAGGGCGAGATAAAGCTGTTTCGCAATCTGGGGGCCGATGGTTTCAAAGACGTCACTGCCGACGTTGGTCTCGACAAGATTCATCTCGATAGCCCGCGCGCCATCATCACCGGCGATTACGATGGCGACGGTGCCATTGACTTACTCATCACGCAGAACCACGGCCCCGCCGTGCTGCTGCGCAACGAGGGAGGCAATCAGAACCACTGGCTGCGCCTTTCGCTGAAGGGACTGAACGACAACAAGAGCGCCATCGGCACCAAGGTGGAGGTTTTCGCGGGCGGCAACCGGCAGAAATTTGAGATTGCGGGATCGAACGGATACTTGGGACAGAATTCCACCGACATCGTCGTCGGCCTCGGCGACGCGAAAGAGGCCGACATCGTGCGCATGTTGTGGCCTACGGGCGTTTTGCAAGATGAAATCAACGTCGCGGGCGACCGGCAGCAGAATTTTCTTGAGATCGATCGCCGCGGCAGTTCCTGCCCCACCTTGTTTGTTTGGAATGGCGAGCGCTATGAATTTGTTGCCGACATGCTGGGTGCGGGCGTGGTCGGGCACTGGGTGGGACCGGGCCAGCGCGACATTCCGCGGCCGGTCGAGTACATCAAGATCGAGCGCAACGCGATTCGCGAGAAAGACGGCAAGCTCAGCTTCCGCTTTATGGAACCGCTGGAGGAAGCTGTCTACCTCGATCAGGTGCGCGTACTGGCGGTCGATCATCCCGCCGATCTTGAGGTCTATCCCAACGAATATTTCGCATCGAACCCGCCGTATCCCGAATTCAAGGTGGTGGTGAGCAAAAGCAAAGATGCGCGTCCGCCCGCGGGCGCGTGGGATGAGCACGGGCACAATGTGTTGCCCGATCTGCTGGCGCATCGCTACTTCGGTGATTTTGCGTTGACGCAATTCCAGGGCTTCGCTCAGCCTCACAGCCTGGTCGTCGATCTGGGCGAGCCTTATCGCCCCGGCCCCTTGTGGTTGCTGTTGCATGGCGAAGTTGAATATTTTTCGGCTAATAGCATGTACGCGGCGTCGCAAGCAGGCGTGCAGGCGGTCTCTCCGTACGTGGAAGCGCTGAAGGACGATGGCAGGTGGACGCGCGTCGTCGACGACATGGGATTTCCCGCGGGCGGTCCGCGCACCATGACCGCCGACCTTAGTGGCAGACTGCCGCCGGGCACACGGAAAATTCGCATTACAACGAATCTGCAAATTTATTGGGACAGTATTCTGATTGATCGCACGGAACAAGATGTAGCGCCGACCCGCTTAACTCCAGTGCCACTCGTCCATGCCGACCTACAATTCCATGGATTCCCGCTGAAGATCGAAGGCACGCCGCCGGGGAACGTGAATTACATCTACGAAAAAGTTAGCGCGACCGGGCCCTACACGCGCCCGGCGGGCACTTACACGCGCAATGGGGATGTGTTGCTGCTGCTGACCGCGCTGGATGATCAGTCCGTCGTATTCGGTTCAGGAGATGAAGTCCGCCTCGACTTCGATCCCTCGAAGTTGCCTGCGTTGCCCCAGGGCTGGGTGCGCGATTATTTCTTCGCCGCCTACGGGTATGAGAAAGACATGGACTTCTACGCCGCCGAAGGCAACTTCGTGGCGCCGCTACCCTTCCTGAAGATGACCGACTATCCCTATGCACCGGGCAAGTCGTTCCCGCTCGACGACGCGCACCTGAACTATCTTCTCGAATACAACACGCGGCATGTGTCAGGGAATGAGCAGCGGGGGTATTGGTTCGACTATGGATCTTCCAAATAGTTCCGCGACTAAGCGGTGTGGGAGTAGTCAGAAGGCATCCGGCCATTTTCTGGCGCCATGCAGCAGAGCGACGATTTCGATCTTGCTGCGCCGGACTCGATACGCAACGAGGAAGGGAGTGGGGACGATCACAAGCTCCCGGGAGCCGGGAATGCGTCCTGGCCGCCCGGCCTCGGGAAAGCGCCCCAACAGTTCGACGGCGGAGAAAATGCGATCGAGCATGGCGTCGGCTGCGTCAGGGGAGCTTTCGCGAGCCCAGTAGTCGTAAGCGGCGCGCAGGTGCCGGGATGCCTTGCGAGTCCAGACGACCCTCACTTATGGCGTCGCCAGCGGGCGGCCATGGCTTTCACTTTGCGATGGTCAATCACTTTTCCAGCGTCGGCCTCGGCGATGCCGGCGCGGATCTGTTCGAGTTGCCATTGCTGCGTCCCCAGATATGCCTGCACGGCTTCGGCAAGAAGGTAGGTGCGGTCGCGGTCGAGGGAACCGGCCAGCGCGTCTAGGGCGGCTACTTTGTCAGATTCGAGGCGGAAGCTGATGGTTTGTTTCTCCATGGGACAAGATAATACGCTGTATTATTCTATAATACAATCGGCTCTTTTCTGGGCGTGGGGTCACCATAGCGTATATGGAAACGTTTTAATATTGACATTTTTGCCATCGGCATAATCCAATGGGCGGACCCATGGAAACTGCTCCCGCCGTCTCTGTGTCTTCCGCGCCGCGCCTGCGGCGCACGCTCACGCTTTGGGACCTCATTCTCTACGGCATCGTCGTCATTCAGCCGACGGCGCCCATGCCCGCTTACGGAGTTTTCAGTAATGCAGGCCAAGGACACGTTGTCACATCGATCCTGATCGCGATGGTTGCCATGGTTTTCACGGCCATGAGTTATGGGCGGATGGCGCGGGTCTATCCGAGTGCTGGTTCGGCTTATACCTATGTGGGGCGAGAGCTTCATCCATCGCTCGGTTACGTCACCGGCTGGAGCATGACCATGGATTACATTCTCAATCCACTGATCTGCACCATCTGGTGCGCGAAGGCCATGGCCGATCTGCTGAGCGGAACGCGGTATCAGATTCCTTATCCGGGGCTGCTGTGGCCGATAATTTTCGCGGGGCTGTTCACCGCGCTTAACCTGCGCGGGGTGCAGACTTCGGCCCGCATTAATAAGACTTTGTGCGCAATTATGGGCGCGGTCATTTTGGCGTTCTTCTGGTACACGATCCGCTACATCTTTCATCTGCCGCAGTATCCTGAGGCGTATTTTCTTCGCCCGTTCTACAACCCGCAAACTTTTACGGTCAGCCGCGTGTTCCACGGCACGTCTGTGGCGGTGCTCACCTATATTGGATTCGATGGCATCTCGACTCTGTCGGAAGAAGTGGAGAATCCCAAGCGCAACATTTTCCTGGCGACTGTGCTCGTGTGTGTAATTACCGGGTTTCTAGCCGCGGCCGAAGTTTACGGCGCTCAGTTGTTGAGCTATACGCATTTCGGCAAAGATTTCGGCGTCTTTTCGGAATTCGGAGATGAGAACGTGTTCAGCCATGTCGCCGGCATAGCGGGCGGTGTTCTGATGACTAAGGCCATCAGCATTACGCTGCTGATTGCGACCGTTGGTTCCGGCATGGGTTCGCAACTGGGCGCGGCCCGGTTGCTTTACGGGATGGGGCGCAGCGGCGCTATTCCGAAAAAATTCTTCGGCGCCATCCATCCCAGAAAGCACATTCCCGCGAACAACGTGGTTTTCGTGGGCATGATTGCGTTGGCGGGAGCCTTTCTGATCAGCTATGACGACGGCGCCAACTTACTCAATTTCGGGGCGCTAATCGCGTTCATGGGCGTGAATCTGGCGGCGCTGACTCACTATTACATCCGAGGCGCGGATCGTACCTTGGGGCAATTGATTCCACCGATTCTTGGATTTATCATCTGTTTCCTGCTTTGGATCAGCTTGAGTCCGAAGGCTAAAATTCTTGGGGCGATCTGGATGGTGGTGGGAATCGCCTATGGGGCGTGGAAAACAAGGGGGTTCCAGAGCAATCTCGTGAATTTCGATGTGCCGCCGGAGGAATAGGGAAATTGTCGATTGTTGATGGTTGATTGGTGATTGAAAATCAAACAGACGAGATTCAAAGCCCCGCTGAGGAGATATTCATGCTAGGTTCGATCGACATCATTGCTTTTGTGCCTACCAAGGATACGGCGAAGGCAAGAGCTTTTTACGAAGACGTGTTGGGCTTGCGCTTTGTGAAAGACGATGGGTTCGCGCTCGTGCTCGATGCGAATGGAATTATGGTCCGGGTGGCGAAGGCGCCGCAATTCGCGCCCGCTCCCTTCACTATTTTGGGATGGCAGGTCAGTGACATCGAGAAGATGGTGACGGGACTGCAGGCGAAAGGCGTGCAGTTCGAGAGATTTGGATTCTTCGAGCAGGACACGCTCGGCATCTGGACCGCGCCGAGTGGAGACAAGGTGGCGTGGTTCAAGGATCCCGACGGAAACGTTTTGTCGCTGTCTCAGCACATGTGATCTGCAAAGGCTGCACACGGGCCGCAGGTCTGCTGACTCCTACCAACTGGCTTTTCTTTCGGCCTCGGCAGCTGCTGCCTTGGCGTCCTCGCGCTGCAAGCGGTCCAGTAGCGTTTTGCATCGGGCTTGGTTCACCGGCTGCTTTGGCGGCTCGGCGCTGGTGCAGCGTTCGTAGAGCTGGCCGGCGGCATCGCCGTCCCGCGCGTAGACGATGCGGATATAGGCTCGGCGATAGTGGGCTTCATTCTCGGCCATGATCTCAGCATAGACGCGTTCGGTGTTGGCGTGCGCGGCGGCCACGGCACGGGGATCAGGCGGGAGCAGGGGAAGAAAGCCGATGCCGATGAGCGCGGCAAGGGCGATGCCCCCGATTGCGAGTTTGGCGGCGACACTCATGATCTTCTCGCTTTCCGGCGCAGCTCGCAGCGTTCGCAGCCATTAGCCACCGCAAGGCGCAGTTGGGCAATCGGTTAATTGGGCGAGCTGAAACCTGGTACTGGGCAGGTCCGGATGTCCCCGGAGTTTTCAACTTTGCCCAATTAACGAATTACCCATTTTTCTTTTAATCGTAGTGTTTTGAATGACTTACCGTGCCTCTCTTTCTGTTTTTCCGGACTCTGCTACAAGTTAAATGCAATGGTAGTGATCACCACCAACACCGGGCGGCAGCCCTGAGCTATTCAGGGTAGCTTACCTGGTCGCCCTGATCAGATGCCCACTGTCCCTTCTCGCGTGGGAAGGTTGCGGGTGCCATGAGTTTCCTAGGACTAGGCACGGCTCAACATCCAAGCTTTGCATTATCGAGTGAAACAGGGAGGCACTGTGGAAGGAAAGGTTAGATGTCACACAGGAAGGGAAAAAGCTGTGGAAAACTTTCGGTTCGTGGTCATCGGCAAGGGACAGTTGGCGGTGACGAGGATCGTGAGGGAATTCCCCTTCAGGTTCGTCGCAGCGCAGACGGGCATGGGATCCTTCGACTGCGGTTGTGGTTCGCTTTCGCGAAGCACAACCTCCGCTCAGGTGGACACGGCTGGTTTATAATTTAAGGTCCAGTTATTTCTTCCCGGAGTGATAAGAAAATGATTCGATTTTTGCAAACTGAAGGACCTGTCAAGAAAATTGTGCTCAGCGGGTTGTTGCTGCTGATTTGCGGGGCCATGGCGTGGCAGCTTGGCCCGGGCGCTTTGGGCAACGACTCAACGAGCGCGCCCGGCGCGGGCATTGTGGCCAATGTGAGCGGGGAAAAGATTTCTGTGGAGCAGGTTCGCACGACGGCGCACGATATGGCGGAACAGCAGGCGCAGCAGTACGGCAAGAATGCGCAGATGCTGATGCCTTTTCTGATCCAGAACAGCATTCAGCGAGCGGCCGATCAATTAATTGGCCGGGAGGCCTTGCTGAACCAGGCGCAAAGCATGGGGTTGCAGGCCACGCCGCAGGAAGTGAAGGACGAACTGCAACACGGCCACTATGCCTCGGTTTTCTTTCCGGGGGGAACCTTCATCGGCGAGGCCGAGTACCAGGGGATGCTGCAACAGCACAACCTTACCCCGGCCATGTTCGAAGAGAACGTGCGCAAGGAGATTTTGATTGACAAGCTGCGCGCGATGATCACCAACACCGCGGCGGTGAGCGATGCCGCGATCAAGCAAGAGTTCACCAAAGAGAACATGAAGGTGAAGTTCGATTACGCCGTCCTGAAGCAGGACGACATCAAGAAGGGACTTCATCCCACGAACGAGGAACTCAAGGCTTATTACGACGGCCACCAGAAAAGTTACGCGAACTCCATTCCCGAAAAACGCAAGGTCAAGTACGTCGTGGTTGAGACCGGAAAGATTCCAGTGCAAGTTACGCACGACGATCTGCAAACCTACTACAACGCGCATCGGGATCAGTATCGCGTGGCCGAGCAGGTGAAGGTCAGCCACATCCTGATCAAGACGCCGCTGGCCGGGGCCGACGGCAAGGTAGACGAGAAAGGCGTGGCCGACGCGCAAAAACGCGCCGAGGATTTGCTGAAGCAACTCAAGGCCGGGGCAAAATTCGAGGACCTCGCCAAGAAGAATTCTGAAGATCCGGGCAGCGCGAAGGAAGGCGGGTCTCTGGGATGGATTGGGAAGGGGCGGACGGTTCCGGAATTTGAGAAAGCCGCGTTTTCGCTGCCCAAAGGGCAGATCAGCGACCTCGTGAAGAGCAGTTACGGTTTTCACATTATTCGCGTGGATGACAAGCAGGACGCGCACATGAAGACGCTGGAAGAAGTGAAAGGCGAGATCGAGCCCACCGTGAAGCAGCAGAAGGCGCAGGAGGCCGCACAGAAGCAGGCCGAGGAATTGTTGAAGCAGGCGAAGGCGCAAGGGTTGGATGCGGCGAAGGGCGCGTCGGTGGTTACATCAGATTTCTTCGGGCGCAGGGACGTGGTGCCGGGATTGGGTCCGGCGCCGCAGTTCATGGACGCAGTGTTTACGGCGCAGGAAAAGTCTCCGCCCGAGATGGCTTCGACGTCGCAGGGCTTTGTTGTCTTTCAACTGCTGGCGGTGAAGCCGCCTTCGACGCCCACGTTCGAGGAGATTCGGGCTCGGGTAGAGACAGAGTTCAAGAACGAGCGCGCCAGTACTCTGCTGACACAAAAAACCCAGGAACTTTCCGATCGCGCCAAGTCAGAGCATGATCTGAAGAAAGCGGCAAAAGAGCTGGGCGCGGTGGTGAAGACGAGCGACTTTGTCTTGCCGGATGGCCAGGTTCCAGATATCGGAGCGATGAGCGGGGAAGCCTCGGTCGCTTTCAGCATGAAGCCCGGAGACATCAGCGGGCCGATCAACAGCGGGGCGGACGGAGTGGTGATTTCACTGCTCGAAGTGCAGGCTCCTACGGACGCCGACTTCACCGCCAAGCGCGACGAAATTCGAGATCAGTTGCTGCAGAACCAGAAGCAGGAACTTTTCGGGCTGTTCGTAAACAACGTGCGGGTGCAGATGGAGAAGTCGGGCAAGATCAAGATCAATCAGGACGAATTAAAGGCGCTGACGCATCCGCAGAACGAAACATAAGTCCGAGGCAGTTTTGCGGCCGCTGGTCCCGTTGAGGAAATGTCATCCCGAGCGAAGCGAGGGATCTGGGTGTTTGCCCGCGGCGGCGACATTGTAGCGCAGGCAGAAACCTAGATCCCTCGCTTCGCTCGGGATGACAAGTGTTGTTTAGGACAAGAACCGCTCAGCATGACAAGTATCGCTCGGGTTGACAAGTGGGTTTTGGCAAATCAGAAATTGAGGGTAGTCCAGGCTGCATGCCGTTTCCGCGGGTCGCAGGTATTTTGTTGCATCCCACGTCGTTGCCTTCGAGCGGCGGCATCGGCGATTTTGGTGCCGCCGCTTATCAGTTCGTCGATTCTCTAGCCGCGGCGCGCCAGGGACTCTGGCAGGTCCTGCCACTTGGCCCGCTGGGTTACGGCAATTCGCCTTATTCTTCCACGTCGGCGTTTGCCGGCAATCCGCTGCTGATTAGCGTGGAACGGTTGGTTAGCCACGGTTGGATCGATGCAGCCAAGATTTCCGGGATTGCCTCATCTTCTCCAGGCCCTTCCGTCTCGGTTGCGGTTGAGTACGATCATGTCTTTGCGACGAAGATGCCGCTGCTGTTTGAGGCCGGTCGCAGTTTCGTTCATTCAGCTTCAGGCGGAGCGCGGCAGCGCTTTGACCATTTCTGCTCAGAGAACGCGTGGTGGCTGGACGACTTCGCCTTATTCGATGCGCTGCGTGCCCAACAAAAGCTTGCGAGCTGGAATGAATGGCCGGCGGAATTAGCGCATCGTGAACCGCTCGCGCTGGAGGCGGCACGCAAAGATCTGGCGATCGACCTGAAGATCCGCAGTGCCTTGCAGTTTGCTTTTTACGAGCAGTGGCAGGCGTTGCGGCGGTATTGCTCGGAGCGCGCCATTCGCATCGTGGGCGACGTCGCCATCTTTGTGAACTACGATAGCGCCGATGTGTGGATGCACCGCGAACTGTTTCGATTGAATGAGAGTCTCGAGCCGGACGTGGTCTCTGGCGTGCCGCCTGATTTCTTCAGCAAGACCGGACAGCGCTGGGGCAACCCTCTGTATCGCTGGGATGTGATGAAGGCGGAGGGCTATGAGTGGTGGATCCAGCGGCTGCGCTGGGCGACGCGGAATTGCGACTACATTCGGCTCGATCATTTCCGCGGCTTCGACCAGTTCTGGGAGATTCCGGCGGGCGATCCTACCGCGATTAACGGATGCTGGGTAGATGGTCCGCGCGACGATTTGTTCCACAAACTGCGTGAGGCGCTGGGCGGCTTGCCATTCTTTGCCGAAGACCTGGGCTACATTACGCCTGAGGTGAACGCTTTACGGGAGCGCTTGCAGATTCCCGGGATGGCCGTGCTGCAGTTCGGCTTCGGCGATGAGGGCGCGCACATGTATCTGCCACATCGCGCTGCGGGCAAAGTGATCTATACGGGAACGCATGACAATGACACCACGGTGGGCTGGTTCCACTCGGGATGCGCCGAGCACGAGCGTGGCAATGCGGAAGCTTATCTCGGTTGCTGCGATGATGGAATTCATTGGGCATTCATCCGGGCGGCGCAGACCTCGGCGGCCGACATGGCGTTGATTCCTCTACAGGATGTGCTGGGCTTGGGCAGCGAGGCCCGCATGAACACTCCCAGCCTGCATGGAGGGAATTGGAAGTGGCGGCTTGCCCCGGGGCAGTTTACCGCGGAATTGGCCGCCAAGCTTGCGCATCTCGCTGAACTGACGGATCGTCTTCCGAAGAAATTCGACGTCCTGCCTGATGAGGACTTCGCTGCTTGAGTCCTAAGTTCGTTAACCGATAAGCACGCTAAGGGTTGCGAGCGTTGTGCAAACTACCTTGGAGCTATTCGCTTTGCGCCTCGCCCCGATTCGTGTATAGAGATTACGGAGAGTTTTCTTGGCGATGGGGCCTATTATCGAAGCGCGGGCAATTGAGAAGTCGTATCCTCAGCCGGACGGGACGCGTATTCAGGTGGTGGGCCTCACGGACTTCGCCCTCGAGCCGGGAAAAATCATTGCGCTGCTGGGCGCTTCCGGTTGCGGCAAGTCGACGCTGCTCCGCATTCTGAGCGGGCTTTCGCAACCCACGTCCGGGGCGCTGTTCTGGCACGGCAAGCCACTGAATGGTCAGTCCCCCAATGTGGCGATTGTCTTTCAAAGTTTTGCACTGTTTCCCTGGCTCACGGTGTTGGAGAACGTGGAGGCTCCGCTGGAAGCGCGGGGCGTGGCTGCGGTGGAGCGTCGCAAACGCGCGCTGCGCATGCTGGATACTGTGGGCCTGGACGGTTTCGAGACGGCTTACCCCAAGGAGCTTTCGGGCGGCATGAAGCAGCGCGTGGGCTTTGCGCGCGCGCTGGTGGTGGAACCGGAAGTGCTCTTCATGGACGAGCCCTTCTCCGCGCTCGATGTGCTCACGGCGGAAAACCTGCGCGGTGAACTGCTGGAGTTGTGGCTCAACAAGAAGATGCCTACCAGCGCCATCTTCATCGTCACGCACAACATCGAAGAGTCAGTGATTCTTGCGGACCGCATCGTAGTGCTGGGTAGAAACCCGGCTCGCATCCGCTCGGATTTCAACGTGCGCCTTTCGCAGCCTCGCGACCGCAAGTCTGAGCGTTTTGTGGAACTGGTGGATTACATCTACAAAGTCATGACCGAGCCCGATGTCGAACATGATCTGCCCGACCCGGAAAGCACCGGAGAAATCGTCGTGCCGCCGGGAGGCTTCACGAAAGGGCAAGCTCCAGTCAAGACCAGCAAATATCAGATATTGCCGCACGCCCGGGTGGGCGGAATGGCCGGACTGCTCGAACTGCTGCACGATCGCGGCGGACGCGAAGATCTCTTTCGCCTGAGCGAGGATTTAGTGATGGACGTTGAAGACCTGTTGCCCATCCTGGAAGCTTGCCAGTTGCTGGGTTTCGCGTGGCTGAAACAGGGCGATGTGCAACTTTCGCAAGAAGGTGCAGAGTTTGCCGATGCCGATATTCAGACGCGCAAAGTTTTGTTCCGGAAGGCGGCTCTACAGCATGTCACCATCCTCAAGCAGATCGACAGCATTTTAAGGCGAAAATCGGATCACTCCATCAACGACGAATTCTTTCGCGACGTTCTCGACGAGCATTTCGCCGACGATGAGGTGAAGCGGCAGTTCGATACCGCGATGAACTGGGGACGCTATGCGGAGATTTTCGATTACGACCGTGAGAGCGGGCAGCTGATTCAAACGGAAGTAGCGCAAGCTGAGACAGCCCCCGTGGAGCGAGCTCCGGCGCCGCGCCCGGTTGAGAATAAGAATTCAACTCCCACGCCGAAGGCCTGATCGAACGTTCCATCTGAGAAAAGAAAGCATCGCATGAAGAAGGGCATCACCCTGCGGGGGTTCTCGGCGTATCGTCTGTGGTCGCAACTGCCGAGCATCGAAAGTTCGCACCTGCCCGATGTCATCATGTTCGCAGCGGGCATTGCGATCTTTTATGGGGTGGCGAGCGTGGGCCGCAGCTGGTTTGGTCCCTTCACGCCGACGGTTGAGATTTCGCGCAGCGTGTGGGCGCTGCCGGCCTATGCGGGCTACTCGCTGTTGCGCATCACGATCGCTTACGGATTGAGTCTGCTATTCGCGCTGGTGTACGGCTACATTGCGGCGTATAACGCGCGCGCCGAACGCTTCATGATTCCGCTGCTCGACGTGCTGCAATCGATCCCGGTGCTCAGCTTTCTTCCTCCCGTGATGCTGGCGATGGTGGCGCTTTTTCCCGGCAGGCAGCTCGGAGTGGAAATGGGCACGATCCTGCTCATCTTCACCGGCCAGGTTTGGAACATGACGTTCAGTTTCTACGCGTCGCTGAAGGGAATTCCAAACGAGATGCGGGAGGCGGCAACGATCTACCGCTTCAGCCGGTGGCAGCGCTTCACGCAGCTGGAACTGCCGTCATCAGCCATCGGCCTGGTGTGGAATTCGATGATGTCGGTGGCGGGGGGATGGTTCGCGCTGATGGTGTGCGAAATGTTTGTGCTGGGCCAGCGCGATTTTCGCCTGCCCGGCCTGGGCTCGTATCTGCAAACCGCGTCAAGCGCGGGCGACACCACTTCAATCATCTGGGGCGTGGCCACGATGATTCTGCTGATCGTGCTGCTCGATCAGTTTGTCTGGCGGCCGGTGATTGCCTGGGCGGAGAAGTTCAAAGTGGAGCAGGTGGAGAGCACCGATGCGCCGCGATCATGGGTGCTGAATCTAGTGGAGCATTCCAGCGGACTGGCCAAGATCCGGAAGAAAACGCTGCAACCGCTGGGAGAACGTTTGCTACTGTTTTTTGCGCGAAAGAATCAGGAGGAGAGTCCGAAGGAACCGGCGCCAGTCTGGCACGAGTGGCTGGTTCGCGCTGTGGCCGTGATGGCGCTGGCTGGCATTGGCTACGGCGTGGTTCGCGTCGCAATCATTCTTACCGGTGTGGGGAGGGTTGAACTGCATGCGACGGCGCTTGGCCTCGGCGCGACTTTCTTGCGGGTAAATCTTGCCTTGCTGCTGGCCGCACTATGGACTGTGCCGGTGGGGGTGGCAATTGGCTTCAATCCCCAACTGGCCCGTGTCGCGCAACCGATCGCGCAGATCGCGGCCTCGGTTCCGGCGACGGCGTTGCTCCCCGTAATCTTGCTGGTGCTCATCCGGTTGGGAGGCGGGATGGGGCTGGCGTCGATGGTAGTGTTGCTGCTGGGCACGCAGTGGTATGTGTTGTTCAACGTGATCGCTGGCGCAATGGCCATCCCGACCGATCTGAAGGAATGCTGTTCAGTCTTTGGGGTGAGGGGCTTCGAGCGCTGGAAGAAACTGATTCTGCCGGGAATTTTTCCTTATCTGGTGACGGGGATGGTGACGGCTTCAGGCGGAGCGTGGAATGCCAGCATCGTGGCCGAGTACTTTAACTTCAAAGGTCAGACCTACACCACGCGCGGGCTGGGCGCGACCATTCAGCACGCCACTGACGCCGGCGATTTCCACCTGCTGCTGGCTGCGACTATCATGATGGCGGCCACGGTGGTGTTGGTGAACCGGCTGGTCTGGCGCAAACTGTTCACGCTCGCGGAGACGCGTTATCGGCTGGAAACGTAAAGGCAGTGGTCGGTGGTCAGTGGTCAGTGGCCAGTTTTTCCCACATGCGGCAATGTCGGTTGCCATCCGAGTGATACTGATCACTGATCACGGACCACTGTTCTTAGTTTACTTTCGAGTTTCTCCTCAATCCACATTTCATCAGCTTTTAATCTCCTCTTCATCCTGCCGCAAAGTGGCTGCGTTATTCCTCTAATATGCCATTCGACCATTCGCACGAAGAAAACACGCGGGCGGAAGTGTTGTCGCACCTTGAGGGGTTCTCTGGCATACCGGCCCTGGCCGAGAAGTTAGTTCCGGTCAACAAAGTGCGGGCGCTGTACCGGCGGGTGCAGAAGTCTCCCGAAGGTTTTGGACTTGAGAAATTGCTGACCGAAATGCGCGTAGATCTGCGCGTCGATGCGGCCGATGCAGCGCGAATTCCAGCCACCGGCCCGGTCGTAGTTGTAGCCAACCATCCGTTTGGAATGCTGGATGGAGCCGTGCTCGCAGTGCTGCTGACACGGGTGCGGCCGGACGTGAAGGTGATGACTAATTATCTGCTGCGCGATGTGCCAGAACTGGCGCGGCATTGCATATTCGTGAATCCATTCCAGGCTGACCGGGCGGTCAACGATCACAGCGTTGATGTCAATCGGCGCGCGGTCCGCGATGCGCTGGCCTGGTTGCGTCAGGGCGGGATGCTAGCCGTTTTTCCAGCGGGCGAGGTTTCACATTGGCAATTTCCTCAGGCGGAAATCGCCGACCCGGCATGGAACGACACGGCCGTGCGTCTGATTCGGCGGACTCGAGCTGCCGCGTTGCCGGTTTATTTTTGCGGCAGGAACAGCGTGGGTTTTCATCTCTTCGGGATGATACATCCGCGGCTGCGCACCGCCTTCTTGTTGCAGGAATTCCTGCATCAAGAGGGACGTACCGTCGAAGTGCGCGTAGGCGGCGAGATTCCGGGCGAATCCATCGCCGGCATCGCGGATGACCGGGAAACAATCGAGTATCTGCGCTGGCGGACCTACCTGCTGGCGCGGCGCAGCCGGCCGGAAAAATCCTGGCCAGTGAGTGTGCGTTCTAGACTTTCAGAAAAAGTGCAGGAACCGATCGCTGCGGTGGAGCCAGCGGAAGTGCTGACGGCAGAATTGAGCCAGCTTGCTCCTGACCGATGTCTGGCGCAAAACGGCGGTCTGGCGGTCTATTTCGCGCGCGCGAACGAGACGCCGCGAATGTTGCAGGAACTAGGACGGCTGCGAGAAGTGACGTTTCGCCTCGCCGGCGAAGGCACCGGCAAGCAGCGGGACCTTGACCGTTTCGATCGCTACTACTGGCATCTGTTGTTGTGGCACAAAGGCAAGCACGAACTGGTGGGCGCTTACCGCGCCGGCAATACGGCTGAGATCCTCGCGGAGCGCGGTGTGAGCGGGCTTTATACCAACACATGCTTCCGTTACGATGCGCGCTTATTCGATAAGATTGGACCCGCACTAGAACTGGGCCGTTCCTTCGTGAGGCCGGAATACCAGCGGCAGTACGCTCCGCTGCTTTTGTTGTGGAAGGGAATTGCGCGTTTGCTGGCGACGCATGCCGAGACTCCGGTGTTGTTTGGCGCGGTCAGCATCAGCAACGATTACAGCAAAGCTTCGCGCGAGATGATCTTCCGCTTCTTCGAGGCGAGCATGCAGGAAGACGAGTTGGCGGGGATGATTGAACCGCGCCATCCGTTTCGTCCGGCAAGATTAAGGCCGTGGGATTGCCGCGCTATGTTCCACGCTCTGCGCAATCTCGAAGAACTCTCGCAGCCGATCACCGATGTGGAAACTGACGGCAAGGGATTGCCCATCCTGCTGCGGCAATATGCGAAGATCGGCGGCAAGCTGCTGGGCTTCAATGTGGACCGGAAATTCTCGAACGTGCTCGACGGCCTCGTGGTGGTGGATCTGCGCAAAACCGCTCCTGCCGTGCTGGAACGCTACATGGGACGGGAAGCTGCGGCGCAGTTCAGAACTCGCCACGGGTTGTAAAAGCACGCTACTTTCCTGGCCGCAGCTTGGTCGCCTCGTTCGGCAGAGCGCAGGACCGGGCTGCATCTTTCAGAGCCTGCTCCAGTTGAATCCCAAGAGCCGCGAGATCTTCTTCGTTCATCAACTGCTGGAGGCGCTCGAAGAGCTGGCGCTCTTCTTTGCGGATGTGTGCGGAGAGCTGTTGCGCGAAAGCAGGCAAACTTTCGGGTGACAGTGTGCGCGCCTTGGCCTGCGAGAACGATTCGCGCAGCGAGGCGTGATCGGCGATGAGTTCGTCAACCAACGGAACTAATCCGGCGAACTGGCTCGCAGCCTGGAACAGCGCCTGCTCTTCGGCCGCGAAGTGAATCTTGATCTCTTGTTCGAAGTGCTGCTCGATCTCGGCTTGCCATGATTCAAGGTCCGCGACAGGGATGGGCTGGGCGCGGTCGATGCGCACGCATAGAGCCAGCGCGCGCTGATGTTGGTGCGAGAGCGGAATCAGGCTTTTATCGCGCAGCATGGAGTTCCGTTGTAACAGATTCTACGTCAGGGAAATTTACTCCTCTCCGGGGCTGATTTCTGCCGTGCTTCGCACCCACGGCTTACGCCGTGGACTGCGTTCCTGCGCCGCTCTGCGGCTGGACGAAGCTCGAAAATATCACTCCACGCTCACGGGCTCTGCAGCCTCGGGGATGGCCGGGCGCACCGTCAGCCAGTCGGTGCGAACGCGCTCCCACTCCTGGATCAGCATGCCGTTGGCTTCGAAAAAGCTGCGAATGCGGGCATGCTGCCATCCTGCAATCTCTTCGAGAATTGGCGCCAGCACCGCCAGCGCGCTTGTGCTGAGCACGGTGCGCTTCGCAATTTGCGAAATGTGGGGCGACTCCGAAACCGCGATGGTGAGACCGTCGCGCGCATTGAGTTGCAACATCACGTGAATATCCGAGCTGCCATCTCCCGAATAGATTACGTGATCGGGTCCGGTGACGTGCTCGGCGAGCAACTGGTTGAGCACCGCAACCTTGCCGTAGCCAGCGGTGGCGCGAACGATGGAGTCGATTTCGCCGGAAGGCTTGTAACGGAACTCAGTGCCGTAAATGTGATCCTTAGGGACGATGCCCTCAAGGGCCGAGTGAATCACCTCCACCGGCGCGGCCGATAGAACGTAGAAATCGAAGATGTATCCGTCCATGCCTTTTTCGAGGATCTGGTAAAGAAGCTTGATATCCCCTTTGAGTCGAATGCGCTTGCCGACCTCGTAAAGATGTTCCTTTCGCACCTTGGCTTTGAACTCAGGATCGTGGAGCAGGAGGTACGCGAGTTCGGCACCCTGCTGCACCAGGTTGATCTTGGCCATGCCCTTGGCCTTGCGTTCGAACTCGGCAGTGGGAATGCCGACCAATTCCGCAAGCACATAGCCGGAATCGTTGAAGGTCAGCGTCTGATCAAAGTCGCTTGCGAAAATATAGCGTTTCAAGGGTTTATCTACCATATGATCCTTAGATTCCCAAAGAATGGGAGAGGACCATTAAAAGAATCAATAGAGATTATATGCGGTTCGAGTTAACTCATTGTTAATAAACCGGCACGTAAGCGAGATGTAGGAGTTCGGCGTGCTGCAATGGTCCGGACATGCCTGCCTTTACTAAATTCGCGGACACGTCCAGAATAGAAGGTCGGCTCGCATCATTTTGGTTGACAGTGGAACGGGTGAGCCGCCGTCAAAGTCAGCCGCAAAACCGACAAATATACAGGAGCACTCATGCCAGTATCTGGTGAACTGATTCGCGCGATGAACTACGTGGAAGACATAACGACTACGTTGCGCCGCATCTGCATTTACATCCCGAACATGAGCACCGAGGAGCGCCAGCGCCTGGCAGAGACTTTACGCGCCGCCGGCGGTGCCATCAACGCCGCGATTGCAGATCTCGAAAAGGTAGGTCCGTAGTGCCGCCAGTGAAAACCGTTGCGGTGATTGGCGCCGGTATTATGGGCCGCGGGATTGCCCATGCGGCGGCTCTGGGCGGCTACCGCACCATTCTGGAAGATCTTCTGCCGGCGGCGTTGCGGCGCGCCGAAAGCGAAATCCGCGCGAATCTCGATAAGGCGGTTGAATTAGGAAAGGTATCGTCGCCCGATGCGGATGCAGCTTTCCAGCGCCTGGAATATGCCGGTTCGGTGGATGAAGCTGCGCGCGAGGCTGATCTGGTGATTGAGGCTGTTCCGGAGGAGATGGAGTCGAAGATCGAGATTTTCACTCTGCTCGATAAGATCTGCCGCCCCACAACGATTCTGGCCTCGAATACTTCTTCTCTCAGCATCACGGAAATATCGAGTGTTACTTACCGCGCGAAGAAGTGCGTGGGCATGCACTTCTTCAATCCTGTGCATAAGATGAAGCTGCTCGAAGTGGTGCGGGCTTTGGAGACAGACGACGACACGCTTGCCACCGCCGTTGAAGTAGGGAAGCGGATGGGCAAGGAAGTGGTGGTGATCAAAGAAGCGCCGGGATTTATCACCAGTCGCATCAACGCGATGATCGGCAATGAGGCGTTTTATATGCTGCAGGAGGGGATTGCCTCACCGGCGGACATCGATAAGGCGCTGAAGCTTGGGCTCAACCATCCCATGGGGCCCTTCGAGTTGGTTGATTTAGTCGGGCTCGACACGCGGCTGAATATTCTTGAGTATCTGCACAAATCGCTCGGAGAGAAATATCGTCCCGCGCCGCTGCTGGTGCAGTACGTGAAGGCGGGGCGTTTGGGAAGAAAGTCTGGGCGGGGGGTGTATGAGTATCCCGAGGTTGCGGCGGCAGGGAAAGCAGGTTCCTCACTGGCTTGACGCAGGGTTCGGAATGACAAGGATTTTGAGATAGGGTTCCGTGTTCATTTCAGCGTTCGGCTGTATTCCCGCCAAAGCTTTGACCTGACAAAAGCTGCGACTTTTTCCCGCTCGATCCCCTTGCTCGCAATCAGCACTTGAAAGCTCTCGCCCATGCCTGCGGGCGTGACTAGATGCTTGAGTTGCAGAGCGACTTTGGCTCGCTCCTGTGGCAGGCGGCAGTCTTCGAAGGCATCCGCGAACTGGTTGGCTTCGCCGATGCCCATTAAGAATTGGGATTGCGTGATGAGTTTGTGCGTCTGCATGCCGTTCTTTTCTGCAGCGGCCGCGAGCGCGGTAAAGTTTACATCGGCGGTGATGTCCTGTTCGCCGGGAGCTTCATAGGGATTCGCGCTGATGGAATGCTGGCGAATCGCCTTGACCGTTCCGCGATGTCGGCCGGCGAGCTGCTCTTCACGGGTGTAGCCGTAGTCGACGGCAATGAAGAATCCGCGCTGCAGGTTCGCGGCGATGCGGTCCATGATTCGTTGCGCGGCCAGAGGCACCTCGATTCGTTCGTGCGGCTCGGGATGGGCCGAGTAGCGGTCGAGGAATTCTTGTTCCGCAGGCGATGGCTTGGCCCAAGTTTCAACCAAGCGTCCGTCGCATGTGTCGACGCGCAGGGAACCGTGGGTGCTCAAAACGTCAACGGGCAGAGCGTCGAAGAATTCGTTGGCGAAGACGATGGTGGGCGCGGTCGATGCTTCGGCGAGCGGACAAAGCGCCATGAGTTTCGCTTTTCCCGATTGGATGTGACGCCCTAGAGTACTTTCGATTCGCTTGCGCAACGCGGGCGAGCTTTCCACCAGAACATAGTGGAGAGCGTAAAAGAAATCCGGAAACTTCTTTTCCGACCAACCCAGAACATCTTGTGCAAACAAGCCGCGGCCAGGCCCGAGTTCGATCAGTGCAATGCGCTGCGGCGAGTCAAGTGCTCGCCACATCTCATCGAACTGGCGGGCCAGGAGCCGGCCAAACACTGCGTGCACATCGCTCGAGGTGTAGAAATCGCCAGCCTTGCCGAATTGTTCCGCATACCGCGAGTAGTAGCCGAGTTCGGGATCGTAGAGGCAAAGATCCATGTAGCGGGAGAACGGAATGGGGCCGCGCTCGCGGATTTCCTGCTCGATTTTATGGGGAAGCGAATTCACAATTGTTTCTCGCGGCGCTCGACGCGGTCCTGCGGTGTGCGGATGAACATTTCGACGAAGTAGTCGTGTAGTGCGTCGTAGAGCTGGCGCTGGAAGCTCCATTCGAACTGCGGGTGGTCGAGGTCGCGGGGATGCATTTCGAGATAATACGTGTGCATGGGAATCGAGGCATCTTTGAACTGGATGATTAGTTCAACGCCCTCGCCTTTGGCGCGCGCGGAAAAGTTCAGCAGAGGATGCTCGTAGAGGCGGAGTTGGGCTAGGACTCGGTCGAGACGCGTGGTGGCGGTTTCGGGCACAGAGGGATTGTAGCCAAAGGAAGAGACGATTAACCATCGAGGTACAATCGCTAGTTGTTTTGTTCCATAAACAGATGTCAGTCTTTAACCCAACTCGGCGGATTCGGAACATCGGAACAGCTAAGAGCGGCCACGGTCAAGGCAATCGGGTGACCCTCCTTTTCCCCACGGGGCACTGGCCACCGGACCTGAAACCCTATAAGATTACGACGAAGAGCTTGCACAGGCCATCAAATATCACAGGACGCTGGCAGGCGTTTCCCAAGGGAAAACGTGAAAATTGCATCACTGTCGCTTCTGGCTGCACTAGCTTTAACGACTGCACTTGCGCACGGGCAAAGCGCGTGCGAACAGCTTGGCGTCGATTGCCGTCACCCACAGGTAGACTCACGCCCCGTCTGCGACGATGCTTGCCGGAGAGCAGACCAGAAGGCGGAAGCACAAGCGCAACAGCGACGCGACGAGGAGTGGGAAGAAGGTCGCCCGGCACGGGAAGCGGAAGCTGCGCGTAAGGCAAATGAAAAAGCCGAAGAGAGACTAGACAAGCTCAAGCGCAAGGCGCAGAAGTACGCCAACCAAGCGTGGGCGCTCGTGAACGAAGATAACGATAACAAAAACTGCGGCAAGGTCATTGAGCTTTACACAAAGGCACTGGCGCTGTACGACTTCCGATTCTGGCGCACGACTCGCGCTTCCTGTATGCAGGCTACTCGTGACTACCTCAGAGCCTACGACGAATGGGAGATCGTGATAAATGATTCCGGCACTCCCAACGACTTGATCCGTAAACTGCGGACTCTGGAGTGGAGCAACATGTACTTCAGGGGTTATGTCTGCCCCTTCCCGCCGAAATTCAACGGGATTGAAGGCTGCACGAGACGGAAAGATCACATCCATCTTGATGACATATACGTGCCGCTGCCGTATATCCAGGGCAGGGATTGGCGACCGATAGAAGTTCTCAGTTCAGGGCCGTTCAGCGTCATCACGAAGGACGGGCACCAGTATTACGGTGACCAAACCAATATGACCTCGATCAACCTGATGGACGCTCGCATTCTTACGGGGCGGGAAACAGCGGTGCGCTTCATACTGCCGGACGAAACGGCGTTCACTGTCGGGCCGGAATCAGATGTGACCTTCGACAACTTCGTCTACAATCCGAATGAGAACTATACCGAAATGACGGCGAACATCGTCAAGGGAATTTTCCGGTTCGTGACTGAAAAAATAGCACCTCGATCTGAGCCAGAGATCACTCCCAGTAGGAAGGTTCATATCGCCACTGGTGATCTTTTCTTCCGGGGCACGGACGTGGAGATTGAATACAAGCCCGAGAATGGCCGCTTGTGGATAGCCGCCTACGATGGCGAGATCAGTTTTCAAGCCCCTTATCACACGGGCGAAATTCGTAGTTATCCCATCCCCGTTGGAAAGTACCTTTTTGTCATGGGCAGGGGACTTTGGGATACGCCTACCTTGGAAGTTCAAGGGGCAGATCGCATCAAGCCAGAACTGGGCGTTACCGACAAGTGGGACTACGAGATGACGGAGCAAAAAGCTTCAGCACCGGGGAGACAGTAATTATGATCGCCGAAGGCACACTCTTCATAGTCAAGACCGCCGGGGGTACGTCGGATCAGTATTCGGTGCTGTTGGACAGATATCACCAAAGACCATCCAGAGAAAAAGAGCAGTACGCGCACTCATACGCGGAGCGGACTCGGCAGCATCTCACTGCGACCAACATGCTTCCGTTCGACAGGCAGTTGGATCGCGAGCAGTTGCAGCGAGACAACGTGCTTGTGCAAGACTTCGAGCTTCCTAGACGCTACTCGTAGCGCAGCGCCTCGATCGGATTCAGCCGTGCGGCCTTGATCGCAGGCAGCATGCCGCTGATGATGCCTACAAAGCTTAGAATCGCGGTCAACCAGATCAGAGTGGCGAAGTCGATGTAGAGATGAATGTCGCCTTCGCTGGCGTTTTCTTCAAATGCGCTCCACAGCGTGAGCGAGCCCACGCTCCAGGAAACCAGATAGGCCAGCAACACTCCCAACAGGCCGCCTAGAGCCGTGATCACCAGGGCCTCAGTTAGGAACTGGAACAGGATGTGCCAGCGATGCGCGCCCAGCGCCTTTTCCACACCAATCTCGCGCGTGCGCTGCGTGACTGAGACCAGCATAATATTCATCAGGCCCACGCCGCCGATGCCGAGCGTCAGCAGTCCGATGAAGCCGAGCAGGATCTTGATGCCGGTGCTGATGACCTGCAGGTCGAGCAGGTCCGCAAACACATCGAAGACGAAGATCGCGCGGTGATCCTTGGGATCGAAGTTGTGATGGAAGGCCATGGAGTTACGCACTGCGGTTACGATCTTGGCGTGGTCGCCCTCGTATTCCATCACAACGGAATTCAGGTAATAGGTCTTGGCCAGATCGCTCATCGCACTGAACGGGACGTAGACGTGGCCGTTGATGTTGTCGTCGCCGTTCTGTACCTGGTGCCGGAGGACGCCGATCACCTGATACGAAATGCCGTCGAGACGAATGCTTTCGCCGAGCGCGTTCTGGCCGGAAAAAAGTTTCTTTCTCACGTCGGAGCCGATGATGGCGACGCGCGTGTGCGTGAAGTCGTCGGATTCACTGAAGAAGCTGCCTTCCTCGGTGTCGAGACGGCGCATTCGGCCGTACGAAGCGTAGACGCCGCTAACGCCATAGGTTGCGCTGCGCGTGCCGTAGGCCACGAGCGTCTGCTTGTTGACCTCGGGAGAAACGTGCTTGAGCAAGGGCACTTCGTCGCGGATGTAGTCCAGGTCCTCGGTGGTTAACCTGACCTGAGTGCCGGCCTTGGTGCCTCCCGCCTGCAACTCGGTGCGCCCGGGAAAAATGAAGACTAAATTCGTACCGAAAGAACGGAACGCTACCCATAGACCGCGCTCGAAACCAGAGCCATAAGCCAAGAGGAGGACCACCGTGGCGATTCCCCAGGCCATGCCAAGCATGGTCAGCACGCTGCGGCGCCGATTGTGGCGGAGCGCGTTATAGGCCTGACTGGCGAGATCGATGATCATTACTCTTAGCTCCTAGCTCCTAGCTTGTGCACCGAATAAACTCTTGTCATCCCGAGCAACAACTCTTGTCATCCCGAGCGAAGCGAGGGATCTTGGTTCTTGATCGCGCCGTCGGCGTTGTCGGCGCCGGCAAACACCAAGATCCCTCGCGTTGCTCGGGATGACAGCGCAATGGGCACGAGCGCATATCTGCTCATGGCCTTACTCTTGCCTCAACGCTTCCACCGGTTCCATCAGCGCGGCTTTGCGCGCCGGATAGAGGCCGGCGGAAATTCCCGCGATTGCCAGCGAACCAATCGCGGCGAGCGCCGACGCGGGAATGATTCGTGGCGTATCAAAACCTTCCGGCGACGGCAACATCGCCAGCAAGGTCACAAAACCCGTGGCCAGAACCAGACCGATGCCGCCGCTGAATGCAGTCAGGAAAGCTCCTTCGACGAAAAATTGCGTAAGAATGTTTTTGTGGGTTGCGCCCAGCGCTTTGCGCAGGCCGATCTCCTTGGTGCGCTCGCTCACTGAGACCAGCATGATGTTGACGATGCCGATTGCGCCCAGGCCGAGGGTCACAACGCCCACCACGCCCAGAAACCAGTCCATCGCGTCGAAGATCTTGCCTACCTTCTTCATGTTCTCGATCGTGTCCCAGTCTTCAAAGGCGTCCTCCAATTTCGGATCGAAACCGTGGCGGCCGGCAATGATTTGATGAATCTCATTCTTCGCTTCGGTATGAAGATCTTTGCGGATGGGCGTGTAATTGATAAAAGAAATGGCATCCTCAGAGTTCGCCTTGGTTAGGCGAAACAGGTTGCGCATGGTTTCGATGGGGATGAAGATGCGCGAGTTGGTTCCGTTATTGCCGTCGCGGCCAACCTTGGCGACCACGCCGACGATGTCGAAACTGATTCCGTTCAGCAGTATCGTCGAGCCCACGGCGGGGCGTCCGGGGAACATATTCTTGAGCAGTTCCCATCCCACCACGGCGACGCGGCGGCGCTCGGCGTTGTCCTGATCGTTGAACCAGCGGCCGGGACTGATGGGCACATTGCGAATCTGGTTGTAATCGGAGGCTACCCCGAAGACCTGGCCGTTGGTCGAGCCATAGTCGCTGACGGCGCGGATGTCTTCACGATTCAGCACGGGCGACAGAGCGGCGACGAACTTCGCCTGCTCGCGAATCGCGGAATAGTCGGCGTAAGTGAAATAGTAGGTTTGCCCGGATTGCGTGCTGCCCTCGACCGCGGGAATGCGTCCGGGAAACATGAACATGATGTTTTGTCCCAGAGTAGCGAGCTGCTTTTCCTGGCCGCTGCGGAACCCTTCTCCCAGCCCCACTAGAAGCAGCAACGAGCCTACGCCCCAGGCGATTCCGAACATGGTGAGGAATGAGCGCAGTTTGTGCGCCCATAGCGTGGAGAGCGATTGCCGGACAATGTCGAGAAGTATTCGCATGTAAGTACACCCCCACGCCTCCGGGGAGGTGCGTGGGGGGTCCCGGTGACGACTGGACGAGGGGTCTCAAATCCCGTCCAGCCGTTCCGTCGAGCATCTGATCAGTTATACGCAGCCGGGTCCTGCGAAGTTCCCCGCTGGGATTGCTGTTTAGACCGCAGTGAGGTGAAAAAGGTTAGCTGGAAGGCGAGCTAGAGTTTGTCGATCGCTGGCGTGAGGCTTGCTCCGTGGGGCGGAAGGACCCGTGCCCGCTCCGGAACGAAAGTCCTTACCAAAGAAGAAGCTTCGGAAAGTGAAGCGAATTCGTCGAACGCCGATAGTCCTTGTAGGGGATACATCGATTCCCCTTTCGAGGACTTTAGGCCGAGTATGTTTCAGGAAAACACGCCGAGCGCCACAGCGGCTGCTTGCCGCGACACTCAGGGCAAGCATGCTGTCTTTCACTACACAGTGCACTCTGAGAAGCGGCTCGTGGTGGTGAAATTTGGAAAAAAGGTAACCGTCAGGGACATCGAGAGTTATGCCGCCGCGTTGCGAGCGCATCCGCAATTCAAGCCAGATTTCTGCGAAATCGCAGACCTGAGCGAAGTCGAAGAACTTGATCTCCAGGCGGATGAATTCATTCGCTTAGCCGATGAGGTCGATCCCTTTTCACCGCAGGCCCGGCGCGCATTCGTTGCCCGCACCTCAGTCCAGAACCATGCCGCCCGCATGCACAAGATTTTAGGCACGCAGAGAGCTTTTTCCGTTTTCCGCTCCGTCGTAGAGGCGGAACAATGGATCCTCTCGTAGTTTGCTGTCGTGCGTTTGGGTGGGGGTCAGAACTCGAAGTAACCGGGCGATTGTGCTGACCGAGGGGCGCCATCGGTGCCGGTCGCGGGCAGTAAGCCCAAAACTCCGCTCAGGCTCTCCCACGCCGCCCGATTCAAAGCAGGATCGGAACCAACCAGATCGCGGATCATATCCCACGCAGCCATATTGAGGGCACCCTCGGGCGGTGGCCCCATGGCCAAAGAAACCGCGCACTGCGGGCAGAAAGAAATGCGGTGGGCCGTGGACTTCTGCCGAGGTTTGATCCCCACCGTTTGCGCGAACATGTAGAGGGCAACCGATTTGTGCCCCGGTTCGAGTTCGCGGTTGCAGCGAAGGCAATGCATGGCTTCCAAGCTTTTCTCCTGGCGGGACTGCGGTCGTGAAGATAAATACTGTCTTCCCAACCCGCCCGGATGCAAGTATGTAGAAAGATTCTGGCGGGATCTGGGATTGCGCACAAACCGACCTGCAATATCTGCGCTCTCTGCGTTGTGGGACGCAAAACCAGCCTTTGCTCCGTCACGCTCCCGGAACCAAGCTGTGCTCTAGGCAGAAGCCGCTAGCATCGTGCACTCTGTTGCGATGAGTGCATCGGTCAGGATGGGTCGAGATTCAGGCCAATTCGTTCGCCTATCGCAACTTCGCAAATTGCGCGAGTGCGAAAAGGTGGCCGCAGTCTGCTACCGGGTTCGCGGCGGTGTGATCGAGTTCTTGCTGATTCGGACGCGCGGTGGCGGGCGCTGGACTTTTCCCAAAGGCAGCGCGGAACCGGGATTGACCCACGCCCAGGCGGCAGCGCTCGAGGCATTCGAAGAAGCGGGAGTTCATGGCCGCATCGAAGAAGCTTCATTCGCGCGCTATGGCCGCACGCAAGACGATCAAGGGAATCGTGTTGCGAGGCGTGACAAGAAGGGTGATGCCGTCAACGCGTATCTCTGCGAGGTTTTACGGCTCGGCCCTCCGCAGGAATCCAGGCGAGACCGCACCTGGTTTTCCGTCGAGGAAGCTCGTCGCCAATTGCGCGAAGGACGCAAGAACGATGGCGCGGCCGAGTTCGTCCGCGTGGTTGACCGGGCAGTTGCCCGCATTCAGAAACTGCGCGGTAGGATCGGCAGGGTGGATGATCATCCAAAAGACGGTCAGCGACAAGATCGGCCCCTGCAAAAAGATGCGTTACAAAAAGTGCAGTTCGAGGCTTTTGCGGAAGGCTACGGAGCGGGCCGGGGCCACGCGTTTGCGTCTTACGTTCAGCGCCGGCTCAGCGAAACAAGGCAATCAATCGCGCCTGATGTGGATTATGGCCGGGAGATTGTGCACTGCGAAGTGCTGCAATTTGGCCCGCCGCGACAGGACAAGGCCAAGGCTCTTGCGTCCGGCGCGAAAAACGGCTGAAGGCAAGACGCAGCGGGATGCTCTCACCCTCACTGTTCTTTATTCTTGGGCCGTTCGTATGGCTTCTGCAAATGCTTGCGCGCTTCTTCGAGAGCACCGAATGTATTGTCGTTAGTCTGGATAGCCTGCCGGTATTCGTTGATGGCGCGCTCGCGCTGGCCGGTAACATCGAAAATCTTGCCTAGCTGGATATGGCTCCAGACTTCGGTCCAGCGGGGTTCTCCGTTGCCGTTGATGGCAGCGCGGTAGGCATTCGCCGCGGACTGGTAGTTCCTCTGCAGGAAGAAAATTTCCGCGATGCGGTAGTGGGCGAGGGAGCTGTTCTTGTTCTGGTCGAGCGCCTTATTGAATTCCGCGAGCGCGGCCGAGAGGTCGCCCTGCTGCTGCAGAGCCATGCCGCGCAGAATCGAGGAACGCAGCTTCACGTCGGAATTGTTGGTGAGGACGTGATGGTCGGGGTCAACGGCGATGCGCCTCGGGCGTCCGAAGGTTTCGATGGCGAAGGGTGAGTTGGTGCCGACCACTTCGATTTTCTTGTCTTCCGTTTTGCCGTCGGTGTCAATGCGCAGGTCAACCGGCATGCGGAACAGATCCAGATCCTGCGAGATCTCTCCCGTGACGCGGAAGCCCTTGTTGTTGCCCAGCCGGTAGGTGGTGTACTTTACCTTGAATTCTGGAGCGCCCGTGGAATCAAGCCACTGGGAAAAGAACCAGGTCAGTTGCTCGCCGTAATTCTTCTCGGCGATGGATCGGAATTCGTCCATGCTGGCCGATTTGCCGGAGTAAGTTTCGGCGAACTCGCGCATGGTCTTGAGATATTTGTCCTCGCCCAGTACCCAGCGCAGCATATGCAGGATCATCGCGCCCTTGTCGGTCACCAGCGACTGAAACTCGGTGGAGAAGGAATCCAGCTTGCTGGCGCTCGAAAGCGGCACCGTATCGTAAGCCAGCGCGCCCACCGACATATCCTTTACCGCTTCTTCAAGGCCCGCCGCGCCCGCAGCGTTCTCCACATACATCGCTTCGGAATACCGTGAGAAGCCATCGACCAGCCACCAATCGTCCTTACTGGCGGGGCTTACGGAGACTCCCCACCATTGATGCGCGATGGCATTGGCGAGCAGGCGGTAATTTGTTTTCTCCGTGATCGAAGGGCCAGCCAGGCCAGCGATCTCCGGCGCCCAGGCGTAGGGAACGGTGTCGCCCGGCAACTCCACCACATTGAGCTTCTGCGACAGCGGAGTTCCATAGAGCGTGATGAAGTAAGTGAACTCCTGCACCGCGGTTGTGGTGTATTGCGGAGCCATCCCCTGATGTGATGGTTTGAAGTAGACGTGCAGGTCCAATCCGGCTTCGTCGCTCTTATATTCCTGGAAGATGCCCGCAATGATGGTTCCGGGGAAGCTCGGCTTTGTATAGACGAACGTGAACGTCTTTGTCGGCAGGCCGTTGGTATTGGGCTTCTTCGAGGGCGGATTATCGCTGACCGTGCGCTTTCCGCTGCCGATCGCCATCATGTGGGCCGGCACCGTGACGCTGATCGTCGAGGTGAAACGGTTCATCCCGTAACCGCTCACTGGGAACCAGCGCCCGGCATAGAGCAGGTAGCTGCTGTCATCGCCAACGTAGGCGAGTTTGAGGCCCGGAACCGGGCTATCGTCCGCGGTTTCGAGCTGGCCCTCGTATTCGAAGGTGAGCGTCGTGGAAGCGCCCTTGGCCAGGCCGGCAGGCAGCGGAACGCGAATCGTCGAATCCTGGGTAACGCGCTCGGCCGACAGGGGTTGGTCGTGTTCGTCGAGAACCCGGGTAACGCGCAAGTCGTTGTGCAACTCGAAGACGGCAACGCTGAGGTCCTGGAGCGCAGTGAACTTGACCTTGGCCTGCGCAGAAATCTGATGCAGATGAGGCGTAAGTTCGACCTCGATCTGGTAATCGTCAACGTGCAGGTGCGTCTTCTCGGCGGCCCGCGACGGGAGCGCGACCAAAGCCAATAGCAGCAGGGCAAGGGAACTCGACAGGACGCTCTGGGCGCGCCGAAGGCGATTCTGCATTAAGGAGAGTCTCCAAGGAAACAGGCTAGCCATTCCCTATGATGAAGATTCTCACCTAAAAGATGCTGGGAGCACAAGGTTTAGGGGCGGGTAAGTTTCCGAGATCTCGGACCGCGGCTTAGGAGAAGCCAATTCGGGTTTGTGGGGGTTTCTCGGTTCAGCCTCGATTCGTTGACTAGCAGGTTGGCGCGTCCGTAATATGTAGCGACCAGCAAGAGAGCATCTCTCGAATGATTGGCGAAACCTTTTCGCACTATCGCATCGTCGAGCAGATCGGCGGCGGCGGCATGGGAGTCGTCTACAAGGCCGAAGACTCCCGCCTGCACCGTTTTGTCGCGCTGAAGTTCCTGCCGGATGAGGTTGCGCGCGACCCCCAGGCGCTGGCCCGCTTTCAGCGCGAGGCCCAGGCGGCCTCCGCGCTCAACCACCCCAACATTTGCACCATCTACGACATTGGCGAACAGGACGGAAAAGCATTTATCGCCATGGAGTTTCTCGACGGGGTAACGCTGAAGAATTTGATCGGCGGCCGGCCGCTTGAGACGGAACAGACTCTTGGTCTGGCCGTTGAAATCACCGATGCCCTCGACGCGGCGCATAGTGAAGGCATCGTGCACCGGGACATTAAGCCTGCCAACATCTTTGTGACCAAACGCGGCCATGCCAAGATTCTGGATTTCGGTTTGGCGAAGGTGACGCAGGGTCCGGCCCGTGTTAGTGAGGTCCCGGCTGTCACGGCTGCGACGGCTGCGGTCAGCGTCGAGAACCTGACCAGCCCGGGAACCGCAGTGGGTACGGTCGCTTACATGTCGCCTGAACAGGCCAAAGGAAAAGAACTCGATGGCCGCACTGACCTATTTTCCTTCGGCGCCGTCCTCTACGAGATGGCCACAGGCACTCTGCCCTTTCGCGGCGAAACCACAGCCATCATCTTTCAGGCGATTCTGGATCGCGCCCCGACTCCTCCTCTCCGGCTGAACCCCGACTTGCCTCTTAAGCTGGAAGAGATCATCAACAAAGCTCTGGAGAAGGACCGTGAGCTGCGTTACCAGCACGCTTCGGAAATTCGCGCTGACTTGAAGCGCCTGCAACGCGATACCAGCTCCGGGCATGTCCGCGCCGCTGGCGAGTCAGCTTCGTCCGTGGCTTCGCCCGCTTCCGGTCCAGTCGCGGCCCCTGGTTCCACATCGGCTGCAGTTCAGGCTTCTCCAGCCAAGCGTGGCTTTCCGAAGGTAATCGTCGGGGCCGTTGCGGCAATCGTGCTTATAGTTGCCGCATTCGGCGCCTATAAGCTGCTCATCCGTCCTCGTGGATTCAATCTGCTGGCCATGCAAATGACCAAGCTGACGGATAGCGGCAAGGCCACACTAGTGGCAATTTCACCCGACGGCCATTTCGTTGTTTATGTTCTGCGCGACGGCGAGCAGCAAAGCTTGTGGGTGCGCAACGTGGCTACCAAGAGCGATGTGCAGGTGCTGGCGCCTGAAGTGGTGCAATTCGTAGGAGTTACTTTCTCCCCTGACGGCAACTACATATACTTTGTCCGCTCAGACAAGAGCACAAGCAATTACAGGTATCTATACGTTATGCCCGTCCTGGGCGGTTCGCCTCGGCAGCTTATCCGCGACGTGGATGCACCTGTCAACTTCTCGCCAGATGGCAAACAGTTTGTGTTCGTACGCGGCGTTATAAAAGACAGTGCCAACGAGATCCGTGTCGCGCAGTCCGATGGCGCCGGAGAGCGCCTGCTGGCGACTTTATCCTCGAACCTGGCGGGGTTTGTGCCGGGCGTTTCCTGGTCTCCGGATGGCAAGACCATCGCCGTGCCCAGTGTTCGAATCGGCAAGTCGGTCGGATGGATGTTAAGCGTCGTAAACAGCGCGGATGGCAACGTACGGACATTGGACAACTTGGGACTACGAGCGGCGGGAAGACCGGTCTGGATGCCGGATGGCAACGCTTTGGTGTTAGCGCTGGCGGAGGAGGGAAAACGCCAGCTTTGGTCCGTCGATTTCCCGAGCGGGGAGTTGCACCGTTTTTCCAATGATCTCTCGATCTACGCGCCGGATTTGGACGGGACCCGTGACGGCAAGATACTGGCGGGAATTCAGGAAATGAAGGTGGCAGATATATGGGTCGCACCCTCGGGCGACGCCGCGCAGGCGCGACAACTTACCTCCGGAGAGACCATCTACGAGTCTGTTGCACCCGGCCCCGCCGGCACACTGCTGCTCGGCAATTTTGATGACTTGTGGCTGATGAGTCCGGATGGCGGCCGGCCTACGCTCGTGGCTCCCCAGGCCCATAACATTTATTCGGTCACTTCGTGTGGTGATCGCTACATTGTCTTTGACAGTATTCGCGACGGCAAACAGGCACTTTGGAGGACGGACGCCGACGGGTCCAATGGCATGCAACTCACCGACGAAGTTGGATCCTCCACTTGCTCCCCGGATGGCAAGTGGGTCTATTACGCCGCGAAGAGACATCTGTATCGCATGTCGATTGAAGGCGGCACGCCATCGCAAGTCATGACTGCAGAAACAGGGCAGGGATTCCGCGTTTCCCCGGACGGAAACCTGGTGGCGGTGCGTTATCAAGAGGGCCGTCCGGTCCCGGTGGTGAAGATTGGGGTGGTTCCCGCCAGTGGCGGAGACCTGCGATTTATCGGCCTGTTGCCCAGTGGCGGAGAAGGCCTGCGCTGGTCGCCCGATGGTAAGGGAGTTCAGTATCTGCTTACGCGCAGCGGCGCCACCAATGTATGGGAGCAGCCGCTCGCCGGCGGCGATCCACATCCCGTCACCAAGTTTGCCTCCGGGCTGATCTTCAGCTTTGCGTGGTCCCGCGATGGCAAACAACTCCTGCTTTCAAAAGGCACTGACAACAGCGACGTAATTCTAATCAGCAACTTCCGGTAATTCGCTTCATCGCTCTCAGAAACTGAGCCACTACGCTGGGACACTACTGAGTCTCAAGGTTTACCCGGGTTCTGAGGGGGAGCGTGCGGCGTCAGCTTATGGCCGAAGAATTCCTGAAACACGTTGCCGACCGCGCCGGCTCCAATCCCAACGAACGCGTTCTCGAAGGTGAGCCCCACCCCATTACGATTCTGGGCGGGATAATACAGATTCGAAAGACCGCCTGAGGCAAGGTCTCCGAGGACATACGAATAGTTCGGTTGCCAGTGCCGGTTATCTCCCTTGCAAACCACTGTAGTTGCCAGGGCATAGAAAAATCTCGATTTCTTGCTGCCGGTTCCTTTCACGAAATAACGCGGGTCTTGCTTAAAAAGCGAGGGCAGTATCGCCCCGCCGAAAAACGTCCCGGACACCTGGTTTGCGTAAGCTGCGCCGAAACGTTTCGCATAACCCTGCACGCCCTGTCCATATCCGCTGAAGGAATTCTCTGCCTGCTCAAAGCCGGCAACCCCCGCCATAAGCCCAAAAGTAAATGGGTCGACGACCGTCTTCCACGCAAGCTGGAACTTCAGCTTTGTAGTGAGCGGAGCCGCATCGGCAAGGTAGCTGACAAAAAAGTTTGGAAAGATTCCTACCAGACGCTGCCGCTCCTCAATCCTGACCTCATCCTGCGCCACTTGCTCTCGTGACAGCGACACTTCCACGTCGACCGTGTTGCGGGCAACGGCGAGTGCGATCTCGGGAACAACATAGTCTTCTCCCCCCTGCAAAACTCCCGATTTCCGTGAGGGCGCAAAACCTGAGGCGGCGAAAGATAGTTCGAACGGTCCAGGGGCCACGTCCGCGAACACGAAATGCCCTTGGCCGTCGGAAAGCGTTTGCCATCCTGAAGCGACTCCTGTCGCTCCCGGTTGCACCAGGGTTACCTTCACGTTGGCGATAAGCGCTCCATCTGGATCAACCACGGTGCCGCTGATGCTTCCCAGCTGAGGCGAAATCGGTGCTGGCGGCGGGGCCGGGGATGGCGCTTCCTGTATGGCGTTGACGGGGGTCTGCGACGATTGAACCTGGATCGATTGAACTTGCGGCGACTGAGCGAAGCTCGAAGCACTCGACATGCCGAATGCCGATAGCCACACCACCAGAATCCATTTCGAAATACGAACCGGATGCTCCGGTTCTCTGTTTGCGCGACTGCTGAGCGATCTCATTCCCGTCAAAGCGAATCCTGATAATTGTTCTCTTCACAGTCTGATGCAAAAAGCTGTTGCTAAGTCTCGCCGTTGGCGTTCTTGATTTTCCGATGAAAGGCCGCCGCTCAGGCCTTCTCGATCGACAAAATAATTGCAGCCGCGCGATCTGCCGGGTGTTGGGCGGGGCCTTCGCCCGCACGCACCGGCGGGCGGAGCATGGCCTTCACTTGGTCAAGACCTTCCAGCATCTGGCTGCGCGCGGCGCCTTCGGGAATAATTTCCTGCAAACGGGCAACCACATTCTGCGCGGTAAACTCGCGCTGCACCAGTTCGGGGACGACTTCCTTACCTGCGATCAGATTAACCATGGCGAAGCGCGGAACCTTGACGCGCGGCTTGCCCAGCAAATAAGTGAGCAGTGAGACGCGGTAAACCATCACGAACGGAGTGCGCATCACCGCAGCCTCTACGGTCGCCGTGCCGCTGGCGACGATGCCGGCGCGCGCATGCCAGAGCGCTGGCAGAGATTCTGAAACCAGCGTGATGCCAGGACGCCCCAACATCCTTTGCTCGATGAGACTTTGCAGGAAAGCCCGATCCAGCGTAGGCGCGAGCGGAAGCAGAAATTCGTAGGCATCGCCGAGTTTCGCCGCTGCGTCGAGGATTGTCGGCAGGTTCATGCGCACTTCTTTGACGCGGCTGCCGGGCATGATCGTAATCCACTGCTTCGCGGGATCAAGATGAAACCGCGCAGCATAGTCGCCGCGCTCGATTGCCGGCGGCTGCAACTCGGCCAGGGGATGGCCGACGAAAGTCGCATCCACTCCGCGAGAGCAGTAGAACTTCTCTTCAAACGGAAAAATGACGAGAGCTTCGTCAATGTAATCGCGGATAAGGCGCACGCGTCCCTGGCGCCATGCCCAGAACTGCGGCGCAACGTAGTAGACCACGGGAATGCCGCGCTTCTTCATCTGCCGCGCCACGCGCCAGTTAAATGCCGGCGAGTCGATCACGATGGCAAGATCAGGCTTCCGCCTGTCGGCTTCCGCGATCAGATGGCGATAGAGCCGGTAGATCTTCGGCAGATGGCTGAGAATTTCGGTGATGCCGACAACGGAAAGATCCTTGGCGTCGACGACGGTGTCGCATCCAGCAGCCCGCATGCGCTCCCCGCCAACGCCGAAGAATTCCAGTTGCGATGCTTGTGCGGGCGGAGATGCACATGTGGGGGCAGCCGCCTCGGCTGTCCTGCGAGCGGAGCGAGCAGCAGTTAAATCGAAAGCCCGTCGCAGAGCTTCAATAAGCTCCGCCCCATACATTTCCCCGGAGGCTTCGCCGGCTGAGATCAGGATTCGCAAGAGAGCATTGTAAGGCCGCGAGGCGGAGCATTGCAGGAGCAGATTGTTCTGTTGCAGTGTCTAAAGAGATGGTAAGGTGCGGAGGTCGGAGGGGACGTGATGATTCAGGAGTCGACCAGCCTGGCATGGGATCCACAGTACGTTGATCGGGCACCTTCGACCGCGCTTAAGATTTACGTTCTGTTTCTTCTCCTTACCTGCCTTGTAACGTCGTATAAACTTGCAAGTGTTTGGCGTGCGGTACCCCCATTTAGTCGCAAGAGCCCGGCTGTACCGTCGGCCTACATGCGGCTGCTGCGGAAACACGGCTAGCTGCGGACGCTGGATAGGCATGATCTTTCTCGCGTGGGGTTTTATGACGTCGACCAGCGTTTACGATTTATGCAGCACCCTGCTGCTGGAAAAAGTAACCGGACGCAATCAGATGCTTCTGGCGATTCGAGATTTCTCAACGAACCTAAGCTTCGCGCTGTTTGTTGTTTTCTTCGTCTATCTTGTGCGATGGCACATTCTCATCCGGGCGGGACGGTTTCCGAGCGGAACGGACGGTGGTTGAGCGAGCTTGTCTAATCATCCCCTCGGGCGGTGACTTGTGGCTCCGTGAAGCCGCCGGCATTCGCGGGCGCGACCTGGCCCGAACTTGACTCCTGATCTTTGTACTGAAGCTGATAAAGCTTGAAGTAAACGCCGCGCTGGGCCAGCAACTGCTGATGCGTGCCCATCTCTCGCACCTGGCCTTTGTGCATGACGATGATCTTGTCGGCGCGCTGCACGGTGGAGAGCCGGTGAGCGATGATCAGCGAGGTGCGTCCCTCGACCATGCGGTTGAGGGCGTCACGCACGCGGAATTCGGTTTCCGTATCCACACTCGAAGTTGCTTCATCGAGGATCAGGATTTTTGGTTCGTGAGCCAGAGCGCGCGCGAATGAAATGAGTTGCTTCTGCCCAGTCGATAGCGTAGAGCCGCGCTCGCGGACTTCTTCACCAAAGCCCTTGGGCAGGGCGCGGATGAAGTCGGCCAGGTTCACGTCTTCAGCGGCCTGCTCCACGTCTGCATCCTGAATGCGTTTCGTGCCCAGCCGGATATTTCCGCCGATCGTGCCGCTGAACAGGAATGGATCTTGCAACACCACACCGAAGCGGCTGCGCAGGTCAGCGAGATCCATTTCTTTGACGTCGACGCCGTCGATTCTTACCGCGCCTTTCTGCACATCGTAGAAGCGCAGCAGCAGCGAGATCAGCGTGGTCTTGCCCGCACCGGTGTGGCCGACGATGGCTACGGTTTCCCCTCGTTCGATGGCGAAGGTTACGTCGCGCAGCACCCAGTAGGGAGTTGTGCCGCCGCCTGCCGCATTGCTTGTGGTGAGCGAAGAGCCTGCCGAGCTTTGCTCGGCATGGACGGGCGAGGCGCCCGTCCCCACATGGTCCTTGCCGGGCTCTGAGCCGTCGGTCGGCGCTTCACGATAGGCGAACCAGACATGATCGAATTCGATGCGGCCTGGGCCTTCAGGGCTCTTAGTTACCGCGGGCGAGACCACCTGCACTGGTGTATCCAGCAGCTTGAAGATGCGCTCGCTGGCGGCCATAGCCGATTGCAGGATGTTGTATTTCTCGCTGAAATCCATGATCGGGCGAAAGAAGCGGAGAGCGTACTGGATGAAGGCAACCAGCACGCCCAGCGTTGCCACGGTCGGCACTAAGCGGAATGCGATCAGCGTCTTCCAGTTGAAACTCACAGCAACGCTGGACACGGTAGTGCTACGCATCACATCACCGCCGCCGAACCAGATAACGCAAGCAATCGCGATGGCGGAGAGAATCTCGACCACCGGATAGTAAACGGAATAAGCCATGATCGCGTCTTTGAACGCGTCCATGTGGCTGCGGTTGATTTCTGAAAAGCGGTTGTAGGCCTTGCGCTCGCGATTGAAGAGCTGAAGCACCACCATGCCGCTGATGTGTTCCTGCAAGTAGGAGTTGATGCGCGCGATCGCCACCCGAATGCGGCGGTAGGAATCACGCACCCGGTCGCGAAAAATCTTGGTCGCCACCACGATGAAGGGCAGCACGGCAAAAGTAATCAGGGCCAGCTTCCAGTTCATGCACAACATCACGCCCAGAATGCCCGCGAGCACAAACAGGTCTTCGAATATCGAGACCACGCCCGAAGTGAACATCTCGTTCAACGCATCCACGTCCGTTGTGACCCGCGTCACCAGCCGGCCGACCGGGTTCTTGTCGAAGAAGGCAACGTGCAGCCGCTGCAGGTGGCGAAAGATCTGGCGGCGCAGATCGAACATGACTTTCTGGCCGGTCCACTGCATGTAATAAGTTTGCAGAAACTCGAGAAGGAAGCTGAAGACGAGCAATCCCACATAGATGGATGCGATCTGCGCGATGCCGGTGATGGCGTTCGGGCTAAGCCAACTCCAGATGCCGGAGGATGTGCCAGTCGCCGCGTCTTTGGTTGCCAGATAGCGATCAATCGCCACCTTGGTGAGATAGGGGCCGAGCACATCGGCAAAAGACTTTAGCAAAATCGAGGCCAGCGCAATCGCCACCTGCCAGCGATAGGGACGCAGATACTTCAGCAGCCGCGCCATCAGGCGGCTGTCATAGGCTTTGCCTAGTACTTCTTCTTCCTGAGCCATCGGATTTAAGCGATCATGCGGCGAAGCGCGCCAGCAGCGCTGTTAACAGGGTACCTCATATGGATGGCTGGGGCGGGCGGGAGGATGGAAAAGGTTTGCTGCATGGGCAGATGAGACGCAGATGGGATAATAGTCTTTACATGCCCCTCGGCATTTACATCTCGGTCCCTTTCTGCCGCACCAAGTGCAGCTATTGCAACTTCGCCTCCAACGTGTTTTCGCGGGCGGTTTTCGAAGGTTATGTGGATCGGGTTTGCGCCGACATCGCGAAAGCGCCGCAGATCGCGGCAGATATGGGCGGGAGGCTGGAGCGCGCGGTGGATTCCATCTATCTTGGCGGAGGGACGCCCACGGTGCTTGAGTCGGCGCAACTGGAGCGGATTTTCACGACAGTGCGGCGACAGTTCGATGTGAGTCCTGAGGCGGAGGTTACGGTCGAGTGCGCTCCCGGCACGCTGGCACCCGCGGCGCTCGAGAGTCTGCTGCGCTGCGGTGTGAACCGTGTGAGTCTTGGCGTGCAGTCGTTTGTAGATCAGGAAGCGGCGGCGGTCGGGCGCCTGCACCAGCGTACAACGGTGCTTGCCGATATTGCCCGGTTGCGAGCCGCGGGAATTACAAATATCAACATCGATCTCATCGCCGGGTTGCCGCATCAGACTCCGGAAAGCTGGGAATACTCGTTAGCAGAAATCATCGCCACTGGCGCTCCACACGCGAGCGTCTACATGCTCGAAGTCGACGAAGATTCGCGGCTGGGACGCGAACTGCTGGCCGGCGGCACGCGCTATCATGCGCACTTTGTTCCGGATGAAGAGGCCATCGCGAATTGTTATCTCGCGGCGTGTGAGCGGCTGCAATCGGCGGGCATTGCGCAGTACGAGATTTCGAACTTCGCACGCGCGGGATGCGAGTCGCGGCACAATTTGAAGTACTGGACGCGGCGGCCCTACTTCGGTTTCGGCGTGGACGCGCATTCGATGCTGCCTTCCGCGACTACAGAGATCGACGCCGTGCGATTCGCGCCCGCGGATTCCCTCGAGCAGTATATGAGCGGGTCAGCCTTACAGCGGACGCCGGTTTCGCGCCCCGCTGCATTGGAGGAGAGTTTTTTTCTAGGGCTGCGGCTCACACGTGGCGTTAGCCTGCGGGATCTCGCCGCGAAATTCGGCGAGCAGGCGGTCGAGCCCGCCGGCGCAGCGATTGCCGACTTTGTCGAAGACGGACTGATGGAACAGCACCGAGACTTTGTCCGGTTGACCGCTCGCGGACGATTGCTCTCGAACGAAGTGTTCGAGAGATTTATTGCGGCGGATGAGATCGCCCGCTGATTGCTGTGAGAAATCTACTGCAATGAATTATTAGCTGACCATCCGGTCGGTTGGGCTGCTGTCCGTGATGCGCATAATCTCCAATGATGATGCGGCTGCCCGCACTGTTTCTTTCCACTGCCTGAGGTAACTTTGCCCCCTTCGGCCGCTATGTTCTAATCAAAAGTCCGGTCAATGCCGTGGAGGAATCTTGGATTTTCAATTGAGTGACGAGCAGCAGCAGCTGAAGAAAAGCGTCCGCGATTTCGCCGAGCGCGAAATTCGCCCCAACGTCATGAAGTGGGACGAGGCTTGCGAGTTTCCACTATCCACGATCAAGGAACTGGGCAAACTCGGATTGCTGGGCATGGTTTTCCCCACCGAGTACGCGGGCGCTGACATGGGCTACGTCGAATATGTCATTGCCATCGAAGAGTTGTCGCGCGTGGATGGTTCGGTGGGCATCATCGTCGCCGCGCACACATCGCTGTGTTCGAATCACATCTTTCTGGCGGGCGACGAGGCTCAGAAGAAGAAATACGTCAGCAAACTTGCCACCGGCGAGTTCATCGGCGCGTGGGGATTGACCGAGCCCTCCTCCGGCTCCGACGCGGGCAGCGCCCGCATGACCGCGAAGCGCCGCGGCAACAGCTGGGTTCTGAACGGCACAAAGACCTTCTGCACCAACGGCCACTATGCGGATGCGATGGTAGTAATCGCGGTGACCGACCGTGCCGCCAAGACGCACGCGCTTTCCGCATTCATCGTCGACAAGGATACGAAGGGATTCCGTCCCGGCAAGAAAGAGAACAAGCTGGGGCTGCGGGCCAGCGACACCGCCGAGATGATCTTTGAAGATTGCGTGATTCCTGCGGAGAATCTGCTGGGCAAGGAAGGCGATGGCTTCATCGACGCGATGCGCGTGCTCGACGGCGGCCGCATCTCGATTGCGGCTCTGTCGCTCGGCATGGCGCAGGGAGCGTACGAAGCCGCGCTGAACTATTCAAAAGAGCGCAAGCAATTCGGCAAAGCCATCGGCGAATTTCAGGCGATCCAATGGAAGCTGGCCGACATGGCCACCGAAATCGACGCAGCCCGCCTGCTCACCATGCGCGCGGCGTCGATGAAAGATGCCGGCATGAAGACGACGCTGGAGTCGTCGATGGCAAAGCTCTACGCCAGCGAAGTCGCCGTGAGATGCGCCAATGAAGGCGTGCAGATTCACGGCGGATACGGCTTCATCAAAGACTATCCCGCAGAGAAGTATTACCGCGACGTGAAGCTGTGCACGATCGGCGAGGGGACCAGCGAGATTCAGCGGCTGGTGATCGCACGGCAGTTGCTGAAAGAGTAGGGTCATGAGCACGAAAAAGAAAACACAGGAAGAGATTTCCGCCGTAGTAAAACGCTACTACGACTCGCTGACCGACGAGGAGGCTGCAGAACAGAGAGCTTGGGCAGAGTTCGTCTTGGCAGGACTTGCGGAAACGGACTGGCCGGATGAAGACGATACATCGGCTGTCGAGGCCGGCGGCGAGCACCCCGCAGGCCCCCCTGCGCTAGAAACACTAACTCTTGGTATTGGTTTTGTGTCTCCCGACGTGCGCAATGATGTATTTGCCCGTCGTCTCGTCGGAGTAGAAATGAATTCGCAGGCACGTATCGGGGCCACCTTTTCCGAGTGCGATGTGCGGCTCGATAGATACACGTTCGCCATCGTATAGCATCTCGTACTCCTCGGCCCACCTACCCTTACTTGTCATCGATTCTCGTGGCCTGTAGGTAAATCCCTTGCTCGCGAAACTTTGCTCAAGTAACCCCATTGGCGTCCGCGTCTTCCTAGAGCGAGCCCAAGCCTGGCAGACCTCATGTATGGCCAGCAGCGCCTGGTAGACCTTCTTGGGCTGCTTGAAAGGTGAATCAGCAGCGGATTCCAAAGCCGAGTTCGACAAATTCTAGCGTTTCGCTGAATTGATCGCGGGCGGCCCGTACCGCCTCTTGTACGGACGCCGGCTCGAAATCTGCCTCCTCGGGGGCAGCCTCGACCGCGGTCGGTCCGCGCCTATCTTCTTGTGTTCGCCATATAGCGCGCAGATTTTCCTGCGACAACTCGAGGCTGGCCCTTAGGTTTTGAATTTCCTGTCGCGCCTCCTGGGTCTCCTTCTGCAGCGCGGAGATCTCCGTATCGGCCATCTCCAACAGCTCTTTATAATCGCCCCGTTCCTGAGCGGCACTTCGGATCCTATCGAGCTCTTTTTTCTGTTCCTCTTTGAGGAAATCGACGGCGTCAGCGGATACTGGCCCAGGCACATACCTGAATGTAGAAATGGCCGACAAGTACCTGAACAAATCTACCGCGAGCCTTTGGCCCATACCCTCGATCCGGTCAGGCAGGTAGATCGGTGAATACGGGTGCTCGTTTGGATCGAAGTCGGGCCAATACAAACGAACGGCTCCGTTGTAGCACGAGTACAACTTTCCAATTTCATCGCTGAGGGCATATGCCGCCCACTTGTCATCGAGAGAATGGACCTCAGCGATCCCCGCGAGCGGGTCAGCCAGGTCCGCGGGATCGACGAGCCACTTGTTCGAAACGGGCATGCGGCTGACCAAGACGATTGGAAGCCTCCGCTGTGTGGAGTAGAGCCTCTTGTTCACGAAATCTGAGACGCCCGCGGCGGACAGGCCACTCGGCTCCATGGATAGGCGCGTATCGCCGTGTACGCAATCGAATTGCCTCGCCAGGGTGGCGACCACTCGGGGCCTCCTAAGCTCGAACTCCACCGGCGCTATATAGAATTGCGTGGAGTCTATGAGAAGCTGCAGTGAGAATTCGACGAGCCCTCCGAACTCGCTTACCTCACAGTTCGAATGCCACAACAGATTGCCGTCGTTATCGTCGGGATATGACCAGGAAATAGTTGAACGGCCCACGCTTCGGTCAGCGGAAAGGCTCCTACTCACGATGATTTCGTGGCCGTCACGGGGCCTCAGTTCGCCCCCGTCCATCGGGATTTGGATGGAGGCCGCCTTGCGCCTCAAGTACCACTCGACGACCCAGGAGGCCACAGTTTGAAGGACTGCTTCCGATAACTCGCCAGACGTAGTGGAACCGCGCGGTACCACTTCGAACTGCACAGCGTAAAGTGGCCTCATCGACCTCCGCCGAGATCAGGCTGTAAGGGGAAGGCCAAAATCCTACCACATTCCAACAGGGTGCTTTACACTAATTTTGTTTGGTCTCAGCTTACCAACAGGTCGTCTCTCTCCTCCGCTCCGGCGACGTGCGCTCGCTCGCCCGCGCCATTTCCACCGTCGAAAATCGCGCGCCGGGATGGTCCGAGCTGCTGAAGGCTTTGTTTCCGCACAGCGGCAAGGCGCGTGTTCTCGGTCTGACGGGGCCGCCGGGGGCGGGGAAGAGCACGCTCGTGGACCACCTTGCTCGCTTCTATCGCAAAGATAATCGCACTGTGGGGATCATCGCGGTCGATCCGACCAGTCCTTACACCGGCGGGGCGATTCTGGGCGACCGCATCCGCATGCAGGAACATTTCTCGGACCCGGGAATTTATATTCGCAGCATGGCGACGCGCGGCTCGCTCGGCGGACTGGCGCGCACCACAGCCGATGTAACCACAGTACTCGACGCTTCGGGCCGCGACCTCATCATGATTGAGACCGTGGGCGTGGGCCAGGATGAAGTGGATATCGTGCGGCTGGCCGACATCACGATTTTGATTCTGGTGCCGGGCATGGGCGATGATGTCCAGACCATCAAAGCCGGCATCATGGAGATTGCCGATATCTTCGTGATCAACAAAAGCGACCGCGACGGCGCTGAGCACGTGGAGCGGGAAATCCGCACGCTGCAGTCGCTGGCCACGCGCCACGATGGCTGGACTCCGCCGATCGTGAAGACTGTCGCCAGTCAGGGAGTGGGAATTGAGGAACTGGCGGGCGCGATCGCAGACTATGAGGCGTATTTGCAGAAAGAAAATCTTACGCTGAACCGAAGCGTCGAGAACTGGCAGGAACGCCTGGTCGAAATGCTGCGCGACACATTGCTGGAGAAGGCGCGAACTCAACTCGCTGATGGCAACCTGGCGCGGCTGGCGGCGGAAGTGGCGGAACACAAGCGCGATCCGTATACGCTGATTGAAGAGATCGCCACGAAAGCAGGAAAAAGCTGATGGAGGGAACGCGCATGGCGCAAATTGATCATCTTGGTATTGCTGTGAAATCGCTCGGAGCGGCGAAAGCGATCTACGAAAAACTGGGGTTAAGTATCTCTCCCGAAGAAACGGTGGAGCAGGAACAGGTGCGACTGGTAATGGTCCCCGTGGGCGAGAGCAGGTTGGAACTGCTGGAATCGACTTCGGAGAATTCAGCCATCGCAAAGTTCATCGCCAAGCGGGGCGAAGGCCTGCATCACGTGTGCCTGAAGGTTCCGGATTTGCCCGCGTCCGTCGAGCGGCTGAAGAAAGACGGCGTGCGCCTGGTCTCGGACCAGATCAAAACTGGCGCCGGCGGGCATCAGTATGTTTTCGTGCATCCCTCGAGCACCGGCGGCGTGCTGCTGGAGTTGGTGCAGGAGTAACGACCAGGGCTGGCCAAGGATTTCTGCGGATCTTCACGGATAGATCAAACTCTTATCTCTCATGCTTCTTCTCGCGATTGACACTTCCGGTAAGCAGGGCAGCATCGCGCTGGCGCGCGCGGGTGAGCCAACTGCGGAGCGCGACGATTTCGAGATGATCGCGATTGCGCCCTTGGTTGGCGGGACTTTTTCTGCACAACTGATTCCTCAAATTTCCGATTTGCTCTCGAGCAACGGATTTATGAAGACTGCCATCGGCGCTCTGGCCGTGGTCTCTGGGCCGGGATCGTTTACCGGGCTCCGCATTGGCCTGGCTGCGGTTAAGGCTCTGGCTGAGGTGTTGCACAAGTCGATCGCGGCGGTGTCGCTGCTCGAAGTCTGCGTCTTCACCAGCGGCGCGAAAGGCAAGATCATGGCTGCGCTGGATGCCGGCAGAGGTGACGTCTACGTTGGGGAGTACGAAATCCCGGCGGTTCCAGGCCAGGTTCCGAGAGAGCTTATCCTGACTCAGAGCGAATTCCTCGTTCACGCGAAGGGATGGACAGTCGTCAGTCCCGATCCACTTCTCGCCGAAGCCGCAACCGCGGCCGGATTGTCAGTCTCAACCCTGCCGCCGATTTCAGCCGTCGCCGTTGCCCAGTTGGGCTGGCGCAAGATTCAATCCGGCGAAACGGTAACTCCTGAACAGTTGGAGGCGAACTACATCCGCCGCACCGACGCCGAAATGCTTGAGAGAAGCGGACACTAGCGTGCGAGTCCGACGTGCAAAAGCCGCTGATATTCCCGCCATGATGGATCTAGAGCGCGCGAGTCCGGCGGCTCACTGGTCGCGACTGCAGTATGAGGGATTATTTTTCATCTCAAAGGGCCAGCAATCTGAGCGCGTGGCCTGGGTAGCTGAAGAAGATGAATCGAGAGCACCTGGAGTTCCCGCGTTCCTGGTAGCGCACCGGGTCGATACAGAGTGGGAGTTGGAAAACATTGTCGTCGCCGAAGCGGCCCGCCGCTGCGGCGTGGGCACGAGACTGCTGAGCGAACTGATCTCCCATGCGCGAGCCGAACAGGGCAGTGCAATATTTCTGGAAGTTCGCGAGTCGAATCAAAGCGCGCGCGCGTTGTACCGGAAGATGGGATTCCAGGAAAAGGGTTTACGCAGGAGTTACTACTCCGACCCTCCGGAGGATGCAATCCTTTGTCGGCTAAGGCTTTATTAGAGTTTTCTCATAACGAGACTGCACCAGAATTCGGCATTGAACCATTTTTGAGGCTGTGGTAACTTTGCGCTAGTTGATCCCCTCTTGGAGGTCTGCCTGGATGCTGACTTCGAATGACGCTCTCCTGAGCAACCATGATGAGTTCCGCAAGCTGGCTCAGGAGCACATGCAATATTCCACTCGTCTTGATTCTCTCACCCAAAAACGTTATCTCAGCGAAGATGAAAAGCTTGAGGAAGTTCGTCTCAAGAAGCTGAAGCTGCGGCTCAAAGACCAGATGCAATCGATTGAGCGGCAGTATCGGCAGCAGTTTAACGTAGCGTAATTTTGGCCATTTGAAGGCGGCGGCCGCCGCTGCTGGCATTCTTGTATCTACTCACGGGCGCTATTCGGCGCCTTTCTTTATTTACACTTGCGATTTGCCTTACGCACTTTTCTGATTGAACCTGAGCCAGGGCCGCTCACCTCTGCTTTATAATGAAACTCTGTTCCCATGGTTCGTGACGGCTACTATTACGGGCTGGCTTTGATTGCGGCTGCAGTTCTCGTGGGCTGGTTTGCGCGGCCCGCCTGGGCTTTGTTGCCCTTGTTGCTGGCGATGTTCTTTCTCTGGTTTTTTCGTGACCCGCAGCGGGTCATCCCAGATGACCCGGGCGCTGTGGTGTCGCCGGGCGATGGCAAAGTTACGGATGTCTCATTCGTGACCGTGGGCAGCGAGAAGCGGACTCGCATCAGTATCTTCTTAAGCGTTTTCGATGTGCACGTGAACCGTTCGCCAATTGCAGGAGTTGTGAGCGAGGTGCGCTATCAGCGCGGGAAGTTCTTGAACGCCATGAATGAGGCTTCGGCGGAGCAGAACGAGCAGAACATTGTCCACGTGGAAGACGATGGCCAGATCGTGATCTTCAAACAGATCGCGGGCTTGCTGGCGCGAAGAATCGTTTTCACTCCGAAAGTTGGCGACCTGCTGGAACGCGGACAACGGGTGGGGCTCATCAAGTTTGGCTCCCGGGTTGACGTTTTGTTCGACGTCTCCGCGGCTTTGCAAGTGAAGGTGGGCGACCGGGTGCGGGGCGGCGCGAGCGTACTGGCCTACCTGCAGCCGAAAGGCGAATTGGCAGGCGCAGGCCGTTCTTCCGCCAGCGCCAGCGAAAGGGCGCGCTGATGGACCTTCCTGTAAAACGCAGCCAAGACGAACGGCAGGTTCGCCGCATGCGCAAGGGGATGTACATTCTCCCGTCGCTGTTCACAACGGGCAATATGGCGGCGGGATTCTACGCCATCCTCGAGGTGGTTCACGCGAGCGCCTTATCGTCGTCCTCGTGGCATTTGGATAACGCGGCCAAGGCCATCGGGTTCGCGGTTTTGTTCGACGGCCTCGATGGACGCGTCGCGCGCATGACCGGAACCAGCAGCGAGTTTGGCAAGGAACTCGATTCGCTGGCGGATGTGATCACATTCGGCGTAGCCCCGGCGATGCTGGCCTGGACATGGGGATTTCACCTGATGCCCGCGGTCGCGCTAACCGAGTGGAATTGGAACATCAAGCTCACGCAATTAGGGGCGATTGCCGCCTTCCTGTTTCTGATGGCCGGGGCCAGCCGCCTGGCGCGGTTTAATATCACCACGAACCCGCAGCCTTCGAATCCGGGACGGCCAGGAAAAAAATATTTTGTGGGCATGCCGATTCCGGCGGGCGCCGGAGTGATTGCCGCCGTAGTTCATTTTCAGTCAGGGATTCCGCTCGACTCCTGGTACAAGGCGATGACCTGGCTGGCGATGGTCGCCGCCGTGGGATACCTGATGGTGAGCACCTGGCGCTTCTACAGTTTCAAGGACATTGATTTCCGCTCGCGGCATCCGTTCCGCCTGATCATTCTCTTCGGGGCGTTGTTCGCCGGCATCTGGTTCTTTTCGAAACCTGTGCTGTTCGGGGTGGCGTTGCTCTATACGTTCTCAGGAGTGTTCTGGCGCTTGCAGTGGATCTTCCGCCGCCGCAACCAGCCGCCGCCGCCCGCCTACAAGGAGGCTTCGCAGACTTCATGAGTACGCCGTCGAAAATCGCATCGCCGCCACTTGCCACTTCTGCCCGTGGACAGCTTTATCGCGCCGCCATCGTGGGCGCGGCCACGCTTAAAGGGAAGGAAGTCGCGGAAATGCTGAATGAGCGAAACTTTCCCGCGGTGGATGTGCGCCTGCTCGACGATGATGAATCCATCGGCCAGCTGGAAGCGGCGGGCGATGAAATCAACTTCATCCAGAGCGTGCGCGCTGAGCAATTTACGCACGTAGACTTCACCTTCTTTGCCTCGGATGCGGAATCTACGCGCAGCAACTGGAAACGGGCCCGCGATGCCGGCAGTGCGATCATCGATCTCTCCGGCGCATTGGAAGAAGAAGCTGGCGCCGAGGTGCGGTCGGTCTGGGTGGAACGCGAGCGCGGAGAGATGTGGCAGCCGGAACTGCAGCCCGCGCCCTGCGTTGTGCCTCATCCTGCGGCCGTGACTCTGGCTTTGCTGCTGCTGCGGGCGCGCAAGGCGGGTGCGATTCGCAGCGCGGTGGCGACGCTGTTCGAGCCGGCCTCTGAACAGGGGCAGAAGGGGATGGACGAACTGCACCAGCAAACCGTCAATCTGCTGTCGTTCCAGCCACTGCCTAAGGATGTGTTCGATGAGCAGGTGGCGTTCAACATGCTTGCCCGCTACGGGCCGAGTTCGAAACTCTCGCTGGAGTCGCTGGATTCCCGCGTGCGCCGCCACTATCAAAAGATTGCCGGAGCGGACGCGCCGCAGCCAGCGTTGATGGTGCTGCAGCCGCCGGTGTTTCACGGCCACGCGCTGGCTATCTTCCTGGAGATGGAGCAGGCGGTTAATCAGGAGCGATTATCGCAGGCCCTGGCAGGAGATCACGTGACGCTGGCGGCAGCGGATGACGATTCGCAGCCGACCAATGTAAACACAGCTGGTCAAGCGGACATTATGGTTTCGCTCAAGAGCGAAGCCTCCCGGCCAAACGGAATCTGGCTGTGGGCCGCCGTTGACAACCTGCGCATCGCCGCTGTGACCGCAGAGGAGTGCGCCGAGAGCATGATCGCCACCCGTCCGCTGGGAAAGATTCAATGAAGGTACGGCGGGCCGCATGGGCCTTGATCGTCCTGACGTGGAGTGTGGCCGGCACAGGTTGTGGATATCACACCGCGGGCCACTCGGTTCAGCTTCCGGAAAACGTCAAGACCATCGCCGTGCCTCCCTTCGTAAATGAAACCGGCACGTACCGCATCGAGCAGATGTTGACTTCATCGGTGGTGCGCGAGTTCACGACGCGCACGCACTATCACATTCTGAATGATCCCTCCGAAGCCGCCGATGCCACGTTGCGCGGCACAGTAATCTCGGCCTCGTCAACTCCGCTTACTTACAACACTTCGACCGGACAGGCCGCCAGCGTGTTGGTGGTGGTGAGCATGAGAGTGGCGCTTACAGACCGGCAGGGCAAGGTGCTTTATCAGAATTCCGGGTATGTGTTTCGCGAACAGTACGAAGTCTCGCAAGGTCTGACCAGCTTTTTCGAGGAAGACTCGCCCGCGTTCCGGCGGCTCTCGCAGGACTTCGCGCGCACCCTGGTCTCTAACATTCTGGAGGGCTTCTAGAATCAATGACTTCGTTTACCTCTAAGCTATTGATAACAATGCTTGAATTTTCCAACCCGTCGTCCCTTTGAAATCAGTTAGTTAGCCGTAAGTTATTGATTCCAAATAGCAAGCGATCGAGAGCGATCCGTAGCATCTCCGTTCCGACCAGCGCGTAGAATGCCATTTGCTGACGCTTAGGAAGCCCGTACATCGACTTTGAGGCGGGAGGGCGACCCGAGGTCGTCCCGGCAATTGGGAGGCCTTAAATCGCGTTTAAATCTTATTCTCTTTAAGCTATTATAAGCCGCGATTCACTGTAACGCTCCGGGATGCAATGAGATAGCTTCCTTCTAGCGCTTTCTTGCCATCGCCGTTAAAAACATGAATTTACCGCCCAAGGGCAGAAGGGTTGACGATGCTACTTCCAACCCAGGTTCCCCGATGCTAGAGTTGGGGAGCAGGTCGTTTCTGACCATGGAGGGTTTTCATGCGGGCTTTTGCCCAGGCCGAGCGGTTTGTCAGCGAACTGGAGTCGCGCAAACTGCGTCCGGCATACGTCTTCGTGGGCGATGAGGCCTTCTTCCGCAAGCGCTTTCGCGATGCGATTCTCGAGCACCTGGTCCCCGCTGATCTGCGCGACTTCAGCATTTTCGAATTCGATCTTGGGGAAAACGACCTCGCCGAAGTTCTTGACCGCGCGCGCACGCCTTCGCTGATGGCGCCATTCCAGGTGTTTTTCGTGCGCGGCGTGAAAACTCTTTTTGGCCGCGGCTCGAATGAAGAAAAGCTTGCCGCCATCGAGGGCTATTGCAAGAAACCAAATCCCGACGCGATGGTGGTCTTTGTCGCCGATCATATCAGCATCCCCGCCGACGTGCGCCGCATGGAGATGCAGGACAAAGAACGTTATCAGCGCATCCGCGAGACCATGGGCCAGTACTGCGGCATTGTCGAACTGGCGCGCGTGGAAGAAGGCGAAGCAGTGCGCTGGATTTCCGACTACTGCACCAGCCGCGATGTGCCAGTGAAGATCGATCCCGACGGCGCGCGCGAACTGGTTGACGCGCTGGGCGGTGACATGATGATGATCTCGAACGAACTAGAGAAGCTCATGCTCTATGTGGGCGCGCGAAACCGCATCACGCTGGGCGACGTGGAAACCATGGTGCTGGCTGCGAAGCAGCGCTCGCTGTATGAGTTGACCGATGCCATCTCATCCAAAGACCGCGTGCGCGCGCTCGAAGTGCTGGATGCAATCTTATCTTCGGGCGACGGCGAAGAAGCTTCGATCGGGCATATCTACATGCTGGCCAAGACCTTCCGCCAGATGCTGGTGATTCTCGAACGCAACGTGCGCGACCAGCGCATGCTCTGGGCCGCGCTGTGGCAGGGATTCCGCGTGCCTCCCTTCGCCGCCGATGACATCATCAAACAGGCGCGCCGCTACAAATCGCGCCGCGAGTTGACGCGTGCCATCCGGTTGGTCGCGAAGGCCGATCTCGCCCTGCGATCTAATCCCGTGAGCAAGCGCATGGTGCTGGAACGCCTGGTGATGGATTTGACTACCGAGCCTAAGCCGGAAACGCCGGGATGGATGCAGGAACAGTTGCCGGTGTAGCAGCTGTCAGCCATCAGCCTCGATCGTGAACCGCATGCTCGCGGCTCTGTCACATGCTTGATGTACACGCTTATCTCCATCGTATTGGCTACGAAGGTTCGACAGCCCCTACGCTCGATACCCTCCGCGCGACCCATCGCGCACATTTGTTCACCGTCCCATTCGAAAATCTCGACATCGCTCGCGGCCAAACGATTGTGCTGGACGAAGAAGCGCTCATCCGCAAGATAGTCGAGCGGCGCCGCGGCGGCTTCTGTTACGAGTTGAACGGCGCATTTGCCGCATTGCTGCGTTCTCTAGGTTTTCAAGTCACTTTGCTCTCAGCTCGCACTGTATCGAACGCGGGCGGCGAGGGGCCCGAGTTCGACCACTTATGCTTGCGCGTCGATTTGGACGAACCCTGGCTGGCGGATGTTGGCTTCGGGGAACTGTTCCTGGAGCCTGTGCGGCTGCAAATGAATGTGGAGCAGTCTGATGCTACTGGCACATTCCGAATCGTGCGGAGCAGCGACAGGTTACAGCTGGAAAAAAAGGAGTCCCATGCAAGTTGGAACAGGCAATACTCATTTACGCAACAGTCACGTCGCCTGGAAGAGTTCGCGGGCATGTGCCATTACCACCAGACGTCTCCCGAGTCGCACTTCACGCGAAATAGCATCTGCAGCCGGGCGACTGACGACGGGCGAATCACGCTCGTTGATATGAAACTGATTGTTACGAAGAGCGGCCTGCGGACAGAAACTGCTCTCGTGTCCGAGCAAGAGCGAAATGATGTCCTGAAAGAACAATTTGGCATCGTTGGAGCATAAGGCGACGGCGGGGCGCGGCGATCTCGCCATTTGGAGTCTAGCTGAGCGTTAAAGGCCAAAGCCAAAAGGTGCTAGTGCGTTTGCTCTCCAAGCGAGCCCTCTTCCTGCAGGGCTTTTCGCACCGCTACTACCTCGGGCTCGTTAATGCGCAAAAGCGTGATTGTCGCTCGGCCCGTCGGAGTACGTGCTTCCAAGCGTGGTCCATTCCAGATAAAGTGTTCCGTCCAGGCATCACGCCGGGGATGGAACAGGCGAACGATTTCGCCGTTGTCCGGATCGATTCCAGCAATGTTCGGCCCCTTGAAGCGATTGCAGTGGATGCAGGCAAGGGCCAGATTATCCGCTACGGTTGGTCCGCCATGCTGCTGGGCGATGATGTGATCGATCTGGAATGGCGCGGGATGTGACTCGGATGGCAATTGGCAATATTCGCAACGGGACTGTGCTCTCTGCCAAATCTGGCGGATGAGATCGGCGTTCAATGTTCCCGGCTACTGCGACGAACGCTGTAGGGCGCGCCGCCCTTTGGACTGCATCACGGCCAGAAGGTTCCCCACATGAATGTAACTGTCAAGCTCGGTCTGCTCTTCGTCGGTCAGCTTGCCCTGTCGAGCCAACTCGGACAATTCGTTCATGCGCGCGGCGTCACGATCCCCGAAGCGAATCGACAAAAGATATTCTGCCGCCCCGCGTGGTAACTCCTGCTGCTCGGTCTGGATGAGGCGGGCCAGAATCGCAGCTTCAGTATTCGGGTTGGTGACTTGGGAACTCATCTAACGCCATCCAAACCCAATTGTCCCACTATCGCGCAATGATGTCATTAAAGTTCTTGGGATGTGGATATCCCAAACCAACTGCCGGATATAGCACCCTACTTCATCGCATTAACGCGAACGCCCAGCCGCGATTTGTAGCGAGCAGCCGTATTCCCGTGCAGGGTGCCCTTCTGAATCGCCTTATCGAGCGCGGAGACGGTCTCACGATAGGTCTTTTCCGCAGTTGCCTTGTCGCCCTTCTCGATGGTCTCGCGCAGCGTGCGTAGCGCGGTGCGCAGGCGGGAGGTGTTGGCGCGATTGGTGGCCGTGCGCTTCGTGGTCTGACGGGCGCGTTTGAGCGCCGAAAAATGGTTTGCCATTGCTTGGTTGCCCTTTGTGTGTACAGCGAGATATTCCGGCGAGTACCGAATAGACCATTCTACGGGAGTAAGTCTTGGCTGGTCAAACGGTTGGCTATGGTCAACGAGAACCCTCGAGCTTTGCTCGACCCTTCGGCTTTGCTCAGGGCAAGCTAGCCGAGCGCGGCTGTCTCTACAGAGGCATCAGATTTGCAGCCGTTTTACGGCCATTGACTCCCGCCCCGGCGCGGGGTACGCTTTACGTAATGGTAGTGACTTGCCCTGTGGGCATGAGCATCCCGTCTGGTTCCGTCTCGAAGCATAATCCTGTTTTGTCCGTAAAAAGCCTGAAGTGTGTGTATTCCAAAGAGATTGAATGAAGAAAAGCATCGGGATTAGTCCTAACATCGAGACTTTGTTTGGCACGCGCGATGAGAATGTGCGGGTGCTGGAAGATGGCCTGAACATCACGATTGACCTGCGCTCGAATGCCATTGAACTTGAGGGTGCGGCGCGCGACGTGGCGCGCGCCGAGCAGGTGTTTGCGGATTACGAGAGCCTGCAGCGCTCCGGTTACAGCTTCAACAACGGCGATCTCAACAGCATGCTGCGCGTTTTGACGGCGGATTCGAGCGCGACCCTGCGCGGGCTGGCCGACGCCGGCCGCCAGCGTTCGCTGGGGCGGCGCATGGTGCAGCCGAAGAGTGTGAATCAGCGGCGCTATGTCGAGGCCATTGAGAATCACGACATGGTATTCGGCGTTGGTCCTGCGGGCACGGGCAAGACTTATCTTGCCGTGGCTATGGCGATCTCCGCGCTGCTGGCGAAGCGCGTGAACCGCATCATATTGGCGCGTCCGGCGGTGGAAGCCGGCGAGCGTTTGGGCTTTCTGCCCGGAACTTTGCAAGACAAGATCGATCCTTATCTGCGCCCGCTATACGACGCCCTGTATGACATGCTCGATCCGGAGAAGGTGGATCGCTACCTGGAGAAGAATGTCATCGAGATTGCCCCGATTGCTTTTATGCGCGGACGCACGCTGAACGATTCATTTGTGATCCTCGACGAGGCGCAGAACACGACTTCGGAGCAGATGAAGATGTTCGTCACGCGCCTGGGATTTAACTCGAAGGCGGTGATTACCGGGGACATCACGCAGATCGATTTGCCCAACGCGCGGCGCAGCGGGTTGCTGGAAGCGATCGACATTCTGAAGCGCGTGGAAGGCCTGACGTTCGTTCACTTCGATGAGTCCGATGTGGTGCGGCATCATCTGGTGCAGCGCATCATTCGCGCCTACGACGAGCATAAGACGCATGTCGCCGAGCAGCAGATGCTGCTGCTGGCGGGCGGAAAAAGCACAGAATCGGGAGGCGCGGGAGTAAGGAGCGCCGAGGTGAAGAGTCCGGCGGCGGAGGGGAATGACCGATCCACCGCTTCGGGAGAATAATTGTAGGCGGCGCGGGAGGGCTGAAATCGGGCCCTCCTGTTTTATTTCGCAACGTGTTTCGAGCAATCGCGTTTCGAGCGTTCGTGTTTCGAACAAGCGCGCTGGGAGCAAGTTGGTCATCTTCCGAAAGAGAATCGCGGGTTTGAGCCGCTCGACCCTCGAACGCTTTGTGTTGCGGGCGAGGCGAATGGTGCGCCTGCGTGAAACGGTGAATGTGCTGGTGACGAACAGTTCCGAGTTGCGTGCTTTGAACCGGCAATTCCGCGGAGCGAACAAAGCCACGGACGTCTTGTCGTTTCCAGCGCCGCGGGGGGAGAGCAGCGAAGCGGGCCGCACCGCCGGAGATGTCGCGATTTCCGCGGATATTGCCCGGGAGAACGCTCGTCGCCTTGGGCATTCCGCGGCGGATGAGGTGAAGATTCTGGCGCTGCATGGAATTCTGCATCTGGCGGGCTTCGATCACGAGCGCGATCATGGCGAGATGGCCCGCAAAGAGGGCCTGCTGCGGCGGCAACTGAAATTGGAGGCCGGTCTGATCGAGAGGGTGCAGCCGCGAGGCAGCAAGATTTTGATCCGCGAAAAGCGCAGTGCTGGCGCGCCCGGCACATGGCGGAGAAAGGCATGAACTGGGCCGTCGCAGTAGCGTTGATTCCGTTGCTGGGGCTGTTGGCGATGGCCTCCTATGTCGACCGCGTCTACCAGGAGATTGGCAAGTTTCTTTCGCGCGAATTTCAGGACAATATTGACGTCTTCGAGCAGAAAGTTGAACCGAACCTGCACGTAAGCCGGGCGCGGGCATCGCTTTCAATGTCGGTGCTGAAACAGCTGACCACGGCGACCATTGCCTTGCTGGTGGGCTTCGCGGTGTTCGGCGACCAGCGCTGGAGCGTTTACGAAATTCTGCAAGCTGCGGTCAGCCTGATCCTGATCATCATTGTCTTCAACCAGTTCCTGCCATTCGTTTTCTTCTCGCGGACCAGCGGCGTCTGGCTTATTCGCTGGACATGGCTGGTGCGTCTGCTGATTTATCTGGTGCTGCCCGTGACGATTGTTCTGGGCTTCCTACAATCGGTGGCATCGCTGACCCGGCAAAATACAAACGAGCAGCCGGAGAGCGCGGCGGAAGCCGTGGATGCGCTGATTGAAGCGGGGCAGGAAGAAGGCATTATCCAGGAAGGGGATCGAGAGCTGATTCAGTCGGCAGTGGAATTCAGCGGCAAGACGGTGCGCGAGGCCATGAAGCCGCGTCCGGAGATGTTTGCAGTTCCGGTGGAAACCACGGTTGAGCAATTCATCGAGATGCTGCGCACCAAACACTACTCGCGGGTTCCGGTGTACGCGGAAAGCATTCACAACATCAAAGGCATCGTGTACGCGCAGGACGTGCTGCAAGTGCCGGACACCGAGGCTTCCAAGCGGACTCTCGAGACGCTGATGCGGCGCGACGTTTATTTCGTGCCCGAGAGCAAGCTCGGGAGCGATCTGCTGCGCGAGATGCAGAAGAACAACATCCGCATGGCGATCGTGGTCGATGAGTATGGCGGCGTCGCCGGCCTGGTGACGATCGAAGATCTGGTGGAAGAGATCGTGGGAGAAATCCGCGACGAGCACGAGAAGCCGGAGATCTTGCGGGAAAATGAGCATTCCTTCATTGTCTCTGGAGGGATGGATGTAGACCGCCTCGCCGAACTGTTTGGGACAAAACCGGAAGGGCGGGAATCGGCCACGGTCGCGGGTCTCGTGAGCGAACTGGCGGGACATATCCCCCAGCGCGGTGAAACTGTCGATGAAGATGGCCTGCGATTCGAAGTGCTGGAATCGACGGATCGCAAGGTGGAGCGCGTGCGAATTACGGCCACGCAGCCGCGGCAGTTGAAGCTGATATAGTTCAGTAGCGCCGCCGTCTCGGCGGCTCGTCCGGGGGGCTTCCTCGCCCGCCGCGCCGACGGCGAGACGCCGTCGGGACAGCCGGCAAGATGCCGGCGCTACTCAACCCCTATGCCCTTCCGCTCTGGTTTTGTCTGCATCCTCGGCCGCCCTAACGCTGGCAAGTCCACGCTGCTCAACGCTCTTGTGGGCGAAAAGCTGGCGATCATCTCGCCCAAACCGCAAACCACGCGCAACCGGATCCGGGGCGTTGTGAACTTGCCCAAAGGCAAAGGCCGCGATGCTGCCCAGATTGTCTTGATCGATACTCCAGGTGTGCACAAGCCAGATAGTTCGCTGGGCCGCAAGATGATGGTTGAAGTGCGCGAGGCGCTGGAGGGCTGCGATCTCGTCCTGCTGATCATGGATGCGACGCGCATGCTCGACCAGCGCGATGAGTTCGCCATCCAGATGCTGAAGCATTCGCCGACGAAAGTCTGCCTCGTCCTCAATAAAGTTGACTTGCTGCGAGGTGGCAAGAGCAAGCTGCTGCCGCTGATTGAGCAGTACAAGAAGCTGCATCAGTTTCACGACATCATCCCAATCTCCGCGTTGAAACGGGATGGACTCGACATCCTGCTGAAGCAGGTGACGGCCGCGCTCCCTGCTGGTCCGCCTTATTTTCCCGAAGACCAAGTTACCGACCAACCGTCGCGCTTCATGGCTGCGGAGATTATTCGCGAGCGCGTGCTGATGGAGACTGAGGAGGAACTGCCTTACGCAACCACGGTGATCGTCGATAACTTTGAGGAAGGCGCCAGGCTGACGCGCATCTCCGCCACGATCTACTGCGAGCGCGAGGGCCAGAAGGGCATCCTGATTGGGAAAAAGGGAGCGATGCTGAAGCGCATCGGCACCTCGGCGCGGCTGCAGATCGAGCGCATGTTGGGGATGAAAGTGTTTCTCGAACTCTACGTCAAGGTTCAACCCAACTGGCGGGAGTCGCGGGGCTTTGTGGAGGAACTCGACTGGAGACGGCAGTTGGAGCATTTGACTGACGGTCGAGTGGACCGGCCGAAAGCCACTGCCGCGGCAGGCGACCGCCAGAAAAGTCCACGACGATGAATCCCATCGGAGGCCTGATCTCACTAGTCTCGTAACTTTCACGCGTAACTTTCACACTTCGGCGTGCATCCTTTAGTTATGTCTTTAGGTTTGTCGTATGCAGAGCACGGCAGCTACAATCAAATGACAATGGCGCTGAAATCAGAGACCGGGCCTAAAACATGCCTTCCGTAGATTCTTCCGAGGAACCTCTTCCTGAAAAAGATTTCGATCCAGACAAATTGCATTTACTTTTGCGGGTAACGCTGGCTGCCGATCGCAAAACCGTGGACCCTGTGGTACAGGAGATTATGGCACTGGTCCGCCGCATGAAGGGCGTGGACGGCAAGGAAGACGCGATCGAACTGGCGCTGCAGGAGGCGCTGGCCAATGCCGTGATTCACGGAGCCAAAGAAGATCCGAAAAAGACCGTCGAATGCCTGGTAAGCAGCAATGATGAACAGGGTGTTTTGATTGTGATACGCGATCCTGGTACTGGCTTTGACCCCGGAGCCATTCCCAGTTGCACGGTCGGAGAGAATGTCTATTCCAATCATGGGCGCGGGATTTTTCTCATCAACCAGCTCATGGATCAAGTGGAGTTCAGAAAGAACGGCACGGAAATCCGGATGGTGAAGCGCTAGGGCAGACCGGTCGCACCTCACAAAAATGTCATCCCGAGCGAAGCGAGGGATCCTGGTGTTTGCCTTCGCTGGCGACATGGGTTGCGCAGGCGAGAACCAAGATCCCTCGCTTCGCTCGGGATGACAAGCAGTTTCTTGTTGCGGATGACAAGCAGTTTCGTGTAACGGCCTGATGTGCCCGGTCCTACTCTTTGACCGTGATGCCCAGCGTTTTCATCTTGCGGTAGAGGTGGCTGCGCTCCAGGCCCAGCACTTCGGCGGCGCGGGTGATGTTGCCGTGGTTCTCGTCAAGCTTCTTCAATATAAAGTCGCGCTCGTAGGCGTCGCGGGCCTGGTGCAGTGTGGAGAACTCACTGCGCGCCGTGCGCCGGTGGCCGTCGCGATAGACGAGCGGCGGCAGATGCTTGCGGTCGAAGCGTGTGGTCATGGGATTCATGATCACGATCCGCTCGATCACATTGCGCAGTTCGCGCACGTTGCCCGGCCACGAATAACGCATGAGAGCCTCGACCGCGTCGTCGGTGATTTCGCGCGGGCGGCGCCCGTAAGTCGCTGCGAGATCTTTCAGAAAGTGCCGCGCATACAGCGGAATATCTTCTTTGCGGTCGCGCAGCGGAGGCACGAAGAATGGAATCACGTTCAGGCGGTAAAACAGGTCTTCGCGAAAATTCCCCTTGGAGATTTCCTCTTCCAGATCTTTGTTAGTCGAAGCGATAATGCGCGCATCCACCGTGATGGTTTCATCGCTGCCGAGGGGAGCGACGCGCTGTTCTTCGAGCGTGCGCAACACCTTCGATTGCGTCTTCAGGCTCATGTCGCCGACTTCATCAAGAAACAGTGTTCCCCCGCTGGCCTTTTGAAACTTGCCGTCCTTGTCGGCCGTTGCGCCAGGGAACGACCCTTTGTAATGGCCGAACAGTTCGCTCTCGATGAGATCTTCCGGAATTGCCGCGCAGTTGACCTCGACGAAAGTTTCGTCTTTGCGCAGGCTCTGCGCGTGGATCGCATGGGCGACCAGTTCTTTCCCTGTGCCGGACTCGCCGTAGATCAGAACGCGGCCGTTGGTGGGCGCCATCAGGCCAATTTGCTGGCGCAGCGCTTTCATCGGAATGCTGTCGCCAACGATCACGCTCTTGGCGTGAAGCTGTTTTTTGAGGTCGACATTCTCGTGCCGCAGCTTTTTGGACTCGATGGCGTTCTTGACCAGGATCAGCGTCTTGTCGATGGAGAGCGGCTTCTCCAGGAAGTCGTACGCGCCGAGTTTGGTGGCGCGCACGGCGGTTTCGATGGTGCCGTGGCCGGAGATCATGATCACTTCGGGAGCGCCATCCATCTCGCGGATTTTTTCCAGCGTCTCCAGGCCATCGATGCCCGGAAGCCAGATATCCAGCAGCACTACTTCGAAGGCGTGCTCGCGCCGCAGCAGTTTGAGGCATTCTTCGCCGCTCTCGACGCGAGGCAGCTTCGTAGCCTTCGTCCGCCAGCACCGCCTGCAGCGATTCGCGAATTCCGGTTTCGTCGTCGACGATCAGAATTTTATGCATGCTGCGCCGTCACCACTGCCAGTGCGGGCTCGGGAACCACTGGCAGTTCCACGATGAAGCGCGCTCCGACCGGCTGGTTTTCCTCCACGCGAATCGAGCCATGATGTTCTTCGACGACGCGGCTCACGATGGCCAAGCCGAGGCCGGTGCCGCGCTTTCTGGTGGAAAAATAAGGCAAGAAGAGTTTTTCTTTCAACTCGCGCGTCACGCCGTGTCCGGTATCGGCGACGGTGATTTCGATGGCGTCGTGGCTGGCCACCAGCGAAGTTGAAATCTGGATCTCGCGCACCAGCGAATTTTGCATAGCCTCGGCGGCGTTGTCGACAAGGTTGGCGACGGCGCGCTTCATCGCCTCCGCGTCGGCCATGACTTTTGGCAGGTCCGGAGCCAGCGACTTGTGCAGACCAATGCCGTCCAGTCTGCCGTTGAACATGGTAAGCGCGCTCTCGATGACTTCGTTGATATCGGCCGGATGCGGATTCGACGCGGGAAAGCGCGCCAGCGTTGAAAACTCATCGACCAGCCGGCGAACGGTTTCGACTGCGCCGGCAATGGTTTGAGCACAGGAGCGGATCACCTCGAGTGAGGCTGGGTCGGAGGGCGTGGCCCGCTCCAAGTGCCGCTGAATGCGTTCCGCGGAAAGCGCGATGGGCGTCAGCGGATTCTTGATCTCATGCGCCACGCGGCGCGCCACTTCGCGCCACGCCGCCTGTTTCTGCGCCTTCAGAAGATCGGAAAGATCTTCAAACACGAGCACGTATCCCGAGCGCTCGTTCTGATGGCGCAAAGTTGCCACCGTTACCGCCACGTTGAGCGAAGTGCGCGGCAGCGGCATTTCCATTTGACTGGTGGTCATGCCCATGCGATCGGCGCGGCGCAGCAGCGGTTCCAGATCCTGCAGCACTTCGGGCAGAAATACGTCTGCCAGGCGTGCCCCGTGCAACATGCGCTCTCTCTCCGCAAAACTGTCGGGATGGAACATGCGCAGCAGCGCCTGATTGGCGTGCGTAACGCGGCGCGAGGCGTCAAGCGACAGAACACCAGTCGGGATGCTCTCGAGGATTGTTTCCATCTGGCGGCGGCGCTGGTCGAGTTCTGCATTGGCCGCGCTGGCATCGCGGCTGGAAGCTTCGATCTGCCGCCGGCTGGTCTCCAATTCTTCGGCCATGCGGTTGAAGGAACGGACGACATCGCCAATTTCATCGGCGGAGTTTACGTCGATCCGGTAATCAAGGCGTCCGCGCGAGATTTCCTGCGTCGCCTCGGCCAGCGCAGATAATGGCCGGGTCACCAGCTTGGAGAGAAACAACGCAAGCCACGTGCTGATAAAAAGCACCATCATCGTGAGCAGCAGAAGCAGGCCCATATAGGTCTGGCGCACGTGCCGCCGCTCGCGGCTCAACTGAAGATAGCGCTGCTGGCTGGCCTGGATCTGGTTCACGGTCTTTGAGAACTCCGGCGGCAGCGGCATGGCCACCAGAATCATGCCAGTCTTACCCACCGGCGCGCTGCCCACTGCGTACTCCGTTTGCTCCCAGGTGAAATGGGCAGACTGGCCGGCCGCGGCTTGTGTCAGCGGCAGTTTCTCTTTCAGCACTGGCCAGGGAGCGGGAACTCCGAAGCTGGCCTCGGCAACTCCGTTCTCCAGAGCGACGACGAATCCACCCTGCAAAGTGGGTTCGTGCCTGCGAAATACCTCGACTGCGGATGAAAAGCCATGACCTTCAAACGCACGCTTGGTCTCCGGCGAGGCAGCAATGGTCGCGGCTTCCGAGTGCGCGTTCTCTGACGCGTAGTTCGCCAGCAATGCGGCCATGGCATCGGTATCGGCGCGAACCTCCTCTACCGGCGTCGAGAACCACTTGTCAATCGAGCGGTTCATCAGCCCGTAAGCGAACCAATACATCACCATGACCGGAGCGAATGAGAGCAATAGCGCACCCACCACCATGCGCGTGCGGAATTTCGATCCCAACACGCCCAGACGGCGCTCGGCCAGCAGCTTGAGAAGATTGCGCGCCAGAACAAACGTGAGAGCGACGAACAGAAGGGAAATCAGCAGCGAGAGCGCATAAAACACTACGGTCTGCTGGTTGGTGCCGGGGCTGAGGATGGTTTCGTTAAACGCGGTTTGGGAAACCAGGATCGCGAGCAGCAGAAAAACTGCAACCGTCAGCAGGATAATGACCTGCTTGCGGTTGGAAGTTTTAGGAAGTCGAGTTGGAGCGGTCTGCACCACGCGGATTCAGCGGTCCGGTCGCGGCAGGCCAGGCGCAGCTTGCAGTGAGCGGACTGCATCATTATAGATGCAGAGCCGATGCGGGAGATGTCTGAAATCGCCGCGGCAAGGGTTACCGCGAAGGTGAGCGTCCCGCCGAAAGCTCTTCCAGCACTGCACCATAGGCCGGTTTGGGCTGGTAAGCTCGATCAAAAAGTAATGCGTGCCCGCGAGTTCCGCGAGAATGAGATCCGATCCAGGAGTATTTGTCGGTGAATCCCCAGGTCTGAATCGCGGTGCAGCCCGCACTATTCAAGCAGGCTCTGACAATGGCGCGATAGACCTCGGCCTGGCGGGCCAAGTCATCGGGCCGGGGCTGGCCGTCAGAATTCACCGGCAGCGAGACGTCAAGCTCGGTGATGTGAACTTGCACTCCAAGCGCCGTGAGCCGCGCGATGTTGGCGGCAATCGCCGGGATATCCGCGTCGAGAGTGGGAACGTGCATCTGCAATCCCACGCCATCGATGGGAACGCCGCGGCGCTTGAAGTCCTTGACCAGGGCATAGATCGCATCTGACTTGCGGTTCAGCCCTTCACCCTCCGCCTCGTTGTAAAAGAGCAATGCATGCGGATCTGCCTTGTGCGCCCAGCGAAACACTTGCTCGATGTAGGCTGTTCCCTTTCCTGATAATCCAATGCCGGGCTGGTTGTACCAGAGAGAATCGCGCACGGCTCCGTTCTCGTCGAGAGCTTCGTTGACTACGTCCCACGCGAACACTTGGCCGGAGTAGTGCCTCATCACTCGCGTGATGTGCTCGCGCAAAAGCTTCGACAGTTGCTCAACAGTATAGTGGCCTTGCGTGAGCCACTCCGGGTTATAGCGGCCCCAGACCAGGCAATGGCCGCGCACTTTCATATGATGGGCCTGCGCGAAGCGAACTACCTCGTCGCCCTCGTGAAAGTCGTAAGTGATTCGATCAGGCCGCAGAACCCACCACTTCATCGCGTCTTCTGCCTCCGCCATGTTGAATTCGCGGGCTAGTGTGGAGGCGTAAGCCGCCTCAGAAAGTTGGGAGGGGCGAACGGCTGTGCCGACAAACACTCCATCGCGGTCGGCTGCCTGACGCAGCGACTGGGCGCAGCAGGCGGAAGTAATCGCGAACGCGAAAATCGCCGAGCCCCACGGATGTCTAATCAACAAATCGCCCTCGGAATGCCTAAGACCTGCCGATCCGTTACCCAAGACCTTGTTCTACTTAGCCCCAGGCAGGAACTTCTGTAAAGGGCATTCGTCACATCGGGCCTGTGATTTTCTGCAGTAGTTTTTTCCAACTCCAACGATAAGGCCATGCATCTCGTTGTAAACCTGCGCCAGAGTTGTGCGCTTCACCGTGCTCATCGCTGACGGAGGATGCGAAGCGCCGCGAAATCCCGCCGCCACATTTTGATTGGCAGGGCGCGGGGGAGTGGGCAACCGAATCTGCCACGGGCTCGAGCGCTCGCTCAAACAGTTCTCGAATTTCGTCATAAGCGGTTTCTTCCGGAAGAATTTCATGGCGGGCGAGAATTCGCCGCGTGTAGGCATCCACCACGAAGACTGGATGGTTACCGGCATAGAGCAATATGGAATCGGCAGTTTCAGGGCCGACTCCATGCAGGTTGAGGAGTTCTTCCCGGAGTTGTTTGGTGGGCTGCGCAAACAATTTCGTCAGCGAGCCTTGATATTGTTGGTCCAGAAACGCAACAAAGAGTTTCAGCCGCTTGGCCTTCTGGCGGAAATAACCAGCGGGGCGAATCAAGCGCTCGAGTTCGGCTAGAGACGACCGCCGGATCCCGCTCACCGTAAGCGAGCGGGCTTTGCGAAGATTCGCCAAAGCTTTTTCCACATTCGTCCACCCCGTGTTCTGCGTCAGATAAGCGCCCACGATCACCTCGAACCGCGACTGCGCCGGCCACCAATGTCTGCGGTCCCCACGCGTGAAACAACGCGTGGTAGTAGGTGCGAATCTGATCTGGTCGCGGATCGACGCATTCGTGTAGCCCCGGATGCATTCGTCCGGCGGGGCGGGGCGGACGAATTCGTCCGCGTCTACGCGAACTCGGTTGAACTCGCAAAATCAGGATTCCCTTACTGTTGAGTGTACCGCGCTCGGAAGCGGGCCCATACCAGCTGGGGCAAAGCTCGCCAGCTCTTACCGAAGTGCATGTACCTCAGCGAAGATTTCAGTGCTCGCCTTCGAGAAAAGTTCGTTTGGCGTAGGTTCCAAGGCCCATCCCCTAAACCGTTTGTTGCCACTCTCAGTGCAAGTACTACGGTAACTGGTACGGTAATCGACTTGCGGTGACAATTTATGTCAACACAAAGACACTGCTCTTCTCCCACTGCAAAAGCGGTGCTTTGTGCAAGTGCCGGTGAAGTTGCCGGGCAGCGTTCCACTACGTGGATAGGAGATCGAAGGTATGTCTCAACGGCTGGGCGATCTTCTCGTTAAAGAGAAGATCATAACCCCAGAGCAGTTGGAACAAGCGAGCAAGGCCCAGAAGGAGCAGAATTGCCGCCTGGGCTCTGCCTTGGTGAAGCTCGGCTTCCTCACGGATGAGGACGTCACGAATTTTCTTTCCCGGCAGTATGGCGTTCCCGCCATCAATCTCTCCTATTTTGAAATTGATCCGGCCGTGGTCAAGCTGATTCCGTTTGAAACCGCAAAGCGGTACCAGATTCTTCCGCTAAGCCGCGTGGGCGCCTCGCTCACCATCGCGATGGTCGATCCCACCAACGTGTTCGCCATGGACGACATAAAGTTCATGACCGGTTTCAATATTGAACCAGTCGTGGCTTCAGAAAGCTCCATCCTGACGGGCATCGACAAGGCCTACGGAGGCAAGACGGAGGAAGACCTTGAAACCGTGATGCAGTCGATGTCGGAGATGAGCGAGAGCGACATCGAGGTGCAGGCCGAAGAGCAGGAGATGGAGCTGTCGCAGCTGGAGAAAGCGGCGGACGAGGCTCCGGTAGTCAAGCTGGTGAATCTGGTGCTCACCGATGCGGTAAAGCGGGGCGCCAGCGATATTCACATCGAGCCCTACGAAAAAGAATTCCGCGTGCGCTTCCGTATTGACGGCGTGTTGCAGGCGATCATGTCGCCGCCGATGAAGTTGAAGGATGCGATTACTTCCCGCCTGAAAATCATGGCGAAGCTCGACATCAGCGAAAAGCGGTTGCCGCAGGACGGCCGCATCATGCTGAAAATGAATATCGGCGGCCGCAAAAAGCAACTCGACTTCCGTGTCAGCACCTTGCCCACTCTGTGGGGCGAGAAAATCGTGCTGCGCTTGCTGGACAAGGAAAACCTGCGGCTCGACATGACCAAGCTTGGTTTCGAGCCGGAATCTCTGGTCAAGTTCGAGAAGGCCATTCTCAAACCCTACGGCATGGTGCTGGTGACCGGTCCTACGGGATCAGGAAAAACGAATACTCTGTATTCCTCGATCTCGCGCTTGAATCAGCCCGATACCAACATCATGACCGCGGAAGATCCGGTTGAATTTCAGCTGGGCGGCGTCAACCAGGTACAGATGAAAGAGCAGATTGGATTGAACTTTGCCGCTGCCCTACGTTCCTTCTTGCGGCAAGATCCCAACATCATTCTGGTCGGCGAAATCCGCGATTTCGAAACCGCGGAAATCGCCATCAAAGCCGCTCTCACGGGCCACCTTGTCCTTTCCACTCTGCACACCAACGGCGCGCCCGAGACGATCACGCGTTTGATGAACATGGGCATTGAGCCTTTCCTGGTGGCGACGTCAGTTCACCTGATCTGCGCCCAGCGCCTGATTCGGCGCATTTGCAAGGAATGTACCGAGACTGTCGAAGTTCCGGTTCAGACCTTGATCGAAGAAGGATTCAGTCCCGAAGAAGCCAAGACGATCCAGATTCAGAAGGGCAAGGGATGCGGCGTTTGCAACAACACGGGATACAAAGGCCGCTGCGGTTTGTACGAAGTGATGGAAGTGGACGATGAAATCAGGGAACTGGTGCTGGTGGGCGCATCGGCAGTCGAGTTGAAAAAGAAAGCCATCGAGCGCGGCATGATCACGCTCCGGCGCAGCGGTTTGATCAAGGTGGCGGCGGGTATTACCACGCTGGAAGAAGTTGCCCGCGAGACGATTCATTAAACCCGTCGTTGGTCGTTGGTCGTTGGTCTTTGGTCGTTGGCCAACGACTAACGACCAACGACTAACGACTTAGCGATTTGGAAATTAATCGAAAGGGAATGTTTATGGGTTTGTCCTTAAGCGATTTGCTGAAACGGATGCTGGAGATGAATGGCAGCGATCTTCACATCACCACCAATTCGCCGCCCCAAATTCGCGTCCACGGGCATCTGGTGCCGCTGGATCTTCCTCAGATGACGCCCGCCGAGACCAAGCAACTGGCTTACAGCGTCATGACGGACTCCCAGAAGCACCGCTTCGAGGAGAGCCTCGAACTGGACTTCTCGTTCGGATTGAAAGGGCTGGCCCGCTTCCGCGCCAACGTATTCAACCAGCGTGGCGCGACGGCGGCCGTATTTCGTCTTATTCCATTCGAGATCAAGTCTTTCAACCAGCTCGGGTTGCCCGCAGTAGTGAGCAAGCTCTGCGACAAGCCGCGCGGTCTGGTGCTGGTGACCGGACCGACTGGCTCCGGTAAATCCACGACGCTAGCGGCCATGATCGACAAGATCAACAGCGAGCGGCACGACCACATCCTCACCATCGAGGATCCAATCGAGTTCGTGCACATGAACAAGAACTGCGTGGTCAACCAGCGCGAGCTGCACGCCGATACCAAGAGCTTTTCCGACGCGTTGCGGGCCGCTCTTCGTGAAGACCCGGACGTCGTGCTGATCGGCGAAATGCGCGACCTGGAAACCATCGAGTCGGCACTGCGCATTGCGGAAACCGGCCACTTGACTTTCGGCACCTTGCACACCAACTCGGCAACGTTGACCATCAACCGCATCATCGACGTGTTTCCGGCGCACCAGCAGCCGCAGATTCGCGCCCAGCTTTCGCTGGTGCTCGAAGGCATCATGTGCCAAAGCCTGATAGCCACGCCCAGTGGTAAGGGCCGCTGCATGATTATGGAAATCCTTATCCCGAACCCCGCCGTTCGCAACCTTATCCGCGAGGACAAGATTCATCAGGTTTATTCGGCAATGCAATCCGGACAGGACAAGTTCGGCATGCAAACCTTTAACCAGGCGTTGGCCACGGCGTACTTCCAGAAGCAGGTTACGTTGGAAGTTGCCCTGCAACGGTCCAGCAGTCCAGACGAGCTACAGGAAATGATCAACCGCGGCGCTGGTTTGACGAACCGCGGCGGGGCGGGGTTCGACGATGGCGCGCGGAGCGACGCCGACGAAAGGCTAGATCCTTTAACAACCATCGCGCGTGGCGGCTACGCGCGATGGTAGGGGCAGCAAGCGTGAGCCGCAAGAGTTTCAGGAATCAAGTTCAGGAACCAAGCGACGACACTAGGAGTCTAAAATATGCCAGTCTTCACATTTTCCGGCAAAGATGCCTCTGGACAGAAAGTTTCCGGCGAGCGCGTTGCGCCCACCAAACAGGCGCTGGGGCAACAATTGCGGCGCGAGCGCATTACGCCCGGTGCGATCCGCGAAAAGGGCAAAGAGTTTTCCATGCCCACGTTCGGATCGACCCGCGTCAAGGTCAAGGACATCGCCATCTTCTTCCGGCAGTTCTCGGTGATGATCGATGCCGGTCTGCCGCTGGTGCAGTGTCTGGAAATCCTGGCGGCCAACCAGGAGAATCAGTCCTTCCAGAAGACGCTGACCGGCGTCCGCACTACGGTGGAAGGCGGCGCTACGCTGGCGAACGCCATGCGGCAGTATCCCAACGTCTTCGACGACCTGACCACCAACATGATCGAAGCGGGCGAGACCGGCGGTATTCTGGACCTCATCCTGCAGCGGTTGGCGGTCTACGTTGAGAAAGCCGTTCGCTTGAAGGCTGCCGTGAAATCGGCGCTGATCTATCCCGTCGCGGTCGTGAGCATTGCGGGATTGATTGTCGGAGCCCTGCTCAAGTGGGTGGTGCCGATCTTCTCCAACCTTTTCGCCGGCCTGGGTGTCGCGCTGCCTCTTCCCACACGTATCGTGATGGGGCTGAGCGCATTCGTAGGGAGTTTCTGGTGGGTCTTCATCGTGGTTGTAGTGGGTACTGTGTTCGGTTTGAAATCGATCCGCAAGCATCCACGAGGGCGCTATTACTTTGACAAAGTCCTGCTCCATTTGCCGATCGTCGGTTCGCTGCTGCGCAAGATCGCCGTTGGCCGTTTCACGCGTACGCTGGGCACTTTGATCACCTCCGGCGTGCCCATTCTCGAGGGTCTGGCCATTACGGCAAGAACCTCCGGCAACGCCGTGTTGGAAGAAGCGTTGATGAAAGTGCGGAAGGCTATTGAAGAAGGCCGCACCATCGTCGATCCGCTGAAAGAATGCGGGGTCTTCCCCAACATGGTGACGCAGATGATCGGCGTCGGTGAAGCCACCGGCGCAATGGATAACATGCTGCAGAAGATCGCCGACTTCTATGAAGAAGAAGTGGATGCAGCCACCAAAGACATGCTGGCCATGCTGGAGCCGGCCATCATCGGCGTGCTCGGCATCACCATCGGCGGCATCGTGATTTCACTGTACATGCCGCTGTTTGCCATGATCGCCAAGTTGGCGGGGTAGTAAGAACCGGGTCTTGGGTCTTAGGTGTTAGGTCTTAGGCCTAAGACCCGAACGCCGCACATTGAATGCATAACAATTAACCTGAGGCTAAGACCTAAGACCTAAGACCCGAGATCCTGATGCAATCGACATTTGACGAGCGGAATTGGCTGGCCTGGCTGGTCAAAGTACGGATCCTGATCCTCACCTTCCTGCTCGGAATCCAGCTGGCAATCGCGGAGTTGACGCCGTCACATCTGCCGCTGCGTCTTTTCCTCAGCACGATCCTTCTTTGGTACACCATCTCGCTTTTCTATATAGTCCTGCTGTCGTTCTGGAGCGAGCACCGCTTGCAGGCGTCCTTGCAAGTGCTGACCGATCTGATCATGGTCAGCCTGGTCGTGCACGAGACGGGAGGCTGGGACAGTTCGCTGAACTTTCTCTATCCTCTGGTCATCATCGTGGCGGGCATCCTGTTGCCGCGCGTGTGGGCGCATCTGGTGGCGGCGCTGGCCTTCATTCTTTATGGCACCGTCCTTGAACTCAACTACTACGGAGTAGTGCCCTCCTACTGCACAACTCATCCTGAACTGAAGGCGCTGCGGGGAATCATTTTTGTGAACCTGTTTGCCTTCCTCGCGGTCGCCTACCTGGCCGGGAGTTGGTCTCGAAGCTACGCCAGGCGCGGGTGCAACTGAAAGATGCGAGCGGGGCGCTCGAGGATCTCCAGATCCTGCACGAAAACATTATTCAATCCATCAGCAGCGGGTTGATCACCACCGGTCTCGATGGGCGCATTACTCTGGTCAACAATGCGGCGCAGAAACTTCTGGAGCGCACGCCGGACCAGTTGCTGGGAAAACCAGTCGGCGGATTATTTCTCGATGCGCTGCCGAATGGCGAATCGCACAGCCACGCGGAAATTCGTTTCGACACGGCGGCAACGTTCCGCAAGACGGCCCGAGTACGAGTAGCGGCTTTGAACGGGCCGGAGCGCGGCACGGTGGGCTATGTCTACGCCTTGGATGACCTCACCGAGATCCGGCGACTGGAGCGCGAAGTGCGCATGCAGGATCGCCTGGCGGCTGTGGGCCGGCTGGCGGCGGCCATCGCTCACGAGATTCGAAATCCGCTTACCTCGATCGCGGGTTCAGTCAGCATGCTTTCGGGCATACCTGAGATGAACGAGGAACACCGGCGCCTGCTGGAGATCGTGACTCGCGAATCGCAGCGCCTGAACGGGATCATCACTGATTTTCTGACGTATTCCCGCGGCAAACGGTATCACTTCGAAAAGGCTGACCTGGTGCGATTGGTTGAGGACACGCTCACGCTTGTGCGCCATCGCATGACCGCGGAAAATACCGGCATCACGATCGAGAGCCGGTTCAGTGTGCCGGAGGCGTGGGTGCTCGCCGACGGAGACAGGATCAAACAAGTTTTCTGGAACTTTGCCGAAAACGCGGTTCGAGCGATGCGGGATGGTGGCGCTCTGAAAGTGTCCATCGAGCGCCAGGGGGACGACTGGCAGGTCAGTTTCGCAGATACCGGAACAGGGATGACGCCGCAACAGACGGAGAAAATTTTTGAGCCTTTCCAGTCGAACTTTGAAGGCGGCACGGGCCTTGGCCTTGCAGTGGTGTACCAGATCGTGCAGGCGCACGAAGGCAAAGTGTTTGCGCGATCCAAGCCGGGGCAGGGAACCACTCTCATCCTGAGGCTGCGCCGGCTCGAAGCAGAAAGACTGGCTGCGGGCACTGGCGAAACCTTTGCCGCACCTGCGTTGTCCGCACCTCCGCCCGTGCCTCTGGCTGCATCCGGGGCAGAAGGGAGGCTGCGTGGCTAACATTCTGGTTTGCGACGATGAGCGCTCCATCTGCGAAATGCTCGATATCGCCCTGCGCCGTGACAGCCACCGCGTGGAAACCGTGCAATCCGGCCAGGCGGCCAAGAATAAAATCGACGGCGCTCTTTACGACCTGATCATCACCGACATCAAGATGCCAAACATCGACGGCATTGAAGTGCTGCGGCATGCACATCGCGTCTCGCCCGATTCGCCGGTCATCCTCATTACCGCCGTCGACGATTACGAAGCCGCGGTGGAAGCAGTGAAAGCCGGAGGCGCGTCAGATTACATTCGCAAGAGCCCGGGCCTGGTGGATGAAATCAAGCTGGCCATCAACCGCGTGCTCGAAAAATCGCATCTGAGCAAACAGAACTTTGCGCTGCGCCGCGACGCCGCCTCGCACAACTCGCTCGACAATATCATCGGCTCCAGTCCTGCGATGGAGAAGTTGAAACAGACGGTGCGCACGGTGGCTTCGACCGCCAGCACCGTGCTGATTCACGGCGAGAGCGGCACGGGAAAGGAGTTGGTTGCGCGCGCCGTCCACATCTGTTCGCCTCGCGCCACGGAGCCGTTCGTTTCGGTGAATTGCGGCGCTTTTCCGGAGACTCTGCTGGAGAGCGAACTCTTTGGCTATCTGAAGGGAGCGTTTACCGGAGCCAATCAGAATAAGCGGGGCCTGTTCGAAGTGGCCGGCGGCGGGACCATCTTTCTGGACGAAATCAGCGAAATGACCCTGGCCATGCAGGTGAAACTGCTGCGGGTGCTGCAGGAGCGCACGGTTCGGCCGGTCGGCGGCACCAGCGAGATTCCTATCGATGTGCGGGTCATCGCAGCTACCAATCGTGACCTCGACAAGGCCGTTGCCGAGAATCTTTTTCGCGAAGATCTCTACTACCGCTTGAACGTTATCCCCATTCGCGTACCGGATTTGCGCGAGCGCCGCGAAGATATCCCACTGCTGGCCAATCACTTTCTGAAGAAATACGCCGCCGCCGCCAGCCGAAGCATCCTGCGCGTCAACAAGGATTCACTCGACACTCTTTGTGGCTACGAGTGGCCGGGCAATGTCCGCCAGTTGGAGAATACCGTCGAACGCGCCGTCGCTCTCGAAATGACCGACGAGTTGCATGTCGAGTTGCCGATGGAGCGGCCCAAGGCGCGCGCTGCCGCAGCGGGCGCGGGGGGCGCAGGAGGAATGTCGGAAGTGGCGCCCGGTGCGGTGCTTCCCGAAGGTGTGGGCATGGAGGGCTACGTCGCAAGCATCGAGCGCACGCTGCTGCAAGGTGCCCTGGACAAATCCAACGGCGTGCAGACCAAAGCCGCCGACCTGCTCGGAATCTCCTACCGCTCATTCCGGCATTTGATGAAGAAGTACGAGCTGTAGCGGTCCCTTCTCCAGCCAGCGGCGCGGTGTATCATCGGCCGTTTCCGAAGCCAAAAGAAACCCCGGGTATATTGCGCCACTTGAAATCTCTGCCCGCCGCGGGTGGCGCTTGCGCGAAACTGGCGGACGCCAGCAACAGCAGAGTGGTCAGCGCGACGATTTGCTTTACCCTGTTTTGGGGCCAGAGGCAGACCCGTTGACGGGTTGGCAACAGTCCAAAGACTGCGAGGGTGATTGGTCATTGGAATTGCCTGCTGTCGAAGGCCCGTGTCGCACGTCCTCACAGCCGTCCAGTGCCGGCCTGCACCAACAAGAGCGCGCCGATAGCTATCAACCCACAATAAATGTACTTCAGAAAAGCCTCTCCGTGCAGGCGATGGTTGATTACTCTGCCCAGGAAGACTCCCAGCAGAGTGCCAGGCAGAGATAGGAGATAGTAGTGCGTGACGGCGGGAGTCCAGAGTCCGGCCAGCCAATAACCAGCCATGCCAATGATGCTGGCGGGCAGGAAGTATCCTTGCAGAGTCGCGCGGAAGTGCTGCGCGGACCACCGTCGCATCGCTCCGTAAATGACCAGCGGAGGGCCATTCATTCCGTAGGCTCCGCCCATGATTCCGGCGAAGAAACCGCAGGCCAGGAGCCATCCGCGGCTGTCGCGTTTCAGTTCGAGCGGTGTCCGGCCGATCAGGGAGTAAACGGAGAAGCCGATGATGATCACTCCCAGCGCGGCTTTGACTATCCGCTGATGGCTGCTGGTGAGAAGCAGAAGGCCGAGCGGGATGCCAAACAGCGTGGAGAGTACGAGCCAGCCTGAGCTGCGCAAGTGGATGTGCTTCCAATCCTGTACGACGACGATAGCTGCGACGGTAATCGACACGAGCACGGCGAGCGGCGCGGCTACTTCCAAAGGAATGGAAAACGCGAGCAGCGGAACGGCGACGAGAGCTTCGCCAAAGCCGAACGCCGATCGAATCAGCGTGGCGACAAAGATGATGAGCAATACGTCCACAGTGGTGGTGTCTATCGTCGATCTCCTCGGCGAGGGGGATCCGTCAATAGACAGGATATACAAAGTGGACAGGGATCAGGGGCCAGGGGTCAGTTAGGTCAAAAGCATGGGCTTTGCTGCCTACTGATCCCTAGCCCCTGACCCCTGCTACAAAAAACGCCCCGCGCGATGGTTCGCGCGGGGCATGCGAGTAGGGGACACAGAGGAAATCTTCAGGCTGCTTCCCGCCGCTTCTGGATGGTCTGCAGGGTCTGGCGGTACTTCTGAGCATTGCCTACGATCTTGCGTTGCGGCAGGCTGTTGATCCACAGTTCGTGAGGAAGGTTGCGGCGTTCGCGGCGCGTGCCGACTGGGCCTCGATTCAGGACGTCGGTCGAACGCTTCTGCGCGGTCTGTTGCTGCCAGCCGCTGCCCGCGCTTACGTTGAAGATGCCAATGTAGCCATTGACCAGCAGCTGAAACGGATTCTGGATCTTGTTCATGCGATCGAACTGCGTGGAGCCTTCGGTGCGGAAACTCTCGAACCAGGATGGGTAGACGAAGTCCGACAACAGGATGTTGTCGATCTGATAGCCGAGGCTATCGTCCTCGCAGGCATCGCAGACTTCGTAGGCGTAGAGAGTCCCGGCGGTGTTGGTGTTCTGCACGAAAACCGTGAGGTTGATGTTGGGGTCGCCGAGCATCTCGAGCAGTTCGTGGCTGGCGGTGACGGTCCAGGAAGTGCCTGCCTTCAGATCGCTGGCGGCGAAGACTTTGCCGATAGGAAGCCCTTCGGTGGTGAGATCGTGGTAGCCGAGAGCGTTGGCCTGGTCAGAGTCGTCGAGCATGACGAGCCACCAGCTCCCACTGGGTGGCGTGGTGCCCTTGGGGACGATGGTGAGTTCGGCGTCGGTGCCCCAAACGGGGCGGAAGTCGTTGGTGACTTGCTTCTGGAGCGCGGCCACGACGGGCACGACATCGGCGTCGGCCAGCACGGTGCTCTCGTTGATCACAGAGATCTGGATGGTTGGGGTTTGTGCGTGGGTGGATTGCGGCATATCGATTGGCCTCCTTGACAAAGAATTCGGAGAACGCGCAGCGTGAGTTGCGTGACTCTGTGATGAAAAGCTTATACGCTGATCATGCGAAGGAAATGTTCGAGCCGCCAAAAAAGTTGAGGTGCAGTTCCAAATTGGAACGGCAGTTTTGCTAATGACGGCTGCGTTCAGGTTTTATCCATCATGCTTTCGGGCGCTGAAATCAGGGCTGCGGTGACGCTCGCTGCTACAGACGCGGGCTTTGAACTCGTGGGCGTTGCACCGGTTGAGGATGCTGCTGAGCTGGAGTACTTCCCGCAATGGATTGCTGCGGGGCACGCCGGCGAGATGAAATATCTGGAAGCGCGTGATGACCAAGGACGATTGAAGCGCGCGTCGCTGGCGCATGCTGCGCCTTGGGCTCGCAGCGTTGTAGTCTGCGCGCTCAACTACAACACGGCTCAACCGTATTCCACGCGGGTAACGGATGCGACGCGCGGGTGGATCTCGCGCTATGCCTGGAGCCAGCAGGACTATCACGACTCGGTGATGCCGCGGCTGCGGCGCGTGGAAGCGGCGCTGAGAACCGCATGTAGAAGCGACGACCTCATCACTCGCTGTTACGTTGATACCGGGCCCATCGTCGAGCGCGTCGCGGCGAAGTATGCCGGCATCGGATGGATTGGGAAGAACACTTGCATCATTAATCAGAAGGTGGGGTCGTGGCTGTTTCTCGGCGTGATGCTTACCTCGCTCGAACTCGCGCCTGATCTGCCTGCGCCGGATCGCTGTGGCACTTGCACGCGCTGCATCGATGCTTGCCCCACGGATGCGTTCGTTGCGCCATATCAGCTTGATTCGAACAAGTGCATCTCTTACCTGACGATTGAGAAGCGCGGCGCGATTCCAGAGGATGACGAGCTGCGCTCCGGGATGGGGCGGCATGTGTTCGGGTGCGACATCTGCCAGGATGTTTGCCCGTGGAACCGGAAGGCTCCGGCGACGAACGCTGACGATCTTCAGCCGCGTCCGGAGTTGGTGAATCCTGCGCTTGACTGGCTGGCTGAGATGAGCGCGGAAGAGTTCCGGCAAACCTTTCGCGGATCGCCGGTGCGGCGGGCTAAACGCTCGGGGATACGACGCAATGCTGCAATAGCTATGGGCAATAGCGGCGACCGTGAGTTCCTGCCGCTGCTCGAGAAACTGGGGGCGGATGAGGATGAGGTGGTCGCCGAGAGTGCTGCATGGGCTCGCCGGAAGCTGGCTGAGATTGAGTGAAAAATTTTTGGATCAAATCCGCTAAAATATCTGGAATCAGTTAGTTGCAGACTTTGCGATCCGCGGAGTCTCGCTAAAATCTTGATAACAAGCTACTTGCCCGTAAAATATTCCATTCAAAGGACTTATGGGACTCAGTACCGGCTAAGTGCTTTGGAATCAGCGGTGCCATCCGCAAAATATTGATTTCGTTGGAGTTATCTTGTTGCTATTGGGATGTCAAAGAACAACTGCGTAGAAAATATGGTCGCAGGGTTTGCGAATCGAAGTCAAGGGAATTCGAGGCCTCCGGCGTCGGAGACGCGGCCGCCGCGCTCGACGATTTCCTGATAGGCGGCTTCGGCGTCCATGTTCCACTCCCAGGTGTCTTCGAAGGCCATGATCTGGGAAGTGGCGCGGGTGCCCCCTCGGCTTCGCTCGGGGCAGGCTCGGCGAAGAGGAGGTTGTAGTCCTGGCGGCTGTTGAAGGGCGGGTCGAGGTAGATGAGGCCGACGGACTCGTCCTTGATTTGCTCGCGGAGGACGCCGAGGTTGTCGCCGTAAATAGGGTTGGTTTTTCTGTGCGGTTTGCAGTGCGGCGTGATTTTAACTCGGATTGGGGATGTGCGTAATTCGATAGTTGGATGCGTGGACTGCAGGCGGTGAAGTCCTGAACGTGTTTGGCGCGGGGTAAGAAGTCAAAATCTTCACCACGGAGGACACGGAGGCGCACGGGGTAAACCTTGGTTGATACTGGCATCTGGAAATTGAATTTGGGTGATTGGTTTTTTCAGCTCTTGTTGGTGTCGTTGCAGATTTAACATTCTTTTACACACTGGCGGTATCTGCTGAGTTTTCAATCCGGTAGAGACTGTAGGCCGGATTTCTTGTTTACCGGCTGACTTCCGTAACTCGCGTTCGCGTTTATCGGCAACTAATCTATTTTGAAGGGGTTCTTACTTCAGGGATAGCCATGCCTGGACTGGGGAGAATACGGCGCGCTCTGTGCACGTTGCTGGTGCTGGGGTGGGCGTGTGCCGGTTTGGCTGGCGCATCGTCGGCTACGCTGCTTCTCGAAGAGCCTTACGGGCATCTGGGATTCTTTACGGCTACGGGGCATGCGGCGGTTTATTTGTCGGGAGTTTGCGCGGAGACGCCGCTGGTGTTGCGGGCTTGCGCTCCGGGAGAACTGGGGGCGGTGATCAGCCGCTATGACGGAGTTGGGGGATATGACTGGGTGGCGATCCCGCTGATCCCTTATCTTTACGCGGTCAACCGGTCGGAGGATATTCCGCTGTTTGTGGATCCGAAGATGGTGTACTTTCTGCGCGACCAATACCGGCGCTCGCATTTGAAGGGGGTTGCGCCGGATCGGGATAACGGAGGGGCTCCGGGCGGAAACTGGTATGAACTGGTGGGCACTGCCTACGACCGCGCGGCCTACGGTTTTGAAATTGAAACTACTGCGGCGCAGGATCAGGCTTTCATTGAGCGCTACAATGCGGCGCCGAACCGTTCGCACTTCCATCTTACGTACCGCAACTGCGCCGATTTCGCCAAGGACGTCATGAACTTTTACTATCCGAAATCGCTGCATCGCAGCGTGGTGGCCGATGCCGGGATTACCACGCCAAAGCAGATGGCGAAGATGCTGATCAAGTTCAGCGGGCGGCACCGGGAATTGCAGTTTACGCGTTATGCAATCCCTCAGGTGCCGGGCAGCGCGGCGCGCAGCACGCCAGTGCATGGCGTGGTTGAGTCTTTTTTGAAATCGAAGAAATATATTGTGCCCACTGCCGTGGTGAATCCGATCCTTGCGGGATCGGTGGTCGTGGTTTACCTGGGGACGGGGGCGGGGCGATTTGATCCTTCGCGGGAGGCGATGGTTTTCAATGCCGGGCGCGCTCTGGAAGCGCCGCTGGGAGCCGAGGATCGCCGTTCTTATCAGAACTCGCTGAACCATTTAGCGGCGAATTCTGCTGCGGAAAACGGCGCCCGGGTCGAAAAGTGGGGACGCATTGTGCGCAATGGCATCCCGGGGTTCGATACCGAGGGGCGTCCCATTTTGCGGATTCGCCTGGGAGAGGAAAATGTGAGCGTGGGCGTTGCCGGCAGCAACCTGTTCGCCACCGATGCGCCGGAGCAATTCACGGAGCAACTGCTGGAGGCTCGGCTGCATGCGGAACTGAGGCGGGGGAATCCTCCAAAGGCTTCGGAGAGCGATATCACGCGCGATTGGAATCTGTTGCAGAGAGCGATGAATGGGGCTGATGGTGAGGCGGTTGCGCGGTGGCGCAGACCGTCGCAGAGTGGTGGGCAAGTGCGGCCGGAGCGCGCGGGGAATCAGCCCTGAGGGATAGCTTAGTCGTCCCAGGGGTATTGTTGCGTTGGCCTTGTCCTCCCGGCGTTGTACTGGTCAGAACTGCGCTACCTTCAACTCGGATAACGCGCGCCCAGGCCCGGCCCGCGCGTGATCTGCGTCACAGCCTAAATCCCGCCATTTGGCTACAGTATGTTCAGCATGGGCGGATTCTCCATTCTCACCAACCGCAAGCGCGCCATGGTCGCGCTGGCCCACTCCATCGTGTTCCTGCTGATTGCGGTGCGGCAGATGGTTGCGGCTACTCCGGTCGATGGCGTATGGGTGCCGTCCGCGGTGCGATCGGGCACGTGGATTCTCTGCGGAGTCTTTGGCGTCGTCTCCGCGATTCTTCTCTGGCTTTTAATAATTTCTCGCGGATGGATGGAAAAAATCTATTTTGGATTCTGCGCCGTCAGCGCGACATCAGGCCTGCTGCGAACCGCTGCCGGCGACCAGGCTTTTCATGCCGGGCTCTACATAAGAGTTGCAATGCTGGTCAGCGCAGTTCTGGTTGGCCTGCTGATCGTACTGCGGCACTCGCGCGCGAATTTCGAAAGTCACGCCAACGGTTTTCCCAGTCTCACGCGGCCTTAGCTTGATCGCAGATCTGCTGGTAGTAGTCCCGGCCGCGCTCGTATCCTTTTCTGAACGGTTCAGCCACGTTAACGCCGGGATGCTGGCGCTCGAGTTCCTCAATTTTGCTATCCATCTCAGCCAGCGTTTGATCGTATTCCTTGCAACGGGTTCGAGCGTGCAAGGCAGATTCGAAACCCAGCCGGTAGAACTTCTCGTCCTCGCCGAATTTGGTGGCGTGACCCGAATAGTGTTCCTGTTCCGCACTGCGCAAACCGATCCACCACTGTTCGCGAGCCGCATCAATCGACTCCGCCCCCTCCGCCTTCAGCAACTCGCGAAAAACCGATGCTTCCACATCATCGCTCGCCATGACCATGATCACGCTGCGGCCCTTGCGCAGGGCGTCTTCGTAAACGAATATCTCGTCTTCCGGCAGGCCATCGGTCATGGCATTTTCCACCTTTCCGCCCGCAATGGCGCCCACGCTGGCTCCGGCCGCCGCCGCCAATGCTCCACCCAAAAGCCCGATGGCCGTAATCGGCCCGACTCCGGGTATCAGCGTGGCGACCAGCAGCGGACCAGTTGAAATTCCCGCCGCGGTTCCTATCAGCGCCCCTATGGCCTTCCCCATGCCCGGTTGCTCCGCAGCAGCCACCGGCGCCGCGGGTTCGTGTGTGTCAATGCCTCCCGGCGTCAGCAGGGTCAGCCGGTCTTCTCCCAAACCCAGAGAGCGAAGTTGGGCCAATGCTCGTTGCGCATCCGTCGGGGAGCTAAACACAGCTGTCACAGCTTTCATGGAAAGATCTCCTGATGAAATATCCGATGCAAATCAGATGAGTCTGGGGCCATCAAGGTTGTCGCTGTATAGCGGCGACTGACGGGGCAGTTGGCGGATTAGCCTCCGTCGAAGTATGCTTTGCCAGCGTCCAATATGTGGACCGCATTCGAACCGAGTCTTCTATGTCCGATTTCTTCATCGACGATCCGCACGAGGACGATCCATACGAGGACGATCAACACGAGGACGATCCACATAAGGACGATCGGCACGAGCGCCGCCGCCTCGCGGCGAACTACGCGGGTATGACGGATGGAGAATTGCAGAAGCTGGCCCAGAGCGCAGAGTCGCTGACCGAGATCGCCTGGGATGCGCTGGAAGATGAACTCGACCGAAGGCATCTGGAATATTCCGACGATGCTCCGGCCGAAGCGCGGCAGGAAATGGAAGTACGCGAACTCGTGACCATCCGGCAGTTTCGCGATCTGCCGGAAGCCCTGCTGGCGAAAGGCAGCCTGGAGTCGGCGGGGATCGAATGTTCCCTGGCCGATGACAATCTGGTTCGGCTCGACTGGTTCATTTCAAACTTTATCGGCGGCATCAAACTAAACGTCCGCGCCGCCGATGCAGAGAACGCGCAGCAACTTCTCGACGAACCGATTCTCGAAGGTCTTTACGTGCAAGGTGTCGGCCTGTATGAACAGCCGCGCTGTCCCAATTGCCGGTCGCTGGATGTGAATTTTCAGGAACTGGACCGCCCCATCGCTTACATGAGCGCATTTCTCCGCGTGCCCATGCCCGTGCAGCGCCCGGCCTGGCGCTGCCATGAGTGCGATGCCGAGTGGGAAGACGATGGGAACGAGAGCGGCAAAAGCCAGAAAAATTCCTAGCGTTATGCGGGGGTACACGCTTTCAATGGCACGTTACGAAAGACTTACAGTTTGCAAATTCCTTCATCTTGACACCTGAAATCCCCCATGTTTAAGTGACTTTGCGCTACAGCGCTACCCGCCTGTCCAGTTAAAGGGCCGGGCGCTGGCTTGAAAAAACGGGGGAAATGTCCATGTTGCAGTCGCGTCGTCTGGCCACTCATACAAGCCTTTTCGGCATTTGCGGAGATCACGCTACGGTTCGCCCAAGCTGGAGAATGCTGGCTTTTTATGTTTTGGTTTTCTGTGCCTGCATGGCGCCCGCCCTTGTCGTAGGCCAGGCGAAAGCTTCGGAAAAGGCCCCCGCAAAAGCGGCGTCCAAGTCCAGCGAAACCTTGGGAGAATGGGCTGCTCCGGTCAATTTCTGCACTTATCCCTGCATGGTTGGAGCGAATGCCGCGGTAATGAACAATGGAAATGTTCTCTTCTACTACTACCCGGCGGCCAACACGGAGAACTCTCAGGCGATGGTGTTGAACCCGATTACAGGCGTGTTGACCAATGTCGCGCTGCCGGTCTCGGAAGACATCTTTTGTTCGGGCATAACGATTCTGGGCAATGGCAACGTGATGGCTACGGGTGGAAATGTCGAGGGCATGACCTGTGACCACACCGCCAGTGGATGCGGGACCACAAACGTGATGATATTTAATCCCAGCACGTCAAGCTGGGCGACGGGCACCTCTATGTACAACGCACGCTGGTATCCCAGCGGCGTGGAACTGACCAGCGGGACCCTGCTTGAATTGTCTGGCACCAACGCGACCGGCCAGCAAGTGCAGAAGCAGATGGAAACGTACAGCTACACGACGGGTAAGTGGACGACGCTTCCTACCTCAGCCAACCTGCCCAGCCCGGTTGCTCAGGTCTATCCCCGGCTCACGCTGTTGTCGAACGGCAATGTGTTTCTGTCATCGCCGGCGCTGGACACCTACCAGTTCAACCCAACCACGAATAAATGGTCGTTCGTAGCCCCCGTGAATTTTGGCTACCGGTACTTCGCTCCTCATGTGCTGTTGCCCGGTGGGACGAAGATTATGGTCGCGGGCGGTTCGCCTGGCAAGTTGAATGGCGGGACCACGGCGACGAATACTGCCGAGATCATCGACATGTCGCAGACCAAGCCGGCGTGGAGCTACACCGGCTCCATGAACTATGCCCGCTATAACGAAAACCTGGTGCTTCTGGCGGATGGAACGGTGCTGGCGGTCGGCGGAGGAGGCGGCGGCGGACGCTACGCGAACCCAGTCCTCACGGCCGAGTTGTACAACCCGAGTACCGGACAGTGGTCCGTGATGGCAGCGCAGACGGTTCAGCGAACCTATCACTCAACGGCGGTCCTGATCCCGGACGGCCGCGTAGTGTCAGCGGGCTCCGACAACGGCGCGCCCACGCAGGTCAGCTACGAGATCTACAGCCCGCCGTACCTGTTTAACGGAGCGCGGCCGGTGATTACATCCGCCCCCACAACACTCACCTACGGCTCCCAGTTCAGCATCACTACGGCGAACGCTTCGACCATCGCAAGCGTGGCCCTAGTGCGCCCGGGAGCGACCACCCACGCCGACGACTTCGACCAGCGCTATGTAAACCTGACCTACACTATTGGCAACGGAACACTCACAGCCACGGCTCCGGCGAACGGCAGTATCGCGCCGCCGGGATATTACATGCTGGTGATCGTGAACACGAGCGGCGTGCCCTCGATCATGCCATTCCTGCAATTGAATTAGCGGGAGAGAGGACAGCCAGCGGGCTTAGGAGTTGATTTCTCCCGCGGCAAAGCCTTTGCGAATCACATCCAGCGTATCCTCCGCCAGCTTCAACCCCGGCAGTTCTTCGCGCGTAAACCACCGCACGTCCGCGGCATCGCTGGCGGCCGCAATATCCCCCACAACCCGGCGGCATAGAAAATCAATCAAAACGTAGTGATATTGCACGCGCAGGTCGGGATCGCGCAGCACGCGGTCGTAAACTCCGAGCAGTTCGCCGGGTTCCACGGTGAGTCCAGTTTCCTCGCGAGCCTCGCGGACGGCGGCCTCGCGCACCAGTTCGCCAACTTCAAGCACGCCACCGGGGATCGACCACTCAGCCTGCAGAGGCGGATGCGCGCGCCGAACCAGCACCACGCGGCCATCTTCAATGATAATGGCTCCGACACCAACCAAAGGCACTTCTGGAAACTCACGTTGCATAGTGGATGGATTCTAAAACAAGAGGCTTTACCCCGTGTTCCCCCGTGCCCTCTGTGGTAAAGATTTTGACTTTGTCTGTGTGATTAAATAGTTGTCGCGATGCCACTGGAAGAATACAAACGAAAACGCAAGTTCGAGCAAACGCCCGAGCCTCCCGCAAAAGTCGAAACAAAGGCGGGCCATCGCTTCGTGGTGCAAAAGCACGACGCCACCCGCCTGCACTATGACTTTCGCCTGGAGATGGAGGGGGTTCTCAAATCGTGGGCGGTCCCGAAAGGACCATCACTCGATCCCGCCGACAAGCGCCTGGCTATGCAGGTTGAGGATCATCCGGTTTCGTATTTCGACTTCGAGGGCATCATCCCGGAAGACAACTACGGCGCGGGCACGGTGATGGTATGGGACGTGGGCACCTGGCAGCCACTTTCTCCGGTAGCGGTGCAGGGAAAATATGTGCCGGGAACCGAGGCCGAAGCGGCCGCCATGCTGGCCAAGGGCGATTTGAAGTTCCGTCTCGACGGCAAAAAGTTGAAGGGAGACTTTGCCCTGATAAAGATGAAGGGCCGCCGTCCGGGGAGCAAAGGAACCGAATGGCTGCTGATCAAGAAGCACGACCAGTACGTTGTGGAGGGCTACGACATAGATGAGTACGACTGGTCGGTGCTGAGCAAACGCAGCCTGGCGGAGATCGCCGGAGACGCGGGATCGGCCGAGTGGAGAAGCCGCCCCGCAGGCCGCGGCAAATTAAAAGCAACGTGGCTGGCGGATGCAGTCGCCAAACTCGACAAGAAGAAAGCAGAAGCCAGCGGGCAAAAAAAAAAGCAAAAACAAGTGAAAACCGCAGAGGACGCAAAGGAAAGCAATAGAAAAATCTTAGTCTCCTCACGAAATATTCCGCCGCCTGCTTCTCGCTCGGCCAGCGCGAAACAATCAGAATCCTCAGCGATCTCAGCGTCCTCCGCGGTTTTGGTTTCCTCTGGCCCTGTGAAGCGCCCCATGCCCACGGCGATTCATCCCATGCTGGCCACGACGATAGACGAGGCCTTCGACGCGCCCGACTGGCTGTTCGAAATCAAGTGGGATGGCTATCGCGCCGTAGCTTTCATCGAAAACGGCAAGCTGCGCCTGGTTTCGCGAAATCAGAACGAACTCACCCCACGCTATCCCGAACTCAAAGACCTGCCGAAGTTCGTCCACGCAAAAACTGCAATTCTCGATGGTGAGGTCGTCGCGCTCGATGAGCAGGGGCGGGCATCGTTCAGCCTAATGCAGCAGCGCACGGGCTTCCGTCCCGGTGGCCGCCGCGGTGCCGTCAATGCGGACGTGCCTGTGCTCTACTACGCATTCGATCTGCTCTATCTGGATGGCTACGACTGGCGTAAGGTCCCGCTTGAAGAGCGCAAAAAAAAATTGAAATCGTCGCTGATCATAGGCGACTCTGTGCGCTATTCCGATCATTACGAGAAGCAAGGCAAGGCGCTGTTCGAGATGGCGCGCTCCAAGGGACTGGAAGGCATCCTGGCCAAAAAGCGCGATAGCATTTACCAGGAGCGCCGCTCCGGCGAATGGCTGAAGATCAAGATCAGGCACAGTCTGGAAGCCGTGATCGGAGGCTACACCGAACCCGAGGGCAGCCGCGCCCACTTCGGCTCGATCGTGCTGGGACTCTACGACAAGCAAGGCCGGCTGATTCATGTGGGCCAAGCCGGCAGCGGATTCGACCAGAAGACGCTGGACGAAGTTTGGAAGCTACTGAAGAAACGCGAAACCAAAAAGAATCCGTTCTACGGCGAAGTAGAGGCGCTAAGAAAAGTCTACTGGGTAAAACCGGAATTAGTGGCCGAGATCGAGTACGCAGAATGGACAGATGGGACCAGCGCAGGAAGCGGCCCTAAACTAAGAGCGCCAGTGTTCCTGGGCTTGCGCGACGACAAAAATCCGCAGGATTGTGCGCTAGAGCAAGAACTGAGAACTGAGATCTGAGATCTGCTACTTAATCTCCTTCATAGCCAGCAGCGTCCCATACTCATGCCCACCGGGGTCAACGGCCCTAGCAACCACTCCGGCGAACGGGCCTCTCAGTTCAGGAAACTTCCCGAGCAGCGCTTTCATCAGCGCGATGTTGTTCTGAAAGGTCTGGTTGGTGTTGGAAACATCGCTGGCCTGGTATCTCACAATCAAGTCCAGTTCGTTGCCCACGACTTCGGGGTAAATAGCGGTCAGCTTGAAGGTGGCAGCGCCCGCCGAAAGGTCTACAGTCTTGCCCTCGGCTGGAAAATCAGCAGGCTGCAGCTTCTGCGAATCGTCATAGAGTTTGTCGGTGACCGCTGTGCTCATGAACGGCAAAGGCGAAACCAGAGAGCGCGCCACTAAGAAATAGAGCCAGGCATTATGCATTTGGCCCTTGCTCTGGTATTCGCGCGCACGCGCGATAAACCAGTCGCTGTCATGCCCGCCCGATTGCGCCGCTTTGATATAGAGGCCGCCCAGTTTCCAGTCAGAACCCAGTTGCTGCACGATCAACGAAACCACATATGGCCCCTTGGGTGACGCTACATCCAAAATAACCACGCCATACTTACCGGGGGCAAGATTGTTAAGGTAGAAGGCCGCGCTGTCGCGCGTCTGTCCGTTCTTGCCAAAAACGCCGCAGAAAAATTCCGCGCGCGAAAGCGCCGCCGTGCCTTGCGCCTCCAACAGAAAAGGCGGACGTGCCACCGCCTTCGTTCCAGCCAGTGCCGCCTGATTATCTTTCACGGTGGTCTCAACACTGGAAAAGTCACCGGCCAGGCTGGGAATCGCACTCTGGCGCAGCGCCGCCGAATCACCCGAGGCGGCGAAGTTGAAATAGCGCATTCCCGTGCCGGTAAGCGCAGAGCGCGTGGCTTCGTCCATGTCGCTGGAGCTAAGGCAATTCTCCGCCACAACTTTCGACGCGGAAAACGCCAGCAGCGCAAAGACTGCATAACCCAACAGCCAGGCGCGTGGCCGACGTGCCGACGGCCCCCCACTACTTAGAAGTTCGAGTTTCAACCAGCAACCTCCAACCTAGCACTTTACGGCTCCGGGGTAAGATTGTACGCTCCAAGCGAGTTCCCGTAAGTGCAACTAGTTGCACATCAGGCGGTGTGCCCGATATCAAAATTCTCCCTGCAAGAGAATAAAGTCAATACGCTCTATAGGGTAGAGACCGGGGGGCTGGACGGCCGACAGACTCCCGGGGTCCAAAGCGGTGCTAAAATTGCTCTAGTACATCCACCGTCTCCCGGAAGTGAGTAGTGGGTAAAGATCGAAGTAAAAGGGGTTCTCATGAACGCGAGATTGAAGTTTACCGGATTGCTCATGGCAGGCGTCCTGTGCCTGCCAGTTGCGGGACTGGCCGACACGCAGACCACGCCGCATAAGGCCCACAAAGCCAAGAAGCAGCCAGCCTTGCCGCCTCCGCTCCCCTCGGGACCGCAAGGCCCCGTGCCCCAGGTTCCGCTGGATGCCATGGCACCGGTGGCGCCCCAGGTCAGCTATCAGGACGGCCAGTTGACCATAGTCGCTCCCAACTCCACGCTGGGAGACATTCTGCGTGGCGTGCGCAAGCACACTTCAGCCGACATCGAAATTCCGCCCACCGCCAGTGAGCGAGTGGTAACCCGGCTCGGTCCGGGCCCGGCGCGGGAAGTCATGGCCGAACTGCTGAACGGATCGCACTTCAATTACATTTTGCTGGGATCGCCTGACAATGCCAATCTGCTTGTGCGGGTCGTACTGGTGCCCAAGACCGGGGACAAGACCGACACGCCCACTCCGGCAGCGGGTGACAAAACGGCCAAATCTCCTGAGGTAGCGAAAACAGGGCCCGATGCTCCCGATGCCGACCCCCCGGATGATGCCGCCGACGATAACCCCGACCAAAACACCGCGGAAGCCGAACAATCGCCCGCTCCCGCAGAGCAGCCGCCCGTAAAGACTCCGCAGCAAATGTTGCAGGAGATGCAACAGCGGCAACTACAAATGCAGCAGCAACAGCCCGGACAACCGCCGCTCTATCCACCGGGCAGGCCTGGCGCAGTAATTCCGCCGGGGCAACAACAACCCCAGCAACCGAACCAGCAGCAGTAGCCGTGTTTGCAGGTTCACGCGGGTAAGAGTGAATCAGAATCAGTCCCGGGGACGCGCGAGCATTTTGCGCGTTTCCCGGCGCTGAACGCCGGGCTGTTTCAAACGCTCCCTTCGGGGCCAGAACCGCTCGCCTTAATTTGGGCTGTGAGCGACCGGCTTTTCCTGCAACAGCAGTGCGGTGGCTTGCACCCGCCGGTCGGAGTGAAACCAGCGTTGCACGGCATTACCGCAAAGAAAATTGGCCAGAGAGAGCAGGCTCATGCCCTGATGGTGAACCATCCAGGATTGGACTAGCTCGTAGCTGGGACCGAAGAGGCGACGGCTCGAGTAGTCGGCTGCCTCATAGAATCCATACGAACCGAACCATCCCTGCGCTTGCATGCGATGCAGATTGCTGATTGCACCTTTGGGATCGACACTCAGCGCCAGAAGTGTGGAGTACGGCGAAACTACCAGGGGTTCCGCTCCAGTTTTTCTCAGCGCGAGGCTTGGAACGCCGAACGCTTCGTAGTGATAGTCTCCTGCATCATTGCGCTTCGCGCAGGCGGATTCAGAAATTCCCCAGAGAATATGTTTCTCCGTGGCATAGGCCTGTTGCGATCGCACGGCGGCCTGGGTGGCGCGGTCCAGCAAAGTGTTGGGATAGCTGCGCATCCAGATCGAGGGCATGAGGTACTCGAACATGGTTCCGGTCCAGGAGAGCAAAACGGGGCGGCCGTGGTCGCTGGTGTAGGGGCGGTCGAGACGGAACCAGCAATCCTGCGGGATGTCTTCTTTAGCGATGGCGATGAAGACTGCGGTGCGGGGCTCGGTAGCCAGCAAGTTGTAGCAGTAGGGTTGCAACTCTTCGGAACCGGCGTCGAAGCCGACGGACAGCAGCAGACGCTGCTTATCGAGCATGAAGGAAAAATCCATGGCCTCCGCCAGTCCGCGCGCTTGTTCGCTGGCCTGTTGCAGGCCGGCGATCAGGCGAAGCGCGTTTTGCCGGGCATCGGCGAGCATCGGCATGGAGGCGCTCGCCGATGGTTACGTTCCCGTTCCGTGCAGATCGGAGGGTGTTGTCGAGACGTGCTTCCAGTTGTGAGATCAAATCTGGCAGATGCTGGAGAGGAACATCGTCAACGAGCAGGCCGCCATCCGCCAATTCGTTACGTATCACCGCGAACTCTGGCAGCCTCCAAGGTAAGTAGGCTCGCACCAGGTCGTGTATCTTCTCGACGCGCAAGCGCGTTTGTTCGCGAAACCATGCAATGTCGATAGATTGATCAGGCTTCGCGTTCTCTTTACCTTTTTATCTTTTCGTCCAGGACTTCCGCAGGGAAATTCAAGATCGACGTCAGCCAATCGTCGCCTTGGAGCTCCTTCTCCCAACGCGACAAGACTTGTTTCGACAGCGCTCGCATGCTCACGAGAGCACGGAGATGCTCGAGAAAGCCGACAGCCAGCGTTCTTGAGAGAATTGGCTGACGAAGGCGATCGATGCATCCCTGCTGCAAGGTCCAGAGCGAGGCCACGAGATTGCCGCTGTCGACCGAGGAAACGAAGAACGGAGGTTTCGCTTCCAGCGTGCGCGTGTCATACCAGTTCAGCAGATGGCCCCGGTATTTGCGAAGGCCAACTATTGTACCCAGCGTTTTCTGCGTGAGTTCCGCCATCTCTGGGAGGGTGAGGAAGCCGAACTCGGTCGCGACTTGTCTTGCGTTCAGGAGAAGTCCTACGTTCGTCGGGGAGACGGTGGCTATGACTTTTCGCGGATTCTCCTCGATGTTATCGGGCACGAGCCAGTTGTGTTCCTGGTTGGATAACTCGGCAAAGTAACGCCAGATGTGGAGAGCGGTCTTGCGCAGAAGCCGGATGTCGCGGCGCTTGAGCTGCGGCGTAGGTTCGAGCGGAGACGAGTTGAGCCAGCCAACGAAGAACTTGCTGCAGGCCCACAGCGCAAGAACTGGAGCCGCCGCCAGCAGGGTGGGAGGGTGCACCAGCCAAATCACAAAGCCTAGCCCGATGGCGAGAAAGGGCATCCAGTCAATGTAGCGGTCAACCTGCGTGCGGTGCTCGCCCACCTCCGCTTGCGCTGCTGTTTCCCACTCGAGCATGCGCTCGCGCGTGACCAAGCGCCGCACCAGCGCGCGCACCACGGCATCCAGCGCCAACAGAGTTTGGTGAGCCAGCAGCGACAGCGTAAGCAAGACCGTGAGGTTGGCCGAAAACAGATTGCTTAGGGCGTCGCGGGCAATTCGCGGCTGGAGCGCCGCCACGGCGCGAGCCAACCCAAAACCAAATTCAACCCAGGCTGGAACGAACAGAATGCAGATTGTGGCAAGAGTCCACCATACGGGGTGGCCCATCACGAGCCATCCGTACAAAAGCAATACGAACGTTGCCGGTTCGACGAGGCTGCGGCGCAGGTTGTCGAGGATCTTCCAGCGCGAAACCAGAGAGATGGGATTCGGAACCCGCCCGCCAGATTCATCGGGCACGCGGTCGGTCAGCCATTGCACAATCTGCCAGTCGCCGCGAAGCCAGCGGTGTTTTCGCCGGTTGTAGGCGCTGAAGTGCGAGGGATAGTCCTCGATGAGGATAATGTCGGTAGCCAGTCCAGCGCGCGCGTAGGCACCTTCGATAAGGTCATGGCTTAGCAGGGCATTGCGGGGAAAGCGACGGTTCAAAACGCGGAACATGGCGTCAACTTCGTAGATGCCCTTGCCGGTGAACGTGCCTTCTCCGTACAGATCCTGATAAACGTCGGAAATGGCGCGGGTGTAGGGATCGAGGCCGGTCTCTCCGGCAAAGATCGCCGCGAGCCGGGAGCGCGTGGTGCACTGCACGCTTACGCCAACTCGTGGCTGCAAAATGCCGTATCCCGCGACGACGACGTTCTTCACAGGATCGATAATCGCTTGATTCAGAGGATGCGCGAGCGCCCCTACCATGCGGTCCGCCGAGCCCCGGGGCAGTTCGGTATCGGAGTCGAGTGTGATCACGAAGCGGACCTGGGGGAGAACCGAAAGATCGCCGACCTTCACCGGGAAGCTGTCGTATTGGTGACGCAACAATTGATTGAGATCGAGCAGTTTGCCCCGCTTGCGTTCCCATCCCATCCATCCCCGCTCGCGCGGGTTGTAGACGCGGTGGCGATGGAGAAGGAAAAACGAGCCCATATTCTTGCCGGCGTATCTTTGATTGAGTTCGCCGATCAGTCTCGAGCACAAAGCGACCAGCGCGTCTTCCTCCGGAGCGGGGTGAGGGGAATCCGGCAGATCGGATACCAGCGCGAAGTGAATATTGCGATCATGGTTGCCGAGGAAACGGACTTCAAGACTTTCCACCAGGGACTGCACTTGTTTTTCGTTGAGCAGAAGCGTTGGAATCGCCACCAGGGTTACGCAGTCGTCTGGAATGCCCTTGGAGAAATCGAGCTTGGGCAAGGCTTCGACCGGCAGGAGGTTGGTGGTCAGGTAGTTCATCAGCTGAACCGCCGCCTGGGAACTTGGCAACAGCAAAATCAACATCGAAAGCAGTACGAGCAGCGGCGAAGTCGTGGGCGGGGTCAGCAGCCACAAGGTTCCGGTGATGATGGCGAGAGTCAGGATGGTAATTCCGAAAAGAAGGAATTCATCAGGATGCCGGCGCAGCCATCTCTGGAAGCGTTCGCGAAAAGCCGGGTGAAAGCCAACTCGTTGGTAGAGTAGATCTGTTCCTTCGGCGATCAGGTAGAAGCCGATGTGGGACTCGCGAAGTCCGATGCGCGGGTCACGATATTTTTTTTCGTAAGCCTGACGGGCCAGGGTAAGGGCGTCCTCCGCCACTTCCAACTCTGATCGATCGGAGCGTTGAGCGATCCTCGCGACTTTCTCGCGATACACGTTTCTGGTCTCAACGTCGAGTACGGCGTAGGCGCCGACGGGGTCCTGACGCAGAATCTCGTCGAAGGGGACGAGTCGTTCCAGCACGTCGGTCCAGGAAGCTTGGGTTACATTTTCCAGGCTCCGGATGCAGGTGGTCACGCGTTGGCGCGGCCTGGTTTCTGGATCTTTCACGAGGCCGCTGCCGCGGGCGGCGATCTGCTCCAGTAGGACCAATTTCAGCGAGGGCACGAGTGCACCAATCTCGTGAAATTGGAGAGGAGTGATTTCCTCGAAGGCGAGGCAAAAGTCGGCAAACGTGTTTTCGGAAAAAGTGGTGTCGGTTTCGTCGACAAAAGCCTGCGTGATGGCCAGCACACGCGGAACGATTTCGCCCTTGCTGCTGACGTGGGGGAGGTTTGTCAGCGGTCCGAGATCGGTGGCTACGCCGCGTGTTGCGGAAGAAAGTTGCTGCTGGTTGTCGCGGAGCCAAAGCAAGTCTTCGGAATCGGGAGCCTTGGCGAAGGCTGCATCCACGTTCTGAAAGATGGCCGCGAATGTTTGTGCGAGCTTTTGGCAACGTCTTGAGAACGTATCTGACGACGGGGTCCCAGGGAGCCAACCCAGACTCGCAGCCAGCGCTCTCGCGGCGCTGCGCAGCGTTTGAGCTTGTGCCCCGACGCCATTGGAAGGAGGCTGCCGCTCCTCTTCGCTAATGACGCCGAGGATCTGAGTCTTGGGAACCATAATTGCTGTTTCTTCCTTCTTCCTTCCTGGTTAATCTGTCTTTCAAATGACTGCGACTTCACCGGTAACTGGCGGCCTGGAGTTCGAACATTTCCGCGTAGCGGCCGCCGAGATTGGTCAGCGCCTCATGGTCTCCTTCTTCCGCGATGCGGCCGTTCTCGAGTACCACGATTCGATCCGCCATACGCACCGTGGAGAACCGATGTGAAATAAATAAAGCCATCTTCCCAGAGGTCAGCTCGGAAAAACGCTGGAAGACTTCGTACTCGCTGCGCGCGTCGAGCGCGGACGTGGGCTCATCCAGAATAAGAACCTGAGCATCACGCAGATAGGCGCGGGCCAGTGCGACTTTTTGCCACTCGCCGCCGGAGAGATCGACCCCACCCTCAAAGCGGCGGCCCAGCATCTGTTCGTATCCGGAGGGGAGTTTGCCCACCACTTCGTTGGCCATACTCTTTTCGGCGGACTGGTGGAGCAACGGCAGGTTATCGATCTGCTCGATCCGGCCGACGGCTATGTTTTCCCGCGCGGTCATTTCATAGCGCATGTAATCCTGGAAGATGACGCCGATCTCTCGATAGAGGTCTTCGAGGTTATATTCGCGCAGATCCACACCGTCGAGCAAGACTTGCCCTTCCGCGGGGTCATAGAGGCGGGTGAGCAGCTTGACGATGGTGGTCTTGCCTTCGCCGTTTTCGCCGATCAGCGCGATGCGTTCGCCGGGACGAAGTGGAAGTTCAATCCGTTCAGAACCAGGCGCGAGCTTCCCGGATAGCGGAAGGAAACGTTGCGAAATTCAAATCCGCGCTGGATGGGCCGCGGCGCCGGCAATGCGTTTGGCTTTGAATCGATGGTGGGGCGCATCTCGAAGAATGCGATGAGATCGGTTAGGAACAACGCTTGATCGGCGATGGTTGAGAGCGTGGAGAAAGTTTGTTGCAGGTTCGAGCTGGCATCGCGGATGGCGTTCGCCAGGAGAGTCAGAGTCCCGAAACTGAAGACGCCGGTGACCGTCTTCCAGACAGCGAAGACGTATGCCGTGTAGTAGCCCGCGGTGCCGATGGCGGAGAGAAACGCACCGGCGATCACTTTTCGGCGCGCCAGGGCGACGTCTTCCTGGTAAACCTGGGTGGAGAGGCTTTTGAATCTGCCGGTCAGGAAATCTTTCAGACCGAACAACTTCAATTCTTTGGCTGCCTCTTTACTACCGCCCAGAATGCGGAGGTAGTCGAGTTGGCGGCGGATGGGAGTCTGGCGAAAATTCTTGGCGTATCCCAGAAATGCAAAGTGAGTCTCTCCCACGAAGGCGGGAATCACGCCCACGATCAGCAAAAGCAAGAGCCACGGCGAAAACACCATGATCGAAATGGACAAAGTGATGGTCGTAATCACCTGCTGGATGAGGCGTCCAATGGCCTGGATCATGTAGAGGCGGTCCGTGGCCTGGACGCGGGCTCGCTCCAGGCGGTCATAGAAGGCTGGATCTTCGTAGGCCATCAGATCCAGGCTGGCGGCGTGCTCCATGACGCGGACACTGACGTGGTGCGTGTACTGGCCCGCGAGCAGGGCATCGAGATAGTCGATGACGCGGCCAAGTACGCCGGTGGCGACAGCGAGGGCGAACTCACCGGCGACAAGCCACCACAGCCTTGGTCCAGCAGCCTGATGAGTGGTGAGAATGCGAAAAATCGCATCAATGATGAGCTTTGAAACCCAGAACAGGGCGGGCGGAAGCAGCGCAGCGACCACTCGGGAAATCAGCCCGAGCACGACCACCGTGCGCCCGGACTCCCATACAAAACGGAGCACAGCGGGGACATTGCGAAGAGCTGAGACACGCTCCCGCCATCCGCCGCGGAACTCAGACGTTTCGCCCATGAGTGCTGCAACCTGATTGTATCAACGTGTACCCCGTCTGCCAGAGGAGTCGCCCTTGGCGCCGACGCGACCCAGATATGAGCCAAGGCGGACAACTCCCAGGGCCACCGGATCGATTCTCAGGCAAACCAGGTCAGATCTTCAGGAAATCAGGCCCATGTTCGATGAATAAAATGCGCCGCCGGTTGGCTTGGTTCTAGACCTTGTGGAAGCCGGCGCGCTCCATTCCACGCCGGGCTTCCGGCGTCTTCATGAAGGTGTCCCAGACAAATCCGGTTCGCAGATTTTCAGCCATCAGCAAAATGATTCCAGTGTCGATGCCGATCACGTCGGAGTCATACCAGTTCTTCAGGGGATTGAATGCGTCTACGAAGCCATACTTGCTCCAAGCCGAAGGATAGCGGCTTCGGATCGTTTTCAAAACCCGCATGGTTGCTGCCGGCAGGAAGGGCAACGATCCGCCGGCCGCGCTGGGGACGACGCTGCCGTCGATGGGCCCCGTGGCAGGAGGGCCGCCCCAAGCCACATAGCCGTGCTCGGAGTCGGATGCCGAAATTCCCCACAGATCTTCGCTGTAATCCGGGAACTGCTTGCCCAGTTCGATGCAGAAACGCCGATGGACTTCCGTAGCCGTCACGGAATTCTGGAAATAGTCTGCGTATTTGTCGCGCTTGCCGCGAAAATCAAACCACGCCTGCGAGAACTGATGCACGAAGAGCGGCGCAAACGATCCGATATAGCGCATGCCGTCGTATTCGAATGTCAGGCGCTTCCACGCGTTCCACGTTTCCTGCTTCAGCGGGTAGGCGGACGATCCCATGCCCAGCAGGTACATCATCATCAGTTCGCTATAGTAATCCCATCGCGAGGGAAGGAATCCGATTTCCGGGGTCCAGCCGTGGGTCAGCAGGGACGTGTCCTCGGAAAGCCAGGTCCAATCCACGCGGTTGAAGATCAGATTCGCGAGCTGTGTGACGCCGGCATGGTGGAAGTGCTCGCGGCAGGTAAGAACTCCGCAGAGCAGAATGGCCGTGTCCACGGAAGAAACTTCGGAGTCGAACATGCGCTCGCCGGTTTCCTGGTTGGCGAAGTGGTAGAAAAACCCGCGGTGATTGGGCAGCTTCTTCCACAGAAAGCGCAGGGTGGCGAATACACGCTCCAGCGCGGCGCCGGCGGGGATGAAACCGCGCTTGTCCCCGATGCAGAGAGCGGTAAGACCGAAACCGGTTGCGGCGATGCTGGCCGCGGCGGGCTGATTTGGGTTGTGAACGTTGCAGCGGTCCTTGACCATGCCGGTTTTCGGGCTGCCCTGTTCCCAGAAGAAAAGAAAACTTGCGGTCTCGACGTCATTCAGAAACTGATCGTCTTCCGGTGAAAGAGTGGGAAGCGCAGCAGGAGTGGGAGCTGCGGCAGGACCGCGCGCTGGGGAGGTCTGGCCTTCGGTGGGCGATGTCGCCAGAAACTCTGCAACAGGCAGGCAAAGACCGGTTCCCAGAATCTGACGCAGAACCTGCCGGCGCGAAAGCCGATTGGGGTCGGAATCAGTCATGCGCGCGCAGTGATCGTCACAATAACAGTCTGGATCATGACAATTTAGATCAGGCAACTTGGAAAATGACAGAAACAACTCGACGCGATCTACGGATAAGGAATGGACAAATTCCTTATTTTGTTAATCTACAACAGCAAGTAAGGATGCCGATAAAGTATCCACCGTTGCCGCCCGAGGCTGAAACGTTCGAAGCCAGGGCGGCATCTTATAGATGCCGCTGACGATCCGAATGACTCGCGCTCACAAAATCGAAGCTGGGATCGCTTTATCGTTCGTCCTGCTGCTTACGGCTGGAGTCGTGGCGCTGATTGGCTGGCAGAGGCCGGTTACGCTACGGGGGGCTGTCCTCGTCCAGGATACAGACCCTCGCAAGCAGTTGCCAATCGCAGGCGTTGCCGTTTCTGCCGGCGATCTTGCTCCGTCCGGCGCCACCACGGATGCCTCCGGGCTCTTCGTTCTCAAACTGCGTAAGCCCATTCGCAGAGGGCACCCTATTGTTCTTGATTTTAGCCATCCGCAATATCGCCCGCTTAGTCTGGACGAATACGTGACCAACCAATTGTACGTGGTCCATCTCGTTCCGCTGTCAAACACTCCGGCTCCGCGGAATCAACCGGAAGTTAAGGTGACCAACATTCGCGTCAGGTACACGGCAAAGGGTCAAACCGAATTGAATATTGGGAGCGCGGTCAAGACTTTCGATATCGAGAACAGAGGCAACGTGCCCTGCAAAGGGCAGCATCCTTGTTCGCCTGACGGCAAATGGAAGGCGGCCATTGGTTCGGTTACTCTGGATGCCGGCGCGGGCAATCAATTTCGCAACGCGCGCGCGTCGTGCATTGCCGGGCCTTGTCCCTTTACAAGAATTGAAGCCGACCACTTTTCGCAGGGCGGACAAATCATCACCGTCTCGGCGCGCGACTGGTCTGACACCGCCACGTTTGTGTTGGAGGCAGAAGTGTATCGTCCCATGGTGAGTCAAAGGGAGCACTGGTCGTATCCCGTCATTTTGGGGGAAGGACTTTCTTTTACGCTGCCTTCGACGGCAGAAAGCGTCAGCATTGAGGCAGATCTCGATGGGCAGACCATTATTTTCCCGCTGGGGCCGTCACTCTTCCTGAGTTGGGCGGGTTGCGATGCGGTTGTGAATCCCGACAAAGGGCGAGTCTACCGCTGCACGGCCAAGCCGGGATATCGCTTTCAGTAGCCGTGCTTTGATCTTGAGGCATTTACGGCGCGGCATGAAGCTGCGCCCTTTCAAAACGAATTCAAACTGACCGACTACCCTGCTGCAGGTCTTATTGACGGACGGTGTAATATCAGTAGCTTGCGTTAACCTCGAGCGGGGCCTATTTTAACGTGGACGACCGCATTACTCCGCAAAAACGACACTGGCTCAAACATCCGGTCGTGGACTCTGTGCTGGCGTTGCTCATCGTCATCATTGTGGGATCCCTCGGAATTGCGATTTTTGCGATACGCAACAGTCTGCAAGTGCCGCAGGTTGCCCGCCCGAAGGAAGTGGCATGGCTGGCGCAGAACTGGACGGAGGAGCAGCGCCAGCGTTTCTATCACACGGCGCAGGGAAGCGAGCTTTTGCCTTATGCGTGGTTCCTTGCGCTCGAACAGCCATTGTTAGGCACCAAAGGCGCGCCCCCATTCAGAGATGATTCTTATCTTGAGGGCTTCGGATTTATTCCGGACTCAAAGACAAAGGATAATCCCGACGGCTTGCCGGTTGGATTCGCACGGGATGACCGCTTCGTCGATCCCTACACCGGGCAGAAGACCATCGTGCTTGGCCTTACCTGCGCGGCCTGTCATACTGGCGAATTGTTTTATGGCGGAAAGGCCATCCGGCTGGATGCCGGGCCGTCATTGATCGAGCTGCAAAAGTTTACTGAAGCTATCGGTCTAGCGATTACTTGGACCTATTATGATCCCTGGCGCTTCCAGCGCTTCGCGGATAGAGTGCTGGGACCCAACCACCCGACCAGCGATCAAGAGTTGCTGCGCGAGGCCCTGAAATACTATCTCGACACCAGCTTTACCGAGTTCAAGGCGACCCGCAAACTCTTTAAGACTCCGGAAGGTTACGGCCGCACCGACGCACTGGCTCGAATTGGCAACTTTGTTTTTGGAACTGAGCTGAACAATGACAAGAACCTTATCGATGGCGATGGCCCGGTGAACTTCCCGCCGGTCTGGGACGCATCCTGGATGGACTGGGTGCAGTACAACGGCTCGATTCAACAGCCGATGGGAAGAAACGTGGGCGAGGCGCTGGGCGTGCGCTCGCGCATCAACCTGCTGGGCTACCCGGGAAAGCAGTTCGATAACACGGTACACGTCGATAATCTGCATGAGATCGAAGTGCTGTTGGGAGGCGAGGCTCCCGGAAAAGGGGTGTGGTCGCCGAAGTGGCCCGAAGACATCCTGGGGAAGATTGATCGTGAGAAGGCGGCCAAGGGCAAGAAAATCTACGATGAATTATGCCTGCACTGCCACCAGCCGCCGATGTATTCGGAGGAGGGGCGCAAGCCGGAGCGTTGGACGAACTTTACCAACAGTGAGGGCAGACAATTCTTCAAAGTAGTTATGGTTCCGCTGGCCGAGATTGGAACGGATCCCAATGAAGCGCAGAACTTTGCCAAACGGAAAGCCGATAGCGGGCCGCTGGGATTGGGAACGATCTCCGCTCGCGAGGGCCTGATGTATATTTCGCAGAAAGTTGTCGATCAGGCGTACGCCGAACTGAAGCTTACCCCGCAGCAGCGGGAAGACTGGGACGGCTACCGAACCAACGATCTGATCGCGCCGCTGGCGTACAAGGCGCGACCCCACAATGGGGTCTGGGCTACGCCTCCTTACCTTCACAACGGTTCCGTTCCGAATTTGTTTGCTTTGCTCGGGCCGGTTTCAGAGCGGCCCAAGGTGTTTTATCTGGGGAGCAAGCAATACGATCCCGTTAAACTCGGCCTGAACTCTGACTTCCTCGAAGGCGGCACTGAGTTCCGTACCGATCTGCCGGGCAACTCGAATGCAGGTCATGAATTCAAAGACGGCCCCAAGGAGAACGGGGTGATCGGGCGCAAGCTGTCGGAAGAGGAACGCATGCAGATTATCGAATACTTGAAGACTCTGTAGGCAGCGGTCTCTATGCTTGTCATTCCTTTACGCTTGTCATCCCGAGCGGAGCGAGGGATCCTGGTCCTTGCCTGCGCCAACGGTGTTGCCGCCGCCAACGAACACCCAGATCCCTCGCTGCGCTCGGGATGACAACCTGCGCTCGGGATGACAACCCATTTGCCTAGCCGCCGTGATCAAAATTTAATCCCGTCGGCACGCTCTTGCGGATGAGCCAGGTGGCTCGTTCGTGCGCGAGGGTCTGCTCGACATTGGCAACGAAGGATTCGAACGATGTAGAATCCACGATTTCAAGCGAGGCTACGCCCTCGAACTCAGCCAGCGCTTGCGCGGTCCCCAGGTAGGATTGCGCGACTTCGTCCTTGCGCTTGGCCTGATTCCATGCGGTGACACTGGATGCCAGCGTGATCAGCAGAGGAACGGGTTTTAAGAATGCCAGATTCACGGAGGGCTGAACTACGGCGAAGAAAAACGCGATGATCTGCAGAATAATGATCAGCCAGAGCCACTGCTCCGAACCTCTAGTGCTGGCACGAGCACTGCGCGCGTACCATTCTCGTTCCGGCTCCAGCCGTTCCTGAAGATACTTTGTTTTGCGGTCCTGCCAGGCCGCGGCTCTGGTGTTATCCATGGTTTGCGAAAAGATGGCGGGCGACGGTCCAAATTCGGCGAGATTGCCTCCGCCTCCACCATAGATTTTTCGGAGTTCCTTCAGTTCAACCAGGAATTTCTTTTTCGCCGCGGCCATTTCAAGACCGGGGCCAAAGGGCTCAGCCTGCATCATGTAGCGCCAGGTCAGAGTTTTAATCGATTCCGCGATGGCGCGGCACTCGTACCAGATGCGGTCGTAATGCTGAGCCTTGGTGATCCAGGCAAGAAGCAGACTCACTCCCAGGAGAAAGGCCGAGAGCCTGGAGAAAAATTTTTCCTGCTCGCCGCCTCCGGCACTCAGCATGGCCGCGAGGGAAATGATGGTGTACACAAGCAACTGCGCTGCCAATAGCCGGTAATGTCTTTTCTTCGCTAGATTGGACGCTTTATCGCTGGCGGCGTACAGCGAGGGGTAATCACTGGTTTCCATGCTGCCCTTGCTCCTCCGTGCCTGGCGTCGCCGCAGATGGATAAAGTTTGTCCTGAATTGTTAGCCCCAGGTAGCCAGATGGGACCTGAACTACCAAACGGGTACCGTTGCGCTCAAGGCCCAGTGGCCGGTCGCCTCCGGTAGTATTCAATTTGTCGGAAAGCACCAGCCAACTGAAGGCGGGCTCTTTGTTGTAGCTGACAATGATGTCCCCCTCCCGGATATCCAATGGATTTCTCTTGTCCACCGCAGTGATGGTTGGGCGAATTCTGCCCAATGGTTTGTCGTTGGCATCATAGCCGACCGCCGCGGTGGGCTGGCCCTTGGCATCATAGGTCCACTTTATCGTGGCGTATCCCAGCGTCGGGTTCACGACGGGCTGTCGTTTAGCGTCGAGATAGATTTGGCGAGTCGGGTCGCCTGCGTTGTTGTATTCGATCCGGAATAAGGGGTAGGGGTCTGCATTGTTGTATGCGGACCAGACCTTGGCAAGCAGTTCTCCTCGATTCCCGTATTCCGTTTCGAGCCGAAGGAAGGGAGCTTTCTCTCCCTTGTCGTTGTATTGGTACAGAACCATGGAAACCTGGTTTCCATATTGATCGTAGGTGAAATCACCGGTGCGAAGAGGCTTGTGCTTGTCATCGAACCAGGATACTTCGGTGGAATTGCCCTGGCTGTCATGCTTGGCCTCTGCCGTGGTAAAGCTGAGGATGTCATTGAATTTGGGCGACAGCTTATCGCCCAGCAAGACGAACTTGGTGGCCGGGCCTTTGCCGTCATACTCAATGCGATATCCGTAGTTTCCATCGATATCGGCAGCGGCGTGCGGATTATTCCCCTCGTCGTTATACAGAAATTCGATCTTTGTGTCGTACCCGGCCGAGTTGCGCGTGAACTTTACGTAGGTTGCGTTGGATCCTGGCATGGGCGCGGTAGGGAGGCCCTGCGGGGTTTCGAAATGCGCATACACCTGGTTGGGATCGTCGTGGGTTGCGTACTTGAACCGGTACAGAGCCTTTCCCCAACTGTTTTCCCAGGATTCTTCGGTGATCTCCCCCCGCTCGTTGTAGAAGAATCTCCACACGTTTACTTTCTGTTCTTTTGTTAGCGGTTCGCGAAACCCGGTTATCCATTGAAAGACTCCGGGCTCGGTTGACAATTTGTCATAGCCGTCGACTTGCTCCCCTTTTTCGAGGCGTCCATACCGGCCCTTTTTATAGAACTTGAATGTGTAGTGACGATGGCTCGCAACCGATTCGCTGAGCGGCCCTATACCGATGGGAAGGGTGTGAACCCTGACAAAGGCGGAGTAGTACTCGGTGCGGGTTGCGACAAAACCATCCCAGTACCCCACCACGGCGGCCACAACGAGGAATACAGCCGCGCCCACAGCGAGGCGAGTGCCGCGGGTTCGGCGCTGCTTGCGCCCCGACTCTTCAATGGACTTGCGAATGAACCGGGTTTCATTGGCGCCGAACTGATTGCTGGGGTCGCTCAGCATCTGCTGCGCCTCGGCCAGGAAGTCGCCGGCCGGAAGCAGGTACTCAGGCAGCTCTTTCTGCTCGGACCAGAACGTAGCCGCCGCAACAATGCGCGCCCGCATTCGCAAGCGATCTTTGTTCAGGGCCAGCCAATTCGTCAGCCGCGGCCAATGCAGCAGGAGCGCTTCGTGGGCAAGGTTTACGACCGGGGTATCGTCGTCGGCCCGATCGGCAACGAAGAGGCGTGCCACCACAAAGGCTTCCACGAGTTGTTTGCTTTCGGGACTTGTACAGGTCTCTGCCAGCGATGCTCGCCTGCGGGCGGCGGTTCCGGTTTCTTCCTGTCCGAAAACGACCAGAGAACTCATCACCTGGGAAAAGGTTGCCTTCGCGGCAGGGGGGAGCGCGGTGAAGACGTCCTCGGCGCGTTTCGCCAATGCGCCTTCCAGCCCGCCCAGCGCTTGATAGGCTGCGTAGGTTAGAACGCCGCCCTCGGCGCGGCTGTTATACAGTTCCTCCAGCGTGAACTCCAGCAAGGGCAAAGCTTGAGGATCACGAACCGCATGGTCTCTGAGGACGTCGTCGAGCCGCTGGTCGGCGAACTTGACGTCTTCATCAAAACGCAGGCCGGCGACGCGAGTGGGGTAGCGGATCATCTGGCTGATTTCCCCCGGACTGGGAGGGCGCAGATCGTATTGACCGTTGGCCTTCAGCGTGAGCAGTTCTGGAACTTCACCGCATCGCGGATAAAAATCGCTGCGCATGGTGGCGAATACCCAGACCACGCCGCTGCGGGCCAGCGCGCTCAAGACGGAAACAAACGCGGTGCGGTCCGCCGGCGTTACCCACTGCGTGGTGAAAATCTCCTCCAGTTGATCGATGGACAACGCGAAACGGGGAGATGGGGGCCGGGTCAAGTTTTCGGCGTTGTAAACTTCGTGCGAAATGATCTGCAGGCGGGCGCGAATCAGCGGGGGAAGAGATTCCGGAGCGCGCATGATGCGAGCCAGTTCCTCGACCGACGTTCCCTCGGCCAACAATTCTGGCAATGCATCTTCTTTGGTGAGCGCGGTGGCAAGCCCGTCGAGTAGGCTGCGCGACGAATCGCTGGGGCGGAAGATCGCCCGCCGCCACAAGCCGACTCCCTCGATGACGCCCGGGGTGGTGAGCGTGGGGAGCAGGCCTGCCCGCATCAGCGAAGACTTTCCGACTCCACTCATGCCGGTTATTAAAGCGAAGGCGCAGCCTTCGTTGGATTGTCTGCGCAGAACATCCAGGATCTCGCTGATGGCTTCGGTTCGTCCGCAAAAAACTGCCGAGTGCTCGAAATCGAAATGCTGCAAGCCGCGAAATGGAGAGCCCTTGGTCCAGATCGCCTTCGGAGGTTCGACGATTCCCTGAGCCCGGAGTTGAGGAAGGCGGCCCTCGATCAGCTTTCGCAGGTGCTTTTCCAACCGCTCTTCGAATTGCGCCGGAGCCTTGAAGTCGTTGAAAGCGGCGGTAAAGCTGCCTTCTGAGCTGAAAAACCACTTCTTAAGAAAGGCTTCGACGGCTCTTTTCTGCTCGAGACGCTGGACCACGTGCTCGTCCAAAACCGTGAAGGGTTCGGCGGTCTTTCGATAGACGAGCAGGTCGGGAACGCCCCGTGCCTTGTGCGCATCCAGGGCATCTTCGAATTCAAATTCGGTGCCGGAAGAGAATTGAGTTCCATCCGGACGCAGGGGGCGGAGCAGAGGCGTCCCAAGGCGCGACCATAAAATGAAAATCACAATGTCGGATTGCCCCGCCCGGGGAATCTGTTCCTGAAATGTGGCGGTGGCGCGGCAGGGCTCGTGCTCCCAGAAGATAGGATCGATCGTCACCACACGTTGAAACTCCGCCTTGAGACGCTCGATGACCCGCTCGGTGAGCAGGCGTTCCTCACCTACATCGCCAGGAGATGAAACGAAGATGCGAATGGTATTTATGGTCTAACGCCCTTCGAGTTCGCGCGCGTGATCGTGTACCCCATCGCCATCAGGGTTTTCATTACCTGGGTTGCCGTTCGCCGGTCATAGTCCTTTTCACTTTCCGGCAGTTCATCGTAGGGCACCAGGCCAGGATGCTTCTTGTGGACGTCGTCGCGCTCGGGCCCATAATGCCAGCCTTCCGCAATACGTTCTTGCGCCCAGACCGCGTGCGTGTTTCTGGCAAGGAATTCCGCCACGCGCTTTACGTCATCATCCAGCACAATTCCAGAAGTATCGATGGGGTTGGGCTTATATTCCAAGTATCGCACCTCGAAGCTGTAACGTCCTGCAAATATCTCGTGCTAATGCGCCTTTCAATAAAACTTATGGCAAGTCAGGCGAGATCGAAGCCCTTGGGAAAGTGCTCCGGTTTCACCTGTTTCAACGCCGCGATGTCAGCGATCTCTCTGAGCTTCTGCACATTTCGTGGAGCATCCATATCGAACAGGGCGGCCACCTCCGGCTCACTCAATTCGATGTTCAGCTCTTCCTTCAACCAGCTACTGACAAGATGAACGTTATATCTTAAGTAAGACAGCCATTGCTGCCCGCCTAACAAACTTCCCTGCAGATCGCCGATTTCCTGATTGATCCGCCATGGCGTCTGACTATTCGACATCCATTGAAGCATGGTTTGAGTGAGCCAGTCGCAGTCCTCCATCAAAGAAGTCAGGGCACGAACGGCGAGCATGCCCGCCGGCATCTTCAGCACATCCCCAGGGAGAAGACGAAGCTCGCGGTAACCGGTACCGACCGAGACCAGCAACAGATTGTCGGCGCCCAGTGCCCACTTCAAACCAAAGCCCTCGAGCGAGGCAACAAATAACATCTGTAGCGACGGATTATTGAAAGGGCTCATGCCGCCGTCGACGAACGCACCTTCCAGGCCCGCGTCACCTCCAGGTGCTCCGGTTCGAAGTAGTGGGGAGCGGCCGTGCTGGCACGAATCAACTGGCGCAAAACGAAATCCCGGTTCGGTTTTACCTTAGAGTCTTTTCCAGGGCTGTCAAAAAAGATTCCGCGAGAGCTGTTGTGAATAACCCACGGGCTGCCGGTGTCCAGACGTTTGGTAACGATCATCAGGCCGGTTTGAAGCTTGTCACTGCCTAGGGTGGTCTCGCCGAACTTCTCGCGAAGAGCGCGCTCAAGGGGATCCTTGGGAAATTTGGAGCCGATCAGGCCCAGGCTCCAAAACGACTTCTTAAAGATTTCCGCAGCCAACTTACGGTAGAGTTCCTGAATTTCTTCCACGCCCAAGCCGAGAGCCAGCGTGGTGGCAATAATCGATCCAGTGGAGGTTCCACCGATGAGATCAAAGTAGTCGCAGAGACGAAAATCTTTGCCGTAGCGTTCCTGCAGGATCTTTTCCATTCGGCACAAGTAGCCTAAGGAAAGTACCCCGCGCACGCCTCCGCCGTCGAGCGCCAGCATTCGTTTCGGTCCGGGTCCGAACAGGTGATCATTGACTGTCCGCTGCTTCCGCTCGGGCGAAGCCATGGTGGTAAGTGTCTACGCGAGGGCATCGGCTGTCAACGTTTTGGTGAGACGCCGCTCTTGTCTGGAATGGCGCGCCAAACCTAATGTTTCGAGTCGAGAGCGGCCTGCCGCGAAAAACAAACGGCCCGCAGGTGTAAACCTGCGGGCCGTCCGGTGGTCTGTTTGGGATTGACCAAGAGGTGGTCACTCTACGTGGCCTCTCACGGCGACTCCCGGGCCGGGACTGCGGCCTATAACCGAAGCCCCAAGGAAGAAAGCCTTCGCGCGACCTACGCGATGCATTCCTCCGTACTCACCGGCTAGTGTGCGGGCTGTAGCTTCCAGCGCTGGGTTGAAATCCGCGCCCGAAAGCCCCGCTTAGAGCAACCAGCTCTAAGTCTCAGCCACCTCACCTGGTCTTAGACTCCCACAACTACTGCCACATTCAGAACTTGTCATTCGACCACCTCCTTTCCGGTGTAAACGCAGATTAGTACGGAGCCGGCCTGTGCGTCAACTGGCACGAAAGTGGGTGCCGGGAGTGGTACTCCCTCCTTCTGGTAGCTTAGAACTCTGGAGGATGGAAGGACCATTGAGATCATCTTCAAAGCTGTCAACGGTGGGAGACATTCTTGACCAACGCTGTCCCCGGTGCCGCGCGGGGAACATCTTTCGCTACTCCATTTTCCGCGGATTTCCTAAGATGCATGAGCGGTGTCCGGTCTGCGATCTCAAGTTTGAGCGTGAGCCCGGTTATTTCCTGGGCGCCATGTACGTCAGTTATGGTCTGGGGATTATGTTTGTCGCGGCTATCGCGGCAGTGCTCTGGCGAGTGACTGGCTGGTGGATCACGAAAGATACCATCTGGGCCGTCGTGCTGTTTCTGCCGCTCGCGCCTACGATCACGCTGTTTGCCCGCGTGCTCTGGATCTATCTCGATCAGACTATCGATCCCGAACGGCGGTCCTAGCGAATTTTGCTGGACAGAATTTCGAGCCTGTAGGCGTTTTTATGTGGCCTGTGTGCAACCCGCCTGGGCACGTTTGGGTTCTTAATCTGATTCATAGATACAATCGGTGGGAGGCATCTACGAACTACACTCCGGTTTGTTCGCGGACGTGGACTTCAAGATGCGCTATCCTCAGATGCGCTGTTTTAAGGGAGAACGTGGAATGGTTCGCTTTGCTGCGGCAGCGATTACTTTGACCGTCCTGATTGGTTCGTTTGCCTTTGCTCAAGACGCAACGCCAAAGCTTCAAGTGTTTGGCGGGTATTCCCTGTTACGTGCGGATCATGGGGGATTGACCGGCGGGCTGTTGGACGTAAATCTGCAGCAGACTTCCAATCCATTCGCGCTGCGAAACTATTTTCTCGATGGCTGGAATGCCGAAGCGCAATACAATGCCGGCCGCTGGCTCGGAATTGCGGCTGACTTTGGCGGCCGCTACGGCTCGCCGATCACGGCGTCGAGGGATCGGACACTCGCCGGACTTCCCAAAGAGACCGTATATTCCTTCCTGGCGGGTCCGGTGTTTTCGTACCGGACGAAATCAAAACTCACTCCGTTCCTGCATACTCTCTTCGGGTGGGAGCGAACAAGTCTGGGTGCAAGCACGATCACGGGCAGCGTGACGTCTCCAGTACCGGTCAGCGCCACAAATTACACTGACGTCGTGATGGCGCTGGGAGGCGGAGTTGATTACAGGCTCACACACCACCTCTCCCTTCGCCCGGGACAGTTGGACTGGTATCACACCAGCGTCAATTTGAATAAGCTGTACAGCAACGCATTCAGTGGCAGCCTATTTGAAGGTCTGCACACGAACCAGATCAACTACCGCTTCTCTGCGGGAGCTGTTCTACGGTTCTGACGCTGGTCCTCTTAACTTACCTGGCCATGCAATCGCCTGCTGCTCCGTTATTGAGACGGAGTGACAGGCTTGGTGGCCGACACTTTATCTGGTTCACCTCCCGTGGGCTTCATTGAGACTACCTGGTAAGGCCTGGTTTTCCGGTCTCCTTCATCCACTGTGAAAAAGAGTTTGTCCTTGTCGACGCGGAACTCTCCTTCCTTGCCGACGGGCAGAATGACCGGATGCTTTTTGTCCAGCGGACGGATGTGATATTCCATCTCGTCACTCCGAATCAGATACTGCGGGCACAATTTCTCATCCGAGTTCACGTGAGTGACGCCGGCTGAGGCCCACACACTCCCGAGGCCGGTGATGCCTTTCTCCTTAGCGCCACAGGGCACCGCTTCCATTTTTTCAATCATGGCTTTGTCGCCATGCTTTTTTTTTCCTGCGCTTGCTGGTACGACTATCGCGAGAACGAGTATTGCAATGAGCGCTCCGGCTTTCATGTTGCCTCCCTTTTTCTGCAACGTCCGAGAAGAATGTCTTGCCGCACACCGTTCCTAATGAAGTGGCTGAGAGGCCGTTCAACTCGACCTCCCAGCCGCAACTCCGGCGGAACTTATTGCTTTGGCTTCGGGTCTACCATCTGTTTCTTCATAGTTCCGTTGGTCGTCTCGCTGTTTTCGAACTGCTTCATCGAGTTCATGAAGGCCTGCGGGTTCTCTGCCAGTTCATGCTGAACGGCAGTGTGGGTTTTCAAGTAGTCGCGCAATTCCGGGTGATTTTCTAAGTACTCTTCACTCTTGACCAAGGATGGGTCTTTCGATAGCTGTGCTGCGATCTCGCGATGGTTGTCCAGGAAACCGTCAAAGCTGGCGAGTTCGCGGCGGTTCACGTCATTGTCTCTATCCCTGTCTCGGTCCCGGTCGCCTTCATTGCGGTCGTAGCGGTTTTCCGCTCTCATGAAGATGCGGGGATCCTGCGCCAACTGCTCCCGGACGCCCTGGTGCTCTTGCAGGAACTGCTGCAAAGCAGGGTGGTTCTCGACGAACTCTTTGTTGTCTGCCAGAGCTGGGTTTCTGCGCAGTTGCTCGGCGATTTCAGGATGCTTGTCGAGGAAGGCGTCAAAGTTAGCCAGCTCCCGCCGGGTGATGTCATCCCTATCTCGATCCCGGTCCCTGTCTCCTTCTCTGCGGTCGTAGCGATCTTCTTCTCGCATGAAGATGCGTGGATCCTGGGCCAGTTGCGCCCGCACTCCGGTGTGCTCCTGCAAGAACTGCTTCAAAGCAGGATGGTTTTCAAGGAACTCCTGGTTATCTGCGAGACGCGGGTTCTTGCGCAGTTGCTCTGCGATCTCAGGATGTTTGTCCAGGAAGGCGTCAAAGTTGGCTAATTCGCGCCGCGTGGTTTCGTCTTCCCGGCGGTCATCTTCCCGACGATCATAGCGGCGTTCGTCGCGCATGAAGGCGCGCGGGTTTTCTTTTATTTCCTCCCGCACCTGCGGATGTTCCTGCAGATACGCTTGCAGCGCGGGATGGTTGTTGACGTAGTCCCGGTCGTTGACCAGAGACGGATTCGCGCGCATTTGTTCGGAGATCTCAGGATGGTTGTCCAGGAAAGCGTCGAAACTCGCCAACTCGGACCTGGTGATATCTGACGCCTGGGGCGCCGGCGGCGGCGTATGAGGCGGCACTTCTTGCGCATTCACCGACGGAGCAATGGCAAGCAAACTTCCGAGCGTTAAGAGTACTGAGTATTGCCTTAAACACAGATATCGCTTTTTCATAAATTCATACACCTCCTCGACGAGTGCGCGAATGTTGAGATGAATGGTGCAAGCAGCTTGCCAAACTGCCTATTCTGGAACGAATCGTCCCCTTATCAATGGGTTGGAGACGATTGGCTGATCCCAACGCGGAATGTTAGAGGGTAAATTTTTCGGACGGTGGAAAAATGACGGGCTAACTGCCTAGGAATGAGTACTTAACGACAGAGAAAGAAGTTCAGTGCAACCTTCTGCTAATTGGAAAGCTTAAAGGAATCTACCTAAGGAAAAACCCTCACACCAATCGCCACAATTCCGGATGCCAATTTCCACGGCCCGACTGCGGTGTAAAGAGATCGTCGCAGGTTTCACGCTTCCGTTCCGGTCGTACATGACCAGCGGGCATCTGGGACCCGCACTTTTGACTGTCTAGACTTGAGGTCTCCCTGAAGCGAAGTCCGATCTTCCTCTAGGTAGATGCTTTTTTGTATGTAGAAGCGTAACTCCCTGATAATTCAGCCCTTCCAGTGGAAGGCGTCGGGTTGGGGAAGACCGATGTGGGCGAGCACGCGGTAGGCAAATTCGCGCGCCATGTCATCTAAGGTTGCCGGCCGGTAATAGAAAGCGGGGATCAGCGGAAAAATGGTCGCGCCAGCATCGGCGGCCCGGTACAGGTTGCGAATGTGGATTTTATTGAGCGGCGTTTCGCGCACGCATAGCACGAGCGGACGCTTTTCTTTCAGGCTGACGTCGGCGGCGCGCTCGATGAGGTGCGATGCGATGCCGTTGGCGATGCGGGCCAGAGTGCCCACGCTGCACGGGATCACGATCATGGCTTCGGTGGGATAAGAACCGCTGGCCACGTTGGCTCCGATGTCAGCGTTCGATTGCTCTTTGATCTTAGGTGAGGTGATTTTGGATGAGGCGCTTAGGGCAGCGGCGCGGGATGAGGGCTTTTCGTCTGCGAGGATCTGGCGGACCAGATTGGTTCGTCCCTTGATGGCGAGTTCTTCAGCCAGCACGCGCAGGCCGGAGTCGGAAGCGATGAAGTTCACGGTGTGAACGCGAGCATCACGGTCAACTGCGAGCAGCAGTTGCCGCAGAAATACTGATCCGCTGGCGCCGGTGGTCGCGATGGTCAGGTTTTGCGGCGGTTGATTCAGCAAAAAATGCCTCCGAATGGGGAGCATAGGCAGTCGCCGAATAGGAGTCAAGACGAACAGAGAAGCTAGTAGCTAAAGCATAGGAGCTAGAAGCTGCTTTTTATGGCATCCGCGATTAATTTGCGATCCCGCCGCAGCGCCGCGCAACTCCACGCGCTGGCCGGAGTGGAGCGCGAAATCCGCGCCCAGGATTCGCACAGCCGGCGCAAATATCTTCGTGAGTTCAACCAGGCCTTCCGCAGCTATGATTCCGTTCTCGACTCCCAGCAGATACACGATGCGCTGTGTGCCTCTGACGTGGTCCTGATTGGCGACTACCATGCCTTACCTGCGGCCCAGCGCTATGCCGCATCGCTCCTCGAGCAGCGCGCGCTGGCCGGAGATCGCCGCGTCGTGCTCGGAGTCGAAACCATCTTTGCCCGCGACCAGCACATTCTCGAAGAATGGTGGCGGCGCCAGATTGACGAGAACGAACTGCGCCAGCGCGTCCGCTTCGATCTCGACTGGGGCTACGACTGGACGCCGTTCCACGAACTGCTGGTAACGGCTCGCGATCATGGCGAAGCCATCTACGGCCTCGATTGCATGCCCCGCGAAAACCTGCGCAAGATCGGCGCGCGCGATCGTCACGCCGCCGCCAAGATCGCGGAAATCCGCGAACAGCATCCCAATGCCGCGATCTTCGTGCTGTTCGGCGAATCGCATCTTGCTCCCGCGCATCTTCCGCAAGTGTTGCGCAGGGAAATGCCGGGCGCCAGAATCACCACCGTGTTGCAGAATATCGACGCGCTGTATTGGCGCGCTGCCGGCGAACGCGCCGACAAGGTCGAGGCGGTGCGGGTGAACGATGATGTCCTGTGCGTATTCAACGCGACGCCGCTGGAGAAGTACGAAAGCTACCGCCTGTTTCTCGACCAGTGGAGCCGCTGCGACAGCGGCCCGGATTTCGCGCCCACCATCTACAATTTGATCGACAGCCTGGCGAGCTTTCTCGCGATCAACCCGTATTCGCCGCACAACAGCACGCAGCCTAAGTTTCTGGTCGACATGCTGCCTGAGGTTCATGGCAACTCGTCGGATGCGATGTTGCGCCGGTTGCTCTCGCGTAAAGGAATCGGCGGGCAACAGCTCGAAACCATGCTGACTAGCGTGGAACAGCGCGGCAGCGCCTACCTTCCCGAAGTGAATGCGTTTCATATTCGCGAGTTTCAAATGATGCACGCGGCCGAAGATGCGGCCCGCTTTCTGCACCACGCGTGCCGGGGGCTGCCCGATCGTTTGAATGGGCGAGGCGCAAACGGCAGCGGAGCGCAGTCAGAGACAAATGTGGCTCGTCCGGTGGACGCTTTTTATACGCGTGTAATCGAAGATGCCGTGGCTTATTTCGGCTCGCGCGTGCTCTATCCTGCGCGGCCAGCACCGCAGGTAGAAGATGCGCCCACGTTGTCGCGCGCTGGGTGTGAAAAGGCCGCACAGTCGGCACTGCGTGCGGATGAGGCTACGTTCGAATCGATCACGCAGGAGTGGGGATACCACATCGGAAATCAGATCTACGCCGCCTACCTTGCCGGCAAAGTGAAGCCGAGCGGCCTGCGCCGGTTGTTCCTCGCGCATCTCAACCAGCCGGGCGCCGCCCGCAAGGTCTGTATCGCAGTCATTGCTAAGCTCCGTTCCGCGTCAAAGTAGCGCCCGCTCCTTCGATAAGCTGACAGCAGGCTCTCAGAGCCGGCGGGACGCCAGCGCTACTGTTGCGACCAATGCTAATCTGGAATCCGCCCGTGAACGCCGAATCCATCCGCAAACTTTTCGAGCAGGTGCGCCGGGGCAAACTTACGCCCGACGACGCCGTGGATCGGCTTCGCCATTTGCCGTTCGAAGATCTAGGCTTCGCCAAGGTCGACCATCATCGCAGTTTGCGTACGGGCATGCCCGAAGTGATTTTCGGAGAAGGGAAGGCTCCGGCGCAGGTGGCGCAGATTTTCGCCAGGCTGGCAAAGCATGGAGGCAACGTGTTAGCCACACATGCCGACAAAAAACAGTTTGCCGCGGTAAAAAAGAAAACACGCGCGGCGGAATACCGCGAACTGGCACGGGCGATCGTGCTGCAGCGTGATTCGCATAAGTACGGCAAGGGAACTGTTGCAGTCGTTTCGGCGGGAACCAGCGACATTCCGGTGGCGGAAGAGGCAGTCGTGACGGCCGAACTCATGGGCAACGAAGTCGAACACTTCTACGACGTGGGCGTCGCGGGTATTCACCGCCTGCTGGCCAATCGTAAGGCGCTGATGAAAGCCCGCGTGGTAATTGTCTGCGCCGGCATGGAGGGCGCGCTGCCCAGTGTGGTCGGGGGCCTGGTCGGCGTTCCCGTCATTGCCGTGCCCACCAGCATCGGCTATGGCGCGTCATTCAAGGGGCTGACCGCGCTGCTCGGCATGTTGAATTCCTGCGCCTCGAACGTAAGCGTGGTAAATATCGATAACGGATTCGGCGCGGGGTATGTTGCGTCGCTGATCAACCGGCTCTAAGAAAAAAGGGCGCAGCTTGCGCCGCGCCCATTCACCGCTACATCCACTACATCCCGGGTTGATCCGCGGGATTTCCCCTGACTACCAGTTTGTTCTCGACCTGAAAGCGCCGGGGATCTGGTTGGCGCGCAGTCCGGCGACAGTTTTGTCCATGGCATTGTCCACCACTCCGTAGAGCGTCACGTGACCGTTCTCCACGATGATGCGAATCGGCCGCGCCGGGTCGATCGCATACTTGCTCAGCACCGGATCGCGGTAGATCGCGCGTGCGGTGCGCAAGCGCAGCCCGTCGTCCGTCGGCGAGACCGGCTCAACCGAGATGTTTGAGATCACATCTTTCACTCCGGGCATGTTCGCGATATCGGTAAGAGCTTCGTCGCGGCCAACGCCGGTTCGGTCCTCGCCCTCGACCGTGACCACTCCATCCTTCACGCCGAGCGTGAAGTAGTCGAATGTGCTGTCGTAGCCGGTCCGCACGTATGTCAGCTTCCTGGCCAGTTTCTGCTCAAGTTGCCCGTCGGGAACATTCGGCCCGGCGACCGTGATCAGATCACGCACGCCCTGCACGCTCGCAGTTTTTCGAGCCAGCTTGGCGGCGTCGAGCTTGCGCTGATACAGATCGACCGTGCCTTCGAGGGTTACAATGCCGTCTTCCACACTCGATTGCACATCGTTAAATTGCTTCTTCGCTGCCAGCTTGTGGGTGACAGCGTTTTGAATTTGACTGTCGTAGCGGGCCGCCGCCGGGGTCTGCGCGATCAGCGTCGCGCTCAACAGCCCCACAGCCACCATTCCGCCTATAAATTTCGATGTTCTCTTTAACGTCACAGGTCACCTCCGACCATTGACGAATCTTACGATATAACTGCCTGGTTAATTCATTCGATGCGAGGGCATGAATGCGAAGATGCACAGATAGGCGCTCTTCCAGGCGGGATTAATTACCGCAACTTTCGCACTCCGGAGGGGTTAGATAGAGGAGGATTAGTGTGTTTAACGCCTGCGCTTTCGAGCGGGCGAAGTCTTTATGCGCCCGGTCGATTTTGCGACGCTGCTTCCCGAAGACGCGTGCAAATATCTTGTCTACATTTCTCATCTGGCGTGGCAGGTCGAAGGCGTACTCGATCTGCTTGCGCGGAACCTTGCCCGTAATTTCCTTGTCAGCCAACACGAGGTCGATGAAAATTAAGGCCTTCTTTCCACGCCCGCATGGCATGTGTTTGCACCATGCGATACGCGTCTTCGCGGGAGACGCCGTGCTCCACCAGATCAAGCAGAAGTTGTCCGCTGAAGATCAGCCCATGCGTGCTCTCAAGATTGGCCCGCATGCGCTCGGGATAGACGAACATCGTATCGATCAGGTTCGTGGTTTTGCTCAATAGATAATCGACCAGCGTGGTCGAATCCGGAAGAATCACGCGCTCTGCCGAAGAGTGTGAGATGTCGCGCTCGTGCCACAGGGCAACGTTTTCAAATCCCGCCTGCGCGTTGCCGCGCACCACCCGTGCCAGTCCGCTGATCTGCTCGCTGGTCACGGGATTCCGCTTGTGCGGCATGGCGGACGAACCTTTTTGCTTTTCGCTGAAAAACTCTTCAGCCTCGCGCACTTCGGTGCGCTGCAGGTGGCGAATCTCGGTCGCGATCTTATCCAGGGTCGACGCAATCACGGCAAGCGTTGCCAGGTAGTGCGCGTGACGGTCGCGCTGGATTACTTGCGAAGAAACCGCTGCCGCCTTCAGTCCCAGGCGCACGCAGATCTTCTCTTCGAGTTCCGGCGTGAGGTGGGCGAAGATTCCCACCGCGCCGGAAAATTTCCCCACGCGCATGTCTTCGGCGGCCGCCGTGAATCGGGCGATATTGCGCCGCGTTTCCGAATACCAGTTCGCGATCTTGAATCCGAATGTGATGGGCTCGGCGTGAATGCCGTGCGTCCGCCCCACCATGGGCGTGTCCTTGAATTCCCAGGCTCGGCGTTCCAGCACCTCCGCCAGACGTTCGAGATCCTGCGCGATCAGCGCCGAAGCCTGCTTGATCAGCAGCGCCTGCGCCGTATCGACCACGTCATTGGAGGTAAGTCCGTAATGAAACCAGCGCGCATCTGGCCCTACGATCTCGGCGACCGCCGTGGTGAAAGCAATCACATCATGGCGTACTTCGGCCTCGATCTCGTGGATGCGCTCCACGCTGAAGTCAGCGCGCTCGCGAATTGCCCGCGCTGCCTCTTTCGGTACCATGCCGGCTTCGGCCAAGGTCTCAGTCGCGGCGACTTCCACGGCCAGCCAGGTGCGGAAGCGGTTTTCGTCGCTCCATATGCGGCCCATTTCCGGGCGGGTATAACGCGGGATCAAGGCGTGCGCTCCTCTTGCTCGATGCGAATGAAAGCGGGACAGAAGATTCTAAATGGAGTGCGGGAAAGAGGCCAGCGCGGAGAATGCATAGTCAGTTTGAGGTCTGATTTTCCACAACCTAAGGTAATTTTTCACGAACAATTCAACTTTCCGTAACATTCCAGCCCGCGCCGTTTCATACCATTTTCGCTGGAAGTCAAATCATCCCGAGGTCACAATGAAAAAGACACTAGTGTTACTCTCTCTGGCAGCAGCCTGTGTGGCGGGCACTGCCATCGCTCAAGACAATGACTTTCACGGCAAAATCAAACGCGTCCTGTTGATCAGGATCGACGGCATGCACGCAGTCGATTTCGCGAACTGCGTCAGCGGCATCAGCACCGTCAACAATGGCGCTCCTTATTGCCCGTCGCTCGCGGCACTCGGGAAGACGGGCATCAACTACGTCGCGGCCAGTACTTCAAAGCCATCCGATTCCTTTCCCGGCCTGACCGCCATCGTTACCGGTGGAAGCCCGGCCCTGACTGGCGTTTACTACGACGTCGCTTATTCGCGGAATTACGACGCCCCGGCGATCACCACCGGCAACGGCCTTGCCGGCGGTCCCTGCAAGCCGTACGCGGCGCCAACCGGCACTACCACCGAGTATGAAGAAGGCATCGACATCGACAAGACAAAGCTGAACGGCGGCGCTCCGGGCGCGTCCCTGACCGACGGAGGCCTCAATTCCATCGATCCCAAGAAACTGGTTCGCGATCCGAACAATGGCTGCAATCCGGTTTTCCCATGGGATTTTGTGCGCGCCAATAGCATCTTCAGCGTGATTCATGCGGCTGGCGGATACGCGGCCTGGTCCGACAAGCACCCGGCCTATGCCTCGGTGTCCTCGGGCCTCGGGCCCATAGCCCTCGACGATTTCTACTCGCCTGAAATCAACTCTACGGTCATTGGTCTTCCCGGCGTAACTACACCTACCGGCGCGGCCTGCAACCCAATGCGCGATTCCGGCGCGGACCTGACGGCCTGGACAAACAGCTTCCAGAACATTCAGTGCTACGACACGTTGAAGGTCAACGCGATTCTCAACGAGATCGACGGCAAGAACCACCTCGGCACCAAGACCACGCAAGTTCCCACTGTTTTCGGCATGAACTTCCAGGCGGTCAGCGTGGGTCAGAAGCTGATCGAGGCGAGCAACAGCACGACCGGGGGATACCTGGATGCAGCCGGCACACCCACAGCTGCGCTGCTGGGTGAAATCCAGTTTGTCGATGCCGCGATTGGGGAATTCGTAAGCGAACTGAAGGTGAAGGCTCTTTATGATTCGACCCTTATTGTGATCACGGCGAAGCACGGGCAGTCGCCCATCGACTCCAGCCGCTACGTCGGCCAGACGATCAACGGCACCTCACCCGTGACGCTGCTCTCCAACGCGGGCTATATCCCATACTCGGAATCAACCAACAATCCGACCGGGATTGGACCGACGGAGGATGATGTCTCGCTGGTGTGGCTGAAGAGTTCCTCCGACACGTTGGCCAGCGTTGGTATTCTCGAAGCCAATGCTTCTAGCACAGGAATCGCGCTCGGGGAGATCTACTACGGCCCCGCCGTCGCGATCAACTACAACGACCCGACCGTAGACCCGCGCACGCCCGACATCATCGTGACCCCTAACGTGGGCGTGACGTATTCAGGCAGCACTGCGAAACTGGCGGAGCACGGCGGTTTTTCCCATGACGACACAAATGTGATGTTGCTGTTGTCCCATCCCGACTTCGCACCCCATACGGTTCGAGCCGGAGTGGGTACCGCGCAGGTGGCCCCGACCATCCTGCGGGCGTTGGGTCTCAAGCCCTCGGCGCTTGACGCCGTTCGGATTGAGGGGACCCGCGAACTGCCCGAGGCCAAACTCAAATAGATTACGGTAAGATTGGATCAACGACGGGGGACGTTCTTTCGCGGGCGTCCCCGTTTTGTTTGGTAGAGACTCCCAATCGAGGGCAATCTGGAGGTGCCCCGCCCGCCTGCGCTGGCACGTTCCTGCCCAAACGGCATACAATACTGGTTTGAGTCCGCTATGTCGCCCACACCAGAAGATTTAACCATCATTAAAGATGATATGGTCGCCTTCATCGAAGGCCATGGCATGAGCCGCTTCCACGGCTACGTGGATTACGACGAAGTGCAATGCGTGATGTGGGAGATGGGAACGAATCCCGACGGCTGGAAAGATTTTGTCGAACTGGCCAAGACTGCAGCGGCTCCGTTCCTGACCATGCACTCCTGGAAACTGGAGCGCGAAGAACTCGACGAGTTGGTACAACGCCTTACCAACTCTGAGTTTTCCGACGGCGACGACGTAGAAGATGCGCGCTGGCTGCGCGCACACGTGGGCAAGGTGGGATTTCTGCAGCTGGGCTGGGCCTACCAGGGATCGATGTTTCTCTGCGAAGTCAGCACCGATTGGTACGACCGCTACCAGCGCCTGCTGGAAGTGTCGGAAGATTTTGGCGGCATTCCCATCGACGAACCGGATCAGGACGACGAGGGCTAAGACAAAGTGCGCTGGGAACTGGCCGCCGAAGATCCAGTTCGAGTGCAAAGTCTGACTGCCGCCCTTCGCGATTTACCGCAGCTTTTGTCTGCCCGAAGAAGTTTCCCACTGCACACGCTGTCGCAGTTGCTCATCCGCCGCGGTTTGGCTGAACCCAACGATGCTGCCCGGTTCCTCTTTCCTTCCGTTGCTCATCTGCATGCGCCCGAGCAAATGACCGGTCTGCGCGCCGGGGTCGACCGCATCGATGCAGCCATCGAACGCAAAGAACCTATCCTGATTTACGGCGATTACGACGTGGATGGCACGATGGCAGTGATCATTCTTAAAACTGCAATCGAACTCTGCGGAGGCGCCGCCGACTTTCACGTGCCGCACCGCATTCGCGAGGGCTACGATCTGCGCGACGACGTGATCGAGCGCGCCGCGGCGGCGGGCATTCGCCTCATCATCAGCGTTGACATGGGCATCCGCGCGTTTGCTCCCGCTCAGACTGCGCAGCGGCTCGGCGTCGATCTGATCGTTACCGATCATCATTTGCCCGGACCGGACGGTGTTCCGAAGGCGCACGCGGTGGTGAATCCCAATCAGGCGGGATGCGAATATCCCTACAAGCAGCTTTGCGGTGCCGGCGTTGCGTTCAAAGTGGCGCAGGGATTGATGCAGCGGCGCCTCCACGAAAAAGATCATGCGCGCATGTTGCAATCGTTCATGAAAGTGGTGGCGATCGCGACCATCGCGGACGCCGTCCCTCTCACGGGCGAAAACCGCGTGTTTGCCAAGCTGGGCCTCGACGCTCTGCGCCGAGTTGTAAATCCAGGACTAAAGGCGCTTCTCGAAGTGGCACAGATTTCTACTAAACGTCCGCCTACCTCCACCGAAGTTGCCTTCCGCATTGCGCCGCGCATTAACGCTGCCGGACGCATGGACGTTGCACGCGACGTGATCGAATTATTCAGCGTGAACGATCCCGATCGTGCCCGGCTGCTGGCCGGGAAGCTTGATCGTCTGAATGCCGAACGCCAGGAGGAAGAGCGCCGCATCCTGCGCTCGATTGACGAGCGCATCAGCGGCGACCCCGCGCTGTGCGAGGCCTACTGCATCGTGGTCGATGGCGAAGGCTGGCACCGCGGCGTCATCGGCATCGCGGCGACGCGAGTGGTCGAACGTTACCACCGCCCTGCCATCGTGATAGCGCGCGAAGGCGAAGAAGCGTTTGGTTCCGGACGTTCCATTCGTCCCTTTCATTTGCTGGAGGCGGTAGAGTCGTCGCACACGCTCTTCACCCGCTACGGCGGGCACTCTCACGCGTGCGGTTTCGCCATGCCATCCGCGAACGTGGCGCAACTGCGAACCGAGTTGGATGCTTTCGCGCGCACGCGGCTCACGGCGTCAGATTTCGATCCAGTGCTCGATGTCGAGGCGGAACTGGATCTCGCCGAAATCACTCCGGATCTCTTTCAGGCCCTGCGTCTGCTCGAGCCCTATGGCACAGGCAATCATGAGCCCGCGTTCAGCGCCCGAAGCGTGCGCCTGATCGCGCCCCCGAAAATTCTGAAAGATAAGCACATCAAGCTGAAGCTGAAAGCGGGGGACTACAATCACCAAGAATTTGCTCCTGATTCTGCCAGGGACAGTCTCGGCAGAGAAGAACTCTCGGCAGTGGCGATTCTGGTAACGCCAAGCTGTCATCCGGATGGCGCAGCGATCCGGCGCGAAGACAAAGCCGAAGCAAAAGGTTTCCAACTAAGAACTGAGAACCGAGAATTGAGAACTGTCTTCGACGCCCTCGGCTGGCACATGGCCGAACGCCTGCAGCAATCGCCGCTGCTAGCCGGCGACGCCATCGACATCGCCTTCACAATTGGCCAAAACGACCACCCCGACTTCGGCGGACTGGAACTCACGCTGCGGGACTTCTGGGCTCCGGCCGCTGCATCTACTCTGCCGCGGCAGCGGTAGACACTCCCGTGACCTCCATTCGGGAAGTGTCCCCTCCTTTGCATTAGACTGAAGCTAGATGCCGCTCGCCTTCTACCGCCTCCGCCGCTGGCTGGCCGTCATCGCCGTGTTATTCATCGCGGTGATAGCGGGAACGTATTTCTATGCTCGCGTGCGCCTGCGCAATGTGCTCAAGGAAATTCCCAACAAGATTGGGATTGACATCAAGCAGACGGCGAATGGATTTCAATTCTCCAAGTCCGACGGCAAACGGACACTGTTCACCGTGCAGGCCGGCAAGCTCAAGCAATTCAAGCTCGACGGAAGCGCCGAACTGCGCAACGTCAGCATCGTTCTCTACGGCCGTGATTCCTCCCGCTTCGATCAGATTTATGGCGACGACTTTTCCTACGACAAGAAAACCGGCAACGTTACAGGTCACGGCGAGGTGCAGATCGATCTGGAAGCGAATCCAACAGGTGGGACCGGACCGGACCAGGGCACTCCGAGGGAACTCAAGAATCCCATTCACCTCAAGACCAGGGACCTGGTCTTCAACCAGGAGAGCGGCGATGCCACCACCGATGCGCGGGTAGATTTCAGTACGCCGCAAGCCAGCGGATGGGCTGTGGGCGTTCAGTACTCCGGGAAGACCAACTTGCTTACGCTGGTTTCTCAAATTCATGTGACCATGAGCGGGCAGAAGGGCGAAAGCCTTTTTGCCACGCATGCCAGAATCACGCACGATCCGCATGAAGCGGTGCTCGATCATCCCCGCTTGCAGAACGAAAGCGGAACCGTGGAGGCCGAACAGGCAACGTTATTTCTCGGGCCGGACAACGAAGTGCAGCGCGTGCTGGCTATAGGGAACGTAAACGCGGAAACCGCAGGAAAAGACGCCGACCCACTACACGCCCGCGCCGACCAAGGCGAGATGTTGCTTACCGGCAAGCGAAACCTGCTGCGCACGGCGACGCTGACCGGCAACGTCCACTTGGAGCGCATCGGATCACAACCGATGCAGGGCGATGCCGGACGCGCAATCCTGACTTTCTTGGGCCAGAACGAACTCCAGAAAGTGCACGCGATGGATGGAGTTCAGCTGGCGCAACACAGTACTGGCAACGGTGCGCCAGGGGCGGGTTCGTCGGCGCCTCAGGATTACGATATTACCGCGCCGATCATTGACTTCTTTGTCGTAGAAGGAAACCGCTTAGACCACGCCGTAACTTCTGGCGCGGCGAAGATTACGATCACCCCGGCGCAGAACTCGACTGCGTCAAGCGCGCAAACTTCCGGCCAGCGCACGGCGATCACCGCCGGCCGGTTCGATGCGAAATTTGCCGCGACTCCCGAGGGCTCAGGCCGCTTATCTTCGATCCACGGCGCACCCGACGCAAAGATCGTCAACGCGTCGCCGGGTTTACCTGATCGCGTGAGCACCAGCAAAATGCTGGATGTGGCATTTCTCCCCGAGGGAGGCATTTCATCCATCATCCAGCAGGGAAGCGTCGCCTATGATGACGGCCAGGGGCCGAGCAAACGCACCCAAGCATGGGCGGATAAGGCTCTCTATACCCCCGCCGACCGGATACTGGTGCTCACGGGCAACCCCCGCGTCTCCGAAGGCTCCATGGTCACCACTGCAAAGACCATCCGCATCAATCGCGTCACCGATGATGCCTTCGCCGACGGCAACGTCAAAAGCACTTACAGCGAACTCACCGAGCAACCCAACGGCGCGCTGCTGGCCTCCGCCTCGCCGATTCATGTGACGGCGGCAACCATGACGGCGCACAACTCGCCCGCAGTCGCTCTCTATCAGGGCAACGCGCGGCTGTGGCAGGACGCGAACATCGTAGTAGCTCCCTCCCTTCAATTCGACCGTAATCGCCGTTTCCTGGTCGCGCAGGGCACCGCAGCGCAACCTGTCTCCACCGTACTGGTTCAGGGGAAACTGCTTCAGCCCGGTCAGGTTCGATCGGACAAAGCTCACCCGGACAACGCTCAACCCGAAAAAGCTCAGCCGGGTAAAGGTCAGCCGGGTAAGGCTCAGGCCGAAGGGGAACGTAAGGCGTATCCAAAAAAAACTGAGGAAAAGCCCGCCGGCAACACCACTGTGACCATCACATCCGCGCGCTTAACCTATGCGGATGCTGACCGTCTCGCTCACTACGAGGGAGGAGTAATCGCTAAAGGTGCCAGCTTCACCGCGTCCGCCAACACCATGGATGCGTACCTTCTACCGCGAAGCCAAACCTCAAGCAATCAAGCACTTGCCGGACCCGGACAACTCGATCATATGGTGGCACAGGGTAGTGTGGTGGTGGTGCAACCGACCCGCCGGGCCGAAGGACAAACCTTGGTCTACACTGCCTCTGACGACAAATTCGTCCTCACCGGCGGACCTCCTAGCATTTTTGATGCCGAACGGGGCAAGATTACCGGGGTTTCGTTGACTTTCTTCAGGGCCGATGATAGGGTGCTCGTAGAAGGCAAGGCAAGTACTCCTGTGGTAACTCAGACCCGAATGGCCCGTTGATTGGCAAGATAAATGCGTACCCTGGCCACAGATGAAATTGGCAAATCGTATCGTGGCCGGCGGGTTGTAAATGGTGTCAGCCTGCGCGTTGAGCAGGGCGAAGTTGTTGGTTTACTTGGGCCGAACGGCGCAGGCAAGACAACAACTTTTTACGCCATTGTTGGCCTGATCCCCCCTGACACTGGCCGCGTGTTGTACGACGGCCAGGACATTACTGACGTTCCCATGTACCTGCGGGCGCGCCAGTATGGCATCAGCTATCTCCCACAAGAAGCTTCGGTGTTTCGCAAACTCACGGTTGAGGAGAACATCCTCGCGGTGCTGGAGGCGCAGCCGATGTCGTGGCACGAGCGCCGCGAGAAGATGGAGAAATTTATCGATGAACTTGGCCTGGAGCACATCCGGCAGAACCGCGGCTACGCCTTATCCGGCGGCGAACGGCGGCGCGTCGAAATCGCGCGCTGCCTGTGCATCAGTCCAAGCTTCATTTTGCTGGATGAACCGTTTTCCGGGATCGACCCGATTGCCGTGCTCGATCTGCAGAAAATTATCAGTGGTCTGCGAGCGAGCGGCATTGGAGTTTTGATCACCGATCACAATGTGCGCGAAACGTTGTCGGTAACCGACCGCGCCTACATCATCGACGACGGTCGAATCTTCCGGCAGGGCCAGCCCGAGCAGTTGGCCAGTGATCCGGAGGTGAGGCGCGTCTATCTTGGGGAAAGCTTTTCGCTGGTATGAGAAAAACAGTGGTCAGTGTCCAGTGGTCACTAGTGTCCGGTTAAGAATTCGTTGAACGGTTATAAATCAATGGCATATAGGAACTTAGGTGCGCAAAGGGCGGTGATCGATTTGAATTGCGATCACCATGAACCAGGGACAATCTCTGTTCGCCCAACTGATGGACCATCTCTCCATCCCCGAGTTTCGCAAATGTGTGCAGCGCTACGACGGCAACTACCGGGTGCGAAGTTTTTCCTGCTGGGACCAGTTTCTGTGCATGGCGTTTGCCCAGTTGACCTTCCGCGAGAGCCTGCGCGACATCGTCGCCTGCCTGCGCTCGCAAGAGCGGCGACTGTATCACCTGGGCATTCGGGGCACGGTGTCGCGCAGCACTCTGGCCGATGCCAACGAAAGCCGCGACTGGCGCATCTATGCCGACTTCGCCGCCGTCCTCATCGCGCAGGCGCGGCAGCTCTATGGCCGCGAAGATCTGGGGCTGGACTTGGCCCACACGGTCTACGCCCTGGACTCCACCATCATCGATCTGTGTATGACGCTGTTTCCCTGGGCGCGCTACAAGTCGGCTCAGCACGCGCTCAAACTGCATACGCTGCTCGATCTGCGCGGCTCCATTCCTACCTTTATCCGGGTCACGGCGGCGCAGGTGCACGACGTGAATCTGCTCGATGCGCTCACCCCCGAGGCGGGCGCGTTTTATGTGATGGATCGCGCCTATCTCGATTTCCAGCGGCTCTATCGCTGGACCGAGCACGGCGCCTTCTTCGTGACCCGGGCGCGCAGGAACTTCCGCTTTACCCGGCTGGCGTCCCATCCGGTGGACAAAACCACGGGCGTGCAATGCGACCAAACCATCGCGCTGGTGTGGTTCTACCCCGCCCGCGGCTATCCCGCCCGGCTGCGGCGCATTCGCTACTGGGACGCCGAACACGACCGGCGCCTGGTGTTTCTGACCAACAATTTCGTGTTGCCCGCATCCGTGATCGCCGATCTGTATCGCCGGCGCTGGCAGGTCGAGTTGTTTTTCAAGTGGATCAAACAAAATCTCCGGGTCAAAGCCTTTTACGGAACCTCGGAGAACGCAGTGAAGACCCAAATCTGGATCGCGGTCTGCAGCTATCTGCTGGTGGCCATCGTGCGCAAGCGGCTTCATCTGGAGGCGAAACTTTCCACCATGCTGCAGATTTTGAGCGTGTCGCCGTTCGAGAAAACGCCCATCCAGCAAGCCTTTTCGCTCGACGGAGGGCGACTTGTGGAGACTGAATCTCATAACCAATTGCGTTTATTAGACTTTTAACCGGACAGTACTGTCCAGTGGTCAGTGATCAGTACTGACCACTAGCCACTGCCCACTGACCACTGACTCTTATGGTCCTCTTACAGCACAAACTGAGCGTCAAACTATCGCAGCGCCAGATCCTCACCCCGGGTCTGGTGCAGATGGTGTCCGTCCTTGCGCTCAACAAGCTGGAACTCAAGGACATGATCAACGCCGAGATGGTCGAGAACCCGGTTCTCGAAGAGCTCGAAGAATCCGTTCCCTTGATCGACGAAGTCGGCCGCAAAGAAGAAGACCGCGATCGCCCTACTAAGACCTCAACCGAAGAAGCTCCAATCGTTGCTGAAAAGAAAGATCCGTTCGAAGAAATCGATTTCGGATCCTTCTTCCAGGACTATCTCGATCCCGGCTACCGCACCCGCGGCGAGATGGAGGAGATCGAGCGCCCGTCGTTTGAGAACTTCCTCTCTAAACCCACCACGCTGACCGACCACCTCGCCTGGCAACTCGGCGCGTTGAGCCTGCGGCGCGAGGTGCGCGAGGCCGCCGAACAGATCATCGGCAATCTCAACGAAGACGGCTACCTGATCGCCAGCGATGAGGAAATGCTAGGAGTGGCGCCGCCCGCGCCGCCCGAAGCCGACGCCCCGGCTGCAAGAAATATTGTCAGTGAGGCCGCCGCTCTGGGATTGGGCCAGGACGAAGCGGAATCGAATGAAACGATTCCTGAAAACGCAGATCCCAATGCCGGCCTTTCGGCGACCGATGTGAACGAACTGATCGGCGCCGCTGCAAGTGCGACCGAATTTTCTCCAAGCGACCCGGTCGTCGGCAGTTCCTTGGGTGCAGTGGATGATCTGCCCGCCGTTACCTCGCCGGCTGAGGTTTCTCCTCCCGCGGCGACTGCGGACTCCGCCGTAGCCGCAGTTGCCCCCGCGCCTCCGCGCCCAGTCTACAAGTCCACTTTTACGGCTGCCGATCTTCAGGAAGCTCTCGAAGTAATTCGCCAGCTCGACCCTCCGGGTGTGGGCTGCCGCACGCTGCGCGAATGTCTGCTTCTCCAGTTGCGGCATCACCAGGAACAGCTGGCGCAACCGAAGAATGGAGACCGCGCCGGAGAAGCACGGCAACGGCACCGCGCAAGTTCTGCAGGATGCCATCGCCGTCGTCGATCAGCACCTCCGCGCGCTGCAGAGCAAACAACACAAGGAGATTGCCAAGGCGATCGGGCGTCCTCCCGATGCCGTGCAGCAGGCGATCGATTACATCCGCACTCTCGATCCCCGCCCCGGCTTGCAGTACAACAAAGTCCAAGCGCGCCTGATCGAGCCCGACGTAGCTTTCATCAAGCACGGCGATGAGTGGCTGGTCCTGATGAACGACGACGACCTGCCCCAGCTTCGTCTCAACCCTGCCTACAAAAAGCTGGTCACCCGCGACAACAACGACAAGAATACCCGCGACTACGTGAAAGAGCGCTACAAGAGCGCCATCCAGCTCATCAAGAACATCGAACAGCGCAAACAGACGATCACCAAAGTCTGCTACTGCATCGTCGCCCGCCAGCAGGATTTTCTGGAAAGAGGCATCGACCAGCTCAAGCCGATGATGATCAAAGAGGTCGCCGAAGAGATCGGCGTGCATCCTTCCACCGTCAGCCGCGCCGTAGCCAGCAAATACGCCCACACTCCGCAGGGAGTATTCGAGTTGCGCTACTTCTTCAGCGAGAGCGTGCAGGGGCCCGAGGGCGGCAACACCTCGTTGCTGATCCTGAAGCGTCGCGTCAAGAAGTTGATCGACGAGGAAGACCCTGCCGTCCGTTGACCGACGAGCAACTAACCCGCATCCTGCAGTCGCAAGGCATCCAGGTAACGCGCCGCACGGTGGCGAAGTACCGGGAAGATATGCGTATTCCGAGCACCCATCAGCGCAGGGTAAAGGAGTAGTGGCGCCCCGGCGGCTTGCCTGAGCGAAAATCGAAGGGGCCCGTCGGCAACGTAGATCAGGAGAGGTCATGAGCACCCCAGCCAGTGTCCAAACCGCAATCGAGATTAAATTCCTGCAGACAGTTCCTATTTTGCGCATCTTCGATCTGGCCAAGGCCCGCGAGTTCTACTGTGACTTCCTCGGTTTCAAAGTAGACTGGGAGCACAGGTTTAAGCCAGGACTACCGATGTACATGCAGGTTTCTGCGCGGTGCGTTGCGGCTTCACCTCAGCGAGCACCATGGCGACGGTTCCCCTGGAGCCCACGTGTCTGTCGAAATGACGGGGATTGAGGATTTTCATCGCGAAGTCACAAACAAGGGCTATAAGTCCATGAAGCCCTGCCTTCACGACGAGTTCTATGGTGCGCGTTCGATGCGTGTGATCGATCCGTTCGGCAATCGCATCAGCTTTAATGAATACAGGAAAACAAATCCAGGTTCGAAGCCGAACAGTAAATAGAGCGCGGTTTCGGAGGAAGAAGAATGAATTTCATGCCTTATGTGAATTCTTAAGGTTCTGAGTCATGCCATTGCGGTCCCACACTTCAAGACTAGGAGCGCCGCTTCATGAACGTGGAATACACCGGCAGGCACTATGAAGTAACTCCCGCCATCCGCAAAGAAGTAGAGACTGGCCTCGCGAAAATCCGCAAAATTCTGGGCGATAAATTCGAAACCAAAGTCGTCCTCGCAGTTGAAAAGCACCGCCACAAAGCCGAGATCACCATCAGCCCGCGCAACGGCTTGCTGGTAGGGCTGGCGCAAGCCAAGGACATGATGATCGCCGTCAGCGAAGCCCTCGACCACCTTGAAAAGCAGGCGGTGAAATACAAAACGCGCTGGCAATCGAAGAAGCGCTCCGCCCGCAAGAGCGAAGAAGTAAAGAAGTGGAACGGCCACTCCCCGCAAGAGGACAGTCCAGCGCGCAAACCAAAGTCGGCTTGACGGAAAAAACCGCGGTGCCGGTCGCCGTGCACCGCTATCCTCCCGATGGCCAAGACCACCGAGGTGCACCTGGTCCGCTCCGACGAAGCCGTAGCCATGCGCCCCATGACCCTCGAAGAGGCTATCAAGGAAGCCCACTTCCGCGACCGCGACGTCTTCGTCTTCCGCGATCCCAAAGGCAAAGTAATGATCCTGCACCGCACTCGCGACGGCAAGATGGAACTGATCGAAGCGCCGTAAAAACGGGTCTCAGTTCTCTTGGAAAGACTCGACAGGAAAACCGTCGCGACCATGCTGGCCGGCATGTGCACGTTTCTCAACGTCTACTGCACCCAGCCTCTGCTGCCGCTGTTGCGCGAGATTTTTCACGCCTCAGAGTTGGCAGTCAGTTTCACGGTAAGCGCGACCATTTTTGCCACCGCTCTAACCGCTCCCATCATCGGGATGATCGCCGAGCGCCGCGGACGCAAGAAAGTCATCGTGCCATCGCTGTTCCTGCTGGCGATTCCAACCGCGCTCGCCGCGACTTCCACCAGCCTGCGCGCACTCATCTTCTGGCGTTTCGCCCAGGGACTCTTCGTGCCCGGCGTCATCGCGGTCATGCTTGCCTATGTCAATGAAGAATGGGCGGGACGGGGCGTGGGCCGCGCCATGTCTTCCTACATGGCGGGAACCGTGGTCGGCGGATTTCTCGGCCGCTTTCTCTCCGGCATGATCGCCACGCACTGGCATTGGCGCGCGGCCTTCCTTGTGCTTGCCGTCCTCGACTTGATCGGCGCATTCTGGTCCGCGCGTGGCTTCCTCTGGCGAAGAATTTTGTGCCCGCCGAACATGTGCAGCAGGTTCTCGATCATGCCAGGCAACATCTGCGCAATCCGCGGCTGCTCGCCAACTTCGGCATGGGCGCGGCTGCGCTCTTCGCGCTGGTCGGCTGCTTTACCTATGCGAACTTCTACCTGGCCGCGCCACCTTTCCATCTGAATTCGGCGCAACTGGGCAGCATCTTCTTCGTCTATCTGCTCGGAGCCGTCATCACGCCGCAGTCGGGCCGCTTTCTCGATCGCTTCGGCTTTCGCCACACCATCGTTCTCTATTGCGCCATGATGATCGCCGGCCTGCTCCTTACCCTGGCCAAATCGCTGCCCGTCGTCATCATCGGCCTGGCCATTTTTTCGTCGGGCGTCTTCGTAGCGCAAGCCGCAGCCACCGTGCAAACCGGCGCGATCGCCGGCCGCGCCCGCTCTTCCGCCGCCGGACTCTACGTGACCTTCTACTATCTCGGAGGCAGCCTCGGCGCCACACTGACCGACTTGTTCTGGCGTTGGCAAGGGTGGCCAGGCTGCGTAGCATTGTTGGCGGCTGTTTCGTTGCTGAGCCTGTGGCTGGCCCGCATCAGCAGCCGCCCGCATCGATCAACTCGACTCCCAGGAAATCCAGCTGGTAGGCGATTGACGATCATTAAACGGAAAGCTAGCAGACCAAAATCAATACGCAAGTCATATAGTGGAGAGAGAATATTATTCCGTTCTCAAAGCCCGCATAGGATCAACCGCGGCAGCACGCCGGGCAGGCAGCAGGGCAGCAAGAAATGCGGCCACCAACAGCACCGCGGTACTGGCAACGATAACGGCAGGATCCGCAGCCTTAGTTTCGTAGAGCAGGCTAGCGATCCACCGCGTTGCTCCTGAGGCCAACGCCAGGCCAGTCAGAATGCCTCCCACGACCGGGATTGCTGCCTGCCGCATCACGAGTTTCATCAACGCAGCTTTATCCGAGCCCAGCGCCACCCGGATGCCGAACTCCTGCTGCCGCAGCGATACGGAGTACGCCAGAACCCCGTACACTCCCAACACTGCCAGCAGCAAAGCTGCAATTCCAAAGCTTGACAGCAGCATTGCCTGGAATCGCTCTGTCGCTACCGAGTCGTTCAATTGTTCGTCCAGGGATTTCAGCGTGGGAATCGCAACCTGGGGATCGATGTTCCAAATAGTGCGGCGAATCGAATCTGCCAATGCGGCAGCCGGCTGCGGGCTGCGGATGAAGAAGAACGCCCTCCACCACGGATTCTGCCAGTACGGCACATACACCATGCTGGCGGTCCGCTTCAGGTCGTTGATGCGCGCGTCGGCCACAACACCGACGACGGTGTACCTCGTCTCGCCGTCGACCACGAACGTTCTTCCGATCGGATCCTGGCCGGGCCACGCTGCGCGCGCCGTCTGCTCGGAGATAAGCACGTTGGTGGGATGATTCTGGTCGGCAGGCTCGAGATCACGTCCAGCAAGAAGCGGAATCTTTAGCGTGCTGAGATAAGACGGACTCACCCAGCGTATGTTCGCGAGCGGTTCCTGTCCGGCAGGGACAGGCCGGTCCGCGCGGACGATGCTGCTGACCCAGGTTTCTCCGCCGATGGGCATCTCACTGGTCATGGCAACCGATTCGACCCCGGGAAGCCGGCCCAAGTCGGTCAGCGCGCGGTCGATGAAATTCGCGCGTACGGTGCCCGCCTCTTCTGGCGAATTACCGTAATGGGGAGTGAAGAGGTTCACGCCAGTCAGGGTGATATGGCCGGCGTCGAAGTCGCGTTGCTGCGTCAGCAACTGCGAGAAGCTGCGCACCAGCAATCCAGTGACGATCAGCAGAACCACCGTGCAGGCGACTTCTCCGCCAACTAACAGATTTCGTGTGCGCTGGCCTTCGCGCGTGTTGGCGATGCGCGTGGGATTGGCCTGCATCGCACGCTGCGGATCGATGTGGATTGACTTTAGCGCCGGCAGTACGCCAAACAACAGCGCCGTCATCATCGACAGGCCCGCAGCCGCGAGCAGCGCCAGCCAGCTTATGTGCACTTCGTCCAGACGCGGCAAGTTCGCGGGAGCGGCAGCCGCAAACAGCCGCACGCCGGTAAATGAAAGCAGAATGCCGAGCGCGCCCCCGGCCACTGCCAGCAGCAAACTCTCCATGACGGTGGACCATAGCAGGCGGCCAGGTCCTGCGCCCAGAGCCGCCCGCACTGCGATCTCGCGCTCGCGCGACACGGCGCGCGCCAATTGCAGGTTGGCCAGATTCACACAGCCGATCAACAGCACCGCTCCTACGGCGGCGAGCAGAAGCCATAGAGCCGTACTCACCCGGCCCGCCACTTCCTGCGCCAGCGGCTTCACAAGAACACGGGTATTGGCAGTGCCGTGAGCGGTTCGCGCATAGGCTTGTTGCAGACCGTTCAATTCGCTTTCTGCCTGGGCCAGGGAAACCCCAGCCTGGAGGCGGCCGATGACCAGGTAGTTGTAGTCGCCGCTTTCCGACATATCGGGCGGGAGCGGTTTGAATATCTCATAGGGGCGGACGGCGCGCTGTACCACCGCAGTCGACATTTCACTCATGTGCGGGAAGCTGAAGCCCTGGGGTGCGATTCCGACAACAGTCTGCGGGATGCCGCCGAGGCGTAGCGTGCGCCCGATCGCAGCAGGATCGCCGTGAAAATATTTCTGCCAAGCGCTCCAGGAGAGAATGACCTCCTGATCGTGCCCCTCAATAGCCTCCGCGGGCAGAAAACTTCGCCCTAGAACGGGCTGCACGCCGAGCACGGAAAAGAGATTAGGGGAAATTTCCAGCCCATCGACGATGGTCGGGTGATCGGTGTCTGTGGAGACGCTATAACCCCGGTTCTCAAAGATCGCTGCATCGGTCAGGGTCTTCGAATTGGTTTTCCAATTCAGGTAGTGTTGATAATTATCAGGACCGGGCAGCTCGGTCCGCTCACGGGCCCCTTCCCGCATTACCACCAGACGTTCTGGGTCGTGAAACGCGAACGGCTTCAGTAGAACCGAATTCACGACGCTGAATACCGCCGTGACCGACCCGATTCCCAGCCCCAACGTCAGAAGGGCAGTGAGCGCAAATCCCGGCGACTTGCGCAAGGTGCGAATGCTGAACCGCAGGTCCTGCAAGATATTCATGGAACCCTTTAGGAACACCGTAGCGCGTCTGAGGCTGCATTTGCCGTGCCAACCGGCCTTGCGTATCCAAATTGTCTATTTATCAAGAGATACGCCATTGAGCTGAATGTCTCTGGCGTTGAGCGTTGTCCGAAAATGGATCATCGCTGTTCGCCAGTGAACACTTCCGATGCGCCCGCGCCTTGGCCCCGTCATCCATAGCGGAGCGGCTGATTCTCGAAGAGAATCAACCGCGCAGTCGAAGGACCCCTCTCGTGCCAGCAGTGCCCGAGCCCCAAAGGGGAGTTTCCACGAGGCCTGTACCACCTCCGCTGAGCGAAGTCAGTTTGCCACACGGCCCCTCGGCTGACGAACTGCAAGCTGCCGACGAACTAGATCATTCCCTCCAGCCGAACGTAGCTTGCTTCCATCCCCCTTTCCATGCCTGTGGCCAGCATTACCGCCCGTGTTTGGGCGTCGGGGAGCGTCATGCGAATGGTCATCAGCGTGCCATCCCCATCAGCGACAAAGCGCGTCTCAACGTGGTTATCCGGCGTTGGATCGGGCAGGTGCATCCTTTCCACGTGTACGATCCTGGTATAAGGCTCCAGTTCCAGATATTCGCCGGTCAGATGAAATCCGTGACCTTTGCCATCCGTCCACTCGTAGCGGATCTTGCCACCCGGCTTTGCCTCATTGATGCACACGGGCATGGTCCAGCCTTCAGGGCCCAGAAGCCACTTCTGGATTAGTTTCGGATCCGTGTGGGCGTGGTATACGGCCTCCGGGGGTGCAGCGAAGCGCCTCGTCACAACCACGTGTGTCTCTCCTTCGGTCTTCAGCGTCAAGTGGCTCATCGTTTTTCTTCTCTCTGATGTCGTTCCATGCCGGCCAGAACCTCGTCCAGCCGGTCATAGTTTTTCTCCAGCACCTTGCGCAGCATTGCCAGCCACTGGTCCATTGCTTCGATGCCGGCCTTGGCGAGACGACGAGGGCGCTTTGTCCCCTCCACGCGACGCACGACAAGTCCCGCATCTTCGAGCACCTTCAGATGTTGGGAGATTGCGGGTTGGGTCATGTCGAAGGGCGCGGCGAGTTCCGTCACGGTCGCCTCACCGTGGGCGAGTCGAGCGACAATGGCCCGCCGCGTCGGGTCGGCCAACGCAGAAAAAGCGGCATCGAGGTCTGACATAAACAACACCTTATATAAGACAACGCTTATTGTCAAGCAGGGAAAATATAACTTTCACAGCTGCCGATTCAGATTGCTCGGCTGCGGGTCAATCAGACATGTGCAATATTGCTCAGCCAGTAGCTCTTCGGTTCCTTAAAATTTGGAATCAGAAATCGAGCGGCGGCAGAATCCGGGCGAATACTTGGAGGAAAAGTATGTTCCACTTGGTCTGGTACATTCTCATTGGGCTAATCTCGGGCGTTATCGCGAAATCGGTGATGCACGAGCATATGGCGATCTTCTGGACGATCGTGCTCGGCATCATAGGATCGATCCTCGGCGGCGCCGTTACGCACATGTTTTCGCGACCGGCGAATGATCGATACCATCCTGCCGGCCTCATTTTTTCCACGCTGGGCGCGATCCTGATTCTCTACATTTGCTTCAGGCTGAAGATTCATTTCCCCCAGGTCAACCCCTTCTAAGCCCTCGAGGCTAAACACTCCGTTGGTTACCGGCAATCCCAGGAAAGCTCGTACCGCTGCGGCAAATGGCCGCCTTGGTAATCGATGCTGCCGCTTGCTTTGAGCCCAGGTCTGAGCAGAGCCTGCCTCACCATCTCCGGAATCATCACCATGCCGACATATCTGCCCAGGCATTCGTGGCTCCCAAAACCGAAGTGAAAGTAGTGATACCAGTTGCGGCCAGGGATGAATTGGTCTGGGTTTTCAAACGCCTTTGGGTCGAACATCGCCGAGTGCGTGACGGCGAGAACATTGGTGCGGGCCTTAATCGTGGCTGCACGATCGGTGCCCTTGGCCACGGTGTAGTCGCTGGCGGTCTGGCGAAACAGGAAATGACAAATCGGCACGAACCGCAGGGCCTCCCAGACGATGCCGTCAAACTCTGCCGGATTGTCATTCTGCGCCGCGCGTTTGGCCTCCGCCAGCCATTCGGCATCATTCAGCAGATACTCGATCACCTGCGAGACCGCTTGAGACGTAGTCTCAATGGCGCCAATCAACAGTCCGCCAGCATTGATGGCCAGCCGTTGCATGTCAAAATCCAACCCTCCCGAATATGCCGTGCGTGTCATTCGCGTGACAATGTCTTCCGTGAACTTGCCGTCTTCTTTTCCCCCCACTTGTAAGGACTTCCGCACCGGATACCACGGCGCCGACACTGCGCGCTCACCCTGTTCCGCCTTCACCACCGCCAGGCGTTTGAGAATGAGTTCGACAATGTATTTCCTGAATGGTCCGCCTGCCTTGGTATGACGATCCACAATCTCTTTGCGTTGTTCGTCCGGGATCAGATCAAAGGGCTGGTTATAGAAAGTATCGGCCTGGTTGCAACACGACCATTCGATCAGGTCTCGCTTGTCGACTCCGGTGAGCCCGAAGTACTCCTGAACCAGCGTCGCTGGAACCATGCGGCAGTAATCGTTGATTGCTTCCATGTGACCATTCGCAGCGTCGAGTAAGTCCTTCGAAACCTTCGCAACCATCGCGCGGACTTGCGGCAGATCGTCCCGATTCAGCATCGCCTGCATCAGCGATTTCTCCCGCGTGTGCACCGCATCGTCATCATGCGCCATCAGGTAGCCATTCTCCATCTTGGGCTGATAGAGCGCTGCGGTAAAAATCCGCGGCATGCTCAGCACTTCCATGACGTCATCGAAGAGCGTGACCAGCGTGCACTCGGGCGTGGCCAGGATGGGGCGCTTCTCGCGCAGCTCTTTGAAAAAGGGCAAAGGCTCGCTGTCGATCCAGTTGCGCACAAGAGGATGCTTGTCGGCGAGATCGGCGGCGTCAAATTGCTGCAGGTAGTTGGTCGGTCTGGGAATGGTTTGCGCGTTCATGCTCGTTTACCTTTTTCTAATTTTTATCCCGTGTGTATTCGCGGCTGCAGCGGTTGGCTGACCAGCCTGTCTCCGAGAATGGAGTAGCAAAGATGCTACCGCAGACGATCATATCTCTTCACGTTTGCTGCACGCGCTATAATTGCGCCCACGCATGGCTCTGACCTCTGGCACGAAACTTGGCCCCTACGAAATTCAATCGCCGCTCGGCGCAGGCGGCATGGGCGAAGTGTATCGCGCCCGCGACACACGCCTGGAGCGCACGGTTGCCATCAAAGTTCTGAACGCGCAACTGGTGGCCAGCACTGAACTGCGCGCCCGCTTCGAACGCGAAGCCTGGGTCATCTCCCAGCTTCAGCATCCCAATGCCCGGAAGCCGGAAGCCCGACGGCCAACGACCAAGAACGAACGACGGCACTACGAACTCCCAATCAACCACCCGGTAATGAACACCAACACCCCGCCCAACCCGACCTGAAGTGCTGCCGAAACCCACGGACTATCCATGTAACGGTGCCGAACCCATGTGATTGTCGCCAATTCCAAGACCACCACCGCACCCGCGGCCCACAGCGCCTGGTGAAAGTCGCGCAGCAGAAACGGCAGTGTGTGGCCAATACCGCCGAGCGCAGTCATCGCCCCGCAGATCACCCCGCGCACCCACGGATGCCCGCGCCCGGTCAAGCTGCCATCATCGGAAAGCGCCTCGGCGAAGCCCATGCTGATGCCCGCGCCCAACGACGCCGCCAACCCCACCAGAAAAGCGTCCCAGCTTTTCTGTGTGGCCAGAGCGGCCGCAAACACCGGAGCAAGCGTGGAAACGGAACCATCCATCAGCCCCGCGAGCCCAGGCTGCACAATCTGCAAAACGAAAAGCCGGCGCTGCGCTCTCTCTTCGTCAGCTTTTACGCTCGCAGGAAGTTTTTCTTTGTCCAGTTCTTGCGCGCGCTCTTCGTGCTCGCGTTCTTCATTAATAAGATCGTCGAGCAGTTGGCGGATGCTGGCATCCTGCGTGCGGGCCGCGGCTTTTTCGTAAAATCGCCGCGTCTCCACTTCCATCGTGCTGGCTTCCTTGCGCACCGCCTCGATGCGCAGTGGACGAATCAGCCACAGCGCGGGACGCTCCACGAATCCGCGCACATCCTGACGCCGAATCAAAGGAATGTGCTCGCCAAACTTCTGCCGGTACATCTCGATTAATTTTCTGCGATGCGACGATTCCTCTTCGCGCATGCCTTCAAACATCGCCGCCGAAGCCGGATAATCTTGCCGCAGCCCTTCGGCAAAATCTGAGTACACGCGCTCATCTTCTTCTTCCAGAGAAATGGCTAAGGCCAATATTTCGCGTTCGCTGAGATCCTGAAACTTCTTCATGGCCGATTAGCTTACCTGTCCGAGCAGGGCTTAGACAAATAGGAAATAGGGATCAATTCGATCTCTCGCATGCGCTCCGCTGGCAGTGCTACTATCCATTTCATGCCGCCACGGAAATCGTCGGGATCGACGAAGCGCGGGAAAGCGCCGCGCCGCGCGAAGAAGCTTGCGCAAGCCAAGGCGCACGACACGCCGCACGCCCCGGAACTGGTCATCATCACGGGCATGAGCGGCTCCGGCAAAGCGTCCGTGCTCAAGGCTTTTGAGGATCTGGGCTATTACTGCGTCGACAACCTTCCCGTCGAACTGATTCCGCGCTTCGCCGAGATGGCGTTGCAGTCAGCCGAGATCCGCCGCACCGCGCTGGTGGTCGATGTCCGCGAAGGTTCCAAACTCGAGCAACTGCCGGGAATTCTGAAGGCAGTGCGGCGCATGATTCCGACCAAGGTCGCCTTCCTCGAAGCCTCCGACGCGGTACTGCTGCGGCGCTTCAGCGAGACGCGCCGCCCGCATCCGCTGGGCACAGACGCGCCAGTGAACGCATCGCTCAAGACTGAGAGACGTCATTTGGCCACCATTCGCGCTTTGGCCGACATCGTCATCGATACCTCCAAGTTCAATGTGCATGAATTGCGCGCCCACATCACCGAGCGTTTCCGCGAGCAGGCCACGGAGAAAAGCATTCTGGTTTCGAGCGTAAGCTTCGGATTCCGCCACGGCGTGCCGGAAGAAGCCGACCTGGTCTTCGACGTTCGCTTTTTGCCCAACCCGCATTTCGTGCCAGAATTCCGCGCCCTTACAGGACGCGATCCGCGCGTCGCAAAATACATCCGTGGATTTCCTCAGACAAAGGAGTTCATCCAGCGCATTTCCGATCTGCTGATTTACCTTCTACCCCACTACATTCACGAAGGCAAAAGCTATTTGACCATCGGATTTGGTTGCACTGGCGGTCAGCACCGGTCAGTGATGATTGCCGCGGAAGTCGGCAAGCGACTGCACAAGGCCGGATACCGCGTGAAGGTTGTGCACAGGGATATGCCGAAGTAAGGGACAAACGACCAACGACAGCAGTAAAATAAGCCCTTGCACTCCATGTTTATGCCATCGTCAGTAAGCCACTGCGGCCTGCGCGGAGCGGTATGCGCCAACTGACGCGACTCGTCCGCTACGTGTTTCCATTTCTGTGGCAGTTGCTGCCGGGTGTGTTGCTGCTGGCTGGCGTGGGTTTTCTTGAAGCCTTCCGGTTGGTCTTGCTGAAGCCCGTATTGGATCGCGTGCTGAATCCCGCTTCAGGGTCTGAAAACATCCTCCTGTTAACCATTCCTCGCACTGGGCATGCTATCTATCTCCAACGTTTTGTTCCGACTCATTTTCACAATGCATGGACGATTGTGGCCTATGCGCTGGTAGCCTCGACGGTGCTCAAGGGAGTCTTCGACTACACCGGCACTTACCTGGTGAACCACGCGGGCTTCGGCATGATCACCAGCCTGCGCAACGATCTCTACAACTCGGTCTTGCGGCGGTCGGCGGCTTTTTTTCAGAAGCACGCGACCGGTACGCTGGTCTCGACCATCATCAATGACATCGAGCGCGTGCAGTATGCGATGTCGAGCGTGCTGGCGGAGTTTCTGCAGCAGTTATTCAGTTTCGTTTTTATCGCAGCCGCGGTCGTGATGTTGGGGCGGCAACTGGCGTGGGTGCTGCTGTTGTTTGTTCCGTTTATTGTTTTGTCCGCGATACGCATCGGACGCCGCGTCCGCACGACCACCCGCAGCGGTCAGGATCAGTTGGCAGATGTGCAAAACCTTCTGCACGAGACCATCACTGGCAACCGGATCGTGAAAGCATTTGGAATGGAATCCTGGGAAGTTGCGCGATTCCGGGCGGCTGCGAACCGTTTGTTTCTCGCCAATCTTCGTTCCGTGGCCGCGGCTGCCATCAGTTCTCCGCTGATGGATATTTTTGGCGCGATCGCGATCGCGTTGCTGTTGCTACTGGGTCGGGGCAGGATTGCCCACAATGAGTTCACTCTCGGTGACTTCGTCACGTTCGTCGCGGCTGTACTGGCTTTGTATAATCCGGTCCGCAAGTTCGCCTTGTTTAACAACAACTTTCAGCAGGCCCTCGGTGCTTCCAGCGAAATTTTCAAGTTCATGGATATCGAAGATGATGTCCGCGAAAAGCCGCACGCCAAGCGCTTGCCGGCGTTCTCGAAGACCGTCCAGTTCGATCACGTCGGCTTTACATATGGGAGCGAAGTCGAAGACGCGCAGGTGCTGCACGACATCAACCTCGAAGTTCGCCGGGGAGAAGTGGTTGCGATTGTAGGGTCCAGTGGGTCGGGCAAGAGCACGCTGGTGCACCTGATCCCGCGATTCTTCGACGCGACCCAGGGCCGCCTGCTCATTGACGGCTACGATGTGCGCGATGTGACGCTGGCTTCGTTGCGGGAGCAGGTGGGAATCGTCACCCAGGAGACCGTATTGTTCAATGATACGGTTCGCAACAACATCGCCTATGGCCAGCCCCATGTGGCGCTGAAGGAAGTCGAGGCCGCGGCGCGGGCCGCTTTAGCGGATGATTTCATTCAAGCCTTGCCTTCAGGGTACGATGAGATGATTGGGGAGCGCGGCCTGCGTCTTTCCGGCGGAGAGCGGCAGCGTATCGCCATTGCCCGCGCGATTCTGAAGAACGCGCCGATTCTGATTCTGGACGAAGCGACGTCGGCGCTCGACAGCGAATCGGAGGCGCTGGTGCAATCCGCGTTGCACAATCTGATGAGCGGCCGCACCGTGTTTGTGATTGCCCACCGGCTTTCGACGGTGCGCCGCGCCGACCGCATCGTGGTGATCGAGAATGGGGCCATTGCCGACATCGGCGCTCACGACGATTTGATGAAAAGGTTGGGTACATACCGGCGCCTGTACGATTTGCAGTTTGCCGATTTCGAGCCGAAACTGGAACCGGCGCAACCCAGCTGACGTTAGCCATAAGAAATTGGTAATCGGGAACCTGGAATCAATTATGCCTCTCCGCTCCATGACGGGTTTTGCGCAGGTCAAAGGCGAACTCGCTGAGGCTGGCGTCAGTCCGCTGCCGGCCAGTTCTGCCTCGCTTTCGTCGGCAGCTCAGAACAACGGCCACATGGCCTTCTCGCTCGCGTTGAAATCGGTGAACCACCGTTTTCTCGATTTGCACTTTCGCCTACCCTCGGGCTCCGACTCGCTCGAAATGCAACTGCGCCGCCTGCTCAAAGAGAAAATCGCGCGCGGGCACGTCGAAGTCACGCTCAGCCTGGAGCGCGGCGGCGGCGAAACGCTGGCGCTGAATCGCCCGCTGGTCAGCGCTTACATCGCGGCATTTCGGGCGGCGGCGGGAGAGTTTGCTATCCCCGCCGAGCCTGATCTCAACACGATCCTGCGCATTCCCGGCGCGCTCGACTCGGCCAGCGATCCCGCAGATGGAGCGCTCGAATCGGCTGTGATGGCCAGAGTGGGCGAAGCGCTCGACCGCCTGAACGAGATGCGGGAGCAGGAAGGCCGCAGCATTGAGCAGGAACTGCGCGAGCGCATGGCTCACCTGCGGGAAGCGGTCAAGACCGTGCAACTTCACCGGCGGACAGTGTTGCAGAACTACGTGGAACGGCTGCAATCGCGGCTTCAGGAACTGCTGGGGGCCAGCGCCGATCGGGAACGCGTGCTGCAGGAGGCCGCGCTTCTGGTGGACCGCAGCGACATTCAAGAAGAAATCGTCCGCCTGGAAAACCATGTTCAGCATTTCCTGGGACTGCTCGACGAACACAGCCTCGACAGTCAAGGAGAAGTAGGGAAGAAGCTGGACTTTCTGCTGCAGGAAATGAATCGCGAGGCCAACACTCTGCTTTCGAAAACATCCGGGCTGGCGGGCGAGGCGTTGAAGATCACCGAGGCCGGGCTGGTCATGAAGGCGGAGATTGAAAAATCACGCGAGCAGGTGCAGAACCTGGAATGAGTTCTCCCGCGCATAAGCCAATCGTCTATATCATCTCTGCGCCGTCGGGTTCGGGAAAATCGACGCTTGTCAATCAACTGCTGAAGTCGGTGAGTGATCTGGATTTCTCCATTTCCTATACCACGCGGGCTCCGCGCGGCAGCGAGGAGAATGGCAAGCAATACTATTTTGTCTCGCGCACTGACTTCGAGAAAATGGTCCGCGACGGCGAGTTCCTTGAGCATGCCGAGGTTTTCGGCAACTATTACGGGACGGCGCGCCGCTTTCTGCGCGAGGCCGAGCAGAAGGGTCACGACCTTCTGCTCGACATCGACGTGCAGGGCGCGGCGCAGATCCAGCAAAAACTCCCCGATGCCACCAGCATCTTCATCCTGCCGCCGAATCGCAAGACGCTGGAAGAACGCTTGCGCAAACGCGGCGAAGATGGTGAAGAGGTCATTCAGCGCCGCCTGGTCATGGCGAGTCATGAGATTCAGAATTACGGCCGATATAATTACATTCTGATCAATAATGTTTTGGGGGAATCGAGCGAGAATTTACAAGCCATTGTGCAGTCGGAGCGATTGCTGCGCTCGGAAAATACGCTGTCGGACAAGGAAGCTACAATCGTGGCGCTCGCGGACCGCTGCCGCCTGGCCAATATGCGCGACCGCCTGAAAGCGATTCTGGACTCGTTTAAGCCGCCCGGCGATTCTGGAGGGGCTAATCCTCCGTAACCATATTTGAAGCCTGCCGCCCCCACAACCTTGAATTTCGTGGGAGAATAGAGGGAGCAGTTCTTGGCTTCCCTGGCGAAGAACGAAGCAATCCAAAACTTTCGGCAATCGAAATCTTGCAACCGGTATTCAAGGGGAGAGAATCCATGAAATTGATCGAAGGCTTCGACAGCAACTATCGCTATATTCTGGTCGCCGCCGGCGCGCCCGCCAACTACAATCCGGAGCCCCGCCGGTGGTTCAAACTAACTCGCGCAAGCCCTGCCGCATTGCGCAGGACGAAATTCGCGCGGGCAAGGTGAAGTGGGAGATCCCCGAAACGCGCAGCGCGGCAGAACAGGCATCCGAGGCGCTGGATCAGGCTTTCGGGCACGACGCCTAATCGGCTTGCGATCGAACCGCATCTAAATAACCGCATCCAACTACTATGAAAGTTGCTCTCGGAGTGACGGGCGGGATTGCAGCCTATAAGTCGGCCGAGATTGTGCGCCTGCTGCAGGACCGCGGCATCCGGGTGCAAGTCATCATGACACGCGCGGCTCAGGAGTTCGTTCGTCCGCTCACTTTCGCGGCGCTTTCCGGAGAAAAAGTGATAACCGGAATGTTCGCGCCGGGCGAAGCGCACGCTGCTAACGCTGATTCAGCCAATATCGACTCCGCTATTGAGCACATCGCGGTGGCGCAATCGATTGACGCGCTCGTGGTCGCTCCCGCCACTGCTGACGTTCTCGCGCACTTCGCGCAAGGCATTGCCAGCGATTTTCTCACCACGCTTTATCTCGCTACCACGGCCCCGGTGGTGGTGGCGCCAGCGATGAACGTCAATATGTGGAATCATCCCGCGACCCAGGCGAATCTGGAAATCCTGCGCCAGCGCGGGGTGAAGATTGTTGACCCGGGTTCGGGATATCTTGCCTGCGGGATGACTGGGTCTGGGCGGCTTGCCGAGAATGACGCCGTCGTGGCTGCGGTTCTCGAGGCGCTGGGCGCGTCGCAGGATCTGGCGAGTGAAACTGTGTTGATCACGGCCGGGCCGACGCGCGAGAAGATCGATCCGGCGCGCTATCTTACAAATCGCTCCAGCGGACGCATGGGGTATGCCATTGCGGAAGCTGCGCTTCGCCGCGGCGGTCGCGTGCTGCTGGTCAGCGGACCGACTTCATTGACGCCGCCGGGAGCCGCCGAAGTCACGAGGGTGGAGTCGGCGGAGCAGATGCAGGAGGCTGTGCTCAGTCTTTTGCCGCAGGCGACCATCGTCATCAAGGCCGCCGCTGTTTCCGATTACCGTGCGAAATCCGTTTCCGGGCAGAAAATAAAGCGCAAAGGACCGATTTCGCTTGAGCTTGAACCGACCGCTGATATTCTCAAGGAAATTTCTCTCCGCAAGCAGTCGCAGATCGTCGTGGGCTTCGCTGCGGAGACGGAGAATGTCCTCGAAAATGCCCGCCAGAAGCTCGCCAGCAAACATCTCGACGCCATCGTGGTGAACGATGTTTCGCGTGAAGGCGTGGGCTTCGACTCCGATCGCAATGAAGTCACTGTTATCAGCCACGATGAGGTTGTCGAAGTCCCTGAGACCACGAAGTGGGAAGTGGCGCAACGCGTGCTTGACCAGGTTGTCCGGATTCGCGAGCGGCGCAAGTCAACGGTGAAAGCCTAAGCGCGAGTTTTCCTTCCGCGGTTGTACAATTCCATCAAACCTCTGTCAAGGAGCAAGTAATGACGCAAAAAGTTATTGACGTGATTGGAACCTCGAAGGAAAGCTTTGCGAAAGCGGCGACGAATGCCGTGGCCGAGGCTGCGAAGACGGTGCGCGGCATCAAGTGGGCGCATGTGGACTCGCTCGATATGCAAATGGATGGAAAGAAGGTGGTGTATCGGGCCACGACGAAGATTTATTTTGACGTGGAGCACTAAGGAGTGGCGCGCACTCTGGACCCGGAGTTGCGGCGCGCTGTCGCCGAGCGCGTGCGCTACTGCCATGAGATGGGCATCTATGATTTTTACCGGCGCGAGCCTGGGCTTTCGCGGCTGACGGAAAGTCAGTCGGCGGTCGCGGAGGTCCCTTCGGTATCTTTGTCTTCACCGTCATTTTCATCCCCGCCAGAACTGCGAGAGGAAATGTCTGCCAGAAAAACCGCCACTGTGCCAGTTGTCGCCGAGGACAACATTCTCGAAATCGTCGCGCCGAAGCCGGAGTATGGGGTGGCCGATCCTGTCGCGGCGCTCAAACTGATTCGCGAGGATCTGGGCGACTGCACGCGCTGCAAGCTGCATAAACAGGGCCGCAAACAGATCGTCTTCGGCGTGGGCAATCCGCGGGCTGAGTTGATGTTTGTGGGCGAAGGCCCCGGGGCTGATGAGGACACGCAAGGCGAACCGTTCGTCGGCCGCGCCGGACAGTTGCTCAACAATATGATCAAAGCGATGGGCCTGCGGCGCGAGGATGTTTATATCGCGAATGTGGTGAAGTGCAGGCCGCCGGGTAACCGCACGCCGGAGCGCGATGAGTGTGAGACATGCTCGCCGTTTCTGATGCGGCAGATCGCGGTGGTCAAGCCCAAGGTCATTGTCGCGCTGGGCGCGGTATCGGCGAAGAATCTACTTGCCATCAATGCTCCCATGTCGGAACTGCGCGGCCGTTTCTATGATTTCAAACCCGCGGGCATTCGTAGCAGCGACGCTTCGTGGCCGGGAGCGCGCCTGGCCGTCACCTACCATCCCGCATTTCTGTTGCGCGATCCGCGGCAAAAGGGTGAAGCGTGGAAAGATCTGCAGATGGTGATGAAGTACCTGGGAATCGAGCCTCCGAAAAAGACTGCCGACTAGAAGCGGTGTCATCCCGAGCAACGCGAGGGATCATGGTTCTGGCCTGCGCAATAGGTGATGCCGCCTCAGGCAGACACCAGGGTCCCTCGCTTTGCTCGGGATGACCGTTCGTAGTGGAGACTGCGCGGTAGTTTATCCTTCCAATCAATGCCTGAGTTCTGCGACGTTGCTCTGCCCGTGCCGCTCGACATGGTCTTCACCTACCGTGTCTCTGGCGAGGCCGCGCCTGTTGTCGGCGGCCGCGTGCTTGTGCCCTTCCGCCAGCAGCGCATGACTGGGATTGTTGTTGAAACGCACGACCGCAAGCCCTCCGTCAAAACAAAAACTATTCTCAGCGCGCTCGATGTATCGCCGGTGCTCGACGATCAACTGCTTCGTCTCGGCCGCTGGATTGCAGACTACTATCTCGCGCCGCTCGGCGAAGTCTTTCGTACCATGCTGCCCCTGAACGCGGAGTTCAAGCGCCGTGTCGCTTACAGCATCACCAAGGAAGGCCAATTGGCGCTGCACCTGGCCGGAATGTCGGGATCGTCGGCGCGTTCGCGGCGCACGCCGGAAGAGCAAGCCGCCGAATTCCGCGTGCTTGATTATCTGGCTGCACAAGATCCAGCGCCCGGATCAACTCAGGCCCGAGAGGAAAATCTGCGCTCGGCCACCCGAGTCACAAAATCAATCCTGAGCGGGATGGTGCGAAAAAAGTGGCTGGTGCGAGAAGATGTTTCCGCCGTTCGGGATGCCACGCGCACGATCAGGATCGCACTGCTGAAATCGGCTGAAGGAAAGCTGAACGACAATCAACAAAAGCTCGTCGAGACTCTTGCGGCTTCAGGCGGCCGGGTTCCGGCAGAGGCGCTGCAGGCGCTCGAAATTCCGCGAACCACGCTCAGCACGCTGGTCAAGCGCGGTCTGATCGAAATCGTCGAGGAAACGGCGGCCTTCGCCGTCTCGCGCAGCAAACCGCGTCCGTCCTTCGAGTTCGATTTCAACTCGGCGCAGCAGGCCGCCCTGAAACGCCTCCGCGAAGCGGTCGGGGCACGAAAGTTTTCGGGCATACTTCTGCACGGCGTCACCGGCTCCGGCAAAACCGCGGTCTACCTCGCGGGGATGCGTGCGGTGCTTGAAGAGGGACGCTCCGCGATTCTGCTCGTCCCGGAAATCGGCCTCACGCCCGCGGTCGCGGCCGATCTGCACCAGATTTTCGGCGACGAAGTCGCCATCCTGCACTCTGCGCTTTCGGACAAGGAACGCGCCCAGCAATGGCACCGCATCAAGAGCGGAGATGCTCGCATGGTCGTCGGCACGCGCTCCGCAGTCTTTGCGCCGGTTGCCGATCTCGCGCTGATCATCGTCGACGAAGAGCACGATTCCTCTTACAAGCAGGAAGAAACGCCGCGCTACCACGCCCGCGATATCGCCGTTGTGCGCACCAAGATGGCTAATGCTGTGGTTGTCCTCGGTTCGGCGACGCCATCGCTCGAATCGTATTTCAACGCGAAGAAAAACAAATACGCGCTGGTCGAGTTGCCTGACCGCGTGGAGCAGCGTCCTTTGCCGGAAGTAGAGATTATCGACATGCGCCAGGAGTTCCAGGAAACCGGCCATGAGCAGGTCATCTCACGCAAGCTGGCCGCGGAAATCAAAGAGCGTTTCGAACGCAAAGAGCAAGTCATGGTGCTGCTCAATCGCCGCGGATATTCTCCCGTGGTGCTGTGCCGCACGTGCGGCAAGACGCTGCAATGCCAGAATTGCGCCATCTCCCTCACTCACCACAAGCGCGAGCACAAAATGGTTTGCCATTACTGCGGCTACACCGCGCCCGTCCCCAAAACCTGCGGGCATTGCGGCAGCGAGTATGTATATTTTCTCGGTACCGGCTCGGAGAAACTGGAAGAACTTCTGCACGGCATGTTTCCGCAGGCGCGCATCGCCCGCCTCGATCGCGATACCGTCCGCGGCCACCAAGATTTCGAGCGCACGCTCAACGCGCTCAGCGAAGGCGAACTCGATCTCCTCGTCGGTACGCAGATGATCGCCAAGGGCCACGACATTCACGGCGTCACTCTGGTCGGCGTGGTCGGGGCCGACAGCGCGCTGGGACTGCCCGACTTCCGCGCCGCCGAACGCACGTTCCAATTGCTTACACAGGTTGCCGGGCGTGCCGGGCGCGGTCTTTCTCCCGGGAAGGTAATTCTGCAAACTTATTTTCAGGACCACTACGCCGTGCAATACGCGGCCCGCCACGACTTCACTGGATTCTACGAGAAAGAATTGCGTTTTCGCAGTTGGATGCACTATCCGCCATACTCCGCACTCGCCAACGTACTCATCCGCAGCGACAAGCTTGACGAAGCGCTCGAGTGGTCGGGCACGCTTGGGAAATGGTTCGAGCAAAACCGCCATGAAGGCGTGCGCGTGCTGGGCCCGGCTGCCGCGCCCATTACGCGGCTCAAGCGGGACTATCGTTATCATTTCGTGCTGAAGTCGCCCAGCCGGGAAAAACTCAACGCGACGCTGCGTGCCATGCTGGCCCATGCAGCTGCACAGAAAATTCCGCGCATCCAAGTCATTGTGGATGTAGACGCGCTTTGGCTGATGTGAAGAATCGCGCCATGTTACCGCCGTTACGTCCATGGCTTGCTTGCGGCGGCCCAGTTTTATATGCTACAAACAAATGAGGTTCGTAATCTCCTAAGATGTCACCGCTAAAACATTTCGATCGTCAACGGCACAGGAACTGGTGTGCCTTGGTTGTTTTAGTGGCTGTGTGCGCATTGACCGTGAACGTGGCGACGCGCTACACCTCGCCTGATCTTCCTTCATCGTCCAGCGTGAAGACGGTACACGCGCACACAGCGCCGGAAATGAAACGGCAGCGTCTGGCCAAGAATGCAGCCAACTGGCTGCCTCCCCTGGTCTGTTTCGACGTGTTGCAGTCTCCCAGTTCCTATCCTCGAATCGCACCCGCCGGACCTCCAGTCCCAAGTGTCCTGTTTGAAGAAAATCTCTACAATCGCCCGCCTCCATCCTCAGAATTCCTCTCGTAAGTAATTTCACAGCAAGCCTGATGGATTTGATCAAGGTTTATTTAGGCTGAGTCGTTTTCGCTCGTTGCATTTTGCGCCCGTTGGCGGCAGTGTATGTCGGGCGGCATTTCGCAGCCTATACACGAGGCAGACGGCGCCGGCCGGGTGGCCACCGCGTCCGTCTTGCAGGATTGTTGAAACCTGATCTGACGAACTGGCATCTGTGATGGCAACTCAGTCGGGAAGGGGAATACCCATGCCGGTTGCACCTTGGTTGACCGAAGAAGATCTTGACGCTCTTCGCCAGTTTGATACGTGCATGGTCGCGAACGCGATCGAATCGTTTCACGTCAGGCTGCGCAACGCGGGATATGCCGATGCCAGCGTGCGCTGCATGTTTCCGGATTCGCCGCCCATGGTGGGTTATGCAGCCACTGCCTGCCTGCGCAGCGGAGAACCGCCCATGGTCGGCGGCACCTTTCACGACCGCGCGGATTTCTGGAACCGCATTCTGGAAATTCCTCCGCCCCGCATCCTCGTATTGCAGGATATGGACGATCCGCCGGGGCGAGGAGCTTTTGTTGGCGACATGCACGCCGCCATCTTGAAGGCCCTGGGTTGCGTCGGCTACGTGACCAATGGAGCCGTACGCGAATTGCCTTCTGTGCAGGCCATGGGCATTCAGTTATTCGCTGGGACCGTCGCCGTCTCCCACGCTTACGCTCACATCTTTGAGGTCGGGGCCGAAATTCGAGTGGGGGGAATGGAAGTGCATCCGGGAGATTTGTTGCACGGAGACCGCCACGGCGTGTTGACCGTTCCGGCCGAGGTTGCGGCCAAGGTTCCCTCCGCTGCGGAAAAATTGCAACAGGTGGAGCAAAAGATAATTGAGTTTTGCCGGTCAAAGGATTTTTCAGTGGCAAAACTGTGCGAGCTGATGAGGACGTGCAGGTAGAAAGCGGCCAGGGAATGCTGGTCGAGGAAAACTCGATGACTCAACCTTGCAACAACTGCAAACCGATGCGCGCCCGCAGATCAAAGGGGTTGCGCTTCTTTGGTTTCACCGCTGCGCTGGCCGCAACGGCCATCGCATTTCCGTCCTGTTCGCGGAATGGAAACGAAGGCGCTCAAGCGGGCGGGCCGGCGATCACTGTCGGTGTAACCAAGGTCGTGAAGAAATCACTCGGCCGGCAACTGACTTTGTCGTCCGAGTTGGTGCCCTTTGAAGAGATCGACGTTTATGCAAAAGAGGCGGGCTATGTCAAGAAGCTCGACGTTGACTATGGCACGCACGTAAAGGCCGGCCAGGTGATGGCCGTCCTCGAAATTCCGGAACTGGAAGCGCAGCTTCAGGAAGATCAGGCGGTAATCAAGAATGCGGCGAATCAAGTCAGTCGTGCCCAGAACGAACTGTACCGCTATCAGGCCCAGTATAAGGCGCTTCACCTGCAATACACGCGCCTGAACGGAGTCTTTGAAAGCCAGCCCGGCATCGTCGCGCAGCAGGAAGTGGACGACGCACAGGGAAAAGATCTGGCGGCTTCCGCGCAAGTCGACGCCGGCCAATCGGCCTTGGAAGCGGCTCAAAGCCAGCTCTCGGTGGCCAAGGCGAAACTGGTTCGCGACCAGAGCTTGTTTGATTATTCGAGAATCACAGCCCCATTCGCCGGCGTGGTCACTGAACGCTACGCGAACCTCGGAACACTGATGCAGGCCGGAACTGGTTCGAGCACGCAAGCCATGCCGCTCGTTCGCTTGTCGCGGGACGATCTTTTCCGCCTGGTGATTCCGGTGCCGGAATCTTACGTTCGCTACATCCATGTGAGCGACCATGTGGATGTTCGGGTCCCGTCGCTGAACCGCACCTTTCCCGGCAAGGTAGCGCGCTTCTCGGTAGATGTGAGGGAAGACACACGCACCATGCACACCGAAGTGGATGTGCTGAATCCAGAGCATGTTTTGCTTCCCGGCCTCTATGCCGATGCGGAGCTTTCGCTCGATCGGAAAGACGATGTTCCGACTGTGCCAATCCAGGCTCTAAATCACGCGCGCGACAAAACCACGGTCTTCGTGGTGAGCGGGAACGGAGAACTGGGCGAGCGAAGCGTGCAGGTAGGACTGCAAACCGCCAGCGATGCCGAAATTCTTTCTGGATTAAATGAGGGAGAACAGGTGGTGGTAAGCGATCGCAGCGGTCTGAAGGCCGGACAGAAAGTCCGTCCGCAGACCGTAGCTGTGATGCAGTACCACGAGGAAAATGCGCAGTAAACGTCGCCGATCATAGAGGCGTGAGACCGCTGCAAATGCAGCTGAAGAAACTTTATGCCAGGGTTCTCAATTCGCAATCCGTACTTCATCATCGTGATCTGTCTGACGCTGCTGGTGATTGGTGTAACCAGCCTTTGGCGGATGCCGATCGATCTGTTTCCTCCGATCAATTTGCCGGAAGTGGTGGTGGCGACATTTTATTCGGGCATGCCGCCGGAGGACATTGAAACTGACATCACCGATCCACTGGAGCGCTTCTTCACCCTGGCTGCCGGGATCGACCACATGGAATCACGATCCATGTTGGGCGTCAGCATCATCCGCGTCTACTTCCAACCCGGAACCAACGCGGACGCCGACGTCAGTGAGCTGTCGAACCTGGCTCTCGCCGACTTAAAGCGTTTGCCGCCGGGCACGCTGCCTCCCGTCGTGCTCAAGTTCGATGCATCGAGTTTGCCTGTGGCGCTGGTTACCGTGAAAGGCGAGGGACTCAACGAAACTCAACTCCACGATTACGCGCAGTTTCAAATTCGCAATCAGATCGCGGTCGTGCCCGGCGCGGAAATTCCCGGCGTCTTCGGCGGAATCTACCGCCAGATCATGGTCTACGTCGATCCCTACAAGCTGGCTTCGCGCCAACTCAGCGTGATGGATGTGGTAGGCGCGGTCAATAATTCCAATCTGATTCTGCCCGCGGGCGACGTCAAGATGGGGCCGTACGATTATTTCGTTTACTCCAACAGCCTGGTCGACAGCATGAAGCAGTTGGGAGAGCTGCCTCTCAAGGTGAAAGGGAACTCCTGGGTCACAATCAACGATATTGGGAAAGCGGAGGACTCTCACGGAATTCAATCGAACATAGTGCGCATCGATGGCCAGCACTCCGCCTACATTCCCATCATGAAGCAGGGCGGAGACACCAACACCATTGCGGTAGTGGATGGCGTCCGCGAGCTCATCAAGCACCTCTACGACATTCCGCAGCAGATGAAGACCAGCATTGTCTTTGACCAATCCGTGTATGTGAAGGAGGCAATCAACACGGTTTTGCACGAGGGCTTTCTGGGGCTGATTCTCACCAGCGCGATGATTCTCGTCTTTCTCGGGAGTTTCCGCGCTACGTCGGCAGTGCTGCTCTCCATACCGTTGTCGGCGCTGGCCGCGTTCGTCATCCTGGCTTTGATGGGCGGGACGATCAACACCATGATTCTGGGCGGAATGGCGCTGGCGTTCTCGCGCGTGATCGACAATTCCGTGATCTCGCTCGAGAACATCTATCGCCATCTGGAGATGGGAGCAGCTCCGAGGGTCGCAGCCGAGGTCGGCGGCGCGGAAGTGAGCCTGGCTATTTTGGCCGCTACCCTGGTCGACGTGGTCGATTTCTTCCCCGTCATTTTTCTCTACGGCGTTGCCAAGTTTCTTTTTTCTGCATTGGCATTGGCGTTTTGTCTCTCGCTCCTGGCTTCGTTTGTAGTGGCGCTGACCGTTATTCCGTTGTTCTGCTCGCGCTTCCTCAAGGCCGTCCCGCACCTGCCGGAGCACAAGAAGGAAAACGAATATGAAGTTGAACCTATGGCGGCCACGGGCTACTCCTGGCTGGATCGGTTCAACGCCCGCTTCAACCGGATGTTTAATAAGGTTCTCGACTTTTACGAGCGCTGGGTGCGGCGGGCCTTGCAGCGTCCCGGGCTTACGGTGGCTCTGCTGAGCGGCGTGTTCCTCGCCAGCCTCGCGATTTATCCGCTGCTGGGCCTGGCATTTTTTCCGAAGACCGATGCAGGCCAGTTCACCATCAACCTGAAGGTTCCAACCGGCACTCGCATTGAGATGACGGATCAATACGTCGCAAAGGTGGAAGACCTGATCAGGCGTGAGGTAGAACCAAAGGATCTGAAGCTGGTGGTCTCGAACATTGGAGTCGTGCCGGACTTCTCCGCGCTCTACACCACGAATTCAGGTCCGTATACCGCGACCGTTCAGGTGGCGCTTAACGAACCCCACCACCTGAGCAGTTTTGAATATATGGAGCGGGTGCAGAAGGCGATCGCAACCCAGTTTCCGGATGTCCGGACATTCTTTTCGAGCGGCTCGATGGTGGATGCGATTCTGAACATGGGCATGCCTGCGCCGATCGATGTGCAGGTCAGCAGCCCCGATCTTGATCAGATCTATGGCATCGCGCAGAACCTGGCCACTCGCTTTCGCGACATACATGGCGTCGGCGAGGTTTACATTCCGCAGGACATGAACTACCCGGCGCTGCGGCTCGACGTAGATCGCGTGCATGCCGGCGAGTTGGGACTCACGCAAAAAGACGTCGTCGATAACGTCATCACTGCCCTCAATTCCAACTACATGATCGCTCCCAATTATTGGGTCGATCGCAAAAGCGGCAACGACTATTACCTCACCGTCCAGTACTTTGAGCACGGTGACGCCGCCATTCATAACATGGCTGACCTGGGACAGATTCCCCTGCGCGATCCGGGCGCAGGATTGACCTGCGGCCCCTCCGGCCCGGCGCAGCCCAGTACGGGCCACGCTGCGTGGGCATGCATGGGAAAAGGCAGGCCAACTACGGTGCTCAAGAATGTTGTGAACGTGAAACAGATTCTGACGCCGACAGAAGTAGACCACTACCAGATTCAGCGCGCAGTCGACATCTACGTGACTCCGAAGAGCGAAGATCTTGGACGCGTGACGGACGCGGTGCGCGACATCCTCGCCAAAGACAAAGGCAAGATGCCAGGCAACGTCCGCATCAATCTCCGCGGGATGGTGCAGGGCATGGAAGCGTCATTCAAGAGCTTCGCGTTGGGATTTCTGATTTCTTTTGTTTTGCTCTTCCTGATTCTGACGGCGCAGTTCAAATCCTTCATCGATCCCTTCCTGATCATGCTGGCCATTCCGATGGGATTTGTCGGCGTGCTGATTATTCTTCCCCTCACCCATAGCACGCTGAACGTGATGTCGCTGATGGGAGTGCTGATGCTGGTGGGCATCGCCGATTCCAACAGCATTCTGATCGTTGACTTCGCCCACAATCTGGAAAAGCAGGGAATGTCGCCGGCTGACGCCGTTATCACGGCGTGCCGCGTGCGCCTGCGTCCGATTCTGATGACTTCGCTGGCCACCATCATTGGCATGATTCCCATGGCGCTGAGGTTGGGGACTGGAGCCGAGCAGTATACGCCCATGGCCCGCGCCATCATCGGGGGCCTCACGTCGTCGGTTCTGTTGACCATCTTTATCGTGCCGGCGGCTTATCTGCTGGTCTATGGCAAGCGCGGAAAGAAAACCGCTGCGGACCCGGCGCCGGAGGTTGCGGGATGAAGCAGAAATTTCCCGCTGACCGAAGTCACTCACGGACCCGCACGGCACCTCATGAAGGAGATCGAGAGGGAACCCGATGACCAGGGCGAATGTTTCCATGCGCTGCACATTGTTGCTATTTGTATGGGCGATTCTGCTTCAGTGCGGCTTGTCACAATCTTCAGGCAAAGCGAGGGCCGCCGAAGACCTACCTTCCGCGCCACAGCCGCAATTCGTGCAACTGTCCACGGTGGCTCTGGGCTCCGGTTTTCCGCGGGAGGCCGGAACTCAGGCGGTTTCCTCCGCTGATCTCCAAGCCGCGCCCGCCGCGCAAACGCTCAACGGTCCGATGCGTTTGACCCGCGCGCAGGCAGAACAGTTGGCAATCAAGAATAATCCCCGCATCAGCGTGGGGCGTCTGCTTGCGCTGGCACAACACCAAGTTTATCGCGAAACGCGCGCGGCAGAACTGCCGAACTTCAACGGCGCCCTCACCGCGGTCGACGCCAACGAAGGCAGCCGCATCGGCGCGGGGGCGCTTACCGCATCCCGCCTGCTTGAACACGCGGGCGCTGGAGTTACGCTCAGCCAGCTCATCACCGACTTTGGGCGAACCTCGAACCTCGTATCCTCTTCCAAGCTTTTGGAGAAAGCTCAAAACGCCAATTCGCTCGCGACCACCGAAGATATAGTTCTGGCAACCGATCAAGCCTTCTACAACGCGCTTCAGGCGCAGGCCCTGCTTAAAGTGGCGCAACAAACAGTGACTACTCGCGGATCGGTAGAACATCAAATCGACGAACTGGCGAAAAACAAGTTAAAGTCAAACCTGGATTTGTCATTCGCCCAGGTGAATCTATCGCAGGCCAAGCTGTTGCAGCTCGATGCCCAGAACAATGTCGATTCCACCCTCGCTGCGCTGGCTGCGGTTCTTGGTTTTGATAAACAAGTCCAATACGAATTGGCCGATGACGATACGCAACCTCCGCCCCCGCCGCCGAATGTAGATGTACTCATCACCACGGCCTTGCAGCAACGCCCTGATCTGCAGGCGCTCACCTATAGTCATCAGGCAGCGGAAAAATTCCGGCGCGCCCAGCGCGATCTGCTTTTGCCTACGATCAGCGCGCTCGGCATCGCGGGAGCGACTCCGGTGCGCCCCGACTGCTTCGGCGGCTGCTTTCCCAACTATTTTATTTCCAGTTGGTACGGCGCAGTCGGGGTGAACATGAATGTCCCAATTTTCAACGGATTTCTTTTCACTGCGCAGGCCTCGGAAGCGAACTATCGCGCGAAAGCTGCAGCGGAAAACACGAGAGATCTGCGCGACCGGGTGGTGCGCGACGTTCGCACGGCGTGGCTTTCCACCAATACCGCTTTTCAACGAGTCACCGTGGCTGCGGAACTCGCCAAACAAGCTGACTTGGCATTAAGTCTTGCTCAGGAGCGTTATCGCCTCGGCTTGGGCTCGATCGTCGAACTCAGTCAGGCGCAGTTGCAGCAAACTGATGCCGCCATCGGCTATGTGGGCGCTCAGTACCAGTACCGGCTTTCTCTCTCAACCTTGAACTTTGAGATTGGGGCGCAGCCTTAACTCCGGCGGCAGTTGGGGGAAGCCCCGGAGCAACCAAAAGCCAACCCTGATGAGGCTCGAAATGGATTTCGCGCCTTGCGTAGACAGGCCGAAGTCATGAAGGCAGCGAAAAGAAAAAAGAAACAAACATCATTCTCAACCCGTCAGGGAATTGTTCTCTCGCTCTCCATTGGAGCACTCGTGGGACTGATCTTTCTTCTGGTGATCCTCTACTGGCACCCATCTGGCTAATCAGTGCAACTGTATTGCGAGCGGTATGATTTCAAATATGCTTCCGTTTTTTCTCTATTTCGCTGCAGGATCAGTGACAGGATTCCATGTTGTCTACACCTTGGCAGCCTTGTCGGTGTTAGGCACTGGGCCCAATGCATTGGAGTTGGTTTCTTTATTGGGATCGTTCTGCCTTTTGCTTGCCGCATATGTCAGCCTGTTCAAACCGCATGCGGCCGCACGACTTGCGCTGCTCGCCTGCCTGGCGATCTGGTGTTTTTACGGCCCGGCGTTCGCGAAATCCATCCGCATGAAATTCGACAAAAATGCAGGGACTCGAAGTCAAGCAGTGTGGATTCAAAGCTTGCATTCTGATTTCAAATGATACTGCCCTACCTAGCCACCGCTCTGTTGGCAGTCGCCACCGCATATTCCGCAATCGTCAGCTTCAGGGATGCCAAAGGCCGGACAAGCTGGATTTTTCCGCAGGGGGCAAGCCGGTTCGCGAGAGTCTGCGTCAGTGCTCTCACCCTCGCATTGTTGATTGTTGCGCTGTGGCTCGGCATGAGCACCCGCAATTCTACGCAGCGCGCGTCGCACTTCTTGATTCCTGAGGGCTACACCGGCTGGGTACGAATCGAGTTTGAGGTACAAGGCGCGCCATCATTGCCGGTGGAAGGCGGCCAATACATCGTTAAGATTTCCTCAAGCGGCGTGTTGCAAACGTCTTCGCCCGAACAATACGGATGGGCCCACGATCACTACGATTACTACTCTGCGCAAGGCAGGCGCCCGCTGCCAGACTCTGGCCCCGCCAGGCTTATTTGGGGCAAGATCAATGGGGAAAAAGCCGGGACTTCGGGCCCGCGAAAATACGAGGAGTTTTTTGTGGGCACGGCGCAACAGTTTAAGGATCAAATGAACGAAGAGAATAAAGGCCGGTAGCCGGAATCGAACGGCGTCGGTAGGCAAATGTTGCTCAACTTGCGACCCTAAAGTTTGTTACCGCTGAGCCGATATGGCCATTGGATGGCAAGAACCTACACCGCGTTCCTTGTCAGATCAAACAATTTCTGAGGAGAGACTTATGTCGACAGCAGGCATTTCCACAAGTTCGTTGAGCCAGCAAATCCAGCAGTATTTTCACACCCGGCAGACCGATCTGCATGATCTTGGAAAGGCTTTGGGGACCGGCGACTTGGCTGGGGCTCAGTCTGCCTTTCAGGCCATCGCGAAACTGGGCCAAGGCGGCCCGTTCGCTAGTGGCGCCCCCTTTTCGAACTTGCAGCGCGAGCAGGATTTCACGGCCATCGGTAAGGCTCTGCAATCCGGAGACCTGGCCGGCGCCCAACAAGCATTCAGCGATCTCAAAAGCACGTTTGAAAAGGCCCAGGGCGGCCCAACCTCCACCATCTCTAACCCGCTCCCGAACCCTGGAACCCCCAGCCCCGCGGTTGGCCCCGAAATTGTCCTCAACCTTAGCAGCAGCGGCAGCGTGAGCCCCACTCCCCAGCAGATCACCATCGACCTCAACCCGACCGCCGGCGGAGGCGAGCAAGTTTCTCTCAGTTATGGTCAGCAAGGTTCCAACCAGCAGCAGGTTACGCTCAATCTGCCTGCCAACAGCAACGAAGAAATTATTCTGAACCTGCTGAGTCCGTCGTCGTCCTCTTCCGGCACTCCTGCGAGCACTGCCGCCGGCACTCCGTCGAGCACTGCCACAGGCAGCGGCGGTCTCAGCGTTTCGGCTTGATCTTCAAGTCAGCCGGTGCAGTCGGCGGGAACCAAGCCCTCCCCGCCCGCTTACTGCACCGGTGCGTTCAATGCCGCCACCAGTTCCAGGAAGTTTTTCGCGTTCACCGCCCGCTCCACCGCTTCTTTGCGGCTGAACAGTTCGCTGGCGTCTCCCAGCAAATCCTGCTGCGACTGATTATCTCCCGTCAGGATCATGATAATCAGCCGCGCCGGCTTGCCATCGCGCGCGTTGAAATCAATTCCATCCGATTTCGCCACCACCACCAACGGCCGTGTCAATCCATTCACGCGCGCAGTCGGCACGGCCAATTCTTCCTCCCACCCGCTCGGCAGCACCCGCTCGCGTTCCGATACGAGGCGCAGTAATCTCTCCGGCGCGTTGCTCACGGCCTCTGCCGCCACTTCGCACATCTCGCGCAACGCCCCGATTCGGGTTGTTGATTTCAGGCTCGGGAGAAATAGCTTGGCCTCAACCGTATCCTTCAAGGTCAGTTTCCGCCTCCGCCGGATCAGGAAGTGAATGGCGGGCGCCGAAATCAACGAAGTGAACAGCGCCATGATCACCATCGCCACATACATGTTTTCCCGGATCAATCCCGCCTGCAGCGCCAGAATCCCCAGAATGATTTCCATGGCTCCACGCGCATTCATGGCTAGTCCAACCGCCAGCGACGACGTCTTGTCCATTCCGCCCAGGCGCGCGCCCCACCCTGCGCCCAACAGTTTGCCCACGCAGGCCACGCCGATCACGGTCGCGGTCAGTCCCAGGTGAAAGTTCGAGACAAAATCCGTTCGCAACCCAATGCTGGCAAAGAAGAACGGCGCGAACACGTTGTTCACGATCTGGTGAATGTGTTGCGACGTTCTCTGCCGCAAATGCCCCGACTCGCCCACCGCAATGCCCACCACAAACGCTCCAAAGACCGCATGAATACCGGCGTATTCGGTGAACGCCGCGCCCGCCATGGTGAGCGTGAAGATGAACCCGATCACGCCGCCCGGCCACGATGTGTGCGCCTGCAACACGGGCAGAATCTTATCGATCAGCCAGCGCCCGAGCGTAAGAGTGAGGCCCACGAACAGCAGCACCAGAATGACGGTGTGCTTCACCCCATCTGCAACGCCTCCCCCTGCCGGAGGATGCATCATGCCCAGCACAAAAGAGAACAGAATCCATCCCACCAGATCGTTAAACATTGCCGACGAAATGATTACCGTCCCCATCTCGGTGCGGAGAAGATTCAGGTCCATCAGGATTCTTGCGATCACCGGTAGCGCCGAGATGGAGAGCGCCGTGCCCACGAACAGGGAGAAGATCAGAGGATCGGCGCCAGACTCCGCCCCCATATAGCGGGGAAAAACCTCAGCGGCCAGGAAGCCGGCTCCGAAGGGAAAAGCCACGCCGAATATGCTGACGAGCAGAGCACTCTTGCCCTGGCGGAAGATGCTGCGCAAGTCGATCTCGAGACCGGCGGTGAGCAGGAAAAACACAACCCCCAGCGTGGTCACGGTATCCAGCACGATTGGCATTGGCCCGGTCGTGGGAAATAGTGCTTCGTAAATGTGCGGGCGATAGTGGCCGAGAACCGTTGGGCCCAGGAAAATCCCGACGGAGATCTCCCCTAGAATCGGGGGCTGGCCGATCTTCTGCATCAACTCGGCCGCCAGCTTGGCGCAGCCCAGCAGCGTGGCCAGCGCCAGGAACATGGTCATAACGTCATGCGGACTCAAATGCTGCATCGAGAAGCCTCTTACCGGAAGAGAAATCATACCGGAAGACAAATGAAAACCGCAGAGGACGCGGAGGACGCTAAGAAAAACTTGGGGAAGTTTCAGTTCGTCACTCCCCCGCGGAGATGCCCCGTTCTGTTCTCCGCGCCCTCAGCGTTCTCAGCCAACTTTCTTTGTTCTACGATCGAAATTGGCAGGACTCCATTTCTGCCACGAGGTGCGGGCTACAGCAAACGCAGTAGGCCCTGATAGGGTTTTCGACGTACATCGCTTTCATCCAGGCACGAAGTAAACTGAGCCTTGCCTGGAGAAATTTTGGGTAAGGAGAGACCGCCATATGAAGCGCAAGATGTTGGTTGTCGTCGTTACTCTGTTATCGCTCGCCACCCTGGGTTTTGCTCAGGATCGCGATCAGGCTTCGTCCAAGGCGCAAGAACGCATCATCAAAGAAGTTCGCCACGAACTTCTGATGCTGCCCTGGTTCGGCGTATTCGATTACCTCACCTTTCGAGTGGATGGCTACACCGTCACGCTGATGGGGCAGGTAGTGCGGCCTACGCTCAAGTCCGATGCGGAGAATGCGGTGAAGCACATCGAAGGCGTCGAGAAGGTGGTGAACCAAATCGAGGTGCTGCCCGTCTCGCCCATGGATGATCGTCTGCGCCTGGAACTGTACCGTGCGATCTACGGGTACCCGGCGCTGGAGAAATATGCCCTGGGTGTGCAGAAGCCGATTCGCATCATCGTGAAGAATGGCAACGTTACCCTCGAAGGAGTGGTCGACAACGAAGCCGACAAGAACTTTGCCGGAATGCGCGCCAACGGCGTCCCCGGAATCTTTTCGGTGACCAATAACCTTCGGGTGGAACCGCCCAAGTAGAGGGCGGGAATAGATAGGACTCAGGCCGTCCTAAACGGATCTTCCAGCGACGGGCTTTGCGTCGTGAACAGCTCGGCACCGTTCTCGGTGACGTGCATATCGTCTTCAAGGCGGATGCCGAATTCGCCGCGAATATAAATGCCGGGCTCGTTGCTGGTGGTCACGTTGGGTTGAAGTTTGGTACGGTTGCCGCGCACCAGGTAGGGCCACTCATGGCCGTCCATGCCTATGCCGTGGCCCAGGCGATGGGTAAAGTATTTGTAATCCGGCCCATAGCCGGCATCGCTGATTATTTTTCGCGCCGCTGCATCGACCGCACCGCATTCCACTCCCGGACGTGCCGCCGCTAACGCCGCTGCCTGGGCGCGGTGCACAATGTCGAAGACTTTATTCATCTTGTCCCTGACTTTTTCTGGAGCCTTGCCCAGCACGAACGTGCGCGTGATGTCCGATTGATATCCTTCCACGGTGCAGCCATCGTCAATCATCACGATGGAGCCTTCGCGAATCACCTGCGGGGTGGCGGAGCCGTGCGGGAGCGCCGTGTATTCGCCGACCTGTACGCTGGCATCTCCCGGGAAGCCCAGTTGTCCATAGGCCGCCGCAATCAAACTGCCCACATCATGTTGCGTCATACCGTCGCGCAGCGCGTGATAGACCGCTTCGTATGCGGCGAGCGTTACCTGATTGGCCAGATGCATGAGCGCAAGCTCGTGTGCGCTCTTGACCATGCGGCAACCTGCTGTGACCGGCGTCGCGCTGGTAAACGTGGCTTGCGGAGCGGCTTTGGCAATTCCATCCATGAAGACGAAGCGCACAGTTTCTTCCATGCCCAGCTTGCCGCCGGCGATACCGCGTGCGTTAGTCCCTGGGAAACGCGCTGGTACGGGCTTTCGTCTTCCTGCCATGTGCGCACGTCGGGACTCCCGCCATCGGGCGCGTTGGCGAGTTGCTCGCGGGCCCGGCCTTCCTCAAACGCGGGACACACGTAGAACGCAGCGCCTTTTGCCGGCAGCACCAGCGCGAACATGCGCTCGCCGCCCCACCAGCGAATACCGGTGAAGTATCTGAGCGATGTGCCTTCCATCAGCACGATGGCATCAAGCGCGTTCTCGCTCATCAACTTGCGGGCTCGTTCCTGGCGCTCATGCCGCTCCTCACGCGAAATAGGATCAGCCTCACTCCTTCGCGACTTCAGGCGAGCGATAGATGGCGGAAGGGAAGACTCGTCCGGTTTTTCGTCGAGTGCTCGCCAAGATGCCAGTGGGCGATGCGACACCGCGGCTACCCCTGCCGCCAAACCGCCTGCTTCCAGAAACTGCCGCCGCGAGATCATGAAGCCTCCGGGTTAGAGATGATTCGCCATTATAGGGCAGTCGAAATTTCTGTCTGGTGCAGCGAACAGCAGGCTCCTCACCGGGCTCGCGCCCGGTTCGGATGACGAAGGTGCTTGGTTTCAGTAAAGAGGGGCGATTGCGGGTTGGGTTGTTTCCGGGGTTAAGCTTGCTTTCACTGTTGCCCCTGACAATTCGTCTCCGCGGAAGTACTTATCCTTGGCCGCTTTCATCTCGGGCATGGCGGCGTAGGGTTTGCTGTAATCGTTGGCGGCGTTCCAGAACAAGAAGCCTACGCCCCCTTTTTCTTTGGCGGTGGCTACCTGGACCTTGATGTATTCGGGGGAATAGGTTTTGGTGCGCCAGTGGAAGGCTTGCAGCCAGGGGCGAATTACTACGCCGCTGGTCTTATTTCCGTCAGGATGGGTGATCAGCTCGAAGCGCTGCATGGATTCGCCGATGAAGTGTTCGGGGGCATCGCCGGGGTGGGCGATGTTATCCATGCCGAAGAAGTGCGAGGGGTAGATCATGGGCGAGAGCACGTCGCAGTATTTCGCCATGCCGACGATGTCTTGTCCGGTGTGGGAGAGATCGACAGGGCGTTGCCAGGCCATCACTCCGAAGACGTCCAGCGAGAGCAGGGCGCCGGAGGGGTGGAGTTCGGCGTAGGCTTTTTTGAGGAAGGCGGTGATTACGTCAGAGCGCTGGAGGGTTAGGCTTCCGGCTTCCGGTTTCCGCCTCCCGGATTCATCGTTCGCGGTCTGGTAGATGAAGGTGGCGTCCTTCTGGTCGCCTTCGGCGGGGAAGCGGACGTAGTCGAATTGAATTTCATCGGCGCCCGATTGGGCTACGAATTTCGCCAGAGCTATGTTGTATTCCTGAACTTTGGGGTTGGAAGAATCGGTCCAGACCAGTTTGCCGTTTTCTCGCCAGGGCTGCTTCGTTCTCTTGGACTGCACGGCTAATTCGGGATGCTCGACTACCAGGCGCTCGTCGCGGAAGATGGCGATGCGGGCTATGGCGTGCATGTTTTCGGAGTGCAGGAAGTGGACGAACTTGGGCAGGTCGTGGATGTAGACCTGATGCTTGCCCAATAGTGGATGCTCGAAGGGAATGGTGACGCTGCCGTCGCTGTCTTTGATGTCGAAGACTACGGCATTGCCTCCGACTTCGCGCCAGTGACGGATGATGCGAACGCCATGATCGCTGGCGGCCATGATGCCGGTCAAGTAGATGGCGCGGACTTCAAAGTCTTTGGGGACGGGAATTGTTTTCTCGGCGATGGGCGCGGGGAGAATTCCGGGAATGATGATCTGTTCGCCCGCTTTCAGAATGTTGGCGGAGCGGTTGCCATTGGCGTGACGGACGGCTTCGGCTAGTTCTGAGGATGTGAGGAACAAGGTGCGTTTCAGGTACTGGCGGGCTATGACGGGGATGCTTTCGCCGCGCTTCGCGGTATAGATTTCAGTGCCGGGACTGGGTGAGAGCGATGGTTGGGAAATGTCGGGGTTCTTGGCGGTGGAAAGTTTTACGTTTGCCGACTGCAGTTGCGCGTTCTGGGGCGCCGCGTTTACCAGTGAAGGCGTACTCTGGGCTTGTGCTGCGAAGGCCGATGAGAGGCGCGGGCTGAGGCGCATGGCGGCTGCTGCGAACAGAACACACGAGACGGCGGTAATTGTCAGAACTGATTGGCGGCGCAAAGTTCCTCCAGGACTAACCTTTACTGGAATTTATCTCGCGCCTCTCGGTCAGGCTAGTTACTCCGGGACACCCCCTTTCTTGTGGAGCGGGGTCTTGCTGCTGGTCGGACTGTGGCCCGATCACCTGGGCCACTGGCCGGGCGAACGCGCCCGTCACATGAGTTGTGCTGGCCACTGCAAGGCCGGAAATAGGGTTTCCACCTTGCGCAAAGTATTTCTCATCGCCCCTCTTAACTTTCCGCCGGGGTTGGTCTAATATCGTCGCCGGCCATCTAAATCCAGCCAGATACAGGGTTTTCGGGAGATCGATGCATCCTCAGGGCGTGGCCAGTCGCTTGCTTATTCCAAGGTAACCCTGGACTTGAACGGGGACGGGCTTAGCGGCATGGTTTCGGGTGACAGAATTTGTCAGTCTGAAACAGATGGAGTCGAAAGGCTTGGAGAGTCCGGGAAAAAGAAGTAGAAAGGCCGAGGATACGGCCTGGGACAGGACAGACGCCACTTTTATGAGAACGAATCTTGCAACCGTGCTCGATCCGAACCGCCGCAGCGCCGATGCCGGAGAGTTTGAAGCCGCATTGCGTCGCCGCATTGTTGGCCAGGACCAGGCCGTCGAAAAGGTCGCTGAAATTTATCAGATGTTTCTGGCGGGGCTGAACGCGCCGGGGCGTCCTGTGGGCAACCTGCTGTTTCTGGGCCCGACCGGGTCGGGGAAGACTCGCGTTGTGGAAGCCATGGCTGAGGCTTTGTTCGGAGACGCGCATGCCTGCATCAAGATTGATTGCGCCGAGTTTCAGCACTCGCACGAGATTGCGAAGCTGATTGGATCGCCTCCGGGATATTTGGGGCATCGCGAGACTCATCCGTTGTTGACGCAGGAAGCGTTGAACCAATGGTTTACTGAGAAGTTGAAGCTTTCGATTCTGTTGTTCGACGAGATTGAGAAGGCCAGCGACTCGTTGTGGCAGTTGCTGCTTGGCATTCTTGACAAGGCTACGCTTACGCTGGGCGACAACCGCCGGGTTGACCTTTCGCAGTGCATCATTATTCTGACCTCGAACCTCGGGGCCAGCGAGATGACGAATCTGGTCGATGGCGGATTTGGTTTTGCGCCGAAGGCTGTGGAGGTTGACAACAACTTCGACGACAAGATTCAGCGGACTGCGGTTGAGGCGGCGCGGCGCAAGTTTACTCCCGAGTTCATGAACCGCATCGACAAGACTGTGGTGTTCAAGACTTTGCGGGATGAGCATCTGGCGCAGATTCTGGAGATCGAACTGGGGATGGTGCAGCAGCGCGTGCTGATGGCTGCGGGCACGAATCAGTTTGTGTTCAATTGCACGGCGGACGCGAAGACGTTTCTGCTGAAGGAAGGCACCGATCCGCGTTATGGGGCGCGGCATCTGAAGCGGGCGATCGAGCGGCATCTGGTTTTCCCGCTGGCGAATTTGGTGGCTACTGCGCAGGTGAAGCTGGGTGACTTTGTCCGCGTGGATATGGCTTCGGAGAATCAGATGATCTTCGTGAAGGAAGCGGAGAACACGATGGCTCCGGTACTGCTGGAGCGCTATGGAGCCGCTGCGGCTAACATGCCGGCGGCGCGCGCGGCGCGCACTGCGGTTAATGGCCGCCGCGATTTGGGCGCTAGCCCCATCGCGGAGAGCAAATAAAGTTTGACTGGTAGGTAAAACCCTCGCTTGACCGCATCTCGCGAGATTGAGTGGCGCCGGGAAATATTCCGGTGCCTTTTTTCTTGCCCGACTCCACAACTCATGTGCGGAGAGTTGCTCGTGTAGGGACGGGCGCATTCGCCCGTCCAGCGGCCCAGGTGTATCGGGCCGCAGCGCTTCTGCAAGCACCCGCAATGGCCCGAGGCTAAGCTCCCACCTTGCAAAAACTTTCACACTATTCGGGATTCTTTTTAGGCATTACAATTCGGTCCTCATTTTCGGCCCAGCCCCCGACGCAAGCCGACTGGAAAGACCAAGAAAGAATCGTCCCCCGGGAAGCAAGAACTTTTCACGCGGATTGGCGGTAGTGTTTTCGCCGCTGTGCCTGTTCCGCTTTCTGAAAAGCGTTAGGAAAAAATCGGCTGAAATCTCAGGAGAAACGATTTATGAATTCGATGAAGCGCTCGCTCATCTTCCACGCGGCACTCGCCGTTGCAGCCATCACCCTCAGCCTGGCGGTGTGCGCCCAGGCGCAGACCTTTACTACTCTCGCGGCCTTCGACGGCACGAATGGAGAATATCCGGACTACGGATCCATGATTCAGGCCACCAACGGCGACTACTATGGAACCACGTACGCGGGCGGGAAGTATAACGGCGGGACTGTCTTCAAGGTGACCCCTGCTGGCAAGCTGAGCGACATCTATAGTTTTTGCGCCGCGGCCAACTGCGCCGATGGGGTGAACCCCTGGTCGTCGCTGGTGCTGGGTAGTGATGGAAATTTCTATGGCACAACGAATCTAGGCGGAGCGTACTATGCGGGCACGATTTTCAAGATGACGCTTGGTGGCAAACTGACCACGCTTTATAGTTTTTGCCCGGCCGGCGGCAACTGCTCGGACGGCGAGTATCCAGTTGGTCTGGTGCAAGCCGGCGACGGAAATCTCTATGGAACGACAAGTAACGGGGGCGGGGTCTACAACGGCGGCACCATCTTCGAAATCAGCACCGCGGGCAAGTTCAAAAAGCTCTACACCTTCTGCTCCAGGAACAACTGCAACGATGGTTCCTATCCCCTCTCCGGGCCCATGCAAGCCAGCAACGGGAATCTCTACGGGACAACGGCCTCGGGTGGAAACAATAGCCAGGGCGTGGTCTACGAGATCACGACGGCTGGCCTTTTCAAAGTGCTATACAACTTCTGCTCCCAGGCTAACTGCGCCGATGGCGCATACCCATTCGGCAGCTTGATCCACGACTCGAGTGGGGAACCTTTACGGAACCACCGAGTTCGGAGGAAACGCAAACGGGTGGGGTACCGTTTTCGAGATTACAACCACCAACCAGCTGATCATCCTGCACAGCTTCGACAACACTGACGGCGCTTACCCAACCTCTGCGCTCCTCGAGGCCAGCGACGGCAACTTTTACGGGACCACAAATGGGGGTGGGGGAAACAATAGCGTCGGGACAGTGTATGAGATCACCTCGGGCGGCGTGTTCAGCATGCTTTACAGCTTGTGCCTTCCTTCCAGCTGTATGGGATATTACCCCGGGTATGGATTGGCGCAGGCCACCAACGGTGAGTTCATCGGAACAACAACCAATGGGGGCGTCAACTTCGCCGGTATCGTCTTCAGCTACTCAACCGGGCTTGGGCCGCTGGTAGAGACCGTGCCCGTGGCGGCCAAGGTGGGCAAGCGCGTCATCATCCTGGGCAATGGGCTGACCGGGTCGACTAACGTCACGTTTAACGGGACAACTGCGACCTTCACCGTGGTTTCGGACACGGAAATCACAGCAACAGTTCCCACGGGAGCGACTACCGGCACAGTTGCGGTGACTACGCCAAGCGGCGTACGTAACAGCAATCCGGCATTTCAGGTTTTGCCGTAAGCAGACAGCGGTTGTGTCGCAGTTTGCCGGCCTCTGCCAAGAAGCCGCCTCGCTTCGCTCGGCGGACGGACGAATGCGTCCGTCCCCACACGAGCATCTTGGCTTGACGGCCTTAGTGGGCAATCACTACCATCGAGCGACGGTTATGGGCCATGATGGTATGAATCAGGATCAGTTGATCGGTGAGTCGCTTCTTCATTACAAGATCATTCGCAAGCTGGGCGCGGGCGGCATGGGCGTGGTGTATGAGGCTGCGGATTCGCAGCTTGGCCGCCGCGTGGCGCTGAAATTTCTTCCGGCGGAAATGGCGCAGGACAGCCAGTTGCTGGAGCGGTTTCAGCGCGAGGCGCGGGCTGCTTCGTCACTGAATCATCCGAATATCTGCACCATTCACTCCATCGAGCAGCACGATCGCCGGCACTTCATCGTGATGGAGTTGCTGGAGGGGCAGACGCTGGCGCAGAAGATGGGCCGGCAGCCCATGGAAATGGACAAGCTGCTGCCGATCGGGATGCAGATCGCGGATGCGCTGGAGTCGGCGCACGCGAAGGGGATCGTGCACCGCGACATTAAGCCCGCGAATATTTTTATTACCGAGCGAGGGCAGGTGAAGATTTTAGATTTCGGCCTGGCGAAAGTAAGCGCTGGCGAGAACGTTCGCGGGACGCCGGTCGAGCAGGGGGAAACGCTGGGGTTCGGAGCTGAACTGACTTCACCGGGAGCGCTGGTTGGGACGGTCTCTTATATGTCGCCGGAGCAGGCCCGGGGACAGTTGGTGGATGCGCGGACCGATATTTTTTCGACGGGCACGGTGCTGTACCAGATGGCGACGGGAACGCTGCCGTTTCAGGGCGATACATCGGCGGTGATCTTTGACGCGATTCTGAACCGGGATGCGAAGCCGGCTGCGGAAGTGAATCCTGCGCTGCCCGCCGAGTTTGTGCGCATCCTGGAGAAGACGCTGGAGAAGGACCGGAACCTGCGCTGCCAGACGGCCACCGAGCTGAAGACGGACTTTATCCGGCTGAAGCGGGACCTTGAATCGAGCGCGCGGCGCACGAAAGAGAAGAGCGATTCTGATTCGGGCGTCCAAAAGCAAGCGGTGAAAAAATCGGTGGCCGTTCTATATTTTGAGAACCTGAGCGGCGCCAAAGAAGACGAGTACTTGCGTGATGGCATCACCGAAGATGTGATCACCGAACTTTCGAAGATTCGTGGACTGAACATTTTTTCGCGCCCTACGGTTCTTGCCTTTAAGGACAAGCAGGTGACACCGGGGCAGGTGGGCCAGCAGTTGGGCGCGGCGTATGTACTTACGGGGACGCTGCGGCGGGCTGGAGCGCGGCTGCGCATCAGCGCGCAGCTGGTGGATACGCACACTGACTTTCCGCTGTGGTCGGAGCGTTTCGACCGCGAGATGAAAGACGTTTTCGAAGTGCAGGACGAAATGGCGCGCCGGATCGCCGAGGCGCTGCGGGTGACGCTTTCACCGGAGGAACTTGAGGCGCTGGCGATCAAGCCGACAGAAAATTTGCAGGCCTATGATCTTTACCTGCGCGGGAAACGCTACGCGCGGCGGCAAACGCGGCAAGACCTGGAGTTTGCCCTGCAAATGTTTGAAAACGCAGTGAGCATGGACCCGAGCTTCGCTCTTGCCTATGCCGCCAGCGCCAATGCGTGCGCCATGTTTTACTGCAATTACAGCCGGGATGAGGTGTGGGTGGAACGCGCACGGGAAACTTCAGGGAAAGCCGTAGCGCTAAGGTGGGACCTGCCCGAAGTGCAGGTCAGCCAGGCGTGGGTGCTATACGCGGCGGCATTGCACGATGAAGCCGTGCGCATGGCCAAGAAAGCGATCGAACGCAAGCACGACTGCGAGGGCGCGCATTACCTGCTGTGCCGCGCCCTGTTCGCTGCGGGACGCTACCAGGAAGTTGTGGACGTTGCGGAGACCGCAGTGGATGCGAGCGGTGAGGATTACAACGTTTATGTGCCCATCCTGAACTGTCTGGGCGCGATGGGGAAGGAAGAAGCGGTCCGCAACATGCGCCAGCGCAGGATGGCGGCGCTGCAAAATCATTTGAAACAAGTGCCGGAAGATGCGCGGGCACGAATTCTGCTGGGCTCCGACTACGCCTATGTGGGCCAGCCGGACGATGCTTTGCGCGAACTCAACCTGGCGGTTACGTTGCGCGCCAACGAAGCTTCGATTCTCTACAACGCGGCTTGCCTATACTGCAAACTGAACCGAAAGCCGGATGCGCTGGATGCGCTCCGTAAGTCCTGGGAGGAGGGGTTCAAGGATGCGGCGTGGGCACGGCGCGATCCGGACCTCACTCTTCTTCATGACGATCCGGAGTTTGAGCGGTTGTATCCCGAGCCGCGGCCTGGTGCACCCGTGTCGAGCTCGCGTTAGATCGAAAAAATCATTTTCACGCGGACGTTAGCCCTTCGCACCGGGCCGAGATCGACTTCGGCCCGGTGGAAGGCGACGGCGGATGTTGCTTTAGGGCAGGACATAGCGCAGGTCAACCCAACCCATGACCAGGTGCGCGTTCTTGGGTGTGCCGGGGGCCTGGTACCAAGGCGACCTGGTGAGATACGAGGCCTGCGTGATGAGTTGCAGGGCGCCGTATTGCTTGTTCTTCCAGAAGGTTTGAATCCAGCCAATGCTGGGCTCCTGGATTTCGCGGTTGTTGTTGTTGGAGGAGCCGGCGCCGCCGAAGCCGATTACAGGCTGGGGCGTCTTGGTTGATGTAAGGTCGATGTAGGCGTTGCGCTGCGCGTACATGCCACCGTAGTAGCCGTAGAACATCGTCTTCGGCGTAACCTGAGCTTCGAAGCCGACGATACCCGAGCCGGCATGCACGAGTTTGATCGCCGCATCGCATCCGCTGGACGCGGTTCCGACGATGGTACAAGTCATGCCCGAAGCATTGGTTGGGGCAACCACTAGATCGGGAGCCATGCCAAAGATGTAGCGTCCGCCGCCATCGCTCCAAAAAGCGTTGGCGAGTATGCGGAAGTTCTTGACGACTTCGAAGTTGAATGCGGCTTCGACGCCTCCGCCTTCCTTGGTGTGAGTAGTGAACGCCGCGCCTGTGACGGTGGGGAGATCGGCGATTTTGAATCCGCTGAGCAAGCCAGCGACTTCAGCATGGAAGTGCCTGCCGTTCCTGTCGGTGTCGTAGGCGATTTTTGGAATTATGTCCGGATGGAGGTTGGGAACGGAGGTGCCACCGGCGGCGGAGTCGATCTGAGTTGCCACTTGGGCGTTGAAAGCACTGGGAAAGGTTATCTCTCCTTGTCCGCCGAACTGCTCGGGGTTTTCCAGCGAGACGCCCATGCCCCAATGTTCATCGGGATGATAGATGAAACGTATTCCGGGCTGCCGGGTCCAAGTGAGGCCGACCTGGTAGTTGAAGTCCATGTCCGAACTGTAGAAGACATCGGAGGTGAAGGAGGAAAGGCCGACGCGGTTGGGCGTGAGCCAGCCCCACATTTGACCGCCCACAACCTCGAATTTATCGCGGCGGACGGAGGCAAAGTAGAGGCGCTGGCGCAGCGTGTGGCTGTTGCTGGTCACCTCAATATTGGCGCCATCGTTGCCCAGAAAGTCGAGTTCGGCATAGGCGGCGACATCGTTCTTACCGAACCGATCCGTGGCTTTCAGGCTGAACCGTGAGTTTTGCGCGGTGAAACGCGTCTCAGTAAGGTGCCCTTGAGTGGTGTTGTCGTAGGGAATGTTGAAGAAATTTGTTCCCAGAGTGCCTTCATTCCTGGTGCGGAAAATGGTAGTGAAGTCCATGAAACCGCCCGGGGTGAATTCGGCTCCGCCGATGCGGACGGAGAGAGGAGATTCCTTGGGTTTGTCGTCCTGGGGCAAGCCGGCGACCGGCGACGCGGCTGGACTGATGGGCTGATGCAGCGCGGCATCTATCAGATGCGGCGATGATTGACCGGCACTCGACGAAACTGATTGCGGCTGGGTCTGAAGCCGTTGTTGGAGTTTTTCAATCTGCGCCTGCTGCTCGGCGATTTTTGCCTGCTGATCGGTCATCGCCTTTTGCTGGGCTCCCAGATCGGCCTGAAGTTTCTTGATTTGAGCGGCGATGCTGGATTCGTCGGAGACGGTGTTTGGGGTGCTGTTCTGGGCCAGCATTACAGTGGATGCCAGCGCGATAACGCACAAGGTTCTTAACAATCTCATTGGACTCTCCTTTTCAATTCTTCATTTCATTACTGCTGCCTTTGGGCAAATTGGGTATGGAACCGGGAAAACAATGGTGCTCGAAGCTTCAACCGGCTGCTGAGACAAGAAACCAGAGTGGGGAATTCCCTTTTGTTTCCACACATGGAAACTCAACAGCATAGAGGCCCCGATTGTGCGGGAATGCACCGAAAATCCTAACAAGAGAGGGAAGAGCCGAACGTGAATTTCAGGTGAATTTTTGGGTTGGTCTCAATTTGATAAGAGGCGTACCGCAGCAAACCTTTAACCACATCTATGAAACTGTCGGCTGCGTCAAGTACTTTTTGTGCAGACTACGGCGTGCACTCGGGAAAGAGTGCCATTTCGCTCTATGAGAAGGTTTTGCCATCGTCAACCCCAGGCTCGCTGCTAATCGTTCGGTCTGAACTTTCGGTTCGACCTAAACATCTATCCGATCTGACTTCGACCATGATTATGACTTCAAACTCCCTTCCGCGGAAGGGAGCGGGACGCCCGAATCAGAGGAACGGTGTTTTCCCACACACCATGTGTTTAATCGAGCTATCCCACGTGCGAACCGGGCGGTGGCGCTGCCGGCGGATCTTCGGCGTTGCGCCACAGCCAGTACAAACTTACGGCCAACTTGCGCGCCATGGCGGCGATGGCGAGGTTGCGTTGCCGGCGCATGGCGAGGTGCACAAAACGACGACGCCAATCGGCATCGCAGCGCGCCGCCGATTGGGCCGCCTCCACCGCGGTCGGTCTTCTGTTTGCGCACGCGCTGGGCCGCGATCTTGGCAGGATTGCCGATCCACAACTCGATCTCCAGCTCCGCCAACATGCGCTCGAACCAGCGCGTGTGCCCGCAGGCTTCGATGCCCACCCGCACGGCAACGCCGCGCTGCTTCAGTTCGCGATAAAACCTTTCGGCTTCGCCCGAACTGTGCTCCAGCCGACGTTCGCCGCGCTGTCCGCTCTGCTCGTCGCACCAGGCAATTTGCTGCATGCTCGGGTGATAATCGCATCCTATAATCACCATGTTCGGCTCCTTTCTCCCGAGCCTTGGAGGTTGACACTCCCAAGTCTACTCAGGTCTGAGGAGCCGACAGTTTCATGAAATCAGGGGACACGGGGGAGCACGGGGTAAACCTTTCCTGTTTGTGCAAGCGAGAAGCAATGAGGACTAGAGGCCGCTCGCATGAGCGGCCTCTGAGTTGTTGCTAGGGAGTGACCGTGAGGTCCTGCATGGCTGTGTTTTCACCCGTTACCGGGTAGGTGTAGGGGGAAGTGGGCAGTTCGGTTAGATCGCCGGTGGTGTGGTTGATGGAGAAACCTACCAGACCGCGATAGCCGGTGGGCACGCCTACTCCGCAGGAATTGGTATAGAGATAGTTTCCGGTTGAATCGGCGCGAATGGGGCCTCCACAGCCAATGCTGGTGCCGGTGTCCTTGACGTAGGTCAGGGCACCGTTGGCAGCGATGGAATAAATGGAAATGTCCTCGAGGTCGCTGTTGACTCCGTAGAGGAATTTGCCTGAGCCATCGATGGCCAACGAAATGGGATTGGTAACGCAGGTCTGGCAATCTGGGGGAACGTTGCAGCCGCCATTATCGGCCCACGGAGAGCCGGCAACGTCGGTGAGGGTTCCGTTGGCTGAGGAAATGGCGAAGCCGGAGATGGAGTCCATCCAGGCGTCGGCCGTATAGAGGTACTTTCCCGCGGAATCGATGACGTCGAGCGGGAACGATGTCCCGTAGGTGCAGTTGCTGGGGACGGGAATGGCGAAAGGCGAGCCCGCCAACGGAGTGAGGGCGCCGGTAGTTTCATTGATAGAGAATGCGTCGATGTAGCTGCTTGAGTCGGCAACGTAAAGATATTTGCCGCTGGGGTTGAACGATCAGGGCCTGGGGGCCGATTTGCGTGTCGTAGGGAGAGCCCGGGGCTTCCGCCAGCGAGCCGTTGCTTTGCAACTGGAACACAGCCACGCCATCGCCGGTATGCTGCTCGTCGCGGGTGGCAAAAATCAATGTGCCACTGGGATGTACGGCGACTGCGGTGACGGAATGGTCTACGGCGAACGGCGCTCCCGGGACGGGTGTGAGGTAGCCATTGCTGCGATTGATGAAATAGGGGAAGACGTCTCCGGAGACGTAGTCGCCTACGTAGAGACGGTATCCGCCTTTATCGGAAGTGACTGCCAACGGATCTACGTTGGCGTTCACCGGGCCTTGGAGAATGGGGGCGAGCGCGCCGTTGCCGGCCACAATGCTGAAACCCTGGACGGTGTTTACCTGGGATCCGCCGTTGGTGTTGAAGTAGTTGCTGTTTACGGTGTAGACGAAGCCGCCGGGTTGCGCTTGCGAGGTGGTGGTGATGGTGATGTAGGCCTTGGCCACGCCGCCGCAGTTGTCCCAGGCCTGGACTACTGTGTTGTAGGTTGCGGGAGGCAGGTTGATGTAGGCATCCAGTTTGCCGCCGGCGATGGTGTAGGCACTGACGGAGGGAGCGGAGTAGACGCGAATCGCTGAAATTCCCTGAGCGCAGCCCGAGCTGGTCGCAGTAGCGGCATAGTTGACCGGGCTGGTGGTTTTGGAATTGTTCGCGGGGCTGGTAACGGTGATCTTGGGCGTGGTGGCGAATGCAGCGGTGGTGAAGAAAAGAGCGGACAACACGAACGAAAATGCGCGGGAGACAAATCTGGACGGCATAGAACCTCACGGTTACTGGAGCGGACCAGTAGGATGCTTGCATTTGAGACGATGCCTGACGTGAGGAAGCCTGTCGATCAGGAGTGAAATGTAAGTGCCAAGGCAGGAATCCGGATTGGTGTACCTTGAACACCCGAGGTGGTGAGGTTCAAGGACGAAGGGAGCCGGCCCTCACGCGGACGAGACTGGCGCGGCCAAGCCTCACGAGGGCCATGCACGTCTGTTACTGGATGGGCGACGCGCAATTCGCTAAGATCACAAAATGGACTTAGAGTGCTTGATCGTGACGTGCGATCCGACGCTGCTAGGTCATGTGCAAGCAGGTTTGGGAACGCACGGGGCCTCACTTCACCTTCGGCAGGATTCAGCGAGTGCGATCGAATTCGTCTCCCGCCGGCATTTGGATGGACTTGTAATCGACTGTGATGATGTGCCTGGAGGCACCAAGGCGCTCCCCGCGCTGCGGAGTGCCCCGGCAAACAAGAAAACCTTTATTTTGGCTGTTGTAAACGGCATGACGAGCGCCGAAGAAGCTCTTGATCTAGGAGCCGACTTCGCACTGAGCAAACCGATTCAGCAGAGCCGATTGCGTAGCATCCTGGATAGCACTGTTCCGAGGATGGAGCGCGAACATCGCAGGTATTTCCGATACGACGTTGATCTTCCAATGCGGTTTCAGAATCATCTTGGGCAATTTTTCAGCGCCAGGATGAAGAACATAAGCGAGAGTGGGATGGCGGTGAAGCTGATTGATCCACTTCGGCTCAAAGGAGTGGTAACCGTGGAGTTCGAGCTCCCGAGCGTCGAGTTCCAGGTGTTTCATGCAAAGGCGGATGTGGTGTGGAATGACTCCTTTGTGATGGGCCTGCGTTTCCTGCATATCGACAAGGACTCTGGATCTGCCCTTCAGACATGGCTGAACTCGTTAGAGGCTCAATCCCATTTCCGTGAATCGGGTCAACGAACCTGCTGACAAGGTCCCACCGGGCTCCCGCGAGTTGAATTACCTGAAACTGGACTGCTCAACGCTTTCCTGGCGCGGAGTGGAAGGGATCCAGTTGTGGGGCGTCAGGAGCGTCTTCTGGGCTGGGAATATCCAGATTGACGACGATTGGCTCCTGGCCGCTGCGGACGATTACTGCTTCCACCGGCTGGTCTTTGCGCGCGTTCAGTTCTTGATGAGGGACGTAGGGAGGCACGTAGACGAAGTCTCCGGGGCCGGCTTCATCGACGAACTCCAGATTGTTTCCCCAGCGAAAGCGGGCGCGGCCGCGGACTACGTAGATCACGGTTTCGAGTTCTCCGTGATGATGAGGGCCGGTCTTAGCGTTGGGATGCACTACTACCGTGCCTGCCCAGAGCTTTTGCGCGCCGACTCGGGCACGGGAGATAGCTTCGGCGCGAGTCATGCCAGGGGTCTGAGGGGTGTTGGCGTCGAGTTCGCCGCTGCGGATGATGCGCAGGCCGTGCGTTTTCCAGTCTGGAGTCTCGGATTCTGACTCGCTGCGTGGGTCGTTCACGGTTTGCTTTCCTCGCTTGCTGGAATTCGGGTGGGCATAGTTTGCCGGCACTCACGCAGGAACAGCCCAGGACGGCTTCCTCACATAACATCTTCGCACTAATCCGTTCAGCGGGACGAAAATGATTTAGCATCCTCTCTCATGTACGCGCCCGCTCCCGAGTTGACGGCGGACCAGGTCCTGCAGGCCTTTCATCGCGATGCGCTGAACCTGTTTCTGGGTGCCGCGATTGTGGCGGTGGGGCTGGTGGCGGCGGCGTTTTCCGCCATCCGCCGCAAGCTTGATCTGGTATGGATTTATTTTGCTCTGTTCGCTTTTTTGTATGGGCTGCGCATGTGGCTGGTGTCGAACCTGATGGCACTGACCATGCAGGACTCCGTGCTCTACGGAAGACTCAGCGCTGCGATTGACTTCCTAGTTCCGATCCCCGCTTTCTTCTTTTTCAAGGCTGCGGGGCTGATCCGCCGCCAGGCCACGGTCGCGGGCTATGTGGTGGGCATTGTGCTGGGGTGCTTGTCGCTGGCGACAGCCGTCTTCGGGCCTCAGCGCATTCTTTATCAGTCCGCTAACTTGTTCATCATCGCGGCCTTGATTGTTGTGCTGGCGCGGTCCGTGCACCAGAAAACGGAGAATGAGGACTTTAGAGTAATCCGTTGGGGCGGGCTGATTTTTGTCGCCTTCATTTTGTGGGAGAACATCCGGAGCGTGATTGGTCTGCGGTTCCCGAACATTGAGGCGATTGGTTTCGTAGCGTTTCTCGCGGCGCTGGGATACGTGGCGGCGCGGCAGACTTTGCAGCGCGACCGGCAGCTCAGCGAGATTCAGAAGGAACTTGAAGTTGCGAAACGGATTCAGTTATCGATTCTCCCGGGGGCGTTTCCGAACTCGGCCAACTTCCGCGTGGCGGCGCGTTATGTGCCGATGAACTCGGTGGCTGGAGATTTCTACGACTTCATTGTAGCCGATGATAAACAGGCCGGGCTGCTGATTGCTGATGTCTCGGGGCATGGCGTGCCGGCGGCGCTTATTGCTTCGATGGTGAAGCTGGCGGCTACTTCGCAGCGCGCGAACGCGGCCGATCCAGCTCGCCTGCTGGCGGGGATGAATGCCGCTCTCCGCGGGAATACGCAGGAACAGTTCGTCACTGCAGCTTACGTTTACCTCGATGCGACTCCGGGGACGTTGCGATATTCGGCGGCGGGGCATCCGGCAATGCTTTTGCTGCGGCGCGGGGAAGTGCGGGAAATTGTGGAGAACGGGCTGATACTTGCGTCTTTTGAGTTCGCAACTTATACGAACGTAACGCACGCGCTGGAGGCGGGGGATCGGCTGCTGCTTTACACTGACGGCGTTATCGAAGCCACGAACGCAGAAGGGGACTGGTTTGGACAGGATGCCTTGTCTGAGGTGTTGCGGGGGACGGGTGGGCTTGCGGCTTCGGTTGCCGCGGATCGAATTATTTCTTCAGTGCAGCGGTGGGCGGTTTTGCAGGATGATGATTTGACGGTGTTGGTGTGCGATTACAGGCCGGCTAGATTAGAATCTTCCCGCGAGGCATAGCTTATGAGAAACATTCCCTTTCGCGGTGTGCTTCTGTTGAAGTCTGATCGCGGTTGCAATCCCGGTATGGGCGCAGGCGCAAACCCAGCCCAGCGCGAAGCCTGCGCAGTACTTTTTCGTGCTGTTGAATCGTCCGGCGAATGCTCCGCAGCTTAGTAAAGAGGCGGGGGAGAAGCTTCAGGACGAGCACATGGCGAACATCCGGAAGATGACGGCCGAGCACAAACTTGTGATTGCCGGGCCGTTTATGGATGACACTGCGCTGCGTGGGATATTTGTGTTTCAGGCGGAGTCGGCGGCGCAGGTAGAAGAGTGGGCTGATAGCGATCCGGCGGTTAAGGCTGGGCGGCTGGCTCCTGAGGTGCATGGGCCGTGGTTGATTGATCCGGGGGCGATTCATGAACCTGCGCCTGAGGGATTTGAGCAGTACACGGTGGTTCTGATGAAGCGCGGCGAAAAATGGAACGCGAGCACGACGGTTGCGGATGTGATGAAGATGCACGGTCCGTTCATCAAGAAGATGATCGATGAGAGGAACCTGGCGATTGCCGGACCGTTTCCGCTGAGCGATCAGGGTGAGTTGCGGGGAGTTGTCATTTTTCGTGTGGGAGGGAGCAGACTGCGAAGTTGATGCAGGACGATCCTGTGGTGAAGGCGGGGTTGCTGAAGAGTGAAATTCATTCGGGGGGGACGGGCAAGGGAGTGCTGGCGGCGGGACAGGCGATGCAGTGAGAATTATTGGGGCTGAATCCCGTATTGATTGTGAAGTTTTACGCGGCCCATTCGGCTTCGCTCAGGGCAGGCCGCTGAAGCGCCGCTCTTCCACGGTGCTACACGCTTAAGAATTGCGTTCCTAGCCGCCGGCTTTTAGTTCGGTTAGGACCTGCTTGGCGATTTCTTTCAGGGTCTCGAAGACGCCTACGCCCTGGAACGCTACCGCTTCCACTACTGCTTCGTTTTTCTTGCGGAGTTCTTTGCTGAGAGTATCGGTGGAGAGGATGTTGGGCAGGTCGCGTTTGTTGAGTTGCAGCACGTAGGGAATCTTGTTGAAGTCGTAGCCGTGTTCTTTCAGGTTTGACATCAGGTTCTCGAGGGCTTCGACGTTGGCGTCCATGCGCTGTTCCTGCGAGTCGGCTACGAAGACGATGCCATCGACGCCGCGCAGAATGAGCTTGCGGCTGGCGTCGTAGAAGACCTGTCCGGGCACGGTGTAAAGATGGATTCTGGTTTTGAAGCCGCGCACATTGCCCAGATCGAGCGGGAGGAAATCGAAGAACAGGGTGCGCTCGGTTTCGGTGGCAAGGGAGATCATCTTGCCCTTCTGCTGTTCCGCGGTTTTCTGGTAGATGATCTGCAGGTTCGTGGTTTTGCCGCCCAGTCCGGCGCCGTAGTACACGATTTTGCAGTTGATCTCGCGGGCTGCGAAGTTGATGAAACTCAAGACTTTCCTCAATCGTGCGGGCCGCACCCCCTCGCGGGCGGCGGCGCGCAAAAATATCCCTGATGGGGCTTGGGGTTTTTATATCACACGGGGTGGATGCGGGGCAGGTTACTCAGGTGACCCCTGCCTAAATGCCCGGGAGCCTGGAGCAAAAACCGCTAACCCACTAAGGACACTAAGTATCATGAAGGGTGGATCGCCAGCCTTTTCACGCGCCGCGCCTCGGGGCTAAGGCCATTTACCTTGCGGGCGGCGCGGCGAAATAGCCATCTTTGGCGTAGACCTTCACGCCTGGGCGATGGACCAGGACTTCGATGCTGCGGTAATTGGATGAGATTGCGGTCTTGGGGCGGGTGGGCGTGTAGCCCAGCAGGTACTGGTTGCGCGATTCGCTCATGGCCCGGGCGTAAACCTCTTCAATCGCGTTGGTGGTGAGCTCGGTGTAAACGGGCAGTCCGCCAGTCCAGGTGGCATATTTCGGCAGGAGGTTGTCGTGACCCTGGTCGGGTATGTGCAGGCGTTCGAGCTTGCCATAGACCGGCAGCGCGGTATTTCCGACCGCGATCGCTCGCACCTGGATCTCATTCGACAGCAGCACTCGCTTCACATCGTTGAAGCTGGCTCGGCTGCCGGATTCACGGCCATCGCTGATTACGAGAATCACTTTGCGCCGCTCGCGTTTGCGCTTCCCGAGGTCCAGCGCCGCCTGCAAGATAGCATCGTTCAGCACGTGCGACTCTTTTGCCGGCGTATACACCGGCTCGGTGGGACTTCCCACTGGAACGCCGTTGATGACCGGGCCGCCGGCCAACGGTCCGCCAAGAATGGGCGGGCCATCATAGTTTCCGCGCTGCGTTTTCATCTGATTCAATACCGCGGTCAATCTTTTTGTGGCTCCGGCAAAATCACTGGCCTGGCCGACCGTGCTGCTGTAGGTGTAAACCGCGACTTCGTCGTAGGGGGCGAAGGCTTCCACCAGCGAGGGGAAAGTTCGGTGGATCTTCTGCACTTCGGCATCCGACATGCCGGTATCGATCACGATGGCCACGGAAAGCCCCATCGGATCGGCGGTGAAGAAACTCAGCTTCTGCTCTACGCCGTTTTCTTTCACGGTGAAATCGGTGGAGAGCAGCCCATCCACCGGACGTCCGTCTTTATTCTTCACCGTGACCGGAACCTGAACGAAGGTAGGATGGACTGTGAAGGTGTAAAGCTGGTCTTGCGCGCTCGGTTTTGCCGCAGTTCCGGGGGGCACTGTTTTGACCGGCGGCATGGGCGGTGGCTGGGATGTTTCGTCGTTGTCTTGCGCTTGAGCAGGTTGAGCGGCTGCCGGTTTGTTGACCGGCTGGTTCGTCCAAGGATCTTTTTCAACTGGCTTTTTTTCTTCGGGCCTGGGAATGGGCGGCGGAACTGGCTCAGGTTTCGCTGAGGGCGGTTGTGCGGTCGACGGAGCATCGGGGATATTCTGCGGCTGCTGGGTTTGCGAGTTCGATGCCGGGGCTGAGGAAGCTGGGGCCGGGAAGACTGTGCAACGACTGCCGGAGCGGCGCACAGGCCCAGCACGACGAGCGCCGCCAGCCAACCTGCCTGGCTGCACCGTTTCCTGTTGTCCGCCGTTTCGATGTTCACAGATACCGTCCGATCGTTTTATGATTCGTGATTCGCTATGTCGTAATTCGCTACATCCCAATTCGCTGCCCCAGTGATTCGATACATCAAGGATACATCTTCTTTTGCTTGGGATGCCCGAACCGGCCCATTTGGTGCATCCAACACTAAGGATTAGACTAACAAAAGTCCTTAGAGGGATTGCTGGCATGTTCAAATTATTCGCTTATCGAAGGTCGCCCCAGGTACTGGGAGCTGTTTGTATATTGCTCTTTCTGGCGGCCTTGTCGGCCGGCGCTCCATTTAGTCTGGCCCAGATTCCGTCCATCCCTAAGGGTTCTCCAACTCAGCCACCCGCGGAGCAGAAACCCGGTGACGCCCAGAAACCGGAGGATCAGGGACCCGCAGAAACCCTCAAGGTCAGCGTCAACGTGGTTGGACTTTTCTTTAACGTGAAAGACAAACACGGCGCGCTGATACCGAACCAAACCAAGGACGACTTCACGGTCTTCGAGGACGGCAAGCAGCAGACCATCAAGTACTTCGCCGCCGAATCGAACCTGCCGCTGACTCTCGGCATCCTGATCGACTCTTCGGGCAGCCAGTTGAGAGTGCTCGACATGGAGAAAGAAGTGGGCGGCGCGTTTCTGCGCCAGGTTCTCACCGACAAGGATGAGGCCTACGTAATCGACTTCAATGTGGATGCCACGCTGGTGCAGGATTTCACGCGCGATGTTCACCGGTTGCAGGCCGCGATGAATAAGGTGAGGATCAACACCGGTGTTTCTATGAGCGGCGGCCCGGTTCCCACCGCGCCCGGAAGCATGGCCGGTACCGTGCTCTACGACGCGGTTTATCTTTCTGCCCATGACATGCTGGCCAAGGAAGTTGGGCGCAAGGCGATGATCCTGCTCACCGACGGCGAGGACGAAGGCAGCCGGCTGAAAATCAAAGACGCCATCGAGGCCGCGCAGAAGGCTGATGCTATCGTTTACGTTTTGCTTTGCGCCGACCGCGGCTTCTACGGATCTTTTCAGGTGGGATACTCGGGCGAGGGTGAGATGCGGAAGCTCACCGAGGCCACCGGAGGGCGCGTGATCAACGTGGGCAACAAGTTCGACAAACTGCGGGAGGCCTTCGACCAGATCGCCGCTGAACTGCGCAGCCAGTATAACCTCGGCTACACGTCGACCAATCCCAAACTGGACGGCACCTACCGCAAGCTGGAAATCAAGTCAAAGCAGAACTATAAAATTCAATGCCGTGCGGGATATTATGCTACGGCGCGGGAACCGTTGCCGCAGTAGCGCCGAGGATGGGAAAAACTATGGCGAATACGTTTGGTACGGATATTTTGATCCAGGCAAAAGACCCGATGAAGGCCGCCCGTTTTTATGTCAAGGAACTCGGTTTTGAGATTACGGACAAGAAGCCCGATATGATCAGCCTCCACGGAGAAAACATTAATTTCTTTATCGAGCGAGGTCCGGCTCTTGGGCCGGTTTTTGAAGTTACGGTTAAGAGCGTTAAAGAAGCCAAGGCAAGGCTTAAGAAAACAGGCTGCCGAATCGTTAAGGACGAACCTGAATTTCCAAGATGTTATGTCAAAGATCCGTACGGGCTCATTTATAACCTGACAGAGTGACGGGCCTTGTGGTCTGATGTTTACACTCGAACCGGAGGCTCGCCGTGCCATCCCGAGGTTTCTCCGCTTTCTCTCGCCGCTCATTTCTGGGACTCTCGGCCGCAGCTGCGGCTTTTCAGATTGTCACGGAGCCCATGCTTGCCGCCGCGGCCCCGCGGTCATTTTCCGGGAGATCATTTTCGAAAGATGGGATCATGATCGACGCCAACGAGAATCCGCTGGGGCCCTGCCAGGCTGCGCGCGACGCCATTTCCGCCATTATTCCTCTAGGCGGGCGTTATCTCATGAATCAGACTGAAGATCTAGTCAAGAGCTTCACCCAGATCGAAGGGCTTGGACCAGACTCGGTCCGGATATTTCCAGGTTCGAGCCCTCCGCTGCGCTTCGGTGTGCTGGCTTTCACCTCGCCGCAGAGAAGCTATGTGACTGCCGATCCGGGTTTTGAAGGTGGAATGCATGCGGCAGCGGTGGGCGGGGCGCGCGTGGTGAAAGTTCCGCTGACGAAAACTTATGCTCACGACGTCAAGGCGATGATCGCAGCCGGGTCCGATGCGGGACTGTTCTACATCTGCAATCCCAATAATCCTACGGGCACACTTACGCGGCGCTCCGACATCGAGTATCTCGTCGAAAACAAGCCCAAGGGTTCCATCGTGATGGTGGATGAAGCTTATCTGCATTTTTGCGACGCGCCTTCGACGCTCGATCTGGTCAAGGCTGGCAAGGATGTGGTGGTGCTGCGAACTTTCTCGAAGGCTTATGGCATGGCGGGCCTGCGCTGCGGATTCGCCGTCGCCCGCCCCGATCTGCTGGAGAAAATTACGGACCATGCCGGATCGAACTTTATGCCCGTCACCGCCGTGGCCGCGGCCGCGGCCAGCCTTAAGGATGCGGAACTGGTCCCGGAACGCAAACGCATCAATGCTGGCATCCGGCAGGAAACTTTCCAGTGGCTCGACAGCAATGGCTACGCCTACACGCCCGCGGAATCGAACTGCTTCCTGCTTGAAACCAAACGCGCGGGCAAAGAGGTAATCGACGCGATGGCGCAGCAGAATGTTTTCATTGGACGCATCTGGCCTGTGATGCCCACATGGGTGCGCATCACCGTAGGCACTCATGACGAGATGCAGCAGTTCCAGGCTGCGTTTCAGAAGGTGATGCGCGGAACTGCGGCATTTTCGCTGCGGCCGGCCGTTGGCGGAAGGGCGCGGCGGTACACAGATCCGTTCTCGTGAGGCAATACTTGCGTGTGCAGACAAAAGCCACGTCGCCTGGGACGTGGCTGCGTCGCAGGTCTGAACTCCCTCTCCGTATTTATTTTTTAGGCGTCAGCAGAAATCCGTGCTCTGCGCCATTGATTGTGCCAGTGCCTACGATCTGGCCGGAGTTGTTGATGCCGAAGGCCTGCTCTAGCACCCAGCCGGAACCCGCGGCTATCAGCTTGTTGAGATCCTTTATCTTCCCGCCGCTGTATACGAAGGCGTGGTATGTCCCTTGATAATCGGACTGGCCCACCACCACCGCTGAGTCATTGATAGCGAATCCCCAGCTCGTAAATAGCGGGCCGGCAAGGGTTCCCAAGTCCGTCAACTTACCGGCGGTATCGAGAAACGCATGGGCCGACGTATTGTTCTTTGTGTACGCGATGCCGGTTGTCTGCCCCTTGTTGTTGATGGCGTAGCCCTGACTCCAGGAGCCGCCCAGCGTACCGAGCTGGGTCATGACTCCATTTTTCCAGGTGAAACCGAGGAAGTTGCCCTGCGCGTTGTAGGAGGTTCCCACCACTTCGCCGAATTTGCTCACGCCCTGCGCGCTGTTCCAATAGGCGCCGCCGCTAGGGGAGCCCAGGGTGCCGAGGTCGGTCATCACTCCGTTGCTGTAAAGAAATGGATGATTGCTGCCGTCCGTGGTAACGGCGGAGCCCACCACCTGCCCCGAATCGCTCAGGCCATACGCAACCGCTGATCCGCCGCCGAGGTCGCCGATGTCGGTCAGCGTTCCACCGCTCGCTCCGCCAGTGGACAGGAATGCGCGATACGTGCCGGAAGCATTGGTGGAATACCCGGCGATCTCGCCGGATGCGTTGATGCCGTTGCCGATGCCGCTCGTGCCGCCGAGAGTTCCGAGGCTGGTCAGTTGGCCGTTGCTGTATCGGGAAACATCGCTGGTGTTGTTCTTGTCGGTGCCCACGGCGCCGGCCACCTGACCGGTGGCGTTGATTCCGCGGGCCACGCTGTAATCGTCGCCGGAGAGTACGCCCAGATCGGTGACGGTGTAGACCTGCGCGGCGCACAGTGACGGCGCCGTCGTGAGAAGCAGAGCGAAGGCATATCGTAGACGTGGGGCACGCGGATTCATGACCGCTCCTTGGAGAGGAACTCTCTAGTGCAGAAGCTCGACGTGCGCCATTCTGCCATGCCCCGTACAGGCAATTGTCAAGAGATTGTCAAAACCGTATTCGCCGCACGTTTATGGGATCAACTCCTGTGTGAGTGTGGCTCCGCCCATGGAGGCCAGCACCGCTGATTCCTTGACTGCTTTGTGGGAATCTTTGGCGATCCAAATCGTTTCTTTGTCGTCGCCGCCGTCGGCCGATGAGATCTCCACTTTGTAGGCGTCAAAAGTTCCGGCCGGCACTGTCACTTTGTCGATGCCGGAAACTTTCAGCTGCATCAGCTTCACTTTTTGTTTTTGCACGTCGAAGTTGCGGTACGTAGTGGTGTAGCCCTCGGCCAACGGCAGGCAGGAGATGGATTGTTTCGAAGCGGCGGAATCCGCAAAGAGAGGCCCGCCCAAGTCCACGGAGATGGGCTGATCTTTTCCGTTCATGTTCATGTTGCCGACCGCCTTGTCGCCGGCAAAGTTCAGATCGACCGCTACTGGGCCCTGTTTCGCTTTGAGCTTGCGCTCGATCAAGCTGCCTTTTTCCAGTGTCGAGGTTTCGGTCGCGGTTCCGTTGGGAGTTTCCATCACATCGGTGGCGGTCCATGCGCCGGCGTCTTCTGCGATGGTGGTCGAGATCGTGAGCGACATTTTTTGACCGCCCATCTCAATCTGCGCCTGATATTTATAGGTACCGGGTTGAAGGTCCATGGCGAGTTTGGGCACGCCGACTGAACCGGTATCGACTTTTTTGGCCAACACTACGGTCATGGGATCGACGGTGATTTCTTTCAGGCGCGCCACGACTTCCGGTGTTCCGCCTTCCTGATAGCGGCCTCCGAGAAACTGGGCGAAGAATTTCTCCGTGGCCATGATCGTCGCCATATTGTTCACGGGACGCGCGAAGCCGTGGCCCTCGTCGGGGATGAGGAGATACTCGACGGGGAAGCCGCGATCGCGCAGCGCGATCACAATCTGCTCGGACTCGGCGTGATTCACGCGCGCGTCGTTGGCGCCTTGCGCGATCATCAGCGGCGTCTTGATCTTGGCGGCAGAGGTTAGGGGCGAGCGCTCGACCAGCATGGCCTTGCCATCCGGTGTAGTGGGATCTCCCATACGCTGATAGAACATCTGGCGGCCAGCCTCCCAGTAGGGCGGGATCGACTCCATCAGAGTGATGAGGTTCGATGGTCCGAACAGTTCGACCGCGGCAGCGTAAAGATCGGGCGTGAAGGCGACACCGGCCAGCGTGGCGTAGCCGCCGTAGGACCCGCCGAAGATGCCTACACGCTTGGGATCGGCGATGCCCTGGTCGACCAGATACTTGACGCTCCAGGTGACATCGTCCTGCATCTTGCGCCCCCACTCTTTGTTGCCGGCGTCGAGAAATTTCTTGCCGTATCCGGTAGAGCCGCGGAAGTTCATGCTCAACACGGCGTAGCCGCGATTGGCGAAGAACTGCGCGTATCCGTTGTAGCCCCAGAAGTCACGGCCCCAGGGGCCGCCGTGCGGGAAGATGATGGTGGGCAGGTTCTTGCCCGAGCTTCCTTTCGGAAGCGTCAGGTAGGCGGGGATCTCCAGTCCGTCCGACGACTTGTAGCTGACCGGCGTCATGTGCGCCAGCGATTCGCGGGGCAGCTTATCCCGGACCTTATATTGCAGCGTAAGCTTGTGGGTTTTGCGATAGAACAGGTAGGTTTCACCCGGCTCGGTGTCGCTGTTGGCGTTGATGAGCCAGACCTGCTCGTCGAGCGTGGATGAGTTCCGGCTGACTTCTTTGCCGGGCAACTTTTCGGCAAGCCACTTGAAATCCGCTTCAAAAGTTTTGTCTTTGAAATAGCGGCGCACGCGGTCGTCGTCGTAGGTGGTCATTGCTAATTCGTCGGTCGCTTCGGAGAAGACGGCTCCGCCGAAATCGACTTTCTTGAGCGGATCGGATTCCACCATCTCAGTTTTTCCGGTTGCCGGATCGAACAGCACCAGGGCGCTCAAGTCCATTTCAGGGCCCTTGTTGGTTTCCATATAGGCGAGCTTGCCGTCTTTCAGAAAACGGAGTGTGTTGCAGGATTCAAAAACGTTGCAGGAATAAATCTTCGTAAACGTGTCGGCGTCGATGCGCAGGATCTCAGTGTCGCCGTTCTCAGCTGATCGCGTGGCCAGGCGCAGGTTGCCCTTAAGATCGAATTCCCAGCCCTCAATGCGCTCCGTGTTCTTGCGCACCAGCGTCTTCTCGCCGGTTGAAAGTTTCAGCTTGTACAGGTCGTGCCAGGCCTTGTCGCGGTCGTTCAGGCCGATGTAGATCGTGTCCGGATCGTTCTTGGGGATGCTCACAAGTTGCACCCGAATGCCTTTGAGTCCGGTGAGGTCGCGAGCGGCGGGGGCGTCGGCCCCCGTCGGCGGCTTGGCCGACGGGTCAACGGCATAGACGTTATAGTTCTCATCGCCGTCGTTGTCTTTGACGTAGAGAATGTATTTGCTGTCGCGGCTCCAGAAATAGCCGGCGATGGGGCGCTTGGGCTCGGCGGTGAGCAGCCGTGCCGCGCTGAAGGGCTCATCGACTCCCTTGACGTAGATGTTGCGCGTGTCTTTCCAGGGCTTCATGAACGCCAGATATTTTCCGTCGGGCGAAAGCTGCGAGCCCGAGATTTCGGGATTGCCGAAGATCAGCTCGCGGTCGATCAGGGGAGGCAAGCCGGAGGAGGAAGTCTTCTGGTCAGTATTCTGCGCTACCAGCGAGGAGACGGCGAGCGCGAGACACAACAGGGCCTTTGAGATTCTGTTCATCACGACAAAATTCCTTTCAGCTTGCGAGGAGTGCTTTCCGAAAAAGTGAGCGACATGGTCGGTCAAATTCTAGCAGGATGTTTGCCGGCGTGTGCCCGCATAGTCTGCACGGGTCCCCGCCCCTGACCCAACCCGGATGCGCCGTGCTAGCATTTCCGAAGCGAGATGTCTTATGCCTTTTATCGATACCCGCAACCTGAAGGTCATTGAGCGTTTGCCGGGCTGGCACGGACGCTATTTCCACTCACCGAGCATGACGTTTGCGCACTATGATTTCAAGCGCTACGCGTCGATACATGAGCACTTCCATCCTCAGGAGGAAGTCTATGAAGTGATCGAGGGCGAACTCGAGATAACCATCGACGGCGTGGCCGAGATCGCGCGAGCGGGCGTTGTGGCAATCGTGCCGGCTAACGCGCGTCATTCGGTGAAGGCTCTCACCGATGGCCGGGCGATTATCGTCGACTATCCGCTGCGGCCTGAGTTCGGTTAGGCGCGGCGGAGCTTTTACTCCACCGCTTCGTTCCAAGCGACGGTGCGCCGTTCGCGGCTGCTCTTGTGGGCCAGCATGATTGCGCGCATGGTCCGCAAAGCCTGCTCAGGTGTAACCTCGAGCGGAGCTTTTTTTTCGATTGCGTCCCGCACATTGGCGTAGAAGCCGCGATAATCTCCGCGCTCCGTTTTCACCTTTACGCTCGCCTCGCCGACTACGCTCAAGGTTCCCCACTGGCTTTCTGTTTCTATTCCCCAATCCGCGCCCCAGTCCGTGCCTTGCGGAAAATCCCCACCGCGCAGCCGTGCCTCTTGTGGATCGACTCCATACTTGATAAACGATCCCTTCGTCCCATGAATCAGAAAATGTGGACCCGGCGCAAACGCGATGATTCGTGCCCGCGCCATCGCGCGCAAGTGCGTATGTTCCAGGCAAACGTCGAAGGAGTCATCCACCTGCGATGTCGCCCGCTGGCAGAACGCCGACGCTGTAATCGCGCGCGGCTCTCCAAACAAAACCAGCGCCTGATCGATCACATGCGGCCCCAGATCAAACAGAACGCCTGCGCCGGGCTGGTCGGCGCGTTCGCGCCACGCATTCTGCTTAGGCTCCGGGCGAAAGCGATCGAAGCGGCACTCATACTCGACAACGCTTCCCAGACGGCCCGACTGCACAATTTGTTTCACGGTGCCGAAATCTCCGTCCCAGCGCCGTTCCTGATAGACAGTGATCAAGCGCCCGCACTCGGCCGCGAGCCGCACCAGTTCCTCGGCTTCCCTGAACGTTGGAGCAAAGGGCTTGTCGACTACCACGTCCCGATCTGCCAACAAGCATGCCTGCGCCAGCGCGAAGTGCGAATCATTCGGCGTGGCGACTACGCAGAGCTGGATTTCCTTATCCGCCAGCAGTTCATCGAGCGTGCGCGCTACCCGCACGTCAGGATATAGCTCCCGCGCGCGCGTGCCTCTGCGCTCGAGAATGCAAGCCAGATCCATTCCCGGCACGCCGCGGATTACGGGCGCATGAAACGCCTGCCCCGCCAAGCCGAACCCAATCAATCCCACTCGTACCATTGCCCATTCCCTGGTCTTTACTGTGCTCGTCTACTACTATGCGGTTAGAGATTTACAGCCTTCTGCCGATACGCTACCGCCCTCTATCGCAATATAAACGAGAAGTACTTTCTGGAGTGCCAGACAGGCTGAACAAGGCTTGCAGGCCTCTGGAGGCTGAAAAATGAGGCCCGGACCATTTCTCCTGATTTCGCTGATGCTGCTCATTTTGTGGACGAGCTTTCTATTGTTCCATGTGGCCAGCGTGCTGGTTCATCTGCTGCTGCTGTTGGCTTTCCTTTTTCTTGCGGCGCACCTGGTTCGGGACACGAGCCTCAACTAGCTTTCGGGCGACGATTTTACGGAGGCGATACGCCCTCAACTTTTTCGGCTAACTGGCCGCAGAAGTTGAGGGCGTGATCTAATCGTGGCTACTTTCGATCTTTCACCCGCCGCACGAACTTGAGTCCCGACCACACCTCGGTCACGGCGCACACTTTGACATCCACCAGCCCGGCATCGAGCCCAATCTCGCGCACGATGTTTTCATCCAGGTCGCTGGCCACGCCAGAACTTTTCTTCGGCCAGCTCACCCACAACATGCCCGCGGGATTCAGGCCTTTCGCCATGCGTGGGAACTGTTTGGGCAACTCGACGCGGGACTTGGTGAAAAGCATCACAAAATCCAGCGCGTCTTCCTGGCCAACGATGTCGCAGTGAGCCAACGCTTCGCTCAGTTCTGCGCGCACTTCAGACGGGGCATTCGCCAGATGCACGCGAAACCCTGGCTTGATTCCCAACTTTTTCGGAAGTGGCGTGCCTGAGTAGCCCGGCATTCAATTGCTCGTGAGAGTCAAGAACGTGTTCAAGAATGTGCGGATGGATCCAGCAACTGGCGAAGCCGAAAGCCGCTACTGTGCCGGAGCGTAATATCCCCGCCGCGCTCTCACCCGGAAATTCTTGCGATCAAGCGCAACGATCTCAATCGTGCGAAAGTGCCCGTCCGGCTTCAAGTCTGCTGGCTTATAAGACACGGCATACTGGCTGCGCAGTTCGTCCTGAATCTCGCTAAACGCATTCGCCACATCGCGAATCTGGAAGGGAAAAAACGGACGTCCTCCGGTCGCATCCGCAATGCGCTCCAGAATCTTGTCGCCCGCTCCTTTAGTGCCGCTGACATTGGTGCTGATCGTATACACGATCGCATCCGCCCGCTGCGCCATTTCGATCGCTTCCTCGCGGGTTACGTGGCTCAAATTGTCTTCTCCATCGCTCAGCAGGATAATCGCCCGCCGTGTCGGCCCGCTCTGCCCTTTCTTCAGCAGCTTGTCGCGGCACGCATAATAGAGCGCATCGTACAGTGCCGTTCCGCCGCCCGGACGCAGCATGCGTACGCCCTGGCCCAGTTTCTCCGTGTCGTCGGTGAAATCCTGCGTCACTTCCGGAGTAGCGTCGAAACCTACAACCATCGCCTGGTCATAGCCGCGGCGCACCGTCTGATTCAAAAACTCGATGGCAGACTCCTGCTCGAACTTGAAACGGTCCCGCACCGAGTTGCTGGCATCAATCAGCAATCCCACCTGCAGCGGCAGATTCGTTTCCGCATGAAAGCTGCGAATTTCCTGCGCCGGCTTGTTGTCATCTACAAAACGGAAATCTGCCTGTTTTAGATCGGTGACGCGCTTGCCGTGTTTGTCGGTCACCGTGAACACCACATTCACTTCGTTGATACCGACTCTGATGCGAGGAATGTCGGTGTTGTTCGAGCCTGGGTCTCCAGTCTTGGGGTCCCCGGACTTCGGGTCTGCGGATTTTTGATCGGTGGAATTCTGGCCAGCAGCATTCTGCGGCGCCGCTGCTGCGGCGGGCGTTTGCGCCGCTTTCGATTGCGTTACCGAAGGTTCAGTCGCCGACCGCGCCGTCCCGACCGGGTACAACGCCGCTAGCAACAAAATCGCCGCCCACCGCACCGTCGAGATCCTGAAGATGTTCCGCGTAAGAATGCCCCCCATTTTGTTATTCATTATATCCGCAACCGGCTTCTACAGCCCCCCGCGAACTTCGCGGCTTTCCCCGCGTTAAGGCTTTGGACTTTCCACTGTGCTCAGGAACGCCTGCAACTCGTCGGGCAACTCGCTCTTCAGCGCGATCAGTTCTCCGGTGCGGGGATGCCGGAACTGCAATTCCGCGGCGTGCAGAAAATTTCGCTCCAACCCAATCACGGCATTTTTCCCGCGAGCTTGCCGCGGCGCCCCGTACATCGTATCTCCCACCACCGGGTGCCCCATCGCCGATACATGCACTCGAATCTGGTGCGTGCGCCCGGTGTCGATCTTTAGATCGAGCAATGTGAACTTCCCAAACTTCGTATCCAGACGCCGCACCACGCGATAGTGCGTGACCGCCATCTTTCCGCTTTCAAGGCGCGTGGTCATTCGCGTGCGCCGCACGCGGTCGCGGCTGATTCTCTGCGTCAGGGTTCCCGAATCTTTCTTCACCCAGCCATGCACCAGCGCCACATATTTCTTCTTCACTTCGCGTGCGGCAAATTGCGCGCTCAGCTTGCGATGGGTGTGGTCATTTTTTGCCACCACGATCAATCCGCTGGTCTCTTTGTCCAGGCGATGCACAATGCCCGGACGCAGCTCTCCGCCCACGCCGGACAAATTTCCTAGATGATGCAGCAGAGCGTTCACCAGCGTGCCGCGATTGCGGGCATCGTCGGTCGAGCCTGCTCCCGCGTGCACCATCATTCCCGCGGGCTTGTTGATGACTGCAAGATCGTCGTCTTCATATACGATGTCGAGCGGAATTTCCTCGGCGATAGCCTTGATTGGCGCACGCTGCGCCTCGCCCAGCACGCTGATGCGCTCCCCGCCTCGCAGCTTCAGCGAAGCCTTCGCCGTGGCATCGTTCACCAGCACCTTGCCTTCGGTGATCATCTCCTGCACGCGGGCGCGGCTCACGTTTTCAAGACGCGCTGCAAGAAACTGGTCCAGCCGTTTGCCGGCATCTTCGGCCGCGGCGGAAATGAGAATGGGAAAGGATTCCGGCATTTGTTGCGAAGGATACTACAAGGTGTCACGGGAAGTGTTCCCCTAGGTCCGGTTTACGGCGACGATTCAAATGGCTTAGTCTGGCGGTTCATGTTTCGACGCCGGCGTTTTCTCGCATGGTTTCTCTTCGCGGTTGCGGTTTCAACACTGGCGAAGCCGCGCGCGCCACACCGCGCCGATGGTTATCAACTAGTCCATACCTACCCACATGATTCAAATGCATTCACGCAAGGGTTGATCTGCGTCGACGGCCGCTTGTACGAAAGCACGGGGATGAAAGGCAAGTCATCGATACGGATGGTGGATTTATCGACCGGGAAGGTTCTGCAAAAATGTGACTTGCCTGCGGATTACTTTGGCGAAGGGCTCACAGATTGGGGTAGCACCTTAATTCAACTCACGTGGAAAGAACACACTGGCTTCGTTTACGACCGCTTCAGCTTCTCGCTGCTGCGGACTTTCCACTATGAGGGCGAAGGCTGGGGCCTGACTCACGACGAAACCCAACTGATTATGAGCGATGGAACTTCTTATCTGAGGTTTATCGATCCCAAATCATTGAAGGAGGCCCGGCGGATGCGCGTCTCCGACGAAAGCGGCCGGCCGATTGAGAAACTGAATGAACTCGAATACCTGCACGGGGAGATCTATGCCAATATCTGGGAGACCGACGAAATTGTTCGCATCTCTCCGCGCACTGGAAAGGTTTTGGGCCGGATTGATTTGAAGGGGATCATCGACAAGCGATCTCTGGCGAACCCTGATGCTGTTCTGAACGGCATTGCCTATGACTCAGTCGGACACCGGCTCTTCGTCACGGGCAAGCTGTGGCCGAAATTATTTGAGATCAAGCTCGTGGCTCACCCGTAGACTTCGGTGCCGAAGACCCCCTTGAGCGAAGCCGCATCCGGCTGTTCCTTGGGGTCTCCGGCCCCAAAGCACTGTGACTCTATGGCGTCACTTCAAACACTACGCCACAACCAACGCCGCTACAGTCGCTGAGATTGCCGCCGTCGAAGGTTGTTCCGAAAAGATTGCCCCCAGAGTCGCGGGTGAGCGGGGCGCCGGAGAAAGCGCCATCACTCGATATGAATTCATGCATCACCGTTTCGGTATATCCGCTTGTGCCCGGCGAGAGCTCGAACACCACCCCGCAGCCGTTTTGGCTTCCGCAGAAGTTCGGATTGCCTCCCCCATAGGTTGTGCCATAGAGATTGCCGCTCTCGTCCATGACTAAACCGGCCAGGGGGACGCCTCCATCGGTGCCTCGCGTGAACTTATAGAGCACGGATTCTTCCCATCCACCGCCCGACTTCGGCGAGAGCTTGAAGACGACACCGCAGCCAAAACGATTGCAGTAAGCGGTATTGCCGCCGGATTGCGTAGTGCCGTAGATGTTCCCCATCGAGTCGAAAATGAGCCCGCCATTGGGGTCGGAACCATCGAGGAGTCCGAAACTATGGAGCAGGGTTTCAGTCCAGACACCGCTTTTCGAAGGATTCAGTCGGAAGACAATCCCGCCACCGAGACCTGTGGAGCCGCTGAATGCAGTGGTGCCATACAGTCTTCCGGAGGAATCGAAGACCAGGTTTCCATTCGGATTTCTGCCACCAACCGTTCCGCCGGTAAAGTTGTAAATTACCGTCTGGGTCCAGCTACCGCCTGAATTCGACAGCTCGAAGGCAACTCCATTGCCCGACGTGCCGCCAGCGGCGGCGCTTCCGAAAAGCTTGCCGTGATCGCCCAGGATCACGCCGTTGGGTCCGCCGCCGTCCGTGCCCCCAGTAAAGTCGTGGAGGACCGTCTCGTTCCATTGGCTCCCCGACTTGGAGAGTTCGAAGGTGACGCCACATCCATACGGCAGGCAGTAGGAGCCGCCGGCCACGGTTGAACCGTACAAGTTGCCGCCGGAATCGCGAATCAAGCTGGATGCGGGTTGCGAGCCGTCCGTAGTGCCGGTGAAGTTGTACAGCACAGTCTCCGTCCAGCCCCCGCCAGAGCTGGGTGAGAGCTCAAACACGGTGCCGAAGCCGAAAATGCCTCCCCCGTAAGTGGTGCCGTAGTAATTGCCGGCGCCGTCTGGAGTCAGTGCCGCTGTGGGTTGCGATCCGTCACTGCCGCTGAACGAATGAATCACCGTTTCGGTTGCGCCTGCGTGCAGCCTTAAACTCAATGCAGCGACAATTACGACGACACTCAGGATTTGGGAAAGGTTGGGGACGCTGGCGATGTACTTGCTTTTCACAATGAGCCTCCTCGTGGTATGACCAGGGCGGACGGATCGCCCGGTGGGTGACTGGATTAGCGCGTGCTGGGGTGGGCACGCACCGCGGGATCTGATGGCGACGAGCGGGTCACCGCAGTGACAGGGGAAAGGCGCAAGCGAGTATCCGTTGCTTTCGGGGCGTTGTCAATAGGAACTAAAATGTAGGGGGAGGATTGCCTTGTAATAGTAAGGCTTGCTTTCTGTCTCGGGTGGGTGCCGCAGCGGCGAAAGGTTTACCGCGTCGCGCCTGCCGTCTACGCGGGAACTGCCTTAAGCCCCGGCCGCAGCCACCAGATCAACCCGCCGCCAATCACAAGCCCAATCGCGATCAACTGCGTGCCCGTCATCGCTCCGCCAAACACTGACCCGCGGCCGGGATCGTCGCGCAAGTATTCGAGGAAGAAGCGCGCTACGCCATAGATAAACAGGAATGCGCCGAACACTTGGCCGTCGAATTTCTTGCGCTTCAGCAGCCACATCAGGAAAAAGAAATTCGCCAGCTCTACCGCCGACTCGAATAGTTGCGTCGGCTCCAGCGGCACGTTCAGCGGAGTTCCGGTAATCTGGTTGGCCAGCGGATTGCGAAACACCACGCCCCAGAAATGATGCGTCTCTTTTCCGTAGCAGCATCCCGCGGCAAAGCAGCCGATGCGGCCGATGGCGTGCCCCAACGCGAGGCCGGGCGCAAACGCGTCGCAGGTCCTGAGCGCAGGCAAATGATGCCTCCGCACATACCACGCCGCCGCCAGCAGCGCGGCGATCAGGCCGCCGGAAAAAACTCCGCCGGCCTGCAGTGTGGCAATGCTGAAAATCTCCGAAGGATGCGCGGCGTAAGAACTCCACTCATTGATGATATAAAGCACCTTCGCGCCCACGATCCCGCACAGCACCACCAGAATCCCAAGGTTCCAAGCCTTCTCGCCGTCAATGCCGAGGCGTTCAGAATTGCGCACGCTGATCCACAGACCGATCAGCACGCCCAGGGAAACCAGGAAGCCATAGGTTGGCAGGAAAAACCGTCCGAAATGAACTAATTGGGGATACACAGTTATGTTGGATGCAGGAACTAGGGAATTTGTACCTGGATCAGTGTAGCAGGGAAGGCCAAGCTCATGACTTCATGCGGCGGTGCCTCTTGCAAGTGGCGTCTGCCCTCGAACTGCCTCTGTACCTTCGACCTGCAGCAGAGAAAGCTTGCGTAAGCTCTTTAACTGATGCTGAATTAGCTTCCACCCACTTAGCGGTCCTACCACCTGTCCACTCGCTCCGAATTTGACACCGTCCTGATTAGAATTACTACCATTTTTCCCACTTTTACTTGACTTCCAGTCAAATCCTTGTAATAACTATTCGGTCCTACAGGACGGGTTTGGGGGTGTGTTTGTTTGGCGGAAATTCGACTGCAAGAGGGTGAATCCCTCGAGAACGCTTTACGGCGTTTCAAGCGCAAGGTGCAACAGGAAGACATTATCAAGGAGGTTAAGCGCCACTCCTTTTACCTGAAGCCCGGCGAGAAAAAACGCGTAAAAGCCGCACTGGCTCGTAAGCGTGCTCGCAAAAAAGTTCGCAAAGAGCAGGATTGAAGCGTTTCTAAAAGTAGGCGTTTAAGGAGAAGACTGAAGCAGTAAAGGGTCGCCCCGTCCCGGGGTGGCCCTGCTCCATCTGGCCCCCACTAGGTAGAGTTGCAGCAGGGATTATTCACAACCACCGTTTCATCCGGCATAAGTAGGAAAAGCTGTATCCACGCGCCGTTCTAGGTGCGTGGCGGGCCGAGTCCAGGGGCAGTTTGAGGGGGGATGTACAGAACTGTGTTTGCTCCGCGCCACCGCCTTCCCCGCGGTAGCGGGCGCAGCATGGGCATAAGGGAGCCATCCTCAATGGAATTTCAGGACAAGATATTGAAGTGCATCGACTGCGGTGCCGACTTTGTCTTCACCGCCGGGGAACAACTGTTTTTCCACGACAAGCAATTCAAGAACGAACCCAAGCGCTGCAAGGCCTGCAAATCCAAGCGCGTGGCCGTGCTACGCCGCACCGCACTCCAGGGAACGGACAACACTACTCTCGCGTAGAAACTCGTGCAACCTGCTCTCAATGCGGCAAGGAGACGACCGTCCCCTTCCGCCCCACTCAAGGCCGTCCTATCTTCTGCCGCGAATGCTTCACGCAGAAGAAGACCGTCGCCACCGCCTGACGGCTCTCGGGTCCTCCGCCTTGGCGGGGACTTCTGCGGTTGAAGTGGAGTTCCGCCGACGAGTGCGCGTCTGCGCGCCGCAATGCGCGAATCTGCGTTACCATAGTTCGTGTGCCACCTACCACGTAGAAAACTTCGGATGCCGCGCCACGCAGGCCGACGGCGCCGCTCTCGAACGCCAGTTCGAGGCGCGCGGCCTCAGCCGCGCCTCCGCCGCACAAGCCGACCTCGTCATTTTGAATACGTGCACGGTCACCGACTCCGCCGATCAGGACGCGCGTGCCGCCATTCGCCGCGTGCAGCGCCAAAATCCGCTGGCCAAAATTATCGTCACCGGATGCTACGCCCAGCGCGCTCCCGAAGAAATCGCCGCCCTGCCCGGGCGTCACCGCCGTGATCGGCAATTCCCACAAACATCAACTTGCCGAAATTGCTGCTTCGATGAATGTCGCTTCGCGTCGCGCGGAGGCAGCTTTCGTGTCCGCATCGCGCGCGCTTAGTCTGGCACGAACCAATCAGCAACTGAGCACTGACCAACGAACTCGCTTTTCGTTTCCGACATCTTCGCCCACACCGAACTTCTCGCTGCTCCTGTTTTCGAGTCCGGCGACTCGTTCGCACGAGAACAACCGCACTCGCCCCAACCTTAAAGTTCAGGATGGATGCGACAACCGTTGCTCGTTCTGCGTGATCCCCAGCGTCCGCGGCCACAGCCGCTCGCTCCCGCTATCGCAAGTAATTTGCGAAGTGAACGCCTGGTAGAGCGGCTACCGCGAAGTCGTGATCAGCGGCATCAACCTCGGCCGCTGGGGACGGGATCTGGAACGCCCGCTTCGGACCGATGGCTCCCAGAAGCTCTGATTTCGAGGCCTGACGCCGCATTCCATCTCTCGAGCACGGAAGACGCAAACTCGAAAAACTCCGCATCTCCTCGGTCGAGCCCATGGATTGGTCGCGACGAACTCATCGCTCTCGTGGCTTCGTCGCCGCGCATTGCCAAGCATGCGCACGTGCCTCTGCAATCCGGCAGTGACGCGGTGCTGCGCCGCATGCATCGCAAATATCGTCCCTGGCACTATCGCGAAAAGATCGAAAAGATTCGCGCCGCCATGCCCACTGCCGCCATCGGCGCCGACGTCATGGTAGGATTCCCCGGCGAAACCGACGCCGAATTCGAAGCCACGCGCCGCCTCATCGAAGAGCTTGCCATTCACTTATCTGCACGTCTTTACTTACTCCGCGCGTCCCGGCACGCCCGCCGCAGCCATGTCTAATCAAGTCCCGGTGCATGTCGCCCGCGAACGCAACCAAATCCTGCGCGATCTCGCCGCCGAGAAAAAGACTTGCCTTCATGAAATCGTTTATTGGCAAGCCACTGGAGGCAATCACGCTCAACGTGGTGCACAACAGGGTCCGACGGAGAATTCACCGAAGCCCTTACCGATAATTATCAGAAGCTATACATCAATGGCACGCCACGAAGCGAATCGCTGGATCACCGCGCACATCGAGGACGTCCAGGGTGGAACGCTGGTGGGCAGGCTTGCAATCCTGGCGACCTCTCCAATGCCTCGGGATGGCGTGGCGCTCCAGTCCCACGGTTGACTTACTTTTTGTTCGGACAACCCGCCGGAAGCCAGATGAGTTCAAGTGTGTGTCCCCTCAGCGGATAAAACCGCGCCGGTCCAAAACCAAATCAAACTCGGCATACCGGAGCCAGCAATTACGTCATCCCAGCCTGCGAATCGGGTGTATACTTGGCGCGTTTTATTTATGGGCCGAGCCTGGAGAATCGACTAGTCCCTCCCCGAATGCACCGAGGCGGAGGTTCGACCATGGATCAAGCCAGTACTCCCAAGCGTGTCATCTACGCCTGCGTTTTGGTGGTGGCAACAGTTTTCTTTCTCTTGATTTACTCCGGAATGCTCAATGAGGTAGGGGAAGCGCTGTTCGATCTCGCCAAAGAGATCGTAAAATTCTTTCTGGGTTAGGCGCTCCGCCACAGACCATTCCGGGCGGCGAGGCGGCGGGGTTCATGCGATTATTGCTGGAAAAGATCTGGACTACCGTCCGGCTGAGTTCAGTGTGAAGCTTGGGCTGAGGCGATCACGGCTCCCTACTGGTTGACCTGGAATACTTCCGCGTGAACGATCGCCTCTACAATGCGCTCCGCATATCCCTGTTAGTCCTGCTCTTGGTCATGCTTGGGCCCTTGCTCCTGCTGGGTACTTACGCCTCCATCACTGGCTATCAATCTGCGCGGCCCGGCGAGATCGCGGGTCTCGTCTTGTCATTGACTCTCGCCGTTTTCGTGGCCGTGGATATTTACCTTACTGTGGCCCTACTCCGCGCCATCGTTCAGCACTTCCGTTCGCCCCGAGCGCCTCTTACTGCTGAGCCCAATCCGGTCGCAGGTGCGCAATCGATCCGGATTCTCGCTCTCGCCATTGCCGCGCGGATTTTCTTCGGCGCGCTGAATTCAATTTTCACTTGGGCCCATGCGCGTTCCCCCCTCCATCACGTCCCAGGCGATTCCGCCGCCTGGTCGTATCTTCTCGTTTCTTTCGTTCCGTCTCATCTTCCATTCCTGTTGCTGCTCGCCTGGCTGCTGCGGAAGCCGGGGCTCGCGCTCGTTGTCTTTCGCCATTGCCATTCCGTGTATCCTCACGCTCCCCAACGTGCTCTTGGGCCTCGGCGCGGGTGGCGGAGCCCTAACCGGCCCGGCGGTCGGTGCCTTGAATTTCGCGGTCCTCTTCCTGGCGTGGAGGGCGACCCGCACTACCGGCATGCAACCGGCTCTCGATACCATCCTCATCGCAGCTGTGATCACCTTCTTTTATTTTTCCGTGATCCGCTTCCTGCTTCCATTCGTCGCTCGTTTCCCATCGAACTAAAGCACCGCTCGTGCGCCTCAGGCGGGTATTAAACGCATTGGCGACGGTCGCACCCACGAATGCGGCGCAGGGACTTTGGTCCACTGCTACAATGCCCTGTTTCCTATAACTTGCGCCTGCGCCTTTATTCACGCGAACTTACGGGACTACGTTCGCGTACTGTCTTGTAGGGCATGGCGTGCCTTCTGTCTCAATCGTCCTCAGGCCCGGCGCCTGACGCCGCTGTGGAGTTTTGGCTTTACGGCGCGGCTGAAGCCGCGCACTTTCAAGGTAGGATCGTCTAGCTTCCGGGGAGCTTTGTTTGGAAGACGTACAGGTAGTTGCGATGCTGGTGCGGCGCTGTGTGGCCGGCGATGCTGCTGCCTGGGAGGAAATCGTCCGGACCTACAACCGGCGTATCTATAACATCTGTTACCGCTTCGCGGGATCGGCCGACGATGCCGAAGACCTTGCCCAGGATGTTTTCATCAAGATGTACAAGACGCTCGGGAGCTATGACAGCTCGAAGGGAGCGTTCGTCACCTGGGTCACTGCCATCACCCGCAACCTGCTGGTGGATCATTTCCGCAAGACCAAGCAGGACCGCATTACGGACTCGCTCGACGCAGCGTCATCGGCGCACGAGGATGCCCAGCCCCTGAGTGAGCAAATTCAGGACCAATCTGCCCCTCCTGACGCCCGTGTGCGCAGCCGGGAGGTTGGCGAAACCGTTCACGCCGCCCTGGCGAAGCTCTCGCCGGAACTCCGTGAAGCAGTGATTTTAAGGGACTTACAGGATTTTGACTATCGTGAAATCGCAGCCGTTTTGAAGGTGCCGGAGGGAACTGTGAAAAGTCGAATAAATCGTGGGCGGGCGGAACTAGCGCGGCTACTACAACGTACCTATAGGCAGGTGATGTGATGCCGAATCACATGGAAAACGACACAACCAGAAACGGAATGCAGTGTCACGAGTTTGATAGCCTGCTCAGCGACGCCATCGATGGCGTGCTGATGGGCGCTCAACTCGAAGGCTTCCAGGCCCATGCGCGGAGTTGCTCCGTGTGCGGGCCGCTGCTCGCCGAAGTTACGGCGGGCCGCAGCTGGCTGAAGGATCTCACGGAGGTGGAGCCTCCAGTCAACCTGGTCACGAATATTCTGGCATCCACGACGGGCGTTGACACCCAACGCCTGCGGGTGAACGTATCGACGTCAATGTCGCAATCGCTGCAGCCGCGGGTTACGTGGCTGGAGCGGGTGCAGGACTGGGCCTCGGGCTGGAGTTCGAAAGTTGTTCAGCCCATCTGGGGCACGGTACGGCAGCCGCGGTTCGCCATGTCGTTCGGTATGGCGTTCTTCTCGCTGTCGGTGGCTCTGAGTGTGCTCGGCGTAAAACCCGCCGACCTGCGCTCAGTGAGCCTGCGTCCGGCGGCGATACGCCACGCGTACTACAATACGCAAGCCCGCGTAGTGCGCTATTACGAGAATATCCGGCTGGTCTATGAGGTGGAATCGCGGGTGCGCGAACTGAAGCGCAACGTCGCTCCCGCCACGACCGCGCCGGCCAAGAAAGAGCACAAGAACGACACAACACAACAGCCCGAGCAGAAGCAGGATCGCAATTACAGCCAGACCGAGAGTCATCTCATTCTGGCGTGCGCTCCGCTGGGTCCATCTGTCGCTGATCCGTTAAATCAGGATCCCTTAAATCAGGATCTGCCTGTAGTGTCGGTGACCACATACAGGAGGTTCGTATGAACTGCGCCACGCACCCGGATATTGCCGCAGTGGCATTCTGCCGCACTTGCGGCAAGCCGCTTTGCGGCACTTGTACCCGCGACGTTCGCGGAGTGATCTACTGCGAGCCCTGCCTCGCAGCCCGTTTGGAAGGCACTGCTCCGGCTGGGGCGTTCGTGCCGCCGCAGGTTGCATCTCCACTGGTGGGAACGCCTGGGGTGGTCCCGCCGCCCGCTCACAGCCACGCGCCGAATCCTACCGTCGCCGGCATCCTGGCTGGATTCTTTCCCTTCGGCGTGGGCGCCGTCTACTGCTCGCAATACGCCAAGGGACTGGCGCACCTGCTCATTTTTGCCATGCTGATCTTCGCCTCCGATCATGCCGGAAGGTGGGACTTCCTGTTCGGCATCGGCATCGCCTTTTTCTGGGTCTACCAGATCATCGATGCGGTGCGGACGGCACGCGCGCTACAGGAGGGCCAGCCCGCGCCCGATCCTTTGGGCCTGGGCCAGAGCTTCAGCATGGGCGAGAAGTTCGACAGCGGCAAGATTCCTGTCGGCGCGACGGTTCTGATCATCCTGGGCGTGCTCTTCCTGCTGCACACCATGGGCATCATGGAGTATGGGTTCGACCGCTTCTGGCCGCTGCATGCTGATTTTCTTCGGCGGTTGGCTGTTCTACCGCCAGTGGGAGCGAGCCCGCCGCACCTGCACCTGCGGACGTTGCAGCACGCGCTGGCTGATGGGTCCGGCGATGGTGCTCACTACCGGCATTCTGTTCCTGTTGCAGAGCCTTAACATCGCAGAGATCGATCGCACCTGGCCCGCCTGGATTCTGCGGTGTCGGCGTAATCAAACTGGTGCAGAGCAGCGCCTCGTCGGCGGGACATGTCGGCCCACTGCCTCCGGCGCCGCCTGCGGCGGCTCCGCCGTCACCGCCACCACCTTCAACATCCAACTCCGGGAGCACCATCTTCTTCCGGGGAGGTGCCCAATGTCTAGCCCAGTCCAGAATCCGGTTCCACCTCAAGTTCCACCGGTGATTCCACCGCGCCATCGCCGGCGTTCTTTTGCCGGACCCTTTGTGCTGATTGTCATCGGCGTCATTTTCCTGCTGGGCAACCTGCACATGCTGTCGTGGTACCGGCTGGGAACCCTGTTCGCGCACTACTGGCCCGCGTTGTTGATCCTGTGGGGAGTGATCAAGCTGATCGAGTATCAGCAGGCGCAGCGCGATGGCGTGCCCGCGCGCGGCATCGGCGTGGGGGGAATCTTTCTCTGCGTCATCATCGTCGTCTGCGGGCTCATTGCCACCCAAGCCTCGCGTTTCAACTGGGGCGAAATCCGCGACAACATGAACATCGACGACAGCGATCTGAATAACCTCTTCGGCGAGACCTACAACTTCGATGAACACCTCGAACAGGACGTCCCGCCCACTGCCACCAGTTTGCGCGTCAACGACGATCACGGCGCGGTGCGGGTCAGCGTGACCAACGACAAGAAGATCACGGTAGTGGTCCGCAAGCGCGTCGGCGCGGAAAGCCAGAGTGACGCCGACCGGTACAACAAGCAGGCTTCGCCCACGATCACCGTCGCCGGCAATGTGATCATCCTTGACGCCAGGACTCAGGCCGCCGGCGACCACTCGGTGCAGAGCGATCTCGACATTTCACTCCCCCGCAAGATGGAGTTGCATGTGATTTCGCGCCGGGGCGATGTCTCCGTCACAGGACGTGACGGGGAAGTGGAAATCACCACTCACAACGGCGACGTTTCCGTGCAGGACGTGGTCGGGAATGTGAAACTGAATCTCGAAAAGAGTTCAGCCCGGGTCGAGCAGATCACCGGCGACCTCCACATCGACGGCCGGCTCAACGAAGTCTCCGTCACCGACGTCAAGGGTTCGGCGCAGTTTGACGGCGAGTTTCAGGAGAGCGTCAAGCTCGCCCGCATCGCAAAGAGTGTCTCGTTCAAGTCTTCCCGCACCGAAATGGAGTTGTCGCGGCTCGACGGCGAACTCGATCTTGATTCTGACGACCTTCATGCCGACCAGATCACCGGCCCCGTGCATCTCACGACGCGCTCCAAGCAAATCCGCCTGGAAGATGTGTCGGGCGATGTCCGCGTGCAGGATGAACACGGCGGCATAGAAATTTCCATGCGCTTGCTCGGCAACGTGCAGATCGACAGCCGCAACGGCGACATCCATTTGAGCGTGCCCGACAAGGCTGGCTTCCGTCTCGATGCCCGCACCCGCGACGGCGAAATCCAGTCCGACTTCCCTGAGTTGAAGATTGACAACAACGACCATGAGGCGAAGGCCAGCGGCACCGTCGGCAACGGCGCCTCGCACATCGTGCTCAACAACGAGCACGACGGCATCGAGATTCGCAAAGGTTCGGCCAGAGCGTCCTTGGCCCCGCCGGCGCCGCCTGCAACTACGGCGAAGCCGCCCAGGACGCTGCCGCCGCCCAAGTCGAAGGTTGAACCCACGGAGAACTGAAGCATTTGCATGCCCCATCGCAAACTTTCCCCTGACACACGACGCTAGCCATCGCAACGATCATGCGCGCCGAAGAACGAAAGTGGCGCGTGCAGCCGAAAAAAACCGATTGCGTCCTGTATACTATAGCCATACACTGTACGAGTGATACTCAGCTATCGGCACAAAGGGCTGAAGAGATTCGCTGAGACTGGTTCAAAGTCCGGGATCCAGCCAAAACATGCTGAGAGACTGAGACGTTTGCTCACTGCGCTCGACGTGGCCAGTCGAGCCGAAGATATGAACGCCCCGGGAAGTGGGCTGCATTCGCTTAAAGGAAACCTGGAAGGCCATTGGGCCGTGATGGTGAGCGGCAACTGGCGAATGACCTTTGCCTTCGACGGAGAAGACGCGGTTCTGGTGGACTACCTGGACTATCACTAACGGAGGAGCATGATTTTCAACCCTGCACATCCCGGAGAGGTCCTGCGCGACTATCTCGGGGAGATGACGGTGAGTGAAGCCGCGGCTCGTTTGCGGATAACCCGAGCTCATCTTTCGCGGATTCTCAACGGCCACGCAGGCATCACCGCCGCCATGTCGTTGCGCCTCTCGACTGCCTTGGGAACTTCTGCCGACTTCTGGATCAAAATGCAGGTTCAGCGAGACCTTTGGCTCGCTCAAAAAGCGCGCTCGCCGAAAGTCCGTCCGTTTCCGCGTCCTGCCGCTAGGCAAGCGTCCGCAGTTGGTTGAGGTTTTTCCCTCCCCATCTGAAGCTGACCACTGCCGGGCTTTGATTCTACCCAGGGATATGTCCAATCGGCAGATCTGCATCTTTGCCTTCCGCCCCACCATCTGCGAAACTGGCCTTATCTCCACGCAACTGAGAACTGAGAACCGGGAACTGAGAACAGCTTCATGGGCCGCATTCACGTACTTCCCGAGCATGTCGCCAACAAGATCGCCGCCGGCGAGGTGGTGGAGCGCCCTGCCTCGGTAGTAAAAGAGTTGCTGGAGAACGCGCTGGACGCGGGCGCGACGCGCATCAAGATCAGCATCGAGGCTGGCGGCAAGAAGCTGATTCAGATCACCGATAACGGATGCGGCATGGTGCGTGACGATGCCATGCTGGCCTTCGAGCGCCACGCAACTTCGAAAATAAAAGATGCCGAAGATCTGTTGAGCGTGGCCACGCTGGGATTTCGCGGCGAGGCGCTGCCTTCGATCGCCTCGGTCTCGCGCCTGCGGCTGGAAACGCGCGATGCAGAAGCCGCGGCCGGAACTATCATCGAGATCAATGGCGGCAAGATGGCGCGCGTCGAAGAAGCCGGGCTGCCTGAGGGAACTTCGATCACGGTTCGCGACCTCTTCTTCAATACTCCGGCGCGCAAGAAGTTCTTGAAAGCCGAGTCGACCGAGCTTTCGCACATCGCCTCGCTGGTCACGCACTATGCGCTGGCGCATCCCGAAAAGCATTTCGAATTGCATTCGGCCACAAACGCCATGCTGGTGGCGCCGCCGGTGGCGGGATACAGCGAGCGGGTGTATCAGGTATTCGGCAAGGAGACTCTCGACCAGTTGATTGCCGTCGCGGCCGTGCAGCCGCTGGAGCGTGTCGGCCTGCCGCAGCCTCCGCCGTGGCGGCGCAAGGAGGAAGAGCACGAGGATGGCGCCGGCCACCACGATCCCGGCGAGATGCGCCTTCACGGCTTCGTTTCGAAGCCCGAGATCCAGAAGCTGAATCGCAATTCGATTTTCGTCTTCGTCAATGGCCGGCTGATTCGCGACCGCCTGATTCAGCATGGCTTGACCGAGGCTTATCGCAACATCATTCCGCCGACGGTGTATCCGGTGGTGCTGCTGTTTCTGGAAATGCCCCCGGGCGAGGTGGATGTGAATGTCCATCCCTCGAAGACTGAGGTTCGCTTTCGGCAATCGACAGTGATGCACGACTTCGTGCGCGACACGGTGCGCGCCGCGCTGATGAAGGCGCGTCCGGCGCCGCAGTTCACCACCGAGATTCACGCCCACGCCACTGCCAGCTCGGGCCTGACGCCGGGTGCGCGAGAGTGGGAGCCGCCATCGGACCTGGCCTCTGCGTCAGGCGCGCCGGCGCGTGCGTTTTATGATCCCGCAGGCGGCGCAGGATTCGCGCTGCAAGCGCCGGTGCCTCCGCCGGTTTCCGCGCGCTTCCAGTTCGAAGGTGGCATTGCGGTCGAGGCGAACGCGGCAATTCCCGTGGCGCGCGGACTCGGAAATCGCTTCGCCGAAGTTCCGGAGACGATTCCGGACAACGGCTGCGCTCCCGCGCTCGATACTCCGGACAATGCAAGCGGCGAAGAGCTCGACTCTGGCGGCGCTCTCCACGCTTCGCCCGCTGGGACAGATTCGCAATTCGTTCATTCTCGCGGTGAATGAAGATGGACTCTGGATCGTCGACCAGCACGTGGCCCACGAGCGCGTGCTGTTTGAACGCATCCTGAAGCAGCGCGCGGCGCAGAAAGTGGAGAGCCAGCGCCTGCTGATGCCGATCGTGCTCGAGCTCTCTCCGGCGCAGCAGGCGATGTTCGCCGAGATTGCCGACGAGTTGCAGCACAACGGCTTCGAGGCCGAGCCTTTCGGCGCGCGCAGCGTGGCAGTGAAAGTCGCGCCGGCGGGCGTGGATGCGGCCGCGGTCGAGCACATGCTCCACGAACTGCTCGATCAGATCTCGCGCGAAGAGCAATCGCTGAACCTGGAAAAGATTCGCGGCCGCATTGCCGCCTCCATCGCCTGCCACGCCGCCATCAAAGTCAACATGCCGCTGGAGCAGAACAAAATGGACGTGGCTGCTCGCGGAACTCGCGAAAACCGACCATCCCATGTCCTGCCCGCACGGCCGGCCGGTCGTTCTGCGGTATTCTGTAAAGGACATACAGAAGGCGTTTAAGAGGATCTAGAAAGAATCGATTGATGATTGTTGATTGCTGATTGATGATTTTCAAACCTAGACCCTCTGGGTTTCAATCAGCAATCAACAATCAAGAAGTCAGCAATTGCCGTCCCTATGACCGAAGCCGATCTACAGCAACTCCGGCGCGAGAAGTGGCGCCTCGATGGCAAGCCCATTCGCACCATCGAACAGGCGCGCGCCTTCGTCGAGGCTGTTGGCTTCTGCCTGATGTATCCGGTGCGCCCCACCATGCCCGTCCCCACGTTCATTGGAGCCTTCGTCGGCTCCGACGATCGCCTGCCCACATGGCAGCACGCATACTCTGATCCGCGGGCCGTGGCCGCCACCGAACTCATGGTTCGCCTGCTGCGTGAGCGCGCGGCCTACGAAGCGAATCTGTTCGACGAGAACAATGCGTTCCTGGTGGCGGCTTCGGCGTTTCCTTATTTCTATGCGCTGGTGGGCGAGCGCAATCCCAAACTCGCGCCTCGGCAGGGACCACGTTCTGCCTACTCTCCGCTGGCCTGCGATGCCTACGAGTTGATCGATCGCGATGGTCCCATCTCGAAGCAGAGGTTGCAGGAGGCGCTGGGCGGCAGCGTCTCGCTCCCCGCGCTGGACAAGGCGCTGGGCGAGCTGTCGTGGAAGCTGCGCATCACGCGCGTTGACTACCAGCCCGCCGAAGGCTCGTTCTGGGACGTCCTCCATCGCTGGGCGCCCGATGCGGTGAAAGAAGGTGTTGGACTTTCAGTGCAGCAGGCGCTCTCGGCGTTGCTCTCAAAGTATCTGGACTGCGTGATCGCGGCCGAGCCTGCCGAACTGGAAATTTTCTTCGGAAACTTCGTGGCCCGCTCGCGCGTGAAAGAAGCCGTAAACGCGCTGCTGGCCGCCCGCGAGTTCAGCTTCCTCCACGTCAGCGGAAGGTCGATGCTGCACATCACCCCGGCGAAGGAACCGGTTGCACCGAGTCCGCGCCCGATTCCACGAGTCAAAGCTCGAACCGGAAACCCACGCTGAAGTCGTGCGGGCTTACCCCGTGTTCCGGAGCTTGCCCTGAGCGCAGTCGAAGGGTGACCCCTGTGGTGAAGCTCTCCCCGGCTCCATGTACAATGCTCGTTCCCCGCAAATGAGCGCCCCCTCCCAACGCAAACTGATTATCGCCATCGACGGCCCGGCGGGCGCGGGCAAGAGCACCATTGCCTCGCGGCTGGCGCGCAAGCTCGGCTACGTAAATCTTGAGAGCGGCGCCATGTACCGCGCCCTGGCGCTGAAGGCCATCGATCGCGACCTATCGCTCGATGACGAAGCTCCGCTGGTAAAGCTGGCGGAGGATTCGCGGATTCAACTCGAACCCACTCTCGGGGGAAATCGAACTCTTCTCGACGGGCGCGATGTTTCTGAGCGCATCCGCGAGCGCGACGTTACGGAGGCGGCCTCGCGCGTCTCGGTGCATCCCAAGGTGCGGGCTTGGATGGTGGCCCGCCAGCGGGAGATGGGAGCCGGCGGCGGCGTGGTGATGGAAGGCCGCGACATCGGCACGAAAGTTTTCCCCGACGCCGACCTCAAAATCTTTCTTGACGCCGATCCGGTAATCCGCGAGCAGCGCCGCATGGAGCAGCAGAAGATCAAAGGCGAAGTAGCGGCCAACGTCGCCGCTGACCTCCGCGAACGCGACCACCGCGACCGCACGCGGGCCGCATCTCCGCTGCAAGCGGCGGAGGATGCTGTGGTCATTGACTCGACCAAACTCAGTGAAGATGAAGTGCTGGCGCGCGTGGAAGAACTAGCGCGCCAGAAACTCGAAACGATGTGAACTCCAAAGCCTGTCATCCTGAGCGAGGATTTTGCTTTGCGATAGCAAAGCAAAACCGCAGTCGAAGGATCCCTACCGCTGTGCACCCCCGCGGACGCCGCAAGGCATTTCCATTACTGCCCAGCGTCGCTCTTGACCGCGCTGGCCCAATCTCGGAAAACGCACCGGGGGGCTTGACAAGCCCACTGTCTACTTTAGTAGGCAGCCATCAGAATTCCATTGACTTCAATTCCCAACCCGCCAATAATTTAACTAGGCGGTTAAATCGTAGTGGAGGCGCGGCTGGCGAAGGCCGCGTTTCTCACTTTTTGGGGCGGTTCTGTGATGAGTAGAAGAATGCAAATCGAGAACTTAAAGCAACTAGGCGAATGGGCGGAATTGCGGTTTATGACACGGGCAACCGAGGAGGGGTTGTACGTTCTAAAACCGTGGGGCGACAAAAGGTACGACTTTGCCGTCGATTACGAAGGAAAGTTTAGGCGGGTGCAGGTGAAGTCCACCAGGTTCAAGCTCAAAAGGTGCCGATGCTATATCTGCAACACCCGGCCAAGCCACCCGGCCAAGCTGTATACGCCGGAGCAGATCGATTTTGTGGCCGCGTACATCATTCCACTGGATATCTGGTACATCCTGCCGGCAAAAGTCGTAGTGCTTCAAGGAAAGGTGGCGCTGACTCCAAGTCATGAAGGCCACAAGTACGAACCCTACATGGAGGCATGGAATCTGCTGCGGGGAGAGCGAAGCAAGAGAGCCGCGGCCTCAGGGCGGTAACTGACAAGAACTCGGAGGCGGCGGTTGGCCCAAACGCGCCGCGATCCATACCGAGGCTGCCCCACTCGTCACGGTTTTTCGACGAGCGGGGCAGTTTTCCGCAGTGGTGCCCGAGCGGGCCGCTGGTATTCTGTCGTCAGGAGACCGACGATATGGCTTACGTAAGGAAATTGGATGTCGGAAGCTCGCGCGATAATCCAAATGAGATCGTAGTCTCCGTTTGGATCCCACGGGCAACGAATGATCTTCGGACGATCGATAGTTCACTGCCCGAATTGCAGCGAGAACTGGCTACGCGCTGGCCAGTAAAAAGCATTCGCCTTTCCCGCCGAATGCGAAATCCCGCTCACCCCACCTATTTTGACGTGAACCTCATTGTCGGGATGGCAAAGCCACTACTCGAAGGATTCGGAACGGGATTGGGAATCGGACTTATCGGGTTACTTCGGGAGAAATTTCCCGGCAGCAAGGCTCCAGAAAACAAAAAGAAGAGGCGATCCCCAAGGCGAGCGGCACGCGCAAGCAAGAAGAAAAAACGGTGAGCGAATCACTGGTAGTAAACCATCGTCCCGTTGAATTCCACAGCCTTCGCCGTCAGCAGTGAGAAGTTGTTATTGAACACCAAGTAATAAGTGCCCCCTCCATCAGGGAGACCCACATCGATGTCGGCAACCGTGACTTTCCCGCTGTTGTAATACGTGGGCGTTGCGTGATGATTTTTCCAGTTCGTAAACTGCTCTTCACTCAGCAGGAAACACTCGATGTCATTACCCACTCCACCTGTGGCCGTGAAATTCCCCTGCACTCTCACGTTATGACCGCCCGGAGGCACGAACAGCGTGTAGTAGGCGAAATGCATCGCTGCCACGCTCAACGCACCCTTTCCGATGTTCACGGTGTGCGGCTGCGGCTGCACCATCTCAAGCATCTGCTTAGATAGGGGCGGGGCTTTGACCGAGGGCGATTGCATGGCGTGGTCGATATACCAGCCAAACAGCGCAAACATGAGCAGCAAAGTGAGAATGAACGCAGGCCGCACAGCCCTTGCTTTTTGTACAACAGGAGCAGCAGCAACTGCCAAGCTACTCGGTATCGTTGCCGCTAACGCATTACCGCACTTCCGGCAGAACTGGGAATCATCGGGGGATTCGCTTCCACACTTGGGACAGAACATAGTTGGCGCCATGCTTCCAGCTACGCGGGAAAGCGTAGTGCGGCTCACCGCCCATTGTCAAATTCCTTTCGCATCACCGTTCGAGCAGAGTGGGAACGTCGGTTCTTAGGCAAAGCAGCGCTGCGCCACCGAAAAACTACTTCTTCACCGCAATCCCCAACTCCTTCAACTGCTTCTCGCTCACCGGCGTCGGCGCATCTACCATCAGATCCACGGCGCGCGCTGTCTTTGGGAACGGAATCACTTCGCGCAGACTCTCTGCCCCGGCAAGAATCATCACAATGCGGTCGAGCCCCAGCGCGATCCCACCGTGCGGAGGCGTGCCGTATTCCAGTGCTTCCAGGAAGAATCCAAAGCGGGCACGCGCTTCTTCCTCGTCCATGCCTAACGCGCGGAAGATTCGGCTCTGCACATCCTGCCGGTGAATACGAATCGATCCCGACCCCAACTCTGTGCCATTGAGCACCACGTCATAGGCCAGCGCCCGCACCGCGCTCAGCGGCGACAGCGGATCGTGCAGCGCTTCCACGCCCGACTCCAGCTTTGCCATGTCTTCTTCATGCGGCGAGGTAAACGGATGATGCGCCGCGTTCCAGATCTTCTCGCCCTCATCCCACTCGAACATGGGAAAGTTCGTGACCCATAAGAAGCGGTAGTCGTTCGCCGCATCGCCAGTCTTTTTGAAGATGCCGTGCCGCTCCGCATACTTCTGTGCCAGGGCCAGACGCAATGGTCCCGCCGAAGCGTAGATCGCCAACTCCTGCGGCGTGACTTTTCTATTCGTCGAGGGAGTCTGTGCACCATCCTGCGCGGCCCCGGCCTGTGACGACCCGGCAACCAGCACAATCAGATCGCCCTCTTCCATGCCAGTTTTCTTGGCGATCGCGTCCGCCGCGTCGGGAAACTTGTTGCCAATGCGTTTGAAGTCTTCGAAAATCTTCGCCCCGCCCTTAGAGTGGAACAGGGGCTTGATGTCATCGCGCTCTTTGCGCGAAAGCTCGCCCACCTTCGGCGTACGGATCGCCACCACTGGCAGGTTCGCATTCACCGCAAGCTCCTGCAGATTCTCTGCCGCAAAACATTCGCGCACGTCGGTAAATGCCGGCAGCCGCAGGTCCGGCTTATCGATCCCGTACAGCCGGATCGCTTCGTCGTAATCCACGCGCGGAAACGGCGTCTTGATCGCGAATCCCGCCGCGGCAAACGCCGCCGTTAGAAATCCCTCGACCACCTCCCAGACGCGCTCCGGCTGCGGATACGACATCTCTAAATCGATCTGGGTGAACTCGGGCTGGCGGTCGGCGCGCAAGTCCTCGTCGCGGAAGCAGCGCACGATCTGAAAATATTTGTCGAAGCCGGAGATCATCAGGATCTGCTTGAACAGCTGCGGCGATTGCGGCAGCGCATAAAACGTACCCGGCTGCACGCGGCTGGGCACCAGATAATCGCGGGCGCCCTCGGGCGTTGAGCGGGTCATGAACGGCGTTTCAATCTCGAAGAATCCCTGATCTGACAAATAATCCCGGATCGCCTTCGCCACCTTGTGCCGCAGTTCGATATTGAACTGCATGGCGTCGCGCCGCAGATCGATGTAGCGGTACTTCAGCCGCGTCTCTTCGTTGGTCAGCGCTGTGTCCGAAGGCAGGAACGGAGGCAGCTTCGACTCGTTCAGAATGCGCAACTCTTCGGCTACCAGTTCCACGTCGCCGGTGGCAATGTTGTTGTTCACGGTGTTCGGGTCGCGCAGCTTCACCGTGCCGGTCACGGCAATCACATACTCGTTGCGCAGAGCTTCCGTCTTTTCGTGGATGGCCGCATCGCGCTCGGCGTTGATCACCACCTGCGTTACGCCGGTGCGGTCGCGCAGGTCAACAAAAATCAGGCTGCCCAGGTCGCGCCGCTTGTTCACCCAGCCCATCAGCGTGGCTTTTTTGCCGGCGTCGGAAGCGCGCAGCGCCCCGCACATATGAGTTCGTCGTAGGTCGCCTAGAAAGTCGAGCAAGTTGTGTCCTTACATTTGGAAATGGGCTGAAAGCCGAATTCAAGATTATAAATGGCCGCATCCCGCGGGGTGAGCGCCAACCGTTATGGGACAGAAATCATGTGGCAGGAATCTACTTGTTGGGTTCTTTTTTGCCCCCGGTTCGACCGGCCTTGCCGCGTAACATGCGCCATGCTAAGCTCTCACCCGCCATGATTTTCCGCATGAGAGTTCCGCGCATCCCGCTCTCTTATTTTGTGGAGAACCTTTGGTTTTACCAGGATCTGGAGGTCAATTACACCAAAGAGAAACTCCTACCCGATGCGGCCGTCGAGTTGATCGTCGATCTCAGCGAAGGGCCGAAGAAACTCTACGACCGGCGGGACATTCTGCGCTACACCAGCTACAACCGTTGCTGGATCAGCGGCATGCAGCGCAGTTATATCGTGATTGGCGCGGAGAAAGGATCGTCCATGATGGGTGCGCACTTCCGCACAGGCGGAGCGGCGCCCTTCTTCGGCTTTCCCATCTCAGAACTCACTGCCACGGTGGTGGAACTGGATCTGATTTGGAAACGCGAAATCCTCTCCTTGCGCGAGCAACTACTCGAGGCCCAGGCGGTTGACGGCAAGTTCGATTTGCTGGAAGCGTATCTCATCCGCAAGGCCACGTCCCGCCTGGAGCCGGACATGACCATTTCGGCCGCGCTCGCAACGTTGCATTCCTGGCCGGTGATCCCTGTGCGCGAGCTTGCCTCCCGCCTCGGCCTCAGCCATAAGCAGATGATTTCCCGCTTCGACTGCCGTGTCGGACTCACTCCCAAGCTGACCTCGCGGATTCTCCGCTTCCGCAAGTCGCTGGCCGTCGCACACCCTGCCTCAACGCCGGACTGGTCCGACCTGGCCGCGGCTTGCGGCTACTACGACCAGGCTCACTTCATTCACGAATTCCAGCAATTCGCCGGGATGACTCCGTCCGAATACCACCGAAACCGTAGTGAGTATCCCCACTACATTCCCGTCGGTTAGGGAAATTTCTTACAATACTTCTCCGCTATTTTTGGTCCATCGTGATGCAGTCTTCCATTCCCTTCAGGAGAAGACTTCCATGCCGCATCTCAATTGGCTGGCCGTCCTGGCATCTGCCGTTTCGAGTTTCGCGCTTGGCGGACTCTGGTACTCCAAGGCTCTGTTTGGCCGGACCTGGATGTCCGTCAACAACCTGACCGAGGCTGACTTGGCCCAAGGCAATATGGTCAAGATCTTTGGTCTGTCGTTTCTCTTCGCGGTGATGATGGCGGCAAACCTGGCCGCGTTCCTGGCTGATTCCAAAACCAACGCCGTTTGGGGCGCAACCGCGGGCTTTCTGGCTGGTTTTGGCTGGGTTGCTCTGGGGATCGCCACCATCGCTCTGTTCGAGCGGCGTTCCTGGAAATACATCCTGATTAACGGCGGTTACGTAACCGTCTCGTTAGTCATTATGGGATTGATTATCGGAGCGTGGCGCTAGGTGCGAGCAGCCGTCGTGGACAGACGTTATTTCCCCTTAGTCGCCTTCCCGTCCATCATCGTTGACCATTTGGTTCCATCCTGCGACATATCGAATACAAAACTGTACGACGACGCCGACGTCATGTGGATGATGAACCGGGCCTTCACGGTCGCGCCGTTCATCTTCTCATCGTTGATCCAGGTCCATGTGTCGCCATCCAGCACGCCTTTTGAGTCCACCAATTCGCCATCGCTGGTGAACTCATGATACGTATAGGCTTTGGCATCGGCGGAGTATCCCATCACCGACAACCCCGCGCCGTTGCCCATCGTGCTTTTAAACTCCGCGTGGCAGACCAGGTAGAAGCCGCCCTCCATCCAGTCACATTTATTGTTCTCCGTCATGGTGCCGCCCGGACCCATCGCTCCCGCCTTCATCGTGCCATCCAAGGTCCAGTTGCCCACGAACACGTCCAGCTTCTTAAGTTCCGGACCGGGCTTATTCGCCGCCTGTGCCGTCGCCATCGTCGCCGAAATCAATGCTGCCGCCAAAATCATTCCCGCTCGTTTCATGTCGATCTCCCTAAGTTATTCTTCGGAAATTCCCGGAAGCCCGTCGATACTCCTCCGGTTCTTCTCGTCGCGATAAGCTTTCAACCCCTCCGGCCCGCGATGGCGGGCCCAGGCATGCAACTGCGTCCGCTCGCCTTCATACTTGAAAAGAGGAACGCCGTAGCCACAAGAATCCGTAACGCGCGTGAGTTCGACCACAATGATCGAGCGGGCGTTCTCGTGATCAGGGAAGGATTGCGCTAGCGCCTCAAACTCGGCATGGTGCGGCTCGACTACGCGGCCGTGGCCATACAGCCGAAAAATATTTGGAGGCCCCTGGAAGGCGCAGAACATCAACACAATCCTCCCACTTTCTTTCAGGTGAGCGATGGTCTCCACGCCGCTGCCGGTGAAATCGACGTATGCGACCGTGGTCGGCCCCAGAATGCGAAACGTGTCCAGCCCCTTGGGCGAGAGGTTCACGTGGCCAGCGGCATCGAGCGGCGCCGAGGCGACGAAAAACACGTGCTGCGCTTCGATAAACTTGCGGGCAACATCGTCGATCATGGAACGAATTTTACCCACGGCTACTCCTGTATCTTCCGGGCCAACTCGGCTCGCGGAACCGAAACCTGCTCGCCGGTCGCCAGATTTTTCAACGCGAACGCGTCCGCCTTCACTTCATTCTCGCCTACGATCAGAATGTATTTTGCCCCGGCCTTTGTCGCTGCTTCAAATGATTTTTTCAGACGGAAGTTTTCATCTCCCAAATCCAGCACCAGATCGTGCCGTCGCAACTCGCGCGCCAGCCGCGCCGCTTCGCCATTCATTCCCGCGCCCAGCGGGGCCACGTACAGATCTGGCTTCTTCAACACGCTCTCGGCCGAGGCTGCTTCTTGCAGAGACATTACCAGGCGGTCTTCGCCAATCGCAAAGCCGATCCCAGGAGCGGCCGGCCCGCCCAGCGCCTCGGAAAGACCGTCATAACGCCCGCCGCCGAGGATTGCGTTCTGCGCGCCCAGCGCTCCATGCGTGAACTCAAACGCGGTGCGCGTATAGTAATCCAGGCCCCGCACCAGACGGTCGTTCAGCGAAAATGGGACTCCAACTTTGGTCAGGATTTCCTGCACCTCTGCGAAATGTTTCCGGCATCCCTCATCCAGAAACTGGCTGATGCGGGGCAGCGTCTCGATGATCGGCTGATCCTCGGGCACCTTGCAATCGAAAACGCGCAGCGGATTGGTGACAGCCCGCCGCTGGCAGTCGGCGCACATTTTATCTTTGACTGGGTCGAGAGCCTTGCGCAGCGCCTCGTTGAAAGCTGCCCGATCCTTGGGACATCCCACCGAATTCAGCTGGAGAGTCCAGCCCGCGATGCCCAACCGGTCGAGCAGTGTCGCGAGCATCTCGAGCAACTCAGCATCGCGCGCGGGAGAATCGCTGCCTGCCGATGCCGGGCCGATGATTTCAGCATCGATCTGATAAAACTGGCGGTAGCGGCCTTTCTGCGGACGCTCACGCCGGAACATGGGGCCGATGCAGTAGAGCTTGTTCAGCCCGCGATCCCAAAGTTTGTGCTCGATATAGGCGCGGACGATGCCTGCGGTAGCTTCGGGACGAAGTGTCAGCGATTGCCTTTTATCGCTCTCAGCGCGGCCGCGATCCTCCCAGGTATACATTTCTTTCGCGACGATATCAGTTTCTTCGCCCACGCCGCGGGCAAACAGTTCCGTCGACTCGAAGATCGGCGTGCGAATTTCCTGGAAGTTGTAGGCGCGGAAGACATCGCGCACCGCCGACTCGACAAAATTCCACAGCGCCGTTTCGGGCGGCAGCAGGTCTCGCGTTCCTCGGACAGCTTTAATCATTCTTCCTCAGTCTGTCATCTATGGTCTGTCATCCGGAGCGGAGACTTGTCTTTCGCTTTGCGAAAGACAAAATCGAAGGATCCCTCGCAGCTTTAGCGTCCCTACGGCCTATCAGGGAGTTCTCACTGCACTCTCCGAACGCCGTTGAAGCACAAAGAGAACACCCTGACACGCCACCGCCGATGCATAGTTAATAGGGATCCTTCGACTCCGAAAACCGATTCGCAGAGCGAATCGGTTTTCTCCGCTCAGGATGACAACTTACCTCTCCCGCAAATACTCCTCCGTGTATCCCAGATAATTCCGCGCATATTTCATGATCGATTCCTGATCTTTCTCGTCCAGCTTCCGGCGGAACTTTCCCGGAGATCCCATCCATAGCGAGCCTGGCTCGACCACCGTGCGCTCGGGAATCAGCGTTCCCGCCGCGATAATCGATCCCGCGCCAATCTTCGCGCCGTTCAGAATCACCGACCCCATCCCGATCAGGCACTTATCCTCGACGACGCATCCGTGCAACGTGACTGAATGCCCTACCGTCACGTATTGTCCCAGGGTCACACCATACTGGTTCTTCATGCCGTGCAGCACGCTGCAATCCTGCACGTTCGAATGCGCGCCGATGCGGATCGCGTACACATCGCCGCGCAGCACGGCGTTCATCCAAACCGACGCATGCTCACCCAGCACCACATCGCCAATAATCTGCGCCGAGTCATCGACGTAACACGTCGAAGGAATCTCCGGCTTCATACCCTTGAAAGATCGAATCATATGTACCTGTCACCCTGAGGTCCGCTGCGGACCGCCGGACAGACGCTGGGACGGCGGCGCTACAAACGCCGCCGCCGGGAACACTGAACATAGCACGCCGCCATGCCCCGGCGTAAAGCGGAATTCCCACTCTGGTACTCGTCCCCAAAAGAACTCAGCCTCGTCACAGCTATTCCACCTCCATCATGCTACAAAAGAACCTGGTTTCCCACCCGCTCGCCTCCGGATTCGCGCGGGACTCAACCTTCGAGCCTCATCCTGACGACAGATGGGACTCCTATGCCGCGCGTCTCGCTGGTTGTTTTCTGCATTCTCTTTGCGCTCCCGCTCGCCTCGGCCCAGGACGCCTCCACCGGCGCCATTCACGGCATTGTGGTCGATCTTCACGACCTGCGCATTGCCGGCGCAAACATTGCCGTGGTCAACACCGCCACTAGCGTGCGATATTCCGCCACGTCGGATGCCGAGGGACGCTTCTCCATCGACCTTCTGCCGCCGGGCGACTACTCGGCTCGCGTAGTCGCGCAAGGCATGTCACCGCAAGTCACCCCGCAGCTTCATGTAGATATAGGCGCTGCCGCCGAACTCCAATTCCGCCTCACCATCGCGGGCATTCAAGAGAATGTAACGGTCTCCGGCGCGTCTCAACTGGTGGAGACTCAACCCACCGCCGTCTCTACTCTTCTCGACGAACGCGCCATCGGCGATCTTCCCCTGAACGGCCGGCGTTTTTCCGATCTCATGCTGCTCTCGGGCGGCGTCACGCAAGACCCGCGCAGTCTCACCTCCGCCACCAACGGCGATCTCTCTTTCGGCGGCCTGCGCGGATTCCAGAACAGTTTTCTGGTGGATGGCGGCGACTTCAACAACGCCTTCTTCGCCCAGGCCCGCGGCCTCTATCGCGCGCCTTACCAGTTCTCGAACGAAGTGGTGCAGGAGTTCCGCGTCTCTTCGAATTCTTCCGGCGCTGAGCTTGGACGCGCCGGCGGCGCAGTGGTCAACGTAGTCACAAAGAGTGGCACCAATCACTGGCACGGCACCGGACTTTATTACATCCGCGATAGCGGATTCGGCGCCGCCGATGCCTTCATGACCTTCAAGCCGCACAGCCGCCAGCAGCAAGGCGGAGGCACCATCGGCGGCCCCATCAAGAAAAATAAAATCTTCTTCTTCGGCGGATTCGATCAGCACTACTTCCACGTCCCCGATGTGGTCGAGTTTCTCAACGGCACCATGCACGTCGTCCCGCAAGCCGGTACCGGGCCTTACTCTCCGGGCGACTATGAGGCCAGCGACCAGGCGCTGGTGTTTGCCGCGGCCGCCCAACTCTCGTCGCTGGCCGGATCTTATCCCGCAGCGCAGATCGGCAATGCCGCCTACGCCAAGCTCGATATCAACGTCACGCCGCGCAATCAGTTGGCCGTTCGTTACAACTCGTCGCGCTATTGGGGATCGAACAACGTGTTCCTCGACCCAGCCAGCCCTGTCACCTACGACTCCATCACCGACAACGGAGAAGAAACCGTCTCCACCGATACCGGATCGGCCTCGCTCACCTCAGGCCTGACGCCGCGCCTGATCAGCCACCTGCGCGCCCAGTTCTCCCGCGATCTGCGCCAGTCCTACACCAACACCAACAACACGCTGATCAAAGTAACCGATATCATCGACGGCATCGGGCGCTCCGACCTGCTGCCGCGCGCCACGCGTGAGCACCGCGCCCAGCTTGCCGAGACTCTCAGCCTCGATACCAGCCGACATTCCTTCAAGTTCGGCGGTGATGTTCTCATCACCTGGATTTACGATTTCTTTCCCAGCCAGCAAAGCGGCGAATATGTCTTCGATCCCATCAAGGTCGATCCCTTCACCTTCGAACCGCAAGAAGGCGGACTGCCGCTCACTCCCCTCCGCGCTTACGCGCACGCGGTTCCGAAATACTACCTTCAGAGCTTCGGTCCATCTTCCTCGAATCCCAACAGCAACGACTATGCCGCTTTTGCCCAGGATACGATTCGCGTCACCGACCATCTAGCTGGGAATCTTGGCGTCCGCTGGGATCTTCAGACCTTCACTGCTGCTGGACTTCTCTCGAATCCGCTGTTTCCGCCATCCGGCAAAGTTCCATTCAAGCCGAACAATTTCGGCCCGCGCGCCGGACTGGCCTATTCCATCGGCAAGACACACCCGCTGGTCATCCGCGCCGGCTACGGGATGTTCTACGTCCGCATTCCGCAGATCTACAACTCTGCCATCGCCACCGATAACGGCATCACCGACGCTCAGCTCTTCCTCAATGATTCCAACTATTACGACCACCAGGTCTTTCCCACGTATCCAAATCCGCTGGTGAGTTGCCCGGTGGTTTCCGCAGCGTGCAACGTTCCCGCCGGATTCACGCAAGGCATTACCAACAATGTTTCGGCCTTCGCCACGAACTTCGTCACGCCGCGCGTGCAGCAAATGAGCCTGACATTGGAACGCGAAGTCGCCAGCCATACGACCGTGGCCGTTTCCTATCTTTACGTTCACGGTGAGCATCTGATCCGCGCGCTCGACGTAAACCTGCCGCCGCCGGTCGCACTCACTTATCCTATATTCGATTCCACGGGTTCGATTTTTCAGGGCGGATACTACACCGTAGATTCCTTCGCTACCTGGCAGTTTACGCAGTCGCTGACCTGCCCGTTCCCGCCATGCATCAATCCTCTCGGCCGGCCTATCGCGCAACTTGGGGCCATCGATGAATTCCAAAGCGCCGCTTCCAGCGTCTACAACGGGGCAACGCTCTCCATCAACCGCCGCATGTCGCGAGGCACCTATCTGCGTCTCTCCTACACTTACGCACATGCCATCGACGATGGCCAGGATGCCCTGGTAGCCGGCGAACCCGCGAGCGTTCAGAATTCCTATAATCCCAATGGGGAGCGCGGGCCCAGCGTCACCGACCAGCGCCAGCGCTTCGTGGCCGCATTCTCGGTTGAGCCTCGGCCCTTTCACCGCGAACACCAACTCCTCGGGCGAATGTTCAACGACTGGAAAATTTCCAGCATCGTCACGGCGGGCAGCGGACGCCCCGTAAACGCCACCGTCTCCGGCGATCCTAACCAGGACGGCAATTACGATAACGACCGACTGCCCGGCTACAGCCGCAACGCCTTCACTGGACCCGACTACGCCTCCGCCGACCTCCGCCTGGTGCGGAAAATCCACGTCGCCCAGGGCTATCGCCTCGAGTTTACCGCCGACTCCTTTAACCTGTTCAACCACGACAACCAGCGCGTGCAGATCACGTCCGACGGTCTCACCGCCGAGGCCACAACGTTCGTACAGTACACCGTGAACGTCAACGGAGTTCCGGCCCCCGCCTATTACCAGCAGCCGCAGAATTTTCTGCGACCCAACGCCGCCTTCGCGCCGCGGCAAATCCAACTGGGCCTGAAGTTCATCTACTAGATTCGGGTTGGAATAAGGATACCGGTGTGGAGACAGCCGCCTCGGCTGTCCTGCGAGCGGAGCGAGCAGCCCTGGGCGAAATGCTGCTAGGAGATTTCTATCTTAGCGGGGAAATAAATCAAGCCGACCCACTGTGCCGTGTGACGGGCCGAGAATGAACCGTCAGGTAGACGTTGGGAACCCGCCGAGACCCTTTAGGCATCTCCGCATGACGGAGCGTCGCACACCGGATCCTAGTTCGAGTCGAGTCCCCGTTCATTCAGCATTGGTTCAAAAATCGGTTACCGCCATCACCAACCCCGCAGGCCGGCTTTCATCTGTGATGCTAGGAGAACTCCCCGTGAATTAGCAATAGGGGGATCGCAAATAGTTGGCACCGCACTTGCAACCAAAGTAATCAGGCCTAAGGATTCAAAGCTTGCAATCCAGATACTGGTGTGGGGACGGCCGCCTCGGCCGTCCAGTCGAGCCCGTGTGGAGTGGGCACTCCTGCCCGCTGCTTTTGACTTTGATCTTGTCTTTTTTTACTCCACCCGCCCTTATTTCTCCCCTCCCACGGCCCAATAACTGCTCCGAGCCAGCACGGCCCGATCCCCGGGATTCCTCAACCGCACCCGAATCTGATGCAAACCGGCATGCGGACTCTTCGGCTCGATGCTCAACAGATAACGGCTGTGCATGTGATTGGTGAAATCAACCATGCGTGCGTCAAATCCTTTCCCAGTGGCGAACAACTCGTACTCCCCACCGCTCATCGAAGCCACGGCCTTCGGGGTATTCTGCCGCATCGCCTGTGCCGCCATATACGCCAGCGATAGAAAATCCACTCCTTCGTGCATCTCGCCGAGATTGCTTCCCCGCATCGTATCCAACACATTCGAGCGCGATGGCGAAAATGCCAGCGCATACACCGCCGTATTGCTCTGCCCGATTTCGGCTACCACATCCTCCACCTTGGCCGAGTGGCTGCCATGGTCGCGCGTTTCGCTGATCAGCAAGAGCACTCGCTGCCGTTCCTTCGGAGCTTTCTCGAGCAGCTTCACCGAATAATCCACTGCATCCAGAATTGCCGCCCCACCATCCCCTGACTGCAAGGCCTTCAGAGTCCCAGCAGTCCTTTCGGAGTCACTGCTGAAATCCTGAATCAACTGCACCTCACTATCGAACTCTACAATTGCCACCCTGCCCAGTCCTGCTTCAACCATCGGATTCAGCATCGCACTCAACCCGCGAATCCGCGGAAACTCGTAATTGGCGCGACGTCCGCGCTGTATCGCAACTACCAGAGAAACCTGCGATCCCTCCGGCGCTTCATCCAGATGGACGGCCTGCTCCACGCCATCGTCTTCGACGACAAAATCCCTGGCCGCCAGCCCATACACAATTTCACCCTTCGCGTTTTTCACTAACGCGGGAATCAGCACCACATTCGATTGGCTATGGAAGGTTGTTTCTTGGGATACAGCACCGGCAGACAGCAGCGCTAAGAGCCGGAAAAGATATAGGGGCGTCCGAGCAAGGCGGCGGGGAAAGCCGAACAAGCTATCCGGCCTTGCGATTCTCGTGCTCGCCCAATACTTCATCCAGAGCATCTGCTAATAGATGCGCGCGCTTCTGGTAATCGGTTGCCCCGCTCTCCTGCTTCCGCTTCAAAAGATGATACTCGTCGGCGATATTCAGCGCCGCCAGCACCGCCAGCCGCACCGTATCAATCGTATTCGTAGCCTCGGCAACGGCGCGCATTTTCGCGTCGACATACTCCGCCAGCTTCAAAATATATTCCGGATCCGACCCCCGCAGGTTATAAGCCTGATCGAAGATCTCCACCCGCACACTGCTATTCTGCGCGTCCTTCAAAGTCGAATCCTTGGTAGCCGTAGCCATAAATTTCTGTCATTCCGAGCGAAGCGAGGAATCCGCTTTCAGCGTCCATGAATTCGCCCTCGCCTGCTCCCAAATGCCAGCACCTGGCGAAGCCCGAACGTCGGAGCCCGATTTTCCTAGCTAGCCCGCTCCTCCGCAATCGACTCAATCTGCGCCAGCATTTTTTCCACGCGCCCGCGAATTTCCTCGCGCTCTTTGCGCAACTGCACCGCCTCGCGCTTCAATACCACCAACTGTTCGTCGCGCTCTTCCAATTGCTGCCGCAGGCGTTGGGCATCGCGTTCCGCCGCCGCCTGCGCCTGCCGCGCCGCCTTGTACATCTCGATAGTGCGATAAATTTTCTCTTCCAGCGCCTGAAAATCGTCTGCCGGAACCTGCTCCGTCACCTGTTCCACCGCATTCAATGCCATGATTGCACTTTCCCTGAAAAAATTAAAACTTTCCCGCAGTATACTCCACCACCCTGTGGATCAATTATGGCACGTTGGTGCCCGCATAACCCTGCGGCTGGAAAATTAGCTATAATCTTCCGCATGAAACATCTTCGATTCCCCTTCCTTGCCGTGGCCGTCGCTCTAACCATCACCGCGCTCCCCTGCGCCGCCAAAACCAAAGTCGAAGTCAAGGACGCTCAGGGCAAAGACGTGGGCACCATCCTTATATGGAATGATGCGGGAGGGACCGGGTTCGAACTGAACCTCCACGATCTGCCTCCCGGCGAACATGGCATTCACATTCATCAGAACGCTAAATGCGAAGGCCCGGACTTCAAGTCAGCCGGCCCGCATTTCAATCCTGACGGCAAGAAGCACGGCCTCGACAATCCCGAAGGCCACCACGCCGGTGACATGAAGAACATCACCGTCGACGCCCAAGGCAAGGCCAAGGGCCGCTTCGTGAACAAAGACGTCACCTACGAGGGCAACGGCAACCATTCGCTCTTCAGCAACGGCGGCACCAGCATCGTCATCCACGCCAAAGCCGACGATATGAAGACCGACCCCTCCGGCAACTCCGGCGACCGCATTGCCTGCGGCGTGATCACAAAATAGGACGTCGGGCCAGGATGTGGGGACAGCCGCCTCAGCTGTCCCCGAGGGCAGCGAGAGCTGCGTTTACTTTCTCACGCGCAATTTCTCCAACTTCTTCGCCGCCTCAGACAAAGTCTCCGGACGTTTGCAGAACGCAAACCTTACCTGCCGCGCCCCATCCCGCGCGTCCCGATAAAAACTCGACCCCGGCACAGCCGCCACCCCAATATCTTTGACCAAATAGTTCACGAACGAAACATCGTCATCAAATCCGAACCGGGAGATGTCCGTCATCACGTAGTAAGCGCCCCGCGGACGAAAACACCGAAACCCCGCCGCCTCCAGCGCCGGAATCAAATGATCGCGCCGCACCCGGTAGCCCTCTGCGAGTTTCGCGTAGTATTCCGCCGGCAAACTCAACGCCGCCGCGCCCGCTTCCTGCAGGGGAGCCGGTGCACCCACCGTCAGAAAGTCATGCACCTTGCGGATCGCATTCGTTATCTTCTCCGGACCCACCGCCCATCCCACCCGCCATCCCGTTACGCTGTAAGTCTTCGACATTCCATTGATTGTTACCGTCCGCTCCCGCATTCCCTCAAGCGACGCCAGCGAAATGTGGGCGGTCCCGTCATAGAGAATATGCTCGTAAATCTCGTCGGTGATGGCGAGCACATCGAACTCAACGCAGAGATCGCGAATTAACTCCAGTTCCGCCCGCGTGAAGACCTTTCCCGTAGGATTGTTGGGCGTATTCACGATAATGGCTTTGGTGTGCTTGTCGAATGCCGCCCGCAATTCTTTTTCGTCGAATGTCCACTCGCCCCCGTCGTCCTCCGGCGGCCGGAGCTTCACAAAACGTGGCCGTGCTCCGCTGAGCACTGAATCCGGCCCGTAATTTTCATAAAACGGCTCGAAGATCACCACCTCATCACCAGCATTGCAGACCGCGAGCAGAGTGGAGATCATCGCCTCTGTCAACCCGCAGCAAACCGTGACTTCTTTCTCCGGATCAACCGCAATCCCCTGCCACACGCCCATCTGCCGCGCAATCGCGTTGCGCAAATTCTTGGCGCCCCAGGTGATGGCGTACTGATTCACGTCGCCATCAATAGCCGCGCGCGCCGCCTGTTTGATCTCCGCCGGAGCCGCAAAATCCGGGAACCCCTGCGCCAGATTCACCGCTCCATAAAGCATGGCCTGCCGGGTCATCTCCCGGATCACCGACTCGGTAAACTGCGAAACCTTGTCGCTGAGAAAATGCTTGGTTGGATGGGATAGAGAAACTACGTCCGCCATAGCTGGCAGATTAGCACAGGAAAGAAATTGGTTCACGCTTTTGGAGCGATGGATTTTAGGTGGCGCAGCCCTTCCAGCGCTGCGATTTAGGTCTCGACGGACGTTTGGGCTTCAGCCCCTGAGGTAGGCGGCTAAGCCCGCTGCACTCCCCCCAGCCCCTGCAACGCCGCGACGATCTGCGCCGACCACGCTGCAATCTGCTCATCGCGCAGCGTCCCCCCATCCGACTGCAGCTTCGCCCGCAGTAGAATCGAGTAGTGCCCTGCCCCAATCGCGCCACCACGAAAAATCTCGACAGGCCTGAATTCACGCAGCTCGGGGATGCCCAGCCCCATCGCCGCCCGCCGCATTGACTCGAACTCCACGTCATCGTCAAACACAAAAGAAAAATCGCGCTCCACCGCCGGATATTTCCCCAACGGCGCAAACCTCACCGTCCGCAGCCCGATCGCATGCAGCCGCTCCAGGTCGATCTCCGCTAAAAAAACATCCTGCCGCAACTTCCGCTCCGTCTTCACCTCCTCGGCAACCTGCCCGAACTGCGCCACCACAGTACCATCCATCAGCGCGCGCGCTGATCGCCCCGGATGAAAATACTCCGCCGTCTCCCGATCGAAACTCAACTCGCGAAAGCCAAACGCCGCCAGCAAATTCTCCACATCACCTTTGAACGAGCGAAATGACTCAGCGGCAGCGGCATGCTCGCCTTTGCTGACATCCAGGCCACCGCCCAACGGCAAAGCACTCTTCACCGCAGCCAGCGTCGCACCCAAACAGGCGCGAGCGGGCTCAACTCGCTCGCCGCCTCGCATTTCGTAGACGCGCCCCATTTCGAACAGGCGGACGTCTTCTGAATCGCGATTAAGATTCCAGGCCAGCATGTCCAGCATGCCCGGAGCCATCGAAGTCCGCATGACACGCGCTTCCTCGCTCAACGGATTTTCCAGCTCCAGCACTGACGCGGAAGAAAACTTCTCCGCGTCCGCATGCGAAATAAAAGTCAGCGAAACCGCTTCGTTGTATCCGAGCGCCAAAGCCCGCACGCGCAAAGTCGCGTCCACAGCCGCCTGCGGCAACTCCACCACCGCGCCGCTGAAAGCCGGTAAAGTATTCTCGAACTTGTCATAGCCATGCAGCCTGGCGATCTCTTCGATCAAGTCAATCTCGCGCTCCACATCCAGCCGCCAGCTCGGAATCTGCACGCGAAACTGCGCATCCCCTTGTCCTTCAGGAATCAGTGCGAATCCCAGCTTCTTCAGGATGCGGAAAATCTCATTAACCTCTACACTCGCACCCAGAATGCGCCGCACCTCGGAAACCCGCAGCACCACCGGCGCAAGATCGACCAGTCTCGACACTACGTCAACGACATCGCCAGCCAATTCTCCGCCGCCAGAATCCAGAATCAGCGCGGCGACAAGATCGCACGACAAAACCGTCAACTCAAAATCCGCTCCGCGCTCGAACCGGTGCGAAGCATCGGTGTGCAGCCCATGCCTCCGCGAAGTCTTGCGCACCGTAACCGGATCCCACCACGCCGACTCGATCAAAATATTTCGCGTCTTGTCGGTAATCATCGTATCGAACCCGCCCATCACGCCGGCAAGCCCTACAGGCTTCTTAGCGTCGGCAACCACCAGATCATCGGAGGTGAGCTTGCGCTCCACGCCATCGAGCGTCTTAAGTTTCTCGCCACCTTTAGCTTTCCGGATAATCAGTTTGCTGCCTTCGAGCAGGTCCATGTCGAAGACGTGGGTAGGTTTGCCCATCTCCCACAAAACATAGTTGGTAGCATCCACGGCATTGCTGATGGGCCGCTGATCCAGCAGTTGCAAGCGATGCGCAATCTTTTCGGGCGAGGCCTTGATGGTAGTTCCACGTATAACGCGTGCGGAGAAGCGAGGACAAAGCTGCGGTTCTTCGACGGTGATCGGGAAGGGAGCATCGTGTGCCGATTTTGCCGAGAACTGAGACCTGAGACCTGAGAACTGGCGCAGGGGCAGATCATAAACCGCTGCCGCCTCGCGCGCGACGCCGTAGTGATTCATCGCGTCGGGACGATTGGTTCCGATCTCCATCTCGAATACAGTGTCGGCGCCCGAGCCACTGATGCCTTCGACGGCAATGCCAACGCCAGTCAAATCCTCAGCCAGCCGCCGGTCATCGACGGCGGGATCGACAAACTCGCGAATCCATTGTGGAGAAAGTTTCATTGGAAGGTTTCTAGCTCCTGCCTTCTAGCTACCCCTTGCCCTAAAAAGCGCCAACAACTAGGAGCCAGGAGCTAGAAGCTTTCATCCAAACTGCTGCAAAAACCTGACGTCTCCATTGAAGAACAACTGCAAATCGTCCACCTCATACTTCAGTAAAGCAATCCGGTCCGAGCCCATGCCAAAGGCGAATCCCGAAACTTTCTTTGGGTCATACCCGTTGTCTTTCACGAACTCAAACACATTCGGGTCGACCATACCGCAACCGAGAATCTCAATCCATCCGGTCTGCTTACACGGACGGCAGGGATCGCTTCCTCGCTTTCCGCTCCCGCCGCAAATAAAGCACGAGACAAACATCTCGGCGCTGGGTTCGGTAAATGGAAAAAACGAGGGACGGAAGCTGGTCTTCACGCTCGAACCAAAAAACTCTTTCATGGCATGATCGAGCGTCCCTTTCAAATCGCCAAAGGTGATGTTGGTATCCACCGCCAGCCCCTCGATCTGATAGAACATTGGCGAATGGCTGGCATCGGGAGGATCGTTGCGATGCACAGTGCCAGGAATCACAATGCGGAGCGGCGGCCGCATCTTCTCCATCGTCCGAATCTGCACCGGGGAAGTATGCGTCCGCAGCAGCAACCGTTCGCGCTGCGGCTTCCCTTGCTGCCCGGCGATGAACAAAGTATCCTGCGTATCCCGCGCCGGATGATTCAACGGAAAATTCAGAGACTCAAAGTTGTAATAGTCAGTCTCCACCACAGGTCCGTCGGCCACGGAGTAACCCAGCTTCTGGAAGACACGAATCATCTCGTTGGTCGTCTTGATGACGGGGTGCTCAGCTCCGATCGGACGGCGGACTCCAGGCAGCGTGATGTCGATCCGCTCGGCAGCGGCGAAGCCGCCATCCGCGCTCGCGACGCGGGCTCCCTCCACCAGTTCCTGAATCCGCGCCTTCAGTTCATTGACGCGGATTCCAGCTTCCCGCTTCGCGTCCTTAGGAGCGCCTTTGAGCCACACATCATTAATCTGCGTGAGGACGCCGTTCTTGCGTCCCATCCACCGGTCGCGAAATGCCTTCAGTTGAGCATCGTTGCGCACAGCCGCAGCCTCATCAGCACACGCGCGAATGCACTCGGCAGCGGCCTTCGCCAGCGCCGCCGCCGAATAATTCGTCAATTTGGAAACGGTATATGCCACGCTTGTCCGAAGACTTTCAGGATTTGTCATTCCGAAGCCGCGTCAGCGGTGAGGAATCTGCTGTTCTCTCGCTACCGGCAGAAAAGCAGATTCCTCGCTCGCTCTCTCCGCGCGTTGCGCGGCTGCGAGCGGCTCGGAATGACAACCGGTGTGACTGAATGCTGAGTGCTGAATGAGTGCGATCCTTACGCCAGCGCGCCCTTGGCCTGCTCGACCAGGCTCTTAAAAGCAGGTGCGTCTTTGACGGCCAGGTCCGCTAGAATCTTGCGGTCCAGTTCCACTCCAGCCATTTTCAATCCGTGGATGAACTGGTTGTAGCTCAACCCGTTCAGCTTCGAGGCCGCGCCGATCCGCACGATCCACAGCGACCGGAACTGCCGCTTCCGCTGCTTTCGTCCGGAATATGCGAATTTGAGGCCGCGCTCGACGGCCTCTTTGGCCGAACGGTACAGTTTTGATTTTGTGAGGAAGTATCCGCTTGCGCGGTCTAAGATCTTCTTGCGTTTGGCGCGGCGTTTGGTTCCGCGTTTTACACGAGGCATGGTTGTCTCCTTTTGGCTTTCTATGTACTGGCGGCTGGAGGTAAGGATGATTCGCCGTTGCGGCGATCTCTGACCTCTTCACGCGCTTGAGGCAGTGATCAGTGGTCAGTGGCTAGTGGTCAGAAACCACTTCGACTTTCTGACCACTGACCACTGACCACCGACCACTGACTTACTGATACGGAATCATCCGCAACACTTTGCGGAGATCGCCGTGGCTCACCAGCGTACCCTTGCCCAGCTTGCGTTTGCGCTTTTTGTCTTTCGACGTGAGGATGTGGCGCAGATGCGAATGTCCCCGCTTCACCTTGCCGGTGGCGGTTTTCTTGAAGCGCTTGGCCGCGCCCTTGTGCGTTTTCAATTTCGGCATATTTCCTCGGAATCAGCTGCCGGCCGCCAGTTGCCAGCCGTCAGTTTTAGTCGCTTACAGTTTCAATTGCTCTGGAATCGTCAGATCAACTCGGCAAAACGCTAAGCTTGCGAAGCCGGATTTGGAGCCGCCGCGGCTGACGCCGACACCGGCTGCTTCTCCCTTTCCGGAGCCATCTTTTCCGGAACCGGGTTTTCCGGCGCCGCCTTGTCCGGTGCCGGCTTCTCTTTTTCCTGTGCCAGCTTTCTCTCCGCCTTTGCTTTCTGTTTGGCTTCGCGTTCTCTTTCCTTCTCGCGCTCGACCGCCGTCTTCTTCGGCGCCAGAATCGCGTGCAAGGTGTTGCCTTCCTGCCGCGGCCGGAACTCCACAATGCTATGGGGTTCCACGTCCTTGATCAGCCGCTCCAGTATCTGCCGGCCCAGCCCGGTGCGCGTCATTTCGCGGCCGCGAAAGAAGATCGTGGCTTTTACCTTATCGCCTCCATCGAGGAAGCGGAGCACGTGATTCTTCTTGGTCTCGTAATCGTGGTCGTCCACATTAATACGGAACTTGACCTCTTTTACGGTTATCGTCTTCTGATGCTTTTTGGCCTCGCGCTCTTTCTTTTCCTGCTGGTAGAGATACTTCCCGTAGTCCATGATGCGGCACACGGGAGGCTGCGCGGTGGGCGAAATCTCGACCAGATCCAGGTTCTTGCTGCGGGCCAACTTCAGAGCTTCGTAGGGAGGCATGATACCGATTTGCCCACCCTCATCATCAATCACGCGAATTTCGCGGGCTCGAATGCGGTCATTGGTTCGGATAAAACGTTTGTCGATACGGTCCTCCGCGCGCTAAGCGACTGGGAATAAAAGATTATAACATGGGCATTCGAGAGCTAAGGCTAGTTCACGGGCCCCAAATACTGATCGAGCCAGTTGAGCGTTTCTTTGATGAGTTCGTTGCGCGGGATGTTGTGTCCGGTGTCATAGAGCAAATGTTTCTTCTGCTCCTTCTTTGTTCCCAGCATCCGGAAGAACGGTTCCTGGGCTGATTCCACGGGGAAGAAGAAATCGTAGCGTCCATTCAGCATCAAGACCGGCTGTTTCACTCGGGAAACAAAGTTAACCGTACCCACTTCGGGAAGCGAGCGCTGGAAGTCGAGTCCCCCCAGCGCAAGCACGCAAGCCTTAAGCCTGGGCTCGATGGCTGGCACAATCGCGCCCATAGCCGCTCCCCAGCTATACCCGTAGTAGGCCAGCTTCTCGTGGTCAAGGTCGGGACGCGTTTGCGCATAATCGATCGCCCGCGAAACGTCTTTCACCCACATGACGACGTGGTCGCGCCAGGTGCTCGAAAGGTTGCCCACATCGGACTCCATGCCGTCGCCGCGTTCGTAGGTTCCCTTGTAGACGGGATAGAGCACTGCCCGTCCACTCCGGAGAATCCCATCCAAAGCCGCCGTGGGGTAAGCGGAAAACGTCCTAAGCTGAAGTGCGTTCGATCCAGGAAAGAAGACGACCGTCTGGAACGGCGGCTTACTCTTCTTGGGAAGAAACAGATACGCAATACCCTGCTCGTGCCCGTAGGCTGCCATGTATGTGATCCTCTCCGTCCTCCAATCGTCTTCATCCTTGCCAAAAGGTTCGACGGTCGCGTTCAGCGGAATTTTGTCATAGGAGTAGACCCCTCGATAGGCACGGAACAGTTCGTCCGAGACGGGTTTTTCCTTGCTCAAGTCGCGCCGGGGGGTGGGCATGGCAGCGGCGGCAATCGGGAGAGAAACGTCCTGTTCGATATACTTTACGCAACGAAAACCAATGTCGGCCGCGCGCAGAAACGGCGACTGGGCATCCGGATCGACGAACATGTAATTGGGATCGTCCCACCCGCCCCCCAGCACGTACCGCTTACCGAAATCGGCTTCGTTCCACACCCACTCTTTCACATTGCCGGCCATATCGAAGTTGCCCCAGGGACTCATATCCGGCTTGCTTCCGACTTGCCATAACCCGGTGCCGCTGAAGTTGCTCACGGGCACGATAGCCGCCGCTGAGGACGGACCGGCAGCCCGGTTCCAGTGGTAGATCGTGGGCAGGCTCTTGCCGGCAAACTCGGCGTAGGCCGCGGCTTCGTACCAGCTGATGCCAATGACAGGAAAGTCATCCTGGCCTTTGGGGTACTCGCCCTGAACCCAATCCTTCGGTCCCGCACGTCCCGCGGCATCGCGAAACAATGCCATGGCCTCGTTCCAGGAAAGCTGCTTTCCATCGCGCTGAAAATCGACTAGCCAGTACTCTCGCTTTTGATAACCGCCCTGATCAACAAAGGCCTTGAACTGCCGGTTCGTGACCTCATATCGATCGATCCAGTAATCCTTCAGCGGTAATTCCGGCATGCCTTCATAACCTGGGATAAAAAGCGTCCTGGGGTATTTTTCAGGCGCAACCCGCACCATGCCCGAAGGAATCTTCCCGGACTCGTCGAGAGTGACTCTTGCTGCGACGGGCTGCCCCATGGGCGGTGGATACCGGCCAAACACGGAGGCGGTGGTCCGCAAGACTGTGCCGAATCCCGGCTTCTCGAACTTCCACACGAAGTTGCCGCGGGGCTGCCGGACATTCTTGAACGGGGTGCGGCCAACCGGTTCCCACGGCGCGCTGTCATCGCTGTACGTCCTGCGGTACACCTCGGCGCCAGCCGGTGTGGTTTCGAGAGAAGTTTGATACGAAATGACTGGCCACAATTGGGACAGAGTGGGGTCGCCTGGAATGACCTTCTCAGCCTTGACGGCCAGTCTGAAGGCCTCGCCAAAATCGCCAAAGGGCCCTTGCTCAGACTGGCGCGAGATCTCAGGCAAAGCCACTTCTCGCGCCCAGCGTACATCGCGCGAACGCTTGACCAGCAAGGCAACCCCTGATGCCAGGGCAAGGATCACAAGCATCAAGGCAACGACAGCCCAGGGCCGCTTCGCTTCCCTGACGACCTTCGCCAGAGTCAGCGTCGATCCGGACTCAGGGTAAAGAATATCGCGGCAGCTTTTCAATTCCCGCGAAAGCTCTGCCCCGGAGGCAAACCGTTCCTCGCGGTCCTTCTTCATGCAACGGATAACGGTACGGCGTATTTCAGGCGGAACGTCCCGCCTCGATTCTGTGAGCGGCCTCGGATCGTCACGCACGACCGCCGCCAGCAACCCCACGGCCGATGGTCCTTCAAAAGCCCTTTTGCCCGCCAGCATCTCATAGAGAACCGAGCCGAAGGAAAAGATGTCACTGCGGGCGTCCACTGGCTTTCCTTCCGCCTGCTCAGGAGACATATAAGCCAATGTGCCCACGACCGTGCCCGGGGTCGTCGCCATCGTTTTAGTTTCGTCCAGTGCCGCCGCCGGACCGGCAAGCTTGACCAGGCCAAAGTCCAGCACTTTGACCATGCCACTGCCGTCTACCATCAGATTCGAGGGCTTCAGGTCGCGGTGAACAATGCCCGCGGCATGCGCGCAGGATAGAGCCTCGGCAACCTGCATGGCGTACTTCAATGCCACATCCGTCGCCATGCCGCCGCGAGGAATCAGCTTGTCCAAGGTCTGCCCGGCAATGAACTCCATGACCATGAAGTCAACGCCGTCTTGAGAACCGATGTCGTGAATCACACAGATGTTGGGATGTTGCAGCCTCGAGATAGCCTCCGCTTCCTGCTGGAAACGCGCGTGTGCTTCCGGGTCGGAGGACGAACGAGCGGGCAGGATCTTGATGGCTACCGTGCGCTGCAGCCTCGTGTCCTTAGCCCGGTACACTTCACCCATACCCCCCACACCGAGAAGACCGGCGATCTCATAGGGACCGAGTTGCGTACCAGGGGGTAGTGCCATAGACGAGGGCGATTATACGCGCGGGAGTCTGCTTTCCCCTGAGATCAGGGACGGGCTGCCAAGAATGGGGTTTGATTGGTCCTTGCAAGCTTGAAGTAACAAGACGGAGGGCCTGACTCTTCGCGCTGGCCGCCTAGTCCCGCAGCAGTGAATTCAGAACTCGTGCCAACTCAGCCTTCTGCTGCGGCCTGGCTTCGGGTCGCTCTTCGGCAAGCTGCGCGAGTTGGTGGGACAGGACGCTCACGGCGAGATGCTGAGGTAAATAGATCGTTTCCTGTGGAGGCGTCAACTCCCAGCTGGTTTTGTCGTGTCGGCTCAGAACCCATCGTTGCCGTTCCAAACCCCTGCGCGCGTCAGCCTTGCCGTCCACGAGAAAAAACACTTCATCGATTTGAACTTCCGCCCAACCTTCGTTCCCCTCAATGTGCACTTCGTTCACTGCGAAGTGATCGAAGACAATCACAGGCTGAGCCGACCTAAGAAGGTTCCGCCCGCGGAGGTTTTCTTCTGCCTGTGTGCATGCTTGCAGAAATGCAGTGCTCACTTGATCTGGCTTGGGATGAATCGCGCGCACCACTGGAGCCCGAAAAACAGGGATGATCACCGTTTGATTTGACGACCTGGTGGAAAATTGAGTCTCGCCTGAGGTCTCTTCCGCATCGGGTATTCCGTACTCAGCATCGGGCTCGCTCGATTCCGCAGCAGACACTGTGGTGGGATTCAAGCTCGCGGTCCGCAGCGAACCGGAGAAGGCCTCCCCTGAAGCCGCTTTGACGTATCGAAAAAAACGAGGATGCCCCCGCCGTTTCCAGTAGGGCGAATCGTACGACTCAACCCCGGGCCCGGAGCGCAGAAGGCTGAAAAAAGAATGCTGAACCGGGTTGACCACGATCCCGGCATGGCCCTGCCACACAGCCAGGTCGCCCGGCTGCGGATTTACTACTCGCCGAAATCCGTCAATCCCCGAATACAGATCCACAGAGGCCGCGTATGCGTAGGGAAAACCGGCGCGCTGATAGAGTCCGTGAACGAAGTGAGAGCAATCGGTGGAGAATGCCCCATTGTGCCGAGAGTCGAGCGCGGCATTCAGAATCGCCAGCCCCTCATTCAAGTTGAGTGGCCGGGGCGGTAGCCCGGGGGTTTCACGATCGGCGCCATAAGCCCTACTCGTCACCACTCGCTTCTGTTGAGCGCCGGCGCATGGGATAGCGGCCGGCCAGAACAGGAGGAACAACAGAGCGCCTTTCGCATGCCGCCGCATAGTCCGTTTATAGCGAGCCCCCGCATTGCAACACAGGTCACGAGGGTTCCCCTGACTCCGCGAAGAATGGCGCCCATCTGAGATGCACCTTGGGGTGCGGAGGTTTATTTTTGTGCGCAACTTTTGTCATCGTCTAAAAGCCATGCTGCGCGGGCGTTTTGAGGTTCCCGAACTCTCAGGGTCAACGCTATTCGTGGGGCGAACAAAGGGAGAAATCTAAGGCTCGGCCTGCAGGATGACGACCAAGCGCCGCGGTCCATGCGCGCCTTGCACCAGAATCTTTTCGATATCGGCGGTGCGGCTGGAACCGCTGATGACGCAGGCGAAGGAGTTGCTGTTGAGCTTTCGCTCTTGCGATAGCCGGCTTAAGGCAGTGGAGAGATCGGGAACCAGTTGAAACAGGTTTGCGTAAACAATGTGACAGGGAGCAATTACCGAAGCGCCGCGCCCGCCACACGCAGCAGTCACGAGAATCGATCCGGTTTGTGCGATGAGCGCATCGGCGAGAGTGACCGTAGCCTGGGACGCCTCACCCGGAGCGCCTTGACTGGACCATCGTATCGCCCGCCCCGGCGCCGCCAGTTCGATGAGCCGGCGCAGCGATGGATCATCTTGCACAAAAATCTCTCCCTCCGGAAGTGACTGAAGAACTTTCGCAAGCTCTCGTGCGCTGGCGGCAGAATCAGGCGTGAGTGCACACTCCATGAGGTTGGCAACGCATTCCTGCCGAAATCTCTCGATAGGAGTTGCGATTGGCGCAAAAATAACGGGAGCAGAGCTTGCCTGCTTGGATTTCGTTGCCGCAGGCTCTGTGACAACGGAGCGCAATCCCAAGCGGATCCGCTTTAGAATCCGCTCCCGGCTCGGATTTTCGGTTTGCGCGTTAGTTTGTGCCAAGACCTTTCCTCCAACGCGCGCGAAACGATTCCGAGGGCAGGTGCACCGGGGAGCGATACTGGTTCCAAACCCGCATCGGATCCAGAATCGTACCCTTCATTCCCAAGCCGTAGATCATCCGCAGAGCCTGGCGCACCGACCAGCCGCCCAAGGCGTAAATCCGCGGATGCAGCATGGCGCGGCTCCAGGCCCGGAACAGGATGCGCTCGCTGGTCTTCGTCGCTCCCGCCTCCGTAGCGTTGCGCCGGTTTTGCAGCAGGTGATGATGCAGATCAATCTTTACCGGGCAAACGCTGGTGCAAGCCCCACACAGCGACGATGCGTACGAAAGATGCTTGAATTCCTTGATGCCATTCAGATGAGGCGTGAGCACGCTGCCGATCGGCCCAGGATAAGTCGTACCGTAAGTGTGGCCTCCTACGTGGCGAAAGACGGGGCAGATATTCAGGCAAGCGCCGCAGCGAATGCAGTGCAGCACCTCGCGTTGCTCGGCATCGGCCAGCAACTGGCTGCGTCCGTTGTCGACCAGCACGACGTGAAATTCCTCCGGCCCGTCCACTTCGCCCGGCCGGCGCGCACCGCCAATTAACGTGCTGTATGTCGTAATGCCCTGCCCGGTGCCGGAAGTGGCCAGCACCGGCCATAACACCGCCAGGTCTTCAAGCCGCGGGATGACTTTCTCAATTCCAGTGACCACCACATGAATGCGCGGAACGCTGGTGCACAAGCGGCCATTGCCTTCGTTGGTTGAAATCGCAATCACGCCTGCATCGGCCACCAGAAAATTCGCGCCCGAGATGCCCATCTCGGCCTCGAAGAAAGCCTGCCGCAATTTGCGGCGCGCCACCGCCATCAGATATGCGGGATCATCGCTGTTAATCTCAGGGTCAAGCTTCTCGCGAAACAAAGTTGCAATCTGGTCGCGCTTCAGGTGCATAGCGGGGGTAACGATGTGGTAAGGCGCCTCTTCCCGCAACTGCACAATAAACTCGCCAAAGTCAGTTTCCCAAACTTTTATATTGGCCTTCTCCAGCGCCGCACCCAGGTGGATTTCCTCCGTCACCATCGATTTCGACTTCACCACCGTTCGCACACCGCGCTCGACGGCGAGGTTCTTCACGTAGGTGCAGGCCTCTTCTGAGTTGGCGGCCCAGAAAACATGCCCGCCGCGCGCCTTCACTTGTTCTTCGAACTGAAGAAGATAGCGATCGAGATGATTGATGGCTTCCCGCTTGATCTCCTGGCACTTTTCGCGAGCCGCCTCCCAGTCGTTGATCCGCGCCCGCCCTTTGAGATGAGCGGCGTCGTAACTATCCATGCCGCGCCGGATAATTTCGCGGTGCGCCAGGTCCGCCGACTTCACGGCGGCATCTTGCAGGAATTGTTGTGCCGCAGTCGGACTCACGGTCGCTCCTGTGCCGGGCTTTTCTGATTCGAGTTTTTCTGATCCGAGCCATTCCGATTCGAGCCGTCCTGAGCCAGGATGCTGGCCAGATGAATGGTGCGGGTTTGTGCGTCGCGCTTGCCCAGTATCCCCTGCACGTGTAGCAGGCAACTGGGATCAATCGCGGTGACAAACTCCGCACTGGTCGCAGCAATATTCTCAGCCTTGGAATTTCCCATGGCTGCGGAGATGTCGGGGAACTTGGCGGCAAAGGTCCCTCCGAAGCCGCAGCATTCATCGAAGCGCGTCATCTCAACCAGCTTCAAGCCGTCCACCGCGCGCAGAAGCTGCAAAGGTTCCTCGCGCAAGTGAAGCTCGCGCAGTCCGTGGCAGGAAGCGTGGTAGGTAACGCTGTGCGAAAAAATTGCTCCCACGTCGGTGATGCCCGCAACCTTCACCAGAAATTCCGAAAACTCAAACGTCCGGCTGCCGACAGCGACCGCATCCTCGCGCAACGAACTCCCAGACAGCAGTTCGGGATAGAAGTTACGGACCATAGTTGCGCAGGAACCGGAAGGGCACACCACCACTTCAGCATCCCGGAAAACTCGAACGAAGTGTTCCGCACAAGGCCGTGCCTCGTTCCAATATCCGGTGTTGAAGGCAGGCTGCCCGCAACAAGTCTGATGTTCGGGGAACTCGACGGTATACCCAATCCGGCGCAGCACCTTCACCGTGTCCACCGCCACCTCCGGCAGCAGTTGATCCACGAAACAAGGCACGAACAGCGATACTTTGCGTGACGCCACTATCAACCCTCTTAAATCCCCTATGCCCGTGCTTCTACTTCACCACCAAACGAGTGAACGGAAACACATACGCCTGTAAAGTCACCAGGATTCCCACCAACGCCGCCAGCGCAATGCTGTGGAAGAACACGTACCGCAAAATATCGCCTTCGTGCCCGTACCACTCGGTGGCTGTGCTGGCCACAACGATGCTCTGCGCATCGATCATCTTGCCCATCACTCCTCCCGCACTGTTGGCCGCGCACATTAAGACCGGCGAGACGCCGATCTGCTGCGCCGAGATCTTCTGCAGGCTGCCGAACAGCACGTTGGACGAGGTGTCCGAACCAGTCAGCGCCACTCCCAGCCAGCCCAGCAAGGTGCCGAAGAACGGATACAAGTGTCCCGTTCGCGCGAACGCCAGTCCCATGGTGGCATCCACGCCTGAGTACCGGGTCATGATGCCGAGCGAAAGCATGGCGGCGATGGTCATCAGCGAGAACCGTATGTGCCACACGGTTTGCCACCACATGGCGATCATCTTCGGAAGCGACAGACCCATGATGAAGCCGGAAACGATTGCCGCGAACAAAATTCCCGACCCCGTGGCCGAGAGCCAGTTGAGCCCGAATACGGCTGCTTCGGGCGTAGGTTTCGCTACCACCGGAGGCATGCGTTGCGACAGCTTATTGAGACCAGTCACTGGAAATTGCGGGTTGGTAATCTTGCTGGGCGGAGTCGACCACGCGCTCATCGATGGGAAAACTTTCTCCGGAGTATTCATGATCTTCTTGCCGGTCGGCGTCCCCCAGCAGAAAACGCAAATGCTCAGCACTAGCCATGGCAGCCATGCGCGGACGATCTCGGCACGGCTGTAGCCGTGCTGCCCGCGAGCGGCGCGCTGTTCCCCTGCCTGGGCTCCATCGAGTCCCCAAATCGTTTTGGGATGCCACATCTTGAGGAACCCAATCAGGCACAACATCGAAACGATCGCCGCAATAATGTCGGTCAGCCATGGCCCCATGAAATTCGAAACCAGGTATTGCGGGACGGCAAAGGTAACCCCGGCCACGGTGACGGCCGGCCAGATTTCCTTCATTCCTTTGTAGCCGGCATACGCCCATACCAGCCAGAACGGCACCAGCACCGAGAAGAAAGGCAATATGCGGCCAACCTGCGCGCCGAGCGTCACTTCAGAAAATCCGCTGACCGCGGCCAAGGCAATGATTGGCGTGGCCAGCGCGCCATAAGCCACGGGCGCGGTATTCGCAATCAAAGACAAACCGGAGGCCTGCAACGGCTTGAAGCCCAAACCGATCAGCAGTGCCGCAGTCACCGCGACCGGCGTTCCGAACCCGGACGCGCCCTCAAAGAACGCACCGAACGAAAAAGCGATGAGCAGAATCTGGAGCCGCGTATCCTGCGTGATGCCGGTCAGGCTCTGCTGCAGCACCTTGAAGCGCCCAGTTTCGAGCGTCATCCGGTAAAGAAAGATAACGTTCAGGATGATCCAGCCGATGGGAAACAGTCCATACAAGCCGCCATAGATCGCGGTGATGCTAGCCATCTTGACCGGCATATGGAAAATGCCCACGGCGACCAGCAGGGCAGTGATCAGGCCCAGCGCCGCGGAATAGTGCGCCTTCATGTGGAAAAATGCGAGCGTCCCCAGAAGTACGACCACGGGGAGCGTGGCGACAATCGTCGAAAGCCACCAGTGTCCGAGAGGATCGTAGCCCTGTGACCAAGGCGTAGTCGGCGACATACCGGTCCACGCCAGCACGATCAGCGCGACCAGAACCAGTGCCATCAGGATGGCGGGAACCGGGCCTCCGGCTTGCGGCTTGCTGGCCGAGGATGGAGCGGAAGAAGGATTGGTTGCGACTGACATGAGCACCTCGTTGATCTTGCCGCAAGCGGCGGCGCGCCAATGAAATCGCACTAGCCGGCCTCTCCGATGTCGAAGGGCCGATGAAAAAACGCTTCGCTGGATTTTGACGTCTTTCCAAAGTGACCAGCATTTGCGGGCCGGATTTTATCACAGCCACGGCCACACGCCGGTCGAATCGGAATAGCGACCACCATCGTCCCGGAAAACGGGATGAGGCATTCTCCATTCATCCCCCAATTCCCGATGCGACCTAGCTCACTGCCACATGTGACCGGGATCACATTCGCGAGAGTGAATGGCATGCCAAGCCCGGTTGTCTGACAGCAAACAAATGGGAAAATATTTATGCAAATATGACTTTTCTGGTATTGCGATATAGTTAGTTGCTCGAAGGCGATTGCGAACGCGGACTCGGAAAGGGATGAGGCGATGGCAACCTATGCAGGGGGTAGTCGAATGGTGGCGCACAACATGGTCACGACGCAATTTGAGTTGGATGGTTTCCGGGTGACGCGCACGCTGGGAGTGGTGCGTGGCATCGTGGTGCGCTCGCGCTCCATCTTCGGCACCATCGGCGCGGGATTGCAGACGCTGGTCGGCGGCAACATCACGCTACTGACCAACTTGTGCGAGAAGACACGCAGCGAGGCTTTCGATCTGATGCTACAGCACGCCGCCGAACTGGGCGGCAACGCCGTGGTCGGTGCACGCTACGATGCCACGGAAGTGATGCAGGGCGTCACCGAAGTGCTGGCTTACGGGACGGCAGTCTTCGTCGAACCTGTGAAGTAAAGGCCACCTTAGTCTTTGTACAGCCAGCCTGCGACCAACGCGGCCAGGATAGCGCCCAGCCACATTTCGATCATCCAGCCAAACGGCAGCCCGCGGTCGCCGGCAAACCAGGTGGCCTGCGCGAAGTTTTCAGGGAAGCCAGCAAAGAAGCCGGAAAGAAAGCCAACCTTTAGAGCAGCGCCCGGACCGGGCCCCAGCGTCTGGCGCGCCCAGGCGTAGAGATGCGCGACCGCGATCGCGAGAATAAACAGCAGCACGATCCACTGGACCACGAAGAGTGGGTAGCGCGGCGTTTTCAGAAAATACCCGACGTTCTGCGCCGCGACGTAGCGTGCATCGGTGATGACAAACTTTCCTACGAGAAAACTCCAGAGTGTCCAGACCAAGCCGCCCGCCAAACCGCCCAGCCAAATTCTGCCGCGGTTCAGTTTCATAAGCGCCTCCAAGAGTGGTTCTCAATAAACGCAGCAGTGTACACCCATTTTCTGCAAAGACAAATGAAAACAGCAGAGGCCGCGGAGGACGCGGAGGAGCCGCCGGGACCCTTCGACTTCGCTCGAGGGCACGCGGCGGCGCTACTCGCGCAGCCACGGGAGCTGCGTTCGATGCGGGCGTGGAGCGGCGATGGCGGCGAGGCTTACAGGATTTCGGTGAAAGCTGCAGAGATTCATTCGAGCCGCGCGGTGTATTAGTGGCGCTGGCGTCTCGCCGTAGTCGGTGGGGGCAACGGCCCCGCCCCAGCCGCCGGGACGGCGGCGCTACAAAGCCATTGCAGCCGGCTTATTCACAGGGAAGTCCGCCACTGGCGCGGGGTGCAAGAAAAATATAAGCGAACAAATAGCGAATGAACCTGAGGTGTAAACCCTACATCTTGTGGTCCCATTTGTGGTTAACCACAAGCCCTCGTATTTTGCCGAAACGCTGGCAGAGTGGTACCCCAACCCTCAAGTTTGTGCTTGACAATCAATGACTTACGGGTAAGATGTGGTACAAAGTGGTCAAGAGTGGTCAACACAGTTGAGTCCGTGGGAACGGGAAGCTGATAAAGAGGAGCCGGTGGGAAACCGACCCAAAAGCACGACAAATCGCCCGAACCACCTGAGTTTGATTGAATTTTGCGTTGCTTTTACCTCCCTGGTTGCAGTCGTCGTTAATGAAGTGCTCCAAACGCGCGGATTCGCATTTGCGCAAAGAACGCGCAAATGTTCGCGCGGCGTACTCATATCCTTCGGCGCCAAAGGACGGCGCTTCAGGATGACAGAGCTAGAAAATGTTTCGCGGCAATCACCCAACTCGTGTCGACGAAAAGGGACGATTAAAAGTCCCCGCGGAATTCAAGCGGGTGGTCGACGAGAAGTACGGACAGCAATTCTACATCACGAGTCTGGATGGAAAGGTTGCTCAAGTATATCCCTTCGAGGAATGGGAGCGGATCGAACAGAAGTTGGCCGGGCTCTCCACTTTCGATCCTACGAAGAAGAAGTTTCTCAGCAAGGTGAATTACTGGGGACAGGTTGTGGAGATGGATGGTCAGGGCCGGTTGCTGATGCCGCAGTTGTTGCGCGAGTCGGCTCAGATCAAGGGCGAGGTTTCGGTGACCGGATACCAGACTTATCTGGAAGTCCGCAACCTGGAGTCGTACCGCAAGCAGGTCGAGGAAGACAAGTTCACATCTGACGATGAGAAGAAGCTCAGCGAACTGGGCATCTAGTGGACGAGGGTACAACAGACACCCCTCAGGGGGTTGGGCATGGTGGTGGAAGGGAAGCGAACCAGCTTTCACCAAATCATGTTCCGGTTCTTTTAAAAGAAGCGATCGACTTTTTAAACGTGCGGCATGGCGGGACGTATATCGACGCCACGGTGGGCCTGGGCGGGCACAGTTACGAAATCGCAAAACGCCTCGGCGCACGGGGACATTTGATTGGGCTCGATAAAGATCCGGCGGCGCTGGAAAGAGCGAAGAACATCCTTGGTCGCCCGTCGTTGGTCGTTGGCCAAACCGATTGGCCAACGATCGAATTGAGACATGGTTCGTTTGCGGATTTGGCGAACGACCAACGACCGTTCTTAGCCTGCCCTGAGCCGGGCGAAGGGACCATCGACGGTTTACTGGCCGACATCGGAGTCAGCAGTTTGCAGCTTTCCGATGCCGCACGCGGATTTAGTTTTCAGGCGGATGGACCACTCGACATGCGGATGGACCCGCAGAGTGAGCGAACTGCCGAACAAGTGGTAAACCACCTCGACGAGCGCGAGCTTGCCGATGTGATTTACGAATTCGGAGAGGAAAGGAGGTCGCGGAGAATCGCCAGAGCCATTGTCCGGTCGCGGCCGATACGATCTACCGCACATCTTGCGGATGTCATATCAGCCGCGGCCCGGCCAATGAATTCTGAAGAAAGAAGGATTCATCCGGCGACCAGAACTTTTCAAGCTCTTCGAATCTTCGTAAACCGCGAACTGGACGATCTGAGGGCGCTGATGGAAGCGGCGCCCCGGATTCTGAAGCCCGGTGGGCGCGTGGTGGTGATCAGTTTTCATTCGTTGGAAGATCGCATTGTAAAAGATGCCTTCCGCGAAGCTGCGATTAAGTACAAGCACTTTCGAGTGCTGACGAAGAAACCGGTAAGGGCATCGGAAGAAGAGCAAGATCGCAATCCGCGGGCGCGCAGCGCGAAGTTGCGGGCGGCGGAAAAAGTTTGATTCCGGAAAACCTGCCGGAGTCCCCGGCACAGCTGTCATGGCGTGCCGGGAGTTCAGGTTCTGAAAGAAAGCGGACAAAGATCCGCCAGCAACAAACTCCGGAGGCCGATAGCCAGTCGCCGGAAGCCGGGCGAGGGTTCCGTGGTAGGAATCCAATTCTGAGGGTGGGAAATGTACACGGGAACGTTGATTAAAGATCTGATGGCAACGGTGGAGCGGGCGGAGCGGAGCGCGTTTCAGAAGCGCGTCGCCGACGAAATGGAACTGCGGCGGATGTTCGAGCTGCAGGTTCCGCAAATGGATCGTGAACCGGCGTACGTAGGAGCGGCATAGATGGCGGCAGCAGCGGCGGCAATTCGCAGTGCAATCCCGGCGGCGCGACGCAACACGTTCTTCACCGGCACGCCGGAAATCTATTTCACCAAAACCATCGACAATTCGCGGCTGGTGAAAGTGGAAGACCCCGGGCGCAACCGCGAGATGAAGCAGTTTGGCACGGCGCTGGCGGTGCTGTTCCTGCTGGTGTTCACCTATGCCTGGCAACATTTCCGGGCGATTGAATATGGATATCAGATCGAGTCGTCGAAGCGGACGCTCAACGATCTGACGGAGATGAACCGCGCGCTGCGGCTGGAGGATGCGTCACTGCGCGATCCGGAAAGAATTGATGTGATGGCGCGGCACATGGGACTGGTGCCGCCGGAGCCGGGGCAGGTGATCCGGATGGATAGCGCTTCTGTGGATCCGAGTGCGCCGGTGATGGCTAGCGTGGAGCCGGGGTTGGTGCTGGCGGGTCAATAGCGCGGGCAAGAAGCCGAGCTTTGCTCGGCGGACGGGTCTGAGACTCGTCCCTACATGAACTTATTTGGCGGTCCGCCTTGATGGTGGTCCGCCATGTTTGTCTGAGGTGAAGTTGACACTTAAGGGTTGTTATTCCGAGGAGCGAATGCGACGAGGAACCTGCTGTTTGTATGCGCCAGCAGAAAGCATGTTCCTCCTCTACGCTTCGCGCATCGTCGGAATGACAAAGAGTTGGAATAGTTATGGCCAGTAATCGCAGTCCCGGCAAGAACTCACGGCTCTACCTGATGGGCGCGATGCTTTTGTTCTGGTGCGTCGCAATCTGCGGGCGGCTGGTTTATTTGCAAATCTTCCGCTACGGCAGTTTTGTGAAGCAGGCCGAGCACCAGCAGCAGCGCGCCATTCCGCTTTCCGCTAAACGCGGCGTGATTTATGACCGCGCTGGGAAAGAGCTGGCGATGTCTGTGCTTGTCGATTCGGCCTTCGCTGTGCCTACCGAAGTAAAAGACCTACCCACGGCGGTTTCGCTGATTACCCGCATTACCGGCGATGATCACAACGCAGTGCTGGCCGACTGCCGTAACCACAGAACTTTCTGCTGGGTGGCGCGCAAGGCCGATGACGAGACGATCGAGCGCATCAAGTCCCTGCACTTGCAGGGAATCCATTTTCAAAAAGAGCCGAAGCGTTTTTATCCGGCGCGCGATCTGGCGGCGCAGGTGGTGGGCACCGTTGGCATGGAGGACTCGGGGCAGAGCGGCATCGAGCACGCTTTCGATAATGAACTGCGGGGGCGCGCGGGAAAAATGTTCATCTCGGTGGATGCGCGGCGGCAGTGGTTTTCCGACGTAGAGAAGCTGCCGGAGCCGGGCGAGAGCCTGGTGCTGACCATCGATAAGAACATTCAGTACATCGCCGAGAAAGAACTGGATCAGGCGATCCGTGACACGCAGGCGATCGCCGGCACGGTGATTGTGGAGAATCCGCACACCGGAGAAATTCTGGCGCTGGCCAACCGGCCGACATTCAATCCGAACCTGCGCAAAGAGATCACGCCCGCCGCTCTGACCAATCGCGCTGTCAGTTATGTGTACGAGCCGGGGTCGACCTTCAAGCTGGTGACGATTTCCGCGGCGCTGGAAGAGAAGCTGACGAATCCGGATGAAATATTCGATTGCCAGATGGGATCGATCGTCTACAACGGCATGCGAATCCGTGATTCCAAACCGCACGGGTTGTTGCCCGTGTGGGGTGTGCTGGCGGAGTCGAGCGACGTGGGCGCGATCAAGATTGCGCTGCGCCTCGGGGAAGACCGCTTCTATAAATACATTCGGGCGTACGGATTCGGGCAGCAGACTGGGATCGAGTTGCCCGGCGAGACTCGCGGGCTGACCAAGCCGGTGAGCCGCTGGTCGAGAGTTTCGATTGCCGCGATCTCCATGGGACAGGAGATTGGCATTTCGCCGATACAGTTGGCGGGACTGGTTTCCACATTCGCCAACGATGGCGTGTGGGTCGCGCCGCGGATAGTCACGGGTCCAGTCGAAGCGCAGGGAACTCCGCTGGCTGTTGCGTTTCATCCGGGGGCGTCGCATCGGGTGATTTCAAGTTTCACCGCCGCCGAGATGCGGTCGATGATGCAGAAGGTTGTGCTGGAAGGCACGGGACGCAAAGCGATTCTGGAAGGTTATACGTCGGCGGGGAAGACGGGAACGGCGCAGAAGGTGGATCCGGCGACCGGGGCGTATTCGAAGACGAAATATATCGGGTCGTTCGCGGGATTTGCGCCGATCAACAATCCTCAGATCGTTGTGGCGGTGATTCTGGATTCGGCGGTCGGTTTGCACCAGGGCGGGCAGGTGTCGGCGCCGGTGTTTCGCCGCGTATCGCAGCAGGTGCTGGAATATCTGCACACTCCGCACGATCTGCCGCTCGCGCCCAAGCATCAGTTGCTGCTGGCTCAGGCGCAGATGAAGGATAACGATTTGGAAGAAGGCACGCCCGACCATCCCGGTGAACCGCTGGAGACGGCGGAAGTGAATGGAGACGCGGCAGCCAAGGACCGTGTCACGCGGGCGGCCCTTCAGCAGGCTGTGGGCAAGCCCTCGCCGGCGACACCCAGCGGTGAGGGGAATGTTGTGCAGGCGGCGATGCGGGAGGGTGAGCCGGTTGCGGGCACTGCGAGCCAGCCCGCTTCGGCAAAGAGTCCGGCCACGGCGGATGCAGATGCCCCGACCGAAGCCAAACTTCCGTCGACTGGAACTGTGATCTTCGACGTCGAGCAAGGCGGCATAGAAGTGCCGTTATTTATTGGCAAGACCGTGCGCGGTGCTGTGGAAGCTGCTCAGGACGTCGGGCTGGACTTGGAAGCCGTGGGCAGCGGCGTGGCGCGGGCACAATCTCCACCGGCTGGAATACATGTGGCCGCGGGAGCCCGCGTGACGGTGCAGTTCGGGAAGTAATCCCAAATTCTCAGATGCGGAGTAAGTCCAATGAATCCTGCGCGCTCTCTTTGTCCTCAGTGGTTATCTAGAGCTGTGGGGATTGTGCTGAGGCCTTTGATCTTTTTTCTCTGTTGTGCGTTTATGCCTGGTACTCTGAGCGCGCAGCAGACTGCCTGGCAACCGTCGCTGGGACATACGCAAGTGTCGATATGGCCGGGAGACGCGCCCGATGCGCAACCTGTCGCGGGGCCAGAGGTCGCCAAGACGACGGGGAGGGAGTTCCTGGTTGCCGGCAGGCCAGCGGTGGGGGTGAGAAACGTATCGCAACCTACGATGACGGTCTACTCGCCACAAGGAAAGAATACAGGTGCAGCGGTCGTCGTCTTCCCTGGCGGGGGTTATCAGGAACTGGCCATCGATCTTGAAGGCACGGAGGTCTGTGACTGGCTGACGCCCAAAGGGATCACGTGCGTGCTGCTGAAATATCGCGTGACGGATGTGGGGCCGTATCCGAAATCGGGGCCGTATCCGGAATCACCGATGGCCTTGGAAGATGCACAGAGGACGGTGGGGCTGGTCCGCCTTCACGCGGCGGAGTGGCACATTGACCCGCACAAGATCGGTGTGCTTGGGTTTTCGTCAGGCGGTCATCTGGTGGCGGCGATGAGCACGCATTTTGCGAAGCGTTTGTATCCAGCTGTCGATGCCGCCGACAAAGAGAGCTGCCGCCCCGATTTTGCAGTGCCTATTTATCCGGGACATCTGTCGCTGTCCGCGGCGCAGTGGGATGCAAAGCAAGGCACCAAAAAGTTTGCTATTCATTATTCGGCAACTGCCGATAAGGATTTGGGGTTGAATCCTGATATTCCTGTCACCCATCAGACTCCGCCTACATTCTTACTGCAGGCGGAGGATGACCATGTGGACAATGTAAACGACTCGCTGGCTTATTACATTGCACTGAGGAACGCTGGGGTCCCAGCGGAGATGCATCTGTATGCTGAGGGCGGGCATGCATTTGGACTGCGGCGCACGAAGTTTCCGATAACCGGATGGCCTCAGTTAGTGGAAAGGTGGCTACGGACGATTGAGATGATTTCGGAGTGATTCGCATTTGAGGCGCAGATATGAATCTGATCGCAACCTCCTTAGTCAGATTTGCGCCTTGCAACTCTCCCGGATTGACCCGCAGAAAAACCGCGTGATACGGTAGTCAGTCACCATCCTGCAGGCCGCGCCTGCGCTGATTGAGGTCTCGCTTGTCCGCCGCTGAAACGACCACTCCCGCCGTCCGCAAGACCGCACTGAACGCCGTCCATCGCCAGATGGGCGCGAAGATGGTTGACTTCAATGGCTGGGACATGCCGGTCGAGTATCCCGCGGCGATCGGCGGCGGAATTATCAATGAGCACATGGCGGTGCGCACGGGCGTGGGCATTTTCGATGTCAGCCACATGGGCGACATTCGCCTCGCAGGGCCGCAGGCGCTCGACGCCGTGCAGCACATTTCCATGAACGATGCCTCGCGCCTGGCGGTGGGGCAGGCACAGTATTCGGCGCTCCTCTATACGCGAGGGACGTTTGTGGATGATGTGATCGTTCACCGACTGGGCGAAGACGAATACTTGCTGGTGATCAATGCAGGCACGCGCGAGAAAGATTTCAACTGGGTGCGCGACAATACTCGGCAGTTTGATTGCGCGGTAGAGAATCTGTCCGACGACTTTACGCAGATTGCCATCCAGGGGCCAAAGGGTCTAGACGTCCTGCAAAAGCTGACGGACGCGGATTTGAGAGCGGTAAAGTTTTACTGGGTCACGCGCGGATCGGTCTGCGGGTTGACGAATATTCTGATTGCGCGGACTGGCTATACCGCGGAAGATGGATTTGAGATTTACATTCCGGCCGATGAGGCGACCAGCGCCCGGGTTTGGAATGAGATCTTGGATGCAGGCAAAGAATTTGGCCTTGTGCCATGTGGCTTGGGTGCGCGCAACACTTTGCGACTCGAAGGCAAGCTGCCGCTCTACGGCCACGAGATTTCCGATACGATTAATGTTTGGGAGGCGGGACTCGACCGATTCTGCAAGATGGAGAAGCCGGAATTCATCGGCCGCGCCGCGCTGGAGAAGGCAAAGGCGGCAGGCGTGACCCGGACTCTGGTCGGCTTGGAGATGGTGGAGCGCGGCATTGGGCGCGATGGATATAAGGTGCTCGACGGCCGCGGACGCGAGATCGGATACGTCACCAGCGGATCGCCTGCACCCTTCCTGAAGAAGAATATTGCGCTGGCGTATGTGCCGCCGGAGTTTGCCGCTGTGGGTACGGCGGTGAAAGTGGAGATTCGCGGGCAGGGCGTGGGAGCGGCAGTGGTGCCCACGCCTTTTTATAAGCGGCCGAAGAAAACAACTTAACCACAGACGACACGGAGTAACACGGGGTAATTCGCTACACCTGAGAAGCCAGGAGCTAGAAGCCATTATGGCCTATCCAACAGATCGCAAGTACAGCAAATCGCATGAGTGGATTCAGCCGAGTGGGAATTCAGCAGCCATCGGCATCACCGACCATGCACAGGAAGCGCTGGGCGACATCGTGTTCGTCGAACTGCCCAAGGTAGGCGCGGAACTGGCGGCGGGCAAGCCATTTGGCACGGTCGAGTCGGTGAAAGCAGTGTCGGATCTGTATGCTCCGGCCTCGGGCACGGTGACCGAGATTAACGGAGATCTGGCCACGTCGCCGGAGAAAGTGAATACGGATCCGCACGGCTCGTGGATGATGAAGATCACGTTGAAGAATCCGGGCGAGTTGGAGGGACTTCTTTCTGCTGCCGACTATGAGAAATTCGTGGCCGAAGAGGGCGGCCACTGAAGTCATGTGATTCTCGACACGGCCCGAGCTTAGCGACGACCGGCACAATCGAACTGACCTCGAGATACATCTAATCAACTTCCTATGCGCTATCTACCGAAATCCCCCGCCGACCGTGAAGCCATGCTGAAGGCGATCGGGCTGCGCTCGGTCAACGAATTATTCGCGCCCATTCCGGCGGAATATCGCCTGAGCCGCGATCTCAAAGTGCCGCGCCAGATGGCGGAATCGGAAATCGTGGATTATTTCCGCGAGCGCTCGCGCGACAACGGCGAGGGCTACACCAGTTTTCTGGGCGCGGGGGCATACGCTCATTACCGGCCCATCATTATTGATTCGTTGATCTCGCGCGGCGAATTCCTCACCGCCTATACGCCGTACCAGGCGGAGATTTCCCAGGGCACGCTGCAATCGATTTTTGAATTTCAGACGATGATTTGCGAACTCACGGGGATGGAGGTGGCCAACGCTTCCATGTATGACGGCTCAACCGCCGCGGCTGAAGCGGTGATGATGGCGGTGCGGCTTACGGGCCGGCGGTCGGTAATTGTGGCGCGGAGCTTGCATCCGGAGTATCGCGAAGTGCTGGCGACCTACGCCACGCATCAGGGAATGCCGCTGTCGGTTGCGGGTTTCGGGGATGACGGGCGTCTGAACCTGAACGAGTTGGAGAAGTCGATTACGCCGGAAACGGCGGCAGTACTGATCCAGTCGCCGAATTTCTTTGGCACGATTGAAGATGTGGCGGCGATTGCCGAGGTCGCGCACAAGCACGGAGCGATGCTGGTGGTTTCAGTTGCCGAAGCTGTGTCGCTGGGAATCGTTAAGCCGCCGCGCGAAGCGGACGTTATCGCGATGGAAGCGCAATCGTTCGGAGTGCCGCTGGGGTTCGGCGGTCCTTACTGCGGCGTGATTGCGACGCGGGAGAAGTTTGTGCGGCAGATGCCGGGGCGGTTGGTGGGCCAGACGGTCGACAAGCAGGGCAGGCGAGGATTCGTGCTCACTCTGGCCACGCGCGAGCAGCACATCCGGCGCGAGAAGGCGACCTCGAATATCTGCACCAACCAGGCGCTGGTTGCGTTGATGGTCAACATCTTCATGACGGTGTACGGCAAGGTCGGATTGAAAGAGTTGGCTAAGCAGAATCTGGCGAAGACCGCGTACGCTGCAGCCCAATTCGCGAAGCACAGCAAGGTTTTGTTTGGCGGCGCGCCGCGGTTCAACGAGTTTGTGTTGCAGACTGCCGAAGATCCCTATGCCATCAACAGCCGGCTGCTCGGACACAAAGTGGTGGGAGGCTTGCCGCTCAAGAAGTTCTATCCAGAGTTGGGGAATGCGGCGCTGTGGTGCTGCACGGAACTGACTACGCGCAGCGCGATCGACAAGGCCGTGGGGCTAGTGGCGGCGAGCGAGCGCTCCGTGCGCTCAGCGAAAGGGGAAGTGGAACAGGTGGCGCAATAATGCCCCCCACGAAATATTCGTGCTCACGTTGCGGGGGCAATGGCGAGTGTGCTCAGTGCGGCGGAACTGGGGTGAACACGCATCTCAATGAATCCGAGCCGAAATGCCAACAGTGCTTTGGATCAGGCAAATGTCCCGATTGCAATGGGACTGGAAAAGCGCTCTTGCTTGGCCCTGAAGTCTTGGACCTGGAACTGAATAAGTTATGAAGCACGAAACCCGCAAGGCCACGCGCCACGTCAATCAGAATGAAGGCCTGATCTTCGAGAAGTCTTCTGCAGGCAAGGCGGCATGGAAGCTGCCGCCGCTCGATGTGCCGGAAGTGGATACTGCAAAGCTTCTCGGTTCCTCGGAGAGAAAAGATCTGGGAAACATGCCCGAAGTCAGCGAGATCGAGATCATCCGCCACTTCACGCGGCTCTCCACGTGGAATTATGCGATCGATCTCGGGATGTATCCACTAGGCTCGTGCACCATGAAATACAATCCCCGCGTGAACGAAGCGGTCGTGCGGGTGGAGGGGCTTGCGAACGGGCACCCTTACCAGCCGGAGAAGATTTCACAGGGCGCGCTCCAGATTTTGAAAACGTTGCGCGAGTGCCTGATCGACATCACGGGCATGGATGCGATCACGCTGCAGCCGGCCGCGGGTGCGCACGGCGAAATGACCGGACTGCTCATGGTGCGGGCGTATCACCATGCGCAGGGACGTCCGCGGAAAAAGATTTTGATTCCGGACTCGGCGCATGGGACCAATCCGGCAACGGCGGCGATGGTTGACTATGCGGTCGAAAACCTGAAGTCGGACTCGCGCGGCATGGTCGACATTGCGGCGCTGGAAGCGCAGATGAACGAAGATGTCGCCGCGCTCATGCTTACCAATCCCAACACGCTGGGAGTCTTCGAACAGGACATCCACAAGATCGCCGCGATCCTGCACGCCAAGGGCGGCTTGCTCTACATGGACGGCGCGAACATGAACGCGCTGGTGGGCAAAGTTCGCCCCGGCGACTTTGGCGTCAACGTGATGCACCTGAATCTTCACAAAACTTTTTCCACCCCGCACGGCGGCGGCGGGCCGGGATCGGGGCCCGTGGCGATCAAGAAAATTCTGGAGCCATTTCTGCCCACCCCGGTTGTGGTGACCAAAGGCGACGGAACGTTGGGTTTTGAATATAATCGCCCGCAGTCGGTGGGGCGCGTGCGCGCGTTCTACGGCAACTTCGGCATGTTTGTCCGGGCGCTGGCTTACATCCAGGCCAATGGGCCGGATGGTTTGCGGCAAACGACTGAAGACGCAGTGCTCAATGCCAACTACATTCGCAAGGGATTGGAAGGCACGTACGATCTGCCTTATTCCACGCCGACGATGCACGAAGTTGTTTTCAGCGACAAGCTGCAGGCGAAAAAAGGCGTGCGCACCATGGACATTGCGAAGCGCCTGATTGATTACGGCTTCCATCCGTATACGACGGCGTTTCCGCTGATCGTGCCCGGCGCGCTGATGATTGAGCCCACCGAGAGCGAGTCGAAAGAAGAAATGGATTTGTTCATCGAGGCCATGAAGTCGATTGCGGAAGAAGTGGAAGAGGATCCGCAGACGGTGCTCAATGCTCCGCATTCCACGCGGGTTTCGCGGCTCGATGAAACGGCTGCGGCGAGGAAGCCGGTTCTTCGGTGGAAGCCGTCTCAGTAAATTGTTGTTTTTTTCTGATTGCTGATTGAAGGCCATCCAGATTTCGATCTTCAATCAGCAATCGTGAATCGACAATTTTCCCGTGCGTCACTTCGCCGCGACTTCAACCGAAGCGCGGGTAGTTTCCCAGTCGATCCTCAGCGCGCAACTTGTGCCCGCCTTGTCGTAGGCGATGGTGAGGTTCTCCACGGGCGGGTCGAGTTTGGTAACGGCCATCTCCACGCGGAGAAGTTCGTCGCTCTCGTATTTGTAAGGGATGCCCCACTCGCCGGTTTTCTTGTTGATGATCAGAGTCCACTTGTCGGCAGTGGGCACGGTAAAGATGGTGTAGCTGCCGGCGGGGACGACCTTGCCCTGAATTAACACATTGGTGGTCGCAACGAAGGTTGTAGCCTCGTTGGCCCCGGTGCGCCAGACTGCGCCGAAAGGTACGAGTCCGCCATAGATTTTGCGGCCCTTCATGCGCGGACTCGAGTAATCGGTCTTAATGGTCTTACCGCCGCCAAAATCGCAGGTGGTCGAGGCCGGAGGGCTGGCTTTGGCTCCGCCCATCTGAGCGAAGGTGGCAGTCGTGAACAGGGTGAGAAATACAGCCAGGGCAATTTGTTTTCGCATGGATTCTCCAGGAAGTAACATTTGGCAGCCAGCAGTTGTCATGGGCAATTCAGCAGTCCTCGCGGTTCCTGTGAGCGGGTTCCATTTGGCTAACTGACAATGGCTAATTGCCTTGACGCCCCAAACAAGCTGCGGAGCAATTATGCTCTCTCTGGCGCGCAAGTTACAATCTCAACATGCCGGTATTCGACGAGAAGCAGGAAGAACTGGAACACTATGAGACCATGATGGGCGTGCCGCGTGGGCGCCTCGCCGTCACCATGGATGCCATCACCGATGCGATGGCGCTGGTCGGCCAGCACGGGGTCTATTGCCAAAGCCAGCGCTGGCCGGGCAAGCCGGTAATGGACATCCAGATCATCATGAAGAGCCTGACCGACGCCAAGGAATTGATCCAGAGCGTGATGGAAGAGCTGAAGAAGAATTCTTGACCGTTCAGCAATGTCCCGAACTTAGATAAGGAGACCGTTGCCGGTCTCCTTTCTTCTTTGCTTTGTCGCTCCTTCGAAACAAATCATGTCCACTATGGGAATGCGGCGTTGAACACGTAGATATCGAAGGTTCCCAGTCCGGTCACATTGTCGTATCCGGGAAGCGCGATATATAGACCGTTTCCTCCCAAGATGATGTCATGGAATCCCTTGGGTGAAGCGGCGTTTGGGGCGGCCGTGGCCCCGTTGTAGAACGGAGGTCCGGCAAAGCCGACTTTGTTTGCGTGTGCGCTCTGAAAGCGCGCAAATGCGCCGAGAGACAGGGGAGACGACAGACTGGTGCCGCCGTAGCAACACTGCTCGGTGCCATTCAGCCAGATGTAGACGCCGCTGTAAGGATCGGCGTCCATAGCGACATCCGGAACTCCCTTGCCGAGCGTCGAGAGCGGATTCACAGCAGACTGCCAGAACGGTGAAGCTTCGAACTGGCTGGCTCCCCCTCCGCTGGAGTTCCATGCAATTTCCTCGTCGTAGGTCCCGTTGCTGTTGGTGATCAGAGTAGTCCCGCCGGCGCCGATGACGTAGGGCGAAGATGCCGGGTAGTTGACCAGGGGCGCGCCTCCGCCCGGGACTCCATTCACTCCAACCGCCACGCCACAAGAAGATCCGTTATCCCCGCTGGAAGCGAAAACAGTTTGTCCCTGCGCGGCGGCTTCCAGGAAGGCGTTGTCATCCACCAGCGTCGAACCATCGAGATAAGGGAAGACTTCGCAAATGCCGAACGACGCGCTACCCGCGCGCGCGTATTTTTGCGCCGCAAAACGATTGAACATCAGCGCCACATCGGAATCGCTCAACGACGTTGTCGCATAGATGTATAGCCTCGAGACGTTATTGGCCATGCCGGTGGAGTACTGCGTGTCCATATCAAATTCGTCGACGCCGGAAACGTCGGTGCTTGCCAGGCCGACCTGTACGACCGTTACCGGGACCTGCGGAAGCCCGTTGTGAGTTTCCGCCAGGCGCAGGTCGCTGATCACGCCGCTGACATTGCCCTCGGCGAAAATCGCGATTTTCGTTTGCGATCCCGTAGGGGTTGCGCCGACGTCATAAGCGGTCCAAAGATTCGCGGGACGATAGGAACCCGGATAATTGGGCAGGTTGACGGAGTGGGTAGGCAGCGTCATCACAGCTGCATTATTCAGTCCCAGCACCGCTACCACGAGCCCGCCCAAGTCTGACGGAACCTGGGCTGCAGTCAAATTCGCATACACCGAGGCGCCGTTCACCAGGTACGATTCCAGTTGCGTGTTGAAAGCTTGCCGCACCTCGGCTGCAGTGCCATCCGCTGCAATCATCAGGTTATTTGGTTCGACGGAGATGTTCTGAAATCCCTGCTGACTTAAGTAGCCCACGACGGACTGTACTTGGCTCGATGACGGAGCATACGTCGCCAGAAAATCAGATGGCTCCAATTCCTGCCCGTAGAGTGGATTGCTCGGGTTGCTGATGGCTTGGACATAGCTGACCAGCGCCGCTTGATTCTGAATTTGCAACCCAAGGTTGACATGTACCGCAGTCGAGTCTGGCAGATTCCCTTGCGAGATTGCGTTCGCAAGAGTTGGTCCAACCGCCTGAGTTGCGGTCGAAACCCAGGTCTGCGCAATGGTAATTCCTGAAAACATGGATAGACAGGCAAGACTTAACGCGACAAGCCGGGGCCCGGTAAAACGCGCACACGGATTCGTGCTTTTCATTGCGTTCCTCCACAGACTGTTTTTTGGACTCAAGATTTGACCGGCAGGCGGCCGCAGGAGTGACTTACTAAAGCGTGGCGCGCAAGCCAGCAGCAAACGCGTTCCCATCTAGCACGCGCCGTGCCAAAAGAAACCCAGAGTTGTTAGCTGAGTGCTTTACCAGCGGGAAGATATTGAACTATCGGGAAATAACTGCTGAAGACGCTCGGAGAAAAACAAAGGCTGGAACCGCGGGCGATGAGGCACCGGATGTAAGCGTTACTCAGAGTTATGCAATAGCTGACTTGGTATTGCTGGGGCTACAAGGAATTCTGTACACCACATACAGAATTCCCTGTAGGCTTCGACGCTATCCTGCTAGCGCGCTGAACCGCGTTTGCAAGCAAAATTACGCCAGCGTGTACTTCCCGCGCTCGATCGCCTTCTGCGCGATCTGCTGGCGCAGTTCAATGATGTTGAAGGGCTCGTACTTCGCCAGCCGGCGCAGAATCGCGAGTTGAGTGCGCAGCATGTCGCCATCGGCGACCGCGGCGATTACCTTCTTCGCGGAGGACTCGATCTTCTCCATCGCCTGCGTGAGGTAGACGCGAGTCATGGCAATCGGAAGAGTGGCGGCGGCCTCGCCTTTCGTTTCGGCGATTTTTTGCGCGCGCAGTACCGCCGATTCCATGGCATAAGTTTCAATGGTCATGTCGGCAATGGCGCCCATGATCTCCTGCTGATCCTGGATCGCCTGCATATATTTCTGCGTGGCGGCCCCGGCGGCGAACAAGCCCAGCTTTTTGGCTTGTCCCACCAGTTTGCGCTCTTCGGCTAGCGGGCCTTCAAGTTCCTCGCCCATCGAGGGACCGGAGAGAACTTCGTCCATCAGTTTCCTGATGGCGGGCATGAGCGGCAACTGCCCGCTCATGGCGCGCTTCAGCAGGAAGCCAGTGATGATCAGCCGGTTGATTTCGTTGGTGCCTTCGAAGATGCGGTTAATGCGCGCATCGCGGTAGGCACGCTCAGCGGGATATTCCTCTACAAAGCCGTAGCCGCCGAAGATCTGCATAGTCTCATCGACCACATAATCGACCATCTCTGAAGCCCAGACTTTGATGATGGAGCACTCGACCGCATACTCTTCGATGGCCTTGCGAGTTTCCTTCATCGCGTCCGCGCTGGATTTATCGACTTCGCTGAGCGCGCTATCCATCATGCCCACGGTACGATAGACGAGCGATTCGCCCACGTAGAGCAGCGTCGCCATGTTGGCGATTTTTTCGCGCACCAGGCCGAAGTCGGCGATGACTTTGTTGAAAGCCTTGCGCTGCCTGGCGTAAGCGATGGCGTGTTCGAGAGAGACGCGGCCTCCGCCCACGCACATCGCGCCCAGCTTGAAGCGGCCGATGTTCAGAATGTTGAAGGCAATGATGTGGCCTTTGCCGATATCGCCCAGCAGGTTTTCCGCGGGCACCTTGCAGTCGTTCAGGATGATGGGACAAGTGGAGGAGCCGCGAATGCCTAGCTTGTGCTCTTCTCCGCCGATAGAGAATCCGGAAAAGTTCCTCTCGACCAGAAACGCAGTGAACTTTTCTCCATCGATTTTGGCAAAAACCGTGAACAGGTCGGCGAAGCCGGCGTTGGTAATCCACATCTTTTCGCCGTTGAGAATGTAGTGCTTGCCATCGGCTGAGAGTTGGGCGCGGGCGCGGCAGTTCAGGGCATCGGAACCAGAAGAGGCTTCCGACAAGGCATAAGCGCCAACAATTTCGCCGGCAGCCAGGCGCGGCAGATATTTCTTCTTCTGTTCTTCAGTGCCGAAATAAACCAGCGGCAGCAGGCCGATGCCGCTGTGCGCGCCCCAGGTGGTGGCGAAGCCGGCATATTTTGCAATGTGGTCGGCGATAACGGCGGCGGTCACTTTGTCCATTTCGAGCCCGCCGTACGCTTCGGGGATTTCCACCCCGCTAAGCCCGAGGTCGCCGGCCTTTTTCACCAGGGCGCGCGAAATAGAGAAGTCTTTGTGCTCCATTTTCTCGATGTTGGGCAGGATTTCGTTGACCGTGAATTCTTCCGCCGTCTGCCCAATCAGTTGCTGCTGCTCGGTAAAGTCTTCAGGCGTGAAGACTTCTTCAGGGCGGCGCTCTTCAAGCAGAAAGCTGCCGCCGGAGATTCTGGACTGGGGAACTGCTGTAGTAGTGGCCATCACCGATCCCTTCAAACGCAATTTGCACTACGGAAGCACGCGCCCTGAGAACTTCTCAATTGTAAGCGAGAAAATGCGTGGACGCTTCCGCATTCGTAATCCGAGGGGAGTTACGAGAGGTTTTCAAAAATCCCAGCCGCGCCCATGCCGCCGCCGACGCACATGGTCACCATGCCATAGCGTCCGTTGCGGCGCTTGAGTTCGCGGATGATCGTGGCCGTCAGCTTGGCTCCGGTGCAGCCCAGGGGATGTCCGAGAGCGATTGCGCCGCCGTTGGGATTCACCTTCACTGGATCGAGTGCCAGCTTCTTTGATCACAGCGAGCGATTGGGCGGCGAAGGCTTCATTCAACTCGATCACATCGATGTCGGAAAGCTTCAGCCCGGCCATCTTCAAGGCTTTCGGGATCGCGAACACCGGGCCCAGTCCCATTTCTTCGGGCTTGTATCCCGCCGTGGCGAATGAAACGTAACGCGCCAGCGGCTTGATGCCGAGCGCTTTCGCGCGCTCGGCGGACATGACCACCGCGGCTGCCGCACCATCCGACATTTGCGAAGAATTTCCGGCGGTCACCGTTCCCTTCACGTGGAATGCGGGCTTCAGCGCGAGCAGAGCTTCGAGCGAAGTGTCGGCGCGCGGGCCTTCGTCCATTTTGAAAACGATTTCCTGGCGTTTTGGTTTCGATCCATTCGGAGTGGTAAAGCTCACCGGCACAGGCACAATTTCCTCGTCGAACTTGCCGGCCTGGATCGCCGCCAGCGCCTTCTGGTGGCTGCGCAAAGAAAATTCGTCCGCCGCTTCGCGCGTGATGCCGAAGCGCTGGCCGACGCGCTCTGCGGTGAGGCCCATGTTGAGATAAGCGTCCGGATAGTGGTCTACGAGCCAGGGGTTGGGCGAAATTTTGTGGCCGCCCATCGGGATCATGGTCATCGATTCGGTGCCGCCGGCGACAATCGCCTCCGCGCCGCCGCTCATAATGCGCTCGGCCGCCATGGCAATCGCCTGCAGGCCGGACGAGCAGAAGCGGTTGATGGTGAGCGCCGAAACTTCCACCGGCAGCCCCGCGCGCAGCGAGGCGATGCGGGCCACGTTCATCCCCTGCTCGGCCTCGGGCATGGCGCAGCCGAGGATCACATCTTCAATTTCTTTCGGATCAAGCTGGGGCACGCGCTCCAGCGCGCCCTTGATGGCGACGGCCGCCAGTTCATCGGGCCGGGTGGCGCGGAGCGTTCCTTTGTAGGCGCGTCCCACGGGCGTGCGGACGGATGAGGCGATGATGACTTCTCGCATAAGAATTTCTCACTCTAAGCGACCAGTTATTGGATGTTCAGCAGAGTGCGCGAGCTTCACTTCGCCGGCGCGTAAAAGTAATAATCCGCAGTGTAGCTGCTCTTGGTCTCGTCGCCCTTGTGAGCCGCGTCACAGCCTTCTGCCGGGGGTTGGCCTCCGTGCGTGCGAACGCGTTGAATGGTCGTCACATTCGTTAGCAAACCGTTTCCCGCGTGACTGACAACCTTCACCAGCAGCCAGGGAATGGAACCAGGATCAAGCGCGTCTACTTTGGCCGCGGCTTTCCCGGTGACCTCGCTTCCATCTCTAAGCTTCCACGAAGGTCCCGCAGAGTGCTGGCCAATCACTTTGTCTTTTCGATCCTTAAGTTCCGCGTCGGGCGCTTTGAGTGTCCAGCCGAACTTGCCATCTGCGGCGGCCTGACAGGTATAGATCTGCGATCCAGTCGCATGTGCTAACAAAACAACTTCTTCGCCAGTGGGCGCCAGAATCGACTCGGGCACATCGGGCGGAACTTCTTTCTGTGGGACAAGTTTCTGCGGGGCATCCTTGGCTTGGGCACTCGCCAGCGTGGTTGCCAAAACGAGGGCCGCAAGCGCCATCGCGGCAACAGTTATTAGTCTGCGCATGAAGGCGATTGTAGCAGGCAGGATTCCACCCGGCTCACGGTTTCTCCCAATGCGTGGAGCTAAATTGCTTGGGATCAAACGTGCCCGGATCGAGCTTCGCATTGCACAAAATATCCGTGTAATCCTCGCTGAAGACCAGGTTGTCATCCTCGTGAATTTCGACACGCGCCGCCACCCAGCCACCCGCCATCTCGCGATAGTCTTCAAAGCGGATGTCCTGAAACTTGCTTGCATCACTCTGAGTCGGCTCAAACAGCCGCACAAACAGCAGGCGCTTCTTATCTACCCAGAACTGCTTCGCCTTCAGATCGCCCTTGTCGGCACCTACAACGTAGACCGGTTGTCCCTTCCAGGTGTCTTCATGAAATTTTGTAAGATCGTAGCCCTCGGCCTTCGCGACCCTGGCAGTGGCCTCCGGGGCCTGACGGTACACATCAAATCCCAACACCAGAAGCATGTTCTCCAGGGGACGAGTTCCGACCTCTTTACCACCTTTGAGGATCGTGAGCTTTCCGTCGACCATGAGGTATCCGTTGTTATCGCTTGGAGCGTCGATGTCTATTCGCAGCTTTGCAGGAAGGGCCAGGGCTTCATGCCAGGTCTCGGCTTTGCTGGTGCCGTCGGGGTTGTAGGTTGTGCTTTTCTGAGTGAAGGTCAAGGTTTCGTACCATGTCTTTGCGTAGCGGTCATGCATGACTCGCAATACGTCTTCGCCATTGCGGACGTCTTGCGCATGAGCCAGGGTCAAGGTGAAAAGAATGAACAAGGGGAGGCGTAATTTTGAGTTCATCAGTTCCTTTCGAATCCAGGGCCTGCTGCTCGAAGCCACTCTCAGCTTAGACGAGGACGAACTATAAAGGTCGTGCCGACGCTATTCTACGGCTTCGCCCAGTCCTGCCACGAGAGGCCCTTCACCCGCGAGAATTCGGATACGTTGGCCGTCACCAGAGTGAGTTGACGCGCCAGCGCCTGACCGGCGATCAGGTAGTCGTATCCTCCAATGGGTTTGCCAGCAGCTTGCAATGTGGCCCGGATCGAGCCTGCTGCGCGGGCATCCTCGTTGTCGAACGGAAGCGCGATGACGGAGGACAGCAGCGCTTCGAGGCGCTGGGTGTTCATTTCAACGCGCGCGCTTTTGGCGATTCCATACCAAAGTTCAAAGGTGACGATCGAAGAGATATAGACTCGGAACCCCCCGCGAATGGCCTTCTCAAACCGGCTACGAACGGCCACCGGCGCACCGTTCATCAGCGCGATGCAAGCGTTCGTGTCAAGCAGGTAGCTCACTTAATGGAGGGATGCTTCGTCGCTGGGGGCTGTGGGTCGCGGGATGGAAACGGCTCGGAATTCAAGTCGTCGAGCCTGCGAAACAATTCCTTGGGGTCTTGGATGAGTGGTTCAAGGAGAACTCCCTGGCCGACGCGCCGTATGCGCACGCTGTCGCCCTCAAAACGAAACTCCCGCGGCAGCCGCACTGCCTGGCTGCGGCCGTTTCGGAAGAGCTTGGCGATATCGGTTTTCGGCATGTCAGGCGTCCTCAAATGCTAAAACAATGATATATATCAATAATATATATCATGGCAAGGCATTTAGGTGTCAAATTTTCAATTCCTCAGCGTCTTCCCCGTCTTCAGCGTGTATTGAATCCGTTCCTGCGTCTTTTTTTCGCCGCAGAGCGACTTGAATCCCTCGCGCTCCAGATCGAGGATATACTGCTCGCTCACCAGTGAGCCGGGAGTGACGTTTCCGCCGCAGAGAACTTCGGCGATCTTTGCGCCCAGCTTCACTTCGTAGTCAGTGATGTAGTCGCCCTGGCGCATCAAGTGAACGCCCATCTTGAGTGTCGCCAGAAGGCTCTCGCCGGGGGCGGGGATGTCTTTGCGGGGCACTGGCGGCTCGTAACCGACGCGTACAAGTTCAAGCGCACGCGCCTTGGCATCGGAGAGCACGCGCTCGCGGTTCATGGTGATGCGGTCGCGGTCGGCGAGGAAGCCGAGGCCGCGAGCCTCATAGGCGGAGGTTGCGACCTTGGCAGTCGCAATCGTTTCAAAGGCGCGCTTCATGGCTTCCAGCATCTCGATCGATCCGGCAAGAGCTTCACCCGAACTCTTCCCGTGCGAAGCTGCGGCGACGTCGACGGCGCGCAGCAACATTTCTTTGCAGCCTCCGCCGCCGGGCAGTAATCCAACGCCGACTTCAACCAGTCCGGTGTATAGCTCCGCATGAGGCTGACGCGCCGCTGCGTGCAGCGAGATTTCCGTGCCCCCGCCCAGGCACAACCCGAAAGCCGACGCCACGACCGGTTTGGGCGAGAACTTGATGGCCTGCGTCATGCCCTGGAATTGGCGGATGGCGAGGTCCACGTCGTCCCACTCTTCTTCCTGCACGCTCATGAGCAGCAGCATCAGGTTGGCGCCGACGGAGAAATTAGCCGCATCATTGGTGATGACGAAAGCGTCGAAATTGTCACCGGGGCCGCCTTGTTTTAGGGTTTGACTAATAAGACTGACGATGTCGGTGCCGAGCGAGTTCATCTTGCTGTGAAACTCGATACAGCCCACGCCGTCGCCCAGATCGACCAGCGACGCGCCGGAATTCTTCTTCACCACACCGTTTGATTTCTTTGCCACCGTAACCGACCACACAGCCGCCGGAACCTCGACCGGCTTCAAGTTCTCAGTCGCCAGTTCGAAGTAAGCGCGCCCCGACGCAGTTTTCGGATCGTCGCTGTACCAGGCCTTCTTACCTGAGGCGAGAAGCTTTTCAACATTCGCAGCCACTGGCTTGCCTTCTTTTTTCATGCGCGCGACGGTGGCCTCGACGCCAGCCGCATCCCAAAGTTCGAAGGGCCCAACTTCCCAGTTGAAGCCGAGGCGCATGGCGCGATCGATTTCAACAATCGAATCGGAGATTTCAGGCACGCGGTTGGCGGAGTACGTCCACAAATCGGAGAGTGCTGACCACAGGAACGCTCCCGCCTTATCTCCCTTCCGCGGGCCGCTGCCTTCCAGGCCAAGCAACGTGCGCACTCGCGCGCGTGTGTCTTCTATATTCTTGGCCATATCGAGCGCGGCAAACTTCGGCTTTTGCCGGGGATGGTATTCGAGAGTCTTCCAGTCGAGCGCCAACCGCTCGTCTTCCTTGCCGTCGCCCTTTGCCTTCTTGTAGAAGCCGCCCCTGGTTTTGTCGCCCAGCCACTTGCGCTCGAGCATCCGCGTGAAGAACCCGGGCAGGCGCAGATCGCTGCGCTCGTCGCGGACGTTCGCGGTCATGTTGCCAACAACATGGCCCAATATGTCCAACCCAACCAGGTCGATGGTGCGGAAGGTCGCTGACTTCGGCCATCCCACGGCCTGTCCGGTCAGGGCGTCGATTTCTTCGATAGTGAGGTCCATCTCCTGCATGAGGCGAATTAAATTCAACACGGAAAACGTGCCGATGCGGTTGCCGATGAAGTTAGGCGTATCTTTAGCCATGACAACGCCCTTGCCCAGTCGCACGTCGCAAAAATGAGCGATGGCGTCGATGGCCGCGGGATCGGCGTCGGGTGTGGGAATAATCTCCAGCAGTCGCATGTAGCGTGGGGGATTAAAGAAGTGCGTGCCAAACCAGGCCCGCCGGAAATCGTCTGAGAATCCCTCTGAAATCTTTTCTACAGGCAGGCCGCTCGTGTTGGTGGTGACGATCGTGCCGGGCTTGCGAATGGCTTCAACCTTGCGAAGCAATGCGCGTTTGATGTCCAGGTTTTCGACGACAGCTTCAATGATCCAGTCCACCTCGGCCAGTTTCTTCAAATCGTCCTCAAAGTTGCCCACGGTGACCAGGCGCGCAAGTGAGGAATCCATGAAAGCGGCCGGTTTGGATTTCTTCGCCGCGTCGAGACCGACGGCCGCAACCTTGTTGCGCGCAGCAGCGCCAGCATCGGGTGGCGCATCTCCCGGAACTATGTCGAGCAGGTAGCTGGGGACGCCGGCGTTAGCGAAGTGTGCGGCGATGCGCGCGCCCATGGTTCCGGCGCCAAGAACAGCAACTTTATTAATGCGTCTCATGGTCTTGCCTCAATAAAAATCTTTCACCGCAGACTCCGGCATTTTCAATCAACGGTCCACCATAGTTCGACCTATGGCAGTTTATCTACCGCCCAGTCATTCTTGCCAGTGTCTACAATCACAATGCTGGAAAATTTTCGGCGCGCATGGTTCTTCGAGACGCTGACGAGGACGACCGGAAACTCATAGCGCCCCCGCCTCAAGAGCTTTCCCCGTCCAATTTCGTAAGCAGAGGGCCCGGGGTTCGAGAAAAATTTCTCGATCACCTCCGTTGTGACTTTTTCCTTGGCGTGACCGCTGAGCAAGACCATCCCGCTTTCCACATCACCAGCGTGCCAGGCCTGAAGAAAGCCGTCGGCAGCGGCAAGGGCAGAGACATAGCCGGAGTCCAGAGCAGGAGCAGGATGAGACTTGGCGGCCAAGGGCGATACAAGGGCCAAAGTCAGGAACAGAATCAGCGCCACCGCAGCGGGACGCAAAGTTTCGCGAACAGGCATGAAAGCATTATGCGGGAGAAAGCGGCCAGAAAGAATCGCGGCGTGTGGGTTCTAAAGTTCTTCGCGCTTTCTCACATACTCCAGTGCCCGCCGCGCCATCTGCTTTTCCCCCCCATACGCCAGCATCCTCGGAGCATCCTGCAGTCGCACCCATCGCGCCCGCGCCACTTCAACCCGCATTTCGGGAGTGACATCGTTGATGCGCCCGGAGCAATAACGCATCAGGTAGAAACTGACAATTTTGAATACCCGCTGCCCGTCGCCCCAGGTGCGCGTATAGATGTACTTGCTGTCGCCGAGTTTGGCGATGGGTTCGGCCAGCACTCCGGTTTCCTCATAGACTTCCCGAAGCGCGCTCTCGAGCGCCTTCTCGCCCGGATCCACCAGACCCTTAGGCAGAGCCAGAACTCGTCTTCGCCATCCACTGGTATGTCTGGGCCGCCCTTTCTTGGCCGGCCGGCCTTGGCCAAACCAGGCCTGACCAGTTTGGTGCGGACATCTTCAGTGGGCGGCTCAATGGCGGCCATCCACCACTCGCCTTCCCGCTTCCGGATTACCACGCCGCCGGCAGAGATCTCCCGCACCATATAGTCCGCAAGTTAGCAGGATTGCGGGAGTTAGTCATCCCCACCGGCGAGGGGTAACACGCTGGTAATCCGGGACTGTTTCTCCCGTAACCCGAATGGCACCAAAGTGGACTGTAGCTGTCCGGCATAGATGTGGCATCTTATATGTAAGACTGTGAGTGGTCCCCGAAGCTGGGGACGTGGGGTTCCGGTGAAGAGTCTTGGCAAGATCATTCGGTCCGTGCAAGCCTTTGGACGGGAACTCTCGCGCAAAGGCGGCCCGGCTGCGCCGCGTTATCCCGTAATCGGCGTGGCTTTGGGCGGTGGATTCGCCAGGGGCATGGCGCACATCGGAGTCCTGAAGGTTCTCGAAGAAGAAGGGATCCCAGTCCGCCTCGTCGCCGGCACCAGCGTGGGGGCATTGATTGGTGCATCGTATTGCGGTGGACTTCCGCTGGAAGACCTGGAGAAAGTCGCACACTCCTGCCGCTTCGCCACCTTTGCCCGCTGGACGGTTTCGCGATATGGCCTCGCCTCCAACGACCGCATGGTGTCTTTCCTGGCTCGCACGCTGAGGGTGAAAACCTTCGAAGAGTTGCGCATTCCTCTCGGCGTGACCGCGACGGACTTTAACAGTGGCGAAGGAGTGGTCTTTCATTCCGGTTCAATCGTCGATCCCGTGCGCGCCAGTTGCGCTTATCCTGGAATGTTTCTGCCGGTCGAGATTCGCGGACGCTACCTGGTAGACGGCATGCTCTCGCATCCCGTGCCCACGCGGCCGCTGCGTGACATGGGCGCCGAGCGAGTGCTGGCCGTGCATCTGAAAGGCACGTGGACGAAGGGTGGAGCGCCCCGCCATCTCTTTGATGTGATCGGACAATCCTTCGCTATCGCCCAGGACGCGATGTCCAGCTTATGGCGCGACGCCGCTGACCTGGTCGTCGAGCCCGACGTGGCCGGCTTCGCCTATGACGACTTCAAACGCGCCGGCGAACTGATCCGTTCCGGAGAACTAGCCATGCGACAGGCTATGCCCGCTGTACGCAAGTGGCTGGAGGCCCCGGCAGAAGCGATCGTTCCATCGAAAGCCCCAGTCAGAGCGCGTCGTGCAGTGCCGCGCCCCGCGCCCATGCCCGCAGACTGAGGCAGGACATTTGTCAGCGCCGGCTTCCAAACGCTCAACCGACTGCGGTTTCGTTGACTTGCCCATCTCACCCAAGTAATAATCAGCGCCAGTGATCGGCCACACCATCTCGCACTATCGAGTGATCGAAAAACTTGGTGGTGGCGGCACGGGCGTTGTCTACAAAGCCGAAGACATCAAGCTGCGCCGCTTCGTAGCCCTGAAATTTCTGCCCGACGAAATCGCCAAGGATCCCCAGGCCCTGGCCCGTTTCCAGCGCGAGGCCCAGGCGGCATCCGCTCTGAACCATCCCAACATCTGCACCATCTATGAAATCGATGAGCACGACGGCCAGGCCTTCATCGCCATGGAGTTTCTCGACGGCCTGACCCTCAAACATGCCATCGGATCCCGCCCGCTCGATACCGACACTCTGATTCAACTCGCCATCGAAATTGCCGACGCGCTCGATGCTGCCCACGCTGAAGGTATAGTTCACCGCGACATCAAGCCCGCCAACATTTTCGTCACCAAGCGCGGCCACGCCAAGATCCTCGACTTCGGACTCGCCAAAGTGACGGCGCCCGGTTCTTCCAACAAGAACATTGGCGCTACCCAAACCATGGACGAAGCCCACCTCACCAGTCCCGGCACGATGCTGGGCACCGTCGCCTACATGTCGCCCGAGCAGGTGCGCGGCCGCGAACCTCGACGCCCGCTCGGATCTGTTTTCTTTCGGCGCCGTGCTCTACGAAATGGCGACGGGCGATGTCCCGTTTCACGGCGAGAGCTCGGCGGTAATTTGTGAGGCGATCATGAATCGCGCGCCGGTCGCGGTGGTGCGGCTGAATCGCGAAGTGCCGGTGAAGCTGGAAGACATCATCAACAAAGCTCTGGAGAAAGACAGCAACCTGCGTTACCAGCACGCCTCGGAGATGCGTAGCGACCTGCAGCGGCTGAAGCGCGATACCGAATCAGGACGGATGGTATTACCGACCGACACGGGAAGCTTGCAAACGACGCAGCGGCAGGATCAAGCACTTCCAGTCAACGCAGTGCCGTAAGCGTCGTCGGCTCTGTCAGTGCAACGGTACTGCCGGAAAAGAAACATTCCTACAAATTGATCGGCGCAGGCAGCGCCGCGGTCGCAATCATGGCTATGCTTGCAATCTTCTGGTTCGTCAGGCAGCGCCCGTCGAACGCTGTCAGTACCACCAGCCAGAAAACCATCGCAGTGCTGCCTTTGCAAAATCTGGGAGCCGACAAGGATTTGGATTTTCTGCGCCTGGCTCTGGCCGACGAAATTGCCACATCGCTCAGCTACGTTCGCGCACTGACGATCCGTCCCTTTGCCACCACCAGCAAGTACGACTCACCCGCACAAGACTTGCAGGAAGCCGGTCGCGCCATGCACGTCACATATGTCGTCACCGGCCACTATCTGAAGGAAGGCTCGCAGCTTCAGATCACCCTGGAAGCGATTGATATCGAGAATAATCGCACCCTATGGCGCGACACCATGACTGTAGCCGCGCCCGATATGATCGCGATGCGCGGCCAGATCACCGCAAAAGTTCGCCAGGGACTCGTCCCCGCTCTAGGCGCAGGAACGGATTCCGCAGAAAGCGGCACTCATCCCAAGAATGAAGAAGCCTACGACCTCTATCTGCGCAGCATTGCCGTACCGTACGATTCTCAGCCCAACAAAGATGCCGTTGCCATGCTGGAGCGCGCTGTAGGGTTGGACCCCAGCTACGCACCTGCCTGGTGCTCCCTCGGAATTCGCTACCATTACGATGCGGCTTATGCGAACGGCGGCGCGGCGGCCTTTCAGCGTTCGACCGCCGCATTGGAACGAGCGCTGGCCTTGGATCCTAATCTCATTGTCGCCGCCGGTTGGCTGATTGACGACCAAGTCGAGAAAGGTGATTTAGTCAAAGCCTATAGGGATGCGAAGGCGCTGGTGGAACGGCATCCCGAGAAAGCAGAAGCCCACTTCACGCTGGCCTATGTGCTGCGCTATGGGGGAGCCATCGAGGAATCGGAGCGCGAGTGCGAAGCCGCATTCTCGCTGGATTCCGGAAACTTTGGCTTGCGCTCGTGCGCCTTCACCTTCGATCAACTCCGGAACTACAGACGGGCGATGGATTTTCTTCGGCTCGATGCCGGGTCGGAATGGGCGGCTAACAACGTGATGCGGCACTACCTCCGCGATGGGAAATTAGCGGAGGCGAAAGAAATTGCCGAGAAATACAAAGATACCGGTCGGCTCAATTATCGGATGATCGCCGTGTGCCTGGAAAACCCATCGTCGCCTGAGGTGGCGGCCCGCGCGCGGGATGTGGTGGCCGCGAGACTAGCCGATCCCGACCCCGAACCGCGTTACGTCCTTGCGGCCGACCTTCTTTTCTGCGGGCAGAAGGATGGAGCCGTGCGACTGCTCAAGAGCGCGATCGCCGGTCACTATTGCGCTTACACGGGATTGCAGAACGATTCTTTCTGGGCGAAGCTGAGAGGCACGCCGGATTTTGCAGAGATACTCGCCGCCGCGAAAAAATGCCAGTCCGATTTCATCGCCGAGAGATCGCAACCCTCACGGTAGCTGGACCTCTCTTACAAACCGTTCGGGGAGGGCACGGCTTTAGCCGTGCCGCCAAGAGCCAATAAAGACAAAGGTTTTAGCCCTGAGGGACACCGATCAAGCCGCTCCGGGGCTGCCTCACCTACCCGGCCGCAATCTTCTCTGCCTCCTCGCAAATCCGCTTCCAAGCCCGCTCCACATGACCCTCTTCAGTGTTAGTCTGCCCCACACAAAAGCGCAGAGTGAACTTTCCGTTCAGCTTGGTGTGCGTAAGAAATAAATCGCCGCTGCGGTTCAGTCGCTCCATGATGGTCTGATTCGCCGCGTCCCCACCTTTGTGGCGAAAGCAAACCAGGTTCAATGGTGCGGGCGCTGCCTGCTCGAAGTTCTCGTCTTCCCGAATCCAGTGGGCGAAAGTCTGAGCCAGTTGCACGTGGCGGCGAATGTGGTGCTGCAAGCCTTCCACGCCATAGTGGCGGATCACGAACCACACCTTCAGCGACCGGAACCGCCGCCCAAGCTGAATGTGCCAGTCGCGATAGTCAATCACCGCGCCCGATTCCGTGGCTTGGTTGCGCAGGTATTCTGGCAGGATGCTCAGCGTCTGGATCAGCGCCTTGCGGTCGGCGACCCAAAAGCAGTTGCAGTCGAAGTTGGTAAACATCCACTTATGCGGATTGAAGTTGTAACTGTCGGCGAGCTCGACTCCATTTTGTAGATGGCGAAACTCCGGGCACAGGGCCGCGGTGCCCGACATGGCTGCATCCACATGCAGCCAGAGATTGTGCTGGCGGCAGATATTCCCAATCTCAGCAATCGGATCCATCGCATTCGATGAGGTTGTTCCGACGGTCCCGCAGACGAAGCAGGGAACCAGCCCGGCGCGCTTGTCGGCGTCGATCTGGCGGGCGAGAGCCTCGGGGCGCATGGCGAAGTTCTCGTCCACATCGATCAGCCGCAAATTGGAAACGCCGATGCCAGCGATCATCGCAGCCTTCTGCAACGACGAGTGCGTCTGCGAAGAAGCGTAAGCCACAATGCGCCCGTCGCATCCTTTTTGATTGCTCGTGTAGTTCGTGGCACGCTCGCGCGCGGCCAACAGCGCGCACAGCGCGGCGCTCGAGGCAGTGTCTTGAATAACACCGCCGCCCGAGTTCGACGAAAGGAATTTATTGGGAAGCCCGAGCATTGACACCAGCCAGTCGAGGACATGGGTTTCCAGTTCAGTGCACGCCGGACTTGTCGACCACAGCATGCCCTGCACGCCGAGTCCAGAAGAGAGGAGATCGCCAAGAATTCCAGGACCGGAAGCGTTGCAAGGAAAGTACGCGAAGAAGTTCGGCGACTGCCAGTGCGTAATCCCTGGCAGAATCAAGTTCTCCACATCTCTCAGCAATGCCTCGAATGGCTCGCCGTGCGCCGGAGCGTTCGCCGGCAGCGAGGCGCGAATCTCGCCCGGCTTCACCCGCGAAAGCACGGGGAACGACTCGATGCGGGATTGGTAGTCGGCGATCCAATCCACCACGGCGTGGCCGTGGCGGCGGAACTCGTCAGGTGTCATGTGGAAAGACTTCGGTTGAGACATTCGGTCCTCCCAATCAGAAGTGCTGCATTCTATTCAACCATGCCACTCAAGATCGGCTAGCTCAATTGTCCGAAATACATTCGCGTCTTATATTCGAAGGTGGCGCGGCCCTCGACGGCGACAGCGTCAAATAGCCGCCGCAACTCGCGCAGCATGGGCGCATGTTGCGGCTGCTCCGGCCCGGGCGCATACGATGACGACAGCAGACGCCCTTCCACCCCGGCATAGTCGAACTCCTGCCGCATCTGGAATACGCGCTCGTGAAACGGAGCGGGATCGTAGAATTCATTCACCGCGTCCGTCGTGCGCTCGTGGCGAACCTCTTCATAGTCCGTACCATAAGTCAGCAGCAACTGTTCGTAGTCGCGAAGAAACTTCGTCGAGTCCGTGAGCCGCTCATTCCACAGCAAAACAAGCCATCCGCTAGGCTTTAGGATGCGAACGAACTCGCGTCTGGCCCGCTCACGGTCAAACCAGTGCGCGGCCTGCGCCGCGGTGACGAAGTCCACACCGTGATCCGCCAGCGTGGTTGCCTCGGCCGATCCCGCAACGCTGATGAAGTTCGGGAACGACGCCAGCAGGCGATCACCCGCCTTGCGCATCTCCGTATTGGGCTCGACGCCGAAAACCTGGTTGCCGTTTTCCAGCAACATGCGAGTCCAAAGGCCAGTGCCCGAGGCGATATCAGCAACCGTATGCTTGCGCGTCAAGCCGCACTGAGCTTGTAGTTCCTGAACGACTTGAGGGGGATATCCCGGCCGGTAACGTACATAGTTCTCGACGCGATCGGAGAAACGACTGGTGGCGTTGGAGGCGGGCATGGGGCTGAAAGTGGCAACTTTTTTCATCTTGCCAGAAAGCCATTTTAATTGCAGGATAGCTATATTGTCTTTCCCCGCCGGGCTTCCCCTGTACCTCAGGCCCGAGCAACTTCGGTAATGAAAGAGACATAGACGGAAGCTCCCCCTGGCTTCGAGTGCGATACCATTCCAATTGAGCCATATTTCACTCAGCATGAAAGCTTCGATAGGATGAGAGTCGTTATCAAAGTCGGCACCAGCCTTATAGCGCCCGGCGGCCAGATTGACGCGAACCTGCTGCGCGCCATGGTCGATCAATTCGATCTCAGCAAGAACGAGTATCTGGTCGTTACATCCGGTGCGATCGCCGCCGGGATGTCTGGACTGGCGCTGCGCAAGCGTCCCAACGGCGTGCCCGCCATGCAGGCCTGTGCCGCCGTGGGCCAAAGCAAGCTCATGCACACCTACGAGCGACTCTTCTTCGGCAAGAAGGTGGTGGCGCAACTTTTGCTTTCGAGTGATGACTTCACTTCGCCGGTTCGCTACCGCAATCTCCAGAACGCGCTCGCCGAACTGCTTTCCCTAGGTGTGGTTCCGATCGTGAACGAGAACGACAGCGTCAGCGTGCGCGAACTAGTGGGAGCCTTTGGCGACAACGACGAACTGAGTTCGCTGCTCGCGACCGCCGTGAAAGCTGACTGGCTCCTGCTATTGACCGACGTCGATGGTTTTTATATGCCGAACGGCCGTAAGAAGCCGCGCCTGGTGCGCGTGGTGCGCAAACTCACTCCCGCGCTGGAAGCGCAATGTAACGGCAAGAGCACGCTGGGACGCGGAGGGATGATTTCCAAACTGCGCGCGGCAAAGCTCGCGAGCGAAGGCGGCGTGCACGTGGCCATCGTGAATGGCCGCCATCCCCACGGGATTACGTTGGCCATGGAACGCAAGATTGGAACATATTTCCCGCCAACGAATGGAAAGATCTGATGGCGACCACGATTACCAACTCGACTTCCACACAGGAAAAGCTGCTACGCGCGCGCGAAGCTGCGGCGAGACTGGCGCTGCTCTCCACGAATGAGAAGAACGCGTTGTTGCTGGCGATCGCCGATGCGATTGACGCCCAGTCCGAGACGATTCTTAGGGCGAACCGAGAGGATGTACAAAGCTCCGGCCTCGAGGGCGCAATGCGCGACCGCTTGCTGCTGACTCCGGCGCGAATCAAGGACATGGCGCAGGGTGTGCGCGACGTCGCGGCGCTCGGCGACCCGATCGGCGAGACCCTCGCAGAATGGACCCGCCCCAACGGCCTGCGCATTCGAAAGCTGCGTGTGCCGCTGGGCGTCGTTGGAATCATCTACGAATCGCGGCCTAACGTTACCGTCGATACAGCCGTACTCGCGCTGAAGACCGGCAATGCCATAGTGTTGCGCGGCGGGAAAGAAGCTGCCCTAAGCAATCAGCGACTGGTGGAAATTCTCGCTGGCGTGCCGGGAGTGCCCGAAGGAGCAATCGAGTTGCTCGACTCGAGTACGCGGCAATCAGTGTTGGAACTTATCAAGGCCCGCGGTCTGGTGGATGTGATCATTCCGCGCGGGGGCACGGGGCTGATCACGTTCGTCACCGAGAATTCCGCAGTACCGGTGATCGAAACCGGGGCAGGGAATTGCCACATCTTCGTCAACGAATCCGCCGACTTCGACATGGCCGACCCCATCGTGATCAACGCGAAAACGCAGCGGCCATCGGTCTGCAACGCCGCCGAGAAGTTGCTGGTGCATGAACGTGTCGCGGCGGAATATATCCCACGAATCGTAAGGAAACTGATCCACGCCGGTGTGGAAGTTCGCGGGGACGGCAAGTCTCCAGCCTGGCCGCCGGTCTAAACATTGAGCCCGCAGCCGAGCAAGACTGGTACGAAGAATATCTCCGGCTGTGCATGGCCGTGCGCGTGGTCGCGAACGTGGATGAGGCGATTGCCCATATCAATCGCTATTCGACAAAGCACTCTGATTCGATCGTGACGCGCAACGAGGCCAATGCCCGCAAGTTTCTGCGAGGAGTAGATTCAGCCGCCGTGTACTGGAACGCCTCGACCCGCTTCACCGATGGCGCGGAGTTCGGCTTCGGCGCAGAGATGGGCATCAGCACGCAGAAGCTGCACTGCCGTGGGCCCTTCGCGCTGGCGGAACTCACTTCTTCGAAGTACGAGATCGTGGGGACTGGGCAGATCAGATAATCCTTCGATCGACCGCGACTCATCACCGCCAGACCGGAACGCGCATCACATCAAAGTGATGGTCGTATGTCCAAACTTCCACCTTAAACGCCTGGACAAAGCTGCGACGGTCGCGTCAACTAGGCTGATTGGCTGGTCGGCCAACGACCGCATAATTATGAGTGCCTGCATGTAGTCCTCGTGAGTGGGATTCATCAGCGGGGCATCCAGAGCTTCGACCAGCCACTCAAGGGCAGCTTGGGTCCCGAGGCGGTACAAAACCAATCGGTGAGCCTCTAGCAGTACCGGATACGGAACCAGTACGCTTACTCCCACTCGATCTAGTTCCTGCCATTGACGCAGCGCCTGCTGGTGGTGTTGGTCGCCCTTGTCCGCGACCGCGTACAAGGGTCCGCTGTCGGCCAAAACCGCGCGAATCATTTCTTTGTGCCGGCCAAATATGCGTCGTGGTTTTCGCTCACGTCGCGGCGCCCGCTATTTCCCTTGGGGGTGATTCTAAAGCGGCGGCGCTCTAGCAGAAACCCTCGGTCCCGAAGATATGCTCGCAGGGCGGCTTGCACGACAGCTGTCAGTGAGGGAGGAGCTTCCTGAGCCTGCCGATAGTCGTCTACAGCCTCCGCAATATCGTCCGGAAGTGTCATCGTTGCTCGCTTCATAATGCCAGTATAGCACCAACTGGTGAAGATGGTGAGCAATCAAAGTCGTACACTACTTGTCCCACTTAGCGCCGTGCCTGAGCGGGGATTTCACTGCGCCAACGCCCCTGTGCTACCTTGTTTACTTTCACCGCGAAAGCCCATGAAATTATTCCCATTAGTTCTTCTTTCTGCGGTCGTCCTATTTGCGCTTCCATCGCCAAATGTTATCGGCCATGAGGCAGTCCCTTCTAACACAGCCCAACCCATCTTCGGCTTCCGCGACTCAGCCGCCGAAGCCGCCATCGAGTCTCGTTTTCTCGCAGTGCCTGATCCCAAGCTGGCGGAAGAGCACCTGCGCACGCTGACGCAAGCGCCGCACATGGCGGGCACCGTGGAAGACAAAGCTACGGCGGACTATGTGGCGCAGAAGTTTCGCGCTGCCGGTCTCGAAACCGAGATCTTCGAATACAAGGTGTGGATGAACTATCCCTCGGAGATTAGCGTGGACATCACCGCGCCCGCGGCAGTCGAAATGCACGGCCCGACGCGCGAGCACGTGGATGGCGACCCCTATGACGCTGACTCGCGCGTGGTCATGCCGTTCAGCGGGATGTCGCCTTCAGGAGATGTCGAGGCGGATGTGGTTTATGCCAACTACGGCACGCCAGAAGATTTCGAGAAGCTCGAAAAGTTGAAGATCGACGTGCGGGGCAAGATCGTGCTGGTGCGCTATGGCCAGAACTTCCGCGGGGTGAAGGTGTTCATCGCGCAAGAACATGGCGCTGCAGGAGTCATCCTGTATTCAGATCCGTTCGATGATGGCTGGCGTCGAGGCGATAAGTATCCTGCCGGGCCGTGGCGGCCCGATACCGGCGTGCAACGCGGATCGGTGGGCTACATGTTTGAGTTTCCCGGCGATCCGACAACGCCCGGTTTTTCATCGCTGCCTTCGTTGCCCGACAGCAAGCGTGTTTCTCCAGAGAAGTCCGCCCAAATGCCGAAGATTCCGGTTACGCCGCTCTCCTACCACGATGCTTCGCCGATTCTCCAGCACCTGGACGGGCCCGTCTCGCCGCGCGAGTGGCAAGGCGCGCTGCCTTTCACCTACCACGTGGGGCCGGGGCCGGTGCGCGTGAAGATGCACCTGAAGCAGGACTATCAGTTCCGCACTCTCTGGAATGTGATCGGCCGCGTGCGGGGCAGCGAGTTCCCGGACGAATGGGTGATTGCCGGCAATCATCGCGACGCATGGGTGTATGGTGCGGTCGATCCCAACAGCGGCACGGCAGCGATGCTCGAAGCCGCGCATGGGATTGGCGAGTTGCTGAAATCAGGCTGGAAGCCCAAGCGCACCCTAATCTTTGCGAGTTGGGATGGCGAGGAAGAAGGCCTGATGGGTTCCACCGAATGGGCCGAGCAGCACGAATCCAATCTGGCCAATGCCGCAGCCTACTTCAACATGGATGTGGCCGATTCCGGGCCGAAGTTCGGCGCCTCGGCCGTGCCCAGCTTGAAGCAGTTCTTGCGCGATGTAACCAAAGCTGTGCCCAGCCCCAAGGGCGGGACTGTTTACGAGGCCTGGCAGAAGGCGGATCAGCCACCGACCTCAACTATGCAGTCTCGCGCGGAGGCCATCGAGGGTAACCGAGGCATGCCGGCGGCGCCGACCGCGGGCGCCACGCCGGTCGGCGACTTGGGCAGTGGCTCCGATTACAGCGCCTTTCAGCAGCATCTCGGCGTGCCCTCGACCGATATCAGTTCCACCGGCCCGTACGGCGTGTATCACTCAGTGTTCGACAATTTTGCCTGGTTCAAGAAGTTCGGCGATCCGGATTTCGTCTACGAGCAGGAGATGGCGAGAGTGTTTGGTCTGGAAGCATTGCGCATGGCTGATGCCGACGTTTTGCCCTACGACTATGACGAATATGGGAAAGAGGTTGCGGCTTACCTGGATGCGGCCAGGAAGAGGATGCAAAGCAAGTTCGGCGAGCCCGCGCTCGATTTGACTGCAGCGACCGCAGCGGCGAAACATTTTCAGGAAGCAGGAGCAAAGATGCTATTGAAGCAGAAGAATCCGCCACGGGATGCAGCGCGGCTGAACCACGCGCTGCTGAACGCCGAGCGAGCCTTGCTGGTGCCGCAGGGATTGCCGCATCGTCCCTGGTTTCGCCACGTCATCTATGCTCCGGGGGAATACACGGGCTATGCTGCGGTGGTGATTCCCGGAGTGAACGAAGCTCTCGACAAAGGAGACGCGGAGCGGGTGCGTCAGCAACTCGCGATTCTAACGGCTGCGCTGGAGCGCGCGGCCAAGGTGCTGGAGGGTTATCGATAGCCAGATTGACTAGTCATCTGACTAGTCATACAATTAAGGGAGAGGTGAGACCTGTGGGCTCGTGGCAGCTGCAAGAGGCGAAGTCGCGGTTTAGTGAATTCCTTGACGCCGCCCTGACCAAGGGGCCGCAGGTGGTGACGCGCCGCGGCGTGGAGGCTGCTGTGCTGGTCCCCATCGAGGAGTGGCGGCGGCTGCAGCAGTCGAGACGCCCAAATATTAAAGAACTGCTCCTCGGGCCGGGGCCGCGCTTTGACATCGTCATTCCAAAGCGGACCAAGTGGAAGCGCCGGCCACCCATTGACTTCACTCATCCGGATTTCAAGTGACCCGTTTCCTGCTGGATACCAACGTGATCTCCGAAATGCGGAAGATCAAGCCCCACGGTGGCGTGGTGGCCTGGCTGGAAACTCTTCGCGTCGAGCAGATTTTTCTTTCGGCGGTCACAATGGGGGAATTGCAAGACGGTGTGGAACTGACGCGCAGGCAAGACCCTGCCAAAGCCCGTGAGATCGAGTCTTTCTTAACCTCAATGGAGATGTCGTTCGCTTTTGTGCCGATGGATCATGCCTGCTTCCGCGAATGGTCGCGTCTGATGTTTGGAAAGCCGGACGCTCTGCGGGAGGACGCCATGATTGCCGCAACCGCCAGGATCCACGGGTTCACCGTGGCAACCAGAGATGAGAAAGACTTCAAGCATCTTGGGATAGACATCGTCAACCCGTTCAAGTTTCATTAAAGCCATGATTGCCACCCACGCTCTCGGGCAATTCCTGCGTACGTTGCCGCACTCGGCGGCGGCTACGTTCCTTGCGCTGTTTCCCATCGTCGATCCGTTCGGCGGCATTCCCATCTTCTTCACCATGACGTCTTCCTGGACTCCGCAGGATCGTCGGCGCACCGCCGTGAAGACTGGTCTGTGGGTATTCATCATTCTGGTTACGTTTCTGTTCTTTGGACGCTTCGTGCTGCATTTCTTCGGCATCTCGCTCCCCGTCCTGAAAATTGCTGGCGGGCTGATCGTCGCCAACACGGCCTGGGGCATGGTCACCTCGACCGCGCGCATTACGCCGGAGGAAAGCCACGAGGCCATTGATAAGGAAGACATCTCGCTGACCCCGCTCGCCATGCCGCTCATGTCCGGCCCCGGAGCCATCGGCGTCGTCATGGCGCTGGCGGCGCACGTGGATAGCGCCGCGTCGTACCTGGGCATGGTGATCGGCATCGCCGGGATAGCGCTTTCCGTATTGCTTTTCTTCTGGCTGGGAGGTCCGCTGGTCCGCCGCCTTGGGCCCAGCGCGGTCGGAGCCATAAACAAGATTTTCGGCTTCCTGATTCTCGCCATCGCCGTCCAACTGGTGTGGGATGGCGTGGCCGACTTCAAGACCTAGTGTGGCGCGGGCACTTCTGCCCGCGACTGCGTCACCCCAGCCATATCTGCGGTTACAGAAGGCGAACTGCGCTTCGGACCGGCCCGCCTCCCTCATGCCGCGCACTTGCACTCGCTGATCGAGGACTTTTTTCTGCGCGTGGCAATCCTTCCCTGGGACTCAGACGCAGCCCGGCAGTACGGCCGGCTTCGAGCCACGCTGGAACGCGACCAGCCGATGGGCAACTCGAGGCCATGATCGCTGCCCACGCTTTTGCGCGGTCGGTGCGGTTCTCGTCACCAACGATCATGCCTTCGCCCGAATCAGAAAGCTGAAAATCGAGGACTGGACGAGACCCTAAGCAGCAGTCCGACGGGACGCTAGGCTTGCAGGATCTAGTCGATCGTCGCCGCCCTTTTAACCAACTCCAAATCCTCTTGCTTCCTCTCTGAACCTTCCTTCGCCAAAGTATCAGGGTATCGCCCTGCTCCCAAGTCACTGTTTCTAAAACTGATAGCGGATCGGGGCGGAGGTGCCAAAAATTAATCAAAAAAGCTTGCATTTAACCTAGTGTTATAGTTAACTAGAACACTAGATTACTTGGAATACTAGAATCTAAGGAGAACACCATGAAATCCCGCATCGCACTTCCAGTTGTATTCACTCTGATCGCCGCCGCTTTCGCCCAGTCCGACCCACAAAAGTCCTCTGCGGCTCCTGTGCTGTCCGAGGCACAGAAGTCCTTCACAACCTTGAAGAGTCTGGCGGGAGAGTGGGAAGGTCCCGTCGCAGTCCCAGAGATGCCGGAGATATCAAAGGGCAAGCCGCTCCACGTCTCGCTACGTGTAACCTCGCGGGGAAACGCCCTCGTGCACGAGTTACAGGAAGCAGGAACACCGTTGGATGCGACCAAGTATGACCATCCGGTCACGATGCTTTACGTGGACGGGGACCAGCTTACGCTGATCCACTATTGCGACGCAGGAAACCGGCCGCGCATGACCGGCAAGATGTCGCCCGACGGCAAGACGGTCGAGTTCGAGCTAAAAGACATCAGCGGCAGCACGGAGATGCACATGCACCATTCCGTGTTCACCCTCATCGACGCCAACCATCACACCGAGGATTGGACTTTCATGATGGGCGACAAGCCGATCCACGCGCACTTCGACTTGACGCGGAAGAATTGACGGGAGTGCATCGCTGGTAAGGGTTACCTGGAAAACATCATGGACCGTGAGTGGAACGACAGTCAGCCGATTTACCGCCAGATTCGCGACCGCGTGGTCGCGATGATACTCGACGGCGTGCTCAAGGAAGGCGATCCGCTGCCCTCCGTGCGCAATGTCGCGGCCGAATATCGGGTCAATCCGCTCACAGTCCTGAAAAGCTATCAACAACTGGTCGACGAGCAACTGGTCGAGAGCAGGCGAGGTCGCGGCATGTTCATCAATGCGGGTGCGCGCAATCTGCTCATGCAGGGCGAGCGCCAGAAATTTCTTGCGGAGGAATGGCCGAGAGTCCACGCAACCATTCAGCGCCTCGGCCTGAAGGCAGAGGAGTTGCTGAATGGTGCCGCTCCTGTTCGATTGTCCAACGATCAGTCATCGAAAGCTAAAGAAGAGGAGCCGAAGCCATGAACGTCATAGAAGCACGCGGCCTGCGCAAGGCCTTCGGTAAAACCATCGCGCTCGACGGCGTAGATTTGCATGTTGACGAGGGCCGCATCCTCGGACTCATCGGCCCCAACGGCGCAGGCAAAAGCACCGCGCTAAACGCCATTCTCGGCCTCACCCAGTATCACGGAGAGCTGAAAGTGCTGGGACGCAATCCCTGGGCAGAGCGCGATCAGCTGATGCGCGATGTCTGTTTCATCGCCGATGTAGCCGTCCTCCCGCGCTGGATGCGGGTTTCGCAGGCGCTCGACTACGTGGCCGGCGTGCATCCGCGATTCGATCGCGCCAAAGCGGAAGGTTTTCTTGCCAGGACCACTATCCACCTCACCAGCAAAGTCCGGCATTTATCGAAGGGCATGGTGGCGCAACTGCATCTCGCACTGGTGATGGCGATTGATGCCAGGTTGCTCGTTCTCGATGAGCCCACGCTCGGGCTCGACATCCTGTTTCGCAAACAGTTCTACGATTCCCTGCTCAACGATTACTTCGATCGCAGCCGCACCATCGTGGTGACAACCCATCAGGTGGAAGAGTTGCAACACATTCTTACCGACTTGATGTTCATGGATCGCGGTCGAATCGTACTGCGTTGCAGCATGGAGGAATTCGAGTCGCGCTACGTGGAAGTGACGGTAAATCCCGACCGGGTCGCCGCGGCCCGCGCACTCAATCCGATCTATGAGCGCCAGGTGTTCGGGCGCAGCATTCTGCTTTTCGATCTAAAGCCGGACCGCAGGGTCAATCAGAATGGGGTCAATCAAAATATCGATCGCCAGCAACTCTCCGCGCTTGGCGAGGTGCGCACGCCCGGCATCGCCGACTTATTCGTGGCGGTGGTGGGTAACCAATACGCCGCACAAGAACAAGGAGCGGCTCAATGAATACTCCATCGAACGCCATGAATGAGTCTTCCATCCCGTCGCAGGGAACCGCGCCCGCAGTCGTGTCGGCACTTCGAGTGATGTACTGGTCGATCCGACGCGAAATCTGGGAGAACCGTGCGATCTACATCGCGCCCCTGGCAGCCGCAGCCGTTTTTTTATTCGGTTTCGCGATCAACCTGGCGATTATGCGGCACAGCATCGGCGCACCGCTGCTGAGCCCGGCGCAACAGCACGATTTACTCATGGCGCGATATGAATTTTTAGCGTCCCTGATCATGGGGACAGCTTTCATTGTGGGAATTTTCTATTCTCTTGACGCCCTGTATGGGGAGCGCCGCGATCGCAGCATTCTCTTCTGGAAATCGCTGCCGGTTTCCGATCTCACTACCGTGTTCTCGAAGCTGACCGTTCCCCTGGTGGTTCTGCCGCTTCTCAGTTTCGCCATCACGATTGCAACCCAATTCATCATGCTGGTGATGAGCAGCATAATTCTGCTGGGCAGTGGCGTGAATATCACCGCGCTGTGGACAGATGCGTCGTTCCTCCATTTTTCCCTCGTACTGCTGTATCACGTTCTCACGGTTCACGGCCTCTACTACGCGCCCATCTACGGCTGGCTGCTGATGGTCTCGGCGTGGGCGCCGCGCGCTCCATTTATATGGGCTTTCTTGCCTCCGTTCGTGATCTGCGGAGTGGAGAAGATTGCGTTCAATACTACGCATTTCTTCACACTGCTAGGGGATCGCCTGACGGGGCCCGGAGGCACAATGGCGGACAACGACCACACGAAGAATTTCTCGACACTCATTCCCCATCATTTTTTTAGCGAGCCGGGCCTCTGGATCGGCCTGGCTATCGCCGCGATATTCCTCGCTGTAGCGGTCCGGCTGCGACGCTATAGGGGACCGATCTAAATGGGAAATGACTCGTTAGGAGGCTCAAAATGCGGTTCGTCCTATTGCCGGTACACATTATCGCTGGCACTTTAGGAAGAGCGTGGCGGCGGGAACCCTTGCGCAGGAACACCGCGACAAATCTGCCCCGGCCGCTACAACTTCCTCCGCCGCATGCGCATGGAAGCATGCTGGGGAACAGAACGCCGGAAGAGCGCGAACGATTCCGGCAACGCCTGCGCGATTGCTTCGGCATCGGCACGCACGCCTGCGAGAACAAGGCGCAATGAGCCCTCTCGACGCCGCCTGACCTAGCCCCGACTTGCCTTTGCCCAGTCCGGAACCGGCTCGAACCACTGACTTCCAGGCGGCCCGAGAACCGCGATAAGCCGGTAACCCTCTTCGGTTGAGTTGTCGAACAGGATGGTGTGGTCGGCGCGCTCCATCGCTATCGGGAGACTCTTGAAGCTTCGCTGGTATCGCCGGCGGACATCGCTCTCCGGGACATCATGGCCACCCGCGAGAACTCGATTTCTGATTCGAGCTAGGTTGATCTCAACATTTTCTGTCCCGATGTAGACCAGCACGACCTCGAAACCACGAATTCGCGCATCAACCATCATTCGCAGGTAATGTTTTCCGGCGAGCGTTGTCTCAACGGCGAAGCTCTCATTCTTGCCGATGTGCTCTTTCGCAGATGCCAGAACCTGACGCGCGGCCGCAATCGGAAATCCTGTCGGGCGACGTTGACTGCAATGTTTTCGCGATTGTGTCCGGATCTAGAACGGGAATCGCCCGGAAGACATCCGAGTTCCAGCCTGTCAGAGTGGTTTTACCGGAACCATTGGCTCCGGCGACGATGGTCAGTCTGGGACGCTTCAACGGGAGGACGAGGAAGACTGGGATTGCTGTTTCCGCTGTCGCTCAGCAAGGATTTCCTGCAAGCGCTTTCTTTCAATAGCCACGCCAGCGCGGGCAGCCTGGGCCATCTTTTGCGCGAGTTCGATCCAGTTCACAGCCATACTCACAGGATACGCCCATCATGGTCTCGGCTGTCGGTGTTTTTGAAAAGGAGGCGATTCCACTTCTCGCAAAGGATGCGAGAAGCGGGGCATCCGGCTATTCCTTCCGACCCGCGTCACCGCCCTGCACGGCCTTCTTCGGTACAGCAGTTTTCTGCGTCGTTGTCTTCTTTGTGTGCTTGACAACCTTGATATCACCCTCCAGAATCTCACCGCCCTTCAACAGCAACGGTTCGCGCGCAATCTCCGGAAACTGGATTACGCGAGCTAGGTTAGCGATGTCCGTCAGTGCTTTCTGCTGTTCAGCGTCTCCTGCCTTCGCCGGCTCAGCTCGGAATTCAACCGTTAGTCCACGTTCTATCTGGCCGAATAGACGACGCGTATCCGTGTGAATGGCGTTGGCTAATTCGTTCCTTCTGTCCGGCGTGCCTTTGTACTTGAGAAGGATTTCTTCGGTCGCTTCTTCGACCACTTTGGTCACTGTCGTCTCAATTTGTTCGGTGAACTCATCTACTGCCGTTCCCTTCATTCCGAGATCGGTTATTTCCCCCCTTATCTTTCTTATCTTTTCGATCCTTTCCCAAGCTTCAAGAAATTTGTTTACTGCAAAAGCGACCACGGCGATAACCGGCGCGCTGGCCGCCAATGCGATTGTCGGTACTGACGACGACAATTGTTCTAGCTTGACGGGCTCGGTCTCATTCTGTGCCTCGCTAAAATCTTGGAGCAACCGACCGAGGAAAGTCAACTCTTTGGCAAACTGCGCGAGTTCATTGTCGAATATCTCGCGGGGGATGAGAAAAGCAAGATCGGCCGAACCGGGTTGAAGTGGCGATGCGGTAATCTTTAACGCTTCTAGACTCTGCCGAGCGCTACGTACGGTCCCGATAAACTGCTCGCGCCGCGTCGCGAGCTCCTGCACGAAATCTTTGGCAACTGACGGCGTCATTGCATTTTTCTCAACGGATGTTCTTACCTTCTCCGCGATGGATGGATCGAAAAACTCTCCGCCTCCTATTGCCTGAATCGCTGCAAATTGAGAAGGGCTTATGGAATCCCCAAGCTGAGCGGCGGCTTGCCCGAAGGCGGCAAGCGCATTTGCCAGCGTGTTTTGGTGTTGCGGCTGAGCCGGTTGGCTTGCGAGAGTGGTGAGCGCATTCTTTACGGCTTCTAAACTCGGTTGGAGGTTGAGTTTCTTGTCCAGAGTTTCAAGAAACTTCAGAAGTTCATAGAGCTTTTGAGATGTCATATTTTCCTTGGAGAGACACTCCTCTGCACATTAACCCAAGGGGAAGAAAGTCATTCTAGCACCACTTGCATGGCTGGGTTCGACGGGACGTGCGGCCAGGGATCAGTCGCAGATAAGATGCTCTCCAGACGTGCGCTACCTAGGGCGTGTGAGCATGCGCGGGTATTTTGGCAGCTCCCGCGCGGCCCAGGCGAATCGTAAAGACTGGTTTTTGGCCAGGCCGGGTAACTACTCAATCGAAACCAGCCTCTCCACCAGCTCCGAATAATCCTTCTTCTCGATCCCATGCACCTGCTTGTTGTACTCGTCCACCTTCGACGAATAATTCATCGAGCAGAATTTCGGGCCGCACATAGAATAGTAGGGTGCCCAAAAGATTTCCACAGCCTTCCACAGCCATTCGTTGTGACATCTGACCTTGTGCACAGCCCCGAATGTGCGCGATGATGATCGAGGCCGTGACTGCCGCGCAAGGCGCGATTCGTCCCGCCCTAAGTCCTTGGTTTGAAAGAACTTAGTATTTAAGTTCTTTGACATCTGGATCTTACGGAGAATTTCCCGCTAACTCGATGATTCGAGAGATTTTGCAAAAAAGGGGGAGGGGGGATACCCTCTAATTTTGGCTGATTTTGGGCGCCTATGCGCAAGCTACCGCACACCTCTCACCCTGCCGGAAAATTTATTTCGAGGGTTTCGGGCGCAACAGCGAGACGTGCGTAGTCGGGATCGGGAAGGGCACGGCTTCCAGCCTTTAGCCTGCCCTGAGCAAGCGACAGCGCGCCGAAGGGTGCCGCCAGGAATCCCTAAAGACGTGGGCTTCAGCCCCCTGAGGGGCTCGCCAGCGGAAAGCGCCCGGACAGACAGGAATGGCTGGCTACTTAATCGAAACCAGCCTTTCCACCAGCTCCGAATAATCCTTCTTCTCGATGCCGTGCACCTGCTTGTTGTACTCGTCCACCTTCGACGAATAATTCATCGAGCAGAATTTTGGGCCGCACATGGAGCAGAAGGCTGCTTCTTTGTAGAAGTCGTCAGGCAAAGTTTCGTCATGCATCGAGCGGGCCGTCTCAGGGTCCAAAGACAAAGCAAACTGTTTTTCCCAGTCAAACTTATACCGCGCATAACTCAACGCATCGTCGCGGTCGCGGGCGCCGGGGCGTCCGCGGGCGATGTCGGCGGCGTGGGCGGAAATCTTGTAGGCGATGATGCCGTCCTTTACGTCTTTCTCGTTTGGCAACCCTAAATGCTCTTTCGGCGTGACGTAGCACAGCATGGCCGCGCCGTACCATCCGATCATGGCCGCGCCGATGGCCGAAGTGATGTGGTCGTAGCCGGGAGCGATGTCGGTGACCAGCGGGCCGAGCGTGTAGAACGGCGCTTCGTAGCAGAGCTCGACTTCTTTTTCGACCTGCTCCTTGATCTTGTCCATGGAGACGTGGCCGGGGCCTTCGATCATGACTTGCACATCGTGCTGCCAGGCAATTTTCGTCAGTTCACCCAGAGTTTTCAGCTCGGCGAACTGGGCTTCGTCGCTGGCATCGGCGACGCAGCCAGGACGCAAGCCGTCCCCCAGCGAAAAGCTGACATCATACTTCTTCAAAATCTTGCAGATGTCGTCGAAACGCTCGTAGAGGAAATTCTGCTTGTGGTTGTAAGCCATCCACTGCGCGAGGATGGCGCCGCCGCGGCTCACGATCCCGGTAATGCGCTTCGAAATCAGAGGCAAATACTGGATCAGCACGCCTGCGTGAATCGTCATATAATCCACGCCCTGCGCGGCCTGCTCTTCGATCACTTCGAGCATTACTTCGGCATTCAAATCCTCCACACGCTTCACGCGAGCAATCGCTTCGTAAATCGGCACAGTCCCGATGGGAACCGGCGAGTTACGCAGGATCGCTTCACGAATCTCATGAATGCTGCCGCCGGTCGAAAGATCCATCACCGTGTCGGCGCCGTAATGCACGGCCGTATGCAGCTTCTTCAATTCCTCCTTGATTTCCGAAGTCACGGCCGAGTTCCCAATGTTGGCGTTGATCTTGCACAGCGACGCCACGCCGATCGCCATCGGCTCCAGCTCGGGATGATTGATATTCGCGGGAATAATCATGCGCCCGCGAGCCACTTCGTCGCGCACCAATACAGGCGCAATCTTCTCCCGGTGGGCAACATAGCCCATCTCTTCGGTGATCACACCTTGGCGCGCGTAGTGCATCTGCGAGAAGTTGCCGTCGCTGTTCTCTTGCCTGCGCCGGGCAAGCCATTCTGCGCGCGGCTGGGGAGCGTTGTAGCCATTCTTGCCGTTGCCGGAATTGCCGTTAGTCGGGGTCATGACAGAGTCAGCCTCACTGGATTTCGTCATCAGCAAATTATACCCGTGTCCACGCATGCCGGGCGCGGCTATTGCATCTGCATCGCACAATCCGCCGATGTGCAGCCTCCGGGACCCTGCGTGCGCATGTTCCCCACTCCATTCTTTATATGGATTGCCAGCATTGCCGTGGGATAGGCCCACCAGAGTTTCCGGATGACCCTGTCGCCGGGAAGCCAGGAGTGAGGCTTCTTCAGTTCGTATGCGACGAGCAACTCGGCCGCATAAAGGCCAGCGTACTTTGCAACCAGGTGCTGGTTTGGTGGCACGCTGGTGACCCAGGGAGCGCCGGCGGCGAACTCATGGTCAAGCACCAGCTTACGCGAGGTGAAACGCAGACTCTCAGCGCCTCCCAGCGCGCCCATGACGAAGACGAATTTCTTGTCGATGACTCGCCCCGGCTGCGGAGTGGATGGGGCAGTCGTTGCCAGAATCGGCGCGGCGGGAACCGGCTCCGGAGCTTCTTTGTTGAAATCAGTGTTCTGGGCGGCAAGCCGGCCTGCCAGCAGCAACGCAGGGATCAGCACTTTGAAGGCAGTCAAATATTTTCTCATCTTATTCCTGTCGGGTTGGGCGGGTGCAGGAGGGAGGAGGCGCATCCGCGTTTTGCCGCAGTCATCTCGCGGCTTGCCATCTACACAAGCAGGTCTTTCGCCAACGGGCGCAGTGCGTTTCCCGGACCATTCGCCTGTTTTCCGGATTTTTTCGCCGTGCCGCTTCCGGCGTGCGCAGGATTTTCGCCGGGGTGTGTCTAATGTTTCCCAGATGAGGGATACTTGTTCTAATTTCTAATGTGAGTGATCCTCGGGAATGTTACCGGCCAAATTGTCCGCGTCCTTGCCGGTACGGACTGCCGCGTCTTAGAATCTCAACCGTTCCTCCGTAGGTTTTGTAAGCGAGTTTCGTCCACTTGCGCCTTCGGGAGTCTCATGGAGAAAACAAGCGATGAAGTGGTTCGGGTGTTCAGCACACTTTCTGATGGTCTTGATCGCCGCGTTAACTCACTGCTGGTCTGCCGCTGCGCAGGAAGCCGTCCCAATCCCTGGACCCGGACAGGAAATGGTCGAGGTGCAGCGCCCCACGCTCACTGGAAGCGATCCCAAGCCGCAGGATGCCGCAAAGGCGATTCTCGCTGCCTTTGACAAATATGAAGTCGTCGGAATGGGCGCGGCACACGGGAATCAGGACCTCGACCAGTTCATCCTCAATCTCATCCGCAACCCTGAGCTTCCCAGCAAGATCAACGACATTGTCGTGGAATGCGGAAACTCGCTCTACCAGCCTATCCTCGACCGCTACATTGCGGGCGACGGTGTGCCGCTGGATGAAGCGCGGCAGGTCTGGCGCAACACAACGCAGCCCTCGTGCAGCGTGTCGGCATTTTATGAGGAACTTTTTCCGTTAGTCCGAAGAATCAATCAGAGGCTTTCACCGGGAAAGAGATTTCGCGTGGTAGCGGCCGACCCTCCTGTTGACTGGAGCAAAATAAGGACCGCTGCGGACTTCGCAGGCGGGCAATTCATGATGCGCGATCCTGTGATCGCTTCCGTGATGGAGAAGGAAGTGCTTTCGAAGCACCGCAAAGCACTCATGCTCTTCGGCACGCTGCATCTTTATCACCGTCACGGCGAAAACGCGCCAATGTTGATCTCATCGGCGGTGGAGACCTACGAGAAGAACTATCCGGGAGTGACCCTCGTGATCGCCGACCACACGGGCTTTGGCAGTCACTCTCCACTGGAGAAGTACAACGACGAGTTCGAATCGCGCATGGCCGCGTGGCCGGTGCCGTCGCTGGTGCAAGACATGGCGGGCACATGGCTGGCAGATCTGCTGGAGAAGACTCACACGCTGGGGGGTATGTTAGTGATGTTCCGGGTTGGAAAGGATGGCAAGCGAACCGAGACTCCCGTGGACTCCGGCGGCGTTCCACCCTCAAAAATGGTGGATGCTTATCTCTATCTTGGCCCGCGGGATTTGTTGTTGAAAGACCCACACCCGGCCGAGATCTTTCTCGACAAAGATCACATGGCTGAAATGAAAAGAAGGGCGTCCATCATGGGACCCGACCCGGTGACCGATCAGGCCGATCCTGAGAAAATCTCCGATCGCGATTACAGCCCTTTCTTCTATGACCCGAACGAAATGCAGAAGATGATGGGAGGCAAAGAGATGATCCCGCTCGGGTCAGCCCCGTCCCCGAAATGAACGGAATCCAATGACACGGATGATTCGTGGAGGGGTTCGCCGTGGATTCCGTTTTGAAAGGGCGCGGCTTCAAGCCGCGCCCTTAGAGCCGAACTAAATTGATAGCAGCATCAGCCGCCACTTTCGTTTCATTTCGTTGCCGGAGTCGAATGCCGGGCTAACTCCATTTCAATCCCTTCCGGGGGCACAACCGTTCCGGCTTGCGTCGTCTTTGGTTGAGTCGTGAGTAGGGTCACACCCGCAACGCCAGCGGTATGTGCCGCATCCAAGACCTTCACGACGCTGGCGTAAGGCGCCCGGGCGTCCGCCTTGATATAAAGAGTCTGTGTGTGCTGAGATGGGCCAGCCTTGAGCTTTTCCGCTAGCGCATCGGGCATGACCGAATCAACTCCGAAATACAGTTTGCCCGTGTCGGTCACTGTGATGATCAATGCGTCCTGGTGGTCCGCATCGGGTACCGGCACCGCACTGCTGGTGGGCGCTAACTTTACGCTAATCCCTTTTTGCATTGTTTGTGCCGCGCTTCGGGGAACAACTGACAGCGCCGTTACAACTACCAGGAATGCCACACTCCACATCCTGTCCTTCAGTCTTGCGAGACTATTTCTTTTGAGCCAATTCATAAGTTTTCTCCTCTCATCGCCGTTTCCGGCGTGTTATTTACTTTCATTTGCGTCTCACTGGGCCTTCGCTCCGCCCAAAGATGCGGTTGCGAGCGTTCCCCCCAAACCCATCGTCTCCACCGCCGACGAGGGCACAATCACCATCGAACCCTTTTCTTTAATCGCCTCATAGAGCATGTTCATGGCGCGCAGGTGCAAGGCCACAGGATTCTCCGCGTAGGCCGCCGCAGCCTGCACAAAGCTGTTGGAGATTTCGGTTTCCGCCTGGCCCAGAATGATTCGCGCTTGCCTTTCGCGCTCGGCCTGCGCCTGACGCGACATCGCATCTTCCAGTCCTTGCGGAATTCTTACGTCGCGAATCTCAACCGACTGCACCGTAATGCCCCACGGATTCGTCTTCTCGTCGAGAATGCGTTGCAGTTCGCGCCCCAGCGTTTCACGCTCGGTGATCATCTGCGCCAGTTCGTGACGTCCAATGGATTCACGCAGCGCCGTCTGCGCGCTCATGTTGATGGCCTCGATGAAGTTCTCTACTTCCAGAATGCATTTCTCCGCATTCCACACCAGCCAGAACACGATTGCATCCACGTTGACCGGGACCGTGTCGCGGGTCAGTGTCGATTCCGCCGAGACATTAGCCACGCGCACCCGCTGGTCTACATAAGGGCTGAGGGTCTCGACGATTGGCACAATGTGAAATAGGCCCGGCCCGCGCAGGCCGACATACTTCCCCAGCCGCAGCACTGCGACCTTCTCCCACTGGCGTACGACTTTGATCGCGAACATGAGGTAGATGCCGAGAGCTGCGCCCACAACGATCCCAGCCGGATGCTTGGTGGCGGCGGCAACGGCCGCGCCGGCCAACAGGCAAATGATGAACAGCGACCTTCCGATACCGCTGATCTGACCGATTTCGATTTTCGTCATGACTTTCTATCTCCTTTGCTTCGACTGCGGCGCTAACTCGCGCAAACGATCCAGCAGTTCTTCGACAGAAAATCCTGCGGCTCCGGCGCGGGCGGCGAATTCATTGGCGAGCTGGGTTAGTTGCCGCTCCCGCTCGCCGCTGTTTCTGATGACCTTTTTGTTGCTGATGAAGGTCCCGGTTCCCTGGTGGGTTTCGATCATGCCGCCGAGTTCGAGTTCGCGGTAGGCCCGCATCACCGTATTCGGATTGATGGCCAGATCGACCGCAAGCTGCCGTACCGTGGGAAGTTGATCGCCGGCGACTAGTGTTGCCGCTGCGACGCCCGTTCGCACCTGGTCGATGATCTGGCGGTAGACGGGAACTCCCGAGCGCAAGTCCAGCTTGAACTGGAAACCCTGGCCGTGGGCGGAAGTGCGTCCCATGTGTGTCAGTGTACTACACTATTAGTACATTAAGTCAAGAGAAAATTCAGATGACGAAGAAATGACAAGCGATTTACGGCGCGGCCGCAGGCTTGAGATGTACTGGCTTCAATGCTTCTCGGGCGTCTTGAAGCCTTTGCGGCGTTGTTTGCTGTAGCCGTGCAGCGCGTCGAGGATGATGGGATACGCTTCGGCGGCGGGGCGTATCTCGTCGACCTCGACAGCCTTGCCTTCGAGCTGCTTGTAATCCTGAAAGAAGCGCCGCAGCATAAGCATGCGATGCGGCGGCATCTGCGCGGCTTCATGGTAGGAGTTGAACTCGGGATCCTGGGTGGCGATGGCGATGATCTTATGATCAGGCTTGCCCCCGTCGATCATCGTCATCAGGCCGATGGCACGGGCGTGAATGATGGTGAGCGGCACGACCGGATCCTGGCAGAATACGAGCACGTCGAGCGGATCGTCGTCTTCGGCCAGCGTCTGCGGGATGAAGCCATAGTTCGCGGGATAGTAGACGGCGGAATAGAGGACGCGATCGAGCTTGATCAGTCCGCTGGCTTTGTCCAGTTCGTACTTCACACTTGATCCGAACGGGATCTCGATCACGCAATCGAATTCCTGCGGGAGCTTGTCGCCGGGAGTTACGTCGTGCCAGGGATGGATCATGGGATTGTCGGGCCGCTGTCACCCTCATTCTACCGGGGGTCAGCTTCTAGCTGCCGGCTCTTCGCTCCTTTCGCTTAACTATTAGCTATTATATATTTATATTTGTTAGCCTAATTCCTTCCTGGGCCAAGCTGATTGGGTACGCAGTTGTTCGTGTGGATTTCCGCATCAAAATAAAGTTTGACGGGCATCCTGCCATGCGAGCATTTCGGCCTCATGGGTCGGATCTCGCGTGATTTTTTTATTGCGATGCCGCCGAAGGCCTTGCTGGGCGCGGGTTTCGGAAAACGGATTTCGCAAAATCTTGTTTTCAAAGAACTTAGATACCAAAATCTTGATAACAGACTACTTAGGGTCGCCTGATTCGACTTCTCTGGACCGTCACTGCCTCGACTATGATCGCGCAACTTCGATGGCAGCCGCAAGGTCAGATGTCACAATAAGGCTGTGGAAAAGTTTGTTTCGTGAAAGAGGTTGGCCTCGCTCGGGTCAACGCTGGACGGTGCCAAGAAACCAGATTCATGTCTGTCGAAACGAAAAGCCCCATGTCTCGCAAAAGACGCGAGATATGGGGCACCCCAGAATTGATGCCGGGGCGGCGCGATTTGTTCTGAGCTCCGCCGAGATATGGGCCCTCCCTATTTTTCCTTATCGGCAGCGGCTGGCGTCCAGGTGAAGTCGTGAACAGTGCCATTCACGGTGAAAACGCCCACCACTTCTCCCTTGCGGTTGATTCCCTCGCCGTTCGTGTCCGTGGAGCCGGGGTACTGCAGGGAGATGAAATCATCGCCATGGTACAGGAATCCTGCGGTTACAAAAGTCGAAACCTGGTACGAGCCCACATACGCATCCCCCTGTGGATTCACTCCGGTCAATATCCGTTGATTCCTCTGCGGAATGTCAATTGGCGAGTAGGCGCCGTTGGAATAGGAATACGACACATACTTTCCCGACGCAGTTTCGCCAGTAACCACGATCGCCCCCGAATCTGTGACTCCGGCAACCCAGAAGGTGCCTCCCTGCAATGCCGTGGGTGGAGAAATCAACTGGTACGTCGAGCCCACCAACGAGAATACGTAAGTGTTCGTGGCAGTGGAAGCCAAGCCGCTGATCATGCCTGCGTTGTTAATCGAGCTGGGCAGAGTAGTGGTGGCTGCTGGGTCCGCTAGAGTGGTGAAGATCTGGGTTTGCACATCGTAAGAAAAGCCCATATAGGTACGTGGCTGTGAATTCGTAAATGTATACCCTACGATCTCTCCCTTGTCGTTCATGCCACCGACAGTCGTGTTCTGCGCCCCCGGATAGTCAATGGACGTATAAGTGCCATTGCTCAAAAAGAAACCGTGATAGTTATAGTTGGAGTCAGTCCAGTTGCCGACAATGTCGCCTGCAGTATCGATGCTGCCCGCGAAGGTGCCGGTGGCCCCAGGATAGTCGAACTGCGTGTAGGTTCCTTGCGCGAACGCGAAAGTCGCGCATGAAAGCGCCAAGAGGGCGCCCAGTATCAGCTTGCTCACCTTCATACATCACCTCGAAGCAGTCCTTCATTCTTTGCGTTGAGAAGGAGTGCTAACATGCGGCCCATGAGATGAGCGGGAGTCCGAATCGAGTTGCAGGCTCTGTGGAATGTGCCACTTGGCAGGGCTTCGCTGGAGGACTTGGCTGCGTGGCGAGAGAACAGCAGGTTCCTCCGCTCCGCCGTCGCGTTCGCTCCGGCTCCGGTCGGAATGACAAATGGAGATGGCCGTGACTTCGTGATCGGTAATGACACGATAGACAGTCAACGGAAGACTTCTTTGTCTTACGGTTGGCTCAGCAGGTAGAAGTCGGCTTCGCCGCCGGGGCGCGAGTAGATGATTGAGGATAGGTCGCGGGAATAATCGAAGGCGTTGCCGGCATAGTACAGGCGGAAACTGAAAGGAAGTTTCAAGGCGACTTCGGGCTTGCCGACGAGTTGGCCATCCTGCCATTTCTGGCGGTAGAAGACCATGCCGCCTGGTTCGGCTACTCCGTACACAAACGATTTGAAGTCGGGTGCGAACCAGATGCTGTAGGTGACGACTCCGGGAAGAAGCGGAATGCATTTCTTGTCAGCGACGGAAATCCCGTAGATACCGGCTTTATCGCCCCGACCGTTGAAGCCGAGCAAGTATTTTCCGTCCGGGGTAGCGTCGATGGAGCTGGCGCAGTCCGAAATCACAAGTTGGGGGTTCGAGCCGTCGCCATTCGCCTTCCAGACTGAGACGCCGTGTTCAGGGGTAACGGTGGACAGGTACATGGACTGGCTGTCGGCTGACCAGTTCATGAACCCATCCAGGCCTTCTAAGTTGGATGCTATTTCATGAAGGCCCCGGCCGTCGGAGCCGACGGTAAATGCTTTCTCCTGTTTCCCCGCTTCATCGAAGAAAGCTACTTTCGAGCCGTCTCGGGTCCACTCGCCGGTATCGAAATTTCCCGAGGCAGCCAGCCTGATTTTGTTACTGCCATCCATGTCTGAGATCCAAACTTCGCTTTGCGTCGGGCTGAGAGCCTTCACGTACATCACGCGCTTGCCGTCGGGTGAAAGAGCGGGTTGAGTCGAGTTTTCGGCGACCACGTCCACCGACTGGCCAGATTTTGGGTGGTAAAGAGTGAGGAAGCCGGATTGCTTTCCGTTGACGTAATACATCCCCTTGCCGGCGGGGTCGGGCAAGGGGGAATAATCGGGGCCGGGGCCAAAGGTGACTTGAGTCAACGACTGGCTGGTGAGATCGAACTTCCAGAGATTGGTAAGGCCGTTTACCTCTCTGCTAAAGAGCAGGGATTTTGCAGGCTCGGCCCATACCACATCTGGAGATGAGGGGGATATCGACCCCAGTTCGGTGAGTTGATGACTGGTGATGTTCAGGCGGTTGAGTTGAGTCTCGCCGGGCCTCAGGGTTTTCGAGGAGAGCACCAGCAGGTTTTCGCCGTCGGGATAAGGAAGAATAGCGACGGCTAGACGCGGGGGATTTTCAAAGCTAAAAAGTTTTTCCTCGACGAGGCCGGATTTGCCAGCGCGGAAGATGGTATTAGAAGGATTGGTTTTTAAGTAGTAGAGCCAGTTGCCATCGGGGGAAGTAGCTAAAGACCTGCCGGGGACGACGCGGTGGGGAGCGCCGCCGAGGGCGGGAACGGCCCAGATTTCATCAAGGCCGAGGTTGCGATGGTAATAAATTTCGGAGCCATCGGCGGAGAAACTTTCGACGATCTTGTCGCCTTCATCGTGGGTGAGCTGGAGCGGCTCGCCGCCGGAAGTGAGCATGAGAAAGACTTGTTCGATTCCGCCGGCGGCCGAACTGAAGGCGAGAGTGTGTCCGTCGGGCGAGAGCCTGGCGGAGTTGATGAGCTTATTCCAGTGGCTGACTTGTGTGATCTTGCCGGAGGTGGCGGATTTCGTGGAGGAGGTTGCGACATTTCGTCCGCGGAAGAGGAGGTAGCCGAAGCCCGCGAGAAGGATTACGGCGATCGCGAGCGCGGCGGCGAGAGCGGTTTTGTGGCGGGAGGCTAGGCCCGCTATCTGCTGCGAGTCGCTGATGGAATTGGTGATCGAACTTTGTTCGCGCGGGGTAGGCCCGGAGGTAATTGAAGCGGAGGTCTTCCCAGCGGCGGATATTTCCGCGGCTGTGTGCTGATCGGAGATCGCCGCCGAGGCTGCCGTCCGGTTCGATTCCGTGTCGCGCTTCAGGCGTTTTAGTTCGCTGCGCAGATCGGCGGCACTCTGGTAGCGCAGGTCGCGATCTTTTTCGAGCAGGCGATGGATGATGTCTTCCAGCTTCGGTGGGACGTCAGGATTCAGGCGGATCGCCGGGGCAGGCACTCGATTCAGAATGGATTCGAAGAGAACGCCGCTGGTCTCGCCGCGAAAGGGCAACGTGCCGGTGCTCATCTCGTAGAGCACTGCGCCGAAGGAAAAAAGATCGGTGCGCGCGTCGAGATCCTTGCCCCGCACTTGTTCCGGCGACATGTAGGCGATGGTGCCCAGCGCAGTTCCAGGGCTGGTAAGCTGCTTTTCATCGAGCGTGGCCATCGGCGGCGTCGGGGCCGGCTGAGGGCTGGTCGGCTGACAGCACCTTGGCGAGGCCGAAATCCAGAATCTTGGCGTGCTCGTGCCGGGTCACAAAGATGTTGGCGGGCTTGATGTCGCGGTGAATGATGCCCTTGACTGTGCGCGGCCTCGAGCCCTTCGGCGATTTCGATCGCGAGCGTCAGCAGACTCTCTACGTCCATGGGACGGCCGGCGATGCGATGCTTCAGGGTTACGCCGTCCAGAAATTCCATGGCAATGAACGACTGCTCGCCGTGCTTGCCGATTTCGTAGATGGTGCAGATATTGGGATGGTTGAGGGCCGAAGCGGCGCGAGCCTCGCGGCGGAAGCGCTCCAGCGCCTGCGGGTCGCGCGACATTTCGTCGGGAAGGAACTTGAGGGCGACGAAGCGGCCGAGGTCGGTGTCTTCGGCCTTGTAGACTACTCCCATGCCGCCGCCGCCGAGTTTGTCGACGATGCGGTAGTGCGAGATGGTCTGGCCGATCATTCGGTCTGGTCGATCATTCGGGAAGATGTGTAGGGTTCAAGTCGTCTCATCTTACGGACGAGGCATCTGCTCCGTCAATGAATGAGGTTTCTATGTGGGGGTTCGAAAAAGGAGAATGTCGCGTCCCCGGTTTCGAAGGCTATCTTTCTTTTGAGGATCCCGTCTAATTTTCAGCCTTTTCATCGATAATGTCCCCGGAGCCTGTTCATGAAAACCACGTACCGTAATTCTTTCCTGGCGAATGTCCTTGTTTGCACCGCAATGCTGTTGCCGCTGTTCGCTGCACGGGCCGCAGCTCCGGCTAAAGAAGATCCGGCAAAGCCGGCTGCTGCGCAGCCTAGTGGTCCGGCCGTCAACTTGTCTTATATGGACCGCTCGGTGCGGCAGGGCGACGATTTTTACGAATACGCCTGCGGAGAGTGGATCAAGCACACCGAAATCCCCGCGGACCGAGGAGGAACTTCACCTGCTTTGCCGCTGGTGGATGAAACCGACAAGCGGGTTGCGGACCTGATCACCGAGGCCGCCAAGAACGCCGCGCCGGGCGATAAAGCCCGCAAAATCGCCGACCTCTACAACTCTTACATGGATGAGGCGGGCATTGAGGCCAAACATCTCAAGCCGCTGCAACCGCACCTTGACGCCATCGCGGCGATTCGCAATAAGCGCGCCCTGGCGCGCGCCCTGGGTGAAACTCTGCGCGCTGATGTGGACGCGCTCAACAACACCAACTTCCACACTTCGAACCTGTTCGGACTCTGGGTTGCGCCGAACTTCAACGACGTGGACCATTACACCGCGTATCTGCTGCAAGGCGGGCTGGGGCTGCCGGACCGCGAATACTACGTTTCTAACAGCGACGCCATGCGCGATACGCGCAGCAAATATCAAGCGCACGTGGCTACGATGCTGAAGCTCGCTGGATTCAACGATACCGACGCGCGCGCGGCACGCATCCTCGAGTTGGAACACGCGATTGCGGAAAAACATATTCAGCCTGGCGGAAAACGATGACATCCACAAAGCGAACAATACGTGGACGCTGCACGATTTCACCGCCAAAGCCCCCGGCCTCGATTGGGCCGATTACTTCCAGGGCGCAGGACTGAGTAAACAGAAGAGTTTTATCGTCTGGCAGCCGACCGCGTTCACCGGAGAATCGGCTCTGGTCGGCTCCACTCCGCTTGAAACCTGGAGGGATTGGCTGGCCTACCATTTGATCGAAGCCCAGTCCTTCGTATTGCCAAAGGCATTCGCTGATGAGCAGTTTGCTTTCTTCGGGAAAATCCTCTCGGGCACGCCCGAGCAGCAGGACCGCTGGAAGCGGGGCGTGGCCCTGGTCAACGGTTTTCTGGGCGACGAGGTGGGGCAACTCTATGCGCGGCGCTACTTTCCACCTGAAGCGAAGGCGCAAGTCGAAGCCATGGTGGCGAACATCAAGGTGGCATTCCGCAAGCGAATCGACGGGTTGACCTGGATGAATCCCGTCACTAAAGCGGAAGCCAAGGCCAAGCTCGACACGCTTTATGTGGGCGTCGGGTACGGGGAAAGCTGGCACGACTATTCGAACTATGAGGTAAAAGCCGACGACGCTTTCGGCAACCTCTGGCGCGGACGCCTCTCCGAGTACCACCGGCAGGTGGCGCGGTTGGGCAAGCCGATCGACCGCAAAGAGTGGTCGATGACGCCGCAAACGATCAACGCGGTGAACCTGCCGCTGCAAAACGCATTGAGCTTTCCGGCGGGGATTCTGCAGCCGCCATTTTTTGATCCGAAGGCTCCGGCCGCGGCAAACTACGGATCAATCGGGGCGGTCATTGGACACGAGATCAGCCACACCTTCGACAATGAGGGCAGTGCATTCGACTCCAAAGGCCGCGTGCGCAACTGGTGGACACCCGAAGACCTGGCGCACTTTGAAGCCGCCACCGGGAAACTGGCCGCGCTCTATGACACTTACAAACCATTCCCCGACCTGGCTCTGAACGGCAAGCAGACGCTGGGGGAAAACATCGCCGATCTGGGCGGCACTGGCCGCATCCTACGACGCTTATAAAGCGGCTGTGGCGGGCAAGCCTGTGCCCGCGCAGGAAGGTTTGACCGGCGACCAGCAGTTCTTCCTGGCGTTCGCGCAAGCCTGGGCAGAGAAGGATCGCGATGCGGCGCTGCGCCAGCAAGTGGCCTCCGACGGCCACTCTCCCGGCCCATACCGCGCCGACTCGAGGTGCGCAACATCGACGCCTGGTATGCCGCCTTCGACGTGAAGGCTGGCGAGAAACTGTATCTCGCGCCCACGGACCGGGTGCGCATCTGGTGACGCCCCCGCACTTCGGGAATCTTGATTACGACGCCGTAGTCGCGTAGAGTCTTAGTGAACGGTAATCGCTCCCCCCGGGTGGTTCCTCATGTCCAGTCAAGGCAAAACTTATCTTAAGTTCGGCGGGGCTACGGTCCTGATTCTTTTCCTGCTTGGCTACCTTGCGTATACCGGCGTGCAGGATAGCAAGAGCTACTACGTCACCATCAGCGAGCTGCACAAGATGGGCAACGGAGCTTACTCGAAGCGCCTGCGGGTGGCGGGGAATGTGCAGCCGGGCTCGATCAAGCGCACGGGAACGCATGTGCAATTTGTGTTGATGGAGCAGGATCAGTTGCTCTCAGTGGATTACACGCGGAACCGAAGCGCCTCCCGACACTTTCAAGGACGATTCGCAAGCGCTGGCCGATGGCAGCTTTGGCCACGACGGTGTTTTTCACGCCAAGGCGCTGCAGGCGAAGTGCGCATCGAAATATGCTCCGCAGCAGCCGGGCAATAAAATGCAGGCCGAGCCGGCCAAGAGCGTGACACAGGCGCGACCCGGCAACCAGCCTGCCATGACTTCGAACTAAACCTTTCCAACCCCACTCGCGGCCTCGACTTCCCCGCGCGCTTTCGCTATCTTCTACCTTTCATCTTAATGCCATGACTGCGAGCGCTGCGCTCATTGCCGTCAACGATCTGGTCAAGCAGTTCGGCCGCTTCGCTGCATTGCGCGATGTGAGCGCCGAGTTTGACGCGGGCAAGTTTTACGTCATCCTCGGCGACAACGGGGCAGGGAAGACGACGCTGCTGCGCGCGCTGGCGGGATTGGCTCATCCGACGCGGGGCGCGGTTTCCATCCTGGGGAGGACTCCGCACGAGGCCTGCCGCGAGATCGGCTATATGGCGCATCCGTCGCTGCTTTATGACGAGATGAGCGGCATGGAGAACCTGCGCTACTTCGCGCGGCTTGTACGACATCGCCGGTGATGGGCGCTGTGAGCAGGCGATTCGCGCGGTGGGGCTTGATCCCGGGTTGTCGCGGCCGGTTGGGAAGTATTCGCAGGGCATGCGGCAGCGCATGTCGCTGGCGCGGGCGATTCTGCATGATCCTAAAATCTTGTTGCTCGATGAGCCGTTCTCCAACGTCGACGCGCACTCGGCGCGGGAGATGGTCGGCTTGCTCAAGGGCATGCGCGATGCCGGCAAAACTATTTTTGTGGTCACGCATCAGGCTGCGCTGCTGGAAGGCGTGGCCGACGAATTTGTTCGGATGCAGGCGGGGAAGATCGTGGAGCGCAGTGCTGGCCGTCTTCCGAATCCTACCCGGGCGGATGATGCAATGAGTTCGTCTGGTCGATTACGCTGGCGACGCTGGCCAAAGACATCCGGCTGGAGTGGCGTTCCAAGGATGCGTTGAACTCGATGTTGTTTTTCTCGCTGCTGGTGGTGGTGATTTTTAGTTTTTCTTTCGATCCGCTGGCGGAAGAGTCGCGGCACATTGTGGGCGGGTTGATCTGGGTGGCGTTTTTATTTGCGGCCGTGGTTGCGCTGAACCAGACCTGGGCGCGCGAATTGCGCAATCAAGTGCTGGATGCTTACCGCGTCTCGCCTGCTGCCGCCAATGGGCTTTTTCTGGCAAAGGTTCTGGGCAATTTTATTTTGGTCAGCGTGCTGGAAGCGCTGATGGCTCCGCTATTCATCGATTTTCTACAATCTGCGCGTGCTGGGCCCGGCGTGGCAGCTGATTCCAGTGGCGATTCTCGGAACTTGGGCGCTGGTGGTGAATGGAACATTTTTTGCGGCGATGTCGTTGCGCACGCGCAGCCGTGAAATCATGTTGCCGCTGCTGCTGTTTCCCGTATCCATTCCGGCGTTGATGGCGATGGTTCGGCTACTACGGAAATTCTTACGGGCGAAGACTCTGCGCAGTTCTGCATCGTGTTGCTTCTCACCTACGATGTGGTGTTTACTACTGCTTGTCTGGCTTTGTTTGAAACGGTGCTGCACGCGGAATGAGAAGCAGAATGAAACGGGCATTCCCCATCCTCGCAGTGTTGACGGCGTTTTTCCTGGCTTATGCCTTTTATCAGGCGATTGTTCGTCGCGCCCACGGAACGCCCGAGGGCGACGTTTAGCGCATCATTTATTATCACGTGCCTTCGGCGTGGACGGCCTTCTGCTTTTCTTCGTCAACTTCATCGCGTCGGTGCAATATCTGGCGGATGCGAAGCCGTCATCGCAGCGCGCCGCAAAATGGATTGTGATTGCGCTGGGGATTGTCGGTGCATCGCGCCGTTTATTCCCCAGGTGGGGCAGGAACTGCCAACCGGAATTTATCCGAGTTCGGTTGCGACCACGATGTTGCTGCTTCCTGTGGTTTACCTGTTGATTGGAAAATATTTCCCCGGACGGAATCTGGATGTGCTGGCGGTGACGACCGCCGAAGTCGGCGTGGTTTTCTGCACCATCGTTCTGGTCACCGGACCCATCTGGGCGCGGCCGGTGTGGGGCATCTGGTGGGCGCCGGGGACATCCGCCTTACCTTCACGCTCGTGCTGTGGCTGATTTATGTGAGCTACCTGATGCTGCGGCGTTTTTCTGACAGCGCGCAGACCCTGAGCTTGCTGCGGTGCTGGCGGTTTTTGGAGCGCTCGATGTTCCTCTGGTTTATTTTTCCATCTGGTTTTTCCGCACGCAGCATCCTCAGCCGGTGATCGGCGGGGGCGGGTCGATGGATCCGCGCATGGCTTCATGTCTTCTTGATCAACTGGACGGCATTTCTGTGCTTCGCGTTTCTGGTGTGCTGGTCGCGGTTCCGGGTGGAAGATGCGCCGCGAAGTGGAAGAAGCGGAGGCCGTGGAATCGTTGCTGGATGTGGAGTCCGGCCGCGGCGGCTTCGAGCCGAAGCCCGTGAAGCGGGGAAGAAGTTATGAATTCCGTCACGATTTCTCTATGCGGCATTGATCGCAACGGGTTGATCCATGGCCGTATCTGATCAGTCTCTTTCGGCGTTACAGCCGGTTGCGGCAGCAGATGAAGGAAGTGAAGAGCGGCGTCCGGCCTCCGGCTCCCGGAAAGTACAAATAGTTTGCTGGGATGCGAAGCGCAGGTTCCGAGAGCAGGAAGGCGACAGCCGGACGCCTCCCCTAGCTCTCCGCTTCCCGTTGCAGCGCGCTGAAGAAATCCGTACTCCCGCCGGACCGGAGGAATTCGTAGTCCTCGATCATGGCGGCGGTTCCGATGCGCTGCGAGGGCAGAGGAGACTCCACGCGGATCACACGCGCGGTGAAACGCACCCGCACTGCGTCGGTCAATGTGATGTGAGGTGGGAAGGTGAGAGTGACTTCACAGGGCGTTCCCGCCGGGATGGGCCGGTCAAGGTAAAAAAAAACTCCCCGCGCGCTCACATTCTGGGTTTCAGTGCGGAATTCGTTCTTATTGCGTGATCCAGGCGAACGACTGCAGGCAGGCGCATATCAAAGCGCCGCATCGTCCGCCGTTCCTGAGATTCCGATTGCATCCCGCGTGTATATTCCGAAAGCATTCTTTTCAACGACGGCTGATCTCAGCGAAGACTGAATCGAGACTGATCATCCAAGGCTGATCAACCAGACTGAAAATCAAGACTGAAAATCAAGACTGAAAAATCAGACTGAACCAGTGCAGACGAATCGCTCATGGGATCAGGATCCCGCCGCCCCACAGCAGGCCCTGATTAGTATCCAATGTATAGAATTGCCAGCGCTTTGCAAGAGCAAAAAGACTCCGGAACTGATTCGGTAAATATTCGACGCTGCGGTTCGCAAATCCCTTCATCCCACTTTCGTGCCAGCCTGCGGCATCTTTCCCGGTCGTCCCACGCATCTGACAACTGCGGGAGTTTGCTGTGAGGTGTGCAGGGGCAATCATCCAGCACGAAGGACGCGAAGGTACACGCAGGTCGTGATTCCTTGGCCACTCCTGCATGCGGCACTTCGCGCCCTGAACGATCTGAAAAGTCTGGGAGCGATCGTGGCGGAGGCGCGCTTGACTTGGCTATCCGCCAGATGTTTAAGTAGTTATTTGTTTTCCGCCAGTTCCTAAGTGACACGTCAGCAGCGGGCGGTTTCGCCGGCGCAGGGTGAGTACTGACTCGCGCGCCGTTTCTACTCTCTCCAAATGATCGGTTTGAATCGGAGGAAAAGCGTGATGGGAAATGGCCGTTGGTCGGGAGGAAGATCGGGAAAAAACTGGGAAGCGACGGCGGTGCGAGGTTATGCCTTTGGGGCGTCGTTGGCGCTGCTGTTGGCGGGTTCGGTGTTGCTCTGGACGGGTTCCCGCCGCTCGCCGCTGAGCGCAGGCCGCCCAGTTTCCGGTTTCTCCGATTGCAACCTCTTCAGGATTCTTCTCTCGGTTTGACACTCGTTTGAAAGGCCCGTCAATCCCAGCAGTCGAAGCCGGATGCGCGCGCCATACTCGGGCAGCTGCCCCTGATCTTCGAACCCAACCAGGGCCAGGCCGATCCCAGGTGAAATTTCTCGCGCACGGCGCGGGATATAGCCTATTCCTCGATGCGACTGGGGCGATGCTCATGCAGACGCGACACCGAGAGCGGGGCAGCGAACGATTCGTGCGCATGAAGCTGGTCGGCGCCAACGCCGCGGCAGCGACTGCAGGAACTGATTTCTGCCCGGCAAGAGCAACTACATCATCGGCAATGACCCGCAGAAGTGGCACACCGGCATTCCGCAATTTGCGGGAGTTCGCTACCAGAGCGTTTATCCCGGAATCGATCTCGTGTTCTATGGAAACCAAGGGCGTCTGGAATACGACTTCCGGGTCGTCCCGGGCGCCGATCCGTCGCAGGCCGAACTGCAGTTTGATGGCGCAACAAAATTGGAACTGAGCGGCGGCGATCTGATTCTCACCGGTAAAGACGAAGGCGGCTTGCGCCTGCAAGCGCCGCACGTTTACCAGCGCGAGGGAGACCGGCGAAGCCAGTGGAAGGGACGTTTGTTCTGCGCGCGGACAACCGCGCCGGTTTCGAAATCGGCCCTTACGATCGCAGCCGCGAGCTGATCATCGATCCGGTGCTCGACTTCTCCACCTACTTCGGCGGCAGCGGCACGGAAACTTCGCCTTCGGTCGCGGTCAATGGCAACGGCAACATCTACATTGTCGGCACGACAACTTCGCCGCAGAGCTCATTTCCCGCCACTACGTGGACGTCAATTCCGACATCGCTGACGATCACTCAGGCTGGCCCAAGCCACATCTTCGTGGCCGAGATCAGTCCTTCGCAGCCGCCCTCGGTGGTGTATGAGACTTTTCTCGGTGGCAGCGGATCTGACAGCAGTGTTGGCATCGCCGTGGACGCCGGCGGTAATGCTTATCATCGTGGGCAACACCACTTCCACTGACTTCCCCGCCGTCGGAGTTTTCTATCAGATCCGCGCCCGAGACCGAAGGGACGCAATGCACTGGCTTATCGACCTGCACCTCCATATTCGTCAGCGAGCTGAGCGGAGCGAGCACTGGCACCGAGCCGCTCACTTATTCTTCCTATGTTTCCGGAAACGGCAACGACCAGGCCAGCGGCATGACAATCGACCTCAATAACGACGTCTTTATCACGGGCACCACCACCTCCAACCAAGCCCCGCCCAGCTCTCAACCGACGACTTTCCCGCAAGCCAATTCCCATGCCATATCAAGCTCGCCGAAGGCGAGCCTTCAGTTTTTCGTCACCAAGCTGAATACCAGCGTCCCGGTGTCCGGGCAGCATCGCGTATTCGACATACTTCGGCGGGAGCACGCCGGCGACTCCGTGTGCCAGCTGCACGTGGGCGGCGGCATTGCGGTCGACTCCACCGGCAACATTTATTTCAGCGGCACCACGAATTTCTACAACAGCGGTCTGGGTGCTTACGGCGCAGCGGCCAGCGGAAGACTTCCCCATCCTCAACGCCTATCAGCCTTGCCTGGATACGCCTCCGCCGACCGTACTCTCGAGTCCGAATCCGTGTTCGCCTCCGACGACCACGCCGTATCCGACCGACGCGTTCATGGCCAAAATAAATCCCAATGCGGCGCAAACGGGTGCGCTCAGTTACTTTTCTCCACTTATCTTGGAGGCAGTGGTGCGGATAGCGCACTGCGATTGCGATTGATTCCGGCGCGGCCAACATTTACCTCACGGGATCGACCAATTCTCCACACGGACTTTCGTCCTTCCCACCGGTACCCGCCCTACCAGACTTGCCTCAATAATCCCGGAGGTGACGCCGCTGTCCCGCACGTCCCTCGAATACCGATGCCTATGTGGCGCGCATGAGCAATCCCACGCTGAGCACCACCGGCATTCCGAATTCGTGGCCCTCAATTATTTCTCGTACCTGGGCGGGTCGGGCAACGACAGCGGGCATGGCGATCGCGGTATTGGACACGGCCAGCACTACGCTCGGCGATGCAGTCGTCACCGGAGCGACCAGTTCCGACAAACTTCCCGGTCACGCACGTCCAATCCAGAGCACGCTGAACGGCGCGCAGAACGCCTTCTTTGCCCAAATCGATACCACGACCACGTACCGGCCAGACCGGCGTGGGCTCTTACGTTACTTATTTCGGCGGCAATGGCACGGATCGCGGCACCGGCATCGCGGTCGACCCCAGCCTTAATAGCTATTTTGTCGGCGATACCACCTCGGCGCGAACTTCCCTACCTTCAATCCCCTCCAGAGCACGCTCGTGCCCGGAGCCACGCGCAACGCATTCGTCGTCAAGCTGGGCACGGCGACGGATTTGTGCATCAACATGCGTGGCGCCGGTCGTGTCCCCGCTCGGAACTGTTAGTGCCGGCAATCAGGTTACCACAACTTTCACTCTTGCCAACGAAGGACCTGACCCAGCGACTAACATCACCGTAACCGGCACGGTTCCCACCAGCGGCGTGACGTTCATCAGCGGGACCGCGGGTTCCGGGACTTGCAGCGCGCCGAGCGGAACAATGCAGTGACTTGCCAGATACCAACGCTGCAAGTCCGGTGCCAGTTCGTTAGTCATTTTGTCGGTGACGCCCAGCAACAGCGGCAATTATTCGGTGACGGCCACGGTGACCGCCAACAACAATACGAATACGGTCACGTCGCAGAGTGCTTCGTTCGCGGCGGCTGGTTACACGGTGACCATTAGCCCCGTCTCGTTCGGTGGTCGCAGGTCAGCTCGCTCAATATACGGTAAATGTGAATCCGAACGGGGTGTTTCGGAGCGAATGTCTCATTCACATGCAGCGCGCTTCCCTCCGGGGCGACTTGCAATTTCACGAACAGCACGCTCAATTTGCAGAACGGCGCACAGTGTCGACCACGCTGAACCTGCTGACGACGGCGCAACCCGTCACCACGGCCGGCTTAGCGGGATGGCGGCGCTCGCTTTACGCACTCTGGGTGATGGTTCCCGGGATGGTGCTTTTGGGATTGGGTGCGGGCGGCAAAGGGCGCGGGGGAAACGGAAGATGAGCCGACTGTTGGCCTGCTCATGCTCTCGCTGTTCTTTGCGCTGCTTTTGTTGCAGCCCGCGTGCAGCGGCAGCCAAGACGCCGGTACCGGTGAGTGGGACGCCCTCAGGCGCTTATCCGCTGACGGTTACGGCGACCTCAGGCTCGTTCAGCCAAACGGTGCCGTTCCAGTTGACGGTGACGCCCTAAGGAAGCGGGCTTCGGCTTCCGGCTTCTAGTGCTCCGGAAACCGGATGCCGATTTCTCTAAGCGCCGGCTGAGAGTTTGTGGTGGCTTTTGGCCTCGGCGATTCCATATTGCCGGATCTTGTAAAGCAGGGCTTTGTAGCTGATTTGCAGAAGTTCAGCGGCCCGCTTGCGGTTCCAGTTGGTCTGCTCGAGCGCCTGCCGGATGGCTTCGCCTTCGGCTTCGTCCTTGGCGCTGCGGGCCAGCGACTTCAAGCCTCCGCCGGCTTCTCCGCTTCGGGTGCCGGAATCTCCATGAGCCGCGCCGCCGTTGCCGTCGGTGCGGGGCTGCAATTCGGCTGCGGCCAGGGTCTCGTCGCCCAGAATTAAATAGCGCTTCAGAAAATTGTTCAGCTCGCGCAAATTGCCCGGCCAGGAATGCGACTGACAGGCCTCCATCAGTGCAGGGGAAAGCGGGAGCGGAGGCCGCGCGTAGCGCTCGGCCATGCGTGTCATGAAATGCTTCAGCAGAATGGGAATTTCTTCCTTGCGCTCGCGCAGCGGCGGCAGTTGCAGGGTGAACGCATTGAGGCGGTAGTAGAGATCTTCACGCAGCCGCTTGGCGGCCAAAGCCTGGGGAATGTCGATGTTCGTGGCCGCCAGGATGCGCACGTCCACTTTGATGACGCTACGGCTGCCCAGCCGCGAAAAACTCTGGTCCTGCAGCACGTGCAGTAGTTTGGCCTGCAGTTGCGGCGGCATCTCGCCGATTTCGTCGAGCAGGAACGTGCCTTTGTTGCACAGCTCGAATTTTCCCGGCTTGGCGTGCGTCGCGCCGGTAAATGCTCCCGGCTCATAACCGAACAACTCGCTCTCTAACAAATCAGCGGGAACGGCCGCGCAGTTTACCTTCATGAAGGTGCGGTGCGCGCGCGTCGAGAGTTTGTGAATCAGGCGCGCCAGCACTTCTTTTCCTGTACCGCTTTCGCCCAGCAGCAATACCGGAATATCCACCCTGGCGACCAGCGCGGCTTGCGAACGGATTTTCTTCATAGCGGGACTCGCCGCGATAAAGAACACGTCGTCGCCTACGTCCTCAGCCTCACCGCTGACCTGCCCCTTGCCCTGCCCGAGGCACTGGTCGATCACGGCATCCAATTCCGCCTTCTGAAAGGGTTTGGTCAGGTAGTCATGCGCTCCCAGGCGCATGGCCTGCACGACTTTCTTGGTATCGTTGACGCAGGAGAGCATTACAACCTTGATCCCGGGCCGCTTTTGGCGGAGTTGCTCGAGAGTCTCCAGCCCGTCGATTCCTGGCATCAGCACATCGAGCAGCACCAGGTCGGGCTCCATGCCTTTATCCACGCGCAGCAAGGCCTCTTCCCCGGTCGACGCGGTCTCAACCTTGTAGTCGTCAACCTCCAGCAGCGTCCGGATGTAGCGGAGCATGGCTGGTTCGTCATCCACCAGCAGAATCTTGGCGGTCTCCTTCATCGATTCTTTCCTTTGTGGGCAGGATTGGAGGAGGGTTTGAAGGGAATCAGAAACGAAAATTTGCAACCCGCGCCGGGATCGCTTTCCACCCAGACTTTTCCGCCCATGCCTTGCACTAGGCGGCGAACGATCGACAGGCCTAGTCCCATACCTTCCTGGTTTTCGGTGCCCGGCAAACGGAAGAAATCGTCGAACACTTCCTGATGAAATTCCGCCGGGATTCCCGGACCGGTATCGGAGACGGTGACCTTCACGGAGTTCGGTTGCGAAATATCCTGGCGGCGCCTCTCGCCCGCCGCGGCAGGTTGCGCCGCAGCACGGCGCTCCCACATGTAGGGTTCGGCGTGCAGCCAAACTGTTCCGCCCTGCGGAATAAATTTGAACGAGTTCTCCAGCAGGTTCGAAATCACGCGTTCCAGCTTGGGAGAATCGTAGGGAAACACCGGCAACTTGTCGTTGGCCAGGAAGTAAAGCGCCAGTCCCTTTTCCTGAAAACGGGCCGACCATAAGCGGCAGACGTCTGACAGGCAATGATTGATGTTGCCCGGCTCGAACTGCATCTTCAGGCCGCCGGTTTCGAGAGCGCTGTAGGTCAAGAAGTCCTGGATAAACTGCTGCAACCGTTTACCGCTCGACTTCATGTCGCCCAGCACTTCGCGCTGGCGCGGATTCAACGGTCCAAGCTTCTCGCTCTGCAATAGTTCCACGTAGCCGTTCAGGATTGCGAGGGGCGTCTTCAGGTCGTGTGCCGCCGAACCGAGAGCGTTCGTGGTGCGTTGGAATCGCTGCTGCAATTCGGAATACGCCTGCTGTAAATCAGCGGGAGCGGGCAGTCCTTCACCCAGAGCCGGAGAGACCGGGACACCCGCCTTTCCGTCACCGGGTCCGGGAACGCACACGTTCTTTTGTACAGTGGCCATAAGGGGCGCTGCGGTCATACACAGAGGGGGGATGCACTCGACTGATTTTAAAGAAGAATGCTGTACCAAAATCGTATGCCAGGGTCTTTTCTGTGTCAACGAAAAATGAAAGCTGATTACCCAAGTGTGGCAAAACCTTGCACTTCCGTTACCTTCTGGACGAGGTTGTCGGCGACCCTGCCCACGAGTCTCAAATCGGGCCAAGCCAATGAAAAGCCCGCACTTTGACGGTTCTAGGCCTCGGACGCCGCGAATTGACATTGTCTATTTGTGCTTTTTTGGGTTGCTGGCGGGATTTACCCGTTGATTCTGGTTTTGGCCCCTAAGATGCTTGAAATGTTCGGTTAAAGTTCGTGGGAAGGGGTGTGTGTGAACGGAGCGACTCTAGCCGGTGAGCGTCGTCGTTGGCCGCGCTTGCCTTTGGCTATCCCGGTCTTTGTGCGGAGCCGGGCTGAGTCGGATAAGGAGTTCCTGGAGTTCGCCACAGCCCTGAATGTCTCGGCCGGAGGGATGCTGGTCGCGGTTCGCCGCTCGATCCCAGCCGCCGCACAGGTTTCGCTCGAGATCCCCAGCGCTCCGGTAACCGCGATGGCTGACCTGCCAACCGTGACGCGGACCCTGCGGGCCAAGGTATTGCGCACGCAACATGGCGAAGGTTACAACCTGATCGGCCTGAAGTTCTCCAGACCGCTGGTAAATCACGGCCGAGCCAGGGCTCGACGGAAGGTCAGTTCCCCAGTGTGAAAACACTTTCCCACGCGGTTCCTCGATCCGTGATTGACTTCCGGTCCACGTGATTACTAGTTCGGATCCCCCGCAATCTTTAGTAAGTTGCTTTTGGTCAAGCAGATAGACTAGCCTGATAGAGTACGTCTTTGCTCCCCTCTGTGTTTGGTTCCCCAGATGCACACCAGACCGTAAGCCTGGGCTGCAAAAGCCAGGAAGACTTATGAGCACTCCAAATCCAGTCAGCGCGTTGATCCAGCCCCTCGGCGAGATGCCTCCCGAAGCGGTCGTGTTCGGGAATACCGATGCCATGCGGGCACTGCGCGAGCGGTTGGCCAAGATAGCGGGCGCCAATGTCCCCGTTCTTATCCACGGAGAGAGTGGTACGGGCAAAGACATTATCGCGCGTATGATCCATTCCTCTTCGCCGTGGAAGACCGGACCATGGGTGAAGGTGAATTGCCCTGCGATTCCCGGCACGCTGCTTGAGAGTGAACTCTTTGGCTACGAGAAAGGGGCATTCACCGGCGCCTACGGCATGAAGCCGGGCCGGGTCGAGATGGCGCATCGCGGTACGCTGTTTCTTGATGAAATCTCCGAACTCGACATGGCGCTGCAGTCGAAGCTCTTGCAACTGCTTCAGGACGGCCAGTTCTGCCGGATTGGTGCCCAGGAAGACAAGAAGGTGGAAGTCCGCGTGGTCTGCGCCACCAATCGAAAATTGGAAGAGGAAATCGCGGCCGGCAACTTTCGCGCCGACCTGTATTATCGAATCAATGTCGTGAATCTGCACATGCCGGCCCTGCGCGAGCGGGCCGCCGACATTCCACAACTGATCAGTTATTTCCTTGAGTACTACAACCGGAAGTTCAACGCGCGGGCCGTCGCTCCGTCGGCCGATTTGATGAACTCGCTTAAGAAATACCACTGGCCGGGCAACGTCCGCGAGTTGGAAAATCTGATGAAGCGCTATGTGATTCTCGGTAGCGAAGAATCCATCTCCGGCGACCTGCATCCGCACGCGCCGGATTTCTTTAGCGCCGATATTTCGGTCGAAGGCCCGATCTCGCTCAAGAAAATCACTCGCCAGGCCGTGCATGAACTGGAACGCAAGATCATCCTCAAGGTCCTGCAGCATCATCACTGGAACCGCAAAAGCGCGGCCCGGGCCCTGAACATCAGCTATCGCGCCTTGCTGTATAAGATCCGCGACGCCGGCCTGCCCTCGAACCGCGCGCCCCGCCGCCCGCAGCAGGATGACCCCGCCGCAGACCACACCGTGGCCGCCGACTGATTTCTCATCCCCATTTTCAGAAGTGCGATATTTAAGCAGCTTCGCCGAAGGGCAATGCTGGAAAAAGAGCCGGCGCAGTCGGCCGGAAGAATCGTCCATCCCGCCTCCTGCGCCGGGTTTTGAGACCCTGCTATGTTTTGCTGGACTGCGCGCGCACCTTCGCCCAACGCGCTCTTTGCGCGGCCGCGATGCGCTCACGGGCTGCCGCCGACAGCCGGCGTTTCATGCGGGTGCTGGGACTATATGAGGTTCGTGAACTTCCTGGTGTCACCTTGCTCAGCTCCGCAATCACTTTTTCCAACTGTTTAAGCTCGCCCACCGCACGTTCACGTTCTTTCTTCAACTGTTCTAGAACCGCATCTAGATCAGCCATGCACTCTCCCTATAGGGGAACCGCTTTCCCTGAGCATACCTCATTTGGAGGTGTTAAGGTCAACTGCTAAAGTGCTCATATCACAAGAGTAAACAACAATTTTGCTTCTTCGCTCCCAGCCGCATCCTGAGTTTCGGCCCCGCCCAATCTCGGCTCAAAACCTTCCCGCCCTCCCCCGCAAATCCGCAATCCGCACTTATCAATTTACTAAGTACTATACTTAATAAGTAAAGTAAATTACTTAGTAACTGATGCTGTTCCCCTCCGCCAATTCGATTGACACGAAACCCGCCCGCCCTCAGTCTGACCTTAACAGTGGCCGCTAAACTATTTCTCTCGCGCGGCCGATGGAGAATGGTGACCGTGAACTATTTGCTGATTCTTGGACTTGCCTTATTCAGCTCCGCCAGTGGAGCGCTGCTGGTGACGCTCGTGCATATAGCACGCAGAGACGCATCCCGAACCCCGTCGCATTCCGAAACTGAAGGCGGTCCTGCGCGGAGTCGCAGATGACAGCACCAAAGAGCCTATCGGAATCAGCTGCCGCCGCCGGGACCGCGTTGGTGTTGTGCAAGGATGCACCGACTCTCCAGCTGGTCCTGGAAGCCTTGCGCCCGCTGGCCATACTCCCCGAGATCTGCGGAGAAGGTATTGTCGCGGCCAGCCTTTTGGACAAGCAGAAGTTCGAGGCCGTCATCGTGGACTTGCTTCTGGGAGATGAAGCTCTGCTGATCTTGCGGCAGCTCCGACTTTCGCGCACCAACCGCACGGCCGTCACGTTCGCCATCACCACAGGCAAGGAGGCCCAAGGCTCGGCCAGGCCAGATTCAACCTTCGTGTTACAAAGACCGCTCTCGGTGGCCGCGATCTGTCAAACCCTGCGCGCCGCATTCGGCATGGTGGTGCGGGAGAGGCGCCGCTACTTCCGCTGCCCGGTTGCAGTCCCCGCCTTCGTCAGAGCGCAGCAGCCTGAAGATCTTTTTTGCCAAACCGTGAACATCAGCGAAGGTGGAATCGCCCTCCAGGCTCCTGGCGCGCTCGATCCCGATACTCCCGCGCTGGTGCGCTTCAGCCTCCCCGGCCGCACCAATCAGTTTTTCGCCGAAACCACAGTGGTCTGGCGGGACCAGGCCGGCCTTGTCGGACTGCAGTTTCAATCTTTGCCTGCCCCGCAAAAGTCGGAACTGCAGGAATGGCTGGCCCGCAAGCTCGATGAAACTCTTCCAGAGAACGTGGCGGCATTGTTTCGCAGCGTAGGCAAGTCGTAGCTTGAGATCAGCGCCAGCAAACGGGATTGACTCCTGCCACGCGTCAAGATTTGTAATCCGCACAACCGTGATTGTGCCCGGAATCTAACCTCACACCTCATCCGCGCTATTCCTATTTTTCGCGCCTCAGGCCATAATCATCTTCAACCGCGCGAGCTCGAAAATCTTTGGCGTGATTTGGCGGGCGATGGCCTCAAGCCATCGCAGGCGAGGCGCAAATGGCACCGGTTCTAGTCTGGCTGATTTTGTTTCTCTGCCTGCTGATCTCGATCCTCAAATACACTTTCGCGCTGATCCTGAAGTGGTCCGTCCCGGGAGCCACGGTCGAGAAAGACTACACCTACCAGCCCACGGTCAGTATTCTCATGCCTTGCTTCAACGAGGGCAAGACGGTCTACGAGACCATCGAGAGCATCAGCAACAGCAATTATCCCAACGACCGGTTTGAAGTGATCGCGCAGGATGACTGTTCGGTGGACGACAGCTACGAGTGGATGCTCAAGGCGCAACGCGATTTCTCTAACATAAAAGTCAGCGTGGGACGCAACGCCGTGAATAGCGGGAAGGCCCGCACCGTTTGCAACGCACTGCAGCATTCCACCGCGGACATGATCATTTCCATCGATTCCGATTGCATCTTTCATCCCGACGCGATCCGCGAGCTCGCGGCCTGCTTCTCGGAACCGAAGATCGGTTCGGTCGGCGGCCGTGTGGGAGTCAGAAATCCCAACGAAAATGCGATCACCGCGATCCAGACCTTCATCTACTACGCGGCTTTTCAGGTCTACAAAGTTCCGGAGAACTGGACGCGCAGCATCGGCTGCATCAGCGGATGCCTGTTCGCCATTCGCCGCGAGCTGCTGCTCGAGATCGAGCCCAAGATTCGCAGCCGGCATTGGTTCGGCATTCCGGTGAACCAGGGCGAAGACCGCTTCCTCACGCATCAAACGCTGCTGCGCGGCTACGGAACTTACATTAACACCGACGCCCTCTGCTGGACCACCGTGCCCTCCACATTACCGGAACTGTTCAAGCAGCAACTGCGTTGGAAGCGCAGCATCATACGCGATCTTTTCTACACTCTAAGAACCTTGCCCAAGCATGTCTGGACGCTGCACCCTAACACGGTCCTGACGCTGGTGCTCACGCCGCTCGGGGCGCTGCTGGGATTGCTTGTCGTTCTCACCATGATGTTCGGCAATCCTATGGAATTGGCCGGTCCGGGGCCGCTGGTGGGGTATCTCGCAATCGCAGCCATCCTTGGCTTTGTGATCAGAAAATACAGCGCCCGCGAGGCAGTCAACAATCCTCTAGCATTCGGCGCCTATTTAGGATGGACCCTCGTCAGCAGCTTATTTCTAACCACGCTGGCATTGTGCACGCTCGATTCCCGTGATTGGGGCACGCGCACGAAAGAACAAGAAAAGCAACAGGAGGCCACCGATGGCGACGGAAGTCGTCAAAAAGTCTGAAGCACGTCCCCCTGTGATCCAGCCGATTTTGTACAAGTCGGTGGTCACGGTGTATCGCATCTTCGCCATATTAACGCTTTATCTGGTGCTGTTCGGCGTTGTGGCGTACGGCTTCGTCATGGGCTTCTATGCCCTGAGCACCTCGTGGGCTGCGCCGGTGATTCTTTCTCCGGCCGATGACAAGAGTCTGGACTTCACCGAGAAGCTCGTGACCACACGCCAGACCCTTGAAGATCTGAATGTCGACATGAAGAAGCTGCAGGATGGCGTCGGTGAAATGACCAAGCACCGCGCGGCGCTCGAAGCCCTCGAACCCGAACTGCAGCTTGCTATCACCCGCGAACAACAGCACAACCGGGCTACAGGACCGCAGCTTCTGGAACTCGACAAACAGAAGCAGGCCGACAATGTGAAAACGCAAAATGTTATGGCGCAGGTGAAAGAAGTGGAAGCTGCCATTGACAGAGACCTCGCGGCCGGACTGATTACGAAAGGCGATGCCGCAACCCAGCGTGCCGCGCTCAACCAGGTGCAGAGTTCCTACACCGACAGCAAGATCGGCGAGATTCTGCTCACCGACAACATTCTTGAAAAGACCACCACCGACACCAAGACTCTGGACGTGCTCAACAAGCAAGCCGAACTGATCTCCGAGATTGCCCAACTCGACATCGCGATTGGCGTCGCGCAAAAGCAGCTCCACGAAGAGGGGCAACAGGTCGATCGCCTCAGAGCGGCTCTGGCCACGGCCAAGCAGACGCCCTACTACCCCATCGTCTCTGGAAATACCGCTGTGAACTTTGCTTTCGTCCCCTATGACAACCAGAGCAGCGCGTCGATTGGCGCGGCCGTCTACGACTGCTACCTGAACATGCTCCTGTGCCGGAAGGTAGGCACGGTGAAGCAGATTTTTGCCGGCGAAGAGCACGCCATCCATCCCATCTTCAGGACGGACATTCGCGGCTTCCTCATCCAGATGCAGCTCGACCATCCCGAGTCCGCGAAATCGAAAACTGTGTTCCTGAACCGCAAACCTCTTTTCTTCTGACCTTCTTCTGATTTCCTTCTGAGGAGACGCTAGATGCCGATAAGCATGCAAAAGTCTGAAACAAAGTCGCAGACATTCCAGAGAAACGTCAGCGCGGGCCTCGCGATTGCCATGTTTCTTCTCCCCGCTGCTTTTGCGGACGACGTCAGGTTGAGTGCGAGAAACAAAGATCAGCAGGCCTACTGCCGATACTTGACCGAGCAGGCCGCCGCGCAGCGCGATCTTCTGATAACGCCAGATGCGGTTGCGGGCATCACCCAGCCCAACACCGGCTTGCCGATGCAAGCGGTGTGGGGAGTCTCCGGCAACCTTTCGAGCGTGAGGAAGGGAGTGCTCACCATGGATGCGGCGCGCAAGAACTGCGAACTCTACACTGCAACCACGTCCACCCAGCAGGATATTCAGTACGCCATGCCGAGCCTGGAGAAGCAGGCGCTGCAACACAGATTGGAGCTGATTCTACAAGCCTCCGAAAGTCTGGAAGCGCTTACCGGCGCGACCAGAAAGATGATCGAAGCACAGAACATGACCCGCCCCATGGGCTTCGCTTTGCAAACCACAAAGATCAAGCTGGACGCGGACCGCGCCGATACGCAGTCGAAAGTAGTCTCCCTCTACACGCCGGAACTGAGCGACCGGCCGCTGAAGGAATTGGTCGCCGAGAAGCAAGGCAGGGAAGTGAACGAACAAAAGGCACTCGACAAATTGAATCGCCAGAATAACTGGGACGTGGCGCTATCGGTAGGCGCGCACCAGCAGATCAATCCCTGGGTTGACAGCCGCGGAGCCTACGGTGAAGTTTCGATCAGCTACAACCTCGCCAGCCACAACATCAACAAACATCTCGACCAGGCCGCCGATGCCTACGACGATTGGAAAAAAGTTCAGGAAGGGGACGTGGTTCGCAACGCAGAAGTCCTCAAGCAGCAGGTGGTGGACGGAATTTCCGTCCAGGACAACCGCCTGAAAGCGCTCCAGGAAGAGCAGAAGCAAATCGAAAGCAATCTGCAACAAGTAGCCAGCGCCGATACCATCGCGGCACTCGACTTCCGCAACCAGCTAACCACAGCGCAATTGCTGCTGAACGTCGAAATCGGCGACGCAGCGTTTCGCCTGGATCACTTGCGGGAGTTTCTGAAGAAGAATTTCTAGAAGGATGGTGTCGCGATCTACCCTGTGAACCCTGTGCCCTCAGTAGTTAAGGCTTGGATTTTGGCCTGCATTCCTCAGGATGGGCGCTCTACACCAACTGAATCACGACGTTCCGCCCCACTAAAGCCGCTGCCCGCTGCAGGCTCGACACCGTACTGTCGCGGTTCGGATCAAGAATGCGATCGACCTGCGACCGGCTGGTCTTCAGTAATACCGCCATGCGAGACTTCGAAATTTTCTTTCTCTTCATTTCGGCAGCCAATTGCGAAGTTACCCGCTCCTTGACCGGAATTGCCCGCATTTTTCCGTAGATGTTTTCCCTCGCCAAGAAGGCAGCAACCTTCGCCGCCACACGCTTCCTGCGCATAGGTTCCTGGTCCTCCGCTCCTGTACCATAAAAAGTACATGAGCCGCTTGTCAAGTCTACTTTAGTAGACATTCAGCGTCCTCGAAAGTAGACATTCCTTCCACAGGCTAACTCGTTGATTCCATTGAAACGCCCCAATGCTGATACAAAGAATCAACAACTTACCCCGGTCCATTTTGTGCTTTTCCGAATGTTCCGACCGGAACATTCAAGCGGTTTGCAAGCAACGAGTAAGCGAACCTGATGTGAACGTTTTTTTGCACACAACGGGCCGCACCGTCTAAGATTGCGCGTACCGATTCAACCATGTCCGCCACTGCCATCTCGTTCCGGCGCTGGGCTGCGGGAAATGTCCGACACAATCCTCTGGCGGCCACAGGTGTGGTGCTCGTCATCGTGTTCGTAATCTTCGCCCTGTTCGCTCCCTGGATCGCGCCGCAGGATCCTGCCGCCATCCATCTTCCCGTGCGCCTTGACACGCCATCGCACGCGCACTGGTTCGGCACGGACGAACTGGGACGCGACATTCTTTCGCGCATCATCTACGGCGCGCGCATCTCGATGCTGGTGGGAAGCTCGGTCGTCATCACGTCGCTCGCGCTCGGCCTCATCATCGGCTCCATCGCTGGCTATTACGGCGGAGGCATCGACCGCTTCGTCAACGTCATCCTGATGAACGCGTTCCTCTCGTTCCCTGGAATCCTATTAGCGATTGCCTTCGTCGCCTTCCGCGGACCTGGCATCTTCAATCTGGTACTCGCGCTCTCGCTGGGAGGATGGGTCGGCTACGCGCGCCTGGTGCGCGGACAAGTGCTCGCTGCACGCGAGCGCGAATTCGTTGAAGCCGCGCGCGCCCTTGGGGCGAGCGACCTGCGCATCATCGTCCGCCACATTCTGCCTAACATTATTCAGCCCGTGATCGTGCAGGCCGCCATCGGCATGGCCGGAGCCATACTCGCCGAAGCCACTATGAGTTTTCTAGGACTGGGCGTGCCGCCGCCCACGGCCAGTTGGGGCACGATGCTGAACGACGGCCGTGCCCACCTGTTCGACGCGCCGCATCTCGTGCTCTTCCCAGCGCTGGCCGTGATGCTGGCGGTGTTGTCGTTCAACTTCATCGGCGACGCGTTGCGCGATTATCTCGATCCACGTTCCCGCCTCGAAGCGGGGCTCTAGGCTGGCAAGGAGCTCTAAGGGAACTACTCTACCTGGTTTCGAATCGCACTCTAGATTCCTCCCAGGTCTTTCCTGTAGTGGCCGCGCGTGCCCCAGGGTTAAGTCGTTGACTCATCGACAATTAAATTATTTAGCATTTTGTGAGGAAAATATTCTCCGCAACATTTCTTGACAATTCCTGGGTTCTTATTCCTGAACTGCCACGCCGTTCCGCCACCGACGTCCGCCGCCACAGCGTCGAAACTGAACACACAGGAGGATTCACGATGAAGAGTGCATTCAGGTTCGCATGGATGGGCGCAGCGCTCGCGATCTTCGCACTGCCAGTTGTAGGGCAGAGCACAGACGCGTCCGCCCAGGGTTCGGCCGCAGCGTCTCCACAAGTTAGCGGCCAAACGCTTGAACAGCGTCAGGAGAAACAGCAGGACGTCATCGAACAAGGCATGAAGAGTGGCAAGCTCACCTCCAACGAGGGGGCCAGGCTGGAAAACCAGGAGGATAAACTCTCCCGGGAAGAGAACGCGATGAAGAAAGTGGACGACGGGCGTCTGACTGCCGCTGAGAAAGAGAAGATCATGCAGCAGCAGAACCGGATCACGAACCAGATCAAGCAGGATGAGCGCAACAACGCCAAACAATCCGCGACCCAGACCAGCGCCGTTGGCCAGCGTGTTGAGAATCAGCAGGATCGCATTGCGCAAGGCGTGAAGAGCGGCGAGTTGAACGCCCAGCAAGCCGGCCATCTAGAGAAGAACGAAGCGAAAATCAAACAACAAGTAAAGAAGGACCGCGCAGCGAACGATGGCAAGTTGACTCCTGAGGAGAGGACGCAGATCAACAACCAACTGAACCAGCAATCCCACCAGATCAATCGAGCCATGCATGGCGGCGGCCGCCGCTAGGAAGCTCACAATCCAAGAGAAGGGAGAACGCGCCCCCGGCCCAGCCGGGGGCATTTTCGTGGCCCCAACCTCGGGCCGCGCCGAGGCCATCACTGCAAGCCCATCAAAACACGCCACATTCATTTCTTGACATGCATCGCATATTGCAATATAAATATTGCGATACACAATATGAAACTGGGAGAGAAAATCCGTTACTTGCGCGAGGTGGAAGGCTCGTTGCGCGGCCTGGGGCGGCCCATGACCCAGCAGGAAATGGTGAAGGCGGTGCGGCAGGAGCTGCGCAAGGGCATCAGCCAGTCGTATTTGTCGCAGATTGAAAACGGGGCGCGCCCGCACATGACGCAATCGTCGCGGGCGCTGCTGGCGAAGTTTTTTAAGGTGCATCCCGGCTTTCTGGTGGATGACCCTGAGGGCTACCACACGGAGCTGACTTCTGATCTGCGGACGACGGAAGGCCAGCTTGACGTCTGGCTGCTGCAGGGTTCGGAACGGTTTGTCGGCGATGCGGAGGTGAGCGAGGTGCTGATCAAGGCCGCACGCGAAAAAGACACGCGGCGCAGCCTGCTGCTGTTGGGTGCGATTCTGGATACGCCGGGTTTGGCGGAGCGGCTGCTGGAAGCGTTGCGGCCGGATTTGGCGATGAACGGCAATCGTCTTCGCGAGAATCGTCCTCGCGATACGAACGGCCGCGAGAACGTTGCGCGCGGCAATCGCGGCCACGGCTCGAAGGCAGACGGGAGGAGAAACCGATGAATTACTCCGTGAGTTGGGCGGACTTTTACCTGGTCTGTTTCGCGGTCGGCTTCTGCTTCAGTTTTTTTTCTTTTCTGTTTGGAGGCGCACGTACGGGCCGGTTGCATTTGCCTCACTTTCATGGGCACGTTGGCGGCGCACATCTGCCATCGGCGGGTGCCCCAGCGACGCACGGGCCAGCGATGGCCGGTCACGGGCCGGTTGCAGGGGAAGCGGGAGCGGCGCATGGCCCGGGGGACAGCGGGGTTTCGCCGTTCAACTTCGTTACGCTGACGGCGTTTCTGGCCTGGTTTGGCGGCACGGGATATTTGCTCACGCGCTACTCCGGCCTGTGGGTTGGTTTTGGATTGCTGGCGTCGGTGGTGAGCGGGCTGGTGGCCGCAAGCGTGGTGTTCCTGTTCCTGAGCAAAGTTCTGATTTCGCAGGACGAGAACATGGATCCGGCGGACTACGAAATGGTGGGAGTGCTGGGCCGGGTTTCGAGTTCGATCCGCGAAGGAGGGACGGGTGAGATGGTCTACACGCAGATGGGAACACGGCGCGTTTGCGGCGCGCGCAGCGACGATAGCAGCGCTGTCGCCAAGGGAACAGAAGTGGTGGTGACGCGCTACGACAAAGGAATCGCGTACGTGAAGTTATGGAGTGAGATGTCGGGGGATGAGTGAGTGGGAGGGTCGACAACGGGGGCTGTGTGGTGCCGGCGAAAGTCAACAGCAGGTTCCTCACCGGGCCTTTGGCCCGGTTCGGAATGACAAAGGTTGATTTTGGGTGGGCCATCGGGTTTCTTAGGTACTAAGTCTGTGAACTGCATTTGTAGGAGGAGGCGTTATGCCAGAGATGTCGCGGATGGTGGAGATTTGGATTTTTGCCGGGCTGGGAGTGATGGTTCTTCTGTTCCTGATGAGCGGAATGGCTAGGCTATATCGCAAAGCGGGGCCGCACGAGGCACTCATCGTGTATGGCCTGGGCGGGACGCGGGTAGTGCAAGGACACGGCACGCTGGTGCTTCCCATGGTGCAGGTCTGCAAGGATCTGTCGCTGGAGCTGATGTCGTTCGACGTGGCGCCGCAGCAGGATCTGTATACCAAACAAGGCGTCGCGGTGACGGTGGAAGCTGTGGCGCAGATCAAGGTGAAGTCTGACCGGGAATCTGTGCTGACTGCGGCTGAACAATTCCTCACCAAGAGCGATCAAGAACGGGAAGGATTGATCCGGCTGGTGATGGAAGGGCATCTGCGCGGCATTATCGGGCAGCTTACGGTGGAAGAAATCGTGAAGCAGCCGGAAATGGTTTCGGACCGGATGCGCGGAACTTGTGCGGAGGACATGAACAAGATGGGGCTCGAAGTGATCTCGTTCACCATCAAGGAGGTTCGCGACAAGAACGAATACATCACGAACATGGGCAAGCCAGACGTGGCGCGAATCAAGCGTGACGCCGACGTGGCCACGGCGGAAGCGGACCGCGACACGGCGATCAAGCGCGCGCTGGCTACACGGGAATCGGCTGTGGCGAAAGCTCAGGCTGATCAGGAGCGCGTGCTGGCGGAAACTTTGTCGCTGGCCAAGCAGGCGGAATCGCAGCGCGATCTGGAAGTGAAGAAGGCGCAATTCCTGGAAGTCACGAAGCGCCAGCAGGCGCAGGCCGACAAGGCTTATGACATCCAAACCAACATCATGCAGCAACAGGTTGTTGCCGAGCAGGTGAAGGTGCAGCAGATCGAGAAAGAGCAGCAGGTGAAGGTACAGGAAGCTGAAATCAACCGGCGCGAGAAAGAATTGATTGCGACCGTGCTGAAGCCGGCGGAAATCGATCGTCAGAGGATTGAGACTTTGGCGGCGGCTGAAAAACAGCGCCTGATTGCCGAAGCCGAAGGACAGGCTTCCTCGATTCGCGCGCAGGGCGAGGCTGAGTCCGAAATTATATTCAAGAAGGGCGAAGCCGAAGCCAAGGCCATGAACGTGAAGGCCGAGGCCTATCAGGAATACAACCAGGCCGCGGTGATTGATCGATTGTTCACTGCGATGCCGGAGATCGTGAAGGCGCTGGCCAGTCCGCTGGCGAACGTCGACAAGATCACGATTGTCTCGACTGGAAACGGCGATGCGTCGGGGATGAACAAGATTACCGCCGACATCGCGAAAATGGCGGCACAGGTGCCGGCGCTGTTTGAGACGCTCTCGGGCATGCCGCTTGGGGAACTGCTGGGCAAGGTACGGCAGATTGGGGACAAGGGGGCGAAGCCTCCGGTGGTGGATGCGGCGAAGTAGGGCCGCCTCGCTGCGCTCGGCGGGATGGGCGAATGCGCCCGTCCCCACGCGAGCTTTCCTCACGCGAGCTTTCCCCACACGAGATGTTTCCACACGAGCGTGTGGGCATTCTGGAGCGGGTTATGGCAAGCAAATCGAAGCATACGGGATTGGGCATTGCGCTGGGGGCGGCGTTAGGCGCCACGCTCGGAGTGGCGGCAGGCCATCTGGCCATATGGCTGGCTGTTGGAGTCGCCATAGGAATGGTTATCGGCGCCTCATTCCGAGGCAAGCAACATGAGTGTCCGGAGTGTGCTGTGATCCATCAAAAACATGAAACGGGAACCGGGCAGTTGGAGAGCTAAGGGCGGCGGTCGGAATGCCTTGCGGAGCTGATGGTGGCGCCGACAGGCTAGGGATCCTTCGACTCCGTGGCTGTTTCGCTTCGCGAAGCAGTCACTCCGCTCAGGATGACAATTTGTAAAGAAAAGGAGTCCATCATGGCATTACTGGAGCGTGTTTCCACGTTAGTACGGGCCAACCTCAACGACCTGATCGATAAGGCCGAGGAGCCGGAGAAGATGATCAAGCAGGTAATTCTCGACATGCAGAACCAGCTTCTGCAGGTGAAGACGCAGGTGGCGATCGCGATTGCCGATCAGCATCTGCTGGAGAAAAAACAGAAAGAGAACGAAGAGAAAGTCGCGGAGTGGATGAGAAAGGCCGAGTTGTCGGTCGACAAGAAACAGGACGACCTGGCGCGCGCATCGCTGCTGCGGGTGGAAAGCTATCGCGAGATGAGCGAGAGTTTCGCGCAGCAGGTGGCCGACCAGAAGGCGCAGGTGGAGAACCTGAAATCGGCGCTGCGCCAACTGGAGCAGAAGCTGGCCGAGGCGCAATCCAAGGCTGATCTGCTGATTGCGCAGCATCGCCGCGCCCGCGCCGTAGGCAAGGCCAGCGACGCGCGTATCGCCATGGGGGATGGCTCGAAGGCCGCGGCTTTTGACCGCATGAAGCGCAAGGTGGCGCACTCCGAAGCGGTGGGCCAGGCGAAGTCGGAAATCGCTGGAGACAATATGGAAGACCGGCTGGCGGCGCTGGAGAAAGAAGATCGGATTGAGCAGTTGCTGGCGGAGTTGAAGGGGAAGAGAGGAGCGTGAGGCGCGACGAGATCGAGGGCGTCGGCCACATGAAGCAACGGGCTGTGAAGGAGTTGACGTACGTTCGGCGACCTATACGATGCCATCTCGCTTTGGTTTTACTGGCGGTGGCCCAGGGTCGAGGGGGCGATTACGGCCGTTCGCATCCTCGGCGGGAGCGGTCGGTTGCTTCTTGAGTATCGGTTTTCTATTGGAAATGGATCGTACATCGGTGAGGCCGGCCGCCCTTGGTCCGCTGCCATGTCAGCGGTCAACGTTAGCGAGCGATTCCCCATCGGTCAGCCGGTTGCCGTGCGTTATCGTCGGGACGATCCAAGTGTAAACACGCTGGATCGCAGCGTGTGGCAGGATCCGGAGGGTTTATAGGCGATGGCGGGACACTCGACCTTGACCCCTGATACTAAGTATGACAAAGTAACAACCATGAGAGAGAGCACGACGTTTACAGTTTCCCTGCCGCCTGCGATGGCAAAGGAAATCGAGCGGGCCATGAAGGCGGAGCATCGGACGCGCTCGGAACTCGTGCGGGAGGCGCTGCGCGTTTATTTATCGGCGCGGCTGATTCCTGCCGAGCTGCCCACGCTCGCTGAGGCGCGTGCGTATCGCAGTGGGATGGCCGCTTACCGGCGCGGCGACTCTGTGACGCTTCAGGAGTACATCGATGGAATGGACCGTCGTCCTCGCCGGTCCCGCAAGAAAGTCTCTTAGGCGGATTCCGGCGGGCGATAAGACGCGCATCCTGGCCGCTTTGGCGGAGATGGAACAAAACCCATTTCAAGGCGATATCCGCAAACTGCAAGGTCTACCTGGCTTTCGCCGACGGGTGGGCGACTGGCGGATCCTTTTCGAAGTTGTGCTCGAACGTAGGCATGTCGCGATAGCCGGCATCGAGAGGCGAACTTCGACTACATATTAAATGTGTAGGGGTCCTTCGACTCCGCGGCCACTTCGCTTCGCGAAGTGTCTGCTCCGCTCGGACGACAACGTGGAGTGGATGACGCTCAGACCGAGGACGCTTTTTGCACGGAACTGGATGCGACTCCGGAGAGAGAAAGCGAGTGGCCGTTTTCGCAGACTATTACTGGGTCGGCGCGGAGGACGAACTCCTGCAATTCTTCCTCGGACAACTGGCTGTTGTCGAGCACGTGCCAGCGGGTGCGTGACCCGCAACCGGGCTCGGCGCATGCCAGTTCGACGCACTGGAAAGCTAAGTCGCTGTGGTCGGCCAGCGGAGACGAATACGGCGCCCACATTACATCTTTCTTCTCGTAGACATACCAGTGGTCGCACTCGCGGCAGATGAGGCGGAGTTGCCATGCCTCGGGCGGCCAGTCGGGCGGGGTCGCACTGGACCTGGGCGGGTTGGGGTAGGGCAGGCGAATGCGGGCGGCAGAGGGCGTGGGACAGTCTGAATTCTTGCATCGTACGACGGGCTGCAAATACATAGAGTCGGTCTCCGGACGATGTCCAGCCTACCACGGGAATCGTTGGCCCTGCTTACATCCATTGACCGGCTGGCCTGCATCTCTGTAATCTTGCAGGAGAAATCTGACGTTATACTTCTGTAATCGATCTGTATTCGATTCCGATCTGAAGGAAAATTCATGAAGGTAGTTGCAATCCTGCTGGTGACTGTGCTCCTGCTCAACGGTTGTGGCACCAATTCGACGGCGACGCAGACGGCGGCTAGCGGGACCTGGTCCGCGACGATGCTGGGAGGGGACGGGACTGCCTCCGGGTTGAGCTTCATCACAGCGTTCGAGGTGAGCGGCAGTGGCGGAAACCTGAGCGTCTCGAACTTTCAGTTCCTTACTGCCGGGGCCTGCTTCCCGGTGAATGGAATACAACCAACGGGGACGATGGTGTTGATCGAGTCGAGCAACTTCCAGGTAACCGGCACGATTGTGTTTACTGTAGTGTCTGGCGGCAACACCCTTACCCTGAATGGAACAGTGACCGGGATGGAGAACGGAGTGCTGGGGAATGGGACGCTGTCCGGGGGGGTAGCGACCGGCACATGGACCATGACAGGGAGCCCCGGTTGCACCGTTACCAACAGCGACACTAGCTTCACCATGACCCAAAGCACAAGCGGATGAGTTTCAGAACCAATCGCTGCGGTAAGCGACCCACCATGAGACGTAGAGGATGGGGACCGTCGCCGCCAGGCCCCACCAAATCGGAAGCAGAAAATCCGCCAGCAGGCCCAGCACGGTGAATGTCATCCAGAAGATTTTCCTTTCCATAAAACAATTGTAGGATCGCGCGCGCGGGCCCGCAGCAGGGCTTTTGGACCAGCACTTTCGTCACCTGCGGGCTCTGCTATACAGTGGGAACGATGAAACGCTCGCTGCAACAGGTTGCTGAGGCTATTGAAGCCCGCCTCGAGGGGGATGGGAGTGTCGAGGTGGGAGGAGTGGCCAGCATTGGATCGGCGGCGCAGCACGACCTGGTGTTCGTGGAAGACGAGAAATATCTTCTGCGGGCGTTGCAGTGTGGGGCGGGCGCGGTGATCGCGGGAGAGTTTGCGGCGGGCCAGTCTGCGGGGGGCAAGTTGGCTTCGGGATCGGCCGGGAAACCGTTGCTCATCAGCCGTCATCCCAAGCTGGCGTTTGCGCGGGCGGCACGCTTCTTGCGGGATGGTGAGGAGGTTGCGGCTGGCATGTGCGGGAGTGCGGTTGTGCATTCTTCCGCTCGTCTTGGTGCGGGCGTGGTGGTTGGGGAACGCGCTGTGATTGCCGAGGATGCGGAAATCGGCAAAGGCACGCGGATCGGCGCCGGTTGCGCGGTTGGACGCGGAGTCAGAATCGGGCGGGAGTGCGAAATTTATCCTAATGTCACGATTTATCCTGGGACCACGGTTGGTGATCGCGTGATCGTGCATGCAGGGGCGGTGTTGGGGAGCGATGGTTTTGGCTATGTGCGCGATGCGAAAAGCGGACGTTATGAGAAATTTCCGCAGGTTGGCAGGCTGGTAATCGAAGACGATGTGGAGATTGGCGCCAACGCGACCATCGATCGTGGGGCGCTGGACGAGACGCGCATTGGCCGGGGAACGAAAATCGACAACCTGGTCCACGTCGGGCACAACTGCCGACTGGGAGAGAATGTAGTGATCGCGGCGCAGACCGGGCTTTCTGGAAGCATTGTGATTGAGAATGATGTGGTGCTGGGAGGGCAGGTCGGCATTGGCGAGCATGCGCGCATTGAAGAGGGAGTGATGCTGGGTGGGCAGGGTGGCGTGCTGCCGAATAAGGTTCTGCGCGGCAAGGGCGTGGCGTTCTGGGGAACTCCAGCGCAGCCGGTGCGGCAGTATCTGAAGCAGTTGGCGGCGCTGGCGCGGTTGTCGAAGAAATAAGCGGCTTCCGGCTCCCGGCTTCCGGAGTTGCATGCCGGAACCGGAGGCCGGACGCCGGGAGCCGAAGCTATGGCGATCGTAGTGGTTGGCGGGCATTCGCGGAGCGTGGGGAAGACGAGCGTGGTGGCGGGACTGATTTCCGCACTGCGCGAGTTCGAGTGGACCGCCGTGAAGATCACGCAATATGGTCATGGAGTTTGCTCTGCCAACGGGGCGCCGTGCGACTGCGCGACGGCCGATCATACCTGGGCAATTACTGAGGAGAAAGATCGCAGCGCAGAGTCAGATACGTCGCGCTTTCTAATGGCGGGTGCGGTACGAGCGTTGTGGGTGCGCACAGAACAAGGCAGGCTGGCGGAAGCTATGCCTGCGTTGCGGGAGAGGCTTGAAAGTTCGCGTAATATCATCCTCGAATCGAACAGCGTGTTGAAGTTTATGCGTCCGGACTTATATCTCACGGTGCTCGATCCGGGCACGGAAGATTTCAAGAATTCGGCGCGGGAATTTCTGGATCGTGCGGGCGCGGTGATTCTTCACGACCGGTCGAAAAGTGGAGGGTCAGTCTGGCAAGGCGTTTCTTTGAGGCCGGTGGCGGAGCGGCCGGTGTTTCGGATTGCGCCCCCGCCTTATGTGACGGGGGAGATTGTGGAGTTTGTGAGGAGGTCTGTGGTGTCTTAGTTTGCCGGCCTCGGCGCGAATGCCGCCTCTCTTCGCTCGGCGGACAGGCGAGGCGGCTGTCCCCACACATGAGCATTTTCCGCGCAGGTTCTTTTGTTATTCTTCCCAATGCGGCAAATTCATTCCAGCGCCTGGTTTCTGGTCGGCATCTCTTCGCTTCTGCAGGTTCTGATTTTCCCTCTTCCCGGGCTGTACATATTCTCGTGGGTGGCCTTCGCTCCGCTGATTGGGGCGTTGCTGCGCGCCCGTCCAGCAGGCGTTCTGGAGATTGACGGCTCGGCGAATCTTCAGGCGGCGAAGCCGGGGCAAGCATTCCTGCTGGCATACATTTCCGGAATCCTCTGGTATGCCGGCACGTGTTACTGGATTTACAACACCATGCACCAGTATGGCGGCCTGAGTGTGCCCGCGGCACTGCTGGCGCTTTTTCTTTTTTGTCTTTATCTGGGTCTCTATCACGGGCTGTTCGGTTTGCTCGTGAGCCTCACAGTTGGTCCGGGCCGTGATAATCGCCTCGCGCTGGTGGCCGCACCATTTCTCTGGGTCGCGGTGGAGTTGGCGCGGACGCGCGTCACCGGCTTTCCCTGGAATCTGCTGGGCACCGCGCAGGTGGATAACATTTCGCTCAGTCGCATTACCACCTGGACCGGCGTTTACGGAGTCTCGTTCGAAATCATGCTGGTGAATGTTGCGGTGGCGGCGGCATTTCTGGTACCGAGAAAAAAGCGCAACACACTGCTGATTGCGTCGTTGGCAGCGGCCGCCGTGCTGCAGGCGGGCAGGCTAGTCGATGCTCCAGAGTCGCCCGCTGATCGTGCGGTGCTGCTGTTGCAGGAAAATATTCCGGTGGAGGCGGGCTGGACTCGCGAAGCTTTCGAACAGACCCTGCGCCAACTGACGGATCTCAGCGTGAGCAGCGCTAAGACTCAGTCGAGTGTGGCCAACGTAAAGGGGGGCAACGTTGACTTGGTTGTCTGGCCGGAATCTCCAGCGCCCTTTTTTTTCAGCGATCCATTATTTCGTGAGCCCATGAGCAAGATGGCGCGCGATACGCACGCGTGGGTGGTCACTGGCGCGATTGGCAGCACGTCGGCCACAAAAGGCGGACAGCCGTCTTCGCAGCTATTCAACTCTGCGGCGCTGATCAGTCCCAGCGGGGATTGGACTGCTCGTTACGACAAAGTTCATCTAGTTCCTTTCGGAGAATATCTGCCGTTCCCGCGATTGTTTTCATTCGTCGGAGGACTGAGCAAGGAAGTGGGCGAGTTTCAGTCGGGAACATCGCGCGCTCCGCTCGATGCTGGCGGCACGAAGCTGGGCGTCTTCATTTGCTACGAATCTGTTTTCCCCGGCGAAGTCCGCGAGTTTGCAAATAACGGGGCGCAGGTTCTGGTGAATCTGTCGAACGACGGCTGGTATGGCGACAGCGGCGCTTACGCGCAGCATTTGAATCAGACACGCATGCGCGCGATTGAAAACGACCGCTGGCTGTTGAGCGCGACGAACACTGGAGTGACGGCCTCGATTGATCCCTATGGACGGATTGGCGATCGCCGGCTTCCTCGCAAAGCGCGCGCGGCGCTGGTTACGAGCTATGCCCTCACCTCAGGAACCACGTTCTACACGCGTCATGGCGACTGGTTCTGCTGGCTGTGTGCGATAATTTCAGCAGGGGCGCTGATTACACGCTTCCTACTCCGCAAGAAGGCAGAAGCATCCTCATGAATCCAGAGTTTGAACAGGAATACGGGTTGTTGAGCAAGAAGGTCCGCGAACTCCGGGAGTATCTTTGACGCGGCGAAGCTCCGTCCGCAACTAGCCGAAATCGAGAAGCAGTCCGCCGAGCCGAATCTGTGGTCGAATCCTCAGCGTTCGCAGCAGGTAATGCGCGAGAAGAAGCGCTTGGAGCATTTGCTCGCCACCGACGCCGATCTGGCGCGCCGCAGCGACGATATTGCCGCTTATTTTGAATTGGCGAAAGAAGGCGAAAGTGTCGACGGCGAATTGCGCCGCGACATCGATTCACTGCGCGAACTGGTCGACAAGCTTGAGACCGAGACGCTGCTCTCGGGTCCCAACGACGCGCTCAATGCGATTGTGACCATTCATCCTGGAGCGGGCGGCACGGAATCGCAAGACTGGGCCGACATGCTGCTGCGAATGTATTTGCGCTGGGCCGAGCGGCAGGGCTTCGAGACTGTGCTTTACGATTACCAGCCCGGCGAAGAGGCTGGTCTTAAATCGGCTACATTTGCGGTCAATGGCGAGTATGCTTTCGGGCTGCTGAGCAGCGAGATCGGGGTGCACCGCCTGGTACGGATTTCTCCGTTCGATCAGGCCAAGCGCCGGCATACATCATTTGCCAGCGTTTTCGTTTCTCCGGAAATCGACGATAGCATTGAAGTGGTCATCAAGCCGGAAGACATTCGCACGGACACTTACCGTTCCAGCGGCAAGGGCGGGCAGCACGTCAACACGACCGATTCGGCGGTGCGCATCACGCACATTGCTACCGGCCTGGTAGCGAGCTGCCAGAATGAACGCTCGCAGCACAAGAATCGCGAACGCGCCATGAGCATGCTGCGCTCTAAGCTCTATGAATTCGAGATGGAGAAGAAGCGCGCGGCCACGAAGAAAATTGAAGATTCGAAACTCGACAACGACTTCGGTTCACAGATTCGTTCCTACGTGCTGCAGCCTTACCGCATGATCAAGGATCATCGCACCAAGACCGAAGTTGGCGATGTGGATCGCGTGCTCGATGGAGACTTGCAGCCGTTCATTCGCGCTTATTTGCTGGCGCGGCGCGGGGAGAAATCGTGAGGGCGGGAAAAGAGCGACCACGGGGGGCACGGGGTAAGCACGGGGTAAAACTGGGTCCGCGATTCTTGCGAGCTTTTGATTTTGCTGCCGCAAAGCATGCGGGGCAAACGCGAAAAGCGTCCACGATTCCCTACATCGCGCACTTGATGGGCGTTGCATCGCTGGTGCTGGAGTTCGGCGGCGATGAGGACTTGGCGATCGCCGCGCTGCTGCATGATGTTGTCGAAGACTGCGGCGGCGCGCCCATGCTGAGAGAAATCCGGCGGCGGTTCGGCAGCGGGGTGGCGAGGATTGTGGATGGCTGTACGGATTCGGACACGTACCCCAAGCCACCGTGGCGTGAGCGTAAAGAAAAGTACATTCGGCATTTGAAGAGCGCCGATGCGGGAACCAGGCTGGTTTCCGCCGCCGACAAGCTGAACAACGTGCGCTCCATCCTTTCCGACTACCGCGAGGTTGGAGAATCGGTCTGGGCGCGTTTCAGAGGTGGGCGCGATGGCACTCTCTGGTATTACCGGGCTTTGTTGGAGGAATTTCTTCGGCGCAAGCCGAACCGGTTGATTCGAGAATTGGAACTCGCGATCCGTGAGCTTGAAGCCGCGGCCAATCAGGCGAGTCGCGCTTCCTCGCGAATCCTTTCTTTGAAAGATCCGGAGGTGAACTGATGCCGCGAACGATCGATTTAATTCGGGCCTCCAAGCTGCCGTCGAACATGATGCAGTTTGCGGCCAAGGGTGCGCTGCAAGTTCCGCCCGACGAGAACATTGAGATCCTGGTTTACCTGGTGAAACACAACAAGATTTTTGCCGACACCGCCCGCATCACCTTGGCGGGCTGGGACGAGAAGGCTTCGCTGGCCGCGGCTGCCGATCCGAAAACGTCGCGTGAAGTGCTCGACTACCTGATCGCGCCCGAGAATCTTCGCCCCAAGCTGCTGCCCGCGTTGCTGGAGAATCCGTCGGTTGCGGATAGTGAGTTAGCCAAGTTTGCCATCTCCGCATCCCAGGAATCGATTGATGCCATGCTGCAAAGCCCGCGAGTGCGAGCGGCGACGGGACTTTTGAACATTCTCCGGGCGAACCCGTACTTGAAGTCCGATCAGGCGTCCGCTGTTGCAGACCTGTTGAAAGTGAGCCAGCCGATTACGGCTTCGGTGGTGGGAGGCGAGCCGCAAGCTGACGAAACTGTGGGTGCGAAGGAAGCCTTGCCGGTTGCCGCGCAGCCCGCGAGTGCCGCGCCGGCGACGAGCGACGATGCCGGAGACGTTCCTGATGACACAATTTCCGCGTATCTCGTCGAACACGCGACGGAGATCGCCGCCGAGCAGGATAAGCCTTTCCAGCCGGTTGGCGGGATCGTGGATTTGCTGGGCGCTGATTACTTCCCTGTGTCGGAAAACAAAGAGATGACGGAGATTGCGGGAATCGAAGAGAAAACCATCGCTCCGGCTGGCGCTGCCAGTTCTGCAGCGCGTCCTAAACCTGCCGTTGTCAAGCCCCCGGCAGGCCAGCGCGACAACACGCTGCAGAAGATCAACCGCCTGGACGTGAAAGGCCGCATCCAGCTGGCGATGAAGGGCAACAAGGAGGAGCGGTCGATTCTAATTCGCGACGGTACAAAGGTAGTGGCGCTGGCGGTGCTCGACGCACCCAAGCTCTCCGATGGGGAAGTGGAAAAGTTTGCTCTTCAGAAGAATGTGCTGGAAGCGGTATTGCGGCAGATTCCGCTGAAGCGCCGATTCATGAAAAATTACATCGTGGTGCGCAATCTGGTGTCGAACCCGCGCACGCCGCTCGATCTGGGATTGGGATTGATGAAGCACCTACAAATCCAGGATTTGAAGAACATCTCCGCCAACAAGGAAATTTCTGAGACCGTCCGCAAGTTGGCGATGAAGACGTACAAGCAGAGGCTGGATATGGCGAATAAGAAATAAAGGAAACTCATGGTCTCTTTTCCGCAAACAGATCCGATTACCGCAATTCTTGAACGCGCGAAAACCATCGCCGTCGTCGGACTCTCGAACAATCCGTTGCGCGCGAGCCATGGGGTTTCAGCCTACATGCAAAGCGAGGGATATCGCATCATTCCGGTGAATCCGCGGATCGTATCCTGTTTGGGCGAGAAGGCTTATGCTTCGCTGCTTGAGGTGCCGGAGAAGATCGACATCGTCAACATTTTCCGCCGGCCGGAGTTTGTGGAGGAGATTGTAGATCAGGCCATTCAGTTGAGGGTTCCGGCGATCTGGATGCAGGAAGAAGTGATTCACGAGAAGGCTGCGGAAAAGGCACGCTGCGCTGGGATTCTGGTTGTGATGGACCTCTGCATTCTGAAAGAGCATCGGGCGCGATTCAGATAAGACCTTCGCGCGAACACTCTGCCTAACCGGACTTGGGTGGTCGCAGCTTCTTAATCTCTTCCATCCGCTCGCGGATTCGCTTCTCAATTCCCTCGTTGGTCGGATGGTAGTAGACCCGGTCCCGCAAATTCTCCGGCAGGCATTGCATGTTGGCGACTTTGCCTTCAACATCGTGCGCGTATTGATAATCTTTTCCGTAACCCAGGCTTTTCATCAATCCAGTCGGAGCATTGCGCAGATGCAGAGGAACGGGTTCGGCGGCGGTTTGTTCGATATCGTGTTGCACGTCGCTGTAAGCGGTGTAGAGCGCATTCGACTTGGGCGCGACCGAGAGATAGACGACTGCCTGCGCCAGCGCGAGATTGCCTTCGGGCATGCCGATGAAATCCACGGCATCGCGCGCGGCCATGCAGAGAGCAAGGGCATTAGGGTCGGCCAAGCCGATATCCTCTACCGCCATGCGCACGACGCGGCGCGCAATGTAGAGCGGATCTTCGCCGGCCTCAACCATGCGTCCCAGCCAGTAGAGCGCGGCATCAGGATCGCTGTTGCGCACGGATTTGTGCAGGGCCGAAATCAGGTTGTAATGTTCTTCGCCGGCCTTGTCGTAAAGCAGCGTGCGTTTCTGTAGGGCATCGCGGATTATGTCGTCGGTGATCTCAGCGGGCTGCGATCCCGCGGCCTGCGCCAGTCCGGCTGCGACTTCCATTACGTTGTAGGCGCTGCGCGCGTCGCCGCTGGTGTAGCTGGCAATTCTCTTGAGCACGTCGTCGGATGCACGCAACTTCATCGTGCCGAGACCGCGTTCTTCGTCCGCGAGCGCGCGCTTTAGCAGTTGCACGATCTGATCTTCAGTCAGCGGCTGCAGCACATAGACGCGGCAGCGTGAGAGCAACGCGCCATTGATCTCGAATGACGGATTCTCAGTCGTTGCGCCGATCAGGCGGATGTTGCCTTTTTCCACGTGCGGGAGAAAAGCATCCTGCTGGGCTTTATTGAAGCGATGAATCTCGTCGATGAATACGATGGTGCGCGTGCCGTATTGCCGAGCGCGTTCGGCCTCGGCCATGACCTGCTTGATTTCTTTGATGCCGGCGAGTACGGCGGAGAATTCGATGAACTCCGCCTTGGTCATGCGGGCGATGATCTTCGCCAGCGTCGTCTTGCCCGTGCCCGGCGGTCCCCAGAAGATAAGCGAACCGGTGTCGTCGCGGTCAATCTGCGTGCGAAGAGGCTTGCCAGGGCCGATCAACTGTTCCTGGCCAGCGAACTCTTCAAACGTGCGCGGACGCATACGGTCCGCCAGTGGCCGCGTACGGTCGGTGGCGCTGTCGGCGCTCGGAGTGGGTTGGAAAAGTCCCATCGAAGCCTTTCACCACAGAGTCACAGAGAAAACCGCCACACAGAAAAACCCCTAGAGGACTCTTCGAGTGATGCCCCTCGTCAATAGCGGAACGTTGAAATTGCTGAGCAGGCCGACTCGTTTCCCGGTCAGCATCATGTATGTGAGCAACTGGGCTTCATGAACCGGTAGGACTCGTTCCACACACTTTAACTCCACAACCACCTCCTCGTTTACGATTAAGTCGAGTCGATATCCGCAGTCCAGCTTTAGCCCCTTGTACTCCACGGGCAGATCGACCTGACGGCGGAAGTCGATTCCGCGCAGGTGGAGTTCGTGACACAAGCATTCCTCGTGCGCCGATTCCAGCAGCCCAGGCCCTAAGTGGCGATGAACTTCAATAGCCGCACCGATGATCGGACCAGTCCGTGGATCTTTGTCTTCATGGTTTTCTCTGTGTCTCTGTGCCTCTGTGGTGAACATCTTCTCATTTCCTTTGTCTTGCCGCCTCGTACAATACGATGCTCGCGGCCACGCCGGCGTTGAGTGATTCCACCTGCGCCGTGTGCGGAATGGAGATGAATTCCTCCATCTTGGCCATTACATCGCGCGGCAGGCCTGAGCCTTCGTTGCCGAAAAAGATCGCTGTCTTGCCTTTCAGGTCAGCTTGATCCAGCGGCGTTCCTTTATGCGAAGAAGTCGCGATCAGGCGCACGCCTTGTGCCCGCAGTTTTTCAGAAATCTCTCCCAGTTTTCCGGCCGTTGACTTTCCCTGCGTATGGGATTGCCCGTGAATTACGGGCAGGCGGAAAACCGATCCCGCCGAGGCGCGAACAACTTTCGAGTTGAACGGGCTCACCGTGCCTTCCCCAAGCACCACGCCCGCGCAGCCAAATGCCTCGGCCGAGCGAAGAATCGTGCCTAGGTTGCCCGGATCCTGCAATCCGGCGAGAACGACGATCGGACCAACCTGCAGCCGTTCTTTCTCCGTAATGTCGTCGAGCGCGAACTCCTTCAGGCGCACGAGCGCGGCCACGCCCTGCGGAGATTCACTGGGCACGAGACTGTCAAATAATTTGTCAGGCAGAAGCAAGGTTTCAACCTGGGCGCCAATCTGTGGCATCAAGCGCTCGGCCCGGTCCTGCGCCGACTCGCGAAAAAATACCGCGCTGAAGCGCAGGCCGCTGCGGATGGCTTCTTCCAGGATGCGCAAGCCTTCAATGGCGCAGTCTCCATTGTCGGTAAGTTCCGCTCGCGCGAACGCCTGGCGCAGTTGCTTGACCAGCGGGTTGTGGCGACCCTCAATGCGGCGGAGTCGTTGCTGCGCACTGAGCCCGGTTTCTGAAGGTTTACTCATGTTAAGAGCCGCGGATCGAGACCGCCAATCGTCACTGAATGATACGCCGCTCACCCTTCTTGAAGCCTTTGCCGTATTATGGTAGGTTCCACAATCAAAATTTTCCAAGCGGAATCATCCAGGAAGGGAGCGCCGTGCGCGCCGAAATCCTAAAAATCAGTAGCGAGACCCCCGAGAGTTCACTGGTAAAGTATGCTGCCGACCAGATTCGCGCCGGCGAAGTGCTGGGCATGCCGACCGACACGTTTTACGGGCTGGCGGCCGACCCCTTCAACCTGCGCGCCGTCGACCGCGTGTATGACATCAAAACCCGTTCGCGCCACAAGCCGTTGTCGTTGCTCATCGAAAGCGTGGATCAGGCGGAGGAACTGGCCAAAGCGCTGACCGAGGAGTTTTACGCGCTGGCACGCAAGTACTGGCCGGGGCCGCTGACCATCATCGTGAAAGCCGGATCGCGCCTGCCGCTCAAGGTGACCGCCAACACCGGCAATGTAGCCTTGCGCGTGCCGAATGCAAAGATACCGCTGGCAGTAGTGGCGGCTGCGGCCATTCCGATCACGGCCACATCGGCCAATCTGAGCGGTGCGACCGAGTGTACCAGCGCCGAGCAGGTGCGCGATCAGCTCAAGGACCGCATCAGCATCATCGTCGACGGCGGAACTTCTCCTCGTGACGTCGCTTCCACCATCGTTGACCTGACCGACGAAGGGGCGCGCTGGCGCGTGATCCGCGAGGGCGCGATTCCCGCGGATGAAATTTCCACTTTTTTCGCCAAAGGATGAACGACGACTCTGTTCCCCGTCATCCGCGACGACGCCAGTTGCTACAGGGCGCCGCGGTGGCGTTGGCTGCAATGGCGTTGTTTCTCGCTCTGACTGGATTTCGCATCGTGCGTGAAGGGCGCCTCCAGGAATTGCACCCCGCGGACGCCATCATCGTGTTCGGCGCAGCGGAGTATGCCGGCCATCCCTCGCCGGTATTGCGCAGGCGACTCGATCACGCATTCGATCTCTTTCGCCAGGGGATCGCACCCGTCGTCATCACCACCGGAGGCGCTGCCGCCGATCCCAGGTTCAGCGAGGGCGGGGTGGGCAGCAACTATCTGGAGCGCCGCGGCATTCCCGAGCGCAACCTGATCGCCGAGACTCAGGGTTCAGACACAGCTCAATCGGCGGTGCGCGTAGCGGTGATCATGCGAGCCAACGGGCTGCACAGTTGCGTGGCAGTCAGCGACGCCTATCACGTGTTCCGCATCAGGAAATTGCTGGAGCACGAGGGCGTTGGCCCCGTGTATGTCGCGCCGCGTCCCGACTCGCGCCCGCACAGTGTTGCGCAGCGCGCCTACGCGATCCTACGGGAAGCGAGCAGCTATTTAGTGTGGAAGCTGGGCATGACGTAGGAAGAAGGAAGGAGATGGCGAGCAGGCCTTGGGGAAAGGCGAACTGGATACTAGCCCAGGAACCTAGCATGCGCAAGATGAAGGATTTTGCACTATAGGCCTCAGGCGGGTAGCCGTGTTTCGGAACGAGCAGGTAGTTACTCCAGCACCCAGAGCCGGAGACTGGAGACTCTCCCTTATCTTCAGAAAGTATCGATGCCGTTAGTGGTGCGGATCTTGAACCAGGCGTAGTGCAGGTTGTAGCGACTGATGCCGCCTCGCACCTTCATGAACACGTGCTGGATTCGCACCTCCAGTGCCATGTTGTTGCGGATGGTGTGCTGATCGTGGCGCACGCCAATATATTCGGCCCTGCGGCGCTTCTCGCAGGCCTGGTAGTCGCCGGCTTCGCGGCAAAGTTCATTCCCGTTGCTGAAGTTTTCTTCCCGCAGTGTGTTCACGACCAAATTCTGCTGAATGGCGGCGGCTAAGTCTTGGTCGTACCTCTCGAACCACGCCTGCACTGCGGCTTCCGTCTCTTCCGGCGTGTGACTGGCCTTGTATTGGCCGATCGCGGCGACGATTTCATCAGCGTTTTCGGCGCCCTCCATGCGGATCCGCGGAAGAATGTTGGCGATGGCATCCATGTCGTCTTCCGTGATTACTTTCTTGGCTCGCGGGGTGGTTTGCTTTTTGGAGTTCTTGACTACATTTCCGAGAGGCTCTTCCTTTCCCGTGTAGGTCGGCTCGGGCGCCGCAGGCGCCACGGGCACCGGCGACTGGGCAAGGGATGCCGAAACGAGAAGCGCGAAGACGAATGCGCGTAACGCGATGCTCCGCCCGCCGGCGAACGATGAGAGAAAGATGGTCACGCCCAAATCGTATCTGCCGGCCTAAACAGGAAAAAGATGACCAAAGTTCTGTGAACTGATGACGAAAAGAAGACAGTTTCCAGTTTCTAATCTCCGGGTCCAGGGACATGCATCGACAGTTGGGACGGGAATTAGAAACGAGAAACTGGAAACTGGAAACTCTACCAGCCGTTGCGCTCGCGCAGCGAAGTAATGTGGGCCACGTGATGGCGACCGTGCCAGGCGTAGAGCGCGAGATTCTTTTCCAGGCTCACCGCGCCGAGTTCGGGATGGCGGAATGTTCGCTTCCAATCCTCTGGCTGAAGCGAGCGCAGCAGGCGCACCCAGCGATCATGCAGGGAATCCAGCAACGCCAGCGAGACTTCGACGGGAGTCCCCGTCGTATCGGCGAGTTCTGCCCAGCGGTCTTCGGCATAGGGCTTGATCGTCGGCGCCTCTTCGGTGAGCGCCAGTTTGTATCGCACGTAGGCGTTCATATGGCTGTCCGGAACATGATGGACGACCTGGCGCACAGTCCAGCCCTCGGGGCGGTAAGGCGTGTCCAGTTGCTGCGCAGAGAGCCCCTTTACGGCTGCACGCATGCTGGCGGGAGCTTGAGCAATGTCGTTAAGGCACTTCTGCTTCTGATCTTCATTCAGCGACCCGTCGAAGTGGAACTTGCCGATGGGATACCGCAGGTCGGTCATTGTGTCCTCCGCGTCGAAAGGGTTTCCTTCAAAGATGATTCGCGGCACGCGGAAGGTGCAAGGAAGCTGTTTCCTGCCGTCTTTGGGCTTCTCATCCCATGCCCGTGCGCCTCGTAGGCGCCTCTGACAGTTGCGCAGCGAGCACGACGAACTCAGAAAGTCTCTCAGTCGATTCGACACCCCATGGCCGCTCTATTGTGATGCGCACAAGGTCGCGCCCTTGAGGATCGTGCCAGGCTTCCAAGATTTCGCACCCGACCCCTCCTGGCTGCGGGTATTTCGTGTTGCGGTCCAATGGATCAAGAGCTGGATCCATCATAAAGATCGGTATCTTGTCGACGACAGTATGGCAGCGACCCTCGACGTCCACGAACGCGCACTCGATCCAGCCGGGGAAATGTTCGTCATCTACACAGCGTACAATCTGAACGGCGAGTTCTTTCATGTGGACGGTTCCGGCCAGGGGCTAATGTGCAAGCGGAATAAGGTTACACCATAACGGCGGCACGTTCAGTTGTCCGAAAGAGACAGCTTGCGGCTTCTTAGTTTGCTGGAGAAGCCGCCTCTGCCAAACGCGAAACTGCTGGCCGCCGCCCGGGCATTGCCTAAGCGGTGATCCCTCGAAAGCCGGAATCCACTCAGTTAACTACAACCCCTAGCGTCCAATCGCCCCCAGCCCCATTCCCTCTGGCTTCGCATTTCGGTTCCCCTTGCCCTAAGATTTGTGCATCTAACCTGCCTTGGTAAGCTAAACTCCCAATTCTGGGGAGTTTAGGGAGGTTGTCGTCCAATTGCCGGGGCGTGTTAGCATCCCGGTGAGTGAGAGGAAACTATGGCAGCTTCGGTCTGGTCTGGACATTTAACTTTCGGTCTCATCTCCATGCCGGTGCGCTTGTTTTCGGGCGCGCGCAGCAGCGGCATCTCCTTCAACATGCTGCATCGCACGGACAAGTCCCGGCTCAAGCAGCAGTACATTTGTCAGGCGGAGGGAGTCGTCGTCGAGCGCTCTGACATGGTGAAGGGCTACGAGTTCCGCAAGGACGAATACATTGTCATCGAACCCGAAGAGATCAAGAAGATTGAGCCTCAGACTGCCAAGACCATGGAGATCTTGGAGTTCGTCAAGGCGGGCGACGTCGATCCCGTGTACTTCGAGTCGTCGTACTACATGATGCCGGAGGAGGCTGGACGGCGTCCCTACGCGCTGCTGACCAAGGCTCTCGAAGAGAGTGAGTACGTGGCCATCGCCAAGATCACGATGCACAACCGCGAGTACACGGTGTTTTTGCGGCCGCACGAAGGTGGAATGATGCTGCACACCATGTACTACGCCGAAGAAGTGAAGAAGGTGGAAGGCTTCGGCGCGCCCGATGTTGAATTGAAAGAAGCTGAGGTAAAGGTCGCTCACCAACTCATCGAAGCGCTGGCGGATGAGTGGGATCCGGAAAAATATAAAGACAGCTTCCAGGAAAATCTGAAGAAGTTGATCGAGACCAAACTTGAGGGCGGGGAAGTGGCGGCGGTGGAGAAGCCGAAGAAGCTCGCTCCCGTGGTTGACCTCATGGCCGCTCTCAAACAGAGCCTGGCGCAGATGGAAGGCAAGAAAAAGCCCGCGGCCACGGCGAAGTCAGACGAGCCGGCGGCTGCTGCAGGCGGCAAGTCGCGGCGCGGCCGGTAGAGCGAGAGTCTTAGGTCTTCGGTGTCAGGTGTTGGGCAAGACCCGAAGACCTAACAACGAATGACCGACCGCCTAACACCTGAGACCTAAGACCCGTCCTCGTCCAACTTGTGTCTGAAGATACGCATCCCAGAGCGTAGCTCTACGCCGTCCACTGGCGCAGATTGTGCCCAGCCATTAGAATGTTTAATTCCTTGCAGCGTAGAGCCAGAATGATTCCTTTGGAGTGTCGATGAGTTTTCGACGTGCGGGCCGATTGGCCGCCATGGCGCTTTCAAGCCTGTTGTGGATGGCTTGCGGGCAAGTATACCGTCCGGTGGTGATTCCTTGCTCCTCGGGAGGCGTTCCCGGATGCCCGGCGCAGCCGCCTCCAACTCCGGGCAGTTTTCACGCGGTATTTGGCATCAGCACGAATGCTCCTGCCTATCCAGGCTGGGCCACGCAGATTGATGTCGCCGGGGATACCATCCTCGCGGAGACTCCCATCAACGGCCCCGATGCGCCCCAGGGCAGCGGCCAAACCCCCACTCACGCGGCCATTATTCCGAACAATTCACGATTGTTTGTTGCGAGTGCGGGCAGTGTCTCGGGCGGGGTGGATGGGGTTTTGTCTTTTACGCCGGCGTTCCAATCCACCGTCAACACTGGGTTTGGCCCTGTGTCTTCAATCGGTTTGTATGGTCCAACCGCCAGCCAGACAGCGAGCATCACTGCGATCAGCGCGTCCGGCAATCTCGTAAACGTCACGCTCGGCGCACCCTTAACCAATATCACGGCTGGATACGCTATCACCATTACGGGCACGAATCCAACGACCGGTGGGTACAACGGCACGTTCCAGATTACCTCGATCAGAGGCACGACCGTTCAGTATATGGATGCGACGCCCGGTCTGGCGTGCGGTCCGACGGTGATGGGTAATCCCTGCCCTGCTACTGCGGCGGCATCGATCCCGCCGCAGCCGGTATTCCTGAACAGCACTCAGAACACCGCGATGTACGTTGCGAACTACAACTCCAACTCAGTCTCGGCCATCAGCACGCAAACCAATTCCGTCACCAACAGCGTGACCGTCGGGGTACATCCGGTCAGCCTGGCCGAGACTCCCAATGGCACCAAACTGTATGTCGCCAATCAAGGAGACAATTCTGTCAGCAGCGTGGTCGTGACGACTCTCACGGCAACTCCCGTAGCCGGGTTCACGGGCGTGGCGCCGGTCTGGGTGGTGGCTCGCGGCGACAGCCAGAAGGTCTACGTGCTCACGCAAGGGGACGGGCAGTTGCTGACGATTGATGTCGCCACCGACGCGATCACAAGCAGCCTCCCGGTTGGTGCTGGGGCCAACTACATTTTCTTCGACCCGCACCTGAACCGGCTTTACGTGACGAATCCGGCGACCAGCATGGTCTATGTGCTTTCAGCCGGCGACACGCCGACCCAACTGGCGGCCATCTCGTTTAGCGCAGGTTCGGCTATCTGTCCTTTGGGATGCTCGCCCACTTCCGTGACAGCTCTGGCCGATGGCAGCAGGTTTTATGTGGCCAGCTACCAGACCGCGATGTCTTGTCCGGACCCGCTTGTGGGTTCGTCTTCTGCCTGCGTGATGCCGAGCCTCACCGTGTTTGACGCCTTGAGTTTCATCCCAAAGATCACTCCAGCTCTGACTTTGCTGACTGATCCGCCGTTTCAGGCGGATGTGTTAACCAACCTGTATCAATACGCTGTGCCGCCGATCGCTGCTTGCGCTTCGCCTGTTTTGCCTGCGCTCTACGCGCCGGGCGCCACGCGCTTCCGCGTCTTCACCGCCTCTTCGGTGGACAGCAGTCATGTCTATGTGAGCATGTGCGATGCTGGCGCGATCGCCGACATCAATACCAGCGACAGCAATACCAACAATACGGGCGGGGGCGGCACTCCGGCCGATTCGCTGGTCACCGACCTGCCTGCGCCATACGCTGGGGCATCAGCAGCCTCGGGCTCACCGCTGCAGACTCCCATCTTCTTGCTGACCGGGCAATAGGGGATAGAAAAATACGCAGGTCATCCCGAGCGCAGCGAGGAATCCCGGTGTTTGCCGGCGCCATCAGGGTCAGTCGTGCAGGCAAACATCCAGATCCCTCGCGTCGCTCGGGATGACAATCAATTTCAGGGATGACGATCAACTTCAGGGATGACGACTAACTTCGGGCCGGTACTTCTTCGTCGACGTTCTCTCTTGCCGCGTAGTGAGAGTCCACATACTCATCAAGGATCGCGATGAACTCCGCCACGATGCGATCGCCCTTGAGGGTGGTGAACAGGCGTCCATCCACGTAGACCGGGGCTTTTGGTTCTTCAAACGTTCCCGGCAGGGAAATGCCGATGTTGGCGTGCTTCGATTCGCCGGGGCCGTTGACTACGCAGCCCATGACAGCGAGCTTCATTTCTTCTACACCCACGTACCGGCCCTTCCACGTGGGCATCTGTTCGCGGAGGTAAGTTTGAATCTGCTCCGCCATTTCTTGGAAGAAGGTGCTGGTGGTGCGTCCGCAGCCGGGGCAGGCTGTTACTTGCGGCGTGAAGCTGCGCAGTCCCATGGATTGCAGGATCTGCTGCGCCACGCGGACTTCTTCAGTGCGGTCGCCACCTGGCGCGGGCGTGAGCGAGACGCGGATGGTATCGCCAATGCCTTCCTGGAGAACCACGCCCATGGCCGCAGCCGATGCGACCACGCCTTTCGCTCCCATGCCTGCTTCGGTGAGACCCAGGTGTAGCGGGTAGTTGCAGCGAGCGGCCAGCGCGCGGTAGACGTCGATGAGATCCTGCACGCCGCTGACTTTCGCGCTCAGGATAATCTGGTCGGGGCGCAGGCCGAACTTCTGCGCCAGATCGGCGGAGTTCAGTGCGCTCACCACCATCGCTTCCATGGTCACTTCGCGCGCGTCCTTCGGCTCAGCAAGCGCGGAGTTCTCATCCATCATGCGAGTCAGCAGGGCCTGGTCGAGCGAGCCCCAGTTCACGCCGATACGCACCGGCTTCTGATACTTCACCGCAACTTCGATCATGGTGCGGAAATTCGAGTCGCCAGTCTTGCCGATGCTGGCATTGCCGGGGTTGATGCGGTACTTGGCGAGATCGCGGGCGCACTCGGGATACTTGGTGAGCAGAACATGCCCGTTATAGTGGAAGTCGCCAACGATTGGCACAGGCACGCCCAGCTTGTCGAGTTCCTCAACGATGCGGGGAACGGCCGCAGCGGCCTCTTCGTTGTTGACGGTGACGCGCACCAGTTCGGATCCGGCTCGGGCCAGCGCGGCACACTGCTGGACGGTCGAAGGGATGTTGGCCGTGTCGGTGTTGGTCATCGACTGCACCACAATTGGGGCATCCGAGCCGACGCGCACGCCGCCGACGACGGCGGTCACGGTTTTTCTGCGGGGGATCGTAGACATTTGGAACTTCTATTTTAGCATGCGGGAACAGGCTGCTTTGGCTACTCCTTGGCTCTTGTCGAGGAGCTTGGAACGAGACAATCGACTGTGCCGGCGAAAGCTGCGGCCCGATACGCCCGGGCCGACGGACAGCCAAGGGCGGCTTTCCCCACATGAATTGTGGTGCTGCAACCAAACGTGGTTGCTCTATAATGCCTTCCAACCGATGGCGCTCACCGCTGGCACGAAGATTGGCCCCTACGAAATCATTGCCCCACTTGGCGCCGGAGGCATGGGCGAAGTTTACCGTGCCCGCGATACCAGGCTCGGGCGCGATGTGGCGATTAAAGTCCTGCCAGAAGGTTTGGCGCGAGACGCGGAACGGTTACGCCGGTTCGAGACCGAAGCGCGCGCAGTTGCAGCCCTGAACCACCCCAACATTCTTTCGATTCATGACATCGGCACGCATCAGGGCGCACCGTATCTGGTTTCGGAGTGTCTGGAAGGGCAATCGCTGCGTCAGGAGTTGAGCGGCGGCGCTTTGCCGCAGCGGCGCGCGGTTGAGTACGGCACCGAAATCGCGCAAGGGCTGGCGGCGGCGCATGACAAAGGCATTATTCATCGCGACCTGAAGCCGGAGAATATTTTTGTTACGCGCGACGACCGGGTGAAAATTCTCGATTTCGGTTTGGCGAAGCTGGCTAAACCGGAAGCGTCGTCGGACGAAGGCGCGACGCTGGAAGCGGTGCCCACTTCTGCCGGGGCTGTGCTGGGCACAGTTGGCTACATGTCTCCGGAGCAAGTGAAGGGCGAAGCCGCGGATGCGCGCTCCGACATTTTTGCTTTGGGTACGATTCTGTACGAGATGCTTTCGGGGCAACGCGCCTTCCGGAGGGATACCGCGGCCGAAACGATGACGGCGATTCTGAAAGAGGATCCCCCGGACTTGAGCCTGACGGGCAAACCGATCCCGCCGGCGCTGGAGCGAATCGTTCGTCGCTGTCTTGAGAAGAAGCCGCTGCAGCGATTTCAGTCGGCGCGGGACCTGGCTTTTAATCTGGAAGGACTTTCAGGAATTTCATCGACGAACGCTGCGACGGGGAGCGCAGCCGCAGTGGCGATCGAGGGAAAACGCCCGCCACGGAAGCGCGCGATGCAACTGGCGGTAGCTGTGCTGCTGCTTGTGCTAGTGGCTACCGGGAGCTGGATGCTTGGCCGGCGCAGTGCCACCACTGCTTCTCCTTCTTACCATCAGCTCACATTCGAGCGTGGCCTGGTCTATGCCGCGCGGTTTGCGGCCGACGGGCGCTCGATTTTTTACAGCGCAAGCTGGAATGGGCAGCCTGTCCAGCTCTATTCGACACTGCCCGACAGTCCGGAATCGCGGCCGTTGAATCAGGTCAATTCGACTTTGTTCGCGGCTTCTTCCTCGGAGATGGCGATCTCGATCGGATGCAAAGACCGCTATATCGGGCTCTGCCAGGGAACGTTGGGGTTGGTCCCCGTTGCGGGCGGGTCGCCGCGGGAAGTTGCCGAGGACGTGCTTGCGGCCGACTGGATCGCCGACGGCAGTGAAATGGCGGTGATCCGCCAGGTGGGAGCGAAAGTACCGCGTGGAATTTCCTCGCGGTAAAGTGATCTACGAAAGCAACCACACGCTCGGCTACGTACGCATTTCGCCGCGAGCCAATGTTGTGGCATTCGCAGAATTTCTGACTTCCGACGGCGATGCGGGCCGGGCCGTTGCTGTGGACCGCAACGGAAAAGAATTGATCCGCTCGGCGATATATATCAGCCTCGAGGGGGTCGCATGGCCTCCTTCGGGCGACGAGCTGTGGGTTGGTGCTACCGAAACCGAGGGCTGGGCGGACGCGATTCATGCCCTCGGCCTTAATGGCAAACAGCGGATTGTTCTTCGGCTGCCCGGCATTCTTCGCTTGCACGATGTCTCGCGCGACGGCCGGATTCTGTTATCGAAAGAATCGTGGAGAAGCGGGATACAGTTCCGCGGGCTCTCCGACGCCAGGGAGCGTGACCTCAGTTGGCTCGATTACGCGGCAGTGAGGGATCTCTCAACGGATGGTGGTGTGGTTTCGTTTGACGATTGGGGATCTGCCGCTGGCGCCTCCGGCCTGGCTTACCTGCGAAAAACCGACGGATCTCCAGCCATCAAACTTGGCCAGTGGGGCCAGCCCGTTCTCTCCCCCGACGGAAAGCAAGTGCTTGCCTTTGGCACTACGAACGCTGAGTTGTGCTTCATTTGGTTCTATTGCCGACTGGGGTTGGGGAGACGCGGACGCTCGACTCACCTGCAATGCAACAGGCATCTTCGATGGGATGGATGCCGGACGGGAAAGCAATTTACTTCGCCGCAGACGATGGCCAGGGATGGCGAATGTTTATCCAGGAGATTGCGGGTGGCGTCCCTCACGCCGTTACCCCGTTGATCTCACTGAACAGGAATCACTTCGAGTCGCACTTTGTTTCTTCCGATGGCAAAGTGATGTTTGCCCGGGACGTCAGCGGGAAAGGTCAACTCTACCCCATCGGCGGAGGAGAACCGCGAGCCATTCCGGGCTGGTCGCCGGAAGACCTCTGGATCAACTGGTCGGCGGACGGACGCTCTGCCTACATTTATGACGATGACAAAATTGCGGCGCCGGTGTACCGGCTCGATCTCAACACGGGGAAACGGAACTTGGTGGCGACGCTGGCTCCCAGCGATACCGCGGGGGTAACAGCGATTGTGAACGTCCGCATGACGGCCGACGGCAAGGCCTACGCGTATTCGTTTTCTCGCGAATTGTCGGATTTGTTTTTGGTGGAGGGAGTGCGGTGAACGGCCAGAAGAAAAAGGAGCCGATCCCCGGCTCCTTCCAAAACAGAAACCTGGTAGATGCTACGGCTGCCGGTCCATCAGCCCGGGCAGCGTCTTTGCCAGATCGTTGTAAATAACCATCACGGCGAACAGCACCAGGAAAACAAACGCAGCTTGGTAAACGCGCTCCTTGATGCGCATGCTGACGTCGCGCCGCATGAGGCCTTCGATCAGCAGGAACAGGATCACGCCGCCGTCGAGAATCGGGATGGGTAGCAGGTTAATGATGCCGAGGTTGAGGCTGATCCCGGCCGTCAGTTCCAGTAGCGGCGTCCAGCCCTTTTGCTGGGCCGCGTAGCCGGCGTCCTGAGCGATTCCTATGGGACCCGAGACCGCGCGCAGCGACACCTTCCGCTGCACGATCTTCTTGGCCAACTCCAGAATCAGCAGCGAGTATTTCTTGTTCTGCTCGAGCGAAAGAGTCAGGGCCTGCGCGAACGGCAGCTTCGTCACTTTAGTCTCGCTCTTGTTGAGGAATCCCAGGCGGTAGCGCTGCTCCTTCGGGTCTTCGGTCTTTGCCAGCACCGGGGTCAGATGAAAATTCAGCGTCTGATTGCCACGAATGATCGTGAGATCGACGGGCGTATCCTTGGTTTGCTGCAAGCGCTCAATCATGGCTTCAATCGAAACCAGCGACTTGCCATCCATGGCAACAATTCTGTCGTCTTCTTTCAGCCCGGCCTTGGCCGCGGGAGTGCCCGGCTCAATCTGGCCGACGATGACGGGGTCCTCGGGAAACCATCCCGCCGATCCTACTTCAGACGTAGTCACGGCTTGTGGCACGATGGTTTTCTGGAAGGTCTGATCGCCGCGCTGGACGGTGATGGTTAGCGGCTGGTTGGGGCTGAGCCACACGCGCGGCTGCAATTGTTCCCACGTTGGGTTGTCGATGCCATCGACCTTTACGATCGGTCGCCGGGCTGCAATGCCGGCTTTGGCTGCCGGCGGAATCGTGCTTCACTCCCTCGATTACCGCAGGCTTGTCGAGAAAAACCGCGATACTCGTAGTGCACCATGTAAACCGCGGTGAGCAGAAAGATGGCCAGCAGAATATTCATCGCGGGACCGGCAATGGCGATGAGAAAACGGTGCCAGCGGGAGTGCGACATGAACTCGGCGGGATCGCCGGTGCGTTCGTCCATGGGATTCTCGCCGCTCATCTTCACGTAGCCGCCGAGGGGAATCGCGGCTGATGCGGTAGTCGGTATCTCCCTTGCGGAAGCCGACGCAGGCGCTTGCCGAACCCAATAGAGAAAACCTCCACCCGCACCCCCAGCAGCTTGGCCACCGCATAGTGGCCGAACTCGTGGATCAGGATCATGAAGCCCAGAACCACAGCGACGGCGGCGATTGCAATAAAGAAATCAGACATAAAAGAAGTGAACAGCTCCCCCGTTAGATTCAGCTACTACACCACAGATGTTGCCCGCGGTCGAGCGGCTTTCTTGATTCCGGCTTTCTTGATTCTCGTAACCCGCTCTTGAGCATATCGGCGAGCTTCGGTATCGGCTTCAAGCACCTTTGCGATCGACTCGATCTTCCCAGAATTAGATGCTGAAACCGTGTCTTCGATGATCCTGGGAATCTCATCAAATCCAATGCTGCCCCCAAGGAAGGCGGCGACCGCGATTTCATCGGCTGCATTCAGCGCGACCGTCTTTGCCCCACCCGCCTCGGCCGCTTCATATGCGATGCGCAGACAAGGAAATTTATTCATATCTGGAGGGCAAAAGTCCAGATGCCGCAGGTTACCCACCGGGAACCGCATATCCGATTGAATGCGCTCGGGATAGGTTAAGGCGTAAAGAATCGGCAGCCGCATGTCGGTCACAGAAAACTGAGCAAGTATGCTGCCATCGATAAACTCGACCATGGAATGAATTGTCGATTGCGGGTGGACCAGAACTTCCACTTTGGCCGGCGGCATGTGAAACAATCTGCACGCTTCGATGACTTCGAAACCCTTATTCATCAACGTGGCCGAATCGATGGTGATGCGCTTGCCCATCTTCCAGGTGGGATGATTCAGCGCCTGTTCTACCGTGATGGAGCTGAACTCCGAACGCGGCGTATTCAGAAAAGGCCCGCCGGAGGCGGTCAGCCAGATGCGTTCCACTTCCTCCATGCGCCCGCCCCGCAGGCATTGGTGCACGGCGTTGTGCTCGCTGTCGATGGGCAGCAGCGGCTTGCCCTGGCGGCGCGCCTCAGCCGTGATCAACTCGCCAGCCGCGACCAGGCATTCTTTGTTGGCTACGCCGACGGTCTTTCCCGCCTTCACGGCTTCGTACGTGGCCTCAAGCCCGGCCACGCCCACGATGGCGCTCACCACGAAGTCGGCTTCAGGAAGGGTGGCAACACTGACTGTGCCGGCCGCGCCATACACCACCTCAATCTCGCCCAGTCCCGCTTGCTTCAGACGCTTGCGCAACACGTCGGCATCCGCCTCGGTCGCGATAGACAGAATGCGGGGCCGCCAGCGCCGCGCCTGCTCGAACGCAGCCTCCAGATTGCTGCCTGCAGCCAGCGCGACGATCTGAAAGCGGTCGGGATAGCTTTCGGCCACGCTCAGCGTGCTGCGGCCGATTGAGCCGGTTGAACCCAGGATGGCGATTCGTTTCATGAAAATTCGTAAGAACGTGTTGCTACGCGGACGATTTATTTCGTACTCGTCAAAGCCGCTGCGTAATGGTCAATCCAGTCTCGTTGTTCCGGCGTTTCTGGAACAGATAATCCGCGCGCCGCTGAAACCGATTCCACGGCTGCTCCGGGGCTCATTCCTTTTTTAACCAGCAGACAAGCTGCAACCAACCCGCTACGCCCGATTCCCTGGCGGCAGTGTACGAGCACATTCTTGCCGGTCGCGAGAGCGCGAGCGACTCTCTCCAAAACTTCGGCCAACTTCGGCTCCGATCTTGGAACCTCGCGATCTGGAATCGGAAACGAAGAAAACTCCATCCCTTGCGCTTTGACTTCGCCCGCCTCGTCCCGGAGATCCAAGTCTCTCTCCTCCTCAGGCGTGAGTAGTGAAAGCACAGCGTTGACATCTGCTCGCTTCCAACTGGCAACATCATCCTTCAGCCAGTCTCCGCCGCGCGGACGTGCACCCACAGCCAATTTTCCAGGCCACGCTCCGTCGAGCCAGTAAACCTCTTTCCGCATCTTCAATTCTGATCCTTCACGACGATGTCCCGCGGAAGACTGTCAACGTCTACGCCCCGCTTGCGAAGGACGTAGATTCGATGGTGTCCATCCAGTATAGTTCCATCCCGCCGTGTTTTCAGGCAGTCTTTCAGTGGGGGCACAAGCGAGACGCACAAGGCTTCAGTCGAATGCCGTTCCATCTTTTCTAGTTTGGCCTTATTCAGGGAACTATCTGCGTGGAGGGAAATCAGGGGAGGGTGCTTTGGCGAGTCCACCACTTTTCACCACTACTGCATCACGCGCCAAGCCGCATAGTACCACAGTACTGGCGCGGCGAAGAGCAGGGCATCGATGCGGTCCAGCATGCCGCCGTGGCCGGGAAGAAGCGTTCCCGAGTCCTTCACTCCGGCTCCGCGCTTGATCAGCGACTCCACCAGATCGCCCAACTGCGCCGCGATGTTCAGCGCAACCGTCAGCAGGATGATCGGCCACAGCTCAGGCTTCTCCAGCCCGAACAGGCCGTCGCGGCGTTCGATCAGTCTCAGGCGCAGCAGAAACGAACTGATCGGCAGAGCGTAGGTGAAGAGCAGGCTCCCCACCAGCAGGCTCGCAGCCAGCGAAGCTGCCGCACCCTCCCAGGTTTTCTTCGGACTGATGCGCGGGGCCATCAGATGCCGTCCCACAGAGCGGCCCACGAAGTAAGCGAAAATGTCTCCCGCCCACACGACAAGAAGAAGATAGAGCAGCCAGAACGCTCCGGCCCACTGCTGGCGCAACTGCACCAGCATGGCCATAGGCAAGGCAACGTAGGCAAAAGCAAACGCCGATGCCGCCGCCGCTGGATATGCCCCGCTCAAGTGCGCGCGCCGCATGGCAATGGTGAGAAAGATAAACGGCGCGAGTGCGCAGGCAAATCCCAGCCCTAGTACGAACTTTAGCGCGGAGACTTGGGGAGTTTCCGCTGCCGCGGTGAGCGCCAGGAGCACGAAGATCAATCCTACAAAGATGTAAGTCGGCAGTCGCAGCGGCTCGACGCCATAAGATTCGGTCAGCTTCAGAAATTCCTGGACTGCGGCTAGCGCCACGGCTGCGGCGAACACAGCCAGCACCGGCACCGGCGCGCGCAGCACCAGCAGCATCACAATCGGAATCAGGACGACCGCGGTTGCAATGCGCTTCAGCAATAGAGGTTCGCTATCCTCACAAGGGTTTTGTCATTCCGAGCCGCTTGTAGCCGCGGAACGCGGCGAAAGTGTGTCGAGGAACCTGCTGTTTCCCCAAACAGCAATATCCCGACTCTAGTTGTGAACCTTCGTCGGTTCGCCGTGCACGTGCGCATCTCCATGGTTGAGCCCGCCATAACGCCGCTCCCGCTTCTGATACTCGGCGACCGCTTCCAGCAGATGCACGCCGCGAAAGTCCGGCCACAAAGTCGGCGTCACATAAATCTCGGCGTAAGCCAACTGCCAGAGCAAGAAGTTGCTCAGCCGCATCTCGCCCGAGGTACGCACCACCAGATCGGGATCGGGCAGATGCCGGGTGTAGAGATGTTTGCCGACCGTATCTTCGTCGATATGCAAGTGCTCAATGCCGCCGTTCTGCGAAGCCGCGTTTACCATGGAGCGGAACGCGTCCACCAGTTCGCTGCGCGCGCTATAGTTCAACGCCAGCGTCAGCACCGTGCCCGTGTTCTTCGCCGTGCTCTCACGCGCCCACTCCATGCGCTCCTGCACGTCTACAGGCAACTGCTGCTGGCGGCCAATATATTCCAAGCGGATGTTGTTCTCGTTCAGCGTGGGCACTTCCGCCTTCAGGTAGCGGCTCAGCAACCCCATCAGGAAGTCGACTTCGCTCTTCGGGCGCTTCTTCCAGTTTTCTTCCGAAAAGGCATAGAGCGTGAGCGCATGAATGCCAATGCGCGCCGCCGTCTCCACGGTCGAGCGCACGGAAGCCACCCCGGCGCGGTGCCCGGCCACGCGCGGCATGTGGCGCCGCCGGGCCCAACGCCCGTTGCCGTCCATGATGATAGCGATGTGTTTTGGGAGCCGCTCTGGATGCAATTGCCGGTAAATCTCGGCTTCCTTGCGATCCAGCCCGGCGGGAACTTTGTGCTGCAAAGTGACCCCCTTCGGTAAGAGGCTAACACGGCGGGAAGCGGGGGTGCAATGACAGGGAGGTGTGGCGCGGGTACCCTCGCCCGCGAACGCCGACAGCGCAAGCCGCGCAGAGGAAACGAGATCCGTGTCAGGGCATGCCTTCAGGCATAACGCAAGCACTGCACAGTTCGGGAAGGGCACGGCTTCAGCCGTGCCGCTCATCGCCAATAAAGAGTCGGGCTTTAGCCCTGGGGATGCACAGGGTGGCGGTGTTCGCGGACACGAATGCCCGCGCCACACGAACTGTGCCAGAAGAGCTACTTCGCTTCCTCGGGCACGATCCACAGCTCCAGTTTCTCCGTATGCCGCAGCAAGGTCAGCGAGCAACTCACGCCCCCGCGAATGTCGGCCAGCAGGCGGTGCAAGTCGTCCACTCCCGCGACGGGCTTGCCTTCCAGCGCAACGATTACATCGCCATCGCGCAGTCCCGCCCGCTTTGCCGGGCTGTTCTCTTCGACCGACAGAACCATCGCACCCGACTCTTTCGGCAGATCATAAAACCGCACCACCCGGCGATGCACCGGCACGGTTTGCGCCGAGACGCCGATGAAGCTGCGGTGAATGCGTCCGTCGCGCAGCAGGCGGCTGGCCACGAACTTCGCCGTGTTGATGCCGATGGCGAAACAAATTCCTTGCGCTGGCAGAATGGTCGCAGTGTTCACGCCGACCACGCGCCCCGCGGAATCAACCAGCGGGCCGCCGGAGTTGCCGGGATTGAGCGCAGCATCGGTCTGGATTACATCGTCGATCAGCCTTCCGGAGTAGGAGCGCAGCGAGCGTCCCAGAGCACTGACCACCCCTGCCGTAACGGTGGACTGAAACCCATACGGGCTGCCGAGCGCGATCACAAGTTGTCCCACACGAAGCTGCTGCGAATCGCCGAGCGCGGCCGCAGTCAGGCCGGGCTCGATCTACGCGGACGACTGCAAGATCGCTCGCCGGATCGTCGCCGATTGCAGTGGCGGGCATGCGGCGTCCGTCGGCCAGCGTTACATCGATGCGGCGCGCGTCGTGCACGACGTGGCTGTTGGTGAGAATCAGGCCGTCGGGAGTAAATACGAACCCGGAGCCTCCTCCGTGGCGCTCGCGCTCTTCACCCGAACGCGTGCGGCCTGCGGCTTGATGCACTTCGATGTTGACGAGCGAGGGGCTGACGCGCTCGACCGCGCCCGTGACTGCGCGGGAGTAGGCATCGAGCAGCAGGTCGTCGCCGGTGGTACTCACGGACGGCGCGCGCTGCGACTCCTTGTCCCATCCATTCGCTTCCGGTTGATTCACAGATGCTGGATGGGCAGGCAAAGCAGAGAAGGTGTTCCGCACTTCTTCCAGGTTCATGCTGGATAGATGTTGCTCAATCTATTTCAGATTCATTCGGCCCCGGGGCAAAAAAAGCCGGGACCCAAGATCGGTCCCGGCATTGAGTTGGCTGGTTCGCCCGGATAAAATTGAGGCGCTTACGCGGCGTGAGCGAAGCGGGAGCCGCGTGCCGAAATCCTGAGCCGCGCTTTCTGCGGCGAAGGATCTCCTCTACGCGGTCCTTCGCGGCCGCACCGTCAAATCCCGCAACTGAGTCAGGACGCTCGACATCTGCATCCCGTTCAATTGCGAAACAAACGGCAGAATCTCCGCGATGAACTGATCTTTCATCAGTTCGCTGATTTCGTCCTGACGGTTCTTCTCTCCGCCGCTGAGCAGTTCCGGCACGGTCACCTCCAGGGCCCGCGCCAGCCGTTCCAAAGACGACAGCGTGGGCGTGGCCTTCTCGTTCTCGATCTTGGAAACGTAGGTGCGCGGTACTGACATGCGCCCCGCCAGTTGCCGCTGACTCAACCCACTGCGCAAGCGCAGCGAGCGGATCGACGTTGCCAGGTTGAGGTGCCCGCTGCGGGTGCCTGGCATGGGCATCATTACCGGCGGTGTCAGCACCATGGGCTCAGGCTCGGGTTCCTCGTCCAGGGACGAGCGGCAGCGGCGGCAGTTGTTGTTGACCGTACGGAACTGAACCAGCAGGCAGTGATCGCAACGGACGACTTCCCTAGAATCTACTGGGGCAAGAGTCGTGGCCATCGGGTTGTGGGAGTGCCAGAGCCGGCTACTCCTTACTACTAACGACGGAACCAGAATAATTGGGGGAGAGGTTCCGGCCGCAGGGACAATCTGCGGTACAAGGCCTGTGGATGTCAAGGTTAAAATGCATAGAGCCGCGAATCTTTCCGGCGAAAGCTGGAGACAAGCGGCGAAACCCAGCACAGGACAGGGCAAGAGCATGATTAATCGCGAGACCGCATGGTGTTTACTAATTGAGTTCACCCAATCGGAAAGTTTGCGCAAGCACGCCCTCGCGGTTGAAGCCTGCATGCGCGCCTGCGCCCGCAAATTCGGAACAGGAATCTCCGAGGCGGCGGCTCTTGGGTTAAGCGAAGCAGACCTGTGGGGCATCGTCGGACTCATTCACGACTTCGATTACGAGAAATATCCCAGCCTCGAAGATCATCCCTACAAAGGAAACGAGATTCTCAAGCAGCGGGGCTGGCCGGAAGTGATCACGCGAGCCATCATGTCTCACGCCGAATACACCGGCGTAACGCGCGATACGCCAATGGAAAAAGCTCTCTTCGCCTGCGACGAACTCGCCGGATTCATCACCGCCGTGGCCCTGATCAAGCCGGGCAAATCGCTGGCCGAGGTGGATGCGAAGTCAGTGCGCAAGCGGATGAAAGACAAAGCCTTCGCTCGCAAGGTGAATCGGGAGGACATTATCAACGGGGCTGCCGCTCTGGGCGTGGACCTGGACGAGCACATTGCTTTTTGCATCGATGCCCTGCGAGGGATCGCAGACAAGCTGGGATTGGATGGGAGTACCGCCAAGGCTGTCGAAACGCCTTAAGGTGATGCCGTAATGGGGATCGATTTCGGTCCTAACTGAATTAATTCATAGCGCTCAGGCGGGACTGGCCCGATGGCAAAAGGCAGAGGACCCAGGTCGGAAGAATAAAAACCCGTGCCCAGTTCGCTTTGGATGGTCGTGATGCCGAGATGCATGGGAATTTGAATCACCTCGTGCGAAGCCACGTACTTCGGGCGGATTTCGAACAGCAATCTGTCTCGCGGTGTAGCGAGGAAATCTCCCGAGCGGTGTGGCGGGTCATCGACCACCACGGGACGTGCTCCGAATGACTCCATGTAATATTGGAATCCCCAGTGGCCGAGGAACCAGACTGTGCCCTGCTGATTGCGAGTCTTCTGCTCGATCAGCGCCGCCGCACTTCGTGCCGAATTTGCCAGCTCTGTGTCAGCCCATGTCAGCCATAGCGATACTGCACCCGCCAACGCTAGCGGGATAACCAACTTTGCTGGGCGCCAGCGAATCGAGTTGGCCCGTAGCGCATCCACGCGCCTGGCGAGCAGGATGCTGGCAGCCGGAATCAGCGGCAGCACGGAACGGGCGTTGATCGCCCAGTTCAAGAAGCCCGTAAAAATAAAAGTTCCGTAGACCCAAAGCATCAGCAACAGGGAATCGGCGTCTTTGCGTTTCCGCGCGTCCGCCGCGGCCAGCGCGAGCACGGAAAATCCGGCGGCAATGAAGAGCGTTAACTGAAGTCCTACCGGGAGCCAGTGCCCGTAAAAATCGGACGGCCATAGTATTGCGCCGAGACCGATTCCGCCACGGCTGATGAGAAACCCCGCAATTCCACTCACTGCACAGACAGCGAGAATTTTTCTGCGCGGCCACAGGACGGGAGCGAGCGTCAGAGCGGGCAACATTAATCCGCCGACGAAGCTCAGATTTACCAGCGTGGCGCCCAGCGCGGAACTTTGCCTTGCTTGCCGCACGCCCGCGGACATGTGAGCTGCTTCTGAAATCATCCGCAGTCCGTAAACTGCTTTCGTCCAGCGCTGGTATCCGGTCAGAACTAGAATTGGCAGCAGCAGGTACCACGCCCAGCTTCCGAGGCGGCGCTGCCGGACGAATGAATACGCCGCGAGCAGCAGGATCAAAGCGATCCCAAAATACTTAGTCAAAGCGCATAACGTGATCAGCATCGCGGAAATGGTCAGATAGCCCGGCCTCTGCGGGTCGAGACCCTCGATCCAGAAAATGATGGCCCAAAGCCAAAGGGCCAGCATCATCGTGTCGCACGTCACGCTACTGGCACAGACTAGAAAAACCGGCGTGAGCAACGCGGCCGCGGCCGCCAGCAGCGGTGAATTTGTAAACCGCTGCGCCAGACGATATGTGCCCAATACTACGGCCAGCGCCGGCAGAAAGAACGCGAGATGCAACGCGCGTTCCGACCATCCGATGAGACCGGCCGCGGCGGCGATGTAATAAGACGCGAGCGGAGGATTCTTGGTTTCACGCGCCATCGGTACGAAATCGAGAAACCAATTCACCTTGAATCCATAGGGATCGAGTGGATGATGCGTGATCTGCCGCGCTACATAAATGAACAACGTGTCATCGATATTGAAAGCCTTGCCGGAAAACGGCAGCAGGCAGGCGAGCACAGCCACTGCTAGCAGGATGTAATGAACGCGCTGATGCTTAGATTGAACGCTGTCGATAGGCGATGCCATCGGGAGTGCAGCAAGATTAGATGTGCATGAATCTGGTGTCAATTCTCAGCGGATAACTTCAGCTATCTTTCCGCTGGCGATCAAGTCCGCGATCCGCGCGAAGTCTTTGTACATGACGCGGTCTTTCTCCATGGTGGGACACACCGACCGGATCGCCGCATGCGCCGCCTGTCCTCGCTTCGAGGTTTTCATTGGAGCGAGGAAGTCGATGGCCTGGGCCACGGCCATGGCCTCGATGGCCAGCACGTTGCGCGTGTTATCGACAATGCGCTTCAGCTTGATCGCCGCCGTCATGCCCATGGAAACGTAATCCTCTTTGTTGCCTGAGGTCGTAATCGAATCCACCGATGCGGGATGCGCCAGCACTTTGTTCTCGCTGGCCAGCGCCGCCGCCGTCACCTGCGGCATCATGAAGCCGGAATTCAGTCCTGCACCGTGCGCCAGAAACGGCGGCAAACCCTCGCTGAGAGCGGGGTTTACCAAGCGTTCGATCCTGCGCTCGCTAATGCCGGCGAGAGCGCTCAGCGCGATGCCGATAAAATCCAGAACGAACGCAAGCGGCTGGCCGTGAAAATTTCCTCCCGAGATCACATCGCCTTTGAAACTTCTGGCATCGGTAATGAAGACGAGGGGATTATCCACCGCCGAGTTTGCCTCGATCTCAAACACTTCGCGGCAGTGCGCCAGCGTGTCGCGCACCGCGCCGTGCACCTGCGGGATGCAGCGCAGGGAGTAAGCGTCCTGCACGCGGCCGCACGCGCGGTGCGATTCGCGAATCTGGCTGCCTTCAAGCATCTTGCGCAGATTCGCCGCCGTCTTCATCTGTCCGGTGTGCGGACGTGCTTTGTGAACGCGTTCATCGAAGGCTGCGTCGGTGCCCTTCAGCGCATCGCAGCAAAGGCCGCCCAACACGTCGGCGGAATCCACAAGCGTCTCTGCAGCTAATAGCGCCAGAGTTCCGACAGCCAACATGCCTTGCGTCCCGTTGATGAGCGAAATGGATTCCTTCGCCTCCAGCACCAGCGGCTTGACCTCCGCGCCCTTGAGCGCATCGGCGCTGGGAATGCGCGCTCCCGATGCCTCGAGGCACTCGCCTTCCCCGATCAACGCCAGCGCCAGATGAGCCAGCGGCGCCAGGTCACCGCTCGCACCGACGCTGCCCTGCGACGGCACGAAGGGCGTGACGCCTCGATTCAGCATTTCACAAAGCGTGTCGATGACGGCCGCGCGCACGCCCGAATAGCCCTTGGCGAGCGAATTAGCGCGCAAAAGCATCATGGCGCGCGCTTCCGCCACGGAGAGCGGCTCGCCGACGCCTGCGGCGTGCGAGCGCACCAGGTTGACTTGCAATTCGCGAATCTGGTCGCCGGCGATGCGCACATCGCTGAGCTTGCCCACACCGGTGGTGATCGCATAGGCCAACGTGTTGCTGGCAACGATCTCGTCGACCACGGTACGCGCCCGGTCCACGGCCTCGCGCGCGTCGGCTGACAGCAGTACGGGGCGATGTTCGGCGGCGACTTCGCGCACCGCTTCCAGTGTGAGATCGTTACCGTTAATGTGAAGTGCGTTCAAATCAGTTTCCTGTTTCTGGTTTCAAGTTTCTAGTGATTAGACTGAAGATTTTGCTATCGCTGCACGAAATACTCTCATATATTTGTCCGGCAGCTCGGTAACCTTCATCTCGCCATTCGTGACAATGTGCGTGGTCTCGCCTTCGGCCAGCAGTGCGCCGTCGTCAGCGCGCCGCAATTCGTATCCGAAGTGAATCACGGACTCGCGCACATTCAAAAGCCGCGTACGCACCAGCACCTCATCGTCATAGCGCACCGGGGCGCGATAGCGGCATTTGGCTTCAGCCACGGCGATAAAGCAGTTGTCCTGGCTCTCCATGTCGCGATAGGAAAAGCCGAGCTGCCTTAACAATTCGACGCGGCCAACTTCGAACCAGATGAAATGGTTGGCAGTGGTAAACCACACCCATCTGATCGGTCTCGGCGTAACGCACGCGCAGTCGAGTCTCATTGATTGCCAAATTGACCGCTGAATTCACGCTGACTCCTTACAGTTTGCCGCGCCACCGGTTCTCCTCGGGCAACTGGTTTTCCATCGGCGACATATTCTACGAAAAATGCGGGCAAGCCATCTCCCTGGAACGGAACTGGAGTGTCTTGCAAATGATAATGAAGATGCGGCTCGGAGGAGTTGCCGCTGTTCCCGCATTGCGCCAACAGTTGGCCGCAACGCACGCGTTCTCCAATGCGGACAACAACCGTGCCCTGGCGAAAGTGTGCGAAGAATGAAAACTCGCTGCAGCCATGGTCGAGGATCACACAGTTTCCCAGCACGGCTTTCGGATTCATCTCGCCTGGTGTGTTGTCGGGCAATTCGTTTTCCGTTTTTACCACGCTGCCATCGGCGGGAGCATAAACTGGCTGCCCAAAACAATAATAGTCGGAATTGCTTTCGCCGGAGCCGCGATATGATTGCCCGACGTGCCCGCGGGCGAGAATCAGAAAGTCATAGGCGAAGCGCTGATCGCGAGCTATGACGTGCCTGTTCCATGCCACCGATCGCCCGCCCCAATGCACGTACCATTCGCCGGCGAAGGGCAGATGCAACGCGGTTTGCGTCTGGTAATCAAGAAACTCTGTCGGCGCCGGTCGCTTGGTCAGCCCCACCAGATGGCGCGCCAGAAGGTTGCGCCAGCCGGTCTTGGGAAATTTGCGAATCCTATCGGCCCGCGTCATTTGCCCGTCCACGCCGGCTTGCGTTTCTCCAGAAATGACGTAATGCCTTCGCGGAAATCGGCCGTGGTGCGCACCGCAGCATTCTCCCGCACAGCCGCTTCAATCTGCGTATCGAGTTCAGCGCGAGCGTGGTCGTTCAGCAGCTTTTTTGTCGCCCGCAACGAGGCTGGGCTGTTCTCCATCAGCAGCGTCGCCAATTCCCGCGCACGCTTCATCAGATTCTCCGGCGCGACGATTTCGTTGACCAATCCCATGCGGGCCGCCTCTTCCGCACCGATAATCCTTCCAGTCAGCAAGAGATCGCGCGCATGTTTCTCTCCAGTCTGGCGCAGCAGAAAAGTGGAAACAATGGCGGGCACAAAGCCGATGCGCACCTCGGTGTAGCCGAACTTGGCTTCCGGCACCGCGAGCGTGAAGTCACACAGCAAGGCCAGTCCAGTGCCGCCTGCGATGGCCGGGCCGTTCACCGCCGCAATTGTGACCTTGGGAAATTCGTAGAGCGAACGGAACATGCGGACCATCGTCTGCGAATCTTCCAGGTTCTGTTCGGGCGTGCGGCCAATGAGCGCTTTCAGATTTTCCAGGTCCATGCCCGCGGAGAAAGCCTTGCCCGCGCCGGTCATGATGAGCACAATCGCGTCGGACTCTTCTACTTCTTTCAGCGCGCGCAGCAGATCGTCAATCAGTTCGAAGCTGATGGCGTTGCGCTTGTCGGGACGGTTCAGCGTGATGGTGGCGACGCCGGAATCGTATGCGAGTTGAATCGTTTTGTAGTTCATATCTATAAAAGCCTAGTCGTCTACCGAATTCGTATACCTCGCCCCCATCTCGGCAGTTGCGCGCAGCAGAGTATCCAAGGGCTTCAGCGGTGGCAACTCTGCGCCACGCTGCTTGAGCGATTCAATCACCTTCTCAGTCGCGATGTTTCCAACCAGCGCATCTTGCGCGAACGGACAACCACCGAGCCCGCCTAATGCCGAGTCGAAGCGGCGGCAGCCCGCATCATAGGCCGCGAGAATCTTATCTGCGGCGTGTTCGGGCCGGCTGTGCAGGTGCGCGCCGATTTCCAGATAGCCGAACTTTTCGTTGACCGCGCCGAGCAGGTCGCTGATCTGCTGCGGCGTGGCCATGCCGACCGTGTCGGCCAGCGAAATCATGTGCAGGTTGTCGACTTCTAGCAGCGAGATGGCTTCCGTCACCTCGTCCACATTCCACAGATCGCCGTAGGGATTGCCGAACGCCATCGAAATGTACGCGACCACATCGAGTCCGGCAGTATCAGCCTTGTTCTGGATCTTTTCCAATTCCTCAAGCGCGTCTTCGGCGGACTGATTCTGATTCTTGCGCAAAAACGTTTCCGAAATCGAATACGGAAATCCCAAGGTGTTGACCGCCTGCGTCTCGATGGCCCGCTGCGCGCCTTTCTCGTTGACCACAATGCCGATGATCTCGACGTCATCGGGTGGATCAAGTTCCTTCAACACTTCTTCCGAATCCGCCATCTGCGGCACCGCCTTAGGCGACACGAACGAGACCGCGTCGATGTGCTTGAACCCCGCGCTGATCAATGCCTGCAGGTAGGCGCGCTTGATGTCGGGCGGAATCTGCCCCTTCAGCCCCTGCCAGGCATCGCGCGGACATTCGATAAGCTTCACGGAAGACATATTGAATCATTCAGTGATTGAATCATTGACTCACTGCTTAGCCGATGCCGAGTAAACACCAAAACCAATGACTCAATGAGTTAATGGCTCAATGATTCAACTTCTACGTTTGCAGTACTCCCACCTTAAACTCCGGCACATCCGGATTCAGCGCCGCGGCTTCCAGAGCCTGCGTGATGACATCGCGCGTCTCTACGGGATCGATGACTTTGTCGATCCACAAGCGGGCTGCACCGTAGCGCGGATCGGTTTGCTCGTCGTAGGTGCGCTTGGTTGATTCGTACAGCTCTTTCTTGTCTTCGTCGCTGAGTTTCGTGCCCCCGCGTTCCAGTTGCTTCACCTTGACTTCAACCAAGGTACTTGCCGCCGCATCGCCGCTCATCACCGCGTAGCGCGCCGTCGGCCAGGCGAAAACCAATCGCGGATCGAACGCCTTGCCGCACATCGCATAGTGTCCCGCGCCAAACGATCCTCCGACAATCACAGTGATCTTCGGCACCACGGAGTTCGAAACCGCGTTCACCATCTTCGCGCCGGCTTTGATGATCCCGCTCCACTCGGCGTCGCGGCCCACCATGAAGCCGTTCACGTCGTGAAAGAAAATCAGCGGGATCAAATTCTGGTTGCAGTCCATGATGAAGCGCGCGGCTTTCTCCGCCGATTCCGTGTAGATCACGCCTCCGAACTCGACACGCTTGTGGCCCTCGTGGTCGGTCTGCTGCACGTGCAGCTTCTGATTGGCGACGATTCCCACGGCAAAGCCGCCGATGCGGCCATAGCCGCAGATCAGCGTCTTGCCGTATTCCGCCTTGTACTCGTCGAAGCGGCTGCCATCGAGCACGCGCGCCAGTATCTCCTTCATGTCGTAGGGACGCGCGGGCGAGGAATCGTAAATGCCGTAAATCTCTTCGGCGGCGAGCGCCGGCTCGACCGGCTTCTTGCGGTCCCAAGGAGACTGGCGGCGGTATCCCCATTTTTCTACGATGGACCGAATGCGCGCCAGGCAGGCTGGATCGTCGGGCTCGCGGAAATCCACCGTGCCGCTGATGCCCGCATGCATCGCCGCCCCGCCCAGATCCTCTGCCGAAACTTTCTGTCCGATGGCCGCCTGCACCAGCGCGGGCCCAGCCAGAAATAATCCGCTGCCGTCGGTCATCAGAACGTGGTCACACATTACGGGCAGGTACCCGCCGCCGGCCACGCACATGCCCATGATGGCCGCGATCTGCGGAATGCCCAGCGCCGACATGACGGCATTATTGCGGAAGACGCGGCCAAAGTCGTCGGTGTCGGGAAAAACATCCTCCTGCAGCGGCAGAAACACCCCCGCCGAATCCACCAGATAGACCGTCGGGATGCGGTTCTCGATGGCAATGTTCTGGGCGCGAATCACTTTCTTCGACGTCATCGGAAAAAATGCCCCGGCCTTTACCGTGGCATCGTTCGCGATGATCATCACCATGCGCGTCTGAACTCGCCCCAGACCCGTAATCACGCCCGCGGCCGGCGCGCCACCCCACTCTTCGTACATGCCGTGGGCGGCATAAATTCCCAGCTCGAAGAAAGTTCCGGGGTCGACCAGCAATTCAATGCGCTCTCGCGCGGTGAGGCGTCCTTTGTTGTGCTGGTTTTCGATAGCCTTGGCGCCGCCGCCTTCGCTGATCTTCTCACTTTCGTTGCGCACCTGAGACATGAGGTCGGCCAGGAAGCGCATGTTGGCTTCGTATCGTGCCGAAGTGGGGTCAACCTTCGTCGCCAGGACGTTGGACGCCTGAGGCGAGGGAATAGCGGGAGCTTCGCTGCGTTCAGCCATGCGTATGATTCAAGCGAGCGGACTTTTTACGGTATACCACTCGTGCAGGAACGCGCAACGGACTGTGCGGTCGGGTAGTGTCAGAATGCCAGGGCGAGGTGTGTGCAGAGGGATCTCCGTCTCCAAGACGCAGGGCAGGTTCTGGTTCGGCGGATGAAAAACGCTGGATTTCGGGATCACGCCGGGGGAACTCTACGTCCCCCACCGTGCCTAATTTTACGTTGACATCTGCGGGGACTCCGGAGGAAACTACTTCGACTTCCCCCTCACCAAGGCACAGACTGCGTTCTCGTCCTCTCGATCAAAGGCTGCCTTTCATTCCGGTGAGTTCGGGCGAGTCATTTCCCCAAGGATTGGGTTACTCATGATAAGCCAACGGGATTTTTCCAGGAGGCCTGCTATGCGGAGAATGTTTCATTTGACCGTAGCCGTGCTCGTGGTGCTTCTGGCTCCCCGGCTACACGGTCAAGATCCGAAAGCCGAGATCCAGAAGAGAGTGAATTCGCAGTTTGTGCTCACCAAGACCACGGCTGGCGGAGCCGACATCGCTACTGCAGGCTCCATACTGGTTCTCCACAAAGACAACCTGGTGATGGTCAGCACCGATACCAGGTACTGCCCCACGAATACCTACAAGGATGGCAAGCTCTCCATCACCTTCGCCGATAAACTTAGCACGAACCTTGCGCTAAACTCCGTGCAACAGGGATCCAACCTCGGCAATGTCCCACAGCGCAGGTTCGTCACCGGCGAAAAATTCTGGATTACAGCCGTCCAGGTCACGGACAAGCACGTTCTTCTGCAGGTTTACAGCGACCCATTCGACAACGTTCGATACTACGCGGTACTGAAGTTTCCGTATAAGAAGAACAACATTCCCGCGCCCGACGAAGTGATGAACACGATTGCGGAAGTTGTTACCGTCGAGCCCGCGGACAATGCCGCCAGCACCGCCGCTGCCCCGCAGAAGGCGGCGGCAGATCCCGCGGCAGCGCCCACCAAGACTATCGCGTTGGGCCAGACCAAAGATCAGGTCGAGTCCCTATTTGGCCAGCCACCGAAGAAGGCAACACTCGGCGCCAAAGAAATCTATTACTATCCCGATATGAAGGTGACGTTTGTCGACGGAAAGGTCAGCGACGTCAATTAAGCGATGTGAATTAGCGATTTGAATTAGCGATGCGAATTAGTGTGTGAATTAGTATGGCAATTACTATGTCAACAGGCCCAGCCGATCACGCCAAGGAGAACCCTATGCCCGCCTCGTTCGTCCGCAACAGCCGTTGCCTGCATTTTGTCGCAGGGATTCTCATCCTGCTGACCCCGGCCCTGTTGGCCAGTCAAGACAACAAGAAGAAACCGAGTGTGCCGGTCAAAGCAGCGCCAGCCAAGCCTGCCGCCAAGCCCGCAGGCCGCCCCAACGCCCCTGCCCGCGGCCCCGGCGCGCCAGGCGCGCGTACAGGCCCCACTACGAACAGGCCGACGAACCGTCCTAACAGTCCGACTACTGCGTCTCGCCCAGGCACGCGTGTGACCACTCCCAATGCTTCTGGCAAGGCCTCCAAGGGGCCGAAAGAGACCACATTGAAAAACGGGAGCTCCGTGCAGAAGCGCGCCAACGGCAAGCCCAGCAACATCCACAACGCGCAACGCAACATGGATATCCACCACAGCCTCAACGGCAGCACTCGAGTCTCGAAGACCCTCCCCAATGGATCCAAGGTCGTGGCCACCCGCGGAGGCCGCGGCTATGTGCAGAAGACCTACACCCACAACGGCCGCGCCTACGTGTCGCGCACCTATGTCTATAACGGACGTGTCTATAACCGCTACTACAGTGGTTATCCATACCGCGGCGTGTATCTGAACGTGTATGCCCCGGGCTTCTACTATGCGCCCGGTTTCTACGGATGGGCCTATGCGCCCTGGGGCGTGCCGGTGGTCTACTCGTGGGGTTGGGGAGCCTACCCGTGGTTCGGCTACTACGGATTCTACTTCGCTCCGGCGCCCTTCTATCCAGGTCCTTCGCTCTGGCTCACCGACTACATGATTTCCTCCGACTTGTCGGCGGGATACCAGGAGCAGCAAGCCGCCGCGCAGGATGCGCCAGCCGACCAACCAGCCGCCAGCGCGACTCCCGCCGTCACTCCGGCAGTGAAGGACCTAATCGCCGCCGAGGTCAAGAGCCAGATTGACCTGGAAAAACAGGAGGCCACACAAAACGCACAGAACCAGGATCCCGACCCGAACACCAGCGGCATCGCCCAACTGCTCTCCGATGGCAAGACGCACATCTTCGTGGCCGGCGCGTCGCTCGATGTAGAGGACAGTGCGGGCGTCGAGTGCGCCCTGAGTGAAGGCGATGTGCTCAACATGGTAGCTCCCGCTGCGCCCGACGCCACCTCTGTGAATTTAGTGGTGTTGTCGAGCAAGGGCGGCCGCGAATGTGCGAAGTCCGCGACTGTCGCGGTCGCACTCACCGATTTGCAGGACATGCAGAACCACATGCGCGAGTCCATCGATCAAGGCCTGCAGGAATTGAAAACCAAGCAGGGCCAGGGAGGAATTCCGGCCGCTCCGGCAACGGCCCTCGCCGCCGGAACGAATGCTGACGTCGCGAAGGACGCTCCGGCCCCCGACCCCGACGCCGCCAAAGAAGTGAACCAGGAACTGGCGGACTCCACGCAGGCCGAAAAAGAAGTAGTAACTCAGGCCCAGCAGGAAACCGCCGCCACGCCCGCCGCCGATGCATCGGCGGATGCAGCGCCAGTGAACATCGCGTTGGGTCAAACCATCGACGAGGTGAAAGCCAGCCTGGGCGCTCCCGTAACCATAGTCGACCTGGGGACAAAGAAAATCTATAAGTACAAAGACATGAAGATAACCTTCATGGACGGCAAAGTCTCGGACGTGGAGTAGTCGTTTCGATGGGGCATGCCAGCGCCGTAGGGACGCGCATCGCAAAGCCTTGTCATTCCGAACCGGGCTGAAAGCCCGGTGAGGAACCTGCTGTCGCTTGGGGCGGCATTGGCGTGTTCGTGCTGGGCTCGGGAAGGGCACGAATTCATTCGTGCCCTTAAGCCGTTGGAAATGTCGCCGCGCTTCAGCGCCTGAGGTGCGCTTCTTGGCGTCCTCACATCCCGATCCTCCGCAAAGCCTCCTCCACCGGATCCTCTACCACCGCCTCCACCAATCCAATCGCCAACGCCCGCTGCGCGCTGATCTTCTCCGCCGCCACAAATATTTCCAGCGCAACGCCCTTGCCAACGAGCCGCGGCAACCGTTGCGCTCCCGCCCCAGCCCGTGAATCGATCCCAAAGTAGCGCCGCGATGTCCAAAGATGGCATGGGGCGAGGCGATCCGCCGATGACATGCCAGCGCCAAATCCAGCCCACCGCCCATGCAGTATCCCGAAACAGCCGCATACACCCCGGAGCAGGGAACTGTTCGATCGAATCCATCAGCGCCTGCCCCATCTTTGAGAACTCATAAGCCGACGGACCATCCAGCAACGCAATCTCCCCCAATTCCGCCCCAGCAGAGAAAAACCGAGCGTTCCCCGCGATCACCAGAGGCCGAGCCTCTGCACGTATCTTCTCCACTATCTCCCGCAGAGCCAGCACGCACTCCCGCGAAAGCCGGTTCGTCCCATCCTCCGACCGCCGCCGCAACACCACGCGCCGGCGCGCTCATCGAGATGAAAGAAGGATCCGGACATCACTCTTTGCGAAAAGATAGGGTAGTCAACCTTTAGAGCCTTGTCATTCCGAATCGGGCTGAAAGCCCGGTGAGGAACCTGCTGTCCTTTGGAGTGCCGCTCCCGCCGGGGTCGGCCCCTGAATTTTGGGCGAGACGCGGAGGCCAACCGTCCGACCCCAGCCCCCGTCAAAGGGCGGCATATGATAGCCCCGGACGTAAGTCCGGGGTAGGCTCGACAAATGGGAACCGAACCGAGGAACCCTCTATACTCGCGGTTGACACACGGCTAGAATGGCCGATCATGGAAGCCACACCGACCCTCATCATCAACTACTTTAGCGGCTTCAAACAGAACTTAGTGCCGCTCTTCCAGAGGCCATACACCTGGGGCGAAAAGCAGTGGCGGACTCTCTGGGAAGACATCATGAGCTTTTACGACTATCCCGAAACCGAGAGCAAGGCAACGCACTTCATGGGCGCGGTTGTGACTATGCCCGCAAGAAGTGTCCCGGTCGGCGTCTCGAAGTTTCTCGTCATCGATGGCCAACAAAGGCTGACCAGCGTCGCCGTGCTTTTGTGTGCCGTCCGTGACTCCCTCATTGCAACCGACGAAGTGCGAAAACGCAAGATCCAAAACTTTTACCTTACCAACGATGGCTACGATGGAACGGACTTTTTCAAATTGCTGCCCACCCAAGGCGACAGGGGTGGCTATTCACCTATTGTCCAGAAGTTTGCCCCGTTTCCTGAATCCCAGTTCAAGAAAGCCTACGAGTTCTTCCGACGCCGGCTCCGCGATCAGGCAGACGACGGCAATGGCATCGACCCCGGCAAGATCCTGCAGTTGGTCGAGACAAGACTCATGGTCGTAATGATCAACCTCAGCGACAGCGACGATCCGTACCTCATCTTTGAGAGCCTTAATTTCAAGGGCTCGCCTCTCGAGGAGGCCGATCTTGTCAGGAACTATTTCCTTATGAGATTCACCGTAAACGAGCAAGAAGAAGTCTACGAGAACCTTTGGCTGCCGATGCAGAACCGGCTCGGTACCAGCCTCACGGAATTCATGCGTCATTTTCTTGGGGCGGAGGGTGAGGAGGTCCGCAAAGGAGACGTGTACGCCTCCATCAAACGGTTGGTCGCAAATGCCGAGACTGCCTCGGTGAAAATCCTAATGACACGAATGGAACACCTTTCGGTTCCGTACAGTCGAATTGCGACCCCAAATCTAGAACCGAACGTTCAATTCAGAACCTACTTTGACTACTTCCGGCGGCTGGATTTTGGCACCGTATACCCCCTTCTTTTGGCCCTGTACGAAGACTACGAAGATGGACAGTTTGCTGAGGAAGAATTCCGGAGCGTTCTTCGGATACTGTTTTCGTTCATCATCCGTCGGATGGTTGCGGGCGTCCCGTCGAACTCGCTTGCCGGCTTGTTTGTTGGACTGTGCAAGATCAAACCTGTCACAGAAACCCCCTCCGCGTGGCTGTCGGCGGCTCATGCGCCGAAGAGAAGAATCGCAGGTGGCCGAACGACGGCGAATTCTCGATGCCCGGATACATACTCAGCTGTACGGAAGCCGAGCCTGCCCGGTGATCCTTGAAACGATCGAAGCCAACTTCGAGCACCATGAAGAGGTGCGACTGGACGAGATAACAATTGAACACGTGATGCCCCAGACGCTTTCCGCCGAATGGGAGTCCATGCTGGGCGCCAACGCGCTAGCGGTACATGCGGAATGGCTGCACACGATTGGAAATTTGACACTGACCGGATACAACCCCGAATTGAGCAATAAGTCATACAGCGAAAAGCGAGCGGTCTACGCACTTAGCCACTTCGAACTCAACCGCTACTTCGCCAACTTTGACTCTTGGGGTCAACCGATGATCGCCGATCGCGCGGCCGCGCTTTTCAGGTTCGCCTTGCAGCTCTGGCCTCGACCCGGCGACGCCGCTCGTGAGTCAACCGCTCCCGTGAGGGGAACTCCCGCGGCCTTCCACAACGAATGCATCAGAAGAGCCCAAGATCACCTGCACGTCCAATTGTCGAAACTGTCACAAACCAAATATGAGTCGGGCGACGGCCAAGTTCGCGTGATCTGCGCAGTCTCGATCGAGCATCGCGAGACAACCGGCACGCCCTACTATTGGTTCGGTTTCCATCAGCGCCAACTGGATTTTCTCACCGCAGCGGGGAAGTCGTTTCTTTGCTTGGGATGCGGCTCGCCGAGCCACACTCTCGTCGTGCCGTTGGAACTGATCAGAGCTAACCTCGGATCATTCAGCCTCAGCAGACGGCACTACTGGCACATCGTAATTCAGAGGCAGGAGGTCCGCTTCATCCTTAGGTTCACTGGTGGCGTCGACGGGCCAGATCTGACCGACTATAACGTGGCTGGGGACACAACGATTTCCACACGCCCATTGTGACATCTGACCCTGTGCGCAGCCCATGACTTGCGCAACCACGGTCGAGGCCGTGACGGTTGGCTGAAGCCAATTCATCGTGGGCTGGCCGGCCTTTGATTTTTGTGAAGCTGATACCACCACAATTGAGGCTGCCGCCCCTTGCGCGGCTTTTGAAGGAGCCTGCCCTGAGCTTGGTCGAAGGGTGCGGATTCGTCCGGCCCGACGCCAGAGGGTTTCCCACAGCCTTTCACAGCCAAACCATGTGACATCTGACCTTGCGGTCATACCACTTTTTCTGAAACAGTGGTGGGTAGCGCCAAAACGACCTAGAAACCCGCCCAGTCGGGCACTCTAAGTCCTTTGTTTCAAATATTTTAGTATCTAAGTTCTTTGACATCTAGATTTTGCAGGCCAAAACATGCCTAACTCCATGATTCCCAAGATTTGGGGGGGTGGGGGAGGGGGGGGTACCCTGTAGCAAAGTAGTAAACTCGCGGTGCCAACCCGAAACCCTGCCGGGGATATATTTTTCGTGGAGGAACATCAAAGGTAGGCCGAAGCCGGAAGCCGGAAGCCGAAAGCGGAAGCGGAAGCGGAAGCCAGAAGCCAGAAGCCCGAAGCCCGAAGCCCGAAGCCCGAAGCCCGAAGCCTAAGACCTGATCCACTCAGCCAGCCGGCAGCCATCTTCCTCCAGCAAAAAGCCGCCCACGCCAAAACATTCCCCAAAGATGCGATGCGACTCCTCATCGCGTGCGGCGCGTGAAATCCATTGCTTGCCTACCTGGTACTGCGAGTTGGTGAACCATTTCTGCGGCAGCACTTCGACCAGCCCCGCTTGCAGATAGAGAACGAAGAGCGCGAACGCCGGATCGTCATTCGTCATCGCCTTGTAGCTGGTAGGCACGATCAACTCGTCCACCGCCGCCAGTTCCGCAGACACATCGATCTTGTGCATGCCCGGGCTCAACGCCAGCGGCACCTCAAACTCCGCGACCGGCGCGGTCTTCGCGTAGATGCGATCGGAGGATTGCTTGAACCAGCCCGCAATCTCAGACAGCTCGAACGCCGCGAGCTGATCGGGATCGAAGCACACAAGCCGAATGCTCCGCCCTTCCGGACACCAGATGCCAAGATAATGTGGCGGCGCGAAAAACGGCCGGCAGTAGGTGTTCAGCGCCAGTCGTGGCTTGTCCGGCTCCTGCTCGAGCGCCAGCGTGATCAGATAAGCCAAGGGGCCCTGGTCGCCATGATGAGTCCAAAAGAAACGCTGTCCTGACAACGACTGGAATGCAGGGAAGGTTTTCCAATACCAGGGCGCAGGGCCAACGGTGCGCTCAAGCTGCTGGCGAATGTTTACTAGGTTTGGAGTGAGCATGAAAGGAATTGAGTAATTGTGTGATTGAGTAATTGAGAAATTGAAAACCTTGAGGAGTTCAATTACCAAATTACTCAATTTCCCAATTACTCAATGCGCTTGCTCAATCAGCTTGCGACCCCCGCGCCCTTCACATTGGCTTGGATGAATTTCACGATGTCATCCATGGCAGTGCCCGGCTGAAAAATCGCGGCCACACCGAGTTTCTCGAGAGCGGCGATATCTTGGTCGGGAATGATGCCGCCGACGAGCACCAGAACGTCATCCATCTTGTTGTGCTTGAGCAGGTCCATAACGCGCGGCACGATGGCATTGTGCGCGCCGGAAAGAATCGACAGCCCGATCACCTGAACGTCTTCCTGCAGCGCCGCGCTGACAATCATCTCCGGAGTCTGCCGCAGCCCTGTGTAAATTACTTCCATGCCGGCATCGCGCAACGCGCGCGCAATCACTTTTGCGCCGCGGTCATGCCCATCGAGTCCCGGTTTCGCCACCAGCACGCGAATCTTGAGATCAGCCATCACCATTCATTTAACCACAGAGGGTACGCGGACGCCCAGAGGGATGCTGTTTGCCTGCGGCTAAAGAGTTTTTGTGTCCAGACTCTGCCACAAATACCAGCAGGCCACGCTGCGATAAGGTTCCCAGCGCTTTGCGATCTTTTCCATCTGCTCTGGAGTTGGCAGTTTGATTTTTATCTTGCGGCCTTTCTTTGCGGCCGGAGATTTTTTCGCGGCTTTCACCCTTTGCACATCCAGATAGTGTTTGTACATCGCCATGCGGACACCGAAGTCGCCGGTCGGCAGAACGTTCGCGCGCTTCAGCGTGAAGATCAGAAACATGTGAGCGGTCCACACGCCGATGCCCTTCACCTGCGTGAGATGCTCGATGACTTCCGCGTCCGGCAAGTCGGGCAGGCGCGCGAAATCAAGAAGTCCGCTTGAAGTTTTCGCGGCCAGATCTTTCAAGTACGCCGATTTTTGTTTCGACAATCCTGCAGCGCGCATCTGTTCATCGCTCAGCTTGAGGATGCCTTCCGGCGTGAGCGGCTCGCCCGTCAGCGCGGCGAAGCGCTTGAAGATGGTTGCTGCCGCCTTGCCGTTCAGTTGCTGGTAGACGATGGCTTCCGCCAGGCTGTGAAACTGCGGCGGCGAAAACTGCATGCGGCACGGCCCAATCCGCTCGATGATCGCCCGCATAACGGGGTCGGATTTCTTGAGGTGGGTGACAGCTCTTCGCATGGGTATATCTTTATCATAGAATCGCTTCGTGGGCGAATAAAAAACGAATATCGATTTTGGATCAGTTTCCTGGCGACCGACCCGACGGCGCTATTCAGGATGCGCAAGCGTTCTCAAAATCGGCAACGCGCAGGCACCTATCCAATGGTTCAGAGGACCCGCGGCCCGACCCGTACAACTGCCAAGGTTGCATCGTCGGTTTGGTGTCCCTGGGAGAAATCATCCATCGTATTGAAGATTGAATTGACGAGATCTTCGGCGTCTTGAGAGCATTGCGCTACGCGAGCAACTGCTTTCAATAAGCCCTGAACTCCCCATTCCTCCCCGTCCTGATTTGTCGCTTCGATGAGTCCGTCAGTGAAGGCGACCAGCAAATCATCGGTTTCGAGCTTTACGATGCCCTCCTGATATCCCGAATCAGCCAACAATCCAACCGGGGCGCCACCGGTTTCCAGCCAATGCATCGAACCATCCCGCCGAATGACGACCGGCGGATTATGTCCGGCATTTACATACCGCAGAGTGCGGGTCGACACCTCGAATGCTCCGTAGAACAAAGTTGCATATCGGCCCTCGGCCAACGAAACATAGGTCTGCTGATTCACCACGTTGAGCAGGGCGGCCAAGTCATCTCCCGTGAATAATGCCGCCGTCCGAAGGGAGGACAGCACATTGGCGATCATGAGCGCGGCGGCCAGGCCTTTGCCCGACGCGTCTGCAACGACCAGGGCAAGGCGGTCATTCTTCAGGGGTACGAAATTGTAGCAATCGCCGCCGAGCGCCCGAACCTGACGGCAGCGGGCGCTATAGTCCAACGAATCGCCAGCGGTATACGACGCCTGCATAAACGCCTGTTGCATAAACGCCTGCTGCACATGGCAAGCCAGTACCCAGTCCTGGCTAACGTCCACTATCATTTCGTCGGCCTGCATTTTCTCGCCTCTACTGGTTTGTCGCTTCTGAGGCTCGCAGATCGACATCAGGTGAAACTTTTGGCCCATGAAATATTTTTCAGGAGGATGTAGAGAATGGCGGGACGGCCCCGACTACAGGATGAAAGCGCGGATCGCAGGCGCTATAACGATGAGAACATGGGAGAAAAGGACATGAAATATATTTTGCTGATGTCAGGCACGAGGGCAGGGGTTGAGGCGTATCACGCCTGGCCGAAACAGGATATCGACGCGCATATGGCAGTTCTCGGGCGCATCAATCAGGATTTCACCGAGTCCGGAGAATTTGTCGCCACCCAGGGCTTAGCCGAACCGAAGGAAGCCAAGGTGGTGCGCGGCGAGAAGAACGGCGTGCCAGTCACCGACGGTATTTTTCCCGAATCGAAGGAATTTCTGCTGGGCTACTGGATCGTTGAGGTTCGGAACGCCGAGCGCGCTTATGCCATCGCGGGAAGGATTTCCGCCGCATCTGTAAATATGCCGATTGAGGTACGGCAGTTCGCAACTCACGAAGCCAAATCCCGATAAACAAATGTCGAGAACGCGGAGCTGGCTACGACTTATGCATGAAGGACCAGAAATGGGTGCTGAATAACAGCAAAGGAGCGAGACGATGAAATACATTCTGATGATGAACACAATGAAGACTGGGTGCGGCGTGCCAGAATGGCCGCGGAAAGATCTTCAGGTACATATTGCTTTCATGATGGCTGCCAATAAGGAGTTGCATGAACGTGGAGAATTGGTGTCGGCGGAAGGGCTGTCGTTTCCTGACCAGGCGAAGCTGGTGCGGGCAGGCAAGGATGGCCGGCCCGTTACAGACGGCATTTTTCCGGAATCCAAAGAGTTTCTTGCTGGCTTCTGGATAATCGATGTCGACAGCCCACAACGAGCATATGAGATTGCCGCCAAGATGTCGGCCGCGCCAGGCCCCGGTGGTGCGCCGTTGAACATGCCGATTGAAGTACGCCCGATTATGAGCGGCCCGCCGCCGGAGATGCTGTAACGGGGTTCCGATGACCAAAGAATGGGACGCGACTTCTGAGTATCTGTTGCGCGAACTTGCGCCGCAGGTGCTCGGCGCCGTCGCTCGCCGCTTTCGGGATTTCTCCTCGGCCGAGGATGCGGTGCAGGAGGCCATGATCGCCGCTTTCAGACAATGGCCGCAAGAGGGGGTTCCCGAAAATCCGCGGGGCTGGCTGATTCAAGTGGCTTGCCGGCGCATGGCGGACCAAATACGCAGCGAAATCGCCCGCCGCGAGAGAGAAACGGAAGTGGCCGCGGAGAATGAAAACGCGGCATCCCTCTTCGAGATCGAGGCCGACATGGATCCCGACGACACTTTGATTTTGTTATTCATGTGCTGCAATCCTGTGCTCACGTCGTCCTCGGCAATTGCGCTGACGTTGCGAGCGGTTGGCGGTTTGACCACGGCTGAAATCGCCAATGCCTTTCTGGTCCCCGAGGCCACGATGGCGCAGAGGATCAGCCGCGCGAAGCAAACCATCAAAACTTCGGGCACACCTTTCCGTCTCCCTTTACGGCAGGAGCGGGCTGAACGGCTGCCCGCAGTTCTGCACGTGCTCTATCTGATCTTCAGCGAGGGATATACCAGCAGCATCGGGTCCTATCTACAACGATTCGACCTGGCGCGGGAAGCGATTCGCTTGACGCGTAACACGAAAACGCTAATCCCCGACAACGCCGAGGTTGCAGGTCTTCTGGCGCTGATGCTGTTAACCGACGCGCGCCGCGCTGCCCGAACCGGGCCGGATGAAGAACTCATCCCCTTGGATAAACAAGATCGAAGTTTATGGGACCCCGAGGAGATTTCCGAAGGCATCGAGCTTCTCACGGCCGGGCTAGCGCAAGGGGCAGTCGGCTTGTATCAGCTGCAGGCAGCAATCGCTGCCGTTCACGACGAGGCCGAGCGGGCAGAGGAAACCGACTGGCCACAGATTCTCGCTCTCTATGAGTTGCTGAAAAGGGTCTCCCCGAGTCCGATGGTCACTCTGAATCATGCAATCGCAGCCGCTATGGTGCACGGTCCGGCCAAAGGCCTCGAACTGTTAAGAGCGCTCGATACCGACCCGCGCCTTGCCACTCACTATCGTCTCGCTGCCGTTCGTGCTCATTTACAGGAACAAATAGGAGATTACGAAGCTGCCATCAAACTTTACCGACTTGCGGCTGCCGGGACGACGAGCATTCCGGAACGGAATTATCTTATGACGCAAGCAGCGCGCTTGGCCGGTGATTAACTCCCGAATCGTTGGTGAAACTTCACAGAAGAGGGCTTCTGGGAAGTTGGATGCATTCCGGGGGCGCCGAAGGGCAACAACAGAATTCACCTTTTCCCGGTCGCGGCACGGAGGAATATGGTCCGTCCAACCGCCAGTCGACCGATGCGCGTGACTGTGCCATAGATTCCTGCGGTGTTCTGGTGCACACGAACTACCGCCTTCATCATTTCTGGCGCCGGGCTGGCTGAGTCGGGATCGAGGTTCAGCATGGAGCAGCGTTCGTCGCGCATGGTGACGGTGATGGCGGGGGCGTCCGTCCCTTCGCCGAATTGGAGCACACCACCCACCCAGTCGTCCTCCTGGAAGGGAAGCGATCGCAGAGAACGAACCACAATATTGGGGCGAAAGCGCCGCACGTCCGGGCTCAGGCCTGCGAGTCGCGAGATCTCGCTGACCGTATCGGAGGCGATCACGGAGATGGTGGCTTCATCGAAGAAGCCATGCTTCAACTGCATCATCTGCACAGGAGTCCCGTAGCGGCGTCCGACTTCCGCGGCCAAGTCCTCACCGAAGACAGGCAGCTCTTCGCCATCCGGCGTGCGAATATGCGTAGGAAGATCTCCCGCAGTACCTTCTTCACGACGCAGGGGAGCAAACCGGAACAGGTCGGGAAGCTTGCTTGCCGATACCCATGGGAACCCGCTGCGGTCATCCATATGCATCCGCCGGAAGGCCAGGCGTCTATCACCCTCAAGGCCGTGCCAACCCAACTCCGCTACATCGAGTCGTTCGCCGGCCATGGACTTCACGGGATAGCGGAAGATCGCCTCCACATGTCCGATTTCTATGGGCGTGCTCGCCGCTCAGCGGCCCACCAACTTCTGCAGCTCTTCGGGGTAACGCGCCCCTTGCACCGGAATCTTGGACGCTGTAGTTTCCAACTGGCGCAGATCCTCGGGCGTCAATTCGATGTCAACAGCTCCTTTGTTCTCTTCAAGCCGGTGCACCTTTGTCGTGCCCGGGATGGGCACGATCCAGGGCTTCTGCGCGAGCAGCCAGGCGAGTGCGATCTGCGCGGGCGTCGCCTTCTTCTGTTGCGCAAATTTTCTAAGCAGATCCACCATCGCCTGATTCGCTTTGCGATTCTCAGGCGTGAAGCGAGGCACGATGTTGCGGAAATCATTCTTGTCGAACTTCGTATCCTCGTTGATCTTGCCGGTAAGGAAGCCCTTGCCGAGAGGGCTGAAGGGAACGAATCCGATGCCGAGTTCTTCGAGCGCAGGCAACGTTGCCTTCTCGGGCTCTCGCCACCAGAGGGAGTATTCGCTCTGCAGCGCAGTGACCGGCTGAACTTTGTGGGCGCGGCGTATGGTCTGCACCCCGGCTTCAGAAAGGCCGAAGTGCTTCACCTTGCCTTGCTGGATCAAATCCTTGACCGCGCCGGCAACGTCTTCGATGGGCACGCGGGGGTCAACGCGGTGCTGATAGAACAAATCGATGACATGGGTCTTGAGGCGCTTAAGCGAGGCTTCAGCAACTTCCTTGATGTGCTCCGGTCGGCTGTCGAGCCCGGCTTGTTTGCCGGTCGTGGGATCAGTTTTGAACCCGAACTTGGTGGCGATCACCACTTGGTCACGGTGCGGAGCGAGGGCTTCGCCTACTAGTTCTTCGTTGGTGAACGGGCCGTAGACTTCGGCCGTATCGAAGAATGTGACGCCGCGTTCGACCGCCGCCCGAATCAACGCGATTCCTTCTTTCTTGTCGACGGCAGGCCCCAGGCCGAAGCTCAGTCCCATACAGCCCAGCCCGATGGCCGATACTTCAAGATTGCTTTTTCCAAGTTTGCGTTTTTTCATGAATGCTCCTTTCCTAATTAATTCTTTGCATGTGCCCTATTTAGATGCTCGACGCGCACTCCCGTACGCAAAACATGCCTGTAGGCAAGATGCGCCAGCACGCTGCCAGCCTTGTCTCAACTTTGTTCCCCATCGGCTCAGCGCACAGCCGCCAGGGCGAGTCCAGCCAGCCCTCCACCGAGCACCACCCACGCAGGATTGATTTTCCATTTCCACATTACTGCCAGGGCCACTATCGCGATGGCCCACATCGGCCATCCGTGCAGGGCATCGCCCGCCAGCCTGACTGTTACGCCCGCCATCAGCGACACGGCACAGACGTTCACGGAATCGAGAAAAGCTGCCATCCACGCGGATCGACGAAGCTTGGGCAGAATCGGCCCCAGCGCTGCAACATAGACAAATGAGGGGAGAAAAATCGCCACCGTTGCAATGACGGCACCCCAGGCGCCGCCGAGAAGATATCCGATGAAGGTCGCAGTCGAGAGAACCGGACCCGGCGTGAATTGGCCTATCGCAATCGCATCCAGCAACTGTGGCTGAGTCAGCCAGTGATGATCGCGGACCAACCCCTGCTCGACGAATGCGAACAGCACATACCCGCCACCGTAAAGAACGGCGCCCACCTTGAGGAAGAACCAGCCGAGACGCGCCAGGGGGACGCGCTTTATTTCGGCAGTGCCGGCGACAGCCGATATGGCACCGGTTACAAAACCTGCCGGCAGGAGGCTTCGAGACAGGAATGATTTACCCAAGAAAATCATTCCGGCGGAGAACCTGGTTATGTCGGAAGACCACGCGCGTCGCAACATGTGCGCCTGCTTTGCAACCATCCCGATCAAGCCGCCGCCGAATAGGATCACCAGCGGACTCAGCTTTGCCAGAAATGCAGCCAGGGCCAGCGCTCCCAGCACGGCCAGCCACGCATCGCGAACGGCGGTCTTTCCCAGTCGCCATACGGCGATCGCAATCACCGCGACCACCGCGGGCTTGACCCCCGCCAGCAGCGACTCCGCCAGGGGCAGCGTGCCGAAACGAACGTAGGCCCAGGCGACTGCCGCTGTGATCAGCGCCGCCGGAGCGATAAAGCTTGCGCCCGCGACCGCCAACCCAGCCCATCCAGCGCGGGCGAAACCTACGTTGATGGCCATCTCCGTGGAGTTCGGGCCAGGAATGAGGTTGGTCAGGCCCAGCATGTCGAGATACTGTTGGCGTGTTACCCACTGCCGTTTGCGCACGACTTCGTCTCCCATCAGCGCGATATGCGCCGCCGGACCACCAAAGCTAATCGCTCCCAACTTGAGGAACAATAGGGCCAGGGCGCGCAGGCGCTCGCTGAGCGAGCTTTTTATGCCGGTGGAGGGCGCAGGTTGATTCGGTGGGACCAAACAGGAATTGTAGCGCGGTCTTTCCCGGCGCGTCTCAGACTCGGCGCAAAAGTTTCTGAGCTGGATTCTGACTTTTTGTGCTCGCCGGTGGAAGCTGGAACCCAATCCGCGCGCGCCGTTTTTTCTTGTGTGTCATCATTTCCTTGATGATCGTAAATAGACTCACGATTTCGGAATCGTGGCTGTCGACGCGATTTTCCAGTTCGTCGATCTTTCCGGCGAGACGCCGGCTTGTGGCCAGCATTTCGCGCAAGCGGACAAAGGCGCGCACGACGAAAACGCTCATCTGGACAGCGCGCTCTGAATTGAGCACGGTTGCGGCCATGATGGCTCCATGCTCGGTGAACGCGTACGGGGAGTATCGGCGGCCACCATGCGTGCCTCTTGAGGTCACAATTTGTGACCTCAAGATTTCGTGCTCTTTCGCGGTGAGGTGAAAGACAAAGTCCGAAGGAAACCGGTCTCGATTGCGCTTGATCTGCTGATTGAGAACTTTCACCGGCACGCCATAAAGCTCGGCAAGATCGGCGTCGAGGATGACCCGCCGATGGCGAAGAAACAGGATGCGCGATTCTACGGCAAAAGCTGATGCGCCAGGCCGTTTCGGCATCCTGAGCAGAGTTGCATTCTTAAGCGTTTTCATTTGAGGTCACAATTCGTGACCTCAATCATAGCCCGAAGAAGGCGCACTGTTTCGTCCGTGACAACGCAAACTCTTGTTCGTTTCCCGTTTTGGTCTGAGCGGTTTTCGCCAATTTTCCTCGGTTACCGCTTACGTGATGCTTACTTCCGTATAAGTCCCATATACTTCGCGCAGCGCTTCGCAAATCTCGCCCACGGTTGCGTAGGCGCGCACCGCGTTCACGATGTATGGCATGGTGTTTGCGGGAGAGACGTTGCCATTCGTGCCTCCCTTCGGTTCCTGCGCCGCAGCTTTCTTCAGGGCATCGAGTGCGCGGCGCACCTGATCGTTGGAGCGCCGCTGGCGCAATGTTTTTAGTTTGGCCGACTGCTGGCGGGCGACGCTTTCGTCAATGTAGAGAATGTGCGGCGACTCTTCCTCGATGACGAACTCGTTCACACCCACGATGACCTTTTCTTTGGCCTCGGCGGCGCGCTGATACTGGTAGGAAGCCTCGGCAATTTCCTTTTGCGGATAGCCGCGCTCGATGGCTTTCACCATGCCTCCCATCGCATCGAGCTTTTTGAAATAATCGAATGCTCCTTTTTCCATTTGAAGGGTTAATGCTTCCAGGAAATATGATCCGCCCAGCGGATCGACCGTCTGTGTCACTCCTGATTCATAAGCGATGATCTGCTGCGTGCGCAGGGCAATGCGGGCGGCTTCTTCTGTAGGCAGGGCCAAGGCCTCGTCGTAGGAATCGCAGTGCAGAGACTGTGTGCCGCCGAGCACGGCGGCCAGAGCTTGCAGCGCAACACGCGCAATGTTGTTCATGGGTTGCTGCGCCGGCAGCGAGACGCCGGCGGTCTGGGTGTGAAAACGCATCAGCCAGGTGCGCTGGTTCTTCGCGCCGAAGCGCTCTTGCATTACCTTGCCCCAAATCTTGCGGGCGGCACGGTATTTGGCGATCTCTTCGAAGAAGTCGTTGTGGGCGTTGAAGAAGAAGCTGAGGCGTGGACCGAAGTCATCCACATCGAGTCCGCGGCGCTGCGCCCACTCTACGTACTCGACGCCGTCGTACAGTGTGAATGCCAGTTCCTGCAGGGCAGTCGAACCGGCCTCGCGAATGTGGTATCCGCTGATGGAAATTGTGTTGAAGCGGGGGGTGAATTTCGATCCGAACTCGAAAGTGTCGATAACCAGACGCATCGACGGCGCCGGCGGATAGATGTATTCCTTCTGCGCGATGTATTCCTTGAGAATGTCGTTCTGAATCGTGCCGGAAATCTTTTTCCAGTCTGCGCCCTGTTTCTCCGCAACTACCAGATACATCGCCCACAGGACAGACGCGGGCGAATTGATGGTCATTGAGACTGTGGTTGTTTCGAGATCGATGCCGCCGAATAGAATCTCCATGTCTTCGAGCGAATCAATCGCCACTCCGCACTTGCCTACTTCGCCTTCGCTGGCGGCGTGATCGGAGTCGTAGCCCATCAATGTGGGCAAGTCGAATGCGACGGAGAGCCCGCCGCCACCGTGCTCGAGCAAATATTTGTAGCGCTGGTTGGTTTCTTCAGGCGACGCAAAGCCAGAGAACTGCCGCATGGTGTAAAGCTTGCCGCGATACCCAGTGGCGTGAATGCCGCGCGTGAATGGGGGCGCTCCGGGATATCCGAGATATTTTTCCTCGCTCCAGTCCTCCGGGAGATCGGCTTCGGTGTAGAGGCGGCGAATGGGGACACCGGAGATCGTGGTGAAGCGGGCGTTGCCGTGCTCGTCGAGATTCACGCCGGTAGCCGCGCCGATCGGCCGCTCGGGAGATTTTTCGAGCGTGGGCGCAAGCGTCTTCTCTGCCCATTCCTTTTCGGCAGCTGAGGGATGGCGGTTTTCAAAAACATCAGCGATAGGGCTATCGGCAACTTGCGGCTTGGACGGCTTCTTTTCTGGCATTGGGACCCCAGTGCTCCTTTGTGATCATAGGGAAGCCCACGCCGAGGGGCAAGTTCAGGGTGAGCGCGTTAGAACGATCGCTCGGTCAACAACCTCAACGCGACTGCTTGCGCGAGAGTTCCCAGGCCTTGGAGTATTTCCAGGAGACGTAGCCGGCGTGATACAGGTGCAGCAGCAGGCCTTCGCGGCCGTCGAGGAATCCGAGGCGGATGAAGTAGTTGTAGATGAATGTCGACAACGGACGCAGAACGATGTTGGTGAAGCTGAAGCTGCGGTGTCCCTTGGCAACGGCCAACTGCGCGCCCAGCGACGAATAGCGATTCATGTGGCCGAGGTAGAGTGTGAGGTTGGGGTAGGTGTAGTGCACGAGTGCATTCTTGAACTGGCGTGTCGCTTGCGGCGATTCCGGCTTCAATTCGCAGCGGTCGTGAGGATCGTGGCCGGTTACGAATCCGTGGCCGCGGCGAAACAAGCGCAGTTTGGGATCGGGGTAAAAACCGCCGTGACGTATCCAGCGGCCGAGGAACAGATTCTTGCGGGGAAGTCGGTAACCGCTCACAGCGCCTGGATCGGCGATGGCGGCGCGGATTTCGTCCGCCAGTCCGGGACTGACCTCTTCGTCGGCGTCGAGCAGCAGCACCCAGTCTTTGTTGCAAAGCTCGATGGCGTACTGCTTCTGAGCGACGTAACCGCGCCACGGTTCGACGACCACTCGCGCTCCCCGCTCACGCGCGATCTCGCAGGTGCGATCCTTCGAGCCAGAGTCGACCAGCACGATTTCATCTGCCCAGGCGACGCTGGCCAGAGTGCGGCCGATGTTGGCCTCTTCGTCCATCGCGACGATGGCTACGGAAATTGTCATTCAACAATGCCTCGCGTGGTGCGACTGTGAGCCTCGCATAACAGGAACACCATCAGGATAATCAACTCAGGCTCGATGGGATGGCGATAGCGGGCATGCGGGTATACGAAGTAATAGACCGTGGGATAGGTCAAGACAAGTCCCGCGAAAAGCCATGCCCCCGGCCGCTTCTGCCGCAGCGCACGGCCCAGTCCCCAGATAGCGAGCACGGATGATGCCAGGAACAGCGAGCTGCGAAAGTCCCAGGGAGAAGTGCTGTCGGTGGGTCTGGGCACGCCGTTCCAGTAATAAAAAAAACGCTTCATGCTGATGATCGCGAATCGCCCTGGGTTCGCATGGATCCACTCAAACGCCTGCCGTCTGCACTCGGCCTCATAGGCAATTTCGCCCAGGCGCTCGAACTTCTCAAGCTCGGGCTTGTTGAGATTCGGCTGCAGAGTTGCGATCAACATGCCATCGGCCAGCTTGTTGTTGCCGAGACGGAACTGCAATCCGAAATCGTCGCGAATAAAAACGACGCGGCCGAACGCCTCGTAGTTGCGCACCAGCCATGGCGATAGAACCAGAAAAAACATAATCGACGAAAGCGCTACGCCAGCCAGCGACGGCAGGCCTCGCTGAAATCTCTGCCTCCATACCCACAGCCCGCAGAACGGCAGAAAGGCGAGCATTGCAGGATTGGCCAGCGCTCCCACGGCAAACAATGCGCCAAATAAAATCCATCCTCGCCAGCCTGGCCAATCCTCCAACTCCAGTGCGACCAGAAAGATCAATGCCAGTATCAGCGGAGTGAAAGTTGTATCCCAAATCCAATGAATCGACCAGTACCAGACATAGGGATTCAACGCCCAGGCGTGCGCCGACCACAGCGCGACGCCCGGGCCGAAAGTTCTCTGAGCGATTCGATAAACCGGAATCGTGGTCAACGCGGCGAAGACGCAGTTGATCGACAGTAGAACCCACGCCGAAGCGTAGGTGTAGATGCCAAATATTTTGAAGACCCCGCCGATCAAGTAGGGATAAACTGGAGGCTCCCAGGCCGTAGGGCCGGTATTGCCTCGGTAAGGATTGCTGAAGCCTTGGCCCAGCGCGATGGAGCGGCCCACGCGACCCATCTCAAAACCAAAGCCGAAATTATCTTCTCCGGGACGAGTGTGGTACTGGCGGAAAACTCCGATCGCCGCCACTTGCAGAACAAGTGACAGCAGTGCCATCCACCACACAGAGCGCGGGATGGCAGGAAGGTTCGGTCGTTCCATCACGGGCGAGTTTATCAGGTATCGTTTATCAGGTCTGGCTCAGAAGGGTTAGCTCGACTTGGCGTCGTCGGAGATTCGGATCGTGAAGTTGACGGTGATTCTAGCTTTGGTCTCGACGGGCTGCCCATTTTGCATGTAGGGCCTGAATCGCCATTGGCGAACTGCTTGCTCCGCTGCTGTAGCCAGAACGGCGGGGCCGCTCAGGACGCGCAGGTTTTCGATCACGCCGTCAGCGCCGACCACCGCTTGCAGGACTACCGAGCCCTGCACCCTGGTGTGCTGTCCCAGCAATGGATAGGTCGTCTCCACAGTCTGCCGCAGTTCCGGAACGCTTGCCGAGGAGAGATGCTCGCGCTCGACCGCGCTCGTTTGCAGATTTACCGCTGACGACGTGATAGTGCGGTTTGAGTCGGTGGGAATTTCTACCTTCGCTACATTGCTTCCGGATCGAACCATGCGGTGCGTGTCGCCCGCAACCACTTCGACATCCATCGCAGGAAGAGCGACCCGATTGGTCGCGACCAAGGGCGAGGCTGGGCTAGTGACCGGGGTTTCTGAGGAAAGACTAGCTGCGGCTTTATGAGACGAAGCCGTGACGGCGGGAGTGGGAGACTTCGAGGCAACCTTGTTCTTTGCAGACGAAGTTGGCGTGACGGGCGCTTGAGCGGTCTTGGCGGCTGCGGCAGATGAGTTTGAAATGTTTTCCGAGTCAGCAGCACTTGATTCGGCAACCGTGTCCGAGCCAAACCAGAATTCACGGTCTTTCACGAGGACTACGGAGAGCGCAACCAGCAGGAGAGTGAGCGCGATCATCAGGCGGGCGGTTTGCTTGTTTTCGAGCCCGGCCTGCGGTTTAATCAGCTCCGGCCTTGGATTCGTCTCCGGCATTTCGTGTCTTTCGATTCGCACTCGCGTCACCAGTTGCGAGTATCCTCAGGCCGCGAGTGAATCCTGACAATGGCACGATACGGGAACGAGTGGCCCTAGAGTGCTACATGGTTGATTTTGGAATGCGAAAAAACAGCCAAATGCCTGTGCTGAGCCTGACAGAGAGGCTGTCTCCGGCTCAGGGAGGAATCTTTCTAGTTACGCCTTGTGCCTACATCTGGCCTGCTGGCGGAGTCTGCGATGGCGCGGGCTGCGGAGTAGTCTCCTGCCGTGGAACCGCGTAAGGCACGCTGGGCAGGCGGGTGACCTGTCCGCGGGTGGCCTCGGCAACGTCAATGCCGGCATGATCGAGCAGCAATCCCGTGGCGCGATCCAGTTCGATGCGCGATTTCTCGTAGGCGGCTTTGGCGGAAACCAGATTCGATTCAGAAGTGGTTAGGACTGAGGCATCCTGCAGGATCGCGGTGGACGTGGTGAGTCCCACTTTCAGTTTCTGTTGATCGGCGTCGAGGGTCTGACGGGCGAAGTTGACCGCATACTGCGCGGCCTGCACCGCGGCGCGGTTCTGCTTCACGTCAAACTGAGCGTTGCGCACTTCGATGCGCACCTGATTCTCCAGTTGATGCAGCCGCACTTGGGCCTGGCGGTATTCCAGTTCCGCGCGAACCTGGTTGGCCTGGGCTGCGCGATTGCGCAGGGGAATGTTCAGCGTGAGGCCAATGCCTTTGTCGGGCGCGGTGGAGTTGACGAGCTGGTTGAGAGTGCCGCCGTAGCCGACTGTGGTTGCGGTTTGGAACGGCGGCGGATTTTGGCTTTGCGTGTAACAGAACTTCGCGGCTGGATCCTTTTGGCAAGAGGGAACGAGCGGATTGACGTTCCCCCCCACTCCCGATCCTCCGTAATAGGCGAAGGCATCAAGCGTGGGCAGCATGGCGTTGCGAACAGCTTTACTGCTCAGGTCGCGGGAGTTGAGATCGATGCGCGACTCGGCCAGTTCCGCACGATGGCCTAGGCCTTGATTGACCAGATCCTGTGTGGGAACGGCCGCTTCCTCCTGCGGAATCTGCATGGTCGAGGTAGGGATCACGTCGGCTTCAGCCAGCACCGGATCTTCAATGCTGCGGCTGATCGCGTTCTTCATCAGCAACTGTTCAAGCTGCAGGTTGTTCTGCGCCACGATCAGGTTCTGCTCGTCCGTCGAAACCGTGCTCTGCGCGCTCACCACCTGAATAGGCGGCACGGTGCCGACTTTTGCCTGCTGCTTGGTGTCAGTCAGCGCCTTCTGCGCGTAGGTGAGAGCCTCCTGCTGCACCCGCACGTTTTCGTAGGCGAATACCAAATCCCAATACATGTTCTCGATCTGATCAACGGTGGTGATAATTTGCAAGCGGAAGGCGACGTCGGAAATTTCACGATTGTTCTTGGCGATGCGGATGAAACGCAGGTTGGGAAGCGTGCCGAAACCCTGCAGCAAATTCTGCGTGATCCTGAATTGAAAGTTCGAATTCACCTCGGGCGTCAGCAGACTGGTGGGGTTGTTCGTGGTGATGTGTGTATTGTTGAATCCGGCGGTAACGTTTGTGCCCCATTGAAATCCTTGCGTGTAAGCGAAGTTGGCGGTGTAAGTATTTTGGCCCACCACCGGAACGGGACTGAAGACGCTGACGGACTCGGTGTCGTTCTTGTCGAGTTGCAAGGTGCTGGTGACGACTGGATCGAAACTGGTGATGGGGGAGCCAATGCCAAGCGTGGAACTGACCAGCCCATTGGTGCCTGTGCCTACGCCGCTGGGAGCGACCGTGGTGCCTCCCGTGCCGGAGCCGACCGTTCCGCCCAGTCCTCCTACGCCGCCGCCGGGAGTGTTCTGCACGATGCCGGCGTTGACGCCAAGAATGTTCGCTCCCGACTTGGCGCGCAGATAATCGGTGTCGGCGATGTTCAGGTTGTAGCGGGCGATGTCGATGTCGAGATTGTTCTCCAGGGCGAGCGCGATGGCATCGTCAATCGAGAGATAAATCTTGCCCTCGCGCATGAGCGAGTCAATGCGTGGCGAATTGTTCAGGTTCGGCTGCGCCACTTGCTGCGCCCGGTAGGGCTGGAGGAAATGAGGGAAGGCAGGGCGGGGCTTGGAATAATCCTGCAAGTGCACCGCCTGCGGCTGGGCGGGAACCGGCGTGGCCTGCGGCGTTGGGGCGGCGGGGACATCCTGCGCGCGCAAAGGCTGTGACAACACCATACAGGAGAAAATGGCATAGGCAGTCACCATCAGAGTGAATCGCCGGGGGACCGCGATCATTTGAGGCAAGGGTAAAGACATGGTTCGTCTCCTTGAGTAGGAACAGTGCTGCATTGGTTCTGAAAATACAAGATTCGATTTCGAAAGTTGGATGCGGAAAATAAGGCCGTCGCTCCATCTTAGCGGGATGGAAGCGCTGGAAACGGGCGCAGATTGTAAAGAATTGTTAGATGAAGAGATGGAGGAGCGCGTGGCAGCGCCGCCATCCCGATGAATGGCGGCGCTGCACAAAGCACGAGGGTGATTACTGCTGCTGCGGCGCCGCGCTGAGTTGCGGAAGGCAAATCTTTGCGCGGCGCGATGCCGGGCACGCTGGGCAGGCGCGTGACCTGGCCCTTGGCAGCATCGTCGATGCTAATGCCGGCATGATCGAGAGTGACGCCGGTGGCGCGGTCGAGTTCGATGCGCGACTTTTCGTAAGCCGCCATGGCCGACGTCAAAGTAGACTCGGACGTGGCCAGCGCGCTTTGTGTCTGCAGGACCAAGGTTGTGGTCGAAGTGCCGAACTGATATTTCTTCTGTTCGGCATCCAGCGACTGCCTCGCATAGTCCACCGCAGCTTTGGCGGAGGATACGCTGGCGCGGTTCTGTTCGACTCCGAACTGCGCGTTGCGTACCTCGATGCTGATCTGGTTTTCGATCTGCTGCAGCCGCATCTGGGCCTGCCGGTATTCCAGTTCCGAGCGAATTTGCACGGCCTGGGCTGCGCGGTTGCGCAGCGGAACGTTTAGAGATAGGCCGACTCCTTTATCAGGGTTCGTGGAATTGACCAGCTGATTCAGAGTGGACCCGATGGGGGTCGACGGGAATATCCCGTGAAGCGTGCCCGGTTCCATTGCGCAGCCGAATTGCTGGGAGCAGGACTCTCGGGCACAAGTATTGCCAGTGGATTCTGATTGCCGCCCACTCCCGCCCCACCGTAGTAGGCAAACAGGTTGACCGACGGCAATAGCGCGCTACGGACCGCCTTGTTGCTGAGCTCGGGCTGTTGAGCTGAATGCGCGGTTCGACCAGTTCGGCCCGGTGGCGCAACGCGTCGTTAATCAAATCCTCGCGTAGGTATGTACCGCTTCGTTCGCGGGCAACGTCCATGGTCGAGGTGGGGATCACTTCTGCCCTGGCAAGATCTGGATCCTGCAGAGTGCGGCTGAGCGCGTTCTTCATCAGCAATTGTTCCAACTGCAGGTTGGTTAGTGCAATCGTCAAGGCTTGCTGATCCTGAGCGACTGTACTTTGCGCGCGCACCACTTCGATGGGCGCCAGGCTGCCGATCTCGACCTGCTTCTTCGTATCGGAAAGTGTCTTGTCGGCGAAGGCCAGCGATTCTTTCTGCACACGCGCATTCTCATACGCATAGACCAGATCCCAGTACATGTTTTCGAATCTGGTTGACGGTAGTCGATGATCTGCAGGCGGAAGGCCACGTCCGAGAGTTCGCGATTGTTCTTGGCGATGCGAATGAAGCGCGTATTAGCCGCGAATCCGAACCCCTGCAGCAAGGGCTGAGTGATGGTTGCCTTGAAATTGGAGTTCAGAGCAGGACTCAAACTGGAAAAAAAACTGTTCGTGGTCTGCCGTGTGTTGTTGAAGCCCACGGTGAGATTCGTGCCCCACTGGAAAGCCTGGTTGTAGGCGAAGTTTACCGTGCCAGTATTCTGAGCCAGACTGCGTGCCGGGGAGTACGCCCTGGAAGATGCTGGTGGCGGTTTGACTGAAATGATCGTTCTGCAACGTTCCGGTGACGACCGGATCGAAGCTGTTGATAGTCGGTCCAAAACCCAGAGTGGAGCTGACCAAGCCGTTGGTGCCGGCGCCGTGCCGCCCGCGCCGAGGCTGGTGCCCCCAGTGGAAGCCCCGGCCGACTTGGCCACCAATGCCGCCCACGCCGCCGCCGGGCGTATTCTGCACGACTCCGGCTGGAACGCCGAGGGTCGCGGCGCCGGCTTTGGCTCGCAGCACATCAGTATCGGCGATATTCAGGTTGTAACGCGCGATGGCGATATCGAGATTATTCTCCAGCGCCAGCGCGATGGCGTCGTTGAGCGAGAGATAAAGCTTGCCATCGCGCATGAACTGGTCAATGCGCGCCGTGTTGGCCAGGTTCGGAGCTGCCACATGCCGCGCTGTGTATGGCCCAATCGGGTTAGGAAAATGCGATACCGGCTGGGAATAATTCAGCACAGGAAGCGGCCGCGTCTCCGGCGTGTTCTGCGGGACGGGCGCGGCGGGCGGTTCCTGGGCCCAACCTGCGAGGGTCAATGTTCCGAATAAAACTGCGGCGGCGATCAGCCGGATGGTTGAGGTTAAGCGTGCAAATGGCATCTACTCATCTCCGTTGGTTAAACCTAGTTCGTTAAGGGTTCGTTACGGCTTTGCAGCAAAAGCACTTGATTTACGGCGCGAGACAACCGGATCTCCCAAACGGATCTAGTCAAAAATGAAAGCTCTGCTCAGATGTTGGTACGCAACCGGAAGCACTCTGAGTTCCTGAAAAGCGCCCGAAAAACAAGAGCAAGTCGAAAGTTTGGTGAAACGCACCAGTATATCCGACGCGACGGACCCTCTTGCGAGCGTTCTCGTGCGTCCGCCCCGCCTCGAGCACCTGGGGAGTTGAAACTGATAAAGTGTTGGCGATGGTCAAGCGCTTCTCGCAGCAGCGGGAATCACGCCGATTGCACGCAAAGCCGGTCGCATGAAATGAGTTGGATGAGCCGCGGCGTGGCAGTGGGACTCGCGGCTGCAAAAATTAAAAGATCGCATGCGCAATCTCAAACTGATTCTCTCCTATGACGGCTCGGAATTCGCCGGCTGGCAGGTGCAGCCCGATGCAGTGACGGTGCAGGGCACACTTGCCTCAGCCATTGGACGAATCACCGGCGAAAAAGTATTGCCTCAGGGTTCCGGGCAGGACCGACGCGGGAGTGCACGCGCTGGCTCAGGTGGTGACATTTGTCACGGAGTCTTCAGTCCCGGCGGCGAATTTCGTGAAGGCGCTGAACGACATATTGCCGGCGTCGGTGCGGGTTCTGGAAGTGGAAGAGGCGGCAGCGGATTTTCACGCCCGCAAGTCGGCGCGAGGAAAAACTTATCGGTACCGGATTTATCGTGCCGCGATCTGTCCGCCGTTTCTGGCCAGGTACGTGTGGCACTATCCGTATCCTTTGGATGAGCAGGCGATGGCGCGGGCGGCGGGGTTGGTGGAGGGCGAGCATGATTTCACTTCGTTTGCCGCGTGATCCGGATCCGGAGCGTGGATCGCGAGAGGATGCGCAACCGTGTCTCGAACATCCGGCGGATTTTTTCTTCGAGCTGGGAGCGGCAGGGAGACGAGTTCGTCTACACGGTGAAAGGTCAGGGTTCCTGCACCACATGGTTCGCAACCTGGTGGGAACGTTTATTCTGGTGGGCAAAGGAACGCTGCGGCCCGAAGATGTCACGCGAATACTGGAGGCACGCAACCGCTCGGCAGCGGGAGCGACTGCGCCGGCGAGCGGATTGTATCTGGTGAACGTGGAGTACTGAAGAAGCGTGGTCGTGTACTTTCGGCGGAATCGTAGATTCATGGCTACGGACCTCAAATCGCGGCTGCGCAAAGTTTCGTCGGTGAATCCGGCGACGGGCGAAGTTCTGCGCGAGATGGAGTGCGCGAGCGAAAGTGAAGTTCACGCGGCCGTGGCGCGGGCGCGTGCGGCGCAGGTGGCGTGGGCTGAGATCGGCGTGCGCAAGCGGATCGCTGTGCTGCGCGAGTTTCAGCGCAGGCTGCTCGAGAAGAAATCAGAAATCGCCGAGGCCATCACCCGCGAGGCCGGCAAGCCCGTCGCCGAAGCTCTGACCACCGAGGTGCTGGTGGTGCTCGATGCGGCGCGGTTCCTCATCGACAACGCCTATCGCCTGCTGCGCGACGAGCCGGTTCCTCACGGCAAATCTCGCCACCAAGCTCAAGAGCGGACGGCTGGTGCGCGAGCCTTACGGCGTGGTCGGGATCATTTCGCCGTGGAATTATCCGTTTTCGATTCCCGCGACTGAGACGCTTGCGGCGCTGGTGGCGGGGAATGCGGTGGTGTTGAAGCCCTCAGAATTTACTTCTCTGGTGGCGCTCGAGCTGCAGTCGCTGCTGCACGCGGCGGGCGTGCCGAGGGATGTTTTTCAGGTGGTGGTGGGCGACGGCGCAACCGGCGCGGCGCTGATTCATTCGCAAATAGACAAGCTGGTCTTCACCGGCAGCGTGGCTACCGGCAAGCGCATCGCCGCGGCTGCGGCGGAACGCCTGCTGCCCGTGGTGCTGGAGTTGGGCGGCAAAGATCCCATGCTGGTGCTCGACGATGCCGATGTCGACGTGGCTTCGAGCGCGGCGGTGTGGGGAGCGTTCGTGAATGCGGGCCAGACCTGCCTGTCGGTCGAGCGCTGCTACGTGCATCGCAGTCTGTATGAAGCATTTCTTCGCGCTTGCGTCGAGAAGACAAACAAGCTGCGCGTGGGGACCGGGATGGACCGCGAGACTGACGTGGGTCCGATGATCCACGAGCGCCAGTTGCAGATTGTGGAGGCGCACGTGGAAGATGCCGTGGCGCGCGGGGCGCGGGTTCTGGCCGGAGGGTCGCGCGTCTCCAGAACTCGGGAAGAACTTTTATACAGCCGACGGTGCTGGCCGATGTGACGCATGAAATGCGCATCATGCGCGAGGAAACATTCGGCCCGGTGCTTCCGGTCATGGCGTTCGAGAGCGACGACGAAGCCGTGCAGCTGGCCAACGATTCGGAATATGGTTTGGCGGCGAGCGTGTGGACTCGCGACTCGCGCCCGCGGAGAGCGCCTGGCGCGCCGCATTCAGGCGGGCACAGTCATGGTGAACGATGTGGTTTCGTGTTTCGGCATCAGCGAGGCGCCGCACGGCGGCGTAAAGTCGAGCGGCGTGGGCCGCACGCACGGACGCTTCGGCCTGGAAGAAATGGTGCGGCTGAAGTATCTGGATGTGGACCTAATGCCGGGAATGAAGAAAGTCTGGTGGTACGGCTACGGCGCGAGTTTCGCGCGGCAGATGGAAGGATTTCTGGATATCCAGTTTGCCCGCGGGTTGGGGAGCGCGTGTGCGGGGAGCGCTGCGTGCGCTGGCGTGTTGGTGCGCAAGAAGTTGTGAGTAGCGAGAACCTGGAATTTAGAACCCAGTACCTAGAGACCAATACCGTGCAAGACCGAGATTCGTCGCCCCTCGCTTGCGCTCGGCGGTCGGGATGACGAGGACTCTGCTGAGAACCGAGAGGTGATCCATGAGCGATCCTGCGAATTCAGATCCGAAACGCGAACTGCTGCGTCACACGCTGGCCACGCTGGCTTATCGCGGAGGCAAAGCCGTCCGCAATGCGCCTGAGGGATTTGCCGAGTTTCATGCCGCCGAAGGCGTGCGCACGCCGGGGCAGATTCTCGCGCACATTGGCGACCTGATGGACTGGGCGCTCTCGATAGCGATCGGGAAGCGCGAATGGCACGATTCAAAGCCTCTGCGCGTGGGAGAAAGAAGTCGAGCGCTTTTTCGCCGCGTTGAAAAAGTTCGACGATTATCTGGCTTCGACCGAACCGCTGCACGCTCCGCCGGAAAAACTTTTTCAGGGACCGATTGCCGACGCGCTGACTCACGTTGGCCAGATCGCGATTCTGCGCCGCATGGCGGGCAGAGCCGGTGAAAGGCGAGAGCTACTACAAGGCTGAAATTACCGTGGGGCGCGTGGGCGCAGATCAGGCCAAGCCAAAGCGGGAATTCTGAAGCGATCCGCAGTGCATTACTTGGAGCGGTTGCGGTAGAGCGTCGCGTCCACCTGGCGGGTCATGGCTTCCACATTCAAGTCGATTCCTAAGAACTGAGTGAGCTTCCGCCCGATGTCCTCTGCATCGCGCAGCACTTCGTGATACGGAACGCGCAGGGTCTTCACATAGGGCTTGCTGTCGAGCCACGCGTTGACTGCGCGCAGGTTCTTCTCGAAGGCCGCGGCGATGACGGAAGCGTCTGCTCCGGGTTTGGCGGTTCCGCGGTGATGCAGCATCACTTCCTGCGAGGCCAGCACTTCCGCGAGCGGTCTTTGCATGAAGATGATGCGGTATTCGTGACCCTCGGGCAGCGAAAGCAGAAGCAGCGAGATTACCTTCACCGCTTTGCCCTCGGCTTCGGCAATGCAGGCCGGGTCTTTGGGGAGTTGCTTGATGCGCTCCCATTCGAGATAGCCCCGCGGATTATCCGCGTCTGCCTGGCGTTCGCCATCGGAGAGGATGGGCATCCCGCCCGCAGCCAGCATTTGCATCATCAGCGAAGTGCCTGAGCGTGGCAGGCCTGAAACAATTGTGATCATGAGTTTCCGGCTCTGTTCCTTGCCTGAATTTATTAGCTCTGATTCTTGAGCGGCACTTCCGCCCGGTAAATGGCCTGCCAGCGGCCGGCTTTCAAAATGTAGATCGAACTGCCGTTCATGTGGACGGGCGTCTTCTCTCCGTTGCAAGTGGCGTACTGCTCGGCTTTGTAGGTGAGCAGGTATGCGCCGGCGGCCAGCGGAAGCGCTCCGAAATCGGAGAGGCCATAACCTTCCACGGTGCAGGTTTTCGCGGAAGCTTGCTGCTCGGCGAGTTGCTGGTCGCGGGAGAGAGTCCCGCTGTCGCTCCAGAAGATTCCGTTCTCCGGCATGTGCTCGCGAAAGTAAGCTTGATCCTTATCGTCTTCCAGGCTTCGAAGAAGCCGGTCTCGGTGCGCACCAGTTCCAGTTGAATGCTGGTGGGAGCGGCGCTTCGCGCAGCGCTTTTGTGCGGCGTTTGGGCGCTGGTTGGTCCCAGCAGAAACGAGAGCGGGAGAAGAATCGCCGCGCCGGTCAGGAGAGTCGTTTTCGCGGGAGTCGGATCGTGGCTCAGAGGATCGTGTTTCAAAAGTTCACGGTTCATAAAGGCTCACTCTGGCGTTGCCCGCCTTTAGAGAAGACCATAGCATACGACATCGTGTTTACAGCGACATGGCTTTGGCCCCGCTTCGGCTTCGAGTACAATGACGCTCGTAGGGCCGAATCCGGCGGCGCGAGCGCCGCTCGAACGAGGGTAAGCGCTTTGGCGACTGGCGAAATGGCAACTTCGGGCACGCAAAATCCTGCGCAGCTTCCTCATCACAAAGTCAAGATCAAGAAGGCGGGACAGCGCGCCTGCAACGAGAAAAACGAAAAGGGCAAGTTCTGCGGCGGCCATTTGAAGCGCTGGTCCTACTGGACCGACGTGATCGAGCAAGCTTGCGGCGATGCAGAAAAAGCCTGGGGACCAGAGGCCGAGGTTTACCGCTGCGAGCATTGCCAGACTCTGTATCTGCCGAATCCCGCGGAGGCGAAGGTGAACGTCGCGGGCCAGGGAATGATTTCGGTCTTTGGGCTGACCTTGCCGCCGAAAGAAAAATGATCCGGCTCTTAGCTATTGGCTCTTAAGCTCTAGCCAGAAGCGGCTGCTCGAGGGCGACCATTCGCGGTAGCTAAAGGTACTGGCTAACTAGCTAAGAGCTTCTTATGAACACTTCCGAACTCATCTACGACTGGAACAAGAATTATCCGCCGGGATTGAAGCCGGCGGGGCCGGTGCTGCTCAATGATGAGAGCCTGCGCGACGGGCTGCAGTCGCCTTCGGTGCGCGATCCTTCGATATCCGAGAAAATTGAGATTCTTCATCTGATGGAGGCGCTGGGGATCAACTCGCTTGATCTCGGGTTGCCGGGCGCTGGCCCGCGTGCGGTCGAGCATGTGACGGCTCTGGCGCGGGAGATCGTTGCGCAGAAGATGAAGATTCGCGCCAACTGCGCGGCGCGGACGCACGAGAACGATATACGCCCGATTGCGGAGATCGTACAGAAAACTGGCCTGCCGATTGAGGCTGCCACGTTTATTGGATCGAGCCCTATCCGGCGATTTACGGAAGGATGGTCCGAAGACTTTCTTTTGCAGACCACCGAGAAGGCCGTTAAATATGCGGTTTCGCTGGGGCTCGACGTCGATGTACGTCACTGAAGATACATCGCGCTGCGATCCGGAGACGGTGAAGCGGCTATATTCGACGGCGATTAGTTGTGGCGCGCGGGCGATCGTGATCTGCGACACCGCCGGGCACGCTACGCCGATGGGCGCTCTGGCGCTGGTGCGGTTTGTGATTGAAGAAGTGGTGAAACCTTCCGGCGAAAAGATTCGCGTGGACTGGCATGGGCACAGCGATCGCGGGCTGGCGATTGCCAATTCGATGGCGGCGCTGATCGCGGGCGCGGATTGCGTTCACGGGTGCGCGATCAGGACTGGGCGAGCGCGTGGGCAATACGCAGATGGATCAGATGCTGGTGAATCTGAAGCTGATGGACATTGCGCCGTGGGCGGAGCAGGACCTTACCAAGCTGAAACAGTATTGCCAGGCGGTGTCGCGGGCTACGGGCGTGCCGATTCCGGCGAATTATCCCGTGGTGGGCGAGGATGCGTTTCGCACGGCGACTGGCGTGCATGCGGCGGCGATGATCAAGGCGTTCGAGAAAAACGACGTTGTGCTGGCCAACACGGTTTACTCGGGTGTGCCTTCGCATATGTTTGGGCTGGAGCAGATCATCGACATCGGCCCGATGAGCGGGAAGTCGAATGTGCTGTTCTGGCTGGAGCGGCGCGGCATTGCGGCGACTGATGATTTGGTGGAGCGCATCTATCACCGCGCCAAGGCGAGCGACCATACACTCACCGATGCCGAGGTTGCGGAGTGTTTGCCGGCCGGCGTGAAGCAAAATTGACTTTGCGCGAATCTAAGGTTACATGTCCGATAACGTCTCCAAACCTTTGCGACATGCGATTCTTGGGGCCGGCGGGGTTGGCGGCCTGATTGGCGCTTGCCTGGCGCACGCCGGAGATTCCGTCACGCTGGTGGTCAGGCGCGAGGCTTTGGGAAGTATCCCAAGCAACTTCATCTCGACAGCCCCTTCGGCAATTTCACAGTGGATGTTGGGCTCGCGACCGAAGTGCCTCCCGTCGATGTGCTTTGGATTACGGTGAAGGCTACGCAGTTGGAGGCGGCGCTGGCCGCGCTCAGAAATCCTGATGCGGTGAGAGGGATCGTTCCGCTGCTGAATGGCATTGACCATGTTGCTTTGCTGCGCGCGCGGTACGGGGCAGAGCGTGTGATCCCGGCGACGATTGCGGGTGAAATGGAGCGCGTGCGTCCGGGCTACATTGTGCATCGCATCTCCATTTGCGCGTCTGAACGTGTTGTCGGCTGGGCGGGCTTTGCTTGGCGGCACGGTCGATCAGCTTTAGCAGATCGGCTTCGCCTGCCGCTTCATCGACGATGAGCCGACGCTGATGTGGGGCAAGCTGGTGTTTCTGGCGCCGTTTGCTTTGACCACAACGGCGGCCAATAAGACTGTCGGCGAAGTCCTTCCGACCCGGAGTGGCGGAGTTTGGGCGAGGCTTGCGTTCGAGAGGCTTGCGCCGTTGCTGTGGCTGAAGGCGCGAAGGTTGATGCTGAAGCCGTGCTGGCAGGCGTGACGGCCTTTCCTGCAAACATGCGGAGCTCGATGCAGAAGGATGTCGATCAGCATAGGACTCCGGAGCTGGACGCGATTGCGGGGCCGATTCTGCGCGGCGCCCGGCGGCATGGGATTGAGGTTCCGGCGACCAAGAAGCTGGTAGCTGCGGTGGAGCAGAGGGTCGGCGTCGAGAGCCGGCCAGCCTAGATCCAGATCAAAATAAAAAACGCAGATCAATTCTATTAAAATCTCTCGAATCAGTCACATAGCGAAATTGATCCCGCTAAAATCTTGATTCTAAAAGGCTTATAGGTAAAATCTTTGCTATCAATGCTTTAGATTGGTGGCGTTTTTGCTAAGTCCTTTGGAATCAGTAAAGATCTATCGGGCGGATCTGCTGGTAAGCCTCCTAAATTATCGATAACAAAGTAGTTACTTGCAAAATATTGTGGAATAAGGAGTTAGCTGGTGGATAATCAATTGTCAAGGAACTTCCGGTCTCGCCACTGCGACGCGCGGCACTCGGTCCGCCTTGATTATCATCTCCTGATTTATTTGTCGCCGCAAGGTTAGATGTCACATGGGAGGGCTGTGGAAAAGTTCGGATTACGCCGTCCGACCATCGCATACCCTGGGGGTGCCGTCAGGGAGGGCATTCGGTTTCATGCCGCCTGCCTCCCGGGCTCTTACGTGCGGGGCTAGTGAATAGTGTCGGTTCGCGACTCGGGTGAGTATAGGAAAGGTGCGGACAGGAAATGGAGGTGCGCGCTTATGTTTACCTCGCGGGCGATTGGATTTGTGAAAAGTCCTTACAAGGATGCGAGCCAGGTTCCCAAGGGACTTGGGGCTAAACACGAGGCGGATGGTGTGCTCGCGATCTTGCCGGAGTTTGAGGCGGGGCTTACTGACATTGAAGGCTTCTCGCATCTGATCGTGCTCTGGGAGTTTGATCGCTCGGAGGGATTTGCACTGCTGGGTGCGCCGCCTTCCGATAATCGACCGCATGGCGTGTTTGCGACGCGATCTCCGCGGCGTCCGAACCCGATTGGGCTAACCATTATTGAGTTGCTTCGGCGCGAGGGTTGCGCGTTGCATGTGCGGGGTGTCGACATGCTGGATGGGACGCCTATTCTTGATATCAAGCCTCTGCTGTCGGGCATTCCGGCTGAGAAGCTGCGACGAGGGTGGTTGGCGGAAGCTGAAGCGCGGCAGAGGGGATGATGTTTGCGGCGACGAGAAAAAACCCCACCTCTCGCAAAGAACGCGAGAAATGGGGCACCCAGATGTGTGTTTCTCGCGCACGCGATTACCACCTTGGCGTAACCTGCCCTTCCCCCATTAGCCAATCCCCATTCCCTCCCGCGCGTTGTAAGATGACCGAATACTCTCCATGGCTCCCACTCCCCCACGTGCGGACTTGCCGGACATTTCGCCTGCGGTGCAGGCAGGACGTGTCGCGGCTGGCGGCTTCACCCGAGGTGCGGTCGGCATTTAACTGGCTGCGCACGCAGGAGCCGCAACTGGCGCAGTGGCAGATGGAGATGGCGCGGATTCCAGCGCCTCCGTTTGGAGAGTCGGCGCGCGGGGCCTGGGTGGCCGAGCGATTTCGCGAAGTTGGGCTGGACGATGTTCGCATTGACGATGTGGGGAATGTGTTTGGCGTGCATCCTGGGTTTATGGGATCTGGACTGGGGCGGCGGCACGTGGCGCTTAGCGCGCACATCGATACTGTGTTTCCGGCTAGCACGCCCTTGAACATCCGGCAGCAGGGCAGCCGGCTTTATGGGCCGGGAGTTTCCGACAATGGCGCTGGTGTCGCGGCGATGCTTGGGATTGCCGCTTTGCTGCGGGCGGTGCGAGTGCGGCATGGGCTGCCGTTTGTGTTTATCGGGAATGTGGGTGAAGAGGGTGAGGGAGACCTGCGCGGGATGCGGCATATTTTTTCTACGCCACGCTGGAAGGACTCGATAGCCTACAGCGTGGTGCTGGATGGCGCGGGCGCCGACACGATTGTGGCCGAGGCTTTGGGCAGCCGGCGCTTTGAAGTGATCGTGCGCGGTCCGGGCGGGCATTCGTGGAGTGATTTTGGCGCGCCCAATCCAATTGTGATTCTGGCGCGTGCCGTCGATATGTTCACCGCAACTCCGGTGCCGGCATCGCCGAAAACAACTTTCAACATTGGGGTGATTCGCGGCGGGACATCGGTGAATTCGATTCCGGAGTCGGCGAGCATGAAGGTGGATATCCGCTCGACTTCGATGGCGGAGATGGAGCGGCTGGAGCAGACGTTGCGGCTGGCGCTGAATCGCGCAGTGGAAGATGGGACGCTGGCGGCGGAGATGCGGTCGCCCGTGCAGAGGCGGCCAGGAGTGAATTGCGAGGTGGTGGCGATTGGGAACCGTCCGGCGGGAGAGTTGGCCGGAGGCGCGCGGATTTTGCAGGTGATGCGGGCAGTGGATTTGCAGTTGAATAATGCGGCGCAGGTGCAGCGGGCGTCGACGGATGCGAACATTCCATTATCGCTGGGCCTGGAGGCGATTGCGATCGGCGGCGGCGGATCGGGCGGTGGAGCACATACCTTGCAAGAGTGGTTCGATTCCAACGGGCGGGAGTTGGGATTGAAGCGGATTTTATTGACGATGCTGGCTCTGGCCGGAGCGGGGGAATGATGGGGAAATCTGCGACATTGCAGCCGAATGTATTAGGGAAGTTGTGCCGTCCCTCCGGGACTCGTTCTCTCTTTTCACCGCTGCCCGGCACTGCCGTGCCCGGGCTTCCACCTGCCGTCACTTCGTGACTGGATCGTCGTTGTCCTGGCTGTCGTTGCCATGTTCTCCGTCGCGCAGACGCAAGGTCAGAATGCGGCTCCTGCCTCGACAACGACGTCTGGTCCTAAGGCCGACATTATTTTCATCCACGCGAATGTTTATACGGGCGTGCCGGCGAACTCGCAGTTCAGTTCTATTCTGCGGGAAGAAGCGATTGCGGTGCGCGGGGACCGTATTCAGGCGGTGGGGAAGAATGTCGAGATCGAGAAGCTGAAAGGTCCGCAGACGCAGGTGATTGATTTGGGTGGACACTTGGTCATGCCGGGATTTAACGATGCGCACCTGCATCTGGCGGCTGCCGGCTTGCAGAAGTTGAGCGTTGATTTGAAGGGCGTGAAGACGCTGGATGAATTTCGCCAGCGCGTGCTGGCGAAGGTGGAGAGGGCCAAGCCCGGCGAGTGGATTCTGGGCGGAGGATGGGACGAGACGGTTTGGCCGGTCAAGGCATTGCCCAGCCGCTGGGACTTGGATGAGGTTTCGGGCGGGCACCCGGTATTTTTTGATCGCGTGGATGGGCACCTTGCCGTGGCGAATACGCGGGCGCTGCAGTTGGCTGGCATCACGCTCGCAAGTAAAGATCCGCAAGGCGGCAAGATTGACCGCGATGATAACGCGCAACCAACGGGGATTTTGCGCGATACCGCGCAGCAGGCGGTGCGGGCGGTGATTCCACCGCCGACGCGCGAGACGCGACGCCGTGGTATCGAAGTGGCGCTCGCCGAACTCGCCGAACACGGCGTCACCTCGGCTCAGGATTATTCGCCGGAGGGGGAGAATTTCCAGATTTACGAGGAGCTTGAAAAAGAAGGCGAGCTGACGGCGCGCATTTCCGAGTGGCTTGACTTTAACGACTCCCTCGATGATTTGAGGAAGAAGCGCGATTCGCATCCGCAGTCGGATTTGATGCTCCACACCGGGATGCTGAAGGCCTTCATGGATGGTTCGGTGGGCGGGCACACGGCGGCCCTGCTGGAACCTTACGCGGATGATCCCAAGAACACCGGCTTGCTGCGCTACGATGCGGCGAAGCTGAACGAGATGGCCAAGGAGCGAGTGCTGGCAGGCTTCCAGCTTGGGTTTCACGCCATCGGCGACAAGGGCGTGCAGATGGCGCTCGATGCTTTTGCCGAGGCCGAGAAAGCTGCGCGCGAGCAGAAGGTGAAGGCCGCCAATGGCGGCGATGATTACCGGCTGCGCGTGGAGCATGCCCAGGTTACGACGCCGGCACAGATTGCGCAGTTCAAGCAGTTGAAAGTGATCGCCTCAATGCAACCCAGCCATTTGCTTACGGATATGCGCTGGGCGAACGAGCGGCTGGGACCGAAGCGGGCGGCGGAATGCTACATGTGGGCGGCGTTTTTGAACAAGGGCGTGACACTGGCATTTGGCACGGATTATCCGGTGGAGTCAGTGTCGCCGTTTCGCGGGCTTTATGCGGCGGTGACACGCAAGAGTGAGAACGGCAAGCAGGAATTCTTTCCTGCGGAGAGATTGACCATGGATCAGGCGATTGCGGCTTATACAACCGGGTCGGCCTTTGCTGAGTTCGAGGAGAAAGAAAAGGGCAAGCTGGTGCCGGGGATGCTGGCGGATTTTGTGGTGCTGGATCGCGACGTGACGGCGGCGTCCGCGGAAAAAGTGCTGGGGACCAAGGTGCTGCGGACGGTGGTGGGTGGAAAGACGGTCTACGAAGGGAAATAGGGCCGGTAGACGATTGGGCTCGTTGCCGCTTTCACGAAGAGCAGTCGAGCCTCGACGGACAGCCGAGGGCGGCTGCCCCCACATTTAGAACTACGAAAATTGATTTGGCTTATCAGCAATTTGCCCATAGTTATTTTGCTCTCGGGCAGAACACTTTCCCGGCCCATGTGTTTAATACAGTGCGATTCGCGTTGAGGGATATCTGGCTAGCCGGGTTCTTGGCTTTGCCGAACAGGTATAATTAAGGGTTCGTACAGTTCTCGGAGGGAAGTAGGATATGGATTCGCGCGCGATATGGGAGCGTATGAAGACTCGTCGGTGGGTCTATTCATTCAGCATTGTGGCTACCTTGGTGGTGGGCATCTTAATCGGCACGATAGTTTCTTACGGAGTGAAGGGCAAGGAAGGCCAGAAGAGTTCCGATGCGACACCGCTTACGGTGCCTGCACCGCAACAGCTTTCTAATGCGTTTTCGCAGATTGCCAAACAGTTGGGGCCAAGCGTCGTTAACATCAATACGGAATCGACCATTAAGAGCCCGCACCGGCGGCGGGGAACGCAGGTTCCCAACGATGACGACAGCGGCGGCGGCGGCAACGAGATGGACGACTTTTTTAATCGCTTCTTTGGCGGCCAGGGCGGCGATGGCGCCATTCGCGAGCGCTCGCTGGGTTCGGGCGTGATCGTGGATGCGAAGGGTTATATCGTTACGAACCGGCACGTGGTGGAGAAGGCGGACCGCATCCGGGTGCGGTTGCAGGACGATCCGCCGGGCGTACAGCATGACGCGAAAGTGATCGGGGAAGATTCGGAAACTGATCTGGCTGTGATCAAGATCTCGCTGGACCGCGAAGTGCCCGCGGCGAAGTTGGGCAACTCCGATGGGATGGAAGTTGGCGACTGGGTGCTGGCGATTGGCAGCCCCTTCGGGCAAGTCGGTACGGTCACTGCCGGGATTGTTTCGGCCAAGGGGCGCGACATTGTGCCCGGCAAACAGTTCCAGACGTTTATTCAGACTGATGCGGCGATCAATCCGGGAAATTCGGGAGGGCCGCTGGTCAACATGGCGGGGGAAGTGATCGGCATTAACACGGCGATTTTGAGTGAGACCAACGCCTACGCGGGAGTCGGCTTCTCGCTGCCTTCGAATACCGTAGTGACGGTCTATAACCAGTTGATCGGGCCCGACCATAGGGTGGCGCGCGGATCGATCGGGATCATGTTTGACTCGGTGGAGAATCCGGCGATCGCTCGTGTGTATGGGGCCGGCAGCGGAGTGACCGTGTCGAGCGTAGTGGCGGGAAGTCCGGCGGATACAGCGGGGCTGAAGGTGGGCGATACGATCACCACCGTCGATGGCCACAAAGTAACAAAAGGGGCTGAGTTGGTGGCGGAGATTGCGGCGCGGAAACCGGGCTCCAAGGTTACAGTTAGCTTCCTGCGCAACGGCAAGCAGCAGGAGACGACTGTCACCATTGCCGACCGCGCCAAACTGTTTGCCGCCCGCCTGGGTGAGGACAAGGGAAACGAGGATGACAGCACGCCCAAGCAGAGCAAGCTTGGGATCACGGTACGCAAGCTGACGCCGGAGATGGCCGAGCGGTTGGATATGCATGCAGGCAAAGGCGTGATTGTGCAGGAAGTGAAGCCTGGGTCGTTTGCCGAGGACATCAATCTGGGCCGCGGCGACGTGATTCTGGAAGTCAACAAGCAGCCGGTAAACAGTGAAGAAGATTTCGCCAAGGTGGAATCGAGCCTGAAGAGCGGACAGGACGTGGTCTTCCTGGTCCGGCCGCGCGGGTCGACTGCCTCGGATGGCACTATCTTCATGGCCGGGACACTTCCGTAACCTGGAACTAACCCAATAGGAACTGGCATTGCCTCCCTTTGTGGAGGATGATTACAATGCCAGCTTCTGTTGGGTTTTGCTTTTGGCGCAAAGGAAAGTGGTCGGTGACCAGTGGTCAGTGGTCAGTGAAAACCGACAGAATCACGCAAAGGGGTTTTACTGGCCGCCGGACAGTGGCCACCGATCCTCTGAGGTTGCCTTTGGAAACGAAGCATCGCGCGAGAATACGAACATGGCTGGGCGCGAGTTGCGCCATCGCGCTGATGTGTGTCTGCGCTTCGGCTGCTCTGGGGCAATCGTCCAATACTGACGGAAAGACAGCCAGCGCCAAGGCCAAGACCGCGAAGCCCACGACTGGGAAATCGAGGCCGTCGGCAAACTCTACTGCAAAGACCGGCTCCAAGAAACACACGACGACCGGGGCAAAGAGCACAAAGGCAGGCTCATCTTCTTCCGCCAAGGCCCATACCTCAGCGCATTCTGCGGCGGGTACGCATGCCAAATCGAGTGCGCATCCAAGCGCGCATCCAAAGTCGAGCACGGCCGCCTCAACCCACAACAGCAACTCGAAATATGCGAATTCGCGCAAGATCGTTAAGAAGAAGACGACCGCGCGCGGCCAGCAGAAAATTGACCCTGAACGGGCGCAAGCCATCCAGGAAGCTTTGATACGCGAGCATTACCTGAGAGGCGAGCCTGCAGGCAAGTGGGATGAGTCCAGCGAAGAGGCGATGCGGCGTTATCAGGCTGATCACGGATGGCAATCGAAGACGGTGCCCGATTCGCGCGCGCTCATCAGCCTGGGGCTGGGACCGAGCCACGATCACCTGCTGAATCCGGAGAGCGCGATGACCACGGAGCCGGCCGCTCCGCGTTCGGAAACCTCGACCCCCACCTCGCATAGCGCCGAGCCGGGGGCGCGCGTGAATACTGCAGTCCCGGCTGCGCAAGCGCCGGCTGTATCTCCTGAGAAGGATTCATCGAGCCCGCAGTGAAGCGATCCTCGAACTAAGACAGATTTGTCATCCCGAGTGAAACGAGGGATCCTGGTTCTTGCGTGCGCCCTCCAGGGTGCTGCAGGCAAACACCCAGATCCCTTGCTTTGCGAGGGATGACTGTTTTGCGGGTAACTGGTGGCTAATTGCCGGGCGACTTGCGGTAGCTTCCCAGCACGGGCCGGGGAAAATAGGGGAGAGGCTGGGACTGGATGACGGCCCGGGGGTTGGTTTCGACCAGGGCTTCGGCAACTTCTTCGCCGCAGATTTCCGCGACTGCGTCTCGGGCTGCGGACAGCACAGGAACACGTTTCTCGGTGTCGTGAGCGTCGGTGGCCAGCACGTGGACTGCGTCGCGCTCGAGCAACCAGTGCGCGGCACGGCGTACACGGTCTCCCCAGAATCCGGTGAGGGCCGAGGCGGTCACCTGGATTACGCAACCCTGCTCCGCCCACTCCACTACGCGCTGCGGAGTCTCGCGCAGAATCGGGTTGCGTTCGGGATGGGTGATGACTGCGGTGATGCCGCGGTCGCCGAGTTGGGTGAAGCAATCCGTAGTCTGCTGCGGCACGCTGTAGTTGCTCAGTTCGACCAGCATATAGTGCGAGCCTTCGATGGCGTAGCGCGCGGGGTTGGCCAGCACATCCTGAAGATTGTCGTAGGAAAGATGGAAGTCGCAGCCCAGGCTAAGAGTGAGCGCATTGTCGATGAGTCCCTGCAAGTGGGCCACGAGTCCCTGAAGATAGGTGCGGTCGTAGTGATAGCGGTCGTTGGCATGCGGCGTGGCGACCTGGTGCGTGATGCCGTCGGCGGCGGCCATGCGGCACATGGCGACGGAAGTTTCCCAGGACTTGGAGCCGTCGTCTACTTCCGGAAGAATGTGCGAATGAATGTCGACCACAGTTTGTACAGACCTGCGCACGTTGCGGATTACGCCTCATTTGATTTAAGCAGATTCGCGGGGAAAGAGAAAGTCGGCGAGACTGCTGAGTAGGAGCAAGGTTCACCAGATTGTAGGCACGGCTCTGGACTGGCGGATCGCTTGGTCTGCAGTGACAAGGTGTAGCCCTTCGATGAGCGCAGTAGCACCAATTACGCGGTCAACCGGATCTTTCGGATAATTTGCCGGCAGTGTGAATGCCCGCATTGCAATGCCCGAGGTAATGGGCAGGATGACAAAGCGTTGTTCCACTTCGGATAGAACCCTTTCTGCGTCCGGAATCAAATTGATTCGGCCATGGCTCGCGAGTTGAGCGATTTCAACGAGTGTGATGTCGGAAATAGCCAATCCGCGATCTTCGTTGCGTGCATCCTCGATCGCAGCATGAGCCGCCGTTGATATCCGCCGGTAATCTTGCGCAAGCCAGATCACCACATGCGTGTCGAGCAGGATCAATAGAGATCGCCCCATTCCTCTGGGCTGAAGGCTGGGGACACAATGTCACCCTTGATTTCAATTTTGCCTTTGCCCTTGAGGAAACCGAAGATATCATCCTTTTCTTGTTCGACGGGGACAAGCTTGGCGACCGGCTTGCCGCGCTTGGTGATCAGCACGGCCTGACGTTTCGACTGAACTTCATCCATGACCTTCAGACAATGAACCTTAAACGCTCCAGCCGCCATTGTTTTCATGGAAAACATCCTTTCGATCATGGTCATTGTACCATGGTCATAGGGACGTTGTCCTTCCTCCCATGTACGGTCCTGTGGCATTGCCAAATCGCCTCCTTCGCTCTAGATTGAATTTGCGTCTGAGCCCGAGGCGCGTGAAGACTCATGTTTAATCCGGCTCCGATTGCGCTGTTTGCCCTTGGTGGGGTCGTCGTTTGTTGGATCGTCTTCGCCGCCATTTTTTTGTTTCGCAAACGTCCGCCGAAAGAGCCGGAAGCCAAACGTGACCGGCTGTCTCTGCTGGGGATTTTCCTGCAAATGTGTGCTTACTTCCTGGTCTGGTTCCAGCCGCCGTGGGAGCCGTTCCTTCCGCGGGCCGCGGTAGTTTCGGGACGCATTGGGATTGCATTCTCTGTGTGCACCTTGGCGTTGGCGGTTGTATCCGTGTGGCTGGTTGGTTCTGCGGTGCGCACGCTGGGCAGGCAGTGGGCCTTTGCCGCGCGGCTGGTTGAAGACCACAAGCTGATCACGGAGGGTCCGTACCGGTTTGTGCGCAATCCCATCTATACGGGGATGCTGGGCATGCTCATCGCGACGGGGCTGGCGATGGAGCACTTCACGGCTCTGGATGTGGCGGTTGTTTTGTTTGCGGTGGGACTGGTCATCCGGGTGCGCAGCGAAGAGAAGCTGCTGCGGGCGGCGTTTGGGAAGGAATTTGAGGAGTACGCGGCGCGCGTGCCGGCGGTGTTGCCGGGAATTTACTAATGACCTGCAGCCCTATATTGCGGGATTGGAAAAGAAAGCCTCTAGCATTAGCAAGACCGCCTCTCGCGCCTCCACTTCGAGTTCGTCGCGATTCGACCACTGTTGGTCGACAGTGATCGCTGGTGCATCCGGATTCAAGTGGATGATCCTGTTCCTGCGTTCCCTCAATTTCTGAAAACGGCTATCGAAACCTAGCTCCTCAAAGAGCTTCTTAGAACTTCCTTTGAAATCTGGCAACTCGGTCTCTCTGAGCTGTGCATCAATGACAGTAAACGCTAGGACTATGACTGAAATCCACGCGCCTGCACAAAAGCAGCTCTGGGCCTCTGCGATTAGCGCGCAAGCCTGTTCGCTGACTAAGAAGGCAGCTTCTTCTTCATATCGGCGTACTTCCCTTTCGAACCAGTCCCGACGCTGTTGCCAAATGTCCTGCGATGGCAGCTCAAGGTGTTCCACTGTATCTTCCCTGAATGAAGTCGGCGATTCCCCCATAAGCGCTGGCGAGCGTCTTTTCATCCGGCAGGAATACGATCCTGAAGTGCTGTGTGCCGGGTTTCTGGCCGAAGCCGGAGCCGTGCACGACCATGACGTGCTTCTGGCGGATGAGTTCTTTTACGAAGACTTCGTCGCTCTCGGGGATGTCGATGCGGGGGAAGGCGTAGAACGCGCCGCGCGGGGCGACGCAGCTTAGGCGCGGCGTGGACTCGCACCACTTCTGGGTTAGATCGCGGCGGGAGCGCAGTTTGCGTTGCACATCAATGAGGTGATCCTGTGGGCCTTCGAGCGCGGGCTTTATGGCGTATTGCTCGGGATGGTTGGCGCAGAGGCGCGCGCGCAGCAGGCGGTGAATGCCTTCGGTGTAAGGCTTGATGGCCGCGGCGTCGCCGGAGACGATGCCCCATCCGATGCGCCATCCAGGGACTAGATAGTTTTTCGACATACCACCGAAGGTGATGCAGGGGACGTCGGGCGCGACGGCGGCGAAGGCGATGTGCGGCGTGGCTTCGAAAATCAGCTTGTCATAGATTTCGTCGGAGAAAACGACGAGATGGTGGCGGCGGGCTATCTCCGCAACTTGTTCGAGCATTTGCCGCGAGCACAGCGATCCCGTGGGATTATTGGGATTGATCAGCACGATGCCGCGGGTGCGGGGCGTTAGCTTGCGTTCAATGTCGGCGAGTTCGGGCTGCCAGGCGTCGTCTTCGTTGAGATCGTAGGCGTCGAGTGCGATGCCCAGCTTGCACAGGACGGCCGAGTAGAGCGGGTAATCGGGCTTGGGCGTGAGAATATTTTCGCCGGGGTTTACCAGCGCGCTGATGCAGAGATCGACGGTTTCGCTTACGCCGGAGGTTACGAAAACGTCGCGCACCGTGGTGATGCCCTTCCGCGCAGCCTCGCCGCGAATCGCATCGAGTGCTTCAGGAATGCCGGGGGATGGCGCGTAGCCGTTCTTGCCGTCGCGCATGGCTTTGTATGCGGCTTCGATGATGTGCGGGGGCGTGTGGAAATCGAAGTTGAGCGGGTCGCCGACGTTCAGCGGGAGAACTTTGTGCCCTTGCTGGATTACTTCGTCGGCCACGCACGCCAGATCGCGGATGGCGTAGCGGACGTTTTCGAGACGCTTGGCTGCGGTCACTTCTCGCGCTTGCGTGATGGGCATGGTATTGGCTGCATTGATTCTACTCACAAGCCTTGGCATCGCCAACGCCCTTCGCTGCTTCGAGAATGCACACAGCACGATGCCAAGACGTGACAAAACGTTGACAGAACGGTGACACGCAACGCCTGCGCCGCAGATTACAGTGATTGTAAACATTCAGAAGGGGGGATCTCATGAAGACATCCAGCATCATGGTCCTGAGTTTCAGCCTGCTCGGGTTGTTTGTGCTGCTTGTCGAGGCGCGGGACTCAACCGGGGTGACGGCGGGCGTTCACGAGATTAAAATGACTGCGAAGAAATACGAGTACACGCCCAGCTCGATCCATGTGAAGAAGGGCGAGCATGTGAAGCTGCTGATCAAGGCCTTCGATCATGACCACGGATTCAAGCTGCCAGCGTTCGACGTCCAGCAAGAACTTAAGGAAGGCGAGACTACCACGATTGAGTTCACCGCCGACAAGGCGGGGACATTCCGCTTTGCCTGCTCGCATGTTTGCGGCTTCGGCCATCGCGGAATGAAGGCCGAACTTGTAGTCGAGGAATAGCCAGAACGGCCCCGACGAGGTCAGGCACTCCGGGGCCAGGAAGAATTGTGGCCGCATCGGCGCGAAGAGCGCAGAAAAAATCTATTCCACGTGCGGGTTGAAGTTGACGCCGATCTCTTCGGCGGTTTGCGATGGAGCAGGCGCGAATTTCCACCTTTTGACAGCGGCCACCGCGCTCTCGGCAAGGATCGGGTTGCCCCCAAGGACTTCAATGTTGCTTACAGTGCCGTTGGGAAGTACCCAGGCTTTCAGACGAACCAAGCCCCCTATTTGAGCTTGCCTGAGAGGTTCGGGGTAGTGAGGCTTCCCTGACACCAGCACTTTGCGTTCAGGCTTTAGAGTTTTCTGAGCCGGAGAGGTGAGAACGAACCCGGTGGTCAAACAGAACGCCAGGGCTAGAGTCGTGCAGAAGAGACTCCGCCGGATGGCACCGGCGGGTTGAGGGCGAAGATGCGAAGAGCGAGAACAATCACGGGGCAAAGTAGGCTCGCGCTAACTCGAACATTGCAGCATCAAGGCCTGACAATAGGTGATGCAAGAGACGCACACAAGGGCACCAAGGTATTGCGGAGCGATCTCAGCAAATACTCATTAGCAAATTCTTAGTTCATCCGGATGCAAGATCCATCTTGGCGGCAGTAGTTCTTACCCCGGGCTAGGGCACAAGCGCATTGATCAAGTTCGAGACGTTACAACTGATTGCGGCGAGGGACATGCGCTTGAAGACCTTAACCACAGAAGGCACCCTTCGACTTCGCTCAGGGCAGGCGAGGGAACACAGGGTAAGGCAATCGATCAGAATTACACGGCGTTCCTCTGTGGTTAGAGGTTTTATTCTGCCCTATCGATCTGGGCCTTCTGTAGTTTGTCGGAGTAGTCGACGTAGACCGACTTCCACTCGGTGTAGAAATCAATCGCTCCGATGCCGCCTTCGCGGTGGCCGTTGCCGGTGGCCTTGGTGCCGCCGAAGGGCAGGTGCACCTCGGCGCCGATGGTCGGGGCATTGATATAGGTGATGCCGGCGTAGAGGTCGCGAATAGCGGCGAAGGCCTTGTTTACATCTTTGGTATAGAGCGCGGAGGAGAGTCCATACTCGATGCCGTTGGCGATCTCGATGGCGTCTTCGAGGCCATCGCAGGGAATGATCGACACCACCGGTCCGAAGATTTCTTCCTGCGCGATCCGCATCTTGGGATCCACGTCGGTGAAGACGGTCGGCTCCATGAACCAGCCGTATTGGTAATCGCCATGTTCGAGGCGATTGCCACCGCACATTAATTTTGCGCCCTCGTTCTTCCCGATCTCAACGTAGGTGAGGTCGGTCTGAAGCTGCTTCTCGTTGATGGCCGGGCCCATCTCGGTAGTTTCGTCGAGGCCGTTGCCTACTTTCAGTTTCTTCGCGCGTGCGACATATCTTTCGATGAACTCGCGATAAACGCCTTTCTGCACGATGATGCGGCTGGTGGCGGTGCAACGCTGGCCGGTGGTGCCGAATCCGCCCCAGAGTCCGCCTTCGATGGCGAGGTCGAGGTTGGCGTCGTCGAGTACGATCATGGGATTCTTGCCGCCAAGTTCGAGCGAGCAGTGTTTGAAACTCTTGGCGGCGATGCCGCCGATGATGCGTCCTACGGCGGAAGATCCGGTGAGCGAGATGGCGCGCACGTCGGCGTGCTCGGCGAGCGGCGCTCCGACCTCGGGGCCGAATCCCGCGACGATGTTGATTACGCCTTTGGGCAGGCCGGCATCGGTTAGGGCGCGAACAAGATTGAAAGTCGAGAGCGGAGTATCCTGCGCGGGCTTGATGACGCAGGTGTTGCCGCAGACGATGGCGGGGAGCAGCTTCCAGGAAGAGATCGCCATGGGGAAGTTCCAGGGCGTGATCATGCCGCAAACGCCGATGGGCTGGCGCACGGCCATGGCGAACTTGTTCGGCATCTCTGACGGCACGGTGGGGCCGAAGAGGCGGCGGCCCTCGCCGGCGTTGTAGTAGGCGGCGTCGATGGCTTCCTGCACGTCGCCGCGAGTTTCGGCGAGCACCTTGCCCATCTCGCGGGTCATCTCGCGGGCATAGTCTTCTTTGCGCTCGATGAGAATTTCGGCGGCGCGGAAGACGATTTCGGCGCGGCGCGGGGCGGGGACCAGTCGCCACTTGGCGAAGGCGCGTTTGGCGGCGTCTACGGCGGCGTCTACGTCGGCCTTCGCCGACTTCTGGAAGATGCCGACTACGTCACGCGTGTCGGCGGGATTGCGGTCTTCGAAGGTTTCTCCGGTCGAGGACTCGACCCACTCGCCATCAATGAAATTCTTGAGGACCTTGGTTGGATTGTGGCTGCCCAGAGTCGCGGGGGAAGCGAGGGTTTCGGTGGCCATGATTGCTCCTTATGAATGCCTGAATATTGATGCTACAGGGGGCGGGGAAGGTGCGGCAAGAGACGGCTCGATGCGGCTTCAGGCCGGGACAGCGTTTTGAAAAGCCATGTAAGCATCATTGTAGAGAACCACGAATTCCGGGCCCCAATACATGACGATGGGAAGCGCGAGTCGAGGCAGATACTGACCGAAGTCTGCAGGCTCTGCGGCCAATCTTCAACGGAACCGAGAGGCGTTTGCGACCAGTCCTTGGCGCGCATGAGGACGCCTGTCTGGCCGCCGCCGACAAGCGAGGTCAGTTCGGCATTGGAAGATGGAATAGTCGAACTGGGAGGCACTTAGGGAGAATGCCCCGCCGAGAGAGTTTTCGGGTATAAGGTGTTTCCTGTGTTGTCGGCGATCGTGTGGGCGAGAGTGCGGGCGGCCAGGGCGTTGCTGGCTAGGAAGCGCCTTTCACAAGAGCGAGGGTGGTTGCAGGCATCGAGACCGTCACATCGCCGCTGATGGCACGGCGGGCATGGAAGTTCTTGAGTTTGAGAAGGAGCGGCGCAGTTACTTCCTGGCCCTTTGAAACCAGCAACACATTGTCGGGCGTGCGGACCTCCTGCTGGATAATCATGCCTGGGGCAAGGTCTGCGATCCGGAATTTTCGTAATTCGCTCTCTTCCGCGTTTGGATCCAGGGTCGTTAGCGCGGAGAAGAAATCCTCACTAAAGTCTCTGTTTTGGCGGGAGAGAGTGAAGACCGCGTCGGTTCGGGAACTGCCTTTATGAATAAGTCTTTCATATGCCAGGGTCAACCGGAGTATTTCCGATGCCTTGCGTATTTCCTGGGGAGCGGTTTCGCCTAGTCTTCCATCTGTAGTCGATTGATTCTGGTGCTTGATCATCCACGCGATGGGCTCCAGGCGGGGAATTTTCGAAAGCAGATCAAAGGCGACAATCGGGTGTGAGTCGTATTGTGCTTGCTCGTTCGGAGTGAGCTTCTCACCGTTGTAGACGGCCTCGATCGTTTCCGGGGGCAGAGTGACGCAGCCTAGCTGGGACATCATGGCCGCGACCTCGTATTGCCAGGGACTCCTCAGCTTCATGGAGAGTGCGATGTGGCGGATGTAGCGGCGGGCGCGTTGGGCGCGGCTGAAAGCTGCAGGATTGACCAGGCTGAGCACTTCGGTGAGCACTTGAATGCTGGCGCTCAGAGTTTGCTCCAGGAGTTGTTTTTCGGCCGTGACCAGCCCGTACTGGACCAGCGCTGCGGTCAGGGTTTTGGCCATCAGCTCCTTGCTGCAGGGTTTGCTCAGAAAGCGGAAGATGCTGCCCTCGTTGATGGCATTGATGGCCGTGTCCATCTCATTGTTGCCGGTAAGCATTATGCGGATGGTATCTGGCGACAGGGCTTTGATCTGGCTCAAAAGTTGGAGACCATCCATCCCTGGCATACGCATGTCGGAAACAACGACGGCATAGGGCCCGCTGTCGGTGGCGAGTTTCAAGGCTTCTTCTCCGCCGAGGGCGGTTTCTATCAGGAACTCGCGGCTCAAACCCCGCCGAAATCCGTCAAGAATGTTGGCGTCGTCGTCGACTAGAAGGATCTTTTCGGACATGGCGCTCCTCATTTCCCGTGGCCGGTTGCGCGCCCCGCCGAGTTAGGGAGAGCGCAGTTATCCCATCGGCACCGAGCGTGCAACGAATCAGTTACGAGCGATATCTCCGGTATGAACTAAATGACGTTTCTTGCCGATGGAGCCTGAGTAGCGGATCATTCATTGCGATTGAGATCAACCAATGAATGGCAAATTCCCGGCTCCGGCCAGACCAGGACCGTGGACTTGGAGCCTCATCGAGAGGTCCCCCATGATGCTAGGTCTCCAGCCAGGCGCTAAGGGCGGGAAAGCTGGGATGACACGGGCCTGAATCGGCTCGTCACTGGCCTGCCGACTTTGAACTTCCTGTTCCTCCATCGAATTCTTCGCCCAGCCAGTGTTGCAACGCGGTCATGTTTTGCGGCCGGCCCAGGAAGTTCTTTACCAGATCATTCGCCGACATGGAGCCGCCCGGCTCCAGCACCACGCGTCGATATTTCATTGGGGCGTCGCCGGCCAGCAGGTTTTGATGGTCGAATTGGAGGAAGAAATCCTCGGCGATCACTTTATCCCAGAGGTAGGTGTAGTAGGCGCTGGAGTAGCCGGCGAGGTGTCCGAAGGACGCCCAGAAATGGGTTTCGGGCAGCGGGGTGAAGAGGGTATAGCGGCGCAGGTCGTCGAACGTGATCGCGTCAAGATCGACGGCCTCCGGCTTGGTTTTATAAATGTCGTAGGAGATGGCGGTGAAAGAGTTTTGTCGGCCGGCCCAGGCGCCGCGGCCGAAGGCGGACGCGCGGTTCATGCGGTCTACGAGTTCGGTGGGGATGGGCTCGCCGGTTTTGTAATGGCGCGCGAACTTGGCCAGGACTTGCGGGCTGCGGATCCATTCTTCGAGCATTTGCGAAGGAGCTTCGACGAAGTCGGATTCCATGCTGATGCCGCTGATGCCGGCCCAAGGCTGCTGCCCGCCGAGGATGTGATGCATTAAGTGGCCGAATTCGTGGAAGAAGGTTTGCACGTCGCCATAATCCATCAGGCCGGGGTCGGTGGCGGTGGGCGCGGGGAAGTTGCAGACCAGGATGGCCTCGGGCAATTGCTTGCCGCGGATGCCGTCGAGCACGGGGGCCATTTCGGCGTGGCTGAACTTGCCGGGGCGCGGGTGCATATCGAGATAGAAACGCCCGATGGGCTTGCCGCTGTCAATGACGATCCAGCTTTCAACCGAGGGATCCCAGGAGGGCACGTTCGGTTCCTGCTGGAAGGTGACTTGGAAAAGTTGAGCGGCAGCGTCGAGGATTCCCTGCTTGACTTGGGTGTAGGGAAAATAGGGGCGCACGGATTGAGAATCGAAATCATAGTGGGCGCGGCGCACTAATTCCGAGAGATAAGATCTTTCGTGGTCCCAGATTTCTTTGGCCCCGGGATCGGTCTTCTGTTTTTCGGCAAGCAGCATTTCGAATTCGCGCTTGGCCAGAGGACGGGAAGCGTCGTCGACCTGCTGGATGAAATCGGCGATGTTGTGGCCTTTGACGATCATCTTGTCGGCGGCGTTGTAGTCAGCCCAGTTGGAGTAGCCGAGCAGCGTGGCGATCTCGTAGCGCGTCTTCAGCAGGCTGGTGAGGACTTCCAGATTCTTGGGATAGGCGCGCGTGTTGAAGGCGAAGGTGATACGGCGGCGCAGGGATTCGCTTTTGGCAAAGCTGAAGACGGGCAGGGCGTCAGGATAATTCGTCGTGATGTGTACCTTGCCGTCGGCTGCGGGCTTGTGGCGGTCGATGTAATCCTGGGGCAGGCCGTCGAGTTCGGAGGGATCGGCCTCGACGACTTTCTGTCCATCGGAAATGTTGCGATCGAACATGGACTGCTCTTCGGTGGCCTGATCGTTTAGTTTCTTGAGGCGGGCGCGCGTGGCGTCGTCTTTGTCGACCCCGGCCAGACGGAATTCGAGCAGTTGGCGCTGCACATAGTAGCGAGTGGCGGCATCCGCTTTGGAGAGATCGAGCGCCGCGAGAGCGGCGTAGACTTCGCGATTGAGAGCGATGGCGGTCCTTGCGGCGCTGGCTTTGGTGAACATCGCGGTGGCGTGGTCGCGGAAGGAGGCGTCGGGATGCACCTGCTCCATGAGTCCGGCGAAGTAGCCCGCGGTGCCAATTTCGCGGAAGGCTTCATCAAAAGGGATCAGAGTATTTTCAACGGTGCGGGGGCCTTTGGCGGCGAGCAGAGTGTCGATAGCGCGCTGGCCGGCGGCGAGGCGGTCAGTCTCGATTTTTTCGAAGGCGGCAATATCCGGCTTGGATGCCCAGATGGTAGGCTGCGAGACCTTGATGCTTTGGGCGGAAAGGACAGCGGCAAGGATAAGTGGGAGACAAAGAACGATAGCCATGCGTGCGAGCAGCATTGAATAAACCTCGTGAGATTGGACGAGCCAGGAACGATCTTGGCAACAAGATTAGCTTTCCTTCGATTGTTGATGACGGTATCCGGCTATGTCAAGCGCGGGGCACGGGAATGCCAGCATCTCACTAACGTTTCGCCTGCCAGTAGGTCTAACTCCTGATTGGACACTTTGACTGCATTCTAAAAAAATCCGATGCTCGTTCATCGACTGACGCCTGGGCTCCACGTTCTTCTAGGTTGTATCTTCTTAATATTCGGCGCTCAGGCTGGCAAAGCAGCGGCTGGCGTGAAGATTCCGCGCGTGACCAACCCGCCACGGCTCGAGGATTTTATCGAGATGGAACCGCGCGGTGATGCGACCCAATTGGCGAAGGTCACCGACTTCATCCAGCAGCAGCCATCTGACGGCAAGCCCGCTACTCAGCGCACCGACGTCTACATGGGCTATGACCAGGCGAACCTGTACCTGATCTGGGTCTGCTGGGATGCGGATCCCCATGCGATTCGCGCGCACATGACGCGGCGCGAGGCGGTTACTCCTCCGGACGACGACTACGTGGAACTCACGCTCGATACTTTTCACGATCAGCGTCACGGTTTTCTCTTCGACGTGAATCCTCGCGGCGTCCAAGCCGACGCGCTGTGGTCGGAGGACAGCGGCCCCGACTATTCCTACGATACGGTTTGGGACACGAACGGCAAGTTGACGGCGAAGGGATATGTCGTATGGATGTCGATTCCTTTTCGCAGCATTCGTTTCCATCCCGCCAGCGATCAGGTATGGGGCGTAACGTTGATGCGCTACATCGCGCGTAATGATGAATATGACTACTGGCCGCGGGTTTCCAGCCGCATCTCCGGGCGGCTCAACCAGGAAGGGATTGTCACCGGGGTGGCCGATGTTTCACCCAGTCGCAACATGCAGTTCAATCCATATGGATATCTCAGCAGTTCGCACCTGGTGGACGATCGCGATCCCATTCGCCCGACGTTCGACAATCGCGATCTTCAGGGGAAGATCGGGCTCGATTCCAAATTCGTTTTCCATGACAGCCTGGTGCTTGATACGACCATTAACCCTGACTTCGCGCAAATCGAATCGGACCAGCCGCAGAATACGGTGAACCAGCGATTTGAGGTGTTCTTTCCGGAGAAGCGGCCTTTCTTCCTGGAGAATTCCAATTTTTTCAGCGACACGAGTATTGGCGCCTATCAAACTTCAAAGCTGCTCTTTACGCGCCGGATTATCGAGCCGAGCTTTGGGGCTCGGCTCACCGGCAAACAGGGTCCGTGGAATCTTGGTTTTTTTGTCGCCGACGATCGCTCACCCGGCCTGCTCGTTCCGGACAAGAGTCCGTTTAGCGGAACCCGCGCATATTTTGCGGTGGGCCGGGTCAGTCACGACATTGGCGCGCAGAGCAGTATTGGCGCGATTTTTGTGGACCGCGAATACGACGGCGACTTCAACCGTGTCGGTGGTCTGGATGCCAGCGTGCGCCTGGGCAAGAATTGGACTTCATGGTTCCGCAGCGTGGTTTCGTCTACTTACGCTTCAAGTGCCATTGTCAACGCGTTAAATGCTACGGGCAGTGCGGGCACCTCGATCGCCCCTCCGGCCATCGGGTACACCTTCGGGCAGAACCACGAGGGAGTGGTCTTAGGCAATGGCCGGCGCTTTACTTACGAGTTGCAGTATCAGGACATTACTGCGAACTTTCACACCGATTCGGGCTTTGTGCCGCGGACCGATATCCGGAATGTGGCTCAGTACTACCATTTTTTTTGGCGGCCGGAAGGGAAGCACCTTGTATTCCAGGGCCCGGAATTTAATACGCACGACATCTGGGATCACAATGGGGTTGGCTTGCAGCATGCGTACTCCAGCGATTGGGCCTTTTACTTCCGCCACAATTTGCTCTTCGCCCCCATTGGCGGCATTGAGACAGATGTGCTGCGCCCGGTGGATTTTTCCGGCCTGACGAGTGACCACAAGTATGCGCAGGACCTTGGTGGCTTCGTGGTACAGGGCAGCCCCACGCGTTTGATTACCTGGCGCACAACCATCATTCGCGACGGGACGGTGTTGATTGTGGTGCCTACGGGTCAACTGCCGATTACCGGCGACGAGACTTTTATCAATCACACGATGAGCATCAAACCCACCGGGCACCTCGTGATCGACAACACTTACATTCTTGACCGCGTGCTGAACGGCGCAGCGCATCATGCTTCCTTTAACAATCACATCGCCCGCAGCCAGTGGAACTATCAGTTCACCAAGGAGCTTTCGCTGCGCGCCATCATTCAGTACAACGGGCTGTTGGCAAATCCCACCTATAGTTCACTGCAGACCACCAAGGACCTGAGTGCCGACTTCCTCTTCACTTACCTGGTTCACCCCGGGACGGCGGTCTATGTAGGCTTCAACAGCAATCTGGAAAACGTGATTCCCAGCCTTTGTTTACCGGCCGCTGGACAAACCGTGGGATGCGATCCCAATCCTCCGAATGGCGTTGGCCTGATCCGCGGCAACCGGTTGATCAATGATGGCCGCGTGTTTTTTGTGAAGGTCAGTTATCTCTTCCGGAGGTGAAGGCGCTGGTTTCAGACGAATGGAATCCACGTGAGGCCAAGCCCTTAGCGCCAGCGCTTGATCTGCGGCCAGAGTTGGGCAAGAGCGCCGAATTTCGACCCGCGGCAGATGTAGACTGCGATTTCTTTTTCCAGCGCGTAGGGATTGTCGGCGGAATCTCCGACGTAGTCCACGTGCTGCCATAGTTCTTCGAGCCGCTGACGGGTGTCGTCGAGAACGATCATGCAGTTACCGGAATAACCGCGCGGACCCCAGAGAAACCAGGTTTGGTGGCCGCTCAGCGCTGGCGGCATGCCATATTTGCGGCCGAGGAAGTCGATTGCGCCGGCCTGGCCGTAGTCCTGCGCGAAGATGCCGCAGTTTTTATCTTGGCGCTCTGCGGGACTGAGCCTGTTCCAGGCAACGGCAGTTTCGGCGACAATCTCCTCCCATCCAAATTGGTCGGCGTACCACTGCGGCAGCGGGGCGCGGGCGTGACTGTGTTCCATGACCGGCAGCTTAAAGGCAAGGGTCTTGGTGTAGGCCTGAAAGTTGTCCGGGGAAAGCACCGGCACTGTGATGGGAACGAGGTGGATTCCATCGGCGAGAAGAATGATGACAATGACGGGCTTCAGCCACGCATAGCGCGGACGGGACTGCGGCGAGCGTCTTTTCGAGCCATCGATTGCCGATTCGAGGATGACGGCGCCCGCGGCCAGCAGCATGGGATAGACAGGAGCGAGGTAGTAATTCTTCCCGTGCAGGACGAACAGAACAGTGAAGCAAACCAGATAGCACCATCCAAGAAAGCGATAGGGCGCGAGGCGCTGGGAAAACAGCAAGGCGAACAAGCCGGTCAGCCAGATTGGAGCGGTGAAAGGATGGACCAGCAACGTTTGCTCGAGGAAGTACCGGGGTAGGGGAAGGACTACGTCGCGGCCTTCGGCGCGGATGTTGTGCATCAGTTGCAGAAACGGCCAATCGTAGTGAATGTTCCAGAGCAGGTTGGGCAGAAAGATGAGAAACGCGGCAAGCCCGCCTATCCAGATCCACGGATGGAGAAACGTGCGGCGCTGCGAGGTGAATAGCAGGCCCACAACGATGCCGAAACCGAAAAAGGCGATGGTGTATTTCTCTTCCATCCCAAGGCCGGCGATGACGCCGAACCAGAGCCAGTAGCGGGGGTTGTCGCGTTTGATGGCGAGGATGGCGAAGTAGGCGCAGCCCATCCACAGGTTGGGCTCGAGGCAGTTGGTGCCGAGCAGGCTGCCGTTGGAGAGATACTGCGGAGCAATGACCACGGTGATTGCGCTGAGGAGAAGTGCGAAGCGGCGTCCGCCGAATTCACGCGCGAGCACGGCGGTTTGCACAACCAGAAGAGATGAAGCCAGCGCGGGAATGAAGCGAATGCTGCGGAGGGAATCTCCCAGAAGTGCGCGGCACATGTGGATCAGAAACGGAATAAGCGGCGGCTGGTCGACGTAGCCCCAGGCAAGATGATCGCCGCAGGAGATGTAATCGAACTCATCGCGAAAGTAGCCGTAGCGGTTGTTGAAATAGATGTGGAAGAGCAGTTTGGCGACAGCGATGGCCCAGATGATCGCGATACCGCCCGCGAGGAACGATTGGTGATCTCGGCTGTGAGCGGAGAACGCTGTCGGAGCGGCCATTGTGCCGACAAGGATAATAGCTGCCACGGGGGATGCGCAACGAACCAGCTACTGTGGAACCGCTACGAAGCCCCCTGGTATGTCGCTGCTGGGGACGTAGGTGCCTGCGGCTTGCCCAAAGTCGTTCCCCGAGAACAGATCGGTCCAGGTTCCTGCACCGGGATATTGGAACGACTCATAGAAAACGCTATATATCTGAAAGCCCTCGACGGAGGGCGTCGAGGTCCAGTAGTAGCCAGTCATCTCGTTGTCGTTATTAATTCCCTCGAGGTAGGTGTTGACCGCCCCGGGGTAGTTCACTGCGCTAAAGGTCCCAGTCCATGACGGTGGGATAGCGTATTCGACGGCCCCATTGATCGCTGAGCCGGCGAGGTTAAGGTAGAAGACTGAGATGGCCCCGTCGCCGTTTATCCCACTTGCGATCGTGTTGGATCCGACTGGATCGCTGACCGAGTAAAAGTTCCCGCCGTTGCCGCGATAGTACATGAAGCCGTTGCCGTTGCCGTAGTAGCCGACGATTTGTCCTGCGTCGTTGATTCCGAGAGGAGTCGTGCTTGTACTACCGGGATAGTTGAACGAGCAGTAATTGCTGCAGGTGCCGCCGTCGAGGTAAAGCCATGTAGGTATCCGCTCGAGTCGCCCCAATACCCCACGATCTGACTCTTATTGTTGATGCCGGTTGCCACCGTCAGCGTCGCCCCGGGGTAGTTGATCGGGGAGTAGCCGACGAGCCCATCGATAAGCATGCCATGTTGGACGCCACTGGAGTCAGTGTACTGGCCCACGACCTGGCCAACCTCGCCTGGGCCGTTGATCATTGCTCCGTCCCAAATGTTGTTAATGCTGTACACTGCCGATTGGAAAGCGCTGGGGTAGTTGATGCTGCTGTAGTTGTAAGAAGAGTATGTCTTGGCACCATTGTTCGCGTTGACCACGGGCCCGTCGTCGATATCCTCGTCGACAGACGGGCTGAAGGTTACGCCGCCGAAATTCACACCGCTCTGGTCGATCAGGAATTGGTGCATTCTTTGGTTGTTTGGCCGGTACATACTATTGGTCGTGCTGCTGTCGGGGATCCCCTGGTTCCAGATCGTAATCGAAGGGAGCGGGTTTGACTTCGGCGGCGTCTTGGTAATCCAGATCGCGCTCGGGGGTGGGCTTACCTGCGAGATATCGTTTTGGATCGGACTCGGATTGGCATATACTCCCGCGCTGAAGCCACTGTAAACGCCGACCTCGCTCACGAAGCCATCCACGTAGTCCTGGACGGCAACGCTGCATGCCCCGCCAATGGTGTAGTTTTCTATATCTAGGTAGATTATGCCGCCGGTGATATTAAGCGCTTTGTCTGAGGCGACAGCTAGGTCAGCTTGCTGTGCGCCCTGCGTGCTGGCCGTCGCTGGCACCGTGCTGATGAACTGTGTGATGCCCGACTGATTTATGGCGCAGGTCGATTGCAGACCAAACCAGATTGGGATTATTCCCCATCCCTGCCCCTCTATGGCGATAACCCAAGGTTTTGTAAGGGTCGGATCCACGTGTCTGTTAGGCGAACCTGGGAGGTAGATGTAGGTGTCGTAGAAAGGGCTGGAGACCATAAGCGTGTTCATTTGTGGCGAGGGTATCGCATCGCTCTTGTCAAATCCAAGGTGAGTGCTGACGCTGCTAGTAGCTGGCGAGGATGCACGGCGCGCGGTCCTGCGAGATCGCATGGTGGCCGTGTAAGCGGTGTCGATCGTCGAGGCTAGGGGGGGGACGGTCCCAGATGGGTCTGGGGTAACGTCGGCCCAAGTCGCGCCGCCGTCTGACGTAGATAACAACCAATAAGTTGCTAGCACCCACCCCCGCTGCGGATCGACAAAACTAAGTTGGTCGGCCGTGAGGGCGTGCGCGGGAGTTGCAGCGGACTGGCTCTTGGCCTCGGCCCCGTGAGGCGTCTGCATCAGGCTGATGTGGCCAGCCGAAACGGTAGCCGCCAGCAGGGTCGAGTCGGGCACGGCGACAGGTAGCCAGCCGTCGGTGGGGTCGGGGACCTTCGGCTGAATTCGATCCAGCGCCCATGTCCGCCCGCCGTCATGCGTAGCGAACAGTGCGACCGTCGTCGCGGGGGACTCTAACTCTGATCCCATCTTGAACCTCACCGGAAGGAACCCGTTGTTTGGGTTCTCAAACACCGGCAGATCGTAAACGGTCCCGCGGTCGGGTCCGACCTGGCTCGGCTTCTGCAATGAAACAGCCTGCCAGCTATTTCCGGCGTCCCGGGTGACGTAAAGATCGTGGTTTGGGCCCCCGGCAATCCAGCCGTCTCTTGCCGTTTCGAAGCGGAATGGTTCGGCGATAGGTGGTTGGGAGATTTGCTTCCACGTCTTGCCCCCATCCTCTGTTGCCAGCATTACGCCGAAGCTAACCGCCGTGCTTCGGCTCACTTTCAGAATCATCCATCCGTGCAGCTGATCAGCAAAGCTGAGGTAGCCCCTTCCTGAAAGACCCGCCTCTGGATCGGGGTCCAGGACTTTTGGGTGGGAGAAGGACCAAGCTTCGCCAGCGCTTGCTGTAGACGCGACCTCGAAGCAGGTGTCGTCCGGGTCTTTCCTGGGATCAAGGTCCTCAAAGCGATGGTCCGCGCAGTTCAGCAGCACCCAGCCGGTGGATTGATCGAGAAAAAAAACCGACGAAACGGTCTGCCATTTGTGGGCTGACCGGGGTGTGATGTCCTTCCACTGGGCTCCGCTGTCGGCTGTCCAGAAGAGATGGCTTTTTGTTGCCGCCCAGCCTACGTTTGGTGTGAGCAGTTTCATGGATTCGATTCTGCCTGACTGCTGCGCGGAAGTGGTTCCGCACAGACACAGCGTCAGTAATAGGGGAAGGATACGTTTCACCTGCTTGACTCGCATGGGAAGCTCCTGATTGAGAAATCCACGAAACCTGGGACCAAGCGCACAAATAACGGGGCCGATAAATTCGTTCAGTCATCTTGGACGCCGCGAGGGGAAGGCAAGCGGCGACCGAACATGCGAACTATCGCAGCATTGTGCCGCCACGTCAACCCTACCTTTTCCACAGGGCGGGCAGAAGACGTACAGCACGGTCGAGTGGACGCGCCATGCTAAGCGGGCAAACGAAGGTAACGTTCCCTACTGATTACCTATTTTTGGTGCATACGGCTTGTGATAACGTTGAAATTACCGCATATTCAAAAGGTTTGAATAAGGTTTTTAGCCCACGTGTCTTCGCCGACTCGCAAACCGGGTATCCACATCGCTTGGACGACGGTCACCTACCGCAGTGTGGCCCTGATGATCATTGCGGGCGTCGCGGTGGTATTGATTGGGATACGACTGACCTTCCCGCAATTCACCGAGAGCAGCATCAAGGCGGCCGGAAGCGTAGCCGATAAAGCGTTGGAGCGCGTGGCCGGCATGGCGCCCGCGGCGGGACATGGCTCATCCACGGCACAGCAGGCCCACTTCACGGCGCTCGATGGCACGGTGCGAGTGAAGAAGGGCAACGGCAACAGCTGGGTTGGAGCCGATTACAACATTCCGCTCGAGAAAGGCGATGTAGTGCAGACCGGGTCGGAAGGTATGGCGAAGGTGGTGTTTAATGACGGCACCAGCTATACGGTCAAACAGGATTCCTTGATTGTGATTGAAGAGAACTCGGCCAACGATCAGCAGCAGACAAACGTTGCCGTGGCCGTGAGCACCGGTACTGTGGATCTTTCTACCGCGACTTACTCTCAGGGATCGAAATCGCAGGTGATTGTGTCTGGCGCGACGGCATCCCTGGCGCCGGATTCGGCGGCGCAGGTTCGCAATGATCCCAAGGCCGATCAGCACGAGATTCTAATGAAGAAGGGCGCCGGCGAAGTTACGCGCAATGGAGAGACCGTGCAGTTGGCCAACTGGGAAAGAGTGAGTTTCCAGGCGACCCAGACGCACATGGAAAAGGACAAAGGGACTGGGCCGCCCACGCCCATTTCTCCAGCGAACATGGCTCCGATCTTCACTTCCGGTGAGACCACCAAGGAGGTTGAGTTTTCCTGGACGCCGATGGCGAACGCCACCGCTTACCGGTTGCGAATCTCGAGGAACCCATATTTTTCCTCCACTCTGGTTGACAAAAAGGTAAACACAGCCGATGTTACGGTTACGAGCCTCGGCGAAGGAGCGTATTACTGGGCTGTGCAGTCGTATGACGGGTCGGGTAAGGAATCGGTGGAGAGCGAGAAGAACCGCTTCACGATCATTCCCAAGGGAAAGCAGTCGGAAGCCATTGCCCTCGACCTCGATCCCTTCATTCAGCATGGACACATCATTGAAGTGACCGGGAAGACGCAGGTAGGGGCCCGGGTAATGGTGAATGGGCGCGAGGTCCCCATGTTATCGGGCGACGGAACGTTCCATTACTTCACCCCGCCGTTGACGCCGGGGGAAGCCGTGATTACGGTGACGGCGCAGACGGCGCAGGGCGGAGTGAATACGCAGCAGAAGAAGATTCTGATTCAGTAGATCCTTCGGCGGGCTAAAACGCCCGCCTCAGGATCACAGGTTAGGGGTTCCGGTCGGAAGTACGAGGAACCTTCGGTCCCGGCAGGGTGGCTGAACTCTCATAGACTAAGAGAGGATGCAACCGCGCCGGATTGGCGCAAATCGGGTTCGCCCGAAAACAGAGCGATCAATGTGGATCGCAAAGAAGAGTTCGTCCATGTCAAACAATAACGGATTTCATTCATCCCGCTCTCACAACCTCAGGTCGTTGTTCAGCCTGTTCTCAAGCGACCTGGCCATTGATCTGGGCACAGCCAACACTCTCGTCTATGCGCGCGGCAAAGGCATCGTCGTCAACGAACCTTCGATCGTCGCCATCAACAAGAACACCGGCGAAGTCGAGGCCGTTGGCAAAGAAGCGAAAGAGATGCTGGGACGGACGCCGGGCAACATCGTGGCCATCAAGCCCATGAAAGACGGCGTGATTGCCGACTTCAAGGTCACCGAGAAGATGCTGAATTATTTTATCCAGAAGGCGCACAACCGGAAGATGCTGGTGCATCCGCGGATCGTGATTGGCGTGCCTTCCGAAATCACGCAGGTGGAAAAGCGCGCGGTCATGGATTCGGCTTACCGCGCCAAGGCCAGCGAAGTGCATCTGGTGGAGCAGGCCATGGTGGCGGCCATCGGAGCCGGGCTGCCGATCACGGAACCGAGCGGCAACATGGTGGTCGACATCGGCGGTGGCACGACCGACATCGCAGTGATTTCTTTGAGCGGCATTGTCTACTCGCGCTCGGTGCGGATGGCAGGCAATCAGATGGATGAAGCCATCATGAATTATCTGAAGCGGAAATATAACCTGCTGATCGGCGAGCGCACCGGCGAGCAGATTAAAATGGAGATTGGCTCGGCCCACCAGCTCGACAAGCCGATGACGATGGAAATTAAAGGCCGCAACCTGATCGAGGGCGTGCCGAAGACGATCACGGTGGATGATGGTGAGATTCGCGAGGCGCTTAGCGAGTGCGTTTCGACGATCATGAACGCGATTCGCGTGGCCCTGGAGCGTACACCGCCGGAGCTTTCGGCCGACATCAGCGACCGCGGCATCGTGCTGACCGGAGGCGGAGCGCTGCTGAAGAATCTGGACAAGCGCATCCGCGAAGAAACCGGCCTGCCGGTCTCGATTGCCGACGATCCGTTATGCAGCGTGGTGCTGGGCACCGGCAAAATGCTCTCGGACTTCAAGCTGCTGAGAAAAATATCGATTGAGTAGCAGAACAGTGGTCGGTCGGTGGCCAGTTGAAGACCCACTGACCACTAGCCACTGATCACTGACCACTGTCTTTATGGAAACCGTTCTCGGCCGCTACCGCAACCTCACTATCCTAGTAGGAGTGTTGTTTCTGCAAGTGCTGGGGTTGGCGATGCAGGTGAAGCGCAGTGGGGACGCGGAGCACACGCGGCTCATCCGCATCTGGGCAGTCGAGGCGATTGCACCCTTCGAACGCGGGCTGGTCTGGGTCCAGAACGGCAGCAGCAATCTCTGGCACAACTATTTTTTTCTGCGCGGCGTGCGGGCTGAGAACCGCGACCTCAAAGAACAGATCGAGAAGATGCGGCTGAAAGAGGTGCGGCTGAGCGAAGACGCGGCCCAGGCCCACCGGTTGCAATCCCTGCTGGCCTTCAAAGAGCAGTTCATCGACAAGACGGTGGCTGCACAAGTCATTGGATCGGGCGGGAGCGATCTCTCGCGAATCATTTACATCGACAAGGGCAAGAACGATGGCATGAAGCCGGATTTGGCGGTGATCACCGCGGGCGGCATCGTGGGCAAGGTGTTGCAAGTGTTTCCGACATCTTCGCAAGTCCTGATGATCAACGACCAGAGCAGCGGCGTGGGAGCCATGCTTGAGAAATCGCGGTTGCAGGGCGTGGTGCGCGGAACTCCGAATGGCGAATTGATTCTGGAGCGCGTGATGAGTGACGAGCAGGTCGCTGCCGGAGAAACGGTGCTGAGTAGTGGTGGCGATCAGATCTTTCCCAAAGGCCTGCCCCTGGGCACGGTGAGCAAAGTAAGTCCGGGAAGAGAAATGTTTCTGAACATTCACGTGAAGCCTGCGGCGGATTTGAGCCGGGTAGAAGAAGTACTGGTAGTAACGGAAAAGCAAGAACACGAACCGGTGGCGGAGAGCGGTGGCAGGGCGCGCGCGGCGGATATTCTGGCGCAGCGGCTGCCTTCAGTGCCGGAGAAACCTGCTGTGGTTGCGGGAGAGACTCCGGGCGCCACGAGCGGCACCACTGGGCAACCGCCGAGTGCAGCGGCAGGCGCGAAGCCGCAGCCCAACAACGCTGTCAAGCCTTTGACTGGAACCGTAACGACACCGACAACTACAACAACAACGACAAGGCCCGGCGAAGTTTTGAAGAAGGTTGTGCAGAAGCCGCATGCCAACGATTCTGCTACCAATAGTGGACCTGGGAGCCCAGCTGGGTCGAGCGCGGCTGGGTCAAGCGTGGCTTTGACCCCGTTGAGCGCCGGTCCGAAGGCTGCTCCGAAACCTGCGAACACAGCGGCGAACCCGGCAACCGCGCCGCCCAAGGCTTCGAGCACGCAGCCTGGCACTCAACCGCCTGCAACCCCAGCTCCAACCGAAGACAATCCCCACTAGCGTGCCTATCACTTACACATCGGGGGAGCAGATTGAGGTTTACCGGTTCAACATTCCGGTGACCGTGGGCGTGCCATTGCTGGCGCTGTTTCTGCAGGCCTTCCTGCCGAGACGCTTGCCATTCTTCTCCATCTTCGACTTGCCTTTGCTGGTAACAATTTTCTTTGCCATGGCACGGCGCAATCCGATCTCCGGGCTGTTGACGGGTGCAGCGATTGGTCTCGTGCAGGACATGCTAGGGCCCTATCCGATCGGAATTTATGGAATCGCCAAGACGGTGGTGGGTTACGGAGCCTCGTCGCTGGGAGCGAAGCTCGATGTGGAGAACGTGGGTGCTCGATTCCTGGTCACGTTGGGGTTTTATCTGGTGCACCAGGCGGTCTATTTCACCGTCGCCCGCGGCATGGTGAATCTGACGTTGGATTGGAGTTGGAGCCGGGGCATCCTGGCTGGACTGGCGAACGCGGTTGTGGGCGTGGCCTTGTATTTCCTGTTGGACAAGTTCAAGCAGAGAACCTGAAAACCGTCGTTGGTCGTTCGCCGTTCGCCAAACCAGCCTTCTTGGAAGCTCTCCCAGGATATATGGCAGCACTTCCGTTACTGACTAGGGCACATGGTGCGGTTCATCCGGTTTTCATCGGATTACAATAAAACGACCGAAGCAAGCCAACGACCAACGACGAACGACCAACGACTGATTTATGTTCGGCCGCGACGACAAAGTATCCGGAATCCGCTTGACGGCGGCGCAGTACATGATCCTGGGCATCTTCCTGGTGCTGGCTTATGGACTGTGGCGCCTGCAGGTGATGCAGACCGATCTGTACGCCACACTTGCTGAGAAGAACCGCATCCGCAATGTGCCCATCCTTGCGCCGCGCGGCAAAATTCTGGATCGCGAAGGGCGCGTCATTGTCGATAATTATCCATCGTTCTCGGCGCTGCTGCTGCGCGATTCCACCCGCGACCTCAGTGCCGATGCGGACTTGATTGCACAAGGCCTGCATCTGGATGCGAACGAAGTACGTCTGAGAATTCGCCACTTCGCGTCCATGCCGCAATACCAGCCGATCTTCCTGAAAGAGGACATCACACCGGATGAACTGGCGTTCATCGACGCGCACCGCAACGAACTGCCGGAGCTGGATACGATTGTGGCGCACCGGCGTCTTTACCCGCGCAACGGATTCATGGCACACCTGATCGGCTATGTGGGCGAAGTAACCGAAGACATGCTCAACCAGCCGCAGTTCGAACTCTACAACCCGGGCGATGTCGTGGGAGTTTCCGGTGTCGAACGGCAGTACAACAACGCATTGATGGGCAAGAACGGAGCGCGGCGCGCGCTGGTGAACAGCCATGGCCGCGAAGTCGGATTGCTGGGAGAAACAGATGCCGTCCCGGGAAAACAGTTGAAGCTGACAGTCGACATCGATTTGCAGATTGCGGCCGAAGAAGCCCTGGAAGGAAAGAACGGCGCCGTTGTTGCGATGGATCCGCGGACGGGGGAAATCCTGGCGATGGTGAGCCGGCCTACATTCGATCCCCAGAGTTTTTCGGTGCGGGTCTCGCGCGATCAATGGAGCAAGCTGGTCAATGACCAGGATCATCCGCTGATGAACAAGGCGATTCAGGCGCAACTGGCGCCCGGTTCCACATTCAAGATCATCATGGCCACGGCGGGCTTGCAGGAAGGCATTGCGCAGGACCTGCACGTGAACTGCACCGGCGGCGGAACTTTCTACGGCCGTTACTTCAAGTGCTGGATCGCGGCGCGCCACCAGACGCACGGCGCGGTGGACATCGTGAAGGGCATTTACCAATCCTGCGATGTGTTCTTTTATACGCTGGGAGAAAAGCTGGGGATTGACCGCATCGCCAAATACGCGACCGCGCTGGGCATGGGGCAGAAAACCGGAATCGATTTGCCACAGGAAGTAAGTGGGGTGATGCCCTCGGAGCCATGGAAGATCCGGAACTTCAAGCAGAAGTGGTTTGCGGGAGAGACGATCTCGGTGAGCATTGGCCAGGGCGCGGTTGCCGCTACGCCGATCCAGATGGCGCGAGCGTTTGGTGCGATTGCGAGCGGAGGGCGTCTGGTGCGGCCGCATGTGACCAATCCCACGGACTTGCCGCCGGGTGTGGTTCAGGCGCAGAGCGTCCCGGATGAGGTGACGATTCCCATCGACCCGAAGAATTGGGAAATCATTACCGATGCCATGGCGCAGGTCGTGAGTCCGGTGGGAACGGCGGGGGCGTCGGCGATCAAAGGTGTGGACATGGCAGGCAAAACCGGCAGCGCCCAGACTATCAGCAACACTCTGAAGGCCAAGATGAGCGCCAGTGAAAAAGAGAAGTACAAAGACAATGGCTGGTTTGTTGGAGTGGAGCCACGGCGCAATCCTGAGATTGTAGTGTGCGCGCTATTTGAAGAAGGCGAGCATGGCTCATTGGCGGCCCATGTGGTCTCCAAGGTCATCCAGGCCTACGTGGAGAAACAGCGCCGGCACCCTACGAAAATGGCAGCGGCACAAACGAAGAGCGCGGGGAAGGCGGAAATCGGTGCGGTATGGACCGTGCCGGATGAAGATGGCGGCCAGCAGAACTTGCAGGGCGGGCACTTCTTTCTGGAGATTGCCAGGCGGCCGCTGGCGGCCGCGAGTACCCAGCACCTGGTACCCAGTACCCAGAAACAGCAATGACGAAATCAGCAGAAATTATTTGTAGAGAGGGTGTTGCTAGGTACTAGATACTAAAGAGCCGCTAAGTTTCATTTCGAGATTTCAAACTAGCTAGGAGCTAGAAGCTGCTTTTATGTCCCGTTACGTTTCATTTCGAGATTTCGACTGGCTGCTACTGATCTTCGTGCTCCTGCTCTGCGGGCTGGGAGTGATGGAGATCCGCAGCGCCACCATGCACACCAAGTTTGCCGGGTCACACATCAAGCAGATTTACTGGATTCTGGGCGGAGTGGGGGCGATGTTCTTGATCAGCGCCGTCAACTACCAGTTGCTCCTTGATAGGATCCACTGGTTCTACATAGCGGGCGTAGCCTCGCTGATGGCCGTGCTGATTTTTGGACAGAAATACCTGGGTGCCAAGCGCTGGATCAAGATGCCGGGCGGCAATCACTTCCAGCCTTCCGAATGGGTGAAGCTGATCCTCATACTGGCGATGGCGAAGTTTTTTACCGATTTGCGCCATCGTGAGCTTTCCTGGCCGGATTTTGCCAAAGCCGGGGCGATCGTAGCCATTCCGATGTTGCTGGTGCTGAAGCAGCCTGACTTGGGAACGGCTCTCACCTATATTCCGATAGCCGTCATGGGAATATTTCTAGGTGGCATGCAATGGAAGCAGGGGCTGGCGGTGGTGTTGCTGGCGGCAATTGCAGTGGGAGCGGTCTTCTTTGTCCCGCCACGTCTTAAAGTCCTACCAGAAGCAGCGGCTTACCAGCTTTATGGATCCGGAAAACGATCCCCAGGGTACGGGGTACCAAGTTGAGCAATCCAAAATTGCGGTGGGTTCGGGAGGGTTGTGGGGCGGTAAAGGGTCACAAACACACGGGGCTTTCCTGCCCGTCCCACAAACGGATTTTATTTTCGCGGCCTTCTCCGAGGAGCATGGATTCGTGGGCGCGCTGGGGGTTCTGCTGTTATACTTCATAGTGCTGATGCGTTTGACCCAGAACGCGCAAACAGCGCCCGACCGCGCTGGCACGTTCGTGGTGATGGGTGTGGTGGCTGTGCTTAGCTTCCATATCCTGGTCAATGTCGGCATGGTGGTCGGGTTTATGCCGGTCACTGGAATACCCCTGCCTCTGATGAGTTATGGCGGGTCTTCTGTGTTGTTCATGTTCCTGGCGCTGGGGATGGTTATGAATGTTCGAATGCGCCGCTTTGTGAACTAGCTGGATGGGTGAGAAGCCAGCCAGACAACGGGCTTAAATAGCCAGGTTTCATGAGTTTTGAGCTGAAGCTTGACGCAGGAAGCTTAACACAGGAAGACGGGCAGGGAGCAGTTGCTGCGCCGAGTGGCACAGCCCCAAAAATATCGAGCGCCCTCGCGTTAAGGGGGCATTTCACCGGCTGTCGAGCAGTCGAAGGCCGGGCAGGATTGAAGCTATAGCGCTGCTGGCAGGGAAACGGCCCCCCGACCGTAAAACGGTCTGAGAGTGCGGTCACAAATCCGGCAGACGCAAAGCGAAACAGTGCAAAAGATACCCAAGCTTGTGCAGCGGATTCGGGCGGGGAGAAACCTCCTCAGCCCTAGCCGTCCCCGATCCGGGGCCAGCCTCGCGACGCTCTATCCTCCCAATTCCTTCCTCTCTCCGCCCCGGTGAACCCCGCTCGGCTTCCTTAAATGAGCCGACGGGACCGGAGTCTACATGAACAAAGAGTTATTTGTATCTTCCACGCCTCACGAAACCAAAGTCGGGTTGGTGGAAGACGATCTGCTCGCGGAAATCTACCTCGAGCGCGAAAATGAATACACCTTAGCCGGATCCATCTACAAGGGACGCGTGACCCGCGTGCTGCCCGGCATGCAGTCTGCCTTCGTTGACATCGGCCTGGAGCGCGATGCCTTCCTCTATGTTTCCGACTTTATGGAGTTGGAAGAGCACGACGAGGATTTAACCGACGTCGTCCCCGCGAATCGTGGAGTGCAGGATCTGCGGGCGCCGGCGGCAGGTGAGGCAGTGCAGGATGAGGCGATCAAGCCGGAAGCCAGCTTCGGGAACGATGGCAGCCACGATTTTGTCGAAACCGAAGAGCCGGCCGAGGAGGGTCAACCTTCGGCCGCAGCCCCACCAGACAGTTCCCCTAGTGCAGCTTCTCAAGACCGTGAGCGGGGAGGCTACCGGGGACGCCGCCGCCGCCGTGGCGGCCGTCGCGATGGACGCGATGGACGTGGCGAGGGACGCGATCGGGGCTCGGAGCCGCGCATTGCGCGGCCTGTCGAGAGTGCTCCCGCCCCGGCCGCCTTTGATGCTCCGGTGGCTCCGCGTTCTCAGGAATCGGGACGAACCCAACAGTTTGGACCGCGGGCAGGATACCAGCCGATATTGCTTCCGGGAGAATCGATTTCCAAGTACCGTGGCATGACGCCGGCGCCGGTCGTGCAGGCGCGGCGCTCATACGATGCCGGAACTGGCGCGAGCTTTGCCTCCGCGCCAACCGCCGAGCCCGCCGCACCCCTGGCCGCGGTTTTCCCGGACGATGAACCCGTCTTTGCTAGTCCGACAGCGAATGCCAGTGCCAGCACGGCTCCTGTGGTCGAAACCGAGCATGAGCAGCGCGATGACTCACGACACGCTCCTGAGGATCACTCTGAAACGGCTTTGTCGGCCTCAACTTCTGTGGACTGGAACCGTGAATTCCGCCGGCAGGAACTGTTAACTCAGAGCGCTCCCGCTGTGGCTCACGAGCCAGCGGAGACTACCGCACAACAGTTTGTCGAAGAAGAAGAGGAGATGGTCGCGTCTCAGCCCGAAAGTTCAGAGCAGCAGGCGGCTCCGGTGCGCGAGCTAGAGGCCCCGGTTTTCGCAACTCCGGTCTTCGCAACCCCGGGCACTCTGGAAGAAGAAGTCATCGACGAAGAGGAAGCGGATACGGTCCGTTACGAAGAATTGTCCGACGAGGGCTACGAAGAGTTTGAAGAAGAGACGCGAGCGGCGGGTCAGATTGCCGAAGTCCGCGCCACCGTGGATGAGATTCACATGTCGTCTTTAGCCGAAGCCGGCGTAGTGCCGTCTGCGGAGGAAGCCGCGGCCCAGAGCGAAGAAGACTCCGAGGAATTGGAATTAGAAGAGGCGCAAGCGCAAGCTGAGGCGCTGCTCGCCGCCGAAGCGGGCGGAACCGGCGTTGATGCCCGCGCCGAGGTCCGCGCTCCGGCTGGGACGGCCGGTTACACTCAGCGCGCTCCGCGTCCGCGTCCTGGTTTCGACCGGCAACGCGGCGGAAGGCGTGGCGGAGGCCGCCGCTTCCCGCGCCGGCAATCTTCGCAGGAAGTCCCGAAGATTTCCGATTTGCTGAAAGAAGGCCAGGAAATCCTGGTGCAGATCGCCAAGGAACCCATCGGCAAGAAAGGCGCGCGCATTACCAGCCACATCGCGCTGCCGGGGCGTTTCCTGGTCTACATGCCGACGGTGAACCACACTGGAGTCTCGCGCAAGATTGCCTCCGACGAAGAGCGCCAACGGCTGAAGCGCATCGTGATGAGCGAGCGCGAAAACGGTCACGGAGGCTTCATCGTTCGCACCGCTGCGCAGAACGCAGGGGAAGATGAACTCCGCGCCGACATCCGCTTTCTGAAGGGTTTGTGGAATGACATCAAGAGCCGCGCTGAGGCTTCGAAGCCGCCGGCGCTGATCTACCACGATCTCAACGTAGTTGAGCGCGTGCTGCGCGATCAAGTCACTTCCGATTTTTCTGTGATCTGGGTCGACACCGAACCGGAGTACGAACGCATTCTCCGCTTCTTCAACCGCTTTCAACCCGGCCTCGTGAAGCGCGTGAAGCTCTACACCAAAGAGACGCCGTTGTTCGAACAGTTCGGACTGAAAGAGGAGATGGACAAGGCCCTCAAGTCGAAAGTCTGGCTGAAGAGCGGCGGCTACATCGTCATCAACCAGACCGAGGCCCTGGTCGCCATCGACATCAACACCGGCAAGTACGTCGGCAAGACCTCGCGCCTCGAAGACACCATCGTCAAAACCAACGTGGACGCGATCAAAGAGATCGTGCGCCAGATTCGCCTGCGCGATCTGGGCGGCATCATTATCATCGACTTCATCGACATGGACGAGCGCCGCAACCGCCAGCGCGTGATGCAGGCATTGGAAGAAGAACTCCGCCACGATCGCGCCCCGTCGAAAGTCCTCCAGTTCAACGATTTCGGCCTGGTCGCCATCACCCGCAAGCGCGTGAAGCAATCGCTCGAACGCACCATCGGCGCGCCATGTCCCTATTGCCAGTCGACGGGTTACGTAAAATCTCTGACCACGGTGGCGAACGAAATCTACGTCGAGATGCGCAAGATCGCCAAGCACCTGGAACACGAAGACGTAATGCTGCGCGTGCACCCGGATGTGGCCAAAGAACTGAAAGCCAACAACGGACGCCTGCTGAACGAGATGGAAGAGCTAACCAAGCGCACCATCATCGTGAAAAGCGATCCCGCGCTGCACCAGGAGCAGTTCGATATCAATTAGCTGTCAGCTTTCAGTCGTTAGTCACCGCTGCCCATATGGGAACAGCCGCCCGCGGCTGTCCGCCGGGCTTTTAGTCCTTTTGAACCCCCCCTCCACACTAATGGCATTTCCTAATGCCAAATGCCATTGTATAATGGTCTTCATGACTACCACCCTAACCCTCGACAAAGCCGGCCGAGTCGTCCTCCCCAAGCCGGTTCGCGACGAAATGCAACTCCGCGCGGGCGATTCGCTGGAACTGGAAAGCTCGGAAGATCGCATCGTGCTCCGTCCCAGGCGAGGAGGAGTTGGGTTGCACCAGAAGCAAGGAATCTGGGTCTTCGGCGTCGGGGAGCCGATCCCCGCCGGAGCTACCGATGAAACGCTGCGCCAGATTCGCCGCGAGCGCGAACTGAGCTTCATGGGCAATCTTCCGACGCGCAATTCTGCCACGCGGCGCCCGCGACGGAAGAAATCCCGGTGAAATGGTTCTTCGACACAACAGTCCTGGTTGCGGCGCTCCTGCCCGACCATCCCCACCATGCCCGTAGCTTCCGGCTATTTGCGGCTGCGACGCGCAAGCAAGCGGCGTGTGCGGCCCACAGCTTGGCGGAAGCGTACTCAACCTTCACCCGTTATCCCGGCAAAGAGCGCATCAGCGCCGAAGCTGCAAGCTTGGTTGTGCAAGGAATCGAGCAGCGATTTACCCTGGTCTGGCTTGACGGCGATGAGTACTGCTCCGCCATCCGCCGCATGGCACATCTGGGAATCACGGGCGGCGCAGTTTATGACGGCCTGGTCGCGGCATGTGCCCTTAAGGCAGGCGCGGATCATCTCTACACCTGGAATGTACGGCACTTCGACCTGCTGGGTCCGGAAATACAAAAGCTGGTAACTTTACCGCCAGCGGTTTAGTTCCCGCCCCGGACGAAGGCTTTCTCAGCTATATATTCTGTCATCCCCGAGAAGCCAGTGCGGCCTTGACGCGATCTGGAGTGAATGGCACTTCCCGAATTCGCGCGCGGGTGGCATCGAAAATCGCGTTGCCGAGTGCCGCGGCGACCAGCGTGATTGCGGTCTCGCCCGTGCCGGTCGCCTTCGCCTCCGGACGGTCGATAAGAACGCATTCGATCACCGGTACTTCGATTCCCAGCGGCAGCGTATGGTAACTCTCCCAGTCGATGGAAGTCACCTTACGATCATCCCAGGTAATTTCCTCGCCGAGGGCTCGGCTTGTTCCTTGCAGAATTCCGCCCTCGATCTGGTTGCGCACGCCGTCAGGATTGGAAATCGGCCCGCAATCATGGGCGATGAAAAACCGCCTGGGCTGCACCGTCCCGTTTTCCTGATCCACTTCCGCTTCGGCGACGAGCGCAGCGTACCCATTGTCGCCCTCATAGGCCACGCAAGCGACGCCGCGTCCGGTGACTTTACCGCTGCGCGGCGAATCGGATTTGGGCGAGGGACGGGCATCCCAGTGAGCCGCCTTGGCTGCGGCTTTCAGTGCGTCGATGATGCGAGTCTCGCGCAAGTGCCGTAACCGGTAAGCGATCGGGTCCGCCTTAACCTGGGCGCTGATTTCGTCCATAAAACATTCGTGCGCAAAAGTGTTTTGCAGGCGCAAGGGCGATCGCAGCGGCCCGGTAAAGAAGGGAGACTTCACCGTACGCACCAACACTCGTTCACTGCGGATCAAACCTGCTCCCGCACATTTGCCGTTGACGCATCCGCGCACATAGGAGGGAACCGCATTGTTGCGGTTGCGCAGTTCTTCGGTGGGTTCGCTCGCGCTCTTCGGCGCAATCGCCTCGGGATCAAAGCCAGCCAGCATGCCCGTGATTATATTTCCTGGTTTATCGTATCCTGGTCTGCCGCCCAGCGATGCCACCCATGTTTCGCAGTCCCAAACGTCAATCTCGCCGGTCGCATCGGTGGCGGCCCGCTGCTCGATCACGCACGCGGAGCCATAGTTCTCGGAAATAAACTCGTCTTCGCGCGTGAGTTGCACACGAACGGGTTTACCCACCGCCTGCGATAGCAATGCCGCATCGTAGGAGACTGTGTCCGCGGCATTTAATCCGTAACAGCCCGAGCCGCGAACATAGACCACGCGTATGCTTTCGAGCGGTAAACCTGTCAGCGCCGAGACGCCGTGTTGCGTCGGATACACCGATTGGGTTGGCGACCAAACCGTCGCACGATCCATCTTTACATCGGCTACAGCACAGGATGAACCTAAAGAACCATGCGCCTGATAGGGATGTAAATAAGTCGCTTTCAACGCACGGGAAGCTGATTTCAGGTTGTCTTCCACGTCATTTGAATTAACCAGCAATACATCGCGCGCTGGCTGCTTGCGCATATAGTCATAAAAATCTTTGTGCGGCGGCAGCCCCGGTCCCGGCCTCCAACGGACCTTCAGATGCCCGGCGGCTTGCGCCGCTTGCCACTGTTTCTCCGCAACAACGCCCACAAAGTTATTTCGCACCACCACCTCAATCAGGCCAGAAACGTTCTGCACTGATTTCTCATCGACGCCCTCAACGGTTGCTCCTATTTCCGGCGGGCGCACCACTCGCCCATGCACCATTCCCGGAACCTGCACATTGTGAATGAATTCGAATGTGCCGGTCATAAGCGCGACTCTGTCCATGGAGGGAACCGGTTTGCCCAAGACTTTCCACTCGTTCGGAGACCTGCGTTTCGCTGTAGGGCTGACTGCAATATTGAAATGCCTGCCCTGAATCAGTTCCCCATAACTGACATGATGGCCGCTCTTCGCACTGACCACGCCATTCTCAATCGTGAGTTGATCGGCAGGCGTGCCAAGTTTCCGCGCTGCCATCCCGACAAGAGCTTCACGCGCAGTCGCCGCGGCTTGCGCGAGATTTCGTGTATTGAAGTTGGTCGGCGTGGATTGGCTGCCGGAAGTGGTTCCCTGATCCGGGGTAACGGATGTGTCGCACTGCACGAGTTTTATTTTATGAATAGAGAGACACAGTTCTTCGGCGACCAACTGCATCTGGACGGTATTCATGCCTTGCCCGAAATCGCATTTTCCGGTGTACGCGGTCACCGTGCCATCGGATGCGATAGCGATCCATGAGTCCAGTTTGTTTGGATCAACATGCGACGGATGCGTGTCGAAAGGCCCCTGCGCCATGGCAAGAGGCTCGAGGAACGCTGCGCCGCTGAAGGAAACGATCAGCGCGCCGGAAGCTTTTACAAAATCGCGGCGGGTGCTCTCTTTTTTCATTGGCGGCTTCTCTGGTAGCGCTTTATCGCTGCCATCATGCGCTTATGGGCAAAGCAGCGGCACAAGATACTCGACATCGCCTCGCGAATTTCCTCGTCAGAGGCCTTCGGAGTCTCATCCAACAGATTTTTTGCGGTGAGGATTACGCCGCTCAGGCAAAAGCCGCACTGGGCGGCCCCCTCATCGATAAATGCCTGTTGCAACGCATGCGGCCGTCCCGGGGTTCCCAAGCCTTCCAGCGTTGTCACCTCCTGTTGTTTAACGGCGCTTACGGGCATAACGCAGGAGCGCCTCACCTCTCCTTGCACAAGGACGGTGCAAGATCCGCACTGCGCAAGGCCGCAGCCAAATTTGGGCCCGCGCAGTTGCAGTTCGTCGCTCAGCACGTACAACAGTGGTGTCTCCGGATCGACATCCACTATGTGCACGTGACCGTTTACCTTCAGAGAAATAGCGGCCATCAACTCCTCCTCCAACAAAAGCTTACCGCTGATTTCAATATACCGGGGGACAGGGCATCCATAGTTATATAATAGTAAACAGCCTTCTATCTTCCCAGGGCGGGAAGAGAAAATCGCGCCGCTTGCCAAAGTGAAGAACCGCGTTGAAGCCTGAAGGCTCAGAACTGGGAACTGAGAACTAGAAGTGAGAACTGGGAACTGAGAACTAGAAGTGAGAACTGGGAACTGAGAACTGAGAACTGAGAACTGAGAACTGAGAACTGAGAACTGAGAACTGAGAACTGAGAACTGAGAACTGCTCCTAGCTCCCTGGATGAGCCAGAGCCTTTACGGCCATATCAGACCGGACGCGAAGTTTCTGCACCGTTTCATGAATGGCAGTGGCAGATGCGTCGCTTCCGGCTGCCTTGGCGACGGTGACCGCTTCTTCCGTCGTCGTGCTGGCGATCTCGAGGAACACAACCAGCGCATCGGCGTGCAGCTTCCATAGCGACGACATGCTTTGGCTTCGTTTGAGTTCTTCGAGTTCGGTGTTGACGCGCGCGATGCACGAAACCAGCCGAATCAAAGTGCGCGCGACATCGGCGCGTGGACTTTTCTCCTCAAGAAAGCTGGCGTTGTAGGCGTCGGCTTCGGCGGTGGTAAGAGTCAGGTTGAAGAAGCGCATGGGCACAACCTGGCGATACTTGGGATCGGCCACGCGCACAAACACTCGGATCGATTCTTCGACGCGGCGCAGTTTGCCTTCCTCGGCGGAGATCTGCTGCGCCGTAATAACCGGCGGCTGAAAGGCCTCAGGCGGAACGGGTGCATGGGCAGCGGCAACTCGCGCCGCTTTAGCGGCCGCAGCTGCTCCCCCGGTGGATGTTGTGCTACCGGCGGGCGCAAGCAGCGATCTGCGGATGGGCGGACGCCGGTCCAGTTCCTTTTTCAACTTTGAGACGCGGCGAAATTTTTCCAGCGCGCTGCCGTAGTCGGCCTTGAGCATTTCTTTCTGCTCGATGGCGGCCACGTGGTTGACGGTGACTTCCACGCCGTCCACGGTGCTGAGAATGCTGCCGCCCATTTCATCGAGGACCTGGGCGAACTGTTTGATCTCGGTCAGGGCTTTGGCGAAGAGCTGGTCAAAGCGCGCGCCGAAGGCGGCATTGTGGGCTGCGACCGTGGCCAGCACGCCGGGATGATAGAACGAAGAATCCAGCCAGCGTTTCAGTTCGCGCACCCGCGAAACGATACCGGAGTCGATGAGCGAATTGAAATCGCGATAGCGGGCGATCTCTTCGCGCAACGGATCAAAATTTCGCAGCAGTTGCACGTGCTCTTCCGGCAGCGAAGGCACATCGGTATCAGCGAGAATTTCGATCAGCGCGATTTCGAATGGAGAGAGCGGCAGCGATCCGTCGAGTCCGTAGCCGTGCTGCTGCCATTGTCCGTGAACGCGAGGATGTCGATAAAGAAAAGTTGCGATGAGATCGGTCTTATCGCGATCGACTTCGCTGGGTTCGCGGCGGCGCACGAAGTAGCGAAGCAGGGCCTCGGCGACTTCCGAATCCGTGTCTGGAGTGAGCGCATGGCGCAGCATCGCCGGTGTGATCGCCATGTCGAGCAGGTGCAGCCAGCGATACATTCGGGAGAGAGTTTCCGGAAGGTCTTTCTCGGAGTGGCGAAGCGACACCTCGTCGAGCCCGCTCGGAATGGGCACATCTCCGCCGAGCGAGTCGCGCATCAGCTTTTGATAAAAACCCTGGACAGTCGCCAGGATTGCTAATTCAAATTTAAGATCCTCGGCCAAGAAAACGCTCCCGCGAGCGGGTTTTCCCCGTTGGTTAAAGGAAATCTTGACTGCTGTTCAAGTAAAGACGATAGTCACTAACGCTGCAAGTTACCACCGGAGTGAGACGATTATGCCTCCGCTGGCCTCTCCAGAAGTGCATGACCTTCTGCGCAGGGAGAGAAAGCTTAGAAAACCACAGTCTTGTTGCCGTAAAGAAGCACGCGGTTTTCCACATGCCAGCGGACGGCGCGAGAGAGGACGACCTTCTCAAGGTCGCGGCCTTTGCGGACG
>CAWHLT010000002.1:0-1367409 GCA_963830295.1 uncultured Acidobacteriaceae bacterium
ACCTTGTTGGTTATGCAAATCTCACGAACACACGTTCCCTGGCACTCCTTGGCGATCCTCACGCCAGCGCGTACCGAGCTTCTATTTTCCTTTTCGTCTCCTGAGGAGAAAAGCGAGTTCCTGAACTTGGTCTGTTCAAACGAGGACATGGGGAACGAGTACATCATTGAGCTTACGCCGCCGACCACTGAAGAAATTAGGAATGCTCGTCCACTCGCAACGGTCCTACCCCATGACGCCCCGACCCATGCCATGCTGATTGCGGTGACCCTGTGTGCGCGTACAGAAGATGATCGCGCTGTGTCGTAAGGCCGAGGGGTGGAGTCGGCTGAGCGATGGGCCGGAGAGAGAGGGTCCCCAGACCCAGATCGTGATCATCCCCAATCCAGCCACAGCCAAAAGATGTGTTCAATCGGAGGACGCGGGGGAAACGAACCTATCAGACTTCAAGACCTCTACGTATTGAGCCGCGATGGAAGTGGGGGTGATTCCCTCGAATAACACGCGATAAATTCTGGAGAACCCTTCTAGATAGCGGTTGTTTTGCCACTGAACTCGCGGTATTCGATCTCCGAGACTGAGTTGACGTTGAGCCATCAGTTTCTATCGTTGTGAAACCACCTTCCTTTTGGTACTCAAAACGAGTTCTGCACCCAGTCCTTCAATAACGCGACCTAACTCGCGCCAGTCTACAAACAGGAACACAGAAAATAGTAGGTTGCCAATGAGAACGTCCCGAACTGTCTCGGGCTCTAACTCGCGTAAAGAAGAGGGGGATCGCTTCCGGGCAAATCAGATTGTCCTCCAGCAAGACGGGTTCGAAAGACTCATTTGCCCCAAACTGCTCCTTGAACCATTGCAGCGTGACTGGAGAAGCATCCACTAACTTGCGTTCGAAAGACTTTACCTTTTCAGCAGGATCCTTCGATTGCTCGCGTTCAACATATACCCACAAACAGCGATCAACGCACTGGAGGACTGGCCCGTGTCTGGAAGCATCAATGATGGCTTGGAGTTCTAGGAGATCGTAACGCTTCAGAGGCGTCATCGTGTCCTGAACAATCACTTCAGCGTCTTGTCGAGGGTCAAAGCCGCGATCTTTCTTCGATGATGTCCATGACCTGGGTTGTATCGGCTACGCTGCTTCACCACACGTTCCAGTTGCTTAACCGCCTTCGGACCATATTTGTCAGCGAAGTCTGTGATTGCACCCATCACTCTGCCGAGCTGCCTTTCACTTCCATGAGTTCGAAGATTCGGTCGTTCATTGCGCCAGCTTTGGCTTCGAAGAAACCGTTGAGCTCACCGTCAAAACTCCGACACACTAGATCTCCCAAGTCAACACAGGTCGTTGCGTCGGACCAGATCGCGATGCTCTGAGGATCTGAATTGAAGTTGTCGGAGGAATTTTCTAATGGCTGTCGGATTTGCGTCCGTCAATCGAGGGCGGTCTTTGCGATGGCATACTCTTCGAATGACGTGGTCCTGCTCTCGCACCAGACTCCATACGATTGCATCGTTAATGCGCCGCCAGAGGGCAATTGATCGTTCTAAGTACCATACAAAACCACCGGGTAAGCTCTCTCGCGAGGCGGCACAATCAGCGCTTTCTCTATCGCAATAAATTCCGTCCAATGATCGGCTGTGCAGATGCTTCCACGTCGAATGTACTGCCTCAGTGAACTCCTTACGATTTCTGCTTCGATTGCCTCTAGCGACGCAAATCGGGGGTCGTCGCCGGCCGGTTTGCGCAGCAAGCGAATGATTGTTGGCAATTCATTTTGGATGGGATTCAATGATCTCCTTTCTCGGGGCAGCGAGGCCTCCGTGCATCGGAAGCCTTCAAGCGAGCCAGCTGCCATCGGCATGGCGCGAGCATAGACGTTTGCTCGATGATCTCAAATCAGCATGTAATCGGATACTGTGCTACAAAATGGTGACATGCGTTCTGCATTGGACCGAGACGGCTTTATTCTGCTCCGAGAGTTGGACTCACACGTTTCAACCGTTCGGCTGCCCGCCAAATAGGGAGCGTCCTGGAAATTGAAAAACTCCTTCCGGCAAAAGCGGGATTCAATCGTACAGATTCTAAGGCCGCGGGACACTATGGAGGCGAGGCGAAACCAGTACAGCGGCAACTACGGACTGGATCGTTTCCCGCTTCATACAGATCTGCTGATTGGGTGCTCCCGCCGCGATATTTTTTGCTGCGCTGCGTGGTTGGGACCGAAACAATGTCTACACAACCATTTTTCCGTCTGCACACATTGTGGATTTGCTTGGACGACCCGCGCTAGGGAAGGCAGTGTTTAAGGGGAGACGGCGCGGGTTCGGCTGTTCGGGGCTAGTTCGTGCCCTGTCATCTCACCAGCACGAGGAGGTATTTCGTTGGGATCGGTCTTCTTGGAACCTCTCAGCAAATATGCGCACGCTCTAAAGCACGTCATGGATGATCCCGTTACTTTCGAGTCACAGACGAACGTCAAGCTCGCGAAACCAGGAGATACAATCGTCGTGGACAACTGGCGGACCCTTCACGGGAGAAGCGCTGTTACATTAGCTAGCACGACTCGGCATATCGAGCGAGTCTATTTGTCTGAGGTGTTCGATGACAGCTAAGGCGGCGGAACACGCATGGTCGTCGGAAGCCCGTTCGATAAGGCGCTCCTCTTTGTGGAGGAGATGGAAGAGTACACGGCCGAGGACTGGCAATTCGGGCTGGTGGGCAAGCCTCAGCCTGGAAATGATCGCTCGGGCTTCACTGGCTCATATTTCCCCCACTCTACTGGCAAACCGCAAAGACTGGCGAAATATTCATCACGCTCTCGGAATCCGGCCACGTCTATCGGATTTGTGCCGACCTCAGTTGGTACTTCAGAGGTTCTCTCAATATTGAAAGAGTTGGTGCCGGAATTCACTAACGAACTATTCGAGGCCTGCATCACGCACTGCGTGCGGCGCAATGCAGAACTTCACAGTGGTGAGGAAGCATTTGCCGGGGGCGGTATCTTCATGACCTCGAAAGTACTACGCAAGTTGCAGAGTACTTCTTGAATCTATGGGTAAGAGCCTCGACGATCTGTTCGAAAATTCGAAAGAAGCAGAGAAGTTGGCTGCTTCACTGAAGGACACCGCTGCGAAGGCGGTGGAGAAGGAGATCAAAGAGTGCCAAGAGAAGTGGCAAGCTATGAGCGCCGAGGAACGGGCGGCGTCAGTTGCCCAAGCAACTTCCTGGGCTAGTAGACACACTGGACATCGCACACAATGTCCAGCATGTAATAGCCCCGCTTTGCTCCACGGATCAGGCCACGGTTCTGTAACGACTGATGTTGACGAAGACGAGGTTATTCAGAAACAAACGATGCTGCCGTCCTCGTTCGAATGCATCGCGTGTAGACTCCGAATTGCAGGAATCTCAAAGCTCTCGGCTTGTGGACTTGGTGACGCTTTTACCGCAACATCGAAATTTTCAGTGGCCGAGTTTTTTGGCCTTCACACTTATCCTTAACTTGAAGAAGCCAAAGCGGCCTCTGAACCTCAATGGGAAGATGACTTCAACGAGTATTAGTGCGATCACCATTCGTGGTCAACCTTATTTTCAATCAGGCTGGCATCTTGCTTGGCCCGCGTGGTCAACGGGCAGCCGAAGAACTGCGTGCCAAGTCGCCCAAGCCTCTCTCCCCAACTTTGTCCAGTATTCGTTGCCTAAAAACCTGTTGCCATCACGTATGCGGCTGACGGGATGCGGCGTGAAAACCAGAATCGTAAGTTCCTGTCCAGCCAGGAAGTTCTCAGACGGGAACGCGCTTCCAGCAATCCGCTCCCAAGAATCCTTCTGCAACCTTCCATACATGACTACCAACGTGGGCTGATGGACGTGATTCTGTTGCAAATGACCTCGATTCGTTCCTGCAGGAATCACCCGGTCTCCTTTGGATTCCTTCAGACTAGGGGCGGCCGAGTCCCGGATAGTTCGATCACGCATGTCTCCCCGGCCTTTTCGTCAAGAGCCCCCCATCTATCGCGTTGGTATTTCCTCAGGCTCTCCTTATTCGTTGTCCACCGGCCTTCCTAGGAGGGTGCATCATTAGCAGCATCAATGGTCTCCAAGTCGTTGGAGCTCTACTTTGGCTCTTTAAAGTGTAATCTTGTCTCGTCAATGCGGCGATGGAACTCCGGCAATCGTTTAATTCGCGGCTGCCGAGGTCTAGCCATGCGTTAACACGCCTCTTGAGGTCGTTGTTTTCATGGGTGCCCATGCCCTGCTCCGGCCCAATGAACCAATATGGCGCTTCCCACCGCCCATAACCGTAGTTTCCAAGGGCCATTGCAAGCGTGTCTTTATCCATGTTGGGTCTCTCCAGCGCGAAAAATGCTCCCCTCATGGTACGGTGATTCCCACCAAGAGTGCCATTGCCCTCAGGTTAGACTTCAACGCACATTTCACGCAGAGCACTGGTTCTAGTGGTGGCTGAAGTTTAGCGGGAAGGTCAGCTGCTCGATGGGTGCAGTCTCACACTTGGGTAGCGAACAAACGGCGAATAGTGTACGATTATCCGTCATGGATGAGGGACGAAAGCGGGTGGTCGGGATCATGGCGGCAATTCTCGCCAGTCTGCACATGCAGACGGCGGATGATCTGTTTGGCGGACCGCAAGGAAGTCGACGTAGTGACAAGTTGATTGCAGCTTCGATTCAATGGGCCGAAAAGATCATGGAGAAGATTGATAACGTGTTTCGCTGATCCGATCTGCCATAATCTCCCCATGTGCGGACGCTATCGACTGTCGCGGAGGAAGCAGATTGTCGAGGAATATTTCGACTGCTCCTCCGGAGAATCAGACTGGAGTCCCCGCTACAACATCGCCCCGACCCAGCCGATCCCAGTCATCCGCCAGAATCCGAAGGAGCCCATCCGCGAACTGTCGCTGATGCGATGGGGGCTCATTCCGTCTTGGGCAAAAGATCCGTCTGCCGCCGCCCAGATGATTAACGCAAGATCGGAAACGGCAGCCACGAAGCCCGCGTTCCGCGATCCGTTGAAATCCCGCAGGTGCCTGATTCCTGCGGACGGGTTCTACGAGTGGGCGCGAACGGGGAAAGCCAAGCAGCCGTACTGCTTCGAAGTCAATGAAGGGGAGTTGTTCGCGTTCGCAGGAATGTGGGATCGCTGGAAAGACCCGAGTGGCAACTGGATCAAGACCTGCTCGATTCTGACCACGACCCCGAATGCCGTGACCTCAGCCGTCCACGACCGAATGCCAGTCATCCTCGATCCCGACAGCTACGATCTGTGGCTCGATCCGGGCATGAGAGATGCGAGTGCGGCGTCCGAACTGTTGAAGCCCTACGATGCTCGGCTGATGCGGTGCTTTCCCGTCAGCACGCGGATCAACCACGTGGCGAACGACGACGAGGAATGCTCCGCACCTGTGGAACTCGCAAGATTCAGAATCGGCTCTTCTCGTAGTGGGAGAAGCACCGTGTTGGGGTAAGCCTTTTCCCTGCATGTGAAAGGTAATCCGTGCCCAAAGGCAATGTCGTCAATAGTTGTGGATGGTAGAATCCGGCCTGACGTGGCACTTCCTTACTACTCTGCCGTTGATTGCAAAGATAGCCAGTCTGGTTGGCGTGGCAGGGCTGGGTATTTGGGCTGGCTGAAGAAAAGTGCCATTGGAGCGCTGGGCCGCGATTTCAATAAGCGTGCAGATGAATGGTTTTGGGGATATTTCAGAAAGAAATTGAAGGCCGGAGTCCGCAGGTTGACTTGCGTATGGTTGTGGGTATCCCCGCGAGATGCGAATGGTAATCGGTGCCGTAGGGCCTAGGCCGGTTTTGGCGATAGAGTTGCCGATGAATTTTGCGCACAACGAATCCGGCCTTTCACTTCAATATCGAGCGTATTTGGAGGGTACGCAGGAAGCAGCGCCAAGCTTTCCAATAATCGTTGACGGGCCATATTGTCCGGAACAAAGGGTTCACAGGATGTTGACGCCCATCATAGCGAAGCCGGGGAAGAATCTTAGCAAGCGAGTGGTCTTTGTTGATCAATTCAATAAGAAACACGTTACTGATTACGTTAGCTTCGTGCCGCATCGCACACCACCCGAATCCCGTGGTGCAGGGCCGTTTAGTTGTTTCTTCTGTCATCACGTCATCCAGCCCGACGACCTTGCGGCTGAATCGTATCCAATGGCGCACACCAAATGTATTTGGAAATGACCGGGCAACCTGCGTGCTGGGGTGAAATGGGTTGGCAGAAATAAGAATGGTTACAAAGGTGGTGTGCCGCAAACACGGCTAAAACCGTTGCCAGTGTAATGGTGCTAGGACTGGATTATAAGACTTGCCCAACGTGTGGAGGGCCGATGAAAGTGTTACCGACTGTGGAACTCAAAATCCGTCCCTGCTTGGTACACTAGGGCAGTTCTGTGAGTCCTTGCATGCCAAGCCTGGATATTGATCCGGCGGTACTCGGTAATTGGAGTCCCAATTGGCCGGCACCAGTGCGATCTGGGCCGCTCCTAGGTCCATCACCTACCGTCACAAGGCCTTTTTGGGAACTATACGACAATGTCACAGACATGATCCGGAACTGCTACCGGTCGCTTCACAGCAACTCGGGCACATTGCAATTCTTCGAGTATCTAATCGCAGGTTTTTTCGCCGCTTATCGCGGATGGTCCAACGATCCCGACGTGCTGAATTACCTAGCGCTCTTCAATCGTAGGTCGCCGTACCGTGTCTTGCAACTTGTGGGGTAGGCTTACCTTCACATGGCATACGATCTGCCTCGAACGATTGCCGATGCCCTGACAACGGACCCCGCCATTCCGATTACCCGCACAGAAGCCAAGATGGCGTATCTCTCGCTTGAACCTGGGTTCGTGACGGTGTCCGAGGAGACATTCCGCAAAAGATCACGGATTGGCGTTTTCGCAGCCATCGGCTTCCTGGGTTTTTCGAGAAGGTCAGCGGCCGGGCGACTTTTCTTATTGGGTCAAAGCAATTCGTTCCAATGCGTTTCACCATGCTGAGATACTCATCGATCCACCGTCGACATACACGCGCGCTGTACTGGAAAGGCGACTATTCCTGTTTGTGAACCAAGCCGCAATGGTTGTCTTGCAGCGGTCATCGAATCCGCTCTTGTGGCTGCCCGGTCTGACCTCACCGAGCCTTATGATTCTCGTTCTCGTTCTTGGTTTCAAGCCGCTCGTCGTTGCTTCCCTTGTAGCAGTCATAATTGTTGCGACATGGTTTTATTTTTTCCTTGTGTACCGTGGATTACTCCAACTGATCGAAGAGTTGGGGGTTGCTGTTAATGCGCGGCGTGGAATGCAGTGGGCATTCTAAGACCACATGAAGGAAGAGAAGAAAAAGGGCGGTAATTTCTAAACTGCGGTGGTGCGATTTCTGAAAGTGCTGTGACAAAAACGCGATAGTTCTATGTTCAGAACGCATACACTGCGGTCAGAGCACATCAGAATTCGTTTCTGGTGACCCCGGATCGAACCCACGGTAGTTTCGTCAGTCAGGAAATGGACAAACTGAAAACAGTACGAGCGGCCAGCTATGCGGACAAATGGGACGTTCCCATCTATACATACGCGGAGGCCGCATATTACCTTGGCATTCACAGGGGAACACTCCGGACATGGGTCGTCGGCAGAACAATCCCTATGAGAACTGGGCAGACACAATGGCTTGATCCGCTTATCCCGGCTGCCGACGCGACGGGCGGGCTCATGTCTTTTTACAATCTCGCCGAAGCGCATATCCTTGCAGCGAGCAGATATAAACACCACGTTCCGCTTCGCAGCGTCCGCAGCGCCATTGTCTATTTAAAGAGGGCATATCCATCGCCCCACCCTTTGCTGGCGAAGGATTTTTATACGGACGGTCTTGATCTATTCATAAAGGGAATGACAGACACTGAGAACGTGACTAGGCAGGGACAGTTGGGGTTCAAACCAATCCTGGATTTGTTTCTACATCGGATCGAGTTCGACGGGAAGTTTCGTCCGAAAAAAGTCTCTGGCCTTTGGTAAAGGGCCAGTCAGAAAGCGACAAAACTGTGTCAATGGTGTTTGGTGTCTCGGCGGGACGACCGACCATAGATGGAACTGGCGTCCCTGTGATGATGCTATGGCAGCGTAATCAGGCGGGCGAGAGCGCAGAGGAACTCGCAGATGATTACGACATTGACACATCGAAAATAAGAAAAGCAATTGAGTACATCAAACACATCAAAGCTGCTGAAGCTGCCGCCTGACGAGCCGACCTACTTTGTTGATCGGACGCACGGACGCAATAAACTTCCCAACCTGTTGAAAAAGGTTGGGATAAAGGTCGAAGTTCATTACAACCACTTCGATCCAGAAGTACCCGATGATGAATGGATTCCGAAATGCGTGGCTAATGGTTGGGTCATCCTCACGGGCGACAAAGCAATTGAGACCGATCCGATCAACGCGAGAGTCATAGAAGATTCTGCAGCGAAGGTGTTTATAACTGCGGATACGAACAGCAAAGCCGAAGAATGGGCAGCCGCCATAATAGTTGGCAGGCGCAAGCTAGCGCGAATGGTGGAATACAACAACGGAGCTTTCTGCGTAGACGTTGACAAGTACGCCACCAATCACGTCTCGCCTGAGCGATATAAAGGCGGGGGTGGTCCCAAGCCAAGAGAAGAAATTACTATGCTGCAACCGCCGGAAGAAGTTGTCAGCGCGGCTATAGCGGAACCAGAACCGCTGCCGGAGCCGCAGCAGGTGATTCAGTTTCCGAAGGATAGGCCTGCCGGAGCCACAACAGGCGAGACAGGAGAAAACGCGATGAACGGGGATAGGGCAAATGAGCAGATTCAGCGTATTCGAGACATGGTTAAACAGTCTAACTCCAAATGTACTGTCGAGATAGTTCCGGGCGAACTCGACAGCGTTCACCTAACTTTTCACTGTGACGGGCAGCGCCGTTCTGTGCAATGGGTAGGAGCATGGCTTGAAACTCTAAGCCAAGATCAGCTATGGCGAGAACTGGAGATCAATACGGTGGGTGCGATCAAGAAGCCAACAGAGTCATAGACGCTCAGTAGAAACCCCGAGGGCGACCCTTGCAGAGCCGCCCTCTTCCGCCTCCGATGAGAGCAGGCGGATTCGTATCGGTTGGTCTAGCGTTTTAGAGTCTACATTCCGGTGTGCGGTTGTTCAACTCACACGCGGAACGAAGGTCACAAACCTAGTGCCAAAAAAGTGGCGGCCCCAGAGAGGATCGAACTCCCGACCAACAGATACGAATCTGCCGCTCTATCCAACTGAGCTATGGGGCCTACCGTACTGACCCAGTTGGACGTTCGATCCTGATACGAACCAGTCAGAATTGTACTCCTCGCAATTACAGGCACAAAGCAACAGTCAGTCATCTATCTCATTGCCCTCATTCTCTGTTGCGACCTTGGCTCAGGCAGGGTTCGCTGCAAAGTACGATCCGCAAGCGCGCTTTCGTCTCGAATTGTTCAAGGCCGCGACGGAGGGATTGGCGTTTTCCAGCCCGAAGACTTGGGCGGACGGCGACAATTTCACTTGCTTTGGTGGCATGCGCTGTGGCGCATATTTGCGGAGGAACATTTTGCCACTGCCTGTCATCCCGAGAATCAGGGTATGCGCAACGTCGCGGGTGTGCAGGTTGAGAAAGTAGGGGGTGCTGTTGTCGGTTTCGACGACTGCCAGGCACTCCGTGCCGAGGTGCGCGTTCGTCTTCTCGCCGGGAAGGATCGTAAAGAGAAAAGAAAGGTCGGCGTAGTTCGTGTTCAGCAGATACAGCTTGCGAAGGTTCAGCGGATAATTGCCCGGCACCGTGGCGAAGTAAGCGTTCAGCTGGTTGTAGGTTTCCGCAAACAGATTGCCGTCCGCGTTGGTGAAGACACCAGTGAACTCAGCCACGAGCTGATCGAGTTCCGTTCGTGACCGGCCATACAGCACAATCGTGAGCGAGAAATCTCCGAGCGATTGACCCTCACCGAGAGCGCGCAAGCAATCGCCAAGATTTTCGATGTCGGCCTGTTTGGACTCGTCCACGAGCACGTCGCGTGGGTTCGTCTTCGTAGCGTCGTTGCCCATCTGGGAGACAAACCCTGTTTTGGACATATTGAAGTGGCGGCGGCGCTTGTTCACTTCTTTGCGGGCTTTGTCCGCGGGGAGCGGCGTCCACTCGGTGACCACATAGAAGTTGGCCGGAATCTTCAGCAGCGCGTCGAGCACGAGGGGACGCGTCTCTGTGATGGCTTCTTTCATCGTCAGCACACGGACGATGTGATCGCCTACCCGCAGATGATCGCGTTCGGCTTCGATGTCGGAGTTGACCACCTGATAGTCGAGAAACTGCGTGGATTGCGGGCTCCCGGCAACACGCCAGTCGTCATAATTCAACAAGCGGCGGAAGAAGCTGAACTGGCCCTGCCGATTCAAGACCTCGATTTGCATGAAATCCGCAAGCTGACGAACGAATGCCTGCACGTGCTGGTCGAGCCGTTGAAGATCGCGCTCGATATGCGTCCGCAACAACTTCTTCATGTTGTCGTTGGTGAACTGCGATTTGAGTTCGGCAATCGCGCCCTCTGGATCGCGTAACAGGCGAGCTAGCGCCGTGCCGACGCCGGTCTTCGACCGGGCGCCTTCGAGCAGGATGCAGTAGAAGATTTCAACCTGATAGAGATGGTCCCGCTTCGCTTCAAAGAACTTCCGCCGCTGGTCGATGGCTGCTTCGACAATGGGGTCATCATATGTTGCGAACGGTATGTCGGGGCGGTTCGATTTGAAGAGGTATTGGTAAACATGGAAGCCTGGGCCAAAGGCTTTCAGCGCCGCCTCCAACCGCTTCACTGCATACTCCTGCTGCGAGCGGTCAAGACTTTCGTAGTCCACGCCGGGAACGCTGAGAACCATGCCTAGATCGCCGCTCTTGGTAAGGAAGGCCGTCTCGTTCCAGAAGCCATAGAGGTTGATGTGGTCGTTCAGGGCCGCACTCTCTTTCCACGGCTTGATGACCTTATCGAGACGCAGCATCACACTACCTCCACGCGTGGAACTTGCTGCTTCGCGGCGTCATAGCGCAGCTTGTACCGTTCGGACTTTGCGAGGATGCGGAGGAAGGCCGGATCGCTGTTCGTTACCCAATGGCCGAAGGCAAAGCCGCCAATGAAGACGGCGATACCGGCGAGGATGGAATTGAAGAGGTTGAAGGCCCCCACCGCGCCGACGCAGACGAAGTAGAACAGCGTCCGTTCGACTCCCAAGTAGGTGAGAGGCTTGTGCAGGCTCTTGAAGACTCGATTTGTGCGGCGTTTCTGCTGTGCTTTGTCGGGCATATCGTTCTCGTTTACAGCGTGGCACGCAACGGGATCGCGGGCAGAGCGACAAACAGCCGCTACACTCCCCAGAGCCAACTCAGGACATTCACCGCGAGAACGGCAATGCCCGTTCCGGCGGCAACACCAGCCAGCGCCTTTTTCGCACCGGGTTCCCCGTGCGCGAAGCCGTAGCCGCCGATCACGATTGCGACCAGACTTGCAACCTTCGCGATAGTGCCGGTGAATAGACTTTGGATTGCGTTAAAGCCGGTGTCGAACGGTGAGCCCTGTGCCATCGCGACTATAGGCACGAGGAAAAGCAGGGCAAGAACAACGGCGGTTGGACGAACGCATTTCGACCGAAGAAGGGGCTGGATTGGCGGATGAGATGACTCTGGGACCAACGTGGCATATGCACCTCCGGCAGGGGCTTAAAGCGTCTGCTTTTAGCGCAAACCTAACCGCACTGAATCACGGTGTCCAATAACGTTTCGGATCAAGTTCATTCCTGGGGGTTATGAGTCCGAGAGGTAGCGTGATTCGACATGGAACTTGTTGTCGAGGATCGGCATGAGAAAAGCTCCATCGACCTTGCAACAAAGGACATACCCATTGTCGCTTGTACGACCTTCGATTGCCGCACATAGATGTCGGGCGAACCTGCGGCGATTGTCCTGAATAAGCACTGCGAGATGGCGAGTCCTATCGCTGCCTCAACGAATCTCGGGCGTTCTTGGCGAATGACTTTCCTTCTGTAAGCCCCGCTTGTTCAATAAGTTCTCTATCCGCGAAGTGGCTTTGTCAGCGGGAATTGGCTGTGAGGAATCGGGCTCGCGCTGTTTTTAATAACCTGCAGGAATGAACTCGATCCGAAAAGTTATTGGACACGGCGGCAGGAATGAATCAAATTGGTTAACATCGCCGGTCCCGTACGGTCTTGACCAACTGGGCCGCCATCTCGCATCGAGAATACCCGCCGCTAACGAGGATTCTATGTCGACCCAGCCAGGTCCCACCACGCCGCTTATTTCAACGCGCATTGATTCACCGAATTCGGTGAGGGAGATACCCGTCAGTTCACGAGAAGCTGCTCGCCTCCTGAGGATGCATCCCAAAACCGTCCTCCGCAAGGCTCGCGAGGGCACACTGCCAGCTCATCCAGTTGGGAGGGATAGGAAGCGATGGCACTTCTATCTCTCGGAACTGGACGAATGGCTTCGTTCCCAAGTCATCAAGGCCAGTCTGGTGCGGCAATAGAAGTCCGTCGCGATTCGTCTTGTAACTCCTAACAGCGGGGGAATCGCTGTGTTCCGAGTCGGGGTAGACTCCTGGGCGCCGGGTCAGTTAAATTCGAGCTGCGACCGGTGCCAGAATTCAAGGAGGATATGAATGCTGGCACGTTTCCGAAATGGCTGTCTCACGACAATTAGGAGAAAGGATGGAGTGGAAAGATGGCTCTTTCGCTGGCGCGAGCGTTGCAGTGACGGAACGTTGCGGGAGCGAAACAAGGTCATCGGAACAGTTGAAGAATATCCGACAAAAAGCAAGAAACTGCACGAGGCAGTGACCAGATTGCGAGTAAACATTAACACTGATGGGCCAACGGAGTTGACTTCGATCACCATGGCGAAGGCAGTGGATCATTACACCGTCCACGAACTTGCGGACTGTGGTGCGGAAGGCAAAGCCTACTCTACCCGCTCTAGGAAGACGCAGCTTCTGAGCCGGTGGGTTGTTCCCCACTGGGGAAAGGTGGAGTTGCGGGCCATCAAGACCGTCGCGGTCGAGCAGTGGCTCAAGACGCTTGTCACAACGAAGTTCGGCAAGCCGAAACCTCTTGCCGGCGGAACGAGAGAGAAGATTCGCGACGCAATGAGTAGTATCTTCAACCATGCGATCCGGTGGGAACTGACCGACCGGAACCCCATCACTGGTCCGACAAAGCGTTCAGGAGTGCGCGTTTCCGCAAAGAGAGAACGTACACCTGAAATTCTCGAAATCCAAGAGATGCAATTGCTTCTGGCAGCTCTTGGTATCCGGGAAAGGGCCATGCTGTTTCTCGACATGCCATCCGGGCTTCGCCGAGGCGAACTGGCTGGGCTGAAGTGGGAAGACTTCGATTTCAAGAAGCTCCATGTGAGTGTCACCCGATCACTGGTTGACCAGCACGTGGGCCCGGTGAAAACTGAAACCTCAAGAAAGCTAATGCCGATCGACGAGTTCGTGGCTCGTGAACTGTTGGCCTGGCACGAGGTGACACCGTACAAGAAGCCGTCCGACTATGTATGGGCCACCGATGCCAACCGTGCTGGAGCCAAGCGCGGGAAGCAACCCGTCTGGCTAAGCACGGTGATGCGCGACTACATCCAGCCGATGGCCCGAAAGTTGGGCATCCAGAAGAAGATGTCGTGGCATACCTTCCGACACACATTTTCCTCGATTCTCAAGGGCAATGGTGAGGATGTGAAAGTAGTGCAGGAGTTGTTGCGACATTCAACGTCAAGGATGACGCTGGACACCTACACCCAAGCTCTCGGGCCCGACAAGCGGGCCGCGCAAAGCAAAGTTGTAGGTATGATCCGGCCGAAAGAGCGTGTATTTTCTGTGTATCGCGATGCAGATGGGGTTTCCGTGTAAAGCGTTGATAAGATTTGGCGTCCCCGACGGGATTTGAACCCGTGTTACCGCCGTGAAAGGGCGATGTCCTAGGCCAGGCTAGACGACGGGGACGATTGTAAGGTGGGGTGCTCGAGGCAACAGTTGATCGTAACAATGCGTTCGCAGCCCTGTCAAAAATGCGGCGCAATGCTTCCGCATGCAGTTCGAGCTGCACTTCAGTCTGACGACTGCCGTCTTCCTACGTGATCCGGACGCGATTTCCAGAATCTCGACAATTTAGAATTATGGATACCGACGCTGAGGTGCGACTGCGTAACATTCGAGGCAAATGTGTCTGATCCGCTTTATCTCAGCCTTTGGTTTCCCGATTTTCCGGCCCGGAGATGTTGCCGCACGCTTTCGCCGTGTTGCAGCAATTCCCTTTCTCGGCGCAGCGTCCGGAATCACTTATTTTGCGGTGCACCGGTTTCCTGGAGCGAGGCCACGGTGCTGGAGCGCCGCTTTCCGGCCGGCATCGATCCCGGGCAGGCGCGCTGATCGCCGCCGAATTGGTCCACGACGATTACGCTTACATTTTCGAAGCCCATTGGGATTTGTGGACTCCGGATGGTCGAGCGGCGAACTGGGTGCTCGAACCGGCGACTCGTGAAATTCATCGTCCAGGGAGAAGAGTTCGACGAAGGAACTTACCAGCAGACGGGACACATCCAGGTAGATTTCGGTCTGGATTCGTATTTTCTGCAGCCCGAGACTTCCCTCAGCGAGCAGACACGCGCCAAGATTCGTGACAACGTTGCCAAGCTAGTCGAGTTCTCGAACGTGGAGAAAAATAGCGGCGCCAGCGCGCGCCTGCTGTGGTCGGAGTCGGAAGAGAGCCTGGCGCAGAAGTTGATCGCCCGCTTGCAGAAAGTGCAATAATTACGCAGAGGACGAGAGAACGCAGATGTTCTCAACGTCCTCCGCGTCCTCTGCGATCTAATCTTTATTTCGTTCTTCCGCCCTCAACCTTCAGCTTTTCTGCCGCTCCGGCCTGCGCCGCCGCCAGCCGCGCCGTCAGCACGCGGAATGGTGAGCAGGACACATAATCCATTCCCACCTGATGGCAGAACTCCACCGACGACGGCTCGCCGCCGTGCTCGCCGCAGATTCCCACTTCCAGCTTGGGACGCGTCTTCCGCCCGCGTTCGATCCCGATCCGCACCAGTTCGCCCACACCTTCCGGTCGATCGCGGCAAACGGATCCTGCTTCAGAATCCCTTCCGCCAGATACGTCGGCAGAACTTTGTTCACGTCGTCGCGCGAGAAGCCGAACGTGGTCTGTGTCAGGTCGTTCGTGCCGAACGAGAAGAACTCCGCTTCCTTGGCAATCTCATCCGCGACCAGGCACGCGCGCGGCAGCTCGATCATCGTGCCCACCAGATAATGCACGTGCCTTCCCTTTTCTTTGAATACTTCCTCCGCCACGCGCCGGACGATCGCTCCCTGATTCGCCATTTCCTTCACGGTCGCAATCAGCGGGATCATCACCTCGGCATGGGTCTTGATGCCTTCCTTCTCCACGGCGACCGCTGCTTCAAAAATGGCTCGCGCCTGCATCTCGGTAATTTCCGGATAAGTGATTCCCAAGCGGCATCCGCGATGCCCCAGCATCGGATTGAATTCATGCAACTCTTCCACGCGCGCCAGCAGCTTCGGCAAGAATTTTCTTCAGATCTCCGGCCCCTTTCGCGCCATACTCGCGGTATTCCTCGACCAGACTCTTTCTTCTGCTTCGCATCCGCGCTGGGCAAGACTGGCGATATCGACCATCAGTTTCTCGCGCTTGGGCAGAAACTCGTGCAGCGGCGGATCGAGCAACCGGATGGTCACCGGCAAGGCCGTCCATGGCTTTGAGCAGGCCGATGAAGTCCGCGCGCTGCATCGGAAGCAGCTTCTTCAGCGCGATGCGGCGGTCTTTTTCATTGTCGGCAAGAATCATCGCGCGCATGTGCGGGATGCGGTCTGCGGCAAAGAACATGTGCTCGGTGCGGCACAGGCCGATGCCTTCGGCGCCAAACGTCTTGCGCCTGAATCGCATCGCGCGGAATATCGGCATTCGCGCGCACCCCAATCTTGCGGAACGGCTCCGCCCAGCCCATCAACTTCTGCAGGTCCGCATCGTCGGTGGACGGATCGAGCAGTGTTCAGTTTGCCTTTGATTACGCGCCCGCTGGTACCGTCGAGCGAAATCCAGTCTCCCTCCTTGAACACCTGGCCCTTGACGCGCATCTGCCCGGCCCGCTCATCGACTTGAATGTCGCCAGCGCCCGCCACGCAGCATTTGCCCATGCCGCGAGTAACCACGGCCGCGTGACTGGTCATGCCGCCGCGCGACGTCAAAATGCCGGCGGCGACTTCCATGCCTTGAATATCTTCGGGAGTAGTTTCCGCGCGCACCAGAATCACAGGATTCTTCTTCGCCCCATGTCCCGCCTTCTTCACCGCTTCTTCTGCGGTGAACACAATCTGCCCCACCGCCGCACCGGGAGACGCCGGCAATCCCGTGGCCAGCACTTCTATCTTCGTGCTCTTCTCATCCAATCGAGGCACCAGGAAGTCGTAAAGCTGATTAGGCTCGACACGGAAGATGGCCTCTTCTTTCGTGATCAACCCTTCCTCGACCATCTGAATCGCCACCCGCACTGCGGCCCATCCCGTGCGCTTGCCATTGCGTGTTTGCAGCATGTAGAGCTTGCCATCCTGGATGGTGAACTCAAAATCCTGCATGTCTTTGTAGTGTTTCTCCAGACGTCGTCGTGATGTCGCGAAGCTGGTCGTAAACATCTGGCATGATCTTGTGCAGTTCGGAAATGTGAACGGGAGTACGCACGCCCGAGACCACATCTTCGCCCTGCGCGTTCATCAGAAATTCGCCGTAGAACTCTTTTGCGCCGGTCGCGGGATTGCGCGTGAAACCCACGCCCGTTCCACTGGTGTCGCCGAGATTGCCATAAACCATGGCCTGCACGTTGACCGCAGTGCCGAGCATGTCATCGATGTTGTTGATGCGGCGGTAGTGCTTGGCGCGATCGTTCTGCCACGAGCGGAACACCGCATCCCGCGCCATCACCAACTGCTCGTGCGGATCCTGCGGAAAATCGCGCTTGGCGTGCTTCTTTACGACCTTCTTGTACTCCTCAATGACTTCCTTCAGCGCCTTGGCGTCCAGTTCGGTATCGAGCTTGGCCTTCTTCTGTTTCTTCTTCGCATCAAAGACTTCGTCGAACGCAGGCTTTGGAATCTCCAGAACAACGTTGCCAAACATCTGGATCAGCCGCCGGTAAGAGTCGGCGGCGAAACGTGGATTGTTACTACGCTTCGCCAGCGCCTCTACACTCTTGTCGTTCAAACCCAGGTTGAGAATCGTATCCATCATCCCCGGCATGGAAAACTTCGCGCCCGAGCGCACGCTCACCAGCAACGGATTCTCGCCCGTTCCCAGCTTCTGCCCCTGCAGCGCTTCCAACTTGGCCAGCGCTTCCTCCATCTGCCGGTCAACTTCTTTGGATACGCCGCCGCTTCGCATGTATTCCCGGCAGGCCTCGGTCTGGATCGTGAATCCCGGAGGCACGGGCAGTCCGGCGTTGGTCATCTCGGCCAAGCCGGCGCCCTTTCCGCCCAGATCGTCTTTCATCTTGCCGTGGCCATCCGCCTTGCCACCGCCGAAAAAGTAAACGTACTTGGTTGTGGTCTTCTTGTTTTCCTGCACGCCTGCTTCTGGGAGGGTAATAGTCGCCATGATGATGAGTTCCTTTGTCGATTCGGGTAGCGCCGGCGTCCCGCCGGCATTTCATAAATTTAAACTTGGCTTACTCAGGAACAAGGTCAAACCTTGCCTTCAGTCACGATCTCCGAGAAATCGGCAATCGTCGAGAATTCTCTCAGTAAAGTTCGCAGCAGCGCCAGCCGGTTCGCCCGCAGCTTCTCATCCTCGACCATCACCATCACTTTGTCGAAAAATGCGTCCACTGGTTCGCGCGCGGTCGAAAGAAGCCGGAGCGCATCCCCGTACTCTTTTTTCTTCCGATGCTCTTCGACCTTCGGCCCATTGACTTCGATATAGGCTGCCAGGTTTTTTTCTTCCACCGCTGAATCAGGCAAGTACTCGAACTTCGCTGCTGGAGCCATTCCCTTCTCTTCTGCCTGCCGCAAGATATTCCGCATACGCTTGCACGCCGTGCCAATCGCCTGGAACTCGGGCATATGCAAAACCTGTTTCACGGCCTCAGCTCGTGCAACCGCATCCACTACGTCATCAGCGTCCGCTGCCAGGACCGCTTTCACCACGTCATAGGCATACCCGCGGACATCCTTCAAATAAAATTCCAGACGCTCGCGGAAGAATGTCTTCACCGATTCACTGAACTTGCCGTCATCGATAAACTTCTTCTCTGCTTCCGATCCGTGGTAGCCCGCGCGCGCATCCCGCACCAGGTCGCTCAGAAGCAGCGGCAGCTCGTACTTGTCGACCACCTTCACAATCGCATTGGCCTGCCTCCGCAGCGCAAACGGATCCTTCGATCCGCTCGGCGTCAACCCCAGCGAGAACATGCCCGCAATCGTGTCCGCCTTATCTCCGACTGAGAGCACGGCTCCCTCAAGCGACCGCGGCACATCGTCTTCCGTAGATTCTGGCTTGTAGTGATCGTAAATCGCATCGGCAATCGCGAATCGCGTCGCCTCAGGCAGGCTTGAATCAAGCTCCTGTGCCCGCGCATACAAACCGCCGACAATGCCCTGCAGTTCGGTAAACTCTTTCACCAGTTCGGTGGTAAGGTCAGTTTTGGCCAGGGCAGCAGCTTTATGGATCACACCCGGACGGATCGCCATTCCGCTCTGCTTGATGATCTCGCTCAGCCAACTGCACAAACGCTGAACGCGCCGCGTCTTCTCGTAGTAGCTGCCCAGATCTTTCTGGAAAGTAACGTGGCGCAGCAGATCCAGCCGCTCCAGCAGCGACCGTTTCTGATCCGTCTCCCAGAAGAATCTCGCGTCGCTGAAGCGAGCGCGCAGCACACGCTCGTTGCCATGCCGAATCAGTCCATCGCGATCGCTGTCCGTATTCAACACCGCGAGAAAATGCGGCAGCAGCCTGTGCTCCGCATCCTCCACTGCAAAATACTTCTGGTGGTCGCGCATCACCGTGACTAATACTTCCTCCGGCAGCGCCAGAAATTGCGGATCGAATCCGCCCAGAATCACGGAAGGAAATTCTGTCAGGTTCACCACCGTGTCGAGCAGAGACTTGTCTTCCCGCCAGCGAGCTCCGGCAATCGTGCGCGTCGCCGCGTCGAGGGCTTTGCGAATCTGCAGCTCACGCTCTTCGCGTCCCAGAACCTTGGCCCCGCGCAGTGCATCAACGTAAGCGGAACCGGCCCCGAAATGGTTACCGCACCCTGCGACAACAGCCTGTGCCCGCGCGAAGTATTCCCCGCCCAAACTCCATCGAACTCCAGCGGAACAGTCTCCCCATCCAGCATCGCCACCAGCCACCGCACTGGACGCACAAATCTCTCGTTTACCTTGCGCCAGTACATATTCTTCGGCCAATAGATCGAGGAAATTTCCTTTGGCAGATTTTCTACGAGAATCTCGGCCGCGCTCCGGCCCTTCTTGGTGACTTTCGCGGCCAGATATTCACCTTTCGTGGTCGTGATCTTCTCCAACTGCGAAACGTCGATGCCCGCTTTTTTCGCGAACGCATGCGCCGCGGGCGTAGGTTGACCATCTTTGTATGCGACGTTGACAGAAGGCCCGGTCACCTGCTCGGTAATATCCGCCTGAGCCCCCGGGATGCCGGCAACCATCACAGCCAACCGCCGTGGCGTATCGAAATATGCAATCTCGCCAGCGGCAAGCCGTTCGCGGCTCAGCAGCGCGCCGACACGCTCGCGCAACTCCCGCGACGCGGCGTCAATCATGCGCGCCGGAATCTCTTCGCACCCGATCTCTAGCAGGAAGTCTGGCATGTCACTACAATCCAACCGGCGAGAGCTTCCCCCTCACCTTTTTCAAGTCTTTCTCGCGAACCGGCTCAGGCTCGTCCGACTTCTCCGCTGCCGCTTCGCTCTTCTGCTGATCCACCCAGGCCTTCGCAATTCCCACCGCCAGCGCCCGCACGCGAGCAATCACGCCGACGCGCTCAGTCACGGAAATTGCTCCCCGTGCATCGAGGATGTTGAACAGATGGGAACACTTCAAGCAAAGATCGTAAGCCGCCAACAGTGGGAAGCGCGACTTTTCTTCAGGCGGGTGCCCCGTCCTCGCCTCTCCGTTGTTTGGAGAGACAGCGTGGGGATTTTGATCTCTGGTGAGAGTCCCGAAATTTTCTAGCAGCCCCTGGCACTCCGCCTCGTATAGCTCAAAGTGCTTCCAGGTCTTCCCCACATCCGCCATCTCGAAGTTGTAAACCGAAAACTGCAACTCATCCGCCAGGCGCACGTCGCCATACTTAACTTCGTGCCCGGTCTCGGGACCGCGCGCCCACACGATGTCGTAAATCGAATCCACATCTTGCAGAAACGCCCCAATGCGCTCCAGCCCATAAGTCAGCTCAACCGAAATCGGAAACAGATCTACGCCGCCGCACTGCTGGAAATAAGTGAACTGCGTGATCTCAAGTCCATCCAGCATCACCTGCCAGCCCACGCCCCACGCGCTCAGCGTCGGAGCTTCCCAGTTATCTTCCTCAAACTTAATGTCATGCTGCCGCAGGTCAATCCCAATCGCTCCCAGCGACTCCAAATACAACTCCTGAATATTTTCCGGTGGAGGCTTCAATATCACCTGCAACTGGATGTGCTTGAACAGCCGGTTCGGATTCTCCCCATACCGCCCGTCCGCCGGACGCCGCGAAGGCTGCACATACGCCACCCTGTAAGGCTTCGGCCCCAGCACGCGCAGAAACGTCTCCGGTGCCATGGTCCCCGCGCCCACTTCCACGTCATGAGGCTGGTGCAACACGCACCCTCGCTCCGCCCAAAACGCCTGTAGCCGCAGGATGAGTTCCTGAAACGTCAGCGAATTGGGCTTGGATGGATTCACAGGCTGTCCGGGAACATGTGGATTAACCAATGATTGTAACGGAAGCGGCGGGAACCGTCAGCTAGCACTGCGGGCGCAGGCAGGATAATTTCGATTTTACTGGGCGCTTCCCCGCGTCTCGCTTATCGCCTGAATAACCTGATCCACCTTCAACTCCTTTCCAGCTTCGCCCCCATACAAAGTCTGCGTGAATCCCTTGGGCGCAATGTTGCCAAAAATTTCTTTGAAGATAACCTTTTTCCCATTGACCTCGTAGTCCTCCACCAGCACCAATTGCGGCCCTTCCCAGAGCACAACATTCTTAAAACTAATACAGCCCCCTGGATTCGCGCTCTCACACCAGATCGTGCGGTAGCCCTGTGCTGCCTCATCCCACCAAAACACTCCCAGCCCCGTCACCTCGGTGCCCCCCCGCTTCGACCGATACTCCTCGATCAGCGAAAACCTTCCCGGCCCCGCTCGCCAAACAATCTGTCCCCCACCTGTAGCGCCGTTCGGCGAACCCGCATCCGGCGCAAACTTTTCGTTGATCGACCACGTCCCCTCAAAGGCCCGCAACAGCTTTTCCATCTGTGGACCGCCTTTCGGTTCAGCTGGAACCTGCGCCGCGGCCGCCTGTCCTTGACCCGCATGGGTCGCGACACCAACCCAGGGCAGCAACCCAATCGCAACCACTAGCAGATGTTTCATCTGGCCGTTGTCTCCTTTGCCGCTCTAGAAATTGCCCTTCTCCAGCATCCCCGCCGTAACCAGCTTCTTCTCAATATGCCGCTGCAAGGCCTGGATCACAAACTTCCGTAAATCCGCCCCCTGCGCCTTGGGCCACAGTGCGCCGGCAAAACTCTCCACCGGCGCCCGGAACATCAACGCCGCCAACTCCCGCGACTCTTTTGAAATCTCGGACGACGCCAGCCGCTTATCCTCAGGACACATCAGCCCATCCGCCAGGGCATGAAAATAAGCGCGGCTCCCGTTCAAACTGCGCCCGCACACAATGCACTCCGTCAACTCCGGCAAGAAACCAACCAGCCGCGTCAACCACAAATCAAAATAAGTGACCGGCATCCAAATTTCCGCGCCCGTTAAAACATGCAGCACCGAAAGCGTGAGTCGAAAGATGGCATCATTCGCTTCGTGGTCAGGCAGCAACTCATCGAGCAACTCAGCCAAGTGCGCCAGGGCCACCGCCCGCGCGTAGCTGACTGCGGTGGCCATCGGAGATGCCAGCACCTCGCAGGCATCCAGTCGCGCCAGTTCCTGCCGCTCGCGGACGTCGTAAAACGCCCGCACGTATGTCATCGGCTCCAGCGCCCCGCCAAAGCGCCGCTTCGACTTCTTCGCCGACCGTGCCACACCGCGCACTTTGCCTTCCCCGCGCGTGAACAGCGTGACCAGCAAATCGGCCTCGCGCAGCGGATAGGTGCGCAGCACGATCGCTTCCGACTCCCTCAGTGCCATGGGTGCTCAGCAGTTTCAGTAACGCACGATTGTAACGGAGAGATCGGAATGCAAGAAGCCACCGGCACTCGGTCTGGAGGCAGGAACAACTCAGAAACAAAACAGGGACGATCGTGAGGGTCTGAACGTCGCGCATCCTTTCCGCGACACTAACCCATGACCGTCCCAAAATCCACTCTATGAAAGTTACTCACCCACTCTAGCTGCCGCCCCACTCACCCGCAATACAGTGGAGACCGTAGTAGCGAGAATGACAGGTTCTAAGACTCCAAGGTCGGCGAGGGCGTGACCCAAATTAATGGCTGCCGTCCATCGTCCAGGCAACTTTCGGAAAGTCCCCGGGTTCTTTAGAAGTAACTAGCCAGGAGGAAGTGTGCGCAAAACAAATGTCATTGTCCTTTTGCTGCTCGCGTTAATTATGGCAGGTTGCGGAAGCAACACCGCGGGTCCCGGCAATATTAACGGAAACTGGTCTGCAACCCTGACCGACACCAATGGGTCAACGGTCTACGCCTTTACCACCACGTTTACCGAGGCCGGCGCCGGCGGGCTCACCGTAACCAATTTCACTTTTACATCGACCGGCCCCTGTTTCGCGTCCGACCCAACCTCGCAAACCGGCACCGTCGGCCTCACCGACACCAACGGCAACTTGACGGGCACCTTCGGTATGAACATTTCGACCATCTTCCCGGGCGCCACAAATAACGTTCTCACTCTGCAGGGGACTGTCAATGGAAACACCATTTCTGGCACTTGGACTCTGACGGGTCAAACCGGATGCAGCGGGAACGGGACCTTCAAGATTCAACCGATGGCGGGATAAGCCTCCATGAAATCCGGAAGCCTGGTTGGACCGGCATCACTCTGAAAAGCAAAGGGCGTGCGTCTACAGTAGACGCACGCCTCGAAAGCCCCGCTAGAAGATAGGTCGAAAAGCCGAAAGCTCTCTAGCGTCCGAAATACGCCGCATTCTTCGCGGTGAACTCGTTCCACTTCTCCGGCAGATCATCGAGCGCGAAGATGGCCGATACCGGGCACACGGGCACGCAGGCGCCGCAATCGATGCACTCTACCGGGTCGATGTAGAGCAACGGCTCGGTCGCATACTTGGGATCATCCTTCTTGGGATGAATGCAATCCACCGGACACGCATCCACGCACGCCGTGTCTTTGGTGTTAATGCAAGGCTCTGCAATTACGTAAGTCATAAAAGTGTCACTCTCCTCAGAATCTATGCCAATATTTTACTACTAGCCGGGCAGCCCCGCGAACCGCACATTCTAGCAAGAAACGCGGCCCGTGGTATAGAGAATATCGCCGTGCCCGCAGTTTCGAGTGCCGCAGTAAATCAATCCCGCCATAAACGAAACGGCTGGCAGCTCTTGGCTGCCAGCCGTCTGTTGCTTCACAGCTCGATTCTTTTCAGATCAAGCCGCAGGCGAACTTACCGGTGTCCGCCACCATGTCCGCCACCCCCACCGTGGCCGCCGCCAGCGTGTCCACCACCACCGTGGAATCCGCCGCCTCCGCCACCGCGGGCCGCTCCACCGTGGAACCCACCGCCGCCACGTGCAACTCCGCGGCCCCCAGCGTATCCGCGTCCGCCGGCGTATCCGCGCACCGGCATATCCGCGCCCGCCGACAAAGCCACGTCCATAGGCCCCGCGACCGTAACCGCCACGGCCCCAACCATGACCCCATCCACCATGCCACCCATACCACGGCCCAGCGCCGATAAATACTCCGCCCACAAACCAGCTAGGTCCATAGAAGCCGTAGGGCGCACAGGCGTAAGGATAATAATTGTAGTAGCCATACGCGCATACCGGCTCTACACCAATTCCAACCGCGACCTGCGCTTGCGAATAGGCCAGCGGCAGCATCAATACTGCGAGCAAAGCCAGATATTTCATGTACCTCATAGTTCCCCCTTATCCCAGATCCGTGCCCCTATCGTCAAACCCACCGAATCTGCAGGTCTTCTGGATCTTTTTCTATCCGAAGCGCCTTACTTATTTGAACGCATATTGGGGAAAAAAGTTGCTGGTCCCACACTGGCTGATTTCAGCCACCCCGCCTGAAATCAACCACTTGCAAGCATCGCACCGAGCGAGCACGGTATAGCCAGCATCGTCCTTCCCAGCCCCCTCCTGGCTAGCGTCAGGGCCGGTAAATCCAGGCCTGCGCCGTGGCCTGATCGTTATTCGGATACCCGCCCGCAAGTAGCACGCTGCCATCCCGCAGCTTCGTCTCCGACATGTAGTGCCACTTGTCATTCATCTGGCCCGATGCCACGCTGAACTTCCCCGTCGCCGGATCAAAAACCTCCACTTCCCTGCTGCCGCCCGCAATCAGCAATCTGCCAGAGGGCAATTGCACGGCTTCGTCGGGCAGCTTAAAACGGCTGTCGTTCATCGGGGATGCAGCTGTGAATTTGCCCGTGTGCGGATCATAGATCTCCGCGCTGCTCAGGTTCCCGTTCCAGCCCCGCGAGTCCGACCCTCCTGCAATCAGCACCCTGCCATCCGGCAACAGCCCGGCCGTGTGTTTGCAGCGCGCAATGCCCAGGCTACCGGTTTCAGTGAAAACACCGGTTTTCGGATCGTAGAGTTCCACGCTCGATACGACGCTGCCCGCGTACCCGCCGGCGATCAGAACTCGTCCGTCATTGAGCAGAGTTGCCGTGAGGGAGATGCGCGCATGGTGCATCGATCCAGTGGGCTGAAACGAAAGCGTTTTGAGATGAAAAATTTCCGCCGAAGCGAGCGATTCGTTGTCACTCTCCTCCCCACCCACGATCAGCACATCGCCGTCGGCAAGCAGCGTAGCGCTCGGCCTTCCGCGCCGGGTAGCCATCTTGGCCACGACGCTGAACTTGCCGCTGGCGGGATCATATAACTCGGCTGAATCCGTGCCCCCTTGGCCCACCCATCCTCCAGCTATCAACACCTTCCCTGATCGCAGAAGCACAGCCACGTGCCCCACGCGTCCCACGCTCATCTCCCCCGTAAGCTGAAACTTGCCGGTCGCGGGATCATACAGCTCGGCCGACTTGTAGAAGTCCTGATTCCGCCGCATGCCTCCGGCGATGAGAACTCTGCCGTCAGGTAGAAGGGTAGCGGACTGCCCCGAACGCGGTTCCAGCATCGGCGCCGCGGCCCTAACCGACCCCACTCGCGATGCGGGAGAAACCTCCGGACGAAACGCAATTGCGGTGATGGCAAACGTGAAAGTGAAGAAAACAACGAATAGCAGGCGGGAACGATTCATGGCGATCCTCCTGTAGAGCTCAGACGGATCACTGACACTAGAGTAAGCAAGCCGCCGCCTTTTCTCGCTGTGTCGGCGAGAGATTACGCGCTCACTAATGCTTCGCTGGGCTCGTACTCCACGATGTACCCAGCCACCGCACTAGCCGCAACGGTGAAAGGCGAAGCCAAATACATCTGTCCCGGTCCGCTGCGTCCCGGAAAGTTGCGATTCTGCGCGCTGATCACCACCTGATCCGGTCGCGTCGAGACTCCCGGCCCCGCATTGATGCAAGCCCCGCAACTCGGTTCAATCACAATCGCCCCAGCCTTCTGAAACACGTCGAGATAGCCCTGACGCAGGCAATATTCGCGCGTCTCCTGCGATCCAAACTGGATGTAGAACTTCACCGACTCAGCCACGCGCTTGCCCTGCTTCAAAGCATCGGCCAGCACGGCAGCGTACATGTCCATATCTTCATTCTTGCCCGCCGTGCAAGTGCCGCCATAGGCAATCTCGACCGGCACGGGCGTGTTCAGCTCGCGCACATACTTTCCGTTCCCCGGATCGCCCGGGGTCGCGACCATCGGCGTAATCTCCGCCGCATCCAGTTCAATCACGTGCGCGTACTGCGCGTCGGCGTCGCTATGCAAGCCCTCAATCATCGCCTCAGCTCTTTTGCGATCCATGCCGCGCCGCTCCACCAGAAAATCCACCGCCTTCTTATCCGGCGCGACGATACCCGTAAACCCACCAATTTCGGCCGCCATGTTCGTCATGGTGGCGCGCTCATCCACGCTGAGTTCCTCGATCGCCTCGCCCGCATACTCCATCACTTTCGCCAGCGCCTTGCCACTGCGCACGTAGTCGAGGCTCAGAATCTTCAGGATGAAATCCTTCGCCGTCGCATTCGCATGCCTCTTGCCGCGAATCACAATCTTCACCGACTCCGGCACCTTCACCCGCACATCCTTGGTAATCCAGCTATTGAAAACGTCGGTCGTGCCAATGCCAAAAGCAACGCAGCCAATCGCTCCCACATGCGGCGTGTGCGAGTCCGAGCCAATGTTCAACTGCCCCGGCAGCGCGTAGCTTTCGAGAACAATCGAATGGCAAATGCCCTCCGACCCCTTGCGGTCTTTCAACTCCCCATGCAACTTGACTCCCTGCTTCGCGGCGAAGTCCTGCTGCTTTAACTTAAGCTGCGTCGCCAGATCGAGCAGCCCCAGCTTCTTTTTCTCCTCGGAAATCACCTCGTCAAGAAACGTAAGATGATCGCGGAAGAAAATAATGCTTGAGGCGTCGTTCACCTTCGCATCCTTGCCAACGTACCGCTCAAAAAAGATCGCCGCCATAGGCGTGACGTACTCGTGGCTGAAGCGCAGGTCGGCCTGTGCAAACCCGGTATCGCCGGGCTTCACAGCCGCAACGCCCACTTCGCCCTTCTCGTTCTTCATGTGCCGAGCAAAGATCTTCTCCGCCAGCGCCATCGGACGCTTGCCCGTCTGCACCGCCGGCAAAAACACCTTCCCCTGCATCCGCGCCACATTAAACGGAAACAGCCCGCCATACTCAATCACCTGCCGCGTGATCTCATCTTCTCCCGCAGTGAACTCGGCAAGCCCAATCTCTTCCCCGGCGCGAATCCTGTCGATCAAAGAAAAATCCGTCGAAGTCAGCACGCCCAGGTTCTGGCAATTCTGCTTGTAGATGCGCTCAATGTTTTCCGCAATCACCACTTTGATCCCGGCACACATCTCGGCGTAAGGCGACTGCTCGCGGCTCGACCCCTTCCCGCGCCGCTTCCCGCTCACCGCACAGACAAATCCGCCGCGCTTCACATCACCGCGCCCGATCGGCGTCACGCTGCCGCACTTCAACCCCAGATAAGGAATCTCGCCCAGGGTCTCATCAAAATAAAAACAGTAATGCGCCGGAGTAATCTCATCGGTGGAAATGTCATCCCGCAGCTTGGGATTATTCCCAGGATTCTTCGTATCCCAAGGCAAATCTTCTCCCGCCAGTTGCCGTTTGATCAGATCGGGATCTTCGGTAAGAAAAAGACTGCGCCCCTGCAGCCGGACTTTATCAGGGCGCTTTTCTATCTTGCGTTCCAGAAGAGAGTTGATCACATTAAACCTATCGGAGTTAAAAAGTTAGAAAAAGCCCTAAGCGAAAGCCGCAACCCACAAACTAATTGTAACGCGCCAGAGCACTCGGTGTACCCCGTGCCACCGAGCCTGCCCTGAGCGAAGTCGAAGGGTGTCCCCGTGGTGAAAGATCTTTCTTATCTCTCATACACCCGAGGATCCGGCAACCGCTCCAACCCGCGCCCCGCAAAAATATCCCCAAACTCCCGCAGCAGCGCATCATGCATCAGCCCATTCGAAGCCAGAGTCTCGCTGCTATTGATCTCAAATGCCGACCCATCAAAGCGTGTGACCCTACCGCCGGCTTCCTCCACAATCAACACACCCGCCGCCGTGTCCCACGGATTTAGATTGAACTCCCAAAAACCGTCGTAGCGCCCGCTCGCCACATTGCACAAATCAAGCGCTGCCGACCCCGCCCGCCGCACTCCATGCGAATGCAGCGTGATCTGGTGATAAAAATAAATGTTCGGATTCTTATGCCGCTTGTGGCTGGGAAAGCCCGTGGCTAAAAGCGATTCCTTCAATGCAGTTGTTTTCGAAACATGAATCGTCTCTCCATTAAGCTGCGCCCCTCTTCCCTGCTCCGCCGAAAATAACTCATCCCGCGTGGGATCGTAAATCACCGCGGCGACGCGCTTGCCCCTCTCCTCCAAACCCAGAGAAACACAAAACACCGGATACCCATGAGCAAAGTTCGTAGTCCCATCCAGCGGATCGACATACCAGCGATAATCGCTGCCCTGATCGCTAAGTCCCTGTTCTTCGCCGAGAATGTCGTGAGCAGGCCACTGCTCCCGAATCCGCTCGCGGATCAGCACCTCCGCAGCCCGGTCCGCCGCCGTTACCAGGTCGGCCTCGCCTTTGTACTCAATCTTCAAGTGCTGCTGGGAGTAATGCATCAGCAAGGCACCCGCCTCGCGAGCGATGGCCGACATGGCGGGTAGAAAACTTTCGGAATGATTAGGCTCTCTTAGATTTGTCATCCTGAGCGGAGCAAATGCTTGCGCGCTTAGCGCAAGCATTTGTGTAGTCGAAGGATCCCTCGCATGCTTGCACAACAATCGGCTCCGAAAGGCATTTCAATCACCGAATGTTTCGATTTTCTCTTCCGAAGCTCGGTTCCCTTCTTCTTCCGGAAGCCGGAAGCCGGCATTTACTTCTTCTTCCCGCCGTCTTCCGCAATGTACATAATCTCGTGCTTAAAAATAAAAAGGTTGGGAGCGCCCTCGCGCGTCAGCCGCACCATATGTTTATCGTAATACTCAATCCACCCGCTCACCGTCTGGCCATCCATCAACTTGACGCTGACCTGCTTCTGCTTCTCGCCGAGATTCTTCAGAAAGCTCGCTTCTTCAAAGGTTTCTTCAGGCGGCGGAGTCCGGCCATGCTTGGCGGGATTGGGGGTTCCCTGCACGCGGAAAGGCATGCCGACATTGTACACGCAACCGATTTAAGGGAATGCTTCGGCGAATGCTTATGTGGAGACAGCCGCCCTCGGCTGCCTGCCGTGAGCGAAGCCGAAGGGTCATCGAGCGACGCTCGACTCGCTTCTAGAAACTAATCCTCAACCCAAACTCAATCTGCCGCGGAGCCCCCATGGCAAACGTCCCCGACCCGAATCCCGCCCGGAACGGATTGAAGCTCGAACTCGACGTGACCCCGCCCAGCACATTCGGCGCCAGCAAACCGTTCTGGCCCGGCAGCAACGAAGCCCCCGGCAAGTTGCCCGGCAAGAATGTATTCACCATGTTGAAGACGTTAAAAACGCTGGCACTTGGCTCAATCGTCACGCGATCTCCAACCTTGATCGGCCACGATGCCCTCATGTCCATCGTCTTCAACCACGGAATTCCCAGCGCATACGGAGCAACCGAATTCACCGTGGGCATCACCCAGCCGAGCGCGACCATGTCGCTGGGCAGCATAACCGCCGGTCCCGAGATCAGCCCCGGACACCTGAAGTGTCCGCTGATAGGCACGCTGTTCGCCACTAAACACGCCCCAGCGGGAGTCAGGTTAGCGGCGTAGGTGTGGTTGTAGCTGTTGATCACAGCCTGCAGATTGTCGATATTGGTGTTGTGCGAGAACTGGCCGACCTGAGTGCCAGGAAAGGCTCAGGGGCGCCATCAGCGCCCAGCCCTGCTCCCAGCCAGTCGCTGGCAAAAATCTCGCCGCCATTGGTCAGTTCCGGCAGCAGCAGGCTTTGCGGAAGCGGACTGAAGAAATGTCCGACCACGCTGAGCTTCGTATAGAACGGCAGATCAAACCTTCCACCAAACGAAAACTGATGTTTCCGGTCGAGTGCATCCGGGCCCGTAAACCGGGTCGGATTATCATTGTCCGTCGCCAGGTTGATCGAGTTCTCGTCCTGCGACTGGCTCGTGTACCGCGAGAGCGTATAGCCAAGCTGCAAGTGCGCAGTCTTGACGAACCGCACCGGCCGATCGAGCCGCGTCACCACTTTCGCCTGCACGCCGCTGTACACCGATCGCCCGTCAGGAAACAGCACGTCAACTCCGCCCACCGCTCCAAGATTGCCGGTGATCGGGTTCGTCCCCGGAAACGCACAATAGGTGCAAGGCCCACCGCCCGTCGTCTGCAGGTTCGAATCCAGCCCAGCCGCAGAATAGGCCCGCTGTGCCCCCGCCTGCCCTAACGCCGAGATCATGCAGGTAGCCTGACCAAACCCGGTGGCACATCCAGCCGCCGTTTGCGCAGCATCCCGCGCGGCAACCGCGTTGGCCTGATTAAAGCTCCGCGCCGCTCCGCTGTGGTTCACGTCCTGGCCAATCAAGTAATGCTCGCCAATGCTGCGAATGTAATCCACACTCACCACCGTTCCCGGACGAATTTCCTTCTGTATCCCAAGGTTCATCTGCCATGATCGCGGCGAGCGGTAGTTCGGATAAAAAATGTCGTAGTTGGGATTCAGCGCCGAAAGCGCGGTGCCCACAAAGCTGCCATTCGGCTGGCTTCCGCTGCCGGTGGCAGCCGCTGCCTGGTAAGCGCTGTTGAGCGCCAGAATTGCGGGCGCGGCGGTCGAGATGGTCTGCCCGCAGAACGTGGGCAAGGCCTCCAGACCGGTCGGCGTATTCACAACCGTAGCCGTCCCCGCGGGGATAGAACCGCCCCCCGCCAGACTGGTAGGCCAGGCGAATGGCGCAGCCACGCCTCCAGAGCAAACCTGCGGAGCATCCGCGAAATTCCCCTTCGCACTGCGCGCCGGATTATCCAGCAACACGCTGTTCCAGATCGTGCTCTCGTAGAACAACCCGGCCCCGCCGCGGATGACCGTCTTCCCGTTCCCGCCCGCATCCCACGCGAATCCGAATTGCGGTCCGAAATTCGTGTTGGGATTCCGCACCTGCGCCCCCAACCCCGGCAACCACTGATTCAGATCCGGCAGCGCACCCAGTCCGCTATCGGTGCGTCCAGTGTCGCGCACATAGTGCACGCCGTACGTCAAAGTAAGTTTCGAACTGTACTTCCAACTATCCCCGACATACAGCTCGATCCGGTTGTCCGGACCCAGTCCTCCACCGTGCAATCCAAACGAAGTCTTCGGAGTGGAGAATCCAACCGCATTCCACAAACTCACCCAATCCGCGGGATAAGCCGTCGGATCAGACAATGTCAGCCCCACCAGCGAGGTAGTCCCCGCCTGCGGAAACTCGGAGAACGCCGCCATCCGTCCCGCGTCGATGCGATTGAACGCCGCTCCGTATCGAAAAATGTGTTCGCCCCACACCCGGCTGCCGTCATACCTCGCCAGCTTGTCCGCCTGAATCGTCTGCTGCGGCGCCAGCCAACTCGGCCCTCCGCAATAGCTTCCACCTCCGCTCAAAACACAATTCCCCGCAGTGGCCGCGCCAATATTAATGCCCAGCCCCGGAATCGGATTATCAGCCGCGCCCAGCCCACTAGTCGCATCCAGCACGCTATTGCGCAGCTTCAAGTATTCAAACCGCAGGCTGTGCGCGTACACCCCGGTATTGAAATCAACGCCCAACGCGTTCGTGGCAGTGTTGTTGTTGTTGCGAAGCTGTTGCGTAGAACTGGCGGATCCATTGGGCCGCAGATCATTGTTCTGAAAGAAATTGAACCGATAGAACGCCCGCGTGCTTCCCCGCATGTTCCAGTCCACGCGTTCATCCGTGCCGAATTCGCGGTAAGGCTGCGAAAGGACAGTGTTCAGCGCGCTGAAGGGATAGCTGAACGGCTCGATCGCCGTAACATTCTGCGACGTGCGCTCGGCGTCGGCAAACCAGAAGACTTTATCTTTGACGATCGCTCCTCCCGCGTTAGCCCCAAACTGCTCCCGCTGAAAATGAGACGAAGACCCCACGGTGGGATCAGGCAGAGCCGCCGCGCCCTGGTGCCCGCGGTACACTCCAAACAGCGCGCCATGTATCTGGTCGCTTCCCGACCGCGTAACAATGTTCACCGTAGAAGAGGCCGGCCCCGTCGAAAAATCAAGCATCGACTGCGGCAGCTGAAATTCCAGAATCGCGCCAGCAGGAATGTTCTGCGTAGTAGTGCCAGCCGTCTCATCGCTGATGTCCACGCCATCCAACTCAGTCCTCACCCCGCGCCCGTACCGGTCCAAAGTTGAAACCGACGAGAGCCCATTCTTGCTAGCCCCAAACACGCCGCCATCCTGCAACTGCACGCCAGGTTCAAGCTGCGCCAGATCAAGCGGATTTCTCCCACCAATCGGCAGCTTCTCAATCTGACTTCCATCGACCACACTTTGTACGGTGGCTTGTTCGATGTTCACTGGGTCCGGAGTTCGACCGGCAATTTGATCGCTCGCCGCGCTCGCAGACATCGTCACATTGCCGTTCGCCGTATTGCCGACGTGAACCACCAATGGGAAGCGCGCCAATTTGAAGTCCTTGACCTCGATACGCACCTCATACTCTCCCGGCTGAATCGGTCCCGATGAATACAATCCCGCCGCCGAAGTAGTCCCATGGATTACCGCCCCTGTAGCCTTATCAGTGATGTCCACCTTGGCCCCGCCCAGCGGCTTTTGTTGCGCATCAGTAACCAGCCCCACAATGCTTCCCGTCCCCGCTGTCTGTGCCACCAGCAACGGCGAGACCAGCAGGGTCAACAACGCAAACAGCGCCACGAAACAGCGAGAGGAATCCCAGTTCAAGCGAGCAACCCTTCCATTCAAACTATTCACTGACCCTCTCTTAAGTTCCGTTTCAAAAACAAAAAGCTGGATCGGCAATCGCCGTTCGATGGGACAAGAAACCGCGCATCTCAACCCAGTGCGGGCAGCCAATCAAAAGCCAGCACCCGCGAACCCAAGTCGATTCTCAGGATGGAAAATCAATCCCTCAGCATGTAGAAGCAAGTCCGAACAATACCAAACCCTCCACCATCCTTGTCAATCAAGCACCGGAAAACTAAACTGTCTCCGCGCACTCCGCGGCCGTTCTCCGCGAACTCCGCGTTAAAGGGTTTGATCTTACTGACCCCTAACCCCTGGCCCCGGACCCCTGCCTCTAGAACTCCGACTTACTGGTGTAATAACCAGCCCGATTCCGCACGTGGTAAGCCCCAGCCTCGCTCGGCCCTGTAATCCCCACTTGAATCCGCCGAAACTGCGACCACGAGGTCCGCTGCGACGGATAGTAAGCCAGCAGATATTGCGTTCGCAGTTCATCGCTGATCTTTCGGAACGCCTCGTCCAGCTGCGACATCGAAGTAGCGTAGTAATACTTTCCGCCGGTATCTTCCGAGAGCTGAATCAGCGCATGTTCGCCGCCAATCTCGCGCCCCGCGCTGTTCTCAATGGGCACCACGATGATGCTGTAAACCAGCGCCTCAGCCTCTTCGGCCGCGCGCACCGCCTCCTTGTAATTGACGCGGCTGATCGTGTCTCCTCCATCCGTAATCAGCACCATCACCTTCCGGCCCTGCCGATGGTCCAGTGATCGCGACGCCACGTAAACCGCGTCAAACAGCGCTGTGGCCGCTCCCAGCCGGATGTGGTCAATCCCCTCGTCAATGCGCTTCAACTCCGCCGTGTAACCGGTAGCCTGCGAAACCGTCTCGCTAAAGCCATACACCGACAACGCATCCACCGGCCGCAGAATCGCCTTGGCAAACCGCTTTGCCGAAGCCTGCTCCAGCGGCAGATCATGCCGCGTGCTCAAGCTCGTATCAATCGCCAGCGCAATCGAAAGCGGCAGCGCCGACTCTTTATCGAACACCGAGATCTTCTGCTCGGCCCCATCTTCCTTCACCACAAAATTTTCTTTCTTAAGCCCGCCCACAGGCGCCCCATGATCATCAGTAACGGTCACATAGACATTCACCAGCTTGACGTCAACCTTAAGCGTGGTCTGCGGCTCAGACTGCCGGTCGGACGAAGATTGCTTCTGCCCGGGAGCCTGCTGCTGCGCATAAGCGGCGCAAGCCCCCATCAGCAGAATCAAAATGAAGGATTTTCTCATTCAGTAAAAAGTATACGTAGGGACAGCCGCCTCGGCTGTCATGCATCCAAACAACTCTGTCATCCTGAGCGGAGGTTGTGCTTCGCGAAGCGAAGCACAACCGCAGTCGAAGGACCTCTCTCCCGCCTGCACCACCAGCGGCCCATCAAGGCATTTCTACGATCACGCCGTTCCCGCATTCTTGCCATCATTCAAGCCTTTGGGTGGCGCAGCGCTTCCAGCGCCGCGATAAACCCTGCAAATGACTCAGGGCTTTCGCCCCTGAGGCACTCGCCCGCAGCCGCTCACTTAGATGCACCCTCCCCGCCAAGGCTGCCTTGCCCCCGCCGAATTTCCTCCGGAAACGCCTCCCCATCCGCCCACACTGCGCCATCCTCAAAATACTCTTTCTTCCAGATCGGCACAGTCCGCTTCAAAGTATCAATCAGCCAGCGGCAGGCATCGAACGCGGCTGCGCGATGAGCCGAGGCCACCACCACCAAAACACTGGTCTCGCCAATCTCCAACCTCCCCAGCCGATGCATCAGAGCAACCTCGCGAACCGCGAATTGTTTCAAAGCCTGCTCCGCCAGCCCCTCCATCTGCTCCAGCGCCATCTCCTCATAAGCTGAGTAGTCGAGATAAAGCGTCCGCCGCCCGCGTGTCTGGTTCCGCACCACGCCCTCAAACACCACAGCCGCTCCATCCTCCCCACACTTGATGCTATCAAGCACTCCCTGCGTATCAATCGCCTCGCGGACAATCGAGACCGCCTTCCGCGACCCGCCGCTCACCGGAGGCAGCAACCCAACCTCGTCATCACTCTTCAGCACCGTCTCCACTCCAGCGTATTCCCGATTCACCGCCACCGCGATCACACCCAGCGCATCTCTCATCTGAGGAGCCTTAGCCCGATAGTGCGCCACCAATTCGCGCACCACCGCCCCGTCAGGCAGTTCCAGCACCTCGCCGGACTTGCCCGCCAGATCTTTCAGCACCCCAAAAAAAAGCACCCGCACGCGCATAAAAAGTTGTCCGGGCTAAGTCTACCGCGAGTGACCTCGTCTAGGACCTGATCGTGTAGGACCGGGTCGGAGCTTGCCCTGAGCGAAGCCCGAAGGGACCCGGCCGCCGAGCGCAGCGAGGCCTGCAGCCCTACTCATCTCCGGCCACCGCATACTCAACAACCACACCTTACGCATCCTTGGGGGAAGAAGAGTCGGACTTCAGAGTTCCGACGAGTCTTTCGATGCGGAAGCGTAGCGACGCAGAAGTGTAATGGAAACTACCAGTACAAGGATCAGCAGACCCAACAAACCAAGTTCAATCATCGAAGAGCGGAAAATGGCGCTTGAGCCTTCGGTCGCCCATGCACCTTCTTTCGTGAGCGTGGCTGCTTCCAGGGTAATCACCAAAACGCGGCGAATTGAGGCAATCAGTCCGACGATCAGAAAGGGTTCTGTAACCAGAACATGGGAGCGAATGGAGATACGCACTGTATGCAGAATCTCCACCAGCATCAGCACAATGAGGAGTTGGTTCAATACCCTCAGAGTCTGCGCTGCAACCGTCCAATGACTGAGACCGATCCACAGTATCTGGCCCGCGGTTGCGATAGTCACAAAGGCCGTGACAGCCAGCAACGCTGCGAGAACGGAGTAGATGACTATCTCGGTTTTGCCCAGATAGTAGTCAAAGTGGCGGCGTAATCTGTCCTCGACCATATCAGACTCAAGTTTAAATCGAAATATGAATTGGTATCGGTGTGAAGGGGAGCGCAGACATAAGTGTCCGCGCTCAAAACCCCCTTCTTGTGCTCTGAAACAGGCTACCGAGACGGCAAAGAAGGCACCGTTCGAAAAATGGTTTTCCACACTCGGTGCAAAAGATCGGAACTCCACGGCTCTAGTATTCAGTGCCGTATGTTGATTCTCCGAATTTGCCCCTAAACCCAAAACATCGTACGCTTCCCCCGTCCTTGGTCAAGATGAATCTTTCACGTTCCTCAAGCCCCGGCTCGCTTACCTGCCTTTTCTTTCCTCGGCGATCCTCGGCGTTTGACTGGCGGATTCCAGCGAAATCTTGCACCCAAATCCGCAATCGACGGATCGAACTGGAAGCAACCCGTCAACCAAAAGGAACGAACCATGAACTCTCCCCTAACTATCCTCGGCATCGCCGGAAGCCTGCGGCAAGGCTCCTACAACCGCATGGCGCTGCGCGCAGCGCAGCAGCTAACACCCCAAGACGCAAAAATTGAAACCTTCGACCTGCACGGAATCCCGCCCTTCAACCAGGACGAAGAAAAAACTCCACCCCCCATCATCGTCGAATTCAAAAAGCAAATTCGCGCCGCCGACGCCATCCTCATCGTCACGCCCGAGTACAACTACAGCGTCCCCGGAGTTCTGAAGAACGCTATCGACTGGGCCTCGCGCCCCTACGGAGACAGCGCCTGGAATGAAAAGCCAGTGGCCGTGATGAGCGCAGCCGGAGGAGTGCTCGGCGGAGCCCGCGCTCAATACCATCTCCGCCAGAGCTTCATCTTCCTCAACATGCACCCGCTGAACCAGCCCGAAGTCATGATTGCCAAGGCACAAGAAAAATTCGACGCGCACGGCAATCTAACGGACGAAGCCGCGAAAAACCTGATCCAGCAACTATTGCTGAATCTGGTGGAATGGACCCGCCGCCTGGCGAAATAGCGAGGTAAAGCCATAAGACAGAATCGCCGATAGAAGGAGTGTCAGGGAACACTCCATGCTTCGACGACTGCCGCTGTTTCTTCTAGTCTGCATCTCTACGGGCAGCTTGCACGCCCAGGATCTTGCCGGCATTGAGATCCATGGCTTTGTCACCCAGGGCTTCCTCTTCAGCTCCCATAACAACTACTTAACCATGCAATCGAGTTCCGGCAGCCTGCAGTGGACCGACGGCGCCGTGAGCGTCACTGATTCACTCTCCGATAACCTGCGTGTCGGAATCCAGTTGCACATGTACCAACTGGGCCAACTCGGCGGCCCCAATATTCAGGTTGATTGGGCATCAGGAGACTACAAAGTCAACGATCATCTGGGGTTTCGGGCCGGCAAGGTCAAGACTCCCCTGGGTTTGTTCAACGACTCCCAGGATGTGGACGCCGTCTTCCTCTGGACACTCTTGCCGCAAGGCCCCTACCCGATCGACAACCGGAGTTTCTATTTGTCGCACCTGGGGGGTGAAGTGTACGGCAGCCTCTCCCTTGGGAGCCGCAGTGGAAACTTGCAGTATCGCGGGTACGCAGGGTACAGCTTTCTTGATTTGAATGGTGGATACGTCAAACAGTCCGCTCAGTACGGACTTGTGTTCACCTCTTCTCCTGGAGGCAAGACTTACGGCGGCGATCTGCGCTGGAAAACCCCTTTGACCGGATTGACCATTGGCGCCAGTGTAGATGTGCTCGCCGAGAACGGTACCGCGCCCGGGGGCGGCATCCACGCAGATCCCTTCTCTATATGCGACTACTATGCCCAGTTTACGAAAGGAAAGTTCTACTTCGCGGGAGAATACCGGAAGGCTCCGTTCGAGGCGATTTTGACGATTGGACAGGCTGCGATTCCACTTTTTTATGATGAGCGATCCTGGTTTGCAATGGGAAGTTATCGACTCCTGAAAGAACTTCACGTTGGAAGTTACTACAGCCACTACGTCAATGGATCATTCGACACCACCCAGCCGGCAAATTACTCGAAAGACTGGGTGATCTCAGGACGCTATGACTTTAACGCCTATTTTTACGGCAAGATCGAGGGCCATTTTCTGCATGGAACTGGACTTGGCTACTACGCCAGCACGAACCCAAACGGCCTACAGCCGAACTCGAACATGTTGGCGGCTAAGATCGGTTTCAGTTTCTAGCCCTCCGCGTGTCCGCAGATGAGAGCCGTGACTAAAACTCGTTGGTTAATCCCGCTCCTGGGTCTCGTCAGTTGTCTCTCCCTGGCCAGGGCTCAGGACGTCGTATTGGTGGCGAACAAAGGTGTGCGTATTTCCGAAATCACAGATGCCGATCTGCGCGCCATATTTACCGGAGAGAAAACCAGATTCGCCGACGGCTCCCATGCCGTCCCGGTCACGTTGAAAGGCGGAGCGGTACACGAAGTCTTCCTTAGAAACCACCTCAACGAAAGCCCTGACGAATTCCGCGTGCATTGGCGCAAGGCCGTATTTACCGGACAGGGCGCCATGCCAAAGACATTCGCTTCCGAATCGGCCCTGCTCGAATATGTGGCCGCCACTCCCGGAGCCCTCGGATATGTGAGCCGGACTTCCCCGCAAGACAATGTGAAATCCATCACCGTGTCAAAATAGCACCGCTTGTCTCAATTCTTATGAGCGCTGACTCGCAGCTTGGGGCTCGGGTCAGACGCTCACCTCAATAGCCCTGTTTCGGTATACTAGAAAGACATGCCGGTCCTGAAAAACATCGCCGCCATCGCCAAAGGCATGAGCATCACCTTCATGGAGATGTTCCAGCCCACGACGGTAGAAAACTATCCCGACGGCAAGGGTCCGTTGAAGGGAGCGAGGTTCGAAGCCCGCTTCCGCGGCGCCCACGTCCTGCAGCGCGACGAAAACGGCCTGGAAAAGTGCGTAGCCTGCTTCCTGTGCGCCGCCAACTGCCCCTCCAACTGCATCTACATCGAAGCCGCCGATAACACCGCCGAACACCGCGTAAGCGGCGCCGAACGCTACGCCAAGGTCTACAACATCGATTACAATCGATGTATCTTTTGCGGGTATTGTGTGGAAGCTTGTCCTACGGACGCGATTACGCATGGGCATGGATTCGAGCTGGCTACGTTTAACGCCGGCAATCTGGTTTACCGCAAGGAGCAAATGCTGGCCCCCCGGCCAGCACACATGGGAGAGAACGTTGTGTTCAATCAAGCCGACGTGGATGGTGGAGCTCCCAAGGAGATGGTTGCGGGGAGTTAGAGTCCGGGTTCGAGCAGATGACACGCCGGTCCTTGGGGCCGGCGTTTGTATTGAGGAAACCGTCGTTGGTCGTTGGTCGTTGGCCTTCGCGGTTTGCGGGCTTAACGTGCTGACGACTAATGACCCACAACTGACAGCTAACAACCAATGAGTGATTTCTTACAAACCGTGAAGGAACGCGTTGTGGTTTACGACGGCGCGATGGGGACGAGCATCCACCAGCACAATCCTAGTCTCGACGACTATTGGGGCCAGGAGAACTGCAACGAGATATTGGTGCTCAGCCGTCCAGACATCATTCGCGACATCCATGCCAGTTTCCTGAGCGTGGGATGCGACGTGATCGAGACAGACACGTTTAACGGGATGGGCGCGGTGCTCGGCGAGTTTGGTTTTGCCGATAGAGTCGCCGAAATTAATCTCGCCGCGGCGAGGCTCGCGAAGGACGTCGCGGCAGAGTTTTCGACTAAGGACAAACCGAGGTTCGTCGCTGGGTCGATGGGACCCACGACAAAATTGCCGTCGCTCGGACACATCACGTTTGAGCAGATGCACGCTACTTATCTTGAGCAGGCACTCGCATTAATTGAAGGCGGCGTCAACGTGTTGCTCATCGAGACATGCCAAGACCTTTTGCAAGCGAAGATCGCAACTATTGCAGTACTCGAAGCGATGCGGCAAGCGCGAAAGCGATTGCCTCTCCAGGTGCAGGTTACGCTCCAGGAAACCGGAGCAATGTTGTTAGGAACGGAAATCGGTGCGGCGCACGCGGCGCTTGAACCTCTGGATATTGATGTTCTCGGCTTGAACTGTGCCACTGGCCCAGACCTGATGAATGATGCAGTGCGCTATTTGGGTCTGAATGCCGCGAAGGAGATTTCAGTCCTTCCCAATGCTGGGTTGCCACAAAACGTAGGCGGGCATCCAGTCTACAAGCTAACTCCAGAGAGTTTGGCGGAGTATCACAAGCATTTTGTCGTCGATTACGGCGTGCGCATTGTGGGCGGATGCTGCGGAACGATTCCTGCTCACCTTAAGGCCGTGGTGGATGCGGTGTCTGGCGTGGAACCGGCCAGGCGTGAGGTGAAGCGCGTGGGCGCGGCTTCGAGCGCTTACGCTTCGGTTCCGCTTGATTTGGAGCCGAAGCCTTTGATTGTCGCCGAGGAAATGAACACGACTACGCGCGTCGAGCATTTCCGGAAACTGGTGCAGGGAAAGAAATACGACGATATCCTGGCGCTCGCGAAGAAGTTGGTGAATGAAGGATCGCACATGCTGGACTTATGCTGCGCGATTGTGGGCGAGGACGAGAAGGGATACATCACGTCGATTCTGGAAAAGATTGCGACGCGCGTTCCGGCGCCGATTCTGGTGGATTCGACCGAGGCCGAGGTGGTGGAAGAGGCTCTCAAGAGAATTCCGGGGCGGGCGATCATCAATTCGATCAATCTGGAGGATGGAGAGAAGCGGACTTCGCTGGTACTGCCCATGGCGAAGCGCTATGGCGCGGCGGTGATTGCGCTGACCATTGATGAAGACGGAATGGCGCTGACAGCGGAGAAGAAGGCGGCGATCGCGCACCGGATCTTCGATTTGGCGACGAAGAAGTATGGGCTGGACGGGACGGATCTGATTTTTGATGCGCTGACTCTGCCGATTTCTACGGGGCAGGATGAGTACCGCAGCGCCGGGATCGAGACGCTCAAAGCGGTGGAGAAGATCAAGAAAGAGCTGCCCAACGTTAAGACGATTCTGGGCGTGAGCAACATTTCGTTTGGGCTGGATGCTTATCCGCGGCGGGTTTTGAATTCGGTGTTCATGCACGAAGCGGTGAATCGTGGCCTCGATATGGCCATCGTGAATTACACGAAGATCTATCCGCTGTACAAGATTCCGCAGGAAGAGGTGGAACTGGCGCGGAAGCTGATCTTCCGCGACGAATCAGATGGCGATCCGCTACAGAAGTACATGAACCATTTTGCCGGCATGAAGGGCAAAACGACAGCGTCGACTTCCGCGCATATCGATACGCTGTCAGTGGAAGACAAACTGAAGTACGCGATTATCAACGGGGAGAAATCGGTAGGGGAGGGCGCGACGAAGAAATCCCTGGAGGAGCTGCTGGAAGAAGCTTTGCTACAGTATTCGGCTCTGGAATTGATCAACACCGTCCTGCTCGATGGAATGAAGACTGTCGGCGATCTGTTTGGGGCGCGCAAGATGCAACTGCCTTCGGTGCTCGATTCGGCGGGGGTGATGAAGCAAGCTGTGGCTTACCTGGAGCCGAAGATGGAGAAGAAGGCCGGCGGCTCGCAGAAGGGCACGATTGTGCTGGCGACGGTGAAAGGCGACGTCCACGATATCGGAAAAAATCTGGTGGACATCATTTTGTCGAACAACGGATTCAAGGTGGTCAATCTGGGGATCAAACAGCCGGGGGACAAGATTATCAGCGCTGCGCAGGAGCATGGGGCGGATGCGATTGGTTTGAGCGGGCTGCTGGTGAAATCTACTTTGGAGATGAAGTATGTGATCCAGGACTTGCAGCGGCAGAAACTGGAGTTTCCGGTGATTTGCGGCGGGGCGGCTTTAACGCGGAAATATGTCGAAGACGATTTGCGGCGGGAGTATGCGAACGCCGTGTTTTATGCGGAGGATGCCTTTGCCGGGCTGCATGTGATGGAGGATCTGGTCACCACGGATGGAGCGCGCGACGCTCGCCTGCGCGATGGGCGGACGGTGAAGGAGTACGCGAAAGCCGCCGCAGTGGATGAAGAGACTGGGCCGGTGTTTGCGGAGCGGAGTGTGGTGGTGACGGACGCGCCGGATATACCGCAGCCTCCGTTTTGGGGCGTGCGGGTGAAGCACTACGACGTGCGCGACGTGTTCCCTTATATCAACGAGACGGCGCTGTTCAAGAATCAGTGGCAGTTGAAGACGGCTTCGCAGGCGGATTACGTGCGACTGGTGGAGGAGAAGTTCCGCCCGATCAAGAAGAAAATTGAGGAAGAGGTGGCTGGGTCGGAGCTGTTTGAGCCTAAGGTGGTTTACGGGTATTTTCCTTGTCAGAGTGATGGAAATGATGTGGTGGTGTATCAAGCCCCGAGTCCCGAGTACCGAGTCCCGAGTGAAGGATCTTCCGAGCTGTTGCGCTTCACTTTCCCCCGGCAGCGGGAGGGTAGGCGGCTTTGTATTTCTGATTTCTTTGCTTCAAAGTCTTCAGGGAAGATGGACGTGATTGGATTTTCTTTGGTGACTATTGGGGCCAAGGCTTCGGTTGAGACGCAGAAGTTGTTTGAGGGCGGGGAGTATACGAAATATTTATATCTGCACGGACTCAGCGTGGAGACGGCGGAGGCTTTGGCCGAACTGCATCATAAGACGATGCGGGAAGAGTTGGGGATCGCGGGCGAGGATGCTCCGGCGATTCGGGATTTGTTCCATCAGAAATATCGCGGTTCGAGGTATTCGTTTGGGTATCCCGCTTGCCCCAATCTGGAGGATCAGACGAAGTTGTTTGTGCTGCTGAAACCGGAAGAGAATGTTGGCGTGAGGCTGACTTCGGGATTTCTTTTGGAGCCAGAACAATCGACATCAGCACTGGTGGTGCATCATCCGGGGGCTAAGTATTTTGTGATTTAGATCATTGGCCCGGATTTGCACCGGATGCACAGGAATCGCTAATCCTCTTTTTCCGCCAACCTTTCTGCCAACCGGAGATCGACGATGTGCATCTTTTTCTGCATGATTCGCAAACTACCATCTGGAGAGTATCGTTTGTATTCGCGCAAGAAAGATGCGAAGACGGGGAAGCGAAAGAATCTGGGGACTTTTTCTTCTCGGGCTGCCGCGCAGAAACATGAGCGGGCGGTGCAGTATTTCAAGCGGGCTTGAGATCGTAACCCGGGCAGTTGGGTGGAAACTCCCTATGGCGCACGGGAAGCGGTGGCGTGATAGGGATCCTTCGACTGCGCATGATCGGCTTTCAGCCGATCATGCTTCGCTCTGGATGACAAATCTCACTTTTTAGAACGTTGCTGCCAGGCGCATGAAATAGCTTCTGGGCGGGCCTATGGCGTTGCCGGAAAAGAGGCCGGCAAAATCGAGGACGTTGAGGCGGTTGTTGAGATTTTCGCCGTCGGCCTGCAGGCGGAGGGATCGGGTTTCTTTTTTGTAGAGTTCGGCGCCCGCCGACAGATCCACAGAAAAGTTGGGGCGGATTCGATTGTCGAAGAAATTGACGCGGTTCACTACCGCCTGACCGTACTCCGCAAGAGCTTCCTGATACGCAATATCCGGGTTAGACGATCCGGCGAATTCGAACGGCAGGCCACTGCCGTATTGTGATCCTGCGGCAATCCACATCCGCGGATGCACTTGATAGCGAATACGCGCGCGCAGTGTATTGCGCTGGTCCTGCGAATCGGGAAAGTGACGGGCAAGGCTCGCGGTCGTGACCGCGTCGTCGCCGATGAACAAGCCACCCGTCACTGGAGACCAGGCGTTGCCGACCTGATAGGAATAGCTGATAAAGCCGGAAAAGCGGTTCCAGTGCGGGAGTTCGAGTTTGCCTTCCGCTCCATAGATAATGGCTTTGCGAAAAGCTATGGGGAAGCTGACGGCGGTGCTGAGGATCTGATCGTCGTCGGCGAAGTTGTCGACATAGCGGCGGAAATAATTGGCGTCAAAGCGGAACTGGCTGAAGAAACTTTTGGTGGCACCGAATTCAAGGTAATTGCCGTGAGACGGCTGGACTGGAAGGCGAAGCACTTCGGGGTTCAGCACGGTTACTTCGGGCGAGCTGGCGAGGAGAATGTTTTCGAACGCGGGGGTCTGAAACACGCGGTCGTAGGAGGTATGGACGATGAGGTTCGCTGCGGGGAAATAGCGCGCGACGGATAATCGGGGACTGACGGCGTTTTGATTCACCACCAACTGATAGTGGTCCCAGCGGAGGCCCGCGCTGACGGTCCATTTGCCGAGGTGAATCAAGTCCTGAATGAAGGCTGACTGTTCGAGGTCGGGGCGGCTGCCGGTGAAGGCGAAGTTGGCGGGAGTGCCGGGATCGAACGGGTAATAAAGGCTTCCCGGAATTGCGGTAATGACATCGCTGAAGTTTTCGCGGAGGAAGAGAGTGTCGGATTCCAGGCCAGCCTTCCATTCGTGGCGGCCGCGATGAATGGAGATGGCAGCGTTGAAGTATCCCTCTCTGAAATCGTTCCGCAGGAAGGCGGCGATCGGCCATGCGCCGTTATTGGAGTTGAGGTCGCTGGAGTGGTCGCGGACCATGCCGCGAAAGTTCGCCAGAATGTTCGGCGAAAAGATGTGCGCATAGGATGCGATACCCATCGTTTCGAAATTACCGGCGGTCTGAAGTTGGGGCGTCGTGCCGGCGGGATCTTGCAGCTGCGGGAATTGCTGGAGCCGCTCGTTGGGGATTTCGAAGCGCGCCAGTTCGTGGCGGACGCTGAGGGTGAGGCGGTCCTTAGGGGTGATATCGCGGTCATAGCTTAAAGAGAAGTCTCCGATGGTGCCGCGGTTGGTGTAGTTCTCGGGGACTACTGGATTGAGATAGCGGGCGGTCATATTGCCGGAGGTGCTGATGCCGAGTGTGTTGTGTCCCCATGAATCCTGGGCGCTGGCGAAAGCGCCGGCGGTGTCGAAACTGCCGCCGGAAAGAACCGCCTGGCCGTGCAGACCGGGTTCGGCGTCGCGCAAGGTGTTGACTTCGATTACGCCGCCCATCTTGCGGCCGTATTCGGCGGGGATACCGGCAGTGTAGATGGTGAGGGAGTCGACATCGTCGGCTTCAATTTCGGAGCCGAAGCCAGGGGAGCGGTTGTCGGTGAGCGGGATGCCATCGACGACGTATTGAGTTTGGTATTCGGAGCCGCGAGGATGGAGCACAGCGTTGCCTTCATAGAGCCAGCCGGGCTGGGAGTTGACAAGATCGGGGAGGGAGCGGCCGGGGAGCGAGGCAGGGCGCCCGGCTATAGCTTTGGAGTCGAGGTGGTTGATGGTGGCGGTGCGTTCGGGGTCGAGCAGGGTGGTGTCGGCGGAGACGTTGACGGCGGTGCTCAGGGCGGCGATGTCTAGCTTTACGATATATTCGGCGGGAAGCGCGGAATGGATTTCGATCAGGCCGTCGTAGGAGGAAAAAGATTCCTTCTGCACCCGGAGACGATAGCGGCCGAAGGGTAGACTGCGGGCCGTGAGTTCGCCGGAATCGTCGGTGGAGAAGGAGCGGTAGACCTGATGCGCGTCGCTGGAGAGTTCGACGGAGGCTTTGAGCGGGAGGCCGTCAGGGCCGGTGACTTTGAGGCGGAGTTCCCCGGCGTTGCTCTGGGCGATGAGAGGAAGAGCGAGGAGCGGGAGAGCAAGAAGGAGGAGGCCGAGGTGGAGCATTAAGCGCACGGTTGAGTGGGGGAATCCTTATGCTAACAGTTTTGGGGCGGGAAATTGAGTTACGAAGGGAATGGTGTTGAGGAAGCGTCCAACTTTTTACAAACTGTTGACACAGGTCTGACAAATGGTTCCGGCGAGAGGGGCATGATTAACGTTCGATCAGGAGCCGCAGGCTTCTGGTCGCTAGTGTTCAGATCGATCTTCACGCCCTCCGTCACCGAGAGGGATGGGGAAACCGGCGTTCCCGCCGCAGGGGGTGGGGATGCCGGTCTTAATTTTTAGGCAGCCTTGCACCACCAGACGTGGCAGGCGGGGAGGCGGGGAGGCGGGGATACCGCATTCAGCGCCAATGGGGCGCACGAGGGGTTGCAAATTCCTTCATCTTGACCCGAACTCTCGCGCGGTATAAACCTGTAGATCGGGCCACAGGTCTGGCTTTGCGCTCGTGGAGACCAATACGAGTCCGCGCGCCATCGCTCTGAGATTTGTTTCTGGACTGACGCTGGTGAAGCGTTCCTTTATAACCAGTTTCATGGAACTGTGCACTCTCCCCCGCTTGGTACAAAGATGGTCGCTTAGATGAACGCAAAGCAACAGTAGAGTCTAGGGGGGGTACCACCATGAAACGGATTGGCCAAATTTTATTTCTGCTGGGTTTTTGCGGGACATTAGCGGTCCACGCGCAGATTTCCAGTTTTCAGCACGTCATAATTGTCATCCAGGAAAACCGCTCGCCTGACAATCTGTTTTACAATTTGTGCAGTCCGCCGTACGGAACCAGTGCCTCGTGCAGCACCAACCCAACCGGCTCCCAGTACGACATTCTGACCAGCAACTGGTTGGATAAGACATCTTCTACGGGCGTCACTCAGCCCGCCAGCATTGCGCTCGCCAATGGCTATGACATCAACCACTCGCATACTAGCTGGCTCACGACCTGCGACTTAAATTCATCGGGCGTATGCCGCATGGACGGCGCCGGGGAGACGCCGTGCAACGGGACTTGCAGCGTCTCCAATCCGCACTACAAATATGTAGACAACTCGACTTCGATCCTGAATCCCTACCTCACCCTCGCGACCTCGTATGGCTGGGCGAACTATATGTTCCAGACCAACCAGGGCCCTACGTTCCCCTCCCACCAGTTTCTCTTCGGAGGAACTTCAGCGCCCAGCGCATCAGACGACGCCATCGGCACATTCGCGGACAGCAATATGTTCCCCACCGGCAACAATCCCATCGCGGGCTGCGCCGCTCCCTCAACCATTCACGTCGACCTTATTGAGGCTGGTGGAGTTACCGGGACAATTTACCCCTGTTTCGAGCACGAAACGCTGTCCGACTTGCTGGATTCGATCGGCGTTACCTGGAAGTACTACAATCCGGGGGTACACTCGATCACGACCGCGCCGAACGCGATCAGTCATATCTGCGTGCCCAGTCAACCCTCAGGCGGAAGCTGCATCGGTACTGAATTCGCGAGCAACGTAAACGTCAGGCCTTCGCAAGTGTTAACCGATATCAGCAACTGCAAGCTCACCGGCGTGAGCTGGGTGACGCCCTCCGGAAATAATTCCGACCATCCGAAGAGCAATACCGGCGGCGGCCCTTCCTGGGTGGCCTCGATCGTCAATGCCATCGGCAACAACCCGAAGTGCAAGGATAACGAAGTTTATTGGGACAATACCGTCATTCTCATCACTTGGGACGATTGGGGAGGGTGGTACGATCACGAGCCTCCAACCCTGCTGGCTGGGGCCCAAGGCGACTTCCAGTATGGTTTTCGCGTGCCGTTCCTGGTTGTCTCCGCCTACACTCCGGTGGCATATGTTGACAACACTCGGATGGACTTCGGCACCGTCTTGCGCTTCGTCGAAAACAATTTCGGCATAGCGGAGGGGTCGCTCAACTTTGCGGATGCGCGCGCCAGCGGTAATCTCTCGGAGTTTTTCAACCTCAAACAGGTGCCCCGCGTCTTCCAGACGATTCCAGCCCGCCTGGATGCGAACTACTTCATCAACGACAAGTCGCCCATGACGGAGCCAGACGAGGAGTAGTTCACAGAACGAACATCCTTAGCATCCACCAGACCAGAAATAGGGCGACGATGCCACCGGCGACATGAACGATCCAATCGCCCAATGTCTTCGGTTTGCCGAAATTGAACATGCAGCAATGGTAGCAGGCCCATCGAGACAACCTCGCGCACGCGACATTCCCACCGAATGGAACAGAATGTGGTCTAGTCTGTGTGTTTCTATTTTCGCAGGAGAATATCTGCGGCTACGAATAGGGCGAAGACTACAGAGATAACGCCGTTTATGGTGAAGAAGGCGGCGTTTAGTTTGGAAAGATCGTTGGGCTTGACGAGGGAATGTTCGTAGAGCAGCAGCAGCGTTACGGCGATTACGCCGGCGATTGCCAGTTTGCCTAGAGCGAAGGCCGGGAGAAGCGCGATCAGGAGGAGCAGCATGATGGCGTGGAAGGCGCGGGCGATCCAGAGAGCTCGCGCGATGCCGACGTAGCGCGGGATGGAGTGGAGTCCGGCATCGCGGTCGAATTGGAAATCCTGGCAGGCGTAGAGGATGTCGAACCCTGCGACCCAGAAGGTGACGGCGGCGGTGAGAATCAGGATGCGGGGGTCGAGAGAACCGCGAACGGCGATCCAGGCGGCGGCGGGCGCCATGCCAAGAGCGAATCCGAGTACCAGGTGGGACCAGCGCGTGAAGCGTTTGGTGTAGGAATAAAGTAGCAGTACGGCTAGAGCAACTGGCGAGAGCCAGAGCGTGAGGCGATTGAGCTGGGCGGCGGCAAGGATGAAAATGGCGCAGGAGACGATGACGAAGGTGGCGACGAAAGCGGACGAGAGATGGCCTGCGGGGAGAGCGCGCGTGCGCGTGCGGGGATTGGCGGCGTCGATGGCGGCGTCGGCGAGGCGATTGAAGGCCATGGCGGCGGAGCGGGCGGCGAGCATGGCGATTACGATCCAGAAAAGCTGATGAGCGGTGGGGATGCCGGAGGCGGCAAGAATGGCTCCGCAAAGAGCGAAGGGGAGCGCGAAGATGGAGTGCTCCCACTTGATCATTTCCAGGGTTACGCGGAGGTTGCGGAGAACGGGCACGAGAAGATTGTAGAATAGAACAGTAGCCAGTTGCCGGCTGCCGGTCGTCAGTAAAACCAACTGGCAACCGGCTACTGGCAACTGGCTACTGTTTTGCGTGATTTCCACAATTGACAAGCCCTACCCGGTGCGGCATTATGGGTGCGCCATTTTGTTCTTCCCTCTTTGAAGGGATAGATGCCGGGTTTTGGAGGGATATATGTCTGAATTGATACGCAGGTTTTGGCGGGAAGAAAATGGACAAGACATTGCCGAATACGCGGTCATGCTGGCTGTGATCCTGGTTCTGGTGGTAGGCACGATACGCCTGATCGGATCGAACGCCAACAATGTGTTCTCCAATGCGGCCAGTTCGATACAATAATTGAACCGGCTGACAGAGTTTATTGAGTGCGGTTCCGTCGGATGGAATTGTTTCTGATGATGCGATTTACCTCGTTTAGCGGGCCGTTCTGCTACTACCGGTTTACCGGAGCAGCGGCTGCGGCGAAACTTGCGGGGAGATCGAGTCAGACGTGATCGCCTAGATTCAAGCAAAGTTCGCCAGAGGCCGCGATTCCATGATCGCGGCCTTTGCTTTTTGAAACGGAATAAGGCTTTTATCGCCGCGGCGGAGAGAGGGTTCTGTCCAGACAGTGAAGATCAACAGCTTTAACCGCGGAGATCGCGAAGAAAGAACGCGAAGGACGCAAAGAAAACTAGAGGGTTTACCTGGGAGACTCCAATGATCGTCAACATGTCGGAGAAAGCTACTGAGCAGGAAATTGCGCACATTATCGAACGCATTCGCGAGGCGGGCTATCAGCCGCACGTCACTCGCGGAGTGGAGCGCACGATTGTGGCGGCCGTGGGAAACGGCCGTCGCCACGAGATCGAGGCGCTGCAGGTGGCGCCCGGCGTGGACAATGTGGTCGCGATCGCGCAGCCCTTCAAGCTGGTGAGCAGGCAGGTCAAGCCGGAAAGGACTATCGTGAACGTGCGCGGCGTCGCGATTGGCGGACCGGGGGTGGTGATTATCGCCGGGCCTTGCTCGGTGGAATCGCGGGAGCAGTTGTTGAGCACGGCTCACGCGGTGAAGCGCGCCGGGGCTACGATGCTGCGCGGAGGAGCGTACAAGCCGCGGACTTCTCCCTACGATTTTCAGGGGCTCGGGCTGGAAGCGCTGAAGATTCTGCGCGAGGCCCGCGAGGAATCGGGCCTTCCGGTGGTGACGGAGGTGATGAGCACGGAGGATGTCGACATCATTTGTGAACATGTGGACATGCTGCAAGTGGGTGCGCGCAACATGCAGAACTTCGCGCTGCTGCGGCGATTGGCGACGGTGAACATGCCCGTGCTGTTGAAGCGTGGTCCTTCGGCGACGGTGAAGGAGTGGCTGCTGGCCGCGGAATATCTGCTCTCGGGAGGAAACAGCCAGGTGGTGCTTTGCGAACGCGGCATCAAGACGTTTGAAACCGAAATGCGCAACACGTTCGATCTGGCTGCGGTGGCGCTGGCCCGCGATCTTTCTCATTTGCCGGTCATCGCCGATCCGTCGCATGGGACCGGCAAGCAGAGTCTGATTGCCGCGGTCTCGCGGGCTGCCGTGGCCGTGGGAGCAGACGGATTGATCATCGAAGTACATCCCTGCCCGGAGCGGGCGCTTTCGGATGGGGCGCAGTCGCTGGATTTCGCTGGGTTTGAGAAAGTGATGAAGGCGATTGCCGAGCCGCTGCGACGAGCCGCGGTTGCGACGGATGCGGCGCGCGCGTAGGAGAAGCGGCTTAAAACGAATAGTAACCAATCAAGAATACATTCGGCGGCGTCCTGCAAATTGTGCGGGGGACAGTTTGGGACGGGCCATCCCAGGGATCGAACGGTCAAGCGCGAAACATTTGACGCAGGTGCACTTGAAGAGCGGATTCTTCGGCGCCACGAGGTGGCCGCAACGGTCGCACTTCATCGGCAGGCCGCCTTCCGCTTCGGTCATGATCTTGAAGTGGTTGCCTTCCACGCAGTATGGGCAGCGAATGGGATCGAGATTAGGCATGGGATTCGAGAGAGCGAGCAAATTTTCGGAAACGAATCTTAGGCCTGACGTGGAGCAAGTGACAAGAGTCTTTAGGCCTAACCGGCGTGTGTTGCACATTTCAGGGCCGCAACGAGTTGCCCATCATCAGCACGAACAATAGCGGAAGATAGATCACTGTGGCCTGCAACACGTGACGAGCCAGCATTTTGGATCGTGGGCTGTTAATGGGGAGCTTGAGAAACGCAAGCCGCGCTCCGAAGTAAAAAAGCGCAATGCCCAGCAGTGCCGCACCTACAAGATAGATCCTGCCTGCCATCCCGAAAAAGCTGGGCAACAGGCTCAGCGGGATCAGCACCAGGGAGTAGCCCACGATGCGCCGCGCGGTGGACCGTCCATCTTCCTCTACAACCGGCAACATGCGAATTCCGCCGCTGGCATAATCTTCGCGGTAGAGCCATGCGATGGAAAAGAAATGCGGGAACTGCCACACAAATAAAATCGCAAACAGGATTAACGTTCCCCACTCCAGTTGGCCGCGCGCCGCCGCCCAACCCAAAACTCCGGGCATGGCTCCAGGAAAAGCACCCACGAAGGTGCAGATGGGTGAGACCCGCTTTAAGGGCGTGTAAGCTGCCAGATATACAACCGACGTCAGAAACGTCAGCAGCCCGGTCAGCGGATTCGTGAAGACTGCCAGATAGATGGATCCTCCGACAGTCGCCAGTAATCCGGCAAGCGTCGCGTGAAGCAGGCTCATACGGCCGGCCGGCAGCGGACGCTGCGCGGTGCGGCGCATGTGGGCGTCGACCTTGTGCTCCATTACTTCATTCAGCGCCGCGGTCCCGCTGGAGGCCAGCCCGATTCCCAGCAAGGCGTGGAATAATCCCCACGACAGCGAAGACACCCCTGCTTTCTGCGCGCCGAAATAGTAGCCGCACCACGCCGTCATTACGATCAGCGTGGTCACGCGCAGCTTCATCAGTTCGGCATAGTCGCGCAGCAGAGACGTTGCTTGCCTGCGGAATAAAACCAGCGGTTGGGTCATCGCGCTCATGAGAGGATCAATGGTGTGGTTGTCGTACCGCTTGTTTCGTTATACTCGCACGGCTTCGCCGAGTCGAGCAAACAGGACGGCCCCCACAAGACCGCCCAAGTACTCAAGGATTGCATAAGTACTATTACGGCTTTCGAAAGTCAAGTCGAAAGTCACGAGTTGAACGTCGCAAGTCGCCTAGCAGCGTCCGCGGTGAAACTCGTTTCCTCCTCTACTGGCTTGCCGAAATCCCAGATTCATTGAAGGTTTCTGGCGGATCAAAAAAACACCGATGCCACAGTGCGGCGTCCGACATTTTCCCGGCCTTCCATTGCTGCAGCGTTGGGAACGTGGCGGCAATCATCCCTCCGTCAACCGAATCGAAGATCAGCACAATCCCTGCCAGTTCCTGCGGCTTCTGCGCGAGTTCCGCGTAATCCTTGTCGAGCACGGACTTGGCGAACTCCAGTCTTAGCTGCGGTCCTGCATCCTTGGCTTCGTTTATTTTTTCCACCGAGACGATCTTCACGTTTTTTCCGCGCAGCGGCGCCCAATCTCCGGGGAATTGCGCGGTTTCTTCCCGCGTTACGTGAAACAGATCGGCGGCGACGGGACCCGGCGCTGCGCTGGGGGCCGCATCGTTGTAGGGAACGCCGTCAGGCATTTCCAGGCTGTTGCGCCAGATCCATCCCCGGTTCAGCCCCGATATGCGGACGTGAACCCAATCGCGATTGAAATCCAGCATCTCGAACTCATCGTGCGCGCTGGCCAGAAATAAAGTCTTGGCCGTCAAACTTGCGGTCGCAACCACCGGAGTCCCGGACTTCTTTACCGCGACCAGATTCTTGGGATGGGCCTGGTTCTTCAGAATCTCTTCCAGGCTCGCGGCTTCAGTTCGCAGGGCGCTCGGATATTCGTCGGCAAGTTTCTTCTGTCCAGTTTGCTGGCCGGTCTTTTCCTGTGCGGTCTTTTCCGTTTCGCTCTTTTCGTGTTCGATTCGGCCTTGAGCCAGCGACGACGACAAACCGCTCCCAGTTGCCGGAAGTTGCGGGACTGGTGCGGAAATTGTGGGCTCGGTGGCATCTGGCGTCTTCGCCGCTGGGGCTGAGGCAGATTCTTCGGGAGAAAATTGCCGTGACGACGACTGGCCGGAAGACGACTGGCCGGAAGAGGATGCGCTCAAAGCGGATTTCTCTGATGGAAACGGCCTGTGTGCGGCGATGGCGGGAGAGACGGCATCTGTCTGCGGCCCCTCTTTGGGCACTCCGCCGGCTAAATGATCTGCCAGTTGGTCCAACAGATCGGCTTCAAGACGGCCGTTCGAGACCAACAACTGATACCCGGAGCGCGCGGCAACCGGATCGGCATACCAAGCCGTCACCTGCACGCTAACCCGCACGATCGATCCGCCGGAAGGCGCTGCGCTAACCTGGAACTTCGACTGATAGTATCCACGCTGATAGCGCTCGAGCGGGTGATCGGCCGAGGTAGCGAAGCCATCCAGCACAGGAAGACGTCCGCCCGTAGCGGCCTGCATTTCTTTCAAGACCTTCTCCACCGTGGCTTTGGATTGGGGGAAGGTGCGCTCGATTCCCCCGCCCTGAGCCTGGCACCATACGGCGGCGCAAAAAACCACGACCACGGAGCACAGCGCACGATCGAAAACTCGACGGAATCCCGCCGCACGGAATTTTGCCGCGGTGGAGTTCAAGGCGCCCGGCTTCATGGCTGCTCCAACTGGTCACGCATAATCCACCCGTGCTGCCCGTCGTGCGTCTCCACGCCATACCAGTAGGGCGTGGAAATCAGAATCAGGACTTCCGCGCCAGTGGTCAGCGTCTGCAATGTGCTTGCAGTGTGGAAAGGCGCAGATTTCAGCGGCGCTCCCGGAGACTTCACCAGGCGCTCGACCTGCTTGCGGAGATCCTTGACCCGCTCTTCCAGGGTCTGGCCGGCAGGGGCCGGGCTGGACGAGCTCTGATTCGACGAGCTCTGATTCGACGAGCTTTGAACCGACAATACCTCATCTGGGGACTGCGCCGCAGCGGTCGCGGCCTGCGAAATGGTTTGCTCCTGGCGGTGCGTCGCTTGGGGGAGGGCCTGAGGCACGGTATCCGAGGGTGCGTACGTGGCCGCGGGAGCCTTTTTCCGTGCCCGTTGTTCCTGCAACTCTTTTTCGGATTCGGCGTTCTGCTTCTTCATCACCTCGATGGCTTCAAGGTGTTCCTGAATATCTTTGTATTCGGCACTTTCGACCGAACCGTTTGAGGGATGAACGGTGTGGCGGAAGTCCTCTGCAAAGAGCGCGTCGATGCGCAATACAGTGTTTTTCTCGCCTTGTGCCATCACTACGTAGCGGACGGCCAGCGTGCCTACGTCCCCGCTATCCTTGAAGTTGCGGGGGTCGAGCGCCTGCTCGCGAACTTTGTAGATGACCTTGCCGCCTTCGTTCCACGCCGGAAACACGCGGCAGGATGCAGCAGGTTTTGCGCCGCTGACGAACTCGTCTTTGTTGTACTCCTTGGTCCCGCGGATAATGCCGTTCTGCGCGATATCCTCCACAACCTGCTGCACTTCGCTCAGCGGCAGGGGGATGTTCACGATCAACCCTTCGCCGTAGGATAATTTTTCCTTCTCGCGCCCGGCGAGAGGCAGCACAATGGCAAAAAGCAGTGGCAACAGGCAAAGCAGGTGTGCGGCGCGCGAGCTAATCCTGCCAACCGTCCAAGCCCGCGACTCGTACCTTCCGAGGCCCATCCGCCAATTCCCCATAATCCCGTGCAAGGCTCCACAGAGTCTCTTACTCTGGCGCAAGCCTGTCAACTCTCTCGGGCCGGTTGCCCTCGAAAGACGGAAAACCATTAAGGCGCGTCCTGAGTTGACATTGTAAAAAACTTGTCAAAACCCGGACTTCACCCAAGAACCGGCGTCGGCAGAGAAAATTTCCCAGAAACCTCTTGACGTTTGCCTCTCGGCAGCAGTAGGATTCACGACTGGTTCGGTGGTAGGACCACCGCACGACATTTCTACGTCACAACAAAAAAATGGGGAAAGACTCCCAGTTCGGCCTTCTTTTTTTTTCGCACCGTCAGACTCAATCTACCTTTGTGGGAGTTCCATTTCACCAACCAGATTCTGATTTGATCTTGCCGAGGAGCAAGGCCATGCACGTATTCAGTCGTTTTCATCATCGCAACATCTTGCAGCTTGCGAGTTCGTTCGCGGCTGTTGCTCTGGTTCTTGCAGCGGTAGTCCTCACCTGCAGCCAGCCCGCGAACGCGCTGCCCGCCTTCGCCAGAAAGTATGGCCTGCGCTGCTCGGCTTGCCATGAGTCCTGGCCCATGCTGAATTACTTTGGACAAAAGTTCAAAGACAACGGCTACCAGCTCATGAACGACCGCGATGCTCCGATCTGGCAGAACCCGAGCTACTGGCCGGTCACCTTCCGCATCACGCCGATCTGGCACCGTGTGAGCACGGGCAAGGTGCCAATTGACACCTACGCTTCAGACGGCGCCGGAGGTTCCATCATCACCGGCTCCCAGATTCAGCGCGTCACCAGTTCCGGCTTCGACCTGAGCGGCCTCGACTTCCACACCGGCGGCACCCTGGAAAAGAATTTCTCGTTCTATGTGCTGCCGTCTTCGAACAATGCTGCCTCTTTCCACTTTGAAACCGTGATGGCGCGGCTCGACAACTTGTTTGGCAGCCCCTGGCTCAACCTGAAGCTCGGTAAGTTTGAACTCGACAATCTGCTTTCCGAAAAGCGCATTCTGACCCTTACGGCCAATGGCGGTATTTACCAGCTCTATCATTTCACGCCCGTGGGTGATGGCAACATCTTCGGCCAAATTGGCGCCAATCAGCTCGGCGCTGAGGTGATGGGACACTCCTGGAACGACCGGACCCGCTACTCCGCTGCCATTCTCAGCTCAAGCGCAGGCAGTGTGGGTTTGCCTTATGGCAACGCCTATACCGGATTCTTTACCGCCAGTCAGGCTTTCGATGCCGGCAAACTGGGAGTGGAGCGTGTGGGCTTCTACGCCATGGTCGGTCAGGCCCCAACTACGTGGCTCACCCAGGGTGGCGCACTCTTCACGGGCGCCAATGGAACCGGGCCCGCCGCGATCGGCAACAAATCCTTCAGCCGCGAAGGCTTTGTTGGGCAGTTTTACTTCGGCCAGCATGTCGACCTTACGGTCGTGACGCAACATGGTCAGGATAGCGCCTGGTTTGGCCAAGGTTATGGCGACATAATCGACAGTGGTTCTGGACCGAACAACACCACTGGCACAACCTTACCCGCTGGCGCGCAGTCGCCTAGCTGGAACGGTGTTCTGCTCGAGCCCCACTACGTGTACAGTCCGCAGCTTATCTTCATCGGCCGCTTTGAAACCATCAGGATGTCCCAGCAAGCCGACGGGGCGGGATATGTGACCACCGGACCGAACGGACTCTTAGGCCCGTCGCCTTCAAACTTCGGAAACATCTCGACCTACACCATCGGCTTCCGCTACAACCCGTTCATGACCAGCCGCGCCGGCTTTGCGTGGCATAACGAGTATAACTGGCTGCATCAGGATGGCACCGGGCCGGCAAATCCGACCACCGGAGCACTCACCAACATCAACACCAGTGAATTGTTGATGGGCTTTGACTTCGATTTCTAGAGAGGGATAGACATGCGGACAAGATTGCAGAAGTGGTCGCTTCTACTCGGCGCAGCTGCGGTTTTGGCGCTCGCGCTGCCATCATCGGCGCAGCTCTCGTCGTTCGACATCGAAAAGCGCATTGGCACGGAAAGCCACATCGGGAATATCACGGGTCACGCCAAGGATGGCAAACCCGACTACCGCAGGTACTGCGTTGGCTGCCATGGCGAATTGGGCGATGGCAATGGCGAGAACTTTCCCTGGGTTGACCCCAAGCCCCGGGACTTCCAGTTGGGGATATTCAAGTGCCGCTCCACGCCCACCGGAACTTTGCCCACCGATCAGGATCTTTTCGACACCATCGCGCGCGGCCTCGACCGCTCGAACATGCCGCAATGGAGCACCTTCACCAAACAGGAGCGCGCCGATCTTGTCGCGTGGGTGAAGCACTTCTCTCCGCGCTGGGTCAGCGAAAAACCGGGCACGCCCATCACCATTCCTCCCGAACCGGAAGTCACCGCGGAGCGCATCAAGGCCGGGCGCGAAGTGTTTGCCAGGGTGCAGTGCTGGAAGTGCCACGGCGTGCAGGGCATGGCCAATGGGCCGTCCGCCTCGACCCTTCAGGATGATCTGGGCCGGCCCATCGCGCCCTTCAACTTTACCGACGGAACCCGGCCCAAATGCGGCGACACTGATCAGGATATCTACAAGATCTTCATGACCGGTTTGGACGGCACTCCGATGCCGTCGTTTGCCGACAACATCAAACCCGACGAGGCTTGGGATCTGGTTTTCTACCTCCGAACTTTTATGGCACAGAAGAGCAAGGAAAAAGAACTGGCGAAGCAGCTTGGCCTGAAGCCGGTAGATCCCAACGCTCCGGCGGGCCAGCAGTAGAGCCGACCGCATTACAAAATAGTTCGTCATCGCAGTTCGTTTCATGAGAGGAGTCTCTATGAGGAAGCGATACAATTTAGCGGTTGTACTATCGACAGTAGTTTTGGTATCTTGCGCAGCGTTGATTTTGAGTCAGGGAGTCAATGCCGCTGGCGAAGGCAAGATTACCGGTACCGTCAAACTCGACGGCGCGGCTCCGCATATGAAGGGCATCGACATGTCGAAAGACCCTTACTGCTCCAAGGCTCACGCCACCGATCCCGCCAAACTTGAGACCTATGTGGTTGGCGCCGGCGGAGGACTGGAGAACGTGGTTCTTTACATCTCCGACTGGAGCGGCAGCGCACAGGTATCAACCGCGGTGCTGGAATTCAATCAAAAGAACTGCATGTACAGGCCGCATGTGTTGGCAATGGACGTGGGCGAGTCATTCAAGGTGGAAACCAGCGATCAGACGGCGCACAACATTCACCCGAATCCCAATCCGATGACCGGCAATATCCCGTGGAACCAGTCGCAACCGCCAGGAGCGCCGCCAGTGGAGAAGAGCTGGAAGGCTCCGGAGTTTATCGAGGTAAAGTGCAACATCCATCCCTGGATGCACGGTTGGTTCGCGGTGGTCAAAGGGCCTTATGCGACCACCGACGCTAACGGTAATTACACGATCAACAATGTGCCGCCGGGAAATTACACCGTGACGGCGTGGCAGGAAGCCGCCGGCACGCAAAACCAAAAAGTGACGGTTGCCGCCGGCGGGTCGGCAAAGGCGGATTTCAGCTTCAAGGCGAAGTAGCGAATAGCACAAAGTTTCTGGGGCGGTGCAGTTTTTGTTTTCTTTGCGCCCTTCGCGTCGTTCTTTAGCGCACTTTGCGGTTAAAAGCTTTTGACGTGTAACGGTAGCACGCGCCGCAGTCAAGGACTGCGGCGACTAGGCAGGGCCGGGCTAAGCCCGGCCAAAGGTGGGGCAATATGGCGAAGGTATTCGCGGTGACGATCATTCTGATCGCAATTGCTTCGGCGATTCCCATCATGATGCACATGTGGCCGATGCCGCAAGACATCTCCACCCATGGTCATCTCATCGATGAGCAATACGCCGATACGATGCTGGAGGCTGGGATTTCTTTCCTGGCATCCCAGTTCCTGCTGGCTTTCTTCATCTGGAAATTCTCCAACCCCAAACCCGGCGACAAGATCAAAAGTTTTCCCGGCGGCGCGGCGGGATTAGTGATCGCCGCGTTCCTGCTGGTAGGCACCGAGTGCCTGGCTTTGGGCGTGTTCGGCGTGAAGGCTTGGGCCAGCGTGTATTTCACTCCGCCGTCGGCGAATGCGGTCCAAATTCAGGCGCAAGCAGGCCAGTTTGCATTTTATTTCCGCTACCCGGGCCCCGATGGCACGTTCGGCCCGCTGCACCCGGACAAAATCAGCGAAGCCAATGCGAACTTCTTCGGCCTCGATACCACCAACGACCCAGATTCCAAAGACGACATCGTCACCGCGGAGATGGCCATTCCGGTGAACCGGGAGATCCATCTGCTGATGCACTCGAAAGACGTGGGACACTCCTTCTACGTTCCGGAATTGCGCGTCCAGCAGGATTTTGTCCCGGGACTGGACGTCTCCATTCATTTCACGGCCACGAAGATCGGCAAGTACGAAATCGTCTGCACCCAGCTTTGCGGCCTCGGGCACTACAACATGAAGGCGTATCTCGAGGTGATGTCGCAGGAAGATTACGACACCTGGCTCAAACAGCAGGCGGCGTTGCAGTAGAACTTGGTGGGAAGTGTTTTCCAGCCGCTTCAGCGGCGGCATTCATTAGCCCCGGACGTAAGTCCGGGGACAGGGTTGGGATAAAGAACCAGTCCCGCAAGGGACGGCACTGATTATTACGCTTTAGATCTCGTTTGAGGTGAGCGCAATGCACGATATGTCGGCCCATGAAGTGCATCACGGAGCTCCTACCAGCTTCATTCGGAAGCACGTCTTCAGCATCGACCACAAAGTTATCGGCAAGCAGTATTACGCGCTGGCCCTGGTCGCCGCATTTTTCGGGATGTTTCTTTCCTGGCTCATGCGCATCCACCTGGGATTCGGCAGCTACGCGATTCCTGGGCTGCATTTGCTCTCGAAGACCGGCGCACCCGGTGACGTGATGACACCCGAGTATTACCTGCAACTGATGACCATGCACGGCACCATCATGGTCTTCTTCGTGCTCACCACCGCACCGTTCGCCGCGTTCGGAAATTTCTTCCTGCCCATCCAGACGGGCGCCGAAGACATGCCCTTCCCCCACTTCAACATGATGTCGTTCTGGGTCACCTTCGTGGCCTTCCTGGTTCTCATAGCCTCGTTCTTCACTGGCACTGGGCCGACTCTAGGTGGCTGGACGCAATATGCACCGCTGAACGCTATCGGAGACGTGGGTGGCCCCGGCCAGGGTCTGGGCGTGGTTCTTTGGGCAAGTTCGATTGGACTTTTCTGCATCGGCCAGTTGCTGGGTTCGTTGAACTTCATCACGACGACCCTTGACATGCGCACCAAGGGCATGTCCCTGATGCGTCTCCCGATCACCGCCTGGGGCTGGTTCATCACTTCGATCATGGGCTTGACGGCGTTCGCGGTACTGATGCCTGCCTGCATCCTGCTGATTCTCGACCACGTCGCCGGAACCAGCTTCTTCAAACCCGGCGGTGTGATCAATGATCAGGTACTGCCTGGCTCCGGAGGTTCCACGCTGCTCTGGCAGCACCTGTTCTGGTTCTTCGGGCATCCCGAGGTCTACATCGCAATCGTGCCCGGCATGGGCATCGTCTCGCACATTCTCATTACCAACATGCGCCGGCCCATGCTCAGCCACAGAGTGCTCATTTACTCCATGGGAGCCCTGGCCGCCCTCAGCTACATGGTTTATGGGCACCACATGTTCGTCAGCGGGATGAATCCTGTCTCGTCCCTAGCCTTCTCGTTTCCGACGCTGGTGATCACCATTCCTTCCACTATCATCGTGCTGATCTGGCTGGGCAGCCTCTACGGCTCCAAGTTGCGGATCAACTCGGCGTCCCTGTTCTCGCTGGCGTTTATTTCGATGTTCATCAGTGGCGGCGTCAGCGGCTTCTTCCTGGCCCAGCCCTCGATCGACATCATGCTGCACGCCACCTATTTCGTGGTCGGCCACTTCCACCTGGTCATGGGCGTCGCGGCCATGTTCGGCATCTTCGCCGGAACCTATTTCTGGTTCCCCAAGATGACCGGCCGCATGATGAACGAGACTCTGGGCAAGGTCCACTTCTGGATGAGCTTTGTGGGCGCATACTGCATCTTCATGCCGTTCCACTACCTCGGAATTGCCGGCAACGTGCGCCGCTACCAGGCATTCACCGACGATTACCTGATCCCGCTGATCCCCGTACATAAGTTCATTACGATCGCGGCGCTGTTCACGGGCTTTGCGCAGCTGATTTTCCTTTACAACCTGATCCACAGCCGGTTCAAAGGCGAGATGGCTCCGAACGATAATCCATGGCAAGGCACTTCGCTCGAATGGAGCACGGCCACGCCGCCGCCGCACAATAACTTTGGCGACAAGATGCCGGTGGTTTACCACGATCCGTATCAATACAGCGTCGAGGGTGCCAGCACCGATTACGTGATGCAAACCTCGCCGGAACAACTGAAGAACGCGACCGAAGAGAAATAAAATTGCGCCCCGGAGGGGCGCCTCATAATAGCCCGGTGCTTCTAGCGCCGGGGAAAGCAGGAAAACCGAGCCGCGTCCCAGAGGGACGCCTGAAGTTGTCAAACAAACGCGCCTGCACGCGCACCGAGTTCTGAGGAGAGGAAGCAGTATGGCAACAACGGTTCACGAACCGCCGAAAATCGACGAGAGTTTACCCAGCCAAGGTTCGGGCAATGGAGGCTGGCGCAATCTGGTCCCCGCCGGCGGAGACCTGCGCCGGGTAAAGAACTCCTCTCCCCCTCCTGCGAGCACCGGTATCTGGGTGATTCTGGCGTCCATCACCATGACGTTTGCAGCCTTCACCAGCGCCCTAATTGTTCGTCAGGGAAATGCCACGGACTGGCGGCACTTTACTCTGCCCCCGGTGCTTTACCTGAACACGCTGATGATCATCGCCAGCAGCATTACGCTGGAAATGGCGCGCCGCCGGGTCGCCGCCTCCATGGGAAGCGTGCGCGATGAAGGCCACGCCAATCCTGCACGCTGGCTTTATGCCACCCTGTCCCTGGGACTGCTTTTCGTGGCCGGGCAAACTTTAGCCTGGACCCAGCTCAGGTCGCAAGGCTTCGGCCTGGCCAGCAACGTGAGCTACTCGTTTTTCTATGTGCTGACGGTAGCCCATGCTTTCCATGTGTCTGGAGGGCTCGGCGGCTTGATCCGCGTGATTGCGAAGCTCAACAATTCCACGCTGCGACGAAGTACGTTGGACGCCACGTCGCGCTATTGGCATTTCATGGGCGCCCTGTGGCTGTATCTGCTTTTGCTGCTTTGGATGAAGCTCTGAACCAAGCTCTGAACCATGATTCTCTGAACCATGATGCTCGAACCCAGTCAAAGCTAGGAGGCAACTTGAGCCAAGCCGATCTTTCAATCCACGGGCAGGTGTCGCGAACCGGCGCGACGGAGATAATGACCGCGCCCACATTCTCGGTCCCCGCCAAGAAAATGGCGATGTGGCTGTTCATCATCGCAGATAGCGCCACCTTCGCCGGATGCCTGGTCGCCTACGGATTCATCCGCAACGCCACGCCCGATTGGCCCAGGCCTTTTCACGGCATCACCAATGTCGCGGCCATGACGTTGATCCTGCTGACCAGCAGCTTGACCATGCTCATGGGCGTGCGCTCCGCCCAGATGGGCAACAAGGCCAAAGCCTTCCAATGGACCATAATCACCGCTGTTCTTGGAGTCCTCTTCGCTGTACTGCACATTCGCGAATGGATGGGAATGATCGGCGAAGGCGCAACGCTCTTCCATAATCCCTGGGGCACGCCGCTGTTCAGTTCGTTGTTTTTCAGCATCACCGGCTTACACCTGTTGCACGTAACCGGCGGCGTGGTCGCTCTGATAGCCGTGGCCTTGAAGTATCAGGGAGGACGCTACAACGCCGATGACCTTGAGATCACCGGACTCTACTGGCACTTCGTAGATCTGGTTTGGATGTTCGTAGTACCGTTCGTCTATCTTTTGAATTTAGCTCACTGAGATAAAAACCAGCAGGAGCGAATCACTATGACTACCGCAGCAGAAGATCAAGGAATGGGAAAAGACCTTATCGTCTATGTTTGCATATTGGCCCTGGCAGGCATCCAATTCTTCATTGCGTATCAGGACATCAGCGCCTCCCAGATGTTTGTGCGCATGCTGATCGTTGCCGTCATCGAGGCCGCATTGGCGCTTCTATTCTTCATGCATCTGTGGGACAATCCCGGGCTAAAATGGTTTGTCTTGATTTTTACGGTTGCCGTGATCCTCGGAATGCAGTACGGTTGGACCGACAGCTTCCGCTTGATAGACGGCGTACCGTGGGCGCACTAGACTAGATTTTGTCCATGAAGTCTTCTAGATCAATCTGGATCCTAGGTGTTGTGCTCGTAGGACTGATCATCCTGCTGGCGCCAGTGCCGGCCTTCGCCCAGAGCTGCGCGCTTTGCTATACCCAGGCGGCACAGTCGGGCTCGCGCATGATTCAGGCCTTGAAGAGCGGCATCCTGATCCTGATCGCTCCCCCCACCTTCATGAGCATCGGCATGATCGTCGTCTGCTACCGCAAACGCAATCAAACTCGCGATGATGTTACCCACGAATCAGACCGCGAATGGAAGAACGACGATCTCCAGGTCGAAGATCCCTCGAACGATCGAAACGGCTAACTATCTCAAACATCTGGTGAGCGCGGAAGGGCTCGAACCTTCGACCCATGCCTTAAAAGGGCATTGCTCTACCAACTGAGCTACGCGCCCGCCTTGCTTTCAATTTAACATACTCATAAGGGCTGAATGCACAACCTTGGGAGCTGCAAACCCTGCCCCATCCACATTTACCATGCAATTTAAGAGGCTGCACAGGCCATGCTGGAATAGAATAGCGCTTCGCCAACTGATTGGCCTATGAGCACTCCGACCGTCTGGAAAAACTGGGAAGGCCGCGTGGTGGAGGAAAGGTTCCCGCTGCGGCAATGGCTGGGAGGCTCGGATCACAGCGCCGTATTTCTTACCGGGCGCACCAGCCCGGGATCGCTGAAGGCCGCCATCAAGCTCATCCGCGCGGAGAACCTCGCTCCAGGCAATCTTGCCGAAGACGCTCAACTTTCCCGCTGGGCAGCCGCCGCGAAGCTTTCCCATCCTCATCTTATTCGATTGTTCGAATGCGGACGCTGCTCAATCGACGGGACGCGCCTTCTCTATGTGGTCATGGAATTCGCCGAAGAGAATCTGGCGGAGATTCTTCCAGTGCGTCCGCTTTCTCCGGGCGAAGTTTCCGAGATGCTCCGGCCCACCGCCGAGGCCATGGCATACCTGCACCAATCTGGTTTTGCGCACAGCCGCATCCGGCCCTCGAACATCATGGCGGTTGAGAACCAGCTGAAGATCTCCAGTGATAGCCTGCGAAAGACTGGTGAACGCGCCAAGCGGGAAACCAGCACCTACGATGCGCCTGAAGTTGCGACCTTGGGAGTCTCTCCCGCTGCCGACATGTGGTCTCTGGGCGCGACTCTGGTTGCGGTCATGACCCAGCGTGAAACGCAGGTCGACAGCAAAGGCGGGTTGGCTCCCATACCGTACAAGATCCCCCAGCCGTTCTACGGAATCGCTCAGCTATGCTTGCGCTTTGATCCCCGTGAGCGATGCACAGCCAGCGACATTCTCAGCCAGATTCGAAACGAGACTGCTCAAAACCAGACTCGTGTCGATGCGCAAGCAGTCGCGGGGTACCCTGCGCAACGTCGCCCGAAACAGAGGATCGTCATTCCCATCGTTGTGGCTGCGCTTCTCCTGATCGCGTGGGTGGGGAGCAAGTTCGTATCACGTCAGCCCGCGGTTCCGGCTGCTGAGACTCACTCCGCGAGCGCCCCTGCCCCTGCTGAGACTTCGGCGCCGCAATCGTCCGCGCCATTTTCAGAGAGCAAGAAGCCCGCACAGAAGGGAGTTGTGAAAGGCAGTGTCCTCGAGCAAGTTCTGCCCGAGGTCTCGCGGGGCGCGCAGAACACGATCAATGGCCACGTGAAAGTCAGCGTCCAGGTTTCCGTGGATGCTTCCGGCAATGTCTCGCAGGCAAAACTCGTGTCTGCCGGACCGAGCAAATACTTTGCAGAGCGGGCGCTGGAAGCGGCGCGGCGATGGAAATTCACTCCGCCGCAGGTGGACGGACAACCAGCCGCCAGTGAGTGGATCTTGCGCTTTCAATTTGGCCGCGCGAACATCCAGGTATCCCCGTCAGAAATAAAACCTTGAGGATCGGCCAGAAGACAAGAGTCGCGAAGCGACGACATTCATTAGCCCCGCACGTGAGTGCGGGGAGGGCATAACGTAGCGGGAACGAGTCGCCTAAGCGACGCCACTCACGCCGCAAACAACCGCCCCGCATCATACGCAACCCCTGATTTGTCCAACAACGCCCGGAACTCTTCCTCGAAGCTCCGCTTGCGATGATGCTCCGCCTGATTTCGAATGTAGGCCCGCACCGTAGCCAACAAAGATGGGCTTACACTGAACGCCCCATACCCCTTCTGCCACTCGAATCGCACGCCATTCTCCCCAAGCCAGCGCGAGGAGTTAGCCTTCAACTTCTGCACAACCTCAGCCAAGGTCAACACAGTCGGCAACCCGATGAGCAGATGGACATGGTTGGAAGTTCCGCCAGCAGCCAAAATCTTAAACCCCAGATTGTCGGCGATCCCAATCAAGTAAGCGTAAAGCTGCTCCTGTAATTCAGCGGGAACTAAATCACGGCGCTCCTTGGTGCTGAAGACGCAATGCACGAAATTTGCAGCATGTGTGTGCGACATGAGCGTTCCGTCCCTGAAGGGACTCTGGCATAAACCGCGAACTCTCCCCGCACTCACGTGCGGGGCTAATGAATTCCGTCCCCTTCGGGGACTTCCGCGCAAGCGCCCTGGTCCCAGTGCTTCCGAAATCTTAGAACGTCGGAGAACGGATTTGGCCTTGGAGATGGAAAATACTTCGCGGAGTTCCGCAATCGGGAAAGCTCGATTGAGATGAGAAACCTCAACGTGATCCACAATGAGTCGCGAAGCGACGACATTCATTAGCCCGCACGTGAGTGCGGGGAGGGCATAAGCAGGTATGAGCAAGTCCCGCCAGAACCTGCCCCGAGCGAAGTCGAGGGGGACGTCATCGCACCGCCCGCCCCTACTCTTTCTTCCCCATCCTCCAGACCATCTGCCGCAACATGCCCAGGAAAAATTCCGCGTCACCACTTTGCAGGCGAAGCCGCACCACTAATCGGCGGACCGCGCCCTCAAAAGAATCCGAGGTATTCAGCTTCGGATAGCCGCTGGCCTTGAGCGCTGTCAGCAAGGTCTCAGTAATTCGCTCCACTTCGGCTGCCGACGCGGGACTTCCCTTCTCCGGCTCAACCGCAGCAGCAGGATCTCGTATCAATTCGTACAGGCAAATTGCAACCGCCTGCCCCAGATTCATCGAGAAGTGTTCCTCTCGCGTGGGGATGTGCAGCAGCCAGTGACAGTAGCTCATATCCTTATTACTGAGGCCGAATTTTTCCGACCCGAACAAAAGAGCGCACGCGCCGGGTGTGGAAGTGGAGTCGCAGGAAAGATGGGCGCGAATCAGCGGGGCACCCGCTTCCAACCGCTGCAGCGAATGCTGCAAGTCGCGATGACCGACCGCGGTGGTTCCAACCACCAGCGAACAGTCCGCAATGGCTTCGGCTACGGTTTCATATTTTTCGGCGCTGGCCAACACATCCGCGGCACCCACGGCGGAACGCGCGCCTTCGAATGCCACATCGTAGGGATTCACTACCCTAAGATACCGAAATCCGAAGTTGCTCATCGCCCGAGCGGCGGCGCCGATGTTGAGGGGATTACGCGCATCCACCAGGACCACGCGCAAACGATCGAATTCAGCGGAGAGCGGCAAGGTGTTTGTATTCTACGGCAGGCCGATGCGTAGCAAGCCTGTTGCCGCAGAGCCTTTTGACACCTCCGTGAAAATGTAAAATATTTGTCAAACCTTTCGCTCCAGGCTGAAAATGGGCGGAAACATTGTAAGCTTCACTCTGGAAGACGGGCCCGAATCGAGTGAGGATGGCTTTATGGGTCAAATCGCCACACCAATGAGCACAATCAGGTCGGCAGATCCGGTGAACTCCACGCGGCCGATGGGAAGAATTCTCGTAGTCGAGGACGATCCCGCGGTCCAGAAGGCGCTAAAACGGCTGTTCGAGTCAGAAGGCTACACGGTCGAAGTACAGGCGAACGGGAAGTCGGCGCTGGAGAGCTTTCAGGCGTCGCCGCCAGCGGTCGTGATTCTCGACCTGCGCTTACCCAAGCTTTCCGGCGGCGACGTATGCAAAGAAATTAAAGCGCAGGCGCCAACGCTGCCGATCGTCGTGCTCAGCGCAACCAGCGATGTCTCTGACAAGGTCTTGTTGCTCGAGTTGGGCGCCGATGACTATGTCACCAAACCTTTCAGTCCGCGGGAATTGCTGGCGCGTGTGCGCGCGGCATTGCGGCATACCTCGAGAACCGCGACCGTCAATCTCGTGAGCTTCGACGGCATCTCAATCGACTTCAAGAAAATGGAAGTCGTTCGGGACGGCAAGGTTGTGGTTTTGACCGCGCAGGAATTCAAGACCCTGCAATTCCTGGTGCAAAATGCCGACCGGGTCATCAGCCGGGACGAACTGCTGAACGAAGTCTGGGGATACCAGAATTACCCCTCGACCCGCACTGTGGACAACCACATCCTGAAGCTTCGTCAAAAATTGGAACGCGACCCAGCCAGTCCGGTACACTTCCGCACGGTACACGGAATGGGTTACAAGTTCGTTCGCTGAGATCCCTTGGCCCCTTCATCAGAACCCGTCTCGCAACCTTTGCCAGCACGGCCCGCGGGCACACTGGTGCCCCGAACCCGGCTGCGCACGCGCTTTCTGCTCTCCATGGTGCTGATCACCGCCGGCCTCACGGCGCTGAGCCTGCTGGTGGTGCGGCACAGCATGCAAAGCCACGTGCGCGAAGGCATTGTGCAGGACCTGCGAAACTCTGTCACCACCTTCCAGAATTTTCAGCACGATCGAGAAGTCATGCTGACCCACTCCGCTGAATTGGTGGCCTACCTGCCCATCACGCGAGCCATCATGACGGCGCACGACCCGGCTACGATTCAGGACGCCTCGAAAGATGTGTGGCCGTTAACCGGAAGCGATCTTCTGGTGCTGGCTGATCGTAGCGGCAAGGTGGTAGCTCTCCATACCAAGTCGGAGGGATTAACTCGCGAAGCGGCGCAGAAATATTTCGAGCGCTCCTTGAATGAAGAGGATTCCAGCCACTGGTGGTTTGGCGCCCACCATCTCTACCAGACTTTCGTGCAGCCGGTTTATTTCGGTTCCAAGACGGAAGGCCCGCTGCTCGGCTTTCTGATCATCGGCTATGAAATCGATGACCGGCTGGCCCGTGAGGTCAGCAAAGTGTCGGCCAGCCAGGTTGCTTTCTCCTACGGCGATGAGATCGTCGCTACCACCTTGACCGCGGATCAGGCTCACAGCGCGGGCGTGCACGCACTGGCTGCGGGGTCCTCGCAGAGCGCGCCGCGGGATGTTGAGGTTGGCAAAGAGAATTTTGTAGCTACTTCGCTCGACCTCTCAGGCCGGCAGGAAACTCCAGTCCGCTTGACCGTGCTGGGATCCTACGATCAGGCGGCCAAGTTCCTCGATAACCTGAATCGTCTGCTGTTGCTGCTCGGTCTCACGGCTGTAGTTTTGGGAAGTGTGCTGGTGTTTCTGATCTCCTATACCTTTACTCGTCCGCTGGCTACGCTGGTGGAAGGCGTGCGCGCCTTGGAGCACGGAGATTTTTATCATCCTCTCGATCCTCGGGGCAGCGATGAAGTTGCCGAACTGACCTCGGCCTTTGACCGCATGCGCGCCAGCCTGTTGAAAACTCAACAGGCTCTGCTGGAATCAGAACAACTCGCCACCATCGGACGCATGGCCAGTTCGATTTCGCATGATCTGCGGCACGCGTTGGCGGCCGTCGTGGCGAATTCGGAATTTCTCTGCGACGGACGCCTGACTTCAGCCCAGCGCGAGGAACTGTATCAAGAGGTTCGCACGGGCGTGAACCAGATGACAGACTTAATCGATTCTCTGCTCGAGTTTGCCCGAACCCGGGAATCCCTCAGCCCAACCTACGCCAGCGTCACTGAAACTGTGCAGCGGGCCATGCAGGCGGTCCGGCTGCACCCGCGCCATCAGGGTACGCTGATTGAGGTTCACTGCAATGGCCAGGGTTTGGCATGGTTCGATCCCCGCAAGCTGGAGCGCGCGCTCTACAATCTTCTGCTGAATGCATGTGAGGCGGCTCCCAGCACCGAGGGACGCGTTCTGGTCACGGTCGAGCGCACCGGTCACGCCATCACCATTTCGGTTTCCGACAACGGTCCCGGCATCGCAGAGCCGATTCGCGACAAGCTGTTTCATCCCTTTGTAAGCTTCGGCAAAGAGAACGGCACCGGGCTTGGACTCACGGTCGTGCAGAAGATTGTGCAGGATCACGGTGGCCAGGTATTGCAGGAGCGTACCGCCGACGCTCGCACAATTTTTCGCATCACGCTTCCCGGACGCGCTCCGCAAGACTCTGCGGACGCTGGCGACCACGAACTGGCCGGTCGTCCTTTTTTGCCTGTTGACCATGATCGAGCGACTGAAAACTCAATTCGGCATTCGGATCCGTAGTCTCTGGCCTCACGTTCTCGATTTCTTAACGATCCGCATGTCGATGCAGGAGGATGTGTGAAGAAACCTGACACCCTTGGGCTTCGTACCACCGCCGTGACGGCAGCCGCTTTCTTCTTCTTTAGCATGTGCGGCCGAGCGCAGGAAAGCACGCCGGCAGCGCCATCTCAGCCCGGCAAAGCCGCACTGCACGACCTGCTTTCGCAAGTACGCGAATTGCGCGCCACGATGGAGCAGATGCGAACCGAGAATGCCGAGTCGCGCGCCGAGATGCAGGAACTCCGCCAGGAATTGCAGGAGACGCGCAAGCTCCTTGTCCCGCTCGCAGCGGCGACAACCGCCAGCCCATCTTCTTCCGCTGCCGCCCAATCCGCCCCGTACACCGCCGCTTCACCCGCTGCGCCGATCCCAGCTGACCTTGGAAGCCGGGTTCAGCGCCTCGAAGAATCCACCCAGTTGCTGGGCTCAAAGATTGACGAGCAATACCAGACCAAAGTGGAAACCGCCGGCAAATACCGGGCCCGGCTCTCCGGAATCGTGCTGATGAACGCTTTCCACAATGTGGGGGGTTCCGACAACCTCGACCTCCCCGACTATGCGCAATCCGTTGCTGCGGGCAGCAATCAGGGCAGCTTTGGTGCCACGTTGCGGCAAAGCGAGATTGGCCTTGAGATTTTCGGGCCCATGCTCGCCGGTGCGAAGAGTTCCGCCAACATCCAGTTCGATTTTGCCGGAGGATTCTCCACCGCCAACAATGGCGTTAACTTCGGCATCGCTCGCATGCAGACCGCCAGCCTGCGCCTCGACTGGAAGAATACCTCCGTTATTGCCGGGCAGGATTCCCTCTTCTTCTCGCCCCTTTCTCCCACATCTTTCGCATCGCTGGCGACTCCTGCCTTCGCCTATGCGGGCAACCTTTGGGGTTGGACGCCGCAGGTTCGCGTCGAACATCGCTTCGACTTCACTGGCCAACAGACGCTAACATTGCAGGCGGGAATTCTCGACAACCTCGACTGGGAACAAAATTACAATTCGTACACCCGCACCATACAAGCCGGCGAACAGTCCGGTCAGCCTGCCTACGCCATGCGCACCGCGTGGTCCAAGCCCGTGTTCAATCGTCCACTGACCTTTGCGGTTGCCGGTTATTACGGCCGCCAGAACTGGCCGTCGGACCGCTACGTAGACGGTTGGGCCGGCATGACGGATTGGCAGATTCCGATTCTTCGCCGCCTGATTCTCTCGGGTGAATTCTACCGGGGCCGCGCCGCCGGAGGCCTGGGCGCGGCGATCGGCCAAACCATTCTTTATGGCGGCAATCCGGCTTATCCCACGATTCGTGGCCTCGATTCTGCTGGAGGATGGAGCCAGCTTAAATTCCAACTAACACCCAAGCTGGAACTCAACGGAGTCTTTGCCGAAGACGACGCTTTCGCCGGCGACATCCGCGGCTTCGCCACCGATGCCAACAACGGAGGAGAAATCCTTGGACGCAATCGCGGAGCGCTCGGCAACCTGGTTTATCGGCCGCGCTCCGACCTGCTGCTCTCCGCCGAATTCAGACGTTTGCACACTTTCACCGTCTATGACGGTGCCAGCACCACCAGTCAGGTAAATCTTGCCATGGGGATACTGTTCTGAACATGCTTCGCTTCGCACATCGCCGGGCTATCAAGTGGATGCTGATGCCGTGTGTCCTTACCTTTTCCTGTGCGGCGCTCTCTGCCGCGGCACAGAATGTGGAACTCAAGGGCAAGACGCAACTCACCCGAAACGGCCGCCATGTGCATGACGCTTCGAAGGTTGTGATCTGGCTGACTCCTCTCGGGGCCACACCGGTGCCACCGCCGCCGCAGCCGACGGTGCCGATTCCCCAACTGGTACAGAAGGACAAAAGCTTTCAGCCGTCGCTGCTGGTAATCCCGGCCGGAGGACAGGTCGAGTTCCCCAACCGCGATCCATTCTTTCACAATGTTTTTTCGTTGTTTGACGGCAAACGCTTCGATCTCGGACTCTATGAAAGCGGCACCACGCAATTCGTGAAGTTCGACAAGCCCGGCATTTCGTTCATCTTCTGCAACATCCATGCCCAGATGAGCGCGGTGGTGGTCGCTCTGAACACGCCGTACTATGCAGTCTCCAACTGGCGCGGCGACATCAGCATCGCCAACGTACTCCCCGGCCGCTACCAGATGCATGTCTTCCATCCCTCAGTCTCACCGGAAGCGCTGCACGCCGCCGAACGCGAAATCACCGTGACCTCCGGTGACACCTTCCTGGGGATAATCACCCTGGCCGAATCCGATATCGATCTAGCCCACAAAAACAAATACGGCCGCGACTACGACCGCCCCGACCCGGACAGCCCCGCCTACGCGAGGCCTTAGGTAGCGGCTAGTCCCGAGTTGCGTGTTGCGAGTACCTAGTACCCAGTTTGGTTGTGTGGGTCGGACACTCCCCTCGGCAGGCTCAGGGCAGGCTCCGTCCGACTCTTTCCATCTGGCCATACTTCGCTGCGGCTGCTCCTTTGCGGAACGGGATCCTGGCTCACTGTTTTTACGGTGGGGCGAAAGCGACACCCCGTCGATCTCTGCTCGAAAATAAATCTTCGCCGAGCGTTCGGGGAGAGGGATGGGTGGGCGCTCTTTCGCTTTATGTTCGGTACCCCTCCCCCACCCCCCTCGATCTTTAGAATCATCGACTTGAGCATGTTTTGGCCCGCAAAATCCTCCCAATAAAGGACTTACAGGTCAAAATCTAGACAACAAAGGACTTCGGGGTGCGAAGTGTTGGCTTCTGCCGAGCCTCGCTGCCTCGACCATGATTGCGCAATTTCTTTGTGGGCGCAAGGTCAGATGTCACATAGTCTGCCTGTGGAAATCTGTGGAAAACGTTCTGAGTTTCTTGCGCTCACATGGGACTGAAGGAAAACAGAATGGGGAACGTCCCGTATACGGTTTATTGTCTACGGTTTGTTCCCCCATTTTTTCCGTCGCAGTTTATTCCCAGTGTGTTTCTCGGGATAGCCGGTAGCGCCCGCACATCAGGGATCACGGCAGATCGATAAGAGTGCTCAAAAGTGCAGCGTGATTCCGCGTCCCAGAACGACAACGTAGACGATTGCCAGAGCGGCCGCTATACCAATCCACACGTAGCTGCGGCCAAGTTGTTCAGGCGTTCGCTTCGGCTCCGTTCCTCGCGGAATGTAGTATTGCAACCACAACAGCCCACTCTGACCACCAGCGGTCGCGGGCAGGGCGGACTGCCACAGCAGTTGTATTCCGAGTGGATTCAACAGTCCCGCCCCGCTCGCAAGCAGAATGCCGGAGAAGTACGGGACCATGGTCAACCTTCGCAGGCGTCCCTGCTGATCTCGCGGGATTCCCACGTAACGCACCAGTCCGACACCAACAACTACTACGGCGGCATAATATGAAGACGCTCCGACGATGACCAGCAGTACCCTCCACAGCGGGTGTGGGTGCAGCCCTGAAATCACAGCCGCCCAATCCCCGAAATCGGTTACACCTGAAAAGAAAAAGTACCCGGTTCCGGTAAACAAGTTGAATGCGGAAGTGATGAGCAGGAAGTAGCGCACCGGCATGGATGCGCGCCTGGCGCTACGCAAAGCGAGCCAGAATACCAGCGCAGCCCCGAGATTTACCAAGGTTCCCCCCGCCTCGACCAGGCGGGAGTGGAATGCACTCGACCAAGCCACCGTCGTGAGCACGCCGGAGCTTGCTCCGGTCAGCAGAGCCGTTAGACCGTGCCCTACGCCCTCATGGAGGACATTCGTCAGAATGCCTGCCACAAGGCTGATGGCACAAACGGTCAGCGCGTCATCAGCAATCGGTGGCGCTTTTCGGTGGGAAGCAGCGACAGAAATGGAAGTCTCAGACATACGTCTTTCGCCGATGTTGGCGAGAAGATCAAAGAACTCACCTGCACCGCTGGTAATAAGGTCGTCCCGCTCGCAATTCAGGGATACGCCAACACAGCGGACTGGCATTGACAGTATGACGCCGGGGCGCAGCCTGCGACGTTCACCCAGTACACCATTGAGTGGACTGTTTACACAAGCCAAACTCGAACGACAACTCACTTCTTGGGGGCAGGCCCACCTTTGTTTGTGATGCTGGCACCACCAAAACTGAGGCTGCCGCACCTTTAGCGGTTTTCGAAAGGTGCGCATTCCGTCAGTCGGCAGTCGTGGGATTTTCCTTCGTGCTCTTTATCCACAGATAAAGTACGGGCTCGCGTGAAAAAAATCCCTCTGCAGCATCCGCGCCTTCAGGCCACGGGGAGTATCTTGTGGACTACAATCAGGTCGGTTTTTGGGGGCCAGAAAGAACAGGCGCGCATGTGCCTCCTAGCAGTTGCGATAACGGCTTGGGAGTACGGCCGGAAACCCTCTGGTGCCAGCCGACGAATGCGCACCTTTCGAAAACCGCGAAAGGTGCGGCAGCCCCTGTTGTGGTGGTATCGGCGTAAAAATTCAAAGGCCAGCCAGCCCCCACGCCCTGACCTTCACTTCCTTCAACTCTTTTCGACTTAGTGATGTCCTCCGCCGCCACCGCCGGCATGTCCGCCGCCGCCACCGGAATGACCACCGCCGCCGCTCGGCGCGCCGTGGGAACCGCCGCCGTAACCGCCGTGGCTGCCGCCGTAGCCGCCGCCGCCGTGACCTCCATAAGATCGCGGCTGGGCGATGGGCTGCCTCATGTTGAGTTGCGGGCGGGAATAGCCGCTGTGGCCGTAACCGGCCGAGCCTGATCCGCGCGCCTGGCTGGAACTCGACGCGGTTCGATTCCAGTAGCTGCCGCTCTCGCCACGGCTGGCAGATTCAGTTCCACGAGCACCCTCACTGCGGCCCGCGGACTCGCTGGTGTGCGATGCTGGAGTAAACGATCTCCATTCGCTACCGTTCGCTTCGCCGCGCGTGGCCGAAGCCGACTCCGCGGCCTTTGTGGCTGGCGCCGAAGCGGTCGAAGCGCCACGATTTTCATTCTCCTTCGCAGGTGCTTGAGTCGTTGCACTCTTCGTGGCCGAATTGTTGGTCTCCTTAGCCCAAGAAGTGCCGCTCTTCCCTGCTCCCGCAGTTGCTGTGCTGCGAGATTGCGCAGCGCCCGGACCCGTTGTACGCGAGCCAGCCGCAACCGGCGAGAAATGGGCCTGCTGCATGGACTGCTGCAAACTCGCCCTCTGCTGCTGGAAGGATTGCGGATGCGATGTACTCTGCGTGCCGAAGAAATGCTGCGCTGCGCTGGTGTGGATGGTGGAAGGCGCAGCAGCCCGTCCGCTGGCCGACAAACTGGCGCGCGTCGGAACCACGGGCAGATTGCCAGTCATCATGCGAGCGTTACTCACCTGCGCGTGCGTAGCCGCTACCGGCGTGGTTCGGCCCGCTCCGAATTTGCCTGCTCCCACGGTCGAGAGCGCACCGCCGACGTGAGCGTCGTTGATATGCGCCAGGTTCGAGAACTGCGTGCCCGCATGCAGCGGCGCGATCCCGCCAAAGCGGTTGAGGCCGCCGAATCGGTTGACGCCCACCACGCCGAACCGTCCGCCATAACCGCCCCACCACGGAAAGAAGCGGTCACAAGGCCCGATGGGCAACCATCCAAAGCCGCCCCAACCTCCCCAGCCAAAGCCGAAACCCCAACCTCCCCCGAATCCAAAGAACGAAACATACGCCGGTGCCCAGAACGGACGATAAAATCCGCCCCACACCGGTCCCGGCCACCACGCCCACGCGCCCCCATACCACATCCAGCGCCCATAGTGATACGGAGCCCATCCCCAAGGCTCAAAGCCAACCCACGTCCAGCCGTAGTAGGGTTCCCAGACCCAGTCGCCATCGCGGTATGGAACCCAGCCATCCGGCTCGTTCGGCACCCAGACTTGACCGTAGTCGGCGGCGTCTTCCCATTTTCCATTGGCATCCAGGTCTTCGGCGCCGACGTAATACTTGTTGGTATGCTTCCAGGCGGCCGCTTCGTGGATCATGCGGTCGCGGTCGGTGTTCCAGCGATCCCAATCGTCGCGCTCGGGAGCGGGACTGATCTTGTACTTGCGCATCGGCGCCGGAGCCGCGCACCGTCGCCATCTCACCAGCCTTCACTTGGCCAATGCCCTGCGGCGTTGAGATCTCGGCCTCGCCTTTGCGCACGATCACGATCGAGTCGCCATCGGGCCGAACTTCAACGCGGTACACGCCATCTTTGTGCGCGGGATGAACCGCGACGTTCGGCGTGTCGATCTCGGGCTCAGCTTCGCTCTCGCCAAACACAGAGTATGTGGCCAGGCCCTGTCCCACCTGGATCTGGATGTACTTGTCCGTAAAGCGGGCGATGTTCGCTTGCGAGTTCGATCCCAGGCGGAGAATGTTGGAGTAGTCGAGTTGCACTTCGGCCCGCGCGCCAGTGCGGTAGAAACCTTGTCGCCGGTCAATACGGGCTGATTCAGCACAGCCGCCGACGATGTGCCTGAATCTCCTCGCTGCGTCAACACATCGCCATGAATCATGCTGACGCGACCTACACCCTGATCAGTCTTGGCCGGAGCTTCGCCCGAGGGCCCACCGGGCTTGGCTTCCTCGGCGGCATTGGGCGTTTCCGCGGTCTGCGGCGTTGCGGCAGGTTTGGGCGGCTGGCCGGCCTGGGCTGGTTGCGCGGATTTAATCTTTCCTATCTCCATCGGCGCGCTGGGCTGCTCTGAGGGTCCCGTGCCTTCCTGCGTGGTTTGTGCCGGCACGCTTATGGAAAGCGTGACCGCAAGTGCCATGGTTAGGACCGCGAGATTTGCTGTGAACTTGTCTTTCATAAATCCACCTCACGCCAAACCGGGCGCACATCTGATTAGCTGAATTTGAATAGATGCCGTTATAGTGCGAAGCAACTGCCATGCCAAAAAACGAATTGGAATGAGGGTTGGTAACTCTTTTATTTTCAAGCAGAAAGGTGATGGCGTTCGGGCGACCCCGGAGACTTAATCCAGAACCGGTGGCCACCCTGAGCCGATGTGGTGGTTTTCAGCCAGTGGGCGGAACGAACGTCAGCCTGACTTTGGTCGCCGGCTCCGTCGCCTAGACTGCGCCCCGTGCCAAATCGTCGCCATCGTAACTCGGTTCGCCCGGACCCGGTAGACAATCAAGTATGGAGTGCCGCCCACTACCAACTCCCGCACTCGCGGCTCGCTCCCCGCGCGACCCAAGTAAGGATGTTCTTTCAGAGCTTCAACCAGCGAAATGATTCGCGCCGCTAACTTGGCAGCGGCATCTGGCGTGTCCTTGGCGACGTAATCTCGTATCTCTCCCAACCGCGCCAGCGCCCGCCAGGGCCAGACAATCTCTACCGGCACAGCGCCTCGTCGTCATGTTGCCCGCCGCAAGCGCACTTCGGCGGCGGCAATTCGCGGTCAGTCCCCCACGAAAGCAGCCAGGCCTTCATATCTTCGTGCCTTACATAGTGCCCGGACTTGACCTGCCGGTCGGCCTGGCGGATTTCCGCCAGCATTCTCTTCTGGTCGGCTATGTAGGATTCGACCGCGTCAGAGATGAGAAAATTCGAGCTGCGCCCGGAAACCTTGGCTAGCTTGGCCAGCCGCTTCTTGGTCGCGGGCTTCAGGCGGATGCTTAGAGTTGCACTACGTGTGTTCGCCACGAACACATTTTATCGCGTTGTATTCAGAGGGGAGTGTGCCTAGGAACACGAAAGCCCCGATAGTCAGTCGGGGCTGCGGTCAAAGAACTTGGTACTGGACGCTGTCCTTCAAACATCTTAAGGATAACTCCTCTGGCGGAGTTGTCAAGTAGTTTTATGCCGTCGAGTGACTGGCGGAGAGCGAGGGAGTCGAACCCTAGTGGCTGACTAAGCCACTCGACTGTTTGAAGGACATCGTCCAGTACCCACTGGCAACACTCTCCAGACGGTGTCTCTCTTAAATGATTGTAGCCACGATGCTCGCTGGTCTTGGAAGTATTTCTCGTTTCTCAGTCGGGACGGTTCTGTTTCGGGAACGCTCGGATAGGGCGGTATGATTTTGTGCGGACTCACGCGACTTTGAGTTCCGGCAAAGAACACGAAAAAACCGATAGCCAGTCAAAGCCTGGCGCCAAAAGCCAGATACCAAGCTCTGATTCCCAACATCAGGGCAACTGTATCGACAGCGTTGTCCAGCAGGTTCTAAGTCCTCGGGCCACCAAGCGCGCATTGAACAATTCGCCAACTCTCGGCCTTCCCTTCTGGAGTGGCGTGCGTATTAACGCCGCTCGTGGACGGCAGCGCCGCACAGAGTCGAATATCTCCGGCGCCGAAGCGTGACCGGGGAGCGACAACTTTTCGAAAATACTCCTCCGCGCGGCCGCCATTGAAGAATACGGTCCTTATCGATGGATGGCCACGGAAGAAAGTCGCGAAGTCGTTTGGCAACTCAGTTCCCTTTACGATTTTGTTGTCTTGGCTGCCGTTACGTTCCGCACGCCCAAGAACGTCCCAAATCGCGATTCGGTTCATGATGAGCCCTTGCTTACGCCCATCGTAGCTCCCGCTTCTGACGATCCCGAACAACTTCTCCACGATGAACCCGAACGCGCGTTGCCACCATCCGCATAGTACTGGCGAAGCCTGAGAGACTCGCCACCTGGCAGGGTGCCAAGGATGATCACCCCTGAGTCTTTACTAGCAACCGGGTCGAAGCCCTGAACGACCATGCTGTCATGATAGTACGTCAATGAAAGGGGCCTCGGCCTATACTTCCTTCTCCCCCTCATCCGCAATCCCAATCTTCGACAGCCGGTAGCGCAGCGCATTGCGCGACAGGCCCAGCAACCTCGCCGCCTGACTCTTATTTCCGTTCGCGCGCCGCAGCGCCTCGCGAATCATTTCATCCTCCCAGTGTTCGAGCGTCATGCCCTCGGGAAGAAATCCATTTGCACCGTTGGCTGCCTTGGCCGGACGCAGATCAAGATGAATGTCGGACGCCTCGAGCACTGTGCCCTTTGCCAGCGCGCAAGCCCGTTCGATGATGTTCTGCAACTCGCGCACATTTCCCGGCCAGTGATAGTTCACCAGAATCTGCATCGCCTCCGGCGCAATACTCTTCACCGGCTTGCCCGAATCTCCAGCAAAGCGCGAAATAAAAAGATTGACCAGGTCAGGGATATCTTCCTTGCGCTGGCGCAGCGGCGCAATGTCGATGGGGACAACGTTCAGGCGATAATAGAGGTCCTCGCGAAACGTTCCCTGCTCCAGCGCTTCGCGCAGATCGCGGTTCGTGGCTGCGATCAGGCGCACATCCACTTTCACGGTGCGCGTGCCGCCCAGTCGCTCAAACTCACGCTCCTGCAGCACGCGCAGCAGCTTCACCTGCGTCGCGGGAGGCACATCGCCGATCTCATCCAGAAACAGCGTTCCCTTATCGGCCAACTCGAACTTGCCGGGCTTGCTTGTGTTCGCGCCAGTGAACGCGCCCTTCTCATAGCCAAACAATTCGCTCTCCAGCAAATTCTCTGGAATCGCCGAGCTATTGATCTTGATGAAAGGCCCCGAAGCCCGCCGCGACTTTTCATGAATCGCGCGCGCAATCAAGTCCTTGCCCACGCCGCTCTCGCCGCCGAGCAGCACGGTCGAATTCGTGGGCGCCACGCGCTCCACCGTCGCGAGTACCTCTTGCATCTTGGGACTCCGCGCCACGATGTTTGGGTGGGCGTACTTCTTGCCTAACGCCTCGCGCAGCGACCGGTTCTCCTCGCGCAGGTTGTGGACATCGAGCTCCTTGCGGATCACCATGCGCATCTCGCCGAGCGAGAACGGCTTCAGCACATAGTCACTGGCACCGGCCTTCATGGCTTCCACTGCCGTCTCTACAGTGCCGAAAGCCGTCATCACCACCACCGGTAACGCGGCATTTTGACGTTTGATCGCCTGCAGGAACTCGAGGCCGTTCATTCCCGGCAGCTTCAAGTCCGTCACTACCAGATCGACGGTGTTCTCGCGCAGAAGTTTCAGCCCAGCTTCTGCGTCGCCCGCGGAAAGCGTGGTGAAGCCGTCCTCGCCGAGATTCAATTCGAGCAGGCGGCGCATCTTCGCTTCGTCTTCGACAATCAGGATTGTTGGCATACGGTTGCAAACGCGCTACGAACTAAGATGCTGGAACGGCCGCTTCGTCGCTTGCGGGAAAAAAAACCACGAAGCATGCCCCCTGCTGATCCTTTCCGCCGGCATCGACGCGAATCGTTCCATGATGGCCATCAATAATTCTGGACACAATCGACAGTCCTAACCCAACCCCCGTTTTCTTGGTAGTCACAAATGGATTGAATATCTGCTCCCGCAGTTCTGCCGGAATTCCCGAGCCCGTGTCTTCGATTCGCACTTCCACTCCGTCCCGGCCCGCGTTGTTTGCCCTCTCCGCCGTCACGCGCAGGGTTCCACCGCCGCTGCTGCCCATCGCATCATAAGCATTTTGAATCAAATTCACGAATGCCTGCTCGCAGAGGCTCTCATCCAACGGTACCAGCGGCAGGTTTGCTTCGTACTGCCGCTCCACGCGTACCAGCCCGTCCTTGTGCGTCAACGCGACAGCGTGCAGCGCACGATCGAGCACCGCTGTAATTTCAGCCGCGGCTAGCTCTGCATGCAGCGGCCGGGCAAAATCGAGAAACCGTGTTACCAGCGCGCTCAGACGATTGGTCTCACTCGAAATGTAACCCGCCAATTCGCTGGCCAGCGGATTCGATTCCCCCAGTTTCTGGTGGAGCATCTCGGCCGATCCCTTGATCACTCCCAGCGGATTGCGAATTTCATGCGCCAGACCGGCAGACATTTGCCCCAACGCCGCCAGTCGCTCCGAACGCCGCGCCTCGTCCTGCGCCTGCTCCAGCCTGCGGTTCGTCTCCGCGAGAGTCTCGGCCAATTCCTGGTAACGCCGAGTCTGGCGCCGGCTCTCGACGATAAAGCGGTTAACTACCAGAGCGGCGAGAAAGAAGAAGACGATGCGAATGGCAAGCCGTCCATAGTCCTCTGGGTTTATCTCGTACTCCTGCAATGCGGGGTAAAGATACGAACAGTAGGCGGCCGAGGCCAGCGAAGTCCAGAACAAGGTAGCCCATGGGCCGAAATATTCCGCCGCGGTAACGGCGGGAAGGTAGTAGATGGGATAGTAATAGCTGTTGATGGGAATCTCGCCCGTGTGATCCAGCAGAAGAGTGGCCAGGGCAATCTTAAGTACGACAATGTAGGCCGGCCCACGCCGCGGGAGGCGGGCAATCAGCCTGCCCTCATTCAGTTGGAGAACGCCAAAACCAAGCAGGATTATCTGTTTGTGCCACTCCCGCACCGGCGGCAGCACAGCCAGTAACGCGAGCAACACCAGCCAGAGAACATCCATCCAGTGAATCGCGGGACGTTTCTGTTCGTTCATGGCAGGACCGCAAAAGACAAATGCGGCGGGAGCGGGCTGGTTTCCCGCCTTCGCGGCGCTATCGCAATCTCAGCGCTTTGCCTTCGGCCGGCTTGCAAGTGGCATGGCATGCGAACCTATCAAACCGCACGCGGGCCGTTCGCGTCAATGTCGTTTGTCAGGCGCGCTCCCTGCTGCGTCGCTGGCCGACGAGTTCTAATCAGTGTGCCGCCGGCTTCGGCGAGATCTCATCCAACGTAAGATTCAATTCCAGAACGTTCACCCGCGGCTCACCCAGAAATCCAAACTGCCGCGATTCGGTATGCTGTCGAATCGCCTCGCGAACCACATCCTCGCTCAGCTTGCGCTCTTTCGCGATGCGGGGCACTTGAAATTCCGCCGCCTCCGGCGAGATGTGAGGATCAAGCCCCGAGCCTGAAGTGGTCAGCAAATCCAACGGGATTGCGGCCCCGGGATTCTCCGCCTGCAAGCGGTCGGCATCTCCCTGTACCCGCGCGATGAGCGATTGATTCGTGGGCCCAAGATTCGATGCGCCAGAATTGGCCACATCATAGCCAGTTCCCGCGCCGGACGGGCGCGAGTGAAAATAACCCGGCGAGGTGAATGACTGCCCGATCAATCGCGATCCTACGACCTTGCCATTCCGCGTCAGCAATTCGCCGTTGGCCTGTTTCGGAAAGAGAACCTGCGCCAGTCCCGTAATCAACAGAGGAAACAGCAGACCAAACAACACGGTCGTCGCCAGCGTCATGAGCACGGCAGTGATTAGATTCTTTTTCATATTCGCCTCTGCGCCAGTCGTCCTTACGCCAACCCAGCCCGCACGATGAGCAAGTCGATAAGCTTGATGCCGATGAACGGCACGACCACTCCGCCCACGCCGTAGACCAGAAGATTCCGACGCAGCAGTATGGCCGCTCCCTGCGGAACGTATTTCACCCCGCGCAGGGCCAACGGGATCAGCGCCACGATAATCAGCGCATTGAAGATGACCGCCGACAAGATCGCTGACTGCGGCGTCGCCAGCCGCATGACGTTCAAGGCTTGCAGAACCGGGAACGTGCCGGCAAACATCGCGGGGATGATGGCAAAATATTTGGCCACGTCATTCGCGATCGAAAATGTGGTTAGCGCGCCCCTCGTCATCAGCAACTGCTTGCCGATTTCCACGATCTCAATCAGCTTAGTCGGATTCGAATCCAAGTCCACCATGTTGCCAGCTTCTTTCGCGGCCTGGGTGCCGGTATTCATGGCGACGCCCACGTCGGCCTGAGCCAGCGCCGGGGCATCGTTGGTGCCATCGCCCGTCATGGCAACCAGTTTGCCTTGACTCTGTTCGCGGCGGATCAAGTCCAGCTTGTCCTTCGGCGTAGCCTGCGCCAGGAAATCGTCAACGCCAGCCTCGCTCGCGATGGCCGCCGCCGTCAACGGATTATCCCCCGTGATCATCACCGTCTTGATTCCCATGGCGCGCAGTTGATCAAAACGCTGCCGCATGCCGCCCTTCACAATGTCTTTGAGCTGGATCACTCCCAGTGCGCGGCCATTCTCCGCCACCACCAGTGGTGTTCCACCGGAGCGCGAGATCACTTCCACCGCGGCACGCACTTCAGCGGGAAGCGAACTGCCCTGGTCTTCGAGATATTTGGCAACTGCATCGGTCGCGCCCTTGCGAATGGCGCGGCCATCCATATTCACGCCTGACATGCGCGTCATCGCGCTGAACGGAATAAACTCAGCATCGTGCGAACTTATTTCGCGCCCGCGCAGTCCGTATTTTTCTTTGGCCAGTACGACTATGGAGCGGCCCTCGGGAGTCTCGTCGGCCAGCGAAGAGAGTTGCGCCGAATCCGCCAGCATCGCCTCAGTAACGCCCGGCGCGGTCACGAACTCGGTGGCCTGGCGGTTGCCCAGCGTAATTGTTCCCGTCTTATCGAGGAGCAAAGTGTTGACATCGCCAGCAGCCTCCACGGCGCGTCCTGACATGGCCAACACATTGTGCTGCACCAGCCGGTCCATGCCTGCGATGCCGATCGCGGAGAGCAATCCGCCAATCGTCGTCGGAATCAGGCACACCAGCAAAGACACCAGCACGAACACGGTCTGCGGCGCACCCGCATAAATGGCAAAAGGCTGCAGAGTGACCACCGCCAGCAGAAACACAATCGTCAGCCCCGCCAGCAAGATGTTCAACGCAATTTCATTCGGAGTCTTCTGCCGCTCCGCGCCTTCCACCAGCGCGATCATGCGATCCAGAAATGTTTCGCCGGGATTGGAGGTGATCTTTATCTTCACCCAGTCTGAAAGCACGCGTGTTCCACCAGTCACTGCAGAGCGGTCACCGCCGGCTTCGCGAATCACCGGCGCCGATTCGCCCGTGATCGCCGACTCGTCTACCGACGCAACGCCCTCCACGATCTCGCCGTCGCCGGGAACAAACTCGCCCGCTTCCACCAGCACCAAATCTCCCGAACGCAATTTCGAGCCAGGCACGGTCTCCGTTTTTCCGTCAGGGAGAAGGCGGTTCGCCATTGTCTCCGCTTTTGCTCGCCGAAGCGCGTCGGCCTGCGCCTTGCCGCGGCCCTCCGCCATCGCTTCTGCAAAGTTGGCGAATAAAACCGTGAACCACAGCCACAGCGTGATCTGCAGATTGAATCCGAATCCAGGCTGCCCGTGCAGGCGCTCCACGATTAGAAGCACGGTGGTCACAACGCTACCCACTTCCACGACGAACATCACCGGATTACGCATCATGGTCACGGGATGCAGCTTCACCAGCGAATCCCACGCCGCGCGGCGCACAATCTTCATGTCCCACAAGCTGCGTTTTGATTTCTTGGTTGCCATATTTGCCTAGAAAGTTTTGCCTGCCATCATCAGCAGGTGTTCGAGAATTGGCCCCAGACTGAGCGCCGGGAAAAAAGTCAGCGCGCCCACAATCACGATCACGCCAATCAGCAGCACCGTGAATAACGGTCCGGTCACAGGGAACGTTCCCAGCGTTGCCGGCGTTTGTTTCTTGCCTACAAGATTGCCGGCAATGGCCAGGACCGGCAGAACCATCATGAAGCGACCCAACAGCATCGCCATACCCAGCGACGTGTTGTACCAGGGCGTGTTTCCGTTAATCCCGGCGAAGCCCGAACCGTTATTAGCCACGGCTGAGGTGAAGGCATAAAGCACTTGGCTGAAGCCGTGCGGTCCGGGATTCGTTATGGAGGAAGTGCCAAAGCTGTACAGAACTGAAACGGCCGTGAATGTCAGAATCACCAGCGGAAAAATCAAAATCACCAGCATCGCCATTTTCACGTCGTAGGCTTCGATCTTCTTGCCCAGGTATTCCGGCGTGCGTCCGACCATCAATCCCGCAATAAAGACAGAGAGAATGACGAACACCAACATTCCATACATTCCCGCGCCCACGCCGCCAAAGATCACTTCGCTCAGCATGAGGTTGATCAGGGGGACCATTCCGCCCAGCGGCGTGAACGAGTCATGCATGGAGTTGACCGCGCCACAACTTGTGTCCGTAGTCACGGTGGCGAACATAGCCGAGTTCACTACGCCGAAGCGCACCTCCTTGCCTTCGAGGTTACCCACGCCTTGTTGAGCCAAAGCTTGCTGAGCCGAGGCCGGACGCTGCGAGCCATGTTGCGCCGCCGATGTTACCAGGGGATTGCCGCGTGCTTCGGCCCAATACGCCGTGGTAACTCCCGAAAGGAACAGCAAAGCCATCGCCGCCCACACGGCCCATCCATGCCGCCGGGAGCCGGTCATTGATCCCAACGTGTAAGTAAGGGCGGAAGGAATCGCCAGAATGCAGAACATCTCGAGAAAGTTGGTGAACGGCGTGGGATTTTCGAACGGATGGGCGCTGTTGGCATTGAAGAAGCCTCCACCGTTCGTTCCTAATTCTTTGATAATCTCCTGCGAAGCCGTAGGACCCTGCGCGATCACCTGCTGGCTCACCATTTGCATCAGCGGTTTACCGTCGGGTCCGTTCACTGGCTTGCCGTCGGCGCCTAGTTGTGGCGTCTGGTAAGGGTCGAGCACTTGCACCGTGTCATATGGCTTCAGGTTCTGCACCACGCCCTGCGAGACCAGCAACAGCGCGCCCACCAGGCACAGCGGAGCCAGCACCCACAACGTGCCGCGAACCAGATCGACCCAGAAGTTGCCGATGGTCTTTTGCTCGCGCCGCGAAATTCCGCGAATGAAAGCGATCGCCAGCGCCATGCCCGCGGCCGCCGAAACCCAGTTGTGATACGCCAAGCCCACCATCTGCGTCAGGTAGCTCATGGTGGTTTCGGGAACATAGTTCTGCCAGTTGGTGTTCGTGGTGAACGAAGCTGCGGTGTTGAAGGCCAGCGCCGGAGGAACTCCCGGCAATTTTTGCGGATTCCACGACTGCGGCCCCGCCCACCCCTGCACGCGCTGCAGCACATACAGCAGAATCATGGAAACGCCGCTGAACAAGATCAGCGCCAGCGCGTATTCCTTCCAGTCCATCTCGTGGTCTTCGTCGACGCCCGTAAGCCGGTAGAGAATCCGTTCCACCGGCCGCATCAGCGGGTCGAGCCAGGTGCGCTCACGGCTGAACACCCGAGCCATGAACCCGCCCAGAGGCTTAGTGATCAGCAACACCGCCAGCAGCAGAAAAAAGATTTGCAGCCATCCGTTTGCTGTCATCAGAATTTCTCCGGCCGCAACATGGCGTACACCAGATACGCGAGCAGCCCCGCGCAAATGATCAGCATGATGATCGGTCCAGAAGTCATATCCGCCTCAACGTACGCGCTCGCAGAAAACCACGTAAGCGACTGATACTGCGAAAAATGCAACGGTTATAGCGAGGAAGATTGCGTCCTGCATTCGATTGACTCCAATCCTAACTCCACCGGAACTCTACCAGGATTGCCCCGGTGGCCCCATCTTCATTCTCACCAAGATTCGAACGTCAGGAAATTCCTTTTGGCGCAACTGCCGCGCTGGGATTTCGATCTTCCGGCTTGCAGCGAAGTTGGCCTGCACTGCGGTCAGCCCAGACTGCCCCCACCGTCTGCCAGCGACATCGTCAGAGGTTAGGAGCCTAAGACTATCTCTCCTGGGACTCCGGCGGACCGGAACAACCCAATAGCACACGGATGGCGCTCCCTCACGCAGCAGGGCAACCAGAAACCTGAGCATGAACACCGCCCCTGCCAGAGCGACGGCGGCAATCATCACTGCTGCCCGCCTACTACCGTCTCCTGCGCCTGTGCGAACTCTCGCACAACCTAGTGGACCATGGAACGTGTAAGGGTGGATTAAGAAAGTCGTAAAGAATTCGTAAAGCTGACAGGCGACTGGATGTCCGAGCGCGTGGGGGAAACCTCAGCTCGGGCAAGCATCGCGCGGACTATCCTTAGCAGCCCCATTCGGCTTCGCCCGGTTGGGGAAAATACCGCCGCACCTTTGCTCGCTCGTTGGTGAGCGATTCCAGTTCCAGCAATGCCAGCCGCGCTGCCGCGACCAGCCGGCTCTTTACCTGCGGAGATACTTCCTTCCATGACCCGGGGCCTTCGCTGCCTTTGCCCGATACCTCCGGCATCAGCGCCTGCTGATAGTGATGAAAAAGCTCTGCCAACCGTTCCGGGGCTACTTCGTGAGTCCACATGCTTTTCGTCTCCATGAACCTGCAACTTGGGTGGGCCGGTTTTTTTGGCCGTCACAAACCATTGGACACGCAAAGGCGAAAAGACCGAATAAGGGATCCGTAAAATATTTGTAAAGACTCAACGATGAACGAAGGGCAGGACTTACGAGTCAGGCTCGAATCGGTATCCAACCCAGGGCTCGGTGAGCAGGTACTGGGGCGAGGAGGGATCGGACTCAATTTTCTTGCGCAGTTGTCCAACAAAAACGCGCAGGTATTCCGGCTGTTCCGTGCTATTCGGACCCCATATGGCCGCCAGCAGCGTGCGATGGGTCACCACCTTGCCCGGACGCTGCGCCAGAAAAACGAGTAAATCAAATTCTTTCGGTGTGAGATGGACTTCATGACCCGCAACCTTGACGGATCGGGCTTCCAGATCAATGGAGAAGTCTCCGGCCGTAATTGTGCTGGGCTTCTCCTCAACGGTCGGGGTTCGCCGCAATTGCGCCCGGATCCGCGCCAGCAGTTCGTTCATGCTGAAGGGCTTGGTGACGTAATCGTCGGCGCCGGCGTCCAACGCCTCCACTTTCGAGCGATCCTGCCCGCGCACCGAGAGCACGATAATCGGCACCTGCGACATCTTCCGTACGCTCCGGCACAGCTCTACGCCATCCAGATTCGGCATCGCCAGGTCCGTCACCACCACGTGGGGCGTCCAGTTCTTCATCAACTCCAGCGCCATCTCCCCGTCATTCGCCACGCGAATGTCATACCCTTGCGCGGAAAGCGTGGTGCGGAGCACTCGGGTGATCTGCGGCTCGTCATCCACCACAAGGATTCGCTTGTGCTCGTTCGTCATCTTTCTTTCGTCAATCCCGTCTAGCGCATTTCCTGAGTAACGATGTGCACATCCACCGCGGGGGTGTCGCGCAAGAACTTGTGAATTGCCGAAAGATAGAAATATCTTTTCCATCCCTTCGTCGCCGACCGTCCGAAAACCACCTGCGTAATGTGATTCTCGCGAACAAATTCCGCAACCTTTTCCGCGACGACCTTGCCCTCAGTCTTCACCACCTTCGCGCCCACACTTTCCGCAAAGCGCACATTGTCGGCCAGGGTTCGCTGGTTCTCGTCGCTCTCATCCGCGCCCGTGTCAATGTAGAGTACAAACAGATCGCCATCCATGGCCTGTGCCATGCGCGCCCCACGAGCAATCAAATACTGCGCCGCCGGATTCGAACTGATGCACACCGCAATCCGCTCCCGCACCTGTAGCAGCTGGCCGTCTTCATTCTTGAGTTCGGAAAGCGTGCGGTCGACCGCCTGCGTCACCTGCCGCAGGGCCAGTTCACGCAATGCCACCAGGTTGGTGTTGCGGAAGAAATTCGCCAGCGCGCGCTCCACTCGTTCCAGGGGGTAAATGTCGCCGCGCTTCATGCGGGTCTGCAAGGCCTGCGGAGTAAGATCCGCCATCACAATTTCGCCCGCGCGCCGGATCACCCAATCGGGCACTGTCTCCCGCACTTGCACTCCCGTCAGGCCGCGAATAGTTGGCGCGAGGCTCTCGATATGTTGCACGTTCAGCGTGGAAAGAACATCAATCCCCGCATCCAGCAGCTCGAATACATCTTCATAGCGCTTGGCGTGCTTGCTGCCTTCAATGTTGGTGTGGGCCAGCTCATCCACCAGAACAACATGCGGCTTGCGGGCCAGGATCGCGTCCACATCCATCTCTTCGAAGACGGTCGCTTTGTATTCCAGTTTTTTGCGCGGCACCGTCTCCAGCCGCGAAGAGAGTTCTACAATCGGTTTGCGCCCGTGGGTTTCCACCACGCCGATCACTACCTCTTCCCCGCGGCTCGCCCGCCGCACGCCTTCACTCAGCATGGCGTAAGTTTTCCCTACGCCGGGGGCATAGCCCAGAAATAGCTTGAACACCGCCGGCCGCTTGGCGGGCTCACATTCCTTAAGCCATTCTTCAGGAGTCTTGGCCATCGCCGCTATTCTCCACGCCCGAGCGGGAAATGTCGAATCTAGATGCAAAGCAGGTTTCAAGGTCTCATAGTTTCAAGGTTTCACAATCAATGTTTGCCGCGCATTGAAACCTTGAAGCCCTGAAACCTCGATTCCGTTACAATCGTGCCCGTGAAACCCCGCTGGCCCCAGCACGTGTTCCGATACGCCGCGTGCGCCGTGGCGACCGAACTGGTGGCACAAATCTACCGACGCCTGGCTCACATAAATCCCACCACCGTGGCCTTGACGTTCCTGCTGATGGTGCTATGGGTAGCGGCGTACTGGGGATTTCGCTTCTCCGTCTTTCTCGCCCTTCTCGCGACGCTCGCCTTCAACTATTATTTTCTTCCTCCCATCGGAACCTTCACCATCGCCGATCCGCAGAATTGGGTAGCATTGTTCGCCTTCCTCGTGACCGCGGGCATCGCGAGCCAGCTTGCGGATCGCGCCCGCCGACAGACTGCCGACGCCAATCAGCGCCGCCGCGACGTAGAACGTCTTTACGCTTTCAGCCAGCGCCTGCTGGCGACTGACAATGTAGCCGAACTACTAAATGCGATTCCCGCTTACGTGTGTGACGGATTCGGCGCCAAAGCCGCCGCCATTTACCTGCTCAGCTCCCATCAGGTCTACCGTACCGACCCCGAAGCCACGTGGCTTGCCCTGCAGGATCTTCAAATGGTGAGCTCGCGCGGGGAGCCGGTGATCGATTCGCAGCGCGGAATTTCTCTCACCCCATTGCACCTAGGCACGCGCACCACCGGAGCCGTCGGCATCGCCGGGCCGGCGCTATCGCGCGCCACTCTGGAAGCTCTGGGCAGTATGATCGGCATCGCCATCGAGCGAGCCGGAGCCATGGAGAAGCTTTCTCAGACCGAAGCCGCTCATCAGAGCGAAAACCTGCGCGCCGTCCTGCTCGATTCTGTGACCCACGAACTCCGCACGCCTCTCACCGGCATCAAGGCCGCAGTGACCGGCCTGCTCTCCGACTACAATCTCGACGAAGCGCAGCGGAAGGAGTTGCTCACAGTCATCAATGAAGAAACCGATCGCCTCGACCGCCTGGTTGGCGAAGCCACGGAAATGGCGCAGCTCGACGCCCACAAGGTTGAACTCCACATGGCGCCCGTGGATATTGCTACCGTGATCGAGTCTGCTGTGGAAGATTCCAGGACCGTTCTCGCGCAGCATCCCATCGAGGTTCACCTGGCCCCGTCCCTGCCCAAGGTGCGCGTAGATTCCGACCGCATTGCCGAAGTTCTCAAGCAGTTGCTGGAAAATGCCGCCAAATATTCCGCCGCCACCGCTCCCATTGCCATCACCGCAGAGCGCAGGGGAGACCGTGTTGTCACCAGCGTCACCGACCACGGGCCCGGCATCGACGACTTCGAGCAAGGGATGGTCTTCGACAAGTTCTACCGCGGCCGCGACCAGCGCTACAGTGTGCAAGGCACGGGCATGGGGTTGGCCATCGCCAAAGCCATTGTCGAAGCCCACAGTGGGTCGGTCAGCGTAACCAGCCAACTTGGCCGCGGCTCAGTATTTTCCTTCGAACTGCCCGCTGCCTGAACTGGAACTCAGTTCTTCATCTTCGGCCGCTCGCAAGTATCCACAATCTTCGTGGGATCGATGGCGTCCTTATCCACCTGCTCTTCCAGAATTTTTCCATCTTTGCCAATCAGGAAGTTCACGCGGCGCGCGGCCTTGTACTTGTCCAGGTAGATTCCGTACTGACGGGTCACGTCTCCGCCCCAATCGCTCAGCAGGGGAAACGCGACTCCGGTTTGATCGGCGAAGGCTTTGTTGGCGAAGGCACTATCCATGCTCACACCCAGAACCTGGGTGTCGGTAGCTTCCAGCCGTTTGAGATTTTGCTGGAAAGCCTTCATCTGCGCCGTTCAGCCGGGGGTAAAAGCGAAAATATAAAATGCCAGAACGACATTTTTCTTGCCGTGGTACTGGCTCAAGGAAACGTCCTTCAGGTCGTTGCCGTCGAAATATTTCAGCGTGAAATCCGGGGCCACGTCGCCCACCTTCGGCATTTGTGCCGTCGGCGTCTTGCTGACTGACGGGTTGGTCTGCGCAGCAATCGATGCCAGGCTACCCATCGCCAATACTCCCGCTAGCAGCGAAGCTGCCAACCCGTTCGGTAGTCTCTTCCGCATCATGAACCTCCTTTCCGATGATAGCTCACCACCCTCAGAGACATTGTAATTTTGTGTTTTCGCAATGCCTGGTCAGGACGCCGATCAGTACCCTATTCACATATTGCCCAGACCACCACAAACCATTAGATTCAATTCAGAGCAAGGTTCCGCGCCCCAATGAACCTGGAAACTCTGAACGACATCTTCTTCACCGCCACCCAGCGGAATCTGGAGCGCATGATGCTTTCCCGCGCGTCCGGCAAGTGGCTGCCCATCTCTTCTTCCGACTTTCGCCGCAATGTCGCTGGAACCGCCCGCGCTCTGCAGGAATGGGGCGTCCGCAAAGGCGATCGCATCGCCATTCTCAGCGAGAACCGGCCCGAGTGGTCCACCGCCGACTTCGCCATCCTGCTGCTCGGTGCCGTCACCGTTCCTGTCTACTCAACGCTGACCCCGGAGCAGACCGCTTACACTCTGCGCGACTCTGGCGCGACCCTGGTTTTCGTTTCTACAGAACCGCAACTCCGCAAGCTCCAGGCCATCCTCGCGCAGACGCAGGTTCAGCGAATCGTGGTGATGGATCAGATCCAAATCCCCAGCGACCTGGCTGCACCCTACGCGCACATGGGCGAGTTGATGACCCATGGTCCCAGCAATCTCGACGTTCAAACCGAATCCATCGCGCGCTCCATCCGGCCCGACGATCTCGCCACCATCATCTACACCTCCGGCACCACCGGAACCTCCAAGGGCGTCATGCTGACCCACGGCAACTTGGCTAGCAACATCAACTGCTCGCTGCGCGAATTCGATATGCATCCCGGCCTGACCACCATTTCGTTCCTTCCCCTCTCGCACGTCACCGCGCGCCACGTGGATTTCGCGATGTTCTACCACGGCGTCACTCTGGCGTACTGCCCGTTCATCGAGCGCCTTCCTGAAACCCTGCTGGAAGTACGCCCCACGGAATGCGTATCTGTGCCCAGGGTCTACGAAAAAATCCACGCCAAGACTGAGGCGCTGGCCCGCGTCATTCTCACGCGCGCGGTCTACCGCTGGGCGCTTTCGGTCGGGCGCGCCAACAAGCCGGCCATTCTCGCTGGAGAAACTCCGACGTCACCGCGTTGGAAACTTGCGAACCAACTGGTGTTCTCGAAGATCCGCGCCGGGATGGGCGGCAACGTCAAGACTTTCATCTCAGGAGGAGCGCCCTTGGGCCGCGAACTCGCGGAATGGTACGCCACCGTTGGCATCCGCATTCACGAAGGTTACGGCTTGACTGAAACTTCTCCGGTGATCGCTGTCAACACGCCGGCCAACCATCGTATCGGCACCGTCGGCAAGGTTCTGCCCAACATCGAAGTTCGTATCGCCGCTGACGGCGAGATTCTGGTCCGCGGGCCCTCGATCTTCAAGGCCTATTGGAACCGCCCCGAAGAAACCCAGCAGGCCTTCGAGGACGGCTGGTTCAAGACCGGGGACATTGGTAACATCGACGCCGATGGATATCTTTCCGTCACCGACCGCAAGAAAGAACTTATCAAGACTTCTGGCGGCAAGTTCATCGCCCCGCAACCCATCGAGAATTCTTTGAAATTAAATCCGCTGGTTGGAATCGCGGTCGTCGTTGGCGACAAGCGCAAGTTCGCCTCCGTCATTGTTTCGCCAAACTTTGTGTTCCTCGAAGACTGGGCTCGCGCCAACAAGATAACGTTCTCCACGCGCGCCGAACTCGCCGCTAATCCGAAAGTCCAGGCGCTTTACCAGGAAATTGTGGAAGAGGTAAACCGGAATCTCGCACGATTTGAAACCCTAAAGCGCGTCTTGGTCGTCCCGGAGGAATTCACCGCCGACGACGGCTCTCTCACGCCAACCATGAAATTGCGCCGCCGTGTAATCGAAGAACGTTATCGCGCGCAGATCGACGAACTCTATGCCCAGGCGGAAGCCCCAACACTTTGATATTTGTCATTCCGAAGCGGCACAGCCGCCGAGGAATCTGCTTTCCTGCCCGCCACGGCACTCTCACCATCGCGAGCGTCCCCCACGAGCCGGGTTTTCATTACAATAGCCTGATGACCGATCCCCTAATCATCGCCGGACGTTCTTTCCGCTCCCGCCTGATCGTCGGCACGGGAAAATATAAATCCTTCCAGGAAACCGCCCGCGCCCTCGAAGCCAGCGGCGCCGAGATGGTCACCGTCGCCGTGCGCCGAGTGAACCTCGACCGCAGCAAGGAATCGCTGCTCGACTACATCGACCCCAAGAAATATTTCCTGCTGCCCAACACCGCCGGCTGCTACACCGCCGATGAAGCCATCCGCGCCGCCCGCCTCGGCCGCGAGGTCGGACTCTCCGACTGGGTGAAAATCGAGGTGATCGGCGACCAGGCCACGCTTTACCCCGACGTGCAAGCCACGCTTGAGGCTACGCGCGTTCTGGTCAGCGAAGGCTTTACCGTTCTGCCCTACACCTCCGACGACATTGTCTTCGCCAAGCGCCTGGTCGATGCCGGCGCAGCCGCCGTGATGCCGCTGGGCGCGCCCATCGGCAGCGGCATGGGCATTCAGAATCAGGCCCACATCCGCATCCTGCGCGAAATGATCACCGGGGTTCCGCTGATTGTGGACGCGGGCGTAGGCACCGCCTCCGACGCGGCGATCGCCATGGAACTCGGCGCTGACGCGGTCCTGATGAACACGGGAATCGCGGGCGCGCAAGATCCCGTTTTGATGGCGGAAGCCATGCACCACGCGGTGCTTGCCGGACGTCAAGCCCACCTCGCAGGCCGCATGCCAAGGAAGTTATACGCAACAGCCAGTTCACCTCTGGAAGGCGTAGTGCGGTAGCGCCGACCGACGCAGTAGCGCCGGCGTCCCGGCGGCGTCCTCGCCGCCGGCCTCTACTCGGAACAAACAGGCTGCAATAAAATAAGGGCGGCCGCAGCCGCCCCCATCAAAGCCAAATCTCCCTCACAACATCTTCACGCCATTGACGTGAATGGAATCCTTGGTCGTCGTTCCGGTTACCGCAACGTGGTGTCCCTCATGCCCCTTGAGCGCATCCTGGTTGTCCACGGCGTAAACCTTGTTATCGCCGTCGCTCACAATCACCAGCTTCTCGCCGGCGGCCGCGCATTTTTTCGCGCAAGCCTCATGACTGGCGCTATTGCCCTTCACGCCGCATTTGCTGTCGCTTACGTACCCATTGACGGTCGTGCTCTTCCCCATATCGTCAAATGCCATAGCTGTCAGGGCGAACACGAAACATATCGCAAGACAAAGTACCAGCACTTTTCTCATGGACGGTCTATTCTCCTTTTTGAAATCCCGATCGCGGGCCCCGAGCAGCATTTCAACGCCACCGATCGGCACACCGTCCCGAACTATATCATAGAGGACGTTCCCGATTGTCACTTTTCCTTGGAGCCGTTCGGCGGAAGCCCGCGCTCACTTTTTCGCCGAGTGACTAGCGGGTGGCGCTGGATTCGCCGCGACCGCCGGGACATACACATACTCGCCGGGACGCAGATAGCGCAACTGCTCGCGCGCTTCTTTCTCGATCGCTTTTTCGTCCGTCTTCAATCCTCGGATTTTCTGCGTGTACAGTTCGTTTTCCTTCTGCTCGAGGATGATCCGCTTCTGCAGCGATTCATACTCCATCCGTTTCTGCTTGTAGACAATCATGCCGTTCACGCCGAACATCACGTGCACAAACAGAAAGCATGCCAGCACCGTGACCGCGATGGTGGCAATGCGCCGCCGCAGGGCATACACCCGCATCGCCAGCGGACGCGCACACTCCATCCACGACGCAGCCAGCGCCTCGGCCTGTGGCGCCCTCTCGGCCATCGCGCGCAGTCCGTCTTGCGGACTGGGAAGCCGCCGAATTCTTGCAAGATCCTTTACTCGAAAATCCATTGCCTGGCCGCCTCGCTCAATTTCTCCAGCCCCTGCTCACTCCGCGCTTCCGAATACACCCGCACCACCGGCTCGGTTCCCGAAAGCCGGTAGCACACCCACGAGCCGTCTTCGAAAAGCAGCTTCAACCCGTCCTTGCGGACTACTTCGCTAACTCCCCGTCCGCAAAACTCTTGCGGATCAAATCTCAGCTTCTCAGTGAACTTCGCCTTCACCTCCGGCGTCAAGCGGAAGTTCTCTCGCCGCGGATAATAGGAACCAACTTGGTTACATAATGCCTTCAATTGCTCGCCCAGCGACTTGCCTCGCCGCGCCACCATTTCGCAGCACAGCAACCCGGCCAGCACTCCGTCTTTTTCAGGAACGTGGTGCCGAATCGAAAGCCCCGCGCTCTCTTCCCCGCCGATCGCGATCTTATCTTGCATGATCAGCTCGCCAATGTATTTGAATCCCACGGGCGTTTCGTAGAGCTCCACCCCGCGCGCCTTGGCGATGGCGTTGATCAAGTTCGTGGTTGCCACGGACTTCGCCACGCCGTTCTTCCACCCTCTGCTCTCGACCAGATAGTCGAACAGCAGCGCAATCACGTAGTTCGGTTGCAGGAAAGTCCCATCGGCATCGACAATGCCGAAGCGATCGGCGTCGCCGTCGGTCGCGATGCCGATGTGCGCTCCAGTGGCGCGCATCTTTTGTCGCAGGTCCTCTAAGAGATGATCGTCCGGCTCCGGCGCATGGCCGCCAAACAGCACGTCCCGATAATCGTGGACCGTGGCCACCTTCACGCCTGCATCGCGGAGCAGCCCGTCGGAATATCCGCGCGCCGCGCCCCACATGGGATCGAAGCACACTTGCAGGTTCGCTTTGCGGATCACCTCCAGGTCCACAATCTCGCCCAGCCGCTTCAAATAAGCCGGCTTCGCATCGAGCGACTCGTGGCGGAGTCCGTTGCCTCATCTCGTAACGGAGCGGCTGCCGTATCCCGCTGCAATCTCGGCCTCGATCTTCTTTGTAACTTCCGGCAAGCGCCGGGCAACCATCTGGCGTCGAAAACTTGATTCCGTTATATTCCGGGGGATTGTGCGAGGCCGTAAAGTTGATCACACCGTCGGCCTTGGTTTGGACAACCGCGTAAGCAAAGGCCGGAGTGGGCGCAGGCTCGGCGACCATCACCGGAGTAATCCCGTGGGCCGCCAGAATGTCGGCTGCCATGGAGCAAAACGTCTCGCCCAGGAATCGCGGATCGCGCCCAACGATCACGCGCGCACCTTGCTTCTTTTGCGCCGCCACATAGCGCGCAATTCCGCCCACCGCGCGCCGCACGTTGGCAAAAGTGAATTCTTCCGCCATCACCGCCCGCCAACCCGATGTGCCAAACTTAATTTGCGTCAGCATAGTTTCTGCTCCCTGGCTAAGGTGCTACTCTCTCATCGTCGGTTGGCCGATGGCTGACCGCTGAGAGCTGAGAGCCGATTTTATATGACCGACAAACGAATCGTCCTCACCACCGCCGCTTCGGAAGAAGAAGCCCGCAAAATCGCGCGGGCACTGGTGGATCGCCGGCTGGCCGCGTGCGTCAACATCGTCCCGCAAATCACGTCCGTATACCGCTGGCAAGACAATGTGGAGGAAGCCCGCGAATGGCTGTTGCTCGTAAAGACGACGGCCGCGGCCTTCGGCCAGGTTTGCCAGGCGATTGCAGAACTCCACTCCTACGACGTTCCGGAATGCGTCTGCCTGACCATCGAAGACGGATCGCCCAGCTATTTGCAATGGATCGCCGAATCCGTCTCAGCGGAAGAATAGCGGGACTTCAGGGGTAAAGCCCGCATCTTCATTTGATTCTGGATTTGTTCTAGGCGGCACGGCCGAACGGCCCGTCCCGAACCGATTCGGAATAGCCCTTTCTAGATCGCCGCTAGACCTGATTCCAGATCGTCAAGAATATCCTCGATATTTTCGATCCCCACCGAGATGCGCACCATGCCGTCGGTAATGCCAATCGCCTTTCGCCCCTTTTCTCCCAGACCCGCGTGCGTCATCGTTGCTGGATGCGAGATCAGCGTTTCCACTCCTCCCAGCGATTCCGCCAGCGAGCACACGCGCAATATCTTCAGCATCCTGTTTGCGTTCTTCAAACTTCCGGTCTCAAAGGTGATCATCGACCCAAAGCCGCTCATCTGCCGCTTGGCCAGCTCATGCTGCGGATGATCTTTGAGTCCGGGGTAAAAAACCTTTTTCACCTTGCTGTGGTTCGCGAGGAAATCCGCCACCGTGCGTCCGTTGCGGTCGTGAATCTCCATGCGCGCCGCCAGCGTCTTCACGCCGCGCAGCAGCAGCCAGCACTCAAAAGGAGAGAGTATCGCTCCTGCGGCCTTCTGCAGAAAGGCTAGCTTTTCCCCTTGCTCCGGCTTGCTGCACACCACCACGCCGCCCAACCCATCGCTGTGCCCATTCAGAAACTTTGTGGTCGAATGCACTACCATGTCTGCGCCCAGCGCCAGCGGTTGCTGGAAGTATGGAGACATGAAGGTGTTGTCCACGACCAACTCAAGCTTCTTATGCCGGCAAATCTGGCTGATCGCCGCCAGATCGCTCAACCGCATCAGAGGGTTGGTCGGCGTCTCCACGTACACCATGCGCGTGTTCTTGCGGATTGCCCGCTCCACGTTTTGCGCGTCCGATGTATCGACGTAGGAAAACTCGAGCCCGAATCCGGTCAGCACCTGGTTAAACAGCCGCGGCGTCCCGCCATACAAATCGTTTCCGCACACCACGTGATCGCCAGACTTCAGCATGCACGCGACCGCGTTGATGGCGGCCATGCCGCTGGCAAACACGGGGGCTGCAACTCCACCTTCGAGCGACGCCAGGTTCTGTTCGAGGCGCGTGCGCGTAGGGTTTGAAACCCGCGAATATTCGTAACCCTTGTTCTCGCCGATGCCCTGCTGCACATAGGTCGAAGTCGGATAGATAGGGACGGTGACTGAGCCAGTCAAAGGATCGGGCTCTTGTCCGTCATGGATGGCGCGCGTGGCGAAACCGGGTTTCTTGGTGGGTTTCATTCGACATTCCAATTTGGGGAATTTTGCGAAGGTCGAGGGTATCCTCTCCGCCCGCCAGAGTCAAAATCTTAAAACATGGAGGGCATAGGGTCACACAGGGTAAGGCTTGCGTTCCTCGCGTCCGTGCGTTATACCCCGCCCTCAAAAATCTTTTTCGACAAATAGCGTTCCGCAGAATCGGGGATGATCGTTGCCACGCGCTTCCCTGCGCCCAACCGCTGCGCCACCAGCAGAGCTGCAAACACGGCCGCTCCTCCGCTCGAGCCCGCCAGCACGCCTTCCTGCGCCGCCAGCCGCTTCACCGTCGCGAAGGCATCGTCGTCATTCACCATGATCACACCGTCGCACACCGACGCGTCAAACGTCTTGGGGATGAAACTCACTCCGATTCCTTCCACCTTGTGGGGACCCGGCTGTCCCCCATTGAGAATCGAACCCTGGGTTTCCACGGCGAATGCCTGCACTCCGGGCACATGTTCCTTCATGTAGCGCGCGATGCCAGTAAAGGTCCCGCAAGTGCCACAGCCAAGAACTACAGCATCAAGCTGCCCGCTCATTTGTTCGAGCATTTCCACCGCAGTCGTCTCGTAGTGGTAATCGGGATTCGCCATGTTTTCAAACTGGCCCGCCATGAACGCAGTTGAATCGCCGGCCACCAACTCTTTGGCGCGCCGGATCGCTCCTTGCATGCCATCCTGGTCGGGAGTACGCGTGACCTCCGCCCCCAGGGCGCGCATGATGATTACCTTTTCCTGCGAGAAGTTCTCCGGGACAAACAGTTTCACCTTATATCCGCGATTTACTCCTATCAGTGCGAGCCCGATTCCAGTATTGCCCGCGGTCGCTTCGACAATCGTACCGCCAGGCGCGAGCTTCCCTTCCTGCTCAGCTCTGCGGATGATGCCGATGGCGGCGCGATCCTTTACGCTTCCCCCGGGATTCAGATATTCAAGTTTGGCGAAGATGTCGGCCGATCCGGCGGGAACCAGACGTTTGAGGCGCAGCATGGGAGTGCCGCCGACCAGATCCGTAATGTCGTCGGCGACTCCGAGGTGGGAGACTTCAGGGTTTTTCAAGGGCACGTTACAGGGTAAGGGGAGACAGGGGAATCGTCAATGGAACCGTTACCGTCGTCATCTTCTTCGGTGTTTCTCATCTCCGCTCTCTGATGTCGCCAGCATTCAAGTTTTCCCTCGATTTCACCGATCTATTACTTCTGATCACTAATTCAGGAGATCCTGTGCATCGACGAACCGCCGGACTCGCCCTTACCTGTGTCTGTCTCTGCGCCAGCCAGATCACGCTGCTCGCACAGGATTTCAAACTCTTTGACCGCAAGGTTCAGGTGCACGGCTTCGTGTCGCAGGGATTCGTTTACACCAACGACAACAATTGGCTGACCATGGACACCAGCGACGGCAGTGCCGCCTTCACGGACTTTGGGCTAAACCTGTCTAGTCAGCTCACCGACAAGCTCCGCGTCGGCGCCCAGGTCTATGACCGCAATCTCGGCCAACTTGACCAATACCATCCCTCCCTGGATTGGGCTGTCGCCGATTACCGCTTCCGAAGTTGGTTTGGCGTTCGCGGGGGCAAAGTCAAAACCACGCTGGGCCTCTACAACGACACGCAGGACCTGGATTTCCTCCGCACCTTTGCCCTACTTCCTCAGAGCGTGTATGCCACGGATCTTCGAGAAACCACGATTGCTCACCTGGGCGGCGATCTGTATGGCAATATCGCCCTCAGGCATCACCTCGGTGACCTTTCCTACACCGCATACGGCGGCCATCGCAGCGACAGTATCCATAGCGGTTACCCGTATTTTCTGACTCAGTACGGAATCTACCTCCACAGCCTCGGAGGGCCTCAGTATGGGATTGACCTTCGGTGGAATACCCCTCTGAAGGGTCTACGAGTCGGTGCTTCGCGTTTGAATCAGGACATCACGGGCAGAGACACAGTCCTAAAGCAGTACTCAAAAGCCGACTGGACCAACCAGTTCTACGGCCAGTACACCTTTCGCAAGTTGCACATCGACGCTGAATATCGCCGTTACTTGCGGGACCAAATCATCGTGAATGACGCTTCCGAGCTTTTAACTGACTCGCGCGGCTGGTATGTGTCTGGAACCTATCGGATCAGCAAAAGGCTCGATCTCGGGTCATACTACTCCCGTTACACAATGACACAGTTTTATTCAGGCCCTCTTACCGCACTCTACCAAAACCAAACGGACACCAGCCTGCCCGGCAATCACATTTACGACAGAGTAATTACAGCACGCGTTGACTTGACAAAATTCTGGAACGTCAAAGTGGAAGGTCACTTTATGAACGGTTATGTTCATGACGCATACCCGGAAGGATTCTATCCCCAGGTAAACCCATCGGGGTTCAAGGACGACACGCATGCTTTGGTCCTTAAGACCAGCCTTTATTTCTGAGCACAGGAGGTAACACTGGTGAAAGAGAATGCACTGAAAGCCGCAAGAATATCCCTCCTTGCCGCCGGCTTGATGACCTCCGTTTTGCCAACCGCGTTCGCGGGCGACATTAAGTTAATTGTGAACCCGAGCGTGAGAGCAGACACAATTTCCGGGGGAGAACTCAAAAGAGTCTTTCTGGAAGAAAGCAACTCGCTCGGGGACGGCACCCATGTCGAACCCGTACTGGAGAAAGATGGAGCCGTCCACCAGGCCTTTCTGCGAGAGTTCCTCGGCAGGACCGACGACGATCTGCAAACCTACTACCGCGTCCTCGTGTTTACCGGTAGAGGCTCCATGCCAAGAACATTCAGTTCCGATGCTGAGATTGTGGCCTACGTCGCCAGGACGAGGGGCGCCATCGGTTATGTGAGCACCGCAACCAGCACGGACGGTGTGAAGACTTTGATCATAATCGACGCCAGGAACCGTCCTGAAAGAAAGCTCATCCTGCGCGTCGAGCCGGATTACCCAGAGACTCTGAAGCGACTCAACATTCGCGGAATTGTGCGCTTACAGATAACCATTGCGGCAAAAGGCAATGTCGAAAATGTCAGCATGCTGGGAGGCAATCCAATTCTGGGCGAGTCTGCCGTGGCCGCCGTAAAGCAATGGATCTACGCCGCCAGCCATTCCCGCACCTTTGCGGAAGTCAGTATCGCTTTCGATTCCCACCCTTAACCCGAGACCGAATCAATAGTCACAAATTAATAGCTATCGCGATCCCAGCCGGAGCAGTTCGTTCCGCAGGCGCGCGTGATGCTGGGTTTGACGCAGGTAGGGCATTTCATTGGGTGCCGACTTGGCGCGAATGATTTTGACTAGTTGCTGCTTTTCGTTCGGCGACCACCGGGCAAGGTGTGGGATTAGCGCCAGGACCAACGACCCGTTTTCGAGCGCTTGCAGCTGGGCTGGGGTGCAGTGTGCGGGGTTGATGTTTAAGGCTAGGGATACGGCGGTGGTAGAAGCTGCGCGGATCTTCCGGCAGTCACCGTCGAACTCTCGCGCCATGCGGCGGTTGACTAGTAGGCCGAGGTTGCGGGTGGAGAATCTGTCCCAGTCGCCGCCTTTGTATCCGGCTGCGTCCGGCCGCGGTATTTCATAAAACATGTGAGCTTGCGCCAGCCGCTTCAAGGTTCGGGGCGGAGTCCGATAGTCCGGCTTGGTCGTGATTTTCTTCTCTTCTCTTTCACACAGCGCCCGCAGGTCGGTGCGTCCTGGGCGGAAGCCCAGCTTGCGATAAAACCAGAACGCTCCAGAATCGATGGCTTCATCGTTGTTCTGTCCAATCTGATAGGGGTAAATCGAAATGCAGTTCGCGCCGGTGAGCGCGCGCAGGCAGCGCAGCGCCTGAGCATAGATCCAGGCAGTCTCTCCCTGACGATAGGTGTAGAAAGTATTGAAACCGACCTCGATCCACTCGCAGAGTCCGATGGCCTCGACATAGTTGATGGGGACGCCGTTTTTCAGGGTATAGCCGGCGAGGTAGGCTCGCAGAGGCAGACGGCGCGTGGGCGGCAGTCCCCAGAAATGCATGACTACGCCGCGGCCGAGGTCGGCGCGCAATACGGTGCGAGGATCGCCTAGCGTGGTGCCGTAAAGCTCGCGGTAGCGGACGACCATGATTTCGCGAATCGCGTTCATCACGGATTCTCCGGCTGCGACGGAGAGCTTTTCGAGCCTGGGCGCGGGCTGCGCTAGTTCGTGCGCCAGAGAAACTTCGCTGCGCTGGATGAAGGGAGCGTTGTGGAAGTAGAAGCGGCGAGGACGAATCCAGTTGCGGGTGCGGGAGAGCTTCAGGTTTTCGAGTTTCCAGCGGATTGGAAGACGCAGGGAGTCGTAGAGTTCAGCTTGCTGGCGGGCTGGGATCGAAAGTTTTGCGAAGCGGCTGACAAACCAGGCCAGCGCGTTGTGGCGGCCTCGGGCGGCGTCGAGCCAACGCGGCCATGGGATGTTGGCTTCTACGTCAGCGTCTTCTTCGAGGAGCGGGATGAAACGCGGCCAGATGCTGCCGCGGGCGCGCTCGGCCTGATAATCGTCCCAGTAATCGTCCCATGCGATCTCGACATTGCGGGGGATGTGGCGTACGAGCCAGCGAGCGACGTCAAAGGAGAGAGTGTCCTGCATGGTGGTGCCGGCGATGCCGGATGTGTCGAAGTCGTCAAACAGCGACATGTCGGCGTTGGCGGTGCGAAGTTTCTCGACGCGCAGGTGGAAGGTGTTAAGCAGATGCTCAACCCGCGGGACTAGAGAGGGCGCAGGCGGGAACGCGCGGAGAAAGAGCAGAGATTCGTGGAAACGGATGAGTTGATGAGGATCGAGTTGGAGCTTTGAGAGTTGCGAGAGAAGTTTGATGATGAGTTCGACATGATTGGCTTCGAAGCGGCCCTTGGCGTTTTCCAGCTGTGTGAGGAGGTGGCTGGAATCATGTCCTCCTGAATCATGGGAAGTGGTCGGCATGGGCGGCGAGATAGTGTAACGCACGCGGAGAAAATTCGAGCCTGGCCTCCGGAAAAATGCGCGAGTCTGACGATTGCGCCCTACATGCCGGGATATTTGCCGAGAAAGATCAGCACGAAATCCAGCGAGTCCGAAACCCCGTGCGCGATGATCGGCACCGACAGGTTGCGCCCCGTGCGTAAGTAAATGAGTCCGAGCAAGACTCCCATGAGGCCCTCGTCGATAACACCGGTTACGCCCTGGTAAGCGTGAGCCAGACCAAATGCGACGTGGACGGCAATCAGGCTGAGGAGCCATGCGTTGCGCGTGCGATTCAACAGGTCGGCAACGCGGTTCATCAAATAGCCGCGGTAGACCATTTCCTCTCCGAAGGCGGCCAGAGTCCACGCTCCCGCGATGGCGAGCAGAGTCCATTTTAGATTTCCGTGGAGCCCGCGGAAGACATCAAAGTCCGGCTGCTTCCCGAGCCATTTCACCAGCAAAGGTTGAGTGACGAACAGTTCGAAGCCTTCCAGAAAAAGCCCAGCCACCACGCCCAACCCAAGCGTCGTCTTCCAGTTGCGAAACCGGGTCAGGCCAACGTCGCGCCAGCGCAATTTCCGCACGCGGAGCGAGATCCATCCGAACAGGAGCAGGTACGGAGTCTTACTGAAGTAGAGGTGATGGCGGAAGTCCGCCCAAAAAATCAGGCCAACGACAACCAACTCTCCCACGGCCAGCCATTTGCTCTCACGCCAGTTCGCGGAATCGTTTTCGGGCCGCGTGTGAATATTTTCTTGCGCCCCTGTTTCCAAAGGGTTGCTGTTCGTGGAGTCACTCATAAGCGTATTCCTTCGCTTGCTGGTTCGACAAGCCAGGCCCGCGGCAGTGCGCGTGATTTTCGGTACAAGGGCGCACCAGAGAGCGAAGCGCGTGTTGTCAAGGTATCTTATTGTCAAGACAACGGGAAAGAAAACGACAGCAGATCTCAGCGGTAGGTTAGCTTGCGTCCTGCGGGGAATGCGCCTCGTGGAAGTGCTTCTCGAACATTTGTTGCATGAGCCGGCGGTTCTCTGCGTTGTCTCCCACAATGACGAAGGTGACTTGAGGACAGAAAGAGCAAGCGCCCCGGAGAATCGGATCTCCACTTGGCAACGTTTTGATTACCAGCTCTGGCTTTTCCATGCTTACTTTTCCTCGCTGTGGACTTAATCCGCGCAGGCGAACAGGCTGATAACTATTTCAGGCCCAGGCCGCCATTGAAGTGCTGGATCACGCCATAGCACTCACAAGCAGCCTCTTCGAGGCTTTTGCGGTTCAATATCTTAACGGTGCCGCGGAGATTCTCGATTAGTCCGGCGCTGTCGAGCGCTCCGGCAGCCAGACTAACGCTAGGACGGCCGGTACCGAGCATCTGCGCCAGAAAATCGTGGGTTAACGGGAGCAAGGCAGAGTCCATGCGGTCCTGACACATCAGCAGCCAGCGGGCGAGACGCTGTTCAATCTCATGCAGCCGGTTGCAAGCTGCCAGTTGGGCGACCTGCATTCCGTGCATCAGGGCAAAGCGGCTGAGTTCGGCGCGGAGCGTAGGAGCGCGCAACAGGACATCCTCGAAGACTTCCGACCGTATGCGCATTCCACCTCCCGCCATCTGCATGATTGCCCGGAACGTGCCGCGCTGCAGGCCTGCCAGCAGGGACATTCCCACCATCCCTTCCTTGCCCACGATGCCGACTTCGACGCTTCTACCGTCGCCGCTCAGAGCCACGAGGGAGACCATGCCATGGTTCAGAAAATAGGCAGAATCGATCTTCTCTCCGGGCTCCTCCAGAATTTCGTATTGCGGCAGATCCACAGACTCCAAATGCGGGCGGAGGAGGTTGTACTCTTTGTCCGGCAGCGACAGCAGAATTACGTTGCTCACTGCCTTGCCCGCGGCGTCGGAGCGGGCGCCGGGGTGCAGCGGGGCTAGCTTGGCGGGCTTTGTCGGCTGTTTAGCGATTGTGTCTGCCTTCGCCAGAGTGCTCGTGTCCATGTCGATTGGATGCGACGCAACTCTTTGCTTCGATTCGGCGGGACTGCAGTTCCGCCGGTATTTTTACGCACTTGGGAATAAATGCGGGGGGAGAAGATACAGAGAAGCCCCCTATACTTTATCGACGACTCGAACGCCGCATAGCTCCAGTTAATTTCCTTCACTGCACATTCGACGATGCATAGGGTGAACTAACTCCTCTCCCGGCCGCCTGGGTCAACATTCTGGAGTCGCCGGTCTTTGGCGGACAGAATGCGGTTCAGCTCTCCGACAAGGTTGAGGAATTTTTGATGGTCCTGTTCCACCGCGATGAGCGAACAGAGTTCGTGAATGCGGTCAGTGTCTTCCTTGTTCATGCGAAGGGAGAGTAATACAGCATTGACCGTAGTTTGGTATGTTCGACGTCGAACGCTATGAAGAATTAGGACTGGCGGCGTTCCGGCGGGATGGGACGCATGGCAGCTAGTTTTCGCAGGCGGTCGATGTGGTCGTGGAGAGCGGCCGTAAGCTGTTCGAGGACTTTGGACAACTCGGAAAGATCAGTCGTATCCACAGCCTGAGCGCACAATTTGCGAATGCGATCCTCCAGGCGACGGGATCTGGAAAATGTCGAAACCAGGCTGCCCAGCAGGGTCCGTGCCGGTGGCTGTTGGTGGTCCATGGGTTGAATCCCGGTACGGAGAATTTATTAAGGTTCAATGACGGAGATGTGCAAAACAATCGGGTGGAATCCGTAGACGGGCTTACTTGCCGAAATGAATTACAGTTAAAGGTCCAATTTCGGGAGGGCAAGAAAAGAATGGGGTGGTTTTTCTGGTTTTTCTTTGTCTCTGGATTCTGCAGCGTGCTTTGCGAACTCATCTGGCTGCGGCTGGCGATGGCGCAGTTTGGCGTAACTACGGCGCTGACCTCGATTGTTCTATCCGTGTTCATGGCGGGGCTTGGCGTGGGGTCGTGGTTGGCGGGAATGCTGGTGCGCCGCTACGGAGACCGCATCCAGTTCCCTGCTTTACGACTGTACGGTTCGCTTGAGCTGATGATCGGACTCTCGGCTCTGGTGGTTCCGGCGGAGCTTGTCTGGGGACATCGCTTACTCGAAACTCTGGCGGACCGTGCGGCCGTGTCATCGGTTGCCTACTACGTGATCGCTGGTCTTTGGCTGGCGGTGACGATGGTTCCCTTTTGCACGTGCATGGGCGCTACGATTCCCGTGGCGATGTTCGCAATCCGCAAGCAGCAACCAGAAGGCGCTGGCAGGTCTTTCAGTTTTCTCTATTTGGCGAATGTGCTGGGTGCGGTGCTGGGTTCATTTCTGCCGCTGTTGCTCATTGAGCCTTACGGTTTTCATCGGACGCTGCTGATTGGGGCGGCATTGAATGCGACCATCGCAGGTTCGGCTTTTGCGGTGTCGTTTGTGCCCCGTGCGGCTCCGCCGGTGACTTCGCACCCGTCTTCTTCCGGTGCATCTCCGGGGATCGTTGGCGCCATCGACGGCGATCGCGGTGTGCTGGTTCTGCTGTTCACCACGGGACTGGCCACGATGGGGATGGAGTTGATCTGGATTCGGCTGTTCACGCCTTACATCGGCCCGGTGGTTTATTCCTTTGGCATGATTCTGGTGGCGTATCTGCTGGCCACATACACAGGATCGCAGATTTACCGCTACTGGAGCCGGACGCGAAAACAGGAGAGCCGGCTCACCTGGATATCGCTGGCGGCGCTGGGAGTGCTACCGCTGCTGACCGCGGATGTGCGCATCCCGATCCATCTGGTGGCGCGAGTGTTCGTGGGCGTGATGCCGTTTGCCGGGATGATCGGCTTTCTCACTCCTATGCTGGTGGACCGGTGGTCGGGAGGTGATCCGGACCGCGCGGGGCGGGCCTATGCGGTCAACGTTGTAGGCTGCATTGTGGGGCCGCTGGTTTGCGGATTCTTGTTGCTGCCTTTGGCGGGCGAACGCTGGTCCGCGCTGTTGCTGGCGCTGCCGTGGTTCGCCATGGTGTTTACGGGCCGTGGCGCAAGCGTTCAGAAATTCAACCGGGCGGTGGCCTACTGCATTCTGTTGGTGGCGCTTGGCGTGCTGCTGGCGAGTAAAGATTTCGAGACTCAATTTCCGGTTCGCAGAGTGCTGCGCGATTCCACGGCGACGGTGATTGCCGAGGGAGAAGGCATGGACCGGCGGCTGCTGGTGAATGGGATGGGAATGACCAAGCTGAATCCCATCACCAAGATGATGGCGCACATGACGTTGGCATCCCTCGACCACACGCCTCGCACCGCGCTGATTATCTGTTTTGGCATGGGGACCACATTCCGTTCGGCGCTCACGTGGAATATTTCCGCTACTTCCGTGGAACTGGTGCCCAGCGTGCCAAAGCTCTTCAGCTACTATCACCCGGACGCGGACGAGGTTCTCAAATCGCCGCTGGCGCATGTAGTCATCGACGATGGACGGCGCTTCCTCGAACGGTCGCCGGCGAAGTACGATGCGATTATTGTGGACCCTCCGCCGCCAGTTCAGACAGCGGGTTCGAGCTTGCTGTATTCGCAGGACTTTTACGCTGTTGCTAAGCAAAGGCTGGTGCCAGGCGGAATCCTGCAGCAATGGCTGCCCGAGGCTGACGCACCCACGCAAGCAGCGGCAGCGCGAGCGATCAAGAATTCCTTCGCCTACGTGCGCGTGTTCCAGGGAATCCAGGGATGGGGCTGGCACTTCCTGGCGAGTGACCGTCCCATCCCGAAGCGAACAGCGGCAGCGCTAGTGGCGCGCATGCCCGCGCGCGCCGTGCCAGACATGTTGGAATGGGGGCCGGCAGCCACGCCGGCAGAACAGGTGAATTTGCTTCTGTCACATGAGTCCTCGACCGATGCCATCATCGCGCTCTCGCCGGCAACGACGGTGCTGACGGATGACCGTCCGATCAATGAATTCTTTTTGCTGCGAACGCCGTTCGATCAGCTGATGGCGATGGAATGATCCCAGTGGTCGGTGCCAGTGGTCAGTGGTCAGTGATCAGTGGTCGGTGGTCAGTGGTCGGAATAAAACGCTCACATGAATCGGCGAGACCTCCTTAAGTCGTGGCCAGTAACTAGGGACCACTAAAATCGGCTAGAGCGCCGTTCTTAACTGACCACTGAACACCTATCACTGGCCACTGCCTTTGGTCAGGCATAGCCTTTCTTCTTCCAGACTTCCCAATCAGAGCGGACGCCGTCGAGCATGGCTTCGGCGGCATGGTGCAGCCACTTGGCCTTCTGTTTGTCGAGATGGCGAAGGATGAGCTTGCGCGCCGTTGCCGTGCCGAGATGGATGTTGGCGGTTTCCCATCCCATCGCGTGGAGGAGCCGGAGTTCAGTATCGGGGCCGCGCAACGACGCTAGTTCGATGCGCGAGCAGTGCGGGCCGAGGCGGCGGACGATCCAGCGTCCGCGCAGTTGAACGAATGGATCGGGACAGCGGACAGCGCGGTTGATGATGGTCTGATAGAGAATTTCGGCCGGGCCTTCGTTTTTGTGCGCATCCGTTTTCTCAGCTTCGACCGTCTGAGCCCAGTGGGACGAAGACGGCACCAGGGCCTTGGCTTCACGGGCAATGCGGCCGCCGTGCCAGTCGGCGATGGCGACGTAGCGGGCGTGGCCCAGGCTGCCGAGTCCGGCGGTGCGGTGGGTGAGGCGATATTGTATGCCGGGCGCCGGCATCAAGTGCTCAAGGGCGTCAATGGCGCTGACGGGCGCTTCGGTCTTGAGGGTCGGAAGCGCATCCATCTTTTGCCAGAAACGGACGGGATCGCGGAGTTCGCCTTCGGCGATGCGGCGAAGCCACTGATGTTTTTCGCCGAGCACGTAAGCGCAACCCTTCTCTTGCAGGCATTCGTGATAGCCAGCGAGCAGAGTATCGCAGATATCCTCGCGCTTGAGGGGAAGGCGTCCGGCCTCGACGGCGAGATGGGCGCTGACGGCGAGCCGCACTAAGTCGATGGTGTAGGCCATGGGCCAGGCTTCATCGAAATCGTTGACTCCCCAGATGAGCCGGCCTTCCACGTCGCGCCAGGTTCCGAAATTCTCAACGTGGAGATCGCCGACCGCCAGAACTTGCGGCGCGTGCGCGATGTCAGGACAGACCTCAGGCCAGAGTTGCGCCCAGCGGTAATAGGTGGCGCGGAGGAACATGAAGACGTCCGCCTTCATGTTGGTGTGTTTGAGACGAAGGTCTTTCTGGTCGATGCGAGTACGTTGCGCCAGCCAGGTTTCGAACTGGCGCGTGGCTTTGACTACGTTCATGCGGGCAACGATAGCGGTGGGGAAATCGGAAGTCAAGTTTGTGCAGGCGAAGACCTTTCACCACAGAGGTCACCCTTCGACGTCGCTCAGGGCAGGCTCCGGAACACAGGGTAAAACGAAGAACCGGCGCGAGGGGCCGAACTTGTTAGCCCCCACTTTGCGCCGGTTTGCCCGCCCAGAGGCGCAAGGTTAGTTCTTGTAATAGGCGGCGTTGCTCTCGACGAAATGCTTCTTCTCTTCAGGAACTTCGTCGGCGGCGAGAATCGAATCCGAAGTGCAGGCCGGTACGCAGGCCCCGCAGTCGATGCATTCGGCTGGGTCAACAAAAAACTGTGTCGCCGCTTCGAAGCCGGGTTCGTCCTGCTTGGGGTGAATGCAATCGGTGGGGCAAACGTCGACGCAGAGGGAATCCTTGATGCACGAATCGGTAATTACATAGGCCATGATGGAGATCTCCGAAATGAGGTTCAGCGTTGTGGTTGCGCTTGCTCGTTAGTGTAGGAACTCAAGACGCATGCGGCTGTGATGGAGAGCACAATGCGATGTGATCCGAATACGGGAGCTAAACCTGAGGGGATGCGCGGAAGATGACGCGAATCACGCCGAACGGTGACGGCGGTCACGGAAATGAGAATCCTCTCATGGCAGAATGTCGACATTGAACTAGTCCATTACTAGTTGAAGATCGCCCGGCTCCAACCCACAGAACCCCACAGAGCCGTTACCCCAGACGGCAGGGGCCGGACGCCTTAAAACATCGGCACAGACAACCCTCCCCACCTTCCCCTTAACTGTTGCTCCCGAGACGGCCCGCTTCCTCGTCAACCAACCTCCTAAGACGCTTTCTGGTGTGTCGTCGCTGACACGGTGTGCTGGGCACGCCACTTTTCCGGCGTTAAGAATAGCTCCTAAGTCACTTGTATTGAACAACCTAGGGTTTGGTGCTCGCCCTGCCCTATCAGTGTTCGCAAGGGGTTGCCAATGATACCAGCCAGCGAGGCGACGACGTGCAGGCGAACAGCAAACTGGATGGTCGCGGTTCTTGTTGTGGCGATGTCGGTTCCCTCACTGTCTCAAAGTTCTTCGTCCCAGAGTAGTTCGCGGTCGCCTGCAACACAGCGGGTACAACGCGTAGTGCTGGTAAGCATTGCGGACCGTCGGCTGGCGGTGATGGAGGACAGGAAGGTGCTGGCGTCCTTTCCAGTGGCGGTGGGTGCGGCAGTTAGTCCGAGCCCCACCGGCGAGTTTGAAATTGTGAACCGGGTGGCAAATCCCGCCTATTACCACGATGGCGTGGTCGTGGAAGCCAGCGAGAACAGTCCAGTGGGCACGCGCTGGATCGGGCTGAACTTGAAAGGTTTCGGGATTCATGGAACGAATGCGCCGAGGTCGATTGGACGAGCCGCGTCGCATGGATGCATCCGGCTGAGCAATCGTGATGTGGAGCGCTTGTACGCGATGCTGCGCGTGGGTGATTTGGTTTCCATTCGCGGAGAGCGGGATGACGAGATTGCTGAGGTGTTTGGTGAAGTGGAGGTGGCCGCGGCTGAGGTTGCGGACGAAACGGGTGGGCAGTAAAGCTACCGAGTCGCGAGTCGGGGATCCCGAGTACCCAGTACCTAGTACCTAGTACCTAGTCTTGGCTCTCTCCGAGGAAGGAATTTTTAGGAGGCATTATGCAGATGGTGATCACATTTATGGCGGTGGTGGCAGGCCTGATCTTTTCGGTGGCGGTGGCGTTGCTGGCGGAGGAACTGATTTTCGGGCAGGTGTTCCGGCTGTTCTTTTCGCAGCAACCGGTCCGGATATATGCGCGGCAGACGGCACCAGTGAAGAGCGGGCAGAAGCGCTAACGCGCAAAGGAGAACTTCGATGCTGGCGTTGAAGTATTTGCTGATTACGTGCGGCCTGGGAATGATGGTCGCGGCCGTGTGCATTCTCACCTACGATCTGTATCGCGAAATGTTGTATCGGCGGTCGCTGGAAACGCCGGGAGGAGCGGTGGGCGCGGCGCCAGTTTCGGTTCGGTGGCGGACTTCGCTGGCACTGGCGATGTTGGCTTGGGGGCCGCTGCTGATCGCATTTAGCATTGTCGTGGTGCCGAGCGGGATGGCCGGAGTGCGCGTTAGCCAGATGAGCGGGACGGTGCCAGGGACGCTGTATCCGGGAGCGCACATGGTGATGCCTCTGGTAGAGGATGTAGCTCTGTTCGATACGCGGGATCAGATATTTACCACTGGCGGCTCGGAAGATCGAAAACCTACGGCGACCGGCCTTCCTAAGAAGGTGCAACTTCTCGATGTGCAAGCCAAGGAAGGTTTGACGTTGGGACTGGCGATCACTGTGCGATACCGGCTGGATGCGAAGAGACTGGACTACATCCAGGGAAATCTGCCGCGTCCGGTGGAACAGGAAATCGTACCCCCCACCGTGGCCAGCGTGTGGCGCGAGATTGTGCCGAATTATACGGTGCGCGATGTATTCTCTGCGAAGCGCGAGGAAGTGCGGCAGCGGGCGGCGGGGCTGATCACGCAAAAGCTGGCTGCGGATGGGATTGTGGTGAAAGAGGTGATGCTGCGGGATATCCAGTTGCCGCCGGAATACGCGAAAGGACTTGAGGCGCTGCTCTTGAAGGAGCAGGAAAACGACCGCATGGGTGTAGAGACGGAGTTGAAAGGCAAGCAAGTACGGATTGCCGAACTGGAAGCCGAGGCGGCAAAGGTGCAGCAAGTGAAGCAGGCTGAAGGCGAGGCGCAGGTGCACGTGCTGCGGGCGAAGGGTGAGGCGGACGCCATGCAGTACACGCTTCCGCTGAAAGAGAAGCAAATCCAACAGAGCCGACTGGAGGCGCAGGCGCGCAAGGAAGCCACCATTCAGAATGCCGAAGCCGAGGCTCAGGCCAAAGAGATTGACAGCAAGGCTGAGGGAGAACGAAGGAAATTGCTGGCAGATGCGGAGGCGCAGGCCAAAGTGATGGACAGCAAAGCCGAAGGCGAGCGACGGAGGTTGCTGGCGGACGCCGATGCGGATCGCATCCGGGTGACGGCGGTGGCCGATGCGGAACGGTTGCACAGCGAGGCGGCGATCTTGAAGGATAATCCGCTGCTGATTAATAAGATCGTCGCGGAACGACTGTCCGACAAGCTGCAAATCATGATGGTGCCGGCGGATGGGAAATTCTTTTTCGCCAACGACGTTTTGCGCGGCATGGATCTGGCTAGCCAGGGCAAGCAGGCAGAACGAAGATAACGGTGCGTGGCGGCCACCGTTTCATTTATCCACCGGTCACGGCGCGGCTGAAAAGCCGCGCCCTTTCATTTCCAGCTGCGAAACTGGAGGGTGAGATATGATGCAGACGATTCCCTGGCATCCTACAGAGCCAATTCCGACTGGGAAAAGAAATGCGATGATGTTTCGCCGCAAACTGCTGCTGGTTTTCGCGCTGACCGTATTTCTCTCGGTGGCCGCGGTGGCATTGCTGGTGTCGGCCGTAACGCGGCGGGCCTTCGATCGCAGTGAGGAGGAACGAACGGCAGCCCTGGTCACACAGTTCCGGCGCGAGTTCAACCGCCAGGGCGAGGAGGTGGCGCGGCGCGTGGAGGCGATTGCGGCGTCGGAAGAGGCCAATCGAATGACGTTGAAGTTGAACCGGCCGCAGGCCGATTCAGGCCCGTATTTCGAGCTGGCGAAGACGACCGCGGAGAACAGTCATCTCGATTTTCTGGAGTTTGTGGACAGCCATGGAACCATCATTTCTTCGGCGCAATGGCCGGCAAGGTTCGGATATCCAGAAAGCGCAGTCGGTAGTTTTCCCGCGGCGGCTGACCGTGGCGCATTTTTGAAACAGGAACAACTGCAGGATGAAACTGCGCTGGGTTTGTTCGCGGTGCGCGCGACGCGAGCGGGCGAACATCCCGTCTATGTGGTGGGGGGGCGGCGCCTGGATAAGAACTTTCTTGCTGGATTGGATATGCCGGCGGGAATGCGGGCTTTGCTTTACGAGAATCGCGGCAATCGGTTCGCGCCGGAGTTGTTGATCGACTCGACTACTGGATCCCCTGACAAATTGCATTCTCCGGAGAAACTGCAGCCTCTGATTGATGCCGTGCGAAAGTATGCGCAGGAAATGACGGCGGTGGTGCAGTGGTCTGACGATCAGGCAGAGGATGAAGTGTTTCATGCCATTCCACTGGCGGGCGCGGGTGCGGGTAAGGATCGTCCATTGCTGGCCATCCTGCTGATTGGCAACTCGCGGCGAACCTATGTTGAGTTGAAGCGGCATATCCGCTCGGCGGCCTTGCTGGTCGGGGGCGGAGGAATTCTGCTGGCGATTCTGCTGAGTAGTTGGGCGGCGGCGCGGGTGACGCGTCCCGTCGAACAACTGGCGCACGCCGCCCAGGAAGTTGCGGCGGGGAATTGGAATGTCCGTGTGGATGTGCTCGGTGACGATGAACTTGGACAATTGGCCGATTCGTTTAATCGAATGACCACCGAGTTGCTCGGGCAAAGGGAACGGCTGTTGCAGGCCGAGCGCGTGGCGGCGTGGCGGGAACTGGCGCGGCGACTGGCTCACGAGTTGAAGAATCCTCTGTTTCCGCTGCAGTTGACGGTAGAGAATCTGGTGCGGGCGCGGCAGCAGAATCCGGAGCAGTTCGAGGAAGTATTCCGCGAAAGTTCGCGAACCCTTTTGGCGGAGATCGCGAATTTGAAGGGAATCATAGGAAGGTTCAGCGAATTCTCGAAAATGCCGCACCCGCAATTGCAGCGGGTGCAGGTGAATGAGATCATTCGCGGCGTGGTGCAGCTCTTTCAGGCGCAACTGGAAGCGCCAGGGCGTGCGAAGATCAATTGTGACCTCCAGTTGGATCCGCACCTGGAACCCGTGAAGGTGGACACGGAATTGTTGCATCGGGCAATTTCAAATCTCGTTGTGAATGCGCTGGACGCGATGCCGCAAGGCGGGACGCTGACCTTGCGGACCCGCGATGAAGACGGCAAATTGCTGATCGAGGTCGCGGATACGGGCTTGGGGTTGACGCCAGAGGAGTGTGCGCGGATATTTACTCCTTACTACACGAGCAAGCAGCACGGCACCGGACTGGGGCTGGCAATTGTTCAGTCTGTCGCGAGCGATCACGGTGGGAGAGTTCGCGTGCACAGTGAGCCGGGACGAGGCGCCACATTTGTGATTGAGCTGCCGAAGGGCTAGCTCCCGGGCGGAACGCCAACGCGCGTAAAGATTCCGGAGGGTGTTTGCCAAAGAAAGCACATCTGCTGATTGTGGACGATGAAGCGAACACGCTGGCATCACTGGCGCGGGCGTTCCGGCTGGCGGGCCATGAGGCCACGGTGTGCGACAACGCCGGCAAGGCGTTGGAATTGGCCAAGGCGCAGAACTTCGACTTGATTCTTTCGGATGTAGTGATGCCCGGCAAGGGCGGACTGGTGCTGCTGGAAGAATTGAAATCGCAGGGAGTGACGGCGCCGGTGGTGATGATGTCAGGGCAGGCAGATATCGAGATGGCGGTGCGGGCCACGCGGGCAGGCGCTTTAGATTTTTTGGAGAAGCCGATCTCGACAGAGAAACTTTTGCTCACCGTGGAGAATGCGCTGAAGCTGCAGCGGCTGGAAAGTGAGAACCGGCAACTGAAGCAGCGGCTGGGCAAACACGAGATAGTGTGGCAAGGCGCAGCCATGCAGCGCCTGATGGCGCAACTGGAGCGCGTGGCTGCGAGTGAAACGCGGGTTTGCATCCTGGGAGAAACGGGTACGGGAAAAGAACTGGTGGCGCGCACCATTCATGAACGCAGCGCCCGCGCCAGCGGCGCGTTTGTGACGTTAAATTGCGCGGCCGTTCCCGCCGAACTGATTGAGTCGGAACTTTTCGGTCACGAGAAAGGATCATTCACCGGCGCAGCAGGCCGGCACATTGGAAAGTTCGAGCAGGCCGATCATGGCACAGTTTTTCTGGATGAAATTGGCGATATGCCTCTCGCCATGCAAGCCAAGTTGCTGCGCGTCCTCGAAGAAGGAGAAGTGGAGCGCATCGGCGGCGATAAGCCAGTGAGCGTGGACGTGCGGGTGGTGGTGGCGACGCATCGCGATCTGGAAGCGCGCGTGCGGGAAGACAAATTCCGTCAGGACTTGTTTCATCGGATCTATGTCTTTCCCTTGGTGTTGCCGCCGTTGCGCGAGCGGCGTGAGGACATTCCGGCTCTCCTTGCACATTTTGCGAAGCAAGTTAGCGCGCAGAATGGATGGAAAGCGATTCCCTTTACGCCTGATGCAATCTCGGCGCTGCAGTCGCACGCGTGGCCCGGAAATGTTCGCGAGCTCCGCAATATGGTTGAGAGGTTGATGCTGCTGGCAAACGACGGCCAGGTTGATCTTCAGACCGTGCAGATGGCTCTGCCAAAAGGCGGGGGCGCTGGCATTGCGCCGTCTTCCACATTCTCCTCGGGGGCGCTGGCTCAACGTGTGGATGCCTTCGAGCGGGAAGTCATTCTTGCCGAGTTGAAGCGCAGCCATTCGAATGTGAGTCTGGCCGCGAAGTCGCTGGGGCTCGAACGCAGCCATCTTTACAAAAAGGCCGAGCAGTTGGGAATCGATCTTCGGGCGATCCGGCGGGAACAGGAATCAACACCCGAGTGAGGTGAACGTTCGATACTAATCCGCGGCCACGGATGACTGTGCCAGGCCACGCTTGAGATCGGCAGCGAGCAGGCGGTGAAATAATTGCTCGCCGGCCTCGCGGCGCACGGAAAGGCGCCCCGCGCGATAGGCCCGCGATTTCAGTCCACGCTGCACGTCCTCGCAAATGCCGAGATCCTCTTCCTGCACGCGATTGCCAACACTCACGGAGTGCTCGTTATATTCGCGGCTCGCGTCACTGATGTCCGCGAAGTAAAAATCGAAGATCACGGTGCAGTGATCAACGTCGACGGGGATCACCAGATTCGTGTCCATGTATCCAGCGTAGCAGTTGATCATCAGGTTAGGATGCTGCCAGAAATACCAGGCGCGGTCGCCCTTGCGCGCGGCTCCTGTGGCCGCATCCTCGTCCGATGCGACCATCGGACTGGATTGCAGGCAGTACCGGTCTTCATTCTCGATGGTGTACTGCTTGTAATCGAGTACAGAATTCAGGCCTTTGTGCAGGTGCGGTACGTGATAGCCGCCGTCGAGGTAGTTATCGACAAAGACTTTCCAGTTGCAATTTATGTCGTAGGTTCGGCGATCGAAGTAATGCAACTTGCCGATGCCGAGAGGCGCAACCCGCCGAACCAGGCCGCCAAGAAATTCGGCGAGCGGAGCCGCGTGATTGTCGAGATTAACGAAGACAAAGCACTCCCAGGTTTCAACCCGAACCGGAACCAGGCCGTTCTGCGCGCGCTCGAAATTCTCGACGCCTTCGAACTCGGGCATACCTTTCAAGGAACCGTCGAGGCCATAGTTCCACCCGTGATACGGACAATGCAACAGCGATGCCTGGCCGCAGGGTTCAGTTACGACCGCAGCGGCGTGATGACGGCAAACATTGTAGAAGGCGCGCAGAATGCCGTCGTTGCCGCGCACGACAACCATCGGCTCACCGGCGACAGTAGCCCGAACAAACTGTCCCACCGTCTTCACTTGATCAGTGCGCGCAACCAGTTGCCAGATTTTGCTGAACACACTCAGCCGTTCCAGTTCGGCGATGCGCGGATCGACGTACCAGGCTGCGGGAATGGTTGAGGCGCGTGACAGCGGGGCATGGTCGTCGTAACTGGAGAGGATTTGCTCGATGGAAGCTTGCATGGTCTGATTCGTCTTGCTGTGGAGTTCAATAGTAGCAGTCTGCTTTGCCGGCGGCGACAACGAACTGGTAACGAGCAGGCTCTTCACGAGAGCCTGCTCGATCGGTTCGCGGTGGGATTAGCTGGCAGAGCGCAGCCGCGGCTGTTCCGCATGCACGAGCGGCGCATCCACAAGGTGTTCGCTGAGGAACCAGATTTGCAATTCGTTGGCCCGCAGCACGTCGCTGACAACAAGATCGTTGGTGCCGGCGTCGCCCAGTTTGTCGGCACGTTCCGCCAATGTGCGGCAATGGCCAACAATAATCTGGTGCGCATCCAGCAGGCGCGAAATCTGCACTGGCACCTCTTCCCTGCCCCGCGGCGGACGCTCGATCCGCGTGGTTTCGGCCACGTCGGCCGCCATGGCAATCGAAACGCCGCCCAGAAGCTGTATCCGTTCGGCAATCGTATCAACGATCTCCGACTGTTCCGCGTAATGTTTGTCGAACAGCAAATGGAGCTGATAAAAGGTTGGTCCTGCGACTTGCCAATGCGATTTCTTATACAGATCGCGCAACGTCATGGTATCGGCCAGCAACAGGTTGAGTTGTTCGGTCATCTCCAGGCGAACCGGCTCCTCCAGTTCCAGAGGCAACATGTGCGAGACGGTGCCATATGCCTGAATTTCGGGAGCACTCTGGTGAAGACGAGGCTGAGCGCTCAGGTTGCCTCGTTCTGCGGTGGATTCTTTCGCATTTCGGTCCTTCTTGGCCATATTTTGTGTTCTCCTCGCTTTAATTGTCTTAATTTCAATTACAAAATACCTGGCTTCTTTTCGATGCCCAGAAACAGTGGTTAGATGCGGCGATACGGATTTGGAACTGGAAAACGGCCGTTAATGACGATTAAAGCGGCGAATTCAGGAATCTGCGGTATGATCAAAACATGCCCTATATCCTGGAACACCTCACCAGCCTTCGTCAGGAAATCACGGACTTAAAGAACATGAATGCCCGCGCCGCAGTCCGGACCGCGGACAGCCAAATCGACCAATCGGCAGTAGAAATGCGCGCCAACCGCCTGGTGGAGATCAAGAAAGAGTTGTCACAGATGCTCAACCGGCCCGAAGATCCTGCAGTTTGGTGGGAAAAGGGTGGCCGGCGCAGTCGGATCGCTTAACCGCTTGCGCCCAGCCATTTTGATCGCGCCTCCATTGGACTTTGGTCCGGTGGGGGCCTTTGTTTTTGAGACGCACGTGATGCCAGCCGCGAAGCGGCGACAGAATGCAGCCAAGGGCGCAAGCCCTGGGTGGAAGGTTGGGAAAGACAACAGCCCCGGAGGGGCGAAAGAGAAGTCGCGGGAAGGGAAACCTTAGCCGCCGAGAGACTGCGCAGCGGCAGTGAGGACCGCATCCAGGCCCTGGGCCGTCGGGGCCCCTCCCTGGGCAAGGTCCTTGCTGCCGCCGCCACGTCCTCCGACCTTTGCTAGCGCTTCTTTCAGGAGCTTACCCATGTCATGGGGCTGGCCTGCGGATTGAGCGAAGACAAGCGCAGGCTGCGGCGACTCGGTTGCGAGGAGCGCGATCACGGCCGGCGACTCCCGCGTCAGCTTCTGCGCCAGCAGTTTCAGGAAGTTGAGGTCACGATCCGGGAAAGTGCGGACTACCAGCTTGCCACCCAGGCTTTCGGGAACCTCGCCTAACAAGGCTGCCGCCTCAGCCGCGGCCAGATCTTCCTGCGATTGCACAAAGTCCCTGCGCAGTGAACGGATCTCATCCAGAGATTTGCGGGCTTGCTGCGGCACGTCGTAGATGTGTGCGGAAAACAAAGCCGCCGTTTCGGTGAGCGTCGCGAAATCGCGTCGCGCGGTGGCAACGGCGCGCTGGCCGGCGACGAATTCCACACGGTGTCCCTGGCGAACTTTCTCGGTCTTGCGCAGAAGGATGCCGCCGATCTGCCCGGTGCGATTTACATGGGTGCCGCCGCAGGCAGTGAGATCGAAGTTTTGAATGTCGATAAGGCGCAGCTGGTCGCGCTCCGTAGGCGGAAGTTTGCGGAGGCCGAGCTTCTCTGCTTCGTCGCGAGTTACATAGCGGACGTCCACCGCGCGATCCTCGAGGATGACTTCGTTGGCCGCACGCTCGGCGGATTCGACTTGTTCTTTCGCCAGCGCAGAAGTGTTCAGGTCGATGGAGCAGTAATCGTCCGCCATATGGAACGAGACCGTCGGCATATTGAATAAGCGCACAAAGGCGGCGGAGAGCACGTGCTGGGCGGAGTGCTGCTGCATGTGGTCACGGCGGCGGGCTGGGTCGATTTCGCCGCGAACTCGAGTTCCGAGTTGAACGTCTTGGAGCGGAGCTTCCAGGTAGTGGACGATGTGGCCGCCCTCTGCGGCGGCAACCTCGGTGACGCGGTGTTTCTCATCTCCCGAGACCAACCAGCCCGTATCGTGAATCTGGCCTCCGCTGGTGGGATAGAAAGCCGTACGATCCAGAAGGATAGCGGGGCGCGGGGTTTCGACCACAGAGCGAACTTCGGCGTCGAAGTTGTACAGGAAGGAATCGTGGTAGTAGAGGCGGTCGGTCATCGTCCCTCAAGCATAGGGCTGGCAAGGGAGGCTTATCAAGTTCGACTCCGTCGGGAGCTTCAACTGCAAACCCTTCACCACAGGGGACACAGAGGTTCACGGGGTAACCCGTTTTCATTTCGGCTTCGATGTTATCTTTAGGGGTTGCGCCTCTGGCGCGCATCCTATAATGAACGTTCTCCAAGAGCTTTTTAAGCGGTGCTTCGGCGAACTGCCCACGCGCGTGCAGCCGCTGCAAGGCCAACTGGGCGGGTCGGGGCGCAACATTGTCCGTCTTTCCACCGAGCAGCACAGGGCGATCGGGATTCTGTATAGCGTACGCGAAGAGAACGTGGCGTTCCTGGAATTCTCCCGGCACTTTCGCCGTCACGGTCTGCCGGTGCCGGAGATTTATGCGGAAGACTTGAACCAGGGCGCTTACCTCGAAGAAGATCTCGGCGACACCACACTTTTTGAGTTTCTCTCGAAAAATCGCGAAGGCGAGAATATTTCTCCGCAAGTTGTAGAAGCTTATCGCAAGGTCGTAGCCGCGCTGCCGCGATTTCAAATCGAGGCCGGCCGCGATTTGAATTACAGCGTCTGCTATCCCCGAGGAAGCTTCGACCGGCAGTCCATCGCCTGGGATTTGAATTACTTCAAGTATTATTTCCTGCGGCTGGCTGGCATTTCGTTCAACGAACAGGCGCTGGAAGACGATTTTGAGTCCCTGACGACTTTTTTGTTGACCGCGCCCAGCGATTACTTTCTCTACCGTGATTTTCAGTCCCGCAACATCTTGCTGAAGGAGGGGCGGCCGTTTTTCGTGGATTATCAGGGCGGCCGCAAGGGCGCGCTCCACTACGACATCGCTTCCCTGCTGTACGACGCCAAGGCCGATCTTCCGCCGGAGTTGCGTCAGCAGTTGCTTGATCTCTACATCGACAAAGTTGCGGGCTTCGTTGAAGTGAATCGCGATTCGTTCCTGCATCATTACTATGGATTCGTTTATATCCGCATCCTGCAGGCGTTGGGGGCGTATGGCTTTCGCGGATTCTACGAGCGCAAGCCTCATTTTCTGCAGAGTGTGCCCTACGCGCTGAAGAACGTGCGCTGGCTGCTGCACAACGTCAAGTTGCCCGTCGCACTGCCCACACTGATGCACGCATTCAACAGCCTGCTGGCCTCGGAGAAATTGCAGGGCCTTGCTTCTGAGGCGGACAATCTGACCGTGTGGATTACGAGTTTTTCATTTCATCGCGGGATGCCGAAAGACGAAAGGGGGCATGGCGGTGGATTCGTTTTCGATGGCCGCAGCCTGCCGAATCCGGGCCGCGAGGAGCGATTCAAGGCGCTGACGGGCAGAGATGCGCCCGTGATCGACTATCTGAATCAGCAGGAGAGCGTGCATCAGTTTCTCGCCAGCGTCATGTCGCTGGTGGATGCCAGCGTGAGCGAGTACCAGCGCCGCGGCTTCAAGAGCTTGATGGTTTCGTTCGGTTGCACAGGAGGGCAACATCGTTCCGTCTATCTGGCGGAGCAGTTAGCGAAGCGGTTGCGCGGACGGAATGGCGTGGACGTAGTGGTACGGCATCGCGAGTTGGAGACTCCGGCGCAATGAAGGCCATGATTCTGGCCGCGGGCTTGGGTACACGACTGCGGCCGCTCACGAACGATCGTCCCAAGGCACTGGTCGAGGTTGGCGGGCGTACGCTGCTCGAGATCACACTCTCGCGCCTGCGCGCGTTTGGAGTTCGCGAGGTGATTGTCAATGTGCATCATTTCGCCGACATGGTGGCCGACTATCTCAAAACGAAGAACAATTTCGGCATGAGGATCGAGATTTCGCGTGAGGAAGTTCTTCTTGACACTGGCGGTGGCCTGAAGAAAGCTGCCTGGTTCTTTCTGGAGGACGCCAGCCGACTGGACGTACCGTTCATTCTGCACAATGTCGATGTCATCAGCACGATTGATCTGCAAAGTCTAATGCAGTCTCACACGGATCGTCAGGCTCTCGCGACCCTAGCGGTGCAGGCGCGCGAGACCTCCCGCTATTTGTTGTTCAATGAACACGGCGGGCTTTGCGGGCGGAGGAGCGCCCGGAATCAAGAACCGGAGATCGTTCGATCTGGACCCTGCACGGACGCGCTGGCGTTTTCCGGCATCCATGTAATTTCGCCGCGGATTTTTTCGAGGATGACAGAGGAAGGCGCGTTCTCGATTATCACTGCTTACTTGCGAGTAGCTGCCCAGGGAGAGAAAATCCTCGCATTTCGCGCCGATGAATATTATTGGCGCGACCTGGGCCGGCCAGAAAATGTGGCGCAAGCAGAGCGCGATTTGAAACACCGGGTCTTTGTTTGAGGTGGCGATTAGGGCGCTACTCCAAACCTTCGACCGGGTAGAGATCAGACAACATGATTACCTCCAGGGACACGCGGTACAATCTTCAAACGGCGAATCAGGAGGTTACGTGAGAGAGGACAGGGTTCCAACTCCAATTCAGGCCCCCGAACTCGAAAGAATGATCGCTGTCCTGCGGAAGAGAGCCGAGCAAGCAAAAGTAAAGCTCCCACGGGACGTGACGTTCTATCTGGCGCAGAATTTCCGGTCCAGTACAAGAACGTTGGAAGGTGCGCTCCTCCACCTCATTGCCCGTGCGTCGATGACCGGCACGGCGATTACCCTGACCTACACTCGACAGGTGTTGAAGCATTTCATCGAAGCGCAAGGGCACGAGGCCCCCGCCGATTTTTCCCTGCCCCCGTCTCTAGTCTCGAAGATGCCCCCTGAACCAAGTGGCACGGTAGAAGCTAACCTCAGACGCCAAGGTCGGGTCGCGTCAAATCGCGATGTACCTTTCTGGTTACAAACACGGGACGAAAGACACGAACACCGAATTAGATTCGCCCTGGAAGTGAACTTGCGCGAGCGCGAACGCGGACGGCTGGCGCTCTGGGACGCATACGAGCGAGCATTAGAGCGTCGTGTGAAAACGCGAAAACAAGGGTGAACGTGTTTGTGAGGTGAGTCATGGAGGTTGCAACCGTCACAAGCGTGAACGTTAAGCAGGCTGTCCCGTTTTTCGGCGTCACCAACATGGAGTCTTCTCTACGGTTCTATGTGGATGGGCTTGGGTTCAAAATGAAAAACTACTGGATTCCCGACCGCAGCGAAGACCATCCTGACGGGAGAATTCGCTGGTGCTGGCTTCAGCTTGGTGACGCCGCGATCATGCTGCAGGAGTTCCGGCCGCAAAATCGGCCAAAGGAAACGCTGGGGACAGGCGCTTCGGTTTCCTTCATGTGCGAAGATGCGCTCGCCCTTTATCGCCAGTTCAAATCGCGCGGAGTTCAGACGCGGACACGCCCCCATGTGGGAAACCGTTTGTGGGTTGTGCCGGTTACCGATCCCGACGGCTATCGCATGGAGTTTGCGAGCCCCACCGATGCGCCGGAAGAAAGCGAGTTAGAAGAGTAGGGTTGGTGCGGCCTGATAACTGACGAAATTAGATCACACTCATTGACCCTCGGGCGCACGCTGGCAACAGCACTATCCGGCCCTACTTCAAACCTTCGACCACGTAGAGATCAGATAGCGTGCGGATATAGCCGTAGATGTAGGCCTTCGCGTCCGGGGTGATAGTGATTCCGCGGATGGTGTCGATCCCCGCTGAATCCGCCGGCTGTAGTTCCCTCCATAGCTTTCTTTTCCCGGTGGATAACTCGAGTTCAAACACTTTGGCGGGAATTTCTCCAAAGCGGAAAACGTAAATCGAGCGGCCATCCGCGGACCAGCCGGTGGGCGCCTCGTCTCCCATATTGCCGGAAACTGGTACGGGTTCGCCACCGGCCACGGGATAAAGATAAATTTTGTGATCCGGACCGACGCCGGCAACATAGTCTCCCTTGGGAGAGATTACAAAGAAGGGGCTCACTCCTTCCCCGGTGATGGGGCGGGGCTTGGCTTCCTCGGGATTTTCCACGTAAAGACGGACGCCATGGCCGGCGTCGTTGCCGGAAAACAGGATTTGCTTTCCGTCGGGGAGCCAACGCGCCCACAGGTGATTCATGGAGTCGTGAGTAAGAAGTTTGGCTTCGCCGACCCCGGTGGGAAGTTGAAACAGCGGAGGCGAAGTAATGTTGGTGCGCGCCAGAGCCCATTTTCCATCGGGTGACAAGCCAGTGCCAAATCCTTCGCTGAGGCGAATCGCGGGCGAACCATCGGTCTTGCGCATGTAGACCGCATATTTTGGTCCTCCACCCTCGCCGGTTTCAGAAAAAAGCGCGATGCGGCCATCGGCGGACAAATCGCCGGGAACGGACCAATCAAGCCAGGATAAGTCGCGCTCCTTGATGTCGCCCGGAGTCACACCGATCATTCCCGCCCGGTCATTGCCGCGGGTCAGCAGCACGTTGCCCACACGGTCCACATCGAGCAGGGTCAATTCTCCGGGGACGCGCGCCAGTAATCTTACCGAACCTGAAAGGTTGACTGCGTAAAGCGACCGGTCGCCGCCAGTGCGGGTAGCGGTAAACCAAATCTCGTCGCCCGATGGCGACCATGCAATTCCCTGAATGCTGTCCCACCCGGTGGAGAGTGTTGTCTTTTTCCCAGCCAGATCCACCACGGCAACCGCGCCACCATCGTCGCCCAGTTCGGGGTGGTCGATAAAAGCGATGACGTCGGCCTTCGGCGCAATGCGAAGATGGCCAATCCATCCGTCGGCCTGATAGAGCACCTTGCCCGGCGGGAATTCCAGGCTATGCCGGCCTTGCTCCTGGCGCACGATGGCCAGAGAGTTTCCATCGGGAGACCAGTCAGCCCATTCGACGTTGTCCATGACCTCGCGCGGGGCACCGCCAACCAGAGGCACCCGCGCGAGCGTGCCGGAATAGAGGAATTGGGCGATGGGGTGGCTGCGCAACGAGAGCGCCATTTCCCCCGTCGCCGAAACCGCCAGAACGTCGGCCCCTGCCGGTTCCAGTTCATGCGACTCCGGGCTTTCCGGCCGGGTGGTGAATAGCTGTAAAGACTTTCCTTCCCACGCGGCGCTATAAATGATGGTTTTGCCGTCGGGAGCAAAACGCGCGGCGTGAACCATCCCACGGCGGAAAGTGAGGGGATGGTAGATGGGCAGAGCGGCTGGCACGGTTGAATGCTGCAACAGGTATTTTCCGGCGGCGACTCCGGCGATCAGAGCGATGGCGGCGGCCACCAGTACTGGGACCATCACGCTCTTGCGCGATGCAGCGGTCACAACGGCAGGAGCCACGGTCGTTCCCGACGCTGGTATGATTCCGCTCCCTGCCCGCACGCGTGAGGAGTCGAGCGAGCGTTTAATGCGCTTCAAGTCTCCACGCAGTTCGGCCGCGGTCTGATAGCGAAACTCGCGTTCCTTCTCGAGCGCCTTGAAAATCAATTCCTCGAGCTTTGCGGGGATACTCGGATTCGTGATCGACGGAAGTGGCGGGGTGCGGTTCAGAATGGACTCTGAGATAACGCCGCTGCTGTTACCTGGGAAAGCCAGGCCTCCAGTCGCCATTTCATAGAGCACGGAACCGAAGGCGAACAGGTCAGTGCGAGGATCAAGTTCCTCGGCACGAACCTGCTCCGGCGACATATAGGCCACGGTTCCAATAGTGGAGCCGGGCAGGGTCATCATCGCGTGTTCGTCAGCGGTTCGCAGCGCCGATTCCGAAGTGCCGTTACGATTTCCCGGCGCCAGTTTCGCCAAACCGAAATCCAGCAACTTCGCCTGCCCGCGCTTGGTCACGAAAATGTTCGCCGGCTTGATGTCGCGATGAATGATTCCCTTGGAGTGCGCTGCATCGAGCGCATCGGCAATCTCGATCGCCAGATTGAGCAGGGTTTCCGTGTCCATGGGACGGCCATCGATGCGGTGCTTCAGCGTCTGGCCTTCCAGAAATTCCATGACGATGAAAAGCCTGGCCGTCTTCCTCGTCAATCTCGTGGATGGTGCAGATGTTGGGATGGTTCAGCGCTGAGGCGGCGCGGGCTTCCCGCTGAAAGCGATCCAGGGCCTGGCGGTCCTTGGCGAGCTCTTCGGGCAGAAACTTGAGGGCGACGAAGCGGCCTAGCTTGGTGTCCTCGGCCCGGTACACGACGCCCATACCGCCGCCGCCCAGCTTCTCGAGAATGCGGTAATGCGAGATGGTCTTGCCGATCAAGAAAAGGAGCACGCTCCGTGCGCGACTATATTAGGGGGCATGCGGTGGCAAGTCAATGAAGAGATTGGGATGTCTCAGAAGAATTCCTGCGCCCAGGGCTGAACTCCGAGGGCTAGGAAGCTGAAACCAGTTCCGCGAACTTGCCGAGGTCAATGTTTCCGCCGCTGACCACGCACACGACCTTGCCCCTGCCAGCTTTGCCGCTGAGGCCGGCGGCGACGGCGCATGCGGCGGCGCCTTCACAGATCAGGTGATTGCGCGCTGCAACAATCTTCATCGCCCGGCGGGTTTCTTCGAGCGAGGTGACGATCGAGCCGGCCAGCAGTCGGCTCGCCAGCGTCCACATGCTGGGCAGCACCGACTTGCCGCCGCAGCCGTCTACAAAACTTGTCTTCCAGTCCGGAAACTTCTGCGGTGAACCTTTGAGGAACGAGAGATGTAGAGGCGCGCCAGTCTCTGGTTCGGCGCCGAATACTTTCACCTCAGGCTTCAGCGCGGCCATCGCCGATGCGATCCCGCAACTCAGGCCGCCTCCGCCGAACCCGGCCACGATCGCGGTGACGTCCGGCAAGTCTTCAAGAATTTCCAGACCGGCCGTGGCGTTTCCGGCAATGAAATTGTCATCGTCGAAAGGATGAACGAAGACGCCCTGAAACGCGGGATGCTTGCGCTCGATCACCGCGGTCCAGCACTCGTCCATCGACGCCTGAATAATACCCGCGCCCAGCCGCCTGATGGCATCGAGCTTCGCGGCCGGGGCGGTATCCATGACCAGGACCTCGCATCGGGTTTTCAGAATGCGGGCGGCCAGGGCCACTCCCTGAGCGGCGTTGCCGGCGCTCACGGTCCACACGCCCTTGGCGCGGTGTTCCGGACTGAGCAGCGAGATCGCGTTATAAGCCCCGCGCAGTTTGAACGAACCGATGGGCTGGAACGATTCCAGCTTGAGATAAATTTCTGCGGGCGCGTCGTCGTAATACAACCGCACCAGGGGCGTGCGAACTGCCGCCTGATAAACGCGCTGGCGAGCCGCCAGGATCGAGTCTAGGGAGATGGTGCGGTCGGAGGCCGCTGTCGTTGTCATATTCGAATGTGGATGGAATTCTACTACGCTTTAGGAATGGGCCTGTCAGCGAGGACCACTGAATGAAATCGCGATCTAAGGCCGGCGTCCCGAGGGCTGCTTGCGCCGAGAACGCAATCAGGGTTAACATTCGCGCGTGGAAATTCAGGATCTCGCCGACGAATATCAGAACAAGACTGATGAAGAGCTGTTGCGACTGGCTCTCGATTCCGCGGATCTCACCCCAGAAGGTAATGTCGTGCTCAACAATGAGCTTACCCGGCGAGGAATTAACAGCGCAGAACGATTAGCCGCCTTTCCCGAGGAGGAAGAGCAACGAAAGCAAGAAGAGCGTAAAGAAGCCGGGAGGCTCTTCGTTCTTCACCCTTACGGCATCGGTCGTGACCGTTTTGGAAAGGCCGACCGCATCTACGACGCGACAACCCGTATAGAGCGATTCAAGACTACGGTGTTCGTTGTGCTGATTTGGTTCCCGCTGATACCGACAGGAACCTTTCTCGTCGAAAAAAAGCGCTCGCTGTTTTCTAGGGTGATGATCCTGAGAAGACTTCCTCTCGATTGGGAACAAGTGCTACAGGTGTGGGTCGTCGCGACGGGCATCCTGCTGTCGATCATCATTGCCTTTAGGTTCTTGCCTTATGTCTTGCGATGATGCCGTCGTTCCCACCTCCAAGACACTATGAGGCTATAGCGCCCACAACCTAGCTACCGCGTTGCCAATCCACACACGTTTTCAGTAGGTTCCCTAATACGGTCCGATGATCCCCGCGATGGGGCGGGAAGCGGGCGTGGGCGCCCGCTCTACACTTGCGTCCTTCGTATCCAGCACATCCAAATATTTCAGGCCGGAGCCCGTGTTGAAGAGCACAACGCTATCTTCGGGACCGAAGAAGCCGCTGGCCAGTAGTTTCTGATAAGCGACGAGTGACGCAGCCCCCTCCGGCGCGGCGAAGATGCCTTCCACTTTCGCCCAGTGGCGAGTGGCGTCGAGGATTTCCGCGTCGGTGGCGGCGAGGGCGAGGCCTCCGCTTTTCTTTAGGATGTCGAGGATCAAGTAGTCGCCATAAGGCTTGGGAACACGCAGGCCTGCGGCTAGAGTCGACGCGTGCGGCCACACTTCTACAGCCGCCTTACCTTCATCCCATGCTTTAACAATCGGGGCGCATCCTGAAGATTGCACGCTAATCATGTTCGGGCGTTCAGGGCCAATGAAACCTAGTTGCTCCATCTCGTCAAAGGCCTTCCACATACCCAGCAGACCAACACCGCCGCCGGTGGGATAAATAATTCCCTGCGGCAGTTTCCATCCCAGTTGTTCCGCGACCTCGTAGCCCATGGTCTTCTTGCCCTCGACGCGATAAGGCTCTTTGGTGGTGGAAACGTCGAACATTATTTCGTTAGAGCGGCCTTCGTTTTTCCAAGACTCGGAAGCCTTCACCTCGGCGATCTTGCGGGCGCAATCGGAGATGAGGCCGTCGACCAACGTTACGTGCGCGCCGTAGTAGTCGCACTCGATGCGGTTGGCCATGGGCACATCTTTGGGCATGAAGATGTGGGCCTCGATGTTGGCGGCGGCGGCGTAGGCGGCAAGAGCTCCGGCGGCGTTTCCGGCGGAGGGGATAGCAAGCTTTTTCAGTCCGAAATGGCGAGCCATGGTAACCGCGGCGGAGAGTCCGCGAGCTTTGAACGATCCCGTAGGATTTAGGCCTTCGTCTTTGATGAAGACGTTGGGAAACTCGCGGCTGCGCAGCATGGGAGTGAATCCTTCGCCGAGCGAGACCGGCGTGGCTTCTGGAAGCACGGCATCATAGCGCCACATCGTAGGCGCCAGCGGCAGCAGCGATGCCGGCGAGAAACTTTTCTTGATGCTCGCAAGATCGTAGCGAGCATAGAGGATGCCGCCATCTTTCGGGCAAACGGTTTGGGGACGGTCGGCGGGATAATGCTCGCCGCAGCGAGTGCATTCGAGGTGAGTGAGGCGCGGCACGGAGAAAGTTTAGCAGGTAGTACGGCTGGGCTCGTCGTAGGAATGCCTGTCAACTTCCGTGTGCTGTGGAAGTAAAAGAGGTCCTTCGACTCCGGTTGTGCTTCGCTTTCGCGAAGCACAACCTACGCTCAGGATGACAAATCGGAAAAGCTTACTTCGAACTGCGCTTCGCGGCGCGCCTCGACGGCGGGACTACGCCTTTTTCAGGACGCTCCTTCTCAATCGCGTCAGAGAGGTTGTGCAACGGCTTATCGCCGGCTGAAGTGAACTGCGGACCGGCCTCGGGCACGCTTAGTCCCTGCGCCGTGTACATTGATTCGTTGAATTTCGTCCCCACCTTGGCGGCGGCGATTGCGAATACGCCGTGCGGAACTCCGCTGGTGAAGGCCGTGGCGATGTAATCGCCCACCATCAGGCCGTTCTGCGAGTTGGGCAGCCAGCCCAGCTGCATCGGTCCCGCCAGCTTTGTGAAAGCATTCCAGGTCGAGCCGCCATTGTGCGACGAAATGTAGCCCACAAAAAGCTTGCAGGTTGACTTCGTGCACGAAGTGTTCGAGTAGTAATAGTAATGAATGGCGACGTGCGCGGTTGAGCCCGAAGTTGTGGGATCGATGCCAAGCCCCGGAATGAAGTGGTCGACGGTGCTGGTGGTCGCGTCGATGGGAACGCGCGTGACCGCGGACCAGGTCGTGCCGTTGCTGGAGGTGCTGTAAACCAGATCGTTGGTCGAGCACTTGCTGCGGAAGCGGCAATCCTCCCACATCACCCACACTGTGCCTGCGCCGTCGATCGCCGCCGTGGGCAGCGGTCCGCTGCGAATTCCACCGGCATCGGTGTGGCTTTGAATGTTGGCGATGCTGACCGGTGCCGACCAGCTTGCGCCGCCGTTGGTCGAGGTGAAGGCGGACATGCCAAAGGTTTCAATCGGCACGACCACCGTGCCATTGGGCTGCACCAGCGGTTGCCCGCCAATGCCGGTAGCCTTGTTTGCCGTCGCGGTGGCCGCTCCCCAGGTCAAGCCGCCGTCGCTGGAGGTGCTCATGAAAATCTCATCGCCGTTGAAGGGATTGTCCCACTCCACATAACAATTACCGTAGTACGGACTGGTGGACGTGCTATCGCACGCGATCCAGTTCTTATCGGAACTCACTACGTTCCCTCCGACGTTGACCGGATCATTCCAGGTAAACCCTCCGTCGGTTGAGCGGCTCACCACTACGGCCGGCGTCTCGGAAGAACCGATGGGCAAAGTTGCGATCATCCACACACCGTGCTTGGCGTCGTAGGCAACGGCGGGATCGCTGGCGGCGCTGTAGGGACCGCCGCCATTTCCCGTGGTCAAGCCGGGGAGAAATCCGTGCGACCAGGTTGTACCACCGTCGGAGGAAGTGGCCCAGCCGATGGCGGTGCCGCCGCCACCGACGATGCGACCTACCTGAAACGCGGACACCAGCGTGGTGCCGTTAGCGAGCACGTGCGGCTCAACTTCGGTGGCATGTTGGCCGGGAGGAACCGTAAATGAATCAGAACTGATCTGCGTTAATGAGACCGACGGCGCGTCCTGGGCATAGGCGGCCATCGTCGCCATGGATAGGGTCAGAACGAATAAGCACGCAAACATCGGACGCAGATTGCCACGACCAGAGAGAATGCGATTCATCAGAATTTGTCCTTTGCTGGGAGAATGACTTGCAACTCTTGCTCCCCTGAATGGCAGGACACTCGGGGGCATCAACGATTGCACGGTAGTAGCTGCCGCGCCGCTGAACATAGCGCAGAATGTAGGCCCTGTCAATGTGAACGGTTTTGCAACTTCGGCAGGCGGCACCACTTCCCTTGCGAGACTCTACTTCGGGGTTGGCGATGGTGGCGGTGCAAATACCACCGCCACATCGTCGCTGTAGATGGCCTGCCAGTCGTGGGTTTCGGCAAGAATGTTGGCCAGGGCAGAACCATTGGGCACAATCATGTAGTGGGCTGGATGGCTCTGCAGAAATTCTTGCCAGCCCGGCTCAACATGCACCATCTTCAAGTAAGACTTCAGGAATTCCTCGCCGTAGAAATCGTGGCGGTCATCGACCACCATTCGCACCCGAGGATAAAGCCGGTAGATCAAGAAACCGCCCCAATAATCGGGACCGAGGAGCGGACCCTGCAAGTCGTGCTTCCCCAGATAATCCACGGCGCGGACAGGAAACCGCTTCGCGTCAAAGTGGGCGTCCATCAGTGGGGTGGTGCCCAGTTTGCCTCCATGCGCTGTGATCCAACAAGTCAATAGGATTGCTGCGATTGGCCAAACATGGCCGGGTAGACTTAATTCCATCGCTTTCATTCGCTGAAGAAACGAAGTCGAGGCAAGATCGCGCCGAATTCCGCTTCCCCGCGCTGGGAGTTTCTCCGCAAGTCTCTCCATTCCATCCGACAGCCACGGCCCAATCACCAGGATCAGCAGAAGCGAAGAGACGGGAATATTGCGCGACGCGTACAGTCCCGAATAGACCGCGAACAACACCACCAGGCCCTCGGTCATGCTGGCTTCGCGCCGTTTCGCGGCGAATGCAATCAGCGTCAGCAGCAATAATCCAGCGAAACACTTCTGCGCCACGTAGTGAAAATTCGGAGATTGAAACTCGTCAATGTGATCCATCAGAAAGCGATTCGAAAGATAGCGGTAGATATGAACATGCAACCTAAGACCATAAGGATTCAGCAGAGTGACCGCCGCGCTCATAATGCCGGCGAATGTCAGTGCCCGAATGCGCCGTCCGGTCCGGATCTTCTCCAAGACATCCTCGAACCGATCACCTTTCAGCTTGAACCACTGCCACACCGCGCCGACCGAGTAAATCGCGAGAAGCACAAATCCAACCAGAAATCCGCCATGGACATTCACCCAGACCACCATTAGCAGCGGCAAGATCCACAGGGGCAAACGCCGGCCCTTGATCGCGGAGCGGTGGGAAGAAGCGGAACCAGACTCCAGAATCCAAAACCACACCACCGTGAACAGCCAACTCACCACGTGCGGCCGCGCCTGAAAATGAATCATCGCCGCCGAAGCCGCCAGCAATACCAGGACTAAGGCCACCAAAACATTCGCACCCCGCCGCAACAGCAGGCGAAACGTCCAGGCCAACAACCCGGCGATAATTAAAGCCGTGAGCAGCACCACGCCGTTCAGCCCCGCCGCGCTATCGAGCCAACCAACGACCACGTCGTAAAGCCACTCCCACGCATACCAAGGCTGACCGGCCATGGAGGAAAACGGATCGACGCGGGGAATCTCATGCGTCGCCAGAATCATTTGCCCGGTGCGAATGTGCCAGCCGATTCCGGCATCGCCCAGTAAGCGCACTGACAGCACGGTAATCGTCAACAGCCCCAACAGCGCCACGAAAATCAGATCAGTCGCCGATGGGACGAGCCAACGTACCCACGCCAGATGCGAGTCCGCGGCCGAACTTAGCCGCGTCGATCTTGTGGAGCCGATTGCCATCGCGCTGAATCTTATAGAGTAGGACCGTGATGGGCAAGAAAATGATTGGCCAGACGGCACATCGCGTAGTGATCGTGGGAGCGGGCTTCGGCGGCCTGAACGCCGCCCAGGCGCTGGCGCGTGCACCTGTAAGCATCACTGTCATCGACCGGAAAAATCATCACACCTTTCAGCCGCTGCTCTATCAGGTAGCCACGGCGGGCCTCTCTCCCGGCGAGATCGCTGCGCCGATCCGGTCCATTCTGCGCAGTCACAAGAACGTCGACGTGCTCATGGCTGAGGTCACTGGCTTCGACCTCGAACGCCGCGTGGTGCAAACCGCTGTAGAAAACGAAACCCAGGAAATTCCGTATGATTCCCTCATCGTCGCTGCCGGCGCCAGCCACGCCTACTTCGGCCATGACGAGTGGCAACCCCTCGCTCCCGGCCTCAAGACTATCGAGGACGCGCTCGAAATCCGCCGCCGCGTTCTGCTTGCCTTCGAACTCGCCGAGCGACGCGCCTCTGCGGGCGAAGGTAACGACCCGTTGAACTTCGTCGTCGTCGGCGCCGGCCCCACCGGCGTGGAACTCGCCGGAACCCTCGCCGAAATCTGCCGTCACGCCCTCGCTCAAGATTTCCGCGCCATCGATCCGCGCCGCGCTCGCATCCATCTCATCGAAGCCGGTCCGCACGTCCTCCCTGCCTATCCCGAAGATCTTTCGCGCAGCGCGCTCGAGCAATTGCAGCGCCTCGGCGTGGAAGTGCTCACCTCGACGATGGTGACGAAGATTGAGCCCGGCGTAATTTACATGGGCGACGCGTCGATGAAAGCAGCCGTCATCCTATGGGCCGCGGGCGTTGCCGCTTCGCCGCTGGGCAAAAAGCTTGGCGTGCCCATCGATCGCGCCGGGCGTGTGCTGGTTAACCCCGATCTCAGCCTTCCCAACCATCCTGAGGTTTTCGTAATCGGAGACTTGGCCGCGCTGAAGGATGAATCCGGCAAACTGCTTCCCGGCGTGGCGCCGGTCGCTATCCTCGAAGGCCGTTACGTCGCAAAACTCATTCGGCGAGAGCTTCATGCCGAAGGCAAGCCCCGTCCTCCATTCCATTACTTCGACAAAGGCAGCCTGGCCACCATTGGCCGCTCCGCCGCAATCGCGCAATTCGGGAAGATTCACATCTCGGGATTCATAGCGTGGTTAGCATGGTTATTCGTCCATATTCTTTTCCTGATTGGTTTTCAAAATCGCGTGCTGGTCTTTATTCAATGGGCATGGTCTTATTTCACCTACGAGCGTGGTGCGCGCCTGATCACCGGCAGCACGAGTCTTCCCGGCTGGAGTGGCGAGCGCTCCGGGAATCCCGGCACGAGGGAGATCGAAGAAATGTCTGCCGTGGGGCATAAATGAGAGTAAGAATATTGTTGCAGGCGGTTGGCGGCCAATGAAAAGCAATCCAATCTCGCGCATTTTTCTCGCCCTCATGGTGGCTTTTGTTCTCAGTTCCTTCTCTTCAGCCGAAGTTCTAAAAATCGTGGTCAACGACACCATTCAACCCATCACTCAGGAATACATCGCCCGCGCCATTGACGAAGCCCAGCGCCGCAACGATCAAGCCTTATTGATCGAGATCAATACTCCCGGAGGCTTGGTCGAGTCAACCCGCCACATCATTGAGAAGATTACGAACTCGTCCGTTCCTGTCATCCTCTACGTTGCGCCCAGCGGGAGCCGCGCCGGTTCCGCGGGAATCTTCATCCTCGAAGCGGCTGATGTTGCCGCAATGGCTCCGGGGACTAACGCTGGAGCGGCGCATCCCGTGCTGATTGGCCCCTTCGCGCCCAAGGTTGACGATGAGATGAAGCGCAAAATTGAGAATGACACTGCGGCCCTGATGCGCTCAGTCGTCTCCCGGCGCGGCCGCAATGTCGAGGCTGCGGAAAGCGCCGTCATGGAGTCCAAGTCCTTTACCGAACAGGAAGCGCTCTCTCAACACCTAATCGACTACGTGGCCGCCGATGAGCAGGATCTTTTCCGCCAGATGGAAGGCAAGAGTTTCAAGCGCTTCAACGGTCAGGAAGTGACTTTGAAGCTTTCCGGGCAGCCCGTTGTGCCATTCGGCATGACGCTCAAAGAGCAAATCCTCAGCTACCTGATGGACCCGAACGTCGCCTTCATTCTCCTCGCGATCGGCGCTCTCGCGCTTTATGCTGAATTTAATCATCCCGGCGCGGTCGTTCCCGGAACCGTTGGCGTAGTCTTCATTCTGATTGCGGCGTTCGCCCTTAATCTACTGCCCACGCGCTTTGCCGCGCTGGGCCTCATTCTAGCGGCCTTCGCGCTTTTCGCAGCCGAAGCCAAATTCGCCACTCACGGCGTGCTCACGATTGGTGGCATCGCTCTGCTATCTCTCGGAGGACTCCTTCTCGTCGATTCCCCTATCCCGGAAATGCGCGTGCATCTGCTCACCGCCCTCGCAGTGAGCATTCCGCTCGGCTTGATCACCGCATTCCTGATGGGCATCGCGCTCAAAGCGCGCCGCAATAAGATGGTTTCCGGCGCTCAGGGATTGATCGGTGAGACGGGCATCGCCCAGACTCCGCTCTCGCCAAATGGAAAGATCTTCGTCCACGGCGAACTCTGGGATGCAGTCTCTTCCGCCGATGTGTCTCCTGGCCAAACTGTGGTGGTGCGCCGGATAGACGGCCTTCTGCTTCAGGTCGATCCCGTGGCCGCGACGCGGAACGCGCCGGCGCCGGTTGCTCTCTAAAATTCACGGCGCACCAGCGCAAGCAACCACCCCTATCCGAATTCCGCTCCCTCGCCTCGGCATTGCGTTACAATCCGCCTCAGCGGCGCCTTGTCTGTTGCAGGCGCGGAGGCATTAGTATGGAGTTCGGTATTCCCGCAGTCGTCATCATCATCGTCGCCCTCTACTTGATCAGCTCCATCAAGATTCTGGCCGAGTACGAACGCGGAGTCATCTTCCGCCTGGGCCGCCTGTTGACGACCGCCAAGGGTCCCGGAGTGGTGCTCGTGTTTGCTCCGGTCGACCGCATTGTCCGGGTGTCGCTGCGCCAGGAAGCACTCGAAGTTCCGCCGCAAGACATCATCACTCGCGACAACGTCACGCTGAAGGTGAACGCCGTCATTTTTCTGCGAGTCATCGATCCCAACAAGGCCGTCGTCGAGGTTTCCAATTACGTCTACCAGACCTCGCAATTCGCCCAAACCACGCTGCGCTCCGTGCTCGGCGAACAGGAACTCGATGAACTTCTCGCTCACCGCGAAAAGATCAACCTGCGTCTGCAAAGCATTCTCGACCAGCACACTTCGCCCTGGGGCGTGAAAGTAACGAATGTCGAGGTGAAGCAGGTTGAACATGCCGGAATCCATGCTGCGTGCCATGGCCAAACAGGCGGAGGCTGAACGCGAAAAGCGTTCTAAAATCATTCATGCCGAGGGCGAGTTCTCGGCCGCGCAGCGCCTGGTGGACGCCGCCCATCTGCTGGCCACCGAGCCGGTCAGCGTGCAACTTCGCTACCTGCAGACGCTGACGGAAATCGGCGTCGAGAAAAATACCACCGTGATCTTCCCCGTCCCCGTGGACTTTTTCTCGGGCCTGCAGAAACTGCTGGCCAAGGGCGATGACAAGGCGGCATGAGCCCTGGTTTACCGGTGCGGTCGGGCGGGGGTGGTGCAGCGCTTCAGCGCTACGATAAGGATGTGCGATGAAACCTGGGCTTTAGCCCCTGAGGTAAATTGTTGTGGATTCCTCACAAGACACTGAAATCACATTAGGAACCACGAAGCTGCTGGGCCTGTTCTTCGGCCTGGTGATTGTCTGCGCGGTTTTCTTCGCGCTCGGCTACACCCTGGGCCGCAAGTCGGACTCCGGGCTCGCCACGGGCAGCACCACGGCTCCGGTGAGCGCCGTTTCCAACAGCCCCAAGCCCGCCGGTTCGTCATCCGCCCAACCCGCCGCACCGATGACTTTTTACAAATCGGTCGAACAAAAGGACGCCAATGCTCAACTGACGCCAGCCGCGACTAGCTCGGGATCCTCAAATCCAACGCCCGCCGCGCAAGCACCTGCGGCTTCAACAGGAGCATCCGCTGCCGGCACACAAGCTCAGCCAGGGGCCAACCAGCCCGATCCCATGGTTGGGATCCTCACCACCGGCTATTACGTGCAGGTCGCGGCGGTCAGCAAGAAAGATGATGCTGAAGCTCTGGTCGACGCTCTCAAGAAAAAACAGTATCCCGCTTTCGTCGCCAGCAACTCCGCCACCGACAAACTATTTCGCGTGCAGGTCGGTCCCTTCACTGATATCAAAGACGCCGAGACCATGCGCTCACGGCTCATCAATGACGGATATAGTCCGATCTTAAAGAAGTAGACACAAAGAACAACAAAACCTTATGAAGCCCGGCCCCCTTCTGAACCGCCGTGTCATCTTCAAGCTGCACGGCATGGACCCGCTCGACTCCACCATCCTCAAGCAGGATGAAACCGGCTATTGGATCCGCGGCGGCACGCTGGCTCCTCACCTGAACCAATCCAACTGTTCGCAACCGGATAGTGACGTGCGCTATCTCGAATTCACTCGCATCGAATGGCTGCGGGCCGCGCGGCAGCGTGCCTGACTGTCTTCTTACCCCTTTTACTTTTGCATATTGACAACCGTCAATTTAACAGTTATTCCTAGTCCCCATGACCAGCTCGCTGGACCATACTCTCCATGCCATTGCAGACCCCACGCGGCGACGCATTCTCGGCGCCCTGAAACAACGCGGTCAAGTTTCCGCCAGCGCCCCCTCGATCGCAAAGAATGGACTCTGCGCCGGCGACATTGAAGAACGTGTGCACCTCTCCCAACCTACCATCTCGCACCACATGGCGATCCTTACCAAAGCGGGTTTGGTCGATGCCGCGAAGCAGGGCCAATGGCGCTGGTATCGGCGCAACGAAAAAGCTCTCCGCCGCTTGGTGAAGAGCTTGCGTGCGCAACTTTAATGGAACGTTTTCGCTAGCTCGCGGAAGCAGCCGCGGCCTGTGCCTTCTGCAGCAATCGCCTCGCCTGCGAAATCAGCTCTGCCACTTCAAAGGGTTTCACCAGGTAGGGTATGTTGTTTTCCTGCAGGAACGCTCGCGCATCGGCCTGCTCCACTCCATGGGAGAAAGTAAACAGCACGTGCTTCTCCATCTCCGGGCAGTTTTGTTTTAGCCAAAGGTAGGCTTCTTTGGCGTTCCAGTCCGCCGGCATTTTACCGCTCATAATCAGTACGTCAAACGGCTCGGAAAGTAGCCGCGTCTTCACATCTTCGCTCCTGCTCGCCGTCACCACGTCAGCGCCGGCCCCAGCCAGCACATCGCGCTCGAACTCCAGCACGGCCTCTTCTTCTTCCACCAGCAGTACACGGCCCTGAATGGCGCCTTGCCGCTTCGGCGGAGCAACTGGCGCCGCTTCCACTGCCGCGCCCGGCGCGACCGCCATCGGCAGGCGCACTTCGATCACCGCCCCGCCGTCGGTGGCATTGTGCGCCGTGATATCGCCACCGTGTTCCTTCACAATCCCGTAACAGATGCTCAACCCCAGCCCCGTTCCCTTCCCCACGCTCTTCGTGGTGTAGAACGGATCGAAAATTCTCTTCGGATCCTTGATCCCCGGACCATCGTCGGCAAACTGCGTGCACACAGCGCCCTTTTCGCAATAAACGCGGATCTTCAACTTCCCAGACCGTTTCGCCTCCAGCACCGCATCCACCGCATTGTTGATGATGTTCAGAAATACCTGCTCCAACTGGTGCGGATCGGCCACCACCAGTCCCGCCTCCGCCCCCAGATCTTTTTCCACCACAATGTGGTTAATTTTGAGATCGTAATCGCGGAGAGTCAGTGTTTCTTCCAGCACCTTGCGGATATCTACTTCAGACCGCTCCGGCTTCCTTTGCCGCGCAAACGAGAGCAAGTTCTGCACTACACGATGCGTGCGCTGCGCCTGTTTGAACATCTTGCCTACATAGTCCTGCGCGCGCTCGTTCAGTCCTTCACTTTCCAGCAACTGGGCATAACCCAGAATCGCGGTCAGCGGATTGTTCAACTCATGCGCCACGCCCGCAATCAACTGCCCGACCGCCGACATTTTCTCGCTCTGAAGCAGTTGCTCCTGCGTGCGCCGCAGATCTTCGTACGCTTTGCAGGTCTCTTCATACAGGCGAACTTTTTCAATTGTGGTGGCCAACTGCCGGCTAATCGCCACCATCAGGTTCTCTTCTCCGCTGGAGTATTCGTACTCCGCCTGGCTGCGCAGTCCCATCATGCCGATCGGACTATCCTTGCCCCAGAACAACACCCAGATCCATGAGCCGTCGCTGTCGGAACTAATGAACTCCGCCACCGCTCCCTTCAGATGCGGCAGATACTCCGCCGTGATCACTTCCGCGCGCGACCGCATCACCAGATCTCCGAAGCCCTCGGCAAAACTGATTTCCGCCGGCCGCGATTTGTCCCGGCTGCGCGGCCCCCATGCCGCACGCCGACGATAGGTCGGAGCATCCGAATCCGAAAGATAGACCGCTCCGCTCTCCGCCCCAAATAACGAAACCACCTGCCGCAATGTCAGGTTCAGAATTTCATCCAGATCGAAAGACTGGGTCGCCACCACCGCCATGGCGTTCAGGGCATTCAGTTCACGATTGCGACGACGCATCTCGTCTTCAGCGCGCCGCTTCTCCGTCACGTCCAGAACAAAGCCTTGAAACCGTTCGATTCCCCCCGCCGCATCCCGAGTGGCAAAACTGCTCTCGGCCGCCACTAGCAGCGTTCCATTCTTGCGCCGCATCGTCACTTCGAAGTTCCGCACATAATTCTGCTGATCAATCTCCCTGCGAAAAGCTTCCCGCTGCCCAGCATCCACGCGAATATCTTCGTCCAGGTTCAGCGGCAGCAATTCTTCCCGCTTTTCATATCCCAGCATGTGCACAAAGGCGTCGTTGCAATCGAGCAAACGCCCGCTGGGCGTGGCTACATACACGCCTTCCTGCACTTGCTCAAACAGCAGACGATATTTCTCCTCCGCCGACCTCCGCTCCGTGATATCGCGGACGATGTGGATCGTCCCCTTCTGCTTGCTTCCCTGCTCCGTATACGAAGACGTGGAAACCATCGAGAAACCGCCAAAGCACAGATCGGCTCCTTCGCTGATTTCCTCACCTCCGCGCGCGCAGTAAGGGCACCCCGTCCACTCGCCCAAACGGTGCGGCAACACCGACTCACAGGTGCTGCCGATCACGTCGGCCGACGCCATTTCCACCTGCTCCAGCAGCGTCTGATTCGCCTTGATGATGCGAAAATCCGCATCGTGCGCCAGGATGATGTCGTGCACAGAATCGAACGTGTTCCGCCACTGCCGTTGCGAGCGCAACGCCTGCTCGAGTAAACGGAAATTCTCGATCGCGATCCCCAACTGCCTCCCGCACGTCTCCAGGAACTCCAGTTCTTCGGCCGTCATCTTTCTGGTGCCGTCACCGCCCAGGACCAGCAGGCCGATCGCAGACTTTTTGCCCAGCACCGGAACCATTACTACAGCGTGAAGTCTTTCTGACCTCAGCAGTCCCGAATCCTCAGGGCTCGCCGCATTCCTGCGCGCCGTCGCCGGCTTGCCGCGCTCGAGCATCTGCGACACACTCTGGGTTAACCCCGCGGCACCGGCCTCGCGCAAAAAGTCCTGCGACACTCCTACTGCGTGCGTCGCAATCAGGTTCCCGCCCTCAATCAGCCGGAACCACGCAGCCTTACTCCTGGTCAGCTGCCGCAATTCCACCAGCGCGTCTTCCATCATGCCGCCCTGCTGTTGAGCGAGCACGATACTTTCCGTCAATGCCCGCAGGACCTTCAACCGTCGGCTCCGCGCGCGCGCTTCACCAAACACAACCAGCAGCATGCTCAATCCCAGCAACACGTCTGCCGCAACAAAAATCTTCGCCGGAACCTGGCTTGTGAACGGAGGCCAACTCAAATGCTGCGTCAGCAAACACGCCGCCAGCAGCCACGCTCCCAGTTCCCAACGTCCCCGGCGGGCGCGCAGTAACGCAATGGCTGCTGTCAGTAAAACGATTCGGTAAGAAACTTCCAGAGCAACGCGCAGGGGGAGAGAATCAGGCCACAGCAAAACGCGAGCCACCGCAAGGCCTGCCACGATCACGGTGATCGCAGCCAGCGGCGCAAACAACTCCCGCGCCCGGATATAAGCAAAGATCGCGCCCCCAAACAGCCCCATCGCAACCACGAATGCCGCTTGTTCCACCGCCGGAACAAAGCGCTCCGGGATTCCCATCCCAGCCCCGTGCACGCCGGCCAGCCGTGAACCGGCCAGCAGCGCCCACCCCGCCGTCCAAACCAAAAGATATCGCTCCCGCAGTGCTGATAGCACAAGCAGCGAAGCTCCCAACCCAAACAGCACCGCCCACTCCCCGGCCTTCAGCCCGGCGAGCGCCGACTGTGCGGTATTCCAAGTTGTCCAGAGGGAAGCGCTCATCTTTTTTCGATTGTCATTCCGAACCAGCGTTCCTTGCGCAGTGAGCAATCTGGGCAAACCGCGCCAATCCACGGAGCCTGCCCTGAGAGAGCGCAAGCGACCGAAGGGCGCGTTTGGCTCACTTCCTTATTTCAGACGCAACAGTGCCCTGCTTCTGAATACCATGCTCTGCCCCGTTATCGATGCGCTTTCCGGACCTGGGTGGTTACTTTCGGAACCTAACAACTGGCGTAGAATCGCCGATAGTATCCTGAGACAGTTATGCCCGACCGAATTCTAGTAGTGGATGACGAAGAGGCAATTCGCGAGATTGTTTGCGCCATCCTGGCCGCCGCCGGCTATTACTGGAAGCAGGCCAGTTCCGGCATGGAAGCCCTCGCCTTGCTCAATTCCGGCGAAGTATTTGAACTCATGCTTTCCGACTTGATGATGGCCGACCTCGACGGCATCGGCCTGCTCGAACGCACTAAAGAGAGGTTTCCCGACATGCCGGTCGTGATGGTCACGGCCGTCCATGATATTTCCGTCGCGCTCGCAGCCATCCGCAATGGAGCGTATGACTACTTGCTCAAACCCTTCGAGCGCGAACAGTTGCTCAACGCGGTCGGCCGTGCTCTCGAAAATCGCCGGCTCAAGGTGGAAAACCGCACTTACCAAACCAATCTGGAATCTCTGGTCGAGGCCCGCACCGACCAGCTGCAGGCGGCCATGGACGATCTGGAGCGCTCTTACGACATCACCCTGGAGGCGCTCGGCGACGCACTCGACTTGAAAGACGCCGAAACCGAAGGCCACTCCCGCCGCGTTACTGCGTTTACGATTGCCATCGCCCGCGCCATGGGCGTGCCCCGCGAACAAATCCTCGTAATCGCCCGCGGCGCTTTCCTGCACGACATCGGCAAGATGGCAATTCCGGACGACATTCTGCGCAAACCCGGCAAACTCGACGACGACGAAGTGACGATCATGCGCGAGCATTGCTATCATGGCTACCAGATGCTCAAAAAGATTCCGTTCCTCGCCGAAGCCTGCGAGATTGTTTACTCGCATCAAGAACATTTCGATGGCACCGGCTATCCTCGCGGACTGAAGGGCGGAGGAATTCCTCTGGGTGCGCGAATGTTCTCAGTCGCCGACACGCTCGACGCCATCATCTCCGACCGCCCTTACCGCCCAGCCAGAACTCTCACCGAAGCCCGCAAAGAGATCCAGGCCTGGGCTGGCCGCCAGTTCGATCCCGAGGTCGTTCAGGTTTTCCTGAAGATGCCCGACGACATCTTCGAAGATCTGCGCCGCGAGATCAACGCCCAGAGCTATCCCTTCAGCTACACCGCCAGCGCAAAAGGTTGAAGGGAATTTCCCGGAAGATTAACGCAGGGGCGGATCGAAAAGGGCACGACTTCAGCGGTGCCATAAAAACTGACTCTCTAGGGCCCCGCTTTCGCCACGGCAATCCGCGTGGCATCCACCGTAATCGGACGCTGAATCTCCATCTCAAGCGACGTTCCCACTTCCAGCTTCACATCGGCTCCGCGTTTCAGCAATGCCCACGCGATCCCTGCCGCCGCACCCACTCCCGCACCCACGCGCGCGCCATTCAGCCCTCCGGTGGCCAACCCTCCCGCCGTGGCCCCGCCCATGGTCCCGTAAACGCCTCCCTTGGCAGCTTCTTCGATTCTCTTCCCCGTATCTTTGTCCTGTTGAATCGTCCCTTCCGAATCCTTGACCGACTTGTTCTCCGCCCCCGGCGTGTTCTCCACCGACCCCGGCAGCATCACGGTGTAACCGCTGGGAAAGATAATCGACGTAAAGTGCATCAGCAGTTCCGCCCGCCCGTGCCCGTGCCCAGCGCGCTCCACGTGCGAAATGTCCCCTGCACGTACGAGCCGGCGGGGACAACTACGCGGTTATCCACGACAAACGGAAATGCCGTGGTGGCATAAACCGCATCGCCCTCGCGAGCGTTCTTGGTCGAGATGGCCTGCTCCAGAGAAAGCGGAATCTTCGTTCCGGCTGGAATTGTTACCACATGCGGATCAGCAGCCGGAGCCGCGACAGGACTCTGAGTCGCTGGCGTAGCTGCAGCCGGCTCCGCCGGAGCCGCAGGCGACCGTGGCGCAGCATCCTGCCCGAACGCCACTCCAGAAATCAGCAATATAGCCAATGCCAACCGCATGGCAACCTCCCGCAGACGAATGTCGCACGCGCTGCATCAGCCCGAGAATACCACGCAACTAGAGCCTAAGATGCGAATTCACCGTCACGAAGGTGCCTGTCCGCGTCGAATTTCTCCGCGTCCTCCGCGGCTTTTCTTGCGACCTGCGCGATAAAGCACTCCTGCTGCACGAGATGAATGCCAGTCGCTAATACATCAAATACTTCTTCCGAACCACCTCAAACTTCTCCAAATCCTCCTGCCAGTCCTGCGCAATGCGCCGCGGATCCTTCCCCGCGACCAACCCATCGTAAGCCGCCTGATTCACCAGCAACTCCGCCATGCGCTCCATCTTGAAATCCGCCGGATACAGTTTCCTCAAAGCCGCCGCCAACTCAATCCCCAACTCCGGAGCATCTAGCGCATTCCGCTCCGTCAAAACAACATTCACGCCATCACATTTCAATCCGCTATAAACCGAAGCCGAAGGCGTAAATGTAACCGGCACAAACCGCACTCCGGCAATGCCGCGCGCATTCAAATAAGCCGCCAATTCCCGGCTCTTGACCCACGGCGCGCCCACCAACTCAAACGGAGTATCGGTCCCCCGTCCCACGGAAACATTCGTGCCTTCAATCAATGCCACACCCGGATACAACGCCGCCTCGGTCACGCTCCGCAAATTCGGCGACGGATTCACCCACCCGAGCCCCGTAGAATCAAACCAATCCCCGCGCTGCCATCCCTCCATCGGCACCACGGTAAGCTTGGCGTTAATATTCCGTTCCGCGTTGAACATCTTCGCCAGCTCGCCCAGAGTCATGCCATGCCGCACCGGCAGAGTCCAGTAATTCGTGAAGCTCTCGTGCCCCGCATCCGCCACCGGACCCTGCACAAACGACCCCGTAATCGGATCAGGCCGGTCCAGCACAATCACCTCAACTCCCGCCGCAGCCGCCGCCTCCAGAAAATATCCCAGCGTAGTCTCGTAGGTATAAAACCGCACGCCCGCATCCTGAATATCAATCACCACCGCATCCAGCGACTTCATCACATCCGCCGCCGGCCGCCGCGCCGCATCGGTGCCGCCATAAACGCTGTACACCGGAATCCCGGTAGCCGCGTCCTTCGAATTATGAATATCGGTCGTATCCAGCGATCCCGTAACCCCATGCTCCGGACTGAAGATCGCATCCAGCGAAACTCCCGCAGCCCCCGCCAGCACATCAATCGTCCGCCGACCGTCCCAATCCACTCCCGTCTGATTGGTCACCACTCCAATCTTTTTCTTGCGCCCCGCAATCTGCAGCACATCAAACCCATGCTCCTCCAGCACATCAATCCCATTCTTCACGCTGCCGTTGCGCGTGCTCATCCGCCGCGCCGCGCTCTGCGCCTCGTTGTAGCCAGTAATGCTCTCCCAGCGCAAAGCCTCTTTCTCGCTGGTAGTCAACGGCAAAGCTGCGGCCACCGCCGTCGCCACCTTAGACCGCAAGGCAATCGCATTCCCCTTCCCCGCGGATGCACCGCATTCGTCAGCAAAATGATGTAGGTCTGGGTAGTCGGATCGATCCACATCGATGTTCCCGTAAACCCCGTGTGCCCAAACCCTCCCACCGGCAACAGATCCCCGCGATTCGACGAAAACGGAGAATCAATGTCCCACCCAAACCCGCGCAGCACCGGCGCTGACGGCGGCTGCTCCGGCCGCGTCATCTTCTCCACCGACAGCGCCGACAAAATCCCGTCACCGCCGTTCAGCAAAGCCTGGGCAAATTTCGCCAGATCATCCCCGGTAGAAAATAACCCGGCGTGCCCCGCCACGCCGCCCATGCGCCGCGCCGTCGGATCGTGCACCACCCCCCGCAGCATGCGCTCATGCTCGTCATACTGGGTCGGCGCGATCTTTTCGATCCACCCATCCCGCGCCACCGGAGGCACAAACCGCGTCCGCATCATCTTCAGCGGCACAAAAATATTCCGCGCCGCATACTCATCCAGCGTCTCACCTGAAACGCGTTCCACCAGCGCGCCCAGCACAATAAAGTTGATGTCGCTATAGGAAAACTTCGACCCCGGCGCATCCTGTGGCGTCTCCGCAAACGCCATCCGGTAAGCCGTCGCCTTCCCCTCCCACGCCGCCTTCAAATCCAGATCCGGCTCCAGCCCCGAGTAATGCGTCAAGAATTGGCGCACCGTGATGTCTTCTTTTCCGTTCTGCGCAAACTCCGGCAAATACTTCGCCACCGGATCATTCAACCGCACCTTGCCTTGTTCCACCAGCTGCATCACTGCTGTAGCAGTAACAATCACCTTGGTAAGCGACGCCAGATCAAACACCGTATCCAAAGTCATGGCTTCGCGCCGAGGCTCCACAGCCCGCGCCCCATAAGCCTTCCGGTAGATCACGGCCCCGTCATGACCGACGATCAGAACTGCCCCAGGAATGGTCCCATCAGAAATCGCATTCTGGATGACGGCATCAACGGCCGGCAGCGCAACGGAATGTGCGGGGACAACCGCTCTCGGCTGCCCCTCTCGGCGCAGCCCGGAAGCCTCACCACCATCGCCGCTCCTTCCGGCTTGGCCGACTGCACCCGAAATGCAACCCAGCAACACCGTCAGCACAAGAAGAGTTCCGGGCAGCCTTTCTCTTCGCGTGCTTTGCGAAAGAAAGGGGATATCCCGCCACGGATGCGAGTTTGCCTGAATGGGAAAGATGCTCTGACTCTACACAACCCCGCCCGCAGGACTCAAGAAACTCAAGTAAGGGGGTACCGTCCGCGCCACAGGCGAAAACGCTTTGTTTGCAGTATGTGTTCGCTTTCGAAGGTGTGGAGAACGTCATCCAAGGCGGATCAGCGAACTGGTGCTCGACGCAGAAAGGAAGGGGCGGAGGAGCCCCTCCCTCGTTGCAGGCTCGTGTCTACTTTGCGGTCGCCTTGTCGAACGCCTTCTCCAGATTTGTGAGCAGTGGCGTCTCACCCGACTGCAGGCCGCCGCGGCCCATCATGCGCCACAGGTATTGATTGTGCGGCCAGCCGTGCGCGTCATACACCGCGAGAATATCTTCGGAAGGGCGGCCCGTGACCATCAGAACGATATCGGCCTGGCGCGGTTCATACACCAGCGTGAACTTGCCCCACTTCTGCAACTGATCCTCGACCGCTGCAATCGCCTGACGGTCTTCGGGAAGCAAGTTAATATCGAACTGGTCGCCGTCGTAGCTGGTGACATAGACAAAGCGTGCATTGACCAGCGTGCCTGGAAACCCCGGGACATCTTGCGAAGAGTTTGCCTTGGGCGCCTTGGGTGCGGCGAGGGCAAGCGTCGTCGCCAACACAACGATCAGTACAGCGATCGAACTAATTTTAGTTTTCATGGCAGTCCTTATTTCCTTCGCGTTCTAACTTTCGCGTTCTAAACGGGGATCTAGCCTTTTCAGTGGCTTAGATGGTCGCAATCTCAGTCGAGTTGCCCGCCGCTCGACCCAATTCGGCCTAAGTCATTGAATCTATTGTAACTGCGAGATATTGCCCGGAAAGATCACCGGGGGCCCTGCACCAGGGGCTGTGACCCTCGTCAGGAACGCCATTTCCTGCGCCGGAAACGGCCCTAGGAACGCGAAGAATGGTCGGGGTGGGCCTCGGGGTCCATCCCAGGAAACAACGCGCTCCTGGAGCCTCGCGGAGAGAGGAGTTTCTTGCACAATATCTAATAGCTAATACTTCAACGACTTACAGATAGTTTCAACAACTTACACGAAGACTCAACAACTTGCGGGGAATAATCGAGGGATCAGCCGCAGAAGTCTCGGCCACAATACGCGAAGAACTGACTCACGCCCCGAATCTCTCTGCGGCGCGTGCTTTCGCCTTCGCAGCCTCTTCTTCTCGATTCTTCGGCGGCGCGGTGGTTTCAAGCGAATGGAGAAGACGATCCGAGATGGCGGCGATCTCATCGACTGCAGCCAGGAACGCAGATTCGTTGGCCTTTGAGGGTTTGTTGTAGCCGCTGATCTTTCTCACAAACTGCAATGAAGCTGCTCGAACCTCCTCGGCATTCACCGGCGGCTCGAAGTTGAACAGGGTTTTGATATTTCTGCACATGCAGGACCTCGATAGATCAGATGCAAAAGATTAAAGATCAGGTGCAAACTGGGCACGGCGCCAACCGGAGCTTTCATGGCCGACGATGTTTCCTCTCGATAAGCCGAGCGGGATTCTAGCACGGCTCCGGTTGCCATCGTGCTGCAATTTTCTCCGCGCTTTGGGGATTGCTCTTTGCGTCGTTGCAGTCAAGCTGTAAACCGCAAACTGCGCCCGGGAATGCCGCGAAGGGCGCAAAGAAAGCTCACCTTGCAGAACTACCCCTGAATCTTTTCAGCTTGACCGCGTTGACGACCGGGCGGATAATTTCACTCCAAATTCAAGGTCTGCGGCTTTCAGTTCCACAGACTGAGGTTTCGCTGTTCTCCGAGAAATTCAAACAAAATCGACGATTGGAGGGTATTTTGTGAAAACCAGGACATTGACCATCCTGCTCGTGGGCGTGTGCTTTTTGGCAGGGACGCAAACACTATGGGGCCAGAACGCGGCTGGAACACGGGGCCTGCGGAAATACTTCGATCCGAGGAATCACGTGCTCATCGCGGTTCCACAGGCGGATAGCGCCGCGGCAGAGGAGCCCCCGACAACAACCTATACCGGCACCTTTGTTTTCAACTTCACCATCACCGTAAAAGCGAACATCGCCAGCACCGCCAAGATTCAATGCACGGCCACGGCCATCGTGGCCGATGGGACAACCACATTCAATGAGATCATCGAATCGGACACGGTGCAGGCCACGCGGACTGGAAGCACCGCAACCTGCTCGCCCACGATTCCCTACTCGTGGAATCTGAGCTCTGGCTCGTCGGACAAAGTGCAGCTCGGATGGACGCTATCGGCGCCGAGCGGCTCTGCTACTTTTCCGCAACGAGTGAGCGAGCAGACAAGCTTTGCCTCAATCTCAGTTCCAACCAGTGGATCCACAACTACCGAAACTCTGACGCCGACTTTCTAAAACAGTGCCGGCGGAGACGCGGGCCCACGAACGGGCCCGCTTTTTTGCGTAGCGCCGCCGTCTCGGTGGTTCTGCTGGCGGGACGCCGGTGGGACAACCGGCCAGAGGCCAACGTTACCAAGCTACATTACCGGCGGGACGGTGATGCCCATGACCGCGAGAGTGCGAATCAGTTCGCGGCGGACGACAGCTACGGTGGCGAGCAGGAATTGTTTTCTCTGCTGATCGGGCTCGCTCAGTATGGGAAAGCGGTGGTAAAAAGTGTTGAAGAGTTGCGCTAACTGGAAGGCGTGCTTGGCGAGGTATGCAGGCTCAGTGGTCGCGATGCATTGGCCAACGATGTACGACGTTTTCGATGCGGCTAACCAGAGTTCCCAGAATTCATTCGCGTTTTCGCCCACCAGGAATTTTGCGAAGCTTTCGGCAGAGACGTCGTCTGCTACTTCTCCACAGAAGGCGTCGGGATCGATTTCGGCCTTCTTGAAGATGCTGGCGGCGCGAACCACCGCGTACTGCGCATAGGGGCCGGTTTCACCTTCGAAGCTGAGTGCTTCTTTGAAATCGAAGGCGATTACTGATTGCTTGGTGAATTTCAGCATGAAGTAACGCAGCGCGCCGACGGCGATTTGAGTGGCGATGGAGAGGCGCTCTGCGTCGGTCAGCTGGGGATGGCGGGAATCGACTTCGTTCTTGGCGGAAATGATGAGCTGGTCGAGCAGATCGTCGGCCTTGACGCCGAAGCCTTTTCGGCCTGAGACCTCGATGTAGGAGCGCGCTTTGTCTTCTTCGCTCAACTTGTAGCCGAGTTCGGCGGCGCAGCGCGGCGTGAGCGCGACCATTTCATAGGAGAAGTGCGTGTAGTGGTCGGCGGCCTCGTTGTGGCCGAGTCCGCGCAGGGCTTCGATCACCGTGTTCTGCGCCTCTGACTGGCGGGCATCGATCACGTTATAGATCTCGGCAACGTCGCCGAAGTGGGGATGATCTTTCTCGCCTTGCATGGCAGAAATCCAGCAGTCGTGCCGGTTGGGATAGCGGTAGAACTTGCGATAGTTGAAATCGCGGCCCAGCAGGCCAAACTTCCACATGTGGTAGGCAATGTCTTTGCCGACGTAGCCGACGGTGCCGTTGGAGCGGACGATTACTTTCTGGTCTTCTTCGGAGATTCTCAGTGCTTCCTCTGTGTCCCCCGTGTCCTCTGTGGTTGAGGCTGTTCCGGCGCGGCGCATGATCCAGCAGCCTTTGTTCTTGCCTTCGTTCTCGTAAGTGAGCACACCCGCTTCCTTAAGCTTGGTGAAGGCGGCGTCCCAGAAATGCAGGTGCAGGATTTCGCTCTCGCGGGGAAGAAAATCGTATTCGATGTCGAGGCGGTCCATGGTTTCGAGATGGCGGCGCAGGACGGCGGTCGAGACCAGTTCGGCGATCGCGGAGGTTTCGCTTGCCGCGTCTTCAATGGCATGCAGAGTTTCGCGTCGAGACTGCAGATTGTTTTTATCCTGCTCATACCACTGCGAGACGCGGGCGTAGAGGTCCCAGCAGTAGTAGTCGAAGCGGAGCTGGCGGGCGAGGGCTTCGATTTCCGCGCGCGATTTTTTCTCGATATGGGTGAAACCAACGACTACGTCGGCAACCTGCACGCCGGTGTTGTCGATGTAGTTCTGGATGTCGACTTCTCGGCTTGCGTACCGCAGCAGGCGGACGAATGTATCCCCGAGAATGGCGTTGCGCAGGTGGCCGATGTGCGCGGCTTTGTTGGGATTGATGCTGGTATGCTCGACCAGACTTTTCCCTGCGGGAATTTCGACGGGAGGCTTCTGATCGGCGGCGAGCGCGGCGGCGAGCCAGGCACGATTGATTTTCACATTCAAATAGCCGGGAGGCGCGACTTGCATTTCGGCGATACCCGCGATGGGGCCGATCTCGGCGCGGATGAATTCTGCAATCTTCAGCGGAGCGGTACGCAGCGGCTTGGCGAAGGGAAAGAGCGGAATGGCAAAGTCGCCGAGTTCGACTTTCGGCGGCTGCTCGATGACCACGCTGGGCAGAACCGCATCGGGATAACGCTGGCGAAGAAACTCTGCAATGCGCCGCGCTAGACGGTGTTCGAGATGACGATACAAGGATTCCCTGCTTCCCTGCGAACTGTTTAAGGAGACAGTGATTTTAGCAGAGCGCGCGGCGCACGCTGGTTTGACGCGAGATGCAGCGTTCCCTATGATGAAAAATCAATGCCAAACCTACCACGGAGGCACCGAGACACGGAGAAAACCTAAAATGTTCTCCGTGTCTCCGTGGTGAATTAATCCCTATGCGCATAGCCTACCTTGAGTGTTTTTCCGGCATGAGCGGCGATATGTTTCTGGGCGCGCTGGTGGATGCCGGAGTTGCGGCTAGTGTGCTGGAAGAAACGGTTGCGGCGCTCGGAGTGGGGGCGCGGCTGGAGATTTCGCGCGTGGTGCGCGGCGCCATTTCGGCTACCAAGGTGGATGTTTACGTGGATGGGGCGAAGGATTTGCCGCGGGAGGAGTATTGTGAGCGGCAGCATTCTCACCCGCACGAGCGTTCGGAACACGAGGGTGAGGCTCAAGCGCATTCACATTCGCATCCTGGCGAGAGTGAGCGCGCGAGTCGCCCGCTCCCACACGAGCATGAACGCGGGCTGAGTGAGATTCGGCAGATCATTTCTGCGGCTTCGATTTCTGAAAGTGCTAAGAAGACTGCCATTGCTATCTTCGAGGTTTTGGGGCGGACTGAGGCTAAGATTCACAATACTTCCATCGAGAGCGTGCACTTCCACGAAGTCGGCGCGGTGGATGCGATGGTGGATATTGTTTGCGCGGCGGTGGGGGCTGAGGCGCTGGGAGTAGATGAGATTATTTGTTCGCCTTTGAATGTGGGCGGCGGGACTGTCAGGTGCGCGCACGGCACGTTTCCAATTCCCGCCCCGGCCACGGTGGAATTGCTGAAAGGCGCGCCCGTATATTCTTCCGGCTTGCAGGCGGAGTTGGTTACGCCGACGGGAGCCGCGATTGTGAAGACGCTGGCTTCACGGTTCGCGGGGTTTCCTGAGATGAAGATTGAGAAGTGGGGCTATGGCGCTGGATCGCGGGATTTTCCGGGGCATCCAAATGTGGTGCGGCTTACGATTGGAGAAGCGGCATCGTCCACGCTGGCTGCGAAGACAGCGTCAGAGATGATTACGGTGCTGGAAGCGAATCTTGATGATTTGAATCCGCAGGTGTTTGGGTATGTGATGGACCGGTTGTTTGAAGAAGGCGCGCTGGATGCTTTTGCCATGCCGGTGCAGATGAAGAAGAATCGTCCGGGGACGCTGCTAACCGTATTGTGTAAGCCGGAGGATGCGAGCCGGTTGACGCAATTGATCTTCTCTGAGACTACGACACTGGGCGTGCGGCGGCGCGATGAGATGCGGCAGACTCTGGCGCGGCGGTGGGAGAATGTCCGCACTCAGTGGGGCGAGGTTCGCATCAAGATTGCCAGTATGAATGGGACGGTCACCAATTATGCTCCAGAGTACGAAGATTGCCGGCGCATCGCCGCGGAGCATCATGTGCCTTTGAAGTCCGTTATGCAGGAAGCCTCGCGCGCCTATCTCGGGACTGACAGAAAACCTTAACCACGGAGGACACGGGGTTTCACAGGATAAAGCATTAAAACTTTATGAGCAGGAAGTTTTACATCACTACGCCGATTTACTACGTCAACGCGCGGCCGCACATTGGTCATGCGTACACGACGATTGCCTGCGACACGATTGCGCGGCGGCAGCGCTTGCTCGGCGCGGACACTTTCTTTCTCACCGGCACCGACGAGCACGGGCAGAAGATCGAGCGTGCGGCGGAGGCGGCGGGGAAGACTCCGCAGCAGTACGCGGATGAGATTTCGGCGGAGTTCCGGCAACTTTGGAAGCGCATGGGCATTTCGAACGACGACTTCATCCGCACCACGGAAAACCGGCACAAGAAGCGCGTGCAGGAACTTTTCCGGCGCATTCGCGACAATGGCTTCATCTACAAGGGAACTTACACCGGGCAGTATTGCGTGTCGGACGAGCTTTATGTCGATGGCGCGCAGCCCGGCGATCCCTGCCCGACCTGTGGACGCATCACGGAGACAGTGAAAGAAGAGAATTACTTCTTCAAGCTGTCGGCGTTTCAGGACAAGCTGCTGGCGCTGTACGGGAATCCGGAATTCATTCGCCCGGAGGCGCGGCGCAACGAAGTGATTTCGTTTGTGAAGTCGGGGCTGCGTGATCAGTCGATCAGCCGGTCCACATTTTCGTGGGGCATCCCGGTGCCCGATGATCCCAAGCATGTGATTTATGTATGGTTCGACGCGCTGGCGAACTACCTTACTGCCATCGGCTACGGCTCTTCGCACGCCGGAGCGCAGGAGGCGTTTAAAAAATACTGGCCGGCCGATGTGCAGATGATCGGGAAGGAAATCGTCCGCTTCCATTGCGTGTACTGGCCTGCGTTTCTGATGGCTGCCGGTCTGCCCATGCCCAAGGCGATTGTGGCGCATGGCTGGCTGCTGTTTGAAGAGAGCAAGATGTCGAAGTCGCGCGGCAACATCGTGCGAACGGAAACGATTCTCGACGTGCTGGGCGCGGACGCGCTGCGATATTTTCTGCTGCGCGAAGTTGTGTTCGGACAAGATGGATCGTTTTCCTTCGATGCGCTGGTGCAGCGGTATAACTCCGATCTGGCGAATGGGCTGGGAAATCTGGCCAGCCGCACCTTGACCATGATCAACCGCTATTTCAAGGGCGAGGTGCCGTATCCGACGCATGGTGCCTCGAAAACCGCTGCGGACAGCGCCATTGCTGATGCGGCGCGCAAGACAATTCGCGAATTTGGAATACTGTTCGAGCAGTTTCAATTTTCGCGAGCGCTGGAAGCGGCGTGGGCGCTGGTTGCGGCGGTCGACAAGTACATCGTCGAGAATGAGCCTTGGGCGCTGGGCGAGAAGCAGGATGAGGACAGCCGTTCTCGTTTGGCCACGGTGCTCTACACGGCGGCGGAAGCGCTGCGCATCGCGACGGCGCTGGCGTATCCAGTGATGCCGGATGCGACGGCGAGGATCTGGTTGCAGATGGGATTGGGAGATATCAAGAAGCTGGCCTTGAGCGAACTGGCCTGGGGTCAGTTGCCACTGGGCACGAAGTTAGGCGAAGTGCAGCCCGTGTTTCCGCGCGCCGACAAGAGCGCGATTGAAAGGATGCAGAAGATGGAAGAAGAGCAGAGAAGTGCTCCGGCGGTTGAGGCTTCGCCAGCGGCCGCAGGTGTGCCGGCCACTGCGCAAGCGACGGCAGCCGCTGTTCCGGTCACGGCGCCAGGGACGAACGAAAAGATTTCGATCGACGATTTTGCCAAGATCGAGCTTCGGGTTGGAGTCGTGAAGGTCGCCGAGCGAGTGCCCAAGGCCGACAAGCTGTTGCGGCTCGAGGTTGATATTGGAACCGAAGTGCGGCAGGTCTTGGCCGGGATCGCGGAAGCCTACGCTCCGGAGACTTTGGTGGGAAGGAAAGTGGTGATCGTGGCTAATCTTGCGCCGAGGAAGCTGCGCGGGATGGAATCGAACGGGATGATCGTCGCAGCTTCGCTTGAAGGCGGGAAGCCAGTGCTGGCGGGGTTCTTGGAGGATGTGCCGGTGGGGGCTCGGTTGAAGTAGGCGCGGCCGAGCTTCGCTCTGGCCGGACAGCCGAGGCGGCTGTCTCCACATGTTTTTATGTTTGTTGATTCTCATGCGCACCTCGATGGCGAGCGGTTCGACTCCGACCGCGAGTTGGTAATTGCGCGGGCTCGCGAGGCTGGGGTGCAGGCTATCGTCGCTGTTGGCAACGGCGACGGGCCTGCGCAAGTTGACTGCGGCATTCGATTGGCCGACAAGTATGACTTCATCTATGCAACTCTGGGCATTCATCCCCACGAGGCGCGACTTACGGACGAAGCCGCTTATCAGAATATGGAGCGGCTGGCGCGGCATCCCAAGGTCATCGCATGGGGCGAGATTGGCCTGGATTATTTCTACGATCACTCGCCGCGCGAGGTGCAGAAAAATGTTTTCATCCGGCAGATGGAGCTGGCGGCAGCCACGAAGTTGCCCATCGTGATCCATTGCCGTCCCTCGGAGGGCAGCGACGATGCGTGGGAAGATTGCCTGGGACTGATGCGGTCGCAATGGGCGGCCAAGGGACTGGGAGGGATTCTGCACTGCTTTACTGGAAACTGGGCGCAGGCGAAGAGCGCGCTCGACATGGGGTTCATGATTTCGTTCGCGGGTAACATGACCTTTCCCAAAGCGCAGCAGATTCGGGATGCGGCGCTGGAAGTTCCGCTGGATCGCATGCTGATTGAGACCGACTCGCCCTACCTGGCGCCGGTGCCGCATCGCGGCAAGCGCAACGAGCCGGCCTTCGTTAGAGAAACGGCATGCAAGCTCGGCGAGGTGCGAGGATTAACGGCCGAAGAAATCGGACGGCAGACAACTCGCAATTTTTACAGCTTTTTCAAATTGACTGAAACTGCTGAAAGCAAAATTCCGGCAGGATGATGTGCTCGCGAGCGGTTCTTCTGGTACCCTCTAGTGTCAGATTCCATCATTTCAGAAAGAATTGAAATCCGATGCCCGAAAATACTTTTGACATCGTGAGCAAGATCGATCTGCAAGAAGTATCGAATGCGATCCAGCAGGCGCTGAAGGAAGTCCACACGCGCTTCGACCTCAAGGATTCAAAATCGAATATCGAACTGGAGAAGGACGCCATCGTGCTCCATTCCGCCGACGAATATAAGCTGAAGGCGGTGAACGATATTCTGCAGCAAAAATTGGTCAAGCGCGGAGTCTCGTTGAAGGGGTTGACCTACGGCGCAGTTGAGCCCGCGGCGGGCGGAACCGCGAAACGTAAAGTCACGATGCAGCAAGGCATCGCCATCGAAAAAGCGCGGGAGATCGTGAAACTGGTCAAGGATTCGAAGAAGAAGGCGCAGGCCTCGATTCAGGTTGACCTGGTGCGGATCAGCAGCAAGGACCGCGACACGCTGCAGGAAGTCATCGCGATGCTGCGGGCGCACGATTTCGGAATTGATTTGCAGTTTACTAATTACCGGACTAATTAAAAGCAAGATCATTACCACAGAGGACACAGAGGGGTACAGAGGTTGAGCGCGCCGGCCACCATTAACGGGAAAGAAGTCTTCGACCTGCTGCACGATGACCTTGCGGCGCTGGAAGACGAGTTCGGCCGGGATACCGTCTCGGGGGTGCAGGCGATCACGGAGATTGGGGAATATCTGCGCAACGGTGGGGGTAAGCGCATCCGTCCCGCGCTGCTTTTTCTTTCGGCAAAGCTGTTTGATTATCAGGGACGCGGAGCGGTGCGTCTGGGAGCGGTGGTCGAGATCATTCATACGGCGACGCTGGTGCACGACGACATCATTGACGAAGCCAAGACGCGGCGCGGCCGGCCCGCGGCGAATACCCAGTGGGGCAATTCTAAATGCGTGCTGGCGGGCGACTGGCTCTACATGCAGGCCTTCAAAGTTGCGGTGCAGGAGCGCAACTTCCGCATTCTCGACACCCTGATTGACCTCTCGCAGCAGATGGTTGAAGGCGAACTGCTGCAGATGGAAAAACTCGGTCAGCTGATTTCGCTGGACGAGCATTTCGATTTGATCTACCGCAAGACGGCTTGCCTGTTTTCGGTTTGCATGCGGCTGGGGGCAATTCTGGGGGGGGCGACGGCCGCGCAGGAAGAGTCTTTGGCGCAGTACGGGCACGACCTTGGCATGGCTTTTCAAATTGTGGACGACGTGCTCGACCTGACCGCGTCGGAAGATGTTTTGGGCAAGCCGGTGGCCAGCGATCTGCGCGAGGGCAAGGTGACGATGGCAGTGATCCACGCCCTGCAGCGCTGCGCGGTGGAAGAGCGGGCTCAGATTGAAACTATTCTGCGCGACCGGGCTTTCAATGGAGTGACTCACACGCAGATCATGGAAATCCTGCAGCGCTATGGATCGCTGGAAGCGGCCGCGGATTGCGCCGCGCAGTATGCGGAGTCCGCGCGGAAGGCAATCTGCACCTTCCCGGATACCGAGATCAAGCGAGCCCTGCTGTGGGCGCCGGAGTTTGTGGTGGCTCGCGAGAAGTAACGTCAAAAGTCTTCATCGCTCGCCCTCTCGCCTGATTCGCGGCAACCCCTTATTCCCTAAAGGCGACCAATAACCAGCAATCCATTCGTCGTCCAAACACGTACCGAGGGCAGAGGCAGAAATCTGGCCAAACTCTTATGAGAAACGAGGGGAAACTTATGAAAAGAACATTGATCGTGCTGGCATTTACTTTCGCGATGAGCTTCGCTGCTGTCGCACAGCAAGAACAAAGCACACCGCAAGACCCAAACACGTCGCAAGATAGGAACGTGACGCGAACTCAGGCGGATCAGACTGATGCGAAGGCTCCGCTGATGACGTTGAAGGGAACCGTCAAGGCCGATGGCGACAAGTACACATTCGTCAATGACAAGGACGGCAAGAGTTGGAATGTGATGAACCCCGAGGAACTCAAGGGACACGAGGGCCATCACGTACAGCTGAGCGCCCACGTATATTCCGACAAGGATTCGATCCACATCATGAGCGTTAAGATGACCAAGGGCGATTCCATGGGCAAGTAGAACCGGTCGCGGGACGTCGAGGTCCGTGCGTCCCGCGTTTTCTCTTCCCCACGCTTCCCCGGACCTGCTTCACCTTTGCTATATTGAACCCTTTCCTGATTTTCCCTATCCAAGACTTTTATGGATTTGTTCTTGCTGATGGCGCGCCATGGATACGCCTTAACCTTCGGCCTGTTGCTGGCGGAGTCGGTGGGGCTGCCCTTCCCTGCCGCGATCGCGCTGGTAGCTGGGGGAGCGGCTGTGGCGGCGCACGCGTTGTGGGGTCCGTATGTTCTGCTGGCGGCAGTCACGGCGTTGCTGCTGGGCGACACCATCGAGTTCTGGCTGGGGCGCTACATGGGTTGGGCGCTGCTGGGGTTCCTGTGCCGCGTGTCTACCAATCCAGAAACCTGCATTTTGCGGTCGGCGGAGTCGTTTTACAAACGCGGCAAAGTCACGCTCATCATTGCGAAGTTTGTTCCGGGCGTCAACACCATGGCGGCGCCGCTGGCCGGCAGCATGAAGATGCGCTTCTGGCAATTTCTCCGCCTGGACTTCCTGGGCTCGCTGGTGTACGCCTTCACCTATCTTTCGGTGGGATATCTTTCGCGCGATTTTCTGGCCGCCATCCTGCGCGGGTTTCACGTGGCCGGGCGGGCAATGGAAGCGGTGGTTGTTGGCGCGCTGATTGCGTACGCGATCTATCGCATTGACCAGTTTCGCAAGCACCGGATGTATCGCGTGGTGCCACGGGTGCAGGTACAGGAACTGGCTGCGCGCCTGGCCTCGGAAGATGCCGGCAACGTTCTGATCGTCGACGTCCGCAGCCACGGCTATTACGATTCAGGAGGTGCGCGGATCAAGGGTTCGATTCGCATCGAGCCCAACAATCTTGAGGAAGAAATCAAGAACCTTCCCAAGGATAAGGACATTTACCTTTACTGCACTTGAGCGCGCGAAGCAACCAGCGCCCGGGTGGCGCACATACTGCGGGAAAAAGGATTCAAGGCGTTCGTGATCGTCGGCGGATTGACTGCCTGGCGCAAGGCAGGGGAACCTGTGGAATCGGTTCCAGAGAATGATCTGGTAAAGCTGCCGACGTTCAGTTGATTGCTGCGATGGTATAGCATAGTTGGGCTTGGCCACGATGAGTGCTGCGTCCGACGATGCTCCACGCGCCAGCGGGATGAATGGCATTCTCTTCCTGCTCGGCCTTTCCGTTTTCATCAATTACATTGACCGCGCCAATCTTTCGGTCGCGGCTCCGCTGCTGAAGGATGAACTGGGCCTCTCGGCCTCGCAGCTGGGAATTCTGCTTTCCGCCTTTTTCTGGACCTACGCCTGCATGCAGCTTCTCGCCGGTTGGCTGGTTGACCGCTTTGAGGTGAAGTGGGTCTTAGCCATCGGCTTTTTTGTGTGGTCGGCCGCCACTGCGTTCACGGGCGCTCTGCATGCCTTTATCGCGCTGCTCGTGATCCGTGTAGTGGTTGGAATCGGAGAGTCGGTAGCTTATCCCGCGTATGCCAAGATTTTTGCGAACCACTTCGTCGAGAGCCAGCGCGGTTTCGCCAACTCCATCGTCGGAGCCGGGCAATCGCTGGGACCCGCGCTGGGTATTCTTTTCGGCGGCACTCTGGTGGCGCGTTTTGGCTGGAGACCGTTCTTTATCGTTCTCGGACTGGCCAGCTTGTTGTGGCTGCCACCGTGGTTTCGCTGGATGCCGCGCACCGCCGCGACCGGCGCGCTCGACATGAAGCAGGGTCCGGGGCTTTCGGAGATTCTCCGGCATCGATCTTCGTGGGGAACCTGGCTGGGACATTTCTGCTCGAATTATTTTCTATATTTTCTGCTGACCTGGCTGCCGTTCTATCTTCAGCGTGAACGCCATTTTTCCGCGGAAGGAATGTCGAAGATTGGGGGCGCGACCTTTCTGTTGGCTGCCATGTCTTCCCCGATCTGCGGCTGGCTTTCGGATCGCTGGATTTCCGCCGGCGCAACGCCAACACGCGTCCGTAAGACTTTCATGGGCGTGGGAATGATCTGCAACGGACTCTTCCTGGTGGGCTGTGCGGCTGCGCCAAACAGACTCATGGTTGCGCTGTTGCTGCTGACTGGCGCGTCGTTCGGCTTGGTGAGTTCAAATCTCAACGCAGTAACGCAGACGCTTGCTGGCCCCACGCCGTGGGGCGATGGATGGGCGCGCAGAACTTTGTCGGCAATCTTGCAGGTGCCGTTGCGCCCGCACTCACCGGATTCATGGTGGAGCGAACCGGACATTTCTATTGGCCTTTTGTGATCACGTCGGCGATCACGTGGGTAGGGGCAGCGCAGTGGGTGCTTGTGGTCGGCCCGGTTGAACCGGTGGTCTGGAAGACGTAATACAATCTTCCCCGATGAGCAAGGAAATCGAAATTAAGTTTCGCGTTGCGGACTTGCGGGCGCTGGCGCCCAAACTGCGTGGGGCTGGATTCCGCGTCGTCACACCGCGCACGCATGAGATCAACACTCTCTACGACCTGCCGGGAGAAGTTCTGCGCGGGCGCAAGGAATTATTGCGCCTGCGGAAGTACGGCTCGGATTGGACGCTGACTCACAAATCCGGAAAGCAGACTGGGCGGCACAGCAGTCGCGTGGAGCTCGAGACTTCAGTGGGCGACGGCAAGCAGATGAATTTGATTCTTCGCGCGATGGGATACGCGCCATCATTCCGCTACGAGAAGTTTCGCGCCGAGTGGACCGATGGAAAAGGCCACGTTGTCGTGGACGAGACACCCATCGGAAACTTCTGCGAGATCGAGGGTGCGCCGCGATGGATTGATGCTACTGCGAAGAAGCTGGGAGTGACGGCGGCGGATTACATTACCAAGAATTATGCTGGATTATTTTTGGAGTGGAAGCAACGAACCGGGAGCAACGCAGGCGAGATGACATTTAGAGGTGTGGAAACTCGAAACACTTCCGGTCTGCATCCAAAATAGAACTGCGCCTCGCTGCGCTCGGCTGGACGGCCGAGGCGGCCGTCCCCACATGTCTCTTGCCTCTCCCAAAATCCCCGCTTATGCTCCGTGGCACTTCTTGAATTTCTTGCCGGAGCCGCAGGGGCAGGGATCGTTGCGACCCACTTTTTCCTGACCGCGCACGACCTGTTGCACGGGTTGCGCTTCGCCGCCTCCGGCCATGCGCGCCTGTTCGAGCTCCCGGCGCTTGCGGCGCATGAAGGCTTCTTCCAGATCGTCGGCGGAAGTTGCGACCAGGCGCGGCGGATGATGTCCGTTGCCACCACCGCTTTGCGCCGGCACACCGGGCTCCGGTCCGTGTCCCTCGGGTTCGCCTCCCGGCGGACCGGTTGGGGGCTCCGGCGGGCGCTCGATGATCTGCATGAGGTAGAGATAGCGCGCCGTGTCTTCCTGGAAGCGCTGCAGCATCGCCTCGAACATCTCAAATGATTCTTTCTTGTACTCGACCAGCGGATCGTGCTGGCCGTAGCCGCGCAGGCCAATGCCCTCCTTCAGGTGATCCATGCTGAGGAGGTGATCTTTCCACTGCGAATCGAGGACGCTGAGCATGATCATGCGCTCGTGATGGCGCATGGCCTCGGGGCCGATTAATTTTTCTTTCGCGTCATAGCGCTCTTTCAGCTTCTCGAAAATTGCGTCGCCGAGTTCCTGCCGGTTCAGCGTTTCGGCCTTCACGCCTTCGGCGACGAAATCGACGCCAAAGCGGGTGAAAACTGCATCTTTCAGGCCCTTGATATTCCAGTCGTCGGCGTGGCCCTTGGGCGGACAGTATTCTTCCATCAAGTCGCCGAGAATCGCCGAAACATAATCCTCGAGGATCAGATCTTTCTGGTCCATCCCCTCGAGCAAGCGGCGGCGCAAGCCGTACACGGCTTCGCGCTGCTTGTTCATTACGTCGTCGTATTCGAGCAGGTGTTTGCGGGATTCGAAGTGCTGGCCTTCGACCGCCTTCTGTGCCGTCTCGATGCGGCGGCTGATGAGCTTCGATTCGATGGGGACGCCCTCTTCCATGCCCAGACGCTCCAGCAATTTCGACACCCACTCTTTGGCGAAGATGCGCATGAGGTCATCTTCAAGCGCGAGGTAGAAGCGTGAAGAGCCGGGATCGCCCTGGCGGCCGGCGCGGCCGCGAAGCTGGTTGTCGATGCGCCGCGACTCGTGGCGCTCGGTACCGAGAATGTGCAGGCCGCCGACCGCAGTGACTTCGTCGTGCTCTTTGTCAGTCTGCGCCTTATAGCGATTGAAGGCCTCGTTCCACTTGTCGGTCGGAACGGTATATTCATTCCCGTTGTAGTAGAAGACTGAAATCGTGCCATCCTCCTGCGGCCCTTCGATCTTGCCTTGGGCCACGCGCAGTTGCTGCGCGATGCCCTTCTTCACCATCTCCTGCTTGGCCATGAACTCGGGGTTGCCGCCGAGCAAAATGTCGGTGCCGCGGCCGGCCATGTTGGTGGCGATGGTGACCATGCCCTTGCGTCCGGCCTGGGCCACATACTCGGCTTCGCGCTCGTGGAACTTCGCGTTCAGCACCACGTGTTGCTTGATACCTTTCTTTTTCAACAGGTCAGAGAGGCGTTCGGATTTTTCGACCGAAGTGGTGCCCACCAGCACGGGCTGGCCGGTCTCCACTAATCTCTGAATCTCGTCAGCCACCGCGAAGTATTTTTCTTTTTCAGTGCGAAAGACGACGTCGGGATTCTCCAGCCGCAGCATCTGCTTGTTGGTTGGGACAACCATCACTTCCAGCTTGTAGATCTTGTCGAACTCGGCAGCTTCTGTTTCCGCGGTGCCGGTCATGCCAGAGAGCTTCTTAAACATGCGGAAGTAGTTCTGGAACGTGATGGTGGCGAGCGTCTGATTCTCGCGCTCGATCTTCACACCTTCCTTGGCTTCAATCGCCTGATGCAGGCCATCAGACCAGCGCCGACCGGGCATCATGCGTCCGGTAAATTCGTTGACGATGATGACTTCGCCGTCTTTGATCACGTATTCCACATCGCGGCGATAGAGGGCATGCGCTTTGATCGCCGTCTCGACGTGATGCTTGAGCGGCCAGTTCTCCGGATCGGCGATGTTGCCGATGCCGAGCAGTTGCTCGACTTTCTCCCAGCCTTCGTCGGTAACCGTTATGTTGCGGTGCTTTTCGTTGACTACAAAATCGCCGGTGAGCTGTGCGGGCTCGCCGGTCGCGACTTCCAGTTCCTCGCCTTTTTCGAGCTTTGGAATGATGCGGTTGACGCGGTAATACTTGTCGGTCGATTCTTCGCTTGCGCCGGAAATGATGAGCGGCGTGCGGGCTTCATCGATCAGGATGGAATCGACTTCATCGACGATGGCGAAGTTGTGGCCGCGCTGCACGCACTCTTTCAGATCGAACTTCATGTTGTCGCGCAGGTAGTCGAAGCCAAACTCATTGTTCGTGCCGTAAGTCACGTCGGCGGCGTAGGCGGCGCGGCGCTCCTCGTCGTCGAGATCGTGAACAATTACGCCCACCGTCAGGCCGAGAAAACGGTAGAGCTTGCCCATCCATTCCGAATCGCGTTTGGCCAGATAGTCGTTGACGGTTACGACGTGAACCCCGCGCCCGCTGAGAGCGTTGAGATAAACCGGAAGGGTGGCAACCAGCGTTTTGCCCTCGCCGGTCTTCATTTCCGAAATCATGCCTTTGTGCTGCACCATTCCGCCAATCAACTGCACGTCGAAATGGCGCATGTTCAGTACGCGGCGGCCGGCCTCGCGTACCACGGCAAAGGCTTCTACCAGGATTTCATCCAGAACTTCCTGCAGCGCTTCGTATTGCTCTTTCTCGAACTGCTTGGCGCGATCGGGATCAATGTCAGCTTCCGTGTCGGCATCGGAAGGCTCAGCTGCCGCAGGGCCGGTGAGATGACTTAGCCGTTCCTGGATTCGCTGCCGGAACTCGTCCGTTTTAGCGCGCAGCTCGGCGTCAGTGAGCTTCAACATTTGCGGTTCGAGGGCGTTGATCGCCTCGACCTTGGGCATCAAGCTCTTGATGACCCGTTCGTTCTTGGTCCCAAAGACCTTGCCAATCAGAGTGTTAATCAAACTGTGAAATCCTTCAGAGGGCGGGAACTGCCCTAGCGTATCTCTTTTAGCCTAGCATATTGGATGCGAAACAGGACTTGTTCGAATCTGCACGCTGGCGAAGGCGGACCAGTGTCTGCTATTGCTCCGCGCCAACCGGACGGAAGAATCTATTGAGAATGAGGACGGCGGCCCACAAGCTTCCCCAGCACACCAGGTGTATGCCTAGAACGACAAATGCGAAGCCGGGACCGGCCAGGCGCGTTCCGACAGGATTTATCCCATCGGCAGTAGCCTCATAAACTATTCCGTAGTAGCCGTCGCCCAGTAGTTCGAGCTGAATCCGCTGCTTCTCAGGGCCGAGTGACCTCACATGAATCACCCAATTTGCGGGGGTGGGATGAGGATAGTTTCGCAGGCTGTTCCTCACGAATTCTTGCCGCTCGCTCGGAACGAAGAAGCTGTATTCTGCATTCGGTGGCCGGGGTGAAACCTTTGAGATGGTACTTGCTGGCCGCAGCTCTATATGGTCGGGCCAGATTAGAAGGATGCGGGCGTCAACTGAGGGGTCGAACCGTCGTGTTGCAAGAGGATCCGCAATCCAGACAGACAAAGGGAACAGGCCCACAAAGCTCGCAAGCAGGAGAAGCGCGAGAACGGCTTTTCGAAAGCGTTGTGAGGTCATCTATCTCCCACGAATTCTGAAGCTTAGATTTGCTTCCGTTTCCAAATAGTGTCCAAAGAACGTTCAAAACGGCGTCCCTTGCGAGACGTTCGTGTGCCATGAGTAACCCAGCGTGCTTTGGTCGTTCACTCTTGCTGAAAAGCAGTGTCAGATTTCAGGTATATTGACCACGACTCATGCCCACTTTCTACGACCGCTTTGTCGAATGCGCCGAGCAGTGGCCTGACAACGTCGCGCTGGAACTCCAGCGCCCCGATCACATCGAGAGGTGCACATACGCCGAACTTCGCCGGATGGCCGAATCTGTTGGGCGATGGATCATTGAGCAGGGATTCGCGCGCGGATCGCGGCTGGCCATCGTGGCCGATAACCATCCGCGATGGGTGGCCACATATCTTGGGACTATCGCGGCAGGGTGTGCGGTCGTCCCGCTCGACACGGCTCTGCACGCCGACCAACTTACCAGGCTGCTGAAGGACAGCGGCAGCTCCGCCATGTTCTGCGATGCGAAGCACGCACCAGTGTCGCGGGAGGCGGTTGCAGACCTGAACATCGGGCTCGTGCTCATGGATCCCGATCGCATGGCCGAGCAGTCAATCCATGAGGCACTGGCTGGGAAATCTGCCTGCGATTTTCGCGGCGGGCCGGGAACATTTCAGCCCGCGCCTTCCGCCCCGGACGACCTCGCTTCACTGATCTACACCTCGGGCACCACCGCCGACCCCAAGGGTGTGATGCTGACCCACGCCAACTTTCTGGGCGAGGTGGAAGCCGTATTCGACTGGGTCGGCCTGGGACCATCCGATGCCTTGCTGGGCGTGTTGCCCATGTTTCACGTTCTTGCGCAAATGGCCAATCTGCTTCTGCCTCTGGTAAAGGGCTCGCGCGTGGTGTATCTGGAAACTTTGAACACGACCGAGCTTTTGCGCGCATTGCAAGAGCGCAACATCACCGCCTTCGCCGTAGTGCCGCAGTTCTTTTATCTGATTCACGAACGCATCTTCCAGGAGGTCGAGAAGCGAGGCGCGCTGACGCAGAAAGTTTTCAAGACTCTCATGGCAGTCAATCGGATGCTGCGCAAGGTGCGGAATCAATGCCGGCAAGATATTTTTCGGCAAGGTCCATGAGACCCTCGGCAAGAAGATGCGCTATCTGGTGACGGGAGGGTCGCGCTTTGATCCGGAGATTGCGAAGGATTTTTACGATCTTGGCATCGACGTGCTGCAGGCCTATGGTCTGACGGAAACCACCGCGGCCGTGTTTGTGAATTCGCCCGGCAACAACGTGATCGGATCGGTAGGCAAAGCCATGAAGGGCGTGGAGGGCAAGATCGTTGCTGAGCCCGATGGGGCGCAACTGCAGGAAGATGGCGGGCCCGCCACGGGCGAGATCGCGCTGCGCGGTCCGCTGGTGATGAAGGGTTACTGGAACCGCCCGGACGCAACCGCGGCAGTGCTGCGCGAGGGATGGTTCTACACCGGCGATCTCGGCTACTTCGACGCTCACGGTCAATTTGTTCCTTACCGGCCGCAAGAAAGAATTGATTGTCCTCAGTAACGGAAAAAATATCTATCCCGAAGAGGTTGAGGCTCACTATTTGAAGTCACCATACATCAAGGAACTGGCTGTGATGGGACTGGAAGGCAAGCCCGGCGAAGGCGGCGACCGGCTGCACGCCGTGATCGTGCCCAACTTCGATGTGCTGCGCCAGAGAAAGATTGTGAACGCCAGAGAGGTGATCCGGTACGACATTGAAAGCCTTTCGCAGCAGATCGCCTCCACCAAGCGCATTGGCAGCTATGAGATCTGGCAGGAAGATTTGCCGCGCACCACTACGCGCAAGATCAAGCGCTTCGAAGTGGAGAAGCTCGTAAAGGCGAAGCAGGCACGGAAGATGGCCGATGATTCTGAATTGCCCTCCGAACAGCCTTTGACCGCCGACGAGACTGGCATGGCTCGATCAGCCTGACGTGCAGCGGGCGCTGAAAATTGTGCGCGAGGCAGCGCGCACAGCGCCGCCGAGCCTGCGGCCCGCTCACAATCTGGAACTCGATCTTGGGCTCGACTCCATGCAGCGCATCGAACTGCTCAGCCAGATCGAAGAACAGATGGGAGGCAACGTCGACGAGTCGCAACTCTCCGAGATTTATACCGTGCGCGATCTGGTCGATGCCGTTCTGCAAAGCGCGGCCAGTGGAGCAGGCGGGCCGGGGACGCGCACCACCTTTGCCGGCTGGAAAGCGATTCTGGCTGAGGAACCCGATGCAAACGCGGTGCTTGCGCTGGTCCGGCCTCAGCCCATCAGCGCGACATTCTGGTATCTGTTTTCGCGGCTGATGCAGGTGATCGCTCTCGACCGCTTTGATCTGCAGGTGCGCGGCATTGAGAAGCTGCCGAAGGAGTGGCGCTTTCATCATTTCATCCAATCACCAGAGTTATATCGATCCGCTCATTCTCGCTAGCGTTCTTCCGCCGGAAGTGTTTGAAAAGGTTTTCGCCGTGGGCACGAGCGAGATTTTCGGTAAAGGATTCATGCTGCGGCTGGCGCGTTCGCTGCGCGTTGTGGTCGTCGATCCGGATGCGAATCTTATTCCGGCCATGCGCGCCGGCGCATTCGGGCTGCGGCAGGGACGTTCACTTATTCTTTATCCCGAAGGCGAGCGCTCGATCGACGGCACACCGAAGATCTTCAAGAAGGGTGCCGCGATATTGTCGATTCACATGCAGGTGCCAATTGTGCCCGTTGCGATTGAGGGATTCTACGAAGCGTGGCCGCGGAACAAACCGTTCCAGGGATTCACGCCGCTGAAGATGGTGTTTGGTGATCCGATTGTTCCGCCGCCTGAGAGTGAAGCATCGGAGGCGGCTTATGAGAAGCTGACTGCGGAGTTGAAAGCCCGGGTGGTCGGACAGTGGGAAGAACTTCGGCGCCAACATCCATTAGGATCGCCGCTAAGAACAGATTAAGAGAAGATTATGGATGAGAAGCTGCGAGCCCACGCTCAATTACTGATGGAGGCTGGCCGAATCGAAGAAGCGATTGAACAGATCGAGAGAGTAATCGCTTCAACAGATGACCTAGCAGAAAAAGCGCTAGCCACGATCAACAAATCTTCCTACTATTCAGCGCAAGGGCGGCTCGCGAAGGCGCGGGCCGAGCTATCGAAAGCGATACAGCTAGCACCAACAGATCCCCTGACTCTTCTGATGCACGATTTCGGCGAGGCCTGCCTATACGGCCATGAGGGCCACGATGCCGAGTCTTATGACAAACTGACGGAACTCTTTTCGCTTCACCCGGAGTTCCCGAAAGAACCGCGACTCCGATATCTCTACGAAGACATTCAGCACCTTCGGGGAATCGCGCTTTCCCGTCTTGGAAGGGTGGAAGAGGCCATTCCCCTACTGAAAGAGTCGTTGTCGTTTGATCTTCACTCCGGGCAGAGAAGCAACACCCTGTGTCACCTCGCGCGTTGCCATGTAGCAAATCAGGATTATGAATTGGCTTACGACAGCTTTGACTCAGCAATCAAGGAAGGCTTACTCAGCTACTGGGCTGCCGCAGCACATTTTTATCTTGGTATTTGTCATTTCCACCTAGGGAGGCTGGCGGAATCTAAAAAGGAATTGCTCCTGTGCGAACAGGTTGGTGGTGGGCCGGGCGTTCCACTCACTAACGTCTATGGCTGGCTGTCGGCCGTTTGCGCAGGTCTCGGAGAGAAATCAGAATCCGAGAAATATCGGCGGCTAGCAAAACCCACTTAACCCGCGCTACTTCGCTCGCGGATGCGTCTGATCGTAAACCTGCAACACGTGCTTCATCGAAAGCTGCGTGTAACGCTGCGTTGTCGCGAGGCGTTCGTGGCCAAGTAACTCCTGAATGGCGCGCAAGTCGGCGCCTTCTTCCAGCATGTGCGTGCCGAAGGCATGGCGCAGGGTGTGCGGATGTACGTCTGGCGAAAGGCCTTTCGCGACGGCAATTTTCTTGATGATGCGGCCAACGCTGCGCGTGGTGAGCCGCCCCCCACGCCGATTGATGAGCAATGCGGAAGAACGTTTATGAATCGTTTCGAGAAGTTTCTGGCGCTCGGGGAGATACACCGCGAGCGCCGATTTCACCGAATCGCCAAACGGAACGTAGCGCTCTTTTTTCCCCTTGCCGCGAATGAGGATGGCCTCGGCACTCAGTCGAATGTCGTCGAGGTTGATTCCGGTAAGCTCCGAATTGCGGATGCCGCAGCCGTAAAGCAGTTCCAGCATGAAGCGGTCGCGTTCAGGGAAAGCCGCGGCTTCGGGCATTTCGCCGTCGATCACAGAATTCATTTCTTCAATCGTGGGCACGCGCGGAAGTTTTTTAGGCAGCTTCGGCGTGGCCACCAGCTTGGCCGGATTCTGCTCGACAACGCCTTCCCGCGCCAGCCAGCGATACAGCGACCGCACCGCCGCCAGGGCGCGCGCCACCGACGTTTTGCTCAGCCCCTTCTCGTAGAGTTGCGAGAGAAATCCTCTCACAGCGATGTGGTCAATCTGGTCCCATCCGCGCGAACCGGCATAGGCTGCGAAGAGCGCGAGATCGCGGCTGTATGCCTTGATGGTGTGCGGTGAGGCGTTGCGTTCGCGCAGATGTCGCAGGAAGTTGGCGACGGCTTTGGCGACGACAGTAGTTTCCATTGTCATCTGGCCTTCGCCCTGGGATGATGCTTCTGATAAACGGTGCGCAGCCGGTCGAGCGCCAGATGCGTGTAGACCTGCGTGGTCGAAATGTCAGCATGGCCCAGGATGGTCTGCACGGTGCGAAGATCGGCGCCGTTTTCCACCATGTGCGTGGCGCAGGAATGGCGCAGCATATGCGGCGAAGCCGCGCGCCCCGAAGTGGCCGACGCAGCGCGCACCATCTGCCAGATGCGCTGACGCGTCAACTTGCGCCCTCCGCGCGCGATGAACAGCAGTGGCGAATTCCTGAGGGACGCGGCAGAGCCGATCCTGCGCTTCCCTTCCCTGCCGCCAATGCCGGGCGTGACTGTGCCAGATACTCCGTCAGCGCCTCCTGCGCCGACTTGCCCAGTGGCACCACGCGCTCCTTGTCGCCCTTGCCGCGCACCAGCATGTATCCAGCCTCGAGTTTCAGATCTTCCAACTTAGCGCCGACTATTTCCGAAACCCGCAGCGCGCCGGCGTAGAAAACTTCCAGCATGGCGCGATCTCGTGCAGCCAGCGCGGCCGACATTCGTATTGCGCGCTAAACCGCTAGACCGCGTGAGCGGAGCGGCCAGCGTCGCTTCCATTTCATCGCGCGCCAGCGCCTTGGGCAAAACCTTCCATTGCCTTGGCGACTCGATGTTCAGCGTGGGGTCGTGCTCGATTTTCTTGTCCAGCAGCAGGTAGCGATAAAGATGGCGCAGCGCCGAGAGCTTCCGTCCCACGCTGCGGCCATCCACTTGATTGGAAAAAAGCTGCTGCAGGAAGTCGCGCACATCGGTGCGGCGAGCCGTGAGCAGCAGGCGCTTGCTTTTCTCCAGAAATTCCGAGAACTGGCCGATGTCGGTGGTGTAAGCGCTGATGGAAAGCGGCGCCAGTCCCTTCTCGATTCTCAAGTAATCGAGAAAGCCGGAGAGCACGCGCGAGTTGGCGTCCGAAGCCATGATCGAGGGATGAGCAGAGTATGCGCGTTATCGGACGCTGACAAAAGTGACGAAGCGGATGCCGGACCAGCGCCTCGTAGAGACGCAGCTTGCTACGTCTGGCCGCACGCTCACGCAGCAAGTCCACCGCGTACAGCGCTCCTTCCGGCGTTTCCTCATGCTTGAAGTAAGCGAAGACGTCGCGGCCGGCGGCCAAATGTTCTCCGATGCGCGTCGACCATGCCGCGCCGCTCATCTCCCGTATAATTCGGCTTGCGGAACCGGTAGTAGACGAACGCAGCGGTGACCACATCCGGCGTGGTGCGTTCTTCGGTCTCCGCCACGCACAGGGCGACTCCGTGCGACTTCAGCAATTCCCATGTCGAATCGGCAAACCATGAATCGTGACGGAATTCAAATGCCGCCGGCAAGGTGCGCGGCAGCAGTGCGAGAAAATCCTTGAGCAGCGCGGCATCCGCTTTCAGATTTGGCGGCAACTGGAACAGCACCGGTCCAAGTTTTCCTGCGGCTGCCAGCGGCTCGATCGTCGCCAGAAAACGCGGGACAAAATCTTCCGTCCCCTTCAATCGCTTGATGTGCGTGATCACCTGATGCGCCTTCATGCCGAAACGAAAGTGCGCGGGCGTTTCCTGAATCCAGTTCTGGATCGTGGTTTCTTTCACCAGTTGCCGGAAAGTGAAGTTCACTTCGACCGTATTGAGTTGCGTGGCGTAGTGGCCGAGAAACTTTTTCTGCGCAAGCTTGGCCGGATAAAATGCGGGCTTCCAGCTTGGATAGGCCCATCCGGAAGTTCCGGCAAAAAGTTGAGGCATGGCAAGCTCTCGAAGTAAGCTCTCGAAATAGAAACTCCAAAGCAAAATTCGCGACGGACGGGATTATACCTTGCGCCTTGGCTTGCTGCATCCGCGCCTGCTTCCCGCGTTCTTATTGCGCGGCGCGGAGTCTTCACAGGTTCTTCTTCTGCCTGCGCCGCGATCGAGATCGCCGGCTCCGCTTCGGCAGCCGCAGCAACTCCCTTCAGATCCGGCAGCCGCTGCTTCAACTCGAGCACCGGAGCGAAGAGATCTCCCATCTTTTCCACACGCGCAACCACTTGCTTCGCTTCAAACACCAGCGGCTTCGCATCTTTCTTCTTGAGCGCGCGTTCCACTTCTTCCCAGGTCACCGGAGTCGAAACCGTGGGATGCTCCCGCGCCCGCAGCGAATACACGGCCATAGTGGTTTTGTGTTCATCGTTCTGGCTCCAATCGACAAAAACTTTCCCGGTCCGAAGCTGCTTCTTCATGTCCGAAACAACCATGCTCGGATGCTCGTGTTCGAGCAATTGCGCCAGCGCATGCGAGAAAGTCTTGGTCGACTCGTAATTGGTCGGAGTGTTCAGCGGAACATAGATCTGCAGTCCCTTGGATCCCGAAGTCTTGGGAAAACTTTGCAGCCCGAAGTGCTCGAAGATTTCGCGCAGCCACAATCCGACCTGGCAACACTGCACAATATTTGCCGGCGGCCCAGGATCGAGATCGAAGACCATCATGGTCGGGCAAGTGATATCTTTCGCCAGCGAGAGCGATGGATGCAGTTCGATCGCGGCCAGATTCGCCAGCCAGACCAGCGTGGCCAGATCGTTGGCCAGAATGTAATGGATCGTGCGCCGGTTTCCCTCGCTCCAGATCGGCGCAGTCTTCACCCAGTCGGGACGGTGCTGCGGCGCATTCTTCTCGTAGAAGAATTCCTCGTCCACGCCGTTGGGATAGCGCTTGCGCGTGAGCGGACGCCCGGCCAGATGCGGCAGCATCGCCGGCGCAATGCGCACGTAATAATCGATGACCTGCTGTTTGGTAAATCCGGTGGCCGGATAAAGAACTTTTTCCAGATTCGACAGCTTGAGTTGCTTCCCCTGAACTTCAATGGTCGAATCCATTGCGCGTTCGCTCCCGCTCGCATTGTGCCTGAAATGGCGTCTAACGCAAAATACACGTCTTTCCTGAAGCCGAAGAACCTCCATCATCCGTTTGACAACCTCCCTTCCCGCCACGTAATTTCAAACTTCTGCCCAGCATGATCGTCTAAACATGTTCTACCCGTCACTTCTGGAGGTCCGATGAAACTCCGCAGACTCATGACTCACTCGCTCTAATACTGTTTCCTGACAGCTCTGGCCGCTGCCCAGGATGTCGCATCTTTCGAAAAGCGCATCACGGTCAAGAAACTGCCGAACGGCCTGACCATCGTCATCTGCGAGCGGCCCGAGGCGCCGGTCTTTTCCTTCTTCACCCTGGTCGACGCCGGCTCCGCGCAGGACCCCATGCGCAAAACCGGCCTGGCCCACATGTTCGAGCACATGGCCTTCAAGGGCACGGACACGATCGGCACCACCAACTACGCCGCCGAGAAAGCCGGCACTGGAAAAAGTCGAGATCGCCTACGCCGCCTACATCGCCGAGCGCGACAAAAGCGTAGGCCGGGACGAAGGCCAAGTTGAAGAACTGGAAAAGGCCTGGAAAGACGCCATCGCCGAAGCCGACAAATACGTCGTGCCCAACCAGTTCGGCAAGATCATCGAGCAGAACGGCGGCCAGGATCTCAACGCCTTCACCGATTACGACGAAACCGCTTATCACTACTCGCTGCCCGTGAACCGGCTGGAACTTTGGGCGTATCTCGAGTCCGAGCGTTTTCTTCACCCGGTGATGCGCGAGTTTTACAAAGAGCGCAACGTCGTGATCGAAGAACGTCGCCTGCGCACCGACAGCAATCCCATCGGGCCGGCTGCTCGAACAGTTTGACGCCGCGGCGTTCGAGGCCCATCCCTATCACCGGCCAACCGTGGGATGGATGTCCGATTTGAATTACTTTTCGGCCACCGACGCGAAGAAGTTTTTCGACAAATATTATGTGCCCGCGAACATGGTGGTCGCGGTTGCCGGCGACGTGAAGGCCGCGCAGGTCATGCCGATTCTCGAGAAATATTTCGGCCGCCTGCCCGTGAGTCCGCAAGCCCGATGAAACCACCACCACCGAGCCTCCGCAGAATTCCGAGCGCAAGGTGGTGCTGAAGGAAAAAGCGCAGCCGCTTTATCTCGAGGGCTATCATCGGCCCGACTACAGGACCAAAGACGACGCGGTATATGACGCCATCACCGATCTCATGTCGGAAGGCCGCACCTCGCGGCTTTACCGCGCGCTGGTGCGCGACAAGAAAATCGCGTCGTTACTCCGCCGGATTCAGCGGCTTGCCCGGCACCAAGTATCCGCACCTGTTCGCGTTCTACGCTTTCCCGCTGCCCGGTCACACCCCGCAGGAAATGGCGGACGCGATCCATGCGGAGATCGAGCGCCTGAAGAAAGAAGACATCAGCGACGACGAATTGAAGATGATCAAGACCCGCGCCAAGGCCAACCTGATCCGCGGCCTCGGCAGACAACGAAGGACTGGCGACGCAGCTGGCGATCTACCAGACGCGCTACGGCGACTGGCGCGAGTTGTTCCGCTCGGTGGACCGCATCGACAAAGGTACAAGGCGGATATCCGCCGCGTGGCCAACGAAACTTTCCGGGACACGAATCGCACCGTGGGCGTGATCGAAACCACAGCTGGCGGTGAGCACGCACCAGGACCAAGGTGCGCCAGATGCAAGGAACGCTCGCGATCAGGGAGGTGCGCAATGAAGATGAATCAAGTCGTTCCTTTCGCTGATTCTCGCAGCCGCCGTCATCCTCGCGCCGCTGCCCAAGCCGCATCGCAAGCAAAGTCCTGGCAGCAGATTCCGATTCCGCCTCTGCCCGCTTTCCATCCGCAGCAACCCAAGCGCATCGAACTTTCCAACGGCATGGTGATCTTCCTGCAGGAGGATCACGAACTGCCGCTGATTGACGGCAGCGCCCGCATTCGCGGCGGCTCGCGCAACGAGCCCGCCAGCAAAGTCGGACTCGTCGACATCTTCGGCGAAGTCTGGCGCACCGGCGGCACGAAAACGCAAACCGGCGATCAACTCGACGACTTTCTCGAAGTCCGCGCCGCCAAAGTCGAAACCGGCGGCGGTCCCGATTCGACCAGCATCAGCCTAGTCCTGCCTGAAAGGCGATTTCGACGACGTTTTCAAAGTCTTCGTCGACGTGCTGCGGAATCCCGAATTCCGCGCCGACAAACTCGACATCGCGCAGAAGCAGAGCCGATGATGGCATCTCGCGGCGCAACGACGAGGCCGGAGGAATCGCCGCGCGCGAATCCGCCAAGCTCGCTTACGGTGCGGACAATCCCTATGCCCGCGAGCCCGAGTATTCCACCATCGCCGCCATCACGCGCCAGGATCTGATCGACTGGCACAAGAACTACATTCATCCCAATCAACATCATTCTCGGCATCAGCGGCGATTTCGATTCCGCAGCCATGGAAGCCAAGCTGCGCGCGGCGTTTGAGCATGGCCCAAAGGCAGCGAGTTACCCAAAGCAGAGATTCAGTATCATCCCGCCAAGCCCGGCTACTATCTCGTCCCCAAAGAAGACGTAAACCAGAGCAACATTCACATGGTGGGACTGGGCATCATGCGCAATAATCCCGACTATTACGCCATCAGCGTCTTCAATCGAAGCATTCGGCGGCGGCTTCTCCTCACGACTGTTCAACGACATTCGCACCAAGCGCGGCCTGGCCTACGACGTGGGCGGCGGCATCGGCGCTTACTTCGGGCATCCCGGCATGCTGCAATTCGTTGTCGGCACCAAGAGCGCGACCACGATCGAATCGATCCAGGCACTCGACGAAGACATCGACAATCTGGCGAAACATCCGATCACCGACGATGAGATCAAAGCGCGCCAAAGACGCCATCCTCAACGCTTTCATCTTCCGCCTCGACTCACCCGATAAAGTTCTGTCGGAGCGCGTGATTTATGAGTTCTACGGATATCCCCCGGATTGGCTCGACAAGTATCCCGCGGAAATCCAGAAGGTGACGGCTGCCGACGTGAGTCGCGTGGCGGCAAAGTATATACACCGCGATCAACTCGCCGTGCTGGTGGTGGGCAATACGAAAGAATTCGACAAGCCGCTCTCGTCGCTCGGCCCGGTGAAGGAAATCGATATCACCATTCCACCTCCACCGGGCGCCAAAGATGACGAGAGCGCCAAACCGGCAACATCCAATGAGGAAGGCAGGGCGTTGGCGGCGAAAGTGGTTGCGGCTTTGGGCGGCGAGGCCAAGCTGGCAACGATCAAGGCGTTAAAGGCAAAGCTCACCATCACCCAGAAAACGCCGAAAGGCGACTTTCCCATGCAGATGGAAACCATCATCGTCTTTCCCGATCATCTGCACGCCGAAATGCAAACTCCAGGCGGAACCATGAACATAGTGGTCACGCCGGATGCAGCCTTCGCGACGATTCCCGGCCAGGGCCTGCATGACTTCCCCGCCTCACAGAAAGCGGAAAGCCTCGGAGCAGATCAAGCGCGATCCCATCTTCATCGCGTCGCACTGGAAGGATCCCAATATGTTTTTCCACGCCGGAGGCAGTGAAAAGGTCGGCGACGTTGAAGCCCGCATTGTAGACGTGAATGCCGCCGGCGCCTCGATTCGCTGGTTTGTCGATCCGCAAACCGGTCACATTTTGAAAGAGACGTACCGAACCCTAAGCCAGAGTGGACCCGTGCAAGGCGAAACCGATATGGACAACTGGAAGCCGATGAGCGGCCTGATTCTGCCCCTGTTACGACATAATAAACAGAACGGCCAAGATTCAAGCACAGCAGAGTATTCGGCGCTGGAGATCAACCCAGCGGTCGATCCCAAGTTGTTCGACAAGCCGGCAGAAAAACCACAAGCCAAACCTTAAGAACCGGCTCACAGCTCCCGGGTGCAAGACGCCGGAAGCCGGATGCCGGATGCCGCCTTTTTTCTTTGTCTCAAGCTCTCAACTTCCGGCGCACCATCCCAGCAAGAGATAGCAAGCCAGTGCCGAACAGCGTGATTGTTCCCGGCTCAGGTACTGGAGAATATCCAATGTATTCCTGCGGCGTGCCGCGCCAGCTTTGGGTTCCAGCGATCGGCGTGTAGAGCACAAGTCCGTTGAACGCGCTGTTCGGAGCAGTCGCCGCCAGCGCCAGATACGTTGACTCAACCGCGCCCGCTCCGCTGCTCTGGAAGTACGAAGTATTCTGCGCGTTCACGGAGAACAATCCCCAGATAGCGTAGTTGCCCACATTCACATTCAGAGTCCCGTTCAGAATGCTCTTGAAGATCAGCCCGGCAGCTTTGTAGTCGAGCAACTGCGCGCCAAATAGCCCCTTGCCGCCCAGCAAACTGGTCACGTTGGCCTTCCAGGTTTCGCCAACCACCACTTCGTTGTCAAAACTGTCGCAGATCAACGCCACCGGCGCTTTGCCGTTGATCGAGAAATAGTACGGATAGGTATAAACCCCGCCAGCGTTGTTGCTGCCCACGCCGGTAAGTTTCATGGTCACGGAATTGGCCAGTGCCGGGCTGGCGCACAAACCGAGCGCGGCCACAACAAGAAGTAAGGGTATTGCAAATCGAGGTCGGCGCATTTGATGAAGCCTCCAGCCGGACGATCAGCCTGCTTACGCCCTCAGGAGAGCCGGTTACCCTCGCATCCCGCGGTAACCATCGTCGAGGGCAGAGACTTGCTGCCCTCGGGCTAAGCGTTGCGCTGATTCAATCGGGCGCTGTCTTCATTATTCATGCAGCAGGATGGCCAGAGCCTCAGACCATGGAATCTGCAACTTCGCTCGTGCGAGTGGGCGAATGTGGAAGCTTTTTGCGCAGGCTGGAAGGGAAATGCCTTTCTCTGCTAGCCAGTCGTAATCCCTCAAGAGTCACCAGCAGTAATCGCGGGTCGTAACCCACATGCGACAGAGACCCTGCATTGTCGGCCTGTCCCGAACCGCTTTTTTCCACTTGACGGCAGCCAATTACAAACTTTACCATAGGCGAATAAAAGGCGAATTACATGTTGCCGTCGCTCCCTCTGTTCCCGGTTCCGCAGAAATCCCCGTTGGTCGGCATCGCCCGGCTGGCTTCCGAGGGCGAATCCCTGCGTGAGGGGCATGAGGTCGAATACTTCACACTCCCGGCGAAATCCTTGCTCAACCGCTGCGTGAGCAATCGCAACCTGCCTTTCACCTGGACCATCAATCCTTACCGCGGCTGCGAATTCGGATGCCGCTACTGCTATGCCCGCTACACCCACGAATTCATGGAGATGCGCGACGGCGCAGAGTTCGAGCAGAGAATCTACGTCAAGCAGCACACCGCGGAGTTGTTGCGGCGCGAACTTCGCCGGGTCAAGCCGGGAGAAGCCATCGCGCTCGGCACCGCAACCGATCCCTACCAGCCCGCCGAACGCCGCTACGAAATCACGCGCGGCATTCTCGAAGAGTTCGCGCGCCATCGCGGCTTCGAACTGGGGATCGTCAGCAAATCCAATCTGATCGTGCGGGACATCGATCTCCTCCGCGAGGTCTCGCAGCATAATGCGCTCTCGGTCCACATCACGGTGACGACGCTGAACACAGAACTGGCGCGGATTCTTGAACCGCGCGCCCCCCGCCCCGATCTGCGCATCGATGCGGTTCGCCAGCTTAGCGAGGCAGGACTTGCGGTGGGCTTGAGCTGTTCGCCAATTCTTCCGGGCATCACCGATTCACCCGCTGATCTGGAAGCTGTAGTACGCGCAGCTGCGGCCGCCGGAGCCCGCCACATCTTCGCTGGACCGCTGTTCCTGAAGCCCTGCTCGGCAGCGATCTTCCTTCCATTCGTCGAGCAACATTTCCCCCACCTGGTGGAAAACTATCGCCAGCGTTATCAAGACCGCGCGTTCCTGCCGCCCTCCTATGGCAAGCGCGTATCACAACTCATCGCGCGCTTCCGTCAGAAGTACGGCATCAGCACCGACCCTCGCGGAAGGATGGCTAACAAGTGGCCGGTCCAGGCTCTGGACGAGCAGCTAGCGCTGTTCTGAAATACTAAGTATCGGAAGATTGTTGTTATGCGCACCCGGCCACATCGAGTGAAATTTGTGCTCGACCCCGTGACCGGTCTGCCCGCTTTGAGTGCTGGCCCAAAAGCGCCGGTCTTAACTAGCGAGGAAGTGAAAGAAATCCTGGAGAGTGACGAGCCTCCCTTGAGTCCGAACACGGCTGTCTCTGCGCGACGACCTCGCCGGGATGAGCGAATTGTTCCTCTATAATCAAATCAGTCCTATGGCGACTGCTCCCCCACCAGTTGCGCCCGCGGCCGCACAGCACATCCCTCTTCGCGCGAAGCTGCGCCGGTTCTGGCAGCGCGTCACCGAAGGAATGGAGGTAGCCCAACTCTGGTCACAATTCGAAACCGACGCGCGCACCAGCTACCGCCTTTATTCGCGCGACGTGGCCGCAAAAACACCGGAAGGCCTTACCCGGCGTGGCCACAACCTCTATGTCATAAAAGAATTTTTCTGGGCCGTCCTTGAAAAACTCTCACCCGCGCGCCGCGTCCTGCTTTTGGCGGCCTTGATCATGCTGGTATTTCCCAGCAGCGGCTTCAGCTATCACGATTCCGGACATGAGTTGCACGCCATCGAACTCGACTTCCATTTCTTCGGTGGCCTCCTGATGTTTCTGCTGCTCATGCTGGAGATTGCCGACCGCGTCGTGATGAAGCGCGATCTTCACATTGCCCGCGAGATTCAGACCTGGCTGCTGCCCGGCGCTCCGCCACAGATCCCCGGACTCTCGATTGCCTATACCACGCGCCCGGCAAACACAGTTGCCGGCGACTACTACGACGTGTTTCCGCGCCCCGGCCCAACTCCCGAAGAGAGTCGCGTGATGTTCGCCGTGGCCGACGTTGCCGGCAAGAGCATTCCTGCGGCTATGCTCATGGCCACTCTTCAAGCCAGCCTCAAAACACTTTCCACCGCGCAGGTCGCGCTGCCTGAATTAGTGGCGAACATGAACAAGTACGCCTGTTCCAACAGCCAGGGTGGACTGCGCTTCACCACTGCTTTTCTAGCGGAATTCGACGCGGCCCGGCGCACCTTCCTTTACATCAACGCCGGTCACAACAACCCAATCCTGCGCCGCGCCAGCGGATTGATTGAGCGCCTCGACGTCGGCGGATTACCCCTCGGCATTCAGCCCGATGCAAAGTATGAATCGGCCAGCGTAACCCTCGCTCCCGGCGATTGGCTGATCATCTTTACCGACGGTTTGGTGGAAGCGGAAAACGCACGTCAGGAAGAGTACGGCGAAACCCGCTTTCTGAGCGTCATCAGTTCAGCCACCGCCTGCACGCCGGACGAGATGCTCAAACGGCTGATGGCGGAACTGGATCTCTTCGTAGGCCAGACTCCGCAGCACGACGACGTGACCTGCATGCTGATAAACGCGGAATAGTGAACAAGAGCCGAAGTTCAACGCGGCGCGCGGCTGCCGGCGTCCGGCTGCCGGAAGCCGGAAGCCGGAACGCCGACCGCGCCCACGATCTGCGCCGCGGATTGCCGGGCTTGCACGAAATCACGGGAAATGCGCTGCGCGTGCGCGTCGGCATCGTCCGCTTCCGCTGCGCGGCCTGCTCGACGTAAGGCCTGCTCCAGCAGCAGATAGCCCACGTCGCTGGGTTCCACCTCGACAGCATGAGAAAGCCGGTCAACCGCGAGCGCGAAGTCGCCGTCCCGCTCCGCCAGCAACCCACTGCCCTCGAGACCGGCGACGTTGTCAGCATTCTGCTCGAGCGCGCGATCATAGTTCAACTTAGCGCGAGTGAAGTCACCAGTCTGCAAGTAAGCCGTAGCAAGATCACTCAAGGCTACAGCTCGCGAGTTCGAATCCGGCGCAGCGCCAAGAGCCCGCTCATATTGCGAAACCGCTTCCGGCGAATGGCCGTGCGTCTGCTCGTAGACCCCGACGGCGATCAAGTCCGGGAAAGAATACGCATGCAGATTCTCAGCCGCGTCGAACTCGGCAATGGCATCTTCCGTTCGACCTTCCCTCGCCAGAGCGCGTGCCAGGCCGCCGTGCGCCATATAGTTCCGCTCGGTGACGCTCAGGGTATGTCTCCACAGACTCTCGCTGTCGTGCCAATAACCAAGTTGACGGCGGCTCAGAACACCTAGGGTTGCAAGAATCAAAACTGCCGGCGCCGCAAGCCACACCGTTGAAATCTTCCGCTCCCGCGCGATCTCCGCCATGCCCCACACCACCGCCACAAACAAGCCAATGTAAGGTAAGTAGGCATAGCGATCGGCCATCGCCTGCTCCCCGAACGAGAGTATGCCGATCACCGGCGCCAGCGTTCCCAGAAACCAAAGCCAACCCACGACCAGATAGCCGCGCTGCCGCCAACGAAACACAAGCGCTGTAATCGAGAGCAACACTGCGGTCGCGGCGATGATTTGCCAGCCCCGAAGCGAATCGCCGGGATGCGGATACAACACAGCCAAGCGCGCCGGCCAAAATGCCTTCCCTATATACCGCACGTACGCAACGATCGCATTGCCCCAGCGCTCCGAAGCCGGCAAGCTCCGCACCGCATGCCCCGCCCGCTGTGCCAGCAGAGTAAGCACGCCGTCGCCAGCTGAAAGCAGCAACAAAGGAACTTTTTCCAAAACCAAAAAAGAAAATGACCGTGGAACCGGCGAGCCAGTAACCATAGCCTCGTCGGCAGGCTTTTCACTGAGAACTGAGAACTGAGAACTGAGAACTGCAACCCGTCCCAGCGGCCAAAAATCCCACAGCAACAATACAAACGGCAGCGTAATGATCTCAGACTTCGCCATCAATCCCAGAGCAAAGAGAGCGGCCACAGCCGCATAGCGCCTCAACCCGCCACGCCGCACATACCATCCATAAGCATGCAGGGTCAGCAGAAAGAAAACCATGCTGAGCACGTTCTTGCGTTCCGCCGCCCAAGCCACCGACTCCACATTTACCGGATGCAGCGCAAACAGTCCCGCAACCATGAAGCTGGCCCACGTCAACCCAGTGGCACTCTCCAGCAGCAGAAACAATAGGACCGCACTCCCCGCATGCAACAAAACATTCACGTAGTGCGGACCAGCCGGGTTCGCCTTGAAGAGTTGGTAGTCGAGGGCGTGCGACAGCCACGTAACCGGATGCCAGTTTGCTGCGTCAAAACTCGTGAACGCCCACTTCACCGTCTCCCAGGTCAGGCCCGCCCGCACATGAGCATTATCCAGAATGTAAACGTCGTCATCGAAGTTCGTAAATTCGTTGTGAAGGATGGGATTGTAGAAAGCCAGCGTCACCAGCACCACGACAAAACACAAAACAGTATTTCGCCGGTCCATGAAAGTGCGCGGGCGTAGCGTTGAGTGAGAAATCACGGTGGGCTGTATCGCGGGCGCTGTCGCGCTGAAAGACATCACTCTACTCCGCCTTCACTCCGGCGGTCGTCAGCAACTGCGCGGCGGACTGCTGCGCTTGAACGAAATCTCGCGAAATCCGCTGCGCTTCCCCATAAGCCGCCTGCGCCTCGGGCAAGTGACCGGCTCGACGCAAAGCATATCCAAACAAAAGATAGCCCACGTCAGTGGGCGCAACATTCATGGCATGGGCGAACTGCCCAGCCGCAAGTTCGAAATCACCATCCCGCTCCGCCAGCAACCCGCTGTCCACCAACGCGCTGGCATTGTTCGGATTCTCTTTGAGCCCGCTGGCAGTGCTCGCTCTCGCCTGATCGAAGTCCCCGGCCTGCATGTAGGCTGAAGCCAGCCGGCTCAGGACAATCGCTCGCGTCTTCGAATCCGGCGCAACCTTTAAGGCGCTGCGGTATTCCTCGATGGCCGCCTGCACGTGGCCGTGATCTCGTTTGTAGGCGGCGACGCCAACCCTGTCGAGCGCGGCATAGCTATGCAAACTCTCGGCCGCATCGAGTTCCGCGATCGCCTGTTCGCTCTGGCCCTTTTCTGCCAAAGCGAAACCGAGCGCCCAATGCGCAATGTAGTTCCGTTCCGTCAGGCTCAGCGCATGCCTCCATAAGGTGACGCTGTCTCGCCAGTAACCGGTCTGGCGATAGCTCAACGTTCCTAACGTCAGCAAAATCAAAACCGCCGGAACTCCAACCCACGCCGCCGGCATTCTTCGCTCGCGCGCCACTTCCCCGATTCCCCAAACCACGGCAATGAACAACCCTATGAAGGGCAGATAGGCATAGCGGTCGGCCATCGCCGCCGCGCCCACCTGCACCACCCCAATCACCGGGACGAGCGTGCCCAGAAACCAGAGCCAGCCCACCACCAGATACCGGCGGCTACGCCAATGCCAGACAAGACCAGTCAGCGCCAGCAACGCCGCCGCAGATGCGACAATCTCCCAAGCCGGAAGCGGCAGGGCCGGGAACGGATAATAGTTTGCCAGCCCCGCCGGCCAGAATGCCTTCCCCAGGTACCGCACGTAGGCGACGATTGCGTTCCCCAGGCCCGCGCTCGAGGACATATGCACAGCATCGGCCGCTCTTTGCGCCAGCAGCGTCATCACCGCGCTGCCCGCCGAGAGCAACAACAGGGGAACCTTCTCCAGAAATAGATAAGAAAACGACCGCGGAACCACCGCGCCTGCAACGGCAGGATCCGAGTCAGGTGTCTTACTGAGAACTGAGAACTGAGAACCGAGAACTGACTGAGGAACTGTCATCCGTTCTAACGGCCAAAAATCCCACAGCAGCAATACAAATGGCAGCGTGATGATCTCCGGCTTCGCCATCAATCCCACCACGAAAAGACTGGCCACTGCCGCATATCTCTTAACGCCGCCCTTGCGCACATACCATCCATAGGCATGCAAAGTAAGCAGGAAGAAAAACATGCTCAACACGTTCTTCCGCTCTGCCGACCACGCCACCGACTCTACATTTACGGGATGAAGCGCGAACAGCGCCGCTACCATCCAACTCGGCCAGGTCAAGCCCGTAGCGCCTTCGAGGAGCAGAAACAACAAAATCGCGTTCACCGCGTGCAGCAGAACGTTCACATAGTGATGGCCCACGGGGTTCAACTTGAAAAGTTGGCAATCCAGGGCGTGCGAGAGCCAGGTGAGGGGATGCCAGTTGGCCTGCTCAAAACTCGTGAACGCCCACTTCACCGTCGCCCAGCTGAGTCCCGCCCGCACATGAGCGTTGTTGGTAATGTAGACGTCGTCGTCCATGCTGGTGAAACCGTTATGGACGACAGGGTTGTAGAAAGCAAGGGTCAGTAGCACCAATAAAAGGCACAGAATCGTGCTGCGCTTTTCTCCAGAAAAAAATAAAGGCGCCGGAGCCCGGGAAACCACGGGCTGCACCGCCGTCGCCGCTGCACTGGAAGACAATGAGTGAATCCTTGCGTTTCTGTAATCGATTATATGCACGAGTACTTTAGGACGGACAGCCTGGTCGAGCCCGCAAGGTTACTTTTGTGACGGAAGAATCACACCTCAGGTGCAAGATCTGGATCCTGATTCGTTCTCCGATTGCCTGTCCTGACTGCCGCAAACCGTCAGTTCCATGACCGTTTTTGGCATAGAGCCGGGCTGCGCCCGCGTTAGCATGAGCGCGGCGTTTGACCCTATAATGAAAGCGGAGGCCTTGCTCCCAGTTTGACCGGAACCAGGGCCCGGCCATTATTAGATCCATCCGCCATTGCCATGAACAGCATGGCCGAAGCCGAGGGAGAGAATTCGAAATGCGGAAACAACAGAAGGGTTTTTCACTGATTGAGTTGCTCATCGTGGTCGCCATCATCCTGATCATCGCAGCTATCGCGATTCCTAACCTGATGCGCGCCCGCATGGCAGCGAATGATTCGTCTGCCGCGGCCTCGGTGCACACCATCGTGGTGGGCGAAGTCGGCTATTACGGCGCCTATCCCACCGTGGGTTATGGCACGCTCGCCCAGTTGGGCGGCGCTGCCACGCCTTGCGTTCCGGGAACGGCCAACGGCTGCTTGATTGACAACAACCTGGCCACCAACGGCGGCGGCAACGGCAAGAGCGGTTACACCTTTAACGTTGTGGTTACGGCTCCGGCAGCTGCGGCGCCTTCCACGTTCTACACCACCGCGGTGCCGATCTCGAATACGTCGGGCACCAAGTCGTTCTGCGCCGCCGATGACGGTGTAATCCGCAACGGCGCGCCGGGCGTTACAACTCCCCCGGCTTCTTACGCAGCTTGCCTGGCTCTGGGCCCCATGAACAACTAACCGGCCTGCATCAGCAAAGTACCGCTTGAACTCAATTGAAAGAGGCGCGGATGCCAAATCCGCGCCTCTTGTTTGTTTACTTCTCCTCCCGCAGCTTCGCGTTCATAGTTAACTTACTGACTGCCACCGCCCCAAACTGACACGAATTGTCAGACTCCGCGACGCGTTTTGGCAGTAGGTAGCGCCCGCCTAATCTCCAAGTGGATCGATAGTTTGGCTTCCTACTGAAAACAATGGAATTGCCGAAACTCACCCGGAACCAAGGTAACTAGCGAGTTTGGCGAGGCAAGTGCCATTATCTAGTTCGACTGCGTCATCACCATGACCAGCATGAAATCAACGAATTCCAAAAACGAGGGGAAAATAGAGATGCGGAAACAACAGAAGGGTTTCTCACTGATTGAGCTGCTGATCGTGGTTGCCATCATCCTGATCATCGCAGCTATCGCGATTCCTAACCTGATGCGCGCCCGTATGGCTGCCAACGATTCGTCCGCGGCTGCTTCCGAGCACACCATCATCGTCGGCGAAGTTGGCTATTACGGCGCTTATCCTACCCAGGGTTATGCCACGCTGGCCCAGTTGGGCGGCGCTGCCACACCTTGCGTTCCGGGAACGGCCAACGGCTGCTTGATTGACAACAACCTGGCCACCAACGGCGCCGGCAACGGTAAGAGCGGTTATACCTTTGCGGTTACCGTCACGGCTCCCGCGGCTGCGGCGCCTTCCACGTTCTACACCACGGCTGTACCCATCTCGAGCACGTCGGGTACGAAGTCGTTCTGCGCTGCTGATGACGGTGTCGTGCGTAACGGCGCGGCAGGCATTACCGTCGTACCGGCGAGCTACGCGGCTTGCCTGGCTCTGGGCCCGATGAACAACTAGCACGGTCTGAGTTGGCAAAGCGCCCCCAGTGGGCGCCAAGCCAGAGGGCAGCGGATCAAATCCGCTGCCCTTTTACTTTTGTTCTGTTGCTCGGGCTGTTGTTCGGATTTCGTAACAGAAATCAAAGTAGTAAACAGGTAGGGAAAAAACCGTGGAACGCTTGACGGTGGAGGAGCGCCGTCATGCCGCCGCTGTCGCACCGCAGTGAATCCTATAGTGAGTCCTACTTTGTTCTCCCGGTAAAAAAGCAGCCAACAATAAAGCTCCCGAGATCCGTGCTGATGACTGGGGCGCTGACGCTAATTGCGATCCTGTTTATGGTCGTCGTCGGGCTCTCGCTGGGCCTGTGGTGGGACAGTCTCAGTCCGCTGCGGTGACGCTTTTGGGACCGGAGCCGTTTCGAGTGACACGAACTCTCAGACTCATGAGCAGCCGATCGAGCCTACGGTAAACCCTGTATGGAGCAGCGACCCAAAGACGTGGAAATCTTAAGGTTGCCCTCTCGTCGCCTAGATGACCACATCCGGGAACTCTGCGCTCGCGCCATAGCGGCGGATGATGCCATTTTTGCAGAGGTTCTCTCAGATCTCCGCTCTGCCTTGCACGAACACGCAGCGCTAATGCGCCAGATGGCGGTGCGTCAAATATCCGCACAAACGGGATATGGGCTCGGAAAGGAGCGCGACCCATGAAGGCCGACAGCCACGCCAACCTGCGGTTGAAGGAACTGGTCGCCAGAATTGAAACCGAGCAAGATCCCGAGGAGATTACTGCTCTCATCAAAGCACTCAACCATCTGCTAGACGGTGGCCAGCATCTCAAGAAGGCTGTCGCCGGCAGCCCCACCCCAACCGAGGCGGCCCGAACCCAAACATGAGTTCGGCACCCAGCAAATCGCAGTGCCGGCGTGGTACCCGAATTAGTTGCGAGATTCCGCTTACCCTCGCAAGTCTGGATGCGGCTCATCCGTTTTCCGAGCCTTGTCTGGCCCTGCTCGTAAACCCGCAGGGATGCGCGGCAAAGTTCAGTCAACCGCTGGAAATCGGTGCCGTGATTCGATTGGATGGTCTTCCCGCCAGAAACGCAGTCACCGCGCGGGTAGTAAACTGCATCCAGATTGGGCAATATGAGAAGTTCTGGCTGCTAGGATTGGCGTTGGACGAACCGGGTAATGTGTGGGGCATCGCGACGCCTCCCGAAGATTGGCGCGATGGCGGCCAATGACCACCCAGCCATAGACCGATTCCAAGTCCCGGCCATAGCCCCGATGGTCGCAGGGCGCGCGCCCGAAACCGTATTAGTCGCCTTAAGGAATCCCGCTCAAGCCGTCCCAGAGTGACACGAATTGTCGGAGTTCGCGACGCATTTTGGCACCGGCAAACACTTGAAACCCATGGCGCTGAAACCGTAGTTTGGCTTTTCACTGAAAATAATGGGAGTTCCCCAAACTCAGACCAGAACCAACGTAACTGGCAGCACTGGCCCGCGAAGTGCAGACTTTACGTGGGGCGGCTTAAGCAATTCAACAAAGTCCAAAACTGGGAGAGTGTAGAGATGCGGAAACAACAGAAGGGTTTCTCACTGATTGAGCTGCTGATCGTGGTTGCCATCATCCTGATCATCGCAGCTATCGCGATTCCTAACCTGATGCGCGCCCGTATGGCTGCCAACGATTCCTCCGCGGCCGCTTCCGAGCACACCATCGTCGTCGGCGAAGTCGGCTATTACGGCGCGTATCCCACCCAGGGTTATGCCACGCTGGCCCAGTTGGGCGGCGCTGCCACACCTTGCGTTCCGGGAACCGCCAATGGCTGCTTGATTGACAACAACCTGGCTACCAACGGCGCCGGCAACGGCAAAAGCGGCTACACCTTTGCCGTTTTTCCGACCGCGCCTGCGGCTGCGGCGCCTTCTACGTTCTACACTACGGCAGTACCCATCTCGAGGACGTCAGGCACACAGTCTTTCTGTGCCGCCGATGATGGGGTAATCCGTAACGGCGCGTCGGGCATCACTGTCCCGCCAGCCAGCTACGCGGCGTGCCTGGCCCTGATTCCGATGAGCAACTAGTTTGACTTGGCAAGCACCGGATTGTGTCGTAGAGACTAAGGGGATACGAACGAAGGGCAGCGGATCTAAGTCCGCTGCCCTTTTTTTCTTTGCGGTCGGCTTGCGCCACGAGATGAAGGCCGGTTACTGCCGTAACAGGCGCAGGATCGCGCGGCATGGCCTAATAAGTGCAACAGATCTTGTGTCTTCGAAGAACGGAGGTTCTCTCGAGGGCAAGGGCGAGAACGGATGAACTCTATGCCAAAACAAAAGGGCTTCTCACTCATCGAGCTCCTGATCGTGGTGGCGATTATTTTGGTCATTGCCGCCATCGCGATCCCGAACTTGATGCGGGCCCGCATGGCAGCCAACGATTCATCCGCCGCAGGTTCGATGCACGCGATCAACGTGGCTGAGGTTGGTTACTTCGGCGCCTACGAAACCATCGGCTTCCCCGCAACCCTGGCTCCGTTGGGTGGAGCGCAACCTTGCACTCCCAACGCAGTTACAGCTTGTCTGATCGAACAGTCTCTGGCCGGTGGCCTGCCCAAGAACGGCTACAGTTTCGCAGCGACCGGATCCGCGGGAGCGGGAAACACCATCAACAACCAGTTCTACGCCACCGCAACCCCAATCACTGACTTGACCGGCACACGCGCTTACTGCTCGGCTGACGATCTGGTGATCCGCCTTCAGCCGGCGGGCAACACTACCCTGGTTCCAAGCTACGCGGCATGCCTGGGGCTGGCGCCACAGAATAACTAAGACCCGTCCACAAACTTCCGGCCGAGGATTGACGTTGCCAAAGATTGGCGCGGGCCAAAGATTGCCGTTGCCAAAGTGCCAGCCCTGGCTATTTTACTTTCGTAACGTCCCGCGCCCGCGCTGCCACTTTACTCCCAGATGGTTTTGCATATAATTTTTGGTGTAACAAACAATAACTCTTAAGCAACTTGCTTGTCTGCCATGCCTGCCATAGAAATCTTGGGATTGGAAAAAAACTACAGCGTCGGCTTCTGGCGCAAGCGCCCGAAGCGCGCCTTGAGCCCACTGCACCTTACTGTCGAAGACGGAGAGATCTTCGGGTTCCTCGGCCCCAACGGCGCCGGCAAGACTACAACTCTGAAACTGCTCATGGGATTGGTCTTCCCCACCGCCGGATCGGCGCGCATCCTGGGCCGCGATTGGACCGATCCATCGGTGAAAGCGCAGATCGGCTTTCTTCCCGAGCAGCCTTATTTCTACGACTATCTGACGGCGCACGAACTGCTGGAATACTACGGCCAGCTTTCCGGCGTTCCTGCCAAACAGCGGAAGCAGCGCGTCGAGCAAGTACTGCAGCAGGTTGGATTGCGCGACGTGCAGGGCGTGCAGCTACGCAAGTTTTCCAAAGGCATGCTGCAGCGTGTGGGCATCGGCCAGGCCATTCTGCATGATCCCAAACTCGTGTTCTTCGACGAACCCATGTCCGGTCTTGACCCCATCGGCCGGCGCGAGGTGCGCGACCTGATGGCGCAACTCAAGCACGAAGGCACGACCGTGTTCTTCTCCACGCACATTCTCTCGGACGCAGAAACACTCTGCGACCGCGTTGCCATCATTCACAAGGGAGAACTTCGCGGCGTGGGCGCGGTCGAGGATTTGACCTCAAGCGTGCAGGGCAAGGTGGAGGTGATCTGGCACGGAACGCAGGCGCCGGCCTCGGTCAAGGCTCTCGGCGCGGAATGCATTGTGACCGGAGACCGGGTCCGCGCCATCATCAACGAGAACCAGCAGGATGCGATGATCGACGCTCTGCGCCGCGAACGGCTGCGCCTGATTGCGATCACTCCAGTCCGCACGTCGCTCGAAGCTTACTTCGTCGAGAAGCTACGACGCGCCGAAACCACAGCGGGGTCGACAGCATGAGAACCCGTATCGCCTATATTGCTTCCAACACTTTCCGCGAAGCGGTCCGCGACCGCGTGCTCTACAACCTGATCGCCTTCGCGCTGCTGCTTTCGGGGGCGGCCATTCTGGTGGGCCAGATTTCGATAGAGATCGAGAAGCTGGTCGTCATCAATCTTGGGCTCACCGCCGTTTCTCTGTTCGGCGTGGTCATTGCAATCTTTATCGGCATCGGCCTGGTTTCAAAAGAAATCGAGAAGCGAACGCTTTACACCGTTCTTTCGCGTCCGGTCCGCCGCTGGGAGTTCATTGTCGGCAAGTTCTTTGGGCTGGCCGGAACTCTGGTGGTGAACACTTTCTTCATGGCGGTCGGTGTGTTCGGTGCACTGTTCTATGTTTCCCACAAATTCGTCCGCGCGGATGCTCTGATTCTGGTGGCCTTGTACTTCATCGTGCTCCAGTTCCTGATCATCTGCTCGCTGGCGTTGTTGTTCTCGTCGTTTTCTTCGCCGCTGCTCTCCGCCGTCTTCGCCTTCTCGCTGTTCGTCATCGGCAGCTTTGCCGAAGACTTGCGCAACTTCGCGGGCATGGCCCACGGCTTCTCGCGCTGGCTGGTCACCGGAGCGGCTTATCTTGTGCCAAACTTTTCGGCGTTCAACGTGATCACTTCGATCGCGCATGAACAGCCGGTGGCCGGACAACTCATCCTGCAGAACACTCTGTATGCGTTGTTCTACGCCACGATGGCGCTGAGCGGAGCGGTGCTGATCTTCGAGCGCCGCGATTTGAAATGAAGATCGAATCGTAAAGACTTGAAATGAACCAGAGAAAGAAAACCACGATGGTCGCAAGCGCATGCCTGGTGCTGTCTCTGGCCGCCAGTTCCTTTGTGCTGCATCGCGTCGACCAGCTCCGTCCGCAAGCTTCGCTCGATGAAGTGCTCTTCCTCAGTTCGCCGAAGGTGATCAAGCGCGCCAGCCTCGGTTATGACGGGCTGATGGCGTGCATTTACTGGACACGCGCGGTGCAATACTTCGGCTACCGGCATCATCACTTCGCCACCAGCTACAACCTGCTGGCGCCGCTGCTCGAAATCACGGCTCACCTGGATCCGCATCTTTTGGTGGCGTACGAGTTTGGCACCAGCTTCCTGGCGCCGAAACCGCCGCATGGGGCGGGCCAGCCCGAGCGCGCGATTGAGTTGCTGGAATACGGCATTCAGAACAATCCCGACAACTGGAAGCTCTACTACGACCTGGGCTTCGTTTATTACATGGAGCTTCGCGATTACAAGAAGGCCGCCGAAACTTTCGAGCGCGGATCGCATGTTCCGAACGCTCATCCCTTTCTGAAAGTGCTGGCGGCACAGATGGCGCAACATGCAGGCGAGTATGAGACGGCGCGCATGCTGTGGTCGGCGACTTACCAGACCGCGCAGGACGCGCAGATCAAAGAGAACGCGGTCGGGCATCTGCGTGCGCTGCGCGTGGACGAAGACGTCAAACAGTTGCAGGAAGCTGTAACCCGCTTCGGTGAGCGCACCGGGCGCCTGCCCGCAAGCATGGCGGAACTCGCGACGGCGGAGGGGCTGGATGGAACTCCGGTCGACCCCGACGGGCATCCCTACAAATTGACCCCCGAGGGCCGGGTTGAAGTTCGCGTGCCCGATGACTTTCCTTTTGCCACGAAGGGGCTGCCTCCGGGATATAAGCCTTCGCCGAAAATCCACGTGCTGCAGTAGCGTAACCCTCGCTCTCGCTTATGATGGCGAGAGAATGGGTGTCGATCCTTTCCCTAAGTCCTCAATCAGCCTTTTACGCGCCGCATGGCGATGGTGGAGCGATATTGCCGCGCGAGAAGGCCGCGTGGCCGCCACACGGCAAATGCTGGCGGTGCTCTGGGAGTTCGTTCGCGATTCCACTCCTGAGCGAAGACGCCAACGTTACGGCGACGCTGATTATGATTGGGAGCATCGCGTCAACACCACCAGCGCGGCGGTAAGCTGGCGGGATCGACTGCTCGGACTCTTCCATTCGCCTTACCAGCCAACCGATGCGGCTCTGTTCCACGAGATGCTTGATGCTTTGCGCCGGCAGAGTCAGTTGGACTTTCACGACTACGTATTCGTCGATCTAGGATCGGGCAAAGGGCGTGCCCTGCTGATGGCGTCGGATTACCCATTTCGGCGGATCGTGGGCGTGGAACTTTTGCCCGGGCTGCATCAGGCTACTCAGGAAAATCTGAGCAAGTATCGAAGTGAATCGCAGAAGTGCTTCGCGCTGGAATCGGTGTGCGCGGATGCGACTGAGTTTGCTTTTCCTGCCGAGCCCACTTTGCTTTATCTCTTCAATCCATTTCCCGAACCGGGGTTGAGGCGGGTAATCGCTCATCTGGAGCGAAGTCTGCGTGAGCATCCGCGGACGGTGTATGTGCTCTATCACAATCCGCTGCTTGAGCACGTGTTGGGCGAAAGTACCGCGTTAAAAAAAGTTGGCGGGACTCATCAGTATGCGATTTACCAATCAAAGAGCTGATGCCTCAGAGCCCGCAACGGGAGGATCTGATCGAGAAAAAATTTTACGGATCAAATCCCCTAAAATCTTGTAATCACAGGAGTTACAAGATTCCAGACCTGCGAGATCCGGCTAAAATCTTCTATTCAAAGGAGTTAGCGGCAAAATCTTCATAGTGAAGGACTTAGCGATGCAAATCGCTGTCGCACATATCTGTTTTCGGTTTTCAGAGAGCTTGTGCCCCGGCGCGATTCGCGCTCCACAGGGATACTTTGTAACAAGTTTAGCTCAGGGCCGGAAATTAAGATGTGACGGATGAACATGAGGCAGCTGTGGAAAACTCTTAGATTGACATCTATACGCTAAGGGCGTAGGTTTGTAAGCTATACTCTAATAGCGTACCATACTCTATGGAGTTTATCGAGGCTCCCGCATTCGCGCGCCACCTGTCCCGCTATCTGAGCGATGAAGGTTACAGAGATCTGCAGGCCAAGATGGCGGCCAATCCTGATCTTGGGGATGTGATGCCGGGAACTGGCGGGTTTCGGAAACTACGCTGGGCCGACGCGCGGCGGGGGAAGGGTCGCAGAGGCGGGCTGCGAGTGATCTACTACCACTTTAAGTTTGATTGCCAGATATGGTTGATGACTCTCTACGATAAGGACGAGGCCTCGGATTTGACCGCCACAGAGAAGAAGACGCTTAGGGCGTCAATTGAGAAGGAATTGGAAGCGCGCCCGTCGGATAAGAACGCCGCACAGGCAAGGGAGGACACGGTAATGGCGAAGCGGGATATTTTCGGCGAGATGGTGGAGGGAGTGGCCGCAATGAAGGGCCATCGCGAGGGCAAGCTGACCCTGCGCAGCTACAAGGTGGACGCGGCGCCGCTGCCCAAGGTGGATTCGAAGCTGCTTCGCGATACGCGGAAGAAGCTGCGCTGTTCGCGGGCGGTGTTTGCGCGCAAGCTACGAATCAACGAAAGAACGCTGGAAAAATGGGAGCAGGGGCGCGCGAAGCCGAATCCTCAGGCGGCCGCGCTTGTTCTTCTCGTGCGGAAGTACCCGGATACGCTGGCGCGGCTGGATGAGGTGGCGGGAGGACGATGAGTAGGAGAATTTTCTACACAGCTCTCGGCGTTGTGTTTGTCGCGTCCTTGTTGGCAGCGGTCTTTCTTCCTAGCCCAGCTGTACGCAGATGGGCTGAGAGTACGGCAGTTGTATCCGTACTTGGGTTTCTTTTTCAGGTCGCGCGTGACAGCATCGCACATGAAAGATCTTTACGGATACTCGAATCGCAGAACGCTTTTTCGATCGGTGCGACCTCTCACATGGCGGGGGTCGCTTTCGACAAGTATTCGGAATTCTGCGAGGAATACGTGAAGGAAATGTACGAAGCCCTAACGACCTTGACCCGTGAGGGGCCGCGGCAGAGCGCGCTAGCACACGGCGACATCTTATAAAAATCCGAAGGAAGTGGGCCATATGGCTAACACCGGCAACCGACGAAGCCTTGTGGCGCTTCGAGAAGGCTCTCCGCACGATAGGCGTGAACGCTCACATTCTGGAGATGGCGCCTGGCTCGGAGGAATATATTGCCGAGATGTATTCAACATTCGCGAAGGTAGTAGGACTCGAAAAATGGCAGGGTGAGCCGCTTACGGATGAGCTCACGGTCATTGCGGTAATCAACCAGCTTCGTCGTGTCCTCGGCACTGAAGAACTCAGCCGACTACGAGCGGAACTGGTGGCGCGCGCACTGCGAAGCGTCGAGCACTCCGCTGGGAGCAAACTTCGTTAATCACCGATATACACTTGATCCATGACCATCACCACGCTCAACTCCCTCGCCCGCGCTTCTTCCGCTTACCTGCGATCTGCCATGCATCAGCCGATTCAGTGGCATGAGTGGGGTGAGGAGGCGTTTGCGGCGGCGCGGCGCGAGAACAAACCCATGCTGCTGGATATTGGCGCGGTTTGGTGCCACTGGTGCCATGTGATGGATCGCGAGTCTTATGACGATCCGGATGTGGCTGCGATTGTGAATGAGCATTTCATTGCGGTGAAGGTGGACCGGGATGAGCGTCCTGATATTGACAGCCGGTATCAGGCTGCGGTTAGCGCGGTCAGCGGGCAGGGGGGATGGCCGCTTACGGCTTTTCTTACTCCCGAGGGCAAGCCGTTTTATGGCGGGACTTATTTTCCCCCGACGGATGGTTACGGGCGGCCTAGCTTTAAGCGCGTGCTGACCAGCATCGCCAATGCTTACAAGGAGAAGCATGGCGATGTGGTGGAGCAGGCGAAGATGGTGGAGAGCGCGATTGCGCAGGCGGAGTCGTTTGCCGGGCGCGGGGGACGGGTTTCGGCGGGCATTATTGCGGCGATTCAGAAGTCGGCTTTCAGCATGTTTGATGCGCAGCATGGGGGGTTTGGGCAGGCTCCGAAGTTTCCGCATCCTTCGGCTTTGGATTTGCTGATTGAGCGGTATGCAGCCAAAGTCAAAACCCCCACTTCTCGCGCAGAAAGCGCGCGAGAAATGGGGCACCCTCGGGAGTTCAATGGTGACCAAGAACAACTCCGCAACTTGATCGTCACTACCCTGGAGCACATGGCTCACGGCGGCGTTTATGACCAGCTTGCGGGAGGGTTTCATCGTTACTCTGTTGATGAGCGGTGGGTGGTGCCGCATTTCGAGAAGATGTGTTATGACAACTCCGAATTGCTGAAGAATTATGTGCACGGCTACCAGGCAACAGGTTCGGAATTTTTTGCGGATGTGGCGCGCGACATTATTCGCTGGATGGACGAGTGGCTGAGCGACCGGGAGCGTGGCGGCTTTTATGCTTCGCAGGACGCCGACATTTCCATGGATGACGATGGCGACTACTTCACGTGGACTCTGGATGAAGCTCGCGCTGTACTTACGGACGAAGAAGCACAGGTTGCGGCTTTGCACTACGACATCAATGAGATTGGAGAGATGCACCATAATCCCGCGAAGAATGTGCTCTACGTGCGTGCGCCTCTCGAGGAGATTGCCCGGCGGATGAGCCTTAGCGTGGAGCGCGTGCGCAGCCTGCTTGATTCGGCGAAGAAGAAAATGTATGCGGCGCGGTTGCAGCGGCCTACTCCCTACGTCGACAAGACGGTTTATGTGGGATGGAATTCCATGTGTGTGTCGGCTTATCTGGAGGCGGCGAAGGTGCTGGGGCTGGAGGATGCCCGGCAGTTTGCTTTGCGGTCGCTGGACCGGATTCTGGGTGAAGCCTGGAAGCCTCAGGGCAGCGAACGAAAGAAAGCGAGCGAGTCGCCCGCTTCCACACAGGCCGCTTCTACACAGGCGCGGCTTTTGCATGTGGTGGCTTATTCGGATCCGGCGGCCTTGCACCGGGAGGTTTCTGGATTGCTCGACGACTACGCCGCTACCGTGATTGCCTGTCTGGATGCTTACGAGGCTAGTGCTGATCGTAACTACTTCAAGTTCGCGCAGGCGATTGGCGATGCGATGATTGCGCGATTTTTCGATGCAACTTCGGGAGGGTTCTACGATGCCGAACCGGCTGCCGAGGGCACGAGTCTGGGAGTGCTCTCGACTCGGCGCAAGCCTTTGCAGGATTCGCCCACGCCGGCGGGAAACCCCATGGCGGCGATTGCGTTGCTGCGCTTGCATCACTACACGGGCGATTCCGGGTATCAGGATAAGGCGGAGCAGACACTGGAAACTTTCGCGGGGGTGGCAGAGCAGTTTGGAATTTTTGCCGCGACTTACGGAATCGCGGTGCTGCATCGATTGGAGAATCCGGTGCAGGTGGTTGTCGTCGGCGGCTCTGGATCTGAGGGTGACGCGCTCGCGGCCGTGGCAAACGCTGCCTTCGCATTTAACAAGAGCGTGCTGCGGCTGGCGGCGAACCAGGCCGTGGCAAGGAATCTTCCTCCTGCGCTGGCGGCGACCATTCCGAACCTGCCTCAGTTGAAGTTGGGCGAGGCGTTTGCGGTTTTGTGCTCGGGATTTGCTTGTCAGGCGCCGGTTAGGGATCCTGGTGAGTTGCGGCGGGAGATAGAATCCGCTTTGGAGAAGCAGTCAAGCGACCTCAGGGGCTAAAGCCAAACAGAGAGGGCATTAGTTATCGCAGCGCTGAAGCGCTCCGCCACCCAAAAGCGGAGTTCTTCCGCAGTCTGCGCCATTCAAATCATCGCGGGCGCTAAAGCGCCGGGCTGCATGCGGCCGGCTTCGCCCAGGCCTGTACCCTTCGGCTTCGCTCAGGGCAGGCTCACGAAAGCGCCCGTCCCCACACAAGCTCTTTCCTTTGCCAAAAAAACGGGGCTGACGGTTTATGTATGAAGTCCGTCAGCCCGAAGATTGCGAGCCCTAGGTTCGGCCCAAGTTACTGGAGGTTACTTTGGTGACCTTGCGGCCATCGGTAACATCCGGTTAACTGCTATTTCGCGTCGTTACATCGGCGGTTGTTGAGTGCCGCTGCATTTTTGTTGCAGTTGTTGTTGTGGTGGGCACGTAATGATCGGCCCTCCGTCCGGGGCGGGAACCTGCGGAACGGCGGCTGCCATATATGTGCCCACTAGTCCTAGCATCAGGACCGAAATCCTGATTGCGTCTTTCATGGAATTACTCCTTCTGCGCCAAAGTTGCCCCGAAAATAGGGCATTGCTGGCGTGGAGAGGAATTATACGGCACGAGTCAAGCCCTTCTGCAAGAATTCTTTACAGCCCAAGCCACGGCCCATCGCGACAAGACCCTGTCGCGACCTAGCTCACCTCGCGAAGGCCTGTAAATACGGGGAATTCTGTAGGTATTCTAAGGTGTTCGCCTTATGCACTTCCGAGCGAGCGAGGAGTTGAGAAAAAGGGACTCTAGGCGAGGTGAATAATTACGAAATCCGGAATTGCCGTGCCCCGGGGCTCGATGCTCGGTGTCGAGATGGGCCGGTTACCGCTTCGATGCGAACCGATCAACCATCCCAGAAATGCTCAGGTCGTTCAGAGTGCCGCCTGCGGCGCCAGCCGCAGCAGACTTGGCCGCTGCTCCGTTTTCCTCAGGGAGAGGCTGCGAAGCCTGAGTGCGCGAAAGGGCCCGGTCCACCATACCCTCGAACATCGGGATCAGAGAATCCGCAGGGAGTGGGTGCTGGATGTCAGACAGGCTCTGCTCCCAGCGCTGGGGGCGAAGCAGAGTCGAGGCAGCGTCGCGGGCCGGACTCTTCGCTATGGTGTAGCCCAGCCAGATGAGCAACGAGGCATTGTAAACGCCCATGTTGAGCAGGTTCATCTCTGTATTGCCGAGGTGATCGCCCACCCAGGATGCGATCAGAACCAGTTCCACCACGGCAAACGTACCGAAGCCCAAAGCGATGCCGAAGCTGTGCTGGCGCCGGCTTACTCCCAGGTAGCGGGCAAAGAACAGGAGGAACAGCACCATACCGACCTGAATGATGCGTACGCAACGCTGGGCAGTCATGATGGCTTGCACCCACGCCGCCAGCTCCGACGAACTGGTGGAAACCGAAACCACTCCAGCCACCAAAAGCATGACCAGACCTGCCCATTTGAAGAGCACGGTACCTAGATCGCGCAAGGTATGGAAGGGCCGGAACACGTCGAGAAAGGCTTCATGAATCACCATGAAACCCAGAGCCACGCTGATGGCAGTGCTGATCCAAGAGACGTAAAAGACGGCGGAATAGTAGTAGCGGTAGATGGGAAAGACCACCGCGAAAGTCATGAGCTGAGTGATGATGTAGGCAAAGAAAAACTTGAACGGGCGGTGCTGGCCGCGGCGGAACATGGCGATGGCAATCACCGTTTGGAGAACGGGATGCGCGAACCAGAGCGCGTAATACAGAATTCTAATCTTTTCACTCATTGCGGAAATTCTCTGAAACCCTGCACGCTCGACACAAAACCGGTGCCCGGAGCCAGCCTCCGCAGCACCAAATTGAGATGCCCCAGGTAATAAGAGAAAGTTAAACTCTTTGGCCCAAGTGTTCAATGTACTCAGGTAACCGAAAGTAACGTTACCTTCGGGCCATCTCGACCGGGGAACCCTTGGATGCGGTCAGAAGCTCTTACCGCAAAGTGCGCGAAGAAATGCCGCGAAGGTCGCAAAGAGAAGCCGGAGTACGGCCGTTCATTCGCCTACAAAAATGAAATAGGAGGAGTTCCACAATGCGGTGGGCAAGCTTCCGCGCGGACGCGCGGTGAGTACTATGTTGTATTCGCCGGAGGCTGGATTAATTTCCTGGAGTGCGTCCTGGCCTGGACGCAGGCGCGGGAAATCTCGCGGAATCCCGGATTGCGCGCCTTTTGGCGGATGAGAATCCGCCTGCGCCTCGATTACCGCCAGGCGCGCTAGAAACTCGTGCACATCCGTGCCGCGGCCATGTCCAGAGACAACAAATGAAACTTCCGCATCCTGCGAGGAGAAGTGCCATGCCAGCGACGCTGCCAGATTGACGGCTTGTTCATAGGCCGGCGAAGAAATCAGGCCGGCAGCGGGATTGTCGAACACGATGCACAGCTTGCGTTCATCCTCGCGGCTGAACTCACGGACTTTCAACGAGCCGGACTTGGCAGTCGCCTTCCAATCCACGTGGCGGGCCGAGTCTTCATGCGTGTACTCGCGGATGCGGTACAAATCGGAGCCGCGTCCGCGCACAAAACTCTCCCACTCGCCGCGCACCAGCGGCAGGATTTCAAACAGCTCGTCGGGCGGTTCAACGGCCGGATACACCAGAATCTCGCGCCGCAGCGGCACATCCCGGGTCTTGGTGAGGAAAGCAAAGGGAAAGCGCGTAGCTACGCCGAAACTGGATTCGCAATACAGTCCACGCCGATCGAAACACAGCTCGACATCCGCCGTGAGATCGGATCCCGGCGGCAGGTAGGGGAAATAAATCATCCCGTCGAAGATTCCGGGCGGCGGCGGAGCGACCTCCACTCGCCTTACCCGCCAGTCGCGCAGCCGCAGCCACTGATGCTCAGGAGCGCGGTTCAGCGGAAACGCGAATGTCGCGGGTTCCCACTTCCATTCTTTGCGGATTTTCTTGTCTTTCGTAGGCTTCTGGCGCGCGGGGACTACACGGATCGAAAACGAGGGCAGGAAGCGGCGCGGGTTACGCAACACGATTCGTCCCACAACTGGGCGCCCGGCGAACATGTGCTCGGGCAGGCGAACCTCCAGTTCGAGGCTGCGCAGAACCAGCGCGGAAACCACTCCGGAGACCAGAATCGCGGCCAGCATCGCCGCCACCACGATGTACAGCAGATTGTTGCCCGTGTTCAGCGCCGCGATGCCGATCACCAGCGTGACCAGAACGTAGATCACGCCCGCTTTTGTGACTTCGTAGTGCAAGGTCTGGCGCAAGCGCTCGATCGCCACACGACGCGCCAGATACGGTACCGTAACCAGTCCCACGAACGCGGCCATCAACAGCGCCAGCGAGGCCAGGATCACCGAGGCCCACAGGTTGCCGGCTTCTCCGTACGCAGTCGAAATCAAGGCGGCGCCGAAGGCGAGACTCAATCCCACGAGCGCGAGCAAGAATTTTACCCACACTTCCGCCGACGCCGATTGCATCCACTGGGCCGTTCGACCACGGGCGGGAAGGTTCTTTGCGGAACTTGCGTGAGAGGAAGACACTGTTTCGAGCCTAGCATCGGCTGGTAGAACGAGCAATCAGGACCGGCTTGCAGAAAACGCCTTCGTAACCAAGCAGTGGTCAGTGGTCAGTGGCCAGTGGTCAGTGATCAGTGATGAAGCAAACTACATTCGCGCGCAGAAATCAGGGTTTACTGACCACTGGCCACTGACCACTGACCACTGAATTCAGTTGCCTATGCTGACCAGGAATTGTTCGATCTTGCCATCTGGCATTTCGTAGGTTGAAATCGAGAGCACTTTGTCGGCGAACTTGGCCCGATAGCCGTGGTACGTCATTCCTCCGCGCAATTGTTCCGCAGTCTGCTGGAGGTCTTGCGGGGTTCCTAGCGGGCCGAGGCTGGCGGCGAAATCCTCGAGAGCCTGCTGGTCAAAATAACTGTTGCAATTGTCGGTGAATAGGGAGCGGTCAATTTTTCCCTGTTGAAGTTGTTCCAGAATCTTGCGCGCGCGCTCCACTTTTTCGGCGATTACGGCTGTGTTTCCGGGAAAGAGCAGTGGCGCGATTTGTCGGGCAATTTGGCTACCGGCGTGTGCGGCATCCTGGTTGGTCAGCACGATGATCGCGGCGTGATCGTCAGGAAACACCACATTTTCCGCGGTAAAGCCGGACACTTCCCCGCCGTGTTCGAGCATGCGATGACCAGCTTGATTGCGCACCGTGATGCCCAACCCGTAGCCGGTTGCGGTGCCATTTTTCAGCAGGACGTCTTTCTGCATCTCCTGATACGAAGAAGGCTTCAGGAGGCGCTGGTTCATCATCGCGATATCCCACTTGGCAAGATCCGTTACCGGCATGGCCAGCTCGCCGGCGGCGAACAGCCAGCCCTTGCCCTCGCGCGGTGCGGCTCGCAGAGGGCCTAACGCGTAGCGCATATAACCGGTGGGGTCCGTATCGGCGAGGTGATCCTGATCAATGTTCACGACGCTCTGCATGCCCAGCGGCTCAAAAATATGGGAACTCAGAAATCGCAGCAACGGTGTCTTGCTGGCTTTCTCCACGATCACGCCCGCAATGACGTAATTGGTATTGCTGTATTGCCATTTGGTGCCGGGATCGAAATCCAGGGGCTTGCGGGCCCAGAGGGTAAGAATCTGGTCGGCCGTGATGGGCGTCAGCATAAACGGTGGCACGTAGTCTTGCGGCCAGTAGTCCTGGTAACCGGAGGTGTGCGAAAGCAGTTGCCGGATTGTGATCTCTTTCGCGCGCGTGAGATCGGGGACGAAGCGGGAGACAGGATCGTCCAGTGAGAGCTTGCCTTGTTCCGCCAGCATCAGAATCGCGGTCGCGGTGAATTGTTTACTGATGGAGCCGATCTTGTAGCGCATTTCAGCCGTAGCCGGAGTAGGTGGGTCGAGGCGCGCGTTGCCGTAAGCGTGAGTGTAGGCGAGTGTGCCATCTTTCACCACTGCGACCGAGGCGCTGGGCACGCCTGTGCTCTCGAGCACTTGCCGGGCGATCTGGTCAATCTGGGTGCGAGTTTCATCGGAGAGGAGTGCGGGGGACTGCGCCTGAGCGAGTACCGAAAGCGTGACGACCACGCAGGCTGCGGCGCGAGGAAAGCGGCGCCGGAAAGGAATTTTTCTCGAGCTCAACCTATGCATGAAATCACCTCGTGCAAAAACCGGAGTTTAGCACAGGCAACGCCTTGTCATCTCGGCGTGCAGACATCGCGAAGTTACTGTGAATGCGAACTTTGCGTCCCTCTCGCGCACTTTGCATTTAAGAGCTTTTGACCGCAAAGGCCCCAAAGAAACACCGCGAAGGTCGCAGAGAAAACCCTCGCGGTTCAGTTCGCCACCTGCTTCACTTTCTATTTCGACGGCGGCTTCAATCCGAAAATCCTCAGTTCCTTGAAGCTGGCGACATAGACCATGCCGTTGGCAATCATGGGAACCTGATTCGAATCGCCTCCCTGGTTGGGCCAGCTCCCGCCTACGGTCTTGAAGAGTTGAGTCATGAGCTTCTTGCCCGACTCGGGATTGAAGGCATAGAGCAGCATGCTGGGGGGTTTCTGGGAAGTTGGCCGAGCCAGCGCCCAGATGATCGGGTTGGCGGTGCCGTTCGACGATACGCTGGTGAAGAAGCCGCCGTTCTGCCCGGTGGTGAGTCCCGGTGAGTGCGTGACGTTGGTCAGGCTCGGGGTGGGCGACGTCTCCAGCTTCCACACATCCACCACATTGCCTCCGCTGCTCACGACGCGCGCCAGGCCGTCGGTGGGATCGACGAAGTACGACTCCCCGCACCAGCAGCCGCCGATCTGGTAGGTGCCGATGACGTTATTCCCGGTGGTCGAATATCCGCCCAAGTCATCTTCATTCATGAAATACATGTTGCCATCTTTGCCGGCAGCGACCGCGAGATGAGGCTTCGACCCTGGCTGATCGGGCAGGACCAGCACACCGCCAGAGCCGAAGTCTGAATCCGTCTCGTCCAGATAACCCTGATCCGACGGCGTGAACAGATCCACGACGGTCGTCAGGTCTGACGAGACCTCAATCGTGCTTTCCTGAATGTTGGTGACGCCGTCATAAGTGGTTCCCGAGTAGTCTGAATTTCCGGTGACGAAGACGATGTTGCCGGAATCGTCGGCGGCCAGGCCATATCCAGACATCCAGATCGATGAGAGGAAGAAGCTATCAGGAGAAGTGGCCTGCGCGTCGAAGAGCTGGTTGGCCGGGAGTGGCGCGAGGGTGGTGGCATTCCAACCCAGCAGCCAGCCGCGCGAGGAACCGGCGGAGAAATCGCAGAAGCTGCCGAAACCGGCGTAGATATTGCCGTTCGCCTCCAGCAGGGCGGGGCGCTGCCGCTGGTAGGTGGCATTGAAAACGAAACTGCTTCCGTTGGTGAGCGTATGCGACGCGCTTACAGTTTCCGGCGTCAGCTTGTCGGTGAGGCTGCCCAGATCCAGCGCGTGGAGCGTATAGGAAGGGCTGCTTCCGTTGCTGCCCTTCGTATAGGCAATCAGGTACAGGTTGTTCTTGCTGGTATCGATGACCGGAGTAGATGTGATGCCGACATGCGGCCCATTGTTGTTGCAGCCGAGCGGCCAGGTCACGGGCGTACCCAGATGGTTGCTCAGCAGAATCGTTCCCGTATTTGCGTCGATGGCATAAACCGTGTCGTTGCCGGTGACGATGTATACGACGTTGTGCAGGCCCTGATAATTCCCGGCCGTGATAGCCACGTTCGGGACCAGGAGAGGCTGCGCATCCACCTGATCGTCCACGGGGACCGTCGCCAGCAAGCCGAACTGAGTGGCGTTCACGTTTGAGGGGGTAAGGGTGGTTTCGGTGTTGTTCCAGCCGGTGCGGTAGTTGTCGTTGTGATAAGTGGTGACGGAGGTTTGGGCGGCAGCGATGAATGCATTGGCAAGAAGAATTACTAAGGCGAGGCTGGCATTTCCAAGCAGCTCACCGATGTGAGCCTTGAGACGAAGCGTTGTCATTGATCCCCCAGAACGGCGACTGATTTTAGGGTGTTCACGAAGGCGGGGTCAACTGGGAAAAAACTCACGGAGACCGAAGACTCTAGCAGGGGACAAGGGTTCGTAGACGTTTCGTTGGGAGCTCAGTATCGGCGAACTCGGACTAGATGTGGGCAGCTATGGAATGATCTCAAACACCTCGCCTTCGCCGCCCGCGCCACCGGCGTTCGTGGTACCCAAAAGACGCTCGCCAATGACGACGAGTCCTCCCATCGGGTAGCTGCCGTCGGTCCCATTGAAATCTACCAGCATATGAAATTCCCAGTTGCCCGAAGCCGAGGGGGTGAGCTGGTAGACCGAGCCGGCACCGCTGAATTGTATGGTTTGTAAGGTCTCCCCGTAGATATTGCCTGCGCTGTCGAATGCCACTCCGGAGTCTGGCTCGCTGTCGCCAGTGCCCCCGGCAAAGGCATACAGGATTTGCTCTGTCCAGGCGCCACCAGACGAGGGAGACAACTTGAAGACAGTTCCGCAGCCTCCAACGCGCACGCCGATATCGCACTGATCGCTGCCGTCCCCGCCATAGGTGGTGGTGCCATAGAGATCGCCCTCCTTACCGAACACGACCGGAGTAAGTGGAAAGAAGCCATCGGTGCCGTTGTTCTGGAAGTAATGGATGATGGTCTCCGTCCATCCGTCGGCACCGGGGGAAAGCTTAAACACAGTACCGCACCCGAGCGCCTCCGGATCACAACTCGTTGATCCTCCGCCGGCCGTCGTACCGTAAAGATTTCCAGCGGCGTCGCTGACGAGCGACCCATAGGGATTGATGCCGTCCGAGGCGCTGGCCCCAAAGCTGTAGAGTACTTTCTCTGTCCAGGTACCGGTGGAGGAAGGGGAAAGCTCGAAGACCACGCCTTCGTCGTGTCTCCCGCCTTGAACAGTAGTGCCGTAAAGATTTCCGGATTCGTCGAATACGAGGCTGGCGTTCGGATAAGAGCCGTCTCCCGTCCCGCCGAACGACCACAAAAGAGTCAGCTGCCACGAGCCGCCGGATGTCCTGGATAGTTGGTAGGCTGTCCCAGCGAAGTGTGCGCCGCCGCCGTTGGTTATGCCGTAAAGATTGCCGGCCGCATCTGCGATCAGCGAGCCTATCGGGTCACTGTCGGTAAAGTTGTATAACACCGAAAACTCCCAGGTGCCATTCGATTGTGGGTTTAGTCCATAGACGACTCCGTCTCCGTGGGCGCCACCGCCGCTGGCGGTGCCATAGAGCTTTCCGCCCAAGGACAAGAGTCCAGCGTTATAGGGATATGCGCCATCGTTAGTTGCGCCGGTGAAGTTATGGAGCGCGGTCAGAGTTTGCGCAGTTGCGCTGAGGCAGAGAGCTAATAATGCTACCGCCGTAACCCAGATTAAAGTGCGGGATGAGGTGCCTGTGTTTGTCATAGATCTCCTCCTCCTGAGAACGCTGAGCGCGGGCAGACATCAGCGCAGGCGGTTTAGTACTCGGCCAGTTCCTTCATAGCGCGGAACAGGTCATTGGCCTGGGGCAGGATGGCGTCTTCGAGAATCGGCTGGTAGGCGACGAAAGTGTCGGCGGCGGCGACGCGGCGCACGGGGGCATCCAGTTGATCGAAGAGTTGATCGGCGATGCGGGCTGCGATTTCGGCGCCGTAGCCCCAGCTCAGAGTGTCTTCATAAGCGATAAGAGCGCGATTGGTTTTTCCAACCGATGCGGCAATGGTCTCCCAGTCAAACGGATTCAGGCTGCGAAGATCGATCAATTCCACTCTTACGCCGTGCTCGCGTTCGAGTTTCTGTGCCGCCTGCAAGGCGCGCGGCACCACCGCTCCGTAAGTAATTACGGTGAGGTCCGTCCCAGGATGCACGATCTTCGCCTTGCCGAACGGAATCATGTAGTCCGGACCGGGATAAGGCGCGCGGCCGTAGGTTTCGCGGTACAAGCGCTTGTGCTCGAGAAACAGCACGGGATCGTCGCAGCGAATGGAAGTGCGCAGCAGCCCCGCGGCATCGAGCGCATTCGAGGGGAACACCACGCGCAATCCGGGAATATGAGTGAACACGCTCTCGCCGCACTGCGAGTGATAAATCGCGCCGCCGGTGAGATATCCGCCGATCGCGACTCGAATCACCATGGGGCAGGAGAAGGCGTTGTTTGAGCGCCATCGGATTACCGACATCTCGTCGCGAATCTGCATCATCGCCGGCCAGATGTAATCGAAGAACTGGATCTCGACTACTGGCTTCAGGCCGCGCGTGGCCATCCCAGTGGCGCGGCCTACGATGGCGGCCTCGGCCAGCGGCGAGTTGAAGACGCGATCCGGGCCAAATTCGCACTGCAAGCCGAAGGTGAGCTTGAAGACTCCGCCTTTGCCCTTGACCAGCTTGCGCTTCAGATACTCTTCGCGGCTGCAATCGGCAACATCTTCGCCGAAGATGACGATCCGCTCGTCGCGCTTCATTTCGTCGCGCAGAGTTACGTTGATCAAATCGGCCATGGTTTTCGCCGCCGGCTTTTTGCCGTCGGCGGTATCGGGCCCGGCGACCGCTGGCGTATCGAATGCGGCAGACGTGGGATCGAGATCGGGCGAATACACATACTGCAGAATGCTCTCGGGCGCGGGTGGCAGAGCAGCGAGCGCCTGATCCACGGCGATCTGCAATTCTTCTTCGACCTTCTTTTCCAGTTCGTTGATGCCTTTCTCGTCGAGGATTCCCTCGCGCAGCAAAAACATCTGAGTGCGCGAAACCGGATCGCGGGCGGCATCGCGCTCGCGCTCGGAATCGGGACGGTACAGGCGTTCATCGTCGGAAAGCGAATGCGAATACGGACGAATCACGTGCGAATGCACAAACGCCGGCCCATGGCCCCGGCGGCAATACTGAGCGGCGCGCTGGAACGCAGCCGCACTCGCCATGGGATCGGTGCCGTCAACTTCTTCAAAATGGAAATTCGGGAAGCCTGAGACCAGGCGCGAAATGCTGCCTCCGGCGGTCTGTACTTCCACTGGAACGGAGATGGCGTAGCCATTATCCTGCACGGAAAAAATCACGGGCAGCTTGTTGAGAGCGGCGGCATTCATCGCCTCCCAGAATTCGCCCTCGCTGGTGGTGCCATCGCCGAGAGAAACGTAGGCAATCTCATCCCCGTGAAAGGTTACGTCTTTGAATTGGCGATAATCAGGCCGGTCGTTCTTTGGGGGAATTTCGGCCGCTCGGGGATGCTGGGCAAAGTATCGTCCAGCCTCGGCGCACCCTACGGCCTGCAGAATCTGCGATCCCGTCGGCGAGGATTGGGTCACGATGTTGAGCCGTTTGTATCCCCAGTGGGAAGGCATCTGGCGTCCGCCGGAACTGGGATCGTCAGCCGCGCCCACCGCCTGCAGAAACATCTCCAGGGGCTTGGCGCCCAAGGCCAGGCACAAGGCGCGGTCGCGATAATAAGGATAGAACCAGTCATAGCCCGGCTTCAGCGTCATGCCGGCGGCCACGCCGATGGCTTCATGTCCGGCTCCCGACATCTGGAAGAAGATCTTCTGTTGCCGCTTGAGCAGGATTTCCCGGTCGTCGATGCGCCGGGAGGTGTACATGAGGCGGTAGGCTTCGATGAGTTGGTCGCGGGTCAGCCCCTCGTAAGTCTGGGACTTCTTGCCACTCGATGTTAAGGACAGTTTGGGGTCGGTTTTTGTCGTTGCCATCCGGTTCCCTGATGAATGCGATTATGAAATAACCGGTCTACGAATGTGGTGCCCTTATTACTATGCAGGTTGCATTGTAAATCGGAATTCGGGATTGGAAAACATGCAAGTTCTTGCGCGGGGTCTTACGGCCAGTCCTGGGCTCCGTGGTAAATGCGGCCGATTTCCACGACTTGATCTTTAACCCGATGGACGACGATGTAAGGCAGTCCCGGGAAGACAAGCTCGCGGGTTCCGTCGATGCGTCCCTTGCGGCCGCGATGAGGAAAACGTCTCAGACCGTCGCAGCCGTCATAAATGGTTTGTGCCACATCGGTAGCGGCATCGGGATTGTCTCGTTGAATGTGCTCAACAATTGTGTAGAGATCGTTGGCGGCGGGAGTAGTCCAGCGCAGGCGCATTAACGCTGCAAGATCTGTTTCAACTTCTTACCTACGTCCGCATGCTCCACGAAATCTCCGCGATCCGCGGCCGCCAAGCCGATGTTTACCGCTTCGACGAAGTGCCGGTCGTCTTCGAGATAGCGGCTCAGAACCTGTTGCGCGAGTTCGTCTGGGTGCAGCCCGCGCTGGGCGGCGATTTGAGCCAGTTGAGCTTCTTTTTCGGGTTGCAGTCGGACTTCCATGGTTACAGTCTAGGAAGCTCGGGCCGCGCTGTCAAATCCGGTGCTATAGGAACCAGCCAGCGGAAAAGAGCTGTGGCCGCCATTGCGCCGACGAGTTCAGCAGCGATGAATCCGGGCGCGTCAACCGGGCGAATCCCTGCAAAAGTGTCGCTGGCTGCACGAGCCAGCGTGACTGCGGGATTCGCAAACGATGTCAACGCCGTGAACCAATATGCGGCGGTGATGTAGGCTCCAACGGCATAGGCTGTTGCCGTCGGACGGAAACGCGAGCAACACCAGATCGCAAGGATGAGGCCAAAGGTGGCCACGACTTCGCTCCAAAGTTGAGCAGCGCCATGCCGGGGATGATTGGAGGCGAAAAACAATGGCAGGCCGAACATCAGGTGGGCGGAGGCTACGCCGGCGAAGGCTCCAGCAATCTGCGCCGCCAAATAAACCGGAGCTTCGCGCCAGGGCAGATCTCCCGTCACACTCATCGCCAGGGTGACTACAGGATTGAAATGCGCGCCCGAGATTGGAGCCAGAGTCAGAATGAGCACAACCAGGATCGCCCCGGTAGCGAGCGTATTCGCCAGCAACGCGATTGCGACGTTGCCTCCGGCCAAGCGCTCGCCCATGATGCCGGAGCCGACCACTGCCGCCAGGAGAAACGCGGTGCCTAGAAATTCCGCGACTGCACGGGAACGCAGATTGAAGTTCATTGGCGTCCAATATTGTCGATTTCTTTTTTCAGCGAGAGGCCGTCTAGAGTAGCCAGGGGCAGGCTCAGGAATAGACTGATTCGTCGGTCCAGAAGAAAGAACGCGTCGCGGAAGGCCTTCTCCACCTGCTCCTCAGTGCCCTGTACTGCCGCAGGATCGGGCACGCCCCAGTGCGCAGTCATCGGCTGGCCCGGCCATACCGGGCAGACTTCGTTGGCTGCGTTGTCGCACACGGTAAAAACAAAATCCAGCTTCGGAGCGCCGGCCCTGGCGAACTCGTCCCAGCTCTTACTGCGAAAACCCTGAGTTGGAAGATGCGCCGCTTCCAGTTGCCGCAACGCCTCCCGGCGAACCGATCCCGAGGGATGGCTGCCCGCGCTGTAAGCGACAAGGTTGGGCTTGCCTTTATGGTTCATGATGGCTTCGGCCATAATCGAGCGCGCCGAATTGCCGGTGCACAGGAACAAGACGTTGTAGGGTTGTTTCACGCTCACCTCGAAGCTGCCGGTACGGCAGCGCTACCCGTTGCAACAGGTCGGACCGCAGCAAGCTTCCTTGGCCTTCGGCTTCACGGCACGAATGAAGGCGCTCAGGATCTTTCCGTCCACCTGGGGGGCAATCGCATCGACATCGATTCCCTGCCCCGCCAGAAAATCGCGTGCATCTTCGGTGCGGTAGACGCGGGTGGGCTCAACCTCGATCTGCTCGAATCCGGCAGCGGCCAACTTGCTGCGATAGTCATTCTCTTCGAGCGCGCCCGCAATGCAGCCGACCCACGCCATCACGCTTTGGCGAATCTCGGGCAGCATCTCGCCGCGGGTTACTACATCCGATACAGCAAAGCGGCCGCCGGGCTTGAGCACGCGGAACGCCTCCCGTAGTACGCGGCCTTTGTCGGCCGAAAGGTTGATGACGCAGTTGGAGATGATCACGTCCACGGAGTTCGCCGGCAGAGGTATGTTCTCGATCTCTCCCTTAAGGAACTCTACGTTCGTCACGCCTGCTCTTTGTTTGTTCTCGTTGGCGAGGGCGAGCATTTCGTCGGTCATGTCGAGGCCATAGGCCTTGCCGGTTGGGCCGACGCGCTTGGCCGAAAGCAGCACATCAATGCCGCCGCCGGAGCCGAGATCGAGCACGGTCTCGCCGGGATTCAGCTTGGCCAGTGCTGTGGGGTTGCCGCAGCCGAGCGAGGCCAGCAAAGCTTCCTCCGGAATCTGCCCGGCTTGTGCAGCATCGTAAAGATTGGATGTGATCGGGTCGCAGCAGCCGGTGCTGGCAGTGGCGCCGCAGCACGAACTGCCTCCGGACTTTACGCGGAGCGCGGCCTGGCCATATTTTTCTTTGACGACTTCTTTGATGCTAGCAACATCGGTGGTATCTGCTGTGCTCATGAACTGTTCTCCTATTTGCAGATTCGAACGATATTTTCTGGCTTGAGCGCTTTGTTGCGCGTGCAGCACTCGGCATAGAGAAATTGGAGCAACTCCTGCAAGGCTTCGGTATCGGCCGTGTAGCGCAGGAAGGTGCCCTGCCGCTGGATTTTCACCAGGCCTTCGGTCTTCAGCTTTTCGAGGTGATGCGAGAGAGTGGAGTTTGGAATCTCCAGTTCGCTCTGGATGTCGCCGACGACGAGGCCTTCGGGATGTGCCGTGAGCAAAAGTTGCATGATGCGCAGGCGATGCTCGGTGCCCATCGCGGAAAACATGTCAGCGTATTTAACAACGCGTTCGCTCATCTTGCTCGGTGAAGCCGCTTGCATGTTTCGACATTACTAGAAATATAGAATAGTGTCAAGACTCCAAATACTGCCATCATTTATCCTGAAGGAAGATGATCCAGACCCGCCGCGCCTTCGACCCTCACACGATCAAGCTGGTGATCTTCGATCTTGACGGCACATTGATTGACTCGCGCCTCGATCTGGTGCATTCGGTGAATGCGGCGCTGCGCCACATCGGGCGGGATCCGTTGCCGGATGATGTGATTGCCAGCTACGTGGGTGATGGCGCTCCTATTCTGATTCAGCGTGCGCTCGGCGGCGAGGCGGTTGACGATGCGATCGTGCGCCAGGGTTTGCAGTTTTTTTTGTCTTATTATCGCGAACACAAACTGGACCACACCACGGTCTACGAAGGCATCCGTGAGGCGCTCGCCTCTCTTCAACAATCGTCCAATGGGACGCCGCGCAAAATGGCCGTGCTCTCGAACAAGCCCGTAGGCCCGTCGCGCGCCATTGTCGAAGCGCTGGGAATGGGCGCATTCTTCACGCAAATTTATGGCGGGAATAGCTTTGCGACTAAGAAGCCTGATCCCGAGGGCGCGCGCAAGTTGGTCGAAGAAGGCGGTGTGAGCCCGGAGGAAACTGCCATCGTCGGCGACTCTCATGTCGACGTTGAAACCGGACAGAACGCTGGCCTGTGGACCGTGGGCGTGAGCTACGGTTTCGCTCCGCATACGCTGAAAGAGAATCCGCCGGATGTGCTTGTAGATGCGCCGCAGGAACTCGCGGAAGTGTTCGCTTAGGCGCCGCAGAGGAAGGCGATTAAGTACCTCAGGGGCTAAAGCCCGCGTATTAGCTGGCTCCAAGCGGAGCGGCTGAAGCCGCACCCTTTCAAACCGCTTATCGCAGCGCTGAAGCGCTGCGCCACCCAAAAAACGCAGAGAGCATGCGAAGATCCGGCCCGCTTATTCATCTTCAGGGCGCGCTCATGTAAACTCATCCGACAATGAGCGATCCCATCGACGGTTTCACGGCTTCGGAGTTGCGCAGGCTGCGCAGCATGAAAGATCCTTACGGCATTCAGAAATTTCTCGACGATGCTCCGTATCATCTTGCCGATACGGCTTGGTCGCCACGCCGCGTGCTGGCCGAACAGACGGCGCACTGCCTTGAAGGCGCAATTTTTGCGGCGGCCGCGCTGCGTGCCAACGGATATCCTCCGCTGCTGCTCGATTTTGAGGCCGAGCACGACACCGACCACGTGATCGCCATTTTTCGGCAGAATGGATGCTGGGGAGCCGTCGCGAAATCGAACTATGCGGGATGCCGGTGGCGCGAACCCGTCCATCGCACGCTGCGCGAGCTGGCCATCACTTATTTCAACGGCTATTTCAACCTGCGGCGCGAGCGTACCTTGCGGCGCTATTCAGTCCCCGTCAATTTGAAACGTTTTGACCGTCAGAATTGGATGACCACCGACAAGCCCGTCTGGTTCGTCGTGTATCACCTGTTCGATGTTAAGCACTACCCACTGATCACACCGGCCATGGCCAAAGTCCTGCATCGCCTGGACGAACGCCTGTTTCAGGCGGAATGCCTGGGTAAGGCTTACAAAGATGGTCGTTAGTCGTGGGTCGTTTGTCGTGGGCGGTGCATCCTGAAGAAACTTCCAGACCTCTAAGAACGTAATGTCTATGATGGAAACACTGGGTCTTGAGTCGCTCCTCCTGGCCGCACTTCTATTGGCCGCGCCGGTTTTCGCGCATCAGGATCCATCCGCCCCCGCAACGCCGCCAGTCGTCACTTTCCCGCTCGATTTGAAACCTGATGCCGAAGGCAAACTATCGCAGGAGCAAATGCAGCGGTTGTTTCGCGTGGTCGCCGACAAGGACATCGAAAACGAGAAGCGGCTGCGCAATTACACCTACACCGAGCGCGACGTCGAGAACAAGCTGGATGGCAAGGGGCAGGTAAAGTCCACTGAAGCGAAAACCTTTGACGTGATGGAACTCTATGGCGAGCAGGTGCAGCGGTTGACCCAGAAAGATGACAAGCCGCTTTCGGAGAAAGATGCCGCCAAGGAAGAACAGAGAATTCAGAAGATCATCGACAAGCGCAAGAATGAGTCGCAAGGCGATCGCAAGAAGCGCGAGCAGAAAGAAGAGAAGGATCGTGAAGAAGGCCGCAAGTTTGTGCGGGAGGTAGCCGATGCCTACAACTTCAAACTGGTGGGAACGGAATCGTTGGGCGGCCGCGAGGTCTGGGTGATCGATGGCGAGCCGCGCCCGGACTTCGTGCCGCACATGAAGGAATCGAAGTTTCTGTCGAAGTTCCGCGGGCGGGTTTGGATCGACAAGAATGATCTGCAACTGGCCAAGATGGACGTGGAGTGCCTGGACACGGTTAGCTGGGGATTATTTCTGGCGCGCTTCCACAAGGGTTCGCGCTTTATGCTGGAACAGACGCGTGTGAACGACGAAGTCTGGCTGCCGCTGCATGTCACGGCAAAAATCGATGTACGTCTCGCACTGCTCAAGAACTTCGATGTGGACGTGGAGCAGACCTACCATGATTACAAGAAATTCCGCGCCACCGCGAAGATTGTGAGCGTTGGGGACGTGCAGGAAAAGTAAGCGGCCTCTCAGCCCATTTTCACATGGCTTGCGCCGCTCCGCTTGAAACCGAATCGCCACCTGCGTCATCTACTATTGTCAAACTCAAATCGAACATTTTTTTCGCGGGAGGGTCCATGTCTTCCCAGTTAACTCCGTTGCAGGCTGATGTCCGCGGTGAGACTTTTCCAGTGCTGACGGCTGAGCAGATCAGCCGTATCCGGCCTTTGAGCAAGGTACGAAAAGTAAAGGCGGGGGAAATCCTATTCGAAACTGGCGATAGCGACGTTCCCGTTTTCGTTCTGCTCTCGGGCAGTATGGAAATCGTGCAGCCCGACCGGCAGGGCGAACGCCTAATCGTCAAACACGAGGCGGGAAATTTCAACGGAGAAATGACCATGATCTCCGGCCGTCTGTCTCTGGCGCGCGGCCGGGTCACGGCTGACGGCGAGTTTCTAGAAATGAGCAATCAAGCTCTTCGGACGCTGGTGGCGAGAGACGCGGAGTTGAGCGAAATCTTCATGCGAGCCTTCATTCTGCGCCGCGTGGAACTGATTAATCGCGGCCAGGGTAACGTGATCCTGTTGGGCTCGCAGCACTCGGCCAAGACTCTGCATCTGCGCGAGTTCCTTACGCGCAATGGACATCCCCACACCTACGTGGATCTCGATACCGACACCAGCTACCAGGATTTGCTGGACCGTTTTCATGTCACCCTCGATCAAGTTCCCGTGGTCATCTGTAACAACCGCACGGTGCTGCGCAGTCCGTCGATTCAGGAATTGGCGAGGTGCCTCGGGCTCAACGCCCACATCACGGCGGCTGAGGTGCGGGATGTGGTTGTTGTTGGCGCCGGGCCCGCCGGGCTGGCGGCGGCGGTTTACGCGGCATCGGAAGGTTTGGATGTCCTGGTGATCGAGGCCGAATCTCCCGGGGGACAAGCCGGATCAAGTTCCAGGATCGAAAACTATCTAGGTTTTCCTATGGGAATTTCCGGCAACGAACTGGCGGGGCGCGCTGCCGCGCAAGCTCAGAAGTTTGGCGCCAAGGTGCTGATCGCCAACAACGTAACAAACTTGAATTGCGAGCAGCGACCTTATGAGTTGAGCGTCGATTGCGGGCAGGTGATTCGCGCCCGCACGGTAGTGATCGCTAGTGGCGCGCAATACAACAAGCCCAACATCGACAACCTGAAGAAGTTCGAGGGCCAGGGTGTCTATTACGGGGCGACCTACATTGAAGCGCAGCTATGCGGTAAAGAAGAGGCAATTGTCGTCGGCGGCGGAAATTCAGCCGGCCAGGCGGCGGTCTACCTTTCGCAGACTGCGAGCAAGGTTCACATGCTCGTGCGGGCGCAGCGGTTGTCTGAAACGATGTCGCGCTACCTGATTCAGCGCATCGAGGAAAACCCCGCAATCGAAATGCATTACTGCACTGAACTTGTTGGCATGGAAGGCGATGCGCAACTGCAGCGCGTGACCTGGCAGGACACGAACACAGGCGAGACGTCAACGCATGGCATCCGGCACGTCTTCATCATGGCGGGAGCTTCTCCGCGGACCGAGTGGCTGAAGGACTGCGTCGCCCTCGACAGCAACGGCTTCATCCTTACCGGCCGCGATCTGGATCCCGTTTTGCATGATTTTAAGTGGCCGCTTTCGCGCGTGCCGCTCATGCTCGAGACGAGTCTGCCTGGAGTATTTGCCGTGGGCGATGTCCGCGCCGGGAACGTGAAGCGCGTGGCCTCCGCAGTGGGCGAAGGCTCGATCTCCATCTATCTGGTGCACCGGGTGCTGGCGGAGTTGTAGCGAACACCCTTTTTACCCGCGTTATAATAGAAAGATTCTCCCTCGGCGAAATTGCCTTCTGTGGAAGCACCGAAGGCAGTCAACAGGTTCCTAGCTTCGCTCGGAATCCCAATCGCTGGTTTAGCTAACGGCTGAGAGCTGACAGCTAAGAGGTTCTTATGGACTTCAAACTCGTATCCGATTACAAACCGCAGGGCGACCAGGGCCGCGCCATCGAGTCCCTGCTGCGTGGCGTCTACGACCGCGAGCAGCATCAGGTTTTGCTCGGCGTGACGGGCTCGGGCAAGACTTACACCATGGCCAAGGTAATCGAGGCGGTGAACCGTCCGGCTCTGGTGATGGCGCATAACAAGACTCTGGCAGCGCAGCTTTATCACGAGTTCAAGAATTTCTTTCCCCACAACGCCGTCGAATATTTTGTTTCGTATTACGACTATTACCAGCCCGAGGCTTACGTTCCGGCCGCCGACCTGTTCATCGAGAAGGAAGCGACGATCAACGACGAACTCGACAAGCTGCGGCTCTCGGCGACCAAGTCTTTGTTTGAGCGCCGCGACGCGCTGATTGTCGCTTCGGTGAGCTGCATCTACGGCCTGGGATCGCCCGAGGCCTACTACGGCATGATGCTGTTCCTGGAAAAAGGCCAGAAGATCACGCGCGAAGACATAACGCGCAAGCTCGTCGACATTCTCTACGAACGCACCAACGGCGAGTTCAAGCGCGGAACGTTTCGCGTGCGCGGCGACGTGATTGAGGTCTTCCCTACTTACGACGACATGGCTTACCGCATCGAACTGTGGGGCGATCAGGTGGAATCGCTGGCGCAGGTCGATCCGCTGTTTGGCACGGTCAAGCAGAAATACATGCGGCTGCCGATTTATCCCAAGACGCACTATGTGATGAAAGACGAGACCCGCGCCACGGCGGTGGAGTCGATCAAGAAAGAACTGGCGTGGTGGGAAGTGGAACTGGAAAAGCAGGGCCGCGTGGTCGAGGCGCAGCGCATCCACCAGCGCGTGAAGTTCGATCTGGAAATGATCAAGGTGATGGGCTACTGCCACGGCATCGAAAATTATTCGCGGCATTTTACGGGGCGGATGCCGGGCGAGCCCCCGCCCACACTGCTGGATTATTTTCCGCGCGATTATCTGATGTTCATTGACGAGTCGCATCAGACCGTACCGCAGTTGCGCGGCATGTATGCCGGAGACCGTTCACGCAAGGAAACGCTGGTGGAATATGGCTTCCGCATGCCGTCGGCGCTCGACAACCGTCCGCTGACGTTTGCGGAGTTTGAGCACCGGACCAACCAGTTGGTTTATGTTTCGGCGACGCCGGGGCCGTATGAGCTGACGAAATCGGCGGGCGTGGTGGTGGAGCAGATTATCCGGCCGACGGGGCTGATCGATCCTGAAGTCGAAGTGCGTCCGGTAAAGGGACAGATTGACGACCTGCTGCATGAAATTCGCGCGCGTGTGGAGAAGGGCGAGCGCGTGCTGGTGACCACGCTGACCAAGCGCATGTCCGAGGATCTTGCGGAGTACTACGCGGAAGTAGGCGTGAAGTGCCGCTACATGCATTCGGAGATCGAGACGCTGGAGCGGGTCAAGATCCTCCGCGACCTGCGCAAGGGCGAGTTCGATGTATTGATCGGCATCAATCTTCTGCGCGAAGGCCTGGATTTGCCGGAGGTTTCGCTGGTGGCGATTCTCGACGCTGACAAGGAAGGCTTCCTGCGCTCGTGGGGATCTTTGATCCAAACCATCGGACGCTGCGCGCGGCATCTGCACGGCCGTGCCATTTTGTATGCCGACCGCATGACCGACTCGATGAAGCGCGCCATGGATGAAACCTCGCGCCGGCGTGCAATTCAGACCGCATACAACGAAGAGAATGGAATCACGCCGGAATCGATTGTGCGTCCGCTCGATATGACGCTGGCCGGAATCGTCGCCGCCGACTATACCGACCTGACGGGCGGCGAAGCCGAAGGCATGCCGGAATTAAAATCGCAGCCGGAGTTAGACGCATATGTTGTCAAATTGGAAAGCGACATGCGCGAAGCGGCTAAACGCTTCGAGTTCGAGAAGGCGGCGAAGCTTCGGGATACGATTAAGGAGTTGAGGACGAAGGAGTTTTTGTTCGCGTAACGAAGAGCTTCAATAGGCGCGAAGGTATACCTTCGCGTATTTCTTTCCGGCGTCTGGCCAGTACTGGGGCTGATAGGGTGTAAGGACTCCCCCAACGATGTCGAAGCCGAATAGCTCCGACTCGATGTCATAGAGAGCCATCACGCACTCCTCGGCACGCTTCTCAAGTTTTCCAAGTTCGGTAGAGACACCTTTGTTAAGGTGGTGAAAATCGTCCCGGTCGCCGCCTTCTATAGAATCAAAGGCCTTCAGGCATTTGTCACTCAAAGCCTTCATCGCCTGCCCGTTTCGGGTGCCCCCGCTCAATTTCTTGAGCATGTCAATCAAGGGTCTTCCCGTTGCAGGTTTCTTGCACGACTCAATTGGTCGCTTTTCCCTACCTATCTTCTCTCGGTGGACTTCCAAAATGAACTTCGCAAGGCCTTCGGCAACACCCTGTGTTAGGCAAATGCAGCCATAGAGATGGCCGTCGCGGAACAAATCCCTACACTCGGTTGAAGCAACGTCAAACCAAACGTGTGGGATTATCTTGTGGATCTTCACTCGCTGGACACGAGCTACTCGCTGATCGAACCTGGCCTCGTCGTCGTCGTGAATCTGCTTGCGAATGCATTCAGGATCGGCGTGTGCCAAAACTGAGTCAGTGATCACGGTCAAGTCCCCTTAACTATTCTGATCTTCGTGGAAGCTTCTCGGCGACAATGGCTCGAAACTCCTGAAGCCTGGCTTCGCTCGCAGCCTTCTCCTCGGCAGTCAATTCTTCGTTCAGGATTTCGTTCAGAATCTCTTCCGTCAGGCCGCGCGCTTGGGCCTCAGCCCCGATGCGGTCACAGGTTGCTAGGAGTTCGGTGATCCGTTGCTTGCGGATTCGCTCCTGCTCGTCCGCCGCGGCATCCGGTTGGAGCAACATTCTCGATGGAATCGTCACGCATGCTCTAAGGATACAGCAGGCGACGGCGGGACGCCGCCACGACAGCCGCCGGGACGGCGGCGCTACGTTGCCGTCCGTACGCCGGGGGCCTTCTGTGGAACTTATAGCCGTCGAAGGTTGTGGGCGCAACCAAAGGGCCTAGGCGGTTCTTCTCACACCATCCGCACCGGCCCCGGATATTCCGCCACTATGGAATCCGCTGTGAGAAGTGTGATTCCCTCCACAGTGGCCTGCGCCACTAGCAACCGGTCGAAAGGGTCTTTGTGGATCGGCGGTAGACTCTCGATGGCGACCACATGGTCGCTGAGAACCGGCAACTCGGTATATCCATTATCCAGCAGCCCGCGGCGGAGCAGGCGCGGATCGGCTTGGAAGTCGCTGCGGCCGAGTCCGCGCTTGATCGCTACTTCCCACACGCTAGCTGCGCTGAATAGAAGCTCATTCGCCGGGCTGTCGATCAATCTTCTGGCGGTCGCGGAGAGCCGCTTTGGTTTCCCCGCCGCCCAGAGAAGCAGATGGGTATCGAGCAGAAGCTTCATTTTCCGCCCGCAAAGATGCGCTCAATTTCTTCTTGACCCATACGGTCGAAGTCGTCTGGCACAGAGATTTGCCCAGCCATAAAGCCAAGGCGCCGGACTTCTCTTCCCACGGGAGCACCCAGCGCTGTGACTTTCACCATCGGCCTGCCAGCCTTCGCAATCACAAAAGGCTCTCCTTCGAACGCTTCTTCGACAAGCTTGGAGAGTTGGGTCTTGGCTTCGTGAATGTTAACTGTTTTCATTTGGGCGGCCATAGACTAAACTAACTTGGCTTAGTCTATCCCATGCCGTCCCAAACAGCAACCGCAATTGTTGAGGTTACCGACCGTAGGCGGCGCTGGCGGCCAGTGGCTTGCGATGGAACGTGTATCCATCGAACGTTTCGGAGCGGAAATTCAGATTCGGAGCGCTGAGTTTTTCCGTCTGGCTCAGGAAGAGATATCCTCCCGGTTCGAGGTAGAGATGCAGACGCTCGAGGAGTGCGATGCGCTGGGCGCGGGAGAAGTGCGGCAGCACGTCCATGCAGAAAATGCAATCGAAGCGTCCGATGTAGCCGGGACGCGCCAGGTTCATACAATTGAACGTCACCAGACTGCGCAGGCGCGGCTTCACCAGCAGGTGCGCGACACTTGACGGAGCATTCTGGATTTCTTCGAACGCGCCAGTCTTTTCCTGGCCATTCTTGCCTTGGCCAATCCTTCCTTGGCCATTCTTGCCTTGAGGGTTCTTGCCCTGGCCATTTTTGCCTTGCTCCGCAAACTGGCGCGGGCCATCATCGTCGAGTGCTTTCTCGGCGTCCCCTGGCGGAGCGACTGGCGAGCTGATCTTCGAAAAATAGTTGCGGATGGTCGCGGGCGGCAAACCATCCAGGGCGGACTGGCGGTACACGCCGCGGTCGGCGGCCTCGATGTTGCGCGGCAGCAAGTCGCTGCCCACGATATGGATCGACAAACCTACGCCAGAAGTCGTTAGGGAAGTGCCCGGCCCGCTGTCGGCGATCCCACCGTTGCGGGCGGAGGACTTTCCACTTCCGTTGTTATTGCTCAATCCGTTGACGTTTGCAGGGCCAGAGTTGTTATGGCTCAAGGCGTCACAAACGGCCACGGCGATCGAGTAGGTCTCTTCCCCGCTGCCACAACCGGCGCTCCAGATGCGGAGCGGGCTGGGACCGTCGGCGGATTTGCGCGCGCAAAGTTGCGGCACCACTTGCCGCGTCAGGGCATTGAGCGCTCCGGGATGACGGAAAAAACCGGTATTGACGTTCAGCAGTCCATCGAGTAACGATGGCAGGTTGGAAGGATCCTGCTCGCAGGAGCGCAGACGTTCGAGCAGCGTAGTGGACGATCCCAAGCCTTGCGCCTCAACATAATCGGCCACGTGCGCGGCTAGGGCGCTGTTGGGGCAATCAAGAACGACTCCGGTCTGGCGCTCGATCAGCAGGCGCAATTCCGAAAGCTCGTGTTCGAGGATAGTGCTGGTCGCGATTAACTTGTGCATAAAGTATTTCCGCAAACGGCCGGGCTGATGAAATTCGATTCTCAGTCTCGGTGCTAGGTACTGGCTGTGGCGACGCGGTACTTGCCCGAATCCCGCTCCACCTGTTGAGCCACCACGTTCATTTCCTTTTCCAGCGACGAAAAGCGTTGCATCACTTCGTGGATGCGCAAAGTCATGTTGCGAATGGTTTCAATCTGCGCGCGAGCCTGGGCCGAAAGGCTGCCCGGTTCGATCAGCAACAGGTCAGAGTTGCCCAGCAGCGAGGTGAGAGCGTTGTTCAGGCCGTGACGCATCTCCAGCATGTAGCGGCCTAGAGTAGCTTGGCGTTCGAGTGTGGCACAGGTTTCTTCGGCGGCGCGGACGCGGGCTTCAGCGCGGGCGCGGAGCACAGCTTCGCTGGCCGCAGGAATCAAAATGTTGAGCCAATTCTCATCGCCACGTAACACTGAGGTGCGCGGCCAACGCTCGCGAACCAGTTGCGCGATGGAAGCTTCGTTACACACGCAGAACAAAGGCTGCTGAGTCGAGTGCAGGGGTTCCAGAACCACCGAAAGCCGTTCGCGGCGCAACGGCCCCACGATCGCCACGGCGAAATTATCCACGCAACGCGGCCAGAGATCTCCGCTCAGCATGGTGAACGTGGGCACATGGCGCTCGGTTTGCCAGCGCGCGGTGATGCTCCGGGAAAATTCCACGTCCTCGGAGATAACGAGTACCGTCGGTTGATCCACTTGCTGGTGTCCTTATCGTCGGAGTCCCGCAGAACTCGCGGAGTGTTATTTTTCTTTGCCCGTTTGCGAATCCGCATCCGGATTCCACTCTTGCGGCGCGATTTCAAATTCCGGAGCTTCCGTATTGTCCACAGTGAACTTGGATTGGGGTTTCACGGCCTCCGGTTCAGTGTGGATCGCCTCCGCCGGCTGCGAAGTCGTGACTCCACCCCCCGCACCGGCAGCAGCGGCCGCTGCTCGGGGCGCGGCTTTCGCATCACCGGCAGCGGAATCGAGGCCCAGCGCGGCGTCCACCGAGGCCCTCAGGTCCACCAGCATGCGCAGCGGCTGGCCGGACGAATATTCTGCCTGGAACATGACTTTCCAGGACTGGCAAATCATGCGCAGGCGAATGATCGGCTCTTGCGCGGAAAATTGCGCGCGACGGCAGTCGATCACCTCCACTCCTTTTTCTTCAAGTTCGGTTAGTCCTTCGAGAATGGTATTGAGATCGGCGAGCATCAGGCGGAAAAAGACCCGCCGCATGAGATATCCGAAGCGGGTAAAGGCAACCAGCGCGGTGGGTAGGTAGAACAGATCGCCGGCCTGCGTCTTGGCCTTGCGTCCCTGATCCAGCACGCCACCATGCAGCAGTTCATCGAGCGAGCGGCAGCGCCGTGCGGACTCGAGCACGCGGTCCAGAGAGTTCAACCACACCGGCGCCTTCAGTTCCACTTTGCCGAGAACCGGCTCCAAGCCCTGCGCCACGTAAGCGAGATCGGCGTTGTCGTCTTCCAGTTCGGTGGGCGCGCTCTGGCTGAAATACTGCACCAGCAGGAAATCAATCTTGTCGCGGGAAGAATCGGTTCTGGGCGTCTTGCCCAGAAAGTGCTGCAGCAGGTCGACCAGACCATCGGCATTCACGAGCGAACTGGTCTGCAGGAACTGGCGCAATTGGTGAACCTGGATTTTTTCATCCATGTCGTTCAGCCACTGCTGAGACTGGTCGAGAGATTCGGGCGCTGGAGCTTCCACACCGGCTTCAAGCTCGGCGCAGGCGGGCGCGTCGATCACGAACTCGCGCGCCAGTTCGGCATAAATGGGATGCAGGCGTCGGACGCTTGACCACAGCGTCGCGGGATCCGGAGTCGCCCCAATTTGCGATGACGAGGGTTGCGCTGACGAAGGTTGCGATTGCGTCATGGTTTCACGATCCAGTTGGGAACTGAGGTAACAAAGCGGGCTGCCACAATGGTTTTGCCGGGATGGTATTGCACCGCGACCACCGAGGCATCCGTATCGAGCGAGCCATCGGAGTTCCGCAGCCGCAGGATGTCGGCGAACTCCAGCGGCGTGGCGCAGGCAAACAGAACTTCGCGCGCAGTGCCGAATTCAATGACCGTGTTCTCCTGCACGCTCGCGCCTTCCGGCTGGGTGGCGCTGTTGCTAGTTCCGCTGCGGCGGGTGAATTGAACCGGAATGCGCACGGGCGTAGCCTCAGGAAAAAAGCGTGCCAGATCGGCGACCGTGCCGGTCAGCGGCGTCCGCGATGGAGCTGTGGCCTGATGCGCCATAGGAAAAATCTTGTCATTCCGAACTGGGCGGAAAGCCCAGTGAGGAGCCTGCCTTTTTTGCTTGCTGAAGCGAGCAACTAAGTGCGGTCAGGCTCCCCCTCTTCCCGGTTAGGAAGAGCTTCGGGGAGCCGGAACACGCGGTTATGCCAGAAAGAGGAGCACGACCAAGACCACAGTGCGGAACGGAAGGATTAGCACTCAGGCGCTAGATTTTTCAATGCGTTACAAGCATTCCTTAAGGCCTAGCGGATATCGCCGTCTCAGCATGAGACGGCATTCTCAAACCTGCCCTTGTCTTAGGGAAGACTGGCGGTGGTCCTACACGCTAAACCTGATTTCCGCTGGCGGTCCTTCTGCCTGATTCTCGAACTGGCCTCCATGACTAAGAAGTCCAGTCCCAAGAAATCGCTCGCCGACCCATCGCAGCTTCCATCCCTGGATCGCGATGACGGCGCGCTGATTCAGGTCGTGGTCGAAACGCCGAAAGGCAGCCGCAACAAGTACGCGTTTGATGACAAGCAGGAAGTTTTTGAGTTAAAAAAGGTGCTGCCCGCGGGAATGTCATTTCCCTACGACTTCGGCTTCATTCCTCGTACCCTCGCCGAAGACGGTGATCCCGTGGATGTCCTGGTTCTAATGGATGAGCCAGCTTTTCCAGGATGCCTTCTGCAATGCCGCGTGATCGGGATCATTGAAGGCGAGCAAAGCGACAAGAACGAGAAGGAGCGCAACGACCGAATCGTTGCCATCGAGAAGGAAAATCACAGCTTTGCCGACATCAGGCACATCTCCGATCTGGGACACACGTTCGTTCGCGAACTGGAGGACTTTTTCGTGAACTATCACGAGCTAAGCCGCGAACAATATCGCATCATCGACGTGCGAGGACCCAAGCCAGCCAGAAAGCGAATCGAAGTCGGTATCCGGGCCGCCCGCAGTTGAGGCTAAGCTGCAGGCTCGCCGCCCCCGACTTTCTGCTAGACTACGCGGCCATGAAAACATTCCTGCTTCGAACCCTCTGTTTGGTGGCGTTCCTGGCGAACCTTACTGCCGCCCAGGATGTCATCCCCCTCTATCCCGCCCCGCCGCCTGGTTCGACGCAGACTGATTCGACGCAGATTGGTTCCACACAAGAGAACTATCCGGAGAAAGCGTACTTCTCGAAAATCTGGAACACTGAAATCGTCGCCAACGTGACCAATCCCAGCCTGGCGGTTTTCAAGCCGTCTCCCGAGTTGAGAAACGGCACGGCTGTGGTGATCTGCCCGGGCGGAGGTTTCATGGCCCTCTTCATCAACAGCGAGGGCAACGATGTCGCCAGGTACCTGGCCGCGAGAGGTGTGACTGCTTTTGTGCTGAAGTACCGCATCGCACACACCGGCGAGGACGCCACCCAGGAATTTGTCGCCATGCTGTCCGACGAGCCGAAGTTTCAGAAGATGTTGGACAAGATCATCCCCCTCGCCAACGCTGATGCCCTGGCGGCGGTCACCTACGTTCGGAAGCACACGTCGGAATGGGGAGTTTTCCCCGACCGCGTCGGCATTATTGGATTCTCCGCCGGTGGGGCGATCACTGCCGACGTAGCCTTCCATTACAAACCTGAAGGCCGGCCCGCCTTTGTAGCCCCCATCTATGCGGGCGGAGAAGACTTCAAAGATGCCGCCGTTCCCGCCGATGCGCCGCCCATCTTTATTGCCGCTGCCACCGACGATCAACTCGGACTCGTGCCCGCAAGCATCGCGCTATATCAGAAGTGGACCGCGGCTCATAAATCGGCCGAATTGCATCTCTACGCCAAGGGTGGCCACGGCTTCGGAATGCGCAATCAGAATCTGCCTACCGATCATTGGATCGACCGCTTCGCCGACTGGCTGGAGTTGCAAGGATTGTTGAAGAAGTGACTGCCGCGAGCGGGCAGCAGTCTCGGACAGGAGTCTCGAAGGACGAAACCCGCTCCACGTTGCGCTCGTTTCCAGCCACAGGTCGACCTCGGCCTCAAGCGAAGCCGGGGATGAGCGAATAAGGGTGAACTTAATCCGGAGTAAGTCCGAGATATTCCTCGCGGCCAGCCAGCGCCTCATCCAGCCGTGTGAGCGTGAAGATCTCCTTCACACGCGGGCGCAGGTTGACGACTTTGAACTGGCACCCGGCCCTCTTGGCCGAGACGTACAAGCCCACAATCATGCCCAGCCCGGAGCTGTCGAGGTAGTTGACATCACTGAAATCGAGTACGAGGCGCTTGTTTTCACCGATCAACTTGCGCGCGGTCTCTTTCAACTCACCGGCGGTTTGCGTAGTGACTCTGCCAGAGCAGCGAACCGTGGCTTCGGTAGCCGTTTTTTCGGTGGCCAGCGTCAGAGTTGGTGGGGGCAGCGGGTTGGCAGCCATACAGACCTCCTGAGCGGAATTTCGTTCGTGCCGAAAACGCTGCCATTGTCCATGCAAACCCTTTCTGTGTCAAGGTACAGGCCGGAGGGGTAGTGGACCAGTTTCGATTTACACAGCCTCGCTTTAGCATCCCGTCTGTGGCATCATGGAGCCATGATCGGCAAGGGCAAACGTCCGCGTGACCCGAATCAACTCGCCGCTTGGACTGTGGCCGTCTCTACAGGCCAGATTCCAGCCGAAGAACCCGCGCCAGCCCTGCCAGTCTCCGCTCCGGCATCTCCGGCGAACATCTCCGAGTACATGGCCGCTATCGGTCGTAAGGGCGGTCAGATCGGCGGTAAACGCCGTCTCAAAACCATGACCAAGGCAGAACGTTCCAAGATCGCCGCCAGAGCTGCTAAGGCACGCTGGAAACAGGTAAAGGCGAAACGTCCGCGTTAGCCTTTCGGCGCTTTTTTGGTTTCTCTGCCTCTGCCGTTGCCGTTCCAATCTCCCTCACGCTTTGCGCTTTCCCTAGCCGAATTGTTACCACAAGGTCTGAGAAGTCATCCTTGCCGCAAAATGGTCCGCCGCGAAAGATGCGAACGTGACTTGCTTCCGACCGCATGTAGTCGCCTTCGTAGGTTTCGATTGGTTCCGCTTGCCCGTTTTCAAATCGTCCAAATTTCGCCATGCTCCTACCCTCTGCTTAATTCTACTGCCTCGACACAAGGGAAAAGAAACGCCAATCGCTAGTTCAGATGACACGCTTTCCTAAACGCTTTCCAGTCGCCAGGATTTCTGAATTGATGCAGCGCACGATGACAGTTCGGGCAGACTACAATCACATCGTTTAGCGTGTTCCTAACGCCACGCTTTCCAGCACGCGCCAAAAGGAGCAAGATGATGTACCTCAACGCAATTCCTCGCAAATTCGCCGTACACTTTCTCAAAGTCAAACTCGCAAATCTCGCATTGCGTACCTCGCTGACTTAAGGCGAGAATGCGAAGGTCTTTGCTCCGTTCCCGTTGGGTTAAAGTTACAACCTTAGTCTTGCCTTCATGCACTTGAATGTCTTTCTGGACGCGCAGTTTCGCTGAAAGAATCTGCTCAAGGAGTTTCGTGGTCTCTGGCGTAGGTCGTCTCCTTGCCCGAACCTGCATAGCCAATTGCCCTTTCCGCGAAAGCCTTTCCGCCGACGCTTGAAATCGCAGTTTCCATTTCAGTCCTTTTAACGGAATAATTTGAAATGGCCCGTATACGCTCCGACCGTCAGCCCTGCGCTTGCCGCTACGCATGACTTCTATCGCGCCCAATAGGAATAACTCGTTACCCGTCGTTGCCCACACAAACATCCGGTCGCCGCGTTTTAATCCGCCCGCGTGCGACCCTACAGCGCCCGTCATCACTTCCCCTTCAACGGCTAACGCTTCCTTCCATTTCCAAAGAACGAGAAAATCTCTGCGCGTTGCGTTCATTACTGCCTCTCTTAGCTGCGATGTACGCTTGTGAAGTGCGGGCAGGATTATAGCGCAGAAATGCAGTGTATAATGGCGGGAAACCAGCGTAAACGTGAACAGCCCAACTTTGGCGAGTTGAGCTGCTTTGCGAAACTATTCGGAGCGCAATCCAATGGTAATACGGGAGTGTGCTCTGTGCAAGCGGTTTTTCAATGCCAGCGATCAGCGCCGATAAAGAACGGCGACGCGAGTACCGCGAGAGGCTTTGGCGCAGCACGCCTCATCCAAAACTGTTTCCACTCTCTAGACTTCTTGTCTCCATCACCCTTTCTGGCTCTCAGTCCGGTTTCACCGTCCTACGGCACAGGTGGAATCCGAATGTGTTGCTGCCGCATGTGGGAGTAGAGATGTTTTGGTTTATTGTTGTCGGCATCATTGTGTACATGGTCATCTATGCCCTTGAGTGGTCGTGGAACTATGTCGCCTTGGCTCCTATGATCGTGGACAGCGACAACCAAACTAAACTCAAGCAAAGCGCGGACGAGATTGCAACACTCACGAAAGAAAACGAAGGTCTTAAGCAAGCCGTCCCTGGAGTTGTCTCCACAGGAACAGCGACGCAGGGACTCCGCGTCCGTAGAAATACAAAAGCTAGGAGAAGTTGGAAGGAAATTTCTCCGTTATATTGGCGATCAGGGCCATGTGAATGCTATCGCTATGAAACTCAAGTTTGGCGAAATGGCTGTAAGCAACTTTATTGCTAGAGCCATTCCCACAGGTCTGATCTCATATGAGAATCACGTCATGAGCATCAAACCAGAACTAACTAAAGCCGTGGAGTTTGTGCTCTCTTCTGAATACGACCAAGACCTCAAAGACTGATAATCCACAGCTTTATGCACCTTCCCACACTATTTTCTTGACATGCTAAAGCGGCTAGCGTATAAGAGTAAGTATGAATTGCTTAGACAATGCGACCCGCGCCAAAGTGGTTAACTGCCTGATCGAAGGCTGTTCCGTTCGCGCCACAGTTCGGATGACTGGAGTTTCCAAGACTACGGTTATGAAACTGGTTGCCGATCTGGGAACCGCTTGCGCTGCCTACCATGACCGCTATGTCCGCAACCTGAAAGTGCGCCGTTTACAGGCCGATGAGATTTGGCAGTTTGTCGGCGGCAAGGCGAAGAACGCCAGTGCAGAAAAGAAGCAGGAGGGCTGGGGAGACGTTTGGACGTGGGTTGGAATCGACGCGGATACGAAGCTAGTTGTCTCGTATCTTGGTAGGCGGACGGGATGCGGGATGGGCCACGGATTTTATGCATGGATTGCGCCAACCGGATTAGCAACCGAGTACAGATCACGACTGATGGACACAAGTGCGTATCTTGAGGCGGTCGGAGACCGCGTTTGGAGCCGATATCGACTATGCACATGCTGCAGAAGATTTACGGACGCGTCCGCTGAGAATCGACACGCGCTATTCCCCGGCAGCGTGCATCGGCTGCTGACATGAAAGTTGTGAGCGGTGACCCAGACCCTAAGCATGTGAGCACCAGTTTCGTAGAGCGCCAGAACTTGACCATGCGGATGCACATGCGCCGATTCACCCGCCTGACAAACGCTTTCAGCAAGAAGGTAGAGAACCACGCACATTCTGTGGCCCTGCATTATATGTTCTACAACTTCTGCCGCATTCACCAGACGTTGAAAGTAACCCCGGCAATGGAAAGCGGCCTAACCGACCACGTTTGGAGCATCGAAGAACTGGTTGCGATTCTGCCAAAGCTAACCGTCAAGAGTTCCACGATTGAAAGCGATATGGTCCGCAAGGCGCTAGGCGAGAACTAAGGCGCATCCTCTTTCGCCTTTAACGCCCGTACCTGATTCCCGAACAAGTCAGCCTTAGATAGAAACTTTGAAATCGCTTCGTGCCTCTCGCCGTGGAATTGCTCTGCATCGGTCATCACAGTGAACAGAGAAGCTATTTGCTGATCCATCATTTCTAGCGCCGTTTCCCACACGCGGGAACTGCCTACGCCTATCTCTTGCCGTTTCCGATTCTTGTCAATGATGAATACATCAGTAGGACCGCCGATGAATTGCCCGTCATAAGTCTTACCCTGCAAGATGAAGTACATTCCTAAGACGCTGGCCTGCCACACGCTCAACTCCCCCATTCGCAGACACAGACCGCGTAAGTATCTCGCCAGTGGCGAATCGCCGGAGCCAATCACTTCACACTTTGGCACAAACGAAACTACTGCCGCGCTAGACGAAAACAGAATTGGCTGTTCCGCTTCCGTCCATGCTCCAAACAGTATGCCGAAAAATTCCTTCTTCCCGATGTTCGCATCCCTCAGTGCAGCCGTAAGAGTGTGTTCAATGTCTGCCCTGAATACAGTCGTGCTCTGATTAAACCGTTTCGACAGTTCCTCATTAACGCGACGGGCCATGTCTGGCGAACCTGAATATCCCCAGATTGCCAGACCGTTATTCCATCGCAACTCACTTAGCTTGCAGTCTTGGTAGGTATGCCCCACAGTGAGGCTCGTAAACTGACGATCTGCGGCAATCACCAGCCCATCGCGGCAGACGAAACCAGCGGCCATTGTCACGGCTTTGACGCTCCTTGGAAGCCGTCGCCGCTTGAGTCTTTGCGGTAAGATTTGCGGAGGGACGGGGCGCGGCCTACGGGCTAGCATCCTAGCACCGCCCCAGTGGAAAACGAAACTGGTCCACTACCGCCGGAGGCATGCCTGCCAAAACAGACCGGGGCGGATACATGAAACAGCGATGGCTTCGTCAAGGCGCGCAGAACAGCCGCATGCCTTGAAACCCGCGAGCAGTAGACTCGGCTTAACGGGATGTCAGCGGCTGGAGAGATCGACAGCCTGAACCTGGCGCTGCCGCAACAGACTACGCAGCAGCACACCGGCGGCTACCGGGATTCCCATGCAAGCGGCGAACAGGATGGGTACCACCCAGTTCTGCGTCAGCCATGGAGCGCTTTCCCTGAGAAAGGGTTCGATTTTCCAAAAGTACAGAATGCCCATGGCCACCGCCGCAGCCCCCCATACATAAATGGAGAGCACTTGCAGCGGGTTCGGCCAGCGTTTTTCCAGGATCGCGTAGTAGTTTTTGGAAAACGGCACCCAGCTATTTTTCGGATCCGGAATCACCCGGACCGAATGTATGGGGAAAACAGGAAGAAACAGGAGGCAGATGAAATTCGTGGTGACGTAAGAACCGTCAGGGCGGAAGTCGCGCTGACCATAATATTTCGTTCCAAAACCGTTGACGCTGCTTGGCATGATTAAGCCTCCCTTAAAATTTTGCGGCTACTGCTAAAGACGAAGACGGCTGACTGGTCCACTTCGTTGTTTTCTCCGGATAATTCGCTTTCACGCAAGCCCGGTAGAAGGCATGAGACTTCACCTTCAGCACGGGCGCTTGCGCTTTGCCTTTGCCTGCGACCGCTTCGGAGTCCAGATCAGCGCCGCCGCTGTGCAAGCCGCAATGCGGCACGTTGAGGTCGAAGGCGAACTCGAGGCGAATGATGCGCAGCTTCTCGCTGCGTACAGCTGGAGCGCCGCAGGCGCAGCACAACGGCGCCATTTCTCTGCCCGCTGCGAGCGGCAGCGCCAGCACCGGAAACTTGTTCACAAAATCCGGCGGCAGTTCGTAATACTGGCCGTCAGATATCTTTCCGTAAGAAAGGCATTGCGGGCAGCGCGTCAGACCGATCAATCCGCGCAACTCTGTCCCGCACACCGGACACTCTGAGATGTAAGAACCGGAGCGCGCAACCACAATCGCCCCCAGCCCAAACAGAAGCAACATGCCTGTAATCAAATACTCACGCGCGTAGCCCGTGAACACAGCCATCCCCAGCAGCACGATGGCGACCAGCGTCCACGCCAGGGTTCTCACCCACGAACGCCTGATCGGCATGGGGCGGCTCGCGATCACTTGCGGTCTCCCCTTCGGTCGAGCACGACGCACATGTTGTTATCATGACCCACTTTGCCTGCCAGTCAAGCTTCTCCGCGCTCGATTGAGGCAAATAGCGTTACGAAGGTACTGAATCTGGAGAAGAGTTAAGAAGGGAGAAGTGTATTTGCCCTACGCAACCTACTTCGGACTGGCTTCAGAGAACAGGTTCAGCCGATGCTGCTTGAGATAGTCCAACTCCTGTTGCAATCCGATCTGCTCGGGATAAGGGTGTATCCAAAAGTTGGCCTTCTGGTCACAGTAATGAATATTTTCCGTGCGCACGTAACAGTTGGCCCAGTCGCGCTTGCCGTTCGAATACCAGCGGATATCCTCCCATGGTTTGCGCACAGCGGCAGGCAGGAGCAGTAGAACCCACAATGCCAGGACGAGATTGCGCTTGCCGTGCCATGAATTCGAGAGCAGATAAAAGTAGATGGCGAGGAAAGCGGGAATCAGGAGGGTGACGTAGCGGGACGAAAATGCCACTTCCAGGCCAAGGCACAGGCGTCCAACGGCGGCGCTCGCGGCAAACAACAACGAATAACCCAACAGGACAACGCCAGTCAGATCTGCTTCGTTGCCTGCTCCCTTCAGTAGGCGGAACAGATGCGCACCCAGCAAAGCCATCGCGGCCGAAAGAATGACTATTCCCAAAGCAGTCATTCCCAACGAGATGTGAAGCGGCCTGGGAACAACAAAGGCTGAGAACATGAGGGCAGTGAGTTCGGGATACTGGAGCAAATGACCGTGAGGAATCAGGACACAATCCACGCGGGGAGCGAAAGTGTACCGGAAAAAGAACGACGCCAAGGAAGCAGCGGCGACCATGAGTCCGGTTAGGGGTTGGGCCAGCGGAATGGACGTCACGCGCCGCCAGCTCCAGAAGCACTCGAGCAGGAAGACTGCCAGCGTAACCACGCCCATGAACAGACCATAACCGGTATAGATGAGCAGGAAATTCAGAGTCAAAATCAACGAATATCTCAGCAGCCGGTTGCGCCCGAGCAGGGCAAGGCAGTACAGCATCATCATTGCCAGCGGAAAGCCGCTGCACGCGGGATTCGATGCACTCACCAGCGCTTCATATTGCGCCAGAGTAAGGAAGATGACTGGAATCACAACGTCGGAATACGAGAGCGTTCCGAATAGCTTGCACTTCAGCCATAGCGCCAGCAACATGGCGGCGAAGATGCTGGCACCAACCACGAAAGAATCGACGCGCGCATCCCAGTGCGTGAGGGGATATAAAAACTTGTCGGCCAAAAGCCCGATGCCTTCGCGGTGAATACCGTGCTGCAAAAAGAAGAGTTCCGTAAAGCCCGGATCATGGTGGTAGAACGGCTTCAGGTACTCCCACTGATCGTAGAAAAAAACGTTGATCGAGTACTTCGCGATGACCAGGAAGAAGCGCGTTCCGAGCGCCGCGCTTACAGCAGCGACTGCCAGCGCGGGTCCGGTGAGCCGGCGCTGGCCAGGGAGGGGCCGGATGTTTTCGGTGACACGAAGGCTCTCGCCTTCCATCGTTGGCATGGTGGTGGACATGTTGCCTGTCGGCGACAGCGGATGTCAAAGGGTGCCTTGCGAATAGGCTGAATATTCCGGTCAGAAAATTTCAGGGTGGGGAAGGGGTTTTCCCCCGGGCAGCCTGAAGCCGGATTGATTCGGCGGGCTTGGCGGCACGGATGAAGCCGTGCCCTTCCCGATCTTCTTGGGGATCAAGGTCATCGACAAGGTCAGAGGTCAGGAACAAAATCAACCCCAAAGGAAACGGACGGGAGTGTCCGCTCCACACGAGCGTCTGCCAGATCTATGCGGGAGAGTCTCGTAAGTCGTATCATTGTCTCACCCGCCGGACACAGAATGAAGAGTAAACGGAACTGCTACATCCGGCATCCAAGGTCTGCACTGACTCCGCGAACTCGGGTTCGCGAATAGAAAGATGGGGCAATCACTTATGAATAATGCACGGAAGAAGTTTGGTTTTTGGGGTGCGCTGTTTGCACTGATGCTGGCCACGATCGTTTGGCCGGCGCGGTTAAGCGCTCAAGATGATGATCCGCCGACTCGCGTAGCTCGAATCGCCTACATGGAAGGTTCGGTTTCATTCCTGCCCGCGGGCGAAACCGATTGGGTGGGAGCGGACCTGAACCGGCCCATGTCCACGGGCGACCAACTGTGGGCAGACAAGGACTCGCGCGCCGAGTTGCAACTGGGGTCGGCCACGATTCGCTTAAAGGAGAATACAGGCATCAACTTCCTGAACCTGGATGACAACACGATTCAGGTGCAGCTTACTTCCGGCATGCTGAATATTTCGGTGCGCAGGCTGGGCGAGAACGATGACTTTGAGATCGATACTCCAAACGATGCGTTCACCATCATGCAACCGGGCCGCTATCGCGTGGAGGCCAGTGAGGACGGAAGCTACTCGGTGGTGAGCGTGCGCGTGGGCGAAGGCCAGGCCACCGGCGGCGGCCAGACCTTCGATTTACGCACCGGGCAGAGGGGAACCTTCAGCGGAACGGACTCGCTTACCGCCAACGTCGAGCCGATCTATGGCATGGATTCGTTCGACAACTGGACCGAGGATCGCGATCACCGCTACGATTTCTCCAAGTCAGCACAGTACCTTTCGCATGATGTGGTCGGCTACGACGATCTGGACGATCACGGCGACTGGCGCGACGATGGGGAGTACGGTCACGTCTGGTTTCCGCAGGTTGCCGTGGGATGGGCGCCTTATCACACCGGGCATTGGGCCTGGATCGATCCCTGGGGATATACGTGGGTCAACGATGCTCCATGGGGCTACGCGCCGTTTCACTATGGACGATGGGTCTCGGTGAGCGGACGCTGGGGATGGATCCCAGGGCCGGTGGGAGTGCAGGCAGTTTACGCGCCCGCGCTGGTGGTGTTCATTGGCGCAGGCGGCGGATGGGGCGGAAATATTGGATGGTTCCCGCTCGGTCCGCGTGAAGTTTGGGTGCCCTCTTACCATGTCAGCGCGGGATACATGACCCGCATCAATGTCAGCAACACAGTCGTCAGCACAACCGTCATCACCAACGTCTATAACACGACCATCGTCAACAAGACCACGAACATCACGAACATTACCTATGCGAATCGTGGTGTGCAGGGGGCGGTGACGGCGGTTCCGCAACACGCGTTCGCGAGCGCACAGCCGGTAGCGAAGGTTTCTGTTGCGGTGAGTGCGCAGCAGATCGCCGCCGCGCCGATGACCCGTCAGGTGGCAGTTGCTCCCACGCGGGAAGCTGTGCTTGGAGCGAAAGCCTCGACCGCGGGCCATGTAACTGCGCCTCCGGCAGCGGTGGCGAATCGCCAGGTGGTGGCGAAGAAGACTCCACCTCCGCCTCCGCCTGCGTTCGCGGCGCGGCAGCAGGCGTTGGCAGCGCATCCGGGACAGCCGGTGAGCCGACAGCAAATGGCGACCCTGCGTCCCGCGGCTGCGGCGGCTGCGCACCCGGCGGTAAAGGTTGCGCCTCCGGGAAAACCCGCGACACCAACGATGGGCAAGCCTGCGAACTTACCAACCGCTGCACGACCCGGGCAGCCCGCGGCGCCGGCGAATCAGCCGGCCAACCGTCCGGGACAGCCTGCTGCGACGGAGCGGCCAGCCCCGGCGCAGCCGAACCGGCCCCCGGCGGCACAACCTGCGCCGAGCCGTGCAGAGCCAGCGCGGCCTGCTCCAACTCCTGCTGCACCGGCGAAACCGCAGCCGGAGGCGAATCGTCCTGCACCGAAACCTGCCGAGCCGCCTGCGCGTAACGAACGCTCGCCCGCGGCACAACCTGCGCCGAATCGTCCAGAGCCAGCCCGGCCCGCTCCAACTCCTGCTCCAGCAGCACCGGCGAAACCACAGGCGGAGCCGAGTCGTCCTGCTCCGAAACCTGCTGAACCGCCCGCGCGCACTGAGCGCCCGCCAGCGGCACAGCCGAATAAGCCGGAGCCTGCGCGGCCTGAAGCAACTCGTCCAGAGCCGAAACCCGCGCCGCGCCCAGCAACGCCTCCGCCAGCGGCGAAACCGCCGGAGCGCACTCCGCCTCCTCCAGCTGCGAAACCGGCTGCGCCTCCTCCAAAGAAAGAACCGCCAGCGAAGAAGCCTCCGGAGAAAAAGGAAGAGAAGAAGCCTCCGGGATTATGAGGAGGCCAGCTCTAGAAATTTGAAGCGAATCGTTTGAGCACCCTGAGTTTTCTCAGGGTGCTTTTTTATGCGAACGTTCCGGAAGCGACCTACTGCAGCGTGTGGCTTGACGGTCCTGAAGTCGGCGTGCCGCTGATGTTGTAGCGTTTTAGTTTGCGGTAGAGGGTGGCGCGGCTTATGCCTAGCATGCGTCCCGCCAGAGCCTTGTCGCCTTTGACTTGTTCGAAGACGCGGCGGATGGTGGCGCGCTCGATGTCTTCGAGGTCGGTGGTGGAGAGTGGAACTCCGGCGGCGCCGTCCGCAGAAGTTGCCTCGGCTGCCTCCACCAGGTCGGAAACCAACTCGGGGGCGGAGTCTGTCGCTGTCCGCGATTGCGGCGTATTCATTCCGGCAATCGACGGAGGCAGATCGCCCAGGTCGATCAGGGTTCCGTTGCCCAACGCTACGGCGCGCTCCACACAGTTTTCCAGCTCGCGCACGTTGCCGGGCCAGTCGTAGTTCATCAAGGCTTTCATCGCCGCGCTGGACACACGCAAATCTCCGCCGGGAGAGTAACGTTCGCAAAACCAGTTCACCAGCATGGGGATATCGCTGCGACGCTCGCGCAACGCCGGGACGTGCACCGTAACAACGTTAAGCCGAAAATAAAGATCTTTGCGGAAGGTTCCGTTTTTGTAGGCGGCTTCGAGATCGCGGTTGGTGGCGGCGATGATGCGCACATCCACCTTGACGCGCTGATTGCTGCCTACCGGCCGCACTTCTTTCTCCTGAAGCACCCGCAGCAACTTGGCCTGCAACTCCAGCGGAAGTTCGCCGATTTCATCGAGAAAGACTGAGCCCGTGTCGGCCGATTGAAACAATCCCTGCTTGGATTTCAGGGCGCCGGTGAAGGCTCCTTTTTCGTAGCCGAAGAGTTCGCTCTCGATCAGCGTGGGCACGAGCGAGCCACAATCGACGGCAACAAAGGGACGATTGGCAAAGGCCCCGCGGAAATGAATGGCACGGGCGATCAGTTCCTTTCCCGTGCCGCTCTCGCCGGAGATTAAAACGGCAGTTCTCGTGTCTTTGAGGCGCGAGGCCACGCGCAGCACTTCCTGAATCTTTGCCGAAGAGCCGACTATGCCATGGACTGCCGTTTCAGAATCCATGCGCTCGCGCAGGAATTCGTTCTCCTCGACCAGACGAACTTTCTCGGCCATGCGGCGCAGGAACAGACGCAGTTCTTCCAGCGGAGAAAACGGTTTGGTGATGTAGTCGTAGGCTCCGAGCTTCATGGCTTGCACTGCGGTTTCAATCGATCCGTGTCCCGTCATTAGCGCGACTTCGGTCCGCGGCAGAAGCTTCTTGGCTCGCTCCAGAAACTCGAGTCCCGACATGTGCGGCATGACCATGTCACTGAGGATCATGTGGACCGGCTGCTCTTCGAGCAGGGTCAGAGCAGACTCGCCGCTATCGGCTTCGAGGCAGATGAAGCCGAGGGCTTCGCCCACAGTGATGCAGAGCTTGCGGATGCTCTGCTCATCGTCAACGATCAGAAGACGGACGCGCAGGTCTTCTCTGCTTAGGTGGGTCTTGCCTAACGACGGTTTGTTCGAGTCAGAGTTCACCGGGCTTTCCCCATGGTTTTTTCGACGGCGGAAATCAAATCCTGCACGCGGAACGGCTTCTCCAGATACAACGCGCCGATCTTGCGCAGGGTGGTGACAGTTTCTTCGTTGGCGTAGTCGCCGGTGATGATGACGACTTTGTTTTCGAGATCGGGACGATGGGCGGAAATCCAGGTGTGGACCTGAGCGCCGTCGACGCCGCCGGGCGTGCGCATGTCGGAGACTACGCCGAGGAACTGGCCTTTTTCGAGCAGGCGCAGGGCTTCTGCGCCGCTCTCGACGCACACGACTTCATAGCCATTCCGCTCCAGGGTGGCGCTAACCAGCGCCATGATGGAGGGCTCGTCTTCGATTAGGAGTACGGGATGGAGGGCTCGTTGAATAGCGGGGGTTGTCATTTTTGTATCACTCCTGCGGCCACACCCAGAGAAGCAGTGTGGGGCGCTGCTGGAAAGCGGACGATGAAGGTGGCTCCCTCGCCATCGGTATTGTTGTGGCAGAGAATCTCGCCTCCATGCTCCTTCATGATGCCGTAACAGATGCTGAGGCCGAGGCCGGTTCCCTTGCCAACCTCTTTGGTGGTGAAGAAGGGATCGAAGATGCGGTCAGGATGGGAAATCCCGTAGCCGTTGTCACGGAAAGAAACTTCGACGGAGTCGCCGGCCTTGGTGCTCATGATCTCGATGCGAGCGGGACGGCCGACTTCATGCACGGCGTCGTAGGCATTGTTCAGGATGTTGAGAAAAACCTGTTGCAGTTGGTGGGCGTCGCCGATCACGTCGGGCAGTCCCTCGTCGAGGTGCTCGATGATTTCGACGCCATGACTGTTGAAGTCGTAGGAACGCAATTGAATGGTGCGGCGCAGGATCAGGTTGAGCTGCACGGCATTGCGCTGCGGCGGCATCTGGCGGGCAAAGCTGAGCAGGTTCTGCACGATCTGCTTGGTGCGCTGGGCTTCCTGCAGAATGACCCGCAGATCTTTTCGCGCGGACTCCGGGATCTCGGGATTCTCCATGAGCAGGTCGGCAAAACCGAGAATCGCGGTGAGCGGATTGTTTACTTCATGCGCGACGCCGGAAACCAACTGGCCAACCGCTGCCATTTTTTCCGCGTGCACGAGCTTGTCGCGCAGTTCCGAGGAGTCGGTAATGTCGGTCATGACCACGACGATGCTGTTGATGTTGCCCTGCTCGTCGCGCATGGGGCTGAGGTTGACAGAGAACTGGCCGGCATGGCCATTGCCGCGCATGATCTGCAGTTCGAGATTGTCGATCTGTCCACCGCGAATGATGGCTTGCACCGCATCGGCCAGGGGCCGGACGTATCCGGGAGCGGCCAGTTCCAACAGGGGACGGCCAAGAAGTTCGCGCTGCTCGAATCCGGCTTCGAACCACCTCCGGTTGGCGTAGCTGATGAGGCCGGCTGTGTCAGCGACGAGGATGAAACTCTGCGTATTGCTGAGGATATTGCCGGAAAAGTCGCGCTCGCGGTGCAGCTCCGATTGATAAGTGTGCAGGCCCGTGACATCCAGCATCAGGCCGCGAATCTGCAGCAGGCGGCCGAGATTGTCGTACATGCCGAAGGCGTTGATGAGCACGTAGATGGCAGAGCCGTTCTTGCGGCGAAGCGTGGCCTCATAGTTGCGCAGGTGGCCATCTTTCTCCATAACCTCAGTGTGGCGGTCACGCTCCTCCGGAGAAAAATAAATCTCAGTGGAGATGTCGACCTGCAGAAGTTCTTCACGGCTGGAATATCCAAGCATCGCCACCAGGGCGTCGTTGACTTCGACAAAGCGGCCTTCCGGGGTGCTGAAGAATAATCCCTCCTGAATATTGTCGAACAATTCGCGGTAGCGACGCTCGGCCTCGCGGCGGTCGGTGATGTCCTTGAGTACGTGAATGGTTTGCAGGCTTTCGCCGGAAGCGCCGTGCACGCGTGAAGTCGAAACCAGATAGGTGCGGTCGAGGGCGGGGTGAACGAATTCGTCGCTGTCGTCGCCCATGGCCCGGCAAAATGGGCAGGAATAAAGCGCCGATTCGCTGGTCAGGGCCAGCAAGGCGCGCATGTTGACGCCGATCAGGTCGCCGGGGGCAACTCCGATCATAGAGGCCAGCGAACGGTTCACGCGCAGCACTTTGTCGTGTTCATCGTGAACGACGATGAAGTCGGTGATGGCGTCGAAGATTTCGAGCCAGTGGCGGTTCGACTGTTCGATGCGAGTGAACAGTCGCGCATTTTCAAGCGCCATGGCGGCGTGTCCGGCGATGGCTTCGAGCAGATCGCTGTCTTCGGACGTGAGCGGACGGCCGCGTCCCGAGAGGCAGAGCAATCCAGCGAGGCCTCCACTGGCAGCGGGAAGGCGAACCACTACCAAGTCCGTCCAGCCTAAGCTCGATGCCAGATCCGCGCCTGCAAGTTCGGCGGCGGTGCCTGAGACAATGGCTTCCGTCCGCTTTGCGGCCAGATCCGTCAGAGCCTGGGCAAGCCGCTGCTGCAACGCGTGATCGTCTTGAGCCGCCGCGACCGGTGGATGCAGTGCGACTGTCTGGAGTCGTCCATCCTGAACCAGAGCGACCGCACCCGATTGGGCTCCGGCTAGTGCAATGGCGCGCTCGACAAACTTGCCGGCGAAATCGGGCAGGCGCAGCAGTCCATCAATATCGCGCACCAGTTGCGTTAGCGCCTCCGAGCGTTTGCGATGCCGCTCCGATTGATGCAGGTTGTGGGCGACCTCAAGAACCACCGAAACCTGGGCGGCGAGGGCGCGAGCGCGGCGAATGTCCTGCTGCGAAATGCCGGTGTTGTCTCGACGATCGAGAACGGCGAACATGCCAAGCACTTTTCCATCGGCGCCCAGCAGAGGGACTGCCAACAACTGCCTGGCCTCGTATCGAGTCAGAGCCTCGAGATTCGCGCCCGGCAGTTGGGTCAGATCGTCAGACCAGAAAACTTCCTTTTCACGCAGGGCGCGGGTGGCAAGGCCCTCGGGGAAAACGGTGTCCACGCGCCGCGCCTCGCCCCGGGTGACGCCCCAGCGTATGCGAAACTGCCCCTCTTCCAGCAGGGCGATGAAGCACCGGCCATAGCCGAGAAAGTCGGAGGCTCGCACGACGAAGGCTCGTAGAAAATTTTCCAGGTCGCCGCTGGAACTGAGTTCGGTAGAGATCTCAAGCAATTGTTGCAATTCGTGAGCCTGGCCCTGCGCGGTGGCACATAACTCTGCATGAGCCACGGCAACTGCGCCGAAGCCGGCAATGGCCGAGACGAGAGACTTCTCCTCGGCGGTAAACCCCCCATCCGTGCGCGGATATACCAGGATCGCGCCCTGGGTGCGCGAAGTGCGGAAGGGAGCGGCAATCAGCGTTCCAGGGGAGACCATGCTGCCGAGCGAGTGCAGCTCGCTCCCGATCGAGATGGTGATGGCCTCGCCGGCGGAAACCGCGCGTTGCGCCAGATCAGCGGCGAAGCGAATGGTCTGGCGGTCATGCCCGGCCCGAAAAGAATTGGCCAACTGGGGAGTTTCGGCGGCCACTGCCCGCAGTTCGAACGGACCCTCCCGGCGCAGAAGAACGGAAACCAGGCGGGTTCGTAGCAGCATCCGTAGACGATCCGCCAGGGCTTCGATGACGGCTGATACATCCGGAGTCCCGTGCAGCCCGTTTGCGACCTCGGCGAGGATTTCGGTCCGGCGATGCTCCTCGCGCGACGCCTCGCCCAGCCGGGTCGCTTCCAGCAAGCTGCCCAGCTGCCCCGCCAGGATGGTGGCTTTGGCGGCGAGATCCTCATTAAAAAATCCTTCTTCAGAATCATGCAGAAATGTTGCCGCGCCGATGACTTCATCGAAGACCACCAAAGGAGCGGCCATCAGGGAGCGGGCCCCAAACTGGCGCAGGGCGGGAATGGTCTGGCTAAGTTGCGGCGGGTCGACAACGATCGTGCGGCGCCGGCGCACCGCCTCGGCAGTGTTGGCGTTGTCCTTGAACAGCAGCCGGATGCCGATGAAACGCTCAGCCAGTTTGCCGTCGGCTTGTTCTCCGACCAGTTCGTCGCCGGCATGGCGTCGCCAGAAATACACGCCGCTGACCTGGAAGAACTCGCGCGTGGCGCCGCAAAAGAACTGGATCAGCGAGGCAGCGCTGGGGCGTTCCGCGGCTTTGGCGGCAATCTGAAGCAGGAGTTTCTGAAAAGCATCGTCGGAGTTGGACACGGCGCGGTCTTCCGGCGACGGCATCGAATTGACTCCGGCCATCTTCAGGGTCTCACCAGCTTCTCAGTAGACGTCTTCTCGGTTCTCACAAGTGATTGAATCTAATGGAAAACTATCCCGCCATCTCAATTTGAGTCAAGGGAAATGGGTGTATGGGGTGCCTTAGGTGTCAAATCCCGAGAAAAACCGCCTTGGTCGTCTCAGTGTGAGAAGCGACGGAGCCGAAGCGGGCGATGAGACGGGACTAATCCCGAAACGGGGTTCGGGCACACCCGCGTCATTATGCGAAGTCATTGGTTTTCAAACATATCCCGGCGATTACCTTGGTTTTTTCAAAAGCTGGGGCGTGGCCCCGGCGTTGCTCCAATGGCATCGCCAGGATTATTGCCATGGAGGAACTGTGTCTCTACCAAGGATGAAAGCGCTGCTGGCGGTAATGGCAATGGCCGCCGGGATCGTGGTGTCAGGGCTGAATGCACAAGATGCGCAAGGCGACATCACGCGTCGGGTGAAGAGCAAAGTGCAGGCGGTGTATCCCGAACTGGCGCGCAAGATGAACCTGTCGGGCACGGTGAAAGTGGCGGTTGTGGTGGCCCCAAATGGCAGTGTGAAAGAGGCAAAGGTTGTGGGCGGACATCCTGTGCTGGCCAACGCCGCGCTGGATGCAATCAGGAAGTGGCGCTTTGAGCCGGCGGCAGGGGAAAGCTCAGGCATCGTGGATTTCAAGTTCGAACCGCATCAATAGGGCAGGCGCAGGCGGCCGGGAGGAAACGGCATGACGATTGGCAAGAGGCTGTACCGGAATTTCGGAATCATTCTGAGCATGGCGGTGGTGCTGTTCATCGTCAACCTGGTAGCGGTGCAAAGAGAGCACGCCGCCAAAGACGCCGCCCGATCCTCGCTCGAACTGGCCGACGCCACGAACCAGGTGCGCTTCCAGATGATGCAGGACCGGCTCTACCTGAGCAACTATCTGCTGAGCGGCGACACCCGCGAAGTGGAAATGATGAACGAGGGCCTGCGCACGCTCCACGAGAAACTGCAAGTCGGCAAGTCGCTGTCCAACTCAGATCAGGAAAAAGGAGCGCTCGACAAGGTCGGGCAACTGGAACAAGCCTGGGGCAAAGAATTCGCGCAGCCGCTGATCGATAAACGCAAGGACGTGGATTCCGGCAACGCGACCGTCGCCGAATTGCAGATTTACTACCTCCAGAAAGATGCTTCCTCGTGGGTGAAGAATTCCACCGATGCGCTTGATGTGGCCGATGGAGAAAACCGCAAACTGGTCGAAGCCCGGCGCCGATCGGATGCGGCGGCGAGCGCAGTCACCGTCATCTTCTCCATCCTGAGCACGCTGGTCGCGCTGGTGGTAGGTATCTGGGTCGCCATCACCACCGCCAAGTCGATCACCGAACCGCTGACCAAACTGATGCAGGTCTCGCGGCAGATCGGCGATACCGGCGAACTCGAGCACACCATCGACGTGAAGCGCACGGATGAGATTGGAGAACTGGCACGCAGCTTCTCCAAGATGGTCACCTATCTCAAAGAGATGGCGGCGGTTTCCGAGTCGATTGCCGGCGGAGATCTAACGGTTCAAGTCAAGCCGCGCTCCCCGCAGGATACGTTGGGCAACGCCTTCGCGAAGATGGTGGAAGGCCTGGGCAAGCTGGTGCGCAGCGTGCGCGACGCTTCATCGCAGGTCGCGAGCGCCAGCGGGCAGGTGGCAAATGCGTCCGACGATTCGGCCAAGGTTGGCCTGCAGGCCTCCTCGGCCATCGACGAAGTTACCAGCACCATGCACGAGATGAGTGTGAACGTGCAGAACATGGTGAAGAGCACGCAGGTGCAGGCCTCCAGCGTAAGCGAGACTTCGGCCTCCATCGATCAGATGGTGGCGTCCATCCAGCGCGTGGCCGATACGGCCAAGGTGCTGCTGGATATCTCGAACCGCTCGCGCGAAGAAGTGCACAGCGGCATCACGACCATGGAGAAGGCCACCGACGGCCTGAATCGCATCAACGCAACCATCACTTCCTCGGGAGAAATCATTGGGGCTTTAGGCCAGCGCGCCGATGATATTGGCAAGATCATCGAGGTCATCGATGATCTGGCGGAACAAACCAACCTGCTGGCCCTGAACGCGGCCATCGAAGCGGCGCGCGCCGGCGAGCATGGCCTGGGCTTCGCAGTCGTGGCTGACGAAGTGCGCAAGCTGGCGGAAAAGTCGGCCCAATCCACAAAGGAAATTTCCGAGCTGATCGAGAGCATTCAGAAAGAAGCGCGCAAGGCTGTCGAGAACATGAACCGCTCTACCGGAATCGTGAACGAAGGCCTCGATCTGGGCGGCGAACTGAACGGTGCGCTGCGCAAGATTTCGAACGTGGTCACTGAAGTCTACAAGTTCGCCCAGGAAATCGGCGCCGCCACCAACGAACAATCGCACGGCTCCTCGCAGATTGCTCGCGCCACCACACGCCTCAACGAAATCACCCACGAAATCAATTCGGCGGTGGAGGAGCAAGCCTCGGGAGCGCACGCCGTGGTCAAGGCTATGGAGCGGATGCGCGAACTGGTGCAGCAGTCGACTTCCGGTTCAACCGAGTTGGCGGCGTCAGCCGAGCAGATGTCCAAAATGTCGCGTGGCCTGCTCGACTTCATGGATCGCTTCACGCTGGACGAGGCCACGCGGCATGCCACTGAAGAAAAAGCGCGCCGCGCGGCAGCAGCAAGATAGTACCCAGTACCAAGTGAAGGCGCCTTTGTCTAGGTACTGAGTACTAGGTACTAGGTACTCGCACCTAAGACATGGCTATAAAACGATGAACCGTGAACTCCATATCGTGGGCTTCCAGGTGGGGCGCGAGACTTATGGCGTGCCGATCACTTCCCTGCACGAGATCGTGCGCGTCCCGGAGATCACCGTCGTCCCTGACGCGCCTGACTATCTTGAAGGCGTGATCAACTTGCGAGGCAAGATTGTTTCCGTGATGGATTTGCGCAAGCGCTTCGGCGACAAGCAGGCCACGCTGAAAAAACAGAATCGCATTCTGGTGGTGGAGCACTCCGGCAAGCTGGCGGGGCTGATAGTGGACTCGGCGACCGAGGTGTTGAAGATTGCGAGCGCAGACGTCGAGGCCCCGCCCACCGCATTTCAGGAAGGTGGACTGAACTGTGTTACAGGATTGGGCAAGGTTCGGGGACGCCTGATTGTATTGCTCGACATGACCAAGTTGCTGGCTCCGGCCACCCTGCTGCAGGGTAACGGGACCACCGATATCAAGGCGGCCAAGCCGGGCGCGCGGGGAGCAGCGGGCTAGGCAAGGCGCAGGTTGCTCAACGGACAAAAAGTGAAACGCGGGCGCGGAGAACGAGAGAAAGCATGAGTACACTCGGAGCGGCACCTGCTCCTATCTTGACGGATGCGGAACTGCGGCTGTTGCAGGCGCTCGTGTACCAGGAGTGCGGCATGCACTTCGACGAACGCCGCACCCACTTTCTGCAGGACCGTCTGCTGCGCCGGCTGCGGGAGTGCCGGGTAGATTCCTTCTACGCCTATTACCGGCTGCTGATCAGCCAGGAAGGCAAGGCGGAACTGGCCAAGCTGGTGGAGAACCTGACCGTCAACGAAACCAGTTTCTTCCGCCACAAGGCGCAGCTGGATTTGTTTCAGAAACACGTATTGGAAGAGCTGCTGAAACGCAAGCAAGCGCACCGCGAATATTCGGTGCGGGTGTGGAGTGCAGGCTGCTCCACCGGGCAGGAGGCTTACACCCTGGGCATGATGGCCGCCGACACGCTGGCCTACTACTACCTGCGGAATCCCCTGCCGGTAGAGATGACGCTGCCCAAACCCCTGATCCCTCCCCCCTGGCGGGTGGAGATCCTGGCCAGCGACATTAGTTATTCGGTGCTCCGCACCGGGCAGGAAGGTTTTTACAACGAGCATCAGATGTTGACGGTGGATTACAGCTTCCGCCTGCGTTACTTCGATAAGACCGGCGACCGCTATGCGGTCAAGAAAGCGCTGAAGGAAATGGTCCACTTCGATTTTCACAATCTGAAGACGGAATACCTGCCGCAGCGCAACGATGTGATTTTCTGCCGGAACGTAATGATGTATTTCGACGAGGCAGAGCAGAAACGGCTGATCGAAAAGTTTTACCGCTGCCTGAACCCCGGCGGCTACCTGTTCGTGGGCCACGCAGAGAGCCTGCTGGGCCTAACCGAGAAGTTTCACATGGTGCATCGTGACAGCGGCACGGCTTACCAGCGGATTGAGGTGCGCGAGTGACGAATCCTCCCGATGAGCGCGGAGCGGAACTGCGAGAACTCTTTTTTGAGACCTCGCAGGAGCTGCTGCAGGCGCTGAACGAAGAATCCCTGAAGCTGGAAAAGCATCCCGGCGATGAAGAGATTGTGCGTTCGATCCGGCGGACGGTGCATACGCTGAAGGGCGACTCGGCGGCGTGCGGGCTGCGCGAGTTGAGCGAACTGGCGCACCAGTTCGAAGATGCGCTTTCACTGGAAAGCGCTGCCGCCCATGGCGCGGTTGCAGAAATTGCACTGGCCGCGGCCGATGTGTTTGCGGAAATGCTCGCCGCTTATCACTCCGGAAGAGCGCTGCCCGCGACGGATAGCCTGCGGCAAAGAATCAACGAACTGACCGCGGCTCCGGCCGCCAGCAAAACGCTTAAGAAAAAATCTGCTGCGCCCGCCCCGCGATCCGACAAAGACTGGAGTGATGCCGAAAGGCGCGCTCTCACCCAAGCGCAGTCTGCCGGACTGGGGCTGTGGGAAATCGTGGTGAAAATCGATCCCCTCTGCACCATGCCGATCGCCGCGCGGCAACTGATTCAGAACGCGATCCAGGAAATCGGCCAGGTGCTGGTAGTGCGTCCGGACGCGAAATCGGCAGCGGCCTCCAAACAGGTCGAGTTCGTCTTCGCCAGCCTGCAGACGAAAGAACAGATCGCCGCCAGGTGTCACATCCCGACCATCGCGGGCGACATCAACGTGACTCTGATTCAGGCCGCATCGCAGGCCAAAGACCACGCAAAAACTGCTGAGCAGTCGGGGGAGCCGCGGGCCGAAGCTGCACCTGCCCCGGCCGCCATTTCTGCTACTCAATCGGCAACTCCAGCAGCGGCGCCTCCAGCCCAGCCGGCCTACATCGAAGCGCAAACTCCCGCGCCAGAACCCAGCCTGCCGCAGGTTTTGATGGAAAACATTTTGCGCGTCGAAGCTGGACGCATCGACAACGTACTCAATCTGGTGGGCGAACTCATCATTGGCAAGTCGATGCTGCAGCAAGCGCTCAGCGAACTTGGGCAGCGCTATCCCAAGGAACCGTTGCGCGGCAAGTTCGCCGATGCCATGGCCTTTCAGGCGAGAGTGCTGAACGATCTGCAACGCTCGGTGATGAAGATTCGCATGGTGCCCGTGGACCAGTTGTTCCGGCGCTTTCCCCGCATCGTGCGCGATGTGGCACGGCAGTGCGGCCGCGAAGTGGATCTCGAGCTGTCTGGCCAGGAAACCGATCTCGATAAAGGAATCCTCGACGCCATCGCCGAGCCGCTAACTCACCTGGTGCGCAACGCGGTCAGCCACGGCATTGAACCGGCCGAGCAACGCCGGAGCCAGGGCAAGCCACCGCGCGGAAATATCCGGCTGAATGCCTATCACCAGGGCAATCAGGTGGTGGTCGAGATTGTTGACGATGGGCGCGGCATCGATGCGCACAAGATTCGCAGCAAAGCCATCGAACTTGGAATGATGACAGCAGAAGAAGCGCCGCGTCTCAGTGAAGCCGAGACTCTCGACTACATCTTCCGCCCCGGATTCAGCACGGCCGAGCAGGTCACGGAAGTTTCCGGACGCGGCGTCGGCATGGACGTGGTGCAGAGCGTGATTCAGCGGCTGAAGGCCACCATTCACGTGGAGACTCGCGTCGGCCAGGGCACGACGTTCCGCCTCAAGCTGCCGCTCACTCTGGCCATCATTAAGGCCCTGATGTTCTGGGTGGAGCAGCGCTTGTATGCCATTCCGCTGAACGCGGTGAGCCAGATTGCCCGCACCCACGAATCTGAAGTGCATCAGGTTGACAACTACGAAGTGTTGCAGTTGCGCAACCAGGTGCTGCCGCTGTTGCGGCTGGGACGCCCCCCCGCGCCCGATGCCGACCGGAAATCGCGCAAGCTGTTCATCCTGGTCATCACCGTCGGAGAGAAAAAATACGGCCTCGCCGTTGACGCTTTGGAAGGCGAAGAAGAACTTGTGATCAAAGCTTTGGACGACCAGACTTTCTCCACCGACCTGGTCAATGGCGCTTCGATTCTTGGCGATGGGAAAGTTGTGTTGATCCTGAATCTTCTCGCGGTCGTGGAACATGCCGCGCGTACGCGTCCCGAAGCGGCTGGCCTGGCCAGTTGCGGACTCCTGCTCAATCAAGCCGATCGCGCCCGGCTGGTTCTGGGCGCCGCGGGAGGCCGCGCATGAATCCGGGCATGAACATGAACGCGAACATAAACACCAAGAAAATACGCGTGCTCGTCGTCGATGATTCCGCGCTCATGCGCAAGCTCATCCCGCAGATCCTCGAAGCCGATCCGTCCATTGAAGTAGTGGGCACGGCGATGGACGGAAACTTCTGCTTGAAGAAGATCGAAGAGTTGCGGCCCAACGTGGTCACGCTCGATCTGGAAATGCCGGGCATGAACGGCATCGACACTTTGAAAGAGATCATGCGTTCGCAACCGGTGCCGGTCATCGTGGTCAGTTCCCACAGCACCGAAGGCGCCTCCGTCACCATGAAAGCGTTGGGGCTGGGAGCTTTCGATTTTGTCGCCAAGCCGCAGGATGTCTCGGCGCACATGTCCGAAACGGCGACGGAGTTGATTGCCAAAATTCACGCCGCCTCCGTTGGCAAGGTTGTCCGGCCTGGAACTTTGCTGAAACCGCCTGTACCGGAAAAAATCTCGATTGGAAAGACCGCACACGCACCCAGCAAGCTGGTGGCGATCGGAATTTCCACCGGAGGTCCGCAAGCCCTCGAGTTTCTCCTGGCCCAACTCCCTGCGGACTTTCCAGGATCGATCGTGGTGGTGCAACACATGCCCGAGGGCTTCACCGACATGTTTGCCCGGCGCCTCGACGAGTTGTGCTCGCTGCGCGTGAAGGAAGCTCAATCGGGAGACATGCTGCTGGCCGGGCGCGTGCTGGTCTGCCCTGGCAGTCGCCACATGAAAGTGAAGCGTCTGGCCATGGGTGACTTGGTTGTATTGAATGAAGACGAACGGGTCAATGGCCACCGGCCGAGCGTTGACGTTCTGTTCCGCAGCGTGGCCGAAGAGTTTGGCTCGATCTCAGTCGCGGTGCTGATGACCGGCATGGGCGACGACGGCGCGCAAGGTTTGGGCGCAGTCAAGCAAGCCGGCGGCATGACCATCGCGCAGAGCGAAGAATCCTGCGTAGTTTTTGGCATGCCGAAGGCTGCTATCGAGCGCGGCTATGCCACGCGCGTAGTGAGCTTGGATACACTCTCGGCCACTTTGCAGGCTCTTTGTGGCCGCGGGGAGAGCGGAAAAGGAAAAGCGTTTCGCTCCGGTATTTGAAAAACTTTGCCCGAATTTGTTTTAGGAGGATGTTATGGAGCAGTTCGCACCAGTAAGACGCAGCAAGGACGGCCAGCCGATCCGCTACCTGATCGTGGACGATTCCGTGTTCGCGCGCAAGAATCTTGCCCGCATGATCGAAAGCTTTGGCGGACAGGTTGCGGCCGAGGCCGGTGACGGGTTGACCGCCATCAGCGAGTACGACCGCACGCATCCTGACATTGTGCTCATGGATATCACCATGCCGCAGATGGAGGGCATTGAAGCCGCCGAGAAGATTGTGCAGGCACATCCTGAGGCTCGTGTCGTCATGGTGTCGTCCGTGGGATACCAGGAAAACATTGTGGCCGCATTGCAGCGCGGGGCGCGGCATTTCGTGCAGAAGCCGGTGAAGCCGGAGGTTCTGTACGAGGTCATCAAGTACGTGCTCGGAGAAGACGGCGCCGTGGCGAATGCTGCGGGCGCGGGAGCCTAATCGCATGAAGATGGAGCTGATTCAGCCTTTCATCAATGCGGCCGATGCCGTGTTGTCGCAGGGCTTGCAGGGCTCGACCAAAGTGGGCAGCCTCTCCATGGAAGAGGATGCTTACCGCCGCAAAGGTGTCGCTGGAATGGTCGCGCTCTCCGGCGACATCGAGGGCCGCATTGTGCTCGACCTCGAGCCGCAGACTGCCGTGCGTGTGGCCAGCCACTACGCGGGCGCGGAGTTGCCTGAATCCGATGGGCTGATCAAAGAGACCATCTTCGAGCTTGCCAACCAGGTCGTTGGCAACGCTGTCTGCGCGCTGAACGATCAGGGCTTTCATTTCCGCGTGCATCCTCCGGTGCTGGTGATTAGTGAGGAAGGCGATAAGACCAGCGAAGATGTGGAAGCTCTGACGATCTGCTTTGAAACTTCCCTGGGCAATGTGTTTATGAACGTCGCGCTCAGGTATAACAAGCAACGCATGGCCGATCATGCGGCCGCTGGGCATTAGGCTTCCGACTTCCGGCTTTCGGCATTGCGATCTTTGATATCTTCTTACCTCTACTCAGTCGACAGTTACTTTTCACTTTTCGCTAGAATAGCTCGCATCTTCCAGCTTGCTGACGCGTTGCTGGCGGAGGTTCCCCATGGTCGTCGAAACGCGGGACGTAGAAATACGGATCGTCGAAATGCGCACTTACAAACTCAAGCCGGGCACGCGCGCCGAGTTCCTTGAGACATTCCGCTCCAAGTCGATTCCGTCGCACGCGCAGATCGGGATGAAGATATTGGGTCCGTTCCTTTCCATCGAAGATCCTGACACGTTCTTTTTTATGCGCGGCTTTCCCGACCTCGCCTCGCGCGAGCCCATGAAGGCAAAGTTCTATGAAGGAGAACTGTGGAAGCGCGAACTGGAAAACCTCCTCATGCCCATGATCGAAAAGTATGACGTCGTCCTGGTGGAGGACCCTGCGGGCCTGATCCGCTGGTAAGGCCGCTGACAAACAGTGGATCAGCGCACGGTTAGAGAAGGTTGAAACCACCCCGTTGACCGAGTTTCACAAGTGGGCGTCCCCGGTCGAGTTGCGTCAGAAAAGCGACTGCAGCTCTTCGCGCGCTGGATGCCGAGGTTAAGTCTCTGTCAGACCGGGTCAAGAATTTCGAAGGCCGCTGATCGATCCCTCGCCGCGCTCCGGCGAAAAAATGGGGTTTATCCGGTTTATCGTCCATTTCTGTAGACAGCTAACTGGAACTGCCGGAGCCGTTCGATCCGCCGCCGCCGTTAGTCGAAACTCCAACAAACGGGTAAAAGTTGAGGTTGGTGTTGTTGCCGATGCTGACGCTGCCGCCGAACAACAGGGCGCCATTGATCAGGACCGGATTCGGAGTATTGCCGTCGCCCGAAGTGAATTGTCCTTGCGGAGCCAGGATGGTGCCGTTGAAAACTGTGTTGTTGCCCAACTGCGCCGTGGTCGAGCTGCCGACCAGATTGAAGAGCACGCGATCGGGCGTGATGCCACCGCTGAGAACGACGGACGCGCCGTTACCCAGCTGCAGGCTTCCCGGTGCGGTCGAACTGCCCACGTTGATCACAACCGTATCGGTTGGGCCTGCGGTAATCGTAATGGTGGAATTCGTACCAGTGGTGATCGCCGGGATGCTTATGACATTGACCCCTGGACTAGTTGTAATCGTCGCGCTGCCGCGAGTTCCAAGGGCGATTTCCGCCAGAGTCTGGGTTGCGGGCAAAGCCGCGAAGCTTGCCGAAGCCGACACGATGGCGGAATCGGCCTGAGGCAGCAGTGTGACCACGTCGGAATTGCCGCCTGTGGTGTCTGCTCCGAGGCTACATTCGGTAGGCGAATCGATGGCTCCGCCGCCTGTAGCGCATAAGCCGGCAACCTCGCTGTCGTTTCCCAGGCAAATTGCGGTTGTGCCCGGTGCGTTCTTCGCGCAATTGAGTCCCGTAGAAGAATTGGCGCTGCCGATCACGTCTCCGCTTAGGGTGTCAGGAGACGAGGCATTGCCTCTTCCCATCAGAACCGTGACCCCGCCCACATCGCCGGGACATCCCACTGCGCCCGGACAGACCCCTCCAGCGGTGCCGCTAACTTGATTGATATTGACGCGGTTCTTGAAAGAGACGTCGCCGGAGCTTAGAACAGCGAAACTGTTCGCAGCCCCAAGGTTTTGGCTGGCTGCCAGTCGGGTAAACGCCAGTGCTACAAGACTAACCAAGACAGCTTGTTTTGCAATATCTTTAGACCGCATGGGATATCCCCCTTTTATGACGAGCTCGGCAGCCCTTTAACGGCATCGACTATGACATCCTTCAACTGCCCGGGGATAGGTCACGAAAGGGGGCGTCCAAAATCCTGAATTCACGTGAGTGGTTACTGCCGGCGCCATGGCCGGGTCGCCCAGCGTGAATGAACCTGAGGGACACCCGCATCCCAACCAGGCTGCTTGAATTTATCTTGATCAGGGCCATATGCCGGAAGCGTATGCTGCGAGCGAGAGGTCCCAATCGGAAATTCCGTCGAAGGGGAATCCATGAAGATGAAGAACTTGATTGTTGCCCTGATTTTGCTTGTCGCATCCGCACACTTAGTACCCGCCCAATCTGCCAAGTCCGCAACGCTCACTGTGGAGAGCCACACCGAAGCCGAAGGGGTCGTGAAGATGGACGGTGCGCAGTTCTGCTCGCTTCCCAATCACAAGACCTGCAGCGCGCCGGTGCCGGCCGGCGCTCATGAGTTTGTGGTTGTGTTTCACGATAACGACGATCCTCCGGACCGCATTTACACCATCAAGACTTCGGGCACGTTCCGCGCGGGAGAACACCGAACCGTGAGTGTGGATACGGACGGCGCGACCTGGAAGTGAGGGGTTGGCGAGTTGGAGCTCTGATCTACGATCCGGAGTTGGCGCGCATCTTTCGGCCTTTCACCAGCGGAATGTAGGAGAACAGGAAGGTGGCGAATAACAAACCGATCAGCGCCGCTGGCCAGAACGTCGCCGCGGTGATGGCGTCGGGCGCGCGGTAGCGGACTATAAAGTAGGAGTCCATCCAGATGAGGATACTGGTCAGAAGGCCGGGAGAATATTCGTGGAAGTGCAGGGTCCACCAGAGATGCCAGAAACCGTTGCACAGGCGCTCGATCGACCAAGCCAGCGGGAGTATGATCCAGGCGCCTCCGCGCAGGTCGTAAAGGATTACGCTGGCGATCATGATGGCGAAGTATCCGGCGTTGAACCAGAAGAATTTTGTCCAGGAATACTGCGGCCACCAATGCTGACGAACCTTCTCCACAAAACTGCCCCCGAGTAAGGATTCATCCAGCACGTGAATCACGTAGGCAGCAACCATGAACCAGAAAGCGAAGATCAGCGGCATAAAAATTAGCAGCTGCACCGGATTATAGTACGCAGTGTTTTAGACATCGAGGAAGCGGTTGCGATGCTGCTCGCTGGGCAACTGGCACACATCGAAACGGCCGAAGATACGGTAGCGGCTGCGGGCTACTACTTTGTAGACCGTGTCGCGCAGGAATTTGGGCACGAGTTGCAGGAGGAATGCAGCGGGCCGCCACGCGCCTGGGAGTTGTTTCAGGACGAAGATTCCGGCGTCGGAACGGGAGAGCAGGCACTCGTCCGGCAGTTCAGAGTTGACCACGGCGTAGAAGGTATTCAGATCGCTGGCGTCGGCGCCGTGGCGCGCGAGGATGGCAGCGGCGAAAGCGCTTTGCAGCGAGGCAAAACGAAAGATCGCATCGCGATCGCGGCGAAGAGTGAACTGAACGATCCGGTTGCAGAGTCCGCAGACGCCGTCGTAGAGAAGAATGGGGTGAGACATTGCTATGAATGCAGCACGGCTTTACTTCGTGCCCGAGGAGTGCGGCTGCGCCCCCGCGTAGTAGCCGCTTTTGGTCCGCACCACGAGTTTGCCTTTGCTTTTCTTGGCCTCGACGCGAATGGTGCGGAAGCTGCCGCTGGCCCGGGGATTGGTGGGCTTGTAGCCGATGGTGTACTGATTGCGGATGTCGTGGGCCACTTGCCGGCTGATCTCATCCACCTGATCGAGGGTCGCGGGAAAGTAGGCCACGCCACCGGTGCGCTGCGCGATGATTTCCAGCGCACGCTTGGCTCGCTTAGGGTGCTCTTCATCGCCCAGGATTCCGATGGCATAGACCGATGGGCCGTTTTCCTCCTGCAACTGCTTCACCGCCTGCTCCAGGGTTTCGCGGCTGGCGTTGTCTTCTCCGTCGGTCACTACGAACAACACTTTCCGTTCCAGCCTGGCATCGGTTTTCAAGTGCTCGGCCGATGCCACTAGGGCTTCATACAGCGCCGTTCCACCTCTGGCGTCAATTTTTTCGAGCGCCTCTTTCAATTTGAGCAGATCATTGGTGAAATCCTGGTCGAGATAGTATTCGTCGTTAAAGTTGACTACGAAGACTTCATCCTGCGGATTGCTCGAACGCACCAGGTTCAGGACGGCCTGGTTTACCTTGGCGCGCTTTTCACGCATCGATCCGGAATTGTCGATCACGATTCCCATGGCCACGGGAATGTCTTCATGGTGGAAGGAAATAATATTCTGCAGCTTGCCATCTTCGAATACGGAGAAGGCGCCGCGGTCGAGGTCGGTCACAATATGCTGTTTGTCGTCAATGACTGTGGCGTGCAGCAGAACCTCATCCACATCTTTGCGGATGACGAAGGTTCCGTTCTCGCCGGAAGGTTGCTGCTGAGGAGGGGTTGCGGCGGGCGGAGATGCGGTGCCGGATTGGGCAGGCGCAGGCTGTGCCGCAGAAGGCTGGGACTGGGCTGGTGCAGATGACGCAGGTGCAAGCGGCGCAGGAACAGACTGATCTTGCGAAGTTTGCTGCGCGAGGCTGGCGTAAGGCAGCGTGAGAAGTGTGAGCGCGACAGTTGTACAGATCGCGCACTTCAGCAAAAAAGAGAAGGTCGCAGACCACTCATTCTTCGGGCGCGTAGTAACCGGTCCTGGCATACACTCGGAGTGGCGGCAATCCTTTCGGGGCCAATAACTTCACCTTAATCTTACGCCATTTGCCGTCCCGAACTCCTTTGCTTGGACGATACCCGAGCACATATTGGTTGCGCAGTTCGATGCCGATCTTGGTGGCAACATCGGCCAGGTCGTTGGGGTTCTCGACCGTAAACGCGCGCCCGCCGGTCAGTTGGGTGACCTCGCCCAGCAGTGCCGGGCCCAGACGCTCCTCGTCACTCTGGAAATACCGGTCGTAAATGCCAATCGCGTACACCATTACGTCGGCTTCCTTCACCATAGCCTTGATCTCGTTCTCGGTGTATCGGCTGTGATTGTCGCCTCCGTCGGAAATGATGAGGAGCGCTTTCTTTGGATATTTGGCCTGCCTCATCTTGCTCATGCCCATGTAGATCGCATCCAGCAGCGCGGTCCGCTTTTGCGGCGCGGTGTAGAGCAGCTTGCTATGGATCTCATCCACAGAACTGGTGAAATCGACGACCATCTCGGGCTCGTCGGAGAAAGTGACCATGAAGAATTCATCCTGAGGATTGGCGGTCTTGAAAAACTCGACCACCGCATCCTTGGCTCGTTCCATTTTGCTGGCCATGCTTCCGCTGGAATCGAAGATCACGCCGAGCGATACAGGTGCATCTTCGCTGGAAAAAGATTTGATCTCCTCCTTCGAGTTGCCTTCGAAAAGCTCGAAGTTGTCTTTGTCGAGGCCCGTCACCAGGCGGTTCAGGGGATCGGTGATCGTCACCGGCACCAACACCAGATCAACCGCCACCTTCAATGGCCGGATGTGGGTGTTCAGAGATGCAGGAACGATGGTCTGCTTCGCGATTTCCGCCGTCTTGGTTTTGTCGGGCTCGTGGGGCGAAGTGTCGCGCGGCTGGACGTGGACGTCATTCACATCCGTCTGGGCCGGAACAGTCGGGGGCAAGGCGCATGCGATGCAAAGTGCGGACAGCACCATCCAAAGAAAAGGCCGGGACAAGATTGCATGCATGCGGACAGGACTTGGGCAGCAGGGCTGAAGCAGGCACAGTTGAACCGGACGGGGTCGAACCAGACGGGGTCGAACCAGGCGGGACTTCCCCAATAGATCCCGAAATAGTGTCTTAGGGCGGAGGGCCATAAGCACCTCGATTTGCCGCGATAGTATCACAGGTTGCATCGAGCCGGGGCTGTTATTTTTGTCAAATGTTGGTGACAATCCCGATTTGGCAGCCATTCTGGGCGACTCGTTGAAATCTGGAGCGCACCCAACCTCAAAGCCCAGCGCAACCTTGCTACAATCAAAGACTTCCATGGCTGACGTTCGTCCCTTTCGCGCGTTTCGCTATGATCCGCAGCGGGTGTCTCCGGCTGAAGTCGTCACCCAGCCTTATGACAAGATCACTCCGGAAATGCAGGATCATTATTACGCCGAGAGCCCGCACAACCTGGTACGCATCATCCTTGGCCGGAGGGAGGGGAAAGACAATCCGGCGAACAATGTATATTCGCGCGCGGCCGCGCATTTTCGGGACTGGCGGCAGCAAGGCATCCTGCGCCAGGATTCCCTTCCCTCGTTGTACGTGTACTCGCAGCGGTTCAATTATCCGGGTTTATCCAACGAAAGCTCCTCGAAGGAACTGGAGCGCCGGGGCTTTATCGCACTGGGGCGTATTGAGGATTATTCCGCTGGCGTCGTTTTCCGCCATGAGCAAACGCTGGCCAAGCCCAAGGCCGACCGGCTCGATCTGCTCCGCGCCACCCGCGCCCACTTCGGGCAGATCTTCATGCTGCATGAGGACTCAGGCCAAGTCGAATCTCTGCTCGCGACGAATGGCGATCCCGACATTTCTGGTTCGGACGAATATGGCGTGGTTCATCGCGTGTGGCAGGTCAGCGATCCTGAAGTGACCCGGTCTGTTCAGGCCGCGATGAGCGATAAGAAGCTCATCATCGCCGACGGACACCACCGCTACGAAACTGCTCTCAACTATCGCAACGAACGGCGCGCCGCCGATTCTTCTTTGGGGCAGCCGGCGGCAGAGCGCGGAACCGCGCCATACGAATTTGTCATGATGACGTTCGTCAACCTTAACAGCCCCGGCCTGGTGATTCTGCCGACGCATCGCATCGTGCACAGCCTGGATTCCTTTTCGGAGAATGACTTTCGCAATTCAGCCCGCGCCTTTTTCGACGTGGATGAGATTGACTCATCTCTGGACGGGCCGCACGCTACCGCGATGCTCCGCGAGTCCGGCCGGTGCGGCACCACCATCCTCGCGGTCACGGCGAACCGCGCCTTTCTGCTGCACCATCCCAATCTCAACGTGCCGCAGGTCTTCGACGGATTGTCGATCAGCCAACAAGCGCTTGATGTGGTGCAACTGCATAAGTGTTTACTGGAAAACGTGCTGAACTTGTCGGAGGAATCCATTCGCAACCAGCAGAACATCCGCTATGTGCGCGATGCCGGCGAGGCTTTGGCGCAAGTGCGGGGCCCGGGCTCTCGCGCCAACATCGCTTTCCTGATGAATCCCTGCCGCATAGCACAAGTTCGTAATGTTGCCTTGGCCGGCGAAGTCATGCCCCAGAAGTCCACCGACTTTTACCCTAAGCTGCTCAGCGGATTGACCATCTATGCGCTCGATTAGAAGCCGAACCCGTGCGCATTCGACGAGCAAGCCGATTCGCGGATCTTTGAGCGACCGATCTCTGCGCGGCCGATCTTTGAATGAGCGATCTTTGAATGGCCGATCTTTGAATGGCTGGCTGAGCGTTGGAATCGCCGGCGGCGCGCTTTTGTTCGCTGCGGTTCTGTTGGTATCCGGCGCTGCTCCTGAGAAACATCTCTCCATTTATTCCTCGGCGGCCAATTATTCGCTGCCCCTCGTGCAGCGGCAGGGCCATGAATATGTTGGCTTGCTGGAAGTGCTGGATCCTCTGGGCAAGGTGAGTGCGAAGTTCGAGTCGCCCCGGTGGCGTCTGCATTACAACAACGTGCTGGGTGAATTTATTGTGGGCAGGAGTCGCGCCCGCATCCAAGGGCTCGATGCCGACCTCTCGGGAAAATTCGTCATGGAGAACGGACGCGGCCTGGTGCCCGTAGCGTGCCTTGGTTCCATTCTGCCCCGCTTTCTCGGAGGCCCCGCAACTCTGCACGAGGAGTCTGGCCGTCTTTTCATCGGCAACGTTGCGACTCACTTTACGGCTACAGTTTCGCAGGACGATCCTTCGCGCCTGGTGTTTCGCTTCACCGCGCCGGTTAATCCCTCGGTGGCCAGCGAACCCGGCAAACTGCACATGAGGTTCAGTCATGAACCGGTCACTGCGCCTGCCTCTCCCACGCTCACCTTCGGGAGCAAAACCATTCCCTCGGCGACTTACTCTGAAAATAATGGCGGCGCCGAAGTCACCGTGACTACCACATTGCCGCTGATGGCAAGCTTCAGCCCGGATGGGAGAACTATTACCCTCGCCCCTGCGAGTGCTCAAAACACGGCAGCGGAAAATAGAACGACCGCAACCAGTTCGACTGGCGCAACTGCAGCGGGGAGTGCTACTACCACCCAGTCGCCGGCGAGTACGCCGCCCGCGATCCCGCGCCGTTACTTTGCCATCGTGGATGCGAGCCACGGCGGCAGTGACCGCGGCGAAGCCCTCAGCCCATCGCTCGCCGAAAAAGACGTGACCGTAGCTTTCGCCCGCCGTTTGCGGCAGGAACTGGAGAATCGCGGAATCCCCACGCTGGTGCTGCGCGATTCCGACGCGAACCTCTCGCTCGATGAGCGCGCCTTTTTCGCCAACACGACGCATGCCGCGGTTTATGTCGCGTTGCATGCCGCATCCAATGGTCACGGCGTTCGACTGTATAGCGCGCTGCTTCCCTACGGCGGCGAAGAAGACCGCGGCCCGTTCCGCTCCTGGGCGACCGCGCAACAATCCTCCATCCCGCTCAGTCAAGCCGCCATCGCGAGCGTGGCTGCGGAGTTGAGGAAGCAAGAGGTCGCCGTCCGTACCCTGACCGCGCCGCTGCGCCCTTTGAATAACATTGTCACCGCTGCCATCGCGGTCGAGGTCGCACCGTCTGCATCCGATGTTTCGCAACTCACTTCTCCGGACTATCAGCAACACATCGCCAGCGCCGTGGCCAATGGGATCGTTGCGATTCGGGCGCAGCTCGGAGCCGCACCATGACATTGAGCGATTTTGCGATCGGGTCATTGGGCGATTTGAATGCCTTTGCTTTCTGGAAGCTCGTCTTCTTAGGGCTCGTCTTCTTAAGGCTCTTCGATCACTCAATGACCCGATCGCAAAATCACTTAATCAGGACTTTATGATTCCACGCCAACTTTATATCGGGATCGCGGTGCTGCTCGTCGCCGTGCTCGGGATGAGCCTCTACGCATGGCACATGCGCGGTCGTGCTGCCGAAAATCATGTCACCGCCGGAGACACTCGTCCCGTGGTGCCGCCCGTGGCCGGACCCACCGAGCGAGTCACGTTATTTGTTGCTTATGACGATATTGGCATGCTTCGCACCCAGTCCGCCCAGATTCCCATGCCCTCCGTTCGCCAGCAGCGCGCGGAGGAACTGCTCCGCGCCCTGCTTGCGCTGTATCTGGACAAGTCTTCGCCTCACCCGCTGCCGCATGGCTCCGACATTCGCAGCGTGTATCTGGTCGATCCCGGGCTGGCCGTCATCGACATCAACGCGGCCTTCGCCGACGGCCACCGCTCCGGCGTTCTGTCGGAAGAATTAACTGTGGCGTCGCTCATCGAGACACTCTCGGCGAACATCCCCGGCATTCTTAGAGTGAAGATTCTGGTGGAAGGGAAAGAGCGGGAAACTCTAGCTGGTCATGCCGATCTGTCCGCGTTCTTCGACGTCTCTTCCGTCAACCAGCTCTCGTCGCAACTGCAGTCGGCTCAATAGCCGTCACCGTCTCCCACGGGGGCACTGCTCAACTGCGGTCTAGCCTAACCATCCTGGCCCCCTCTCATTTTTTTTAATTGACATTCCCACACCAGCTCCGCTCAAAGTTGATTGCGAAGTCTGAGGGGGACAACTCAATGGACTTTGGAGGAGCCGATGGCTCACTTTGGAGCAAGTTGCGCCCGCCGTCCTCGCCAACTCTCTCCACCGTTCGTAGCCGCCGGCCCCCTCCGTATTTCCACTGCGCAATCATGCCCAGTCCTTGCCTCCCGTCACTGCAGACGACCAGATGGGGCATCCAAGCCTACCAGTCGTATCACGGGCGGCGACGTCTGACTCAATCAGCCTCTACCTGCCCCCAATTTTCGTTCACGTAAGAATACGACAACTTTCAGCTACTCCCTCTCGGGTTTGAGCCGGGATGGGGGAGCGCGAGGGGCAAGGGACGGCGTTTGAGTCCCTTGCCTCTCGCTCAGCTGTGTAGAAGCCTGCTGCCTGCGCCTCGGCAAACTCTTTCGGGGTTTTGTATCCCAGGCTGCTATGCGGACGCTCTTCGTTGTACTCCGTTCGCCACGCTGCGATCTTCCGCCGCGCATCGAACAGGTTCTGAAACCAGCTCACCGTCAAGCACTCATCCCGCAACCGTCCGTGAAAGCTTTCCACCCGCGCATTCTGCGTCGGCTTGCCCGGCTGAATGTGCAGCAACTCGATCTGCCGCTCCACGCACCACGCCAGAAAATGCCGGCTCGTCAACTCCGGCCCGTTGTCGCAGCGGATCGCCTGCGGCACTCCACGCTCCCCCACAATCTGCTCCAGCACGCGAGTTACTCTCCGGCTGGCAAAACTCGTATCCACTTCCAAGGCCAAACACTCCCGCGTATACGCATCCACCACACTCAGTACTCGGATCGCCCGTCCGCACTCCACCGCATCGTGCACAAAATCCAGCGCCCACTCCTGGTTCGCCGAAGTCCGCACCAGCAGCGGCTTTCCTTCGCGCACGCAATGCTTCCGTTTCTTCCGACGAATCATCAACCCTGCCTCCCGATACACCCGATGCACGCGCTTGTGGTTCACCTGCTCGCCCGAACGACCCAACAGAACATGCAGCCGCCGATACCCGAAGCGCGGTTTCGACCGTGCCAGCTCCACCAACTGCGTGCGCAACGGCTCATCGCTGCGTGTCGTCCGATAGCGGTAACTCGCTACCGCCATCCCCATCAGCCCGCAAACCCGGCGCTGGCTCGCTGCATACTCGCTCCGCAGCCAGTCTGCGTCCGCCCGCTGGTCTACGAGCTCCATCCGTTTTTTGCGATCACCGCCTTCAGCATCTCTTTGTCCAGGCTCAGATCCACCACCAGCTTCTTCAGCCGCGTGTTCTCATCCCGCAACTGCTTCGCTTCTTGCGCTTCGCTCACGTCCATCCCGCCGTACTTCGCTTTCCAGGCGTAGATCGTGTGCTTCGACACTCCGAATTCCCGCGCCACGTCCTCCGCTTTGCGCCCCGCTTCCAGTTGCTTCAGCGCCCCGATCATCTGCGCCTCCGTGTGATTGCTCTTCGACATACCCTCTTCCCCTTTCCTTCGCACAAATCATACTCAGCTTCGTGCGGAAAATGGGGAGCAGGTCAGGTGCGCGCGTCCGCTTAAAATACTGATAGTGTCGGGGAGCACACTTATGATAGCCGAAGTGATCGGAAGATTCAGCTTTCTCAACCAACGAGACTCTTAAACTCACCACCACCAACGCGGAACTGATTGACTGGGATGCAAGCCGCGCCGAGCCAGCTGCGCATCCCCTTCGATGAATGCCATGCGTTGCCCTCACTCCGCAATCGCATCTTGCCACTGATGCCGTTTCTCCGCTAGTAGTTTCGTAACAGCCTCACATCGCGGAAAAGGTGGGGCAGCGCCTCTTGGCCTGCTTGCCCAGGGGTCTTTTGCCGAAAAACAGATTTTTTTCCCATATAGATAGATCAAGAGATTCTTCACGAATCGTGCCGATGTTTCGAAGCGCTGGAATCCGTGGTTTCGTTCGGGAACAAAGACGATGAAATGTGACTCTTCACCCGGAGCCGAGTACGGCTGCAGTCGCGGACGGACAATCAAGCTCAGGATTGCCACCACCAAGTCCATCTCGTGGCGGGACCCACATGACAAGTCCGGAAACGAGCCATAACCAACCGCGAAGCCCTACGAGATAGGAAAGAACAAATGATAGCGCGATTCCAATCCACGCCTTTATGCCAGAGTCCAGCGAAAAACTGGAATTGATTGCTGCAACCGGAACAGTTCAAGGGCGGACTAGCCTTGAACTGATCCCTTCGCATCACCGGTGCCGCAAACTGGACATGCCTGGCAGTCGCAAATGCATCGTCATCTGTACTACGTCACCCCCGATTCTATTCACACAACCACCATGGTCCTCGACAACAAGTTGAAGTCTCCCGCTCAGTGTTCGCCCAAAACGCACTGCGTCACCATCTCCTTTATAATCACGAGCCTCGAATTGCTATCACAATTACATTTCCTTAAGACTCCTAGGGTAGCACCTTTCCGAGTAAAACCAGGTCAGCACTAGACACCGTTTAGCGGTGGGCGTTGGTCCATACGTCTTCCCGGTCCCGATGCGGAGCCTACCAGGTGTCTCTGTAGTTGCGTTCCACAACTCGTTTGCTCCCCCGCTTACTACCCAACCAGTAACTCCCCCGACCGTTGCTGCGAAAGGAGCGGCCGGATTGGGATCGAAGCCTCCGATGAAATCCTGGACGTTCGAAATGACTTCGGTAATAAACCGGGGACAGACGGGACGTTCCCTATTTCCCGCAAGTGTATAATTGGCACTCACCTCCGCCAAGTGCCAGCATCGAGGCCGATCTCCACCGCTTTTCCTTCGCCTTGTGTCTTTTTAGCCGCGTTTCGCGGCGCATTCCCTAAACCCCCTCCTCCCCAGCCACTTGCCGCCCGCCAACTATAGCTTTAAGGTGGTTTTCAGAGATTTCCGATATTGCCACAGTGTTCCGGTAAAACGTGAGTTATGTTCCAACTGGAGCATTATGTACATACAAAATGTTCCAGTCGGAACATATCTCACAAATGCTCGCGACCGTCCCACGAGCCGCCTACGCGCCCGCCAACGCCGGCTCGACTCCATAGATCGAGTGCCACGAAGTCGCGGCTTTCAGCTTGCCGTTCACGTTATTGATGTTCTTCACGCCTTCGGTCTCCAGCCACTCACGGAAGGCCGCAGCGCCTTGCTTGGCATAGATCGGGATGCCGTCTTTCCAGGTCGCGCGTCCGCAGAGCACGCCGTTGAACTTCACTTCGGATTCTCCCGCCAGTTCCAGCGTCTCGCTGAATTCCGCGTTGCTCACGCCCGCCGAGAGATAAATGAACGGCTTGGTCGCCACGTCCGCGGCTTTGTGGAACAGGTCGATCGCCTCTGCTTTCGTATATGCTTTCTGCCCGCCGAACGACTTCGTGCCTTCGACGAACTTCATGTTCACCGGCACTTCCACCTTCAGCACGTCCACGCCATATCGGTCTTTGCTGAATTCGCGCATGCTGTCGGTGACGATCTGCGGCTTCTTCTTGGCGTATTCCAGTCCCTTCTCATCCGCGCCCTCTTCGTAGCCCACAAACTCCAGAAAGTATGGGATGTCATTGGCGCGGCATTCGTCGCCAATGCGCTCCACCCAGGCATGCTTCTTGTCGTTGGTTTCCTTGGGATCGAACGGCGAGTAGTAAAGCAGGATCTTCACACAGTCGGCTCCAGCCTCTTTCAGCCGCCGCGCCGACCAGTGATCGAGCAGATCGCCCAATCGTCCCGGACCGGTCTTGTCGTATCCCGTCTTCTCATAGGCCAGCAGCAGACCGGCGTTCTTGGCGCGCCGCTTCGAGGCCGGCAGTCCCCACTCTGGGTCGAGCAGGATGGCGCTGGCATGCGGCGTTAAAACTTCCGTGACCAGGGTTTTGAATTCTTCCATCATGGCGTCGCTGACCTCGCCGCCTTTTTCTTTGCCCAGTGATTTTTGCAGCGACCCGCGCTGATCCATCGCAGCCGCAGCGATCACGCCATGTTCGTTCGAGACTCTTCTGAGACCCGCAAGTTTGCCAGGGGTGAGCTTCATAAATTCCTCCAGGAGAAAGAGAAGATAGTGACCGGAAACAGTTAATTGTAAACCAACCCCTTGACGACATTCCTTAAAAGTAGGTAATATAACTACTTACGGGTTAGGACATGGAGAAAGCAATCTCAGCGGCAGACGCCAACCGGAAATTCTCCCAGGTATTGCGGGATGTCCGGGAAGGACAAAGCTACGTAGTGACCAGCCATGGCAAGGCTGTGGCGCGCATCGCCCCATTCAAGGACAACGGCGCAACCAAGGCCAGTGCCCGTGCGTCTCTGCTCAACCGTTTGAGGGCCGAGCGCATCGTCAAGATCGGACGCTGGAAAAGAGACGAACTGTACGACTAGGTGGAACCGGTGAGGCTCGCGCTCGATACCAATATTCTGGCCTACGCGGAGGGCGTCAACGGCGCCGCGAGAAAAAAATCGGCTCTCGATATCATCGCCAAGCTCCCCGCCGATTCCACTTTCTTGCCGGTTCAGGTGCTGGGGGAACTCTTCCACGTGCTGGTGAGAAAGGCCGGACGTCCGCCGGAACGGGCGCGCGCTGCGATCTTAAGCTGGCAGGATGCTTTCCCTCTGATCGAAACCTCCCCTGCGGTTCTGGTGGCTGGCAGCGATTTAGCCGCGCGCCACGGCATCAGCATCTGGGACGCGGTAATCTTCGCCGCCGCAAGCGCAGCAGGATGCCGCCTGCTGCTCTCCGAGGACCTTCAACCGGGATTCACCTGGAACGGGGTGACCATCACCAATCCATTCTCCGCAGTTAGGCATCCGCTGTTGGAGGCTTTGCTGTAGCCCTGACTATCGCGCCCAGTTTTGTATTTTCAATCCCCGCACTCGCCGGAATTCACTTTCGTTGTTGGTGACCAGCGTTAACCCTGCCGCCAAGGCGTGTGCGGCAATCCAAAGATCGTTGTTGCCGATCATCTGGCCTTTCGATTCCAGTTCGGCCCGAACCGCTCCGTAGGTCTCGGCTGCACTTTCGGGGAGGACCAGAGCAGGCAGCAAACGGACTAACTCGCGCAACCGCTCCAGTGCCGCCAACCTCTGGGCACTCTTGGCCGCGCCGTAGAGCAGTTCTCCGTAAGTAATAACCGAAAGCGCGGCTTCTCCTGGACGCAGCCTCCGGAATCTCCGCAAAACCTGCTCCGGCCTGCTTTGCCGGATGTAGATACAAATGTTCGTGTCCAGCAGGTAGCGAGGCTCCATCACAGTCCCTTGCGCTTCTGCGGCCGATCCTTCTGGCGACCTCGGACTTCAAAGTCGTCGGGCAAATCAGCGAGCAGATCGAACGCTCGAACCATGCTTCCAACCTTCTCGCGCAAGACGATCTCTTCGCCTCGCCGAAAGATCTCGACTTCTTCAGTCTTGAGTCGAAACTGCTTCGGCAACCGGACTGCCTGACTGTTTCCCGACCGAAATACGCGTGCTGTGCCCAAATGCCTCCACCTCCGTATATACACCAAGTATATACAATAGGCGGGTCGCCTTGCAAAGCGAGCGGTGATCGTACCCAGTATGGGGAATAGAGATGCCAGCGGAATCTCTTCGGGGACGGGCTGGTAGGTACTAAGTATGATGTATTAAGTATTTTGGGTCCCCGGTTATAACAAAAACGGCCTTACTTCACCGCTACGCCCGAAGGAAGATCGAGGGTGCTGACCGGTCCTACCGGGTTCAAAGCTCCATTCGATTGAGTGATGGCATATTGCGACAGGGTCCCGGAGGTTTTGTTGGCCACGAACACCCAACTGTCGTCGCCGCGAACCGCAATCGAGTTCGCCCCAACGCCCGCGGCCGCGGGCTGTCCGATGAATGCAGCCAAAGCGCCAGTGGATGCGTTGATCCGGAAGCCGGAAACGTTGCCCGACCCCGTATTCACCACGTACAAGAAATTGCCGTAAGCATCCACCGCGAGAGGCCCTGGATTATCGCCGGCGGGATAAGGCGAACCCGTGACCGGCTGCAAGCTGAAGTCCGGAGCCGGACAGGAGGGCACCGAGATGACGTTAATCGTGCTGCAGATCGTGTAGGCGCTCACGTTATTCTGGCTGCTTCCTGGGCCCGCGTTCGCCACATAAAGGAACCGGTTGCAGGGATCGACGGCTACCCCGGAGGGTACGGAACCGGTTGGCGCTCCCGGCTGAAGCGGCGCATATTTCATCAGGGAAAGTGTGCCTGCCGACGGATCCACCATATAGTTCAAGACCACGTAATTGACGGCATCCGTCACGTAGAGATACTCCGTGGTCGGAGGCGTATGGCCGGAACAATACGAATACTGCACGGGGTAAACCGTTGGAGTCACGGCAAGCGCCGACGCACTCGGGGTGCTGCCCCCCGTTGCAGCCGGAAGCGGAAAAGGGGAACCAGACACCTCTGTCAAGCTGCCACTACTGCCGATAGCGAGCACAGAGATCGACCCCGGCACGGCGTTGTTGGATGCGTCACTCGTCGCGCTATCGGCTACGAACAGAAACTTACCCTTGGAATCCATGGCAAGGGCCACGGGCGCTACGGGGACCGATTCTGTTTGGCCACTGACGATTATGCTGGTGTTGTTGAGGGTGGTCGTCGTTGCTGTCCCCAGCTTGCCGTTGGAGCCGACCGGAAACACCGCTACCCCTGTCTGGCTGGGAAATTCCGAAGTCTGGGTGACGATTACGTATACGTGAGCGCCCGCCGGATCGAGGACTATGGAGCCGGTCAATCCCGGCGCGGGAGGACCGTTCACATTATTGATCTGCGACATCTGACCATTGGCCAGATCGAGGCTGAAAGTCTCCATGACCGCCGTGGCCTGCACGCCCTCGGTCGTACCCTGGGTAGGCACGATCACCAGACCATTAGAAGAAGCCGAGTACTTGGTGCTGCACGCCAGCAGGAAGCCGATCGCAACCAGAGCCAGAACCGCCACAATCCAGGCAAAGCTTGTCCGCATTCTTCGCTTTATCTCCATGGGAACGTACGTGTACATCCCCCGGCCGCCATTGCCGGGCTCCAAGCTAGTTGAAGGCGTGAATTACCATCCATTTATGTATCAGGAATGCGCGGGAAGAGCAAACGCCCACCAGGACTTAAGAACCGTAGAAGCGGCGGCGAGTTGCCTGATAGGCAGTGATCGGTGGTCAGTGGTCAGTGGTCAGTGGAATCTCACTGGACACTGACCACTGACCACTAGCCACTTGAGTTAAGGGCATCAGGGGCAGGTGGATCTCAACCATGAGTCCGCCCTGCGCGCGGTTCACCGCCGCGACTCGTCCACCATGAAAGCGCACCGCGCGTTCGGTAATGGCCAGGCCCAAACCTACACCGCCGGTCTGCCGGCCGCGAGCGTCGTCGAGGCGGTAAAACGGCCGGAACAACTTTTCTAATGCTTCGGGAGGAACGCCGGAGCCGCAATCGGTGACACGGACCACCGCTTCCGCGCCAGCGATGCCTTCCGTCTTCTCCATATGAATCTCTACCGCCGTGCCTTCGCGGGTGTAGCGGATGGCGTTGCGGACCACGTTTTCGATGGCGCTGTGCAGCAGGGATGCGTCTCCGCCCACGCCCCAGCTTCCCGCGGGAATTTCGCTACGTACGTGACAATGCCGCGCCTGCGCTTCGAACTCGGCATCCTCCGCGACATTGAGCACAATTTCATCAAGCAGGACCGGAGTGGAGGGTACATGCTGCTCGCCATCTTCCAGGCGGGCCAGGGTGAGCAGGCGGCCAATGAGCTCATTGAGGCGGCCAGCTTCAAGCTCGATGCGCTCCAGCATGGCTGCGCTTTCCGGTCCAGAGCGCTGCCGGGCCAGGCCAAGAGCCACATTCAAACGCGCCAGGGGCGAGCGCAATTCATGAGAAATATCATTCAGCAGGCGCGATTGCGCTTTGACCAGAGTCTCCAGACGGGCGGCCATGGTATCAAAATCGCGAACCAATCCGGCAATCTCGTCGCGCCGCTTGCTTTTAGGATCGCCGGCTCTGGCCGTCAGATCGCCTGCAGCCAGTTGCTGGGTTGCAGCGCGCAGGCGCGTCACCGGCTTCGTCATATACCAGGCAAGGAAGTAGCAAACCAATCCCGATGAGATCACAGCGATGATCAACCCGGGAACGTGGATCATTCCCCAAGGCCCAAAAAACACGCGGAATCCGGGAGGCAACTCCATCGCGATGGTGTAGAGATGGCGTCCATCGGAGGAAGCTCGCGATTCGGTCACGATTTGCCGACGCGGGAAAAGCACTTCGGGACGGGGCGGAAGCGGCTTGCCCGCCGCTACATGCTCAGCCCAGCCCGAACTCGAACGCCCTGAAATTTCCGTTCCCTGCTCATCGAAAACGTAAGCACGCACATGCTGGTGGCTTGACAGGTTATCCAGATACTCTCGGGCCTTGGCCGATCCGCCCTGCTCATAGGCGTCGATGGCTTCGGTGAGCGCGGTCGATTTCAGGGCTTCCCAACTCGCATTCCGTTGCGGCCGGAAGGCCAGCATCACCAGCAGCGCAATCACAAGAAACAACGCCTGCGCCACCCAGAAGGAAAGGAAAATCTTGAGGAAGAGGCTCTTCATGACGAGGCTTTCACCTTTTCCGCAGCCTTCTCGCGCGGCCGGGCAAAGATGTAGCCGACGCCCCGGATCGTCTTGATATGCTCGTCGGCGTCAGTATCGCCGAGTTTCTTGCGGACCTTGCTGACGTGCATATCGATGCTGCGGTCAAAGGGCGAGAATTTGCGGCTGAGCACGGCATTCACTAAACGTTCGCGCGGAACCACGCGCCCGGCTTCCCGCAGCAGCACTTCCAAAAGATTGAATTCCACCGAGGTGAGGTCGACGGGCTGGCCGTCGCGGCGCACGCTGCGGGTCGCGGGATCAAGTTCGATCTCTCCTACGCGGACGATATCTGGCGTGGACGGAACGGATTTATCACTATGGGTACGGCGCAGGATGGCTCGAATGCGCGCCACCAGTTCCCGCGGATTAAAGGGCTTCGGGAGATAATCGTCGGCGCCGATCTCCAGTCCGACAATACGGTCCACATCTTCGCCACGCGCAGTAAGCAGAAGCACCGGCAGGCGGGAAGTGGCGCGGATTCGGCGCAGCACTTCGAAACCGTTGATGCCGGGCAACATGACATCAAGCACCACCAGAAGGTAGCCGCCACCGGTGGCGCGCTGCAATCCGCTCTCGCCGTCGTGCACTGACTCCACCGTGAACCCCTCGGCGTGCAGATATTCGCCGACCAGGGTACAAAGTTCGACATCGTCGTCTATGACTAGAATCCGTTCCATCTTGGCAGCTTTCATTGTGCACCAGACGAGTGCCGCTCGCGGTAAAGAATTGTCACAACTTTAATTAAACGTCTCAGCCAGAAAATCGACTTCGAGTTTGACAAAACTTTACTCGGATTGACTGACTTTTTACCACATTTCCGCGGGAAGCGTGTTCTTATAAGTGTACGCAAAATGGCCCAGGTTCCGGGAGGAACCGGCCTTCAGGAGTCAAGGAGTTTATGAAATCGATTCGTTTTCGCCTTTTAGTAGCAGCGCTGGCAGTGACGTTGGGTGGCGCAATTGCCAAGTCGCAAACCGCGGACGCAACTACGCTTCAACCCACGCATGGTCATGCATGGGGCATGCACGGCCACATGATGGGCTTCCCCTTCAAACAACTGGATCTGACCGATGCTCAGCGCGCGCAGGTAAAAGAAGTCATGCAGAAAGAGCATGCCACCATGAAGCCGCTGATGCAGCAAGTGCACACGATGCAGCAGCAGCTTAAGCAGTATTCGGAAGGCACCTATGACGACGCCAAGGTGCAGGCTCTGGTCGCGCAGCAATCGCAGACCCTGGTGCAACTGAAAGTGCAGGAGACCCGCATTCACAATGAGATCTACCAGTTGCTCACATCGGACCAGCAGGCCAAGCTGAAAGAGATTGAGGCCAACCGCGAAGCCCGCATGCAGCAACATATGCATGGCGAAGCGCCGGCGCCCGAGCAGCAGTAAAGCGATATACTCGCGCATCCCGTTTTGAACCGTGCGTCGCAGCAGCGCGGGGTCGGGTTTCCCTGACCCCGCGCCCTTTCTATAGGCATTTCCCCCGAGGTTCGATGCCATGGATATGGATCAGTTAGTCATCAACGCAGGATGGATCTTTTCACCGGCTGGGGTATGGCTCTGGCGGCATTCAGTGTGATCGCCTTCGGCCGCGACATCATCCCCGTCGTACAGCGCGCAACTGTCGAGGAAAAGCGCAGATAGTCTGATTACCTCGGCTCGTAGGTGTTAGGTCTTGGGCGTTAGGTTTCCGATGACCTAACACCTATCACCTAAGACCTGTTTCCTTGCACCCCGCCTGCTAGAATTTCATCTACACAACCTGCATGATTCCCAAGAGTATGCGTCCGCTCCTGCCCTACCTCAAGCGCTACCGCTGGGGCTTCGTGGCGGGCGCACTGTGCGTAGTTTTCAGCAACGGCGCCCAGGCCGGACTGCCTCGGGTGATCGGCAACGCGGCCCAAAGTCTTGAAGGCGGGGTTAATCGGCACAAGCTTCTGATTTTCGCAATACAAGTGCTCGTGCTGGCGGCGGTCCGCGGCATTTTCCTGTTCCTGACGCGCTGGGTTGTGATCGGCATCTCGCGCGACATTGAGTTCGATCTGCGCAACGACCTGTTCGCGCACCTGGAAAAGCTTTCCTACTCCTACTATCAGCGCATGCGCACGGGCGACATCATGGCCAGGGTTACGAATGACTTGAATGCGGTGCGCATGCTGTTGGGCCCGGCGATCATGTATTCAGCAAATACGCTGGTCTTCACCGCATTGGCATTGTGGTTCATGGTAAGCAAAAGCCCCAAGCTGACGTTCTATGCCTTTCTGCCGCTGCCCGTGGTCAGCGTGGTCATTCAATATTTTGGAAGGCGTATTCATGAGCGCTTTGAGCGGATTCAGGCCATGTTTTCTGACATTTCGGCGCGGGCGCAGGAAAATTTCTCCGGCGCGCGTCTTGTCCGGGCCTATGTGCAGGAAGAAGCGGAGATCGCATCCTTCGAAAGCGCAAACCAGGAGTACATCAAGCGTAGTTTGAAATTAGTGCGGCTCATGGGCATGCTGTGGCCAACGCTGGAACTGATGCTCGGTCTGGCCATGGTTCTGGTTATGTGGATCGGAGGGCGGGAAGTTCTTGCCGGCCGCATGAAGATTGGTGTGTTCACATCTTTCAATATTTACATGATGCAACTTACGTTTCCCGTGATCGCCCTGGGCTGGGTGGTCAATATTTTCCAGCGCGGCACGGCGTCGCTGATTCGACTGAATGAAATTCTGCAGGAGCAGCCCGAGATCAAGGACGACGCCGAGGCCAGCGACCGGCAGGTGCAAGGTGATATCGAATTCCGCGGGCTGAATTTTGCATACGACGGCAAGCCCGTGCTGCACGATCTGAACCTGCGAATCCCCGCCGGCACCAGCATGGCGATCGTGGGTCCGACCGGATCGGGAAAAACCACGCTGGTCAATCTGATTCCGCGCATTTATGACGCGGCGCCGGGAATGGTTCTGATGGATGGCCGGCCGATCCGCGAGTTTTCCGTGTCATCGCTGCGCAAGAACATCGGCTTTGTGCCGCAGGAAACATTTCTGTTCAGCGACCGCATCCGCGAGAATATTGCCCTGGGCGTAGAATCGGCCACCGATGAGGAGATTCACGAGGCCGCCGAAGCAGCCAACATCGCATCCGACATAGAAAGCTTTCCCGAGCAGTATCAAACCATGGTAGGTGAGCGCGGCATCACGCTTTCCGGAGGCCAGAAGCAGCGCACCGCGATTGCGCGCGCGTTAATTCGCAATCCGCGCATTCTCATTCTCGACGACGCGCTCTCCAGCGTTGACACGCACACCGAAGATAAAATCCTCAATCACCTGCGCGAAGTGATGCAGGGCCGCACCACGATCTTCATCTCCCACCGCGTTTCCACGGTGCGCAACGCCGACCGGATCGCCGTGCTGCACGACGGACGCATCGTGGAATCGGGCACGCACGACGAACTGCTCGCCTTGAACGGCTACTACAGCGACCTGTATAACAAGCAATTGCTGGAAGAAGAACTGGCCGAGGTTTGAAGCCGGCGAACAAGGGGCAATCCAGCACCTTGCGATGCAGAGAGTTGACGCACCTGAGATTCTCGATTCCGATGACTGTTCCCCCGCTGACGTAGAGGCTACGCTGCGGGACCTGGGCCGCGTGAACCGCTGGTTCGGCGGCGTTTCCACCACCCAAAGAATGGTGGAACGGGTGGCTCAAGCCTCCGGAGCAAAACATTTTTCCATGTTGGAAGTCGCAGCTGGGACGGGCGAACTCCCGGAGATGGTCCGGGAAAAACTGGCCCGGCGTGGGATCACCCTTGATGTCACGCTGCTGGACTTGCAACGATCTCATCTTCCCGCCGGAGAAAGTGGCCTTGTCGGCAATGCCCTAGCCCTGCCTTTCGGCGACGGCGCTTTCGATCTTGTAAGTTGCAATCTTTTTGCACATCATCTGAACGCACAGCAACTGGCGCTGTTCGCGCGCGAAGGTGCCCGTGTGTGCCGGCGGGCGTTGCTGATCAACGACTTGGTTCGGCATCCCTTGCATCTAGCTTTGGCCTATGCCGGCTACCCCATCATGCGCAGCCGCGTGGCCTGGCTGGACGGGCTCACTTCCGTGCGCCGAGCCTATGTTCCAGACGAAATTAGAGCTATTCTGGCACCGGCTCTTTCGCAGACAGCGGGACAGGTGGAGATCTCGCGCCATTATCTATTCCGCATGGGGGTGATTGTGTGGAAGAGGCCGGCTGAGCACGCCTGACCCTTGCCTTCGCTGGTTCCCCGGCCGCCGTCGCATATTGTCCCAGTCGGCGGCCTGGTCTAAAGTCAAAGCAACAATTGTGGGACCTAGGGGTTGTAAGACCTGAGGAGGAGTCATGAAGAAACGGATCGTTCTACCCTGCATCGTGCTGCTGGCATGCCTTTGCGTAACTACAATAGCGGCTGCGCAGACCAGTTCGCCCGTCCCGGCCGGCACGGCCCTGATGGTGAAGCTCGAGACAACGCTCGCCACCTTCAGCAACAAAGCAGGTGACCCTTTCCGGGCAACCCTGTCGCAGCCCGTGGTGCTCAACGGTAGAACGGTCGTTCCTGCCGGGGCGATAGTGGAAGGCCGCGTCACCCGGGTGACCGAACCGCGCCGCATCTCAGGCAAGCCCACCATCGGAATTTTGCCTGAAACTCTTGTCCTCCCGACGGGCGAACGATTCTTCCTCGACGCCACTCTGGTCGACACCAATGCGGGACGTGACACTGACGTGAGCCGGGAAGGCGAGTTTAAGGGATCCGGCCACGACCGCCGCGACCAACTGGAAACCGGCGGCGGCACGGCAGGCGGCATGCTGATTGGCGGACTGATTGGGGGCCCGCCGGGGGTGCTCATCGGTGGAGCGGTTGGCGCAGGCTCAACCGGAGTCCATTGGCTAAGCAAGCGCCGTTCCGCCGCGTTGCGCGCGGGAACAGAACTCACGTTCGAACTGAACCGGCCGCTGGCGATGACACCCGTGGTGGCCAGTACGGGACAGTAGAACAAGTTTCAATATTCCAAACGCCGGAGGCCAGTGCCTCCGGCGTTTTGTTTTCGTGAAAGCGATAGTTCCGTTGCTACATCCCCACTGCTAGCTCCGCTTCGCTCAGTAGCTGCAGTTCGATCCAACCTTCCACCGGCAACGCGTCCACCGGCAACCGATTGTGCCAGAGGCTGAAGCGCAGCTTCAATTGGCTGGTTGCGGCGATCGCCACAGCGCCCTTCCCATCGGATGGCTGAGAACCCGCAGCCGAACTCGGCGCCGCCAGCAGCCAACTCAGCGGCAAGCGGAACTCAAAGTTGCGCACTAAGACCGCCTTGGGGGTCTCCTCGACCTTGGATGACGCAGCCGACCCTTCCAGGCCGTCGACCTTCCACGCCGTCAGCTTACGGTCCTGCATCCTGGCTTCGAGCCGCAGACTACGCCGTGGGCGCGGTTCGCCGTTCGCCCACGATTCCAGGTTCACCACCAGATCACACTCCATGTCCGGAACCGGTCCGGCAAAATCCAATCGCCCGTAGACGAACGTGCTGTCAATTCCGGCATACACCGAATCCAGCAGGAACTGTTTTCCGTGCATAGCGCCGGCGCGCTGGTCGGCTGTAAAGATGGCCGCGCCCATCCACTCGAAGTAGCGAATCTTGTCCCCGGTGATGCGGGGATGAATGTAATGTGTCTGCGGCGTGAACGCCGGTCGCACTTCGCCTGCCGTGATCGGCTGCGCCAGATAATCCGGCGGCGTCGCGCCTAAGGCCTGATAAATGTTCGAAAGATGTTTGCGATATAGCTCGTCGAAATCGCGGTCGTTGGCCGAATGGTGCTCGGGACCGTACCACCAGTTCCAGTCGCTACCCTCGGCAATCAGAATTTCTTCGAAGGCCAGCTTGCGTTGGGCTTCGCTGGCGCGGGCGGCATTCTGCGCATAGAACTCGCGGGCGTGGTGCAGATAATCCCATGCGCGGTTGTCTTCAGGAGCGCCGATCCAGACATTGAAGTTCGCGTTGATCCACGAGCCCGGCACGAGGGACTTTAGAGTGGAGAAATCGAGATGCCGGGCGATGGCTTCTGAAACTGTGACCGCTTCGAGACCTCCCTCGCGCTGCAGTGCATCGTAGAATCGGCGCAGAAACTCCCGCCCCGACTTCGGATAATATTCCCATGCGTTCTCGCCATCGAGGATCACCGACACCACTGCATCGCGCCCTTGCGCCAGCACCGGCTGAGCCGCATCTTTGATGTTGCGCAGCAGATGCCCGGCAGCCTCCCGCGGATCCATCCCCGAGTAGACGAAGCCGATCAGATCCGAAATCGTGTGGTCGCGAAACACCATATGCATCGCGGTCTGGCCGTTTTCATAGCGGTGAATGTTGTAGAGCCGCTCGGCCAGATGGGCGGGCAATCGGCCGTTACCGTCGCGCTGAAAGAACACTCCAGTGCTGCGGCCGAGGACCCCTTCGTCGGTGGCCATCCACTTGATGCCGAGATTGTGCGCAATGGCCAGCACCTCTTCCGAGACGCTGCCTTCCGAGGGCCACACGCCCTGGGGCCGCACTCCAAACACCCGTTGGTGAAGGTCGAGAGCGCGCACCAGTTGCTCGCGCGCGTCCTCGGGATGCCGAAAGCGGTTTTGCGGCAAGGGCAAGCCGGGCGACGAAACCGCTCCCACGTTGGTGTCGCACACCAGCGGAAGAATTGGATGATAGAAAGGCGTTGCCGAAATCTCGATCGAGCCTTTCTTCGCGGCGTCGGCGTACGCGGGCAGAACTTTGCCCAGCAACTCTTTCTCTCGCGCAATCACAAAACTCTGATCCTCGAGCGAGAAATTGCGTTCCTTCTTGATCAGGGCTGCAATGTCTTTATCTTCCAGAAAGAATTCGTCAAACCAGGCAATCTGCGACAGCACCTGCAAGTCAGTGAAGTGCTGTGGCTCAAAATACTTTTCTGCTTTTTCAGCAGAATACCCGTGCTCGCGGAATCGCTCCAGCAATTCCCGGTAGCGCGGATACCGTCCAATCACATTCGCGTGATTCGCCTGAAAAAGATACTGCAGGGCAAACTGCCGCTCCTTCTGCGTCAAATCCTTGCCAGGCTTGGCCGCCACGTTCAGAAACGGATCCTGCGCCGTACCTGCGACGTAATCCTGAATTTGCGTGATCAGCGACGGCACCAGATTGAAGTTCTGGTGGACATTGGGAAACTCATCCAGCAGCTTCACCATCCCGTAATAATCTTTCAGGCCATGCAGGCGCACCCACGGCAGGCGATATTGGCCTGTCACCAGATCTTTGTAGAAAGGCTGGTGCTGATGCCAGAGAAAGATTAGACGCAGGGCGGGCATGGCTGGAAGGGAAAGTCTAGCATGGGGATTCGAGCACGGAGGCGAACGAATGAACGTGGCAGCAAGTGCTGCTACGGCGAATTCCAAATTGCATGCTCAAGGTAACTATAGAAGCTATGAGCTTACAGTGTGAACCAGACCCTCCTTCGTGAAGTTGCGGGTTAAGAACTTAGTGGAAAGCCCTGTTCTTTTGGAGACCCACGCTTTCCAGTCCATTCGGGACCGGGACTTTTTCCATTGCCGATAAACAGCGCGAACTATCTCCAGCTTTTCTTTCTTCTCAGCCTTGCGCTGGCCGCTGATGTGCTCAGCAGTTTTCACGATGGCACCGCATCTTCGGCTACAGCACTTCTGAAGCGGACGGCGCTTGATGAACCACTTGTTGCATCGTTCGCGTTTGCAAGGTCCGTCAGACAATTTGCCGCGCAGCGGATTCGTCAGGAGCATTCCTGCGAACATCGCAGCCATGTCACGGCAATTCTCTCCATCCGGAGCGCTCACCCAGAAAGCGCCACCCGGTTCGTCACTCTCATCCTTGACGCGGACACCTCGCGCGACAAGATCACTAATCAGTTTCTCGCTGTGCGGTGTCCGTCCAATCGGCGCTAGCCTCCATGTCCAGACTTTTCCTAAGTTATCGAGCGAGAATCGGTCAGCCTCAGCTGGCGTGGTCCGCATTTTCCAAGGGTTCCGTTTGGCTGTGTTCCAACCCTCCACATAACGAACCAGCGCGGCGCGATCTTCCGAATCTCCGAGCAGCGGGTTGGCCCCATTAAGCGCCATCACCACAGCCGAAAGAGAGCTGTGGCTACTCAATGTCTGCGCCGCCTGCTTCCACTTTGCGAGTTGCCTCTTAACTTTGGGGTTCATTGAATTATTGCTTATACTTCGCTTTGTACTTAAATGCAAGCAATATCATAGGACAGAATGTTAATCTGGGTTACTCTTTTTGTAGAGGCTAGAGTGAGATGTCTTAAGGAGTGGCGATCGGGATGAAGAAATTCTGGCGTGGCTTCCGCAAACTCAATTCTCACGACGAAGAAAAAGAAAGAATCCGCGTCCGGGCGCAGCTCCTGGAAAAGCTAAAGCGGATCATTCACGAGGGTCGTCACGAGGCGGAACAAGAATACGTAGACTTCATCAAGCAGTTGATGCCGAACCTCTCGAAAGGGGATCTACAGGAAAGAATCAGGCAGTTTCACGACGCTGTTTCGGACGTGCAAGCGCGCGATCGAGAATCTCGTTAGAACGCTTCGCGGCCAGCCTGAACTCCTCAGCAGTCATCGCTTCAGCGGCGGAGTCGATGAGTTCGCCAACGCTCTCCAAGAGCTTCTCCTCGGCAGACTTTGCCCGTGCCGGATTCTTGGTAGACATGCCCGGTCCCTTCTTGGTCACAGCTTTACCTCTCGACATAAAGTTTAGTCTATCCCGTCAACCACGCCGACAAAAGTGACGAAAGTGACTCGTTTAGATCCCTTTAATGGAGGTCTTGCGGCGAAGACAGCTGTCTCGTCTCTCCTCGCCAATTCCCCAACTTGCGCCCCAACCCTCCATCTTCCGGTACACTAAGAACGCCAAAAATGCCCGACGCCCCCACTCCCGCCCCTTCCGACCGCATCACCCTTCTCTCTGATCAGGATCTTTACCTGTTCAACGAGGGCAGCAACTATCGCATGCCCGAGACCATGGGCGCTCATCTGGTTTCGCGCGACGGTAAAGAAGGCGCAGTCTTCAGCGTGTGGGCGCCGAACGCGCGCCTGGTTTCGGTAATCGGCAGCTTCAACTCCTGGGGTGCACGCACCAATCTGCTCGCTCCTCGAGGAAACTCCGGCATCTGGGAAGGCTTCGTCCCCGGAGTCACCAAAGGCGCGCTTTATAAATTCCATATCGAGTCGCGCAGTCACGGCTATCAGGTCGACAAAGCCGATCCGCTCGGCCTTCTGCACGAGAAGCCTCCCCGCACCGCGTCCGTGGTGTGGGATCTCAACTACCACTGGAACGACCGCGAGTGGATGGAAAAACGTGCCGCCCGCAATTCCCTGCGCGCGCCGCACGCCATCTACGAGGTTCACCTCGGCTCGTGGATGCGCGTTCCCGAAGAACACAATCGTCCGCTAACCTATCGCGAAACCGCGCCGCGCCTCGCCGAATACGCCGAACGCATGGGCTTCACGCACGTGGAATTCCTGCCGGTGATGGAACACCCCTTCTACGGTTCCTGGGGATACCAGACCACGGGCTATTTCGCCCCCACATCGCGCTACGGCACGCCGCAGGATTTCATGTATCTGGTGGATTACCTGCACCAGCACGGCATCGCCGTAATCCTCGACTGGGTGCCTTCACACTTCCCTTCCGACGCCCACGGCCTAGCTTACTTCGACGGTACACATCTCTACGAACACGCCGATTCGCGGCAGGGTTTCCATCCTGACTGGAAAACGCACATCTTCAACTACGGACGCAGCGAAGTTCGCAGCTTTCTGATGTCGAGCGCGATGTTCTGGCTCGACAAGTATCACATCGACGGCCTGCGCGTGGATGCGGTCGCTTCCATGCTCTACCTCGATTATTCCCGCAAACAAGGCGAGTGGATTCCCAACAAATTCGGGGGACGAGAAAATCTCGAAGCGATCGACTTCCTTCGCCGCTTCAACCAGGAAGCCTACAAAGAGCACTCTGATATCCAGACCACCGCGGAAGAATCCACCTCGTGGCCCATGGTTTCAAAGCCGGTATATCTCGGCGGCCTCGGTTTCGGCATGAAGTGGGATATGGGATGGATGCACGACACACTCGAATATTTCAAGCAGGATCCCATTCACCGCAAGTACCATCACAGCAAGCTGACGTTCCGCATGCTGTACTCGTTCCAGGAAAACTTCGTGCTGCCGCTTTCCCACGACGAGGTCGTTCACGGCAAGGGATCGCTGATCGGCAAGATGCCGGGCAGCGAGAGCAACCGATTTGCCAACCTGCGGCTCTTGTTTGGTTACATGTACGCGCAGCCCGGCAAGAAGTTGATGTTCATGGGTGATGAGTTCGGCCAAGTCCGTGAGTGGGGCCACGACACCAGCCTGGAGTGGCACGTGCTCCAGTATCCCGTTCACGGCGGCTTGCAGAACTGGGTGGCGCAGTTGAACCGCGTCTACCGCAGCGAGCCTGCGCTGCACGTGCTCGACAACAATCCCGCGGGCTTCGAGTGGGTCGATTGCAACGACAACCTGACCAGCACGATCTCGTTGCTGCGCAAGAGCGAATCTCCCAGTGATACGGTCCTCATTGTCTGTAATTTCACTCCGATCCCGCGCGTGGGCTATCGCGTCGGCGTGCCGACGGGCGGCTACTGGCGCGAACTCCTGAACAGCGACGCGCTGGAATACGGCGGCACCGGGGTGGGCAACCTGGGCGGAGTTCATGCTGAAGAAGAACCAGTCCACGCCCGCCCCTATTCGCTAAAGCTGACACTGCCGCCTCTGGGCGCGTTGTTTCTGAAAGCGGGATAGCACCGCAAGTTGTGGATTTTGGGTGTCGCGGCGCAGTGGGTGCTCAACCATCAGTGAAATAACCACTTAGGCTCTTTGAGCCAGAACAGAGGCAGGGAATGCATGGCGTCGCGATTGACTATGGAGTGCTCCTTTCTCAGACCAAGCCAGAAGTCGTGAGCGGGGATCAGCAGCATCAGCTCTATCTCGAGCAACTGGAGAAATTGACGGGGCAGGCAGAGGTCACTCCCGCAGAGGAGAAGCTGATCCATCTGCTGACGGTGCTTGTGGAAGACTACGAAGCCAGGAATTTTCCAGTACCCGAGGCCGGCCCCCTTGATATCGTTCGACATCTAATGGAGGCCCACCACCTTCGCCAGAAGGATTTGGTGGATGTGTTCGGAACCGAAAGCATCGTTTCGGATGTTCTCAACGGCAAGCGAAACCTTACCAAGGAGCACATCCGCCGTCTCAGTCATCGCTTTCACGTTTCTCCCTCTGTGTTCTTCTAACGCCGTCCACACCCTTGTTTCGCCTTATGTTCGCCAAACATCGTCGCGTACCTTTAAAAGTACGCCGAGCGTCTGTCAAGTCTACTTTAGTAGGCATTCGACCCCCTCGAAAGTGGACATTTCTTCCACAGCCTAACCCCTTGATTCCATTGACTCGCCCAAAAGCCAGCACGAAGAATCAACAACTTGCGCCAGCAATTTTCTGCAAAGTGAAATGTTCCAGTCGGAACATTCAAGCAGTTTTTTCCTTTCAAAGGAAAATGCCGGCGGCAAGAACTGACCACTGACCACTAGCCACTGACCACTGCTTTTAGTGCTATCCTGCCCTCAGCTAGCGCACCACCATGCGGATTCTCACCCGCTACATTCTTCGTGAAGTCACCTCGCACGCCCTCATCGGCGCAGCGATCTTCACCTTTGTCCTGTTCACCCGCGATCTGGGACGCATTCTGGAACTCGTGGTCCGCGCCAGCGCGCCGCTGCCCAGCGTCGCACAAATCTTTTTCTATACTGTCCCCTTCGCCCTCACCTACACCATCCCGATGAGCGTGCTGGTTGGGATTCTGATCGGCCTGAGCCGGCTCGCCGCCGACAGCGAAATCACTGCCATGCGCGCCAGCGGCATGGGCGTGTGGAGTTTCGGCCGCGTGCTGGCGATTTTTGTCGCCGGTGCGTGGGGGCTGGCATTGCTCAACGGCCTTTATCTGGCGCCCTGGTCGCTCGCCTCGCTCGGGCATCTCGAGGATCAGCTCAAAGGTTCCCAAGTCTCCTACGAAGTGCAGCCGCGCGTGTTCTACGAAGGGTTTCCCAAGCTGGTGCTCTACGTGCAGGACGTGCACAGCGCACAAGGGGGCTCAGTGTGGGAGAACGTTTTTCTTGCCGACATTTCCGACGGCGCGAACCCGCGCATCACTCTGGCTCGCGAGGGCATCCTGGTTCCCGAGGGACAGGATCGCCTGCACCTGCACTTAACCAACGGTTCCACACACGAAACTGATCCTGCGCAGGCCGACCATTACCAGATATCCACGTTCCAGCAGACCGACATCCCCATCGAACTGGCCTCCTCAGAAAACAAAGCCGACGAACAAGTCCCGTACAGAGCCATCGGCACGTGGACGCTACGCAAGAGAGCTGCCAGCGTCGACGCCGCCACAGCCCGCTTATACCGCATCGAGTTTCACAACCGCTTCGCCTTGCCGACCGCCTGTCTGGTATTGGCGATGGTCGGAATCCCATTGGGGCTCTCGTCGAAGAAGAGCGGCAAGTCCGGCGGATTCGTGCTCACGATTGCGCTGGTCTTCGTTTACTACTTCATCTCGCTGATCGGAGTTTCCTTAGCCAAGCAGGGCAGGGTCGGCCCCGTGTTTGGAGCCTGGCTGGCCAACTTCGTGTTCTTTGCCGCTGCGTTATTTCTCCTGTGGCAAGCCGAACGGCGTCCTCTATCCCTGTCGGCGATCCGTCTGGCATGGAAGCGCGACCAGCCCTCTGCAAGCCTCACAGAGAATGTCCTTGCACAGGAGCGGCGGCGGAGGCGCCGCGACCCCGCCAACGCTTTCGAACGCGCCTCCACGCGGCGGAGGGTGTTCAGTGCAAGCTTCCCTACGCTGCTCGATGACTACGTCCTGCGGGATTTCTTTCTCTACCTGGGAATCATTATCTCTGCCTTTCTCGTCCTGCTGCTGGTGTTCACTTTGTTCGAGCTGCTGGGGGATATCTTGCGCAATCAAACCCCCGCCGTTGTGGTCGTCGAGTATCTCTTCAACGTCATGCCGTATCTGCTGTACAACGCGGCTTACATTATTGTGCTGTTGGCGGTGCTGATCACGTTCGGATTGATGAACCGCTCGAACGAAATTACTGCCATCAAGGCCACTGGAACCAGCGTCTACCGCATCGTCACGCCGGTGCTGGTCGCCGCCGCGGTGCTGGCAGCGGGCCTGTTCTTTGCCGATCAGTTCTACCTGCCCCACGCCAACAAGCGCCAGGAGGCGCTGCACAACCAGATCAAGGGCAAGCCCGCGCAGACTTATCTGCGTCCCGACCGCCGCTGGATTTTCGGCCAGCACCACGACATTTACTACTACCAGTTCTTCGACGCGGACCGCGATCAGTTCGCCAATCTCACCGTCTTCCAACTCGACCCGGCCAGCTTCGCCATCACGCAGCGCATCCACGCCGACCGCGCCCATTGGGCCGACAGTATGGGACGCTGGATTTACGAGCAAGGCTGGCAGCGCACTCTGCGCGGAGCGGCCATCGCCGGCTATCACACCTTCGATGTTTCCACCTTTCCTCAACTCGGCGAAGCGCCGTCCTACTTCAAGAAAGAAGTGAAACAGTATTCCGAAATGAACTACGAAGAACTGCGCCGTTACATCCGCGATCTGCAACAAAGCGGCTTCGATGTGGTGAAGCTCCGTGTGCAGTTGGACAAGAAGCTCTCTTACCCGTTGATCACGCTGATTATGGCAGTCCTCGCCGTCCCATTTTCTCTCTCAGCAGCCAAGAAGGGCGCCATCACGGGCGTTGCGGTCGCAGTAGGCATCGCCGTGGTCTACACCGTGGTGTCGCGCTTGTTCGAGGCCATGGGGGATATCAGCCAGTTGCCCCCGGCGCTGGCCGCCTGGTCGCCCGATCTGATCTTCGCCTTGGTGGGCGCTTATCTGATTCTGAAGATTCCGACCTGAATCTTTGAGGAACGCTTTTGTCGAAGTGCTTCAGGCCGTGCTATAAACACTCCTCACAATGAACCGAATCAAATAAATAGGGGCATCTCCCATGCTCAGGCAATATTCGATTCTACTCGGAATAAGTATTTCACTATTGCTTCTAGTAATAGCTACGCTGCATTACCCTGGCGGATCACAGCATGACCCACACTCCATCGGATATGACTGGAAAAACAACTATCTGAGTAATCTGTTTGGCGAGAAAGCGATTAATGGTTCGGACAATGCATCCCGGCCCTGGGCTATTTCGGGAACATTCTTCTATTGTGCCAGTTGCGCTTTGTTTTTTATTGAGTTTTCCAGGAAGATCTCCTCCAGGGGAGCAGCCGCGACAATTAAATATTGTGGAGTTGGTTCTAATTTATTTGCATTTTTGGCCGTGACACCGTATCACGACACAATGGTCACGATCGCCAGTACGCTGGGTCTTGCAAGCATGTTTTACATCACAGTATTTGTATTCAAGTCACGATTGCATTTACTTAAACTTGTTTCCACCGTTTGTCTTCTCGTGTTTTACGGCTGTAATTATATTTATTACACCAGGAGTTATGTGGAGTTCCTGCCCCTACTACAGAAGCTCTCTCTGGTCATTACAATTACGTGGATTCTATTATTGCAGTACTTCACTTCGGCCGCCAATTTTCAATCACCCGCTACTTCTTCGCCGGCCCGCTCATCATAAACGCCTTCACCACAATCGCATTCGGTTGCACGCCCACGGGGATCATCGTCAAGAGCGAATATTCCGTAGGTTCCAACTTTCGCGGCGTGCGTTTCTGGATCACCGTAACATCGCCGGCCTGCGTGTCGAGCACTAGAAGATATTTCTGATCCTGCGACAGCGCCAAACCATCCGGACGGCTACCCACCGCCACAGTGGCGATCCTTCGGCCCATGTCGATGTCGTAAACGGCAACGCTATTAGAGCCGAAGTTGCTGGCATAGAGCCGTGAGTTATCGAGCGTGATCACGGCGTGCGTTGGATTCTGCCCAATCAGCGCGCTGCTGCCGACTTCATCATTGCCCGTCTCGATGATCGAAATGCTGTCGGAATCGAAGTCGCAGACGATCAGTTCGCCGCCATCCGGCTTCAGCGCGAGACTTACCGGCGTACGGCCCACATCCAGCAATGCCAGCACACGGTCGCTCGTCAGGCCGCTGCCGCCCTGGCTGCTCGCTAACGCGATGGATGCGACCTGCGATGAGTCCGAACACGCCACAAAAGCCTTGCTCGAATCGGGCAGGATGGCGATGTCCTCCGGCTGCTGGCACACAGGCAAAGTTGCCCGCACCCGCAGCAGCTTCGCATCGATCAGAGAAACCGTGTTGTCGAACGCGATTCGATACGACCACCGTGGCGCCATCCGGCGAAACCCGCGCCAATCCTGGCCCAGCACCCACCCCCACGTTGCCCACAACCACGCGTTTTTCCAAATCGATCGCCGAAACGTTGGCCGATGCCGAGTTTGCCACATAAGCGCGCGTGCCATCCTGAGAAACATCAATGAAGTATGGTTTGCCGTGAACGCCGATCGTAGCGACCACGGCGTTCGTCTCAGCATCAATCACGCTGACATTGTTTGATCCCGGGTTGACTACATAGATTTCATTCTTCTTACTGTTGGCGGCAACTCCGGTCGGCTCCGTGCCGACAGCGATGGTCTTTGCCGGCTCGAATGTCCGCAGGTCGATCACGCTGACCGTGTTGCTTTTGCCGTTCGTGATGTAGGCATATTCTCGATAGGCCGGGCCGTAATCCGGCAACGCCTGCTCACGGAAATACCACCAGCCCGCACCGCCCAGCAGCGGAACTAGAACCGTGATGATGAGCAGGATTCTTCGCAAGATGGTCGCTTCTTTGGAAGAAATAAGACTACCAGAGAGAACTTCTTCCTGCGGCAGTTAGCGCGGCGTGGTTGCCTGCACTGGCGCCGGTGCGGACGTTCGTCCCTTCAATTCGCTGGTCTTCGGTTCGCCGGTCTTCAATTCGTCTGTCTTTAATCCGTCGGTCTTCAATTCTTCGATCAATGATGCGGCCTGCCCATTGGACAAGCGGATCTCACCATCTAACAGCACCAGCAGCCTGGAGCCTGCACCCTGAAATTGCGCGCCATGGAGTGTAGCGTTGCCCCGGGCTGCGGCAGGAAGCATCGTGTTGAAATCCACACCCTGGCGGATCGCGAAAAGAAGCGCCTCCATGATTTCATCGCGCAAGGTTTCTCCGGGAGAACCCGAGCGCAGCAACTGACCGATCAAGCCCGTGGCATCAACCCGCGCAATTTCCGGCGCCAACCGCAACGTTCCATCTATCACCGAAGGCGTCAGCTTCACTTCGATGGTTCCGTTGCCTTCCGCCATTTCGGCCGGTTGCCCGCCGCCCCGGCACGACCATCGCTCAAAATGCAATTCCACAATCACCAGGCTTGTGGACCGCAAAGGGGTGAGGGCCGCTCTTCGAATCTCAATTCGCTCTCCACAGCGTTCCGCTTTGTCGAGTCGCGCACGCAGAACGCCGGTAATGTCCTGCTGCAGGTCCGACAGATCTGCACTCAGCTTCAGAGTGAAAATGCTCTCGCTGCCGTCCGCCGCGCCCTTAAGAATCGTTCCCGATGACGTGATAACGATCTGCTTACTTCCGAAGCTTACCGAGTTCCTTACGGGCCGAAGGCTGAAGGCGGAGTCCTGTCCGTTGTTGCCGGCTCCGATGCTCATTTCATCCCCCAGGCCGATCTGCTGGCTCTTGAAACTCGTAAGCGCGCGCTCCAGACTCTGGGCCGAGTTCGCAATTGGCTGGCCTGCCAATTTCGTATTTGCGACTTCCGAGTTCAGCACCTTGGCCTGTTGCGCCAGATCAGCATCGGCCCTGGCGAGCCGCTTGATGATTTCTTTGAGGCCAAATTTCTGTTGCTCCGACAAGCCGTCGAGAAATCTCTTGTTTTCCATGCGCGATTTTTCGACTGCCTGCTCAATCGCGGCACCGCGACTGGCAATCTCGGAGGCGCTGTTCTGCTTACTGAGTTGTTCCAGAAGGGCTTTCAGCTCCACGGTCGCGGCTTCCGTGCTTTTCATCATCAAGGCATACTCAACGATCTGGTGGCCGGTGGCTTGCACAGTCAGGACCAGGTGAAAATCCTTCAAGTCATCCTTCTCAGCCACGCCGGTAGCTTTGCCACCGCTCATTACGCCGCCGGTAGGGCTGTCCCCAGCCTGCCCGCCGTCGGCGACCTGGGCTAGCACCGCGCAGGAAGACGACAGCACGGCGATCGCGAAAATGATCACGCTTAATCCGATGTATCTCATAACCTTGGTTCGATCACCCTAAGCCCGCGTACCTGGGTAAAGTGGCGCTGATTGAAAGTCGCTACCGTGCTTCCGTGTTCCAAAGCCGTGGCAGCCACGATCAGATCGTAAAAACCGATCATTGTGCCGGAAGCCTCCAAAGCTGCCCAGATGCGGGCATGTTCCAGCGCGATCGCCCCGGTATAGGGAATAATCGGCAAGCCCGCGCAAATGTCTCTCAAGTACCGTTCGCGTTTCAGCCTGTGAGTGCCAGCAGATCGTTCCACGCCGTGCCACAACTCCGCGATGGTAATGGCGGCGACCTCGCAGCGGTCGTTAGGCTGACTCTCCAACCAGGCGGCGAGATCAAAGGCTCCCCTCTCACCGCGGATGATCACGTCGGTATCAAGAACGATTGCCATCGGCGGCGTCCACAGTCATCACCAGCGGTTTTTCGGCGGCTTCAGAATCTTGCGGGCCGCGCGCAGGTCCCGATTCCAAGCCTTGGCCTCGTCCACTGGCAAATCGGCTTTGCGGAGAATCTTGGCCAGGTCGTGGGCCAGGCAAACCTTCTCGGCATCCGGCACCAATCGCGCCACCGGCGTGCCGTTCTTGAGCAACACGAACGTCATATTCTGATAACGCACGCGGTTCACGCAATCGGCGAAGTTGCGGGCGGCCTCGGTGACCGAGATGGGCGTCTCTTTCATAAAATCATATTATCAGATTATACACACACCTCAAAGGCAGATGGAGAGAAAGTCGCCAGCGAGCGCGCGACCATTAGTACAGATGGAAATCGACCTCGACCGAGAGCTGAACCGCGACAGGCTTCCCATCTTTGGTGGCCGGTTCGAACTTCCACTTGCGGACTGCCTTGACGGCATTTTCATCCAGACCGTGTCCGAGACCATCCTTGACCCTTATATCCGTCACACCTCCCTCTTGGGTCACAACCAGCAGGAGCAGCACTATTCCCTGCACCTTGGCTCTCCTTGCTTGCTCAGTGAATTTAGGATTCCGCGACTTGATTTGTCGGGGCTTTGTGGTGACGTCACGAACGTTGTAGACAGGCTCTTCTACGCCCTTCACTGTGACCGTCGCTGGCACTGAATCGTTCCAAATGTCTTTACTGGCGGCGGGCTGGCTGAGGGGGTGGTCAATGTCGCTCTGTGCCCTGCCCGACGAGTCCTGCGCGAACAAAACGCCGACCGCCAACAGAAGTGCAACCACACTGGCAAGCGCTGCAGGCTGGCGGAAGGATCTTCGGAAATTCTTCATGCGCTGCTCCGGAATCAGGATGTAGGAGTTCATTCCCTATCGGCGACGCCTAGCTGCTGACCCCCACCGTCTCCCTTACACCAATTTCCGGCACGGTCCTTCCCACCACAGCCGCGATCTGCCGCACCTGCACCATCAGCTCATCGAACTGATCAGGAAACAGCGACTGCGGGCCATCCGACATGGCCTCATCGGGTTTGTTGTGCACTTCCACCATCAATCCATCCGCGCCCACCGCCACCGCCGCACGCGACAGCGGAGTGACTTTATTTCGCTTGCCCGTGCCGTGGCTGGGATCGACAAAAATCGGCAGATGGCTCAACCGCTGCACAGCCGGCACCAGGCTCAGGTCGAGCGTGTTGCGGGTATGGTCGGCGAACGTTCGCACGCCGCGCTCGCACAGCGCCACGTTGTAGTTCCCTTCACTCAAAATATATTCCGCCGCCATCAGAAATTCTTCCAGCGTGGCCGACATGCCACGCTTTAGCAGGACCGGCTTCTTCGCCCGCCCGGCGCGCTTCAGCAACGAAAAATTCTGCATGTTGCGCGCGCCAATCTGGATCATGTCCGCATATTCTTCCACCAGATCGAGCGATTCGTTATCGATCGCTTCCGTAATGATCTTCATCCCATACTGCTGGCGAATCTCCGCCATGATGCGCAGCCCTTCTTCGCCCAATCCCTGAAAAGAATAGGGAGACGTCCGCGGCTTGTAGGCTCCTCCGCGAAAGAACTGCGCTCCCGCGCGATGCACGCGCTCCGCCACGGCAAACGCCTGCTCCCGGCTCTCAATGGCGCAGGGCCCAGCAACAATCGCGAGCCCCGGGCCGCCGATCGCAGCCGCTGTGCCCGCAAATCGGATCACCGTGTTGTCTTCCTTAATATCGCGGCTCACTAGCTTGTAGGGCTTAGAAACCTTGATCACTTCCTGCACGCCCGGCATTTCTTCCAGCGTGCCCTGCTCCACTTCGCCCTTGTTTCCCGTGATGCCGATCGCCGTACGCTGCGCGCCCGGCATGGCGTGCGCGCGGTACCCGAGCTTCTCGATTTTTTCGCAAACGCCGCGCACCTGTTCGTCGGTAGCGTGCGCCTTCATGACGACTAACATAAATCTCCCCTGACTCGTGGGCTGACTGTGCTTGTGCGTTGATGCCGAACCGGGCCTGCAGTGCCACAAACCCTGTGCGCAACAAGTCTATCGTTGCCAGCGCTGCACCGCAAACGCAGCACCCTTGCTGCCCTCGCCTCCTGTGACGTGTTGCACCAACGAGTGTGACCAACATCACGGCGCGCCGGATTGCTCCCGCATAGGGTAAGAGAATCCCAGGAGGATCACTGATGTCCATCCCGAAAACCATGCAAGCTGCGGTCGTCGAGCAATTCGGCAAGCCCCTCGTAATTCAGGAAGTGCCAGTGCCCACACCGGGCCCCGGACAAGCCTTGGTCGAAATCATTGCCACCGGCGTGTGCCATACCGACCTGCACGCGGCCGAGGGCGACTGGCCCGTAAAGCCAACTCTACCGTTCATCCCCGGCCATGAAGGCGCCGGCATTGTGGTTGCTTTGGGCGCAGGCGTCACTCACCTGAAGCTCGGCGATCGCGTCGGAATCGCATGGCTGCACAGCGCCTGCGGGCATTGCGAATTCTGCCTGTCGGGCTGGGAAACGCTCTGCCATGCACAACAGAACTCTGGATACTCGGTCAACGGAAGCTTCGCGCAATATGCTCTGGGTCAGGCCGACTATCTGGGCCGGATTCCAGAGAAGCTCTCCTTCGTAGACGCGGCGCCGATTCTCTGCGCCGGGGTCACCACCTATAAGGGATTAAAACAAACCAACGCGCGGCCCGGCGAGTGGGTTGTGATTTCGGGTGCCGGCGGCCTCGGCCACGTCGCCATTCAGTATGCGAAGGCGATGGGCCTGCACGTAGCGGCGGTAGACCTTGGTCCGGAGAAGATGGCTCTCGCTCGCAAGTTGGGCGCCGACATCACCATCGATGCGAAAATCCAGGATCCACCCGCAGAGATCCAAAAACAAATCGGCGGCGCACATGGCGTTCTGGTGACTGCCGTCTCCACCATCGCATTCAAACAGGCCATTGGCATGTTACGGCGCGGTGGCACCTGTGTGCTTAACGGCCTTCCCGCCGGAGAGTTTCCCGTTTCCATTTTCGATGTGGTGCTGAACGGGTACACGGTGCGCGGCTCCATCGTCGGCACACGCCTCGATCTCGAAGAGTCTCTCGCCTTCGCCGCCGAAGGTAAGGTAAAGGCAACCATCGAGACGCTTCCCCTCGATTCCATCAACGACGTGTTCGACCGGATGAAGAAAGGCAAAATCAACGGACGTGTCGTCCTCGGAATTGGTCAACAGACGAGTCGGGAATCGCAAACCGAAGCCTTGCGAGGGGTTAAAGTTTAAGCGCTAGAGCCGCGGCCAGCAATGGCCGCGGCTTAATCCTTCCGCCGGAAAACGTATAGGCTGGCATGATCCCCCCACATGTGTTCCGGATCATCCGCAATCGCCACTTCGTCCACCAACTCGTAATCGCGTTGAGCGTAGGTCCACGCCATCTCGACGAAGCCGCGGTTTTCTTCCAACTCGGCTTTCGACCCCCAGGAATGGATGTCATTCACATAAACCAGGAACCCGGGCCGCGCGTTTCGAACTTCTCGCATCATCTCGTCTTGCATTTGGCGGGCGAATTTCTGCTTCTCCGTCAGAGGATACACATAGAGATAACTGCTGGCGCAATGCCGCCCCGCATAAAAACAAATCTCCGGTTCGGAGCCGAAGATTCCAATCGTGTCGCGCTCGGACGCGTGGGCTTTCAGGTAGCTGCCAATGGCGACTGCCTCCGGGAATGGTTCCTTCGCTTGTACTTTTCGCACCAGAGTCACGGGATCCATGCGGAAGTATTTCCCGTACTCGGCTCGTGCGGAAATCACAAACGCAACCGCGAAGTACAGCACTGGGAACCACACAATGAGTCTGCCCAGGCGCTTCTCCTGCAGTATTTGTTTTGCAGCACTGATGGCAATTCCCGCGCACAGCGCCGCCGCCGGCAGCATTAGGATGTAGTAGTGAGGACGAAAGTAAAACCCCGGGCAAACCGCCAGGGCAGGAAAGCAAGAAGAAACTGGTGACCAACCCTGCGTGCGCCCGGGCAAAACGGCTCCAGATGGGGGCTGTTAGGCCAACTGCAATGATCTCCCAGATCACGAATGGACGTACGACCCACGGCAAGAAGGCGCGTAACGCGTCCTTCACGTCCGGCAGAGTGCTTACGACGCCATACTCGCGCGCGTAGGACCAGGTCCAAAACCAGAAGCTCGGAAACACTCCGGCACGAAAAAGTAGTAGGCAGGTCAGCGCGAATGGCAGCGCAACGCCGGCGAATAGAGCTCCGCCGCGGACCACGACGGTGCGCCAGGAAAACGGCCGCGCCAGTTGCGTCGACAGCCAGTACAACACGGCGAAGACGGCGAATAGAATTCCGGGCTGCTTCATCAGGAACGCCAGCCCAAAGCAAAGTCCGCTGCCAAAATAAAGGCTGGTCCGTCTGGTGTCGATGGCATACAACAACAGCAAAATGCCGGCTAAAGCTGCCAGAACCACAAAATGGGTTGCGTGCGCATAGAAGCCCAGCACGGCCGGACGACAGGAGAGGAAACTGTAGGTCATCCCCGCGACCGTGCCTGCCAGCCATCCATACAGATATTTCGCCAGAAGAAAAAGTAGAATCGTTGCCGAAACATTGACCAGGATCAGGCCGATGCGTATGCCAGAAGGCGTCTCCCCGAAAACCGCCATGATGGCCGCATACGCCGCATAAGTCCCCGGCAGCTTCATGTTGCTGGCGATTTTGTAAGGCGGAATCCCTTGCAGCATGAGCTGGCCAACGTAGGCAAACTCACCTTCGTCGCGTTCCAGCGGCATGTTGCGCAGCCGCACTCGGACGAACACAGAAAACGCGATTGCCAGCAGCAATGCGCCAACGTATCCGCGCCGAATCCACCTGCTTGCGGCTGAGGTAGGGCGAACTTCACCAATCCCGCGACCGGCAGTGCTTTCCTTCTCTAAAAGCGTCATACAAAATCCAACCGCCGGGGGACCGCTGAAGAAATCCATTGTACTAAGATGCCGGCGTATCGTCCGTGAACAGGCGTATTTCGCAAGTCTGCCGTGAGGAAGAGTCCCGCCGTGCGAAGCGAAACGTCTTTATACTGTTCCTAAATGCCGCGCTCCATCGCTCGCGAACAAGATATCCTCACCCGGCCCGCGCCGAAACACCTGCCCCGCCTCACTTCCCGCCGCATCGGCATTCACACTTCGACCTCCGGAGGAATCCACAACGCCGCCGAACGCGCCTATCGTCTGGGCTGCAACACGCTTCAGGTCTTCTCTTCCAGCCCACGCCAGTGGGCTCCTTACGAACTCAGTTATCCCTTGTGCGAACAGATGTTCCGTCTGCGCGCGCAATACGATCTCAAGCCCTTGGTCATTCATACCAACTATCTGGTGAATCTCGCCAGCACGAATCCATTATTCCTCAAGAAATCGGTCGAGGCTTTTCGCGGCGAAGTCGAGCGCGCCCTCGCAGTCTGCGCTGACTATCTTGTGCTGCATCCCGGTTCATTTCGCGGAGCCGATCGCGAAGCCGGACTGCTGCAAACTGCCGCCGCCATTGCCGCCGCCACACAGGGCCTCGATCTTGCGAATGCCGGACTCACCATCCTTATCGAGAACACCGCTGGATCAGAATTTTCCTTCGGAGGCAGCTTCGAGCAAGTCGCCGAAGTCATCGACCGCCTGCGCCGCATCGTCCCTATCGCAGCCTGCATTGATACCTGTCACGCCCACGTCGCGGGTTATGACATCGTCACCCAGGAAGGCATCTATCAGACTCTTCTCCATCTTGACACGACCGTTGGTCTGAACAACGTAAAAGTTATTCACTGCAATGACGCGAAAGCCGCGCGCGGATCGAAGCTCGACCGTCATCAGCATATCGGAAAAGGAACCATCGGCATGGAACCTTTCCGCATCCTGCTCAACGATCTGCGCCTTGCGCATGCCGCCTTCATCGCCGAAACTCCAATCGACAAGCCCGGCGACGACCTCAGAAACGTCGAAGCCCTCAAAAAGCTGGTGCTACTTAGCAAGTTATTCGATTTTTATCTTCGTGGCATCTTATTGCCCATGATTTCCGCGGCCTTACGCACACGCTTGTTCTATCCGTTATTTTCCTGCGATCTTTCGAATCCGTCGCCCCAGAAAATCGCAGGGCTCAGTCCGGCACAGCATCGGACGCTCGCGCCTGTCCAGGTCGCGATGAAGAAATGTCATGTATCATTTCACCGACCGCGATTGCCGTCCATATCGTTCGACTTCACGGGCAAACTCTCCCCAACACAGCCCGGAGCACTCATGGTTTTTGACGACAGGAACTCTTTCACTCTCGATCTGGCGTCGGCGGAAATTGCCATCAGTTGCAGTTCGCTTGGCGCAGGTTTTGAATGAAAATGTTTTTTCTCGCCTGACGCTCCCATCAAGGACATGACCATTGAAAGCAAAAACAACCAGTTAATCATAAAAGGCAAACTCCACCAGAAAGGAGATGTTCCTTTCGAAACCACAGGAACGCTTTCGGTAGAAGGCGACGGACGAATCCGGCTGCACACTGAACATGTGAAAGCTGCGCACGTGCCAGTGAAAGGCCTGTTGGATTTGCTGGGCATCGACATGTCCCGCATGATCAACACAAAAAAATTCACGGCGTCTCCGCCGAGAAAGATGACTTGATTCTTAATCCTGAACAAATCCTTCCTCCGCCTCGCATTAATGGAAAGGTGATCGCAGTTCGCGTCAGGGGAACGACATCGTTCAAGCCTTCGGGGCAGGTGCAAACCTCGAACTTCGCCGCCAAACAATCCGGCAATTACATGGCATTATCGCACGGCGAAATGCAATTTGGCAAACTCACCATGCACGATGCCGACCTGATCATGATCGACATGGACCCGCGCGATCCCTTCGATTTCTATCTCGATCACTACCAGGAGCAACTCGTTGCCGGCTATACAAAAAGCACCCCGGAATATGGCTTGCGCGTCTACACCCGCGATTACAACAAACTGCGAAATGGGATAGCAGCGCAATCGAGGAAATAGTCCTCAACACTGTTGCGGTCGATTCGGCAATTTATTGAAGACGGCGAGGATTATCTCAAAGGCATCGCCGCTTTAGAACGTCGCGAGCCCACTATTACACTCGAAGAGTTGGAGCGGCGTCTCGGCTTGGCGGATTGAGATTACCCGTACCGCAATAAGGCAGATTGCGAAGCTCGACCATAAGGCGCGGGAGTCCATGCTGCATTTTCTCCGCGAGCGCCTGACCGTCGCAGATAATCCGCGACAATGATGTAGGGCCTTGCAAGGAGAGAAGCGTGGCCTGTGGCGTTACCGCGTCGGCGACTATCGTCTGATCTGCGACATCCGGGACGAAAAGATCGCCATCCTGGTGCTGGAGTTGGAGCACCGCAAAGACGTCTATGGCTGATCTCCGCGCACAAGTCCGCTGCCTCATTGTAAAATCTAAGGTTTATCCGAACTTGCCTGATCTCTTATGCCGCCGCAAGACAAAACGCAAGAAGAAACTACGCCCGTTGGTGGCAGCCAGCGCGCGTTCCAACGACGAGCGCTACGATCCCCAGCGCGTAGAAACCAAATGGTTCGAGCGCTGGCAAAACGATCCGCAGCTCTATGCCGCCGAGCCCGATTCGGCCAAGAAGAAATACTACGTCCTCGAAATGTTGCCGTATCCCTCGGGCGCGCTGCACATGGGACACGTGCGCAACTATTCCATCGGTGACGCACTCGCCCGCTATATGTGGATGAACGGCTACAACGTGCTTCATCCCATGGGCTGGGATTCGTTCGGCTTGCCCGCGGAGAACGCCGCCATTCAGAACAACACTCCGCCGCGCCAGTGGACTCTCGGCAACATCGCGAAGATGAAGGCGCAGATGAAGCGCCTCGGCTTCGCCTACGACTGGTCCCGCGAAGTCACAACCTGCCTGCCCGATTACTACCGCTGGAACCAGTGGTTCTTTCTCAAGTTTTACGAGAAGGGGTTGGCCTATCGCAAGAAAAGCAAAGTGAACTGGTGTCCCCAGTGCGCCACCGTGCTGGCCAATGAGCAGGTTGTGGCAACGGCTGCTGCTGGCGCCACGAAGATACGCCAGTCGAGCAGCGCGAACTTGAGCAGTGGTTCTTGCGCATCACGAAATACGCCGACGAATTGTTGCGCGATCTCGACAAGCTCGAACGGCTGGCCGGAAAAAGTCCGCACCATGCAGCGCAACTGGATCGGCCGCAGCGAAGGCACGCTCGTCGATTTCAAACTCGACTACTCGCAACCCATCACGGCTTCGGACCGGCGGGCGCCACCATCAGCGTCTTCACCACGCGCGTCGATACGATTTACGGCGCGACTTCGGTGCAACTCGCGCCCGAGCATCCGATCGTCGCCGATCTCGCGGCCAATAATCCTGATCTTCGCGCCAAGGTCGATCAACTCATCGCCGAGCAGCGCAAAGCCAAAGAGATGGGCGACATTGGCGAGATCGAGAAACACGGCGTCCCACCGGCCGCTATGCCATCAACCCTTTCAATGGCGAAAAGATTCCCGTCTGGGTAGCGAACTACATCCTCATGGATTACGGCACCGGCGCAATCATGAGCGTGCCCGCGCACGACGAGCGCGATTACGAGTTCGCAAAGAAATACAAACTCGAAATCCGCCTCGTGGTTCTTCCCATCTCGAACGACCGGAGGAAACCGTCACCGAGCCGCCGCTTCCGTTTATGGCGCACGAGGGCATGCTGATCAATTCCGGCCCGTACAGCGGCCTCGAGTGCGCCGATGCGATCAAGAAGATGTCCGCGTTCGCCGAGCAGAATGGATTCGGCAAGGCCACCGTCACTTATCGCCTGAAAGACTGGGGAATTTCGCGCCAGCGCTATTGGGGCACGCCCATCCCCATGCTTTATTGCGAGAAGGATGGAATCGTCCCCGTGCCCGAAAAAGATTTGCCGGTGATTTTGCCGGAAAATGTGGAGATCACGCTCGCCGGTGGATCGCCGCTCGGCAAATTGCCCGGGTTCGTCAACGCGACCTGTCCCAAGTGTGGCGGCCCGGCGCGCCGCGAGACCGATACCATGGACACGTTCGTCGATTCGTCCTGGTATTTCTATCGCTACACTGACGCGCACAACGACCGACGCTCCGTTCGATTCGAAGATCGCGCAGTATTGGTTCCCCATCGACCAGTACATCGGCGGCGTCGAGCACGCCATTTTGCACCTTATTTACTCGCGCTTCTGGACCAAGTTCATGCGCGACATGGGCCTTGTCACCAACGACGAACCCGTCGAGCACCTGTTCACGCAAGGCATGGTGATCAAGGATGGCGCAAAAATGTCGAAGAGCCTGGGCAACGTCGTCAGCCCGGACGAAATGGTCGCCCGCTACGGCGCCGATGCCGCGCGCCTTTATAGCCTGTTCGCCGCGCCGCCCGATCGCGATCTCGACTGGCAGGATTCGGGCATCGAAGGCATCCAGAGATTCCTGGGACGGTTTATCGCGTTCGTGACGCGAACAGGCGAAGCCTGATCGGTATCGCCGATTTGGCGTCAGAACCGATGCCGGCGGACCTGCCGCTCGCAAGCGCGTCGTGCAGCGGAAGCTGCACCAGACGATCAAGCGCGTCACCGACGATTTCCAGGGCCGCTGGCACTTCAATACCTCAATCTCGGCCATGATGGAGCTTGAGAATGTGCTTTCGAGCATGGGGCACGGATATGCTCCGCCGGCGAATCATTCCGGCTGAGGATTTGGCCTGGAGCACCAAGCGAGTCAATGGATCCTGTTCTTGCTCGCGCCATTCGCGCCCTATCTCGCTCACGAACTCTGGGAGATGCTCGGCGAAAAAGGAAACCTGCTCAAAGCTCCATGGCCAAAATACGACGCTGCGCTCGCGAAGGAAGAAGAACTCGAAATCCCGGTGCAGATCAACGGCAAGCTGCGCAGCCGCGTCGTTGTGCCTGCCGACGCGTCGCGAAGATTTCGTCGTCGAGCGTGCGCTCGCCGACGAGAAAGTGCAATCCGCCATCGCCGGCAAGCAAATCGTGAAAAAGATCTACGTCCCCGGCAAGCTGGTGAACATCGTCGTCAAGTAGCAGCTCATGTCCCGCATCTCACCTACCGTCGAAGGCTTTCGCGCCGCCTTTCGCCGGCCTTCGCTGACGTGGCCGAGATCGTTGGCGCTGGACGGTCGGCGCAGTCGCCTTCAAGTTTATTCTTTTTCTCCTTCATCGAATATCTCGACTACGTTGCCGGTGAACCATGGCGACGCGGCTCTCCTCTGGACAAGACAACCGTTGCTCGTGGGGAGAGCGATCGGTCACATCCTTCGCGGCAGTCTTAGTCGCTGCGTCTGGCTGCGTTACTCGCGGTCGTTGCGCTGTCGTTGCTGTGGATTCTGGCCGCTTCCGTCGGCCGCGCCGCCACAGTCCGCGCTCTGCTCGATTACTTCCGTGAGACAGTTCGCCTAAAACGATCTCTTCCGAGGCACATATGAGTCGATCAGGCAGCCTTGCGCTCGCTGATCCGGCCTCAACTTCTTGCGCGTGGCCCTGGCGCTGGCTGCTATCCTCGCCTTTATCGGCGCGGCAATTCTCGCCGGCTTTGCTTCTCCTGCTGCAAACCTGCGTCCAGGCCTCGCTCTTCATTCTTTTTCCGCCGCTTGCCGGATTAATCTGCATAGTGTGGCGCAGCGCTGAACTGGTTGCTGTCGCTGGCCGGCATATTCGCCGTGCGCGACGGCGAGGACGCAATCGGTGCTATCTCCGCCGCTGTCACCTTTTTCCGGGAGCGTTCGGGGCCGCTTTTCGCCGTGAGTACCTGGACTCGGCTTGGCCCACCTGGCCGCCCTTAGTCGGGCTACAATCAGCTGTTTCGTTGCCGCTTGCTTTCATCCGAGTCGCTCCGGCGCGGCCCATAATCGCAGCCGTCATTCTGTTCACGCTCGCGATATTTCGCCGTCGTGGACTGGTTATACGTGGCGCGCCTCGCCGGGATACATCTGCATCGCCGAAGTGCCGGAGGCTCTGGCTTCGTCGGCCTCAGCCGATTCGCCTGCCCCTCCGCCCCGAGCACCTCAGACCAGACCGATCGACGAGCCGATCCTCAGCGACGTTCCAAACCTAGCTGCAGAGATGTAGCTTGCTACGTCCTGCTTGCAGCGGAATAGACTCCTTTACACCGGCCATCTGATTTGAGACACTCATCAGTGGAAAAACAATCCAGGTCCGCCGCCGTCACCGCTCAATCAGTCCATCGTCATCCTCGACTTCGGCGCGCAGTATTCGCAGCTCATCGCGCGCCGCATCCGCGAACACAATGTTTTTTCCGTTGTGCTGCCGTGCACAGCTTCGCTCAACGAGATCAAGAGCTGCGCGCCTGTCGGCATTGTGCTCTCGGGAGCGCCGTGGTCGGTCTATGACAAAGACGCGCCGCCGGCAGATCCGCGCCTTTTCGAACTGGGCCTGCCTGTGCTTGGCATCTGCTACGGACTGCAGTTCATGGTGCACACGCTGGGCGGCAAGGTGCGTCCAGCGGAGAAGCGCGAGTACGGCCACGCGGAAGTCGACATCGTCGCCGAGTCAGCCCTGTTTCAGGGACTGGCGAAGCGGCAGCCGGTATGGATGTCGCATGGCGACGAGGCGCTGGAATTGCCTCCTGGATTCGAGCTGACGGCCAAGACGTCTCATGCTGTCGCGGGAATCCAGAACGTCGCGAAGAAGTGGTTTGCCGTGCAGTTCCATCCCGAAGTTCACCACACGCGCAATGGCACAGAAATCCTGCGCAACTTCGTGTTCAATATTTGCGGCGCGAAACCGACGTGGACGCCGCAGCACTTCATCGATTCAACCGTTGAACAGGTGAGCAACAGGTGGGCAAGCGGACGCGCCATCTGCGCGCTTTCCGGTGGGGTGGATTCGTCCGTGGCAGCGGTGCTCGTCGATCGCGCACTGCGCAGTGCAAGCGGAAAGCATGCCCCGAGCGGGGCCGAGGGGTCACGGCTGACCTGCATCTTCGTGAACAACGGCGTGCTGCGCAAAAACGAGTTCGAGAAAGTCCAGAAGACGCTGCGCGACAAGCTTGGTCTTCACCTGGATGCGGTCGACGCCACCGATCGTTTTCTCAATAAACTCAAAGGAGTCAGCGATCCGGAGAAGAAGCGCAAAATCATCGGCAACGAATTCATCAAAGTTTTTGAACGGGAAGCGCGCCGCATTGAGAAGAAAGAAGGCAAGGTCAAATGGCTGGTGCAAGGAACGCTCTATCCGGACGTGATCGAGTCGCGCTCGGTGCGCGGGCCGTCGCAGGTGATCAAGTCGCATCACAACGTGGGCGGACTACCGGAGAAGATGAAGCTCAAGCTGATCGAGCCGCTGAAAGATTTGTTCAAAGATGAAGTCCGCAAAATCGGCCGCGACCTCGGAATGCCGGAGGAAATCTTGCAGCGCCAGCCGTTCCCCGGCCCGGGACTGGCGGTCCGAGTTCTCGGAGAAGTCACGCCGCAGCGCCTGACGCTGTTGCGTGAGTGCGACGACATTGTGGTCACCGAGGTGAAAAACGCCGGCCTGTACACCAAAATCTGGCAGTCCTTTGCCGTACTTTTGCCGGTGATGTCAGTGGGCGTGATGGGCGACATGCGCACCTATGCTTACACATGCGCGATTAGGGCCGTGAGTTCGGAAGACGGCATGACCGCCGACTGGGTTGCCCTGCCCCACGAAGTGCTGAAGCGAATCTCCACCCGCATTGTGAACGAAGTGAAAGGTGTGAACCGCGTGGTGTATGACGTTACTTCGAAACCTCCGGGGACGATTGAGTGGGAGTGAGGCAACTCCGGTCTGTTGGCTCTTAGCCTGAACAAGGGCAGACTCCCTTGAACTAGGGGTCGTCGCGATGAACGGTTTCCATGGAGAACGCCGGCAGGCACACTGCGATATATTCGGCGCCGCCTTCGTGAGGAGTGGAGTAACGAATCCACTCGCCGGCGTGAGCAATCACGGCTTGTCCGGCGGCCACGTCGATTGATCCTTCTTTGTGCTCCACGCGCAATGTGCCTTTAAGGACGATGGTGAACTCGTCAAAAGCAGGAGTCTGGCCGGGCTCTAGCCATCCGCCGGGACTTCGCATGTGGGCTATGCTGGTGGAGGAAGTCTGCGAGTTAACACGTCCGACGTACTCGTCGATGAGCTTGGGCTTGTTGCCCGCGGATTGGATGCGCGTGGGTTGCGGGATTAGAGTCGGCATGATCGGTGGATAGTAGTCAGTGATGCTTTGAAGGTACGAGTGTAACTCGGCGGAGAGGTCGAGGAAAACTCTCCGCCGATGCACGAGACGAAATCTGTCAGGCGTCGTTTACGGTCCCGGAGCTGGCTCCGATGCGGGACGTTGCGTGGAGTCGCGGGCGGCGTCGGCGACTTCATCACCTTCCAGAGTTAAAGCGCGCGGCAGGACCATCTCGATGGGCGCGCCCACGTCAAGAAAGAAATTGTGGGTATGGAAAAGCAGCGCGAACATGGCCGCTATCCCTATTCCTCCGCCAACGGCGGCGCCGATGACTGTGCTTTTCCCAGGACTGCCGGGGCCGGTCACGCTTGAGGTCAGGCAACCCGGCGGCGGCCCGGTGCAGCCGGGCGGAAGAGTGCTGGTGATCGTGTTCGGTTGCGGGTTGGCAACGGCGTGTCCGATCAATGCGCCGATGCCGAAGCCGGCCGCGGGCAGGGCGATTGCGCCGAACATATGGCCTTGTCCAGGATCTTTCAGGGCGTAGCCTTCATCGCTCTCGAGAGTTATCGGTCCGGCGATCGTGGCGACATAGCCGTCGGGGTACGTGATCGACATAGACTGCAGGTGAAGTTCGCCGCGGTTGCCGTTACGGCCGAGCTTGTCTACCTTTCCCTGAACCAGTGTGCCGGGCGGAATGACGACTTGTCTGCCGGCGGTGACGGCAGAAATGACCTGAGCATAGACGTCGTCTCCGCGATGGATATAGCGGCTCTGAATGGGATGGGTGAGCACGAGAGCGATGCTGGTTCCCGCGGGAACGGTTATAGTAGCGGCTTCGGCCGCAGGTTTTGCAGTGGATATCGTACTTTGCGAGTTACCCCGAGAATCAGGTTGCGGATTCGGCGATGGTTTCCCCTGCGCAAAACTCGCTATAGCTAAGAGCAGAGTGGCCGCTAGGGCAATGCTTTGCGCGATTTTGGTTTTGGCCAGAGACTGGAACGCTGTGGTCGATAGGGTGTGAAGGTGATCGTTTGACGACATCGGGTGCCTCCTGTTGAAGGTTGAAGCCTTCCGTTCAAGTGGCGATTCGAGAGTCTTAATCCACTCTCTGGCGCATTAGACCACGGGGTTCTGAGTAGGTTAGATAGAGATTGGTGAAGAATTGCATAGAGTTTGTAAAGGTGGAGCATAAAGTGTGATTGCAGTCACGCCGCTGCGAGGCAATGTATCGTTTACAATCGTTCCTTATGTTCTATCGCTCCGATAATCGCACGACTGATCAGCTTCGCCCGGTTACGATCATTCCTGATTTCATTACTACGGCGGAAGGATCGGTGCTGATTGAAGTTGGCAACACGCGGGTGATTTGTACCGCTTCGATCGAAGAGACCGTGCCACCATTTCTGCGCAACTCCGGCAAAGGATGGATCTCTAGCGAGTACGCGATGATTCCGCGCGCGACCCTGACGCGCACGCCGCGGGAAGTGGCGAAGGGGCGCCCGAGCGGGCGCACGCACGAAATCCAGCGCCTGATTGGCCGGTCGCTGCGCGCCGTGACCGATCTGGCGCGACTGGGCGAGCGCACCATCTGGATTGATTGCGACGTGATTCAGGCCGACGGCGGCACGCGCACGGCGTCGATCACGGGCGCATTCGTAGCGTTGGGACTGGCGCTCGAAAAATTAGTAGAGGCCGGAACTTTGACTTCGGTTCCGTTGAGAGACTTTGTCGCCGCAGTGAGCGTAGGAATCGTCGATGGAGAAGTTCTGCTCGACCTTTGCTATGAAGAAGACTCGCGCGCCGATGTCGACATGAACTTCGTGATGACCGCCGGACACAAGATGGTCGAAGTGCAGGCCACTGCGGAACGGCAGGCATTCGACGAAATGCAGTTCGCAAAGATGCTGGCATTTGCGCGGCAGGGCGTGCAGGCGCTGATCGCCAAGCAACAAGGGGTTTTGAACGCGCTGCCACTCCGGCAGTAAGAGCAGATCAAGCTAGGAGCCGGACTTCTGCAGAGCCTCCTGCGCCGACCGCGCGTCCTCCTCGTTGAGTCCCGCTTGCAGAGCACTCTGCAAGCTGTTGTGAGCTTGCGCGGGCTGCCCGGCTGCAAGATACGCCATTCCCAGATGAAACTGAAATTTGGCAACCTGCGGATTCTTAGCCACTGCGGCTTCAAGTGCCGGCACCGCCGAGCGGTATAGCCCCTGCTTATAGTAGATCCAGCCCAGAGTATCGTTGACGCCGGGATCATCGGGTTGCTCCGTTTTGGCTTTCTGCGCGAGTTCCAGGGCATCGCTTAGGGAGCCGCCATGGTCCGCATAGAGCCGCGCCAGATTGCTCATCGCCTGATAGGAATTTGGATCGACTTTCAAAGCATCCAGATAGGTCTGGCGCGCCTGGTCCGCGTTGCCGACGTATTCGTAAACCTGGGCCAGCAGGATGTAGGTGGGAAGGTACTCGGGAAACTTGGTGCGCGCCGCCTCATACGCCTGGATCATGCCCTGTGGGCGGTTCGTAGCGGCATAGATGTGAGCCAGAGCGAGATAGCCGTTCACGTAGTAGGGGTTAATTGCCAGAGTTTGCTGATAGCTATGCTCAGCGCAGGCCCAGTCTTTCTGCGTGATGCAAAACTCCGCTTTGGCAACGTACAGCTGGGAGGCTTTGGGCTGAGCGGCGATCTGCCGATCGATGCGCGCGCTCGCCTGCTTTGCCTTCCCTTCTTTGGCGAGAACCTCGGCCAGTCCATTCAGCGCCGGAGCATAATCCGGGGTGATCCCCAGCGCGGTCTCATAAGCCTTTTCCGCTTCCCCGTAGTTACCCTTCACGGCCAGCACTCGGCCAAGCCGCTCCTGGGCCACGGGGCTGCGGGGATTCAATCCGGCCGCAAGTTCGAAAGCTCTCTGCGCCTGGTTCGTATCTCCCAGCAACAGAAAGGCACTGCCCGTCAGAACGTGCGCATCGGCCAGCCAAAAGCTGGTGACAATGATCCGGCTGGCGTAGCCTAGGGCGGCGTTCCCATCGCTTTGCTGCAAGCTAATATTACCCAGACCCAACAGGGCGGGCAAATATCCCGGCTGCACCCGGAGCGCTTGGGTGAGCGCCTGTTGCGCCTGCGCACCCTGCTCCTGCGACGAATACACCTGCGCCAGGTAGAAATACACCGCCGGCAAATCCGAAGAGTCTTTGATCAGACTCTGCAATTCGGCCGCGGCTTCGCGCAGCCGGAACGCGCCTAAATAACTTCGCGCCCGCAGCAGCCGGAAGTCCGCATCTTTGTGGTTCTTGTCGCGCTGCTCAATCCACTGCTCGGCATCCGGCCAACGGCGCAACTGCAAATAACACTCGGCGACTTTCTCGGCGGCTGCCTCATCGTGATCGTTCTTGCTCACGAGAGCGCGAAAGCGTTCGAGGGCCGAAGCCGCGTCGCCATTATCCAGGTAGAACGTGGCGACGGCGCCGCGGCCGTCAGGATAATCATTCTCATCCGCTTCCGTCTGATCGAGCAGATGTTTTGCATCAACCAGTCGGTTGCGTTCGAAATAAAGGCCGGCCAAAGCGATGGGTAACTCAACCGCCTTCGGATCTTTGCCGATTCCCTGCCGCAAAACCTGCTCGGCGCGATCCGCAGCGTTCTGGCCTCTGTAAAAATCCGCCAGGTTGATATAGGTCTGAGGGTCATCCGGCTTAACATCGACTGCGGTCTGAAAACTCTTTTCCGCCGCGCCGTACTCAGCATCGAGCAACTGCGCGAGCCCCAGGACTTCGTAAGTCTGCGGGTCGCGCGGATCGATCGCGATGGCCTCCTTCAGTTCAGTTTCCGCCGGAATGTACTGCATCTGATGGAGCGCGACCTGCCCCAGAAGACGGTGCGCCCCGGCGCTCTTCCCATCTTGCTTCAGAACTGCCTCGGCTTGCTGGCGAGCTTCCACATACTGAGTCGAAGAGATCTGCAGGTCGCCAAGGTGCAGACGAGCGTCCAGATTCTTGGGGTCAAGCTCAACCGCGCGCGCCAGAGACTTGCTGGCCGCTGCGGGATATTCCTGCCGGATCTGCAAAAGCCCCAGCCGGTAATACGCCTGGGCGAAACCAGGTTTGATCTGAATGGCCTGCCGGTATTCGTTCTCCGCCGCGGAGAACTGCTTCTGTGCGAAGTATTGGTTCCCTTTTTCGACATGCTCTCTGGCCCGCGCCGAGCCGCGGCAAGCGGGAAAAAGCGCGAGCGTCGCCGCCAGAAGAAATAAAACGCCGGCATGACGGATGGGGGAAAAAGCGCTCCGGCGGGATGGAATCATCTTTATCTCGGAATCAGGGTCTCAGCGTCACGATCAGGCCGGGACTGCAGTCGGCGTCTCGATTCTAAACCAGAAGCCGCGAGGAAAGGTCTCAGGCCAGCAAGCGTACAGACAAAAGCGGCATCGGCCGAGGACTCCACGCCCTCCTCCGATGCCGAAAACGCTGTGAAACGAAACCCAGCTGACAAGTTGCGCCCAGGCAGCTACTGTTTGCCTTTGTCCTCTTCGATCAGTTTCGCCACTTTTGAGTTCGTGCCCACGGGCTCGATCAGGACGATGTGGCGCGAGTTCAGAAACATGCGGTCCGGGCCGTGCACTTCATTGCCGCGCCGCACCAGCACGCTCTTCACTTCCTTGGTCTCCTGGTTGACCGCGCTTTGGATGTAATACACATCGGTCAGCTCGGGAAAACTTGAACCGGCATGCACCAGCTTGCCGTAATAAAGCTGATTATTATCCAGCAGCACCGCCGCGTAAGGCGTGGTAATCTCCGGCCCTTTATGGCGATGTCCCCGGTCACACGCGGTGAGTCCCGCCAACAACACAACTGCGACGAACCACACGGCCTGCGTCTTCAAAAGTGTCTTCCCCTCACTCGGTTCAGTAACCAGTTCCACGCTATCCTATCACCGTGTTCTGACCGCCGCGTAGTAGTTAGCGCGTGAGCCGGGGCGACATCGGCGGCAGGATCTTGACGGTTTCGCGGCGAGTGGTGGAGGTTCCCATCCAATGTGCCAGCGGCGTCTGGATGCCGACGCGTGGATCTGGCCATTCAAAACACTTTCCCTCTCTTTCGTAGTAAATTAAACACCGATGCCCACCGAGAAAATCATGGTCGTGGACGACGAGCGCCTGGTCCGCTGGTCGCTCCGCCAGAAGTGCGAAGAGTGGGGATATCAAGTAATCGAAGCCGACTCCGGCGGTCCAGCGCTCAAACTAGCCCAGCGTGAATCCCCCGACCTGGTCCTGCTCGATGTCCGCATGCCCGACCTCACTGGCATCGAAGTACTAGATCAACTCAAGAAAAGCGGCGATGCCCGCGCCGTCATCATGATCACCGCCGACCCTCAACTGGACGACGTCAAGGCTGCGCTCAAGCTCGGCGCCTACGACTTCGTGGGCAAGCCCGTCGACTTCGACGAGCTTCACGTCACCATCAAGAACGCGCTCGAAGCCACCAAGCTGCGCACCGAAGTCCAATCGCTGCGCAGCGAGGTTCGCCAGGGAGTCGGCTACGACAGCGTCATCAGCGTCTCCTCCAAGATGACCGAGCTGATGAACTTCGTCCGCAAGGTTGCCGCCAGCGAAGCCACCACGGTCTTGATTCAAGGCGAAAGCGGCACCGGCAAAGATCTTTTCGCGAAAGCCATCCACTACGAAAGTTCACGCCAGGAGAAACCCTTCGTAGCCATCAACTGCTCAGCCATCCCCGAAACACTGATGGAAGCCGAACTCTTCGGCCACGAAAAAGGCGCATTCACGGACGCCAAGCAGATGAAGAAGGGACTCTTCGAGGCCGCCGACGGCGGCACCCTCTTCCTCGACGAAATCGGCGAACTCTCTCCGCTGCTGCAAGCCAAGCTGCTGCGCGTACTCGAAGACCAGGTAATCCGCCGCGTAGGTGGCCTCAAAGACATGCAGGTGGATGTCCGCGTAATCGCCGCCTCCAACCGTGATCTGGAAAAAGCCGTCCGCGAAGGCCAGTTCCGCCAGGATCTTTATTATCGTCTCGCGATCATCGCCATCTTCATCCCTCCGCTGCGCGACCGCAAAGAAGACATCATGCCCCTGGTCGAGCACTTCATCGACCGCTACAACCGCCGCTTCAAGAAATCAATTCGCGGCATCACCGAAGAAACTCGCCGGCTGATTCTCACTCATAACTGGCCCGGCAACGTCCGCGAGCTCAAAAACACCATCGAACGCGGCATGATCCTGGAAGACGAACCGCTGCTGCGCCCGTTGTATCTGCCATTCTCCGTAGGCGAATCCGGAGGCCGCACCGTCTTCGAACGCACCAGCCCCGCCGACGGCGGCCAACCGCTGCCCAACGGCCGCATGTTGCCCCGCCTCTACATCCCCGAAGGCGGGACATCTTTAGAAGAGGTAGAACACGCCATGGTCGAACTGGCCATGCGCCAGGCCAACAACAACCAAACCCACGCCGCCAAGCTGCTCGACATAAGCCGCGACGCCCTCCGCTACAAGCTAAAGAAATTCGGCCTAATCCGCGGCGACGACGAAGGCGCACAGACCGCCGCCTCTGAGGACGTCTAAAACAGGCCTAAGGATGCTCCCCTGCGGCCTATTGCACAGTAATGCTCTTCGCCTCCGACGGAATGCCGTTCGCCACCACATAAATCTTGCTGCGCTCCCAGCCTCGATGTCGGCAGGAACATCGAACAACGTGGATACTTTCGCGTTCCCGGTGGCCACGCCCATGGTGCTGTGGTTGTGCGTCTTGCAGTAGAAGACATGCCACGTGGCATTGTTCACAATGCGCACCAGCGGATAATTGGTCGCATCCTGAAAATCGTCGCCGTAAGCAGACCCCTGCGTCAGGCCATTGAACTGCGTTCCGGAAATCGAATAATCCGTCTACTCCGGGCTTCACCGACTTGGGAGCCGTGCTGATCGTCGGCCGCCACGATGCCTTATACGTGCCCGCGGTAGTCAGCGATTTCCACATCGGTGGTGAAATCGGTGAACATGATCTGGCCGCTTGGAAGCACCAGCAGATGGCCGACAAACGAAGCATCATTAACGGCATTCGGCGGCGCCGGGAACGCGTTCAGCCTGGTGCCATTCCACTCATAGAACTTTGACGGCGCAGCATGAACGTGCCCTCATAAGGACTGGCCATCACAATCACATTGCCATTGATTTCAATCGAAGCCGGCGCATCATTGGCCGCATCTTTATTCGGGAAGTCAGGACCCTTCGTCCATCTCCGGTCGACAGAGTTATAAATCGCCGTGTGCCCCGCCTCACAATCGCTCGCGCCAGTGTAAAAAACCGTTCCATCCGGCCGCAGAACTCGCTGGCCCCACTTCGTAGCTTCCGCTTCCGGCGCCGCAGTTCGAGTCCCACAATTGCACGATGGTGCTGCCGGCGCTGCTCCAGGTCTTGCGTGCTTCGGGATTCCAGAGTTCTGAATTGCTTCCACTGTTGCCCGCCGCCGTGCAACGCTGGTTGGTCGCTCGGACACGCCACGTATGCATCTACCGTCAGAACTTTGCCGTTTGGAAGCAGCGTCCAACCTTCTTCGTCGAATTCGTCGAACTTGGTGGATTCGTTCAGCTCCGTCCAGCTCATGGCTCGCTTCGTCAAAGTAGGCGGCCATCGGAGCGCTTTGCATCTGCAGCGACAACACCACAGCAATCCGCCTGCATGTAGGTTCCATTTGGCAGCACAACGGACTCGGCGCATCGCCAATGTGGCCCACGGAGTTGGAGTAGTGGGAGGCGCCAATGAAGTCCATGTATTGGTCGCGGCATCGTAGAAGGCGGCAAGATTGGTCCATGGTCCTTCCGGAAGGCATTGCCCGCAGGACACAGATACTCACCACCATCGACAACCACATTGCCGTCTGGCAATACCGCCGAGCCGAAATAAAGAGGACCATAATCGGATCGGCAGGCTCGCAGCTTCTGACTCCAGGTTCCATTGACGTAACTGCCGTTGATATCGGGAGTCAGGAAGTACCACGCCGTATAATCCGATCCGGCGCAACCTCGTGCCACTGCAGTTTGGCTCTTCATGACCAATACCCGGCCGTCAGTAAGCAACAGCATCGCTCCCACAGAAACCGGAGGAGCATTATTAAGTTTTGTCCAGTACGGAGGTGTGGTGCTCGGGGGCGCATAGATTTCAGTATGGAGCGGAGCCGGCCGCACCGCCGGCGGATTCACTCCCACGGCGTGCGGCGGTGTAACCTGCTCTGCACTCTGCCCGATAGCCAACGTGGCGCAGCCACCCACAAGAAAAAAGCACACTGCTACCGCAAACCTGCTAAGTAAACAGCGCATGGCGGATTTCTCCTTACTTCTTTGGTGAGTAAACAGAAGCGACGGCGTCAAAAGCCTCATCACTTTGAATGTGGTCAAACCAAAGCAATGATGCGGAGGTAGCCAATCCCGGTCCATACCCGGTCTACTGTAGATTCTGGAAGGAAAAACCCGTTGAAAGGATGGGCTATCGATTTGGCAGGGATTTTCGCGCTAACTGGATGATTCCAGTGATGGGAGGGAGGAGGGGCTATCGAGAGCTTCAATTTGTGAGCGATTCGTATAATGCGCGCCGCAATGAAGCTCCAAACTTTATTTTCAGGCCGAAATTCACAGCGATGTACCGTCCCTTCGCAGGAGCAGGAAGTCCGGAAGAGGAGGCGAGAAGAAGCGAGAAGCTAGGAGCTAGAAGCTAGAAGCTGCCCTTAAGAAATGGTGCCGGCAAGCGCCTGTTCCGGCGTTTGCAGGTGGAATAGGCGTTGCACTAAAGCTGTCATCTGTTCCTGTTCCACCCTTTCTGGAAGTTCCTTGAGTTCGCGGGCCAGGGACCCAGCGATTCTCTGCGTCATCCGGGACATGATTGCATCCATCATTTCGTCCTGGTCCTTGGAGAACGGTCCGTTCTCCTGTCGAAACGTATCCAGTTCTTGCCGGCAAATCTCATCAAGCCGCTGGCGTAGCGCGACAATCGTCGGCACCACTCGCTCCGCCATCAGCTTGCGGCGGAAGCCTTGCGCCTCCGCCTGCAAAATTTTTTGCGCTTCGGCAGCGGCCGCTTCCCGCTCGCCCGCATTGTGATCGACAACATTTTCCAGGTCATCAAGATCGTAGAGGAAAACGCCCTTGACCTCGCGCACCGCGGAGTCAATGTCGCGCGGCATCGCGATGTCAACGATCACCAGCGGCCGATCGGTACGCCCGTGAATCAGGTTCTCGGCTTCCTGGCGACTCAGAATCGAATGCGGACACGAAGTCGAACTAATAATGATGTCGGCCTCTGCCATGTGCTGCCAGCGCTCTTCAAACGCAATCGCTGTTCCACCCAGTTTCGTGGCAAGTTCGGCCGCGTGCTCGAGCGTGCGGTTGATCACTTTGATGGAACTCGCGCCGTGGTTGAGCAAGCCGCGCGCGGAAAGTTCGCCCATCTTGCCCGCGCCTAAAAGGAGAACGTTCTTGTTATCCAATGTCCCGAAGATCTGGCGCGTAAGCTCCACAGCCGCGTAAGGAATCGAAACCGCCGCGTTGCCAATCGCTGTCTCACTGCGCACGCGCTTCGAAACTCCCAGCGCTTTTTGCATCACCGCATCGAGAAATCGGCCTGTCGCCCCGACTTTCTGCGCCTGCTGCCAGGCCTGTTTCACCTGGGAGATGACTTGAGGTTCGCCGAGCACCATGGAGTCGAGGCTGGAAGCGACGCGAAAGATGTGCAGCAGCGCGGCCTCGTCCAGCAGGCGGTAGAAATGCTTCCACTCGCACAGCATAAGTCCATACTGGGAACCGAGCAGCCGCATCACGGAGTTGGCGGCCAAAGTGACATCCTTCGCCCACAGCAGGAATTCCGTGCGGTTGCAAGTGGCCAGCACAATGACTTCTTCAATGCCTTCGGCCCTTGACAACTGCACCAGGGCTTCATAGCGCCGGTCCTCGCTGATCCAGAAGCGCTCGCGCACGGCCACTGGGGCTGTGCGGTAATTCAGGCCCACCACCATGAGAGTAGGTTCCAAAGCTTCAACTCCTCGCTGCTACTGTTCCGAACGGCATCCTGAGGGCCAAACATAATTTTCCGGCAAAGGGTGGTCGCCCTTTGTTATCAGATAGTTAGGAGTGTTGTTTGTTGAAATAGCGGAATTCAGGGACGGGATTGTGGAGTCTCACCCTCGATTGGCGTGAATTGACCCGCCGGGAAACATCAAAAAGCATAGCAGGGCCAGGAAGATCAGCCAGTCATAGGATGCAGGTCTTTCGTCCAGCGCATGCAGCCATTGCAGAGGAGGCGAAACGAAATTGCCGATGCACAGCGAGTACAAAATGACAGTCCAGGGATTGATGGGCTGGCCAATGGCCCAGAAAATTGCGCAACCAACCAAGGCAATGAAAAGATAAATGACCTGACTGCGGAAGAACACGTTCAACGGTTTAGGACCAACGGCCGGAATCCGGACCAGCCCCGGCCGTGAAAGCCGTTCGACCGGCGATGCCGCGGTCTTCAATGCGAAGCCTCGGCCGGCGCAATCTCCTTCACACTTTTGGTGCGCGGTTCGTAGACGCAGAAGGGCTCTTCGTCGAGAAAGTCGCCGGTAGCGGCGTAGGCTCGCGCGCGGCAACCCATGCACACGTTGCGGAACTCGCAGCAACCGCACTTGCCTTTCAGATTGTTGACATCGCGGAGTTCATTGAACACCAGCGAGTTCGCCCAGATGTCAGCAAACGACTGCACTTTCAGATCCCCCGCCAGAGCCGGCAGATATCCACAGGGATAGACCTCGCCCTGATTCGAGATGAAACAAACCGCGGTTCCGGCCAGGCATCCCTTGGTCATGGCGTTCATGTCGGAAGGATGAGTGCCAGGATGTCCGACAGCCTTGCCGATGCCTTGGGGCTTGAGTTCGATACCAGTTGAGCCGGGCATCGTCATGTCGGTTGGGCCGATAGCCGGCGCAGCATCGATCACGGGCTGCGCAGCCTGGGCGGCCGCTGCCGCAGACCGGTGCTCTGCCGCGCGGCGCTGACGAACCACACGGAAGTAATGCGGCGCGCAGGTGGCTTTCATCTCGATGCCACCTTCGAGAGACTGATCGTAGAACCAGTTCAGCATCCGCTCGTATTCTTCGGGAGGAACCATCTGCTCGGCGGCAATATCCACACCGCAGCCTACCGGCACTAACAGGAACGTATGCAGCGCATCGGCTCCGATGGACTTCGCCAGTTCGAGCACATGCGGAAGCTGATGGGCATTATGACGGGCGATGGTGGTATTGATCTGCACCGACATGCCGAGAGCTTTGAGATTGCGGAAACCGGTAATGGCGGCATCGAATGCGCCGGGAATACCGCGGAAAGTGTCATGCGTCAGCGCATCAGCGCCGTCGAGGCTGATGGCAACCCGCTTCACACCACTATCGACGATCTTTTGCGCGACCTGTTTTGTAACCAGCGTGCCATTCGTGGCCAGCGCGACGCGCAAGCCTTTTTCGGTGCCATACCGCGCCAGTTCGAAAATGTCCGAACGGAACAGCGGTTCGCCACCGCTCAGCACGAGAATTGGACTCGACACTTCGGCGATCTGATCGATGATCGCCTTCGCGGTTTCCGTCGAAAGGTCATCGGGAGAACTCAACTCTGTGGCGCTCGCGCGGCAGTGGATGCAGCGCAGATTGCAGCCTTTGGTCAGCTCCCAGAAAATCAGCCGGGGCTTGTTTTGGTTGGTTTGGTTCCCCTGATTTACGTGACTCGGATTCGCATGAGTTGCATGATGTCCATCGCCGTTTGAAGTAGTCATTGCGGTTAGCCTCCCACTGGAAGCGGGCCCTGTGGCCCCACCCACGGCACAACGATAAATCAGGGTTAATCTTCCAGCGGTGACAGTCATCACCGGAAATTGTGATCTTGGTCACGGGAACGAAGTCGTGTTAAATGTTGGACGTTTGGGTGGGATCGATGTTTTTTCCAGCGCGTTTGCAGGAGTGATTTCCGTCTGCGGTTCCCGAAGCTGGCGAGAGCTAATTGTGATTCGCGATGTCGCGTAGCGCACCCGTGTTGCGGATCACCAGGGTCGAGCCCTTCGACTGCACGATCTCACGCTTCTTCAATTCTGCAAACAGCCTTGTAACTGTTTCGCGGGAGGTTCCGATCATCTGAGCGATTTCCTCATGTGTGAGTCTGAGCTTCAACCGAAGTTCCGGTTTGCCCGCCCCTCCGTTTTTGGAACTCCACTCCAAGAGCAACGTTGCCAGTTTCTCGGCGGCGGAATGGGATAAGCCCAGCGAACGCACTTCCTTGCAGGCATTGTGATACTTCTCGCCCAGTTGCTCGGCGACTTTGAAGCAGGCCTCCACATCTTCCTTCAGAAACCGGAGAAAGTCGTCGCGCTTGACGAAATTGACCTGGCAGGGACCGAGGGTTTCGGCAGTCACCTCATAAGGTTTGCCGGAAACCGTCGCACTCAATCCGAGAACTTCCCCAGGCTCGGCTAGCTTCACGATCATGGTCCTGCCGTTCGGAGAGTTGATGGAAAGCTTGACGCTGCCTTTGCATATAACGAAAATACCCCGAGGCAACTGCCCTTCGACAAACAGGACGGCCCCCTGCGGATATGCGGTTGCAAACTTGATGTTTTCAAATGTCTGCAGTGCGGTCGGGGGTAGATCGCAGAAAAGACGATCGGCGCGCATCTTGCAGGTTAAGCAGCTTTCGACGATTTCCATTCCGTATGGCGAGAGCATGTACAAGCCTCCTATTCTGTTTCAGTGTCCGCTGGAACGGAATGCTTTGGCTGTGCTGCTCGGCACACGCTAATGTGACGCTCCTCACAAACCAGAGTTTGTGATGCAAATCACAAGCCTCTGTGACTTGTCTTGCTGCGTGTATCGTCCGAATCATCCATTCTTAGTCAGTGGGAATCAGAACATCACAGACACTTCATTGCAGGTAAAAGCCGAATTATGAAACGCCAATTCAAAACCATGGATGCAAACGAGGCGGTCGCCTATGTCGCCTACCGGGTTAACGAAGTCATTGCGATTTATCCCATTACTCCTTCTTCGAATATGGGCGAATGGGCTGACGAATGGGCATCTCAGGGGATTCAGAATATCTGGGGAACGGTGCCCCACGTGATGGAGATGCAAAGTGAAGGCGGCGCTGCTGGGGCAGTTCACGGCGCGCTGCAGACCGGATCGCTCTCGACCACGTTCACAGCGTCTCAGGGCTTGCTGCTGATGATTCCGAACATGAATAAGATTGCGGGCGAACTTACGCCCACGGCTTTCCATGTTTCGGCGCGCACGTTAGCGACGCACGCACTTTCGATCTTCGGCGACCACTCCGACGTGATGTCGGTGCGCAGTTGCGGTTTCGCCATGCTGTGCTCCAATTCCGTACAAGAAGCGATGGACATGGCGCTCATCGCGCACGCCGCATCGCTCGAGTCGCGCATTCCTTTCCTGCACTTCTTCGACGGCTTCCGGACCTCGCATGAAGTCAACAAGATTCAGATGCTCACGGAAGACGATATGCGTGCTCTCATTAATATGGACCGCGTCTTCGAGCATCGCCAGCGCGCGCTCTCGCCTGATCATCCCGTATTGCGCGGGACGGCGCAGAATCCCGATGTGTTTTTCCAGATGCGGGAGCGGGCAAATTCTTTCTACGACGCGTGCCCTGGAATCGTGCAATCGGTGATGAACAAATTCGCCGAGCAAGTCGGCCGCTCTTATCATCTCTTTGATTATGTCGGAGCGCCCGATGCTGAGCGCGTGATCGTGATGATGGGCTCAGGCGCCGAGGTCGCACACGAAACCATCGATCACCTCAACGCTCAAGGTGAAAAGTTGGGGCTGTTGAAGGTCCGGATGTACCGCCCGTTCCCCGTGAAGGCCTTTCTCGAGGCTCTGCCGGCCAGCGTCCGCAAAATTGCGGTCCTCGACCGCACCAAGGAATCAGGAGCGATTGGCGACCCGCTTTATCTCGAAGTCGTGAACGCGCTCCATGAGGGGGTGAAGACCGGTTACAGCCCTCGAAAAACAGTCGCCGAGGTTACGGGCGGACGCTACGGGCTTTCCTCCAAGGAATTTACTCCGGCCATGGTCAAGGCAATCTACGACAATCTGAAAACCGACCAGCCCGATCATCGAACAAAAGATCATTTCACCATTGGGATTCAGGACGACGTTGGCCACAGCAGCCTTTCGTATGACAGCAGCTTTTCAACCGAGCCTGAGAACGTTGTCCGCGCAATGTTTTACGGTCTGGGCGCGGACGGCACGGTGGGCGCGAACAAGAATTCCATCAAGATCATCGGCGAGAACACTGACAACTACGCCCAGGGCTACTTCGTTTACGATTCGAAGAAGTCAGGCGCGGTAACGATTTCGCATCTTCGTTTCGGGCCTCAGCCAATTCGCTCCAGTTATCTGGTTTCGAGCGCCAACTTTGTCGCTTGTCATCAGTGGATCTTTCTCGAGCGCTACGACATGCTTAGCGCTTTAGCTCCCGGCGGCACGTTCCTGCTTAACAGCCCGTTCGGTGCGGATGAGGTCTGGGATCATCTTCCACGCGTAGTTCAGCAACAGATTATTGCAAAGCGCGTGAAGTTTTATGTGATCGACGCCTATCAGGTAGCGCGCGACACCGGTATGGGCAGCCGCATGAATACGATTCTACAAGTCTGCTTTTTCGCCATTTCAAAAGTGCTGCCTGCCGATCAGGCGATCGAGGCAATTCGCGAAATCAATTCGCTACACCTACGGCAAGAAGGGTGAAGAGATCGTCGCCCAGAATATGAAGGCTGTAGATGAGACGTTGGCGCATTTGTTCGAAGTGAAAGTCCCGGCGGAACTCACCAGCGCGATTGAGATGCCTCCGCCATTCTCGCCCTCAGCGCCGGAATTCGAGCGCGATGTGCTGGGCGTGATTTATGCCGGACGCGGCGACGAGCTACCGGTCAGCGCATTTCCGGTTGACGGAACCTTCCCCACTGGAACCGCGAAATGGGAGAAGCGAAACCTGGCACTCGAAATTCCCGCCTGGGATCAGAAGATTTGCATCCAGTGCGGCAAGTGCGCCATGGTTTGCCCGCACTCTGTCATCCGCATCAAAGTTTACGACTCGAAGGAACTGGAGGGCGCGCCGGCAACGTTCAAATCGACCGAGACCCGCGACAAAGAGTGGCAAGGCCTCAACTACACGATTCAGGTAGCGCCGGAAGACTGCACCGGCTGCGGCATCTGCGTTGAAGTGTGTCCGGTGAAGAATAAAGCAGAGACGCGGCTGAAAGCCATCAACATGGTTCCGCAGCCTCCATTGCGCGTGCCCGAGCGCGACAACTGGGATTTCTTTCTAAAGATTCCAGAACTCGACCGCCGCAATATTAAACTCACGAGCATCCGCCAGCAGCAAGTTCAGGAGCCGCTCTTCGAGTTCTCCGGCGCTTGCGCGGGTTGCGGTGAAACTCCTTACCTGAAGCTGATGTCGCAGTTGTTTGGCGATCGCGCCATCATCGCCAACGCCACAGGGTGCTCGTCAATCTACGGCGGCAATCTTCCAACCACACCCTGGACGAAGAACGCGGCTGGGCGCGGACCAGCCTGGTCAAACTCACTCTTCGAAGACAACGCTGAGTTTGGTCTCGGCTTCCGGCTTTCCATCGATAAACAAACCGAGTTCGCGCAAGAACTGGTGAAGCGCGTGGCAGGAACGATCGGAGAAGAACTCGTCAACCGCGCTTCTCGCTTCTCCGCAGAAAGACGAAGCCGATATTTACGAACAGCGCCAGCGAGTGGATCTTCTGAAAGAAAAATTGCACGGCATAAATTCCGCCGACGCAAACAACTTCTTTCCGTCGCCGACATGCTGGTGAAGAAAAGCGTCTGGATGGTTGGCGGCGACGGCTGGGCCTACGACATCGGGTACGGCGGCCTCGATCATGTGCTGGCCAGCGGGCGCAACGTCAACGTGCTTGTACTTGATACCGAGGTTTACTCGAACACCGGAGGGCAGGCGTCGAAGTCCACCCCACGCGGCGCAGTGGCCAAATTTGCCGCCGGCGGCAAGCCCGGCGGCAAGAAAGATCTCGGACTGATCGCCATGAGTTACGGCAACGTGTATGTTGCCAGCGTGGCCATGGGAGCGAAAGACGAGCACACGCTGAAAGCATTTCTTGAAGCTGAGGCCTACGACGGCCCCAGCCTCATCATCGCCTACTCGCACTGCATCGCCCACGGCATCAACATGACGACCGCCATGTCGAACCAGAAAGCGGCGGTCGATTCCGGACAGTGGCTGCTCTATCGCTACAACCCCGAACGGGCTGCCCAAGGCGAGAATCCGCTGACCCTCGATTCGCGGACGCCCACCCGCAAAGTTCAGGATTTCATGCAGATGGAAACACGATTCAAGATGCTCACAAAGAGCAAGCCGGAAGATGCAAAGCGGCTTTGGGAGGAAGCGCAGCAAGACGCCGTGACGCGTTTTAACCTTTACGAGTATCTGGCACAGCGAAAATTAACGGCGAAAAGATTAAGGCCGAGAAGTCGCCAACAACGCAACAGATACGCAAGAGGAGACATTATGATCGACCTCAGCACCAATTATCTGGGTTTGCGGCTTCGCACTCCACTGGTGGCTTCGGCTTCACCGCTGTCGCAAGAAATCGACGGTATTCGCCGTCTCGAAGATGCCGGCGCATCCGCCATCGTGCTGTATTCCCTGTTCCAGGAGCAGTTGCGGCAGGAAAGCCTCGAACTGGAACACCATCTCGCGGAAGGAACTGACAGTTTTGCCGAGGAACCGTTTTTTCCCCGGCCCGCCGAATTCAATTTGGGGCCTGAAGGATATTTGAATCACATCCACAAGGCCAAGAAAGCGGTCTCGGTGCCAATCATCGCCAGCCTTAACGGGACGACCCTCGGGTGGCTGGACGGAGTACGCGCAAACTCATCGAGCAAGCCGGAGCCGACGCCATCGAGTGCAACATCTATTCGATTCCCACCGAATCCGGAACTCGCTCCATGAAATCGAGCAGCAGTACCTCGACATTCTCCGGGCAGTAAAGTCGGCGGTGACATTCCCGTTGCGGTAAAGTCAGCCCTTTTTTCAGCAACATGGCCAACATGGCGAAGCGGCTCGACGAAGCCGGCGCGAATGCACTGGTGCTATTCAATCGCTTTTACCAGCCGGACATTAACCTGGAAGAGTTGGAAATCCAGCCGAACGTATTGCTGAGCACTCCGCAGGCGTTGCGGCTGCCCCTGACCTGGATCGGTATTCTGTACGGCCGCATCCGCGCCAGCCTGGCTGCGACCAGCGGCATGCACGCGCCTGAGGACGTCGTCAAGCTGCTGATGGTGGGCGCCGACGTCACCATGCTCTGCTCTACGCTGTTGCGCAATGGCATCGACCATCTCGAGCAGATCGAGGAAGGCGTGCTGGAATGGATGGAGAAACACGAATACGAATCGGTGCAGCAGATGAAAGGCAGCATGAGCCAGATACGCTGCCCCAATCCTTCAGCCTTCGAACGCGCGCAGTACATGAAGGCGGTCAAAAGTGTACAGCACGTAGTGCTCACCAGCCGCGAAGCCCAAAGAATTCTTGGCGGCAATTAGAAAGCAATATCTGCAACTGAAAATCACGAGGAGGATCTATGCCGGTTACCAAGCAACAGGCGCTCGATTACCACTTCGGCGCTCACCCGGGGAAAATTGAAGTCACTCCCACCAAGCCTTGCCTCACACAACACGATCTAAGCCTCGCCTACACCCCCGGAGTCGCCGATCCGTGCCTGGAGATCGAAAAGAATCCGCATGATGCCTACAAGTACACGGCCGCGGCAATCTGGTGGCGGTGGTCACCAATGGCACCGCAGTGCTCGGCCTGGGCGACATCGGCGCGCTCGCCGGCAAGCCTGTCATGGAAGGCAAGGCCGTCCTGTTCAAACGTTTTGCCGGCGTGAATGTCTTCGACATCGAAATCAATACTCACGATCCCGATGAGATCATCAAAGTCTGCCAGTTGCTCGAGCCCACGTTCGGCGCTATCAACCTGGAAGACATCAAGGCGCCGGAATGTTTCTACATCGAAGAGACTTTGAAGAAGACGATGAAGATCCCGGTCTTTCATGATGATCAGCACGGTACGGCAATCATTTCCGGCGCGGCGTTGCTCAATGCTCTGGAAGTTGCCGGCAAGGATATTGGCAAAATTCGCGTCGTCGTGAACGGCGCGGGAGCCGCGGGCTTTGCTTGCGCCGAGCACTACGTCCGCCTGGGCGTGAAGCGCGAGAATGTCATCCTCTGCGACACCAAAGGTGTGATCTACAAGGGCCGCACCCAGGGAATGAATCCGTACAAAGAGCGTTTCGCCATCGATACTGATCTTCGCACTCTGGCCGAGGCCATGGCAGAACGCCGACGTGTTTCTCGGCCTGTCTGTGAAAGGGGCGATCACGCCGGAGATGGTGCGTTCGATGGCTCCGCGTCCAATCGTTTTCGCGATGGCCAATCCTGATCCCGAAATCACCTACGAAGAGGCGAAGGCGTGCCGCGAGGATGTGATCATGGCCACCGGCCGTTCCGACTATCCCAACCAGGTGAACAATGTGCTGGGTTCCCCTTCATCTTCCGCGGCGCGCTGGACGTGCGCGCTACCACCATCAATGAAGAGATGAAACTTGCCGCCACCCGCGCCCTGGCTCACCTGGCCAAAGAAGATGTGCCTGACTCGGTGTGCCGCGCCTATGGCGTGGCGCGGCTTGAAATTCGGTCCCGATTACCTGATCCCCAAAGCCATTTGATCCGCGCGTGCTGGTGTGGGAGTCCGTCGGCCGTAGCCCAGGCAGCGATGGATACCGGAGTGGCGCAGGAGCACGATCGACATCGACGTGAATATCGCGAGCAACTCGAACGTCATCATGGGCAAGGCCCACGAGATTTCGCGCATGATGATTCTCAGGGCCCAGGCAAACCGAAGCACGTCGTCTTTCCGGAAGGAGACAACGAGAAAATCCTGCGCGCCTGCCACACCGATGCTGGACGAGAAGATTGCCACGCCCATTCTGTTGGGCGACGCCGCAACCATACAAACCAAAACCGCCGAGCTGGGATTGGATCTGAAAGAGGCGAAGATCGTGGATCCAGAAGACTCCCCGCTTCGCGAATACTACATTCAGGAACTGTATCGCCTGCGCCAGCGCCGTGGCGTGACGCTTACCGAGGCGCGCACGCTGATCGACGACCGCAACATTTTCGCGTCGATGATGCTGCATATGGGAGACGCCGACGCTCTGGTGGCCGGCGCGACTCAGCATTTTCCCGAGACCATTCGTCCCGCGCTGCAGATCGTGCGCGTGCGCGAAGGCCTGCACAAGGTCGCCGGATGCTATCCCATGGTTACGCGCAAAGGGGAGCTGTACTTCCTGGCCGACACCAGCGTCAATGTCGATCCCACGGCGGAAGATCTGGTGGAGATCGCTCTGTGCACCGCTCAGGAGGCGCGGCGCTTTAACGTGGTGCCGCGAGTTGCCATGCTATCGTTCTCCAGCTTTGGCAGCGCCAAGCATCCCTCCTGCGACAAGGTGCGGAAGGCGGTCGAGTTGCTGCACAAAGCCGACCCAACCCTGATCGTGGATGGAGAGATCATGGCGCGACGCCGCGTGCTCTCCGGAAATGCTGGAGCAGCAATATCCGTTCAGCGAACTGAAGGGCGGCGCTAATGTGCTGATCTTCCCCGACCTCGCCTCGGCCAATATTGCCTACAAGCTGCTGAAGACGATTGGCGGCTGCGAAACGCTCGGCCCCATGCTCATGGGCATGAGCCGGCCCGTACATCTGCTGGCCCGCGGCGCCGAAGTGGAGGAGATCGTCAACGTGGTCGCCGTCGCAGTGGTGGATGCGCGGGAATCAGAAGTATCCGCGACATCGAAAGTCGAGAAGTCAGGTGTGCCGGCGGATTGAACGACGCCGCAGTCCTCATCATGAAAGCGTCATCCCGAGCCCCGCGTTTTCACCAGCGGGGCGAGGGATCTCCCGCGCATCGGCAGATGTAAATTGCCTTAAGGCCGACCCTCCCTATACTTCCGCCTAAGAGCGTCCGTGAACTCCTTTGTAAGCCCAAACATCAGGCGGTCTAACTCCCACCCGGTCAGACCCGCCAGATGTGCCACTCCAAGATATAAATGTTCGTGCTGCTGGTAGCCCTTGAACGATAGCCCCAACGCTTTGGAGATGGACTTTATCCGGGCATCTATTGCGATTGAGTCATCAAAATCGGCGTGGCAGACGTTCATCATTACGTTTCGCGCATTCTTGTCATTGATGCCGCGGAAGGACGTCAAGAATGCAATCTTAGCGTCGCGTCCGGCCGCACTGAGTAGTGACTTCTTTGCAGCAGCCGGTCCACCCTCCCGTTCGATCCTCTCGAAAGCCTCTACGAGCCAAGCAGCCTTATTGTTGTAAAAGCGCACACGTGCCAGCCGGAGGGTATCCTTGAGGACGCGCTTCAGCTTCGCTCGCGACAGGTTTTTCACGACATCAAATTTCACTCTGTTGTAGTACTCAGGATCCCTGAGGAGAACTACTCCTCTCACGCTGCCCATCACCGCAAAAGCCCCAAGCAGGGCGTGCCAAAGCCAATCTGCTCGTTCCAGTTCCTTCTTCTCCTCCGCTTCTGCCCGAATTGTGATGAGCCTGTCCCGGTGGTTTGCCGCTATGGGCCTGGCTATCCGCGCTAGGCGTGTACGCGCCTGATCTTCTTCATTTGGGATGACGGCGGGCCTGACCATATCCGGTGCCGCCTGCTCGGCGGGCGCATTTCGAGGAGAAGCATACACCCTCGAGACCGCTTAATCCATCGGGCAGAGACAGCGGCTAGAGGCGAGGCCCTACCCATGTGCGCCCCTTCACATAGATCGGTGATATTCGTCACATCCCGATTTACTGGCCCAAAGCATAATTACAACTGTATTTTGTGGGCTGTTCTACCACTCTAAGTGGGGAGTTCTCATGGCAAAAGGACGTGTTTCAATCGTCGTCGAGCACTGCAAATCCTGCGGTTTCTGCGTGGAGTTTTGTCCTTCGCACGTGCTCGCGCTTTCATCCGCTTTTAATTCCAAGGGCTATCATCCTCCGCATGTCGTGCATCCGGAAAAGTGCAGCGGCTGTGACTTGTGCGGCATGTACTGCCCCGATTTCGCAATCTACGCCACCAAGGTGGCTGCCGCCAAGGAAGGTGACAAATGAAAGCTGATCGTTGCACGGCTGATCCTCGCGGAGTGCTCACGGGCACACACTTTATTGATGGCGACCACGCCTGCTGCGAAGGCGCGCTGGCTGCTGGCGCACGATTCGCCGCCGGATATCCCATTACTCCATCCACTGAAGTCGTCGAGCGCTTCGCCGCTCGCGTGCCGAAGGTCGGCGGAACATTTATTCAGATGGAAGACGAACTCGCAGCTTCGATCACACTGCAAGGCGCGGTGTGGGGCGGAGCCAAGGCATTCACCGTCACCTCTGGCCCAGGCTTTTCTCTGATGATGGAACACATCGGATACGCGGCCATGACCGAAACCCCGTGCGTGTTCGTCGATGTGCAGCGCGGAGGCCCGTCCACCGGCCTGCCCACTCTTCCCGCGCAAGCTGACATGATGCAGGCGCGTTGGGGCTCGCATGGCGACTACGAAATCATCGCCCTCTGCCCGAATTCTCCGCAGGAGTGCTTCGACCTTACCATCACGGCCTTCAACCTGGCCGAAGAATTTCGCGTACCGGTCATGTTCATGATGGACGAAGTGGTCGGCCACATGACTGAGAAAGTTGTGATCCCGCCCGCGGATCAGATCGAGATCACGCCGCGCAAGCACACTCACAAGTCGGTTGAAGACTATCTCCCCTATGGCACCAACGGCGACGGCGTGCCGGAAATGGCGCACGCTGGCGAAGGTTACAACTTTCACGTCACTGGCTTGACTCACGACGAACGCGGCTATCCGAATATGACTCCGCCGGTGCAGGACAAGCTGGTTCGCCGCTTGCAAACCAAAATTCGCAACGCCGCTGACCGTATCGCGCTGTTCGAAGAAGAACAACTCGAGGGCGCCGATGTGGTGGTTGTCTCCTACGGAATCACTTCGCGCGTGGCGCAACGGGCGATCGAGTCTGCTCGGGAACAAGGTCTGCGCGTTGGCAAGTTGCGCTTAATCACCGCCTGGCCCTTCCCGGAGACGAAGATCCGAGCACTCGCGGCGAAAGTAAATGTATTCGTCGTCCCTGAACTAAACCTGGGCCAGATGGTGCGCGAAGTCGAACGAGCCGCAAACGGTCAGGCAAAAACGTTTGCCGTGTCGCACGCCGGGGGCGGCGTTCATAAACCCGAAGACATCCTCAAGGTAATCGTGGAGGCCAGCAAATGTCGGACAGCTTGATCACTGATATTGGCAACGCAGCGGTGAACCCCGTCGAGCAATTCCTGCGCACCGACCGCATGCCTCACATCTGGTGCCCCGGGTGCGGCATCGGCACCACCGTGAACTCGTTCGCCCGCGCCCTGATCGAATCGAAGATCGACTTAGGCTCGCTGGCCCTGGTCTCGGGTATCGGCTGCACCGGCCGCGTAGCTGGCTACGTTAAACTCGATTCTTTTCACACCACGCACGGTCGCGCCATTCCGTTTGCGACCGGCCTTAAGCTCGCGAACCCGAAGCTGAACGTCGTTGTCTACTCCGGCGACGGCGATCTCTCGGCCATCGGTGGCAATCATTTGATCCACGCCGCGCGCCGCAACATCGATCTCAAAGTTATCTGTGTCAACAACCTGATCTACGCCATGACGGGCGGCCAGACTGCGCCAACGACGCCCGGTCACTCGACCACCTCCACCAATCCTTACGGCACATTCGAGCCGTCATTCAATTTGCCCCATCTGGTCGAAGCGGCCGGCGCGGTGTATGTCGCACGCTGGACCACCTTCCATGTGCGGCAGCTGGCACGCTCCATCAGTGAGGCGTTCAAGAAGAAAGGCTTCTCCTTTATTGAAGTTATCTCGCCCTGCCCCACGCTGTACCAGCGCCGCAACAAGCTGGGCGATGCGCTCGACACCATGAAGTACTACAAGGAGAAGAGCAAGGTGCGGAACGGCTCGCCCACCAGTGAAGCCGGCCTCACCATGACCGGAGAAATCATCGTAGGAAAATTCGTTGATCGTGAACGTCCTGACTACGGAAGCATGATGCACACACAATACGTTGAGTCGCTGGGCGACGAATACATCGAACAAGATGAAGTGGAGACAGTATGCAGCTAACTGAGATTCGAGTAGCAGGTTTCGGCGGCCAGGGAGTGATTCTCTCAGCCATCCTTCTGGGCAAAGCAGCCTCGATTTATCAGGGCGCTTACGCCACCATGACGCAGAACTTCGGGCCAGAAGCTCGCGGCGGCGCTTGCAGCGCGCAGCTTGTGCTTTCCGATTCGCCCATTCTGTATCCCTACATCACGCAGCCGGATATCCTCGTCGTGATGTCACAAGAGGCGTATGTCCGCTTCGGCCCCGAACTGAAGGATGGCGGCATCCTCATCGTCGAGCAGGATCTGGTTCGGGTTGCCGACCTCGAAGTTCCAAGCCACAACAAGGAACTCCAGGTCTACAGCATCCCCGCGACCCGCATCGCCGAAGAACTCGGCAAGCGCATGGTACTGAATTCGGTGATGGTGGGATTCTTCACCGCAGTCACACACCTGCTGGATCCCGAGGCGGTCCGTAAGGCAGTCGCAGACTCTGTTCCGCCCAGCTTTCTTGATTTGAACGTGAAAGCCTTTGAAAAAGGATTCGAATACGGAACAGCCGCGTTAACAACGAGCCCGAAGACTGCCGACGCCGAACTAGAGTACGCGCGGGAGTAGCGCCTTCACCGTTGCATTCCTCAACTTTTGCTGTTGCACAATTCATCTGCACGCCGCCAACGTGTAACCTGTTGATGGCAAAGCGTCGGGCTCTCCGGTCGCCGTCAGACGCTGCAAACATGGGCTTTAGCCTGTTGCAATTATCATCGCAGCGCCGTTGACGAACTCGGCGCTATGCGCACCACCTAAGATTAGCTTTCCTCTATCACCTTGATTTTGCAGAAGATCGCGCCACAAATCCGTTGACTCACAACTCGCCTCGTCTTGGCATGGCAATTGCCTTTAGAAAAGTGTGAGTGGCTGGCAAGAAAGAAACATAAAGACGGCCCTCCGACGAGGTGACTTATGACAGTCCTACTGGTTCTCTCTACATTCGTAATCTTCTTGTTGATCGATTATTTCCGCACTCGCCACGCGGTTGTCCCCACATTACATGTTTTCGAAGCCAAGGCGGACACTGCTGCACCGCGTCTTCAGCCTGCGCTAGTCTGCGGTTTCTCAGTCCCGGAAAATCTCCGCTACCACCCCGGTCACACCTGGGCGTTAAGCGAGAGCCCCAGCCTGGTGCGGGTTGGCATGGATGATTTCGCCACCAAGCTCACCGGCACGGTGGAGGGCTTCACCCTGCCGCAACGCGGCCAGTGGATTCGGCAAGGCCAGAAGCTGTGCACTATCCATCGCGACGGGGGCTGCGAAGTGAACATGGTTTCGCCCATTGAGGGCACGGTGTCTGACATAAACGAAGGCGTGGTGAAGAATCCGAAGCTCGCACTCGGCGATCCCTACGGCGAAGGCTGGCTGCTCACAGTGCAGGCGCCCGATGCCAAGATCAGCTTCCGCAACCTGCTCGGTGGACCGCTCGCCCGCTGGTGGACCGAAGAGTCGGCAAGCCGCCTGCAGCGCCGCATGCCGATGGCCGTAGCCGGCGCCTATGCTCAGGATGGTGGAGTGGCCGTGGACAACGTCGCGGCCCAGATTCCAGATGAACGGTGGCTGCCACTGGCGAAAGAGTTCTTCCTGTCATAAGTCGAACTCGCGGCCAGCGAGGGACGCCTTGCTGAGGACCGCCTACAACACCGGCCGCCCGGATCCTAGGCTGAAATGTCAGGATGCCGGGCGGCCGGCTTTTGTCTCCGCACCGGAACCGGCTAAAGTGCGACCAGAGTCTTGCCGATCTAAACTTTGGAGTGTGTTCGCGGCATGTCAAAGTTTGTCAGTGCGGCGGCAGCGAAGTCCGCAAGAGCAAGTCCCATTTGTGGACGTTGCGATGGGCACGCGCTCGAAGCCAAGCTCATCCAGTCCTCGCTGCTGCCTGCCAAGGAGTTTTCCCACGACTCCATCGAAATCGCGTTCCGCTTCCTTCCCTTCTCCGAAGTGGGCGGTGACTTTCTCGACTTCTTCTGTTTGCCAGATGGCTTCATCGGCATCTACCTTGGAGACGTGGTCGGCAAGGGTTTGCCCGCGGCTATGTATGCCGCGTTAGTAACCGGAACTCTGCGTGGTATTCACAAGAGTGGCACCGACACGGCCAGTGTTCTTACGCGATTGAACGAGCGCCTCCTGCAGCGGCCCCTCCCCGGGCGCTTTTGCTCGACCTTGTACGCGCTCTTCAATCCCAACACGCGAGAACTCATTTTCTCCAACGCCGGAATGCCACTGCCCCTCCTCGTCTCTGGAACCGGGTGCCGGCAACTAGGAGAAGGCGGGTTGCCCTCGGGAATGTTCGCGGGTGCCGCGTACGAACGAACCATCGTACAACTCCGGGCGGGAGATTGTGTTCTGTTCGCCACTGATGGTCTTCATGAATCGCGCAACCCGGATGGAGACGAATTCTGCACCGCTCAAATGGAAAAGGTTTGGGCGCAATGCGGGCACAAATCGGCAACCGCGTCAGCCGATTTCGTTTTTGCCCGCCAAGCCGCCTTCTCCAGCGGCATCGCGCCGCACGATGACATTACTGCGGTAGTGCTGAAAGTGCTGCGCTAGCAGTCTGCCGACAGTTCCGACTGGTGAGTGTCCGGGCCCGGGAGGGCGGTTCCGTTTGCCGGAGCGAACAAGGAGAAGGAGAATGCCGGCTGGCTGAGAATCGGCCGACGTTTTAGTCGGTCCGCCGAACCGAGCCGGACATCTTCATACTCACCCTGACGCTGTCTCAGCCGCTGCCCGCCATGCGTGACCCGCAAGGGCGCGCTATAACGGAACCGCCAATGGCTAACGGCTTACTTTTGCAAGGTGCGAATGTAAGCAATAACAGCCTTCACATCGTCAGCGGGCAGGCTCTTTACTGCGGGGGTGTGCTTCGCCGTGCCTGTAATGGCCTTGGCGAAGTCGTCATCCGACTTCTTCTTGGCATCCTCGCCGATCAGGCTCGGAGCTTTCATTGCCGGCTTGCCGGCCGCATCCGCGCCGTGGCACATGGCGCATTTCCCTTTGAAGATTGCGGCTCCGTCATCAGCAGCCCACGATAGATTGGGGATCAGCATGAACAGCGCTACAGCGATTGTCATCACCAGCATGACCAGCTTTGTGGTTTTCATGATTCCGTTTTCTCCTTAGTAAGTTTTCAACCAGCTAAAGTCAATGTTTCCTCCGCCGTTCGTGCGTTCGTTGCGAAAGTAAACACTGATCGAACCTTCCGAGACCGGTATGTAAAAGAACTCAGCAACTCTTCGCTGCCTGATTGACAGTTTCAACGTCGGCGAGGGCGGATGCAGTGACTCAGATCACACTGAACGGTGACTTCATTTGAAAGGAATTCGCGCCTAGCACTTTTCGGCAGCCAAAGGCCGCTGCAGCCACCGGGTCTCCGCTGCGTTTCCCACTGTTGCCGCATCGGCTCGTGCGGCATCTACTCCTTCGGACTTCGGTTCCAGGTCGGGAGTTGCGGATTCCACCCCCGAACCTGTTTCTCGAAATCCCCCGGCCGCCTTGCCGGCACGCAATGTACTGCAAGCTGCGTCAACGAATCGGCGGCGGCTGGGCGTTCCGCAAGACATTGCTCCAGCTTTTCCTGGAGATTGCTGTCGTTCAGCAGGCCGAGAAGTTCAGCCCGGCGCATGGGATCGATTCCCCGCAGCAGCGGACATCTTAGAAGATCTTGATCTCGCATTGGCTTCCTCCGGCGCGAACTATCTGCTACTTCGGCCGCGCATACAGTTGATTAGAAACCCCATCGCCCGCTGGAGCGGTGACCTCGAATACCGCTGCGGGTGAGGCGCGTCACAGCACACCCTGCCATTCGCCGGAAGTAAGATACTCGTCAATCGACTTCGCGGCGCGGCGTCCCGCTCCCATGGCCAGAATCACGGTCGCACTGCCGGTGACAATGTCTCCGCCCGCGAAAACGCCCTTCCGCGACGTACGCTGCGTGGTCGCCTCCGCTTCAATGTAATTGCGCTTGTTCGTATTCAGACCCGGCGTCGTGCTCTGGATCAGTGGATTCGCCCCCGTTCCAATCGCGATGACGGCAACCGACAACGGCAGGTCGAACTCTGAGCCGGTGATTTCCACCGGACGCCGGCGTCCCGAGGCATCGGCTTCGCCCAGTTCCATGCGCTTGCAGCGAACTGCGTTCAGCCAGCCCTTGCCATCCGACAGAAACTCAATCGGATTGGTTAGCACGCGAAACTCAATGCCTTCCTGCTGGGCATGCTTCACTTCTTCTTTGCGCGCCGGCATCTCAGCCTCGCTGCGCCGATAAATCACGTATGCCTTGCTCGCCCCCAGCCGCAACGCCGAGCGAATCGCGTCCAAAGCCGTATTGCCTCCCCCAATCACCGCTACTTCTTTGCCGTGGAGATCGAGCATGGGCTCGTCGTATTTAGGAAACTCGTAGGCATGCATCAGGTTGATACGGGTGAGAAACTCGTTCGCCGAATAAACCCCGTTCAGATGTTCTCCGGGAATATTCATGAACTGAGGCAAGCCCGCGCCCGTCCCAATGAACACTGCATCGTAACCCTCTTCGTCCATCAGCTCATCGAGCGTAACCGTCCTTCCGACGACGACGTCGGTTTCGAACTCCACGCCCATGGCTCGCATGTAATCGATCTGTTCGCGGATGATCTGTTTGGGCAGCCGGAACTCCGGAATGCCGTACACTAAAACTCCGCCCGGTGTGTGCAACGCCTCGAACACGTGAACCTGATGGCCCTTCTGCACCAGATCGCCCGCCGCAGTCAGGCCAGACGGTCCGCTGCCCACGATGGCGACCTTCTTGCCCGTCGGCGCCGCCTTGGGCAGGTTGCTGATATCCAGGTGACGCTGCTCATAATCGGCGACAAAGCGTTCCAGATATCCAATGCCCAGCGGTTGCACTTTCTTGCCCATCAAACACCCGCCTTCGCAGTGGTCTTCCTGCGGGCACACGCGCCCGGTGATGGCTGGCAGCACGTTGTCTTCGCGAATTTTGGCCGCCGCTCCCAGGTAATCGCCGGCCACAATCAGCTCGACAAAATCTTTCACCTTCACACCCACTGGGCAGTCATGGGTACAAGCCGGCTTGGCGCACTCCAGGCAGCGCAACGCTTCCTGCCACGCCAACTCCTCGGAGTAGCCCAGGTTTACCTCGGTGAAGTTCGTGGCGCGCACTTCCGCAGCCTGCTCCAGCATGTGCTGCCGGGGAATTTTCATCCGCTCTTTCAGCGGTAAAACATTTAACGTAGAGGACTTTGTAGGCTGACTCACCGGCCACCTCCCTGCAACGCGCATGTAGTCTTTTCTTCGGCAGGAAGAGACTCAAGCTGTAGCTTTTCGCGCCGATATTCCTCCATCGACCGCTGCTCCGCCGTTCGATACATCGAATTGCGCTGCACCAGCACGGCGAAATCCACGCGGTGCCCATCGAACTCGGGGCCGTCCACGCAGGCGAATTCGCTCTTTCCATCGACAAGCACGCGGCAGCCGCCGCACATCCCGGTACCATCAATCATGATCGGATTCAGGCTGACGACGGTGCGGATGTGCTCTCTTCGAGTCATCTCCGCCACCGCCCTCATCATGGGGATAGGACCGATCGCCAGAACCAGGTCGATGCGCGTGCCGTTCTCGATCAACTGTTTCAGCTTGTCGGTGACAAAGCCTTTGTCGGCATAGCTTCCGTCATCGGTCGTAATCATCAGCGCGTCGCTCACCCCGCGCAGTTCACGTTCCAGAATCACCAGTTCTTTGTTGCGCGCACCAACGATCGAGATCACCCGATTGCCAGCCCGCTTCATTGCTGCCGCGGTCGGATACGCCATCGCCGTGCCCACGCCGCCACCCATCACCACCACCGTGCCGAACTTCTCAATCTCCGAAGGCTTCCCCAGAGGCCCCACCACATCCAGAATGCTGTCGCCGGTATTCAGCGAATTCAGCAGGTTGGTGGTCTTACCCGCGGACTGCACGACAATGCCAATCGTGCCCTTCTCGGGGTCGGAGTGTTCAATGGTGATCGGAATGCGTTCACCCTGTTCGTTCAGCCTCAGGATTACAAACTGCCCCGGCTTCTGCTTGCGTGCAATGCGTGGCGCTTCGATGATGAACCGCTTGATACCCGGCGCCAGGAACTCAGCGTGCTGGATTTTGAACATGTCTCCCCGTCGATGCCAACATTCTTACCTAAGGGGCATTGTCCGGGAGGCACTGGAAAGTGGCTGTGACAGGGGTCACAAGCGAGTGAGAGCAAGATCACCGGACGGAAGCTGTAACCGTGTGGGCCACAAAAGGCGGGCGATTCAGGAGTGAACCATTTTTTGCAGCTCGGCTTTGTTACGGATAACCAGGGTCGCGCCCTTCAATTGCAGCAATTGCCGCTTCTTGAAGTCGGAGAATAATCGGCTAACGGTTTCACGGGTGGTGCCGATCATCTCGGCGATTTCCACATGCGTGAGCGTCATCTTCACCTGTACCGGCTCGCCGTTAGCGCCCGTGGTGCACCATCCCAGCAATAATCTGGCGAACTTTTCCGAGGGAGAAGTAGTCAGTCCCAAGGTGCGAATTTCTTCGTACGCCGAATAGTAATTGCGGCTTAATTGCTCCGCTACTCGCACCGCCACTTCCCCATACTCACGCATAAAGTGGAGCAACGCGTCGCGGGTAATGAAATTGGCCTGGCCCGGCTCCATCATTTCGGCCGTCACTTCATACGGCCGGTTGGAAATCGTGGCGTTGAGGCCCAGAACATCTCCCGTTTCCGAGATTTTGGTGATGATGGTCTTGCCTTCCGCGGATGACGTCGACAGCTTCGCTCGCCCGGCGCAAAGTACAAATATCCCGCGCGGCTGCTGGCCCTCGATAAACAGCATCGCAGATTTTGGATAGACCGCTGTGGATCGGATCTCGTTCAACTTGTGCACTGCGGACGCGGGTAGATTGCAGAACAAATGCTCCTCCCGTACCGGGCAGGTAAGGCAGTTGTCGAGGATGTTCAGCCCGTAGGGAGCGCGCATGCAGATCGCCGTCTGCACGAATTGTACCATCCGGGGCGTAGTGATCAAGATCACCAGAAGCCGTGACTTCAAGCATGGTCTGCAGCCCCGGCGGCGCAGAGAATGCCATTAGTTCGCTGCTGGTAACGGCTTGCATAGAACCTTCTAATCGCGAGAGCACCGCCCATTCTTAACCTAATGGCGACCGGTACGGGGCAGACATGATCATCATGACCCTTCAATCTTAAGGCTGAGTCTTCGAGGTCGGCCCTCATTTGAAATGCGCAAACGTGCAGGAAGGCGATGACAACCATGGAAGAAGCACATCGGTTTCGGGTAGAAGCCTGGTGGACCTCCGGCCGCACTGGCATTGCAAAATCCGGCTCCGCGCCCAATGCGATCCATTTCACCTGCCCCCCGGCTTTTGGCGGAGTGGAAGGGCGATGGACGCCAGAAGACCTGCTGCTGGTTGCCGTCGCCAGTTGCTATACGACCACTTTCCGGACACTCGCGGAATACTCGAAGTTTGAATACACCGATCTGCAGGTGGAAGTAGAAGCCACTGTCAGCAAAGCCGAAACGGGCTATAGCCTCGGCGAAGTATCCATTCGCGCGAATCTGATGATTCCGCGCGAAGAGGAGCAAGCGCGGGCCCTCAAGCTTCTACAAAAGGCCAATGGCCTTTGTCTGGTCTCGCGCGCGCTGTCGATCAAGCAGACCTTTAACCCGGCAGTGAAGATTGCCGCCTCCGCTGCCGGAGGCCCGGTGTGAGCGCCGGACCCAGACCAAACGACAAGAACAAGGCCGCGCTTGAAAAATGTCTTTCTGTGCGGAGGTCGAAATCCCGCGTTGATTGAATCGGCGGTGGTTGAGCGGCAGCGACATCTGAAGCGAACGAAATCCCAACCATTCTCCGATAGTCTATCCTTATTCTTTGAGTGGCGGATTTTCGCACCGGTTCGCTTTCGGAGTGAGGAGCTTTTATGGGTTCGATCAACACCGGTCTCCTGGGACAACTGCCGAGTGAGAATCAACAGACATCCCCACCAAAGTTCGGACTCGACGCCGTGTTCACCCCGGGCTCGGTGGCAGTCATCGGCGCAACCGCTCGCCCCGGCGCCGTAGGCCGAACCGTTTTGGAGAATCTGCTGCATGGCCGCTTCCAGGGTAGAGTCTATGCCGTAAACGCCAAGCATGAGGAAGTGCTGGGGATCAAAGCGTACAGCAGCATTCGCGACATCCCCGAACCTGTGGATTTGGCCGTGATTGCCACACCCGCCGCGACCGTCCCACAACTCATCGGCGAGTGCGTCGATGCCGGCGTCAAATCCGCCGTCGTGATTTCTGCCGGATTCAAGGAACGCGGCGCACAAGGCGCTGCCCTCGAACGCCAGATTCAGGAACAATTGCGCCGCGGCTCCATGCGCCTGATCGGCCCCAACTGCCTTGGCATCATGAACCCGGCAATCGGATTGAATGCCACCTTCGCCAAAGACGCCCCGCACGCCGGCAACGTCGCCTTCCTGAGCCAGAGCGGAGCGCTGCTGAGCGCGATCCTCGACTGGAGCCAGCGCGAAGAAGTCGGCTTCAGCGCGATCATCTCCACCGGCTCCATGCTCGATGTCAGCTGGGGCGATTTAATCTACTACTTCGGCGACGATCCCCACACCAAAAGCATTCTGCTCTATATGGAATCCATCGGAGATGCGCGCTCGTTCGTATCGGCCGCCCGCGAAGTCGCACTGACTAAGCCGATCATCGTAATCAAGTCCGGCCGCTCAGAAGCGGGCACGCGGGCCGCCGCTTCGCACACCGGCTCCCTCACCGGTAGCGACGAAGTGCTGGAAGCAGCTTTCCGCCGCTCCGGAGTGCTCCGCGTCCACAGTATCGCGGACCTCTTCTATATGGCGGAAGTGCTCGGCCGCCAACCGCGCCCCAAGGGTCCAAGGCTTACCATCCTGACCAATGCCGGCGGACCTGGAGTGCTTGCCACCGACTCGCTCGTCGCCAACGGCGGAGAACTCGCCGAACTTTCTCCCGAGAGCCTGACCCGCTTGAACGAGTTTCTTCCCGCCCACTGGAGTCACAACAATCCCATCGACATTCTTGGCGACGCCGATGCAGAGCGCTATTCCCGCGCCATAGAGATTGCTGCGAAAGATCCCAACAGCGATGGCCTGCTGGTCATTCTTGCCCCGCAAGGAATGACCGACTCCGCGCAAATTGCACAACGCCTGAAACCCTACGCCAAAGAATATGGCAAGCCCGTGCTTGCGAGTTGGATGGGCGGAAACAGCGTTGCCGCCGGCGAAGCGGCCCTGAATCTGGCTGGCATTCCCACCTTTGCTTATCCCGACACTGCGGCGCGCGCCTTCACCTACATGTGGCGCTACACCTACAACCTGCGCGGACTCTACGAAACCCCCACGCTCACCGAACACTCCGAGCTTGCGATCGCCTCCCGCAGCCAGGTCGAACAGAATATTCAGAATGCGCGCAGCCACGGCCGCCTTCTGCTCAATGAGCTTGAATCGAAGCAGTTGTTATCGCTCTACGAAATCCCCATCGTGGAGACACGCTTCGCGGCCAGCGAAGACGCGGCCGCTAAGCTCGCTTCTGAAATCGGCTTCCCGGTTGTGCTGAAGGTGGTCGCCAAAACCATCACACACAAATCGGATGTCGGCGGAGTCAAACTGAACTTGCAGGACGAAGCAGCAGTCCGCTCCGCCTATCGGGCTATTCAGTCTTCGGTTGCGGAGAAGGCCGGCCCCGATCAGTTCCTTGGTGTGACTGTGCAGCCGATGGTAAAGCTGGATGGTTATGAATTGATCCTGGGAAGCATCGCCGATCCCCAGTTTGGACCGGTAATCTTGTTCGGCTCCGGTGGCCAGCTGGTCGAAGTGTATCGCGACCGCGCCCTGGCTCTGCCGCCTCTCAACACAACTCTCGCGCAGAGGATGATGGAGCAAACCCGCATCTTTACTGCCCTTAAGGGAGTTCGCGGACGCAAGCCGGTCAACATGGCTGCCTTGGAACACCTGCTAGTCCGCTTCAGCCGGCTCGTGCTCGAGCAGCCGTGGATCGCGGAAATCGATATCAATCCCCTGCTGGCTTCCCCGGAGCGCCTGCTCGCCCTCGACGCCAGAATCGTGCTGCACGGTCCCGCCGTAACTCTTGAGCAGTTGCCCAAGCCCGCCGTTCGTCCCTATCCTTTGCAATATGTTTCCGCCTGGACGATGAAGGATGGAATTCAGGTGACCATCCGTCCCATCCGCCCGGAAGACGAACCGCTGATGGTCAAGTTTCACGAGACGCTCTCCGATCGCAGCGTCTATTTGCGTTTCTTCAGCTCGCTTAGCCTGAGCCGGAGGGTGGCGCATGAACGGCTCCTCCGCATCTGCTTCGGCGATTACGACCGCGAAATGGCCCTGGTCGCCGAACTCACAGATCTGGCCACTGGAGAAACCAGAATTATCGCAGTAGGGCGCATGAGCAAACTTCACGCCGGCAACGAAGCAGAAGTCGCCGTGCTGGTTGCCGACAAATATCAAAAGCTTGGGCTGGGAAATGAACTGCTCCGGCGCGTGGTGCAGGTCGCCCGAACTGAAACGTTGAGCCGCCTCTCCGCGGAAATGTTGACCGACAACATCGCCATGCAACTGCTTTTCCGCCGCAATGGCTTTCGCATTCGCGCCGACGACGATATGACTTCAGTGAGGGCCTTCCTGGATCTCTATTGAAATAATACCACCTGTAGTGGTATATTTAATCATCATGGCGGAACTGTTTTCTGTAAGCGAGGCGGCGGCGATTGCGGAAGTGTCCCCCGAAACCATTCGAACGGCTCTGGAAAAGAAATCGGTAAAGTCTTCGAACATGCGGAAGACGTTCAAAGCAGTGCGCCATCAGTTCTCCGTTGGCGACGTGCTGTTCATAAAGCTGCTGGCTGAGTTCCCTTTTCCCTTGAGTAAAGAGGACAAAGATTCCCTGGCTCAAATCCTGGCCCGGGGAAAGCGAAAAGCGTCTCTTTGGTCCGAGGCAGGCGCCGATCTGGTCTACCGCTCAGGGGATGTGCAAATACTCGTGCAGTGCAAATCGTTTCGCGAAATAGTGGACCGGAACCTGGCTGCCTTTCGTTGGGGAAGAAAGCGAGTGGCGTCGTCGCCCGAAGTCCTCGGGGGAGAACCTGTTTTCCGTGGAACCCGAATTCCCTTGAGGCATGTCGCATCGCTGTTTCGAAAAGGTATCTCGGAAAAGGAAATCATCGAAGACTTCCCTCAGCTCAGCGCCCGGGATCTGGCGTACGCTCGACTGTTCTCTCGCTTTGGTGAAAAGCCGGGGCGCCCGAAAAAGCAACTTCTCGTGCGGAGGAAGGCTGTGTAACCATGCGACTCCTGCTGGATGAGAACATCTCGCCAGCATTGGTCGGTCGGTTGGCTGAAGCCGGCGTATACGCTCAATCCGTACCGCATGTGGGATTGGCTGGACGCGCAGATCATGCCGTGTGGCAGTATGCGCTCGATCACGACCTTGCAGTTGTTACGGTGAACGCGCGTGACTTCATTGAACTCCTCGATGTCGCCGTGCATCCTGGTCTGATCGTCCTGCGCGAGAGTGGCCTGAGTCGCGAGGAACAGTGGGGGCGCATCAGGCCAGTCCTCAACTTCGTGCAGGCTTCAGGCGACCAGGATTTCTTGCTCAACAAACTTGTCGAGGTTACTGGCGTCGGGCAATTCCGCGCAAGAGATATTTCTTTGCCGTAGACGTCTGATTGTCTTGTACCAAACGCCTGCGCCTGTTGTACTCCCGTAACCGGCAAGCCGGTGCGTCCGCGTTCTCCCATGTGTATATTTGAAAATGATTCGTGCTCGTGCTCGAAAACATTCCGCTCGCGCCGCTGACCACCATTAGAATCGGAGGTCCGGCGAGGTATTTTGTCGAGGCCGCGAGTGCCGGGGAAGTGCAGGAGGCAGTCGTCTTCGCGCGCTCGCGCGAGCTGCCTCTGTTCGTTCTAGGCGGCGGCAGCAATCTGGTAGTCGCCGATGCCGGTTGGCCGGGTCTGGTGCTGAAAGTCGCGATCCAAGGCATGAACCAACACAGCGGGCACGATGAACAAGGAAAAGTTCTTTTCGAAGCCGGCGCCGGCGAATCCTGGGACAAGTTCGTCTCTCACGCGGTGAGGGCCCGCTGCGCCGGGGTCGAGTGCCTCAGCGGCATTCCGGGCAGCGTGGGCGGCACGCCCGTGCAGAACGTCGGCGCCTACGGGCAGGAAGTGTCCGAGACCATCGCCTCCGTTCAGGTTCTCGACCAGAAGGATAACCATGTGCGCGAACTCTGCCCGGAAGCCTGCGACTTTAGCTACCGCAAAAGCATCTTCAACACCACCGAGCGCGGACGCTTCATCGTACTCCGCGTCACCTACGCGCTCACGCCCGGCGGTAAACCGCACATCGCCTATGCCGACCTCATGCGTCACTTCGAAGGCCGCGAGACTTCGCCGGACCTCGCCGAAACACGCGAGGCGGTGCGCCACATCCGCGCGCGCAAGGGCATGCTCATCACGCCCGGTGACCCAGACTGTCTGAGCGCGGGCTCGTTCTTCAAAAACCCTGTGCTCTCGGAAGCTCAGCACGAAGATCTGAAGCAGCGCGCCGTGGCCCGAGGATTTACCGTGCCCAGCTATCCCGCGCTCGAGACCCGCAAGAAAGTTTCCGCCGCCTGGCTGGTCGAGCGCTCTGGTTTCGCCAAGGGATTCGGCTTTGGCCGCGTCGGCATTTCCACCCGGCACGCGCTCGCCATCGTCAATCGCGGCGCAGCCAAAGCCGCCGACGTTCTCGCCCTGAAAGACCAGATCCAGCATCGCGTGGAAGAAATCTGGGGCGTCCACCTGGAACCGGAACCAGTCATGGTGGGCTTCTAGTTCAGTTCACACACCTCAGTAATCCATTCCACCCGTCATCGTCATCCATTCCACTTGTCATTCCGACCGAAGCATCCCATTCCCAAAGGGAATGGGATGCGGAGTGGAGGAACCTGCTGTTTTCTCCGCGCTAGTCGTCGTACCCTCGCAAGCCAACCCTCTCCAACCGTTCTTGCCAAGAAATACCTGAACAGACCACGCAGCGCAGCGGTCTTCATGATTGAGGTCAAGCGATTGGTGGCGGGAGAGGCAATCCTGAGCGAGGCCGTAACGGTGCCGCGCAGTCAAGACCGACGTCAGGACGAAGTCATTGAAGACCTGGTCCGGCAGCACTCGCGGCTCGTCTACCGCATCGCCTATGCCGCGCTCAGAAGCCACCACGATGCCGAGGACGCCACTCAGGAAACGTTTCTCCGAGTACTGCGCTTCAGCCACAAGCTGGCCACAGTGGAAGATCCCAAGACCTGGCTCGCGCGCATCGCATGGCGAGTGGCCGTCGACCGCAGCAAACAGCGCGGCCGCAAGCGGGAAATTCCGCTGGAGGACCCCGAGAAGCCAGTTGCAGAGGTGCCGTCCGCAGATGCGGCGGCAGATGACGCGATGCACGGCTCGCAGGTCGGCGCGCTGCTGGAACGATTGATTGCGGCGCTGCCCAGGAAGCTCCGCGAGCCTCTGATTTTGTCGGCCGTAGAAGAAATGTCGCCCCGCGACGTGGCTGCGACGTTGCGAATCAACGAAGCGGCAGTGCGCTCGCGAGTGTTTCGCGCCCGTAAGATTTTGAAGGAGAAACTGGAGGAACGACTGATCAGAAAAGGCGCTGTCTCATGATGCATGTAGAGCCGTGGAAAGAGCGGCGCTTCAGCGCCGCGTAAAGCTGCAATTGAGGATGGCTTTAGCCTCTGAGCGTCCTCTGCGGAGAGAACATAAAGATGAAAAACACCGACTGGGCAGACAACGAAAATCGGCGGCCTCTGAACGACACCGCGCTCGACCGCGAACTGGACGCCGCGCTCGCAAAGTTCGCAACGGTCGAGCCGAGAGCCGGTCTGGAGGAACGCATTCTGGCAAGCCTCAGTGCGCAGCAGGTGCCTTCCGCCCAAGCATGGTGGCGCTGGCCAGCCCTGGTTGTATCCGCAGCGGTAATGCTTGTCGCAGCCGTATCTCTTGTGTGGAGATCAGCGAAGCCGGCGCCCGACGCTGCAAACCATCAGCCGCCAACCGCCGTGCACAGCGACAAGCACGCGGCAAACGACGCCACATCTTATCCGGTGGCAGCAGCCGCTACAAAGAAACCGGCAAGACACAGCATCCATCATCCCCAGGCCGCAGTCGCTTCCGCCCCGAGGCTGGAGCAGTTCCCCTCGCCCCGCCCACTGAGCGAGGAAGAAACACTTCTGCTTCATTACGTTCAGCGGTTCCCGCAGGAAGCGCTAATGATTGCAAAGGAGCAGTGGGAATTTGAGCAGCAGATGGAAAATCCGGTCGCAAATCAGACTCCAGGAACAAACTCAGATCAACACGAAAGGTGAGGCAAATACTTATGCGAAAAGTAATGGCAGTCTTTGTAGTACTGATGGCGCTGTCCTCAGGCTGGAAGTTGGCGCAGGCGCAAGATTCAACACCGAAGGCAGACTCGGCTAAGGAACCCGTACGCGCCTATCGTCTCGATTTTTCTCTCAACGAACTGGAGGGCGAAAAGAAAGTCAACGGCAGGCATTACTCGATAAGCCTCGACGTCCCCGGAGACAGGCACGACGTCAAGATTGGCACACGCGTCCCCGTCGCCACGGCTACCAGCGCCTCGTCCGGCAGCACAGCCAGCACCCAATTTCAGTATCTGGATATTGGCACGCACATCTGGTGCTCCTTGAAGGAGCATGGTGATCAACTGGAGTTGCAGGCGGGCGCCGAGATCAGCAATATCGATGCCACTGCTGGCCACGAGAGCGGTGGTGTAACGAATCCGGTTCTACGCCAAATCAAGATCGACGGGAGCACAGTTGCGGTGCCTGGCAAGCCAACCGTTATTGGCAGTGCGGATGACCCAACGTCCAATCGCCAGTTCCAGCTCGAAGTGACAGTCTCAAAGTTGAAGTAGGTTTTGTGATCGTGTGGGCGCGGGCGATTCGCCCGCGCCGACTAGCCGCGATGAAAGCGTCGAGGTTCACTCCCCCGACGGCTTCTTCCCTTCCTTCATCTCGCCTTCCATCAGTTTCCGCAGCGCCCGGTTGATCCGCGTCTGGTAGCCGTGCCCTGATTTCTTGAACCAGGCAATCACATCGGCATCCAGGCGCAGAGTGACCGGCTTTTTGATCGGCCGGTATAAGACCCCCACATCCCGAAGCAAAACGTAGCGCCGCTTCGCCTTCGGCTCCTCTGCCACCGCCTGCAAGCTGATCGTCTTTGTGGTTTTCCGGGGTTTTTGGCCCTTTTGCGGCCTCGCCTTCCCGCCCTTCCTAACTACCTTGGATAGTTTCATTTACGGGGATTATACATACATTTCGATCCTTCTAAAATTGCATGTACAAAATGTTCCGGTTGGAACATAACTCCAGTATGTTCCGGTCGGAACACTCCTCGATTTCGCAAGCCCAACCCAATTCATACGGCGCCGCCCCAGTTCGCGACCCCAGCTTCTCGATTGTGACCCCGTTGCGATGGGGTGGGATGCAACGACCCGGCACCGGCGGCGCCTCAGCTTACTCATCGGCAAGTCTTGCCACCTCCTTAAATATCTTCACAAACATTTCTCGCGTGAGCTTTCCCGTCTGCGTGTTCTGGTTCGAAGGATGGTAAGAGGCCAGTAACACCTTACCCTCGGGTAACCGGTAACTGGCGCCATGTTTGAAGGGATAGGTCTGCCTGCTGAGAAACGAGCCTCGCCGTTTCAAGTAATTGAGATAGGCATCGAAGCCGATCTTGCCCAGCGCCACCACAACCTTTACCTTCTCTAATCCTGCCAGCTCACGATCGAGAAAACTCGAACAAGCCAGCAGTTCTTTAGGAAGCGGCTTGTTGTCGGGCGGGGCGCAGCGGACCGCGGCTGTGATGTACAGATCTTTCAGCGTGAGCCCATCATTTCGATCAGTACCAACGGGCTGGCTGGCGAATCCGGTTTCGTAGAGCACAGGGAACATGAACTTGCCGGAAGCATCTCCTGTAAACGGGCGTCCAGTGCGGTTGGAGCCGTGCGCGCCCGGAGCCAGCCCCATGATCAGCACTCGCGCCTGGGGATCGCCGAAGCCAGGCACAGGCTTGCCCCAATACTCGTGGTCGCGGTAGGCGCGGCGCTTCTCGCGGGCAATCTGTTCGCGGTAGACGACGAGGCGCGGGCAGAGCGTGCAGGCAACCACTTCCCGGTTCAGTACGGTTAGCCAATTGGGAATTATCTCACTCAATATATTTCTTATAGTTATTGACTACTGAGAAGCGTCAGAGGCCTGAACCCTTTGGCCCTTCGATGTTTCCACTGAGATAACCGCCGGCGCTTGCTTGCTGGGCGGCATTTCAGTTCCAGCCGGGTAGATGAGAATCCGCACTGTGCCCCATGCGGCATCCGAACCCTCGTCCGCCAGCTTGCCGGCTCCCAGAGTCTTAAGCCGACTGTCGTCGAACCCGAAGTTCTCCACCAGATACTCGCGCACCACCATGGCCCGGGCTTCCGTTAACGTCAAGTCCTTCTGAGTATCGCCCGCCATGCCGGAGGATGCAACAACCACCGCAAGCCCAAACTGATTATCGCGCAGGAACTCGCCCCCGGCGGTGAGAGATATTCGGTTTTTCAGCTTGGCGGAATCCTGCTTGTCGAAGAGCTGCTTGCCCGCGTAGGTAAACTCCTTCGTCGGTGCACCTGGTGGCAACCGTTGAATTTCATCCCGGGTGATCTCGGCCGAGTCTTGATAGCCGCGGCTCTTGAAATAACCGCGCAGCAGGAAGTTATGCTTCATGACCCCATAACGTGAGCGATTCTGCTTAGCAACCCCGCCGCCAATCCCTGAATCTATAGTCTGGCTCCAAGGCGCAGGAGGGGTTTTTTGCAGTCGGGCCTGCAGCCGATTGCCGTTGTCGGTCAAAAAGGAGAAATATGAAAACCACGAAATTGCTCGTTACCCTGTTAATGCTTCTGGCTGTTGGGATCATGTTGGGCTGCACAGAGTCCTCAAAGTCGCCGGATGTTGCAGACAGCATTCGTAAGTCTCTCGATGAAGCGGGCCTGAAAAGCGTGTCTGTCCGTCAGGATCGTGACAAGGGCATCGTCACTCTCGGCGGACAGGTCGCCACTGACGGCGACAAATCGCAGGCCGAAGGTCTGGCGAAGTCTGTCGCCGGCACACAGGTTGTCGCGAACGAGATTGCCGTTATTCCGGCTGGAGGCGAAAGGGCGGCCAAGGCTGTGAACTCCGATCTCGACCAGGGCATCGAGAAGAATCTCGACGCGGCACTGATCCAGAACAAAATGCACGACGACGTGAAATACCAGGTGAAGCGCGGAGTCGTCACGCTGACCGGCGAAGTGAACTCGGAAGATCGACGAGCGCGCGCCGAAAAGGTGGCGACCGCCGTGCCGAACGTTGTGCAAGTGGTGAACGATCTGCAGGTTAAGAATCAGAAAGCCAGTTCATCCCGTTAGAAGCTGGGGAGTTGATCTCGCCATGTCGGCTCAGGCCGACTGGCGAGATTAAAAAGGAAGATGCCATGTCGTCGTTTGGGCTTTACGCCATTGGGTTCGTAGTCATGATCGGAGGATTGATTTACGCTGCGCACCTGATGCATATGCCGACGCATTGGATTGTCGTCGGCGCGGTCGTTCTTCTGGACGTGGGGATTCTGTCGGGAGTGAAGGCGACGCGTCAGAAAGAGTCACTCATGTTGAGAGCCTCCCCCGGATAGGTCCGGCCCGGTCTGTTCCGATTTTGCCGTCGTCTCATTATCCAGCCGATCAATGCTCCTGCGGTGAGACCTACTGCAAAGTCGCCGCAACCGTGAGCGCCGGGTGTCTCTGCAGCCGCAAAGAAGTTTCGTTCAAGAAATCCTCGGCAGCATCCCCGCCCTGTTTCGCGGCACGCTTCACCACTCCCAGGCCATCTTCGATTGCATCGGCGATCGCACTGCTTGCGCGCGCGGCCTGACTAACTGATTCGCCGATTTGGTCGGCGTACTCTTCGAGAATGTCAGTAGAAAGAAAAGGGGCGCGAGTCCTGAACAATGGACTCGCGCCGCCAGGTGCCGTGTTGCATTTGTTTCGCCTGGGCAGTACTAAAGCGCGAAGCTGAGTTCAAGATTCACGCCAGGGTACATGGGGTTGCACAGGTAATACACGCCGTTTATTTCGATCACATAGAGGTTCTGCGTGTAGAGCCAATTGCCGGGCCAAATCCCAACGAATCCGAACGCATAGCCGCCGTATTCAAAGCGGTGGTTGCGATAATCGCCTTCGCTGACCCGAAATGTGTGTCCGCTTCCGAAGTTGGCCTTGTAACGGTCGGCTGGAATGCGGCTACCTCCGGCGTGCTGTTCCTGCTTCTGGGGCTTTGCTTCCTGCGCGCGTGGTTGGTCTCCTCTTGCATTCTTTTCCTCAGGCTTTGCATTCTTTTCCTGATGCGTGTTCTTTTCGTCCTCCTTTGCCCCTCTTGCGGGCTGCCCCTTTTTCTCGTTCTCGGCAGGCTTGGCTTTTTCTTCTTCCTGCTCGTGCTGATTCTGTGCGAACGCCGGAACTGCGACTCCAAGCGCCAGAGATAGAACTGCTGTGCTGAGAACTCCTGCTAGTTTCATAAGATGTTTCCTCCATTAATCGATTCGATCAATTACGGATTCTTGCTCTACTGTAATTTTCCTGTGGTCGCGTTCACCGGGCTGCCAATGGCTTCCCCCGAGACGAGAAGTTCCACTCTCCGGTTTTGCTGGCGGCCGGCGGAGTTGTCGTTGGAAGCTACCGGCAAAGAGTTGCCGAAGCCTCTGGCGCTGACTGAACTGGTGGCTACGCCTTGCTGCACCAGATAATCGCGCACCGAGTCAGCCCGGTTCTCGGACAAGGTTTGATTCATGGCATCGCCGCCGACGTTATCGGTGTATCCGCCGACTTCAATGTTGAGCCCCGGATAGGCGAGGAGAATTCCGGCAACCTTCGCCAGCTTCTCGCGCGCACCCGGTTTCAGTGAAAACTTCCCGGTGTCAAACAAAACATCCGACATGCTGACAATGAGTCCGCGCGCGCTGTCGCGAGTCTGCAGAATGGAATTCAGCTGCTCTGACAATTTCGTACGCATCGCCGCTTTGTCGGTGTCTGCCTGTTGCGCGGCCAACTGAGCCTGCTGTGCTGCCAGGCGGGATTGGTCGGCGTCAGCCTGCGCCGCTGAAAGCGCTGTCGCCGATGCAGCCTGGTTATCGGCCATATCTGATTTGGCTTTCGCGGTCGCATTTTGCGCATCAGCCGTGTCAGCGCGGGCCTTTGCCGCGTCAGCTTCTGCCTGAGCTTTGGCAGCCTGGGCATTCACGGTATCAGAGTCTGCCTGAGCCCTTGCGGCTTGAGCTTTCGCCGTATCGGACTCCGCTTGCTCTTTTTGCCGCATCGCCTCATCCGCTTGCTGTTGCGATTGCACCTGGGCGTCTGCCGAGTTCTGGCGTTCGTTCGCCAGGCGGTTTTCGCCTTCTTTCTTGACGGCGATTTCGCGCGCATCTTCCGCCGTCTGCACTGCTTCACGGGAGACCGCAATCAGCGGCTTCTTGTCGATATGTTTGTCCGTGGCATAGCCATCCGCATTGTTCATCAACTGCACGGCATGGGCGTAACTGTCGGGCGCAAACTGCTCCGCTCCCTCAGACTGGGCGATGCGCAGGGCATTGCGCGCCTCGAAGAACTCCAGGGGCAACTTGGCGTTCAGAACCACCGGATCAAACTTGTAGCCGGTGGGAATGTAGCCGCCGCGTTCCATCAGTTCGTATTTCGCGTTTACCGCTTCGCTGGTCCCCTTGGTGTCGTCGCGAACCACATTTTCGAGCACCACTACATTGCTCGGCTGCCGCACCGCATAGTAAGGTTCCGCGGTGACGATCAACGCGAAAGCCTGGAGGTCCGTAGTTACGTGCAGTTTGCTGCGCTCGTTGCCGCCGACCAATACTTCTCCCAGGTTCACTGCGCGGCCTTCGGGCGAAATGGCCCACAGGACATACGTCAGGTATTCGTTGCCGAAACTCGTGGGCCTTTGCAGGTTGCCGAATTCCGCTTCGATCTCAATCGATCCGCGCTTGCTGTTGACTCTGGCTTCGCCATTTGACATGGGCATCAAAGCGGTGCCGGCAAAATCCAGCTTCGAATTCCCGCTGCGGTGCTGATAGTTGACGGCTTGCACGCTGCGGCTGATGACGACCACGCGGAACGTGGGGGTCGAATTCCTATGCTCGACTTCCACCGTGGCTTGAGAATTGGTCTGAGCTACTGCTGGCAAACTCAGCGCGACTGCGACAGCTAACAACAATCTTGTCTTCACACTATCTCCTTGTGGCAGGTAATCTGCCGTGTTGCTTGCTTCGAATTTAAAAACTTGATGGACCTCTTGCAGATGGTGCCGCTCCTCACCCTTTTCCAAGACGGATACCGGAAAGCGAATGAAACAGCCCGAAAACATTCAGCAGCCACAGAACAACCGCTATTACTACAACGCCGTTCAAAATTGACTTGATGGATGACTGCATGGGGATGAACCGATTGACGAGCCACAGCAGCACACCCACCACGATGAGAACTTCCAGGAGTTGAATTAAAGGCATGATCTTTGACCTTTCTTCTTCGCGGGCTAACCCCTCTCGTCGGCCGGAGGTGTTGCCCAGATTCAAAAACTTAGGGATCGAACCATGTCCGCCGCAGGTTCGGGGCGGACACGCGGATGAATGCCGATTGGCTGGATGTGGTCGCTTCGCCGGTGTTGATCCCGGCCCGGAGCGACCTTTGGAATGAGAGCTGCGAATCAGCGTCCGCGGCTCCGTCTACACACTCAGGAGAATTAAGAATGACAGGTATAGATTCTGGTGTCTGAGCAAGATAGCTCACATACTGAGATAGGGGGTTCGGAGCCGAAGCCTCACAAATCCTGTGCTCGCTGCCGGCGCTCGCACATTCCGTTGGCATCCAGCCAGGCGAGCAGAGATTGCACGCTAGCCCGAGCCAGGGCAATCGCGCAGTCCGCGGCTCCGTAGTAGATGTTGAGAGTGTCGCCGTCGGCGTCCATCGTGTAGCCACACGGGAACACCACATCGTCAACATCGCCGTGGCGCTCGTATTTAGCTTCCGGTCCAAAAATCCACGAGTCGCCTCGTAGCAGGCATTTCTCCGGATTCTCCAGCTCGAAAAGAGCCACGCCCAGCCGATACAGACAGCCCGACGGCGTGTGCCGCACTCCGTGATAGAGCACCAGCCATCCTCTGGAAGTCTCGATGGGCGGCGGCGATAACCCAATTTTGTTGGCGTCCCACCAGGCGCCGCGGCGCGCTTCGAGCATGAGCCGATGCCTGCCCCAATGTCGCAAATCAGGAGAATAAGAAATCCAAATGTGCGCTCCGAGGTTGGTCGCCGGCCGATGAATCAGCGCCCAGTATCCATTGATTCTCCGGGGCAGCAGCGCCGAGTCTTTGTCATCCGGTGGCATGATCACGCCGTAGCGCTCGAAAGTTCGAAAGTCCTTGGTCAGCGCCAGCGACACGCCAGGGCCGCCGCGCGAATAGGAAGTGTACGTGACTACATATTGCTGCAGTTCTGGCACGAACGTGATGCGGGGATCTTCGATGCCCCAGATCTCTTCGGGAAAGTCTTTCGGGCTGGGCATCAATGTCGGTTCGCTGTCGATCTCCCACCCATCGACGCCGTTCGCGGAGCGCGCGGCACACAGATGCGACAACCCGCGGCGATCTTCCACGCGACACAGAAGCAGCGTCGTTCCATCCGGCAACAAGGTTGCTCCCGCATTGAACACACTATTGATGGAGTGGGGCCAATCCTTGCTGGTCAGGATGGGATTTGCGGGATGCCGAACGAGCAGCGGTTCGTAGCGAGTATTCGGAGGGCTGATTATATTTTGTGTGGTCATGCCGGGTTTTCCATTTGTTCATCCTCGTGCAGCGAACGCATTTCCAACAGAGCCATCAAGAACGACAGCGTCGATTCCGCGCCCTGGTTCTGATTGGCGCGGTCGGGGTGCAGACCGTCCCGGCAACCGCCGGTGACGGAATCATAGAGAGGAACCTGCAGATCATTGTCGCCAAGAAACCAGTTGAACGCCGACCAGGCCCGGTCGCGCCAGCGGCGGTCACGGGTTACGCGAAACGCCTGCAGGCAAGCGGAAACCGCGCCGGCGGCTTCAATCGGCTGCTGATCGAAGCGGGCTTTTTCTCCGCCTTGCCGATAAAAGCCTTGCGAGCCGATGGGCACAAAGTGCCCGTTGGCTTCCGAACGTTGAGTTTCCATAAGCCAGTCCAGCGATTCCAGTCCGGCAGAAACCATATGATCGTCCGCGCACGCTGCTCCCACGAGCAACATGGATTGTGGCAGCCTTGCGTTCCCGTAGGCCACAACGTCTTCAAACCATTTCCAGTCCGAGCGCCGGATCGATTCATACATCTCAAGTAATCGCCGTGCGAGCACAGATCTTATTTTCCACGCGTCCCGGTCGCCGGAGTAAGCATCCAGGTATTCCTGGATTCCGAGCAGGGCATATGCCCACGCGCGAGGGCTTCTGAATTCCATAATTGCGGGCAGGGAAAACTCGAACAAACGCCCGGCAGCGTATTTCAATCCCTCATTCCTGGATCGCCCGAGCACCGTCCCCAGTCCCCACAAAGCGCGGCCATGACTATCTTCCGATCCCTCATCCTCATTCCACCGGCGATCGTAGCCGAGGAAATTTCTAAATCTGCCCTTCGCTGCATTAAATGCATGTTCCAGGAACGCCAGGTACCGGCACGAAGAATCCGAAGGCGCGGCCTCTATGGCAACTGGGTCGGTTCCTTCCATTGGCTTCTTGTCCATTTGCTCCAGCAGCGCCGTGAAAACCAGCGCGCGGGCATTGTCGTCAGTGGTATACCCCTCACCAAGGTTCGGGACGGTGAAGATCGCGTGCTGCACCATTCCCGTATCGTCGGTCAGCCGATGCAGGTGATCCAGTTTCAACGTGGTCATCTGATTCAGCAATTTGGGAATCGCGCGGGCCGAGAACTGAACTCGCGGCGTTTCCGTCCGATCGCTGCGCACCCGCGAAAAACTTTCCATGTAACCCTGCGCTACTCGTTTCCACACCATCTCGCGCGAGAACAAATAAGCGCGTTTCCGCATAGCGTGGCGTACGGCGGGGGAATCCAGAAGTTCGATTGTCTTTTGCGCGATCGCGTCAGGATTTTGAAACGGGACCAGAGCGCCGCGGCGGTCGTCCAACAACTCAATCGCGTGCCAATACGGCGTCGAGATGATCGCCTTGCCCGCACCGAGTGCGTAGGCCAGCGTCCCGGAAACCACCTGCGCCTCGTGGCGATACGGGGTGATGTAGATGTCGGCTGCGCCAATGAACTCAACCATCTCCTCTGGGGCGACGAAGCGGTTATGGAAGATCACTTGCGATTCCACTCCCATTTCTTTGGCCAGTGCTTGCAAGCTGGCTCGATATTGATCACCCTCGCGGCGGAGAATGTGCGGATGGGTCGCGCCCGCAACGATGTAAACAACATTCTTATGCTTCGACAAAATCTGGGGCAGCGCCTGAATGACGTTTTCGATTCCCTTATTCGGCGACAGCAGGCCGAACGTGAGCAGAACCGCTTTCCCTTCCACTCCGAATCGGTCTTTATAAAAGTTCGGATCGAGAAATGGCAGGTCCGGAACGCCGTGAGGAACCATGTCGATCTTGCTGCCCGGAACCTTGAAGATTTCCTGCAAGAACTGGGACGACAGCTGGCTCATGACGATGAGGCGATCGGAAAGCTCTACGATTTCTTCCATCACCGCGAGTTGGTCAGCATCCGGCTCGCGCAGCACCGTGTGCAGTGTGGTCACCACCGGCATCTTCAGGTGGCGCAACAGATGCAAAATATGGCTTCCCGCCGGGCCGCCGAAGATCCCGTACTCGTGCTGCAGGCACACCATGTCGATATTGTTGAAGTTTAGAAACTCAGCCGCTTGCTGGTACGAGGTCAGGTCATCCTGAGCCAGTGACCACCGCACGCGCGCTGGGTAGTCATATCCCTCATCGGTGTCGTTGACCGGAAGCGCCAGCAGTCGAGCCGTCCCGTACTCTGATGAAATCGCTGCGCACAGATCGGTTGTGAACGTCGCGATTCCACATTGCCGCGGAAGGTGATTTCCGATCACCGCGATTCGGCTGGGCAGCGACGGTTTCGCATGCGATCGCACGCGGGGCACTGAAGTGGTCTCTCGCGATGGTGGGCGCGAACTGACGATTTCCAGCGCGCGATTTGGAAACACTGTAATTGGGTTCGCCATTTTGCCTAATGGTCCTGCTGAGAATAATTGCTGCAAGAGGCCCTACCGATAGGAACCCAAGCAAACACGTGAAGGTGGACTGATAGTTTTGTCTCTTTCGAGTATTCAACGAAAGTGGACTTGCAAACTGGTCAAAATTGACCAGCACACCTCTTTGCGACGGTGCAATATGCGGGTATGAAAACCAAGAAAGATCAGGCTCTCTCCGTTCGGTGCCCTACTTGCGGCGCCAAACCCGGAGAGCGATGTGAACTCAGCACTGGCCTGCCCCGCAGCGCGCCCCATCGAGACCGGCGACTGGAAGCCTCGGAGAATTAGGCGGCCGACGCATCCGGCTCTCCGGAAAGCTGTGCAGAATTGCTCACTTTTAGACCGCCCTCAAGTCCTATAATCTACTTCTATGACGTCGTCTGCGGCGGTCCAGAAAAACCGCGGATTCAATCCCAGCACCTTCCTCGCCACGATCGGCGATGGCAGGAAGATTCTGTCTGTCGAAAAGAAACAGACGATCTTCGCGCAAGGGGACGTGGCAGACTCAGTGTTCTATGTTCAAGAAGGCAGAGTAAGGCTCACCGTCGTATCCAAGATTGGCAAAGAAGCGACCATCGCCATCGTCGGCGAAGGGAATTTTTTCGGCGAGGGGTCCTTGGCGGGCCAGCTCCTGCGCATGGGCTCTGCGGCGGCGATGACCGACTGCGAGATTCTGCGCGTAGATAAGAAAACGATGATCAGCGCTCTTCACCGCGAGCCCGCTTTATCTGAAATGTTCGTGGCTTACCTGCTGGCGCGTAATATCCGTTACGAAGAGGATCTGGTCGATCAGTTGTTCAACTCCAGCGAAAAGCGGCTGGCCCGCGTCCTTTTACTGCTCGCTCATTTCGGCAAGGAAGGCATTCCTGAAACCGTGGTCCCGAAAATCAGCCAGGAGACTCTGGCCGACATGGTCGGAACCACCCGCTCGCGGGTAAGCTTCTTCATGAACCGGTTCAGGAAACTGGGTTTTATTCACTATGCCGGAGGGGTAGAAGGCGGCTTGCAAGTCCACAGCTCACTGCTCAATGTAGTCCTGCACGATTGAGCCGTGCCGCCAATGCGGCGTTAGTCCGGCACTCTGCTAACCGGTTGCCCCCGTATTCCCGGAAGGGTCGGCGCGCCAGACATACAGGTATTTCTCGTCGCTCGAAGTCACTACGGGGATATTTTTCTCTCGTGTAACGCGGTTCAAAGCGGAGCGAAGATTCTGCATCTTCTCGCCGTTCAGACCGCTCAATGGGATTTTGATCGCCTGCTTGTCGTTCAGCTTCGATAAGTCGGCAAGAATATCCGCCACCGCCTTGCGATGTTTTCCCTTGCGACCTTGCGGAACCTCAGATCGGTTCACCGCCGAATAGTGCGTATCGTTTCCGTTGCGTCCCACGAGGCTCCATCTTCAGCATCGTATCCGTATCACCGAAATCCTACTGCAAAAAATCGTATGCTGCAACTAAGAATCTGTGCGAATCCTATGCATGGCTGCGATAACCCGCGTATGCTAAATCTAAGTTAAGTGTTTTCAGGAAGATACACTACCTGCGTTGCGCTAAAAACCTGCTAAGAGTTTCCCCGTATGGTTTGGATCGCGCTAGCATGTTTAGCGGTAGGGGTAGCCGAGATGCTCAGCAGAGAATCGACCCTTTACCAATCGTCCTGGCGCTCGACTGAGGCGCCCAACAACCATGACTCCGACTCTGGTCGCCAAGAACAAAAGCAACTTCAATCCTCATGCATTCTTCGCAACCATCGGCGGAGGAAGAAAGGTTGCGCTCTTTCCGAAGAAACAAACCATCTTCACGCAAGGTGATACCGCCGACGCCGTGTTTTATGTCCAGACCGGCAAGGTGAAACTCACCGTGGTCTCGAAAACCGGCAAGGAAGCGACTATCGGAATCTTAGCCGAGGGCGACTTTTTCGGCGAAGGCTCGCTTGCCGGCCAAACCCTCCGTATGGGTTCTGCAACCGCGATGACCGATTGCGCTGTTCTCCGAATCGACAAGAAAGCTATGATGGAAGCTCTTCATCGCCAACACGAAGTTTCTGATATGTTTGTGGCTTATTTGTTGGCCCGGAACATCCGTTACGAAGAAGATCTGGTCGATCAACTTTTCAACTCGAGCGAAAAGAGGCTGGCCCGCATCCTTTTGCTGCTGGCTCATTTTGGCAAGGAAGGCAAGCCCGAAACTGTAATTCCCAAGATCAGTCAGGAGGCGCTGGCGGAAATGATCGGTACCACCCGCTCGCGGGTCAGCTTCTTCATGAACCGGTTCAGGAAGTTGGGATTTATTCACTACAATGGTGGCCTGCAGGTCCACAGCTCCCTGCTCAATGTAGTTCTGCACGATTGAGTGCCTCTCGTTGCAGCGGCCACATGGCCCCCATGCGCAGATCACGCACCTCGCCACCTGCCAGCCATGTGTGCAATTTTGAGCAGAATCGCGGGATGCCCGCCTGTATACATAGTCTTCATGGCTGCCAACAGCATTCTACTCTGCATCCACAGAGAACCGGGTCAGCTGAGTTCGTTGACAGAACGAGGCTACGACCTGGTCACTGCCAGCAATGGACGTGAAGGTTTGCGGCTCTTCATGTCACAGCCGGTGGATGCAATCGTGCTGGAGTACAATCTCGGCCTTCTCGATGGCGTCACCGTCGCCGGTGCGATCAAGCAGGTCCGGCCTGAAATCCCCATTGTGATGCTGACCGACGATCTTGAATTTCCCGACGGTGCTTTGAAGTCTGTGGACGCCATCGTGACCAAAGCCGACGGGGCACATTTCTTGTGGGCGACGGTTCATTTTGTGCTGAATGTGAAGCCGGCCGCATCTAAGGAAGCACTGGGAACAACTCAGCCCGCGCCGCGCTTGCGTCTTATCACCAGATCAGTCAAGGGACACGCCCGGCCACATAAGACTTCCGAAGCTGAGGATGACGATAAGCTCCGCCCGTTTTCGCCAAGAGTGTGGAGAGGCATCCGGAATGGAAGCCTGAAGTTTTGATTGTCTTCACTCGCGCAGCAACTCAGTCCTGATTAAAACCTGATCTGAAAACCTGATCTGAAAAGCCTGGCCTGCACCCTTCCCACACGCCGGGTCGGAACGCAGGCCTGTAATTGAAAACTAAACCGAACGTCGTCCGCCGATTAAGTTAATGACGAGTACCACAAGAGCGACTACAAGCAACAAATGGATGAGCCCTCCCGCAACGTGCAGGCTGAACCCCAGAAGCCACAGAACCAGAAGCACCACAAAAATTGTCCAAAGCATAATAGTCTCCTTGCTTATCGCATCTGCCAGCATTCTGACTGTTAAGTGTCCGTTAATACTGAGCCGGATTGCTCATTGCAGCGATTAATCGTGTTGGGTGACGTTGCACCCCTTTTCTGTCGGCTTGCGGAAAGTGAGCAATCCTGACCAGCTATTCTCTCTCGCTTGCGCGATCATGATGTCAGAGACGAGCACTTCTTCTCTCTCGATTCAGGTCCTCTGAGCTAAGTCAGCCATCTGAAGTTGTCTCTCCTTAGTTGCACAGCTCCGAAAGGAACATTTCATGAAAAAGACAATTTCGTTGTTATTGATGAGCTTGATGGCCATGGTTGGCACGTACGCATTTGCCGGCTCAGACCGGGAAGAAACTGTTGCCCGCATGCAAAAATCGGTAGAGGTTCTGCAGTCGATCATGTCGACGCCCGACAAAGGCATTCCCGAAGAAGTGTTAAGCGGTGCGAAGTGCATCGTCGTTGTACCCAACCTGCTCAAAGGCGGCTTCATTTTTGGCGGCAAGCACGGACGTGGCGTAGCTTCCTGCCGCACCGCGGATGGCTGGAGCGCTCCCGCATTCGTCTCGATTGGCGGCGGCAGCTGGGGATTGCAGATCGGCATCGAAGGCGTGGATCTGGTCATGCTGGTCATGAACGATCGTGGCCTGCAGCATCTGCTTTCGAGCAAGTTCGAACTCACGGGGGAAGGCTCAGTGGCAGCGGGTCCAGTCGGCCGTCACACTTCCGCCGGAACTGACATACTGCTGAACACCGAAGTCCTGACCTACTCGCGCTCGAAAGGCGCTTTCGCCGGCTTGACCCTGGAAGGTGCGGTAATCGAGCAGGACAACGACTCCACACGCGCCATTTACGGTCATCACATGATGTTCCGCACCATTCTTTCGGGCAGGGCATCAACTCCCGCAAGCGGAGCCGAGTTTGTGAGGGCAGTATCCGAAGCAGGACACCAGGCTCACGTTGCCGAAGCAAGAGAAGACAATAAGTAGTCGCAGCCGATAACTATCATCTGCGGAATTTTTAGCTGACCGGAGCCGCGCAGGCTTCCGGTCAGCTTTTTTGTGTCGATGTTACCGTTGGCTTTTGACCTGTCAGCGCATATTGTTATACATCTACTTCACCAGGCCGTTTGCGGCGCGAGCCAGCGATTGCGCTGCCTGGAAACGGCGCCGCGCAGGAGGATTTAATCAACGCCAGGAACAATATGTTGGGGCTCATCGTCTTGATGGCCGCGCTGGCGTTTACCATATTCGCGGCGAAACGACTGCTGCTTCGACGCGCCCCGGCCCGCAGCGCCGTGGACATATTGCTGGAGAACGCTAAGCCGGTTCCAAAGCGGTCTGTGCCAAAACCCTCTGCCGCCCTGCCGGTGCAACCAACTCCCGCAGCGCCCTCTCCTCCGGCAACGTCCTCCTCGCCAGCAGCGTCTTCCCTGCCAGCGTCTTCCTCACCAGCAACATCCTCGCCAGCGTCTAAGGGGCAAGAACAAGTTGCGATTTCGGCAGCGGGCGGTGCGGACGCTGCTCCCGCGAAAGCGCCTGCGCCTGCCGCGAAGAGCGCTGCTGCGGCGAAACAGCCATCAGCTGCCGCGAAGAGCGCTGCTCCGGCGAAAGCGCCATCGCCCGCCGCGAAGAGTGCTGCTCCGGCTGAAAGTCTCCGCGCTGAAGTGCGTCCTCCCGAAGTTCATGGTTCTGAGGATCATCGTACTCAACTGCGGTTCGCGGGCGGGGTTCGCTTGTGGATTCATGTGACGGCCATCAGCCGCAAGCCAGACGGGAACTTTACCTTCCGCGGAACTCTGTTGCAGCCGGTGGAGCTCGCGAACACGAACCAGCTCGATCAAAATACAGAGCTGTCGGGCTCTGGCAAAGTGAACAACGGACACGTCACGGTTCGGGTCGCGGCCTTCACCGTCGGCGGAGCGAACTACGCGTTGCAGGATGCGAGTGGATCAAGCAAACGTCCCGGGACTGGGCTGGCGGTTGAACTCGATCCCGGCAAGCTGCTGGAAGTGTGGCTCGCATCATCGTCGGTTTATCGGAAAACTCCGTAGAATAAATTTCGCAAAGGCTGCTTGCGGTCTAATTGTTCTCTCGTACAATTTCCGGTGCAGGATATTGGAACTCGAGTAAGCCATGGCAACAGTATCTTTCGCTTCGCAAATTCTCCCCCTCTTCACGCCAACGGATATCAATCACATGGCCCGTGCGGGCTGCATGTTGGCGGAATACAGTTACATGTCACAACCAGCCAATGCGCAAAATGTGCTCAATCGGTTGAATGGCACGACGAAGCCAGTCATGCCTCCGCCACCCGCGGCGCCATGGACGGCGGCCAACATTCAGTTGTTTCAGGATTGGATGGCGGGCGGTTATCAGCCTTAGTGTGCGGAGTGCCCATTGTTGCCGGCGTTCGTGGTACCCACTCTCTCGGCTAGTATCGTGCAAGAGGCTTCACATGACGATGGAGCCAGTCGAGGATCTGCGCGAAGCGAAATTCGTGGCGCTCCATTGAGCCGTTGATGAAGTCGTAGCCGGCCGCGCCCTCAACTTTGATGTAGAAGCCGTTGCGGCGCAGGAAGACATCGCCGACGGTGAAGGCGATGCGTTTGTTGCCGTCGAGGAAGCCGTGGTTGTTGCCGAGCGACTCCATCAGCGCTGCTGCCTCTTCTTCGAGTGAGTTGTAGTAGCCAGTTTGCGGACGAAAAACGGCGGCCTCGACCGCGCCCTTGTCGCGGACGCCGTGCAGTCCGCCGAACATGTCGATGAGCCGGTGCTGCATCTGGTAGACTTCCGCGACCGTCAGGTATTCCGACATTTACTTGGCGAGGCGCTCAAGCAGATCGCGGTTCGCGGCTACTGACTGCTCGAAGGCATCCATCACCTCGCGGCGAACCAGGTGCTGCGACGGAACCACGTTTTTCAGGTAGAACTTCAGCGCTTCTTCTAAAACGTGCCGCTGCGATTGGCCGTTGCGCTTGGCGACGGCGACGAACTCTTTGTAGAGCTTGGCGTCGATCTCGGGAGTGAACTTCTTGGTGGCTGGCATGGCAGGCGCCTCTTGCCTCTATTCTAGCGGAATGGAGCGCCAGATCAAGGCAAATCTTGATTTATCAATATTGTTAGCTTAACGCTTCGTATCGCAGAGGGCTCGTTGTGCCTTCGTTCGTGGTGCCCACCTTTCGAAAATCGCGAAAGGAGGGGCAGCCTCGTTCGTGATGGCGGAAGCGGGCGCCAGCACCCTGGCGCAGCACGATCTTCGAACGGAATATTCTCGCGCGTCAAGTTAAATCTTGATTTGTCAATATAAAAGGGGGTCCTAATCGCCTTCATTGTGCGAAGAGCAATCTTTGATGGTGGTTAGAGGTAGCTTCGCGTTGTGTGGAGAGGGAATTGTTAGCGAAGGCTCCGAATAGAAACAGAATTCAGTAAAGTGAGATTTATTGAAGATGTCCTTGTAGTCAACTCGGCCCTTGATCAGCCCATACACAGGCTTAAACAGCTTGGGCTCCTCCAAGATCGACGCTGTCCGCGCCTGTTTCTCCTCATTGGCGTCATCGAAGCCCGCTTCTGCCCCTAGTTCGTCTTGGGTTCGACTTGGGTCTCCAACGACGCACAAATAACTGCGGGCGCTGTTAGGTGCGATCATCGCGTTCTGTACGACTGTTCTGTACCTCGTGACCGCACTTGCCGAAACGAATCCAAGCACATCCCGGCAGCCAGTGCGCACAGTGGTGTTTAAGGCAGGGCTGGCGCCGGAAACCTTTATCTCATATCTAATCGAGATCGGAGGATACCTATCGGGCACGCTCGCCTCCACATTGACGAAAGCGCGCTGACTCGATAGGAGAGCGGCTCTAGCCTCAAATGCTTGCCAGCCCGCAAAAACAGCCGCAAGGAGAGTTCCGAAGATGAGCAAGCTCTCACGGATGTTTTTCGAGCGTTCGAGTCGCGCTCGTTCCGCCGAGTGGGCCTCGAACGTATTTCGAATCTCCTCGTTCGAGAGTGCTGCGTCGGATGGCTTCCTCGATACCAGCTGGTCTTCTCTTTCCATAGGAGAAAAGTGAGGCTCATTATGGGGTGTCGGGTGCACAGCCCCTATTGTTAGGAGAACAGCTCATCTTCCAGCAGTCGCATAAACTTGTTGACGTAAAACATGTCGGGCTCGTGCCGAGATGCGCGGACACGAATCTCGAACTGTGGGTTCTCGGGCTTGTCTGCGTCGAACAGAATCAGTCCGAGCCCTAAGGTGCGGCAGAGGACATCCAATCGAGCAATGTCTTCCTCCTGGGATTGTGAGGGCACAACGATGTAAGACTTGTGAGAGAAGAGCTTGTAAGCGCAGGCTTGGCCGAATGCAACGATGAGCCCCGTCCGGTCTATCTTCAGCTCAGCAGAAATAATCTCGGTGGCTGGCTTGATGATGTCGCTCTTTTTCGGCTCTCGAATGCCGATGACGTCAGGGGTGCCCCACTTGTCCTTGAAGCGATTGCCTCCTAGCGCGATCGCCTTTGTGCACTCCTCCAGTTCACTTGTGATCCAGTCTGCGAACGGCTCGTAGAACTGCTCCTCTTTGAGGGTGACGTCCAGCGGCGGGGGTACAACCGCAACCTCTTCTGTCGTGTCTGCCGGTTCGCGATACTTCGTGGACCTCCATACCCCTCGAGCCGGCTTGTAGACCTGCGCTGGGAGCACAACGTCGAGTTTCCATACGTTGCCGTGTACTGTGTTCTTCGGAATGTCCGGGAGAGCCTCAGCGATTCTGGCGACTAACTCCGAGTACCGGATCCCCTTTGGATTGGCGTCGAGAATCTCGACCGCCTTCTTTTGGATGGTCTCCTTGCGGGTCGGCGGCATGACTGCTCCTCAATGTCAGCGCGATTCTACACCAGTCTCCCGGTCAGGCGGCCTTTCAGGTTTGCGGGACCACCACGGGCCCTTCATCGGATCTCCCTCCCGTTTGACGCTGCTCTCCTTCTGTCTTTACACTCAAGTTAACGCCGTATGAATTCGGCAGGTTCCGTTTGCTCGACGGAGCCTCTGGATGCAGCGAGCGCGTGAAAGGCTAAACGTGAGCCCCACAGAGACTACCAACGCGGCAAAGGCCAAATTGGCAGAAGACTTGGCTAGTCAGGCCCTGTCGAATCACAAAGACATCAAGCGCGAGATCTCGGTCGAGATCCCTGCCGCCGAGGTTGCCCGCGAGACCGAGTTGCAGATTCAGCGCTATCAGAAGAGTGCGCGGCTGCCGGGGTTTCGGGCGGGGCATGTGCCGGCTTCCATCATCAAGCAGCGCTTTGGCGATGGCCTGAGGGCCGATGTGGCCGAGGCTTTGATCCCCAAATATTTTCGCCGGGAAGCTGAGAGGCTGGGGCTGATTCCGGTTTCGCAGCCGCGCGTTACCGACATGCACATGCACGACGGCGAGCCGCTCACCTTCAAGGCTTCGTTCGAAGTGCTGCCGGAAATTCAGGTTGAGGGCTACAAAGACCTGCGCGCCGACAAGCCGGAGATTGCCGTCAGCGATGAAGACGTGGAGCAGGCTCTTGCCAGCCTGCGCGAGCAGCATGCTACCTACACTACCGTCGAGGGGCGTCCGCTGGCCGAGGGCGACTTTGCCCAGGCTTCGATGGATGGCAAACCAAAAGATGGCGCGGATGTCGCCGAGGCGAAAGCCAATCCCGTACACATGGACGAGGTGCTGATCGAGATTGGCGGCAAGAATACTGTGCCGGAATTTTCGCAGAACCTTACCGGCACTTCGGCCGGCGATGAGCGGACCTTCGACGTGATCTATCCCGAAGATGCTCCCGACAAGCGGCTGGCGGGCAAGACTTTTGTTTATACGGTGAAGGTGAACGGCATCAAGCAGAAGAGCATGCCGGAGTTGAACGATGACTTCGCCAAGGAGTTGGGCGAGTTCACCAGCCTGGACGCGGTTCGCAAGCAGATTCGCGAGAACATGGAAGCCGAGAAGCGGCACACGGCCGAGCGCGAAGCGAAAGACAAGCTGGTAGCCGAACTGGTGAAGCGGAACGAGTTTGAGGTGCCGGAGTCGTTGGTCGACCGGCAGATTGATTTGCGGCTGGAGCGTGGCCTTCGTGCTCTGGCAGCGCAGGGCATGAAGATGGAAGACTTAAAGAAGATGGACCTGCCGCGGCTGCGGGCGGGGCAGCGGGAGCAGGCGGTGCAGGATGTGAAGTCTTCTTTATTGCTGGAGCGGGTTGCCGATCTCGAGAAAATCGAAGTCAGCGGCGAGGAAGTGAACCGGGAGTTGGAGGCGCTGGCTCGACAGTCAAAACAGACGCCGGAGGCGGTGCGCGCTCGTTTGACAGAGGATGGGGGCCTCGATAGAATCCGGAATAGAATCCGCAGCGAGAAGACCCTCGAATTTCTTTATCACCAGTCCGCGTAGAATTAAGAAGCGCGGACCACTTTCAACCCTCCCCGAGAAGTGCACGTGATATTTCGGGGCGGAGTGTGGCAGGTCCGGTTGAACAGATCCGGTTGAACGGGTCCGGTAGAACATATCAGGTCAAACCATGAATCCAAAAGATCCGCAAATGATGCTGGTACCGATGGTGATCGAGCAGACCGGGCGGGGCGAACGCGCCTACGACATTTATTCCCGGCTGCTCCGCGATAACATTATTTTTATCGGCACGCCGATTGACGACAATATCGCCAACCTGGTGATTGCGCAGATGCTGTTTCTGGCGCAGGAGGATCCCGAGAAGGACATTCAGCTGTATGTAAACTCCCCGGGAGGCTCGATCACGGCAGGCATGGCCATTTATGACACTATGCAGTACGTGAAGAACGACGTCATGACGCTGTGCGTGGGCCAGGCCGCGTCGATGGCGGCATTGCTGCTGGCTGCGGGCGAGCCCAAGAAGCGGCTGGCGTTGCCGAATTCACGTATCCTTATTCATCAGCCTTCCATGGGGGGGTTGTCGGGTCAGGCGACAGATATTGACATCCACGCGCGCGAAATCCTGCGTATGCGGGAGATTACCAATCAGTTACTCTCCAAGCACAGCGGGCAGAAGCTGGATAAAGTGGAAAAGGACGTGGAGCGCGATTTCATCATGAACGCGCAGCAGGCGAAGGAGTACGGAATCATAGATGACATCATCTATAAGACCACAAAGGCGGTAGTATAGGCCTTCGCGAAAAGCAGTACCGAGTCCCGAGTGCCCGGCAGATCATCCGTACTCGCAACTTGGTACTCGGTACTAGAAAAAGGAGTAGAGACGAGTGAAAACCAAGTCTGGGTCCGACGAGATTTTGCGCTGTTCGTTCTGCCACAAGTCGCAGGATGCCGTAGCCAAGCTCATCTCCTCGCCCAGCGATTATCCGCGCGCCTACATTTGCGATGAGTGTGTGGCGGTGTGCAACTCGATTCTGGAAGACGACCGCACGGCCACTCCCCAGACCGCCGCGCCCAATCAATTGCCCAAGCCGCAGGAGGTCAAGACCTTCCTGGATGAATACGTAATCGGGCAGGAGCAGACCAAGAAGAAGCTGGCGGTCGCGGTCTACAACCACTACAAGCGCATCTTCATGAACCGGCAGAAAACCGCCGGCGACGGCATCGAACTGAGCAAGTCGAACATTCTGCTCATCGGTCCCACGGGAACTGGCAAGACGCTGCTGGCGCAAACGCTGGCGCGCATGCTCGACGTGCCCTTCGCCATCGTCGATGCCACCACGCTCACCGAAGCCGGCTACGTGGGCGAGGATGTCGAGAACATCATCCTCAAACTGCTGCAGGCGGCCGAGGGCGATGTGAGCCGCGCCCAGACCGGCATCATCTACATTGATGAAATCGACAAGATCGGGCGCAAGGACGAGAATCCGTCGATCACTCGCGATGTTTCGGGCGAAGGCGTGCAGCAGGCGCTGCTGAAGATTCTGGAGGGAACCATCGCCAACGTTCCGCCGCAGGGGGGACGCAAGCATCCTCACCAGGAATTTACGCCGGTTGACACCACCAACATCCTCTTTATATGCGGAGGAGCGTTCGTTGGCCTGGAAAAGATTATCGGCAGGCGCGTGGGGAAGAAGTCGCTCGGCTTCCGCGGCGGCGAAGAAGCGGATAAGGAAGATGCCGTGGTCGCGCGCAAGCGCAACTTCGAATTGCTGAGCGAAATCCAGCCGGAAGATTTAATCAAGTTTGGGCTGATCCCTGAATTTGTCGGCCGCATGCCGGTCTGCGGCATGCTGGAAGATCTGGACGAGTTCGCCCTCATCGAGATTCTCACCCGGCCGAAGAACGCCATAGTCAAGCAGTATCAGCGCCTGTTCGAGTTCGAGAATGTGCGCTTGAAGTTCAGCGACGATGCCTTGCGGGCCATTGCCCGGCAGGCCATGGCCCGCAAAGTAGGCGCCCGCGGCCTGCGCATGATTCTGGAAGAGCTGATGCTCGACTTGATGTTCCACCTCCCCAGCCAGAAGAAACTAAAGGAGTTCGAGGTCACGCGCGAGATGGTGGAAAAGCGCAGCGCTTCTGTGGCTACATTAGAGAAGGCGGGATAGCAAAACAGGAGTAAACTAGAAGCGCAGCTAGTCGGGGATCGTCATTCGGCAAGCCATTGAGACGAGTCATTCGGCACGAGTCGTTCCTTATTAACCCAGGGGAGATTGAGTGACCACATCCAAGGAAAAATTCGAGACCAAGAAGCTGCCCATGATGCCCATCCGGGACGTGGTCATCTTCCCTTTCATGATGACGCCGTTCGTCGTGGGCCGCGAGTCCAGCGTGCGCGCCCTCGAAGAGGCATTGGCCGCCGACAAAAAAATCTTCCTGGCTACGCAGCATGACGCCTCCATCGACGAACCCAAATCGAATGAGATCTACCAGGTGGGCACGATCGTCAACATCGTGCAGAGCCTGAAGCTGCCCGATGGCAACATCAAGGTTCTGGTGGAAGGCATTGAGCGCGGCCGGCTGCTGCAGGCCACCGACTCCGATGGTTACATGCAGGCCTCGGTGCGGGTGGCTCGTTACCCGCTCGAAATGAACGCGCAGATCGAAGCCGGCATGCAGCGCGTGACCACGCTGTTTGAGCAGTATGTGAAGCTGTGCCAGGCGCTGAATTACGAAACCATGATCTCGGCCGTGCGCATGGAAGATCCGGCCAAACTCACCGACATTATTGCCGCGAACCTGCAACTCTCAATTGAAGAGAAGCAGGAACTGCTGGAAATTTTCGATCCCTCCGAGCGCCTGAACCGCATCGCCGACGTGCTCGACGTAGAGATTGAAAAGCTCAACGTGGATCGCACCATCCAGTCGCGGGTGAAGCGGCAGATGGAGAAGGCGCAGAAAGAGTATTACCTCAACGAAAAGATCAAGGCCATCCAGAAGGAACTGGGCCGCGGCGAGAAGAGCGAATTCGACGAACTGAAAAAGAAGGTCGAAGCTGCCGGCATGCCGAAAGATGTGAAAGACAAGGCGCTGCAGGAATTGAAGAAGCTGGAAGCGATGCCGCCCATGTCGGCCGAGTCCACGGTGTCGCGAAACTATCTCGACTGGCTGCTGGCCGTGCCGTGGAAGAAACGCTCGAAAGAAATCCGCAACATCTCGCGCGCCGAAAAAGTTCTCAACGAAGATCATTACGGGCTTGAGAAAATTAAGGAACGCATCCTCGAATTTCTCGCCGTCAGGCAACTCGTAAAAAATCCCAAAGGATCAATCCTCTGCTTCGTTGGACCTCCTGGCGTGGGCAAAACTTCTCTCGGCATGTCGATCGCCAAGGCCACCGGACGCAAGTTTGTGCGCATGTCGCTCGGCGGCGTGCGCGATGAAGCCGAAATTCGCGGCCACCGCCGCACCTACATCGGCGCCCTGCCCGGCCAGATCATTCAGATGATGAAGAAGGCGGGCACCAAGAACCCCGTCTTCATGCTCGACGAAGTTGACAAGATGTCGATGGACTTCCGCGGCGACCCTTCGGCGGCCCTGCTCGAAGTGCTCGATCCCGAGCAGAACTTCATGTTCGTCGATCACTACCTCGATGTCGAGTACGATCTCTCGCAGGTCTTCTTCATTGCCACGGCAAATGTCATGCACACCATTCCTCCCGCGCTGCAGGACCGCATGGAAGTGCTGCGGCTGCATGGCTACACTGAGCAGGAGAAACTGGAGATCGCCAAACAGTTCCTGGTCAAGAAGCAGATGTTGCAGGCCGGCCTGTCGGAGAAAAACATTAAATTCACCGATGAGGCAATCCTGGGGCTGATTCGCTCCTACACGAGGGAAGCGGGCGTGCGCAATCTGGAGCGCGAAATCGGCAACGTCTGCCGCAAGGTCGCGCGCAAAGTGGTCAAGGAAGGCGAAAACTATACCGCCGCTGTCACCGGCGAGAATGTTACGGACTTCCTGGGTGTAATCAAGTTCCGCGACACTCTGGCGCATGAGAAGAGCGAAGTGGGCCTGGTCACAGGCCTGGCCTGGACCGAAGTCGGCGGCTCGATCCTCAGCACGGAAGCGACGGTCGTCGATGGCAAGGGCAAGCTGACGCTGACCGGCAAGCTCGGCGACGTGATGCAGGAATCGGCGCAGGCAGCGCTGTCTTATATTCGCTCGCGGGCACATCGGCTTGGCCTGAATCGCGATTTCTACCGCACTCTCGATCTGCACGTGCACGTGCCGGAGGGCGCAATCCCGAAAGACGGCCCATCGGCGGGCATCACGATTGCCACTGCAATCGCAAGCGCGCTCAGCAAGATTCCAGTGCGGCGCGATCTAGCCATGACCGGTGAAATCACGCTGCGTGGCAAAGTGCTGCCCATAGGCGGGCTCAAGGAAAAACTGCTGGCCGCGCATCGCGCCGGGCTTTTCGAAGTCATCCTGCCCCGCGACAACGAAAAAGATCTGGCCGAGGTTCCAGAAAATCTGCGCAACGCCATGAAGCTGCACTTCGTGGACACCATGGACCAGGTGCTGCAAATCGCGCTGGAGTCAGCCCTGCCATCGCTCACCGAGGATGTAACCACGCAGCCCATCGCGCCTCTAACTTCCAGCACTACGGATAGCCCGGCGGCGCATCAGTAAGCGGCGACACAGCCCCGAGACAAACCATTGTCATCCTGAGCGAAGCGTGATTGTCCGAAGGACAATCACGCGCAGTCGAAGGATCCCTCTCCGTCCGATGCCGGCATAAGCCCCGCAGGGAGTTCTCGCGATGCGATCTGGTTTCGCAATGGAATTCCCTTAGGAGTCTCCGGCGGCATTAGGTTTTTGTGGGATCCGCATGACCCTTCTTATTTGCCGCGAAGGTTTACAATAGGGACTTCTTACGAATGTCCACATCCAACCAGAGCCAGATCACCTTTGAGAACGGGCCAGAACGGCCGGCCGAACCAGCGCAAGCCCGGACCACGGGAATCCTGCCCTCGCAGGAAATCAGCAACCTGATCGCTCGTGGAAACATCAGCGCTTCCCCTGCAATCAACCCCGACCATATCCAGCCTGCCAGTCTCGATCTGCGGCTGGGCGGCATGGCGCATCGCGTGCGCGCCAGTTTTCTGCCGGGGCCGAATAGCACGGTCGAGGCGAAGATCAAAGAACTCCGCATGACGCGCGTCGATCTCACCGGCGCTCCCGTCTTCGAAAAGGATTGCGTCTACATCATTCCACTGGCCGAAGAGTTGAACCTGCCGGAGAACATTTCCGGGAAGGCCAATCCAAAAAGCACGACCGGACGCCTGGACATTTTCACCCGCCTGATCACCGATTACGGCACCGAATTCGACCGCGTGCCCCCCGGATACAAAGGCAAACTGTACGCCGAAGTTGTTTCTCGAACTTTTACCGTTGCTCTGCGCGCGGGGATGAGGCTGAGCCAGTTGCGCTTTGTGCAGGGCAATCCGCGATCGAGCGACAGCGCGATCAGAGGACTGGACCGGGAAGAGCCTCTTGTCTATGACGAGGACAGCCCCGGCAAAGCGCGAGTGGAGCGCGGGCTGAGAATCACGATCAACCTGGAAGGCGCGGCAGGCGAGATCATTGCCTACAAGGCGAAGCGTTACGCCCCGGCCATCGAACTCGACAAGATTAATTTTTATCCGACCGAGGAGTTCTGGGAAGTTCGCCATCAGAACGCCAGCAAGACTCTCATCCTCGAACCCGGCGACTTCTACATACTTGCATCCAAAGAGAAGGTAAGTGTTCCTCCAGATTTCGCGGCGGAGATGGTGCCGTTCGATCCATCGGACGGCGAGTTCCGCATTCACTATGCTGGATTCTTTGATCCCGGCTTCGGCTTTGGTTCCGGCGACATCAAAGGAACCCCGGCGGTGCTTGAAGTCCGCGCCCACGAAGTCCCGTTCCTGATGGAGCACGGCCAGCTAGTCGGCCGGCTGAACTACATGCCTCTGCTGTCGCGTCCGCACAAGATCTACGGCACGAACATAGGATCGTCTTATCAGCATCAGGCGCTCACGTTGAGCAAGCAGTTTCGTAAGAGTTGAATTACTACTCTACTTTGTGTCGCCGGCGCATCGAGGCTTGTTATGCACAAAGGACGTGAGCAGTGGGAAGCCGATATTAAGCAACGACAACGGAACATCGTATTTCCAGATACTGTCCAAAACGAGGGAAGATTTTGGCATAATCTGGCAAGCGGGAAACAAAAGCTCACAGTGGTTCAAGGCATCGGAATTGCCCTATTGTTCCTGCCTTTGGTCGGCATCGTCTGGCGTGAGGCCGTACGCACGTTCCGCTTTGGCACATCAGGAAGTACATCTGAGCGTGTCGTGGCAATTTTGGCAAGATTCAGCACCTCGGCGGCTATCTCGTTCGGACTGATTGGGGCCATCTTTCTCTTTTTGCGTTGGGGAGTTAGGCGGGCTCTGCTTTCTGGGAAGCGTCCGAATCGTCACCGCTGAGTGGTCTGTACCCAATCCGCAGTCCGTGCCAGCTTGCAGTTCTCGCCGCAGCATTGCACACTGGGGCATGGGCACTGGGCACCGAGAACTGAGAACTGAGAACTCCCGATGAGGGTTCTCGCGCGATTTCTGTTATCGGCCACCGACGCCGCGCACTTCCCTGCTCCCAGCCTGCCGGAGGTCGCATTCCTAGGACGATCGAATGTGGGCAAGTCCAGCGTGATCAATACGCTGATCGGCGACAAGATCGCCCGCACCAGTTCCACGCCGGGACGCACGCGCAGCATCAATTTCTTCGAAGTGCGCTGGCCGGGAAAGCCGCGTCCAGAAGTCATCTTCGCCGACCTGCCCGGCTACGGCTACGCCAAGCTTTCGCGCGAGATTTCGCAGGAGTGGCCCAAGTTCATCGAGCCCTACCTCAACGACCGCCCCACGCTTGCGCTATGTCTGGCTCTGGTGGATGTGAACGTTCCTCCACAAGATAGTGACCGCCATCTCTTGGATTTTCTTAATGCCTCGGGCCGCGATTTTCTGCTGATCGCCACCAAAAGCGACCGTCTCTCGAACAATCAACTGCGCAACGCGCTGAAAACTTTGGCCGATGCTTATCCAACGGCGACCGTGATTCCCTTCTCAGCCAAGACCGGAGCTGGGCGCGACGAAGTGTGGAACAAGATCCGGCAGTCGGCGGCCGAATTCCCGGCGTCCGCGTTCCAATCCTGAACTTCTCCCGTTCTGGAATCCGCCCGCTCCCTTCGACGCCACCAGTTCTTACTTCCACTAAGTATTCGACTGGAACTCTCCGTAAAGTAAAAGAGACTTCCCCGGTTATGTCGTTCGAAGAAACCAGCGAAGGCGCGGCCTATCTATCGGCACTAAAACGGTCAGGCTCGCCCCAGGCCGCCGGCACCGCAGCCGCGCCCGCGCGCGAAGCTGCGCCTCCCACTCCAACGGAGGCAGTTGGGCCCACGAATAAGCCGACCATCGCAGAGAAGCGCAAGAGCGCACGTTACAAATGCAAAGGCAGCGCCCGCTTGCAGGGAAACAGCGGCGTCAGCAGTTGGGCGACGTTCGCCGACATCAGCCTGGACGGTTGCTACATAGAAACGCCAAGCCCGTTTCCTCGGGGGACCGCGCTCACCTTAAGACTCGAGGTTCACGGTTTCCGGGTCGAGGCCACGGGCGAAGTGCGCGTGGCCTACCCCAGCCTTGGAATGGGAATTCGCTTCATAAAAATGTCGGATGAAAATCGCGAACACCTGCGCGAACTCATGGGCTCGATTTCGCGGTCCTCAGGCATCCTGGGCGGGGCGCGCACTCCTTCGTTGCCCATGCCGAATGCTTTGCGCGCGGTCACCAACCCCCACGCGGTCTTGCAATCCTTGCTCACTTTTTTTGAGGACCGTCACAGCATGGGCCGGGAAGAATTCCTCAGAATCCTACGAAAGAATCAGTAGCAGATCGGAATTATCGACTTTCTGCGGTGCACTCGTATCACAGACGAGAACCGGGCTTTCTTCCCAACACACGACAAACCATTCTCATCATGCTAAAACTCTGCTTCTCTACGCGGATGCCAGCTTGCTCGACCATCGAACGTAGAGCGTCCGGACTCGCGGCCCGTATTCCATGGAACATCCGGCTGACCCAGCTCGGCACGGTTATGTCGGCAAGGCAAAGGCATCCCCCGGGACGCAGCACACGCGCCGCTTCGCGCAAACCCTGCCCGCGATCTTTCCAGTGGTGAAGCGAGATACAGGTCAGCACCAAATCCACAGAAGCGTCTGGCAACGGCAATGCCTCAGCGCTTGCGACTTCCATCGTTGCCTTTGGAATCCTTTTACGGGCGACCTCAACCATTCCTGGTGCGGGATCGACACCTAGAAGCCTCGCCGCTGGCCAAAGTGCGGCTGCTTTCTCCAGCAAACGGCCAGTGCCGCAGCCCACATCCAGAATGGCGTTAGGCGCCGCGCTGGCATTCTCATTCAGCCCCAGCAGCATGAATTCGTGAATGCGATCCACATAGCGCTGCCCCCAGAATGTGTCATAGGTGGCGGCCCAACGGTCGAAGTGTTCGACATCATTCGTCGGGCCCTGCCCCGTTGCCATAGTTATTCCTCCCAGCATTACGTTAGTTTCTCAGTTAGCGGCGCGGGCCTGTCCAAATCGTTCCCATGATTGGTTATGATGAAAGTATATGGCGCTTTACCTGATTACGGGCGTTGCAGGTTTCATTGGATCGTCTCTGGCGCGGGAACTTTTGCAACGTGGCGAGCAGGTTCGCGGCGTAGATAACCTTTCCACCGGCAGGCGGGACAACCTGGTGCAGATTCTGGGGCAGATCGACCTTCGCGAAGCCGACATCCTCGATCTTGATGCCATGAGATCGGCATGCACCGGTGTGGACTATATTTTGCATCAGGCGGCGATTCCGTCTGTGCCAAAATCTGTGCTCGATCCCATCGGCAGCAATCGCGCGAACGTGGATGGCACGGTGAACGTGCTGGTCGCCGCGCGCGATGCCAAAGTCAAGCGCGTCATCTACGCCGCATCGTCCTCAGCCTATGGCGATACGCCCACGCTGCCCAAGCACGAGCGCATGACGCCTGACCCAATTTCGCCCTACGCCGTTGCCAAACTGGCCAGCGAACATTACATGACCTCGTTTTACCGCTGCTATGGACTGGAAACCGTCGCCCTGCGCTACTTCAATATCTTCGGTCCGCGGCAGGATCCGTCGTCGCCTTACTCGGGAGTGCTGGCCAAGTTCATCACGCAGATGCTGGCCGGGCAGCAGCCCACAATGTTTGGCGACGGCGAGCAGAGCCGCGATTTCACCTACATCGACAATGCCGTCGAGGCCAACCTGCTGGCCTGCAAAGTTCCCGCCGCGCAAGTTGCAGGCAAGATGTTCAACGTGGCGACGGGGCGGCGAGTCACGCTCAATGAAACCTTCAAACTCCTGCAGGCGTTAACCTCATACTCTGGTTCCCCAATCTATGCAGCGGAACGCGGCGGCGATATCAAGCACTCGCTGGCCGACATCTCCGCGGCAGAACAGCATCTCGGATATAAACCCAAAGTGAATTTTGAAGATGGCTTACAGCAGACGGTGGACTGGTACCGCAGCCAGGGAAAAGCCGCTGGAGCGGAAGCGGGCTGCGGAGAGTAGCCGCCTTAGCATCGTAGCGCCGCGCTACCAACCGAAGCCGGCATTACGTTAGTGATCTACGTCAGGGTTACCGCACTGGATAAAGTAAACACATGACACTCTCATCGATGGTGGTCTCGCGTGACTGGCAGGAAGTCAGTGTTCTGGAATGCATCCTCGGCGGCTTGCACATGGATGTTGCCGTCGAAAGCGAACCGCAGCGGGCTCTCGCGCGGCTCACGAAAACGAAAGTCGATGCCCTGATTGTTGACTGCGACCTCAACGGCACAGGCCAGTTCTTCCGCGAACTGCAAAAAGAAGCTCCCCGCGCCAGCACCGTGCCCCTGGTTATCATGGGCGGTCCGCAGGGGCAGCACGATATGGAAGGCACGGGAGCGATGTTCGCCTTCGACAAGCCAATCTCTGTCGAGCAGGCGGTGCGAACGCTCTCTGCCGCGCGCAACATGATTCTTGACGGACGCTTGCGTTATCACCGCGCCGGACTCGAAGTGCCCGTTACTCTAATGGGCCGCCATCAGAAGCGTGGAGAAGGCCAACTCATCAATCTCAGCCAGGGCGGTTTGCAGGTGCGCGTTCAAGATGGATTCGATACCAGCGAAGCATCGCGCGTGGCCTTCGATCTGCCTGGAACAAAGTGCGCCGTGAAAGCCGAAGTGGAAGTGGCCTGGTCCGACAAACAAGGAAATGTCGGTATCCGCTTTATGAACATGAACTCAGAAATGAAAAACACATTGCGCCTGTGGCTGGCGCAACAGTATTTTGCAAACTAGGAAGGGGCAGTTGTCAGTTGTCAGTTGTCAGTTGTCAGTTGTCAGTTCCTCTTCAACACTGGATGCTACTCGCGCCAGCCGCACGCCAAGGCTTGCTCCTCCAAACAGACTAAACACGCCCCAATAAGCCGTGGCCACAAAAGCCGCCGCCCCCAAACCTGTTCCCAACGCAAGCGGCCAGGGCGGAAGTTCGTGGGCAATCGACAAAAAAATCAGCGTGAACAAGAGCAACGCCGCAGTCACGACAAGGCCATCCACCAACCAGGATAGAGTGCGGCCTGAGAGCGGCCGCGAGAGCCGGTTCAGATCTGCATATGGATCGTCGACCAAATTCGGCAAATCTTCTTCGCTGTGGGGATGGAGAAGGGGCTCGTCGAACTCGGGCTCCAGCCGGATCGCCGGGCGGGGCGCAGCCGATACGGTCAGCCCGTCATTCTCATCCCGAACACTCTCCCCACGAACACTTCCCTCTCTCGCCTTTTCACCTTGGGCAATCGAAACCACCGAAGCCCCGAAAATCGAGTGAGGATGAGTCGCGTCGCGGGCGATGGCATCCAGAAGGTTGGAAAAGATCCACTCGTCGATCTGATGACGCGTGTTTTCCGGCAGGTCCACAAAGCGAATACCGCATCGTCCCGAAGCACTCGCCCAACTGACCTGGCCGCCTGCCTCCACCCGCATGCGCGGAAATCTCAACTCAAAGCGCAGACGCACCTGCTGCTGCGGCCGCAACGCTCCCACCGCCTGCACAGCCACACCCTCATGGCTCAGGTTGCGGATGATTCCACCGTTAGCCTCGTCCAGCGTGACATAGGTCAACGTGCGCAGCTCATGGCGGTAGTGGGTGCGCGCTTGCCGCACGGGATCAGAAACGGACTGCATACCCTCCCCAGGAATATTCGCACCAAGAACTTCCGGAACAGGAATGCTCGGAACGAAAATGTTCGGAACAAGCCAGTCTGCCTAAATCTTAGTTTCACGTGAAGGTGTGCTGGCAGTAACTGGGATGGTTCCGCGACATGCACGCGCCCAGGCAAAGGTCACAACCCTTGCTTCTCCCCCAACAGAGCATCGCGCACCGGCCGTTCCGATGCCAGCACAACCTTCACCACTTCAAACACGATCGCCGTAGCATAAGTTGCGGCAATCCACACAAAGGCTCCCTCAATCGGCAGTCCAGACCACGCACCGATGAAAATGCCAGTCATCTGACGGTGCTGGTAATTCCACCAGCCGTATGGAATGGCCAAGGTCGCCTCCCACAGCAGGCTGACCAGCAACATAAAGAAGAGCGTAAGACTGAGCGCCCGCCAGTTGATGAACCGCTTCGCCACCGGGAAAAAGCTTACGGCTGGAAGCAAGCCTCCGGCGACCAGAACTGTAAAGTAGCCAGGAAATCCTGCCCGGTCTATGGGGGCAGCGCAGTGTTTCTTATAAAACAATGCGGCCCCAATCAGGATCACGGCCAGGATCAGCGAGGTGGGATGAAATTGCAGTAGTCGGCTCATCTTTCGAGCCTCGCCTGGATAGTCCGGCACATTGTAGGCCGCCAGCCAGAACTCGCCGAGCCAAATATAGAGAAGAAGCACCGCGAGAAAGCCCGTAGCGTAGAAAACGTACTCTTCAACTGGGACAGGCCTGCCTAACGCGGGCGCGCGGATGCCCAGCGTCGCCCCAATGTTGGGGTAGTCGAAGAACCACTGCGCGAAAAAGACGTCCAGCAAACAGCCCAGTGGGATCAGGATGGCGATGGTCCATCCAAAGGCACGCTTCGGGATTTTCAATTCTTCGCTGGGCAACAACCACGTCGCGATCACGATCACGGGAACGATGAACAGCAGCAGGCTCCAGGTATACCCGTACGGTGTGGAGTTTTGTTTGACCGGCATGAGCGGGACTGGGAGATGAACAGTCTGCAGCGTGATGGCCGCGGGAATCACGATCATCGCCAGCATGGCGATAACAATCACCGCGCAAACCGTAGGGCTGGGAAGTCCGTGAGAGCGTGGCGCACGCATGATCGACCTCCAGTCGCGGTCGCATTCTGAAGCGTGAAAAATTCTACACCGGACGCAGAAAAGTGGTCAGTAAAATCAAACGCCCCATGCGAACCTCAGGTCTTACGGACCACTGATCACTGACCACTGAGCACTGCACTAAAGTCCATGGCCATAAGGACAGTGCAGGATCATTGCAACTGCACCGAAACGCCGCTAACTTACTGTTAAGGCCCGCCAGGAGCTTTTCACGGGCGGTTCCGAATCCGGACACGTAGACGCACAAAATGCAGCTACGCAAAGTAGTTAATTGACAGGGACTCCGCTGCGTGGCCACACTCGCAATAAGGAGATTCTCGGTCTCAGAAACCTAGAATGGCAACGACTCCCACCAAACCGACGGTCGAGGTTGACGCTGGCCCCGGCGCCGCGCGCGTGCCGTCATGGCCGCTGGAGCTAGGTGCGTTTGCGCCAAAGCAAGGCGTTTCTTATGAAAACGCTTTCCGTGAAGCAGCCTCTCGTGCGACTCAATACCCGCGGCCTTCAGGACGCGACGCCCTGCAGGCGCTTCTGGCGTTCTCGGCGCTGCATCAGCAAGTGCGGCGGCGTCGCGCGCTCGCCTCACAGCGCAATGGATTCGAGGCGTTTACACAGGCGGCTGAGTTCGAGTCGGAAGAGCAATTCGTTCTCGACGAAGTGCTGCAGTTAGTTGCCGAACGAGCCATCGCCATTACCGGAGCCGATGGATTGGGCATCGCTCTCGCCGAGAACAACGAAATTGTTTTGCGGGCTTCGGCAGGCACAATCAAGCCGGATGTAGGCCAGCGCATCCAGCGCGACTCAGCATTCTCGGGAGCATGTTTCCGCACCGCCGAGATTATCCGCTGCAACGATACCGAAACCGATGATCGTGTAAATCTCTACGCCTGCCGGCAACTGGGTGCGCGCTCCATGGTCGCAGTGCCGCTGTGCGGGCGGCGGCGCGTAATCGGATTGCTGGAAGCATTCTCGTCTGAGCCCTTCGGATTCAACGACAGCGACGTAGGCAGCTTGGCGCTGTTGGCAGAATTAATTCTGGGCGCGCTCAAACCAGAGGACGAAGAACGCTTCGCAGAATCGGCGCAAGCAGCGGAAGCGGAATTGGCTGCGCCGCCGATTGCGAAGCAAATCGCTCTGCCGGTTGAACTACCTTCTCCGCCCAAAGTCGCTGCCGAGAGCGCAGCAGCAGTCGGGGCTCCGGCAATCATGACTCCGGTGATCATGGCTCCGGTGATCATGGCTTCGGCAATCATGGCTTCGGCGGTCGTTGAGCCAATGCAGCCGTCTGCGCCAACCACGCAGATGCGAGCCGAGCCGGCGCAAGCTGCCGGATACGCATTCACCCCCGAAACCGCGCCCGAGCCCGAGCACTCCGCAGGTCATCATCCCGGAATCGTCCTTGTGCTGGTGCTGGTAATGGTCAGTGCATTGCTCGCCGGCGCCTTGTGGTGGAAGCTGAAGAATGCGCAACTGGGCAAAGTAGTGTTGCATCCCGAACAGAAAATTACGAAACCGGTTGCAATAACGAAGCAACCAGCGCCTGCAACATCTTCCACTACTCCAGTTGCGGTCAAATCATCTTCGGTCAACTCATCTCCAGCCAACTCATCGAGCACCAGCGCCGATGCGCAAACGAATTCGGCCGCTGAAGCTGGCAGCGTCACGCTACCACAACCTTCGAAGATGCCGCGCATCACGGGAATCCGGCATTGGTCTTCCGCCGATTCCAGCACCGTGGTGCTTGACCTGGAAGATCAGGTGCAGTATGAGGCGCATCGTCTCGCCGCTCCCGATCGCATCTACTTTGATCTGCATGATACTTCGCTCGCGGCTGACATTGAAGGCAAGGCCATCGATATCGGCGACAGTCTGCTGGCGCGGGTTCGGGTATCGCAGCCGATTTCGGGCATGACCCGTGTCGTGCTCGAGACCAAAGGCAAACCAAATTTTTCCGTCAGCCTGGAGCCGAATCCCTACCGCCTCGTCGTGCAGGTGCGCAAACTGGGCGCTGACTCCAAAGCTCAAGTTAATCTTTTCCCCGGAGCCTCTACTGCGGAGCAAGAGAGGCTTGCCATCGTAGTTCCTCCGCCCACGCACGAAGACTTGCAACTGCTGGCGCACATGCCGAAGCTGCGCATCGTAGTCGATGCCGGTCACGGCGGCTGGGATCTCGGAACCGTCGGCCGACGTGGCTTGCTCGAAAAAGATGTCGTGCTCGAGATTGCCCAGCGACTGGGCAAACTGCTCGAAAGCCGCCTGGGCGCGGAAGTGATTCTCACCCGCAACGACGACAATTACATCGCGCTCGACGAACGGGCCGGAGTGGCGAATCATTCACAGGCCGATCTGTTTATCTCGGTGCATGCCAATTACAGCGACTTGCCTTCGGCGCGAGGCGTCGAAACTTACTACACGAACTTCTTCTCCGCGCCCAACGCCAAAGACAAAGACGTTGAGACTCGCGATCCGGATCACGCCAAGAGCGCGAGTACAGCGACATTGTCAGCGGCTGAACTCCACGACAGAATCGAACAATCGCGGCGGCTTGCAGCCAGCGTACAGCGGTCACTCTACGGAACTCTGTCGGTGCAGAATCCTGGACTGCGCGACCGCGGCGTGAAAGAAGCGTCCTATGTGGTGCTCACGGAAACTTCGATGCCGGGAATTCTGGCCGAGGTTTCGTTCGTGAGCAGTCCCACCGACGAACAGAAACTGCGCAGCGATGGCTATCGCGAACAGATCGCCGAGGCTCTGTACAAGGGCATCGCGCGGTACGCGGCTGGATCGCGCGGCGTTAAGGTCGCTGCGAGGTAGCTTCGGGCTTCCGGCTTCCGGCTTCCGGCTTCCGGTTGTTCGGGCCTCTAGCCTGGATTCACTGCTGCCTCTCTTCCGTTCTCCAGGAGCCAGTTTCGGACTACGCCCTCTACTTTCATCCGCGTCTCTTCCAGGGTCATTGGCTTCACTGGCGGCGGCTCTTTCTTTATAGCTGCGGCAGGCGCTGGCGCGGCGGCTACGGAGTCTTCTTCATCTGCTTCGTCTTCTATTTCATTCTCTGTTTCGTCCGCTTCCTCCTCATCCGGGTCCTCAAAATCGTCTTCGTCCCACTGCGGGCCGCCGATGTCGGTGCGCTGCACGTCTTCGCGATTGATCACGACGTCGGTCACGTCACTGGCTTCAAAATCGACGTTGCGCAAGTTCGAGCTGGCGGTTTGCAGTGCGTAGAGCATCAGGCCGGCCGTCTTGTGGTCTATGCGCGCGGAACCCAACATCTGGATCACCTTCATCAGCCCTACCTGCACCGAGTTCGCGTCTTCAAGCAGCGGCAGTTCGAAGCGGCGCTGCACGGCCATGTCTTTGGCATTTTTCGCCTGCTCGCGGCGGATGCGCTCATGAAAAAAGCACTGCCGGCGCCAACGCAGCGCGGGAGATCCGCACTGCGTCCCATTCATCTTTATGTGCTGACATCGTGGTACATTCCCCATCGCCATATCTTTTTCTCGTGTCCTTTACTTCGGTTTGCCGGAACCAATTTTGCGGGTACCCTCCCCCTCCCCCCCCCCTGGATCTCTGGAATCATCGGGTTACGGTGGAATCCGCCCGCAAAATCTAGGCGGCAAAGAAGTTAGATATTAAAATCTTAGAAACAAATGACTTAGGGAACTTAGGAATCGGTTCCAAAGTCATTTTCGCGCTTCGATCAGAATTGCAGAAAAAGTGGTATGACCGCAAGGTCAGATGTCACAGGGGGTGGCTGTGGAAGAGTGTGGAAAAGTTTGGGGCCTGTTTTTCCGTTGATTCCAAGGGAGTTTCAATTGGACATTCGATCTTGGTGACCTACAATGGTTTCTATGGAAATTTCTTTAGCGCCCGAGATTGAGGAACGCTTGGCCAGAATCGCTTCAGAAGAGGGCAAGGCCGCGAACCAGGTTGTGCAGGAGTTGGTGGCGACCTACCTAGACCATGACGAATGGTTCAGGCGAGAAGTGCAGAAAGGGCTGGCCTCTTTGGATAGCGGCAAGTTTGTGTCGCATGAGGAAGTGGGCCGGCAAATCGAGCGCATCCTCAGGTCTTGATGACGGTTCGATGGTCTCCTGAAGCCGCGGCCGATTTCGCGGCGATTGTCGAATATATCCGCGAGCAGAATCCCTCGGCAGCCGAGCGTGTGGCCGGTGCAATATACGATGGCTGCTCCTCGCTCGCATCGTTCCCGAGGAAAGGACGTCCTGGCAGGACAAAGGGCACTCGTGAATTGGTGTTCTCGCCCCTTCCGTTTATTGCTGTGTACCGAGTGGAGGAGGAGGCGGTGGAAATTGCGAGGGTGCTGCATGGGGCGCAGCGATGGCCGTGATTAGCTCCCCGTCCGGAGCGAAGCTGGGGGAGGGGTGGGGTTAACTGCGCAGGGAGTGCCTTCGGCCCTCCCTGCTCCGCTCAGCATGACAAGCCGGAATGTCTCCATCCCGAATGCGGAAGGCGTTTCCGCCGCATTGTGATATTGATCACAGCCGCTCGAGCCGACCTTCCCCGATTATTTCTTCATGCGCGACCCACGCTACTATTGCGTCTACATCATGGGGAGCCTGACGGGCACTGGGAATCGTACGACGACGTGCACAAGGCGCTGGCCCGCGAGAAGCAACTAAAAGGATGGGCGCGCGCCAAGAAGATTGCACTGTTCGAACGCCGCAAGCCCGAGTGGAAAGACCTGGCCTCAGAGTGATACCCGTGGATGGAGACGGGTGGGGGTAGGGGTGCTTCGACTCCGCGGTGAGGGTCGCTTCGCTCGCCTCACTGCTCCGCTCAGCATGACAAACCGCTATCCTACTGGGCGGGTTCGGCGTTTTTCAGCGCTTCGTCTAGAGGCTGGCCGGGATGAACGGTGCTTTGTACGAGGCGCCAGCCGTCGTCATAGTTGCGAAGGATAGTGTTGGACCGGTAGTGGACGGTGCCGGGGTAGAGGACGGCTCCGACTTCGTTCAGGGGAATCCAGCGCCAGGTAAATTCCACGTCGGCTACATTGCCCTGCCTGGCGATGCCGGTGATGGCGATCAGTTCGCGGCGGGCGGCGGGAATGCTGAAGGATTGTTTTTCGGCGTCGCCGGGGGCAATGAGACTTTGCAGGGTGTCCACTCCTGAAGGAGTTAGCATGACATCCCAGCACGGCGGCGGAGGCAGAGCTGGAGGGCAGGCGGCGTTGGTGGCGGATATCCAGCCGTGATGCTGGAGGGCTCGATAGGTGGGCGAGAGGTAGTCTTTGTTCGAGATGACTCCAGTGCGGAGTTCGAACTGCTGCTGCGCGCGGAAAGTGTCGGAGGCAGCGATCAGGTCAGTGGCTAGACGGCGGGTCAGGAAGTCGCGGGGAGAGCAGGAGAGGAACAGCGAGCACACGATCAGAAGCACGATATTGGGCAGTTCAGGAATCCGTGGAGAACGCGATCGCCTTCGCGTACTGCTTAAGAGCCTTTGACCGCAAAGGTCGCGAAGAAATACCGCGAAGGACGCGAAGAAGAATCCCTGGTCGCTTTTTGGGAAAAGCACGCTTTGTCGGGATGACATTTCTACCGGATTGTAAACAAATGCGCGCTCTTGCGGGGCAGGAAAGGGCGGTAGGTGATTTGACCTTGGGATTGCGCTGACCAGCGGCCGGGGATTGGGGTTGCACACTTGGGGCAGCGGCCGTCGGGCGTCAGCCGGTAGTTTTTGATGAGGTAGCCGTAGCGCTCGATCAAGGTTTCATGGCAATGGGGACAGCGCGTGTCTTCCCATTCGCCGACCATGCCGGGGAGGTTGCCGGCGTAGATGTATCTGAGTCCAGACTGGCGGCCGATTTCGGCGGCTTGCAGCAGGTCTTCTGGATTCGTGTCGCGGGCGACGTCGTTTTGCATTTTGTAATCGCCGTGGAAAGCGGTTACGTGCCAGGGGATGTCGGGCGAGATGCCGGCCAGGAATTCGGTCAGGCGGCGGAGTTCGTCGGGATCGTCGTTGAAGCCGGGGATCAGGAGTGTGACGATTTCCAGCCATAGTCCCATCTGGTGGATGCGGCGAATGCTCTCCAGAATGGGGCCGATGCGGCCGCCTAGTTCGTGGTAGTGACGGTCGTCAAAACTTTTCAGATCTACTTTGTAGAGGTCGAGCCAGGGACGGATGTATTCGAGGACTTGCGGCGTGCCGTTGCCGTTGGAGACGAAGCCGGTGATGAGTCCGGCGGCTTTGGCTTTTTTGAAAACGGCTACGGCCCATTCGCTGGTAATCAGAGGCTCGTTGTAAGTGCTGACTAGAATTTTCGCACCTTGGGCGATTGCGTCTTGCACTAGAAGTTCGGGCGAGGCTTCCTGCGGAAGGGACACTGCGCTGGCATCGCGCAGAGCTTGACTCGTGACCCAGTTCTGGCAATAAGAGCAGTGCAGATCGCAGCCCAGCATACCGAAGCTATAGGCTAGAGCGCCGGGATGCGCGTGGAAGAATGGTTTCTTTTCCACCGGGTCGCACTGGGTTCCGGCGGTGTATCCCCAGGGGACGTAGAGGGTGCCGCCGCGGTTGTAGCGGACCTTGCAGACTCCGGGCTGGCCTTCGGGGATGGGACAGCAGTGTCCGCAGGCGTAGCAGCGCAGGCGATTGTTCTCGAGCTTTTCGTAGAGACTGGGATCGGCTTCGCGGACTCTTTCGTCGAGAACGGTGCGGAGGGTGGGCACGGTTCTATTTTAGCGCTGCGGAGTGGCTTTGGGTTTCCGGCTTCCGGCTTCCGGCTTCCGGCTTTCGGCTTCCGGCTTTCGGCTTCCGGCTTTGGGCTTTCGGCTTCCGGCTCCCGGCTTTGGATGACCTCTCAGCTTGCGGGCTCTGGTGCAGAAGTCGCCTCGCTTCGCTTGGCGGACAGAGGAGGCGGCTGTCCGTACATGAGCATCTCGGCAAACAACTCGCTTAGTGGCGGGGGTCTGGTTTGGCGTGGGGTTCGTGTTGTTGGTACCAGATTTCGGCTTGCTGTTCTATGGCCGCGGTTTGGGCGCGGGTCATTCCGTTGGCCAGGACTTTGGCCAGATCTTTGCTGCCTTCGTAGCCTCCGGCGCGGGCCAAGACAGTCCAGAAGTAAGCTTTGTTGGCATCTTTGGGCAGGCCGTGATGGCCGCCCCAGTAGAGCAGGCCCAATTTGAATTGAGCAGAGACGTTGCCGTGGTCGGCGGCTTTGGTGAACCAAGCGGCGGCTTCGGCGTCGTCCGCCTTGACTCTCTGCTTTTCATCGCCTTGTGCGTAGAGAAGGCCGAGAGCATTTTCGGCGGCGGGGTTGCCGCGTGACGCCAGTTCCTTCAGTTGGTCGACGTTGGCGGAATCGACTGAGGGGCCGGCTGACTTCTGAGCATCGGCAGGTGCCTTCGATGACGCCAGGACCGTCTGTTCTCCATTGCGTCCGCGGCCGTGGAGCTTTACCTGAATCCATGGGGCGAGAATGAAGCCGAGTATCAGCGCGATGGTTGCGGCAGCACAGATGAGCAAGTAAAGATGGGCGCGAGGCAGGTGAATGCCGCCGACTTTGTCTCGATCGGCGGATGCTTCTTTCTTGTCGTTCTCCTTGACACTGCTTTCTTCGGGGGCGTGGGCAAAGAGAACGCTGCCGGGCGGAGCTGTATACGGTTTGGGTGAGGCGGGGGGTGAAGGCGAATCGCCGGCTGGAGCGGCGCGCTTGAGGGCTGCGATGATGGCCTCCGCGAAGCGCTGCAGGACCGCGCTGTCTGGTTCGCCGAATGCGTTGGGTTGCGCGGAAAATATCTCAAGCAGTCCAATCACCTTTTCGCCGGAGCGCACGGGAGCAGCGAGCAGGGAGCGGATGCCTAGCGCACGGCAACTCTGGCGGTCCACGCGTTCATCGGTCTCAGCGTCATCGCAGCGCAACATGGTGCCCTTGCGAACGCATTCTCCGGAAAAGCCTGAACCTACTTGCAAGGTTGCGCCGACGGGTGGAGCGCTCTGGCCGGCGCTGGCGCGGCAGATCATTGTTTCGTTAATCGTCTCGTTAATCGCGGTTTCGGCATCATCTTCGGCATTTTGTCTCGACAGGGCAATGGCCGCGCCGGAGGCCCGGAGCAGAGATTGAGAGCGGGCAGCAATCAGCGCCAGAACGGCTTCAATGTCGGTGCCGAGCGACTCCGCTTCCTTCTGCACTGCGGTCGCGGCGGTGAGCGTGTCGGTATAGTTAGGCCGGGGTACGGAAGGTTCCGCGGCGGAGGGCGCGGACGCGGCAGATGACTGAGCATTGGCAGCGGCGGCCATGGCATTGAGAAACAGCCACTCGCGCAGACGTTGCAGGGAAGAATCGGGCAGAGGCGCAAGACCGAAGCCGACGCGGCCGGCGGCATCGGACCAGGCTACGCGGGCGGTGGAAGAAATCTGTCCGCGGGCTTCCGACAGATCCAGGCACAACTCCACCTGCTGATTGACTTCCATGGGCGATGCGCACTGCACGGCTACACCGACTTCACTGATGTCGAGGATCTCGTAGAGATCGAGCATCTCGCTCTTGGATTTTCCCGTGAAACTGGCATAGGCCGGCGCATGCACTTTCTGACGCACGCGACGGCGGCGGTTCAGGGAAGCGGGTCGAGAAACCTGAGCAGTGGCGGACATGGGGAACTGGGGATCGTAGTCTAGCTTGACATCTTAACGCGAATTCAGCGAAAGGGAAGCGGAAAGAGTTGCAGGCAGGAACTGAAGCAACGATTCCAGGCAACGACGATTCCTGGCGACAACGATTCTTAGCAACCCTGGACGCAGCAAGCGTAATCCAACCTGTGCGCCGAGTCGAAACTCAGAGGTACATCTATGTCTCAACGGGCGGGTTTCATCCAGTCGAGGCAGGTGGCGGCTGTGGCGCTGTTTTCGCTGGTTCTGTCTACGGCTTTTCCGGCGTGGGCGTCTTTGGGCGGGGACACGGCGTCGATCCAGGCTGACCAAATACACATGCAGGGAACGCGGACGACGCGGACGGCGGAGTCCTATACAGTGCATGAGATTCAGGCTGTAAGTGGAACAGTCGTCAGGGAATATCTCTCGCCAGAGGGGAAAGTCTTTGCCGTGGCCTGGACGGGGCCGCGGCTACCGGACCTGCGCCAACTGTTGGGCAACTATTTCGAGCCGTATCAAACGGCGGTGCAGTCGCAGAGCGGGCCGCGGATGGCACGGAAGCCGGTGATGATCGATGAGCCGGGATTGGTGGTGCAGATTGGTGGACACCTCCGGGCGTTTGCTGGCAAGGCCTATGTTCCGGGAATGCTGCCAGCCGGCATTCGTCCCGAGGATATCCAATGAAAGATATTCGGATTTTCGTCTGGTTAACGGTCTGCCTGACCTGCGCGTTTTTAGTTGGATGCGGCGGCAGCAGCAGCAGCCATGGGAACAATGTGATCACAACGTCAGGAAGGAATGTGGCGCCGATCTCGGTGAACGGCGGCCCGATGGGCAACTACGTTGACGCGGCGTTTGCCAGCGTTACGGTGTGCGTTCCGGGAACATCGAATTGCCAGACGGTTGACGATGTGCTTGTCGATACCGGTTCTTATGGCCTGAGAATTTTATCTTCCGCGCTGACTTCGGTTTCGCTGCCGCAGCAGAAGGCGCCCGACGGCAATCCGGTGGCTGAGTGCCTTACTTTTCTAGCGTCTTATACCTGGGGTCCGGTGCAAACGGCGGATGTGCAGATTGCCGGGGAGAAGGCTAGTTCTGTGCCGATTCAGGTGCTCAGCGACACAGATTTTAAAGCTCCGGGCGGTTGCACGAGTTCGGGATTTGGGTCGGCTGACACCCTGGACAATCTGGGGGCAAACGGATTCTTGGAGTTGGCCTGGCTGCGCAGGATTGCGGCGATCCCTGCCTTGCAAGTTATAACCAGTACTTCGAGTGCCCGGCTTCTGGCTGCGTGCCGCATTGATGAGGCTTTGGCCCAGCAGGTGATCAACCCGGTTGCGCTGTTTGCCACCGACAACAACGGAGTGATCGTGGAAATGCCAGCGGTATCGGCGGGCGGAGAAGGGAGCGTGAGCGGTTCGCTGGTATTCGGCATTGGAACACAGTCGAACAATGCGCTGGGCGGCGTTACGGTTTACGCTGTGCCCGATTTTGAGTTCACCACCTCTTACAATGGCCAGAGTTACCCGGGGAGCTTTCTGGACAGCGGTTCGAATGGATACTTTTTTCTGGATAGCAGCCTTACAGGATTGACGGACTGTGGCGTCAACTCGGGGGCGGAGGGATTTTACTGCAGCAGCGGGAATTTCTCGGCGACCAATCAGGCGAGTAACGGAGCGAGCGGCGCTGTGAGCTTCAGCATCGCGAATGCTCAGACATTGTTTGGCAACTCGAGCGATTTTGCGTTCAGCGATCTGGGGGGAGCGTCGGCAAGTTCGCCTCCGTACTATTTTGATTGGGGGTTTCCGTTCTTCTTCGGCAGGAACGTGTTTGTCGCGATTGCGGGGGCTAATACGACTGGCGGAGCGGGACCGTATTGGGCTTATTAGAGTCTCGTCGCGACTTTTCTTTCGCTCCTTCGGAGCCTGCTCAAATTTCCCACCATCCACCCACGGCTCGCGCCGTGGGCTGCATTCTTGCGCCGCTTCGCGGCTCTCCCCCATAAGACTCTAACCGGCCAGGGTTGATAAGCGGGCGTGGTGCAGGCTGGAGATGCGGGAGATGGCGGCGACCATCATGCTGGAAAGGAGTTGCATGGTGGCCACGTCGCGCTCGTCGAATGCGCTGGGCGAGGACGACAGCACTTCGAACACGCCGAGAGTGCGGCGATAATAGCGCAGCGGAGAGACGAGAATGGAGCGGACTCCGAGGCGGCGGCAACTGGCGAGGTCGACGCGGGGGTTGCGCTCGGCGTCGTGGCAGAGCATGATTTCGCCGGTGCGCACGGCTTCGGCGGAGATGCCGGCATCGGTTTGCAAGCGGACGCCGAGGTCGGGAGCGGTGCGGCCGGCGCGCGCGCGGCAGACGATCTCGTCGCCGGCGCGCAGCGCGATGGCGGCGCCGGTGGCTCCGGTGAGATGCTGGGCGCGTTCCGTGATGGCGCTGATGGCGGGTTCAAGATCCAGTTCAGCGGCGTGGATTTCGACCTCTTCTCCAGGATGCACGATGCGAATACCGGAAACGGGATGGGCCGCATTGGCGACGCGAAGCTGGCTGCGAAGAGCGGTCGAGGGAACGCGGGCGTGATGGTCGGCGACGTTGAGGAATTCCCTGTCAAGATCTGAGGATCAGGAACGGTGCGGAGCAAGTCGCGGACCAGGCTGTCGAGTTCGGAATCGGTGATGAGATGAGCCGTCTGCTGGTCGCGAAGCGTTCCGCCCAGCACGCGCGAAAGGCTGAGCAGCGAAGTGTTGCCGCAGGCCAGGCAATAGGGCCGGCTGTTGGTGCTGATCAGTTCGCACTGGACGCAAAACGTCGCGGATTTGAAGAGGAACGAAATTAACGTCTTTGAAAGTAGTGCCATAAATCGTCTTGCGAAACATGATTGCCTTTCCCGCTCATATCAAGGGAATGATCAAGGTAAACAGGGCGGTGGAGTTAGGCAGTGGCCGCAATGGTTCACGCTTGTGGAAAAGATAGTTTTTCGGGTCGCGAGCAGTTTCGCGAAGAGCCTCGCGCAGTGTGCAAGAAGTTGCAACTAGCTGCCATTTTGGCCTGAAAGTGGCTTCAGACAGCGTTTTGCCGAGCGGATTTTTTCTGGTGGGCTATTGATTTGGGAAGAGTGCTGGTTTAGAATTAGTGACGTTCGAGGCAGAAAGCCTTTGAACGACTGGGGGAAGTAAAATGCAGTGGACAGCACCCGCTTTTGAAGAAGTTTGCCTGAATTGCGAAATCAACTCTTACGTCAGCGCGAAGCTTTAACCGTCAGCCCTCCCTACCCTCTCTGAAGTCTGTTCACGCGTCCCCAGGCGTGTGGTACCTCCTCATTTCGTTGAAAAACCCAAGCGTAGTTGAGAAGGTCACCTCGGCGATTGTTTCGCTTCGGGCTTGTTCTTTCACCATTTCTCACCCATGGCTTGCGCCCCTTCGACAGGCTCAGGGTGGGCCGTGGGCTGCATTCTTGCGCCGCTTCGCGGCTGAATCACGAACGCTGTCAGATGGCATGGCTGAAGCCACGCCCTGATACGAATCTCTTAACGATCGAATCCTATCGAATCAAAATCTCTAGCCGGCTTGCGCGGCGACGAAGCCCTGTCGTCCTGACTCGCGCGCGGAATCACTTGCACAGCGTGCTGAAGAGTACGGTCGAGCGCATCGGCGAGAGCAATGGGAAAATCCGAAGTCAGAAGATTGATATCAAGCTGCAGATCCCGGTGCGAATAGAGCCGGTGAACCGTCAGCGCACCGCGGCGGCGGTTGGATGAACTCACCAGATCGAGCGACAGAGTCCAAACCGCCAAACCTCCAGCGAACTCGATCCTCGATGTCTTGCCCCAGTGAAAAGACACTTCGCCGCGCCTGGGCTGGGCACCGGGCTCAGACGGCAGCTCAGAGGATAGGATTCGCCGGGAAAAAGCTTGAACCTAACATCGAACCCATCAAAGTCGTTGGAGCTGAAAGCCGCCTCGAGAACGCGGCGAATCTGGTCGTAGTCGCGAGCGGCTTTGAGTTCCTCCGTGGCGCGCCGGATGGCGAGGTTGTTGATGACAATCTGGCGCTGTTCGAAGGTGCGCTGGGCTACGCGGCCCAATTCACCCAACTCGAGATAGCCGAGGCGCTGAACTCCAATCCAGATGCCGATTCCAAGCACGGCGAGAACCAGGCCCAGAGAACTGCCGGTGGGCCAAAGCAGAAACAAGCTGAGCAGAGCGAACACGGCCGAGACCGCGTAAAGCACAATCACGACCTGGCGATGGGTGAGGCCGTGCTGCAGCAGCTTGTGATGGATGTGCTCGCGGTCGGCGGTAAAGACGGGGCGTCCGCTGATCAAGCGCCGGAGAATGGAGAGCGACGTTTCCAGAATCGGCAGGCCGAAGGAAACAACGGGAATGGCGACCGCGACGATGGTCGGGGACTTTTGCGCTCCGGCCAGAGCGAGCGCGCTGAGCAGGAATCCGATGAAGAGACTGCCCGAGTCTCCCAAGAAAATGGTCGCGGGATTGAAGTTGTAGCGCAGAAAACCGAGGATCGCGCCGGCCAGCGCGATGGTCATCACCGTGACCAGGGAGTATCCGTTCAGCAGCGTGACCACGAAGACCACCAGCGTGGAGAACAAGGCCGAGCCGGCCGCCAGACCGTCGAGGCCATCGATCAGGTTGAAGGCGTTGGTGATGGCCAGAACCCACAAAATCGTGAAGGGCAGCCCCACAAACCATGGCAGTTGATGCTCGCCGAACAGTACCGGGATATTGAGAATGCGAAGGCCGCCCATGAACAACATGGTGGCGGCAAGAGCTTGCACCGCGAACTTGACGTAGGGGCCGACGCTGTAAAGATCGTCATAGACACCCAGCAAGAAAACCAGGGATGCGGGCGCCAGGATGGTCAGCAGAGTCTTCAGGGAAAAGGCCGAGTGCAGGTGAGGGAATGTAAGTGGCCATGACCGCAGCCGCCACCATGCTCAAGGAGAAAGAGATGAAAATCGCCACTCCGCCCAGGCGCGGCAGGGGACTCAGCATGCAGGTGCCGGTCCTGAGAAGGGACCGCCACCCATCCGCGCCGGGACGCAAAGTCCCGCACATAACGGGTGAGGACGAACGAGAACAGCAGCGACAGGAAAAAAATCGCAAAAAAAGCTACTGTCAACGATGCCCCCTCGGGCCGTCAATCACGAACATCGGCGCGCAACCATGCTCGTCTCGACAGCAAAGTATTGCAGCAGCGCGATGCTGCTGGTAGTGAGTTAACGGGTTCCGTCTGCATACGTCTGCGTTTGAGGGTTAATGGGAATCTAGCAGCCTGGAGCGCGGGCTTTCAATTGCCTTCGAGTGAAAAATCTGTGGAAAACTCGAACTCCTGAGGAACATGGTCACGAAATTGCGATGCATACGGGCATGAGAGCACGCTGTGCTAGACTTTTCAGCGATCCTTCTTCCATCCAGAGGCATGTGAATGGAGTTCGGCAGATTCGGTTTTGCCCGCAGCCGCAGCCTGCTTGCGTTCTCTCTCGTTTTGGTCTGCAGCTTGGAGTTCAAGGGTTGGGCGCAGCAAGCGCCGGCATCTCCGCCGGTGGAAAATACCGTGCCGCACTGCCTGCGGCGAAACCGATCTCTCAAGCTGCGGTGGGAAGCGCGACCAAGCAACTCTGACTCCGCCAAGCCCGCGCCTGGGCGACGCGCCAGCCAACTCGGCTGCCGCCGCCAGTGAGAATTTGTCGTCGCTGAGGCTGGGCGCCGGCGATTTACTCGAGGTCAGCGTCTATAACGTGCCGGAATTGACCACCAAAGCAAGGGTCGGCAATTCGGGAGACGTTTATCTTCCGCTGATTGACTACGTGCATGTGGGCGACCTCACGGTGGAAGAGGCGCAGGCTTTGATCCAGAAGCGGCTGGAAGACGGGGGCTTTGTCCGCAACGCTCACGTTACGATCTTCATCGACGAATCTGCTTCCCAGGGAGTGACGATCCTGGGCGAAGTGGTCAAGCCCGGCATCTATCCGGCGCTCGGGGACCGCAGGCTGTACGATCTGATCTCGGCGGCGGGAGGATTCACGGCTTCGGCGGGACGAAAGGTAAGCATCATCCGGCAGCACAGCAAGCCGACGCCGATCACGGTAAACCTGCCGAGGAATCTGGCTGACGATCTGCAGGACAATATCGAGATTCATGCCAGGAGATACGATCACGGTGCCGCGGGCGCCGATCATCTACGTGGTGGGGGATGTGGGGCATCCCGCCGGATTGCTTGTGGATAACGGCAGCTTGACCGTGCTGCAGGCGCTGGCGCTGGCGGGCGGGACGAATCACACGGCAAAGATGGGCGGGACCCGCATCATCCGCAAGGGCCCGACCGGAATGACGGAAACGCGAGTTCCGCTGAAGAAGATGCTGGAGGCAAAGGCTCCTGACATAAACTTTGCAGGCCGATGACATCCTTTTCGTGCCGCTCAGCGGCGCCCGGGTCGCGGCGGGCAACGGGCTTTAACGCGGCGATATCTGCGGCAACCGGACTGGCAATCATCGCCGCGCATCCGTGAGCGAGGCGTGCGCAGCGAAGGTGTTTACGCGGCGACTTTCGTGCTTCGCGCGCTCCGGCAGCTTCAACAGGTGTTCGAGCACGCGAATGTATTTTTCCGCGGTCTGACGGCGGGAAAAGTTGCGCACGATGTATTCCCTGCCGTTCTGTCCCAGTTCGCGAGCCATTTCCGCGATTCGCGGCCAGATAACGAATGGCATTCGCCAGAGCGTCAGAGTTCTCCGGTTCGATCGCAAGCCCGGCGCGGGCTTCCTCAAGAATCGCGCGCGCTTGCCCCTCGACGCCGAGGATGACGGGGCGCGCGCACGACATGAATTCCAGCATCTTGGTGGGGATGACCGTCTTGAACACGTCGGCTTTCTTGAGCAGAACCAGGCAAACATCCGACGCGCAGATGTAGGCGGGAATTTTCTCGCGAGGCTGCTGATCGACGAATCGCAGATTGTTCAGACCGCGCTCGCGCGCCAGCGCGGCGATGCGGTCTTTTTCGGCGCCTTCGCCCACCATCAGAAAAACAATCTCGGGATTTGCATCCTGCAACTGGGCAGGCGGCTGCGATGATCGTTTCCAGCCCGTGCGCCATTCCCATGGTGCCGATGTAGGAGACGACAAACTTTCCCTCCGCGCCCAGTTCCCTTCTCAGACGGTTGCCGATTCTCCGGCAAATGGTTCCGGAGCGAAGAGCTTGGTCTCCACTCCGTTCTCGATCACTGAAATTTTTTCCCGAGGCACGCGCCAGTGTTCCACCAGGTAATCTTCAAACGCGGGCGTGACCACCACGACGCGATCCGAACGGCGGTACAAGAAGCCGGCGATCTTTGCCAGAGTGCGATGCAAGAGCGAATTGCTCGTTGCCCATGCCGACCGCGGCCAGCGATTCCGGCCAAAGATCGCGCACCTCGAAGACAAAAGGGACGCGCTTGCAGCGGGCCAGCCACCAGCCGGAGAGTGCGACCAGCAACTGCGGCGAGGTCGCAATCACAACGTCAGGCCGCGACAGGAAAAGGCCGGTGCTCGCCGCCGATGCGCAAAACGAACTGTAGTTCAACATTCGCTCATGCGCTTTGCGGTTGGGAAAAGGAAGGAGCCAGGTGCGAACCACATTTACTCCGTCCGTTTTCTCGCGAATCACCAGGCGCCGGAACTTGTCGCGATACTCGGGAGGCACAACGCCGGTGGGATGATTGGGAAACCCGGTGAGCACGGTCACTTCGTGCCCCGCGGCGGCCCAATGCCGCGACAATTCGGCGGCTCGCGCGGCCGGCGCTCCCATCTCCGGCGGAAAGTATTGCGAGACGTAGAGAATCTTCATGAGGCGGTGAAAGCATTCAGGAAGTCTGCTCAGGAAGCTCGATCGAGACCGCTGGCGTCCGGAGCGTGATCGTCGCGGCGAAGATCGTGTTTCGCTGCGCGACGGGCACAGCGACAGGCTGCCCCAAACATCGTGATTCTTCCAGAGCGAACGTCGCCAGCATCGTGCTCACAATTTCGTGGAACGGGATTGGCGATTCTGCGCCGGTTTGAATCGCTGTGACGAAAGCTTGCCATTCGCCACGATGCCCTTTGTCCTGTCGCAGAAGCGAGCGAAACACGCGCTTCTTTCCGCCTCGGACAAGTTCCAGCCGCCGAAAGTCTTCCAGCACCGCCACGTTGCCGCCGCCGAAAACTTCGATTCGTTCTTTCGAATAGGACTTGTCGCCGTTCGCGAGATAGCTGATGGTGCCTTGCGAGCCATCGGCAAAGCGCAACGAACACACAACGTTGTCGTTGCTGTATTGGCCCGGGTTCGGCAGGCTGCGCGTCTCAACTTCCACTGGGGATGAGCCCGTCAGAAAGCACAGGAAATCTACAAAGTGGCAGACTTCGCCGATGATGCGGCCTCCGCCCTGCTGGGGATCATTCAGCCAGTGATCTGCGGGGAGGAAGCCTGCATTCACGCGATAGTGAAGCGCCAGCGGTTCATGCACTTCCTGCAGAAAGTTCTTGAGCCGAACCGCCAGCGGGGCAAAGCGGCGATTGAAACCAACCATGAGAAGCGGCTGCGCTGGAGAGGTCTTCGTGATCGATCGTCGTAGCGCGTCTGATCAATCGTTGCCGATTTGCGAGCTCCGCTTGCATTCAGGCAGAGAGGTTTTTCGCAGAAGACATGCTTGCCGGAATTGAGGGCTGCAATCACCTGCGCCGGCGTGCAGATGGTGGCGCGTAGCGATGACGACTGTGTTGACCGCTGGATCGTTAAGAATCTCCTGCTCGTCGGTGGTGCAGGAACGAAATCCAAATTTCTTGGCGGCATGGCGCGCGTGCGAACCGTTCGCCGCGCAGGCCACGACCATTTCCACACCACCAACTCGCTTGATCGCAGGCAGCAGCGTGCTGGTGGCGAAGCTTCCCGCTCCAAGAAGACCGATGCGAATGGACTTGTGGCGCGCGACGGGCCGATCAGGAGCCGCCAGATTCACGTGACGAGTATCGTCGGCAAACTCCGGATAAGCGATCAGTACGCCCAAGAATGGCTCGTGTGTTTTTCCCGTGATCAAATCGTAGGCGGAGTGCGCTCGCGCGATGGGGAAGCGATGCGTGACCAGCGGATGCAAATCAAGTTTGCGATCGGCGAGAAGCTTCAGAAAAGCTTCCATGTTGCGCGTTTCGGTCCAACGCACGTAGCCAATGGGATAGTCGATTCCCTTTCTGTTCGTACGCCGAGTCATAGCGGCCGGGGCCGTAGGAGCGGGAGACGCGGAAGTCGAGTTCCTTCTCGTAGAAAGATCTTCGCGGGATATCCATGGCAACCGTTCCCACGGCGACGACCACGGCGCGATTGCCGCGCTACTGCTCCCGCAAGATTCACGGGATCATTGCTGGCAGTTTGCGCCGCGATAAGAACTGCGTCCGCGCCATGGCGGGCGGAGTGCTGCAGGCATAAATCCTGAAAGCCGGAAGATGAAGTGCTCACCGCGTCGGCTCCCAGGCGCAGAGCCAGTTGCGCACGCTCGGCTGAGATGTCCATCCCCAGCACGCAGCAGCCGGCGGCCTTAAGAATCTGCACCGTCAATTGGCCAAGCAAGCCCAGGCCGATCACGGCAACAATGTCGCCCAGTTTGACGTCGGCGTTCCGCACGCCATGAAGCGCGACTGCTCCGAGCGTGGTGAAGGCAGCTTCGTCAAAGCTCACTGCTTCGGAAGGAATCCGCGCGACCAGCAGGCGGGGAACACAGGCAAACTCGGCGTGTACGGCATGACCGGCGCCCGCGCACGCCACGCGATCTCCGGGGTTGATATCGGCAACGCCTTCGCCCACAGCGACGACGGTTCCGGCGCTGCTGTATCCCAAGCGCACTTGGTTGATCGAGACGGCTGCGGACCGCTAGACACCGTTGCCAGCAGACCGTCACGGCTGATCTTGCTCAGAACCTCGCGCACCAGATCCGGCCGCATTCTCGCTTTCTGCAGCAAGTTCTTGCTGGCGAACTCGGAGGAAGCCCGCTCCGTGCCCGCGGAAACGAGCGAGGCTGCGGTGCGAACCAGCACGCATCCCGCCAGCAACTTCGGGGCAGGAACTTCCGCCACGGTGACTTCGGCGCTGCGGGCGTCCTGGAAAACCTGTTTCATGCTTATCACTGAAAGATTCACTTCGATGAAACTTCTTGATGCGATCCGGATTCATCAATGAAAATGATTAGCTTGTTCGTCTCTCGATTCGAGCTTGCATCGTTCGTCGGTGAGAATTGCGGTCACGAATCGTACTGGCAATTGTGATCGGGTCTCATAAACCAGAGAAACCGCCGGCTGAAGATCACCATACGTGGGCGACTCCCAGCCGAGCAAGTGCGTATCCGCGATTGCACGGATTTCCTGCTGACTCGCGCTGCCCGCCCGTATGATCGCTCCATTGCCCTGCGAACTGGCAAGAATACTGCAGCGCACACGCGACTGTCCCGAGGTGAACACAACTTGAAAAGGCGAATCAGAAGAGTTCGTACGGCAAGTCTGCCATCAGCCAATGCAAGCGCACATCATGGACGCCGGTTCCCTCGATGTCATCCACGATGACCCAGCCAGCACCGTGCAGCCACTGAACCGTGCGGCGATGCTTCACGCCAAAACGCTTGTAGCCGTCATGCTCGCCTTCAAAACGGTCGGCGCATGCCGACCGGTCGCAGAAACGATCGGCCCGAAGCTTGCGCCCAGTCGACCCAAAGGAAGCGGCCAGCGCGGCGCATCTGGTCGCGATGATCGACCATGACAGTGTTATGAACGGCAGTTCCGGCGAGTCCATTATTCCACGGCGGAGGGCCGTTGTAGAGATATGTTCCGGCATCGCGCGCCAGGTTGATGCCCTGCCACCACAAATCCACATGCAACTGATCGGCCTGAAACGGCCGGCGAGTGTATTGGCCGGCGCGGATCAGCGCCCAGGAACTCTCATTGCCTAAACGAAAATATCCAGTTTCTGCGGAAGGAAGCGAAGCCGGAGCCTGTGGTTTCGACGTACGGCAGGCTTGACGCCGAACCACAGTGCGGCTTCGTCCCAGGGCCCCGGCTTCAGCGCGGGGCGATTCAGAACAGCAGCACCCAACTGCAGCAGCGGACGAAAATCGCGATACGAGCCAACGCGAGGGGAAGGATCAGGCTGCCATCGTCGGAACCGTAGTTCGGAGCAAGTCCGCTGACTGGATCTACCCAGGAACGCATGAAGTCAAAAGCGGCTTGCGTGCGCGCGCGAATGTCTTCGTGGAGCGGAGCATTGTGAATCTCGGCCAGGCGCAACGTCCACAACAGCAGATGCAGAATCATGCGTTGATAGTTGAAGGAATGCTGCTGCGAAACGCCCTCGGGCGTGATCTGGTCGAGAACGGCTTCATGCAACAGATGCGCGCCAAGGTTTTGCCAAACCTGCGCCTCTCTCAATTCCGGATAGAGTGTGCCCGCTGTCCAAAGGCCAACCGCCTCGCTGATCAGGTGATTGCTGCGCTGGGATCGCGCATAGCCAAGGGTCTGCGCGGTGCGCCACGCATGAGCCGCGATCATGGAAACCAGCAGGCGACGCGCTCGCTGGTGGTGGAGGGCGAATGAATAAATGCATGCAGGGCGAACGACCAGGCAAGAATGCGCAATGAACACTCTTGCCCGCAAATCCACAGCGGACCGGCCATCGGCGGGCTGTGGCGGGCCCAGTCCTCAATCGCGCTCCAGAAAGCCTGCGGAAAGCGCTCGTCGCCGCTGAGTGCGTAGGCCCGAACCAGCGGGTAGACAAACAAGAACCTGGAGGGCTCAAGAATAAATTTCAGATCGCCGTAAGCGGGGGACGCAAATCGCATCTGCGTCCAGGGCTGATGCGGTGAGACACTCTGGCCTGTGACGGGATTCTGGAACCATCGCGGCGGAAATCCGCAGGCGAAGCGACAGCTGGCCGAAAAATGGCAGGTTGCCATTAAGAATTTGCTCCGCTTCGGTGAGAACAGATTTTTCTTCGTCGGATTCGATCGATTTCTCTGATACTCGCTCCGACGGTTTGCGCGTCGCGCAAAGAAGAATGGCCGCGTGCCATCGCGGCGTGACTGTTCGCATGTCTTCCGCGCAAGTGCCCGGTGCAATCCGCTTCAGGTCCCAGGAATCCCAGCCCTGCACGGAGCGCATTCGCCACGACATCAAACCGCTGCTGCGCTGCAGTTCGTACTCCAGACGCAGCATGCCGTCGCGCATGCCGAATGTGCGGCCGACCTGCAACATGGTGGCGAACTTACTCATGGGCTTGGTCATTGGCTTACCCATGGGCTTACCCATTCCCGGTCCTCGCGACGGCCGCTGAGCGGCTCTGGGTAAGGCATTCGGCCGCCCGCGCCTGCAGCCACTCATGCATCACGAAGAATTGATGGTCCTCATCGAGATCGAGATTGTGGGGTTGCGGAAATCGTGCCGCTGATCGAGACCGGCAACTACTTCCGCGATTTTTTCGACGCCAAAGGCGATGAGCCGGTTGCGCAAGTCGCTTAGCGACTCGCAGCGGGCCGCCTCCGGAAATTCGCATCGTTGAAGAATCGGCCCCGTATCAATTCCCGCATCCACGTAATGGATGGTGACTCCGACTGGAACATGATTCAGCAAGGACCACTCCGGAGTGCTCATACCGCGGATTTCCGGCAACAGGCCGAGGTGCACGTTGAGAACTCCGAGACGGGGCACGCTCGAGCAATTGCTTCCGCAAAATATTGCCGCCGGTGAAAATGATCAGATCGGGCGACCACTCTCTCAGCTGCGCGATCGAATCCGGCGCATTCTGATCATTGCAGATCGACAACTGGGAAGCGATAAACCGCCGCCACTTCCCGCAGGCTGCGAAAGATTCCCGTCTCCGTGTTTGAGCAAAGGCTGCAGGTAGGGATTACGCACTTGGGCTTGCCCATCGCCGCCGCGCGGAATCAGTTTTGCGCGCGCGTAGCGGATAACGTCTCGCGCACCCCACTGTCCAAGCTTGCGCAGCAGAGTTCCGCGATCCAGCGTGCGAAAGCGCAAGAGCACCGACGGGAACATGACCCAGTCTCGCCATGCGCACCGCCATGGCGCATGCGGTTTCGCTGTACACGCTGGAGCACAGAACTACGATGCGCATGGCAATGCCTCGACGGCGGATGCTTCGAATGACCGCGTCAGGCGTTGTTCCAGCAGCAGAGCGTCGGCAAAGAACTTGCATCCCCAACTGATGTAGCGCAGCGGCTGATAGCGGCCCCAGATGGGATAGGAGCCGCTGACTCCGCCTGCAATGCCTCGCCTCCGCGCGCAGGAATCAATTGTTTCAGCATCTCGTTCATCTTGAGGGCGGCATTGAGATAACGCAGATCGTCGGTCACCTCAAACAGGCGCAGCCAGACGCAGGACATCTGCGCGTTTCCGGTGAGGCACGTGAAGCGCTGCCCGTTCTTGAAATCCGCGTCGTACGCGCCCGGCAGGAATTTGTTGGTTTCAAACTTCCGCAGCAGCACCCACGCTGACTTCGCAACCGCTTCGATGGCATCGCTGCGCCGCCGCAGGATGCCGCATTCGAGAACGCCCTGGAGCACATAAGCGATGAAGTGCAAATAGTTGGGATGGCCTCGCAGGTTGATGCCATCGATCCAACCGTTGGGCGTGAAGTGTGACAAAACCCAATCCAGATTTTTCTCTGCTGCCAATCCGTAACGCCGGCTGTCTTCGCGATGACTTGCCGCGGTGTGTTCGGACAATTCAGCCAAGGCCCATGCGACCATGCTGTAGTAAGTGTGAGCCGCATTCTGATAGGCGGCTGGGCCGGACCACGATCCGTCTGCCTGCTGCATGTTGAACCAGCCAATCGCCGGCGGCGACGGCCGCTTGCAGAATCTCGGGACGGTTCGTCTCCCTATGAGCGCGAACCAGGCCTTGCAGGATTTGACCTGTGTTGAACACTGACGGCTGCGTTTCGCCGGCGGGCAGTTTGCCGTGCAATCCGCCGGGAAACGCGCCGGTCGGCATTTGCAGCGAGAGCAACCAGCGGGTTGCGCGTTCCGCACGCAACTACTGCGCCGCTGTCGCCGGTTGCGCGCGCAAAATCGTAGAGCGTGGGAACGATGTAGCCCGTGACTTCCGGGTAGGATTCCGAATATCCCGTGAGCAGGCTGTAATAGGCCGCAATGCCGCCATCGGGGCGTTGCGCATCGAGAATCCAGCGCAGCAATGAGTTCAGCGTGTCTCCGCTGGCGCGACTTGGTGGTCGCATACGAATAAAGATGGCGCTGTTCGAAGGTGACGCGGAGTTTGTCAGATACTAGCTTTTGGATCAGCGGAAGCACGCGCTGCGGGCTGCGCAGCAAGCCCGTGGCTTCGGTCAGCGCCTTGGCGATCTGACCGGTCATGGCAGTTGTCTTTGATACTATTCACGCAGTGGCCGCCTCGCGAGGTTGGCCGAACTCTTCCGTTCTCTGCTCCGCTCCGGCGTCGAGGAAAATTCGCATCCAGTTCTCCAGAGTCAGGAACTGCCAGATTTGCATCGACCAGTCCTCGGCGCCGCTGCGGTGCTCGTCGACGAAACGGCGTACCGCTTCCGGGCGGAACAGACCTCGCTTGCGGATATTCGTATCGGAAAGGAGATCGTCCACCATCTCGCGCAAATCGTTGCGCCAGCCAGTAATCCACCGGAGCGGCGAAGCCAGCCTTCGGCTGCCGCAACACTTCGGCGGGAAGAACGTCCTGCATCGCTTTGCGGAAGATGTGCTTGGTTGTCGGGCTGGAAGAAATCCATTGAGCTTGAGATTCGGCGGAATATTCCAAGCGGCAAACTCGGCAAGTTCACGATCGAGAAAGGGAACGCGCACTTCTACCGACGACGCCATGCTCATCTTGTCGTTGTAGTTCAGGTTCAGACTCGCCATGAAAATCTTGGTGTCGAGATAAAGCATCTGGTTCAGGAAGTCGGCGTCGCGCACTGAGTCGAAAGCTCGAACGGTGGCGAACCGCGGGATCGGAGGCGCGAAGCTGATCCTGGATCTCGGCGGTGTACAAACTCATCTTCTGCTCGGCGTCGAGATAAGTGCAGTTGCGAATGAAGCGGTCTTCCGGTTCGAGCGATGCACTTCGCGCCATTTTCTTGGCCAAGCGCACGCTTCCCTTCATGGCCGTGCCCCGCAAGCCGGGCAAGGCATTCACGCCGGATTCAATTCCCGAACGCAGCGCACCGGGTATTCTCTGATATGCGCTCGCCCAGCGGTGCGCGGCATGCTTGCGATATCCGGCGAATAATTCGTCTCCGCCCACTCCGGAAAGCAACACGGTCGCCTGCTTGCGCGCCTCGCGGCAGACCAGATATGCCGTGATGATCGCAGGATCAGCGGTGGGCTCGTCCATGTGCCAGGTGAGACGAGGAAGCAATTCGGCGACGTCCGGCTCAACCACAATCTGCTGGTTCTCACAGCCCAGTTGCCGCGCCAGCCGCGCCGGCACGTCGGGATCATCGAGCGTGGTTTCGCCGACGCGATACTTGCGCGGGAACGTAATCGTGTAGGTGCGGACGGGCTGTTTGGTCCGCCCGGCACATCATGGCCACGATGCTTGAGGAATCCAGGCCAGCGCTGAGAAATGCGCCGATCGGTACATCGCTCACCATCTGCGGCTTCGACTGAGTGCTGGAAGCGATCGCGAATTTCGTCGGCAAGATCGGCTTCGGATCGCGTGATAGGTCGCATCGGCCCGCGGAAAGCTCAAGTCCCAGTACTGCCGGATTTTCAGTTCGCCATCGCGGAAGCGTCGCGCAATGTCCCGCGGGAAGTTTGTAAATTCCGCGAAACATCGTTTTGGGATCGGGAACCCACAGGAAGGTCAGATACTGATGCAGCGATTCCAAATCAATCTCAGCGTCGATCCCCGGCACGTGCAGCAGGGCTTTCACTTCCGAGGCGAACGCCAGCTTTCTTCCGCGCTGAGCGTAGTAGAAGGGCTTCACTCCGAAATGATCGCGCGCCAGAAACAACTCGGGCCTGCCCGAACGCAGATCGCAGATGGCAAAGGCGAACATGCCATTGAGCCGCTGAACGCAATTCTCGCCTTCCTGTTCGTAAAGGTGAATCACGACTTCCGTATCGGTGTTCGAGGCAAAGTGGTGGCCTTTGCTTTGCAGTTCGCGGCGAAGTTCGGCGAAGTTGTAGATTTCTCCGTTGTAGGTGATCCAGACCGTGCGATCTTCGTTGCACATGGGCATGTGCCCACCGGCCGAAAGATCAAGAATGGCAAGGCGGCGGCTGCCCAGGCCGACGTAGGATCCATCGGGAAATCTTCGCTCCCACAGGCCGGAATCGTCGGGACCGCGGTGCGCCTGCGCGTGCGTCATGCGCGCCGAGCACTTCCCTGTCCCCACAGTTGGCAAGTCCGGCGATCCCACACATGATGGAACTGCTCCTGATTATCCCTTCTTCAGTTCTTCTTCGACTTCAGTTCGTAGATCTTGGCCTTGGTGTGAAACATTTGAACCGCCTGAAACCCGCAGTAGATCAGGCCGGGCACGCCATCCAGGAATCCGAAGCGCAAGACATAACGATACAGGAAAAGCAGCACGGGAGAACCCGGCACGGCAAAGAGCTTGCGCTTCAGCCAGCGCCGGCGCTGCGCCTGCGTGCCGAAAAGCGACGGCGGGAGTTCTTTGTCGTCGCCGCGCTGCAGGAGAACGCGCGACTCCCAGTTGGAATATTCGTCATGCTTCTGGATATAGCGCGAGAGCGATTCCACGTTGTGATGGATCAGCGGATTGCGCAGCCTTGCGGTCGCGCCTTCGACGACGACGTGCTCATGCACTTCCATATCAGCCATGGAAGCGTCCTGATCTTTCAGGCGGCATTCGTACCGTCCCTTGCCGCGGCGAAACAATGAGAGCTTCCACAAACCCACGTCGCCATGGCGCAGGACCCGGCCTAGAAACCACGTGCGCAGCAGGATGGAATATCCGTCGATCGCCGGATTCTTGAATCGCCGCGCGAATTTCTTCGGCGAGTTCCGGCGTTAAGACTTCGTCGGCGTCGAGCAGCAGAATCCAGTCGTAAGCAATCGGCAACGTGTTCATGGCCCATTGCCGCTTCTTGGGCCATCCGCCCTGATAATGAAATTGGACGACCTGGGCGCCGTGAGACTCGCGCGATCTCCACCGTCTCGTCTGTGCTCTGCGAGTCGATTACATACACTTCCCCAACATCTCTGAGCGCCTGCAAGCATCGCGGCAGGTTCCTGGCCTCGTTGCGCACGGCGATGATCACGCTGACCGGGAGTTTGCCGGTGGATGCAGCGGCCGCGACCTTCCGAGCTTCGTCGATCTTTTCTGCTTCAATGTTGTCGTCGATTTTGTCGTCGATTTTTTCCATTGCAGAATCGCTCAATTCGAAAGGTGCTGCTGACACCAGCGTTGCAGCACGTATAACGACCAGGGGCGGGACCAGGAAGTGCGGCCTTGGAGAAAATCCTGCCATACGCCACGGGCCGCGCGTTCGTTGATGAAAGTTCCCAGAACGCCATCTCCGATCTCGCGCAGACTTTCTTCTACCACCGGGCGCAACGCATCCCGCAGCCAGTGCTCGAATGGCAACGCGAAGCCTCGCTTCGGCCGATGAACGATCTGATCTGGAAGTTCTCCGCCGAGCGCTCTCACCAACAGAGGCTTCGGCGTTTCTGAATCCAGCTTCCATGATCCCGGCAACGCAAGGATATACTTCGCCAGTTGATGGTCGATCAACGGCACGCGCACTTCCAACCCGTGTGCCATGCTCATGAAGTCGGAGTCCCGCAACAGTGTGTTGAGCATATAACATCGCGCCTCCAGATATGAAACCCGGTTGACTGGGTCCAGGTTCTGGGCGCAGGCTTAAGGTCTCGCTCAAAGGCTGTTCTGCACGCAAGAAAACGGGGGAACGTCTATTCATCCCAAGCAGTAATGCTTTCTGCTGTTTCGGCGTGAACAACATGCGCGAAAGAAAATAAGGATGAAGGATTTCTTTGCCGTTGCGGGCGAGAGCAGTCAATTTACGATTCTGGTCAGTGGACGGCGCGAGCACTGCAAAAATGTTCGCCAATGGACTGCGGACTGCGCCAGGCAGGTGGCGCCATGCGCCGGCAAATCGTTCCATACGCGGCACTGTGCGGAAACTGGAGTAGCCGGCAAAAATCTCATCGCCGCCCAATCCCGAGAGAACAACTTTCACGCCGGCCGCTCGCGTTTCGCTCCGACACGAAGTAGGTGTTGATGCCGTCGATCGTGGGTAGATCCATGGCAGCGATGGCTGGATCAATTGCAGCAAAGAAGTCGGACTGGCCGACCGTGATCTCGTGGTGATCAGTGTGAAAGTGCTGCGCGACGGCGCGGGAATACTCCGCCTCAGAGTAGTCTGCCTCGCGAAACACAATCGAGAACGTGCTGGGGCGGACGCCGTTCCGACTCAGGATGCCGACCAGGCTGCTGGAATCGACGCCGCCGGAAAGAAATACTCCCACCGGAACATCGCTCACTAATTGCATGCGCACCGACTCATCGAGCATCTCTGTGATCTGCGTTTCGATTTCACTGCGTTTCTTCTTGTCCGCGCCAGCTGAAGCGGGATCACAGTCTTCGCCGAGGCTGGGCCCAACTAAGTCCCAGTACTGCTCTTGTTTCACCTGCCCGTTCTCCCAGGTCAAGTAACAGCCGGGAGGCAGCGCCTTCACCTCCTTCGACCAATGTGTTCGGATCGTAGAGCGATCCGAAGGTCAGATAATTGACCAAGCCCGGCGCAATCTATCGCGCGGGGCACGAGGCCGGTTCCCAGCAGAGTTCGAACCTCAGAAGAAAAAATGAAATACTGATCCGATTGGTGGAAATATAGCGGCTTGATTCCCATCGGATCGCGGGCCACGAACAGGCGATGCTGCTGAGCGTCCCAGATGGCGAAGGCAAACATCCCGCGAAATTCGCACAGGCACTTTTCGCCCCAGCGTCCGTAGGCTTTGAGGATCACTTCGGTATCGGAGTTACTACGGAAGTACAGTCCCGCTTGCTCGAGTTTGGCACGGACCTCGCGGAAGTTGTAGACCTCTCCGTTGTAGACGATCCAGTTGCCGGTTGCAGGGTCGTTCATGGGCTGATGCCCTTGCGGAGAAAGATCGAGGATGGCGAGGCGTCGATTTCCCAATCCGATTTCGATGGCTTCCGGCGCGGAGGCGCGCAGAATGACGGTGCCGCTGTCGTCGGGCCCACGATGCGCGAGGGATTTTGTGGCGCGCTCCAGTACGTCGGCGGACACACGCGCGTTACGGCCAATGATGCCGAAAATTCCGCACATCCGAACTATCGCTCCCTCAGGGGTTCGCCAATCATCTTACGCGAAGCCTTCGACCTTCATCGCAGGCGCTCAGTGCACGCTGAGGAACGAATACACACCGGTAGGAATGCTCACGCTGGCCGTGGCGGGATTGCAGAAGTGCAGCGTAATGGTGTCCGCCGCACTCACATATGCATTCAGTGAAAGATTGCCCAGGGACTTGGGCGGCGCGATTCCGGTGATCAAGTCAGACTTGGACAATCCCGGCGCTGCCTGCGTGACATCTTTGCAGCTCTGTGCCGCCACGTCTATTGCTGCGACACTTGGCGTGGAATGGATCTTCATCCTGCTCAGGGCAGTTCCCTCCCCCAAGGTGAGTGTGTTGCCCTTCTGGATCGCGACCGAAACGGCGAAGGTCTTCTCGCTCGCCGTCAGGCGCTCCTTCCAGTGTGTGCCGTCGCCTTTGTTGCCGATATAGTTCGATAGGGAAACCGGCGCTCCGAAAGTCAACTGCGATTGCGAAAGGCCAGTTCCGCCGGCGGGTACGTCGAGCCCGATGTAGGTGTCTTTGTCGTCGTTGACGGGCCGATGAATCGCATCGGCCAGAGTTTTCGCGGGATCGGAATCCACAAGAGTAATGATGTGGGAGGGACCCAGGCTGCCCGCCGGTGAATTCAGGAAATTGAGCCGGCCTTTTACATTCAGATCTGGACCGCCCGATTCGGGTCCATTTTGCATGAGCGTGCCCACAACTCTGGGTTGATTGTTTCCCGCGGACTCCCCTGCGAAACACACTGTGTACACGCCCGGTGTACCCGTGTTGCAACGGTCTGCAAACACGGACGGAACATTGGCCCTCGTGCTGACTATTGGTGAGACATTGGTAACCGGCGGAAAGATCACGTCAGCGTAAGCTCCTCCGGAGAGGATCAAGCTGCCCGGCCAAAACATGAGAATCGGTTGAAAAGAAGGATTCCTGCTCACTTCGTAATTCTTGAGCGGCTCCTGCGAGTCTGTTATCTGGCAAACCTCGCCGGCACATTGCGGCACGCCCGTGGCGACGGCAAAATCTCCTTTTCCGTACGGAGCCTTCAGAGCATTTCCCCGACCTTGCGTGCGGAGAACATCGTAGGAAATATTTTTTCCTTCCTTCTTTTCTCCGATCTTGGGCCAGGAGACGATGATGTTCCCTTTCCCATTTGTGTCGGCGTAGCCGCATTGAAGCGGCAGTGAAGATCCGCGAGTTGAATCTTTGGCAACGATCCAATACACGTAGTGCGTGCTTCCCGTACGCGCGTAGGAGGGCTGGCCGCCCACTGCGAGCATTTCAGTCTTCGCGCTCAGGCGCGAACCGACCACGATGATGCCCGCGGCTCCGATGTTTCCCGCCGGGTTCATGGGAGTGTTCAACTCCATATAGACATTGTCGATCTGGGTTGGGCTATAGCCGCCACGCATGGTGCCGGTGCGGACTCCGAACTGCGAGAAGCCTTGAATTACGCTGTCAGAAACATGCAGCGAATTACCGGATTGCCAGTCGATTCCATTTCCTACGCCCTGGGCGCTGATCTGCATGTTCTTGAGCCAGCCTACGGCGGAGCATTGGTTGAACGGCCCGGGAGCGAACACTACGGATCCCACGAACTTCGCGTCATTCCGTATTCCGATGCCGCCGTAGTTCAGGCCATCCAAGGTAAAGGCCTGATCGTCACAGACCGTTACAAGGTGGCCGAAAGTGGCGTGCGTAGCGGAATAGAGCACCGTCACATCGCGCACAATCGTGGCATTCGCATTCACATAGAGCGCGCTGTTTGTGCCTCCTATCAAGTTTGGGTGAAATCGCAGATGCTCGAGTTGAATACTGCCGAAGTGATTTGCGTTGCCGTCGCCAACTTTCATGCAATCCGCATCGAGAAGGTAGCAATCGATAGTCCCGCCCGCGCCGCTGATTAACTGGTTCGTGGCCTCGATGTAGACAGGCGCATGAATCTTATAGGGAGAACCAGCGGTATCCAGAACTACCATGCCTCCTTGCCGGCGGCGAATGCCTGCACCGTAAGGCTCGGCCAGAAACATTGCATCTTCCGAGGCCTCTTTAATGCCGCCCGTCGCGGAGGCCGCGGTGTAGCCCGCAGGATGCGGATATTTCAGAGTCACCTCGATGGTGCACGACGCGTCCCCTGCGTGGCCGCCTCCGCCGGTGATCGCTGCCGCTTCCGGGTCGCCTGTTCCAGCGATGTAAACGTATTCGTGCGGTGCGATGTGGGTTGGCAGGCCCGGGGGGTCAGCTACTCTTAAGCCGCGTGGACATGGCTTGAGCGTGATTGTATCCGCGCCCGCGGCAAGCGCCGGCGGCATGGTTGGAGATTGCATCCAGTTGTAGGCCGACGCGTATTTTGCGGCGTGCTGACCTGCGTCAACTGCACTCGCCTGACCCTGGGCTGTTGCCTCACCAAAGTGAGAGCACAACAGGATCAACAGCACTGCTTTCGCACCGGATCTTCGCTGAGCGAAGTCTCTTACTTGCTTCACAACATAATGCGCAGCACGCATAGGCACCTCGTTTTCACCCTCGATGATTTCTGTTTACGAGTACTTCATCTGCCAGAGTCTATTTCAAGCAGGCGGCGAGCCAACCGCAGCAGTTCTTCGACGTGCTTGTCCCAGCTGAAGTCTCGCGACCGCCGCCGTCCCATTTCGCGCATGGACGTGCGCTGTTCCGATCGAGCTGCGTGCATGGCCTGGTGCGCAAGCATCTCGGGCGAGAAACGCGGGAAATAGAGCGCGGCTTCGCCGCATATCTCTCTATGCACAGCCAAATCCGACGCGATCACGGGAAGGCCGCTGGCCATGGCTTCAACCAGAGGGTGAGCGAACGTTTCCGCATAGGCAGGAGTCACGTACAAATCGCACGCTTGATAAAGGTAATGCAGGGAGCCGTAAGGTACCGCGCCCAACTGAATGACCTCGCCACTAAGCTGCAGTTGCCGCACTAATTCTGCCGCTGTGTCCGCGTGGTAGCTCCCGGGATTGTCCTTCGAGTTGAGCTTGCAGGTGAGAATCAGGCGGACAGTGCGAGGGTGCAGATTTTCCTTCAAAATTGCAAGCGCGCGAATCAGAGTTTCAAAATTTCGATAGTAATTGTAGTGGCTGACGAACAGCAGGCGCAGCGAACCGGAGGTCGCAGCGAGCTGCGCTTGCACCTCGGGCGATAACGGGTCGGCTTCGCGGAAGAAGGCATCGTGATCAAAACCGTGATGGATTGAGACCACATTTTTGCCCGTCCACTGCCGCAGATCGCGGGCAAAGGCGGCGCTGGGAGCGACCGTGCAATCCGCCCAGCGCACGGACCACCGGGCAAACGTAGCCTTCACTTCAGTATCGAGCCACAATCGGTAGTCGCCGCGGGTTCGCAAGTCGCGCAGAAAGTCGGCCGAGGTGTACAGGGCGTTCCGGCTGAGAAGGATTTGCGGCACAGGCGAGAAGCAGAGCGCAAAATTTCCCGTAGACAGTAGAAGGTCGGCACGGGATCGGCGGATGATCTTCGGCAGGTTGCGCTGTTCGTACCAGAATCGTTGGCCCGAACCCGCGGGACAATCCTCCCGCAAAAGAGTCACCCCGGGAGATTCGGCAATCTCATCCCGCAGTGTCCCACTGAGCAGGACGGTTGCGCGCACGTCATCCCGAACCGCCAGAGATGGTAAAACATTGCGGACATAAGTGAGTCCTCCGCCTGCACTGGCTGCGAGCGCGTTGATGAAAAGGTGAATCATTTTACGCGCGTTGTCGCGGGTGAGACTCGCAGCATCTTGCGAAGGCGAGTTCGACGACTGCTCCACCACGGATCCACGAGACCTGAGTAAAGAAATCTGTATTCGGCGGCGGAGTATTTCACCTCGATCTCCCGCCGCCACATTAGGGCTGGGCTGTCATAGTGGCTGTCTACGGCGCCGGCACAAGGGGCGAAACAGAAACGATGGTAGCGCATTATTACTGCCCAGGCGCTCGCATCGATTGCGTCCCACCCAAAGGTCCAGGCAAATGTGTCGACCGGTTTTTTCGTCCATGAGGCAAGCTTGCGGGCGCCGCCGCCAATCTCGCGCTCCAAGTCGTCGGGCGAGAGTCCCATCAAACGTTGATGCGTGAGCGTATGGTTACCGATGGCGTGGCCTCGAGCCGCGAGTTCCTCGATCTGGCCGGGACTCATCGGCTTCCAGTCCTCCCATTTTTCGTCACCGGGTTTAGAGTTTGGATTGATTCTCGATCGATAAAAAGCGAGCGCCTCGTCTGCGGCGCACTCTGCAAAGGCCGGCACAACAAAAAAAACTCCACGGCCGCCAAAGGATTCGAGAAGCGGCGCGGCGACGGTGTAGTTGCTCTCTCGTCCGTCGTCAAAAGTAAACAGGAGAGGGGGCTTAGAGTTGGACGCCGATTCAGGATGCTCCCACAGCCTGGCAAAGTTTTCCAGGCTCACAATTGTAAAATGCGCGGACGCCCACTCCAACTGCCGGCGGAACTGACCCTCCAACGATGCAGGAGTTTCGTGCATTCCGACAACCAGCCCTCGCGAACGTCCGTTGAGCTTTTGAAGGCGTAACGCCAGCTCGTCCATGCGAGCCAGAGCGGCGGCCTGAATCAGCAGGGCCCGGGCTTGGCTTCGGATGTTCATGGCAGGATGTTCATGGCATGAAGTTCATTATGCTGGGTTCACTATGCCGGATCACTGGCTCGCTGACCCTAGATGAGGCCATCGCCATCTGCCGGCACGGGATACCAATCATTAGTGGGCAACAGCTTGCTCCTGTCAAGAAACCACCCGTTCGGCGCGTCAAACCTGCGCGGCCGAAAACCTTTTTCGCAGAATACCTTCTGCCGCTCTGGATCCTGGCTCCGCAGCACGACTGCGTCCACGGTCTGGCCGTAGCGGGCAATCAGTGCACCGACAATCCGCAACCATTCATCGGTAGAAACTTCCGGATAAACATCGAGCAGGTTGAGAGTGTTGATCTGGCCGCGAAATCCGCGCGGGCGCTGGTTCACAGTTACCAATATCTCGCGGTCCGGCCGCCGGCTGCGGAAGGCGAACACGGCAACGGTTCGATCCCTGCCAGAAAAGTAGCGCCAACGAATGTAGGGTAGGTCGCGCATCGCAGTCAGCTTCGCGGAGGAACCGTGAATGGGAAGATCATTTACTTGTTCAGCCGAAGTAAGCGGCTGAAGAGCCTGGGGCGCATCGCAATCAATGTTCAAGCGCCAGATCAGCCCCGCGAGATGCGACATGGGACCACCTGCCAACCGCGAGAGCACGCGGCTCGGATGCCGTCGATGTACCAACTCCTCAACCACCGGTGGCCAGCGCAGCACCCCGAACAGTTCGCCGTCTGCATACGGAATGGGGCTAGCCCCTGCTGCTTTCCACAAGGCAGCAGCTTCTGCGTTGGCCGACGTGCCAAATAGAGGATGCTGTTTCCCGAGCCGGCAGTACTGCAAGAAGATGCGTCCTCCGTGACCGCGATGACGATCATCCACGTAGAACGAACTGGAACCCATGAGCAGGACTCTTTCATTCTCGAAGCGGAAGATTTGCGGACTGCACAGAATGCATCCCGCGAGTTCGCCGGCGGAAAGCAGTGCAAAGCCCAGCGGGTCTTCGGTACTGCGGGCAGGGTTCTCCAGCAGGAACCAGCGGAGGTGCGATTCTACAGTCTCTGCGGCTCGGCCAGACTGAGCCGCGATGAACCGTGCAACATCGGCAATATCGTTCTCCGTGATGGCAACCAGTTCGACCCGCGGAGTTCGATCGTGCGTAATGATCCCAGGCGTGGTCATTGTAATTGCGCAGCTTCCCGGTAAATCCTTGCCAAACGCTCGGCCTGATGTGTCATCGTCAGTCTATCGACGATTGTCTGCCGTGCTGTCTGACCGATTCGCGCGCGCAGATCGGCGTTTGCCAGCAACTCTTGAAGGCCCTGCACAAGTTCTTCCAGCCCGTCGACCGGAATGAGCCATCCGTTGCTGCCGTGATGAATAATTTCGTCGATGCCTTGACCGCGGCAGGCAATGACAGGCTTGGCGCTCGCCATCGCCTCCAAATAAACACATCCCAGTCCCTCGTACCGGCTGGGCAAAGCAAACACTGTACAGTTGCGCATAGCTTCGGCCACCTCGGAGCGGCTTCGACGACCGAGGAAATGCACCTGATCGGTGATGCCCAAGTCTCTCGCCAGGCCGGCAAAACGATCTCGATCCGCTCCTTCCCCGATGATGCGGCACTGCAGGCCCGGATGCGAGTTTTTTACTCGAGTGAACGCCCGCAGCACAAGCTCGTGCCCTTTCCCTGCCAGAAGATTCCCAACAATCAAAATGTTCTGCGTCTGCTCGCGTGTGGTTTCTGGCGTAAACACACTGGGATCCGTGCCGTTGTAGACAACTTTAGATGCAACCGGTGCGGGCATTCCCTGGTCGAGCAATCGCTGCACCCTGCCACTGATACAAACCACTTTGCTTGCGCGCTCATAGACGTTCACGGAAGCTCTGCGGCGCCATCCCGCTGCTACTCCTTGCTGGAAGCAACTGTTGAATACGTCCAGGCCATGAATGGTAACCACGAACGGAATGCGCAATCGTTGTGAAAGCAATGCAGCCGCATGCCCGCAAGGCAGCGCTGCATGAGCATGGATCACGTGAATCGGCGAACGCTGATGCAGTTGCCGAATCCTTCTCAGAAGAACTTTCTCCAGAAATTTACCTGCGCTCGAAAGGCCGAAATTTCCAGGTAATTGCGGATAGCGAATCCATTCAGCAGGAGATTCCGGGTTTGACTTTCGCGTGGCGTGATAAATCGAATCGACCGCGATCACCGAAGAGACCATGCCGCAAGCCTCGAGCTGCCGCAGGGTTTCAGCGACAAAGCAGCCGCTCACTTCGTCCCCATCAGAGGGATAAAAAGGAGTGAGTGTAAGGACGTGCAGCTTAGCTGGTATGCCTTTCTCCACTATGTTCGCGCGAACCGAGGCTGGATGCACTACGTTAAGTTATCTGCTCTCGCTGGTTTCGGTCGAGCGCTCGAGTATCAACTCAGTGAGACCAGCGATGGTTACGAAGCGCGGATCCTGCAAGTCGCTTTCCGAAAACTGCATGCTAAACCGCTGCTCGATCTCCGCGACGAATTCCACTACCTCCATCGAAGTGAGCCACCCGGCCTCAAAGTAATCGGTGTCGCGCAAGTTTTCTGGCGCGATCTTGCCGATCTTCGCCTCTCGCCGTGAACCAATTTGTAAGCCACTCCTGCACCTGTGCTGTCAACTCATCCCCTCGCTTACCTTTCGATGGCCACGCAGCGCGCCGGCGAACCGTCGCAACCCTTCAACTTCAGAGGCATTACGATGAGTTCTACTTCCGATGCAGTCACGGCTTTCAGGTTGGCCACGTATTCCACCAGCACGACCCCCGCGCCCAACAGCACTTTGTGGTTGGGAGAATCCTTGGGCGTGCCCCGCGAATGGGCTGGATTATCCGGCGAAGGTGTGTCCATCGCGATCAGCCGCACGCCTTTCTCCACCAGCCAACGCGCGGCATTTTCAGAGAGGAATGGATATTCGTTATAGAACTTCATGTTGCCGAAAAACTCGGACCAGCCAGTACGCAGAATCAAGCGCGCGGGCACCTTCTCGCCCAATCTTTCCTTTAGGTCCGCGATGTCGATCTCTTGCAACGGCCGGCAGCCCGTGAAGTCCGCCACTGTAGCGGGACCGATCAGCACATCCAGGGGAATTTCATCGATGGTCGTGCCGTTTGGGATGAAGTGACGCGGAGCATCCGCATGAGTGCCAATGTGCGTTCCCAGAACCACCTTGCGGGTCTCGCGGCCTTCAATCCCATGCCGGCCGAGAATTGTGATTTCGACCACGGGGTGCCAGTGCGTGGGAAACGTCATCATGCCTTCTTCGATGGGCAAGGAAAGATCGATAATTTTCATGTGTCAATGTTTCCGAGATGGCAGCGCGGATTTTCAGTACGGAGCATCAATGGGATACGGCCTGCGCTCTCCGTCACCTGGTTGCGAAGAGTTGAGGTCGAGCCTACTTGCAGCTTCTGCGCCACCAACTCTCGAATGCGAGCCTTCTGCACTTTGCCGTTCGCAGTTCTGGGGAGTTCATCGATGGCTATGTAGCGCGCGGGTTGCTGATGTTGCGCCAGAGTACGTTTTGCATGCGCAACCACCGAATCCAGGATGGACTCGAGTTCCACTCCTGTCTCCAGTTTCAAGACGGCCACGATATCTTCGCCGTAGAGTTCGTGAGGAATGCTCACCACAGCAACGTCGGCGATGCCCTGTAGATGCATCAGCGCCTCTTCAATGGCCGCAGGGCTGATGTTCACGCCACCGCGGATGATGAGATCTTTCTTGCGGCCGGTAATTAAGAGCGAGCCGTGATCGTCAAGATGGCCCACGTCGCCGGTCTGGAACCAGGCGGAGGCGTCCATTTCCCTCAAGTCCCCGTTCGCGTCCAGGTAACCGGCCATCAGATCAGGGGTGAGGATCTGCACTTCTCCATCCATGCCCGGCGCGACGGATTCTTCTTCGTCACTTACAATGCGGAGTTTTACTCCCGGCAGCACCTCGCCGACATAACCGCTTCCGCCGAAACTTCTCTCGGAGCGCGCGGTTACAAACAGAGTCTCCGACAGGCCATAATTTTCGATCAAGCGCACGCCGTATCGGGTTTCGAATTCCTCTTTCACCTTTAATGAAAGTGGTGCGAATCCCACGAATGCGTGCCGTACCGCAGCTGCGGCAGAATTCTTCACCGGTGCGGCCGCGATCCATCCGCAAAAGAATTGACAACACGGTTGGAGCCATCCAAAGTGTGTTGACGTCGTTATTCTTCACTTTGTCCCAGAAATGCAGGCTCGATCGCGCGTCGAAGACGTGATCCACCACCACACTGGCGCCACACAAGAACGGCAGAACGAGCAGGTTGTAAAGGCCGCCCATGTATGCCATCGAGAGGGTCAGATAGAACCGGGAATCCTGCGTCGATGCTCTGAGCACTTGCGAAGGCGGTCGCGTTGCGGAACATTCGTCCCAGCTTGTGCGCCAGCCCTTTGGGCTTGGCGGAAGTGCCCGACGTGTACATGATTACCACCAGGTCTTCGCCGTCGGCAGTTTCGAGCGGGACAAAATCGGTTGCGGTCGTCGAGGCCATCAATTCTGATTTGGTAGCCCGTTCGAGTCTTTAATTGCATCCGATGCCGTCATCAACTCCAGCACGTTCGCGTGCAGGCCTTTGACCGCGCTGGCGCAACTAGCGCTCGCGATTATGACTGCCGGCTTGCAACTCGCCAATATGAATTGGACGTCGCTCCTGCTAAGAGCTGGATTCATGGGGACGATGACCGCCCCAAGATAAATGCACGCAAAATAGAGCGCCGCCAATTCACAGCAGTTCGGAACCATCACGGCGATCCGGTCGCCCTTCCGTACGCCGCGCCGCCAGAGTTCCGCGGCGAGGGCACAGGCTTGCCGGTGAAACTGCCCGTAGGTAATTTCATCGCTCGGTGATGGCGTCCACCAGGAAGACATGCTCATGGCGGCGCGTTACGACATCCATGATCGCTTCGCGAATCTTTATCTCGCCGACCTTCATTTCGCCGATCGTCATTGCATCGCCAAGGGAATGGGTTGGGCCGGTCTTCATGAGATTCGAGATGGCCACCCAGCGGTCCATCTGGCCGCGGTAGGCGTGGTTGGGATCGAGACGCAGAATCGCTCGGCCCGGAATATCCATTTCGAAACGCGGAAAGTGGCCGGCGGTAATCACAACTCCTTCCGGCAACAGCAGTTGATCAATCGAGGCCGAGTCGGCAGAACTCGGCGGACACAGCAGCAGTGCGACACCAATCCCCAAGTCAAAGTGCATACGGTCAGAAAAATCGGACATTTGCCAGCAGTTCTCAGGCGCTGCAGACGGCAAGCTGCCGTGCACCACCACGTTGCTGAAAGTCTCGCAGCAATGCTGCAAGAGGGTGCCCTGCGGGTTTCCGTAGATCATCATGCAGAAATCGCCATATCGCTGGGCGGTGGTGAGCACCACATCCTCCATGTAATTCGCGAACAGACGCTTCGATCGTACCGGCAGGATTCTCTCCGCGCCAACAATCTCTTTCAGAGCGGCGGGCCACTCTTCAGCCCATGAGCCTCCATCTTTGTCGCTCAAATACAACGGCACGCTGCTGCTCGTCATCCTCAACACTTGCTCCAGCACGTCGAATGAACCGTAAACAACCCTGCCGAGAACGACGGGGCCTTCCGCCAGCACCAAGTCAGCCAAGACCAGATCGGACGAAGGTGACTCTGAAGCGACGAGTTCCAGGACAGGCCGGGCGCGGCGTTTGGCACAGGTCACGATCATTCCGTCTAATAACGACTGCACTGCGGAGAGCGAACTGCTGATGCTGTTCGCGGAGATGCCGGGCACGGCGAACGACGTCAGCATCTCACGCCGTTTCTGTGCCGTCGCTTTCGGCAAACTGGCCGCCACACGATTCAGGTTGTCTTCATCGAGATTGACGGGATCAAGCTTGCCCATGGCGACCACGAGCCTGCGCAACTCAACTCCATGCTTGCGTGCCGCTGCGGAAACCTTGGGAAGAAACGAAGAATGAAACTGGCTGCATCCCATCGCCACCGACATCATGTCGTAAAGCTGCATCTGCGACATGAGCGGGCCCATGAATTCTTCCGCGGCGTCCATCACATCGAACAGATTGATGCCGGTTTCAATCCCAAGATTATCGAAGACAGCCACCGCAATCTCGGTGGGGACGTTGCCCGCGCTGCGTCCCAATCCGAAAAGCGTGGTGTCGATGAAGCTGGCGCCGCAACGCACCGCTTCGACGCTATTGGCGACGGCGAACTGCAGGTTGCTGTGCCCGTGGAAACCCAATTTGCAGTCGGAACGTTCGCGGGCAGCGCTCAGATATTGGCGCACGTCGTCCGGAAACATGCTGCCCGCAGAGTCAACGCAGTAAATAATTTCCGCCCCGGCCGCCGCGCCTTCGCGGGCCTTCTCGCCAAATGTCGCCGGCGAAATGCCATAGGTCTTCATGAAGTTGAGACAGGGCTTCAACCCTAATTCCCTGGCCAAGGTCAAGTACGGATAAGCGTCCTCGATTTCTGGAGCGTTATAGCCGATGCGGACAAAGTCCAGACCCGCTGCGCGCGCGGATTTCAGTTGGTCGGCTGTCCCAATTCCAGGAATGAAGAAGCATCCAATCTGAGCATTGGGAGCGGCCCGCTTCGCCGCTTCGATAAGCCGTTCGTCGGTGGTCGGCATCGTGCCTTTGCCGGCCTTCATGGCTCCCAGACCGACACCGTGACCTACTTCGATCCAGCGAAAACCGAGCTGGCCAAGAACGCCTGCCAGGATCGCCGTGTCGTTTTCGGTGAATTTGAAATCTACGGCGTAGCTTCCATCCCGCAGCGTGCATTCCAGGATCTCCACTCGCTGCCGGGGAGATGCTTGAGCCATCAACGTATCATTCATCCGCGACTCTGACGCCATCCCCACTTCTCCCGGCATTGCTCACGCGCTGGTGGTTCGGTGATTGATTGGAAGTCAGTATACTACCAGTTTCGAACATCGAAAATTCGGTGGCGGCAAGTGTTTTGAACGAAGATATCCGTCAACTGTCGGAATTGCGGTAGGGGAATGCCGGTTGCGCGATTGTTTTCTATGCACACATCTCTGGTTTAGTATTGCCACTCGATCTCTCCCATGGAATTTATTCCTCCAGCAACCTCGTCCCGACCGCGCGGCGGCTATCTGCCAACATTGGATGGCTGGCGCGCCATTGCCATTGCCGGCGTGCTGGTCGATCACGGGACGGCGAGTTTGTTTCGTGGATCTTCGTGGTATTCGTATTTCCGGACCGGGCCGAACGGAGTCAGCTTATTTTTTGCCATCAGCGGATTCCTCATTTGCTCGCGGCTGCTGGAAGAAGAACAACTCTGCGGGCGCATCAGCCTGAAGGGTTTTTACCTTCGGCGCGCCTGCCGCATTCTTCCCGCAGCTTTCTCGTATCTAGGCGTGCTCGCTCTACTGGGCGTGGCCGGGTTGGTAACGGTGACGCGGCTGGAGTGGTGGAGCTGCGTTTTGTTTTTCCGCAATTACCTGCCGCCGGACTGGATTCGCGCCGGGTGGGGCGGGTACACGATCCACTACTGGTCGCTGGCAGTCGAGGAGCACTTCTACCTGCTGTGGCCCGCCCTGCTGGCCTTCTCCGGGAGAGTGCGGGCGCGCATTGTCGGGGTGGGTTTGGTGGCTGCTGTGGCGATATGGAGGTCGTGGGATTTTCACCACCAACTGGTGAATCGGTATCTGCCCGGGCTCCTGTTCCCATCGCGCACGGATGTGCGGCTGGACGCTCTGTTGCTCGGATGTTTGGCAGCGCTGGTATTGGCGGAGCCGCGGTGGCGTTCCTGGCTGGGGCGGCATTTTACGACGAGCGTTTGGTGGGGATGCGTGCTGGCGTATGTGCTTACTCAGGCGATCACGCGGAAGCACGACTACGGCCTGCAGGAGTCAGTACTGCTGGCAACGCTAGTTGCTGGCACGGTGTTGCATCCCGCAGGGATCGTGGGGAGGGTCCTGGAAAATCCTGCGATGAAGTGGGTGGGGCGGCTTTCTTACAGTCTCTATCTATGGCAGCAGCTGTTCTTAATTCCGGGAGGTCGCTGGCCAATGTCTATTCTGCAGCGGTTCCCATGGAATCTGATCGCAGTTTTCCTGCTCGCGTTGGTGAGCTATGAATTAGTGGAGCGGCCGATGATCCGCCTGGGGCATCGTCTGGCGCCGCCGCCCACTCCGGGCAGACGGGACCTGCATGAGGAAATCCCAGAGAACGCGGGTGCAGTCCACGCCGCTCGGCGGGATGGGTTGAAGCACACCGCGTGAATGGGGCATGAACTAATGCCATGTCCGGGTGCCCAGCTGTGCGCTTTGAAGTGCATCCGCGCGGAGGCAACGCCGATCACAGAGCAGTGTTTCTTCTTCCGGTTAGGCCGTTGGCCGGCGAAGCGCCTGCGGATGAGCAAACACAGGGAAAGGCTTGCGGGCGGGCATTTGCAGTTCGGCCTTGAACTCCGGAGCCACGTCTATCAGCAGAAAGACTGCGACCCAAAAAAACAAGCACAGGTAGGATCCCACCGCAAACATCCAGTCCTCAAAGCAGGCATGCACCAGGCCCGCGATCGCAACCAGCGTGAGTGGGATGCAATAGTGGTAGGGATTCCCGGTTCTACGCATCCATCGGCAGATCCGAACCACCATCCGAATCAGCATCAAAAGCAAGACCACAAATGGCAGGGAGCCCAGCACGCCCATATACTCGGCCAAGGCCAAATAGCTGTTGCCATGCTCCCTGTTGGTTCCCTCTATCGTGTACACCGAAGATGCTTCGAGGTCAGGCCGAAGTTCGCCCAGTCCGCTGGTACCAAAACCAGTGCCGAACCAAGGACGCCGTTTGACAACAGAAAGCGTGTCAACCCAGGGAGAAAGGCGGGACCCGAACGCGCCGGGGTGAGTGCTCCCCGCTTTGTAAATAACCCTGCCGGTGAACGATGAGAACATTTCAGACATGTGGGACGGATTTACAACTGCCATCACAGTAAGGAAGAAAAGGGAGACAAAGGCAAATTGCAACAGCAAGCGCTGGTGGCGCAATGCCACGGTGAACACCAGCACCACTGCGATCGCGCCCAAGGTCGAGGCCCGTGAGTTGGCCGAGTAAAGCAAGGCGCCGCACAAGGCCAAAGCGAAAAAGCGCCGCTGCCTTACGCCCCGAGTTTCTGCCACCAACGCCGCCCACAGCAATACCGGAACGACGGCAACGCCAATGATAGCGCCCAGCGCATTCGGGTTGCCCAGGACGGCATAGCCTAGAGCGAAGTAACACACTGCCGCGACGTAAGCCAGCACCTCGCAAGCCAGGACAAGACCACGCATAAACTTGTACTCCCGTCCGGCAATCGCCACGCGCGCTCCCGCGGCGGCATACAGGAACAAAAAAAAGAGGCTCGCCACTTTGAGCAGCGCCGTTCTCGGTACCTCGGAAACTATGGCGGAGACGAGCGCGGAAAGCACGCACAACGCGGCCACAATGTGGAAGGACCCAAAGTGCCGCTGCCTCGGACTCTTGATCCAGATGACGAAGCCCCCGAACGCCCCCACGGCCAAAAAGAGCCAGCGCAGCGCCATCCCAGTTCCAGAAAACGGCAGAGCCGACCCGGCCCATAGAAAGGTTCCCATTAACATGGGAAAAAACACGGATTCATAATGGGTGAGGCCTACAAACGCGATCTGTAAGGCCAGAAACGCTCCAAGGTAAGTTGTGTTGGCAAAGTAGACCGGACGGCGCTCCACCAGGACAAACAGCCCCAGAGCCGCAATCATTCCCAGCGGGAGAAGAATCAGGTGAGCCTTGTCCTTCATCGTCCCCCCGCGCAAACGAATTCCATTACCTTTACCAGTCCCTCAGCCCAAGCCGCCGGAGAGTACGCCCGCACTCTTTCCCGGCTTCTCGAACCCATTTCGATTCGCAACCCGGAATCGCCCGCTAAACGTGCCATCGCAACGGTAAACTGAGACGGGTCTAAGGACGGGATCACAAATCCGTTCCAGCGGTCTTGCACCAGATCTGCCACGCATCCCGCAAGACTGGAAGCAATCACCGGCAAAGCACACGACATTGCCTCGTTCACCACCAGCCCCCAAGGGTCGCTATGCGTTGGAAAAATCAGCGCATCGGCCAAAGCATAAAACTCCGGCAACTCCTCACGCTGCACAAAACCAGGAAACTGGATCATCCCTGGTGTGATTGGTGAAGCTCGTTCCATCAGTTCGGAGCGGTCCGCACCATCTCCTACCAATACTAATCCAACGCTCGAGCGAATCTCATCGTCGAGGCGGGCATATGCTTCGACGAGTTCGAAAACTCCCTTGGCCCGCACCAACCGGCCAACGTAAAGGAAGTATCGCGAGGGCAGAGAGAAGCGCGCGCGCACGTTGATTTCGTCCTGGCTCGCTTTCTGCGCCAATGCCGCAAAAAGATTCGTGTCAACTGCGTTCGGAGCGGTGAAGATACGCTCATCCGGTATCCCAAGATCCTTCAAGTATTGTGCTGCCGACTGGCCCGGCACCACGAAGGCCGCACACAAATTCAAGAATCGCCTCTTGATGAACTCCACAGGGCGATGGCCGTGTCGCGTGTCCAGCGCCGTACTCTCTGACCAGAGCAGCAGAGGCACACCATGAACTCTCGCCCAGCCGGCAGTCTGCCAGGAGGCCAGATAATTGTAGCCGCCACACAACACAGCATCGGGCGCAATCTTGTTCAGGGCTGAAAAAACTCTGCGATTGAGCAACACGTTATATCTGCCGAAGCGCTGCCGCCAGGATGGAAGCACTTCGTAGCGAAACTTGATCTCGTCTTTATACACCTGCCACTGGCGCAAGGTGGCATCGTTCTCGGAGAGGAAAATAACATGCAGATCGATTTCCTTTCTCTCAGCCAATGCGTTGAAGACAGGAATCCGGTACGGCGCAATGATCTCAGTAACGATTACCAGCCTGGGGATCACGCAGCCGGCTCCCGGGGCGGTTGGCCGTCGCGCGATTGGTCATCTTGCGATTGAACCAGGCGGATGAAGATGGCCTCCCACTGGCGAGTGATCACATCCCAACTGAAGCGGGATACGTGATCACGCGCTGCCTGCCCCAAGGTTCGACACAGGTCAGGACTGGCGAGCGGTTGCGCCAGACGCGCGATCAGTTCGTCGTCTGTCGTCGCCAGAAACCCGGTTTTGCCGTCAATCACGGATTCAGGTTCGTAGTCCTTACGCGCAATCACTGGCAGGCCGCTGGCCGCCGCCTCCATCAAGACTCTGGGGGAACCCTCCCAGCAGGAAGGAAACAGAAAAATGTCTGCCCTGCGAAATTCCTCACGAATTGCGCTTCGTCCGAGCGAGCCACGCATTACGACGTTCGGCAGGCCCTTCGCGCGCTCGTGCAGATCCTGAGCCATGACGCCATCTCCCGCGAGGACAAAATCGGCTTGCGGGTAGCGTTGTGCCGCATCCAGCACAACCTGCGGTCCCTTGAATTTGCGCAGCGCCCCCACAAAGAGCACGCGCGGTCTCGAGTTTGCCGGCCTATCCCAATTGGGCATAAAGAAGTCTGTATCAACTCCCGTCGGAACTACTTCGCTCGGAAGGCCGTAATTCTTCTCTAGACTTCGCTTGACGAAAGCGGAGTTGCTGAACAAATAGTCGCAACACAGGACCGTCTGCTCAAAGAGCCGGATCGCCTGCGGACTAATCGTCTCATCTCGCCAGTCGGTTTGCGACTCGATTGTACCTGTGATCACGCCATGGCTTCTCCGCCGCGAGCGTAGCTTCAGGTACCATCGGCTGGCCGGCGATGCTTTCAGGTAAAACAGAATGTCGTATCTCCCGAAGAGGAACTGAGCCAGCAAAGGAACCGTCTGTAGCCGGTCTGGAAGTTGAATCAATTTTGTATTCGGCCTGCGGATGATCTGCGCCGCAGGAGGTCCGTGTACAAACATGGTCACGGAAAAGCGACCCGGATTCAATCGGCTCACGATCTGCTGCGCGTTGATCATTTGGGCGTTGGTAAGGCCCTCATCTGCGAGAGAGTCGACCAATATGTTGACGGGTATCATTTTTTCCGAGTTCGCGTTGGAAGCGCCTAGCCGGCAGCGCGCGTGTTCGCGATTGCTGGCGCATTAATAAGATTCAGTCTAATCTCGCGCAAGCGTGATCGCAGGTAAAGCTCTGAATTTTGCCCTGCACTGGATCTTCGCAGATGTGCGAGTGCGGCCTCAAGCAATCGTCGCCGCTCTGGCTTTGCGGCTGCGACGGGCAAAGGCGCTTGTTCTGCTGGATCGGCTTCGAGATCAAACAAAGATTCCATGCCAGTATCAAAATTCAACAACATCTTGTATCGCGCCTCACGGGCTGCGAGCAGCCGCGGCCCGCGGCGCTGATCGAGGTTAAAAGGATTCGTGCAGCCGGCGATACACTCGGCAATTGCCGGCTCACTCCACGCAGTTTCTTGCTGAGTCTGATCCCAGTGACTCTGCCCTTGAAATTCAGCGGGGATTGGCAAACCCGCCGCCGCCATCAGAGTTGGCGCGAGATGCAGCAAGCTGAATGGATTGTGGGAGACAGATCTCTTCTTGATTCCCGGAGCATGAATGAGAAGTGGAACGTGAATTAACTCCTCCATCAGCGAGGGAGCATGGTAGCGGCCCGCGTGTTCCAGGAATTGTTCTCCGTGATCGGCAGTCACAGCAAAAACGCAATTCTGCCAGAGCTTCAATCGTCGCAGGTCCTCCACCAGTCGCGCGATCTGCGCATCCACCCAGGAAATTCCAGCATCGTACAGCGCGATGACTTCGTCGCGGTGACGTCGCAGGCGTTTGCTCCCGATGTCAAAACGGTTCCAGTACGCGTTCAAATAACGCGCGCGCGAAGCCGCCGGCCTGTCCTCTCCCAGGTTTCGCAACCCTTCTTCCGTCGGATAGTAGGGGGAATGCGGGTCCATGAAGTGCAGCCACAGGAAGAAAGGACTCTCGCCCACCGAGGCCAGCCAGGTGCGCGCGTGATCGACGATCACATCTGCCGACGGGAAGCGACGCAGCCTGTCGAGCGATTCCGGCGCGGGCGCGGCCACGCGCTGGCAGTATTGAAAGTAGAGCTCGTCATAGACAGCGCCCATCCCCGGGATTTTGTGAGTGAAGCTTTCCAAAACGCGGTTTAACTTTCCTGCCCAGCCGGCCAGCGTTAGAGAGCGATTGTCAGGATTCGAAAGCGGAGCGAGATCGCCATCCAGAAAATCGTGGAATGTATCAAAACCGAAATCGTAGCCAAACCGAGCCGACAGGTAGGGGTTGGCGGCGCCGAAAAATGCCGTCGCATATCCCTGTTCCTTGAGTGCCGACGGCAGACTCTTTTCTTCGGGCGCAAGTCCCAGCACTTCGCGCCCCAGCGCTAACGGATAACGCGACGCCAGAATTGCGGGCAGCGAATAGTAGGTGGGAACGCCCGCCACGATGGCAGTGGGAAAAACAAAACTTTCGCCGGCAAGACCATCAAGGAACGGCGTGGTCGGGCGTGCGTAGCCCATGAAGCCGCAATGATCCGCGCGCAAACAGTCTACGGTGACGAGAACCAACGATTTCGGGGCAGCCATCTACGCTCTTCGCCCTCCCGCAACCGCGCCCGCTGTGAATTTCCGTTTCGTCACGGGAACCCGCACCGCAGATTCCTTCGATTGAAACATCCCTTTATCCACCAGGTCGTATAAGTCCTCATCGCGAACATACAGCAGGTCTGCGTGCTTCGCCTCCAGTGCAGTCAGAAACTCGTCGAGCGATCCGAGCGTGTGGGTCCGAAAATCCTTGATGGTCGAATGGAAATTAATGGAATGGACGGAAACGATCGCGGGAAGGCCACGCGCAAAACAATCCTCGGCCATGCGCACGCAGGCGTCCACCGAGAATCCTTGCCCAGTAGCCGGCTCGAAATCCATAGAGCGATGCAAATGCAAAATGCCGCTTTTGTCAAAGTGTGGCGGAATCGCGCTGCCCGGTCCATTCTGCGCCACCTGAATGCCATGCTTCGCCCACGCCACATGAGTGCTCTTATTCGCTCGATAGCCCGGCGCGCAAGCCGAACGCGGGCTCTTCGAGAAGAATCGGGTAAAGCTCTCCACGGCGGAATCAATCAGACCTTCTTGAACACTAGAAATCAGGAAGTCTTCCTCCCCGTTCGGTTCTGGATCCCAGTATTCAAATCCCACCCACGGCATGCGCCAGTGAATGTACGGTACCCCAGCCGTCCACAAGGCTCGCAGGAGGATACCTCGTTCTCCCGGGTCGTCCAATCGCCTTTCCACCGCCGGCCGGCAGAAGTGCGTCGTGCCATGCAGTGCCGGCGACAGAACACCGGCGGAGATCCCTTCCTGGTAGACCTCGAACAAACCCGGACGCTTCCATCCATCCGGAAGACCGTCGCTCAAGGCACGAAGATAAATCTGGCGAAAGTTGTTGGCCCTCACTTTTGCGAAGTCCACGTTGGCTACGATAAAGTTCATCCCCAGGCACGCGGACCGCGCCGTCGAATCGCGGTGGCGTTGCAGCAGCGATACCAGTGCTGTCACGTCCGCAGCCGTTTCAAGACTGTAGAAATCGTAACTGCGTTCGCCAAGATTGATACCTTGCTCGCGCAGTTCCTCCCAGCCCTCGCGGTCGCGCACGCCCACTCGGCCCCAGTCATCGCTTTGCAGCAGAACCAGCGGCCGGCCGAAGGCAAAGCCCTCCACGGGCAGAAGAGAGCGTCCACGCCGCCAGGCTTTACGGATTAGGTTCAGCATCGGGGTTCTCTAAATGGCATTGGTTGGGCCTATGATCACTTCTCCGCCAGCACACTGTAGTTCACGGTGAATTGTTGGTTACGCAGACCAGACATCTTCTCCAATAATGCTCCCAGCAGGTTCAGGAGCGGAGCCATGCTGCGCCGATAAACATACCGCGCCGCCGGATATCGCACAAAGATGTCAAGACAAGTGTTTACCGTGCGGAAAAGCCCTGCGACACTGCGACCTTCGGCCACGATTTCCACTCGATTGAAGTCGGCCAGGAGAAAGCGCAACCCCGCGGGCAGGAAGCGCCAGCATTCCTCTTCGGCGTCCATGGGGCAGGCGCTCGGTACACTGAGCAGCAACGCGCCCCCCGGCCTCAACACACGATGGATTTCGCCAAACACACGGGATGGCTGTTCAACATATTCGAGAACCTGGGTACAAATCACAAGATCGAATCGGGCATCGCCCAGCGGGAGCTGTTCCGCTCGAGCCACCACATTCACCAGCGGGGTCAGACGCAAATCCACAGCAACGTATCGGCGGAGGCGATTCTCGATCAACGCGCGATAAGGCTGGATCCTTCCGCCGATATCCAGGACTTCAAGTTCTCCCGATGGAAGCTGCGCTAGCCAACTTTCGAAAATCCTGCGCCGCGCTCTGAGAACCAGCCAGTTCGGATTGGTGAGCGAGGGGAAAAGACGATCTCTGCCCTGTTGGGTCACTTCATCCAAAGTCGGGGGCTTATTCATCAGTTAGCCGGTCGAGCGCCGCACTCCAAAGCATCCATGATTCAGATGTACCCCAAATCTCTCAGCCTCTCCTCCACGACTGCCTGATCGGCCCGGTCCAGGTCGGCTGTGTCCCTGCGAATCAGCTCTTGCAGCAAGAAGATCACGAGGTCGTCCACGCTGCGAAACTTGGCGCCGAACTTCTTTTCGGCGGCATCGCACAAGTCGGCAGGAATCCGAATTTCGCGTGATTCGCTCATGCCCGGCATTTTTATCTCGGCAAAAAGCTCCCGCATCCTGGAGTTAATATAGAAAACCACCTTACAAGGGGTTCGCCTTTTAAGGCAACAAGAGGGTGAGCGGCCTGGAGGAACAGGGTATCATCGAAAGCGAGCCTGCAAGGCCTTGGTTACTTCTAAACCGCCACAATGGCGAGTTGTCCTGGATCGCCCGATTTTTACTTCGCCAATGCCCTTTGAATTCGTCAAGACACAAGAGTTAGCGCCCGCTATTCACGGGGAGATCGAGGACTTCCTGGACCGGCAGAACAATAGCCATCCCTTCCAATTTCCTAATTGGACGTGGGGAGAAGACTGCGATAGGCCTGAAGACAAGTACTGCGCCATGGTACGAGAACACGGCGAACTCCGTTGGTTCGCTCATTGTGGGGTGAGTTTTCCCGCGGGAAAACGGCTGCGATTTATCCGCAGTTTGTCCATCCAACGCGGGCCGGCCTGCGATGATGTGGATCTGACGCTGTATGGGCTTCACAAGCTTCTTGAAAAAAGCAAAGAACTGGGTTTTGCGTACGTGAAAATCGCCCCGGATTGGGTCGAGCGCTCTGATTGGAACGTCGGAAGCACCTTGTGTCGCGACGGATGGCAATCGCTGCCGGACAGCAGAAGTTCTTTACGCTTGGATTTGGCCCCTGGGAGCGACGACTTGCTGCGCAGCTTTCGGCACGATACCAAACTCAACATCCGGCGCTCTGAGCGACAAGGAGTTGTGATCCGGCTCGCAAAGGACGAGGCAGACATTCAGGAGTTTCACAGAATTTATTTTGAGATGGCCAGGAAACGAAACATCCGTGTCGAGGAGCCGCGGCATTTGTTGCACGCGTTGCGGTGGGTCGTGAACCGCAAGGGCCGTGGAGCTCTTGTGCTCGCTTCCAAGGACGGAACACCGTTAGGCGGAGTGTTGGTGGTTCGAGCGGCCCGGCGGTCCTGGGGTGTCTATAGCGCAAATGCCAGGGATACGGGTTTGGCCGCGGGCCACGTGCTCCAATGGAGCGCGATTCAATGGGCGAAGGAGCATGGTTGCACTGATTATGACCTCGGAGGGTATCGCGAGGGCACCATCACGGGTCCGGCTTCGTTCAAACGAGGTTTCTGCCGCGACGTGGTCCAGTTTTCCCCGGAGTACCGCTTTCCTTTGAACGGTCCACTGTGCTCGATATTGGACTTCTTGATAAAGGCGAGATCTAAATGGCGCAGCCCTGGGGCGTGATGCGGTAAGGATTTCGCTACTTCGCCTCACCGCCCGGAAGTTCCCCGCACTCGCGTCCAAACCGCATTGGCGATCAATCGATCATCCGCGTCTAACCCCATCGCGAACGCCACGACGGAAAATGCCCCGTAGGCGAGCAGCAGGGAAAGCACGATCGCTGCCCAATCCGCTCGTATGAACATCGAAGCCCGGCTCACCAGCAGCGTGATCGCCAGAGCGACTCCGGCCGGAGGAAGCAACTTTAAATAGCTGCGATTGTAAGGAGACAGCTTCAGCGCCCCGCGCACTTCCAACAGATTCCAAGCATTCGAGCCCGCATTCGTTATCGCGGCGGCGACGGCGGCGCCCAGTGCCCCCCAAAGCGGGACCAGCCAGATGCTCAGAACTACCATTACCGCCGCCATCACGATTTGCACGCGAATAAGACGGCGCTGATTGCCCGACATCACCAGCATGCAACCCACAGATCCGACGCCGCAGTTTACCAATTGACCGCATGTGCCGATCACCAGGATGGGCCATCCCGCCTCGAAGTCGTGCCCGAAGATGCGCATGATTGGCCGCGCATACACCATCATCACCATGGCAAGAGGAAATGTTAGTCCCAGCATCCACTTGGTCAGAGTCTGGAACAACCGTCCCAGCAAGGCCAATTCTCCTCGCGTGTGAATATCGGCGATCACCGGGGCAAAGATCTGATTCACCGACTGCAGAATAATCGGTTCGTACGCAATCAGAGCGCCCGCGACCGAGTAAATCCCAACCTGGTAGGCTCCCCGATAGAAGCCCAGAGCAACCCGGTCGGTCTGGCTCATTAAGATTTCCAGCAATCCCAGGCCGAACATCACGGCGGAGAACGACCAGACTTCCCGCTCGATCCCAAGTTTCTTCAGGTCCGGCGATCTGGCCGCCACCGGAGTGAGTCGCCACGCCAGCGAAATGAGTAGTACCAGCACCACCACCGCGCTGACAATCTGCGCCACAAGGTATCCCCAAAGGCCGCCCCCCAAAGCAATCAACAGCACCGCCACGGCCATGGTGACTGGACTGGCTACAAATCTCGTTACGATGGTGCGACGCCCGACTTCTTTGTAGCCCGCCACCACTTTGCTGAAGAAAGTTGTGAGCGCGCCCGCAATCATAATCACCGCAAACAGTGGGAGGTACCGCACGAGTTGAGGTGAATGATAAAAACGCGTGGCAACCCAGGGACCGACTTTAAGCAGCACCGCAGCAAAAATCAGATTGGTGGCCAACAGAATCCACGTACCGTTCCACAACAGGGATCGCAACGCTCCAAAGTTCTTGGAGGTTGCATACAGAGCTACAAACCGCACCGCGGATTCAGTAAGACCCACCACATTGAGAATGCCCAGAAAACTGACGATGGTTATTCCCAAGGCGTAGATTCCGAGAGCCTCCGCTCCCAGGACACGCGCCAGGTAGACCTTGAAGACATACCCGAGCGCCGCCGTGAAAATCGTCCCCGCAAAAACAATTCCGGATTGCCGGGAAATCCGGCCCATCTCTGTCTGGAAGCTCAGAGGTTCCAATCCAGGGGGCGTTCTCTTACCGCTTGAGGCCTCAGGAGGGATGGGTTCCTTCAATTGGGTTGCATGAGACATAGTTCGGATAGCAAAACCAATCCACCGGTACTGCCGTTGGCCCAATGTGCTCAGGCGCGACGTCGAACCGCACTTACGCCTTCGTTCAATTGAGTTGAAAGGCACGTCGAGAAATGCGATGCATTAGTCTAAATGTTTTCGTCGCAGGTGTCGCTCATGACGGGTGCTTTCGGCCCAGCGTGCGCCGGACAGCGGACTCAAGCTTGGGCGACGATTTCAAAACGCTAGCCACTCGGTATCTCGCGACTTCTTGCAGATGACGGCGCCAGGATTTTGTCCCCGTGATGTAGAGTGTCTGGCGCGTACTGTTCCCAAATCGCTCTTTATACCCTTCCGCACCCAGACCCAGATCCACCACCTTCATTTCATCCTTGTCACAGGCTTCGATCACAATCCTCGAGAGCAGGCAATAGCCCGGGGATTGCTCTTCCCAGTGGCTGTCGAAAGTTGGCTGATACCAGAACCAACTCCCGTGAAATTGAAACCCATAGTTCCACGCAACCGGGCGATCTGCAATCATCAACGTGCTTAGAGTTACAACGCCGGAATTAGAAAATAGCCTGACGAGTTGCTCCAGGAAAAGCCTCCGCTCGGGCGTGGATAAAATGCTGATGCGTTGCGTGGCCTGGAAGCGCGCCACGTGAGCATCGGCAAATCCCGGCAACGCCGCATGAATCTGTTCGAGCGACTGTAGATGAGAAAATGAAACCGGGCCTTCGCGCTCCATCGCTCGCAGGTACTGGCGAAGCTTTTTCTTGCCCGCCAGGCCAGCCTTCAACTCCTGGCGCTGTTCTCCCCAACCCAGCTCCACCTGGGCGCACAGGTAGGCCGGCCGCACATGCAGGTGAAGCCCGTGATTCCTCGCCGCCTTCCGAAGTGCGGCAGGGGTTGCCGAATCTTCCGGCAGATTCGCTAACGTCACAAAACTAGCCTTCGACTTTGCAAGTTCTGCAAGAACTGCGTCGACGAACTCAGCCCGCTGTTGCGGATGAGTCAGAAACTCACAGTAGTCCCCGGTCGTGGCGGCAAGAAAAGTTGCCTTTCCCCCGGCTGCATCCGTTGCCAGCGACGCCACCCCGGCCAAACGCTCTCCCTCGTAACCTAAGAACAGCAGCGGCTTCAGGGAAGCCTGATACGCAGACCGCACCGCCATCGCCCACTCCCACGTGTAAAACACTTCTGGGCGTTCCATCAGCAGAACCAAGTCATTCCACTGACGCCGCAGATTGGGATCTTCAGGAATTTCCCGGTGCAGAACAATGCGCAGACTCACTTCTCTCCAATGTCTCCGGTGGTCGAGAACACATAGTAATACCAAGTCGTAAAATAACGCCGGCTGGCACGAGGATAGTCATCTCCCAATACGCGCCGCAGCCGGAAACCAAACTTGCCCAGTTCTTGTGTAACTTTCTCAGGAGTCGCCCCGTGAGTCTTCAGGCCACCGTGCGCAGGATCTCGCCAATAGCCCTGCCCGCGCCAAAACGCCTGCGTGGGCAATCTCCGCGCGGTCCGACCGAGCGACTGCAACCCAGCTTTCACACCCGCCAGAACCGCACGTGCGGCGGTCAAAGACCATAGCATGGGTCGAAAGAAGATGGAGTCACTGCCCACAATCGCTCGCGCCACGTCTCGCACCCGTTGTTGACTCCACGAGGCCCGCACCCAGATCGCACACGGGTTGTGGGAGGAAAAAATCAGAATGCCATCAGGCTTGAGCACGCGGCGAATTTCCCGTAGCGCGCAACAGCGCGATTCGTCTGGAATCACGTAATCCATGCCGTTGAAGGCCATCACAACAGCGTCAAAGCTCGAGGTTGCGAACTTCGACAGATCGGAAGCATTCTCCGTTTGAAACTCGAGCTGGGGATACTTCTTCCGGCACGCCGCAATCATTTCCGAAGCATAATCAACTCCGACATAGCGCACCGCGATTGACGAAAGGTAAGCCGTGGTGCGTCCTCCACCCACGCCTAGATCAAGAATCGCTTTCCCCGGCTTGAGATACTCATCGAATAATATTTTCTCGCAGGGCGTGAGATAGTCCAGCCCCGCATAGTACTCCGCAACCGCCGGCGCGTTGTAAACAGGGATATTCGGATCTGACACGGAATCAGGCTTTATTCTGCCATCGGAGATCACGCGCAGGTCTCGCTTATATCTCTTAACAGTGTGCGCGACACGCGGGACCAGAAGTCGCAGTGGAAAGAACGCACGACGCAATTCAAAATCGGGCTGACAAGATTTCTCATGATCGGACCACGAACTCCCAACTCAGAGGAGTGCCACGCTTGATCGCCTGTGCCGCGCGCTTGCCCAGTACCTCCGCCAGATGCCGCGGATGAAGCCCGGCTCCAGGCCGAATCGACCGCACATTCCCAGTGTTGAACGTCTCGCCCTGCTTCACATCCTCCACCACGAACAGAGACCGGCGAAACGCGCGGCTCGCTTGTTCCTTTTCGCTCAAACCAAAGTGCACCGTGCCAAGAGCTCTCTCCGTCGTACGCACCGCATCCACCATAGCTTTGAATTCGTGCGGCTCCAGCGAGAACGCGCTATCCGGTCCCGGAGTTGAGCGCGACAGTGTGAGATGTTTTTCGATGATGCAGGCGCCCAGCGCCACCGCGGCGACCGGCACTGAGATTCCCATTGTGTGGTCCGACAATCCCACGGGCACTCCAAATCTCCGCGCCATTTCCGGAATGGTTCGCAGATTCATCTCCTCAGGAGGCGCCGGATAGGCGCTGGTGCACTTCAGCAACGCAATCTGTGTCGCGCCCGCCTCACGGACTGCGTTCAAAGCTTCCTCGATCTCCTCCACAGTCGCCATCCCCGTGGACATAATCATCGGCTTACCAGTTCTTGCCATGTGCCCGATGAGAGGAATATCTACCAACTCGAACGACGCCACCTTGTGCGCAGGGACACCCATCTCTTCGAGAAAGTCCACTGCGGTCGAATCAAAGGCGCTCGAAAACAAATCCATGTCCAGATCTTCTGCCAATTTCTTCAGCCTCGGCTGCCACTCCCACGGTGTGTGGGCCTCGCCGTAAAGTTCGTAGAGCGAGCGCCCATCCCATAGCGTTCCACCGCTGATTCGGAATTCCTCGCGGTCGCTAGCCATCGTGATCGTATCGGGCGTGTAGGTTTGAAGCTTGACCGCGTCTGCGCCCGCTTCTTTGGCTGCGTGAACGATGCGCACGGCCTGCTCGTAATCCTGGTTATGATTGGCGGAAAGCTCCGCCGCGATATACGTTGGTTGTCCCAGTCCGATGGATCTGTTGCCAACTCTCATCTGTGTCATCGTTCGCAACTTAACCGGCGCGCCGACTGATTATAAATCCTGCGCTTGCTTGATCTTCGGCGAGTCGCGGCTCATTCCAGCCATGAGAGGGAAAGCAACCGCTCCGGCGGGTCAAGACCGGTAGCGCTTTCTCCCCATTGGTCGTTAGGGCTACTGTTTGAGACAATTGCTTTCATGAAGGCACCAGTGCGAGACGGTCTGCACAACTACCCCGGCAATCCCACGCAATCTGCCGGATTCAGCCTCATTGAGGACGCCACCTACGGATTTCGCCGGCTGGATCCGATTCCTCCTGCGGCCGAGATTAGCGAGTTTTATGAGAGCCACTATTATGATCTTCTGCGCAAGGGAAACCGCGCCCCAGAACTCAGGCGGCTAATGGAAGGGGGCGATGCGGCGGCGAAGGAACTGCAATGGTTGCGAGGGGCGCTCTACACCGACATCGTGAGCGTGTTGGACGAAGTCGCTCCCGGTCGCAGGTTGCTGGAAGTGGGATGCGGCACTGGCGATTTTATTGCTTTTTCGCAGGAGCACGGCTTTAGCAGCGTGGGGACTGAACTATCTTTGGAAGCGGCCCGGCGCGCTGCCTCACAGGGCCTGACCGTGCACAATATGACGCTTGAGAAATTTCTAGCTTATTCCGGAGCTGCAAGATTCGATGTGGTCGTGATGATCAATGTTCTGGAACACGTGCCGGACGCGGTGAAGACGCTGCAAGAGTGCGCTCAGGCACTGGTCCCGGGAGGAATTCTGTGTATCCGCGTGCCCAATGACTTTAGCGAGATTCAAGCGGCGGCCAAGGAGAAAATCGGCGCTGCCCCCTGGTGGGTCGCGGTGCCGGATCATATAAATTACTTCAATTTTGCCTCTCTTAAGCAGACGCTGGATCGGCTCGGTTTCGCTACCGTTTACGCCCAAGGTGACTTTCCGATGGAGATGTTCCTGTTGATGGGAGAAAACTACATCGGAAACCCGGAGGTTGGAAGCCGTTGCCATTCCCGCAGGGTGCAATTCGACTTGGGGCTGCGGCCGGAGTTGCGCCGGAAGATCTACGCTGCCCTTGGAACTGCTGAGGTTGGACGTGACTGCCTGGTTTTCGGCAAGAGACTCCCTTTGTGAATGTCCTCATCACCAGCGCCTCGCGCAAGGTCAGCCTGGTGCGTGCGTTTCAATCGGCATTGGCTCGGCGTCACGGCGGCGGCAATGTAATCGCCGTCGACACCAATCCCTATGCTCCGGCGCTGTACGTGGCTGACCGGCATTTCCTCATGTCGGCAAGCGCAGAACCGGGCTTTATCGAAGAGCTCGAACAACTCTGCCGGCGCGAGCGAGTCGGGCTTATCGTTCCAACGCGAGACGAAGAATTGCCGCTGTTCGCCGGGATGCGTGGACGTCTGGAACAGTGCGGCCTCCGCGTACTTGTGCCCACACTGGAGACGGTACGGCTTTGCCAGGACAAATTGGCCTTCGTTGCCTTCTGCCAGGCGCATCACTTCGGCACTCCTTTCACTTATCAGACGCCTCAGTTGCCGAGCGCCCGCTTTCCCCTGTTCATAAAGCCGCGCTTTGGCAAGGGTGCCCGCGGTGCGCGCACGGTGCGTAGCGAGGTGGAATTGCGCGAAGCGACCCCTGACAAAGACGAGTGGGTGATCCAGGAATACGTTAATGAACCCGAATACACAGTGGACGTGCTGGCTGATTTCGACTCTCGTCCGCTCTCAGTAGTTCCCCGCTTACGGCAGTTGGTCGTAGCTGGCGAATCCTATGTGAGCCGGACCGTTCAGGAACCTCATTTGATCAACGAGTCCGCGCGCCTGGCAAGGGAACTCCGCCTCGTGGGACACAACACGATTCAGTGTTTCTGGGACGGCAAGCAGGCAAAGTTTATCGAAGTCAATCCCCGCTTCGGAGGTGGGGCTGCGCTTGGCATTGCGGCAGGCATGGACACGCCCGCAATGCTGCTTCGCCTCCTGGATGGTGAAGTACTGCCAGAGCCTCTCGGGGAGTTCGAGGCCGATCTGGTGATGATGCGCTTTGCCGAGGATCTATTTTTGAATGCCCGCGACCTCACTGCATTACCGGGTCAAGTTACGATGGCCGAGCCACCGGCTCACATCGACGGGAACGCAAAGCCTCAAGCCGTGCTCTTTGACTTGGACAACACCCTGTACCCAGAAGAGGAATTCGTAACCGGAGGCTTCCGAGCGGTGGCCGAGTTTTTGGCGAAGTACAAGAACGGGGACGCGGACACGCTCCAAAAGAGGATGCTGCATCTTCTCCATGCCCAGGGCCGCCGAAGAGTTTTCAACACTCTGTTGGCCGAACTTAATCTGGATTCGCCGGTCTGGCTAAGGACACTTGTGTTGCTGTATCGCTCTCATCGGCCCGCGGTCCAGTTGTTCCCCGGAGTGGAAGTAGCGCTCGCGGGCTTGAAAGCTCGCGGCCTTAGGCTAGGCCTTGTGACCGATGGCGCCGCGTCTGTTCAGAGACGAAAGATCGCGGCCCTCGATTTAGACCGCCACATGGATGTTATCGTCTGCACCGATGAACTTGGCGCAGGCTGCGCCAAACCCTCGACCGTCCCCTTCGAAGTTGCATTGACGTTGTTGGGCGTGGCATCAAACCAAGCAGCGTATCTCGCGGACGACACTAGTAAGGATTTCGCCGGCCCAAACCGGTTGGGAATTCAGTCGGTGCAGGTTGGACGGACGGGCCTGATCGGCGTACGGCGGGAACCAGTTCCAGCAGATCCTGTATTCCATCCCGAGATTCAAGCAGAATCGTTGATAGAAGCCTTAAGAATCCTCAAACTCCTCTGATTAGATGGCCCCGCGATCGTTGATACAGAGACAAGCGGAAATCCTCTAAATTACGCCGGTCTCTGGCGCAGGCTCGCGCCGGAGGCTGGAGGCTATTCTCGTCGCGCCATTGCCATCCACCAACTCTCGCGCATGCTGCGCCAAAGAGTATCTCGTTTCGGGTGAGTTAAGCAGTTGCTCCAACTGAGCGGCGATCTTCTCCGGAGAAAGATCCTCCACGTCGCCTAAATGGATCGCACAACCTCGGTCGCTTAGTTCCTGAGCCACGGCCTTTTGGTTCTCGGCCACAGGAATCAGAAGCGCAGGCAGGCCGAGTAAGCACATCTCCCAGCAAGTCGTCCCAGCTGCAAAGACCCCAGCATCCGCCCAGGCCATCCACTCCGCCATGTCGGAAAGGTCCCTGCACATGCGAAAACCCTCAAATTCGGAGGCCAAGCTCTGGATCGACGCCCAATGCGGATTGCTGCCGCCAACCACAACCCTCGTCTCCAACCCCTCAATTTCGACCAAGCGCACTGCCCGCATTACCGACGCAGTAAACCTGCCCGGATCACTCCCTCCCATGGAGATTAGTACCTTGCGGCCTACCGCCGGTATCTCTCGATTCCATCCTCTCCAGGGCTTAAATTCGCGGCGGAGCATGCAGTAGCTCGTGCCCAGCAATAGTCGAGTGTAAGGCGCGCGTTGTTCATACATTTTCTCGCTGGCGTGAAGATTCTGGTTCAATACCAGATCGGCGGCGTAACCGCCGGCCTGCCCATTGTCATCCACAAAAAGGACCTTCAGCCCAGCCATCTTCAATTCGCGCTGGTAGGCGGCCCCGAACTGATAACCGTCCACAACCACCCACTCCGCGCCTCGTTCCTGGGCCAGCAAGGCCAGTTGACTCGCGTCGCTGCCGGCCGCGGTTGAGACTCGAACCGAAGAAATCTCGAATCCCTCCGACTGCAGGCGCATCCGCACCGCAGGGGTAGTTTCGGCCATAGCGAACACCGCAGTGCCTCCTGCATCCTGCCAGGCTTGCGCCAGAGCGATACATCGCATCACGTGCCCCGCGCCCATGGCAACGCTGGCATCACCACGGATTAGAAGCGTCCCTTGGCTCAAGTTTTCTCTCCGGCCCGATGCGCGCTAGCTCGCTGCCGCGGTGAACGGCTTCTGCGAGGAATCCACCAAGTCACGCAACCGCCCTCGATCTGCGGGCTGCCAGCAGTTCGCACGCACATCCGGGGGGATCGCATGTTGGTTCAAGTAGTCGGGAATCTTGTCTATCTCACGCGCGTCGTCTAAACCAATGCCCACTCCGAACTGGATAAACTGCTCCACATATCCATAAGGCAAGCTCTCCAGCCATTTGCACAGGAAGCACGGAATCCCGCGAATCGCGCATTCCAATGCTACCGTGGAAAGTATCGTGATCCCGAACCAGGCCTTGGCCAGAAGATCGTCGGTAAGCGGCCCGCTTACCATACGCGTAACGGCTTTTTGTTCGGCCGAAAGTATCCGGGCAAGCAAGCGGGCACGTTCGCGTTCACTCTCTGCCGGATGCAACTTCACAATCAACTCGCGGCCCGCAGCTATCGCCAGGTCCGCGAGCGGAGGCAAAATATCTCTGTAAAATTCTTCCGGCCGCCCACCCGTCATCTCGTAGGGCTCCGAGAAAAAGAGCAGGCAGGGACGATAATCCTGTTCCTTCAACTGACTCGATCTGTCCCAGTTCGCCGGCAACGCAGGAGCCCCAATCTCAACCTTCTCCGGAGGCACGCGGCACTTTCGCACCAGATAATCTTCCTCCATTCTTCCTTTGGCCCAGATCACGTCCCCGTAGCTGCGCTTGAATACGTAACGGCCATCGAGCGCGCCGTGATGACAAGCCACATTAGGCACACCGCGCGCACGCGCCAGAAGCAGTGGGATTCGGGTGTAAGGGTTGCTGTCATCCGCACACAGTACGGCCTCCACCGGTTCGGCATCGAAAACATTCCGCCACGCGTCGCCAACCTCGATTCCTCGCCGGAACCTGCGCGGAAAACTATCCAGATATCCCAGCCGGTTTAGGATCTCGAATTCTTCCACTCCTCGTAATTCGCCCAGCAAAGACTGCCACCGGCTCTCCATCTCCGCATTTTCAGCGCTGCGGTCACGCACCGAGGCATACGATGACAGCCACGCGCCCGCCACGTTCTTGGGAAGATCTTCCACCCATCCGCTCTGTCGCGTCGTCACCAAAAGGAAATTCTCCTCCGGAAAAGTCTTCGCATAGGCAAGGCCGGTACGCGACACATTCACATAAGCGGTAGGAAGCAACACTACAGGCCGCGTGGACGGCGCTCGCTTTCGCGCGAGGCGTCCGCGAAGCTGGTATCCCGCGTCGTACTTATCCCAGAAAACGTCAATGATCTGCGGCATCGAAAGCTTCTTCGAAACGCGAACAAAGTGCGCCAACCCGCCTTTTTCCGCCCCTCGCCTCAAAGGAAAAACATTCGTCCACCCCAACCGCAGGCACTGCAGAAGACTGGCATGAAGACCGGGGCGCGAAACGTGCACTTCATCGCCGGCCTCAACCGTTTGCACAAAACGTTGCAGCAGGAGCAGCGTCTCCAGTTCGCCGTGCAGGAGAATCGACATAATCTCCCACCAGTCCAGCCCATGTTCATCGGTCAGCCGCCCGCATCCCAGCGCCAGCAGGTCGCGCACCCGCCGGAAATCGTCGAACCCATTGCGCAGAGCGTCCAGAGTTGTCACCGGAGAGCCGAACTGGCTGGCCCAGCGCGCGTAAGTATTCTTCCCACCCATTCCAATATCCACGATTCGATCCCAGGAAAGCTCCGCCCACGGGCCGTCTTCGGGATTGTCCTCGGAATGTAGGAGGAGACACTTCATGATGAGCGAGTCACTTACCGCGGCGAGAACTGCCCTTCTCAGCCTTCTTGCAGCGCTTTCTGCTTAACCGAGCGATTGATGTCGGCAAGTTCCGGTTCGCGTTCCATCAGCCTCACCACATCGTTCAGTAGAACACTCTCGCCCGCCAGCCGGGTGTAGATCGCGCGAACTAATTCTAAGTCCTCGGCAGTATCCACTGTCCAGCGATAGGCGCTGTAGTCCCGGTCTCCGGTTACTGGCAAAATTCTGAAGCGTCCGGGATTCTCGTAAATGTAAGGCGTCACGTGAGTGCGCTGATAGGGGAGCCGCGCCTCACGCCACGCAACTTCGAGTGTACGGAAGGTCATGACTTCCGTATCGAGTCCGCGCGGATACGTCTGGATCAGGCTATTCGAAGCATAATCAGGCTGTTCCCCCAGGAACGCCCGCACCGTCTTGTCGACGATCTCGGGATCGATCAGGGGACAATCAGAAGTGATGCGCACAACCGCTTCCGCCGCATGCTCACGAGCCGCCCGGTAGTAACGGTCAAGCACATCCTCTTCGCTGCCGCGGAAACAGTCCACCCCGTGCTCGCGGCAAAAAGCGGCAATCACGTCATCGGCAGGCTCAGTGGTGGTGGCGACTACGACGTCGTTCAGAGTCTGTGCGGCCCGCGTCCGCTCGACCACGTGCCAGAGCATGGGGTGGCCGCGAATCTCGGCAAGAACTTTTCCAGGAAGGCGGCTGGAACCCATGCGCGCCTGAATGATCGCCACTATCTTGGAATGTTCGGTCATACGTTTCATTTCGGATTTTGAATGCGGTCAGCGCGCGTAGTGGCTTATCACTTTCCGGAGCGCCCGAATAACGTCGTCTGCATCTTCGTCGCTCATGGAGTGAAACATGGGCAGACTGATCAGCCGCTCGTACGCGTCCTCGGCGATGGGATACTCGCCTCCCTGATATCCGAAACGATCGCGATAGTAGGGATGGCAGTGCACAGGAATGTAGTGAACGTTGACTCCAATGTTCTCCGCTCGCAAGGCCCGGAAAACCTGCGCCCGGCTTGCGCTCAGTCCTTCGCAGATTGAGCCGGATGGGATAAAGATGCCACGCCGGATTCACGTCGAGCTCGCACCGCCGGCGGCATTACTTCGGCAAGATCGCCGAACGCAGCCGTGTAGCGAGCCGCAATCTCTCGCCGGCGCAAAAGATTTGCCTCCAGCTTTTTCAGTTGCGACAATCCGAGAGCGCAGGCGATATCGGTAAGGCGGTAATTAAAACCGAGCAAGACCATTTCGTAGCGCCACTGCCCCTCGGCCTGGCGCTGCCGCGCGTCGCTGGAGATGCCGTGATTACGAAACCGCCGCAGGGTTTCGGCGTAATCCGCGCGGTCGGTCGTCACCATGCCGCCTTCTCCGGTGGCAACGTGCTTCACCGGATGGAAACTGAAGGCAGTCATATCCGCGATGCTGCCGGTGCGCCGCCCTCGATACTCGGCGCCGAGCGCGTGACAGGCGTCTTCGATCACCACCAGTCCGTGGCGCGCGGCAAGTTCAAGAATCGCATCCATATCCGCCGGATGCCCCGCGTAGTCAACCGGAAGTATCGCTCGCGTGCGCGGCGTGATTCGCGCCGCCACTTTTTCCGGATCAAGGTTGAGCGTATCAGCGCTCACGTCGGCGAAAACCGGAATCGCTCCCTGATACAGCACGCAGTTCGCCGTCGCGGCAAACGTCATGGGCGTGGTGATAGCTTCATCGCCTGGCTTGAGCCCCGCCGCAAAAGCAGCGCCATGCAATGCCGCCGTACCGGAACTGAAACTCACCGCATACTTGGCTCCCACTCGCGCCGCGAACGCTTCTTCGAATTCCCCAACTTTCGGCCCGGTAGTAAGCCAATCGGAGCGCAGCACATCGACCACAGCCTGGATGTCATCTTCCTCAATCGACTGCCGTCCATAAGGAAGAAGCGTCTTCCGGACCGGAGTTCCTCCATCGACGGCGAGCATCTCTTTGCTGGACGTTATCTGCATTTGGGTTGGTAGGTCAGGTCTAGGTGATAGGTCTTAGGTCAAGGGCCTAAGACCTAACTCTAAGACCTGAAACCTGGCAGCTACGCCGGCACGCGAGCCTTCACCGCAGCCCCGGGCTCAATCAGTTCCTGCAGTTGCTCGTGGCTCAGCCACTGTTCATTGCGTGTCGCTGGTGTAGCGGAAGTCCTGCGGCAGTTCCCGGGCATGAACCCAGTTTCCCCGGTTCCACCAGGGATGCGAAGGCTGGATGATGTACATTTCATCCAGCTCCACGGCGTTGCGCGCTTCGTCTTCCGAGAGCAGCACCTCGTGCAGTTTCTCGCCGGGCCGAATGCCGATGTACTCCACCGAGACACCCGGGCGCGACGGCCTGGGCCAGATCGACCAAACGCATGCTGGGAATCTTGGGCACGAAGATCTCGCCACCGTGCATCTGCTCGACCGAGCGAATTACAAAGCGAACGCCGTGTTCCAGCGTGAGCCAGAAGCGTGTCATGCGGGCATCCGTAATCGTGATCCGGCCCCGCTTGCGCTGCTCCAGGAACACCGGGATTACGCTACCGCGGCTGCCGACAACGTTCCCGTACCGCGCGCAACTGAAGCGAGTCTGCCTGCGCTCCCGCGTAGGCATTGGCCTGCACGAACATCTTTTCGGCGCACAGCTTCGTGGCTCCGTACAGATTGATCGGGATTCACGGCCTTGTCGGTACTGAGAGCCAGGATGCGCTCCACGCCCTGGTCGATGGCGGCATCGATCACGTTGCGTCCGCCCATGATGTTGGTCTGGATGGCTTCGAACGGGTTGTATTCGCAGGCCGGAACCTGCTTCAGCGCGGCCGCGTGCACCACCACGGTGACGCTTGAAAGAGCGCGCTGCAACCGGCCGGCATCGCGCACGTCCCCGATAAAATAGCGCAGGCTGGGATCGTCAAAGCCGGAGGTGCGCATGTCATGCTGCTTGAGTTCATCGCGGCTGAAGATCACCAACCGTTTGGGATGATATTCCCGCAGCATGATTTCGACGAACTTCCTGCCGAACGAACCCGTCCCGCCCGTCACTAAAACGACTTGTTCCTGCCAATTCATCGAACCTGCCTCAAGTCCGCTTCTGCAGTATAGCGGAGTTTTTTGCATTCGCGCGAATGCTGTGTTATTGCACCAAAAGCGCTGCCTACCAGATTCGTGGACGGTTTCTCGCCGGGCAATGCTAAAATATCCGCGAACCGCTACATTACCCGTTGTGCGAAAGTTCTAAGCGATGCACCAGCCATCGTGTCGCCGGGCTTTCTACGGATTATGGCTGCCAGCCCGGCCGTCTGCCTAAGAGGGGTTTGAAAACTTGTTGAGGAGAGTGCATGGATTCCGGACCGCTGGTGCAGGCCAATAACCCAACCGTTCGCGAAATGCAGCCGGCGGGTGCGGACTTTGGCAGGTCGGCCAGCCCGCGCGTCTATCCTGAACTGCTTTCTCAGGAGTCGGCCCTCGGCGAATACATTCGCGTTTTACTGAAGCGCAAGTGGACGGTTCTCGCCTGCCTGATCACCATCTTCTCCGTAGTCGCCATCGCCAGCCTCAAGATGACGCCCATCTACGAGGCCAGCGGCAGCATCGAAATTAACAAGCCGGATTCCGGTCTGGTCAATTTCAGCAATTCTCCCACCTTCAACGTCGACTATTACGATCCCACCGAACTGGAAACCGAAGTGATGATTCTGCAGAGCGATCTTCTGGCCCTGCAGGTGGTGAAGGAACTGGGCCTGGATCGCCGGCCTGATTTCGGCGGCAAAACCCCAGCTCTGCCTTCTTCGCTCGATCTTGCCCCCGATCCACTGCAGGCCGACCCCGCCCGAACCTCCGCACTCTCTCGGAGGTTTCCGAGGCAATTTGAAGGTCACGCTCTCTCCCAATACGCACATCATCAAGGTGTCGTTCCGCAGTCCCGACAAGGATCTGACTGCCCACGTGGTCAACACTTTGATGAGCACCTACACCGAGAACAACTTCAAGTCCCGCTTCGATTCCACCATGCAGGCCTCGGACTGGCTATCCAAGCAACTCGTGGATTTGCAGATGAAAGTGGAAACCTCCCAGGAAAAACTGGTGCGCTACCAGAAAGAGCACGAAATCCTGGGCATGGACGAAAAGCAAAACATCACTACCGCAGAAACTGGATGAATTGAACAAGGCGCTGACCGCGGCGGAATCCGAGCGCATGGAGAAGGAATCCGTCTACCGCCTGGTGCAGTCGGGAGACGCCGACACCATCGCGTCGGCTGCCAGCCTGCTGGACGCGGCTGGAGCCGGTACCCAGTCCGCTTCCGGATTGCTCGAGGTTCTCCGCAGCAAGGAAGCCGACGTAAAGATCCAGGCCGCGGAACTGAGCACGCAGTTTGGCCCGTCCTACCCGAAAGTGGCGCAATTGAATACTCAGCTCAAAGAAATTGACGCGCAAATTCTCGCCGAAACCCGGAAGATCGCGGGGAAAATCCGCGGGCAATATATGGCGGCTCTGCAGCGGGAAAACATGCTGCACGATGCTCTCGAAAAACAGAAGCAGGAGGCCAACAAGCTCAACGAGAGCGCCATCCAGTACAGCATTCTGAAGCGAGATCTCGAGAGCTACCGCACTGCTCTACGAAGGGTTGATGGAGAAAATGAAGCAGGCCGGAGTTTCGGCCGGACTAAAATCCAACAACTTCCGGATTGTGGACGTGGCCCGCGTCCCCACGGTCGCCCATCGAACCCAATATCCCGCGCAATCTCGCCTTCGCCTTCATGCTTGGCTTGACCTCCGGTGTGGGACTGGCCTTCCTGCTGGAGGGATTGGATAACACCGTTCGCACCACTGAACAGGCTCAAATGATTTCCGGCCTCCCGCCGCTCGGCATGATTCCGCTGGGGTCGAGGACGGCGCGCGAAGGCGCGAACGCGAAGCGCCTGGTGATCGCTACGTCCAAAGAAGCGGTGGAGTTGGTCACGCAGGTCAGGCCGCAATCGCAGATGGCGGAATCCTATCGCGCGCTCCGCACCTCGCTGTTGCTCTCGAACCTTGGCGCTCCTCCCAAGGTGATTATGATCACTAGCGCGCTACCGCAGGAAGGCAAGACGACCACCAGCATTAATTGCGCGGTGGTGTTGGCTCAGAAAGGCATTCGGGTCCTGCTGATCGACGCCGACCTCAGACGGCCAAGCATCCACAAGACGCTGGGGATGGGCCCGCGCAGTGGACTCAGCAACGTCCTGACCGGAAGCGCCACGCTGCAGCAGACGATTACGCGATCCCCCATCCTGCCGAACCTCTCTGTCTTGCCTGCGGGTACGCCTCCGCCGAATCCCGCCGAGCTGCTGGCCTCTCCGAACATGCGCGACGTATTGGAGGAATTGCGCGGCCAATACGATCACATCGTGGTGGATACTCCTCCCACTCTCTCGGTCACCGATGCCGTGGTGCTGTCGCCGCGCGCCGATGCCATCGTGCTGGTCATCCGTTCCGGACACACCACCAAACAGGCGCTCCGCCGCTCTCGCGACATCCTCATGCAAGTCAACGCGAAGGTCTCCGGAGTGCTCTTGAATGCAGTCGATCTAAGCTCGCCCGATTACTACTACTATTACGAATACCAGGGCAAATATTCCCGCTACTATCGCGACGACGAATCGCACGATAATGATGACGAGGATGCCGATACCGAAGACGCCGCCGAGGCCTCGCCCAATAGCGCCTAGGGAGGTGACCGCCCTGTCATTCCGAGCGAAGCGAGGAATCCAGGTGTTTGCCGGCTGCGGCAACATCGACTGTGCAGGCAAGAACCTGCATCCCTCGCTTCGCTCGGGACGACAAAACGGAATGCGGCGGGTTTGTGCTTGTTCCCGTTGGACAACATGGAAATACCGCTCAATTCTCCCTCGCGGAAAAGACTCGCCATTGGCGTGGCGGTCGTGCTTTGCCTGATCTACGTGTTTCTGGCGGGCAGGTTATTTGTCGCGTCCGTTTTCGCCGATAGACCGGAGCTTTCAAGTCTGCAGCGCGCGGCTCGTCTGGACCCCGGGAATGCAGACTACCGCGACCATCTGGGACGCTACTACGCCCTGGTTTCCAGAGACCCCGGCGCAGCCATCGAACCCTACCGCGCCGCCGTGCAACTCGATCCGCATTCCGCGCGCTACTGGTTCGATCTGGCTTCCGCCTATCAGGTGCTGGGCGATGTGTCGAACCAAACCTGGGCCTTGGAACACGCCATTGAAGCCGACCCCACCACGCCCGACGTCGCCTGGGAAGCCGCCAACTTCTTTCTCGTGCAAGGCGAAAACGAAAAAGCCCTGCGGGAATTTCACGTGGTTTTGGAGAGCGACCCGCCCATGGTCGGCTTGGCAATCCAGTTCTGTTGGCGCATCAATCCGGATGTGGACATTCTGCTGCGCGACGTCGTTCCCGCCCAGTCTCCGGCCTATATCGCGTTTCTCGAGTCTGCTGATGAGCAAACAGGAGACAGCGGCCACCGCCAAGGTGTGGGACAAGCTGATTGCGACTTCGCAAACTTCGCAGCCCTTCGAACTGCGCTACGTCAACGAGTATCTTCAATACCTGCTCAACCACAAGGATGTAGACCAGGCACGCCTGGTTTGGCAGCAAGCCGCCCCGCGCTTTGGCCTGTCCTCCTACGTGCCCACCAGGAACAATCTGATCGTCAACGGCGATTTCGGCCTGGATGTTCTCAACGGCGGCTTCGACTGGCAGTATGAGAAACAACGAGCGTCACTTTGACCCTGGATCCCAGCGATTTTCACGGCGGACATCGCTCGCTGCTGATCAGCTTTGACGGGCCGGGAGTCACCGATGCGGGGATTCGTCAATTCATCGCCGTGCAGCCTGATACCACTTACCAGTTCTCTGCCTACTATAAGAATGGAGAAATCGAGGGCGCAGGCGGCCCCCATTTTACGATTCAGGATGCCTATACCAAGGCCGTGCTGTATGACAGCGACGAACTGAAAGAGGCGGGATTCTGGAAATCTGCCACTGGAGAATTCACCACCGCAGCGATTGCAAACTGCTGATCCTGCACGTCCGGCGTCTGCCGGAAGGTAGTCCGATCCGTGGTAAGCTCTGGGTCGACGATTTCCGCCTCGCGGCCAAACGGCAGTAAACTTCTCGATGGTAGATCCATTTCAATGAACTCGACGACGACCGCAAACCGTCGCAGCCAACGCGCGGCACAAGCCGGCACGGCCTGCTGTACGGGGTCTTCGGCCTGCTTCTGTTTGGCCCGGTCGCCTTCGGCGCGGTCGAACCCTGGTCGATCTTTCTGATGGAGGCTGGCTCCGCCGCTCTGTTTCTCTTATGGATTGTCAAGCAGGTTCTGGAAGGCGAAATAAAGGTCAGGTGGAATCCTCTCTTTCTTCCCATGGCAGTATTTGGCCTGCTCATCATTTCGCAGCTCGTCTTCCGCAGGAGCGCGTATCCGCACGACACCGCATCTCTGGCGCTTCTCTACTTTTCCTACGCCATGCTGTGCTTCCTCGCCGGACAAGCTCTGCTGCGGGGCTCACAGGCGCGCACCCTGGCGCTCGTCTTCTCGCTGTATGGAGCTGCCCTTGCCAGCTTCGCGTTGATTCAGGGCATCTCCTCCAACGGCAAGTTGTATTGGATTCGTCAGCCTCGCATGGGAGGCTGGATCTATGGTCCCTATGTAAACCACAACCATTACGCCGGCCTGATGGAGATGCTGGTTCCGATTCCCCTGGTGTTGTCGCTGACCAAGCTGGCATCCAGCAGGACTCGCGCCGCCGCCGCCGCCGCGGCCGCGCGTCATGGTGGGCACCATTTTTCTTTCCGGATCGCGCGGCGGCATGCTCGCGATTGTCGCCGAACTAGTAATTCTGTCGGTTCTGCTCGTCAAGCAGAAACAGGGCCTGCGCACCGCCATCGGCATCGGCGTATTCCTGGTCGTTGTGGTCGGATTGTTGACCTGGGTCGGCGGCGCAGAACTCACCAAGCGCATCGCCACGCGCTGGATCATCGCACTCCGAGCTATCCAGCGACATCCGCCATAACATCAACCGCGATGGCCTTAAGATGTTCTTGAAGAAGCCCGTGCTGGGCTGGGGCCTGGGAACTTTTCCCGTCGTGTATCCGCAATTCCGCACCTTCTACACCAATTTCTTCGTCAATGAGGCGCACAACGACTATCTGCAACTGCTCGTGGAAATGGGTGTGCTCGGCTTCGCAACGATGCTCTGGTTTCTGATGACGGTCTACACACGGGCCATCAAGAAAATAGGTCACTGGACCAGCGAGATCAGTGGAGCGGTCGACTCTAGCCTGTGTGCTCGGCTTGAGCGGCATCCTGGTCCACAGCGCGGTCGACTTCAATCTGCAGATTCCCGCCAACGCCGCCCTGTTCTATGTGCTGTGCACCATCGCCGCTTCAGAACCGTTCGCGCAACCCGCCCGCAAACGCCGCGTGGCACGAAGCAAACCTCCCGCGGAAGTTCTGGCCCCCCCGCAAGATTTGCAGCAACCTGCCACAAACTTCTGAAACCGCGCCCAGGGTTAAATTTCAAATGCTGATTGCCCAGCCCCATTTTCACTTCTCACCCAAGGCTTTAAATCTTGCGTGCTTCCCACGGTCTCGGGTTTTCTGGATGATTGCCTTGATCCGTTCATCCGCTTCGGCTTCGTTCTGGTACCATTGCTCGTCTTCAGTTTCGGCGATGCGCCGTTGCTCAGCCTCGGCTTCGGCTCTAGCCTGTTCCTCTGACATGCCGTCGAGCTGCAGGATAAACACGTGCTCCCGATATAGATTTTTCCATAACTCCGGCCAATCGTTGACATCACTAGGCAGCATCATAATGACCGATTCTATCGGGGAGTTGTCTTTCCTACTAAGGGGGTCCGACACAGAAAAGGGGTCGTCCGGAAAGCATCGAGCCCTCCGGCATCGCCGGAAGGCTCAGATTTATTAAGACCCGAATCGAGCTTACTAGGGAGTCGATGGGCTGACCGGATTGCTGCTCCGCGTTAGCGCCCATATCGTAATGCCGCCAATCGCTGCCGCTCCCACCCCGATAGCGATCGGAGAGTTCAGCACGCCGCCACCGGCCGCTGGAACAGCGCCCACACCCTTCTTCTTGTCTTTCTTCTTTTTGTCGCTTTGATCAGATTGCTCGTCGCGCGTCGTCTCCTGCCCCTGCGCCAGAGTGACTGTGCCGTTGTCGTCGGTGATCGTCAGGTCTCCCTTGCGGGCGGCGATTCGCACCGTTCCGTCAATATCGGTCACGCTGAATTCAGTCCACGCATTGGAGACCGGCGCCACGCGCACATCGCCTGCAACCGTGGCCACACCCTTGGATGTAGAGACGCTCACTCCCCCGTGTTCCACCTTCAACGAGGTGCCTTCAAATTGCACGAGAGAATCGCCCAGAACAGTGATGCTGGAGCCGGGCGCATGGATGTTCGCCGCGGAATCCGACCGGGTTTGCACCAGATCGCCGGCAAAAATCGCCGAGGAGTTCGGCACATGGCTGCCGTTCAACCAGGCAGCCCCATTGGCATAAAGCATAGCCGCACCCGAATCGGCGGCAAACAACGAAAGAGGCACCATCAATATAAGCACGCAACTCACCATCTTGCGGAAAGCAGACATGCCCATCCCACACTCCGTTAATAACTAATTTGGTGACCGTTAACGCATCGTACCCTCCTATGTTCTTGGCAGTCAATGCAATTTGTGCCCCGGAGCGGCTGTCTCTGTGGAAAACTTTTCAGGGAACGGCCAACGCGAGTTCACCACAGACGCACAGAGGCACAGAAACACAGAGAAAATCTCCAGATTGTTTTTTTTTTGCCCTTCCGTTTTCTCTGTGTCTCTGTGCCTCTGTGGTGAAAAAGCCTTTCTGCCCCGACTTCTCATCGCCATTGATCGACAGCCTTCCACCAGATTAACCGCAGCCATTCATCCACAAAAGTCTTCGCCCATTGGCGATGCGTCCACCATCGAGCGCCGAATTGTTCTTCGCTGCGAGCTGCCGCCACGGAGTACTCACGCCCCGGAACCTCGCGCCGGAAAATGCTCAGCGCGCGCCGGGTGTGGAAATCCGAAGTCACGATCAGCACGCTCTTGCCGCCCTCCCGTGCGATGCATTTCTTCGCGTCTTTGGCCTCGTCCTTGGTCGATAGCCCGTCGATGGGGCATACGGTGACCGCTGCTCCCTGCGGCAGATCGTGAACGTATCTCTCGGCTAACTGAATCTGGGTGAATTCGTAAAGCTTCGAGGTGGTCGGCACATCCAGAATCACGCGCCGCCCATATCCCTGAGCCAGAAGTTGCAGCGCGCGTTCCGGCCGCCGGTCCGTCTCCCCGGCCAGCACTACAATCAGATCGGAGGGGCGCGGCGCATCCACCACCAGAAAACTGCCGGCTTTCGCGGCCAACAACCCCGATAATGCTGCCAACACCGCCAAGGCCAGCAGCCAAGCGCGCTTCATCGCCCCCAGTCTCCTCATAAATTCCCAAGCCCGGAAGATGAAACTTGATTACTCATCATTTAGCTCTCCCAGGCCGCGACATGGCGCAACTGCGTGCTAGAATCGAAAACGAAATCCACCATCAGAAGACACGCCCTCTCGCGACGATGACGAATCACTCTGCCGCAAATCGTTCTCCGAATCAACTCAAGAACGATCAACCCAAAAGCGACCAACTCAAGAACAAGATCCAGCAGCGCCAGGCGCAAGTTGGCATCATCGGCTTGGGCTACGTAGGCCTGCCGCTGGCCCTGTTGTTCAGCGAACAGAAATTTACCGTCACCGGCTTCGACATCGATCAAAAAAAGGTCGACACACTCGCCAAGGGCGAATCTTACATCTATCGCATCAGCGCAGAGGAAATCCGGTCAGCCCAGGCTCAAGGCTTCTCCGCCACCTCCGACTATTCCCGCCTTGATGCCATGGACGCCATCATCATCTGCGTCCCCACCCCTCTCAACCAATATCACGAACCCGATCTCAGCTTCATCACCGATACTACATACGCTCTTGCGCCCCATCTGCGGGCCGGCCAGTTAGTGATTCTAGAGAGCACGACCTACCCCGGCACGACAGAAGAAGTCATGCTGCCGATTCTTGAGAAAGGAAACAAGAACGGGCTGAAGGCCGCCCGCGGAACAGCTTCCGGCACTTCCTCCGGTGCTCCCTCCGGCACTTCCACTGCCGAGAACGAATTCTTCGTTGCTTTCTCACCCGAGCGTGAAGATCCGGGCAACACCACCGTGGCGCGCTGTGACATTCCCAAAGTCGTAGGAGGCGTGAACCCGCAAGCTGCGGAGCTGGCCGGCGCTCTTTACGGTTCCATCTTCCATCGCACGGTTCCCGTCTCCTCGCCCGCCGCAGCCGAGATGACCAAGCTGCTGGAGAATATCTATCGCTGCGTCAACATCGCCTTAGTCAATGAGCTGAAACTGCTCTGCCTGCGCATGGGCATCGATATCTGGGAAGTCATCGCGGCCGCATCCACCAAGCCTTTCGGCTTTCACCCCTTCTATCCCGGACCGGGCCTGGGCGGGCATTGCATCCCTATCGATCCCTTCTACCTTTCCTGGAAGGCCAAGGAGTTTGACTTTCGCACCCGCTTCATCGAACTGGCGGGAGAGATTAACAACAACATGCCCTATCACGTGCTCGCCTCCATCGGCGGTGCACTGAACCGGCAAAAAAAAGCTGTAAACGGAGCCCGCGTCCTCATCCTCGGTGTCGCCTACAAGAAAGACATCGACGATCTGCGCGAATCCCCCGCACTCACCATCATCGAGCTTCTACAACACGAAGGCGCTCAGGTCAGCTATCACGACCCCTACTTCCCTTTCATCGGCAAAGGACGCAAATACGATCTGCAGATGAAGCGGACGGAATTGGACAAGCTTGAACAGTATGATTGCATCGTAATCGTCACCGATCATTCTGATTACGATTACAAAAAAATTGTCGGCCAAGCCCAGTTGGTCGTCGACACCCGCAATGCAACCAAGGGGATCGAGAGTCCCAAGGTGGTGCGGTGTTAGTTGTAAAGAGCCAAATGAGAAGTGCCGATACCGGCCAGGTTGGCCGAATAAATGCTAACTTTCGATGTTCTTGGGAGCGGATTTTGACAGCGAATCAAGCAAATCGCCCGTCTGGAGCCGGGAGCCACCTGCCTTCTGGAAGTAAAAGACTCGTGCCCGGGATGTAATTTTTTGCTCTTTCTTGCGCTGCCCGCCCCCATCGTCCGGCGCGGCCAGCGTAAGTACTTGAAGGTCAACCACATAGACTTCGTGCTTGCCGGCGAAATGGCCCCTCTCGTGCAGCTTTTGACTGGGGTTGTAGACTTATAGACCTGTGCGGTCCCAGCTTGGTCGCAGCGGTCCCCAGAAACTTTCGGTCCCAAACGGGTGTTTTCAACAACTGACGAGTAAACGCGGATATGAGCCCTTCTGCTTCCCGAGAGAATCTCTTCTCCCTGCTACCGGAGACGAGAACCCCTTGGACAGAATTCGTTTTTAGCACTGGCGCGCAAGCGCTAGTGATTGCGTTCATTGTGTGGGTGCGCTTGTTGTATCCCTCGGTGGTTTTTTCTCCGGAGCACACTTTTCGTTCGGTTCAACTGGTGAGCACTCCGGTTCCAGTCAATCATGAGCCGCAGCCGGTACGCCAACTACCGAAGCCAACATTCGTCGCGCAACTGGACCCGCCCATTAACACCCTGCATCTTCCCGCGCCGCTGCCGAAAACGCCGGTAAAAGTCGAGGACGATCCGGCTCCCACAGTCACCGCGCCAAAGAGACCGGACCCTCTGCCTATCAACAACGCTCCCGTCATTCCCAAAGAGGCGGTAAAGACCAACGTATTTTCCACCGGCAATTCGGCAACTCCCACGATCGCGCGCGCTCCCTCGCAGGTGCAGACCGGAGGCTTCGGCGATCCCAACGGAGTTCCCGCCAAGGCGAGCCAGGGCAAAGCCGTCAACATCGCGGCAGCGGGATCTTTCGATCTGCCTTCCGGACCGGGCTATGGCAACGGCACCGGCGGCGCTAAAGGCGTGCCGGGTGTAGTCGCGAGTTCCGGCTTTGGCAATAGCACTGCCACACCGGATAATCGCCCTCGCGCATCCGCTAAAGTTCAAGCCAGCGGCTTTGCCAGCGCCGATGTTCCGGCTGGGCCCACAGTGCACAATCGTCCGGCTGAAATCGCATCCAAAGCGCTGCCGGCGGAAATCCTTTCCAAGCCAACTCCCATCTATACTCAAGAAGCCAAGAGTCTGAGAATTGAAGGGGAAGTTCTTCTCGAAGTTGTTCTGGAGGCATCCGGAAACCTCCACGTAGTGCGCGTCGTACGCGGATTAGGTCACGGCCTCGACGACAGTGCCGTCAAAGCCGCCGAACAGATTCACTTCAAGCCCGCCATGCGGGATGGCCAGCCGACAGATTCCACCGTCGTCTTGCATATTGTTTTTCAGTTGGCGTAACTTGCTCTCAGAAGGTCTTTATGCGTATTTTTCAGGTAGGTTCGCTCTCGCTTTTGCTGTTGTTGTTCTGGGCTTCTCCCGCAGCATCGCAAGCCCCGGCGTCTTCCGCCTTGCCAGCCACATCCGAGCCCGCGGCTCCTTCCACGGGTGCGGCACCGGCGGCGCCCATCGCGGAAACTCCCGCTTCTCCCGCAGCCCCAGCGTCGTTCAATGACGTGATGGACCGCGTGGTTCAGAAGGAGCATCTCTTCATAGCCCAGATGCGCCACATGCGCCCCATGGTCGAGACCTATCTCCAGGATCTCAAAACCGACAAAGAAGGAAACACCTCTCCGATCAAAGATCAGTACTTCCTCGGACGCCTCGACATGAGCGATGGCCCGGAAGATACGTCATTCATAGGCCAGCCCGGCTTCGGCCACCGCATGCTCAACCGGCTCACTAGTCTCTATGCAATGCACTTCGTGCAACTGGGTTTCGCCCAGATGGTTGTGCTCGATCCTGATTTCCAGAGGAAATATTACAACTTCAACTTCGTGCGCCGGGAATTCCTCGGAGAAGTGCGCTGCCTGGTCATCGACGTCGAGCCCAGAAAAGATACGACGCCGCAAGGACGCTTCATCGGACGCATCTGGGTAGAAGATCAGGACTACAACATTGTCCGCTTTAACGGCACGTATTACTCGCGGCCGCACGCCGGCTATTACCTGCACTTCGATACCTGGCGCCTGAACATGCGTCCCGGCATGTGGCTCCCCGCTTACATCTATAGCGAGGAGTCCAGCATGAAAACCAATTTGGGCCAAACTCTGCACTTCCGCGCGCAGACCCGCCTTTGGGGATACGACTTGAAGGCCCTGAACAAGAATTCAGAGTTCACTCAGATTCTGGTGGACTCCCCGCAGGGAGTAAAAGATCAGAGCGACGTTGCCGCCGACGCCACTCCCGTGGTTGCCGAACGCATGTGGGAACGCCAGGCTGAAGATAACGCGATCGAGCGCCTGCAGAAGATTGGCTTGATCGCACCTCCCGGAGAAGTGGACAAGATTCTTCAGACCGTGGTCAACAATCTGCTGGTCACCAATAACCTCGATCTGCAGGCTGATGTCCGCTGCCGCGTGCTGCTCACTTCTCCTCTGGAATCGTTCACCGTCGGACACACCATCGTGGTCAGCCGCGGCCTGCTCGATGTGCTGCCCGATGAGGCTTCGCTCGCCATGGTCCTGGCCCATGAACTCAGTCACATTGTTCTGGGACACCCCTTCGACACCAAGTTGGCATTCAACGACCGCATGTTCTTTCCCGATGAAGACTCGTTCCAGCGCATGGACTTCAAACGCAAGGCATCCGACGAGGAAGCTGCCGACACCAAGGCTCTGGAGTTGTTGAAGAATTCTCCCTACAAAGACAAGTTGGGAAGCGCCGGATTGTTCCTGCGGGCCATGCAGCAAAGTGCTCCCGAACTTCCCAATCTGATTCGCCCGCACCTTGGCAATAGCGTAGCCAGCAGCAAGAGCATCCGGATGTCAGCCCTGCTTTCCTCTGCACCCGAGCTGCAACCGCAACGCACCGATCAGATCGCCGCGCTCCCGCTCGGAGGCCGCATCAAGCTTGATCCCTACACCGACCAAGTGGAAATGGCGAAGGCCAAGCCGGTGGCTCTGACCTCGGCCAAAGAAAAGATGCCCTTTGCGATCACGCCGTTCTTCCCCTACCTCACTAGGATCTCGGTTCCCGGCAGCGACAAGGTAGCGCTGACCGCGCCCGCTCTGAAGTAAGATTTGGGTTGCGGCGAGGGTTCCTTGCCGCGAAGAAAACTCGTAGGTCTCAGGTGTTAGGTCACAGGATTCGCCTAGGCCCTAAGAGCACAGGGTTTTACCCAGGACCTAGCACCTAAGACCTGACACCCATATTACTGAATGGAGCTGGCAACGTTCGAGAACACATTATTAGCGTTTGATCCGATCAGCCGGACTGTCCCCACCACGATCACCAGAATCACGGCCAGCATCACCGCGTACTCAGCGATATCCTGACCGCTCTCATCCTGCCAAAGGTTTTGCAAAAAATTTGCCACGGGCTGTCTCCTTAGAATTCGACTTAACCGCCCCACTCGTGCTGGGGGAAAGATCACAGAAACTATGGTCGGACCGGTTCCTGTCCCGAGGCTGGTTGTGTTTAAGCTGGTGTTACAGAAAATGATAAGCGGGGCGATAACCACCCGCCAATGGCACTTTCGTGCCATATACGATTACCTTAGGCCTTGGCCGCTAAGCCATTGTCAGCCAATGCTTTTCAGTGGCAGCGACTGGTTCACGGCGAACAGCGCCAGTTCCAGCCGCGTGGATACTCCCAGCTTGTCGAAAATGTTGCTCAGATGGTGTTTCACCGTGTCTTCGCTGATCTTGAAGTACTCCGCAATCTCTTTGTTCGAGTATCCCGCCACCACCGCGGCCACAATCTCCAACTCGCGCGGGGTCAAGCCAAATTTCTTCTGCCGGGCCTCGTCGCTGGAAGATTGCACCAGCGTTCGCAAGTATTGCACCAGGTTCGAAACGCTCTCCCGTCCCACCCAGTATTCGCCTGACATCACGGTTTGGATCGCTTTCAACAGCAATTGCGTGGCGGAATCCTTCAACACCACTCCGCGAGCACCCAATTGCAGAGCCTCAACAATCTGGCCCTTCTCCGCCGCCGCCGTCAGCAGGATCACCCGCACCGGCGTCGCATTCGCTCCGGTGCTCAGGTCCCGCAAAGCCTCAAGTCCGGGGTGCTTGGGCATCGCCAGATCCAGCAAAAGAATGTCAGGCTTCAACTGCCGCGCCAGCCGCACCGCCTCCGCCCCGTCGGAGCCTTCACCCACCACTTTCAAGTCCGGCTCCGCTTCCAGCAAGCGGCGCAGCCCATCCCGGAAAATTGGATGGTCGTCCGCAATCACGATACGAACCGTCTGTGATTTCTTAAAGTTCATCGGAAACCTCTCCACCCTTCGGAACCTTCACTTCCAGCCGCGTCCCCGTGCCGGGATTCGATTCTACCGTGAGTGCGCCTGCAATCAAACGCACACGCTCTTTAATGATCATAGGCCCCTTGCCCATCTTTTCAAGTTCGTCCTCCGTCAGGCGTCCGGTAAACGAAAAACCTTGGCCGTCATCCTCCAGCGTCAGGCTCCACTGGCTGTCGCTCGAACTCAAACGCACCAGCGCGTGGCGCGCCTTGCTGTGCTTGCGCACGTTGACCAGCCCCTCCTGCACAATCCGCAACATCTCGCGGCACACCCTCCCGGGCATCTCCAGTTTCTCAATGTCCGTGACAAACCGCGCGGAGATTCCCGTCTCCCGCTCAAATCGCTCTACTGTGTCGGTCACCACACTCAGGAATTTTCGCGAATCCACGTCGATCGACTTCATCTGCTGCATCAATTCCCGCAGCTTCAGGACTTCCTCACGCAGCAGGCCCTGAATGCGTCCCAGTTCGCTGCCCACCACGGCCGGTGTAGTCTCCGCCTGGCGCCGCAGAACGTCCACCTGCATCTCCACCGCGATCAGCGACTGTACCGCTCCGTCGTGCAATTCCCTGGCGAAGCGCGCGCGCTCCGCGGCTCCGGCCCGCCGCCGCAACCGGTGCAGCAGGTAAACGTTGTACACCGCCGGCCCCACCTGGCGGAACAAATCCAGCAGAAACCGCAACTCCTCTTGCGTTTCCCCATACCGGGTTGGATCGAACACGAACAATCTTCCCCGCCACTCGCCTCCAAAGACGAAGGAAATCGCAATCAGCGACCGGAAGGGTTGCCGCTCTTTCAGTCGAGCCAGCGGTTCGGTCGAGGGCGACGCCACCTGCATACCCTCGCGGTCCAGCGCGGTCACAGACCAGCGCTCTTTTTCGTACAGCGCGTAACACACCTCGCCCGGAAACTCCTCCAGACAGACCTTGGCATCGCGCGGGCTGGAATCCAGCCACTTGAACTCCGAAGCCGCATCCGCGGCGCGCAACTCGCCCAGAAACATTCTGTGGCTGTGAATTTCCTGCGACGCGATCAGCATCCGCGCCCCTCCGCAGCGGGTGAGGATTTCACGGCAAATCTGCTGCAAGGTTCCGGTCAGCCCCGCTTCCACGCGAATCTTCGCCAGAAGCCGGGTCACCACCGCCTTCTCTGACCTTAGCCGTTTCTGCTGCCTCGCCAGATAGCCCAGCAGCAACCCCATCACCAACAGGTACACCGACAGCATGAACAGGCTCTTCGGCTCGAAATCCTTCACATTGATTTGCAAACCTGACAAAACACGCCAAGGCTGGCTTCCGCCGCGCTTAGACCACGCGTGCAGGAGCACGAAGCTCTCCACCCACAGCAAAGCCACTTCGGCCGCGGCCGTGCCCAACGTTTCCCATAATCCCCACCGGTAGGCCGCAGCCGCCAAAACGAAAAAGAAGAACAGGAAAAACGGGCTGCGCGCTCCTTCCGCAAACACCGAGATCAACGCCGGCCATACGATATCCGCAGTGTGAACCAGGATGCGAAACGCCGGCGTCGACTGCTGCCTGCGCCGCAACAGCGTCATCACCAGCACGCCATGGATCAGGTAAAGTCCCAGCAGGCCGTAAGCTATCGGCGCTTGTCCCAACTTCGTGGGATCCATGTAGATCGCGGCCAGTGCCGAAACGGCCAGAAATACCCGCGCCGTCGCCAGCCATCGCTCGGTGCGGCGAACTTCGCTGGGATCCGTTGAAGCCAGCGGTCCACCGGCGAGACTGTGATTTGTATCAGCGTGCAAGTCGAATCACTTCCCACTGCAGAAAGAATTCTGGAGAACGCAATTTGTCAGACGCCCCGGGAATGCTTCGCATAGTATTGATAAGAAAGATCAAGCGCAAGTAAAACTTTATCCAACCTCTCTTCCGGCGGTTTGAATATTTGATAACTCCACAGCAGAAGATCTTTCAATTTCCAAATTACCAAATTACCCAATTCCAAAATCCTCTCGATTACTTCCGTAACCGGGGCCTTCTCCACTCCCAGTCTAGAATGGCTGCGAGGACCGTCTTTTCTTGCGTACCTATTGCAAGCTCTGGACCGCGGCCGTCGCATTCTGTCTGGCGACGCTGGTGCTGGCTGCGCTCGTTCTGCCTCAATCCTTTGGCCTCACCGCCCTCAGCGACGTAGTTCAGTGCCTCCTGCTTTTTTCCGGGATGATGTCCTTCATCCCGCACGTGCTGCGGTCACGCGGGCGCCTGCGCTTGTTCTGGACTCTCATCGCCGCCGGCATTGGCCTCTGGCTTTCCTACCAGTTGTTCTGGACCTACTATGAAGTCTGGCTGCGCGCCGATGTGCCGGAATTGTGCGCGGCCGACATCGTCCTCTTCCTGCACATTGTCCCGCTGATGGCCGCTCTCGCCCTCCGACCCCATGCCCCGCAGGATGAATATGCCGCCCGCCTGCGCCGCCTCGATTTTGCCTTGATGATGGTTTGGTGGGCGTATCTCTACGTCCTCATCGTCATCCCCTGGCAGTACGTCATCGCCAACGTCACGGCCTACGGAAGCAATCTTAATTCTTTATACCTCATCGAGAAACTCGCGTTTCTAAGCGCCTTGATTCTGGCCTGGATCGGCAGCAAAGACGGCTGGAGAACTTTCTATGCCAGCCTGTTCGGCGCCAGCCTTACCTACGCCGCCAGTTCGCACATCGCCAACTGGGCCCTGAGCCGGCATTCTTATTACAGTGGAAGCCTCTACGACATTCCACTCGCCGTTTCCATGGCATGGATCACGGTCATCGGCCTGTGGACCCGCGAGCGCGAACCGCAAGCCGGCGTGACCTCCACATCCACATCTCACGGCGTGTGGCTGGCCCGGCTGGGCATGATCGCGGCCTTCTCGCTCCCGCTCTTTGCCGCCTGGGCTCTGCTCGATACAGCCATTGCCGGGCCGATTCGTTCGTTTCGCCTGGTCCTGACGCTGGCCATGGCACTGCTTATGGGCTTCATGGTTTTCGTGCGGCAGCGCCTGCTGGACGGCGAACTGCTCCGTCTGTTGAACCACTCGCGCGAATCTCTGGCCAACCTGAAGCGCCTTCAGGCCCAGATCACCGAAGCAGAAAAGCTGGCCTCCATCGGACAACTCGTGGGCGGTGTAACCCACGAACTCAACAATCCCATCACCGCCATGCTCGGATATTCCGATCTTCTCCTGACCACGCCTCTCAATCCGGAGCAGAACGAGATGGCGGGGAAAATCGGACAGCACGTCCGGCGCACCAAGTCTCTGGTGGCAAGCCTGCTCAGCTTTGCCCGACAGGGCCCGGCCGCGATGCTTCCCGTGGATCTCAAAATCCTGCTGCGCACCGCCATCAAGCTCTCGCAACCGCAGGCCCAAGCGCTCAAGATTGAAGTGCGCTCCGATCTTTCGCCCGATCCCCTGATCATTCACGGAGATTCCAACCAGTTGCTCCAGGTCTCTATCCAAATCATCAACGACGCACTGTACGCCGTGGGCCAGCATCCCAGCCGGAATCTCACCATCACTGCCGAAAAGAAAGATGGCCTGGCCGTCATCAACATCTCCGACGCCGGCTTCTCTGTGAGTTCTGCCGACAATCGCGAGAAAGAAGAACAAAAAGATCAGGCGCTCTCAGGCCTTGGGCTCAGCGCTTGTCAGGGCATTTTGCTGCAGCATCATGGGCGGATTCTCTGGAAGCAAGACCGCACCACGGGAACCAGCATCCGCGTCGAGATCCCCGTCATCCCTCCAGCGCAGGAGAAATCGGCTGTAGCTGGGGTTCAGGTGATGTGGCAACCTCAAGCGTCCTCTTAAGCTGGCCGCAGGCAGCGTAGATGTCCCGGCCCCGCGGACGCCGCACAAACGCCGGAATCCCCGCTCCCCGCAAGATGTTTTGAAACTCCGTAACCCGCTCCGCACTGGGAGTCGTAAACTCAATCCCCGGCCCGGGATTCAGCGCGATCAGATTCACCTTGCAGCGCAGCCCGCGCAACAACCCGGCGGCTTCCTTAGCATTCTCCGGCGTGTCGTTCACCCCGCCGAGCAGCACATACTCGAACGTGACCCACTCCCGCGTGCGCAACGGAAAATCGCGCGCCGCCGCCATCAGCAACTCGAGATTCCATTTCTTGTTCAGCGGCATCAGCCGGGTACGCAGCTCGTCATTCGACGCATTCAGAGAAATCGCCAGCTTCGGCCGGATTTTTTCTTCACCAAAGTCCCGGATGCGCGGCACGATCCCCGCCGTAGAAACCGTCATCCGCCGCTCAGCAATCCCCACGCCCTCGACCAGCAAACGCGAAGCCTTGATGAAGTTGTCGTAGTTCAGAAAGGGCTCGCCCATGCCCATGAAAACCAGATTGATGCGATCCTCCGGCGGCGACACGCCTTGATCTTTAAGCACCGCACAAACCTGCCCCACAATCTCGCCCGCAGTAAGATTGCGCTTAACCCCCAGCAGCGCCGTCAGGCAGAACTGGCAATCGACAGCACACCCCACCTGACTGGAAATGCAAATCGTAGACCGCCCGGAAGATCTCGACCTAGCGCCCCGTTGTGACAGGCCGCCTTGCTTCGAAACGCTGCCTTGTTGTGAAAGCCTGCCTTGCTTTGAAAGGGCGCGGCTTCCAGCCGCGCCGTCGGACGCGACAAAATTGACCGCGGCTTCAGCCGCTGCCGCTCCTACACCCGAACCCTCAGCCTCCGCTCCAGCCTCAGACCCATCGCCAGCCTCCCCGCCATCCCCCTCCGGCATCCAAACCGTCTCCACACTCTGACCATCAGCAAACCCAATCAAATACCGAACAGTCCCATCCACAGAAACAAACTTCTTTTCAATCCGCGCCGCCCCTACGCAAACCCCGCTCCCAGCCAGGCGCTCGCGAAACTCCTGCGGCAGAGTAGAAATCTCCGCCAGCGATTCCACCCGCTGCCGGTACACCGCATCCATGATCTGCTTGGCGCGATAGCCGGGCTCACCCGCCTCGCTCACCAGCGCAGCGATCTCTTCCCGATCCATACCAAGGAGCGATGATGCCAGAGGTGCGCTCATTGGTTAACCGGCCTCGTCAACCGGGTAGGCTGCAATGAGGACCTCCAGATTTGTGCTCCCACGAGCCAGCAAAAGAGCGATTCCCCTACCGGCAGCAGAATTCCGTAGAAAGTCCAGTAACTCTGCTTCGCGAGATCGAAAGCGAAGGTCACAAATACTGAGACGACGCCAGCAGCCGCCAGACGGAAAAGAAAAGCGTTGCTCCATTTGCCCGTAAGGACAAAAACGAGCGATTCGATGCAGCCGGCCGCAATTAAAGCCGCCGCAAGTAGGCCGACCCACACATCGGCGCCAAACGGGCCTGGGCCGGTAGATGTTCGAATGCCCGAATATCCTGCGACAATCAGGAACGTGGAGAATGCAAGTAGGTAGGCCCCGGTGCTAATGAAAATTCCGGCAAAAATGCGCCACCAACCGGAAGCGAGACGCGACCAAGACCTAGTTAAGGCAAGCGCCGCGAATACCGCAACAAAAAACAATGGCCCCACACCTAATACTAGGAGGACGGGCAAGAGCGCGGGCCACACTCCCGCAATGCCAACAGTCACGAGTCCTGCCAATAGACCTGCCAGCAAAAATATCATCCGCCATGGCGTCATCTCTTGGCACCTATCCCTTCGTGAGCTTTTCCGGTGCGCGACTCTTTGCTCTTATCGCTCTTATCGTGCGACTTTGAGCCCTGGGGCTCGACCTTTGCAGAACTCCCGCAACCCACTGATTCTAAATCACTAACGATCTTATTCTCGCACACCCCACCCCGCCCGCCAAATGTGTAAGAATAGTAGGTACCTTCTGAGGAAGCTCCGTCCCCAGTAAAAGTCATGGTAAAAGAAGTCCGCAACATTCGCCGCCAGGTGTTGCCCCACGGCCTCACCGTTATCACCGAGCAGATGGAACACATCCGCTCCGCCTCGATCGGCATTTGGCTCGAGACCGGTTCGCGCGACGAGACGCCGCAATCGAACGGCATCTCCCATTTTATCGAGCACATGGTCTTCAAAGGCACCAAGCACCGCACTGCCGAGGAGATTGCCCGTCAGGTCAACTCCATCGGCGGCAACATGGACGCCTTCACCTCGAAAGAATGCATCTGCTTCAACGTCAAGGTACTCGACGAACACGTGCCGCTGGCGCTTGAAATTCTCAGCGACCTCGTACTGTATCCCAACTTCACGGATGAGGACATCGTCCGCGAGCGCGGCGTCATCCTCGAAGAGATCAAGATGGACGAGGACAATCCCGACTACCTCGTTCACGAAATCTTCACCCAGAGCTTTTGGAAAGATCATCCCCTAGGCAAGCCGATCCTGGGGACGAAAGAAACGGTAAAGAAATTCGAGCGCCAGACCGTGCTCGACACCTATGCCCACCGCTTTGCCCCCGGCAACATCATCGTAGCCGCCGCCGGGCATCTCAACCACGACCAGTTCGTCGGTCTCGTCGTGAAACACTTCGAGCACCTGAAGCCGGCAAAAAATGGCTTCCACTCGCCCGCGCCCAAGATCGATCCCCGCATCGTATTAAGAAACAAGAAGGCGCTCGAGCAGGTGCAGCTCTGCATTGGCGTGCCCGCCTATCCCATTGCCCACGAGAAGCGCTATGCCGGCTACATTCTCAACACCCTACTCGGCGGAGGCATGAGTTCGCGCCTGTTCCAGAATATCCGCGAGCGCCAGGGCCTGGCCTACTCGATCTACAGCGACCTCAACCCCTACCGCGATACGGGATGCATGGCCGTCTACGCTGGAACGTCGCTGGCATCGGCAGCCAAGGTCGTGCAGTCGGTGGTCAGCGAATTCCGCAACCTGAAAAATCAGCCTGTTCCGGAAGAAGAGTTGCGCCGCTCGAAAGATCAGCTCAAGGGCAGCCTAATGCTCTCGCTCGAATCTAGCACCGCCCGCATGTCAAACCTCGCCCGCCAGGAAATGTATTTCGATCGCTTCCAGGACCTCGATGAACTGGTTCTAAAGATCGAAGCCGTAACTGCCGATGACCTCCAGAGCCTGGCCCAGGAGTTCTTCAAGACCGAATCCGTTGCCGTCACTGCACTCGGCAATCTGAGCGGATTGAAGATCTCCCGCAATCAGCTGGCCTGCTGAGATTCGTAGTTGATTCTTTCCGCCTCCGTGGTGTAACTTTCCCTGCGCCGGCGAATCTGATCTAGGTCTACAGGTGCAGGCCTGCCGGACGATCGAACTCAAGACTCACCCCAAGGAGAAAATCATGAAGAAGTTTGTCGGCAGTTTAATAGTTGCGTGCATCCTGGCAGCCCCAATGGCGGCTTTCGCCCAGGACACGATGAAAAAAGACGACACCATGAAGCACGACGAGATGAAGAAGGAAAAGAAGGACAAGAAGATGGCGAAGAAAGAGCAGAAGAAGGATGACAAGATGAAGAAGGACGACATGAAGAAAGACGACACCATGAAGAAGGACGACAAGAAGCCGAACTAGTCGCTTCAAAGTCGTCCCGGATAAGGGAAGAGGAGGAAGCTGTCATCCCGAGCGAAGCGAGGGATCATGGTGTTCGCCGGCAGCGGTAATGGCGCAGGCAGGAAACCCAGGTTCCCTCGCTTTGCTCGGGATGACTGGCGTCTCGGGATCAGCATATCGGGATGAGCGTCCCGGGATGACAAGCCTCTCCCGTCACGCTCTATCGGGATGCGCGTTGGTGGTTGTCTCTTAGCCGCCAGCAATTGGCGGAAGGCGGGGTCAGGATTCCAGGACCGGAACCGCCGGCGGCGTTTCGACCGTCGCACCATATGCCCCGCAATTCGATTTGCAGGCCCGCAGGACGCGTTCGAGGCCTGATTCCATGCCTGAGGTCCTCTCGCGGAAAACTATCGCGCTGCGAGCTTGCTAAATCGATTTAGCTCCCAGTCGCAATCGCCCTTCTGGATTCAACGACTTAGCGGCTGCTTTTGTATATCTTTAAGCAATACGCGGCGAAGGACCGAAGCCCCGCACCGGGAATCAACAACTTACGAGGAATCGGATGTAGCGCCGCCGTCCCGGGCGCGCGCGTCCCACCCAGGGCCGTCTAATGTCCCGCCACGCTGAGAACTTCCTCCTGCTCGTCCTCATCTTCGCCCACACTATCGGCAACCTGCGTCCCGGAATGCCCCGTCAACCCCGTCTTCAAATATTGCCGCAGGCAGCGCGTGCAAGGGACATAGCCATCCTGCTGCGCTTGCTTGGCCGTCATCCTTCGTTCGCTAGCCTTGTCGTGAATGTATTTGCATCCCGGCACGTGAAAGAGCTTCGAGCCATCTGAAACCACAACCACGAGGTCGGGAGGAATGTTGTTGGCGGGCTCGGCGTGACGCGATTTGAGGAAATGCCCGCCGGTCAGTGAGTTCGTCAGTACCACGCTTCCCGCGATCAGAGCGACTGCCGCCACCGGTACCAGCCACGCCGACCAGCTCGACCATCGATTTCCCTTCACCGTGGCATTTTGCGCAAGCCGATTCTCTAACCTCCGGCTAAAACCAGCGGGCACTTCCAACATGCGTTCATCGCCATACAACTGAACAATGTTTCTGGTTCCCGCCAATACTGACGCGCAACGCTGGCAGGTGCGGAAGTGCCCGTCCATCGCAGAGTGCAACGCCGCGTCTACATCTCCATCGATGTAATTCGAGATCTCGCGCCACACCTGTTCGCAATTCAACTTGTTGTCTACCATGGCTTGTTTCCCTTCTCGAATGGCAGCCGGCTGAACCAGCCCTGCTCCCATCCGGCGGCCAGCAGATCGCGCAGCATCAGCCGCGCGCGCAACAGCCGCGTCTTCACCGAGGCCACCGTGATGCCCAACGCCTCGGCTGTCTCCTGAATGTTCAGATGTTCCATATCGCGCAGCACAAAGACTTCGCGATACTTGCGATCAAGCGTGCCGAGCGCCTGCGCCAGCCGCTGCCGCACTTCTTTGCGCTCCAGCGCTTCTGAGGGAATCTCGCGCCAGTCGGCGAAATCCCGCGGAGCGTATTCGCTTTCTTCGTCACGATGATCATCAATGCCTTCCATGGGCACAGTTCGCTCCCTTCGCCGGCGCATCAGAGCCTCATTCACCGTGATCTGGATCAGCCACGTGCTGAAGCGGGCCTCGGCGCGGAATTGCCGGATGTTCGCAAATGCCTTCAGCATCGCCTCCTGCGCCGCGTCCTCGGCATCCTGCTCATTGCGCAGAATGGCGAGCGCCGCCGCGTAGACGCGCCGCTCATAGGGCCGCACCAGCTCGTAGAACAATTCAGACTCGCCGCGCTGCACGTGCAGGATCAGATCCTGCTCGCCTGGGCCGCCTTGCGCCGGATTGTTCAACGCCACGCTTGGTTCGGACATTGCAATCTCAATTGTTGATTGATGATTGTTGATTGATGATTGAAAACCTCGTGGCCCGGAGATTTTCAATCAGCAATCATCAATCAACAATCGCCCTAGTAATCCGGATCTTTCTTCCATCCTGTCAGCATGGACATGAAATTGTTCCAGCCGTGCAGGATCACCATGACCAGATGTCCCAGCACGAAGAACAAGATTGCCCACATCACAGCGAAATGCCAGATGCGAGCATAGTGAAAGCCGCCCATCATCCAGCCCAGCCAGGAAAACTGAATCGGCTTCCACACGACGAGGCCGGTGAGCACGGAAAGCACTCCCAGCACGATCGCGGTGGTGTAGGCGTGTTTCTGGAGCGGGTTGTAGGCCTCGCGCACCGGCGGCTTCGGTCCGAAAAAGAAATAATGCTTCACCATCGGCCAAACGCCGGGGATGTCGCGATGCGTGAACATGACCTGGCGATAGTTTCCGCTGAAGAGTTGGTAGGCGAGATAGAGAACGCCGGTTGCCATGTAAATCCACATGAAGGTGAGGTGCCACTGCAACGCTCCGCCCAGCCAGCCGCCGATGGCGAATGCTCTTGGCCAGTGCAGCAAATCTTTTTGCGGAATCTTGGCGCCGAAGCTGGGAAAGGCGCGAAAAATCTGCAAGCCGCTGCCGACCATCACGAAGAGAGCGACCGTGTTGATCCAGTGGCACAGCCGCACGATGAACGGGTGCTCGTAGACCGCGCGAGCCAGGACTACGGGCGGTTCTTCTTCGCCCTCGGCGTTCTTGCCTTTCGGCTGAATGATTTCGATGACTGCGCTCATTCTCGAGCCTCCATACTGCAGCGGCTAAAGCCGCGCTCCTTGTCTTTTTGCCGCGCCGGCACGGCTGAAGCCGTGCCCTGATACGAAACTGGTAGCGCGGCCGTCCCGGCGGCTGTCGTGGCGGCGTCCCGCCGCCACTCCCGAAAGCCGGCGGGACGCCAGCGCTACAACCCGTAGAACCACGAGTAGCCCTGGTCTTCCCAGTAGCCAACTCGGTCCAGCACGTGCGCGACTTTCAAGTCCGTCAAATACTTCGCCTGCTTGTAGCCGATCTTGGTGGGAATCTGCAAACGCAGCGGCGCGCCATGCTGGCGGGTGAGCGGCTGCTCGTACATTTCGTAGCAAAGCAACGTCTGCGGATGGAGCGCCGTCGCCATGTCCAGCGATTCGTAATAGTCGTCGGCGCAGTTCACCGTAATGAAGCGCGCCGTGGGGTCGGCGCCAATCAGCTGCAGAAAGTCGGAGAGCCGCGAGCCGCCGAAGCGGCCAATCACGTCCCAACCCTCGACACAGATGTGACGCGTGTTCTGGCGATAGCGCGGCAGGGCCTGCACCTGCGCCAGCGTGTACTCGCCGGGCTTTTTCACTGCGCCGGTCACAGTCAAAGTCCACTTATCGAAGTCCACTCCGGGATCGTCTACGTCATAGCCGTTGATGGGAAACTTTGCCGGGGGAGTCAGGTCGGCGTCGTCGAACGTCGTCGCGAGATGGCTGGAGCGGAACAGGCGCGCCGAAGCCCAGTCGCTGAATCCGAGTCCCTTTTTCAGCAAGCCTTCCTGCAGGCCGGGGATAGCGAACGCGCCCAGCGCCAGCACCGGCGCCAGCTTCAGCAATTCGCGCCGGCTGTTTTGCCGGAACTTCTTTTCGTCCATCTGGCGATCGTTTATTTTGCGATCATCTTTGCGATCATCGTTCTTCATGAGCTTGCCTTCTGACACAGTTGAACTCACGGAACGAGGCTAACCCGTTCCGCATCCATGGGATTCGCGAGACTCGGCGAAGTTTCGCCCCCGTCGTGTTTGGGAATCATACCGCCTTCAGAGCCGGGCGGATGCCATGTTTTGCTTGGCATTTGCAGCGTTTTCGAGGCATACTAGCGGAGCGCCGTCCCTCCCCCAGGAGCCCGGTCCCAGGCATGTCGGATCTAAACCCAATCGTACCGAAAGTGGATCGCGCGCTCATGACGCGAAGCCAGCGGCCTGCGACGCAGGATACCAAGCAGCGGAAGTTGATGGTGGGATCTCTGTGTCTGCTGCTGCTGGCGTTGGGCATTGTGCTCTGGCGCAACCGCGACTTCTGGTTCCCCGGTTCGCAGGAAGAAACGCAGGAAGCGGAGACCGAGCAGCCGGTGGAAAGTTCGCCTGCAGCCGGCGTTGCTCCGGCGCAGCCCGCCGTGGCGAGCGCCAAGCCCGCTGTCAAAGCAGCAAAGACGAAGGCAAAGCGTCATGTCGCAACTGCGGCGAAGACTGCCGCGCCGGCACTTTCACCAACCACACCTCCGCCTGCCGTCGAAACCACGCGCACCGTATTGCCGCCCCTGGAAGTGGAAGTGGTGGCCGGCGACACGCACCGCAAGATCCGCCCGGGCAGCAGTTCCGTGCGGGTTGATTTGCAACCGGGCGCGCCGCCGCAACCGGTCAGTGAAGCTGCCGACACCAGGAATGATGGAGATACCGAGACTGCGGCGAAAGTAACCAGCGATGCCGCCGAGCGCGTGGAGATGTCAGCCGGCGCTTCTGACATTGTGACCACTCCAGTGAGGCCCAATTATCCGCTGCTGGCGCGGCAGATGAAAGTGCAGGGGTCGGTGATTCTGCAGGCACTGATCAGCAAAGATGGCGTCATCCAGAATCTGCGCGTGGTGAGCGGCCCTCACATCCTGGCCGGCGCGGCTCAGGACGCCGTGAGGCAGTGGCACTTTAAGCCTCACGTTGTCGGCAATGAGGCGGTCGAGACCCAGGCTAAGATTACGGTTAACTTTACAATCTCGACGAATTAGGTCTCAGGTCTTGGGTGTTAGGTGTTAGGGTTCGCCTAAGACCTGACACCTAAGATCTGAGACCGATACATGGCAGAGTTCCTGTTTACCGTTGTGCTGGCGGCCCTTGCCTCGGTCTCGACCGGAGGCGCTCCCGTGGCTTTCACTATTTCGAGCACAAGTTTTTCCAGTGGCGGCGACATCGCGAAAAAATTTACTTGCGACGGGGCTGATGTGTCTCCGCAGTTGACGTGGACGGATCCGCCTGCCGGAACCAAGAGCATGGCGCTGCTAGCGGATGATCCTGATGCGCCTGTGGGAAACTGGAATCACTGGGTGCTGTGGAATCTGCCCGCAGAGAGCCGGCAGTTGGCGGAGAACGTCGCCAAGACCGCGCAGTTGCCCGATGGTTCCGTGCAAGGGCTGAATGATTTTCGAAAGGCTGGCTACAACGGCCCTTGTCCTCCGCCCGGCAAGCCGCATCGCTTCTACTTCAAGATCTTCGCCCTGGACACAAAGCTTGATCTCAAGGGCACCGCCGGCAAACCCGAACTCGAAGCCGCCATGAAGGGACACATTCTAGCGCAGGCTGAGTGGATGGGGCGCTACAGACGCTAGGCGGAAGGCCTGAACAAGCTCTCCTGCGGTTATAATCGCTGCCATTCATGGCACTCGCTCCTGGGACAAAGCTCGGACCTTACGACATTGTTGCGCCGCTGGGCGCCGGTGGCATGGGTGAAGTGTATCGCGCTACCGATACTAAGCTGGGACGCGATGTAGCGCTCAAAGTTTTGCCTGCCGAGATGGCGCACGATCCGGAGCGGCTGGCGCGCTTTCGACGCGAGGCTAAGTCGCTTGCCCAACTCGACCATCCGAACATTGTCACGATCTATTCGGTAGAGGAATCCGACGGCGTCCACTTTCTGACGATGCAGTTGGTCGAGGGTGCTCCACTCGACCACCTTATTCCAGCAGGCGGGCTTCCGCTTGAGCAGATCGTTGAGATTGCCAGCGCGCTGGGCGACGCTCTGGCGGCAGCGCATGAGAAAGGCATTGTGCACCGCGACCTGAAGCCGGCCAATGTCATGGTTTCGAACGAAGGCCGGGTGAAGGTGCTGGACTTTGGCCTGGCGAAAGATGTGAGCACGTCTGACCCCGCCGACGCAACGCTGACATCAGATCACCGCACGCAGGCCGGCATGGTGATGGGAACCCCGGCTTACATGTCTCCGGAACAGACATCAGGCCGGCCGCTCGACCACCGTACGGACATTTTTTCTTTGGGCGTCGTGCTGCATGAGATGGCGACGGGACGGCGGCCGTTTGAGGGGAATTCATCCGCTGAGTTGATCTCTGCGATTCTGCGGGATAATCCGCCGCCGGTTACCGACGCGCGGCCCGATCTGCCCAGCGATTTGGCGCGGATTGTGCGCCGCTGTCTGGAAAAGGATCCGCGGCATCGGGTGCAAACGGCGCGTGATGTAAGTAATGAATTCCGCGATCTGGCGCGACAGGCGTCCAGGCCGGCGGCGACGGCAACGCCCCCGGCATCGCGTGCAGCGGCTGCGGCCGATTCCGGCGCTGCCCGCGCTGACGAAGGCTTCTGGGTTGCCGTGCTGCCGTTCAAATGTGCGGGCGGGAGCGCGGAACTGAAAGCTCTGGCGGACGGCCTGTCCGAAGAAATCGTCACCGGATTATCGCGCTTCTCCTACCTCAGGGTAATCGCGCGGAGTTCGACTTCGCGTTACGCGAATGAATTGGTGGACGTACGCTCCGCTGGGAAAGAACTGGGTGCGCGCTACGTGATGGAAGGAACACTTCGTCAGTCAGGAACCAAGCTGCGCCTCGCGGTGCAACTCGTGGACACAGTTTCTGGCGCTCACCTCTGGGCCGAGAACTATGAGCGCAGTTTCGCTCCCGATGCAGTTTTCGACGTGCAGGACGATCTGGTTCCGCGCATCGTTTCGACGGTGGCTGACCAGTACGGCATTCTTGCACACAGCATAAGCGAAGCCCTTCGCAGCAAGAACGAGGATCAACTGACACCGCATGAGGCCGTGCTGCGCTGCTTCAGCTATTTCGAGCGCATCACTCCCGAAGAACATGCGGTTGTGCAACGCATCCTGGAGCGCGCCGTCAAGAAAGCACCGGACCAGGCCGATTGCTGGGCCATGTTGTCGATGATTTACCGGGGCGAGTTTGTGCAGGGATACAACGCCGGGCCTAATCCACTGGAGCGGGCCGTCTCTGCCGCTCGACGCGCCGTGGAGCTCGCTCCCACGAATGCGCTCGGCTACTTCGCGTTGGCGGCCAGTCTTTTCTTCCGAAAAGAATGGCTCGACTTCCGGGTGACGGCAGAACAGGCCATCGCCTTGAATCGAATGGACGGGTCCACGATTGCGTATATGGGCTTGTTGATGGCGTGCTCGGGCGACTGGGACCACGGATGCGAACTGGTGGAGTCCGCGATGCAGCTCAATCCGCGCCACGCCGGTTGGTTGCATACCGCAATTTTCGCGAATGCCTATCGCCAGGGCAAATACGAGGAGGCGCTGCAGTCTGCCCTCCGCATCAATACGCCCGGCTATTTCCACGCGCATGCCATGCGAGCCGCGGCGCTCGGTCAACTGGGCCAGCGTGACGCAGCCCGAAAAGCTGTGCAGGATCTGATGGCCCTTCGGCCCGATTTCGCCCACGCGGCGCGTCAGGAGTACTTCAAGTTCTTCGACGCCGAACTTGTGGAGCGCATCGTTGACGGCCTGCGCAAGGCGGGGCTGGAGATTGCGGGCAAAGAAGGAGCCGTGGCACCGGCGCTCGAGGTATCGCATTCTTCGACGCAAAACTCGTCGGGCGCTGTTCGCGCTGAAGAAGGGTTCTGGGTCGCGGTGCTGCCGTTCAGGGGGGCGAGCGGCGATGCGGACCTCGAAGCTCTGGCCGACGGCCTGACCGAAGCCGTCACCACGGGGCTTTCGCGATTTCCCTATCTTCAAGTGATCGCCCACAATTCGGCGATGGCTTACAAAGGCCGCGCAGCGGACATCCGCACGGTGGGCCGTGAACTAGGCGCGCGCTATGTGATCGAGGGGAGCATACGCAAAAGTGGCCGCGCCATTCGCGTCAACGGGCAGCTGATGGACGCCGTGAACGGCACGCAGCTTTGGGCGGAAGCGTATGACCGCGATGTCAGCGGCGCGGGCACATTCCAGGTTCAGGACGACCTCACTGACCACATCGTGACCTCCGTCGCGGATGGGTATGGAGTTCTGGTTCGCTCCATGGCTGCCCCCACTCGAGATCGAAAGGTGGCGGAACTCAGCGCGTCCGAACTTGTCTTGCGCTACTACGCCTTCATGCAACAAGTCAATCCCCAGGAGCATGCCTTGCTCCGCGCCGGCCTGGAACGGGCGCTGGAACGCGAGCCCAACCACGCCACCGCCTGGGCTTGTCTCTCCAATCTCTATCAACTGGAGTATTTCGACCGGTTCAATCCGCAGGAGAAACCGCTGGAGCGCGCGCGTGAGGCCGCCTGGCGGGCCGTTAAGATTGACCCGGCCTGCCAGATGGGCTGGAAGGAAGTCGCGGCTGTGCACTTTTTTAGCCGCGATTTCACTGCCTTTCGCGAGACTGCGGAGCGGGCCATGTCGCTCAATCCGCGGGACAGCAGCACCTTGGCTATGATGGCGATCATGATTGCGTTCTCCGGCGATTGGGAGCGCGGCGTGGCTCTGGCGCAAAGAGCGATAGACCTCAACCGGCATCATCCCGGCTGGTATCACAACGTCGCCTTTCACCATTACTATCGCAAACGCGACTACGAGGCGGCTTTGCAAGCCGCCAAGAAGATCAATATGCCGGAGTTCCATTGGATGCATCTGGCGACTGCCGCCGCGTGCGGCATGCTGGGGCGTCATGAGGAAGCTCGCACGGCCATTGAGTCTCTGCGCAAATACAACCCAACGTTTCTCGACCTTGAAAATGTCCGTGAGGATGTAGGGATGTGGGATCCGGACAAAGGTGAGGTGGAACAGCTCTTGCAGGGATTGCAGAAGGCCGGCCTGGGGTACGGAGTGAAGTATGGCTCGGCGGATTCTGCGGCGACGGAGATCAAGCCCGATTCGGGGGCGGTTCGCCCCCATGAAGTATCTTCGCCTGCGCAGGGTGTTTCTGGAATCAGACGGAACAAGATCCCATTGGCGGCTGCTGTTGTTCTGCTGGTGATCGCCGCCGCCGGAATTGCTGCTTACCTGAAAACATCCAAGACGGGGCAGATCGACTCCATCGCCGTTCTCCCTCTGGAGAATCGGAGCAACAACCCCGATTCCGATTACATTCCCGATGGCATCACGGAAAGCATCAACAACAGTCTGGCGCGGTTGCCCAGCCTGACGGTGATTCCGCACAGTGTCGCTTTCCATTACAAGGGCAAGGCGATGGATGTCCGGAAGGTGGGCGAGGAGCTTCACGTGCAGGCTGTGCTCGCAGGCAGTGTGGCCGAGCGCGGCGACGACCTTACCATCAACGTGGAACTTGACGACATTCGCAGCGGCAAGCAGCTGTGGGGCGAGCAGTACCACCGCAAGCTGGCCGATCTGCTGGCGGTGCAGAGCGACATCGCACGGGAAGTTTCGCAGCGGTTGCGTTCGCAACTTTCGGCGGAGGATCAGAAAAAGTTGACGAAAGGCTCCACCGAAAATTCTGAAGCCTACCGTCTCTACCTCAAGGGCAAGTTCTACACCGACAAATTCACCAAGGAAGGATTTGAGACCGGCATCGACTACTTCAATCAGGCCATCGCCGTCGACCCAAACTATGGACTGGCCTATAGCGGTACTGGCATACAACTACATTAACCAGATCGATTGGTATATGTCTCCCAGCGAAGCGGGGCCCAAAATAAAAGAGGCTGCCGACAAGGCGTTGGCGATCGACGAGTCGGACGCCCGCGCCCACCTTACGCTGGCGATATTGGCCCACTGGTATGACTGGAACTGGGCGGCCGCGGAAAACGAGTTCAAACGAACCATCGAATTGAATCCCAACGATGCAGAGGCGTACTCGTACTACGGGTGGTTCCTGGTGTCGAAGGGGCGGAACGACGAGGCTGTCGCCGAAGCCAGGCGAGGACAGCAAGCCGATCCACTCTTTCCGCTTGCGAGTTTCAGCACGGGCGCGGTTTTACTGTTTGCACGACAGTGGGACCCGGCCATTGACCAACTGCATCGTGCCATCGAGCTGGACCCGAATTTCTGGTTTAGTCATTGCTTACTGGGCCGGGCCTATCAACATAAAGGAAGACTGCCGGAAGCGATTGCCGAGTTTCAGCGTGCGCTCGAAATAGAAAAAGACAACGGCGAGATTTGGTCAGCTCTGGGACATGCCTACGCGGTATCAGGGAAGAAGGCGGAGGCGCAAAAGGTGCTGGATCATTTGAAAGAGCTATCGGCGCATGGCTGGGTGGCTCCCTACAACGTCGCCGTCATTTATGCGGGGCTGGGAGAAAAAGATCAGGTATTCGCCTTGCTGGAGCGGGCCTACAAAGACCGGTCCTACTACATGGCTACTTATCTGGCCACGGATGAGCGGCTGGACAGCCTGCGCACTGATGCACGCTTTGTTGACCTGAAGAAGCGGGTTGGGCTGCCATAGGGAGCTAGAGAGAGTGTCTTCCTTTGCCAGACTCTGTCAGCGGGCCGCCTCGCTTCGCTCGGCGGGACGGCCGAGGCGGCTGTCTCCACATGGGCATCTCGCCGAGCCGAACGATTCGCGGCGCCCAAAAATAACGAGCGCCTCAAATCTCTTTCGAGATTGAGGCGCCCGGGCAGCCCTCCCCCAGAACTGCTCACCTGCGAAAATAAAGGCGAGGCAGGATTTTGCAAATAGCACTCTCGTGCCGCTCGACTGCCCTAAAGTGCTATTCCTGCTAAACAACTACAAAGCAAGCCTTTGCGCTGACTTCAGCGATTTCTAATTTCGCCGCGGCCTTGCGCCTCTGGAGTTGCCAAGCTTTTTGCCGATGGATAGACCAGTGGCAGTGTGGCGCAGTCAATATGCCAACCTTTTTAGATCCCGACACTTACCGTGACATTCTCGATGGCCTGCAAATCGGCGTGAGCGTGCTCGATCTGGAGAAAAAGATTGTCTTCTGGAGCGACGGCGCGGAGCAAATCACGGGCTATACGCGCATCGATGTGATGGGGCACTCCTGCGCCCAAAGCATTCTGCTGCATTGCAACCTGTCGAGTTGTGAAATGTGCGCCGGAAAATGCCCGATGGCAATCGCCCTGCACGATGCCAAGCCGGTGGAAGGCATGAGCTTTATTCACCACAAAGCGGGGCATTGGATTCCGGTGCATACCTGGGCCATTCCGCTGCGCAATAAGCACGGCTCGATCATGGGCATCATCCAGACTTTTGAAGACGATTCGGTGGTGGCGGCTCCGGAACCGATCGGCCGCAGCAGCATGGCGCGCCGCTGGCTGGATGACATTACCGGATTGCCCACGCAAACGATGATGCTTTCGCATCTGCATACCACCTTGCGCGCGTTTACGGACCGTCAAGTTGCCTTTAGCATCGTTTGCCTCGAAGCTCCTGAACTCAGTCAATTCCGGGCCCGGTACGGGCAGGAGGCAAGCAAGTCCATCTTGCAGGTGCTGGCTCGAGCCTTGAGAAACACGGTATGGCCCACCGACTTTGTAGGCCACTGGAGTGAGAGTCGATTTCTGGTGATCTTAAGCGGATGCGGCGAGGACGCGCTGCAGTCGGTCTGCGACCGCATTGTGAAGATGACGGCGAGCGCCACCATTCATTGGTGGGGAGAGGAGTTGTCGGTGAAGATTTTGGTGGGGCGGAGCTGCGCTGTGGCCGGCGATAGTGTCGAATCGATTCTGCAGCGGGCACACCCTGAGTTCAGCGGCAAACAGGAGGCGCTGCCGGTCGGCGCTGCCATTGCGGCCGGGGGCAATTCGTCGCCCAAGAGATAAGCGCAGGAGCCAGGTGTGCGCAACGAGTTAGAGATATCGAGTCAGGCGTGTTGAGCTAAGCGCGTTTCGAGTTAAATCATGTTCGCGATTATCGGCATTGTCGTGGTTTTCGGCTGCGTGGTAGCCGGCTATCTGATGGAGCACGGGAATCTTCGCGTGCTCATTCAGCCGGCGGAATTGGTAACCATCGGCGGGGCAGCGATCGGGACGGTTCTGATCGCCAATCCGCTGCACATTCTCAAACAGATCGTGGGCGGGATTGGGGGCGTTTTCGGCGGCTCCAAGTACACCAAGCAGGCTTATGTCGATTCTCTGAAGATGATGTATGACCTGCTGAACAAGGCCCGCAAAGACGGGCTGATGGCGCTGGAGAATGACGTGGAGGAACCGGACAAGAGTCCGGTGTTTGCCAAGGGGCCCAAGGTTTTGAAGAACCATCACGTGCGCGACTTCGTTTGCGATTCACTGCGCATGGCCATCACCGGCGTGGACGCTTTCGATTTGGACCAGATGCTGGACCTTGACCTGGAGGTTCATCATCATCAGGCCTCAGTGCCTACAGCCGCGCTCAACACCATGGCGGATTCCCTGCCAGGGTTGGGAATTGTCGCGGCGGTGCTGGGCATCGTTATTACCATGGGCGCGCTGGGCGGTCCTCCGGAAGAGATCGGGAAAAAAGTGGCGGCGGCACTGGTGGGCACGTTCCTGGGAATCCTGCTTTGCTATGGACTGGTCGGTCCCATTGCGGCCAACATGGTCAAGATTGCCGATGACGAGCACGCTTATCTTTACGTGCTGCGGGTTCTGATGGTGTCTTTTCTGAAGGGGACGGCTCCCATCATGGCGGTTGAGGTGGCGCGGCGTGCAATTCCCGGCCATATGCGGCCATCGTTCAAGGAAGTGGAAGCCGCCTGCCGCAACAAGGGCGCGGCCGAAGATGCGGCAGCCGCGCCCGAAGCCGCAGCCGCGGCGACCGCTGAATAGCGCACCAGCCGGAGATCGACATGGACAAGACTCGTCCCATCATCATCATCAAGAAAAAGGGTGGGCACGGCGGGCATCATGGCGGCGCCTGGAAGGTTGCCTACGCCGATTTTGTCACCGCGATGATGTCTTTGTTCATCGTCTTATGGCTGCTTAGCAGCAGCAAACCGGTTCAGGAGGCAGTGGGCGGCTATTTCAGGGATCCCAGCGGGACGGCCGAGAAGAAAGGGTCAACCATGGAGGGCGCTGGCGAAAATTTCATTCTCACCAAAGACAACATGCCCAAGCTGAAGGACCAGTTGGAACAAAAGATCCGTGAGTTGACCGACTTCGAGAAACTCAAGAACCACATCGAAATGACGGTCACCAGCGAAGGACTGCGGATCGAATTGATGGAATCTGCTTCCGGAACGCTATTCGACAATGGCAGTCCCAAGCTCAACAATGACGGCCGCGAGTTGCTGATCGCGCTGGCGGAGGAGATGGGGAAGCTGCCGAACAAGATCTCGATCGAAGGCCATACTGACTCAAAGCCCTATGCCACGATCGGAAGCTACAGCAACTGGGAGCTCTCCACCGACCGTGCTAATTCTGCGCGCCGCCTGATGCAGGCCAACGGACTGGGAGCCAGCCAGGTCAGCCAGGTGCGCGGGTTTGCCGATCAGAATCTGCGCAAGCTCGACGATCCGCTTGACCCTTCCAACCGGCGCATTTCGCTTATCGTGCAGTACACCGAGAAGAAGAACGACGAGAAAGATGCGAAACCTGCTGCCGCTGGAGAAGCGAAGAAGCCCGGCGAAAGTGGCACGGCCACGCCCGCGGAAGCTTCTGGGAAGAAGGAATGAGTCTGGTCCCGGTTTAACATCCCTGCTTACTCTGCGGCTTTTCCCGGAGGTCTCCGTGTTTCCGCTTGAGAGACCGCAAACCTTATATCGCGGAGTGTGCGGAGAAGGCGGGAGGGGCGGATAAAACCTACCGCCCTGCAGGTGAAGCCTGAAACAACTTTACAATCTGCTGCGTCCCATCGGCGAAATTCGCGCTGTATAATCCTCCATTCGATCCCAGAACGCCAAAAATCATAGCGAATAACGCGACCGGCATTCGACCACGCATCGAAAAACCTCCTTGAACGAAAGTCAGGCTGCAATCCTCATTTTCATTTTTGTGTATGAGTGGTCGGCATCTCCGACAACCTGTGGACTCCGGAGCGGCGCAGTGCGAAGAGCACGCCCCAGCCGATCGCTGCCGCCGCATAGGCTGAAAGGAAGATCACAGCCATGGTCGGGAAGAATGTGAAGTGCTCCGAGTGGATTGGAGGGAGTTGTTGAGGATACGCGAGAGGCAGCGACTCCTGGATCGCAGTGGCTTTCTCGATGGTCAGAATCACTCCTGCGAGGATTATGGCCATCAGTATCGGCGTGGCTTTTGGAAAACGGAATTCGGAACGCATGGTGAACCTCCTTGATGGGAACAGCGAGTGTGAGCCTGTAATGCCTTGCGAGCGCTCTTGCAATGCGCCCTGGAGCAGTCCCGTAAATTCACGGAGAAGGAACGCTGCTCGCGGCATGAACTCCTTGCTCAACATTTCGGTATGAACCTCGCGGAACACGTCAGCCATCTCGTCGCCATACTCGAGCCGGTAGGCGGCGGGATACAGGCGCAGCAGGCATCGGTATAGGGAGAGCATGGATTAAAGCTCCTTCCGCGCCACGCGCAGGTTGGCGATTCTCGCGAAATGTTTGAGTCGGCTGGCCTCCAGTTGCAGGTTGCGGCGTCCGGCGGGAGTCAGACGGTAGGCCTGGCGACCGCGCGGACTGTCTTCTTCTTCGAAACGCTGGATCCAGCCGTCTTCGAGCAGGCGGCGCAACGCTCCGTAGAGCGTGCCGGTGCTCAGCGTGACCCGGCCATCGCTCATCTCCTCGACATCTTTCAGGATGGAGTAGCCGTGGCGGGGCTGCTCGGCGAGACTCAGCAGGATTAGCAGCACTGGTTCGGTGAGCGGCAGGACTTGCATATGCCCTCTGGCGACATGTCGCCTAACGCCATATTGAGGGATTGCCGGGCTTCAGTCAAGCAAAAAATGAGGGGCTGCCGGCCCCACATGAGCATCTCGCAACTTGAGACACAGCTGGAAACAGGATCAGCTTGCTTCCCAGCTCTTAGGCACATTCACATAAGAACGATCGAGTTCCGCGACTGACGGGCATCCGAGCAGCCGCAGAGTTCGTTCGAAATCAACCCGCAGGATTTCGATTGCGCGGTCCACGCCCGCTTCACCGGCGGCGGCCAAGCCATAGGCGTAGGCGCGTCCGCAGAGTACGGCTCTCGCTCCCAGGCAGAGAGCTTTTACGATGTCAGTGCCGCGGCGAATGCCTCCATCCATGAAGACCTCGATGCGGCCTTGCACGGCTTCCACTACTTCGGGCAAAGCCCGCAAAGATGCGGGAACGCCGTCGAGCTGGCGTCCGCCATGATTCGAAACCGAAATTGCCGCGACTCCTTCATCGACGGCGCGGCGCGCATCGTCGGCCGTGAGCACGCCTTTGATGACGATTGGACCTTTCCAGATTTCCCGGATCCAGCCAGGTCTGCCCAGGTCGGCGTGGATTCCGCCAGGGCAGCATTGATGTCGACCAGCGGCATCTGCCCCTTGCCGGGGATGATCACGTTCGGAAGTCCGGGCAAGCCGCCGTCAAGCAGATAGCTCGATGAGCCAGCCCGGGCGCGAAAGAATTTGCGGAAGATAGGGAATTTTTTCCAGCACGGTCCGCCGCTGATGAGTTCTTTCATGCCGTTGCGGTAATCGCGCTCGCGGATTCCAGACACCGGAGTATCGATGGTGACGACCAGCGCGGAGAATCCGGCTACGCGCGCTCTTTCGATCACGGCCTCGGCAGCCCCGCGCCCGCCCATCAGATAGAGCTGATAGAAAACGGGTCCGGACGAGCCGGCCTTTACATCCTCAAGCTTGTGTCCGGAAATCGTCGAGAGAATGTAGCCAGTGCCGGCCCTGCCGGCGGCTCGCGCGGCAGCCACTTCGCCTCCGGGATGCATGAGCCGGCTGTAGCCGACCGGCGCGAGCAGGAACGGAAGAGCAAGCTTGAAGCCAAGAACCGTCGTGCACAAGCTCGCAGTCCGCAATCGCGACCGCATGCCGCGGCCGAAAAGTGACGTCGTTAAATATCCGGCAGTTTTCGCGGAGCGTGACTTCGCCTTCGGCGCCGCCATCGAGGTAGTCGAATACTGATTGCGGCACTCTTTGGCGCGCGATGGGCCGGAAGTCCTCGATGCAAACAACGTCTCGGCGATGCTACGGAGCGGGCAGCTCTTGTCATCTTCAGTTCCAATATCTCGAATCTTGAAGCAGCCGGATATCGTATCACCGCGCTCCGCCGCAACGGATGGAAATTGTTCTGCGGCATCCTCGCACCGACGGCGCGGGCGGGACGCCCGCCGGACAGCCGCCGAGACGGCGGCGCTACACGCCCGGTTCGCGAACAAACATCACCGTCGGATGTGCCCTTATACTTCGCGGACGCGAATTCCCGATATCCACATTTCACCGCGACTCGAATGGAGGCAAGATTGTCGGGAGCAATGATGCAGGCGGTGCGGACCGATGGAAAGTGCGAATCGCCCCAGGCAACGGCTGCGCGGACGGCTTCAGTCGCGTAGCCTTTGCCGTGTGCTTGCGAGGCGAGGACCCAGCCAATTTCGGGGATGCGTTTCAGCGATGGTTCGAGGTCGCGCTTGTAGTCGGCGAAACCAATCTCTCCGATGAAGTTACCCGTGGCCTTCTCCTCGGCCAGCCAATAGCCGAAACCCAGCAAAGACCAATGGCCAACGTAGCCCAGAAGCCTCCTCCAAGCACTCTTCTTCGCTAAGGGGTTTGCCGCCCACGAATCGAGTTACGATGGGGTCCGCCCACATCGCCGCCGAGTGCGTGAAATCGTCAAGCCGGTGGCCACGGAGTTTGAGCCTCTCAGTCTCGAGAGTCGGCACCTGTACGCGGGGATGAATAGCGCCAGGCATGGCAGCAGTTTATCTCGTCCTCCGCACTCCCAAAATCCAAAAACTTGAAGCGGTGGGGAATCGCGCAAACTGTTCGCTGTCGGACGCAGGAAATTCCCCTTCGGAACACGTTGGTAACCTTGGACGAATCGTACTGCGGGTACAAAATGTCGATAGGTGGGTGCCGTTCCCCCTCCGCTCGGGGCTGGGGCGGTACGGACGTGTCCGCACACATCAGGTGCAATTCATGCAGGCAAGCAAAATTGAAAAAGCAGGGGTTTGTTTCGGAGCCGGCAAGCTGGGCGGGCCAATTATGGTTGAAGTCCGCCTTAACCATGACACCATCCCCGCGCTTCGGGGCGTTCAGATCAGCTTCGAACTGTTGAATGGAATCACTCTGGCCCAGGCGAAGAAGCTCGCAGATACGCTGAACGAAAACGTGATCGGCGTGGTGGTCATTACGGGATCCGCTGACAAGGCTGTAGCAGCAGCAGCCAGTGAGGTTGCAACGAAACTCTAGAACAGCAGATGGCTATGGACGATCCCAAGGGTGGACGCTTCGGGCGATACGAGATCCTGACCGAGTTGGGCCGGGGAGCCATGGGAGTGGTCTACCAGGCGCGCGATCCTAAGATCAACCGCGTGGTCGCGGTGAAAACCATCTCCCTGGCCGGCCAGCCTCCGGAAGAGGAGCATGAATATCGCCAGCGTTTCTACCGGGAAGCGGAAGCCGCGGGGCGAATGTCGCATCCAGGAATCGTCACCATCTTCGATGTGGGCGAGGATGTGGAGACCGGCACCCCTTATATCGTAATGGAGTTCGTTGGAGGGCAATCCCTCGACAAGCAGCTGGCGCGGGCCGACCGCAAGCTGCCGCAGGAGATGGCACTGCAGCTCACCCTCGAACTTGCGGATGCGCTCGATTACGCGCACAGTCAAGGCGTGGTTCACCGCGATCTGAAGCCCTCGAACATTCTGATCACGGAAGACGGTCATGCCAAAATCGCCGACTTCGGAGTAGCCAAGCTAAACCTCGCCAACTACACGCTGGCAGGACGCGTGTTAGGCACACCCGCTTACATGTCACCCGAGCAATTGAATGGCGATGAGGTGGATGGGCGCTCGGACCTGTTTTCCCTGGGCGTGATTCTATACACGATCGTGACGGGCTACCGGCCGTTCCAAGGCAACAGCGCGCTTACGGTTTCCTACAAGGTAGTCAATCGCGAGCCGGTGCCGGCGACGGTGCTCGATACCGATCTGCCGCTGGGACTCGACTACATTATTTCGCGAGCCATGGCGAAAGATCCCGCCCAACGATATCAGCGCGGTATGGAGATGATGCAGGACATCCAGGCGCTACGCGAGGGACGAGATCCGCGCGGCAACGCAAATCAGACCGGTGCGATGGCGGCCGGCATCGTTCAGAATGCGCAGGAAAGTACCTCGTCAGATCTCTCCGCACTCGGGACCGGAGCCCGTCCGCGCATCAGCAGGCGCGCTTCGCCCCGTGGCGAGCGTCCATCGGAGATCCTGCTGCAGAATTTGCGGAAACAATCTTTCGCCGGGGCTTTGCTGCTGGTGGGACTTTCTGTCTTTGGCCTGCGTATAAGTCATGTACTTTGGCCCCATGCAGCAGCACCGAAGAATCCGCCAGTAATAACAGCTGCCAAAATAGTGCCGCCCCAGGCAGAAGACGTTGCTCAGCCCAAAGCCGAGCCCGCTCCGACAGTGAAAAAACCTAGGAAGGCAGCGGCTCGAGTCAGTCCACCCTCGGCGAAAGTGGCCGTGTCCGGCGCAACGCCTAGTTCACCGCTCGCTTCATCGCCGGCTTCACCGCCAAGCTCGCAAGCCTCTCCGGCTATGCTGGAAATCGAAGTGGAGCACAAGTTCGCGGATGCCCGTTTGTCGATCTGGATCGATGAAAACCTGACTTATAGGCTCACCCTGGAAGGAATCGACAAGAAACATCTGGTCGTATTCCACCAAGTGCAGGGGCATGAATTCCATGCCATGCAAGTCTCGCCCGGAAAACATCTTCTCCGGGTGCAGGTGACTCCAGGCGCAGCCAAGGACGCTCAGTCCGATACGGTGACGGGTGAGTTTGTGAGCGGAAAAGAGAAGAAGCTGCACATCCGCTTCGCGAAACAAGGCAAGATGGAACTCAGCCTGGAGTAGGTTGATCCCAGTCGGTTGAGCCGCCACGCAATGTTGGAACGCGATTGACGCCGAGAAGCCAGCGTACTACCATAGGGTCGTTATGAGTTCGCCCCGCCATCACCGCCACCATCATCACCAAACGATGAGCGCGTCGGCGGAGGACGGCGGATAAGAGCTACAGCACTAATCCAAAATCCAAGCCCGCTGACGCGAACCTCGCAGCAGCGGGATTTTTGTTTCTGATGCGGGTTTGATCGAAGTGGTGGAAGGAAAGAGGAGGTTGCGATGGAGATCGACTTTGACAAAATGCAAGGGCTGGTGCCCGCCGTCATTCAGGATGCGGACACCGCGGAGTTGCTCATGCTGGGCTTCATGAACCGCGAAGCCTTGCAGGCAACCTTGCTGACCGGCTTCGTCACGTTTTACAGCCGTACCCGGCAGAAGCTGTGGACCAAAGGGGAGACATCCGGCAATCGCCTGGAAGTTGTCGCAGCATGGACGGACTGTGACCGTGACACGGTGTTGTTTCGCGTACACGTTTTGGGCCCAGGCAAAGTTTGCCACACTGGTTCACGATCCTGCTTCACCGAGGAACTGCCGGTGGGCGCGGCGCCGCAGACGGCGGGACCCTCTTTGGAATTAGAAAAAGAGGCGCGGCGGCCATGAAACTTCGTCTCGGCATTCCCAAGGGAAGTCTGCAGGACGCGACACTCAGCCTGTTTACCCGCGCCGGCCTGCGGGTCTACACGAATGCGCGATCTTATTTCGCCGCCACCGACGATCCTGAAATCGAGTGCATGCTCATCCGCGCGCAGGAGATGGCGCGATACGTGGAACACGGCGCGCTCGATGCCGGCCTGACCGGTCTGGACTGGGTGCTCGAAAGCGGCCTCGAGGTGGTGAGCGTTACCGACCTGATTTATTCGAAGCAAAGCATGGGCAAAGTAAAGTGGGTGCTGGCCGTGCCTGAGGATTCCGCATTCCAGAAACCTGAAGACCTTGAAGGCCGCATCGTCGCCACAGAGCTAGTGAGTTTCACGAGGAACTATTTTGCCAGCCGGAAGGTGCAGGTTCGAGTTGAATTCTCGTGGGGCGCGACGGAAGTAAAGCCGCCGCTGCTGGCCGATGCCATTGTCGAAGTCACGGAGACCGGAAGTTCGCTGCGCGCCAATCATCTGCGGATTATCGAAACGGTACTGGAGTCGAACCCGCAACTGGTTGCGAACAAGGCGGCATGGGCCGATCCCGCGCGGCGGCGCAAGATCGAAAATCTCGCGGTGATGCTATGCGGAGCCATGGCCGCACAGGGCCGCGTAGGTCTGATGCTCAATGTGCGCAAGCCAGATTTGGCCGAGGTTCTGGCATTGCTTCCGGCGTTGAAGAATCCTACGGTCGCGCCCTTGGCCGACGGTGAATGGGTCGCGGTCAACACCATTATCGAAGAGCAGACCGCCTGGACGCTGATTCCGAAGTTGAAAGAAGCGAATGCGCAGGGGATCGTCGAATATCCCCTGAACAAGGTGGTGATGTGATGCGCATGCGCATTCTTGACGGCCCGAAGCGTGACCGGTATGTGCGAGCGCTCGAGCAGCGCGGAGCGACCGATCTGGCTGAGGTTGAGCCGGCCGTGCGGCGCATCGTGAGCAATGTGCGGCGCAATGGAGATCGCGCTTTGCGGATTTACTCGACAAAGTGGGACGGATTGGGGAAGGCCGAGCCTTTGCGCGTGCCTGAGGCGGAACTGCATGAGGCATGGCAGAAGACTTCTCCGGAACTGCAAGACGCGATCACCCAAGCTGCGGAGAACATTCGCCGCTATTGCGAGTGGCAGAAACCGCAGGAGTGGCGGCGGGAAATTCATCCCGGCGTTTGCGTGGGGCAGTTGGTGCGTCCGCTGGAATCGGTGGGATGTTATGTTCCCGGCGGCCGCTATCCGTTGCCTTCCACGGTGCTGATGACGGTGATTCCGGCGCAAGTCGCGGGTGTTCCACAGATTCGCGTGATATCGCCGCGTCCGGCGCAGGCAACTTTAGCGGCGGCCGCATTTCTCGGCGTGCGCGAATTTTACCGCGTTGGCGGAGCACAAGCAGTCGCTGCCCTTGCCTATGGTACGGAGAGCATTCCGCGCGTGAGCAAGATCGTGGGCCCGGGCAATCGATATGTCACCGCCGCGAAGAAACTGGTTGCGTTCGATTGTGCCATCGAGTTTCTGGCCGGTCCTACGGAAGGCGTGTTCATCAGCGAGAGTGGCGATCCAGTTTTTATTGCGTGTGATCTGGTGTCGCAGGCGGAACATGATCCTGATGCGCTCTGCGTCTTCATCACGAATTCGCGTGCATTGGCGAAAGCTGTGCACGCCGAAGTGCAACAGCGCACGCGGGCAAATCCTGTTGCCGCGCAATCGCTCTCTCGTCGTGGAGCGATCCTTCTGGTTGCCTCTCTCGATCAGGCAGTCGAGACCGCAAACCGAATTGCGCCCGAGCATCTCACGCTGCCGGCAGCGCTGGCGCCGGCGGTGCGAAATGCGGGCTCGGTTTTTCTGAATGAGTTCACGCCCCAAGCTGCGGGCGATTACATCTCTGGTCCGAATCACGTGCTGCCCACGGGGGCGATGGCGCGCGTGCGCGGCGGTTTGAGCGTGCTGGATTTCGTTCGCATCATTGCGTGCCAGGAGGTTACCCGCGCAGGGATGCGACGAATCGCGCCGGCGATTGCTCTCGCTGAAGCTGAAGGCTTGCGCGGGCACGCCGAATCGTTGCGCGTGAGGTGCTCAGATGATGATGCTTGAGGCCCGCGCCGCCGTGAAAGGGCTGCACGCCTATCGCCCGCCGCTGGCTGGACGTCAGGGCCTGCGTCTTGATTTCAACGAGAGCACCATCGGTTGTTCGCCGCGCGTGCTGGCGCAGCTACGCTCGCTGGATGCCGAGTCGCTGGCACGCTATCCCGAGCGCGAGCCCGTGGAACGCGAAGTGGCCGACTTTCTCGGACTTGATGCGGCGCAGGTTCTGCTCACCAATGGCGTGGATGAGGCGATTCATCTGCTGTGCTCGACCTATCTCGATCCCGGGGACGAAGCGGTCATCGTCGTGCCCACATTTGCCATGTATGCGATTTTCGCTCAGGCCGAAGGCGCGCGCGTGGTGCAGGTTCTTGCCGGCGAGAACTTTGCTTTTCCTTTAGAAGACGTGCTCTCGATGATCAGCTCCACGCACGCGGCTCATCGCGGTGGCAAATCCGAATAATCCGACGGGAGCAGCGGTGGCCTGCGAAGTCCTGCTAAAGATCGCCCGGGCCGCGCCTCACGCAGCGGTGCTGGTGGACGAAGCCTATTACGAGTTTCACGGCGAGACGATTCTCAGCCACGCACCGTTGCCGGCGAATCTTTTTGTTGCAAGAACATTCTCCAAGGCCTATGGATTGGCGGGCCTGCGCATCGGCATTCTCGCCGGAACTGCGGAACAAATCGCGATGGTGCGCCGCGTGGCTTCGCCCTACAACGTGAATGCGGCCGCTCTTGCAGTGTTGCCGGAAGCGCTTCGAGGTCAGGAGTACGTCGCACACTATGTTGCCGAGGTGCAGCGTGGCCGCGGAATGTTGGAGCAGGAACTCAAGACTCTCGGCCTGCACTACTGGCCGAGCCGCGCAAACTTTGTGCTTGTGCGTGTTGGCCCCGCCCATGCCGAATTCGTTCAAGCCTTGCGCGCGCGCGGAATTCTCGTGCGCGACCGGCACACCGATCCCGGCTCAGCAGGCTGCGTTCGCTTGACCGTGGGATCGCAGGAACACACGCAGACTCTGATTGCCGCCCTGCGCGAGGTGATTGCGGAACTCGGAGTGTGCCGTGAGGTAAAAGCGTGAGGAAAGCGAAGCTGCATCGCAAGACTGCGGAAACCGAGATTCAGATTGCGCTCACGATTGAGGGCCGCGGCAACTACGAAGTGTCAACGGGAATCCGTTTTCTTGACCACATGCTGGAACTTTTTGCGCGGCACGGTGCGTTCGACCTGAAACTTCGTGCTATTGGCGACCTGGATGTGGATCAGCACCACACGGTGGAAGATGTCGGGATCGCGCTGGGCGAGGCTTTCGACCGCGCCTTAGGCGATCGCCGCGGAATTCTACGTGCCGGTTACTTTGTCATGCCCATGGATGAAACTCTCGGCTTGGCTGCTGTGGACTTCGGCGGGCGGGCGGCCGCAGTCGTCGATACAAAAGTCCGCGCGGTGCGCGTGGGCGATCTGCGAGTCGAATTAGTGCCCGATTTCTTCGAGGGATTTGCGCGTGGCGCTCGCGCCAATGTTCATGCGCGGGTGCTTTACGGCCGCTCCAGCCATCACAAGATTGAAGCGACTTTCAAAGCTTTCGCGCGCGCGCTACGCGTAGCGTGCTCGCGCGACCGGCGCCTGGGACGCATGCTGCCGAGCACCAAGGGACTTCTATGATTGCCATCGTGGATTACGGTGCTGGCAATCTGAATTCGGTAAAGAAGGCATTTGACTATCTCGGCGCTGACATCAAAGTGACCGACCAACCAGAAACCGTGGCGGCGGCGGACAAAATCGTGTTCCCCGGAGTAGGACACTTTTCCTCGCTGCGAGCTCTGGATCGCTCGGGACTGCGCGAAGCCTTGCTGCGAGCCGCATCTGCCGGCAAGCCATTCCTCGGGATCTGCCTGGGGATGCAATGGCTCTTCGAAGGCAGTGAGGAATGCGGCGAGATTGCCGGAGCAGGAATTTTTTCCGGCAAGTGCAGGCTGTTTCCATCTTCAGTGAAATCGCCACACGTTGGCTGGAATTCTATTGCAGTCCAGCCGGGGTCGCGCTTGCTGCGGGGGATCGCCCAGGATTCATTTGTTTATTACACGCACTCTTTTCACGCGCCGTTAGTCGCCGAAACAACGGCGGCTACTGACTACGGACTGCAGTTTGCCGGCGCGGTTGAGCGCGGCAACATTTTCGGAGTGCAGTTTCATCCCGAGAAATCAGGAGACGTGGGACTCGCGATCCTGAAGAATTTCTGCGAGGTCTGATGTGTTGACTAAGCGCATCATCGCCTGTCTCGACATGGATGGCGGCCGCGTGGTGAAGGGTGTGAAGTTCAGGAATCTGCGCGACGCCGGCGATCCGGCGGAGTGCGCCGCGGCACACGCGCGCAGCGGCGCTGATGAGATTGTGCTGCTCGACATCACCGCGACCAGCGGAAACCGGAACACCTTGCTTGGCGCCGTTCGCAGCACCGCGCGCTCGCTGTTTGTTCCATTCACCGTCGGCGGAGGAATTCGCCAGCTTGACGATGCCGCCGCGGTCTTTGACGCGGGAGCTGACAAGATCGCGATCAATTCGGCTGCGGTGCGCGACCCCACATTGATCGGCAAGATCGCGGGCCGCTTTGGTTCGCAGGCAGTAGTCGTGGCCATCGATGCAAGAAAGTCCGACACAGGTTTTGAAGTCTGTGTCTCCGGGGGACGCGTGCCGACGGGCCGCAATGCAATCGAATGGGCGCGGGAAGCGGCTGCTTGTGGAGCGGGCGAGATCCTGCTGACTTCGATGGATCGCGACGGAACTCAATCCGGCTTTGACTGTGAACTGGTGCGCGCCGTGGCCGAGGCCGTCTCGATTCCCGTGATTGCCTCAGGCGGAGCAGGATCGGCGCCCGATTTCATCGAAGTGTTTCGCGACGGCCGCGCCGATGCGGCTCTGGCGGCTTCCATCTTTCACTTCGGCCTTGAGGACATCGCCGAACTGAAACGCGAACTGCGTGAGGCCTCAATTCCTGTGAGGTGGCCATGCTGATTCCGTCAATCGACCTGATGGGCGGCAAGATTGTGCAGTTGGTGCAGGGCGAGAAGAAGGCGCTGGAGTTCGACAACTTCGATTATTGGATCGAGCGCTTTTCCAAATATCCCCTAGTGCAGGTGATTGATCTCGATGCCGCACGTGGCGCTGGGAACAACCGGCTGATTGTGGATCAGATTGTAAAAAGGCTCAACTGCCAGGTGGGCGGCGGAATTCGCAATATCGAAACGGCGCGGGAACTTTTGGATGCGGGTGCGAGCAGGGTCATTCTCGGTTCTTCGTTGTTAAAAGATGGCAAGATCGACACGCAGTTTGCCGCCGCGCTGGCAAAAGCGCTCGGCACGGCGGCGCTGGTGTTTGCTCTCGATTCCCGGGCCGGGCGGGTTGCGATTGACGGTTGGCGAACGGAGACTGCCCTCACCGCGTTCGATATGATTCGGGCGCTCGAACCGTTTTGCGAAACTTTTCTCTACACCCACATCGATACCGAAGGGTTGATGGGAGGAATTCCGATCGACACTGTGCGTGCGATCCGAAAGGCCACGTCGCGGCGGCTGATCGTCGCCGGCGGTATTACAACGCAGCAGGAAATCGACAACCTCGATGCGTTGGGGATGGATGCCGTTGTGGGGATGGCTTTGTACTCAAGCAAGATCTCCGCGTGACTAGGCCGTCACGCAGTTGCCCTGACATGTTTTCCCTACCCAGGTCACGCCGAGGGAGTGGAGGATGAGGCCGTCGCCAACCGTCAGCTTGCTCGGCTCCGCAACCACCTCATAGGCGTAATAGACGACGGGATTCGCCGTGATACACCAAGACTCGTGACGGATAATCCCCTCGCAATGCTCGCATGCCGCCTGCTCGGTGTAGCGGTTGCTGTGAAACCACGCGGTTGGAGTGTCGTCAGCCATCGTTGACCTTCGTCGAGACGCTTGCTTCAAGGGAGTCGCCATGCCTTACCTGGAACTCTCGAAAGCTATTCTCTGAATTCATTCTAATGCATTCGGTATTCCATGCCGTAGCAATTGTCACTGCTGTATGTGACGATGGTCACATGACCAAGTTCGCCTGCATTAACGGACCCTTACCCATCTCAGCAACCTTGGGGCCCAAACTGCGCAAGACTGGATTAACTCCAATTAATTGATAGAATAGCCATCCGTACTCGCGGTGATGCTCAATGGCCCCGACCGGCAGCGCGATCAAGGAAATCGATGTCCTCTGGATCACTGCCGGGCTCGGTTGCGACGGCGACACCATCGCCATGACCGCGGCCACCCAGCCCAGCATCGAAGAAGTTGTTCTGGGCGCTCTGCCCTGGACTCCGAAAGTAACCCTGCACAATCCCTTCCTCGCCTTGGCGAATGGCGATGATTTCCTAAAGCCATTCCGCGAAGCCGCGGAGGGCAAGATCGACAATTTCATTCTTGTGCTCGAAGGCTCCGTCCCCAACGAGCACAATAAAGAGGAAGGATACTGGGCATCGCTCGGCACCGACCCTAAGACTGGCCAGCCGATCACAACCTGTGAATGGATTGACCGTCTCGCTCCGCACGCGTGGGCAGTAGTGGCGGCGGGAACCTGCGCCACCTACGGCGGAATTCATGCGATGGAAGGCAATCCGACTGGATGTATGGGCCTGCCCGACTACCTGGGATGGAAGTGGAAATCGAAAGCGGGCATTCCCATCGTGTGCGTGCCCGGCTGTCCGGTGCAACCCGATAATTTCATGGAAACGCTGCTGTATCTGCTCTACATGGCGGCCGGCCGCGCGCCCATGATTCCGCTCGACGAAGCATTGCGGCCCACATGGCTCTTTGGCAATACCGTGCACGAAGGCTGCGACCGCGGCGGCTTCTACGAGCAGGCGCAGTTCGCCGAAGAATACGGTTCCCCGCTCTGCATTGTGAAGCTGGGGTGCTGGGGCCCGGTGGTTCAGTGCAACGTTGGAAAAAGGGGATGGATGGGCGGCATTGGCGGATGTCCTAATGTCGGCGGCATCTGCATCGGATGCACCATGCCGGGCTTTCCCGACAAGTTCATGCCCTTCATGAATCAGCCGCCGGGTTCGCTTTTGTCCTCGGCCGCAGTGCAAACGTATGGGCGAGCGATTCACGCCTTGCGCCGCTTCACGCAGTCGTCCCTGAACAAAGAACCGAGTTGGCGCAAGCGTGCGCGTTAGTGTGGAGTAATCATGGTTTCGTTTTCGTGGCCGAAGCAATCGAACGGATCGAGTGACGGCCTTCCTTCCGTCGATGATCCTTCCGCGCTCGCCGAGCCCGACCTGACTCCCGCGCAGGCCGAGGAAATTCTTCAGAGCTTGGCAGGAGTCTTTACCGACAACCCTTCTTTATCCAAGGCGAAACGTGTCGTCTATCCGCCGGAAAAGCCAGACCAGGGATGGTCCGCCGATTCGCAACTGCCCAATCTCGAAGCCCGATATCGCGCCCTGGTCGAGCAGATTCCCGCAGTAGTGTTTATGGCTTACCTCGATCGAGGCATCGGCGAGGCCTACGTCAGCCCTCAGATCGAAGCTGCGCTGGGTTTTTCCCAGGAAGAGTGGCTGGAAGATCCCGTCCGCTGGTACAGCCACATTCATCCTGACGATAAGCAGCGCTGGAGCGCGGAAGCGGCGGAGATGTTTCTCACCGGCAATTCGCTGCGTTCCGCCTATCGTGTGATTGCCCGCGATGGCCGCGTCATCTGGTTTCATTGCGAGGCCAAGATGATCCGCAAAGAGGACGGAGAGCCCTGGTTCATTCATGGCGTAGGCTTTGACATCACCGATCTCAAGCGGACCGAAGAAGCGTTGCAGGAAGAGCGCAACGTCGTCTCCGCCATTCTCGATACCGTGGGTGCTTTGGTTCTGGTGCTCGACCCGGAAGGCCGGATCATCCGCTTCAATCGCGCCTGTGAACAAATGATGGGATATTCCTTCGCCGAGGTTCATGGCAAAGTTATCTGGGATTTGTTTTTGGTTCCCGAAGAAGCGGAACGATTCAGAACGTCGTTTTATGAGACGCTCGCCGACCAGCGGTCTCATGAGTATGAGACGTCATGGATGAGCCGCGACGGCAGGCAGCGAACGATTGCCTGGTCTACTACTGTCCTCCCCGGCGCCAGCGAAAGTGCCTCGTACATCATCGCGTCGGGCAGCGACATAACCGAGCGAAAGCGCGCCGAGATCAAGTTCCGCGGATTGCTGGAAGCTGCCCCCGACGCGGTTGTGGTGGTGAATCGAGAAGGCAGGATTGTCCTGGTCAACGCCCAGGTGGAAAAGCTATTTGGATACCAGCGCGAGGAGTTGCTGGGGCAAGAACTCGAACTGCTGGTGCCGGCGCGTATGCGCCAAAAACATCCTGAACACCGGAAGCATTTTTTCGGAGAACCGCGCGTGCGCCCTATGGGAACGGGCAACGAACTCTACGGTCTGCATAAAGACGGCCGCGAGTTCCCCGTGGAGATCAGCTTGAGTCCCCTGGAAACCGAGGAGGGCGTGCTGGTCTCAAGCGCGATTCGCGACATCACCGAGCGCAAACATCTGGAAAAAACGATCCTGGAGATTAGCGCGCGCGAGCAGCGCCGCATCGGGCAGGATCTGCACGATGGGTTGGGACAGCATCTTACCGGCATTGCCTTCATGAGCAAAGTGCAGGAACAGAAACTGATGGAAAAGAACCTGCCTGAGGCTTCTGACGCGGCGAAAATCGTGAACCTGGTGAATGAGGCGATCCATAAGACGCGCGAATTGGCGCGCGGATTACTTCCAGTGGTGTCTGACGCACAGGGCCTTATGTCTGCCCTGCAGCAACTGGCGGGCGAAGTGGAAGATTTGTTTGCGGTGAGCTGCCGGTTCCAGTGTCTTACTCCTGTGCTCATTCACGATGACACAGTGGCGACGCATCTTTACTATATCGCTCGTGAGGCGGTGAACAACGCGATCAAGCACGGCCACGCCCGCCAGATCGTGATTCGCCTCGCCGTGGTTCAGCACCAGGGGGCGCTCACCATCCAGGATGACGGCTACGGAATCGGCAGCACCGTTTCCAGCACAAAAGGAAAAGGCATGGGGCTTCACCTGATGAATTACCGGGCCAGGATGGTTGGAGGATCACTCGAAGTACAACGCATCCCCACCGGCGGGACTATGGTCACGTGCTTGTTCCCGGTTGGGGATGAAGAAGCGAAGTGAACAAGAACTGAATCATGAGCGTAACGTCATGAGTGTAACTTCCAAATCGCAGAATCAGAGCGTCGCCAAGAAAAGAATCCTCGTGGTGGATGATCATCCCATCGTGCGCCAGGGTTTGGCCCTGCTCATTAATCGCGAGCCCGACATGTTGGTGTGTGGCGAAGCCGAAGAGGCCATGGGCGCGCTGCACGTGCTGGCCTCGGCCCATCCCGATGTTCTCATCGTCGACATCTCACTCGCCGGCCCTGATGGCCTTGACTTGCTGAAGACCATCCGGACCACCCATCCCACTCTGCCGGTGTTAATCCTCTCCATGCACGATGAGTCGATCTATGCGGAGCGCGCCCTTCGCGCCGGCGCCAATGGCTACATCATGAAACAGGAGGCCACGGAAAAAGTGCTGGTCGCGGTGCGCCGCATTCTCAGTGGAGAAATTTACGTTAGCGACCGCATCGCCAACCAGATGCTGAAGCACTACATCACCGGCGCTGGCACTCTGCGCAACTCTTCCATCGCCGATCTCAGCGACCGCGAACTGGAAGTGTTTCGCCTGATCGGAGAGGGCCACGGAACCCGGCAGATTGCAGAAGAACTTCATCTCAGCATAAAAACCGTCGAATCCTATCAGGCCCACATCAAGGAAAAGCTGTCATTGCGCAGCGCCCGCGAGTTGATGCAGCATGCCATTCAGTGGAACATGAATGAAAAAGCGGGCTGATCGGGAGTCCCGTCCAAGTCCTTCCCTGCCCCTCTGCTACCGCTTCCTTATACATTTTGAATTCCGATCGTCATATGAAGCCATCAGGGAATCCCCGACTCCATTTGTAGTGCTTCCCCCAAGGTTAAAATGTGGCGCTCCCGCTTGTCAGGTATCCCCCGTATTGTTGATCCTAGCCCCGCACACTTAGTGTTCCGGGTAGGAACTCTAATCGGCAAATTCTAAAGAGAACCGCTCCTGGTCTTTGTCTATACAGGGGTGATTCCCAACTCAATAATTCGTCGGCCTCCGTCCTTAACGGTTGATGTGGGAAAGGAGAACTATGGCAGCGGAAACAGTTCCGTACGGTCGAGTCACGCAAAAACCATCCCCTGTCGCCGAGGTACACATACTCTGGATCACGGCCGGTTTGGGCTGTGATGGAGACTCGGTTTCAGTGACTGCAGCTACTCAACCCAGCATCGAGGATGTTCTGTTGGGAGCGATTCCCGGACTTCCCAAGGTGCACCTGCACAATCCCGTGCTCGCATATGAGAACGGAGATGACTTCATGAAATTCTGGTACATGGCCGAGAAGGGCCAACTCGAGCCGTTCGTCCTGGTGGTCGAAGGTTCCATTCCGAACGAAAAGATCAAGAAGGAAGGATATTGGGCCGGCCTCGGAACCGATCCTAAAACCAGTCAGCCGATCACCACCAATGAGTGGATCGACCGGCTCGCTCCCAAGGCGCTGGCGGTCGTGGCGTGCGGCACTTGCGCCACCTACGGCGGCATTCACGCCATGGAAGGCAATCCGACCGGGAGCATGGGCCTTGCGGATTATCTTGGCTGGGATTGGCGGTCGAAGGCCGGTCTGCCGATCGTCAATGTTCCCGGATGCCCGGTGCAACCGGACAATTTCATGGAAACGGTTCTCTATCTGCTCTATCAGGTGGCCGGACTTGCGCCCATGATTCCGCTCGACGATCAACTGCGTCCCACGTGGCTGTTCGGCAAGACGGTCCACGAAGGCTGCGATCGTGCCGGCTACTACGAGCAGGGCGACTTCGCCGAAGTGTATGGGTCGCCCAAGTGCATCGTGAAGTTGGGATGCTGGGGCCCGGTGGTGAACTGCAACGTGCCGAAACGAGGCTGGATGGCGGGAATCGGCGGATGCCCCAACGTAGGCGGCATCTGCATCGGCTGCACCATGCCCGGATTCCCCGACAAGTTCATGCCTTTCATGGATGAACCCCCGGGAGCGAAGGTTTCCAGGAGCAGCCGTGGGCGCCTATGGCCGCGCGATTCGCGCGTTGCGGTCCATAACCCAGGCCACCGTCAACAAGGAACCGAAGTGGCGCCATCCGCGCGCGGAACTGACCACCGGATACCACGCACGATCTTACTGAGAGACCACTGAGACAAACACCGCGAGGACCCGCCGAGAAGGCAAAGGAGCGATCGAATGAGCACCATTACCGCACCGACCAAAGGACGTTCCCAGCGAGGGTAAGAATCTGGTGGAAATGAACTGGGACCCGATCACCCGCATCGTGGGCAGCCTGGGCATCTTCACCAAGATCGATTTCGAGAACAAGCATGTGGTCGAGTGTCACAGCACCTCGTCCATCTTTCGCGGGTACAGCATCTTCATGAAGGGCAAGGACCCGCGCGACGCTCACTTCATCACCAGCCGCATCTGCGGAATCTGCGGCGACAACCACGCCACATGCGCTACCTATGCGCAGAACATGGCGTTCGGCGTGAAACCGCCTCCGATCGCCGAGTGGATCGTGAATCTCGGCGAAGCCGCCGAGTACATGTTCGATCACAATATTTTCCAGGACAATCTGGTCGGCGTGGACTTCTGCGAGCAGATGGTCAAGGAAACCAATCCTAAGGTCTGGGCCAAGGCTCAAGTCGACGCCAGCTCCGCACTCCAACCTGCATGGATACAAAAACATCGCCGACATCATGACCGCGCTCAATCCGTTTACTGGAGCGTTCTACCGCGAAGCCCTGGTGATGAGCCGCATGACGCGTGAGATGTTCTGCCTGATGGAAGGCCGCCACGTGCATCCTTCCACTCTGTATCCCGGCGGCGTCGGCACCGTTCCCACGGTCCAGCTGTTTACCGACTACCTGGTCCGCCTGATGAAGTATGTCGAGTTCATGAAGAAGGTCGTGCCCCTGCACGATGACCTTTTCGACTTCTTCTACGACGCGCTGCCCGGTTATGAGGAAGTGGGCCGGCGGCGCGTGCTGCTGGCTTGTTGGGGTTCGTTCAATGATCCCGATGTTTGCGATTACACCTACAAGAACATGACGAACTGGGGCCGCGGGATGTTCGTCACTCCTGGCATTGTGGTCGACGGCAAGCTGGTCACCACGGATCTGGTGGATATCAACCTGAACATTCGCATTCTGCTGGGCAGCTCTTACTACGATGAGTGGAAGAATCCAGCAGACGTTCGTGAAGACCGATCCTCTGGGAAATCCGGTGGACAAGAACCATCCGTGGAACCAGACCACGATTCCCCGCCCGCAGAAGCGCGACTTCGGCGGCAAGTACACCTGGGTGATGTCGCCGCGCTGGTTCGACAAGCGCACCGGGGATCACCTGGCGATGGATACCGGAGGCGGTCCGATCGCTCGCCTCTGGGCGACCGCGCTGGCCGGCCTGGTTGACATCGGCTACATCAAGGCCACGGGTAGCAGCGTGAAGATGTATCTGCCGAAGACTACGTCGCTGCCCGAGGTCGAATTCGAGTGGAAGATTCCCAAGTGGAGCAACGCCATCGAACGCGACCGCGCACGAACTTACTTCCAGGTGTATGCTGCTTGCGCTGCTTTGCACTTTATGGAAAAAGCGCTCGCAGAGTTGCACGCCGGCCACACCAAGACATGGACGGAGTTTAAGGTGCCTGAGGAGGCCATCGGTTGCGGCTTCCACGAAGCAGTTCGCGGCGTGCTCTCGCATCATGTCGTGATCAAAGAAGGTAAGATCGCCAACTATCATCCGTATCCTCCGACGCCCTGGAACGCCAATCCGCGCGACATTTACGGCACGCCCGGTCCGTATGAGGACGCGGTGCAGAACACGCCGATCTTCGAGGAGAATGGTCCCGACAAGTTCAAGGGAATCGATATCATGCGTGCGGTACGAAGCTTCGATCCTTGTTTGCCGTGCGGCGTGCATATGTATCTGGGAAACGGCAAAGTGTTGGAGACGCATCATTCTCCAATGTTTGGACTTCAACCCTGAACCCCTAGCTGGTGCGACCTGGGAGTGGGGGCGGTGATTGCGGGTTGCCAGATATACCCGGGGAACGGCCTGTTTGGCATTCCGAACTCCGTTCTCACTCCTAATTTTTTGTGAAGCAGAGTTGATAAGGAGCATTGTGGCCGACAGCAGAGATTTTCGGGAAGACGTACAGCGCATCGGCGGGCTGGTTCAGGAAATCGAATCGATCGCCGATCCGGCCGTGCGCGCTGCAACAAAAAACCTGGTGCAGTCGCTGATGGATCTGCACGGTGCCGCTCTGGAGAAGGCGCTCGACGTAATCGCCGACGCCGGCGAGCCGGGCATGAACATCATTGACCGACTGGGGCGCGATTCGCTGGTGAGTAGCGTTTTGATCCTCTACGGCCTGCATCCGGAAGATTTCGAAACCCGCGTGGTGAAGGCAGTCGACAAGGTGCGGCCACAGTTGCGCAAACAGGGATGTGAATTAGAACTGCTCAGTGTGACTGACGGTGCCATCCGCCTGCGAGCGGAGACCGGTTCGCATACGTGCGGCTCAACCGCGAAAACCTTGCAGGCAACGTTAGAAGGCGCCATGTACGATGCGGCGCCGGATTTGACCTCCCTGGTAATCGAAGGCTTCGAAGACAAACCTGCTTCTGGATTTGTGACTTTGGACAAGCTGATGAGCGGCGCAGCGGCTCCGGTCCTGCACATGCCTCAAGGCACAGACTAAACGCATTAGGAAGTGCACGACGAATTTGGAAATGTTGCCATCATGAGCGCAGGGCAATCAACGGAATCCGCGGCCGGCTTTGGAATGCTGAGCCAGTTCGCCCGCCGCGAGCGGCCGCTGGAGCGCTGCGAGTTGTGCAGCGTGGGTTTGCGGCCCGATCATCCCCACTTGATCGAACTGGCCCAGCGCAAGCTGCTCTGTACCTGCGACGCCTGCGCGATTCTGTTCAGCGGCCAGGGAGTGAAGTTCAAGCGCGTTCCCAGGCGCGTACGCTCGCTTCCCGGCTTCAATCTCACGGACGCCGAGTGGAACGGGTTGATGGTCCCCATCAACATGGCGTTCTTTTTCCGTAGCAGCCTTGAGAACCGGGTGGTGGCACTCTATCCCAGCCCCGCGGGTGCGACCGAATCGCTGCTGGCGCTGGAAGCCTGGAACGACATTGTGGCGCGCAATCCGATTCTCAACGAAATGGAATCCGATGTGGAAGGCCTGCTGGTCAACCGTCTCGGATATTCCCGGGGATACTCGGCCGCCGAGTATTACATGCTCCCGATCGACGAGTGCTACAAGCTGGTGGGCATCATCCGCATGCATTGGAAAGGCCTCTCCGGCGGGACGGAAGTTTGGAAGGAACTGGGAGAATTCTTCACCAGTTTGAAAGCGCGATCGGTTGAAGTGAAACCAGCATCCCAAGTGGAAGAGGAATCTCATGCCTGATTTGAATTTTCAGGTGGAGAGCGCCGAGGTGGCTTCCAACGCCGCGTCGCCGCTGCTTGCTTTCAAGCTGCGCCTGACTAATTCCAATGCAGAAGAAACCATCCATACGGTCGCGTTGCGCTGCCAGATTCAGCTTGAAGTCACGCGCCGCAAGTACACTGCTGAAGATCAGGCGCGTCTTCGCGACCTGTTCGACGAGCCCAGCCGCTGGAGCCAGACCCTGAAGAATTTGCTCTGGACCCACACCAGCATCGTTGTGCCCTCGTTCAACAGTACGACGGTGGTTGACCTTCCCGTGCCCTGTACGTTCGATTTCAATATTGCAGCCACGAAATATTTCGACGGCCTGACTGATGGCGAAGTTCCCATCTGTATTCAGTTCAGCGGCACGGTTTTCTACGCGAGCGCAGAGGGCGGACTGCAGGTCGCGCCGATTTCGTGGGACAAGGAGACTCGATTCAAGCTGCCGGTAAAGGTCTGGCGCGACATGATGGACTCCTACTATCCCAACAGCGCGTGGCTCTGCCTGCACAAGGATGCCTTCGACCGCCTGCACCAGTACAAGGTCCGGCGTGGCATTCCCACCTGGGAAGAAGCGATCGAGACCCTTGTCCCGATGGAAGAGCCGGTGATCCAATGAAGGATAGAGCAATGAACCTCGCGACGGTCGACAAGATCGCGAAAGCGGTGCTCTACGAGGGATACATGCTCTATCCCTACCGGCCGTCGTCGGTGAAGAATCAGCAGCGCTGGAATTTCGGCGTGCTCTGTCCGCAGTCCTACAGCGAAGCGCAAAAAAGCAGCGAAGCCTGGACCATGCAGACGGAATGCCTGGTTGAGGCCAGCTCGCAAACGCAACTCGAAATTCGAGTGCGGTTTCTTCAGTTGGTGGCGCGCTCCGTCGGTGAACTTACTGGGCCGGTGAGCGAGGTGCATGAGCAAGTCCCTGAGTTTCATCTAGTCGCGAGACTCCAGGTCGCAGGCCGTGTCTACCAGCCCTGGCAGGAGGCAGTCGAGCGGGAAATAATCTTGCCACCATGCAGCGTGGCGGCACTGGCTGAAGCGCCACTGTCACAGCCGTTCACGTTTCCCGCCGGGAAAGAATTTGAATATCTGCGAGATGGAGCCGGTCCGGTCACGGGCGTCGTTATCCGCGAACAAAGCGAATTGCAGGGAATGCTGGAGATCAGAGGCGAGCGGCTGCGCGATGAATTCTTTAAGATCAGCATTCGCATTCGCAACCGGTCGCCTTTCGCCACGTCGCAAGAAACCAATCGTGAAGAAGCGCTGTTGAGTTCGCTCGTCTCGACACACACGGTTCTCAGCGTGCAAGACGGCAAGTTCGTTTCCCTGCTGGCACCGCCGGACGAAGCAAGCGACCTCACCGCGAGTTGCGAGAACGAGGGCACATGGCCCGTCCTCGTAGGCAAAGAAGGACAGCGTGACACGGTACTCTCATCGCCGATCATTCTTTACGACTATCCGCAGATCGCTCCTGAAAGTGCCGGAGATCTTTTTGACGGAACCGAGATTGACGAGATTCTTTCCCTGCGCATCATGACGCTCACCGATGAGGAAAAGCGTGAGATGAGCCAGTCGGACGAGCGCGCCCGCCAGATGCTTGAGCGTACAGAAACCATGCCGGTGGAGCAGTTGATGAAGTTGCACGGCGTGCTTCGCAACCTGCGCCCGGTCGATCCTCGCTCATCCCAACCTCGTCCACCCCAGGAGGACACTCAATGAACGAGTGGGAATGGCAACTCCTCGAAGAAAAAACTCCTCTCGATCATCTGGAAATTTCCGGAGTTGAAGTGAAACCGGGAAGCCGCGTGCGCCTGCGCCCTCGCAAGGGCGGCGACGTGATGGATATCGCTCTCGCCGGGCAGGTTGCCACCATCGAATGCATTGAACAGGACTACGAAGGCAAGCACCATGTCTGCGTGGTTCTGGACGATGACCCCGGCAAGGATATGGGATTGCTGCGCCAACCCGGTCATCGCTTCTTCTTTGACGCGGAAGAAGTTGAGCCGCTATCGCCGGAAGATTTTCCGCAAGTCTCGGCCGTGCAGAAATCGACCGTCCTGGTTGCGGGCATCGGCAACATTTTTCTCGGGGACGACGCGTTTGGCGTGGAAGTGGTTCGCCGCATGGCGAGCGTGCTGCTGCCGGCCCATGTGCGCGTGGTCGACTTTGGCATCCGCGGCTTCGACCTCGCATATGCTCTCCAAGACGGTTACGAAACGACAATTCTGGTTGACGCATGTCCGCACGGCGAGGCTCCCGGAACCCTCTATGTGATCGAACCAGATCTGAAAGCGTTAGACGATGGGGATGCTCCGCAGGCTACGGTGGAAGCTCATGCCATGAATCCGGAAAGTGTGCTGCGCATGGCGCGGGCGATGAATATCGAATTGAAGAACATTTTGCTCGTCGGTTGCGAGCCAGAATCTCTAGGTGGCGAAGAAGGTCAAATGGGATTGAGCGCACCCGTGGAAGCCGCAGTGGAAGACGCGGTCAAACTGGTGCAATCGTTAATCCATAGAGTTCAGGACAAGCTGGGCCGGGATTCAACCCAGTAAGTATTCAACCCAGTAAATATCTCGGGAAAAAAGGAGACTGCCGTGGCAACGGAAAATGGTAACGGAAGCTTCAACGACAAGGACACGCTGTTCATGCTCAGTGGCGTAGCGCTTATCGTTTTCGGCGCGGGACTGATTCTTTCCAATCCGATCGCGAGGCGCTATCTAGGCCAGATCGGTCTGGGCGACATTGCTCAGGGCGCCCTTCCGGATCTGGACCGGTATCTGAAGTTGCGGGCTATGTAGTCAGGCTGGGTTACGTTCGCATCATTCGAAGGGATGCAGCGGACTGTAACCGCGCCTTATCGCTACGGTCCCGGGGAAGACTTCGATGACGACAGGTGCTGCCGCGGGCACTGCCGCAGTTCGTTATGTGATTGACAAACGAGCCAGCCAGTTGACGGTGCAGGCTTTCGCCGATGGTTTGATTAAAGGGGTCGCGGAGTTTCCGGAAATTGTTTACTTCGCATTGCCAGGAGGCTCACCTAGTGCATTACGCCGTAAAACCTACAGGAACACCGGAGGCTGTCACGGTCCGCTACGTCATTGAAGCCAAGGGAAGCAACTTTACGGTTCAGGCCTTTGCCACGGGTATGCTTTCGGTATTTGGCCATAACCCGACGATTTCGATTCCCGAGTTCGAGGGTGAAATCCTCTTGAATCCTGAAAATATTGAACAGAGTTCCATGCGACTGGTGATTCATGCGGCGTCCCTCACCGACACAGACGACGTGAGCGAGAAAGATCGCAACGAAATTAACCGGACGATGCATGAGCAAGTTATCGAGTCCGATTCCTACCCTGAGATTGTGTACGAGTGTTCACGCCTCACGGCCAGCAAAACCGGCGAAGGCCAATATTGGGTGGCCTTGAACGGAGATCTGACGCTGCACGGAGTGACCCGCACACAACCGGTTTCCGCGCGGGTCGCGCTGAACGGTGATAAACTCCGAGCCACGGGAGATTTTTCCGTCCGCCTGAGCGATTATGAGATCCAGCCGGTTTCCGCGGCCGGGGGGACAATCAAGCTCAAGGATGAACTCAAACTGTCGTTTGATATCACCGCCCGCAAGCAAGCGTAACCTTTATCGGAGGATGCCGAATGTGCCTAGCCATACCAGGGAAGATCGTCGAGATTTCCTCCGACAACCAGGATTCCGCAGTGGTCGAAGTCGTCGGCGTCCGCCGCAGGATTGATCTCGGCCTTTTGCAGGATGACAAGCCCGCGGCCGGCGACTGGGTTCTCGTCCACGTGGGCTTCGCCATGAGCAAGATCAGCGAGCAGGACGCTGCCGACCAGATGAACACGCTCCGCATGCTGGGAGAAATCGACGGCGCGATGCAGGAAGTCAAAGGTTACGGACTGGAGGACATGAATTGACGCCCATCCGCGTCCAGCCCGCGCGAGAGGGATCGGCATGAGATTCGTCGATGAATTCCGCGAACCCGAACTGATTTCGAAAACGGCGGACGAGATTCGCCGCCTCGCAGGCACGGAGCGCCACTACCGCATGATGGAAGTCTGCGGCGGACATACTCATGCCATCTACCGCTTCGGCCTGAAAGACATCCTCCCAGAAAATATCGAGTTGATCCACGGTCCCGGCTGTCCGGTCTGCGTGCTTCCGATGGGAAGAATCGATGATGGCCTCGCCATCGCGCACGAACCAGACGTTATCTTCGCCGCTTTCGGCGACATGATGCGCGTCCCCGGCACGCAAGGCAGCCCGCTCGAGCACAAAGCACGCGGCATGGACGTGCGCATCGTGTACTCACCTGCTGATGCGCTGAAGTTGGCCCGGCTCAATCCAGAAAAACACATTATGTTTTTCGCGATCGGCTTTGAGACTACCGCGCCTTCCACCGCGCTCACTGTAATGCGCGCCCGTTCCGAAGGTATCCGCAATTTCTCTGTGTTCTGCAACCATGTCACCATCATCCCGGCGATTCGCGCGATCCTCGACTCGCCCGACATGCGCCTCGACGCCTTCATCGGCCCGGGTCACGTCTCCACGGTCATCGGCTGCCGCCCTTATGAGTGGATCGCCCGGAATGAACGCAAGCCCATCGTAGTCTCAGGCTTCGAGCCGCTCGACATGCTGCAATCCATCGTCATGCTTCTGCGTCAATTGCAGGCGGGCGAGGCCAAGGTCGAGAATCAATACAAGCGGGTCGTCCCTTGGGAAGGCAATCCCGCTGCGCTCAGGGCTATGGCTGAGGTTTTCGAGCTGCGTCCGTACTTCGAGTGGCGCGGCCTGGGGTTCATCTCACAGTCGGCTCTGCGCATCAACGACAAGTATGCCGAATTCGACACGGAACAGCGTTTCGAAGTTCCGGGCATTCGCGTCACCGATCCTAAAGCCGCGCAGTGTGGAGAAGTTTTGAAGGGCGTGCTGAAGCCGCATCAGTGTAAACTCTTTGGCCGCGAGTGCACGCCGGAGCATCCTATCGGCGCACTCATGGTCTCAACGGAAGGATCATGCGCCGCGTATTACAACTACGAACACCGCAAGGCAGCAATGGTAAGTCTGAGTTCGATCGCCTGACCGATACCGGCGCCACGCCTGCCACGCCGACGCGGTTCCGCGACCCCCAGATCGAGATGGCACACGGAGCCGGAGGCAAGGCCAGTCGGAAACTCGTCGAAGGCCTTTTTGCTCCCCTGCTTTTCGGGGCCGCGCCCGGTCCGCTCGGCGATGCCGCCCTGGTCGACTTCGACGGCACGAAAGTTGCGATTACCACAGATAGTTTTGTGGTCAAGCCGCTGACTTTTCCCGGCGGCTCAATCGGTGAACTTGCGGTAAACGGTACTGTAAACGATCTGGCTGTCTCCGGAGCGCAGGCGGAAGCCCTGGTTGTTTCTTACATTTTGGAAGCGGGGCTGCCCACGCCCATTCTCGAAGCCGAGGTCCGCGCCATGGCGAAGGCTGCGCGGGATGCTGGCGTCTGCATTGCTGCCGGCGACACTAAAGTCGTCGAGCATGGCAAGGCAGACCAGATGTATCTCACCACGACCGGCATTGGTCGCCTGCTTCCTGGCGTGACTATCGATCCTCGCTCGGTCCGTGTAGGCGATAGAATTCTGCTCTCCGGACCCATCGGCGATCACGGTATCACCATCCTGCTGGCGCGCGGTGAACTTGATTTCGAAGCCAATCTTCGTTCTGACACGCGCTCAGTACTCCCGCTGGTCGAAGCCCTCATTCACGCGGCAGGGCCGGGCATTCGCTGGATGCGTGATCCAACCCGCGGCGGCGCTGCGACATCCCTGAATGAATTAGCGCGCGACTGCGGGTTGGGCATGGTTCTTTTTGAAGATCAGATTCCGGTGCGCGATACCGTGCGTGGCGCATGTGAGTTGCTCGGCCTTGATCCGCTGCACATTGCGAATGAAGGCCAGTTTCTTGCGGTCGTGTCCGCGGAATACGCCGACGCCGCAATCAATGCGTTGAGCCTGGCACCGGGCGGCAGCGAGGCGCAGGTAATTGGCGACGTGCGCGAGCAACCCGCCGGCACTGTGCTGGTGACGACTCTTTACGGGGGCAGTCGAATCGTAGACATGCTGGTCGGCGATCCCTTGCCGCGCATTTGCTAAGCCGGATTTTGTTACGATGATGAAGTTGAACTTGCCCGGAACCGGCGCCATGGCAACAGCGTCAAAACTCGCGAGCCAGGTAGCAGGCCACGTCGAAGAATGCCTGCTGGAGCGCAATCACCTGTTTGAGAGTTTTTTCTCCCGTGAAGCGCCGCGCCTGGCCGAAGCTTGCCGTGAAATGTCGGAGCGCTTTCTGCGTGGCGGCCGCCTTCTGGCCTTCGGCCGCGGCCCGTATGCCACCGATGCGCAGCACGTCTCTGTAGAGTTCGTTCATCCGGTCATCGTAGGCAAGCGCGCCCTTCCCGGGCTCGATCTTTCCGTTCTGTTCCGGCCTTGGCTCGAAGCTATTCTTCATCCCGAAGACATCGTCATGGGATTCAGTCCGCCCGAAGGCGACCCCGAAGTGTGGGCTACGCTCCAGGAAGCCCGCCTCAAAGGCGCGATGACTTTCGCCCTGCCCGGCGTCGAAGGTTCGTATGCGGTCGAAGCGGCCACCGAAGATCCCTTCATGCACCAGGAGATGATCGAGATCCTTTATCACACGCTCTGGGAGACTGTGCACGTCTTTTTCGAGCACCGGGAACTCGGCCATGAAGTGGGCGCTTCGGGATTTCTCTATCCATTTCTAGGAACGGAAAAACAAGGAACCACCAACCTGGTTGCCGAAGTGGCATCGTCAATCCTGATGAAAGCCCACGACGACACCAAGCTGCGCGAACAGGTGGCACGGGAAGAGGGAGAGCAGGTCGGCAACACTGTGCTGGCGATTCACGAGCGTCTGCGCCGCGGCGGCAAACTAATCATCTTCGGCAACGGCGGCTCGGCCACGGACGCCAACGATTTCGCCATCGATTGCGTGCTTCCTCCTGCGGGCTTTCAGTCGATCCCGGCAGTTTCACTTTCGCTCGAACCGGCCAACATCACTGCCGTCGCCAACGACATCGGCACCGACGCAATTTTTCTCCGCCAGTTGATCGCGCAGGCCCGCCCCGAAGATGTCGCCATCGGCATATCCACCAGCGGGGGCTCGCGCAACATTATTACGGCGTTGGAGGAGGCGCGCAAGCGGAGTATGTTGACCGTGGCGCTGCTCGGCTACGATGGCGGCGAGATCAAACGCAAGCGGCTTGCCGATTTTCCCGTGGTGGTGAACTGTGACTACATCCCCCGCATTCAAGAGGTGCAGGCCTCCATCTACCACGTGATCCGCGAATCGTTGCAGATGCTGAACCGGGAGGTATTGAATCGTGGCCAGGCTTGAACTTTATGGGACGGCTCGCTGTCCCCATACCGGTGAAATGCGGGACTGGCTGGAGTGGAAGCGCAGCGATTTTGTGGAGTATGACGTGGAAGCTGATCCTGCGGCCCGCGCTCGCATGCGCCTGATCTCGGGTGGCCAGCGCACGGTACCTATTTTGGTCGAGGATGGAAGGGTAGTTCAAGTAGGATGGCAGGGTCACAGTTGCATAGTTGACGAGTGAATAAACATAGATATCAAAGTAGATATCGTAGGTGAGAATGGCCAGTGCTTGTTCCATCCGCGTTCGAGGCGTCGTGCAAGGTGTGGGCTTCCGACCCTTCGTCTATCGCCTGGCCTGTGCCAATACCCTGAATGGTTGGGTGCTGAATGGGGAAGAAGGAGTTGAAATTCATCTCGAGGGCGCAGAAACAGGGCTGGAAGCTTTTGTTCGGGATCTGAAAGCGCAACCTCCGCCCGCGGCCCGCATCGCGGCAATCGACGTGCAGCCGGCTGTGGCAGAGGGCTTTTGCGAGTTCACTATCCGGGAAAGCCAGCGGCGGCAGCGCCCAACGGTTCGAATTTCGCCGGACCTGCCTGTTTGCGACGCCTGTTTGGAAGAATTGTTCGACCCCGCCAATCCGCGTTATCTATACCCCTACATCAACTGCACGAACTGCGGCCCACGCTACAGCGTCGTGCTGAGTTTGCCCTACGACCGGCCTAATACCACGATGAAATCGTGGCCGCTCGACGATTACTGCGCTGCAGAGTATTCCGATCCGGGCAACCGTCGCTTTCACGCCCAGCCCGTGGCTTGTCCGGCATGTGGGCCGAGCTACTATCTGCACTCGCCGGTTCAGCCAAGCGAGCAAGCTGCAGGTGATGGTAGAAAAGAAGACAGCATCGGCCGCGCGGCGGACCTTCTTCGTGCCGGCGCAATTCTCGCCGTGAAAGGCCTAGGCGGATACCACCTGGCCTGCGATGCCCGCAATGCCGCAGCCGTCGCGGCTATGCGCGAGCGCAAGTACCGCAAAGAAAAACCCTTCGCATTGATGGCGAAGGATATCGAGACGGCGCGCATCCTGGTTGAACTTTCTTCCGATGCGGAGACGCTGCTTACATCGGTGGCACGTCCGATCGTACTTGCGCCGGCAAAAATTGACCTTCCGGAAGTGGCCCCGGAAAACAACGAACTCGGCGTGATGCTGCCCTACACGCCCTTGCATCACCTGCTATTCGCGGCCGGCGCTCCCGAAGTGCTGGTCATGACCAGCGCCAATCGATCAAGCGAGCCCATCGCATACGAGGACGAAGACGCATTGCAGCGTCTCGCGGGGATCGCAGACTCTTTTCTCATCGGCCAGCGCCCCATCGCGCGCCGGGTGGATGATTCCGTGGCGCGGGTCGGCGTTTTCGGCCCCGTGGTTCTGCGACGTGCGCGCGGTTACGCTCCGGGTGCGGTTGCATCGCTTCCTGCCGCACATCCTATTCTCGCACTCGGCGCCGATCTGAAAAATTCCATCACGCTGGTTGTGGAAGGCCAGGCTTTTGTCAGTCAGCACATCGGCGATCTTGATCATTACCAGTCGCTGCGCGCATTCCACGAAACCATCGAGGATCTGGTCTCGATGTATGAAGTTCGCCGGGACGAACTTCTTTTGGTGCGCGATCTTCATCCTGAATATTTTTCAACGGCCGGCGCAGCAGCGCTTGGTATTCCGCAGGGTCACGCGATCCAACACCACCGCGCCCACGTAGCCTCAGTGCTTGCCGAACGGGGAGAATGGACCAGGCAAGTCGTGGGCGTGAGCTTCGACGGCACCGGATATGGAGACGACGGAACCATCTGGGGCGGCGAGATATTCGTCGGCAGCATGCAGGAGGGCTTCACTCGCACTGCCCACTTGCGTCAGGCCGCGCTCGCTGGCGGCGATGCTGCCGCGCATTTTCCTGTGCAGGCGGCGGCCGGCTTCCTCGCTCAGGTGGATGGCCTGCCAGACATGCTTTCCGCACCCTTTGCTTTTCCCGAGCGCTACCGCGGTGCGATGGAGTTGGTGCGCAAGAACGTCCGCACATTTGCCACGACCTCTGTGGGCCGCTTGTTTGATACCGCTGCAGCTCTTCTCGGTTTTACGCGTGAAGTGACGTTTGAAGGGCAAGCAGCGATCTGGCTGGAGCAGCTCGCCCATAGCGCGCCGTTAACCGAACCCTACCCGTTCCCCTTTGTCGCAGACGAACTCGACTTCCGCCCATTGCTTCTGGCCGTCGCCCAGGATCGGGTTCGCGACCGTGACGTGCGGGAAATTGCGCGATGCTTTCAGCGCGGAGTCGCTCACGGATTGCGGGATGCGGTGAACATAACAGCGCGCATACATGGACTGGATACGGTTGTTTTCTCAGGAGGAGTTTTCCAGAATGAAATGCTGTTGCAAGATCTGAAATCTTTGTTGGCCGAGAGAACGCTGCAAGTTTGGACCAACCATGCGGTCCCGCCCAACGACGGTGGCATCAGCCTGGGACAAGCCGCGCTGGCGGCGTTCGGCCACTTCGACAACGTTCAGTTGGCCGGCAAAAGCAGAGACAGAGACAAAGACAAACAAGTCCACGAGTCCAGCTATGCATGAGCTTTCTATCGCGATGAGCATTATCGAACTGGCTGAGGAAGAGGCCGCGCGCCGCGGAGTTCAAGTGGAGGCCGTGCATCTCAAGCTGGGGGCTCTCTCCGGCGTGGTAAAAGAGGCCTTGCTCTCCTGCTACGAAATGGTCTGCGAGGACACTACGCTGAAGGGTTCGCGCCTCATCATCGAAGAAGTCCCGGTCGTCATTTTTTGTCCAACTTGCCGCGCCGAGCGGCCGCTCGACTCGATACAGTTGTTTTGTTGCCCTGAATGCGGCACTCCGTGCTCTGAAATCGTCCATGGCAAAGAACTCGAAGTGGTTGCGTTGGAGATAAACGAATGCGCCCCGAACCCCGTTTGATCGAAGTCCGCAAGAATGTTTTGAAGCAGAACGACATGGTGGCACGAGCGCTGCGCGACCGTTTTCATGCTGCCGGAGTGTTTGTGGTGAGCCTGGTCTCGAGCCCCGGCTCGGGCAAGACGGCATTCCTCGAAAGGACCCTAACCTTGCTGCGCCCGAACTACCGCGTGGCCGCGCTGGTGGGCGATCTTGCCACCGAGAATGACGCAGTGCGGCTGGCCCGCAGCCAGGCCCCGGTGAAACAAATCACCACTGGAACTCTCTGTCACCTCGAAGCTGCGATGGTGCAAAGGACGCTTGAAGAAGAACAATGGGATCTCAACCAATTCGATTTCCTCTTCATCGAAAACGTCGGCAACCTGGTCTGTCCTTCTTCTTATGACTTGGGCGAGGACCTGCGCCTTGTGCTGATTTCCGTGACCGAGGGCGAAGATAAGCCGCTGAAGTATCCCACAATTTTCAACAGCGCCGATGTCTCCGTCGTCACTAAGATGGATTTGGCGTCGGCGGTCGAATTCGATTGGCAGACTGCCTACAACAATATCCAGGCCGTACGCCCGGGCATGCCGGTCTTCAAGCTCTCGGCCAAGACCGGAGAGGGCATGGAAAGCTTTCTAAACTTTCTGGCAACCCGTCTGAGCGAACTTCGTCCTGCATCGACTGTCTGAGAAGCAGTGACTGCCTGAAACCACCTCGGCCGAGCCTTCACCATGTTGTAGCAATCACACTTCTGTTCCTTGGATCGCTAAGTATTGGACCACCAACTGCAAACCAGTCATGCAGATTCCTGTGCGGTCCGCACGTAGGCGCTCAGTTCTTCCTGGTCTTCAGGCAACATTTTGGTGAACTTGATTCCGTTTCCCACTTGCGGGTCGCGCGTGACAACTGTGCCCAGCGCAAGTATCGTCCCGTCAATCTGAAGACTCATTTCGAGAATGGTCCCGACGGCAAACGGAAAGATGGATTCGATATAGCAGCCGCTTTCGCTGATGTCAGAGGTTGCACCGCGGAGCGGAACGTCGCTGCCAGGGACTTGCAACTCAACTGGGACGCGAACTTTGACGCGTTGGGAATTTCTATGTTCTGGCCTCGCTGCCGATTGCTGGTCGTCAGAGGGAGAGCGATCCTTGTCACCGTCATTCATGGTTTCGGCACCTTTGCCGCGACATGCACTGTAACCAAGGTACACTGCTATTTCAAGCGCAACGCGCTGCCAGGTCGTGGAAGCGGTGTCGTGGCCGCAGGCCTCCGGCCTGCGGTTACCTTGGTGCCGTACTTCTCGTTGCTGTCTGGTTGCAGAATGGTGGTGCCGAGATTGATCGTCAACCCAGGAGATGGCGTGTAATGAATCGCTTTATTTTTTCTATAATACTGTGGACACTTGCAGTGCCGGCGTGGGCGCAGAGCACGTCCGCTGACTACATCAAGAGCGGCAACGAGTACTACACCAAGAGCGATTATGACCGGGCGATTGCGGATTACACCAAGGCCATCCAGTTGAATCCGAGTGACTCTGCCGGGCCGTACGACCGCGGGCTCGCCTTTTATCACAAGAAAGACTACGACAGCGCAATTCAAGATCTTACCCAGGCCATCCGATTGAAGCCGAACTACGCGCAGGCGCTGGTTGCGCGTGCCAACGCCTACGACGACAAGGGCGACCACGACGCCGCGTTCCGCGACTACAGCGAAGCCATTCGTATCGATCCGGCCTACATCTCGCCGTACCTTGAGCGTGGCATTGCGTATGATAATCGCGGCGACCACGATAACGCGATCGGCGACTTTACCAAGGCCATTCAGCTCGATGCCAACAATCCGCGCGCGTATTACGGCCGCGGCCTGGCGTACAAGCGGAAAGATGATTGCGACCGTGCCATCAAGGATTTTGACGATGCCATTCGGCTCAACCCCATCCTGGCCAAGGCCTTTCTGGAGCGCGGGCGCTGTTATTACAGCAAGAAGAATTTTGACCTGGCGATTGCCGACTTCACGCAGTCTCGCCAGATCGACTCAAGTTCAACTGCCACCCTCGTCGAGCGCGGCAACGCATATGACGACAAAGGCGAGCGTGACAAAGCGATCCAGGACTTCTCCGAGGCCCTGCGCATAAAACCAGATGACGCCAACGCTTTTTACAATCGTGCTTTGGCCTACCGGCACAAAGGCGACTACGACCTCGCGATCAAAGATTACTCGGATGCAATTCGGCTCAATCCCAAGTACGCCTCGGCGTTCAATAACCGCGGCTATGCGTACGACCGCCAGGGCAAACACGATCTGGCCATTGCGGATTTCACCGACGCGCTGCGCCTTAATCCCGATTACCAGTTCGCGTTCTTCAACCGGGGTAAGGCATATCGCGAAAAAGGCGACTACGCGGGAGCAATCAAAGACTTGAACGAAGCAATCCGGTTGAATCCAAATGATGCGAACGCGTTCTACCAGCGCGGACTCGCCAGGCAGCAGAGTCACGACACCGCCGGCGGCGACGCCGACGTTGCCAAAGCCAAACAACTAAACCCCAACGTAACAGGCGACTAGTCGGCGCGGTCGTTATGAGAATGTTCCCGGCAGGCTGGCTCGAGACTCTTACTGCGCCGGAGCCTCCAACGTCCTGACCAGCCAGGGAATAATGACTTCCTTGAATATGCGCGGATCCGGCCACACGCCAACCTGCCGCCCCAGATGCCCTCCCGAAGGATTTATCCACGCATCCTTCGGGACGTCACCTTTGCTCAGCAGCAGATATTCGTCGTCGATTGGAACCTGCGTGTCCTTCACTCCCGCGAGAATCAGCATGGGAGCCATCGGCTTCCCCAGCAATCCCTGATGCACCAGCGACATCTTCGGAAGGGACTCGCCCATTTCCTCCAGCGTGTGCACGCCCTCCAGAATGTTCATGAGCGCGGGAACCTGATCGAACAAATATTCGCGGTTGCCCAGCAGCGAGTTCATCAGAAAGTCTTTCTGGAAAAACCTGTCCACGGGCGGAGACTGTGCGCTGGCCCCGCGTAGCCGCGTCCGCTCGACGATTGCCATCTTCGTCGCCCAGTATGCCCCCCAGCTCACACCGTGCATCGCGAGGCGGTTCTTGTCGATCTCCGGCCGGGATTGCGCGTAGTCGATGACCTTCGACAACATGCGATCGGAGGTTTCGCTGACCTTGATGGGATTCTGCCCGGTGCCAGGGCCATCGACGGCCAGGTATCCGACACCGAAGGAAAGAATCGCTCCGAAACTTTCCGCAAGATCTTCCTTGCGGCTGTCCAGGCCGTTCACAGCGATTACCAGCGGCACCGGACCCTTCGCATTCTTCGGAAGCCGCAAATAGCCAATAATCTCCTTACCTTCGAACGGAATGCGAACGACTTCGAGGGGCGGATCGAAAAACTTTGCGTGATCGAGAAATGCTTCAAGAGCTTTCTCATACGAGCGCTGCTTGCCGGAGGAGGAAGGAAACGGCCAGCGGCCAAAAGAATAGAGCCGCCAGGCGCGGACGTAGTCCGCGTCGGCCTTGGCGGGATCGGTTTTCTCCAGCGACTTGGCCTCGTTGAAGTAACGATCGGCCACTCCCATAAAGGCCGCGGCCCATTCATCTTTATCATTGGTGTGAATCTTTTCGAACGCTTCTTTCACATCGCCGGGATCCAGCCGGATCATGGGATACTGCCCAACCTCGGCGCGGTGAATGGCCTCGGTTTTGATCTCGTCAATGGTGCGCTCACGGCGCTCTTCTTTTTGAGCAAACAGGCTGGAAGAAATAAGTGCAAGAAACAGCAACAAGAAAACGAACAACGAAAAATAATTTTGTTTTTTCATAGGTTAGGTCCCCGAATTTCTGCATCGCGTGCGCGAGCCGCGAACGAAAAGGCCGGACGGAATTACGTCCGGCCTTCCTTCACCTGTCAAACACGACCGCACGGCTAGAACGTGAACTTCGCACCCAACTGCACCGACCGCGGCCCGCCAGAACCAACGGCGGGATTGGCCGCGGCAATGTCGGGTGTGGCACAACCGCAACCGAAAGGACGAACCGACGGATCATTCAAGCCGAATCCATTCTGTCCTCCATAAGGATTGGCGAAGTTCGGATGGTTGAGAATGTTGAAGAACTCAGCCCGGAATTGCAGCCGCATCGCTTCTCCAAAATGGAAGTTCTTAGCCACGGAGAAATCAAAGTTTTTGAAGCCGGTGTCCTGAAACATATTGCGGCCCATGTTGCCGAACTGGCCCTGCGGCGGCGCCATCATCACAGAGTTCCCTGCGGCATAGCAGCCGAAGTTATTTAAGGAGGTCGTCTCCGGCCCTGCAACTCCCCCATCTTCTGCCAAAGCGGAGGCCACGCATCCCGCTGGCAGCGGATTCGTTGGCGAGAAGTATGGAATTCCAACGCCGCGCCCGGATTTGAAGTCCGCGGGGTTGCCCAAGCTGCTGGTTCCGGCACGGTAAAAACTCCAGCGAATCGGACTATTTGCCGGCGGACTTACTGGCAACGGGCCAACCCCCGCCGCATCCGTTCCCTCGTCCATTGGCCCCCAGAACTGCGGGGTCTGCAGCGTTATGATCGAGTTGAGCTCCCACCCTTCACGCAATTGCCCGAAACCTTTTCGTCCGGGAATCGCATAAGTCAGCGAAACCGTGAGCCGATGACGAATGTCGAAGTCGCTATTGGCATACTCGGCTGCGACGTTGTGAGCATTCTGTGGCAAGCCGGAACCGTAGCCGAAGTCCCAGTTCGCACCCACGTCATCCGATGCGTGCGAATACGTGTAACCCGCAACCATGCTCAGACCGTGGTAGTTACGCGCGTTCAGCGTGACTTGCAATCCGTTGTAATTTGATCGGTAGACGTTCCCCATCTGGAAGATGTTGCTCAGAAAGGGGAATTTACTGTTGAATGGAAGGCAAAGTTGATCAAGAGAGTTGAGAAACGCGTCTGCGCAAGCCGGATTGTAGTCGCTCCCCACAGGAGGTTGGTTGATGTCACGAATTCCGGTTAGCTTCGATCCGTGGTCGCCGACGTAGGCCGCTTCCAACGACAAGTTCGGCGTGAACGCATGCTGCACGTTTAAAGTCCAGTTCCACACGTAGGGCGTGGTGAGGCCATGGTCCACCGTCATGATCGGACACGGGCTACCCGGATTGCCGCTCGGCTGAACCGGAGAGCAATCGACCGTGCTCCCGCCATAGAGCGGCCCGTTCGCTGCGTCCCAATTAGTTGGAGGATAGTTCAGGAAATTCTTGACAGTGACGTTACTCGTCGTGATCGTGCCACCGGATGTATCTCCCGCCGCGTCGATCGGAGCTCCCGTCGGGACGCTGCCCGGACCGAAGGCGTTATTGAATGCCACGAACGACTGCCAGTTCACGGTTTCGTAAATCAGCCCGGCCCCGCCGCGCAGCACGGTTTTGCCGTTGCCGCCGATGTCCCATGCAAAGCCAAAGCGCGGGCCAAAGTTCGTGTGGTCCGGGTTATAGAGGCTGCTGATCTGGTGGCCCACCTGCACTAAGCCTACGTTTGGATCGAAATTTCCCAGCAGATTGTTAGCTTCCTGAGGCACGCTGCTGAACTCGTAGCGCACGCCGAAGTTGACCGTCAGATTCCTGGTGACCCGCCAGTCATCCTGGAAAAACAGCGAGTACGCCCAGTTATGCAATTGCAGGGTTGGATTGCCCACTTCAACCGTTGACTTGAATGGCGCGCCCGCAAAGAAATCTTCGAGCGGGCTCGATCCGGCGGGGCCGGGAGTCGCGCTTACAACGCCGCCCAGGAAATTGACGCTGCCGCGGGCGTTGCCGTAAGACGCGTTCCTCACTTTGTTGTAGTGGAGTTCGCCACCGAATTTCAGGGCGTGCTTGCCAGAGGTGTAGGAGATGTGATCGACAAACTGCGTGATCGAATCGGGCCCCTGAAACTTCGGCCACTTGAAACCGCCGAGCCCCGGAAAGAAGTAACCGCCAAACCCGATACGCGGCAGGCCCCCGGTATCAGGTCCGCTTACGCCCGTGTCCAGACCGTAGGTCGAAGCCGGGGTGTTGAGATCGTCCGGCAGCGTGGGCTGGTACAACCGGTTGTAGCCGACGCGAGCCTCGTTCACCAGGCTCGCGGACGGAGTCCAAATCCAACTGCCGCCCACAACCTGCGCGCGCGTATGAATGGTCGAGAGCCACTTTGTCTGCAGTTCCGGGAAGTCCTCCACGTTCCCCGAGTTGTTGCCAAAAAAATACATGCCGCTGATGCTGCTTCGCGTGCTTACCCGGTAGTCTCCTTTTCCGACGAAGTTGTTGACGTGCACGTTGTTATTAAATCCGTTTGTGATGGCAATGCCCTGGGTGTTGTTCGTGGGAAATCCTGTGCCGTTGCAGGTGACCGCGCTTCCCGAGATCGTGCAACCAGAAATCAGCTGGCTGGCGATACTGAGCGGTATGCCGCCAAGTTGCAAGTCGGCGACGGCATCGGGAATGCTGTCGGCGCAGTCGCCGGCAAATCCGAACGAACAGGTTGTTCCATTCGTCGGGGCCGTGATATGAACCATGGTGGGGCTGGTGACCCCGCCGTATGAGTTGCCCACGTTGTAGCGCTGGCCTTCATAAGCCGCGAAGAAAAACGCTTTGTCTTTTATAACTGGGCCGCCGACACTGCCGCCAAACTGCTCGAGGGTCCGGGTTAATTTTGCAGCCGGGTCAGCGTTGAAATAGTTTCTTGCGTCCAGGGCGCCGTCGCGCCCAAAACCAAAAGCCGTTCCATGAATACTGTTGGTGCCAGACTTCAGGCCCACATTGACGACCGCTCCCGGCTTCCAGCCGTATTCCGCCGGCGGGTTTTGTTGCAGGTTAAATTCCTGAATCGAATCGATGGGGAGAATGGTCGCAGAGTCGCCGGCGATCCCCGACCCGTTAATAATTGCCTGTCCCGAGTACGGCTCGCTGTTGAATAGTCCCTCGACAAAGTAGGCGTTATCCTCCGCGCGCAGGCCATTGGCGCTGGTCGTGGAGAATCCGCCTCCGGGATAGCGCATCACGCCGGGACGAAGTTGCAGCAGGTTCTCGTAGTTTCGGCCATTCAATGGCAGATCGTTGATTTCCTCATTGCTCAACGTTCCCCCTAGAGTGGCGGAGGTTGAGTTGAGCAGAGGGATTTCTGCGCTCACCGTCACGACTTCGGAAACGTTGCCCGGCTGCAGAGTGAAGTCGGCGCGAACGTCGGTTGCAACCTCTACCCGCACGCTGGGCCGCTCGGCTGTCTTGAAGCCTTTGGCTTCAACGTGGATCTTGTAGGTTCCCGGAATCAGGTCGGGAGCGGCGTAATTTCCCGACGCATCGGTCGTAAGAGTTCGCGAAGTGCCGCGCTGGATGTCGGTGACGACCACGGTTGCGCCCCCGACCGCGGCTCCGCTTTGGTCGGTAATGCTGCCCAACACGCGTCCGGTGGTGGACTGCGCAGGGGCGGACGGACTCAGAAGGCTCAAGACGAAAATAGAAAGAACAATCCGGATGGTGATAGTCGTTCCATGAACCGCGGACGTGGCGGTAGTTCGGAATGTCATTGCAATTCCTCCGACTGGCTGGTCCGACAGCCATACCACCGTCACACGAATGAAGTCAAGCAAATTCTCCGCTTTCGCCCTCGTTCGCAGCTCCCTGGAGCCTGGTTGGTAAAGTCTGCTCCTCAATGATTTCCGTGCGAAACATCGATAGAGTCAACCATTTCGACTGGGATCTTGCATTGAGGCCGTTTAGAGTGTTATTGTCTAGCGATCATACCACCATACCTAAAGACCGTTGATGCTCAGCTATCGCACTAACCGCCAGGAAAGGCTGCCGCAGGCTCTGGACCTGCGGTATAGTAGTCAGACCTTCGCCAGTTTCCCCAAATTGGCTCGTGCGGGAGAAAACCCTGTGTACAAAGTTGTCCGCACTTCACGTCTGTACGAGCAAATCGTTCAGCAGATTGAGGAGTCCGTCCTGAATGGCTCCCTCAAACCCGGCGACCAGCTTCCCGCCGAACGTGATTTGGCGCAAAAACTCGGCGTCAGCCGAACCGCTGTGCGCGAAGCTGTCAAGACGCTCCGTGAAAAAGGTCTGGTTGAAGCCTACTCGGGGCGCGGCACCTTTATCACCGACGGAACCACCCACGCGGCTCGCCAATCATTCGACTTGATGGTAAAGATTGGCCAGCAGGAAGGCTCGCCTCATCTGGCGGAACTGCGCTTGATTCTGGAACCAGGAATCGCGGCGCTGGCGGCGGCACGCGTGGAAGATGAAGATGTCGCGGCGATGCGCGAAGCGGTCGCAGTCATGGAGCGTTCGCAGAAAGATCCGGAGGCTTACATTGAAGCCGACCTCGACTTCCACCTGGCCCTGGCCGAGGCGGCCGCCAATCCGCTGATTCTTTCCTTGATCGACTCCATCGTCGGATTGCTGCGCGAGCAACGTATAAAAATTTTTAACGTGGAAGGCGGACCGCAGCGCGGACAAGTTCATCACAAGCGCATTCTGGAGGCCGTTGAGCAACGCGATCCGGAAGCGGCGCGCGGCGCGATGGCTGCCCACCTCGAACAAGTGCGCCAGGATTCGCAGATTTCTTCGACCAGCAAGTCCCCGCGCAAGCACGCGCCGGCAGCGGGTTCAAAAATCACTTCGTAGTGCGCAGAGAGTTGTGGAGGTTCTTGGGGGATGGCGAAACTCGGGTTCATCGGTTTGGGAGTCATGGGCAGCCAGATGGTGAACCGGCTGCTCAGCAAGGGTCACAGCGTCACGGGCTACAACCGCACGCGCGCCAAAGCACAATGGCTGGTTGAAAAGGGGATGCAGTGGGCCGACTCGCCGCGCGCCGTCGCCAGCGCCTCCGACTTCACCTTCGCGATGGTGACCAACGCGGCGGCCATTGCCGCCATCACCGAAGGCCCCGATGGAATGCTGGCGGGCCTGAGCGGAGGCAAAACTTTTATCGACATGAGCACGGTGAGCCCCACTGTGAGCCGCGCGCTGGCCGCGAAGGTTCGAGAAAAAGGCGCGGACATGGTCGACTCGCCCGTCTCCGGCAGCGTCATCACGTTGCAGGAAGGAAAGCTTTCGGTCATGGTCGGCGGACGCCGCGAGACATTTGAAAAAGTGAAACCGCTGCTCCTCGACATTGGCCCCAAAGTCACTTACGTTGGCGACAACGGACTGGCGCTGGCCATGAAGATTGCCGTCAACCTCAGCCTCGCAGTGCAGATGCTGGCGTTTTCCGAGGGCGTGTTGCTGGCCGAGAAGAGCGGCATCGCGCGCGAGACGGCGGTCGATGTCCTCACTCACAGCGCCATCGCGTCGCCCATGATTCAGTATCGCGGGCCGTTCGTGCTGAACCAGCCGGAAGAAGCATGGTTCGACGTGAACATGATGCAGAAGGACATGGTTCTCGCTATGGACCTCGGACGTCAACTCGACGTTCCCCTGCCCAGCACCGCGGTGAGCAATGAGATTTTGACCGCGGCCCGTGGCATGGGCTGGACGAAATACGATTTTGCCTGCATGTTCGACGTGCTCGCCGCGATGTCGGGAGTGACCACGCCGGTCACCGCGGGAGGCAAGAAAAAATGACCACCACTTCGTCGAACCTCCAGACTTCCCGTGACGCCTCCACGTCCCCCGAGAAAGAAAAGTGGCTCCGCGCCTACCGCCAGATGGTGAGCATCCGCCTGTTCGAAGAGCAGGTGAACGAGGTCTACACGCGCGCCCTCATGCCTGGACTGGCTCATTTGTACAGCGGTGAAGAAGCCGTAGCAGTGGGAATCTGCGAGGCCCTGCGTATCGACGACTACATCACCAGCACCCACCGCGGCCATGGACACTGCCTGGCCAAAGGTGCGTCGCCGGACCGCATGTTCGCCGAACTGCTGGGAAAGGAAGCCGGCTATTGCCGCGGCAAGGGTGGATCGATGCACATCGCCGATCCCGCCACCGGCAATCTCGGCGCAAATGCCATTGTCGGAGGCAGCGTGGGCATCGCCACCGGCGCGGCTTTTTCCGCCAAGACCCTGGGTACAGATCGTGTTGCCGTATGCTTCTTCGGAGAAGGCGCTCTCGGCCAGGGATCGCTCTACGAAGTGATGAACCTGGCGCAGTTGTGGAAACTGCCGGTGATCTACGCCTGCGAAAACAATCTGTACAACGAATACACTCACTACTCTGAAACTACTGCGGGAACCATCCTCGGCCGCGCCACCGCATTCGGCATTGAAGCCGCGATCGTGGACGGTCAGGATGTACGCGCAGTGAATGAAATCGCTACGCAACTAGTGAAGCGCGCCCGCGCGGGAAGCGGACCGGCATTCCTGCAGTGCGATACCTACCGCTACAGTGGCCATCACGTCGGCGACATCAATCGCGAATACTATCGCTCCAAGCAGGAAGAGCAGCACTGGAAAACGGACCGCGATCCTATCAGCGTCTTATCGAAGTGGTTGCTCGAGCAAAACTACACTGACGCCGCGTCCCTCGATCGAATTACAGCCGAAGTTCGCGCCACCATGGAAGCGGCCGTGAAGTTCGCCGTCGCCGCACCCTATCCGAATGTTGATGAGGTCGATAAGCACGTCTATGCCTGAACGCGAACTCACTTTTGCCCAGGCAGTGCGCGAGGCGCTGGCCGAGGAGATGCGTCGCGACTCCCACGTGTGCATCTTCGGCGAGGATGTCGCCGAGGCCGGCACACCCTTCAAAGTGCTTTCCGGATTAGTCGAAGAGTTCGGGGCCGCCCGCGTCGTCGACACTCCCATCTCCGAAGCTGGATTCACCGGCGTGGCTGTGGGCGCGGCTATGACGGGTCTGCGCCCGGTGGTCAACATCATGTTCGGCGACTTCGTCACTCTCACCATGGATCAGATGGTGAACCAGGCAGCGAAAGTTCACTATATGTCGGGCGGCCACTGGAAAGTTCCCATGGTGATGCGCACTACGCTGGGCGCAACGCGCCGCTCCGCTGCGCAACACTCGCAGTCGCTGCACGCTTGGTTCTGTCACGTTCCGGGGTTGAAGGTTGTTCTTCCCTCCACGCCCTACGATGCCAAGGGACTGCTGAAGTCGGCGATTCGCGACGAGAACCCAGTCGTCTTCTTCGAAGACAAGATGATGTACAAACTCAAAGGCGAAGTGCCGCAGGATGACTACACGGTCCCGCTGGGCGTAGCGGATATTAAACGCGTTGGCGACGACATCACTCTGGTCGCCACCAGCAGCATGGTACAAGTTGCGCTGGGAGCAGCAAACCTGCTCGAGAAAGAAGGTATCAGCGCCGAAGTGGTCGATCCGCGCACCATGTGGCCGCTCGACGAAAAGACTCTGATCGATTCGGCGAAGAAAACTTCACGTGCAATCGTTCTCGATGAAGGTTACGAACGCTTTGGCGTTACCGCCGAGCTTGCGTCAGTCATCGCCACAGGCGCATTCTACGATCTGGACGCTCCGGTGAAACGCATGGGCGCGATGCACGTACCGATTCCGTTTTCGCCGCCGTTAGAAGACGCAACCGTGCCCACGGAACAAACGGTATACGAAGCGGCAAGACAGCTCTGCGGCCGGTAGCGCCGGCGAGCTCTGGCTTCACGCGAAGTAAGGAGATATCTAATGGCCCTACCAACTTACGGAACCATGGCGGTGGATTGGGAAAACCGTGTCGACTTTGATCGCCTGCGCCGCGAGCGCCTCGCCAAAGCGAAGGCCCTTCTCGCGAAGTCTGAGATGGGCGCGCTGCTGTGCTTCGACATGAACAATGTCCGCTACCTCACTGCGACTCACATCGGCACCTGGGCTCAGGACAAGGCGAACCGCTTCACCCTGCTTCCGCAAAATGACGAGCCCATTCTGTGGGATTTCGGATCGGCGGCAAGGCACCACCAATTGCACTGCCCCTGGCTCGGCGAGCGGTCGCGCGCCGGAATTTCCATGTTGCGCGGCGCCATGACGCCGGAGATGGGGCGCGCCGAAGATGTGGCAAAGAAGATTCGCATCGAACTCGAGATGCGCGGCTTGCACAAAGAACCGGTAGGCATCGACATCATCGAACTGCCGGTGCTGTTCGCTCTGCAAAAAGAAGGAATCAAAGTCGTCGACGGTCAAGCGCTGATGTCGGAAGCGCGCCTCATCAAAACGCAAGACGAAATAACTTTGCTCAACACCTCCGCCATGATGGTCAACGCTGCCTACGACGAACTCTATCGCGCCATGAAGCCGGGCATGAGCGAAAACCAGGCCGTGGGCCTGGTGAGCAAGGTGCTCTACGATCTCGGCTCAGAATACGTCGAAGCGGTGAATGCCATCTCCGGCGAGCGCTGCAATCCGCATCCTCACGTTTTCTCCGACCGCGTGCTGCGCCCGGGAGATCCCGTCTACTACGACATACTTCACTCCTACATGGGTTACCGCACCTGCTATTACCGGTGCTTCACGATCGGATACGCCTCGCACGCCATGAACGACGCGTATAAGAGATGCCGAGAATATCTGGACGCGGCGATTGAACTGGTGCGCCCGGGCCGCACCACCGCTGAAATCGCCGCCGTGTGGCCGAAGGCGCAGGAGTTCGGCTTCCCCAATGAGGAAGCGGCCTTCGCACTGCAATACGGTCACGGCATCGGACTGGCGATCTGGGAGAAGCCGGTGATCAGCCGCCTCGTGTCTCTGGAGCATTCGTGCGAAATCAAGCCGGGCATGGTATTCGCGCTCGAAACTTTCTGGCCTTCGACCGACGGCTGGAGCGCCGCGCGCATCGAGGAAGAAATCGTCGTCACCGAAACTGGCCACGAGGTGATCACACGCTTCCCCGCCGAGGAGCTTCTGGTAGCCGGCAGGCATTACTTCACGGTGGATGGTCCACTTCCCGCAATCCGGGAAACCGAATCGAAGCCCAACCTCCGCGTACGCGAGATGATCGAAGCAAGCTCGCGGAAGGAACGAGTTGGCGTCGGCGATTGAGACAGCGCCAATACTCAAGGTTATCCAACTATGGCGATCAGTGTGGTTATGCCCGCCCTCGAAATGGCGCAGGAAACCGGCAAGCTCATTTCATGGCTGAAAAAAGAAGGCGACTCGGTTGCCAAAGGCGAGCCACTGCTGGAGATCGAGACCGACAAAGCAGTCATGGAAATCGAGTCTCCCGGCGAAGGCATTCTTGCCGGCGTCACCGTGCAGGCTGGGAGCGAAGTGCCCGTTGGCCGAACTATTGCCTGGATTGTGCGTCCCGGAGAAGTTCCTCCCGCGGATGAAGTCACACAGAAATCGGGGAGAGAAGTTACAGCCGCTGCGCCTTCCCCCATCTCAGCAGCAGCGAACAATCAACCTCTCTCTCCGATCCCATCCCCCACGCAATCTGTAATCCAATCCATCAAGATTTCCCCCAAAGCGCGCCGTCTCGCTGGTGAGCATGGCGTCAATCTCGCCGATGTCCGCGGATCAGGGTCCGGCGGAGAGATCCTCGCTTCCGACATCCTTGCGGCTGCGGCCCCTAAAGTGAGCGTGCCGCCCGCGCAAGCTGATGGCGGAAGTCCGATTGCACGGCTGATGGCGGAACGGACCACGCTCAGCTGGACAACCATCCCGCATTTTTTTGTAACCCGCGACGTCGATGCGGGCGCTTTGAACGAAGCCCGAAAAAAGCTCGGCCCCGAGATTGAAAAATCGCGCGGTGTGAAACTTACGCATAGCGATCTGCTGATAGCGCTGGTGGCGCGCGTCCTCCAGAAACACCCACGCCTGCATGCAAGCTGGATCAATCAAGCCGTTCGCGCCAATGCCCACATCAACATCGGCGTGGCGATGGCGGTCGATGATGGGGTGGTCGCGCCGGTGATTCAGAATGCCGATAAGGCTGCGCTCGGCGAAATCGCGCAGCAGCGCCGCGACCTTGCCGACCGCGCGCGCGCCGGCAAGTTGCGCCCTGCCGATCTTGCGGGCGGCACCTTCGCCATCAGCAATCTGGGCATGTTCCGAGTAGACGCCTTCACCGCCATCATCATTCCGCCCCAAGCCGCAATTCTCGCCGTCGGAGCCATCGCCGACCGGGTCGTCCCGGTTGATGGACATCCAGGCGTCCGCCCCATGATGACCGTGACTCTTTCGAGCGATCATCGCGTTGTAGATGGCGCGGGAGCGGCGGCGTTTCTGCGCGACCTGGTCGCAGCCATCAGCCATCCCCAGCAATATTTCTAGAATTCCAGGACTGTCACTTGCGGCCTTTCCACCCGACGGGATACCGGAACAACGGTACGGCTGACCTTGAATTACCCTAGCCGCCAACCACCGCGCCCCACACATCATCTTTTCTCCGCCCGATGGAATGCTTCGGCCGGTGCCGAAAGAGAAAGAAGGTAGAGATGTGGCGACGAAGAGTTTTGTTCTGCTGCCTGTCGTTCTGGCTTCTGCCCTCGCTAGCGCGCAAGTCCTGGGTCAAGTACCAGGAGCATCAGAATCCGATCTCAAGACTCCGTTCGTTAGGAGCGCTTTGACGTGTTCACAACCACCTACCATCGTCGTCCCCAAGCCTCTTTTAGAACGGGCAAAACTCAAAGCCCGGCTTCTTACTCTTTTGCGCGACAGCCTTTACGACGATGCGAAAGGAATCGTGAATATCGCGCGGGAAAAAGAGATAAAGAAACTTGCAAGTAAATTGAAGAACACCGGTGGAGACTAGACGGCAACGGTATTAACTTTTTTCCGGGCGCGACGCATGTCCCCCCGGATGCAACTCTGCCGTTACATCTTTAGTTGTGATGCCGTATCGCGTGTGTGCTAGATTCCACAATGCGACGGTCCTTAATACCGAACTCATTTTGAATTCAGGAGTTATGGATAGATGTCCGTTCCGTCTCAGCCCGTTGTGTGGCCTGGGCGGCCTTATCCGTTAGGGTCAACCTGGGACGGTGAAGGCGTCAACTTCGCGCTGTACTCCGAGCACGCGGAAAAAGTGGACCTTTGCCTGTTCGATAGTTCCGGCAGGCGCGAGACTCTTCGCATCGCGCTCCCCGAGCAGACTGACATGGTTTGGCACGGTTACCTGCCAGAGGTACGTCCCGGCCAATTGTACGGATACCGGGTATATGGCCCCTATGCTCCGGAGCAAGGCCATCGATTTAATCACCACAAACTTCTGCTGGATCCCTATGGCAAACAAGTTCAAGGAGCGATCCGCTGGAGCGATTCGCATTTTGGATACAAAGTCGGGCACAAGCAGGAGGACTTGTCTTTTGACCGGCGCGACGATGCTGCAGGAATGCCGAAGAATCGTGTCATCGACTCCTCATTCACCTGGGGAACCGATAGGTCGCCCCGTATTCCGTGGCACGAGACTGTGATTTATGAACTCCACGTAAAGGGCTTCACCATGTGCCATCCCGACGTTCCAGAACACCTGCGCGGAACTTACGCCGGTTTGGCGACGGCTCCTGTCATCGAATACCTCACGCGCCTGGGTGTGACATCGATCGAACTCATGCCGGTGCATGCGTTCGTGGACGACCGGCAACTGGTGGAGCGCGGCCTGCGCAACTATTGGGGCTACAACTCGATTGGTTTTCTTGCGCCCGAACCCCGCTACCTGGCGACCGATTCCATCAAGGAATTCAAAACCATGGTCAAGATCCTGCACTCGGCAGGATTGGAAGTGATTCTTGACGTCGTCTACAACCATACCGCGGAGGGCAATCATCTGGGCCCCACGCTCTCGCTGAAGGGTATCGACAACAGCACATTACTACCGTCTGGCGCCCGCCAATCCCCGCTATTACAAGGACTACACGGGAACCGGAAACACGCTGAACATGCGGCATCCGCGGGTGCTGCAGCTGATTATGGACAGCCTGCGCTATTGGGTTCTTGAAATGCACGTGGACGGCTTTCGCTTTGACCTCGCCGCTACACTCGCGCGTGAACTCCATGAAGTCGATCGTCTCGGCGCGTTCCTCGACATCATTCATCAGGACCCCGTACTCTCGCAGGTGAAGCTGATTGCCGAACCTTGGGATCTTGGCGAAGGCGGATATCAGGTCGGAAACTTTCCCGTCGGCTGGGCGGAATGGAACGATCGCTACCGCGATACCGTGCGCAAATATTGGAAGGGCGACGAAGGAGTGGTGGGAGATCTGGCGTACCGCCTCACCGGTTCCAGCGATCTTTACGCGCACAGCGGCCGGCGCCCGTATGCCAGCGTCAATTTTGTGACTGCTCACGATGGCTTCACCTTGCAGGATCTGGTCAGCTACAACGAAAAACATAATGAAGCCAACGGCGAAAACAATCGTGACGGCAACAACGACAATCGAAGCTGGAATTGCGGGGCGGAAGGTCCCACTGACGATCCAAACATCCAGGCCCTGCGCGCCAAGCAGAAGCGGAATCTACTGGCCACTTTACTGCTCTCCCAAGGCGTGCCCATGCTGTATGCCGGCGACGCGATCGGACATACCCAGATGGGTAACAACAACGCCTATTGCCAGGACAATCAAATTAGCTGGCTGAGTTGGACGCTGCAGCCCGAGGATCGCAATCTGCTGGCCTTCGTGCAGCGCATGATCAACCTGCGCAAACGACACCCGGTATTTCGACGAAGGCATTTTTTTCAGGGCCGGCCGATCAAAGGCGCAAATGTGAAGGACGTGCTATGGCTGCATCCGAAAGGCAACGAGATGAGCGAGGACGAGTGGCGCGATCCGTCGGTGCGCTGCCTGGGAATGTTTCTTTCCGGTCAGGGGCTCGACGAGACCGATGAACGCGGCCGTAAACTCGGCGACGAAAACTTTCTCGTACTGCTGAACGCTCATCATGAAGATGTGGCATTCACATTGCCAGCATTCCATCCTGGATTTCGCTGGAGCGCGTGGATGGACACCTCTCGAGACGACGGCTTACGCCCCACCGGCACGTATGATTCCGGCGCATCCTATTCCCTGCAAGCGCGCTCTCTGGTGGTGCTGATGGAGCGCCGTGGCAACGGCAGTGCAAACGGAAAAAAGGAAGAGCCGAATGAAGCGTCGTCATAAAATGCCGTTCGGCGCCGATTATCGCGACGATGGGAGCGTGCGTTTTAGTTTGTGGGCCCCGGCTGCTCATCAGGTTGAACTTTGCCTTGCAGGCTCTAACACGGCCACCCATCTTCCTCTGGAACATCGCGATAAAGGTTGGTTCGAGCTAATCACCGACGCAGCCAAGCCCGGGACACGCTACCGTTTCCGAATCGACGGAGCCCAGGAAGTTCCCGACCCCGCTTCCCGCTTCCAACCAGAGGACGTGCACGGGCGCAGCCAAGTGATCGACGCGGGAACATTCGAATGGAAGGACGACACCTGGCGCGGCCGCCGCTGGGAAGAAGCAGTTATCTACGAATTACACGTCGGAGCCTTCACTCCGGCAGGAACTTTTTCCGCCGTGGGCGAGCGTCTCGATTATCTGGCGGATCTTGGCATCACTGCGATCGAACTGATGCCGATTGCCGACTTCCCTGGCCAGCGAAATTGGGGCTACGATGGCGTCCTCCCCTTCGCGCCCGATAGCAAGTACGGCCGCCCCGACGATCTCAAAGCGTTAGTTCAAAGCGCACATGATCGCGGGCTGATGGTCCTGTTGGATGTCGTCTACAACCACTTCGGCCCGGAAGGAAATTATCTCAACGCCTACGCTCCGCAGTTTTTTACCACTCGTCACAAAACTCCCTGGGGCAACGCCATCAATTTCGATGGACCTGAAAGCCGCACCGTCCGTGACTTCTTCATCCACAATGCTCTGTATTGGCTGACCGAGTATCACTTCGACGGACTGCGACTGGACGCAGTTCACGCGATCATCGACGACTCCACGCCTCACATTCTCACGGAACTAGCCGATGCCGTGCGAACCTCCGTCGAACTCGGATCGCCACGTTCATCTCATCCTGGAAAACGACTTCAACCAGTCCCATTACCTTCAGCGAACGGAGCGTTGTCAGGTGCAAGGCTACAACGCACAATGGAATGATGATATCCACCACGCGCTGCACGTTTTGGTTACTGGCGAGCGCGATGGCTATTATTCGGATTATTCGCAGCGCCCTCTCGACCAGTTGGGCCGCTGCCTGATTGAGGGATTCGCATATCAGGGGGAACAATCGCTCTTTCGCAATGGACTAGCGCGTGGTGAACGAACCACCGGCTTGCCGCCGAGCGCATTCGTCTCCTTCCTGCAGAATCACGACCAGATCGGTAATCGTGCGTTCGGAGAGAGGATCACAACCATTGCAGATCCGCGGGCGGTGCGGGCGGCGATGGCCATTCTTCTGCTGGCTCCATCCCCTCCATTGCTTTTCATGGGCGAAGAGTTCGGCAGCACCACGCCGTTCCTCTTTTTCTGCGATTTCGAGAAAGGTCTCGCCGAGGCCGTTGCGGCGGGACGGCGCAATGAATTCGCTCGCTTCACCAGATTCCAAGACCCAGCCTCACGCGCAGGCATCCCTGATCCCAACGCAGCCGCCACGTTTGAGGCTTCGCGTCTCGACTGGCAGGATCTTACGCAACCGCGTTATCGCGATTGGCTGCGCTTCTATCGCCAACTGCTGACCCTAAGATGCCAGCACATTGTGCCCCGACTTTCCGAGGCGTGCAGCACCACGGGACGTTATGATCTCCATGGAGATCGCGGCCTCAGCGCGCATTGGGATTTTCCGGATGGCGCGAAGCTCGATCTCTTGGCGAATCTCAGCGCAGATTCCCTCACTGCACACACTGCTCCCACTTCCCAGATCATTTACGCAAGCGAAGATATGGCCGAGAACGCTCTTAAACTTAAACAAGGAGCCCTGCCAGCCTGGTCCGTGGCGTGGTTTTTAGAATCATGAAGCCTGCATCCACAATTCCGCGAGCGACCTATCGCCTGCAACTCAATCGCGACTTTACTTTCGGGCAGGCTAAGGCGATCGTTCCCTACCTCGCCGCACTTGGCATCAGTCACTGCTACATTTCTCCGTGCTTAAAGGCTCGCCCCGGCAGCCTGCATGGATACGACATCGTCGATCACAATTCCTTAAATCCAGAAATCGGAAGCGCCGAAGACTTCGACGCCTTCGTGACTGCTCTCCATGAGCACGATATGGGATTGATTCTCGACATCGTCCCCAATCACATGGGAGTGATGGGCAGCGACAACGCGTGGTGGCTCGACGTGCTGGAGAATGGCGAGGCTTCACCCTATGCGTGCTTCTTCGACATCGATTGGCATCCGCTGAAAGACGAACTTCAATCAAAGGTGCTGGTGCCGGTGCTTCACGATCATTACGGCGCCGTCCTGGAGAGTGGCGAATTGAAACTGGCCTTCCATCCGGACCGGGGTGAGTTTGATATTTCCTACCGCAATCATCGCTTTCCCATCAATCCCAGGGTTTACCCTCGCATCCTGCAGCGAGCGACGGGAGCGCTCGCCTCGGCATTAGGCGAGGACAATTTGGACTTGTTGGAATTCCAGAGCCTGATTACGTCTTTCGGCCATTTGCCGGCACGACAGGAAGTCAGCGGCGAACTCGCGGCAGAGCGCAATCGTGATAAGGAGATTCATAAGCGCAGGCTGGCCGAGGTGTGTGCGCGCGCGCCGGAAATCGCGGCTGCCATAAATGAAGCAGTCGGCTTGATCAACGGAACTCCCACAGACCCGGCGAGTTTCGAGGAACTCCACGAACTTATCAAAATGCAAGCCTTCCGCCTGGCCAACTGGAGAGTCGCTGCCGATGACATCAACTATCGGCGCTTCTTCGACACCAACGATCTCGCCGGCATTCGCATGGAAAATGAGGCCGTGTTTGAAGCGACTCACCGGCTGATTCTGAAATTCATGACGGACGGAAAAGTAGATGGCTTGCGCATCGATCACCCAGATGGCCTGTACGATCCTGCCCAATACGTCGAACGTCTTCGCCAAGGTATCGCAGCCGCCGTCAACAGTTCCGGAAACAAGTCACGTTATGTGGTCATTGAAAAAATCCTCACGGGTGCAGAACGGCTGGCGTCCCAATGGCCGGTCTGCGGGACAACTGGCTACGACTTCGCAAATCTGGTGAACGGCTTGTTTGTGGATCCAGCGGCCGCCACCCGCTTCGAGCGCATTTACCGGAACTTCATCGGCGACAAGACGGATTTTGACGATCTGGCTTATCGTTGTCGAAAACTGATTACACGGGTCGCCCTCGCCAGTGAGTTGAATGTGCTAGCCCACCAACTCACCCGCATCGCGCTCTCCAAGCGGCACACCTGCGATTTCACTCTCAACAGCCTCCGCGAAGCGCTCACCGAGGTAGTGGCCAGCTTTCCTGTGTACCGCACTTATGTGAGTGCATCCGGTATCTCGGAAAATGACCTGCGCTACATAGCCACCGCCATCAATTCCGCCAAATGGAGGAGTCCAGCGGCTGACACCAGCGTCTTCGATTTCATTCGCGAAGTACTTCTCACTCGCATTGCTGAAGGCCATGATGCTTCCTACCGAAATGCAGTCACAGCTTTCGCAATGAAGTTCCAGCAGTTCACGAGTCCGGTCATGGCCAAAGGAGTCGAGGATACGGCTTTCTACCGATACCAACGCATGATCTCGTTGAATGACGTTGGAGGCGATCCTCGTCGCTTTGGAATCACAACCGAGGACTTTCATCTCGCCAACCAGGAACGCCTTCGAGATTGGCCTCACACCATGCTGGCCACCAGCACGCACGACTCAAAACGCTCTGAGGACGTGCGCGCACGCATCAACGTACTCTCAGAGATGCCGGCGCTGTGGAGACTTCGGGTGCGGGATTGGAAACGCTTTAACCGCAGCCATAAGTCGCTGATCGAAGGCAAACCCTCGCCTTCGCCGAACGACGAATATTCGCTCTACCAGACGCTGGTGGGCGCTTGGCCCACTGAGCCCCTGAGCGACAACAACGCATGGAAAATGTTTTCTCAGCGGATCGAAAACTATATGCTCAAAGCCATCCGTGAAAGCAAGCAGCACACCAGTTGGATCAATCAGAATACCGCTTACGAAAACGCAGTCGTGTCGTTCGTGAAAGGTTTGCTGAACCCAAGTGCTAAAAACCGTTTTCTAAATGACTTCGTTCCCTTCCAACGCTTGATTGCCCGCATCGGGGTTTGGAATAGTTTGTCGCAAACGCTGCTCAAACTCACCACTCCTGGAGTTCCCGACATCTACCAGGGCAACGACTTGTGGGATTTCAGTCTGGTCGATCCTGACAACCGGCGTGCCGTCGATTACACCCATCGCCAGCAGATTTTCGAGTCGATTCGAAAATGGAGTGGCAACCTCGATCCAACATCCGTCAGCCGCCTGCTGGATACTCCAGACGATGGCCGGCTCAAGCTGTACTTGATCTGGAAAACGCTGTGCTTGCGTAAACAGTGGCCAGACCTGTTTCAGCAGGGCGAGTATGTGCCGCTGACAGTTTATGGCGCGAGGGCAAATCACGTTGTAGCCTTCATGCGAAAGTCTGAGCAAACCAGTGTGCTCGTGGTGGTTCCGCGGCTCGTCGCCAATTTGCTGGCTGACAACAATCTCCCGCCGACTGGACCGACAGTCTGGGAGGATACTCACATCTTGGTTCCGGCTCGCGGCTCAGACCACAAATATCTGAATGCGTTTACCGGAGAAACTCTAGCTTGTTCCAGGGCCGGCGCAAAGATTGCCGTATCAGAATTGTTGGCCCATTTCCCAGCGGCGCTCTGTGTGCTTGGCGAAATGCCCGTCCCCGTCTAACCCGCCCGTCGGATACCTTCACGCTGTCCATGCGAAGGAAGGCGAATATAGGCGTCATTTGTCTCTTATCAGAAGAATGAGATTGCTGCGTACATGGTAAACCCGATGTGCCGGTGTCATGCACGTGCCTGATAGTGAGATTTCGTCGATAAATCTTACGACGTTGGTCTCGCATCATGCCTGTTCAACACAATCCGGCGGCAGCATCTTCTCAAGTGCTAGAGGTGCATTCCGGGGAGCCTTCGCCCCCGAATACAGAGAAAACGCAAGCGGAGACCAAGCAAGCGGACCCTCAAGATCTGCCCTCCACTGCCGCGGTCATTGAGGAAGCCGAGGTTCTCCATGCTTCGATAAGATCTGGTTCGGTCGCTCAGATTGTGGTGGCGGGCATCGCCGTTATCGGACTTTTGTATTTGCTGAAAGTCGTGATGGTTACCACTCTGGTGGCGATGCTGCTCGCGTTTGTTTTCGAACCGCTTGTAGACTGGCTCGCTCGAATCCGCATTCCGCGGCCTGCCGGCGCTTTAATCGCCGTGGCGCTCATGCTATTCATGGCTGGAAGTCTTACTTTTTTCTTCTACAACCGGGCAGTCAACTTCGCCGTTGCGTTACCACAATATTCCGGAAAGATACGAGACACTCTGCAAACCTTTCGCGCACAGACTACAAAGATTGAAGAGAGTACGCGCTCTGTGCTCGCCTCGCCCAAGGCCGGCAAACAGCCGCTACCAGTTGAAGTACAAGAAGCTCCCGCTCTGTCCAGGGTGATCTCCGCCGGCACGGGAACCCTGGGAGAAGTTGTACTCGCCATTTCGTTCGTACCTTTTTTGGTTTACTTCATGCTTACTTGGAAGGAACATATGCTCTCCGCCACGGTGCGGCTATTTCCCAAGGAGCACCGCCTGGTCGCGCATCGCACGGTTGGCAGAATCTCGGCGATGATCCGCAGCTTTATCGTCGGCAACGTACTGATAGGCGTGATGTGTGCTGCCGTAAGCACGGCTGTGTTCTGGTACCTGGGTCTCCCTTACTTTTATTTCCTGGGAGTGATCAGCGGTTTTATGAGTCTTATTCCGTATCTTGGAGTATTCCTGGCTCTGCTTCCGCCGTTGGCTGCGGGTTTTGGAATCGTCGACAAAACCGGATTCCTGATAATCGTGCTTTCAGTCATCGGCCTGCATCTTCTCACCATGAACGCCCTATACCCGAAGATTGTAGGAAAACGGCTGCGTCTAAATCCGTTAGTGGTGACGCTCGCGTTGTTCTTCTGGGCATGGATCTGGGGAGCCATGGGCCTGATCCTCGCCGTGCCCCTGGTGGGAGCGACAAAAATCATCTGCGATTACGTCGACTCACTGCGTGGATTCGGAGCATGGCTGGGTGAGTAACTGCGAAGACACAAGGTCGTGTGCAACTGTTGCTGTTCAGATTTCATCTGACTTGCGGCGTACAAGGCCGAAACATTCGACTGGGAGGAACTCATGAGTATCTGGACCGTGCTATTTGTGATTCTGTTAATTGCCTGGCTTGGCGGCTTTATGGTCTTTCACGTCGCCGGCGGGCTTATCCACCTCTTGTTGCTGTTTGCCGTGGTTTCACTTGTGCTGCACTTTGTCATGGGCTCACGCACAGCCTGATCACGCCGCGTCCTTGCTTAGGCCGCCCTTCGCGTACGGGCGGCCTTTGCAGCGGCTGCGCGGCGTGCGCTTTTTCCCCGCAGAGTCGCCGCCTTTTTGGTCTGTCGCGAGAGCGCCGACTTGCTTGCCGAGCTGCGCGGCTCGCGCTTCAACGCCGCTTCGGTAGCCCGCGAACGAGTGGCGGAGGTTCTGTGACGCGGGTTCTTACTCGCCTTCTCATCTTGGGCAGCTTTCTTTCGCAGTTCTGCTGAACCCTTGGGCTTGCCCAACTTCACCCCCGCTCTTCGCGCTTTCGAAAGTCCAATCGCAATCGCCTGCTTAGCAGACCGAGCGCCGTGTTTTCCTTCCCGTATGTGATGGATCTCTTCCCTCACGAATTCTCCCGCCTGGGTTGAGGGCGACTTCCCTTCGCGAGCATCTTCCCGGGCACGCTTCATTGTTTCCTGCTCTGGCATAAAAACCTCCTTGCGAACTCCACACCAATCTAGCCTGACCGTAACATGCGTCCAATCCCATATTCACCTTAAGGGCCGCACTCGGCCCATTGCCTAAGGCAACCATCTAGTAGAACTACAGCATGCATTCGATGTTGCATCTCGGATTCTCTTTTAAGTTATTAGACGGAGAGTTGCGAGGATTACTGCGATGCGCGCAATGGATCTGCAACAACGATCAACCGTTTTGGCAAAGAGCGGAAAAGCAGCGGCGATTGCCGCTCTGAATGTTGCAGCATTCCTGGTTGTTTTCGGTATTTCGGCATTCCCTCAAAGCAAGGCCGGCGAGAAGCCGGAATCGGCCAGCGACCTTCTTCGCAAAGCGGTCGCTGGTGAGCTCAAGGCTCAATCCGATGACCACAGCCACTGGATGTATCAAACGAAAATCAAAGATTCCGGAAAAGAGCAGATTAAGTGGATCGTTGAGACCGGCGCAGGAGACCTTGATCGTTTGTTTTCGGTGAACGGACGGCCGATTACTCGAGACCAACAAAAACGGGAAGACCAGCGCATCAAGCGTCTCTTGCACACGCCTGGCGAGCAGAAAAAACACCAACGCGCACAGCAGGAGGATGCCCGGCAAACCGAGCAGCTGTTCAAAATGTTGCCGGAAGCAGTAACCGCGAAGTTCGGCGAGCACAAAGATGGCCTCGTAGAAATCCTCTTCCAGCCCAACCCGAATTTCCATCCTTCGTCCCATGAAGCGGCGGTCTTTCACGCTATGGAAGGCCGGATCTGGATTAACGAAAAAGATAACCGGCTGGCGGAGATCGACGGTCATCTCCTCCGTCCAGTCAAATTCTACGGCGGCATGCTCGGCCATCTGGATCAGGGCGGCACATTTCACGTCAAACAGTCGGAGGTGGCGCCGGCCACTGGGAAATCACTTTTCTCCAGGTCAACATGCACGGCAAGGCTCTGTTCTTCAAAACCATCTCAGTGCAACAGAACGAAATTCGCAGCAACTTTCAGCGGGTGCCAGACAATCTGACCCTCGCTCAAGCTGCTGAAGAACTGCAAAAACAATGCACCGCCCCGGCCACAGCAAGTGAAACTGAACAGTGGAGGGAACCCTTCGACCGCAGTCACAGCTCGCTCCGCGCAACCGAAGCGCTTTTGTCACCCGAAGGCGGCCAGAGCGATCCGCGGCCGAAAAACAACAGTGCGTGCGAGGGGTGGTTATTCGCGACTGTGCGCGGTGAGACGTGATGCACAAGAGGCCCGCCAAAGCCGGTCCACCCTCCGACACAGCAATACCAATCTCAACCAGGGCCGAGAAAAGGCAAGTTGAAGAGCGCCTTGCCATTGGGGCCAACGTCGTTTACGAGACCATTCGGCGCGAGGGGGAGGAAGAACTGCTCCGGCCCGTCTCGGCGTTAGCGTGGTCCGCCTTCGCCGCAGGGCTCTCCATGGGATTTTCATTCATCGCGGAAGGCCTGCTCACCTCTCACTTGCCCGATCAACCTTGGCGGCCCTTGATATCGCGTGCCGGATATTGCCTGGGATTTCTCATCGTCATCCTGGGGCGCCAGCAACTCTTCACCGAAAATACCCTCACCGTAGTTTTGCCTTTCTTGTTGCGCAAGGACCTGTCCACCCTGCTGCGCATGCTGCGTCTGTGGGCGGTGGTACTTGTTTCGAACCTGCTGGGAACATTTTTGTTCGCATGGTGCATCGGGAAAACCGGCATTTTCGACCCGCACATCCAAAAGTGTTTCACTGACATCGGCGCGGCTCATCTGGGAGCCGGATTCGGCATCGTCCTGGTGCGCGCCATTTTCGCAGGATGGTTGATCGCTCTCATGGTGTGGCTGCTCCCTGGAGCAGAATCGGCACGCGTCAGCATCATCATCATCGTCACCTACCTTGTTGGAATCAGCGGGTTCAACCACATCGTTGCAGGTTCGACCACCATGTTTTTCCTGATTGTCACGAAATTCATGTCGTGGCAAACCTATCTCGTGCAATTCTTCATCCCCACTTTGCTGGGCAACGTCATCGGCGGGGTCTCGCTGGTCGCCGCACTGGGTCATGCGCAGGTAGTCGGCGGAAAACATCATGCGGGCTGACAAACCGGCTCAGTGGATTCTGTCCATTCACGGACACCCGCGTCCAGTTCCGGATAAAAACTTTCCTTTACAGCCCTCGCCATCAGCAGTATCCATAATGTTTGTAAATACTTACGACTGTGGGGAAGACGGCCTCCCAGTTGCCACCTCCGAAGTGAAATGGATATCGCTCGACCCGAGTTCAAGACGCAGAAGCGGCGTCGCCAGGCCGTCATTGCGACCGCGGTAGTTCTAGGTGTGGCCGCGGTTTCGGTGGCTGTGATGCGCCTGAAGCCTGCAGCGCCGACCGTGGAGCGTGGAACCGTATGGACCGACACCGTGAAGCGCGGTCCGATGCTGCGGCAGGTGCGCGGGCTTGGCTCGCTGGTGCCCAGCCAGGAATCGGTGCGTCAGATTCCCGCGGAGACCGAAGCCACGGTCCTTCGCATTCACATGCTGCCCGGTTCTCAGGTAAAGTCCGACACAATCCTGGTCGAGATGAGCAATCCGCAGACGGAGCAAGCCGCAGTGGACGCACAGCTCCAAGTGAAGGCAGCTGAAGCTGAATACCAGAGTCTCCGGATGAAGCTCGAGAGCGATCTGATGAACCAGAAAGCCGGTGCCGCGACCGTCCATGCGGAGGATGCACAGGCGCAACGCCAGTCCAGCACCGACAAGGCTCTGTACGATCTTGGAGTAATCTCAAGTCTGGCCTACAAGGCTTCAAAAGACAAGGCGGACGAACTCACTACCAGAAACGACCTCGAGACCCAGCGGCTCACCGCCAATGAGCGTGCGATTGCCTCGCAGATGGCGGTTCAGCAAGCCAAGGTCGATCAGATGCGCATCCTGGCGCAGCTCAAACAAAAACAGCTGGACGCGTTGAAAGTTCGCGCCGGCATCGACGGAGTGCTGGTGGATCTTCCGCTGCAAGTCGGCCAGCACGTCCTGCCGGGAACCATGCTCGCCAAAGTTGTGGAACCCGATCACCTGATGGCTACACTGAAAGTCGCCGAGACGCAGGCGCGTGACGTGCAGATTGGAGAACCCGCATCTGTCGACACGCACAATGGCGTGATCGCGGGCACCGTGATGCGCGTTGATCCGGCAGTGCAAAACGGAACCGTAACGGTCAACGTCAAACTAACCGGGGAACTGCCCAAAGGCGCACGGCCTGACTTGAGTGTGGATGGAACCATCGATCTCGAGCGCTTGGACAACGTGCTCCATGTCGGCCGTCCCGCATTCGGTCAGGAGAACAGCACCATCAGCTTGTTCAAACTCGGCCCGGATGGGCAGGCAGCTTCACGTGTGCCCGTGAAGGTCGGACGAGCCTCGGTAAATTCGATCCAGGTGATTGAAGGCCTGCACGAGGGAGACACTGTAATTTTGTCCGACATGTCGCGTTGGGATAATACCGATCGCATCCGGCTTGAGTAGCAAGCTGGCAAGGCAACGAACTAAAAAGCATGCAGTGGTGCCAATTTTCGTTTGCACCGCGGTCTTCTTCGCGATCTTTGCGGATTTTCTTTGCGCACTTTGCGGTTAGAAACTTTTGACCGCAAAGGTCGCAAAAGAAAACCTAAACCAGCATCATGACGAAAAGAGGAGTCAGCAATGACCGACGCAGGCCAACCGCTCATCCAGATTCAGGACCTCACCAAAGTCTTCTACACCGATGAGATCGAAACCCACGCGCTCTCCGGCATCCACCTGTCGGTGAACAAAGGAGAGTACGTCGCCATGTCGGGCCCGTCGGGATGCGGCAAGTCAACGCTGCTGGCGATCATCGGACTGCTCGATACACCGACCGCCGGCCGCTACTCGCTGAATGGGAAGACGGTCGAGAACCTCGATTTCGCCGAGAGGTCGCGCATCCGCAACCAGGAAATTGGTTTCATCTTTCAGAGTTTCAATCTGATCGGCGACTTAACGGTTTACGAGAACGTTGAACTGCCGCTCACCTACCGGCAAAAGATGCCGGCAGCGGACCGCAAGTCGCGCGTGATGGAAGCCCTGGAGCGGGTCGGCATGGCGCATCGCATCCGGCATTATCCCTCGCAATTGTCAGGTGGCCAGCAGCAACGTGTCGCCGTGGCGAGAGCGCTGGGCGGAAAGCCATCCATTCTGCTAGCCGACGAACCCACCGGAAACCTCGACTCCCGCAACGGCGAAGCCGTGATGGAACTGTTGCAGAACCTGCATCGCGAAGGAGCGACCATCTGCATGGTGACGCACGATCCGCGTTTCGCCAAGCACGCGCAGCGCGAGGTGCATTTGTTCGATGGCAAAGTCGTGGCCGAAGAAGAACTGAAAAAGCTTCTGCAGGAGACGAGTGCATGAACGCGCTGCTGCAAGATCTCCGCTACGCTGTGCGGCAGTTGCGCAAGTCACCTGGGTTTGCGACGGTTGCGATCGTGACTCTGGCTCTCGGCATCGGGGCGAACACCGCTATCTTTAGCGTGGTGAACTCCGTCCTCCTGCGGCCGTTATCTTTTCCGGAATCGGACCGGCTCGTCTCGGTTTCCGAATCAAAACCCTCATCCCGAATAGAGCACTTTAGCGTGTCTCCACCTGATTTCTTCGACTGGCGGGACCAGAACCGTGTCTTTTCCGGAATTGCAGCCTACACACCGAGTCCGGTGGCGCTGACACAACGCGGCGACGCGCAGCGCATCGTGGCGCTATCCGCATCACCCAGCCTTATGGCCGTACTAAAGGTGCAACCTTTTTTGGGGAGAAGCTTTCTGGAGGAAGAGGGCCAGCAAGGACGCGACCACCAAGTTATCCTGAGTCACCAGCTCTGGCAAACTAGGTTTGGCGGGGATGTGAACATCGTCGGCCAAAACGCAAGACTCGATGGAGAAGACTACGCGATCATGGGAGTAATGCCCGCAGGCTTTCAATTCCCATCGTCCGGCGCAGATATTTGGTTGCCCCTCAGCTTTCCAGGCAATGTATCCACGCAGCGTGGCGCTCACTACTTGGAGACTATTGCAAGACTGAAACCCGGGACTACGCTGCAGCAGGCACGCCAGGAACTTGAAACCATCGGCGGACGCCTGGCGCTTGAATATCCGAAGACCAACAAGGGATCGACCGCCTCCGTTTCGGAGTTCAGAGATTCGCTGGTCGGCGATGTTCGCCCGGCTTTGCTGATTCTGCTGGCGGCAGTGGGATTGGTAGTGCTAATTGCCTGCACGAATATCACGAATCTGCTGTTAGCCCGGGCGAATGAGAGAGCGCACGAGGTTGCGATTCGCACCGCGCTCGGAGGGTCGCCGCATCGCTTGATAAGGCAGTTTCTGACGGAAAGCATCTTGATGGCTTCCTTGGGAGGAATCTGCGGGCTGATCATTGCGGTATGGGGTACTCGCGCGATTGTGAAGTTTGGACCCCACGACATTCCCAGGCTCGATACCATTCACGTGGACACGTGGGTATTGGTTTTTACTTTCGGACTGACGCTCCTCACCGGTTTGATCTTTGGTTTGGCGCCCGCGCTAAAAACCGCCAAGGCGGATTTGATTGAATCGCTCAAAACCGGACTGCGTTCTGTGGGCCGGGGTGAAAGAGACAGACTGCGGGGCACCTTGGTGGCCGGCGAACTGGCGTTATCTTTGGTGCTACTTACTGGCGCTGGTCTTCTCGCACGCAGCTTTCTACGTGTGACCGGTGTGGACCCCGGCTTCGACGCATCTAACCTCCTGATATTTGATCTGTCACTTCCCGACGCAGCCTACCCAGACGGTGCGCGAGTGGCACAGTTCGCCAACGGCTTGCTGACTCGCTTGAAAGGACTACCCCAGGTTGCGTCGGCGAGCACGGTGTTTCCGCGGCCATTCAGCGGAGAGCCCTTTGTCAGCACCTTCACCATCAAAGGTGCGCCCCCAGCTCCCGAGGGCGAGGAGCGGAGTTTGCATGTTCGAGTGGTCGGCTTGGACTACTTTCCGACGATGCGAATTCCAGTAATCCGGGGACGTTCCTTTGAACGGAGCGACCGCCGCGATTCTCCTCGTGTGCTCCTTCTGAGCCAGCAGGCTGCCAGGAAGTATTTCCCGGATCGCGATGCGATTGGGCAGGAGATGACTCTGCATGCAGGAGTCAGCGCAGACAGAGCTCGCGGTCAAATCGTGGGCATCGTCGGCGATGTTCATTATTCCGGACTCGACATCGAATCTCAGCCGGAGGTTTATGCCGTGCTTGATCAAGTCGCTGTTCCAGAAATGAGCGTCGCTGTACGCACTCACGGTGATCCTCTGGCCCTGGCATCGGCGGTTCGCGGACAAGTCCACTCGGTAGATCCGAACCTGCCCCTCTCGGACCTGTCCACGCTGAAGGATCTGATGGCAGCATCCCGGGGTCCGCGGCGGTTCTACATGTTGCTGCTAGGAATCTTTGCCGCGGTCGCGCTTGCCTTAGCTTCCGTAGGGGTTTATGGAGTGATGGCGTACTCCGTCGGGCGGAGGACCCAGGAGATCGGAGTCAGGCTCGCGCTCGGTGCGCCGCGCGGGCGAGTCCTCGCCATGGTGCTCTCGCAGTCGGCACGGCTGGTGATCATAGGGCTTGCGGCGGGAGTCATTGCCACGGCGGGCGCCTCGCGGCTGCTTTCCCGACTGCTGTTCGGCATTACTCCCGGTGATCCATTTACATTTCTTAGTTCGGTACTCATCTTGTCTGTTGTCGCGTCGCTTGCAAGCATTCTCCCGGCCCGCCGCGCAGCCAAGGTCGATCCCATGGTCGCGCTGCGCTATGAATGAGGAGGACGCATGAACGAATTGCTCCAGGATCTCCGCTACGCCGCACGCCAGTTGCGCAAGAGCCCGGGCTTCGCCTTCACGGCGATTCTTGTATTGACTCTGGGCATCTCCGCCAGCGTAGCCATTTTTGGTTTCGTGGACGCCGCGCTGATCAAGCCGCTGCCCTTTGCCGACCCCAACCGGCTGGTGGAAGTGACGGAAAGTGTGACCATGATTCCGCGCGCCAACCTCTCTTATCCCGATTACCTCGACTGGAAGAGACTCAACCGGGTTTTCAGTTCGATGGATGTTTACGGCGGCACCGGCTATCTGTTGCGCGCTGCCTCGGGCACCGAGCCGATCTCCGGAATGATCGTGAGCGACGGGTTCTTCCACACGCTGGGCGTTAGCCCCATTCTCGGCCGGGATTTTTACTCGGGCGAGGATTTACCTGCGGCATCTCACACCGTGATCCTGAGCTACGCCGCATGGCAGAAACGTTTCGCGGCAAGGAAAGACGTGACCGGCGAGACCGTTACGTTGAGCGGCATTCCCTACACCATCGTCGGAGTCCTGCCCAAGGATTTTCATTTCGCGCCCAGCGTGAATGCCGAGTTCTGGACGACGCTGCACGCCTCCGATTCCTGTGCCCTCCGGCGAAGCTGCCACGGCCTCACCGGAATTGGACGGCTCAAGGATGGCGTCACCGTCGCGATGGCTCTGGCCGAAATGAAAGGAATTGCGCGGCAACTGGAGCTGCAGTATCCCAACGACAATCGCGACCAGACGGCCAGCGTGATCCCGTTGTCAGAAGCGATCGTCACGAATATTCGCCCTATCCTGCTCGTGCTGCTCGCCGGTGCGGGCCTGTTGCTCGTGATCGCCTGCGTAAACGTTTCGAGCCTGCTGTTGGTCCGCTCTGAGAGCCGCAAGCGCGAAATCGCGGTCCGCGGCGCGCTGGGTGCCTCACGCGGACGGCTCGTTCGCCAATTCATGACCGAAGGCCTGGTATTGATGGCGGCAGGGAGCTTGCTCGGCGTTGCGGCAGCTGCAGCAACCATCCGCACCTTGACCCACCTTATCTCGAAGGACATGATGACGACGATGCCGTACCTGGCTGGACTCGGCGTGAACTCTCATGTGTTGGTTTTTGCGGCCGCTATTTCCGTATTCGCGGCCGCCCTGTTTTCCCTGCCTCCAATCACGCGCCTGCCTCTGGCCAAGCTGCGAGAAGGCCTGACTGAAGGCGGCCGCGGCTACGCTGGAACTTTGTGGCGGCGTTTTGGCGCCAACCTGGTGGTCGTTGAACTGGCGATCGCAGTCATTCTTCTCGTAGGCGCCGGATTGCTGGGCAAGAGCTTCTACCGCTTACTCCATGTTGAGGTCGGATTCCAGACCGATCACCTGGCTACGCTGCAAGTTGCTTTGTCCGATGCCAGCTACCCGAAAGACGAGCAAATCGCTGCCGTTCAACGGCAAATCCTGAAACGCGTCGCAACCTTACCCGGCGTCCAATCGGCGGGCATCTCCAGTGTTTTGCCCGTGAGCTTCAATGGCAACACGACGTGGATCCGCTTTGTGGGCCGGCCTTATGACGGCAAACACATCGAAGTCAACCAACGGGATCTGAGTCCCGAGTTCTTCTCCACACTTCGAGCCAAGTTACTGCGCGGGCGTTATTTTACCGAAACCGACGACTCCTCAAAGCCTCTCGTAGTCATCATCAATCAGACGCTGGCAAAGAAATATTTCCCCGGCGAAGATCCCATCGGCAAGAAGATTGGCGACACCGAGCTAAAGCCGAAGTCCATCAAGGAAATCATCGGCGTCGTCGAAGACGTTCACGATGGCGCGCTCGACGCCGAAATGTGGCCCGCCGTTTATTATCCGATTAATCAGGATACGGACTCTTTCTTTTCTCTGGTTGCGCGTACGTCGCAGGCTGAGGGCACGTTGCTCCCCACGCTGGTAGCCGCCGTCCATGAGATCGATCCTGGCATCGGGACGCTGAACGAAGCGACGATGACCGACAGGATCAACAATTCGCCGACCGCCTATCTCCACCGTTCGTCGGCCTGGCTGGTGGCAGGCTTCGCGGCGTTGGCTCTGCTGCTGGGCGTGATTGGCCTCTACGGCGTCATCGCATACTCGGTGAGCCAGAGAACGCGTGAAATCGGCGTTCGCATGGCTCTCGGCGCTCAGCGCAGCTCTGTGTACCAGCTCATCATGAAAGAGGCGGGCTGGCTGGCAGGGGTTGGAATCGTTGCCGGCCTTCTCTGCTCGATTGCCGCGGCGACGCTGATTCGGGGCCTGCTCTTTGGAGTTCAGCCGTGGGACGGAACGACGCTGGGTGCAGTCTGTTTAGTTCTAGCGCTTTCTGCTCTGCTCGCCAGCTACATCCCCGCACGCAGGGCGGCCTCGGTCGATCCCATGGTGGCGTTGCGCTATGAGTGAAAAAATGATCCGATTGCATAACATCGAACGCAGTTACAAGACCGGCGCCGGCCAGACCTGGGTTCTGCGCCGCGTCAACCTTGAAATCCAGCAGGGCGAGTTCATCACCGTGATGGGGCCCTCCGGCGCGGGAAAATCGTCGCTCCTGAACGTTCTCGCTCTTCTCGACGATCAATGGCTGGGCGAGTATTGGTTTCGCGATCAGGCTGCGCATGCCATGAAGCGGAAGGAACGCGCGGCCCTGGCCAGGAAAAACATCGGCATGGTATTTCAGAGCTACCATCTGCTCGACGATCTCACGGTGCAAGAAAACATTGACCTGCCGCTCTCCTACAAAGACATTCCCCGCCACCAGCGCCAGAGCCTGGTAGCCGACGCGCTGGATCGCTTTCAGATTGTTGCCAAGAAAGATCTATATCCCAGCCAGCTCTCGGGCGGACAGCAGCAATTGGTCGGGATCGCGCGCGCGGTCATTCACAAACCGGCGTTGCTCCTCGCCGATGAGCCCACCGGCAATCTCCATTCCTCGCAAGCCAGGGAAATCATGGATCTGTTCCGCAACTTGAATCAGCAGGGCACAACCATCGTGCAAGTCACTCACTCAGAAACCAACGCAGCCTATGGAACCCGAACCATCCAACTTCGCGACGGCTGGCTGGCGAGCGACACTGCAAACCCAATGACGGAGCCGAGTGACGCGGCGGTGAATCGATGAAGATCTTTCCCGCGAATGAGCGCGATCCTTCCGCGGCCGAACTCGACCTGGTTACCGCCATGACCACTTACCGCAAAGCCAAAGTAAAACTTGATCGTACAACCGGTACGACTTTGGAACATAATGGAGTGCTGATCGAGGATGCCGTCACCGGGACGGTCGCCTCCTCTCCATAGCCCATGCCCACTTCGGCCAAGCCGCAAGATTCCCGCTCCGTGGCGCAGCCTTCGCGTCCACAACAGAACCGCACGCCCCGCATTCTCGTCGCCGACGATCAACCGCACATCCACGAAGCTCTTCAACTTCTGCTTCATCCTCAGGGCTACCGTTCGGACAGCGCAAAATCTCCCGCCGAAGTCCGGGAGGCGTTGTCGGGAAATTCCTACGATGCCCTGCTGATCGATCTCAACTACACGCGGGATACGACGTCGGGCAAAGAAGGTTTGGACCTTCTTTCAGAAATCGTCGCCCTCGACAGCAATCTGCCGGTCATCGTCATGACCGCCTGGGGCAACGTCGAACTGGCAGTGGAAGCCATGCGCCGCGGTGCCAGGGACTTCATCCAAAAGCCCTGGGAGAATGATCGCCTGCTCGCCATTCTGCGCACTCAAGTCGAATTGCATCACGCCCTTCAGCGCGCCGAGCGGCTCGCGGCAGAGAACCGGCTGCTCCAGGTGCAAGGCCGCCCGGAGTTCATCGCCGCCGCAGCCTCCATGCAGCCCGTGTTAGAGGCGATTGCGCGGGTCGGCCCCTCCGACGCAAACGTCCTCATTACCGGGGAACACGGCAGCGGTAAAGAGGTGGTCGCGCAAACTTTGCACGCTCTTTCCTTGCGCTCCTCTCGCTCCATGGTCGCGGTGAATACCGGCGCGCTCGCAGAAGGCCTTTTCGAAAGCGAACTCTTCGGCCACGTGAAGGGCGCATTCACCGACGCGCGCACCGATCGCATCGGGCGCTTCGAACTCGCCGACGGCGGCACCATCTTCCTCGACGAAATCGGAAATGTGCCCATCCGCCAGCAGGCAAAACTATTGCGCGTCCTCGAATCTGGCGAGATCGAGCGCCTCGGATCTTCCCGTTCAAGAAAGATCGACGTGCGCCTCATCTCGGCCACCAACATCGACCTTCAAGCCGCATGCACCGCGGGCCAGTTTCGCGAGGATCTGCTCTTTCGCCTCAATACGGTTGAGATTCATGTGCCGCCGCTTCGCGAGCGTCGCGAAGATATTCCAACGCTGGCCATTCATTTTCTCCGGCGCTACGCCTCCCGCTATCGCCGCGAAGTCACGGGATTCGACAATTCCGCCCTGCAAGTCATGACCCAATACGCCTGGCCGGGCAACGTTCGCGAACTTGAGCACACGCTCGAGCGCGCCGTCCTCATGTGCCGCGGACATGAGATTCAACCCGCCGACCTGGGCCTCAATCTGCAACGGCCGCAAGCCCAGAATCTCGAAGATCTCAGCCTCGAAGGCGTCGAGGCCATCCTGATCAAGAAAGCGCTGCAACGTTTTCAGGGAAACATAAGCCAGGCCGCTGAAGCCCTGGGCTTGAGCCGCGGCGCGCTCTACCGCCGCATGGAGAAGTATGGCCTCTAGTCCGCATCCCAGCGGCCAGGCCGGTATACCAAAACCTCCCCGAAAGCGCGCCCGCCTCCTCTACGAACATCGCATCAGCCTCTACTCCTTGCTGGTAGCGTCGCCTGGAATTGCAGTCAGCGGGATTTTGATCTGGCGCCAGCCCTGGTCGGTGGAAGCAAAGTTGGCGCTCTCCATCGTAGAAATATTTGCCTGGTGGTTGCTCTCCCTGGCACTGCACGAGCAGACGATCCGCCCCTTGCAGACGCTGGCCAACGTAGTCGCAGCCCTGCGCGAAGAAGATTATTCCTTTCGCGCCCGCGGAGCCATTCAGGAGGACGCGCTCGGCGAGCTTTCACTCGAAGTGAATGCGCTGGCCGACCTGCTCGCCGATCAGCGCATCCGCGCCATCGAAGCCACAGCCCTGCTGCGCCGGGTCGTGGAAGAAATCGATGCCCCGCTGTTTGCGTTCGATCCCGGCCGCGTGCTTCGCCTGGTAAATCCCGCCGGCGAAAAACTCCTGCAACAAGCCGCGGTTCGCCTGCTCGGACGCACCGCCGACGAAATCGGCCTGGCCGATTGCCTCAACGTAACCAACGAAGCGCTGGTGGCATTGCCGCCCAACACTTCAAGCGCCCGCTGGCTGGTACGGCAAAGCAAGTTCCGCGAAAAAGGTGTGCCCCACACTCTGGTCGTCTTGTCCGACGTAAGCCGCGCCCTCCGCGAAGAAGAGCGCAGCGCATGGCAACGTTTAATCAGGGTTTTAGGGCACGAACTCAACAACTCGCTGGCCCCCATCAAGTCGATCGCCGGCAGCCTGGGCAGCCGCCTCGCAGAAACTCAACTCAATCCCGAGCAACGCCGCGACTTCGAACGCGGCCTCGCCATCATCGAAGATCGCACCGCGTCGCTCAATCGCTTTCTGCAGGCCTACCGGCAACTGGCGCAGATGCCGCCTCCGCTAATAAAACAAGTAGCGCTGCCGCCCCTGATTGAGCGCGTAGTTTTCCTGGAAAATCGCGTGCAAGTGTCGATCACTCAAGGACCCGACATAACCCTGATGGTCGACTCCGACCAGATCGAGCAGATGCTCATCAACCTGGTGCGCAACGCCGTGGAAGCAGCCCTCGAGCCAGGCCCGAGCAATATCCATTCTGAAAACTCGGTGAACGAGCACCTCAAGCCGCAGGTAACGTTAACCTGGGCGGTAGAAGATCAGAACGTAGAAATCACAATCGACGACAACGGCCTCGGACTCCTCAATCCCAGCAACGCCTTCGTGCCTTTCTACACAACTAAACCCGCGGGAAGCGGAATAGGCTTAGCCCTCTCCCGTCAAATCGTAGAAGCCCACGGCGGTTCCATCGAACTATCCAACCGAAACGGAAAAAGAGGCTGCCGCGTCCAAGTAAGGCTGCCCCGCTAGCGGTTCAATGCCCCTGCGGTGTCGGCGCCTTCATCAACTCCACAAACATCTTATTAAATCTCGCCAGATCCAAATCCATCTGGATTTCCACCAGCCGCGCCCCAAGCTTCGGATTATCCTTCTCCACCCAAGTCAAAGTATTCCCGTAGCCCGCACCGTGGTCAACGTCCACACTCATATAGCGCGAAACTTTCCTGGTGATCAAAGTCGGATCAATCCACGCCGCCGCCGCCAACTCATCCCACATATACGACCCGCCCTCATCCTTCAAAAAGAATTTCACCACGTACTTCGCCGCGGCGCTGTTGCTCTTCCCGATTTCAGCAATCATCTCCCGAGTGATTTTGGTCTTCACAGAAATATCAACCGGCGTGCACACAATCTTTTTCCACGGAGCCGCCAACACGCTCTTCGCCGCCTCCGGATCGAACCAGAAATTAAATTCGTGCCGCGGGCTGCTGATAAACTCCGGATCGTCAGTCTGCGGGCTCAAACTTCCTCCCATAAACACCAGGCCCTCAGCCAGTTCCGCAAAATGTGGATCGATCGCATTGGCCAGCGCCAGATTCGTCATCGGCCCGCCCTCATAAATCGTCACTTCATGCGGATACTTGTGCACCATCCGGATCAGAAAATGCGCCGCATCCTCATCGGCCGGCTTCGTAGTCGGCTCGCCCTCAAGCAGTTTCGGAATCACAAATGGTTCGTGCCACCAGCGATCATCCCACGCACCCGCAAACTCAACCTTCCCATACCTCGCCTGCCACAAAATAGCTTCATTCCGGCGATGCACCAGCGGAAACACCGCTCCCGGCACCACCGGAATATCCGTCCGCCCAATCAGCTCCAGCATTCGCAGCGTGTGCGCCACCTCCTCATCGCGCCACTGATTCCCGCTGACCACGGTGATCCCCAGCACCTCCACCCGTGGAGATTGAATCAAAGTCAGCAGCGTTTGCAGATTGCTCCCCCCCGGCCCCGAACAATCCTGATTGATTATGATTTTCCGCCGCTGCTGCGCGAATCCCACAGCCGCAACCAGACAAAAAGAAATCAACAACCACAGTCTAAGTCCCCGCATCCCAAACCTCGTCTCGAATGAATCAACCCAGCCCATTCCCAGGCACCAGATTGTAACAGTGCGGGTTACCCTGTGATCCTCTGTGCCTGCCCTGAGCGAAGCCGAAGGGTCCCCCTGTGTTAAAGGTTTTGGGCCGCAACCAGAACAGTCTGCGTCAACTGTATGCGCCCCTTTACAACGTTCCGGTGTCAATAGGAATCTAGGGACATAGAACGCCCGCGTCCGCGCCCGAGCCTTAAACGCAAGAATCACGAGGCGGCGCGTTCTTTCCCTGAGTAATAAAGCGGCTACAGGAAAACGACCGCAAGCAATAAGCGCAACTAAACTGTAGCGGCCCTGAACCATTTTCACGGAGACGCCATGCAAGATTCCGCTCGACATACCGCCCCTTCAAAACTCTGGCTGATTTTCCTGCCCGCTCTGCTAGTCGTCGCCGTCGTCGTGACGGTTCAGCAGTTCCAGGCCGCCAGTGGCGAGGCAGCCGCCAGCGCAACCTATTCGCACGGTGTGCTGGATCTCACTATCCCCTACCACGCCGCTCACGCCGGCACTGGCCAGCTCACCGTGGAAGTCCTCGATCCCGAGGACCATATCCTGGGGCAAATAGATCAATCCCTCGAAATCGCCGAGGGCAAAAACAACGGCCAATGGCGGGAAAACATCCATCTCGCCAAGCCGCTCCCCGTCGACGAACTCGTGTGGCAACGCGTACGCTATCGTTTCGAATACACCGGCCGCAAAAGCGCAACCATCGAGGGCACGGAGTCGATCTCGCAGATCCTGCGCCGGCCCGTAATTCATATCCTCGGCCAAAAATCCTACCTGTCAGGAGGCGAAGCAGCCGTCCGCGTAATAGTCACCGATTCGCAGGACGAAATCATCGCAGGCCGCGGCTCCGTACGCATCGAATTGCTCGCTCCCGATTCGAACAACGATTCGAACAACGATCAGAACGCCGACCAGAACGCCGATCACGACAACGGCCAGAAGCCCGACCACAAATCCAACCAGAAAACCCGCCTGCTTTTCTCCGGACGCCTCAATCATCGCGGAACCACCGAAGCCCAGTTCCGCTTCCCTTCTGCCCTGGTGGGCAGTTATCAACTGCGTTACATCGTTGACACCTCAATCGGCTCGACGGAATTTTTTCAGCCCGTGCGCCTCGAAGACAAGGTTTCGATTCTTCTCACCACTGAAAAGCCTATTTACCAGCCCGGTCAGACCATACACGCGCGCGCTCTCGCCCTCGATCGCGCCAATCATGAGGCTACCGCCGATCGCAAGCTCACCTTCGAGGTGGAAGACTCACGCGGCAACAAAGTCTTCAAGAAAGTCACCCAGACCGACAAGTTCGGCATCGCCTCCGCAGAATTTGCCCTGGCCGACGAAGTAAACCTCGGCACCTACCATCTCCGTGCCCTCATCGGCGAAGGCGACGCTCCCGCCAATACCGCGGAAGTCGCCTTGAACGTGGAACGTTACGTCCTGCCGAAATTCAAAGTCGCGGTTGATTTCACCAGCAAAGATTTTTCCGGCAAAGATCTCTCGGGCAAAGGCAAAGCCCAAAAGGCCAAGCGCGGCTATCGCCCCGGCGATCACGTCACCGGCACCGTCCAGGCCAACTACTTCTTCGGCAAACCGGTCGACGATGGTGAAATCACCGTCAAAGCTTCCACCATGGATGTCTCGGTCGTAGTAGTGGCCTCGGCGCAAGGCAGAACCGATCACGAGGGAACTTTTCATTTCGATCTGCAGTTGCCCACCTACTTTGCCGGACGCCCCTTAACCCAGGGCGCGGCCCGCGTGCTGATCGAGGCCACGGTGAAGGATTCTGCTGATCACGCGGAAACTCGCGGCCAGCCCATCACGGTCAGCGATTCGCCGCTGCTCATCACCGCCGTGCCCGAAGGCGGTACGCTCGTCCCCAATCTCGAGAATCAGGTTTTCATCCTAACCTCTTATCCCGATGGAACCCCGGCCAGCGCCACTCTGAAAGTGAACGTCGAAGGAACGCCCGAAGGAACGGGCGAACGAACAAAAGAACAGCAGGTCACCTCCGATGACGGCGGAGTCGCCGTGGTGCGCATCAACCCCGGCGCCGGAATCGAATCGCTGAAAGTCGAGGCGGATGACAAGGAAGGAAACCACGCGTCCAGCACCGTTCAACTACAAAGCCGTCAAGGCGAGGATCAGATTCTCCTGCGCACCGAGCGCGCCGTCTACCATACCGGAGACCGCATCGCGCTGAAAGTTTTTTCCACAAAACATCGCGGCACCGCATACGTAGACATCGTCAAAGATGGACAGACCATCCTCACGCGCGATCTCGATATCGAAAACGGACAGGCTGAACTTTCGCTGACCGCCACGCCCGATCTTGCCGGAACCGTAGACTTCAACGCCTACCTCTTCGGCCGCAACGCCCGCCCCGTCGGCGACCATCGCCTGGTCTTCGTGCAACCGGCGGATGAATTGAAGATCGAAACCACGGCCGATGCGGCGGTTTACAAACCGGGCGGCGAAGCCCGTGTCCGCTTCCGCGTGACCAACTCGCGCGGCGAAGGCGTAAGCGCTGCTCTGGGCCTGCAGGTCGTGGATGAAGCCGTCTTCGCCCTGGCTGAAAAGCAGCCCGGCTTCGCCAAAGTTTTTTTCTATCTTGAACAGGAAGTGATGAAGCCGCGTTACGAGATTCACTCCATCGGCATGTCTGACATCGTCGAGCCCGTGGAAAACTCGAAAGTTGAGCAGCGCGATCGCGCAGCTCGCGCCTTGTTCTCCGCCACCGAAATGGTGAATACCAACAAGTTTGAAACCGAACTCGGCCGCGCTGTGCCGATGACAAAATATGCCGAGTATTCGAGCCGCTACCGCGCGCGTTTTCTCGAACAGGTGCGCCGCCTGGCGGCAGATCTCAGCCGCGCCTACGTGCAGGACTCTGAAAAAGGTGATCTGACCAAGGTCTTCGCCAATGTCAAGAAAACCGGCAATCCCGATCTCTTCGATGCCTGGGGCAACGAACTTCGCGTGGAACATGTGAGGTGGTATCGCGACACAACGCACTACCTCGTGCGCAGCGCAGGCGCCGATCGGCAATTCGACAACAGCGACGACCTCGTCGCCTATCTCGAGGTCAGCACTAAAAGCGTCATCGGCAGCCCAAGCGCACCCTCCTACTCTGGTTCAATCAACATCGATCTCGAGCACGATCGCGGACCATTCAACGGCTTGGCCGAGATCACGGGAACTATTACCGACGTCTCAGGCGCTGTAGTGCCAAATGCCACTGTCGAGGTGCGCGAAGTCTCCAGCGGAAAGCTGCACAACGCCAGGACGGATGCCACCGGACAATTTACGTTGTCCGGCATGCACGCCGGTGATTACAAAGTTCAGGTAGCTGTACCGGGATTCAAAACCATTTCCCGAGAGTTCACGGTTCATGCGCGCGACCGCGCCGTAATATCAGTGGTTCTCACGGTTGGCGCGTCCTCGACGACTGTCGAAGTAACGGGGCAAGCCGTAACCGTCCAGGCCGAAGGAGCGGGAATGGGCGGCGGAATCGGCCACGGCGTGGTGGGTGGAGTACCAGGCGGCGTTCCGGGGGGCATGCGTGCCGGCGCGATGAGGGCACCAACTGCTGCGCCGATGATGGCATTCAAGGCGAGTGACCAAAACAGCGCGGTCCTCGTTACCGACCAGAAGCAGGAATCCGCATCGCCCTCTGCCCACGTGCGCTCCTACTTCCCCGAAGCTCTCTACATCAATCCAGAAATCCTCACCGACAAAGATGGTGTAGCCAGTATCACCATTCCCATGGCAGATTCCATCACCACCTGGCGCATGGCCATGCTCGCCTCCACCACGCACGGCGCGCTGGGCAGCGCCACCTCAAGCCTGAAAGTTTTCCAGGACTTCTTCGTCGATCTCGACCTGCCGGTAACGCTCACGCAAGGCGACCGCGTCTCCATTCCCGTAGCCGTATACAACTATTCCGGCGCGCGCGGAGACGTTCAGCCTTCAACTTCAACCGGACGATTGGTTCTCGTTGGTCGACGACATCGCCGACAAATCCGTTCAGGTCGAGTCCTCCCGCGTAGGTGGATCGCAATTCACGCTCGAAGCCCGACGTATCGGCAAATTCAAGCTCACGCTTTCAGCCCGCATGAGTGGCGAAGCCGGCCGCGCCGACATCGTCGTCCGCGAAATCGAAGTCATTCCCAACGGCCGCGAACAAAATCTCGTATTCAACGGGCGTCTCGAAAACACCGTCCGCCACGAATTGAACTTCCCTGCGTCTTCCGTTCCCGACGCCAGCAAAATCTTCGTCAGGCTTTATCCCGGCCCGCTCAGCCAGGTCATCGAAGGCATGGATAGCATTCTGCGCATGCCCGGCGGCTGCTTCGAGCAAACCTCCTCCAGCACCTACCCCAACGTGCTCGCCCTCGATTACATGAAGCGCACGAAAAAGCTCACTCCCGAAGTCCACGCCAAGGCCGAGGGATATATCGCCAACGGCTATCAGCGTCTGCTCACCTTTGAAGTTCCCGGCGGCGGCTTCTCCTGGTTCGGCAAAGCTCCCGCCAACAAGATCCTGACGGCGTACGGCTTGATGGAGTTCAGCGACATGTCGAAAGTCTACGACGTCGACCCCAAACTGATTCTGCGCACCCAGCAGTGGCTGGCCGGCCAGCAGCAATCCGACGGAAGCTGGAAGCCCGACACCTACTTCATCAACGAAGGCGCAACCAACCGCTTCAACTCTGACGTCCTTCGCATCACTGCCTATCTGGCGTGGTCGCTGGAAAACACCGGCTATCAAGGGCCGGCGGTCGAGAAGGCAAAACAGTTCATCGAGAAAAACATGAGCGCCAAAATGGACACTTATACTCTGGCCGTAGTCGCCAACTTCGCCACCGACTATGCGAGCGGCGGCGCAAACAAAGACCGCGCCTTCACGCGTCAGGCCATGCAGCTCCTGCTCGACGCCCGCACCGAAAAAGACGAGCAAGTCTGGTGGACTGCGGAAGAAACCAGCGTCTACGCCAGAGGCGAAAGCGCCAGCGTAGAAACCACGGGGCTAGCTGTGCAGGCGCTGCTCAAGTGGGGTGAAGCTTCAAGCACGGCCCGCAAAGCCATGACTTACCTCGCCTCGAAAAAAGATTCTGCCGGCACCTGGGGCACAACTCAGGCAACCATCATGGCGTTGCGAGCTCTGCTGCTGGCGACAGAAAAAGGAGCCGCCGACGTTCGCGGCACGCTCGTAGTTCTGCTCAACGGCAACCCCGTCGAGAAACTCGCGCTCACTCCGGAGAACAACGACCTGCTCCATCAGTTTGTGTTCAAGCAGATCGAATCGAAAGGTAAGGGCTTGGCAGGCGCGAACACAGTGGAGATCCGCTTCGAGGGCAAAGGCGGCCTGGCCTATCAAGTGGTGGGAAACTATTTTCTCCCATGGGATGAGAAGCCCGCGCACGAAGCTCTCTCCATCAATGTCGCCTACGATCGGACGCGCCTCGCACAGGACGACATCGCCACGGCCACGGCCACAGTAACCAACAACCTCCGCAAGTCCGCCAACATGGTGATGGTCGATCTCGGAATTCCTCCCGGATTCGACCTGCTCACCGAAGACCTGCAGACCTTTGTCGAAAAAACCGCCGGCCAGAAAAGCGGTCGCCTGGAAAAATTCAGCTTAACGGCGACGCAGGCCATTCTCTACTTCAACGCCATCGCCCCCGCGGAAACCGTAACGTTGCACTTCCGCTTGCGCGCCAAATACCCCATCCGCGCCCGCACCTTCCAATCGCGAGCCTACGAGTACTACGACCCAGACATAAGCTCACTAGCCCGCCCCGTGCAGTTGGAAGTAAGCCAGCGCTAAGCCCAAAGGTCGGCAAAACGGGAAACCGTGCACCCCGGAAAAGAAACCGCTCCCGAAAGAAAACGGCGAATGAAAAGAAAAATGGCCCCCGAAAGAAACCGGCTCCTCAAGCAGAAAATGGCTCCTCAGGTAGGACTCGAACCTACAACCCTCCGGTTAACAGCCGGATGCTCTGCCATTGAGCTACTGAGGAGTGCTGTGAAGAGCGCGCGGAGCGCGCGCTCTTCATTGTGGCGCTGCGTATTTATCATAGCATCCTGCTGCGGTGTCTGAAAATATTGTGTAGGCTTCGGTGGCGTCCTGGATTTATCGAACGTGGAGGTGGGGTTTGGTCTGGACTTTTGCTGTGCTGCTTTTTTTGGTGCTGGGGTTTGGGGGGTGATTCGGGGCAGGGCTCGGCTGGGGCTGGCGGTGCTGCGGTGGCTGGTCCTCCGGTGGCTGAGGTGCGGCCGCTGACGGAGACTTTTTATGGGAACAAGATTGTTGATAAGTACCGGTGGCTGGAGGATTCTGGCAGTCCCGACACCCGGAAGTGGGTTGCGGCGGAGATGGCTTATACGCGCTCGGCGCTTGATCCTTGCCTGGACGGGAGGCGATTCATGCGCGGCTTACGGAGTTGCTGCGCATTGGGGAGATTGGGGTGCCGCGGATTGGGGGGAAATATTATTTCAATACGCGGCGGGATGGATTGCAGAACCAGCCTGTGCTTTATGTGCGCGAGGGCGTTGGGGGGAAAGACCGCGTGCTGGTCGATGTGAATCTGCTGGCGGCGGATGGGACCTTTGCGCTTGACTGGTTCTGGCCCGCCGAGCATGGAAAGTATGTTGCTTATGGGACTTCTGCCAGCGGGTCGGAGAATAGCACTCTGCATGTTGTCGAGACTAAGACTGGAAAGCTTTTGCCGGACACTATTGAGCGCACGCGGGATTGCAGCGTTGCGTGGTCGCTTAACAACTCCGGGTTTTATTACACGCGGTATCCGAAGAAGGGCGACGTTTCTGCGGGACAGGAACGTTACAACCGGCATGTGTTTTATCACGAGCTGGGAACTGATCCGGAGAAGGATGAGCGGATTTTTGGGGAGGGGCGCGATGCGGAGGATTGGCCGGAGGTTCGTCTGGACAATGATGGGCGGATGCTGTTGATTACCGTCTCGCAGGGGTTTACCAAGACTGAGTTGTTTTTGATGGATTTGAAGAAAGGCACTCCGCCTACGCGGATTACTACCGGGAAGAATTTTCTATATTGCGCTCGGTTTACAACGGGCGGGTTTACATTGTCACGAATGAAGATGCTCCGCGGTTTCGGATGTTTGTGACGGAGGCTGGGGAGTATGACCGCGACGATTGGAAAGAAATTATTCCGCAGACGGGTGGGGTGTTGAAGGACGCTTCACTTTGGGGTGGGAAGATTTTTGTGCAGTACGAGCAGAATGCTTCTTCGCAGCTTAAAGTCTTCGATCTGGAAGGAAGGAACGTTCGCGATCTGGCTTTGCCGGGGATTGGATCGGTTTTTGCCACTGGCGGTAAATGGGATCATGACGAGATTTTTTATGAGTTCGAGTCTTTCACCGTTGCGCCTTCGATTTACCGTTATGACGTGGAGCATGGGACTTCCTCGCTTTGGGCTAAGGTGGATGCGCCTCGATCGATACTGCTGCTTATGAGGTTTCGCAGGAGTGGTTTCACTCGAAGGATGGGACTCGGGTGCCTATGTTTCTGGTGTACAAGAAAGGAATCAAGAAAGATGGGTCGAATCCTACTTTGTTGACTGGGTATGGCGGATTTGATGTTTCGCTTACGCCTTCGTTTGAGCGGGAGTTTTTCTGTGGTTGGAGCACGGCGGGATTTATGCTGTGGCGAATTTGCGCGGCGGTGCGGAGTTTGGGGAAGAGTGGCATCGGGCTGGGATGCTGGATAAGAAGCAGAATGTTTTTGATGACATGATTGCGGCGGCGGAGTATCTGATTTCTGAGAAATATACGGACTCGAATCATCTGGCTCTTGAGGGGCGGGGGAATGGCGGGTTGGTGGTGGGGGCGGTGATGACGCAGCGTCCGGAGCTGTTTCGGGCGGTGGTGTGCTCGGTGCCTTTGCTGGACATGCTGCATTACCAGAATTTTCAGATTGCGCGGCTTTGGGTTTCGGAGTATGGGACGGCGGAGAATGCGGAGCAGTTTAAGTGGCTTTATGCTTATTCTCCTTATCATCATGTGAAAACCGTGCGGGCTGGGGTGGAGTATCCGGCGGTTTTGTTTATGACTGGGGAGGCGGATTCTTGGGTTGACCCTATGCACGCTTTTAAGATGACGGCTTTGATGCAGAGCGTTTCGAAGCGGCCGGTTTTGTTGAGAGTTGAATCGAACGCGGGGCATGGGGTGGGGACGCCTGTGGGGAAGCGGATTGAGGAGTTGACGGATGTTTATGAGTTTTTGTGGTGGCAGTTGGGGGTGCGGTGATTGTCATCCGTTCGCAAAGGACGCGAAAAGATTGGCCGCGCTGATCGCAACGGCTCGCTTCTGAGTGAAATGGCCTGTTACCCACAATTGTGAGTTTAGGCGGGACTCGGCGTATCCAGCGAAGAGATTCACCCCCGGAATAGCGGAACGTCTGTTGGCAACCCGGACTGTGCGTCAGTTGGTGGGGTCAAATTTCACAATTGAAATTACATGGTTGGGATATAGCCTTTTCTATTTCAGCAGCCCTCTTCTTGTGATTTAATACCGGCCATGAAGTGCTCTATTTTCGATGGAAGCGTGTTTCTGCTGGTGGTTGCCGCCTGGGTTGGAGTGGCGGCCCAAGACGCAGCCTACCGGCCCTTCTTCAGAATGGAGCGCCTCAGACAAGGGGAGGATGTGTGCGTGTTAGTTGCGGAAGACGGCAACTACCACATGGAAAGGTACTACCCGCCCAGGACGGAGATTTACATCGGGGTCTTGGACCCCGCACAAATCGCTCAGATTCATACAATGCTTACCGCTGGCCTGCTACCAACCTTGTCCCAGGCTGAGATTCACAATCCGCTGGTTTCTCGCGAGATTGAAATTGTTCAACTCAACATGATGGAGAAAAGCGGCTGGCGTCAACTGCGATTTACTGCTCCCGAAAGCCGCAAGCCGTACAGAGCGTCCCTTGACCCATTGCTGAACTGGTTTCAGGACCTGCAAAAGGAGCTTCACTCGGCAACAAAACTAGAGAGCGCTCCGTCGCGCTGTGCTCCGCCGACAGCGAATACCCCAATTCGCCCGGGAAGCGGAGAAGTTGAAAAAGTTGCCTCAGGCCAGGGCAGCCGTCCCCCCTATCTTTTTCGCTTGTATGCCAGTCATTACTATCGTGGAAGCGCCGATGCCAGCTGCACGATCGTGTTCGCAAATGGCAGCTTTCATCGAGAACTCAGCAACCAGGGCAGTAGCCCTAGCTTTGACACAGAGCGCAGGGACAAAGTTGTTGAAGGACAACTCAACGACACGGCAATTCAAGAATTGAGAGAAATACTGATAGCACCCGAGTTGCGGAACACTCTTACCCCACCAAGTTCCGCCCGGCGGGTGAGAGAAGGCACAGCGACCAACCTCACGATTCCGCGGAATGACGGTGTGCAAAACCTATTCTTTTCAAGTGATTTCAACAGTCCGAACCCGTTTGAGGCGGCCGGCGGCGGCCGGCAGAACCTGGAGTACCACGCGTCGGACGAAAAGATGCTGCAGCCTCTGAAGCACTGGATCAAGCAGAATGTTGAGAAACCCCCCAAGGGATCGGTTCCAAGCAAACCGGTGGATGAGTGCAGTGCGACGGGTGCGGAGCAGCCAGACGAGAAACCGAAAAACTAGATTGATCCAGCTGCTGTCTGGGAACGCCCCCACCTCACCCCCGAGAGCACCCCAACCGCTTACACCAGCGACCAAGGCCAAGAAGACAGGTTTTAGTTCAGGATGAGGCTATCAGAGCCAGCCAGGAATATAATGCCGAACTGCCAGCCAGGAGGAAATCTCCCGATGAAGCCACTTCTGTCATGTCTAACGCTCCTGCTCATTGGTTTCGCTTCGAGCCGCCTCTATCCTCAGTCTTTTCACCCCGAGTTGTCGAAGGAGGAACTGAAGAAAAACAAAATCAAGAGCATTTCCGAAGACAGCCAGTCCCCATGCGATCTCGACAGATCCAATGCCGCTCAGTTGAGCCGCGGCGGTTGGGCCACATTCGACAGCACGTACGATGCAAGAGGAAACCAGACCTCCGATTCTCACTACAGCACGTGGGAGGGCCGAGGCTACAAAAACTACTACGACTATGACGACAAGGACAACGTGGTCAAGGAGGGGCCTGCTGGCTTTAGGCAGCGCGTTGAACATAAGATCACGCGGAACGACCAGGGCAAGATATTGGAAGACATCTATGACGGCTGGAGGCACACATTCAAATACAACGCGGCGGGAAACCTGATTGAGTCGGCTGTTTTCCACAGTGGAGATGGGGAGCTGCTTGACAGAAAGACGTACAACGACAAAGGCGATTTAATCGAGGCGGCAGGCGGTAGTCAAAAGATCGTTTACACCTACGACGGGACGGGTCACAGAACCAAGAGGGAGCAATACTCTCCCAGCGGCGGTCTTATTTCAATCGATGTCTACGCGTATGACGACGCTGGACATAACATCAAAGAAGAGGAGTTTGCCTCCGATGGCAAAACCCTGAGGGGGTGGTCAACATTCAAGTGGGACGCCAAGGGGCTCGTTACCGAGCGATCCAATTTCGACGCCGACGGAAAATGCTCACTGCTCACGAAGACCGCATACGAGTTTTACTCCCCGTAGCTGTGCCGAGCACGCGCGCATGCGACGGGGGCTGAAGCCCGGTTCATGATGATGGCCTTTGACGCAGGCCTGAAGGCCTGCTCCACCCTGCCGACATCAACGTCAAAGACGGCGCTGCGGGCGTTTGTGGTTCCCACCCTTCGACAGGCTCAGGGCAGGCTTTCTCGCGAAGGATGCGAGGAGTGGGGCACCCCCATCTGATTAGGTGGCGGCGAAATTCAGGATCAACGTCAAAGGCAGCGGACAGGAGTGTCCCGCTCCACACGGGCGGCGGTAACGCCGAAAGTCAACAGCAGGTTCCTCACCGGGCCTTTGGCCCGGTTCGGAATGACAGGACTTTTTGCCTGGGTGGCTGACACACCCATCCTACTTTTTTCCACAGGGGTGGGATGTTCAGATGTCACAGCGTTCTGAAATGGGATTGGCTTATCCTATCTAGTGTTGGTTGAAGAATTTGGGAGGGATGGAATGGCTACTGATTGGTTCGGACGGGATGAGGATTCGGACTTGGCGGTGCCGGGGTATTTGCCTTGGATATTTGCGGAGGCTGAGCCGGAGGGGTCTTGGTGGGAGCGGGCTGGGGGGAATCCCAAGCGGATGGGGGAGTGGTCGCAGGCAGCGTTTTTGGTGCGGGCGCAGGCTTTGGGATTTGGGCTGGCGGTGCCTTGGGGAGACAGCGAGAAGTGTGACTTTATTGTTTGGGCGCTTCCGGGAGGGCGGCTTTTGCGAGTGCAGGTTAAGGGGACCGGGCGGTTGTATCGCGGGGGATATGAAGTGCAGCCGGTTTATTCGTCGCGGGGCGGAAGGAAGAAGACTTATACGGCGGCCGATATCGATGTGCTGGCGGCGCATGTGATTGCGGAGGGGAAAGAAGTTTGGTACTTGCTGCCGGTCGGGGCTATTGCGGGGGTTAAGAGTTTGAGGTTCTTTCCGGATTTGAAGAGTCGGAATCCGCGGTGGGAGGGGTATCGGGAGGCCTGGCAGTGGCTGGAGCGGTAGCAGGGGTCAGGGGTCAGGGGTCAGGGGTCAGGGGTCGGGGGTCAGGGGTCAGGGGTCAGGGGTCAGGGGTCGGGGGTCGGGGGTCGGGGGTCAGGGGTCAGGGGTCGGGGGTCAGGGGTCGGGGGTCAGGGGTCGGGGGTCGGTGAAATGCGGGGCAGATGCCGGGGACGCGCTTGTGGCGTCAAAGACGAAGGCAGGGACTGCGGGCGTCCGTGCTTCCCACTTCTCGCAGAGGGCGCGAGAAATGGGGCGCCCCAGTTTTAATGTGGTTCGTTCGCGGTCAAGATCAAGGTCAAAAGCTCGCAGGTGCAGGCTTCTGTATCCCCCACCCTTGCGCCACCGAACGCGAATGGATGGGGCGCACCCTCCGCGATTGTTGGGACAGGCAAGGTCAAAATCAACATCGGGGGCGCTCCGCTCCCACCATTTGTCACGCTTCCACAGCAGTGAAAAAGCCCCACTTCCCGCTTGCGCGAGTTGTGGAGCTTTTGGCGGTGGGGAGGATCGGGCGGTATGGAATGAGGGCTTTGACGAAATTTTAGGGTCGGGCTAGCAAGAATTGGTAGATGAATCCGGTTACGGATATGGCTACTAGAACGTAGGGCCAGATGGAAGCGATCACTTTCACGGTTGGGGGACCTCCTTGCGATATAAAAGGTGCCAGAGCTTGAGAGAGTGTTCGATACGATACTTTGTGTATTTTGGGGTAGGGGGAAGGCTGTAGAGCAGTGGTCGGTGGTCAGTGGTTAGTGGTTAGTGAAACCGGGCTGGCGGCGGGAGTTATGCTTGGGCGGCTGTCTCTGGGCGGATTTTTGGTCAAGAGTTCCGATCGGATTTTGCTAATCACTGACCACTGACCACTGGCCACTGGTTCTGCGATTGACCCTTTTGTTGCAACGTGTTATAAATCTCCGTTTTACGATGTTGCGTCCGGGGCGGAGGCTAACCTTCGGATCGGGCGCTACTCCGACGCGGCCAAGCTCCAAACTCCGTTCTTGTTTTGCGGTGGAAGCGTGTTCGGAATTCCGGCGAGATGAATCCTGCGTGTGCACGGGCGTGCTCGGGTGCGGATTGTCGCCGGAAGGCGGTGCCAAAACACGTTTGTATTCCTGATAAAGTCATTTTGGAGGACTCATTATGCGCAATTGGCTGGCTAGGGCTGCGTTTGATGGATGTCGTGCGGCGTCTGGTTTGGTGAAAAAAACTTTGTGGTTTGGCGGCGCTGGTTGGATTGGGCGCCGGGCGGGCATGGCTCAGCCGCGCCGGAAGCCGGCGGCGAAGGCTGCGCTGAAACTGCCGGACCTTTCTTCGGTGCCGTTTTTGAATGGGCGATCGACGGGCACAGGCTGTTGATGATCGGGATTCTGTTTTGCATCTTCGGGCTGGGGTTCGGCATGGTCATTTATATGCGGCTGAAGAATCTGCCGGTGCATCGGTCGATGCGGGAGATTTCGGAACTGATTTATGAGACTTGCAAGACTTATCTGGTGACGCAGGGGAAGTTCATTCTGCTGCTGTGGGTGTTTATTGCGGTCATCATTTTGCTTTACTTTGGCGTGCTGCAGCATATGGAAGCGATGCGCGTCGCGATTATTTTGGCGTTCAGCCTGGTTGGAATTGCGGGGAGTTACGGCGTGGCGTGGTTTGGAATTCGGGTGAACACGTTTGCGAATTCGCGGACGGCGTTTGCGGCCTTGCCGGGCAAGCCGTTTCCGGTTTATCAGATTCCGCTGGAAGCTGGGATGAGCATTGGCATGATGCTGATCAGCGTGGAACTGCTGATCATGCTGATTCATTCTGCTGTTTGTCCCGGGCGATTACGCCGGGCCTTGCTTCATTGGATTTGCGATTGGCGAATCTTTGGGAGCGGCGGCGCTGCGGATTGCGGGCGGCATTTTTACCAAGATTGCCGACATTGGGTCGGACTTGATGAAGATTGTTTTCAAGATCAAGGAAGACGATGCGCGGAATCCCGGGCGTGATTGCGGATTGCACCGGCGACAATGCCGGCGATTCGGTGGGGCCTTCGGCTGATGGATTTGAAACTTACGGCGTTACCGGCGTGGCGCTGATTACTTTTATTCTGCTGGGCGTGAAGAGTCCTACGGTGCAGGTGCAGTTGCTGGTTTGGATTTTTGTGATGCGCGTGATGATGCTGGTGGCGAGCGCGGTTTCGTACTTTCTAAATGCGGCGATCGCGAAGGCGCGGTTCGGCAGCGCGAATGAGATGAATTTCGAGACGCCGCTGACCACGCTGGTGTGGCTGACTTCGGTGGTGTCGATCGGGCTGACGTTCCTGGTGTCGTACTTCATCATTCCGGAGCTGGGCGGGGATATTTCGCAGTGGTGGAAACTGGCGGCGATTATTTCCTGCGGAACTTTGGCGGGGGCGCTGATTCCGGAGCTGGTGAAGTCGTTCACTTCGACGGAATCGCGGCACGTGAAGGAAGTTGTTACTTCGGCGGAAGAAGGCGGGGCGTCGCTGGGAATTCTTTCCGGGTTTGTGGCGGGAAATTTTTCCGGCTACTACCTGGGGCTGTCGATGGTGCTGTTGATGTCGGTCGGCTTATTACTTCAGCACGATGGGACTGGCTGGAGCGGCGACGATGCTGGCTCCGGCGGTGTTTGCTTTTGGGCTGGTGGCGTTTGGATTTCTGGGGATGGGTCCGGTGACGATTGCGGTGGATTCTTACGGGCCGGTCACGGACAATGCTCAGTCGGTGTATGAACTTTCGTTGATCGAGCAGGTGCCGAACGTTGAGGCTGAAATCAAGGAGACTTCAACATGGGAGTGAACTTCGAGCGCGCCAAATATTTGCTGGAGGCAAATGATGGCGCGGGAAATACGTTCAAGGCTACGGCCAAGCCGGTGCTGATCGGAACCGCCGTGGTGGGCGCGACTACGATGATTTTTTCCATCATCATGGCGTTGACCAGCGGGCTTACTGAGAATGTGGACAAGCTTTCGTTGCTGCACGCTCCTTTCTTTCTTGGATTGATCACGGGCGGCGCGATGATTTACTGGTTCACGGGCGCGTCGACGCAGGCGGTGACCACGGGCGCTTATCGCGCGGTTGAGTTCATCAAGGCCAACATCAAGCTGGATGGCGTGGAGAAGGCTTCGGTTGCGGACAGCAAGAAGGTGGTGGAGATCTGCACGAAGTATGCGCAGAAGGGGATGTTGAATATTTTTATTGCGGTGTTCTTCGGCGACCTTGGCTTTTGCGTTCGTGGAGCCGTTCTTCTTCATCGGCTACCTGATCTCGATCGCGATCTTCGGGCTTTATCAGGCAATCTTTATGGCCAACGCCGGGGCGCCTGGGACAATGCCAAGAAGATTGTGGAAGTGGAGATGAAGCAGAAAGGGACTCCGCTGCACGATGCTACTGTGATCGGCGATACGGTGGGCGATCCGTTCAAGGACACTTCGTCGGTGGCGTTGAATCCGGTGATCAAGTTCACTACCTTGTTTGGATTGCTGGCGGTGGAGCTGGCGGTTACGCTTACTCGCGATCAGGGGCCGATGATCACGAACGTGCTGGCGTTGGCTTTCTTTGCGGTTTCGTTCTTCTTCGTTTACCGGTCGTTTTATGGGATGCGGATTCGGAGCGGAGCGTAGATAGGAACTCAAAATGTTTAAACGGAGACACCATTCGACTCCGCTCGGAGGGCATTCTGGGGATCACGGGGTCAAACCTGTTTCAATTACGGCGCAAACATCATCTAGTTTGGGCCTTTCATTTTGTCTTCTGGGAAACAAAGTCTAAGCTTCGCTTTCACACGGCATGACACGGGGATCACGGAACCGGTACAATGTCCGCCCAAACGTTGCTCTAGTTTGGGCCTTTCATTTTGTCTTTTACGCTGTGGGCTAGTTTTTCGATTTCTTCGGCTTTCTTCAGGACGTCCAGCGACAGGACATTTTCGTTCGACTTGTCGACGGAATCTTTGAGTTCCACGGCCAGCTTGAGGAGTTTGTCGGTATCGGCTTTGAGCGGGGCGTGCCGCTGCAGGTTGGCTTTCTTGGCCATGTCGCGAGCGAGGCGCTGTCTGGGCTTCGTCTCGTCCACTGCGGCGGGTCCCCGGTAATCATGCGGAGGCGGCGGGTGGGAGCTTGGTTTTGCCCGTGGCCGGAAATTGCAAACAGCAGGCAGATGGAGAGTGCCCAAATGCGTGTTGGGGTCGCACGGTGTCCTCGAAAACGGGCGTGCCCGTTCTTGAAAGTATGACACTTTCGGGAATAGTTGAGGAAAGATGTTGGGGAGGCTGGTCAGGAGTACGTGCCTGAAGCGTCACCTCACTGAAGGACACAAATGTACACGAAAGGCAAAATCGAAGCGTCAAAATCAACTTCAAAGGCAACGGACAGGAGTGTCCGTTCCACACGGGAATCAAAAGCAGAGTCAAAGGCGCAAAGCGAGTGTCCGCTCCACATGAGCAGTACCTGGCACACCAGCACCGTCAACCTCGAAAGCAGCGACGCGACGGGCACCCGCTCTACGTACGGTTACAGCGAGCTCATGTTGGAGAGGAACTCGCCGTTTGCTTTGGTTTTGCTTAGTTTGTCGATCAGCAGTTCCATCGCTTCTACTGGGGAGAGCGGGTTCAGGACTTTGCGGAGGACCCAGATTCTGCTTAGGTCTTCGCGGGGGATCAGCAGCTCTTCTTTTCTGGTGCCGCGAGCGCTGGATGTCGATGGCGGGGAATACGCGCTTATCGACCAGCTTGCGCTCGAGGATGATTTCGGAGTTGCCGGTGCCTTTGAATTCTTCGAAGATCACGTCGTCCATGCGGGAGCCGGTGTCGATCAGAGCGGTGGCGATGATGGTGAGCGAGCCGCCTTCTTCGATGTTGCGGGCTGAACCGAAGAAACGCTTGGGGCGCTGCAACGCGTTGGAATCGACGCCGCCGGAGAGGACTTTGCCGCTAGGGCGGAACGATGGTGTTGTAGGCGCGGGCCAGGCGCGTGATGGAATCGAGCAGGATGACTACGTCGCGCTTGTGCTCGACTAATCTCTTGGCTTTTTCGATCACCATTTCGGCGACCTGCACGTGGCGGGCTGCGGGTTCGTCGAAGGTGGAGGAAATAACTTCGCCTTTTACCGAGCGCTGCATGTCGGTGACTTCTTCGGGGCGCTCGTCGATCAGGAGAACCATCAGCACTACTTCGGGATGGTTGGTGGTGATCGAGTTCGCGACGTTCTGCAGCAGCATGGTTTTGCCGGCGCGGGGCGGAGAAACGATGAGGCCGCGTTGGCCTTTGCCTAGCGGCGTGAGCAAGTCCATGACGCGGGCGCTGGAATTTTCGCGCGTGGTTTCGAGCTTGAGGCGCTCCTGCGGATACAGCGGCGTGAGGTTGTCGAACAGAATCTTGTTGCGCGCTTCGTCGGGCGATTCGAAGTTGACGGCTTCGATCTTGACCAGCGCGAAATATTTTTCGCCCTCGTGCGGCGGGCGAACTTGTCCGCTGATGGTGTCGCCGGTTTTCAGGTCGAACTTGCGGATTTGCGACGGCGAGACATAGATGTCGTCGGGGCCGGGCAGGTAGTTGTAATCGGGCGAGCGCAGGAAGCCGTAGCCATCAGGCAGGATTTCGAGGACGCCTTCGGCGAAGATGTGGCCTTCTTTTTCGCTCTGCGCCTGCAGGATTTTGAAGATGAGGTCCTGCTTGCGCAGTCCGCTGGCGCCGGGCAGCTCCAAGGTCCTTGCGATCTTGGTCAGCTCGGTAATGTTTTTTTCTTTCAGTTCAGCAATGGTCATATTCACCTAAACCCGTGCACTAAGACGTATTCGTTAGTGGCTGCGGGAGATTTTCAAAGGAGGGTATTCAGGGAAGACAAAATCCAAAATACATACTAATCCAAACATGCTAAAGGAGGCAGGCGGACGGGGCTGCTTAAGCAGCCCGCCTTTGTGCCTCAGCAAAATTCTCCGGCTCCGCCAGAACTTCCTGCCGCTCCTTGCCTGCGATCCGGTCCAAAACACCGTTCATGGTTTCCTGGATTCTGGTGCTGGGCCGATGGAACTTCCGCGTGGCCTTGGAGGCGAGCTGGCAAAGCATATAACGATTCCGCAATGTCTGTAAAGCGTCAAACACACGATCAGAGCGCATGTCTGTGCTCCTTCCTTTATTAAGTATGGGCATTTCGCCTTCGCCCCTGTCTCTGGAAACTGGCTGGAACCCCACAAGCCGTCCTAAGCCATTGATTCCATTAAGGTTTTAAAGGAGTTAGCGCAATTCCTACCCAGAATAGATGCGTGACCGGGCTCCGAAGATGCTCGTTTTTCCTGATTTGGGCTCACAGGTCGAGGTATCTCAGAATAAGACCTAGAGACTCCGGAGGTCCGTGGAACAACATACTGTACCCGGAGATGGGGGGATAGGTCAATAGTTTTTACTGATCTTTACGTGCCTAAGTTGTCAACAGTCCCAAAAGGGGGTTGGGGGCATTTGGTGGTGCCGGCGAAAAGCAGGTTCCTCGGCTCCGCTCGGAATGACATAACGTGAGAACGCTGCGTGGCGCTCCGCTCTGCCCGGAATGAAGTTATGAAGAGAGCAGAGCCGAGCTGCGCTCGGCGGACAGCCGAGGGGGCTGTCCCCACAAGAGCTTTTTTTCGATCGCGACAGTGCTTAGGCTTGAAAGGCTTGCGCAGAGCGGGATTCACAGGCATAGGTACTTTTTTCTCCATTGCATTCGCGGCAGATGAGGCATACACTCGGCGGGCGATTTTGCCGAAGCGTGAAATCGTTTCTTGTTCGCATGAAAGACCCAGAGGAGGAACATAGTGAAAAGAACGCTCTTGGTAGCAGCGTTAGTGATAACGCTGATCAGCCTCTCCGCGGCGGCGGATAAGCAGTCTCCGGTGCTGAGCCGGACCGGCGATCCGTCGATGAAAGCCCAGGTGCATAAAAGCACGCGGGCGCCGCAGCCCCCAGCGTCGTGCAGCCCATGCTTGTTTTATGGTGGCGACCTCAACCCTACTGACCCTAACGCAGACGGATTCACGGACGAGAATACGCTGCTCATCGCTGGCGGCAGCCAGACATACGGAGCGATCACCATTCCAGCCGGCGCCAACGCCAGCGTAACCGGGATTCTTTTTAACGTCCTGGCGACAGCGGCCTTCGATCCTTTTACAGCTACCTGGGACATTCGCCAGGGAGTTTCAGAAGGCACTGGTGGAAGCGATGTAGCTTCCGGCAGCGGGAGTGTCGCCGTGGCTGCTACCGGCCGAAACGCTTTCGGTCTGTACGAATACACGGTTACAGTTACGTTCTCCACGGTCACACTGGTGCCGGGAGAATACTGGTTCAACCTGGAACCGCAGTGCCTGAACACGCTTGATGGCAGCTGCTCGGTATTCCGGCAATTTGCTTCGAATACCACGCAGGAAACCAACGCCGTAAACGGCGGTTGGCAGCCTGACGACCAGATGTTCTTGAACTCGGGCTATTTCGGTGCGACGTGGGCTAACTGGTGCGATTCGACCTTTGGCTTGAACACGAGTCAGTGCGACTGGCTGTCGTTCGGCGTGATAGGAGAAAACTAATGAAAAAAATACTATTCGCAGCGACGATGGTAGTAGCGCTCACACTCACAGCCGCAGCGGCAGAAAAACCGGCTCCTGCGGCAAACCCGAACGGTTACGGTACGGTGCCTAAGCAACTGGCCCCTCCGGGAATTCCGCCGGCTTTGTGCAAGCCATGTTTGTTCTACGGCGGCGATCTGGATACGACGGCCGGCACAGCAGAGGGCTTCTCGGATGAGAACACCCTGTTGGTAACCGGGAGTTCCACCTATGCTGCGGTCAACCTTACCGGGATTTCCAAAATCACGGGAATTCTCTTCAACATCCAGGCGGACGCGAATTTCGATCCGAACACTGCCACGTATGACATTCGTTCTGGAGTGTCGTCGGGCAACGGCGGAACCGAAGTCGCTTCGGGTTCGGGAACCATCAGCGTGGCGACCACGGGCCGAGTCTTTATCGGGCTCACAGAGTTCACGGTGCTGGTCACATTGACAACACCGGTAAGCCTGACGGCGGGCGAGTACTGGTTCAACATTACTCCGCAGTGCACGAACGGAGCCCAGGACGGCAGTTGCTATGTGGGAAGAATGTTTTTCTCGAACACAACGTCCGGGACAAATAATGTTAAAGGGAAGTCGCAGCCAGGCGATTCACTGTTCCTGAACTCGTCTTACTTTGGGTACACCTATGAACCATGGTGCTCCCTGGTGTCGGTGCAAGGACAGTGCCATCTGGCATCGTTTGGCTTGACTGGCTATCGGCAGAAACCACTCTAGTCTGTTGCGCTGGAGTTTTAACTATGAGCCGGGGAGCGATCCCCGGCTTTTTTAGTTCGGTTCTCAGTTTAGTTCTCGGTTCTCAGTTCTCAGTTCTCAGTTCTCAGTAAAGGCAAAACCTGGCCCATTTCTTTGTCAAACTCAAGCTGCAGATTTGATGGAGGCTATCAGGCCGTTCAGTACCCTGCCCAATTCCGACGCCTTGTCTAGCAAAGGCCGTACTTGCAGAGGACTCAGATATTTGAGGTTCTGAGCAATCATGAGCTGTGTCTCAATTTCGACCAACGAGCCTCGCGCATGACTCAGAAAGTGATGAAACTCCTTCCGCGAAAAGCGGGCTTGGCCTTCCGCGATGTTGCTGGGCACGGAAACAGCAGCTCGTCGAAGTTGATTCGTCAAGCCATAGAGTTCATCCCGGGGAAAGCATTGGGTCGCGCGATAGACGTCCGTTACCAGATCCATCGCCTTCCGCCATGCGATCAAATCGCGGTATGACTCTCCCATGTGAGCCCTCCTTTTCAGTTTTCAGTTTTCAGTTCTCAGTTCTCAGTAAAATCAGAACCAGGAAGATTCTCGCAACAAGGTGTGAGCGCTGGCTGTGACATCTGAACATCGACTTTGTGGAAATTGCGCATCCTCGTCTCCTAGCTAGCATCGCAGTGAAACTGAGAACTGAGAACTGCCTCTACGTCCAATAGGTGCGATCCAACGAGCGATATTGGATGGCTTCGGCTATGTGCTTGGGTTCGATGGCCACCGTGTCTTCTATATCGGCAATCGTGCGGGCTACTTTCAGGATGCGGTCGTGGGCGCGGGCGCTTAGGCCCTGCTGGGTCATGGCGCGTTCGAGCAGGCGTTCGCAGTCGCCCGAGAGTTCACAGAAGGTGCGGATGTGGCGGGAGGACATTTGAGCGTTGCAATAGATTTTTTCGCGCGACGAAGCGAAACGATCGAGCTGTTTCTTACGCGTGCGCATAACGCGCTCGCGAATCTTCGCCGAACTTTCCGGCTCGCTGGTGGAGCGCATTTCTTTGTAGTTCACCGCCGGGACGTCGATGTGGATGTCGATGCGATCCATTAACGGGCCGGAGATTTTCGAGATGTAGCGCTGGATCATGGGCGTGGTGCACTGGCACTCGCGGGTGCGATCGTTGCGGAAGCCGCAGGGACAGGGATTCATGGCCGCGGCCAGCATGAAGCGTGCCGGGAATGTTAGCGCCATGGCGGCACGGGCTATGGTGACGGAGCCGTCTTCAAGGGGCTGGCGCAGGACTTCGAGAACGTTGCGCGGGAATTCGGGGAGTTCGTCTAGAAACAGCAGGCCGTTGTGAGAGAGCGAGACTTCGCCAGGGCGCGGGATCACGCCTCCGCCAATCAGGCCGGCATCGGAGATGGTGTGGTGCGGGGCGCGGTATGGGCGCTTGCCTACGAGGCCGCTGCCGGGGTCGAGCACTCCGGCAACGCTGTGAATCTTGGTGGTCTCGAGCGCTTCTTCAAACGTCAGCGGCGGCAGGATTGTGGGCATGCGCTTGGCCAGCATGGTTTTGCCCGAGCCCGGCGGGCCGATCATCAGGATGTTGTGGCCTCCGGCGCAGGAAATTTCGATGGCGCGCTTCGCAGTCTGCTGGCCGCGGACATCTTTGAAATCCACGAAGAACTCTTGCGATTCTTTCAGTAGCGCATCGCCATCGGCTTTCAGCGGGAGGATTCCGTTGCCTGAGTTTACGAAGTGGATTACATCGAGCAGGGAGCGGACGGGATAGACATCGACTCCGCCGACCATGGCGGCTTCGCGGGCATTGGCTTCAGGCACGACCAACTTTGAGATCTTGCGGGTGCGAGCTTCGAGGGCGATGGGGAGCGTGCCGCGAATGCCGCGTACCCCGCCGTCGAGAGACAACTCGCCGACGAAGAGGCAGTCTTCGATGGTCTTTTGGGTGAGGCCGCCGTAGGCGCCCACAATGCCCAGCGCCATCGGAAGATCAAATCCTGAGCCTTCTTTCTTTATGTCGGCGGGCGCGAGGTTGATGGTGATGTGCGTGGGCGGAATGTCGTAGCCGCAGTTTTTCAGTGCGGCGCGCACCCGGTCGCGGCTTTCGCGCACGGCGGCGTCGGGAAGGCCGACGGTGTGAAAGTGGTCCTGATCGGTCTTGATGCCGGAGCAGTCGACTTCCACCTGGATAATGTTGGCGTCGATGCCGTAAACCGCGGCGCTGAGGGTCTTGTAGAGCATGTGTGCTCCGGGCGAGACGGTCTTTCTTTCTGTGCCGCCGTCGGCACACCAAGGCCTGATTCCGGAATTTAGCTACAGTACGCGGGGAGAGGCACGGCTGGCTGTGACGGATGTCACAGGGTAGGCCTGTGGAAAAGTAGTTCTTTCGAGCCTCCAGAGGTGCAAATTCTTTCATTCTTGTCGACCAGTCAAGCGCCAGAGTATGGTAACCGGAACGCGCCCCCGCGACTTCAACCGGAGGAAATCCGATGCCGAATAAGAAGCATACTCTGGAGACAATTCTCCTACTGTCGATGTTCGCTTTCACCACTTTCCTGGCCTCGGCGCCAGCCTCTGCTCAGACCCCAACAGTACTGCACAGCTTCAACGGCGCCGGTGGCGTCGATGGCTACAATCCCAACGGCACCCTGATCGCGGATAAATCGGGCAATCTCTACGGCACCACAACCTACGGCGGCACCTACGACGTCGTGGACTGCTGCGGTGCCGTCTTTGAGCTCACCCCGAACAGCAGCGGCGGCTTCGACTACAGCATTCTTTACAGCTTCAACCCCAACAACGAAGACGGCAACTATCCCACTCCAACCTTGATTTTGGACGACCTCGGCAATCTGTACGGCACCACCTCGGCCGGCGGTACCGTCAAGCAGGGCACCGTGTTTGAACTTTCGCCGCAATCTGGCGGAACCTGGAAAGAAACCATCCTCTACAATTTCATAAGAAACGGCGGCGACGGTCAGGAACCCATGGCTGGTTTGACCATGGATCCCAAGGGCAATCTGTACGGCACCACATTTCTGAGCTCTACCGGTTGCGGGTGCGGAACCGTGTTCGAGTTGACGGCCAAAAGCGGCGGAACCTTTTCCTATAAGACGATCTACACCTTTACCGGATATCCCGACGACGGCAGCGCTCCCAATTCGGTGCTTACGTTTCGCGATGGCAAACTTTTCGGCGTCACGGCTTTTGGCGGTGCCTACGGTATATATGACGGAGCCATTTTCGAATTGAGCCCGAACGGAAGCGGCGGCTGGACCGAAAGCCTGATTCACAGCTTCGGCAGCTCCAACAACGACTCGACTCCCTCCATTGGAGCTGTGGTCTTCGATTCCTCCGGAAATCTCTACGGCACGACCTACTTCGGTGGAGTCAATGGGCTGGGATCTGTCTACAAATTATCCCCCAGCAGCGGAAGCTGGAGTTATACCCTACTTTTCAGCTTTGACGGCAGCAACGGTGATGGCCCCGATTATGGCGCCCTCATCTTCGACACCAAAGGCCATCTGTACGGCACCACCCAAGTAGGGGGAGCCAATGGAGACGGGGCGGTTTACCAATTAACCCCCGCAGGCGATGCCTGGACCGAGACTTTTCTAGCCTCATTCGACGGCACCGACGGGCTTTTCTCGTACGGTGGAGTGGTCTTCGGCCCCGGCGGAAATCTGTATGGCACCACCGAGTACGGCGGCGCCAACGACGCTGGCGTTGTATACCAAATCAAACCCTAGCCGAGGCACGAGGACAATCTAGTCTTTTCATAGGAGAACGCCTGCCGCATAAACCAGGCATAAACCCGTGGATAGACGGAACGTTTTACCCTTGTGACACCGATTCGTCGTAGATAGGTTCCCAGTTGTTACCAACAGGCGGCAGGGCTTATTGACCCGGCAAAAGCGCGATTTCGCGACCGTCAGGCTTTTGGGTCGGACTGGGGAATTCTGCGACGTTACACCCTACTAAGTAGTTCCCTGCATAAAGAAAAATAGATACCTGAGAACCCCGGTCAGATGTGCTTGATCGACCAACCGCGCGGAATCGATCCTCGTCCAAAGATTGCTCTGCAAGATCAATCTCGGAAACCGCCGTCGGAGGCAACGATGCCGCGCTCGAACAGGTCCACCACTCTCGTAATGCTTCTCGCTCTAATCACTCTCTCAATTGGCTGCGGCACTTCTTCTAACAATTCTTCCAGTTCGAACTCCGGCGGCAGTGGAAGCAATTCCGTGCCCGACTATGGCGTAGGCATTGGCGCTTCGGGGCAGACCGCGCCGGCAAAATTCATGTATGTGAACCCGCTTGGGGCGGGCGGTCCTGACGCTCTGGCGATCCAATCCAACGGGACTATGACGCTGGAAACTGGTGGCTCGGCCTACAACAATATTCCGATGACGATGGCCATCGACCCCTCGGGCTCTTTCGTGTTCCAGACAGCTCTGCAATACCAACTGACGCCGCAGGGCGGGCTCTTCGTTTACGCCATCGACCGTTCCACTGGCTCGCTCAGCAGTCCTCCCGGCTCTGCTTATTCGATCCCGGAAACCGTCTTTACCGACGTCGTCGACAATAGCGGGAAGTTTCTCTATGTGCAGGGAACGTCGGGCGTGTACGGGTTCAGCATTCAATCGGGAACTGGGGCGTTGACTGCGCTGCCCGGGTCGCCCTTTGCGGACGCAGGCGGTCCTTCTTCCCCTGGATTCAACACGCCCGCCAAGCTTATGTCGGTGGATCAGATGAATCACTTCCTCTACGTTTCGACCAGCGGTGGCATTTCCGCTTACATGATCGATTCCAATACAGGCGTGCTGACCCCCATCGCAGGATCGCCGTTCGGTTCCAGTGTCAGCGGTTCCTGGTCGATCGTCATTACGCCCAACAATAAGTTTCTCTATCAACTGCAGGCTACAAACACCGGGCTCATGTACGGATACAGCATCAACCAAACGTCCGGCGCGCTGACTGCGATCTCCGGCTCTCCTTTCACTTCGGGAAACTGCGGGATTTCCATGGTGCAGGGAGTGCCTGGCCCGGACAACATGACGATCGCCAGCGCGGGTAAGTTTCTTTACGACAACTGCGGCATCTATTCCCTTGATGCGAATACCGGCGCAGTGGCTCAAGTCTCGAACTTCTCTGCCGGAGATTGGCCGGTCATCGATCCGCCTGGAGATTTTCTCTGGGCCATCACTCCGCAGCAGAATTGCTTCCATTGCGAAGTCGGCGTCACTGCCTACCAGGTCGATCCCAACACGGGGAGCCTGACCGCGGTGCCGAATTCACTCATCAATTTGACTAATTCTGAAGTGGGGTGGCTCGATAGTCTGGCCATCACCAAGTGACGGAATGGGGATACAAGGACGCTAAAACTAGTTTTGGCTTCTGAGGAGCAAAGTTTCCCGTCGTTTCGACGATTTAGGCGGCGGGCGTATCCAGCGCTGCATCGGCCGCAGGGCGTGCGCAGCTTGTCGCCGCCTTCGCAGCCAGGGATCTTTCCTCGCGTTTCTCCCGGAGACGCAGCATTGGCCGCTCGACGCCGTAGTACGACAAGCAAGCGCAGGCGAGCGACGGCACTACAAGGAAATATCCCAGATGGAGCGAAGCATTTGAGCAGAACAATTCCTGCCACAGGTAGAGGCTGTAGCTGATTTGTCCCAACCATGCCACCGGAGACCAGTTCAGCGCCCGGTATGGAACCTGGATCACGTGCAACACCAGTCCGGCAATCGAGACATTCAGCAGAGGGCGAAGAATGAAAAGCATGAACAATGTTCGCCATGGGGTGGTGGCCGGAAACCAAGGGATGAGGATTGTGGCAAGGAGCAACAGGAGGGCTAACGAACCTCTGATTTTAGGAATGCGGGGCGCAAAGATGGCCAAGAGGCAGCCGATAGCAAGTTGGTCGGCATAGGCTGGCAGACTACCGAGGAGTCCGTTGCGCAGCCGGAAAAGATGAAGGGCAGTCCAAAATACCGGCGTCGCCACGAAGACGCAAAGCAGAATTGCTGTTTTGTGACGATGCCACTTCTTTAAGGCGAAGGGCCAAAGCAAATAGAACTGTTCTTCGATGCTAAGCGACCAGAGGTGGCCGAACATCCAGGGCCGTGTAATGTCCATGTTGGCGACGTAAAATATCGCCGCGGCCTCGTGGTACCAGCGGATTTGGCGCCAATAGAGGACAGTGGCGACCGCCAGAAATACGAGTGCTGCCGGGAAAATTCGATACGCTCGCCGAATATAGAAATCGCGCAGGTTGATGGTGGAACTTCGCTCACGCTCCCGCAAAGCAGGACCATGGTGATGGAGATTGCCCGCAATCCGTCCAGCGATGGTATGCGTTTCATGCTCAAGCCAAATGGGGTTGCGGTAGTGGAATCATGGGTGGTCCGTCGCAGGTTACGACAGGATATTTCTCAAGCACTCGAAGCTGGGCGGGATTATATACGAGACTCCCTTGTAAAGCTCACACCGGATCGAGGCGTAGCCATCCAAGACCGGCTCGGGCGAACCCTATTCTCCAACCACGGTTTTCTCCTCCGGTCGGTATAATTACGATGCTTGTAGTGTTTCGGTTTTGACGTTCGTCGTTCCTGCGAACGCGAAACCAGGTGACTTCCCCCATGACTCAGGCCTCTTCCGGCAGCACTCAGCCTTCCCGCCCGCCGCATAAACTGGAACGCGAAGAATCCCAGCTTTGGCGATGGATTCTTTTGTTCATGGTTCTGCTGGCGTTGGGCTTTGCCTACCTCGCCTGGGAGCGGCTGGAAACCCTGCCTTACCATTTAGGCCCGATGGCTCTGGGCGTACTGGTCTTATCCATTCTTCTGGCGGTGTATGCCTATGGCCGGAGGAAGGAAGTCAGCGAACTGAAAGTGCTGCTGCAGGATTTGCAGGAACATGTGGGCGCGGCTCCTTCGGAGGCGCAACTCGATCAACTCTCCGATGTGATTGCTCGCTCGAACCGCAGCTTCAAGGAACTGATTGACTCCTTCGAGGATGCCGCTTGCGCCGTGTCGCTGGACGGCACTTTGCGCACTGTCAACAAGAGCGTGAGCGATCTTGTGGGACTGCCGTATCCCAAGATCGTGGGAAAGAAGTTTTTTGACTTTGTCGACGAACCGGGCCGCGGCAGCGTGGAAGCCGGACTGCCGCGTTTTTTGGAGAAAAGACACTGGGCGGGCACCGTGCGCTTGCGCTTGAAAAACGACGACCGGCCGCTCTACTTCGATTGCGTGCTCAATGCGATCGTCAAGAGCGGCGAGGTGGTTGGGGCCAGCGTGCTGGGACGGGATGTGACTGGGCAGCACGAAAAAGAGCTGCGCTTCACCGAACTGTTTGAGACCTTGCAGGAAGGCGCGTATTTCAGCACGCCCGAGGGCAGGCTGCTTGACGCCAATCCCGCGCTGGTGAATGTTTTGGGGTATGTCACGAAAGAAGAGCTGCTTGCGCTCGACCCGGGCAAATTGAACATAGATCCCACAGAGGCGCCGGTGTTGGGGCGTGCTCCCGACGACCGCGGCGGCGTGCGCGCACGCGAAATTACGCTGCGCAAGAAGGATGGGGCGCCCGCGGTTTTTCTCGAGTCGTCGCGTGCTGTATGGGATGCGGCGGGAAAACTGATTCGTTACCAGGGCACACTGATCGACGTTACGGAGAGACGCAAGCTGGAGCGGCAGGTGCTGCAACAGGAGGAATTCCGGCGGCACTTGCTGGAGAGCTTCCCTGACCTGATTCTCGTAGTCGATCTCGAGGAGCGCTACACGTTCGTGAGTTCGCGCGTGCGCGACCTGCTGGGATATCAGCCCGAGGAGTTGCTGGGCAAGAAGATTTCGGAAACCGAGGATCATTCGGCGGAACTGGCGGCGCTCTACCACGATGTGACTTCCGGGATCAGGATTTTTGGATCGGCGGAATACGGCGCGCGTCACCGCGATGGGAGCTGGCGCACGATGCGAGCTTCCGCCAGCCAGCTATTTGACGCCGACGCGAAGCTGGGCGGCGTGATCGTTTCGGTGCGCGACATCACCACGGAAAAGAAGCTGGAGCAGCAGATCATCCAGAGCGAGCGTTTGGCCGCCATGGGTGCGATGATTGGCGGCGTAGCTCATGAACTCAACAACCCGCTAACCAGCATCCTGGGAGTCAGCGAACTTTTGCAGGACAGCCAGACCACCGACGCCGCGCGCAAACAGATCGCGATACTGCAGCAGCAGGCCCGCCGCGCCGCCGAGATTGTTCACAACCTGACTTATTTCTCGCGGCCGCCGTCGCCGGGCAGAACTCCGGTCAACCTTGCAGAGGTCGTCGAACGCACCCTCAATCTGCACGCCTACTCGCTGCGCAAGAACAGCATCACTGTAGACTTCCTCCGCGAGCCGGGCTTGCCCTACGTGGAAGGCGATCCGCACCAACTGATGCAAGTCTTTCTGAACTTGATTTTGAATGCGGAGCAGGCCATCCGAGAGGCGCGCGACCGCGGCACTTTGCGCATCCGTCTGGGAAATACCGCGGATTCGGTTTGGGCCAGCTTTCAAGACGATGGCCCCGGAATTCCCAGTGACACCCTGGCCAGCATCTTCGATCCGTTCTACACGACCAAGCGGCCGGGACGTGGAACCGGGCTCGGCCTTAGCATCTGCAAGTCAGTGATGAAGGAACACAACGGCGCCATCGAAGCCGCGAATGCTCCGGGAGGCGGGGCGGTGTTCACGGTTACGCTGCGAGCGGGGGGCAATTCGAACTAGGCGGCGTCCGGCATCCGGCTCCTGGCTTCCGGAAAATCTTAGGCGAGTTACTGCGCACCACAATCCGGACGCCGGAAGCCGGACGCCGATTTTCTAATCCCGTTCCACAGCCATAGCCACGGCATTGCCGCCGCCAAGGCAGAGCGCGGCGATTCCACGCCGTGCGTTGCGGCGAGTCATCTCATAGATCAGGGTCACGAGCACACGCGCGCCGCTGGCTCCGATGGGATGCCCGATTGCAACAGCGCCGCCGTTCACGTTGACCCTGTTGGGATCGAGTTTCAATTCGCGCATGACGCCGAGAGCCTGTACCGAAAAGGCTTCGTTGAGTTCGTACAGATCGACGTCGTCAGCTTTCCAGCCGGTCTTCTCCCAGATTTTTTTTACAGCGTCAACCGGAGCCATCATCACCCATTTGGGCTCGACGCCGCTGGTTGCCTGCGCCACGATTCGGACCATCGGCTGCGCGCCCAGTTCCTTCGCCCGCTTTGCGCTGGTCACTACCACGGCCGCTGCTCCATCATTCACTCCGGGAGCGTTGCCGGCGGTCACCGTTCCATCTTTCTTGAACGCGGGCTTCAACGCGCGCAGCGATTCGATGGTCGTATCCTCCCGCGGGGATTCATCTTTCTCAAAGAGCACAGGAGCCTCGCCCTTCTTCTTCGCAGGAAGTTCGACGGGCACGATCTGCGATTTGAACCGGCATTCTTTCCATGCAGCGATCGCTTTGCGATGCGAGTGCACCGCGAACTCATCCTGTTCTTCGCGGGTGATGCCGTACTTCTCCGCAACATTCTCGCCAGTGATACCCATGTGATAGTCGTTGTAAATATCCCAAAGGCCGTCGTGCACCATGGAATCGATTACTTTCCCGTTGCCGAGGCGATATCCCTTGCGCGCCTGCGGCAGCAAATAGGGAGCGTTGGTCATCGATTCCATGCCGCCCGCCACCACGATGGAACTGTTTCCGGTCTGCACCGCTTGCGCCGCGAGAGCGACTGATTTCAATCCTGAGCCACAAACTTTGTTTATTGTCATGGCACCTGTCGCCGGTGACAATCCGCCGAAGATTGCCGCTTGGCGCGCGGGATTTTGCCCCAGACCCGCTGGCAAAACATTGCCCATGATGCACTCATCCACTTGATCGGAGGACACGCCGGCGCGCTTCACCACCTCGCGCACGACGACTGCACCCAACTGCGTCGCGCTCAAATCGGCGAGACTGCCCTGAAATTTTCCTACCGCAGTACGACAACCGGAAATGATGACAACATCATCGAAAGCCGCCATAGATCATGCTCCCGCGAAGATCTCGCTTCTTCATTATAGATGCAGCGGAGCGCGAAAATGATGAACTTCCGCAAATCGGCCGCTTCGCCCTTCCATCTTCTGCACGCGAACGTTTCGGACTCGTGCGCCGGATCACCGCTGCCGTTACATCGAGACGGGATCGCATGCTTGCGGAGCATTCCATCGCGCACGGCGCGAAGATTTTCTTCTTCGCTCGTGTCTCTGAGTGACTTTGGTACAACACCGCACGTTCTGCGTGTGCATTTTTTTCTTGACTTCATTTTTCATTAACTCTATACAATCAATTAGTTGCAACATTTGATCGTTGCAGATTTTTCCATGAACAATGGAAGGGAGAATAGAACCAATGGCAACCAAGAAAAAGGCAAAAAAGAAAAAGAAGCATTAAGCAGTCAGTACGAAGTCAAAAGGGGACGCGGAAAGCGTCCCCTAAGTTTTTGCCCGGAAGTTCTACGACGCCCGGCCCCTCAACTCTTCGCAAGATTCGGAACTCGCTTTTCCCGCGCCGGACACAATCCGCGGAATGCACAGAAGTTGCAGTGATAGTCGATCTTAGGTTCGAAGTTCCCTTCCGCAATGCCGCGCGCCACCGCCAGCACCCGGTCTCGCGCCTCCGCTAACTGAAACTCTGCGCGCTTCGAGAGTACCGGGACGTTGCCTTCCAGATTGTGAAAGACGAGTGCGCCCACGCGGTATCCCCACTTCTCATACGCAGCCATGGCATAGATCGAAAGTTGCAGGCTCTCATCTGCATCTTCCTGCGATCGTGCTTTGCCGGTTTTGTAGTCGACGATGTTCGCCGTGCCATCGGCGGCACGATCGACTCGGTCGATTCGTCCGATGACCTTCGTTCCTGCGATCTGCACATCAAACCATTCTTCCGTATGCAGAACATCCGGCGACGGAGTGGAGCGCGTCCCCGCCAGGAAATCCTGCAACTGCTGCAGCCCCTTCTTCAAGTACAAGCCGCGCTGATATTCGTCCTGGATTCCGGTCGTGGCCAAGTCGTCGCGAAAAAGCTGGAGCACCTCGTCATCCGTTTTCGTTCTGTCCAGGCGCACCGAGTCGTAGTACGTCCGGAGGATGCGGTGCATCGTCGCCCCATACTGCATGGCTGCCTGCACCTCGCGCGACAACTTCCATTCGCGTTCAAACTTGAACTGCAAAGGACAGGTTTCGTAGCTCTCCACCGCCGACGCGCTCAAGCGCGCGCCCAAGCCATCAATGGGCGGAAGCGCCAGCCACGCCGGCAGCCGCGATCCCTCGGGATGAGCCGGATCCGCAGCCGCCGCGATCTCGATCAACTCAGGTTGTGAAGGCAGTGCCGGACGCGACCGCAGCCATCCTCCCAGTCCGGCATTGCCGATGAGTTCGCGCATCAATCCGGCGGGCGTCTTGTCACGGCCGATTCCTTGCTTGCCATAAATGTGTAAGGAATCCTTGGCCCGAGTCATGGCGACGTAGAAAAGGCGGCGTTCCTCTTGCTCGTTGAGCGTCTTGTCGTCGCCCGCGGTGGCTGAATCGGGGTCGCGCAGCTCGCGGGGAAACTCCACCAGCGTCTCCCGGTAACCGGTGGGAAACGAGCCGCTGGTCGCACGCAGGATAAAGACGTGAGCAAACTCCAGCCCCTTCGCCCCGTGCGCGGTCATCAGGCGAACGGCGTCCTCGTCGTCTTTCGCCGCCATGGGAATCACGCCGCCAGCTTCGCGGAAATATCCCAGGTACTCGATCCATTCGCCAAGTTCCTTGGTTTTGGTGGTTGCCTTGGCTTCCCAGTCGGCCGCGAACTTCAATGCGGCCTGCAGGATCGGGGAATCGAGATCGAGATGGAATTGCCTTCCAACTAGCTCAAGAGCCGCACGAGCTTTCGCCTGCTTGCGGTTGACTTCATCGCGCGCCTGCCGCACGGATTGCAACACGGCCTGACCGCCGGCCACGCCATCCAGCACGGAAGACAGCGGCTTTACGACCCCCTCTTTCGATTCCCTCGCAATCGTACGCAGGGCTGCCCTAAGTTGCACTGGATCGACATCAAACTGCAGGAGGGCTGCGACGCGGAAAAGATTGGCATCCGATCCCAGATCTACCACCGACGCGATGCAGGCAAACAAATCCCGGACCTCGGGCGTGTCGCTCACGTCCATGTTCTCGATGGAAAGAGGAATTTCATGTTCAGCCAATTGCTGAACCACGTTATCGCGGTGAATGTGAGAACGGTAAAGGATGCCGAAGTCTGTCCACTTGCATCGGGAATGCCGCTTGGTCTCCTCAATGATGCTGACGACGTCAGGTGCCTCCGCATCTTTGGCGGCAAAAGCGATCGCTTCAACGGGGAAAGTGGGCAGCGTCTGTCCGTCTCTTCTTGCATCTTCCTCGCGCGCGGACTGCAGAGGAGTGCGCCGGTAGGCCAGCGCGCCGCGCTCGCCCGCGGCAAACACGGGAGGATTCTTGTCGACGACTGCGAAGGCGCATTGCAGAATCGGAGTAGTCGAGCGCCGGTTCTTGCCCAGCACAACCATCTTCGTCTGAGGAAAATGCCGGCGGAAGAGCTGAAACGCCGCGCTGGATGCGCCACGAAAACGATAGATGGCCTGGTCGGGATCGCCAACGCCGAAGACGTTTCCATCGGCGCCCGCGAGCAAGGCCAGAATCTTGATCTGGGCGAAGTTGGCATCCTGAAATTCGTCCACGAGAATGAAGCGGGTGCGGGCCCGCTCGGTGGCCAGCAGGCTTTCGTCGCCGGCGAGCAACTCGTGCGCCCGCGTGATCATGTGGCCGAAGGTTCCTAGGTTTTCATCGCGAAGCCATTTCTCGGTTGTGGCAAAAACGCGGGCGATTTCCTGGCAGCGTGCGATCGCCTCGGCATCGCTCAACTGATCTTTCGACTTGGCAACGCGTGGAACCGTCGATTCGCCACGCTCCAGCCGCGCAACGTACGCGGCGTACTTTTCCGGCGTGACCATCTCGTCGTGACAGCGGCTGAGGAAGTTGAGCAAATCGTTGAGGAACTGTCCGACATTCGCCGCGCGAACGTAATGTTCCAGATGAAGCTCATGGATTCGCTTGCGCAGGTAAATCCATAGATCCTTCTCGTCGAGCACGCCAAACTTTTTCCCGGCGCGCTCTAGCAGGTTAAGGCAATAGTCATGGAAGGTCAGGGATTGAATCGGTTTGCCAAGCAGCCGGCAAACCTTATCGCGCATTTCTGTGGCGGCCGCTACCGTGTAGGTGAGGGCGAGCACTTCTTCCGGCTTGGCGTGTCCCTGCTCGACCAGCCGCGCAATACGATGAATCAGGACAGAAGTCTTCCCTGTGCCTGCCCCTGCCACGACCAGCATCGGCCCGCAAACATGCTCGATCGCTTCGCGCTGGCGATCATCGGGAACAAATGGAACAGATTGAGATTTGGAAACAGCCATCGCGGCCCAGAATACCACCAGGATGGGCAGCGCGCAGGAAACCGGGCAACTCAGAGTGAGTGCAGTGCGGAAGCTACAATCGCGACGGCAGCCATTGCGGCCGTTTCGGCGCGGAGGATGGTGTTGCCGAGCGATGCCGAAATCCATCCGGCTTGCTGGAACGATTGCAGTTCGTCCTCGGTCCAGCCGCCCTCGGGACCAACCGCGAGGACGATTCCGTCGCGTGCACCTTGCGGTTTAACAGCATCGCTCAGCAAAGTTTGCTCTTCCGTTTCGGCTAGCACGACGCGCAAGGCTGCTTGCAGGTGCAAAACCTCTGCGACCTTGATCGGCGCAGCAATCTCTGGCGGAGCGGTGCGGCGCGATTGTTCTGAGGCTTGCCGGGCAAGCCGCTGCCAGCGCTCCACTCTCCTCGCCGAGGCTGTCACCAGATGAGAGTCGGTACGCCGTGCGATCACCGGCACAATACGCGAGACGCCCAGTTCCGTACACTTCTCGATCGCCCACTCCATGCGGTCGAACTTGAATATGGCGAGGACCAGCATGATCTCGGGGAGGCCGGCTTGGGAAATCTCTTCGCCTAAATCGAATTCGACGCGGCCGTCGGTTACCGATGTGATTCGCCCGCGGCGCACAAGCTCGCCGGTCGCAACGTCGAAATCTTGTCCGACGCGGGCACGGAGCACGCGCACCAGATGATCGGCGTGTTCGCCAACTAAGGCGGCACGGTCTCGTGAGACTTCGTCGGCCATGAAGCGGCGGCGCGTCATTTTTACCGCAGCTGCCAGTTGCCAGCTGCCAGTAAAACCATATCAAAAAACGCTTGCGCTCTCGACAAGGATGGTAAGGCCGGAACTTCGTCTGGAAAACTGGCAACTGGCGGCCGGTAACTGGCAGCTGTTTCAACCAAACATATCCTTCACTTTGCCCAGCAGCGACCGCATCATCGGCTGGTTATCCACCTTGGCAGTCGTCTCCAGTTCCTGGAGCAGTTCTCTCTGGCGTTTGCTCAGCTTGGTCGGAATCTGCACGCGCACTTCCACGTAAAGATCGCCTTTGCCGTGCCCGTTCAACACAGGCACGCCCTTATTGCGGACGCGAAACGTGGTGCCCGGTTGCGTGCCGTCGGGAATCTTGAGCGCATGCTCGCCTTCGAGCGTGGGCACGCGAATCTCCGCGCCCATTGCGGCTTGCGTCACCGATAGCGGGACGGCGCAGTGCAGATCGTTCCCTTCCCGCACAAAAAACGGATGCTCCTTCACATGCAGCACCACGTAGAGATCGCCCGCCGGTCCGCCGAATGGCCCAGCCTCGCCTCCGCCGGTAAATCGAATTCGGGTGCCGTCTTCCACGCCCGCGGGAATCTTCGCGTCCACCGAACGCTGCCGCAGAATCCGCCCCTCACCTTTGCACTTCGGGCAAGGATCGGTAATCACGCTGCCCGCTCCCTGACACGCAGGGCAAGTCCGCGCAATACTGAAAAAGCCCTGCTGATAGCGCACCTGCCCACGGCCATTGCACGAACGGCACGTCGTAGGGCCTTTGCCGGGCGCTGTTCCCGCGCCGTGACAATCCTCACACGCTTCGTGACGTCGCACCATCACGCGCGTCTCGGTGCCGAAGGCGGCCTCTTCGAACTCGATGGTAATGTCTTCGCGCAAATCCGCCCCGCGCTGCACCCGGCTGCGGCGGCGCCCGCCGGCTCCGAAGGCATCGCCAAAGCCGAAAAACTCGCCGAAGATTTCGCCTAGATCCTGGAACGGCGTGCCGTCGAAACCGGCGCCTGCGCCGGCCGCACTGCCAACCCCCGCATGACCAAAGCGGTCATAGAGCGACCGCTTGTCCGAGTCCGCAAGTACGGTGTACGCCTCCGTAACTTCCTTGAAGCGTTCTTCCGCGTCCGGATTATTCGGATTCCGGTCGGGATGGTACTGCATGGCAAGCTTGCGATACGCGCTCTTCAGCTCCACTTCACTTGCCGTACGGCTCACAGCCAATACTTCGTAATAGTCGCGTTTTGCGTTTGTGGCCAGAATAAATACCTTTCCTGACTAGAAAAATGATGAGAGAAACTCAACCTGTGGGAAACTTTATCGTCCGGGATTCTTCGCCACCTTCACCATGGCAGGCCGCAGCAGGCGATCCTTGAACTTGTAGCCGCGCTGCAACTCCTCAATCACCTGATGGTCGGGAGCATCGCTGGTTTCCACCATCTCAATAGCTTCGTGGTAACGCGGATCGAAAGGCTCGCCCTTCGACGCAATCGGATTCACCGACAGCTTGCCCAGCGCAGCCTGCAGTTGCTTGTAGATCAGCTCGACTCCACTGCGCAACTCGGCCGCATCCGATTTCACATGCAATGCGCGCTCCAGACTGTCCAGCACGGGCAGCAACGACTTGATTGCATCGGCGATGGCGTAATCACGAGATTCCTGCTGTGCCTTGCTTTCCCTCCGGCGCGTATTCTCGAACTCGGCCTGCGCGCGCGCCAGCCGGTCCAGCAGCGAGTCCCGCTCCGCCTTCACCTTCTGCAATTCCGATTCCGAGCCGGACGACTCCCCACCCGTCGCGGCGGTCGCTTCATCCCCATCGCCAGAACCCGCCGGCAACTCGTGATCCAAATCCAGCGCCGCATTCTGTGATTCCGACTTACCGTTCACTTTTCCCATAAACTCTTCCCGTAAAAGATAGCCTTGTTTACAAACTTTGTTTACGAATTATGATTACTCCGATTCATTCAAAATCTTGTCGAACAGCCGCGCAATGTAGGAAACCGCAGTCATCGTATGCTGATAATCCATCCGCGTCGGCCCGATCACCGCCAGCGATCCAAACATGTCCGTCCCTGAGCGCGCCGGCGCTCCGATCAAAACAAAGTTCTGCATCGAGGGCAGAGCATCGTCCAGCCCAATCACCACTCTCACCGCCTCCTGCTTCACGTCGAGGTATGCGCCGAGCAGGTTTGCAACTTTTTCTTTCTCCTCCAGCGTCTTCAGCATCTCCTGCAGGCGCTGGCGGTCCTGCTGCCCCGTCACCAGATTAGCGGCGCCCTCCACGAAAACCACTTGCGTGCCCGCCTCAGCGGCCAGCGCTCCCTGTTTATAAAGTTGCTCGATGGAGTTCATCAGGCGGTCGTACTCGCTGCGTTCCTGCTCAATCCTCCGCGCCAGTTCGGCGCGCATCGATTCCATCGTCCAGCCGCGAAAATTCTCATTGATGTATCGCGCGGCCAGATCCAGTTCGGCTTGCGGCAGATCGAGCCTCAGCACGCGGTCGCGCACCAGCCCCGACCGCGTCACCAGCACAGCCAGCACTTTCTGATCGCCCAGCCGCGAGAAGTACACATGCTCCAGCGCGTTCTTGGCCCCGCTGGTAGCGACGGTCACGCCCACGTTGCGCGAAATCAGCGACAACACGTGGGACGTCCGCTCCATGAATTCCTGGACGTCAGTGACGCCCGCCAGCGAATCGGAAATCATGCTCTCTTCCTGCGGCGCCAATTTCGCCGTTCCCGTAATCTGCTCCACGTAGTAACGGTAGGCGTCGGTAGTCGGTATGCGCCCCGAGGACGAGTGCGTCTGCTCCAGAAACCCAGCTTCTGATAAGTCCGCCATCACGTTGCGAATCGTCGCCGGACTCAAACCTTCCCGGCTCGACCGCGCCAGCGTGCGCGAACCGACCGGCTCACCCGTGGAAATAAACGTCTCCACGATCGCCGTCAGAACTTCGCGTTCCCGCTTACCGATATTGGGATCAGATGGCATTTCGTCGTGTGGGATCACCCCAGGCTTGCCCGCAGCTCCACATCTCCAGCTAAGTATTTTAGATGCAGAAACTTAGCTTAAGACGCAAACCGCGCATCCTGCTTGGATTCTAGGAACGCCACAACTTCCTGTCAAGGACGCAAACGCGGCTCCGAGATACGAGCTGCGAGCTGCAAGCCATTAGGCCGAAGGCGAGGGCTCGAAGCTCGAGGCTGGGCTGTATAATCGGAGCTTGGGTTCTGCCTCGTTATCGCAATTCACCCCTTGGAGTGTGACCCTTTGAACGCACATATGCCTCATCAACCCGGACAAGCCGCGCCGGGGCCGCAACCGTTGCCCGGAGTCGATGCCATCATTGCCGTAGGTTCGGGCAAGGGCGGCGTGGGCAAGACCACGCTGTCGGTAAACCTGGCCGTCGCGCTGGCCAAGATGGGGCACAAGGTCGGCCTGCTCGACGCCGATGTCTACGGGCCGAACGTCCCGCTGATGCTCGGCCTGAGCGGCCAGCCGAAGATGGCTGGCGAAAACCGCATCGAACCGCTCGAGGCGTTTGGGCTGAAAGTGATCTCCGTAGGATTTCTAAATCCCGGCGACAAGCCCATCATCTGGCGCGGTCCCATGCTGCATCAGATCGTGAAGCAGTTTCTTGGGATGGTCGAGTGGGGACATCTCGATTACATGGTCGTCGATCTGCCGCCGGGCACCGGTGACATCGCGTTATCGCTGGTGCAGTCAGTCCCGCTGACGGGTGCGGTGGTGGTTTCAACGCCGTCCGACGTTTCGCTGCAAGACGCGCGCAAAGCCATCGAAATGTTCCGCCAGATGAAGGTAGATCTCGTAGGCGTAGTCGAGAACATGAGCTTCTTTACCTGCCCGCACTGCAACCACGAGATCGATATCTTCTCGCGCGGCGGGGCCGAGAACATGGCAAAACATTTCAACGTGCCGTTCCTCGGCAGCATCGAACTCGACCCCGAAGTGCGCAAGTCCGGCGACGGCGGCAAGCCCATCGTGCTGGAAGGCGAAAACTCGGCGCACGCCAAATCGATCTTCGCGTTCGCACGCAAGGTCGCGGCGCGGGTGGTAGAGATCAAGGCTGGCGAGGGCGCGAGCGTAATTTCGATTCAGTGAGAGTCTTTCAAAAGGCTAGTTAGGAGCGCGTTGTCGGCCTCCTCGGCTAGTTTGGGGACGAGTCGGCGCGGCAGGAGAGCAGGCCGCCCAACCCACCAATCTCGTTTTTGCTTGACAATCCCGACATCTGGAGTATCGTGGTAGCCCACTAACCTAGGCCTTTGCCATTCTCCAGCTCCCCTCCTCGACATGGCATGGCCGGTAGGAGGCATCAATGAAACACCTTCCTCGAGTTCTACTGATCGTAGTCCTGCTGACTTCGCTGAACGCACTTGCTAATTCCGTGAACTACACCAATTTGAACGTGACCCTCGGCATCGGTGCTAACTACGGATTCGGCGATAACGTGTTCGGCGCACTCTTTGGCACGAACGTGGGCCTCAGTGTGGCCGGAGGGACGGCGACGGGTTGGTTCGATGGCGGCTTTCCGGGCGAGTACCTACCCGGATCCAGTGGCGGCGGGGATGTTACTATTTATTTTGACTCGGCGTACGGTGGCCTGGGCGGGCATAACTACGGTAACATCTCGATTGAATCGGCTAACCTCTACTCCTCGAGTTTTACATTTCCCACCAATGACAAGGATGGCCAGAACTTCATCATCTCTGAGCCGGCCACTCTAGGATTAGTGGTGGTGGAAGGATGCACGAATGCCGGTGTGTGCACCACCTATAACTTGACCACCAAACCAGGAAGACTGGTGCTGTCATTCACCTACTACGGGGGCATGTTTAATCCCAATTCAGGATACTTTACGACTGTTCCTGAACCCGGCACGATTGGGCTGATGGCCATCGGTATAAGCGCGCTCGCCTTGTACAGGCGCAAACTGATTCGAGCATCAAGCTGACGACCTGCCGAAGCATTACCCCGTGATCCCGCGTGTCCTCCGTGGTAAAGGTTTGTTATCGCGCGAAGAATTGCGAAGCTGCCAGTCAGAGTTGGATTCGCCATCCGTCAAGATCAGCTTCGCCATAATCTCTCCCAGCGCGGGTCCATGCTTAAAGCCGTGCCCCGAGCCGCCGCCAAGTAGCCAGACGTTATCCTTTCCAGGATGGCGATCCACAACGAAGTGGCTGTCGGCAGTTTGCTCATACTGGCAGACGCGAGTCTCGATCAGCGGAGCATCCTTCATCGCGGGAAAGCGAAAGGCAAGATACTCGCGAACCCGCTTCAGCGTCGCCTGACTGACCACTCTTTCCCCCGATGTAGGATCGAACTCGCTCCCACGCGTGTCATCCGCCACCTTGAAACCACGCCGATCGCTGCCCGGAATGCCGTAGAAGAAGCGCTCGCCGTGATCGCCCCACACCGGAAGATGCACATCGCTGAAACGCGAGTCGCCGGCCGGCGCTCCGAAGAAAAAGATGTCCTGCCTGGTGGGGCGAATGACGCTTCCTAAAGTTTCAGGAAATAGCTTGCCCAGCCAAGGCCCGCAGGCAAAGACGTAGTAATCGGCTTTCAGCCGCGAGCCGTCAGAAAGCGCCAGACTCCGCAAGGGGCCGCATTCCAGCCCATCCGGTAAGACCGCGAGTTGCCGGTACGTTCCACCCCCAGCCAAGAATGCATCCACCACAGCCTGGCAACTGGCGCGCGCGTCAAGGTATCCGCACGCAGGTTCGAAGATTCCCCAGTGAACGCCGGCGAAGTTCACCTGCGGCCAGCGCTTCTTCATCTGCGGCGTGGAGAGTTCCTGAAACTCAATGCCAGCATCGCGCAGCAGCGGAAGCGAGCCGCGCTCGAACGAATCATCTCGGCTACTGGCCATCCACAGCACGCCGGTACGATGCAGAAACTGCCGCTTCCAGCGCCGTTCGTATTTCACCCACAGCTTGAGAGCGCGCGCGGCAAGTTCGGTGTAAGGCTGGTCAGGACCGTAAGTGCCACGCATGATGCGAGTCTCGCCGCCCGAGGATGCGCGCGAGTTGCCCGGACCCCAGGCGTCAAGCAAGGTGACGCGGGCTCCGCGTTCCAGCAGATGAAGCGCAGTCCAGCCGCCAAAGGCGCCGGCTCCGACCACGGTGATGTGAGGTTTGGATTTCATCAGAAATGATTCCGCAGCATGCGAGTTGAGGATACGCGGGGATCGCAGTGCAGGGAAGAGCGAACGGAGGTTCGGGCCCAATGCGACTGCGCCCTCCTCGGCGGCTCTCTTCAGCGCAACATCGGTATACAGACCAGAGTCGGACAGAAATGACTGTATAATTACGGCATGGCGGACCACTCGATCCACATCTCGGAAGCGGAGGCCGCCAGCGACTTCGCTCGGCTACTGGCACGAGTGCGCGATGGGGCGGAGGTCGTGATCGAGCGCGACAAGCTGCCGGTTGCGGTGATTCGTCCTGCCGAACCGCATGTGCGGATGCTCTCCGAATCGCTGCGCCTGGCCAAAGAACATGCTTCTAACGCTACTCTCGACGCGGATTTCGTCCGCGACCTTAAAGCCGCGATCGACAGCCATCGTGAACCGCTGAACCCACCCGCATGGGACTGATTCTCGACTCCAGCGTAGTAATTGCCTCCGAACGGCGCGGAGACACCGTGGAGCAACTGCTTGAGAGGATTGTAAAAGTAGCGGGCGATCAGGAAGCTGCGCTCTCCGCCATTGGCCTGACCGAACTCATCCACGGCATCTATCGCGCACAGACTCCTGAGATACGCGTAGGCCGCGAATCGTTCTTAAATGAACTCCTGGCCGATTTGACGGTCTACCCATACACGAAGGAGACAGCGCTGCTGGCCGGAAAACTCGATGGAGAGCAGCAGAGCCGGGGCGTGGTCATCCCGTTCGGAGACCTGCTGATTGGAGCCACTGCGTTGTCGCTCGGCTACAAGATATTGACCGGCAATGCGCGCGACTTCCGCCGCATTCCGGGTCTTACGGTGATGCAACTTTAGTATTTTGTCCAAGCCGGATGCCCCAGAGCTCGCCGCCTTTGCGAGACCTGGGAATCGAGCACAATCTATGCTTTCTTGAGGCCCGTTGGAGTAGACTTTGAGTTGTCGTGGGGAGTAAGTCGGATGGCTTCGCTAAATGGTGTCATCACGCGCGATCCAGAGATTCTTGGTGGTACGCCTGTTTTTCGCGGGACGCGGGTTCCGTTTCAGGCGCTCCTGGATTACATCGAAGGCGGACAAACTCTTGACGAGTTTCTTGACAATTTTCCCTACCGTAACGCGCGAGGCCGCAATCGACGCACTTGTGAACCGCTGAACCCGCCCAAAGATTTCCACAGCCCAACCCTGTGACATCTGACCTTGTGGTCACCCACAATTCACTTCATAATTGTCCCAGCAAAAGCAGTAAACGCGTCACTACAAAGAAGGAGTCTTCCGGCCGAAAAGTCGGCCAGCAACTCCTTTGTTTTCTAGATTTTGACCCGTAAGTCCTTTGTTTAAAGGATTTTGCGGGCCAAAAGATGTCTAACCCGATGATTCCAAAGATTGAGGGGGGGGATACCCTGTTATAAGAAAGTAAACAGACTCACGGCGGAGAGCGCTGCGGAGGCGGCAGCGAACTTAGTAGCCTTCCCCTTCGAGCCGCACTTTGCCTCGGAACATGCGGAACAGTAAGGTGAAATACGCGAGAGCCAGAATCAGCGCCATGATCCACCACGTTAAGCCGACCGTCAGGCCGTGGCGGCCTGCGGCGGTGTTGTAGATGGTCAGGCTGTAGGCTGGATTTGTGCTCGCGGGCAAGACCACCGGATACAGAGCAAACGCTGCTCCGACCAGCATGCCCACGATGTACAGCGCCGAACCGGCGAAGGCCAGCTTGTCCAGTCCTTTGCGGATTGCGTAGATCATCACGCTCAGACTGCCGAGCACGAGTACGGGAATAAGATATCCGATCGCGTGCTCCTTGTAGTTGTCGAGCACTGTCGGTTGCACGTAGCAGGTTGCAATCAGCCCGACGATGGTCAGGACGAGTTGCAGCGGCCAGGCCCACAACGCGATGCTGCGTGTGCGCAGATTCAAGTCGCCGTCGGTTTTGACCGCGATGTAGAGTGACCCGTGCGCGGTCAGCGTTACCAGCGCGATCACGCCGGTGAGTACTGTGTACCAGTCGAGGATTCCGGTGTTCGTGCCGACCCGGAAGTTGGTCCAGAGAGGTTCGAAAAAATAACCGTCAGCGCCCAAAGGCACGCCGCGCACAACGTTGCCCAGCGCCGCGCCGAAAAAAATTGCCAGCAGCACGCTGGCTACGCAGAAGATGAGATCGAAGAATCCGACCCAGACCGGGTTCTCCATATGCGCTCGCAGTTCAATGCCGATGCCGCGCAGCATGAGCAGCCACAGCACCATCATCAGCGAAAGATAAAAGCCGCTGAAGCTGGAGGCATAAAGCAGCGGGAAAGCAAAGTAGAGCGTGCCGCCGGCGGCCAGCAGCCAGACTTCATTGCCATCCCACACCGGACCGATCGCGCGCAGAATTTTTCGCCGCTCGTCGCTGGTCTTGCCAGCGCCAAGATAAATCGCGCCGGCGCCGAGATCGAAGCCGTCGAGCACCACGTAAGCCGCTACCATCACGGCAATGATCATGAACCATAGCGTTTCCATCGTCGATTCCTCACAAACGGCAGCGCTGCTAATGTCTAGTGATTCCTGCTACTGGGCCTTGCTCGATTTCGCGGCGGACCAGAAACAGGAACAGAATTCCAAGCACTGTATACATCCCCAGAAAACCGAGCAGCGTGAACATAGCGTTGCCGGCCGAGACCATCTTCGAGTATCCATCGGCAGTGCGCATCAGGCCGTACACCAGCCAAGGTTGCCGGCCCAACTCCGCCGTAATCCATCCAGCCGTGTTGGCGATGTACGGGAAGGGCAAGGCAAGCATCAGGACCCAAAGCATCCAGCGTGCAGAGAACAACTTGTGTCGCCACAAGAGGAACGCCGCAATCAGCATGATGGCGATGAAGATCGTTCCCAGCCCGACCATGATGTGGTAGCTGTAGTAGAGCAGCGCAATATTCTCGGGCCACAGATTTTGCGGGAAAGCGTCGAGCCCTTTTACGTTGGCCGTCCACGCCCGATAGGTCAAAAAGCTGAGAGCCTCGGGAACCTGCAACGCATTGTCGATCTTGCGCTCGTCCACGTTTGGTTGGCCGAGGATCACGAGCGGCGCGCCAGGTTGGCTTACGAACAGCGCTTCCATGGCTGCAAGTGTGACCGGTTGATTCTCGGCAATCATGCGGCCCTGGCCGTCGCCCGTGGGAAACAATTGCAGGACGCTGAAGATCAATCCGGCTATAACGCCGACTCGCACGAAGATCCGCGCATGTTCCTGAAACTTTCCCCACAGCAGATAGAATGCGCCGACCGACGCCATCACAATGGCGCCCGTAATCACCGCTCCGGACATATTGTGCGCATACTGCCACCATGCCCAGGGATTAAGCACCAGTTCCCAGAAGCTGGAGAGTTGCACCGATCCATCCGCAGCCCCGACATAGCCGACGGGATGCTGCATCCACGCATCGGTGGCAATGATGAAGAACCCCGAGAGCCACGATCCCAGAAATACAGCGACCGCCGACCACCAATGCGCGCGCGGGCTGAGGCGCTTCTCGCCATAGAGAAACAGGCCCAGAAACGCGGACTCCAGAAAAAACGCGAACATGCCTTCCATGGCGAGCGTCTGCCCGATGACGCCGCCGGCGAAACGCGAGAAGTGCGACCAGTTCGTGCCAAACTGAAATTCCATCGGGATTCCAGTCACCACGCCCAGCACGAAGTTAATTCCGAAAATGCGCGCCCAGAATCGCGCCGCCTCGTGGCAGGTCTCATCGTCGCGGCGCAGGGCCAGCGTTTTGAGTATGACGATCAGCGGCGCCAAACCCATGGTGAGTTGCGGAAACAGATAGTGGAAAGTAATAGTGAAGGCAAAATGAATGCGATGAACCAGCAGCGCACTATCCATGAAAATCCCTCAGCGCACAGGGTAGGCTATCGGTTTCGTGGAGGATGGGAAGTGACGCCCATCACACGTTCGCAGATTAGCGCTTCGCTTTGCGACGCCGCTCAAGTTCCGATCGCCGAACGTCGCGCCGCCGGCCCGCGTCGTCATAGCGGCGCTGTTGTTCTTCAGTCTCAGGCATCACAGGAGCGACCTTCAAGTGATTCCCGCTCCTGTCAATGGCGACGAAAGTCAGATAGGCCGACGCCACGTGCTGCGCCGTATCCGCAATATAGTTCTCTACGAAGACTTTCACGCCGACTTCCACCGAGGAGTGAAAGACCCGGTTTACTGACGATCTCAGAATTACGAGATCGCCTACCTTCACCGCTACCAGAAAGTCAATGTGATCCACCGACGCCGTCACAGCGTAGCTGCGGGCATGACGGTGAACGGCCATCGCGCCCGCCAGGTCGATCCAGTGCATCAGACGGCCGCCGAGCAGGGCGCCCAGCGGGTTGGCGTCGTTGGGCAGAACCAGTTCGGCCATCTCCGACTGCGAATCCCTTACCGGCCGCGGCATCAGCATCTCTTCGCTCATGATGGTCTTTCTCCCGATTGCTTCGGATTCCATTCCAATCTCCGCAGGACTGATTGATGCTTGTCGATTGATGATTGTTGATTAAGAGCCGCAATTAGCTCGCAGCTCGCCCCAAATCTCTCTGCTTCATTTTCTCAAACCAGGACTCCAGAAAACACTCCGCCATGCGCTGCACGCGGCGGTCAGGGTGGGTTTGTTCCCAGCGCGCCTGCGCTGCATCGAACTCGAGCGTGCCGTGGGCCGCGGGACGATGCTCGCGCTCACAGACATAACGAACCTCAATGTGATCGTTCTTCGCGCCATGGCTGATGCTTCTAGCCGCAAACCGGATTGAATCCCACATGCGCTCTCGCGGCAGCCGCCCACAGCCTTCCGCGTAGCCCAGATTGCAGAACTCCCGCACGTCATCGTGCGAAGGAGTCTGACCCTCATGTCCGGGCGCGGTGCATTGCCCATTCCAACCGCATCCCAGCGGCAGCCGACTGGCATGCAGCCAGGTTCCGCCGGCCAACTTCTCTATCGGCAGAAAAAAAGGACATGCCACCGTGCAGCCTCTGAACTTTCTTGTGTTCAATTCCCGAAAATTGAGATTCGCCATTGTAGTCAGTCTGATCAGCCTCCGCCAGTTTCATCAGCAATCGATGGTGTGTTAGTTTGCCAGACTTCGCCAAGAGGCCGCCTCGCTTCGCTCGACGGGACAGCCGAGACGGCTGTCCACACATGTGTGTTGCTGTGAACCAGGCACCGCCCAGCAACCCGGCATTGCGGGCGGAGATGTAGTAATCTCGTGTTGAACTGGCACCGACTGCTGCCTATGGACCGCATTGCCGCACTCAATGACATCCTCACACAGAATCCTGGCGACGCGTTTGCCCGCTACGGTTTGGCTTTGGAATATTCCAAGCAGGGCGACTTTGATCGGTCACTGGCTGAATTCTCCATCCTGCTCAAGTCGAGCCCCGACTACACTCCGGGTTATTTCATGGCGGCGCAAACGCTGGCTCGCGCCGACCGGATCGCGGAGGCCAAGGCCATGCTCACAGACGGCATCGCTTCTGCCCGTCGCACCGGGAATCTTCACGCCCAGGGCGAAATGGAAGCTATGCTGGCCGAGTTGGGGTAGGAATTGCCGATTGTTAATTTTCGTATGGTGGAATCGGCAGTCAGCAGTTGGCAATTCCTTTCACCCCGCCATCCTGCTCATCGCCCACTCTACGAGTCCGGGGAAAAGCTGATAGACCTTGACCGGAACGTGCATCGTCCAGGGCACGATGACTTCCCTCTTCTGCTTCAAATATCCCCGCAGCGTCGCCTGCGCCACGCGGTCAGCGCTGATTCCGCGCGCCGATCCAAGCCGCTTCACTTCGTTGCCCTGCACCGCGTTCTCGCTGAACGGCGTTCGCACGCGACCTGGGCAAACCGTCAACACGTGAATCCCATCCTTCTTCAACTCGACGCCCGCTGCCTTGCCGATCGCGTTGAGCGCGAACTTGGTTGCGCTGTAGGCCGCATGAAACGGCACCGGAATGTGACCCGCCACGCTTGAAATGTTGATGATCGTTCCGGCGAACTGCTGGCCTGCGCCCTGCTGCCGCATTACGGGGATCACCGCCTGCATCGCGCCGATCGCTCCAAATAAATTCGTATCGAACATTTCCCGGCATGCCGCCATCTCCATCTGCGCCACCGAATCGAGTAAACCATGGCCTGCGTTGTTCACCCAGACGTCGATTCTTTTGAAATGATGCAGGGTGAGACCGATCGCGCGATCGACGTCCTCTCGATGTCGGACGTCGCAGGCCAGTGCCAGCGTTCGCTCACTGTGCCCCACTCTCGTGCGCGCTGCCTCTACACGGGCTGCATCGCGCGACAGCATTACCACGGTCGCTCCGTGATCGGCAAAAATCTTCGCAATCGCTTCCCCAATTCCCATGGAAGCGCCCGTCACCGCCACAATTTTGCCTGCAATATCCATAGCGCGCTTTTATTCCTATGCAACTTAGGAAGTCAAGGGCTGCGGTACAATCAGGACGCGCGCTGGTTTACGGCTGATCCGCGCGCTGAGCACCGGAGACGACTTGGACGCGCTTCTACCCCTGTTTCCGCTTGATGTCGTCCTGTTCCCCGGCACTCCCCTGCCGCTGCACATCTTCGAACCGCGTTACAAAGAAATGATTGGCGAATGCCTTGCGGGTAATCGCCATTTTGGCGTAGTGCGCGCCATCGAACAGGGTCTTGCCGAGGTAGGGTGTACTGCCGAAATTGTTACGGTGGTGAAGGAGTACTCCGACGGCCGGCTCGACCTGGTGACGGAAGGACGCAAGCGTTTCGAAGTGGTACGGGTCAACCAGGAACGATCTTTCCTGCAAGCTGAAGTTCTTCTGATCGACGACGAGCCTGGAACTACACCGAGGGAAGCCACGGCGCGCGCGGTGCAACTGCATTCTGAACTACTGGCTATCGCGGGCGCAACGCAGGATCTTTCGGCTGCCGACCCTTCATCGCTCTCTTTTTACCTTGCCGGTTCCGTGCCACTTGACTTGGATTTCAAACAGCGACTGCTGGCGCTGCGCTCGGAGACAGAGCGCATTTTACTGCTTGTCAGTTATCTCGAGACCATCATTCCCAATCTTCGACGCGCCACCGCTGCCCGCGAGAAGGCTGGTGGGAACGGGCACGTATACTGAAAGCGGCTTCCGGCTTCCGGGTCGTTCGGGCTTCGGCCATCGGCAGGAGCGGCGGTCACAAACCTTTACCACAGTGGACGGTAGTGGCTCAGTTTAACTGAGCCACTACCCAGTGGACACAGAGGTTCACAGGGTAACCCTGGGTTCGGCTTGCCGAAGCCCGGCTGCCGCCGCTCGAAGCCCGCTCTTCCGCGTATAATTCAGAAAAGTATCTGGGGGTCTTCATGTCTTCTCCGCGTACCCTGGGCGAATTGCGCCGCAGCACTTTCTCCGAAGAATGTTTGCGCAACCGCCACGTGAAGGATGAACTCCGCGACAACCTGATCGCTCGACTCCGTCATCACGATGATGTCAGCATCTTCCCGGGAATCGTCGGGTACGACGACACTGTCGTGCCCCAGATCGTCAATGCCATCCTCTCGCGCCACAACTTCATTCTGCTGGGCCTGCGTGGTCAGGCCAAAAGCCGCATCCTGCGGGCTTTGACGACGCTGCTCGATCCTCAACTGCCGTATCTGGCCGGGTGCGAGATTCGAGACAATCCCTATGCGCCGATCTGCCGCCGCTGCCGCGAAGAGGTTGCGCGTCTTGGCGATGCGACCCCGATTTCCTATCTCGCGCCCGACGAGCGCTACGTAGAAAAACTGGCCACGCCCGATGTGACGATTGCTGACCTGATCGGCGATATCGATCCCATTAAAGCGGCTCGCGGCGGCCACGAACTCTCGAGTGAGTTCACCGTTCACTATGGCTTGCTGCCCCGCGCCAATCGTGGCATCTTTGCCATCAACGAACTTCCCGACCTGGCGGGAAAAATTCAAGTGGGATTGTTCAACATCATGCAGGAAGGCGACGTGCAGATTAAGGGATATCCAATACGCCTGCCGCTCGATGTCGCGATTGTTTTCAGTGCGAATCCGGAAGACTACACGGCACGCGGGAAAATCATCACGCCACTCAAGGACCGCATCGGCTCTGAGATTCGCACACACTATCCTGCGACCGTTGATGAGGGCATCGCGATTACCGCGCAGGAAGCCTGGACCCGCCGCAACGGGCAGGCTATGCACCTGCCTACTTATATTCAGGAAGTGATCGAGCGCATCGCGTTCGCAGCGCGCGAAGACAAGAAGATTGATAAACGCTCCGGGGTCAGCCAGCGGCTGCCTATTTCTGCGATGGAAAATGTGATTTCCAATGCCGAGCGGCGCGCTCTGCGCAACGACGAAAAACTGGTCGTACCCCGAGTCAGTGACGTGTATGCGGCGCTGCCCGCGATTACGGGGAAACTCGAACTGGAATACGAAGGTGAGATGAAAGGCGCGGATTACGTGGGCCGCGAGTTGATTCGCGCCGCCATCGCCAAGACTTACGACGAATATTTTACCGGGGCGAACGTGCAGCAGATTGTGCAGTGGTTCGACCTAGGCGGGGAGATTCAGTTGTCGGATTCAGTTTCGGCTGTTGAGGCTCTGGAAAATCTGAAGGAGATTCAGGGGCTGATCGACAAACTTGGTCCGCTCGGCGTTTCGCAGAAAGAGAGTCCCGAGCAACAGGTTTCCGCCGCGGAGTTCATTCTCGAAGGCCTGCACGCGCACAAACGAATCGGGCGGAACGAAGAGCGCGTGTTCAAAGCTGGGGAGAAGAAGCCAGAACCAGTGCGCGAGAAAAGTTTCGACAAGGAAGAGCCGCCTTATCGGCAGAGACGGCAGTTTAATTAACCCCGTCGTTAGTCGTTGGTCGTTGGTCGTTCGCCAGATCAAAAGCCAACGACTAACGACGAACGACCAACGACGGTTTTATGAAGCGCGTCCGCTACAGCAAATACGTTCCCGATCCTGCCGGCGAAATGAGCATGGAAGACCTGCTCAGCGCGCTCTCGGATTATCTGCTGCAGAGCGGCTTCCAGAGCGACATGTGGTACGAGATGCCAGAGGGCGAGCGGACGCTCGACGACCTTCGCCGCGCCATCGAACAAGCCTTGATGGAGGGCGATCAGTTCGACGAGGACATGCGCGAACGCCTGGAGCAGATGGCCGCGGACGGCCAGCTCGACGAACTCATCGAGAAACTGATCGAGCGCATGCAGCAGGAAGATTACATCTCAATTGACCAGCCGCCCGATCCGGCGCGCCCGTCGGGGATTGGTGGACAGACCGGCGAAAACGCTCCGCAAGCCAAGTTTGAAATTACCGACAAGAGTCTCGACTTTCTCGGGTTCAAATCGCTGCGGAACTTGCTGGGCTCGCTGGGCAAATCCAGTTTTGGACGGCACGACACGCGCGATCTCGCCACCGGCATCGAAGCCAGCGGCGCTTCGCGGACCTACGAGTTCGGCGACACGCTCAACCTCGACATCACGGCTACGCTTTCCAGCGCCATTCAGCGCGAAGGGCTCGCGCTGCCGCTCAATATCGAATATTCCGACCTGCAGGTTCACCAGTGCGAGTACCAATCTTCGTGCGCGACGGTGCTCATGCTTGACTGCTCGCACTCGATGATTCTTTACGGCGAAGACCGTTTCACTCCCGCGAAAAAAGTTGCCATGGCATTGTCGCACCTGATTCGCACGCAGTATCCTGGCGACTCGCTTTCGCTGGTGCTGTTTCACGACTCAGCTGAGGAAATTCCACTTTCGCAGCTGGCTCGCGTGAAGGTCGGCCCCTACTACACCAATACGCGCGAAGGGCTGCGCATGGCGCAGAGAATCCTGCAGCGGCAGAGAAAAGACATGAAGCAGATCGTCATGATCACAGACGGCAAACCTTCTGCGCTTACTCTTGAAGACGGACGCATCTACAAGAATGCCTTTGGACTCGATCCGCTGGTCGTCAGTCAGACGCTCGAAGAAGTTTCGAAGTGCAAGCGCGCCGGCGTGCTAGTTAACACCTTTATGCTTGCGTCAGATTATGGACTGGTGCAGTTTGTGCAGAAAGTGACCGAGATGTGCCGCGGGAAGGCCTACTTCACTACTCCCTACACGCTGGGGCAATATCTGCTGATGGATTACATGTCGAGAAAAACCAAGACTATTCACTGATAGATGTGACGCGACAGGGCTCGCGGCGCGGCCCAAACTGCTGATACTCTTTTAACAATCCATGGCAAATTGCATTCGATGTGGCCGCCAGCTTCCGGGTTTAAGCTTTGGCAAGAAGATCTGCCAGTGGTGTGTGCAGCACGAGAAGTACCAGCGCGGGGAAGTCGCTGACAACGCTCCCCAACCCATCATGCGCACGCCTTGGGTGCGCGGCGGTGAATCCACGATCAGCATTACTCATATCCTTTTCGGCGCCAACTTGGCAGTGTTTCTGGCAACGGCCTACGCGTCTTCCTCCGTGATGGACTTTCCCGGCGATGTTCTTTTCTGGGGCGCCAATGTGGGCTCCTACACGCTCTCGGGACAATGGTGGCGGCTGCTGAGCTACATGTTCCTGCACGGCGGCCTCATGCACATCGCGTTCAACATGTGGTGCCTGTGGGACCTGGGGACGCTTTGCGAGTCGCTTTATGGGCGATGGACTTTCGCTGCGATCTACCTGATTACAGGCATTGGGGCGGGTATCGCGAGTGTGGCTTGGAATCCTCACGTGTTCAGTGTGGGGGCATCAGGCGCGATATTCGGGCTCGCGGGTGCGCTCATCGCATCGTTCTACCTCGGCGAGTTTTCTCTGCCGAAGGCCGCGCTCAGCGGCACGTTGAGAAGCCTGCTGTTTTTCGCCGGCTTCAATCTTTTCTTTGGAGGACTGTTTCAGGGCATCGACAATGCCTGCCACATCGGCGGCCTGGTTACGGGATTGATCATGGGCGCTCTGATCGCGCGCGTTGCCCCGCAGCATGACAACCCGATTCGGCGCGCGGGGATTCTTTTTGTTGTGGCGCTCGCTTTGGTGGGCAGCGCGCTGGGAGTGCGGCATTGGCGGGGCTTTTCCTCGCACTTCGGACGAGCCGGTATCTCGGAGAAGAACATGGATCAGATGATCGCCGCGCTCAAAAAGTCGATCCGGGAGCGTCCCGCGGATGCCCAAGCGCATTCTGCGCTGGCCCGCGCCTATTTCGCCAAAGGAGAACTCGCTGAGGGTGAAGATGAGTTGAAGCGCGTGTTGGAACTGCAGCCGAAAAATACGGCCGCTCGCATGAACCTGGGCGCAGCCTATCTGAGCCAGTTGAAGCCCAAAGAGGCGCAGGAGGCGTTCACCGAAGTATTGAAGCAGGAACCGGACAACGCCGAAGCCCATGTGGGCATGGGAATGGCACTGGCGGATCAGGAGAAGAATCCGGCGGCAATCGAAGAATATAAAACCGCCTTGCGGCTCGAACCGCAGGCCAGCGACGTCAACTTCAGAATGGGTGTTTCCATGGCGCGACTGAAGCAGTACGACGACGCTATTGCCGCCTTCCTCAAAGAACGGCAAAACGGCGACGACTCCGAACTGGAGAGCCAGCTCGCCGACGCCTATCAGGCCAAAGGAATGGCGCAAGAGGCCGAGGAAGCACGAGGTAAAGCAGCGCAGTTGAAGAAAAAACCCACAGATTGATGAGCGTCAATCTATAGAATGCCTTTGGCTAGCCGTCGGCCTTTTTGACCGCCAGTTCTGCGCCCTGGAATCCGATGCGGCTGTGGGTGCCGTCGCAAAAGGGTTTGTTCACCGAGCCGCCGCAGCGGCAGAGAGAGAACGCGGGCTTGCCGGTTAGGTCGTACTTAGTTCCGTTAACATCGACGAGTTCAATCGAACCTTCGGGCGCCTCCACGCGGTAGGGGCCATTGGGGCGGACTGTGATTTTTACCTGAGCCATGAGTTTGATTCCCTCCAACCTTACGGGTTTCCAGTAAGGCTAAACGATAACATTTAGCGGGGTAGTGTGTCGCGGCAAACAAAAACCTCACTGCACTCAACTGGACGGGCGCGGCGCCCGTTCCCGCACTCACTGGGACAACCACACTGCTATCTCTACATCAGGCCTTGCTGGTATTTCTGGCTTCTTTCGCAAGTTCTTCCGCTAACTTCAACGCGTTCATGGATTGTTCGTGCGCCTGTCTACTGAGTTCGTGTGCGGTCAGATGGTCTCCCTTGCCGTGGGCCACGGCCGCAGCCTCGTGAGCGTGAGCTGCAAGGTTGTGAAGTTCTGCTGCTCGGTTATGCATGCTTGGCGACATGGCGTTCTCCTGACAGTTGGATAGCTGTGCTGCGGCGCGATCGGGGCGTTAGTTGCGATCGTCGTCCAAATACTCTTCCGGGACGTCGTCCTCCGGGACCTCGCGCGTGGTTACCTCAGACACGTCTGCGTCCTTGGCGTTTTCCACTCCCCTTACGATGCCGGCCTCGAAGGCGTTTCCTTCTTCCAGCAATTCTTCCACGCTTTCGGAATCAGCGTCGGCTACATTTGGTATTTGCTGAAGGTCGCCGGACTGTCCGGCGGAATCGGGTCCAACCTCATCGTGCTCACGTTTCTTTTTCCTGGCCATGAAGGTTCTCCTCCAGCACTAGATGCCACATGGGGCCGTGCCGTTGCGAATGATTGTTGGGGTCGACGACGACGAATGCGTCCAAAATTTGCGGAGATATCCCTGACGATCTAGGCGGCCAGGGAATCGGCGGAGACCAGGGTGCGGTAGAGATCGAGGTAATCATCGATCATGCGCTTGGTGGTGAAGCGTTCGCGGGCGCGGGTGAAGGCGCGATCGGCATAGGCGTGGCGGAGGGAGCGGTCGGCGTCGAGTTGGCGAAGGATTTCAGCCAGACTGCGGGCGTCGTTAGTGCGGAAGTAAAGGGCGGCGTCGCCCCAGACTTCGCGGAAGCTGGGGATATCGTTGGCGACGATGGCGCAACGTGAGAATGCGGCGTCAAGCGGGGCCATGCCGAGCGGTTCATAGCGCGAGGTGGCGGCGTAGACGGCGGCGCGGCTGTAGAGAGCGCGGAGTTGAGCCTCAGTCTGCGGGCCGCGGATGGCGACGCAACTTTGGTCGGTCGCGACCTTTACGTCGGCGCGGATGGGAATGCGTGGCAGGGGAACGGTTTGCTCCGCGCCGACGATGCATATCGAGAATGGCTGGGCGTGTTGCGTAAGCAGGAAGACCTGCTTGCCGGCATCGAGCAGGCGGCCTACAGAGAGCACGGAATCGTCTTTGCTGACATACGGATTGAAGAAGATGGGATTACGTCCGGGGTAGATTATGGTGGCTCGGCGCGGGCGGCTGTAGGTGGAGATAAGCGTATTCAACATGCAGGCCGAGGGGGCGACTACGGCATCGGCGGCGGCAATACCGCGGACGATAGTATCGCGATACCACTTGAGCCAGCGCGTGGGACGGGGCGCGCAGCCGTGAACCGCTTCGGTCCAACTGATGAGGTCGCCGTGCACCATCACTACGCGCGGGATGTTGACGGGCAGATCACCGTGGCAGAACTGGTGGAGATGGAGAAGATCGGGATGAACTTCGTGCACCAGGTTGGCGAGGTACTCCGAGGATTCCGGCAAGTCATCTGGCGCTTCGTCCATCCACTCCAGGCGGAAGGCGGTGGGCCGATATTCGAGGCCGTGGAGAAGATCCATCCATGCGGTCTGGTCAGGCAGCGGGATTTCGCCGAAGCTGACGAGCGTAACCCGGACGCCGCGCGTGACGAGGCCTGTGACCAGTTCGCGAGTGTAGGTCCAGGAGCCAGACAGGGTATCGGCAGTGACCAGAACGTGCACAGCGCCTCCGGGAGTTTGCTGGATGCCGCAATCGATGCGGCTCCGGTATTGCGATGGCCTATTCTAGTGCGAATCGGTTGAAGTGGTGAAGGTTTTTTGTGGCGGGCGAGGAATTGGCAAGATCTTGCATGGCGCCAGGCTCAGCGCCGCGGTCTTTACTTTTGCGGGGATGCTGAGAATCCCCTTGCCAAACTAGCTCTGATTCCGATATATTGGAGTCCGACTTATGAAAGAAGACCCGAGCCAGTTCGTCCCCTTATCGACCGCGACCTTACACATCCTTCTTTCACTGGCTGGAGAGGACCGGCATGGCTACGGGATCATGCAGGAAGTCACACGGCAGTCGGAAGGACAATACAAACTGGGGCCGGGCACGCTTTACGACAACCTGCAAAAGTTGATCGATCGGCGCCTGGTGCAGCCCATCGGCGGGCGGGCAGACGATGAGGATCCCCGTAGACGTTATTACCGAATCAGTTCTCTAGGAAAGGCCGTGCTTTCGGCCGAGGTTGAACGTCTCGAAGGCGTAGTGCGCGAGGCGAAGATGCGCCTGCAGCCAGCGAGGCCGAGGAGAGCGTGAATGCTGCGCAGGGCGTATGTCTGGATCCTTCGCCTTCATCCCCGGAGCTTCCGGCAAGACTTTGCCGACGAGATGTTGCTCATCTTCGATGAGTTGGCGGCGAGTGCCGCCAGGCCAAGACTGGCGGAGAGCAAACTGGTGGGCGACGGCATTTTCTCGTTGGCGCGACAGTGGGCTTTGCGACCTGAGTTCCGACGCGATCCTCCCGTGGCCGCGACGGCACCACCTGTGGCTGATGGGGTGCCCGTCTTCTACGTGATCGGCAGGTTTAAGCCACGCCCAACGGCGCTGGTTCAGGGATTGATATTGTCGATTGCAGTCTTGGGCGCGGCTTTGCTGGCTATCAGGTTCAGCTGGAATCACACTGTTCATCTCCCCTTTCCAATTCTCGACAGTGAAGAGACCGCACCCACCCCTGAACAGCAGCGCACCATTATTCCAACCGAGATCGCATCCGCTCCGGCGACGCAACTGTCTCCGAAAAATGGGGGAGTTGGTGCAGCGCGACCCCAGCGCTTACCAGCGTCTGGGAAATCTCTGGCATCGCAGGTCGAGTCTGCGGGGAAACAGGCCAAGGACGATGCCGACGAAGAGAGGAGGGCCTCTGGACCGCCGGTAATGGGTATATCAGGCATAAGATCCACCAACAGCAAGCCGGACGGCTTTCAGTCGAAATCGCTCCCGATGAATCGCGCAGGCTTCCAGCCGCAAACGAAGCCCGGGGATGCCTTAAGCGCCATAAACCGGAGCACGGCTGAGGACTTTCAGCTGGATGCCGCGACGCGGCAACGCGTGCTTGGTCGAGCCACTGCGAGTCTAAGGCAGTACTACTTTGATCGGGATGTTGCGCAGAAGACAGCCCTCGCGCTGCTGGCGCATGAGAAGAACGGCGACGACAACGCGGCGACGGAGGGCGGAGGCGTTTGCCGATCTGCTGACCCGGCAAATGAGGGATACAAGCCACGACATGCACCTCATCATGGAATACAGCCAGGCGCCATTACCGGAGCACCCGCTGGAGCAAACATGCTGAAAGTCTTGCGCGTTTTCGGAAGGCAATGGTGCAAGAAAACTGCAGGTTCAAAAAGGTCGAAATTCTCCCGCACAATATCGGCTATCTGAAGCTCGATCTTTTTCCCGGATACTGCTGTGTGCCAGATCAACGGCAACTACTGCGATGGCTGCTTTGAACAATGCCGATGCGATCATCTTTGATTTACGGGACAACATTGGCGGCATGGAGAATATGGTCTCGCTAATTGCCAGCTACCTCTTCGACCATCCTGAGTACATGTAGAGCCCGAGGGCAAATCCAACCGGGCAGTCCTGGACGCGGTCGCCTGTAAGAGGAAACAAACTGGCAGATAAGCCAGTGTATGTGCTGACCTCGGCCTCGACATGGTCGGGTGCAGAACAGTTCTGCTACGACCTGAAGATGTTGAAACGGGCCACGCTTGTGGGGGAGACAACGCGGGGTGGCGCCCACGCCGGAGTTTTGCATCGTATCGCCGATCACTTTGGCATGGGTATTCCAGAATTCAAGGCGATTAATCCCTTCGGAAAAAACGACTGGGAAGGGGACAGGCGTGGAGCCGGATGAGAAGGTAGAGGCAGCGGATGCGCTGAAGGTAGCAGAGAAGTTGGCGGAGTCCAATCTACAGAAGAAGCACTAGACGATCTCAGAACATAGGGTCGCTGTCAGACGGCAAATCAGTTCGCTGTCAGCCTTAGGCGCATGTCGCGGGCAAGGTTGTCGATCATGCGGATTTTTTCGGCGGCGGGGGTGGGAACGCCGGGCACTGCCATGGCTAGTTCGCAGGAGAGGAGCATTACTGTAAGGGACTCACACATTTCGCTGCGGATTTGCTGCTCGACGGAACGGCGGGCCTGGGTCTCTTCGCGCTTGCGACGGTGCAGGGCGGAGCGGACCTCGCGCAGCAGGCGCTCCATGCCGCTGACGGCGAAGTTGAGGTAGACGGGAAAAGCTGTGCCCAGATGCTCTAACATCTGGTCGCTTTCGGCAGGCTCATTCTCTAAAAGGAATTGATCGAGGACGACCGCGGAGTAAGGCTGTTCGCGCAGGCGGGCCACGGCTTGCTGCAGGTTCTCGGCCCAGTGAGTTTCTTCGTTGGTCGCGTCTTTCAGGGTGGCCGCGCACTCTTGGCCGCGTGCTGATGGGGTTATGAGTAGAATCATGCTCTTTCTATTGCACGCCAGGCACCAGAGCTGCAGGCATTGAAAAGACTGGGGTTAGAGATGGGCTTGGATGTGCCGTTCCCGTTATGGAACGTTCTATCCGCTGAAGCCATTTCATAAGGGAACGTTCCGACCGGAAGCGTTTCTGAACCACGGCTCGCGCGTGGGTCGAGGTTCTTAATTCAGAGCAAAAGACGTACCGATCGTGAATCTGTTCGCAGGAGTAATTTGCACTGTCGGTTCGGCGGCGCCAGTCGCAGTAGTCCCAAACCCATAGATGACGTAGCTTGAGAGGGGAGGCGGGAAAATCATGGATGGATTTAATGACGTGAACACGTTGCCTGCACCGTCAAGGCGCACAGGACCGCCGACAACCGCTGAGGCAGATTGTGCGGGCAGATCGATCATGTTGGTTGGAGTGGCCGCTCCGTTGGCTCCGGGCGCGAACTCCTCGATGGCATAGTCGGTGAAGTTGTTGCCACTGAATTGAACACTCGCAAAGATGTCGCCGGCAGGGTCGACTGCTACTCCCCAGAAAGCTATGCCTGACGTGGGGGCTATGCTACGGGTAGGCGCGGCTGAACCCGTCGCGGTGAACGAATAGACAGCAATTGCAGGCGAGTCGCCGAGGCCACCGCTGACGTAGATGTTCCCCGAAGAATCGGCGGCGATGTCACTCGGCCCTTCGAAGTTCGTTAACTGAAGCGTGCGGAGCGGCGTCGCGAGTCCCGTGGCTGTAGCGGAGTAGACCGAGACCGTTGGCGGAACGCCGTTAAGCGATTGGGTGACCGCGTAGAGCAGACCTGAGGGGTCGACGGCTAGCGCGGAGAAACAGGCAGAATCTATCGTACGCGAGGGGCTGGCCGTTCCAGTGGAGTTGGCCTGATAGACCAGAACTTGGCAGGTCTCACCACCGATGTAGCTGCCAGCGACGTAGATTTGCTCGATGGAATCCGTAGTAAACGCATTGGCATAGAAGGATGCCGGAAGGGTGAGCGTGCCACTTGGGGAGCCGTTAACGCCCGGAGCAGTGGAGTACTTCACAATCATGTTTTCATTGAAACCGAGCATGTAGGCGCTCGGGGCTGACCCCGTAGGGGTGTTGCCCGGGGATGTGTTAGAGCATCCCAAGAGGCACATGTAGGCGAGCGCGAGGACCGCGACGTTGAGTTTCGCTATGCCGTGCGTAATAGATGCCATGGTGGAAGCTCCCGGGCGAGTTGGGATGGGAACGAAGCTATTGGAGCATCCACACCCAGCAAATTAAAAGTTACTTATGTAACGCGCATTCCGCCCCAGACTGCCAACTCGCAAATCCGCGTTTTAAGTAGATCTATGTCTGGGCCGCATAGTCCTTTAGCTTGCGGTACAGAGTGGTCTTGCCGATGCCGAGCAGGCGCGCCGCCTGCAACTTGTCGCCATTGAGTTCTGCGATGGCGTTGAGGATTGTCTGCCGTTCCAATTCCGCCATGGGAACGATCTTGTTTAGGCTGTGTCCGTTGCCGTTGGATGGCGCCGGGACGTGCGTCCCAGCGATGGCGGGCGGCAAATCGGGTACATGAATCAAGGGGCCGCTGGTAAAGGCACAGGTGCGTTCGAGACAGTTTTCCAGTTCTCGGACGTTCCCCGGCCAGTCATAGGCCAGCATGACCTTGATGGCCTCGTCGGTGAGAATTTTTTCCTGCCCCGAAGCGCGCGAAGAACGCTCCATGAAATGAGCGATGAGCAGAGGAATGTCCTCACGGCGCTCGCGCAGTGGCGGGATGCGCAAGCTGAGAACGTTGAGGCGGAAATACAGGTCGCGGCGGAAGGATCCCTCGGTGACGGCCTGCTCCAGCACACGATTGGTCGCGGCGAGGATGCGGACGTTGATGGGAAGGCGGCGGGTGCTGCCGACCGGGCGTATCTCTTTCTCCTGAATCGCGCGCAGAAGTTTGGCCTGGAGGTCGACGGGAAGTTCGCCGACTTCATCTAGAAACACGGTCCCACCTTCGGCGATGGCCAGCAGTCCGTCCTTGGCCTGATTGGCGCCGGTGAATGCGCCTTTGACGTAGCCAAACAGCTCGCTTTCGATCAGCGTGGGTACGAGCGATCCGCAATCGACCGGGATGAACGGCTTGTCGTGGAACGGCCCGGAGTAATGAATGGAACGCGCGACCATCTCCTTGCCGGTGCCGCTCTCGCCGAGGATCAGCACGGGGTGGGAACTGTTGGCGGCTTTGGCGATGATGCGGTAGAGCTTCTCCATCTCAGGGGCGCGGCCGACGATGCCACCGTAGCCCTGCTTGGACTTGAGTTTCTCGCGCAGCATGCGGTTTTCACTTTTCAGCTTGAGGTGGTTGGACACGCGCTCCAGCAAAAGCTTAAGTTCGTCGATGCTGAAGGGTTTGGTGACGTATTCGTAAGCGCCATTCTTCATGGCCTGTACGGCCGACTGCACCGTGCCATAGCCCGTTACCACGATCACGAGGGCTTCTGGGCGCTGGGACTTGATATGGCGTAGAGCCTCCAGGCCACCTGCACCGGGCAAGCGCAAATCGAGCAGGACGGCGTCGATGCTTTGGGTTTGCAGCAGGCGATAGGCATGTTCGGCGGAGTCGGCGACATGGGCCCTGAAGCCGAGAGATAGCGCAACTTCGCGGCAAGCGTCGCGGATGGAGCGTTCGTCGTCGACGATGAGCAGGTTGAGAAAATTGGCGGCCATGATCTGAGGGGGAGCGACGGAGTGGGATACTGCGGCGGATGTCATAAGAGTGATTCCTTCTTGATTTGCAGAGATGGTATTGCTGATCGGAGCCCTGAATTTGAATTGGCCGGATCCAGAAGATCGCTTTTGGCATGCTGAGACGCGCGGGGGAGCAGGATCATCGCGCGCGTGCCACGGCCGGGTTCGCTTTCGAAGTGGATAAGTCCGCGATGGGAGGTGACGATACTGCGGACCGTGGTCAATCCCAAGCCAGAGCCTTGGCCGGCATTCTTGGTGGTAAAAAATGGTTCGCAGAGATGCTGGCGGGTTTCGGCGTCCATGCCGCGGCCGTTGTCGCCCACCACGAGCAGGACACAAGGAAAAGCGGGCAGCTGGGTGGACACGGTCCCGGCTACGGGCTGGAACTTGCAATTGCTGGTTTCAATGGTAATCCGGCCTCCGTTGGGCAGGGCGTCGCGCGAATTGAGGACCAGGTTGAGTATGATCTGCTGGGCTTGCGCCTGGTCGATCTCGACCACGCCTAATGCCGGATCAAGATGCAGGTCGAGTGCGATGTTTTCGCCAATCAGTCTGCTCAACAAGCCGTGCATTGCCCCAGCAACATCGTTGAGAGAAAGGGGATGGACGGGCGTGGCCTGCGGCCGGGCAAAAATGAGCAACTGCTGCACCAGGCCTGTGGCTTGCACGATGGCGGAGCGAATATCATCCGCGTAACGCCACCGACGGTCGCGCGTATCCAGGCTCGAGAGCAGCAGATCGCAATACAGCATTACCCCCGTCAGCAGGTTGTTGAAGTCATGCACCACACCGCCTGTCAGGCGGCCCACGGCTTCCCATCTCTGGGTTTGAAGTGGGGCTTCCGCCAGGGCAACCATTTCGCTGTACCGCTCTACGATGAGCAACGCGTGGTCGGGCTCTCCTGCGCAACTGGGCTGGCGCCACGCGGTCCATTTCGCGCTGGTTTCACCATGGCCCGGATCCTGGACTTCAATGGCGATGCTGCCAGGCCGGGAATCGGGGGAACGCAGGAGATCGCGCAGCAAAGACTCCATTTTGTCGCGGTCTTGCGGATGAACCAATTCTGTCAGCTGCACCTTGCGCCGGTTGACCACACCGCGCTCCAGAGCCCGCTCAAATGCCGGATTCATCTCGACAATCAGCCCCTGCTGGTTGCAGCGCGCTACGGCGATGGGAGCATGTTCAAAGACGGTGCGGAAAGGCGTGCCCAGGCTTTCTCCCGGAGGAGAATCTGACCATGGAAATGGAGTTGCAGTACTCATAGCGATACTATGTCGCGGGACGAATCCCGGAAGAAAGCCCACGATGGGCTATCCAATCCTTTGGTGCTCCCGAAATGGGAGCAATGCATCCGCGTTGGCCTTCTCCTTCTGAATTCGGTCCCACTATAGGAGCGGCAATCCAGGGTTGCGAAGGTCAGATGTCACTCAAAATTGGGAACAACCTGTGGAAAACTCTGGAAGAGGCTTGTTTTCTGCTGTATAGCGGGAATGGAAAGACGTCAAATAAATCCGAGAAGCGGAATGTTTGGTGAGATGTTGGTCCCCTATTCCGAAGTCGGGCCGAGCGGTTGGTGATTTGCCGTTGACTTCGGTTCGCCCACAGTGACCGGAGAGGTTAAGCGGAAAGTCAAACGGCGGCCCTTCTGCACCCGAACGCCGTCTGGCTGTTGCGCGGTTGCCCGGGCATACAGGCTTGAGGTCTGAAGCAGGACGGGTCTGCCATCGACGGTGATCGCGTTCAATGTCAGTTGGAAGTAGCCTGCACCCGCTCGCGAACGCATGGATTCGATATGTCCAGTGGCAGCAGTGCCACGCTCAATAAGGCGATCCCCGTCAATCGCAAGGGGAGCGGCGACAGATGCCGTGAACGAATCGCCGGCGCGGACTTTGGCTGTGGAAAGCGTGTTCTCCAGTTGAACGGTGACGAGCGTTCCTGATGGCAGAGTTCGCGCGGTCGGCCCGAATGGCAAGGAGTTGGCCATCTTTGGATCGGGCGAAACTGCGGGATGCGCGCCTTCGCTGGCTGAGGCTTGATCCGTTTCCGAATGGAATGGAAGCTTTTGTTCGCTGGCAGGCGAACCCGAGGCGCCCCGAGGGTCGGAGCGAGCACAGTTTTGACTCAGGCCCAGGCCGAGAACAAGGCAAACTACCCTGAACACGGCCCCGGATTGGGGTAATCTTTTCATTGCATCTATGGTCGCGCGGGTGGCTGGCAGGTAATAGTGGCAAATGAAGTACCAGATCCCGGCCTAAGGGAATCAAGCAGATGCGGGGTCCGACGCCAGGTATGGGTGTAGAAAGTGCAGGATTGGGAGAGCAGCCGGAGCGGTGGTACAGTGCTGGCAAGCCATGATTTTTCTCGAGACGAAGCGGCTGCTTTTCAGGACGCACGAGGCTCAGGATGAAGCCGATTTTATCGGCATGCATACGGATCCCGAAGTCCGGCGCCATGTTGGGGGGCAAGCCTGGCCCGCGGGGAAGGCGCGGGATCGTTTTCGGAGCCAGTATCTTGATCAGCCCACAGAAACTTACGGCCTCTGGGCAACCATTCGTAAGGAAGAAGGAAAATACATAGGCTCCTGTGGCCTGCGCGCTGCCCAGGACGGGAAGGCGGCGCATCTCGGATACTATATCGTCCGGCCTTACTGGCACCAGGGGTTTGCGTCGGAGGCAGGTGAGGCCTTCATCGATGTTGCATTTACGCGACTGCGTTTGATGCGGCTTCTGGCGGACGTGGATGAGCGCAACGAAGCCTCAAAACACATTCTGCAGAAGTTTGGATTTAAGTACGTAAGCCGCGAGGAGATTCAGGGTAGCGGTCGAGTCATCCTTTTCTTCGAGCTCTACGGACCGTCCCAAGCAAAATAAGCCCCGGCAAGATAAATCGCGGAGAGCGTTACCGCTCTCCGCGAAGGTCTTGAAAACAGCGAGTTAGTTCGAGCCGCCGGCAGTGGCGCTTTGCGCTTCATTTTCCGGCTGCGCGATCACACCATCAAACGGCGTCGCTCCGACGTAATGGCCGTGCACCACGCCGATGCGGCGTAACGGGAAGCCGGAATCCGGCCCGCGCTGCCATGTGCTGCCGCCATCGCTGCTTTCGAACACAACACCCGTCTGGCCGCTGGTCGCGAGCAGCCGCTTATGAGTACCGTCATAGGTCACCGATGTGATGTCCTTGTCCGGCAATCCCGCGACTACATGGTTCCAGCTCTGACCGGCGTCTGCGCTGTGAAAGGCGCCTTCGCGGGTGGCCACAAAGATCTGGCCATCGGGCGCCACGGTCACGTTGCGAATGTTAATCGGGTACGACGCCAGCGCGGCGGGATCCCATGACGCACCCGCGTTCTGAGAAACCAGCACGCTGGAGCGCGTCGCGGCAACGACCACTCCGTCGTGAGCCTGCACCGAAACGAAATCCTGCTGGCCTGCAATAGGGCCGCCCATCCAGACCTTGCCCTGATCCTTGCTGGTAAAAAGTCCGGCGGAGGTCGCCGCGAACCAATGGTTCGAGGTTACGTCGGTATCGCTGACCCGGGCTTCCAGAACCGAGCGGGTGCTGACGGTGGAAGTTACAGTCTTGGTCTTGCCGCTCTTCAACTTCACGGTACGCGACACCGGCTTCTCCACCACTACGTTGTTGATAGGATGCCAGTACAAATTGCCCGGAACCATTTCGAACACGCCCTTGTTAGTTCCGGCGACCAGGGTTCCGTGGCTGGTTTCGTTCAATGTGAAAACATCGCGCCCACTCAAGCCTTCGCTTTTTTGCTGCCAAGTTTGTCCGCCGTCATGAGACGAGAAGACGCCGCCGAACTCGCGATCATTCACCACTCCGATATAAAGCGTGTTGGGATCTTTGCTGTCGGGCAGAATGGCGCTGACATAGCGGTGAGCATAACCATGGTTCGAGGTAGAGAATGTGGCAGCAGAATCGTCGCTGGCCAGCACTCCGCTGCGATCGGTAGCGAGCAACACGCGCTGCGAGTTGCGAGGATCGATCAGCACATCATTCACCACCACTTCCGGATTGCTCATGCGCTTCCAGTTCTTGCCCTCGTCAACGCTCTTCCACAAACCTTCAGTTGTGCCGGCATAAACTACGGCGGGGTTGCTCGGATCCTGCTTGAGCACGCGGGTGCGCCGCGCCGTGAAGGGAATGCCCTTAATCTTCTCGAACAGATCGCCGCCACTGTTGCTCTTATAAATTCCGGAGCAGGCGCTGGCGAAGACTTCCGAAGAATCCGCCGAACTGACAATGATTGAGAAGACGTCGGAATCGTCGATCATACCTTTATTGATGTGCTGCCAGTTGGCGCCACCATCGCTGGTTTTCCACGCCAGGTGCCAGGTACCGGCATAGATCACATTGGGATCTTTGGGATCGACTGCAATGGACTCGATGTTCTTAACGGTCGCGTCAGAAATGTGCTGCCACTCTTTGCCGCCGTCGCGGCTGCGGTAAACGCCATCCAGAGCGCCCGCAACTATGATCTTGGGGTCGGAGGCCGAAAGCGCCATGGCGCGCACTGACTTGCCGTGCATTGCCGCCAGGGGCTCCCATTCTTTGCCGCCATTGTGGGTGCGGAAAATGTCGCCGGCGCTTTGATCCTGCACGCTCCAGGCGGAAACGAAAATAGTCTTGGAGTTGTGCGGATCGATGGCGATGTGATCGAGCACGTAGTCATCACCGCTTCCCAGCTTGGCAAAGCGAGACCAGTTATGGCCACCATCCTCGGAGACGAAAATCACGCCTGTGCTCGTACCTAGGAAAACGCGGTTTGGGTCGTGCGGATCATAGGCCAGGCTGCGAACATCGCCTCCATCGGGACCCAAAACGGCCCATTGGCGTGTTCCCGCCGCCGCGCACACCGAAGCTAACATCAACATCGTCAGTAGCTTAAGCCAAGCAGATTTCATAGTGGTCTCGTCCCCAAAACCGAGTGAGTTGGATGCGCACCCAGCCTGACAGGGTGACTCAACCCCAGCAAGGTTACTGAAGGACATTCCGAAAAAAGGGCCGGTCGACAGCGCCGACCGGCCCTTTTGGTTCCGCTGCCGAAGTCAGTTTCCCTTCTTGGCAGCCTTCTTCTTGGCCATCGGCTTGGGATGATCCGGAACCGCTGGCACTTTGGCCTCGTTTACGGATTCAGTGCCGGTCGAGTCGAAGGTCGCGCCCGAAGGTACGATCCAGTACTCGGCCGTCATCGTTCCACCACTGCCGGTGCGTACTTCGATGCGGCTTGCGTCGATGTGCTGTTGGGCCTCGCCCTCCACGAGATAGAACTTCGAATTGACGGCACGTTCCGCCGCCAGATTCTTGCGCCTCTCGCCCGGCTCCGCATTTCCGACAATTACCAGCTTGCTGTCGGGGTTCTGCTGCAGGTTCTTGGCTACGTCATCCAGGATGGCCTTGCAGGTGTTGTCGACGCGCCATGGCTTCACCTTGTTGGGGAAGTCGCACTGGCTGAGTTTGGCTGCCTTCGGCGGCGGTGGCGGCGGATTCTCCACCATCACCTGCGCGTTGGCGTGCGTGTTCAGACCGCGCGAGTCGGTACAAGTGGCGCCGATGTTAATCGTACCCGGAGGTGAGCCAGCGGTGCTCAGCATGGCTGAATTGCCGCTGCCGGAAATCGTTCCACTGCTGGCAGTCCAGGCTGAAACCGAGACGGGAACGCCATCCGGGCTGCTGCAACTGCAGGTTATCGTTGCGCTCGCCCCAGCCTGCACAGTCGATGGGCTGGCCGAGCAGCTCATGGTGGGGGCGTTCTTCGGAGGCAGCGGCTTCACTGTGAAGTTCGCCGAGCAACTGGCCTCGTTGTTCTTCTTTTCTTTGGCATCGGTCACATGGGCCGTGACCGTGTAGCTGCCGGGGGCCAACCCGTTAGTATCGATCTGCGCGGTGGTGTCCTTGCCGGTAATCTGGCCTCCGTTGCCGCTCCAGGCATACGTGACCGTATGCTTGGGATTGAAGTTGGTGGCTGAAACGGTCGCGGTGACCGGCTCGCCCACCATTACTTCGGCGGGCTGTATCGAGCAACTGGCGGCCGGAGTCACCGGCGGCGCGCCACCCCAGCTGATTACGATACCGGTGCGCAGGCGAACGCCCTCAAACGACGGACGCCGGAGGTCGGGAAACTGCGCAGCAGCATCATCGGCGTAGTTGTGCCGTGCCCAGACGTAGTCGGCTTCGAACAAGCGCCAGGCGATTCTCTTAGTGATGGGCAAATCCATTCCTCCGCCCAGGATCAATCCAATTCCGTTGCTCGAGTTCAGGCCGTTGACGGTTACCCGGTTCAGACTCACCAAGGAGTGCAAGAAGTAGTTCGCATCGTTCGTCCGCCAGATGAAGCGCGGTCCAACCGAGAATGTGGTTTCGTGCGAATCCGGCATGTGGCTGCTGCTTCCTGCGTTGGTACCCCAATCGACTTCCCCGCCCCAATGCCGATCGAAATTGTAAGTAAAGGCGGCGCCGCCTCCCTTGGTCATGTCCGGCACCTGAAATGGAGTGGGACTGTTCGGATCGCTGCCGGGCGCGGGAACCGTGCCGCCGGGATGCAGATACTGATATCCGAGAAAGATGTCATATTTTGGATTCGAGTCGCTTTGCGCAAGCGCCCGACTCGATATGAGAGTGACTGCCAGAGCGATCAACAGGCCGACTGCTACCCGGCCCTTCTGCAGTTTGAAACAAAGTGACATTCCGTCCTCCAATAACTTGCACGCTGCGCATGGACTTAAGTACGCCCGGCAGCGCTGAAAAGACAACGCGGGATTAGAAGCTTGAACTGGACTCCGTTTTAGGGACTGGTAATTCTAACCTACCGCAATCTTAAAGCGAAAGACCGATTTTCAAGAATTGCCAAATCTGACAACAGATTTTCAAGATTCTCTTGTCTCAAATTGACATCCAATGACCGGCGCTCAACGGGGCGGCTTGGGGCCATATAGCGGCCGATGGCTCCAGACCTTGCCCAGCGGGAAGCTAGCCGCGTATGGTTGTAGTCTCGGTAACGGAATGGTGCGCAGACGAAACCAACTGAAGAAGCGGACACGAATCAAGGAATGAGCCAAGAAAAAGTACTAATCGTTGAGGACGAAGAGAACGAACGCACGGGCCTGGCCGAGTTAGTCTCGTCGTGGGGGTATCGCGCCGAGACCGCCCGCGATGGAATGGAAGGCCTGGACAAAGCGGCGCAATGGACGCCCTCCATCGTGGTTACGGACCTCAAGATGCCGCGCATGGGGGGCATTGAACTGCTCGAACGATTGGGAGAGCAGTCCCAGGCCATGGCCGTGATTGTAGTTACTGCACAAGGCACGATCGACAGCGCCGTGCAAGCCATGCGCATGGGCGCCTATGACTACATCACCAAACCCATCGACACCAACCGCCTGCGCACCATGCTGCAGAACGCGTCTGCGCTGGTAGGAACCCGCGCCGAACTGGAAAGTGCCCGGCGCAAGCTGCGGGATTCCGGCTCTCTGGGCACACTGCGGGGAGCTTCGCGCAAGATGCAGGAGGTTTTCCGGCTCATCGAACTGGTCGCGCCCAGCACAGCGTCAGTGCTGATTACCGGAGCCAGTGGAACGGGCAAAGAGTTGGTGGCTCGGACCATTCATCAACTAAGTCCTCGCCGGGAGCGCCCCTTCGTCGCCATTAACTGCGCAGCCATTCCTGAAACGCTAATTGAAAGCGAGATCTTCGGCCACGAGAAGGGCGCATTTACCGGGGCGCTGGAACGGCGCACCGGCTGCTTCGAACTCGCCGAAGGGGGCACGATCCTGCTTGACGAAATTGGCGAGATGCCCGTGGGAACACAAGCTAAACTGCTGCGCGTGCTGGAAGACCACAAATTACGCCGCCTGGGCAGCAAAGTGGAAACCGCGGTGGATGTGCGGGTCCTGGCTGCTACCAATAAAGTTCCGGACGAGGCTGTCGCCAGTGGACAACTGCGCAACGATCTCTACTACCGGCTCAATGTCTTCAACATCCACATGCCCCCGCTGCGGGAGCACAAGGAGGATATTGGCGATCTGGTCCAGCTTCTTTTGTCGGAAATGAGCGCGAAGCATTCCCGCAAGGTCGCCGCCGTGAGCGAAGCGGTGCTGAATCTCTTCAACAATTATTCCTGGCCGGGAAACGTCCGCGAACTGCGCAACACTATTGAACGCGCCGTGATTGTCTGCGACAGCGGCATGATCGAGACTAAACATCTTCCTCCAGGATTCGGCCACGTGCCGTTGCGCACCGCCGCCAATGATCCGGACGCCGTGCGTCTGGGCGTGGGCACCACCGTTGGCGAAGCGGAAAAAATGCTGATCCTCAAGACACTGGAGTCCACCAGCAATAACAAGACAAAAGCTGCGGAAATCCTCGGCATCAGCTTGAAAACCTTGCATAATAAGTTGAAGGAGTACGGCAGCAGCGCCCCGGACGCGGCTCTTGAGAAGGAAGAGAGTTGAAAAGGGATTAGGGCCCAGGGATTAGGGCTCAGGGCGCCGTGATCACATGCCCCTAACCCCTGAACCCTGTTCCCTGTTTCTCCATGCGACGCAAAACCATTATCGTGCTGTCCATCACCTTGCTCGTGACCGTGATGGCGGCTGCATTTTCCTTCCTGTACATCTCGGAAATTCTCGGCGAGCAGATCAACGACGCTTACGAAGGCGCCGACCGCCTCACCAAACAACTCGCTTACTCCGCCGGGAATGACCTTCCGGACTTGAGCAGCACGCGGATTGATACCAATGATCCCGAAGCCGTGCGGCGTGCGCTCGCCGAATACCTGCCCATGGATACGATCCTTTTGAACGGCCTGCAGTCGGATCGGGACTATTGGCCTTACATCTATGACGCTTACATCGTGGACGCAAGCGGCAAGGTACTGCTCCACACCAATCCTCAACTCGTGGGCAAACAGGCGCAGCGGCGGCCGGATTTCAGCGCGGTCAAGGCGGCCCGCTCGCGGAAGCAACTCGCCATTGTGTACAGCCCCGCGACTGTTTATGACGTCAGTTCTCCGCTGTTGCTGAATGGCCTGCCCTTCGGCACAATCCGCATCGGGGTCTCTACACTTTTTCTTCGCAGTGAAATCGAGCCCCGCCTGCTGCGTGCCGTCTATTTTTCCATCGCCTCCATCTTCGTTTCTTTCCTGCTCGCCGCCGGCGTGTCGAATCTCGCCCTCGGACCGCTCAAGGAAATCAGCCGCAATCTGGATAGCGTCAGTTCCGGCACAACCGACACGCTTTCCGGCGATGAATCGGAGCACGATGAACTGGGATTGGTCACGCTGAAGATCGCCAACCTGGGCCGGCAGATGCGCGACAGCCGGGAAATTTTTTCCGCGCTGAAAGACAACGTGGACCAGCTCATGTCCAAGCTGCAGGATGGCCTGATGCTGTTCACCCGGGACTCACGGGTAGTACTGGTGAGCGCTCCCGTCGAGCGCTTCCTGGGCCGGCCGCGGGGAGAACTACTGGGGAGAACTGCACAGGAAGTCTTCTCCGGCAACACTGCGTTCAACGCCACAGTGCTGGAGGCATTTGAACGGCGGCGTCCACTTTCGAGCGAGTTTATCGCCGCCGCCGGCAGGCACGTGCAGCTCTCTTTGGATTTTGTACATGAAAAGGGCACTCAGATCGGCGCGCTTCTGATCATGCGCGACACTGAGTCCGTGCGCCGCATCGGGGACGAAATCGAAATGTCCCGCCGCCTCTCCGCCAGCGGACGCGTGACTGGTGGCGTTGCCCACGAGGTAAAGAATCCCATCAATGCCATCGTGCTTCACTTGCAGCTCCTGCAAAACAAGCTGTCGCTGCTCGATCCCGACACCCGCCGCCACATGGACATCATCGGCAGCGAAATTCACCGGCTCGACCGCGTGGTGCAGACTCTGGTCGACTTCATGCGGGCCCGCGAATTGCATCTCGAGGAAGTAGACCTCCGGAGTGTGCTTGAGGAAGTGGCGATGCTAGCCGCTCCGGACGCGGAGCAGCACGGCGTCGCCATCAAGTGCGATCTGCCCGGCCAGACGCTACCCATCAAGGCCGACCTCGATTTCATCAAGCAGGCCCTGCTGAACGTAGTGGTAAATGGAATTCAAGCCATGCCCCATGGAGGCGCGCTTACGATCGCGGCGCGCCGCGACGAGGATGCAGTGGTCGCCGAAGTCTGCGACCACGGCGCGGGCATTGCGCAGGATGTGCAGGATAAGATCTTTGAGCTTTACTTCACCACCAAGAAAGATGGCAACGGCATCGGCCTGGCACAGACTTACCAAATCCTGCAGTGGCATTACGGCTCAGTGGAATTTCAATCGAAGGAAGGGGAGGGCACGACATTCCGCTTTCGCCTGCCCCTCGCTGAATCACGCTTGAACTCGGAGCACTCAGCCGATTCCCGCGTGGAGCCGGCGATGTCAAAGCCGGCAACTTGATTCCTGCAGCGGCCTCCCGAGGCGTAAAATCCGAACAGCCTCGCTGCGCGACACGGATACCAAAAGATGACTCTGGCCGCAATTCTCGCCCTTTGCCTTCTCAGCCAGGCCAGTGGCTCGCCCCAAGCGCCGCCCGCGCAACCTCCGTCCACTGCCGCGCAGCCCAAGGATGACTCCACGAGTCAACCCAAGCCGGCTCCAAAAACTCACCATTCCAAGAAAACGGCTACGTCAGATTGCTCGACGGCTACACCTGCGCCAAATTCTCCGGACAATTCTGTCCCTTCGAAGCCCTGTCCGCCACCCAAGAAAGTTGTCCGCAACGGAGGATCGGCTGAACCCGCGATCCAACTGATTGAGGGCACGACTGCCGAACAAGCCTCGCAGGAGCGGTCTACCAATCAACTAATGGCTACAACCGAAGAAAACCTGAAGAAGATCGAGGGACGTCAACTCAACCCCAACCAGCAAGACATGGTCAGCCAGATCAAGCAGTTCCGGGAGCAGTCAAAGACAGCCGCAGCCGCTGGAGACCTCGACCGCGCCCACAACCTCGCCATGAAGGCGCACTTGCTTTCGGATGAGCTGGTTAAACCCTGAACAGCCAGCCATTCTCACTTAGTGAAATGGCCTGCTAGGAACAGTAATTCTTGAGATGGCAGAGACCCACATGGACCAAGATGATCCTAACGATCCCGTAGCGTTTTACATCCGCGAGGTCAGCACAGTTGAACCACTGACCAAGGCGGAAGAGGCGAAACTATTTCGAGAACTTGGCCATTCGGGCGAATGGGACGACCAACAGGAAAATGTCGCGAGAAGGTTGATTGAGAGTCAACTCATGTTGGTCGTGAACATCGCAGACAAACGCTCGGCCTCTGGCGTGCCCCTGCTGGACTTAATTCAAGAGGGAAATATCGGTCTGATGAACGCCGTCAGGAGCTTCGCGGAGAAACCTATCGGAGACTTTACTGCACACGCCGCCACCGGCATCGAGGAAGCCATCGCCAAGGCTTTTGGAAAACCGACATAGCTCCCCCTCACTTCCCTTTCGCGCGCGCCCCATTGACCTTGGCCAGCAGATCCTGTGACATCGTCTGCACCGGGCCAGGAATCTTCACCGCTTCCGTCAACACTTCACGCGCTTCACTCACCTTGTTCAGCTTTGCGTACGCGAAACCCAGGCGATAAAGCGCAATCGAGTATTGCTGGTCATCCCGCCCCTTCAGCAGCCCCGACGCCGACTTCAATTCCGGAATCGCCGCCAACGTCTTGTCCTGCTTCATGTAGGCGTATCCCAGAGTCGAGTGAGCCAGTCCCGCGGAAAGCTTGCGCGCCTTGTCGGCATCCGGTTCATCGGCCTTGGCAACCGAAATTGCTTTCTGGGAATACGTAACCGCTTTGCCCAAGCTGCCCGGCTTGGCATCGTCCACGTAGGATCCGGCCAGCAGCAGCAAGGCAGGCAGCGAGTTCGGATTCGCCGCCAGCGTTTTCTCCCCGTAGGACACAAGCCGCGCCTGATCGTTCAGCTGCCCGGGGCCCAGCGTATACATGGCATAGTTCGAAACTTGATCCTGAAACTTCGAATCCGGAAACGCCGCCGTATATTTCTCAATGTCAGCCATCCGGCTTTTGGCATCGTTCTCGCCTGCGATCGCGTTGAATCCGGTATTCTCAAGAAAGTCGCAGTTGTTCTTGGCCGCACTTTTTTCTGCCGCTACCTGCTGGGCGAAATCAGCATCGCTCATGCTTTCTGGCTTCGCTTGCTTGCCCATTGAGTTGCAAATTTCCCCGCCCTTCGCCGCATAATCCATCAACTTCGAATTGTCTTTGGCCTGCTGCGCGATGCTGGCCTGCGAGACGATGATATCCAGGTTCCGCGGAGCCCCGCCCAGCGCCTTGTCTCCGTAATCAAGCGCTTTGTTCAGGTCGCCGGAGGTCTGGTAGGCCTGCGAAAGCTGCCAGTTTCCATAAGCCACCGCCGCTGGATTTGACGAGTACTTCTGCACGAAGTCCTGGTACATGGCGAGCCTTTTTGCCGCGTCCTGCTCGTTCGAGATGGCCTGCAGATCGTGGTCTTCGGGCGTGCCTGCGGCAATCTCAATCTTGCCGCCCTGTGCGCTGGCACGCACCGCGAAGAACAAAAAACAGAAGGAAACGGCAACCAACACCAGCGACACCGCATAGCGTTTCATTGTCAACCTCCGACGTAGGCGAGAATCGAACCTCCACTTCCAACCGAAGGCGAATCCTAGCGCCGAACGCCGATGGAAGCAAGAAGAACCAGTGGTCGGTGGTCAGTGGTCGGTGGTCAGTAAAAGCATCTATGCAACGGAAGGGTTTTACTGACCACTGACCACTGGCCACTAGTGTCCGGTTAAGAATTCGTTGAACGGTTATAAATCAATGGCATATAGGAACTTAGGTGCGCAAAGGGCGGTGATCGATTTGAATTGCGATCACCATGAACCAGGGACAATCTCTGTTCGCCCAACTGATGGACCATCTCTCCATCCCCGAGTTTCGCAAATGTGTGCAGCGCTACGACGGCAACTACCGGGTGCGAAGTTTTTCCTGCTGGGACCAGTTTCTGTGCATGGCGTTTGCCCAGTTGACCTTCCGCGAGAGCCTGCGCGACATCGTCGCCTGCCTGCGCTCGCAAGAGCGGCGACTGTATCACCTGGGCATTCGGGGCACGGTGTCGCGCAGCACTCTGGCCGATGCCAACGAAAGCCGCGACTGGCGCATCTATGCCGACTTCGCCGCCGTCCTCATCGCGCAGGCGCGGCAGCTCTATGGCCGCGAAGATCTGGGGCTGGACTTGGCCCACACGGTCTACGCCCTGGACTCCACCATCATCGATCTGTGTATGACGCTGTTTCCCTGGGCGCGCTACAAGTCGGCTCAGCACGCGCTCAAACTGCATACGCTGCTCGATCTGCGCGGCTCCATTCCTACCTTTATCCGGGTCACGGCGGCGCAGGTGCACGACGTGAATCTGCTCGATGCGCTCACCCCCGAGGCGGGCGCGTTTTATGTGATGGATCGCGCCTATCTCGATTTCCAGCGGCTCTATCGCTGGACCGAGCACGGCGCCTTCTTCGTGACCCGGGCGCGCAGGAACTTCCGCTTTACCCGGCTGGCGTCCCATCCGGTGGACAAAACCACGGGCGTGCAATGCGACCAAACCATCGCGCTGGTGTGGTTCTACCCCGCCCGCGGCTATCCCGCCCGGCTGCGGCGCATTCGCTACTGGGACGCCGAACACGACCGGCGCCTGGTGTTTCTGACCAACAATTTCGTGTTGCCCGCATCCGTGATCGCCGATCTGTATCGCCGGCGCTGGCAGGTCGAGTTGTTTTTCAAGTGGATCAAACAAAATCTCCGGGTCAAAGCCTTTTACGGAACCTCGGAGAACGCAGTGAAGACCCAAATCTGGATCGCGGTCTGCAGCTATCTGCTGGTGGCCATCGTGCGCAAGCGGCTTCATCTGGAGGCGAAACTTTCCACCATGCTGCAGATTTTGAGCGTGTCGCCGTTCGAGAAAACGCCCATCCAGCAAGCCTTTTCGCTCGACGGAGGGCGACTTGTGGAGACTGAATCTCATAACCAATTGCGTTTATTAGACTTTTAACCGGACAGTACTGACCACTGGCCACTGACCACTGCTAAATTAAACAGATGCGCTCCATACTCGGCCAGCGTCCCCTGCGCTTCGTGTTTGCCGCCAACCTGATCTCCATGTTGGGCAGCGGGATGAACACGGCCGCCGTGGCTTGGTACATTCTGCAAGCCACGCACTCGGAAGTGGCGCTCGGTACCTTCGCCGTTCTGCAGACCATTCCCGCCATGCTCATGCTTCCCTTCACCGGCGTCATCATCGACCGTGAAGATCGCCGCGTGCTGGTCATGTGGCTCGACGCCCTGCGCGCCGTAATCATCGTGACCGTCGCCATTCTCGCCTTTCGGCACCGCGTGCAGGTCTGGCAACTGTATCTGATGAATACCCTCGTTTCTGCCGGCTTCTGGATGTTCTGGCCCACCATCACCGCTCTCATCCAGGAACTCGCGCCCGAAGGCCAATTCGTGCAGTCGAATATTTTTCTCCTTGCGGGCGTGCAGGGAGGATGGCTCATCGCCGGCGCGCTCGTCGGCTTCATGTACAACCACATCGGCCTCGGTGGCGTGCTCTTGATCGACGTCTCGACTTACGTGGTCTCGTTCCTGTGTTGTTTCGCCGTGCGCAAGGGCCGCCACGTGGTGCTGCGCCCCGACGAGTTGCGTGCCGATATCCTCGCCGCCGAAACCCAGTTCGAACGCTTCTGGCGCGAGATGCGCGAGGGCCTGCACTTTCTTCGCGACCATCGCGCCGTCGTTTTGCTTGGCATCAGTTGGGCGCTGTTTCTCGGCGCCATGATCACAGGAGTCGTCGTCACTCCGTCGCTGAGCGAGCGCGTCTTTCACGCCGGCGCCGTCGGCTACGGATGGCTCAACGCCGGATGGGGCACTGGCGCTTTTATCAGCGCGTTGTATGCGCCCGCCGTCATCGCGAGCGTGGGCGGACGTCGTTCCCTGGCGTTTTCCATGGCGATCCTATCCGCGTGCCTGGTTTGCGCTCCGGTTTCGCACTGGCTCATCGCCGCCATTCTGCTTTATACCGTGATGGGCTCAGCGCGCGGCGTAGGGGGCATCGCCATGAACACCAGCCTAATGGAAATGGTCCCGCCTCACCTGATGGGACGAGTGCAGAATACCTTTTACTTCTTCGGAACCTTCCTGCAACTTGTGCTAGCAGTCGCCGTCGGCGCGGTAGCGCACAGGGTCAGCCTGGTAGCCGCCTTCGCCATCCTCGCCTGCATTTACGGGCTATCGTTCGTAGCCGCGAGTTGGCCGGTCGAGGCGGGGATGGGAGCAGAAGAAATCACCGCACTGAAATAACTTGCTTTACCCTGTGTGCCCCTGTGCCTGCCCTGAGCGGAGCCGAAGGGTCCCCCGTGTTAAAGATTTTGCTCTTGCCTTTGTTGGTAAATCCGAGCGCGACGCTGTTATCCTTTCCCATTCCAAGGAGCAAGCATGTCCTCTGACTTGCAAGGCAAGAACGCCGTAGTCTTCGGAGTCGCCAACAAACGCTCGATCGCCTGGTCCATCGCCCAGGGACTGCACGCCGCGGGCATGAAGCTCGCCATCACCTACCAGAACGAGCGCCTCGAGCAGGAAGCCAAAGACCTCATCCTCTCCCTGCCCGGCGCCGAAGGCTACATGTGCGACGTCAGCAAAGACGAAGAAATCGACCGCCTCTTCGCCACGCTCAAAGAGCGCCACGGCAAGCTGCACACGCTGGTGCATTCGGTAGCCTACGCTCCCGCCGACGAACTCAAAGGAGAATTCATCAACACCACCCGCGAAGGCTTCCGCATCGCGCTAGATGTGAGTGTGTATTCGCTGGTCGCAGTCGCGCGCGCAGCCGCACCGCTCATGGAAGATGGCGGATCGATCATCACGATGACCTACTACGCTTCCGAGAAAGTCGTGCCCCGCTACAACGTGATGGCTGTCGCCAAGGCCGGTCTGGAATGCTCGGTCCGCTATCTCGCTTACGATTTGGGAAAAAAGAATATCCGCGTGAACGCCATCTCCGCAGGACCCGTGAAAACCCTGGCGGCTCGCGGCATTTCAGGCTTCGGCGATATGCTCAAAGCCCACGCCGAGCACGCCCCGCTTGGCCGCAACGTCGAGGTGAGCGAGGTCGGCTCAACTGGAGTCTTCCTAGCATCCGATGCAAGCAGCGGCATTACCGGCGAAGTCATCTACGTTGACTGCGGGTATAACATCATGGGGTTTTGAAACCAGTTCTCGGTTCTCAGTTCTCAGTTCTCAGTCGCTTCGCCATGGGATAATTGAGGTGATGCGAACCAAGCGACTGATCTTCGCGCTCTTTTCCGTCGGCATCCTCTTCTCGATGGTGCGCGAGTGGAACGCGCCTGCGTTTTGTGCGCGGACAGTTCTTATTCCCTCAGCATCGGCTCGTCTTAGCCGCTAGCATTCAACCCCCAGAGAGGTGTCCGATGCAAATAGCCATCACTAGCGCAGGGTCAAGCCGGACATCTTCGCTATTTTCCTGCGGGCCCGCATTGAGACCAGCATGGGTTCGGCGGCGGTGGTGGCGCCGGAAACTGCTGCCACGAAGTTAACTCGGTAGGCGAAATCTCATAGGGACTAAAGCGCACCCAAGCTAGTAGCGCAACCACGATAAGAAGGGCGACGGCCGCGGAGCCACCAATGAGCTTACGCGATGGTCTATGAATCGGGCGTGGGGCTTCTGCCTTAAGAAAAAATGATTTCACCGGCAAGAGTAGTGCGATCACCATCAACAAGAAAACTAGGTTCGACTTCGCCCAAGGAGCGGCTCCTCGGTAATAGATTACCGTGTAAAGCCATTCACGGATCGAGAGACCACCCCTGGCGAAGAGTGGCAATACCAAAAGCGGGAAGGCCCAAAGCCACACCACGACAAACATCACACCCCACGACGCGCGAGTACGCTTGACATATCCGGTCCATAGAACGATCAGTCCGATCAGAATAACCGCCAGACAGACGACGCTGAGATCGCTAGTCCGCTGGGCGTCCAACTGGTAACGGTTACCAAGCTGGTAACGGTCATCAAGCTTCGCAAGCCAAATCCTGTCACGATCGGTTATGACATTCGCCCAGAACATTGGAACGAGGCCAACCAGCGCGATGGTAAAGAGTACGCTTGACACGAAGGCCGAGTCGGTACGGATTTTCATGGTGGCCCTCTAAAGAACAAGCCGTGCAGTACCATTCTTACGCCAAAAGGCCCAAGCCAGTTACACAAATCTTTCGCCCGTTCTCCCCGGCCCGCTCCAGAGAAATCTCCACATCCCGCTCCCGCAGAAAGCGCGGAAATTTCTCTCCCCACTCAATCAGCATAATGCTTCCCTCGGCACGCAAATCATCCAGCCCCAGCGTTTCCAGTTCGCGCTGCGTATCCACGCGGTAAAGATCAATGTGATAGAGATTGGCTCGCGGTCCGCGATATTCGTGCACCAGCGTGAAAGTGGGACTGGTGACGTCTTCTTCCTCCGCCGCCTCGAATCCGGCGGCGATTCCCTTGACCAGCGTGGTTTTCCCTGCGCCCAGATCGCCGCGTAGCAGCACCAGCTTTGGCGGAGACAGCAGTTCCGTTAGCGTCCGCCCGAAGGCGATCGTTTCCTCCGGCGAATGTGTGATGATCTCTCGCGTCATTCCCTGGCCTGGCCGCACTGTCGTGCACAAACCACGACCAGTATAGCGAGAGGAGTCTAGATCGTCCTGGGCGTGGTGAAGGCCACTGACTTCAGGCCCAGCACATCCTTCTCCGTCACGTGGTCCAGCGATGTCCGCAGGCGGCGGTGGTCGTCATCCTCAAGCGCGACGAAGCGGAATGGTTGCAGCACTCCGTCCGTCGTCTTCCGCGTGGGCGAAAGGATTTCGGCCATGCCATGAACCGGCCCCGAGTGCGTTTGAAACGCCAGTTCAACGAAAGAACCGTTCCCCAGTGAACGCGGCACGTGCAACAGTCCGCCAGTAGTCGAAATGCTTTGGAGTTTAGCTTTTGTGCGCCGGCCATCTTCTAAACGAATCGCAGCCAGGACGGACTCGCCTAGCTGGACCCGGGCCGCGCGCCGCGAAGGGTGCGGTTGGGGGAAGTGGGTCATAAGCTAAGTCCACTATGGCACCGGGCTCGGCCGGGTAACAGGTTACGGAAGCAGATGGCCGGATTCCCGCGCCAGTAGCGGCGTTTCAGCGATGCAACTGCCGCAGCGTCAAGCACATCCCCCAAAAGTTAACTAAGTCATTAATGTCCGGGAGGACGATCGATTAACGCACACTGCGGCCCGAGCACTCACCAACGCACGAGTTTTTCCTTCGCCATTTCGCGCGTCCGCCGAAACGCCTCCGGCAGTCCCTTCAAAAGATCACTTGCCACCAGCGAATGCTCGCCCACACTCTCACGCATTACGTCGCCGGAAAGGCCGTGCAGATGCACCGCCGCAAGCACGGCCGAGAAAGCTTGCTTCGAATGCTGCGCAATTATTCCCCCAACCATTCCCGTCAGGATGTCTCCCGTACCGCCGGTGGCCATGCCAGGATTCCCGGTCGTATTCACCCAGGCTTCACCGTTCGGCTGCACCACCAGCGTTCGATGCCCCTTGAGCACGACGATCACTTCGCGCTCGCGCGCGAACTTCCGCGCCACCCCAAGCCGATCGTTTTGCACTTCGGCAATCGTGCATCCCGCCAGACGCGCCATCTCACCCGGATGCGGAGTGATCACCAGCGTCCGGCCCCTGCCCTTCAATTCATCCGTGCGGCCCTCAAACGCATTCAGGCCATCGGCATCCACGACCATCGGGATCTGAAGCTGTGCAACCAAAGTCCGCACCAAGTCCGCAGTCTGAGGATCACGCGAAATCCCCGGCCCAATCGCGAGCACACTCTTCCCTTCCGCCAAGGCCTCGATTTGATCGAGTGCGCTGGACGAAATCGTGCCTGCATTCGTTTCAGGCAAAGGCTCAGTCATCAGCTCCGGATGAAATCCGGCCACAGTGCTCAGCACAGACTTCGGTGTCGCCACGCTCGAAAGCCCGGCGCCCGCCCGCAGCACAGCCATTCCCGCCATCGCCGCCGCCCCCGATTTTCCGAGCGACCCTCCCACCACCAACACGTGCCCGTAGTTGCCCTTGTTCGACTCAGCCGGCCGCGGGCCGATAAGCGGTCCAACATCACGCGCGGTGATCACATTCAGTTGCAGCGCCGAGACAATCGCCTCCTCCGGAGAACCGATGTCAGCCACAAAGGTCGCTCCCGCAGTTAGCAAGCTGAACACATGCGCTGGACGTGGCGCAGTGAAAGTAACAATGGCGTCGGCTCGGGCAATGACTCCCGCCTGCGGACCCATCGCGTCCGCGTCGGCGCCAGAAGGAATATCGACGGCAATCACCGAAACTCGGCTCGCATTCATGATCGCGATTGCGTCCGCGTAGAGTCCGCTCACCGGAGGCTTGAAACCCGTGCCCAGCACGGCATCCAGATACAAGTCCGCCACGAGCGACGCCTGCACCCGCTCACTTTTCAACTCTTCGCCGGAATGCACGGCAATGGGCGCGCCCGGCAACTTGCCGAACATGACCGCCGCATCACCCCGCAGATCGGCAGGATCGGCCAGCAGAATCACCCGAATATTCTTTCCCTGCTGATGCAGCCGTCGCGCCGCCACAAAGCCATCGCCGCCGTTATTCCCTTTGCCGCAGAGAGCCACCATGCGCCCGGCCGCACTATGATGCGAAAGCACATAATCGGCCACGGCCGCGCCCGCGTTCTCCATCAGCATGAGCGAAGGCACACCGAAGCGCTCGCTGGTAGCCCGGTCGATCGCTCGCATCTCGTCGGCGGAAACGATTCTCATGGCAGTCGTTGGTCGTTGGTCGTTAGTTGTTCGCCGGAAAGCGCGCTAGGTCTATGTCAACGGCCAACGACAAACAACTAACGACCGATCTTAAAACAAAAAGGCCCTCCGCGCAGCGCGGAAAGCCTGTAGACTCTGCTGGCCACTAGCCACTAGCCACTAATCACTGCCCACTGCCCTTGGATTGCAGCGCCTGCACCCGGCTGTGCTTCACTCCGTAGCTGAAGTAGATCGCTAGTCCGATAACCAGCCATACGACCAGCCGGATCTGCGTGGCTGGCGATAGGAAGATAATGAGCGCCCCGGAGAATAGAATCGAGAGGATCGGAACCAGTGGCACCATCGGCGTCCTGAATGGCCGGTTGAGTTCCGGATGTGTCTTGCGCATCACCCACACACCCGCACTGACAAGCACAAAAGCAAGCAACGTGCCCACACTCGTCATCTCGTCCAGCACATTGAGCGGAATCACCGTGGCCAGGATGGCAACAAAAATACCCACAACGATGGAACTGAGGTAGGGAGTGCGAAAGCGATGATGAATTTTTCCAGCCCAAGGCCAGAGCAAACCGTCCCGCGACATGGAATAGAACACTCGCGATTGCCCGAGCAACATCACCAGCATTACCGTGGCCAATCCTCCCAGCGCCCCGATTTCGACAAGAAACGTAGCCCACTGCTGCCCGGTAACGCGGATACCGACGACCACAGGGTCAGCAACGTTCAGTTGCTGGTAAGGAACGATGTGGGTCAGCAGACCGGAAACCAGAATATAGAGAACAGTGCAAATGACAAGGGAACCCAGAATGCCCAGAGGCATATCTTTCTTTGGATTCTTGGCCTCCTGCGCCGCGGTGGAAACCGCATCGAAGCCTATATAGGCGAAGAACACTACGCCGGCTCCGCGCAAAATTCCCGACCATCCGAAGTGTCCCCACTCGCCGGTATTCGCAGGAATGAATGGGTGCCAATAGTTTGGCTTCCAGGAATGCGTGAACAAAAACCATCCGGCCAGAGCAATGAACATACACACTACCGCTACCTTCATAATTACAATCGCGGTGGTGAAGTTCGCCGACTCCTTGATGCCAATGACAAGGATTGTGGTGATCACCATGATCACAATGAACCCGACATAGTCGTACTTCAGGTGCACCGGCGTGCCGAAAAATGTGAAATCGGAGGTTGGAAACGGAGGCAGGTTCCAGCCGATATCCTTCAAGAACGCGCGCAAGTGGCCGCTCCAACCCACCGCCACTGTGGCTGCGCCAAAGGCATACTCAAGAATCAAATCCCAACCAATGATCCAAGCAACCAGTTCACCAAGCGTGGCGTAAGAGTAGGTGTACGCGCTACCGGCAATCGGGATCATGGAAGCAAACTCGGCGTAACAGAGTCCCGCGAATGCGCAGGCAACGCCAGCCAGCACGAACGAAATCACGATAGCGGGTCCCGCAAACTGCGCCGCGGCCTGCCCGGTAATCACAAAAATGCCAGCCCCAATTATTGCTCCGATGCCTAGTGTTAGAAGATTTAGTGGCCCCAGGGCGCGCCGCAGGCTTTGTTCGCCTTCAATTTCAACGGCCTCCTTCATGAGTGTGGGAAGGTCTTTCTTCGCGAACAGATTCGCCATGCTTCGTTTCTCCTTAGGGGCCACTTCTATGCTCATTTTGCCTCCGCGCTCCTCGACCATGCGTAATAAACCGGGATGCCAAGCAGCACCACGATCAGCCCCGGCCACGAGTACTGCGGCTTGTAGCGTAATAGTACGACATCGATGAACAAAGCCATCACAATATAAATCGCGGGCAGCACAGGGTAGCCCACAGCTTTGTACGGCCGCTCCACGTTAGGGCGCGTCCGCCGCAACACAAACAGCGCCACAATTGTCAGGATGTAGAAAACCAACACGGCAAAAATGACGTATTCGAGCAATTGGTTATAGCTGCCCGAAACGCACAGCAGGCAGGCCCACACCATCTGCACCATCAACGAAACCGCCGGCGTCTTGTATACCGGATGCAGATTGGAAACGCCGCGGAAGAACAGGCCGTCTTTCGCCATGGCGTAATAAACGCGCGCTCCGGAAAGAATCAGCCCGTTGGCGCAGCCAAACGCGGAAATCAAGATGGCTCCCGCCATCAGCAGACCACCCGCGGCGCCGAACATCTGCGTCATCACGGCGGTCCCAACGCGGTCTTCCGCGGCATACTTGATTCCCCGCTCCAGGATCGTTGCCGCGCCCGGCGCGCCGTCGAGCGGCAGCGCCATCAAATAAATGAAGTTGCAGGCAATATAGAGGGCGATCACCACGCCCGTACCCAGAGCCAGTGAGAGCGGCAAATTGCGGCTGGGATTCTTGACTTCACCCGCGGTAAACGTCACATTGTTCCAGGCGTCGGCGGAAAACAGCGAACCCACCTGCGCCACCGCCAGAATCGTTAGCGTGCCCGCCAATACAACCGGCCCGCCCACGCCCACCTGCACGGCGTGCTGCGCGCCCAATCCAGCATTCCGCCAGAAGTGCCCGTTGAAGTTGCTGGCCAGCGCCTGGGCACTTCGCCCCATCGCATTGCCGAACAGCGCCAATCCCAGCAGCGCAGAAACTTTGGCCGCGGTAAACACATTCTGAATGAGCGCTCCGGTTTTCACGCCAAAGATATTTACGATCGAGAGAAAGATCACCAGCAGGATCGCTACGAGATTCTGCGTGTTGATGCCTACATCCATGTTGCCCAGAACCATCGGCCCAAGTGTAATCGGCGGGACCTTCCAGAGATGCAGAATCCAATGGGAAGAAGAAATCGCAGGAAAGAAAACTCCCAGGAACTTGCCGAAGGCCACGCCCACAGCCGCAATCGTGCCGGTCTGAATGACGAGAAAGAGCGTCCAGCCGTAAAGAAATCCCCACAGCGGCCCGAGCGCCTCGCGCAGGTAAACGTACTGCCCGCCGGCCCGGGGCATCATCGCCGCCAGCTCGCCGTAGCTGAGCGCGGCGACAATCGTCATGAACCCGGTCACCGCCCACGCTCCAATCAGCAGCGCGGGAGAATCCACCTCGCGGGCAATCTCTGCCGAAACAATAAAAATGCCCGAGCCGATCATCGACCCCATGACCAGCATGGTGGCGCTGGTCAGGCCCAGTTCCTTGACCAGTTCGCTGTCTTGATGGCTGTGTGTTTCCCAGTCGCTGCCCACGGCGGTTGTCGGAGTACTCAGGATTCCCTCGCAATACGTCGTTGGTCGTTGGTCATTCGTCGTTGGCCCAAGAGCGAAAAAGCCAGCATAATCCCTGCCTAAACGCCTACGCCGACGACTGAACCGCCGACGACCGAACGCTAACGACCAACGACGAACGACCAACGACGGTGTTATGCCCCATGACTTTACCTCAGAATGCGGAAAAATTCCTCTGCTGATTTCCGTGGCCCCCGTAACAAGTCGGATATCACGGCCACGGAGTCAGCTCCGGCTTCGATCACGGAAGCGGCATTGGCCCGCGTGATCCCCCCAATGGCCACCAAGGGCTTTCGCGTCAACTGCCGCGCCCGGCGCACCCCTTCGAGGCCTACGACCGGGCCAGACCGCTCTTTGCTGGAAGTCGAAAAAACCGGGCCAATGGCGAGATAGTCCGCGGAGGTCTGATCTGCCTCCTGCATCTGCTCTGGATTATGCGTCGAAACTCCGAGCCAGCGGTCCGGACCGATGATCCCCCGAACCGCCTCTGGCGACAGATCGTCTTGCCCAACATGCACTCCGTCAAACTCGGCAATCAAGCACAGGTCCGCGCGATCGTTCATGATGAGCTTGATGGATACCGGCAGGCGGCTCCTTAATTCCCGCGCTTGTTCCAGTATTGCGCGCGCATTCCCGCATTTGTTGCGATATTGGATGAGGGTGCAGCCAGCGAGGGTAAGACCCTCTGCAGCCGAGAGCATAGCGTCAGTGCTCCGAAAGCATGAGGTATCAAGAATGGCATACAAAATGGGGGATTCCATGTCTTGGTCAGTCTATCTCTTATCGAGGTATGCTACTTTCAATCGTGGCGACTCCGTGCATCTTTTGCGACGGCGACTCAGGCAGCGAAGAGCATCTTTGGCCGGCGTGGATGCACCGGCGTGTGAAATTTGGCCCGGTTCGTGTTCAGCTGGGCAGCGATCCCGAGTTCATTGCTGACGACCCCGAGCGGACCATCAACACTGTCTGCCATACATGCAATAACACTTGGATGAGCGAGCTTGAGCAGAAGAATGTCCCGGCTCTGAGCGGGATGCTGGAAGACAAGCCTACGTCCATAGACGTCGGGCGACAGCGATTGCTAACGGAGTGGGCAGTAAAGACCGCGATGGTCGCTGACTCCGTCAATAAGCGCCAGGCGGGCGATAAATTTTATACGAAGGACGAACGCGCTGCTATGCGCGTGTCACGGGCTATTCCGCAGGGGACGCGCATTTGGATCGGCGGATTGACGGAGTCTCACCTCGGGGCGTTCGGAACGGATTTCACAATCCTGAATGGGAGCCGCTGGAGGATTGGAAGAGGAATCGCCAATACCATCGTTGCTGGGCATTTTGTGGTGCAAGTCGTGACCATCCATCCGGAAGTGAATGAAGCATCAGACAGCACTCTTGAGGTGCAGCCAAAACCTGGCAATTGGAAAGAAACGTTAATTCAACTCCATCCGAAGGTGCACAAAGCTGTGAGTTGGCCTCCGCCGGTAAAGTTTACCAATGGCGGGTCTCTGAGCGCGGCCTTTCTGACGCAGCGCTGGCGCGGCGGCGAGAAGGTTTCGAAAATTACTGACGGTGGCTCTGTAAAGATGCGTAATGACTAGCGCTCGCCGACTGTCGGGCCATCCGAGAATGACTGCTCCGTGGTCAGCGTGGCCGCCGGAGCCCAACTACTCTGCGGGTTCCATCACCAAGCTGTATTGTGATGAATGCTCTTGGGCCTGGATTACCTTCGCGTTTGGGAAATTTTTCGATAAGGTTTTCAGCCGAGCACGAACTTCGGCCGGAGCCTTTAGACCGATGATGATCTCAGCAACCGCATCTACCGGGAAATTGAAGAGACACACCGGATAGGGCAGAGTTTCTATCCGACGTTCTGCGTCCGCAAATACACGCATCATGCGCCACTCCTTCTCGTAAGACCAATCGTCGGACTTTGTTTCAAACCACTCCGTACCTGTCGTATCCGCTAGAGTAACCACGGGGCGGCTGCTACTGTACTTCACTCGACGCAGGTAGCCGAACTCGTCTTCGGGCCCTCGCCGCATCGAGAAATAAGGATGGTTTTGGCTGAATCCTATAACGAATCCTTCGTGATTCTGCGTGTAATGACCCCACATTAGGAGGGAGTCGCGGACCTCGCTGAGACAAAGTATCCCCAGGTTCCTATTGAATGCGGAGTTGATCGCCGTCGATACGCTGGGTAGGAGTCGGGCCTGAAGCAGCTGAAAATATCCGGAAGGCGAGACTTCAATGGAGCAAATAGTTTAACCACGACCTCCGACGATAGCTCTTTACTAAGTATCGGATACTCTCTTAGTTCCCGCTCTAGAATCTGGTCGTAATTTTGCTCCATATACTCACGGAGGTGGTTTTGGGAGGCGAGCGATCCGATACAGGGCCTGAACTCGAATGGGTCGTTGAAGGCAGCTGGCTGGGTGAATCGAATTCTTTGGCCTTCCAGAACGTCGACACGCGCGGGCGTAAGGTATTTGTACAGGACCATAAACATTGCCGTAAGCTCTAATGCCCGACGAGCGAGCATATGAAAGGCGCAAGGTGGGCGGCTCTTCGACGGTCGCGATTCGCCTTGGGCGTCCCCCCAGCGGCTAAAGCCGCACGGAATTCGGAGAATCTCAACGGCGCGACTGAAGTCGCGCCCCTTCAACCCCCCCTTTGGAAGGGGCAAGTGCCGGGATTCGCTGTTCACTTCCCGTTCTTCGCCAGAAACCGCTCAATGAACCCCGTATCAAACTTCCCCGCGCGAAAATCCGGATCGGCCAAAATCCTCCGGTGCAGCGGAATCGTTGTGTAAATGCCCTCGACAATAAACATCTCCAACGCACGCGACATCCGCGAAATCGCTTCGCCCCGGTCCTTGCCGCGCACGATCAGTTTGGCGATCAGCGAATCGTAATAAGGCGGAATCACGCCCTCGGCATAAGCCGCCGTATCCACCCGCACGCCAGTCCCTCCCGGCGGATTAAACGCCGTTATCTTCCCCGCCGAGGGCGTGAACTTCTCCGGATGCTCGGCATTGATCCGGCACTCAATCGCATGCCCGCGGTGCACAATCGGCCCCTGCAAGACGTCCCGCATGTGAGCGCCTGCCGCGATCATGATCTGGCTCTTCACCAAGTCCACATCCGTCACCATCTCCGTGACGGGATGCTCCACCTGAATGCGCGTGTTCATCTCGATGAAATGCAGCCGCCGGTCGTGGTCCATCAAGAATTCGATCGTCCCCGCATTGGTGTAACCGATCTCCGTCAGCGACTTGCACAGGACCGTGCCAATCTGATCGCGCAACTCCGGCGTGACCTGCGTCGAAGGCGATTCTTCCAGCAGTTTCTGATGCCGCCGCTGAATCGAGCACTCCCGCTCACCCAGGCTTACCACGTTGCCATGCTCATCAGCCAGCACCTGAAACTCAATGTGCCGCGGATGCTCGACAAACTTCTCCATATACAGATCGCCGTTGCCGAACGCTCCCGCCGCCTCGGCCTGCGCTGCCCTGAACAGCCCCGGCAGCTCTTCTTCGTTGCGCACAATGCGCATGCCGCGTCCTCCGCCGCCCGCTGACGCCTTCACAATCACCGGAAAACCCACCTGCAGCCCCCACTCCACCGCCTCGATCTCGGACGCGATAATTCCGTCGGAGCCCGGCAGAATAGGCACGCCCGCCGCCTTCATCGCCGCGCGCGCTTTTTCTTTTTCCCCCATCAGCCGCATCACTTCCGGCCGCGGCCCGATGAACTTGATGCCGCTGGTTTCGCACACCTCGGCAAAGTTGGCGTTCTCCGAGAGCAATCCGTATCCGGGATGGATCGCATCCACATTGGCAATCTCCGCTGCACTTATCACCGCCGGGATATTCAGGTAGCTAAGGGCCAGTTGTGGTGGCCCAATGCAGATGGCTTCATCCGCGAAACGCACGGGCAGAGAATGGCGGTCCGCTTCGCTGTAAATGGCAACCGTGCGGATGCCCAGTTCCTTGCACGCGCAAATCACGCGCAGCGCAATCTCTCCGCGATTCGCAATCAGGATCTTCTTAAACATTTAGGTCAAATGTGGGGACGGAACGGACATTTTTGTAATTGGGTGATTGAGTAATTGGGTAGTTGAAAAACCTCCACGGTTTTAAATTACAAAATTACCCAATTACCAAATTACTCAATCCCTTCACTTTTTCGCCCTTATAGCAAACAACTCCTGCCCGTATTCAATCGGCTGGCCGTTTTTCCCCATCGTCTTTACGATTTCCCCGGCCACGTCCGACTCAATCTCATTCAGCAGTTTCATCGCCTCCACAATGCACAGCACCTGCCCAACTTCCACCACGTCCCCAACTTTGACGAAGGGCGGCGCGCCCGGCGAGGGCGCTTCATAAAGCGTCCCCACGATGGGCGATTTAACGATGTGCAGGTTTTCTGCCGGAACGGGCTCGACCGGCGCTACCGGCGTCGCCGCAGGCGTTGCTACAACGGCAGGAGCCCCTGCCTGAGGGACGGTCACGGCCACATAGGGCGCTTCCGCGCGTGCCTGCACAACCATGTGCTGGCCGGCGCGTTTAATCTTCACTTTGACGTCGCCGCGCTCCAACTCGAACTCGGCAATGTCTTTTTCGATTAAGAACTCGATGAGTTCCTTCAGCTCTTTTTGATTCATTCGTGTACGGTGGGACTGCAACTTCAGGTCTCAGATATCAGGTGTTAGGCCCTTTGTCTCAGGTGTTATGCGATTGCATGCCGATACCCGCTATCCACGGCCTAACACCCAAGACCTAACACCTAAGACCCTAGATTGTAAGAAAATCCTTGCGGGTCGGAGTCAGCACTTCGCAACCGCCCTCTGTGACGGCTACCATGTCCTCGATCCTCACGCCCCATTTGCCGGGGAAGTATACTCCCGGCTCAATGGTGATGACCATGTCCGGCTGCAGCACTTCCTTCTGCCCGGCCGCAACCCTGGGAGCTTCGTGGATCTCCAACCCTACCCCGTGCCCGGTTGAATGTGTAAAATACCGCCCCAACCCAGCCTTGCGCAATACCTTGCGCGCCGCCGCATCGACGTCCCCGCCGCTGACGCCGGGCCGCACCGCCGCAATCGCTGATTCCTGCGCTTCTCTGACCGCGTCGTAGGCCCGGCGCGCCTCCTGCTCCGCCTACACCCGAGGCGTCCCCCATCCACACCGTACGGGTCTGGTCCGAACAATAACCTGCGAGTATAACACCGAAGTCGCACACCACGAATCCTCCCGGCGCAATGGCTTGCTCGGTGGCTCGACCGTGAGGCAGCGCCGACCGCGCCCCCGAAGCGATGATGGTAGGAAACGACATCTCTGAGGCTCCCGCCACCCGCGCCGCATACTCCATCTCCCCCGCGACTGCGGCCTCTTTGATTCCAGGCTTCAACACTTCGAGCGCCCGGTCGAACAAAGTAGCTCCCAACCGCACCGCTGCACGGATCAGCGCCAACTCCGCGTCATCCTTCACCATGCGCGCCCGCTCCACCAGCGCCGGAGCATTCTTTAACCGCAAGCCGGAGGGCAGCAGACCAGCCAGGCGTTTCCTCTCCGCCACAGTCATGTGCTCGGCCTCAATGCCGACCGTCCATCCCTTCGTTCTCTTGCTGCGGCCCTCAATCCACTTCCCAAGCGCGCTCAACACCGCCTTGCGCGCAATGATCACCTTCGCGCCCTTCACCTCCTCGCGAGCCTGCGTGTCGTAGCGCACATCGGTAAAGAAGACGCTGCCGGCTTCCCCGACCAACAGTAAACCCGCGCTGCCGGTAAAGCCGCAAAGATATCGGATATTAGGAAGATGGCTGACCAGCAAAGCATCCAGCCCAGCGGAAGCAAGTTGCCCCCGCAGTTTCTTCTGGCGCAAAAGAAAGTTCATTGCCGATGAGTTTAGCAGGAAGGAAGAAGTGAAATTATTTACGGGTGCGGTTGCGGACTGGCCGCTGCGTTGCGGACTATACGTTTATCTTTTAGTAACAGGGTACGCCCCCTCCCCCACCCCCCTCGATCTCTGGAATCATGGGGTTTAGGCATGTTTTGGCCCGCAGAATCCGTTAAACAAAGGACTTAGACGTCAAAATATAGACAGCACAGGACTTACGGGCCGATTTCTTGGCCGGGGGCGTCCTAGTCGCTACTGCTGGGCGTACTGCCTTTGTTGGGACAATGATGGCACAAAGTTGAGGCTGTGCGCAAGGTCAGATGTCACAATGGGGCTGTGGAAAACTTCGGGCTGCATGCGCCCAAAGGCAAAGGGTCAGCACAGGAATTTCGTAAGGCGACGGAGCAGTTGCTCAGGTTTATTCAACTGGCATTCCCACAGGACCAGGGGCCTCCATCCTGCAGCACGCAGTGCCTTCAAATGTTCGCGGTCTCGCGCCTGATTCCTTAGAAGCTTCGGGGCCCAATAGGAAAGGTTGGATTTCGGAACATGCGAGAACGCACAGTCGTGCTGGTGCCAGAAGCAACCGTGCACGAATATTACTTTTTTCCTGGAGGGGAGGACAAGGTCGGGCTTGCCGGGGAGGTCTGGGCGGTGAAGTTGATAGCGGTAGCCATTTTTGTGAAGGAGTCGCCTCACCAGCATCTCGGGCTTAGTGTCCTTTGACCGAATCGCAGCCATCATTTCGCCGCGGTTCATGCCACAACTCTCGCCGCCTTTGTTGCGCCGCGCTGAATTGCCAATATGCGCCTGCCGATGAACTCGGCGATAGGCGGCGCTACCGCGTTGCCAATGAGTCTCCCTCGCTTGCCGTCCAGCCTTCCGGGAATCCCATTAGCTTCTCGCACTCGTCCCAAGTCAAGTTTCTGGCCACATAGTATTGGCCTGTCGGAGTGGCCGCCTTGATGCTTTCCAGACTGGGCGCGTATCGTGGGGCAATAGCCCGCTGCCTTGGTGTACCCAAAACCACCGCGACGTTGGACCAGAAGCGGAGCGTCTGAGACAAACTCTCCTCGAACACTGGATCGAGTTCCCGTCCGGCTCTCGTTTCGCGGCGAATTATCCCCAAACAATTTGCCGCCGTCAGAACAGAACTGATGGGAAAGTGGCGATCGATAAGATCCGACAAGGAATATTCTTTCTCGGTTGTGGGGAAGGCCCGCGCTGAGAGTGTTACACGTAAACCATACCCCCATATACCCGATCTCTTCGAGTTGCTCGATAACTGACTCAAAGGCGGCGCCGTCATCCGAACTGAGGAGCCCCGAGACGTTTTCCATGACAATCCATCCCGGTCGAACTTTTCGAGCAAGCTCCGCAAAGGAGAAGAATAAGCCACTTCGCGCTCCGTGGATGCCTTTGCGCTGCGCGTTTCCGTGGCTGACGTCCTGACAGGGCCACCCTCCGGCCCAAAGTTCAGCCTCAGGGATGTCTCTCGGCTTAAGCGTCGTGATGTCGTCATGGAGTGGAACCTCCGGCCAGTGCCTTTTCAGAATGCGTTGGCAAAAAGGATCGATTTCGCAATGGAAGGCTGGTATCATTCCAGCGCGCTGGAACCCCAGGTCGAATCCACCTATTCCGGCGAAGAACGAAGCGAATCGCATTTATAGGTCTGCTCCCAAATGCCTAGGTCTCGCGCCAGCAAGGGTCTGCTGCTTACTCCGCGGGAAGTCCCGAACGAGTCGGAAGCGCGCAGGGAGAAGTGGCTCGCCGATGCAGCGTCTACCTTCGTAGCTCGGCATCCGGTGAATAAACTTTATTACTCGGTCATCTTGGGAGCCCTGTGGCCCGCCGGACATGGCATTCCCGGCCCGGTGTTGACCGAAGACGATGTTCGCGCTGCCGTTGATGCCTATCGCGCGGCGAACGGGAAGACTCCGTACAAAGACGTCTTTCGACGGCTCCGCGAATTGCAGGGCGACGAGGGATTCACCTCGATCCGAAAAGAGGGTACGCGCTACCAGTTGCAGAGCTTGGACGTGAGCCAAAAGCGCGAGCCTCGCGGCAAGCTGAAGAAAGTCGATTGGAAGAAACTGAAAGAGCAGCACGACTACAAATGCGCTTCCTGCGGGCGCCAGGAACCCGATGTGAAGCTCAGCCCGGACCATAAGGTCCCTCGCTCGCGAAACGGGTCGAACGACCTCGGGAACTGGCAGCCGCTCTGTGAGCAGTGCAATATCAAGAAGGCCAGCTCGTGCCAAGGATGCCAGTTGATCTGCCAGGTCTGTTCTTGGGCCTTCCCCGCAGACTATAAGCCCATCGTCATTTCGGATGAAAACAAGGAACTGGCTAAAAGGGAGGCCGACAGGCTCAAGGTTCCGCAGTCCGACCTCGTAAATATAGTCCTCCGCGATTACTTCAGGGCCAAGTAGTTCCGACATGTTGTGACAGAGTGAGCGCATTCTAGCATCCGTCTTCGGATGCGCATCTGTTGAAATCTTGGGTGAATCTCAGCGAAAAACATCATAACATTATGGACGAAGAAAAGGCGAAGCACCTTGGGGATCGGCCTATTGGCCAGCCGGGTCGGGCGATGCGAACGGGAATCACTCGGTCGAAGCATCCCTGTCCCGAAAACAAAACCGCCAGCCTGACAGGTTCTTCAGGCCGGCGGTCTAAAATCTTCAACTGCGCTGCTGTCTGACGTTGCTACGTCTGAATGATTCGCGGCGTGATGAAGAAGATCAATTCCTGGTTTGAGGTCGATACCTGAACGTGCTTGAATAGGTTGCCCAGGATTGGGATGTTGCCCAGGATCGGCACCTGGTTGATGTTGATCGAGTTCTGCGTCTGGATGACGCCGCCGATCACCACCGTGCCGCCGTCGGTCACCAGCACCTGCGTGGTCGCCTGCTGCGTGATCAATTCCGGGTTGCCCTGCACTTCCTGCGCGAAGTTCGGGGTCGTGTTCTCCACGTCCACGTTGAGGAAAATTGTGTTCTCCGAAGTGATTTGCGGAACCACCGTCAGCCGCAGGAAGGCGTCGACGTAAGTCACAGTCGGAGGACCGCCCAACTGCGCCTGCGTCACGATAGGCACGCGCACGCCCTGCTTCACGATGGCTTGAATGTTATTCTGCGTGACCACTCGCGGCCGCGACAGAACCTTCAACAATCCGCGCGACTCGGCCATCGAAAGCACCGCATCGATGCGTACTGTGTTGCTGGCGTTCAGGAAGGTCAAGCCGCTCGTAGGAGCGGTCGAGCCCAGGTTCGAGAACAGAGGAATCGAGCTTCCTGTGGTCGAACCCGTACCTGGAACCGTAATGTAGCCCGGAGTCAGGTTGCTGACCGTCGTCGGCGAGCTGCCCACTGAGGAGTTTCCGCCGATCGCGCTGTGGCCGTTGCCCCAGCCGAAGCCGAGCTGCGTGCCGATGTCGCGCGCGAATTGCCGCGTCGCCGCCACCACCCGCGCTTCGATCTCCACTTCCTGCGTCTTGCGGTCCAGCTGCGTCAGCAGGCGGTCGATGACAGGAATCACTTTCGGAATATCGTTGACGATCACAGCGTTGGTGCGCTCATCCGCAACCACATCGCCGCGCGCCGACAGGAACTTCTTTACCGTCAGCATTGCGTCTTTGGCATGGGCATAGCTCAGGAAACGCGTGACTGAAACTTTCTCCACAGCCAGCGCTTCCGATTCCACCTGAGCACGCCGCCCATCGGCTTCTTTCTTCAGCGTGTCCACGGTGGCGACGCGCAGAACATTGCCTTCCAGTTCCCGCGCCAGGTCGTTGTTCTTGAGCACGATGTCCAGAGCCTGATCCCACGGCACATCGTCGAGTACGATGGTCAGAGTTCCATGCACGTTAGGATCGAGCACCACATTCAGGCCGCTGATCTCGTGGATCAGGCGGAAGAAATCTTTCAGATCAACATCCTTCAAATTCACCGAGATCGGTTCGCCCGTGTACCGCGGGCCGGCCGCGGCGGGTTGCTGACCAGCCTGCTCCTTCTGCTCCGCAGCGAGATTGACTGCGGGGGTGATGCCGGTGCCGCCTGTGCTGGAGCCGGTGCTCATCGATGACGATTGCGGCGCCGCATTCATGCGCGCCGGCAGCAGTTCTGCCGCTGTCTTGTCTGAAAATTTCGCCGCCGCTTCCTGGGCGCGTTCGGCCGGAGCTGCCGCCACCGCGTCATTCCTGGCTGAGTAAGCCGGCTCGACGAACACAAAGTCACTCGACGCAGTCGCTTCGGGTTTTGGAGTTGTCGCCGGAGCTGAATTTTCTTTCGCAGCTTTCGGAGTTGCCACGGCGCTGGCCGCAACCGGCTGCGCCTTTGCCGGCACTTCCGTTTTCGCTTCGATGACGCGCGGCCCGAACGGCGACATAGTCCTGGCAGCTGGCGCCGTCACAGTCTTCGGAACGCTCGTGCTCGCCGCTGTTTGCTGCGTGTGCAGCGTCAGCACAAACTTGCCATCCGCGGTCGGGTTCAATTCATAGCGGCAGGCGTGCTCCAGATCGACCACTACGCGCGTGGTCGGAGGCGTCTGGCCATCCATGCCAATGCGTACCCCTTTCACTCCTGAGGTACCCACTGTGATGTGGCTCTGCGCCGTCGCCATCACGGTTCCGGGCAGGTCCACCACCAGGCGCGCAGGCGAATCTGCCGTAGTCACCTTGGGTGCGACTGCGCCCCGAGCGCTGATCTCGACCCGGATCTCATCGGCGCCACGAACCACATTTACCCGTTGCAGTTCGTTGCGCTGGCTCGCCGGTTGTGACGCCGGCGTTTCAGCCGATGCTACCAGCCCCAAAAGCAGCCACGGTAGGAACACACTCAGCATTTGCTTTCGCATTTTGCTTTCTCCCCAACTCGCGAGCCTGGCTCGCGTGTCCTTCTCAAATTCGATTTTTTCTGCGCTCCGGTTTTCCCGGGTGCGCTTGCCGCCGGAATCTTAAACAGCCGGTGTAAGTATCTTCTTGGTCACTTCCCGCGTGAGCGATTTGCCCAGTTTGTCCTGGAATGTCTCCTGGAAGAGGACCGAGTCGCCCGTAATTTTCACTACGTACCCGTTGAACACGGGATCGTTTTCATGCAGGAAATAGGCCTTGTTCAAGCTGTTCGTCACCACCGCGATGAAGCCGCTCTCGGATTTCACCACGCCGCGCACATTGATCTGCCCAATCTCCAGGCACTTTTTCCCGGTCGAGCATCCGGGCGTAGTGCTCTGCTGTGACACCGGACTAAAGAAGGGGTCGCGCTTGCCATTCATCGCCCACTTCTTCTCCTCAGGCTTTGAGGCCTTGCCAGGCTCCGCACTCTTGCTGCCGCCGGCCGGTTTTTCAGTAGCGGCAGTCGTGCTGGCGGCAATCGTTGTTTTGCCCCCCGATGTCTTACTCCCCGGTTTGGGAGCCGACACCTTCGCCGCCGCCACAGGCTTCTTCTTGGGCACGAACGCATCGTGTGGTTTCACAGCTTTGGCCGCCGGCGCTGGATTGCCTTTCGCCGCCGGAGCCGCCACAGGCTTCAATGTCGCCGGCTTCGCCGCTCCGGTCTGGCCAATTGCGCCCTTGGTTGGCGATCCCGCGTCTGGCTTGGCGTCCTGTGGGTTTGGAGGCACGCCTGCTGCTTCGAGCGCCGCGTTGCTCTGGTTGGTCTTTATCTGCTGCAGCGATTTCGCCGTGCTGCGCGCGTTGTCGATGGCGTCGGGGTTTTGCCCAAAGGCCATCCCCGTCGTCATTGCTATTGCAACTGCCAGAATTGGTGTCGTCAGCTTCATAAGCGATTCCTATTTGCCCAAGCTCACGCCCGCGCCCGCCGTAGCAGGCTTGGCTCCCGGCACCGCCGCCGCCGGTGGATCCAGGTCGTGACTGTAAAACGTCGTCGCGGTAAACGATGCCACAACGCTCTCGTTCGGCGCGTACTGATAGGTGTGCTTCACCTTCGCAGTGGTGGGATTCTTCGTCGTGGCCACCAGCAGACCGCTGACGTTCACGATGCGCTCCAGCTTGCCCACCCGGTCAAAAAAGTTCAGCATCGAGTAGTAAGGACCATCCAACTCCATGTCGAATGGGACCTCGGTGTAATACTCCTTCGCGGCTACCGGCTTCGCCGAATAGCGGCGCAGTTCCACGCCCGCCTTCACGGCTTCGCTGTCCATCGTGGTGATGAAGCTGTCGACCTGCTTCTCATCGGGGACGATGCGCCGTTCGATCTCTAATTGCTGTTTCAGGTTGGCCAGTTGCAGCTCCATGTCCTTCAGCTTGGGCCGGTAGGATTCCAGTTCGTTGTTCTCCCGAACTTTGATCTCTACCTGTTTCTGGGCCGCTGCATTCTTCTCGACCTGGCTCTTGAACATCGTGAAGTACAGTGCCGCCGTTACCAGCGCTCCGCCGGCAATCACCGCTCCCCACTGCTTCAGCCCCGACAGTTCATTGAAATTCATCGCCATAAGTCCGCCTTTACGACTTTCCCTTCTCGCAGGTCAGGGTGAACTGGAACGCCTGCATATCCTTGACTGCATCGTCCTGGAAGGTTTCCTTGATCTCGACGTTCTTGAAGAAGCCCGTCTTCTGCAGGTTCGCGATGAGACCAGCCACAGCATCCGTGCTCAGCGCCGTGCCTTCGAGGCTAACGCTTGCACCCTGATCATCCATTTTGTTCAACCACACCGCTTCGGTTGTGTTCACCGTCTCGCCCAGCATGGCCAGCAGGTTAACCGGACCGGCTTGCCCGGCGCGCAGCGAATCGATTACATCCACCCGCCGCTTGTAGTTGTCGGCCTGTTTCTGCCGTTCCATGAAGCGTGCCTTCACGTCGCTGAGTTCACGATTCTTCTGTTGGGCCGCCGCCATCTGCGACGCGATCGACTTTGACTGCTTGTCCAGCCGGTACCAGTAACCGAAATTCAGCAGTCCGGCTACCAGCAGCACGACCAGCACTTTCAGTTTGGGTGAGCCCATGTCGCCCAATTCCATTGTGGGCATCACAGGTCCGCTGCTGCCCCCGGCACGCTTGTTTTTTCCCTTGGAATTTTCGAGCAGATTGATTCTGATCATAGGGATTCAAAGCTCCTCAAAGCCAACCCCACCGCTACTGCCAGTTGGCCCGGATTCTGCTCCACCAGCTCCGCTCCGGGGCCGCTTGCCGGCGGCACCACGCGCTGAAATGGATTCAGCAACTCGACCGGCATGGAAAATTCCTGCCGCAACGCTTCCATCAACCCCGGTACCTTGGCGGAGCCGCCCGCGAGATAGATTTTCTCGATGTGCTCGCCCGCCGCGCTGGCCCGGAAGAAGTCGAATGTCTTCTGGATTTCCAGCACAATGATTTCGGTCACCTGCTGCAGGATCGGCGCTTTCGCGTCCTCACTCACCGTTCCAACCTTCTCGCCCAGCTTGAGTTTCTCGGCATCGTCGAAGTTCAGGTCGAGCTCCTTTTGCAGAGAATCCGTATACTGGTGCCCGCCCACGCTGACGTCGCGCGGGAACAGCGGCGTGGTCCCCTTCACAATGTTGATGTTCATCACGCTGGCGCCCAGGTTCAAAAGCGCCACCACCTGGCCCGGCGCCGGCTGGTAGTTGTACTCGTAGCAGTTCTGCAGCGCCAGGGCATCGATATCCACGATAGAGGGGGTGCGCCCCGCCATCGAGAGTACGTTGGTGTAGTTCAGAATCTTGTCCTTCTTCACGGCCACCAGCAGAACGTCCATCTGCGGGCTGCCCGCTTCTTCGGACAGAATCTGATAGTCGAGGCTCACGTCGGCCAGGTCGAAGGGAATGTGTTGCGCTGCTTCCTTCTCGATGGTTTCGGCCAGTTCCTGGTCGCTCATCGAGGGCAGCGAGATCTTCTTGACGATGACCGAGTGCCCGCTCACCGCCGTGGCCACTGATTTGGTTTTGATCAGGCAGTCGGCGAACAACTTCGAAATCGCGCTCGACACAGTTCCCGAGTCCACGATCATCGAATCGACCACGATGTCAGAGGACAGCGGTTCCAGCCCCAGGTGCGCCACTTCAATCTGCCCACCCTTTTTCTTCAACTCCACCGCCTTGATGCTGGAAGAGCCCACATCCAGACCTACTATCGTCTTCGATCCCATTCCAAACATGTGTGCCCGCCTCTCGTAGCGCCAGCGTTGCGCCGGCTTTTTTAACTACTGCGATCCAGCAGCTTTCATCGCTGCCTTCGGTTTATGTCCACTCCGCGTCTCCAGCTGGCTCGACTTCTCTTCCATCCACTGGTCCAGTCTCGACTTCTTGAAGCGCCAGCGGTTGCCCAGTTTGAAGGCGGGAATCTTTTCTTCGCCTACGTACTTGTAGAGCGTGTCCGGACTTACTCCAAGATAGTCCGAAGCCTGACGAATGTTCATCACTTCTCTCGAGTCGGCCATGTTCCTGACTCAGTTCCTTGCCTCACCATCAGAATTCCCGCGCCGGTGTCTCCGGCCCCGCAGGGCTGCCCTGAGAAAACTGCCTTCGCCTTTCGTGAGTGTCTGAAAGGCTCTCGGTGTCCCGAGCATATATCAGCCTTGAAAGACCTCGGGTCCCAGCGAATCTCCGTGTTTTATGCCCATTTTCTGGAATCGGGCGGAAGTGCGCCAAGGGGGAATATCTATATGTTGTGGTACTTATCCAGATAAACGCAATTAGAAGTAGTATTCGCAGAGGGCGTCTTGGGTCACTGGGGAGCGGGTAACTGAAGTACTAGAGACGGTACGGAAGTACTACGTCGCACGCTCAAGTTGCTGTGCTAGCTGACTTTAACTTCTGCTCGGGAGAATCACCGCATGGCTTACGGGATGGCGGGCAGCGCGCGCAGAAGTGGCCGCAAAAGCCAGTGGCCAGCAAAGCCCAAGGCAAAAGTTCCGCCCCCGGTTTTACTGGCCACTGACTGCTAGCCACTGACTACTGCATTACTGCACGTCTGAAACTTTCCCGTTCAGGAAAATCACTTTCATATCTTTGTAATAGTAGATCTGTTTGGCGCCGAGAGTTACTTTTTTCTCCGGTTGGCCCATGGCGGCCACTACGTCGTCGGGGGTCATGCCCTTTTCGATGCTCGCCGGCTCGGCCGGCGCCTGGTCGCCACCTTGCTGATCCCCGCCTGCCTCCTGCCCGCCTTTATCCCCGCCCTTATCTCCGCCCTTCTTTCCTCCCTTATCAGCTTCTTTAGAATCGTCTTTGCTGACCGTGAACACCTGAAGAATAACCTTTTGCACGGATGGCGCAGTCGCACTCGCTAAAGACCCCTTGGGGAACACAAACACCACTTCAGCCTTGTTATAGGTGGGCGGATCGGTTTTGTTGCAGGTGTCGCAGGCGACGACACCCATGGTTACTGTGTCCTTAGCTACGTTTACATCAATCTTCGTGGGATAGACCTTGTCCCCCTTCGCGAACAAGTGGGTAGTCTGCTCCTTCCCAAACTTTCCCATGATGGACTTCCGCCCGATCACCGACAGGCCGCCGGGAGCATGGATCTGTCCGTCCTGATACTTTGTCTTGAAGTCGGTCGAGTCGGCATAGGGCACGGCCAGAATGCCGCCCTTTTGGATCGCCAGCACCGTCCCTTCCTCCACTACGGAATATCCGTCCGTGTCGGATCCAATCTTCACCAGTTTGTAGGTCTTCAGCAGTTCGTCCTGTATGGTGGCCGCCTGTGCGCTGGCGAGTGCCATTGGAAAGATCATGGCCGCTACCAGAACGACGCCGACAATCACGTGGTGAGATTTCTGCGACATGGTAAGTTCCTCCGGGTCCCCTGTTTGTGAAAGCAACTCCCAACCAACCTGCCTGTGCTATTGCTGAGTTTCCTGAGCTTCCTTAGCCACCTTAGCCTTCTTCTTGCCCGGTGGGGTGATCTGAAACACTTGCGCAATCACCTTCTCCACTGAGGGTGCCGTAGCATTCGCTAAAGACCCCTTGGGAAATACAAACACGACCTCCGCTTTGTTGTAGGTCGGGGGATCGGTCTTGTTGCACTTATCACACGCGACGATCCCCATGGTCACGGTGTCCTTCTTCATATTCACACCGATCTTTGTGGGATAAACCTTGTCGCCCTTCTTGAACAAGTGGGTGGTTTGATCGCTTCCAAACTTTCCCATGATGGCCTTCCGTCCGGCCAACGCCAGTCCGCTGGGAGCCTTAATGGTTCCGTTCTGGTACTTTGTCTTGAAATCGCTGGAGTCCGAATAGGGCACGGCCAGAATTCCGCCCTTCAGCACCGTAAGCAACGTACCTTCCTCGACCACGGAAACCCCGTCCGTGTCCGATCCCATCGTAACCGCCTTGAATTTCTTCTGTAGGTCGTCCTCTACTGTGGCCGCTTGTCCGCTGGCTAGCGCCACCGGAAAGATCATGGCTGCCACCAGGATCATGCCTTGAATCAGACGATAAGATTTCCGCAACATCGCAACAACCTCCCCAAGCCTTTTGCCGAAGTGATTTCCTAAACCAAACTCCTGTTTGTGCTCTAACGGTCAGCACGCACTCGGAGGATGCAACTTCAATAAATTGGAGAAGGGAGCGCCGTTGACCGGCGCTCCCTGTTGATGGTTAAACCGCCGTCTTGCAACCTTCAGCTGTTTACAGACCGCCGCCAGCCGAAGCCTCGGCCTTGACATCGGCTTCGACCTTGTCAGCTTCGGCGTTCTCGTCCTTGATCGCCTTGGCTGCATCTGGATCGGCCTTGGGCTCTGGCACATCCGAAGCCTTCGTCTTTGTGTCCGGCGCCTTCGGCATTCCGTTCGTGCCCTGCTTCTTGGCCATTTCACCCAAACCGGTAGTGAGCTGTTCCTGGAAGTGGTTGTACATTTCCTGCAAGTCGTCCACTTTCACAGCAACAGTGGCTCCCGCCGCGCAATCGCCCTTCTTGCTGGCCGAGATGCTGGCGCTCACCGTGTTGTCGGTCGCATCGGGAGTTTCGGTCAGGCGCGTGACCACGTCACCTGAAGTCAGGCCACACTCCGTTCCGTCCGACGCTACCGCAGTCACCGCTGTATCCACTACAAAGGTGCGCTTGGCCGGATCCAACGCCGCTGGCGGAGTAGTACTCGCCGTCGTTGTGTCCGTGGTCGTCGTCGTAGAGGCCGCTGCCGTGTCGCCGGCCTTGGCCGCCTGTGCCTGCTGCGCGGCCAACTGCGCCTTCACTTCCTCAGCGATTGCCTGCTTGACCTCTGGAGTCAGCGTTACGGTGGTCGTCGCTGTCGCCGTCGTGTCAGTGCTGTCTGTATCCGCAGCCGCAGTATCCGCCGATGCCGCCGTCTCCGTCGCTGCTGCTTCGCCCGCCACCGGGTGAGCCGCCGCGTACGCCGCCTGCAGATTCGCCGCGATCAGGTAGTCAGTGAGCCAGAAGTACGGAGCAGCGTACACCGGATAAGGTGTAAACCATCCGCCGTAGAAGCCCCACCACGGTCCTCCCCAACCCCACGCTGAGACACCCCAGACAACCGGTACGCCCCAAGGCTGCCAGCCCCACGAATAAAATGCCGGAGCGTAGAAGAATCCTGGGTACCAGCCGTAATATGCCCGTCCGCCCCAGAAATAGCCTTGATAGAGGCCGACATGCGCGTAACCGCCACCCCAATAGGTACGTGAATAGAACGACCTTCCGCCGAACCTGCCGTAGGCGTGCTGCACATAACCGCCGTGCCGGCCGGCGAATACCCGCTCGCCATGGCCGCGATCATGCATCGAGGAGCGCCCGCCGTGGAGCCCGCGCTCAACGTGGTGGCCGTTCCTATCCGCGGAACGGACCGACCCGTTCTTACGAACGCTGGCGTGCCCTCCACCCTTCATGCTGACGTTGCGGGTTCCTTTCGGCTGATGCGCGTTGCCTTTGGCCGCCGCGCCACCTTGGCCGCGCCACCCTTGGCCGCGCCACCCTTGGCCGCGCCACCCTTGGCTGGTGCGCCACCCTTGGCTGCCGCGCCACCTTTGGCTGCTGTGCCGCCGTGCGCAGCCGTGCCGCCCTTCGCCGCCGTGCCGCCGTGCGCCGCCGTGCCACCCTTCGCCGCCGTGCCACCGTGCGCCGCCGTGCCACCCTTCGCCGCCGTGCCACCGTGCGCAGCCGTGCCGCCCTTCGCCGCTGTGCCACCGTGCGCAGCCGTGCCACCCTTCGCCGCTGTGCCGCCGTGTGCCGCCGTGCCGCCCTTCGCCGCTGTGCCCGCGTGCGACTGCGTGCTCGGTTTCGACGCAGCATGCGATTGTGTGCTCGGCCGTGAGGCCGCAGAATGCGACTGCGTGCTCGGTTTCGACGCAGCATGCGATTGTGTGCTTGGTCGTGATGCCGCAGCATGACCGGCTCCGCCACCGCTCGGTTTCGCCGCCGCCGCATGCCCGCCGCCACCGCTCGGACGCGCCGCCGCAGCATGGCCGCCTCCTCCACCGCTCGGACGCGCCGCAGGAGCCGCATGTCCGCCACCACCACCACCGCCCTTTTTCTGACCCCACGCCATCGCCGGAATCACCAGACATAGCACGAGCACAACCCACTTCTGCTGCATTGTTCTTGAAATCTGATTCATAACGCCTCCTGGACCATCCTTCCTTCTGACCGCCTCGCTATTCCCGAAAACACCGCCCTTCCTCAGAAGTTGCGGCTTCGGGTCTTTATCTCTCATCGACATCTCCCATCAACGGACGAAACTAGCCGATTTCACGCGCGATTTCATTTCCAATCACGCAGGGAAATCTGCAGCGTGCATAGTCCAGTTGCGATTAGACGCCGCCGCCAGCCTAAACCTGTGGGGCGGAAAAACGTTAACAGAAGTTGGCATTTCACGCAATGATTCTTCTCTATACGTCTTCTAAAGAATCCTAAAGAGAATCTAAGCCCTCAATTGCCGGCTTCGCACCCGGCGCGAACCAGCTCGAAACTGCTTCCTTCCTTCTGTCCTTCCGCTGCTGTAAGCTATCTTTCTTTCTCGGAGGAACCCCGTGCGCTACCTTGACCGCCTGCAGCCCCTCGCACTCCTCATCATGCGCCTCGCCCTCGGGGCAGTCATCCTCGGCCACGGATATCACAAAGTTTTCGGCGGACTCCAGCACCATGCCCAGCTCGTGCACAGCCTCGGACTCCCGGCCTGGACCGCCTACCTCTCTTCATTTACGGAATTCTTTGGCGGCATCCTCATTCTGCTCGGCCTGTTCACCCGCTTCGCTGCCTTTGCCATCTGCATTAATATGTCCGTCGCCATCGCCAAGGTGCACTTCCACAACGGACTGATGGGCAACAACGGATACGAATTTCCTTTGGCGCTGGCCGCTATTGCCTTCGCCCTCATCTTCTTCGGCGCCGGCCCCATCGCCTTCGACCACATCCGGGCCCCCGGCGGCGGTGGGAAACCCAAGTAATCCGCCGCGACCGAAGTTGAACTTTGTCAGTCCCGCCGGAGCCGGAGGGCCAGGCACACCGACGAATCATCGCGCTCCAGTATGACGCTCTCACAGTCGCGCCGCCCCGGCATCGCGTGAGAAAGCCCGCCGTCTCATCAGCGGCTGACGTGGGCGCTCCGCGCAACCAGCCAGTGACAGAAGTAATGTAGAAACCCCTCTCCTCCGCTGGGAGAATCGGAATGGTTAAAGACACACTCGCGCAAGCGGAGGGACCATGAGATTGCTGAGACTAACGTTCGTTTTTCTGCTGCTGGCGGTTGCGGCAGGTTTCGCACAAAGCACATCGGCGCCGCAAAACGTGGCGTTCAGCGCCACAACCTACGAAGCCCCCGCTTTCACTGCCAACTACCCAGTGCCCGACAAAGATCCGGTCGCATACTCGTCCCAGGAGGTCAAGTTGAAGAAAGGCGGGACCGCCACCCTGCACAACTACTCCCTCAGCCTGCATAACGATCAGGACGCTTTTCTGGTGATCTATTCCGACATCCCGAACACCCGAGGCGACACAGCGGCGCTTGACCAGATGCTGGATGGCGCGCTGGCGCAACTCGACAACGCCAAGCCTGGCCCCAAGATCGACTCAACCTACAGCGGATTGCCGGCGCGCATGGTCACGGCCACGGGCACCTACACCAGCGGAAAAACTACGTTCAACGTTACGGCGTACCAGCGGGTCGCCGTGCAAGGCAGCCGGGTTTGGCAGGGCATTGTCATCTGCGACCAGAACACGACCTGTTCCCAGGCCGATGCCAACAAGTTCCTCAACAGCATCCGGATCAGGTAGGGAAATCCAGCCAGTCCAGAAACTTCTGAAGTTACAGGCAAGTCGAAGTCACCACGAGCCGTCCTCTCCCTGGGTGACCGCAGTCACTTTTCTTACCACCCTGTCTTGCAGTACCTTTGGTGGAGCGACCGGGGGTGTGTGGTCGCTCGCGCCGTCGCGCCTGCTTTGGAGAAAACTGCTTTGGAGAAAATATGAGCCGTTCTGTTGCCGTCCGCTTGTTGCTGGTCGCGTTCCTAATCCCTGCCCTGTTTACTGCCTGCAATCGCGATCCCAATGTGCGCAAACAAAAGTTTCTGGAGAGCGGCAACCGCTACCGCGACCAGGGTAAGTTCCGCGAAGCCGCCATTCAGTATGCCAATGCGGTGCAAGTCGATCCCCGCTTCGCCGAAGCCCACTATCAGTTGGGCGAAACGTATCTCAAGCTCAAGGACTATCAGCGCGCCTACGCCGAACTCTCCCGCTCCGTCGACCTGAAGCCCGAAAATTATTCCGCTCACCTCGAATTGGCGAATATGCTGATTGCCAACCGGCAACTGAAAGACGCCCAGCCTCACCTCGACATCCTGCGCGAAAAACAGCCCGACAGCCCCGACACCCACCTGGCGTGGGCCAACCTCTACGCTGCTCAGGACAACATGGCAGCGGCCCTGCAGGAAATGCAGAAAGCCATTGCCGCCGATCCCAACCGCCCCGAGACTTATCTGAACCTGGCCCTGCTCCAAACCCGCGCCAAACTGCCCGATCAGGCCGAAATCAATTTCAAAAAAGCGGCGGACCTCGGCCCCAAAGTCATGAACGCCCAGCTTGCACTGGGAGGTTTCTACCAGTCGCGCAACCGCATGCCGGAAGCCGAGCAGCAATTCAAGCACGCCATCGAGGTCGACCCCAAGGATTCCGCTCCGCGCGCCGCCTACGTTCGCCTGCTCATGGCGGAGAACAAGAAACCGGAAGCCGAAGCCTTTCTGAAGAAAACCAAGAACGACCTCCCGGGCAACCCTGAAGGCTATCGCATGCTGGGCGATTTCTATTTCGCCAATGGAGAACTGGACCAGGCCACCGCGGAATATTCGTCTCTCTACAGCGAACATCCCAAGGATCCTCAGGTCAAGAAGAACTACATCCAGCTTCTGATCCTGAAGAACCGGCTCGACGAGGCCACCAAGCTGAATGACGAAGTCATGAAAGCCGCTCCCAAGGATGCTGACGCTTTGGACTATCACGGTCAGATACAGCTCCGTCGAAACGACGCCGCCGGCGCCGTGGATTCGTTGCAGCGGGCTATCAGGAACGATGCCAACAACGCCGTGGCCCACTATCACCTCGGCCTCGCCTTTGACATGCAACACAATGAAGCTCAGGCGGAATCCGAGTTGCGCGAAGCGGTCGGCTTGCGTCCCGATCTCACCGATGCGCAGCGCGCGCTGTCGAGCCTCGAACTGCACCGCGGAGACGTTGACGGTCTCGCACAAACCGCCCAACAGATCATCTATGGCGCACCCAATTCACCCGATGGCTACCTGTTGCGCGCTGTGGCCGAAATGAGCCGGCAGAAATACTCCGACGCAGAACAGGACATGCGCAAAGCCGCTGAGGTCGCTCCGGCAAGCCCTGCGCCTTACGTGCAGATGGGCAATCTTCACCAACTGCAGAAGCAATACGCGGAAGCGATCAAGTTTTACCAGGAGGCGCTCGACAAGGATCCGGCTTCCACCGATGCTTTGCAGGGATTGATGAACACGTATCTCGCCTTGAAGCAACCCGAGCAGGCCATTGCCGCGGCGCGGGCGCAAATCACCAAGTCGCCCGGCACGAGCGGGTTCTATGATCTGCTGGGCACGGCACTCTCCCAGAACAAAAAAGATTTCAGCGCCTCCGAGGCCGCGTTCCACAAGGCGGTTGAACTCGACAAGAATAATTCCGATGCGCTGTTCAAACTGGCCCAGGTGGAAGTGGCGGAAGGCTCCATCAGCCAGGCGCTGGCCACCGATTTGCAGTCGATCAAGGACCACCCGCGCGATATCCAGTTCTACCTTCTTGCCGGGATGATGTACGAATCGCAAAGCAACTTCGATCAGGCCAAGGCCATGTACCAGCAGGCGCTGAACATTCAGCCGGAGAATCCTCTGGCCTCAAATAATATGGCCTATCTGATGCTGCAGCAGGGGGGCAACGTGGATGTGGCGCTCGCCATGGCGCAAACCGCGCGCCGCGGGATGCCAGATTCGCCCGCAGCGGCGGACACGCTGGGCTATGCCTATTTTCAGAAGGGCGTGTATCGATCCGCGATCGATATGTTCCAGGAGTCGCTGCGGCTCAGCGAGAAGAAAGGCGCTGCTGATGACCCGACCGTGCACTACCACCTGGGACTCGCTTATCAGAAAGCGAACCAGCCCGCGCAGGCCCGCCAGCAACTGGAACGGGCGTTGAAGATCAGTCCGAACTTCAGCGATGCAGGCGAGGCGCGCAAGAAATTGTCAGAACTGCGCGGGTAGCCCGGCGCGCTTCCGCTGTTATGTTCCAACCGGAACATTTGAGTGGTTCTGCACTCCATTTACATATTGCGTAATGTTCCGACTGGAACCCTGTGGAAAAGCACTAAATCCAGTTTTGCAAGTCGCTGATTTATTGAGTGCGTCTTAAGGCGCAGCCATGGAATCAAGGGGTTAGGCTGTGGAGGAAATGTCTACTTTCGAGGGCATTGTATGCCTACGAAAGTAGACTTGACAGGGACCTGAATGTACCTTCTATGGTGCATGGTTCCGGAGCCCCCTTGGACCTCCGAAAAGCACAGGCGCGCACGGCCTTGAAGATCGCCCGCCGATTATGTTCTCATAGTGAAGTACCGGTACCGCCTCGCCGGACTGTATGCGCGCCGTAAACCTCCACATTTAGCCTGAAGTCTGAGGAGAAAAATCATGAGCAAAGTCTCGTATATTCCCAAGGATTACAACTCCGTCACACCTTACCTTGTCATCAAGGGCGCCGCCCAAGCCATCGAGTATTACAAGAAAGTTTTCGGAGCGACTGAAACCGTTCGCATGAATGGCCCGGACGGCAAGGTCGGTCACGCCGAGTTGAAGATCGGCAACTCGCACATCATGCTGGCCGACGAGAATCCCAGCATGGGACAGGGATACACCAGCGCGGCCACCATCGGCGCGAGCCCGGTGAGCCTGTATGTATATTTGCCCGACGTCGATCGCGTGGTCGAGAAAGCGGCGGCCGAGGGCGCGAAAATCCTGAAACCGGTGCAGGACCAGTTCTACGGCGACCGCACTGGCTTCATTCAAGATCCATTCGGACATCTGTGGGGCGTTGCCACGCACGTGGAAGATGTGTCGCCCGAGCAGATGAAAGAGCGGATGCAGAAGATGATGCAGGCGGCGTAGTTTGATTTGCGTGGGAGGCGGGGCGGTCGTGCCCCGCCTTTTTGTTTATCCCGATTACCGCCCATGTACATTATATGGTACACTAGTCGAAGAAATAGACGATGGCGACAGCGCCTCGGAAGATCGAACTCGTTTTCTTCCGCAGTACATCGGGAGGCGAGCCGGTCCGTCTGTGGCTCAGGGGGCTGGATGAAGTGGATCGCCATGCCATCGGAACGGACCTGTTGCGGGCGCAGTGGCGGTGGCCGGTAGGCATGCCGTTGTGCCGTGCGATGGGGAGCGGTTTGTGGGAGATACGAACTGATTTGCCAAGCAATCGTACGGCCCGGGTTTTGATTTGCTTTTATGCAGGCCGCCTGGTGGCGCTGCATGGATTCATCAAGAAAACGCGGGCCACCCCAGAGGACGACCTGGCGTTGGCGCGCAAACGGCAGAAGGAGTTGGAACGATGAGCAGAAAGAATCTGGGATCGAGCATCGACAGTTTTCTCAAGGGCGAAAAAATCTTCGATGAAGCGCAGGCGCAAGCCATAAAAGAAGTTGTGTCCTGGCAGCTCGCGAAAGCAATGAAGAAGAGAAAGATTTCCAAAGCACGCATGGCGGCCCTACTCAAGACAAGCCGATCCCAGGTAGATCGCATCCTCGATCCAAAATGTGACATCACGCTTTCGAGTTTGCAACGGGCGGCGGCTTTTGTGGGGCGGCGCGTGGCGATTGACTTGGTCTGACGGCGCCAGGGTGAACAGCGTAGCCAACGATCAGATATCTAACTTTGGGCGTTGAAGATGGACAAGAGTTCTTTGAAGTCGTCGAACATCTAGCGCCGGTTCCCTGATTCGGTAAGCCGCAACGGTAAGCTCAGCAACCGCGCTCATGCGTTCGTGAGCGGGCAGTTTCTGCCAGTCCCGATAGGTCCTCTGCCTTCATCTGATCGAGGTTCGTATGGCTGCTGATAACCTTGTCCATTGGTTCGTAGCACCGGTGTAGCACCTGCTCACGCGGAAGCGCTGGCGGTCTGCGTAACGCGGCGGACATGGATTTGCCTCTCGCGCAGGCGCGTTCGCGCAATGTCGTACGCGGACTGCATGCGCATGAGCGTGTCCATCTTCACTCCAAACGCTTTTTCGATGCGCAGCGCCATGTCGCCGGAGAGGTCGGCTCTGCCGTTCAGCAGGCTGGACAGCGCGGGCCGGGAAACCTTTAGCGCCGCTGCCGCTGCTGTTACGGACAGCCCGGCAGGCTGGATGATCTCCGTACGAATGAAATCTCCGGGATGAGGCGGGTTCTTCATGGGCATGGCTTGCTCCCTCTGTCCGTGTAGCCTGTAGCTTAACACTTATCAAACGGATTTGGGAGCCCCAGCTAAGGGCTAGGCGCTTTGAGGTTGGTATTGATGACGCTCGTACCACTCTTCGCTCAGGTCCTTCCAGGAAGGATTAATTGATACGATGAGAGCGATTTTCTTGATGCGCAGCCAGCCCTTGATGCGCTTCTCGCGTTCGATGGCGTTGTGAACGTCGTCGAAACGCTCGAAGTAAACGAGCCGGTCGAGTTTGTATTTCGCGGTAAACCCTGAGCCGACTCCTGTTTTGTGTTCTCGTACACGGCGGACCAGATTGTTGGTGACGCCTATGTACAAAGTCCTCGAGCGGTTCGTCATGATGTAGACAAAATACATAGGTCCTTCGCGTGGTTGTTCCCGGCTGCACGGGAGCTGCCGGGGCTCAGGATGACAAATCAGGGAATGGAATGTCTGTGATGGATGAACTCTGCGACGGTGGAAAACTGGGCCTGCTTTACGTCTTGTCATCCTGAGCGCGCTTTTTGCGCGAAGGACCTATGTAGTCGGGCCGCCGCGCGCGGCCTTCGCTGCCCATTCCGCTTGGGTGTATATCCTATATTCGTTCGGCTTCCCGGTCGGCTCCAGGTAGACAGCCTCCTCGTGTACCCTCTTTTCATCATAGTGCTTCCGGAACCATGGCTTCAAAGCTCCTGGTTGCCCAAGGCAACTATGGCCCTGATGTCTCGCGCCCATAACGAAGGGCAGACCGGGGTACCGAATGCCGTCGGAGTCGATCAAAGTTATGGTGTCGCGTACCTCGGGATAGCCGTCGGGGCCTCTTTTCACATTAAGCTCTCTACGTCTCCAACCACCGCTGTCGAAGCCCGAGAGGTCACAGATTCGACCGACCAGTATTGCGTGATGCAAAGCCATGCCTTACCTCCGTTTCGTCTCACGTTCAAGACCGGCTTGTAACGCGGACTATTGTAGGCGCACCTTTGTTACTGCGTTACTGCCTGATTCTCGGGTTCGCCACCGAATACAGCACGTCCGTCAGAAAATTCACGGCGACATACGTCAATCCAATCGCCAGGATACAGCCTTGGACCAGATAGTAGTCGCGGTTCGAGATGGCTTGGATGGTCAGGCGACCGATGCCGGGCCAGCTAAAGATTGTCTCGGTCACGATTGCGCCTGCCAGTAGCGCGCCGAATTGCAGGCCTAGAACTGTGATGATGGGGATCATGGCGTTGCGCAGGGCGTGGCGGTAGACGACCGTGCGCTCGGGCAGGCCTTTAGCGCGGGCGGTGCGGATGTAGTCCTGGCTTAGCTCTTCTAGCATTGACGTGCGGACCATGCGAGTGAGGATGGCGGCTAGCGCTCCGCCCATGGTGATGGCGGGCAGGATCAGGTTGGCGAAGGAGCCTGCGCCGGAGACGGGGAGCCATCCCAGCTTGATGGCGAAGAGAAGAATCAGGATTGGGCCTAGCGCGAAATTGGGGAATGACAGGCCGAAGAGACTGACTACGCTGAGCAGGCGGTCGTCCCAGCGGTTGCGGCGCTGGGCGCTGCGCACGCCGGCGGGGATTGACAGGATTATCGCTACGAAGAGGGAGGCCAGCGTCAGTTGCAGCGTGTAGGGATAGCGCTGGGCTAGCAGGCGCGTCACGCTTTGGTTGTAGCGGAATGATGGGCCGAGGTCGCCGTGGAGGACTCCTTTCCAGTAGTGGAGGTACTGCTCGCCTAGAGGAGCATCGAGGCCGTAGAGGTGGCGCGTGGCTTGGATGTCAGCCGGGGGCGCGCCTTCGCCCAGCATTTGCTGGATGGGGTCTCCGGGGACCAGGTGGATCATCAGGAAGACGAGGCTTACTACCAGCCAGATGACTGGGAGGGTGTAGAGGACGCGTTGGAGTAGTAGTTTCAGTTCCCAGTACCCAGTTGCCAGTTGCCAGTTGCAAGGGCGAGTGCGTCGTAGAAATTCCTAGTGGAGTTCGTGATCGTGCGGACGGGCGAGGGGTCCTTCGACTGCGCAGATGGTTCGCTTCGCGATCCATCTGCTTCGCTCAGGATGACAGAGGTTTGCATCTTTAATCTCCCGCCTGCTTTGCTGGCTCTGCTTTGCCCTCGACATTCTCAACCTTTTCGATCTTTATTTTGGCGATGCGGTGGCCTTCCATCTCTTCTACTGTGTAGCGGTGGCCTTCGTATTCGAACGATTCGCCGAGGTACGGAATGCGCTGCAGGCGGGCCAGAACGAATCCCGCGAGGGTTTCGAAACCGGCGTCGCGGGGCAAGATTAATCCGTGCTGGGTTTCAAGGTCGCGAATATTTTCGGAGCCTTCAAGAATCAGGACCGATTCATCTTCTAACGCCGGCTCGGGCGCGGAGACGTCGAATTCGTCTTCGATATCGCCTACCAGTTGCTCAAGAATATCCTCGACCGTGATCACTCCTGCCGTCGAGCCGAATTCGTCGACTACCACCGCGAGGTGACGGCGGCGCTGTTTGAATTCGGCAAGCAGTTCCGCCAGGACTTTGGTTTCAGGAACGACCAGAACATCATGCATGATCTGGCCGATTTGCGTGCGCGCGATGCGCGAGGCCAAGGGTTGTCCTAGATTGACCAGTCGCAGCCGCACCCAGCGCACGAGTTCCTTGTAATAAAGGACGCCGACAATGTGTTCCGGTCCGCGTTGCGGATCGTAGATCGGGATGCGGGAGTGCTGGCTTTCGACCACGCGGCTTAGAGCGTCGTCGAGCGTTAGATCAGAGGGCAGGGAAAAAATATCGGGGCGGGCAACCATGATCTCGCGGACGGTGATGCTGTCGAGTTCGATGGCGTTATGGATCATCTCTTCCTGCGACTCGGGGATCTGGCCGACCTGTCGGCTGGCGGTGACGATGAGCTTGAGTTCGTCTGGGGAGTGGACGGCGCTGCCGCGGCGGGCGTCGCGCGCTCCAAAGGCGCGCAGGACCAGGCCGCCGGAGCGGCGCATGAAAAAAAGTACTGGGCGCGTGATCGTGAGGAACGCTTCCATGGGAGCGGCCACGGCTAGAGCAATTTGCTCGGCGCGCTGCAGAGCTAGAGTCTTCGGGACGAGTTCGCCGAGCAGAACATGCAGGTAGGTAATCAGGCTGAAGGCGATTGCTATTGCGATGCCGTGAGCGTAAATCGCTGCGTGCGGAACCTTCTGAACGAAACGGAGAGATTCGACGAGGCGGGCGACCATGGGTTCGCCGATCCAGCCCAGAGTCAGGCTGACCATGGTTATGCCCAATTGAACTCCGTTGACGACTTCGTCGAGACGCTGGTGCAGGCGCTGGACCCCGCGTGCGCCGATGCGTCCGGATTCGATGAGTTGCTGAATGCGGGTGTCGCGGACGCTGATCAGGGAGAACTCCGCGGCCGCGAAAAACGCATTGGCTGCCACCAGGAGAAGAATAAGGAGCACGCGGAGCAGCACGAAGGCGATCATTCAGAGGTGATTCTGAGGGGTAATTCTAGCATTCTAAAGGGTAGGACCGAATTCTTAACCACAGGGTCCACGGGGGAACACGGGGTAAAACTTTAGCCCTGCCAGGCTAACCTTTTTTCTGTGGGGACGGTCTAAGTGGAAGGTGGCTCGTCGTTTAACCGCCTTAATCATTCTCAGGCTCTCTAAATCTCTGGAACAAACGCAACTCCGGCTTCGTACAAGTTAATGAGAGCGCGGACGGCTCTTTATTCAACATTCAACCAGGTTCAGCGATTTCCATCGTCAATTCAGGAGGCAGTTGTGAACGGTAACGGAAATAATAAGAAGAAGCGGCGCAGACTGTTTATTTGGGGCGGCATTGGGTTGGCGATTGTTCTGCTGATTGCTATCGGTGTGTTCGCGGCTAAGAGTGGCGGCACCAAGATTGATCCCTCGAAGCTGGCGAAGGTGGAAAAGGGTGATCTGGCCAAGAGCGTGGTGGCGACCGGCAAGGTGACGCCCATCATCAAGGTCGAGGTTAAGTCCAAGGCCAGCGGCATCGTAAAGAAGCTTTTGGTGGACTACGGCGATCGCGTCAAGCAAGGTCAGTTGCTGGCGCAGCTCGATAAGGTGGAGATTCTGGCGCAGGTCGACCAGTCGCGTGCCGCTCTGGAAGCGGCGGAGGCCAACTTGAAGAGCACGCAGGCCGACCTGGAGCGCGCCAAAGTGGACGCGGAGGGCCCGGATGTGCCGCTGTTAAAGCGCGCCTACGACCGCGCGACTGGCATGGCGAAGGACGGAGTTGTTTCGGCCTCTGCGCTCGACGATGCCGAGAAAAACTATGAAATGGCGCTGAACAAGCAGAATGTGTCGAAGGCGCAGGTTACGGTTTTGCGAGCGAAGATTGCACAGGCACAGGCGCAGGTGGCACAGGACCAGGCCAATCTGAAGCAACTTGACGAGCAGTTGAGTTACACCGACATCGTTTCGCCGATCGATGGCATCGTGCTCTCGCGCGATGTGCAGATGGGCGACGCGGTCAGCTCGATTCTCGTATTGGGTTCGTCGGCCACGCTGGTGATGACGCTGGGTGACACCAGCGAAGTGTATGTGAAAGGCAAGGTCGACGAAAGCGATATCGGCAAGGTGTATCTGGGCCAACCAGCGCGGATCAAGGTGGAATCGTTCAAGGACAAGACGTTCACCGGCAAGGTCACAAAGATTTCGCCGATGGGCGTGGAGAAGGACAATGTCACCACGTTTGAAGTGCGGGTTTCCATTCAGAATCCGGGTGGCGAACTCAAGGCCGAGATGACGGCCAACGCCGAGATCATTCTCGAAGAACACAAGAATGTGCTGCAGATTCCGGAAGGCGCAATCCTTTACGACAAAGACAAGAAAGCCTCGGTTGAGATTCCCAATCCCAAAGGAAAAGACGGCAAGGAAAAGCTCGCGGTCAACATCGGAATCTCCAATGGCGCCAAGACGGAAGTGCTCAGCGGGTTGAAGGAAGGCGATCAGGTAGTGCTGCAGTAGAAATGCGGCGTCCGGCGTCTGGCTTCCGGTTTGAATGAAGAACAAAATCTAGATGACCCGGACGCCGGGAGCCGGACGCCGACCTAGGACGCTGACATGAATCTTCGCGAAATCCTGAGCCAGGCTCTGGCCACATTCCGGGCCCACAAGATGCGGACTTTCCTGACCATGTTCGGCATTGTGTGGGGCATCGCCTCTGTGATTTTGCTGGTGGGGCTGGGCCGCGGGTTCAGCGTCGACCAGAAGAAGCACATGGAGACGCTGGGCAAAGACCTCGTCATCGCGTGGGGTGGCCGCACCAGCACACAAGTTGGTGGACGGGCAGCGGGGCGCGAGATCCAGCTGAATGTGGATGACGCGCAGTTGATTCGCGCCGAGTGCTACGCGGTAAAGAATGTGAGTCCCGAACTGCGGCGGAGCATTCCCGAAGTAAGCCAGTTCAACTCAGCCAGCCGGGGCGTGGTGGGAGTCTGGCCCTCGTATCAGGATTTTCGCTCGCTGATCCTCAGCGAAGGCCGGTTGATAACAGACGATGACGAACGCGAGGCGCGGCGAGTGGTGGTACTGGGATTCGCTGCCAACCGGCAACTTTATCCCGGGCAACCCTCCATCGGCGCTGCGCTGTTGATCAAGAGCGTGCCTTATACCGTGGTTGGCGTGCTGGCGGAAAAGAAGCAGAACTCGAACTACGATGGCCCCGATAACGATTACCTGTTTGCGCCCTATTCGGCGGTGGCGCGGGATTTCCCGCCACCCGAAAAGAAGGGCGCCGCCATCACTCGAGGCTGGCTCGATGACATCGTTTTCGAAGTAGCCAATCCCGAGGAACACGATGACGCGGTCGTGCAGGTGCGAAGGACGCTGGGCCGCGTTCATCACTTCGACCCGGTCAACAAAGACGCCGTCTTCATCTGGGACACCATGGAGGGCGCCAAGTTGCTGGATAAGATCTTCGGCGTGGTTACGATCTTTTTCGGCTGTGTGGCCGTCGTGACTCTGTGCCTGGGCGGCATTGGAGTGATGAACATCATGCTGGTTTCGGTGACGGAACGCACGCGCGAGATTGGCACGCGGAAAGCCTTGGGCGCGACCAAACGCGACATCCTGCGGCAGTTCTTTGCAGAGTCGGCCATGCTGACGGTGGCGAGCGGAATCCTCGGCCTCAGCTTCGGAGTGGGAACGTGCTGGGCAATGAAATCACTGCCGCTGCCAGATTTCGTTCCTCATCCCATTGTCTCTACGATTTCGATTGTGGCTTCGATCCTGACACTTTCTTTAATCACCGTGACCGCGGGCGTGTATCCCGCCCAGCGCGCCGCGGAAATGACACCTGTGGAGTCGCTAAGACATGAATAACCAACGCATCGCCCGCTTGGCTTCTACTCCGGCTCGATCTTCATTCCTGTTCCTGTTGATCGGGCTGGCCGTGCTGTTTGCTTCCACCTTCGCCGCTGCTTCCACACCGCAAGGACACTTTGAGAAAACCTTTCAGGTCAGCGGGCCTGTCGACCTGGAAGTGCAAACCCGCTCTGGCGACGTCATTGTGCGCGGCGGTGCGTCGGGCTCGGTTTCCATTGTCGCCAAGATATATGTGGGAGACCACTGGCTGTTCGGAAGCCGGCACACCGACGTATCCGACATTGAACAGCATCCTCCGCTGCGGCAGGAGGGCAACAGCATTCACATTGATAACGTGAGCGTCCGCGACATTTCCATCAACTACGAAATCACTGTGCCCGTCGACACGACGGTCCGCTCCCACAGCGGTTCGGGAGATCAGATCGTTGAAGGCACACACGGCAACGCCGATGTGCAAACGGGATCGGGAGATGTGAAGCTCTCGCGGCTCACCGGGGAAATTCATGTCCAGACCGGATCGGGCAACGTGCGGGCGCTGGATATCGCAGGCCCGGTGCGCGGCAGTACGGGAAGCGGAGATGTCGAGGTGCGTGAAATCGCCTCCGGTGATATCGATATGCACGCCGGCTCGGGCAATATTTCTGTTCGCGGAATTCAAGGCGGATTGCGCGCCGAAACGGGCAGCGGCAACATCAACGCTGAGGGCACCCAGACCAGCGCGTGGCAGATTCGGACCGGATCGGGCAATGTGCACGTCCGGCTGCCCGCGAATGCCGCATTCGACGCCGATATCTCCACCAGTTCGGGAACGCTCGACGTGGAAGCACCACTCACCATGACCGTGCAGGGGCGGGTACAGGAGACGCGCAGGCACATCGAAGGCAAAGTGCGCGGCGGCGGGCCGTTGCTCTCTTTGCGAACGGGCTCGGGCGATATTCATATTCAGTAGCAGTAGTCAGAACCTATCTCATAAATGTTGCTCGTGAATAAACACTTGCATCACGGGCGAATTTGAAGCAAATCAGGGGCATGGCGGATCTCACCGACGTGCAGTGGGAACGGATCAAGCCCTTGGTGGAATTTGGGCAACAGCGCCGTGCTGACAATCGGGGCAGACCTTGGCGGGCAGCGCGGCAAGTGCTGAACGGCATGTTGTGGGTGTTGCGGACGGGTGCGCCTTGGCATGATCTGCCAGCGCGATACGGCCCGTACCAGACCTGCCACCGCCGTTTCCAGCGCTGGCAACGCTCGGGAGTGCTGTACGGCATTCTTTGGGGGTTGGCAGAAGACTTGTTGGCGCGTGGACAACTTGGTCTGGAGGAGACGTTTATTGACGCCTCCTTCATGGGGGCGAAAAAGGGGGCGATGGCGTTGGTCGAACTCTCGTCGGCAAAGGGAGCAAGCTCATGGCAATCGCAGACTGCCATGGTCTTCCTATCGCCCTCTGGGTTACGAGTGCTACGCCGCATGAACAAAAACTGGTCGCGGCTACGATCGAGCACCGCTTCGTGGCCGAGAAGCCGAAACGCTTGATTGCGGATCGCGGATATGACAGCGACGCGTTGGACGATCTTCTTGCCCAGCAACACGGAATCGAGTTGATCGCACCTCATCGTCGCTATCGCACACGAACGCACCGCCAGGACCGGCGAAAACTCCGGCGTTACAAACGCCGGTGGAAAATCGAGCGGTTCTTCGCATGGCTGAAGAACTTCCGGCGCCTGCTGGTGCGTTGGGAACGTCATAGCAGTAATTTTCTCGGCATGGTTCAACTTGCCTGCATGTTGATCTTGTTGAGACGTTTATGAGACCACTTCTCAGTGGTCCGTGGTCGTGGTCAGTGAAATCGCTGACCAGTTTTCACTGGCCACTGATCACTGACCCTGACCACTGCATTTCCATGTTTCTAAAGGAACTCATTTCGCAAGGCTGGCAGGCGCTGATGCGCGACCGCATGCGGTCCATGCTCACCATGCTGGGCATTGTGTGGGGATTGGCTTCAGTCGTCCTGCTGCTGGCCTACGGTCAGGGTTTAGGCGGGAGTGTGCTGCACGCTTTCCTGAACATGGGCAATGACATCATGGTGCTTTGGCCGGGACAGACAAGTATGCAGGCTGGAGGCCAGCGCGCCGGCAAGAAAGTCACCTACGAATATGAGGACGTGGAAGCGATTCGCGACGAAGTGCCCATCGTCCGCGCGGTGAGCGGTGAAATCGATCGCGACTTCGGAGTCAAACTGGGCACGCGGGTCGTGACCATTCCGGTGCGCGGCGTCGAAATGCCCTACGGACAAATGCGCAAGTTGACTCTCGCGGAGGGCCGCTATTTCGAAGACGGAGATTTCTCCAACCGCCGCCGGGTAGTGATTCTGGGCTATGAAGCGGCGAAAAAAGTCTTTCAGGGCGCGCCCGGCGTGGGCCAGACCGTCAGCGTTGGCGGACTTGACTTTGAAGTCATTGGGACGCTGCGCAATAAAATCCAGGACTCCATGTACAACGGGCCGGACAACTGCGACGGCTTCATCCCGTTCGGACTGATGCGCGATTTGAAGAACCTGAAGGATCCCGACGAGATTATCTTTGAGCCGACCGCCGCTGAACTGAACAAGAAGGCGCTGGCTGCAGTGCGGGAAGTCGTTGCGCGGCGGCACCACTTCGATCCCCGGGACGACAAGGCAACGCCTGCGTGGGACACCATCGAAGACCGCGCCATGATCAATGCTTTTTCGCTGGGGCTGCAGGCGGTGCTGGGACTGATCGGCGTGATCACGCTGGCGGTGGGCGGAATTGGCGTGATGAACATCATGCTGGTGTCGGTGACAGAGCGCACACGGGAGATCGGGCTTCGCAAAGCGATTGGCGCGCGCCCGCGGCACATCCTGGTACAGTTCCTGCTGGAGGCGCTGGTGCTCACTTTCGTGGGCGGCCTGGTCGGAATGGCCGTGGCCGAAGTGCTCACGTGGGTCATCCCGCCGATGCCGCTCTACGACGAGTTCTACAAAACCGCCAACCACGAGGGCGCGATTTTTCTGCACGCGTCGATGAGCGTAATGATGATCTCGTTCATCATTCTTTCCCTGGTCGGAATCTGCTCGGGATTTTATCCGGCGCTGAAAGCCTCGCGCATGAGCCCGATTGAAGCGTTGCGGTATGAATAACAGTGGTCAGTGGCTAGTGGTCAGGGGTCAGTAACCCCGGATCACGAGCGGGAATAAGGTTTTCCTGGCCACTGACCACTGACCACTGCACTTATTACCTCCGTTCCTTGACTCGGCGGTTACCAACAATTACTTTCGAGACTCTGGGAGCACTGCGTCTTCCACCTGAGAGGCAAACTTTGGCGCACCGTCCGATCATTACTCTGACCACCGATTTCGGCAGCAACGACCACTTCGTTGGCGCCATGAAGGGCGTCATCCTCGATATTGTGCCGGAGGCACAGATCGTCGATATCTGTCACGCCGTGCAGGCCTTCGACGTGCTCGATGGAGCGCTCACCATTTCGCAGGCGTATTCCTATTTTCCGAACCGCACCGTGCACGTGGTCGTGGTCGATCCCGGTGTAGGAACGGCGCGGCGGCCGATCGTGGCCTCCTGTGACAAATATCATTTCGTCGCGCCCGACAATGGAGTGCTTTCTCTCATCTACGCGTGCGAACCGCGAATGCATGTCCGGCACATCACTTCTGAGCACTATTTTCTGCAGCCGGTGAGCAACACGTTCCATGCGCGCGACATTTTTTCTCCGGTGGCCGCCTACCTTGCCAAAGAGGTTGATTCGCTGAAGTTTGGAGACGAGGTTGAAGACTACGTGCGCTTCTCAGCGCCGAAGCCGAAAGCCGTCGATGGAAACCGCCTGCGCGGAGTAGTGCTGAAAGTCGACCGCTTCGGAAATTTGATTACCAACATCACTCCGCAAGACGCTCCCATGCTTTTCGGAGCTGACCCAAAAGCATTCAAGATCGTTGTGGGCAGCCGCGAGATCACTGAACTCCATAGTGCCTATGCCGAAGGCGCTCCGGGAGAAGTGATGGGCATTCTCGGCAGCATGGGCTTTCTGGAAATCGCCGCCAACCGCGGAGCCGCGACCCAGTTGACCGGCGCCGGCAAAGGCAGCGACGTGACGATTATTCTGGGTGAGGGTGCTGCTGCGGGCAAGGGAGCGTAAGACAGTGGTCAGTGGTCAGTGGTCAGTGGCCAGTGAAACACATCCACTTCGAAGGCAGGATTTTACTGACCACCGACCACTGATCACTGACCACTGCTCCTCGGCTTTGGGTGCGCGTAGCCTTCCATCTCGCCGGTCCACATAAGAAAACGCCATAGACTGATTCGTTCCCGCCACAAGAATTCCCAGAATTCCAGAAAGCCGATCTGCGTCATCTTGACGCCGCAATAGGTCTCGATGCGCCACAGCAGATATGGGCTCCGCCACGGGGCGAGACGATGGCCTTTGGTCGCGTTCCACAGGAAGCGGAGCGAATGGCGCATGGCATCATCTTAACCCATGTTAGAATCCTCTCTCCGCCGGGGACTTCCTTCCATGTCCGATGCCGATGCCCGCCAGAGGGCCGAAGACCACTACTATGCCGCATTGGATTTGATGGCGGATGGCAAACTGGAAGAGGCGGTCACGGCCTACCGGGAATCGCTGGCCGTCGATCCGTCATTCACTGAGGCCATGCACGGCCTGGCGCGGGCGCTTCAGGATTTGCAGCGCTACGATGAGGCGATTGCCGTGGCACAGCAGATTACGGAATTAGATCCGGATGACGTGCTCGCCCACACCAGCCTGTCGGTGCTGTTTCAGAAAAAGGGGATGATCCCGGAGGCTGAGGCTGAAGGAGCCAAGGCGCGGGTGCTGGGGTGGAAGCAACAGTTGAAGAGGAGCTAGCTGCCGCAGGCTGCGACGGCCGCTCATTCTGGGCTTTAAGCGGTGCTGCACACATTTAGGCGGGAGGTTTCGGCTGGGCTGGGGTTCAGATGCCCAGCTTCTTCACTTCCTCGTTGTAATACTTGCGATACAGGATGTCCCATTCCTGCGAGCCTTCGAGGATGGTGCGCTTCTGGCTTTCGATCTTCTGGCGGGCGGCCTGGTCGATTCTCTCCTCGTGGTTGAGCAGCGCTTCGAGAATCTTGCGGGTTTCCTGGCGGATTGTGTTGGGATCTTCGATGAAGTCGACTTCATCCATCTGCTTGAGGGCGTCGGCGACGGCCCGGGCCAGCACGTTTACTTTGTCGCGGCTCAGTCTCACAGCACCGCCTTGTACTTGCGCACCAGTTCGCTCTTCACTTTGCGGAACATCTCCTGGTAGTTAGCGCCGGTCTTGTTCATCTCTTCGGCGTAGGCTTCAAGGATGACGCGCACTTCATCGTTGATACGGTCTTCGAGGGTCAGTTCTTCGAGCAGGGCGGCATGGACGCGCTCGGCAACCTTGGGCACGGCCGAGGTCTCGATGGCCTTGGCGGCAATCAGTTTCTTGGTAACTTCGCGGGCCAGGTAGCCCACATAATCCTTGGAAAGAAGCATGTGCGGGTCGAACGTCCTGTGCTAGCGGGAACTTGTCTGCGAAACAAAAAGTGTAACACAGCGGCAACACGGCGAGGACAGAAGAACCTTATTCTCCTGCACGGCATCGATATACGGAATGCAATGTTTACCTCATTCAAGGAGAAATCATGCCTCTCGTTCGAATCGATCTTCTCGAAGGCAAGCCGCCGGAATACCGCGCACAGGTTGGTCAGATCGTTTACAGGGCGTTGTTGGACGCCTTCACTGTGCCGAAGGACGACCGTTTTCAGATCGTCACCGAACATCCCAAAGCTGAGTTGCTGTTTGACCGGGATTATCTGGGCGTGCATCGCTCGGGCGACTGTATCTTTATACAAATTACCCTTAGCAGCGGCCGCACGGTTGAGATGAAGCAGAGATTCTACAAAGCTGTGGCCCACGGCCTGCATGAAACCCTGAAGGTGCGGCGGGAGGATGTGTTCATAAATCTGGTGGAGGTGCCGAAGGAAAACTGGTCGTTCGGCAATGGCGAGGCTCAGTATGTGACCCCAACACGGTAAGACGGGGAGCGTCTGTTTTCTGTAGTGTCTTGTTTTTGCAGCTTCTACTAAAAGGCCGCCTCGCTTTGCTCGGCGGGACAGCCGAGGCGGCCGTCACCCCATGAGCATCCCTGCAACGACCCTGGGTTTATTTTATATCGTTATACGATATACTAGTCGTTTGACTAGATCGCGGCACGATACAATCGGCGGCATGAAGAAGCTCACTTTGTCGGATTATCAGGCGCTGGCGGAGTTTCGTTACCAGATCCGCCGCTTTCTTCACTTCAGCGAGCAAGTGGTAAAGCGGGCTGGACTGGAGCGGGGCCAGTACCAGCTCATGCTGGCGATCAAGGGTATGCCCGCCGGGGTGCGTCCGCGGATTCGCGAGCTGGCCGACCGCATGCAAATCCGCCATCACAGCGCCGTTGAATTGGTGAACCGCCTGGAAGCCGGCGGATTTGTTCATCGTACCCGCGCCGAGAAGGATCGCCGCGAAGTCTTGCTGGCGCTCACTGCCAAAGGCGAGAAGGTTCTCGGGGAACTGGCGCTGCATCATCATGACGAACTGCGCTCGGCCGGACCTGATCTGGTGGCTGCTCTTCGCCGCATCATGCGGGAAGGCGGCGATGCTGCCTTCCTGAATTCCGCTGCCCACGGGAAAGGAAAGACCTAAAGCACTCATGAGCGGCATCGACGGTGAAACATCAGACCAGGCATCTTCCTCAGTGAATTCAACCGCTGCAACCTCCGCTCCAGAGCAGGACCGCAGCCGCACAGCGCTCGACTCGCCGCCACCCGCACCCTTCCGCATGCTGCTGGTCTCATTGCTCGCCGCCGCGATCGGTGTGGTAGCGGGCGTCGTAGCCTTCGCTCTTTACAAGCTGATCGGCTTGTTCACAAACATTTTCTTCTTTCATCGCCGGTCGGCGGATTTTTCGAGCGCTCAACATAACCACCTCGGCTGGATGGTCATCGTTATTCCCGTGATCGGTGGCCTCATCGTGGGCGTGATGGCCAAGTACGGGACTTCCAAAATCAAGGGGCACGGCATTCCTGAGGCCATGGAGGCAGTGCTGTTCAACCGCAGCCGGATTGCGCCGCGCGTGGCGATCCTCAAGCCGATTTCGGCGGCCATTGCTATCGGCACCGGCGGCCCGTTCGGCGCGGAGGGCCCGATCATTCAAACTGGCGGAGCGATCGGCTCGCTCGTCGGCCAGGCCTTCCACACCACGGCGGTCGAGCGTAAAGTGCTGCTCGCCTGCGGCGCGGCTGCTGGCATGTCCGCGACTTTCAACACTCCAATCGCCGGCGTGATCCTCGCTATCGAACTGTTGCTGTTTGAATTCAAGTCGCGATCTTTTATTCCACTCGTAATCGCAAGTACGTTGGCGACCGCAGTCCACATGCGGCAGTTGGGTGTGGGACCGATGTTTCAGGTCAACCCGATGGACTTCGCGATTCCCCGTGGACTGCCTTTTTATCTTGTCTTAGGAGCGATTTGCGGCCTGGCTGCTGTCGGCTTCAGCAAATTGCTTTACTGGGTGGAAGATCAGTTTGAGAAGCTTCCGATCGACGCGATGTGGTGGCCTGCCATCGGCGCGCTTGGACTGGGGATCATTGGATTCTTCGTGCCGCGTGTGCTCGGGGTTGGCTATGACACGATAGGCGATATTCTGAATGGCCAGCTGGCATGGAAAATCTTGCTGGTTGTGATGCTCGCTAAAGCTGCTGCCCTGGCAGTCTCGCTCGGCTCCGGCACTTCCGGTGGATTGCTCGCCCCGTGTTTCATGTGGAGCGCCGCCATGGGCGGCATCTTCGCGATGCTAGCGAACCACTTCATACCGGGCGCGCACCTTTCTCCGGGAGCCTTCGCGCTGGTAGCCATGGGCGCAGTCTTTGCCGCGGCTTCGCGGGCTACGTTTACGTTCATCATTTTCGCCTTCGAGATCACGCGCGATTACAACTCGGTTTTGCCGCTGATGCTGGTCAGCGTGATCGCCGATGGCATCGCCATGCTCTTGATGCCGAACAGTTCGATCATGACGGAAAAGCTGGCGAGACGCGGGCTTCATGTTCATCAGGACTATGAGGCCGATGTTCTCTCCCAGGCCAGGGTCGCCGACACCATGGAACGGGAATTGCCTGCCATCCCGGTCGGCACGACGGTGGGATCGCTGGCTGCGCGCATTGCGCAACATGATCCTGGAGTCGCTCGTCACGAAGCGCTGTTGATCCTCGACAGTGACGGGCACCTTGCAGGCATCATCACTCGCGGCGACCTGCTGCGCGCGCTCGACAAGGATTCTTCTGGGGCGATGACGGTGCAAGAGGCAGGCAGCACGCGGCTGGTGGTCACTCATCCCGACGAGCTTGTTTCCGAAGCTGCATCGAAGATGTTGCGGCATGACATCGGACGCCTGCCCGTGGTCGATCGTACAGACCATCGCAAGGCGGTCGGCTATCTGGGCCGCAGCGGAGTGATGGCGGCGCGGCTACGCCGATTTCAGGATGAACACGTGCGGGAGCCGGGATGGTTTCCCAGGAAAGCTGGCCTGAATGTTGCGGGGTTAAAATAATTAGTAGATTACGGCTTCTTTTGCGCCGCTTGGATCAGCGGGCGCAAGGCCTCCACTGAGACGCCCAGCGTACCGCCGGAGAATCCGTCAATGTAGGCGGAGTTCACTCCGATCACTTCAGCGTTTGAGTCGAACACCGGGCCGCCGCTGCCGCCGTGCGCCGTGGGCGCGTCGTAGATCAACTTGTCGCTCACTACATCGCCGAGATGTCCGCATGTGGTCGAGGGACGAATCAGTGACAATGCCGCAAGCTCGCTGGCAGCGGTAATGTCGTTGTGCCGATAGGCCAGCCGCTGGTAAATTCCGCTTGGTGATTTGGCCACCATCCCGGCGATGCCCATAGGGTAGCCGATCACAGTTACCAGTTCGCCGGGCGCAGCGACGCTTTTTGCCAGGGGGAGTATCGCGATTCCGCGAACCGCGTCTTTGTTTTCGATGCGCAGCACAGCCAGATCGCCCGTAGAAGAAACCGTACCCGGCGTGAGGGTGACCGGCGTTGGAGAGTTTGGAAAGAAGACCACCAGACTTTCCAGCATGGCGGTTGCTCCACGATCGATAAGCCCTTGGGCCTCGGTGTCTCCGTACCAAGGCTCGGCCACATGCCGGTTGGTGGCCAGCAGGCCGTCGCCTACTAGAAATCCGGTGCCCGAAACGCGCGCGCGGATCGCAGGCGCGTGGTGGGCGAACCCAACCTGGTATACGCCGTAAATGTAACCGATAGAGTTTCGATAGCGGGTCAGCGCCAGCGCCGGCATTGCCTGCTGCTTTTGGAGATCTGCCACCTGCCTGGTGAGTTGGGTGACCTGCAGGTGCAGTTCGTCCGGCTGCGCGCTCTGCGACGGAGCGGGCGCGTAGTAATGGAACATAGCCACAGCGCCGGCTAGCACCACCACTGCCAGCACGGCCTGCACCATCTGCTGCCAGCTATCGCTGACCGCGTTCGGTTCCTGCTGAATTTCCGGTCCGGACATGAGTGGTCATCTTCCCTTGTCCGGCAGCGCTTTTCCACGGTACGGAAGATGATGTACAGGGGATATCGAAAGTGCGGGGAGGATGGCAGGCGGCCGCTTTATTTCGAGCTAGGGCTTCCCGATTCCCAGGCGCTTGGCCATTGCGTCGTAGAGAAATCCCTTGCCCGGGACTGTAGGGCTGCACCCACTCGCCATCGATAACGAACTGCGGGATGGCCTGCTTGCCGGTGTGTTTGACCACCTCAGCCACCGCGCCGGGCGTGGTCTCGATGTCAACGTCTTTGTAAGGGATGTTGTGTTTGGCCAGAAAACGCTTGGCCTCGCGGCAATCGGGACACCAAGCGGCTGAGTAAACCGTCAGTTCCATCGTTAGACGCGCTCCAGTTGAGCCACCGTGCGGTCGTTAACGATGTTGCCGGTGTTTAGCGTGGTGGCGGGCTCGAAGAGGATGACCCAGCATTCTTCCTCCGCGACCGGTTTGTGCTCCACGCCCCGCGGCACCACGATGAACTCGCCTTCTTCGATCCATTCATGGCGGTCGTGGAAGTTGTCGTCACGGTAGTCCATGCGGAAGCGGCCTTTCACAACCGAGAAACATTTCGTCTTCGTTCTCGTGGTGATGGAACACGAACTCGCCCTTGAACTTTACCAGTTTCACTTGCTGACCGTTAAGTTCGGCGGCGATGTGCGGCTTATAGTGTTCCGAAAACTTGGCGAACTTGGCGGCGATGTTGACTTTATCCATGACGGATTTCTCCCCAAGAGATATATACGTCCCCAGATTAGTACGGAACGGAGTTGGTCGCAAAAAACAAAGCCGCCAGTTTTCACTGGCGGCTCTGAGTTGAATACATTGAAGCGGTTAGAGCCCCGGCGTCCCGCTGGCCACGCGACCGCTGTGCAAAGTCACTCGCACACCGCGCTGGCTGTTGACGCGGGTGGTGGCGTTCCAATCCACGTCGTCCGTACTCACCACACCGCCTCCTCCGTGTTCCAGAGTGTAGGTGATGCGGCCATCCTGATACTGGAAGCTCCCAACCGCGAGCGTCATGCCCGAGTTCAGGATGAATACCGGCCGGCCCGAAACCGCTGGAGTCTCTGACCCAACGCTGGGGGCAACGAAGCTGGCGTAGGAAGCGCGGGGAATCTCGACCGCAGCCGAAACTTCTGTGCTTCGCGTAACCACGCTGCTGCGAATCGCGAGCGCAGGCCTCGTATCGACGCCTTCGGATTCGCCGTAGGATTGGCTCCGGGGCCTGGCGCTGAAGGAATGCAGTCGTGGGGCAGCTGCCGAGGCGACCTGGGGAAGTTCTACGTCATCCATCAAACGCAGGCTGAGGACGGTCTCGCCCTTAAGTTGCGGACGCGGGCCGCGGGCCGGCAGCATGATCACCTTCCATGGCCATAGCGGCGGCAGCATCCATTCGACGACGTCGCGCTTGGCGTGTCCTTTGCCGTCGATCTTGCCTTCTTTGTCAACCTTGTATCCCCGGGTGGAAATGACCTTGGCTTGCAGGGGCATATCGCCGCTGGGCAATCCAATGCGGTCGAATTGCAGCTTCAGGTAACCTTTGCCGACAAAATGTCCGGGATCTTTCGCGGCTTCGAGATGGCCTACTAGATAGCTGCCGCGGGGGAATGCCTGTTGGCCGAACGAAGTAACTCCGCGCAGGTGGCAGAGCACCGGATCGCCAACCTCAACTGTCTTCGAGGATAAGTTGGGTTCATTCAGGGTGCATTGCAACAGAGTACCAGCGGGCAGGACGACTTCCCGTGCGCCAGCTCCGGCAGAGAGGGCAAGTACGGTTATGACAAGAGTTGCGCAAACCAAACTGCACTTCATACATCCTCCTGGTTTTCGCACGCCCCCGTTCATTGGCAGGTCAGCCCCACAACCCGCCTAGTGTTGGGCATCTAAACACAATTCTTTACAAAGGTCAATTGGTTTCCTCTCATTTACCGCGCAATCGCTTTCTGCACGCCGAATTCGGGAAGGCCACGCGGGAAGTATTAGGGGGATAAAAGAAAAGCCGCCAGCCTTGCGGCTGGCGGCCGGATGTCGGGTTCAGACTCCAGGCGTGTACTCAGGGGATCGCAGAATCAATCAGATTTGGCCAAGTCCGCCATCCACGTTGAGGTCGACCCCAGTAATATAAGAGGCTTGGCTGCTCGCGAGGAACAGTGCAGCTTCTCCCACTTCTTCAGGGGTGCCAAACCGCTTCATGGGAACCTCCGTCTTGATCTGAGTTGCGAACTCATCGAGAGCAGCCTGGGGCAACCCGGTCTTTCCGAAAATAGGAGTATTGATTGGTCCGGGGCTGACCACGTTTACGCGAATGCCCCGGCCCACCAGTTCCGCTGCGAATGTGCGCGCCAGAGAACGTACCGCCGCCTTGGTGGCAGCGTAAACGCTCGCGCCCGGTGTACCTCGCGAATTGACCACCGACGAATTTAGAACAATCCCGGCGTTGTCGTTGAGATAAGGAATGGCTTTCTGCAGCGTAAAATACAGTCCCTTCACGTTGATATCGAAGGTCTCGTCGAACAGCGCTTCGCTGCTCTCACTTGCAGGTGCAAACTTCGCAATACCTGCGTTAGCAAACAGCGCGTCAATTTTTCCGAACTTCGCGGATACCTGGGTAAACAGGCGGTCAAGATCGGCCAACCTGGAGACGTCCGCTTTCACAGCCAGCGTATCTTTTCCGATCATCCGGACGGCCTCATCCAGGGTTTTCTGGTCTCGCCCCGATATGGCGACGTTCGCTCCTTCTTCCTTAAACAGCTTGGCGGTGGCCAGCCCGATGCCGCTGTTGCCGCCGGTGATTACGACCGTTTTGCCTTCAAACCTTTTCTTCATAAAGAATCTCCAAATATGGATTTGCGGCCAGCCTCACGGCGGCGCAGTGCTTGACTTATTTTTACATTTTGATGATTATCAAACTACAGAAGGTTCAGTTTCTTTGCGCTGATTCGGCTACACTTGAATTTGCATATGAATCCAAAGGAATTAGCACGCATTTCGAAGGCGTTAGGCGATCCCACGCGCCTTCGGATTTTCGAAGGCCTTTCGTCGAGCAAAGAGATGTTTTGCGGACAGGTGGTCGAGAAGTGTGGAGTCACGCCAGGAACGATTTCGCATCATCTTAAGATTCTGGCGGATGCGAACCTGATCGAGACGCGGCGCGAGGGGCAGTTCATCTACATGCGGTCGCGGCCGGAAACCATACGCGCGTACGGTCGCGCACTGGCGAAGATGGCAGAGAAGAAATAACCAACAAAAGAAAAGCCGCCAGCATTGAGCTGACGGCTGATAGCTGAATCGCTGCTTCTAACTGTTCTCGTACAACAGCACGCCTTCGGTGCTCTTCTCCGCGTCCACCGGACGGTAGAACAGCTTGTTGTCTTCGAGGAAGACCTCGATAAAGGCGGGGCGCGTGGTAATCGTACCTTGAATCAGCGCCTCCGACAGCGGGTCTTCAATGTATTTCTGCAACGCCCTCCGCAACGGCCGCGCCCCGTAGGTGCGGTCGGTGAGGGTTTGGTTGAGGATCCACTTCTTGGCCTCGTCCGCGACCGTCACGGTGATCGCCTTCTGCGCCAGGTTCGCGTTGAGCTGGTTGACCATGAGTTCCAGAATCTGGATCAGGTCGGCCTCACTCAAAGCCATGAAGAGGATGATCTCGTCCAGCCGGTTCAGGAATTCAGGGTTGAAGGTGCGCTTTACTTCGCCCTTCACCAGTTCCTCGACCTTGCTCGAAACCATTTCGTCTTTGGTTGACTGGAAGCCGAAGCCCTCGCGCTTCTGCAAGTGCCGTGCTCCGATGTTCGACGTCATGATGAGGATCGTGTTCTTGAAATCGACCGTGTTGCCAAGGCCGTCGGTAAGCTGGCCGTCTTCGAACACCTGCAAGAGAATGTTGAACACATCGGGATGCGCCTTCTCGATTTCATCGAGCAGGACGACCGAGTATGGAGCCCGCTTCACGCGCTCGGTAAGCTGGCCGCCCTCTTCGTAGCCCACGTATCCCGGAGGCGAGCCGATGAGCTTCGAGACCGAATGCTTCTCCATGAATTCGGACATGTCGAAGCGAACCAGAGCCTTCTCAGTTCCGAACATGAATTGCGCCAGCGTGCGCGCAACTTCGGTCTTGCCCACGCCGGTCGGGCCCAGAAACAGGAACGAACCGATGGGACGGTTGGGACTCTTCAAGCCAGCGCGCGAACGCCGGATCGCCCGGGCCAGCGCGTTGATCGATTTATCCTGAGAAATGATGCGCTTGTGCAGCTCTTCCTCGATGCGCAGCAGTTTCTGCGTTTCTTCTTCTTTGATTGAAGTGATGGGGACGCCGGTCCAGCGCGAAACCACATCTTCGATGTCCTCGCGGCCGACTACGCCGGTCGAGGATTCATCCAGATGATATTTCTCGCGCAGGGCACGAAGATTCTCGCGCTCCTTGCGTTCTTCGTCGGAGTAGAAGCGCGCCTTCTCGAATTCGTGGTTCGCGATGGCGTTCTCCATGCGGTGCACGATGAACTTGATCCGCTTCTGGACTTCGGTGATCTCTTCGGGCTGCGAGGTCTGGCGCAGCTTTACGCGCGCGCCCGCTTCGTCCACGAGATCGATTGCCTTATCCGGCAGGAAACGGTCTGGGATGTAGCGGTTCGAGTGCGAGACTGCGAAGTTGATGGCGTCGTCGGTATAAGTGACGGCGTGGAACTTCTCGTAGCGGTCTTTGATGCCGAACAAAATCTTGATGGCATCGGTCTCGTTCGGAGGCGGAACCTTTACCGCCTGGAAACGACGCTCGAGCGAACGGTCTTTCTCAATCGACTTCCGGTATTCGCCCGGAGTGGTTGCTCCGATGCACTGAATCTCGCCGCGCGACAAAGCCGGCTTGAGTATGTTCGCGGCATCGAGCGAGCCTTCCGCCGAGCCCGCGCCCACCAGCGTATGCAGTTCGTCAATAAAGATGATGGAATTCTGCGACTCCATCAACTCCTTCATGATGGTCTTCAGGCGCTCTTCGAACTGTCCGCGATATTTTGTTCCCGCCACGATCAAGGAGAGATCGAGCGCCAGAATTCTCTTGTCGGCCAGGAACGACGGCACCTCGCCGTCGGCGATGCGCTGCGCCAGCCCCTCGACGATGGCTGTCTTGCCAACGCCGGGCTCGCCGATCAGGACTGGATTGTTCTTGGTGCGGCGGCACAGAATCTGCACTACGCGCTCGAGTTCACCGTCGCGGCCGACCAACGGATCCAGTTGGCTATCCATCGCCGCCTGGGTAAGATCGCGCGAAAACTCGCTCAGCAGCGACGACTCACGCTGACGTTGCGGTTGCGCTTTTTCCTGGCTGGTGCGCGCCAATTCCTCACGGATGGTCGCGAGGCGCAGGCCGCGCTCGTGCAGAATCTCGGCGGCAAAACACTTTTCTTCCCTTAGTAAACCCAGAAGCAGGTGTTCAGTTCCAATGTGCCGGTGCGAGAGCCGTTCCGCCTCTTCGGCGGCATAGGCCAGCACGCGCTTGCACTCGTTGCTGAGCGGGAGGTCCACCGAGGTCGAGACTTTTTCCCGAATCGTGGTGTGACCCTCGATCTGCTTGCGGATCGACTCCACAGAGGCGTGCGAGCGCAGGAATCGATTGGTCAGGGCCTTATCTTCGCGCAGGAGCCCCAGCAGCAGATGCTCGGTCTCGATGTATGGAGACCCGAACTGGCTTGCTTCGTAGCGCGCAAAAAAGATGACGCGCCTGGCTTTCTCCGTATAACGTTCAAACATAATGCCCTTCCCCCTGACATCTCCGGCCGAGAAGAAGCTTGAACCCGCTCGACCTGGACCCCTAAAAATCTTTAACGCCGGTGACCTGCGTCACTATCCTCATTATGCAATCAAACGGCCACCGAACCCAAGTACTCAAACGTTTATATGATGTTACTGAAGGAACCTGTTCAAGTCCCTCCGGCTGCCGATTAACCCCTTTTCTTGCACATTGTCTTACTTATCTTGCATCTTACTTATCTTGCTCCTCCGCGGCCGGTTTTTCTAGGCCGGTAACGACTCCGGCCTGATCTCTTCCACGTGCCCGCGCTCCAGCCGCAGAACCCGATGGCAGCGCCGCGCGAACGACAAGTTATGCGTTGCGATCAGGGAGGTGAGCTGGTGCTCGCGATGTAGCCGCGCGATCAATTCGAAAACCGCTTCCGCGGTTTGCCCGTCGAGGTCGCCGGTAGGCTCATCCGCCAGCAACAACTTTGGACCGGTAATGAGCGCCCGCGCTAGAGCCACCCGCTGCTGCTCCCCGCCCGAAAGCTCTCCCGAGCGGTGATGCCCGCGCTGCTCCAACCCGACCTCACGCAGCCAGCGTAAAGCTTCAGGCGCCGCCTCTGCCCAGTTACGCCCCCGTACCAGCAGCGGCATTGCCACGTTTTCCGCCGCCGTGAATTCCGGCAGCAGATAATGAAATTGCCAGACAAAGCCCGCGTCGCGATTCCGAAACTCCGCCGCTTCGTCCGCCGATAGCGCATTCAGTTGCAATTGCGCGCAGTATACGTCACCCGCGGAAGCGTGATCAAGGGCGCTAAGGATGTGTAACAAGGTACTCTTCCCCGCGCCTGACTCGCCGACGATCGCCAGCATCTCACCGCGCTTCACCTCAAACGATAAATTCTCAAAGAGCACCAGATCCGATTCGCCGGACCGGAAAACCTTCTTTAATCCTTGAACCCGGAGCAGCGCCGCTTGTTCCGCAACCTGTTCCGCCATCTGTTCCCTTAGATGCACGCTGCCTCGGCTTCGGTACATCCTGTTCCGGCCTTAGTTGTCCAAAGCGGGAACGGTAGAAAAGTCATCTTCTCACACCGCAGCCCAGGCTCCGCTATGGCCCGTTCGAACCATTTTGGGCCTCGACAGAGAACACCTATTGAAAACGATACTCGGGGGCGAGTTCCCGCGATGTGACCAGTGTCACGGCGCAGCATCCTCAATCCAATACCGGAAGTGGAAACGCCTAGACCTCAACCCGGGATTCCCTGTGCGCCAGCCCACGAAGGGAGTCGTCGTACGGCGCTCGAGCGATGCCCCGCTCGGTAATGATCGCGGTTACATACTTCGCCGGAGTCACGTCGAAGGCGGGATTCTCGATCGACACGCCGTCTGGCGTCATCTGCTTGCCGGCGATGTGCGTGACTTCCTTGGGGTTGCGCTGCTCGATGGGAATCTTGCTGCCGTCAGGGCAGGCGAAGTCGATGGTCGAAAGCGGCGCGGCCACGTAAAACGGAATACCGTTTTCCTTCGCCAGCACTGCCACGGTATATGTGCCGATTTTATTGGCGACGTCGCCGTTGGCCGCAACCCGGTCAGCGCCCACCACGATGGCTCCAATTTTACCCTGCTTCATCATCGCTCCGGCCATGTTGTCGGAGATGACGGTCGTAGGTATACCGTCTTTCATCAGCTCCCAAGCAGTTAGCCGCGAGCCTTGCAGGAAGGGCCTGGTTTCATCGGCGTAGACATGAATCTTCTTGCCTTGCTCGACGGCCGCGCGGATCACGCCCAGGGCAGTGCCGTAGCCCGCCGTGGCCAGCGCGCCGGCATTGCAGTGTGTAAGCACTCCGCCTTCGCTTGGCATCAGTGTGGCGCCGTTGCGTCCCATAGCCTGATTGGCGGCGATGTCTTCGGCGTGCATGCGCTTGGATTCTTCGATAAGTTCCTGCTTGATTTGCGCGACAGGACGAATGCGCAAGCGCTCGAACTTCTCCTGCATGCGTCGGATGGCCCAGAACAAGTTGACGGCGGTCGGACGAGTCTTGCCGATCACGTCGCAGGCCTGATCGAAGTCGCGCTTGAGATCGGCTGTGGATTCGGCTTTGGAATTCTTTACAGCCAACGCAATTCCCATAGCCGCAGCGACGCCGATGGCGGGCGCGCCGCGCACCACCATGCTCCGGATCACGTCTGCAACCTGCTCGTGCGTCTTGCAGGTGACGTAGGTTTCTTCCGTGGGCAGCTTCGTCTGATCGATGAAGCGTACGCCGTGTTCAGTCCATTCGAGAGTTTGAATCATTTCTTTTTATTGTCGCCCTGAGCAAAAGCGTTTTCAAACGGGAATCATCACCACAGTCGAAGGATCCGTAGGTTGCTAGGAAACTTTGCCGGTGAAGGTAACGCTACTTCGGTTTCGTAGGATAGTAAAGCTTCCCTATTGCATATTCGATCGACGTGTCTCGCCAGGCCGGCTCTGATAGGCCACGGATGAGACCTCGGGGACAGAAATCAGAATTGTAGATTTAGACGGATGTGTTACAGACGGTAATGGACTGCCCGGTCTCCCTGGGTCGTAACGAAAAACGAGCGTTCTGCGATTCAGCCATTTTGCAAACCATGACTCTTTCTGAGGGGTTTCCCTGGAGAAGTAAACGCTAATTGCCTCGTCCTTCGCCAAAGTATCGCAGTTCGTGTAAACAACCTCAACCTTCGCACCCGCCAAACTTGGGACTGTCTCCAGCTCTTCAGAAATACAGGCGCCTGGATCAACAATTCCAGACGAGCGCAAAACCGCGTACCCCGCGCACAACACCACGACTATGACGAGGACGCGGAACGCTATTGTCCTCACCAATCTCTCATAGACCATGAAGCCCCCGCCTGATCTGAGCAGCCAGCTCTCGTTGGGACGACCTTGCCGTAGCTCGGCGCTGCTCGAAAGCGCTAAATCCTATGCGCCGCACATCTGTTGCCCGGAACATTCGTCACCGCCGCCCGTCCGCAGATTTCGCAACTCGCTGCGACGGCAAAAATCATGGCAGTGTCGTCGGTCTGCCTAACATGCTCGGCGCGGACATCGCTGGCGGTGAAGATGGCCACGAATGGCGCCGGGGCCGCAGCCTTCTCCACACTCGGCCTTCCCTTCGCTTCTTCGCGCTCCACCAGGCACATCGCGCCCACAACCTCAAATCCAAATTCACGCGCCGCCTCGATCGCCTGCACCGTGGACGCGCCGCTCGTACAAACATCGTCGACAATCACCACGCGCGCACCCTTCTGACGAAAGCCTTCGATGCGCTGTCCGGTGCCGTGCTGCTTTTCCGCCTTGCGCACAAGAAAACCGCTCAGTTCGCCGCTTACCACCGAGACCGCCGTCACGATGGGATCGGCGCCCATGGTCAGCCCCCCGATCGCCTGCGGCTTCCATCCCCGCTGCCGGATCTCGTCGGAAAACACCTCACCCGTCACGCGCGCACCCTTGGCATCAAGCGTGGTAGTGCGGCAGTCGATGTAGTAGTCGCTGGTACCGCCCGAAGAGAGCTTGAACTCGCCCAGCCGGAAAGACTTGTAGGCCAGCATTCGCAGCAGATCCTGACGCGGGGAGTGCATGAAATCTTACAATACCACGGAGAATCGGGGTTCTGCCGGGGCCCGGTCGTCAGCCTCGATCCGGTCAAGCGTGATAATCTGGAGATTCTGCCCAACATCGCTTCGAGGTATAAAATTGCAGAGTGCGCGAAAGCTTTTCTTCTTCCTTCTGGCTGGTTTCCTCCTCACAAACTGGATGAGTTCCAGGCTGGTTCCGACAGCATTCGCCGAGGGTACGCGCAGCTGGGAACAGTCCAAATTTGACGAACTGACCAAGGGCACGGCGACGGGCGTGGCCATCCGCAGCGTCGGCGGCCTGGAGCTGGCGCCCACCTTCAAGAGCCTTTACGCCACACCTTCCACCTACATCTGGGCGATAGCCGCCGACGATACAGGAAACGTTTATGTGGCGGCGGGCGCGCCCGCCCGCGTGTACCGCATCACGCCCGAGGGTAAGGCGACAATCATCTTTGAACCCAAAGAACTCCAGGTGCAGGTGCTTCGCACCGGCCCCGGAGGCACAATCTACGCGGCCACCGCTCCCGATGGCAAAGTCTACAAGCTGGAACACAAGGCGGCAGGCAAAGGACAGGCGGCAAAGGCCGATCCACCGCAGGATGCGGCTGCCGACAAAGGAAAAGCGAAAGATACGGCCAAGCCGGCCGCCGACCCCTCGTGGAGTTCGTCGGTCTACTTCGAACCGCATACCAAATATATCTGGGACCTGGCGCTGGATAAGTCCGGCGACCTCTATGTAGCCACTGGCGACCACGGGGAAATTTATCGCGTCACGCCAAAGGGCGAGCATTCCGTCTTCTTCAAGAGCGATGAGACCCATATTCGCGTTCTGGCTTTCGATGCCCAGGAAAATCTGATTGCCGGCTCCGACGGTAGTGGTCTCATCTACCGCATTTCTCCCGCCGGCGAGGGATTCGTGCTGTACAGCGCTCCCAAGAAGGAGATCACGGCGCTGGCGCTCGATCACGCAGGAAACATCTACGCAGCGGCGGTGGGCGAGAAGCGCACCGGCGGAACGAGCACATCCGGCTTGGCCGCGTCTCTGCTGCTGAGCGCAAACACACCCGCCGCGAATACGACAACTCCAGCGCCCGGTATCTCGATCACGCCCGCGCCTGCGGCGCCCCAAGCTTCTGGACCATTTCCATTTCCCGGCGGAGGAGCAAGCGGCGGGTCGGATGTCTATCGCATTGCACCGGACGGTTCGCCCGCAAAGGTTTGGACCTCGCGCGAAGATATTGTTTATGCCCTGGCCTTCGACTCCCAGGGACGTTTGCTGGCCGGTACGGGCAATCGCGGCCATATTTTCGCCATCACCGGGCTCGATGAGTATTCCGATCTGTTGAAAGCGCCGGCCTCGCAGGTCACCGCATTTGCCAGGGCTCCCGGCGGTGGCCTGTACGCCGCGACCAGTAATCTGGGGAAGGTATTCGTGCTGGGACCTCAGCCGCAAAGCGAGGGCACTTATGAGAGCGATGTTTTTGACGCCAAGATTTTCTCGCGCTGGGGACGCGCCGAGTTTCGCAGCGCAGGCAGCGTCGATCTTTATACGCGCAGCGGCAACGTCGACAATCCCGACCGCAACTGGAGTCCGTGGAAGAAGATCGACCTCAGCAAGACTGACCTGACCAAGAACGGTGAAACCGGAATTCCAGCGGCGCGCTACGCTCAGTGGAAAGCTGTGCTGCACACGGGAACCCCCTCGCCCCGCGTGGATAGCGTCGCCCTCAGTTATCTGCCCAAAAATGCCGCTCCTGAGATTGACGATGTGACCGTCCAGATCGGCCTCAAATACCAGCCGTTGCCGAAAGTCGCCGGCCAGGGCGGATCGGATTCCAGCGGATCCTCCGGGACACGTTTTGAAGGGCTGACGCCGAGTTCGCGCGATCGCGACTCGATTGGAGTGAAGTGGACGGCGCGCGATGACAATGACGACCAACTCGTCTACTCGGTCTACTACCGCGGTGACGGTGAAACCCGCTGGCTCTTGCTGAAAGACAACCTCAGCGACAAGGTTTATTCGTTCGACGCCAGCCTGCTGCCGGATGGCGGTTATACGGTGAAAATAGTTGCCTCGGATGCGCCCTCGCATTCGCCCGGTGAGGCATTAACCGCATCGAAGGAGAGCCGGCGGTTTGAGGTGGATACGACCCCGCCGCGCATTGAAAATCTGTCCGCGTCGGTCGATGGCGGACAGCTTCATGTTACCTTCCGCGCCGTCGATGGATTTTCCACGATCAAGCGGGCGGAATATTCCGTGGACGCCGGCGAGTGGAAGTACGTAGAGCCGGTCGGCCAGCTCTCCGACGCCCGAACGGAGAACTACGATTTCAAAGTTACGCCGGAAACCGCGAAAGACGGTGCTGCATCGTCCGAGCACGTCGTGGTCGTGCGCGTCTACGATCGCTATGAAAACATGGGCGCAGCCAAGAGCCTCGTGCGGGGAAAATAGTTCTTCGCGCCTTGCCCCCTAGTCATCCGCCCGCGGCAGTGCTGTGCTTGTAAAGCATTGCCACGAGTGGCCCGCTGTCTGGTCACTGCACTCTCTCCGCCATTTCTGCAGCCTCTTCGGCCACACTCTTCATGGCACTGAGTTTCCCTGCGCGTCGCAGTTCAGGAAATCTCCACGCCCACAAGGCGATCACCACCAGCGTTCCCACTCCACCCAGCAAAACGGCAGGAACCGTGCCAAACCACTGCGCCGTCAGTCCCGATTCAAACTGCCCCAGTTCATTGGATGCTCCGATGAAAACCATATCCACGGCCGTCACGCGCCCGCGCATTTCATCGGGCGTGCGCAACTGCACCAGGGTCGCGCGAATGATCACGCTGACCATGTCGGAGGCACCGAGAAGGATCAGCGATATCAGCGAGAGAACCAAGCTGCGTGAAACGCCAAAAATAATGGTGCAGATTCCGAAGCCGGCCACCGACCACAGCAGCGTTGGCCCGGATCGTCCGCGCAGCGGACGATGCGCCAGCGCCATAGCCATCACGGCCGCGCCCACTCCCGGAGCGGTCCGCAACAGCCCCAGACCCCACGGCCCGGTGTGCAGAATCTCGCGAGCATAGACCGGCAGCAGCGCCACGGCTCCGCCAAGCAGCACCGCAAATAAGTCCAGAGAAATCGCGCCTAGAACCAGTTTCTCGCGCCATATGAAGTGCAGTCCGGCGAGAATCGTCTTCGCAGTCATGGGCTCGCGTCGCCGCGCCTGCGGCCGCGTCTTGATGCGGAAAGTCGAAGCCAGCGCACCCAGGGCCGTCACCATGGCTGCGGCGTAAACCGCGGACGGCCCGCGGAAGAGTGCATAAAGAATTCCGCCGAGAGATGGCCCAAGAATTGTGGCAGTCTGAAATGTAGTCGCGTTCCAGGCTACCGCGTTGGCAAAGTGTTCTTCGGGGACCAGTTGCGGCAGAATCGAGCGGCTGGCCGTCCCATTGAACGAACGCACTACGCCCAGCAGAATCAGCACGGCATAGATGGGTTGAACCGAATGCGCCCCGCGCTGCGCGAGCATCAGCAAAAGCCCGGAGCATAGCGCATAACCCGCATAGCAAGCCCCCAACACCTTGCGCCGGTCGAAACGGTCAGACGCATGTCCCGAAACCAGGAACAGCAAAATTCCCGGAAGAAACTGTGCCAGCCCCACCAGCCCCAAGTCGAGAGCGCGCTTTGTGATGTCATACACCTGCCATCCCACCGCAACCGCCTGCATTTCGACAGCTGCGACAATGAGGAAGCGGGCGATCTGAAACAGCACGAAATCCGGATGCGTAAAGGCGATGCGTCCGGCTCTGGAGTCGGCGGGGGTGGGCATGGATCTGTCGAGCCTCTAATGTGCCACAGAACGGCAAGGCCTGCATGGTGCGCCATATCTATCAGGCTAGAATCGACTCATGCTCACGCTGTTGCGAACTGTCGGATGGACTGCCTGCGTCGTCTACTCCACCATCCCGGCATTCTGGCTGCTGATCCATCCGCGAGCAGAATTCTGGCGCTCCCGCCGACAATCCCCGTACCGGATTCTCCTGCCCACCTGGATCGGGCTGTGGGCACTCGTGGCGGCGATCACAACCCCCTGGCGCAGCATTTCGCTCTATGAAAACAGATGGGCTTGGATTCCCGCCGGCGCTCTATTCTGCGCAGGCCTGTTGCTCTACAAACGTTCTCACACCGAGTTCAGCCTGTCCCAACTCGGGGGACTACCCGAGATCCTGCCGAGCCCTAGGCAGCAACGCTTAGTAACCACAGGCATTCGCGCCCGCGTGCGCCATCCCGTTTATCTTGGCCATCTCTGCGAAATGCTGGCTTGGGGAGTCGGCACGGGGCTGGTAGTCTGCTGGGCGCTGACCGCATTCGCCATCGCAACCGGCGCACTAATGATCAGGATGGAAGATGAGGAATTGGAGAAGAGGTTCGGCGAAGACTACCGCCGGTACAGATCAAAAGTGCCTGCAGTTGTGCCAAGAATCGGGATCTCAATGGATCGATATGGGCGGCGGCTATAATCCGATCTGGCTAATTGCTGACTGCTGATTTTCGCATGCGCTTTGAACTCTTCATCGCGACCCGCTACCTGCGCGCTAAGCGCCGCCAGGCGTTCATCGGCATCATCACCGGCATCTCGATCATAGGAGTAGCCGCGGGCGTCGCTTCGCTCATCGTAGCGCTGGCCATCAACAACGGCTTCCGTCAGGACTTGCAGGAGCGCCTGATCGGATCCACCTCCCACGTAAGCCTTCTCCGCATTGCCGACGACGGCATTAAAGACTGGCCCGCGCTGCTCGAGCGTCTCTCCAAACAGCCGCACGTGGTCGCCGCGGCCCCCGCCATCTTTGAGCAAGTGCTGATCTCGCGAGGACCGCGGGCCCGCGGCGCAGTCCTCAAAGGCATGATTCCAGCCGATGAGCGCAAGGTCGGCGATTTGCTCAGCACCATAAAGGAAGGTTCCCCCGCGGCGCTGGAAGAAACATTTCGCGAGTCAGAAAAAGAGAAAGATCAAGTGGGGACCGAGAGTGACGATTCTTCCGATTCCCTGGCCAGCGTCCACGCCCGTGTCGCCGCTATGCCGCCAATCATTCTCGGCAAAGATATGGCCGACAACCTGGGCGCCACAGTAGGTTCCGTCGTCCTGGTAACTAGCCCGCAGGGAGAATTAACTCCCTTCGGCATGGTTCCGAAATACAGCCGCTTCCGCGTGGTGGGAGTTTTCAACTCCGGCTTCTTCGATTACGACTCGTCGTGGGCGTTCACAAGGCTGTCCGACGCGCAACACCTGTTCGGCCTCGGCGACTTGATTTCCGTAATCGAGTTTAAGGTCGACGACATTGATAGGGCAGATATAGTCGCCCGCCAACTTGAGGACGCGGCCGGCAAAGGCTTTATGACCACGAACTGGAAGGAGCAAAACAAAGCTCTGTTTCACGCCCTCAACATGGAGCGCCTGGTCACTTACATCACCACGGGACTGATCGTTTTTGTTGCCGCCCTGAACATTCTGATTTCTCTGATCATGATGGTCATGGAAAAGACCAAGGACATCGCCGTGCTGATGTCGATGGGCACGCGCCAATCGCAAGTGCGCAACGTCTTTATCGCCCAGGGAGTGCTGATCGGCGTAATTGGCACGGCGATCGGCCTGCTGCTGGGCTATGCCATCTCCTACGCGGGAGGCCACTATCACATCATCTCGCTCTCCCCCGAGGTCTACTCCATCGACTACGTGCCCTTCGCCCCGCGTCTCACCGATGGCATATTCGTAGCGCTGGGAGCCGTCGGGATTTCTTTCATAGCAACCCTCTACCCATCATGGTCGGCGGGCAGAGTGCTCCCCGCGGAAGCCCTGCGCTACGAATAAGCGCTCCCTCGGGGCACTGTCATTCTGAGCGAAGGGCGAGCGATAGCGAGCACAAGTCGAAGAATCCCTACTCCCTTCGATGCAGCCGGCCTCGCCAGGCATTCCCACTCGGAACTTTCCCGCACCCATCGCCGTACAATTAAACAGGAAGAAAGGAAGGAGGCCTCATGTTGACTTTCCTCCTGTGGTGCATCCTCTTTGTAATCTGCTGGCCGCTGGCTGTGCTGGCGCTCATCGCATATCCGTTCATCTGGCTGCTGTTGCTGCCGTTTCGCATCATCGGCGTAGCAGTGCATGGAGTGCTGGAGATTATTTTCCTCGCGATCACGCTGCCGTTCCGGCTGCTGGCCGCGCCGTTTCGAATCTAGGACAATTGGATTTTGGGCGCAGCGCTGCGAGAAAGGACCACTAAACGGACGGGCTTTAGCCCCCGAGGTAAGTGCTTTATCCCGCTCTCAGCCGCATGCAGCACCGTGGAAGAGCGGCGCTTCAGCGCCGCGTAAAGCACGTATCAGAGACAGGGCTTCAGCCCGGCGCTAACCCTCCATCACCTTCAGATTCTCGCTGACGATCAACCTCGCCCCCGTCGCCCGCTGCACATCCTCCGCCGTCAGCCCCGGAGCCACTTCCTCCAGCACTAACCCCCGCTCTGTCACGCGGATGTACGCCATCTCAGTCACGATCGTATCCACAACTTTCACCCCAGTAAGCGGCAGCGTGCACGCCTTCAAGATTTTCGGAGCGCCCTCCCGCGTCGTATGCTCCATTGCGACCACCGTGCGCCGCGCTCCGGCCACCAGATCCATCGCCCCACCCATGCCCTTTACCATTTTGCCGGGGATCATCCAGTTCGCCAGGTTCCCCGCCTCATCCACTTCCATCGCGCCCAGCACGCTCAAATCAACGTGCCCGCCGCGAATCATCGCGAACGAATCGGCGCTCGAAAAATACGACGTCCCCGGCATCTCGGTGACTGTTTCTTTGCCCGCATTGATCAGGTCGGCATCCTCCGTGCCCTCGACCGGATAAGGCCCAATCCCCAGCATCCCATTCTCGGATTGAAGGATGACCTCCATCCCGGCCGGAACACAATTCGCAACCAGCGTAGGCATCCCAATCCCGAGGTTGACGTAGAACCCGTCGCGCAGCTCGCGCGCAATCCGGTTCACAATCCGCTCGCGCTTTTCGATGTCTTTTCCAGGCTTTTCCATAGCTCCTAATGCGTCGTTAGTCGATGGTCGTTAGTCGATGGCCATTTGACGTCTCGCCTTTGCCACGACCAACGACTAACAACCAACGACTAACGACCAACGACGGCCTTCCTCACCGTTCTCTTCTCAATCCGCCGCTCGTACGACTCCCCCTGAAAAATCCGCTTCACATAAACAGAAGGCGTGTGCACCAAATCGCCATCCAACTCGCCCACATCCACCAACTGCTCCACCTCAGCAATCGTCACCTTCGCCGCCGTCGCCATCATGGGATTAAAATTCCGCGCCGTCTTGCGGTACACCAGGTTCCCCATGCGGTCGCCCTTCCACGCCCTGACGAATGCAAAGTCCGCCTTCAGCCAGCGCTCCATCACATAGGGCCGGCCGTCGAACTCACGCGTCTCTTTCCCCGATGCAACCAACGTCCCCACGCCAGTGGGAGTAAAGAACGCGGGAATTCCCGCGCCGGCAGCGCGCATCCGCTCAGACAGCGTTCCCTGCGGCACGAGGTCGAGTTCCACCTTCCCCGCCAGGACCATCGATTCCAGCAGTTTGTTCTCTCCCACGTAGGTTCCAATGTGCTTCCGAATCTGCCCCGCCGCCAGCAGCAACCCAACCCCAAATCCATCCACGCCAGCGTTATTGCTGATGGTCGTAAGATTCTTCGATCCCTTGCGCACCAGCGCGCGAATCAGATTCTCCGGAATCCCGCACAGCCCGAACCCTCCCAGCATGATGACGGAACCGTCACCCACATCCCGAATCGCCTCTTCCGCACTGGCCACAACCTTATTCATAACGTCCGCAATTCTAATGAAATCAGTGGTCAGTGGCTAGTGTGGATCGACAACTGATCACTGGCCATTGATCACTGCCCACTGCACTACTCCTTCTTCCCCGGACTCTTCTTCAGCCCATGCGCCTGCTCAAACTCTTCCGCCAGCCCCCGAGTCGCTAGATTCTCCCGAATGTGCGCCAGCCGCTGCTCCAGCTTGAACAGCGCATCCTCCAGATTGGCCTTGTTGCTGATCGCAATGTCCCGCCACATCGAATACGGACTCGCCGAAATCCGCGTCATCTCCTGCAGCGCACGTCCACCCGCCGGTAGCAATGGCGCTTCTTCTCCAAACTCCTCCACCAGGGCCGCCGCCAGAGCCGTCGAAATCATCTGCGGAACATGGCTGATCCACGCGCACAGCCGGTCGTGATCCTCCGGCGGCAGCATCGCAACGCGCGCTCCAATCTGATCAATCCATCCCACAAACTCCGCGAACATTCCTTCGTGCAAATTTTGTCCAGGCAGCGGCGTCAGAAACCACACTGCATTCTGGAACAAGTCGGCATCCGCATAATCCACGCCGCTATGCTCTCTCCCCGCCATCGGATGCCCGCCCAGGAATCGCTTCCCCGCATTTTTCCCAAATACGTTCAGCGCCCGCTCCGCCACCAGCGCCTTCGTGCTTCCCACGTCCGTCAGCAAAGTGCTGGCCGGCAGCCCCGGCCCCAGGCGCCCAATCAAATCCACAATCGCCAGAACCGGAGTCGCCAGCACCACCAACTGGCTGCCGTGCACCGCGTCCGCAGGCTCGATCAATCCGTTATCGATCACACCCCGCATCTTCGCTTTTTTGAGCGTCGACTCTCGGTCGCACCCCACAATCCGCCCGGCGAATCCGCGCTTCCGCAGCGCCAGCGCAAACGATCCGCCAATCAGCCCCGTGCCAACAATCGTGATTTGCCGGATTGGCATAAGCAGAATTGGGTGATTGGGAAATTTAGCAATTGTGTAATTTGAAAAATAGACTGCGCCCGGAAGCTCGAATTACTCAATTACTAAATTTCTCAATTACCCAATTTTCCGTCCCACGGCCGGCGCAATCATCCGCAACTCATCCATTAATTTCGAGAACTGCTCAGGAAACAGCGACTGCGCTCCATCTGACCATGCCTTGTCCGGATCGCAATGCACTTCGATGAGCAGCGCATCCGCTCCCGCCGCCACTGAGGCGCGCGCCATCGGCGCAACCTTGTCGCGCCGGCCCGTTCCATGCGAAGGATCGGCCGTCATCGGCAAATGCGACAGTTTGTGGATAATCGGAATCGCGGAAATATCCATCGTGTTCCGCGTGTAAGTCTCGAACGTCCGGATTCCGCGCTCGCACAAAATCACGTCGTAATTTCCGCCAGCCATAATATATTCCGCCGAGAGCAGCAACTCTTCCAAAGTTGCCGCAATCCCTCGCTTCAGCAGCACCGGCTTGCGCACCTTTCCCAGTTCGCGCAGCAGATTAAAGTTCTGCATGTTGCGCGCGCCCACCTGCAAAATGTCGACATAAGGCAACAGCATCGCAATTTGTGAGATCTCCATCACCTCGCTGATCACCAGCAGCTTGAACTTGTCTCCCGCCTCGCGCAGCAATTTCAGCGCATCTTCTCCGTGGCCCTGAAAAGAATAAGGAGAACTCCGCGGCTTGAACGCGCCGCCTCGCAGCACGCGCGCCCCAGACTTCGCCACCGCTTCCGCCGTTGCAAAAAGCTGTTCGCGCGATTCCACCGAGCAGGGCCCCGCCATCACGACAACTTCATTTCCTCCAATAGCAACGTCATTTGCCAGCTTGACGATCGTCCCCTCGGGACGAAATCCTTTCCCCGCCAGCTTATAAGGCGAACTGATGCGATGGACTTCCTGCACTCCCGGCAGCAACTCCAGATTGCGGATGTCAAAATCAATCCCCGCTCCCACCGCGCCCAGCACAGTCTGCCGCGCCCCGGTCGACCGGTGCACTTCAAACCCCATCTTCACCAGGTGCTCAATCACCTGCTGAATCTGCCCCTCATCCGCCACGTCTTGCATTGCCACAATCATAAAAAGTCTCTGCTTCTTGCTTCTAGCTCTTAAGCTTTTAGCTTTTAGCTTTTAGCTTTTAGCTTTTAGCTTCTAGCTTCTAGCTTCTAGCTCCTAGCTTCTGGTTTCCAGACTGCTCATTCGCCGTACATTTTTGTCATTCCGAGCGAAGCGAGGAACCTGCTGTCGCATTCACAACCCGCGATCCCGCCCATTTTGCTGAACACGCACTCGCGCAAACCCAGGGCGCTTCAGCGCCGCGCAAAGCGAACGACCAGCGGCTAACGACGATTTTCAATCATTCACGTCCGAATCCAACTCCGTCTCCGCCTTCGCCGCGTCCCCCTTGGCTCCAATCCCTTCCTTCTGAATGTTCCGCATCACATCCATAATCCGTTCAAAAATGCGCACCACATCCCGCCCCGGCAGCGGACCCCCATTCATCCGTTGTACATTCTCAAACACAGTACGCTCCCGCTCCGGCTCATAAATTGGCAAAGAGGTATCCCGCTTCAACCGCCCAATCTCCATCGCAGCCCGCGCCCGCTCGCTCAACAACTCCACCAGCCGCCGGTCAAGCTCATCAATCTTCTTCCGCCAACCCGCAATATCCATGGAATTCTCATTCCAACTTTGTCATCCTGAGCGAGGATTGTGCTTGGCGAAAGCCAAGCACAACCGCAGCCGAAGGACCCCTTGCACGCCGGCACCACATCCGACTTCGCAAGGCATTTCTATAATCGCCCCGTTTTGTCGCGTCTCAGACTGCCGATCGTTGAAACCTTCGCGAAACTGCTACCCGTCAGCTTCGCGACAAATTCTCCCACGGCCGCCGCTTCGCTCCCGGGGTTCCGCTCAATCGTTTCCACGATCGCGCTGCCCACCACCACCGCATCGGTAAACTTGCCGACTTCAGCGAACTGCTCCGCTGTCGAAATTCCGAACCCAACTGCAATCGGCAGCTTGGTCATTCGCCGCAATCGCCGCACTAATCTCTGAGCGTCATCCGCCAACTGCTGCCGCGCCCCCGTCACTCCCGTGCGTGATACAGCATAGACAAATCCGCGTGACGCCTCCGCAATCCGCTTCAACCGCGCATCCGGGCTGGTCGGCGCCGCCAGAAAAACCGGCGCTAAATCATTCTCTTTCATAGCCCGCAAGTACTCGCCAGCCTCGTCTACCGGCAAATCCGTCACCAGCACGCCATCCACGCCGGCATGCCGCGCCACCATGCAGAACTTCTCCATCCCCATCCGCAAAAGCGGATTGAGGTACGAAAACACAACCAGCCCAGTAGACTGCGCGTGCTGCCGCACCTCAGCCGCCAGCGTGAGCACCTGCGCCAGCGATGTCCCGTGTTTCAAAGCCCGCTCACTGGCCCGCTGAATTACCGGACCATCCGCCACCGGATCGCTGAACGGCACGCCCAACTCGATCACATCCGCACCCGCCTCAATCGCAGCCAACACGACAGCCCGTGTAGTCGCGAGGTCGGGATCCCCGCAAGTCACATACACCACGAGCGCCGGCTTCTTGTAAAAAGATAAAGGCATAATCGAAATCAGGAAGCGAGAGATTTACCCCGTGAACCTCCGTGGCCTCTGTGGTAAAGATTTTGACTTTTTTCACTTCAGCGAAAGTGCTTCCCGCAAAATCCCGATGTCCTTATCCCCGCGCCCGGAAATATTCACAATCACCACATCGGATTTCTTCATCCCAGGCGCGCGCTTAACCACCTCCGCCACAGCATGCGCCGATTCCAGCGCCGGAATAATCCCTTCCGTGCCCGCCAGCAAAGTAGTAGCCTCCAGCGCCTCCGCATCGGATGCGGAAACATACTCCGCCCGACCAGAATCTCTCAACGCCGCATGCTCAGGCCCAATCGATGGATAATCGAGCCCCGCCGATACCGAATGCGTATTAGCAATCTGCCCCGCCGCATCCTGCAGCACGTAAGAATAAGTCCCCTGTAAAACCCCCGGGGATCCTCCGCGAAACCGCGCCGCATGTTCGCCCAGCGCTCCGCCGCGCCCGCCGGCCTCCACTCCAATCAAGCGAACTTTTTTGTCTTTTATGAACTCATAGAAAATTCCAATCGCGTTCGATCCCCCGCCCACGCAGGCAATCACCGCCGCCGGAAGTTTCCCTTCGGCCTTCAAAATCTGCGCCCGCGCCTCGCGTCCAATCACGCGATGAAAATCCCGAACCATCGTCGGATATGGATGCGCCCCCAGCACGCTCCCCAACAAATAATGCGTAGTCCGCACATTCGTAACCCAATCACGCATCGCCTCGTTGATCGCATCCTTCAAAGTCCGCGACCCCGCGTCCACCCCGCGCACCTCCGCTCCCAGCAACCGCATGCGGAACACATTCAACTCCTGCCGCCGCATGTCTTCCGTTCCCATGTACACGACGCACTCAAAACCCAGCAGCGCGCACACGGTCGCCGTAGCCACACCATGCTGCCCAGCACCAGTTTCCGCAATTACGCGCCGCTTGCCCATGCGCTCCACAAGCAGCGCCTGCCCCAGACAGTTATTGATCTTGTGCGCCCCAGTATGCAGCAAATCTTCCCGCTTCAAATAAATCTTCGCCCCGCCCAACTTCTGCGTAAGGCGCCCAGCAAAAGTCAAAGGCGTAGGACGCCCCGCGTAAGTCCGCAGCAACTGGTCGAGTCTTTTTTGAAATTTCGGATCGCGCTTGGCCTTCTCATACTCGCGCTCCAATTCCTCCAGCGCAGCCATCAAAGTCTCCGGCACATACCGCCCACCATAAACCCCAAACCGCCCCGGAACGCTCTCGGGCACAGTAACGCTGTGGGTGCCCCGTCCTTCTCGCGTTCTTTGCGAGAGGGCGGGGGTTTTGACTTTGATTGGTCTAGGAACCGTAGCCATCTCTAACCAGTCTTCCGATCCGCGTCCCGCACCGCCTTCACAAACGCCCGCACCTTCTCCGGATCCTTCTTCCCCGGCCGCGCCTCGACGCCAGAAGCCACATCCACTCCCCAAGGCTTCAGAATCCGTATAGCCTCGGCGGCATTTTCTGCTGTCAACCCACCCGCGATGACAACTGGTATGGTTTCGCCAATCAACCTGACCGAATCGGCCGCGCTCTTCCAATCGAAATTCCTTCCAGTCCCACCGGGCTGCTGCACACTTCCCGAATCTATGAAAAGCGCATTGATACCGCTCAGAAATTCACGCGAAAGGAAAATCCCAAAACTCCCTTCCGAAGTAAACCGTTGGCCAGGTACAGCCACAAATGTGCGCTGCTTTCTGTTCGGCAGGAAATCCCGGAGCAGAGCTCCACCGGAGGCCAGGGGATAAATTTGCACTGCGCCTAATCCGACTTGATCCGAAACCTCCGCCACCTGTTCCGCAGCGTGATTCACAAACACTCCCACCTTCTCCACACTCCCCGGCAGCTGCTCCACAATCTCCCGCGCCGCCTTTACACTAATCTTCCGCGGACTCTTCTCATAAAACACAAACCCCACCGCATCCGCCCCGGCCTCAACCGCGGTCAGCGCGTCCTCCAAATTCGTCATCCCACAAATCTTCACCCAAGTCATAAACAAAGTTGTCCGCTGCAAGTAAAAGAATTCGCGCCCACGCTTATGGACGACTCGGTACTCGGTACTCGGCGCTAGCAACTAAATCCCGCAGCGCTTCACCTGGTCGCTCTGCCCGCATCAGCGACTCGCCAATCAAGAACGCCTGATACTCCGCCGCCCGCAGCCGCGTAATGTCTTCTCCCGACCGAATCCCGCTCTCCGCCACTTTCAACACAGTCTTCGGAAGCCTCTCCGCCAGCCGGAACGCCGTCTCCGCATCCACTTTGAACGTACGCAGATCGCGCGTGTTCACCCCAATCAAATCGCATCCCGCATCCAAGGCGCGCTGCAACTCTTCCTCATCATGCACTTCGCACAAAACGTCGAGCCCACGCGCGCGAGCACCCACCGCCAGCTTCGTCAATTCTATCTGCGTCAAAGCCGCCACAATCAGCAATACCGCATCCGCGGAATTCGCCCGTGCCTCCAGCAACTGAAATTGATCCACAACAAAATCTTTGCGCAGACAAGGAATCTTCACCGCCGCCGAAGCCAGCTGCAAATTCCCGAGCGACCCTTGAAAGAACTCCTCATCGGTCAGCACTGAAAGCGCCGCTGCCCCGGCCGCTTCCAGTTCTTTGGCCAACTCTTCCACACAAAATTCCGCGCGAATCAATCCCTTCGAGGGCGACGCCTTCTTCAACTCGGCTATCACCGCAACTCCAACTCGGCTCTTTTCCTCCAGAGCCCGCCGAAACCCGCGCGGCACATGCTGTTCCGCCCGCCGCTCCAACTCGCGCAAATCGGCCGCGCTTTTCGCCTCTACTACTTTTCCGCGTGTGGAGCGAACGATCTGATCAAGGGAAACAGGCATAACAAGTGCCTGAATTATACGGGAAGGGGGACAGCGCGAATCGGGACCGGCCAGCATTCCAGACAATCGGATCTCCCCTTCAAATTGCTTTCAGTTTCCCTGTATACTCTAATCCTCAGAGCAACGCCGCCCTTCGTCCAGTTCAACAGGAGACATCATGAGAAACCCACGCACCTTCGCATTGGCTGTGCTTGCCGCAACTCTCTGCGCCATTCCCTCGCCGGCCCAGGAACACGACAAGAAAATCAACCGCTCCGACTTGCCGCCAGCCGTCGAAAAAACCGTGGCTGCCAATACTCAGGGCGCAACCATCAAGGGCTTCAATGAAGAAAAGGAAAACGGCAAAACGTACTACGAAGCCGAACTGACGGTAAATGGTCACAGCAAAGACATCCTGATCGACCCAACCGGCGCCATCGCTGAAGTCGAAGAGCAAGTCGAGTTCGCTTCCCTGCCAGCCGCCGTGCAGAGCGGACTGCAGTCCAAGGCCGGCAGTGGCAAGCTCGGCAAAGTCGTCTCCCTCACCAAGCACGATAAGCTGGTCGCCTATGAAGCGAAGGTAACGACCAACGGCAAGCGCTCTGAAATCCAGGTAGGTCCAGACGGCAAACCCCTAGGTCACGAGGAATGACCACGAAGAATAACGGCGGACTCCGTGTGGGCGCGGGCGACTCGCCCGCGCAAACCGCATTTGATTCGATCCCGGCATCGCTTCAGCGATGCCGTAAACAGCCTAGACTCACCGCCCTTCCAAGCGCCAGGTCGTGATTAAACTCTTCGTCCTCGATCACTTGCAAACGCTCTCGATTTCCTTGTAAGGCTTCTCCGCGTGTGCCGGATACTTGATCCCCTTCACCTCCATCCACTGATCGAGCAACGTGCCCGCATCATGCAGCCCCACATCCGGATCAGCCTCATATGCCGCGTCACTCTCCGCCTCCTCCAGCGTCACCAGCTTGAATCCTTTCTTCTTCAGCAGATCGAGCGCTTCAGGCAGAATCGTGCTGCTGAACGCCCCCAGGTGCAGCAGCAGCACATAGCTGATCTCGTGGCCATAAATCAGCTTCGCCTGCTCCCGGCCCAGGTCAATAAATTCCGAAGCCGTGCTCAAGTAGCTCGACCGCAACCACTCAATCGCTTTCGCATCATTCTTCGCCGCGCACCGCGCATAGGCGAAATTCCACAAATAGTCTTCCCAGTCCAGCGTTACCTGCGCGATCCTGTACCCGTGCGCCTTCAAATAAGCCCGTATCGCGCGCCGCTTCTCCACGGTGTCACCCTCGTGCAGATACGGATAGCGAAACCAGTGCCAGTTGTCCTTTCCCTCAAGCAACTCCAGCACCGGTTCGTTTTCCTCGATCTCCCGCTCGTAGGCTTCGGCCGTGTTCTGCTCCAGGTCCATATGCGCGTAGGTATGATTTCCGAATGGCTCCGCCGCAGCCCAAAGCTTCAGTGCCTCCGCCCCATCCGCGCTACCTTCCAGCCTCTTTGCATTGATAAATCCATATACCGGAGGCACGTGCCGCTTCTTCAAAATAGCCAACACATTTTTCGCAGTCTCCGCCCGCGTGACTCCCGGCTGCAGTTCCCCGTTCACGGGCAGGTCATCAAAGGTGATTGCGACCTTCTGCGCTGCCCCCACTCCGCACAGGGCCAGTAGCACGAGTGAAACTCGGCAGGTCACATTCAGAGAACTTCTTTCGATGAGCATGAAGAAAGTGTACGAGACGGTGCCCGTTCGCGGAAGGCTTCCATGCATCTCAGGGCTTTTCAGCGTTCCATCTCTTGAAGGTCTCCTGCATCTTTGGGTTTGTGAAAAGCGCGAAGCAAACATCTCGCTCGACCGGGCCGTCGACAATGCAGGTCATGTCCGTGCGCTTTGCGACCTCGGCAGCAGGAATCTGAATTTGATGCCCGAAGCGCGCCGCATCCGCGATCGTTGCACCATAGACCACGCGATCGAGCCGAGCCCACAGCGCGCACGCCATGCACATCGGGCATGGCTCGCAGGTCGTATACAAGGTGTAGCCGCGCAGCGAATACGAGTTCAGACTCTTGCACGCCAGCCGGATCGTATGCACTTCAGCGTGCGCGCTGGGATCGTGCTCCGGTCCCACGGCGTTCGTAGCGCGCATCAGGCGTTTGCCGCGCTTGCTGTCTACAATTTCCGCCCCAAAGGGCACCGGGTTTGGCGTATCCATGGTGAGAGCAGTAAACGCTGCCAGGTCTCGCATGTGTTCGGCATCAGCAACGGAGTCCCCAGGCTTTGCGGTGAGCGCTGCTGGCTGCGGTGCAGCCATTGCCAACCCGGCTTCTGAGAGCACCGCGGTCGAAGCCGCAAGCGAAATTGCCTGAAGAAAATCGCGGCGTGTGGCAGCAAGCGGAACGTCACTATCAAAATGGCGCATGCCTACTCCTTAATTTTAGGATTTCACGCCTGGGCAAGAATCGCACCGCGCGGTGCATCTCTGCCAGTGAGAACAACTGGAATGTATTCTTTGGTGCCATCGAAGGGACTCGAACCCCCACACCGTTGCCGGTACATGGACCTGAACCATGCGCGTCTGCCAATTCCGCCACGATGGCAATTCTGAATTGCAATGCAGCGGCGGCCCAAAGGCCGCCGTGTCAGGAAGACCAACACTTCTATTTTTACAGCCCGTTATCAGCCTGTCAAACCATCAACCGCGTGCCGAAGCCCGAAGCCCGAAAGCCGAAGCCCGCCGACCGCCCTACCCCAGCTTCGCCGTCATCGAAATCTTCGCATTCAACACCTTCGACACCGGACAACCCTTCTCCGCCGCCTCCGCATACTTCTGGAACGCAGCCGCATCGGCTCCCGGAACCTTCCCCACAACATCAATGTGGCTCGAGGTAATCGTCCACCCTGAATCCAGCTTCTCCATCGTGAGGGTCACATTGGTGCTGATGCTCTCCGGCGTCAGATTGGCCCCGCCCAGCTGCGCCGACAGCGCCATCGAAAAGCATGCCGCATGCGCCGCCGCAATCAACTCTTCCGGATTCGTCCCCGGCCCATTCTCAAACCTCGACGTAAACGAGTATTGCGTATCGTTCAGCACTCCGCCCGGAGCCGAAATCGTTCCCTTCCCATCCTTCAACCCGCCCTTCCACACTGCACTCGCCTTGCGTTGCATCGATCTCTCCTGAATTCATGTCCGTCAAAATCAAATCCATTGTAGACGGAGAACGTCCGTCATGTCAGGCCACCATACCATTGCAAGAATCTTGCACACTCAATAAAAATCTGAGCAACTCAAATAAAACCCGCACACCGGACAGCTCAACTTGCACCGGCTCTCCTTCAATTCTGCCGAACAGTTCGGGCAGAACCGCTCCGGATGCCGCGCCCCTGGCCCGCTTTCAGCCCGTTTTGCTTCATTTCGATCGCCTTCAGTCTGCCCATCCCAGCTCATCCGCGAAACATACCTGGGTTCTCCACGGCGCGCAAGTGCAAAACTCCCTTCCCTTTCCCCGGCATTCGTCGAACGAATTTATTTCTTTGTCGGCTCAAAAAACTTCATCCTTCCACAGGCATTTGTGCGCTAGAATGCTTCTGCATTGGAGAGCGTGGTTCATCTGGCCATGGACGCCGCTCTTGGCCTTCCCCCAGGAGGTAGTAGATGTATCGGCCCTATTCGAGTTCCCTGACGGATTCACGTCCGTTCTTGGACGTGCAATCCCTGATCCGCAATCTGGCCCAGGATTTCGTCACGTCCTTCAACACGGGCAACTACGATCAGGTTTCCGCTCTCTTTGCGCAGGATGGCGTTTTCATGGCGCCGCATCACGATCCTGCTTATGGCCCCAAGGCCGTAGAGCGTCTGTTGCATCAGATCGGCGAAGCGGGATATGAGGATCTCCGCCTGGAAACCGTTCGCGTCGAAGCGTCGGGCGACCTCGCTATGGAGATCGGCCGCTATACCGTCGCCATTCATCTGCCCAATGGCACCGTACTCGCTGACCGCGGCAAGTACCTGAGAGCTTGGCGCCGTCTCGGCGCATGGCTCATCGTCGCCGATTGCTGGAGCAGCAACCTGCCCGTCCCTATTAGCGAGGACGGCTCCGTCGAGCACTCTCCCGCGGCCTGAAATCCGCGGGTCTTTAAGCCTCGCCGGAAGGAACGGCTAAACACCCGTGGAGTTTCTCGCTCATCGCACTGTTCAATATCTTGTAGAAGGAATCGGACGAAGAACCACCCCTAGGACTTGGTGGCGAGCACTTCGCAGACGCGGCGGATCATCTCACGCTGCGCGTTGTTCAGGGTAAGGAACTCAAACCCGTAACGTAATCCCTGCCGGTAGCGCACGATCGCCCGCGCTTTCAAAGGATACGGACTGAGGGGCAGAGGAATCTCCAGCGAAACGATTTCGCCGGTCTCAAGCTCTCCCGTAAGCGTGGCGCCAATGCCATCCTGTCCAAGTTCAGTCGAGCGTCCCCAGCAACTGCGGAATTCGCCCGCCTGAAACATTCGCACCTGCACCCGGGCATCGATCGCAAAGCGGGGGAACTGTCGAGCATAAGCCCCCGTCGCCGTCGCCGGTTTAACCGAAGCGAGTTTCTTGCCAGGTGCTGCCATAAAGAATCAGTCGTCGGTGTTCAGTGGCCAGTGGTCAGTGACCAGCAAACCTGCCTTATCAGAACCTATGCGTGCCGCCAAACCTAACAACGAAGCGTCAAGCCCAGTAGAGAGTTGGTTTTACTGACCACCGACCACTGACCACTGCCCTCTAGGTTTTACCGACCACTGACCACTGACCACCGACCACTGCTCCTCTAATTCCCGTGCAACAGATAGCCCGGTTCCAAGGGAAGCTTGCCCGCGATCTTCACTACCGCGACACTGCTGTTAATGGAATACACATCCACCAAGCCAATGGCTCCGGGAAGCGACGCCACCTGGTTTACAAGTTCTTCGTCGGAGGCGACAACCAGAATGGCGGGATGGGCCCGCCCATGGTTGGAGGCGACGATGAGGCTGATGACCTCGCTTTGGGGCATGCCATAGACCTTATCGACGACCATCTTCATTTCAGGCGCGGTCGGCAAACGCATCACGAAGGTCACAGTCTTGCCATCTGGCCAGCGATTGGTCTGCCCCTTGCAAACCTTGACCAGGTCAGCGAGAGTGATCGAACCGGCGGCATTGACTGCATTGGATTTGTTGGAAACCAGCGCAAGGTCCCGCGCCGAGGCCAGCGAGGCGCAGATCAGCACGAACATCGAAACACGCAGAAAGCGTCGGTAGAGCACTCTTCGTCTCCCCAGAGACCAGATTCAAGTTCATTGTGCTTGAACGTTAGAGATTCATTAAAGGTAACTAAGGTCACGAAGCGTGGGAGAGGTTCCGTTTTGGACTCTGCGGTCGGCCGGAAGTAACTAAATCCTGAAAAAAGGGCGCGGCTGGTGAGCCGCGCCCATCTTCGTATCAACTCATTGTCGAAACTACTTCTTGTGCCGCATGGCTGCGTGTGGCGCAACCATGGTGTGGAGCATCGAGAACCCCGGCTGTGCCGTTCCCGGAGATCCCGACGCGTTCTGCTGCTCGAATATCCCAGTCCCGACCTGGTTCCCATCAGTCTCCAGCAGGAGGAAGGTTGATGCGTTCACCGGGTAGAAGTTATAGCTCACAAAAGTGTTGCCGTGTTCTGTAGTGGTGGCTGTGCCGGCTGCAGGGTAGGTGCCGCTCAAGGACTGGTCGAAGGACACGCTACCGTCATCGTTGATATCGACAATGCCAGTGAAACCGCTGGTGCTGTTCGTGAACTCCGCGATGTCGTCCTCCTCGATGCCGTTGGTCAGGTTGAATGCGGAAAGATCCAGCCCGTAGCCCTGGGCTCCTGGCTGAGCGGTGCTCGTCTGCACGAAGGCTGTGCCAGAAGTGACGCCGGCACCGTCGATTTCCAGCAGTTGAATACCGCTCACGCCGTTGGAGGTGAAGGGATAGGCAGCAAACGTGTAGGTGCCCGAAACGCCATTGGCCGCGCCGTTCACGAAAGTACTAAGAGTAAGCACAGAACGTCCGCCAGAAATGGCACTGAATCCACCGCCAAAAGCGTTATCCGTGCTCACCGTGCCGCCATCATTGAAGTCCTCAATTCCTCCTCCGAGGACGTTGCTGTTGGCGTCAACCGGGAAGGTTCCTCCCACAGCAAGTGGGAAGCTGCTGGCGTCGAGTCCCGACATCGTGAAGGCGAGGGTGGCGGAAGCAGGCAAGGTGGTGGCCGGCGTATATGCGTCACCGGAAAGGAAAAAATTGTTGTCGGTTTCGATCAATTTCACGTGCGTGCTGTCCACCGCGAAAACATCGAACGCCAACGTGCCGAAACTTGTGATGAGCTGTGCCGTCCCCGGGGAAGTGCCCGTGCCGACGGTCACAAACGACGAGGTGCTGACTGCCTGACTTGTCGTGGCAGTGCCGTCATTATTGTAATCTTCCACCCCGCTGGTCACGCTTCCAGTGCCACTCAGAGCGACCGTACCTGCCGTTGCGAACGACAGGTCGCTTAGGCCAACCCCTGAAAGACTGAAAGTCAGTCCCGTAAGCGCAGTCTGGGAAACGTTGCCGGGCACCAGGTCCAGTGTGCCGCTGCCGGTCCCGTTAACATCGAACTCAGTGACCAGCCCGTGCGAACTGGTGGTCAGTACGAAATCCAGTGTGATGGGACCGTTCGCAGTATTGAGTGTTGCCTGTCCGCGGCCGTCGACGCCGACGCTGTAGGAACCTCCTGTCACCGTGTTGCCGACCGATGCCCCTATACTCGGGTCAGCAGCGTCGAATGTCCCTCCGGTGATGCCGCGGCTGCCATTGGCCACAAAGTCGCCCACCACGGTTAGAAAGGCTCCTGTAGAGGAGTCAGACCCTGAAGTCGAGAAGACATAAGTCCCATTCAGGCTGCTGGCGCTGAAACCTCCTCCAGGAGGCGCTACGGCTTTGGGCGAACTACTGCCGCAGCCAATTAGAAGTGCAAGCGTAGAAAATGCGAGGAACGAGGAGATAGCGTTGCGTACTGACATAATCCCTCCGGGGAGCAAATCGTGGAACTGGTCACCTTTAGTTTCGAGGTTAGCACAGGTGAATTCTTTTGCCTGTAACCCGAACCAAAGAAATAAGTAGCGCGTGCCTGAAGAAAAATCTTAAGAGAGCGCAAGGTATACATATCTTTACATTCTGTCGGTAGGTCGGATGCCTCGGTTCTGGGAGCGCAAGAAGAATTCGAGTAGCATAAGGGAAAATGAACTCGTGCGAGACTGGCAGGGTCAAGGATCAGGATCAAGAATGAGGTGGAGACTGAAATTCCCCCGGGCAGCATACTTTGCCGCAATCTTGTGTACGTTCGTGACTGCCGCGGGCTCGGCCCCCGCGCAGGACAAACCTTCCCAGGACAAAGCATCTCAGGATAGCGGGGGCCTGGTGATTGAACCGGCAGAGTTGCCGGGGACTTATCCGCACGGAACCTACGAGGTGCATTTTCATGGCCGGGGCAACTACGTGCCCGTACTGCACTGGCGCGTGGAGAGCGGCGCGTTGCCGCCGGGCCTCAAGCTTGAAGACAACGGAGTCCTGCACGGAGAGGCCGAGCGCGCCGGCGAGTTTCAATTTGTGGTCTCGGTGCGCGACGGCGGCAATCCCCAGCAAGCCCTGCAAAGGGGTTTCACCATTAAGGTAGTGGACGGCATCACGGTCACATGGAAGGTTCCGGCCCACGTCACCGGAAACCGCATCGATGGCAGCGTCGAGGTATCGAACTCCACCGCAGACGACATAGACTTGACCTTTGACGTGAAAGCGGTAAATGAAAACGGCCGGGCTACGGAAATCGGCTATCAGCGCTTTCCCTTGAAGAAAGGCACAACTGGAATGGCCCTGCCGTTTGGCGAGACCCTGCCACACGGCAATTACATCGTGTATGTCAACGTCAACGGCGAAATCGCGAAACGGAATGCCATCTACAAGCAGCAGATGAAAACCTCGGCCGCGCTCCAAGTAGTGGTCGGGCCGTAAGGTAGTTTCCGGTTTCAGATTCCGACAGCCCGTTCAGGGCGGCATTCATTAGCCCCGGATGTAAGTCCGGGGGGTGAGCAGGACAAACAACCAGTCCCCGCAGGGACGGCACTATTTCTCACACACCGGTTAGCCCGGAGGAAATCGGCGATCCCACGCTTCACTATGAGATGGTCCCAGTTTCAGCCTCAGTGCCAGCTGCGGTACCGTGGTCACATTGACTTGAGTTCGAGGTTTCTGAAAAACTACCCCTAAGCACTCGTGTCAAGGCGCTTTGCAGACTAGAAACTGAAAATGGAACTGCTGCTCAATCTCGCGTGGCTCCTTTTGGCGCTCCCGGCTTACTGGCTGTGGCGGCGGGCCATAGGCACGCGGCTGGCGTCCAGAGTAAGTTCGCTGCAATGTTTGCTGGCTCTCGCATGCGGGCTGGTTCTTCTGTTTCCTGTGATCTCGGCTTCGGACGATCTGCACGCCATGCGCGCCGAGATGGAAGATTCTTCCATCAGCAAGCGCACCGTGCGCCAGGCTGGTAGTGATAAGCATTCAGCCTGGGTCAATCGCCTGCAAGGGCCTCCGGCCACCGTGGCGACTGCGGTACGGCTGGTCGCTCCTGAGATCGGAATGCTTGAAGTTTCCATCGCCTGCCTGTCGCCGCTGGCAACGCCTTGCGTTTTCCACGGAGGCCGCGCGCCTCCTTTCCTCCCCGCGTAGTTCGCCGAATCATCCTCATTCGGGTCTTAATTGGCATATCGCTGATGGGTTGCAGCAATAAATCCGCGGCGATTGCCCCTCGTCTTTAGAGTTTCCTTATGAGGGAAACCAGATACTGAGGAAAAACCAGACCCTGGCGGCGACACGTTGCCCGTCAGGTTTCTACGGCGAAGTTTTCAGGAAGTTCTCGGAAAGGTCACACGGAGTTTGGACGGGATGCTTAGAAGATTCGGGCGGTTCTTACTGCTTGCGACGCTGGGAAGCGCTGGCCTGGCGATAGCCCAGGCCGTGCCGCAGACGCCACAGTCTCCCCCACAAGCCTGGACATGGGAGCAGGTGAAAGACCGCTTCGAACTGAATAATCCCACACTGCTCGCCGACAAACTGAACGTAGACGAAACGCGAGCGCAGGAGATTACCGCCTTCTTGCGCCCCAACCCGACCTTGTCTTTAAGCATTGACGGCACCCAAATCGTTCCTCATGACGGCGTATTCCGCCCCTTCGCCGGCACCTTTGAGACTCCCGGTATCAGCTTTCTCCAGGAACGGAGGCGCAAGCGCTGGTTACGCTGGGAGAGCGCAAAAAAAGGCACCCTCATCGCCGAGTCCAACCACGCCGACATGCAAAGAACCATGCTCTTCACCCTGCGCAGCGCCTTTGTGTCAGCCCTGCAGGCGAAAGCGGTCCTCCAGTTGGCCAAAGATAACCTGGTCTATTACGATCACGTGCTCGATATCAGCAGAACCCGCTTCACCGCAGGCGATATCGCGCAGATCGATCTCGACCGCCTCGAGTTGCAACGCGTGCAGTACGAATCCGATCTGCAAACCGCCGAAGAAAACCTGGAAGACGCAAAAATCCAACTGCTCACGCTCCTCAATTCCCGGATCCCGCTCGACCAGGTCAACGTCGCCGGGCCCTACGATTTCAACGATCAACTCATGCCGCGGGACGACGTCCGCAAAACTGCTCTCGACGCTCGGCCTGACCTGAAAGCCGCCATCCAATCCGTGGACAAGGCTGAAACCGACCACAAGCTCGCGATCGCCAACGGCTCAACCGATCCCACCTGGGGCGTCTGGTACACCCACAACTCCTCCACCAACAACCCGTTTGGCACAAATACCGTGGGCGTCAGCGTCAACATCCCATTTCGCATTTTCGATCGCAATCAGGGCGAGAAGCTCCGCACCAAGCTGGACATCACGCGCCAGGAAAAATTGCGGGACGCCGCCGAAGCGCAAGTCTTCAGTGACGTGGATACCAGCTACGCTACGGTCGAAAGCGATCTGGTTTTGCTGCGGCCTTACAAAACCAAATATCTGCAGATGTCGGTCCGCGTCCGCGACACCATTTTCTTTTCCTACCAGCACGGCGGCGCGTCGCTGCTGGACTACCTGAACGCGCAGTCGGACTACCGCAGTGTGCAGTTGAACTACGTAAACCTGGTCGGCTCTTATCTGACGGCCGCGGCGCAGTTGAATGAAGCCGTGGGGCGCGAGGTGATTCCATGAAACCTAAATCCGTTGGCCCAATTCTGGCAGCAATTCTTTGCTTGCCCTTCAGTCTGCTCCTCATTGGCTGCAACGAAGGCAAGGCCGACCCCAAGGCCGAAGCTCCGCCCGCAGCAACCGTCGAGCCTGATCTGGACGCCAACAATTTCAAAGTCGACCACCCCGATCAGTTTCCCCTGGTCAAGGCCACCGAGCACAAAGCCGCGCCCGCTTTAAATGTCACCGGAGTGGTGCAGCCCGATATCAACCGCGCCGTGCCCGTAATTTCGCTCGCCTCAGGACGCGTTGTAGAAATCAAAGCGAGGCTCGGCGACACCGTGAAGAAAGGCCAATTGTTGCTGAGAGTCCGCAGCAACGACGTCTCCACCGCTTACCAGACATATATCAAGGCCGAAAACGATGAGCGTCTGGCTCGTTTGCAGCTTGAGCGCTCCCAGATTCTCTTCGAAAAAGGCGCGATCTCCAAAAGTGCCCTGGAGCAAGCCGAAGACGCCGCAGGCGATGCCAAGGCCGACCTGAATGCCGCCGTCGAACAGTTGAAACTTCTCGGCATTGATAAAGACCATCCCTCCGGCATCGTCAACATCTTCGCACCCACCTCCGGTGTCATCACCGATCAGCAAGTCACCACCGCTGCCGGCGTGCAAGGATTATCTGGCCCCAATCCCTTCACCATCTCCGATCTTTCTTATGTCTGGATCATCTGCGACGTCTATGAAAATGATCTCGACGCCGTACATGTCGGCGAGTTTGCCGACTTGCGCCTGAACGCCCACCCCAACCAGACCTTCAAGGGGCGCATCGATAACATTCTCCCGGTTCTCGATCCCAGCCTCCGCACCGCCAAGGTTCGGCTCGAAGTCCCCAACCCCGGCCTGATGCGCGTGGGCATGTTCGTTACCGCCACCTTCTATGGCAAGGAACCGGAAACGCGCAGCGCGGTTCCAGCCGCCGCCATTTTGCACTTGCATGATCGCGAGTGGGTGTATACCCCGACAAAACCTGGATATTTCAAACGCATGGAAGTAGTCACCGGAGGCATGCTCCCCGGCAATATGCAGGAAGTTGTGTCCGGCCTCAAGCCCGGGGATCAAGTTGTCTCCAACGCGTTGGCCCTGCAAAACACAGTCGAACAGTAAGGTCGAGCAATAGAGAAAGCGTAGTTAAGGAAGCGCAATCAAGAAAGAAACGATTAAATGATTCGCCGCGTCGTCGATTTCGCACTCAACAACCGGCTGCTGGTCCTGGCTCTGGCGCTGATCCTTTTTGCCGCAGGCATCGTTTCGTTCATGCGCCTGCCCATTGAGGCCTATCCCGACGTAGCCGACAACTACGTCGAGATCATCACGCAATGGCCGGGGATTTCAGCGGAACAGATCGAACAGCAAGTCACCATTCCACTCGAAGTCGTGATGAACGGCATCCCGCATGTCGTGCATTTGCGTTCCTTCTCGCTCTTCGGACTCTCTGACCTGAAGCTGATCTTCGACGACGAATCCGACAACAACTGGAATCGCGAGCGCGTGCTCGAGCGCCTGAGCCAGGTCACACTGCCCACCGGCGTTACGCCGCAAATGGGTACGGACTGGAGCCCGGTCGGTCAAATTTATTTCTTCACCCTGCACAGCACCAACCCGAAGTATGACGCGATGGAGTTGAAATCCATCGAGGACTGGGTCGTCGAAAAGAATTTCAAACAGGTTCCGGATATTGTCGATGTTTCCAGCTTCGGCGGACCGACGCGCGAATACCAGGTACGCGTGGACCCCAACAAACTGGTCGCTTACGGCCTGAGCCTGGCCCAGGTCGAGCAGCAACTCACCAACAACAACACCAACGCCGGCGGAAGCTTCATTCAGGAAGGCACGCAGCAGATTAACGTGCGCGAGGTTGGCCTGGTCGACCGCGTTCACGACATCGAGCAGACGGTCATCACCACCAAGAATGGCATACCGCTCCGGGTGAAAGATATTGCCGTGGTTTCGCAAGGTCCCAAGATTCGCCTCGGCCAATTTGCGCGAGCTTGCCGTGCTTGTCCCTACGGTCCCCACGGTGCGATCCGCCGCGAGAACGGAAAGATCATCGACAACGACGATGTCGTCTCAGGCATCGTGCTCCTGCGCAAAGGCGCAGCGGCGGATACAGCCCTGCAGGGCATCCATAAAAAAGTCGAGGAACTGAACGATCATATTCTCCCTCCCGGCGTGAAGATTGTCCCCTTCATCGATCGCAGCGATCTGGTTCACTTCACCAGCCACACCGTCCTGCACAACCTGACCGAAGGCATGATCCTGGTCTCGATCATTCTGTTTCTATTTCTCGGCAACATCCGGGGCGCGCTCATCGTCGCCGCGACCATCCCGTTTTCCCTCCTGTTTGCCTCAATCTGTCTGGACTTGCGCGGCATTCCCGCAAATCTTCTGTCTCTAGGTGCATTGGATTTTGGCATGGTAGTCGATGGCGCCGTGGTGATGATCGAAAACATCGTCCGCCACCTGGGCCACAAGAACGGGGTCAAGACACCGAACGAAAAAATCAGCGAAGCCTCGCACGAAGTCCAGCGGCCCGTGTTCTACGCCATCGCCATCATCATCACCGCTTACCTGCCTATCTTCACGCTACAGCGCGTCGAAGGCCGGCTCTTTCATCCCATGGCCTGGACCGTCGCCTTTGCGCTTCTGGGAGCATTGCTGTTCTCGATTCTGATCGCGCCCGTCCTCGCCAGTTTCGCCTTCCGCAAGGGAGCGAAAGAATGGCGCAATCCAATCATGGAGTTTTCGGTGAACCATTACCGCAGCGCAGTGCGGTGGGCTATTCGCCGGCGCGGACTGGTCTTGGGAGTGGGCGTGGTCGGGTTTTTGTTTACGCTCTTCCTCGCCTTCAGCGGCGTCATCGGCTCCGAATTCCTGCCCCACCTTGATGAAGGCGCGCTCTGGGTGCGTGGAACGCTCGCTCCCAGCACCGGCCCGGACGAGGGTATCCGCGTCATGAATCAGGCCCGTATCATCCTCTGCTCTTTCCCCGAGGTCCCGCAATGCACCGGTCAAACCGGCCGCCCCGATGATGGCACGGATACAACCAGCTTTTTCAATACCGAATTCTTCGTCAACCTGAAGCAGAAAGAAGATTGGCGGCCTGTCTTTCACGAGAACAAAGACGAACTGATCGCCGCCATGAATCGCGAACTCAGCAAAATCCCCGGTGTCGTCTGGGGATTTTCCCAACCCATCGAAGACAACATGGAAGAGGCGGTCAGTGGAGTAAAGGGCGAGTTGGCCATCAAGGTCTATGGCGTCAGCTTAAAAGATCTGGAAGAAAAGAGCGCCCAGATCGCCACCATCATGGGCACGGTGAAGGGAGTCGAAGACCTTGGCGTCTTTCATGTGCTGGGCCAGCCTAATCTAAACGTGACGGTGGACCGCGATGCCGCCGCCCGGTACCAGATTAACGTCGCCGACGTTCAGGATGCTGTGCAAACCGCAGTGGGAGGAACCGCGCTCACCCAGGTCTTGCAGGATGAAGCGCGCTACGACCTTACCCTGCGCTACTTGCCGCAATACCGCAGTACCCAGCAAGCGATCAAGAACATTCGTCTGCTATCGCCCTCCGGAGAACGCGTATCGCTGGCGCAGCTCTGCAAGATTCGCGAGGCCGACGGCGGGTCCGAAATCTATCGCGAAGGCAATCAGCGTTATGTCGCCATCAAATACAGCGTCCGCGGCCGTGACTTGGGTGGCGCCGTCGAAGAGGCAATGAAGAAAGTCACCGAACAGGTGAAACTGCCGCCCGGCTATCACATCGATTGGGCGGGAGAATACGAGAGCCAGAAGCGCGCCGACGAGCGCCTGCTCATCGTACTCCCCATCACCATCTTCATCATCTTCATCATCCTTTACACCATGTTCAAATCTTTCAAATGGGCCTTGTTGATCCTGGCCAACGTAGCCATGGCTCGTTTTGGCGGCCTGTTGGCTCTTCTCCTCACCGGCACAAATTTCAGTGTTTCCTCCGGCGTAGGGTTCCTCGCGCTCTTCGGCGTCTCGGTGCAGACCGGGGTCATCATGCTCGAATACATCAATCAGCTCCGCGCCCGCCGCTACACCATCGAAGACGCCGCGGTGGAAGGCGCAGTATTAAGGCTGCGCCCGATCATGATGACGATGCTGGTAGCAACTCTAGGACTGCTCCCGGCTGCGCTCTCGCACGCCATAGGCTCCGACTCGCAGCGCCCCTTCGCCATAGTAATCGTAGGCGGCTTGATCGCCGACCTGGTAATGAGCATCTTCCTGCTGCCCACACTCTACGTCTGGATAGCCGGCGAGCGCGACGTACTCCCCGCCGCCGAAGGGGACTTCGAAGAAGGCGAGCACGTAGACTAAACCGTGTCAGCGAAGGAAGGCCCTGTGAACAGCCGCTCCCGGCTGCCTGCCCTGACCGAAGTCGAAGGGTCCGGCGGCCCAGGTGTATCGGGCCGCAGACCGCATGCACAATCCGGGGGCTTCCGGCGATTCGCCAGTCGTGGCATGATGTCTTGTGCTCAGTCGAGCAAGCGGGAGGCCTGACTGGACAGGAAAGCGTCGGAACGTAGTGTCATGAGCAAACAAGAAAAAACTCAACTTAGACGAAGCCGACGGCAATTGTATGCAAGTGCGGACACCCGTTTAGTCCCCACATAGTGGTCGCCTATGATATGAATGATTTTCCCAAAGGAGGCGAGGTTCGGTGTCCCGTGGCAGGGTGCGTTTGTCTCCACAGCTTGGACTTTGACCTTAAGACCGCACCGTAATTCTGGGATTTCAGACTGCCCCCGCAACCCGCGACAATCGATGCCCGACAAGCCCGACCCAACCACAGAAGAGGTCCTTGCCAACCACCAACTCCACCTCGCCCGGCTGAAGGAAGCCCTCGGCCTGCTCGGCGTCAACGACTGCTTCTGGTGCCAGAAGTTCCTTCGCCGCACCGATCCCGGCGCCCTCTTCGACGCCAGCGGTGAACTCGTCTGCTATCGCTGCATCCACGAATGGTGGCCGCAGCGCTGCGCGAACCTCACTTCGAGAGAACGCGAAAACCTTGAAGGCAAACTGGTCTTCTGGTTACGCGAACACCATAATGCCGAGTTGTTCAAGGATCCAGCCAAGCTCCCCGAAACTTCCTTGCAGGAGTTGCACATTGTAGCCACCTGCCTGGAATGCCACGGAACCGGAAAGCTGCTGGGAGGCGAGCGCTGCCGCTACTGCGACAGCCGCGGCACGGTCTGGGTAATCGTTTCCAGAAAGCAGGCGTAGCAGCAGTTCTCAGTTCTCAGTTCTCAGTTCTCAGTTCTCAGTTCTCAGTTCTCAGAAAAAGCGAGGGCTCGTTCATCGCTAAGGTTGCCAGCGGAGGGGCTTCTGTCCGATCTGATGAATCAGATCAATTCACTGAGAAGCAAGAAAGGCGCAATCGAGAAAGAGAGCTAGAGAGAACCGAGAACCGGAACTGAGAACTGAGAACTAAACTGAGAACTGAGAACTGAGAACTGAGAACTGAGAACTGAGAACTGAGAACTGAGAACTGAGAACTGAGAACTGAGAACTGAGAACTGAGAAAAAAAAATAAAGAGTTCCGAGGTGGTGTTGAATCCATTCGTCTCAGCCAGTAGCTCGCGTTAGACCCTTGCTTGACCTGCTCTCGCTGCTTCCCTTGCGGGGCCGCTGCGCGCGATCTTCACTCGGGCTCCGGGCTTACCGCCAACCGGACAAACCTACTCAACGCCTCGGAACTCTGTCTTGCCTTCAACTGGGTTTCCCGTTCTCCTCGACCAGCGCTTTGCTATAGACCCTTGCCTGCCTTCCCTCCTCACTTTGCAGTGCTGAGGGTGACACGGCTTGAGCCCCGGACGCCGCACCAACCGGAAAAACTTAAGAAACTGTCAAAGAACGATCCTGTTGTACTCCTTCTAATTGTGGAGTCAATCGAAAGTTGGCGCCTCTATCTGATTTATTTTCAATCGAGTGCAAGCCGTCCACAGGCCCGTGACCGGATTTTGTGCAACTTGCCGAAGCCATTTCGGACAAAAAGCAGGCGGGGCGCGGGTTTCCGGGATGCAAGGCAATCACCCGGCCTGCGCAGATTTCCGGTCGGCATTCTACCGCTGTGGAAATCTTGGGAAAGCCGCCACGGATCAGGGATCTCAAGCACCGCGGACATCGGGTTGCTGACCACTGACCACTAGCCACTGACCACTGCTTATTTCCACTCTGAAACCTGAATCTTAATCGCCAAGGCGTAATTCCTTGACAACACGGGTAAGTCTGCTACAGTTCGAGAAAAGCCGCTCTACCCTACAACTGATTTACAGGTGCCCTGTCTATGAAGAATGTCTATGAGGTTCTAAGGCAGAAAGAGATGGAGTTGACCAGGCTGGAGAAGGAAGTGGAAGCTCTGCGGCTGGTGGCTCCCCTGCTGTCTGAAGGAATGGAAATGAACTCGGAGATGGCGAAGTCCGTGCTGCCCACCGCCGTGAACGGACCGCAGCAGCCGCTCCGCATCCCTGCGCCTCCGGTCGTGCCGGCCGCGCAACCGGTGCGCGCCGCCGGATGGGACGATACCGCCAAGCGCTGGCCGTAAGCAGTCGCAACGGGCTTTGCTTCTCTCGCTTCCGCCGCCTCGTTTCCGAGCGAGGCAGCCGCCTGCCCTGAACTGCGGAAGGGACTTCGTTTTCTTTTCCACCTCGCTCCAGCAGCTTGGAGAATGCCATGAATCTTCTAGACAAAGTTTTTTCTGGTAAGCCCAGCCGGGCCGACTTCGCCGGGATGATGATTCGCGCCCTTGACCAGGCTGGCATCAGTAAAAACCAGATTGATCAATCGGAGAGCGACTTTTCCCTCAAGTTGCCCGGTGGCACCACATTCTTTCTCGGCAACGTCTACTCCAGCTTCTGCAATGCCCCTCGCAGCCAGCGTCAAGCCATAGTCGCAGAGTTCGTTACGGCGGCAGCCGCCATTCCCGACTTCCCTTCCATTCCCTCCGACTTTGCCGCGGTCAAACCCAGCCTCATGCCCGTCATCCGCGACGCCGCCTCTTTCAGCATGGAGCGTCTCATAAACCGCAAGAACGGCAAGGACGCTGCTCCCTGTGTACCCCCGTTCGGTGGGGGAGATATGTGGACAGTTAATGGAATGGGCGAGCTGATCAAACCCCTTGCTGGAGGATTGGTGGTTGGACTCGCCTATGACGCGGAACGCACTATTACCTCAATCTATCGCGATCATTTCGAGAAGTGGGGCGTGGGTCTTGAGGAAGCTTTCAAGGCCGCGAAAGAAAATCTTTGGGAGAAGACCGCCCCGAATCGGTTTGCCGGACAAGACGGGATTTATTGGAGTGAGTGGAACGATTCCTATGATAGTTCTCGCATCCTGCTGACGGAACTGATTTATCGCCTCTCGGTCGATGGCGATCCGGTTGCCTTCGTCCCCAATCGCGACCATCTCGTCGTTACCGGCACGAACCATTCGGCAGGACTGGCCGCCATTCTACAGCGCGGCTTGGAAAGCCATTTCAACCAGGGCCATCCCCTCTCGCCCGACCTCTATGTGCTGGTCGATGGAACCTGGAATGTATACGTCCCCGAAGATAAGTCTCTTCGAGAAATGTGGATGAAGATCAAAAGGCAGCGGGACGCGATCGATTATTCCCAGCAGCAGAAACTCCTGAATGAAATTTACGAGAAAGAAGAAATCGAGATCTTCGTGGCCAGCTACAAGATTTACGAGCGCAAAGATGGATTCGCCTACAGCGCTTGCGTGTGGACCAACGGGATCGACACGTCCCTGCCGCGGTCGGAAAACATTGCCTTCATGGCAGATGTCGAAAACCCTGAATACTTCGTAGTTCCATGGGAAGCCGCCGCATCCATCCTCGGCGATCTGCTGGAACTCGAACCGGATCTGGCCCCCGTTCGCTTCCGCGCCCGCCAGTTTCCCAGCGATGAGCAGCTAGCGAAACTGCATCCGTTAGCGCTCTGAACTATGCTTTGAAAGGGCGCGGCTTCAGCCGCGCCGTAAAACCGGTCCCTCTCATAATTTTGTCATTCCGAGCGGAGCCGGAGCGACAGCGACGGCGCAGTCGAGGAACCTGCTGTCCGCCTGCAGTGCTAACGCTCTCGTCTAGAGAGCAGAACGGGAAGGGCGCGACTTCAGTCGTGCCGTAAATCCAGCCCCTCTCACAACTTTGTCATTCCGAGCGGAGCCGTCGCGAATGCGACGGCGGAGTCGAGGAACCTGCTGTCTGCCCGCGGTGCTACTGTTCTCGGGTAGAGAGCAGAGCGGGAAGGGCACCACTTCAGTCGTGCCGTAAGAGTCGGCCCAAACAACGCAGGCTTCAGCCGCTGAGGTGCGCTCTCAACTCCAACTCAACCATGCTCTCCGACTATCTCCCGCAACGCCCCCAGCACCCGGTCCACTTCCTCGACAGTGTTGTAGTGCACAAGACCAATGCGCAGGAACCCGCCCGACTTTTCCACATCGAGCCGCTCAGTAAGATTCAGGGCGTAGTAGTTGCCATCCCATGTGAAGAAGCCGCGATCTCCTAGTTTTGTGGCAAGCACGAGCGGAGCTTGGTCGGCAGTCTGGTTGACGACGCGCACTGCGAGCGTGGGACATCTCCAGGCGAAGCAGGAGGGATCGGTAATGCCATAGATCTTGAACTGCGGAATCGCGGAGATCCCGGCAATCAGGCGATTCATCAGCGCATGTTCGTGCCGATGAATCGATTCAAAAGCTGCGATGATGGCGGCACGGCGGGTGGCCGCAACGGGTTGGGTGCCCCACTTCTCGCCGCTTTTGCAAGAAAGCCCGCCCTGAGCCTGCCGAAGGGTGGGATTTTCGTGCCGCCCGAGATCAGCGATGTAATCCACACACGCGGTGATGCCCGCAATGCACTCGTGATTCAGCGTGCCCCACTCCCAGCGGAGCGGAACGGCCTCGGTAAGCGGGCGCACTTTGTACGGCCGCAGCCGCGCCAGATGCTCACGCTTGCCGTACAGCACGCCCATATGCGGGCCATAGAACTTGTAAGGGGAGCAGACCAGGAAATCGCAATCCAGATCGGCAACATCGATCAGCCCGTGCGGAGCGTAGTGTACCGCGTCAACGTAGGCCAGCGCCCCGAACCTATGCGCGAGGCGAACGATCTCCTTCACCGGATTAATCGTTCCAACTGCATTCGAGGCGTAGCCGAGCGCGACGAGCCGGGTTTTGGAATTGAGTTTCGCAGCCAGATCTTCAACGTCAAGAGTGCAGTCGTCCGCGTGGATTTCCGCCCAGCGAATCGTCACACCTTTCTCTTCCAGCGCAAGCCATGGCGAAACGTTGGCGTCATGATCGAGGCGCGTGACCAGGATTTCATCGCCGGGGCCAAGGTCGCGGCCGATCGCGCGGGACATGGCATAGGTGAGCGTGGTCATGTTCTGGCCGAAGACGATTTCGTCAGCGCCGCAGTTGAGGAAGTCGGCCATGGCCGCGCGCGCGTCTGCGAGCATGGCGTCAGTACGGCGGCTGGTCGCGTAAGCGCCGCAGGTGTTGGCGTTGTCGCGGCGCAGGTAATCAGAGATGGCGTCAATCACGCGCTGCGGCACTTGCGTTCCGCCGGGACCGTCGAAGAAAACGGCGGGATGTCCGTTGACGGTTTGCGCGAGCGCGGGAAATTGGGAGCGGACCCATTGGAGGTCTAGGGAGGCTGAGAGTGCAGTTTCAGTGATCGGCATGGTTGCTATTCATTTCTATCATGCCGACGGAACCTGTGGTTCGCAGATTACGTTTTCATGGAGGAAACGTCTTAGACTTGAGCGGAGGCCCGCATGAGCCAACCTAACTTCTTGAGATTCCTCGCAGCAGCATGCAAATGCGCTTGTGGGGTTGGAATGATCATTTTCATCGCAACGGCCGCCGCGGAACCCACCCCTAAACCCCCAGGCAAACTCGTCGATTTGGGCGGCCACAAGCTCCACGTTAATTGTGTTGGGAAGGGCAGCCCGACGGTTGTGGTGGAAAACGGTCTGGGAGATTTCTCCTTTGACTGGATTCTAGTGCAGGCCCAGGTTGCAACCTTTACCCGTATCTGCACTTATGACCGCGCCGGATATGCGTGGAGCGAACCCGGCCCCAAACCCCGTACGTTTGCTCAGTTGAATCTCGAGTTAAGGGATGCGCTCGCGAAGCTGGGAGAGCACGCCCCGTTCGTGGTGGTGGGTCATTCGTATGGCGGGCCGGTAGTCAGAACTTTTGCCCTAGCCTATCCGCTGGAGGTCGCAGGAATGGTCCAGGTCGACGCATCGTTCGAGGGGCAGCGAGTTGGCATTGGCGGCAAGAAGACGATGCGGCTGGGCGATGGTGCGAAAGACATGACAATCCCACCGCCGCGCGAGGAGATGAAGGAATCCGATAAGGCCGCTTCGCATGCGAACTCTTCACCGCGGCAGCAAGAACCGCTCGACCCGGCGTATAACGTACTGCCGCCCGCGCAGCAGAAATTGCAGCTCTGGGCGCAGGGACTGCCGGACATTGAGGACGCCGAGAACAGCCAACGGGAGTGGTCCGGGGAGTATTTTGCAAAGTGGCTGGCCACGCCTCAGGCGGGAGTGTTAGGACAAATTCCTCTGATCGTGCTGACTCGCGCCGAGGGCGGCTATGGCGATGATCAGGACGTTCCTGGGGAGCAGTTGGAAAAAGAGCGCAAAGAGGGGCAGGCGCAGCTCGCGCTACTTTCGACCAACAGCAAACAGATCATGGTTCACAGCGGGCACAACATGGAACTGGAAGCGCCGGCGGAAGTTAGCGCGGCGATTCGTCATGTGGTAGATGCCGTCCGGCGGCATAGGAAACTATAAGCTGGCACAACTGCGGCCCGATGCAGGACAGCCGAGAGCGGCTGTCCCCACACGATCTAGCCCATCACCGTCGTGTGCTCAGGCTTCACCTTATACAACACGCGCACTTCGTTCGGCTGCCCGTAAGGATACTTGTCGACGCCGAGATATTTCTTGGCCATCTTGTCGATGTGAGCGCTGGCGCCGTCTTCGGTGATCTCGACCACGCGGCCGCGAATCTCGAGATAGCGATAGGGATTCTCCGGGTCGATGATGGCCATGGCCACGCGCGGGTCGCGGCGCACGTTCTTATCTTTCTGGCGTCCCTTGGCGGAGTTGAAGATAACATGGTCGCCGTCGAAGTCGCACCAAACGGGCGTAACCTGCGGACGGCCATCGGGCATGAGCGTGCCGAGACTGGCGAAAGCGCGCTTCTCGAACAGATCGCGATACTTCTCGGGGATAACATCGGCCATAAAGTCTCCTTGCGGTCGAGCAATGAATTGACAGGACATTATAGATGGACTGAACAAGCCGGCGCTCGATTTGCCGCCCAGCGGCGATCCCCGGTATTCTTTCAGACCATGATCACAACAAGAGAGATCCCAAGGCGCACAACCGTCTCATCTGGCCGTGTGCATGACCGCCTGACCAGATTCGTGATTGTGCTGCTGTTGATGCTGGTCGCTACCGCGCTGGCCGGCGCGCAGTCCGCGAAGTATCCCCAGACCATCGTCTTCATGACCGACTTCGGCGTGGTGGACGATTCCGTTGCCATCTGCCGCGGCGTGATGTATTCGATTATGCCCGAGGTGCGCATCGTCGACCTCACGCACCAGGTCACGCCGTTTTCCATTCTCGATGGCGCGCGTTTTCTTTACGGCGCTACGCCTTACTATCCCGCGGGAACGGTTTTCGTGGTGGTCATCGACCCGACTGTGGGAAGCACGCGCAAGGCGATTGTGGCCAAGTCAAAGCGCGGACAATATTTCGTGCTGCCCGATAACGGCCTGCTGACGCTGGTGGAGCAGCGCGACGGCATCGCAGCGGTCCACGAGATCACAAATACGGATTGGATGATCGGCACCAAGCTGTCGTCAACGTTCCACGGGCGCGACATTTTTTCTCCCGTGGGAGCGCACGTCGCCCGCGGGGAGGATTGGACGAAGGTCGGTCCGGAGATGCCGGTTGCGTCGCTGGTGCGGTTGGAATTAAAGGCGGCGCGGCTCGACGATCTCGGCGTGACTGCGGAAGTGATTGCCACCGATGGCCCCTTCGGCAATCTGGTAACGGACCTCGACGCCGAAGATTTTCTGAAGCTCGGCTACCAGCGCGGCCAGGAGGTTCCGGTGAAGGTTGGCGGCAAAGAGATGAAGCTCAAGTTCGTGCGGACCTTCAGCGATGTGCCAGTGAAACAGCCGCTACTGTATATCGACTCGCGTGGACATCTCGGCCTGGCGACAAATCAGGGAAGTTTTTCCGCAACCTACGGCGTGACTCCGCCGGCGGAATTGTTTATTCCGCGGGCTGGAAAGTAGCCGTTGTCATTCCGAGCAAAGCGAGGAATCTGGGTTCTTGCCTGCGCGATCGGAGTTGCCGCTGCGAGCAAGAACCAAGATCCCTCGCTTTGCTCGGGATGACAACAACTGCCCGGGAATGACAATAATTGTTGCGCCACCACTAATCGTTCTGAACCCGCGGCAGCACAGCACGCAGCAGCGCTTCGAAGCTTGCCCTGACGCGCTCTCCGGTTTCCATCACCTCCTGATGCGAGAGTGACTGATCAAGAATCCCGGCCGCCATGTTGGTGACGCACGAGATCGCGAGCACTTTGATTCCCATGTGGCGCGCGGCGATCACCTCCAGCACCGTCGACATGCCGACCAGATCGGCGCCGATGGTTCGCAGGTACTGAATTTCGGCGGGCGTTTCATAATTCGGCCCGAGCAGGGCCGCATAAACGCCTTCGTGCAGCGTCATCCCAAGCTTGCCGGCTTCTTCTCGCGCCAACTCGCGATAAGATTTTTCGTAGGCGTGCGTCATGTCAGGAAAGCGCACGCCGAGGCGGTCATCATTCGGCCCGGCCAGCGGATTCGCTCCCTGCAGATTGATGTGGTCGCGGATCAGCACGAGCGCGCCTTGTTGGTAAATCAGATTGATCCCGCCTGCCGCGTTGGTCAGAATGACGGCGCGAATCCCCATGCGCCCGAAGACCCGCATGGGGAACGCAATCTCCTGCGCCGAATATCCTTCGTAAAGATGCACGCGGCCTTGCATCGCGGCCACGGGAACAGCGCCTGCTTTGCCGACTACCATCTGTCCAGCGTGGCCGATCGCAGTCGATCGCGGGAAGGCAGGGATGTCAGCGTAGGGAATCCGCGTTGCATCGCCGAGAGAATCGGCAAAGCCGCCGAGGCCGGAGCCCAACACCAAACCAACCGCGGACGCAGCGGGAGTGCGTTGCAGGACAAACTTTGCAGCTGTTTCCGCGAGCGTGAATTGATCGTCCATAGTTAAGGCGTTACAAGTCGCCATCCACGAGGAATCGCCCGTGGCCGTTGCGCTCCAGCCAATCATATAAGAACGTTTGATAGAGATAGGACGCGACAATTTCCTCTCCCAGTTCATGCGTTTCGGTGCAGACAAAGGGCAGGCGCAACCCTGCCAACACCGCGATCAGAGACTGCGTTACCTGGTTCGGGCTGCCGCGGCCGTAGGGGTAAGCGCTCTTGATCTGGCTGAGCGGCGCGGTAATCACCAGCAGGCTGTGAGGAAGCTCGCTCATGCGCCGCAGGCGTTTGATAAATACACTGCGGTGCTCGGAGAACGAACTCACCAGGTCGGAGAGATCTTTCCGCTCGACCACGCAGGAGTTTTCCATTCCAGCGACACTGTAATCGCCGAGCGGCAGCGAGCGCATTTCAACGCCGGCGAACCAGCCCTTAAACCGGCGGAAAGATAGCGGAATCTGCTCGCGCGTGTCGACCACGACGACGGGCAGCGGCGTACGCAGTTGAGTCCCACCGCGCTCGGCCAACACCGGCACAATGGGATGAGCAATGGGCGCGGGCTCATCTGCCATTCCAGCGGCGAGGCAATCAGCGTTCGCTGTTTGCGGGGCATTCGCCTCCAGGTATCGCTCTAGTACTTCTTCTCGAATTTGGCGAACTCGCCCTCCAACTTCCACTGCATGCGCGCTCGTTCGTTAGCGGTGAGGAACTGTTCGCACCCTAACGAAGGTTCTCCGCACCGGCCGCGTCGCCCACGCACGCCGGAGACATACGAAACACCAGCTTCGTATCCGTCCACAGACTTTGACCGGGCAGGAAGCTGTGCTCCAGGCTCTGCCTCGCCATGCGTTTTAAATCCGCATACGACAAGTGGTAACTCTCCACCGCGCGCAAATATTCATGCGTCATGTCCGAGCGAGACACGCCCTCGTCGTCGGTCGCCAGCGCGACTGGAACACCGTACTTCATATAAATCGGCAGCGGATGGTCGTCTCCGCTCACGCCCAGAATCATGTCATTCGAGGTCAGCGCGATTTCCACCAGCACGTTGCGCTCCGCCATTTCATGCAGCAATCCAATCGGATCTTTTTCGTTCATCACGGAAACCCCGTGGCCGATGCGCTCCGCATGGCCGCGCTCGACTGAAGCGCGGATGTGGAATGTCAGATCCTCCGGCGGCACCAGTCCGAGAGCAAGTTCGCCCGCGTGCAGCGTGATGTGCACCTTGGGATAGATGCCATGCAGATAATCGAGCATAGCCATGTGCTCGTTGAAATCGTGAATCGGCACGTACCAATCCTCGGGCATCACCAGATTCAACCCGACAGTTCGCGGATCGGAGGACGCCAGCTCGAATCCCAATAGAATCTGCGTGAACACGATTTCATGCGGCAACCCGCGCAGCACCTGATAAAGATAGCGCACCGTGACATCGCACCCCGGCGCGGCATCGGCGGTGCCGCACTTTAAAATCTCTCGGGCCCTGGCATCTTCGGCCGCGAGTCTTTTGCTGGTCTCGGCGGCTACATCTTTCAGACCGGCGCCCAGCAAGGCCTCCCGCATCTTCGCGTAATCCGGATTCCATTCCACCTTTCCCGCAAGTTGCTTCGCTGCTCCTCCATCGGAGGTGTGCATGAACTCGACATACTGCAAATGATCGAGGCCCGCGCGGTTTGTGGACGCGGCGATTACCTCCGCCACATGCGTGTGCGAAGCCAGCCCGAACTTGTCGAACGCGGCAAAGAAATGATCGTGGCCCGATTCGTCGCCGGGCTTCCAGTTGCGCATCGACCAGGCGTCAATCATCTGGTTGTAAAGCACGTGATCGCCGTAACTGCAACGGACCGCGGGCTTGGCCATGTAGCTCTCGCAGGAGGTATCGCAAGGCGGAGCGATCAGCCGCGAAGAAGTCCGGTCCACGCACAACCCGCCATCCACTGCGAAATCTACCAGGTCCTCGGCGTAGATTGCGCCGTCAAGATGATTGTGCAGATCTCCACCCTTGGGCAGGTCGTGCACAAAGGCGAGCACTAACGGTGGTTGCTTGCGTATGGATTCCAGATAGCGGGCGGTGCGCTGCTCCGCATTCTGAGCAGAGGACAATGCGGTCAGCAGCAGAACTGGCAAGCAACGGCGCAGCACTGTGCGCATGGTAAGTGGCACGATCAATCCTCCCGGTTGAATCCCACGGATTAACCTTCCAGGTCAGGAAAGAAATTGTAATCTGTCGCGGGCACCGCGTTCACAGAAAAGATTCACGGAAGAAGACGAGACTGGGAGCGTCAGCGCAGCCACGCAATCGCGCCAATGACGATCGCTACCACGAGCAAGGCGCCGAGGACGTACTTGTTAGCCGCAAACCATGATTCGGACCGAGCAGCTGAGGTTGAGAACAAAGTGGAGTGGTCGTCAGCGGCGAGCTCGCTCTCCGGGACGGTCTGCGGGACGCCCTGCGGCAAATCCTCAACTGCAGGAGCAGCAGCCACCGCCTCGACGGCGGAAGGTGCCACGTCCGGAGCCGAAGTTTGAGAAGCAGAAGTTTGAGAAGCAGATGTTTGAGACGACGAAGTTTGAGAAGGCGAAGAATCCTTCGCGACAGCAATCTCCGGCACGGCATCCGTTGCAGGGATGACTTTCGGTTCCGGTTGCATTTCCAAATGTGGTTCAGGATCCGCGGCGACGGAGCTTGCAGGCGCCTGCGAGAGGCTCTGGCCGCGCCACTGCTTCTCTTCGCACTCCACACACAACGTGCGCCCCTGGGATATCGGAAAACCGCAGGCCTTGCACTTCTGCAAATTTCTCAGTTCCAGAGGCACAGCGATCGACGCGTCCGACTCATCGACTTGGCCGGCGCTGGCTGGAGTCCGCATGGAAGCAGACCAGAAAAGCGGATTCTTCTGGGCAGGCTCGGGCTCTGCCTCTTTCAGTTCCGCCTCTTTCAGTTCTGCCTGCTCCGGCTCTGCCTGCTCCAGTCGTGACTTTCCCGCTGTCGCCTCTAGTTCTGGCGGCGGAGTATCTTTCTTTAGTTCTAGCTCTGCCGGCGCCGAATCCGCACCGGTCGGATTCCCAGGGGATTCAACTGGCTGGGCCGCTGCGACGATGGCATCCCCGGACGACTGACCCTCCGCGCCGCCTGAGTCCTGCGCAACCGGCACACTCTGCGCCGCCACCGCATGCCTTACCGCGGTCTCCACCATTTCACTCAAGCGCTGCAAGGCGGAGAGATCACGCTCCTCAAAGGCCCGCGGCGTGCCGGAAAAAAGCTCGAACACGCCGAGCACCTGCTGCTCACTCACGATCGGCATCACCACCACCGACGCAATTCCTAACTGGCGGCAGCCCTCGTGGTTCACGCGTGGATCGCTCTCCGTGTCGTCGCAACGCAGTGCCTGGCGCGTGCGCACGCTTTCCCCGGAAAGCCCATATTCCATGGAGAGCAGCGCGCCCAGTTCGGGCGCGTTCGATCCCGCGCTGGCCCGGCAAAGCATGTCATTGTGCTCGCCGCGGCGCAGGGCAATCGCGGCCCCACTGGCGCCCGTAATGTATTGGGCTCGCTCCGCCAGCAATTGCAGTGCGGCATCCAGATCCAGCTCAGCCATTTTCGCCAACGAGTGCCCGCCATCCTCTCCCGGAAAGCGCGGCTCGGCCTCCAAAGATTTTGGATGAGCATTGGCCGCCGCGATTCCAGCCGAGACACTCGCGGTCAAAGGCCGGCTGAGGCCGCCACCCGCCATACCTCCCTCCGCAGACGGAGCGGAACTGAGGTCGAGAATCGAGCGATGATCCATGGCCGCGTAGCAATCTTTCGTTGTGATTTGAGCGTTAAGTGGAGTCTCGCTCGGAGAAGGGATGGTGTCAAGGGCAGGTCTCAAGGGCAGGTCTCAAGGGCAGGTCTTGGGTCTTAGGTCTTGGGTACTAGGTCTTAGGCTAGAGCTCAAGCCTAACACCCAACACCTAAGACCTAAGACCTGATTCTCTCCCCCGGACCGCCGTATTTGCCAACTGGTTCGCCTCGGCATTATCCTCGCGCGGGACGTGCGAGATTGAGAAACTGAGCGCGCGGGCCAGCTTGCGGCAGGTCCAGTGCAGAGAGTAGAGGCGCGAGCTGCGGCAGATGTATTCGCCGCGCATCTGGCGGACGACCACCTGCGAATCCGAGTACACGTGCAGCGCCTTGGCCTTCAGAGAAACCGCATACTGCAAAGCTTCCATCAGTGCCACATATTCGGCAACGTTGTTATCCTGGTGGCCGATCCACCGTGAGATGCGGATGGGACCGCTTTCGCAGCCGTCGATCACCACCCCAATACCCGATGGCCCTGGATTGCCCAGGGAACCACCGTCCACATAGGCCACGAGTTCTGACATCAGTAATTCTTTTGTACTGTTAGCAAGATGCGCCGAGAATGTTTCTGCGTCAAGATGAATCTTTGGTTCGGGCTGAGGATTTTTCGCTGTCGCGGAAAGTGTGCAAGCTTTTGTGTAAAACTCATCCCAATTCAGAACACATCTTAATAAACTTCCCCGCTGCAACGGTTTACGTTATCGGTTATTCACAGGGTGAAGCTTATGCATTGCACCAATAGTTTGCGTTGACATTTGTGAACGTTCTGTTAAGGTGGGTTCCGTCGACGGTCGAAAGGGACAGCGAAATAAACCTTGCTGACCCAAAGTAGACTGGGTGATCAGCCAAGCGGGGCAACCCGAGGGGCAGCCGAACCTGAAAAAACCGACGGCGCTGCGAGGTGCAGTTGGGGTTCGGGACTGTGAAAACAGTGATCGCATCAAGGGGCTGTGACGGTACATGCGTCCACGCTGTTGGCTCCCTCGCAGGAGGCGGCGGCTAGAGCATAACCAATGTCACGGCCCTTTCAATTTTTTCCCGCCTTGAATTTTTTCCCGCCTTGAATTTTTTCCCGCTTTGTTTGAGCTTTACCCTGTGAACCTCTGTGTCCCCTGTGGTAAAGATTCTCGCCGGCAGCAGACGACTCCTCAAGCGGCGACTTCGCCCACGATCATCTCGTCCACATAGCACCAGATCCACTCTTCCCCGGGCTCGATCGAGCGCATCACCGGATGTCCGCTATGCCGAAAATGCTTCGTAGCGTGTTTATTCTTCGATGAATCGCAGCAGCCCACGTTCCCGCACACCATGCACAGCCGCAGGTGAACCCAGGTGTCGCCCATCTTCACGCACTCTTCACAAACGTGTGTATCGGTGGTCGTGATCTTGATCTGATCCAGATGCTTGCATTTCTTAGCCATTCAAGTTCTCCTTTGTCATCCTGAGCGAAGGTTGTGCTTCGCGAGAGCGAAGCACAACCGCAGTCGAAGGATCCCTACGAGCGTTCCAATTCCTTCCGGTCCCACTGCGCCAGCTTCGCCCCTGCCTCATACGTGCTCTGCAAAAAGCCGAGCAGCGCTTGACGCGGTGAGCTAGCGCTGCGCACATCGTCATACATCAGCAGAAACTCCTTCATCCCAGGATGGTAGAAAGCCGCTGCCGGCTTCACTTTCTCGTCGGCAAAGCCCGCAGGCTCAGGCGCAGCATAAGCATAAAACGCCGCACCTTTAATGTCGCCACCGCCCGGCCAGAATCCCGCGCTGATTACCTCATGGGAATAAGCCTCACCCGTAACCACATCGGCCCCCGGACGCTCCGGCGCACGCCGGCCCGAAAACCGCGTCACGCACAGATCGAAGCTTCCCCAGAAGAAATGCACCGGACTATCTTTGCCGATGAAACCTGCCCGAAATTCCTTGAAAATAATGTCGGACAAAACTAATACTTGCCAGAAGCGATGCGCATATTCGCGATCGTAGGAGGCATGCTGCGTATCCTTCTCGAAGCGCACGGGGTTCGGCACCTCGCAGGGCATGTTCCAGATTTTTACCTCAATGCCCAGCGACCGTAATGCCGCCATGAACTCAGCGTAGAAATCGGCGACGGATTGCGGCCGAAGCGCCAAAGTCTTCGACGAACCCCAGCTAGTCTCGATGAGCAACTGGTGCTCAATGAAATCGAACTGAACCTCGAAAACGCTGTCCCCATAAGGAATCGCAGAAGTCGTCAGCCCTCGCGCGTTCACATAAAGAGCAACCCCCCACCAGTGGTTGACGCGCGGACTTAACGCCAGCCGCACCTTGCCTACAATCTGGGTCCACATGTGGAGCGTGGCATAAGTATCCTGCCACGCGTCAAGCGGCAATTCCGGCCAGACATTCAAGTTCGGGTTGTGAGGGAGCGCGGCCATGGCAGATACCTCGACTTCAGATCGGGAAATGGTAACACTCCCGCCGCCTCACTACTTCTTCGGCGGCAAATACTTCTTCTCGATCGAAGCCACGATCACATAGTTCGGATCGACCATCTCATTCAGATGAATCTTCCCGACCTGTGAGAGCAGCTCGTAGGCATCCAGTTCCGACAGCCCATAGTCCTTGTGAATCCAATGGACAAGCTCAGTAAAGGCAATACGCAGCGCATCGTCCAGCGGACGATACGCGCCCACGGTCATGATTGCGTTATCGTTCTCAAACTGCGGCCACGCGATGGTGCGGCCCTTGATCACGCTCAACTGCACCCGCGCCTTCAGCGGAACTTCGATGGCCGTGCCCGCGATTTCTCCATCGCCCATTGCTGCGTGCCCGTCGCCAATATAGAACAATCCTCCCTTCACGTTCACCGGGAAATAAACCGTGTTGCCCACGCTGGCTTCCGGAGAATCCATGTTCCCGCCGAATTCGGCGGGCACCACCGAACTGCGCGCCTCCCCCAACGCCGGCGCAACGCCGATGCAACCAAAGAAAGGATGCAGCGGAATCTTCACCGAAAAATCGGAATCGAGCGCCTTGAACGTTCCCGTGTTCGTGGCGTGATCGATGTGATAGAACCAGATCTTCTCCGGCAGCGGCGCATGCAGCATGGGAGTGTAGTTGGTAGCATTGAGCGCGCCAAATCCCGGAGCAAACGCGCCCACACCAGTGTCACTATCGACCTGCAGATCGAGAATCTTAACGACCAGCGTATCGCCCGGCTCCGCACCCTCGACAAAAAACGGCCCGGTCAACGGATTGTCGCCCTTCACCATGCTGAGCGTGTCGCCGGGCTTCTTGATCGAATTGCCAAAGCAGTCCAGCGTGTTGGTATCCAGAATGTCGCCCGACTTCAAACGCGCCACCGGCTCCGCCGTCGCGAACAAATATTTCACGTTGGCGTTGGTGGCCGTGTAATGAACTGTGTTTTGGGCCAACGCGGATGAAATCAGCAGTAGAACAAAAGCAAGAAAGCGAGGGATCACAAGCGCCTCCAACATTTCGATTATTCTACCCTTGTGATTCCGAATCGGGCTGAAAACGGTGAACCCGCTTTCTGTCAGGCCCAAGAGATGAATTAGCATGTGGAGTGAATTCGGATGGCGAGTCAACACCATCATGTAAGACTGCGCCGTGCTTATCTCGATTTGCCCGCTCGCTGCACGCGTCGTGCGCCCGCAACCCGCTTTTCATCGTCAGCAGCCGCGCCAATCGCCGCTCTTACCATGTAGCCAGACCGCGTCAATCCGGCCGCTTCAGCCAGGGCATCGATCTTTGCCATCTGGCTCTCCCGCGCCGTGATGTTAACCCGCACCGTCGCATCGGGAGCCTCGACGTTTACCAGGAAGGCAATGGCGCCGCGCTTCGCCGCGTCCGCCGCGATATCATCTACTTTCGACGGCTCCGGCACCGAATCTCCGTCTTCGATCATGCCCTGAATGTGGAGCTCCAGCGCCTCGGACGCCATCCGGCTCGCTTCATCAAGGGTCCTTCCAGCGGTAATGCAGCCCGGAAAATCCGGAAAGCTCACACCGTAATCCGAATCGCGATCCTTATGAAGATATGCAACGTATTCCATGATTTCGCTCTCCGCTCCGATCACCTCAGTCTGATCCTCGCCTGTTTCTCGATACTTTTAAGTGTGCCCATCGGTATGTCCCGGTTCGGATGCGGCACTGTCACCCTCCCCTTCTTCGTCGGGTGTTTGAATTGCTTGTGGCTTCCGACCTGATTCACCTCATACCAGCCGTCTTTTCTCAGTTCTTTTATGACATCGCGGCTGTGCACTTTGCCTCGCGTTGCTTACCGGAAAATAATACACACTTTATACACACGAATCAAGTCCACCAGGCGTGGGATTCCACAATCCCATCCCTACGAGGTATCTTGGGACTGAAATTCTCTCTCGAAGGGTGCCCCAATGATTCGAGCCCTCCTGCTCTGCGCAATGCTGTTCCACGCCAGCCCGCAAGCCATGCTGAAACCCTTGATTGACAACGACCGCGTAACCGTCTGGCTTGTGACAGACGACGCAACTATGCACGCGGTACCGCTCGATGCAGTTGTCGTGTCCTTATCGGGCTGCGCGGCATTCCTGCCGAAGAGCACGCCGCCAAATGCCTCCGGAAGATCAATCGTCATCGATCTCAAAGATCATCCAGTCGCGCCCATCCCGAACACGTCCGGCTATCCGCTGGCGTTTCCGCGGCCTGGGTCGAAGAAAATATTAGAGAACGATCGCGTAATCGTCTGGGATTATGCGTGGACGCCCAACGTGCCCACCCCGATGCACTTCCACGATAAAGACGTCGTGGTCGTGTTCCTCGAAGACGGCGACCTGAGTTCGACTACTCTGGACGGGAAGGTAACCACGAATTCATACTCGTCCGGCACGGTCAAATTCAACACGCGCAACCGCACCCACACCGAGACGCTGGTCCGCGGTAAGCAGCGCGCAATTATCACCGAACTGAAATAAGCACGCCCGCGCTTACCCGCTCTTCGTTTTCGAAGTCGAATTCGAAGAGTGGGTGCCGCGGACCTCAAGGCTGGCTTACTTCGGGTCTTTCTTAGTTTTCGGTTTCTCTACAACAGGTGCGGGCGGTGCCGCTGCGGGTTTCGTCTTGACCGCCGGATGGTAGTCGGTGGCTTTCTGGCCGTTTGCGCTCGGCTTGGGCTGAGTATCGCCCTTTACCGCGCCGTCGCCAGGTATCCGGCTGCGAACCGTGTCGGTGGATGTGTTTTGGGCAGAGGCGATCGAACTCCCGAGACCGAGCGCCAAGGTAACTACAAGAACTTTCGCTAATTGCAAGACTTCCCTCTTCTTTTTGCCTTATTTGAACCGTACGCTGATCATCTTACGGTCCCACGTTGTGCCGTAAAGGTTACCGACGGTCAGTAGGAGTTTTTGTAAAGTCACAGAACGTGCCCGCGCAGAATCAATCCCGCAACCGCCGCAACTGCAATGAGCAGCGGCTCCGGCACCTTCCACTTGAATAGCACTGCGAGACTAACGACCGCGATGAGCAGTGTGGGCCAGTCGTAAATGGACCGGCGAGCCAGTACCACCACCGAACCGGCAATCGCTCCGGTGGCGGCGGCCGTCACGCCTCGGACAAATGCGTTCAGTTGCGGATTCTTCGCCCAGCGTTTGTAGGAAGGGGCCAGCAGCACCACCATGGCATAGACCGGAAGAAAGACTCCGAGCGCCGCGGCCGTGGCCCCCGCAACTCCGGCCACGACGTATCCTATGAAGGCCACGGTAATCACGACAGGGCCGGGGGTGATCATGGCCACTGCCACAGCATCGACAAATTGGCGATCGTTGAGCCAGTGATGTCCCTCAACCACGCCGCCGTAAAGAAAGGGGACGATGGCGAGGCCGCTGCCAAAGACAAACAGTCCCGCCTTGGCAAAGAACAGAAAAATCTGCAACACCGGACCGCTCGCAGGAAGAGCCAGGCCCAGGGGAAAAGCAACGCCGGCAAGAACGGTCCGGCGCGCGGGAATCGCCTTGACTGCAAGGTTGATCGCGCCTCCGGCTACGACCAGCCAGATGATTTCCCGCGAAGTCCACGCCGTGGAGACGGCCAGCGCCAGAAAAATTCCCCAGAGCAGCGGTTCCCTGCCCAGGGTGAGCTTGGTCAGTTTGACAGCCGAGCGCGCGATGATGGCAATGACGGCCGCGCCTATGCCGTAGAAAACCGCCTGCATCCAGTTCAGCCCGCCGTAGCGCATGTAAGCTGCCGACAAAGCCAACACCATCAGAAATGACGGCAGGACGAACGCGATTCCCACCAGAGTCGTCCCCAGAATGCCAGCGCGCACGTAGCCGAGGTACATTGCCAGTTGAGCCGCCAGCGGCCCCGGCGCGAGTTGCGCCAGCGCCAGGCCTTCCACATAATCTTCACGCGAAACCCAGCCGCGGCCGTCTACCAGGTCCTGCTGCATGCGGCCGGCCAGCGCAATAGGCCCGCCAAAGCCAACCGTCCCCAGCCACAGGAAGTAGCCGGTGAACTGCCCGAGCGAAACAGGCGTGGGGCGCGGGTTGTGGCCTTCGCCGCTCATGGGCGATCAATTGTAAGTTGTTAAATCCGGAATGAAAAGCGTTTCAGAATTCAAGCGGATCAGATGCGTTCGGGTAACAATTCAACAATCAGAAATCATCAATCAACAATTTCTCCCGAGCTCTCCCTTTTCCTGGCATAAAACTTTCGCGCCTTGGCGCGATTGCCGCATTGCTTCATGCTGCACCAGCGGCGGTGATGGTTCTTGCTGGTATCCAGAAAGAACCACTGGCAAGTGGGCGAAGAACATGTGCGCACCAGCGCTAGATCGCTCGAAGCGAGCAAATCGGCAGCCGCGCGCGCGATCGGCCACAGCATCGCGCTGTACCTTGAGGTCATGTCATTGAAACGCCACTCGCAACCTCCATCGCTTTGCACCAGCCGCGAATGCTGCGCCGCATCCCGGATGTAGGTATTGAGCGTGTCCATTGCGTACGTCGGCACAGTTTGCCGCTTCATCAAAGCCGAAAAAACGGCATACATGGCTTCGCGCAGATGGATCGCGCGCCGCACAGCGTCCCCGGCCTCATCCGGCTCGAGGTGAACATTCACGTAAAAATAATCAACCTGCGCCGGCGTGAGGATACCGGTATCTTCGCCGAAACGCGCCAGCTCGTAAAAGTCCTTCAGCAATTCTTTGGGCTTGCCGCTGGGGCGATCGTCGAGCGTGTTCATAAAATCGAGGCAGACGTTGCCACCGATCAGTTCGAATTTTGGTGGCTGTCGTCTCATTGGTCTGTTTCGCTCATTGCTGAATCGGGGAAATCTCCTCCCTGAATCATATAACCATCAAAACGTACTTGACAAGTTATTATCCATTCCATAGGATCTCATTAACCTGCAAATGTTATTTAGAAGGTTAGTTACTTGCCGGAGCCAATTTCATGAGTTTCGCCCAGCGTTCCCAGATTAGGGCCATGCTCCGGACCGGCAAAATGATACACATTGGAGGTAGACCCGTGATCGTCCCTACGCGCAAACCCGCGAGCCCGCACGACAGAAGTTATGCCATAAAACTGGCCTTAGCCTTTGTAGCGATCTATGTCATCTGGGGATCGACATACCTCGCGATCCGGTATGCGGTCGAAACTATTCCGCCGCTGGTGACGGCGGGAATCCGGCATTCGATTGCCGGCGGCATCATGCTGGCTTGGGCCTGGTGGCGCGGGTTTCGGCCGACTCGGCAACAGTGGATTGCTGGATTTGCCTTGGGCGCGCTCTTCTTCCTCATCGGGCATGGCTCGCTGCACTGGGCGGAGCAGTACGTGGGGTCGGGGCTGGCGGCGCTGCTGATCGCCACCGAACCGATGTTCATTCTGGTGCTGGGCTGGATGGCAGGCCAGCAAAAGATCAGCCTGCTTAGCGCGCTGGGCCTGGGTCTCGGCGTGGTGGGCGTCGCCATGCTGACCGGCGCGGAACTCACCGTGAAAGGCTCAAGCCTGTGGGGATTGCTGGCCGTGCTGCTGGGTTCTTTGTCGTGGTCGTTAGGCGTGGTGATTTCGCCGCGGCTCAAGCTGCCTTCTGACGCGCTGGGGCGAACCGCGCTGCCGACTCTGTGCGGCGCGTTCATGCTGCTGCTTGCGGCAGGGGTTACGGGCGAATTTCAGCAGACCCACTGGTCGAGCATCACGCTGCGATCTATTTTTGGCCTGGGTTACCTGATCACGTTCGGGTCGGTCGTGGCCTTCACGGCTTACACCTGGCTGCTGCAGCGCGTTCCGCCCGCGCTGGTGGCGACGCACACGTATGCGAATCCGGTGGTCGCGGTTCTCTTGGGGTGGTTTTTGGCGCACGAGCCTTTGTCGATGCGCGTCATACTGGCATCGGTCGCGATTCTGGGAGCAATCGTGCTGATAAGGCGCGGAGAGCGAACTGCGCGGGCGAAGGTTCCCCATGTGGTTCCGCGGGCCGATGAAATCCCTGTGTCAGAAGAATGCGCATAGAAAATCACGACATGGCAATTCCGTACTACCACGTGGATGCGTTTACGAGCGAGCTCTTTGCGGGCAACCCAGCGGGGGTCTGCATCCTTCCGGCTTTTCTCGCGGATGGCGTCATGCAGAAAATTGCGGTTGAGAACCGGCACAGCAATACTGCTTTCGTAGTTTCTCGCGTGGATGGTGATTTCGACTTGCGCTGGTTTACACTCAGAATCGAGGACGACCTGTGCGGGCACGCGACCCTGGCGTCCGCTTATGTGCTCGCATTGCGCAAGCACAACGTGTGGCCGGTTCGCTTCCACACCCGCAGCGGCATTTTGACCGTCGCTAAAAACCACGCCGCTCAGGACAAGAACAACAACGAAGGCAGCTTTGAAATGGACTTCCCCGCCAGACCACCACAGCCATGTGAGACGCCAGTTGGCCTTTTAGCAGCTATGGGTTTGAAAACGGCGCTGGTAATGAAAGCGCGCGATTATCTCGTGGTGGTGGATCAGGCAGAGCAAGTGCGAGCGCTCTCGCCCGACATTGCCGCGCTTGCCAAAACTGATGGCGGGATCGGAACCATTGTCACGGCTCCCGGCGAAGGCGACGTGGATTATGTGTGCCGATTTTTTGCGCCCTTGATCGGCATCGACGAGGACCCCGCCACCGGCTCGATTCACTGCACACTGGCTCCCTATTGGGCGGGGCGGCTGGGTAAGAAAAGTTTCCGTGCGCAACAGCTCAGTGCTCGCGGCGGAAGCATGCAGTCCGCAATCAGTGGCGATCGTGTGAAGATCGCCGGCCGGGCACGCTTGTACCTTCACGGGGCAATTGAACTTTGAATCCTCTGCCTCCAGCGGGAACCTGACTTAAGACCAGTGGCTCAGGTTGAGTACTTCGAAATCCGCGGGCTGTTTTTCCTCGAAGATCAGTTGCTTGTCGATCTCTATTGTGTCTTGCTGGTAGCGCGATCGGGCGTACCAGGCCCCGAAGGTAATGGGGATGAAGATCAAGACCAACGCGGGATGGGGCAAGACCCACTGCTCGATAAGTGAAGTTAGACCTACGAACACAGAGAAGCCGAAGAAGTACACGAGCATGATCACAATGGCGGAGTGGCGGAAGGGCGGGTAGGAGCAGGTGAATGGAACCTTGCGGAAACGGAGTAACAAGATGTCGGCAAGAATCACCGACCACAAAGTGATCAGGGCGGTATGAAGCAGAGCGGTGGTCCATCCCCACAAATACAGTGACACGGGCAAGACCGCCGCGAAAACCCACGGAAAAATAAAAGTCAGCATAACTCTTCGCACCAGCGGAACGCACTCGTGTTCCGTCTTGTGGAGCGAGAGGCGGAAGATCCAATTGCTGCGCAGTTCGGTTGGAATGTCGAAGACAAAGCGCAGGCCCACGAGGATGCAATAGGCCAGAATAAAAGGAATCGAGAGAAATGCGGCCGAGGACAAACTGTCGGCATCCATGGCCCTCCCACTGTAGGCAGCGAACAGAATCTGGGAAGCGATTACCAATCCAAGAGCAATGAATCCCGCAAGAACCAGGGCGTGGCGCTCACTGCGCGCCAGGGTTCTTATCACAAAACGATAACCGGCGCGCTGGAACGGAGTCCTCAGAACGGTGCGGTCGAGGATTGAAAATAGCCATGAAGCGTGGCCAAGGCCTGTTTCCTGAGCGATGTCGAGACTTTCCGGAATACGGATGAAGCAGCGCCGATAGCTGAGTGCGTAGGCCGCCATTGCGATTGCTACAACGCAGACCAAGCCGAGTATCGATATCCGGCCCATCAGGGCAAGCGCTGGATCGGCTTTGCCCCGAAGCAGCTGGCAGAAGCCAAGAAACCAGACTGAAGGCAGGAAGCGGATCGGGGAATACGGGGTTTGCGAAAGGCGCTCAACCAGCGAGGGGACCGCTGAGCTGGTGAAGAGCAGAGTCAACAGGCAGACGATGATCAGGCCGCGCACATAGAGAGAGAGCCTGCGAAAGACAGCATAAGGAAGAACAGACATCAGGACGCCGGTGATGGCAAAGATGGCAAAGAAGCTGAATATGCTTGCCGTGACTACCACCAGCAAATGAATCGCGGCGAATTGCGCGATGTAAACAAAAGTCCCCTGCGATGCGCTCACCACAGCGGGAAATAGCACGGCCGAAGCCATATTTACATCGAAAGCAAGCAGCAAAGCCAGAAAAACAATCGCAGCCAGGTTCGCAAGAAAAATCACGCGCGTTGAGATAGGCAGAGGAACGAGGTTGGCGTAATCGCGGCGATCGGGGAAAATGCCATCCCAGCGCCAGACTGCAACCGAGCCGGTCACCACCATTGAAAGAACGATGAAGAAATACTCATCGGGCAAGGCGGCGGCAAGGGGATCGAAGTTGCGCTGGCCGCGCAACCAATGCATCAGCGAGCCATATTTGTTGAACAACATGATGGAATAAAATCCGCCGGGCAAAGCCAGAAGAGAAAGGATCAGGCCGAAGCTGAAGCCGAGATCATCTTCGGCGGACTCGCCGCCACCATGGAAGATGCGGTCGACGAACAAGCATGCCAGCCGGAAGAACGGGCGCCGGGCCTGGGCGCGCCAGGTTTGTGACAGCGAACTGGCCGGGGCAGATGTCATGCGGCATTCATCGTCATCACGCTGAGTATGTCGCGGGTAATTTTTCCAGTATCGACGTCCTCCACAAGGTGCATGAACGTTCTTTCCAGCGTCGAGTGCTCGATGTTGTCCTGGATGGCCGCGGTGGTATCGCAGGCGATTACATTGCCTTTGCGGAGGATAAGAAGATGGGAGCACACCTGCTCGACGACTTCGAGCACGTGAGAACAATAAAAGATCGCGCGGCCCTGTTGACCCAGGTCGCGTATCAGATTCTTCAGCACCAGCGCGGAAGTTACGTCGAGGCCGGAGAGTGGTTCATCGAAAATGAGGATATCCGGATTGTCCATGAGCGCGGCGATGAGCAGGATTCGCTGTCGCATTCCCTTGGAGTAAGACGCGATGGAAGCATGCCGGCTCGGATGCAAGGCGAATAATTCAAGCAAGGCGTCGATTTTTTGCGACAGGTGAGGGGCAGGCATGCCGCGCAATGTGCCCACCATCTCGAGGTATTCGCGTCCGCTGAGATAGGGGTAGAGATTGGGTTCTTCCGGCACGTAGCCGAGGCGTTTTCGGTAGCCGACGAGATCTTTGTGAATGTCCTGGCCGTGGAAGAGGACCTGGCCCAGTGTGGGATCGAGCAGCCCGGTCAGCATCTTGACCGTGGTGCTCTTTCCTGACCCGTTGGGGCCAAGACAGCCCAACACCTGACCGGACTGAAGACAAAAAGAAACTCCCTGAACGGCGGGAAGTGAGGCGTAGCGCTTGGTGAGGCCGATGGCTTCGAGCACGGGCTACCTCCAGTAGTGGTGACGGGAATTGAGAAGCTGCGGGCTATTTTGAGCTAGACACCGGGGGTGAAGAGAAAGTTCCAAACTGCTTAAATACGGCGCACGGCTGCCGTGTAGTCGGATTCACTTTTGATGGGCCTAATCTCCATACCTCACCCTTCTTACATCGATCTTGTCGTATTGGGAGTGCGTCCCGAGCCACTTGATGAAAACAATTTGCCGGCGATCATCGACGGCAGCCACAAGTCTGTAATCGTTGCCTTTAATATTGAAGACGACGACTTGCATTTGCAAGTGATTCTTAGACTATAATAATTCTCATCCAACAGAGAATCTTTTCCCCCGTGCCTTCGGCTCACGAACAATTTCGCGAACTGGCTTGGAAGTGTGGTTTGGCAGCCACGCATCAGCGGCAGGTTATTTATGAAGCGGTTGTGGACATGCCGGGCCACTACTCGCCTGAAAGTATCTTCGCGGAAGTGCGGCGAAGGACTCCGTCTATTTCTCTAGCTACCGTTTACAAAAATCTGCGGCTGTTCGTGGAGCACGGACTGCTCCGGGAAGTCAGCCCTCATGCTTCCACTTTGCTGGTGGAAGGCAATCTTGAACCGCATCACCACCTGGTCTGCACCCGCTGCAAGGCGTTGCAGGATATTGAAGGTGATTTCATCAATTACAAGAAGCTGTCGCGGCAAGCGCCGCGCGGCTTTGATTTAACGCAGCCGTTGATCGAGGTCTTTGGCCTCTGTCGCCGCTGCCGCGCCAGGAAATAGTTTTTTCACGCAATACCTAATCAAAATTCGAAGGAAGAAAACATATGGAAAATACACTTGCAACATCATCGGGGAGCGTTTCCCCAGAAGCTAAAGACAAGAGCACCACACCCGAAGGAAAGTGCCCGGTAGCGCACGGCGCTCGCAAATCCCACACGAATGTTGACTGGTGGCCGAATCAGGTGAACGTGAACGTGCTGCACCAGCATTCGCCAAAGTCCGATCCGATGGGCAAGGAGTTTAATTACGCGGAAGAGTTCAAGACGCTTGATTTGAATGCTTTGATCAAGGACCTGCATGCCTTGATGACGGATTCGCAGGAGTGGTGGCCGGCCGACTTTGGCCACTATGGGCCGCTCTTTATTCGTATGGCGTGGCACAGCGCGGGCACGTACCGCATTGGCGACGGCCGCGGCGGGGCCGGAGCGGGTCAGCAGCGCTTCGCGCCACTGAATAGCTGGCCTGATAACGTGAACCTCGACAAGGCGCGTCGGCTGCTGTGGCCGATCAAACAAAAGTATGGGCGGAAAATCTCCTGGGCCGACCTGATGATTCTCGCCGGCAATGTCGGGCTCGAATCGATGGGCTTCAAGACATTCGGTTTTGCCGGTGGGCGCGCCGATGTGTGGGAGCCCGAAGAAGAAATTTATTGGGGACCTGAAGGCACGTGGCTGGCGGACGAGCGTTACTCCGGCGATCGTGACCTGGAGAATCCTCTGGGCGCGGTGCAAATGGGACTGATCTATGTGAATCCGGAGGGGCCGAATGGGAAGCCGGATCCGATCGCCGCTGCACGCGACATCCGGGAGACCTTCGCCCGCATGGCGATGAATGATGAGGAGACGGTTGCGTTGATTGCCGGCGGCCACACCTTCGGCAAAACTCACGGGGCCGGCGTTCCCGCTGACTATGTGGGCAACGAACCGGAAGGTGCCGACATTGAGGATCAAGGCCTCGGGTGGAAAAATAAACTTGGCAAAGGCCACAGTGGTGACACGATTGGCAGCGGCCTGGAAGTTATTTGGACCACGACGCCTACCAAGTGGAGCAACAACTTCTTCACCAACCTGTTCAGTTACGAATGGGAACTGACGAAGAGCCCAGCGGGTGCGCATCAGTGGACGCCGAAAAATGGCGCAGGTAACGGCACGGTGCCGGACGCGCACGATCCCGCAAAGCGTCATGCTCCATCGATGCTGACGACGGACCTCGCTTTGCGGCTCGACCCGGCTTACGAAAAGATTTCACGGCGCTTCTACGAGCATCCGGAGCAGTTCGCCGATGCGTTTGCCAAAGCGTGGTTCAAGTTGACGCACCGCGACATGGGACCGATCCCGCGCTACCTTGGCCCGCTGGTGCCGAAGGAGCCTCAGATCTGGCAAGATCCGGTTCCCGCCGTGGATCATAAATTGATCGATGAACAGGACGCTGCTGCGCTGAAGGCGAAGATCCTGGCGTCTGGACTGTCGATCTCACAACTGGTGACGACGGCCTGGGCGTCGGCGGCTTCATTCCGCGGCTCCGACAAGCGTGGGGGAGCGAATGGGGCGCGCATTCGCCTCGCGCCGCAAAAAGATTGGGAAGTGAACCAGCCCGCGGAACTGGCGAAGGTTTTGCAGAAGCTGGAGGCGATCCAAAAAGAGTTCAATGGCTCGCAGTCCAATGGGAATAAGGGGAAGAAGATCTCACTGGCTGACCTGATCGTGCTGGGCGGCTGCGCAGCCGTCAAGGAAGCTGCGAAGAAGGCCGGGCACGATGTGAAAATTCCTTTCACGCCAGGGCGCACAGACGCTTTGCAGGAGCAGACCGATGTGCACTCCTTCGCCGTGATGGAGCCGGTCGCGGATGGGTTCCGCAACTATCTTCGGAGCGGGCAGGTTCTGTCGGCAGAGGAGTTGCTATTGGATCGCGCGCAGTTGCTGACGCTGACTGCTCCCGAGATGACAGTCCTCATCGGCGGGCTACGAGCCCTGAATGCGAACTTCGGGCAGACGAAACATGGCGTCTTCACCAATCAACCCGGGACGCTGACGAATGATTTCTTCGTCAACCTGCTCGACATGAATACGAAGTGGCAGGCGTCGTCTGCCTCCGAGGGCGTGTATGAGGGGCGCGATCGCGCGACGGGCAAAGTCAAGTGGACCGCCACGCGCGCCGATCTCGTATTCGGGTCGAACTCCCAGCTGCGAGCGCTTGCAGAGGTTTATGCCTCTGACGACTCGAAGGAGGAGTTTGTGAAGCAGTTCGCGGCTGCGTGGAACAAGGTGATGAACCTTGATCGCTACGACCTTGCCTGAGGCCAGCGCTTTAGCGTAAGGAAGCTGGGGCGGGCCCTTGTGGCTCGCCTTTTTTTTCGAGCTACGTGCCGATTATGGTGCTGCGGCGCTCCAGGAGTAGCACGTCTCTCCAGGTGTCGCCCAGTTTCCCGATGCGGCGCCTTACACCGACCTCTCGGAATCCGCAGGATTTATGGAGAGCGATACTGGCCACGTTCTCGGGAAAGATGCCCGCTTGCAGAGTCCAGATCTTGTGAAGCTCCGATTCCTCGATCAACGCCCGCAGCAGAGATTTGCCTACGCCGCCGCCACGCGCCGCTGCGGCCACGTAGACGGATACTTCCGCAACCCCAGAGTAAACACGGCGGGCGGAAACTTGACTGAGCGCGGCCCAACCTAGGATCCGAAACTGCCCGAGGGGAATCAGGAACTCACCCGTGTCCTCCGCAATCGACTCCAAAGCAACCAGTCTGCAGTGCTTGTGGTGAGCGCTATCCCACTTCTCCCAGTCCGGAACTTCGGTTTCAAAAGTAGCGTGGCCGGTGACGATGCCTTCGCGATAGATTTCGCGTACGGCCGGCCACAAGGCCGGCGGCATCGGGATGATTGGGTAACGCAAAGCGTGCACCTTTCTAGGTTTCGGCGGGGGCGAAGAGGACCAGGACTGCGAGTTCCTCCGCGATGTCGTAGAAGCGATGGCCGACTTCGGCGGCGACGAAGATCAAGTCTCCCGCAGAGACTTCGCGGTCTTCGGAGCCGGCTTTGAAGCGCGCGCGACCGCGGACCACGTAATAGACCTCATCTTCGCGATGCGGCTTCTGGCGATCGGTCGCTCCGGCTGGGAGGACGTAGAGTCCCGCGCTCATGGCTGGCACGCGGAGAAACTCGCGGTACGGCTTGCCGCTCTGAGCGCGCTGTTCCTCGATCTCGGGCAGGCTGGCAAATGTGGTTTTCACACGAACAGACCTCCGAGGATGAGGTCGGTAAATTGCGGAATCAGGTTCTCGGCCTGCAGTTCGCCTTCCGGCTTGTACCACTGATAGATCCAGTTGATCATGCCGAGCAGGGCGAAGGCTGCGGCGCGCGGACTGACTTTGCCTTTGAAGTGATGCGCTAGTTGCGCATGGCTTTGCACTTCACTGATTAGGTTCTCGAGGAAGTGAACGTATTCTTTTTTGCGGGCGTTGATGCGCTTGCGCAACGCCGGGGGCAGAGGATGGTTTTCGTGCAGCATCACCGTGATTTCGCGGTCGCGGGGGCTGAGCACGACCTCGATGTGCAGGCGGATCAGCGCGCGCAGGCGCTCTTCGGGATCGGCGATGCTGCGCACGGGATTGAGCACGCGCTCCTGCGTGATCTCCATGGCGTGGTTCATGATCTCGAACAGGATTTCGTCTTTGCTCTGGAAGTGATGATAGAGGCCGCCTTTGCTGAGCTTGAGCGCAGCGGCTACATCGTTCATGGAAGTGGCGTCGTAGCCGCGCTGCTGAAATAGGCGCGCGGCGGTGCGCAGAATTTCCTGCCGGGAATCGACTACGGTCTCGCGGGCCATCGGGTGACATGGTAACGGGGGAGAGTGGTCAGTGTCTAGTGGTCAGTGGCTAGTGGTCAGTGGCTAGTGGTCAGAGCCGCCGGCTCCATACCTCTGACCGACCGGGGACTTGCGTCCGGGGCTAACATAGCCCGCCCCCTTCCGGGGCTTCCCAATGGAGCCAGTGCTGCGGCCCGATACACCTGGGCCGCCGGACAGCCGGGGCGGCTGTCCCCACATCGTTCGTGGACAGGGATCCTAGGTTGTCAGTGGGTTTTGTGCCGCTAGCATCGGTTTGAGTTCCGGCTCGGATGGAATGATGATCCAGGCGAGCAGGTAGGTGATTACGCCGGGACAGACGCCGGTGGCGAGGGTTAGGAAGATGGCGAGGATGCGCACCAGGGTTACGTCCATGTCGAAATGCTGGGCCAGGCCGGCGCAAATGCCGGCGATCTTCTTGTCGGCTCGGGAGCGCATCAGTCTCTTGGGCGCGGTTGCAATGCCTACTACGTTGCCGCAATAGGCGCAGAAGCGGACGTCTTCGGCGATGGTTTTGCCGCAATTGTTGCAGTACATATCGTGCCTCTTGTCTTAGATACGTGGATTGCCGGGAAGATGTTCCACGCCGGCCTTCTAGGGCTAAAGCCCTTTGGCTTCAGTAAGTTTGACGGCACCGCTGAAGGCGTGCCGTGATACGAATCCCACAGCTTGCAGAGCAGCAACCTGGCCAAAGCGATTACTCCCTATGTTCAGGTCTCGGCTAAGCTTGAAAACTTCTTGCTTGACACGATAAAGGGGGTTGGGTAGCATAACTAGATTGACCGACCGACCGGTCGGTCTGCACGGGTGGATTCCGGCCCTCCCCCAGACTCACTGGCCGACCGGAATCCATCGTAAAGAAATCGACGGACATCCGTTCTACAAAAGCCGGCGGGACGCCGGCGCTACTGTAAAGGAGCACGCTGGTGGCTACTATTTTTTATGAACATGACGCTAATCCGAATGCCCTAAAGGGCAAAACCATCGCCATCCTGGGCTACGGCAGCCAGGGACATGCGCAGGCGCAGAATTTGCGCGACAGCGGATACAAAGTCATCGTGGGACTGGAACCCACGCGGACCAGCGCCGCACAGGCCCGTGCCGATGGCATGGTGGTGGTTGCGCCCGATGAGGCGGCGAAGCGCGCTGACTGGATCCACGTGCTCACGCCCGATGAGACCCAGGCGGCGGTTTATGAGCAGTACATCAAGCCGTATCTGCATCCGGGAAAGATTTTGGGCTTCTCGCATGGGTTCAGCATTCATTTCAAGACGATCGTCCCGCCGACGATGTGGATGTGGTGATGATCGCGCCGAAGTCGCCGGGACATTTGCTGCGGCGAGTTTATGCGGAAGGGCGCGGCGTGCCGTCGCTGATCGCGATCAGCCAGGACTCGAGCAAGCGGGCTCACGAGTATGCGTTGGCTTATGCGCACGGGATTGGCTCGACGCGCGCGGGCGTGCTGCAAACTACGTTCAAGGAAGAAACCGAGAGCGATCTTTTCGGCGAGCAGGCCGTGCTGTGCGGCGGGTTGACGTCGCTGATCAAGAAGGGATTCGAAACGCTGGTGGAGGCTGGCTACGCTCCGGAGATTGCTTATTTCGAGTGCCTGCATGAGATGAAGCTGATTGTTGACCTGATCTATGAAGGCGGACTTGGGCGCATGCGCTACTCGGTTTCGAATACGGCAGAGTATGGCGACCTGACTCGCGGAGAGAAAGTTGTGGGCGATGCCACGCGGGCGGCGATGAAGAAGACTCTGGCCGACATTCAGGATGGGACGTTTGCCCGGGAGTGGATCAAAGAGAACAAGGACGGCGGTTACAACTTTGCCGCGTTGCGCGAGAGAGAGCAGCAGCATCCGATCGAGATTGTGGGGGCACAGTTGCGCGGGATGATGAGCTGGCTGCCGGGACAGCAGCCGAAGAAGGCTCCGGAAGCGCCGAAGGAAGAGATCAAGCAGGCTGTGAACGCGTAGAGCATTGTGTGGAAACTCCTTGCGAGGCCGAGCTGTTGATGCTTGCGGGTAGGGATCCTTCGACTGCGTTTTCGTCCACTTCGTGGACGGAAACTTCGCTCAGGATGACAAAGAATGCTTAAGGGAGCCGAAATCGTTTTGCAGTGCATGCGGGCCGAAGGGGTGGACCTGGTGTTCGGGTATCCCGGCGGAGCGATCATGCCCTTGTATGACGCGTTGGATGGAAGCGGCGTACGGCATGTGCTGACGCGGCATGAGCAGGGGGCGGCGTTTGCGGCTTCGGGCTACGCGCGGGTTACGGGAAAAGTTGGCGTGGCGATGGCTACCAGCGGGCCGGGCGCGACCAACCTGGTGACCGGCATCGCCGACGCCAAGATGGATTCGGTGCCTCTGGTCTGCATCACAGGGCAAGTGCGAACCGCGATGATTGGCACGGATGCTTTTCAGGAGACCGATGTTTTCGGCGTAACGCTTTCGTTGACCAAATGGAGCCGGCTGGTGCGCACGATTGAGGAAATCCCAGAGGTGATTGCCGAGGGATTTTATTGGGCGCGGAGTGGACGGCCGGGGCCGGTGGTCATCGACATTCCTACCGATATATTGAAGGCAAAGAAGGAATTTTCCGGGCCGGTGAAGTTCACGCCGCACGCGCGGCCTGCTGATGCAAAGGCTGATGGCGCATTCAGCGACACGATTGTGGCTTTGCTGCAACGGGCGACGAAGCCGGTGGCGCTGGTGGGCGCGGGGGCGAAGCTTTCGGGGGCGATTCCGGAGTTGCGGCGGCTGCTCGACGATTTGAATGTTCCCACGTTCGCCACAGTGCATGGATTGGGCGCGGTTCCTCCGCAAGCGCCGTATTACCTGGGCATGGTGGGCATGCATGGGACGCGCGCGGCGAATACTGCGTTGCACGAGACGGATTTGCTGATGGTGTTCGGAGCGCGGCTGGATGATCGCGTGACCGGCGATCCGACGCGCTTTGCGCCTCACGCGAAGATTGTGCATTTTGAAATTGATCCGGCGCAGCTTGACCGCGTGCGGGCTTGTGAGTTGCCGGTGATTGGAAATCTGGCGGATACGATTCCGGCATTTCACGCCGAGTTGCGCCACGCTTCCCTGCCCGACTGGAGCGGCTGGCGCGCGATTGCTTGCGGGCCGGAGCGCGCTGAGCTTGATCCGCGAGGACTGGCGCAGCCGACGATTCGTTTTCTCGATGAGCTTTTCAGCCGCCTGCCGGAAGATAACGTGATTATTGCCGATGTGGGCCAGCACCAGATGTGGGCGGCGCAGCGGTACCGGTCATCGTCACCGCGCGGGTTTATCACTTCCGGCGGACTGGGAGCGATGGGTTTCGCCCTGCCGGCTGCGGTTGGCGTGCAACTGGCGAAGCCGGAGACTTGCGTGCTTTGCGTTTCCGGCGATGGCGGATTTCAGATGAACATTCAGGAACTCGCCACCGTGCATCGGCTCGGGCTTCCTATAAAGATGGTGATCGTCGACAACAAATATCTGGGCATGGTGCGGCAGTGGCAGCAGCTCTTTTACGAGCGCAATTATGCCGAAACTGACTTGAGCGATAACCCGGATTTCGTCGAGATCGCCAAAGCTTACAAGATTCACGGGTGGCGGCTGAATGAGGCTGCCATGGTGGAGTATCCGGTCGCGGCGGAGACAGGGAACCTCATTGAGAAATTCCTGCGCTCGCCGGAGCCGGAGTTGCTGGTGTTTGATTGCGCTCCTGAGGCGAACGTTTATCCGATGGTGCCCGCAGGAGCGTCGCTTTCTGAGATGGTGTTTGAAGACAGAATAAGACAGTTAGTTTGGTGATCTGACACGAGCGGCGGACGAGAACTGCCCGCCGGTACATGCCGCCAATGACCAAGCGGCGCTACGAGGAACTAACATGCAAGTCTTTCACATTCGCTATCGCAACGCGCAAGGCGCATTGATGCGCATTCTCAACGCAGTTTCGCGCCGGGGGCTCGATCTCACTTCCGTGCATGCAGAGTACGCCGGGCCAGCATCATGCGGTTACCCTGATGCTGGAGGCCACGCACAAGCAGATTGGGCAGCTTTACCGCGAGTGGTATGCGATCGTGGATGTGGTCAACGTACATTCCAGCGCCGTTTTGCGGGAGCACGAAGAAGCGGTGTGGGCGCCGCATCCGCCAGCGAGCGTGGCCGAGGAGTCGGCGCGGGCGGCGCGGGCTTAGGCTTTCGCTTCTGATTTTGGCAAGGTGTGAACAAGCATGTGCGCTCCCTGGGTAAGCGTCATGCGATTGGGGAACCCGCGGTTGGAATGGGCTTCTGGCATCATTCCGGGCTGTGGGTTTCCCGTTTTTCTTTTCCATGTCATCCCGAGCAACGCGAGGGATCCTGGTTCTTGCCTGCACCATCAGTATCGCCGCCGAGACCAGAGACCCAGATCCCTCGCTTCGCTCGGGATGACAATCCTTTTTTGATGACATCCATTTTTTGATGACAATCCAGTTTTAATACAACTCATGTTGTAATCTCTTCTCACGGGCTCTACTCATCATGGATCTCAAGCATCGCAGCCGCGGAATTACGGACGGGCGCGACCGCGCTCCGGCGCGCTCCATGTTCAAGGCGATTGGGTTCACGGACGACGACTTGCGCAAGCCGCTGATCGGGGTGGCCAATACCTGGATCGAAACTATGCCGTGCAATTTTCATTTGCGGCGGCTCTCCGCCAAAGTGAAAGAGGGCATTCGCGCCGCCGGCGGCACTCCCATGGAGTTCAACACGATCGCCATCTCCGACGGCGAAACTATGGGCACGGAAGGCATGCGGGCTTCGCTGGTGAGCCGCGAGTTGATTGCTGATTCGATTGAACTGGTTTGCCGAGGCCAATTGTTTGACGCCGTGGTGTGCGTGGTGGGCTGTGACAAGACGATTCCGGCCGCGGCCATGGCTTTGGCGCGAATGGATCTGCCGGGGCTGGTGCTTTATGGCGGGACGATTGCGGCGGGCAGTTATCGTGGAAAGGATGTCACGATTCAAGATGTGTTTGAAGCGGTGGGAGCGAACGCTGCCGGAAAGATCACCGACCAGGAATTGCACGATCTGGAAAACGTAGCGTGCCCTGGGGCAGGCGCCTGTGGCGGACAGTACACGGCGAACACCATGTCGACTGTGATGGAGATGATTGGGCTTTCTCCCATGGGCTTCAACAGCGTGCCCGCGATGGATGGGCAGAAGGATCAGGTTGCATTCGATTGCGGCAAGGTGGTGCTGAGTCTGCTACAGAAAGACATTTTTCCCAGAGACATTTTGACTCGGGACGCTTTCGAAAACGCCATCGCATCCGTGGCGGCAACCGGAGGATCCACGAATGCCGTGCTGCATCTGTTGGCCATAGCACGCGAAGCCGGGGTTGATTTGCAGATCGACGATTTTCAAACGGTTAGCGAGCGCACTCCTCTGCTGGCTGATCTGAAACCATCCGGACGTTTTGTCGCCGCCGACATGCACCGGGCGGGCGGGGTGCGATTATTGGCCCGCCGACTCTTGAAGGGAAAGCACCTTCATCCGGAGGCTAAAACCGTCAGCGGCCTTTCGCTGAAAGAAGAGAGCGAGAGCGCCTTTGAGACACCCGGGCAGGAAGTGATTGCACCGCTTGATCGTCCGCTGAAAAAGACCGGAGGCCTCGTCATTCTGAAAGGCAACCTAGCTCCCGAAGGCTGCGTGGCCAAAATCAGCGGGCATGAGCGGCTGGAGCATCGGGGCCCGGCGCGAGTCTTCGAATCGGAAGAAGACGCCATGGCCTCTGTGACCAGCAAAGACGCTGGCAAGAAAATTAAATCCGGCGATGTCGTCGTCATCCGCAATGAAGGTCCCAAGGGCGGGCCAGGGATGCGCGAGATGCTGAGCGTCACAGGCGCGATCGTGGGCGAAGGCTTGGGATCGTCGGTGGCGCTTTTGACCGACGGCCGGTTCAGCGGCGCGACGCACGGATTGATGGCCGGACATGTGTCGCCGGAAGCCGCGCTGGGCGGGCCGATTGCCGCAGTGCGCGATGGGGATATGATTCGCTTCGATGTCAGCCAGCGCGTTTTGGAAGTTGAGATCAGCGACGAAGTTCTGCGTCAGCGCATGAGAGAATGGAAGCCCCCGGAGCCGCGCTATCCCACAGGAGTGTTCGCCAAATACGCGGCGCTGGTATCGTCGGCCTCGCAGGGAGCGATCACAAGACCGCCGAAGTAATTGCTCACGACAAGCTTAAAGCTGCGTAATGGAGAGAGCTGGAATCTGCCCAAAGTGGCGCACGTTCAACGTAGCAACGGAATAGTTCAAGTGCAGAGCAGTTGCGCCGATCAGCAGGTCTTCGAACGAAATGCGGATACCCTTCGCCTCCTGCTGACCCTCAATGCGTCCGGCCAGACGCGCGATGTTAAGAGTCACAGGATGCACCGGCATGTCAAGACAGAGGCGGTCAACAAATGACAAACGCCTCAATTGGTGTTCGTGCGTCTTGGCTCGATACGCTCCATGCACCAGTTCAGCGACCGTCACCACCGAGAGGCCGGCCTCGATTTCGCCCTGACTACGATAGAGCTGCTCGAGAATCTGACTTACGCTTTGCCCCCGGCGTTCGGCGGCAATGATCACGCTGGAATCTAGAATTATTCCCACGCGGGAGGGTTCCATGTCGAACGGTGCTTTAGGATATCTTCCATATCGGCGGCAAAATCCGCATCAAGCACAGGAGCTTCTCCAGTCTCCGCCTCACGGGCCTTGGCCAGTGCGATGCATTCGGAAAGCGTGCGGCGCGGCGGGACCGGTGCATGAATCACCGCCACAGGCAAACTGCCGTTTTCGACTACTACTTCCGCCCCTGCGCGCACACGGGCCAGCAAATCGGCAAAATCACTGACAGCCTGCGCTTCCGATACGTGAATCACCCGGTCGCCCATGAGCAGATTATATCGTCATTGTCCATTCGATTCAGTCAGTTAATTGAAGCCAGGACGGACCGAATCATTCTCCGCGCAGTTGTTCGGAACCCACAATCCCCTACTGCGCGCATCCTGGGCTGAAGTATGTCAGCAGGTTCCCCGCCGCTGCGAGGTCGCATACGTACGCTGCCGCGGTTGAGTCGTAGTAGTTGTATTGCTGCGCGCTGGACTGGTTCGAATTGACGAACGTGTTGAAATCGATTGTATCCTTATGCTGCGCAGTGTTGGTTAGCGAACTGGTGTAGGTGATCTTGTTGTTCACCTTGGTGGTCAGGTTCGAGATGTAAGTCTGATCGGCGGTGGTGGTCAGATCAAAGTCTCCATTCGACACTACCACCTCGTAGAGATCCAAGGTGAGCGGGAAGTTATACGTCTGGGTGTTGACCGTCGTCGGCGCTCCCGCGCCAGACGTAGTCGTTGTCGAAGTCACGGACGAACCCAGCGAAATATCCTGCACGTACTTCGTACTGGTGATGTTGAAATACTGGTCGTTGGAGAAGTTGACGGTCTGGGTAACCTTCGTCGTCACCGGCCCACCAGAAGTATTGATGTAGCCCGAGATGGTAAAGGTGCGGTTCGACTTGACGTCAACCGTGCCCGAGATAAAGGTCGGCTGCACGTTCAGGTTCTCTGTGACCACGGGCGATGGAGCGGTCAGCGTGTTCTTGGTGATGGCGCCGGTAGTCTGAGTGGTGGACGCGTCAAGATAGAGCAACAGCGACGCGGTCGCGGAAAAATAGTTGTCGGCGTTATACACGCTCAACGAAACCGTGTGCTGCTGCTGCCCGTTGCTAAGCTGGGCGGCGAACGGGGTCAGGTTTACGCGATACGGAGTGAAGTTCAAAGTCTGTACTCCGGGAATCGGAATCCAGAGATAGGGATCGATGCCTCCAGTGAAAATCCAGGGGTAGACAGGGGCCACGCCTGCGGGCTGGCCATCGATGGTGATTTCGGTTTCGCGGAAGCCGGTGTCGCCGCAACTCTGGAGTTCTGACGAAACATCATTGGGCACGCAGGTGTACCAGAATTCATCACTCGACTGGCTCTGCGCGTAAACATCCAGATACGCAGTCTTAACGTTCGTGGGCATCGTAAAAGTGCCGGAAAGTGTGCTGGTGGAGGAACCCAGCCCAACCGTTCCGCCCGAAGGACCGGCGGACAGCGCGAATACCTGGTTGGCGGTTACGGGCGCCGTCTGCCCCGCAGCCAGGGGATAGAAATACAGAGAAGCCGAAGCATAGATGGTCGAAGTGAGACCGCAGCATAAAGTATTGCCGATGTCAGCCTGACCGGATTGCGCGGTATAGAAGATGGAGCTGTAATCGGTGAGATCATTTTCGATCTGCCATGACGGGCCAATGTTCGAAGGCTCGGCGGTGGTGCCGAAATAAATGTTTACCGGACCCAGCCAGAAATTTGCGGTGCGGTCGTATTGAATGCCGGCGTTCAGATTGATATTCGCCACCAGCACAACCTTGGCCCACGGACCAGGGCACGCAGAAGGCGGAGTGTAGGTGAAGTTCTCGACATTGAAGTCGAAGAACGCTGCGTCGCTGAAAAGCTGCACAATACAAGGCGTGGTGGTGGGCACGGTCACATTCGGGTCAGCGCTCACGGTGTTGGCTGAACCAATTACATAGGGACCGGAAGCGAAAGCAGATGGAACTAAGAGGGCTGCAACCAGTAGAAACGGCAAAGAAAATCGCGCTAGGCAGAGAACTCGGGGCATGTAAATCCTCCTGGGAGAAGTGGCAAAAGCCGCGCCAGTCTTGGCATTGCGGGAGCACAAGCAGACAGCGCTGGCGACGAAGTATGGCTCGTTCCAGACAGGCGTGTCAACTGAAAACGAAAGTTTCTGTGGGTTTCGCTTTTGAATTGGTGAACGCATACGCAGACCTGGGGCAGAAAAACGAGGCTCTGGAAGTATCTCAAAAATCGCTTTCCAGCGGCACGACCTGCTACTCAGCAACCTCAGCGCCACTTTCCAGCTTCAATCTCTGCATCAAGCACCGGTGTTTCGCGGACTGGGGCGAAAGTCGGGCTGCCACCAGTGCGGTGATATCGGGTACATCAAGAATGAGCGGATTCCTGGGCAAACGGTTGCGCGCAAGCGTAATATCACTTGGGATTGCTCGTTAGTGAGGACGAAAGAGTATGCGGGTTATCTTTCTCTTTTCCATCACTATGGCACTTTTGACTGCCGCGTTCTTCGGTCAGCAGAGTCCTTCTGCTGCCCCCAAGCCAATCGCTGACGTACTCGGAGGCGTGACTGACAAAGATGGTGCCGACGTGCCCCACGCTGAAGTTATTTTCAGTCAAGGCTCAGAAACCGTCAGGGCCTACACTACAAAGAATGGCTTCTTCCATGTGAAATTGCGATCCGGTCACTATAGCGTGATCGTTTCCGCAGTTGGACTCAAAAGTACAAAGGTCGTTAATTTTCGGGTGGAAGCCCCAGGATCCGCCGTGCTGAACGTTGTTCTTTATCCCGCCACACCCGGAATGGTTGATTAGTACCTGTCTCTCACTTTTCAGGGGAGAGTTCAAAAACCAGACCTCTGCCCACACCAGGCCCGCCGGCCGCCGCCGTGCTGTACAGATTGCCTCTGGCATCTGAGATCAGTCCCGCGGGAAAAGCGCCGTCGATTCCGCCGGTAAAGCCGTGGAGAATGGTTTCCTCCCATGCGGCACCGTTGCGCGAAAGCTTGAACACCGTGCCACAGCCGTTGGCCGAGCCGACGGTACATTCCCCATTGGGTCCGCCCGATTCGGTGGTTCCATAGAGGTTCCCGGCAGCGTCGATGATTAAGGCCGCCTGCGGAATCGCACCGTCAGGACCGTCGGTGAAGTTGTACAAAACACGAGTGCGCCATATCCCCGAAACCAGCGACATTTCAAATACCTCGCCCCAACCGTCCGTGCCTCCCAGGGCGGTCGTGCCGTAGAGATTTCCAGACTTATCCATGAGCAGCGTTGCATCAGGAGTTGCCCCGTCTGTGCCGCTGAAACTATGAAGAAGTGTTTCGGTCCAGGTACCCGAGTGGTTCGTCAATTCGAACACGACACCGCAACCACCACCGCAGTTGGTGCTGAGGCCTCCTGCGGTGGTCGTGCCGTAAAGATTACCGGAGGCATCGATGATCAGCCCACCCACGATGGCGTCATCCACTCCCACGCCCACGGCGCCATTCTTGCCGCGAAAGTCATACAAATCGGTCATGGACCATCCGCCTCTAACGACCGGGGACAGTTCGGCGACGTAGCCAAAACCGTAGAGCCCGGCCGGCCACGGTGGCATAGAGATTGCCCGCTCCGTCAATAAGGAGATTACTGGGACTTCCATCGAAGACCCATATGGTAGAAGAGGTAAAACCTCCGGAGCCATTGGGCGAGTACTCGACCACAGAGGCAAAATAATTTGACACGTAAAAGTTGCCAGCCTGGTCCATCACCATGGGGCCGTAGGCGTAAGCCAGGCCGCTGCCGAGATCGTTATAGGTCCAGCCTGGGCCGTTGGGGGTGAACTCGAAGAATGTATCGGCAACTCCATACATATTGCCGGATCGATCGATGGTCAGGCCGCTCTCGGTGGCAAATCCTTCGGCGACGAAGTTGTGGAGATCTTTTTCTTTGTATTGCACCTGGGATTCTGCCTGGATGCTGACGGCCAGCAAGAGAGTTAGGGCCAGCGCTGTTGCACTCGCGATTTGTGACAACTTCATGCGAAGCCTCCTTTTTGGGCTGAGCGATTAGCGGATCGTTTCTAACCATGACTCCAACAAATTCTGAGCAAACGGTGCGAGGTCTGCCGCCCATCTGGCAGTATCGTCACGAAGCTTGGGGCGCTCTCGCGCGCCGTTTCGACGCGCGAATCATCCGTACCGTAGTTCAGAGCCAAAAGCCTGTCAATAGGCAATCGTCTCTGTGCACGGCCTTGCACACAACCGTCTAAGTCATCACAGAAATTGGACTAGCCGCTTGACGTCGCCGCTAATCGTGCTGCGAGTTGTGTCTCAGACGATAGACCAGTACGATAGTAGTCTTGCTGGGGATGGCGACACATCTGCTGGCAGTCATATTTGGGAGGAACTATGAAGATTGCCAATGACGTGACCGAGTTGATCGGTAACACACCGCTGGTCCGGCTCAACAAAGTAACGGCAGGGTGCGTGGCCGATGTGGTGGCGAAACTGGAGAGCCAGAATCCTTGCGCCAGCGTAAAAGACCGCATTGGCGTCAGCATGATCACAGAGGCGGAACGCGCCGGCAAAATTCATCCCGGCAAAACCGTGCTGGTCGAGCCGACTAGCGGCAACACCGGCATCGGTCTGGCGTTCGTGGCAGCGGTGCGCGGATACAGGCTCATCCTGACGATGCCGGAAACCATGAGCCAGGAGCGGCGAGTACTGCTGCTCGCTTTTGGCGCGGAGATTGTTCTCACGCCCGGTCCGAACGGAATGAAGGGTGCTATCGCCAAAGCAAACGAGATCCTCGCCAAGACTCGAAACAGTTTCATGCTGCAGCAGTTCGACAATCCGGATAATCCCAAGATTCATTTCGAGACCACCGGCCCCGAAATTTGGAATGACACCGACGGGCGCGCCGACATTCTGATCTCCGGCGTCGGCACCGGAGGCACCATCACCGGCGTTTGCGAGTTCATCAAGCCGAAGAAGCCGTCGTTCAAGGCGGTTGCGGTTGAGCCAGCCGACAGCCCGGTGCTCTCAGGCGGCAAACCCTCGCCCCACAAGATACAGGGCATCGGCGCCGGTTTTGTGCCCAGCATTCTGCGCCGGGATTACATCGATGAAGTGATTACAGTCACGAACGATGACGCGGTCAACATGGCGCGCCGGCTCGCTAAAGAAGAAGGATTGCTGGTCGGCATCTCGTCGGGCGCTGCCGTGGTGGCTGCTTTGAAAGTCGCGAGCCGGAAAGAAAACGCGGGCAAGCTGATCGTTGTGGTCCTGCCGGATTTCGGCGAGCGTTATCTGACCAGCGTTCTGTTTGACGCGCTCCGCAACCAGGCGCTACAAATTCCAACGTCGGAGATTCCGAGCTGATTCAGACCTTCCCGCGCGGACATTTTTATGGGCTTTCTCAAAAAGTGGACACGGTTAGTAGCGGGACGCAAAGATTCCGCGGAACATTCAGCGCCGGGGCGCGAGTTGTGGGAGGAAATTCTGGCCAGCACGCCGCCTCAGTTTATTCCGCTGGTGAACTGCGAAGCCCGCGCCGATGGCCAGAATGACCGCGTATTTCTTAGCGATGGAACAATCTCTCAGCAGCCGGAGAGTGACAAGGCGGAATACTACCCAGGAGCTTTCCTGCCCAAAACACCGTGGCGCAAACCCTCGGACTGGGAAAGCAAGCGCCTGTGGCAGGTCTCCGGCGTAACCAACGTGGACTTCGTGGGAGTCGCCAGCATTCCGAATGAACTGCTTGCCGCGCTGCGCAAAATCGTAAACGATACAGAAGACAAAGACGCGCTTCGGCAGCTTGAGCCGCGTCGCATCCGGGAATTCATCGGTCCTCTCATTGATTATCTTCGCGAGCGCTTTGCTTACAAGAGCGAACCTTTCAATCACGGCATTCACGTGCATCGTCCCGGACGGGAAACGGTGACTATCAATACGTCCGCGGGCAAATATTTGGGACTACACCTGGATAGCTGGGAAAGATATTCTATGGAGGCTCGCGCGCGGTCTCTCAACCGAATCTGCGTAAACTTCGGCGCCGAGCCGCGGCACCTTCTGTTTTTGAATTTATCGTTGATGAATGTCGCGCGACTGGCAGAAGTGTCCCAGGAAACAGCGGATCACGCCTACGATTCGGTTGGTCCGGCGTTCATGTCGCGGTTTCCAGGCTATCCCATTGTGAAAGTGCGCATCGCTCCCGGCGAAGCCTACATTGCTCCCACCGATAACATTATTCACGATGCTTCGACGGTCGGTTCCCAGACTCCGAGCATTACTCTGACCTTGCGAGGTTGGTTCACCGTTCCGGCGGTGCAGGCTCGCAGCGCGCAATAACGACGAGCGTTACAGCGAACTCAAAAACGTCAGCAATTCTTTTTTCTGCCGCGGTGACAGCTTGTGAAATTCGACAATGACCATTTGAGCTTCGCCGCCGTGGCGAAGGATCGCGCGTTCCGGCGTGGGGGATGCGCCGTCGTGCATCAACTCGGGGCGCGTGCGCAGTCCCCACAGTGGCGCGGTACGCATCTTATTCGCCGTGGATTGGCCTCCGCTCAGCACCGGAATACCGTCGCCGGTGCCGAGCGTGTGCAGCAGAAAATCGCTGTACGGATGGATAACCCTGTCTCCCAAAGCTTCGGGAACTTGATAGCGGCCCCCGTTGATTTTGGTTCCGGCCGGCGCAGTCCTGATGGATGAAACGTGGCAAATCACGCAGCCGATCTTTTCAAAGACCTGCTCGCCGGCGCGCGCCTCAGGCGTGGCCGCAAGCTTCTCGTCGCGGGACGGCGCTTTGGTGGCGCGAATGAAATTCACGAAGCGGTCAAGATGAGAGAAACCATCGCTGTGCCGTTCATCTTCCGGATCAGCCAGGGACTTGTACTGCGCAACGGATTTTCCCAGAGCCGTATTCTCCTCCGGGAAATATCGGTTGGTGATTCCTTCCTCGTTCAGGTAAGCGTCAGCGGAAAATGAAACTACGCTGGCGTGCTGGCTCTTCCACCCGAAGCGCCCCACGCGCAATATGTTTCCCGCCTCCGCGATGGGCACCTTAACAGCCACGCCGGCGATACGCCCATTCGACTTCTCCGGCTGGGCGTTGGCAATGGCCAGCAAGGTCGAGTCGTCGATCGCTTCCACATATCCATCGCCCAAGATGGACGTGGCCTTGCGAGTCGAGCGAATATTCTCGCTATCTGGCGGACGAAGATCGATGGCCGGATTGATCGCGTAATCATGCATCAAGGTTCCACCCGGCGCAGACACGAACAATCCACTCGCCGGATCCTCGTGGCCGGCGCGCAATACTCGGTTGATGCTGTTGCCGCCGGAGACTGGGTTCCGATGACACTCTACACAGGATTTGCCGTTGTAAATCGGCCCCAGGCCAGTGGCGATAGTCTCAGGCTGCTCGAAAATTGCGCGTGCAGAGTCGTAGACCGACTGGTTGATGAATCCATTCGTCTGATTGTCGAACCCCGCGGGAGCTTCGCTAGGGCCGCCTCCCGCTGATGCCACGCCCATGAATAAAAGAAAAAGCAGAAAGCAGGAAGACAAAATCAGCAATGAAGAAGCGTTCGAGGTTAAGACTCGTTTGTCCAAGCTCAAGCTGTGCGGAATGAAGCGGGATGTATGACTGATCTCGAAACTTTTGTACTTCATAAATCCCCTGGGAAGGAGATCCCTGCCAGTTAATTCGCTTCCAGTTCTTGCAGCATCGCGGTATTCGGAATGGGCTGCCTCACCGCTGGAATATACAGCGAGGCGCCACTCAATTCTTCGACCGTCGCGTCCGACAAGCGCTCGAGCGTGTAGCTGGAAATTTTCTCCGGATGCTCTCCGCTCGCTGTTGAACGAACCAGCGACACGCGGTGGTCCTTGGGATAAGCCGCCAACAGATGGTTGACCAGGCCTGTCAACGCGTCGCCACTCAACCGCTTGCCGTAATGCGAGCGATACGATCCGAACGAGCCCATCTGCATCAGAATTACGTGCGTATCGACGCGGGGAACAATCTGGAAGGCCATCATCCACGAAGCCTCAAATACCTGGATGGCCGGCGCGATATCCACCTGCATGTCGCAAAGAATCGAATCCAGCGATGAGATCCCCGGCACCACGCGAGCTTTGCGCCCCTGCTCCGCTGCCTTCTTCACAATCAGTTGAGCGACCGTGTCGTACGCCATAGGGTTGCCGTAAGTGACATAGCCCACTGGCCTGCCGTCGCCGCCAGCCTGCAGAACCATTTCCGCCGCGCGGTTGTAATTTTCTATGCGCAGGGTGCCGTCAACGTAGGAGTCCAACAGATTGATGACTTCCACTTTCCCCATTTTATCCGCCGGAAGCCAGGGAAGAAGCGGTTCCTGCACGATCGAGAAAAGTTTGGAACAGCTGGCCATCGCATCAATGGCCTGCTTGGTCAAGTGCTCCGGAAAAGACACGCCCAGCCCGATAACATACAAGTCATTCGGCACCGTCATGCCACGTGCACCGGCGGATTCTGCGAAGCCGATTTCGGAGGGGCAGCGATCCCGAGCTGACTTTCAGCTTGCGCCAGCGTGATGTCGATCGGGATCTGGATGACGCTGCGGCAGTACACGGTTTCGGTGGATTCAAAGCTGCCGTTCTCGAAATACTTGTTGGAGGGCGCTCCTCCACCACAAACGGAAAAGTATTGGCAGGTTGCAGCGCAGCGCTTGCAGCCCTCTTCGATCGCGCCGGAAATTTGCTTGAACTTGGGCGAGTTGAAGATGTCAGAGATTGGATCGCGAAGAATGTTGCCCAGAATGAAATCGCCGTAGTCCTTGCTGCTCGCGTCAATCAACTCGGGAGAGAAGGCGGTCATCGCCCCGTCCCAGGCCACCGTCAAAATTGCGTAAGGCAGTGTCTGCTCGTTCCGCAGATCGGGCGATGGACAATCCTGAATATGGCTGCCCTTTATGGCCCCGCGCGCATTTTCAAATTCGCGGACCGTGAGCTTACCCTGGCTGCGCTGCTCGCCTTCCGCCATGACCTCGAAGAACCGCCGCACGTTTGAAACGTTGTCGCCGGCAACGCTGCTGCTCTTATTCGCTCCCTCGAGTTCCTCGATGTTGAAGCCTACACGGTCAATTCCCGTTTCCAGGAAAAAATTGATCACCGCCTCGGGGTTGAGAAGCGACTCGGCGGTAACCACCGCGATCGCATGAAATGGAACGGAGTGGCGCTGAAGCGTCCGAATGCCCTCCATCACCTTCGCGTGGGTACCCTTGCCCGTACGATCTTTCCTATGCGCATCGTGGATCGACGCCGGTCCATCCACGCTGACTCCCACGTTTACCGACCACCTCTGAAAAAGATTGCACCACTCATCATTGATGAGCATGCCGTTGGTCTGAAAGGAGTGGCGTATCGTGAAGGGGTAGCGGCGAGCGGCGAGTGCGGAGAATATCTCGCTATAGTAACTGGGTTGAAGTACGAGCGGCTCACCGGCGTGCCAAACCATGCTGAGGTCGGTGCCGACGGAGCCAGCTGCGACGAGGCGGTCTACAATGTCAACCGCCTGAGCAGGTTGCATTTTCTTTGTGCTCAGGCGGTTGGCAAGATAGCAGTAATCGCAGTCGATATTACAAAACGGCGTAGGCTGCAAAACCAGCAGCTTAACAGTTTTATCGGCCGACTCCCGATTCGGATAACTAGTGGCACCTGCGGACACAGTCTGACCTCCAGCCAAACCTTAGCAGCAGCCTGACAGTCTAACCGATTTACCCCTGTTTAGGGGCGACTGGCCAGCGGACCAAGGTCCGGCATCCAGCCAAACCTTAGTAATTTCCCCAGTTTGCCCAGTTATTCCAGGACACCCAGTTATTCCAGTTACCCCAGTTGTTCCAGTTCGCCCAGCGATTGCCCCACTGCGCGATTAGGGTCGTCTCGCCCTTGTCAACCTTGCTCTGGGTCACTGCGGGGTTCTGCTGCAGTTCCTGCATGCGGCTTCGGACAGCGGCCAACCGCTCTGGAATCGCCCGCGCAGGCTTGTTGTCGGTAGACGCGTTAGACGGTTGCACGCCAGCCTGGACACCAATCAGCAGTCCGACCAGCACTAAAAACCAGTTGCGGATTCTTTCATACAACGATAGAAGTCGAGCCATTGTTTCCTCCCCTGTTGCCGCAATACCTCAAACACTCAAACTCTCAAACACTGCTGCAATACTAAAGTTGTTCCGCAGCTGACATGAACGATTCCTGCATCACCTTGTCATAATCTTTCTGGAGCTCGAGGCTGCCGATCCACCCTCTCACATCGTGGGCTGGTTCCACGTCTTCATAGAAGTGAGCCCCGGCAACCTTCCCCGCCCAAAACGTCTTTGTCGGTGTGCCTTCCGGGTGGGCGCCTGGACCAAACGCCGCCTGGAAAATCTTTAGCAGGTTCGTGCCGTTGTAGCCCCCGTCGGCGTGCAGGGACACCGCGTAAAACTTGTCGTGAACGAAAACGTAGACGATCTGCGTAAGCGTCACATTTCCCAGATTCATATCGTCGTCAGTCTTGCGATAAGCCTTAATGGTGCCCCTATCGTGCAAAACCTCCAGATTCTTGAACTGGGAAAGAGGAGTTCCGAAAGTGACTCCACGAAACCCATTCTTGTGATCCAGAAACTCGGTATGTCCCGGAACGTTTGCAGGAAGATCGTGTACGACTGGCTGACTTGGCTGTGTCGGCGCTTGCATGGTGTTATTTTGAGCCGTCGCCGTTTGGGCCACCGATTGGAGGCCAAGAACCAAAGCGAGCGCGGCAACGATTGAGACCGCACATAGAACTTTTTGAGTATTCTTCATTGTGAAACCCTCCCCAGAAACTGCGTACCTCACCCCAGAATTACAAATGTGGACGAATCGGGTCCCGACACAATTACAGGAAGGCTTGTTCTTTGTCAACAGAAAAAATGTTTCAAACGCGTCGGCGGCGGAAGGTTGCCTCAGGCGCGAATCACATTCCCAGGTTTGGTCGCGATGGCGAACACCACGCCGTGCCGCAGCGGAAGACCCATTTCGCGCGGCGGATTTCCTGCAGTATTCTCCCGGACTCGTATGTTCGTTTCCGAAATCGCACCCTTCTCGGCATCGACACAACACCAGTTAGTCGCGCTGGCACATCCTCCGCACGCAAGAGCAAGGTTTCGGGAAAATCGCGAGGCTTGCATCCCTCTATTTCGTGACTGGTACTTGTGTCAGTTTCAGCAACCGCTCCCGCTCGCCAGCCGCCAGTTTCGCCAACTCCGGGTTTGAACTCACTTGTTTCAGCGCTTCCTCAACGGATGCCAGCCCTTCCTTATATTTCTTCTGGTGATCTTGTGCCAGCGCAAGGTGGTACCAGATATAGGGATCGGATAGCGGCGCGTTGAGCTTGGCGGCGGCCACAAGTTCCTTCTCCGCTTCGGCGTCTTCGCCCAACTTGAGATCGGTTATACCCATGGCTGAGTGTGCCATCGATTGCAGCGTGTTCCTGTAGGACGCTAGTTGTTCCGGGGTAGGGTTCGTCGGTGGAGTGAATTCGTCGACGAATTTTATCGCGTTGTTGACGTTCGCTCTGATCTCCTCAATTTTCTGCGTCCGGTCGGCGTCGTTATCGCTTAGGCTGTCGGAGAGTACGGTCGCCGTTAACACCAAAGCGATGACGTTGTGCGGCTCCAGTGCGAGAACCTTTTCTCCCATGGCGAGCATTTTGCCGGAGTTGTTCTCGTTCTGGTAATTCCGCATGGCCTTGGAATACAGGTATGCTCGCAACACGCTGTCGGGATACTTGGTGGCAAACTCGTTGGCGGCATTTTCCATGGCAGGGCCGCCGCTAATGGCGTACGCCTTGTTGTAGTCTTCGTATTCCTGTCCCGTCCTCGCTCGCGCGGGCTTCCCCTGCGTTTGCGCGTGGCAATACCATAGAGCGGGCAAAACAATAACAACGAACAGTGTGACCGCGCGCAGTCCCATGATTCTCTGTCTTCCGCGCCCCCCGCTGTGACCCGTTTCCAGACTTTTCTTCCTAATTCAATTGCAGGAAGGGCATGATCGAGGGTACACCGCTCGAATCACGATCACCAGCATGTAATAACCCGGCGGAGATATGCTACCGTTCGCGGGTCGCCGCGATGGTCCCCGAACCGATGGTGAAGCTCAGGTTCACTTAGCGTTGGGTCAAAGTCGTCCGCATGCGTGGTCGCCCCCGGCTTCGCCGGGGCCACTCTTGCGATCGTGGAGGCGTCCGAGTGGTGTAAGTGACGACGATAGGCTGGTGCCGGGAGGGGGAGTCGAACCCCCAAGGTACTAAGTACCGGCGGATTTTGAGTCCGCTGCGTCTGCCAGTTCCGCCATCCCGGCGTGAGAACTTCAAAATATTCTACACGAAAGAGATAAGCCTGCTTTTTCACTGCAGCATCCGTCCCGATTCCGTGCCCGTTTCTCTCTCAGTTGCGGTTTTAGTTGCGGTTGCTCGGAGTTGAGCCGCGCCCTGCTCGATCTTCTCGGCCGCGTCACGAAGGTCGTCCACCGCCTGAATGTTGTACGCGGAGAACACGTGGTCCGTGAGATGGCCGCTCATCTTTTTCACCGTGTCGCGGTCTACTCCGCGGCGTATGGCGTTCCGCACCGCGCTCCTCCGCATGTCGTGCAGCTTCCCGCATCTCGACTCCCGCGTCCTTGAACATCTTCTTCCACGCTCCCCGGAAGTCCTTCACCTGGCTGCCGTCGTCGTGGCTGAAGGCGAAGGCGTCCGGTTTCTTGCCCTCGATGGACGCCTCCATCAGCGCCCTGACTTCCGCCGTCATCACGATCGTTCTCGGCTTGCCGTTCTTGGTTCCGCCTGAGGGCAGGTTGATGGTGTTGTCGCGCAGGTTCACCTGCCGCACACACATCTTGAGGAGTTCGGCCCGACGAAAACCGAAGGTGTAGTACGTGGTCAGCAATCCACGCAGCCACAACTCGTGGGCGTGCAGCCGGAGCTTGTCGTACTCGGCCTGCTCCAAAAAGCCGGTGCGCGGGTCGCTCTCCTTGACTTTCGGGAAATGCGGTATTCCGCGCACGAGTGGCGGCGTCGTGCGTTCGCCCAAGTGCATCATCCGCCGGACGACCGCCATCTCGCGATTGATCGAGGCGCCGGCCGCGTCCTCCCGGAGGCGGCGAAGGATGTACGAGTTGATATGGTCGCTGCTGAGTTCGCTCGCGTAGACCTCGGCGAAGTGACCCTTGAGATGCAGAGTCCATCGGGCCAGAACGTCGTCCCACGTTTTCTTCCCCGTCCTGAGGTAGTCCTGCTCGATGAGTTCCAGCAGGTCGCCGATCTTCGTCTTGGCGGTGGCCTCGACGACGCCAGTGCGGACCTCGTCCACGATCTTCGACTGCTGCTTGACCAGGGCGATCTTCGCCAACTCCAACCCCGGATGCTGCAGCCTGCACTTCGCCGGCACCGGCACCCCGAGGTCTTTCAACAGCGCCCAGGTCACCTGTGGTTGATAGGCCCGGCCGTTGCGCGTCGTGTAGAGCCGGTAGACCCCGTTTTCCAGCAAGTGAATCCCCCGCGGCAGTTTTTTCGTGTTCTTCTCGTCGCTCATCTCGATGCTCCCTTCTTCCGCTTTCGCCCCTGATCGTCTTCATGCTGATCCTCAGCTCCCGCTGCAACTCGTACTGCTTCGCCTTGTCCCGCTTCCGCGCCTGCCGGCTCGCGGCGCCGCATTTGTCCGAGCACCACTTCTGGTTGTTGCGCTCGGCGACGAACAGCTTTTGGCACTGGCGCCACTCGCAGATGCGAAGCAGCGGCAACCTGTCGTTGGTCAGCACGGCGATCAAGCGGTTCTTGCGCGCCGCCGCCCGCCACTGTCGCCGCACCTCGACTACGTATCGGTACTTGCCCAGCCTCGACGCCGTCATCGGCAACTGAACCATCGGCCCGTCTATCTCTCGCCGGAACTCGGGGAACTTGTCGCGGGGGTACCTGTCGTCCAAGAAACGTTCGAATGCGGCGATCTCTGCTGCGGTCTCCGTGTGCGGAACGTCGGTGGGGCCGATGGTGCCCGTCTGGAAGTCCGGCGGCTCGACGTCCCACGGGAGCAGGTTCGCGACCGTGATCTCCGCGGGCAGCATCGGCAGGTCGAGGTCGTCCACCTGGAGGCGCACTCGCTTCCGCTTCGGCCTGTCACGCTTTTTCATCACGCTTTTACCAGCCAAACTGTTCGTAAGAAAGTTCTAGGGGCGGCGCGTTCAGCCGCAATATACTTCAGGAATAGTATGGAATGGGGGTGAACAGATGTCAACAATAAACAGCCTGGAAAGCGTGACGGAGCCACTGGCGGTCAGTATTGACCACGCGGCCGCGATGGTGGGCGTGACTGGACGTCACCTGCGCACGAAGCTCGACATCGAGGGCGGCCCCATCCGGACGGTGCGGATGGGGAACCGCGTGCTCATACCCGTTGAAAGTTTGCGCGACTACTTGAAGCCGCCCGCCGAACCAACCCCCGCCGTGAACCGTAAGAAGAAGTCGCGTGCGCGCCGGTAAAGGACAAGAACGCCCGCCAGCGGCCACTAGCCGCGAGCGGGCCGAACAGTAATCGCTGGAAGGAGCGATCACATGAACTCACCGAGCATAGCTCAATCCGCAGTTCCAGCGCCGGAATCCTCCGGCGAACCAAGCGCATCGCCGACGAAGAAGCCGAAGCGAGTGTCAACTTTGTTGACACTCGCCCCGAACCCGGCCGGCAGGCCCGTGAAGTTCAACCTCGCAAAGCACGCCGACCAGGAGCGGTTCCTGGAGAACCTCGCGGCCTGCTGGCACCGGAAGCTGAAGGAGTTGAAGCCGCAGATCAAGGCCGCCCGCGACTTGTTCAGGAAGATGGAGCGCGGCACGACGCTCTGCGGTTGCTCGTCGTTCATGCAGTTCTGCGACGAGAAGCTCCATGTCACTCGGCAAGGCGTTTACAAGATGTTGGGCGACTACGACGGCAAGAGGAAGGCCAGGCAGGCGCAGGAGACCGGCAGCCACAGGCGCCCGCCGAAGCCGCTTTCGAAGCACGACCAGCGGCGGCGGGACGACGTGACGGTCGCCGTGCTCGATCTCGTCGAGGCGCAGGAGCGTGGCGACGCAGATGCCGAGTCGCGGGCGCGAGAGGACATCAGAATCCTCAAGCAGTCGGGGCCGTCGTCCGCTCTGTTCGAGAACTACGGCGTGCGCCAAGAGGTGCTCGCGCTCAAGAAGGAAACGATGAAGCTGAAGAAGCTAGTCCTTCAACTGCTCGGCGAGATCAGGAAGACGAACAAGCGCGACCCGCTGCCCGTCGAGCTGATGCAGGCCGCCGCCGCGTTGGAAACCGAGTTGGCCGTTGACGCAAAGAGCCTCGGCCTCGACGCAGCTTGAAAAGGAGAGAACAACCATGAGGTCGAATGCAGAACAGGCAGCGAAGGCGAAGGCGGTCGCCGCATCCCGACCGAACCTGGACGAGCTAATCCACGAGGCGGACCTCGCGAAGATGCTTTGCCTGAAAACCGTTCGCACCGTTGCGAAGCACGCGAAGAGGCACCGCCTGCGGCGCGTGATCTATTACCGCAGGGATGACGTGAGGGACTTTCTCTCGCGGGTATTGCGGCCGTGAAGCCGGCGACGCGCTGCGCGCCGTGCGGCGAGCCGGTCGAGATTGACGACGACGCCGTCATAGTCCACGGCGGCGGACTCGCGCACGGCGAGTGCATCGCGGAGCACGAGGACGAGCCCGGACTGTTCGGGGAGCAGGATCCCGAGTCGGCGGCGACCGGGCGCGGCGGCGCAGCTTTCGAGTGCAGCACCGCCGAGCTTGAGAGGCAAAGAAGGAACTTTAGAAGAAGGAGGACACCGTGAAGATTGACGAACTGGGGAAGCTGAAGCTGCTGCCCGGGGCGACGCCGCCTGCCCGGCGAAACTTGTTGGGAGTGCGGAGCGCCGGCGGTTGCCCATGTCCACAGCAACCCCGGCCATCGGTCCGTGTGCGCGAAGCACCTCGAACCGTGCACCTCGAAGGACGTGTGCGACTGCGATCCGACAACCGGGAAGTGTCTCCATCACCGGCGAGACGCCGCTGGCATCTGTCTCGCTTGCGGGCCGGCAGAAGCGGCGAACGGCGAGAGGTACAGAAGAAACAAAGAACGGATCGTAATGCAGGCGAAGCTGGCGATCGAGCGGCTTCAGTGGGCGATCCAGTGCCTTGAGAAGTTAGAGTGCCCCGGGAGCCGCGATGACGAACTGGGGTTGTGTCGGTGGGCGGCGGCCTACGCGGAGGACGCGGGGATCATCTTGACGGGCGGCGTCGACGAGAAGTTGAACCACCCGCCAGCTTGGTTCAAGCCGCCAGTCGGCGCTGGCCTAGAGCGCATCCCGACTTCGGAACTCTACGCCGCGCGCACAGCGCAACTGGAAGGAATGCCTTGGCCGTGTCGCACAGGCGACGAGAGCAAAAAGCTGACCCACGAAACCACAGATCAGCGCGAAGAAGTGATGGGTGCGGTACCAAACAAGATCGAGCGTCTCAAGCGGGTTGCGCTCATGGTGAACACCGTCACAACGATGAAGAGCGAGAGCGTGCTGTTGCCGGACACCGTTATCATCACCATCCAGAACGACTCGAACACCCACCTCAAGCCGCACATCGGCGAGTCATGGCGGGCGCAGGTCAACCAGTTCCGCAGCCCGGAGCATCTCGCCGAGGCACTGGCAGAGCCGGACTTCGACCCCGACCTCATCGAGGCGTTGCGAGCCGCCCGCCGCGACACACCCGACGAACTGGTAATCGTGCTCTGGGACTCGTTTGGACTGGAATGTTTCTGCTGCTCACAGTTGACGAAAAAAAACGAGTAAATCCGCGTTGTGAACATTGGCGTTCCCCGCGCCCGTCCGAACTGGCCGCGCTGCGGGACCGCACGCGCTGCCGGGTCACGGCGAGATGACTTATCAGGAGGAGTGTTGACCTGCCCGGCGAGAGATCACAGGAGGCCGGGCGACCCGTTCTGGGGAACTCGACGGTCGGTTTCGAAGTGTTCCGCACATTGCACCGTGTACACTGCTGCAGATAAGGGGAGACAGTGAATCCAGAGGACCAACCCTACATGGCCGTTGCCGAGGTCGCAGCGTATCTCGGCGTCAGCCGCCAAGCTGCTTGGAACCGGAGTCGCCGTAGCGGCTTCCCGAAGCCGATCGCCATCCTGCGGATCGGCGCGGTGTGGGCGACACCCGACATCGTAGCATTCAAGGCGGGGGAGGCCAGTCGCCATCGTCCCGTGGCGAAATCCCAGGCGACTCGGGAACCGGGGTGGGACGTGTTTACCTTTGCCCGCGAACGTCTCGCGGCGCTCGGGTTGCCCGTTGTCCAACGTACACGTCCGCTGCGCGAACTCCAGCGCCGCGTCTCCACTCCCCCGGCGCGTGGATGAGCTGCACCCCGCTTGCGATCTGCGTTCCTACGAGACCAGTGCTCGCCCGGGGGCCATCCTGGAGGCGAATGTCAAGGACGATGGAGGAGTTTTGTCCACGGTGTTCCCATAAGGGACGACGTTCTTCCGTGCGCGTTGCCCAACTAGGCAGGAATAGCCGGCTTGAACCGTCCATCCTTTATCCGGGCCTCGAAGTCTGCGAGCACCTCGGAGTCGTTCTTGAAGTCAACGGTGTTCAAGATGAGGAAGTCCCTCACGCCCTCGCGCTTGATCCCTTCCTGCACGTAGAGGACGACCGGAATCTCCGCCTTTCTGGTCGCCGCGATGAATGCCGCCACGGCGATCTCCTGCTCGACCCAGACGGAACCTCGAATATGCGTTGCGCCAGCGAGCGTCTGCACAGTCCCGCGATGGTGCATCACGGCCACAAGTCCCGCGCATCGGTCTAGCGCTCGAAAGACGTGATCGGAGAGCGCCTGCAACGAACTCTGGTTCTCCGCGAAGTAGCCCTTACAGTGGGTCAGCGTGTTGACCAGGGCCTCGATCTTCTTGCCCAGGGCCTTCTCATTCGGGTGGAACTGCCGCAACTGATGAAGACAATCGGCTCCAAGTGCTCTTGCTCATCGCGCTCTTCGAGAGTCTGAAAGTACCTCCTACCTTGGGCCGTGACCTTGATGCGAAACTCGCCAGTAGTGAGGAAGGTGCGCCTTAGGTTGTAGTCGGGGAACTGTTAATCCACGGTCTCGTACTCGATCACACCGCTTCCAAAGACCTTGGACAGCTCGACTCGCTTCGCCTCTTGAAGGCCAAAGAGCGCCTCTGTGACCTGCGCGGGGTCCGCAGGATGGAACGATGTAAGCGTGACCGGGACGGGAACCGGAGAGAAGCTCTGCGACTTGATCCGTCTGTAGATTGCGAGTTCGAGCCGTTCAATGGGTAGCATTTTCCTAAACCTGCTCCTCCTAAAGCTAGTAAGTTCCAACCCCTATAATAAGGACCGTCAGGAAAATCATGAATCCGTACTCCATCAATCCTCCCGAGTCGGAGGTCGTGTTCGAGGAGCTATGCCTTGAGTTGCTCAAGCTGCATTGTTCGCGCAAGGGCCTCGAACGTTTCGCGAAGAAGGGCGAGGATCAATACGGCGTGGACATCTTCGACACGTTGGGCGAGTCGCCCGAATATGCGGCGCAATGCAAGCTGAAGGAGCAATGGAAGTCCCTCAACCCGGAGAAATACGCACCGAGGTCAAGAAGGCCAAGACGTTCCCTTCGAATCTGGATCACTACGCGATCCTCACCACCGGCAAGGTTTCTGGCAAAGCGCAGTTGGCCATAAAGGCCATCAATCAGAAACACAGAAAGGCTGGCCTTTTCACGGTCGAGTTGTGGACCTGGGACAAGATCACCAAACTCATCAGGCAGTACACGGAAGTCGAGCAGCAGTTCTATGGGGGCTTGCGATCTGAGGAAGTGGCGGTCGAAATGCAAAGCTGGACTACCTCGTCACGCGCACCGAGTCGGTCTCGTCAGCTTCGGCGACCAGCGAGATCGACGGGTTGATCGACGACGCTCGCGCGCGGATCACGCCGAGCGAGGCGCAGATTGCCGTGATGCTGCTCAACCGCGTGCAACGGACCAAGGGCGGCGAGCTCACGGACTGGCATCGGTTCCGAATCCTCACCAACCTGGGTGCCGCGAATCTGATGCTCGGCAAGGGCGAGGCGGCGGCCCGGTATTTCCTCGACGCGGCGCCTCTTCGGCCAGACGACGAACTCGCCGTCACGAACGAGGTGCTCGCATATCATCTCCTCCTCCAGGACAAAGAGACGAGGGAGAAAGTTGCCGTCGCGGTGCAACGCTTCCCCAACTCCGCGCGCACTCGCTCGCTGTGGATTCAATCCGCGCCGCCAGAGCGACCGTACCGAGAGTTGCTGAACGCGACTCCGGTACACCTGCGAAAGGACGCCGAGATTGCGTGCGCTCTGTGCAGGAGAGCGATGCCGCGGGCGAACACGAGCGGGGCATCGAACACGCGAAGGACGCCGTGGCCGACAAGCCGAAGTGGTCGCAAACCCACTTGCTTCTCGCGCAGGTGTACTTCGCGAGCGTCGTCATCTCGACGAAGCCCCTCAAGGCCGAAGACAGGGATGCCGCGCTCGCCACGTCGCTGTCCGTCGCTGACGACGCGATCTCCGCGCCGAAGCTGAGGGCGTTCCATACGTGAAGGCACAGGCCCTCGCGCTCAAGGCGGACATTGCGCTCATCCAGGGCCGCAAGGAGGAAGCATTTGATTTGCGCGCGAGTCGTTCGCCGCAGATCCCTCGGACTTGAGCGGGCGCTTGGCGATGGCCCAGTCACTTTTCAGCATGGGCAACGCGGACGAAGGGATCCGGGTACTGGAAGAGGCCCGCGCGCGGTCGGGTTCGGCGGCCAACGTGAGCTTCATCCTTGGGCAAGCGCTGCTGAACCGAGGTACGCCGCAGGACGTGAGCCGAGCATTCGAAGTATTCGGCACAGCCAACATCGCGAAGTTGCCGCCCGAACTGGTGGACCCGATCACGATCGGAGCGATCAGGGCCTTGGCGCGCGCCGAGCGTTTCGCGGAGGTTCCGGACTACGTCGCACGGCCCGAGGTCGCGGACTCGCCGATGTTGGTCGCCGCGATCAATGCTTTCATGTCCATCAGACAGGGACTGCCCGACCAAACTGGCCCGTCTTGGACATGGCGATCGCTTCGCGCCGACCGACCGATACGCGGTCCGCCACGGATTTCCTCGCACGGATTCTGTTTGAAGCGGGACGCCTGTCCGACGCGCTGTCGTTGCTTCAGGAACTCTTCGATGCGAACACACCGAACCTCGACGTGCGGCTATTGCTGGACTGCGCGGGGCGTCTGGGCAAGGACAAGATCATCCTCGACACATGCCAAGCCCTTTACGACCGGGGTTTCAGGGATTGGGATTTCACGGAGTTCGAGTCACAGTACCTCGAAGACTACGACCACCAGAAGGCCATCACCAGGTTGCAGGAGTTCATTGCTGAGAACCCTGACCATCGCCTCGCCAAGCTCCGCCTGGCGTGTGTCGCCATGCGCTATGGTTTGAGCGATCTCGCGCCCCTCTCGGAGGCCACGCTCCCGCCGCCCGACCAACTTCCGATGCGCCACGCCATGGCGGCCGTTCACGCTCTCCAGTGGCAAGGCCAGAGCAAGCTCGCTGTCAACTACGCTTACCGCGTGCTGCGCGCACACACTTGGAGGTCGAGGCCCACAAGGCTTATTGGCGAGCCTGCTGGCGGGCGCTCGACCTAGTGACATCCCCGCGACAATGGACGAGGTCGCGGTCGGAAGTGCGGTCGAGTACTCCGAGAAGAGCGAAGCACTGCCGGATGGTTCGTGATCGAGGACACTGACAAGCCCAGCAATGAGTTCGAGGAGATTCAGCGTCCGATGAGATCGCCAAGGAGTTGTTGGGAAAGAAGGTCGGCGACACGTTCGTGCTGGCGAAGAGTCCGATAAAGAACCGTGTCGGCAAGATCACGCAGATTCTCAGCAAATACACACGGCGCTTCCAGGCGATCGGGGACCGGATGGAGCTGAAGTTCCCGGACCAGACGATCATCAGGGCAATGTACGTTCCGCCGGCTGACAAGATAACGGTCGCTGACATCCAGCCCATGCTCGACCAGATCAAGGCGCGCTCGGAGGTGCACGCAAAACTCCGGGACATATACAGGTCCACGGCCGTCACGCTCCACATGTTCGGCGAGAAACTGGGCAACGGCGCCTGCGAGGCCCTCTTCGACCTCGCGACATCGGAAGATGATTTCGTGCGATGCGCGTACGCCAACGCATTGGGGCCTGCGATGGCGAATCTCGGCACTAAGAGCACCGTGGTTCTCGATCTCGTCGCGCTCACGACGTTGCGGCTCCTCGGCATCACGCGCCCGGTCCTGACCAGCGGCGGATTCCGCTTCGTGATTGCAGCGGGGACTCGCACCGAACTCCAGGAGCTACACGTCAAGGCACGCTTCGCAATGCCGCACGGCACGATGTACTACAAGGGTGGCCAGCACTACATGGCTGAGACGACGGCAGAGCAGTCCGAGAAAGAGAAGGCCGCATTCGAAGAATGGATGCGGATGGTGGAGAGCAACACGACCGTTGTCCCGGTTCCCGAGGTCGCCGCACTCGATCCCGACCGCCGCAAGTCATTGGAAAAAATCTTCGGATGGGAAGGACTGCAGGCGGCGTTTGCTGCCTCCGCCTGGCCGGATTCTTTGGACCGACGATCTCGTTCTCGCGGAGGTTGCCAGGTCGGAGCTGGGCGTCGAGCGGGTCTGGACTCAGGCCCTCGTCGAGCACCTCGCAATCCGCGGCCTCATCGACCGAGCGGTCGCGGACGAAGCGCACGCAAAGCTGATCGGCTTCAACTACCAGGTGACACAGTTCAGGGGGAGTGCGATCGTTGCTGCCTTGCGCGTTTCGAACGGCTCCCTCGACCGGTTTCCGATGCGGCAGATGATCGAAACATTCAAACCACTGGCCGTCAACACAGCGAATCGCACCACGGCACTCGTCATGCTCGGGGAGTTCGTCTTGAAACTCTCATTGGAGCCGCTTCTGCCTGAAACCAAGTGCGTCGCGACGAGGGCGCTCCTCGACGCATTTCCAACGGACGCCTCAACCAAGGCGCAGCTAGAAGCTGTTCGCGTCCAGTGCGGGCATCTCATGAGGCTCGATCCGAGAGGGCAAGTGGATTTTCTAACGTGTTTCGAGCAGTGGAAAAGATCGAAGCTCACGCTGCTGTGAACCTGGCACGTCGCCGCACTACGGAGCGGCGAGCAAACTGGATTACACTTTGGAGAACGGGAATGAGCGAAGGCCCGCAGGGCGGTTGTGCGGAACCGGGCGCGACGGCGCGGGCCTGGCGAAACCTTGCGGATTCCGCAGGTTTTTAGGTGCGCGTTTTCAACGCCTAGTTGACGAAACGCTGCGACCTGTTTCCGCGTGATCCCCGGAATCGTCAACTCAGGCCGCGTTCCGCAGCGTCCAGAGTCCACGCGCCAGGACGCGGCGCAGCATGGAATCCTGATGTCCACCGCAGTGCCAGTGCAACCGAAGCAACCCGCGCCGCGCAGCGCAGATGGTCGAGTTCCGGTGCCGCCCTTGTTGCGGGTCTTGGTTCTCAGGGTTGCGCGTCCGTGCTTTCCAGGTCAGGATCCGGAATCATGGCGACCGCGCTCTCGCCCGTCAACTCACGGAATGTTGTCCGCTGCGATCTCTGTTTCCTGGTGCAGTTCCCGTCAACCAGCAACCTTTGCCGGCGCTGCCACAGGCCATTGGAGCCGGAGCCACAGCCAGTGCCGCAGGCCGCGCCTGCGTCCGTGGCGACGTTGGCGAGTACGCTCCGCGAGTTGCGGTTGCGTGCCGGTTGAGCCAGCGGCAACTGGCAAAGCGCTTTGAACCGAAGCCAGTGCCGCGCACGTATGTTTCGAAGATCGAGAACGGGTTGGACACGCCTACCATCTCGACCCTGGTGCGGTTGGCGCGCGCGCTGGAGGTCACGGTGCCCGAGCTTCTCGACGCTAAGGAGTCGTCCCGGCGCGGCACGATCGCGGCGCTGATGGACGACGTGTTCGTGGCGCAGGTCGCGCCGTTCGTGTCTCGGCTGAGCCCGATGCAGATGGCGTCCGTTCTCGCTCAAGTGCATGACATGGCGGCGCGGCAGCAGCGCGGACTTCAGTTCTCCGGCGTGGCGGTCGCCAAGGTCGTCGCATAGACCACGGCCGCCTTCTCCGGCGTCATGCGCCGCAACTTCTCGACGACGACGCCCTGCGCCTTGCAGATCGCCAACGCCGTCGCGGGATCGCCCGCCTTCCCGTGCGGAACGTGCAGAATCCGGTCGTCCGTGATCGCGTCATATCCCGACGCGCTGCGAACGCATTCGCCGTTCAAGACCGAGCATAGCTCCGCGGAGTTGCCGCCCGGGATGCTCATGTTTGATCGTCCTCCGTGGTCAGGGTCCGACCGCAACCGATGCAGTCCCACCCTCCGCGCACCGCGTTGCTCCACCCGCTCTCCGCGATCATGCACACCTCCCCCGATTTAGCTTTCATTCTTGACCTTGCTTTTGATCTTGTTCTTGATCTTGTTCCTAGTCATACATCTCAAAGCGGTGAGTGGGCACGCGGGAACCATAGGCAGGGAAAAGTCGGCGCGACCGTTTCGGTTCGCCGTCCCCGACTCTCGGTTCCCGCGATGCCTCTCGATGTCATCCCTGAAGGGAGCCGGAGCTTTCGCGCGCGAGTTCCTTCCGCGTTATGTAGGCCGTCTCAAAACGTTCTCGACTTAGGCCCTAGCCTTGACGACGCGCAGAAGAAGCTATCTCGCAGCTCCATAGCCGCCGCCCGCCCTTTCGAGCGAGAAGGTTCTTGTCGCACGGTGAGCGCCGGTGAACCTCTGCGGTAATGGGCGCTGGCCGTAAGTGTTCGCGGTTGAGGGAATCAGGTCGGGATTTTCGACAGATTTCATGGCCGCGGCTGTTGACTGCGGCCCGCAAAGGCTAGTAAGTTGATTACCTAGCCTCGTCGGGCTAAAAAAGTTGTCGAAGAAGAGACCCTTTGCGCGGGTCTCTTTTTCGTTGGTGCGATAAGTTGTCGGATTTGGCCTGCGGCTTCGAGTGGGGAACCGCCACTCACATCCGGAGCGGAATGTCCGGGCGCAGACCTTATGATTTTCTTGTGGAAGCCCAGCGCGGCGGGATGATAGGTTCTATCAGGGCCGCCTCGATCGGCTTCTCGACCTTCTTCAGGTCAGCGACGGACCGTTTGCTGCGGTCCGTTTGCTTTTTGCAATGTGCTCCACTTCTCATGGCAAAGTCAAAGAAAAAACATCTGCGCGTTCACCGCGGCCTTCTACGCCAACCGCAGCGCGACATCCAAGGGCAGGCCGCTTCCCATCGCCATCCGCCTGGATCGCACGGCGCGGTGTATCTCAGGTTGTGGGATTTGCTGCTGGCGCTCGATGGGAACAGGCATCGGCGACTCCGTGAGGGGAAGGCCGGGTGGCTGCTCGTCGGAGCGAGCCCGGTTGCGGCGTCGCCGATACTTCCGGCAAGGGACGCGCTATCGCGGGCTAACGCTACAAACGAAGCCTTCCCCTTTGTACTCTGACTAAGCTGCCCTTGACAGCATCGTGGTGTTCGCATACCCTTCCACCACTTTCCCTTGGGCGTTTTCAAGTATGGTGCTAAGTCACCCTGATTGGAGAGTTAGCAATGAGAGTCACGCGCCTGCTGCCGTTCCTGTCTGCTTTGATTCTGACTATAACGCTAGTCAACTGCACCTCAACTAAGCCCACACCTGAAGGTGATGGAAAAACAGGCAATACGCCTCCACCTACGATTACCCAAAAACAAATACCCGACACTGACAAAGCCCAACTACTTCAAGACGTAAGGATCTGCCTCCGAGTGGGGACGAAGTAATCGATGGAACACGACGCTTTAATGGGTGGTTCTTCAAGGCAAATAAGATCACTTTCAAATCAGGATCCGTTCTCCTTTTCACAAAGCAGGCTCAGGCAAACAGACGGCAGTTCTTTGTCATCGCGAAGGAGATTGATGTAGAAGATGCGAGCAATCCCGGAACCATTACTTGGGAGAAGGGTGACGTCCCTGGGCCGCCGACTAGCTCTGGCGAGGCGCCAGCAGGCCCAGATGGTGGCGAGAACTCTGCCGGAGCACCCGGAGCCGCTGGAGGTCCGGGCACCAGAGGATATGATGGCGCGGCCGGTCCATCCATTGTCTTGATAACTTTGCGAGTGCCAAGTTCGGGTCCGTTGGTCAACCTCACGGGTCAAGACGGAGGACAAGGTGGAACAGGTCAACAGGGTGGCAAGGGCGGCAAAGGAGGTACGGGTAACTCAGCTTCTCAAAATGCATTTAACTGCAATAGGGGCGCGGGGAACGGTGGATCGGGGGGAACTGGCGGTCCTGGAGGGCAAGGCGGCAAGGGCGGAGTAGGGGGCGACGGAGGAGTGTTCACGTTGATCTCAACAACAGACAATCTGCCGAATCTGACTCAAAAGTTTAGGGTTCACTACTCTGGAGGAAAGGGGGGTAACCCTGGGCAAGGTGGAGCGGGCGGAGTGGGCGGACACGGAGGAGATGGTGGGGCAGAGCAGCGCCCTTACTGCAGCGGCAACGGTTCGCCGGGACCATCGGGCAACACTGGTGGCATCGGTGCAGTCGGAACAAACGGCGATAACGGCAAGGAAGGGGACTACACGGTTGGCGGCATCAATCAAGACCAGTTCAACCAATATGTCTGGAAATAGCTTGTAACTCCCAAAGCTACCTGGTTGAACGCCGGCGCGAGACTACTCATGTCCAAAGAAGAGTTAGAGCTCTCGAAGCTTCAGTTCGAAGTTGAGTCTTTACAAGAGCAACTCGGGCAAGCTCAGCAAGAGAAGAAGAAGCTAGGGCTAGAGGTCGAACTTCTTAGGTCGCAAGTCGGCGGCTTCGGCACATTCGCACGCGTCGCTTGGCCAATAGTTTCTGTCATCCTGAGCACAGCGATTGCCTTGATGGCGCTCACATTTACCCTGAGGCAAAACAAGGTTGAAGAAATCCAGAAGGAGCGGGAGCGCACTCAGAAAGAAAAGGAAATCTTCAGCGTTGCCGTTCAACAAGCCACAGACGAGACTAAAGGTAACGATGTTCGCATTTCTGGTATGTGGACGCTGAACGACCCTTATTTTGACTGGAACAACCCCTTCTTTCAGACCGCAACACATGCCTTGGTTGCTGCGTTGGTCACCGGTGCAGATGAGGACAACTCCCAACTCGCGAACTCTAAACAAGCTGTCAGACTCACAGCGGCACAAATATTAGGCGGGTCTGTTCCTTGTGTACCAGAAGGCTCGGGACATCTATCGCCGGCCCAGGCCGTTGCGAGATTTCTTTTCGGTAGTGTTGAAAATCGACAAACTTCCGGGGCCATATCACAAGTCGAGTCGTCGTTGCGGGAGCGACGACTGCAGGTCAAAGATCCCGCCGCGATTGATCTCAAACTCTCAGCGATTAGGGTCGTGGTGCAACGCTACGGTGCTTGTTTCGAGAAAGCCGACCTGAGCGGCTTCGATCTTACCAACATTCGACTTCATTCAGCGAATCTCGCCGATGCGGCCTTAGCAAGAGCCGACCTGAATAGTGCCGACCTGCGCGGAGACAATATTCAAGGCACCGATCTCAGCGAGGCAAACCTGGTCGGCGCCCATTTAGAAGGGGTTCTGAACTGGGACACGAGTATCGTGACGAGTGCCAACATAAAGAACATTCTCAATGCCCCGCTAGGTTTTAGAGAGTGGGCACTCGATCAACATGCAGTTGAGATGGAGCCCACCGCTTGGACCTCCTGGCAAGCGAAAGGATTCCCCGCTCCCAAAGACTGGGCTCAGTGGCGCGCAGCAGGTTTTGGGGTTCGTTCGGGTCTGCCTGTCTCTTGATCCGGACCAGATGGCTGTCGCACAACTCACGCGCCTCCAGGCACAAGGGGCTCCGACGGGGCGGGGGCGTTCCATTCTTCATCATCCCTTACTAGCTTTCCCTAAATAATAAGGAGGCGGACCGGCGCCTTCAACCTGCGGCGATGGCGATTGAGGCCCTTTCCGATCTGCGATCTTGTAAACGGGCGGTGATCCCGTGAGATCGAGCCAAAATGAGCGCCTGGAAAGTGGGAAAGCCACTCCACTCGGCGCCGAAAAGTTGCCGAAGTTTACCAGGTGGTCAACGGTCAGGCGTGCGCGTGGTCCGACGACGACCGCGCTTGCGGGTCGCCGTTGACGATCTCGCCGCGCGCGTCAGCGTTGAGCGTCTCGTCCGGGAACGTGTCGTAACTCGACGCGGCCGGTGCGTCACTCCTCCGCAGCTCGTTCTCGTACGCCTGCTCAGTCGGGTACTCGCCGATGGTCACAACGATCTTCGTATACCGGCGATCCTTTTCCGGCCCGAGCGCCTGCTCTTCCAACTGCGCCGCCGTTTTGCTCAGCAACGCTGCGCTCTCCAGGCTCATGTTCAGCGGCAATCCGGCAGCCAACCGGGTCTGCCATTCTCGTATCGCGTGCGCGGACAAACCTTCCAAGGCATGAGCGATGGCGAGCCTGCGCTTCCTCCCCGACACTCTTTGCCGCGCAATCTCGGCCCTGTCCTGTTCATCAGCGTAACAATCCCAGTCGCTTGCTCTCGATTGCCACTGGTGCCTCGAAACCCAGCGGCCGATGTTCGCGGTGGAGCACGGCGGGACTAACGCCTTCGCAACGTTTGCTAACCGCCTGTCGGGGCTGTCGCGGTACAGGACGAACGCATCGAAGGCGCGTTTGCTCTCGTCTGGTCGGCGGTCCCACGGTTGCCGGGTCCGGGCGGGTTCGACGATTTGGTCGGCCATGATGGGATGTTAATGCCGGACGGCGGTTTTGCACAGGCTCAGTTGGGCTTGGTCGGCGGCGGGGGCGGGCCGCCATCAGCCTCGTGCGACATCTTCATGCCGATCTCCCGCAGAGCCAGGGCATCCTCCAACTTCATATCCAAAGGCTCTCCGCGGGCGACCTTCTGCTCCAACTCCCGCAAGGCGACGTCAACGATGGCGAGGGCGCGGCGACCGATCGAGGCGTGGCGGCGCCTCATCTCCCGAACTGCGGCGGGATTGTCGAACGTGATGTCGTCGTCCATATCGTGGTCCGCCACGCGCAAGCGGGGCTTCTGGAGTCCGCGCGCGGAGTCTTCGCCTACTTTGTCGCCGGGGTCCGTTTCTTCGCCATCGCCTTTCCTTTCGAACTTTTTCAGAGGCCTCTCGGGCCGCCAGAGTCGGCATCGCCAGTATTCCCGGTCAACGTCGTCTCGTAATCCGACCCGCTCGCGCCGCCCTGCTGAAAACCGCCCTGGTTGCTGAACATCCCGTGCCCCCCGTAATCTGCAGTCGCGTTCGCGTGCGCGACGTGCTGAGCGAGGTGATCGGTCAACTGCTTTGTCAGTTCGTGGTGGCGTGGGTGATGGTCGGGAACGTGGACTTGATTCGCCATGAGCCAGATCGTACTGGGGCCTGCGCCGGTTGCAAAGGTGGTGGAGTGGGTGCCGGGCCGGCGCATCGGGAGTCCCGCCTGGGCGCGGCCGTACATCCCGGCACCTTACTAGTTTTGTCCCGGACATCTCGACTACAATGGCGCTTCCCGCAAACCTTCCCCTGCGGAACTAAGCGAAGTGTGTCGTTGAGCGATTTTTCCGAAAAAGTGTCGTTCATCTGGTCGGTCGCCGACCTGCTGCGCGGGCCGTACAAGCCGCATCAATACGGCCGCGTCATTCTGCCGCTGACCGTTCTGCGCCGTCTGGATTGCGTCCTGGAGCCGACCAAGGCCAAGGTGCTCGAAAAGCACGCCGCCCTGAAGGACAGCAAGATCAAGGAGCCGGAGCCGATTCTCAACAAGGTCGCGGGCCACGCCTTCCACAACACCAGCAAGCTGAACTTCCAGAAGCTCAAGGGCGAGCCCGATAAGGCCGCGCAGAACCTATCGCACTACATCAAGAGCTTCTCGTCCAAGGCCCGGCAGATATTCGAGTACTTCGAGTTCGAGAAAGAGATCGCCAAGCTCGACGAGTCCGACCGGCTCTACCTGGTCATCGGGAAGTTCGCCGACATCGACCTGCATCCCGACGCCGTCCCCAATCACGAGATGGGCCTGATCTTCGAAGACCTGATCCGGCGGTTCAACGAAGCCTCGAACGAGACGGCCGGCGACCACTTCACGCCGCGCGAAGTAATCCGGCTGATGGTCAACCTGCTGTTCACGCCCGACAGCCAGATGTTGCGTACCAAGGGCATCGTCCAAACGCTCTACGATCCCGCCTGCGGCACGGGCGGGATGTTGAGCGTGGCGGAAGAACACCTGCGCGACCTCAATCCCGACGCGCGCCTGGAAGTGTTCGGGCAGGACTACAACAACGAAGCCTTCGCCGTCTGCTGTTCCGACATGATGATCAAGGCGCCAGAACCCGGAGAACATCAAGTTCGGCGACAGCTTCACCCAGGACGGCCTGCCGGGTAACAAGTTCGATTACCTGCTCGCCAATCCGCCCTTCGGCGTCGAGTGGAAACCGCAGGCCGACGTAATCGAGCGAAGAGCACGACGAACTGGGCTTCAAGGGACGCTTCGGTGCCGGCCTGCCGCGCATCAACGATGGCTCGCTCCTGTTCATCCTGCACATGATCTCGAAGATGAAGCCGGAAGGCTCGCGCCTGGCAATCGTATTCAACGGTTCGCCGCTGTTCACCGGCGATGCCGGCTCCGGCGAAAGCGAGATCCGCCGCTGGATCATCGAGAGCGACTGGCTGGAAGCGATCGTCGCGTTGCCCGACCAGATGTTCTACAACACCGGCATCTCGACTTACATCTGGATGTTGACCAATCGCAAGCGCAAGGAGCGCCGCGGCAAGGTTCAGCTCATCAATGCCGTTGATCTCTTCGTGAAGATGCGGAAGAGCCTGGGGAACAAACGCAACGAGTTGTCGACCGGCAACATCGCCGAGATCGTTGAGCTGTACGGGGACGTCACCAAGAACGGTCGCTCCAAGGTTTTCGACAACGAGGATTTCGGCTACCGCCAGATCACGGTGGAGCGCCCGCTGCGGCTCGCCTTCCAGGTGACGCCGGAACGGATCGACGCATTCAAGCTCGAAGCCGCATTCCAGAAACTCGCGACCTCGAAGAAGAAGGGCAAGCAGGGACAACAGGAGATCGAGGAAGGACAGAAGACCCAAGCCGAGATTGTGGCAATGCTCGAAGGCATGGCGGGGCCGAGGTCGACCTGAACCGGCCCGACTTTGAAAAGCGGCTGGAGAAGGCGGTCGGCAAGGCCGACGTGAAACTCTCCGCGCCGGTGAAGAAGGCGATCCTGAACATCATGTCCGAACGCGACGAAGCCGCCGAGATTTGCCTGGATGAGGATGGCGATCCCGAACCTGACCCCGACCTGCGCGACTACGAGAACGTGCCGCTCAAGGAAGACATCCACGCCTACTTCGAACGCGAGGTGAAGCCGTACGTGCCGGATGCCTGGATCGACGAGTCGAAGATCAAGGTCGGCTACGAGATTCCCTTCAACCGCCACTTCTACAAGTACACGCCGCCGCGCCCGCTGGAGGAGATCAAGGCGGAGATGGGCAAGTTCAGCAGAACATCCTCAAGCTACTGGCCGAGGTAGCAGGATGACTTCCGCTCCTTCCGCGCAGTCCACAATGGGAACTGAATGGATGGGAGATCTTCCCGCCCGCTGGCAGGCGTGCCGGGTTTCCAAGGTCGCTTCGTGCATCCAAACGGGGCCGTTTGGAAGCCAGTTGCATGAATCGGACTACGTTGCAGGAGGTGTTCCTGTCATTAATCCATCTCACATCGAACACGGCGTGTTGTGCCCTGATGAGCGATCTGCTGTGGATGAAGCTACTGCGCTGCGATTGAGTCGTCATCAACTGATGGCCGGCGACATAATCATGGGCCGACGCGGGGAAATTGGCCGCTGCGCCGTCATCCCCAATGAGAACTCCGGTTGGCTCTGTGGTACGGGGTGCCTTGTCGTACGTCTGATCGACGGCGATCCACGCTTTATGGCTGCGGCGTTCGGAAGTTCTGGCTTCGGCCAACTACTTACGCTGCATGCGGTCGGCAGTACCATGGCGAATCTCAGTCCGGCCATAGTCGGACGTATGGTCGTGCCGAGTCCGCCACCCGATGAGCAGCGCGCGCTCGCGGATTTCCTCGACCGCGAGACGACCCGAATCGATGCACTGGTAGAGGACTACCGGCGGCTGATTGAACTGCTGAATGAAGAGGTAACGTCCCTAGTTTTGTCATCCATGAACTCGCCTAAAACCCAAGAACTACGTCTTGGAAACGCGGCAAGAGTAGTTTCAAGGCCAGTCGTTCAGAAGGAGGGCGAATTGTATGTACCCATCGGTTTATTCAACCGGGGTAAGGGTTGTTCCATAAAGATGCGAGAGAGATGGCCGATATGGGAGATTCTGATTTTTTTTGGGTAGAGGAAGGGGACCTCATCATCAGCGGACAGTTTGCATGGGAGGGAGCCGTTGTTCTGGCTGGCGGGGAAGATTCGGGGTGCGTTGTTTCGCACAGGTATCACGTGCTCCGTGGAAGGGATGGAACTGCCCGGACTGAATACCTTCTTGCACTACTGTCAACAAAGCACGGTGATTTCCTGCTGAATGAAAACTCACGAGGTGCCGCAGGCAGGAATCGCCCGCTAAATATCAATTCCCTAATGAAAGAAAATATCCCGGTTCCTGATCTCCAAACCCAAGAGAAGATCGCAAAGGTCGTCCACCAGAGGAGTCGCCTGTCCAGGGAAACGACTAAACAGGTTCGCTATCTTCAGGAGTACCGCTCCGCCTTGATCTCCGCTGCTGTAACCGGCAAGATCAACATTCGCGACTACAGTCCGCAGGAGGCCGCCGTCCTGTGCCCGTAGATCACAAAGAGAAGGCCTTCGAGTCTGCGATCGAGCACCACCTGATCACAGCCGCCGGCTATACCAAAGCCGACCAGGGCTTTTTCGACCAGGTGCGGGCGCTGGATGCGACCCAGTTCGTTCCTTTCGTCAAAGAGACGCAGCCGGACACCTGGAAGAAACTGGAGAAACTGCTCGGGGCGCGCACCGAAGAAACCCTGCTGGACGACCTGTGCAAGGCGATGGACTCGCGCGGCTCGCTCGACGTGATCCGGCACGGTTTCAAGTGCTACGGCGAGACGATCAAGGTCGCCTACTTCGCACCGGCGCACGGGATGAATCCGGAAGTGGCGGCGCTCTACGCGAAGAACCGGCTGACGATTGTTCGCCAGCTTCTGTTCAAGCTCACCAGCACCAAGGCGCTCGACCTGACCATCTGCCTGAACGGCATTCCGATCATCACCGCCGAACTCAAGAACCCCATGACGGGGCAGAGCGTACAGGATGCGATCTGGCAGTACCAGTACGACCGCGATCCGAACGACCTGATCTTCCAGTTCAAGAAGCGCACGCTGGTGCATTTCGCCGTCGATCCCGACCTGGTGTTCATGACGACGAAGCTCGCGGGCAAGAGCACGTTCTTCCTGCCCTTCAACCAGGGCGACGGCATGGGCGCGGGCAATCCGCCAGCGCCGGAGGGCTACAAGACGGCGTACCTGTGGGAGCAGGTCTGGCAGCGCGACAGCCTGCTCGACATCCTGGCGCGGTTCATTCACCTGGAAGTCGATCGAGGCCGAGATCGCGCGGCAAGAAGGTCCGGAAAGAGACCATGATCTTCCCGCGCTACCACCAGCTCGACGCGGTGCGGAAGATCGAGGCGCACGCGGGCAGAAGGCGCCGGCAACAACTACCTGGTCCAGCACTCGGCCGGCAGCGGCAAGAGCAACTCCATCGCCTGGCTCGCGCACCGGCTCGCCAGCCTGCATGACGCGAAGGACCAGAAGGTCTTCGACTCGGTCGTCGTCATCACCGACCGCCTCGTGCTCGACCAGCAACTCCAGGACACCATCTACCAGTTCGAGCACAAGCAGGGCGTGGTGCAGAAGATCGACGAGGACTCCACGCAGCTGGCAGAAGCGCTGAAATCCGGCGTGCCGATCATCATCACCACGCTCCAGAAATTCCCGTTCGTCACCGAGAAGGTCGGTGAACTGCCCGACCGGCGCTACGCGGTGATCGTGGACGAGGCGCACAGCTCGCAGTCGGGCGAGGCGGCGGCCGAGCTGAAAGGAGTCTGGCCGGCCAGCGATCAGCGGAGCAGGCCAAGGAAGAAGCGGAAGAAAAGGGGCTGCCCGACTACGAAGAAGAAATCCTGAAGGCGATGGCCAAGCGCGGCAAGCAGCCGCAACCTCAGCTTCTTCGCCTTCACCGCCACGCCCAAGTACAAGACGCTGGAGATGTTTGGCCGCAGGACGAGAGCGGCAAGCCGCAGCCGTTCCACCTCTACAGCATGCGGCAGGCCATCGAGGAAGGCTTCATCCTGGACGTGCTGAAGAACTACACGACCTACAAGACCTACTACCGGCTGATCAAGTCCGTTGAGGACGATCCCAAGGTGGACAAGAAGAAGGCCGCCCGGGCGCTGGCGCGCTTCGTGAGCTTGCATCCGCACAACATCGCCCAGAAGACCGAGGTGATGATCGAGCACTTCCGCGCCTTCACGCGCCACAAGATCGGCGGCCGGGCGAAGGCGATGGTCGTGACCAGCTCGCGCGCGCACGCGGTGCGCTACAAGCAGGAGTTCGACAAGTACATCGCGGAGAAGGGCTACACCGACATCAAGACGCTGGTCGCGTTCTCCGGCACGGTGCCGGCTCGACGTGGGCGACGAGTACACCGAGGGCGGGATGAACCATGGGCATCAGGGAGAAGGAACTTCCGGAGCGGTTCGCGACCGACGAGTTCCAGGTCCTGCTCGTCGCCGAGAAGTACCAGACCGGCTTCGACCAGCCGCTGCTGCACACGATGTACGTGGACAAGCGGCTGGCGGACATCCAGGCCGTGCAAACGCTGTCGCGGCTGAACCGCACGGCTCCCGGCAAGGAAGACACCTTCGTTCTGGATTTCGTCAACGAGACGGAAGAGATCCAGAAGGCGTTCCAGCCCTATTACGAAGTGCCGCTGGTGGAGCAGCAGGCAGAGCCGCACCAGCTTTACGACCTACAGGCCAAGCTGGCCGCGGAGCAGGTCTACCATGCAAACGAGATGGAGGGGTTCGCCAAGGTCTTCTTCAAGCCGAAAGGCCGCCAGTCGCCAAACGATCATGCCCAGATGCACCGGATCCTGGACTTTCCTGTTGAACGCTTTGGCCGGCTGGAACCGGAGAAGCAGGAACTGTTCCGCGCGCAGTTGGTCGCGTTCCGAAGCCTATACGCCTTTCTGTCGCAGATCATTCCGTTCCAGGACACCGACCTGGAGAAGCTCTACACGTTCATCCGGCTGCTGATTCCGCGGCTGCCGAAGCGATCCATAGGCCCTGGGTTGGTGTTCGATGACGAAGTCAACCTGAAGTACTACCGCCTCCAGAAAACCAGCGAAGGTTCGATCTCGCTGGCACCGGGGGATCGCGGTGCCGTGAAAGCGCCGACGGCGGTCGGCATGGGCGAGGATCATCACGAGCAGATCGAACTGTCGCGGCTGATCGACATCGTGAACGAAAGATTCGGGACGGAGTTCAAGCCCGCCGACCAGCTCTTCTTCGACCAGATTCGCGAGGAGGCCGTGGCCGACACGCACATCCAGCAGGCCGCCATGGTCAACTCGCTGGAGAACTTCAAGTACGTTTTCGACGAGGCACTCGAAGGCAAGTTCATCGATCGCATGGATCAGAATCAGGAGATATTCGCCCGCTACATGAACGATCCGGCATTTGCCAAGGTGGTCGCGGAGTTCTTGAGGAAGCAGGTATACGACCAGATCAGGGCAGAAGCGAAACAGGAGTCGGTGCAACCAGGATAGCCTTCGCGCGAGCGTCGTCAGGCGCATACCAATGATCCTTTAGCACTGATGCGGTGACACCTTTAAGTTGGAGATTCGAGATGACGCCGATCTTTTCAGAGTTTGATCTGAACAAGAGCGAATATCTAGCCTTCACCGAAGGGATCTCACGCTATACCGTTGGCGTCAGAACGGACGGCGGTAGAGGAATCGGCACTGGAACCGTGCTGCTGCGCGACCGGAAGAAGGTGCTGCTAACGGCCGATCATGTACTTGATGAGGTAGACATGGCACAGGTGCGTTTTTACCTGAGGCCTGAAGGTACGATGATCGAAGTCTCGGTCAGAGACGACGCTGTCCCACGACCCCGTACTTTTACTTTCGGTGACACACTGAACCTGACTGGTCCTCCTGCTCGCGACAAGAAGAACGACCTTCGGGCTCTGAGGATTGCCGATACTCAAGAGTTGAGCGGCGCGGCCAAGTTCTACGACGCTTCCAAGCTCACTGAGTACGAGATACGTGACGGAGCATCCGTCGTAATCTTGGGCTTCCCGGTATCAAACTCTGCGCCGTTAGCTCCCGGCCTGATTGCTCTGGGGGCGACAAGCGACCACAGCAAATACGATTCAAAGCTGAACTCACTTTCCGGGTTACCATCGGCCTTCGATCCGCTAGAGCAGTTCCTGATCAACTACACTCGGATCGAGGACAACCTTGATCCTGAAGGATTCAGCGGGGCAGGCGTTTGGGTAAACGGCGATACGGCCGGAGGCGTGTGGCGGCCAAATCCCGTGCTTGCCGGCGTTGTTACCGGTTACTTTGCCAAGAAAAGGCTGCTGCTTGCCGCGCGAATCGGTCCCGTTTTGCGGCTCTTGGACCGACTATAACTATGAGCGAAGCGAGAATAGCTGGCGCGGCTCCGCCGCAGCCTTCGCGTTGCGTGCATTGCGGTCAACCGTTGACTGAAGAGACGAAGGACCACGTATTTCCGAAATCGTGGTATCCGTCTACGACCCCGCCGGGAGTCCAGCGGTGGACAGTCCCCAGCTGCAAGAAGTGCAATGGAGACCTTGGCAAGGTCGAGAGAGAGTTGTTCATCCGACTTGCGCTCTGTCTCGACCCCAATACGGCCGAAGCGTCCGGCCTGTCCGCGAAAGCCGTTCGTTCGATGGGAATAGGTGCGGAAGGGATCAGCCTCAAGGAGAGTTTTCATCGCAGGCTACTGAAGATGAAGATCATCCGTTCAATGGGGCGGTACGAACTGGGGACTGAAACCCTTCCAGGTTTGGGAGTGCATCCTGGGTTTCCCGAGCAGGAGCAAGTGGCGATTGGAATCCCCGCTGAACAGCTCAGAGCTGTCGCCAGGAAGATAGTTCGTGGTTGTGAGTATGCGTTGGCAGGTCGAATCGTTGAACCGCCCTACAACATAGGCGTCTACTTTGTCTATCAAGACAGGGTCCCGGGACTGGTCGCGAGAGCCTTCAACTCTCCTGGCGCGCAGGCCGCCTACTTGGGTCCGGGCTTTCGGGTGGTTCGCGTCGCGGCCCACGACGAACCGAAGGCCGTGATGTACAAGATAACGATATGGGGCACGCTCGTGATATACGCATCAATCCTTCCGCAAGATCCTGGCTAGTCCACGACGGGGTTTCACTGATCGGTAATCGTTAGGTCCGATTTACAACTCACTCAACCACGATTCGCCAACTCGCTGGAGAACTTCAAGTACGTTTTCGACAAGGCCCTCGAAGGCAAGTTCATCGACCGCATGGATCAGAACCAGGAAATATTCGCCCGCTACATGAACGATCCGGCATTTGCCAAGGTCGGTGGCTGAGTTCCTGCGGAAGCAGGTCCACGCGCAGATCAGGGCAGAGGCGAAACAGGAGTCGGTGCAGCCGGGGTAGGGTTCGGTTTGTCCTGTGCCGCCTGCATCGAGATCGCGAGCGCGGAGAGCCGTTGGATCTCGGCCCGGATTGTGGCGAGAGACATCGACTCCGGTGCGGGGCCGCCGATCGCCTTCGCCCGCCAGGAATCAACGTCGCGTCAGTCAGCCTCCAGGTAGACTCCGGTCGAGCCGATGGACCTGTGGCGCAACGCTTTTTGGACGACCGGCAGGCTTGCTCCGGCGTCGAGCATCGCGTGGGCCAGAGAATGCCGAAGCGAGTGCAACCCTTGTCTCGGCTGAAGTTCGATGGCCGCCTTGTCGCAGGCTGCATGGAACAACTGCGAACACCATTGCCGCGAGACCGGGAACAGCATCGTACCCGGGCACAGGTGCTCGGTTACCTTGCTCCACAGTTCGAGCGTCTTCGGATCCAGCTTTTCGTCCGTCTTTTTGCCGTGTTTCTTCCCATCGATCCGCAGGTAGCCGCGCCGCACATGCGCTGGTGTCAGGGCCAAACATTCCGAGATTCGCATACCGTGCTGGAACAGCAGGGTGAACAGCAATCGGTTCCGGTCCCCCTCAGCGGCCTGGATCAGCTTTTCTATTTGGTCAGGTTGAAGATGTTTCATTGGGTTGAACCTCCTTTACCCTGTATCTGAAAAGCAACTGCGGTTGACACCGCTCACCCGAGGCGCGAAAAGATTACTTCGAAGCCACTCTTTCGCTCTCGGTTCCGGTCGCTTGTCCATCCCCGCCGCCCGGTCCCGCGTCGTCGTCCGGCGCCTGCTCCGGGGTCTGCCCCGGCCCGGTCACGACAGGGTCTCCGCCGTCGTACCGCTTCCAGACCACGCTTCCGTCCTTGGTCATCGTGATCGGGTCAAACTCGTCATACTTCATGGTCATGGTTTGTCATAAGGCCCCCTTGATGGTTCTGCCGGCGGCGAGCAGCAACCGCCTCGCAGTCGGGGCGCCGCAGCGTTCGTCGTCGTGCTCGATCTGGCGGCAGCAGCTTTCGCAGCGGGCCTCCAGCGAGTTCCGCAACTCGACGAGCAGTTCGTCGCGCTCTGGGATGCCGCTTTTGTGCGCGATCGGCAACAGCGCCTCGGCCCCTTCGATCACTGTCTGCGCGAACCTCCAGAGCGGGTCGGCGGCGATGCCGTCCGGCTTCCCGAACTCCAGGATGGCGCTCAACTCCATTGCCGTGTCGCGGATTTCGGTCAGCTTGCCGCGAAGCAGGTCGTCCACATGAGCGACTACCGGCGTCTTGCTCGTTTTCAGTGTCATGTTGGTTTTCTCCTTCCGTGTCCGCTGTGCCCGCCTTCTCGTTCACTCCAATACCAACCCTGCGTCGAGCATTCCCTGCGCCAGGCCCCAAGCGAAGCGATGTTCGACGACGAGCGTTGTGCCGAACCACTGCGCCTCGGGTTGGACGTTTTCGTCAATCCATTCCTTTGCTCTCGACGTGATCGGGTCGAACAGAAAGACGGTCCCTTCGTTCGCGATGAGAACGTCCGGCGCGTGTGTTCCAGTCTGCTTAGTGGTATCCATCTCGTCTCTCCCTTCGCGCCGCCGCCGCGACGCACAACCCTTTATCGAGAAGCATCGTCGCCGTGCGACCGTAGTGGCCCTGAAGCTGCCACGCCATGCCGGTGTTGATGAGGCGCTGGAAAAGCTCGATGGACTGCGCCTGCGGAAGCCTCCCGCTTTCGTAATCCATCATGTGTCCAACGAGTTCGTAGCTCTCGTCAGAGCCGTACACCTTCGCTTTCGTTTTCATAGGCACTCCTCGCAGATCACCTGACCATCGCGCTCCTCGAAGCCAAGGCTGTCGTGCTCGTCGCAGCGACCCTGACCGCAGATCGCGCAGACCTGCGTCGCGTTCTCCCTACACTGCCGCTCGGTGCGGCCGCCATCCACGAACCACGTCGCTCTGCATCGAACAGTGTCCCGCTTGAACACGGGCAGGCCGAGGACCCCGGCGATCTCGTTGTGCAGGCCGGCAGCGGATTCGTCCAGCGCGTTTTCGATCAAGCCCTCGCCTATGACGGTGTGGGCGCGACGCAGCAACTCCAGAAGTTTTTCTTCGATGGCCATGACTGCTCTCCCTTCGACTGCTACGGCGGAATGATCCCCGCCGTTTTGGGTCACCAACCCTCGTCAGGCAGCCTCCTGCACAACCTCCGCGGCGACGAACGGAATCTCGCGCTTGCCCGGCAGAAGAACCTTGCCCGCCAGCTTCATCAGGTCGAGGCGCTTCTCGCCGTCCGTCTCCTTTCCCGCGACCCAACTGATCGCGTTGCTCAACCGCCAAACGTCGTTTCCAGCCGGCAGCATCTCGATGTCGGCGCTCTTGTAGGCGTCGATCACTTCCTGAGCCTTCGCCGTGCCGAGCATCTCCTTCAGCATCTTCTGCGCCTGCGCCGGGTCAACGGCCTTCTGCGACGCGGCGGTCACCAACTCCATGCGCTTCTGTATCCCCTCGCGGTTGATCTGCGCGGCGATCATGTCGTTCAGCGCGGAGACGGTCGTCTTCGTGTCGAGTTCGTAGGTCTGGCGCGAGTACACGATGTCGTCCGCGAGGCGCTTGCCCAGGTGTATCTGTCGCAGCGACTCCTCGAAGATGTGGAGGTTGTCGCACCAGATGCGGACGAGGCCGACGCGCAGGCTGACCGCGCCGTTGCCGAAGTCGCTGTTCTCGAAGCTGATCACGAAGGCGAGGACCTCGCCGGCGACCTCGTAGACCTCGGGCACGATCGCAGCGATGTTGATCTTCGTGTCCATCACGTCGCCCTTGTAGGGCAGCGCCCCGAGCTTCTGGACGCCGCTGACGAACGCCTCGACCAATGGACGCGAGTCCAACCGACGATAGGAGTCGGACAGGAAGCCGCGAACCTCGCCGCCGTTGACGGTGCGGACGAGATGCCGCTTGCCGCTGCGGTGCTTGAAGATTTCGTTGAAGTTGTGCGCGACCAGCGCGCGGCCCCAATCGCTCGCGGTCAGGGAGTCGAGGAACTTCACTGGTAGGTTGGCGTTCTCCGCGATCTGGCCCAGCGCGAAGCGATGCACGCCGAACTCCGCGTTGTTGAGCGCGACCTTGAGTCCGCCGTTGCCGGTGAACTGCAAGGCGTTCGCCTTCACGATGAAGTCCTGCGGTTGGTGGTTCATCACATGCTCGATGACTTGGCCCGCGTTCTGGCGCCCGTCCTCGATCAGCCTGTTGAGCTTCGTTATTGCTTGGTCCCTATTCACGGTCAGCATTGTGGTTTCTCGTTTCCGTGCCGACTTGGGGCGGCGCTAGTTATAGGCTTCCGGGTTGGTGGGGCAGAGCAGAGGCCAGCAGCAAGGCCCGACGCCGCTGATCCAGAGTTCCCTGAACTGAGCGGGAACATAGGGGAGCGCCGTCTGCATGAAAATGCCCTCGCGGCGGTAGCGCTGCCAGTCCTCGCTCTGAACGCGGACGGCGTACCAGCGCTTGCACACCACGCACTGAATCGTTTCCAGGTGATCCTGCACGACTGCCCTTGTCTTGCCGCTTTTTCGCGGCCTCATCTGCCCATTGCGGGCCTTACACCTTGCGGTCTTCCGCAGGTTGTCGGGTTCAGCGCGTGGCCGAACCACCCTTGATGAATGTGCTTACAGACCTAATGTACGGGAAAGCGAGTAAGCTTGTCCAGGCAAGTCGTGCAATGTCTATCACTTACGGGCATTGCGCGTTCGTAAGGCGATGATTAGGTGGGCATTGGAGGGACGCAAAACCCGGAAGTTTTTTCAGAGTGCTGCTCGGCGGGATGCGGCGAACATCGGCCGTCGCTCAACTACCTCACCACCGTCTTTCCGGCGACAATATCGGCGAACTGGCTGCGATCTGGCGCAAGCATGGAGCCAGCGGGCAGCGGCGCTGGCCGACCTGGCGGCGCCGGCTTCGCTGCTGCGAACTCCGCTCGCCAGCGCGGTTCGGTTCGCATCTGGTCCAACCTCTGCTTCAGCGAAACGCTCTTGCCGTTTTCATCCGGGGTGACGACCATGCCGTCGTGAACTTCCGCATCGTGCGTCATTGAGAGGCGCAGGCCCGAGCAGTCTGCCGCGCCGGCTTCTCCCAGTGCTTCTGCGACTGCATGCTCGATCACGATCGCTTCCTCTACGCTATGTGCTCCCATGACGCCCTCCGATACGCGCATTCTCGCACGCCGAGGCCGTCGAAGTAAGTCCAGTGCCGGGTGAGGCCAACTTTAGCGGGTGCTGGCGACGAACACGTCTCCGCAACTCGGACACCTCATGTGCGTGAAGTCGATCCGCTGAACCTCGGCCAGGCGCGATCGCGTGGCCGCACTTCGGGCAAACCGCGTTCAGGCACGTCCGCACCTTCTCTAGGTCGATCTTTTGCTTTCGTGGCATTCGTCGTTCCGGCCAACGGGTCAGGGAGATGCGGTTCCCTCGAACAGCCAGTCGATTGCGTTCAAGACTGCTAGGGCTGCGTCCAGCGCAGCGCCTTCAGGGATCGCGGTTCTTCCTTCATGAAGCAACTTGTTTCTCAGCTTTGGGAGCTGATCTATGCAGTCGCGCTGGCGATCAAAGTGCGCGTCGGATCCGTGTCCATAGCAGTCGTGGAACAGATCGCCACCCTTCGCTGCCCTCATGAACTCACGGAGCTTTGGGATGTTCGCGTCATCTAGCTTGCGAGCAGGCACGGCGTTGGCCAGATACCATCGAAGACCAGTCTCCCACGCGGCACATGCCATGATCACGGCCCTGATGGGATCGCTTTGTGCAAAGTAAGCCGCATCCGACGCAAAGCTGATCGGCGGAGGAACTTCCTCCTGTGATGAGAGCCTGCGCGCCGCCGCGTTCCATGCGTTCTCAGTTATTTGGATGGCCGGGTGCGACCTCAGCGGGATCACGCGGATTAGCACTCCATCGTAGGAGCATTCCAGATCGCAGGTTCTAACCAAAACGTTGTCCTGAATCTCCTCAGCGCGTGCGACTGGGTAACCAGCCAGCGAGCCATCCCTAAGGTCGGATTCGCGAACGGTCTCAAAGAAGTGCCAGAAGACTTTCGCGGCGTCGCTCATGATGCGGAGGTTTCGGAGTTCTGTAATCCCCACGTCGGTCCCTCCTGATCGGGCACTCTCCCCTACGCGGAGAGTAAACCTCGCGAATGCGCCCATCTTCGATTGTTCTTCAGTGACGTCTCGGTGATCGGGTGGGTCGATGTACACGGTGTTGCCCGTCTCTGGAAAGCTGGCAACGATCGGTGCGGAGGGCACCGCCAGCGCCAAGAGATGGTGAGCCAGCCCGATCCTGAAAGCGATCTCTAGTTGCCCCACGGTGCTTCACTCCTAGGAACAGTGTAGGTCAGTTGCGGTTTTAGTTGCGGTGCAAGGTATGGAAAGGGAATGAATGGCGCTGAATGCGTTTCTGCGCGTTCCAGCGTTATCAGTAAGTTGCAGCGATTTCAGCGGTTTGCGGACGGTCTGGGATGGATTTTGAGTCCGCTGCGTCTGCCAGTTCCGCCATCCCGGCTGAGTGTTCAAACTGAGGAGAGCTTTAGCTTAATTTACAAGCTGGGCCTTTGCAACTGAATGCTCATGTGGGACGGGGGCGCATTCGCCCGTCCGCCGAGCGAAGCGAGGAGGCTTAGCTCCCTAGGAGGCAGAAGGCCGCTGTTGGTTTGGCGGCATTTGCGGCGCGGCTGGAAGCCGCGCCCTTTCAAAGCGCTGTTGCATCTGTCGCTTTCCGCATCTCGAAGCTTTCCGCAGTCCGCCAGACCCCGTTTTTCATTTCGTCAACTCGCCAATCAAAACGCCGAAGGGCTCCAGTGAAACTTCACTTCCATTCACTTCCGATTTACCTGTTGTCAGCAGGCTTTTCGCCGCCGTAAACCCACTGCTCTTTAACTCCAGGTTCACTTTCCGCGGGGCGTCCGACATATTCAGAGCGACCACCACGCCCTGGTCTTTGTAGACGCGCAAGTAAGAAAGCACGTTTGCATCGCTCTCATTGATCGCGGTGTAGTTTCCCTCCAGTCAGCGCCGGGTTGGTGTGGCGCAGCTTCAGCACACTTCTTGTAAAACTCCAGTACTGAATCCGGATCCTTCGACTCATCCGCCACGTTGTGCGTTTTATAGGTTGGAGGAACTGGAAGCCAGGGCGTTCCTTTGGTAAAGCCAGCGTTCTCACTGCTGTCCCATTGCATGGGAGTGCGCTCGCCGTCGCGGCCTTTTTCTTCCGGCCATCCCGTACGTCCGATGGGATCTTTCACATCTTCTTTGCGCGTGGGCGGCGTGGTCTTCATTCCAATCTCTTCGCCGTAATACATGATCGGAGTTCCACGCAACGTAAGATAGAGCGCCGCCATCAGCTTTCGCGATCTGGTCGTTATGCTCGCCGTCGCCGTAACGGTCATAGGAGCGCACGATGTCATGGTTGCTGATCACAAATGTCGGCCAGCCGGAAGCCGCATTCACCGCGGCAATCTGCTTGCGGAATTCCGCCGGCGAAAGTTTGTTCACCATGGTGAAAAGAAAGTCCATGGGCAACTGCAGTTCGTTATTGCTCTCGCCGTAATACTGGTTGAGTTCGGCGATGTCTGCCGTCCAGGTCTCGCCGATCAGCACCCCATTATGTTCGTCGGCCACCTTGCGCAATCCACGCAGCACGTCGTGCACCTCCGGCAGCTTCGTGTTGTATTTGTTCTCCTCGAATGGATCTCCAAACGCGTTCTTGCCCGGCTTGGCAATCGGATTATCGTGAAGTTTGGGTCTTCAAACAACGTATCCACCGCATCCAGCCGAAATCCCGACACACCGCGCTGATACCACCAGCGAGTCACGTCGAACATCGCCTTCTTTACCGCCGGGTCGCGCCAGTTCAGATCCGGCTGCTCCGGATAAAAATAATGGTAGTAATACTGACCTGTGGCCGGATCGAACGTCCACGCCGATCCCCCAAATGTTGAAACCCAGTTGTTGGGAGGCTCGCCCGGCCCTTTTCCGTCGCGCCAGATGTACCAGTCGCGATGGGCCGACGTCAGCGACGACTTCGAATCCAGAAACCATTTGTGCTGATCGGAGGTGTGATTGACGACAAAATCGAGAATGATATGGATGTCCCTTTTCTTGGCCTCGCTGGCCAACGCATCGAAATCCGCCAGCGTTCCGTACATGGGATCGATGTTCTCGTAATCGGAAACGTCGTAGCCAAAATCAACTTGTGGCGACGGGAAGCAGGGCGAAATCCAAATCGCATCCACGCCAAGTTCTTTCAAGTAGTCCAGCTTCGACGTGATTCCTTTGAGATCGCCAACGCCGTCATTGTTACTGTCGGCAAAGCTGCGCGGATAAATCTCATAGAACACCGCGTTCTGCCACCATTGATGGCCCGAGGCATCCAGCGCGTGGGAGGATGTCTGGGCTGCGGCAGCGAAGCCCAAAAGCCATACACAGATCAAAGATCTGGCTATCAGTGAAATAGTGCTCTTCTTCATCAGGACCCCCATTTCAATAGGCGCCGCAACGATACCTTGCTCCCAGCCCCGGCTTATGCGGAAGGATTCGCGGATAGAGAAGCAGGCCCAATTCTCATCACGGTTTCTTCGCGACCACTGACGTCCCCGATCCTTCTTTTAACGTGTGAATCGCATCGACCGGCAATCCGACGAAACGCTCCACAAGACCACTCGGCCAATGAATCTCCACCCATTCGATTTTCGCCGCCGCCCCCAGCCCGAAGTGCACCCGCATGTCGCTATTGGAATCGTAACTGGAGCCGCTGCGAACTTCATCCACCAGGATGCGCGATCCGGCTTTCACCAGAATGCGCGCGCCGATTCCATCGCGATTCGATTTCGTACCAACCGTATGAATTGCGATCCAGTGATTCGGCGTCCGCATCTGATTCACCAGCAGGCTGGGCGCAGAATTCATATTGCTGATCACTGCCGACATTCTGCCGTCATTCCACAAATCTCCCACCGCCAGCCCGCGCGACGAAGCGGCAGTCGTAATGCCCGAGCCAGCAGACGCTGAAATGTCGGTGAACGTCCCGTCGCCATTGTTGTGATAAAGAATGCGAGGCTCTTTATAACTGCTGCCCAGGTGCAGGCTGTCGACTTCCGGATACACGTGCCCGTTCACCAGAATCAGGTCAGGCCAACCATCGTTGTCGAAGTCAAAAAACATCGTGCCCCAGCCCAGATATTGCATGTACAAACCCAGTCCCGCGGCCGACGTCGCATCGGTAAACGTTCCATCTCCGTTGTTGTGATACAGCGTGGAAGTATCGTCGGAAAAATTTGTCTTAAAGATGTCGAGATGACCGTCGCCGTTGTAGTCGGCAACGCTCGTCCCCATTCCCGCCTGCTCCCGCCCATCTTCATTGAAGGCAGCACCTGCCGTCACCGCGACATCCGTGAACGTGCCGTCATGATTGTTACGGTAGAGAATGCTGGGCGTGCTGTCGCACGCAACATAAATATCGGGCCAGCCGTCTTCATCGAAATCCAGCGTCGAAACGCTCAGCGAATAATGGCCGTCGGTGCGGTCGATGTGCGCCTTGACGGTGACATCCTCAAACGTGCCATCGCCCTTGTTGTGGTAAAGAATGTTTTTCGCGCCCGGCAGTCCGCGCGGGCCGCACATCACGGCAACTCCCTTCCACACACAATTCGCGCGCTGCCCCGGCGCGGGAGCGCTGGCCAGATCAAAATCCACGTAATTGGCCACCATCAGATCAAGTTTGCCGTCGCGATCGTAGTCTACAAACGCACAGCCCGCCCCCCACGCTTTTCCCGAGCCCGCAACTCCGGCTTTCTCGGCAACCTCGGTGAACACTCCCTTTTCGTTGTGGTACAAGCGGTTCTTTCCGTAGTAAGTGACATACAAATCTTCCCAGCCGTCATTGTCATAGTCTCCGACGCAAACGCCCTGCCCCCAGCCGGTGGCAGTGAGACCGGCTTTCGCAGTCACGTCCGTGAAGGTGCCATCGTGATTGTTGCGATAGAGGTGATTGCTCGGCGCTGGCCCGGAAGGCGATCCCTCAAGCTTCGTTCCGTCGAGCCTCGTTCCATTCACCAGAAAAATGTCAGGCCAGCCGTCGTTGTCGTAATCAAAAATCGCCACGCCGGTGCCGGTGGTCTCGATGATGTACTTTTTCGTTTCGATGCCGCCGAAGATATTCTGCATGGTCAGCCCGGCCTTCTCGGCGACATCGGTGAAGTTGGCGATGGACTTGGCGGGAATGGAGGTCTTGGCTTGTTCGGCCGAGCTGAATGGAAGATAAAACAAAACAAGGAATAGCAACGTCACTGCTCGAGCCCAATTATTGACTGTGCATCTGTCGGTAAGGAAATGCTTGAGTTCCAACGGCATGATCCGATTTCGGAATCTTAGGTTGCTTCAGCGGCAGCGGTCAACGCCTGCTTCCGCCCGCCGGCACCGCCCGCCGGCACCGCCCGCTACTGCTCTCGCGCCAACCGCTCCGCCATCTCTTTTGGCAACCCATGCAGCAATTCCAAAAAAGCCGCATTAGTCCAGCCAAACCCAACCACATTCATCTGATACCCGATCTCCACATGCGCCTCAGACGACCGCGTCACCACGTTGTACTTCTCCCGAATATTCCCGTCGCGGCGAAAGTTCTCCGCCACCATCGATAGAAACTCGTAAGAAATGCGGTCGGCATCGCCATCGAATCCATAGCGCCGCAGGCCCTCGACGGCCAGCATCTCGACATTTCCCCAGCCATAAGGCAGATCCCATTGCGCCCCCGTCTCCTCGGTGCTCATCGCCAGACCGCCCGGCCTCTCCAGCGCCGCCAGATTCTTCACCACTGCCTTCGCCTGTTCCGGTGTCGCCAACCCAGCCCACAGTGGATAAAACGTAGTTGCGTAGCGATAAGACGATCGCTGCCCCGTCTGCAAATCATAATCGAAAAACAATCCTGACTTCTCATCCCAGAGATAGCGCGTGATCAACTTCTTCCGCCGTTCAGCCAGATTGTTCCACTTCTCCGCGTCCGCCGTACGCCCCAGCCAGCGGCTGATCTGCTCCAGGTCTTTCTCCGTCTTATACAGCAAGCTGTTCAGGCACACCGGCGCATAGTGATGCGTCGCTGCGCCGAACGGCCCAAAGCGAAAGCTAACGTCGAATCCCGATTCCCGCATCGACCGGTCGCCCTTGTAGTAGTCGGAACTCAGCTTGAATTCCCGCCGCTTCTCGCACTCCGCGCGCGCCATCGTAGAAGAAACGTCGCACACCTGCAGCGTATAGGCAGCGCCCGCCACCGGCTCCGTCGCTCCCGGCAGATTCTCAACAATGTAGTGATCGGCTTGCGCGGGATGCAAAAAGAAATAAGTAGCCACCTTCCGGTAGAAACCGGTTTCATCCTTCAGTGCCTCGGCAGGCGGACCCTCGCCAAAATCGTAATAACGCGACAACCCCGTGTCGCCCGCCAGGTGCGGATCGCGGTTCCACATCGAATGATCCTTCTCAATATCGGCGTACGCCTTCGCCAGCCACGCGGGGTCCGCGTGTCCCGATTTCTGCAGCGCCCCGTACACCTCCACAAACATCGAGCTCAGAAAAGGCGGTTGCGAACGAGTCAGGTAATAGGTCCGGTTCGCATTCAGCATCGCGCCGTAATGCTCAACCTCAAAAAAGAAGTTGTCCACCATGCCCCGCGCCAACTCCACGCGCCCCGACCGCAACAGCCCGCGAATAATAAAGTAGCTGTCCCAGCCGTACATCTCGTTGAAACGCCCGCCTGGCACCACATATTTGTTCTCCAGGTAAAGCAAGCCGTGTGCATGGGTCTTAGACGTCTCCACTTCGCCAAGACGCTGAATCTCAACCGGCAGATGTTCAATCTGCACCTTGCAATCGCTCGACAGCTTCTGCACCGCCGCCGGCACGGCCATCCCTGCCGGCAGGTACAAAACGGGAGCCACTTTAATCTTAGGATCGACGAAACTCTGGCAGTCGGTCATGGAACGCGTCAGCGTATCCCATGCCGTAGAAATGTAGTCCAGAATCGGCTTGAGTTCCTGCCCTTGAGAAGGACCAGACTGCCCGGCCGCGGGAGTCAGTGCGACGGCCGCGCACGCGACCCCGACCAACACCAACCAACGCAGAGTGAAGGTGCGGAAAACTAGCGCCGATCGGCGAAACGCTTTCGAAACACGAGGAGTCATCGGTTGCAGGGAAAGCAGACTTTTTCCATTGTAGCCGTCCCCAAGGCATTCAAAATGACTTCGATCGCGGGAAAACATTTCAGCTTCAAACGCCGCCAGGATACCCATGTAGCGACGGCCGCCTCGGCCGTCCCGCCGAGCGAAGCGAGGCGGCACCTCAGCTGAATCCGGTTTTTTTTTGGCCAAGGCCACAACAAACTGAGACCCGAGTCGTCAGCAATTCCGCAACGCCCAGCAACTGCGGAACATTCCGGTTTTTCGACAGCAACCTCACTCCCCAAGTTAGCCTCCAAAAGTTGATGTCTCAAGCCACGGCCACGCCGTCTCAAAGATCCGCGTCCGCGCCCCCACAACAAACTGGCCAGAGACGCTGGGGCAGGCTCGTCCTCATCCTGCTCATAATCGGCGCGGTAATCGGTGCCATCCTGTTCACCTTGTGCCGGCGCGCATTTGGACGAACGGAAGTCCTACAGGATTTACAGGAGGCGAGCGGCAGCCAGGTGGAAACTCGCACCTTTCACCAGACTTATTTCCCTCATCCCGGTTGCGTTCTGCAAGGAGTAGTTTTTCGCCACGGCCCTCCCCAGGTCAAACCTCTCATCACCATCGAAACGATAACCATCCAAGGCAGCTATCTCGGCCTCCTTTCTACACGAGTTGACCGGATCACCGCCGACGGCATGCGCGTGTTTATCCCAGCCTTCGGCACCGGCGAAGCTTTTCAGACCACGCCGTCAAAAATCACCATTGGCGTGCTCGTCATGAACGGTGCGGCGGTCGAGTTTGCTTCCCACGATGCGAATAACCCACCCTTGCGCTTCGACATTCACGAAGCCACGTTACGAGATGTGGGCGCGCATGGACCTCTCAGCTATCGTTTGAAAGTGCACAATCCCAAACCTCCGGGCGAGGTCTCGGTCTTAGGAAAGTTCGGAGCCTGGCGTACAGGCAACGCAGGCGAAACGCCGATTTCCGGAGAATATACGTTTGAGCAGGCCGATCTGAGCGTGTACCACGGTGTCGCCGGCATGTTGTCCTCGAAAGGCAAGTTTGCCGGAACGCTCGGTCATATCGACATCTCGGGCACAACCGACATCCCCGATTTCGAAGTGAAATCGGGCAAACATCCGGTCCACCTGACCACTGAATTCAGCGCCTACGTTGATGCAACGCGCGGCGATACATTTTTAAAGCACGTGGGCGCCAATTTCTGGAAAACTCACGTTGATGCTGAAGGCAGTATTGCGGGATCTGCCAACAGCAAGGGAAAGATCGGGCTCATTGATCTGAAGGCGAGCAATGCGCGCATCGAAGACCTGCTGCGGCTGTTCGTGGACGACAACCGCCCGGCGATGTCGGGAGCCGTTACCCTCCAAGCCCATACCGAGATTCCCCCAGGCAAAGGGGCATTCCTAAAGAAGATAAAGTTGCGGGGTAATTTTGGCCTCGCTGCGGGAACGTTCTCCAAACCTTCCACCCAGCAGGGCGTCAACCAGCTGAGCGCAGGCGCGCGCGGACAAAAAGACGATCCTGAGACCGTGCTCACCGATTTGACCGGGCAGGTAGACCTTCGCCAGGGAGTTGCAACCTTCACCGATCTTTCCTTCGGCGTTCCCGGCGCGTCGGCCCGCATGAACGGAACTTTCAATTTGATCAACACCAAGGTCGACCTGCACGGTCAAATGCAGGTGGATACGAAAATCTCGAACACCGAGAGCGGAGCCAAAGCGCTGCTGCTCAAGGCAATCGAGCCATTCTTCAAGAAGAAGAAAAAAGGAGAGATTGTCCCGGTCCGAATATCCGGAACCTACAACCACCCGACTTTCGGCCTTGACCTGAACGATAAGAAAGCGCAAAAAGTACCAGCGCCCGCATCTTCACCGCGGAATTGAAAGTGTTTGCTGTACCCTGTGATCCTCTGTGCCCTCTGTGGTAAAGGTTTTTCTGGTTTACCCCGTGATCCCCCATGACCCCCGTGGTAAAGGTTTTTTTGATTTACCCCGTGATCCTCTGTGCCCTCTGTGTTAAAGGTTTTTTCTGGTTTACCCCGTGATCCCCCGTGACCCCCGTGGTAAAGGTTTTCTTGATTTACCCCGTGATCCTCTGTGCCCTCTGTGTTAAAGGTTTTCGGACTTCAGGCACCATGCCGAAAGCACCGCACCACGTGGTCATCTACCATGCCCACAGCCTGCATAAACGCATAGCAAATAGTCGATCCCACAAAATTGAATCCGCGTTTCTTCAGCGCCTTGCTCAAAGCATCTGACTGCGCAGTCCGTGCCGGAACCTGATCCCGCGACTTCCACGAATTCACCCGCGGCCGCCCCTCCACAAACTGCCAGACATAGCGATCAAAGCTCCCAAACTCCTCCTGCACCCGCAACAACGCCTGCGCATTCCGCACCGTCGAAGCAATCTTCAACCGGTTGCGCACGATCCCGTCGTTCTTCAACAACTGAGCAATCTTCCTCCGGTCGTAGCCAGCCACGCGCTCGACCTCGAACCCGTTAAAGGCGGCGCGGTAATTTTCCCGTTTGTTCAGAATCATTTCCCAGCTAAGCCCGGCCTGCGCACCCTCAAGAACCAGAAACTCAAAAAGCCTGCGGTCCTCATGCAGTGGCACGCCCCATTCCTCATCGTGATAGCGAATCATCAATTCACTGCGCGCCCAGTCACAACGCACGACCAGGCTCTTAGCTTCGCGAGTTTTGTTCCGAGTCCTATTCATCGAGAATCTCCAGTTGCCGTATATTGCTGGCATGCGAATCCACAGTCTTCTCGCCGCCCTTCTCGCCGGTATCCTTTCTTCGAGCATAGCGGGTTTCTGCTCTGACCTCGCTCTGGTTCATGCCAGGATTTATCCCTCCCCAACGGAGTCGCCAATCGAAGATGGAGCAATTATTGTGCATGACGGCAACATCGTTGCTGTAGGGCCGTCCTCTAAGATCAAAGTCCCGCACCACGCAACTGTGATCGACTGCCAGGGCCGTGTTGTGACCGCCGGTTTCTGGAATAGCCATGTACACATCCTCACCCCCGGCCTGCTCCACGCCAAAGAACTCTCATCCCAGCAGCTTACTTCGCAACTCCAGGAAATCTTCACCCGCTGGGGTTTCACTTCGGTCTTTGATATAGCGTCCGTGCTGGCAAACACGACCGTCATCCGCCAAAGAATACAGACTGGAGAAGTAAAAGGACCAAGAATCCTTACCGTCGGCGAGCCCTTCTGGATCAAAGGCGGTACTCCGATTTACGTAAGAGATTTCCTCAAAGCCAACCACATCACAATGCCCGAAGTTGAATCCGCAGCCCAGGCGACAGAGCGCGTGCGCCTGCAGATCCGCGACGGCGCAGACGGCATCAAGATTTTTGCCAACTCCATCGAAGCAGATGGCGTCCTGACCATGCCCGTAGATTTGGCTAAGCCGATCGCAGCCGAAGCTCATCGGGCCGGCAAACCCGTCTTTGCCCACGTTTCCAACAATCAGGGAATCGAAGTCGCCATTCAGAGCGGCGTGGACATTCTGGCCCACACCACTCCCGCCGATGATTTCTGGAGTTCGTCGCTGGTTCAGCGCATGCTGGCGGCGCACATGGCCCTCACTCCGACGCTGACCCTGTGGGATGTCGAATTCAGCAAGGGCAATGGCCCGCCCGAGAACCGCGATAAAGTAATGAGCAGAGCAGCCGAGCAACTGAAGGCATTCTCTCAAGCGGGAGGACAGGTCCTGTTCGGCACCGACGTTGGCTACATCGAAAAGTTCGATACCTCGGAGGAATTCACGTGGATGTCCCGCGCCGGAATGGATTTCTCGCAGATTCTGGCTTCTCTTACCACCAACCCAGCCGCGCGCTTCGGATACTCCAGCCGCAGCGGGCGCATCGCTAAAGGCATGGACGCCGATCTGGTCGTGCTCGATGGAGATCCAGCAGAAGACGTCACTGCCTTTTCTAAACTTCACCGGGTGTTCCGCAGCGGCAAGTTAATCTACGCAGCGCCGTAATACGCAATGCGCGCGCCGCACTAATCCAGCGACCGCGGATCCGACTTGTTCTTCGGCGACTTCTTATCCAGCAGCGAAACCAGTTCCCGCGCGCAAGCCGGAATCGCAACTTTCCGCTCGACAATAATCTCTCTGGCGTCCACCTTCTTCCCGTAAAGTTTTTGATTCGCGCTGCCGTCGGAGCGCAGCGTCGACCCTTCCAGCGAGATTCCCGCAAACAACCCCTTGTTCCGCGAGTAAGAAAGAATTTCCGCATTCATCACAATGTCGGTAGCCCCCTCCGCCGTCCGCCCCTTCGGACCCGCCGCTGCCGATGCGTCCGCCCCCAGCTTCACCTTGCTCGACAACAGCGAGCGCGCTCCCTTCGGATTCATCACCAGCAAAACAAAATCCGTAGCCTGCCCGCCAATCTGAAATCCAATGCTCATTCCCTCCAGCGCGTACAGCGCCGGAGCTCCCCAGGGCCCGTTATAGTGCGCGCCGCTGCGGCAAATCATTACGCCACGGCCAAAACTGCCTCCCACTCCCAGTGCGCCCTTCAGCACGTTCGGCAGAATCACCACGCACTCCGCCTTGTCCAGCAAGTCTTGCGGAATGTCATCGGGAATATTCAATATGTCTTTCATCACCTGACCGGAATCCCTGACGCGCCCTTGTTCTTTCACGTCGTTGGCGCCGGCGAGTGCCGGACCAGCCAGCAAGTACGCGGTCAAAAACCACGCCGCAGATTTTCGCTCTTATCTTCATCATCATCAGTTCCTCCAGATTCGTTCTCCTCAGTCGCTGCACCCGGCCTGCCAGGCAGAACTCCTCGTGGGAAAATTGTACGTTGCGAACTGTGCAATCGAGTACTTCCCCCAGTACACTCCCCGATGGCCCAAATGGCCCACCGAACGCAGCTTTTCAGCCATGACCAAACGGTTACTCCTTTTGTAACTTGGCACGCGCTCCATACCCTTCTACAGTCGCTCCAGTAAGATAATGACGGAATTGGCCACACGCCCTTCGGCACGCGAAGTGCATCTAATGTAGTGGAGCGCTCCCTGGCCATGGGTAAGCGTGCAAAATGTAGTCGGTTGCGGAATGACTTACACGGGATCACATTGTCGGCTGATCGCGGCGCTTTTGGCAGCCTTTGCACTCGCAGCCCTCGCCTCGCCGGCCCTCGCCCAGGATTACGCCAGCAGCACGGCAACTCTCAGCGTTGATCCTTCCGCTGCCTCTTCCACTTCCACTTCTGACGACCAAGGCACCCTGCTTACCATCCACAAAAGAGTTGACGAGGTGAACGTTCTCTTCATCGCTACTGACAAGCACGGAAAATTTGTTCGTGACCTGAATCAAGCCGATTTCGCTATTCTCGACGATCACAAGCCGCCGCAATCGATCATCAACTTCCGCCGCGAAACCGATCTGCCGCTGCACCTCGGACTGCTCATCGACGTGAGCGGCTCGGTTCACAGCCGTTTCGAGTTCGAGCAGGATGCCGCCATCAGTTTCCTGCAGCACTCCATTCGCGCCGGCTTCGACAAGGCGTTCATCGTCGGCTTCAACAACAAGAGCCAGCTGTCGCAGGATTTCACCGACGACGTCAAACTGCTCTCCGCCGGCGTGCACAAACTAAATGATGGCGGAGGCACGGCGCTCTACGACGCCGTCTACCGCGCCTGCAAAGATAAGTTTTTGAAGGATCGTCCCGACCACCCGGCGCGCAAGGCCATCGTGATCGTAAGCGACGGCGAGGATAACCAAAGCGAATACACCCGCGCCCAGGCCATCGAAATGGCGCAGCGCGCCGAAGTCATCATCTACGCCATCTCCACCGACGACAGCGGCCTCATTCTGCGCGGCGACAAAGTTCTCGAACAGTTAGCCGAGGCCACCGGCGGCCGCGCCTTCTTCCCTTTCAAGATGAAGGACATCACCCGCTCCTACGCCGCCATCGAAGACGAACTGCGCAGCCAGTACATCGTCAGCTACAAGCCCGCCGACTTCGACGCCGACGGCCGCTTCCGCTCCATTCAAATCTCCGCCCTGAAGAAAGACCTGCAAGTCCGCGCCCGCAAGGGATACTTCGCGCCGCAGCAATAAACCCGGCTTCCGGCTTCCGGCTTCCGGACTCAATAAATACTCATTGGTGTATGTGGGGACAGCCGGCCTCGGCTGTCCGCCGGGCAGCCCGGTAGTTGCCGCCCCGAACGCCGGAAGCCGAGGGCCGGCCTCTTACCCCTGAAATAATCCTCGAAACATCCTTCTCACTCGAGCCGTACTCCTCGCGGCACGAACTTCGCTCGCGTCGAAGCTCTCCGCATCCTCATCACCGGCACAAGCGCGAATCTCAAGCCCCTTCTTGCCCTGGCCCTTGGTCGCCTCTAGCAGCAAATGCCACGCTTCTTGATATTTGCCATACTTCTGGTCGTCGCTGTCCGGCGTGAAATGCAGTGTCCTGTTGTCCCTTCCCACCGCGGCGTACGGCATGATGTACCAGTCATCGGTGGGGACAATGTACAGCGCGAAAAAATCCACCGTCCCCGGCGCATACCCGAAGCGCTTCGGCCCCCGTTTTGGACCAAAGCAATTGATGCTGTACCCCTTGCCCACACGAAAAACCGTGCACTTCACCTGCACCCGCAGAATCGGCCCCGTGCCATTCTCCACTCCCACGTCGTACGGCCCAAACCCTCCATACGGACTCGATACCCTCAGCCCGTAACCCATCGCCAGCACCATAAAGTAAAGCTCAGCCCAGGCTCCCCGCTCTTTCTTTCCCTTGATCAAACATCCCAAATTTCTCCGATTTCTCATTGTTCGCCTCACTCCTTATTTGCCCACAAATAGAAATCGCGGCCAAAAGGCCGCGACGTTGTACAACTCCGGATTGTCATCCTGAGCGAAGTAAATGCTTCGCGAAAGCGAAGCATTTACGCAGTCGAAGGATCCCTACCCGACCTGCGCCGACATTGGCCCGGCAGGCATTCCTACAACTGCCGCCGCTCCGTAAGGCTTGTCATCCCGACTGGGAGCCTGCCCTGAGCGAAGTCGAAGGGGACCTGCTGCTTTCATTATTTACCCTCTATATCTAGTATGACATTTTGCATAGGGTAAAACCGTCACATTTGCCAACTTTATATTTCATTTCCTTTCAACAACCTGGCCCAGATTTTCGCCTTTTCTTCCTCTTGACAGCAATTTTGAGCCATTTTGTATAACTGGCGGCTAATTTCGCGCGTAAACCCTTCCAGCAGTAAGGGTTAACCGCGAAGTGGAATCGAGCACCCAGACTCTCAACACGTGTACTCGCCTGTTAGCGTCAGCCATGGTCTTAGCCTGGTGGAGCCCACCTTGCTCCCATGCGCCTCGAAAGGAACCATGCACCTTACCGCAGGTCGGTGAGCATGATGGCATCAATTGAAAGGCTTCCACGAGCCAGCGCCAGGTACTTGCCATCACACGACCACGCGTGGCGCCAGATCAGGCCGGAGGTGAAGTTGGTGATTTGTTTGGCCGAGCCGCCATTGATCGGCTGACCCCACAAGTTGGAAACGCCGTCTTTCGTTCGAACATAGGTCAACGCATCGCCAGAGGAAGTCCAGCGGATTGGAAGGGATCCCATGTTGGATTCCCCCGGTACCTGGTTTTCGGAAATGAAGGGCAGAAATCGCGGTGAGCCGCTGCCATCGGCAGCCACGACCTCGATTTGATCGCTTTTCGATTTTTGATCGTAATGGTCAAAGGCGATCCAGCGCGAGTCACAGGAAATCGTCCCGTAACCGCCTACTGGATCGAGCGACACTCCAGTTCCGCCCTGTGCCGGGGCCTTCATGAGTCCTCTTGCATTCGAGTGGTAAACGATCCACCTGCTGTCTCTGGAGATTTCGGGATTCCAAACCAATGTCTTTTCGGTGATGACTGGTTTGGCATCCGTGCCATCGGCATTCACGCGCCAGATGCCGGCGTTTTTTGTAGGGTTATCAAAATGTGTAAAAAGAACAATCGAGCCATCGCTTGCCGCCACTGCTTCCCCTGCATAGTCCGTCAGTCTGGTGACCGGTTTCCTGTTGCTGCCGTCGCGGTCCATCTGCCAAGTCTGCGGATTGATTTCGGAGCCTTGATAGAGAAGCCGGTCCTGCGGAAGCCACGCCAGCCCCCGCACTCCGTCCGTATGCCCACTGCCCGGCAGTTCTTGCGCCTGGGATGGGTTTGCAGTCGAGGCCACCCAGATGGACGAACTCATCTGTTTTTGCACGCTGGCCAGGTTCCTTCCATCGCTTTTCAAACTCACGTTTTGATATTCGTTCAGATCATTCGTCAGTCTGCGTGCTTCTCCGTTGGGAAGAGGAAGAATCCACAACTGCGATGGAGTGAATGGACTTTCCGTACCCGTACTGGAATATAGCAATCCGCTCCCATCCGGCAACCAGCCTAAACCCTGAATGATCGCGCGGTGAACGAATCTATGCTCGGTGCCTTCCTTGATCGCAACCACTGCAAGAGCATTCTCATTGTCCGCTGCCAGTTCGTCTATGCCGATAATGACGCTAGTGCCATCGGGGGACCAGTCCTCAGGCCAGAACCGTTCTGGATCGAGAAGTGTGAGAACTTTTCTCTCGTTCGATCCGTCAATATCGGCGACGCTCAAATAAAACTCCTTTGGCGTTACGTGAGTGTTGGTGCGGCGAAAAGCTAGCTTTGTGCCATCTCTCGATATGCTGTAAGCACCGGCTACGTCGCTGAGAATTTTAGCCGGATTCCCACCCACCGCGGGCAGGCGAAATAGGTCCATGGCGTCACTTTTGGGGTCATACTGAGCGTAATAAATGTAATTTCCATCGGGCGAGAAACGTGTGCAGTACAAGCCAGCACCCGATGGAAGCGGACCCAGCAGTCGGACATTCGTGGAGCTGGCGATCTGTTGCACCCACAACGCTGGCCCCTCGCGCTCAGCCGTAACATAAGTCAAGTAGCGGCCGTCGGGGGAAAGTCCAACTTCAGCCACGTTACCAGTGGACGTGAGCCGGGATATGCGGTAGTGCTGGAAAGCTAGCTTCGCCTCAGAGCGCTTGAACAGGCGATATGCAGCAAAACCGAGCGCTCCCAGCAATGCAATCACAAGGGCTGTAATCACTATCGACTTTGACGCGAGCTGGCGACGGGCTTGATCCTCCAGCGCACTTGCCTGGATTTTGATTCCTTGGGACTCTGTGTCACGCCTAATCCTTTTCAAATCGGCCCGCAGTTCGGCGGCCGATTGATAGCGCAGATCTCGGTCCTTCTCAATCGCCTTGCGGATAATCTCGTCCAGCCTCGGCGAAACATCTGGATTCAAGCGCATCGGTGGCGTGGGTTCCCGGTTCAGGATGCCATCGAAGATGAGGCCGGAAGTGTCGCCCCGGAATGGCAGAGTGCCGGTCGCCATCTCATACAAGACGACCCCGAAAGAAAACAGGTCCGTGCGCGAGTCGAGTTCTTTGGCTCGCACCTGCTCGGGCGACATGTAGGCGATGGTTCCAACCGTCTGGCCGGGGCTGGTCAGGTGTTCTTCCAGGGTGGATCCCGCCGTCGGGCCATCAGCCGCGATAATGCTCAGCGGCCCCGTCACTTTCGCTAAGCCGAAATCGAGAACCTTGACATGGCCGCGCTTTGTAACAAGGATATTTGCCGGCTTGATGTCGCGATGAACGATGCCGGCGCTGTGCGCGGCGTCGAGTGCATCGGCAATTTCGATTGACAGAGACAGGATTTCTTCCGTCTCCATCGGGCAGCCGGCAATGCGGTGTCTCAGCGTCACGCCATCAAGAAACTCCATCACGAGAAAAGACTGGCTGCCGTTCTTGCCAATCTCATGGATGGTGCAAATGTTGGGATGGTTCAGCGCTGACGCAGCCCGGGCCTCGCGGCGGAAACGTTCCAGGGCCTGCGGATCTTGCGCGACATCGTCGGGCAAGAATTTCAAGGCCACGAAGCGGCCGAGTTCGGTGTCTTCGGCCTTGTAGACAACACCCATGCCGCCCCCGCCCAGCTTCTCGACGATGCGGTAGTGCGAGATGGTCTGCCCGAGCATGGGCTGAAATGGTAGGACTTGATACGGGGCAAGTCAATGAGGGGCAAGCTGGTTGCCTACGTTCTCAGGAGTCAATTGGCGAAACATCGCCACTACACTCATCGACCGGTTGAGTCCTCGTCGAGATTATCCGACGCGTTTTTCGCCACCATTCCAAAGATTCCAAACACAAAAGCCGAGCCGATGCCGAGCATTTCAGCAGACACGCGATCCGTCTGCGTGAACGCGCTGATCGCCCGCCCTCCGACAAAGAACAACAAGCCCGCAATCACAAATAGCACCTGACTAATTCCTCGGAGTAGGGCCTTCATGACAAAGCAATTCTAACGTCACTGCGGCAAGTTGTTGCAAAATCGCGATTACACTCACGGTGGAGAACAACCCAGCCCGTTTGCACCCACGCCCCCTCTGTGCTACCGTCCCCTTGTCTTACGAATTAAGCTTCCGAGATCAATCCTCCAACCCTCCCAAGGAGACGCTCATGGTCGGCATCGTCTTCCTCGTAATCCTCGTCGTCATCGCCGTCGTGCTCATCGGCATGTACAACAGCCTGGTGCAACTGAAGATACGCTGCGACTCCGCCTGGTCTGACATCGATGTGCAACTCAAGCGGCGGCATGACCTCATCCCCAACCTGGTCGAGACCGTCAAAGGCTACGCCTCGCACGAAAAAGGGACGTTTGAAAACATTGCCAAGTTCCGCTCGCAGGCCATGCAGGCGACCACGCCCGAGGGCAAGGCCGTCGCCGAAAATCAGCTTACCGGAGCGCTGAAGAGCCTGTTCGCCGTGGCCGAGAATTATCCCGAACTGAAGGCCTCGGAACAATTCACCCAGCTGCAGGGATCGCTGAGCGAGACCGAAGATTCGATTCAGAACTCGCGGCGGTATTACAACGCGGTGGTGCGGGATTTGAATACAAAGATTCAGTCGTTCCCGACCAACATTCTTGCCGGCATGTTCAACTTCACGCCGCGGCAATTCTTCGAAACCACCGACGCCGCCGACCGCGAACCAGTCGCGGTGAAGTTCTGATCGTATGATACTGGCGATGAACCCATTGTCCTGTCATTCCGAGGAGCGAATGCGACGAGGAATCTTGGTTCTTCTTCGCGCGGAGAGGAAACCTAGATCCCTCGCTTCGCTCGGGATGACAACGATAAAAACCTTCCTTATTTTTGCAACCGTCCTCGCCCTGGCCTCCCCGCTCTTCGCCAAATCCTGGCGCGTCTCCAACTTCCAGGACACCATCACCGTCAACCCTGACGGAAGCGCCCTGGTCAACGAAACCATCACGCTAAACTTCGTGGGCGAGTGGCACGGCATTCACCGCACCATCCCCATCGAATATCCCGGGCCGAACGGCACCAACTACCAGCTGTTCGTCACCGTCACCAGCGTCACCGACGAAAACGGCGCGAAGCTGAAATACGATTCCTCGACCTCCGGCGCGTATCGCGATCTGAAGATCTACCTGCCCAACGCCGTCAACGCCACGCGTACGGTCGAGATCGCCTACCGCGTGCGCAACGGTACGCGCTTTTTCGACGGCTACGACGAATTCTATTGGAACGTGACCGGCAACGACTGGCCCGTTCCCATCGATCACGCCGCCGCCAGCGCGCACTTCCCTGCTTCCGCCAACGAATCGCTGCGGGCGCAGGCCTTCACCGGCGTCTACGGATCGACCGAGAAAAACGCGACCGCGACCGTCAACGGTTCTGACGTTGAGTTCGCGACCAGCAGCCCGCTGCCTATGCGCGGCGGGTTGACCATCGACGTCTACATTCCGAAAGGCATCCTCAAAGAACCGGGACGGCTCACCAAATTCTTCTGGTTCATCGGAGGCAACCCCGCGGCTTTTCTGCCGCTGGTCACGCTCGCGGTAATGGCCATTCTGTGGATGTACAAAGGCCGGGATCCGGATCCAGGAATGTCCGTTGCGCCTATGTATGACCCGCCGCCCGGTGTTTCTCCGGCGGAATGCGGAACTCTGCTCGACGATCGGATACATCCCCGCGACATTACATCGACCATCGTCGATCTTGCGGTGCGCGGCTTCATCAAGATTGAAGAGACCGACGACAAAGGCCTCCTCTTCCATCACAAGGACTACATCTTCCACCTGCTGCAGAAGCGCCAGGACTGGAGCGGGCTCGCGCCGCACGAACGCGTCATGATGGAGAACATCTTTGCCGGAGACGTCACCGAAACGCGCCTCTCCAGCCTCAAGAACCGTTTCTACACGGCGGTGCCGGTGGTCCGCGCGGATATTATGTCGGCGCTCAAGCAGAAAGGTATTTACGCGCTCGACCCTGAGTCGGCCAACGGCTACAGCGTAGGGGCCGCGTTCTGCATCCTGATTCCGTTCGCGGTGCTGCAGTGGCTGGGATGGGTGGATTTTTTCAGTTCCATTCCGATGGCGATCGTGTCTGTGTTGATAGCGGCAATAATCTGGTGGCTCTTCGCCCGCGTGATGACGGCGAAGACCTTAAAGGGATCGCGCATCCACACCGCCGTGCTGGGATTCCAGGAATTCATGAACCGTGTAGACGGCGAGCGCCTGAAGACCATGCCGACCAGCACCTTCGAAAAATTTCTCCCGTACGCGATGGCGCTCGGCGTAGAGCACCACTGGGCGCAAGCCTTCAACGGCATAATAAAAGATCCGCCGAGTTGGTACGTAGGCCCCGGATACGGCTACGGCATGGGCTTCAACCCAATCCTCTTCTCGTCCTCGATGCATGGCATGGCGACGGACATGCATCAGGTGTTCGTGTCGGCGCCGCGGGCGAGTTCCTCGGGATCGGGATGGGGCGGTGGTGGCGGCTTCGGCGGCGGAGGCGGATTCTCCGGCGGCGGCTTCGGGGGCGGCGGCGGCAGCGCCTTCTAGATCCTGCCCAAGAAAAATTCTGGTGCGCCCGGAGAGACTCGAACTCCCAACCCTCTGCTCCGAAGGCAGATGCTCTATCCGATTGAGCTACGGGCGCTTGGGGATATTTTACGGCAATTCGGGCTGGAGGCGTAGTGGAGCGCGTGTGCGCCGCGGTGCGATCCTGCCAGACTCACCATTGGTGCGTACGGCGAACAGCGGGTTCCTCCGCTCCGCCGTCGCTGGCGCTCCGACTCCGGTCGGAATGACAAGGCTGATGGTGTCGCTGGCGCTCCGGCTCCGGTCGGAATGACAAGGCTGATGGTGTCGCTGTCGCTTCGACTCCGGTCGGAATGACGAAATAGTGGTGATGAGCAGAAGAACCTTAGACACATCTATGAAACTGTCGGCTGCGTCAAGTACTTTTGTGCAGACTACGGCGTGCACTCGGGAAAGAGTGCCATTTCGCTCTATGAGAAGGTTTTGCCATCGTCAACCCCAGGCTCGCTGCTAATCGTTCGGTCTGAACTTTCGGTTCGACCTAAACATCTATCCGATCTGACTTCGACCATGATTATGACTTCAAACTCCCTTCCGCGGAAGGGAGCGGGACGCCCGAATCAGAGGAACGGTGTTTTCCCACACACCATGTGTTTAATCGAGCTATCCCACGTGCGAACCGGGCGGTGGCGCTGCCGGCGGATCTTCGGCGTTGCGCCACAGCCAGTACAAACTTACGGCCAACTTGCGCGCCATGGCGGCGATGGCGAGGTTGCGTTGCCGGCGCATGGCGAGGTGCACAAAACGACGACGCCAATCGGCATCGCAGCGCGCCGCCGATTGGGCCGCCTCCACCAGCAGGTAGCGCAGCAGCGTGTTGCCCTGCTTGCTGAGGTGTCCCAAGCGCTGCTTGCCCGCGCTGGAATCTTCGCAGGGAATCAGCCCCAGGTAGCTGCCCACCTGCTTGCCGCAGGCGAAACGCCGCGGCGAGCCCAGCACCAACACAAAGGCCAGCGCCGTGATCGGGCCCACTCCCGGATGGGTCATCAAGCGCTGCACTTCCGGCCGTCGCTCGGCTTCCTGCTCGATGGCCTGGCTGAGTTGGGCGATCTGCGGCGTGAGCTGATCGAGCCACTGCAGCAGATCGTGGCGCCGCCGCGCCGTCCACGGAGGCAGCGCCAACGAGTCCAACTGCGCTCGTCCGAGCTTGCTCCACAGTCGAGACCGACGCTGCACGCCTTCGTTCAGAGCCATGGCTTGCAACTGGTTCTTGACCCGCGTCGGCATCTGCACCAGACCATGGCGGTGCCACAGCAACTGCCGCAGATCCCGGTTCTCCGGGCTGGGTATCCAGAGTTTGGGAAAACGATCTTCCCGCAACAACTGCAGCAGATGCTGCGCATCGCCGCGGTCGGTCTTCTGTTTGCGCACGCGCTGGGCCGCGATCTTGGCAGGATTGCCGATCCACAACTCGATCTCCAGCTCCGCCAACAAGCGCTCGAACCAGCGCGTGTGCCCGCAGGCTTCGATGCCCACCCGCACGGCAACGCCGCGCTGTTTCAGTTCGCGATAAAACCTTTCGGCTTCGCCCGAACTGTGCTCCAGCCGACGTTCGCCGCGCTGTCCGCTCTGGTCGTCGCACCAGGCAATTTGCTGCATGCTCGGGTGATAATCGCATCCTATAATCACCATGTTCGGCTCCTTTCTCCCGAGCCTTGGAGGTTGACACTCCCAAGTCTACTCAGGTCTGAGGAGCCGACAGTTTCATGAAATCAGAGGGCACAGGGGGTCACAGGGTAAATCATTGCTTGGACGATTTTGATGGCGGCCCGCATTTGCGCGCACCCACAATGCCCTTGCCTTCCTCCACCGTGACGGTTTGTCCAGCATTGACGGTCGCAAGCTTATCCACCTGTCCGCTGGGCCATTGGATTTCAACTGCGTCGGCTTTCGTTTGCCCGCCCAAGCCGAACGTAAGCACCAGTTCGCTCTGCGAAAGATAGCTCGATCCGGAGCGCAGCATCTTCGCCTGTTTGTCGCTTCCCGATGTCACCTGCACCACCGCGCCAATGCCGTCGCGGTTCGACTTGGTTCCCACCAACTTAAGCCGGAGGCTGTGATTCGTGCCACCCTCGTTGTGAAATAAGTACGCGGGGCCGGCGTTGGTAGTGACCAGGACATCCAGGAAACCGTCATTATCGATATCGGCGTAAGCCGCGCCCCGCGCCACTCTTGGCGCGGCGAAGGCCTGCCCCATCTGCGCCGTCACTTCCTGGAACTTGCCGCCGCCCAGGTTGCGAAAAAGATGCGCCGGCTCGGCGTAGCTCACGCGCTTCTGCACGCGTTCGATCTGATCTTCGATGTGGCCGTCGGCGACAAAGATATCGGGCCAGCCGTCGTTGTCGTAGTCGAAAAAGAAACAGCCGAATCCGAGCGTGACCAGCGTGGCGCGCCCCACTTCGGATTGCGGAGCCTCGTCCACGAACAAGCCGTTGCCCTCGTTGTGATAGAGCGACACCATCTGATTGGCGAAGTTGCTGATGATCACGCTGGGATGCCCGCTGCGGTCATAGTCGGCGGCGTCGACGCCCATGCCGGCACGCGCCACTCCGTCCTCGCTGAACGCTATACCAGAAGTCACGCCGCGCTCTTCAAACGTTCCGTCTTTTTTGTTCAGATACAGCTTGTTGGGCTGGGTGTCGTTGGCAATCAGAATGTCAGGCCAGCCGTCGGCGTTGTAGTCGAGGATGGCGATGCCCAGGCTCTTCGAGGTTGGATCGCCGAGGCCTGCTTTCTGCGTGGCATCTTCGAACTTGCCGCCGCCGAGATTGTGCCACAGCCGTACCGACGTTCCCTTGTACGATTCCGGCGTGCAATAGGATTTGTGCGTTCCGTCGAGAGTGCAGTAAAGATCACCCTGCTCGCTCCATTGCACGTAGTTCGCAACCACCAGATCGAGTTTGCCGTCCCGGTCATAATCCACCCAGGCAGCGCTGGTCGAGAATTCATTCGGTCCCCACATTCCGGCGGCCTTGGTGACGTCAGTGAACGTGCCGTTGCCGTTGTTGTGGAAAAGATAGCTCTGTCCTAACGCCGTGATGAAGATATCGTCGAAGCCGTCGTTGTCGTAGTCGCCGACGGCTACGCCGAGGCCAAACATGGGCACAGCCAACCCGGCCTTGCGGGTTACGTCAGTGAACGTCCCGTCGCGGTTGTTGTGGTATAGCTTTGGAGTTGTCGGCCCGGCGTGCGAATGCCCCGGCCAGTCATCGCCATTGACCAGAAGGATATCGGGATAGCCATCGTTGTCGTAGTCGATGAAGGCGCAGCCCGGACCCATAGTTTCGGGCAGCCACTTTTTTCCGAAGGCGCCGTTGTTGTGCGTGAAATGAATTCCGGCTTGCGCGGTGATGTCTCGGAATTGAATCTGCTGAGCCTGGGCAGTCCCCACGAACAAAATCCACCACAGAGACACAGAGGCACAGAGAAATGCAAGACAGGATTTTTGTTTCTCTCTGTGACTCTGTGTCTCTGTGGTGAAATGAATTGTCATGGCATCATCGCGAGCCGCCGGAAACGCCCGCAGAAACAATCGGTTCGACTCTGTTTCGCATTCAGCGCCGGCAGTGGTACCGAGACGTGCTCGTGAATCGCCTGCCGCTCGTTATTGTCTTCCGGATGCGATTGGCGATACGGCCCCGTGATCGCCTGGGACGACTCATCCGCTTTAAATCGCAGGTAGCGCGCCTGGTGCTCCTTGGCGAGCTTCTCATTTCCCAGGCCGCTATAGCATAGCATTAGGTTATAGTGCGCCTGCAGGTCTTCGGGGTCGATCGCGAACACGGATTGAAGGACATTCACCGCCTCGGCATACTTGCGCTGCAGGAAAAGAATCCGACCCAGATCGTTGAGTGCGACGCGGTCGCGCGGATACTGGGCCAGAACGATGCGCAAGCGAGCGGCAGCCCCTTCATAGTTGCCATCCGAGCGCAGTACTCGAGCATAGAAGAAATTAGCCCGCGCCAGATTCGGCGATAGGGCCAGCGCTTTCTCCAGCACAGTACGGGCACGCTCCATGTCGCCTTCCTGCACGGCCGCGCGGCCAATGTTCACCCAGCCATCAGGATTATTGGGATCTGCCTCGGTCACCTTCTGGAATGCAGCCGCCGCACTCTTCAAATCACCCTGCAGGAACAGGCCAATTCCATAATCGTTCCAGCGCTGCCATTCTTCTTTCTTTACGATGGTCTTTGGCTCAGGAGCGGGCGCATTATGCGCGACTACGGGCAGCGTCACTTCAGTCTCGGCCACGATTTCGATAGGCAGGTCGGGGATCTTTTCCTGCTTCGCCGAAACTCCGCTCAACGATGCCGTGAACACGGTCGGACGGTCGTCGTAATCCGGTGCAACCGAGTTCGGCGATGCCGGGTCGGGCCGCCCCGCGAACGCTTCGTTCGTGCCATACCACGAGAACTTGCGATAGCACAGGCGGGCGTGCAGTGTGATCTTGTTGCCGGCGTTTTCAGGAATCGACATGCGGTAATGCACAGTGTCAGCCGCGCCAGGCGGGATGAGCCGCACGTACACAACTGCCCGCGTCGCCCACGCATTACGCTTGTTGATGGGATTGCCGTGCGCGTCGATCTGCAATGAGCGATAGAAGTGCGCGCCTTTTTCCACGGGACCTTTGCCGTCATCTTCGACCATGCCGCTCCAGAAGATAGTCTGGCCCTTGTCGTCCGTGCCTTTCAGTTCCAGCCACGTATCGTAAGCGTCGACGGTGCCGCCGGGGAAAAAGTGTCCAACCTTCTTGGTGCGCGCGACGACATCGACGCGCACAGTATCGCCGCGGCGCAGCGCGGGCTGCACGCGGTTCAACGGCGCCGTTACCGGAGCAACTTCTGCGGCAGTACCGGGAGCGATTTTAGTTTCTGCTTCCTCACCCACGGCGAATGTTGTGGCCAGATCCGATTGGCTCGTCGCACCCGATTTCAACGGAGCCTGCGCTGGAGACAAGGCAAAAATATCCACCGTAAGAGCTCCGCTCTTCAGGAATGCTTGGGTGAGTTTGAGTTGCGCGGCATCTTCATTCGCCGTGGGCAGCGCGGTATTCGCTCCGGGAAAACGATGCGAGTGTACGACTCCGTTGATATTGCCCGCGTCCCTGGAAGACTCCATGGGCATGTGGCAATCGGCGCACTGCTGCGGCTTTGGAGGGTAGTAAAACGAGCGCGCGCCTTGCCCGGAGACTCCACTGGCCTGCCAGTTGTCGTACTCGTTGAAGCCGCGGAACCAGCGGTAGTGATTCACCGGCACGTCGAGGTGCACCTTGTGGCAGGTGGAGCAGAACTCCGCTGTCTGCGTTTTCATGAATGGCTTCAAAAAGACGCGGCGGTGCGGCTCGGGATTCAGGCGGATGACGAAATCATGCAGCGCGCGCGCCACGGGATTCTGCGAGGCCGCGAGTTCGTGCAGCTTGGGATACTCGAGATAGAAATCGCCCTGGCCCATGGTGCTCTTTACGTCGGCGATGGAGTGGCACATCATGCAGCCGAGGCCAGCTTGCGATTCCGGGCGATGCACGATCTGCTTGATCGGCGTATCCATCAAACCGCTGTAGAGCACGGCCGGATCGTGGCATCCGCCGCACCACTTCGACGGCTTGGTGCCGATCGTATCCTGCATGTACTCAATCGACTTGCGGTACCACTGATTGTTGAACGAAGAAAAATGGTGCGCCGAACTGAACCACTGGTTGTAGATATCTTCGTGACAACGCTTGCAGGAGTCGGACTCCATAAAAAACTTGCTGGGAATTTTCTGCTTGCCATAGACCTGCGCAGAACTGGGGAAGAACGAGCCCTCTGGCCCGTCGCCTTCGCCGTTCATGTTGTCGGGCGGCATGGTCGGATTCTGAATTCGGCTGCGCGTTTGCCAACTTTCACGCGTGTAGCGCGCACTGTAGCTGATGCCGGCGAGCACGACCAGACAAATTGTGGCGCGCAAGAGAGACGTCGCAGCATTCGAAGTGCCGCGACCCGCCAGCTTGCCAGCGATGAGCAGGCCGACGCCGATGAGCGAGATGATGATGTGGAGGTAAAGCCACCTCCACTCCGGGCGTGGCGTGCCGGTCCTGATCAGAATGAGTCCCAGAACTGCGCCAGCAGCCACCAGCAGCCATCCCGCGCGGGCCACGAAACTTCCTTGCCGCAACCGGCGAACAAGTGCGGGGACAAGCAGAATTGCAGTAGCGACTCCGCCCAGTGCGTGCAACAGCACCACACCGGCATAGAAGAGGTTCGGCTGCGGAAAGGCGTAGAGGTACGCCGCTGAAATAACCAGAAACGGAAGGAGCCAGGACAAAGCTCGACCGACGAAACTTCCGGGTGATAAGTCTTCTTGCATTGGTGACAGTCAGGCGCTTACGGTAGCAGACCTCAGTCCCACAGTGACTGAAATCGCGTGCGAACCAACTTACTCAGACTGGTGGGCGGGGGGAATAGTGCAAACATATTATTGGAGATCAGGGACGCGCGGTCGGCGGGATTGCCCACGCACGACATTCTTTTTCCAAGGCAGCCGCGACCACCAACACTTGCTCCTCCTCCCACGGTCGGCCAACGATCTGCACGCCGATTGGTAGGCCTCCAGTCGAGCGGCCCACTGGAACCACCGCGGCAGGATTGCCCAGCAGGTTGAAGAATTCCGTATAACTCCAGGCGTCAAGATAGTGGACAGTTTTGCTCTCAACCTGCCAACTGCGCTCGCCGTGCCGGAAGGCTGGGATCGCCGCCGCCGGGCACAACAGGATGGGATATTGCTGCATCTGCGCGAAGAAACGCGCGCGGAGCAGGTCGCGCTGGATCCATGCATCGAGCAGAGTGCGCGCAGTGTGGGCTGGCTCGCCCGCGGACCATTCCAGAAACTGCTTGAGGATGGGACTGAGGTCCGCATCGTTTTCCTTGAACAGCGGACGCAACATCATTCCACCAGCGACTACGAAGAACTTGTGCCACAGCCGGCGCGCATCCTCGAGCCCTTCCGGCTGGAAATGCTCTACTTGAAATCCCGCGCCGCGCAGGGCTTCTGCCGCGGTGCGCACGGCCGCGCGAGTTTCTGGCGTGACTGGCGTGCGGCCATCGTCTTCGAAATACCCGATTCTTAGTATCTTAGTTTCATCACTGCTCGGCCAACGCACGGGCACCGGCACTGCGCATGTGTCGCCGATATCTGCACCTTGCATTGCCTCGAACAGAACTTTCAGGTCAGCGACGGTGCGCGCCATCGGCCCTACAACGCCTATCAAGGCAAAGGGCCCGGCGGATACCGGGAAATGTCCAGTCGCGGGGATGCGTCCCGGCGTCGGCTTGAGGCCGCAGATACCGCTGAAGTGCGCGGGAACGCGAATTGAACCACCACCGTCGCTGCCTACGCCGCCCGCGGACATTCCCGCGGCAATAGCGGCCGCCTCGCCCCCGCTGGAGCCGCCGGGCGTGCACTCCAGATCCCACGGACTGTTGGTGCGGCCATAGAGCAGGTTGTCGGTTTCCCATGCCATCAAGAACTCTGGAGTGTTGGTCACGCCGAGAACGATCGCGCCGGCATTCTTCAGCCGCGTCACGAGCGGGGCATCTTGCGTGGCGACAACGCCTGCTCGCAGCCGGGTCCCAGCCTCGCAACGCAGTCCCTCAACTTCGAGAGAACTCTTGATGCTGATCGGGACGCCATGCAGCGCACCGAGGGTCTTTCCCTCGACGAGAGCGAGTTCTGCATGTTGAGCCGACCGCCGCGCCCGCTCCGCGTCCACCTGCACGAATGCGTTCAGCTTTGGATTCACCTTCTCGATCTGCGCCAGATGAGCTTCGACGAGTTCGACCGGGGAAACTTTTTTGTCCCGGACTTGCCTGGCCATGGAAACAGCAGAGAGAAAGTTCAGGTCGCTCATATGCCGTCTCGCATCGCGCGGTCGAGCATTCGCTTCTCGTCTGCTGTCAGTACGCGGTGTTTGCCCTTCGCGAGATCGCCTAATTGCAGCGGCCCAATGGCCACGCGCACCAGTCGCAACACTTCGGCGCCCACGGCTTCCACCATGCGGCGGATCTGGCGATTCTTGCCCTCATCGAGAACGATTTCGAGCCAGCAGTTCTTCTCTCCAGCACGCAAGCGGCACGCCTGCTTGGCACGCAGAATTTCGCCGTCCTTCGCTCTCACCCCTCGAGCCAGCGCTCCGAGAAACTCTTCATCCGCGACGGTTCCCACTTGAACGTGGTAGGTCTTATCCAAGTGCGTTTCCGGCGCGGTGATGCGCGCGGCCCACTCGGAGTCGTTGGTCATCAAGAGCAGGCCCTCGCTGGCTTTGTCGAGGCGGCCGACCGGGGCCAGCCACGCCAGGGATTCTTCCTTCTCCGCATTCAGCAATGCGTAAACTGTCTCGCGGCCCTTCTCGTCCGCTGCCGTCGTCACCACGCCGCGAGGCTTGTTCATCATAAGGTAGATTTTGCTTACAGGCTCGACCGCTTCCCCATCGACTGCCATCTGATCACGTTTGCCGGAAACAGGCGTCTCCGGGTCGCGCCGGACTTTCCCGTTCAGGCTCACGCGCCCCGCGCGAATCAACTTCGCTGCCTGTGACCGCGAACAGAATCCGATCTTCGACAAGGCGCGCGCCAACCCGATTTGCCGGCCTTCTCCCGGTTTCTTCACCTGTTCATGCTAACCGAGAATGCCGGCTTCGGCTTTCGCGGTTGGCTTGGAACCGCGAACTTTTCCCCAGGACGTCGGCTTTCCGGATAAGCCGAAGCCCGAAGCCCGCGTTATCGATGCACGATCCAGCAACACTTGGTAGGATGTTGATCGTTACGACTGGCTTGGAAAGGAGTCTTTATGGCCCACCAGCATCCTCCCCGCTTTCTGAAGATCGTGGACGACGCCAAGAAGCGCGTCCGCGAAACCAACGTTGAGGAAGTGAAGAAGAAGATGGATAGCAACGGGAAGTTCATTCTGGTGGATGTGCGCGAAGAGAGCGAATTCGCCAAGGACCATCTGCCGGGCGCGATTCACCTGGGCAAAGGCATCATCGAGCGCGACATCGAGGCTCGCGTGCCCGATCTCAATGAGGAGATTGTGCTTTACTGCGGCGGCGGTTTCCGCTCGGCGTTGGCCGCCGACAATCTGCAGAAGATGGGTTACACGAACGTCATTTCGATGGATGGCGGCATTCGCGACTGGCGGGAGAAGGGCTATCCATTAACGAAAGGTTGAGAGCAGTTCTCAGTTCCCAGTTCTCAGTTCTCAGAAAGTCCCTTGTCATTCCGACCCCCGGGCGAAAGCGAGGGGCGGACGAAAGAGTGAAGCAGTTCTCAGTTTTAACAAAACCCTTGTCATTCCGACCCCCGAGCGCAAGCGAGGGGCGGAGGAATCTTGGTGTTGCCGGTTTCTTCAGTTCTGGGTACCAGGTACTGGGTACTTCTTTAACCATGAATGGCCGCATCTTCTTCTGGTCGCTCACCTCGGCGCTTGCCGGATTTCTCTTCGGCTTCGACACGGTCGTGATTTCCGGCGCAGAAAAAACAATTCAAGCGCTTTGGAGCCTGAGTCCCGAGATACATGGCATCGCCATGGCATCGGCTCTTTACGGCAATGTGGTTGGTTCGCTGCTCGGGGGCTGGCCGGCCGACCGGTTCGGACGCAAAGCCACGCTGCTTTGGATCGGCATTCTCTATCTTGTCGGCGCTGCGGGCTCCGCCCTGGCGCCTAATGTTGTTGTGTTTATCGCCGCGCGCGTCATCGGCGGATTGGGCATCGGCATTTCCACCGTGGTTGCGCCAATGTACATTTCGGAAATCGCGCCGCCCAGGTATCGCGGACGGCTTGCCGGAATGTTCCAGTTCAATATTGTGTTTGGCATCCTGATCGCTTTCGTGTCGAACGCGCTGCTGGCGGGCGTCGGCCAGAACGCCTGGCGCTGGATGCTGGGCGTGGCCGCGTTTCCGTCATTGCTTTACGCGGTGTTCTGCTTCGGACTGCCTGAAAGTCCACGCTGGCTGCTGGGCAAGAAGGGCGACCGCGAAGCCGGCCTCGAAGTGTTGCAACGAATTGAACCTGACGCTTCCAAAGCCGAAGTGGCAGCCGAAGCGGACGCGATTATCGCGGCATCGTCGGAGCAGGTATCGTCGGGACATTTCTGGACGAGACGTCTTCGCAAACCGATCCTGCTCGCCATCCTGGTTGCGTTCTTCAATCAGATGTCGGGCATCAATGCGATTTTGTATTTTGCGCCGCGTATCTTTGAACTTACCGGGCTCGCCGCGAAAGCTGCGCTGTTGCAATCGATTGGCATTGGCGTTACCAATCTCGTTTTCACGTTTGTCGGGCTCTGGCTGATTGACCGGCTGGGCCGGCGCACTCTTCTTTATATCGGCTCGTTCGGCTACATCGCCTCGCTCGGCTTGGTTGCATGGGCCTTCTTTACAGGTCATTTCTCAATCGTGCCGGCTTGCATCTTCGCTTTCATCGCTGCCCACGCGATCGGCCAGGGAGCGGTGATCTGGGTTCTTATCTCCGAAATATTTCCCAATCGCCATCGCGCGGAAGGTCAGACGCTCGGCAGCTTCACGCACTGGATCTTCGCCGCCTTGCTCACAACCTTCTTTCCGGCAATGGTCACCAAGTTCCCGACGGGTTACGTCTTCTTGTTCTTTACCGGCATGATGGTTCTGCAACTCATTTGGGTAAAGACCATGGTTCCGGAGACGAAGGGCGTGCCGCTGGAGGAGATTCAGAAACAGATGGGTATCGCATAAACCATTTGGTCGGCCAATTCTCGGCGAGTGCTTTGGCCTGATAGCATCAATTGCACTCTGACCCGCTCAGGAACCAACGTAACATAGAGTCGTCCTTTCACCGAAAAGTAGTATCGGGGGCACTCAGTATTCCCTGGCCCCAGGAAAGAGGGTCAATGAACAGACTCCTTACGGCTCTTGTGATCGGCAATGCTGCCTATACAGATGCCGGGAAGTTAAAGAACCCCACTAATGACGCCGAAGATGTTGCTACCCGCTTAGAGGCCTTTGGCTTCTCCGTAATCAAGAAAACCGACTGCACTCACAAAGACATGGATCGGGCGCTAAAGACGTTCAAAAACTCCCTAGAGGGCAATGATATTGGGCTGTTCTTTTTCGCTGGGCACGGCATGCAGATCGATGGCGAAAATTATCTTGCTGCGATCGATACCGATGTGAGCGGGGAGATTGAGGCAAAGCACTCTTCGTTACCCCTCAATCGGGTGATCGAAACAATGGAGAAAGCGAGAACATCCACAAATATCATCGTTCTTGACGCTTGTCGGGACAATCCCTATGAACGCGCATGGAACCGGTCAGCGGCTACTCGTGGACTCGCTCCTGTTTACGCCCCTAAAGGCACATTGATCGCGTATGCAACATCGCCGGGACAGGTAGCGAAAGATGGATCGGGTCGCAATGGAGCCTATACTTCGGCCCTTCTGCAGCACATCAACACACCGGACTGTTCTATCGAGAACATGTTCAAAAGAGTCCGCAACAGCTTGAGTGCTGCAACCAAGCAGAAGCAGATTTCGTGGGAGCATACTTCGCTGTCGGGAGAGTTCTTCTTCAATCTCAGTCTGGGGCGAGGATCGATGCTTACTCCGATACAGCGCTAAGCGACAAGCTGTTCGTTCTTGATGAGGCGAAAGCATCGCACCGCATTATCAAAACGCTCAAAATTCGCGATTGGTACACGCAAAATCCGGCCGTCGATAAGCTCACCCCCGATGTCGCCAATAAATTTAGCAGAGATTCACTGTTCGTAATCGGTCGAAATTTGTACCAAGCAGCAGTGGGTTTTGGGAACAGCGCAACATCGTATCTAATGAAATTTGCCGCTCATACACAGGGCATGGAAAAGGAGAAGCAAAAAGCTCTGCTCGACGGAATCCTCTTTGAAATCTTCTTCGATCCAGCGGCGCAGCTGCGAACCAAACCCAAATCACGTTTATTGAGTGAGGTTTTCGAGCTGCAGCAATACAAAGAACTAGCCGGGAGTTTCGAGTTCATCGCGGAGTGCCTGCTTCCATACGCAGACCATTTTTATACACTCCCCGGCAAGGGCCACGAAGTCGCGGTCAACATTGTTACGCAGGAAAAAAGCGAGAAGTCTTACGTCGTTGAACGAGTCTTTCTTGGAGGAAAAGATATTTTGTGGAAAGAGGATGATGAATATGATGATGACGATGGGAATCCGGCCCATTACATTACCCTGAACATTGATGAATTTGAAGCGCGACTGTCTGAGGAGATGGTTGTCCCGGCACACCTTCTTACAGTCACCTACACTTTTAAGAAGGACCCGAAGAAGACGTTGCTCTTTCCACGGGGCTGGACCACCCGCAAAAAATGAAACTTTGCTTCTGCCGCTCATTCCACTAGGCGAGATGCCATCGGCGCGCGAGGCTTGCGTCTAAATGATGCGGCCCGATACTGCGGAGGGAACAGGCAGGACGCCGTGGTGTTTTTCAACTGACGAAACATCGCCGTTTCACTCATTGACTCCATTTCTCGGCAAAGGCGGGAGTGCCACTTTCTGCTGAATTCCCGATCCCTCGACTACGGTGTAAATGAAATCTGCCGCAACGTCCCGCAGAACTTCCGTTTCGCCATTCGGCCAGCGAATGCTTACTTCGCTCATCTTGTCGTTTGCCGCTAATCCAAAATGCAGCCGCAGGTCATTTTGTGAGAGATAGCTCGCGCCGCCGCGCACTTCGCTGAACTGCACCAGCGGGCCGGCTTTCACTGTGACTCGCGCTCCGATTGCTGCCTTGTTGCTTTTTGTTCCTACCAGTTTGAACAGCACGCGGTGATTCACGCTAACGGTGCGATTCAGCAGAAGCGATGGCGGCTCGCCCACATTCAGGACGACTACATCGATATTGCCATCGTTGTTGATGTCTCCAAAAGCCGCGCCCCGCCTCGATTGCGGAGGCATATTGGCGAAGACGGAAGAAACATCTTCGAAGGTTCCGTCGCGGTGGTTGCGGAACAGCAGCATGGGCTGGCGGTAGGGCGTGCCGCCGGGAATCGTATCCACCTGGGGATAGACGTGGCCGTTGGCGATGAACAGGTCGAGCCAGCCGTCGTTGTCCATATCGAAGAATGCGGTTCCCCAACTCACAAAGGGATAGGTCGGCTTCATCAGCTTGGTGCGCACGGTGACGTCGGCGAAGTTGTCTTTGCCGAGGTTGTGATAGAGGGTCGAGCCTTGCTCGACAAAATTCGTGACGATCATGGACAGACGGCCTTCGTGAAGATAGTCGCCCCAATCGACTCCCATCGAGCCTTGTTCCGCGCCGTCGCCGCTCAGTGCGACGCCGTCGAGCAATCCGACTTCTTCAAACGTTCCGTCATGCTTGTTGCGGTAGAGAAAATTCGGGCCGGCATCGTTCGCCACATACAGATCGGGCCAGCCGTCGTTGTCGTAGTCGCCCCAGGTTGCGCCCAGGCCGTAATAATGATGCGGATCGTCTACGCCCGCCTTCTTCGAAACTTCTTCGAAGGTGCCATCGCCTTTGTTGTGAAACAGCAGGTCGGATTCGCCGGGCATGCCCCACGGGCCGCACTGCACCAGCACTCCCTTGAAGCGGCAGAAGCGCGGATCGTTGCCGAACTGCGGCAGGTTATCGATATCGACGTGGACGTAGCGCGAGACAAAAAGATCGACGCGGCCATCGCGATCATAGTCGGCCCAAGCCGCTCCGGTGCTGAACCCGCCCGCGCCCACGCCAGCCTTTTCGGTCACATCCTCAAACTTGCAGTTGCCCAGATTGCGATAGAGCGCGTTGCCGCCGTAGCCGGTGACGTAGATGTCTTGCAATCCGTCGTTGTCGTAATCGGCCACGGCCACGCCCATCCCCCAGCCTTTATGAGTGAGGCCGGCGGACTTGGTAATGTCGGTGAAGTGAAGCTCGGCACTCTTGGGATCGCTATCCTGATGATAGAGAGTGATCATCAGGTCGCCGCCCGCGCGGTAACGCTGCACGGTTGAGCCGTTGACGGTGATGATGTCGAGCTTGCCGTCGTTGTCGCAGTCGATCAGACCCACTCCGCCGCTCATGGACTCGACGATGTACTTCTTGTCAGGAGAAGAAATGTGCGGCATGGTGAGGCCTGCTTTTTGGGCGACGTCTTCAAATTGCGTGAGAGATTGCGCTTTTTCTGTAGCTGAACTTGGCGGAGCCTTGGCCGGAGCGCTCTGTGCGTGGAGATTCGCGCTCAACAGCAAGCTCGTCCAAAGGGAAAGCGTCCAAACCGAAGAAGAGGCTCGCATAGGAAGAGCGATTATACGGCGGATCTTAAGGCCTTGAGTTGGCCGCAGGGACTGAAGCCCTGATTCTTCTGAGATTACTTACGGCGCGGCTGGAAGCCGCGCCCTTTCAAATCTAGAGTGATTTTTGGGCAAAACAAAACGCTCCAGACTCAGTTTTGAGTCACGGAGCGTATGTTGATCAGCCCTCCCCCAAGTGCTGCTCAAGAAGGAGACTACAGTAGGACCATAAAGGCGTATATAGCTCTGGCGTGCCATCGTCTGGCACCAACGTGTAGAGTCTTTTGGCTATGCCTAAAAGCCTTTAACGTCAAGGGATTACGTGATCACGGGAATGTTGGCCACTCCCGCGATACCGAATATGCTGCGGTAACGCTCGATTTCCGAGGGCGGGCCGAGCGCTTTCGCGTAATTGTCGGAAAGCTTCACCGCCGGCCGGCCCTCGACGGTGGATACTTTGCTGATCAGGCTGATGGGATCAAAGCCGCCATTGCCGCTGGGATCGCAGCCGCGAAAATCGTTGGTCAACAGCGTGCCCCAACCTGCGCTGAAGCGAATGCGCCGGCCCGGGGTCCACTTGCGGCGCTCATGAAAATCATCTGCGCTTGCGAAGTCTCTCGCCGTGATTCCGCTGGCCATGGTTCCACCAAAATACGCATGCAGACCAAGGATGTCGTCAACGTCGAGCGCGTCGGAGGCGATGATCAACTTGTCGCGCGGGTCGCGGCCGCGCGCCCGCAGCCATGCGATATATTCATCTCCGGCTATATAAGGATCCTTGCTGTCGATGCGCTGGCCGGTCCAATCGGCCGCCCAGTCGGGTGCGCCCTCGAGGAATTGCGTGGTGCCGAACGTATCGGGCAGCATGATGCGCAGCGCACCTTCGTAGGTTTGCTGCCACATCTCGAGAACACGGTACTGAGAAGCCTTCAGGGCCTCGTCATCGTCTTGCCGCGCCAGCGCGGCGAGCACCATGGGGATTTCATGGGCGTTGGTTCCAATCGCCTCCAGGTCGTGCTTGTGGGCGAGGAATGCGTTCGAGGTTCCGGTGAAACCGCTGCCAAGATTCGCAGCCATCGCTTCCACCACGTATTCCTGCCAGAGAAAGCTGTGACGTCGCCGGGTTCCGAAGTCGGCCACGCTGAGATGAGGAACTCCGCGCAAACGTTCGATCTTGTTCCACAGCTTGGTCTTCGCTTTGGCATAGAGGATGTCGAGGCCGAACTCGCTCAGCCTTTTCAGATTCGCCCGCGTGCGCAACTCGTTGATGATGGAAAGCGAATAGAGCTCCCACATGGTGGTATCGGTCCAGAGGCCGTCGAAGGATAAATGAAAGCGGCCGTCTCTTACCGAAAGCTCGTAGTCTGACAGTCGGAAGTCGCGCTCCAGCCACTCCAGAAATGCAGGCTCAAAAATTCCACGGCGGCCATAGAACGTATTGCCGGCCAGCCAAACCAGTTCTGACCTGCGAAAACGCACGTTGCGCGCGTGATCGAGCTGCTCGATGAGTTCTTCGTGCGCGAAAGTGTGAACGGGACCGCTGGAAGATCGGCTGTAAAGAGTGAACTGCACGTGCGTTTTCGGGTAATGCTTCCAGATAAACTGCAGCATCAGCAATTTGTAGAAGTCGGTGTCGAGCAGTGACCGCGTGACCGGGTCGAGTTCCCAGTTGTGGTTGTGCGCCCGCTCCGCGAAGTTCACGATCATGCACTGATATCCTCATATGCCTTCGGTACAAAAGCAAATCAGGCGGTAAAGTCTCGATTTCTCCGCGGAGCGACACCTTCGTCTTCATTCGTAGACGAAGCGGATTTCCAGTTTGCTCTCGAAGGAACTGGCCAGGCTTTCCGCCTCCTGTTCAATCCCCTTCCTCTCTGCCCTGGAGAGTTTGCCGAATGGCTCGATCTCTACTGAGAGCCGCTTGCCTTGAGGCTTGTAAGACCACACACCGGCGACTGCGCCATCGATGAGCACGACGGGCGAGATCCAGCCCTGGTTGCGGTAGACGCGCTTGTAGTACTTCGCGCTCAACAGATGGTCTTTGTCGCGATGAGCCAGGAGGTAGGAATCAAAATTCGGCAGCAGGCGAATCGAGCCTCGTACTCGTGGGCTGCTGTTTAGAACCCCTACATCCTCGCGAAGCAAAAGACAGTTCTTCTTGTCGCCGGGAATCTCTGCCAACTCAGATTCGAGCAGAGCGCGAAGCGGCCTCACCTCCTGCATAGGGATGCCCGCCCAGTGAGAAAAGTCATGCAACGTCGCCGGGCCATAGGCGCGCAAATACTTTCGCAAGAGAGCGCACTGCGCCTCCGTCGCAGACATCAGCTCAAGCTTCAGTTTTGGCAGCCAATGGTCTGTGCGGATGAAAACGATTGCGTTGCCCTCGCCGCGGCCGTAACAGATCAGTCCCTCGGCCACCGGCAGTCGAACCAGGCTCCAGGAGTTTTCCATCCAGAAACGCACTGCCTTGCTGGCTTTGGGACGGATGGCAGCGGCGATCGCAGGCCTGCTCAGTGGCCCCGCAGAGAGCGTCTTCATGATCAGCGGGATTAGTGCTTTGCTCTCATCGCGCGTAATGCCGCATCTGTCCATAACGCGCATCGCCTGGGCGAAGCGGCTGGGTCTGAGGGCGGCAATGTAGAGTGGGAATTCGTCGGTCGGAATGAAATGCAGCGTCTGCCGCATCAGCGAAGTCTTTACCAGGGTGCGGGAGTTCCACAGTGCGTCTTCGATCCCGGCTCGATTCAGAGCATGATTGCGGGTCCAAAGCTGAAGACGCGCCGGCCCCATGACCTGCGCCTGCACGCCGCACATGTCGCGGCAGATGGTGACGGCATCTGCGGGAGGCTCATCCAAAAGATGGTGGCGCCGCAGCCGGAAGCTTGCGATCTGATCGATCTGAGCACGCGACGAAGTTCCCCGCATTTACCACCCCGGCCCCGGTCTTGTCCAGCTATTTGACTGCGCCGACGGTGAAACCGGCAATGAAGCGGTCAAGGAACAGGTTGTACATGAAGGCGATGGGAAGGCTGGCGATCAGGCATGCGGCCATCAGCGCTCCCCAGTAGTAGACATCTCCGCGAACCAAAAAGATGGGGATGCCAGTCCCGATCATCTGATTCGATTCGGAAGAGATAAAGGTCAACGCATACACGAATTCCTGCGTCACCAGCGTAAACGAGAAGATCACGACGGTGAGAATTCCCGAGACGGAGATGGGGATCACCAGCTTGACGAAAGCACCGAAGCGCGTGAGTCCGTCCACCATGGCGGCGTCTTCCAACTCCTTGGGGATGGACTTGAAGAAACCCATCAGAAGCCAGATGGAAAAGGGGACGGTGAAGGTGGGATAGACCAGAATTAGCGCCCACAAAGAATCCTGCAGGCCAAGAAACGCCACCACTCTGGAAAGTGGAATGAAAAGCAAAGTTGGCGGGATGAGGTAAGTGAGAAAGATGCCGATGCCGAGACGCTCTCCCCAGCGCCCGGAGAGCCGGGCGAGGGAATATGCCGCTGGCACGGCGAGTAACAGCGTGATCGCCACGACCACAACTCCAACGAATGCGGTGTTCCCCAGCCAACGCACGAATCTGGTTTCGTTGAAAAGAAACCTCAGATGGTCGAGAGTAGGCTTGGCATTAAAGATGAAGGGGTTGTTCTCCATCGTGTAGAGATCGACGTTTTGCTTGAAGCTGGTAATCAACATCCAATAAAAAGGAAAAGCCAGCAGGATGGTGAACGTCGCCAGCACGAGGATCTGCGCAACTTTTCTCCAGATGCGCGGGGAAATTGCCTTGGCCATCAGTTCACCTCTGCGCGATGGGCCACGCGCAACATGAAGTAGGCAATGATCACCAGCACCGGCACAAGGAAGAGCGAAATGGCGGCGCCCGCGGCGAGATCGCTGCCCTGAATGCCGACCGCGAAGGCCAGAGAAGGCAGAACCTGCGTAGAGTCGTACGGGCCGCCGGCAGTAAGAATATAGACCACGGTCATATCGGTGAAGGTAAAAATAAGACCGAAGAGTACGGCAACGCTCATGATGGGCCGCATCATGGGAATGATGATCTGAAACTCTGTGCGCCAGGCCCCGGCGCCATCCACCGCAGCGGCTTCTGGAATGTCCTTGGGAATGGCAGTTCGGCCCGCCAGCAGAATGACCGTCGCAAATGGCAAAAGTCGCCAGCTATGGACTAAAAGAACGGAGGTGATGGCCAGCTTCGGTTCGCCCAGCCACATGGGTGCGCTGAACGGCTTGTAAATGTGCGCTGCAACCAGCACCCAGGTGATCACGCTGTAAATCGAATCGAGGATCCATTTCCATCCAATAGCGCCCAGCGCAATAGGCGCAACCCACGGCAGGAGAATCAAAAAGCGGATCAGGCCGCGGCCCCGGAACTTTTCTTCCAGGGCAATCGCGAGAATGTGTCCACCCACAAGCACAATTATCTGGGAGCCGATAGTAAAGATGAGGGAGTTGCGGATAGCAACGCGAAAGCTGGGACTTTGCAGGATGCTGCGGAAGTTCTCCAGGCCAACAAAGTGCATTTCGGTGCTGCCGATGCGGGCGTCGCTGAAAGCGTAGTAGATGGCAAGAAAGAAAGGTCCAGCGACGAGCAGCAAGATGTAGAGAACCGATGGGGAAAACATGGCCGCACCCAGCAACGGACTCTGCGCCGCCCCAATGGACTTTATCCTGCTGCGGGCTACTGCCACGAGACGGGCCTCGATTCGATTCGTTTTTCGGTGGTGCGAGCGAAAAATTTCAACTCACGCTGCGGGACAGTAAAGTCACAGATATCATCCACGTGCAGACCCTGAGCCGAAGTGAGACGCGAGAATATTTTCTTGCCTTCGAGTTTCCCGCCGACGAGTGTACCGGACACAATCCACTCCGAACCCAGGTACTCGGTGTTCTCGACTTTGAGGCGGAACGGGACGGAGTCGCCGTGGCTGGGGGAAGCTGGACGGAAATGCTCGGGACGAAAGCCAACGATGACGTCGCCGAGTTCGACCAGGTTCATGGGCGGCGAGCCCAGAAAGGTGGCCACGAACGTGTCCGCAGGATTGTCATAGACTTCAGTGGGTGTGCCCAGCTGGTGTACGACGCCTTTATTCAGCACCATGACGCGGTCGCCCATCGCCATTGCTTCCACTTGATCGTGCGTAACGTAGATCGTCGTCGTACCCACACGGCGGTGAAAGCGCTCCAACTCTTGGCGGGCCGAGGCTCGGAGCTTCGCGTCGAGGTTCGAGAGAGGCTCGTCGAGGAGAAAGACGGCGGGTTCACGCACGATAGCGCGCGCCAGCGCGACCCGCTGACGCTCTCCGCCAGAGAGTTCGCGCGGCTTGCGATCGAGCAGCGCGCCAATGCCGAGCAGTGAGGCCGCCCAATCTACTTTCTCTTTATGCAGTTCTTTCTTTATCTTCTGCGCCCTCAACGGGAAGGCAATGTTCTTGTAGACGGAGAGGTGCGGATAAAGCGCATAGCTCTGGAAGACCATGGCGATGCGGCGGTCGCGCGGGCTGAGGTCGTTGACCACGCGTCCGCCGATGAGGATTTCGCCGGACGTCGGAGTTTCGAGTCCAGCGATCATCCGCAAGAGCGTGGTTTTTCCAGAGCCTGAGGGACCGAGGAAAACCAGAAACTCGCCCTCGCGAGTTTCCAGGTTCACGTAGTTCACGGCTCCGAGTTGTCCTTCTTTAAATACCTTTGTCAGATCACGCGTCTGAACGACTGCCATCGGCCCCCCGTCCGGCTATTTCCATCTGGCAAAGATACGCTTGTATTCCTCTTCGGCCGCCTTGGCGGCATTCTCCGGGGTTTCGTCGCCCCGCGCCACTTTGGCGAACATGGTGGGAATGACCCAGGTCTTAAACGCCTCATCAATGCCAGCCGTGGCATAACCAGGATATCCGACGTTGGTCGCCCAATCGAGTACGTTGGCGAGCACTTTGTACTTGTCCGGGGGATTGGCCCGCGAATCATAGGAGATTTCCTTCTTCAGGTCCGGAACCGTGCTGGGGAAGCACGGGAAGTTGTAAAACTGCCCGGCCGCAAACGAGTCATGGAAAGCGTCAATGAAATCGACCAAGAATTGTTGCGCGCCCTCCTTGTTCTCGGCGAAATCCCAGACCACGTAGGAGTTCATGACGTGCTCGGCGGCGATGCGGCGCACTGGCCCTTTCGGCGCCGCGCAAATCATGATCTTCGAATCGATGGGAAGGTGTTCCCTCTCCGCTTGGCGACTGATTGAGATGGCATTCGCGACATAGGAGACACGGCCCGCAAGCATGGCCTGATTGTTGGAAGGCGGCGTCCAGGTAAAGACTTCAGGAGTTTCAGATTCCTGATAAATCGCCTTCATGAACTTCAAGGCCTCGATCGTCTCCTTGGAATTGATGGTGACGTTGCCGTTTTCATCCTGCTCGGCGCCGCCAAACGACCACAGCAGGGCGCGCATGGCCATACTGGTGTCGAGTTCCTGAGAAAGGCCCAAGCCGCAAGGATGGCCCGTTTTGTCTCTGATCTTCTTGGCGCCCGCGCGCACGTCCTCCCAGCTATCGGGACCATCCGCGTAACCAGCTTCCGTCCACCAGTCCTTATGCCAGTTGCCGGGATCGGGGACGTACGAATCGGAAAATGCGAAATAGCGCTTGGTCTTGGGATTGTAGGTCAACTTGTGCGCCAGTTCGATTTTCTTGCCGTGCTTCTTTTCCACCTCCTGGTACACATGGGACATATCCAGGGTCTGCTTCTCGTAGGCCGCAGGCGGCGAGTTGAACATGAAAATGTCGTGCCCCTTCCGTGCTGAGGCCTCCGAAGCGGCTTTCGCGGGCACATCGACCGTGTTGATGTGATCGACGATCACATTGGTGTCGTGCTTCTGGCCCCACTGCTTGCAGAAGGTGCCGTCGAACCAGGTGTCGTAGGCGGGCACGAAATGACTCCACTGGAGTATCTTCAGCGTCTTCTGCTGCGCCGCGGCTTTTTTCGGGAACAGAAAAAACGGGCCGGAGCCCACACCAACTGCGAAAGCGCCGGTACCCGTCCATTTGATGAAGTCTCGACGTGACAGCCCTTCCTGTTTTCGCTTGGCCATCTTTACTACCTCCGAGGAAAAGATGTGGCGGGAAAGCTCGCTCCAAAGGTGGAAAGAGCCTAGCCGAACCGATAATGCTACCGAGCAGGCTCTCGAGTCAATCGGCAGCCCCATGTACAAGCTTCGGTAGCCTCGCGAAAACCTTCGCGGCAAGGAAAGTGCCGCTGCTTGGGCAGACCTTGCCCAAGGAATCCTACACCTATCGCGGAATCCAGCACAACGGCCCCCGTTGACGCGAAGCCTCGCATGGAATCTGCCAACAATATTGGTGCTCCCGCGGGCGGTGCTCGGCGTTTTCATTCCATCGGGCGGCAGCAAATGGGTGATTGACGCTCCGTATGTTCTGCAGGCGGCGAATCTGCACCAGGTCCACCTGGGCTGGGTGGTGCAAATCTACAACGGGTCGGAAGCGCTGCCCAATCTGGTGAATCCCTTCTGGATGCTGCCTCTGCTAGGTATTTTGAAATTGAAGGCCCGCGACATCGTCGGATACGGAGTGCTGCAGTTGCTGGTCCACATCCCCGTCGTGTTCTTCCTGTGCTGGCTGTTTGCGCGCTATCTTCCATACCTGCCGCCCGTGAAATAAGGCTGCGAGCGGAGTCGAAAGGCACAGTCGGCGAAGAACCTCTGAATCCGACTCAGAGCCGTCATCCTGAGCTCGGCTTCGCTGAGAGCCACGCGGCCGCAATCAAACACACTGTTATCAGCGTTGAGAAAACGATGGGGGTGGTGAAGGCGTATCGCCAGCTCAAAGCTGTAATTGCTACAAAGCAACTGGCGAGAGCCCAAGCAATGCTGCGCACGCGTGCCAAAGTGTCTGCCGGAAGTCCGCCCAGCAGCCACGCTAATACCGCCGCAAACAAAAGAAACACAGAGAAAAAAAGCCCGAACGCGCTGAAGAAGTCCCAATAAGTCCGGGTAAATCCTTGCGCGTCAAAGTGGACGGACCGCATTGACCCCAGAACCGCCTCCGCCCCCCATTCCGGATTATTCTGGCGAAACCCGAACGTATGTCCGGCGGCAAATAGCAGCAAAAGAACAGAAGCGATTCGATAAAGCACAGAACTCAAGGGGCCTCCAGTTCTGGCAGTGGAGTCTAATCCGCCCCCATGGCCCTGTCAAAGACACATTCGGCTGGATCCAGGTGGAATGACAGTTATGGGAGCTTCTATTTCGGCTTGGCAGGCGCCGGCTTGGCAGGCGCAATTTGAACTTCGATGGCTTGAGGGTTGTTTGACTTCGTTAAATCCACAGAAACTACACCAAGATCCCCGTTAGCATCGCGCATTTGAATAGTCCGCGTGGCCTGTGCTCCAGAGGCGCCTGCGCGCACCGTGTCAATTTCTACTGTGGTGGCCTGCAGACCGGCGTCGGGATCACCGGGGTCCGGTTTCTCCACAATTTTCGTGGTTTGTTGATTGCCGGGATTGGAGCGCTGGGTAGTCGTGACTCGCTGCACCAGGTGCAGGCTGCCGTCTCGGCCCGCTCCCGGCACGTCGGCGGAATAGGTTTCCTCGGAGTTGCGCTTCGCACCGGAGGAATCTTCCGATTCCTTCGCCACAGTGTGCGTGATTTCTTGCAGTTGCCCTTCGCCATCCGGGCGAGAGACTCGCTCTTCCCGGCTGTGATTCTTATCCTCGTCCTTTATAGTTGTTTGCCGGGTTTCACCCACCTGCCACTTTCCAGTGCCATCCGACAGCAGAGTCGTCTTTCGAATTTCAACCGTATCGCCGCTGCGCTTCTGGCGTTCCTGCGTCTGCATGGCAGGAGCGAGGCCGCCTTCGATGTTGGGGAGCATCACGGTGGTTTTCGTCTCTTCCACGTTCGCGCTGATCTTGTGCGTCTCCTGAATTTCGCGTTGAACGATCTGGGGATTGCCATTCGCATCAGGATTCGAGGTAGTGCGTACCAGCTTAGAGTCGCCGCCCGGAAGAGTACGTTTTTCTTCCGCCGTGACCTGAAACAATGTTTTGGCTCCGTTGCTGTCGCGCACAAACGTGCGAGTGGTGCTCTGCGTGGTCGTCGAGTTCACGCGCACCGTCTCAGTTTCGATGTCCTGATAAGGATGGAAGTTCCCGTCGGCTCCACGCGTTTGCAGCGACCGCACGTCAACCGTACGATCGCCGTTCTGCGTATGACTCTCGAACTTGCGAGTGGGATTCGCGGAGTCGGCGCTCACATCGGTTGTGGCCGACCAGGACTTATTCGCTTCGCCATCCGGCGAATTCGACGTCTGCGCCCAAACTGCGCACGAAAGGGTAAAGCACGCCCCCGCCACCAAAGGCATGAACCTAGACCAGCGTCGAACGCACGAGGCTTTCCTGATTTCAATCTGTTCGTAGAATTTGTTGACAGACCGCATTAAGATGCTTGTCCGCATTCGATGTCCATCATTGTGTCACGCTCTGGCCTTCAATACTGTCGTTCATCCACCGGATACCCTGCCAAGCATAAACCCCCAACGGACAAATGGGGAGCCGAGGGCGCGAGCCCCGAACCCGGCCCGACAAGCGGAAAGCGTGATGTCTACTGATGATTGTGGTGAGCGCGGAAGGAATCGAACCTTCAACCTACTGATTAAGAGTCAGTTGCTCTGCCAATTGAGCTACGCGCCCACGCGGGGGATTTTACTGGCGGGACAATTGGTGATTGTAACATTTCTCTGCACGCGGGGTCATTGCGCTACTCACCGCACCGGGTGTGAACTGTGGTGTGGAGCTGGTGGACGACGGTATTCGACTCCGGCGGAGTGATGCGCAGGCTTGGGGACGATGATCGAGTTGAGTGCGCTCGAACGAAATCTTGCTACGAGCGCTGGCGTATTTCTGCGGGCAGTCCGGCCGGGGTTTCGCTGGTGACGGGACGGCGCGGCGGGAATGTATCCGGGCCCATCTTCATGCTTGGCCGGCGCTCGACTGTGCCGATTACGGGAGCATCGTCCATACCATCGGCGTAGGCCATGGAGACGAACCTCTGTTCGGAGCATAGGTGATCGATCAAGCGTTGTTGCCCGGTGCTGAGCACGGCGTGAGGGAGAATGGGGAAGTGACGGAACATCCAGAGAAAATAAACGCGTTGAAGAAATGATGGCATCAAATAGCGCGGTCCAATGGGAGTCTGCACCTGCACCACGCCGTCGGATAATTTCTCGATCCACATACAAGGCCCACCTGATTACTGAGTTTGGCCAGAGCAATTCCAGGGCCGCCATTATTGCACCAAGGACGGTGCCAGGGGAAGCGCTTTTTCACAGATTTCCGATTATTTTGGAGGAATGCGGGCAAGTCTTGCCTGACGGCTGGGCAGATTTGGGAGGGGCTCGCGGCCTTGGGCCATCGGAGCGACCGCGTCGGCAGTTGGCAATTAGCAGTTGGCCCTAATGGCTGAATGCTGAATGCGGAGTGCTGGGGTCAGGCGGGAATCTCCGGCAATATATCCATGCGCTGGATCGCGGCCGCGATCCCGAAGTCGTTGCCGGGGCCCTGCTCCACGCGCAAAACGTGGGCGTGGCAGCACACCCAGCACTTCTCGCCGGAGGTCAACTCGGGAGGGAGGATGAGGACCAATTCGACGTCGGAGCCTTCCACCATGCGGGAGTTGGTATAAAGGAATACGCCATTCGTGCTGACATCGCGAGTCTGAGCGCTCAACTCGGCTTCCGCCGCAGCGCCGCGAACGCGCACCGGCAGCGTGGCAACGACTCTGGCGCGGGAACGGCGATCGATCTTAGGCGTCATTAATCTGAGTTGAATCGCGATCCTAAGACGAGTTTTAGATCGGGCTTTGCGACACAGATGCAGCAGTCAGCATTCGGGACTCAGCTCTCAGTCATGGCCAGGCTGCGCCCTTATTGGCTGAATGCTGAGTACTGCTCTCGCTCGCGTTCGACAGTATAGAACAACTTGGGAAGATGCGTCTTAAGAGGCTTAGGCTAAAAGCTGTTGACCGCAAAGTGCGCAAAGGTATCGCTAAGGACGCAAAGAAAGCCAAGCTCCCTCGCCTTACATTTCTGGGCGGCGCAGGCGTGCGGCGGGGACTACGAGGGCCTGCTCCATAGTGGGAACGTTGGTTCCTCGCAACTTCGCCTCAGCCTGAGCCAGCCTGTCGGACTGATTGGTCTGGTAGTAGGCCTGCACCAGCAGCTCCATGGTGAAGGGATTGTCCTGGTCCTCTTCGAGATAACTGATGGCTTCTTCGATCTTCTTCCGATCCACATTCTTCAGATCAGCATTGTTCTGGCTTGCCTGATCCATGAGCAGCGTTCCCGCGGCGCCGTTGTAAGAACTCTGGATGACGCGGTTGCGGCTGCCGGTCGCCATGGCCTCGAGTTGCTTAAGAGATTTGTCGGCCAAGTCGGAGTTGCGGGCATGCTCGGCGCGCACGGCGCGGTTGCGCAGAATGCGGGAGAACTCTTCATCTCTATCAGACTTTGTAATCGAGTTGCCGCGTGCCAGCGACTCCTCGGCATCCTGAAGATATTTCAATGCTGCTTTGTCGTCGGCTTGATACTCGGCCAAGTGGCGAAATGCCTGCGCTTCCTGCAAGTTCTGTTCTTTCGCGTGGGCGGTGTGCGCAACTTCCTGGAATGCGGCGTCGGCTTCGGCGAACTTGCCGTCGCGCACCCAAGTCATCGCCTTCTGCATGCTGTAGGCCAGATGGTCCGCTTCATTGTGCGCACCACGGATGGCCTTGTCGTACTCAATCCGCGCCTGCTCCTGGTTCCCCATCAGCGCATAGGTGTCTCCGAGGCCCACTTGAGACGTGACAAAGTCAGGATCGATCTTCAACGCGGCGCGGTAGTGCTGGAGCGATCCTTCAAAGTTCCCAGCCATGCGTAGCAGTTCGCCGTAGGAGTCCTGCGGATTCGGTTCGGTGGGCAGCAGCGCGACGTAGCGATCCATGGCGGCGAAGGCCTTGGTGAACTCCCGCTTGCGGGCGTCCACATAGGCCAGATCGTTCAGCGCGGCGGGATAATTCTTGTCGATCAAGAGCGCTTTCTCGAGCAATCTCCGTGCCTGATCATCGCCGTTTTCGTTCATAAGCCAGTTGGCAGCGAGGTAGAGCACGCGCTTGTCTTTGGGATACATCTCGAGCATGTCGTTCATGGCGGAGATGCCGCCGATGAAGTCGTCTTCCTGCACCTTGGCAATCCAGGAGATCATCAACTGCTCTCCCGGCGTCAGCTTGGGCGCGAGGGACTTGGCCTTTTCGCGGGCCGCGCTCACTTCTTTGGGGTCGCTGCTGTTGAAGGCGATCCAGGCCCAGGCTAAGGCGAGGTTGGGATCGGCTTTCACGGCGGCGCGCCACTCGTCGTTGCAGCGCTCGAGGTAAAGATTCTCGTAGTCGGCCATGCCCTTTTCGTAGAGCGCGCGAGCTTCGGGCGACGAGGTGGTCAGCGGCAGCGAAGCCGTGGAGGCCTGTTTGACGTGGTGGGCATGAGCAAAGATCGGCGCGGAAAGGCACACGCCGAGGGCAAGGATTAGGGCAAAGAATAAAGAGCGGCGCATCAAGGTCTCCATAACAGACGCTTTGGGGGAAAGGATTATGAGTGCAGCGTAACACCGCTGGAATCAGGTTACCTAGTGACGGAAGTCATGCGACGGGCGGGATTGCGAAGGCAAAAAAAAGCCCCTGCCGATGAATCGGCAGGGGCTTGAGCTTCAGCTTGAACTCGGAAACGGCTAGAAGCTGAACTTGGCCGCGAGCTGAATGCCGCGCGGTCCACCGCCGCCGAGGAATGGGTTGCCGATACCCACGTCGCCGGTGGCGGTGATCTGGTAGGCACCGTTGCCGGCTTCGCGGCCGTTATTGGGGGCGGCAAAGCCGCACCCGCAAGCCAGATTAATGTTCGATGCTGGATCGGCGATAAAGGCCGGAAGAATCGGGTTGGCAAAGTTGGGGTGATTCAAAATGTTAAAGAAATCCGCACGAATCTGCAGGGTCATTCGCTCGGTGATAGCGGTGTTCTTGTAGATAGCGAAGTCCCATTGCTTGTAGGTCGGGCCGCTCAGAGCGTTCCGGCCCAGAGTGCCATAGTGCCGCGTGCCGGGAACGCAGTCGGAGGCGAAGCCCGAATAGGATCCATTGTTGGTGCACGGCATGGCGAAAGAGCTCAGCTGGAGGTACTGTGAAGGGCTTCTCTTGTTGTACACAACCGGTCCGATAACGTCCGGACGGTCGTATCCGTCACCGCCGCCGCTATAGTCATCCTCGGCGTTGTAGTTCAAGGTGAAGGGCTGCCCGCTCTGCAAGTTGAGTGAACTGTTAAAGCCCCAGCCATCCTTCAACCGGGCCATGCTGCCGCCTTGCTTCGGAAGTTCATAGCCAGCAACCCAAACAAACCGGTGCGGGACATTGAAACTGGAGGGTCCGTATTCAAGTCCCGGCTGGGTGCTGTTCTGAGGCTGAGCGGCGTTGGGGATGAAATCCTCGCCGTCACTCGAATTGTCGAGAGACTTCGACCAGACGTAGTTCACAATCGACATAAATCCATGGTAGTTGGTGATACGCAAGCTGGCTTGCAGCGAGTTGTAGTTGGACTTACCGAAAGAATTCTCCTGGAAAATGTAGCTTGCCCCGTAAGGGAAGCCATAATTTCTCGGCACGCTGAAATCGTTAATGGCGCAGTTGCAACCCAGATCTGACGCTGTGATAGTGGCCTGGCTAGGCTGGTTGAGATCGAAGAAGCGGAAAAGTCTATGCCCCTGCGAGCCAACGTACCCTATCTGCATGGCGACCTTGCTCGAAATCTGCTGCTGGAAGTTTAAGTTGTAATTCTCCATGTAGGGCGTCTTGATGTTGCGGTCGAAGGAAAAAATGTCGCACTCAACACTGCAGCCCGGAGTTCCGTAGAGCGGCGTATTGGGAATGTAAACACCGCTCCCGTTGACGGCGGCTGGGTTGAGGTTCGCCATCTGGATTGGAGCAGGGGTCCCTGGGAAGTTGTTATATGCCGGACCCGGAGCGAAGAACGTCGGGTACGGCAGGTGGCCCAGTGCCATATCTTGCGAGAAGGCGTCAAAGAACAGGCCATAGCCGGCGCGGAGTACCGTTTTTCCCTTTCCGGTTACGTCCCAAACGACGCTGGCACGAGGCGAGAAGTCCTTCTTGTCCGGATTGTAGAGATTGGGAAGCCCGCCCGGGCCGACCTGTTCGAGAAGGCCGGTTGACGGGATGAAATCTGAGAAGAAGTGGTTCCTCTCGGCTACGACGCCGTAATAGTCCCAGCGCATGCCGTAGTTGAACACCACGCGTGGCGTGACGTGGTAGGCATCCTGGCAGGTAAAACCCGAAGCCATTCTCGTAGGTATGACGCATTGTGTCGCCGGTATAGTCGAACGTCCCAAATGCGCTCGTCGATGGAATCATTTGGAGCAGATCTTCCAGCGTGCCGAATCTGAGGCGCCCCCGGGAATACTTGTTCAGGTACTGCGCAATACTCGTTCTGCGGAATTCGCCGCCGAACTTTACGTCGTGCTTATTGATCTTCCACGCGAAGCTATCGATGATCTGGTTATTGGTGTCGACGCGATGCCGGGGATCGCCCGAGGTAGCGCCGACCTGCGAGAAGAACGCAGTGCTGCCGGTTGGCGTGGCGGACAGCAGGATAATCGGTAAGCCCGAAGAGTTGCAGTTCGGAAAGGTTGATGGAACGTTGCAAAGCCCGATCGAACTTGGATTAAAACCCTGATCCTGCGGGAAGAATCCTTCCGCGAACCGGTTCCAGCCGTAGCGGAGATCATTCACCTTCGTGCCCATCACTTTGACGTAGGAAATCGACACCAACTGAACTCGCGTTGGGGTCACGGTGTCGTATCCGGGAAGCTGGCCACCGGTCGCGTTCAACGCCAGCGGGAACTGCTGAGTGCTGTCGCCAAAGAAGTAGCGGCCACTGACAGTATTATTCGTATTGAAGGCGTGGTCGATCTTGCCGATGACGCTGCTGAGGTTATTGAATGACGGGGCGATTGCAGTGTAGTCGGGAGTGAACTGAGTTTGGGGAGTTATGGTGGCGGTGTTGAAACAGCCCAGGTCCTGGGAAAAGGTATTCGGTATGTAGTTCGCAGTGTTATGCGGCCAGAAGTTCAGAAGAGCCTGGCCCACGGGACTTACCGTACCGCCCCCTCCCGTGATGTTGGCCGTCGCCTGCTGTATGAAGGCTGGGGTGGGCACACAGGCCAGAGTGACCACACCCACACTCTCTCGCTGTCCTTCATAGTCGATGTAGAAGAAGGTCTTATCCTTCACGATTGGTCCGCCAATCGATCCGCCGAACTGGTTGTTGTGAAAGGGCGCCTTGGGGGACGACGATGCGTCGAAGTAATTGCGCGCGTCCAGGGCGCTCATTGCGGAAATATTCGAAGAAGTCGCCGTGGATCGAATTCGTTCCGCTCTTGGTCACGATGTTGACGACCGCACCGGCGTTTCGTCCATATTCGGGCGCGAAGTTCGAGAGCACATTCATGTCTGAAATTGCGTCGATGGGCAGGATGGCGGACGGAGTTCCGAAAACTCCTGCCTGATTGATGGCGGGGTCGTTACGGTAGCCGTCATTCATGTCAGTGCCGTCGAGCAGATAGTTGTTGGAGCGGCCACGCGCTCCGTTCATGCTGAATTCGCCGTAGGAACCGGGAGAGTCGGAAATCTGGTCGGGCGAGCCCGCGACCCCAGGGTTGAGGAAGATCAGCTTTGTGTAGTCGCGCCCGTTGATCGGCAGATCCTTGACCTCGTTCTGAGTCAACACGCCGCCAAGGTCATTGGTGGTGGTCTCCACTTGAGGCAACAGGTCGCCCTGAACCTCAACTGTGGTCGAGACCTGGCCGGGCTTCATCTGGGCGTCGACGCGGCGTTCTGTGGCCACATCCACTGCCACGCCCTTGGTCAGAGAGGTTTGAAAGCCGGCCAGCGTGATGGTCACGGTGTAGGTGCCGATGGGCAACTCGGGCAGCGTGTAGCTGCCGTCGCCGCTGGTGTCGGTGGTGCGCTCCAATCCCGTACCCACGTTCTTCACGGTCACCTTGGCGCCTGCGAGCACCGCGCCGGAAGGATCAGTTACGGTGCCAAGAATGGTGCCGCGGAAGGTCTGTGCGGATAGGCTGACTGCGGCCAGAAGCACAAACACGAGGATTATGCGCGCTTTCATAGAATCTCCTTGAAATTATGAGTTTGAGGGAGGTATTTGCGGTGCGGGGGGCCAGGTTTTTTGGTCCCCCAGTTAAGAGGCCTTGCAATTCCTTGCGTACCAAGAAGTTGCAGCGCCCGACGCACAGTAAACACTATCCAAACCCTATCCCAAGAGTCAACCATTGGTTTCTGATGGAAGCAATAGATTTTACGAATAAGGTAACTCGCAGGTAACGTGACTGGAAAGAGACCGGGTCAGTGTAGGGGGCTGGGTTTGGCCTGCGGCCTAAGGCCTGAGACCGGCGCAGCTAGAAGGTGATGGTAACGCCGCCGCGGACGGCGCGGGCGGACTGGACCAGATAAACGGTCTGGCCGTCCTGGCCGACAACGGGCACGTAGCCCTGCGCCAGCAGGTTGCGGACGTCAATGATCGCCTCCATGTGGGCGGGGAGGAAGCCGAGGGTTGGGATGGGCTGGCGGACGAAAAGGTTCAGGTAGGGGTCGCTTTGTCCCGGCGAGGCGTTGAACATATCCACCGGAGTTAACGCCGGACCGTTGACCCAGCGGTAGGATGCGATCCAACGGGTATGGGTGGCGGGCAAGGTAGCGCTGACCTTGGCGCCCAGGGCTTGACGGCGCTGGGTGGAGATCCACTGCCCGGCGTCTTGAAGTTCGACGTCAGGCCTGGTCAGGTCGAGCACATCGCCACAGGCGTAATCGAGGGTGGCAGTAAGGTCGGACGAAAACTTTCGCTGGAGAACCAGCCGCACTCCCCGCGAGTTCAGGCTGTTGCCGGCATAGGTAAACGTGCCCGAATAGACATCAGGCAACAGGAACCCGCCGGCGGCGGTGACGTCGCCGGTGCCGATCAATGCCGTGTTGGCCACGCGATCGCTGAACACCGCAACCTGAATGTTGTTTTTGCCGATGCGCCGGGAGACATTCAGTTCCTGGTGGTGGGCGCGCTCCAGCCGGGTGGCAAAATTAACCATGCTGACGCGAGGATCGGCTTCGCTCAGATCGGCGGGCGCGGAGTCGAAACCCTTTTCGGATCGAGCGTCGGGCAAAGAGGTAGCGTAGTCATACCGGACGATGGTGTTGGGAGAGGTGTGGAAGTCGACGGAACCGTAGGGCCGGAACGCGGTCACATGGCCGAGAAACTGGATGGTCTGCAATTCGCTGCCGAACTTCAACTCCAGCACGTCGCCGAGGGCGAGAACGTCTGCGGCATTGAGGGCTAGCGCCTGCAGTGCGGCATAGTGGAGGTTGGGATCGGAGGGCGCGAAGCGCCGCATGGTAAGGGCCATCGAGGGCCCGGAACCGTCAGGAAGAGCGTGCGAATACGTGGCACGGAGAACTGTTGCGGGGAGACTGTCACCGTAGCCAATATTGCCGCTGATGCCGACCCGGCTGGCGGAGAAAATTGAGCGCTCCAGCGAGAAGGAGGTGCTCATGTCGGAGCCGCTGCCATAACCTCCAGCGGCCGAACCCGCCACGAACGAGAGGCGAGCCTTCAGATCGTGGGTTCGCTGTTCGATGCCGCCGCCCACCGCGGGATCGTCAAAAATTCGCAGCACGGGGCGGTTCGCCACCGAGCGCAGGGTCCACTTCCAGTCATCGTCATCGCCCTGCCCGCGAAGCGGACCCACGCGCAAACCTTCGAGCAGATTATGCACCGTGAGATCGACAAAAATGTGAGTGCCGGCACGCAGGCTAACTTTTTCGCGAAGGGCGGGCAGGAAGGAAGGAACATAGACCTTGATGGCGTAGGAGCCCGGCAGCAGGTCGGATGCAGAGTAAAGGCCGTCGCTGTCGGTGAAAACGGTTAAAATCCTTGCCGCCGCGCCGACGATCTCGACCACCGCGCCTATCTGAGGTCTACCCGAGTCGTCGCGCACATATCCTGAAATCGCGCCCGGACGTTCTCCGGCCCACGCAGGAAGCGACAGCACAACGATCACCGCCCAAGATCCTAGCTGTCGAAGCTTCACTCCAACCCCCCGGGGAATCAAGCAGCCCGTTACTCTACAGCAAACGTCGCTGAAGGATCAATGGTCTGCTTTGAGATGTTGTCGTTCACTTTAATGTCAATCCGGTATACGCCAGGCTGCAGGTTCGCTGCGGCGACCGATTTCTGCAACGTGATCTGCTCGCCCACATTTCCCATAGTTTCAGTGGATTCCTTCTGCTGCACTACTTGTTTATTGGTCGCAACATTAACGATGTCATACTCAAACGTGGCCGAAGGCTTGTGGGTTTTCTCGTCTACGCCCAGATTATAAACCTGCATCCAGAAGTTCACCTTCTGGTCTTTCGCGCGCTTGAAGAGGGCGGGCTTGCCGTCGGCGGGAGCGACGCGCGGACGGACTTTATTCAGGCCAATTACAAATTGACCCGTGCTCACATCCTTGGTGGGCACCGGCTCCATCACATCGGCAACAATCAGCGAAGAAGTCGCCAGTTTGTCATCGGAATACTCGGGCACTACAATCCCACGGCTCCAGAGACCCTTGCGATCGCCGTTCACATCTTTCACCGCAATGTCGACTTTATAACGTCCGGGGCGCAGCGGCAGCGCCTTCCAATACACCGCTGAGTTCTCCGCGGTGCGGGGCAACAGTTCTGCCGGGACATCCACCTGGACCGGCTCTTCCTGGGTCTGCACAATCCGTCCGGTGAGCGTGGTCACGCGCATGAAAATATTTACTGTGCCGCGTTGCACGCCATCTTTGTTCGCGAATGTAATGTCGCGATACTTCAACTGGATGGTGATTGGCACGAGAACTGTGTCCCCTGTCACCTTTACGAAGTCCGTGCGCACATCGAAGGGCATCAGGTTGGTAATGAGCTTGGTAGTAACAAGTTCTGCCAGATCCTTGTACTTGACCGGCGGCGGCGCCTGTAGTTTGGCAAACTGTTCGAGGCGGTCAAACTGTTTGGAGGCGTTGCGGGCGCTGTCCGGGCCCGCTCCCAGTTGTTCCAGCCCACCGCCTGCGAAACGGCTTGCCTTGCTGGCCATGCCCATTTGCTCATAGAGCGTCAGACCGGCGCCGGGCGTCATCTTCAGCGCATCTTTCTCCGACCGGTCGATGGTCATGTGGAAGTCGCCGCACATGCAAGTGTCGACGAACTCGATGATGACTTCCTGCCCGATGCCTTCCAGATAGCGATAGCGCCAATCTTCAAAGGGGAAGGTCGAGGTGTCGCCTCCGCCTTCTTCCATGGGCCGGGAGTAGGTGCCACCGGAGGGATGCGAGTCGTTTTCGTCGGGCGGGCCGTACATGATGTAAATGCGGCCGCGATCGGTTTTCCAGCCGGGAATTCCCGCGGCAAAATGCTCATTGGCATAAGCGATGCGGCGGTAGTGTTCTTCCTTGTACTCGTTCTCTTCCGTGTCGGGCGTGGGGTCGCGGCGCTGCCAGAAAGCTTCGATAAAATTGTCGCGTTCTTCGTCGTTCGAGAGCTGCTTAAAGGCGGCTCTTTCCTCGTCGGTGATGATCCAGACGACATCCTCATTCAGCCACTTCTTGTAGACCCGGCTGAGTTCGATCTTCAGGGCCTTCCCCTGCTGCTTTTTCTGTTTCTCGGAGGGCGCGCGTTTGAGGGGGTCGGCTTGATCCACGGGCCTGGCTTGCGAGCCAGTTGAAGTCGCGCTGTCGGATGCGGTTGATGCCGGTGTGCTAGAGGAGGGCTGGCTGGACGGAACCTGCTTGTCGCTTTGGGCTCCAACTGGGGCAGAGAGACCTACGGCCGCAGCCAAGATTACTAGAGACGAGAAATAGCGTGAACCAACCCGAACCATGAGAGGGACTCCTGCCAACACAAAACCGCGTCACTCTATTTTAGGCCCCCAGTTGGGCGAAAGCAAGGCTAAGTCACATCAAAAGAATGGATTGAAGACCCGAGACCCATCCGTGCGGTTGGACGCGGCGAGACTGCCGCGGAGTTGCCCGGCGCGGTGTCGAATATTTTGAAGGCCGAATATCTTCAGGCCCGGCTGGGAGCAAGCTATAATCTGGGTGGCTATAATTTGCATTCGCGGGGCGGCGCTACTCTCCGGATTCCCTGGATACTGGTGCGCGTTACTGGTGCACTTCATTCAGATTGGAACTTTCCTGCCAGCAGGATCGTATCCCAGAATGTGGGCTCGTCACTCTGCGGGTCGGTGAGTAGTTGTCAGCGGGGTAATCTCGGCGGTAACCGCCTGAGATTGAAATCGCGGCCAGCCTCATCGTGCAAAGGCTCGGGATGGTGATGGGATCCATGAAACCCTGGAAAAAAATTGCGATCGGCGGCGGCGTAGTGATCCTGCTGGCCGCCATCATCGGTATCACGGTCTACCAAAGCGGCAAGAATGTGGTCACGGTGCAGACCGGAAAAGTGCAGCGCGAGGACATATCCTCGGTGGTGAGTGCGTCGGGCGAAATCAAACCCAAAACGTACGTCAATATTGGCGCAAACGCTTATGGGAAGATCACCCACCTATACGTTAAGGAGGGGGATCACGTAAAGAAGGGTCAATTGCTGGCGCAACTGGAAAACGTGCAGTCGACGGCAGATGTGAGTGCCAACCAGGCCTCGGTGCAGGCTGCGGAGACAGATGCGATCGCTGCTGACGCAGCGCTGAAGACGTCTGATGCCGACTTGCAGCGCGCGCAAGCCGACTATGCGCGCAACAAGCTGGATTGGGATCGCGCACAAAATCTTTTTAAGGATGGGCTAATCGCAAAGTCCGACTTCGACAGCCGCCAGAATGCCTGGGCCACCGCTGACGCCGGGCTGGGACAAGCCAAAGCACGCGTCGCTCAGGCAAAGGCGCAGAAGGACTCCGCAGACCGGCACGTCGCGCAGGCGCGGGCCAACCTGACGAGGGTTGCCGATGTGCTGCAAAAAACAACTTATGACGCTCCTTACGACGGAGTGGTCACCAACCTGCCCGTTCGAGAAGGCGAGTCCGTGGTTATTGGCATTCAGAATGCGCTCGGCAGCACGTTGCTTACGCTGGCCGACATGTCGGTGATCACTGCCGAAGTGAAGGTGGATGAGACTGACATCGTAAACGTGCGACTGGGGCAGCCTGCGGAAGTGACCATTGACGCTATTCCCAAAAAGGTCTTCCATGGTACGGTTTCAGAGATCGGAGACAACGCAATTGTGCGTTCCACCGGCGTGGCCACCTCGCAGCAGGCTACGGCGAGCGAGGAAGCCAAAGACTTCAAAGTGGTGGTGACCCTGACCGATCCTCCGGCAGATCTGCGTCCGGGACTCTCCACTACGGCGAAGATTACGACCGCTTTCCGCAGCGGCGCGCTGACACTTCCGATTCAGGCGGTTTCCTTCCGCACGAAAGCGCAACTGGAACAGGAAAAGGCTAGTCCGCGCTCTGTGCACGCGGCGGCTCCGGCGCCGAAAGATGCATCGAAGGACAAGGACAAAGATCAGAAACAGGATGTGCAGGGCGTCTTCGTTATCCGCAACAAGAAGGCGGAATTTGTGCCGGTGAATACGGGCATCACCGGAATCAGCGATACGGAAGTGATTGATGGATTGAAGGAGGGGGACGAGGTTATTACCGGCAGTTACAAGATTTTGCGCACTCTGCGTTCCGGGAGCACCGTCAAAGTCGATAACTCCGTCCCCAAAAAGGAAGACGAGACTTAACCTTCGCCAGCTTCATCCGTCCAACGGAGAGCCAGTCCGGGTTTAGCGGTCTCGAACAGCGTCTCGGAAAAGGAAACGGAGCTCTCGGAGTCGAATTCAATCTCGGAGAACCCAGTGGCACCGGAGCAGGAGAAAAAAATGGCAACCGCAGAATTGATCAGCATGCCCCCCAATGCCGTCGCAGCGCCACCGCCTCATTCCTGCATGATCGCGGCTGAGGATCTTTGGAAGACCTACGACATGGGCTCGGAGCAGCAGGTGCATGCCCTGCGCGGCGTGAACCTCCGAATTGAGCGGGGGGAGTACGTTGCCATCATGGGACCCTCGGGCTCGGGCAAGTCCACGCTGATGAATCTGATTGGTTGTCTCGACACGCCCACCAAGGGCGAATACTGGCTCAACAGCCAGTTGGTAAGCGAACTCGATGACGATGAGCTGGCACGCATCCGTAATAAGGAAATCGGATTCGTGTTCCAGACCTTCAACCTGCTGGCCCGCGCCACTGCGCTGCATAACGTGGAGCTGCCGCTGATCTACGCAGGCATTCCTACTGCTGAGCGCATTGAGCGGGCCCAGGGGGCATTGAAATCTGTGGGCATGGAATCGCGCATGACGCACAAGCCCAATGAGCTTTCCGGTGGCCAGCGCCAGCGCGTCGCCGTCGCGCGCGCTCTGGTGAATCGGCCTTCCATCATTCTGGCGGACGAACCCACCGGCAACCTTGATTCGGCGACCGGAAACGAGATCATGGCCCTGTTCGACCGCCTGCACTCGGAAGGAAACACCATCGTGCTGGTCACGCACGAGCATGACATCGCCGAGTACGCGCACCGCATCGTGAATATCAAGGACGGAGTGGTGGAGCGCGACGAGCGGAAGAAATAAATTTGTTTAACGAGCCTTTGGTGGAGACGTTGCTTGCAACGTCTTTGCCAGCAGCTTATCGAACACCGGCCAATCGAGGCGCCGCCGGCAAGACGTAGCCAGCTACGCCTCTACGGCCATCGTTAGCCCCCACCGGCAATCGTTTTCTCTGCGTCCAGCATCGCCACTTCTTCCGCGCTTTTCAGCACTGCCAACCTGACCTGGTCGCGCCCGGCACGCTTGGCCTCATACAAGGCCGCGTCGGCCGCCGCCATCAATTCCCTGGGCGACAAACCGTGATCGGGAAACGCCGCCACGCCGATGGAAACGGTGAGCATCCCCATTGACCGGCCCTGGTGCATGACGGTCAGGTCCTTCATCTTCAATCGCAAGCGTTCGGCTCGCGCACACGCAGCTTCCGGACTCGCGGTCGGCAGGATTACGACAAATTCCTCGCCTCCGAACCGGCACACGAAATCCTCAGCCCGAACGCCCTTGGACAGAAACGCCCCGGTTTCGCGCAAGACCGCATCGCCCGCATCGTGGCCGTAGGTATCGTTGAATTTCTTGAAGAAGTCGAGATCAATCATGAGAACTCCCAAAGACTGCGCCGTTCTCGCTGCGCGGCGGACTTCACGCTCCAATACCTCTTCCAGATAGCGGCGGTTATAGAGGCCGGTCAGGGCATCCCGCACCGATTGAGTTCGCAACGCCTCCCGCAGTCTTATATTGGCAATGGACAATCCGACCTGTGCCGCAAACGTTGTCTTGAACGAGAGTTCCGATGCGTCCAGTTGGGGCGCCGCATCCGTAGCTTGAAGGTGCAGAATGCCCAGCGTTTCACCCTGCGCCAGGATCGGAATGCACAAATACGTATTCTTTAATCCTGCTGCGTGAGCGCACGGTGCGGTCGAATCGCCAGCCACTACCAGATGCGGATGCCCGGTGCGCAGGGCCCAGCATTCGCTGGGCTCAAAGTCCATTGCCGGAAGCCGGCAGTCGGTCCACGAGCCGATCACCTCGATCAGGCTCCGCGAAGCGTTCAGCAGAGCCATCGCTCCGCGGGCGGCGGGAAATATCCTGGGTGCAAAACCCACGGCGGCCGCGTACACTTCGTCCAGATTCACGCAGGACTGCAGGAGTTCTCCCATCTTCGCCAGCAGGGTCGCCCGCTCGGAGCGCTCTCTCAGATCTTCCATCATCCGTTCATACTGCTGATCGAGTTCTCTGCGGGCGGCGTTTCGCTCCGCCATTTGTTCCTGCAGCCGGGTGTTGGCTTCGGCCAATTGCGTGGTTCGCTCCAGAATCTGCTGCTCCAGAATCTGTTGGTTCTGCTTCTGATCTTCGATGTCGGTACACGTCCCGAACCATTTGATAATCTCTCCCCCGTGGGTACGGACAGGATTGGCCCGGCACAAAAACCAGCGGTAGGCTCCATCTTTCCCGCGCAGACGATACTCTATTTCGAACGGATCTCCGGCCCGCATGGATTTTCCCCACGCGGCCATGCAACCATCCAGGTCGTCAGGGTGGATGATCACTTTCCATCCCGTGCCCCGCATTTGCTCAAACGTCAACCCGGCGTAATCAAGTAGTTTGCGGTTGAAGAAATCGCACATGCCACTGATGTCGGCCGTCCAGATGATCTCTGGTACCGCTTCCGCCATCGTCTGGAAATACAACTCGCGTTCCCGGGCTATGTTGAGATTGCCTTTCTGAGTGGCCATGAAGCGGTCGATGAACGATGAAGCGATTGCAGTCCCCAGCACCAGGAAACTACTGGCAGTTATGGCTACAATGCCAATCGTGGAAATGCCGATGGCGTGGGTAAGATCGGGAGCAACTCCGGAAGCACGGAAGCTCGCGGCCCACATCCCCGTGTAGTGCATCAGGGGTATAGCGCCGCCCATCAAGAAGGCACTTACGACTTTTCGCCGGCTCGTGCCCTGATCGTCACGCGAGCGGAAGGCAAGTTTCAGGGCAACCAGGGAGATCGTAATGGCCAGCCCAATCGATAGCGCGACAATTGTGCTGTCGTAGACAATTACGGCTGAACAGCGCATCGCGGCCATACCGATATAGTGCATGGCGGCAATCCCGCTCCCCATCAGCACGCTGCCTGCAATTACCTGCCAGACACTCATCCTCGGCCGGCTGACTGCGAATAGAGCAACCATGGAGGCGGCGATCGCCGCCAACAAAGAAAGCAGCACGGTGGGAAAATGATAAAAAACCGGCATCGGCATGGTTAAGGCGAGCATGCCGACGTAGTGCATCGCCCAGATTCCCAGGCCCATGGCGGCAGCCCCAGCACTCAGCCACGCAGCTTGTGCCCAGCCCCGCGCCGCGGTCACGCGTCCCGCGAGATCCAGGGCGGCATACGAGCTAAACATCGCCAGCACTACGGAGAGCGCCACCAACCCGTAATCGTAGCTGCCGGTTACTTCATTCATGGCATTCATACCTGGCCAGCCACACTTCTGCTGGAGCTCCTACATGCATATCGGCGGCATTCGCTATCTCCGTGTTAGGAAGGGTTAATTTGAGGGGCAAAAGTTTGGCGACAAATCAAAAAGCCTCTCTTGCGAGAGGCTTGCATAAGAATTGCAGCAAGACCGCTTTACTGCGGCCTTGAACTCGCGTGCCGCGATGCGGTGTCGTCGACCGGCGCATGCGTGCCCGCGATGAAGAAGTTGTGATCGTAAAGATTGCGGTACATCAGGCCGGCAATCTCGGCCGCCTTCGGACCAAACGTGGGCCGACCGCCCTGCAGGAAAACCACCACCACGATGCGGCCGCTGCTCGTATTTGCATAGGAGGCGAACCAGCCGAAGCGCGTACCGGCGTGGGAGCATGTCCCAGTCTTGCCCAGGATCGCTTCCTCGTTAAAGTTGAGCCCGAGCCGCCGCGCCGTACCGTATTGCACCGCGCCTGCCATGCCATCGGAGAGTTCCGGAATCAGTGGAGCGATATCAAGCTGCCGCTTCACGCGCGGCTGGAAATTCGTGATCTCTTCGGGCGTGGTCGGATGCTGCAGATAATAGAGCGTGCCTCCGTTGGCAATCGCCGAAACCATCGCGCCCAATTGCAAGGGCGTCATGGAAATACCCTCGCCGAAGGAACACATCTTGCCCACACCGCCCAGCGTTTGTGGAATTACTTCTTCAGGATAAGTCCCCAACTGTTCTCCCGGAATATCGTAGCCGGCCAGCTCACCCAAGCCATACTGGTGGGCGTAATACGCAACCTTTTCGAAGCCCATCTTGCGTCCCAGCGCTTCAAAGTATGCGTTGTTGGAGTGCGCCAGAGCTTCGGTGAGATTCATGCGGCTGCGGCCCCCGAGCGGGACCTCTGTCTCTTTCGACACGACGCCCTCGTTCAGCGCCGCCAGAGCCACGGAAAGTTTAATAGTCGAGCACGGCTGCGCGCCGCTCGACAGCGCCAGCTTCTGATTGACCATGGCCAGCACGCGTCCGCTGGTGGGCTCAATAGCAACCACTGTGCCGTTCATGTTGCCCAGGGCATCAATGGCGGCCTGGCGGACGACGGAGTCTTCGCCTTCCGTAATGTCGCCGCCAGTAAGACCCTCGGCGAACGAACTGACAAAAAAGCGCTCGTGATATCTGTGTGCGGACCTGCTGACTGAGGCTCGCGTCAGACTAGTCTTATGCGCGCCCGTGCTCTGGATGGCAGTGTGGTGGCTGATCGGGCGGTGAACGCCGGTGCTGTGAGCCGTAGTGCTGCGAACGGCGCTACCGCGCGCGCTCGCCAGATGGTGCATGCGGCGTCTGGTTCGCTGGCTCTCACTCAGCTTGGTGGATTTCGATTTCGGAGGATTCAGTGGGCGCGGGTTGACGTGCGCCGCCCACATTCCAGGCGCAACTAAAAGTCCTCCCGCCATCACTACCAGACGAAGACAGCGCCTTCCCAACTTGGACATCTTGTGTTCGTTCCCCGATTCCCCGGATTCGATGATCGTTCCTACTTCAGGCCTACGGCAGGATGCTGCACGAAGCTTGCCAGCCGAAGACACAACCGGTAACTTCGGCCATCTGCGCGATAGTACGAGAGTTAGAACACTTGAGGCAACAAAAAAGTTTCTGTGGTCTAAATCATTAATCTCAGCTTAACCCGTTATGGGACAAGTACTTGAACGGGAAATTACCTCAGTACCGCAGCCTCGGTAACGCGTTACCTGGTTACTGAAAAGATACTGCCCCAGTGGGCAAACCTTTTCACACGCGCACCGGTCAGACGTCAACGATTTGCACTCCTACCACAAAGCACTTGCACTTGGCCTTAGTGTTCATCTCTCACATAACTTCGCCGCGCTTGCGCAGAAAAGCCGGAACGTCCAGGTCGTCCTGCTCGAAGTTCGCCACCATCGCGTTGCGCATCGAGTCGAGCGAGATCACTTCGGCGCCCGCGTGAGCCATCGCCACAGGAGACGACTCCGCCATCCTCGGCTCTTCGCTCATCATCATCCGGTCAGGCGTCGCCTCGGGATATGGCTCGGCAAACGTAGGCGTGGGAGATGGGCCTACCGGATCAGGAAAATCCATGGCGTCATCGTGCTGCGCGGCGAATGAGTGATGCGCTTCGGCCCGTGGGCGTACTCCTGTTCGACTCACTTCCCGGAAGCCGGTCGCGATCACGGTGATCTTCACCGAGTCCTTCATCTTCTCGTCCATCACCGCGCCGAAAATGATATTCGCGTCCTCGTGCGCCGCACTCTGGATGATCATGCAAGCCTGCTGCACCTCGGCCAGCTTCAGCGAAGCCGAGCCGGTGATGTTGATCAGAATGCCGCGCGCTCCGTCGATCGCGCCAGCTTCGAGCAGCGGAGAGGCAATCGCCCGCTGCGCCGCTTCCGTGGTGCGATTGGCGCCGCTCGCCGTCGCCGTGCCCATCACTGCATAACCCATGCGAGCCATGATCGTCTTCACGTCGGCGAAATCGCGGTTGATAATGCCGGGGATCGTAATGATGTCGGAAATCCCCTGCACGCCCTGACGCAGAATGTCGTCGGCGATGCGGAAGGATTCGAAGAACCCCGCATTCTCGGCGACCGCCAGCAACTTCTCGTTGGGGATCACGATGGTCGTGTCCACCGATTCCATCAATTCGGCGATGCCCTTCTCGGCTTGCGTCATGCGCCGCTTGCCTTCAAACGAAAACGGCTTGGTAACTACGGCTACGGTGAGCGCACCCATTTCGCTCGCGAGCGATGCGATGATCGGAGCGGCGCCCGTGCCTGTGCCGCCGCCCAAGCCGGTGGTGACGAATACCATGTCGGCGCCCTCGAGCGCCTCGATGATTTTGTCTGAGTCCTCGAGCGCGGCCTTGCGCCCCACTTCCGGATTCGCGCCCGCGCCCAATCCGTTGGTGAGCTTGACGCCCAGTTGGAGCTTCACCGGCGCGCGCGACAAGCGCAGCGCCTGCAAGTCCGTGTTGGCGACGATGAACTCGATGCCCTCCACGCCGGCATCGATCATGCGGTTGACCGCGTTGCCGCCGCCGCCGCCCACGCCGATCACTTTGATTTTGGCATCGTTAAGAGGTTCTTCGTTGAAACTGATGCGAATGCTGTTGTCCTTTTTCATTTTCTCCACCATTCTCTAAAATTTCGTGCCTGCCGCGTGCCGACTGTATAGAAGTGGTCAGTGGCTAGTGGCCAGTGGTCAGTAAAACCTGTGCAGGACTGCGATCCGGGTTTTACTGACCACTGACCACTGACCACTGCTTTTTCACCCCACTAGCATCGCTTTCAATCTCGATCCCCACCGGTCTCCCTGAAACCCGCGTGCTACGCGCGCCCTCTGTCCGTAAGCCACCATGCCGAGCACAGTGGCGTATTCAGGCTCAGCCAGGGTCGCCGGCATTTTTGCCAGAGGCGTTGGCCACGACAGCCGCACCGGACGCCGGAGCACCGACTCCGCTACATCGAAAATTCCCGGCAGCCGCGACCCTCCGCCGCTTAACACAATACCCGCCAGACATGCATCGAACATGCCGCTCTGGCGCAGCGTCTCGCGCATCATTTCAAACAGTTCGCGCGCGCGCGGCTCGAGAATTTCCGCCACCAGCCGCTGCGGCAGCAGCCGCGACGGCCGGTCGCCCACTGACGGAACTTCCACTTCATTTCCTTCCGGAATCAACGTCACGATTGCATTGCCGTGGGCCTTCTTGATTTTTTCCGCCTCCGCCAGCGGCGTGCACATCCCGACGGACAGGTCGCTAGTGAAGTGGTCTCCGCCGACGGGAATCACTCCTGTATAAGCCACCGCTCCTTGCAGAAAGACAACCAGTTCGCTAGATCCTGCTCCGATATCCGCCAGGCAAACTCCCATCTCGCGTTCGTCGGCCCGCAGCACCGAATCGGCTGCTGCCAGCGGTTCAAACACGGTGTCATCGACGTGAACTCCCGCGCGATTCACCGCCGTAATCACGTTCTGCGCCGCACTTGCCGCTACCGTCACCAGGTGCACTCGCACCTCGAGCCGCGCCGCCATCATGCCCAGCGGATCGTGCACACCGGCCTGCTCGTCGAGAATGAATTCCTGCGGGAGCAGGTGCAGCACCTCGCGGTCCGCCGGCAGGGGAATGGCTCGTGCCCGGTCGACCGCCTGCTTGATCTCGTCGCGGCCAATCTCCCGCGGACGCGTCCCCAGGCTGATGCCGCCATGGCTGTTCACTCCGCGCACATGCGCTCCGCCGATGCCCACAATTGCGTGCTCGACCGCCGCACCAGCCATATCTTCGGCCGTTTCCACCGCCTTCTGAATGGCGGCGACTGCCTTGTCGAGTTCCACAATCACGCCCTTGCGCGACCCCCGCGACTCGGCTATGCCGTGCCCGCGATAACGCAGGCCGCTATCGGTGACCTCCACCATGAGCGCACACGTTTTCGCGCTGCCTACGTCAATCGCCGTCAGAAAATTTCCCTGCTGATTCGCCATTCTTTATAAGTACCCCAATAAGTTCCCCAACGAATTTCCTGCTGCCTTATGAAGTTGAATTCTCACCGCGCCGGCACCTGGCTCTTAGCCACCGCCGGACTCGGCTTCTGACCACCGCTGCGGACGGAAGGTTTCTTCGCCGCCACGGGCGCGCCCGGCTTCCCAGCCGGCGTTGCCTTTTTGGCGCCGGTGCTGACTTTCCCTTTTGCAGCCGTCTTCTTGGCTTTGGTTTTCGCAACCGGCTTTCTGGCTCCGGCGGCAGCTTTTGGATCAAGCTTCTTCTCCGTCAATTCGAAAGCAGGCTTGGGCACGGCGCGATCATGCGGCGCCAGCCGTAAATGAGTGATCAGCGCTGCCGGCTTCACTCCAGCCGCAGCTGCGGTTTTCGCCGCCGCTGGGCTCAACGGCGCCTTCTTCGCGCTACGCTGCATATCTGGATTCACGATGATCTGGTTGTCGTAGCGCAGATCCACCGACTCCAGCTTCTGAAATTGCTGCCGCCAGCCTTGAGCATGAGTTACGTAAATCCTGTAGCGCCGCAGGTAATCCGACGAGCCCAGATGCACCAGCACATCGCCGGCCGGATCATTCACCCGCACCTTCACGTCTTCAAGATCGGTGAGATCCACTTCACTCAGGTCCTGCGAATAGCGCGCGCCTCCCGAGTCCAACTCCCGCACCATCTCGGCATAAGTTTTCATCCGCGGCGCTCGCGTCGAAAGCGGCTCGCCCGGATTCATTCCCAGGATCACAGGGAAGGAATACTTGTGTTTCGGCGTCAACTCCATGAGCGTTCCGCCAGCATCGATCAGAGACATGCGCGGCCCCACCCGCGCGAATGCCACCGGAGTGCGCTCGTGAATTTCAACCTTCAAGCGGTTGGGAACGAAGCGCATCACGCTGGCCGATTCCACCCACGGAATCTGCTCCAGTTGCGTCTTCTGCTGTGGCAGCGGAATGAAAAAGATGTTGCGGCCAATGTCGGCGCCCATCACTTCCATGATCTGCGCCTTGGTCACGCTCTGCATGCCCGTGACTTCAATGTTGTCGCTCGATTCCACGCGGAAGCGCCACGAGTGCTCGCCATAGTGGTACAGTCCCGCCGCAGCCAGGCCCGCTAGGCAGACTATGCCAGCCGCCACGGCAGCCCACAGCAAACCGTTGGCAGTTTTTCTGGGAAGAGTATTGCGGCGGGCGGAGACGCGCTTTTGCCCGCGCAGAAACGGAGATTCCTCGTCCACATCCAGGTCGAGCAGGCGCGCGTCGTCAATATCCTCACGCGCAGCTTCAGCGCTGGGTGGGTACAACTCCTCCTGCAAGATGGTGGGGCCGGATTTCCGCGCCATCAGTAGGGACAGTTGTCGTCGAGGAATCGCTGAGCCTTCAAACTATAACGTCATTTTGGAATTTGAGATAGACAAAATGTTGGTTCTTTTGCACAGGCAGGAACCGGAGGAGATATCAACGAAGAAATTCGGGACGCGGCAAGAACCGTGTGGAGACGGCCGCCTCGGCTGTCCGGCGTGGGCGAAGCCCGGCCGCGCCGAGCACATGACCAACCACAAAAAAAAGGCGCGGCAGTTTCGCCGCGCCGGCTTTCCAGGAGGAGAGAAAACTCTTAAACCGGCCCGGGCCCAAGTTCGACATCCACCACCGGAGCCGGAATCCTTATCCGAGGCAACTTCGGAACACTCACTCGGGGAATGCTCACCCGCACCCGCGGACAAGCCACAACTGGGAGTGTCACCGAATTAAATGCAACTGGATTCAGGCGCACCCGCGCAACCTGCGTCTCAATCCTCGCCCGGTTGGCCTCCATGCGGGCCATAGCTGCCTCTTGTCGGGCCCACATCGCTTCCAGATGAGCGTTGCCGGTCTGCGCCCGAGCAATCTTGGTCTGGACCCTCGCGATGGCGGTGGCGAAACGGCAGGAGGCCGTCTCATCCCGCGCTACTACCAGGTTGGTCCGTTCCATGAATCGGTCACCCCGGGTCGAAGCCAGGTTCACCAATGCTTCCGACCGGTCGGCAAGCCGATCCACGATCCGGTGGGCCCAGGCCGCGCCACCATCGTGATAAAAGCCGTTCAGCCCCAGCGCCAATACCCCAGCCGTCAGCCAGGCCCAACCCTGTGTAGTCTTCATCGCCTCATCTCCATCTGGCAGATTGGACGGACCTCGCCCGAATCCGTTAGCAATGGAAGATACGAGGGAGAAAGGGTCGAAGTTCCGTTTCAAATTTGAAGCGCTTCGATCAGGTTTAAGAGGGTCGGCTCATTATCCCCACTCCTGCAGAATCGGCCTCTCATACAACCCGCTCCTTCAGATTCTCCACAATCATGGGCCCCATCTGTGAAACGCTGCCCGCGCCCAGCGTCAGAATCATGTCCCCGTCTTGCGCTATAACGCAAACCGAGCCCACCGCATCCGCGAACGAACTCACATACTGGGCGTTCCGCCCACCTTTTTCGCCGATCATCCGCGCCAACCCTTCCCCGCTGATCCCATCTATGGGCTTCTCACTCGCTGCGTAAATGTCGAGCACAAACAGCGAATCGGCATCGGCAAATGCCGTGGTGAACTGTTCCATCAGATCGCGCGTGCGGGTGTACCTGTGCGGCTGGAATACCACATGAATTCTGCGAAACCCGCACTGCCGCGCCGCCGCCAGCGTCGCCTTAATCTCTGTGGGGTGATGCCCGTAATCGTCAATCACGCTCACGCCTGCCGCCTGCCCGCGTAACTGGAACCGCCTATCTACTCCGCGAAACTGATCGAGCGCCGCCCGGATCGCATCCGTTCCAACATCCAGCCCTACTCCCACCGCAATCGCAGCCGTCGCGTTCAGAATGTTGTGCACTCCCGGCACGTGCAGCGTGAACTCGCCCAAATCTTTCTTGCGATAACTCACGCGGAAACGGCTCAAGGCCTGGCCCTTACCCTGCCGACTTGCCCTCGCGGAATCCGTTTCCAACTTGATCAGGAAATCCGACCCGCGCTTCGTTCCGTAGGTCACCGTGCGCCGCTGCACTTCCGGCAGCAGCCGCCGCAGCAACCGATCGTCGTTGCATGCCACCACCATCCCGTAAAACGGCACGCGGTCCATGAACTCCAGAAACGTTTTCTTCACATCCCGCATATTGCGGTAGCAATCCATGTGCTCGCGGTCGATGTTGGTCACAACCGAAAGGATTGGCGAGAGCTTCAGAAACGACCGGTCGCTCTCATCCGCTTCGGCGACGAGATAGTGCGACTTCCCCAGCCGCGCATTCGATCCCATCGCATCCACACGCCCGCCCACCACTACGGTCGGATCGAGTCCGCCGCCAGCCAGCACCGCCGCAACCATCGAAGTCGTCGTCGTCTTGCCGTGCATCCCGGCGATAGCGATGCCATATTTCAACCGCATCAACTCGGCCAGCATCTCCGCCCGTTGAATCACGGGCAGATGCAGCTTGTGCGCTTCGACGACCTCGGGATTCTCCACCGCGATCGCCGAACTGGTCACTACCACTTCAGCCCCCGCAACATTCTCCGCGCGATGTCCTTCGAAGACAGTTGCGCCCAAGCCCGCCAACCGCTGCGTCACCCCGGAACTCTTCAGATCCGACCCCGATACGCGATAGCCGAGATTCAGCAGCACCTCGGCAATCCCACTCATGCCGATCCCGCCAATGCCTACGAAATGAATTTGCTGAATCTTGGCAAACATAAATTAGGGGCTAGGGATCAGGGGACAGGGGCGGGCATCAGCAAAACTTGGATTGCTAGCCCCTGCCCCCTGATCCCTGTTCCCTGGTTTCTACTCCCGCCACCCGCGCTGCCAAAACCGCAATATCCCGCGCGGCATTCGGATGCGCCAACTCCCGCGCCGCCTCACTCATCAAGTTCAAGCGCCGCTGATCGCCGAGCAGCGCGGCGATGGTCTCGGCCAACCACACTCCCTCGAGTTTCGACTCCTCAACCAGTACGGCCGCTCCCGTCCGCGCCAACGCCTCCGCGTTCACCCGCTGATGATCGTCCGCCGCCCGCGGAAACGGCACAAAGATCGCAGGCTTCCCCGCCGCCGTGATTTCCGCAACCGTGCTCGCGCCCGAGCGGCACACGAGCAGGTCCGCGCGCGCAAATGCCGCCGGCATGTCCTCAATGAATTTGAAAACCTCCGCCGAATCGCGTAGAGGCGCATACGCCGCCAGCGCGTCATTATAGTCACGCTCGCCCGTCTGATGAATGATGTGAATCCCCGGCGCCTGCCGCTGCAGTTCAGGCAAGCAGCGAATCATCGCCTCATTGATTGCATGCGCCCCCTGGCTCCCGCCAAACACCAGCAGCGTCGGAGTCCCGCCGCGTTTTGCCGGAATTTCAAAGAACGCTTGCCTCACCGGCACGCCTGTAACCTCAGCGTGACGAAAGTATTTCGCTGTCTCCTCAAAATGCACCGCCGCGCCGGAGACAAACCGCGCCACCACGCGATTCGCAAATCCCGGAACAACATTCGGCTCAAACGCCAGCGTCGGAATATGTTTCACCACCGCCGCCAGCATCGCCGGACCCGACGCGTATCCGCCCACGCCAATCACGACGTCGGGCGAGAATTCATTCAACATCCGGCCCGCATCCCAGACCGCCCGCGGCAAATCAAGCGCCGTCTTGGCTCGCGTCAGCAGGCTAACATTCTTCAGAGCTCCCACCCGCACCAGTTGCAGCGGATAGCCCGCCGCCGGAACCAGGCGGTTCTCGATGCCGCGCGCCGTTCCGATGAAAAGCACCTCGGCCGCATAACTTTTCTTGAGTTCGTTGGCGATGGCCAGCGCCGGGATCACATGCCCTCCCGTCCCGCCGCCCGCCAGAATGGCCCGCATGCAGTGACTATAAACGATTGAGTGATTGAACAAATCGCCGAGGGTTCAATGCCCAATCACTCAATCGCTCAATGACTCAATTTTCTCATTCCGCCTGCTTGGTAATATTCAGCAGCACGCCCACGCAAGCCAGAGTAAAAAACAGCGACGACCCTCCATACGACACCAGCGGCAGCGGAATCCCCTTGGTCGGCATCATGCCCAGGACCACGCTGATGTTGATGAACGCCTGCAGCACCACCATGCTCGTAATTCCGACCGCCAGATATCGCCCGAAGACATTCTCCGTGCGCCACGAAGCCCGCATCCCGCGCCACAGAAAGATGGCAAACAGGGTCACCACAAGAATCGCTCCCACCAGCCCCAGCTCTTCGGCGGTCACGGCAAAAATAAAATCGGTGTGCGGCTCGGGCAGGTAAAACAATTTTTGCTTCCCTTCCATCAGCCCGGTGCCAGTCACGCCGCCGGTGCCCACCGCGATCAGCGACTGAATAATGTGGAACCCGGCTTTCTGCCGGTCCGCGTAGGGATTCCAGAAGGCCAGCAGCCGGTCACGCCGCCAGCTCACATGAAAGAGCAGAAAATACAGCGGCACCAGCGCCGCCCCAAACGCATAAGCGAAATACCGCAGCCGCATGCCCGCCACATACAAGATGCAGGCGGCAATCCCCGCACAAGCAATTGCCGTACCCAGGTCTGGCTGCAGCACGATCAGCCCAAGCAGCACCACCACCGGAGCAGCCGCCGGTGCCAGCGTGTTGCGCCAGTCATCCATGGTTTTCGTCCGCGCTTCGAGGAAGTAAGCAAGGAAGAGAATCAGCACGGGCTTGGCTAACTCTGACGGCTGAAAAGAAAACGCGCCCACGCGGAACCAGCGATGGGTATGGTGCGATCGATCCAGAAAGAATACGGAGATCAGCAGCAGCGTGGTAAGCCCCAACAGCGAAAATACCAGCGCCGGATGCTTGTAGCGCCGGTAATCCACCCGCATCGCCACCACCATCGCCACCAGGCCAGCCGCCGCCCAAACCAACTGCTTCAACAAAAACGCATACGGCGACCCAAACCGCTCCCGCGCCATCACCGCCGACGCCGAAAACACCATCACCAGCCCCACAAACACCAGCAGCATGGTCACGGTAAACAGCCAGCTATCGACACTCACCCGCTTTGCCATGGGAAGTTCATTTCACCACGGAGCAGCGAAGTCAGCGAGAACGAATTGCTTATTGTTGATTTTTGATTATTGATTGTCTTGGTTCAGGGGAAGACTAAATCTCAGTTTTGTCATACTGAGCGGAGCAAATGCTTCGCGGAACGCGAAGCATTTGCAGAGTCGAAGGATCCCCAGCAAGCGCAGGGTACTGGAGGCCCCAAGAGGCGTTTCCACTGTTTGTGATTTCCCGCTTTCTCTGTGACTCTGTATCGTAGTCACGCCTTTCAGCCCAGCCCCCGCACAATCTCCTTAAACACCTGCCCCCGCTGCTCATAGTTCTTGAACTGATCGAAGCTCGCGCAAGCCGGAGCGAGCAACACCACATCACCCGCTTCGGCGACAGCGTTCGCCCGGCGTAAGGCATTCTCTAACGTGTCCGCGTGCACAATCTCGACACCCTTAACCTGCGACTCGATCTTCGCCGCCGCCGCGCCAATCGTGTACACGCGCTTCACCCGCTGCCGCAGCAAGTCGTTGAGCACGCTATAGTCGCTGCCCTTGTCTTTGCCCCCAAGAATCAGGTGGATGTTCGCCGGAAACGACTCCAGCGCCTTGATGGTCGCATCCACATTGGTGGCCTTCGAGTCGTTGTAGTAATCCACGCCGCGGATCGTGGCCACATATTCCAGCCGGTGCTCGACCGCCTTGAAATCGCGCACTGCCTGCCGAATTTTCTCTGGAGCGCATCCCATCAGCGCCCCCGCGCACACTGCCGCCAGAACGTTCTCCAGATTGTGCGCACCTTTCAGCGGAATCTCGGAGACCAGCATGATCTCGCTCTGTCCCCGGCCGTCGCGAAACAGAATGTTCCCCTCGCTCACCCATGCCCCCTGCTTAACTTCTTTCTGCCGGCTGAACCAGAACACCTGCGCCCGAGTCCGAACCGCCATCGAAACGCAGGTCGGATCGTCCTCATTGAGCACGGCAAAATCATCGCCGCGCTGATTCTCAAAAATACGTGCCTTCGCATCCACGTAGACTTCGAGCGTGCGGTGCCGGTCCAGATGATCGGGCGTTACATTCAACACCACGGCAATCTTTGGCCGAAAGGTCTGAATCGTCTCCAGTTGGAAGCTAGAGACCTCCAGCACAATCACCGTCTCTGGTTTAGCGCGCTCCGCCAGCGATATGGCTGGAGTGCCGATGTTTCCCCCAACCAGCGTCGGTAAGCCGCCCGCAGTCAGAATCTCGCCCGTCAAAGAGGTCGTCGTAGTCTTCCCGTTTGATCCTGTGATCGCGACAATCGGTCCCGGCAAAAACTGCGCCGCCAGTTCAATCTCGCCAATCACCACCTCGCCTAGCGATCGAGCCTGAGTAAGCAACGGCGCATCCACCGGAACCCCAGGACTAACGACGATCAAATCCTGGCCGCGAAAAGTACGCTCACCGTGCCCGCCGGTCTCAACCGTAATCCCATGATCGAGCAGCGAGGGAATCTCGTTCCGGAGTTCATCTCCGCTCTTGGTGTCGGAAACAGTAACCCGCGCCCCATGCGCCTTCAAAAAAAGCGCCGACGCCACCCCGGACTTGCCGAGGCCAACCACCAGCACGCGTTTGTCTTTGAGTTCCATCATTCGAAAAAGTGGTCAGTGGCTGGTGATCAGCAAAACCAACAATAAAACCCGTATCGGCCTTTCACTGGCCACTGGCCACCGACCACTGACCACTGCACTTCTACCTCAGTTTCAGCGTCGTCAGCGCGAACAGCGCAAACACCAGCGAAGCAATCCAGAACCGCACAATAATTTTGGATTCCGACCATCCCATCAACTCGAAATGATGATGGATCGGCGCCATCTTGAAGATCCTCTTCTTCCGCAGCTTATACGATCCCACCTGCAGGATCACCGACAGTGCTTCGATCACAAACACTCCGCCAATAAACGGCAGCAGCAATTCCTGCTTGATGATTACGGCGACCGTCCCGATTGCCCCACCCAGAGCCAGCGATCCCACGTCGCCCATAAAAACTTCCGCCGGATGCGCGTTGTACCACAAGAAACCGATCGACGATCCCACCATCGCCCCGCAGAAAATCGTCAACTCGCCCACCTGTGGCATCTTTGGGATTTCCAGATAACTCGCAAAAGTCGCGTGCCCGCTCAAATATGTCAGCACCGTCAGCGCGCCCGCTGCAATCACCGTGCAGCCAATCGCCAGACCATCCAGCCCGTCCGTAAGATTGACGGCGTTGCTCGATCCCACAATCACGAAACCCACGAATGTGATAAAGGGCAAGAACGCAAGCGGCCAGAGATGCGGGAACCGTTCCAGGTTCTGCACCACGAGGTCGGGATTAAAGTGCTTGAAAAACGGCACAATCAGCCTGGTGGAATACATCCCATAGGTCTGCATCGCGATCAGCATCACGGCGATCACGATGCTAGTCGCAATCTGCAGCCCCAGCTTTGCACGCCCGGTTAAACCCAGATTCCGGCGATGCACAACTTTCGTGTAGTCGTCGGTGAAACCAATGGCCGCAAACGCGCACGTGGCAAACACCGCAATCCATACGAATCGGTTGCTCAAGTCCGCCCACAGCAAAGTAGGCACCACAATCGCGATCGCGATCAGCAAACCGCCCATGGTCGGCGTCCCCGCTTTTTTCTGATGAGCCTTCGGACCTTCTTCCCGGATGTACTGTCCAATCTGGAATTCCCGCAGCCGGTTGATCACCAGCGGCCCCACGATCAGCGCGGTAAACAGAGCAGTCAGACTTGCAAATGCAGTACGGAACGTCAAATACCGGAAGATGCGGAACGGCGGAAAATAACGCTGCAGCTTCAGGAACAACAGCCAGTAGAGCAATCAGCCTCCGTCCCGCTCCGTAATCTTAACTACCACTTAATCCTGAGCCGGCACGGCGGCTCTTCCAAACATCCAGCGCTTTCTCCAGCTTCACCCCGCGTGAAGCCTTCATCAGCACCACGTCGCCGTCGCGCGTCTCGCGCGCCAGCCATTCTCCGGCTTCTTCCGGCGTAGACACGAACTCGGCCCGCATCCCCGCGTGCCGCGCCGCTTCTACCATGGCTTTCGCGGGCCCGCTCACACCCAAAAGCGCATCGATCTTTTTCTCCGCAATATGGTGGCCAGCCTGCCGGTGCAATTCCTCCGCAGTCGGACCAAGTTCCAGCATCGCGCCCGCCACCACAATGCGACGCGACGCCGCCATCGCCGCCAAAGCGTCCACCATCGCATTCAGCGCTTTCGGATTGCAATTGTAACAATCGTTGATGACCGTGATGTTGCCCAGTCGGACTACCTCTCCGCGTTTATCCGCTGGAGCCAATCCGGCCAGTGCCCCAACCGCCTCCGAAGGCTTCAGCCCGCGGTCCAACCCCACCGCCACAGCCGCCAGCGCATTCAGGACGTTGTGTTCGCCCACCAGCGGCAGCCGGGCCCGCTCGCGTACGCCCCCAATCACCACATCGAACTCCGACCCCTCCGCACCCTTCGACTGGATTTTCTCTGCCCGCACATCCGCGGTAGCCCGCATGCCATACATCGCCACTTTTCCTTGGAAATCGCGGCCAAACTGCGAAACGTACTCATCGTCGGCGTTCAGCACCGCCGTCCCACCCGACGGCAGTGACTTCCACCAACTCATACTTGGCCCGCGCAATCCCCGCCACCGAATCAAAAAACTCCAGATGCACCGGCGCAACGTTGGTCACCACGCCCGTCTCCGGCTGCGCGATCTTGGCCAGCGCCCGAATTTCCCCCGCGTGCGACATCCCCATCTCAATCACGGCCACGTCATACTCTGGCTCCAGCTTCAAAAGCATCAGCGGCAAACCGAAATGATTGTTGAAGTTCCCTTCCGATTTCAGCACCCGAAATCGCGAAGCCAGAACCTGCGCGATCGCTTCCTTCGTAGTCGTCTTTCCCATCGACCCCGTCACCCCGACCAGCGGCTTGCCCCATAGCTTGCGCACCGCCATGGCCAGAGTCTGCAGCGCGACCAGCGTGTCTTCCACAGCCAGCAATCGCGCCTGTTTCGGATAACGTCCCAACTGATCCCGGCGCACAACCGCCGCGACAGCTCCCCTATCCAGCGCCTGCTCGACAAAGTCGTGCCCATCCAGCCGCTCCCCCTTCACCGCAAAGAAAAGCTGGCCCGGACCAACCGTGCGCGAGTCGATCGAATAACCCTGCGCCACATCGTCAGGAGCGAACATCCCCGCGGCGGAAACAAATTCGGCAATCCTGCCCAAGGTTAGTTTCATGCTCTCGCTCCCGCCCGAGCCGCCTCGCACTCGAACCCCGACGCCCGCAGCGCCCCACGCGCCACTTCCAAATCGTCAAACGGAACCGACCCCTCCCGCGTGACCTGCACCTTCTCGTGCCCCTTTCCAGCCAGCAGCACAATGTCTCCCGGCCGCGCCTCGCCAATGGCCTGTGCAATCGCCTTACGCCGGTCCGGCTCGACGGTGTATTTCACCCCAGTCTTCTGCAGCCCCACCACCGCATCATTAATAATCGCCAGCGGATCCTCGCTCCGGGGATTGTCCGACGTCAGCACCACAAAATCGCTGCCCCGCCCCGCCGCCTCTCCCATCAACGGACGCTTCTTCCGGTCGCGATCTCCACCACATCCAAACACAGTCAACACGCGACCCTTCGCGCTAGAAACTAACTCTCGTGCGAGCGCCGCAAGATTCCGCAAAGCGTCGTCCGTATGCGCATAGTCCACCACAACGGTGAACGGTTGGCCGCAATCTACGCGCTCAAACCTTCCGGGAACACATGCCAGCGTATCGATCCCTTTCGCAATCGCCTGCGCCGAACATCCGCGTGCGTAGCCCGCCCCCGCCGCCGCCAGAATGTTGTACACATTCACGCGCCCAATCAGCGCCGAGAACACCGCGATCTTCCCCCCGGGCGTCACCAAATCAAATCGCGTCCCGCGCGTAGTAATCTCCACTTTCTCCGCGTGAAAGTCGCCGCGCTCCCATCCATACTTGAGCACGACTGAACTCCGCTTCCTGCTGAACTCCGCCAGTTTCGCGCCGGCTTCATCATCCAAATTCGTCACCACAGCTCGCGGCGCATCGGTGCCACAGCCCTCAAACAGTACCCGCTTGGCCGCGAAGTACCCTTCCATCGTCTTGTGATAATCGAGATGGTCACGCGTCAGATTGGTAAACACGGCCACATCAAACGGCACACCAAAAACGCGCTCCTGCGCCAAGGCGTGCGAGGAAACCTCCATCACCGCATCCGTCGCGCCGTTCCCCAAAGCCTCGCTGAAAATGCGATTCAGTTCGAGCGCCTCCGGCGTGGTATGTGGCGCCGGCAAAATCTTCCCCGCCACGTGATACTCAATCGTCCCGATCAGTGCGCTCTTCCGCCCTGCCGCCGCAAGAATCGATTCCACCAGAAACGCAGTCGTACTCTTCCCATTCGTCCCGGTGATTCCCGTGATCGCAATCCGCTCCGCCGGCTTCTTGTAAAAGTTCGCGCTAATCCGCGCCAAAGCCCGGCGGCCGTTCGGAACCACCGCCCAAGCCACACCCGCACGCGCCTTCTCCGCCGCCGAGTCCGTCACTACTGCGACCGCTCCAGATGAAATCGCTTGATCGATGAACCGATTGCCATCGCTCGACTCGCCCCGCATAGCCACAAACAAGCACCCCGGCTTCACTCGCCGCGAGTCATATTCCACACTACTCACCGCCGGATCCCCGCTATGCGTGAGGACTTCCGCTCCATCCAGCACCTGTTGGAAGGTCATTGCTAGGAATTATATGGCACGGGCATCGCAGAGGAAGGAACTGCCGATTGTTGACTGAGAGTACGGACTGACACGCGAAAGATTTTCGATCCACAATCAGCAATCAAGACTCAACAATGGAGTTACCAACGGCACGTTTTCCACACCGCAAACCCGCGCTACATTACTGTCATGTCCTACGGAACCGCGCCCTCCAAATTTCGCTGCGGCCAGTGCGAAATGCCGGAAGATCAGTGCGACTGCGACAAGTTCTGCGTCCTTTGTCAGTCGCAACTCGACATCCGCATCTGCAAAGACGGACTCATGTACTGCGAGCCCTGCCGCAACGCCTGCGACTATAAAACCTCAGACTAACTCTGTTGCTTGAGCCAAAGTCATATCTGATGTGGGGATCACGGTAGTAGTCATCCTCTACCACCCTTGCCGCTGGTTCATGGCAGTAAAACAACGCCGCAAGGATTGGTGGTTGAGCTATTTGTGAGGGTAAGTCCTAAATTTCTTTAGCTGATTTTCTCCGCATCCATCAGGCAGAAAGAAAGCCCGCCCAAGACGCCTTGGGCGGGATTTTTCTTTTCGGCGAAAGGCGAGACGGCCAAGCCATCCCTTGTGAGTGTGTGTTGTCTACATCCTAATTGCCGGGAACTGCGGTCCCGCTCAGCGCGATGGCGTGAGCCGTGCCGGCGCTTTCTGTCACCGTCAGCGTTCCGGTCACGGTTCCTACCTTGGTGGGCGTGAACGTCACCGTGATGGTGCAGGTCGCGTTGGCAGCAAGACCGCTCCCGCAGTTGTTCGTCTGGGTAAAGGTGCTGGAGCCAGTCTTGGTGATCTTGTAGATGCCGGCGAAAATCCCATTGGTGTTGGTGACCGTGATGGTCATGCTGGGATTGTCCCCCACGACGTATCCATTATTGAAGTTGAGCGACGAGGGATTGAAGGTCAGCCAGCCCGTGGCGGTGGCTTCGCCCGTGCCAGTCAGCGCGACCGTGATGGTCGTTCCGGTCGAGAGATTGTAAGTCAGCGTACCGGTGCGGGTGCCTCCGGCCTTAGGCGTAAAGTAAACCTTGAATGTGCAGGTCTGTTTGGCTTTGAGAGTTCCGCACGTCCCGGTTTTCGAGAAGTCGCCGGTGATCGAGGAGCTACTCACCGTGAAGGACGTCGTCCCGGTGTTGGTCAGAACCACCGACTGATACGTACTCTTGGTGTTGATGAGCTGCGGCGAGAACTCCACACTTTCTGGCGAAACCGAGTAGCTCGGAGTCGCGGACGACCCGGTTCCCGTGAGCGTCACCGTCTGGGTAGCGGCGTTGCTCATCACGGTCAGCTTTCCAGTCTCGGATCCAACGATGGTCGGTTTGTAGGTGACATTGATCTGGCATACCGTCCCGGCAGCAAGGGCCGAACCGCAATTGTTGGTCTGGGCAAAATCGCCTGTGGTGGAGATCGCGGATCCGCTGAAGGTGAGCGGTCCCGTGCCGGTGTTGCTGAGGAATACGGCCTGCGCACTGCTGCTGGTATTGATTAACTGCGGCTGGAAATTCACCGTGCCCGGAGAGATACCGACGACCGGAGCAGTGCCAGTACCGCTCAGAGCGATGGTTTGCGTGCCTGTGAAGGCATTGTCTGTGAGCGTCACCGTGCCGGTTTCGGCTCCAGTCACAGTGGGAGCATAGCTTACCGAAATGGTGCAATTGTATCCGCCCCCTAAGGCGCTGGGGCAGGTGCCACCGACTTGGAAATCCTTCGACGCTGTTAGGGTGAGATCGAGCGGCGCGCTGCCGAAATTCGTCAGGGTGATGTTCTGCGGAGGACTGACCGTTCCAGTATTCTGCGCAGCAAACGTCAGGCTGGTGCCGGAGAGCTTGACAGCAGGAACGGGATTAGGCACGGGCACAACAGCGATGCCGCTCGGCTGGCTGATCAGATTGGCGGACGAGAGTCCAGCACCGGTGGTAATGTCATCAAACAGGATTTCGCCACCGTACTGTGTGGCCACGTAGGTGGTTCCGTACATATCGACCTGTATACCGTTGATCCCGGCTACTGCGCTGCCAAAAGATAGGGTGACCGGGTTAGCATCCGTGATACTGTCAATCCGACTAATGGTGTTGGGTGGGGAGTCGCCGTAGATGATCCGATTCTGTGGATCAATGGCAACGTGGGTGACCGCGCCGGCCGGGCTGAATGTAGTCCATTTTTACCGTTCATGTCAGCCATCTGAATAATGCGCCCGTTGCCGTTATCGGCGATGTAGATGTTTCCGGCTGAATCGAATGCGATTCCGGTAGGGCCCTCGAACTGGTTGGCGCCAGTGCCGGGAGTGCCAAATGTGGTCCAGTTTGTGCCACTCATGTCGTCGAAACGATCGATACGGCCGTTGCCAAGGTCACAAACGTAGATGCGGCCCAGCGAGTCAATCGCAATATCGCCGGTCGCGTAGCTGAACTGGTTTGCCCCGGAACCATAGGTGCCAAATGTGGTCCAGTTCTTACCGGTCATGTCATCGATACGGACGATGCGCGCGTTGTAGAGATCCCCAATATAAATGCGGCCGCTCGAATCCACGGCAATTCCGCTGGTGCCGTAGAACTGGTTGGTGCCTGTCCCGGTCGAGCCGAAGGACAACTCGTTGGTTCCAGACAGGTCGTCCACCCGGATGATGCGCGAAAACGAATAGTCCGCGACGTACATAGGCGTGTAGTCCCAGTTCACGCCGGTAGTGCTGGCGCCAGCAGTGGTCGAGCCAAGCGGGGTGGTGAAGGTTCCTACGGTCACCACAATTTCGCCATTCACGGCCGCACTGACGCCGCTGAGTGTTTCGATCCCGGAAAATGGACCGAGAAATTCATAGCTATAGTGTGTTTGCCCGCCCCTGCCGCCTCCGTAGATCCACTCATCGACCGCGGCAGTGGTGAAGGTGCCGGACACGGTAGTCAACCCATCGTTTGAAGTGAAAGTAAAGCTGCCGCCCGTGCAGGCGTACACCACTGGATAACTACCGCCTATTGAGCTGACGGTGCAGGAGAAGGAAATGCTCCCGGCCGGACTCGTCGTCGTGGCACCGGTCAGCGTGACATTGGATCCCACCGTGGTGCCCATTGCGAACGTGCCGCCGGTGGCACTCAGCACCAGGTTTCCGGCAAATGCGGGAACTGCAAACAAAAGCAACAGTGCTGGAACTATTGCAACTGCGGCGCGGTTGAGCTTGGGGTTGGGGATAGACGGCTCGTGGTGCAGGGACGGCAGAGTCTTCATGCTTTCCTCATTCAGCGGGGCGTTGAAGCGACCGATTGGCTCAGCCTCAAAGCGACCGCTATGTTGGTTCGTAATTTTTTTGATAAACCGGAAAGAGGCTAATAACTAGAGATCAGGACTTAAGAGTATAAGCAAAAGTTCGAGCTTCGAGCCCCAAGCGCGAAGTGGTGCACATACAGTATCCAACACGGCGAGAGACTGCAAGTAAATTTTTCATTAAATGCCTTGGCCGCCTCCATCGAGGCCTGCCGAATGAGAAGAAAGTCCCTTACCATTCCGCACGAACCATAAGCAAGGATGGACTTTTGCAGAGACTGAGACACAGTTTCCGCGGATCGATCATCAGTCAGCGGATGGCTGAGCCAACGACTAACGACCGACGACGGTTTTCAAATCACCACCGCTTCGCGATACTCCCCAAAGACCCTCCGCATCGCATCGGAAATCTCTCCCACGGTCGCGTAAGCCTCCACTGCCGCCAGAATCCGGGGCATAACATTCTCCCCCGACCGCGCCGCGTCCTCCACGCCCGCCAACGCCGCTTTCCACGGCCCCGCATCCCGCCTTGCCCGCAGCGCCCGCACCCGCTCGATCTGCTTTGGCTCCAGCGCCGGATCGATCTTCTGAATCGGAATCGGCTTCTCTTCTTCCACTTCGAAGCGGTTCACTCCAACCACAACCGCATCCCCGCGATCCACCGCCTGCTGATATTCATACGCCGCGTTCTGAATTTCCTGCTGCACAAATCCGCGCTCGATCGCCTTCAGCATTCCGCCCATCACTTCAATCTTTCCCAGATATTCGGCCGCGCGCTTCTCGATCTCATTGGTCAGCGCCTCAATGTAATACGATCCCGCCAGCGGATCCACCGTCTGCGGCGCGCCCGATTCATAAGCAATCACCTGCTGCGTGCGCAAAGCAATCCGTGCCGCCGCCTCCGTTGGCAGCGCCAAAGCCTCGTCGTACGAATTCGTGTGCAACGACTGCGTCCCGCCCAACACCGCCGCCAGCCCCTGGATCGCCGTCCGCACAATATTGTTCTCCGGCTGCTGCGCCGTCAGCGTCGACCCCGCCGTCTGCGTATGAAACCGCAGCATCCACGACTTCGGATTCTTCGCCTTGAAGTGCTCCCGCATAATGCGCGCCCACATGCGACGCGCCGCGCGGTACTTCGCCACCTCTTCCAGAAAATTGCTGTGCGCATTAAAGAAGAACGACAGCCGCGGCGCGAACTTATCCACATCCAGCCCAGCCTTGATCGCGGCCTCCACATAAGTCATCCCATTGCCCAGCGTGAACGCCACTTCCTGCACCGCCGTCGATCCTGCCTCGCGCATGTGGTAGCCGGAAATCGAAATCGTATTCCAGTCCGGCACATTCTCCTTCGCCCAGGCAAACACGTCGGTAATCACGCGCAGTGCCTGCTGCGGCGGATAAATGTAAGTCCCGCGCGCGATGTACTCCTTCAACACGTCGTTCTGCACCGTCCCCGAAAGCTTGCGGATGTCCGCTCCCTGCCGCCGCGCCACCGCCACATACAACGCCAGCAAAATAGAGGCCGTTGCATTGATGGTCATCGATGTAGAAATCTTGGTCAGCTCGATGCCCGCAAGCAGCCGCTCCATATCTTCGATGGAATCAATCGCCACGCCCACCTTGCCCACTTCACCCGCGGCCAGCGCATGGTCTGAATCCATCCCGATCTGCGTGGGCAAATCAAACGCCACCGAAACCCGGTAGTCCCATTCGCCAGCAAATATTTGTAGCGCTTGTTCGACTCCTCCGCGTCCCCCATGCCCGCATACTGCCGCATGGTCCACAACCGCCCGCGGTACATCGTGGCCTGCACGCCCCGCGTAAACGGATACTCGCCGGGATAACCAACCTCGCTCTCGTAATCCGAGCCCTTAAGATCCGCCGGAGTGTACAGCGCCTTCACCGGCATATGCGATGACGTCTCAACTTCCGCTACCGCGCCCTGATTCGCTACCTTAACTGCATTTGCCATGATTCAACACTCTTTCCGAACCTAAACTTTGTCGCCCAAAACAAATCTTGTCATTCCGGAAGCGCGAAGCTTCCTTGTCATTCCGAAGCGCGAAGCGCAGAGGAATCTGCTGTCGCCTGCAGCGCCGCTGAAGCCGACCACCATCACCGCGCCCCGCCCTTGCCCTTCTGCCGCACCCTCCAGAACGAACTCACCCCAAACCACGCAAACGTCACTGTGAAGCAAATTGCAACCACCAGACCCCGAACCCCGGCCCGTCCAGCCTGATATTTCCCATACTCTCTCACCGCCTCAATCCCGCCCGCCCCCGCCATCGCCAGAAAAATAAACCCTGTAACCTCCAGCCATAACTGACGCGCCGCCCGCCCAAAAGCGCGTGCCGTAGTCGAGACGGCGCTCGCCGCCGCTCGCCCGATCCGGCTGCGCTTGACCTGCTGCCCCGCCACGCGCGCCACCACCCCTAACTTTTGTACAGTAGAAACCTTGCTCACAGCCTCGATTTTAACAGCGTCTGGCGCTACAATGACGCAAACCTGCGCCGCAACCGAAACGCTTCGGGCTCCGCAGGCATCTAATCACATGTTCAGCCGGAGCAGGACGGTCGATCGGGGGACTAAGTGGACCAGCAACTTAAGCAGCTCATGAAAGAACTCGGCGAAGCCATTAACGAATCTCTCTCTGACTCCGAACAGATCGCCGAAGTCGTCTCCCGCATCAAAGAGGGCGGCTACGACATTTTCCTGGTCCTCGAAGCCACCATCGGCGTCAGCAAGCAGGGCGAAAAATCTTCCGACAAGACTTCCCTCGTCACCACTCTCTCGACCAATCCCGAATTCAAAATCAACGATCAGGATCTAAAATTCCTGAAATCCCTCCGCATCAAAATCGAAGAAGAAAAAGAAAAATAACTAAGATACTCACGTAGAGACAGCCGCCTCGCCTGCCCTGAGCCGAGCCGAAGGGGCTGTCCCGGCAGGGCGAAGCCCGCCGGCCCCATCCCTGTTCACTCATGGACACCCTCCCGCGAGACCGGACACCAAACCCTGCTCCCCACTCCCCCGATGTCCCCCAAGCCGCTTCGTTCTCATACACTTGCATCTGCGAAACTCTGGCTCTCGAATTGCCCTTCTCTGTCATGTAGCCTAGATCGTTACGCAGAGGCCCACCATGACCACCATGCCGCAGGACCCACACTTCGCGAAACACCACCCCGGCCCCGGACTAACCGCAATCCTCGCTCTGGCCCTCGCCATCGCCGCCAATGTCATCCTTTGCGCGATGCTCCTAGCATTGATCCTGCGCCCCGGTGATGTATCTTATCCAGACCGGCGGTCAACTCTCGCGCACGCTGGGCAGGACTATACGATCATTTCTTCTCCGCCAGTGCGCGATGCCCACGAAGGAAATCCGGTATTTTCTGCGGTTGCCGGTTGGGACGTCAATAAATTTGGCCTGAAGGCTGACGCCGTCATTTCTTTTCACGTAACCATACAGTCACCGAAGGGCCGACCATGACCACCCTGCTCCAGGACCTTCGCCTCGCCCTGCGCCAGATGCGCAAGTCCCCCGGGTTCGCCATCGCCGCCGTCCTAACCCTGGCCCTGGCCATCGGCGCCAACGCCGTAGTTTTTGGCCTGATGAACGCGCTCATCCTGCGCCCGCTGAATGTGCCTCAGGCCACGAGCCTCTACGCCATCCAGCGCGGACACGACAAAGCCATCAATCACTCCTATCCCGACTATGAGGACCTGCGCGACCGCAACCGCACCTTTGAAGACCTGGCAGCCTACAACGTCACATCGGTAGGCATCGATACCGGCAACAATCCATCCGCCGCCTGGATCCTCGAAGTCACCGGAAACTATTTCGACGCACTGCACATCCAGCCCTATCTCGGTCGTTTCTTTCACGCCGCCGATGAGCGCGGCCCCAACAGCGCTCCCTATATCGTGCTCACCTACGCCTATTGGCACACCCATTTTCAGGACGATCGCGGCGTGGTGGGCCGCGTTGTTCAACTCAACAAGCATCCCTTTACCATCCTCGGTGTAGCCCCAGAAAACTTCCGTGGGACTTTGTTATTTGTCGGTCCCGATTTCTGGGCGCCTTTAGTGAACCAGGAGCAAATAGAGGGCGAGAATGTTCTGACCGCTCGCAGCAACCACTTTCTTCTAATGATATTGGGACACCTGAAAGCCGGTGTCACCCCGGCCCAGGCGATTTCCGATCTGAACTCCATTGGCACGAATCTGGAAAAAATCTATCCCAAAGAAGACGGCAACATGACCTTCACCCTGGCGCGTCCAGGCCTTGCCGGGGACTGGATGGGCGCTCCAACCAAGGCATTCCTTACCGGATTAATGCTGCTCGCGGGATTGATTCTGCTGGCCGCCTGCGCCAACCTGGGCAGCTTGTTTGCCGCGCGCGCCGCGGATCGCTCCCGGGAAGTTGCTCTGCGGCTCGCGCTCGGATCAAGCCGCAAACGCATTCTGCGAGGTCTCTTTACCGAAGCCGTCCTGATTTCACTAATCGGAGGCGCGGCCGGTCTCTGGGGCAGCATTCTCTTATTGCGCGCCATGAGCGCGTGGCGCCCACTTCCCACCGTCCCCCTCACCATCCCCATCAACCCGGACGCAAATGTCTACCTCGTCGCGTTGCTGTTGGCTCTAGCCAGTGGCTTCCTGTTTGGCGCGGTCCCGGTTCGGCAAGTTCTCCGCACCAATCCATATGAGGTCGTCAAGGCGGGTTCAACCGGGATCATTGCCGGGCACACCGGACGGAGGATCACTGTCCGCGACGTGTTGCTGGTCGCGCAAATTGCCATCTGCGCCGTGCTGGTGACTTCTTCGCTGGTCGCCGTTCGAGGGCTGATGCGCTCGCTGCACAGCAATTTCGGTTTTGAACCAAAAGGCGCAACGCTGGTGGAAACCGCTCTCAGCATGGCCGGTTACACCGGCGACAGCGTGCCCGTCATGCAAAAGCGCATGATCGACGCGTTGGAAACAATTCCGGGCGTAACCTCCGTGGGATTAGTAGATCGTCCCCCGTTGTTTTACGGCTCAAACGGCACGAATATCTTTACCGACAAAACTACAGACCTGCGGCCATCGAATTCCGCCGCAGAAGCCGCCACTTACAACATCTCCCCCGGATACTTCGATGCTGCCCAGACAACTTTGCTCTCGGGCCGCAGTCTCACCTGGCATGACGACAGAAACTCGCCCCGCGTAGCCGTAATCAACCGTGAGTTTGCCAACAAGATCTTCGGATCCGTAACCAACGCCATGGGCGGTTATTACAAAATGAAGGACGGCTCGCGCATACAAGTAGTAGGCATCGCAGAAGACGGAAAATATGCCAGCCTCGCCGAAGATCCAACCCCGGCAATGTTTTTCCCCATTCTGCAATCGCCATCGAGTCAGGCGTGTATCGTCGTACGCTCGAACCAGGATCCGCAGCAACTGACCGCAGCCATCAAGAGCGTAATGCAAAACCTGGATGCAGGCCTGCCCTACACTCCCAAACCGTGGACCCAGGAACTGGACGGAGCTTTACTGGCTCCGCGTCTGGCGACCATGTCGCTAGGCGTGATGGGCGGGATGGGCGCGATGCTGGCGGTAAGCGGCATCTTCGGCATGGCGGCCTACTCCGTCAGCAAGCGCATGCGCGAGTTGGGAATTCGCGTAGCCCTCGGCGGCCAGCGCAAAGAAGTCTTACAGGCCGCGTTAGGACGCGCCCTCAAATTGCTGGCAATCGGCTCCGCCGCAGGCTTACTTCTGGGAATTCTAGCCAGCCGCGTACTCGCGTCCATCGTCTATCAGGCAACTCCCCGCGATCCGCTGGTATTGGCCGGTGTAGTTCTAGCCATGGCGCTGCTGGGCCTGCTGGCCACATGGATCCCCGCCCGCCGCGCCCTCTCCGTCGATCCCATGGTCCTGCTCCGCGAAGAGTAAACCGACCTTACTGACCTGCTTCACTGACCTGCTTCGCCTCGCCCTGCAGGATCTCCCCGAGTTTTGTCATTCCGAACCGCGCTGAAAGCGCGGTGAGGAACCTGCTGTTTGCGCCAAGGCAATGCACGGATTGAGAAGTGTGCACTCTACTATCCTTCCTATAACCAGCCCGGCTCACGAGTAGAAAACTTGACCTCGTCGATCGCCAGTGCCGGTGCGTACGGCTGGGGATGCCCGAATGAGAACGCTCTTCCCTACTGTCCCGACGATGCATTACGTTTCGGAACAAACGGAACCTACGAAACATTCAGTTCTTTCATGACATACGCGAATCAACTCGAACCCATCTTCCTGATCATTCATCAGTTCAACGAGTTCGTTCCGCCCGACGAAGGCTTCGACGCCAACACCGACGACGACATCGAACCCTCCAACCTCTGGGGCTTCGGAGCCCTCGACGCTGTTAAGCAACAGATCGCGCCCTACCGCAACCGGAAATAAATCATGTAGGGACAGCCGCCTCGGCTGTCCAAGCCTGGGCGAAGCCCGGCGCACCGCGACTCACTAATCAAGAACACTGCACGCTCGGTACTGTCCTAAGCTAGTTTAGGACAGTACCGCACGCTCCGCATCGCCGCCAACCTCTACGCCTGTGCTACCATCTACTGTTTCTCTGGGGTGATTCCATGACCATGAAAGACACTCTCGGAGTCCTTCTCGCCGGGGGCGCTGGCGAACGCCTCTATCCTCTCACTCGCGACCGCGCCAAACCCGCAGTCACCTTCGGCGGAATGTATCGCATCATCGACATCACTCTCTCCAACTGCCTCAACTCTGATCTGCGCCGCGTCTACATCCTCACGCAATACAAAGCGCTCTCGCTGAATCGCCACATCCGCGAAGGCTGGAACATCCTGGGCCGCGAAGTCGGAGAGTTTGTCGAGGTTCTTCCGCCCATGAAACGTGTTAGCGATCAGTGGTATCAGGGCACCGCCGACGCGGTTTATCAGAACATTTATTCCATCGGCTCCGAGCAGCCCAAGCACGTCCTCATTCTTTCCGGCGATCACATCTACAAAATGGATTACCAGAAGATGATGAAGCAGCACCAGGACTCCGCCGCCGACATCACGCTCGCCACCATCCAGATCGATCTCGAAGAGACTTCGCGCTTCGGCGTGGTCGACGTCGACAAAGACGGCCGCATCAATGGCTTCGAAGAGAAACCAAAAGAAACCAAGCTGCGTTCGCCATGGAACCCCAATAAGGTGGCGGGCTCGATGGGCGTTTACCTCTTCAACGCCGACGTGCTCATCCCAGTGCTGCTGAAAGACGCCGAGGATCAAAGCTCCAGCCACGACTTCGGCAAAGACATTCTGCCCAAGATGGTCGACGACTATCGCGTGTTCGCCTACGACTTCATCGATGAGAATAAAAAAGAGGCGCTCTACTGGCGCGATGTGGGCACGCTCGAGGCCTACTACGAAGCCAATATGGATATCGTTTCCGTCTCTCCCATCTTCAACCTCTACGATCACGACTGGCCCATCCGCACGCACCAGCGCCAGTATCCGCCGGCGAAGTTTGTGTTCGCAGAAAAAGAACGCATGGGCACTGCGCTCGACTCCATCGTGTCGAATGGCTGCATCGTCTCCGGAGGCCTCGTCAAGAATTCCATCCTCTCTCCTGACGTGCGCGTGAACTCCTACTCTGAAGTGGACCAGTGCATTCTGTTCTCGCACGTCGCTGTAGGACGCCACTGCCGCATCCGGCGCTGCATCATCGACCGCAACGTCCACCTGCCCGAGGGCACGACGATCGGCTATGACACTGAAGCCGACCGCTCGCGCTACTTCGTCACCGACAGCGGCATCACGGTCGTCACGCGCGACTACTCGCTGTTCGAAAATCCAGTGACGGTGGACTACTTCACCAGCGAGTAGGAGTTCCGTAAGGCGCGAATTCGTCATAATGTTCCGGTCGGAACATTGTGCTGAATGTGACCGGAACATTTCAAAATCACAAAAACTTTTGGCGTAACTTGTTGATTCCACGTACGGCATTTTGGCCGCGTCAATGGATTCAACGGGTTAGGCTGTGGAAGAAATGTCTACTTTCGAGGACATCGAATGCCTACTAAAGTAGACTTGACACGCGCGTGGTGTACGTTTAAAGGTACGCGGCGGGACGGCTGGCGCGTTTGCCCGAATTCCGCGGCCCAAGCGGATAGTCTTGACTCCAGCTCCGCCTTCCAGGCCCGCCGCCGCGCTCGATTCGGCTCGCCCCAAGCCGCCCGCCCCGGCCAAGCCCGCGGCCGCCGCCCGTGACGCCACGCGCCACCGCTCGGTTTGAATCGTCATGCTGAGCAAGTGTTCTTTGCGCAGCGAAGGAGCCTGTGCCGAGCTTGTCGAGGGAATCCGGGCGAGCCGCGCGAAGCAGCCTGCCCTGAGCGAAGCCGAGGGGTTCAGCGGCCCAGGTGAATCGGGCCGCAGCTTCCGCGCTGATACCAACCCAACCTCAGCTATAATGTCCTGTAACGCTGGTTGGGTTTATTACGCCTCGCTCCCTGCAGTGCCAGAGCAAGGATTCAGCCCTCGTTACTGAACGTTACTGAACTTGGGACGACACACACCGGAGCCGAAGGGAGTCCGCATGGCGATTCAGAAATCGGAAAACATCTGGCACAATGGCAAGCTCATCCCGTGGGATGAGGCGACGATTCATGTGATGTCGCATGTGGTGCACTACGGCTCTTCGGTGTTCGAGGGGATCCGTTGCTACGCGCCGCCTTCGGGCCCCGCGATTTTCCGCGCCCATGAGCACATTGAGCGCCTGCTGAATTCCGCGAAGGTCTACCGCATTGAGGTTGACTTCAGCCGCGAGCAGATCGTGAGCGCCATGCTTGAGACCGTGGGCAGCAACGGAGTATGGCCGTGCTATGTCCGGCCGATTATCCTGCGCGGCTATGGCGAGGCGGGAGTGAATCCCTTCAACTCGCCCACCGAGGTCTACATCATCAATTATCCGTGGGGAAAGTATCTGGGCGGCGAGAACGATGGCTGCGATGCCTGCGTTTCATCGTGGACGCGCATCGCGCCGAATACTTTGCCGGCCATGGCGAAGTCGGGCGCGAACTACATGAACTCGCAGCTCATCAAGATGGAAGCCATCGTCAACGGCTTTGCCGAAGGCATTGCGCTCGACGTGAACGGGTTTGTGAGCGAAGGTTCGGGCGAGAACGTGTTCATCGTGCATCGCGAGAAACTGATCACGGCGCCGCTGGGCAACTCGGTGCTGCCCGGCATCACTCGCGATTCGACCTTGCAGATCGCGCGCGACCTGGGCATTCCAATCGTGGAGCAGATGATTCCGCGCGAGATGCTCTACATCTGCGACGAAGCTTTCTTCACTGGAACTGCGGCAGAGATCACGCCGATCCGCACCGTGGATAAGATCAAGGTGGGCAAAGGCGGAATCGGCCCCATCACCAGGGCGATCCAGAAAGAGTTCTACGCCGTGGTGCGCGGCGAGAAGACGGACCGCCACGGCTGGCTGACGCCAGTGCCGGTGCGCAGCAAACAGCCGGTCGGCGTATAATCCGTTCGGATCAGTTTAGGCGAGGGGCGCACCCTGCGCTCCTCTCGGCCTCTTGCCCAACAGGAATTCACTCAGGAGAAAACCAATGTCCCAAGGAATGACCCCGGAATTTGCCCAAGGCTACTGCGCCATGACGCTCGACGGCATCATGCGTGAAGCGGAAATTACCAAGAAGGTTATCGCGGCCGTGCCCGATGTGGCTTCGAGCTACAAGCCCGACGCCAACGCGCGCACTGCGAAGGAACTGGCGTGGCACATTGCTAACAGCGACATTCAATTTCTAGACGGAATTGCCGCCCTGAAGTTCAACATGGAAACGCCCGAACACAAGCCGCAAACCTCAGCCGAGGTGGTGGCGTGGTACGACGAGAACATGAAGCGCGGGGCGGCCCGCGTAGCGGCGATGACGCCGGAGCAGTTGATGACGCCCATTGAATTCTTCGGCGTGTTCAATCTGCCGGCGGTGCTGTATCTGGGATTCCTCAACAACCACAGCATTCACCATCGCGGCGAACTGGCGACTTACCTTCGGCCCATGGGATCGAAGGTGCCGTCGATCTACGGCGGCAGCTACGATGAGCCGTTCCAGCCGCCGGTGTCGGAAGAAACCGCCGCGTAGGATTCGGGAGCGTTGACTTGAAGAGCCGCCTGGGAAGGCGGCTTTTTATTTGCCACACCACAAGACGTCTACAGGATACTTTCGGAATACTCGGTCGGCGGTGAGCACCGTCATGTTCTCAGCGATGGCCTGAGCGATGATCAGTCGATCGAAAGGGTCCTGATGATGCAGCGGGAGATCGTAAACCTTCAAGGTGTGCGCTTGAGTTATATAAAGGGACTGAATGCCTTGTTGGACAAGCCTTTTGGGCACATAGCGGTCGGGAGACTCCGTGAGTTGGTACTTTCCTAAGTTTGTTTTGATCGCGATTTCCCAGGAACTTGCGGCGGACAGGTAGATCTCCTCCAGGCCGTTGGTGAGGATCTCAAGTCCGGAGCGGCCGATCTTGTCCGTCGGGCCCACGCTCCACAGCCAGACCATGGTGTCCAGCAAATACTTCATCGCTTCTTTTTCCGGCGCTTAGGCTCCAGTTCCGGCAGTTCCCCGCCGTAAAAAGCCTTCAGCAGGTCGTCCGGCAAAGGGGCGTCGAAGTCGTCTGCGACCCATATCTTGCCGCGATCCATGCCCAGGGGGCGGATCTTCTTCTTTTGCGGCTCGACTGCCACGAGGCGGGCGACTGGAACGCCGGAGCGCGCGATGGTTACCTGCTCGCCGGCTGCGACTCGCTGGAGCAGGCGGGAGAGGTGGGTCTTGGCCTCGTGGATATTGACTTCCACTGCATCAGAGTAGACTAAGTCTGTGGACTAAGTCAACCGAACCGATAGGCGGATACGGTGACCCCCATGACGCGGTCGGTGAAGGTGCGGTGGCCCAGGTTTTCGCCTGCGGCGCCGGAGGCGACCATCAGCGGCAGCAGGTGCTCTTCCCGCGGATGCGCCAGGCGGGCATGAGGCGCGGTCTGCCATTGCTGCAGTTTCTGATTTCGCAGGTCGGCATTGGGCGCGCAAACCGCATCCGTAAGCCAGGCGTCGAACTGATCGGAGGCCGCGCCATAGTCGGGGCCGAATCCGCGCAGGTTGTGATAGCTCATGCCACTGCCCACGATGAGCACTCCCTGCTGGCGCAATGGATGAAGGGCGCGGCCCGCCTCAATGTGAATTCGCGGATCGAGTCCTGATCGCAACGACAGCTGGACGATGGGAATCTCCGCTTTCGGATAGAGGAGCTTGAACGGGATGAATACGCCGTGGTCGAAGCCGCGTTCGGGGTTGACACGGACGGGAAGTCCAGCCTGGTTCAACAGCGCGGCGATCTGCTGGGCCAGCGCGGGTGTGCCCGGCGTGTCGTAGCGCAACTGATAAGTATGCGGCGGAAAGCCTTGATAGTCGTAAATGAGCGGAGGGTGTGGCGAACCCGTCACGGAAAACAGCGGCTGTTCCCAGTGGCCGGAGATGACAACGATGGCTGTTGGCGTGACGCCGATTGAGCTGGCGAGCCCTCCGAGCCACGCCCCCATCCTGTTCCATGTGTCGGGGGGATTCCAATCCATAAAGAAGCAGGGGCCACCGCCGTGCGGGATGAACAGCGTGGGCAAGGGAGCGGATTGAGAGTTTGTTGTCATGAGATCGCGGCGATGATGCCTTACCTCAGCAGCTAAAGCCCGTGTCGATGAGGGAGGTTATCGCAGCGCTGAAGCGCTGCGCCACCCCCACCCACGCTTACTTGCGGCGCGCGTCGAGACTCCACGGGCCTGCACCGAATTGCGAGATCAGCAGCGCGCCACCCATCATCGACAGATTCTTCATGAACATTATCATCTGCATCTGGTGCATCATGGGATCAGTGACGGCCCAGAAGTTGTGCATCATCGGCGTGACACAAGCCAGAAACAATACGAGCAGCCATGCGCCGATCTTGGCGCGGTAGCCGAGCAGGATTGACAGCCCTCCAGCGATCGCGATCACGCCGGAGAGCGGGACAGCGATCAAGGCGAGGGGCACGCCCTGCGAGGCTGCGTATGCGATGGTCTGAGCGGCAAAATGATTCGGGCCTGCCATTACGAAGATCAGGACGAACAGGAGCCTTCCCAGCAGAACGACTGGCGCGACGACGTCCTGAGGAAGAGTAGTTGATTGTGAGCTTCCGGCTTGTGAACCCGCCGACTGCGAACGAGTAGAAAGTGTTGAGGTGCTAGCCATAGTTTATCTCCTTTAGTTCTTCTTTATTGACCAATCCAAATTGACCAATCCAAATGGGCGTGTTGGCCTTGATTTTGCCTGCTGTGACGCTGTGTGACGTTACTGCGCTGCGATTGCCTCACGCTGCGGTGCGGCAGCCTGCTGAATCTGCGCCAGGGCCGCTACGCGTGAAGGCTCCGCGAGGTCTCCGGGCTTCTGGTTTTCCGCGTGGATGAAGGTGACGTCGGTCAGCCCGATGAAAGCCAGGATGTGCCGCAGATACGGCTCCTGATGGTCATATTGAGCGGTCGGAGTGCCGGGGCGAAACGCACCGCCTCGCGACGTGAGGACTACGACCTTCTTCCCTTTCAGAACACCATCGGGACCGTTCGGGCCGTAATGAACTGTGCGGCCGATGCGCACGATCTGGTCGATCCATGCTTTCAATGGTGCGGAGACTGTCAGGTTGTACATGGGCGCGCCGATCACGATCGTGTCGGCGGCCAGCAACTCTCCTATCAGCGCTTCTGAAATGGAGAGAGTCTCCCGCTGCGCAGGAGTCAGAGTTGCCGGGTCCGAGTAGGCGGCCAGAGTCCACTCGTCGGTGATCGATGACAGATCGCTCTTCGCCAAGTCACGCTCGATTACTTCTCCTGTGGGGTTCTCTTTTTTCCAGGTTTCGACGAAGGTTCCGGTGAGTTGCCGCGACACGGAGTTACGACGGGCGCTGGAATCGATGCGAAGCAGTTTCATAAGATCCTCCTGTACTCAGCTACGTTGGATGACGGCGGCCAGGTTTGGTTACAATAAATAACTATCAGCTCTTTACGTGGGTAGGAACTTTATAGTAACCTACTATCTATATGAGTCCTAAGCGACGATCTACTGAGTCTCCTTCTCCCTGTGCCATCGGGGGTTTGATGGAATTGCTGGCGCGGCCCTGGACACTGCACATCCTGTGGTCACTCAGCAATAACGGCCCCATGCGCTTTGGCGTGCTGCGTCGGCAGGTGGATGGGATCTCCTCGCGTGTGTTAACGGAACGGCTGCGAACGCTGGAGGGGGCGGGGTTTGTCTTCCGGCACTATGAACAGACGATCCCACCGGCGGTGACCTACGGCATTACCGACCGCATGAAAGATATTGAGAAAGTGCTGGCGCAGCTGGAAGGGCTGGGGCGGAAATGGCAGGGCGAGGGTGCGGCGGCGAATGCGGGGCGAGGGACTCCCGCGGGAACCGGCGTTGAGGCGTAGAAGAGCGCCCTCGCGGAGGTGATCACCACAAGTTCTGCCTAGCAAAGTGTTAATCGACCCCGCTGCGATTCGGCCCGCATCTCTTGTGGAATCTCCTGACGCCGTGACCCCCGTAACCTTGTCCGAGCCTTGCATCGCAGGCAGGATGCCTGAAGGGTGCTCATCCACGCCTGGACTACAGGAGAAACGATAATGCCGCCAGGCTTTCCGCACCCCTGTGGAAGCCAACCCCTTTCTTCTGTTGTCGCCCTTGCAGGACGTGAGCACCGCGCGGAACGTAAGGCGCTGTCCAGCTGCCGAAGCGGGGCTGTTACCTAGGTCATCTTGGGGAAGGTGACGATTCGCGTCATCATACGAAGAGGTTTGGGAGCGAAGCGCTCCCAGGGAAAACGCCTGCCATGAATATTGACGATCTGCTGCGGATTGCTACGGAACGGCACGCCTCTGACTTGCATTTGAAGGTGGGAAACTATCCTCACCTGCGCGTTGACGGCGAACTGGCGCCATTGACCGACCAACCGCGGGTGAGCGCGGAAGACATGCTGACGATGGCGTTTAGCATGATGTCGGCGCGGCAGAAACAGAAATTTAAAGAGACCACGGAAATCGATATGGCCTATGGCGTGGCCGGGCTGGGACGGTTCCGTGTGAACATCTTTCAGCAGCGCGGCAACGTTGGGCTGGTGCTGCGCGTGATTCCCACGAAGATTCGCGCTTTGGATGAGTTGTTCCTTCCCAAAGTTGTGGAGCAGATTTGCGAGATGCCACGCGGGCTCGTGCTGGTGACAGGCGTGACCGGCTCGGGTAAGTCGACTACGCTGGCTGCGATGGTGGATCGAGTGAACTCGAGCGGGCCGAACACATTATCACGATTGAAGACCCCATCGAATTTCTGCATCGCGATAAGAAGGGTTACGTGAACCAGCGCGAGATTGGCGTGGATACGCCTTCGTTCAGCGCGGCCCTGCGCGCTTCTTTGCGTCAGGATCCGGATGTGATTCTGGTGGGCGAAATGCGCGACCTGGAAACGATTTCAACCGCGCTGCATGCGGCGGAGACTGGCCACATGGTTTTCTCTACGCTGCATACGCTGGATGCGGTGGAAACCATTAACCGGGTCATCTCGATTTTTCCGCCGCCGGAGCAGAAGCAGATTCGACTGCAGTTGGCGGCTGTGCTACGGGCGATCGTGAGCCAAAGACTCGTCCGGCGCTGCGACGCTGAGGGGCGCGTGCCCGCGGTTGAAGTGATGATCAATACGGCATTCATTCGGGAATGTATTCTGGTGCCGGAAAAGACGCGGTCGGTTCGCGACGCGATTGCGGCCGGTACGTCGCAGTACGGTATGCAGACGTTTGACCAGTCATTGTGGGATCTGTTTCAGGCGGGGCTGGTCAACTACGAAACCGCGCTGGAGAACGCCTCCAACGCCGACGACTTCAAGCTGCGCATGCAGGGCATCGCTTCGACCGCGGACATTTCGCGGCAGTCGATGCAGTCGGCTGGGTACGGCGGACGGTAGTGAAGACGCGCGGGGGCAACGCCTTCCTAATTTCATACCTCCAAAGGACCAGGGTTGCACAAAACGCGCCCCAGGTATTTTCGTTGGCTGTGTAATGCCTCTCAAGCAACACGCGAGTGGCAACTCTGGAGACACCGATTTGGGCAGCCGTTTGAAAGACACTCTCGTATGGGTCGGCGCGGGAATGATTGTCGCGTTGTTGGTTGCCACCACGCGCCTGGGCGGTCGTTTTGCGTTCTGGCGAGGCATTGGTTTCTTTCCACTTGCAATTCTGGCATTCGCGTTTGTCGTGGTTTGTTGGGAAATTCTTGCCGAGAACCTGAAGCGAACCGACGTCCCGCGCTGGCGGCGGTCAATCTCCGTTTGCGGGTGCGCGGTGTTGTCGTGTGCTTTTTTTAGCCCGTTCTTCGGCATCTCTCAAATCTTTGAAGGGATGTCGTGGACCTACTGGAGCTTCGGGCTGAGCCTGATTGCATCGCTCTGCGGGATTCTTGCGCCAATGCCGCTTCGGTTCGGATTGTTCTTCGGTGGACTGACTATGGCCGGCGTCATTTTAACCATGCCGTTTGGTGTATTGTGAGGCTGCACAATTGGCTGGCCAGTCTAAATCTTTCCTTCCCCTAGGAATGGGTTTATCGTTAGCGCATGGCGTTTTCCCGCCCCAAGAAGCGGTTCTATTCCGAGGAAGAGTTGTACGAATATGCCGTGGGCGCGTTGGCGCGGCGCATGCGTACTGTGGCCGAGTTGAAGCGGCTGTTGCGGGCGCGGATCGAAGAGGCTGAATCCGAGTACGGAAAGACTCTGGTCGAGCTGATCATACGGCGGTTGAAGGATCGCGGGTATCTGAACGACTCGCAGTATGCGGCTTACTTCTCTTCCCTGCGGCGGGACAATCAGAAATTTGGGCGAATGCGCGTGGTCACCGATCTTAAGGCCAAGGGCATGCACGGCGACGTGATCGACAAGGCTGTGGATGCGGCTTTCGAAGATGTAAACGAAGAAAAACAGGCTCGCGAGTATCTGCGGCGCAAGCGGTTGGTCAAGCCTAAGAATCAGAAAGAGGCGGCGCGCATTTTCCGGCAACTGGCGCGGGGCGGGTTTGGGTCCAAGACCATCTTTTCTATTTTGAAGCGTTGGAATGTGGATGAGGAAACTTTGAGCGAGTTAGAGAGTGAAAGCGCTTGACGGACAAACGATTTCTCGATTCGAGCGAGCCTCTCCGCCGGAACTCTGCGCATCCAAGCGTGAAGATTCACTTGGCAAGAGGCTTTTCGATGTTGCATACTCCAAGGCCTATTCCAAAACCGTTTCTCCAGGAGGCGTTATGAAGTTCCGTCTGAAAGTAGTTCTCGCAGGATTATTGTTTAGCGCTGTACCCCTCGCGCTGGCTCAGGATGTGGCCACGGATGTGAAGAAGGGCGCAGAAAAGACTGGACACGAAACCAAAGTGGTGGCCAAGGACACGGCCAAGGAGACCGAGAAGGGCGCAAAGGCGACCGGACATGAAACCAAAAAGGTAGCTAAGACGGTTGGCAAAGATACGGAGAAAGGCGCCGAAAAGACCGGGCACGAAACGAAAGTGGTAGCCAAGGACACTGCCAAGGGTACGGAAAAGGCTGCCGACAAAACTGGCCACGAAACTAAAGTGGCAGCGAAAGACACGGCCAAGGGCACCGAGAAAGTTGCCAAGAAGACGGGCAGCGGCGTGAAGAAAGGTACCGAGGCGACTGGGCACGAAGTGAAGAAGGCCGGCGAAAAGATGGAGGGGGACAAGCCGGAGCCGCAGTAACGCTCGGCCAGGTTCGCGTTATCGACGGGCCACGTGGAAATTCCGCGCGGCCCTTTTCTTTTCCAGCGGGGCGATCCATCTACCGCCGGGCTGCGTGCCGTCTGTGTCCGGAGCCTGCCCTGAGCGAGGTCGAACGGGCGGTTTTCATTTAGAATTGCTTTCACTCACTCGAATGCTGACCGGTTCTCAAGTCCGCCGCAGATTTCTCGACTTCTTTGTGCAGAAGGGGCACAGGGAGGTGCATTCGTCGTCGCTGGTGCCGGCGAATGATCCCACGCTGCTGTTCACCAACGCGGGAATGAACCAGTTCAAAGACGTTTTTCTCGGCCTCGAGAAGCGCGACTACTCGCGCGCCACCACCTCGCAGAAATGCGTGCGCGCCGGAGGCAAGCATAACGATCTAGAGAATGTGGGGTTCACCAACCGGCATCACACGTTCTTCGAGATGCTGGGGAATTTTTCGTTCGGCGATTACTTCAAGAAAGACGCGATCGCTTACGCCTGGGAGCTGATCACTTCGCCGGAGTGGTTCGGGATCGACAAAAGCAAGCTGTACGTGACGATTTTTGATGACCCCGACAAGGCGGCGGCCTCTTGGGAATTAGGTTTTGACGTTGACCGCGACCGTGAGGCGGAAAAATATTGGCTCGAAGCAGGAGTTCCTAAAGAGCGCATTTTCCCTGGTGGGAGGAAAGATAACTTCTGGCAGATGGGCGACACCGGTCCCTGCGGCCCATGCAGCGAGATTCACTACGACATGGGCCCTGCGGCATCCGATCAGGGGCATGCGGACTGCGCTTTCCCTTGCGATTGCGGGCGGTATGTGGAGATTTGGAATCTCGTTTTTATGCAGTACGAGCGCGAGAAATATGTCAAGAACGGCATACCTGGAGCAGTGACCAAGCTGCTGCCCAAGCCGTCGATTGATACGGGAATGGGCCTGGAGCGCGTGACTTCTGTTCTGCAAGGCGTCATTTCGAACTACGACACGGACTTGTTTACGCCGCTGATAAAACGCGCAGCAGAATTGACTGGAACATCACTCACAAAAGAACTGGAGAAAGAAGCCAAGACGAAGTCAGCTGCTTCTCTGCGAGTGATCGCCGATCATTCGCGTGCGGCGACGTTTCTGATTTCGGACGGAGTCCTGCCGTCGAATGAAGGCCGCGGTTATGTTCTCAGGAAAATCATGCGCCGCGCTATTACTCACGGACGACTGCTCGGCCAGACAAAGCCCTTTTTGAGCGAGATGGTCTTCGCTGTCCGCGATGTTATGGACGATGCGTATCCGGAACTGAAGGAAGCCGCAGACCGTGTCAAACGGGCGGTCGAAGCAGAAGAAATGAGATTTGTGCGAACCCTGGACGAAGGACTGTCGCGTCTGGAGGACGACATAGACACTACCATTGTCTCAACGCTGCGGCCCGGACCGAAAGACATCACCGTTACTAGAAACGTGGCTGCCCGGAATGAAGACCGCCGCCATCGGACGTCGCTCCTTACGGAGGCTCGACGAAGTGGCCGGCCGGTGGAATATCCAGGCGACAAGGCCTTCAGGCTCTACGATACGTTTGGCCTCCCACTGGATTTCATCCAAGATGCCGTGCGAGACGCAGGTCTAGATTTCGACCAATTAGGCTTTGATCGCGCAATGGAGGAGCAGAAGTCTCGCGCACGCGCTTCCTGGAAGGGCGCGGCGAAACAGACAGCTAATCCGACGTACCAGCAGCTTCCAAAATCGATCTTCGAAGGTTATCGCCAGACTCGCTCGAACGGCTGCGAAGTGCTGGCCATTATCCACAATGGACAGGGCACGCAGGAACTGAAGGCGGGCGACGCTGGCGAGGTCATCCTTGATCACACTCCTTTTTATGCGGAGTCTGGCGGGCAGGTGGGCGACCGGGGATGGTTTTACTCGGACGATCACAATACTGTTGTTGCCGAAGTTACGGGATGCTATTCGCCAATTCAGGGGGTGCGGGCGCATCAGGTCATCGCCAAGCAACCTATCCGCCTAGGCGACAAGGTTGATGCTGTCGTCAATGCTGACGTTCGTCAGTCGACCATGCGGAATCATACGGCTACGCATCTGCTTCATGCCGGGCTGCGCGAAGTTTTGGGGAAGCATGTGAAGCAGGCGGGGTCTTCGGTTGCTCCGAATCATTTGCGGTTTGATTTTTCGCACTTCACCGCGGTGGAAGACGAAGAGTTGCAGGATATTGAGGACATCATCAACAAGGAAGTGCTGCGCAATCAGATTGTCGAGACCATTACCGACGTTCCCATCGATGAGGCGATCAATACTTATCATGCCATGGCTTTGTTCGGCGAGAAGTATGGCGACAGGGTGCGAGTGGTGAGGATTGGCGATTTCTCGACGGAGCTTTGCGGCGGGACGCATACTGGCGCTACTGGCGAGATTGGGCTGATCAAGATTCTGAAGGAAGGCAGTGTATCTTCGGGTGTGCGGAGAGTGGAGGCGGTTACCGGGGAGGGGTCGCTCGCTCATTTCCGCAAGGATCATGAGTTGGAACAAGTCGTGTCGGCATTCGCTTCGCCCACCCCTTCGGCTCGCTCAGGGCAGGCTCTTGCGCACAAAACGCGCAAGGATGGAGCACCCTCAGACGAGGTAGTGCAGACATCGCCCGCCGAAGCCTTGAAAGCCGAGTTCGAAAAGAAAGATGCTGAGATCAAGCGGCTCAACCGCGAACTAGATCAGGCGCGGATGAAGTCGGCTTCTTCCAGCACGGAGAATATTGGCGAGAAGATCAGAGATGTGAAGGGCATCAAGGTGCTGGCACATCGCGTGGATAATCTGGAACGCGCGCAGTTGCGCACGCTGGTCGATCAACTACGCGACAAGATTGGTTCGGGCGTGGTGGTGCTGGGGTCGGCTTCGAATGGCACTGTGGCTTTGATCGTGGGCGTCACGAAAGATTTGACCGGCCGGGTGCAGGCGGGGAAAGTGATTGGACCGGTGGCGCAGAAAGTTGGCGGCAAGGGCGGCGGGCGTCCTGATCTGGCGGAGGCTGGCGGCAAAGATGCAGGTGCGCTGGACTCAGCCCTGGCCGGGGTGTATACCGTCGTGGAATCGCTTTTAGGGACTTAGCACAACAATGCAGGTTGCTTATGGAAGACCGTATCAACTTCGTGGAACATAAGGGAAAGCAAATCCTGCTGGTGGACGTTTCTCACTGCACGCCGGCAGAAGTTGCGAAGATCGCGCTGTTAGTACCCTCGTACGTGACCAGCGAGCCTCGCGGATCGGTGCTGTTGCTCGCTGATTTTACCGGAGCGGAGTTTGACCGCATCGCGATCGATCGCCTAAAGGAAAGCGCAGTGTTCGACCGGCCGCACCTCAAGCGCTCAGCATGGGTGGGAGTCGAGCGATTGCCAAAGGTGTTTTACGAGCACATAAAGAATTTTTCGCAGCGCGATCTGCCCGCCTTTGGGACGCGCGAGGCGGCGATGGACTGGCTGGTGAGCGACGAGGAGATGCAGGCGGCGGATCGCACGCTGGGAGATCTGCCTGGGCGGAAACCACCATCGTCGAGGAAGTAGGATGTAATGATCTTCCGAATCCTCCTGCTCGTCGGTCTGATACGCCTGCTGATCGAAACCAACAAACCTTTCCTCTGTTCTGGAATCTACGGCGCCACCGTGACAGCCTTCGCTTTGATAGGCGGAGCAGGACTCGGCGCCGTTGTGGCCGGCGGATGGGCATTCCTATTGTCGAGTGCCTACTTCTGGCTTCTCGACCGTTTCGAGGACAACATCCTGTTCTGGATCATAATGGTCGTGGGGTTACTCATCGGGATTGTATGAAGGACCTTGCCGATTCCTTAGCTTCGCCACTTTAGCGTAACGGGGCCCGTCATCGGATGCTTGATCTCGCTGCCCGTGCGTTTCGCTTCCAGATGCGCGGCCTTCAACTGAAAATACCATTTCGCGGGACGGTCGGCGTCGTCGATCAACATGAGATGGGGATTGTGCTTCAGGCCTTCGGCTTGCAGTTCCATGGTGCGGCGGTCTTGCTCGACGAACTTGGCGAAGACGAATTTGAGCAACTCGGGGCCGAAGGGAAGCCAGCGGAAAATATTCCAGGCGGCGACCACGTCAATGCGACATTGAGAGCGCGTGATAGGCGTGACCGTCGTGAGGCTGGAGAACCAGTACTTCCCTGCCCGGATGGTTTCGGTGCGCAGGTTAGGCAAGACAAAGTCGATGGTAGTGGTGATGGAATCAGCTGCTGCGTAGAGCCGCAGCAGCTTATAGGGCGCTGAATTCGAGCTGGGCGTGTGCGCGCTCATGCGAAAGCCATTGGGAATTGTCTCAAAGTTCTTCTGCTTCTCATGAATGCTGTGGCGGCTGCGCCACCACCACGCCTGATGGACGAACGGCCCGTGGGCGGGATCCATCAGGCCGATGATGCCGTGATCGATGCTGACCGGCATGTCGGCGGTCAGGTAGGCGAGCTTGTATTTATCTTTTCCCGATGCCCCAAATTTTTCTATCTGCGGGGCGGGATCGGGAGCTTCTTCTCTCGCGCTGAAACCCGCGCCAACCGGGCCGGGGTCAGGAATGTGAACCCAGATGAAACCATCCTGCTCTTCGCAGGGATAGCTGCCAGCGTAGATGCGATCTATTTTAAAACTCTGGTCGGAGGTTAGTGAGGGGATCAGCTCGCATTGGCCGTTGTGAGCATCGAACTGCCAGCCATGATAGGAACATTCAACGTTTTCGCCATCAAATCTGCCGCAGTGCAGCGGCATGCCGCGGTGGGGGCAGGAGTCACGTAACGCGAAGGGATGGCCGGCGCGGTCGCGGCCGATGACGAGCGGAATCTCCAGCAGCATCGCCTGGTGGAGCTGGTTGCGGTGGACGCGGCCGGCGGGCAGGGCGCGATACCAGAAGCCGGTCAGCATTAACGAATCAGGCGCCTGACGTTGAGGAGAGTCGAGTTCGGGCATGGCGGAAATTGCCGATTGTTGATTTTGATTGCTGATTGAAAGACCTATGCTAGCATCCGCAAGACTTTCCAGTGTGGCCTGATCGCGCGGAGGAAACTTGACTTAAAGCCCAAGGTAGGCCCGCCGCACTTCATCCATTCTCTGCACCTCATCCGATTTCCCACGGATACTGATTCGACCTTCCGCAAACACGTAGGTGTAGTCGCTAATCGCCAGGGCGAGGTGCACATTCTGTTCCACCAGGATGATGGTGAGCCCTTGTTTGCGCAGGGTGCCCAAGGTCAGGAAGAGTTGTTGCGCTAGCACCGGGGCCAGGCCGAGCGAGAGTTCGTCGATCATCAGCACGTCCGGCTCCTGCATCAAGCCGCGGCCCATGGCCAGCATCTGCTGCTCGCCGCCGGAGAGGGTGGAAGACTTTTGCTGGCGGCGTTCTTTCAGGCGCGGGAACAGCGTATAAACGCGTTCCAGGTTCTGCTTCTGCTGCTTGCGGGCCCGCTTCGAGTAGCCGCCCATCTCCAAGTTTTCCTCGACCGACATGTCCGGGAAAAGCTGCCGGCCCTCCGGCACCAGCACCAGCCCCCGATTAGCTTTGGCATAAGGTGGAAGCCTTGTGACGTCTTCTCCGTGCAGCAGCACGCGGCCTTTCCAGGCACGCACACTGCCCATAATCGTGCGCAGACTCGTAGTCTTGCCGGCGCCGTTGGTTCCGATGATGGTGGTTAATTTCCCCCGCGCAACCTCGAGCGAGATGCCCCACAGGACCTGCACTTCGCCGTATCCTGACTCGATATTCTCCAGTTGGAGGGCGAGGTCCATCATTCCATCCTCGTCAACTTGTCAACGATATCCGGAAATCCCAGGTAGGCTTCGACGACATCCGTATTGTGGACGACCTCATCCGGCTGGCCTTCCGCCAGCTTCCGGCCCAGGTTCAGCACCACGATGCGATTGGAAAGACTCATGATCGCCTGCATCAGGTGCTCGATCATGAGCACCGCGATCCCGCTGTCACGAATCTTGCGAACCAGTTCGATCATGGTCGCAACTTCGGTGGGATTCAGACCCGCCAGCACTTCGTCCAGCAACAGGAGCGTGGGCCTCGCCGCCAGTGCCCGCGCCACTTCCAGGCGTTTCTTGCCGGCGATGGTCAGCGAGCGAGCCATCATTTCGGCGCGATCCCCCAATCCCACCTGCTGCAGCACTTCGGAAGCTACCTTGCGGGCTGCGGCCTTATCCAGATATTCGCGACCGAAGCATGCCCCGACCGTAACGTTGTCGAGCACCGTGAGGTCGTTCAGTGGCTTCACGATTTGGTGGGTGCGCGCCAAGCCAAAATGAACAATTTTGTCGGGCGAAGAGTTGGTGATGTCTCTTCCAGCAAAAATGATGGTCCCCTGGTCCGCCTTGTAGACCCCATTCACAATATTGAACAGGGTTGTTTTCCCGGCGCCGTTAGGACCGATCAGGCCCAAGATCTCGCCCTCAGCGATGCTGAAGCTGACGTCGGAAACCGCCTGCAGTCCGCCGAAGCGCTTGCTGATGCGACGCACTTCCAGAAGGGTATTCATTCGATCACCTTGCGCGTGCGCGGCACCAAGCGATACAGCCAGCCAATCAAACCTCCCGGCGCAAACAACACCACCAGGAGCAGAAGTCCGCCGGCGATTACCAGGTGGAAGTTGGAGAGGACAGGAGAAGTGAGCAGGTAGGAGCGGAGTTTCTCATAGAGGGCTGCGCCCAAAGCCGCACCGATGACCGAGCCGCGGCCGCCGAGCATGAGCATAACGATGCCTTCCAGCGACAGCATGAACTCGAATGCGATCGAGGGATCGATCATTCCATTCTTGAAAAACATCAGTGTGCCAGCGACCGCGGGCAGAAATGCGGAAACGCTGTAGACGATCGCCTTGTACGTGGTGGCGTTGACCCCCAGCACCACGGCCGCATCCTCATCCTCGCGGATGGCGAACAGGCCCAGTCCAAACTTGGAATTCTTGATGGCCAGGCTCAGGATCATGGACAGGGCCATGACCGCAATGATCAGGAAGTAGGTGATCCAGAGAGCGTGCCTGGCGCCGCCCAGCGACTGGTAGGAGCTGAACGAGAGGTACATGCCGGTCGATCTGCCCCAGGGATCGAAGTTGGAAACGAACGACCGTACGGCCTCTAAAATACCGATCGTGGCCAGGGCAAAGTAGGCTCCGCGCAGGCGCAGAACGGCCAACCCGAACAAAAACGCGCAGAAGCTCACCACCACACCGGCTACCAGCGCCGACAGCATCAGGTTCCAGCCGCGCACCGTGGTGAGGTAAAGTCCCACGTAACCGCCCAGCCCGTAAAAGACGATGTGGCCGAAGTTCACGTAGCCGGTGTAGCCGATCATCAGGTTCAAGTTGCTGGCAAGGATGATGGCGATGGCGACGAGGATAAGATCTTCGCGCAAAGAAACGTTGTTGCCGTGCAGTGGCGCATAGATGAAGATGGCGGCGGTGAGAAGAATGATCCAGAAGGAGGGCCGGCGCAGGATCATGCCGTCGCCCTCTTGCCGAAGATGCCCTGCGGGAACGCGACCAGCACCACTACAAACAGCCCGAACTCGATCAGCGGAATCCAACTGACGGCGATGAACGGCGTGACCACGCCCTCCAGCAACCCCAGTAACACTCCCGCGACCAATGCCCCGAACGGCTTGCCCAGTCCCGCCAGGATGGTCACCACGAAACTTTTCAATTGATACGTCGCGCCGGAAAGAATGGTGAAGGGAAACAGTGTGGAGACCAGGGCCCCCGAAGTGCATGCCAAAGCGATGCCGATCGCAAAGGCAATACTCAGCACGGCCGTCGAGGAGATGCCCATCAATTCGGCGGCTTCGCGGTTATCGGCGACAGCGCGGATGGCTTTGCCGGTGCGTGTGTGATAGAGGAAGAATTGCAGGGTCAGAGCGATGACCACCGCAGAGATGGCGGCAGCAATGTGGTTCCCGGTGAAAGTGTAGGCTCCAATGGTGATGCCGGGCAGGCTGAAGTTGACGTTGTACGGGCTGGTGCTCCACACCGCAGTGCCGATGCCGATGACCATCATGTTCACCGCAAACGTGGAGAGCAGGCTCATCAACATCGAGCGGCCCACCACCCAGTGCACTGCCATCCAGTAGACAACGAGTCCGAGGAGGAATCCGGCGCCGATGGTGGGCAGCAACAACACGTAGGCGTTGATCGACGTGGCTGCGAACAGCACATACATGCAGAACATGCCCAGGGCGATCATGGAGCCGTGAGTAAGATTGATGACATCCATCACTCCCCAGATCAGACTCAGGCCCATCGCCGCGAGTCCGTAGACCGCTCCGACGAGCACGCCGTCAATCATGGAAGCAAGGATTCCCGACATATCTCACCCTCAGTGTTCGTGGCTTTCGCCGCCATGCAGGGCCGCGCTACGTGTTTTCAGTGCATCGGATACACCAGGTTGGCGCTCTTGCCGGCCAGCGGCCACACAACTTCTTTTACCAGTTTGCCGGCTTTGTCCTTCTGCCATTGCGCCAGAACCATGGAGTGGCCTACCTGCAAGCCGTGATCGTTAGCGGCAGCCGAGAATTTGGTCCTCCCGTAAAAGGTAGTGACATCGGTGGCGTTCAGCGCCTGCGCCACCTTCGCCGAGTCAGTCCCGCCCGCCTGTTCGATGGCGCGCTGCAGGATCAGCCCGCACGCGTAGCCACCGGCGGACTCATAACTGGGCGGTGTATCATATTTCGCGGCATACGCCTTTGCGAAATCGGCGCCGCTCAGCCCGTACTGCGCTGTAAACGCCGACTGCACTTCCCATTGCGACGGTACCATCACGCCCAGCGCTGCATCACCCAGTTCGACCCATTGCGGACTGTCCGGCGCCACCAGCAACGTCAGCATCTTCAGAGGCACCTTATGGCTGAAGAGCTGCCGGGCCAGAGTCGAACCGTCAGCATAGTGGCCGCCACCAAGCAGCACCGTCGCCTTGGATGCAATCGCCTTGTCGATGATGGCGCTGAAGTCGGTGGTGTTGGGCGCATAGGCTTCACTGAACACTACGTTAAACCCAAGTTGCTGTGCATAGGCCTTGGCCGGCGTCACCACCGCGACCGAGAACGAGGAGTCCTCATAGACGAAGGCAACCGAAGCTTTGGGATCCTTGGTTTTCAGACCGTCGAGAGCCACTTTCAGGTATTCGGGCGCGGGCGCGAACATCTGGAACAGGAACTGGTTCCCCAGAGTATAGGTCTTCGGTTCGGCAGCGCCTGTAGTAAGCATGATCTTGCCGTACTGCTCCGTCACTACGGACGCGGTGGCGGTAAGCGGGGACGAAAAAGGACTGAACAGAAAATCCGCCTTGTCCTCCAGGATCATGCGGCTGTAGAGCTGCTGCACGCGCTTGGAGTTGGATTCGTCGTCGTAGCTGGCAAACTGCACTTTGTAGCTCTTGCCGCCGGCCTTGATGCCGCCGGTATTGTTCACCGTGTCACGCCACAGTTCAAACCCGCGGTACTGCTCCAGCGAATCGACATTCAGGGCACCGGTTTTGGACACGGTGAATCCGATAGTGATGGTCTGTTGAGCGAATCCCGGTATAGCCAAAAGAAGCAGAACAAGGGCGTGCAGAGTCAGTTGCTTCACAATTCACCTCGACACTAAGACATAGGGCGAACATATATCACAACTACAAGGACGGAAGTGCGATTTGCATCACACCGCGTTGTGATCTGTAACCATGCAGGTGTTAGTTCGCGCCACCGATTCGACCGCGCATGGCATCATAGCGATACTCCAAAGGGTATGCAAGATTTGGCATACTCGGCACATGGCACTTTTGCGGCATTGTCATGGAAAGATTCCTGTGGTACGGTAGGTGAAATTTCACGCCTTCGTAAATACTTTTTCAGGGCCCTCTTAAGAGCACAATCTGCGCGAAAGCGTGTGGGGTAGCGCCACTATGAAGGAAACGATGGATTCGACTTCGGCCCAGCAATCAGGGGACGAGGAGAATTTTGCCAACCGCAAGTTGATCCGCCCGGCGCTGACTCGCCCGGATCACAATCACGGGAACCACAACTCCAATTCAATGCAGAGCGGCGAGCGCCGGCCCGAAAGGCACGACCGTCCGGAGCGCGGTGGGGAGCGCAGGTTTGATAGGAACGAACGCGGCGACCGTGTGATGGCGGCAGGCGGCGGTGCCCGCAAGGCTGCGCCTCCGGAGCAGACCAACGCGGAGAATTTCTATTATCAGAAGCAGATGCAGTCAAAGACTCCGATGGTGATTGTGCTGCGCGACGGGGAAGAAATCCATGGCGTCATCGAGTGGTACGACAAGACCTGCATTAAGGTAACCCGCGAAGACGGGGGCCCGAACCTGATGATCTACAAGCCCGCCATTAAGTATATGTTCAAGGAAGACGAGAAGAATTGAGTCATTGAGTCATTGAGTGATTGAAAAACTTAATCTTTTTAATCACTTAATCACCCGATGGCTCAATTCGCTCAATGGTTTATCGCGCTGATGCTCCCGTTGACAATCTCCGTTATCTCCCATAGCATCAATCACTTGAGGGACGATGCTGAAACCGCATCCGGGGGCCGTTCGTGATTAAGCTCGATATTATCAACGAAGTGGTAGCCAGAACCGGCATCACCAAGACCAAAGCCGAATTGGCGGTGGAAACCGTATTTGACAGCATGAAGAATGCGCTGGCCCGCGGCAATCGTATTGAACTGCGCGGATTTGGCGTGTTCAACGTGCGCCCGCGCAAGACCGGCATCGGACGCAACCCTCGCACCGGGGCCGAAGTATCGATTCCTCCGGGCAAGGCCGTGCGGTTCAAGCCGGGGAAAGAATTGCAGTCGATAGATTGAAGCCAGTACCGTGTACCTAGGGATACCCGTTCGAACTGCTGCCTGCACATTGCCCCCAGTTTTGTCTGATCTCTGCGTTCCCTCTTCCCAGTTCTCGTCCCTGGCCTGCGCGATGTTTTTCTGGGTACCAGGTACTCGGTACTGGGTACTGCTTCTCGTAGTAGCATCTAAAGGAAAGGCCTCGATGGAATCGCAGGCCGAAGAATCGCATGTCGGAACCTACCCCTCCAATAGCTTCTTCCACCCTCGAATACCTCCGGCCGATGCCGGTGATAGAACGACGGGCACCGCGGCAGCGATACTGGCTGCATGCGCTGCTGCTGCTGGCGACATGTCTGAGCACGCTGGTGGTAGGGGCTCACATGCAGCACAACTTCGCTCTCGGCCGGCCTGCGTTTCTGATCGACGGCTCCGATTCGTTCTTCGGTATGCCATGGGCTCTTCGTGATCCGGCACGGCTGTTACTGGGAATCCCCTTCGCCGCGACCCTGATGCTGATTCTACTGGCGCATGAGATGGGGCATTACCTCTACTGCAAGCGCTACGGAGTGTGGGCCACGCTGCCGTTTTTTATTCCCGCACCAACTCTGATTGGAACGTTCGGCGCGTTCATCCGAATCCGGTCGCCGATCCGGTCGCGCACGGCGCTGTTTGATATCGGAATCGCCGGGCCCATCGCCGGATTCGTTGTAGCCTTCGCCGTCCTCATCATTTCATTGGGATTGTCGAAGCCAATTGTGGCAGGAACTCCGCCGGGCACGCTGGATCTGGGGTTTCCGCTGATCTTTCAACTCATACACCGTTTTCTGGCCGCACAGGGCGGTGCGCACGGCATCGCGCGGCTGCCGCTGAATCGTGTCTTGCTGCACCCCACGGCCATTGCTGCCTGGGTGGGAATGTTTGCGACGTCGCTCAACCTGCTGCCCGGCGGGCAGCTCGACGGCGGGCACATTATTTTTTCGATTGCGCCGCGGGCGCACAAGTTTGTGTCGCGGCTGACGATTTTGATTCTTCTGCCCATGGCGTACTACTTGTGGATGGGATGGTTTGTGTGGGCGATCTTGCTGCAGCTCAGCAGCCTGCGGCATCCGCAAGTGGCGGAGTGGCCGAGGGTTTCGGGCGGGCGGGCGTGGCTGGCCGTTTTTGCTCTGCTGATGCTGGCGCTCACGCTGACGCCGGCGCCATTTCTGCACGCGTCTCTGCCGGAAGTGATACGGGAATTTCGGGGACGATAGGAACCAGCGGCTTGCCACCGGGACCCAGTCCCGCGCCCAGAGAAGTCCGCTGCGGAGATTGGCCCTTCCCACCATTTCTCTCGTATACTCCTTTATTCAATCGTTTTAATTGAAGGGCCGGAGGTGGTCTCCCTTTGAAGAAACTAGCCGCTGTTCTTCTCTCTGTGGCTGGATGTTTCGCTTTCGAATCGTTTGCCGCAGGTCAGACCATCACAGTTGACATCTCGCATCCCACGAATCATTTCGTGCCTAAGGAAACTTTGGGAGCGGGAGTGGACCGCATTGCCGCGGAGGCGATAGACAAAGACTTGCAGCAGCCCACACTGGAGAAGACGCTGGCCTCAGGCTGGCAGCCGGTCACGTACCGTCAGAACACGGAACTCGCCGTCGAGGCATGGCACTGGAATCCGCAAGGGACATGGAGCGACGCGGGGGGCAAAGGATATTTCACGGGCTCGGCGACTTCGACCGAAATGATTCGCTATTCCTATGGATATGCGCTGCCGCGGCGTGGATTTACCCGCAATGAAGGCACGGACAACGTGGGATTTTCGCGGCTCACCGATGGCGACCTGAATACTTTCTGGAAGAGCAATCCCTATCTTACCGAACGCTTCACCGGCGAGAGCGATGAATTGCATCCGCAGTGGGTGGTGATGGATTTAGCGCAGGCGCAGCAGATCGACAGCATCCGCATTGCGTGGGCGGAGCCTTATGCCCGGCACTACCAGGTGCAGTACTGGACGGGTGAGGATCCCATGAAGACACCGGCGCACGGCGCCTGGCAGACGCTCCCACAGGGGACGATTACGGATGGAAAGGGCCGGACAGAGACGATTCAATTGAGCGGAAAGCCTGTGCCGATACGGTTCTTGCGGGTCTTGATGACAGCATCGTCGAACACGTGCACGGCGGACGGAGGCGCTGATGCAAAATCAGACCCGCGAAATTGCGTCGGATATGCCATTCGCGAACTCTATCTCGGCACCGTCACCAAGGACGGCGCGTTTCACGATGTTCTGCGGCACACGCCGGATCAAGAGCAGACGGCGACTTATTGTTCGTCGGTCGATCCCTGGCATCAGCCGTCAGACCTGGGTTCGACGAAGCAGGCGCAGATGGGATTTGATCTGTTCTTCACCAGTGGTGTTACGCGCGGCCTGCCGGCCATGGTGCCGGTTGCACTGCTGTATGACACTCCTGAGAACGCCGTGGCGGAGATTGCATATCTCAAGAAGCGCAACTATGCCATCTCTTACGTGGAGATGGGCGAAGAGGCTGATGGCCAGTACATAGTGCCGGAAGATTACGCCGCGCTGTACCTGCAGTGGGCAACGGCGATTCACCGCGTAGACTCCGCGCTAAAGCTGGGCGGGCCATCGTTTCAGGGAAAGAACGAGGATATCGAAGTATGGCCGGACGCGAAGGGAAACACTTCGTGGACGCAACGGTTCGTTAGTTACCTGAAGCAGCATGGGCGCATGAACGATCTGGCGTTTTTCTCGTTCGAGCATTATCCCTACGATGGGTGCAAGACGCCGTGGGGCGTGCTCTATGACGAGCCGGGGTTAGTGAGCCACATTATGAAGGTCTGGCATGACGATGGGATTCCCGCGGACATGCCATTGTTCATCACGGAGGGAAATCTTTCCTCGGCCGCGAGCGAAACTTATCAGGATATTTTTGCGGGAGTCTGGCTGGCGGATTACATTGGGTCGTTCTTGAACTCTGGAGGAAGGGCCGTTTACTTCTTTCATTATCTGCCGCTGCAAATGGAGCCGGGATGCAACGCGTCTCCGGGAACGTTTGGGATGTTTACGGTCGACGCGAATTATCAGATTCAGCAGCCCCTGGCTCAGTTTTTTGTGGCGCAGTTGATCAATCTGGAGTGGGCGCAGCCCGGTGGTGGTGAGCATCAGGTATTTGCGGCGAAGAGCGACGTGCAGGACGGCGCTGGGCACGATCTGGTAACGGCATATGCAGTGAAGCGTCCGGATGGAAACTGGGCAGTGATGGCGGTTAATCGAGATCAGCAGAATGCGCACCGGGTTCGCGTTACATTCGACGGAGCGCCGGACAAGGGCAATAGCTTCGCCGGGACGGTGGAGGTTTCAACTTTCGGCAGCGGGCAATATCAATGGCATCCGCCGCAAACGCGCTTCATGGCTCACGCGGAGACGAGCGGCGAACGTACGATAGTGCCGATGTCCACCGGCCACGCTGATCCGGATGGGCCCATCGAGCACACAACGATGACTGCCGGAAAGAACACGGCGTACGACCTGCCGGCAGCATCGGTTGTAGTGATTCGCGGAGGGATCAGTGGCGTGAAGTAATGACGTCGCGCTGCGAACTTTACCGCGGCGGTCCTCAGCCCGGACTCGCGTATCCGAGGCCTGCCAGCACACCGCGCATATAAGCAAAACTGCTGATCACGCCCGGCATCGGGTCGTCGGGATGAATTTCGTACTCCAGATCTACGAAGCCTGCGTACTTCACCGCAACTAGAGCGTCGAACATCTTCCGCACCGGCATGATGCCATCGCCCACCGCGACTTGACTTTCTTTGTTCTCGAAGTTTGTGAGGTCCTTCATGTGTACGTTAAACAGTCTGGGGCCTGCTTCGTGGATCGCTCGGACGACATCAGTTCCGGCACGAACCGTGTGCCCGACATCGATGCAGCACCCGATACGCCGATCCATATTCTTCACGGCCTTCAATACATCGAGGGGCGAATGCCACAGTTTGTCTTCCGGCCCATGATTGTGGATCGCAATGCAAATGTCGTACTCCTTTACGAACTTCTCAATGCGCGGCAAAAGTTCCGGAGTAGGATCACCCGCGACAATCACGCCGATACCTGCACGCTTGCAGTATTCAAACTTGGACCGGATGTCTTCATCTTCGTCCTTGGTGAAATAAATGGCCCCGGCAGCGTGAAGCTTGATTCCGGCCGCGGCGTAGTCCGCGAGTGCAGCCGCCTCCTGCTGTGGATCCGTCGGGAGATGATCTTTGACGTCCTTCGCATTTAACTCGAACACCTTGAGTTGCTTCATGAAGGCGATCAGCTGCGCGCGGCTGAAGTTGCGAAACGTGTAACTGGCCAACCCTAAACGAATCGGCGATGATTCGCCGGTCGATGGCGGAGTATGAGCCATTGAGAAGATATCGCTCGGAGCGGCGCACGCTGCCGCAGCCAGCGCGCCGGAACGAAAAAACTCCCGGCGTGAGATGGCGTTTCTCTTAGACATGGGGCGCCCATCCCTTCTCGTAGTCGCGCCCCCACACCTTCATCGCCTCCGGGTCCTCCTGGATCCGGCCATCTTTCGCATCGAGATGCAGTTCGCGTTTCACCTCCCACGCGACGTTGGAAAGCTGCAGCATGGTAACGGAGACATTGCCAACCGCGATCGGAGCATTGAGTTTCTCGCCGTTACGGATTCCGGCGATGAAGTTGGCGAAGTGTGCATCGGTCATGGAATCGCTTCCAATCAGATCAGCGGATGAAGCCGCGTGGCCAGCCTTTAATTCGCTCGTCTTATTGCCTTTGAGGTCGTAGATCTCATAGCCACCGCGATCGATCAACACGGTCCCAGTGGTTCCCATGATGGTCGAACCGCGGTCGCGTCCGTAATACTTCATGCCCTGGCAGCTCTTGCCATCCCACGAAATCATCTTGTCTTCGTACTCAAAGCTGGTCACCAGCGTGTCATAAAACTGCCAGTCGTCTTTGAAATGATATCTGCCGCCTGACGATGTGATTCGCTGCGGATAGTTGACGCCGAGGGCCCACCGGCAGACATCGACTTCGTGCGTGCCGTTGTTGAGCGTTTCGCCAGTGCCATAAAGTTTGAAGAAGTGCCAGTTGTAGGGATGCACATTGTCGCGATACGGACGGCGTGGCGCTGGACCCTGCCACAGATCCCAATCGAGCTGCGGCGGAACTGGAATTTCTTTGCCGGTGCCAATCGACTTTCTCGTATTGACGTACCAGGCTTTCCCGAAGTACGGCCTGCCGATACTTCCTTCGTGAATCTTCTCGACGATCTCGATGGTGTGGGGTGAGGAGCGCTGCTGCGTTCCCAGTTGCACAAGTTTGCGATATTTCTGCTGTGCCTGCACCAGCATCTCGCCTTCGGCAGGATTGTGGCTGCTAGGCTTCTCCAAGTAGACGTGCTTGCCCGCTTGCAGGCCGGCGATGGCCATGGGGGCGTGCCAGTGTTCGGGAGTGGCGATCGTGATTGCGTCAAGGTCTTTTTCCGTAAGGATGTTGCGGAAGTCTTTGTCGGTCTTCGGGGCTTCGCCCATTTCCTGCTGCGTGGTATCGGCGAACTTTTTGAGGATGTTGCTGTCCACGTCGCAGACGTGCGAGATGCGGGCATTGCCGCGGTTCGCTTTGAGCGAGGCGAGATGAGCGTAGGCGCGGCCATTGAGACCGATAACGGCAAAGTTGAGGCGGTCGTTCGAGCCCAGGATTTTGCTATAGCTTCTTGCTGTTGTTCTCACGGCAAGGCCCGCCGCGCCAACGGCCACTGCATCGAGAAACTCTCGTCGTGTAACCATTAATTCTCCTTACAACTCAAAACCAAGATTTCAACTCCTTAGCAGGAAATTCCAGCCTTTATTAGCGTCTTCTTCAGTGCGTCCATGCTGATGCGCGTGGAGGCCTCCGGCGTTCCTGCTCCACGCCAATGAGTTTCGAGACTTAGCCCATGGTGAAACCCATCCCGCCGAAGGGCCTGTAGTTGCCCAACCCAGTCCACCTTGCCACCGCCCACTGGAGCCCAGTCATATTTATGGTCGGGCTTGCTCACCACATCCTTGCAGTGACAGTGTCCGATGCGGTTTTTAGGTAATAAGTCGTAGCCAGTGGGATAGGGGGTGGTTCCGATGGCTGCGGCATTGCCGGGGTCCCAGTTCAACATGAAATTCCTGTTCGGAATCGCCTGCAGCACGGCTGCCGCCTCTTCGCCCGTTGCTGTGTTGCAGGACATCTCGTTCTCGATCAAGAGGACGATGTTATCTTTGGCGCAGCGTTCCGCAGCCTGCCGTAGTTTGGCATTGATTGCTGCGCGGTAAGGCTTCTGGTCATCGAGCCGCCAATAATCGAAACAGCGAATCCTATCCGTCTCGAAAGACTTGCAGAGGGAGATGCAGCGGTCGAGAAGCTTATCCTGTGCGCTGGCATCGAAGTCAGCGTGGAAGTGGTCGCGGGTCTGGCTCTGCGAGGAACGCGGAGCCCCGGGCCAATCTGTTTTGAACAGCGGGCTTGCTATATCCGTGACTCGCAGTTTGTGTTCGGCGAGAAGTTTCTTCGCATCTTCCACTTGTTTCGCGTCGAGTTCGGTCACATTTTTGTCCCACATCGAACGCAGTTCGATCCAACGCAGCCCGAAATCGCCGGACACAATTTGACATGCCTTCTCGAAGTCTTGCGTGATCTCGTCATTGATCACCGCCAGGCGGAATGGGCACGCGCTTGAAGCTGCGGCCAGCGTTTCGATCAGCCGGGATGCCGCAGCTTTCCTGACCAGAGACGGCGTCACCGCCGCGACTCCTGCGAGTCCTAAACCGGCGATCACGCTGCGCCGTGTGTACCTCATACGCTTTATCTCCTGCGACTCAGATGATTCTCGACCATGACCATCCACATCTCAAGCCTCGGCATCTCAAACCTCAGTTACTTCTTCCCGGCTATTGGTTGACGCCGCTGGCCAGAAATCCACCATCAACGATCAGAGTCTGCCCGGTAACGAAAGACGCGGCATCGGAGCAAAGATAGACCGCAGCTCCGACGAGTTCTTCGGTCCTGCCGAAGCGGCCCATCGGCGTTCGCATCAGCAACTCCTGGCCGCGCGGTGTATTGTCGAGCAGGTCGGCATTCAGCGCGGTGCGGAATACGCCGGGAGCGATGGCGTTCACCGTTACGCTCTGCTTTGACCACTCCACGGCGAGCGAGCGCGTGAGGGAGACAACGCCCGACTTGCTGGCTGCGTATGCGGCAACTTCGTTGAGCGCAACAAAGCTGTTGAGGGAGGCGATGTTTATGATGCGGCCGTAGCCGCGCTCCAGCATATGCTTGCCGAATATCTGGCAGGCGCGCAGGGTTCCGGTAAGGTTCGTATCCAGGACATCGGCCCATTCTTCTTCCGGCATGGTGAGCGTGGGCATGCGCTTAATATTCCGGCGCAGTTGACAAGGATGTCGATCTTTGCCGAAACGCACGGAGCGAGGCTGCCAACAGTTGTCCAGCGAAGCGCGGTTGCACACATCCGAGCAGAGGCGCAGGGTTTGGCGGCCGTGACGTTCAATCTCAGCCGCGATTTCATCGACTTGCGTCCTGACGGCGCGACGAGGCGATGACATTGGCTCCTGCATCTGCGAGGCCAAGACTCAGGGTGCGCCCGATCCCGGAGGTACCTCCGATCACAACGGCGGTTTTGCCTTCAAGGCTGAAGATGCTCGGTTCGTCATTGATTTTCCGGCTCCGGATCGTGAGCAGGCCCGTTTCGCGCAGCCGGAAAGAATCTCTTCGACGCGCTTCCTCCGGGAGTTCCGTCGACGGCGATGGACCAGGCGTCGGAGGGCACTTCCAGCGTGGCCAGTTGGCTATCGAGCAGGCCGGAGTTCATATAAGGATGTGTCCGCGCCTTCATGCGCTCTTCGATCAGAGCGGTGGGCGCGTGCAGATAGACAAAAAGCATTTCGTCCTTCGCGAAGCCGCCGGCACAGCAACTCGCGATACCGCTGCTTCAGCGCTGAGCAGGCCAGAATGGCGTTCTCGGCCTTTTTGCCGGTACTGCAGCATGCGCTCATGCAGCGCGTTGAGCCACGGACCCGGTCGGAATCGGTGAGTGGGATTCCAGCTGCCATTTTCTGCCGGTTTGCCTCCGGAGTGATAATCATCGGCATCTTCGAAATTCCATCCGGTGCGGGCGGAGAGCAGCTTGCCGATGGTGGTTTTGCCAACGCCGCTCACTCCCATCAAGACCACGATCATGCGCTCTGCTCCAGCAATTTGTCGCGGTACGCCCACAACCCCAGCCCCGGATTTGGAATAAAGAAAATGTCGTCCCCGTCGATGCGGTTATAGCCATGGCGAGGGTTTGGGGATTGTAGCGTGTGAGCATGGTTTTCAAATCGCCAAACTCAAAACCCACGCCTTCAACCTTTTCTTTACTCAGATGTCCGGGGCACCACTTGATGGTGAAGCGGCCTTCGGAGGAGCCGTGGATGAGGTGAGCAGCCGCGCCCAGTTCGCTGGCGAGATCCGCATTGGCATTCACGGCTTCCAGCGTCGCAGGAGTTCCACGATAGCCATACTTACGGATCAGCGAATCGATGGCTCTGGTCTTCGCCAAAAGATCTTTACTCCCGGCGCGAGGATGATCAACTCCGCACCGTCGGCCAGCGCCATGCGCGTGCGATAAATCGCCTTATTGCCCAGCCATGTGCTGTGAAATTCATGCGGATCAAGATAGACGACAGCCTTGCGAATGGGCGCATCCAGAGTTTCGAAGTTGACTTGCAGGCTCAGTGCGGCGGCGCGGTGAAAGCACTCGGCATCGTCGCCGATAAAAAGGCCGCGCACAGCCAGCCCGTCGTCTGCCGTTCGTCCGACGACGGTGAGTACATAGACGATGGGCAGATGCCGGAGGAAACGATCGGACGCGTAATTGAGAACGTTGCGCACGGGGTTCTCTGCGCGGCCCATGATGCGCTCCATCCCATAAACCGCGCCGAGGTAATGGCTGCGGTTGATGCTATCGCGGCCTCCTGTGCCAACCAGAATGTTCTTGTTGTAATTCGCCATGCCGATCACTTCGTGGGGCACAACCTGGCCGATGGAGAGGATGAGATCGAAGCCACCCTGTGTGATGAGCCGGTTCACCTGCGCCGGCCACGCATAGTTCAGCTTGCCTTCCGATTGCTCGTGGATGAACTCCGCCGGAACTTCGCCGAGGGTCTCAACATCAGTTCGCCAGTTATGTGCGCGGAAAAGATCTTTCGGCATGGCGCCAAACATTCTCGAGATCTGCTCGGGCTCCATGGCAGCATGCGTGCCGAGAGCGGGCAAGACCGCCTGCAGGCGGTCGCCATAATACTGCCACGCGTAGCGCGTCAGATCGCCGGAGCGCGAGTGCACGCGGCTGTGATCGGGGGGCACGACGAGCACACGATTTCGATTTCCGAGCTTCGCAAGGCTCTCCACGAGCAGGTCGTGCAAGCAGCGGAGAGAGATCGCTTTCAACACCGCCGGTAGCGCAGTAGAGGCTCATGCGGCGAATTCCACCTTCTTCAGTCCGGGAGCGAGCGTATACAGAGCGACCAGAGCCAACAAGTAAGCGCTGGATGCGATGCCGAACAAGATGACATAGCTGTGCGTCAGTTGCAGAACATGTCCGGCAAAGAAGGCGAACATCGCGCTGCCTATGGATCCTGCCATGCCACCGATTCCCACCACCGAGCCCACCGCACTGCGCGGAAACATGTCCGATGATGTGGTGAAGAGATTGGCAGACCAGCCCTGATGCGCGCCCGCAGCCAAGCTGATCAGAGCGATCGCGGTCCACACCGACTTTACGCCGCTGGCCGCATAGATAGGAACAACTAAACAGGCGCAGAAAAACATCGCCGCAAGCCGCGCGTAGTTGGGAGAAAGCCCCATGCGGCGAAACGGGGCATGGCAACCAGCCTCCGCCGATACTGCCAATAGCCGACACGTTATAAACAATGATAAGCGGTAGTCCGAGATGGGAAAGATTCAGACTGAATTTTGCGCTGAAGTAAGATGGCAGCCAGAACAGGTAGAAATACCAGATGGGGTCGGTGAGGAACTTGGCGGCAGAAAAGGCCCAGGTCTGGCGGCATCTCAGCAATCTCCGCCAGGGCGTGGTGGGGCCTAAGACCTCAGCCGCTTCCTGGTAGATATGCCGCAACTCCTGGCCGGTTAGTGTGGCGTGATCGTTGGCCGGCGATAATAACGAAGCCACCACAGGATCCAGAGCATACTGAAGAGGCCCGTGGTCAGAAAGGCCGCGTGCCATCCGTAGCGCAGGGCAACCCAGGGCACAATGGCGGGAGCAAGAATCGCTCCAACATTCGCGCCAGAATTGAAGATGCCCGTAGCCAGGGAGCGTTCGCTTTGCGGAAACCACTCGGCTACAGTCTTGATCGCGGCGGGGAAGTTGCCCGATTCTCCCAGCCCGAGGAAGAAGCGGGCGAATCCGAACTCCAGAACAGTGCTGGCCAGCGCGTGGCCCATTGCCGAGAGGCTCCAGACCACCATTACTAACATGTAGCCGATGCGAGTGCCCAGCTTGTCGATGAGCCGGCCGGCGGCCAGCAGGCCAATCGCGTAGGCGATCTGAAATGCGTCCACAATGTAGCCGTATCCTACCTCCGTCATCCCGATGCTGTGCTCGAGCGTGGGCTTGAGGATCGCGATTACCTGGCGGTCCATGTAATTGATTGAGGTCGCGACGAACAGCATGGCGCAGACCGTCCAGCGCACGCGCCCCAGGCGCGCGCCCGCGGAGAGAATGCCTGGGTCCGGGGTGTTGAGATTGTCTCCGCCATGTTGCTGTCTACAGTCGATACGCCTTTTTCACCAACCGGTAAGCAGAGATCCCGCGCCACTTCCAAAGCCTCGTCTTCGTCCAGTCGATGCTCGGCGACCAACTTCGCCAGGAATGCGCAATCCATACGCCGCGCCATATCGTGGCGTGCCGGAATCGAGAGAAACGCTCGCGTGTCGTCGTTGAAACCTACGGTGTTGTAGAAACCGGCGGTCTCGATTACTTGCGAGCGAAAACGCATCATTCCCTCCGGACTGTCGTGAAACCACCATGGCGGGCCTAGGCGGAGGCACGGGTAGTGGCCCGCCAGGGGAGCCAGTTCGCGGCTGTAGGCAGACTCGTCCAGCGTGAACAGAATAATCGTCAGATCGGGCTCGTTGCCGAACTGATGAAGCAAGGGACGAAGGTCATCCACATAATTTGTCGGCATGGGAATATCTGCACCCATGTCGCGGCCGAATCGCTCATAGAGCTTGCGGTTATGGTTGCGCGCACTGCCGGGGTGAATCTGCATGACGAGGCCGTCGTCGAGACTCATGCGCGCCATTTCTGTCAGCATCTGGGCGCGAAAGATTTCCTGTTGCTGCGCATCGGCGGTGCCGGCGATCACGCGGCGAAAAAGCTCGGCGGCCTCGGCCACGGAAAGATTCGCCGTTCGCGCCGTAGGATGCCCGTGATCGGTTGCGGTGCAGTCGAGTTCTCGAAACCGGAGGCGTGCGGCTCGGAGTGCATTCAGGTAGCCCGCCCATCTCGACGTGTCTTCTCCGGCCTGCTGGCCAAGATGGGCAACGTTCCCGGCGAATCCCTCGAATGCAGGATCGACAACCGGATCGGGGCGAAAAGTCGGCAGAATCCTCGCCTTCCAGTTGGATTGGCGGATGGTCTTGTGATCGTCCAGCGAATCCAGCGGAGAATCGGTGGTCGCCAGCACTTCCAAACTAAACCTGTGGTAGAGAGCGCGCGGCAGGAACTCCGGCGTCTGCAACTTTTCCGAAATGGTATCGAAGTAAAGATCGGCGGTCTGTTCCGACAATCTCACATCAAGGCCGAAAAGTTCCTGGAAGACAAAGTCCAGCCACATGCGCGTCGGCGTTCCGCGGAACAGATAGTAATGGCTGGCAAAGATGCGCCAGACTCTTCGCGGATCGTTGACATCCGGCCGGCCAATCTCGAGATCTTCCAGCGAGACTCCGTGGCTGTAAAGCATTCGGAAGATGTAGTGGTCGGGCCGTACCAGAAGGCTTGCGGGATCGGGGAAGGGCTGATTCCCGGCAAACCATGCTGCCTGCGTGTGCCCGTGAGGGCTAACAATCGGCAAGCTTCGCAAACTCTCATACAGAGTCCGCGCGATCTTTCGAATCCCAGGTTCGGCTGGAAATAGACGGTCTGGATGGATCAGCATGATCCGGCATTACCTTGTCGATTCGCAGCAGCGAATGCAGGAGCTTCGCCGCGGCCTGGCCACCAGCATACACGGCGCGCTTGGCGAATGATGAATCGCGCCGCATTTGATGGTGGTCCAGTTTCGGACTGGGTTCCTGTTCTTGGCGACCTTTGCGGCCAAAAAGCTTTTAACCGTGTATGAAGAGATCGGCGGAGTCAAGGCACACTTTGGCTGAGAGGAAAGATGGGTTGATGTTTTTGACTTTCCTCTTGTTGGAAGCTTTTGTTCTTGCTCTTGTTCTTGCTCTTGCTCTTGCTCTTGTTCTTGCTCTTGCTCTTGCTCTTGCTCTTGCTCTTGCTTTCGTTCTTGCTGTGCCGACCAAGGCTCGCCTCTCAATCCTGCGGTGGGATTGGCCCCACCAGCCATGTATTCGATTCCGCCGCGAGGCGGAACCATGATTGCTGCTTCGAACTCCCTCGCTTTCGAGGGAGGCAGGGAACCCATTCACTAAGTCGAGGATGGACTACACCCCAGCGGTTAAACCGGGCTTACCCTGCATGCGAACCGGAGGCGCTGAGTTGGGCATAATCCACGCCCCGCCTCCACATCCACCACAACCGCACCGCCAGCTTGCGGGCCACGGCCACGACGGCAATCGAGCGGTTCTTGCGCATGGCCAGGCGGCGGTAATCTCGTTTCCACTGGGCCTCGTGCCGCACCGCCACGTGCGCCGCTTCCACCAGCAGACCGCGCAACATCGCGTTGCCCTGCTTGCTGATGTGTCCCAGCCGCTGCTTGCCGCCCGAGCTGTCTTCGCTGGGAATCAGTCCCAGATAGCTGGCTAGTTTTTTGCTGTTGGCAAACCGCGCGGGATCGCCGATCACCAGCACAAAAGCCAGCGCCGTAATCGGACCCACGCCGGGATGAGTCATCAGCCGCACCGCCGCAGGTTGTTGCGCCGCTTGCTGCGCGACTTCCTGGTCCAGCGGATCGGTGCGATGCAACAACTCGGCCAGCAATTCCAGATTGTCTTGCCGCCGCCGTCCCGCCCACGGCGCCAACTCCAGGGCCTGAAACTGTTTTTGTCCCGCTTGGCTCCACAGCCCGGGCTTGCGCTCCATGCCTTCGCTGCTGGCCAGCGAACGCAACTGATTCTTCACCCGCGTACGCATCTGCACCAGCCGGTGGCGATGCCACAGCAGCTGCCGCAGATCACGATTGTCCGCCGGCGGGATCCAGATGCGCATCTTCTCGAACTGCCCGCTGCATAACAGCTCGCGCAGATGCTCGGCATCGCGCGCATCGGTCTTTTGCTTGCGCGTCTCCGCCGCCCGAATCTTGGCCGCGTCCCCGATCCACAACTCGTGCCCCAACTCCCCCAGCAACCGCTCGAACCAGCGCGACGACCCGCCGGTTTCCATTCCCACTCGCACCGTCTGCCCCACCAGGCCGCGGTAAAACTGCTCCGCTGCTCCGCGGTGCTCTAAACGGCGCTGACCCCACTCCCCTCCTTCCGTATTGACAAACGCAATTTGCTGAAACCTCGGATGAAAATCACAGCCTATAATCCACATGTCGGCTCCTTTCCCCGAGCCTTGGTCTTGTTCAACGACAACCAATGTACTCGGCTAAGAGCCGATCTCTTCATGCCATCACATAGCTCGCGAAGATGTCGCTAAGAACGCTAAGAAAAACAAGCCGTGCTAGCCGGAGTTTCGGAATAGGCCACCTTACTTCCAAGCGAAAGTGGTTACGGAATTCGCTTTCAATGAAACCGGAGCCACCATATTTGCGAGCCGCAATTCGGCTGTCCTTGCGGCACCTGAGTTAGTCACGACCAGTACTTGCCCGCCGCCGGGATTATCCACGGCGACATGTCGCAGGCCAGCAGCCTCGCTCTGCGACTCGAAGCGGCGAGCCCCACGGCGAATAACGCGCGAGTAGTGAGCAAAAGCCCAGTACTGTCCGCTGCGAGTGACCTGCTTCGTCTTCGAGTCGATGGTCACAACGCCACCGCAGGGAAATGGTCCGATGTTCGGGCGGCCATGTTCATCGAGAGCCAGGTTCCATGCCGTGATGGAGCGGCACCAGTTGTTTAGTACATCGCTGAAGGTTGCGGCCCACTTGCACCAATCCGTCAGATAGCCAGGGTCAGTATAGTCCGGGCCGCCTTCGGTCCAATGCATTTCCATCTCCGGAAAGGCATCATGGACTTTGCTCATCATGGTGGCAGTGCCGTAGTAGCCGTGCCAGGCGACCGCGCTGGTGTATTTGCGAAGCTTCTCGTCCTCGAGTGAGTCCACGACACGGCCCCACAAGTTGTAGTTATGGTCCAGGAGCCAGATCTTAGTTGCCATTCCGGAGCTTTCCAAAAGCGGACCCAGATGCTCGCGCAGAAATTGAATTTCGTATTCCTGAGGCCAGATGCAGGCGGGCATTCTTCCGTCTTGATCGGTGTCCACTTCGTTCTGCGTGGTCAGCGCTTGCACGGGCACACCTTCCGCCGCATACGCTTGCAAAAACTTCAAATAGTATTTTGCGTAAACCGGGAAATAGTGGTTACGCATCGAGCCGCCCAGCATCGAGTTGTTGAACTTCATCCAACCGGGCGGGCTCCAGGGAGAGGAAAACAGAAAAAGATCGGGGTTCGCCTGCCGCGCCTGACGCAGCATCGGAAGAATGTATTCGCGGTCGTGCTGGATGGAAAAGCGTTTTAGATCAGGGTCGGGTTCGCCGTCATCATAGCTGTAGAGCTTCGTAGAGTAATCGCTCGATCCCACGCAGATCCGACCAGTGCTCAGTCCCAATTCTGAGGGATGGAACAGCTCGTGAAACAGATGTTCTCTCGGCTCGGGCGCAAGTTGATTGAAGGTGTAGCAAGCGGCATCCGTAAAGGCGCCTCCAAACCCTAATATCGTTTGGAACTTCGCACCGGGATTGAGACGGATCTGATCGGCGCCCTGTGTGGCCGAAGCCAGACTCCATGTGGCCTTTGGAGCGGCAGCAAAACGTTCGTCGCCGGCCGTCACCCAGACGGCAATTTCCAGGCTGACATTTGAGTTTTCGTTGGCTGGCTCGCTGGCAGCGGCTGCCGGCCGGATCAACTCGCCGGGAGTGACGGCTGCGGCGAGACCAAGGGCGGAGAGTCCGAGAAACTTTCGTCGCGAAGTCTTTGGAATCATATTTGTTTTCCCCGCGTTGGAACGGTATGCCGGAAAAGAGTCCCAGTCCGGAGCCAGCTCAGAATATCGTTGTTCTGCTGCTTTTTGCGAACAGTCCTATACTATCGCATGCTGCCGAAGGTTGTAGTCCGTGCAACCCTTGGTTGTCAAGAGACAAATATCGATTTTCCTGGAGGAAACGCAAGTTGTTGATGTGATAAGGTGGTTCGCAGCCCGGCGCGATAATTCCCACCGGGATGCGAAACACAAGCGCTGAGGGGCAGGAAGGGCCAGTATAGGATCTGCCGCGTGAAGCCTGTTAAGAAAAGAGTGGATCGGAGCAAGAAGCCGGCGGTGACGCTGAAATCTGTAGCGGAGCGCGTCGGGCTTACGCCCAGCACCGTTTCTGCCGTGCTGAACAATTCTTCAGCTTCCTATTCCGTGCCGGAGCATACGCAACAGCGAATTTTGGCGGCAGCGCGGGAGCTCAACTACCGGCCCAATTTTTTTGCCCGTTCCCTACGGGTGAAGCGTACTTACACCATCGGCGTGATTCTGGAAGAGATCGGGGACCCCTATGGTTCTCTCATCATCAGCGGCATTGAACGTTATCTTCGGGAGCAGAATTTTTTCTTTCTGACAGTGGCTCACCGCCACGACAAGAAGCTGCTCACGACCTACTCGGCGATGCTTCAGGAACGCGGGGTCGAAGGCTTCATCACGGTCGACCTTCTGTTGACTGAGGAACCAAGCTTGCCGACCGTAGCTGTTGCCGGTCACCGCAAGATCAACCGCGTCACCAACATTGTGCTGGATCACCACCACGCCGCTTCGCTGGCCCTGAAGCACCTGGTCGATCTGGGGCACGACAAAATCGCGTTCATGAAGGGTTCGAGTGTGAGCGCTGACTCGGATGACCGGTGGGACGCGATCTGCGAAGTTGCCAGGCAATTGGGCATTCGCATGCGGCCGGAATTAATCGTGCAACTCGAGGGTGACGATCCTACGCCCAACCTGGGCTACCCGTTTGCAAAACAACTCCTGGCGCGCAAGCAGCCTTTCACGGCGTTGTTTGCCTACAACGATATGTCGGCGATTGGTTCGATTTCAGCCTTACACGAGGCAGGCTTGCGTGTCCCCGACGATGTCTCGGTGGTGGGCTTCGATGACATTCAGAGCGCGGCCTACATCAATCCGCCGCTTACCACCGTGAAACAGCCCCTGCAGAAAATGGGCGAGATCGCAGCGCGCACCCTGCTCGACCGAATTGAGAACCGGGTGAAATATATCCCGGAAATTGCTATCGAACCGGAGTTGGTAGTGCGCCGGTCAACTGCGAGCCCGGCGAGGTAAGGGCCACGCAGCCGATACCGCGCGTTTCTCCATGATGAGGTGGAATTTCCGCTGAAGCTATTTCACGATGGCGAAATCCGCACTCTCTCCCTCCGCGGAGCTGGAGCCGATCCACACGGTGGCATTTGCCTGCTCAACCACGTCCTGCATATCAATATTCCAGAAGGCAAGTTCATCGTGTCCAACAACGAATTCGACGCGCTTTGATTCTCCGGGCGCGAGAGCGACCCTTCGAAATCCCTCCAGTTGTCTCACCGGAAGAGCGACGCTGGTTCCACGAAGGCGGATGTAGAGTTCCACAACTTCCTCGCCAGCGCGCGCACCGGTATTCCTTACGGTAGTGGAAACATGCAGCGGCTGCTGCGAGCTCTGGTTGAGCGCACTGGCACTTAACTGAGCCGCACTTAGTTCCAACGGGGAGTAAGTAAATTTCGTGTAGCTGAGGCCATAGCCGAAGGGAAACAGGGGAGTATTTGGTTCGTCAACGTAACGGGAGTGGTATTTTTCCTTGTCATTGTGGGGCGGGCGCATCAGGTCGATGCCGTCCGACGGACGGCCGGTATTTAGCTCGTCATAGTAGAGAGGTTCCTGGCCTACGTCGCGGGGCATCGAAACGGTAAGCTTCCCGCTGGGATTCACGTCGCCGAAAAGAGTTCGCACCAGCGCCGGGCCTGCCTGCACTCCCGGAAACCAGGCTTGCAAGATGGCGGGGACGTGAGCGGCGGCCCAAGGGAGGCTTAGTGGCCGGCCGCTAAAAACAATTAGAAGCACTGGTTTGCCCGTCGCGACGACGGCCTCAAGTAATTGCTGCTGATTTCCTGGCAGACCGAGATGGGCGCGGGAGGCGGCCTCAGCGCTCATCCATAAGGCGTCTTCTCCGAGAGCCATGAATACCACGTCGGACCGCTTGGCGGCGGCAACGGCTTCAGCGAAGCCGCGATCCTCCGTGGATAGAATTTCCGTGCCTTTGGCGTAGATTACTTCTCCACCTGCTGGTTGCATTCGCGATGTGAGCGCGGTCCGCACTGTTACTACGTCAGCGACGTCGCCCCGCGCACGCCACGGCCCCAGCATATCGGAGGCGCTATCGGCGAGAGGGCCGATTAGGGCGACGGTACGGATGCCTGGAGCAACGGGCAGGAGTGCCTTGCCTTCGGAGTCGCCGTTCTTTAAAAGCACGAAGGAACGCTCGGCAACGGTTCGAGCGAACTCGACGTGGGCAGGATCAAGCTTAGGTTTGCCAGAAGTGGAGGGTTCGGGCGTGTAGGGATGATCAAACAGTCCCAGCGCGAATTTTATGCGGAGCATGCGGCGCGCGGCCTGGTCTACGGCGGCTTCGGGCACGTCGCCCGAGCGCACCAACTCCGCCAGATGGCGTGAGTAGATGTTCCCTTCGAGATCCACGTCTAGGCCTGCGAGGATGGCCTTGCGCGCGGCTGTTTTTCCGTCCACGGCAATACCGTGGGCGATGGTTTCCCTCACCGATCCATAGTCGCTGATCACCACTCCCTGAAATCCCCACTCCTGGCGAAGAATGTTCGTCAGAGTAAACCGGTTGGAAGTGGCGGGGACGCCGTTCAGAGTATTGAAGGCGCTCATGACCGTAGCGGCGCCAGCTTCCACCGCAGCGTGGAAAGGCGGCAGATAGATTTGACGCAAGGAGCGTTCAGAGATATCCACCGTGTTGTAGTCTCGACCGGCTTCGGCAGCGCCGTATGCGACGAAATGTTTGGCGCAAGCCAGCATGGAATGTGGATCGTCCAGGCTAGCGCCTTGATATCCGCGCACATACGCCACCGCTATGGCAGAGCCCAGGTACGGATCTTCTCCCGCACCTTCCACCATGCGGCCCCAGCGGGCATCGCGCGCGATATCGACCATGGGCGAAAAGGTCCAGCGGATGCCTTCACTGGTGGCCTCTTTGGCAGCGATCCGCGAGGCCTGTTCCACCAGTGTTGGATCCCAGGTTGACGCGAGAGCCAACGGCACCGGAAAGATGGTGCGGTATCCGTGGATGACGTCTAATGCAAAGACAAGAGGAATATGCAGCCGGGATTTCTCGACCGCAAGCTTCTGCAGCGCATTGGTCTCAGTCGCCCCGGTGATATTCTCGAAAGAGCCGACATGTCCCTGTGCGGTCTGCTCGCGATAATCGGTGTGAGGAGAACCAGGCCCTGTGGAACTGTCAGCGAAATGCACGGTTTGGGCGATCTTCTCTTCGAGCGTCATCTGGCTCAGCAGTTGGCTGACGCGCTGCTCGATGATAGGACTATCCAGATGGGGTGCGGGAGCCTGCGCTTTAAGTAAGGGAGAGAGGCACGCGACCGCCACCAACGGAAGCAGATCCCATCGCATATTGCACGCCATGTTTCCTGTAACTAGAGAAGGAGTTCGGCCGCCACAGACCAGCGCAGATGTTATCAGAAAACCGATATTCTAGCAATGAATTAAGCGATTTGGCGGCGGATTATTTTCGTAAAGGCATCGACAATTAGCATCCAATACCGGATGGCTGGTGCTCTGCGGCTATATCCGGCAGCTAGCGTTTCGGCGAAGGCAGGGGACGAAGCTTCTCTCGTGGCACAACCCCCCCTCCTTCTTTCACCGCATAGAACCGATCGGCTGCCAGATTAGACAAGGTTTCGGTCTTGCCTGAAGGCCAGAGAATCTCGACGCGATCCAGGCGATCGTGGGAACCGAGGCCGAAGTGGATGCGGAGATCGTTCTGCGACAGATAACTTCCGCCGCTGCGAACTTCATCCACCTGTACCAGGTCGCCGGCTACAGCCTTGATACGCGCATTCAGAGCCAGGCGATTGCTCTTGGTTCCGGCGAGTTCGAATGCGACCCAGTGGTTATGGTTCCCGCCCACGTTGCGCAGATCTTCATTGCGTAAGATCATGGGCTTGCCATCCACGTTCTCGACGACGATGTCGATGCGGCCATCGTTGAAGAGATCGCCGAAGGCTGCGCCGCGACTGACCTGAGGGATCTGAATGGCGGGCCCAACCAGTTCACTGATGTTGCGAAACGTACCGTCGTGCCGGTTCAGGAACAGGAGCTTTGGCTCGCGGTATCGGGCACCGACGTCGAGAGTATCGACTTGCGGGTAGACGTGCCCATTCACCATAAAGAGATCGGGCCAGCCGTCGTTATCAAAGTCGAAGAATGCGGTGCCCCAGCCGACGTAGGGAATGGTCGGCGTAGCCACACCTGCCTGAAAAGACACATCGGTGAAGCTCATCCCTCCATCATTGCGAAACAGCGCCGCGTACTCTTCTGAAAAGTGGGTGATGAAAATGGAGAGGCGACCGGTATGCAGATAATCGCCGAGAGCGATTCCCATGCCGGCTTGTTCGGAACCATCCTGGCTGACAGCTGTCCCGGCGAGAAATCCAACTTCCGTGAAATGGCCCTTCCCGTCATTGCGATAGAGAAAGTTTGGCGTGGAATCGTTGGCAACAAAGAGATCGAGGCGACCATCATCGTTAAAGTCCGACCAAACCGTGCCCAGGCCGTAATAGCCGTGGGGATCGTCAACACCAGCGGCTTTCGACACGTCGGTGAAAGTGCCGTCGCCGTTGTTGTGGAACAGGAGATCGCCGGCACCTTTCAAACCTCTTGGCCCGCACTGCACGGCGAGACCGTGATACTGGCAGGTCTTGCTCGAGCCAAATTTGGGAAGGTCGTCGAGGTGAAAGTCGACGTAGTGGGAAACGAAGAGGTCCGCCCAGCCGTCGCCATCGTAATCTCCGAAAGCTGCGCCAGTGGCGAACTGAGCGTCCTTGATGCCCGCCTGTGTGGTTACATCTGTGAACGTACCGTCGCCGTTGTTGCGGTAGAGGACGACTCCGCCCAGGCAGGTCACCAGCAAATCCGGCCATCCGTCGTTGTTGTAGTCCCCGACTACCGCGCCCATGGCGAAGCATGGATATCCCACACCCGCTTTATCGGTGACGTCGGTGAATGTGCCGTCGCCATTGTTATGGTACAGAGCACTGCGGGCTTTTTTGCCGGCCAGCGCCATTTCGACGGTGGGTGCGTTAGTAAAGTAAATGTCGGGCAGGCCGTCACGATCGTAATCAATCAATGCCACTCCGCCAGCCCATGGACTCGACAATATATTTTTTGTCGGAGGACGACGTGTGTTCGAATTTGATGCCGGTGGAATCGGTGATGTCGACGAGTTGCGGCAGTTGACTGTCTTGTTGCTGGGATGAAACCACCTGGCCAGAGGAGGCTCATCGAAACGCCAAACAAGGCGCCAATCAGGATTAAGATCGCGACCGGCAGGCTCAGGGCCGAGCGAGAGAACACTCCGTGTCGCGGCATGGGTCGCGATCATGACGGAGGAAAGGGCGGCGTCGACGTGGCCGGCCGATCTCCCGGGGGTGTGGGACCAGGTTGCGCTTTCTCTTTCAATTTGCGGAATTGCGCCATTTCTTGCTGAGCACGATCATGCTGGTTCAAGCGCGCAAACAGCAGGCCCAGCTGGTAGTGAATATCAGCAGAATCTGGCGCCAACTCCGCCCCGCGGGTCAAATGCTCCTGCGCCTTAATGTAATCCTGCTGCCGCAGGTAAAGGGTTCCCAGCAGAGCCTGGGTTGTTGCGCGTTGAGCGTCGAGGGCAACCGCTTTCTCCAACTGCGAGATGGCGGAGCCGTTATCCCCCTGATCACGAAGAATTAATGCCAATTGGTAATAGGGCTCGACTTGATTTGGGTCGAGCTTTATGGATTGCTCGAAGTTTGCCCGTGCGCCGGGAAAATCCCGCACGCTGGTCGCGACCATCCCCAGCGCCAGGAAGGCAAGGGGATCCTGGGGGCGCAATTTTGTGTAGGTCTCAATGGTAGTGCGCGCCCCTTCTGAATCTCCGTTTTGGAGTTGTGCAACGCCCAACAGGTACAGAGCCTCTGCTTCGTCGGGCTGGCAGCTTTACCAGCTGTTGGGCCGCATCCACGGCATCTGCGGAGTGTCCTGCACGCAAGGCTGGCCGCCGCGAATTTGCGGAGAACATCTGGTGAGTCGGGAGCAACGACACGGGCGCGGCTGAGCAGTTCCACAGATTTTGCCCACTGTTCCTGGCCGGCCAGCATACGTGCCAGGCCTTGCAGGGCGTCGACCGAAGTTGGGCTCAAGTCTATGGCTCGTTGGTAATCCTTTTGGGCCAACTTCAACTCACCCTTGCGTTCCCGTGCACGGCCCAGCGCAAAGAACAATTCAGCCGTGGGAGCTTGCTGCTTCTGGGCAATTTCGAGGAGGGCGAGAGCGTTGTCGGTGAAATCGAAATCCAGCAGCACCTTGGCGAACTCCACGCGGAGCCCAGGGTTTTTGGCCGCGCGCGCGGTGACCGCTGGCGCCAGTGATTGAGCATCCGTAACTCGACCCAACCCCAAGTAGCTGGCCGCCAGCAACGGCAATGCGGCGTCTGGTCGGTGTGCGCGAGGAATTCGTTCGAGGGCGTCGAGGGCGTGGCGAAAATCATTCTGCTTCAGGTAGGCCGCCGCCAGGCCACAGTTAACCTCGGCATCGCTGGGAGCCAAGCGCGCTGCCTCTTGCAACTCCGCGACCTCCTTGTCTGTTTCCCCCTGAGCGCGGAAGACTCGCGCCAGATTGATGTATGCCGGCAACAAATCAGGAGCCAGGCTGATTGCCCGGCGCAGAAGCGTTTCCGACTCCGCCCAGCGCTTCTGCTGCAAGCGAATGCTTCCGAGCAGGTCCAAGGCTTGCGCATTTTCTGGATGCCGGGTGAGCACGTCCCACAGCCGTGTTTCCGCCTCATTCAGTTTTCCAGCTTTAATCAGCGTGGCAGCGGCGTTCACCTTCCGCGAATCCTCGTCCGCAGGCGCCGATGCAGCGGATAGCGCAAGCATCGCCAAAACAACCACGGTGAAGACCGCAGTCTTCCGCCATGTCGATCCAACTGGAAGCCTTCTCGCGGCAGAATCGAAGCTAACCATCACGGCTGCTCGGTCCCCCGTTCTTTATCTTTCAGCTTCTGATAAGCCTGGAGACTGTGTTGAGCATCCTCCAGGCGCCCATCGCGCCGGTAAGCCGCGCTCAACTGAAAGTAGCTGTAGTCTTTCGTGGGATCAAGATGGACGGCGATTTCAAGTCTTTCAATGGCGGCTTTGACCTCTCCGCGTTCGAGCAGAATCTTGCCCAGCTGATACTGGGCATCGGCATAATCCGGCTTGTCGCGAACCACCTCAGAGAGCAAGGTGAACGCCTGATCCTTCTGCTGCTGCATGAGCAGACCATACGCGAGGTGATACTTCGCCTTGGCGTCGCCGGGATGCGCCTCAAGTTCTGCGCGAAACTCCCGCACCGAATCGTCGACTTTGCCTTCGTGAAGCAGAATGATCCCCAACCCAAAATGCGCGCCCTCGATCTTGGGATCGAGTTGCAGGGCGCGTGAAAATTCAGCCACGGCCGGGGTGTACTGATTCTGATCGGCATCGGCTTGGCCCAGCAAGACATGGAGTTCGGCAACGTTCGGGTTCTTCTCCATCATGCGCTGGAACGCTCGCGCTGCGGTGGCAGAGTCACCCGTGCGTACCAGGGAAACTCCCAGAGCGTAGAGCACTCCGGGGTCATCCGGAAGATCTGCCAGCAAAGGCTGAAACACCTCCACCGTTTTGGCGAACTTATCGGCCATGAAGTAACTGATGCCCAGCGCCGTTCCGCGCCTTGGCATCATCAGGCTGGTGTGCAATCTCGGATGCCAGCGGGCCAACGGCTTCTTCGAAACGCTGGGCACGGAAACTGGCTAAACCCCAATTGCGGTCAAGCCCCGGCAAATCCGGCTTCCAGTGCGAGGCATTGCGAAAGTAGTCGGCCGCCGGTGCGTACTGTTCGCGTCTCGCCTGAATTACTCCCAGGTTGTTGTAGGCATTCGCCAGAATCTCAGCCAGAGTTGCGCGGAGTTGCTGGGCTTTTGCTTTCTCCGCGGCATTGAGATGGGGGCGATTCTCCAGGAAGGCCGGTTTTTCCTGGCCGTTCTGCAATTCGGGAAGCAGCTCATGCTGGCCCATTTCCTGCGCGTCTTGCCTGTCCTTGTCGCTCTGGAAGGCCTGCTCCCGCAGCTCCTGCGAACGCTTCAGCTCGGCCTCCGCCTCCTCCTGCTTACCCATCTTGACCAGGATCTGGCCGATCATGGTGTGTGCTTTCGATACCTGATAGTGGTTGTGCGAGGGGTCGGTCGTCAGATCGATCGATTTCCTCAAAGTCTCGATGGCCAGTTCCGGGTGGTTGGTCTCGAAGTACTCCTGGCCGAGATAAAGCAGCGGGTCGGGATTGTCCGGCTGCAATTGCACGGCTTTTTTCAGATACTCTTCGGCGGCGGGGAAATCGCGGTCCTCGAGATGAATTACTCCCAGGAAAAATGTACTGAAGAACTCTTTCGGATTAATCGCCAGCTCCTGCTCGAAAAGCGGGCGGGCGGTCGGAAAGCGTTCCTTTTCTCCCTGCGCAAGATATGCGAGGGCGAGATAGTAGTGAACCCTGGGGTAGTGCGGGTCTAACTCGATGGCCTTCTTGAACTCACGGATAGCTTCGTCCAGATAGCCGGTTTCACGATACGCCCGCCCGAGGAGAACATGGAGCTCCGGGGTCGAGCCCATGTCGTTCAGCAGTCTCGTCAAACAAAATCTTGGTTTCAGCCAACTTGTGCTGGCTGAGGTAGGCCAGCGCCAGCGAGTACGCCGTGTCAAAGTCGCCTTGCAGGCCCAGAGCGGTGTGGAGATGCTCCGCAGCTTCGGCAAAGTTGCCTTGCGCGAACTCGACATTTCCCAGCAGTTGCAAAGCTCGAACATTGTGCGGATCGTTTTTAACGACCTCAGCGGCCTGGGCGCTGGCCTGATCCAAATGCCCCGCCCGAAAGTAGGCCATGGCAAGATCGATGCGTGCATCCGCGTAGGTAGGATCGGCAGCCACCGCGTCTTCGAGTAACCGGACGGCTTCTCCGAATCGTTCTTCTCGGCGGCCATAAGATCGCCCATGCGTTGCAGACGCAAGAGCCAGCACCTGATGGTATTCCGTTTCCGCGCGTTCAAAGTCTCCACCCAACTGGAAGGTTTGCGCAGCGCTGTAGTGTTGATTGAGCGGATCGGCTGCGGGCGCCTGCTGGCCGCGGCTGGCAGAAGCACCGGGTATCAGAAGTGCGCTAACGAGTAAGAGAGCAGCCAGGCGGGATGAAAAACCCGGGAAACAGGTCGTGGAAAAGCACTGGAAGATTCCCATTCAAAATAATGAGAGGCGAAGCTCTTTTGAGCCTCGCCTCCATTAGACGCTGGAGCAATTTGTCCGTCAAGCCTCAGAAGGTAAATCTCAGTGCATACTGAATCTGCCGGGGCGGCCGCGTGTAAGTGGCTTGGCCAAAGCCCGATGCGAAATGGAATTGGTGGAGAGTAGCGTGCTACTGAGTCCGCCGGGGCCTGGAATCACCTGATACGCATTGCGTCGGTATGGTTTGGACTTGGCCGAGGGGATTTCCGGTCAGGTAGCACTGATCGTTCGCGAGAGGGCTGCCATGTTGATGGACTGGGGGGTTAACGGGGACAAAGTTCCCATTCTTGTCCCCAAAGCAAAGCTGAGCCCCGCCCAAACCGCCATTTACGCCCTCGAACTGGGTTTTGTTGAAGGCGTTGAAGAATTCAAAGCGGAATTGCACATTCAGCCGCTCGTTAAATCTTGAAGTCTTTGTGAAGCGCTATATCCCAGTTGTTCTCGCCGGGGCCGTAGCAATCCCCAAGCGAAGCGGTCCCGTCGGTTCCCAGCGGCAATCCATAGAGGCTGAATGCGTTGGGATTTATCCACTGGCTTTCGATTCCTGTGCCGCTCGCACGACAGGGTTGGCCGGGGACACGGTTGGGCCGGTCCTGATTGGTCCCAGTCCCCCACAGATCAGGACCTGTCATGGGTACTACGGGAACACCGGTCTCGAAAGATGATGACCGGGTCGATAGACCAGCCGCCCAAGGCGTTTCGTTCGAACGAATTCCCGCCTCTCCAAGTGGGAAGCGCATAGACCACAGACCCGGTAAAGATCTGCGCGGCGATCGAACCCGGTAGGTCCATAGTCCTGACGAGGATTCAGGTTGTCGCTAAAGACATCGGTGGCTCCCTGGCCAATCAGTCCTTGAACGCCTTGGAGCGCCAGCGCCTTCGACCACGTGTAGGAGAACTGGTAGATCGATCCTCTCGAGTCAATCCTTCCCTCTCCACATGCCTGCAGCGAGTGATAGGTGGAATAACCTTCAAAGTCGGCGACCGGCAATTGTGCCTGGCCGCTCGTGGCTTGGCCGAAGTAACTCATGTAGGGACGGTAGGCCTGCGTTGCCGTTGCCGTTGTTATTTATGTTGGTATATTGCGAAGTCCTGCCGGCAAGTATCACCGACAGGAATCGTGATCCGGCAAGGGGATCACACTCCCGCCGGGCGCGTAAGGAGCTGCGCAAACATTCTGGGTTAGCCTGCCGTGGAAACGGGGTTACCCGGCACCGGGGTTATTTGGGCAACGTCAGTGTAGTCCTGCAGATGGTTGCCGCGGTTTCCCACGTAGCTCAACTGCATCGTGTTGTTCCGGAACAGTTCCCTCGACAAGGTGAAATTCCATTGCCAGTTATTCGGAATCTCGGCGTGTATTGGTTCGCCCGAACGTTGGATATCCAAATCCCGTGCCTGCTCTGCCGGTGGCACAGTTCCGTCCAAAACCTGACACCACTGGCTTTTTGCAACGAAGGGAGGATTCTGCGTTCCCTGGATGATGAAAGGATCGAGTTGGTAGCGCACGAAGAATTGTCCTACACCCGCTCGAATTGACGTTTTTCCGTCACCGAACAGATCCCAAGCGATTCCCAACCGCGGGGCAATATTGTGGTAGCTGTTGCCAACGATGGAGCGGCTCGAAGCGGTTGAGAACCGCCCGCCTGGCCCGCGGTGGTACAGTTAACTTTGCTCCCAGGGGCCTGAATAAGCCCATTACAGGCGCTCTCCCCCGTCAAACGTCGGGGTTGAACTGGCTGGGATTGAAGAAAGAGAGTTCGTTGTCCGCAGCGTAGGGCTGCATCAGAAGCGACCAGCGGAAGCCGTAGTTGAGCGTTACGCGGCGAGTGGCCCTGAACGTATCTCCGCCATAAAACTCATAATCCTGGTAGCGGCCGGCAGCCTTGTGCAAGGTGCTGGACTCACCGTAGCCCCATACGGAGCCGTTAAGCAGAATGCTCGGCGATAGCGTTGCCAGCGGGCTGCGCCGGTAGTCCCCCCAGGGGCGTTGCCGCAGTTGTTGCCGGGTGCCGGGGCCTCGGTGCAGGTACCAGGATACCCCCAGAAGGCAGGCGATTCGTTGAAGTCGCCATTGTTTGGCTGGTCCTTGACATTGTGGGCGAGCAAGGCGCCGAACTTAAATTGATGCTTGCCGACCACCTTGCTGTAGTCGTCCGTCCAGGTATAGCGATCCATCCGATTGTACCAGGGAGCTGCATTCCACAGGGTGCTGTAGCCGCCGGGCCCCCAGAAGACGGGTGGCGCGAGATTCTTTCCCGCAGTTTTCCCGATAGCGGGTAAGTTGGGGTCAAGGCCGCGTAAATCTGCTGGGAAAGACCGGGGTCGGTTCCTCCGGTGGTGATGTAAATCCTGTTGCCGGAATAGCTGAACTGGAAATCGTTGACCGCCGTGGTTCCGATCGTGCGGCTGAGTCGGATCGCCGCAATCCTCGAGGGCTGCGCCCAGGAAGAATCCACCGCCGGGAATCCAGTGTCGCCCCACTCTCCGCCCGGAATGCTGGGCGCGGGCTGGCTCCAATGCGACTGGGTATAGGTGAGCATTAAAGTCGTGGACTTGTTCATGTAGTAGTCTACCGCGAGCAAAGGTCTGCCACAAGTTAACGGGCGAATTCAGGGTTTGCTTATAGTCGGGATTGGGGCAGGGGTTCGCAGCGGTGGGAGTGACGTTGGCTGCCGGGTACAGCTGGGTAATCAGTTTCCCCGCGGGACTGAAGCCCTCCGACTGTCTGGCTGATGTTTTGAATGTCAGAGTGCTGGCCCGAACGGCTGTTCCAGTGGCGGGATCTATCACAGGGAAATCAACAATCCCAAATTGCGGAGCGTTCGCATTGAAGTAACAATTTGTCAGGTGGCCGCCCGCCGTCGAAACGCCGCTGAAATCGCCTGCGAGTTCGGCGGCGCTGGGGGTTTGTCCGGTATGGAGGTCCCCATCAATTTCCCGGTTAAATTCCTGCGAAAAGAAAAAGAAGAGCTTGTCCTTCTTGATCGGCCCGCCGACCGTGAAACCGAAGTCGTTCCGGCGCAATTCTCCCTTTCGGTATGGCGGGCGTGGTATTCGTGTTGAACCAGTTGTTGGCATCCAAGGCGTCATTTCTGCCGAAATAATAGACAGAGCCGTGCAAGGCGTTGGTGCCGCTCTTGGTGACGATGTTGACTTGCCCGCCTCCGGATTGCCCATACTCGGGGCCGTAGGCGTTGGTCACAATCTTGATTTCCGAGATGGCATCGAGCGAGGGGTAAGCCAGAATCGTGCGCTGCGAGCCCATGTCGTTGTTGGGGGCGTTATCCACGGTAAACACGTTGCCGGTGCGCTGGCCGCCACTGAAAACGATGTCCGAGCCGCCCAGAACGCCTTTGGTGCTGGCGCTGAACCCGTCCTTAGTTGAGGCGCCGGGAACCAGCAGGGCGAGTCCGATGAAGTTGAGCCCATTCAGCGGCAATTCGCGAACCTGCGCTCCTTCCGTAATGTTGCCCAAGGCTGCGGTCGTAGTTTCCACCGCAATGGGGTTGGCTTCGATCGTCAGTGATCTCAGACACGCTGCCTACCGCAAGCTTCACGTTGAGAACAACGGTCGAAGCGACGTGCAGTTCGATGTCCTGCTGGGTTTCGGTCTTGAACCCTTCCTTCGTCACCTTGACGTGGTAGTGGCCGGGAGCAAGTTCCGTGAAGGCGTAGCTGCCGTCGGAACCGCTAGTCACGTTGCGCGTATAGGCTGTGCTGTCGTTCACGACCGTGACGGTCGCTCCCGCGACGACAGCTCCCGCCGCGTCCGAGACGGCGCCTTGAATAATGCCATTAGTCTGCTGAGCCATCACAACCGGCGCAAGAATCAGCACGATACAGAGAAACAGCACCCCAAGCGCAGTCCTCTTCATGACAGTCCCCCGGAAGCACCCATCGGATTTTTCGATTGAGCCGATAGCCTTTTTGTACTACGTCGGTCATTTAGCGCCAAGGGACTTGGGTTGTCAAGTGAAAAATACCGATATTCTAAAATACTTCCGCATGACAAACCGGTATTCTAGGCGTTTCCGAATCATTGGCCATCCGGCGGGGCGACAATGGGGTAGAATGCAGGACGGTCCTCTGCACCGGCATGGTGCAACCCTGAATCGGCGTTCTCCTGGAGGAGCGATGGCCGCATGACAGCCCCGAAAAAGAAGGGGAGCAGCAAGAAAAACAGTCATGTCACACTGAAAATGGTGGCCGAACGCGTGGGTCTCACCAAGGGGACCTGTTCGGCGGTGCTGAATAAGACCCCGGCCTCGCGGTCTGTTCCCTGCACACACCCAAGAGCGAATCCTCGCCGCCGCGCGCGAGTTGAATTACCGCCCCAGTTTCTATGCCCGCAATCTGGGAGTGAAACGCACCTACATGATCGGCGTGGTTACCCAGGAGATCGGTGACTTTTATGGTTCGCCCATCATTAGCGGCATAGAACGATACCTGCGGCAGAAGAATTTTTTCTTTCTCGTCGTTGCCCACCGTCACGACCCCACACTGCTTGAAACCTATTCCCACATCCTTCTGGACCGCGGAGTAGAGGGATTCATTACCATCGACACCTTCGTTGATCATCCTTTGCCGCTGCCGACGGTTGCCATCCCGGGGCACCGCCGCCTCGAAGGGGTGACGAATATCGTGCTCGATCATCGCCGAGGCAGCATGGTTGGCGCTGAACCACCTGAGGGAGAAGGGGCACAACGAAATTGCGCTCATGAAGGGATCAGACGTCAGTCCGGATTCGGAGGATCGCTGGAATGCCATCTGCGAGGTGGCGGAAGAACTCCGCATTCCGGTGCGGCCAGAGCTTACCGTTCAACTCCAGGGCGACGATTCCACACCTCAGTTGGGTTATCCCTTCGCGAAACAACTGCTCGCCCGCAAGCGGCCGTTCACGGCTTTGTTTGCCTATAATGATATTTCCGCGATCGGTTCCATCCGGGCATTCCAGGACCTCGGACTGCGAGTTCCCGAAGATGTTTCTGTGGTGGGCTTCGACGACATAAGAATTGCCGTGCATAACAATCCGAGCCTCACGACGGTGCGGCAACCCTTGCAGAAGATGGGCGAGATTGCGGCCCGCACTTTGGTGAACCGCATCGAAGATCGCGAGGACTGGGTCGCGGAGATTGCCATTGAACCCGAATTCGTCGTGCGCAACTCAACCGCCAGGGCGCCCGCTCTGCCTTGGGCCGCGCCCGACAGAAGGTATCGAGATGTTCTCGCCCCGGATTAGCGGGCGGGGCCTCCTGCGTTTCACCGCCTTCTGCCTGCTTTTTGCGGCTCACGCCCACTCGCCAAGTTCGCTGCGGGCCCAGATGGCTACAGAGGACCGGCTTCTCTATCGCGGTTGGTGGCCGAGACACAGCACCGCATCCGCGACTCAATATGTTGGGCCGGCGGAGTGCGCGAAGTGTCATTCGGCCAAGGCGGCGTCGCAGCAGAATACGGCTATGGCACGTACCGCCATGCCGGTTGCCGACTCGGATGTTTTATCCCAACGCGGTCTGTTAACTTTTCAGGCAGGCAAAATCAGCTACCAGATAGCGACCTCGGCAGGAAAAAGTGTGTACGCGGTCACCGACGGTAAGCAAAGTCTATCGGCTCCGCTGACATGGTCGTTTGGAGACGGTCACGTCGGCCAGTCGTACCTGTTTGAGCGGGACGGAAATTTCTACGAGAGCCGCGTTTCCTACTTCGACACTCTCAAAGCTCTCGATTTCACACCAGGCCGTAAGCTTACCGATCCCCCGAATTTGGAACAAGCGATGGCTCGGCCGGTCAACGGATCAGAAGTTGTCCGTTGCTTTGCCTGCCACGCCACAGCCTCGACCATCGGCGACAAGCTGGATCGCAGTCGAATTGTTCCCGGAATTTCCTGTGAAGCCTGTCATGGTCCCGGCCTTAAGCACGTTGTAGCCCAGCAAATGGCCTCCGCCGAGGGGCAGGTACTGGAAAACGATCAAAAGACAGATTCGATCTTCGATCCTGCGAAACTTAGCCCTCTCGATGCCGTCGACTTTTGTGGTTCCTGTCACGGTACCTGGTGGGATGTCAAGCTTGCTCCTCCAGTTGGAATCGCGAATGCTCGTTCGCAACCTTACCGCCTGGAAAAGAGCCGGTGCTGGGGAAAGAGCGGCGACGCACGGATCACGTGTGTAGCCTGCCACGATCCGCACCAGAAACTCGTCCGTGACACAACTTCGTACGACAAGAATTGCTTAAGTTGCCATCTTGCCGTTACTGCGATGAAAACAACTCCTGACCATCCGGGTCCCGCTTGCAAAGTAAGCACGAAAAATTGCGCTTCATGCCACATGCCCAAATATGAGCTGGCGGATTTTCACTACGCATTTACCGACCACGATATCCGCATAGTGCGGCCGGGTGCGGCGTATCCCGAGTAGCGCAGCCCCGTACTTTACTGCTTGGAATTCCTAGTTAAACTGGAACCAATTCAGATTGCCCAGGCTGGTGGCGCCACTTGCTGGAGCCTTGAATACGACATACAAGTCGTGGACACCGCTCGCCCCTGACGCACTGGCTGCTGGAGTGGTTTGCCAGGTTTCCCATCCTCCAGTTGACGGGATCGTGACCGAAGCCACGAGTGTTCCCGCATCGCTATCGAGGTGGAATTCAAGAGTTCCGCCGCAGTTTCCCCCGCTGTTTTGATTGCAGGCAAGGCGAGCGATGACGCTGGAGACTCCTGTGCCGAAGTCAACATTTTTGTAAACGGCGTAGTCTCCATCACTGGAGAAGCCCACGTCATATCCTCCATTCGTATCTGCAGTGAGTTCAGTTGCAAGCCCCCACGTGGAGTAAGTTCCCGGAGTGTTGTTGCCCGCGGTGCTGTTGAAGCTGGATGCCTGAATCTGCGACGTTGCGTTGACAGTGTACGCATGCGTTCCGGCGCTTTGGGTTCCGTTCCAGGTGAAGGTCGCTGCCGTGAGCGCGGGCAGCGTGTATGTGAACGACTGCGTTCCCCATTGCACGGCGAACGTCTGGCTCTGGCTCGAATCGTTGAAGGCGACTAACACCTTCGAAGCATCAGGGTTGACGAATGCCCCCGTCACTATACCCACAGCGTTGCTCGAATAAACGCGATTCGCGCCCGGCAGCACATACCTGCTGAATTGGCCCATGGTGTAAAACTCGGTTCCGTAGGTGATGTTGCCCGAGGTACTGTTCACCGTAACGATCCCGGTGCATGTGCCGCAACCGCCCGTGTGCGGGCCTTGATTCTCGTCCAGCGCCAGGCTCCATTTGACGTAGGCCCTGGCCCAGTTCCTCATGCACTGAGTAATTTCCTCGAAGTCCAATTTGCTTTGGTCGGAATTCGTGATGAAGCCGGAGTGTTCCGTTTCGTAGGCGCCAATGCCGGGGAACATATTTCGGATGGGTGTCATCGCACCGGGCGCGCCGCCATATCCGTGCCATGCGACGCCCGCGATCTGGCTCAAGTTTTGATTCAGAAGAACGTTCTCGGGATAGTCGGGCCGGTCCCAGTTATGGTCGTAAACCAGCGCCTTGGTAGTCAGCCCAGCATTAGAAAGCGCTGGCAGGACATATGTGAACAAAGCAGTTGCCTGATCGGTTTGCGATCCTGGGCAATCGGCCGCAGAGGAATCCGCGCGCATGCACATTCCCGGATAGTTGCTGGGCAGGTACAGTGGTTCGTTCTGCAAGGAAATATAGTCGATGTTAATGCCAGCGCTCGCATATGCCTGGATGTACTTGACGAAATAGTTTGCGAACGGGGTGTACATGCTGGAGAGCAGGGATCCGCCAATCATGGAACCAGAATCTTTCATCCAGCCGGGAGGGCTCCAGGGATTGGCCATGATCTTGAGTTCCGAGTTGAGGGTCTTCGCCTGCAGGATCAGCGGGATGATATCGGTCTGATCGTGCGCAATCGAAAAATTCGCGAGCGTCGGATCGGTTGCGCCGCCATTGTCGTCGAACGAATACACCGACCGCGCAATATCGGACGCGCCCATAGGATTGCGAATGAAGCTTAGCCCGATGCCGTTGCCCTGGCGTGTGAACAAGTCGTTCATGGCCTGAGTGAATTGGGATGGCTGGTTGACCTTTGCCGCCTCGTTCAGCAGATACATCGCAGAGTCCGTCGTAGACGCCCCAAAGCCTTCGATGGATTGGTAGACCTGGGTTTCATCCACATAGACCAAATTGCTTCCGCCATTCGCGGTCGAGAAACCGACGGCTGGCTGCGGCGCCAACTGCATGGCCTGATTGTCCGTTGTTACAACAACCGACACTGTTGGTCCGTTGCCCGGCGGCGTCAGCGTGTAAGTTCCCGTTGCCACAGCGCTCGCTGAGTAATTGGGCCCAGCGGCAATGGCCTGTATCGTAGTGGTCGATGTGACCGTAATCGCGCCCGAGTATTTCGGCGACGAAGTCGTTGGCGTCGTGCCATCCGTCGTGTAGTAGATGGTTGCTCCTGAAGACGTGTCCGTCAGCGTGACCTTCTGGCCGGCCTGAGTCTGGCTGTAGGCGCCAGGCACCGGCCAGAAAGCCGGTGTGGCTGCGACCGGGGGAGGTGGCGGCGGAGTCTGGGTGGAAGACCCGCCACCTCCTCCACCGCACGCCGTTGTCACCAGCACTAGCGTGAAAGTGGAGAACCGATAAAAGACTTTCAACCAGCTATTGGGAAAACGGGATTCCTGCATCTCACCCTCCATATCTATTGCGGGCAAACGGGGTTCGTCGTTGAATCGAGGTTCAATCATCGGCAGGCGGCGAACTCAGCAGCACGATAACACAAGAATGTACATAGAATATCGGTCTTCTTGGAGGTTACTTAGCGCCGTGGCGGTGCCGCCGCCTGGAACATTCCAAATTTATTTCGACCGGCGCAATTAGATTGAACTATGATCGGAAACCGGCAGCGCGTATTCTGCCTCAGCTCCCGAACTGGACATAGGCGGATAATTCCGCGCCGAAGTGAGGCTGGTATGAGCCGTTTTCTTCAGTTGTGTTTTGTCCTGATGCTGTTGCCACTTTCCGCCCTGTCGGGGCAAAACAGTCCAACACCCCAACTCCAACAACGACTGGCGGATTCGCCCTTTCCGGGCGGCACTGACCGGCAGATCTTGCTCGACGTGCAGGTGACGGACAAATCGGGCGCAGCGGTGCCCGGGCTGCGGAAGGAGGACTTCACTGTGCTCGACGATAAGCAGCCGAAGAATATTGTCTCGTTTCATGCTGTGGACAGCGCAGCGGACCCCGCAACCACCTCGGCTGTCGGAATCATTTTGGTGGCCGACGAGGTGAATGTCTCATATCAGACGGCTATTTTCGAACGGGCTGAGCTGAAGAAATTTCTGCTGCAGAACGGAGGCAAACTGGCACTGCCGGTGTCGCTCGTCATCTTCACAGAAACGGAAACAAAGATGGCGAACGGATTCACCCGCGACGGAAACGCCCTGGCGGCTTATTACGACAAATACCCAATTGGGCTACGCTCGAGTAATGTTTCTTCTGCGGGGGCTTACCCCACGTTAGAGCGCATGGACAAGTCGATCAAGGCTTTGCTTTCCCTGGTCGCGTACCAAGGAACGCAACCCGGAAGGAAGCTGATAATCTGGTTCACTCCAGGGTGGCCGATTGTTTCGGCAACGAACATGGAGGTTTACCGTAAAGACGAGCAACATATATTTGACAGAATCGTGGCCGCCACCAACGGACTCAGGAAGGCTCGCGTCACTCTCTATACGGTTGACCCGTTCGGCCCCAGTTCGTCAGGTGGAAACCGAATTTGGGACTATGAGGGTTTTCTGAAGGGCGTAACCTCGCCCTCGCGGGCAGTATTCGGCAATCTGGCGCTGGAGGTGCTCGCAGTCCACAGCGGCGGGCGGGTGCTTAACTCGACCAATGATCTCACTGCCGCCATCGGAGAATGCACCGCGGACGCTCATGCCTTTTACGTTCTATCGTTTCAGGGCGCCCGTGCGGACCATGAGAACGAGTACCACGATCTTGAGGTGACGGTCGATAAGCCGGGAGTCACGGCGCGCACGCGTACCGGCTACTACGCCCAGCCCTAGAGCGCTCTATCTTGACTCGCCTATCAAGGTGTGCTAACCATGTGGAAAATCGGTTTTCTGGCGAGGAAACCGAAACATGGGCGGGTTCGAATTCCGCGGGAAAAGAGAACACCAATGAGCGCTCGAATCGATTCGGGTTTGGTCCTCCGATCAGCATGTCTTCTCGCGATCGTAATGTTTTTCCTAGCCGGAGCAGGACGGGCCCAGCTAGCTCAGGGTGGCTGCGGTGGCGTTTCCAATGACCCAAAGGGCGCGGTTACATGGGTGCCGCAATGGTGCCAGGAATTTAACGGTACGCAAGGGTCGCCCGACACAACAGTGTGGAGCTTCGATCTCGGAAACGGCGGCTTCGGCAACAACGAACTCGAGACTTACTGCGGACCTCCCGGATACGCCGGAAACCCGAGCAACTGTCCCACTACTTTCTCGACGACTACTTCTAATGCTTATGTCGACGGCACTGGGCACCTCGTCATTCAGGCGATAGACACGCCGAATGCGGCGCAATCGATTCCGCCTCCCTTAAATCCCAAAATGCGCATCTGGATGCCCTTAGCAGTTGTGGGGTTTCTGGTTTCCGTGGTCGTTGGACCCGCGGCTGGCCGACGAAGCCGCAACTTTCTTTATGTTTGCGCCCTGGTTGCGGGACTGACCCTTATGGGGGCCGCGACCTGGAGTTGCGGCGGCAGCGGCGGCGGCACCCAGATAATCCCGCCCAACAATGGCAGCACGTGGTTTTCGGCTCGCATGAAGACTCAAGGCTTGGAGAATTTCCAGTACGGCCGAATCGAAGCGAGCATCAAGTTACCCGACACTACCAACCAAGGTCTTTGGCCGGCTTTTTGGTCCCTTGGCAGCGATATCAACACGACTCCATGGCCAGCCTGCGGCGAAACGGATTTCATGGAGGTTTGGTCCACGCAAGTTCTTGGTGGGCCGGGACCCGGAGGGAACAGGACAACAATCCACACCAGTGCGACTGACGGCTCGGGCGTCCAACCGAATGGAGCTTACACGTTCCCGTCAGGCCAAGCCAACGATACGGCGTTCCATACATATGGCATGATTTGGTCTGCCAACATGCAGCAGTTCTACATCGACAACCCGCTGAAACCGTACTACATCACCACGCCGAGCGACCTCTCCCCCGCAGACACGTGGCCCTTTAACGCGCAGATCTTCCTGATCACGAATATCGCGGTGGGAGGTACGTTGGGAGGAACACCCAGTTCATCAACCCCCAATCCGGCTGCGATGATGCTGGACTATATTCGGCAATATCAGCCGTCGGCTATCGTGCCAGCTCCGTCCCTAGGCACTCCGAATCCGGCTTCCATTAGCGTGACCGCGGGGGCGACAACTGGCAACACCAGTACGCTTACGCCCATCCTCACTGGCAACACGGGATATGACTATTTCTCGTGCGGAACCGATGCGCCAGACGCCAGTTGTCTGATCACAACCACTGACCCTCTGAACAAGCATGTCGTGAGTTCCGGCGCCAATCCCGCGGAGAGCGTCACGGTGGCAGTCACGACCACGGGCACCGCTCCAGGCAGCTACACCGTAACCGTTTACGCGTTCACCGAAAGCAACGTCGGCAATGGATCGAACGGCACCGCCGACGCACATGTCGACATTCCTCTAACCGTGAACTGACGCCTCGTACGGTTCGCAATAGCACGAGAGAGCCGTGATAGGATTCACTCCGAATGCGCCGGGAAGTCTCAGCACCGTGCTTGGCCGCTTGCGAAATCCTTCTTTGCGCGTTGCTTGTCAGCGCGCAAGACAAATCTGCCGCGTATCACGGACCGGTGTTTGAAGATGTCGCCCAGCGCAGCGGCCTGACCGTACCGCATCAATCCTCGCCAGACAAGCGCTACGTCATCGAATCCATGAGCGGAGGAGTCGGCCTGCTCGATTGCGACAACGATGGCAAACTGGACATCATCACCGTGAACGGTTCCACGGTCGATCGCTACCGCGAGGGCGGCGACCCAATGATCACGTTGTATCACCAGGAGCCGGACGGAACTTTCAAAGACATCACGAAATCAGCGGGCTTGACCCGTCGCGGATGGGGCATGGGCGTGGCCGTGGCCGATTTCGACAACGACGGCTGGCTCGACATTTACGTTACCGGTTACGGCGGCAACGTGCTTTATCGCAATCTCGGCAATTGCAAGTTCGAAGACGTCACCGACAAGGCTGGAGTACGCGGCTCTGGATTCAGCACAGGGGCGGCCTGGGCTGACTACGACCGCGACGGCCACGTCGATTTATTTGTCTCCCGTTACGTGCATGTCGATCTCAACAACCTGCCGGAGTTCGGCAAGGGAAAATTTTGCCGCTACAAAGGTGTGCTGGTGCAGTGCGGTCCGTGGGGGCTCGAGGGCGAGAGCGACCTCCTTTACCACAACCGTGGCGATGGCACGTTTGAGGAAGTCTCCCTGCGCGCGGGTGTTCACGATGCGGAAGGCCGCTTCGGACTGGGCGTGGTGTGGGGCGATTACGACAACGACGGCTGGCCCGATTTACTGGTCGCGAACGATGCCGGAGCGAACTATCTCTACCACAACAATCACAACGGAACGTTCACCGATGTAGCTCTGCTGGCTGGAGTAGCTCTGAGCGGCGATGGACTCGAGCAGGGAAATATGGGAGTGGACTTCGGCGATTACAACCACGACGGATGGCTCGACATCATCGACACCACATTCGCCGATCAATCGAAAACGCTATATCGCAATCTGGGCCCTCAGGGCTTTGAAGACGTAAGCCGGACGTCCCAAATCGCGCAGGCCAGCGTTCCTTACGTCGCATGGGGAACTGGTTTTGTAGATTTTGATAATGACGGCTGGCCTGACATTTTTATTGCCAACGGCCATGTCTATCCGCAGGTGGATACGACCAAAGAAGGAGCGCGCTACCGCGAGCCGCTGTTTCTGCACCTCAATAAGCACGACGGGACTTTCGAAGACGCCTCCGCCGCCGCAGGAATGGCGAGTTTGCCGCTGGCGTCCCGCCGCGGAGTCGCGTTCGGCGATATTTGGAATGATGGGGCCATGGATGCCCTGATTTTGAATGTGGGTGAGCCCCCCAGTCTTTTGCGTAACCATCTGACGAACGGAAATAACTGGGTTGAATTCAAACTGCAGGGAACGAAAAGCAACCGCGCGGCCATCGGCGCGCGGCTCACGATTCACTCTGGAAAACTTGTGCAGTTCAATGAGGTTCGCGGGGGCGGCAGCTATCTTTCACAGAACGATTTGCGGCTGCACTTCGGGCTGGGAGTCAACAGCAAAATCGACAGCGTAGAAATCTCATGGCCCAGCGGGCTCGCCGAGCATCTTGGCGAACTTGCGATTGATCAGATTTACACGATTGAGGAAGGAAAAGGGATCCGCCCGCCGAAGAATCCCGCGACTCCATGAGTCGGCGCGCCGGACTGCCTTTCTCTTTTCACGGGCACCAGTTTGCTCTGCGAAAAACCCAGATTTGGAAAGCTTGGATTGTTGGTTCGGCGGCGATAGCTTTGCTATGCATAGGCTTTCGTATGGCGGAAGCGCGCCAGAACGGACAAGCAACTGCTGTCCAACCATCCCCGCCACAGCAATACTTGAATACGCGGCCCGGCGTGGAATATCTGGGGGACGAAGCTTGCCGAAAGTGCCACTCTTCAATCTATGCGGAGTTCAAGCAGACCGGAATGGGGCGATCGGTATCAATTCCTTCTGCCGAGGATCTGCGCGAATTAGCGAAGCCGGTCAGTATCGTCAATAAGAAGTTGAATCGAACCTATTTGGTTTATGCGCGCGATGGCAAAATCTTTCACGAAGAATCCGAGAGCGATGCCAAAGGCCGCGTCGTCTTTTCTGAAACACATGAGATTGCTTACACCGTGGGCACTGGCGATGTGGGCAAGAGTTATCTCGTAGCCAAGGGTGACTCGTTCTTCGTCTCGCCGATTTCCTACTACGAACGCATTCGAGATTGGGATTTATCGCCGGGGTATGGCGAAGGCATATTCCGCGGCTTCACGCGTCGCGTGGTCGACTTGTGCGTTGACTGTCACACGGGCATGCCGCAGCTGATTGCAGGCAGTCACAACCGCTTTCAGCAACCTCCCTTTCGCTTTCTGACGGTTGGGTGCGAGCGCTGCCATGGGCCGGGTGCCATTCACGTGAGGCAGCGCACCCAGGAAGCCGCGCTCGGCAGCTCATTCGATGAATCCGCGGACCTTTCCATCGTGAATCCCCGGAAGTTGCGGGCCGAAGTTCGCGACGATGTGTGTGCGCAGTGCCACCTCGCTGGAGATGCTCGCGTTCTTCATCCCGGCAAGGATTATCTCGACTTCCGTCCTGGAACTGCGCTGGGCGATGTTGTGGCGATATTTTCGGTTCCGCAGATGATCAAGGGAAATCACTTCGTCGCGCTCGATCAGTTTGAGGAACTAAAGATGAGCCGTTGCTGGACAGCCAGCAGCGGCCGGATGGGGTGTATCTCCTGCCACGATCCGCACGTTCAACTCCACGGCGCTCAGGCTGCCGACTCTTTCCGCGGCCGATGTTTGACCTGCCACGCGGCCGCCAGTTGCCGCGAGCCGATTGCGCAGAGGCAAGCCACATCGCCCGCCGACAATTGCATTTCGTGCCACATGCCGAAACAGCCGACCGAGAATATCGGCCACTCGTCCATCACGGACCACCGAATTCTGCGAACTCCGTCTGAGATTCCCGCGGTCCTCCAAAGTGCAGCTTCAGCCTCTTCCACGGATTTGATCTCCGACACAAAACCTTCCGGCTCGGGCGATACACAGGCGAATTTGCGAAGCCTTGCGCTAGCTTATTCCCAGGTGGCTTCGCGCTTCCCCGAACTTGGCGAGAGGGGTCTTGCGCTCCTGGAGCAGGCCGCTGCCGCATATCCTAACGATGCGGAGATCCAGGCGGCTTATGGATCCGTTCTTCGCGTCGCGCGTCCGCGGGATGAACAGCGCGCCTCCGGAGCCTTGCAAAAGGCCATTAATGCCGGCTCGAAATCCGCCGAAGTGCGAACCCAGCTTGCCCGCCTGCGGATGCAGCAGGGTCAGGTGACGGCTGCCATCGACTTGTACAAACAGTCGATCGAAATCGATCCGTACCTTGCGCCCGCGTATCTGGATCTCGCAAAGATTTATTCGATGTTGAAGGATCGGAAAGGCGCTTTGGAAATACTGGACGGCGTTTTGAAAATTGATCCGGGAAATGATGCCGCTCGTCAAGAGCGGATCAAAGACGAGGCTCTGCCCAACTAGATGGGGGGAAGATGCGCAGCATTGAAATATCTCGGCGATGGCGTTTTGCGCTTTTTGTTTTGCTGTCTTTCTCAGCGAGCTGTGGAAGCGGAAGCATGAGTTCCTCCATGTCGCCTCCCCCTCCTCCTCCTCCCGTCACCGCGCAGGTGAAAGTCATAAACACCTCTACAGGATCCCTCAATCTGGCGATGTCAACCTCCTTTCAGCCGGCCGAATGGGACGATCAGTTCTTCACCATCAACCCCGGCGCGAACAATACCCTGGGCAATTTACTTCCGCAGCACGTACGCTTGCAGGGCGTCTCCCAAGGCGTGCCGCAAACCAGCGTCACCACCTGGGACTTTTCCACGCTGGACGCGATCACGCAGCCGGTGCTTGGCATCGGGGACCACAGCCCTGAATTCCAGATCGCGGTCGCTCCGGCGTTCATGTATGACTCGCAGCACAACTTTCTTGACTCGACCTACCAACAGTTCGCTACCTACGCTCAAAATCTGGTGCGCTATTACGATACGGGCGGTTTTACTTCCAGCGATGGAGCGTTGCACGAGTCTCCCGCCTATCCGACCGACAAGATCACATGGTTTGGAATTTACAATGAGCCCAACTTCAACAATCTTGATTCCACGCAATACACGCAACTCTACAACGCCGTAGTGCCTGCGCTGCAAGCTGTAGACCCCTCGCTGAAATTCGCAGCCGTGGAGTTGGGCGATTATTCAGGCCTGGCGCAGACATATCTGCCCGCTTTCATGAGGGGAGTAACGGCTCACGCGGACGTTCTTGCCACCCACTTTTACTCGAGCTGCAATCAAGCCGACACGGATGAAACAATTTTTTTCACTGTTCCCGGGTTTGCCACCGAAGTTCAGAGCATCCAGGCGCAACTTCAAACCAACCCAAACTTGGTTTCGGTTCCGGTGTGGGTTACAGAGAACAATGTGAATGCCGATTACGACAAAGGAGGCGGCATCAGCGCCTGCAACGGCAATACATTTGTTCTAGACCTCCGTGGCTCGAGTGCATTCTTTGCCGCCTGGCGCCCTTATGTTTTTTCACAGTTGGGCAAGGTTGGAGTTCAGGCCTTGTATCACTGGGATTTCGGCGCTGATGCCCAGTTTGGCGAGGTCGATTACAACACGGATGCTCTCCAGCTCAGCTATTGGGTCGACTACTGGCTGGCCCGCATGTTCCCTTCACCGCCGGGCGCGACTCTCCTGCAGTTCACCAACAGCGACGACGCGGAAATCGAAGTGCTGGCTGCGCAGAATCCCGACGGAAGCGTCGTGATCATGCTCGCAAACCACGCCCTCAACGCCTCCACCGACAATAACGGCCCAGGCGCGCCGCGAAGCATTAGTATCGACGTTTCCACGCTGGGATCTTTCACATCCGGCAGCTTGCTGACCATCGATGCCAGCACGAGTGTGACCTCAGGTCCCACCGCGGCCTCCGTTACCCCTAGTGCGCAGATGACAGTGGTTTTGAATGGTTATGGCGTGGCATTTCTAACTTTGAAAAACTGAACACACAGCACCCCCGACCCGGGTTACTTGGCGCGAGCTGGAGTCGTTTCCATCGCCCAGATGGACGCGGGACGCATGTACATTGAAGCGCGGAAATTACCATCCACCTCGTACGCTTCGGGAGTGCGGAACCAGTAGCCTTTGCTCTCGTACGTTACGTGATAGACGCCCCAGGCAGTGTGATAGCCCTCATCTTTCATCCCGTCGCTCAGCATTAATGCAGCTACGCTGTATGCAGTGCCCGTCCAGACCTCCTGCACCTGTTCGTTGGTTTTGATGATCGTACCCTCAGGCGACATCCCATTCACCGCCCCCATCTCTCCCTTGCCGAATTTCATTACGTTGTAATCGAAAATCTTTTTCAGCGCGCTGAGTTGCATCTCGACGGGGACCAGATCGCCCAGCCCCGTCAGATTTGCGTACCACTGTCCTGCCAGTTGGTCGGATTGGATGTCGTTTTTGTATTCGCTCAAGGTGTCGTAGCGAAAGTATTCGCCGTTCCACAACTTCTTGACGTAGCTGGCCTGGCTCCGGGCAAAGAGGTCGTGATACTTCTCGGTAGACGGTGCGTCTCCCAGAGCGCGGGCGATTTCCTCAGCTGCGCGGAGCGCGGCCAACCACAAGCCTCCGCAGTATGCGCTCGGGCCGCGGACCACCCACACGTCATAGGTCTGGTCGGGATAGCCATCATTTTCGGGAAGCCCATCGCCATCGTGGTCGTATTGGCGGAGATACTCCAAAGCTTCCTTCACAGCCGGCCATGTGTAGCGCAGGAATGCTTTGTCGGTGCGCCCTGTGAAAACGTAATCGCGATACACCATCAATACAAACTTACTGTTAAGGTCCTTCCATCCGTTGGTGTCCTGCCAGCTGAACTGGTTCGGTTTGAAAAACGGATCCTCCTCGGGAGCCCCCAAGTCATGGGGCACTGCGCCCTTTACCTTGCGATTGCGGAAGACCAGCTTGTGCTGCTGATCGGACTTCCAGTTCCAAAGCAGCTTATCGGAATCTTGTTGCGGCACCGTGTCAGCGAATTGCCTCATGACTTGCTTGTCAATGTCTGGCCAGAACTTCGCCAACGGCACCGACCCGTAGAAGCGGACGTCGAGTGTCTCGTAATACGGATAGTCAAAGCACTCCATAAACGCAAACGAAGGATGAGTCTTGGAATCAGCGCCTGCGGGCCGTCCCCAAATCGAACCCGCGTCCGCGAGTATGTAAAGCTCGTTGAAGAGGGCTCCGCGGTACCACTCCGGCTTGGTCTCGTCATTGATGTAAGGAGCCTGCCAGGCATCGATCGCGTCGCTCCACGCGCGTGCGTTTTTCAGCCCTTCGGCGGCGATTTTCGTGGCGTTCTTACCGGTGGTGCCGAAGAAATCGGTGTAATGCCGATACCATTTTCGGCCCTCACCGAATTCCACCAGCGGCAGGTCCCAGGAGACAACCATAGGCACGATGCGCTTTTCACCGGGCTGCAGGGTAAAGCGCACTGCAATTGCGCCGGCAAGGACTTCGCCGCTGCTGATCCACTTCTCGTCACTGTTTGCCAGGCGGCCGTCTGTCGAGAACGGAGTCCAGACCTCCGCTCCTCCCTTCTCAGGAATAAATGTAGTCTGGTAGGAAATCTCCACGCCGGGCGATTCCAGAGCGGCGATCGTGAACTGGCCATCCCAATCGTCTTGTACTGCTCCGGGGCGAGTCCGGTCGAAGACGATGCCTTTCATCGTGCCTGCTGCGCCCATCGACTCGGTGACCATTCGATTTTTATTTCCCGCGCTGGTGACCCCTTTGAAATCGTGGGAAGGATAACGAAACCAGCCCAGCATATTGGTCCACGAAAAAAGAAGGGACACCGTAACCGGCTTCGAGCTTGGATTTTCCGCATGCCAGCGGTAAACCGCGACCGGATAACTTGTCTCCCGATAATTTTCCGGCAGAATCGGAGAGAACTGCTCGAGAGTCACATGCGCGGGCAGTTTATCCCAGCGGTAGTCGTACCAGGATTTTGGATAAAGAGCCGAGTAGGTGCCGGCGCCCACCGGATAGTCCCACTTCCAGGCCCTCAATTCCTGATTCTTAGGATGATCTGTAAACAATACCTGTGCAACCGCGTCAGAAGCGCCTTCGGACTTTTCATAGATGGCGAACTGATTGGCGTACACCGTTTCATATTTGTGGACTCCACCCTTCACGTGCCAGCGCGCGAAGTCGCCACGATAGGTTCTGGAGAAGGTGCCTGCTCCGAAGCCGCCTACCGGAGCGCCTTGCCAGTAACCATCATCAATGATGTCTTGCAGGGCGGGTTTGCGGGTGCCTGCGTTAGCTAGCGGTTCCCCGATTCCGCGCTTCCAGGCGGCCTTGGGAATCGTGTCGCCGGCCCAGGCTGCCGCCGCACACAGGAAAAGAAGCAAACAAAGGCCGCGCTTGACCAGCCGAGAATTCATGCACCCTCCAGAAGGCAAAAGTTATTTGCACTCAATCTGAAACCGAAAGAGATGTTTTGTACAAAAACGTTATTGTAGAGGACTCGTCAAGGAAAAGGCAGGGAAGGGTTCGACCGGCACCGGCTGAAAGCGGCATAATCCTCGAACAATAACCACTACTCCCACTGCCCTTAGCGCGTGGTGATGAATGATCGGGCCTACACGTTGCGTGCGCGGTTTCCAAGCGCGCACCGGTCCTCGCTCGAAACCGCGCGACACCAGGCCGGGCTCGAAAGGAAGCCCACGGTCACCAAGGATCCGCAAATGAACTCGACACCCGCCACGAAATAAGCCGTCTGGCGTGGAAACTGGACCTTGGCCTGAACAAGCGTGTCGTAAACAGGCTTCGTGCCGCCGGCGACAAATAATTTGTTTGCCCCGGAGATGGCGAAGAACAGCCCGATCGAAATGCGCACCAGCAGGATGGCATATTGTTCCAACTCACCGCTGCCCTGCAGCGCAAACTGGACCAACCGTTTCCAATCCATCACTTGTCCCTCCATCTCGTCAGCGAATTATCGTGCATCGAGATTATGTGGGCATTCGTTCGACCCAGTGAGCGCGCGATGCGGGAGCCACGAATGGATCGGCAAAGTACTGTGTTTCCCGTGCAACCTTATCGCCCGTAAACTCCATGATGCTCACGGTGTAAGACGGCTTACCGTTATAGGTCAGGATGAATTCGGTGACCCAAAGATCTCCGCCGCCAATGATTCGTCGGACAGTAAACCGCTTTCTGCTCGGCTGACTGGCGCGTTGGCCCTGTATGTTGCGTCGACCGCGGGTTCGCTCGCCTGACTGCGGGTAATCCAGCACCGCGTCCTCGTCATAGATGAGGTGCTCTGTCTCAAAATCGTTGGCATCGGACGCCGCCCAATGCTGATCCAGTGCCGCACGGATCTCCTGATCTCGGCCTCCAGAACAGCGCTCCAGCGTTCGTTGATCGTTCATCTTGCGCCTTTCAATTTGACAAGAATACTTAGCGAAATCGGAGTGTACGACTTGTCAAGTCGCGCTGTTTCTTCGATCACCGTCGGCTCGCTCCAGCGCGAAAATTGGAAGTCTAAAAGCAGCCTTGGGCGCTGGCCACAACGAAGGTGCGGTCCGTGTGTACCTGCAGGAGACATTCACTTTCCTCCTGCTCACCACCGAGGCCGCCGTCGCGCTGGTTCCTCGCGCGAAGTCGAAGAAAGATTGACGCGCGATGGGCGCTACGCGCCCGTGAGCTGTCATCTATGAATATATCAATTGCGCAGTGCGAATCACGCCCGTGCATCGCAGCGTTTTTGAACTGCTACCCCAACTTCTTCCGAGCGAGTGGAACCGCATATGCTGCCGGCGGATTGTGGGACGCCGAGAGAAAAGCTTTGTGGTAGTGTTCCGATGCCTTCTCTCTCTGCCCCAGCTTTTCGTAGCTCTGGGCAATCATGCACTGGACCGCGGGATCATTCTGGTTGGCCTCCATATAATCTGCCAGTGCCGATTTATAATCATGGGCGTAGAAGGCAACGTAGCCTTTGAGAGAAGGCAAAAATTGCGCCTGCTCGGGGATTTTTCCCTTGTCGAGAATCTCTTTCGCCGCATCGACGTGCTTTTGCGCTTCGGATAGATTGCCACGCCGGGCGGCGATGCGGGCTTCCGCATTCTCTAACCGGAAATCCCACAGATCCTGGCGGGCGGGCTTGATGTCTGGTTCCTTCAGGCCGGTGTCATGTCCGATCTTGTACCACTTTTCAGCAACCTCTAAGTTCCCAGAATCGAGGCAGACGCGCGCTCCCTCATTCGCAATCTCCCCCTGCTGAAAGAATTTCTGCACGCTTCCGTAGTAATCAAAGACCTGCTGCTCGTACTCGATCGCCTTGCCGCAGTTCCGCTCGAAAGCATACGAAATGGCCATCGCCCTTTGCGCCGCGGCTTTGTGCTCAGGCGTGTCCGCCGCTTCGATCGCTTTCTGAAAATGCTTCCGGGCCTCTTTGCCTTTCCCCATCCAATCGAGGATGCCCCCGGCTCCAAGGTTGGCGGGAAGCGATCCCGGCGAGGTCTTCAACTCCTGCATGTACACGGCAAGCGCCGCTTCCGGCTTGCCGTCGTGCACCAACTGCAGTGCCTGTTTCACGAACTCAGGCTGTTCATGTTCGGGAGCTTGCGCCGAGAGCGAGGCGCCAGAACTCAAAACGCTCAACAAGAGACAGGCAATCACCGCGATGGTTTTCATGAAGGAAATCGTACCACCTCACATGGAGCGGCATGTCAAGCTGGTGCTGCGGAACGTGCGCTCGCAAGTCCGCGAGTGGAGTATCATGCGGTGTCGCATTGACCTCCGCCGCCCCATCTCGCCTCGCTTACGTTGATTGGATGCGGGGCCTGGCCTGCGTGCTGATGTTCCAGACTCACTGCTACGATGCCTGGCTCAGCCCCGCCGCGCGCCAGAGCAAGTTCTTCATGTACTCAAGGCTGGGAGGAACTTTTCCTGCGCCTCTGTTTTTATTCCTGGCGGGCATTTCGTTCGCGCTGGTAACTGAAAAGCTGTGGAAGGAGAATCTCGCCCCGGTACAAATCGCCCGCACTACCATCCGCCGTGGCGCAGAAATCTTCGCTTTCGGACTGCTTTTTCGCTTGCAGGAATATCTCATCGCGTGGGGCTGGGCGCCGCTCAGCGACCTGTTGCGCGTGGATGTGCTCAACACCATCGGCCTCTCCATGATGCTGATGGGCGTTCTCTGCGGGCTGGTGCTGTCCATCTTTATTCATCGCGGAGCGCAGACCAGGCTCGCCCTTATTCTTGCTTCTGCCGGAACCGCTCTGCTGATTTCACTTCTGACGCCACCTCTGTGGACGACTTGGCGCCCGGACTGGCTGCCGTGGCCGCTTGAGTCCTACATCAACGGCGTCCACAATCTAGGCACGCCGCAAGCGTGGCTCTTCCCGATTTTTCCCTGGGCGGCGTTCTCTTTCGCCGGCCTCGCCGCCGGATTTATTTTGCAAAGTGAGTGGGCACGCCGGCGTGAAGCCCTGACTTTCTTTTTGTTGGGCGCGGCCGGCTTGGTATTTATTGAAGCCTCCCGCTGGCTCGACGCCCAACCACGCCAGCTTTATGCGATCTACGATTACTGGCACACCAGTCCAAACTTCTGGCTAGTCCGCGTGGGCATGCTGCTCGTGATTCTGACGGCGAGTTATGCCTGGTGCCGCTGGGGTGCAGGACAGCGTTCCGCAGGGCAGTGGGGCTTCAGTCCGCTGATTCAGTTGGGTCAGGCATCCCTTCTGGTTTACTGGGTGCACCTCGAGTTCGTCTACGGAAGATTCTCGATCCTGCCCAAACACAGCCAGAGCATCCGCGGCGCCTCCCTGGGATTGCTAACGATTTCCCTCGCCATGCTGCTCCTCGCATTGCTGCGAACGCGGTTGAAGGGTCGGGGAACTGAGATGCTGGCGTGGTTTCGAAGCCCAGTTCGCGCCAATTAAGACGCACTCTTGTCAACCCGAGCAACGCGAGGGATGACAATCTGTAGTGGTACCAGAAACGCTGCTATCGAAACTGCTTCGCGAACTCCACGACTTCCCTCTCCGCCCAGCGGCCATCGTTGACCGGGTCGCCGTCGCGCTCGCCGACGAAGGCGCAGTGGCCGCCATCCTCGGTTTCGACGTAGGTAATGTTGCGATTAGAAAGCAACGCCTGACGTGCCTCCGGCAGAATGCGAATGAAAGGATCGTTGGCCGCATGGATGACCAGCGCCGGCCGCGCGATGCGCTCTATCAGGTTGGCGGCGGCGGCCCGGGCATAGTAGTCATCTGCACCGGCAAATCCGCAATAAAAAGCAGTCACACGGTCGTCAAACTCGCGAAGCGTTTTAACCCCGCGCAACCGCGAAATGTCAAAGCTCGCCGGAAAAAGCCGTACCTTGCGGCGAAATCTCTGGAACAACTGCAGCAGAAAATAGTATTCGTAAATCCGGTTGGCGGGTTCGTGCAGCGCGTCGGCTCCGGCCGCCAGATTGATCGCCGGACAAACCGCCGCCACGCCGCGAAACTGTGACGGGCCGTCGCTGCCCCACTCCCCTGCCAGCTTCAAAACCAGATTGCCGCCCATGGAAAACCCAATCAGCACGAAGCCGGGAATTCCGTCACGCTCAACGAGATTACGTGCCACCGCCGCCACATCGCCGGAGCGACTGGAGTTGTAAAGTGTGGGGGCACAATGATCCATGCCGCCGCAGTTGCGCTGATTCATGCGCACCACGTTCATGCCCGCGGCTAGGCCGTTCCGCGCGATTCCCAGCATGTATTGCGATTCGCTCGATCCCTCGAGCCCATGGACGACGATCAGCGTCAGCGCGTGCCTGTCTTTCTGCCAGTGACAGTGGCACAGCACCGGAACGCCCGGTTCGACTTCGATCAAACGCCGCTCGGCAGCTGCCAGTTTGATTCGCCGCGGAAGAAAGAAAGCAGCCAGCGTTTGCACATGCCCGCCCCGCAGCCAGCGACGGGGCCGGAAGACGGAGGGCGCGAACGCGGAGGGCTTCTCGGTCAAGCCGTCCTCGAACTCAGCTCTTGAACTGGAAGGGGGCAGGCGTTCGCTCCTGTTTGCGAAGTTCGCGCAAATTGATTCTAATAGGAACAGTCTGTTCCACGGGAGCGATCGTCATGCCGATTTTTGAATACATCTGCCAGGAATGCCAGCACGAATTTGAAACTCTGGTCTTCGGCCGCGACAAGGCGAAGTGCCCCAAGTGCCAAAGCCAGAAGCTAAGCCCTCAGCTGAGTGTATTCGCCACGTCAGCCAAGGGTTCCGCGGCTAAGTCGGCTCCCACTGGCGCTTGCGGCTCCTGCGGCGATCCTCGCGGTCCGGGCGCCTGCTCGCTCGGCGATCTCGACTAGAGCCTTGCTCTCCGCCTCACCTCAAGTCACCAAACTTTCGGCACACCTGCGTCTGTGACTGAGGTTACCTATGTTTCCCCGCGCCTCCCACCTACGATTCCTTTGACCCCCCACTGAAGATCACCATTCAAAGATCAAGGAGCATCGCATGGACCGGCGCCGCCAGTCGCGCGTTTTCGTTGACCTTCCCGTCCAGATCTGGGGCATGGACGCTCATTCCCGCCCCTTCACCCAGCCCGCCAGCCTGCGCACCATCAGCGGACGCGGCGCGACCCTGCAGTGCGTGGACGCTCAACTGAAGCCGGGAGACGTGGTCGACGTCCTGTACCTGGGGACGAAGGCGCAATTCCGCATCGTGTGGTGCGGCAAGCCCGGAACTGAAATGGCCGGTGAAGTCGGAGTGGAGAATCTTTCGGTTGAGACCAAGCTTTGGGATTTCGATCCGCTGCGCTGCGCGGCTGCGGCCGGCCAGAGCTAGGCGCTAACGGCCGCCTAAGCAGGAGCGGAGGTCGAAGGTGAGGTTGACTATGGCTGTTTTTTCGTCGAGCCACTTCGTCGGGCGATTACCACAATTACAGTTAGGCAGGCCATGCTTCAGCATGGATAATTCCACTAATCTCTGGTTATAGACTTGGCCGGGCTGCAATAGAAAATCCCGCAACATCTGCGTCCGAACCGTCTCGTCCAAGCCCAGAATATTGACGTCACCCACGTAAAACCGCTTACCCTCATCCATGTCGATATCGAGGTAGATTAGCTTCTTTTCATCGTCAAACCTAGTCTGTGCAACGGGAGTAAAGTTGATATAGCCCATTTCTCCGTAGCTTTTATGAAGATCTTCCAGGCCCGTCATGATCTTTCCACGGCTGAAGATGCCGCCATCCTCAATCGGAAAAAGAGCGCGCAGGGCTTTGATATCCGCAATCGCCCTGTTGCCCTTAAACGCGATCCCGCCCAAGCTGTATTGCACACCCTCGTCCACGTGAACGCTAAGGGCCATGCGCCGACTAGTTGCGGTGCTGTCCAATTCTGCCGCATACCCCTTTAACTGCACCTTGAAGAACCCATGGTTTTGCCACCCGGCTTTAGCTCTCTCCAGCGCTCCATCGGTTGCGCCGTCACGAGAGTCTCCGTAGCTTTGGTCTTTGATCGACGCGGCAATCTGGTCTTGATCTGATGTCGCAAGTTGGAGGGCGCCGGAGAAGGTCACTTCTGCGATAGAGATTTCTGGTCCGGATGACTGGTCGGCCTTGGAGGCGTGCCGAATGGGGCAGGACTGCGCATTAACGAGCGGCCGGCAGGCAAGCAGGCACAATGTAGCGAAGAGGACGACTTGCGCCAGTGGAAAGCGCATGGCGTCATTATAAACTCAAATGCGTTTGGATTTCTTAGGGTCCTGGAACGAAAGAAGCGGGGAGGGCCGGGGGAAGGGCCGAAAACCCGCTCTGCGCGGGCCATTTGCAGTATGCAGCGGAAGCGGAGCAAAGGCAAGAAGAAAGCGGAGTGCAGGCCAAGATTCTCCCTCAAAGTTGCAGTAAGTTTCACACTTACTGCATTCCATTCGTGAAAACCTTGCAAGTTTTGTCATCCTGCCTCGCCTGAGTAAGGTTTTCCTTCGTGAACCTTGGTGTCCTTCGTGGTTAACTGAGGTTTCCTGAAAGGCTGTAAACTCACCAGAGATGCAAGTCAAGATTCTTGGGTCAGCGGCGGGAGGCGCGTTTCCGCAGTGGAACTGCGCCTGCACGAATTGTCGCGCTGTGAGAGCCGGGACGTTCCACGGCAAGCCGCGTACCCAAACCCAAGTTGCGATCACCGAGGACGGCCTCTCGTGGTTTCTGCTGGGCGCGTCGCCCGACCTGCGCACGCAAATCGAATCCACACCTGAATTACATCCGCGGCGGGGGCTGCGGCACTCCCCGGTCGGCGGCATCGCGCTCGCCAATGCCGACGTCGATCACGTCCTCGGGCTTCTTCTGCTGCGCGAACTCCAGCCGTTGCGCATCCACTCCACAGCCTCGGTTCGCCGCATTCTCCGCGAAGACAACTCGATGTTCGCGATGTTGCACCGCATTCCCAATCAAGCGACGTGGACTGACTTTGCACCTGGAGAAGAATTCTCTTTGTGCGATGCTCAAGGGGAGAATTCCGGCCTTCGCTGCCGGGCGTGGTCGTTGGGCAATCACTATCCCGCCTATGTCACGGCAGAGCGCCAAGCGCCACTTGCCCCTGGCGAAGCCTCCCTGGGCTTCTTCATTCATTCGAATTCCGGCGCGCGCCTGGCCTATATGCCTGCCGTGCCTCATATGGATAACGCTTTACTAGCAGAATTCGATGCATGCGATGTTCTGCTGTTCGACGGCACCTTCTGGAGCAATGACGAACTTATACGCATGCAGGGGACTGGACAAACCGCGCAGCAGATGGGGCACATCCCGGTGGAAGAAACGCTGGTGAAGTTGGCGGGAGTGCGCCGCCCGCGTAAAATATTTCTACACATCAACAACACGAATCCCATGCTGGACGAGGCAAGCGCCGAACACCGCCGGGTGCGGGATGCAGGCTGGGAAATCGCGGAGGATGGATGGCAGTTCAACCTGTAGAAACCGAAACCGCGTCGCAATCCCGCCTGCTTTCGCTCGAAGAGTTGCGCGCGCAGCTACAGGCCATTGGCGAGGAGCGCTACCATCACAAACATCCTTTTCATTTGTTGATGCATGAAGGCAAGCTCACGCGCGGGCAACTGCAGGCCTGGGCGCTGAATCGCTATTACTATCAATCGATCATTCCAATAAAAGATTCGATCATCCTTTCGCGCGGCCCTGACCCGGTCTTTCGCCGGCCTGGCGCAAACGCATCGTCGACCACGACGGCGACGCCACCAGCGAAGGCGGCATCAAGCGCTGGGTGCAATTGGCGGAGGCCACCGGTCTCGATGCGCAAAAGGTTCGCGCCGGCACAGGCGTCCTTCCGGCAACCCGCTTCGCAGTCAACGAATATTTGAACATCGTTCGCAGCCGCACTCTGCTGGAAGCAGTCGCTTCCTCGTTGACAGAATTATTTTCCGCCCAGCTCATCACTCTGCGCGTGGAAAAACTGCGCCAGCACTATCCCTGGCTGTCCGGCGGTCTGGATTATTTTGAGGCCAGACTTTATCAGGCGCCGGAAGATTCGCAGTTCGCGGTGAACTACGTCTACGACAACGCGAAGACGCGCGCCGAGCAGGAGTTGGCGCTCCAGGCCTTGCGCGACAAATGCGACATTCTATGGGCCCAGCTCGACGCCCTCTACTTCGCCTACGTGCAGCCGGGATGGCCGCCGCCCGGCGCGTTCAGGATCGAGGCCGGCTAGCATGCCCCCTCCCGAAGACACCAGCCATCCGCGCCTGGCGGCCGGTTGCCGCTGGGGTGCACTGGGTAAGACCGGCACTGAAGATGCGCGCGTGATCCTGTTCCCCGAAGGCGCGATCAAGCTGCAAGGCACAGGGCGGCAAGTATTGGAGCGCTGCGACGGCCAGCGCACCTTTGGCCAGATCATCGCAGAATTGCAAGCGCAGTTCGCCGAAGCCGATCCCAACAAGATCCGCGCCGACATCAGCCAGTTCCTCGAGCAATTGCGGCACAAGCGGATTGTGGATTACTAGAAAAAACGAGAGGGAGAAAAACCACCACGGACCAGACTGGGAAGCCTCATCGACTCATACAGTTTCTTGGCAGCTTCATAGTCAATGTCCACCCCGCCGTGAGGATATCCGACCACAAATTCGCTGAGTTCCTGTGGACTAAAGGAGAAATCGGGCGGCAGCTTGAGGCGCCTCTTTACCACGCCCTCAGCGGAGTTGCGGTCACTACAGATATGCGCACGCGCGAATCGTGGAGGGTAGGCTCCGTTCTCTGAGCAGTGGTCATGATGTTCGTGAATGGCGGCAAGCCAGTGATAATCGCCGAAAGCACGCCTCGAAGAATCGGTGAGAGATTTCGTCCATGTGAGCAATTGGAATCGCGTGCGACCGCATGAAGGACACTGCCAGTTTCGGGGCAAGGACGCCCATATTTTATGGGTATGTGCCCCCCGATATGCCTCAAAGTCTTCTTGCGACGGAATCCGCCGAGCCGACCGCCTTGTTAGCAGCTTTCCCATACCGCCTCTAAACGTTCCTCTATTAGTCCAGAAGTTGTGCGTGTATCTCGTGCAAACCTTGTTCAGCAGCTCACTTCGGGAAGCAGCCCTGCTCGGTCAGGAAGCGCATCCAGTCCTCCGTGCTCTCGGAGGTTCCGGTAAGGAACGCCCATGTTTTACGGAGCAAGTGCTTGCTTTGCAGCTTTCGACTTGCCGCGTAGTTGCCTTCAGCCTCAGCGTACATTTTTAAATGAATTGCGTTAACTGAGTGGCCTAGATTCCTGACGAGGAGCGCGTCGAAGGCGCTATGCGACAGATCGTAGTCACAAAAAGGCTTAAGAGCAAGCGCCTTTAGCTGCTCCCTGTAGTACGCCAAATCCCCTCCGGTGATTCTGGCAAGATCGGCTTTCTGCTCAGCCAAATGGTAATTGCCCCAAGCTAGGCTGCAGTTGATCTCAGCTTCACCGTTGTCTGCTTGGGCCTGTTCCGCCTTACTTGCTTGTTGCGCCTGTTCCGCGCGGCGGAGCGCATCCTGTTTCTCAGCTTGATAGGCTCCGTAGATTCGCAGTCCTGCAAAGGCGAGCACTATCAGGACGAACAGAATGATCAGAACGCGTTTCATTGCCGCTTTCCTCAACAATTGGCTACGTCACCGCCAGCATCAGATCTTATACGGAATCTGAACTTCCACATAGCTACCGGGCGTAGCCGCATCTACCGCCGCCGCGATCTTCGCAACGTGTAATCGAACCACCGGCCATTGCGGAGTGTTCAGCACCACAACAGCTATTTTGCGGCCAACAAGATTCTGCTGGTATCGGATGTTCTTGTCAGCAGTGAGAAAAACGTCAAACCCGGCCCGCTCCGCTTCAGCTAGCAAGTCGCCGTTGGTGAGCGTGTCCCACCCGCGTTCTCTAGCCCGGGTGACGGTGTGACCCAGTAGAAATCGGGCAATACCCCGCGGCGTTCCGTGATCAAAGAGAATGAGCATCAACAGGAGAGTTTGTAGCGGGGACGGTATGCGGAGCCGCATCAAGGCTTCGGGCCGCAAATTCTAGTACCGCGTTGATCTGTTCCCGCGTAACGTCGAACTGCTCGATGATTTCCTCTATGGTGGCTCCGGCTTCGAGGTTCTCGAACACAGCGGAAACAGGCATGCGCGTATTCCGAAACACCCATGCGCCACTTAATCTTCCCGGCACGCTTTCTACGGCAGGGCATTTCGACCAGTCGAGAATTGCCATGTTCTTGCCTCCTCTTAATCTTAACCCTTTACCACGGCTTGCCGACAGCCGAAAACTAGCCCAGCTATCTGAGAATCCACAACCCTCATTGTGACATCCGACCTTGCCTTCCACTCGGAATCAGGCCATCATAGTCAAGGCGGAGGCGGTAGGCTCAAAAGGCGCGCGGAGACCCGTAAGGCGTTTGCTGTCAAGATTTTGGTATCTAAGTCCTTTGGGCTCAAGATTCTGACACACCTGTTTAGCGAAACCCGCGCTGGGCAAGGCTTTCAGAGGTATAGGGGGATGCCCCCAGAGATAATACCTTCCAGGTTAAATTGAGCTTGCCGAAAGCGCCTGAATCGCTTCACAGAGAAAATTACTTCGACGACAAATCCACAGGCCAATTCATCGGCAGTAACCATGATTCCCAACCCGCTCGCCCTCATCGCCGAGATCACGCACCGCTGCCCGCTGCACTGCGTCTATTGTTCGAATCCCCTTGAGTTGGCGGCGGCAAGTTCGGAGCTTTCCACCGCAGAGTGGATCGAGGTTTTCGAGCAGGCAGGCAAGCTGGGAATGTTGCACGCACACTTCACCGGAGGCGAACCGCTGGCTCGGCCCGATCTCACGGAACTCATCGCGGGTGCGCGCAGCGCAGGGCTCTACACAAATCTGATCACATCAGGGATTGGGCTTGCTGAAGCACGCCTTCAAGAGCTGGTCGAGGCCGGACTCGATCACATCCAGATCAGCTTTCAGGATTCGCGCGAAGACCCGGCCAACTGGATTGCCGGAGCCAAAGCCCACGCCCACAAAATTGAATTGTCGCGCATCATCCGCCACTACAAGATTGCGTTCACCGTGAATCTTGTCGTACACCGGCAGAACATCGACCATCTCGATGAGATGATCGCGTTCATCGAGCAGCTCGCGCCCGAGCGCATGGAGATTGCCCACACTCAATATTATGGCTGGGCGTTGAAGAACCGCGCCGCGCTGCTGCCGACGCGGGCGCAGCTCGACCAAGCGGTAGAAGTCGTGGCCGCCGCGGAAAAGCGCCTCGCCGGACGCATTCGCATCGATTCGGTGGTCCCGGATTACTACGCGCGCTTTCCCAAGGCCTGCATGGGCGGTTGGGGACGTAGATTGATGCTCATCAATCCGGCTGGCAAGGTTCTTCCCTGTCACGCCGCGGAAGTGATTCTCGGACTCGAATTCGAAAATGTGCGCGAGCAGACTCTGGAGTTCATCTGGCAGCAATCTGCCTCCTTCCAGCGCTTTCGCGGAGAAGAATGGATGCCCGAGCCTTGCCGCAGTTGCGACCAGCGCACCCAGGATTTCGGCGGATGCCGCTGCCAGGCCCTGCTGCTCACCGGCAACGCAGCCGCCACTGATCCTGCCTGCTCGCTAGCGCCCGCGCATCCCATTGTCGAAGCTGCGCTGGCCGAGGCCAATGCAGGCTCCTCGGTTTCGCAGCCTGTTGCAGCCAGCTCATTCATCCAATTGCAGCAGCTCGCCGGAAATCTTTGGAGTTACCGAACTAATTCAGAATGAGGTCGACCGAAGCCAAATCTTTACTACAGGGTGCACCGAGGTTCACAGGGTAATTCTTCAACATATTTCCTACCAGCGAAACCCTATCGTAATTGGGCGATAGTCCGTGGTGATACCGTTGTGCGTCCCGTGCATGAGACGGACTTCGCCATAAAACTCGACGCCGCTCGGCGTCTTGGCCGTTACCCCCGCCCCGAAGTTGTATCCGAATTCGTTCAGGCTGGAATTTACAAAATGGCCGCTCAGAGGAATGCTGAAATTCGAACTCTGGCACGCGCCCCACCAGTTCCAGAACGAATTGCACGGCGACCCTGGAATTGTGGTGTCAGATTGCAGACTTCCCGAGCGATGGTTGAAACCAGGCCCGAACAGAAAGTATGCGCCGTAGGTTTTGGTCACAGGCATATTAATGATGGGGTCGAGCGTGAGGGAGTAGACATGGGTCGATGCTCCCATCGCTTGCGCCACTTGCAGCGTGGAGTCGCGCAACGGCAAGTTGGCAAAAATAAAGTCCATCCGCAGCCCCAGGTATTTGTTCCCGTTGCGAGCCACGCCGCCCGATCCCACAAAGCCTCCCTGTCGCACCCAGGTGCGCGTGGTGCCGCTGTCAAGATTGGCGCCGGCACCGACGTTGTAGACCCAGTTCTTGTAGTCATGCACGCGCTTCCGCCGCGAACTGGATACTTCATCGGCAGATTCCTGGCTGCTGTCGGGCTTCTGAGCTGTAGCTGGCGCGGGTGGTTGTTGCGCCGGCGTAGAAGGCGGTGTCGCGGGAGCCTGTCCCGCGGGAGCGGTCTGGGCGAATCCCCGTCCCTGCGCTCCCAGCAGAATTGTCAGAAGCAGCAGCGCACTCGCAGTCACGAACTTTCCTATCATCCATTCTCCTCCCGTAACCGGGCATGGTGGCGGACCGTAGCGCTCGGCATGAAGAGGCGAGAGGCGCCGTAAGTAAAGGTTCCGCTTGTGATTCCTCGCAGGCAGGCATTGGCCTTGGTTGCGGCGGGATCGCATTATAGTACCAACTTTGATGCCGATTCTGCTTCTCAAGCCGCCCGCGCTGCTCGGTTCTCCTTCCGCTTCGCAGAGTCGCGACTCCCACGTATGATAAAAATGAGTTTTCACTTTTGAGAGCAGGCAGTGCACGAGACTTCACCACAGCAGCCTTTGGACGCCAATCCTCACCCCATTTCACGGGATTACTCTTCTGCGCTCCCCGTTGCGCTGGTGGGCTTTGGAAACGTGGGGCGGGCCGTGGCCAAGATTCTTTGCGAGCGCAACGACGGATTGCTGCGGCTGACGCACATCTGCAATCGCAACGTCGAGCGCAAGAAGCAGCGCTGGGGCGCCGAACTATCGATACCGAGCGACGTTGTTTGGACCGAGGACATCCAGACCATTCTCGACTCCGACGCCGACATCGTCATTGAACTGATCGGCGGACTGCATCCGGCAGAAGAATTGGTGCGCGGCGCGCTGAACGCGGGCAAGTCCGTGGTGACGGCCAACAAGCAGCTCATCGTGCGCCATGGCCCGGACTTGCTGGCGCTTGCCAGCGCGAATGGCTGCCAGCTTGAGTTTGGAGCGTCCGTGGCCGGCGGCGTTCCCGTTCTGCCTGCGTTGCGCACCGGCCTCTGCGGAGATCGCCTGCACGGCATTGCCGGCATTCTGAACGGCACCTGCAACTACATTCTCAGCCGTATCGAGACCGCCCGCATTCCCTTCAGCGAGGCTCTCGAAGAAGCGCAGGCCCGCGGCTATGCTGAAGCCGACGCCAGCGAAGACCTCGACGGCGGCGATGCCCGCGCTAAACTTTCCATACTCGCGCTGGCCGGCCTTCGGGTGCGCGTTGCTCCCGAAGACATTCGCGCCCGCACCATCCGGCCGGTGGATGCAGTCGACTTCGACTACGCGGCCGAACTGGGCTGCACCATCCGACAGATTTCCCGCGCTGATTTGAAAGAGGGCACGTTATTTGCTGAGGTTGGGCCTAGCCTTGTTCCCACCGACTCGCCGTTCGGGCGCGTGCAGCGGAATCTGAATCTGGTTTTGACCTCGGGAAAATACGGCGGCGACATGGCCTTTCTGGGCGCGGGCGCGGGAGGGGATCCCACGGCCGTAGCGGTGGTTTCAGACTTGATGGCGTGGCGGAAAGTCTTCGCGGCAGGACCCCGGCCGCATGCGTGCGCTGCAGTTCGCATCACCAAACGTAAGCTGTGACTTCGAGACGCCCTGGTATCTGCGCCTGGTGGTGAAAGATCAGCCGGGCATTATCGCAGGGCTGGCCGCGATTCTATCGGCTCACCAATTGAATATCGATGCCGTGCTGCAAAAGCCGGGATTCGAGAAAAGCACTCTGCCCTTCGTGATTACGCTCGAGCCTTGCCGCGACTCACAGCTGCACCCAGCGCTCCAGGAAATGTCCGCGCTACCCTTCGCGCTTAGGCCGTGCCTGTGCCTGCCGATTTTGCGGTAAGTGCCTCCCGCAATTGCAGCTCCCATTATGTTCTGTCATCCCGAGCCAGGTTCTGTCATCCCGAGCGAAGCGAGGGATCTGGGTTCTTGCTTGCACAACGGAGTTGCCGCCGCGGGCGAACACACACATCCCTCGCGTTGCTCGGGATCACAAATCTGTTTGATTCTCGGTGGGCACTTCTCTACTTCCAGAACGGATTCTTCAACCCTGCCGGTTTGAGGGCGCTGTCGATCCTGGCCTCCGCATCCGAGTCGTCTGACATTTTTTCGTCCATCAAACGAGACGAAGGAGCGTGAGGATTTTCCTGGCAGTAAGATGGCGTCGGGATAGAAGGATATTCTGATTTCATCGGGGTCCTCCACAGGTTTATGATCTAGCTTCATTGAAACACTTCGGGAGCGATCCGGCGGCCGCAAAATCTCGATCCATCGCATCGAAAAATCAGCAGGGCGAAATCACTGACTTTTCGCAGTATTTCGTGCGCTCCGGGCGAAACTGCTACGATTGCCTTTACATGTAACGTTTCTCTGACGGCACTCAACTTATCCTCAAGGAAGACTTTTCATGAAATATCGCAAGCTGGGCCGAACCGGATTCGAAGTCAGCGACATTGCTTATGGACTCTGGGGCATGAGCGGATGGAGCGGTTCCGACGACCGGCAGTCGCTCGATTCGCTGCAACTCTCCGTCGACTCGGGCTGCAATTTCTTCGACACCGCATGGGCCTACGGCGATGGCAAAAGCGACGGACTGCTCGGCGAAACCATGGCGCACAATTCCGGGAAGCGGCTTTACGCAGCCTCGAAAATTCCTCCCGCCAACGGCAAGTGGCCGGCGCTCCCGAAATACAAATATCAGCGACGTCTTTTCTTCCGAGCACGTGATCAAGTATGCCGACCTGATCCGCAAAAAGCTTCGCGTCGATTCGATCGACCTGCTGCAGTTTCACGTTTGGGATGACAGTTGGGCCGATGAACCGGAATTTCGTTCGACGGTGGAGAAATTAAAAGACGGCGGCTGGATTCGCCACTTCGGACTCAGCCTGAATCGCTGGGAGCCGGAGAACGGCATCAAGGCGCTGCACACCGGCTTGGTCGACGTGGTGCAGGTGATCTATAACATTTTCGATCAGGCGCCCGAGGACAAACTGTTTCCCCTTTGCCAGGAACTGAACGTTGGCGTGATCGCGCGCGTGCCGCTCGACGAAGGCAGCCTGGGCGGCAAGATGACTCTCGAAACCCGCTTCCCGAAGAGCGATTGGCGCTCCGGATATTTTGGGCCGGAAAATCTGGCGAACACGATTCAGCGCGTCGACAAACTCAAGAAAATCGTGCCCGCGGGGATGACGCTGCCCGAAATGTCTCTGCGCTTTGTCCTGTCTCATCCCGCGGTCAGCACGACGATTGTCGGTATGCGCAGCCCGGAGCATGTCGGCAGAACGTCGCCGCCAGCGACGCCGGCCCGCTCGACCGCGGCCTGCTCGCCGAATTGAAGAAACACCGCTGGGACCGCGCCCCGCAGCACTGGTCGGATTGATCGCACTCGAAATCGCCCTGCGCTCTTCGCGGTAGTTCTCGGCGACCTCCGCGCTTTAGCCTTGGTGAAACAGCGCTCTCGAACAAAATCTTACGTCGGGGCAGGCAGAAGAGCCCGGTGCACAACCTGCCTGAATTCCTACGACCTCTGGTAGTAGCTCGCCCCTCAGTCTAATCTCGCATCTGCCCTGAATCATGAAAAAAAATTCCCACAAGACCACATTTGTTGTAGCGCTGTTCGCAATCCTGCTCACTCAACCGTGCACGCGCAAAACCCGCGCGGATCGCTGCGCGGCACGGTGCAGGACGCCACCGGCGCCCGCATCCCCTCCGCCAAGATCGTTGCGCAATTGTCGGGCTCGTCCGTTCAGCGCGAGGCCACCAGCGAAGACCGGGGCGAGTTTCGTCTCGATGACCTCATTCCCGGCAACTACCGCATCACGATCAGCGCCGCGGGCTTCGCTCCGGCGCAGGCCGATGTCGTCATCGCCGTCGCCACCGTCCGCGATATTACGGTCACGATGAAGCCATTGTCCGTGCAGCGGAAACGGTGAAGGTTGCAGGCTGAAGCTTCTTCTATTGACGCACGCAGCCGATCGATCTCGCCAGCGCCGTTCACCAGGGCGTAATTTCCAGCCAGGACCTCGAAACTCTTCCCGCTCGCCGCGCGCAGCTTTGCCAACATCGCTTACCTCGTTCCCGGCACCGAGCCCGTCGAACCTTCTGATCCGACGAAGGCGCGCATCACCGCGGTCTCTACCGGCGGAAGCTCCGGCCTGAACAACGAACTCTCGGTGGACGGCGGCGACAATTCTGACGACTGGATCGGCGGCTTCCTGCAGAACTTCTCGCCCGAGGTGGTCCAGGAATTCGCCGTGCGCACCGCGCAGGAAGACGCCGACACCGGAGGTACCACTGCCGGCTCGGTCGTCATCACCACCAAGCGCGGGACCAACGAATGGCACGGCAGCGGCGCTTTCTATGAGCGGGCGGCGGCGCTGAATGCGCGCTTCCCTATCGAGAATCCGGCGCCAAATCCCAAGCAGCCGTTCTCGCGCCAGAACTATGTTGGCACGCTGGGCGGGCCGCTGAAAAAGGACAAGGTGTGGCTTTTCTCGTCGCTCGAGTATGTCCACGAGAATGCCAGCATCGCCTATAGTCCGGCGAGCAGCGCGCAGTTCGATGCGCTGGCGCAACTGGCCGCGGAAGGCTAATGATGTGAACGGACCACGGTGAATTCGATTGCCGTTCCCCCGAATGTTCCGATTCCGTTCCGCGACTACATCGGATCGCTGCGTTTCGACTGGGCGCAATCGTCGAAGTCGCAGTGGTTTCTGCGGACTTCGGAAGACAACTACCTCACGCACAATGCTCTGGTGCAGCAGGCCACGCTTCCCTCGACGGGGTTGACGACGCACAACAATTACTGGAACGCCGTGATCAGCAATCAATACAGCTTCAGTCCGACATGGCTGGGGACTTTTGTATTCGACGCCAGCGAATTGCATCTCACCCAAGCCCGCAACTCGACGCTGGGATTTGCGCTGGCGTTTCCTTTCAGCTCCACTTCGCAAACGATTTCTGGATTCGAAACTTTCGGCGACAATCAGTTCGCCACGCCCATCACTCTCTTTCCGGACCTGCGCAATCAGGAGAAATATCAGCTCCGCTACGACGTAAGCCACGCGACCGGCGACCACTCCGTCAAGTTCGGCATCAACTTCATTCATGAGCCGGTGCTCAGCGGTGCTTTTCCGGGAAATGCGGAAACGTTGGTCAGATTTCCGCAGGATCCGGCTTATTATGTGAATGAGCCTGCCTCAGTATTTCTCAACGATCTGGCGTCGGGCGCGACGACCACACCCGAGCACGACGGCAGCTTCTCGCAAAACGTGCAGCGGCTCGCACTCTACGCGGAAGATTCCTGGCGCGTCACGCGGCACCTCACGGTGAACTATGGACTGCGCTATCAGACGACTTTCGGTCTTTTCATCGCCTCAGGCCGCAGCCAGGCGGAGAATCCCTCATTTTCGCTGCTCCCGTCGCTGGGCTTCCCGTTGCGTGCGCCGCACGACTACCGCAAGCAATTCGCGCCGCGTCTGGGCATCGCATATTCTCCGGGCGAGAGCGGCAAAACCGTGATCCGCGCGGGTTTTGGCCTGTTCTACAACGATCTCGCGCAAAATGGCTGGGCGACCGCGTTCCAGGCGGTAAACGGAGGACCCAACCCTCCCGCCGCTCTGATCGATCCAAATTACAAAACTCCCTACGCGATCCACACCACCGGCGGTGTTCAGCACGCCTTTAGCGCAATTGGAGTTAAGCGCCGACTACACCCACGAAGAAGGCAATCACGCCTATCGCGCGTATCCCTTCCCGAGCGCCCTGGTTTTCAGGTCAGACAATCGTTCCAGCTACAACTCGCTCATGCTGCACCTTCAGGGCAACGTTTCCCGCCGCTTCAATCTGACGGCCAACTACACGCTCTCGAAAGCGAAAACCTGGGGATGCCTGCTCGGCGAACTCTTCGACTACGTGAACGGTGTGTGCGATCCGCTGAATCCTTTCGCAGCGGGAGATTACGGACCGTCCGGCGAAGACGTCACTCACCGCTTCGTTCTCGCCGGAACCCTCCATATTCCCGGCGGATTCGAACTGACCACCATCACGCAGGCCGAAAGCGCGCGCCCTTTCACCATCACGAATGCGACGAACAGCGGACGAATCATGGTGAATGGAGCGCCTGAAAGCCTGGACGAGCTTCGCGGAACCCCTTACATTCAGGCGGATGTGCGAGTCAGCCGTCCGTTCAAGATCGGCGAGCGCTGGCAAGCTCTGCCCTTCGCCGAATTCTTTAATCTCTTCAACCGCAACAATCCCGGCGCGAACTACGTCACCGCCATCAGCAATTTGCCCGTCCCTGCCGCAGAAGCGCAACTCGGCAACATTACCCACATCTGCACCAACGCCGCTTGCACTGCGACGCAACCGATCGCCAGTATTAATCAGTTGCGCGTCCCCGGTGGCGCCTTGGGAGATTTCTTCGGGCCAGGAACCACAGTCGGGATTCCGGTCGCTGCACAACTTGGAGTGCGAATCACCTTCTAGAAGTCGACCGCGAACGCACGCTTACTCCCCTCACAAAGGGTCACTGAGTGACCTGGCGATGTTACGCCAACCATCCCTTTGAGCCACTACTAACTCCATGGCTTTCATTGACTTGTCCTCGCATCATGCCTACCATTGTGCGATTCCATGATCGGCCAGACGATCTCGCACTACCGCATCGCCGGGAAGCTGGGCGGTGGCGGTATGGGTGTAGTTTACAAAGCCGAAGACGTGAAGCTCGGTCGTTTCGTGGCCCTCAAGTTCCTACCCGATGACGTAGCCAAAGACCCGCTGGCACTCAGCCGCTTTCAGCGCGAAGCCAAGGCGGCTTCTGCACTGAATCACCCGAACATCTGCACTATCCACGAAATTGATGACGAGCATGGCGAAGCCTTCATCGCGATGGAATTTCTGGATGGGCTGACGCTGAAGCACCGTATCGGCGGCCGACCGATGGAAACCGAGTTGATTCTGTCCCTGGCCATCGAGATTGCGGACGCGCTCGACGCTGCCCACGCTAAAGGGATCGTTCACCGCGACATCAAGCCGGCGAATATTTTCGTAACCGAACGTGCGCACGCGAAGATTCTGGACTTTGGACTGGCGAAGGTCATGGTCACAACCAGTTCTTCGAGCAATATCGCAGCCGCTGGGACGCAGACAGGCTCTATCGATGAACAACACCTGACCAGCCCCGGTGCTACGCTGGGCACGATTGCCTACATGTCGCCCGAACAGGCCAAAGGCAAAGAACTGGATGCCCGCACCGATCTGTTTTCCTTCGGTGCTGTGCTGTACGAGATGGCGACAGGAGCATTGCCTTTTCACGGCGAAACCTCTGCCCTGATCTTCAAAGCAATACTCGATTCTGATCCTCCTCCCCCGATTCGTTTTAATCGCAATATTCCTCCCAAGCTGGAAGAGATCATCAACAAGGCGTTGGAGAAAGACAGAGAGCTTCGCTATCAAGGCGCGGCGGAGATGCGCGCCGATTTAAAGAGGCTGAAACGGGAAACAGAGACGGGACGCATGCCAGCCGCCAGTTCCGGCACGGTGATGGCTGCGCTGGAGGTTGGGCCTCCTGCAGTGGCCGCTACACCGCCGCCAGCCTCGGGGCCTGCTCCTGCCGTCGGTGCGCCGTCTTCATCGGCTGTGGCGAGGGGCACAGGGATTCCTGCAGCTGGAGGCCGCAGCCTATGGAAGATTCTGATGCCTGCTATCCTGATGATCGCCGTTCTCGCAGCGGTGGGTTATTTTTACTACGGCCGACGTACCCCCCGACTCACCGAGAAGGACACAATCATCGTCGGCGACTTTGCCAACACCACCGGCGATTCGGTCTTCGATGACACGCTGAAGCAGGCGCTCAGCGTGTCGCTCCGCCAGTCGCCTTATCTGAACGTGCTGTCCGACGACAAGGTCGCGGCCACCCTGCGCCTGATGACCCAGCCGGCGAATACGCGCCTTACTCCGGATGTCGCCCGTGACCTCTGCCAGCGTGCCAACAGTAAGGCCTACATTGGCGGCTCTATCGCCAATCTTGGCAATCAGTACGTCATCGGCCTCAAAGCCGTAAATTGCCTGAGCGGAGACGTGGTGTCCCAGGAGCAAGCCACAGCCACAGGAAAAGAAAAAGTGCTGGACGCCCTGGGCGAAGCTGCCACCAGACTTCGAGCCCAACTTGGCGAATCCTTGGCGTCGGTGCAGAGATTCGACGCCCCGCTAGGGCAGGAAACAACATCATCCCTCGAAGCACTCAAAGCTGCCAGCTTGGGCTCCAAGGCGGAATTCGAAAAAGGGCCCGTCGCAGCGCTGCCTTTCTTCCAGCGCGCCATTGAACTTGACCCGAACTTCGCTAGCGCGATTGAGGGCGTCGGAATTATGTATAGCAATCTCGGCCAGAGTGATCGTGCCAATGATTATCTCACCAAAGCATTCAACCTGCGCGAGCGCGCCAGCGAACCGGAAAAGCTGCACATCACCGCGACTTACTACACGTTCGTTACAGGAGAGCTGGATAAGGCGGTTGAAACTTATCGGGAATGGGAAGGAAACTACCCCAGGGATGATCGAGCCCCAGGCAACCTCGGCGCTGTTTATGGTAGAGAAGGCCGATACGAATCCGCGGTGGAGCAGACACGGCGGGCGCTCCTGCTTAATCCCGAGAGCGTAATTGGATACGATAACCTGTCAGAGTTCTTGCTGGCGCTGAACCGTTTCGACGAGTCCCGCAAGGCCTATGATGACGCTATGGCGAGGAAGCTGGATGACGACACTCTCCACCTGGTGCATTATGGGATCGCCTTTCTTGACTCAGATGCAAAGGTGATGTCGGAACAGGCAGCATGGTTCACCGACCGGCCCGAAGTACAGGACGAGATGCTAGCCCTGGAAGCGGAGACGGAAGCCTATGCCGGGCATCTCAACAAGGCGCGTGAACTGACGCGCCGAGCGGTGGATTCAGCTCTTCGAGCGGATAACAAACCGGCGGCTTCGATCTGGGAATTGGAAGGCGCTTTCCGCGAACAAATCATCGGTGAGCCGGATGCCCGGCAACGAGCCGAAGCAGCGCTGAATACGGCGCCCCAGAACCCCGAGACGCAGGAGTTCGCGGCATTGGTGTTGGCCGGAGGTGGAGACACCAAGCGGGCCGAAATCCTTTTGCAGGACTTGCAGAAGCGCTTTCCCTATCACGCCGTCTTGCAATCAAACTGGTCCCCGACAATCCGCGCCCAGATTGCGCTCGCAAACCAGCAGCCGCAGCAAGCAATCGATCAATTGCGGGCGGCTCTTTCGGTCGAACTGGGAGGCTCACTATCAGTGCAGGGCCCAACCTGTCTGTATCCGATTTACCTGCGAGGGGAAGCCTACTTGGCGGCCGGTCAGGGGAGCGCGGCGGCAGCGGAGTTTCAGAAGCTCATCGACCATCGCGGCATCGCCTGGAGTTGCACGACCGGCGCATTGGCGCATCTGGGAGTGGCTCGGGCCAATGCCTTGCAGTCGAGAACTTCCCAGGGCGCCGACGCCGATGCCGCCCGGACTCGCGCACTCGCCCATTACAAAGATTTCTTCGCCCTCTGGAAAGACGCCGACCCCGACATCTCCATCCTGAAGGAAGCCAAGGCGGAGTACGCGAAGTTGCAATAGCCCGAATCCTTGCTCATCGCTTGCTGTTTGCCGATAGTTTACCTAACCAGGCCATAACACTCATTGTCGCTCAATGAGCTAGTCGGAGTTTTGATCCCCTGCGCCCTCTACCGCACCAGCCACTCAGTCGCTGCGTGGACCCGCACGAGCAGTTCGCTGTAAGTCAGCGCCAGTGTAAGCATCACAGCAACAGCGGCGCACATCATAAATACCCACGAATATACCGACGAAGTTTTCTGCTTGCGCTCCGTCCACGCCATCAACCGCTCCACGCGCGCATTCAGCGACTCGGCCGGGCTGTGGACCAACGCTGTGGTCAGCTCCGCCGGAGCTTCCAGCGGAGCCAGCCGCGACAACTTGATCACCGCCGCAGCCAGATCGAGTGCTTCGGAAGCGCTTCCAACCGCGGCATCGTCGGCGGCCATCTCCGTCGCCTCGCGCCACGCGCTTTCGAGTTCCGCCATGCCGGGGAATGCCACCAGGCGCAGGATGAGCTTTCTCAGGTTGTCACGGCGGCGCACGTGCACCACCTCATGCCGCAGCGCGCTCTCTAACTCTCGCTCGGACAGAACAAACTCTGCTGCCTGAGATAACCACACGCTCGGCCGCAGAATGCCGGCGGCCGTGAGTGGAGGCGCTACCCCTGAAACCCGCAGCACGGGAATCGAAGCCCGGGAATCAACATCTTTCAAACCGATCACATGCGCCTCGCGTGACCACCGCGCAACGGTTCGCGAAGCCTGCAGCAATGCGGCCACACCGTTCCATAATCCCGCCAGCACCAGGGCCATCCCGCACACGCCCAAAGCCACGGGCATAGCGCCCATCGGTTCATTCACCGCGCGAGGTTCAAGCAGCAGGAACGAAGGCACGGCCAATACCAGAGTGGATCCGGTTGCTAATGCGAACGGGGTCGCGCGCAGGGTGAAAAACACATCCGCGCGGCGCCGCGGCGGGAGCCGTTGGCAGCCAAGCCCTACCCTCCGCCACACTGCGCAAACTGCCAGCGACAGGGCGCAGTAGAGCATGCCAAAGATCGAAAAAGAAACCGCGATCCCGCGCACCGCGAACATCACTCTGTCTTACCTTTCCTTCAGAAGTTTGTTGCAAGCTTCTGCTCTGATCATCCCTTCTCGGGTCTCCTTGCTTCAAATCGAGCTTGCTCCAGTTTCCCCGCAGGGCAATCAGGAGTGTGAATGAACCTGCTCATTATGTTCCCTCTTCCAAACAGAAGGCACACTCCATTCGATAGCTTTCTCCGCCGTCATCGGTAGGCAGCATCCGGTAAGGATTCTCAAGATCGGTCATCGCCTACGTCAAGTTTCCCGCTGGCCCAGTTCGCGACGCCTGCGATCCACCAGTTTCCGCAAATCATCCAGCAATTGCTCGTCGCGTTCGCCAAGGATTTCCACCAGAAACGAAAGCGGCAAAGATGAAGCCGGACTCGCGTCCAGCAACTGGCGAAAGGCATGGCCCGCCGCCTCGCGATGCAGTTCCTCGCGGCTGAATCGAGGGGTGTAACGGAAGGCCCTGCCATCCTCCGACCGCGCCAGCAGGCCTTTCTTGAACAAGCGGTCGAGCGTGGTCATCACCGTGGTGTAGGCAAGATCCTGGCATCCGCGTTCGACCAGTTCTCGGACAGTGGCACTGCCCTTCGCCCACAGCCCTTCGAGCATGCGCTGCTCCAGCGGCCCAAGCTGCCGCGAGGAACTGCGGAATGGATGGAAAATGCGCTTCATGTTCTCACTGAATTCTGGACTCTACCATGAGTTGTGCACCCATACCAGCGGACTTTCTTCCACAATGTCTCAGTTAGGTCGTGGTGTGCAGGATCGTGGTGTGCAGGATCCCAGGTCGGTCGTCTGCTATTTCTTGTCTGCCCGCACCATCACATCGAGATCAGGGGCAAGGGTGCCTTTCAAGTACTTGGCAAGAAATTCTTCGACCAGAGATCGGGTTAAAGTGCTCATGAGCAAGGCCCGTTCAAATACGCTGTCGTCTGGTTTTTGATCACGCTTGAATCTGATCTCAAGGAGGTTCGCGTCGGTAAAACTCATGTGATCGCTGCCGTTGACCACCACATAGTAGGTATTGGATTCGCTGCCGACGTACTCACGAGCTCGATCCTCACCCGCCGCATGCTCTTCGGTAGCAAGGAACAGAAATGGCTTGTGTACTGGAACGGGCCGAACATCCCCGTTCATCCCGGGATACGTAGAGCCGTCCAGGTTAACGCCCGCTAGAATACGAGGTTCCTCCTGCGTGGCCAGAGCTGCGGTCGTTCCACCCATCGAGTGGCCTACGATTCCAATCTTGGACAGATCCAGGTGGCCATGCCAGAAATGATCGCGCGAATTCATTTGCTGGAGCTGGTCGAGAACGAATCGCACATCTGCCACTAAGACCTCGTCCGCAAACTTGCCAATAGCCATACCTTGAGTTCGTCGATCAGCTTCTGCGGGCCAGTAGGGCGTGAATTTGATTTCATGCCCGTCCGGGAACGCCGCAATCAGAGAGTCCGGAGGATGATTGGTAGCGACCACGATGAAGCCGCTACTCGCCAGACCCTCAGCCAGAACCGTGTAGATGGCCGGCACCACACCCGATCCGTGTTCGAGAAGAACAACCGGAAAAGGTCCGCCTTCGGCCATCGGCGCAAGAAGCCTCGCGTGCGTGCGTACGAGCCGTTGGAAATCCGGTTGCAATTTCCACTCTTCGGCCAGCGCATCCGCAGTCTTCTTGTCCATGTAGGGCGCAAATGCGGATGTACCTTCCACTGCCGGATACCACATCGTGACCAGCAGATCCCGGCTGCGGTGCGGGTCTCTAAGCACCACCGTTGCAGTGCCTACGGAATGGCAGCCATTCGGTTGGGGAAGATCAAATCCTGCATGCCTCACGTCGGAGGCCGGAGAGGGCGAAGTGAGTAAAACTAGAACGAAAAAGGGACAGGCAAGCAATGCAGCTTTGCTGCTCATTTCTTCTTACTCCGGCCGGCGGCGATCATGACCCTTTATAGGACGCCGAGCGGCCACGTTCGTGAGCACCACGCCGACCAGTTGGCCCCCCTCACTCCCACCTGTTTTCACTCCCCTTCAGGCGGCGCCCTCCCGCCTCTTCCCCGTCACATCTTCAATAGCCAGCAAAATGAAAGGATGCCCCGTCTGCAGTTCAATACGGCGGGCGTTGAGCAACATGTCTCGCTTCCCAAGGTGGGGAAAATCATGGCTCATCTCGAAATCGTCCACGCGGGAATTGCGCGGCACAATTTCTTCCAGCAGTTCGCGCAGCCTTGGGATGTTCCACTGCCCATTGCCCAGTTCATAAATCAGACGCCCTTCCGTTTCTTCCGGCGTCACTTCGAAAGCGCGGTAAAACGCGGGGTTCGCTGCTGTGACCTGTAGCCCGCTGTCCAGCACCAGGATCGGCTCCCGCGCGCTCTCGACAATCGTATCCGCGTATTCGCGGGTCTGATCCAACGTACGCTTGAGGGCGTCAACGTCCTGTAGGCTAATCACGGCGCCTTCGATGCGGTTGTCCCAGGTCTTGTAGGGACGCACGTGCAGCACCTGCCAGCCTCCTTCGTTGGTGCGCACCTGCCGCTCCTGCGCAGCGGAGCTACGGATAGCTTCGCGGGCCAGAGTCTCCAAATCTTCCACATCAAGGTTCGGCCGAATCTCTCCCAGCCGCCGCCCGATATCCCCAGGTAGCAGGTTCAGAAGTTTTTGTGCGGGCGGAGTGAACCGGCGAATACGCAGATCGTTGCTCACCATGACCACTGGAATATCGACGTGGCCCAGCAGGTTAAGCAGGTCGTTATTGGCTGAGCCCAACTCCGCATTACGGTTCTGCATTTCTTCGTTTAACGTGGTGAGTTCTTCATTTGTGGATTGCAGTTCCTCCTTGGCCGTCTCCAGTTCTTCGTTGGTGCTCTGCAACTCTTCGTTGGCCGACAAGACCTCTTCGTGCGCCGACTTGAATTCCTCCACGTTGCTCTCATGCTCGCAGATCAGTGACCGCAACTGCGATCGCAACTGTTCCATCTCGCGCTTCAGAAGGTCTGCATCCCGAGCCGCGGAACGCACAGCTTTTGCCGTCTTGCCGCCCCTGACCTTATCCTCAACCGCTTCCGGCCTGGCAACCGGTTCCTGAAACACCACCACATAGAAGCGCTCCTGCGCCGAAGGCCCGCGCAACGGCACCACTTCAACATTCACTGTTCGATTCCCGCCCTCGGATTTGATCTGCAGGCCTTCCTTACGCACCGGTGCATTGGTTTTCCTGACCGTATCGAGCGCAGCGCTTAAATCGACGAGCAGGCCCTCGCGCGCCATTCTTGCCAGGTTGAAGCTGGGTTGTCCCGCCGGCGGCTCCAGATAGGCGCCCGTCTTGCCATGGAACTGAACAATCTCCTTTTGATCGTTTACCACAATGCTGGCGGGAATGAAGCGGTTCATCAACAGATGCTCTGCTTCGCGTTCCACCGTAAAAGGCCCCGGCAACTCGCGCCGTTTTGCGTCGGCCGCGCGGCCCGGCAGATAATCCGCGCTGGAGAAGTAGGTGGTCAGCCGGGCTGCGGTCTTCCTCTTCTGATAGATTTTGTCTTTTTTGTCGACCAGCCCAAAGTGATCGGCAAATCCCCCCAGATTTTCCGCTGTTCCCAACATCAGGTAGCCGCCGGGTTTCAGAGAGTAGTGCAGCGCAGGGATGACCCGTCTTTGCAAGACTGGCCCCAGGTAGATCAGCAAATTGCGGCAGCTTACCAGGTCCAGATTGGAGAATGGCGGATCCTTCACCAGGTTCTGCCGGGCGAAGATGCACATATCCCGGATGGACTTGTTAATCTGAAATCCTCCATCCATGCGGACAAAGAATCGTTTCAAGCGCTCGGCTGAAATCTCCGAAACTGCCGCTTCTGTGTAGAGGCCGGTGCGCGCGCGGTCGAGCGCCGTGTCGCTGATGTCGGTGGCGAAGATCTGGATGGCGGTGGCGGCCTGCGAAATATTCCGACTGTGCACCCACATGTATTCGAGAAGCGTGATCGCAATGGAGTACACTTCTTCGCCGGTCGAGCAGCCGGCCACCCAAATGCGGATGGGGTTATCCGGCTTGCGGCCCTCAAACAGCTTGGGATAAACATGCTTGCGCAGCCCGGTAAAGGTTTCCGGCTCGCGGAAAAATCCGGTCACGTGGATCAGCAAGTCGCGATACAGTTCGTCCAGTTCTTCCGGTTTCTTCCCTATGAACTTGAGGTACTCTTTGAGCGTCTCAACCTTATGCAGAACCATCCGCCGCCGGATGCGCCGCTGCAGTGTGGTGTGTTTATAGTTGGAAAAATCCACGCCGCTCGATTCGCGCAGCAGCCCGAAAAGTGCGTTCACTTCGCTTCCTACCATTCCTTGAAATCCTTCCGTCTCCGGCAGTAATACCCGCGCCACATAAGGATGCTGGCCGATTGCTCCCAACTCCAGGGCGATATCCTTCGGCGATAAGACGAAGTCGATGCATCCGGCGTTGACCGCGCTGCGGGGCATACTCTCGTATTTCGCCGACTCCTCATCCTGCGCAAAGGTGACGCCTCCCGCCGCCTTAATGGCGCGGCACCCCTCGGTGCCATCCGATGCTGTGCCTGACAAGATGACGCCGATGGCCTGCTGTCCGGCGTTTTCCGCCAGCGAGCGAAAAAAATTATCGATCGGCAGGTGTTGCCCGTGCGAGAGCAGACGGGAACCCAGTTGCAGCATTCTGTTCTTGATGGTTAGGTTCGTGTTGGCGGGAATCACGTACACGTGGTCTGGCTGCACCACGACTCCCTGGGTGACTTCAGTGACGGGGATTTTGGTGGTTCTCGCCAGGATTTCCTGCAGCGAACTGCCATGCTTCGGATCGAGGTGCTGCACCAACACGAAGGCCATGCCCGTCTTTTCCGGCAGGTAGCGCAACAGTTCGGAAAACGCTTCCAGCCCGCCCGCCGACGCCCCGATCCCCGCGATGGGAACCAATCCGGGGGGAGCCTTGGCGTCAATCTCTATAACGGCTTTACGACGTGATTTGACTGGCTTGCGCGCAGAACTCTTCATGAAGCTCCCCCCGAAGAACTGAAAACTCAAGGAGCCAAGGGCCCATGAATCTGCTTCCCCTCTGTCAACAACGACAGGCCCTGCGAGGCACGATCACGCCCGCAAGAAGATTCGAGCGAATTTTAGTCCGGATGGTTTGTGGGGTCAATGAATCCAGCAAAGAAAAACGTGCCAGACAGCACGCCTTTCCCAATCTGGTCCATATCAAGCGAGAGCACGTGGGGAAAGCCGACTCGGCTGTCCAAATCGTGTGGGGACTGGCGCCGCGCGAGCCTGCCCGGAGCGAAGTCGAAGGGTCAGCCGAACTAGCGAGGCGACGCTTTTGGCACGCAACGCCCCAGCAGGAAGGAAAATTCTGGGGTGGGAAACGGGAATCGAACCCGCAACCGTCGGAGCCACAGTCCGGTGCTCTGCCAGTTGAGCTATTCCCACCGCCGCTTCGATTATAGCAACTGTGCTTCGCAGATGTTAGAAACCTGCAGCCGTATCGAGCATGTAATTCCGAAACGGGCCGGCCTGGGCCTATCCACGAAGAGGCCTGCACACCCCTGTGGAAAACTTTTGATTTTCATGTGACGGATGACCTTTACTTCGATTTTTCTTTCTCCTACTCTGGAAAGCGTTGGCCAGGATGTTGTGCCGCGCAGTTCCGGACACCTCGCGGCCCCGCCCAAATCCCACGCGAGACTGCGGGCGGGACATCTGATGCGGGCGTTTCATTAGGCTTCCCTGGAAAGCCCAGGGCTGGCGCCCGTTGTGGGAGTGATCACTCCTCAGCTAAAAATCGGCTCCACCAGGAACTTAGCAGGTGGGTCAGGCTGGAAAAGGGTAAGTAGAAAAAAAGAGACGAGAAACTATCGAGAAGCCCCGAGAAGAAATCAGAAAAACGGGATAACAACGGCGAGCGTTTAAGCTGGCGTGTGGACCGCTGTGCGGAATGGAGAATTTCTTCGCTCACGGATCGCGGGGAGGATTTTGTCTACAACAGTTAGGAGCCTTTACCGCTGAGTACGCCGAGAGCGCCGAGTACAAACCCTTAAAACTCCTCCGCGTACTCTGCGCCGTCTGCGGTGAAAGGTTTTGCAGTTTCGCCGAACTATCCGCGCCCCACGCCCACGTATTCAAATCCCATGGCACGCAGCCGAGTGGCATCCAGCAGATTCTTGGTATCCACGATGATGGGTTTCTTGAGCAGGTGTTTGATCCGGTCAAAATCGAGCACTCGGAACTCAGGCCAGCCCGTGCCCACCACCAGCGCGTCCATGCCTTCGGCCGCGGCATATGCCGATTCGCAATAGCGCACCGAACCATTCAACCGCAGCTTCGCCTCGGCCAGCGCGACCGGATCATAAGCCCGCACCCGCGCACCTTTGGCGACCAGCGATTCGGCCAGCCTTATGGCGGAGGAACCCGCCACCGAATTCGTATTCGGCTTGAAGGCCAGGCCGAGAATTCCCACATCTTTGTTCTCCACCGAGTTCAAAACGATGGAAATCTTATCGACCAGGCGATCGGCCAGCGTTTGGTTGACATCTCGCGCCGCGCTCAGCACTTTCAGCGGAACGCCATTATCCAGAGCCAACTGCGCCAGCGAATCCATGTCCGACTCGGCGAACACTCCGCCCATGCCCGCTCCCGGCTGCAGGCAGCGTGGAGCGATTTTCTTGTCGAGGCCAAGAGCCAAAGCCAGGCTGACAGCGTCCGCTCCCACGCGCTCGCACAGCGCCGCGACTTCGTTGATGAAAGAAATTTTCGTGGCCACAAACGCCGTCGCCGATTCCCGCACCAGTTCCGCCGTCGACTGGTTGGTCACAATCACGGGCACGCCGCGCATCACCAGCGGATGAAAAATCTGTTTGAGAACCTGCACCGCTTCGTTCGAAGTTGACCCTAGAATCAGCCGGTCGGGCCAGTTGAAGTCTTCCACGGCACAACCATCGGTGAAAAACATGGGTTGCGAGACAATCGTCCCATGCACGCCCGCATCCTTCAGCGATTTCTCAAGCGCCGCAGCGGTCCCCACAGCCACCGGGGTTACAATGGCCAGAATCGGAGGCTTGGTCGCCAGCCGCGCGATCCGCATCACTACGTCGGTGAGGTGATCCGCATTGTCTTCCGCCAGAAAAATAACTTGCGTCTTGCGCGCAAACGACTCGATATCGGTGGAATAAGCCAGCCGTCCCGCCCGCACATTGCGCCGGATGACTTCTTTAAGGTTCTTCTCGTGGAAAGGAATATTGCCCTGGGCCATCTCGACCATGCGCGTCCGGTCGGGATGACAACATGAAACAGGAGTACCAAAATCTGCCAAACAAGCCGAAATCACTGTTCCCAGATAACCCGAACCGTAGACTCCGATCTGCATGCTGTGCCCTCCGGCAGTCACTGAAATCCACGCCCCAAGCGGCTTTCGGCGTAGAATCTCAAACCATTCCCTGTCTTCTGTTTACAGGGTGGCAACGGCCTTCGCAACGCACGGGAGGGAAATGTACCAGGGGCCATACACGGCTTGGGCGGGAGTAACGTAACGGGCAGGTAATCAGAGCGGGATTACCTCGAATCGGAACAAACCGGGAGGCGTTGCCGAAAATAGAGACTGGAGGCAACCATCCCAGGAAAGAAAGAAAAGCAACGGGCGCGCCTGAAGATCCCTAGAAGCCCACGGCCGCCCCCGAAACCGTCGGATTCCAGGTAACAATCTTGTCCACGCTAGTGAGCTTCAATACTTGTTCGATGTGTTTGTTGGCCCCGGCCAGGCGCAGTTCTCCGCCGGCCTGCTTCACCTGCCCGGCCGACATGACGATGATCCCAATCCCAGTACTATCAATATGGGTCACGCCGCTCAAGTCAAAGATGATCTTCTTCTGCTGTTTCTCGCGGACCAGGCTGTCGGTGGCCCATTCCAGTTGCTTGCACTCCCGGCCGATAGTGATTCTGCCAGTGATTTCCAGGACGACGATGTCAGGCGGCAACTGCTTGGTCTGAATCTCGAGCATAAGCCCAGGTCCTTTCTCTACCGATCTGAGAAACTCTTCTTAACGGAAACCGCTGAACATGACGACGTCGGTATCGTTGTAGCGGGCGCGGGTGACGGCGAATTTATTGCCATCACGCGACCAGGCATAGGCCTCGATCAGGGCAGGCTCGGAATCGAAGTGCGTCAACTGCACGGGTTCACCGCCCGCCAGCGGTTGCATATACACGTTCTGCGTATTGCCCGTCGTATTGCGTTTGTAAGTGAGGGCGCGCCCATCGGGCGTCCACCCGAGTGCGAACCAGTTGCGCGTTGAGGGAATCTCGATCTCCTGCACGGGCGCCCCGCCTTCCAACTTCTGCACCACGATCTTCGACTTTGCGCTGGCTCCTTGTCCGTCGATCCTCCAATAAGCAACCAGGGTGCTATCTGGGGATACAACCGGCTCACGCACTTGTCCTTTTGCCAATTCCACCGGTGCTCCGCCGTCGATAGAGACCTTGAAGATGTGTTGCATGCTATCGGCGTCAACCGATCCGGGGTAAACGACCCATTTGCCGTCTGGCGTGGAGGAGGAAGTTTCCACGTCCTTGAGAAAAGTGAGCTGCTTCAACTCGCCGGTTGCGACATTAAGACGCCAAAGATTGGGGGTATTGCTCTCGCCAACTCTCGACACGACGACCAGGTCCCCTGAGCCGCAGGCCCGGGGATTGAAACCCATCTCATCATTTTCCAGCAGACGAACCCGGCTAGAGCCATCGCTGCCGGTAAGATATGGGCGGAACGCGGAATCCATCTGAAGGAGTTTTCCGCCTGACGTCCACGAGAGCGAGTATCCTGTTGCTTGTTCGGTAGAGATCGGCGTCAGCTTCCAATCAATTTTGTCGTTCAGGGCCGCTGGGGAGTCGCCCACATAAATCGTTGCCTGTAGGCGCTCCTGAGTGCTCACGAACGACTTTCCGTCAGCTGTAACGCTCAGCGAGTCGTAATGGTTCAAGTCATTGGTGATCTTGAACGCATCACCATCAGGATAAGGTTGAAACCAAACCTGCCGCCGCAGGCCAGTCGACTTCTCAGCGGTTATGAAAAATAACCCGGAGGAGTCGGGCAGCCATGCTACCGCCTGAAAGACGCTTGGGAGCGGGAAGCTCTTCACCAGCTTGCCTTCAGGCGTGATCACGAGAATGGTCGTAAGTCGGTTCTGTTCCTGTTCAAAAGCGCCCACCGCGATCAGGTTCGAAGCAGACCAGGAAGGGTCGCCGAGCAGGCCCTTGATTCCGGACTCACGCTGGAAGATGGCTTGCTCGCCGCTGCCGTCGGCATTCGCAATCAATACCCGATCTTCCCCCTTGTCCTGAATGGTGCGCCGATAGACGATTCGCCTGCCGTCAGGGGAGAATGCCACTGCGCTGTCTACATCGCTCGCAACCTGCCGAGACGCCCCGCCCAGAGCGGGCACGGCGTAGACATTTGTGCTGTTAGCGTTGGCCGGGTCCGCATGCGTGTAGTAAAGATAGTTGCCGTCGGGCGTGAAAGTGGCGCCGTAACCGAAGAACCCAGTTTGTGGCGGCACGACGGTGACCTCGCTGCCTGTGGCCACCTGCTTCACGCGGAGGCTGCGTTCGCCTTCGCGCCGGCCGTATGCAAGCAATCTGCCGTCGGCGGATATGCTGGCAAAGTTGATAACCTGCCCGTGCTCGGTAAGCGGCCGGATGCTGATGTTGCGGGTATCCATAGCCGGCGCGTTCTTGTGCAGCAGTCTGTAAGCGCCAAGCGCGGCGGCGATCGCCACGACCACCAGCACCACAGCGACACCGATAAGCTTGCCCTTATGCCGTTGCGCTTCGGCAATCAGCACCGAACTTGACGATGCCGAGGTAGAAGACGAAACCGAAGTGGCCGCAGATCCGGAAGCAGCAGCCGGCGGTGTAGCCGAACCCGAAGTGCTCGCCGAAGGGGACTCCGTGCTCACCCTGCCGGATTCCGTCTCCCGCTTCAACCGCTTCAGGTCGGCTCGCAGCTCGGACGCGTGCTGGTAGCGTAAATCCTTATCCTTCTCCAAAGCTTTGTTGATGATGCGTTCGAGCTCCGCAGGAACTTCCGGATTCAGGCGCACCGGCGCGGTCGGCGCTCTGTGCAGAATCGCATCAAAAATGTCGCCCGAACCTTCGCCGCGGAACGGCACCGTGCCCGTCACCATTTCATAAAGGACGGCTCCGAAGGAAAAAAGATCGGTGCGCGGGTCCAACTCCTTGCCCCGCACCTGCTCCGGCGACATGTAGGCCACCGTGCCCAGCGTCGATCCGGGACTGGTGAGATGTTCCTCGCTCGGCAACGTTTCCTGAACCGTCGCGGTCGCGCCGTCGGGAACACGGTTGGGCCGCAGCGTAACCTTGGCCAGACCGAAATCCAGAATCTTGGCGTGCCCGCGCTTGGTCACGAAAAGATTGGCGGGCTTCATGTCGCGATGAACGATTCCGCCTTCGTGCGCCGCATCGAGCGCGTCGGCAATCTCGATGGCGAGCGTCAGAACCGTCTCGACCTCCATCGGCTTTCCGGCAATGCAGTGCTTCAAGGTCACGCCATCCAGAAACTCCATGGCAATGAAGGTTTCGCCATGCTGGTCGTCGATCTCGTGGATGGTGCAGATGTTGGGATGGTTCAGCGCAGAAGCGGCCTTGGCCTCGCGCTGGAAGCGGCTGAGAGCCTGCGAATCTTTAGCGACTTCATCGGGCAGGAACTTGAGGGCAACAAAGCGGCCGAGCTTTATGTCCTCCGCCTTGTAGACGACACCCATGCCTCCGCCGCCAAGCTTTTCAATGATCCGGTAATGCGAAATGGTTTGGCCGATCACGCGGGCAGGTCTGTCCTTGGCGGATCATCTTAGGGGGCGGGCAGCGGCAAGTCAATGCGCCACGCGCAGGCTGGAAGTTCTACGGTGAAACCAAACTGCCGCCGAGCAGGACCGGGGCCAGGTCGACCCAGCAGTTGGGAGACTCTTCGCGCACAAAGGTGAGCCTGTCGAGCAGAATGCGCCGGCTGCCTGCATACTGGCGCCAGCGTTCGCGAGCCACGCCCAGCGCCTGGTTCGCCGCTTCTTCGGTCGGCATTTTTGCAATCGTGAGATGAGGAATGTAGGGCCATTCCTCGGCGAAGGCCAGCGCCTGAGCGTTGAGTTGGTCGTGCAACTCCAACAGCCGCGACGCAGAATGCGCCACGGGGATGTAAATCGTGGGAGTGGTCGGAACAAAACTTTCCACGTCGCCCAGGGTCACTTCGAAAGGCTCGGCTTGGCTGCAGATTCCCGCCAGCGCTTGTAGAGCCTGAGTTTCGGTCCCCCGCAAAGGCCGCGGCGGCAGGAAGGTGATGTGGGCCGCGAGGTGGGGACACGCGGGATGCAGCTCCCGCCGGAGGTTCTCCACGAACTCTCCTACTGGACTTCGTACATACGCAACCAACGCATACCGAGGGCTCGGCATATCCAGTAAATAATTATAACGCGTTGCGTCGTTTATAATCGAAAGTGAAGTTGATTGAGCAGAGTCGTTGATAATGTCGGGGCGTAGCGCAGCCTGGTAGCGCACCTGCCTTGGGCGCAGGGGGTCCGCGGTTCAAATCCGCGCGCCCCGACCAATGCTCTCTTCCGCACACTTACCTGCACATCGAGCTTACGTGAATCCAACCGCGGTCATCGCCGCCTGGGGCTCGGGATTCTGCATGAAGGTATTCCACACGAACGCCGTACGGTAGTTCTCCGCCATGAGCGTAGCGATACCCAGCGCGATGCCCAACGCATCCGTGTCGTACCAGCCAGTCAGAGGATTGAAGGCATCCACGAAGCCGTAGCGCTGCCATGCGCTGGGATAAGAGCTTTGAATGTTGCGCAGCGCCGCGATGCAGACTGGCGACAGGAACGGGACCGATCCGCCCGCGGCGGAGGGCACAATCGAGCCATCAATCGGGCCCATGGCAGGCGGTCCACCCCACGCGACATAACTGTCATTCTGCGAATCCGACGCGGTGATCCCCCATAGATTTTCCTGATAGTCCGAAAACTGGCCAGCCAGCGAAAGACAGAATGCCTTATGGGCCTCGGTCGCGAGGATCGAATTAGTGAAGTAGTTGGCGTACGCATCTTGCCTATTGCGGAAATCAAACCAGGCATGCGAATACTGATGAATAAACAGCGGAGCATTCCCGGTGATGTAGGTATATCCCTGAAACGAAACCAGCGGACGCGAGAAGGCATTCCACGAACTTGCCGGGACGGGGAAAGTCGGCGAGCCAATGGCCAGCAGGTAAAGCATCATCAACTCGCTGTAGGTGTCCCAGCGCGTGGCCAGGAATCCGGTCTCGGGCAGCCAGCCTTGGGAAAAAGTTGTGCCGCCGTTTAGCATCCACGGCCAGTTCACGCGCTGGTAGATCTGCGTGGCCAGGCTTTGAATCTGCGAGTCTTGAAAATATTGCCGGCATGTGAGCACGCCGCACAGCAGAATCGAAGTATCGATGGACGATACTTCGGAACCGGGCTCCGCCTGGCCAGTATTCATGTCAACGTAGTGGTAGAAGAAGCCGTTTTCCTGGGGCAGTTGGCTCCAGATGAAATTCAGCGTAAGCAGAACCCGCGTCTGGATCTCCGAATTTGGCATGTATCCCCGTTGCGCGGCAATGCACAGGGCGGTCAGTCCGAAACCGGTCGCGGCGATGCTTGAGACCGTGCGGGTGTCGTTGATCCCCGTGGCGTAAGCGCGGTCCTTGACCTGGCCGGTGGTGGCGCTGGCCTGTTCCCAGAAAAAGAGAAACGCAGCCTGCTCCATCTGGTCGAGGAATTCATCGTCGGAAACCGGCGGAGGTTGCATACCGGTATTTCCGTTATTCGATCCCCCGCATGACGATGCCATCATGGCCAGGTTCATCGTGGCCAGGTTCAAAACGGCGAAGTTCAGCAACGGGCAAGCCAATGCCGTTTTACAAACCTGAGCCAGCAACTCGCGCCGGCTTATTGGCTTACTCGTGGGGTCGGTCCCTGCGGCCATCGTCTCTACTTTACCGCGATCACCGTTACGCCATGCGACAGGCACCATCCGGGGCGTTCAGGGGACAATAACCGCCGCACCGTCGATGGCGTCATTCTTGACGGCGGCAAGCGCTTGGTTGGCCTGATCCAGAGAGAATACAGTCACCTTGGGTTGCAGCCGAATGTCGGCGGCGATCTTGAGAAAGTCTCGCGCGTCGGATCGCGTCATGTTTGCGACGCTGCGGATCTGGCGCTCGCCCCACAGCATCCGGTCGTAATCGAATTCAGGCATGCGATCCAGATGGATTGCGTTGATGGCAACGACGCCGCCTTTTCGCAAGCTGGAGAGCGCGGCGATCACCACATCTCCGCTGGGCGCGAAAGTCACGGCTCGGTCGAGTTCGGCTGGCGGTTTGTCGGTTTCGCTGCCCACCCACATCGCTCCCAAAGATGCAGCTAATTTGCGATGCGAAGCGCCGCGCGTCGAGACATATACCTCGCACTTCCATGAGCGCAGAACCGTGATCGTCAGATGCGCGGATGCGCCGAAGCCGAACAGCCCAACGCGGTCGCCCGGTTCTACGCCGGCCACACGCAGGCTGCGAAAACCAATGATGCCTGCGCAGAGCAGAGGCGCGGCGTGCAGGTCGTCCAATTCCGATGGGAGCTTGAATACAAAGTCGCTGCGCGCCGCGGCATACTCCGCATAGCCGCCGTCAACCGTGTATCCCGTGAACGTCGGCGAATCACACAGATTTTCCCATCCGCGGCGGCAGTAGGGGCAGGTTCCGTCGGTGCCGCCAATCCAGGAAACACCGACGCGCGTGCCGAGTGGAAACTCGGCCGTAGCACCCTCGACGACGTCGCCCACGATTTGGTGACCCGGAATAAGCGCATCTTTCCCGGGCGGCAGTTCCCCTTCGACAATGTGCAGGTCCGTACGGCAGACGCCGCACGCGCGCACTCGAAGCAAGACTTGGCCTGTATCCGGCTGAGGCTTGGGAGCGTCTTCCACTTGAAGAGGCTGTTTCGCGCCTTTGAGGATGGCGGCTTTCACTGATTTACGCCTAAAAGTTTTAATTACGGCTTGCGCTTGGCCTTCGCCCGGACGCGCTTGTACTTGAGCGCGATCATCCCCTTGGAATAGGTCTTGTTCTCGATCAGCGCGAAATTGCGTTGCGAAAAGCCGCCGGGGAACAACGGAATACCTTCCCCTAGCAGCACAGGAACCACTCCGATATGAAGTTCGTCGACCAGATCGGCCTTCAGGAATTCGCGAGCGAGTTCGCCGCCGCCCATCAGCCAGATGTCTTTACCTTTGCGCTTACGTAGCCGTCGGACGAAAGCGGCCGGGGATTCGTTGACGAACGTGAGCCCATCCCGCTCGCCCGGTGGCTTGGAGCGGGAGAAAACGTAGGCAGGCATTCCTCCGAAGTCGGAGACGGAGCCGCCCATTTTGAAAGCGGCGTCGAGTGTCTTGCGCCCCAGGACGTAGGTGTCGATGGTGGCGAAAAACGGAGCCATCGAGTAGTCTTTCGGCATAAACAAGAAGTCGACTTTTCCGTTGGGGCGCGCGATATAGCCGTCGAGGCTGATGCCCAGGCCGAGGACAATTTTTCGCATGATGCAGTATTGTAAACGCCCGTGAGCGTATTCCGCGTCTGAAACCCAAAATCCATGCCCGATCCAAACATGCCTGATCCAAACATGTCGAATCCAAACCTGGCGTCCCCATCCGGTGCCGACCCCTTACCCAAGGGAGTTCCGCGCCGCAAACCGTTCTACGCCTCGCTATGGGTACAGGTACTGATCGCCATGGCGGTAGCCGTGGTCCTGGGACATTTCTCGCCCGCGCGCGCCATCGCCATGAAGCCGCTGGGCGACGCTTTTATCCGGATGATCACCATGATCATCACCATCCTCATTTTCTGCACCGTCGTCACCGGAATCGCCGGGATGCAGGATTTGAAAAAAGTGGGCCGGGTGGGCGGCAAGGCTCTGCTCTATTTTGAAATCGTCTCGACCATCGCGCTGGGGGTTGGGCTGGTCGTGGGCAATGTGGTGCGCCCCGGCAACGGTTTCAACGTGAACGCGGCCTCGCTCGACGCCAAAGCCGTCGCCGATTATGCCGGGCAGGCCAAGGCGCAGAGCGTCACCGACTTCCTGATGCACATCGTGCCCACCACAGTCACCGACGCCTTTGCCAAAGGCGACATTCTTCAGGTTGTATTTATTTCGATTCTGTTTGGCTTTGGGTTGTCGGCGGCGGGTGCGCGTGGGAAGGCGTTTGTGACGTTATTGGAATCGCTGACCCAGTTGGTGTTTCGCGTGGTGAACATCCTGATGCTGTTTGCGCCGATCGGCGCCTTCGGCGCCATGGCCTTCACCATCGGCAAGTATGGGCTGGCCTCGCTGGGGCCGCTGGCCAAGCTGATTGGCACGTTCTGGATCACTTCTGCCCTGTTCGTGCTCATCGTGCTGGGCGCAATTTGCTGGGTCGCGGGATTCAGCATTGTGAAGTTCCTGCTGTACATCAAAGAAGAAATTCTGCTGGTGCTGGCTACTAGTTCGTCGGAAACCGCAATCCCTACTTTGATGGAGAAACTGGAAGACCTGGGCTGCTCGCGCTCTCTGGTGGGGCTGGTGGTTCCCACCGGCTACACCTTCAACACGGACGGCAGCAGTTTGTACATGACGCTGGCGGCGCTGTTCGTCGCGCAGGCCACCAACACTCACCTGACGCTGCTGCAACAGCTGACGATTTTCGCGGTCGCCACACTGACCTCGAAGGGAGCGAGCGGCGTGCAGGGAGCGTCATTCATTGCGCTGGTCGCTACGTTGTCGGTGATCCCGACGATTCCTGTGGCGGGGATGGCGCTCATCCTCGGCATCGACCGCTTCATGAGCATGTGCCGCGCGCTGGTCAACATGATCGGCAATGGCGTGGCCACGCTGGTGGTGGCGCGGTGGGAGCATGAGTTGGGGAGGGATGCGCTCAGGGAGAGGCTGGTATAACGCCCGGCTGTGCATTCTCCTCAAGCTATCTTCTATGTTTCCCGGAAGCCACTTTGAGAGCATAATACGCTGTGAGGAAACAAGGAGATTCGTCCTTGAGACTGTTAACCGTCATCGCCTCGTTAACCGTCCTGCTCTCTGCGATCCCGTCAAACGCCTGTTCGGCGGCTAGTTGCCTCGATCGCGGGGTCGAGATGCGGCGCGATTTCGCCGTGAAAGTCACACATGATGGGAGGCCCCTTCCGGGAGTCACGGTCCAAGTCACAAGCGATGGGAGTGAACGATTCTCCGGGTTGACCCTAACCGATGGAACGGTTCGCGTGACTGGCCTGCCCCCTGGCGATTATTGGTTGAACGCCGAGTTCCTTGGAATAGGCGCCGGCTACCAGTGCTTCCACGTCAGCGATCGACCGTCTGGAAAAAGCAAACGGAAGTTGACTTACGATTGGGGCGACGAACCTCCCGCAACTCGGCGAATTGCTGGGAGGCTAATCGACGATCAGCCTGGCAAAGGGGGCACGCCGCTGTGGAACCTTGTTCATCGCGTCAATGTGCCGATAAGAGGTGCTGCCCTTAAGTTGCAGAATCCCTTGACTGGCGCGACCTATAACATGGATTCAGACAGCGATGGCGCTTTTGCTTTCGACGGAATCCCGGAGGGAACTTATGTCCTACACATTGCCGGCGGAGGTACCGAAAGTCGCGAATACGATCCTACCGACCTGCTAATTGAACTCAGCCCTAGCGCTAGCCGTAACACACTTCTGCTCACAAGAAGAGAAGCGGGTGGCGGCAGTTGCGGGGGAACAAGCCTGGACCTTCAGAACACCAATTGACTCGAAGTACTAAATCCCATGACTGAAAAGACAGCTCTCGTAACCGGGCCCAACGGCGGCCTCGGAATTCACGTCACAAAAGCTCTGCTGGATGATAGCTTCACCGTCTTCGGCCTCTCGCCGCGAATCCGGCAATCGGATTTCGACCGTCCGAATTTCATCGCGCTTCCCGCCACGCTCGATAGCCTCGATGCGGCGAAGAAGGCCGTCGACAGCGTAATCGGGCGCTGCGGACGGATTGACATACTGGCGCATCTGGTCGGCGGATTCACCGGCGGCGAGAACATCGCCGCCACCGACGACGCCACCTGGAAGCGCATGTTCGACATGAACCTGAACAGCGCGTTTCACATCCTGCGCGCGGTGATTCCTGAAATGCGCAAAGCTGGAGGCGGGCGCATCATCGCGATCGGCAGCCGGATGGCTGAAGAGCCTGCTGCCACGATTGGCGCTTATAGCGCGTCGAAGGCGGCGCTGGTGTCGCTGATCAAGACGGTTGCGCTGGAAAACAAAGGCGCGGGCATTACCGCGAACGTCATTCTCCCCGGCACCATCGACACTCCCGCCAACCGAAAAGACATCCCCGGCGCGGATGTTTCTACGTGGGTGCAGCCCTCCTCGATAGCCAGCTTGATTGTTTGGCTGGCGGGAGATGGCGGCAAAGATGTGACTGGGGCGGCAATTCCGGTTTACGGACGCGGGCTGTAGAGACCGCGACGGCTCCTCGCCGCCGGCAAGACGTAGCAAGCTACGTCTCTACGACTCGTCCCATCTTGGAACTGCCGGTAACTACAGTAACTCCCCTACTGCACAATTTTTGCTGCACGTTAACATTCATGAAACATCCGGCATCTACTATTGATGCAGGAGGCACCCCATGAGCTCGCCGCGCATTGCGAAGTCGCTGCCGCTGCAGGTGGCTGCGGTCTGTTACCGCAGGCAAGGCGCTGCGGTGGAGTTCCTGCTGGTAAACACCAACGGCGGAAATAAGTGGACCTTTCCCAAGGGATCGCCGGAAGCGCGCCTCTCGCACAGCCAGTCTGCCGAACAGGAAGCCGCCGAAGAAGCGGGCGCAATCGGCACCATCGAGCCGCGCCACTTTCATCTCTACATTCACTCCAAGGGCGTGTTCTGGCAGCCGGGCGGCGTGCAGGAATTTGTGGTGAAAGCCTTTCTGATGGAAGTCCACGAGATGCGCCGGCCGGATGAGCCCTTGCGTCATCCGACATGGTTCAGCGCGGACGAAGCCCGTCAACGGCTAGCCAAAGGTCGCGAAGTAAAGTACGCGCATGAACTCGAAGCCGTGATCGACCGCGCGCTGGAGCGCATTCAATTCCACAGTGAGCTGTGGGGCAAGTATCCTGAGAGCCGCAACGGCCGCGCCGTAGCGCACTCCTGATTCGTCTCGGGACTCGGTACCAGGTACTAGGTACTGGTTTTATGAGACGATGAATCCAGCCCATGATCCAGCTTTCCGCCGCCGGAAAACGTTTCGGCCACAAACTTCTTTTTGAAAACACCGACTGGCTGATTACGCCCCATGACCGCGTCGGCCTGGTGGGCGCGAACGGCACGGGCAAATCCACGCTGATGAAGGTTCTTGCCGGGTTGGATACGTTCGACTACGGCTCACTCATCGTCGCCAAAGGCACGACCGCTGGATATCTTCCGCAGGATGGCCTCTCGCTTTCCGGCCGCACTGTATTTGCTGAGTGCATGACGGTGTTCAGCGACCTGCACGACATGGAGCGAGAACTGGAAACGCTCACCCACAAAATCTCCGAACTCGACCACGAAAGCGCGGAATATGCCGGGGTCGCCGACCGCTATCACAGCCTGGAGCACGAATTCCAAACCCGTGGTGGATATTCGATAGAAGCTGAAGTGGGACGCGTGCTACAAGGCCTTGGCTTTCGCAAAGAAGACTGGGAGCGGCAAACGGACGAGTTCTCCGGCGGCTGGCAGATGCGGCTGGCGCTGGCCAAGCTGCTGCTTCAGAAGCCGAACCTGCTGTTGCTCGACGAACCGACGAATCATCTCGACCTTGAAGCGCGCAATTGGCTGGAAGAATATCTGCACGACTATCCGTACGCGCTGGTGCTGATTTCGCACGACCGCTATTTTCTCGATGTGGTGGTGAACAAGATCGCGGAAATATGGAACAAGCGCTTCTGGTTTTACACCGGCAACTACGACAAATTTCTTTCGCAGAAGACGCAGCGCAACGAACAATTGCAGGCGGCTTACAAAAATCAGCGCGACCGCATCGAGCAACTGGAAGTGTTTATCAACCGCTTCCGCTACCAGGCGACGAAAGCCAAGCAGGTGCAGAGCAGAATTAAAGAGCTGGAAAAGATCGAGCGCATCGAGATTCCTCCGGAAGAAAAGACGATTCATTTCTCATTCCCGCAGCCGAAGCCGAGCGGGCGGATCGTGGCCGAGTTTGTCGACGTCGCCAAGACATATCCTGCTAAGCCGGGCGGCAACGGCGGCGAAAAAGAAGTTTTCCGCGACGTCGGCTTTCTGATCGAGCGCGGCGATCGCATTGCGCTGGTCGGCGTGAACGGCGCGGGCAAATCCACGCTGATCAAGCTGCTGGCGGGCACGGAACGCACGACGCAGGGTGAATACAAACTCGGCCACAACGTTCAGGCCGATTACTTCGCGCAGGATCAATACAAGGAGCTTGATCCCGATGCGCGCATGATCGACGACCTCGGCAACGCCTCCCCAGGCTCTTCGCAAACAGAACTGCGCAGCCTGCTGGGATGTTTTCTGTTTTCCGAAGACGATGTATTCAAGAAGATCGGCGTGCTCTCCGGCGGCGAGCGCGGACGCTATGCCCTGCTGCGCCTGCTGTTGCATCCAGCAAATTTCCTGCTGCTCGACGAACCTACCAACCACCTCGACCTGCGCGCCAAAGACGTCTTGCTCGATGCTCTCATGAAATACACGGGCACGGTCGTCTTCGTCTCGCACGACCGTTACTTCATCGACAAACTGGCCACGCGCGTTTTCGAGATTGGCGACGGCAAGGTCGAAGTCTATCCCGGCAACTACGAAGACTATCTCTGGCGTAAACAGGGCGGAGACAAGAAGCAGAATGAGTCGATTCGGCAGCAGCTGAAAATAGCTGAACCCGTGCTCGAGACGCCCACAAATGGCAATCAGGCTTCCGGTGATGCCGCTCCGAAGGCAAAGCGCCTGAATCCCATCAAGCGCAAGAAGATGGAAGATCGCATCCGTGAACTGGAAGCGGAAATCAGCCGCGCCGAGACCTCGATTGCACAATGTGAGACCGCCTTGCAGGATTTCGTCAGCGCCGAAGAGAGCCAACGCCAGGCGCAGGAACTCGACCGGCTCAAAGCTGCGCTCACGGGCTTCATCAAGGAATGGGAAGAACTGAGCCAGTCTCTGCAGGCAGCCGACTAACCTCAAACCCGTAGCGCCGGCATCCTGCCGGCTGTCCCGAGAGCCTGCCCTGACCTTGCCGAAGGGGCGTCTCGCCCTCGGGGCCGGATGCATACGCGCCCCACCTCCTTCACTCGGGCCGGGAGCCGCCGAGACGGCGGCGCTACTCTTAGTCAAGTTACCTGCGCAACCGTACACTCTCTTTCGTAATCTCGGAGAATTACTTACCTCTGTGCGATATTGACCATGGCCGAAGGGACACGAACCACCAGAGGCCCAAGATCCCAGACTCACCGCAGGCGGCGCGAAGGGCCGCGCGGGAACAAAGGAAGGTCGCATGCTCCAGTCGAACCAGTCCGACGTGAAATCCACCTCGCCAGCCTCGAGCCCTAACTCTTACAATCCCGTAAAAACCACCAGCGCGCCCATCGAGCAGGCCACCATTGGCCGCACGCTCGTCATCAAGGGCGAACTCAGCGGCGCGGAAGCGCTCTACATTGATGGCCGCGTCGAAGGCAAGATCACCCTGCCCGACCATCGCGTCACCATCGGCCGCAACGGCAGCGCGCAGGCCAACATCACCGCCCGCGAAGTTGTGGTCATGGGCAAGGTAAACGGAAACATCGATTGCAGCGACCGCGTGGATATCCGCAGCCGAAGGCACGGTCACTGGAGACGTGTCCACCATGCGCATCAGCGTGGAAGACGGCGCCGTGCTCAAGGGCGGCATCCAGGTAAAGAGCGGCGAGCAGAAGCAACACCAGGCGCAGTCTCAACCGAAAGCGGCCGAGGCCAAGCCGGCAGTAACCGAACTGCCCAAGACGATGGCTGCAACCGCCAGCGCGTAAGGGCGGGTCGAAGAAATTGAAGTTGTCTAGAAATTGAAGTTGCTCATCCCTCGCTTTTGCTCGGGATGACAGTTCGAAGTAGCTACTTCTTGTCTTCGTCCTTCGGCTTCAAATCGAGCGCGGCGGAGTTCATGCAATACCGCAACCCCGTCGGCGCTGGACCATCCTCAAACACGTGCCCGAGATGAGCGCCGCAGGTCGCACAGCGCGCCTCGGTGCGAACCATCCCGTAGGTTGAATCCTTGTGCTCTTCGACCCTGCTCTCGTCCGCAGGCTTGAAGAAACTAGGCCAGCCCGTTCCGGAATCGAACTTCGTCGAAGAATCGAACAACGGCTCCCCGCAGCAAACGCAGTGATAAGTGCCGGCATCCTTCGTCTTCCAGTATTTGCCGGTAAAGGCCGGCTCCGTCCCCGCCTGCCGGGTTACGTGATACTGCTCCGGCGTCAGCTTCTGCTTCCACTCTGTTTCGCTCTTTGAAATTTTTTCTGCCATGAATGCCTCCAATCAGTGGTCGGTGGTCAGTGGTCGGTGGTCAGTAAAACCTAGAGCACAAGTAAGGTCTAAGTTCTACGGACCACTGATCACTGACGACTGACCACCGACCGCTGTTCTTTAGATGTTCGGCAACCGAAAAAGTGCCGGGGGCCAGCAAGAACCAGAGTTCCACTACGAACGGCATTTCACTGAGCACTGGCCACTGACCACTGCTCTGTGACATCCGTCACAATACCAGTGTGACATCTGACCTTGTTATCCACAGGGCCGACGGATAAGTATGGTCGAAACGTCTGCGAGTCCCTCCGGCCCGGTGTTCTCCTCATGAGACGCCGGGCCATTTAATTAGTCCGGCATTTCCTCGCCCATCTTGGCGTATTTGCCGCGAAAGAACAACAGCGGCTCGCCCGAGCGCACAACTACGTCCTCCACTTCGGCAATGAAGATGGTGTGGTCGCCCGCCTCCTGGGCCGACTGCAGCCGGCATTCCAGATAAGCCAGCGCCCCGTGCAGTATCGGAGTTCCCTTCGTAGTGCGGTCAAAACGCGCCCCGGCTTCCTCTTCGGCACGCTCGTGCGTGTGTACGGGTAACGCGTAGTATTCGGAAATCTCCCGCTGCCGTTCGGCCAAAATATTGATCCCAAAGCGCTTCTTGGCGTGCATATGAGCATGAGTGCGCGCGCTGTGGTCCACACACACCAGTATCAACAGTGGATCGAGCGATACGGAAGCGAACGCATTGGCGGTCATGCCATGGACTTCGCCCTCGAGATCGAGAGTGATGATGGTCACTCCCGTGGCGAAGCATCCCATCGCCTTTCGAAATTCGGCTGGGCTGAGGCTCATGTCGTACCCGGAGGTTTTCCGCGACTGCCTACATTAGCACGGCAGGGGCCGGCCTTGGTCAATGAGAGAAATCGCCTGTTAACAGCAGTTATCATCATAGGCTAGCGGTTTAGATGCACGACGATTGGAGCAACACATGAGGACGATTCTCGTCGCAGTAAGCTCGATATTTCTATTCATCGCAGCCGCAGGAGGACAGACGGCCGCCGGCCTGGACGGGCAGGCTTGTTTGACTGGCCACTGACCACTGGCCACTGATGTATGATTCGATGCATCAGCAAGCCTGCGGAACTGAGCATCGTGACTCTAACCGCCATCAGAACGCCCACCTCAGAGCACGGTTCATCGTGTGCGGCAGAACTAGCCGATCTGCAGCCCGGATCGCCCATCTCGCGCGACCTGGCCCTGCGTCTGATCCGCTGCAATGACGACGATCTCCCCGCGCTGCTGGCCGCCGCCCGCGCCGCAAAAGATAACTTCAAGCCCGGCGTAATCACCTACTCGCGCAAGGTTTTCCTGCCGCTGACGAATCTCTGCCGCGACTACTGCGGCTACTGCATCTTCCGCCGCGATCCCGGAGAACCGGGCGCCCATACGATGACTCCGGAAGAGGTTCTGGCAGTCGCCCGCGCCGGCGAAAAGCTGGGATGCACCGAGGCCCTCTTTAGTCTAGGCGACAAGCCCGAACTGCTCTTCCCCGAGATGCGCGACACCCTGCGGCATCTCGGCTATAAATCAACGCTGCACTATCTGGAAGCCATGTGCGAACTCGTGCTTGCGCGAGACTAGCCTGCTGCCGCATCCGAATCCCGGCCTGCTCAGCGCCGAATGGATTGCCCGTCTTGCCGCCGTCTCGCCCAGCATGGGCCTGATGCTCGAAACCACGAGTCGCGCCCTGCTCGCCCCGGGCGCAGCCCACGACAACGCTCCCGACAAAGTCCCGGCCAAGCGCCTGCGCACTATCGAAGAGGCCGGAAAGCAGCAAGTTCCTTTCACCACGGGCCTGCTGATCGGCATCGGCGAAACGCTCGAAGACCGCGTCGATACGCTGCTGGCGATTCGCGACTTGCACGAGCGTTACGGCCATATTCAGGAAGTGATCGTCCAGAACTTCCGCGCCAAGCGCAATATTCCCATGGCGCACGTGCCCGAACCCAGCCAGGGAGAGATGCTGCGCGCCGTGGCGGTAGCTCGCTTGTTAATGCCGAGCGTCAATATTCAGGCGCCTCCCAACCTCAATGCGCCGTATTATGAGGAGTTGCTGGACGCGGGCATCAACGATTGGGGAGGAGTTTCGCCACTGACCCCCGACTACATCAATCCCGAAAAACCTTGGCCACATCTGGAGCAACTGCGCCTGCGCACCGAAAGCAAGGGATTCCAGTTGCGCCAGCGCCTGCCGGTCTATCCGGAATTCTTGCCCAAGATCATGTCGAGGCCCGGGTTGCTTGCCGAAAAACTTCAAGCCGCCCGCGACCGCGAAGGCCTTGCCAGAGAAAAGAGGGCGGCATGATCTGCGTGCTCAGCGGCGGCACCGGCGGCGCCAAGTTCGTCGACGGTCTGCGGCAGGTCATCCCTCCCGAAGAAATCACACTCATCGTCAATACCGGCGACGACTTGCTGTGGTGGGGACTCTACGTCTCCCCCGACATCGATTCCATCACCTACGTTCTCTCCGGCCTGCTCAGCCGCGAACGCGGCTGGGGCGTGAAGGGCGACACTTTTCTCTGCCTGCAAGCCATGGGGCAACTCGGCGAGCCTACATGGTTCCACACCGGCGACCGCGACCTCGCGGTGCACCTGCTGCGCTCGCGCCTGCTGGCGGAAGGCAAAACGCTTTCCGAAGCCACGTCGACGATCTGCGACAAACTCGGCGTGAAGGCGCGCATTCTTCCCATGAGCAATTCGCGCGTCGAAACTCGCGTGGATACTCCTTCCGGCGAGTTGAGTTTCGAAGAATATTTCGTGCAGCGCTGGTATCAGGATCCCGTGAACTCAGTGCGTTTCGCCGGAGCTTCCGACGCCGAGCCCGCGCCCGGAGTGATCGAAGCGATCGTCTCTGCCGATGCGGTGCTCATCGCTCCCAGCAATCCCATCACCAGCATCGGCCCGATTCTTGCCGTGCCCGGAATTCGCGAAGCTTTGTGCAGCGCGCGCGGCAAAGTTGCCGCCGTGAGTCCGATCGTGGGAAACGCTCCCGTTGCCGGGCCGGCAGGCATTCTGATGACTGCGCAGGGATTGCCTTGCTCGATCGCGGGCGTGGCCAAGGCTTACGAAGATTTTCTCGATCTCCTCATTTGCGACACGCGCGACGCCCGCGCGGCGGAAGCGCTTCGCGAAAACGGTTTGCGAGTGCAGTGTGCACAAACCATCATGCGCTCCGCAGAAGACAAGGCGGCGCTCGCGCGAACTGTTCTTTCTCTCGCGATCACTGGATTGCTTTCGGAAACGCGACGAACCTGCTTCTGACAAATCTGTTTCTGAAAAACCAGTTTCTGACAAATCTGCTGCAGCCTGCTGACCGCACCGTCGACCAGCCGTGATCCTCATTCCCGTCAAGAATCTATCGGCGGCCAAGCAGCGGCTCGCTGCCGTGCTGGATCAGCCTGCGCGCACGGAGTTGGCGCAGGCCATGCTGCATGACGTTGTGGCCGCGCTCGCCGCCTGGCCGCGCCGTCCCGCCTGCGCGCTCGTGACGAGCGATCCGTTCGCGCTGGAACTCGCGCAGCAATACGATTTCGAAATCATTCCCGACCGCGCAAATCCCGGCGAGACTGGCGCAATCGAAATGGCCACGCGGCTCTGCGTCGCGCGCGGCATCGACAGCACGCTCGTCATCCCCGCGGACATTCCGCTGATCCAAGGCAGCGAACTCGAACAGATTCTCGCGTATGCTCCCGCCGAAGGTTCGGTGCTGGCGCCTGCCGCCGACGGACGTGGAACCAACGCCGCCTTCCGCCGTCCTGCAAATCTTTTCCCGCTACGCTTCGGCAACGACAGCTTCAAACCCCATCTCGCCGCGGCGCAGGCCACGGGCAAACCTTGCCTCGTGCTGCAACTGCCCGGCATCGCAGTCGACGTGGACAATCCCGAAGACTTGCAGCAGCCTTCTCGCGCATCCCGGCGAAACCCGCACCCAGAGCCTGCTTCGCCGGTGGACGCGTAGACGGCCGCTCGCTCGCCAGCAAGAACGGAGGCGGGTGAGCAGCCACGACCTCGCCGTAAACTGCGCGCAAAGCCAGAAGACATGCGCTCGAAGCCAATTCCATCTGAGACTCACCATCATTCCCATCCCTCTCGCTGACGAAATCAAGTCCGGCGATTCGTCGCCGGACAAACTCCTGCAATCACTGCGGCAACGCAAGCTCGACTTCGAACCCGGCGACATTCTCGTCGTCAAACACAAAATCGTTTCCAAAGCGGAGGGCCGCATCGTCGATCTGGCGACCATCAAACCTTCTGCCGATCGATCGCCTGGGCAAAGAAATACAAGCTGGATGCCCGCGTCATCGAACTGGCCCTGCGCGAAAGCCGCGCGCATCATCCGGCGCAAAAACGGCGTGCTCATCACCGAAACGCAGCACGGTTTCATCTGCGCCAACAGCGGCGTGGATGTCTCCAACGTCGATGGCGGCCGCCACGCTTTGCTTCTGCCCGCCGATCCCGACCGTTCTGCGCGCAAACTTCATCGCGAACTCAAGAAGCGCACTAATCTCGCCGTCCCCGTTCTCATCACTGACACGTTCGGCCGCCCCTGGCGCGAAGGTCTTGTCGATTTCTGCATCGGCATTGCCGGAATGAAAGCGCTGCGCGACGATCGCGGCCGCCGCGATCCGCACGGCTATACTCTGCACGCCAGCCTTGAAGCCATCGCCGACGAACTCGCCTGCGCCGCCGGCGCTGGTCTGCGGCAAGCTCAACCGCACGCCCGCGTGCATCATTCGCGGATTTCCTTACGAACCAGCCCGCGGCCGCGCGCGCGACCTGCTCCGCCCCGCGGCCAACGATTTGTTCCGCTAATCTCTCGCCAAAAGGCGGCCTCTAGGAGTAATTTGGAATACTCAATAGGTTTGGAGGAGTCTTTGGCCCGCCAACTTTCATCTTCGGAACTGGAAAACTTCCCCTCGCTCGATTGGTTCGACGTCGCGCCGACGCGTCACCCGGCGTTGCGCTCTTCGCTGGAAAGAATTCTCGAAACTCAAAACGGCAACGCCATCTCGCAGGAAGAAGCCTACGCACTCGCCCACGCCGAAGGCGACGACCTGCTCGGCCTGCTCGCCGCTGCCAATCTGCTGCGCGCCGAACTCTCCGGCAACCTCGTCACCTACGTGGTGAATCGCAACATCAACTTCACCAACATCTGTTTTGTGGGATGCAAGTTTTGCGCCTTCAGCCGCGGCCCACGCGAGTCCGACACATATTTTCTCGAGCCGGATCAAGTCGCGCAAAAGGCCGTCGAAGCCTGGCAACTTGGCGCCACGGAAGTTTGCATCCAGGGTGGACTGCCGCACGGCCTGCCTCCGTTTTACTATCGCGACATTCTGCGCGCGGTAAAGAGGGCTGTGCCCGCCATGCATATTCATGCCTTCTCGCCGATGGAAATCGTCTACGGCGTCGAACTCACCGGCATGACGCTGGCCGATTATCTCTCGATGCTGCGCGACAACGGCCTCGGCACGCTGCCGGGCACCGCCGCCGAAATTCTCGACGACGAGGTCCGGCACATTCTTTCCGCCAATAAACTCTCCACCGCGCAGTGGATCGAAGTGATCCGCACCGCTCACCGCCTCGGCATCCGCTCCACTTCGACCATGATGTACGGCCACACGGAAACACCCGAGCACTGGGTGCGCCAGATGCGTCTGCTGCGCGAGATTCAGGATGAAACCGGAGGTTTCACCGAATTCGTTCCGCTCGGCTTCGTGCACCAGAACACTCTGCTTTTTCATCAAGGCCTGGCGCGCTCCGGACCGACTCTCGCCGAGCATCTCAAGGTTCATGCCCTGTCGCGATTGTTGCTCGCCGGCTCCATCAACAACATTCAGGTTTCGTGGGTAAAGTTGAATCGCCGTCTTTCACAACTTTGCCTGCACGCCGGCGCCAACGATTACGGCGGCACGCTGATGGAAGAAAACATTTCGCGCGAAGCCGGAGCCACCGCCGGCCAGTACACCAGCCCGGAAGACTTTCAGTCGCTGATTCTGGAAATGGGCCGCATCCCTGCTGAGCGCAATACAACCTACACGCGCATCAAGATCAAGCTGCCGCTGGAAGAATTTACCGCTGAAGAAATGCTGGAGCCGGAATTTGCATGAGCGACGCCCCGCGCCCCATCGCCATTCTCGGCGGAACCGGGCCCGCAGGCATGGGTCTCGCCTTGCGTTGGGCGCGCGCCGGAGAAACCATCATCATCGGATCGCGCGACGCGCAGCGCGCGCAAGAAACCGCCGACAAAATTAAGCAGAAAGCAGGGAATGCGCACGCGTCTCCGGCATGGAAAATTCCGCCGCCTGCGCCGCCGCAGATCTTCTCGTGCTCACCGTCCCATTCGAAGGCCAGGCCGCGCTGCTCAAGCAACTCAAGCCTGCGATCCGCGCGGGCAGCATTTTGATCGATGCCACGGTCGCGCTTGCGGCCAGCGTCGGCGGACGCGCCTCGCGCACTCTCGGCGTCTGGCAAGGTTCAGCTGCGCAGCAAGCCGCCGAACTCGTGCCCAAGGGAGTAAGCGTGGCGGCGGCGTTCCACAACTTGTCCGCGGAGTTGCTCAACGGAGACGAAGCCTCTCGACTGCGACGTCATCGTGTGCAGCGATGACGCCGAATGCCACTCAACTCACACGCGCTCTCGCCGCCAAAATTCCCGGCGTCCGCGCCATCGACGGCGGCAAACTGGAAAACGCCCGCATCCTCGAGCAGATCACCGCCCTGCTCATCGGCCTCAACATCCGCCACAAAGGCCACGGCGGCATCCGCATCACGGGATTGCCGCCGGAAGCCTATCGCTAGAATTTATTTCTTATCCCTAGAACCCATACTTCAACGAAAACTGAATCAGCCGCGGGGTGCCGATGGTGGAACTGATCGGCGCAGATCCTCCCGCAGACGACACCGACGCCAAAGCCGGAATCGCGAATGACGGATGGTTGAACAGGTTGAAGAAGTCTGTCCGGAATCGCAGTGTCTGCCGTTCGCCCAGCTTGAACGTCTTGTCCAGCGTGAAGTCCACATTTTTCTGCGGCGGCCCGATAATGCAGTTGCGCGGCGTGTTGCCATAAACCGTCGCATCGCTCGGAGAGCCATTCGAGAGCGTCGGCGCCAACGGATCAGGCATGTAAGCCGCGGGATTCACCCAATTGCCCAACCGCTGCTCCGGGCTGCCGTGGCTCGAAGCGGTGCCGCAGCCAAATCCTGGCGCGAAGGTTGCAGTCGACGACGGTGTGCTGGCCAGCGCGTAAGCTGTGCCTCCAGCAGGATCGTAAACTGTGAACGGCGCTCCCGATTGCAAGACCAGCACGCCGCTGGCTTGCCAGCCGCCCAGCGCCGTTTTCGCAGCCCCGTTGGAGTTGGAGAAGAAGGGCAACTGATAAACCGCGCTGGTGACGAAGCGCTGCCGCCGGTCGAAATCAGAAAGCCCGCGCGAGGCGCGCGCGTCATTTTGATCGTTAACCCTGGTGAGGAATGCCACCGACGCCGTCGAAACATCGTCGATGGACTTGGACCAGGTGTAAGCGCTCTGGAAATACAGCCCCTTGCTGAAGCGGTGGGCCAGCGTGGCCTGCAGCGCGTTGTAGTGCGAGTCGGAGTTGGGAGCGAAGTCTTCGAAATCCCCGGGACCAATTCCAATATAAGGCGCGCGAGTAGATGCATTCTCGGTGGTGGTATCGGTGACTGTGCACGAGAAGCCCTGGGCCTGCAGATTCGCGCAGCCTTGACCGGGAACGACAACCGGATGCTGCGCTGTGGCCAGGGTGGCCTGATCGGGGTCGTAGGTCGAGCGCAGCCGGCTGCCCTTGGTGCCAACATAGCCGAGTTCCACAAACCAATCACGCCCTAATTCGTGCTGAATGGTAAAGTTCCACTGCTGCGTAGTACCTGCAACCCAATGCAGGGGCACGGCGAGTTGAATCAATCCATTTACGTTGCCGCTGAAATTCGGTGAACAAGCTGTACCGACCCCGGGAGAGCCGTTGCCTAGAGTGCAAGGCGTGCTCGGAGTCGCGTTCACGCTCTGCAAAATCGCAGCCGCGGGCACGTAAGTCTGAGTGGGGCTGGCGCCCAGCGCAGGGATGCCGTTCGGAAATGCTGCACTGGATGCAAACAGGTCGGCCAGGCTGCCAGCTCCGGGCAGGAAGCCCACGAGAAATGGATAAGTTGGGGGCACGATGGCCAGATTATCTACCGCTCCCAGATCCTCGCGAACGCTGTAAATGCCATAGCCGCCGCGAATCGACGTGGTGTGACGCCCGAGAAAATCATAGGCAAACCCGATGCGCGGCTCCCAGACCGTAGCGTATTCGTTGTTAAGTCCGGCGGGATTGAGCGTTCCGGTGATGCCCGACAAACCGAACTTGCCGATGCACTTGGGGTAGACATAGGGCTGCCCGGTCGTGATCGCCAGAGTCGGATCGGTGTTGCCGGTGTGGCAGAGCGTGTCGTAGGGCGCGCCCAGAAATTCGTTGCGGAAGCCGATGTTCAAAGTAAGTGTCTTGCTGGCGCGATAATCATCCTGCGCAAACCAGGCATAGCCGGGAATGCGGTAGTCGTGGTTGCCCAGTCCGCCCCCGCCCTCGCCCAGGAAGGGCGCACCGCCCAGAAAGCTTTGAAAGTCCGATCCGAACGAGGTTGTGCCCGAAATAAAAAATATCAGTCCGTTATCGGCGATGGGCAAACTTCGGCGCATGGCCACGCGGTCAGCCTCGCCGCCAAAGCGCAGTTGGTGCGGACCATGGGTCCAGCTCACCGTATCGACCCATGTGTAGTTGTTAGAGAGCGCCGACTGCAACTGTGTGGGGTACGCCCCAAAGGCGAAAGTGCCGAACTGAAAGCGGTAGATATTGGGATCGCCGGCCTGTCCGCCCACTCCGGTCGCAGTGGGCAGGTTGATGCCGACGTCCACGTTGGTGACGGGCGGCTGGTTATTCAGCTTGTCGCTGATGATGTTGACTCCGAAGCGAAAGTCATTGATCAAGCTGTTGCTGAATATGTGCGTTTCGGTAATGCTGCCAAACCGGCTGTGCAGAGGGATGTCGAGCGGGAAGTTCAGGTTGTTGGTACCCGGCTGGCCTCCGGTCTGGATGCCGTAAGAATCGGCTCCGAACGGTTCGAAGGTATCGGAATTCGACCAGAAGAAGCGTTCCGCCAAACGGTCCTTCCCGTTGCGGAATTCGCGATCCCAGTTCGCCGTGAACTGGTTGTCGGTGAATTTGCCTGGATCGGTAACCAGGAAAGGTTCTGGCGTAAGACACGGTGTGTTTGCGGGTACGTTCGTGGGCAGCGGATACAGGTATCCTCCCGCTCCCGCACCGAACTGATTGCTCTTCCAATTCAGCAGATTGAACGCCACCGGATCGACGCTCGCCACGCCGCAGTCAGCCTCCATCGCAGCCATGGACTGTCGGTCTGCCAGGGGAACGTACGGAATGCCGGGGTTCTGGGGAATATTGATGTAGGTTCCCGGCGAATCGCCGCTGCGCTGGCGCGTGCCCTGAAGGTTGAAGTAGAAATACCCCAGCTTGGCGCCGGGGCCGATCGGACCGCCGACGTCGCCGCCGAAAATGTTCTGTTTGACGACTACCTTGCCGAGAAAATAATCGTTTGCATCCAGCGCTGTGTTGCGAAAGTACTCCCAAAGATCGCCGTGGAAGCGGTTGGTCCCGCTCTTGAGGCTGGCGTTGATGTTGCCGCCTCCGTTGCGTCCCTGGGTCGCATCGTAAAGGCTGGTGCTGACTTTGAATTCCTGGATGGCGTCCGGGCTGGGCAGCGGTGTGAAGGTTAGCTCGCCGAAGGCGTAGTCGGCCACCGTGATGCCGTCGATCAGGTAATTGTTGTTGTCTTCTCTGCCGCCGTTTACGTGCATGTAGACCTGGCCGCGGCCAAGCTGCGCCGCGCCATTCAAATCAGAGGAAGCGCCCGCCGACAGTGCCAGCAACTGCTGAAAGTTTCGCGTAGCCAGAGGCAGATCGGTAATCGTCTCGGCGCCCAGCGATTGGCCGGTGGTCGCGTCGGTGGTATTCACCTGCTCCACCTGGGACTGCACTTCCACCACTTCCTTCACCGTACTCACCTTCATGACGGCGGTCATGCGCGTGGTTTCGGTAATGCGCACCACCACGCCAGGAAACTTGGTTTCGGGAAAGCCCGCCGCAGTCACTACCACCGAGTAATTGCCCACCGGCAACAGCGTGGCCGTGAACAATCCGGATACGTCGCTCGTAAGCTGCCGCAGCACTTCGCCGGTGGCTTCGCTCCTGACGCTTACCTTTGCATTGGCGACAACCGCTCCCGATGCATCTTGAACTACTCCTGCAATCGCGCCCGTGGCGCCGCCTTGCGCAAACATCATCCCAGTCAGAACCATGAACAGACTCGATGCAATCACTCTGCGAAAGGAATTCATCTTGCCCTCCTATCGGACGATTTGCCTGTGGCCGCTCACTCTCGATAGTGGATCGACGGGCGGCACCAACAACTGGGTGAGATAAATGCGGATATATCACGATCCTGTGCGGTTATTCAAGAAATATGCGTGCCACCGAACGCACAGGTTGAATTGGCCCGATTGAAATTCGCGATTAGCTTTTTGCGTTAGACGGCTGTAATTGTTGTTCCGCCAGGTTAGTCTTCCACGGCCGGCGCCGTCATCTCCGAGGGTTCGCCGCCGGCCGCGGCCTGCGCGACAATCAAGCGCCGCGCTTCCACGCGAATCTTCGGCAGGTGCCGCGCGAACCAACCTGCGCCCAGCAGACATGCCACGCCGCCAATCGCCACGGTGCGGGGCGCACCTAAACGCTCGGCCAGCGCGCCGCCCAGCAGCGCCCCAATCGGAGCCATGCCCATGAACATCATCGAATACACGGCCATCACGCGGCCGCGCAGCGCGTCCGGCACCATCACCTGAATCAAGGTATTTGAGCAAGCCATTTGCAGCATCATCGTGTAACCCACGGGCAGCAGCAGAAGCACTGACAGCCAGAACGTGTGCGACAAAGCGAATACAATAAGACTCGCTCCGAATCCGGCGCAGCACCACGCCACCCACCGCCCCAATCCTTTCACGCCCTCACGGAACGCCAGCGTCAGCGCACCGAACAGGGCTCCCACGCCGGTAGCGCCCATCAGAATGCCCAATCCCCGCGCACCGCCGTGCAGAATCTGGTCGGCAAAAATCGGCATCAGCACCACGTACGGCATGCCCACCAGACTCACCATGCCCAGCAGCAATAGCAAAGCTTTGATCGGCGCGGTCCGCTCCACGAAGCGGAATCCCTCCATCATGTGCTCGAAAGGCGAAGCCATCCCCGCGCGCACGGGGCTGTGCACTCGCATCATCAGCAATCCGATGATCACCGCGATGTAGCTTACGGCGTTGGCAAAAAAGCACCAGCCTTCGCCAATTTTCGCCACCAGAATTCCGGCGACCGCAGGACCGACCACGCGCGCTCCGTTGAACATGGAAGAATTCAGCGCGATCGCATTCATCAGGTCGTCCTTGCCCACCATTTCGACCAGAAACGATTGCCGCCCGGGAATGTCAAACGCATTCACCACGCCCAGCAGCGCGGCCAGCACGAAGATGAGCCAGATGCGATGATCGATCGCATGGGAAAGCGTGAGTACAGCCAGAATAAAGGCCAGCACCATGGACGCGATCTGGGTGGCGATGACGACCTTGCGGCGGTTGACGCGATCCGCGGTGATCCCGCCCAATGGCGAAAACAGAAACACTGGAATCTGGCTGGCAAAGCCCACCGACCCCAGCAGTAACGCCGAACCCGTCAGCCGGTAGACCAGCCACGACTGCGCCACGCTCTGCATCCACGTACCAATCAGTGAAATCAGTTGTCCGCTGAAGAAGAGCTGAAAGTTGCGGTGCCGCAGCGCCCGCACCCCGGCCTGCCAGCGCGATCCCGTGCTGGAGGCCGATTCCGCATCACGCGGCGCCGGCTTTTCCTGGATTGGGATTCTCGATTCAGGCACGATCGCTTCTTTAGATGATGACATCGTTGCTCACGACTACTATAACGTGCACCTTGACTCCCAAGAGGCGCCCTCGGAAAGTACTATTTCCTCAAGGGACCGAACGCGAGCAGAGGCCATAGCCCAGTAAGCCCTTTTGGATTCGCGCGAGACTGAAACATTACTCGCCTGCATTTCTTCCCGGACCATCGAATTCAAGTCTATAATCGCCCGGCGTCGTGATTGCGGGCCATCCCCCGCTGCACACCGCTCATCTCATGGCGAAAATCTTCATCAGTTACCGGCGCGAAGATACCGCGGCCGCGGCGGGACGTCTGTACGACCGTCTGCTCACACGCTATGGAAAAGATCAGTTGTTCATGGACGTGGACACGATCGAACCGGGCGAACGATTCTCGGATGTGGTGCAACGGACAGTAGGCAGCTGCGACATTTTACTGGCGCTCGTGGGAGACCGATGGCTGAACGCGCAGGATTCCACCGGCCAGACCCGTTTAAGCAACCCCGATGACTGGGTGAGGCTGGAAATCGCCACTGCCTTGAAGAGAGACGTCCGCGTGATCCCGGTGCTGATCAACGGCGCGATAGTCCCCCGCCGTAGCGACCTTCCGGAAGACTTGTCTGACTTGGCCATGCGGCAAGCTATTGATGTCACGCATGCGCACTTTCATACCGATGTGGATCGCCTGCTGCAGACGTTGGATAAAGTACTGTCGCGACCGAGTACCGGATCCAGACCCGCAGGGTCGGCCACCTCGATTGCGCCGCTAAAGAACGCACCGGTGAACGCTTGGTCATCCAGTTCGGCAGTTGCCGCCACCGAAAAATCAGCCGGAGAGGTTGCGGCACCGTGGGCCGAGGATAAGAAGCTGCTGGCTCTGAAGGTTGCGGTGGCAGTGATCAACATTCCATTTGCGAACCTGTCCATACCGTCGTCCTTTCCTCACTGGCTGCAGGATTTTGGATCGGGCAACGCCATGGTGAGGCTTGGGGTTTGCTTCGGTCTGGTACTGGTCGTTTGGAATGCCCAAGCCTGGCAGGATTTGCGGAAGCCCTGGAATCTACTGTTTCTTGCGGCGTCGGTCGGTTCCGCCTTGGCCGCAAGTTGGTTCGGCGACAAGTTCCAATCTTTGCGGATCTGGGGCATCGTGATCGCGGGAGCCGTTTGCCTTGCGCTGGCGCAGCGATTGCTATTTCGCTCTCGTTGGGTTCAGGCAATTTCCGCTGCAATCGTCGCACCCGCGGCTTTCTACTTGTTCCTGATCAGCGTCGGTAGAGTTTTCTCCAAGGCGGTTTCTGATCCGCTGGTAAATTACATGCCGCTTTTCTGGCAACTCGGGTTCCTTCTCGGTATCTTCGGGACTGCACAACTGAAGATCAAACCTTTTTGGAAGAGTCTATAAAATCCCAAGGAAACGGACCCACTACCAGTGGCCTGTACGTCTCGGCAATGAAGTTTTTCCACAGATAGGATAAGCCTCGCGTGTTCCTCGTACCAAACCGCTTTCCCGCCACTCACTTTCCTGCTTCCCGCCCGCGCTAATTTTTGACTTCCCAGAGCGCCCGGACTGCGCTACAGTTGCAATTGCAGTTGCGCTTTCCCGGCGATCCCTAAGGAAGTGACACGGCCATGACCGCTCCTCCCGTTGGTGTTGAACGCCGCATTGGACAACGCTTCGCTTTCAACCTTCCGGTTTCCCTGCGTGACGTTGCGACCGCCGTTGAAGGACTCGGCTTCACCCAGGACCTCAGTTCTCGCGGAGCCTTTCTGTTCACGGACATGGCGCTTAGCGAAGGCGCGGATATCGAACTTACGTTGAAAATGCCCTCCGAGATCACTCTGGGCGAGAACATGCGCGTCCGTTGCCGGGGCCGCGTCCTCCGAATCGTCAAACCTGCGGATAAAGGCTGGATGCCAGCAATCACCCTTGAAACCGGAACCGAAACCCGATCTGCTGAAACCCGATCTGCCGAAACAAAGATCGGCGTAGCCGTCTGCCTGAACGGCTACGAGTACCTTCCCGAAACCGAGGACACTTCCGCCGATTTCCGCCGCATATCAGCCCTGCACAGCCCCAGTGAAACCGAGCGTCCCGCCCCGCCCGTCCCCGGAAACCCGCGCCCAGCCGCCCATTAGCCAGTACCCGCAAAATTCCGGTCTGGGCCCGGCGCTGCTAACTTTAGTTTTTTGTGCACTTCTCAGTCCTGTTCAATATCTTCCGCTTGGCTTAGAATTATCAGTTAACAGTACGTCGCGTCTTGGAGTCTTCCTGCTTTGCGCCTCACACCGACTTTCATGATCTTGCATCTCGCGGCTCTCACGTATGCGGGCGCGTCCCCCCGCGCATGGTGCAGTTACTTGCTTTTCCGTAGTTACCTGAGTCACTTGGCGAGGAGTCGTTTCTCTTTCTAACATGCAAACACCGAGAGAAATCAGCGAGAACCGCGCCATGCATGGGATCGCCGTAGCCGTTCTGACCGAGGACCGCGACCATCTATCCGAACTGCAGAACCGCCTGGAGGCGACACGCCTGGCCCGGATCGTGTTCGCAAACGTCGGCTTCCCGCTGGGAGCGACCGACGCCATCCTCCGGCAGATTCAGGACCTGCGCGCCGAAGTAGTCCTGATTGATATCTCTGCCCAGAATCCTCAACCCGCCATCAAAGCCATCGAACTGATTCAAGCCAACACGCTGCAACTCGCCATCTTTGCGAATGGCACACTGCAGCAGCCCACCGTGATTGTGGCCAGCATGCGCGCCGGAGCCGGCGAATATCTGGATGACAGCGCCGGTGCTGACGCTCTGCTCGAAGCCCTCACGCGTTTCAGTTCCAACCGCACGCGCAGTCGCGGCGGCGCGGGCAAGGCCCGCATTTTCACTTTCCTCAGCGCCAAAGGAGGCGCAGGCGCCACCACCGCCGCCGTCAACACCGCGGTGGCCTTGCAGCAAGCCCACGGCAGCGTGGTCCTGGTGGACTTCGCCCCTGTCGGGCACGCGCAACTCCATCTCAACCTGCGTCCCACTTTCGGAGTCCCCGACGCGCTCCAGAACCTGCACCGTCTCGACGTTTCGTTGCTCGATGGCCTCATGACGACGGCCAAAGACGGCCTGCATCTTCTCGCCGGCCCGCAGCAGCCATATCCCTCCATGCCCACGCCGGCCGAACTGGCCCGGCTGTTCGACCTGCTGGTAAATCACTACCGTTACGTGGTCGTCGACGCTTCCAGCCGCCTCGATTCCACCACGCGCCTGCTCTCCGATCTCTCGAACGCGGTGCTCATGGTCGCCCAGACTGACGTCGTATCGCTTTGGAGCGCCGGCCGCATCCACGCTTTCCTTGAAGAAGGTACGGGCCGCAACCGGCTGCGCCTGGTTCTGAATCGCTACAAAAAGATTCCCGGCTTCACCGATGAAGATGTCGAACACGCCACGCGCTGCAAAGTCCTGTGGAAGGTTCCCAACGCGTTTCAGGCGGTCTCGCCCGCCATCGATCACGGCACGCCCGTGGTTCTGCAGGAAAGTCAGGAAGTAAGCCGCTCCTACCGCGCGCTGGCAGCAGCGTTGGCCGAGGCCTCTCCCACGGACGAAGGCGGACTCGATCTTACCTATGCGCAGGAAAAGGGCGCAGTCAAGACGAAAAGTCCCGGCCGACTCGTAATCTCACCCGCCCGCGCCGGACACTCCAGCTAGCTAGTGCCTGGTCGTGAGTACCGAGTACCGAGTCAAACTGCATTTTCTCGCACGGGTTACCAATATGCAGGCAACTGGATTTTTTTCTCAGGCACTCGGGACTCGGGACTCGGTAAGATAGAACGATGCGCCAAACAGCAAGCCCAGTGCTGGAAGAGACCGAACTACCGGTTGCGGACCTGCGTCTGCTGGTTGAACCCGAGCCCCGGTGGCGCGTCTTCGTTCAGAACCTCAGCGCATCTTTTCGCCGGTCCGAAGTCTCCAATCCATCAACAATCAGCAATCAGCAGTCCTCCGCCCCGTTCTGGCCTGACGTTTTCGTCAACCGCAAACTTCCCTGGTTCCGCTTCCTCGAGTCCGCCGTCTGTCATCTTCTCGCGCTCATCGCGATTTGGATGGGATCGCGCACCCTCGCCCTTGAACCTCACATCACCTCGCAGCCCGTGTTCACACACTCCGACATTGTCTACTACACGCCCTCGGAATACCTGCCGCCCCTCGACACCCGGCGCGCGAATCCGGAGCGCGCCCGCAAAGCCGATCCCGAATACTCCGCTCAGCCCATCATCTCCGTGCCACCCGAGCCCGACAACCGCTCCCAGACCATCGTTACTCCGCCCGACATCCAGCTCAAGCAAGACGTTGCTTTGCCCAACATCGTGGCATGGTCGGCAACACCGCGGCTCCCGATCGCCCCAGCCCCAGCCGTTCCGGCGTCGGAGGTTTCGCGCCTCGCACCGCGGATCGAACGCTCCGTAATCGCGCCGCCACCAGACTTGCAGTCCTCGTTTCAGAAAACCGTGCAGGCTCCGGAACCGTCCATCATCGCTCCGCCACCCGCGGTGGAAGCCGGCACTACGCGCCGCCTCGGCGAGCTAAACGTCGCACGCAGTTCCGTGATTGCACCCGCGCCACAGCTTTCGCTGGACGAACAACGCGCGATCCCGGGCAGAAGTCCCGTTGCCGCGGGCAGGCACGCGCCCGATGTGATCGCACCCCCGCCATCGCTGGCCGCATCCGGAAGCTCGCGCTCCGGCAGAAATGTGATCGCGCTCAGCCTCCATCCCGCAGTAGGCGCGCCGCCTGATCCGCCTGCGGGCAATCGCCGCGGCAACTTCGCCGCCACGCCCGAAGGCCATCGCGGAGCCTCAGGAGACCCCGGCGCAATCGCGGGAACCGGAGAAGAGAATGCAACCGGATCAGGCAGCGGAAAGAAAAACAGCGGCGATCTTCCCTCAGGACTATATGTAGGCAAGACCTCGAGTGCCGCCTCGCGCGTTGCCGGCGATCCCGCTCCCATGAATGCGCCAGCCAACTCTGTCAATCCAAATCTGATCGCCAACCTCCGCCCGCCGCGCGCCACCGCGCCCACACAGCCGGGGAGTGAAAGCAAACTTTCTCAGGAAGAGCGCGCTGTCTTCGGCAGCCGGAAGTTCTATTCCCTCAGCCTTACCATGCCCAACCTGAACTCGGCCGGAGGCAGTTGGATCGTCCGCTTCGCCGCTCTCAAGCCGGAGCTAATCTCTGGTCCTCCTTCTGCCCGCGCCGCAGCTTCCGACGATCAGGCTTCTGAAGATCTCTCGGCGCCGTCCGCGACGCGCAAAGTCGATCCCGCGTATCCCCAGGAACTGATGCGGCAAAACGTAGGCGGTACCGTAATCCTTTATGCCATCATCCACGCCAACGGCACAGTAGGCAGCGTGCGCGTGTTGCGCAGCGTCAACGATCGCATCGACCAATTCGCCAGCGATGCCATCGCCAAGTGGCAATTCCAACCCGCCACGAAAAACGGCTCTCCCGTGGATGTAGAAGCCACGTTCTCGATTCCATTCCGGCCAGCACGTGTAGGATCAAACTTCTGAGGGCGAGGTCGGCCGGGTGCCCCATTTCTCGCGTCCTTTGCGAGAAGTGGGGCCTTTCTGATTAGCTCTGCAACACGCCGCGGAACATCTTTCTGATCGCGGCCCGGCCCATCACTTCTCTCACGCCCTTTGCTGCATTGCCGTTATCGCCGCACGCCTGAATGTCGATCGTTCCCTGTGTCCCGCCGTTGCAGGCATCCAGCAGCAGATACCACGCCTCCCGATACTTGCCGTATTTCTGCTTCTTCATACTTGGCTTGAAGGTCAGGTTCGCTTTCCGGTTCCCCACTACCGCGTAAGGGATGATGTACCAATCATCCGTTGGAACGACATAGAGCGCGAAAAAGTCAACCGTTCCGGGAACATAGCCGTGCCGTCCCCTCGCCCCATTTGTCACGTGGATGGCTGTGCGGTAGCTGCCCGTGCCGCACTCATAGAGTGTGCACTTTACCTGCACCCGCAGAACGGGCCCGAGGCCATTCTCCACGCCCACGTCATACGGACCGAACCCTCCATACGGACTCGACACCTTCAGTCCGTAGGTCATGGCCAGAACCATAAAGTAAAGCTCCGCCCACGCCCCACGCTCTCTAGTTCCCTTGATCCGACATCCCCGAATCTTCCTGTGTTTCATTCTCGCGCTCCTCTTTTGCCCACAAATAGAAATCGCGGCCAAGAGGCCGCGACGTTTGCACTACTCCGAATTGTCATCCTGAGCGAAGGAAATGCTTCGCGAAAGCGAAGCATTTACGCAGTCGAAGGATCCCTATACCTCAGACGACCCGACGCCCATGCTGGGATTTCTCTTTTCTTGATTCTATAATTAAATTATATCATGCCGCATAGGGTAAAAGCGACATGTTAGCCAACTTTATTTCTCCTTTCCTATCAATGACCTGGCTCGTTTATTCGCCTTTTCTTCCTCTTGACAGCAATTTTGAGCCATTTTGTATAACTAGTGGCTAATTTCGCGCGTAAACCGTTCCAGTCGCGAGGGTTAACCGCGAAGTGGGATCGGGGGTGCCCTGCCCTTGTCGCGTCTTTTGCGACGGAGCCTGCCCTGAGCTTGTCGAGGGGAACTCTGGGTCGATGAGATCAAATTCCCCGCCCCTTGGGCGCGCTCAGGACAGGCTTGTCCCAGCAAAGAACGCAGGGACAAGGACGGGGCGGCCGCAAGGGTAACATCGCTGGGGAAGGATGGGCCAGCCCCCCCCATCACCTTACCTCATGGTTTTCCGAATTCTGGGTCATCCATTAATTCTTTGAGACTTTCGAGATCAACGGAAAGCTGATCCCAATGCCCAGCTAACTTCCAGTCAATGCCAACTGGATACCCAACGTCTGACCTGCGAGCACTATTTAGACGAGCAAGATAAAAATCGCTTCTAGGCAGTGTCTCGATGTATCTCTCTATCTTCGCGTGCCAGTACGTCACCTCAATGGCATCCCTCTTTTGCATCTCGGGCTGGCTCATCATTTGCCCCCACCCACTACGGATCATATTTCCCTCATTCATTAAGCGCGCCAGTTTGCGCTGAATGTCGCGGCGTTTCCCGTCATCCGGCAGGCGGCAGTCAGGACCATTTCGGACCATGCCGTAACCTGGATTCTTTATCGGGACGCCGTACCACTTGATTGCTGTCGGGCCGAACGGGGGAGACGCAAGGTAGACACGACTCCCGGTTCAAATTTCAATGGCACGTCCATTGCGTTTTCATCGTTCGCCATTGTTACTCTTATCTGCTTCGGAGCCAGCAGCCATGCACAGCGGGCGCTCTGATTCACCGCGATAAACTCGAATGACTTTCCCGGATCAAGAGCTGGAATTGACACCACATCATGTTGCTGAGGAGTGCTTGACACTGGGGGAGTTGAGCATCCACCAGCAAAGGACTCGCCGTAGAGAATGTCAAATACTACCCTTCCGCTCTCCATAGCATTTTGGGAGTGATTCGTTACTTCGATACGTCGTACTTCTTCAAATCCATTCGCTGGTTTACTGTTAATCTCGTCCTGCGACGGCCAGTTACGAGCCTCAGCACAGTCATTCTCGTATTCGTGCAGATGGCTGTTTGTATCAGTGAATACCCAGTATGGATGCAGCGGAAGAATCAGCAACGTTGAGTGCGATGGGACCGAAACTGGAAACGCGGAGTTGGCTACTTTGATCGTAAACCACGGCACAGCCCGTTCGCGGCGAAGACTAATTATTTTGTCACGATGGAATAGAGCAAGAAGAACGATCGCGGCTGCAAATATAGCTATCAAAAGCAGAGAGCGTTGCAACTTAGTCTTAGAAGTTCTACCCTCTGCGGACAAAATCGCATTGAGCCAATACAGGAGCCCAACAATCAAAAACACATATCCCAGTGCAAAAGCTGAATGCACCAACAGCAGATCATGCGAATTCTGCGCTAGACTGGGCAAGGCGACTCCCAGTCCGATGAAGATCGGAATAAGCCACTTAGGGTGTTTCCATTTAGAGGAAGTGAGCATCGCCAACACGCCCCATCTATCAAAGAGGAGCATAGCGACTCCCACCAAAACCAGGGCGAAATAAATAGCGACAACCAGAGGATCCGGCGAAGGCATGAAGCACGTAATGCCATTGTGCCAGAAAATCGATACGTGCGAGGGAGTGGGGGAGGGATACCCTAGGGGTACAGACCGGGAGCATCCCAGACAAAACAGACCGGGAGCATTCCTGACACTCGCAGATTTATTTTCTGCTGGTTCCCTAAGCTTTCGCGCCCTTCTTCTTCTCCAGCGCGGCATAGATTGCGGGGTCGGTGCAGACTTCGTAGTAGTTGCGGCCAGTCCAGCCCTGAACCGAGAAATCCTCGACATGGATTTCCGGCACGCGGCTTTGGCGCACCACGATTTTGCGGAAGATGTCGCGATCGACCGGCACGGTAGCGCTGAACAGATGGTATTCACCTTTATCGGAGGACGCGATCGCAGCCGGCAACTTCACCGACAAGGGCACGAGCGAAACTTCCTGCTCCAGTTTGCGGAAAGCGGCTTCATTCATGCGAATGCCGCCCAGGTTGTAGCTGATGATGGAGTCTTCAGGATTCTCCGCGTCATCCTTCGTAACCTCGTCATCCTTCGTAACCTCGCCGGCCTTCGGAGCCTCGCCGGCTTTCGAAGCCTCGCCCGACTGGAACACGAAGACGTGAAACGGTCCGGCCTGCGGCTCCATGACCTTGCGGGCGCGCTTGTTGCAAGAAGAGAGGCGGTCGCTCTCGTTCAGCGCTTCGGAAATCATGATCTGATGCTCGCCATCCATCAGGTAAAGCGGCGCCGCTTCTTGCAGCGTTATGCCAACGCCCAGCTCGAGTTCGGGCATGCCCGAGCGCTGCATGAGTTCGTTGTAGCCGCGCACGATCTCGATGATCTCGCGGGCCAGCACACAGGCGCGACTCACCGCAAGTTGCGGCTCGCCAGCGCGCTCAAGGATTGCCAGGATGATGGCGTCGCCCTCAAGAAAAACTTTCTGCGCTCCGTACTTCGCCAGCAGCTTGTTGACCGGATCGTAAAAATTCAAGCTGAAGTAGGACGCGGGATTCAGCCCTTTTTCCATCAAAGTGCGCGTGAGACGGGTGGAGTCGCGCACGTCGGCCTTGAGCACGACATGCCGCAGAACGCGATCTTCTTCCGGCTGCTGCTCTTCGGGCAGGAGGAATTCGTAGAGCGTTCCGTTCATGCGGGAAAGCTCGCGCAGTTTCTCGCTGCTCACCACGTTCACCGAGTCGAGCGCGGCATTCAAAGTCTCGAGCCGCCGCAGATCGCGATGATACTGGGAAAAATCCTGCAGAAAACGCGCCGCAACTTTGGCTCGTTCCGGTCCGCGGCAGCCCGCGACCTTGCCCACAGCAGCATACAGACTATTGGGCGAAAGCTTGCCGTGCTCCTGAATCATGCGCTCCACGCGGTCGCATTCAGGGCGCGAGAGAAGAGCATTCTTCAGCTGCTGCGGATTGATGCGCGGCGCATATTCGCTGAGCAGGGGCACAGTATGATACGAGGCAATCACGCACTCCATGACCTGCTCATCTTCGAGCAGCCTTACCCATTTGGCGAGGCGCTGCTGCTGGGCCACGCCTTCCGCGGTGGAATCATCAGGCGTGCCCGTTCCGACCAGAGCGCGGGCATTCTGCGGAGCGCACAGCCAGGCATCGATCGTCTCAGTCGTGGTGTCTTCGCCGAACAGCGAGCGGATGAAGCCCCCCACGATGTCCTTCAGCGTTGAATAGCGATCGGGATCGCGATCCCAGTTACCCAGCATCACGTAATGTTCAGCGCACAGGTAGTCGTCGCGGCCATCTTCAGAAAATGCCAGGCGATTCAGGAAAAGCCCGTAGCTCGCGAGGCCGGCGTTGCCTGGTTCGGTTTTCAATTCGCCCGCTTTCGCTTCCCCCGCTTTCGCTTCGCCCGTTTTCGCTTCCCCGAATAATGACCGGCGCATGCGCGCCAACGTTTCCTTCTCGATCTCGCGCAGTGTTTCGAAAAGATCCTGGCCGGTCTTGCGCAGGATAATCTTCTTGCGCACCTGGAAGGCGGCAACGCGCTCGCGATACTCGACGGCTTTACCCTGCCGTATGCCTTCGTAGTTCTTGAGCAGGACGCGGCAGCGCTCGAGCACTTGCGCGAACTGCTGGTGCATCTCCGTGCGCAGAAACTTGGTCACGGCCAGCCGCGCCAGCAGGTTGACCGAAATGTTTTCTTCCTTCTTGGCACGATTCAGCGCAGCCAGATGCAGTTCGCCCAGCAGCGTCTTCCAATCGGATTTTTCCGCGGGGGCGCGAGTTGCCCCGGCGGCGGCCTTTCTCATCCAGGACGGGCCTTGCGTTTTCTGCGTAGCCTCGGCCGCGAGCAGTCCTTCCAGTTCGCCATGGCGCACGATCACACGCATCACATGCGCGCGCGCCGCTTCGAGAAAGCGCGGGCTCAGCACCACATCGTGCCGCAGGTTATCGACCCCGACCGCAAGCCCTTCGAGCATGATCGACGGCGCCGCCGCAATCATCTCCGGGAGCGTCGGCTTGTCGGGGTCCTTGCCCAGGCGAAAGATGGGGAATCGAGGCATCGTGAATCGCTGAAAATTCTTGGAAGCTACTGATTACACATGTACATATCGAGGCTAGCATGCGTTCGGCGGCGGCTAAAGTTACGTAGGTTATGGGTGGGTTTGGCTGGAATACGTCCGGCGAGACAAAAAAGTATGCTGCTTTCTGAAGCCGGGATTGGGCCAGTTTCCGCGGAACCGACCATGCGGAACGTACGGCTGTTGTTTGAAATTGCTGGCGATTCGGCTGGACTTACGAGGGAATACGCACCCTTATTGATACCTGAAAAAAGATTTCGTCAGGACTCGCCCGCTTTGCCGTGGGACCGAGGCGACAACCCAGGTCTTTGACAATCCAGGTCTTTACGGCCTGCGCTAACTATACGGCTACTGCCCGCCGCTTCAACTCCGTATATAAATCCTCGTGCGGTCCCGCCTTTCCCACATCGCCACCCGGCAGCCCGTACAATCCCGCCAGCCATCGAGGTGGCCGTGCTTTACGCAATGACCCCATTACCGCGGCATAGCGACATAGTGGTGAGGGTTGCAGTCCGCATTGTCGTGGGGCAAGTCCGGTCGGAGCATCGGTTTCAGTTCCCGTGTAAAATCTTGGCGACGCGGCAGCCTTGTCTGTCGTCTAAGGTCGTAACGCGAGGCAAAAAACAGGAGAACTAAAATGATTGGCTTCTCCGTGAATGGCAAGCGGGTCGATCTCGAGGTCGATCCTTCCACTCCGCTGCTGTGGGTGATTCGCGAGCAGCTTGGCCTCACCGGAACAAAGTACGGGTGCGGCATGGCGCAATGCGGCGCGTGCACAGTGCATATCAATGGAGAGGCGGTGCGCTCGTGTGTCGCGCCCGTCTCGCGCGCGGCAGGCACTTCGGTGACCACTATCGAAGGGCTGTCGCAGGATCTGAGCCATCCGCTGCAGCGGGCGTGGCTGGAGGAAGACGTTCCGCAATGCGGCTACTGCCAGTCGGGGCAACTGATGAGCGCGGCGGTGCTGCTGCGCGAGAAGCCCTCGCCCACCGATGACGATATTGACGAAGCGATGACCGGCAACATCTGCCGCTGCGGGACGTATCCGCGCATTCGAAGAGCCATCCACCGCGCGGCCGCGATGGTGGCGAAGGGCGGTGCCCGATGATTCGTCAAAAGATGATCCGGCAAAAGATGATCGGTGAAAATGCGAATGGAGGGATTCAGCGCCGGGATTTCCTGAAAGTCTCCATTGCGGCGAGTGGCGGGTTGCTGATCGGCTTTCATTTTCCTGGAGTCAGTCAGCTCGCGTCGGCGCAGGCATCCCCCGGTTTTTTTATGCCGAACGCATTTGTGCGGATTGGCACCGATGAGCGAATCACGGTGATCGTGAACCATTCGGAGATGGGACAGGGCGTCTACACCTCGTTGCCCATGCTGCTGGCAGACGAACTCGACGCCGATTGGAGCAAGATTGGCTACGAGTCTGCTCCGGTTGATGCCAGGTACAACCATCCCGCGTTCGGCATGCAGATCACGGGAGGAAGCTCCAGCGTGTGGTCGGGGCTGGATCAATTTCGCCAGGCCGGCGCCGCGGCGCGCGCCATGCTGATCGCCGCGGCCGCGCAACAGTGGAATGTCGAGGCAGCTACGTGCCGCACGGAATCGGGCGCGGTATTCAATGGCACTCGCAAGTTGATGTATGGCCAGCTCGTGGCTGCTGCGGCAAAGTTGACTCCGCCCGAGCATGTTCAATTGAAAGATCTAAAGAACTTCAAGCTGATCGGCAAGCCAGTCAAACGCCTCGATACTTCCGTAAAGATAAACGGCAAAGCTGAATTTGGCATCGACGTAAAGCTGCCCGGGATGCTGACGGCCTTAATCGCCAGACCTCCCATCTTCAAGGCGAGCATGAAGAGCTTTGACGATTCTCGCGCGCGTTCGATGCCGGGAGTGCGCAAGATTGTCGCCGTTCCCGCAGGAGTCGCGGTAATCGCGGACACTTTCTGGCAGGCTAAAGTGGCGCGGGATGCCCTGCGCGTTGAGTGGGACGAAGGCAGTATGGCGACATTCAACACGAGCACGATAATGCAAGACTTCCGCGAACGGGCAAAATCTACGGGGACCAGCGTGCGAAAAGACGGCGACGCGGAGAGTGCGCTCGCGCGCGCGGCAAAAAAGATTGACGCGGTTTACGAAGTTCCTTACCTGTCACACTTGATGATGGAACCTTTGAACTGTGTTGTCGATCTGCGTGCCGACTCCTGCGAGGTGTGGACGGGCTCGCAGCTTCAGACGGTGGATCGTGCGAATGCGGCGAAGATCGCGGGACTGCCGAACGAAAAAGTCAAGCTGCATACGACTTTTCTGGGTGGAGGCTTTGGACGCCGGGCGAATCCCCAATCAGATTTTGTCGTAGAAGCGGTGCATGTCGCTAAAGCGGCTGGGGCCCCGGTCAAGGTGATCTGGACGCGCGAAGATGACATGCAGGGTGGTTGGTACCGTCCGGCGTTCCTGCATGCCATTGAGGGCAGCGTTGATGCGAGTGGTAATGCGGTGAGCTGGAGATCGCGTCTGGTGGGGCAGTCGATCATGGCAGGAACGCCGTTCGCGGCAGCCATGATGAAAGGAAAAGCGTATGATCCCGCGTCGGTTGAGGGGGTTGACGATCTTCCGTATGCGATCCCGAATGTGACCGTTGAATCCCATCAGGCGGAGATCAGCGTACCCGTGCAATGGTTGCGTTCGGTGGGACACTCGCATACTGCTTTCGCAGTGGAGTGTTTCATGGATGAACTTGCCGCTCTCGCGCAGAAAGATCCCTACCAGTTCCGGCGCCAGCTGCTACAGAAGCAGCCCCGCCATCTTGGCGTGCTCGATCTCGCGGCGCAGAAAGCAGGCTGGGACAAACCTTTGCCGCAAGGCATGGGGCGCGGCATCGCGGTACATTTTGCGTTTGGCAGCTACTCGGCGCACGTTGCCGAAGTATCCGTTACCGATGGCAAGGTGCGCGTGCACCGCATGGTCTGCGCTATTGATTGCGGGCAGTATGTGAATCCGGGGATTATCGCCGCGCAAACCGAAGGCGGAGCGATCTTCGGCGCGTCAGCAGCTCTCTTCCAGGAGCTGACTTTCGCCAACGGACGCCTGCAGCAAACCAACTTCAATACTTTTCCTGTGATGCGCATGAATGAGTGTCCTGAGATTGAAACTCACATTGTCGAGAACAACGAGAAAGCCGGGGGAATCGGAGAGCCCGGTGTTCCCTGCGCCGCGCCTGCCATCGCCAACGCCGTGTTCGCGGTTACGGGGAAGCGAGTCCGCCGGTTGCCCATTCGCCTGAAGGAGGCCGTATGAAAAGCGTGCAATTTAGATTCTTTCTGGCGAGTCTGATTGTTTCTGGCTTTGCGGGAGCGCTGTGGTTTTCGCATTCAGCAGCCGCGGCCGAACCGCCGGCTGCACCCAAGACGCTTGCCGTCGCGCCTAGCAACGCCGCCCCCAGCAACGATGGAACGCTTTTCGTCGCCTTCGTTTCCGTGTTGCGGAGCCCGCGCTGCATGAACTGCCATTCCAAGGGAGACTTCCCGCGGCAGGGCGATGACGGGCATCCGCACACCATGAACATTCGGCGGGGCGCTACGGGGTTTGGAGTGACGTCAGTAAAATGCAGCACCTGCCATCAGGATCACAATCTTGACGGCGCACATCTTCCTCCCGGAGCGCCCGGCTGGCGCTTGCCGCCCCCCGGCATGCCCATGATCTGGCAGGGCCTGAGCGACGCGCAGCTTTGTGAATCGATCAAAGATCCAAAGCAGAACCGAAACCGGAACATCCATCAACTGGTCGAGCATCTCACGGAAGACAAGCTGGTGATGTGGGGATGGAATCCGGGCGAGGGTCGCACTCCGGTTCCCATGCCGCATGATGAATTCTCGGCGAAAGTGAAGCAATGGCAAGCCGCAGGGGCGCCGTGCCCGGCGAACTGAGGCTCTCTCTTGTGCTCGCTAGTTGTTGCCAGCCCGCGACCGCGGGACTAATTTTTCGAGCTTCAACCCGCGCGGAAGTCGCGCACGTCATCTCCGGGCTTGAATAAAGACGCGGCAGGTGTGCTTCGCGCCTCCGCCATTTTTCGGTTGACCGCTTCGAAGTCGGCTTTTACCCAACCCACGCTGGAGATTTCAATCTTGCCGTCCTGGGCGATCCAGAACACGCTCGGGACGTTGGTCAAGCCATAGGCGTTCGACACAGGATAGGTTTCCGCGTCATCGAGCAGCACCGGAAAGGTTACGCCAAATTCCTTGTTGAACGCGTTGGTCTGCCTGGGGTCGTTCTGCGAAACTCCGATGATCCTGACGCCCTGGTGTCCGTAAGCGCGCTCCAGCCGCTCCAAGAACGGAAAGGCATACTGGCACACGGGACACGACACCTTGAAGAATGCAAGCACCACGGGCCCGTGCACCAGTTCCTCGCTCAGCACGAAGCGCTTGCCATCCATCGCTTTCAGTTCAAAATCGGGCGCTTTTGTGCCCGCGGTCAACGCCGCCATCGGTCGTCCTCCGGTTTGTCGTTTCAGGATGTTTCGCAGCCAGCGCATCGCCCCAAGCCCTAAGACTGCTTCTATTTTAGATGATGAAAGCGTGCCAATGGGAAATTGGAGCAGACTTTCCCTCAAAGCATTTCCGCTTTCCGCAGAATCTTTCGCGCCAAGCCCGTGAGTGCAATCTTCCCCAGTCGCTCGACCGGAATCCATTTACCGGAATCACGCGATGGGGCGCCGCCGCGCCACACTCGCACCGTGTAGTCGGTCGTCGTGATCGAATGCCGCAGCGTAAATAACAAGCTTGCACTCGTTCCGTTGGTCGGGGCGTGCCCTGTGACTTTGTCATTCCGACGGCTCGCGAAGCGAGGAAGAGGAATCCGCTCTTCTGCCGGCAGAGTGCTGTTCGCCGGCACCCCCTCATCCGGCAACTCCCACATACCCGCCATCAGCGAGGCATCCCGCGCGCGCTGCACCAGATACACATCCCCATTCTGGCTGTGCAAAGCGTAGTCAATCTCGCGCTTCTTCTGCGGCGCAGCTTTTGCAGCCGGCGCCAACTCTCCGCGCGTGCCGCACAGCTCAATCACGGGGCAGGTCAAGCAGGCCGGCGTGCGCGGCGTGCACACCACAGCGCCCAACTCCATCATCGCTTGATTGAAGTCGCCCGGCCGATTGACGTCGAGCAAGCGATTCGCCTCCGACCACAATTCCTCTCCAGTCAGGCGCGTCCCTACTACACGCTGCAACACACGTTCGACGTTGCCATCGACCACCGCGACCGGTTCCTCGAACGCAATGCTGGCGATCGCGGCCGCAGTGTAGCGGCCGATCCCAGGCAACTCCCGCAATCTCTCTTCACTCGCCGGAAACTTTCCACCATGTTCGCGCACGATCAGTTTTGCCGCGGCGTGCATCATGCGCGCTCGCCGGTAATAACCGAGGCCGCTCCACGCCGCGAGCACGCTGGCCTCGCGTGCCGCCGCCAATTTCTCCACCGTAGGGAAACGCTGAAGGAATTTCCGGTAATGCTCGATCACCGCCGCCACGCGTGTCTGCTGCAGCATGATCTCGGAAAGCCATACGCGATAGGGATCGCGGCTGGCGCGCCACGGGAGATCGCGGCGATGAAGGTCGTACCAGGTTAGAAGGCTCCTGCGGAACTGCTGTCGCCCACTATTAGCGTCCACGCGGGAAGCCACGAGGAAGTCCCCTGTCGTCGTTGTACAGCTCATCGCGCGTCCAGCCGCGATTTTCGCGCGTGCCCTTGGCTCTGGCTTCGCTGAGCTGCTCGGCCTGGAGTTCATCCAACCATTTCATATTGGCGTCGAACAGTTCTACCCGTTCCCCAACGGTTAATTGGTGACCGGCTCTGGCCTTGCGGCGCAGTGCCTCAACTCGGATGCTATCGGCTGTGGGATTCGCCTCAGACATGGTCCTTACTTTATCAAGGATTCGTCCTAGAATTACCGGCGAAACTCGTCCGGCATTGACCCCGCCCTCCCAAGCACGAAATAATACCCCTGCCGGGCATCCGCATGCGCGTGAGTTCATTCACGCCCAGGACCATCGAGGAATATTATGAACGACTTCAACCGCAAGGTGGAAGACGCGTCGGCGCGCGTCAGCAAGACTGTCGCCGCCGCCGCCGAACGCATCGAGAAAGAGATTCCCGAATTCATCAAATACCTGAACGACGAAGTCGTGCCCGCCGTGCGCCAGCACTCGACCAAGGCGCTGCGCACCGCCAGCGTAAAGCTGACCGAACTGGCTGACTACATGGAGCAGCAAAAAGCTGCGAAAAAGTGAAGTGAGCCCCGCGAGATTCTCCCACTACTCCGTGGTTCTGGTTCTGCTCGCGTTTCTGTTGTTTTTGCTTATAGGCTGCGGCCATCCCAAGCAGACGCCGGTGAACGTGCCTGCGCCACCACCGCAGCCCTCCTCGACCGAACCGGCTCCACGCTCCGGGAGCGTCCCCAAGAAGAGCAACCCTCCAAAAACCGAAAGCCCCAAGGAAGAGAGTGACGCTGACCTTGCCGAACCCACCATCCCAGCGAACGCCACGCCGCTGGCCACCGAAACGGGCCGGGCCAGCTGGTACGGTCCGCCGTATCACAACCGGCGCGGATCGAACGGCGAGGTCTACAACATGCACGCCATGACGGCGGCGCATCGCACGCTACCGCTGGGCGCGGTCGTGCGGGTTACCAATCTGAAGACTGGCCGCACGGCTCTGGTGCGCATTACCGACCGCGGCCCGTTCATCCCCGGCCGCGTTCTTGATTTGTCGCTGGCTGCAGCGCGCAGGCTCGACGTTTACCAGCCGGGCGTGGCCGAAGTGAAAGTGGAAGTGATGCAAACCCCGGCGCCGCTCGAGACCGGCGGCAAGTGGACGGTGCAGATTGGCGGATTTCCTGACGAAGACGAAGCCACAAAGTTGGCGGATCATCTGGAACGCCGCTATCGCACGGCAAAAGTAAAGCGCTTCAAGAGTCCCGCGGGAGATTGGTGGGTGCGAGTGCGGGTGCTCGACGACGATCGCCAGCGCGCCGAGCAGCTTGCCGGTGAGACCACGACTACCGAGGGCGCTGTGTTTCTGGTGAGACTTGACTAAGGCAGGGGTCAGGGGTCAGGGGTCAGGGGTCAGGGGTCAGGGATCAGGGACCTTAAAACCCGAGAGATCTTACTGACCCCTGGCCCCTAGCCCCTGACCCCTAATCACTTTCGGCTATGCTCACGCGGAGTTCTCCATGATGCCAGACGTCATTCCCGGAACCGCGCGCGTTCGCGGCGCAAAATTCATCGCCGGGGCGGCCGCGCTTTACCTTGTGCTGCGCATCGCGGGCTTTCACAAGTTCTTTGAGAATGATGCCGAGGGTGTCGGCGTGCTTCTTCAGATCGTCGGCACGCTCTATAGCGTGGTCTATGCATTTGCCATCTACGTGATCTGGGGACAGTTTGCGTCGGTCGAAAACCAAATCCAAAAAGAATCAGGGGCATTGAAAGACCTGCTGCTCTTCAGTCAGCGGTTCAAAGAAAGCGTGCGCGAGCCGATCGTGCGGGCGGTGAAGACCTACGCGCGGGGCGTTGCGGAAACAGAATGGAGCGCGCTGGCCGCGTGCGAGGGGACGGACAAGACCGACAAACAATTCTCCACGGTGATTTCCAGCGTCACCGAGGTAAAACCTGAGGACGATACCGAGCGCATCCTCTACCAGAGGCTGCTGGAGATTGCGAATCAGGCGAGCGCGCACCGCGACGAACGGCTTGCCCTGAGTGTAAAGCGAATGCCGCAGACGCTGCTGGCCTTCGTAAGCCTTACCGCGGCGATGATTCTGTTTCTGCTTTTCTTTTTTCCTTTCCACAACCTTGTGTTCGGCCTGGTCGCCATCGCGATTACAACCATGGTGCTCTTCTTTGCCAACTTCGTGCTCACCGATCTGGATAACCCTTTCGAGGGCACATGGAACGTGGGCTCTGAGCCATTTGCCGAATTGATCACGAAGTTCCGGTAGCGGCCTCGCTGACAATCTCCGGCTCAAGTGCTATGGTTTTCGACAGGTGAATCAGCGATGACCGATCCCAGCAGCAACTGCCTTTTCTGCCGCATTATTCGCGGCGAGATCCCGGCGAAGAAAGTTTATGAGGATGAGCATGTCTTCGCCTTTGAAGACATCAATCCCAAGGCCCCAGTCCACGTGCTGGTCATTCCGAAGAAACACTTTTCTGGATTGAGCGATGCCCAGGCTGATGACGCCGAAGTGATCGGGCGCTGTCATCTGGCGGCGGCGGAGATCGCTCGCCAGCGCGATATCGAACAAGGATACCGCACCATCGTCAACGTGGGTCCGGGCGCGGGCCAGTCCGTGTTTCATCTGCACGTCCATCTGTTGGGAGGACGCGGGCTGAACTGGCCTCCGGGGTAGGCCCCAGTGGTTTAGGGGTGGCCGAATAGTTCCGGGTGCAAATAATGCCCCTGCTCTTGCGGAGGCTTGTTTTCCTCGACCCGGATACGGTGCGCGTCGGCATAAGCATCGTGCCGAATGCCGGTCACCTGCCACGATACTTTTACTTCTCCCTTGTCCGTCTGGATGAGGAAGCGATTATTCTGGATTTCTTGCTCCACGATAGCTTGGGCGAACTGGCCAATCACCGTAAGTTGATAGCGGAAATCCTGGTTCAGTGCCTCAAAGTAATCCGGCAAAACCACCGTCGCGAAACCGTTCTTGTCAGTGACGACATTTCCGTTGTACACGTTCAACATGTCGGGAGACTCGACGAAGGAGTGATAGAGGTATTTGTTTGCCGGATCGAGCGGATGATCGATTTTGAAGGAACCTGAGGCTTTCGCGAGGTTGCCGCTGATCGTCAGGTTGCCTGAGCTATCCACCTTAAAAACCTGAGCAGTGGAACAATTCTTGGTCGATCCCACGCAGAGGTTGATGGTGTTGGTCGCAATCACATCGCCCGTAAGGTCGGCCAGAAAAACACTGGTGGTGGATCCGATCGGAGCAACGGAAAAGTCGGTGGCAACGACTTCGCCTGTGTTCGCGACGAGAAAGCCGGTTTCCGTGGGCGTACCTGTACCCGAAGCGTACAGCAGACTCAGCAAGCTGCCAGGCGAACTGGTGTCGCTGTTAAACGGCTCCAACTGCAAGCGGAAATGCTGGCTGACCGCCTTGGTCGTCGCACTGTCGTATGCCGACCCCAGCAGATCGAGCGGTTGCGAGATGTAGGATTTCGTGGCGGTTGCCGTTCCAGTCGAAGGCAGTTGCAAGACCCCCCGAATGGTTGCGGCCCCCTTTACGTCCAATGTCACCGCCGGGGTGCTGGTCCCAACTCCTACTTTGCCCCCCGTTTCGGTCATCGCCGAGGGTTCAATCTTGCAATTGGCCGTAAACTTCGCGACCTGATTTGCTACCGCGGTACCGTCGCTGGTGACTGCGGTACACTGAGCCCACAAACTTGAAGTGCCGAACAGCACTGCCAATCCTGACATCAGCAGAACGCGCTTGATGTGCATGAGCTTCGCCTCCTTGAGATTTGACCATCGGACGGATTGGCCCGTGCCTGGAACGCCAATCGAAAAGTCTAAGGTGGGAAAACTCCAGATGAACTGACTTAGATCAGAAGATCTGAATCGGGGGGGAAGAACTACCTTCGGCTATCGTAACACGCATGCGCTCATTTTCCAGTTACTTGCGGCTACGGGCAGGCACTTACGGCGCGGCTGAAGCCGCGCCCTTTCAAAACGAATTCAAACTTAGCCGCTACGCGGCTACTGTACCGTGGGATTCTCGTCTTCCGGCGCTCCGTGGCGGCGCAACAACTGCGGCAGGTTCTGCGAGAACGCGGAACGGGGCAGTACCATGTCGCACCCCACCTCGTGCGCTTTCTGCTTCAGGTCGCCCTGCACGTGCGAGAGGAATCCGATGATCGAGGTTCCCTTCTTGAGCTTCGCCTTCAGCTTGGGGATGAGCGTCAGCGGTTTGGCGTTGGCGTTATTGAGGTCGAAGATGATGAGCGACGGCTTCTCTTCGCCGTTCTGCTGCATACGCTCAGCCAGGTCTTTATCGTTTTTGGCGAACTCAACCTTGACGTTCAACTTGCGCGCAGTTTCTTGAATCTTGGCGGCGAAGAACAGGTCGTTAACGAAGGCAAAGATGCGCGAGCTGGAATCCTCGCGCAATGCGGGCAAAGGCTCGGGATCGACGGGTGCAAAAGGCGCGGCGAAGCCGGGACGCTGCCGGCGGCCTGCGCCATTGCCGTTGCCCGCGAGCGCGGCGCGATAGCTGTGATCCATGGGCGCGGTGTAGATGCCATCCTGATTGTGGCGTGCCTGGCCGGGGCCGGGGTTGCGCGGCCCGCGGGGATTGTTGGGGCGGCGTCCGCGACGCCGTCGGCTTCTGCCGCTGCCTCCGCCACCGGAGGGTCTTCCTGATCCTTGTCCGTGTCCTGGTCCTGACGGTCCTGCGTTCATAGTCCTCTCAAAGCTGCTGGCCGGGTTTCGACCCGGTGCAGGAGTGCAAAGCGTTCACAAATTTCAGGTTCCCCATTTGGTTGCGGCAGGCCCTCACACTGTTGGCGCACGGCCACTTTTCTCGCGGGGGCCTATCTACCTGCTCGGTCAAACTGCTCAGTCACATCGATCAACCATCAAGTCTCGCGATGCGTTCCGGGGGCATGGCCAAAATTCCATGCAGATTGCGAATTGGGCTGGACGCAATCGTGAACGCAACGCGCTCGACCGCTCACTGGTAAAGCAAACACGAACTGGCCAAAAACAACTCTTAAAATTTTGCGTATTCGGTTATCCGTTTTCGGAACCCGTCGCGCCGCCGGGAACGGCCTGGGGCGCGGAAGGCCTACGCGGGAACGTGGCCAATGAGAACAACCTAATGGTACTCGTCCCGGTAAAAGCGCGCAAGGGGCAAAGTGGGAGCGCTTTACACAGGAGGCCATGACTTGTTGGGAAAGCAGTGGTCAGTGGTCAGTGGCTAGTGGTCAGTAAAAATCGGCGTAGCTTTGGTTTTACTGGCCACTGGCCACTGACCACTGACCACTTTCTTAATTCACCACCAGCTGGAACGTAAACGGCACATTCGAGTTGGTGATCGGGCTGGCGCCGCCGGTCGTGGCGCCCACGGTCACGATGTAAGTTTGTTTGGGCGTCCCTGGGTTCGCGGGGTTGGTGTTGGTGCTGCTGCCGCCGCCGCACGAGCCCAGCCACAGCGTGGAGAAACCCAGAACCACAATCAGGCTCAGCATGTGCAGGCCACGCTTGCGCGATCCCGCAAAGACAATTCCGAATAGACCGGGCAACAGCAAGGCATAGAAAATACGCTTGCCGCCGAATGGCGGACGCAGTTGCGCTGTCGGCGGCGTGGTCACCAGGGTGACTGTGACTGCGGTCGCGTTGGTGGGCTGGCCGTTGCCGGGACTGATGGTACAGGCAATCTCCGCAGCGGGAAGAGACGGGACTCCCGTACAAGTGTAGGTGAGTTGCAAGGCGGTGGTAGCCCCTGCGCCGGTGCCCACGATGAAACCGTTGGTGCCGTTGACGGTAATTCCGACTGGGATCGTTCCGCCCACGCCCACCGTGAACGTGCTGGCACCGCTGGTGCTCGAGAGGCGGAAGGTTTCGATGGTCGCGGTCACGGTGAGGCTGACCTGCGCAGTCTGCGAGGTGCCGCTGGCGGTGCCTTTCACCGTGATGGTCTGCGTAACCGGCGTCGCCATGTTGGCCGCGGTGGCAATGGTCATGGTGACGGTTTGCGAATTCGTGCCATCGAGCGTGACGCCGCTGGGAATGAAGCTGCAAGTCACTCCCGCGGGCTGACCCGTGCAACTGCTCGAGGTGAAGTTGATGGTCTCAGTGGAATTGTTTACCGGCGTGATGGTCAAGGTGACGGATGCTGACTGTCCGGCGGAAACGGATGCGGGGAAAGCGGCGCTGGCTGAAAGCGTGAAGTTGGGAGCCGTTGCCCCAGCCACCCACGCGAGGAATAGGGCATCAACATTGACAGAGCCGAGTCCGGTCACGAGGTTGTAGCGTGTGGCTGCGTCGAAGTTGGATGCACTGTAACCGAGCACTCCCCCCGCTGGGCATTGGACGTTCGCAGGCTGCCCTGCGGGTGTATTGGCCTGACAGTAAACGTCGTTGTTCCCGCTGGTGATCTGATGAAAAGCGCCATTGGAAGGATTCGCCGCCAAGGCATAGAGCATCGGGTTGACGTTGCCCAGACCCGGCGTTGGCTGGAGGCCGTTTGCCACTACGTACTGATTGAGCAGGGCCACGACGCCGGCGAACGCGGGGGAAGAGACTGAGGTGCCGCCGACGAGGGATTGGTAAACGTTTACGGCGGTGAAGATTCCGCTCTCGCATGTGCTGCCGTTAACGGTTGAGTTTATCGGCGTGCAGAAGACATATCCGGGAAAGTTCGGCGAGGCGAAAAGAGAGACGTCGGGAACGTACCGGACACCGGCGGGGGCGCCGGGAACCGACAGTCCCTGCTGCCATGTGGGCTGAGCGAAGCCGCCTCCCGTCGTCGGTCCCGCTCCCGGTCCCAGGCACACCGCACCGGGGGTCTCGTACCAGCAGTTGCTCGCGCCGCCACCACTGCTCGAAATCCAGATATCCTCCTGCACCTGCGATGCAGTCGCCACTGTGGTAAGCGGGACCCAACCTCGCGTACCGCCGCCCGTGCTGCAAAACGTGTCGCCCTGAGCAGGGGCGTGGCAATACTGGGCCAGTTCCACATCGTCGTTCCAGGCAATCTCAGGAATGTAGGTGACGGCCGTGCCGCCATTGGCGCCGATGGTCGCGCTCCACAAGGACGGGTCGGTCGAGTCGTCGGCGATTGTTATTTCGGTGCCACCAACCGCGGTGACCTCCGGACTGCTGGCGGGATAGCTCACACCCAATCCACCTACGGCGGGGAGGAACGGCTGAGACGCGTTAGGCGGATTGAAATCGCAACTGGCGGCACCGATATCGCCAGACGAGTTCAGTATCGTAACTCCCTCGGCATTGCCCTGTTGAAAAACCGTTTCCAAGTCGAGGGTTGCCTGAGCCTCGCAACCCTCTCCGTAGCTTGCGCTGACAACATTGGCGAGCGGCGGCCCTGCGGGGGGGTTGATGGCTGCCGTCATCGCGTCGAAAACGCCGTTGAAAGTCTGGCCATTGATAAAGATGATTTGCGCACTACGGGCAACCGCTCCTGACCATTCGATGTCCAAGTCGGCTTCGCCAATGTCATTGCCGGAAACAGTGCCTCGATCACTGCCTAACAGAACATATTGGAAATTTGTGGTATTACACGGGGAGATGACGATTCCGCTTGCATTGACCGTGCATTGCCCCGTGGTGGGAACAGTGTTGAAAGGAATCGCAGAGAGTCCGAAACCCGTGCGGAAATCATTGATGTCGGACAGAAAGATGTCAGTCTGCCCCGCAATGGCTAGGGTCTGCCCGCTTCCGTCAATCGGAGTTGTCGCTGTATAAAGTGCGGTGATCCCATAGATCGTGGCCATATCACCGGGAGCCAGGAAGTTCGGCCAGATGTAGTTTGCGTCGTAGTAGTTTGCGCGGCCATTGCGTCTCGCACCCACCCGGTCACGAGAGGCCGGCTGCGGGCGGAAATCATGCAGTCCCATCACGCTCCTGACGATACCGTTCAGCACGGCAGGAATCATGACTTGCGTGGAGTTAGCGGTGTGTACTTCCCCGTTAACTTTATAGTCGTGGATCTCGGTTCCAAAGGCGTGCTGTACCTGAGAAGCGGTGCCGCTGAAGATGACCGAGTTATGACCGCCTCCGACGCTGAGAATCTGGAACCCCTCAGACTTGAGCCAATCCGTAACCTTGTTCAAATCGTTTTGGCTGAGACCAAAGCGCTCCGCAAACTGCTGGGGCGTGAGCCATTTGTGGTAAAGCGGCGAACGGCGATCCTGTTGCTGCGCAAGAAGCAGGTCGAGTTCCTTCTGCTGGGTCGGCGAGGGACCCATGAGCAAAGTCATGTAGCTCAGCTTGAAAGACGGATCGACGACGCCCAGATCATATTGAGGCTGTGCTTTGGCATGATGGCTCTTCACCAGAATGACCGTCTGGCTGGAATCGATGGGTCCCGTGATGCGGTCGGACTGGGCGGCGAAACACAGGGTTGTGGCTAGTAGGGGTACTGCCAACTTCCAAAATTGCATGAAACACTCCGTCTCGGGTCGGGGTTGAGTGTTGGGTATTCCGACAAGTTTATCAGATTCGTTAGCTTGCTTTATTGCTGTCTGATCAGGTTTTGCACGAAGAAGGTTGTATGGAGGATACAAGTTACAAAGCCGAGCGGGGCGGACAATGGGCCCAGTTTGAATTTCTATTGGTGGCGTCATGCTGAGCGGAGCCGCTTTTCAGGCGGAGCGAAGAGCCTGCCCTGAGCGGCAACGGGAAGGGATCTCCCTCCGCGCGTGCCTTTGGAGTGGGAAATCCCTCAGCGGCTGAACGGCGCCGGGTTTCGGGATGACGCCCTTCAAGAAATGGGCCGCACTCAGTCCGCGATTACTGGGCCCTGATTACTTGCGTCACATTCCGAGCAGGTTGGGATGGAGTTTGGCGTATCCGTGCTCTTGCGCCCAGAGGTTGAGCGGGACGGAGGCGAGTTCGTCGACCAGTGGGTCGGCGAGGCCGTTCTTCGTGAAGTCGATGGTTTTGATGTAGGTCTGGCAGGTGTCGCAGCACTCGACGCGGATGTAAGGGAGTTCTTCGGCGGTATAGACGGGAAGTTTGGCGTTATCTTCTTGGCCGCATCCGGGGCAGACCACGCGGCGGAACTCCCATTCAGTGAGGCAGAAGCCGCAGAGCAGGCTGCGGCGGCCTCCGTCGCCCTGCTGGCGCAGAACGCCGCTGGCCGGTTTGCGATTGCAGAACGGGCAGAGAGGATGGGTGTAGCCGTCGAGTTGCAGGCGGGCTTGCGCCCGGGCGAATTCCGCGGCGGGTTGCAGGAAGGCGAGCACGAGGAATTCCTGGGGATCGGTGGGCGAGTCGATGCGGGTCCAGCAGTCGGTGAAGAGGTCGGTCCAGGAATTGGGGTTTGAGTTGCGGAGATCGTGCGCAATCTCGGCGAGGCGGGCCGGAGCTTTTTCTTCGACAAGTGAGAGGAACGACGGAAAGCTGGCACGGAGTTCAGTCAATTCCGCCTCAGATAGAGAGGCTGAGGTGTTCGCGGAGGCGCGATCCAGGCGCTGGTAGAGGCCTTCTTGAAAACGGGCTGTGTGGATGTAGAACCCCAGTATCTCCGCCGCGAAGGGATGTTTGGCGGCGAGGTGCTCGGCGCGCTTGATGCGCTGCTGCCAGGGAGTAATGGCCATCGGGGGATTATGGGGCTTTGCCTCGCGGCGAGCAACTGCCAAAGACGTTCGCCGCACAATGTGCCGCGGCGCATACGGATTCTGCGGCATTGACTATGGGCGCGCCGTGGGATTATAGTTTTCTGCAAATTTGGAGTGCAGTCCGCTCGGCTTGTGATACGAAGCAGTCGGAGGATGCGCAATGGAATTTTCCCGCAGAACCTTCATCCGAGGCGCGCTGGTTGGTGGAGCGGGCTTCTCTATTCTGGGATTCGATCTGACTCCCGCGGTCGCACAACTCAAAGAACTTAAGATTGCGCGCGCTACCGAGACGCGATCGACTTGTCCGTATTGTTCTGTGAGTTGCGGCGTCCTCATCTATACGATCGGCGACAAGGCGAAGAACGTCACGCCGCAGGTGATTCACGTTGAGGGCGACCCGGACCATCCCATCAATCGCGGCACGCTGTGTCCCAAGGGAGCTTCGCTTGAGCAGGATATTCTTAATCCGCGGCGACTGCTGAAGCCGCAGGTGCGGCGTCCTGGCTCTGATCATTGGGAAGACATTGGCTGGACGCAGGCCATTGACGAGATCGGGCACTGGGTGAAGAAGACGCGGGATGACAGCTTCATTGAGAAAGACGCGCAGGGCCGCACCGTGAATCGCTGCGAAACGGTGGCATTTATCGGAGGCTGCACCGACACCAACGAGTTCAACTACCTCGTGGTGAAGACTATGCGCGCCCTGGGGCTCACTTATATAGAAAACCAGGCCAGGGTTTGACACGGCCCTACGGTCTCAAGTTTGGGACCAACATTTGGACGCGGGGCGATGACGAATGGCTGGGTCGACATCAAGAACACCGACATGATGTTGATCATGGGCGGAAACCCCGCCGAGAACCATCCTTGCGGCTTTAAGTGGGCCATTGAAGCCAAGCGCACTCGCAACGCCAAGCTAATCTCGGTGGATCCGCGCTATACCCGCACGGCATCCACCTCCGACATGTTCTGTCAGATTCGCGTTGGCACCGATATCGCATTTCTGGGCGGAGTGATCCGCTACGCCATCGAGAACAACCGCATCGCGCACGACTACCTCGTGAACTACACCAATGCGGCCTTCATTGTGAAAGAAGGCTTCCAGTTGCCTGCGGATGGATTGTATTCCGGCTTCGATGCCGCGACCCAGACCTACGACCGATCGACGTGGAACTACGAAGAAGGCGGCGACAAGAGCCACGAAGCAGCCACCGCCGCGCCCGCAGCCGTACACACGGGCGGCGCTGCGGCAGCAGCGCCTGCCGGGGGAGCAGGACAAGGGCAGCAACCGGGCGGCGGTTCAGGTCAAGGACTTACGGGGCAAGGCTACCAGGGCGCAAGCCCAACCGGAGCGAAGGCGGGGGGTACCGCGGCACCCGCGCCCATGCTGCCGCCGAAGGTCGCTTACGACTTGACGTTGCAGCATCCGCGATGCGTATTTCAATTACTGAAGAAGCAGTATTCGCGTTACACGCCGGAGATGGTCGAGCGCATCACCGGAATTCCAAAAGATCAGTTCCTGAAGACCGCCGATCTGTTCACGTCCATACGCAAAGACGGCGACATGAAGAAAGTGGCGACGGTGATCTACGCGCTGGGATGGACTCAGCACAGCTTTGGCACGCAGATCATCCGCACCGCGGCCATGCTGCAATTGCTGCTGGGCAACATCGGGCGCGCCGGCGGCGGCATCAACGCGCTGCGCGGCCACTCCAACATTCAGGGCGCCACCGACATGGGCGGAGTATTCGACATCTGGCCGGGCTATTTGAAAGTGCCGAATCCAACCGATACCGACCTGGCCACTTATTTGAAACGGATCACGCCCACCTCATCCAAGCCGGAGCAGTGGGACTCGTTTAATTACTGGTCGAACACGCCGAAGTTTGCGGTGTCGTTCTTAAAGGCGCTGTACGGCGATGCGGCCACAAAAGAAAACGACTACGCCTTCCAATACCTGCCGAAAGTGGATCGCAATTATTCCTGGACGCAGATCTGGGACAACATGTATCGCGGCGCGGTGAAAGGCATGCTCGCCTTCGGCATGAACGGCGTGGCGATTGGGCCGGACTCGCAGAAGAACATTGACGCGCTCAAGAAGGCGGATTTCCTGGTAGTGGGCGAGATCTATCCCGACGAGACCAGTGAATTCTGGAAGTCCCCGGGAATCACGCCCGAGGAAATGAAGAATATCAAAACCACGGTCTATCGCCTAGCCTGTGCCGGATTCGCCGAAAAAGACGGAACCATGACAAATTCGGCGCGCTGGCTGCAGTGGAAGAACGTTGCCGTTCCGCCGCCGGGCGAGTGCCGCCTCGATCAGGACATCGTGGCGCAAATCTTTCTCAAGGTGCGGGAGCTCTATCAGAAGGAAGGCGGCAAGTTCCCTGACCCAATCCTAAATCTGACGTTTAACTACACGAATCCGCAGCACCCTTCGCTCGGCGAACTGTTGAAGGAATTGAACGGCAAGGCGCTGGCAGATCTCACCGACCCGAAGACTCAGGTCACCATCAAGAAGGGTCAGCAGTTGCCGGGCTTCGCGTGGTTAAAAGATGACGGCACTACTTCGTGCGGGAACTGGATTTATTCCGGAAGCTGGACCGAAGCCGGAAACTTAACCGCACGCCGCGGCACTGACGATCCGGCAAATCTTGGCATCTACCAGAACTGGGCATGGTCGTGGCCGGCGAATCGCCGCGTTCTTTACAACCGCGCATCGTGCGATCCTGCGGGAAAGCCGTGGGACCCAACGCGCAAGCAGGTGTGGTGGAACGAATCAGCGCAAAGCTGGGCGGGAAACGACGTACCCGACTTCAAGCCAGATTCCAACCCCAAGGATCACATGGGTCCTTTCATAATGAATCCGGAGGGCGTGGGCAGGATATTCGGCCCGCTGGCGGCCTTTGCCGACGGACCTTTCCCCGAGTTTTACGAACCGATCGAGAGTCCGGTGCAAAATGCGCTGCATCCGAATCAATCAAACAATCCTGTGGTGAAGAGGTTCAAGACGCCGGCAGACAAGTACGCTACGCCGGGAGACGGCTTCAATATCATCTGCACCACCTACCGGCTTACTGAGCACTACCACTACTGGACCAAGAATAATCCGATGAACGTGCAGCTCATTCCGGAGCCGTTCGTGGAGATTCCGGTCGAATTGGCCGCGGAGTTGGGAATCAAAGGCAATGACACGGTGAGAGTCACCAGCGCACGGAGTTTTTACATCGCCAAGGCATTCGTCACCAAGCGCATCAAGCCGATGACGATAGAAGGCAAGAAGGTCTATCAGATTGGCATTCCGATCCACCAGGGTTATCGCGGCATTCAGGAAGACGCGGGCAGGAACGCGAGGACCATCATTAACCGCCTCACGCCCACCGTAGTCGATCCCAACGCGTACACCCCGGAGTTTAAGGGCTTTCTGGTGAAGCTGGAGAAAGCCTGAAAGGAAATTTGGTAATTAAGTAGTTGGGTAATTTTGTAATTTGAAAACCGCCGTGCGCATCGCAATGCAGGGTTTCAAATTCCCCAATTACTACATTACCAAATTACAAAATGATTCTATGAGCCAGGCAACGTTAGCAATCAAGAGGATTTCCGGTCACGCTGGACCTGCTCCCGGCGAGAACGTGGAGCGCGACTATCAGGTCTGCAAGCTGATCGACACCACCACGTGTATCGGGTGCAAAGCGTGCGAAGTCGCGTGCCTGGAGTGGAACGGTTATTCGTTCACGGACACGGTGTTCGACAACAGCTACCAGACGATGCCGTCAACGGCGTGGAATTACTGGAACCTGATCAAGTTCAACGAGCACGAGCGCGAAGATGGCAGCATCACGCTGCTCATGCGCAAAGACCAGTGCATGCACTGCGCCGATCCGGGCTGCCTGGCCGCCTGCCCCGCAGACGGCGCCATTGTGCAATACACCAACGGCATCGTGGATTTTCAGCAGCAGAATTGCATCGGCTGCGGTTACTGCGTCAGCGGATGTCCCTTCGATATTCCCAAGTTCAATCCGGCAACCAAGAAGATGTTCAAGTGCACGCTTTGCGTCAACCGGGTGAGCGAAGGCCTGGAGCCGGCGTGCATCAAATCATGCCCCACGGGCTGTCTCCACTTTGGAAGCAAAGAGGACATGGTCAACCTGGCGGAGACTCGCGCCAAGCAGCTTCGGGAGAACTACGGCATCGAGAAGGCGGGCGTATATGATCCGGCCGGCGTGGGCGGGACAGGCGTTATCTATGTGTTGCACGACGTAAACAATCCTGAAGCGTATGGAGGATTGCCGAAAGATCCTCACATTCCATGGGTGGTGCGCTTCTGGAAAGGCCCGGCGAAGTGGATTGGAAATCTCGCCATGCTGGGCGGCATTCTCGGAGTGACGCTGCACTACCTGCGCTATGGTCCGAAACAGGTTAGTCACGATCACGATCTTGAAGGCAAGCCCGACCAAGATAAGAATAATGGAGGCCGGCCATGACCGCTTCGCGCGTAATTTCTCCTCGTGAGCCTGCCGGCACTCTCCATCGTGATGGAATCATTGTTCGCTATACGCTGAACGAGCGCTTGAATCATTGGTTCGCCGCTCTCACTTACATTTATTGCTTGATCACGGGCCTGGCATTCTGGTCGCCCTACATGTACTGGCTGGCCGCGATTGTGGGCGGCGGGCCGACAGCCCGCTTCTGGCATCCCTGGTTTGGCGTGGCTTTCACCGTGTCTGTATTTCTTATGTATCAGGTGTGGGGCCGCGACATGCGCACCACCGAGGCAGATCGGCGCTGGTCGAAGGCGATGGAGTACTACATCAAGAACGAAGACGAGAAACTGCCGCCCATCGGCCGCTTCAACTATGGCCAGAAATTATTCTTCTGGTTGATGTTTTACGGAATCATTCTGCTGCTGATTTCAGGGATTGGCCTGTGGTTTGTCGAGTCTATTCCGTGGAGCCTGCGCTGGCTGCGTTATCTCGCGGTCACCATCCATGTGGCCGCGGCGCTCGCTACCATCGGCGGTTTTATTATTCATGTGTACATGGGCACGGCCATGGTTCGCGGCGGTTTCACTTCCATCATTCGAGGCGAGGTCTCCACGGCCTGGGCGAGAACCCATCACCGCCTCTGGTACGAGCAGGTCACGAAAGATAAGTCCTAGACCTGAAGAGAGAAATCGAATCTTCCCAAAATCCTAGCGCAATCCAGGCGCATCCAACCTCGGGGACGAGAATATCTGAGAGGATTCATGCGCTCATTAGCCAATCCATACTTTTTCATCGCAGCGGCGATTCTGCTGCCCGCGGCCTTGCTACTCGCGGCGGACGTCAACACGAAGTTCCACAATGCACCGGCGTCGGCTCAGGCGACCAAGAATCCGTACGAAGGCGACCACGCGGCCACGCAGGCCGGCAAGCGCCTCTACGCGCGCAACTGCCTCTCCTGCCACGGCAAGCTCGGAAAAGGCACGGGCAATGTGCCGTCCCTGGTGGATGGCAAACTTGATTCGGTCAAGCCCGGCGAAGTGTTCTGGTTCATCACCCGCGGCGACAAAGATAACGGGATGCCTTCGTGGGCACAATTACCTGTGAAGCAGCGCTGGGAAATCGTCTCGTATGTGAAGTCGATGGAAACATCGCCGGCTACGAAAGAGGCGAGCGCACCTCCTCCGGACACCCCCGCATCGACTTTCAAGGGAGCCCGTCCGACACCGCCCTTCACCGACTTCCGCTATGAGAAACCCGGAAATGTCCACAAGATCACGGTGGCCGATCTGCCGGAGCCGTATGCGACCAAGTCATCTTTCAATGGTCCGAAAATGGTCAAGAGGCCGGAAAACGTTTGGCCGGTGGCGCGTCCCGGATTCAAAGTCGAGTTGTACTCCGACGAACTGGATAATCCACGCACTTTGCGCACCGCCCCCAACGGCGATGTCTTCCTGGCGGAAACCGATCCCGGACGCATCCGGGTTTTTCGCGGAATGACCAGCGACGGCAAGCCTGAGCAGACCGCCATTTTTGCCCGCGGCTTCAAGAATCCGTACGGCCTGGCGTTTTATCCGGCCGGCCCCGATCCGCAATGGTTATACGTGGGCAGCGAGGGCGAAGTGGTTCGCATTCCGTATCACCGGGGCGACATGAAGGCGAGCGGCGCTCCGCAACACATCGCCGATCTGTCATGGAGCTGGATGGGACACTCGACGCGGGCGGTAGCATTCTCGAGCGACGGCAAGAAAATGTTTGTCGCGGTGGGCTCAGGGTCGAACGTGGATGATCCCGACACACATCCCAAGGAAAAAAATCGTGCCGACATTCTCGTCTGCGATCCTGCGAACTGTCAGCTGAGCGTGTACGCCTACGGCCTTCGCAACCCAGGCGGCGGGATCGCGGTGAATCCACAGACCGGTGAACTCTGGTGCTCGGTGAATGAGCGCGATGCGCTGGGCGACAATCTTGTGCCTGACTACATCACGCACGTGCAGGAAGGCGGATTCTACGGATGGCCGTGGTGGTACATGGGTGGGCATCAGGACCCACGGCATCAGGGCAAGCATCCTGAGTTGAAAGACAAAGTGATCGTGCCCGATGTGCTGCTGCAGCCGCACAACGCTTCGCTGGAGTTGACGTTCTACGAGGGCAAGCAATTCCCTGGCGAGTACAGCGGAGATATTTTCGCCTCGGAACACGGCTCGTGGAACAAGGCGGTGCGCGTGGGCTACGAAGTGATCCGCGTGCCGCTGCACCAGACCGGCCACGCCACCGGCGAGTATGAAGACTTCCTCACCGGCTTCGTGCTGCCCGATGGTAACGTGTGGGGACGTCCGGTGGGCATAACGGTTGCTGCCGATGGCTCGCTGCTGGTGAGCGACGACGGATCGGACTCGATCTGGAGAGTCAGCTACAGTGGAAAGTGACGACACTTCCTGAAGCAGGAAGGCTAACCACCAAGTTACACGGAGGAAAATAATAATCCAATGACCTTCGTGACACTTCGTGCCCTTCGTGGTTTATCTGCTTTGTTCGCTTCACCATGCAAAGCTGGACCCACTGCACAGCGCTCCCGAAGTGCTACACATTTCGGCCAAATCGATTAAGATGCTAGAGCCCACACGGGGGCGCGCTATGGACACTCCGTCTTCCCCGAGAAAACTGGCAGGCCGCTACGAGGTCAGGCAGATCCTGGGCCAGGGCGGCATGGGACTCGTCTACCGCGCCTACGACACCGTTGTTCGCCGCGAAGTCGCGGTCAAAACCATTCTCGACATTCCCGATCCCGCTTCGCTTCAGTTGTTCTACAAAGAGTGCGATGTGCTCGCCTCCATGAGCCATCCCAACATCGTTGAGATCTTCGACATTGGAGAGTTCGAGGAAGAAGGCAAGAAGAAACCGTACTTCGTGATGCCGCTGCTTCCCGGCACCACCCTCGATCATTTCATCCGCAAAGCCAGCCATCGTTTAACGGTCGAGCGGACCATCGACATCATGTCACAGGCCTGCCGGGGCCTGCAGGCGGCGCACGAGCGCGGCCTGATCCATCGCGATCTGAAGCCGAGCAACATCTTCGTGATGGAAGACGATTCGGTAAAGATCATCGACTTCGGCGTGGCCCACATGGCCGACGCCCACACCACGCGCGCGCAAAAGGGAACGCTGCTCTACATGTCTCCCGAGCAGATTGAGTTAAAGCCGCTGACGCCGGCCTCCGACATCTTCTCTCTTAGCGTGGTCTGCTACGAAGCCATGACCGGCCGCAACCCGTTTCAGCGCGCCCGGGCGGATGAAGTGGTCGATGCGATCCTCCGCCACATCCCGCCTTTGGCGGCAGAACTGAATTCCACCGTAAGTCAGCCGGTAAGCCGCGTGCTGCACAAAGCCATGGCGAAGCAATCGTGGCATCGCTTCGCCAGCGCGCGTGAATTCGGCGATACTCTGAGCAAGGCGCAGCGCAACGAGGCCATCGAGTTCTTCGATCCCGAGCGGACGCGTCCGCGGCTGCAGCGCGCCAACAAAGCCTTGGATGAAGGCGACTTCCAGTTTGCCGGGGAAATCCTCGGCGAACTCGAAGCCGAAGGCCACATGGATACCACCATCGGCTCATTGCGCCGCCAACTCGACGGCGCAGTGCGGCGCAAAACGCTTTCCCAGTTGCTGGACGCGGCCCGCGCGCGTTTTGAGGAGGAAGAAGATCCGCTCGCCCTGCAGAAGTTGCAGGAAGCTTTGCAGATCGAGCCAGATAACGCGGCCGCGTTGGCCCTGAAGAGCCGGATCGAAAACCGGCGCAGCGAGCGGCAGATCGACAACTGGTATCGCCTGGCGCGGCAGCACATCGACAATCACGCCTACGCGCATGCCCGCGAAGCTTTGCAGAATGTTCTCCAACTCCGGCCCAAGGAAGCGCGCGCGCTGCAGTTGCTGGCCGAGGTCGATCGCCAGGAGCAGGAATACAAAAAGCTCCGCCAGGAAAAAGAGCAACTTCACAGCGCCGCCATGGACGCATGGCATAAAGGTGACGTCAGCAATGCGCTCGCGAAATTAGGCGTCGTGCTCGACCTCGACCGGCGCGCCCCGGATTCCATCAACCGCGAGAGCGGCGCCAACTACCAGAGCTTCTATAACGAAGTCCGCTCCGAACACGATGCGATGAACACCGCGTATGCCGAGGCGCGGAGGCTCCTCACCGAGCACAACTTCCGCAAAGCCTCGGACGTGTGCCAGACCTATCTCGCCAAATACCCGGGCAACGCCATCTTTCAGGCTCTCAAGTACGACATCGAGGAGCAGCAGCGGCAGGAACTGTCGGCGTTCGTCGCGTCAGTCGATCGTCAGGTGGAAGCGGAACCCGACCTCGAAAAGCGTGTGCACATTCTGCGCGAAGCGATGGATCTGCATCCTGGGGAGTCGCATTTCGAGCGGGCGTTTCGCCTGGTGCAGGACAAGCGCGACCTGGTCAATTCCATCGTCGCGCGCGCCCACCTTCACGAAGAGCAGGGAGCGTATAGTGACGCGCTCAACGACTGGGAAATTCTGCGCACCATCTACAGCCAATACCCTGGTTTGACCTTCGAGGTCGAGCGCCTGCAGAAGCGCCGCGACCAGCAGGCCCGCATCGAATCCAAAACCCGTCTGGTCGAACAGGTTGACACTTGTTTGCACTCCAGCGATTACGCTCGCGCGCTAGACCTGTTGCAAGGCGCAGCTGCCGAATTCCCCCACGATGCAGAACTCACGGAACTGGAAAAGCTCGCTCAGGATGGGGTCAAGCGAAAAACGGAAGCTCACCGCCTGATGACGGAAGGCCAGGAGCTGTGCGCGCAAAAGAAGTCCGCCGAGGGAATCAAGTTGCTGCGCGAAGCCTATGAGATGGATGAAAACAATTCTCTGGCTCGCGCCGTCCTCGCGAACAGCCTGGTCGAACTGGCACACTCGATCGTCGAAAACGATTGGCGGGAAGCGGAGAAGCTGGCTCGCGAAGCTCTGGACTTGAATCCAGGGCACCCGATGGCTAAAACCATCCGAACGCTGATTCTCGATCAGAAGAAGGAAACCTTCGTCGAAGAATGCGTTTCGCACGCGCGCAAGCTGCAAACTACTTCGGATCTGGCTGGAGCCTTGGCTCGCATCGAAGAGGGATTGTCAGTTTATCCGCGCGAACCGCGGCTGACTCAAATTCAAGAAACGGTGCAGCGCGATCTGCAGACTCAGCGCCGCCAGGCTCGCCGCCGCGATGTGGAAGAGTTGCGGCGCATCGAGAGCGAGATCGAGGGTGCTCCGGATGATGCGGCGAAGCAGGCGTTAGGGGAACGAGTGCGGGCGCTTGCCGACAAGTATCCGGCCGATGGAGAAGTGCTTTCGGTTGCGAATGGTCTGCTGCATCGTCTGGGCCTGCTGGAAGTGGAGCGAAAGATTACGACTCAGTCGCCCGGCGGCGAAAGCGCGACGCTCACCTTCCACACTCCGCCGCCGGCCAGCGTACCAGTATCTTCGCTCGAGGCCACCAGCAATGTTGGCGTCCCGTTCTCTGCGACAGGCGGGGTTCCCGCTCCGCCGGCGCCTGTTGTGACCGAGGCCGTCCCGGTCATATCTGCTCTATCGGAATCTGCGCCGCCCGAAGCCGCTACTCCGGCTTCCGGTATTAAACAGCCAGTCCCGCAACCAAAAGGATCACCGCGCCGTTTCACAACCATCGTCCTCGCCTCGGCCGCTGCGATCATCCTTGCCGGAGCGATCTTTCTATTCGCGCGCAAGCGCCACGCGCCGCCAGTCGCCCCGCCACAGGAAGCAGCGGCGCCCGTAGTCGCCGCTCCGGTTGCGCCGCCACCAGAGCCCGTTCTGCCGGCGGTGAAACTGTCGTCTGACACGGGCGCAGGAAAAGTCACATTCGATGATCAGCCCCCCGCCGAATTTCAGGATGGACAATGGTCTCTGGACAAGATTCCTGCCGGCGAACATAAGCTGAAGTTCGAGGGAGCGCAGGGAGAGGCATCGTTTACGTTCTCAAGCGAGGCGGGGGTTGTTCCCGTGGTTAAAGGCCCCATCGATTCCAAAGGCGTATTGGCGGTGGTCGTGAGCGGCGTGGCGGATCACCTGCATGTATATTCCAGCGACTCATCGGCCAAGGTCAGCCTCGATGGCCAGCCTCCGCTCGAGGTTCCGGCGGAAGGTTTCGACCTGCCTTCGGTTTCCGCCGGCGCTCACCAAATCGCCGTGACCCGCGGCAGCGACGAATACAAACTCGACGTTGATGCGGGCGCTGCGCCCACGCTAAACGCATTCCTCGAATCCGGACAGAACCTGGGCACGCTGGTTGTGATCACCGGCCAGGACAAGGCACGTGTCTTTCTCAACGGAAAACTTCAGCGGCAAGCTACCGAGGGCGGCCAGTTGCGCATTCCGAATCTCGAACTCAAAGAGTACGTGGTTCGAGTAACGAAAAGCGGGTTCCAGGATCTTCCTGAACAAAAGATACGGATTCGCAAGGGCGAGCAGGCTAAAGCGATTTTCAATCTGCAGCCCATGCTGGTCTCTTCTTCGCTCACTATTCAGGGCGGAGTTCCCGGGGCTACGGTTCTCATCGATCAAACTCCGGTGGGAACGGTGCGGGCGGATGGCACGCTCACGGTCGCAGCGGTCAACCCCGGAGATCATACAATCGAGCTGCGCAAAGACCGCTTCAAGCCCCGGCAGATCAAGAAACACTTTGTTGTAGGACAGGCAGTGACTCTGGCCGCCGCAGATGCGGCGCTGGAAGCCGCTCCCGGCGAGTTGAAGATCACTTTCACGCCGGCCGATGCTCAACTGACACTCAATAAAGCGGGCGAGGCTCCGACAAAAGTGAGCAGTGGCGGAGCGCTCAGTCTGCCAGCCGGTTCCTACACTCTCACGGCGAAGATGGCCGATAACTTCACGCGCTCGACCACGGTCGAGGTCACTGCCGGTCAGGCGCGCGACTCTGGATTTGGCTCTCGCACCTAGCGGCATGTCCAAGTGGGATGATCCTGCGGGTTGGAAGCAGGAGAAGGGCTCATACGTTCGCAAGGGCGGCGACTTCGTGATGTACACGGTCACTCCCACGACGGGCACGTTCGTCTTCTCAGCAATGCTCAACAAGGGCCATCGCCTGCAGTGGATGCTGAACTGCACCGACGCCAACAACTACGTGCTCTTCCAGATGGACGACAACAACTTCTACCGCACCGTGGTGAAGGGCGGGCAGAAGGGACCCGAGACCAAGATTCCGCACAAGGTTGACAAGAAGAGTTTCCGCACGCTGCAGATCCGCGTGGGACCGAATGAGATCATCCACCAGATCAGGCAAGGAGACAGCTGGGTGGTTCTGGATCGCTGGACTCAGGCTGGAAGCAATTTAAGTCTCGGCAGGTTTGGCTTCTACATTCCGGGCAACGACCAGGTCGCGCTATCGAGCTTCAGTCACTACGTTGACCTGAACCTACACTAGGAGAGGGTGAATGGTGGGCGCTATAGGATTCGAATCCGTATGACTAGGGTTTGCGTGACAAAACCGCACCCAACGTCTAGAATTCGCTCCGTTATAATGGAATCAGGACCTATCCCATGATCCGCAACGCCAAAGATCTTTCGCCCGACCAGAAGACCGTCCTTGAAGGCCTGCTTGGACGGCGCATACTGGCAGACGAGGCAATCAGCGTCCGCGCTATCGAGCCCCCTGCTCTCTCTGAGCAGCGCCGGCAAGAGCAATCGCAGCAGCTCAGAAATTATTTTGCCGAAGTGGACGCCCGCCGTAAACCGGGCTCGGCAGAGGAAGCCGAAGAAATCGTCACCGAGGCGATTAGAAGCACCCGTCCCGGCTACCGACCGCGCCAGTGAAGATCGTCCTCGACACCACGATCCTGGTTAGAGCCAACGAGCACTCAAACGGCCTCGCCCGTGGACTGCTATTGAATATCGTCGAGGGGGAACACACGTTATTGCTTTCAAACGAGATGCTGCACGAGCTTGCCAGGGTTCTGCGTTATCCCCGGCCGCAAGCGTTCTACGACCTGACTGAGAATCTCGTTTTCGAGTACGTCAATTTCCTCCGCCGGTCTTCGGAAATCGTGGCTTTGAACCCTTTGGTGACGGCACCCATCCGCGATGTGAACGACATCATCGTTAGGCAGACCTCGATAATCGGCGAGGCCGACATCCTGTGCACCAACGATGCCGACTTTTTCGAGGAACCTGCCAGGGAATACCTGAGCAGGCTGGGAATCGTCGTTCTCGACGATATCTCTCTGATGCATCGCTTGCGCCCGTGAATGTTTTTACTGGTCGGAACGGTCTTCGGCTGTAGGTTGAGTTGTGGTTCGGCTCGCGGGGCCTATTCTTCCCGGCCTAAGAAAAGAAATGGTGGGCGCTATAGGATTCGAACCTATGACTTCCACCGTGTGAAGATGGCACTCTACCGCTGAGTTAAGCGCCCACTATGATGCGGTAAGTTCATCATTATACACAAGTTCCCGACCGGCGATTTTGCTGGTGAACTGCCTCTGGCCCGGTTTGTAGGCCCTTTTTCACCCGCGGTGCAAGGCTTACTTTACAGTTCACGCGTTCACGGCGACATCGCGCATCAGCTCCAGTTTTAATCGCTTCTTCACGTCGCTATCCACGAACATCACACCATGATGCTGGCGAACGGGATGGATCTCGGTTCCTGCCATACAGGCGCTCGATTCTGGAATGCTGCCGTCACCGGCAGGCTCGGAGAGCGAGCTGATGCTCCGGCATAGCCCACTCGCGTCGCATTCGAAATGTACCTTGGTTGTCGTCTTCAGCCCGTAGCCGAAAATACAGACGGTGGGTATGCTGGAGCGCGTGCCCAGCTCGGTGCGGAACTCCCGGGTCATAGCCAGCAGGTTCCGTCTCGGCTCTGGAAGCCAGCTTCCATTTCCCAATATGTCTAACGCGGTTCCATTGGAAGTAGCGACACAGGGGTACGTTGGCAGTAAGTGATAGGTGGATGGCCATGTAGCCAGTACGCCTCTTAGCCAGTGATCGAGCACTCCGAGGGGAAACAGATGCACACCGTGCACCATGGCCGCGAAGGTGTGGGGCGCGCCGGAATGCGGGCCTCCCATGAGCACCAGCCTGCCGACTTTCTTTCTGCCGCCGAGGCACTCAACATAGTAGCGGCTCAAAAGACAGCCCAGACTGTGCGCGATAATCGTAATCGGCTCGGCGACCTTCCAACCTTCGAGAAGGGCCGCCAGCTTGCGCGCTGACTCTCTCACGTCCTGTCTGAAATCGTAAGAGAACTCCAGCAAGTCCCGCCCTTCCTCGTAACCGAGTTCTCCCACCAGATAATCAGTCAGCAAACTGTACTGCTGCAGCTTGAGGAAGTTGGGGATAATGACTACTTCATCCAATACCCCGCGAGCTTCGAGCGGATTGGCCAGGGAGAGTTCGTCCACGTGCGCGAGCAGGTGGCGAACATTGGGCCAGATAAGCTCGCTTCCGCGCCACAACTTAGATCCCCCCATACCAGGAATGACGACGACGGGCCGCCGTCCGGGTTTGATCGCCTCGTCCGCCACCGTCAGATCGTCGCAGGAGAACACCGCCTTATAGACCAGCTGCGCGCTTCCGATCCGGATGGCATCGCCATCCGCCAACGCCTGCCTGTCGATCCTTACCCCGCCGATCCAAGTGCCGTTGCCGCTGTTCAAATCCTGAATCACGAAGCCGTCTCCGCGGCGCTCCACCCGCGCATGGTGGTGTGAAACGCTCTCCCGATCGATCACGAGGTCGTTATCCGCCAGGCGGCCAATGGTCAGCGTCTCCTCGTCGAGCGCCACCTCCCAAGTCCTGTCGGCGACGCGCACCGCCAGCCGCGCCGTGTTCGTCTCCGCAACTTCCATTTGCAGGGAAGCGTGGGAGAGCGCGGAATCCATGTCCGCAACGGAATTGAGCCGGGTCATTTGCTCCTCGGCTTCAGGCGCACCCGCCTCGAAGCGCGCTGTGGCGCCCCCGATCTCAAGTATGTCCCCTGACCTGAGCAGTCGCCGCTCGACACGCACCCCGTTAATCCAGGTCCCGTTGGGCGACCCGGCATCGACCACCGTACAGCCTGCCGCGTCGCACTCGAGCAAAGCGTGTTTTCGAGATACTCTGGAATCCTGCACGACAACGTCGTTGGTTGACGCGCGCCCGATCCTGATGCGGGCCTTGGATAACGTGAATTCGTGCCTATGGTTCCCCGGCAGCATCAGGACGAGCCTTCCGTAGTTTCCCGGAATCAAGGCCCTGCTACCCGAAGCGCCGTCGCCATTTTCGTGATCCGGCATGGGCAATAGATTACACCAGGGCAAATGCAATGCGCCGTCGTGCTGGCTTTATGACTGGCGCATCAGCCACTCGGCAGTTTCCGCCCAGAGCAGAGGTTTCATTTGTTCCCGAAAGAAACCAAAGTGGCCAATCGATCGGAGTCCGAGTTCGGAGGGCTGGATGCGACGCCCGGACTTGGCGGCCCCGGAGTAGAAGGTCATCAAGTGTAAGACCGCCGACTGAGGGGCGTAAATGTCATCGGCAAAACTATAGTAGAGAATCGGCGCTCTAAAATTTTCGAAATACGTGCGCTTGGGTTTTCCGGCGTGGTCGACGATGTAATCCGGATGACGGCACCATCGCGCCCACTCCAAAATAACTTCCCCGGGCAGGTCTTCGCCAAGCCCAAGCCGCCGCGCGGGAAAATATGTGATCACGGGCGTGATACTTGGAACGAGCAGATACCACAACGCCGCCATGGCACAATTTCTTGGGAACGACCATAACCTCCAGTAGCCGCTTTGCCCGGCGATGGAGAGCATCGCCCGGATCCGGCTGTTGTTGGAAGCCAGACCGACCAACTGCGCGCCCACACTGTGACCAATGACCATGAGCTTCTCGGGGTCATGCTCAGCAGCGATCCAGTCAATCGCCCCGGCGACATCCTTCTCGCCCCAATCGCTCATGCTGGCTTTGAAACGGAACAGGCTCCTGGGGCGCGAGTCACCGATTCCCCGATAGTCGAAGCAGAGAACGCTGAACCCCCGGTCGCACAGGTAGCATGCAAACTTCTTATAGAATGCTCGTTTCACGCCAACGGCCGAAGTAATGAGCAGGAACGGTCTTCCGCCTGTGGGCCCATCGGGGCGGAATAGCGTTGCGGCGAGCTGCATGCCATCAGTCGCCGGCACCCTAAGATCCTCGATTTTCATTTCTCGTTGTTCTGCGTCTGCAGTGGCATTCCAGAGAGAACGGGCGCAGCCTCAAGATCTGTTGCGAAGAAATCCTGCAATTGATCGGAAAGCGCTTCTGGAATGTTCAAGGGAAGGAAGTGGCCAGAATCGAAGATCAGCACGCGCGCATCCGGGATCATCTCGGAAGCTCTTTGAGCGAAGGTGATTGGAATGGCCCCATCGCGCCGGCCATGCAGGATCAGGGTTGGAGCGGCAATCCGGCTGAGCACGGCAGCAGTTCGCCCCAGCACTTCCGCCGGTTTGCCCCAACGCACCAGCCAAACCAGCCGCCGCGCGCCGGACAACCCGCGGAAAGGTTTGCGAAAGCTTTCCAGAATTTCTGGCAGTGCGGGATCATTCCTCTCAATGATGGATTGAATTCCGCCGTTCCAAATCGCAAGGACCGTCGCAGGCGCGAAGATCTCGCCCAGGACAGGCGTGCGAAGCACATGAAAAAACCAGGGTGGCCGGAATTCAGGAAATAACGGAGGTGAGAGCAACGCGAGCCGCCGTGTCTGCTCAGGGTAAGCAGCAGCAAAGTGAACCGCGATGGTGGAGCCGGCGTCGTGCCCCACAACATTCCACGACGCAAAGCCGAGATCGCGACCCAGGAGTGCCAACTCCTCAGCGAAACGCCTGGGGTCTCGCGAAGCATCCGATAAAGGCGGCGACGCGCCCAGTCCGGGCAGATCTACAACTACGCAAGTATGCCGAGCTTCCAGTCGCTCCACCACGAAGTCCCAAAGGCGGCCGGCCGTGGGTATCCCATGAATGAACAGGATGGGCGGACCACTTCCGCGGACCCAATAATTCATCGTGCTGGTGGTTTGCCGGATGGCGCTACCTCGTTGGCGCAACTTGGAGGTGCCGCGTCTTCAGCCCCGGGCGCAGAGTGCAGTTCACCCGCCCCAGCAAGGCCCAGCCCTCCATCCATGCCCAGACGCCTTTCATGATTACCCCGAAACAAAGCATCGACAGCCACCCTTGCGGCCGGTACTTTGTGTACAGCGCATTCACGGTGTAGGAAAAGGCAGTGTAGATTTTTTGCGCGGGCATCACGCCGAGCCCCCAGCGAATGGAATTATCGTAAATCGAAGTTTCGATGCTGTGATTGAAGACGTGCCCCATGCGCTGCACGTTGGTGTTATAGACACGGCGCTGACGGGCCGTCAGCGTGCCGCGATGGTTTGACTCGAGAATAAACTTAACTCCCTCGGCGGCATGGCGGAAAGCAGCGGTCACGCCGTTGGCGGTAAGCGGATCGGGCAGCGATGCCGCTTCCCCCACCATCAACCAGTTGGGGCCGCATGCGTTGGTGTGAACATACGATTGGTACGAAGCGGAATGGATGGCGGCGCCGCGCTGCTCTTCCACTAGCCGGTCAAAGCGCGTGTAGGCGGCCAGGGCATCCCACAGGATCTGATGAGTTTCTTTACCTTGGCGCCGCTGTTGCTTGACGAAGTCGGCTGACATCACGCAGCCCACGCTTGTCACTTTCGGCGAGATCGGTATTTCCCAAATCCAACTCAAGTACTCGTCCGATGCTACGTTGGCATAGAAAGTGGTTCCCTCGGTGCGGATGGGCGTTTCGAAGTGGCACCACAGGCACACCTTTTTTTTGCCGTACTCAATCTTTGGCACCTTGAATTGCCGCGCCAGCAGCCGCGCGCCCAGCCCGGAGGCATCGATGAACCAAGGGGCTTCGATCCGCTGCCCACCCGCGGTACGGACCGCTGTGACCTGCTCGCCGGCGCTTTCAATTTCGGTGACCCGATCCCACAAAAATTCTGCACCCGACTGGCAGGCTGCGTCGAACAGACGCTGGTCGAGGGCCTTGCGGTCCGTGTGCAGGGTTATGGTTTCGAATTTCAACGGCGGATTGCGAAACCAGGCCTCTGGCTGGGCCTGATAGGTCGGGCGGTCGGGCGTCACAATTTCTATATGCCTCTTGTAAGTCGCGACCTGATCCTCGATCAACGACTCCCTCGAAATACCCAACTGCGCAAGCATTCCCGGAGAAGACCAGTCGAGCGATTCCCCCACGCGGTCATGCGGAAACTTGTCCGGCTCAACGCAGAGCACGCGCAGACCGCCGCGTCGCAGGTGGATGGCCGCGGCAAGTCCTCCCGGACCTGCGCCCATCACAACCGCATCCCAGCCTTGTGCAGCGGCACCCTCGCGGGCCGGACCAGATTCCACACCAGAGTTGACCGGCGTGGCTTGCGCTACGGTAATTGGAGTTTCCCCGTACGGATTCGTCATGATTTGGCTCCCTGACTTGAATAGCCTCGCGCGCTGTCAGCGCCGACAGAAGCGCCGACTTGCTGGAGATGCTGAAGAATTTCCTTCAACGACTGAGCGATTCCGGTTTCGTGATAGCGGATTCCGCGCTCGCGGCAAAAAGGTCTCACGATCGCTTGTACCGCCGGCAGTTGATCCTGCCTCAAGAACGGGAAAAGGTGGTGCTCGATCTGATAATTCAGCCCTCCGTACAAGAAATCATTGACCGGGCCCGATCGAACGTTGCGTGAGGTTAGCACCTGTCGCCGGAACAGACTGACATCCGAATCCGAGTCGACCATGAGCATACCCTTGTGATTGGGAGCAAATACCAGTCCCGCATATAACCCTGCCAGTGCTTTACCGAACACCAGGAAAGCCACTGCGGGCAGGGGGTCGAGAAGACTGAAAGCGATCGCGAAACAAGCAACGTGATGGCAGGCCAGGAGGATTCCCTCGGTCCAGGGAGCCTTGGACCGGCCTTGCAGCACATGCGCCACCGCAATCACGTGAAGATGCACGTGCTCCGCAAACAAAAACGGAACAAACAAGAACGCCTGGTGCTTCACGATCCACTTCCATGGCCACTCTTTCGCAATGGCCTGTTCTTTGGAAAAAGCCAGTCCGACGAAGTCTACATCCGGATCGAGGTCAAGGTGATTCGGGTTCCGGTGGTGACGGTTATGCTTGTCAACCCACCAGGTATAACTCACGCCAATCAGCAGATTCCCCAGAAGCAGGCCGGCAGCACGATTAGCAGCGGGTGAGCGGAAGATCTGCCGATGACCGGCATCGTGCATCAGAAACGCAATCTGCATGAAGAGAAAGCCCAGAAGGATGGCGTTGAACAATTGCAACCCAAGACTGTCACGCCCGAAAATCATGGCGGCCAAGATTAAGGCGATCACTGCGAGAAGAATTGCAGCCTTGCACCAGAGAAGCAGCGCCGGCTTTTTTTCCAGGACGCGACTGTCTTTGACCAAACGGCAAAGTTCGCCGATCTCAGCGTGCGGGGAAAACAGCGGATACTCCTCTTGGGTGAGTGGCGGCGGGCCCTCCGGCGGTGACAGCATCCCTTCCTCGGATGAAGAAGGTTCTGCCTCCACTTCGTACTCTCCGTCGCTTATCTGATCCACATTAGTCGCCGACGGAATCCACAAATAGTTTGCTTTTCTCGCATTCATACCGTAAACCTTGCTTCACATATCGGCCCCGAGTTTACGTTGCGCGCAACATTTGTCAAGAGGAAAGTACCCGGATGTTAGTCCGCAACCTATGACGATCATCTCCAGGCATGGTCGCGCGGATTCTCAATCTTTGCCCGGCCTACTATCTGCACCTAAAGGTCGAACGCACTAAGACCAGGAAACATCTGTGGAAAGGGCGGGCGGGTTTCTTGGCGCCGGGAATGACAACTCCGCATCCGACTACGCTGGTTGGCGTTCCTCGGCTAAACCCGCATTTTTGTTGGCTCTGGGCGGCACGGCCGAAGCCGTTCCTTTCCCGAGCCTTCTCTTCGCGATGGTTTCCTCTTGAGCCTTTCCCAGCAGGACGGACGACCATTCGTAGTCTTAGCCGCTCGCTTCGCTTCGCGGGACAGCCGAGGCGGCTGTCTCTACATGAGTCTTGCCTGACCTCGAGTGTCGCGATAGTAGCGGCTGAAGATTATTCCTGCCACCAGCAACGCGATCGGGCAGAAGATGCTGGCTTCGGGGCCGACGATGCCGCCGGTTAGCCAGCGCGGGCCGCTGAACGTGGAACTCAGAACATTGTGGTAGGGCACAATGCCGCTGTCGGGAACTCCGAAGAAAATTTGCCCCCAGTCCCAGGCGGCGTGGAAGCCTACTGCGATCCAGAGGTTTCCGGTACGCCGTAAAAAGAAGCAGAAGAGGAGCCCGAACAATCCGGCGGAGATGGAGCCTACTGCGGTTTCGTTCGCGTTGAAGTAGTGACCGAAACCGAACAGGAACGACATCACAAGCGCCGCCGGCCAGAAGCCGATTCCCGAGGCGAGTGTGTACTGGATGTATCCGCGATTCAGGAATTCCTCAAACAGTCCGACCATGAGGAACGCTATTCCCCACGCCAGCATGGAGGACAGGATTGCCGTCCCGTGAAGGGCGAGGCCGGTGACATGGAAACCGCCCAGCAGAAAAATCGTCAGAAGCGTGCTGCTGATTGCGAGGAAGCCTGATACTGCGCCGATCCAGAAATCTTTTCTAAGAGCCTGACGCAGGGGCAAACCGTAATCGCTGAATTTGCGATGCTCGATTTTTCCCATGATCAAGGTAGCGACGCACAGAAGCAGAAAAGCCATGCCTTCGCCTTTGAACATCAAGAGCGGCGTGATCGTAATTTCACCGGCGTGCTTTTGTGCTTCGCGGACACCTTGAATACCGCCAGCGCGGATGAGAACGAAGCTGCCCAGCAGAGCGAGCACGATAGCGGTGAAGATGAGCACGCGCCAGCCGGCGCGCAGACCGTTGGGTCCTACGAAGATTGATTTGAAGCCTTGTGTGGGATGGGGACGTTCTGGGGAACGTTCAACCGGCAACAAAGGGGCGTGTTCTGCGACTTTCAGTGCATTGGCGAGCGACATTTTCTGTTCTCCTTATTCGGTGATCAGATACCAGACAATCAGAACTATGTAGGCCACGGTGACGGACAGAACTACCGCCAACAGATCCCAGCTCTTGATGTGGTTGACCAAGAAGCGGTAACCCCAAAGAACGTCGGCAACGATGAAACCGATCAATCCGCCAATTCTCTGGGCACGGCGGCGATAGTTGAGGAAGCGCTCGTCGACTAATTTGCCGAGAATGGGAATGCTCTTTAAGCGCTTGCCGATTAATACGAGAAGAGGAATTACCATTTCTCGTCCTCCTGGGTTTCGCCGGATTTCGCTTCGCCGTTTAGGGTAAAAATCTCGTCGGTGGGACAGCCGAAGACTCGAGCGAAGGTGAGCGCCAGAGGAAGACTGGGTACATAGCGGTCGCGCTCAATCGAGTTGATACTCTGCCGGGACACTCCCACGGCTTCGGCGAGTTGCTCCTGGGTCCACGCGCGGGCGGTGCGGAGTTCCTTGACTCGGTTTTGAATATTCGACGCCATGTAAAGGCAGCTTTCCGTAAAGTTAGCTTTCCATCTGAGTGTACGGCGCAGGTGCTCAGATGTCAAGTTCGCTTTCCATAGAAAATGTCTCATCGAAGCAAAAGCGAAAACTTCCTGATTGTATCGCCGGAGATTTGGCAGAGAAGCCGCGTTGGAAGAATCTTGCGAGTGCTCGACAAACGAAAGATTGGAGTTCCGGGTTTTTATGCTTACGATGAGCCTCACTTGATCCGATGACCGCCAGTAAGGAGCGGTGGTCACGATGGACAGGTTGGGTTCGTCATGCTGCTGGTGTTAGCAGGGGCGGCGCACGGGCAAACTTCCGCGAGTGCGCAGCTATCGAAGGGGACGTGGGCGACATTTGCGGGGCTCGGCACCGAAATTCTGGCCGACGGCGTGACGACGAGAGTTCTGTACCAGCGGCACTATGACGAAATCGATCCCTTGGCCAAGCCGTTCGTTCACGACGGAGTGCCGGGTCAGGTCGGAGCGAGTCTGCTGGCAGCGGGAGCGATGGGCGGAGTCTGGTTCGTGCTGCGCCACACGCATCACGACCGTGCGACAAGTTGGTTTTTGCGTTCGGTGACTGCTGGTGAGGGCTACAACGTCGGCCGGCAGATCGCGATTCTGCGGACGAGCCAGGATCAGGCTGCCGTCGAGGCGAATCTCAAATCCCAAAGCAGGTCAAGATTCTGCAGGACAATGTCAGGAGTGGAGACCGGCGAGAGCAGGAAGTTTTGAAGATCGGGCCGGTCAAAATCGAATCTGGAGACCCGGATGTAGCCGGAAGGCGTGATCCAGTAGGGCTGGTACGCGAGTGAGGCAACGATGTCCCGGGTTCGCTGGTTACGATGCGGCCGCGGCAGAACCTCGCACACGATGAAAGGCCGGTCTCTTTTGATGACTTCCTGCATGCCGGCGAGAACATCCGCTTCAAAATCTTCGACGTCGATCTTGATTAAATCTACGTGCATGGGACGGCGCTTTTCATATTCATCGAAGCGCACAGTTTCGACTTCGATGCGAGGAGAATGCTGCCTCGCCTGCCAGCCGTCAGCAACCAGAGTACCGGCGCTGTCCAGGTCTTTGCCTTCAGCGCCGGGCAGGAAGAAAATGGCTTTACCGGTGTGATCGGAGAGGGCGAGATTCTCGCAAACGACACGGCCCTCGAGTTGGTTCAGCCTGACGTTTCGCTCCAGCGCTTCGTGGATTTGCGGGACTGGCTCGAAGGCTACGACCTGGAGGTTTGGATTCCACAGGGCGCCCAGGATGGAATAGAAGCCGTAGTTGGCGCCGACATCAATGAACGTGGTGGAGCGCTCGAAGAGGAAGCGCAGTGTGCGTGAGGTTTCGGGCTCGTGGCCATCGAGTCCGTGCCAGAAGAGCGCGGTCGCGATCCAACGGCCGCTGTCCCTCGCAATTTTCATGGTTTTACCATTGGGGAGTCGAATCGCGGCGCTGTCCTTGTGCACTCTGCGTTGAATTTGAGTGGCGAACCAAAGGCAGGCAGAATGTACCGGTCGTCCGATAGTGGCGAGAATCAGACTGACATAGTGATTATCGCGGCATCGTTTCAGGAGTGCGGTGACACGACTCGTCATGGTTCAATCTCCGGGCCAGAATTCATTGCATTTTAGGTTTCATGCCAGATACCGACCGAACCGTCGCCGGCGACGCGCCGGTTGAACTCCGCCCAAGCCGGGAGTTCTTTGGCATCCTTGGCGTGGGCGTAGGCGTGCAGGTGCTCAAAGCTCTTCCAATACTGAAGGACGCCGACGCCGTGAGCGTCCGGGAAAGACTTTGGCCATGGTGCAATCCTGAATGTCGCTGACTGTCCCTGAGCTTGCGCGCCAGCGTCCGACCGATTCCATTCAAACATTAGCGAGTCGTTCCTGCAACCTAGTGCGGGTCGAAGATGGGACGATCCGAACCGAAGAAGAAGGTTTGGACTGCGGTACGGGGCATGATAGCCTATCGGCGGCAGCGGCAAGAGCGGGTTCGGAACGCCCGCCGGCGGCATGCCCAAAGTAACCTCATGCCGGACCAAAACAGGCCACTTCGACCGGCGGTATCCCCCACATCTGCGGGGACTTCCGAGAGTTCGGCGGAACAAGAAAAAGAACAACTTTCCTCCCACCCAAGGGTTGGAACTAGTGTGAGCACTGCCGCCATGGACCGAGGGGTTCTAATGGCCGCGCTTGGGCCCCGCCCAGCCGGTGGTTTAGAACCAGCGATGGCCGGCGCCGAAAGCTTCTCCGACGCCGACGTGATGCTGCGGGTGAAGGCAGGGGATCAGTCGGCTTTCGATTTTCTGGTGCAGAAATATCGCCGGCCGCTGGTGAGTTTCATGTACCGCATGGCGCGCAACACGGCCGCGGCGGAGGATCTGGCGCAGGAGGTTTTCCTGCGCGTGTATCGCTCGCGCCAAAGTTATGAAGCGAGCGCGAAGTTCACTACCTGGCTTTATCGCATTGCGACCAACCTGGCGGTGAATCACGCGCGCGACACACGCAAGGAGCGTCCGGAGGTAACAGTTAGCCTGGACGAGCCGGATGAAGATACGGGCAGCACGATGGACGTGGCCGACAGCAAAATGACGGCCGAAGAATCGCTGGTGCGGCGGGAGCGGATGCTGGCGATCCGCAGCAAGGTGGAAGCGCTTCCGGAACGGCAGCGGCTGGCCGTGGTCATGCACAAGTATCAGCAGATGGATTACAAGCAGATTGCCGACGTATTGAAGTTGAGCGAGTCGGCGACGAAATCGTTGTTGTTCCGGGCGTATGAGACTTTGCGGGAGCAGTTAAGACAATTTGTGTAGAAATCTTTTGCGAGCAAAAAACGCGCGCTACGATGACACTCGCAGTTTGGCGATCTGATGGTAGGAAAAAGAAGTTAAGGGGACATGGTTATGAAGTGCGATGAGATTCGAGAAATGATGCCGGACCTGGCGTCTGGCCTGATGGAAATGACGCCGGAGATCGGCGGACATGTGGCGGGCTGCGGCGCGTGCGCCGGCAAGCTGGAAGAGTTCAAACAGACGATGGCGCTGCTGGACGAATGGCAGGCTCCGGAGCCGTCGCCGTATTTTGATGTGCGTCTGCAAGCGCGCTTGCGGGAAGAGATGGCCAAGCCGCAACTGGGCTGGGCGGGGTGGTTCCGGCGTCCGGCGCTGACCGCGGCGCTTACCGTGCTGATTGCAGTTGGGATTGGGCTGTTTCTGCGGAGCGACAGTAGCAGGCCGGCGGATTACGTGGTAGCGGTGAATGAAGCGGCGGTGCCGGGTACTGCGGTCAGCGATTTGCAGGCTCTGGAGAAAAATCACGATCTGTATTCCGAGTTCGAGCTGCTGGATGACATGCAGGTGCAGCACGACGTGGTGGAGAATCCGTAACCGGAAGTCGAAGTGCGAAATCGCGGAACACAAGTTCAAAACGTAAGGGCGGGGGAGAATGCGGAAAGTCATAGCAGGATGGATGACGACGGCTGTGCTGTCGGCAGCGGCCGTTGTCGTGTCTTTCTCCCTCGGTTGGGCGCAGGTTAGCAGCTACCGGCCTGTGCAGGCGCGGCCGCCGGCGCAGAATCAGAATCATCCGCAGCACCCTCCACAAGCGCATGCCGGGGACTGGCTGCGCCGCTACAAGGGCCTGCCGCCGGGTGAGCAGGATCGCGCGTTGCAGAACGATCCCGGATTCCGCCGCATGACTCCGCAGCAGCAACAGCGTTTACGAAGTGAGTTGCACCGTTTCGCGAGCCTTCCGCCGCGGGAACAGCAGCGCATTGTGGATAACATGGACCGGTGGGCGCACTTGACGCCGGACCAGAAGCAACAGGCGCGTGACGTATTCAACCGGATGCAGCAGCTTCCGCCCGAGCGGCGGCCCATGGTAAGAACCGCGATACGCGACCTGAGCGCCATGCCGCCGGAGCGGCGCGAAAAACTCATCGATTCCGGCCGGTTCAAGAAGATGTTCTCGCCAGAGGAGCGCGAAGTCATGCGCGCTGCCGTCCGGCTGCCGTTCGCACCGCAACAGGGTGGTGGTCCCGAGGGACCGCCGGAGTAGTTCTCAGTTCTCTCAGTTTCTGGTTTTCAGTTCTGGTTTTCAGACCCATTCAGTGGAAGTCGTGGGACGTGGTTTCGGCTTTCGTAACGAATAATGGCTGCACGCGTTCCGCTTTTACTGAGATCACGTTGTCCTGATTCTGCAAAATTCCTTCGATTGCCAGAAAGCGCTCTGAAGCCAGCAGCAGGCGGTTGCGGTGAAAAAGATCGGGCGTGATGATCGCGTTGGCCACTCCAGTTTCATCTTCCAAACTCACAAAAACAAACCCCTTGGCAGTTCCCGGACGCTGGCGCACGATAACGCAGCCTCCGATGCGCAGACGCTTGCCGCTGGGAAGATCGCGGAGTTCGCAGGCGCGGCGAATGCCCATGGCATTGAGCCATTCGCGGCGATACGCCATAGGATGCGGGCCCACGGTGAGGCCGGTGCCGCGGAAGTCGGCAACCAGGCGCTCTTCGTGATTCATGGGCTGGAGCGGAGAAGGTGAATCGGGTTCGGGTTGTTGATCGAGCAGCGGCCCGGAGCCGCGCACGGCGCGTTCTACCTGCCAGAGAGCATCGCGGCGGTGAAGCTTCCAGTCCCGAGTCCCGAGTCCCGAGTTCCGAGGTTCCCCGCGCTTGCGCTCGGGGGTTGGAATGATGAAGGTTTTACTCGGTACCCGGGACTCGGTACTCGCGATTGCATTCAACGCGCCAATTTCTGCCAGAGTGGTGAGTTCGTCCTTGCGCAGTTCTGGAACGCGGCGAGTCAGATCGTGGATGGAAATGAATGGCGCGTGGGCGCGTGCGCGTACCAGTTCTATAGCAGCCTCCTCGCGCAAGCCGCGAACGTAACGCAAGCCCAAGCGTAGCGCGATTGTCTTTCGCCCCTCCGGGGCTTTTTCATTTCCGGCATCTAACCCACGGCTTGCGCCGTGGGCTGTATTCTGCCGTCGCTTCTCGGCTGCGTCTTCTTCTTGGCCAACGACCAACGACCGTTTTGAGCCTGCCCTGAGCACAGCGAAGGGACCAACGACGTTACTGGCAACTGGCAACTGGCAACTGGCAACTGCTTCCAAACTGCACATCCACTCCGAGCGCGTCACATCCACCGGCAGCATTTTCAACCCGTGGCGCTGCGCGTCTTTGGTGATCGTCGCGGGAGAATAAAAACCCATGGGCTGGTTGTTGAGCAAGGCGGCGGTGAAGGCGGCCAGATAGTGGCATTTCAAATATGCGCTGGCATAGGCGATCAGCGCGAAGCTGGCGGCGTGCGATTCGGGAAATCCGTAGAGCGCGAAAGAGGTGATGGAGAGAATAATTTCTTCCTGCGCTTTCGGCGGAATTTTGTTTTGCGTCATGCCGGCGCGCAGCTTGGTTTCGATTTCTTTCATGCGCGCCTGCGAGCGTTTGAAGCCCATGGCACGGCGCAGTTCTTCGGCTTCGCCGCCGGTGAAGTTGGCTGCGATCATGGCGAGACGAAGCAGTTGCTCCTGAAACAGCGGTACGCCCAGCGTGCGCTTGAGCACAGGTTCCAGCGATGGATGCGGATATGTGACTTCTTCGCGTCCCTGGCGGCGCTGCAGGAAAGGATTCACCATCTGGCCGACGATCGGCCCCGGCCGGATGATCGCCACCTGCACCACGATGTCATAAAAGCGTTTCGGGCGCAGGCGCGGCAGACACGACATTTGCGCGCGGCTTTCCACCTGGAACAGGCCAATGGTATCGGCCCGCTGCAGCGCGGAATACACCGTGGGATCATCCTGCGGAAGATGCGCCAGATCGACTTCTTCGTGGTAGTGATTGCGAATCAGTTCGATCGAATCTTTGAGCACGGCCATCATGCCCAGGCCGAGCAGATCGACTTTGATGATGCCCATGTCGGCGCAATCTTCTTTGTCCCACTGCACCACTACGCGGCCGGGCATGGATGCAGGTTCGAGGGGAACGACCGAGTCGAGTTGCCCCTGGCAAATGACCATGCCGCCGGAGTGCTGGCCGAGATGGCGCGGCATATCTTGCACGGCGAGGCATAGCTCGTAATATTTGCGGAGGCGGGGATGGTTGAGGTCGAGCCCGGCATCGCGGAAGCGGCGGTCGAGCGCATCGTTTTCGTCGCGAAATTCCCAGGTGGCGACGGCGGCGGAAATCTTCGCGAGCGTTTCCGGGTCGAAGCCCAGCGCCTTGCCCATCTCGCGCGCTGCCATGCGATTGCGATAGGTGATGACATTCGCAGTCATGGCCGCGCCGCGCTCGCCGTAGCGCCGGTAAACATACTGGATAACTTTTTCGCGCTCATCGCCGCTGGGCAAATCGAGATCGATGTCAGGCCACTCGCCGCGCTCCTCCGATAGAAAACGCTCGAAGAGAAGCTCCATGCTGATGGGATCGACGGCAGTGATGCCGAGTGAATAGCAGACGGCACTGTTGGCGGCCGATCCGCGGCCTTGCAGCAGAATGTTTTGCTCGCGGCAGAAGCGCACCAGGTCCCACACGATGAGAAAGTAGCCTTCAAGTTTTAGTTTTTCGATCAGAGCGAGTTCGCGCTCAATCTGGCGGCGGGCGCGGGTTTGCATATCGGCTGTGGCGCGGCCATAGCGCTGGCGAAAGCCTTCCCAGGAACGCTCGCGCAAGAACGAGGTCATGGTCTCGCCTTCGAGAACGGGATAGCGGGGGAATTCATAGCCGAGATCGTTGAGCGTGAATTCGAGGCGGGAAGAAAGTTCGAGCGTGTTGGCTAACGCTTCGGGCAGGTCGGCGAAGAGTTGCTGCATCTCTTGCGGCGATTTCAGGTGACGCTCGGAATTGCGTGCCAGCAGGCGTCCGGCAGTCGATAGCGTGCGGTGATGGCGGATGGCAGTGAAGGCGTCGCAGAGTTCGCGATCTTTCGTAGCGGCGTAGCAGACGCCATTGGTCGCGAGCAGAGGAAGATTGAGTGATTGGGCGATTGCGATGGCGGCGCGGTTGCGGGTTTCTTCTTCCCTGTGGAAATGGCGCTGCAGTTCGATGTACACGTTGCTGCGGCCGAACAATCCAATCAGTTGCTCGATTTGGTTGCGAGCTGCTTCAATGCCGCCGTGCTGCAACGCGGCGGCTAAGGGCCCGTCCGCGCCGCCAGTCAGGCAAATGAGTCCTTGAGCATGCTCTTCCAGTTCTCCTGGGCGGACCGAACCTTCGCCTTTTTTGGCGCGCAACTTCATTTTGGTGATCAGGCGGCAGAGATTTTGATAGCCGGCGCGGGAGGAAACGAGGAGAGGAAGGCGGAACCCACCACGGAGGCACTGAGATACGGAGGAATTCTTGAATTGTTGAGTAATTTTTGTTTGTTGATTTTCAGAAGATCGTGGATTTGCTTTTGTCTTCTCCGTGTCTCGGTGACTCCGTGGTAAGCACGTTGTGACTTCCGCGCCGATGTGCGCTTTGATCCCAAGTTTCTTTGCGGCCAGGTGAAAGCGCGGCGCACCGTAGACGCCGTCGGTATCGAGCAGCGCCATGGCGGGCATTTTGAGTTGGGCGCAAATTTCTGCCAGATCCTCAGGCAGGGAAGAACCTTCGAGGAAGCTGAAAGCCGAGCGGGCGTGGAGCTCGATATACATTAGTGGTCAGTGGTCAGAAAAGCGAAAAGGTTTAACTAGCCACTGATCACTGGCCACTGGCCACTGTTTTCAGTCATACGTTCCTTCCACGAACCAGATTCCACGCAGCAGGTCGTGCACCAGCCGGTAGAGAGCTACTCCTTCTGCAGTTTGCAGAGCGATGTCCCACTCATCGCGGGCCCAGGCTTCTCGCTCCCACCAGTCCCCGGAACTGCGCCAGGGGCCGGCCTTCCAGAGCACATTGCCCTGCGCTTCTTTTTTCTTCGAGCAGACCACGCGCGCTGGTTCCCCGTTTTCCAAAGTCACAGTGGCACGCAGCGGCGGGCGGAACATGCGCAGAGCTGCGACTGCGGATTTTTCTTCAGCCACGGCCTTTTGATGGTTCGTTCTTGAATCTGATCCTTTTGAATAGGACCCCGGCACGAAGCGCTTCATGCGGAAACCTTCGGCACGATATGTATCCAGCAACTCCAGTGAGCCTACGCGGGATTCGCCGACCAGGCTCGAAATGCGCGCCAGCGTAAGTTCCAGCTTTTCCGGCTCCGGCGATGGAGGCAGAAACAGGCCGCCCTGTGCAGAACGGGGCCGCGCTGGTTCTGCGGTAAGATGAATTTTTTTGATGGGCGCTCCCGGCGGATGCGCGTTCAAATCCAGTTGCAGCAGCTTGAGAAAAAGTTTGGGATCGAGCATGGGAAGAGGAAGGCGAAGCGTGCGCTGAAATCGGGTGGAACGGATTGCCGATTGCCGATTTCCAATTTCCGATTGTGCAGACAATTGGGGATGGTTGATTTCTGATTGTTGATTGAAGGACGAGAAGCCTTCGAGTTCCAGCGTTAACTGCAACTCCTGCGTGTTCAGGGCGCGCGACGCCAGGCGCGCACAAATCTGTTCCAGCAGACGATTCAGCAGAAAAGCCAGCGGCTCCAGCAGCACGATGGGAAATTCCAACTCGACTGCTTCTTCAAATACCGCGGGCGCTTCTGCTGGGACCAGCGTGCGAGAAGCCGCGCCCCGCGCCAGTTGCTGCAGGCGCAGACCTTCCTGACCCAGGCGCTCGCTCAGAGCAATTTCCGGCAACGCCGCCAGAGCGCGCAGATTGCGGATGCCCCAACGCTGCAGAGTTGTGAGCAGGCGGGCTGCATCTTTTTTTTGCTCGTCTTCTTTCTGCTTTCCTTCCCGCTCTGCTCCTGCATTCCAATCAGCGAACAAAACTTCCACGGGAAGAGATCCCAGAGACTCGCTTTCTTTCCCAGGCGGAATCACGGTCACGCCGGAAAATCCGCGGGCGGCGAGTACGGCTGCGTCGGGATTCGAAGCTACGGCGATATTGGCTTCGAGTCCCAGACTGTTAATGCGGTGAGACATGGCATGAGCAATTTCAGGCAGAGAACCGAAAAGCGATTCCATGCCTTCGATATCTACCAGCGCCGTGTCAGGCGCGGCATCTTCCACGCAGGGGGAGAACGATTGCGCGCAATCCAGCAGGGCGGCGTGTGCCGAAGTTTCCTGCAACGAAGAACGCGCACGCAGCGTCAACTCCGAACACAATTCTGCCTGGGCTTTTGTCATTCCGGGTGCGATACCTATGCGGGTTGCGCTTTCATTCACGGCAAAAATTTTTTCCAGCGGAGGCTTGCCCTCGAAAACGGCTACGGCCAGCGGGCGCAACTCCGGTTCGGCGCGAAATACCGCGGCCACGGGGAAGTTCGGCACGTAGATGCAGGCAAAAGCCATGGTGAATCAGTGGTCAGTGGCCAGTGGTCAGTGTCGATTTTCTGGCCACTGGCCACTGATCCCTGACCACTGGTTTTTCATCCCGCCCAGGCGGTTTTGCTGGCGAATGTAATTTCGGCGGAACGGACCGGCTTGCGATCCAATGTTGAGCGCACCAATTCCGCTGTGATTTCCAGTTGGGTCAGCAATTGCGCGTGTGTGGGTGCCGGAAATTGAGAATCCATGAGCCGTGCGGTTGTTCGATTTCCTGATGCTCCCCGCTTTGCCCACCCCAGCTTGATCAATAAAGAAGAGCAGCTTCCGGCGATAGACTGGCGCTCGATGGCCAGAAGCACCGTAGGCGTATGTTCGACGGCGCGGCGGAAACGGAACCACGTAGTCAGCGGAATACGGCGCGCGGCTTGCGGCGGCAGATCGCCGAGATCGAGGGCGATTAGTCCGAAGCCTCCGCTTTCCAGCAGCAAATCGGCAACACGCAAAAGTTGTTCCAGGCACTTCTCTGGAGAATTTTCTCCACAGCGGACCCACAGCAGCCGGTTCAATTCAACCCCTGCGGCGGCGGCAGACTGCGGATCGAGCGCATCGCTGGCATCCACGACCGCGCAGAATTCTCCACGCCGGGTGGCAGCGGCCAGTGCGGCCAGCAGCAGCGTGGTGCGGCCGGAAGAGGCTGGACCGCAAATTTCAGTCAGGCAGCCGCGCGGCAGGCCTCCGGTAAGGGCGTCCATGGCGGCAATGCCGCTTGAAACCATTTCTGGCGCGGGGCGCACCGCCAGCCGCGACGCCGGAGTAACACCGGCCAGCCTTGCATCTTTGAAAGCTCCAGCAGAAACAACCGGCACGACTCGTTGCGGCGGGCGCGCCTCGCCAACCTCCGCACCGGAAGGCTGCGGGCATACCCCAGCCCCATCTTCAACATCAAAAACAAAAGGGCGGCCTTGGGCCGCCGAAGTGGAAACCACTGCGGAAGACATAGGTTCCTCGGGAAATTTCAGGGAACAGCGGGCTCGGAAGGCCCAGAGGCGTATTCGCTTTTTATTCGCCTATGAGAATTCTGCACCCGGGGACTGGGATTGTCAAGCAGGTTAAGACTCTGTCCAGAATTTAGTTTTGAGTGATGGCGATTTAACGTCAATTGATCATGGGATTTTGGCCACCGCCTTGCAGACGGCCGGCGAGGGCCCTTCATTGCAGGAGCGTGCGCAGTTGCTGAAGCTTGTTGGTGAATTCCTGCTTCTGTTGCTCGACCCGCTTCGGATTCGGAATCAAGCTTTGAAGGTCTGGCGGCGCCTGATTGATTGCATTCATCAGGCTTGCCAGATTGGATTCATCCTTAAGAAACGCACTATAGGCTGAAATGATACGGCTCAGGGCCGCCGCGCCCTGCGAATCTCCGGAATAGCGTGGCGCCAGCGCCTCCATGTCTCTTTTGGCGGCAGCTGGCCAGTCCAGACCTTTGCCCACTGCTGTGACCGCGTTCTGTAGCCGGGATCGCTGCGCTGCAGAAAGCTGCCCCATGCGAAGCACATCGCCCGCTGCCATGAAGTGACTGACCAGAAGATCTTTCGCCACGAGAGTTGGAAAGAGTGCCCCGCCATTGGCCACATCTTGTGAAAATCGCAATCCCGCTGCGATCGCGTCAATCGCTCTATCCTTATTGCCGCTGTGATACAAGCGCATTGCGTACAGGATATTCAGCCGTCCCAGGACTAATGCCTTCCGCGCATAATCGACCGGAACGTTCTCTCCCAGCCCATAATCCAATCCCCAATCGCAATTCGGCAGCAAGGTTCCACGCGCCATGATTTCAAGTGCCGGCGTGTTCTTCTGAATCAGATCGTTATAGCGTGAAATGTCAAACGGTCCCATTCCATCGAGCACGGAATCCAGTTCCTTGGCTTCCTGGTCGGTGATAGCAGCGTCTTGCAGTTGGGAGAATGCCGCCCAGTAGCGCAGCGCTGCATTATCGGCCAGCGCCGGCCGCTGGGCCATTGCCGTCCCGAACATGAACACCAGCATTACAGCAGTCGATGCCATCACCTTGATTCGTTTCATAGTTTTGGTTTCTCCTTGCCCAGCACGGCGAACGCGCTCTGCTTGTTTTTTGAAAAGGTTGAACTGTTTGGATGAAGCGCCAACTCGTTCATCAGAGCCTTATACGACGGAGCTTTTCGGAGTAATGCATTGGCGTCGCGGATAGTAAGTGGCGGCGTTGGCCCAAGCCCTTGAACCGAGCCAGAACGACTGGAATCCACGACAATCCCGTGATTGAAAATCCGGAGACTTGCCACTCCTAAGATCACTATCGCAACAGCGCCCACCGCCCAGATCGCGAGAACGAAAGGACGACGGGGTACTGGCCTGCTCTCACTTACAAGCAACGGGTCTGGCATCGCCGGACGAAATCGCTTCAAATAGATTTCAAAACGCTCATCATCTAAGTTCGGCACAGGAATTCTCCTTGGGCAGCATTGAGTCTCGTAGCTTGCCGAGTGCATAGCGATATCGTGAAGCGGCTGTATTCGAACTGACCTCCAATAGATCGCCGATTTGCGAGAATGTGAGCTCGCCCCAAACGTGCAGGACAACGACTTGTCTCTGGTCGCCGGGAAGGGCGGCTAGTGCGAGCCGCAAGTTTTGTTCTGCCGTATAGTCTTGATCTGGCGGGCTAAACCACGCTGAATCATCAAGGGGACTACTGCGCTCCTGGCGTTTACGTTCGTTGAGAATGGCGTTGCGAACACAACCGAACAGGTAAGCTTTCTTGTCGCTCGCTCGACGAAGTTTCCCATTCTGAAGCAGCGTCAGGAATACGTGATGGATTGCGTCCTGGGCTCTGCTTCGTTCGCCCGTAATGGCCGACGCAAACAGAAGGAGCGCGGGGCCGTGCTGGCGATAGAGCAGCTCAATTTCGGCGACGCTTCCCTGCGCTGGGTCCATGCTACGGCCTCAATAGTAAGACAGTCGGGTCCACAGCATTTGTCTAACCTCGGGAAAATTTCAGGGAACAGCGGGATCGGAAGGCCCAAGAGGCGTATTCGCTCTTTATTCGCCTATCGATAATTGCTTGTTTTCATTGACTTGGTCTCGCTCCAGACCTAACATGAGCCGCAACCATGGTTGGCCGAACCATCTCGCACTACCGAATCCTCGAGAAACTGGGGCGGGGCGGCATGGGCGAGGTTTACCTGGCGGAGGATCAACTGCTGGGCCGGAAGGTCGCGATCAAGTTTCTCCCTCCTGAGATTGCCGGCGACGAGCGTGCCAGGCAACGCCTGCTGCGGGAGGCCAAAACCGCAGCCACGCTCGACCACCCAAACATATGCGCGATCTACGAAGTCGGACAGGAGGGTGATTGCAGCTTCATCGTCCTGCAATACATCGAAGGGGAAACCCTGGCAGCGAGGCTGAGGCACCACGGGCCCGATGTGCTGGAGGCATTAGCGATCGCCGAACAGATAGCTGAGGCGCTGAAACAAGCGCATGCCCGCGGCATTGTTCATCGTGACATCAAACCGGAAAATATCATGCTCACGACCGGCGCGCAGGTCAAAGTGCTCGACTTCGGACTGGCCAAGGTGGTGCGCGATCCCCAAATTGTTGATGCCGATACGGCGAGTCTGCTGAGCATGCCGGGAATGCTGGTGGGAACGCTGCCGTACATGTCTCCCGAGCAAGTGCGCGGCGAGGAACTGGATTGCCGCAGCGACATCTTCAGCTTCGGCGCGGTGTTATATGAATTGTTGAGCGGGCGCAGACCATTCGAGGCGAAATCCAAGGCAGAGCTTATCTCGGCGATCCTCACCATAGATCCTCCGCCCATCAGCAACTCCGACGCCCCTGGTCGCGGCGGGGAGGAGCAACTGGTCCATAAGTGCCTCGAGAAGAATGCCGCCCTGCGCTATCAGACAATGAGCGATCTGATAGCGGACTTGCGCTATATCTGCAAAGAGTCTGACGATGAACAGGGGATACCGAGGCGCATGGCAACATCTGCTAAGCCGCACTCGGCCAACCTCTCCGCTGCGGGAAAGCCGCGCGGCCTTAGCGCCGCAAGAGTTGGGCTGCTGATCGGAGTCGTCGCGATGGTAGTGGCGGCAGGTGTATATGTGCGGACGTTGCGGGCGCCGAAGCCGACGGCTGTGTCCAGTGCCCCGTCTGCGAACTCCCCAGCTTACGATGCCTACCTGCGCGGCAGGGTAAATGTCAGCAGCGAGAATCCAGCGAACAATGAAGCTGCGATCAAACTGTTCCAACAGGCCATCGCCGCTGACCCGAATTTCGCGGCTGCTTATGCCGAACTGGCTCGCGCTTACTCCATAAAAGCGCGCTTGTTCGCGCCCGGCCCCGAGAAGAACAAATTAAATGAGGATGCGGAAGTGGCGGTGGAAAAAGCGCTGGCCATCGACCCCAATCTGGCCGAGGGGCATTTTGCTCGAGGCCTGATTTTGTGGACTCCCTATAAGCGCTTCCCCCACGAACAGGCAATTCACTCCTACCAGCGAGCCATCGAACTGAACCCCAATTTCGATGAGGCGCATCACCAACTGGGATATGTCTATCTTCATATCGGTTTGCTCGACAAAGGTTGGCAAGAGCTGGAAAAGGCGTTGGCGATCAATCCGGGCAACACGCTGGCGAGATTCCGGTTGGGCCAAATCCAGATGTGCCGGGCTGAAGTACGAAGAGGCCTTTCAGATCTTCAACACTACCCCGATCGAAAAAAACCCTAACGTAGGTGCTTACAAATCCAACGTTTTATTCCGGCTGGGGCGGAACGAAGAGGCGTCGGCATTAATTGAGCAATTGCTAAGAGACTATGCGAAAGACGAGGGCGGCTTGATCACCAGCGTGAAGGCCATGATGCTGGCCCAAGCCGGCAAGCAGAAGGAAGCGGAAGCCGCGATCCAGCACGCCATTGAGATCGGCCGGGGATATATTCACTTTCATCACACGTCTTATAACATCGCTTCTGCCTACGCGCTGATGCACCAGCCCGAGCCGGCACTCAAATGGTTGCAAGTGACCGCGGAGGAGGGCCTCCCGAACTACCCTTTGTTCGAAGGCGACAAGAATCTGGACAACCTGAGAAAAGACCCGCGATTCATCTCATTCATGGAAAGACTCAAGCAGCAGTGGCAAACCTACCAAGCCACGCTTTGAAATCACAATTGTCGGGTCCCAAGTTCCGCTTACCTTGGCAATCCCCAGCCGTCTAAGGCCAACAGCACAGCGGTCAGGCGCACGCGTTCCATCCAAGCTGCTTCGTCCCAGGGTTGCGGCTGAATCGGCTGTCGATATTCCCACACGGAGAGGAGTCTTCCATGCACAGACCTCGGCTGCTTGTTTGGTTAGCCAGCATTTTGTTGTTAGCGAGTATCTGCTCCGCCCAAACTGTAATGCTCGATCTGCCGCGGCAGAGCCAGCATGCCGTAATCACGCAACGCATTGGCCTTACCGACATTACCGTCAACTACCACCGGCCGCTGGTGAATAGCCGCCAAATCTGGGGCAAGGTTGTGCCTTACGGAGAAGTCTGGCGCGCCGGAGCCAACGAAAATACCACCGTCACATTCACCGACCCGGTCACGATTGAGGGCCAACCGCTCGACAAGGGCACCTATGGCCTGCACATGATTCCCGGCGAAAATCAGTGGACCGTGATCTTCTCAAAAGCCTCCATGGCATGGGGGAGCTTCAGTTATAAGCAGGATGAGGACGCGCTGCGCATCACCGTGAAGCCACAGGCGGCTGAATTCCACGACGCGCTGACTTACGACTTTGATGACATCAAGCCCGACTCAACTGTGCTCACTCTGCGCTGGGAAAAGGTTGCGGTGCCATTCCAAGTTGCGGTCAAGGTCAACGACATCGTCAAAGCCAGCATTCACCGGCAATTGCGCGGGCTCAATCAGTATTACTGGGAGAGCTGGGACGACGTGGCGAACTACTATCTCACCAGCAAAATAAATCTGGATGAGGCACTGAAGGATGAAGAGCAATCCATCAAGACGGAAGCACGCTTCGACAACATCATGACCAAGTCGAAGATTCTCGACGCCATGGGCCGTAAAGATGACGCCACGGCCGCCCGCAACCAGGCGGTGGAGTTGGCATCGGCGCAACAGCTTTATTTCTATGGCCGCCAGTTGCAGAGCGAGAAGAAGCAGGAAGAAGCATTCGCTATTTTTCGTTCGAATGCCAAGAAGTTCCCAGATTATTGGACGTCGCACGTCGGCATGGCCCGCGTCTACAGCGGCCAGGGCGACTTCGACAAAGCCATCAAGGAAATGCAGGCTGCACTCTCCGGCGTGCCGGATGATGCCAACCGGTCGAATCTGGAGAAGTACGTGAAGCGTTTGCAGTCGAAGGAGGACATAAACCGGTAGGGCTAGCTTAGGGGCTAGGGAATAGGGGTTAGAGGTTAGATATCAGGCAAGTCTATTCCCTAATCCCTGACCCCTGCCCTACTTCGGCGATTCGAAACGATAGCCAATGCCGCGCAGCGTCTTGAGATATTTCGGATGGCGCGGATCGGCCTCTATTTTCTCCCGCAGCCGCCGCACATAAACGTCGATCGAACGCGGCGTCACGAAGGGAGTCTCTTTCCACACGGCATCGAGCAACTGGTCGCGGGTGAGCACACGCCCGCAATGGGTTGCCAGATACTCCAGCAGGCGAAATTCGCGCACGGTGGTCAGAACCACCCTGCCCTGCACCTGCACCGTCATCGAAGAAGCGTCGATTTCAAGATCGCCCAGGCGAAGCACTTCCGGCCTTACCGGCGCCTGGCGTAAGCCGCGCAGCACACTGCGCACCCGCGCCACTAATTCGCGCGGGCTGAAGGGCTTGGTGATGTAATCGTCCCCGCCCATTTCGAGTCCCTTCACGCGGTCGGCCTCGGCAGTCTTGGCGGTCAGGAAAATAATGGGCGTCGAGGAAAGCGTGGGCGTTTGCCGAATCTGCCGGCACAGGTCGAAGCCGTCCGCGCCCGGAAGCATCACATCCAGAAGGAAAAGCGCCGGCATCTCGCGCAGGGCTTCCGAAATCACCGACCCGCCGCTGACGAAGCTTTGCACGTCAAAGCCAGCGGCCTGGAGGTTGTGCGAAATCAGACGCGCGATGTCTTCTTCATCTTCCACCACGAAGACCAAGGTACGAGACACAGTCGCAACACCCGCGTCGCGGAGTGGCTCGTAAGATCCCGTGGGAGAGTGCATCGTCACCTGTGGCAGCCCGGCGCGCCGGACGAGATTTCTCCGGCGCGCCGGATTCTGCATAGACTGTATGTTGGGAATGTTGCGAGAATGTTTCCCGCGTGTTAAGGAATGATGAATTTAGAAAGCAGTGGTCGGTGGTCAGTGGTCAGTGAAAACCGAACCTTTCGTCGAGCAAGCCAGCGCGGGAACTGACCACTGACCACTAGCCACTGACCACTGCTTTTACGTTGCTGCCCTCTTCTTGGGCGCGTGCCGCAGGCTGCGTCCTTCGATGAGGCTGTAGAGATCTTCGGCGAGATTTGTGGTGTGGTCGCCGGCGCGCTCCAAAGCTTGCGCCATCAGCAGCACGTCAAAGGCGGAGGGATTGTCTGACGCTTGTTCGGTAAGGTGTTTCTGGAACAGACCGTGGCACACGCGGTCGATGTCCTTATCCATTTGCAGAACCTTGCGGGCGCACTCCAGATCGAGATTGACGAATCCGCGGTAAACCAGGTCGAGCATCTCGCGCAGCGTCGCTGACATTTCTACGAGTTGGCGAACGTCGGCAGCCGCCATCTTTGCGGTCCGTGACTGCACGCGCATGGCGACGCTCATCATGAGATCGCCGATGCGCTCCAGATTGGTGGTGCACTTCAGGCTGGTGAGCAACTGCCTCGCGCGTATCTCGTTCACGCGTGTGATCGCTGCGGGCAGGCGCTCATCGATATAGCGTTCAATGACATCGAGTTCCTGTTCGCAATCTTTGATCGCCAGGAAAGCCATCCGCGAGGAGTGCGTGAGCAGGTCGCGCACGTTGAAGGCGGCGTCGCGTGCGATGAGGAATGCTTTGAGCGCGGTGCGCGACAGATCGTCGAGCGATCCCGTACCCTTCCTGCCGGCGTTCTTGGCGGCGGCCTTGTCAGGACCGGGCATCGCTTCGACGGTGCCAGGCGGAGCGGGCTCTTCTATTGCTGTCCGCGGTGTTGCCGCTTTGCGGTGCATGATTTCGCAAGTCTACCCTTAGATTGTGAACGGACTGTTAACACAATTGCAATCCGGTCCTCGTTGTCACCGATGGTAAACTTCCGGGGACGGTTCAACCGCCTTCGCCATATTCGGAGGTCTTCCATGCCGATCCATATCCGTTTGACGACTCTGTGCCTGCTCGCGGCATTGGCCCTGGTTGGAATCACGCTCTCGCTGACCGGATGTGGCGGCGGCTCATCGGGCGGAATGAAGGTTGCACCACCTCCCGCATCGAACAATCCTTTCTACCCGCAGTGGGGTGCGACTCCGCAACACAGCGGAGCGATCAGCATTGCCGCGCAGCAACTGAACAACAAGCTGGCTGATGTTGTTTATGACCCGTTCGTCACACAGGAACAGAATGAATCGAACGGCGAACTTCTGGCACACTACCAGGCTACATTGACCGACGGCAACGACTTCTACATGGAGAGCAAGAGCGGCACTTATCCTTCTTGCAATCCTCCGGGCTCCGGCACTCCAGCTCCATGCGGTCCGAATGCATGGAACCAGCTCACATGGAACGTGACCCGCTATACGTGGGAGAACGGCCAGCCAGTGCTGATCTGGACTTTCGCGACCGACTGGAAGCCGGAGCCGAACGGCAATGGACTCGGCGGATGGGAACCGGTGTTTCATCCCGTGCTGGCCAACGGCTACATCTATGTTCCCGGCGCGGCCGGCACCCTCTGGAAGGTGGACAAGAACACCGGCACGTCGGTTTCGCAGATCAATCCGTTCGCGGCCGGCGTAGTCGTGCCCGCCAATACATTCGTTTCAGGCCCGCTCACCACCGATGCCACTCCCACAACCAACGGCGGCGTCTACTACAACGTCATATGGTTAGGCGATCCCAGCGTCGCCGATCCCTGGTACGGGCAGGATGTTCAGGGAGCGTGGCTGGTGAAAGTTAGCTCCGCCGACGCCGCGACCACAGCCACCTACGCATCGCTTGTGCCCACGGCTCCGGCGGGGGGCAGTGCGAATTGTCCTGCCACATTCTTTTATGCCAATCCGCAGCCGGCGTTTCCCTGGCCGCCGACCCCAACCTCAGTTGCACCCACTACATTCTGCGGATCGCAAAGGCCGGGCGTAAATGTTTCGCCGGCGATCGGCGCCGATGGCACGATCTACACCGTGAGCCGGGCGCATTTCGATCCCATGGTCTCGTATCTCGTTGCGGCCAATCCAGACCTTACGCCGAAGTGGACCGCCTCCATGCAGAACTTGCTCAACGACGGTTGCGGCGTTCTGCTTCCCATTGCGAACAATACCACCACGCCGAACAGTTGCAGTTTCGGAACCACTGCAGGGGTCGATCCCACAACCAACGCCCCCGGTTCCGGCGTGGTTTACGATCAAGCATCCTCAACACCCACCGTGCTGCCGGATGGCAGCATTCTTTTCGGCGCTCTCGACAACTACAACTACAGCCGCGGACATTTGTTCAAATTCAATTCGAGTGGAGTTTTTCAGAACGCCTACCCCTTTGGATGGGATTCAACTCCGGCGGTATACAGCCACGGTGGAACTTACTCGATTGTCATCAAAGACAATCACTACCCCACGCAGGCCTACTGTTATCAGCAAGGCAATCCCGTGTGCACGCCCACTGCTGCTGGCCCGTATTACATCACGCAGCTGGACGCGAATCTCAACATCGAGTGGCAGTTCCAGAGCACCACCACTGGCCCAAACAATCCCAACGGATACGAATGGTGCGTCAACGCGCCCGTCATCGATTCCAACAGCATGGTGTATGTGAACAGCGAAGACGGCAACGTGTACTCGCTGCCGCAGGGGAATGTTGGCGTTTTCACGACGCCGCAGCAGAAGATTTTTCTGAAGGAAGCGATCGGCACCGCGTACACTCCGCTTTCCGTAGGGCCGGATGGAAAACTCTACGTGCAGAATGATGGGCATCTATTCGTAGTGGGCAACTGAGGGATGGATCTGCTCGAACATCTGCGCCGTCAGTTTGCCTATGATGACTGGGCGAACCGTGAAGCACTCGCCGGATTAAAAGCCAGCGCACGCCCAACCGCGCGGCCGGTAAAACTTCTTGCACACATTCTTTCCGCCGAGCGCCTGTGGCTGGAGCGCATTCGCAAGCAGGCGCAAAGCCTGCCGGTGTGGCCAGATTTCACCCTCGATCAATGCGAAGCGCAAATCGCCGAACTCGACGGGCTATGGCGCGAATTCTTCGGCGAGATTTCTGCGGCCGGGCTCTCCGAAAAAGTCACCTACAAAAACAGTAAAGGCGAGCCGTGGGCAAGTAGCGTGCAAGACATTCTGACCCACGTCGTTTTGCACTCCGCGTATCATCGCGGCCAGATCGCCAGCCAGGTGCGGGCCGGCGGAGAACAGCCCGCCTACACGGACTTCATCCATGCCGCGCGCCAGGGTCTGATTGAATAAGACCCGATTGAATAATTAAGTTGGCCTGGTCTCAAGAATCAACCCTTAGCATACTTCAACCACTTCACGATCTCCGGCAACGTCGGCCGCTTGCCATACATCAGAATGCCGATGCGGTAGATACGCGCGCAGAGAACGAGAATCCCCGCGATCGTCCCCACCAGCAGCAGTAGAGAAAGAGCGATTTGCCAGACCGGCGGCGGCTGCACCGCGATCCGCAAATACATCAGCACGGGCGAGAAGAAAGGAACCATCGAAGTCCACACCGCAACCGGGGCGTCCGGAGCGCGCATCACCGGCCCCATCATGAAAACCGAAACGATGAGCGGAAGAATGATGATGAACTGAAGCTGCTGCCCCTCCTGCTCGCTGGTGATCACTGCGCCAATGGCGGCATACACGCTGCTGTAGAGCAGGTATCCCAGCACAAAGAACAGGGCAAACGCCGCCAGGGTCAGAGGCGCAATCCGGATCTCTCCCGTGCTCGCGCTCGCCGCCAGTGCCGGCAACGCGTAGGTTCCGGCCATCACGATCCAGATCGCGATTTGCGTCAGGCCCACCGCGCCCACGCCAATCAGCTTCCCCGCCATGAGTTCGGTTGACGTTGCCGAGGAAAGCAAAACTTCCATGACGCGCGAGTTTTTTTCTTCCAGCACCGCGCGCATCACCGAAACGCCATAGAAAATGACCGCGGTGTACAACAGCATCACCATGGCAAAGATCGTAAAGAACATTCCCTTGTCGTTGGCCTTGGTCTCCTTGCCGCCTTCCACGCGCATGGTCTCGAGTTTCACAGGCTGGAGCAGTTGGTCGACCTGCGTGCCGCTGACTCCGCGTTGAGCAAGCTCATGCAAGAGGATGGCGCGGTCCAACTGGTCTTTAAGCCACGACTTCTCCAGGAACCCGCCGCTCTCCCGGCCGTAGTACGTAACCTTGCGCGCCGCGACCGCATCATCGCTCAGCCACAGGAAGCCATCAATGTCGCCCGAGTTGACGCGGTTGCGCAAGGCTGTCCGCTCGGCTTCGCTGGCGTTCGCGTCCACCTCGATCGCGTAGTCGCGGCCCGGTTTGTCCTCGTACTCGTCTTCCTTATCCTTATCTTTGTTGGGGCCGGCGGCCTCGTCATCCGGCTTGCTGGCCGTCAGAAGTTGCTGGCGCACAATCTCGCCGAACTGCGGCGTCGAAGTCACCACCACCAGCTTTTTCATCGTGGAGCTTTTCATGCGCGAAAGTTTTGCCGGGATCACAAAGGCGCCAATCATGATCGCCGGCAACAGTAGCGTGAGCACGATGAAGGAGCGCTGGCGCACCCGCTCCAGATATTCGCGTTTGATCACCAGCGAGATGTTACGCATTAGCTTTCCCCACAGCTTCGATGAAGATCTCTTCCAGCGAAGGCTCCATCAGCTCAAACTTGTTGACCCGCGCGCGCGCCGCCGCCGCCTGCAGCAACTCCTGCGGTTCGGCGCCAGCAGCCAGCCGCACTTCCACGTAATTTCCGTAGTCGTTGAACGACTGCACCAGCTTCGGATCTTTCAGGAATTGCGCATCGCCTTCGTACTTGATCTGCACGTTGCGCTTGCCGTATCCCGCGCGGACCTTGCCCAAATCGCCTTCCAGAACCGCGCGCCCATGGTTGATCAGGCAGATGGAGTCGCACAGCCGCTCCGCCGTATCCATGCGATGCGTCGAAAACAAAAGAGTCTTGCCCGCTTTCTTCAGATCGAGAAACGCATCCTTCAACACCAGCGCGCTGGATGGATCGAGCCCCGAGAACGGTTCATCCATCACAACAAATTGAGGGTCGTGCACTACCGCCCCAATGAACTGCGCCTTCTGCTGCATGCCTTTGGAGAGTTCCTCAACTTTCTTGCCGGTCCACTCTTTCAGGTCAAGCCGTTCGCACCATTGCAGGGCGCGTTGCGCCGCGTCACGCGCGGACAATCCTTTCAACTCCCCGAGAAATACAAGCTGGTCCAAAACCTTCATCTTCTTGTACAGGCCGCGTTCTTCGGGCAGATAACCGAGCCGCTGCGAGTGCGCCCGCCGCAACGGTTCGCCAAACATCGAGACGCTCCCGGAATCAGGAAACGTGATGCCGATCATCATGCGCAGCGTGCTGGTCTTGCCCGCGCCGTTCGGCCCCAGCAAGCCATAAACTTCTCCGGGCCGGATGACCAACGACAAGTCATCCACGGCCACAAACTCGTCATAGCACTTGCGGATTTTGTTCAGTTCTACGGTGTTCAACGGAGTTCCTTAAGAAAGATGCCGTCAGGCTAGCGTGGCCATCCGGACTCAGAATCGACCTAGTAGAACATAATCGAGTTTCCTCTTCAAACTCGTAAAGAAAACGCAGGACCACGGAGGTTCTAGTTTTCGGATTGTCCTTCGTGTACCTTGGTGTCCTTTGTGGTTGCTCAAGGGTTAATATCTCAGCAATGAAGAAACATCGGGTCTTCATCTTCCTCCTTCTCTGCGCCGCCTTCATGCTGGGCGCGGCCGAACCCAAAAACATTCCTTCCATGCCAGCCGCGGTTTCCGGCAACGCCGTGGCCGTTCTAGAAAATGGACTGGAGATAGTTTCTCTCATGGGTATCGGCGCTAAAAGAACCTGGGACGACGTTACCAACAAGGTCTTCACCATGAGCCTTGCCCACCCGAAGTGGCGCGAAGGCCGCACCGTGCCCGGAGTCGCAGGCCGCGTGAACGCTTCCGCAGTGACAGCCAAGAGCCTGATCATCCTCATGGGCGGCTTTGTGATAGATAATCAGGGCGCGGAACTCACGCTCCCCGATGTAAACGTGTATGAAGGCAGCGAGCGCCGCTGGTCTCGTGGCAAAGACATTCCAGTCGCCGTGGATAGCGCAGTCGGCGGCGTGGCCCACAACCGCTACATCTATTTGATCGGCGGTCGCTCGCGCAATGGCCCGGTCAATAATGTGCAGGTCTACGATCTCGAAAAAGATTCCTGGAGTCAGGCCACTCCGTTCCCCGGCACGCCGGTCTTCGGACTCTCCGGCGGCGTGGCCGACGAGACCATCGTGATCGTCGACGGCGCAAAAGCTGGCCCGGCGGGCGGACCAAAATACATAGCCAGCGACGAATGCTGGCTCGGCAAAATCGATAAGAAAGACCCGAATAAAATTGTATGGAGCAAGCTGCCTGCACATCCCGGCACAGCGCGCTTCGCGATCGCCAGCGGCGGCAACAACCGTGACCACAAGATTTTATTTTCCGGAGGCACGCCCACTCCTCACGACTACAAAGGCCGCGGCTACGAAGGCGAGCCCACCGAAGCGTCCGCCGTAACCTTTGCCTACGATGTGCACCATCACCAGTGGGAAACCATCAGCGACAATACCAGCGACCCCCGAGCCGACAGCCGCGCCATAGTCTTCACGCCGATTGGACCGCTGGTCGTGGGAGGGATGGCAAAGAATCTAGCCGCAACCGCGGCGGTAACCCAGTTGCCGCAGAAGTGAGCATCTTCCGTTTGTCGGGCGCTGCCACTTCGCGATACAATCCGTCACATTGATTCTGGGGTCCCTGCACTTCCGTCTGAAGGTTTGCGCCATGAGAACAACAATGTTTAATCCGCGGTAGTTCGCCATCCTCTGAGTCCGCAAGTCGGACCTCTCGTTTTGTCTCTGGTAATTTTATCGATGCACTCGCCCGGCTCTTTCGGGAAGAGTAGCGTGGAAAGCCTGCAGGTATTTATGGAAGCCACAGCCCCCGCTGTAGAGCAGCGGCACACATTATGGGCATCGCTGGTGGAAGCCGTTCGCGGCTCGCATCAGGACTACACGACCGGCAGCCTGAACCGCGCCATCCTGCTGCTGGCCGTCCCGATGGTGCTGGAGATGGTGCTGGAATCGCTGTTCGCCGTGGTGGACGTCTTCTGGGTAGGACGCCTCGGCGCCAACGCCGTAGCCACAGTCGGGCTCACCGAGTCGATGCTGAGCCTGGTATTCTCTGTCGCGATGGGATTGAGCCTGTCGACGACCGCGATGGTGGCGCGCCGCATCGGAGAGAAAGATCCTGAGGGCGCAGCAGTCGCGGGTGTGCAGGCGATCGCGCTCGGGTTGATGGTTTCACTTGCAATCGGCCTGCCGTGCTGGATTGTATGCGCCAACCCTGTTGCGCTGATGGGCGCGTCGCCTGAGATCATCGCAACCGGCAGCGGCTACACCAGAATTTGCCTGGGCGGAAGTTTCGCGGTGCTCCTGCTGTTTCTCAACAACGCCATCTTCCGCGGCGCGGGCGATGCCGCCATCGCCATGCGCCTGCTGTGGGTTTCGAACATCATCAACCTGGTGCTCGATCCCTGCCTGATCTTTGGCTGGGGACCGTTTCCGCGGCTGGGCGTTACGGGCGCGGCTTTGGCAACGCTCATCGGCCGCAGCATCGGCGTGCTTTACCAGTTCTATCGCCTGATGCGCGGGACGGAACGTCTTCGCATCCTCGCTCGTCAGGTTCGTTTGAACTGGAAAGTGCTCTGGCGGCTGATCCGCGTTTCGCTGACCGGCATTCTGCAATTCGCCATCGCGCACACCAGTTGGATCGGCCTGGTGCGAATCGTCAGCATCTTCGGCGCTGCCGCACTGGCCGGATACACGATTGGCATCCGCATCGTAGTCTTCGTGATCCTGCCTTCGTGGGGATTGAGCAATGCCGCGGCCACGCTGGTCGGGCAAAATCTGGGCGCAGGCCATCCCGAGCGCGCCGAGAAAGCCGTCTGGCGCACCGGACTTTACAACATGATGTTCCTGGGCGCGATCGGAGTTGTTTTTATTTTCTTTTCCGAACCGATCGTGCAGCTGTTCACTCACGATCCAGAAGTGGTGGCGCTGGGAGCGGCCTGCCTGCGCATCATCAGCTACGGCAACCTTGGCTACGCCTACTTCATGGTGATGATGCAAGCCTTCAACGGCGCAGGCGACACCGTCACTCCCACCATCGTAAATTTCTTCGGCTTCTGGTTGCTCGAGATTCCGCTGGCCTACTGGCTGGCGATTCCGTTGAAGATGCATTCGAACGGACCGTTCTTCTCCATTGCCATCGCCGAGAGTTCAATGGCGGTGGTGAGCGCAATCCTGTTCAAGCAAGGGAAATGGAAAAAGCAGAAGATCTAGTCTGCAAAAACTACGGCAATCTCGAAGTCGAAATCAGGCATCGACGCACTGACCACTGACCACTGACCACTGACCACTGACCACTGCTACCGCGCCCGCGCCAGCACCAGCGTGATGTCATCGGGCTGCTCGTTGTCGCCAATCCAGTCATCGACTGCGGACGTGACCGCCTCGCTGATCTGCGTCAGCGGAGAATGCCGGCTCGCGCTCACCAGATCAATCAATCGTTCTTCGCCAAATTCGCCGAACTCGTTTTCCGGCTCGGTAACGCCGTCGCTGTAGGCCAGAAAGATTTCTCCGGGATGCATTTCCACCGAGCCCTCGTCATACGTCATGTTGTCGAACAGCCCAACCACGGTCCCGCCAGCTTCCAGTCGCCGCACAGTCCCATCTTTCCCAATCAGGATTGGCGGCAAGTGTCCACCGTTGCTATAAGTCAACTTGTGCGATCGGCCGTCATAAATTCCCAGAAAAAGCGTAGCGTACTTTTCCGGTGGAGTGCTCTCGTAGAGCTGATGGTTGAGCAGGCCGAGCAACGCTCCAGGAGAAATCTCGATGCCCTCGGGCCACGCTGCCTTAACTCGGCCCGCGCCCGACATGGCGCCGACCGCCACGGGTTCGCGCATCTGCGGCAGGCTCTCGACGCTGTAGGCGCGCACCGCCGAGTGGATGGTCGCCATCAGCAGCGCCGCCGAGATTCCCTTCCCGCTGATATCGCCGACGGCGAGGATCAGCTTGTGAGAACTCGCGGTGAGGAAGTCATAGTAGTCGCCGCTCACCGTGCGCGCCGGACGGCAGAAGCCATGCACCTCAAGCGATTCCAGTTCCGAAACCTGCCGCGGGAACAGTTGTGCCTGCACCTCCTGCGCGATGGCGAGTTCGCCTTCGAGCCTCTGTTTTTCTTTCTGCTCCAGAATCAACTTCTCGATGGACTCGGTCATCGAATTGAACGACAGCGAGAGTTGCGCCAGCTGGTCGTCGGACTTGACCGGGATGCGATGGCTGAAGTCGCCGCGATCCACATGCTTGGTGGCGTCATAAAGCTGCGCCACCGCGCCCGTCACGGTTCGCGTCATGCGCGTGCCGATAATGAGGGCGATCAGTTCGATCAGCGCGAAAAAGACAAATATTCCGAAAAGAATGTACTCGACAGCCTCGGCAAACTGCCCCAGTGCCGCGAACAGATGGCGGTAGAGCACCGACGGACGGGTTCGCACCTGCAACACCAAAGCCCCGCTCGGCTCAATTCCACCAGTCTTCCAGTCCAAAACCCGCAGCGGCGCGGGGAACGTAACTTCACGATCCATGCCGTTCGCCGCAGCCGGCACCGTGCCCACAGTAAATGTGGGACTAGGATGCAAATCGACAGCGGTTCCGTTCTGCGTCGCACTGATGACAATTCCACCTTTGTTCGTTATTCCACGCGCGTCTCCAGCGGCATGGCGTGTATCCACGGGTTTGGTGGTCTGTGATCCACCGCCCGTTTGTTCGCTCTTGTTCTCCTGCAAGTATCCTGGGTCGTCTAACAAGGTAATTTCGCCCATGTCCGCTGCAATCTTTGCCAGTAAGTCCTTGTCGAAGGGTTCGCCGGTAACGATGGTGAGGGTTTTCGATCCTACGGGAAGCAGCGTAACCACGCGCAAGTGCAGTCCGTCGCGGTCGCGGGTGATTTCGCGCAGGCCCCCCTTTGCGAAAGCGGGGAGCGAAAGTTCAGGACCCTTGAAATCATCGCCTAGAGATAAAAGGTGTTCGCCGTGCCAGGCGTGCACCCGGCGTCGTCCCCAAGCCGCATCGCGTTTCCTCAAGCCCGCCAGCGACTCGGCCGTGGGGTTTTCCCCGCGCTCCAGGCGTGCCGCCAGTTCGTTGCCGACCGCGGCGTTCACCGCCTCCAGGCTGCGCAATTGCGAATTGATTTCCGAAGTCACCACGAAAACGGCGAACTGCCCGGCGAATCCGTAGAGGGTGATGAGAGCCATCACTATCAGCAGGACAGCGGGAATCACTCCGATGAACACGTAGGTGACGATCAGCCGGTTGCGCAGGCGCCACAGAATTTTTCTCTTCAGCCAGCGGAAAGCGAGAATGGAAAAGAGCAAAGCAGCGTCGAAAACAAGAAATTTGACCCATCCTCCAAGGCTGTCGCTGGCGCGGGGGGCAACCAGTTTCAACAGTATTTGGAGGACGAAGAGTCCTATGGCGAGTCCCAGCGAATAGCAGGCCCCGCGCGCGACCCATCCGTGGGGCCACAGACCGGCCGCCAGCATTCTTGCGCGCAGCTTCCAATAAAACTGCTTCATGGTTTCGATTCACCGGAACTGCTAAATCTCCGGATACAGATCGAAGAACGCCTCCAGGCTCGTGCGCAACTGCTTCTCGATCTCTTCCTTGCTGCCCTCGAGCACGTGCATGGTCACGTGCGCCTCGCGCCCGTTAGTGAGCTTCACGGGAGCCTGGCCCACTTCGGCCACATCTTCGGAGGGCAACAGCCTCATGCCGTAAACCAGTGTCAGATTCGCCATGTGTGGATTCTAATCGAAACCAGTTCCGAAACCAGTTCTCGGTTCTCAGTTCCCAGTTCTCAGTTAGAAAACCGTGGTCTGCTGAGAACTGGGAACTGAGAACTGGGTTATCATTCTGCCGTGCTCTCAAAACTCATTCTGCTTCTGACTGGTTTTCTGCTAACACTTCCCGCCATATCTCAACAGGCTCCGGAGACGCAATCGACGCAGCCGCAGGTGAAAGTTAACCTGCTGAACGTTTGCACGCCGTCGGCGGAGGAGCAGAAAGAGATCGCCGCGGCCCTGGCGCGCGTGCCCAAGCAACCCCTGTTCGCGCCGGACTTCGAGATCTCTCATGGCCTGTCCACGCTGAACGACGCCCCCAACTTTCTGCAGCCAGGACAGGGCGCGCAAATGTCTGACGAACCATCGGTCGCCCGCTACGTGCGCATTCGCCGCGAATTCGCGGTGCAGGCCATGTTTGCCAGGGTGCAGTACTCCTTCAGCAATGATGGGCGGAATATGGTCGAGACTCTCGTTCTGCATGTGCGCGACCCCAAGGATTTGATTCAGGTGTCTATGGAAGACAGCGCTTCGGCGATCGGTAGCGCCGAAAACATGGTTGCGGCGAACACTCCCGCCAGCCGCATTCGGCTCGAGAGGTTCGGGAAGTCATCGATCGCGCTGGCGCGGTGTTCAGGATCTGAAAACGGGCCGGCGCCCGACCAGAGCGCCTATGAACCATTATTCCGCAGCGCCTCTGCAGTGCTGGCCAACTATCGCACTTTGCTAAGCGTGCGGCGGACTGTGCCGGCTGAACTGGCGCAGATCCCTGGCGCAGGAGCGACTGAAGCAAAAAAACAAAAATCCCCTAAGCCAGCCGCAAAGTCTGGGGAAGAAAAGAAATGACAACAATTCCTCTGCGTACTCGGCGTCCTCTGCGGTTGAGACCTGTTTTTTCTCGCCATGCATCGAAATCTGAAATCGGCAATCTAACGGCTAGCAAATCATGAGCGAAACTCGCAACGTCGTCATCATCGGTTCCGGCTGCGCCGGACACACCGCCGCGCTGTACACCGCGCGCGCCAATCTGAAGCCTCTCGTGGTCGAAGGGCACGAGCCGGGCGGGCAGCTTTCTCTCACCACGCTGGTGGAAAATTTCCCCGGCTTCCCTGAAGGAATCATGGGACCGCAACTGGTCGAGAACATGCACAAGCAGGCAGAACGCTTCGGCGCCGAATACCGCATGGCGCATCTCACCAGCGCGGACCTCAGTAAGCGTCCGTTTCTGCTGCACCTCGGCAAGCATCAGGTGCACGCGCAAGCGCTGATCATTGCCAGCGGGGCTTCCGCCCGGTGGTTGGGCTTGGCGAACGAGCAGAAGCTCATCGGTCACGGCGTTTCCTCGTGCGCTACGTGCGACGGCTTTTTCTTCTCAGGAAAGGAAATTGTGGTGGTGGGCGGCGGCGATTCCGCCATGGAGGAAGCCACGTTCCTCACTCGCTTTGCCACCAAGGTGACGCTTATTCACCGCCGCGGAGGCTTTCGCGCTTCCAAGATCATGCTGGAGCGCGCGCACAAAAACTCCAAGATTCATTTCCTGACTGACACGGTGGTCGAAGACGTCTACGATCACACCAAGAACGAGGTCACCGGCCTCAAGCTGCGAAACGTAAAGACAGGCGAGGTTACCGACTTCCCCACCAGCGCGCTTTTTCTCGGCATCGGTCACGAACCCAACGCGAAGATATTCCACGGCCAACTCGACGCCGACGCCGACGGCTATCTCAAGACGCACAACTATGTGCACACGCGCGTTCGTGGAGTTTACGCCTGTGGCGATGTGCAGGACCGGCGATATCGCCAGGCCATCACCGCGGCCGGCTCTGGCTGCATGGCCGCCATCGAGGCCGAGAAGTTTCTGGAGGAGCACGGAAGCTGAATCGGCAAACTTTCCCCAACCAACCGTTCCTCCGCACACAAGGTTTCTTGGCTGCACTACCGGGGTAATCTTCCGCTATTCGTTACATTCCCCTAATCTGACTGCGGACGATTCACTATGAAGAACCGTCTTGCGGTTGCTTTATTTGTTTTCGTACCAATACTCATCTTTGCTCCTAGCCGTGCTCGCTCCCAGGAGACCTCTCAGGGCGTTCGCAAAATCGTGACGAAGGTGGGCGCGGAATATCCCAGCATCGCCCGCACCATGAACATACGAGGAAGCGTAAGGGTGGAAGTGCTGGTTGCGCCCAATGGCGCGGTAAGGTCCGTCGAGGTAAGGGGCGGCCATCCATTGCTGGCGCAATCTGCGCAGAACGCACTGCGCCAGTGGAAGTGGGAGCCCGCTGCTCACGAAACCCACGAGAGCGTTGAACTGAGATTTAATCCTTAAGCCTGGGCCAACCCTGCTTGCCCAACCTGCCTTCCACGTGCCTGCGGTGCGCGGCACACCCCTCATTGTGATACAACTTTCTGTGCTCTTCGGCCTCATCCACCAATCGGTTTCTGCTGATGATTTTTCAGGTGCGGAATGTTAAGAACTTTCTTCGTACGTCTTTCTGAAAACCCACGGTTGCGCAACTTTGCCGAGCGCTCCTCGCTGGGACGCCGCGTCTCCGGCCGCTTCGTAGCGGGCACTGAGATCGCCGACGCTGTGCGGGCCACGCAAGCCATCAACCGCGCCGGGATGAGCGTGACCATCGATAACCTGGGCGAAAATGTCACCAATCCCGACGAGGCGCGCCAGAGCGCGCAGCTCTATCATCAGATTCTCGACGCCATCGCCGCTCAGCCACTGAACGCCAACATCAGCCTCAAGCTCACGCACATGGGCCTTGACGTGGATGAAAAGCTGGCCCGCGACATCGTCAGCAGCCTGGTCGCCAAAGCCGCAGCGATGAACCCGCCGGGGTTTGTTCGCGTCGACATGGAAGGCTCGCCCTACACGCAGCGCACGCTCGATTTCGTCCACGAACTTCACCGCATGCCCGGCTACAACAACTCCGTCGGCACGGTGATTCAGGCCTACCTGAAACGCTCTGAGAGCGACGTTGAAAAGCTTCTGGCCGAGAGCATCCGCATCCGGCTCTGCAAAGGCGCTTACAAAGAACCTCCCGAAATCGCTTTCGCTTCGAAGTCTGACGTTGACGCCAACTACGTCAAGCTGATGAAGATCCTGATGAAGAGCGGCATCTATCACGGCCTGGCCACACACGATGAAAACATCATTCATCAGGCCCAGGCCTTCGCGACCAGCGAAAAACTTTCCCGCGACTCGTTCGAATTCCAGATGCTCTACGGCATCCGCCGCGACCTGCAGCGAAAGCTGGTGCGCGACGGATGGCGCCTCCGCATTTACATTCCGTTCGGCACGGAGTGGTATCCCTACTTCATGCGGCGGCTGGGCGAGCGCCCGGCCAATGTGTTGTTTATCGCGAGGAACCTGCTGCGGGCTTAGGCCTTTGGTCCGTAAAAAAACCCGTCCCTTGGCTGCTTGCGGAGAGTCATTGCCCGATGATGAGGAGGGATTAAGGCGCTACCTAAAACTGGGCTTCGGCGGCGCACACACCGACTCAAACCAGCGACTGATGTAAACCTGGGCGTGAGCTTCACCGCAGTAATGTCGTGCGCCAGACGCGTTAGCGGTTTCGGAATTCCATCGGTACACCGTAAGTTCGGAGTCTCCACATCGAATCACGAACCAGTGGACAGGATTTGCCGTCACCAATCCACAGACCTCACATCTAAATTCCTGCATGGACGTCATGCCCTCAATTCCTTAGATCAGTGGTTTACTTCGACACGGAGGCTCGCAAACTTGGTGTCAGTACTGTCAGTTCTCCGACCTGTTCCCTCTTCACCGCACCACGCAGGTGGGCGTGATCCATCATCCAGACCTCTGGAATGATTTCGCCAACCAGTTGTCCGTGACAGAAAAGCCGCACCACCGAACTCTCCGAAACCACAATACCCACAGTGTTCGTAACCGCACTCATGTTGGCAGCCGCAATGTGACGGCTGCCGAGTCCGAGCGGCACGTTCGCATCTGCGGCAACAGCATCGAGGTAGCGGCACGCCGAAAGCACAATTCCTTCGCGACTCACCACGAACCCGCCGTCCAGTTGCGCCAATTCCTTGATGGTTCCGCGGAGGTTGAGGTTGGTGACATGCCGCGAGGCCTCAGGATGCCCGAGCAAAGGATCCAAAATCAACGGTCTGGACCTTGCGAGTACGGCATTCTCATCCCCAAGTGTAAATAGAGTGCCAACGCGTCTTCCCTCCCGGCCCTCCCGAGCGATTTCGACTGCCAACTGAATCAGAGACTCCAGAATGTCAGGATCAAATTGCGTTACCTGGCAAAGAATGCTCTCAAACATCCATCCACTCCTCGATTCGGAAGGGCCAACCGACTATACCGCGCAAGCACTCTGGTTTCGATGAAAGCCTCATCAGGAAGATTCATAGGTCCTGTTGCCCAAGAACAAGACGGCAGTGCACTTCGGAGAATTGAGGAACGCTCGCCAAATGCAGCAGTGAGAGGAGCTTACAGAGTTTTGGTAGCGCTACCGGGAATCGAACCCGGGTTTGAAGATTGAGAATCTTCCGTCCTAACCCCTAGACGATAGCGCCACTGGAGAGTTTCGATTATAGCAAAGCTGCCCCCTGCCAATTTCTTCGAGAAAACCAGTTTCCACAGCCCTCGGAGGTTTATACTGATATCTAACCTGCCACCAAAATTTAACGCTCTTCTAAACGTTGTGGGGCGAGGTGTTTGTGGTTCCCTGAACCATCCAATTCATTCCTAAATCTAGGTATCTAAAGGAGTATCCATAATATGGCGAGAAAATCCATCTCAGGCGGTAAGACCAACGTTAACAAAGAGCAAACCGGTATTGGCGCTCCGGCCAACATGCCAGATCTGCAGAAGGACGTGCCGAAGGATGTGCCGAAAGACCTCCAAAAGGATGCGCAGGCGGTCGCGGCCCAGACGGCGCCCGTGAAGCCCGAAGTCAAAGTTGCGACCGAACCCAGGAAGAAGCTGGAAGTGGTGAAGACAGAGCCTCGTCGCGTGGTTCCGATCAACATTGAAGAAGAGATTCGGCGGCGCGCCTACGAACTCTACCAGCAGCGCGGAGCTAAACCCGGCAGCGAACGCGAGGACTGGCTGGATGCGGAACGGGAAATACGGCAACGCTACCATCAGCAGCAAAGCGCTTAACCGCGTCCGACTTGGTCAACAGCAGCGGCGGCAGAACTTCGGGCCGCCGCCTACCGCCGGTTGCCTTGGAGGGTCATTTCTGAAAAAATAGGCTGGGGATCTGCCACATGGCGGTATTGGGTAGTTTTGCGCTGCTTCTCGCTTTGGCGTTGAGCGTTTACACGTTCGTCGCCGGAATCATTTCGCTGGTCGAGGGAGATGGTTCCGAGCGCCTGGGTGAGACCGCTCGCCGCGCCGGCATCGCCACCTTCGGCGCAGTTTTATTCGCTTCTATCATCCTTGTCATTTGCGCCTTCCGCAACGATTTTTCTATCGCTTACATTTTCCACCACAGCAACCGCGATCTTCCCGGTCCTTATAAGTTCGCCGTGCTGTGGTCCGGGCAGGAAGGTTCGCTGCTGTTCTGGTCGCTGCTGCTGGCCGCCTACGGATTCGTCTTGCGCCTCCGCTACAGAACCGACCCGCGGCTCTTCGCCTACGCCTCGGTAGTTCTGGCGGGCGTGCAGATCTTCTTTCTGCTGCTGCTGAACCTCGCCGCCAATCCATTCGGCGTTCTCGAAGGCCCGCTCCGGGCGGATGGCAGCGGCTTGAATCCTCTGTTGCAGTATCCCGAGATGGTGATTCATCCGCCCATGCTTTATCTGGGCTACGTCGGGTTCACAGTGCCCTTCGCCTTCGCGCTGGGCGCGCTGATCATGAAATATCCCGGCGAGAAGTGGATTCACATTACCCGCCGCTGGACCATGGTCACCTGGGCCTTCCTCACCTGCGGCGTCTTTCTCGGCGCGCACTGGGCCTACTCGGTGCTGGGATGGGGCGGCTACTGGGGATGGGACCCCGTCGAGAACGCCTCTCTGATGCCCTGGCTCACCGGCACCGCCTTCCTGCACTCGGTGATGATGCAGGAAAAACGCGGCATGCTGAAGATGTGGAACATGTGGCTGGTCTTTGCCACATTCTGGCTCGCCATCCTCGGGACGTTCCTCACCCGCAGCGGCATCATCAGCTCGGTTCACGCCTTTGCGCAATCTTCGATCGGCGACTGGTTCGCTGTGTTCCTGGTCATCAGTTTCGCGGTATTCCTCATTTTCTTCATCAAGAACAAGTCACACCTGCGCAGCGAGCACAAGCTGGAGTCTCTGGTGTCGCGCGAGTCCAGCTTCCTGTTCAACAATCTGCTGTTCGTTCTTCTGTGCTTCACCGTTCTCTGGGGAACCTGGTTTCCGAAAATTTCCGAACTGGTACAAGGCAACAAAGTCACAGTCGGAGCGCCGTTCTACAACCGCGTTGCCATTCCCGTGGCTTTGCTGCTCCTGATCCTCACCGCCGTAGGCCCGCTGCTGGCCTGGCGCAAGACTTCGCTCGAAAGCCTGAAGGGCAATTTCATGTGGCCGACCATCGGCGCGATTGTGGTCGCCATCTTCCTGATGATTACCCCTCAGCGCTGGGGATCGGCTTTCGGCCTCAAGCCCTGGCAGGACATTGCCTACTTCTATTCACTGATGGCAATCGCGCTCTCGGTGTTAGTAGCTCTCACCGTAGCCAGCGAGTTTTACCGCGGAGGCCGTGTCATCTCTCGGCACACCGGCCAGGGCATCTTCGCATCGATGGTGCAACTCACGCACCGCAACACGCGCCGCTATGGCGGATACATCGTCCACTTCGGCGTGGTGGTGGTGATGATCGGTTTCGCCGGAGCCGCTTTCAATCTGGACAAAGAGCAGGAGATGGCCAATGGCGACAAGATGACCATCGGCCCCTACACCCTGATCTGCCGGTCTTATACCGATGATGATGCGCCCAACTACGCCAGCGAGTGGGCGATCATGGACGTCTACAAAGGCGGCAAGCAGATCGATACCATGACTCCGGTGCGCCGTTTCTACAAGGCCAGCCAGCAGACCTCAACCATGCCCGATATCCGCTCCGGCCTCAACGAAGATCTCTATCTGGTGTTCGAGGGCCTGAACCAGGACAACGGTCACCCCATCATCAAGGCCCACCTGAATGCGCTGGTGATGTGGATCTGGATGGGCGTCTGGATCATGCTGATTGGAACCGTTCTGGCCCTGATTCCAAACGCGCCCGCGCCGGTCCGCGTCCCAGCGCCAGCACGGCTGGATCAAGCGCACGCCGCTCCAGTTGCCACAGGAGACTGATGTTCCGTTTCTTGAATCGATCGTCGAATCGGGGTGCCCCACTTCTCGCTTCTTTTGCGAGAAGTGGGTTTCTGCGCCGCAAGCTTGCGCACACCCTCCTGCTCTGCGCCGCTGTCTTCGCGCTCCTCGGCGCCGGTGATCCCGCCTCGCGCTTCAACGAAATCGGCCACCAGATGATGTGCATCTGCGGCTGCAACCAGATTCTTCTGGAATGCAACCACGTCGGGTGCCCCGCCTCCGACGGCATGCGCAATGAGCTACAGGCAGCGGTCTCCCGCGGCGACAGCGACAGCCTGGTCGAACAAGCCTTCGTGCAGAAATACGGCCCAACGGTTCTTGCGGCGCCCACCGCCAGGGGTTTCGATCGTGCGGCCTACATCGTTCCTTTCGTAGCGCTGTTCCTGGGCTTCGGCATGATCGTGCTGGTGATTCGTGTGTGGAAAAATCGACCCGAGCCTGCGCTCGCCGATGGCCTGCGTCCGGTGGTCGGCGCAGAACGCGAACAGTTCCGCGACCAGGCCGGCAAGGAGACTGAGTTATGACGGAGAACGATCTATGACCTTGTTCCTCATCGGCCTGATGCTCGCCATCTGTTTCTTCTATATTTTCTACATGCCCGGCAGGCTCTTCCTTGGTCCCGAGAAAACCCGCGCCGGCTATCTGCGCGAACGCAAAGACGCCGTCTACGAAAACCTGCGCGATCTCAACTTCGAATACAAAGCGGGCAAGGTGCCCGACGCTGACTACGCGTCGCTGAAATCTTCCCTGCAGGACGAAGCCGCCACCATCCTGGCCGAGATCGCCCGCCTCGAAAATCCCGCACCGCAAAAAGGAATTAGATCTTGACCCTAAATCACAGTGTCATCCTGAGCGAAGTAACTGCTTCGCAAGGCGAAGCAGTTACGCAGTCGAAGGATCCCTATCGAGTCGGCATCAACACGCGCCCTCGCAGGGAGTTCTCTCGTCGCCCTTTATCCTCAGTCGTTCGAGTAGCATGCACAAAGGTACCCTTGGCCCTAGCAGCAATCCTCCTCACCACCCTGGCCTCCGCCCAGACTCTCACCGGCACAGTCAAGAATTCCACCACCGGCAAACCCGCCGCCGGGGACGAAGTCGTCCTGCTGAAACTCGGCGGCGGCATGGACGAATCCGGTCGCACCAAAACCGACGCCAAGGGCCAGTTCAGTTTTAAGCTGGACGACGACAAATCCCCGCACCTGGTCCGCGCCATTCATCAAGGCGTGACCTATCACCGCATGGCGCCCGTCGGAACCACCTCGGTGGAACTCGAGGTTTATGACGTCGCGAAAAAGGTCGCAGACGTCGCAGTGGTCGCCGATGTCGTGCGCCTTCAGGTCGAGCAGGGAAAGATCGAGATGTTGCGCGAGTTCTTTGTGCAGAACAAATCCAAGCCTCCGCGCACCCAGATGAACGACCACAACATTGAGTTCTATCTTCCCGAAGGCGCGCAGCTCATTCCGGATTCAGCCACTGCCACCACCGAGGGTGGCAATCCGCTGAAAACCGCTCCTGTGCCCGAGAGCGAGAAGAATCGCTATGCTTTCATCTTCCCCTTGCGGCCGGGACTGACGCGCTTCGAGGTGGCCTATCAGCTTTCCTACTCGGGAAGCGCCACTATCGACCCCAAGTCGTTGTATCCCACGGAACACTTCGTCGTCATGATGCCCAAGGCGATGCAGTTCACCGCCAAGTCTGATTCCGCCGGATTCAAATCCACTCCGTATCCGGACGAACCCGACGCAGTCATGCAGGTCGCTTCGAACACCAAGCTCGGCGACAACCTTGCATTCAAGGTCTCCGGCGAAGGCATCCTCCAGGCGTCCCAGGGTGACAACGCCAAGGGCGAAGGGGGCGAGAAAGCGGCGGACCGTCCCGGTGGCGGACTCGGCCCGCCCATCGATGCTCCTGACCCACTTCAGAAATACCGCTGGCAAATTCTTGGAGGCATCGCGGCAGCTTTGATCCTCGGCGGAGTCTATGTAGCCGTGCGGCAACAGTCCGCAGCCCGCGCACTGGCGCGCCAAAAGGCGGCGGCGCCCATGCGAGCATCCATACCGGGTGCCCCTGTGCATGATGACGAAGACGAGTACGCGCCCGCGCCGGCTCTCGCGACGCCCACCGGGCGGCCTGCGGGGCGTCCGGCTTCCATGCTCCTCGACGCTCTGAAAGAAGAGTTGTTTCAATTAGAAGTGGAACGCCGGCAGGGCCAAATCTCGCAATCGGAATACGAGTCCGCGAAATCAGCTCTCGATCAAACTCTCGATCGCGCCCTAAAGCGCGAAGCACAAAAGGCCTGAGAGTGTGCTCGTGTAGAGCGGACACTCCCTTCGACAGGCTCAGGGCAGGCTCTGTCCGTCGGTCATGAACCTTGTCATTCCGACCGGAGCCGGAGCGCTAGCGACGGCGGAGTGGAGGAACCTGCTGTTCCGTCGGCCAGCGAGCGCCCTCACCCCGGTCTCCGAAAAGCTTCCAACGCAGCCCGCTCCTCGCCGTAGATCTCGAACAAGGTATTCAGCCGCGTGAGTTGAAGCAGGTCCTGCACTCTCTTATTGACGTGCACCAGTTTCATCTCGCCGCCCCTCTGCCTCACAATGCTGTAACATCGCACTAGTTCGCCCATTCCGTCGCTATCGATGAACTCTACGCCCGCCAGGTTAAGCAGGAATTTCTTGTGGCCGCTGCCGGCGGAAACGTGGATCAGGTCGCGGAGTTGGGTGCGGCTGTCGCTCAACGTAAGCCTGCCCACGGCATCCACGACCATCACTTGGTCAAGCTCTCGCGTGCTGATCTGAAAACCCATGCCAGGTTACATTTCGCGTGCGCGCGGAATCATACCGTGCCCTGACCTTCGCGTTCAACCATGTTCGTGTGGAGCGGACACTCCCTTCGACAGGCTCAGGGCAGGCTCTGTCCGCTGCCTTTGACTTTGACCTTGTCAGGAGTGGCACGAAATCATTCACTTTGCCGCGGTCCCGAAATCAGCGACGCCAACCTTAACCACAGTTCCGCCGCGCGGCTTGGGCGGCGCAACCTCGGCCTTGGCTTCGGGCTTATCCGTCTTTTTATCACTCTCCGGAACCACCACCGGCTTCTCCGTCCAAATGCCATAGACTCGACCGCCGGATGCGGCAATCCCCGAATAGTCGCCAAAGAAAACTCCGCCCGCTTCAAACGGCTCGGTGGTCCAGGCATAATTCTGAAAGGAACTTCCACCATCGCTGGAGCGTGCCAGGGTAACTGTCTGCGCTCGATTCTTGGCATCTCCGCGCCGGTCATAAAAAATAACGTTGACCGATCCATCGATAGGATCAACCGCCAGCCACTGAAAAAACTGGTCGGCGCCATCGCGCAGCGTGTCGTTATTCACCCGCACCGGAGCGCTCCATTTTTTCCCTCCGTCGGTCGAGGTCGCACAGAAAACATCCAGATCGCCGTTGCGATAGTCGGTCCAGGTCACATAAAGACGATGTCCGGGCCGATCGATGGCAATCTGCGGAAATCCGTTGGCCCGCTCCAGCGTATCCACGGCAAACATAATGGGAGCGGTGTGAATGACTGCGTGAGCAGCGGAAAATATCTTCCCGCCATCCCGCGAAACAGCGAGCATGATGTCATCGCCCTGGCTCCAAACCGCATACAGCCGGCCATCCGGCCCCACCGTGCCCGCGAATCCTTCGGCAGCTCCGTTGTCGTCGCGCGGCAGGCCGGGATGCCGGTCGATCTCAACCGGCTTCGACCAGCTTTGTCCATCGTCGGTTGACCGCGCTACCAGTATTTCCGAGCCGGTAAGCGTCCACCGCGTCCAACCCACATAGAGATTTCCGGCGAAGCTACTTTTGCTGTTGTCGGCCACGATGTACGGCTTGTCTTCAAACGGAATTCCAGGGTCGCTCGGGTTCTCGGCGACCGAAACCTGTTTCGCCTCCCAGGTCTTGCCGCCATCCAGCGAGCGCCGTACGAACACCCCATTGCGCGTAGCATTGTGCGCCCAGTAGTTGAACGTCCCCAGCTTGTCGAAAGCGATGTAGCAGATGAATGCATGCCCCTGATTATCAAATGTCGTAGACACATCGCCCGACACGCGGTAATTTGCCGACGCCACGCCTTCAGCGGCATGCCAGGTGCGGCCCGCGTCCTGCGAATACGAAGCATGAGCGTGATTCTGAAAAACCGCCACCACCTGCTGCGGATTATTAGGATTGACCGCAATCCCCGGCTCCGTAAAAGGGCCGGGCGTTGGAGTCAAAGAAAAAACTTCGGCGCCGGGAGCTTTAGGCAAAGTTTGACCGCGGAGCGGAGCGGGCAGGCCGATGACCATCAATAAGGCAGGAAGCAAGCCGATCCGGCTTCCAAGTTGTCGGGAGAATGATGCTCGTAGTGCGGAGGGCATGTGTGGGATAGCGTCCAATCGCGATTGTTTTTACAAGAAGCTAATTGTCCCATACCCGCGGAGATTTCGACTCTTTCATCTGGCCTCAAGACCTGTGAGCAGCAGCGCACGCACTCCGCCCCGGTTAAGATTTGCCAGTTAAATCACCTTCAGCAAGGTCGATAAGGAAGACAGTGACGCTGCGCAGAAACTTGAGCGGGTGGAGAAATGAGGGGGCCCTCAAGCCCCAACAGCAACGCGGCCACGATCGTCAGCACGACAGGGTATGCTAAATTTGAGCAGGCCCGCCGATATTCTCCTCACCAGGTGATCTGGATGAATCCGCAACCAGATCCACCGATTGAGAGAATTAGTGTCTGGCGACTGAACTGGTCAACATTAAATCCGGGCCTGGAGGCCTGGCCGGGCATCGAAAACTTCCATTTAAGGCTGTAATCGCCTGCATCCACGAGGTCGCGCCCGGTCGGCGGACCGAGCAACGCGACCACCACGGATTCGGAGCGGCCAAAAAGATCAAGCAAACCGTCACGGCCGGCGCGCGATTGCACAAGATCCCGCGAGTTTCTGAAAAGCCCTACGCGGTTGACCACGCCGGCCTTGTAACTGACTGAGATGTTTCCCGAATAAACTTTATGGTCGCCGGACTCGAGGGTTGGCGCCCCGTAAACGGAAGCAACGTGCTCCGGCGTGTCGCCGGCTTTCAGCCCGGCGAAGTGCGAGACATCAATCCGGCCGACCATCACCGGCGCCGCGGAGCCCTCTATAGTCCCGTTGGTCTTGGGGCCCGGCGTCGATCCCGCAGCGGCGGTGTCGGAGCCCTTCTTCGGATCCGCCGCATTCGCGCCCGTGGGGTCCCACCCCTTCAGCGGATCGCGGTATTGCTGCGCGAACTGCTTTGACGTTGCCGCCGCTCGGGCTTCGTCTGCGCGCTGTTTCTCCGCCTTGTTCCTCAGCATGCTGCTTATCGCGGCAACGATTACGATAAGCGCCGCCAGCACGCCAAATACACCGATCATTGCACGATGCTTCTTTTTGCCTTTCCGGTCTGCGCCCGCAGCAGGCTCGGTGGCTCGGGCCTCGGGAGGCGGGGATTGCGACGCAAGCGGTGGAGACGGAGGCGCGGGACGCTCCTCTACCGCAATGGGCGGTACAGGTTTGACGGCATGAAGAGGTTGGGGAGCAATGGGTGGGTCCCTGCGGGAGAGCAGAAGCTGTACCGAATCGGCGAGGTGAACCAGATGCTGTTCGAGCGGGGTGGTGAGAGCGTCCAGCCAATGGCGGCTGGAAATGTAGTATTCCATGGCCGCGGAGGGCGGAACGTTTTCGATGCGCAGCGGGAGAATGGGCAGTCCCCGGTTGACGGCGCGTTCCATTTCTCGTAATACCTGCGGCGACTGATTCGCGCCTGCAGAAAAAACCAGAACTACCAGGCGGCTCTCGTGAATAGCATTGACCAGTTCAGCGGCGTAGTCTTCGCCGGGAAGGACGTCGCGAGGGGCGATCCAGCAACGTATGCCACGAGACTCCAGCGTCGCGCAGACGGCGTCCGCCGTGGGCTTGTCCTTGGACGAATAGCTTATGAAGACGTCGTGGGCCACAGCACTCCAAAGTCGCGCCGATTCTAGCACAGGCGGGACACACCATCGTGCCCGCACCGTTCATCCCCCGACAGCCGTAAACAGGCGTCGCTGTTGGAGTGATCGAGGCAATCCGACCGGACCCCAACGCTCGGCCCTTTCTACGGAGCCGACAAAGGTGACTGTGCAACGCAGCGAAAACGCCGGAAGCAAATACATATTCAGATTGTGACATCTGACCTTGGCAGGTGCCCCATTTCTCGCGTCCTTTGCGAGAAGTGGCCCCACCCCCGAAAAGAAGCTCCGCTTCCCTTCGAATCGGACAACACAGAAGATTCCGATGGGCCCGAAGAACCCTTCTAATAGTCATCCGATCTTCGTCTCCCGGCTCAGGAAATAGGAGCGCCCAGCACGCACCCATTGGCACTCGACGCCGTCAAGCGCTAGACTCGAGAATCTTCGACGCCTTTTCTTCGCCCTGTGGCTTTTCTACCACTTTTCCCGCCCGTACTCTAACCCGATTCACCTCAGCCATTTGCCGCCCGACGACTATAGCTTTAAGGTGGTTTTCCGAGTTTTCCGAGATTTCCACAGTGTTCCGGTAAAAAACGCTTATATGTTCCGACTGGAACATTTTGTACGTACAAAATGTTCCAGTCGGAACACTGGGCCTGATGTAGTGCATACAGCCCCCCTGCATCGCCCCGAGGGGCGTAGCATCTAATCAGATGAGATCGAATTATGGGAAACACTTTCAAGACTGCGTTCTTGCTGACCGCACTCACGCTGCTGCTGATGTTCATCGGCCAATACTTTGGCGGGCAGAATGGGATGTTTGTGGCGCTGGCAGTTGCCGTTGCGCTGAACTTCGGCGCCTACTTCTTCTCCGACAAGATCGCGCTGGCTACCTACCGCGCGCAGCCGGTCACGCGCGAGCAACTGCCGCGCGCTTACGAGATCGTCGAGCGGCTGACCCAGAAAATCGGCCTGCCCATGCCCAAGATTTATGTGATCCCGACGGAGTCGCCGAACGCCTTTGCCACGGGGCGCAATCCCAAGCATGCATCGGTGGCTGTGACCCACGGCATTTTGGGCTTGCTCAATGATGAAGAACTCGAAGGCGTGCTGGCGCACGAACTCGGGCACGTGGGCAACCGCGACATTCTGATCAGCTCTGTAGCCGCGACCATTGCGGGCGCGATCACCCTGCTCGCCCGCTTCGGAATGTTCTTCGGAGGAGGCGGCGGCCGCGATCGCCGTGGCGGCGGGATCGGCGCGCTGTTAATGCTGATTCTGGCGCCCATCGCGGCTGCGATGATTCAGATGGCTGTATCGCGCTCGCGCGAGTATCAGGCCGATGCAACTGGAGCGCACTACACCGGCAATCCCTATGCGCTGGCCAGCGCGTTGCAGAAGCTCGACGCTTACTCGCGCCGCGTGCCCATGCAAGCCAGCCCCTCGACGGCGCATCTGTTCATCATTCAACCGCTGCTGGGGATGAACTTTGGCAATCTGTTTTCAACCCATCCCCCGATTGCCAAGCGAATCGAGCGGCTCACGGGACGGCCAGCGGAGTTTATGCAGTAGGCTATCAGCTGTCAGCTATCAGCTAGAGCCTGTTGCAAGATTAATCCTCGCCCGCGTTCTCAATTCGTGCTGCCTGCGCGCGGTTGGCTGATAGCTGACGGCTGATAGCTGACAGCCGGTCTATGACATCGGTAACTCCGCCGCGCCTGAGCCAGATAGTAAAATCCATCCCATGTCGCCTGAGACCGCAATCGCTGTATCCCATAAGGCTGCCGAACTGGAACGAGCGCTGCGCCGCGTGATTCGCGGTAAAGACGATGTGGTGCGCCTCGCGCTGGTCAGCATCTTCGCCCGCGGACACCTGTTGATCGAAGGCGTTCCGGGAGTCGGCAAGACTACGCTCGGTCAGGCGCTTGCCCGCGCCATCGATTGCACGTTTCAGCGCGTGCAGTTCACCAGCGACATGCTGCCTTCCGATGTGCTGGGCATCTCGGTTTACTCGGCGATGGAGCAGGAGTTTGAGTTCAAGCGCGGCCCGGTCTTCACCAACGTGCTGCTGGCCGACGAGATTAACCGGACGACGCCGAAGACGCAGTCGGCGTTGCTTGAAGCGATGAACGAAGGCCAGGTCACGGTGGACGCGCACTCTTACGAACTGCCGCAGCCCTTTCTGGTGATTGCGACGCAGAATCCGGTGGAGCATCACGGAACCTATCCATTGCCTGAGTCGCAGCTTGACCGCTTTCTGATGCGGGTGCGGATGGGCTATCCCGAGGCCGCGGCCGAGCGCGAAATTCTGCGTTCGGAAGCCGGCGCCGCTCACTTGCAGGACTTGCATCCGGTGCTTACCGGGGCTGATGTGCTCGAGATGCAGGAGGCCGTCAAGCTGATTCGCGTGGACGAATCGCTGGTAAGCTACGCTCTCGAAATCGTGCGCCGCACGCGCGAGTCGGAATATTTGTCGCTGGGAGTTTCGCCGCGCGGGGCGCAGGCTCTGTATCGCGCGGCCCAGGCCATGGCGTTTCTCGACGGCCGCGGCTTCTCGACTCCGCAGGACTTCAAAACGCTGGCGGTTCCAGTCTTCGCTCATCGCGTGGTGGTCAACGGAGGCTATGCCTCGACGCTGAAGAAGTCAGAGCAGGCCGATCAGGTGTTGCGAGAGATCGTCGAGAATGTGGCTGTCCCAGTGTAGCGGCGTCCGGCTCTCGGCTTCCGGCTCTCGGCTTCCGGCGTCTGGTTTCCAGTTTCTGGCTCCCGTGTCCCACGCCGGTTCGCCGAATACCCGAAGCCGGAAGCCGGACGCCGGATCTACCCCAAGGTATCGGATAACTAAATAGTTACTCGCAATCCACAGGGGAGGCGAGTATGCTCTCTGGCATGTGTGTCACGGTTTCGATGCTGGCCAGCGGCAGCCGGGGGAATTGTGCGTTTGTGGCCAGCGCCCGCACACGGATTCTGGTCGATGCCGGCATCTCCTGCCGCGAGACGTTCAAACGCATGAAGTCGCTGGGCGAAGATCCGCAGGCGCTTTCAGCGATTCTGATCACTCATGAACATTCCGACCATATCTATGGCTTAGCAACGTTGGCGAAGAAGCTGCGCATCCCAGTCTTCATGACCGCCGCTACGCATGCAGCATGGGCGCGGGCCATGCGCACGGTGAAAGGCGAGCGCCCGCAACTGGAGAAGTTTGAGCGCTTCGAGTCCGGGCATCGTTTTCAGGTTGGCGACATTGAAGTAAAACCTTTTACCATTCCACATGACGCGGTCGATCCTGTGGGTTTCACCTTTCGTGTGGAAGGCACGAGGGTGAGCGTGGCCACCGATCTGGGGTACTTGCCGGGGAATGTTCGCGATCACTTGCGCGGGTCTGACATTCTGATCATGGAATCGAATCACGATGTGGAGATGCTGCGCGGTGGTTCGTATCCGTGGGCGGTGAAGCAGCGGGTGGCAAGCAACGTGGGGCACCTCTCGAACGCGAAACTCGCGGATTTCTTCACCGGGGACTATGATAATAATGCGGCCTTTGTAGTGCTGGCGCATCTTTCTGAGCAGAACAATCATCCGGAAATAGCACGCAGAGAGGCGGAAAAGGCGCTGGCCGAGCGCGGTGGATTGTTTCAGAACCGGGTGATGGTGGCGATGCAGTCGGAGGTCTTGCCGCCGATTCGACTGTAAAATGGGTGTCAGGTCATAGGTCTTAGGAAAATCCCCAAGACCCGGGGCCGTTCCAGTGTTAGGTGTTAGGTGGTTAGGTGTTAGGTCTTAGGAAACCCTAAGACCTATGACCTAACACCTGAGACCCAGCTTCTTATGAGTCAGCAGTGCATCGATCCGATCGTGGGCAAGATTCTGGCGGGCTGGCGCTATGACATTTCCGGCTTGGCGCCGGAGATGTGCGGCGACTACGAAAGCCACTTCGCCGGGTGCGAACATTGCCGCAGCCGCCAGCGGTTGCACCGGATCATTGACGTCGGCCTGATTGCGCTGGCTTCGGTTTCGGGCGGCGTGTTTTTGCTGGCCTTTGGAGTGATCCGCCACTTTGGTCCGCGGCACGCATTGTGGTTGGAGATCGCAGCCCTGGCGGGCTTTGCCTTATCGGCCCTGATCTGGCTGGTTGTAGCCGTGGCTACGCCGGCGCCCGTCACTGTGCTGGACGCGGCGAAGGAAGGCGCGCGCCGCGTGCATGACCGGCTGCCGCAGGAAATTCGCGAACGCCTGCCGGAAGAACTTCGCGTGAAGATTACCGGAACGTAGCCGTGGCCAAGCCTCTCTCACGCATTCTCGCGATTGCGTTGTTGACCACGATGGTTGCCGCCAGTGCCGGGGCGTCCTGCCTTTTATGGGCGCCGGTAGCGCCTGCCCACAGCGCGGGATGTCATCCGGTTCGAGTGCCAGCCAATCCGCAGCGTACTGATTATCACTGCTGCGCGAACAGTCATGCCTCGGCTCTTACGAGCAATGTATTTTCCTCGCGCCCCGCGTTCGAGCCCGTCGGAGATGACGGTGTCGATCTGCTCCTAACCGCGCGCAACGGCGACGCACTCCCGGCGACGGTTGCTCCTTCTGGCGGCCCGCCCGGCTCTCTGGTTCTCAGAATCTGATCCCTGGCTTCCCCACTCAATTTATTGTCCTAATGCGCTAACGCGGCGCTGAACCGCCGCTCTTCCACATCACTGCAGGCCGTCCCGGTTTTTCCGGAATGAGTGCTTGCGCTGACTGGCGAACGAGGTTTTGTGGCTAAGACTGTCTTGGGTTTCATTATCGTTTGTTTCGTCGTGGTTGTGACGCTGTCGTTTTCTGCGCCGGCGCAGGACAATCCCATGAGCGGAATGCAGATGCCGACGCAGATGCCGATGGAAGAGCACAAAGGCCCGAAGTTGCCATCGCCGCATGCGGGAACGGGAACCGCCTGGGAACCCGCCTCCGCCTCTGTGGAGGGCCATGGCTGGATGCTGATGCGCGGCGGATGGGAATTTATGGCCCACGGTGCGATCTTCGCCGACTACAACCAGCAGGGCGGACCGCGCGGCGCGGGCAAAGCCGAGTCAGTGAACGGGGCAATGATCCTGGAACAGCACCGCCTGGGCGGTGGAATGATTCTGTTTCGCCAGATGACTTCGGCAGAATCGCTGACCTCCCCGCATCCCGGCTTTCCGGAGCTGTTTCAGACCGGCGAGACTTACCATGATGAGCCGCTGGTTGATCACCAGCATCCGCACAATGTGTTGGCGGAACTCTCGGCGCTGTACCTGCTGCCACTCTCGCAAAGGATTTCGTGGGAGCTTTATGGCGGGCCATCGGCGGAGCCTGCGCTGGGGCCGGTCACCTACGTTCACCGCACCTCGGCGGCAGAGCTGCCGCTGGCGCCGCTCAGCCACCATTTGCAGGATTCGACGCACACCAGCTTTGGTGTGGTGACGAGTGGATTTGTGATCGACCGCGTCAAGATTGAGGCTTCGGCATTTAACGGGCGCGAGCCCAATGAACAACGCTGGGGCATTCAACTCGCCGCCCTGGATTCTTATTCCGGGCGCGTCAGCATTGCGCCTACGCGTGACTGGACCGCGCAGTACAGCGTGGGACGGCTGGAGCATCCGGAGGCGCTGGAGCCGGGAAGCCAGTGGCGCGAGACCGCTTCGGTGGAATACAACCATCCTCTGGCGGCGGGCGATTGGGCGACTTCGCTGGTGTGGGGACGCGTGCACAAGATCGCGACCGGCGCCAATCTGAACGGCTACCTGCTCGAATCGATGGTGAACTTTTTGCACCGTGATTATGCGTTTACGCGGCTGGAACTTGTGGACAAGGATGAATTGTTTCCCCAGGCGGCGGTGCATCCCACCTACCGCATTGGCGCCTACAGCTTCGGCGGCACGCGCGATCTGGTGCAGAATCGAAGGTGGCAACTGGGACTAGGCGCGGATATTACGGTTTACTCGAAGCCTGCCGTGCTGGATGCGGCTTATGGGAATTATCCAGTGTCGTTTCAGATTTTTCTGCGGGTGCGGCCGGGATTGTTCGCGGAGAAGCACTCTCACTAGAATGCAGGGACATCTGGGCAAAGCACCTCAGAGGCTGAAGCCCGCTGATTTCAAGTGCCGTTTGACGCAGGCCTGGAAGGCCTGCTCCACCCTGGAACGCCTGCCCCACCCGCTTCTTCCACCCGCGCTTTCCAGGCGGAAACTGATCACGCTTTGATGTGGCAACTGGCCTGGCCGCGCTTTTCCAGATACTGCTGGTGGTAGTCTTCGGCGGGATAGAACGTCACGGCGGGAACGATCAGAGTCGCAATCGGTTTGGAGTAGCGATGCGCCTTCTCCAGCGCTTCCTTCGAGGCTTGCGCTTCGGCCTGCTGTTGGGGCGTGTGGAAGAAGATGGCGGTGCGATATTGCGTGCCCCAATCCGGGCCCTGGCGGTTGAGTTGAGTGGGGTCGTGATTCTCCCAGAAAACTTTCAGCAGGTCGGTGTAGCGAACCTTGGCGGAATCGAATTCCACTTCTACCGCTTCGGCGTGGCCGGTGCGGTCGGTGCAAACGTCTTTATAGGTGGGATTCTCGGTGTTTCCGCCGGTGTAGCCTACGCGCGTTGAGATGACCCCTGGAATCTGGCGGAAAGTGGCTTCTACTCCCCAGAAACATCCAGCTGCAAATGTTGCTTTCTCCATCTTGCGATTGCTCCTCAGTCTTTATGTAGCGCCGCCGTCCCGGCGGCTCTTCTGGCGGTTTCCTATTTCAGGCTCGACATCCTCATTAGATGACGAAATCGCCAGAAAGTCACGCGCCGAGGGTGCAGGAAGACGTCGAGCTTCGCTCGACGGACCCTTCGGAACTCAGGGTAGGCAGCCGAGGGCGGCTGTCCCCACAGGCAAGCAGGTTGCTGTGGCCTTTCTCGGGCAATTGACGCTGCTGGCCGTTTCACGATAAAGTTCGTCCAACGTTGTAGCAGTCGCTGTCCCAGGAGAAGTCTGTGGTTTCAGCTTCCAGCCGCGCCCGGAGTGTGTCTAGAGTTCGCCATCTGCCTGCTTATGGCAGCTAGCGACCGCTCAGGCAGCGCTGGCCGTTCCGAATTTCACTCCGCAACAACGCGTCGGCTACACCACCGGAGATCAGTGGGAGCCCGCGATGGCAGCCGACGGCCGCGGACACATCTATATTCTCTTTCCCCAGTATGGCGCGATAAGCGACTGCCCAACCTGCATCGCGCCCACAATGGCGCTCGTGGTCAGCAATGACAATGGATTGTCGTGGCAGACGCCCAATGCGCTGGTACCGTCTTCGACCGGGCAGTTCGATCCGCAGATTGTGGTTGATCCCGTGGACCGGCAGACGGTTTACGCCTCGTGGGTGCAGAACAACAAGCGCGACGTGATGGTGGCCCGGTCGCAGGATTTCGGCGCGAGCTGGTATCTCACCATCGCCGAGCATTCGCGCGAGGATGCCGACAAGCCTGCGCTCGCGGTGCATGGCGCCGATGTTTATGTGGGGTTTAATCACGAGCAGAGATTCGTGGTCGCGGCATCGCACGATTACGCTCAGAACTTTTCATCGACGACGGTGAATCCGAGCGCGGAGCCGGGCTGGTCGCTGGCGGGCGGCGCGACGGTTGGTCCGGCCGGCGAACGTCTATTTTGCGTGGACGACTTACGCGCGGCGCGAACTGAGCACGCGGCCGGTAAGCGTTTATGTGAGCCGCTCGGCGGATGCTGGACGAAGCTGGAACACGGCTCTGCTGGACGTTTCGAGCGCGCCGCCGGGCTGTGCCGGCCAAGGATGCGAGGCCGGGTATCTGGGCGCGCAGATTGCGCTGGCGTCGGACGCGGCGGGAACGGTCTATGCGCTGTGGAACGCGGGCAACGAACACGGCGGGCCCGAGCGCATTTACTTTTCGTCTTCGACCACGGGTGGGGCAAGCTGGTCGGCGAAGGCCGACGTCTCGACCGCCGATGATCAGGTGGAACATTGTTTTCCAGCGATTACTGCGGGCGCGGCCGGTGACGTGCGCATTGCGTGGATGGACACGCGACGCAACTCTCCCTTGTGGAATGTCTTTCAGCGCAGTTCGAGCAACGGCGGCGCCACGTGGTCGGCGGAGACGCAGCTCTCCGGCGGGGCGCGCGGCTTCGACCGCAGCTACGACTACTGCGCCCCGATGGATTCCGGTTTCCTTTCGGCGATTATTTCTCAATCGCCATCGATAACCTGGGGACCACGCACGCGGTGTGGGGTGAGGGACGGAACTATCAAGTCTCCGGGATCGATCTGGTACACTCACGGGCGTTAATAGAAGCAATTGATGATTGAAGATTGTTGATTGGCGATTGAAAAGACTTACTTTTACGGTTTTCAATCAGAAATCATCAATCGGCAATTCTTTTCGTTGTCCTTTCATCTCAGTCTCATTTTTAACGAATCCTCAGTTCTAGCGGAGGTATTCCAATGAAGTTCATGGGTGTGAATATGTGGGCAGTGTTGGTTAGCGGGCTGGCCACGATGGTGGTTGGGTTCGTGTGGTACTCGCCGTTGCTGTTTGCGCGTCCGTGGACGATTTTGATGGGCTACGATCCGGACGACAAAGCGAAGCTCGCCGAGATGCAGAAGAGTGCCGGGCCGTCTTACATGCTGTCGCTGGTGTGCAGCTTCGTCTCGGCGGCCGTGCTGGGGAAAATCATTGCGGTCGCAACTATCAACACGCCGCTGTATGGGATGAAAGTTGGGGCTGGCGGTGTGGCTGGGATTTGTAACCACGGTGCAACTGACGAATTCCCTGTTCAGCCGGCAGCCGGCCAAGCTTTACGCCATCAACACCGGCTATCAGTTGGTTTGCTACCTGGCGATGGGAGCGATCATGGGAGCGTGGCGGTAGAAATCGGTAGCAGCAGTGAATGTGGCGGGCTGCGGCCCCACGGCTGGGCCGCCGGACCCTTCGACATCGCTCAGGGCAGGCAGCCGAGGGCGGCTGTCTCCACGCGAACTGTAAGCGATCCGTCCCCTTCTATTCCAAAATCATGCCGCCGATGAGGTCGGCCAGGCGGGTGACGTCGCGATCCTGGCACCAGCGCTGCAGTTCGTCCACAATCTTCTCGGTGGCGCAGGGATCCCAATAGCTGGCGGTGCCGATCTGCACGGCGGTTGCGCCTGCGAGCATGAATTCCGCAACATCGGCCGCGGTTGAAATGCCTCCCATACCGATAACCGGAATGTTCACGGCGTGCGCGGCGTCGTAGACCATGCGCAGAGCAATAGGCTTGATGGCGGGCCGGAGAGTCCCGGCGGTGACGTTGGCGATGCGGGGCTTGCGCGTGTCGGCGTCGATGGCCATGGCCGATGAAGGTATTGACCAGCGAAACCGCGTCGGCGCCCGCTTCCTGAGCAATGTGGGCCATCTGCGCGATGCTGGTGACGTTGGGCGAGAGCTTCACGATCAAAGGCCGCCGGGCTGCGCGCTTCGCCTTGGTGACTACCTCGTCGAGCAAACGCGGATCGGTGCCGAATTGCAGTCCGCCCTCGCTCGTGTTGGGGCAGGAGACGTTCAATTCGTAGGCGGCAATGCCTTCGCCATCGTTGAGAATCTCGATGGTTCGTTCGTAATCATCACGGGTGTAGCCGAAGATGTTGGCCAGCACGACGATGTTCTTGATCTGCTGGAGTCTGGGCAGCTTCTCCGCGAGAAACGCGGACGCGCCAATGTTCTGCAGGCCGATGGCGTTGAGCATGCCGGCCGCGGTCTCCCACAGGCGGGGCGGCGGATTGCCGGTCATGGGCTCGCGGGAGAGGCCTTTGACCACGAATCCACCGAGCTTGTCGAGGTGAACGACATCCTCGAACTCGACGCCGTAGCCGAATGTGCCGCTGGCTGCGATGATGGGGTTCTTGAGTTCGATGCCGGCGACGGTCACGCTGAGATCCAAGGGAGACTTGCCGCCGTTCGCAGTCACTGCGACGCTCCTTCATTGGAGAGCCCGGCATTCGGAAGCCCAGCTTTAGGAAACTCAGTTGAGTTTCCTGCGTGATGTGCAGGGGCTAGCGCTTCGGTGAGCACTCGTCCAACGGCGTGGGTGGGAGCGTTGATGCCGAGCAGCGATGCGAACGTGACAGCCAAATCTACCGGCTCGGCGTGAGTGCGATATGTTCCCGGACGAAATGGCAGTCCGTAGAACGCCAGCGGAACATGCGTGTCGTAGGTGTAGGGCGAGGCGTGGTCGGTGCCTTTCGACGAGCCTACCGCGTAGATTTCGGGCACTCCGAGCACATACCAGCCGCCCTGGGGCGAGTAACTGTTCAAGAACTTTTTGCCCAGTGCGTTGGCTGGGACCTCGCCTGCCGCGAGCTGCGACTTCGTAAAGTAGTCGCGCAATCCGGCCTGCTTCATCGCTTCACCGACGGCGGATTCGGCGTCGTGTTCTTTTATGTGGACGGCGGCGAATGCGTCCTGATCGAGCCAGGCGACCGGATAATCGAACTTGATGTAGGAGGCGGCGTGACCCGGAGAAAACTTTGCCGCGAGCGTGCCGTTGATCTGCGCTTCGAGCTTGCGGGCATCGAGATTGGCGGCGGGAATGCGGAGCTTCTTAGCGACGTCGGGCAAAGCTGAGATGCCGTGATCGGCCGAAAGCGCGATCCATATATTTGCCAGACCCACGCGGTGGCCGAGGAAATTGAAAAAGTCGGCGAGTTCGCGATCCATAGCGAGCACCATGGCAGCCATCTCCGGCGAATCCGGACCGGCCTGGTGGCCGAGGATATCGTTTGCCGAAAGGCTGATGGCCAGCAAATCGGTGGCCGGCCCCGCGCCCAGATTTTCGTAAACCACCAACTCCTTGGAGAATTCGAATTCGTACTCGTCGGCGAAGGGCGTGGCGCCTACAACCTCGTAGAAACCCGCTTCGGAGCCGTCTTTGCTCTTGCGATGTGCGGTGGAACGCAAAACTTCTCCATTGCTCTCCCAATTCCGATCCCAGTATTTTGCGGTACGAGTGCTGGCGTTGAAATCGCGAGCCCACTGCGGCAAGTCCGGGCGATAGTATGTGGAAGTAAGCCACGCTCCGCTTTGCCGATCGATCCAGTAAGCGGCGTCGGCTGCGAATCCCCCCGAAAGGACGGCGGCGCGGTCCTTCAAGGAAAGGCTAAAGACTCGCGCCTGGCCTTGCGTAGCCAGCTTCAGTTCGTCACTCAGCGTGTCGGCAAGCAGGTAGTGCGGCGATGCGCCCGTTTTGCCTCCCGCAATGCCTACGAGCTTGGTGTCATCGTCTTCTACCGCGGTGACCATTTTCTTTTTCTTGGGATCCCACCATTCGTTCGCCACGATGCCGTGACCGTTGCTGTATGCGCCGGAGAATAAAGTAGCGTGTCCGGGAGCGGTGCGCGTGTTGGCATAGTCGAAGTTGCAGTCGGTAAAGTTGGCACCATGGTCGAGGAACAGGCGGAATCCGCCTTCTCCGAATTGCTCGTGGTAGCGCTCCAGATAGTCGCCGCGAAACTGGTCGATAACAATCACCACGATCAGCTTGGGATGGGCGTTGTAGGCGGAGGCGAAGCTGGCTGGGATTCCAGCCAGAGTGAGGACAGCGACGAGCGTGAGCACAAGACACCGACGCACAGCAATGGAGCGGGGGAAGAATCTCATCGCGGAATTAGTTTACACAGTGGAGCCGGTTGCGCGAAAGCAGGGCACCTTAATGGTGCAGTTCGGATTGCGCTATGTTTTCTTTGCAGCCTTTGCGGTAGTTCTTTGCGTGCTTTGCGGTTAGAAGCTTAAAGCTCTTAACCGCAAAGTGCGCGAAGGAGTCGCGAAGAACGCAAAGAAAAACAAACTGCACCACCACCCAGGGCACTCCCGCGTGCATTCTCCGCCCGGTTTCCGATAAAGTAATTACTTCCCATGCTTGATCTCAATTTTGTACGCGACAATCTGCCCAAGGTGGAAGAGATGCTGCGCCAGCGCGGCGCTGATCCGGCCGCCGTGCTTAAGGATTTCCGCGAGGTAGACACGCAGCGGCGGCAGGCCATTACCGAAGCCGAGACCATGAAGGCGCGCCGGAACAAGGCCTCGGAAGACATCAACAAACTGAAAAAGAGCGGCCAGGATGCAACGGCAGCTATTGCCGAGACGAAAGATCTGCGCGACCAGATTCAGACGCGCGAGAAGATTGCCGCCGACCTTGATGCCCGCCTGCGGGATATCTTAGCCGGAATCCCCAACATGCCGCACGCGAGCGTTCCGGTGGGCCACAGTGCGGAGGAGAATGTTGAAGTCCGCCGCTGGGGTGCGCCGCCTAAGTTCGATTTCACCCCCAAGCCGCACTGGGAACTGGGTGCGGAACTGGGTGTGCTGGACCTCGAACGCGCGGTAAAGCTTACTGGCGCGCGCTTCGCGGTTTACTGGGATCTTGGCGCCAAGCTCGAGCGCGCGCTGGCGAACTTCATGCTCGATCTGCATACGGGGGAGCACGGATATACCGAGGTCCTGCCGCCGTACCTGGTGAATTCTGAGTCGATGTATGGCACGGGGCAATTGCCCAAGTTCGCCGCCGATCTTTTTCGTGTGCCTCACGGCGAAAAGGATCTCTGGCTGATTTCCACGGCCGAGGTTCCGGTTACGAACCTTTATCGCGACGAGATTCTCGATGTGGCGCGGTTGCCAATCTCACTCACGGCATATACGCCGTGCTTCCGCAGCGAAGCGGGATCTTACGGCAAAGACGTGCGCGGCATCATCCGCCAGCATCAGTTTCAGAAGGTGGAGCTGGTGAAATTCTCGCGTCCGGAGAATTCGTATGAAGAGCACGAGAAGCTAACCCGGAACGCCGAGACCGTCTTGCAAAAACTCGGCTTACACTACCGCACAATGGCGTTGTGCACCGGAGACATGAGTGCATCTTCGGCAAAGACCTATGACATTGAGGTCTGGCTGCCGGGGCAGCAGTTGTTCCGCGAAATTTCGTCCTGCTCGAATTTTGAGTCCTATCAGGCCCGGAGGGCGAATATCCGTTATCGCGCTGAAGGCAAGAACAAGCCCGACTTCGTGCACACGCTGAACGGAAGCGGGCTGGCGGTGGGCCGGACCTGGGTTGCGATTGTGGAGAACTACCAGCAGGCCGATGGGAGCGTGATCATTCCCGAGGTGCTGCGGCCTTATGTAGGGGCGGAGCGGATTACAAGAAGAAGATTCTAGCTGCTAGCTCCTGGCTTCTGGCTTTAACCAAAGCGTTCAGCGGATCGAAAGCCAGGAGCCAGAAGCTAGAAGCTCCATTGCCAAGAAAGAGAACGGTCACTAGACTTGCAGAGTGTGGACCTCAGCCCGAGCACCGCGAACGCGCCTTCCCTACCCATGAATGGCGTCTGGCGGACAATTCGGAGCTACGTCCTCTGGCAGCACGAGCGTGGCACGCTGCACTATGACATCATGGTCACGCTGATCCTAATCTTTGTCTTCTTCTCGCCCCGGGTGATCAACTTCAACGATAAACCTGTGCCGCATGATCCGCATCTGAATGACGTGGTGGTGACGCCCGATGCGCAGGGCGGGCTGGTGTATCAGATTTCGGCAAGCGCGATCGCAGCGGGAGACGATGCATCCGTGCGGAGCCAGTTGCTGCATCTCATTCAACCGATTTCCGGCGATGTCTCAATCGTGAACTACGAAGCCGTGCGGGAGAGGGGAAGCGTGCAGAGTTACCGCGTTTGGGTGAAACGAAAATAGTGATCTGCCTCCACTTCTTGTTTCTCGCCTTAACTCTTCTTCGGCCACAGCAGGAAACTCCTTCGCTCGCAAGCGTGTTGAAGAAAATGGATGCCTCGGCGGCCAGCTTCCGCACCGCACAGGCTGATTTCCAATGGGATCAGTATCAGCGAGTGGTGGACGAAACCGACACGCAGAAGGGCACGGTTTATTACCGGCGGGCGGGCAACGATATGGAGATGATGGCGGAGATTAAAGAACCCGACGTGAAGTTCGTGCTCTACAAAGGGGGCAAGCTGCAGATCTACCAGCCAAAGATCGAGCAGGTCATGGTGTTCTCGGCGGGCAGCAACCGTAATGAGATGGAAAGCTATCTGGTGCTGGGCTTCGGTGGAAGCGGGGAGGATCTGAAAAAGACTTATGACGTCACTTACCTGGGCGAGGATAAGATCGACAACATCGCAACCGCAAAGTTGCAACTAATCCCCAAGAGCGAAAAAGTGCATAACTATTTCTCGAAGGCGATTCTGTGGATTGACCTGAGCCGCGGCATCTCCGTGCAGCAACAGTTCTTCGAACCGCAGGGTGATCGCCGTACGGCCAAGTATTCTGATATAAAGGTGCCCGCAAAGATCGGCAATGACGTGTTTCAGTTGAAAACGACCAAGAAGACGCAATTTGTGTCGCCCCGCGGGTAAGCGATTGAATCTAAAGGGCAAGAATGTGTGCTGAAAAGTGAAGGACGGGCGCTATACTGCCCTAGGACTTCATCGAGTTCATCATTCGAGTTCATCCATGGCTAAAGTCTTTACCATTCCCGTCCCGCCCAAGTTGGGTCGCGCGAAGAGAAGAGAGCGCACTTCCGATCCTCGATACGTTGACGGGCAGCGCCTGCTGGTGGAAGCCATGAGATATCTGGCTCAGAGCGACCCAGTGGCCAACCGCCCCGCGATTGAACTGATTTCCGAGCATGTTCGCACCCGCTTCCGAATGAGCGATTCGCCGCTGGCGTAGGCGGCTGCTTCGCTTCGGGCCGCCAACGATGCGTTCGCCTTTCCTCCTCGGCTACGCCGATTTTCCGCTGTTATGCGATTTGCCAGTAAATAGCGCCGCGGCTAGAACTATTACCACGGGATAGCACTCCAGCGTGTAGCGTGGCTCCGGATTCTCCAGCGTTCCGAGGAAGAGGGATCGCAGCAGCACGAATAGAACGAATAGCCCGATGCCGCCGGCTTCGCGCCCGCGCAACAGTCCAGCAACGGCGGCTCCAACGTAGGCAAGGTTGATCACCCCGAAGACCATGCTCACCGTCAGCCACGCAGGTTCGTCATCGAACTCCCACCAGCGCGGGTCGGAGGGCAGCAACTCGGTTCGCGGACGCAGCCACATGTCGGCTATGCGCACGGCCGGAAGCCAGACGTAATAGCGCAACGGCGCAGACCGGATGCGCGCCGCGGCCAGCGCGGCAAAGCGCGCGTCGAGATCCCCAATGATGTCATGATCGCGGTTGTATTCGACGAAGAGCTGCTCGGTTTCCAGCCGCTGTCCCGCTGAATCGAAAGCACGCCCTGGCAGGCGGGTTACATCGATCGCATCGTCCGGGAGCTTCCAATAAATCTCCTGCACGGAGGTGTAGTCGGCCATCCATGTCTTGGTCCAACGGTTGAATCCCGGGATTACCCGCTCATCGGAGTCATTGGCATAACGGGGAGCAAGCGGCTGGAAGCGGTGCATGGTGTGCAGGTTGCGCAGTGTCCATGGGACCAGGGGCGCGAATGCTGCGATGGTTAGAATCAGTCCCGCGCGAAACAGTGGAAAGAACCGGAGTGCGGAGCCTGAATCGCCTGTCCGCCCCTTCAGAGCGTGCCGCAGAGAAAGGAAAAATAAATATCCGGCAACAGCGGCAAACAGAATGCCGCCGTCAGGCCGCAACAGGATGCACGCTCCTATGGCGAGGCCGCATCCGAGCCAAATGGCTGGTGCTGGCGTCGCACTTGGGTCAACCCCGCGGCCGAGCGCAGCCAGTCCCCGCACGCCGAAATCCAGCGCCAAAGCTGTGAAGAAAATTTCCAGCGTCTCGGTGAGGGCTGCAGCCGCGTAGTTGGCCAGGAACGGGCAAAGCGCCGCGAGCAGGAATGCCGCCTTCGCCGCACGCTCAGAGAACATTCGGCGCGCCAGATCGACAACGATGAAGCAGGTGCCGAGATCGAACAGGACCTGAATCAGCAGAACGGCGCGGAAATTGTTCGCTCCGAAAATGGCGAAAATCGCCGCCAGAAATGCCGGATATCCGGGCAAGCGCGAGAATGTCGGCACAACCTGGCCGGAGTTCGTAATGCCATAGACGCCATGCAGCCAGTTCGTAGCGATATCGGCGTAGAGCCGCGAATCGTCAACCACCGCCGGAAAGCTAAACACAAAGAGCAGCCGCAGCGCCAGCGCCGCCAGACTCGCCCCCAGAAAGAACCGCGCATTCTTCCGCACCAGTTCGAGCACGCTGAGAATATAGCGCGTTTGCCGCCTTCTCCGGTCATCTTCAGCCATCTTTTTCAGTCATCTTTAATGCGGGAAAGCGCATCTTAAGTGGTAAGGACGATTGCCCTGTGCCCTGTCCCAGGTAGTGTCTTAAACACTGTGATAAGACACCACCCTGTCCCACCGAGAATTGACCGTCTGCCCCTCGCGGCATACGATAAACGATTAGCCCTCCATGGCCGAACCTGTCTTTTACGACCCAAAACGTGCGCGCTGGAAGCGCCTGAGACGCTTCGTCGATGCGCTGGTGCTGGCAATCTCGGCGCCTGGTTATTTTCTTTTGTTACACCACGCTGCGGGATGAGCGCCTGCCCGAATTGCTGTTTTCGCCGCAGAAGCGCGCCTTTAAGGCCTTGAAAGAAAATGAAAAGGCCCGCGACCGCCAGAAGAAGGCGGTCCTCCGGTCCCACCGCAAGTCGAAGCTGCCCGCTTCGGAAGTGAAGCTAAACCAGGAAGAAGGCATCCGCGCGGCTTTCTACACACCCTGGGACGCCGCCAGTTTCTCTTCGCTCCGCGATTTCTCCCGCCAAATCGATCTGCTCTATCCCGACTGGTTGCACGTGCTCACCCCCGACGGCCGGCTGCAGGCGGTAGACGACCAGACCAACAAGTTTTTCGACGTGGTGCAGAACAATCGCGTGCGCTCCCTCGACGACCGCGTCATGCCCTTTCTCAAGACGGAAAACAACTCCATGGAAGTCTTCCCCATGGTGAACAACTTTGACGGCACCGAGTGGGTGGGGGAGATCACCGGCTTTCTGAATAACCCTAACGCCCGCGCCGTCTTTCGGCAGCAGGTGGCGATGGTTCTCTCCTCCGATAGTTTCCGGCGGGTTGATGGTGGATTTCGAAGCTTTCCCCGCGGTCGGACAGCAGGGCTATGTTGCGCTGTTGAAACGAACTCTCGTCGGATCTGCATGCCCGCGGGATGAAGCTTTATGTCGAGCGTACCCGCGCACAATCAGGAATTCGATTACGCCGGGATCGCGGGGCCGGCGGATGGCGTGGTGGTGATGAACTACGATGAACATTATCCGGGCGCTGCCTCGGGGCCGGTCGCTTCGCAGGATTGGTTCGTCGACAATCTGAAGTTCGCCGTGAAGCGTCATTCCGCGCGAGAAGCTTATCTGCGCCATCGCCAACTACGGCTATGACTGGGTGCAGAAGCCGAAGAAGGGCAAACTGCCGCCCGGAGCCAAAGATCACAGTGTCTCAGTGCAGGAAGCATGGTTGGCAGCGCGCGACTCCGATGTGGATATAACTTTTGATGACGATGCGCTCAATCCGCATTTCAGCTATCTGGATGAGAGCAGCCTGCGCCACGACGTCTGGTTCCTCGACGCAGTGACGGCCTTGAACCACATGCGCGCCGCACAGATGCTGGGCATCAAGACTTTCGCTTTGTGGCGGCTGGGCGGCGAGGATCGGACGATATGGAGGGTGTGGGACATTCCCGGCGACCCCGGCATCGGCCGCGAAACTCAGGAGCGTTCCTCCCGGGCAGGATGTGGATATGGAGGGTCAGGGCGAGATCCTGCGCATTGAGGAGCGGCCGACTCCCGGCATTCGCGACCTGACCATCGACGCCAGCACAAACCTGATTACCGATGAAAATTTTCAGTCCCTGCCCGAACCTTACCGTGTGGCGCGTTACGGCTATAGTCCCAACAAAGTTGCGCTCACCTTTGATGACGGGCCCGATCCCGTGTGGACCCCCAAGATCCTCGACGTGCTCAAAAGGGAAAATGCGTCCGCTACATTTTTCCTCATCGGGATTCAGGGCGACAAGTTCTCCGGCCTGGTAAAACGCATTTACGACGAAGGCCATACGATTGGAAACCACACCTTCACCCATCCGGACGTGAGCAACATTTCCAACACCTACATGAAGGTGGAGTTAAATCTGACGGAACGTTTTTTCGCCAGCCTGGTGGGCGTACATACCGTACTGTTCCGGCCGCCCTATGCCATTGACGAGGAACCGGACACCGCTGACCAGGTGCGGCCGCTGGAAATCCCGCAGGACATGGGATACATAACAGTGGGAAACCGGATCGATCCCAACGATTGGAGCAGCAATCCGCACCGTACCGCCGAGCAAATCTCTTCCTATGTGCTGTCGCACTTGCCTCCGTGCCGGCGTGGAAGACTTGCGTTGCGGCAATATCGTTCTGCTGCATGATGGCGGCGGCAATCGCGCGGAAACCGTGCGCGCTCTGCCCATGATCATCGAGGGCATTCGGGCCCGCGGGTATGAGATTGCGCCGGTTTATGACTTGATGGGAAAGACTCGCGCCGACGTGATGGCGCCGTTGCCCACTGGCCAACGCTGGGCCGCACGCCTTGACCGGCTGGGCTTCTGGCTCTTCGACGTAGCAGTGTTGAGCATCACCTTGATCTTCTTCCTCGGCGATCTGCTCATGACCGGGCGTTTGCTGTTTATCGGGACGGCGGCCGTTTACGACCGCGCGCATGAGAAGATTTTCGGCAGGCCCGCCGAGGTCGCTTCGTACAAGCCCAAGGTCGCGGTGCTCATCCCCGCCTACAACGAAGAGAAAGTGATTGTGCGCACGATACGCGCTGCGCTGAACTCGAACTATCCCAACCTGCGCGTGATCGTAATCGACGACGGCTCTCGGGACCGCACTCTCGAAGTCGCACGCGCCGCTTTTGCGCGGGAAGAATCCGCAGGAGAGGTTTTAATTCTTACCAAGCCAAACGCCGGCAAGGCCGAGGCGCTCAACTATGGCATCGAGCACATCGAAGATGCCGAACTTTTCGTTGGCATCGATGCCGACACGATCATCGCCAGTGACGCGATTTCACGCCTGGTGCCTCACTTCATCAATCCGAAGGTCGGCGCTATCGCGGGCAATGCCAAGGTGGGGAACCGCGTAAATCTGTGGACGCGCTGGCAGGCGCTGGAATACATCACCAGCCAGAACTTCGAGCGCCGCGCTTTGGATGTGCTTGGCGCGGTCAGCGTTGTACCGGGCGCGATCGGAGCGTGGCGCGTCTCCGCCGTGCGCGAGGCGGGCGGCTACCAGATCGACACTGTCGCCGAAGATGCCGATCTCACCATGGCTCTATTGCGCCTCGGTTACCGCGTGGAATACGAAGACATGGCCCTGGCCTACACCGAGGCCCCCACGACCGCGAATGGGCTGATGCGCCAGCGTTTTCGCTGGTCGTTTGGCATTCTGCAAGCCGTCTACAAGCACAGCGAAGTCTTTGGGCGCAAGGGAGTGCTGGGCTTTGTGGCGCTGCCGAATATCGTGATCTTCCAGATTCTGCTGCCGCTGGTGTCGCCGCTCATCGACATCATGTTCGCCGTCGGCGCCATCTGGTACTTCATCCAAAAACACTTTCATCCCGACTCCACCGATCCGGCCAGCTTTCACAAACTGGTGGCATTCTTCTTCGTGTTCCTCGTAGTTGACTTCCTGGCGTCAGCGCTGGCATTCGCGCTGGAACGCCAGCGCCCCGACGACAAAGAAGACGTCTGGCTGCTAAGCCAGGTCTGGCTGCAACGCTTCGCCTACCGGCAATTGTTTTCGGTAGTTTTATTTAAAACGCTGAAGCGCGCGCTCGAAGGCCGCAGGTTTGCCTGGGATAAATTGGAGCGCACGGCCGCCGTGAAGTATGTGCCGTCGGAGAATCGGGATTCAGTGAACGTTCCGTAACGTGAAAAGTCGCCAGAGGTTATCAGGATCGAATCGGTTGGGAAATTACTTCTGCTCTGCGACTTGCAGCCGCGTCTCTGCCTTGTGTAAGGCATCCAGAGATCGCTCCACATCTACAGTGGGATCGCCACTGGTGAGCCGTTGTTCCGCGCGCTCTTTAGCCTCTCGGGCACGCGCTACGTCAATCTCAGACGGCCGCTCCGCGGTCTCGGCGAGAATCGTTACTCTATCGGGCAGCACTTCGGCGAATCCCCACGCCACCGCCAGGCGCTGCTCCTCGGCGCCAGTGTGGAACTTGATTTCACCCACCGCCAGTTCGGTGATCAGCGGCGCATGCCCAGGCAGGACGCCCAGATACCCGTCCTTGCCGGGAATCTGAATCTCCTCCGCCGCGGTGTTCGACGACTTTCTTTTCCGGCGTGACGATCTCGAGTTGGAAGACATCTGCCATTGGTCGTTGGTCGTTGGTCGTTGGCCATTCGCCGCTGGCTGTAGGGCCAACGACGAACGACCAACGACTAACGACGAGTTCTTACGCGGCCGCCTTCATCTTCTCTGCCGCTTCCAGCACTTCTTCAATCGGGCCCTTCATGTAAAACGCCTGCTCGGGGATGTCGTCGTACTTGCCATCGACAATCGCCTTGAAGCCTTTCACCGTGTCGGCAATCTTCACGTAACGTCCCGGAGCGCCCGTGAATTGCTCCGCCACGTGGAACGGCTGCGACAGGAACTTCTGGATCTTTCGCGCTCGCGCCACAGTAAGCTTTTGGTCTTCGCTCAACTCGTCGATACCGAGAATCGCGATGATGTCCTGCAGGTCTTTGTAAGTCTGCAGCGTCTTCTTCACCCGCTGCGCCACGTCGTAGTGCTCCTGGCCGACGATGCGGGCATCCAGAATGCGCGAGGTTGAAGACAGCGGATCAACCGCGGGATAAATTCCAATCTCAGTCAACGCGCGCGAAAGCACAGTGGTCGCGTCCAGGTGAGCAAAAGTTGTTGCCGGCGCCGGATCGGTCAAGTCATCGGCGGGCACATAGATCGCCTGCACCGATGTTACCGAGCCTTTCTTGGTCGACGTAATTCGCTCCTGCAGTTCGCCCATTTCCGTGGCCAGGTTCGGTTGATAACCCACGGCGCTCGGCATGCGGCCCAGCAGCGCCGATACTTCCGAACCCGCCTGCGTGAAACGGAAAATGTTGTCGATAAAGAGCAGCGTATCCGCGCCCTCGGCATCGCGGAAATATTCCGCGACTGTGAGTCCGGTCAGCGCGACGCGCAAACGCGCCCCGGGGGGCTCCGTCATCTGCCCATAGATCAGCGCGGCCTTCGACTCCGCCGGCTTGCCCGGTTTGATCACGCCCGATTCCGTCATCTCCAGCCACAGGTCGTTGCCCTCGCGCGTGCGCTCGCCCACTCCCGCAAACACCGAGTAGCCGCCATGCTGCTTGGCCACGTTATTGATCAGTTCCATGATAACGACGGTCTTGCCAACGCCCGCGCCGCCAAACAAACCGATCTTGCCGCCCTTCAGAAACGGTTGGATGAGATCGATAACTTTCACGCCCGTCTCAAACATTTCCGCGGTCGTGGCCTGCTCGTCGAAGGCTGGCGCGAGACGGTGAATCGGCATTCGCTCCGTGTACTCGACCGGGCCTAAGTTATCGACGGGCTCGCCAATTACGTTCATCACGCGTCCTAGCGTGCCGCGGCCCACGGGCACGGAGATCGGTCCACCCTGGTCGATGGCGTTCATGCCGCGCACCATGCCTTCGGTGGCTTCCATCGCGATGCAGCGTACTCGGCCTTCGCCCAGATGCTGTTGCACTTCAAGAATCACATTGACGGGATTGGGCACGGTGAATCCGTCGCTGACAACTCTCACCGCCTGATAAATAGGCGGCAGCTTGCCCTCGGGAAACTGCACGTCCACCGCCGGCCCCGCAATTTGAACGACATGTCCGATATTTTCTGGCATAAAATCAGCTTCTAGCTGCTAGCTCCTAGCTTGATCGTACTGTCTACCCGCAGGTGCAAATGTCACCTTCCGATTTCGCAAATCTGTTTTGCTAGAAGCTAGTAGCTAGAAGCTAGAAGCTTCTTCACATCGCGGCCGCGCCGCTCACAATCTCAATAATCTCTTTCGTGATCTTCGCCTGCCGCGCCCGGTTCATGACCAGCGTCAGCGAATCGATCATGTCGGTCGCGTTGTTGGTGGCGGAATCCATCGCAGTCATGCGCGCCGCGTGCTCAGCCGCCACCGACTCCAGCAGCGCTCGGAAAATCTGGATGGCAACATATTTCGGCAGCAACGCGCGGAACAAATCCTCAGGCGGCTGTTCGTAGATGTAATCCACCTGCGCCGTACCGAATTGCGCCGCGACTTGATCCGCCGGAGATTCTGAACTCCTCCGGCCCACACCCGCGCTGATCGCCGCTTCCTTGGCCTTTTTCTTTTCCTCTTCGGTCATCTCCTCAGCCTGGCGAACCGCCGGCGCGCCGATCTGCTCAATGGGAAGAATTTGCTCCACAATGAGCCGCTGCGCGATCACTGACTTGAATTCGTTGAAGACCACGTAGACCGCGTCGATCTGCTCGCGCTGATAACGTTCGATTACACTTTCGGCCAAGCGCCGCGCCTGCGCAAACTCCAACTTGCCGAGAACTCCAACGTGTTCTCCCGTTACTTCTATCGCTCCAGCACGCTCGCCAACCTCGGGATGAGTCTCGAGCGATTCTTCGGTCTCGGCGAGACTGCGCGTCTGCGCGGTTGCAGCGGGATAACGCCGCCGCAAAAAGTCGCGCCCCTTGCGGCCAATCGCTTCAATGTCGACATTCTTCCCCTCTTTGGATTCGAGAAAGCGTGTAGCCGCCTTGGTGATATTGGCGCTAAACGCGCCCGCCAATCCCTTGTCGCCCGTGACCACGATCAAAAGAATGTTTTTCTCGGGGCGCTGCGCCAGCAGAGGATGTTTCGGCTCACCAGTTTCGGGATCGTAAATCTCTGCCCGCGCCACCAGCGACTTCAGCACATTCGTCAACATCTGCGCATATGGACGCGCCGACAAAGCGCGGTCCTGCGCCCGGCGCAGCTTTGCGGCCGAGACCACCTTCATGGCCTTGGTGATCTGCCGCGTGTTCACCACGCTGCGAATGCGCCGCCGAATGTCGAGAATGTTTGCCATTTGAAACCAGTTCTCAGTTCTCAGTTCCCAGTTCCCAGTTAAAATCCCACGGCTCCGAGTTCTTTCTGAGAACTGAGAACTGAGAACTGAGAACTATCATCTCGCTACTGCTTCCCTGCTCGCCACAAACTGCTGCTTCGCCTGTTTGATCACGTCGGTCAACTGCGCTTTCAATGGGTCGTCGAGAAGCTTTTTCTCCATAATCGTCCGCAGCAGGCCGGCGCTGGTTGCGTCCACGTACTCGTAAAGTTCTTTCTCGAAATCGCGCACCTGATTCACTGGAAGGTCGTCGAGGAACCCGCCAGTGCCGGCAAAGATGATCAGAATTTGTTTCGAGAACGGCAGCGGCGAGAACTGATTCTGCTTCAACAGCTCAACCAGCCGTTGCCCGCGATTGAGTTGCGCTTGCGTGGCTTTGTCGAGATCGCTGCCGAACTGCGCAAATGCCGCCAGTTCCCGATATTGCGCGAGTTCCAGCTTCAAAGTTCCCGCAACCTGCCGCATGGCTTTGATCTGCGCACTGCCGCCCACGCGGCTCACCGACAAGCCCACGTTCACCGCTGGCCGCACGCCCTGGTTGAACAAATCCGTTTCCAAATAAATCTGTCCGTCGGTAATCGAAATCACGTTGGTCGGGATGTAAGCTGAAACGTCGCCAGCCTGCGTCTCGATGATGGGCAGAGCGGTCAGCGAACCGCCGCCATTCTTGTCGCTCAACTTGGCCGAGCGCTCCAGCAAACGCGAGTGGAGATAGAACACGTCGCCGGGATACGCCTCGCGTCCCGGCGGCCGCCGCAGCAGCAAAGAAATTTCGCGATAAGACGCAGCGTGCTTCGACAGATCGTCGTAGATCACCAGCGCATGGCGCTTTGTGTCGCGGAAGTATTCACCGAGAGCCGTTGCCGCGTAAGGTGAAATGTACTGCATGGGCGCGGGTTCAGACGCCGACGCCGCTACGACGATCGTATATTCCATCGCTCCCGCGTCTTCGAGAATCTTCACCACCTGCGCAATCGACGAACGCTTTTGCCCGATCGCGTTGTAAATGCAAACCAGGTCGTTGCCCTTGCTGTTGATGATGGTGTCGAGCGCCACCGCGGTCTTGCCGGTCTGGCGGTCGCCGATGATCAACTCGCGCTGCCCGCGGCCAATCGGAATCATGCTGTCAATGGCCTTCAGCCCGGTGGCCATGGGCTCGCGCACGGGCTGCCGCGCAATCACGCCAGGCGCCAGGCGTTCCAGAGCGATGAACTGGTCGGTCGTGATCGGCCCCTTGTCGTCGATGGGGCGGCCCAGCGAATCGACCACGCGGCCGATCATGGCATCGCCCACGGGCACGCTCATGATGCGGCCCGTGCGCTTCACTTCATCGCCCTCTTTGATCTCGGTGTATTCGCCCAGCAGCACCACGCCGACCTGATCTTCTTCCAGGTTCATCGCAATGCCGGCCACGCCGTGCGGGAACGATAGAAGTTCGCCAGCCATGACTTTATCCAGTCCATACACACGCGCGATGCCATCGCCCAGCGTGATGACCGTGCCGGTTTCGTCCACGGAGATCTTTGATTCGTAGTTCTCGATCTGCTCGCGGATCAGTTTGGTAATTTCGTCTGCCTTGATTTGTGCCATAGAATCAGTTCTTAAAAGCTTCTAGCTTCCAGCGGATCACCCTAGCCACACGAGCTAGGAGCTAGGAGCTAGGAGCTAGAAGCTAGTAGCTATGAGCTAATAGCTTCTCGCAATCTCTCCAACTGCCCCTTCACCGAGCCGTCATAAATTGTGCTGCCCAGGCGGACCACGGCGCCTCCCAGAAGCGACTCGTCCTGCCCATACCGCGCCCGGACTTTTTTCCCGGTCAGTTTCCCGACCTGCGCCTCGAACTCGCGCCTCTCGGCATCGCCCAAGGGGCGGGCGCTGGTGATCTCAGCCTCGGCGAATCCCAGCCGCGCGTCGAGTTCCTTCTCGAGTTGCGCGATGATCGGCTCCAGAAAATGCATTCTCCGGTGATCGATCAGGACAGCGATCAGGTTTCTCACCGATTTTGAAGTCCCATCGCGCTCGGCAATCACATCCAGCACACGCCGCTTCTGCTCGGCGGGAATCGCAGGATTCTCCCAAACCCGCCGCAGATCCGAACTCTCGTGGAGCAAACTCGCGATAGCGCGCAACTCCGCAATCGAACGATCGGCGTCGAGATGCTGGTCAAGAACCACATCAGCGAAAGCCCGGGCATACGTGCTGGCGACCGAAGCCATGCTCTAGTGCCCAGCCTTTCCCGGCCCTGATCCTTCCGATACTCCCAGCTCTCCCGCAAAATTTCGCACCAGCGCCTGATCCGTGGCGGCATCCACACGAATCTGCTTCTGCGCCAGCGCCACGGCCAGATCAGCCGCGTAAGCCGTCAACTCGCGCCGCGCCGCTTTGGCGGCAGCTGCAATTTCCTGCTGCGCGCCTTCCACCAGCTTCCGCTTATCTTCCTCAGCCGCCGCCTGGATGCGCGCTTCCTCCGCCGCTGCATCTTTCTCAGCGGCATCGCGCATCATGCCAATCTCCACATCCAGCTTCATCAGGCGCGATTCAATCTCCGCCAGCCGCCGCCGCGCTTCCTCGCTGGCCTTCTGCGCCTCCTGCATCGCCTTCTGGATGGCCGCCGTGCGGGCGCTGAATATCCCCGGCAAATACTTGCGGCTCGCCCAAAAGATCACCACCGCGATCACCACAAAATTCGACAGCATGCTCAGCCAATACGCATGTCGCAGGTCCATCCCAGTCCACTTCGAAATCAGCCGGACCGAGGCGGATTGCTTGAACTCGGCATTCTCATCCGTTTCTTCTCCCGCTGCTTCGCGCGTTTCATGCGCCAGCTGCCGCGCGACGCCCGGCACGCGTTTCGGGGCTTGAGTGACCTCCGGCTTCCGCGGATCGGCCTGCCGTTGCGGAGCGGTGGATTCCTGCTGGGCACGAAGCGGCGCAACCGCGATAAAGCTCAAAGCGACCAACGCCAGCAGGAATGCGGGAACAATTCGCTTAAGAGAAGTCGCGTTCTTCGGTGAAGCAGCCGTTGATTTTGTGGATTTCGCCATCAGCGTCCAGCTCCGGCCGGCTCAAGCACACGCCGTATGATCTCCGCCGCCAGCGTCTGCGCCTCGCCTTGCAATCCCTGCTGCGCCGCCTCGCGATCTTTCTCGATGTCAGCCTTCGCGGCCTGCACCTGTGCCTGAGCTTTATTACGAACTTCGCTCAAAGCCGCAGCGCGGGTATCCAACGCCGCCTTGCGCCGGGCCTCCTGCGCCCGGAACACGGTGGCCCGCGCCTCACGCAACCGCTGCTCATATTCGGACGTCCGCGCCTCAGCCGCGGCAATGTCAGCCCTCGACTTCTCCACCGCACCCTCGGTCTTGCTGCGCCGCTCCTCCAGCACACGGCGTAAAGGCTTGTGCACGATGGCCGTATAGAGCGCGTACAGCAGCGCCAGCAGAATCACCGTGGGTATAGACCCAAGCAGTAATTCGCCTAATTGTCGGAGCGTTTCATCCATTGAGTGCTGCTGTACAGGATAATGAGGGCTATGAAAACTGTTAAGTCTAACGTCCGCAGAGGCTTATGTCAACGCAAAGGGCGCGAAAAAGCGAGAGAGAGTCTATGTAGGGACGGGCGCTCGCGAGCCAGCCCTGAGCGAAGTCGAAGGGTCCAGCCAAGCGCAGCGAGGCGCATGCTTTCGCAACGGCAATGCGGAGTCGGCAGGTGCCTTACCCTTCATACGGGCAGCGAAACGTTCCAAACCGGGCGAAATCCGCCTCTCAATACTGATTCCGCACCCCATGCAGAAATCTGCAACTAGCCCTTGACTTCCCTGTAAAGAGGATTAGCATTGAATTATCACCTCCGATCCAATTCAGGATCGAATGGGCCGATAGCCAAGGAATGTCACCGCTTCTTGGTTGCCGGCCCATTTAAATTGCTTACGACATCCCTTGTTTATAGCTTTGGCGGAACTGAAGGATGTACGGGATGCGGCGGCGGCGTTGACCCGTACTTGGTGGAGTTGACGGATGGACGGGATGCGATGGCGGTGTCGATCCCGTACTTGGTGGAGTTGACGGATGGACGGGATGCGATGGCGGCGTCGATCCCGTACTTGGTGGAGTTGACGGATGGACGGGATGCGATGGCGGCGTCGATCCGGGACTTGCCACTAGACTTGAATCTCGCAGCTTCGCGACAACCACAGTCTGTGGACGGCCGTGATTGACTCTAGAGTACTGCTCGCGATTGTTCTTCGCATCGCGCACCAAGTGCATCTGCGCGCTCAGCGCCGGGTGCCGGTCGCGTTCTGCGACCAGCTCCAACGGTGCCCGAGTCTTTTGAACTCCGTGCGGTCCGCCGTTGTAACTAACTCGGTTCGCACTGGTAATGTTCCTTTTACTCCGGTCATACCCGCTGCCGGTGTAGCCGAATCCGTAATCGATGCCGCCGTAGAAACCGACGCTCGTGCTCCAATACCCAACGTGCCATTCGTAGCGCGTGCCGTTATATCCCCAGTAGGGAGGCGTCCAAAGCCAGTCCGCGAGCGGCGGTACAACCCACTCCCCTGGCACCCAGTAATAGTCGGATTTCGCGGAACTGTAATACCACGAGCCCGGCGTCCAGAGGTAGCTGTCGTCCGAAGCGGAAGGTTGCGCATAGTCGGGCAGATCTGGAGGCGGGTCAGTTGCATACACTGTTTCCCCTTCGTCATTGTCGTCCGCCGGCGGGTTCTCCTCCGAGGTCTCCGGCGATTCCTTTCCACTCTTCGAGTTAGTCTTTTTCTCGACTATCACCTCTTGAAACGTACCGCTCTTCCCGCCACCCTTGTTTGTTGCGCTCAAGCTATAGATCGTGGTCTGGTCGGGATGGACTACTTCGTCCCCGGTTGCAGATACTTGGCCAAGAGGCTTTAACTCAACATCATCTGCGTTTTGAACGTCCCAGCGAATCGTGACCTTGCCACCCTTCGTTACCTGAGCAGGCTTAACGGAAAAGGAGCGAATAACTGGCTCAACAACATTTTGACTCTTGCTGGAAGAGTCGCCCCGAATGTGAGTCACAATTCCGACGGCCAGCAGAACAACGCCAAGCAGACTGACCATCAGCCGCCCGAACTTGTCTGGTTCGATCTTACCGGTGACCTTGCCCACGGCGCCGATACCCAAAAAGAGCAAGCCAGCGATGATGAGAATGTTGGCTAAAGGAGCGTCAACGAGGTGGCTGAGAAAGTCCGTCATGAAGGTTCTCCTTCTTCAAGGCGTTCGGACTTAAGAACAAGAATGCCTGACCTGCTGATTATGGGGAATAACGCAGGAATGACAACTGCGAACCGGGGAATTATGCACCGCATGAGCCCAGAGTGCAAGTCCTAAAACAAGCTGGTATCCACTGGGTGGGCTTCGGACAAGTTCACTGAGTGGTTTCCATTTATAGAGTCGGATAACTCGAGTTATATGATGATGCCTAAGCCGCCCAACGCTCTCACCCTGCCGGACTACTTATTTTCCGCGAAAACGACCTTCCCGCCAACCATAGTGAGCACGACGTGGGCTTTGGAGATGTCTTCCGGTTTCGCGGAGAAGATGTCCTGCGACAGCACCGCAAGATCGGCTTCCTTCCCTACCTCGAGCGTTCCAACCCGGTCATCAGAAAATCTGGCATACGCCGAACCCTGGGTATACGCATTCACGGCCTGTTCCACGGTAAGCCGCTCCTCGGGAACATACGAGTCCTTGGTCGGGACCATTCCGCCCTGGCCCGCCCCGTAGAAATCTTCTTCTTCTGAAGAATTATTGCTTCGTTTGGCCGGCCGCCAAATCTGGCGCGTGACGGCCTCCTGAATCGCCAGCAGTGGGTCTGGCGGCCAGGTGCATGGCCAGTCGCTGCCGAACGCCAGCATGACTTTACTTTTCTCCATACTCTGCCAGCGGTCGGTTGTGCTCCGGTCGTGCGGATCGTAGTTCGACCCATTCACGCCGCAGCAGAAGGCGGGTTGCATGCTCGCGATCATGGAGTGTTTCGCCATGCGCGGGATGTCTTGCGGCGAAACAAAGTCTGCATGCTCGACGCGAAGTCGCCGGTCACGCGGCCCATTGATCTTCTCTACCTCTTCATAGGTATCGACCACCAACCGCGAGGTGTCGGGACGATAGGTGTGAGTCATGATCTGGTAGCCGCGTTTGTCCAATTCCAGAACCAACTTTTTGTATTCCGCGGGTTCATATATGAGGGGCGGGATCAAGCCAGTGCCACCGTCGGCAAAAAATTTCACCAGATTCGCCGAAACCCAATCGTCGTGGTAAAGAGTGCGCGCCTTATCGAGGCCGGCGAGAAATTCCGGCGTCAAGTGGTGGGCCGCACCGATTGCGCCGAACGCAGTCCGAGTGCGGACCGTGAGCTGGCCGCGGTCCCGCAACGCGGCGTAAAGCTGAATCTCCGCCAGATCTCCGCTGGCGTTGTTGATGCTGGTGATGCCATAGCTGTTGAGATGGTGCGCCGCTTCCCGCAGGAATGCGAGTTTTTCCTCCAGCGAAAACTGGCCGGCCAGGGCGCGCTCCATGATCTGCATCGCCGCTTCCATCAGCATCCCGGTGGGATGCCTGCTCGCGTCGCGTACGATGTACTTCTCTTCCGCCGGATCGGGCACAGGCTGGTCCGTGATTCCGGCCAGGGCCAGAGCCTTGGCGTTCACCCAGAGCGCATGTTCACTCGTGTTATGCACCACAACTGGCCGGTCCGCGATGGCGCGGTCCAGCAACTCATGCGCAGGCATCGACGGTGGCTGCGTGCTGAAGTCGGCCCGGACAAATAGAACTTTATCGTTGGGATGGCTCGCGGCGAAAGCCTTGAACCGCCTGACCACGCCTTCGCGGTCGTCCTCCGGCGTGATGCTGGCCTCCGGCGTCGAGAGATTGAGACCGTGAAGCGCCAGCGCGCCGAACCACATGTGGGTGTGATCGTCGGAAAACCCCGGAACCACGGTTCGTCCCTGCAGATCGATGACTTCGGTCTTGGCGGACTTTCGCCCCAGGATTTCCTGGTCGGTCCCTACGGCATCAATGCGAGAACCGGTGATGGCCAGCGCCTGCGCCCACGGAGCTTTTGGATTGCCGGTATAGATGTGGCCGTGGATCAAAACGGTGTCACTTGCAAACAGCAGAGGCCCGAGGAAGAAAAGCGCAACCGCAACGCACAACCTGGCTGTCTGCCGACGCGCATCCATGATTCGCTCCTGCTCCGAAGGCTGGCCATCGACAAGGCGCGGCATTAGCGAGTTGCGCCTTCCCAATGCAAGCAACCGAAGTTTATCCCACCACCCACTCCCTCACCTTCCGCACCACCGACTCCGGCGCCTCAACTTCCAACTGCACCGCCCCATCCTTGTAAGCCCGCGAATAAATCCGCGCCTTGGCCTCGATCATGGCCAGCGTCTTCCCTTCTTTCTGCGGGACGCGAAGATGCACGCGGCTGACTGGATCCTCTTCAATCATCGCGTCGATGCGCGCCAGCAGCCGATCCAGCCCTATCCCTTCCGCCGCGGACACATACACTGTCTTCGCATCGAGGGCAGCGGCGCTCACCAGGCTTTCCGCCACTTCCACATCCAGCAAGTCGACTTTGTTCATCACGCGCAGCCGCGGCTTCTTCTCCGCTTCCAATTCTTTCAACACAAGCTCCACTTGCGCGTCCTGCTCGGCCGAGAGCCGGCTGCTGGCGTCCGACACCTGCAGAATCAGCGACGCCCTCTGCACCTCCTCCAGCGTGGCGCGAAATGCTGAGACCAGCGTGTGCGGCAGGCTGCGAATGAATCCCACCGTGTCGGACATCAGTATTTTGCTTTTCGAAGGAAGCACTACGCCCCGGATCGTGGGATCAAGCGTGGCGAACATGCGCGGCGAAGCCAGCACCGCGGCCCGCGTCAGCGCGTTGAACAGCGTCGACTTGCCCGCATTCGTGTAACCCACCAGCGCGACCATCGCCACCGGAGCCGACTCCCGCCGCTGCCGCTGCTGCGCCCGAATCCGCCGCACGTTCTCCAGTTGCTGCTCGACATGCCGCACGCGCCGGGCAATCTTGCGCCGGTCAGTTTCAAGTTGCGTTTCACCAGGACCGCGCGTGCCAATACCGCCACCGAGTTGCGACATCTCCACGCCGCGCCCTGCCAGCCGCGGCAGCAGATACTGCAACTGCGCCAACTCGACTTGCAACTGGCCTTCCCGCGTGCGCGCATGCCGCGCAAAAATGTCGAGAATCAATTGCGTGCGGTCGATCACCCTCCGCTTGACTATCTTTTCAATGTTGCGCTGCTGCGACGCGGTCAGATCGTGATCAAAGAGAAGAAGATCGGCATTCACCGACGCGGCCGCTCCCGCAATTTCTTCGAGCTTGCCCGCGCCGATCAGAGTTGCGGGATCGGGCTGATCGCGCCGCTGCAGAATCTCGCCAACAACCTTCGCACCCGCGCTCTCCGCCAGCGTGCGCAGTTCCGCCAGCGATTCTTCCGCGTCGAATTCCGGAATGCTCGGTTTGTTGGTGGGCTTTCCCGAGGCAGCCGACTTGCCAGCAGCCGGCGCGGTAGACGCCGCATCGCGCGCCGCCTGCGCCTGCGCGGTAACCACGCCCTTCGCGCCGCGTCCCCGCGTGCGCACATCAATCCCCACCAGGAAAGCGCGTTCCTGCAAATCCTGCCGGCGCGCTGCTTCTGCGCCGAGGGGCACACGCCCACCTGCCGACGCTCCAACGCGGGTCTTCTTGGGATGAGAACTGCGCAAGCCGAAAACGCCTTACCCTTCGGTGCCCGACGCGCTCGCCGCCGAGGCCGCCACCGGTGCCGGTGTTGACGACGACGATGTCGCCGCCCCAGGCGCAGCCGCGGCCTTCGCCTCCAGATGCCCCGAGTGCGCTCCATGGGACACGGTTCGCCCCATCACCACCGTCGAGATGGCGTGCTTAAAGATCAATTGCTCCTGTCCGTTGGCCTCCAGCACCACGGAATACTTGTCGAAGGAACGAATCCGGCCCGTCAACTTCACCCCGCTCAGCAGGTAAATGGTGATGCTCAATCGCTCCTTGCGGGCCGTATTCAGGAAGGAATCTTGAATGTTCTGCGCCGGCTTACCGCTTTCCATAGCCGATCTCCTTATGTTCTTTAACTAGCAACACTTCAACTCGCCCTTCCGCAGACTCAGGGCAAGATCAAACAACAGCATGTTCCTCGCCGGCCTACCGCCTTCAGGAACACGGGGGGACAACCTGCTTCCTCGCCGCCTCAGCTTCAAAGTCGACGCCGCCTGGCAGGTAGCTGTGAGTACCATACGGTGTCCCCGAGAGCTTTTCAACCCGTAACTTGCGGAAGTGAGAACTTTTCTTGCACAGTGTGAAACTTTCCTTCAGGCCCTTGTGTACAATCCGGCGTAGCTAGTTTCGCCTTTATGTAATGCACCGCACCTTTTTCTGTCATGCAATCGACGGTGCGATCTTAAGGAGGCATCATGGCCAGCGCCGCTCTCGCAAACTTTCTGATTCAACGAATCAACGGTCCACAAATCAACTTCCCTCCCGACTTCAATACCAACTTTCTGATGCTCGTCCGCTGGATCCACTTCCTGGCCGGAATCACCTGGATCGGCCTGCTCTATTTCTTCAACCTGGTAAACGTCCCGCTGATGAAAGAACTCGACGCCGCCACCAAGAGCAAAGTCATGCCCGCATTAATGACGCGTGCTCTGATGTGGTTCCGCATGTCGGCGGCGCTCACGGTGCTCGCCGGACTCATCTACTGGGAAGTCATTGTGACGGCCGACGTCCACAACGCCCAGAACCTTGGATTGTCCCCCTCCCACGGCCTGGTCATGGGCAGCTTCTTCCTAATCTGGACCATCGTCTGGGGCCTGCTCTACGCCTGCCTCATCCCCGGCAAAGGCATCTTCGACAACGGCGCATTCGTGGGCGTCGTCTACGCCGTTGTGGTCGCTGCCGCGGCCTGGTGCTTCCTGAGCCTGAACAGCCATGGCTGGGAGAGCAACCGCCTGCTTTGCATCGGCATTGGCGGTGGCATCGGCTGGGTCATGCTGCTCAACGTCTGGGGAGTCATCTGGCGCATCCAGAAGCGCCTCATTCAATGGACGCGCGACAACGCCACCAACGGCACCCCCATGCCCGACAAAGCCAAAGCCATGGCCCGCCAGGCATTCCTGGCCAGCCGCGCCAACGCCTGGTTGTCGGTGGTAATGCTGTTCTTCATGGGTGCCGCCAGCCACTACACTATCTTCGGGAAGTAGAGGCGAACCACGCCGCGCAAGTTTTGGAACAACTAGCGTTCCCATATTGGGTTGGAAAAGGTATAGAATTTCATGTGTCTGCATTCGCTTTAGGGCCCCTACCCCGGAATCTTGGAAAGTAAGCAAATCAGGAGGTCGAATCCCATGAATCCACTCGCCATATCGCGCACACTCGCTGTTGTCATGCTGTTGGGGCTTGCAACCGGGTACGCGGAAGATGCGAAGCCGAGGGTTGTCCGCTGGAAATATGAGGCGCCCAATGCCGTAACCGATATCAGGCACGGCGCAAAGGTTGAAGGGATAAGGACTGACGACGTCCACGTCTACGTCGCCCTCTTTGACATCAAGGACACGGACTACAACCGCGCCTGGGTCCAGGTAGTGAATCATGGCCAGACCGTAATCGCATTCGACCCGCAGTCTGCCTTCCTCAAAGACGGCAAGATAGTCCCTGCCGAGATGCCCGATAAAGCTGCCAACTCCGTCGAAAGATGGGGCGAAGCCAAGTCCCAGGAGATCGCCTCTCCCCCATGCACCACGATGAACGCCGGCGGCAACGGGACTGGCATCTCGGCATCGGCATCTCTCGCCTGCCGGCCCACCGATATGCAGGTGGAATTGTCGAAGGAAGTACGCAATCTTTCTGATAAATGGGCGGAGTTCATCCGCAAGCGAGCCTTGAAACCAACCACCGTTTCCCCCGGCGAGCAGGTGGTAGGCGCAATCATTTTCAAGAAGGGGAAGAGGCCTACCGACTATACCCTGGCAGTCCCGGTCGGCGGCGAGACCTTTGAGTTTCCTGTGAGCGCGATGAACGCCCCCCGGGCTGACTATTAGTCTTCAGTTTTCAATCTGTTCACGAATGACAAAAAATCAGGAGGCAATCCACATGAATGCAGTCTTCGCTCCCCGCGTGCTGGCACCCGCATTATTGCTGGCGCTAACCGCCGGCTTTGCGCAGAGTAGCCCACCCCCGGTGGTTCGCTGGGCGGAAGGTGCGCCCAACACCACATCCGAAGTCAAGAACGAGATGAAGATCGAGGGCATCAAGTCCGACGACGTTCACATCTACGTGGGCATCGCCGACCTTAAGGACACGCAGTACAACCGGGTGTGGGTCTCGATATCAAACCACGGCAAGTCGCCCATCGAGTTCAATCCTCAATCGGCCGTCCTGCTCAAGGGCGACAAGTCAATTCGCGCCGAGGATACCAACAAGGCCGCGAACTCAGTTCAGAAGTACGGCGAAGCCAAGGCGCAGGAACTCTCCTCCGCCAAATGCACCAACATGATTGCCACGCAATGCGCGCCCAACAACTCGCAGATATCGTCGGCGAAACAGATACAGGCCAACACCACCCAGCAAGGCCAGTGGCTCAAAGAAAATGCCATCAAACAGCAGACGTTGGCCCCCGGCGGGGAAGCTTCAGGCTTCATCGCCTTCAAGAAAGACAAGAAGCCGGCGGAATACATTCTGCGCGTCCCGGTTGGAAGCTCGACCTTCGAGTTCCCGCTGAGCGCCCAGAACAAACCGCCATCTTACGACAACCTGTAATGCGCCGACGGCGGCGGACGGATAACGGATTTCCTGTCGGTTGGTGACGAAACGGGGGGCAGAGGTAGAGGCGGCGTTAATGAATGCAGTCTTTTTCCGTGGGCTGGGGTGCGTACCGTTGCTCGCACTTGCCACCAGTTTCGCGCAGAACGGAGGCCGGATTGTCCGCTGGGCTGAAGGCGCTCCCAACGCTGTCTCCGAGGTCAAGAACGACGCCAAGGTCGAAGGCTTGAAAACCGGCGACATTCATATCTTTGCCAGCCTAGCCGACCTCAAGGAAACAGAATATAACCGGGTCTGGGTTCAGGTCGCGAATCGCGGTAAGACCCCCATTGCGTTCGACCCGGGCGCGGCCGTCCTGCTCAAGGATGACAAGGGCGTGCGAGCTGAGGTTCCTGACAAAGCTGCGAACGCGATTCAGCGATTCGGCGAAGCCAAGGCTCAGGAACTGGCTTCGGCGCATTGCACTGCGATGGCCGCGGCCGAATGTTCCCCCACCAACACGCAAATGCAGATGTCGAAAGACGTGGCAGCTTTCTCGGCCGGGCAGGCGCAGTGGGTCCGTGACCATGCGGTGAAACAAAAGATACTGGCTCCGGGTGAGGAAGCTCAGGGCGTCATTCTCTTCAAGAAAGGCAAAAAGCCAGCCGACTATATTTTGCGCATCCCGGCGGGCGGCGAGATTATCGAGTTTCCTTTCAGCGCTCGGAACAAAGCTCCGTCCTACGATTAATCAAATCGCTGCGAAAAGAAAATGACCGCCTTCCCGCCCCGGTGGCATCAGCCGCATCCCGCCCAATCTGAAACGCCATGTCCTTTCGCGGCGCTGGCCGAGTGAATTTCCGGGGACATCTGCCATTCTTCGGGTATAGAATCATCTCCTCGCCTGCGGAGGTGCGCATGTCCGTCCGCCTCGTGTGTTTGCTCCTGATTTTCCTCGCCGTCCCCGTCGTCAGCCAAAAATCCAACAACCCGGCGCGAGCGTGGTCGCAAGACAAGGGAATGAGATCCGACTCTGTGCCTGAACTCGATACGAAAGCAGCGAGGCTGGAAGCCATCCATCACGATGCCGCCGATCTCTCGGCTTTGAGCGCGTCCCTGCAAGCCGATCTGGACCAGCTGCAAAAGGGGATGTTAGCCAAGGACCTGGCAGAGAAGCTCAAGAAGGTGGAGAAGCTCTCTAAAAAACTGCGCCAGGAAATGTCGCAGTAGCAGGCTCTGCGATCGCTTCGCTCAAATTGTCATTACTCAAATTGTCATCCCGAGCAAAGCGAGGGATCTGGGTGTTTGCCAGTGGCGAGGAGACCCATCGCGCAGGCAATAACCAAGATCCCTCGCTTTGCTCGGGATGACATGCCTTCGCGCCGACATATCTTTGCGCCAATAAAAAAAGCGGCCTCGACATTCGAGGCCGCTCTGCCAGAATCCGCTGGCGCGGGTTGAATGTAACTTTAGAAGTTAAACTTCGCCGTCAACTGGATCAACCGCACCGAGGCGTCGCCGCCCAGGAACGAACCCAGAATGCTGGTCGGCGGGTTCACCGTGCTGCGAACCTGCCCGAAGTGCGGGCTGCTCTCGTCGTTCACCGGCGCCGCAAAGTTGGGGTGGTTGAAGAGGTTGAAGAACTGCACTCCAACGCCGAACTTCGCCGTCTCCCAGTGCGGAATCTGCGTGTACTTCATGATGGTCATGTCCGTGTCGAAGTAATGCGGTCCGACGAACTGGTTACGTTCTTGACCAAACTCGCCCCCGGCATATCCCGGACCCGTGCCGGTTGCGCCTGAGTTCAGGTATCCAAGTTGGGCCTGTCCAGTGCCGTAAGGACAACCAGTGGGACCACAAGCGGGGGTGTTTACGGTAGCAGGGTTGATGGCCTGACCTGCCACCATGTCCTGGAAGCCAGAAACAGGGATGCAGGGGTTGATCCCGGTATCCAAAGCGCCGGAAGGCCCGCTGCAAGCCGGATGACCGTTGCCCGTGTAGTTGGCGAATACCGGCCCGCCGAACCCATTTCCGCTGAGGATGCCCTGGGCGCCCGCGTTAAATGGAGTATAAGGGAATCCAGTCCGCCAGAAGATGGTGCCCGAAAGCTGCCAGCCCTTCAGAGCAGGAGTTGGCCCTTTCGGAATCTCATACACGTAGTTCATGTTGAAGGAATGCCGGATGTCGTAGTCGGCATTGCCGTAGTTCGCGCGCAGGTTGTTGTCGTTGATCGGCTGCAGAATGCTGTTTCCATAGCCGTTAGCGATAAATGGATTCAGACCGCCATTGGAGACTTCATCCGTGGCATGTCCGTACAGGTAGTTGGCTTGCATCTGAAGCCCGTGCGCAAACCGATGTTGCACGGTGAAGCTCAAGCCGTTGTAGTGGGAGATTCCCACGGTCCGGATGTCGGTTACGGTTACGAAGCGGCCATCAGGAGCTGCTGACGGGAGCCCGGCGATAGGGTTCAAGCAGCCACTGCCGGTGGCAGGGTTAAACGTGGGGCAGAAGCCGTTGAGTCCGTTGAAAGCTATAGTCTCGTGAGTACCGTGACTGCCTACGTAATTGACAATCATCGAGGTGTTATTCCCAAAAGAGTGCTGAACCTGAAGGTTCCACTCCTGGGTTATCGGAGCCTTGATGTTCCCGACGGTGGTGATGCTAGGCGGGGAGAAGTTGCCGCCCGTAGCAGTTTCGAGTTGGGCTAGGTTATCGCCAGCCGCGAAACCAGTCTTCAGCGCGGCAGCGGATGCGGCAGCGGTCGCAAAACCGTTACCCTGCGTCGTCTCTGTGTTCGCGATGTTGCCCACAACCACGAAGAATGGATCTTGTGGCAGGTTCTGGATCAAGCTATCGGCAATCGACCCCTGGAACGTGTCCATGAAGAGTCCGACGCCGCCGCGGATTACGGTGTTCTTGGCCCAGGCCGGCGACCATGCAAACCCGAAGCGTGGCTGCCAGGCAACGGCGGTAAACGACGGCACCGCATTGTTCAAGCCGGTCGAGACCGCCTGGTTGTAAGGAGCATTAATCCCCTGCTGGCTAATTGTGGAAAAAGGTCCGGCCAGACGTGCAAAGCAGTTCGTGCCGCAACTCGGGGTGGCGTTGTGGTCGCCGCGCAGCGCAATGGTCAACTTCAGATCGCTTCTTGGCTTCCACTCATCCTGCACATAAAACCCAAGCTGGTACAGCTTGACGGGCTCGTCAGTCGAGATAGGATAGTCCGCCTCGATGACGCCAGGGCCGCCGCTCCAGAACTGAGCCAGTCCGAACGGTAGAGAGAGACCGCTGGTGTAGGCGCCCGAATCGTGGTCGCTGATCAGGTTGCGGTGGAAATACAAGCCTGCCTTGATCGTGTGCTTGCTGTTCAAGCTGTACGAATAGTCGTCCACCACTTGGTAGCCGGTAACGTTGCGCCCCTGCGGCCAAACTTCGTCAATGCCGCCCACAGTTGCGAGCGAACCATCCAGCGGGAACATCGTGGTCGGGAAGGTGGCCAGAGCTGCGGGCAGATTGGCCGGGCCAAAGATGGCGCGGTAGTACTGCATCGAGAACAGCAGGTTGTTCGCAGCCTTGACGCCGAGCGCCCGGTTCCAGCTGATTTGCGACTGGTATTCAGGCTGGTAGCTGGTCGAGTTAAATACCGGGTTCAGAGCGTCGGTAGCGGTAGCCTGCGTGCCGATATCTTCCTGCAACCGGACGAACAGCTTGTCGTTGTTGGTAATGTTGAAGTCGAACCGGCCTGAGGTCACATACTCATGCGTGAAGTTGCCAACCGTGTTCGAGAAGCTCTGGGTGCAATTGCCGGCGCCTGGTCCGAACGTTGCGCCGCTGATGGGATCGGTAAACGTGTTGCCCTGGCAGCCTGTTGGATCCGCTGCGCCCGGACTGCCCGGCGTTGCGGTCGAATATCCCTTGGCGCCGTTATAGACTGCGAACGCCTGGTTGTACCAGGGAACTGAATCCCCGAAGCCAGTGCTGTTCAGGTTGTCCAGGATCGCAGTCTCGAACCCTGCGGTGGGGGCCAGAAGGCCGTTGTTGGCCACGGGGATGAGCACCCGCAGACCTTCATAGTTCCAGAAGAAGAACATCTTGTTCTTGATGATCGGCCCGCCAAACGATGCGGCGTACTGGTTGGCGTTTACAAAGCCACGCGGCTGATCATTCGCCGGGTCGGCGAAGTCCGTATGGAAATAGTCGTTGGCGTTCATCACGCGGCCATTCCACCAGTAGTTGGCGTTGCCGTGCCAGTTGTTGGAACCGGACTTGGTGATGTAGTTCATGTTGGCGCCCACGAAGCCGCCGTACTGGCCGGAGTAGCCGTTGGTCACAACCGTCGCTTCCTGCACTTCGTTGTTGCCCAGCAGCAGGTTGGTCGCGCCCGAGTTGTTCAGGTTCAGGAACGGATCGTTGTCATACATTCCGTTCAGCGTAAACAGGTTCGAACTGGCGGAGAGGCCGAAGTTCGAAAAGTTTCCGTAACCCGACCCGGTATTCATCACCGACCCTGCCGCCGTCTGAGCAATAAAGGTCAAGTCGTTGCCGGGGTTCGGCACTTCCGAAATCTCGCGCGCATTAAAAGTCGTCGAGATTTCTGCCGTTTCCGTCTGCAGCAGCGGTACTTCGCCCGAAACTTCAACCGTGGTTCCGGCGGCTCCGACTTCGAGCTTGGCGTTCATGACCACGTTCTGGCCAACGCTCACCGTGGTGGTTGTCGTCCACCCCTTAAAGCTGGGAGCCGCGATGGTGATCGAATAAGTCCCTGGCTCCAGCAGCGGGAACTGATAGAAGCCCGACGAATTCGTCTTCGTGGACTGGGTGTTGCCTCTCTCAGTGCTCTTGATGGTTACCGTGACATCGGGCAGAACCGCGCCACTGGCATCGGTTACGGTTCCGCTGACCGCGCCGTTGACCGTGCTCTGCCCGAGCAGCACGCTGGGCAGTAACAGGGATAGAACCGCTATCAGAACGAGTAGCCTGGTGGGTGTGCTAAATCGCATATGTGTCATCTCCGCCTATTTGTTGAAATTCTCGCTTAAATCTGGAAATCAGGAACTCACAAACGAAACCAGCACCAAGCCGCCAACTCAGCGCCACAGCTTTTCCGAACGTAACTACCTTGCAACTGGCGCTCCAAAGCTGCCTGATCTAACAGTCAATGTTTTCAATGAGTTGCCACAACAACAGCCGAGAACACTCTCTGAATTGGAAGATTGCCGGGCTGAATTTCTATGGATTTCCGTATAATCGCCCCGGCTGCATGTATGATCATCCCAGCTTCAAAAGTTGCCTAACCCACCCGGCCATTTGAGGCGAATCGATTGGCAAGAGTCAAAGGATTCACGCCGCCGCGCCTTGTGGGTCGAGCTTGCCTGCTACAATCTCTGTTTCCGTGACTACTTCTCCTACGAAACCTAAATCGGCCAAGGCGGATTCGCTGCCGGTCCATTCTGCGCGCGCCACGCCGCCTGACACGGCGCCGATGCTTGGTGTTCCAATGCTCGATCTGCAGCGCCAGTATGAGCAGGTCCGCGCCGAAGATTTGCGGGCCGTGGGACGGGTGTGCGCTTCGCAGCACTACGTGCTCGGTCCTGAGGTGGAGCAGTTCGAGCGCGAAATGGCCGATTTCTGCGGCGCGCGCGAGGCAGTGGGATGCTCCTCCGGCACTGACGCGCTCTGGCTCGCCCTGGCTGCCGCGGGAGTGCAGCCCGGAGATCGGGTTCTCACCACACCTTTCAGCTTTTTCGCCTCGGCCAGCGCGATCGTGCGCGCCGGCGCCCGCCCCGTCTTTGCCGATATTGATCCCGCCACCTTCAACCTCGACCCAGTGAAGGTCGGGCGAGGCTCTTCGCGGCGGGGGCGAAGTCAAGCTCCGCGCCTTGCTGCCGGTTCATCTTTATGGCCAGTGCGCCGCAATGGGTTCGTTCCAGCAACTCGCCGAGGAATTTGGTCTCGCCGTGATCGAAGATGCCGCGCAAGCCATCGGCGCATCCTGGTAAGCGAGCAAAGCAACGCGCCGGCAAGCCTGGGCGTGACCGCCGCCTTCAGTTTCTATCCCACAAAAAATCTCAGCGCCTACGGCGAGGCCGGACTGGTCACCACCAGCGATCCCGAGATGGCCGCGCACTTGCGCCGCCTGCGCAATCACGGCAGCTCGCGCCGCTACGTCCACGAAGAAATGGGATGGAACAGCCGCCTCGACGCCATGCAGGCCGCCATCCTGCGCGTGAAGTTGAAATATGTAGAAGGATGGAACGAAGCCCGCCGCGCCCGCGCCGCCAAACTACGACCGTTTGTTCGCGGAAACCGGACTAGCGCGCGCGCAAGCCAGCGCGCCCGGCGCGTCTCAATCAACAAACAGCAATCAACAATCAGCAATCGCGCCCGACGATGCTCCCATCCACCTGCCCTACACAATGCCAGGCGCGCAACATGTCTACCATCAGTACGTAATCCGCGCCTACCGCCGCGAAGAACTTCGCGAGTTCCTCACCGCGCGCAAGATCGGGACGGAAATCTACTACCCCATTCCTCTGCATCTGCAGCCCTGTTTCGCCTATCTGGGATACCGCGAAGGCGATTTCCCCGAAGCCGAACACGCCACGAAAGAAGTCCTTGCCCTGCCCATGTTCCCCGAACTAACCGAAGAAGAACAGCGCTGGGTAGTCCAAAGCATCGCCGACTTCTACTGCTAGCGCCGGCGATGCTTCTTCGCCGTCCTGGAGGCCGCTTGCTTCGGCGCTGTCTTCTGCTCTCCCGGAGCCAGCATCCGGCGCACGATAGGCGAGTTCATCTTGTACTTGCGTTCGCTGATGTTTCCTGCATCGTCTTTCACGCGCAGGATGAAAACGGGCAGCGTGCCTTCCTTGTCGAAATTCTCGTTCGTGACCGTCACCGGAAGCACGCCGTGCAGCCCGTGCTCACGATAAGCGGTCTCGTAGCGGTGCTTGCGGACGTTCCAGGTGAAAACGCGAATCTGATCGTAGTCGTAGGGCAGGCCGTCGTGCGGTTCGGTGACGGCGCACAGATACTGCGAGACTTTTTTGTCTGTCCCTCCTTGCCAGCATCCTGTACCTGATTCAGCACAAAGAAAGCTACAAAGCGCTGGCCTTCTGCATATTGTGCGACTTCGAGCGGGACATCGAGATCCACCATGCGGGCCAGCACCCAGCCAATACGATTTTGCGAGTCGCGCACCAGCCACCAATCTTCCAGCACCGGACCGGAGGCCGCTTTCCCGCCGGGGTCTTTGCTGTGGGCGCTTTCGTAAAGGTTTTCGCACCTCTGGCCGTTGTGAGGCCGGTGCCTGCTTCTCCGCGGTATCGCGCTTCAGCACGGAGACTTTCGCGCCCGCCGAAAGCTGGTAAAGATGTTCGGTCTCGCGTCCGGGCGTGAGGTGCAGGTTGGTATCGTTGCGCAGCACACCCGGAGCCTGCACCGGATCGTCTCAGTTCTCGCGCGTGAGCTTCTGCAAGCCGTCATAAACATCCTGATTGACCAGGTTACGTTGCTCGATCCAGCCCTCGACGCCAGCCGCGGTGCGCACGCGGGAAAAACGCTTCTCGTGTTCCAGCACTTCCACGCGGTCGCCGTTCTTCACCGTGCCCACGCGGGTGTAGATGGTGGAGAGCTGGTCGCGCAGCGTGGCCTGCACCGCCGAGACATAATTCACTTCCAGCACGCGGTGGCCTTTGCGATTGCAGGCGGAAAGGGCAATAAGAAAGACAGCGGCCAGAGCAAAAGCCAGAGCGCGCCGATAGAAGTGCCACGTAGACGAAGGGTTCACAATGTTTGCGCGGATTGCCGCCGGACCGGCGCTACCTTGCAATTCGCTGCTTTGCAATTCGACGAGACTCAATTCGGCAAGGTTCACGTCAGCAGAGTTCACTTCCACTATAGCGCGTTGGGACGATAGCTCGCGGGCACGCAGGGGTTACGCGGAATGCACCTCGGGGGCGTCGAACCCAGTAGTGGCTCTAATGCTGAGTGCATTACTGTTTTCTCTGCGACCTTCGCGGGTTTTCTTTTGCGGCCTTTGCGGTCAAAAGCTGTTAACCGCGAAGTGCGCGAAGAAATGCCGCAAAAGACACAAGGTAAAGTCCGGAATTTCCCTTAAGACCTGACACTTGGGAGGCTATTCGGTTACCATGAATACAGCATAAGGTGCGATTGAACCTCTGATGAAAACCATACTAAAGAGTCAGTTCCCCGTCTTGTTGGTGATGGTCCTGGTGTTCACCGCGGGATGGTGCGGGGCCGCGGATCAGGCGGTGAACGAGGTGTTGCGTCCACCCAAGGGTTCGCCGGTCGCTCTCGTGGTCTTCGAGGACCTGCAGTGCCCGCAATGCCGGCGTGTCGCGCCAATTCTCGAGCAGGCGTCGAAGACCTACAAAATTCCCCTGGTGCGGCATGATTTCCCCCTGCCCAATCACAACTGGTCTTTTGACGCGGCCGTGACGGCGCGCTACTTCGACTCGACTTCAAAATCGCTCGGCAACGAATTCCGCGACTATATTTTCTCGAACCAGTTCGAGATCAATCCGCAGAACCTGCGCAGCTATTCAGAAAAGTTCGCCGCCGCGCACAAAATAGATTTCCCGTTTGTGGTCGATCCGCAAGGCAAGTTCGCCGCCGAGGTGAAAGCGGACCGCGACAAGGGCGCCGCCATCAACCTCAATCACACTCCCACGATATACGTGGTCAGCAGCCGGCATCCCGCAAGCCTTATGTGGAAATCGGAGCCGCGACAGATCGACAGCCAGCTGTATGCGCTGATTGACGCGATGATGAAGGAGTAGGATTCAGTTCTCAGTTCTCCGTTCTCAGTTCTCAGTTTCCGGTTCTGGTTAGATTCTCGATGATATTGGTTGGAGACTGGATTCCACTGAGGCTTTGTGAAGACCTGGCTACGCTTAACCCTTATTACGATAACCGTTGGTGGGGGCTTCACGGGCATCGCACTCGCGCTTCAATCGCTGATGACTCTGCGAAATCGAGATCTCCCCAGCCTGGAAATGTTGGCTTTGTTGTTCGCGCTGTACTCCTACGTGGTCGGCAGTGGTCTTGGATTCGTCTATGATTCCCAGCGGACGAGGCCGATGATGATAGCCCTCGCAATGCAGATTCCGCGAATCTCGTCCCCCCTCATCGTCTACAAATTCAACGTGGGCTTCGGAGCATTCTTCGACGTGAAAGTCGCGCCGCCCGGTCTGAGGCTCGAGGACAACTCCTCCAGTTCGGAAGCAGTGCCCATTTTGCTATGCTGCAGGAGGCTCCGTGGAGCGTAGGACTGAACATTTTCGCACTTGTCATGCTGGTGTTATTGTGGAGAGCGGTTCGAGTTCCTCATTCGGCGGTCCTGGAGCTGGGGTTGGCGTCTGCAACGGGCGCACCCGCCAATTCTGAGCAGGTTACAGCGTTAGTCGCGACGGGGAGTACCGTGCGAACTGAAAAGAGCCCCGACACGCCGCCTGACTGCAATACTCCCGCCAGCAGGTCCTAAGTTGTTGGGTTTCGGTGGAAGTTGTTGATTCTTTTCACTGGCTACTTACGGGGACACCTTCACATTGTTTCGCTTCCGGCTAAGTTGTTGATTCTACACAGAACCAGTTTCCGTAGCAGAAATCGGCATTCAGCCTTCGCGTAGAATGCCCTTTCTTTGCGTTTAGAAGCCCCTGGGACGCGTTTAGCGTTCCCGGACGAGGGGCAGCCCATCCACGAAATTTCCACAGGCTTAAATCGCTTCTAATTCGATTATTATCTCAAAGCTAATATGGAAAATCGGCGCTGACGAAGAATCAACAACTTACGATCCCATCACCAAGAATCAATCACTTACAGAGCTCGAACGAAGAATCAACAACTTAGGGACGTGAGTCTTTAGGCAGGTTGCGGAAAGACGCGCCGCCTCTCCAAGAGGCGTACCTCCGGCGCTAAAGCGCGGACCCATTTTCAATGACTTAACGGCACGAGTAAAACTCGTGCCCTTCCCGAACCTCCTTCGAAATTGAGTTTTTCCGCAGCCAGCTAGGAACCAACTTACTCCGGTCTCCCGGTGTAGTGTTCCTGCGAGTGGACGTCGGCGTGATCTTCCAGAGATTCAAGGTGGGTGATGACTTCGGCAGGTCTGGCCAATTCTACGGGCAGACGTTCTTCGACCGCTGTCGCCAAGCGGTGAGCTTTCCCTACGGGAGTGGTGTGCGGAAACAGCAAGTGGACTTCGATGATCTGCCGGTAGCCGGTGGTGCGGAAGCGCACGCCGTGATAGTGCACGCCGAGTTCGTCACAAATTGTGTCCAGCTTTGCGCGAATCTGTTTTCCCGCTGCAGGGTCGGAGTAATCGAGCAGGCCGACGGCGGAACGCCAAGCCAGGCGTCCCCCGGACCAGAGAATGTTCGCGGCTACAGCGAACGCGATCAGCGGATCGAACGGCTTCCATCCCGTAAGCATCACCAAGCCTAGCCCGGCTACTACGCCAAAGCTGGTGAAGCTGTCGGTGAGTACGTGTTTGCCATCCGCTTCGAGGATCAGCGAGTGGCTGCGCTTCCCCACCCGCAACAAGTACCAGCCGAGCGCCGCATTGAGGAAGCCGGCGCCGAGCAAAAGCAGAGTGCCTGAACCCAGGTGCTCCAGTTTCAATCCGGCGAGCCACTTCTGGGTGGTGGCCACTAGTATCCAGAATGCGGCCAGAACGATCATTGCGCCTTCAAAGCCCGCCGAGAAGAAAGTGATGCGTTCGTATCCGTAGAGAAAGTTGGGCGCCGCGGGCTTTGTGCTCAGCCGCAAACTGAACGCCGCGAAGGCCACTGCCACGACGTGCACAACTGATTCGGCAAAGTCGGAGAGGATGGCCGCGGAGCCCGTCATGAAGTACGCCGCGGTTTTGCCCACCAGCATCATCACGCCGACAATCAGAGACAGGCGCATCGCGAAGCGCGCCGCGCGCAATTCATCGCCGTCGTAGCGCGAGGCTGCTGAAGCGGGTGCGGTACCGGTGCCAGTCATAGGTATTCCGATGGGAACAAAGCTAAGCCTGGCATCAAAGCGCTGGCCTGGCTGTGATGGGGATCACGTATGGTGTGACGCTATTAGAACGACGTAGGGGCGGACGCATTCGTCCGCCCCGCGATTGGAATCCCCGCATGAGTTTTGCCGGCGAGATGGACGCATTGATGTCAGAGAATCTACAGGCACCTTCAGAGTTCATCGACAACCCCGTTCCTCCGCAGGGAATCTGATACGTAACTTTTATTCGTAATCCGGAGGCCGCATGGACCAGCATCAGCTCACGATACTGATGGCGGTGGTTGCCGCAGTCGTCGTGATAGCCATTGTCGGTTTCTTATTGGCGCGCAAGCGGCGCAGTCAAAATCTGCGGGAACGCTTCGGCCCTGAATATGACCGGGTGGTCAAAAAAGAAGGGGAGGTCCGCAAGGCAGAAGGTGTGCTTGAAATGCGCGCCAGGCGGCGGGAGAAATTTGAACTGCAGCCGCTCACGGCGCAGACTCGCGCCGATTTTGCCGAACGCTGGCGGCTCGTGCAGGCGCAGTTTGTGGACGATCCGAAGGGTTCGGTTGCACGGGCCGATGAACTGGTGAGCGCACTCATGGCCGCCCGCGGATACCCCATGGCGGATTTCGAGCAGCGTGCCGCCGATATTTCGGTGGATCATCCCGTGGTGGTGGAAAACTACCGCGCAGCGCATGACATTGCGCTTCGCCACGGCCGCGGGCAATCCAGCACAGAGGATTTGCGCAAGGCCATGGTGCACTATCGCTCTCTGTTCGATGAGTTGCTGGAAAATTCATTACCGCAAAAAAGGGAGGCACGAGCATGAGCGTTCCATTGAGGAAGGACGAATTCATAGCCAACGACGGCGTGGTAGAAGACGGCATAGTAGAAAACGAGTTGACCACGGCGGATCTGGCACAGGGCAAGCGGCCTGCGGCCAAGGAAGAACGAGCCACCTCCGGCCTTCTGAAGGATGATCGAGTCAATGACGACCGGCCGGGGCCGGTTCTGGCTGATCGAATGGCTGATCGAACCGTCGCGGAGAATGCTCCAGCGGTTGCGGTCGACGTCCGAACCAATGTCTCGAACGCCCTAACTGCAACCCAGACCGCGCCGCTATTTCCCAACCAGGAACTGGACGAGTTGCGAAACCGGTGGAATGGAATTCAGACCGCCTTCGTCGACGAACCGCGTAAAGCCGTCGAACAGGCGGACAGCCTGGTTGCGTCGGCTATGAAACGCCTCGCCGAAGTTTTCGCGGACGAGCGCGACACATTGGAAAAGGCATGGGACCGTGGCGACAACGTCTCCACCGAGGACCTTCGCATTGCGCTGCAGCGCTATCGTTCTTTCTTTCAGCGACTGCTATCGGTTTGAAAGCTTATTGGAAAGCTTAACCAAGGTTGTGAGCGGGCTGCATCCCGGGCGCTCCCGCTCACAGCCGTCCAAGAACTCGAATCAGCGGACCACCATGACCAACCGGGCGAGAAGCAGAAGTGACAACGCAATGGCAGCAAGGCTGTTGGCCCGAACCGCGCGGTAGGTAGCGGCCCACGGGAACAGCAAAACATCAAAGAGGGGCCGGAATTTTTCTGGCCAAAAAAGTCCGGCCAGTCCGAACGCCAGACACAACTGGATCACAAGGCACAGTTCCAAAACGTTCATCGCGATAATTCCGGGGCAGGTATGCCCTTCTTATTGAAACGCAGCTTAGCTATTCGGGGGAGATAACGAAGGTACCCGATTCTGGCTTAGGACTGCAAGAGGTTCTCGTCCCAGGTAGTGGGCCGCTCTATGACCCGCAGGGCGTTCTGCGCCATACCGCCCTTGCGTGAGCGTCTGGCATAAGCGACTCGGCCACAAGAAGATCGCTGGGTACTAGGATTTTCGGGAGCGCATTCATAATGATGTTGGCGGGAGGAACAAATGCGCGAATGGATTGGAAATCCTGCGTTTGCCAAGAACGCTCAACTGGTATTGATCGTAGTCTATGTTTTGCTGGCGGTACTGTTCGCTCTCCACAAGAAAACTTGGCCGGTATCGCTTTATTATGTCGGGTGCTTCGTGAAAGACACGGGTGTTTTTGCATTGGCCTTTTTAATGAAGTGGTTTCGTTAGGCCTGCCTCAAAACGCCCACTACCTCTTCAGAGATAGATTTGCATCGCAGCACTGAAGCGCTGTGCACCATTGAGGCATTGGCCACACGGCCATACTGACTTCACTGAGAACTGCTAACTAGTCGCCGAATCCGATTCCGATGGCGCGGGCGGTGCGCACCAGTTCGCCTCTCGGATCGACGGACTTGAGATGGCCGATGGCATGGGCCACATCGACGGAAATAATCGAGTCGCCATGCAACGCGACCATCATGCCGAAGCCTCCGGCTGCAATCAGATCGACGGCGGCCACGCCGAAGCGCGTTGCCAGGATGCGGTCGAAGGGCGATGGCGTGCCTCCGCGCTGAATGTGGCCGAGCACGCTGACCCGCACTTCTTTGCCCGAGCCGTGCCCGATGGCATTGCCGATCAGGTTGCCAGTGGAACCGGCGCGGCGGTTCTCCTTCATCGACGGCGGAAGCTTCACGCCTTCGGCCACCACTACGATGGTGAAGTGCTTGCCAGTTTTTTCGCGCTCGGCAATGTGCCGGCAGACGTGCTCAATGGTGAAGGGGATTTCCGGGATGAGGATGACGTGAGCGCCGCCGGCGATGCCGGCCTCGAGCGCGATCCAGCCGCAGTCGCGGCCCATCACCTCGACCACCATCACGCGATGATGGGACGCCGCGGTGGTATGAATCTTGTCGATGGCGTCGGTGACGGTGTGCAGGGCGGTGTCAAAGCCGAACGTGACCTGAGTGGCGGAGAGATCGTTGTCGATGGTCTTGGGCACGCCGACGATCTTCAGTCCCTTCTGAAAAAGCTCGTAGCCGATCTTCTGCGATCCGTCGCCGCCGATGGTGATGATCGCGTCGATGCCCAGCTTGGCGGCGTTGGCGATCACCTGTCCAGAGATGTCGCGGGAAACCTCCTTGCCGTCCTCAATGCTTTTGTAGTGAAAGGGATCGCCGCGGTTGGTGGTGCCAAGGATCGTGCCGCCCCGGGGCAGAATGCCGGAGATTTCTTTGATCGTGAGTTCGAAGGCATTCTCCGGCCAGATGAGGCCGTCGAAACCATCGGGAATGCCCATGACCTTCCATCCGTACTTGAGGATGGCGGCTTTGCGGCGGCGCGAATGACCGCGTTGAGGCCGGGAGCGTCTCCGCCTCCGGTGGCGATACCGATGCAGCGAATGTCAGACATAGAAACCGTCGTTGGTCCCTTCGCAAGGCTCAGGGCAAGCTAAGACCAGTCGTTGGCCAATCCGGAACCGGATCAGCCGCCTCTTACGATAATACTTTGAGTTTGGCGGATGGCAACTCACGTGTGGGCGTGGATGTTGTCAGCCGACACTTCCGATTTCCGAGGGACGTGGAAACCGAAAAGTCAAGAGCCGGCGATAAGGAAGGCCTTCAGTTGTTGGAAATGTGACAGCAGTTCCCCTCAGTTTGGCGGTTTGCCGAAGGTCAAAGGCAGGCGTCCGCTGGTGCTGTATAATCCTGTCAATCCGGCCGAACGAGCGCCGAAGCCGCAATGAGACTCGCAACTTCATTATCCGGCAAGTCGGCTGTGAACTCAAGGAGATTTCACAGTGACCTGCCACAACTGCCAGAATCACCTGCAAACGCTTCGGGAAGCACAGAAACGGCCTACAGCGCTATCGCTGCTCACAATGCCGCAAGACGTTCACCGAAGATCACGAAACGCCGCTAGATGAAATGCGCTTGCCGATGGACAAGGCAGAAGCGATTCTCAAGCTGCTAGTCGAAGGAATGAGCATTCGCATCAATAGAGCGCGTTACTGGCGTGCATCGCGACACGATCATGCGCTTGTTGCTTCTCGCCGGAGAGCGCAGTCAGCAATTGATGGATGCGAAGATGCGGAATGTCAACGCCAGGTATTTGCAGGTCGATGAAATTTGGTGCTACGTAGGAAAGAAACGACGGAACGTGCGTAGCGGAGACTCGCCGGAAGTAGGTGACCAGTGGGTTTATGTGGCGATAGATGCGGAAACAAAATTGGTGCCTTCATTCCGAATCGGGAAGCGGGTGCGGCCCGATAGGTGGGCATTTCTATGGGACTTACACAAACGTCTTGCCGAAACGCATGCATCTCACGAGCAGACGGGCTTAACCACTACACAGTGAGCGTTCCTGAGTGCTTTGGAACGGAAGTGGATTGCGCACAATTGACGAAAATGTTTGGCGACTACGGGCAGTTCGACAGTCCTGAAGCGAGGTACTCCCCACCACGGATCTGCGGGGGTTATATCGAGGTACGACAAGGCGACCCGGACCCGGACCACATTTCGACTAGCTTTGTTGAACGCCAGAATTTAACGATGCGAATGCAAATGCGAAGATTAACGAGACTGACGAACGGATTCAGCAAGAAACTGTCGCATCTGAAGGCGGCTGTACGAGCTGCATGGCGACGCTGATGATCCTCTCGAAATCCCGGCCCTCTGAGTTTGCGCATCCGCTAATTTGGCGGATGTGCAAGCCGATGGCGATAAAAATATCGGCACTTTTGGGCGCGTTAGCGATTTTGTTGCTTTCTATCGTCTCCTGTGGTGGCTGTCCGGCGACGCCCTCGATAACTTCGATCTCGCCTAGCAGTGCAAGCGCTGGAGCAGCTGGATTTTCGCTAACCGTAAACGGCGGTGATTTCAGCAATAACGCTGTGGTGGTTTGGAACGGCTCGCCCCTAGCGACGTCGTTCGTCAATAGTAACCAGCTTACGGCTGCGATCTCGGCGACGCAGATCGCACAACCGGACACAGCGAAGGTTTACGTATACAACCCTACGGGCGGGACCCAAACCGTTGGTACGGGGTCATCCACGGCGACAAACACAAACTCGTGTAGCGCCGAGGGCTCCAATGCGGTGACGTTTACAGTAGCCCCTAGCGCGGGCGGGGACCGAGCCTCTCTGGTTATGGCACCACTATGTTGAGAGTGGCCGTCAGAGGAATTGTGCCATACGTCACAGTAACGGGAGTAGTGCCTGTCGTTGCGCCGGTGCTGGCGATACTACACGTCTCAGGCGACGCGCCGCTGTTCGAGCATGTAATTCCGGTAGCGGTCAACGCCACCGTCCAGGTTGAGGAGGTCGTAAGATCGAAGGTCTGTCCGTTCGAAGTTCCCTGGGCAACAAAAGTTTGACCCGTGCCGACCTGGATGGTCGAAGTAAGCGGTGTGCTGCCACTGGAGCAGTCCGTGGAGCCAAAGCTGCCCTGACAGATTTGGAAGTTGGTAACGTTAGTGAGATCGACGGTCGCTTGTGTGGTGCCGGTGATGGCGCCGGAGGCTGCGGTAATGGTTGCTGTGCCCTGAGCGACGCCCATGGCCAACCCACCAGTAGTGATGGTGACCACCGTCGTGTCTGAACTTGACCAACAAACCGTGTTCCCGCTACAGCTTGTGCCGCCCTTCAGCGCCGCGGTGGTGCTGTCCTGGTAAGTTCCCGTAGCCGTCATCTGTTGAGTTGCGCCCTGATTGATCTGCGGAGTCGGGGGATCAACCGTGATGGTGGTCAGAGTGGGGTTCTGGAAGAATCCCGTGCAGCTTACCGCCAGGGCCAGGGCTGCGAGCGCGGCGAAGGCGCCGGCCAGGCGGAGTTTGTTTTTCGTGGATGACATAGTGTTCTGAGACTCCTTGGGCGCGCTTGCTTGCCTTTCAAGCATGTCTTGCTCTGAGGAATTCGCTGACGCGTGGGAGACGGAACCAGCACTCTCTCCGATGCAATCAGAATACGATCTCCGTGCAAGAACCGTTGTAAAAAATTGTAGCAGAGAAGATTCCGGGCGGAGCGCGCAAGTGCACTTTCGTGCAGGCCCGGAACCAGCGCGGCTAACGCTGCATTCTGGATAGGAACGCACGAGAACCTCGGATCTTGCAAGGGAAAATCCTAGCGAGGCAAAGACCCGGAACTGCGCTCCTGGACAGCCGGGGGCGGCTGTCCCGAGATAGGTCTCTTCACTTCACACAGCAAAAATGGCCAGTGCTGGTGTCAGCACTGGCCAAGTGCACTCACGAACTAAACGGTTCACCGTCCCTTGTGGTCTTTCGGCGGACTCTGCTTGGCCGGAGCGGCTGGCCTGGGCGGGGCGGCTTGCTTTTGCGCCTTTGGAGCAGCGGGGCTGGGCTTGGGCGCGCTCGCTTTAGGAGCGGCCTGCTTGGCCGCCGGATGCGGCGTGCTCGTAGCCTTTGCCTTTGGCTCGCTTGCCGGGTGAGTCTTCTCCTGGTGCGCTGCGTTCACCCGCGGCTGTTTTGCCGGAGTTGCCTTCTGCTCATGCGCCGGAGCCTTCGTCCGCGGCGTGTTTGCCGCGTGCGTATTCGCCTCACGCGCTGGAGCCTTCGCCGGAGTCTTGGTCCGTGGAGTGTTCGCAGCTTTCTCTTCACGCGCTGGAGTTTTCGCTCGCGGTGCGGTTGTCGAGTGAGCTTTCTCCTCGCGTGCTGGAGCCTTGGCGTGCGGTGTTGCCGCGTGAGTATTGCCTTCATGCGCTGGAGTCTTCGTCCGCGGTGTTGCCGCGTGAGTGTTGCCCTCATGCGCTGGAGTCTTCGTCCGCGGTGTTGCCGCGTGATGTTCCCCTCATGCGCTGGAGTCTTCGTCCGCGGCGTTGCCGCGTGTGCCTTCTCTCTGGTCGCTGAAGGTTTCGTCCGCGGTTCCTTGGCGGCACTTGCCGAATGATTGCCTGCGGGCTTCGAGGCGCGCGCTTCCTTGGGCGACATGGCAGGAGCATGATAGGGAGCTCCAGCAGCCTTGGCGCGCACTACGCCGGCTCCGCTGAACTGGCCGGGCTTGGGAGTGGCGGCCACCGGGGGCGCGCCGTGGTTCCTCGAGGCGGCCAACTCGGGGTTGCGGCTGGCTTCCCGTGCGTGCTGAACCTGCGAGGCTACAGGAGGCGTGTGCTTTTCGTGCGCATACGCTTCTTGTCGAGCCGTGGGGCGGGCAGCCACCCCTTCGCCGCCGTTAAAGGCAACGTGGGACTCGTTGTTGACTACGACCTCGCGATTGACGTAGACGTTTCTGATTTCAGTTTCGTTCACGCGCATGACCGCGGTGTTGTAGAAGAAAGCTCCGCCGCGCCATTCGCCGCCGACGAAACCTTCACCGCCGTACCCGAATCCGTAGTTAATGCCACCGTAGAAACCGATTTCCGGGCCCCAGTATCCCTCGTTCCATGCGTAGACGCCGTCGTTCCAGCCCCAATAACCGGGGGTCCATAACAGGCCTACCTCGGGAGCTTCCACCCAGGTGCCGGGCACCCAGTAGTAGCCGACGTCGTCGCTCCAGGCCCAGAAGCCGGGAGTCCACAGATAGCCGGGGCCGGGGCAGAAAGGCTGCTCGTAAATCGGCAGCGCGGGCGGACCGACGCGAACCGAGATGGCAACGCCGATTCCGATTTGCGCGGAAGATGGAGAAGAAAGAGCTGCGGGAATACACAGCAGCAAGAGTGCGAACGCTAACCAGCGAAATGCAGGGTGATGTTTCATTGTATTTTCCTCGTGCCCGGCGCGCTGGCCTGGAAGCTTACAGCGCCACAACCGGGCGAAATTCCTGTTTCGAAACGGTATCTATTTAAACCCCGGAGGTTGGAGGATGTTGTGGGATGAAAAGTTGTTTGAAATGTGAGGCGGGGATTTTAGTACTGTGTTTTCTTTAGGGCGAATACCGGAGACGGCAGTTCTGAGAAGTGGTCTCATAAACGTCTCAACAAGATCAACATGCAGGCAAGTTGAACCATGCCGAGAAAATTACTGCTATGACGTTCCCAACGCACCAGCAGGCGCCGGAAGTTCTTCAGCCATGCGAAGAACCGCTCGATTTTCCACCGGCGTTTGTAACGCCGGAGTTTTCGCCGGTCCTGGCGGTGCGTTCGTGTGCGATAGCGACGATGAGGTGCGATCAACTCGATTCCGTGTTGCTGGGCAAGAAGATCGTCCAACGCGTCGCTGTCATATCCGCGATCCGCAATCAAGCGTTTCGGCTTCTCGGCCACGAAGCGGTGCTCGATCGTAGCCGCGACCAGTTTTTGTTCATGCGGCGTAGCACTCGTAACCCAGAGGGCGATAGGAAGACCATGGCAGTCTGCGATTGCCATGAGCTTGCTCCCTTTGCCGACGAGAGTTCGACCAACGCCATCGCCCCCTTTTTCGCCCCCATGAAGGAGGCGTCAATAAACGTCTCCTCCAGACCAAGTTGTCCACGCGCCAACAAGTCTTCTGCCAACCCCCAAAGAATGCCGTACAGCACTCCCGAGCGTTGCCAGCGCTGGAAACGGCGGTGGCAGGTCTGGTACGGGCCGTATCGCGCTGGCAGATCATGCCAAGGCGCACCCGTCCGCAACACCCACAACATGCCGTTCAGCACTTGCCGCGCTGCCCGCCAAGGTCTGCCCCGATTGTCAGCACGGCGCTGTTGCCCAAATTCCACCAAGGGCTTGATCCGTTCCCACTGCACGTCGGTGAGATCCGCCATGCCCCTGATTTGCTTCAAATTCGCCCGTGATGCAAGTGTTTATTCACGAGCAACATTTATGAGATAGGTTCTCAGTTCTCAGTTCTCAGTTCTCAGTTCTCAGTTCTCAGTTCTCAGTTCTCAGTTCTCAGTTCTCAGTTCTCAGTTCTCAGTAAGAGCAAAACCTGCACGCACGCGTGTGTCAATAAGGTCGGAGAAATAAAGGTGGGGCGATTGGCTTTGGTTTTAACTGGGAACTGAGACTGAGAACTGGGAACTAACTAATTCGTTCTCTTCGAGCGCGCTATGCGCTCGTCGATGGGCTTGCGGCCGGCAAAGCCTTCGCTCGTGCCGTGCCAGTGCGTGATGGAGTGTTCGCCCATCCGCCAGCACAGCAGCACGACGCTGCCTTCGACTTCGCAGGGAAAATCGAGCAGTCCGATGTCGATATCTTTGACCTGCACTCCGATGGAATCGATTTCGGCGAGAGCGTCTTTGGCTCGCTGTTCGGCCTTGGAGCGCTCGCCCTTGCGGCGGGCCACGGCAACCACGTCGAACGCGAGTGCCACCGTTCAAATAAATGCGGTGGTTGAGCGCCTGCATTTCAGCTTCGACATCTTCCATGATCTTCTTGCCGCTGATGGCGGTGCGCAGCAGAGATTCGAGCACCGGGAGGAGAGATTGGGCTTCTTCGAGAGTGAAGGTTCGGTCGGACATGGGGGATGGTTCTATTGTAGCGCAGGCTGTAAAGCGCCGTTGGTCGCTCGTCGTTGGTCGTTGGCCCATCGGCGCTAGGGGTTTTGCCAACGACCAACGACCAACGGCCAACGACAGTTTTCTACTTCTTGATCATTTCGATATCGAGCGTGATGTTAATGTCGTCGCCGACGACGGCGGGAAGGCCGTTTACTCCAAAATCTTTGCGGTTGATCTTCGTAGTCGCCGAGGCTCCCATGCGCGTGTTCCCCCAGGGATCTTTCATGGCTGGCGTGGGCCCGTCCACGTCGAGCACGACCTCCTTGGTGACGCCGTGGATGGTTAAATCGCCCGTGATCTTCAGCTTGCCGGCCCCGGCGGGTTCGACTTTCTTCGACTGAAAAGTGATGGTGGGATATTTCTGCACGTCGAGGAAGTTCGGACTGCGGAGGTCGTTGTCGCGCATCTCGACGCGAGTATCGATGGAAGTGGCATCGATGGTGGCTTGCAGCGAAGACTTGGCGGGATTGACGGCATCGTAGAGCACTGTGCCGCTGACTTTGGTGAAAGCTCCGCGGACCGTGGAAACCCCAAGATGACGAACGGCAAACTGCGCCGAGGAGTGGGCCGGGTCAAGCTGCCAGTTTTCTTGTGCGGCAGCGGTGAGGGCGAAGAATAGAGCAGTAGCGACGGCGAGTGCGGATAGCGTGCGGGACATGCGGCGGTTTCTCCTGAATGGATTGGTAGGGAGCCGTTACAGTTTAACAAACTGTGCAGCCGTGGTCGCGGCACACGCGCTGCGCTCGGCGGACAGCCGAGGGCGGCTGTCCCCACATGTTCTCTGCCTCCAACATACTGGCTAGTGCGATCTGCCATTGGATGGATCTGGGCTTGTGGCTGAGTTTACGTCCACGTGAATTTGTTGCGCGGGCGGAATTCCGGGTGGGTAGCATTCGCCGTCGTGGCTGTAGTTGGAGCAATGCGCGGCGACATCTCTGCGCTGCGGCGATTGGGCGAACTGCCAGACTTCGGCGAACGAGACTCCGCTCTGCGCGGGGCTTGGCGGGCGCGCTGGAAACGTGCAGCCGGGGGCGGGCGGGCATGCGTCATTGATTGCCCAGTAGAGGATCTGGCGTCCGCCTGCGTGCTCGCGGATGTCTTCTGCGGTGACGACGTTCTGGTCGTCTTGAGACGCGATGCCGGAGCAGTAGATGCCGGCGCGGAATCCGGCGGCGATGACGCCGTCGACCCAGGCGTAGATATATGCTTTCTGCTCGGGCAGCATGCGTCCGCCTTGCTCCTGGTCGAGGAAGATGATGGTGTGCGCCGGAAAGCCTTCGCGGCGAGCGGCCGCGGCGGCGGCTTGCGCGTCGGAAGCGCCAACTTTCTTTGCGTGGGCGACTGATTTCAGTTCGGCATAGACGCGTCCGTTGAAAAGCACGAGGAATCCAAAGCCCGCGGATTCGACGGCGGCGCGGTGGCCGGCCCAGGTGTTCGTGCGCTCGGCGGGAGGATTGTTGAGCCAGTAGCCGGTGTAGGAGAAAGTTTCGTGCAGGGCTTTGAGGTTGGCGTCGCCGGGGTAGGCGTTGCGATCGAAGCCGAGGTAGGAGGGTGCGGAATTCTGGCACCGCCCGGAGGGCGCCCCGCCTGCAAGCAGCAGGGTGACGGCAAGGACGCGCCACCTCATGCCGACGCACCCGCCGCGTCGAGGCCCCGCGGCCGATCAAATACCTCGGAGTAGATCGTCACTCCAGCGATGGTCGCAGCCTTAAACTGGACAGTAAAGTCTCTACCCTCGACGGGTAGCCACTCGAAGCGCTGCAGCTTCTGGGTTGCATCCGTCAGGTTCCTTGACTTCTGGAGAGCCCACATGAGCGCGTCGAACTCTGCAAGCAACGAGCCGTTGCCTTGTGGAGCATGGCTAAGGTAGTCGCGCGCGATTACTGCATACGAAAGAGTTGGCTGAGGCTCGTCCCGCTTTATGATGCCGGATTCCTTGAGGAAGCCTGGGGATCCTTCCAGGAATTTCCGCACATCCCTAAGTTGACGGAAACCCTCATCCAGCTCCGCGTCTCGCTCGACGTGTTCGACGGCGCGAATCGTTTTCCTTAGCCACTTCAGCTCCCCTGCAAGTAGTGTCGAATCCGCGACATCCCTAATCGTAACGTCAATGTCCGGAAGCTTCGGATCGGGCAGCTTTACTGGCCCCGACACCGTGTAGCGCGCGGGAACGTTCGCTTTGATGTGCTCCCGCATTTCCCCTTCTTTCGCGCTTGCAATCGGCCTGTAGTAGTCAGGCCGCGCATAGGAGCAGACGCGAAGGATGTTCTCTTCAGCTCTACTGTTCAAGATAAAGTGGGGGACCAGGAACAAGGTCTGGCCATCGTGGCTTGGCACGAAAGGATGAATGTATATGTCGAGCGGCTTAATGGCGCCAAAAGTTAGATCCGCGAGAATGAGGCGGATCTGGGCGTCCTCGATATCGCAGAGGCCCGCGATCAAACCGACCCACTCAGAAAGCGTCTTGACCATGACGGCGGACTCGAAGGGGTACCGGCCGCATGCCTTGGACCAAGCATCGCAGAGATGTTCGTGAACAGAGCAGAGAGAAAGCAGCACGGCAAAGAATCGCCGAAAGGCGTCTAGGTCGTACCCCCCGAGGTCGAAGGCAGGATTGCGCCTAAACTGCAGCCGAAGGCGGACATCATAAATGTCCCTCAAGAGGCTCAGGAGCTCGCTGTCGTCTGGATAGCGCATGGCGAGGGCACCCTCAAACGCAACCCTGTTCCAAAGCCGCGAGAGCAACCGTGCTACATCCGGGTCATTCACAAGCGACATATCGACGGGATTGTCTGGCGTCAACGGCCAATTCGGTATTCGACAGCCTTGCTGGTGGGCCATAATGTTCCGACCCAAGGTGGAGGGCGGGATGCTAAAGCGGAGGCACGTGGGCGAGAGAATCTCGACAGCGTATCGATGCTTGTGCCACATGGTGAAGCAATTGATGAACGCCCCGCAGTTGTGCGCCGTGAGAACGGCCTGCCTAGTCGCTTCTTTGAGCTCGGTCGTCCACCTCAGCCAGGGTACCTTCGCCGGCAGGGGCGCTTCGTGGAGCTTGCCGAGTAGCAAAGCGCCCGCCCGGCCCAAGTTGATCATGGCTTCGCGCTGTTCTTGCGAGCCATGCCCGTAGTCCTTAATCTCTTGCTCTATAAGATCGACAGCCTGCGTTAGAACGCCCCAAGCCGCTGCGTCGCACGTGCATGAATTAAGCGCAAGGCCGTCAGCCCAGTTGTTGCACCGGTCCTCAATCCCCTGAACCTGAGCAACCACCTCAGAGGAGGCGTCGCATTTGATAACTGGAACTGCCATATCGCCTAGAGATTTCTCTCCCCTGATAAGTATGCACCATCATTTGTGGGGAGGGCGACCCGCGTCAACGGTCAACAACAAAACCCCAAACCGCTTGCGCCAAAAGCCAAGCGGAACGGATCGGGAGGACGACTACCCCCCGATGTGCACCATAGTCCTCGACGCCGGCACAAAGTCCGGTTCGCCGATGTGGTGGCGTTCTTCTTTTTTCTGCACGACGCCGCGGATGAAGTCTTCCAGCTCTTCGTCGCTGGCGCCGCGTTGCATCTGGGCGTGGAGGTCGTGGTCCCACACCGAGAACAGGCAGGTGCGGATTTTACCGTCGCTGGTGATGCGGATGCGGCTGCAGTGTCCGCAGAAGGGATGCGAGACGGGGGCGATGATGCCGATTTCGCCGACGCCGTCGTCGAAGCGGTAGCGCCGGGCAGTCTCCGAGCGCGCGTGCGGAATTTCGACCAGCGGGCGGTACTCGGCCATGCGCGCCAGAATTTCGTCGAGCGTGACAACCGTGTTCGGCGCCCAGGTGCGGCCTTCTTCAAGCGGCATGAATTCGATGAAGCGCACGGTCACGCCCTCTTCGCGCGCGAACATGCCGAAGGGGATAATCTGATCTTCGTTGAAGCCACGCATCAGCACGCAGTTCACTTTCAGCGGCCACAGCCCGGCGCGGCGGGCAGCGCGAATGCCGGCGAGGACGTGATCGTATCCGTTGGCGACGCGCGTTATGCGGGCGAAGCGGTCGGGATCGACCGCGTCCATGGAGACGGTGACGCGAGTCAGGCCGGCGGCTTTCAACGGCTGCGCCAGATCGGCGAGCAGGTGGCCGTTGGTGGTGAGAGCGATGTCGAGCGGGTCGGAATCTTGGTGCGGGAAGGGCACAGCTTCAGCAGTGCCGTTAGTCGTTCTAGAGAATGAGGGCTTCAGCCCCTGAGGGCGGAGTTTAGCCAGCTCACGAACGAAATCCACCACTCCTCTGCGGAGCAACGGCTCGCCTCCGGTCAGACGAACCTTCGTAACTCCCATCCCCACAAGCACGCGCGCCATGCGCAGATAATCTTCGAACGGCAGGTCGCCATAGAGCGCGCCTTCGTTTCCCGTGCGGCAGTAGACGCACTTGTAGTTGCAGCGGTCGGTGATGGAGATCCGCAGGTCGGTGATGGGGCGGCCGAATTTGTCGGTGAGAAACATCGTCGTCGGTCGTCGGTCGTTGGCCTGTTCGTCGCCGGGTTGGCCAACGACTAGCGACCATCGACTAAGGACTCTTTGGAAAGAAACACGCAGGCGGGAACTTCCCGGCAGACGCTTCCTTTCCAATGCGCTCCTTGCGGAGCGCGGGAGGCGCGAGCATTTCTGCCCGCACCCTCGGGAGATATTCCTAGCGACCTTTGCGGGGGTTCTTGCGAACTTTGCGGTCAAAAGCTTTTAACCGCGAAGATCGCTAAGAAAGGCCGCGAAGGACGCAAAGAAAATCAGCCCTCGCCGCCACGGCCTGGGTATGCCCGAAGGCCGGGGCGGTCGGAAACTCGCTTCATTATAGAGCCTGGGGCGGAGAAAAGGTTTCAAGGTTTCAAGGTTTTATGGATGGCCGCCTCGGCCAGCGGGGCCATGATTTTGTATCCGGCGGCGTTGGGGTGGAGGCCGTCTTCGGCGAGGTCGCGTTTGAGCAGGCCTTTGTCGTCAACCATGGGGGTGAAGTAGTCGAGGTAGAGGGAGTCGGGGTGGGCGGCGACGTAGGACTTCATCCAGCGATTGAGTTCGAGGATTTTTTCGGGGGAGCGCTGAGCGAAGAGATTTTGCGATTGCGGTGTGTAGTCGTGAACCGGCAGGACGGAGGAGAGGACGACGCGGATGTTATTGGCGCGGGCGAGGTCCGCGAAGGAGGCGTAGTTGGCTTCGATATCTTCGAGGCGCATGGGGCCGGTGTTGCCGGCGATATCGTTGGTGCCGGCGAGAATCACCACAACTTTGGGATGAAGATCGATTACATCTTGGCGAAAGCGGATGAGCATCTGGGGCGTGGTCTGGCCGCTGATGCCGCGGTTGATGTAGGGCTTGCCGGGAAAAGATTCGTCGAGATGCCAGTTGTCGGTGATGGAGTCGCCGAAGAAGACGACACGGTTCTCGCCGGGCGCAGGAGGCTGGAGGGCGGCGTTGGCGTCGCGGTAGCGGGCAAGCTCGCCGAAATCGTCCAGCAGCGTGGCCGCTCTCGACTCACGCCATTTCTGGAGGGCTTGATTTGGAGTGGGGGTTGGGGCTGACTGCTGGGCCAGGGCGGTGAGGGAGCAAACTATGACACCTGCGATATAGATGGACGCTCTACAAAGCAGTCTCTGATGCACGCGAGCCTCTACGTTGCGAATTTGTCCCGTTTCCAGGCAACTTCGAGCTAAGCAGTTGTCGCAATTCCACCATCTGATCCGCCGAGAGGGCTCGTTTCGGAATCGCTTGCACGGACCTTGCGCCTAGGTATAAGAGGAATAGTGCTTGCGTCTCTCGAAGCCTTTGGTAGGCGGCCCACTTCATTTCACTCCTCTCGATCCCGCTCTCCACACACAGTCCGGCCTCACCGACTTGCACGACCTGTCTTTCCGAAAAGTGAGGGTGTCCGCGGAAATCACGCTTTATCCAGACGCGGCGTGTCACCAAGGATGTGAAGGTCAGCGCAAGCCAGCAAAGGAGTATAAAGACAAAAGCCCTTCCCTCTGGCAAGCCGAGGGAGACGAGCGCAAAGACTGCAGCAATAATTAGCAATCCGGATACGCATGCAAAGAACATCTTGCGTCCCAGTGGCTTCGCTTGCTGTACAGCGAAGATCTCCTCGTAATCTTTCAAGTCGCATTGGAACTCGATCTGCATTCGGCAACCCGGAGGGATCAGCTTATAAGGTAACTCCAAAGCGACGCGCAGGACAGTCTTTTCACACCCAGTCTTCTCACACCCACACGTCACATGCCGTCGTAATTCGGCCCGCCACCGCCCTCGGGCGGAACCCAGGTGATGATCTGGTAGGGGTCGGAGATGTCGCAGGTTTTGCAGTGGACGCAGTTGGACGGGTTCAGGCTGATGCGCTTACCGCTGGGCTGGCTTGCGTCGTCGACCATTTCGTAGACGTTGGCCGGGCAGAAATTCTGGCAGGGGCTGCCGAATTCCTTCACGCATCTGGTGTTACAGATGTTGGTGTCGTCGATGACCAGGTGCGCGGGCTGATCTTCTTCGTGCTTGGTGCCGGAGTGGTAGAGGTCGGTGAGCTTGTCGAACGTAAGTTTGCCATCGCCTTTGGCGGGACCGATGATGTGGGCTTCGGCGCCTCCGTCGGCAGGGAGTTCTGCGAGCTTGCGCATGTGTTCGTGGCCGGCATGCGCGGGATAGCGGTTGCGCAGGCCTCGTCCGCCGGTGACCATTTGCAGTGCCGTGTGGAACATGCCGGCGTAGAATCCGTTCTCGAATCCCTGGTGCATGTTGCGGACTTTCCAGAGTTCTTCTTTGATCCAACTGGATTCGACTTTCTTCTGGTATTCGTTCAACGCGGCGGCTGATGAATCATCTTTTTTCAGCGCTTCGAACGCAGTCTCCGCCGCAAGCATACCGCTCTTGATGGCCAGGTGGATTCCCTTGAGGCGCGCTGAGTTGAGGAAGCCGGCGGAGTCGCCGAGAATCATCCAGCCGTTGCCGGCGACGGGCGGAATCGCCCACCAGCCGCCGTAAGGCATGGACTTCGCGCCGTAGCGGATCATCTTTCCGCCTTCAAGCAGCTTCGCGACCAGCGGATGCTTCTTGAATTCCTGCACCACGCGCTGCGGGTCGAGGCGCGGGTCGGGATAGTCGAGTCCGGTGACGAAGCCGAGCGAGACGACATTGTCTTTGCCGCCGTAAATCCACGCGCCACCGTATTCTTTCGTGGTGAGCGGCCAGCCCATGGTGTAGATGACTTCGCCCGGCGCGATGCGGCCGGACGGGAACTTCCCAGAGTTCTTTCACGCCGACGCCGTAGGTTTGCGGGTTGGATCTTTCGCCAGATCGAATTTGTTTACGAGTTGCTTGGTTAAAGACCCGCGCGGGCCTTCGGCGAGGATGACGATCTTCGCGTTGAGGTCGTAGCCCGGCTCGAAGTTGGATTTCTGGTGGCCTTCTTTGTCCACGCCTTTGTCGTCGGTGCGGACGCCGGTGACGCGGTCGCCATCGAACAGCAATTCCGATCCGGCGAATCCGGTGAAGATGGTGATGCCGGTCTCTTCCACTTTGCCGCCCAGCCACTTCACGAAACGGTTGAGCGAGATGACGTAGTTGCCGTGATCGCGCAGCGGCGGCGGAGTGATGGGCAGCTTGAACTTGCTCTTCTCCGTCAGAAAGTAAACCGCTTCTTTCGTAACTTGAGCATCGAGCGGAGCTTCTTTCTCGAATCCGGGAAGAAGTTCGCGCATGGAACGCGGGTCAAGCAGAGCGCCGGAGAGGCAGTGCTGGCCAATCTCGCGGGCTTTTTCCAGGACGTAGATGTTTTCTTTGCTAAGTTGCGAGTCTGGATGGGCGGCATTGTGCGCATCGATGAGCTGCGACAAGCGCAGTGCGCACGCCATACCGGCAGGGCCGCCGCCGACGATGACCACGTCGGCCGGCATTTGCGGGCGTTCGATGCCCTCGATGGGTTTGCGGAAGATCAGCATAAGAAACGTGCCACGGATTTTCACGGATCACCACAGATTGGATCAAGTCGTTTGATCCGTGTATATCCGTGAGAATCCGTGGCCGATTTACCCTCCCGCCTTCACCTTCTTCACTTCTTCAGTCAGCGGCGGCACGATATCGAACAGATTGCCAATAATCGCATAATCGGCAATCTCAAAGATCGGCGCCTCGGAGTCTTTGTTGACCGCAATGATAGTACGTGAGCCCTTCATGCCGACGATGTGTTGGATTGCCCCGCTGATGCCGAGCGCGAGGTAGACCTTGGGCGCGACTGTCTGGCCGGAAGAGCCGATCTGGCGGTCCATGGGTAGCCAGCCGTTGTCGCAGATGGGACGCGAGGCCGCGAGGTCAGCGCCGAGAGCATCCGCCAGTTGCTTGGCAATCTCGATGTTCTTCTGCTCTTTAATGCCGCGACCCACGGCGACGATCACTTCAGCTTGCGTCAGGTCGACAGCTTGCTTGGCTTCTTTGAACACTTCCTGCGGTTTGTTGCGAATGACGCCGTCGGCGATATCGACATTCACCGTTTCGACCGGGGCTGCGCTCGCGCCCGCTTCGGCTTTGTCACCACGAAAAGCGCCGTTCTGGAAGGTGGCAAACCATGGCGCGTCGGAATTAAAGCTGACGTCGGCTGCCAGCTTGCCCTGAAACATCTGACGCGTGAACAGCAGCTTGCCGTTTTCGTGCTTGAAGCCAATGCAGTCGCTGATAACTGCACGTCCCATCGCAGTGGCCAGCTTGGGAACGAAATCGCGCACCTGGTACGTATGCGGCATCAGCACGAGCTTCGGCTGCTTCGCCGTGAGGAGTTGCTTGAGCGCGGCGGCGAAAGCATCGGGGGTATAGGGCTCGAGCTTTGGCGACTCGACCGCGTGGACTTTCGCGACTTTCTTGGCGGCGACTTCGGCAGCGAAGGACGATGCACTACCTCCGACGACGGCGGCTTCGAGAGTCCAACCGGTAGCGGCTGCTATGGCTTGGCCGGCAGCGATCGTCTCCCAGGAGACGCGGTTGAGTTTGCCTTCGCGTTGTTCGACGACTACTAAGATGGTATCGGGCATAAGGGCAGCTTCTAGCTTTTAGCTCCTAGCTTCTGGCTAAAACAAAAACAGCCGGCGGGACGCCGGCGCTACGCTACAGCACGCGCAGTTCGTTGCGCAGTTTGTCTACCAGCTTTTTCGCGATTTCGGCCGGCGAGCCTTCTATGTGTTCCGTCTTTTTCGTCTTCTGCGGTACGTAGAGGCGCTCGATTTTCTGCAGGTTCTCGCCAATCGCCGACTGCACTTCCGCCAGCGCAACCTTGCGAATGGGCTTGTTCTTCGCCTGCTTGATGCCGATCAGCGTGGCGTAGCGCAGCTTGTTGATGCCGGACTGAATCGTGAGCACTGCGGGCAGCGGCATATCGACGAACTGAAAAAATCCCGCTTCGAGTTCACGCTTCACCCGAATTCCGGTCTCGTTCTTTTCAATCTGCATGATGATGGTGGCATGCGGCCAGCCCAGCAGCTCCGCCAGAATGACGCCGGTCTGCGCATAGCCGTAGTCATCGGATTGCAGGCCGGTAAAGATCAGGTCGAACTTCTCATCTTTGATGGCGGCGGCGAAGGCCTTGGCGGTGTTGAGGGCATCGAGTCCGACGAAAGCATTGTCTTCGAGATGAATCGCGCGGTCGGCGCCCTTGGCCAGGGCTTCGCGCAGCACCTGCTGGGCGCGCGCCGGGCCGGAGGTGATGACCACCACTTCTCCCGTATGCTTTTCTCTTTGGCGCAACGCTTCTTCCAGCGCAAAGGCGTCGGGCTCGTTCACTTCGTACGAGACGTCCTCGCGGATCCAGGCCGCGGTTTCATTCAGCTTGAGCGGCGCATCCTTCTGCGGCACCTGCTTCATGCAAACCAGGATTTTCAAAACGTGACTCCTTCAGACCTGTGGCTTCAGGGAGCCACGGGAAACTTGTCAGTATAAATGAGCAATTGGCAATTAGCACTTGGCATTCGAGAAAGGATTCGAGCGCACTACTCGGTGAAGACCACCGACTGCACGCCCGAGATCTCAAAGCGCTTGCGGCAGCGCATGTTTTTGCAGGCCATCAGGTCGTCTTTGCGCAGCATGTAGGAGCGGGCTTTGGCGAAGCGGGCGCGGTCGCGCTCGTCGGCGCGGCCGGCGAGCTGGCGTTTCTTGGTGCGCACCACCCAGGTGACTTCATACTCGGCCGGCTGGTGGCAGTGAGGACAGTTCAGCGTTGCCGGTTTCTTCTGCGTGCTCTCGTCGAAAAAATCGCGCTCTTCCATGAAGCAAGATTATTACATGTTCGATACCGTACAAGCTATGGCAACATGAAGGTCGGGGTACGTGGGAAATGACGCGGAAGAAAAAGGTGAAACGGTTTCGCGCGGTGCAGGCCGTCAAGGAGTTGGCGCGAGAGCGCATGGGTGCACCGCCTGCCGAGAAGGTAGTTCCGCACAAGAACAAGAAGCCGGCAAAACACAAACCCACGCTCGGAAAGCTGTTGGGCGAGGCGGAGTAAACGCCTCGGCTCCCAGCGCGCCGCTTAGGCACCGGGAGAGAACGTAGCCGTGACAGTGAGATTGTTCTCCAGGAGGACGGTGCAGACCGTGCCGTCGGGACTCGTTGAACTGCAGCCACTCCAGCCCCCGAATTTCGATGAGCCCGTGGCAGAAGCCGTCAACACCACGGTGCTTCCGGCGGTGAACTGATCGCTGCAGGAACCCGGCGACGAGCAACTGATGCCGCCAGTCACCGTTCCAGTACCGGTACCGCCAAAGTCGACCGTGAGAATTGGCTGGGGCCCGGCGGGTGTGCAGCCCGAACTGGCCGGTCCGTCCACAACGATGTGGGCTTCGTTGCTGGTTACTTGATTTGGGCTGTCATAGTATGTGGCATAAACATTCGCCGAGCCGCAGTCTGTGTTTGGGCTCACAACTCCCGCGCTGGTGACCTGGGCCACTTGCGGTGTGTCCGACTTCCAGGTCACGAGACTCGTAATATCTTTGGTTTCCGGCGGATGGGCATAGGTTCCAGAGGCCGTGAAGTCGACCTGCAGGCCGTTATCGACCGCCCCGAAAGTCGCTCCCGAAGGCGAAATCGAGATCGAAGTGAGATGCTGGTTAAACCCGCAGCTGGAAAGGCTGAAGAAGAATGTCGCGGCGGCGATAAGGGCGATAATGCTGAACCACTTCCGGTTCATTGTGACTCCTGGGACCGAGGGACCTGGCTAATGATCATGCAACGGGGGAATGGGCCAATTTAGTCAAAAGCGGAGCAAAAAGCAATCACTAAGAGCGATTCGAGAACCATCCATCAGCCCTTCACCGCCTCGTCGACCACCTCCGCAAAGGTGCGGATGTCGTCTTCGGTGGTGTCGAACGAGCACATCCAGCGCACGATTGATTCCTCCTCGATCCACACATAAAAAAAGTATTGCCGTTTGACCTTCTCGATGGCGTGGCGCGGAATCTGGCAGAAGACTCCGTTGGCCTCGACCTTCCATACAACTTTGACTCCGGGGATGCGGCTGAGTTCTTTTTCCAACACGCGAGCCATGCGGTTGGCATGTTCAGCGCTACGCCGCCAGAGATCGCCGGTCAGCAGAGCTTCGAATTGCGCCGCGATGAAGCGCATCTTCGAGGCCAGCTGCATGCTCTGTTTGCGCAGGTAGAGAAAATTGTGGCCGTGTTCGGGATGGAAAAACACCACCGCTTCGCCGCCCAGGATTCCATTCTTGGTGCCGCCGAAGGAGAGCGCGTCCACCCCTAAATCGCGGCTGCCCTGGCGGAGGGTTTGGCCGAGCGCGACGGCGGCATTCGCGATGCGAGCGCCGTCCATGTGCAGAAACATGTCGTGTTCGTGGGCGAAGCGGGCGAGCGCTTGAATCTCGTCCGGTCCGTAGACCGTGCCCATCTCGGTGGCCTGCGTGATCGAGATGACGCGCGGCTGCGAGTGATGCTCGTCGCCGATGCTGTGATAAGCGTGGCGCACGGATTCCAGCGTGATCTTGCCATCCTGATGCGGCAGAGGAATCAGTTTGCACCCGGTATGCTTCTCCGGCGCGCCGCATTCGTCGGTATAAATGTGGGCGTAGTCGCTGCACAAGACCGAGTGAAACGAGCGGGTCAGGGCTTGCAGGCTGAGAACATTCGCACCGGTTCCGTTGAAGGTGAAAAAAACTGCGATGTCGGGCCCAAAATGCTCCTCGAACTTCTTGACCGCCGAACGCGTGTAAGGGTCGTCGCCATAGGCAACCACGTGGCCCTGGTTGGCGCGGGCAATGGCTTCCAGAATCTCAGGATGCACGCCGGCATTGTTATCGCTGGCAAAGCCGCGGAAGGGCTGGGTGAGCGCCGATGGCATACCGGATAATCTAGCAGACTCGCAGGATCAAGTACTCTAGCCAGCTTGTGTTCCCGCTTCTGGCCGCGGTGCGCCGACAGAAATTCCATCCACCAAAAAAATCAACAATAAGCGTCGATTTTGGCAGTCCCCGTCCGTCTAATAAGGGAGAGCGCGAATCTGGGGCGAAGAGACTGCGGGTTTCTTAGAATTCAAATCACGATCGGGCGGTGAAAGGAGCAAACGGATGCCAGGGCGGGTGTGCAGATTTTTTCACGATGCATGGCCCCACAAACGGCTCAGGCTTCTGAATCCTTTGGCCAACCCATTCCATCAATATCGGAAATATTTGCTGACACGCACCCATCTTTTCAGGGTTCTGGTTTATAGTTCTTGTCCGGAGAACATATGGCGAAACGAATGGTGATAGTGGTGTTGCTGATGGTGGCCCTGATCGGTGGGCTTGGTTTCATAAAATACCGCCAGGTCGAGTCTGCCATCGCGGCGGGCGCTAGTTTCACAATACCGCCCACGTCTGTCACCACTGTTATCGCCAAGCGCGAGACTTGGCCCTCCACCCTGTCAGTGATAGGGACGGTCGCCGCCATCCAGGGGGTTACGGTTAGCGCCGATCTTCCCGGGACCATCGACAAGATTCACTTCGAATCCGGGCAGGCGGTGCATGAGGGAGACATTCTGGTCGACCTCGATACCCGCCAGGAAAAAGCGCAACTCGCCAACATGGAAGCCCAGCGAGATCTGGCCAAGGTCCAATATGGCCGCGCGGAGCAACTGAGCAATGCAGGCGTCATTTCCAAGTCGGAATACGACAACGCCGCCGCTCAGCAGAAGGCCACGGAGGCTCAGGTCAACGACGTCAAAGCTGCCATCGCGCGCAAAACCATCCACGCCCCGTTCTCGGGAGTTCTAGGAATTCGGCAGATCAGCCTCGGGCAGTATCTCGCCGCCGGACAGGCCATTGTTTCTCTGCAATCCATCAATCCAATCTATGTGAACTTCGGCGTGCCGCAGCAGGATACGCCGAAGGTGAACGTCGGGCACAGCGTGCGCGTGACCCATAGCGACCTTCCCGGCATTGGGTTCAACGGCAAGATTACCGCTTTGGACTCGGTAATCAACGAACAAACCCGGAACATCCAGATCCAAGCCACGCTGGCCAATCCCGGCGGGAAGCTGCGCCCCGGCATGTTCGTGCAAGTCGAGTTACCGCTGGGCCAGCCGCGCAGTGTGATTCCACTGCCGGCCTCGGCGATCAACTACGCGCCCTATGGCGATTCTGTGTTCATTGTGACCGATATAAAGGATGAGAAGACGGGCAAAAGCTTTCGAGGTGTTCGCCAGCAGATCGTCAAGATCGAAGGCAGCCGTGGCGATCAGGTCGCCATCACCTCGGGACTGAATCCTGGAGATGAGGTGGTCAGCGCCGGGGCCTTCCGGCTGCGCAATGCTGCGCCAGTCGTGGTCAACAACACCGTGCAGCCATCCGACAGCCCCAAGCCAATTCCGGAAGAAAGTTAAGGCCAGAAACGTAAGGACGTTCAAGGAAAGGCAGTAAACGCGGCAGGTCCAGCTCAGCCCAAGGCCGAGTAAGGAGCAATGCATGAAGTTCACCGATTTATTTGTTAAGCGTCCGGTGTTGGCGATGGTGGTGAACCTCGTCATTCTGATCGCTGGCCTGAACGCAGTTCGATCCTTGAGCGTCCGGCAATATCCCCGCAGCGACATCTCTGTCGTTTCCGTCACCACGGTGTACGTCGGCGCAAACGCCGACCTCGTCCGCGGTTTCATCACCACGCCGCTGGAGCGCATTATCGCGAGCGCCGACGGCATCGACTACATGGAGTCGACCAGCGCGCAGGGCCTGAGCACGATCAACGTCCACCTGAAGCTGAACTTCGACACCAACGCGGCCCTCACCCAGATTCAGGCCAAAGTCGCGCAGGTGAAGAACGACTTGCCGCCTGAGTCGCAGGTTCCGGTCATCGATCTGCAAACCGCAGATACCCAGTTTGCGGCCATGTACCTTGGCTTCGCGGCCAAGGATCTCGACGAAAATCAGATCACCGACTACCTGACCCGCGTGGTGCAACCCAAGCTGAGCGCCGTCAGCGGCGTGCAGCGCGCCGACATTCTAGGCAATCGCACGTTCGCCATGCGCATCTGGCTGAAGCCCGACGAGATGGCGGCCCGCGGCGTTTCGCCCTCCGACGTGCGCGATGCGCTTTCCAAGAATAACTACCTCTCAGCGCTCGGCAGCACCAAGGGTTCCATGGTTTCCGTGAACCTGATCGCCAACACGGACTTGCGCACGCCTGACGATTTCAAGCAGATGATCATCAAGCAGCAAAACGGTGTGGTGGTTCGCCTGGGCGAAATTTCCGACGTGCAACTGGGCGCTGAAAACTACGATCAGGATGTCCGCTTCAACGGCCAAACCGCTACCTTCATGGGGATCTGGGTTCTTCCCACGGCCAATGCGCTGGAAGTTATCAAGGCTGTGCGGAAGGAGATCCCTGCCATCCAGGCTCAGTTGCCGGCGGGCATGACCGCGGGCATTCCCTACGACTCTACCGCGTACATTCAAGACGCCATCAACGAAGTGTTGCATACGCTCGCTGAAACGCTGCTGATCGTCATCGTTGTCATCTTCCTGTTCCTGGGATCGTTTCGCTCCGTGCTGATTCCGGTGGTCGCGATTCCCGTCTCGCTGATCGGCGCTGTCTTTCTGATGCTGATGGCGGGCTTCACCATCAACCTTCTGACGTTGCTGGCAATTGTGCTTTCCGTGGGTCTGGTGGTCGACGACGCCATTGTGATGGTGGAAAACGTGGAACGCCACCTGCAGATGGGCAAGACGCCATTCCGCGCGGCGGAGGACGCAGCCCGCGAACTGGTCGGCCCCATCATCTCGATGACCATTACCCTGGCCGCCGTATACGCGCCGATCGGCATTCAAGGCGGCTTGACGGGATCGCTCTTCCGCGAATTCGCTTTCACGCTGGCTGGCGCGGTCACGGTCTCCGGCATCGTCGCCCTCACGCTTTCTCCCATGATGAGTTCGAAGTTGCTGCGGGCGGGCGCTTCCGAGCGTGGATTTGCCGGCATTGTGAATCGCCAGTTCGAACGGGTACGAAATCTCTACACGCGAATGCTGACCGGCACTCTGCACTATCGCCCGGTTGTGCTGACCGTGTGGGTGATCGTCACCGCGCTCATGATTCCGTTTTATATGTTCTCCTCGCGCGAACTTGCACCGCAAGAAGATCAGGGAGTGGTTTTCGGCGTGATTCAGTCCTCCGCCAACGCCACGCTCGATCAAACCAATCTGTTCGCCAATCAGGTATACGACGTCTACCACTCCTTCCCCGAAAGCGACAGCCTTTTTCAGATCACGAACCCCGGCGGTGGTTTCGGAGGCATGGTAACCAAACCTTGGAGCCAGCGGAAAAAAACTACCCAGGAACTGCTGGTTGAATCCTCAGCCAAACTGAATAAGATCGCCGGCATTCGGGTGATTCCTCTGACCCCGCCACCACTGCCCGGCGGCGGCAACTTTCCCGTGGACTTCGTGATCGCCTCGGCTGCTGAGCCTCAGCAGGTCAGCCAGCTCGCCGAACAACTGGTGCAGAAGGCGATGGCGAGCGGCATGTTCATCTATGCCGATACCGATGTGAAGTTCGACCAGCCGCAGACTGAGGTCGTTTTCGATCGCGACAAGCTGCGCTCCCAGGGCGTGGACTTGAGCCAGGCAGGTCAGGATCTTGCCACCATGCTGGGCGGCAATTACGTCAACCGCTTCAGCATTCAAGGCCGCAGCTACAAAGTCATCCCGCAGGTGCAGCGCGTCGAACGCCTGAATTCCGAACAGCTTTCGCATATCTATGTGAAGGGATCGGCCGACAAGCTCGTGCCGCTTTCCACGTTTGCCACGCTGAAGACCACCACTGAACCGCGCTCTCTGAATAAATTCCAGCAGTTAAATGCGGTGCGCATTCAGGGCGTAATACCGCCGAACGTGCCCTTGGATAAGGCGCTCACCTACCTGGAGGACCAGGCGAAACAAGTCCTGCCACAGGGATTTACGGTGGACTACGCCGGTGAATCGCGGCAGCTGCGGGTTGAAGGCAGCAAGTTTCTCGGGACCTTTCTGCTGTCTGCGATTCTGATTTATCTGGTGCTCGCCGCCCAGTTCGAGAGCTTCCGTGATCCCTTTATCATTCTTGCCGGGTCGGTGCCGCTGGCCATCTCCGGCGCGCTGATGTTCTCGTTCCTCGGATTCACCACGCTCAATATTTACAGTGAAGTCGGCCTCATCACTCTGGTTGGCCTGATTTCGAAGAACGGAATTCTGATTGTGGAGTTCGCCAACCACTTGCAGGAAACCGGGCTAAGCAAGCTGGAGGCCATCACCGGCGCGGCCAATACCCGTCTGCGTCCGATTCTGATGACAACCGCCGCGACCGTCTTCGGTCACTTCCCGCTGGTATTAGCCAGAGGCCCCGGCGCCGGCGCTCGAAACAGCATCGGCATCATGCTGGTCAGCGGCATGATCATCGGCACCGTCTTCACGTTGTTCGTAGTGCCATCCATCTACATGCTCGTCGCCAAGACCCACACCGCGTTCCGGGACGAAGTGGATGAGAAGATCACGATGCGCCAGCCGGTGGGAGCAGCCTTCTGATCAGCGCGCAACCGCGCGGAATGGCTACGCGTTTTTGCGCTTCTCTTTCTTCCGTCGCGCCTTGCGCCGCATCTTAGCCATCCACTCGCGGGAATACATGGTGCCGCGGCATTTGGGTGAGCCGCAGTGGCAGGGCGCCGGGTCGTCATCGTCATAGAGGTTGTAGTCCCAGAGCAGTTCTTCTCCGGCAGCGATGTCGCGCAGGGCAAAAATCCATGCCCGCTTCTTGATCTCATCAATCTCGCAGTTGGGGTCGCAGGAATGGTTCAGGTAAGCGCCCAGTCCCTCGCCATCGATTACCGTTTTACCGTCTTCCAGGCCATACAGGTAAGTGCGGGACGCGCCGTCGTAGAGCCGGTCGGCTTCTTCGGGAGTGATGCGCGGACCGTCATACTCGACGATGCGGCTGCCTTTTCGAACCGGAGTAGTGGTGAATACTCCAACCGAATGAATTCGTGACGGACGAACGACGAGGGTCATGCCACTAATTTCGCACGACTGCGAGGTTTGATGGAAGACGCAAGAATGATAAATTTCGCGGGCCGGCGGATGCAGACCGCACTTCTGTGGCAATCAGGAGGACGACCTGTGCTCGGCAATCAAAGCGTCGAGTTGCGCCAGCAGCGCGCCGTTGCCTTGCCGCGGATACTGGGCCAGCTTTTCCTGATATGACGGCAGGTTGTAGAGAAAAGATTCGACGCGCTCCTTGTTCAACTCTTCCCAATAAGCGCCGTAACCCATTTTCTGCAGCCAGTAGGCATTGAAGATCTGCTCGAACTGGTGGTTTACGGGCACGGCGAGGTAAGGCTTGCCCAGATGCAAGGCCTCGGTGACAAGTGAAAATCCGGAGTTCGCCACGATCGCCTTGGCGCTGGTAAGGTCGCGCATGAATCCCTCGAGCGACGGCTTCTTGTAAACGACGTTCCCTTCTTCACCATCGCGGCCAAAGCCGTAGGCGATAAACCGTCCTCGCACAGCACTCAACATCTTCGCCAGCTCCGGCGCCGGCGAGGTCACATACACCAGGACGTGTTCCCCCTGCGTCGGAGTGGCTTCAAGAATCTCCTGTCGCAGCAGCGGCGGAAACAGAAACGTGTTTCGTTTCTTCACCGGCGCTTTGAAAAAAGAAATGACGAGGTAGGCGTCGGCGTGCGGAGTCATCAGCCGGGTTACCAGCTTCGCGGCCGCAGCATCACGCCGGTACTGCTTCGGATACGAGACAACCGCATTCGTGAGGCAATGCTGGTTATCGATGGAGATGACGGGCAGCGCCATTCCGTGCCCGACGTGGCAACTCAGGGGCTCGAAGTCGGTGATGACCAGGTCGGTTTTCCATGCGGCAATCAAGTCCTTCAGCCGGTGCACGCTCTTCGCTGCGTCGGGCATCGTCACCAGGTTCTTAACGATGGTGCGTTTGTAGCGCACACGATTGTTCACATAAGCGATGCGGAAGCCGAAGACTTCCGTCACGTCAAACTGGGCGCTGAGGTTGCGCAGTCCCCGGTCAAACGAAGCGACATGGAGCGTGTGCCCCTGCTTTTGCAGATGAGTGAGAACTTCCTTCGCCCGCGTGGAGTGACCGGCGCCTTCGCCGTTCACTCCGTAGAGAATGTTGGCCATCGTCGAAGCAGTATACGGCAGGAAAGACCTGAAGCGGGGACTCGCTATGCCCGAGCACTGACCGAGCTGCCCATGCCGGATAATCTTCTGCCCGTGATCGCGGGCACGAGCTGGATCTGTACCAGCCGCGGCGGCGAGGCGTTCTCTTTCTTCGCCAGCAGATTCTTGGAGGGAATACCGGTCCGCGCATAGGACTTCTCGCAATCCGCAGTCGAGGGCCCGCGCATATTGCCTTCCATGAATGCGAGTCCGGGGCAACGAGTGCAGGTCGAGCCGTGCGCGCACTGCGAGCAACTCGATAAATCGCGCAGGCGAATCGAGCGGACCTCTTTCAATTGCTCGGAGTTGCGCCAGATGTCGATGAAGGGCTGCTGCCGCACGTTGCCGCACGACAAGGGAAACTGGACACAGGGATAAAACTCCCCGTAGGGAGAAACGTAGCAGGCGGTGTGGCCGGCGCTGCATGGCAAAGACGCCAAGCTGTTCTCATCGGGCGCGGGCGGCGGCGCGCAGAACTCATCGGCGTCGCCGACAAAGTATTCATCACGAAACAGATTGCGCAGCGCGGACTCGTCTGCATTCAAGTCGAGGGTGGAACGGTCGCCATCCATCATCGGCGTGATCGTCGGATCCAGCGTGTATCGAGCGTCGATCTCCTCCGCCAGCGCCCGGACGCCGTGATAATCCTGCATGTTCTGGGTCATCAGCACGTTGGCGACGACCACCTTCAAGCCCTGCGCCCTGAGAAAGCGGATGGCGTTAATCGACCGCCGCAGCGAGCCTGGAACCTTGGTGATCGCGTCATGCACCTCGGGCCGGTGCGAGTAAATGCTGATCTGGATTGATTCCACGCCGAGGTCGCGAAGACGCGCGGCCTGCGCTTCGCGAATCAGCACAGCATTGGTTTTGAGCTTTATGCAGAAGGTGAGAGAGCGCGCGTATTCAAGGATTTCGAAAAAGTCCTTGCGCAGGAAAATCTCGCCGCCGCTCAGGGTGAGGATAAAGACACCGGCGTCGGCCATCTCCTTTAGCAGGTGCTTGATTTCAACCGTGGTCATCTCCCCGTGATCGTCGTGATCGAGGTAGCAGTGAACGCACTTCTCGTTGCAGCGATAGGTAAGATCGAGTTGCACGCTGAGAGGAACGCCCAAGCGCAGCGCCCGCTCGCTCATTTCCTGCATTAAGGCGCTCATCTTTGTTGCGACTCCAGTTTTTGCAACTCCGTTGGTTGCGACTCCTGCACAGACCCGGCCGCCTTCGGGATCGGCTGCTCTGAGATCACGAGGATGCCGTGCCTGGCCAAGTCCTCGGCCAGCGCCTCGGCGTCACGCATCGCCTCCTCGGGCTGCACTTCGAACTCTGAGCAGATGAGACGCTCGACGATCTCATCGAGCGGCGTTGCGCCATCAGCGGCCTGCCACAAAATCGTCGCAGTCGGGTTCAGCGTGAACAGCGTCGACCCCTGGCCCGACATCACCAGCATCTCTTCGCCCAACATGCGGGCGGCGATGCGGGGACTGCGTGCGATGTATGTTTTCGTAGTCATCGGTTTATGAAATTGTTGATTGATGATTAAAACCCGCGCGGGTTTGATTTTCAATCAACAATCAAAAATCAGCAATCAACAATGCCTTTCGCTAGCCAATCATCTCCCATACGCGCGCATCTGGCATGAACGTAAGCCTGTAAACCGGCACGCGATGGACGAAGTCGCACGCAGCCTGAAAAACCTGGTGAACCATTTCCTGATCTTCGGCAAAGAAAAGCATGTTGGCCAGCAGCTCGCGCCCCGCGTCGGCCGCCGTTACCGGGTCAATGCGATTTTCTGGCCCTTGAGCCAACAAATAAAGCGCAGCCACCGGCGCCGACGTATTCTCGCCCAGCTTCGCCAGTTCTCCGGTGAAGGGCGTGCCGAACGCAACATAACCCTCATTCTTCGTGGAAACCTGCGCTTTGCGGACGTACGAGATCTCATCGGTAAGAAGAGTAGCGTCAGCGGGGGCGACCCGCGAGATCGTCGTCTTCCCAGCCCCCGATACGCCCGCAAATAGAAACGCCTTCCCGTTGCGAATGGCGCTGGCGGAGTGCAAGAGAAATCCGCCCTGCTTCGCGAGCACGAGCGTGTGCGTGATTCGCAACACAGCGTCGATCGAGTACGGGTTTGCGGTCTGTTGAATCCAGCCGCGGCGCGCCGCAGGATTCCACTCCGCGCGGAAGTCGCCGCGCTCCATGAACCAGCGGCCGGAGCGGTGGATGACGCTCACAGCCGCCTCCGGATCGGCGAACGCTGGCGCTGCCAGGTCCACATCGAAATCGAATTCCGCATCCGCGCCTGCTTCCGCAAGAACGAACCCGGCATAGCGCTCTTCCAGCATGGCGAGAAAATCCGCGTCGGCTGTGTTCACGCGGACGGGGACACCGCCGATCGCGATCACCACGCTGTAACGCTCGACTTGTGTGGCTAGCCCTGGCACGGAAGAACCGATTCCCTTGTACTCGATATCTCTGAGGTTCGAAACCTACGATGCAGAAAGACGAGGGCGCGTGCCGCGAAAAGCGACCGCCTCACAATCTTTGCGATCACTTTCGCGGGCACACTCATCTCCATGGGCACTACGACATGCTTCCCCGCCCGGATGACGTGAGTGACGCGGCCTAATAACTCATTCCCGGCCACGAGACGATCCGGTACGGGCAGCGCATCGCCTTGCGTAATCCAATGCGGATTGCGAGAGTCGCCCGCAGTCCCAATGACGCGATGGGCACACAGCGTGCCTTCCCGGCCCACCAGAACCAGATCTCCAATGCGCACATGATCCGGCTCGACGCGATCAATCACCAAGGTTTCTCCAGGCCAGATAGAAGGCAGCATGCTCCAGCCCGTCGCGGCAAAACGAAGCGTGCCGAACGAGCGCAGAACCTCGACCGCCAGTTCGCACTTTACCGTACTTTCATCCGAGATGGCGCCCCCGGCCTGCATCATGAAGCGGAAAGACCGCTAAGTTTGCACTGGCTTTGGGTGCTGGTGACCTTGCCGCACGACAGCGCCGAGGTCACAAAGACCTGCTCGAAGCGAAAACCCGGCTTCTGGTAAGGTTTCTTCTCGATGGCCGCAGGACGCGGCTCTTCCGTGGATGATTCGTTGATTGCCATAATGATCGTCCCTCGCTACTCTATGGCCGATTGCGTCCCGCAGTGCGCACCCGGACTCTTGCCTGCTATAAGAAGGTCATCATACACCCGCGTCTTTCGACGAAACGCGCAAAATTTATCTGTATGAGAAAGATTTCCACAGACATTTCCACGCCAAAAAACCGCCGCGGCATGGTTCGTGCGGCTCGAAAACAATCTAGGGTAAGCTATCTCGCATGGGGGATCAGGAACACGAAGGGACGGATTTCGGCAGCAGTGCAATCGTCCCAGGAAACTATGGAAGACTCACTCTGCTGGTGCCGGAGAACAGCAGGCAGGAATTCATCCTATCGAAGGCCCGGGTCACCATCGGGCGCGCGTCCAGCAGTGATATCGTGGTGCGCGATCTCAAAGTTTCGCGCAGGCATGCCTTCATCGAATGCGGCCCGGCTGGGTGCACGCTAGTTGACGCCGGCTCCCCCAACGGGACATGGGTCAACGGCGTGCGGGTCGAGCGCCGCCTGCTCCGGTCCGGCGACACCGTCGTAGTCGGAGGCATAAGCGCGCGCTACGAACCTGGCACGATTGAAGCCGCCGCATCCGAAGCGAACGAGCAATTGACCCGGCTAGATACCCTTGCAGACGTGGATTCCGCGCTCTCGCAGATTTCCCTGCAAATGGAAGTGGGGGAAACGAACACCGCGAGGCTGGCTGTGCGCGTAGCAGGCAACACCTGGGAGGTCGCCCTCGATCGCGATGCCCTGACCATCGGCCGCTTGCCAGATAACGACCTTGTGCTTGACCGTCCCGGCGTTTCACGCCACCATGCGCGGGTTGAGCGTCGAGGAGACAGCTTTGTCCTCCTGGACCTGAACAGCGGCAACGGCACCCGGGTCGGGGCGGCGCGGATCGACAAGCACATGCTCGTGGATGGTGACGCCATTCGCATCGGGGATGCCCGGCTCATCTACAAGGCGGCATTCTCCTGCGACGACCTGACCGTAATCGAGCAAAAGCATAAGCCAGCGCACCGTCCGGTCGTCATCGTCCCGGGTCTCGGAGGGTCCAAGTTGTGGCGCGGCAGCCAGCTTGTCTGGCCCAATGTTCGCTACCTGCTCTTTCACCTGGATCAGCTGGCCATATCCACTCCGCTGGAACCGCGCGGCCTGTTGGATGAAGTCGTGATCATTCCGAATTTCATCAAGATGCAGCAGTACGGCGGCCTCACCGATTATCTGGTCGAAGAACTGGGTTACGAGCGAGGCCGGGACTTGCTGGAGTTTGCCTACGACTCCAGGCAGGACGCGAGAGTAACCGCCCGCAAACTGGCCGCCGTTCTTGATGAATGGAAGGTCTCTGCGCCGATCACCATTCTCGCGCACAGTCTGGGCTGCCTGGTAAGCCGCTACTATGTCGAGCGTCTCGGCGGCGGAAAGAAGGTCGGAAGGCTGGTGCTTATGGGAGGTCCCCATTCTGGCGCGCCGGAAAGTTTGGTGACGATGATGCACGGCGTGAATCTCACTCCCCTGGGATTGCTCGATCACAAGTTCCGCGAGGCGATGGCAACCTGGCCATCGACCTACCAGTTGCTGCCAAACTACCCCTGTGTCACCAATTCAGACGGAACCGCTTTGGACGTATTGGCAAACGCAGGCTGGCTGCCGGAACCGAGGCGCGAACTTCTGGCCGCGGCCCGCGAGTTCCGCGCCGAACTCGGCACGCGCTCCAGCGTCCCCACGATCTGCATCTTCGGTTATGGATTGAAAACGACGACCAGGGTCCGCTTCGATTGCGACGCGACCGGGCTATGCCGGAGGGTTGGCTCATCCTCCGAGCTGGCCGGTGACGGCACCGTCCCCGAATCAAGCGCCTGCATGGAGGGAACGGAGATCCATCCCGTTCGCCAGCACCATGGCGTGATGTTCGTAGATAGCGACGTGAAGAAGCGGCTGAAGCTGGAGTTAATGCGCGAGGTCGGTGTGAAGGTGTGAGCGATGCTCATGTCGAGACAGCCGCCTCGGCTGTCCGCCGAGCGAAGCGAGGCGGAGCCTAACAAGTGCCGGCAACGACTTCCGCGTATTACTATTGTGCTGACGGCTGTCCGTTGTCTTTCAGCGTGACGAGAAGAGGTATTGATTCGAAATGCTTTCAGAGCCCCTGACCATCGAACGGTTTGAAGGCGCGAACTATCAGCAACGCGTCCTGCGCCTGACCGGGCCGCTGACGGCAGCCACGTCCCAGCCTTTCCAAAATGCCCTGCGCTCGGAAAATGCCGGAACCATTATTCTCGATCTGAGCCATGTTCCCTACATGGATTCGTCCGGCCTAGGATCTCTGGTCGCAACCTATGTGAGCTGCCAGAAATCCGGCAGGCGGATGGCCTTGAGTGGCATAACCCCGCGCGTGTCGCAACTGTTTCAGATTACCAAGCTGGAGCCCTTCTTCCTGGTTTTTTCCACCCTGACGGAAGCAGTTGATGCTCTCACCAACACCGCCAGAGCGTGACCAACTGTTGAAATGGCGGAAGCGAGTGGGGGTCGAACCCACCGGTGACAGGAAAACCTGCCGCCCGCCGGTTTTGAAGACCGGGACGATCACCGGACCGCATGCGCTTCCACGAACCAGAGACTCCTTGCTTACTTGGCCGGCGCAGCCTTCGCGGCGTCGTTTGCGGCGGCGGGCGCAGCCAGAGTGTCGTGTACCGGCTTTGGAAGCTTGTCGGCATTCGCCACCAAGAGGCTTAGCTGCCACAATTGCGTTTCCGACAATGCGGAGCCGAAGCCGGGCATACCGGTGAGTCGAATCCCGTTGTTCACCTTCCAGTAACTCTCTCCCGGTTCGTCGTCGGTGACGCCTTTGCCTTCCAGCAGCGTCGGGGGGCGCGGATACATACCTCGGGCAATCGCCGTTTCTTTCTGCCCGGGCAGTCCGTGGCAAACCGCACAATGTTCGCGGTAGAGCGCGGCGCCGGCGGCCAGGTTCGGCTCGTCGGGTTGCAGCGGCACCTTCTTCGGCATCTCGCGGTCGACTCTCGCATTCAAAGCCGTATGGGCCAGCGTCTTCTCGAACGGCATGGGCGGCTCTGAAGTTGCCACCGGCGCCCGGCCAGTCGCGAAATAACCATAGACACCGAGCGCCAGGACAGCAGCGCACAGAATCATTCCCAACACCAGCGTGACCAACGTTCGCATGAAAGAAACTCTCCTCGGGATGGACGCTCGCCGCTACTTCGGCTGCGGCACGATCCGCAAATACGGCTTCGGCGATTTCCATCCACCGGGATACTTCTGCTGCGCTTCCTCGTTCGACACCGAGGGCAGAATGATCACTTCATCTCCCTGCTTCCAGTTCACCGGCGTGGCCACTTTGTGTTTCGCCGTAAGTTGCATCGAATCGAGCACGCGCAGCACTTCGTCAAAGTTACGCCCTGTGCTCATGGGATAGGCGAGCTGCAGTTTGATCTTCTTGTCCGGGCCGACCACGAACACCGTGCGCACCGTGGCGTTGTCCGCCGCCGTGCGGCCCTCCGACGTGTTCCCGCTTTCGGCCGGCAACATGCCATAAAGCTTCGCAATCTTCAGTTCGGGGTCGCCGATCATCGGATAGTTCACCTTGTGTCCCTGCGTCTCTTCAATATCGGAGGCCCACTTGCCGTGGCTCGTCACCGGGTCCACGCTCAGGCCGATAATCTTGGTATTGCGCTTGGCGAATTCCGGCTGCAGACCCGCCATATAGCCAAGTTCGGTGGTGCACACCGGGGTGAAGTCTTTGGGATGCGAAAACAAAATCGCCCAGCCATCGCCGATCCATTCATGAAAGTGAATCGTGCCCTGCGTGGTCTCGGCCGTGAAATCAGGAGCAGTGTCGTTGATGCGCGGGATTCTGCCGGTAATCTCGCCTGCAATTGCGGTGCTCATATTTCTCTCCTTATTGAACGTAATTGTTGAACGTAATTTCGTTGAACTCAATTTCGTGAACTTCAATTCGCTCGAAGTGGTGAAGCCTGGCCAGTCGCGGGTCTCAATCGTGTAAATGTCAGATGAAAACGAAACCCACCCTGTCGCCGGGTGGGTGGGAAGAAATCACGCCTGCTCCCTACCCGCACGGCGGCGAACTCATGCAACAACAAGCGGCGCGCGCATTGGAGGGGCTAAACACCAGGTTAGAATAGAATCCCACACCAGCGCTGTCAACCGCGAGCGACTCCAGCAATCTCAGCTTCAGTAAAGCTCTCCGCGACCTACGCGTTTAAGGTTTGTGTTTTCCTGCATCGTAAAAGTAACCGCCCGCATCAATTGTCCTAAAGGCACTTGTTGCAATCTCGTCAACCCGAACTTCAACCGAACGAGAATAACCAGAATCAAGGAGAAGCCAATGCCATACATTACCGTCGGGAAAGAGAACTCCGCCAACATCGATCTGTATTACGAGGATCACGGCTCCGGTAAGCCCGTTGTCCTGATCCATGGATATCCTCTGAGCGGCGCTTCCTGGGAGAAGCAGCTGCCAGTTCTGTTGGACGCAGGTCACCGCGTCATCACCTACGACCGCCGGGGGTTCGGCAAATCCAGCCAGCCGACCACGGGCTACAACTACGACACGTTTGCTGCGGATCTGCACCAGGTCGTCACCCACCTCAAGCTGCGTGACTTCGCACTCGCCGGGTTCTCGATGGGCGGCGGCGAAGTAGCGCGTTACTTCGGCAAGTATGGATCGAAGGGAGTGAGCCAGGCGGTAATCATTTCCGGAGTTCCACCCTTTCTGCTGAAGACGCCGGACAATCCGGAAGGTGTCGACGGCAGCGTTTTCCAAGGCATCGAGAAAGCCGTCGCCGCAGACCGTTATGCCTTCTTCACCGAGTTCTTCAAGAATTTCTACAACACCGACCTTCTGCTGGGAAAGCGCGTCAGCGAACAGGCTGTCCGGGCCAGTTGGAACCTAGCAGCCGGCGCTTCGGCTACGGCCAGCCTCGCCTGCGTGCCCACCTGGCATGAGGACTTCCGCAATGACCTCAGCAAGATCGACGTGCCCACGCTCGTCCTCCACGGCGACGCAGATCGCATCCTGCCCATCACTGCCTCCGGCGAGCGGACCGCCAAGCTGATCAAGGGAGCCCGTTTCGTCGTAGTAAAAGACGGACCGCACTGCATAACCTGGACGCACGCCGACCAAGTGAACTCTGAGTTGCTGAACTTCCTGGGAAAGGACGCTGCCATGAGTACGGCCACGGCGCGCCATAAGGAAACAGCCGCATAACCCGGCTGCATTTGAACCGAAGTTGTTTCGACAATGGGCTTGGGAAGGGCACGGCTTCAGTTCTTAGCCTGCCCTGAGCAAGCGAAGCGCGCCGAAGGGTGCCGCCCCGAGCCAACCAAGACGCCGGCTCTAGCTCCTGAGGTTGACCCTCCCGCAGAGGAGATTATGCCCCAACCTTTACGACGTCTGGCGATGACGCAATGGGATGTTTTCTCTTCGCGTCCGCTGGAAGGCAACTCGCTGGCTGTAATCCTCGACGCCCGCAGCTTAACTGACGCCGAGATGCAGGCGATTGCCAAAGAAATGAATCTCTCCGAGACCACCTTCGTCCTGCCCCGCGACGCTGCCACTGAACGTGAGAAGGGCATTCGCGTGCGCATCTTCACCGTTCACGAGGAACTGCCCTTCGCCGGCCATCCTACGCTTGGGACGGCATTCGCACTGCGCGGCCTGGGTAAAGGGGAAAAGACCCGCGCAGAAAAGGTCGTGCTCGACCTGAATGTCGGCAAAGTCCCCGTGCACTTCGAACACGCAAATGGCGAACCCGCCTTCGGCGAGATGACGCAGATCGATCCCACCTTCGGAATTCAACACGACCGCGAAGCAGTCGCACGCGCAACCGGATTGCGTCCCGAAGATTTCGACGATTCCCTGCCCATCGAAACCGTTTCCACGGGAGTTCCCTTCACCGTGGCGCCGCTGAAATCGCTGGCCGTGATGCAAAGTTTCTCGCAGATGGATCTGAATCGCGCTTCCGAGTATCTGGCCAGGAGCTCGGGAAAGTTTTTTTATTTCGTAACTCGCGAGACCGTCGATCGCAATGCCCGTCTGCACGCTCGCATGCTTTTCTACAACGGCGAGGACCCGGCCACCGGCTCCGCCGCGGGCTGCGCCGCAGCCTGGATGGTGGCCCACGGCGTGGCCAAGCCCGACGAGCGCGTCCTCATCGAACAGGGCGTCGAGATGAAACGCCCCAGCCGGATTTTCGTGCGTGCCTCTTTCGATAGCAAGCGCAGCGATAACCGCGTAGTAAACGTGCGCGTCGGCGGCAACTCGGTTGAAATCATGCGCGGCGAAGTATTCCTCTAATGTACCATCGGCAAGCGCCGCAAAATCGCGCCTTTCGCAATCCAGAAGAAAGTCAATGGCCAAACTCTGCCATTTGCTTCAACGCCACTTTACAGCGTGACCGCTTCCCGATAGGATTCATTTCGCTCTTCTATTCTTCACGAACAGAGAAAACTTCCGCTGACCTCCGGCTTTTAAGATCTGGCCACAGCCGGCCGCCCGCGGATTTCCAGGCGGTGGATGAAACCCAAGCGCACGATCCTTTGTGTTGACGACAACGAACAATCTCTTTCCTATCGCAAAATCATGCTTGAAACCCGCGGCTACCGCGTGGCCAGCTACTCCCGCGGCGAAGAGGCCCTCGAGCGGTTCAAGCAGGGCGGCGTCGATCTGGTGGTTACCGACATGGCCATGCCCGGGCTCGACGGCCCGCAACTGATCGCCGCCATCAAGAAGCTTTCGCCCCAGACTCCGGCGATTCTCATTTCCAGCAAGGTCCGCGTCTACGACCACGAATCGCAAGCCGACGTATTCCTCGCCAGAGGAATGTACGCGCCCGCCGATCTGCTGGAACGAATCCGTCTACTCCTGGTCCGCAAGCGCGGCCCCAAACGAATGCAGGAGCGGACTACGCAATACTCGCCCCGCCGGGGCGCAGCCTAAAGCATTTCACCGCCGAGTACGCCGAGAGCGCCGAGAAATACGAGAAAGAAATCCTAGAATTTTCTTGGCGGCCTCGGCGTGCTGGGCGGTTGATTGCCCTTGACTGCCCTTTCCATCGTGTAACATGCAGGAGCGCCCCCCGCAGCTCACGCACCGCCAGGGCGCAGCCTAAAGCATTTCACCGCCGAGTACGCCGAGAGCGCCGAGAAATACGAGAAAGAAATCCTAGAATTTTCTTGGCGGCCTCGGCGTACTCGGCGGTTGATTGCCCTTGACTGCCCTTTCCATCGTGTAACATGCAGGAGCGCCCCCCGCAACTCACGCACCGCCAGGGCGCGGCCTAAAGCTTTTCACCGCCGAGTACGCCGAGAGCGCCGAGAAATAGATAAAGAAATCCTAGAATTTTCTCGGCGGCCTCGGCGTACTCGGCGGTTGATTGCCTTTGACTGCCCTTTCCATCGTGTAAGATCAACTCAAGCATGGCCGCATTCATCGAAGCGATTGACTTACATAAAACCTACCGCGTGGGAAAAATCGACGTCCCCGCGCTGCGCGGCATCTCCTTCAGCGTGCAAAAAGGAGAATTCGTCACGGTAGTCGGCCCCTCCGGCAGCGGCAAATCCACCCTCTTCTACATGCTGGGCGGGCTCACCCGCGCCGATTCCGGCAAAGTAATTCTCGATGGCGACGACTTCGCCACGCTCTCCGACGCCGAGCGCACCCAGATGCGCAAGCGCAAGATCGGATTCGTATTTCAGAAATTCAACCTGCTGCCCACGCTGGACGCACGCTCCAACATCGCCATAGCGCAGGAAATCTCCGGCAAGAACGGCGGCGATCCCGCGTTCTTCGCTCGCATCTGTGATCTGCTGGGACTGACCAGGCGACTGAACCATCGCCCCTCCGAACTTTCCGGCGGCGAGCAACAGCGCGTAGCCCTGGCTCGCGCCCTCGTCAATCAGCCAGCGGTTGTCTTGGCCGACGAACCCACAGGAAATCTCGACACGGAAAACTCCAACATAGTTCTGAAGATGTTGCGCCAGTCCAACCAGGAATTAGGCCAGACGGTGCTGATGATCACGCACAATCCCGAAGCCGCCGCCTACGGAGACCGCATCATCCACATGCGCGACGGCCACATCGTGAAGCCGGAAGAAGACCCGCAATGGTCGGTGCACTGAAAAGCATCGGCTGCAGGATGCGGAGACATGCCACGTGGAGACAGCCGCCTCGGCTGTCCGCCGAGCCAAGCGAGGGCGACTCCTTAGCGGAGGTCGTCAACCCCGAGTCCCCGCCCAATCGTTGCCCCAACCCAACCCCTCATTTATAATCAAACTCGCTGAGCGGGAGTAACTCAGTGGTAGAGTGCGACCTTGCCAAGGTCGAAGTCGCGGGTTCAAATCCCGTCTCCCGCTCCAGTTTTCTTCAGGCCTACTCAGGAGGTTCCATGAGACCTCGGCCCGCGTGCCTTTTCGCTATTCTGCTCGCAATCTCCATCGCCCTGCTCGCCTGCGGAGGCAACAATCATGCCCTTCAGTCCGTCAATGTGACTCCGGGTGCCGCCACCGGTTCTCAAGTTCAGTTCAATGCCACGGGCACTTACAACACCATGCCGACCAGCGCCGACATCACCGGCACCACGACTTGGTGCATCGGTTCAACCACCGGCCTCTGCTCAGCCGATGTCGCAACGATCGCCGAGGTAACCGCCGGATTGGCTGAGTGCGCCTCTGGCGTCTCCGGAACCGTAACCGTCCTCGCCGGACAACCTGCCAACCACCCCGGCATCAATCAGGGATATCAGTTGGAACCGTTCGGTGCAGCGCAACTAACCTGCCCGTAATTCCTCGCTGCTCGCACCATTGTGCCGTTCGCAATTCGTCAATCATTGTCGGGCGGGCCAATCGGCCGCTTCGGATCAAGAAACACTTCCTTCTTAATCGGGGCGGCAATGCTCTGGAAACTGCGCGGCGGTTTGTTGAACTCGAAAAATTCGCTCAGGTCGTCGTTGGCGTAAGAGTCCGCATAATCCCCCGGGGAGATATAACCCACGTTGAAAATCTCTTCGACGAACTTCAGCATCGCTCCGAAATCCAGCCCCTTCACATTGCTCACTGTCCCCGCCGGAGTGTACGCCGATACCACCAGCAGAGGCACCCGGAAACCATACACATAAGAAGACGCATTCGCAGGCGCTTTCGAAGACAGCGCCGGCGGCACCACGTGGTCGTACCACCCTCCCCAATCGTCCCATGTGATCAAGATCACCGTGGAATCCCAGTAAGTGTCTCCGTTCTTGCACTTAGGCTGGTTGCCGATGGCATTCACAATGGAAGCCACCCACGATGGGCCGGAGCCGTCCGTCTGGGTCGCATGGTCAGACTCAAGCGCGGTGGGAATGACCCAGCTCACATTTTTCAGTTTGCAATTTTCGATATCGCTCAGTGCGTCGGCCGGATTCACGTTGACATATCCGTTCGAGTCGCCTTTGGTCCAGTACGGCCCCGTGCATTTACCATTCGTGTTAGTGCAGATGGCCTGAATCGCGTCGGGCGCCGACCACAAGTAGCCCTGCCCGGGCGTGTAATACCTCCATGTGATTTGCGGCTTCGCGGCGGCGAAAACCTCCGCCATAGTATCGTGATTGAAGCAGGGGTACATGGTCGTTTTCACGTCCTGCGTAGCCGGATTCACTAAGGCCACGGTGGCGGCGGAAGCAGCGATGCACCCGTTGGTGGCGTTGACGGTATGCGCCGCATTTTCGGCCACGAACCACGTCGGTTCCTTACCATTCCCCGGCTGCGAGGTCCCGCCGAAAATAAACTGATGCGCCGGAAAGCTCGGCCCCTGGTTGGTCTGGAACATGTAGTTGGCATAACCGTACTGCGAGGCGATTTGGAAATACGGCGCCACGTCCGAGTACTGAACATAGGCGTACGTGGGATATTTCGGCCCCGGGCATCCCGTAGCTCCTGCCAGACACGTAACCGCAGGCTGGTTAAATCCATCCATCGCGCAAGCGGTGCTCGGGTCCGTGATCACTGGCGCGTCACATGCCGATCCCCATGCGGTGTGCGAGTGGTTGGGATCGTAGTCATCCGCGTTGATGCTACCTGTGCTCCCCAACGTCGATGCCATCGGGAGCGACACAGCGTTCACCGTGAACACCGTCTTCTTCCCGTTCGTGATCGTGTATGCCTGCCCCGTAGTCGAAACAACCAGGCCGGGAAGATAGTACTGGTTGCTCGGTGAATTGCTCCCGAACAGGTTGTTGACCGTCCGGTTCTCCTGGTCAATCAAAATGACATGCTTGATCGGGGTGGGATACGTAATCTGCGCGCACGCTGCGGTTGCTGCCAGCCCTGCCACAAGGGTCAGCAAAATTCTGAAAGCATACTTCACCGGACTCCTCCTTGCCAGCTACGGCTAATCGTCTGATTTTCTTCATCAGGCCAGCGGTTTTTGCCCTTTGGAGCGCCTTTGACGCTGAACGCTTCCCAAGAAATTTCTTCTTTTACGTGATGAGGCTGGGATTTGAGAATCGTTCCCTGGGGGAGGATGTTATAGACTTGCCGCCCAACGCTACATCAACCTTTCGAGCCTCGCAAGATGAAGAATCTTGCATACTTTCTCACGGTCGGGCGAAATCAGCGAAATCAAATCGTTGTTGACTCCGACCCTATTCAGGGGTACCATCCCCTGCTGAGTTCCCGTCTCTTGCGATAAATCCCCCCGGAACCCTGAGAGCCGATTCCAAGTATTACAAGTTGCCATTCGAAGTTTTGCCGGAGAAGAAGCCATGCGCATTCGAATGAGCTGTGGTTGTCTTGTTCGCTCCGTTTTTCTTTCCGCGATATTCCTTATCCTTCCCCTGGCCCTCACCGCGCAAAACGTTCTCACCTGGCACAATGACATTTCACGTACCGGCCAGAATCTGAAGGAAACCACTCTCACCCTCGCCAACGTCAACTCCACCCAGTTTGGCCTGAAGTTCAAGCTCTCCGTAGACGGGCACATCTTCGCGCAGCCGCTGTATGTCGGCAACGTGAGTATCGTGGGGCAGGGTACCCACAACGTAGTGTATGTGGCCACCGAGAACGACAGCGTGTATGCCTTTGACGCCGGTGGCAGTCCCACCACCCCGCTCTGGCACACGAGTTTCACGTCGGCTGGAGCCGTTGCGGTTCCCTGCGCTGATGTGGGCACCTGTGAAATCTCTCCGACGGTTGGAATCACGGGGACACCCGTGATCGATCCAACCACGAATACCCTCTACGTCGTCGCTTTCACTCTGGAGAGCGGCGCCTACTATCAACGCCTCCACGCCCTGGACATTACTTCCGGAGCGGAAAAGTTCGGCGGCCCGGTCGTTATTCAAGCCTCTGTTCCCGGCTCCGGAGCCGGAAGCGTGAGCGGGACAATCGACTTTACTCCCGTGCTCCAGAACCAGCGATCCGCCCTCCTGTTATCCAAAGGATTGGTCTACATCGCTTGGGCATCGTTCGCCGACCTCGGCAATTATCACGGCTGGGTGATGAGCTATAACGCCAAAACACTGGCCCAGGTGAATGTCTTCAATGACACGCCCAATGGCTCCCAGGGCGGAATTTGGCATAGCGCCGGCGGTCTTTCCGCCGATAGCACCGGCAACCTCTATCTCATCACTGGTAACGGCACCTTCGATGCGAATGTGAGCGGCGGGGACTACGGTGACAGTTTCCTGAGGATGACGCGCGCCCTGTCAGTGACCGACTACTTTGCGCCTGACAATGAATCAACCCTCGACGACGACGACCTGGACCTGGGCTCCAGCGCGGGACTGATTCTCCCCAAGCAAACCGGCTCGTACCCGGATGAAATCACAGGCGCTGATAAGCAGGGAACCATCTATCTGGTGAACCGCGACAACATGGGCAAGTTCAACTCCGGCAGCAACAGTGTGATTCAGACCATAACCGGTTCACCCCTGGGCTATTACAGATAGCCCGGCGTACTTCGCCAATGCGGTCTACTACTCGGGGCAAGGCGACTACCTGGACCGATATAGCTTGATCAAAGGCATGCTGTCCGCAGCTCCAGTCTCACAGTCGCCCACCACCCTCGCCGCCGGAGGCACACCCTCCATTTCGGCAAATGGTTCCACCAACGGCATCGTGTGGGTGGTGGACGCCCCGTCCACCACCGGAACAACTGCCGTGCTTCACGCCTACAAAGCCTCCAAGGTTTCCGTCGAGTTGTACAACAGCCAGCAGAATGCGACGCGAGACACTCTGGGAAGGGGCATAAGGTTCTCAGTTCCCACCATCGCAAACGGAAACGTATACGTGGGCAGCAAAGCCGGATCAATCGACAGCCTATACATCTACGGCCTGTTGCAATGATTGCCGTCAATGAGATTCGGATAGGATCCGAGATTCGTATCACCATCCGAGATTCGTCTCAGGGTCTGGGATTCGTATCAGGGTCCGAGCTCGCATCACGATCTGCGATTCGTATCAGTATCTGAGATTCGTATCAGGGCACGGCTTCAGCCGTGCCGCTCCGTGCCAACAAATACGAGGGCTTTAGCCCCTGAGACCCGCAGTCTATTTCCCCGCTTCATCGGGAGAACTTCACTTACTCCCCAGCAGCCCAAACACCGCCACGCTGCCCGTGGTTCCCACATAAACCTTGCCGTTATTAATGGTCGGCACGCCGAAGTGCGTAGCAGTTCCAAAATGATCGCGGCCGTTGGCCGCTTGATTGGAGTTGTAAAGCTCAGTAGCCAGGTTCGAAGCCTCGTACGCATGCAGCACAGAAGTATTCGTATGCTCAACCGCCCACACAATCCCGTTCTTCGTGCCGTTGGCTGAAATGCTCGGGATCGTCCCCGGATACGTAAAACTCTTCGAAGTCACCGACACCGCCGCCGTCGAAAGCTTCGCCTTCGAGAACGTGAACTGTTTCAGCGTTCCCGATTGCGGCCCGAAGTAGACGCTCCCGTTAAAGTAGGCCGGCATCGCCCACATCCCGGCGCCCAGCACACCCTTGATTTCCTGATAGAGCGCGTTGTTATTACTCGCATTGAACTTTCCCATGCTGGCTCGATTGGCAACATAGATGTTGCCGTCTTTGCCGGCGCCCACCGCCAAGCGCCGCGTCACGCCCTGGGAGTCAACCTGCGCGGGCAGCAGCAAAACTCCGCCGGCACCCAGGTCCTCATCCGAATCCGATTCCGAAACGGTGTTATACATCGCGAAGTAATCCGCCACGGCCAGCCCCTTCGCCGTCGAGATTTTCAGAAATGCGTTCCCAAAATCTCCCGACGAGGGAAAGCCCTGTGAGTTCAAAGTCGTGTCGAAAGTGCCATTAGCGTCCAGAAAGAAGATATTGCTCCCATCCGACGCCATCCCCGCCCCGCTCTGCCAGATCGATCCCTCGCTGCCGTTGGGCGTTAAATTCAGAACCGAGGTCTGCGCCAGCGTGGTCTCGTTGTATCCCATGAGCCACCCGGTATAGGGTTGAATGTCGCAGTGCGAAGTCCAGCCCAGATAGATCACTCCTTTCAGCAGCAGCAACCCCGCGCGTTCCGCATACTGCTTGGCATCGAAAGTGACGTATCCGCCCGAACTCCCTTCGCCGGTGCCGGGATATTGAGCCTGCACGGTCACCGGTCCGCCAAACTGCTCCGCTCCGGTAGTAAGGCTGAGCGCATGCAGCCGCTGATAATAATTCCCCGAAGAATCCTTGCTCATGGCCACCACATAAATCGTGCCCTCCGGACCGCTGCTGCGGTCAATCACAGGAGTCGAAGTGATTCCAATCGTCGGCCCAATCTGCCCGCAACTGCGCGTGTCAGAAGCCGTCTCCCCCGCCAGCAGCGCAGAAACTTTCCACAACTGCGCGCCTGTGTCGGCGTCGAAGGCATAGACGGTGTCGTTCTCGGTAGCCGTATAAATAACGTTGTGCGAAACCCCGGAAATCGTCAGCGACGAAACATAAAGCGGCTGCGCATCCACGGTGCTATCCACGCTCATCGTAAACAGCAGCCCAAATCCCGTGGAATTCACGTTGCTGGTAGTCAGAATCGTCTCCTTCAGATTCTGCCCCGTCCGCGAAAGGTCGTTGTGATAAGTGAGCACATCAGAAGCCGCTGCAGTCGCGGCACCGAGCGCAATCAGCAGCAGGCCAATAAAAACATCCTGAGATAATATCCGTCGCATAGCCCTGCCTCCTGTGGAACGATCATGAAAGAGCAGTCGTGAAAAAGCAACGTGGAAGAGCGGCGCTTCGGTGCCGCGTTTGATTTTGGAGTAAAACGGGCTTCAGTCCCCGTGGACGCCTCACTTACTCACCCTGAAACTGAAATTACTGGTCAGAGCCCCGCCCTCCTCGGAACCGCTGCGGCATGTAAGTATCGGAAACGACGATAAAGGTTGCCGCCAGGCCGCCTCAAGCCCCTAACAAGAACGAGCTTCAGCCCCTGCGGAGCCAAAGCCCGAACCAGCCTAGATTTTCTCCGATCCCGTGGTGAAAGATCTAACTACTCAACCCGGAAAATCTTCCGGCTCTTCACCACACCCGAAGCAGTGGTCACCTCAATGTAGCCGGTCTTAGCCCCCGTAGGAACGGTGGCGCTCAAGTGCGTGTCGGATTTCACCGTGAACTCAGCCGCAACGCCGTTGAACGTAACCTTGCTCGCCCCAGTCAAGTGCTGGCCCAGAATCAATACGCTGCCGCCCTGTTTTCCGCTGAACAGCGGAGCGTTCACAAATGCCGCCAGGCCCATGTTCAAGCTGTAAATGGTCCCTTCGTTGTTGGTGCCGCCAAACTCCGTCACGCCGTAGAGCGTGCCGTTAGTATTCTGCACCGGCGGCGACAGAGGAGACATTTGCAACAGGTTCGAACTGTTATTGAAACTGTAAAGGTCGGTGTAGATTCCGCCCACGGTCGTGTTGAACAGAATTCCATCGTCGTAGGTTCCGCCCTCAGCGGCCGACCCATAATAGTTTCCATCGGTCGCAAGCAACAATCCCGCGCCCGGATACAGGCCGTCTCCGAACAATGCGCCAAAGCTGTGCAGCACCGTTACGCCCATCGAAGTGGTGAGCTGGTAAATCGTTCCCTCACCATTCGTGCCGCCATCCTGCGTCGTGCTATAGAAATTTCCATTCGCCGCCTGCACCAGCGGCCCAATCGGAAACGCGCCACCCGGCCCGCACGGAAAATCGTAGCTGCTCACCAACACTCCCGCAGTCGTGATTTTGACGATCGCCCCGCATTCGTTAGTCCCGCCGAGTGAGAGCGGGATGTACAAATCTCCATCCGTACCCTGAGTCGGCTGCGCGATCGGATAAGTTCCAGTCGTCGGCGTGAAAGTGTAAATCGTCGAGTACGTGCCCGCGCTGGTGATCTTATAAACCAGCCCGTACTGGCCCTTGCCGGCGCTGGCCGTCCCGTAGAAATTCCCGTCCGTCCCCTCGATCGGCGCTTGCCATGGGAAGGCGCCGTCGGTGACGCTGTTGAAGCTGTGCAGCAGGGTGATGGTGCCCGTCGTCGTCATTTTGAATACGGTTCCCTGCAAGCTGGCGCCGCCCATCTGCGTGGTGCCGTAGAAATTTCCGTCGGTGCCAAGCGTGAGCCCGCCCGTGGGATTGGCGCCGTCGGTTTTGCCCCCGGCAAAACTGTGCAACACCGTCAGCGTGCCCGATGTGGTCACTTCAAAAAAAGTGCCCAGGCCCTTGCTCCCGCCGTTGTATGTGGTTCCGTAAAGCTGGCCGTTAGTGCCCTGCACCAGCGTGACGTACCAAGGATTGGCGCCGCTGGTTTTGCCCCCGGCAAAGCTGTACAACGTGGTGACAGTTTGTGCCCCCGCAATCGCTCCCGCCAGCAGCAGAAATGCCGCGGCCAAAATCATTCCCTTGACGCTGGAATTCACGCGTCGCGCCAGTTCTTGACGCACGGCGAGTACTTCCGCAGAATTGCTTCTTTGCATGACGTAACCTCTGGGATTTGGAATCGTTCCTCTGTGGGAGGGTCAGAGAAAACGGCTTGGACCAGAAGAGTACCCCAGCTTCAACACCTCCGCAAGATGAAGAATTTTGCACACTTTTCGGCCGTGACGGGGTCTCGGCCCAGGCGCGTCATGTCCTAACTAATCTTGTCATTACGGGCGAGGCATTTGTCATTCCGAGCGAAGCGAGGAATCTGCTGTCCCCGCGCGTCCAGCAATAATCGCGTGTCTGGCTACTCCATACCCGGTTGGACTTTTCTCCCTCGAAACGCTAACTTATTTCCTAGGGGCGCGGTACCCAAGTGGTAAGGGAGAGGTCTGCAAAACCTTTATGCGTCGGTTCGATTCCGACCCGCGCCTCCAGTCCTACCCCCGACACTGCTAAATGGGGAACCTCCCGTCTGCCCCGGGCTTTGATTTCTGATTTCTGATTTCCCGTCCTGATTTCCTGATTTCGCTAAACGGGAGCGCGGAAAACGGAAGCGGGAGACTACCTACTCGAAGTGCCACCGCCGACGATCACGGACGCTTCGTCGATGGTTGAGTAACGGCGGTAACGAACCGCAACTCTAGTGCCGGGTTTATGATTGCGAACCTCCGAATCCAGTTCCTCCACCGTGAAGAGATAATGATTATCAATCGAAAGAATGTAATCCCCTAGCCTCAAGCCCGCGTTATCGGCTGGTCCACCGAGCGTAATGCCATCTATCCGTACTCCATCGCGCCTTTCCCCCTTCTTCTCGTCAGACGACACACCCAGAAAAGATTCCGTGACAGTCATCTTCTCTGCTGCCGTTGTGGAGTGCACCTGGTCTACCTTCGCAGCCTGGGCGTTTCCTCCTGGATGATCTTGAGCCGAAGGAGTTGACGATGGCGACTGTTCACTGGAGACCAATGCTGCAGACTTTGCAGCACCATTCTCCTGCTGGATGACTGCGCTAGACGCGGGTACACTTGTGGCGGCTCGAATTGGATCGAGCCTCGCGGAAACTTTCACCATACCGATTGAACTCTTTATTTTCCGTTCCCACGGGTTAAAGCCATTCTTACTGATTTTGATTTTGTGCTCTCCTGCTTCGACTCCCACCGAAGAAGGCGTGTTTCCTGCGAAACTACCGTCCAATTCGATATCCGCATCCGGGGGCGTCGATGAGATTTCGAGCGTTGCGGACAGTGTGGCGGCCAAAACAGCGGGGGGGAGGGTCTTCGACCACCGATGCCGGTTGGTCAACTGTTCCCCAAGTGCCGGACACTTTCCAGTGGTCCCGGACTATCTGATGAGTCACAGGCATCTCGATGAGGACCCAGACGTCGGCCCCGTTTCCCTTATGCCCGCTGCCGCCATACTCGGCCTTGCCTCTCGTGTCGATTTCAGCGTCGTAGGTCCCGGGTCCGATGGCGGTGCAGCCCTGATGGTTCTCAAAGCACTTCAGGCGGGCCTTGTCGCCATTGATGAGAGCGTTCACCATATAGACATCGGACTTGGTTCGTTTGCCGACTATCGAGCCTGAGGACCCGACCTTGTGGCTCATTTCCTCGGCTTGAGCGACGATCTCGATTTTCATCTTTGTCAGGTTTTTGTTACCCCCCGCCGCCGGTATCGCTAGGGTTAGCACCACTGCGAATGGCAAGTATGCTTTCATGTTAGCCTCCTTCCAGATTTTCCCAGGGGGGATTTACAACAGCCCGCGTGTGACGTGCAATTGTGCGTTCTACTTTGCCGCTAAGTTTGCGGGGTAGGTTTCTCTAATTGGAAACCGGGGGCAGACGGGGCTGTCCCCACCTTGGTCTTGGTTCTTACTGCCGGCTAATATTCAAAAAACTGTTGTGCGCGGAATCCACTCCGAAAGCCTGACGCGCACTCAGTTCGACCGAGGCAAAACCTATCTTGCCTTCCAGGTACGTCGGCGGCTGTCCCTGGCACTTCGCAACCTGCAGCACCATGAACTTGTTTTGCGCATTGTATGCGCCCTTGATGGTGCATCGAGCCGAGTTGATCCCTCCATCGTCGAAGACCATCGTGCCCGCAAGCAATCCCCCGCTGTCTTTGGCAATCTGCAGCGTCACCTTCGAGACCTGATTCGTATTGGTATATTCGCCCTCCCAAAATCCTGAGAGGTCGGCCGCCGCCCTGGGCGCCGTGTCTGTGGATTTTGCCGGCGCTGACTTGGCTGGAGCCGCGCCCGCATTATCGCTCGCTGCAGGCTTGGTGTCGGTCGCAGAAGCCACAGGCGCGGACGACTGCCCTGGCGCAGAGTTGTCCGTCGTCGCGGCAGGCTCTGCGGGTGTGCCTGCATCCGCCGCCGGCGTCGTTGATTGCGCAGGTGACGGTTTATCCACGGCGGCAGTCGCAGTTTGCGAGACTGAGGGCTGGCTCGAAGTACTGCCTGCCGCGGGCTTGCGCAGAACATACCAGTAAATGAGTCCGCCAAATGCAAGGCCCAGAACTACCACACAGGCAAACAGGATGGCTTTCTGATTGCCACCGGAACTCGCACCGATTGCCGGAATTCCCGCTGCCGGGGTTCTCTGGCTGTCCAGCGGTGGCAGCGGCCTGGGAACCGGGCGCGTCACAGGCGGAGGCGGCGGAGTTACCGGAATCGTCGGCATCCTCGGCGCAGCAGACGCGTCGCTCTCAGGAAACGCCCTTGAAACTGCAGACGGCACAAACGCTGCTGTCGCCGAGGCATTCCTGGGGCCAGCCTCCTTTTCAAATTGCGGTGCGGTTGGCGCAAACGGCTCTTGAAACGGCGTCGGCGCTTCAATCGCGGTGGGTGCCGTGGCACGCCCCGCGCCAGCCCCCGGGCTGGGCCTGCCGCACGAGTTGCAGAACTTGGCGCCCGGCTTCAATTCCGACCCGCACTGCCAGCACAGCTCGCGAGTCGGCGTCGGCGCAGGCGCAGGGGCAGCAACCCGCGCCACCGCGGCTCCCAAGGGCTCCGCGCACTTCGGACAGAACTTCTGTTCCGGCCGAACCCCCGCCCCGCACGATGGACAAACGCCCGCGCGCCTGGCCTCCTCAACCGGCAGCGCCACCGCGGTTCCACACTGCCGGCAGAACTTTCCCGATACTTCAGCCTTGCACTTGGGACACTGCATATTCCCCTCCGTCGCGAAACAACTAATCCCTGCGTAAACCCACATCCCCGATGCACAAGACGATGATCAAGACGATGATCAAAGCGATGATCAAGACGATGATCAAGGCGTCGTATGCCTTGCCATCCTGCGAATGTTGATGGCGATATCCACCGTCACCACCACAAGTTCCGCCAGGGCATAGAACAACACTAAAGCCATGAATGCCACGACAGCCAGAACGGCCAGGAAGATCACCCCGTCCAGAAAACCTCCGCCTCCTCCTGCGGGCATGCCCGGTATAGCGTCACCCAATCCTCCCATCAGCGTCCGCGGGCTCATCCCGCTGAACCAGGTGAAAATACACCCGCCCACACCCAGGCAGAGAGCCAGCACGGCGTAAGTTTCTCCCACGGTGCGGAACAGGATCGAAAGAATCGGCACCACCGTGAACGGCGAGTCCTCCAGGTCGCGCACCGACTGCGCCCGGAACAGATAGATCTGCGCAATCGCGAAAAGCGCGGCCGCCACAAAAATGGCAACCACCAAGCCTCCCACCGTGGCCGTCGCCGAACTCAACGAGAAGGATAACTTCAGAATCTGGATCAGCGCCAGCAACCCGCCCAGCAAAATCAGCACTGCCACCACGGTCATAGCAATCGCAATCGCGTTCCGGATCACCCTGCCTTCCGAAAGCGCCTGCAGCACCGTCCGGGTTATGCCCAACACTCCAAACCCAGCCTTGCGATACGCGGGAACAGCAGCCGGAACCGCAGCCGGAACCGCAACGCGAGCGGCCGCCACCGGAACAACCGGTCTTTCCTGCTCCACCCTGGCTCCGCAAGCTCGGCAGGTTACATCCTGTGAACTCACTGTTGCACCACACTCAGCACAGAACATGTCGTCCCTCCAACGTGACTCCCGGATTTCCCTCTGGAAAGCGGCACAATTGTACGCCTATCAAGCAAGTTCGACGTAGATAGTTCCGCGCAAAATCGATCGGAAGCAAAGCAGGGGTGGAAAATCCCATAAAAGCAGAATTCAGCAAGGCAAGGGCGGAGCAGGCCTTCCAGGCCTGCGTCAAGAATCGCCAAGAAACAGCCGGGCTTCAACCCTGCCACCGAAAACCACTCCCGCCGACAAGTCCCGAATCTCTGTCCGGAAAACAGAAAAAGCCGCGAGCCAAGCTTCGCAACCCCTGCGAAACCCAAGCCCGCGGCGAAATCCACCAGCAAGTTATGGGAACAACTTTGTCATTCCGAACCGGGCTGCAAACCCGGTGAGGAATCTGCTGTAAGCCGACGCCACCCAAACCGGCGCTTCCACGACTCCATCCCTCTCGGCATTTAGCCCCGGCACCTCCCCCCACTCCGGATCCACACAAGCCTGAATCGTCAACCCAGTCTCCCTCAGCAAATGCCAGGCCTCCCGATAAGCCCCATACTTCTGCCGCACACTCTCCGGCGTGAAGTGAATCGACAAATTCGTCCGCCCCATCACCTCATACGGGATGATGTACCACTCATCAATCGGAATCAGCAGAATCGCAAAAAAATCCACCGTCCCCGGAGCATACTTCTTCCGCTGCGGCCCCATCACATTCAAGCTGAACCCGCCATTGCGCCGCGTGTAGATGGTGGACTTAACCTGCACCCGCACCACCCGCGCCCCATTCTCCACCCCCACGTCATATCGCCCCGAATCCCCAAACAGCCGCAACACCTTCATCCCCAACCCCACCACCAGCATCATGAAATAAAGCTCCGCCCACTCCCCCCGCTCCTTGCACCCCTTCAACAACCCACCCGCCAGCCGATCAGCCTTCCACCTCATATCGAATCTCCTCTAGTCCGTCTCCAGACAAAAAAATACGAGGCTCTCCCAAGCCTCGCCTAACCTTTGTCATCCTGAGGCGACATCTTTTCGTCGCTGAAGGATCTGGGCGAGCCGCGCGAATCGCCCGCGTTTTTTCCGGGCGAATAAATCGCGCGTTTGGCTCGCTTCCTTATTCGCTTCCTACAGCTACCCACAAATCACTTTCCCGCGAACTACTCCCAGTGTCTCAACCTTTAGCACCCATGTCACGGTCAGATGTCACAAGGTTGCCCTGTGGAAAACTCCGGGATTCTGTGGATTTTGCCAGCGCCACGACCGGAAAGGGCACGACTTCAGTCCTGCCGCAAGCCCCGACGTGGAAAACCGACGCATGCACAACCGTGGAAGAGCGGCGCTTCAGCGCCGCGTAAAGCCCCCAAAAAGAAACGGGCTTCAGCCCCTGTGGACGTTTTGGGTTTCGGCAGCGCCACGGCCGCCAAGGGCACGACTTCAATCCTGCCGCAAGCCCCTACTTAAATCTTTTCTCCGCCGCCTCGAACGCCTCGGTCACGTTAACCTGCGCATCAGAAAGTTTGTACTCATCATTGTGGGATCCCACTCCGTCCACAAGATCCGCCGAGTACCCTACCAATCCAAAAGGGGGCTTGCGGAAGTGCTTGCGCTGAAACGTAAAGATGGCCAACCCCTGGCCCTTACTCGCCGTTAAATCGCAATCGTAGCTATACGTAAGCGTGCCTTTCTCGGCATCAACAGCCACAGATTTCGACGTCCATTGCGCATAAAAGACGTTGGCCTCACTCTGCGCGTACCCTCGGATTACGAGCCCATCCAGTGTCTGCTCAAAATGCTCCACGGTAAACTGCTTCTTGCCCCCGCGGTCCGCGAAGCTTCCTATCCAAGTCCCTTCTACATACTCAGGCCCCAGCACTTTTCTGCGCACCCATCTCACGTGGTCGAACAGCCAGCGCAAACCTGAGGCAATCAACTGGTAGAACGCCACCGATCCCAGGTACACAATCACGGTTTTGGAATAAACGTCCAAGCTGCTGGGCGACGGAAATTTCTTTGCCAGGTAATAAAGAACCCAATACATAATCGTGATCGTTGTAGTCGTCACGAACCAATGGAACCTGCTGCTGGCAGACATACCCCGTCCTCCTTACCGTCCCTCGACGTCAGCCACCAAGGAATGGACCGGAGCGCCGGCGCCAGCGGATCCCATCAATCCAGCATCGGCCGCGCCGATCCACCCAACAACGAACTATTCATATTGAAGATGTTGTGGTGCCCCTCCGGCACCCCAGGCAAACATCAGAGACACCATCGGGAACCCGCCGGCCCGCAAAGTCAGCCCGGCTGCGACGCTGTGCCTCAGATGATCAAACCCCAGATCGCCGCGAGTCAGCGCCACCCGGCCCTCGTCAGCCATCACCTTGAACCCAAACGGGCCCCAGATCGAGTGCTCGAAACTTTCCTGCAACAACAGCAGATTCGGAGCACGAAACCGGTAGTCCTGATAGCTCCCCAGCGCCATCCCACCATTGATGTCAGCTCCGCCCAAGCTCTGCTGGAAGTAGAACGGCACCGCGCTGGTCGCCGAGTTGATCGATTCCGAAACCAGCAGTCGCACTCCCACCGAGCCATTCAAATTCCGCGTGTGCGGAATCGGCGGACATGTTCCCTCGATCGGCCCGCACCTATCCGGACCGTTCGCGTCCGTATTCTTCGGCCCGGCCTTCGAGTAACCGTACAAATAAAAGATGTGATTCAGGTCAGCCGTCCAGCGCAGAAAGGAATACGTCGAATCAGACGGCGCAAAGAACTGCTGAAAACTCCCGAGATAATTCAGTTGAAAGTGATCGGCGAATACCGGCTCAACGCGAAACCCTTCTCCCATCTGCACAAATCCCGGCTGGCTGCTCAAGCCGGGCGCGGTCGCATTGTTGTAAAGCGTCCCAATGGAAGGAAAAGATTGCCCGCTCTCGCCTCGCACGCTTACGATCCGCCCATTCACTTCGCCCAGCAATGCGAGCTTCAGTTTGCTGATCGCAGGCCACTCATAGACCGGCTTGATCGCACTACCACCCACGATAGTCTGCGTCATCCCAAACACAGACGCGCCCGTCAGCGTCGAATCATTGCCCAGCCCAAAGAAATTCAACTTGTTCAGAGAGATCGCCTGCGCATACAAATTAAACACCGTGTAGGGATGCACCAGGTTGATCGGCCGCTTCTTCTCCGGCTTCTTCGGCTCTGTCTCGCCCGGCGTAGTCACCGTAATGATGCACCGGCACCGCTTCATTCGGCGTGTGGATCAACTTCATATATCCGCCGGCCCGCCACGAGGCGTTAGTCGAGCGCCACCGCATCCACATCCCAGCTCAGCCGCCAATTGCCGGGATGCTTTTCGGCAACAAACGCTCCGCCCAGCGCAAATCCGTTCTGTGCCGGCATGCTCCCGGCGGCGATGTGCAGAGGATGATCCGTGAAGAATTCAATGGCGCATCCCGGCACGCTCTTGAAACTGAAATCTTTGCAGGCATCGCTGACGCGAGTGTGCTCGCGCGCGAAAATCCGCCTGCAGCGTGCCCTCCTGACTCCACCCCGCCGTCGCTCCCAGCGCCAGCAGCACCACCACAGCACTCCAACGCATACCGCCTCCACTCAAGCCGCAGAAACAGATTTTCATGTGGGGACAGCGCCCTCGCCTGCCCAGAGCCAAGTCGAAGGGGCTGGCCGGCCGCGCAAGCGGCCCTAGCTCTTCCCCTTTTTCCGTCTCGTCGTCCGCCGCGGCCGCAATGTCAATCCGCGTCGGCTTAGGCTTCACCGCGCGCCGTGCCCGCTTCTCCGCCGCCGCGGCGTGCTCGTCGTGGATCGCCTCCGTCACGGCGCGTATGTATTCCGCCGCCTCGCCTTCCGTCTTGATCGCATTGATGTAAATATCCGTGTGGTGCCGCACAGGCAATCTCCGCTCCGCCTCGTGCAGGTGCAGAATCTGCGTCCTCAACAATCCCGACACCGGACGCTCCTTATTCCACGCGCTATCCGGCAGCTTCGGTAAAGCGATCTTCGCCATGGTCACCTCCGCGCCCCCGAAATCTTGCCATTCCGAACCGGGCTGAAAGCCCGGTGAGGAACCTGCTGTCGGCCGGCGCCAAACCTCCTATCCAAAATCCGGACAATCCCCCCGCGCCACATCCAGCGACACCAAATCCAGAAAAGTATCCGCAGCCGCTTCCCGAGCCGTGCGTTGCGCATAGCTTCCCAAGAAGAATTTCGTCACCGTCGCCGGAATCGAAGCATGCTCAAACACACGCCCGCTCACCACCGTCCCTTTCGGAACAAACGGCGAAATCAGAATCGCCGGCACCCGCACTCCCAGCCGGTCAAACGCAAACGGCATTCCTGTCCCGGTATCGTTCGCCGAAGCCACAAACCCATCCGGAGCGTTCGCCGAACAATTCGGCGGAGGCACGTGATCGTAAATTCCTCCATGCTCGTCATACACCACCAGCAGCACGGTGCTCTGCCACAAATCGGCATTTGCCTTGATCGCGTTATAAACCGACGCAATAAACAACTCTCCCGCTTGCACGTTGTGATCGGGATGCTGATCGTTGGCTACCTCCTCGCCGTCATCGCTGTCATGATCGTTATAGTTCGGCTCGACGAACGAATACTCCGGCAGATTCCCGCTGCTGCAATCCGACAAAAACTGCTGATACGTACCAAACAACTTCGGCTCGACTCTGCAACAGGTTCACAATCTCCATAGTCGAACTGGTCGTGTCGTAGTAATAAATCTTCGCCGTGTGCGCCGGATTCGCCCGGATCATCCGGTCGTAAATGCTCTGGTAAGGCTCCTTCACATAAAACACGTCCATCCCCACCTGCCCAAACGAAGTCCCATAATGCGCGAACGCCCGGTTGCAAATCGTCGGCCCCGGAATCGACGCAAACCAGCGGTTGAACACGGCAAACTCCGTAGCCAGCGTGGTCAGCACCGGCAACTGATTTTGCGCAAAGTAATACATGATTTTCTGCGAGTGCGCTACGTCCTCCTGCTGGTTGAAATAGCTCTTCACGAACCCCTGCATATTCGGCTGCCGCGCCGCACTGGTGTCTCCGCCAAAAATCTGCAAATCCACCGCCGGAAAATGATGGTTCGGGTCCGGATCAAGCTGCCCCTGAAACGCCGCCAAAGGCCGCGGAGCCACCAACGCCCCCGTAGTATCCGGATTGCTAAGCCCGGCCACAATCCCATCAATCGCCGGATTCACAGCCTTCAGCGATCCCAGCATGTGGTCAAACGACCGGTTTTCCATCATCAAAACAACAATGTGCTTGAGGTTATCCAGGCCAGCGGACATCGGAATCTGCTCCTGTACCAATCAATCGCGAAGCGGGGCCCAAACATCACCAGGAAGGATTAGAGGGCCAGCAGCATACCACACAAAACAACACCCGCCGACAAGTCCCTAATGTTTTTCCGGAAAACAGAAAAAGCCGCAAGCCAAGCTTCGCAAACCATGCGAAACCCAAACCCGCGGCCACACCCTCAACAGCGATTTACACTCTTGTCATTCCGAGCGAAGCGAGGAACCTGCTGTCAGCCGACGCCACCACGACCGAGGGTGCCCCATCCTTCGCGCACTTTGCGAAGGGTGGGATTCCACGGCCCATCCCTCTGAGGACTTGGGCAGCGCCACGACCGGGAAGGGCACCACTTCAGTCGCGCCGCCTGCAGAGTAGGAAATGGAGCAGGTTCCGCCGAGGTTGGAATAGAATCACTAGTTGCACCCGAGCCCTGGGTGCTAAGTGGCGAAGACAGGATAGCTAGTAAATGAACACTTTTTGAGTTAGGAAGGAATGCGATGAGCCAAGGCCCGATGAATCTCCCGCCTGAGGACGCAGCTGTTGAACCTCAAAACCTCACGTTGCAGCTGGAGCAAGAACGCCGCACCGTCTCGTTTGACACCTACGATCTTGCGGTCCGCCAGCTACTGGAGATGGTCGCCGAGGGTGCCATCGATATTGCGCCGGAATACCAAAGAAAGTTTGTTTGGGAACCGCAGCGGCAGTCCGAGTTTGTGGAGTCGGTCTTCCTTGGAATTCCGATACCAAGCCTTTTTATGGCAACTAATAAGGACTCGTCGTGGGAGGTCGTTGACGGAGTGCAAAGAATCAGCAGCCTCATCCATTTCTGCGGGGGTGAGGAGCAACGATACAAAATTTTGGGTTCTCGCGATTCGCTCATGTTAACTGGTCTTGAAAAGCTATCCGACTTCAACGAGAAGCATTTTTTGGAGCTCCCTCGCTCATTGCAGTTGGCATTTAGCACTCGCCCCGTAAGAGTCACGACATTGAACGATAAGAGCGATCTGTCTGTAAGGTTCGACCTTTTCGAACGCCTTAACTCAGGCGGAGTAAAACTGCAGCCTCAAGAGATCCGAAACTGCGTATATCGGGGACCGTTCAACGAGGGATTGAAGACATTTTCGCAGAATGCGAATTTTCGCCAAGTTGTGAAGCTTTCAGCTGACGACGAGACGAATGGTACATATGAGGAGCTAGTCCTTCGATTCTTCGCATTCCTTGAACGATACCAACAGTTCGGGCATAGCGTCCTCGAATTTCTCAATAAGTATATGGACGACGCAAATCACGTAGCCTCCGGCGCCGCAGACATTGGCTCGTTTTGACCAAACGTTCCAGTTTCTCGCTGGCGAGCTTCCCGACGGAATTATCAGGGGCGGCCGCCGCAGCACACCCATAAACCTATACGAAGCGGTCTCGGTCGGCACTGCTCTATTGTTTAGCGCCGGCACACAGCCGAGAAATGGCGTGCTCATCGGCTTGCTGAACGACGAGGTGCTAAGGGAACTTACTTCGGGGGGCACAAACAGCAGACGGCGCGTCGTGAGCCGCATAGAGTTCGTGAGGGACAGGCTTCGGTGAGCATGCTGGACATCTCGAAAAGCACAGACCCTCGATTGGCAGAGGTGCAGAGGCTGCTGGCTCACATAAAGAGGCTCGAGGATCTTGCCGCGACCGGACATGACACCGTCAGCGGGGACATGGCTGCAATCCTTAGAGGCATGTTTTTCGTGCACCTCTACGGCGCCCTAGAATATGCGGTATCACTAAGCGTGCAAGTTCTACTCCAGGAGATTACGAAGTTGGCGATCTCCTATTCTCATTTCGAGCACCTCATATTTGCTATCGCCCTTGACGCTGAGTTTAAGTCCATCGTCAGATGCCGGCTGGGACTCAAAACTGCAAAAGCGCAGGCTCCTTCTTCAGAGACAGGCCTCCGGAACATCTTGCAGTCTGAATGACACCGTTTTTCATGACCAACTCCAGAATATATGGTTTGTTACCTTGGACACTATTTTCGAATACCTCTGCATACCCGCAGACCCCGTCCCAGAGACCCGGATGCGTGGGTACGTGAACGAAATCGTGACTCACCGAAACGAAATCTCGCACGGCAGATCAAGCGCCTCTGCGGTAGGAAGACTAAAGTCAAGCGCGGAGCTAGACGAGAGGCTCAAAGCCGTGACGCAAATCATCGACCACGTGATTATGAGCTTTGACGACTACCTGACTAAGCGGGAGTTCGTTGCAGTTCCACATCGTGCCCTATACCTACCTGCTGGTTCTGCTGCTCCCGCACCGGGGCCTTGATCAGGAGGCGACAGCCCATCTTGCCCACCGTCAAAAACGACGGTCGTACTCGCGGAACATCCTCGTCAAAAGCGCAGAGTATTCGAGTAATGTCTGCTTTTCATCCACCCACGAAAATGGATGCGGCTGCGTGTTTGAAGCCTCAAAGCAAAGAATCAAGAACTCGTCAAAGCTCGGCGCAGCGCGTTGACGCAGCCGCGAAATGGCATCCTCGGCCTCCTGAATGGGATTCTTATATTTCCGCCCATCGGTTGGGAAGGTTCGCTCCCCTTCATAAGACGTGTACTGTTGCGCAAAATTTACACCCACTATTCCAACGCAAATTGCCTGTCCACCTTTCCTCTTGAATTCTGCCGTCTGCCTGATTAGGTCGCCAATTACGCGGTCGATCTGTTTGATCATTGCCTTTGCCAATACTTTGGTCTCCACCCCGATTTCGATAGTCGCAACAGGGCCGCGAGCCACGGAGAACCCTTCATCCACAATTGCCGTAGCAACGGGAACACGTTCGCCGAACGTGCCGTCGCCACGCCTTCGCAGGATGCCGACTGTGAGATTCTGCACATTCAGCACCCGGCTGCGTGTTTCAATGCGCTCGCGAAGCTTTGTGGATTTGCTCTGCCGTTTAGTTGAGCCTCGCCGTACTCATGTCTATATCCCGTCCGGTGAGATGTTTATAGGTGAGCCGCTTGCCTGTGATCTGTGCGAGGGCCAGCCGGAAGCGGTCACCATCATTCAGGTCTTTGCGATTGTTGTAGCGGAAGGTTTGCTCATCCAAGTAGCGGAACAGATGAAACGGCTCTACGCTCACATAGGTTCCTGCGATGCCGCGCTTAAGCAGCGCTCCAGAAGTTCTCAAGGCCGTTAGTGTGGACCTTGCCATCCACGTATTGAACCGCGTGGTCTACAACTTGGTGCGCGTAGTCGCTTTCGAGTCCCTGATACGAAAGTAGCGCGTCAGTATACAGGGCCGATCCAGCTTCGACATGCTTTTTCACTTCCGCTTGCAGCGCATGGCTCTTGCGGTTTGGGACTACGGTTGCGCGAACTTTTCCGCCGCGCTCCAAGATTCCCATAACGGCGGTTTTGTCTTTGGTGCCAGTCCCGGTGATCCGGCGACGGCGCTGCGAGACGTGCATGTTCCGCGCTTTCCCGCCGATGAAGGTTTCGTCCGCTTCCACTTCGCCAGAGAGCATATCCGAATCCGCCTTGAGTCAAAGCGAAGCGTAAACGGTGCGCCATGAACCATGCTGTTTTCTGAGTCACGCCTAGATCTTTCGCCAGTTCGCAAGAGGAAATCCCGTTCTTGCAGTTCACGACGAGCCACAGGGCAGGGAGCCACTTGTCCAAGCCAACCGGCGATTCTTCGAGCATTGTACCAGTCTTGAGCGAGAAGGTAGGCCGTGATGTCCGCCATAGCATTTCCATACGCGGGCCTTTTCGAGGTAGGATACTTTCTCAGAACCACAGTGAGGGCAGGCAACCTTGCCGTCAGGCCAGCGAAGTTCCATCATTAACTTGCGGCAGTTGTTGAAAGTCCTTGAAGTGGATGATGGCTTGTTGAAGGGTCTTTATGTGTTCCATGCAATGAATATCGCATGTTTCGGTACGGTCCTAAGTTGTATAGGTCTTCGTAGAGATAACTTGCGACGCGATCCCCGAGGCTGGAGTCTCGGTGGAGATAGGGCCTACCCTCAAAAAGGCCGCGGAATACTCGCAACACCGCATAATTCGAGTCGGTCATTTATGGCGATTGTATATCCAACCTCGTCTTAAACAACTGTGGCTGTGCCCTAGACAAAACAGCCAACTCCAATCTCTCTTTCGCCATTCTGACAAAGCCCGGGTCACAGTCAGTTCCGATGCTGTTCCTTCCAGCGTTCATGGCAGCTAATGAAGTTGTGCCAGTTCCGACAAATGGGTCGAGCACAACGTCACCAGCAAAGGAGAAAAGGCGAATAAGGCGCTCAGCTAACTCTACGGGAAACGGGGCAGGGTGACCCCGCCGGGTGGATTCCCCCTTGATATCAGTCCAGGCCGTCTTCAACCAGCCTTTCATCTCGTCCTTCGAGAGCATCGATAGCGCTTTCTGCGCTATCGATGGCGATCTGTAGGCACCGCCCTTCCGGAAGAACAGAATGTATTCGAAATCGTTTTTGACGATAGCGCCGGGTTGGTAAGGCTTACCGTAGAACCCGGCCCCGTTGCCCTCCGCCTCGAGCGCTCCGTTGGCTATCTTGAACCATAGGATCGGGGTAAGCGAGTCGAGCCCGAGCTTTCGAACCCGGACGGTGATATCAGCATGGAGCGGGACAACATGGTGCCGTCCTGCCTTCTTGCGCGGAATACAGACATCCCCGACTACACAACAGATTCTGCCGCCGGGAACAAGAACCCTAGCACACTCTGCCCACACCTTGTCCAACTCAAGCAGGAATCTCTCGTAGTCCTGCACTGCTCCGAGCTGGCGCTCATTCGCTGGATAGTCTTTCAGCGTCCAGTACGGAGGCGATGTGACTATCAAGTGAACACTCTCACTCCTCAATTCGGAAAGATCGCGCGCATCCGAACGGCGCAACCGGTGAGTGGTGACCGAATATTCAGGTGGCCATGGATTACGACGGTAAAACTCGTTCAGTTCGTGAAGCTTCTCAATCGCTCCCGGTTCGCTATCGTTGTAAGCGAGGTCCTTGATGTCGCACACGCTGCCGATGGATGCGCTCATTGTATATTCCTACTCTCCTCGACGAGCGTGACTGAACCAAAGCGAGATGTAAACGACACAGCGCCCCTTACGTCCCACAAAAAGCCAAGACCATTCCCGAAAATGAAATCGGCGAAAATCGGGACGAGCGCAATTGCCCGCCCCGTGGCGATTCCCTACGAGCACCCGCTCGTGCTCCCGCAACTCCCGCACCGATAACACGAACCGTTCCGTGTCATGATGCTGCCGCAGAAGCTGCAACTGGGCGCGTCGCCCAGGTCAATGATGCCGGCCAACGCGTCGGCGGCATGGATGGAACCCGGCTCCCGGCCCCCGGCTTCCGGACGCCGGATGCCGGACGCCGCATCTTCTGATGGCTGAGAGCCCATAGCTGACAGCTTGGGTCTAAAGCTTTCAAACAGCATCTGCTGCTGCCCGGTCAGAAAGCGCAACTGGAGCCAGCGGAAGATGTAGTCCATGATCGACTTGGCAAAGCCGATTTCGGGATTGCCGCTCCACCCGCTGGGCTCAAAGCGCGTGTGCGCAAACTTCTCGCAGAGCAAGCTGAGCTGCACGCCATGCTGCAGCGCGATGGACGTGGCCAGCGCAAAGCTATCCATCAGCCCCGACACCGTCGATCCTTCCTTGGCCATGGTGATGAACAGTTCGCCGGGCTGGCCATCCGGATAAAGCCCGACAGTGATGTAACCCTCGTGGCCTCCAATGTTGAACTTGTGCGTGATCGAGGCGCGCTCGGCCTGCAGTTTATGCCGCACCGCCCGCGGAGGAGCATTAAGATTTTCGTCCTCACCCGGAGCGGACGCAGTCCGCGAGTCTTCCTTGCTGGAGTTGGCAGTCTTAGTCCCAGCCGCCGAGAGCGGCTGCGACTTCTTGCATCCATCGCGATAAACCGCAACGGCTTTCAATCCCAACTTCCAGGCCTGAAGGTAAGCCTCCATGATGTCTTCTACGGATGCATTCTCGGGAAGATTGACCGTCTTCGATATAGCCCCCGAGATAAAAGGCTGCGCAGCAGCCATCATCCGCAAATGCCCCATGTAAGCAATCGACCGAGTTCCCTTAGCCGGCTTGAACGAGCAGTCGAAGACCGCAAGATGCTCATCTCGAACATGCGGCGCCCCTTCAATGGTCCCGGTAGCATCGATGTAGCTGACAATCGCATTCGCCTGCTCGTGATCGTACCCCAGCTTAAACAGCGCAGTAGGCACAGTCTGATTCACAATCTTAATCATTCCTCCGCCAACCAGCTTCTTGTACTTAACCAGCGCCAAATCAGGCTCGACGCCGGTTGTGTCGCAGTCCATCATGAAACCTATGGTGCCTGTGGGGGCTAGGACTGTTACTTGGCTATTTCTGTAGCCGTGCTTTTCGCCTTGGGCCAGGGCTTCGTCCCAGCATTGTTTGCTGGATTCGTAGAGTGATGTGGGGACGTTGTTCTTGTTTATGTTATTTACACTCGCGCGGTGCATTCGGATTACGTCCAGGAAAGGTTCGCGGTTTATGTACCAGCCGGGGCAGGCTCCTCCGGGCATTTTACCGGGAGTGCTCGCTTCGCTTCGCTGGACAGCCCCTTCGGCTCTGCTCAGGGCAGGCGAGGCGGCTGTCCCCACATGAGTATCGGTGAGGCTTGCTCCTAGATTGGTTTCTGACAGGTTTTTCTTTGTGGCTTCTGTGGCTGGGGTTAGCGGGGCGCATTGTTCGGCTATTCTGCTGGACTGCAGGTAGGCTTCGCCGCACATGATTGCGGTTACGCAGGCGGCGTAGTCGCGGCCGGCGTCGCTGTCGTAGGGGAGACCTGCGGCCATTAACAGCGCGCCCAGATTTGCGTAGCCCAGGCCTAGCGGGCGGTAGTCGTGGGAGTTGCGCATGATCGATTCTGTTGGATATCCGGCGTTGTCTACCAGAATTTCTTGCGCTGTGATCAGGATGTCTACCGCGTGGCGGTAGGCTTCAACGTCGAAGGTGCCGTTGGGGGCGAACTTCAGCAGGTTCAGGCTGGCTAGATTGCAGGCTGAATCGTCGAGGAACATGTATTCGCTGCATGGGTTCGAGGCGTTGATTCTTGCCGTGTTCTTGGAGGTGTGCCAGCGGTTTACCGTGGTGTCGTATTGCATGCCTGGATCGCCGCAGTGCCAGGTGGCCTCGGAAATCTTCTTCATCAGGTCTTTGGCCTTGTAGGTCTTCATCACCGTACCGTCGCCGATTGCCTTGGTGGAGAAATCGGTGTCGCGGATTACGGCGTACATGAAGTCGTCGGTTACGCGGACGCTGTTGTTGGCGTTCTGGAAGAAGATGGAAGAGTAGGCGTCGGAATCGGGGTGCGAGCCGTCGTATCCCATGGAGACCAGGGCGTGGGCTTTGGCTTCTTCTTTCTGTTTGCACTCGATGAACTCGACGATATCGGGATGGTCTACGTTGAGGATTACCATCTTGGCGGCGCGGCGAGTTTTGCCTCCGGACTTGATTACACCGGCGAAGGCGTCGAAACCTTTCATGAAGCTTAGCGGGCCGCTGGCGGTGCCTCCTCCGCTTAGACCTTCGGTGGAGGAGCGCAGCGGGGAGAGATTGGTTCCCGTGCCTGATCCCCACTTGAAGAGCATGCCTTCGGTTTTCGCTAGCGTGAGGATCGAATCCAGAGAGTCTTTTACTGAATTGATGAAGCAGGCGGAACATTGGGGCTTGCTGTAGCCGGTTACGCCGAACTCTACCTGCTGAGTCTGGGGATTCCAGTGCCAGTTGCGGGCGTCGGAGTTGGGCTCGATGCGGTCGCAGCCAACGTTGAACCAGACGGGCGAGTTGAAGGCGGCGTACTGGCGGACGAGGATGTGGACCAGTTCGTCATGGAAGGTTGCGCCGTCGTCTCCGGTTTTGAAGTAGCCTTGGGCCTGTCCCCAGTCGCGGATGGTTTCGGCTACCCGGGTTACTAGCTGGCGGACGCCGGTTTCGCGCTCGGGGGTGCCTACCTTGCCGTGCAGATATTTGCTGGCCACGATGTTGGTGGCGGTCATGGACCAGTCCTTGGGGACTTCTACATCTTTTTGTTCGAAGATCACGTTGCCCTGGGCGTCGGTGATCTGGGCGAGGCGGAGATCCCACTCGAGTTCGTCGTAGGGGGAGACGCCGGGCTTGGTGAAGAAGCGGCGGAAGGAGAGGCCGGCTTTCTTCTTGTCGTTCTTGTCAGGAGCGGCGGCGGCGGTTTCAACGGTGGTGGTTTTGAGTTCTGGCATTGATCTCTCCATTTATTAGATTCTAATCAACATGACCCGATTCGGCGTCCCGTGGCGGCGGAGGCGGTTTCGGGCGTTCCCCGAACGGGAATGGGTTCGGGGTGTGGCGCGGTTCTTGTAAAAGAGCGTTTTTGGCCCCGTTGCAAGGGTGCCGTCCCTTACGGGACTCGTTTTCATCAAATGCCCTACCCCGGACTAACGTCCGGGGCTAATGAATACCGCCGCCCATGGCGGCTGGATCGCCTCGGCTACAGCACCTCCGTCAGAAGCCGGAGGGGAGGGGGTGAGGACAGTGGAGGTTTTTGTTGGCTCCGGAATCCGGGATCAGGGCCGGGCTAGTTGAATCTGGTTTCGGGGTCGGCTGCTCAGTCTGGGATAAATTTGCAATGCTGCCGACAGAGTCGGACAGGAGTGTAGGACCCACACGGGCTGTGCTGCTGCCAACGTGCGCAGGCGAGTCGCCCGCGCCCACACGTGCCAGTTCGAGCGAGGACTGGAAATCGGGGGGCAGGCCGGTAACTTTTTCTGCGGTGGAGAGCATCCACTGGTTTAGTGCGGCGCAGATGGTGCGGCGCTGGGTTTCGTCTTCTATTACTACGAAGCGGAGGAAGCAGCGCCCGGTGGCCAGGCGATCGCGCATGGGGTTGGTGCAGGTGAACATGCGGTCGAGGGTGAAGGCCATGTCGTCGTCTTCGGAGAATTGGAGGACGGCCAGCATGCGGCGGGCATTGTCCGCAGTGTGAGTCCCGTCGGCAATTCCCGCAGCGGCTAAAGCCGGGGACGCTTTGACGCTGCTTACGGCACGACTGAAGTCGTGCCCTTCCCGATCTGTTTTACCGCCCAAGTCCATGATTTCTTCGGCCAGGGCGAAGATGCCGGGTTTGCTGGGGACTACCAGGAGGCTATGGGGGGAATCGCAGCGGAACCAGCGCGACCATTGGAGGCGGCGCGGGTCGACGGGGCGGTCGAAGCCGTGGCGGGCTAGAGAATCGGCTACGATGCGGGTTAGAGCTTCCATTAGTTTGGGCTCCTGAGTTCAGGTATGACGGGGGCTAAAGCCCCAATCATTTTCCGCTCTATCGCGGCGCTGAAGCGCCGCTCTTTCACGGTGCTACCGGCGACACTTTTCCACATTTTTTACCGGCGGCGCGAGCGGCACGGCTGAAGCCGTGCCCTGATACGAACCCGCAGGTCTTTGCGCTGAGAAAGAGTCGCACTTTACCGTTTCTTCTATTCATTACCAGCATTTGTCGTTCACCCTGGGGGAGGGCCGGAGTGACGGCCACCGCACTTCCAATACGGGCTTTCTGCTTCCGGCTTCTGGATTGAAAAGCTCGGGCTTAAGCCTTGTTTTCTTAGGCTTACGGGGGCGCCGGGTCACCTCTGCCCTGACGCCTTCCGGAAGTTCTTCTTTACTTCCCTTTCCATCCTGAAATCCATCCCGTTCCCGCGAGGTGGGTTTCAAAAAAGGGCTATGGGATTGCAAAGTTACTCCCGCTTATTGTGCCTGTCAAGAGAGAAACACCACAGGTTGTATCTCCAGCAATGACGGGCTTGGTGCGGGGGTGGTGGATTCGTTTTCCACAGAAACAGTGGTCGGTGGTCAGTGGTCAGTGGCCAGTGGTCAGTTTCAAATCCAAACCCCCAAAAACTCTTACCACGGAGGACACGGGGGGCACGGGGTAGAGCCTTGGCATCCTTTAGATCGGTCATTCTTAGAGAGAGCGAAGGCCGGGGCTGGAGGGGCGGCGGTCGCGGTAGGGTTGGGGAGATTTGCGGGCGAGGTGGAGCGGGAGCGTGGGAGTTTCGCGCTGACGCCCGGTTTCTGCCTGCCGGATGGTTTCATTTCCGCGTGGACACTCGTATTGAAGTGCTGGGCTGGGTTGCTGTGGCGTCTCTTCCTGAGCTGGAGTCTGGCCAGCTTGCAGGGGAACATAAATGTCTTCGAAGATTTGACGGGGAGCGATGCTTAGAACGCCTTCGGCCGATTCGACCAGGTAGTCGCCCTTGCGTCCGGATTGGTGACGGCCCAGAAGATCGATGAAGGCGAGGTTGGTGGCGAGTGGCTTGGCCTTGACCAGGAAGCGGGTACGATAAGTGATCCAAGGGGTGGTTGCTTTCAAGTCAGTTCTCAGTTCTCGGTTCTCAGTTCCCAGTTGTTTGATGATTACGGTGATGGTTTGCCAGACTGCCGATTCCGCGTTGCGGCTTTGGCCGGTTGTGGTCTTGGCCGAAGTCCAATCATTTTTTGTTTGAGGGCGAAACAGAATGTACGAGGTAAAGGGCTCGTGGTCAATTCAGTATTTTTGGTGCAGTTGAGGAAAATCCCTGCCACGGATTTTCACGGATCGGCACGGATCAAGAACTCTTTCAAAGATGCGGCTGTAAGGCGCGTGGAGGGCTGGGGTTGTGTCTGCGGGAGTGCGCTCGGAGAAGAGTATTGGCGAACGCGGAGACGGATTGTGCACAGGGGGTGCACAGGAAATGCAGAAAGGCAGTGGTCGGTGGTCAGTGGTCAGTGGCCAGTTTCGGCTGCTGGCTTTTCTGAGAACCATGCTAGTAGGCGCTGTTCGAACTCTTTGGGGGCTGCGCTTATGGCTCCGCAGTGATCGGCGTTGGGGACTTTCCAGAGAATTACTTTTGGATTGCTGGCTTGGATGCTTTGCGAATGGCGCGGGGCAATGTTGCTGTCGATCTGGCCGTGTATCAGGAAAACGGGAACGCGTGTGGCTGCTACTGAATTTTGTGGCGATGCTTGCTGCAGAAAGGCAGTGGTCGGTGGTCCGTGGTCAGTGGCCAGTCTCGGCTGCTGGCTTCGCGGAGAACCCTGTGAGGAGGCGTTGCGCGAACTGTTTGGGGGCTGCGCCCGAGAAGGCCTTCCACCCGAACGTTCTCATTAGCCAGTCATTACATCCGCCTTGCTTCGCCCGTTCGACGAGCTCAGGGCAGGCGTGGCGGTACAGCCGAGGCGGCTGTCGATACGTGAGTTGTGGACTTGGTGGGTATAAGGTGCACGGGGATAGAAGAATTTTCTTCGGGGGTTTGGTGTAGGAGGGAATTGAGGGGCGGGAAAGGTGAACCGTGTCAGTGAGTTGGGTGGGGGTTGGAACGGAGAGGTCTTTGCAGTCAGGGGTTGGGTAGTAGCAGCAAATTTTGTGGGAGGAGGAATTATGACGACTGATCCGGTTTGTGGGATGGAACTTGACGAGAGGAAGAAGCCCGAATTTCAGACGCAGTTTGCGGGGCGGAGATATTTTTTCTGCTCGGAGGAATGCAGGAAGGAATTCGAGGATGATCCGGGCGGGTATATGGAGACGGCTGCGGCTTAGTTCTTCTCTCGGGATTTCAAAGGCCCCGCTGGTGCGGGGCCTTTTCTGAGTTACGCATAGCGTTGAAAGAGTTTTGGCACTGCGAGGGATCCTTCGACTTCGTGGCCGCTTCGCTTTGCGAAGCGGCCACTACGCTCAGGATGACAAATTTCTAGCGGTGGGCCAGGGCTGGCTCTTGCACTGATTTGCCAGTTTTGAAGGCCTCGTAACGGGCGTTTACTTCGTCCCAGTTGATTACGTTCCACCAGGCGGCCAGATATTCGGGACGGCGGTTGTTGTATTTGAGGTAGTAGGCGTGCTCCCAGACATCGTTGCCGAAGATGGGATAGTGGCCCTGGGAGATCGGGTTGTCCTGGTTGGGCGTGGACATGATGTGGACCTCGCCGCCTTTGCCGGCGAGCCAGACCCATCCGGAGCCGAATTGCTTTACACCGGCGTCGTTGAATTTGGTTTGGAAGTCTTTGAAGTTGCCGAAGGTTTTGGTGATGGCCTGGGCGATGGGGCCGGTGGGATCGCCTCCGCCTTTGGGCTTCATGATTTTCCAGAACATGGAGTGGTTGACGTGGCCGCCGCCGTTGTTGCGGACGGCGGCGCGAATGTCTTCGGGGATGGAGTTGAGGTCGCGGATTAAATCTTCGGCGGACTTGCCGGCGAGCTCGGGATGTTTTTCGATTGCGGCGTTGAGATTTTTTACGTAGGCGCCGTGATGCATGTCGTGGTGCAGGGTCATCGTCTGCTTGTCGATGGTGGGTTCGAGAGCTGAGTAATCATAAGGCAGGGGCGGTAGTTCGTGAGCCATTCGTTATCCTCCAGAGTTCTCATTGTACTGATGATGGGGGAAGGGATGCGGATTCATGGGGTGCGGTTGCGGGGATTTTACCACTGGGGCTGAAGCCCCGGCGTCCGTCAAGAGCTTGACGCGGCGCTGAAGCGCCGCTCTTCACGGTTGTGCAGGCAGCAGAAATGCGTGCACCTCGCTGGGCTTGGCTGGACCCTTCGACTTCGCTCAGGGCAGGCTCCCGAGGCGGCCCGTCCCCACATAAACCTGGGCTGTCCTCGCTGAGCTGTCCTTGCACTAATTCTAGTTGGTGGGTGGACCCAGGATTTCGCGGACTTTGCGGGCGAGGCTTTGGAGGGTGAAGGGTTTTTGCAGGAAAGTTTTTTGTGCATCGGCGGTTAGGGTGGTGAAGGCGTCCTGGGCATAGCCGGAGAGATAGAGGACTTTGAGGCCGGGGCGCGCGGGCTGGAGTTGCTGGACTAGTTCGTGGCCGTTGAGGCCGGGCATGACTACGTCTGTGATGACGAGGTGGATGGGGTCGGGGTGGCTGGCGGCGACGGTTAGCGCGGCTTGGCCGTTGGCGGCGTCGAGGACCCGGTAGCCGCGGGATTCCAGAGTTTCGCGGACGAGCTGACGGACGGAGTCTTCGTCCTCGACCAGCAGGACGGTTTCGGTTCCGCCGGCGGCGGCGAGGGAAACGGGAAGTTCGCCGATCACGTCAGAGGGCTCGTCAACACGGGGGAAATAAATGGTGAAGACGGTGCCGCGGCCGAGTTCGCTCTGGACGAAGACGTAACCTCCGCTCTGCTTGATGATGCCGTAGACGGTGGAGAGTCCGAGGCCGGTGCCTTTGCCTTTTTCTTTGGTGGTGAAGAAAGGCTCGAAGATGCGGGCTTGAGTTTCGCGGTCCATGCCCTGGCCGTTGTCGCTGACGGAGATCATCACGTAGGGGACGTTCTTGATGAGAGCGTTTTCTGGGCGGTAGGAATCGTCGAGGGTGACGCTGGCGGTGCGGACGGAGATTTTGCCGCCGCCCGGCATGGCATCTTTAGCGTTGACCACTAAATTCATGATGACCTGCTCGAGCTGGCCGGCATCGGCGCGAGTGCAGCCGACGTTGGGAGCGAGCGTGGTGGTGAGTTCGATGTCTTCGCCGATAAGCGGGCGCAGGAGGCGTTCCATGTCGGTGACGATGGCGTTGACGTCGATGACCTTAAGTTCCAGAAGTTGTTTGCGGCTGAAGGCCAGAAGCTGGCGGGTTAGCGAAGTGGCGCGGTCCGAGGCCTGCTGGATGGCTTCGGCTTTGGCGTGCAGCGGATGGCCAAGTGTTATCTGGTCGAGCAAGACTTCGGTGTAACCGCTGATGACCATTAACAGATTGTTGAAGTCGTGAGCGATGCCGCCGGCGAGGCGGCCGACGGCTTCCATTTTCTGGGCCTGACGGAACTGATCTTCGAGAAGGCGGCGCTCGGTGATGTCTTCGGCGATGGCTTCGAGAACGTCGGAGGGTTCGTCGCCGCCGGCTACGGCGCGGCCGCTGATGCGGACGGTGATGATGCCTTCGTCCTTGCGCTTCCAGCGAACTTCAAAACCATCCATGCGCCCGTTGCGGCGGAATTCGTCGACCAGGCGGGTATATTCGGCGGGATCGACAAAGACGTCTTTTTGAGGATCGAGAGCGAGAATCTCGAGCGCAGAATTGTAGCCCAGCATTCCGATGAGGGCGGGATTGACGTCGAGAAAAGGGCCGTCGAGGCTGGAGCGGTAGATTCCGTAGACGGCGGTCTGCACCAGAGAGCGGTAGCGGACCTCGGAGCGACGCAGAGCCTGCTCGTTGCGTTTGCGGTCGATGGCGGCGGCCAACTGCTGGGCGACCAGCGAGAGGACATCGCGATCATGCTCGGAGAAGCGGATGTTTTTGGAATGACTCTTGAGGACGAGCGCGCCCAGCACATGATGATTGACCTTGAGCGGGACGCCCAGCCAGTGAAGAGGGGGCCTGCCAGTGATTTTGACCTCACCCCGCCGCTGCATTTGCTGGGCGATTTCCGGAGTGCAGAGCAGAGGCTCGCCGGTACGCATTACGTATTCGATGAGGCCGGATGCCAGTTTTGCCGGAACAGGGGCGGACTCGTGCTCGTCGACGAAATAAGGGAAGCTGAGCAGTTGCGACTCGGGGTCATACGTGACGATGGAAAAATTGCGGGCACACATGAGTTCATCGACGATGCCGTGGATGGCAGCGAAAAACTGCTGGAGATCTTGCGTCGAGCTGGCTTTTTGGGCAATGCGATAGAGAGCCGAGCTGAGAGCTTCGGCGCGCTTGCGCGCGGAAATGTCGCGATAGTGGGCGTAGAAGGCATCCGGGCGGCCGGCGACGATCAAGGGCGCCGCGGAAATAGAGACGTCGATCAGGGATCCATCCTGACGGCGGCGTTGGGTTTCGAGGGTGATCTGTTCCCCGCGCCGCAGGCAAGTCGCAGCCCAGTCGGATTCGGCGACGCGGTCGGGAGGAACGATGAGCGAGTCAATGCGCTGCCCCATGGCCTGCGATGCGGAGTAGCCGAACACGCGCTGGAACTCGCGGTTCACGCACTGGGTGCGGAAGGAGGCATCGAGAACAACTAGAGCGTCTGGCGAACTTTCAAACAACTGTTCGAGGTACTGGCGGCGGAGGTCGAGAATTTCGTCAGTGGTTTTTTGCCGCGCCCCGTGTCCCGCAGAATGCTTTCCCGCGGTGGAACTCCTGGCCCCGGAACCGTTTTCTGCTGAGCCGCTTTCTTCGGAATACTTTTCCTCGGAGTGCTTTTCTTCGGAGTGCTTTTCTTCGGAGTACCAGGACAGAGAAGACGGCTGGGCGGCGGGGTTGGGCGTAGCGGGTGGAATGAACGTGGGCGCGGCTCCGCGCTTGAGTGCCCGGCGCAAAGTCTTGGCGCGTACTAGTTCTCCCGACTGCGAGGCCCGGGTGACACGATCACCCATTCGAAAGCTCCCCCTCTGAAGCTGCCAAAGGCATGGTAGAACGCAGGGGAATGGCTCGAAAGTTACTGAGGTAATTGAGGAATTTGGTAATTGGGTAATTTTGTAATTTGGTAATTTGAAGACCGCGAGCGCGGTTTAGCTGGACACGGCTCTTTTTTTGAGCGTGAGAGTTCAGGTTCCAGGCTGCTTTTTTAACGCTGGCATCCTGAGGCCCGCGCTTTTTGTCTTGATCTAGCCGGTAAGCCGCACAAGATGCGCTGCGATCCAATCACGAATCAGGGCGAAGCGGAACCTGCCTTGTTCCATGGCTTTGATCATGAACTCATACGCGGCCTTGCTGCTCACATCCAGATCGAATCCGTTCATCAGCAGGAAGGTGTGCATCGTGGCAAACCCTACCCGCTTGTTGCCGTCCAGAAAGGCGTGATTATTGATCAGCGACTCCAAAAGCGCGGCAGCCTCTTCGCTGATGTCGTCGTAGTAGCCCGTTTGCGGACGGAAAACCGCGGCTTCCAAGGCGCCCTGATCGCGCAGGCCATGCGCGCCGCCGTATTCCTCGATCTGGTGATGGTGGATGGCGATGACTTCGGCCACTGTCAGGTAGACGCGCTCGGCCACTTATTTGGCCAGTTTCTTGTACAACTCGCGATACTTTTCGTTCGAACGGCGATATGCGGCCATTACCTCAGGCCTTACCAAGCGTTGCGAAGGGACCACGTTGTGCAGGTAATGCTCCAGCGCCCGCTCCAGCACAAAGCGCTGCGACTGCCCGTTCTCTTTGGCCACGGAGACGAGTTCTTGGTACAGCTTGGCGTCTATTTCTGGGGCGATCTTGACGGAACGTGGCATGGGACGCCTCTTGATCAGATTCTAGCTGGGCGGGCAGAAGGGATCAAGATAAATCTAGAGATTGCTACAAGTCAGCACTTGACTGGGATCATCTGCGGAAGGTACCAAAGCCGAACTCAGGGTAACTTGCTGCCTTCGCAGTGGGCCACTAGATATTGCAAGTACATCTCGGTCGCGTCGCGTGATTCACCCGACACCCAGTCCGGGATGTAAGCGGCGGCTCCTCCACAGATGAGCCGTTGCGTTCCCAGTTGATTTCGGACGGTGGCGCTGGCCGGGAGATCGGAGGTGGAATTCAATATAACCAAATCCTCCCCGTGCTTGTCGCCAAGCCGCTGCAGCAGCATAGAAAATGAGCCGCTGCCTGTGTTTGTACCAACCATCACTCCTCTGCCGCTGCTCAGATGCGGTTTTGTGAAACCAAACTGCAAGTCCGCTTGGCTTAGGCTTTTAGCGAATGGTGCTGATGAATCGCGGAGGACGTGTACTACCACCGGAGAGTCTTCTTTTCCCTTACAGGCGATAGAACCGCTGAGGGCTAAGAACACTCCGAGGAAAAGCGATAGTCGCATCATAAGGACGTTGAGCAGTTGGGCCCATTCACCTCTGCAGCAAATCCACAGGCGCCGTTACGTCGTGCACGCGGAAATACTTGGCCAGCGCGGGATACTTTCGCGCCACGGCTTCATACATGGCATAGGCCACGTTGCGGTAGGAGACGTGGCCTGCCGGCGTTGTGCGGAGTTCGGAGATGTAGACGGCCTCAGCGAAGTCCATTTTGAAGAGGGCGCGCTTGCGATAGGCGAGCGGGATCGCGTACTGAGAATTTTCTTCGGCCTCGAGGGCGTTGCGCGCGGCCAGCTTTTCTACTGCCGCTTGCGTGCGGCGCATGGCGGCGTCGTAGCGGTGGCGCATGCCGGCGTCTTCCACGTCGAGCAGCATTTCGTAGCCGTGCTGCGTGGTGAAGGGCTGCATGACCTGGATGCAGCGGCGGTGACGGTGCATGTCGCGGAAGCCGCCGGTGTCCATGAGGATGTCGAAGCGGAACTGCTGGCCGGCGCGGAAAGAGCGGAGCATTTCGTCGTGCTTGCCGCGATGGCGCAAGCCGAGGTCGATGATCTCGCGGCGATAGCGCTCGCCGGAAACCTGCAGCGCCTGACGAACTTGTCTGTAGGAATGGTGGCAGTGCTCGTAGAGCAACGTTGTCGCGATTTCAACTTCCAGCGGCTCTTCGTCGAGCAGGTTGACGATTGCCTTGGAGGGCGCGACTGATTCGCTCTTCATTAATTCAGTCGCCGCCTGGCGCAGTTCGCGGCGGGTTTCCATCTCGTACGGATTCGGGTCGGCGTACTTCACCAGCGTGGGCGCTACTCGAACTTCGTGCAGGAGTTCCTGCTCGGCGCGCGCGCCTAGCTCTGGATTCATGGCCCGGATTTCGTCAACCAATTTCTTCAAGGATTCGGCATTCACGTTGTACGCCGCCGATGTTGCCGCTTTTTTTAACGATTCGCCGAGAACCCGCACTTCTTTGTGCGTGTGCGAAAGCAGGTGCGCGACCTGCGTTTCGAGCGTGCGGGCGTTAACGATTTCGCCCAGCGATGTGTTCGTGGCCAGCGGCAGCAGGTAGCGCGTGATGTCAAAAGCCCGCGCTTTCAGAGTGCGCTCGTAGGCTTCCTGCTTCATGTCGGCAGGCTTGGGCGTGATGCTGATCAGGTGCTGGGTCATGTGCGCGGAGAGCGCGTCATATTCCGCGAAAAGACTATCTAGCGTCTCGCGGTAGATTTTGCGGGCTTCGTTGTCGGCGCCGAAGTCGGGGATGTAGTAGCCGCTCTTCTTGAAATCCTGATAGCGGGTGGAGCGCTCCTGGCCGTCCCAGCGCTGCTCGTCGGCCAGTTCGATTGCGGCTAGAATCGAGAGCCTTTCAACCGCCAGCGCGATGTGCGCGAGGTCGGCTATGGAGCGGTGGCCGTACTGGAAGTAAAACGTGTTTAGAAACTTTTCCGCCTTCTGCGCGCTGATCTCGCGCAACGACTCTTTCATCGAGAGCGACGAGCGGGAATACTTGGCCATGGCGTAGGCCTGGATCTCGGGCTCGACGCCGTAGACGGCGAAGACTTCGGTGGAGGGCGCATCGGGCTGCGGCTTTTCGGGAGTTGTGGGGATCTCGGCCGCAGACGCACGCTGCGGGGAGCGATGCGCTGGACTGGCCGGGGCTGAATCTGAAGCGGGTGAGTGTTGGTTGGAAGGTTCGGGCATGGCGATCACTTCTTCGGCCGCAGGTTGAGACATGGGAGTGTCTGGAATATTAATCGGCGCGCGAACAATGTGCAATGCGCGATGCACGGGGCTGGGGATTCGTTTGCAGGCATCTGCCAGGGGGCCGCCTCGCTTCGCTCGGCGAGACAGCCGAGGCGGCTGTCTCCACATGAACTTCCGGAGCTAAAATGTTGGGTGCATCCTGTTCTCAAAGTAGTCGCGCATCGTCCGTGGCCTCTGCCTGCCGGGCCGTGGGTGATGACGCAGACTTGGCACGATCTGCTCTTTGCGCACTGGCCGGTGCCGCAGGCTGCGATGCGGCCTCTCGTTCCTGCACAACTTACGCTCGATACTTTCGATGGGCAATGCTGGGCGGGAGTGATCCCATTTCATATGAGCGGCATTCGCGGACGCGGACTTCCGGCGCTGCCCGGCCTCTCCCGTTTTCCTGAGCTGAACGTACGCACTTATGTAACCTACGGCGGCAAGCCGGGAGTGTATTTTTTCAGCCTCGATGCAGGCAATCTTCCGGCGGTCTGGGCGGCGCGTGCGTTCTACCACTTGCCCTATTTTCATGCGGCAATGTCTTCTCGGGAAGTTGGCGGGGATATTCATTACGAATCTCGTCGTCTTCGTAGCGCTGGGGAGTTTCGTGGACAATACCGGGCTACGTCCGAAACGCGCCTGCGCGAAAAAGGGGCGATTGAACGCTGGCTCACGGAGCGCTACTGCCTCTATACAACGCATCGCGGGCAGGTTTATCGGGGAGAGATCCATCATGCGCCGTGGCCTCTGCAGGACGCGGAAGCCGAGTTTGAGACCAACACCGTGGCGGCAGCCGCCGGGATTTCATTACCCGCGTCCGCGCCGCTGCTGCACTTTGCCCGCCGGTTGGAAGTTTTGATCTGGCCGTTGCGGCGCGCCGAATAGAGTCTGCGGCGCGTATAATTTCACGTTCCGACTTAGAGATTTCATAATCTGGGCTCGAAACAAAATCTGGAGAATCCTCATGTCGCTTTCAGGACGGGTGGCGTTTGTCACCGGCGCGTCGCAAGGCATTGGACGAGCGTGCGCGGTGAAACTCGCCACGGAGGGCGCGGCGGTCGCCGTCGCCGCACGCAATCAGGAGAAGCTGAACGAACTGGTGAGTGAGATCGCCGCCTCGGGCGGGGAGGCTGCGGCCTTCGCTCTCGACGTTACCGACGAAGAGCAGGTCAAGTCGGCGATCAAGACCGCCGGGACGCAGTTTGGCAAGATCGACATTCTGGTGAACAATGCCGGCATCACTCGGGACCAACTTGTTATGCGGATGAAGCGCGCTGACTGGGATGCGGTGCTGCAGACTAATCTCACGTCCGCTTATCTTTGCATTCAGCAGGTTTCCATTTCGATGATCAAGCAGCGCTGGGGACGAATCATTAATATCGCAAGCATTTTCGGGCAGATGGGGCAGGCGGGGCAGGCGAACTATTCGGCGTCGAAGGCGGGGCTGATTGGCTTGACGATGGCCATTGCGCGCGAGCTGGGGTCGCGCAACATTACTTGCAACGCGGTGGCGCCGGGGTTCATCGAAACCGCCATGACTGAAGTGCTTGGCGACGAGTTCAAGCAAAATGCGGCGAAACAGATTCCACTGGGACGGGTGGGGTCGCCTGCCGATGTGGCGAATGCTGTGGCTTTTCTTGCTTCGGACGAGGCTTCCTACATTACCGGGCACGTGCTGAATGTGAATGGCGGGATGTTGATGGGATAGGGAATTTTCACCGCCGAGCACGCCGAGAACGCAGAGAAGAAATGAAGACTGATTCAGCCAAGGGGCTAAATCCTGGAATTCGCTCGGCGTTCTCTGCGTCCTGGGCGGTAAAGAGCCTTTCGTTGACTCAAGTGGAATCGCCCGCGCAGATCGCGCGGGGGCGCGAACTGTTTCTGGAGTATGCACAATCGCTCGGATTCAGCCTTTGTTTTCAGAACTTTCGACAAAGAACTTGCCGGGCTGCCGGGGGATTACGCTCCACCGGAAGGCCGATTGCTGCTGGCGGAGTACGACGGCGAAGTGGCGGGCTGCGTTGCGCTGCACGCGCTGGAGCCGGGGGTTTGCGAAATGAAGCGGTTGTACCTGCGTCCGCAGTTTCGCGGCAAGGGTCTGGGGCGCGCGCTGGCCGAGCGCATTATTGCCGAGGCGCGGCAGATCGGCTATCGGCGCATGCGCCTCGATACCGTGGAGCCGCTGATGAAAGATGCGGTCGCTATGTATCGCAAGCTGGGGTTCAAGGAAGTTGCTCCCTACCGGGCGAACCCGATTGCGGGCGCGATGTACATGGAATTGGAATTGTGAAGAATGAGAGGTTTTAAAACCATGAAGAAGAGTTTCGCATTGAGTTTTATCGTGCTGTTCTTTTTTGCATCACTATCATTTTCATTCGCCGCCGACGGCAAGGCTGTCTCCTACAAAAGCGGCGACGAAACAGTCCAGGCCGTGCTCTACACTCCTGCCGGCAAAGGTCCGTTTCCCGCCGTCATCGTCATCCACGAGTGGTGGGGTCTGACTGACTGGGTCAAGGACCAGGCTGCGAAGCTGGCCGGCGAGGGGTATGTGGCTCTTGCGGTTGATTTGTATCGCGGCAAAGTCGCCACCACACGGGACCAGGCCCATGAACTGATGAGCGGCGCGCCGGAAGACCGGGTTAAGCGCGATCTGCACGCGGCTTTTGAATTTCTTCAGTCGCAGCCTAATGTAAAGAAGAACCGCATGGGCGCGATCGGCTGGTGCATGGGCGGCGGCTACTCGCTGGATGTGGCGCTGCAAGAGCCGACCCTTGCGGCTGACGTGATCAACTACGGCCATCTCGCCACCGACCCCGAGGCGCTCAGGAAAATCAATGCTCCCATCCTCGGATTGTTCGGCGCTCTGGACGAAGGTATCCCGCCCAAGGATGTGAAGAAGTTTGCGGAGACGCTGGAAGAGATGGGGAAGAAAGTCGAGATCAAGATCTACGACGACGCCGGCCACGGATTTGAAAATCCCGTTAATAAAGATGGTTATCGCGCCGCCGACGCTGCCGACGCCTGGAAACGCATCGTCAGCTTCTTCGCCGAGAACTTGAAAAAATAGTTCTGGCGCGGCATGCCCCTGGAACGCGGCTCGCGGGTTGGTGATCATTCCTTGCACAATGTACAAGAATACCCCGGGGCCAAGGATGCTGGTTGACCGCCCTGACCAAGCCCCGATTGCACCAGTTTTGTCATAGCACTAATTTCCACTTGCCAGAAAATGCCGGGATGGTTAATATGTCGCATCCTGCAATGCTCCCCCAGATCAATATCGGCCAAACCATCCGGGACTACCGGTTGCAGAAAGGCATGTCCCAGGGCGACATCGAAAAACGGACCGGGCTGCTACGCTGCTACTTGTCGCGGGTTGAAAACGGGCACACCATCCCATCGCTGGACACGCTGTCGAAAATTGCCGGGGCTATGGAGATTGCGCTCTCGCAGTTCTTCTCTGAATCCGGCCACAGCAACGGGTCGAAGGGATTGCCGCAGCTCTCGGATGATGAAGTCCGATTTCTGAGCCAGGTCCGCCGCTACGCCACCAACCTGAATGACAGCGATCGCAAGCTGGTGCTGGCCATGGTGAAGAAGATGGCGGCGAATTCGAGCAAGTAGCTCTTAGCCTTTAGCTCTTAGCCTTTAGCTTAAACCCTCGCTTCTAAGCGCCTCCCTACTTTCTTGACTCTAGTCATATCCGGCCGGCGTTGTCGCCCGCGGTATCCCTCGCGGGATTCAAGCTAGGAGCTAACGGCTAAGAATTAATAGCTGAGTACTTTCGTACCATGTCCCTCGGTGACCGCAGGGTACCTCGCCCTCATCCTCTCTTCTCACTACACTGTTGACTTGGAGACTCCCTAGTGACTACTGATGAAGAACTGACCGTGCTCGAGACCCAGTTGCGGCGGCTGAAGATTGAGTACGAGGTGTATTTCAGCAATCCGACGAAACGCCCTCCGACCGACGTGGAGTGGAAAGTGCTCTCGCTGCTGCGCAAGTTCTCCGATGGCGGACGCATGAGCTTTTCCCAACGCTTCCGCTACAACGAAATGGCGCAGCGCTACGCCATCTACAGCGATCTGTGGCGAAAGAAATCGCGCATTCGGGAAGAGGGCTATCGGCGCCCGCAGGATGCGCTGCTCTCGGTGCAGGGAGTTCGCCCGGAAGAGGAGCACAAGCCGCAGCACAATCCGGTTTACGGACTGAGCCATACCGCTACGGCCACAGCAGCGGCGCCTGCCGTTACCCAGCAGCCAATTACGTTGCACAGTACGGTGGACAAATCTGAGCGCGAGCAGGTGGAGCGCTTGTACAACACGCTGGTCGCGGCCAAGAAAAAGGCGGGAGAGAATGTATCCGGCAGCCTAGATTCCTTTTCTACATTCGTAGAGAAAAAGACGGAAGAGATTCGAAAGAAGTTCCACTGCCAGGATGTGGAGTTCTCCGTCGAGCTTGCTGGTGGGCAGGTGAAGCTGAAGGCTAAGGCGAAGGCGTAATGGGCTATTCCAGCGGGGGAACTGCTCTTCGTGCCGCGAGAACCAGGTCGGCCCAAGGAATCTCTTTGCCCCATTCCGACAAAAGTCTCGACTTCTCTTCCTGAAATACCGCCAACGCTGCAATCACCCGTCGTGGCGTCGGCACGGCAATCGCCTCAGGACGCGTCGCGAGCCAAACCATGACCATCGGAATCAGCGCTTCGACAGTCCCGTTATGTTTCTTCGGATCATAGCCGGCCAGATCCGATACATACTTAGCGTATTGGTGTCCTTCCCGCACCAAGAGAAGCCAGTCGTGCCGGTCTTTCTTGCGCGGGGTTGCCAAGCGCCGACCCATGGCAATTCCAAGTTCCAGCGGCATATTGAATCTCGCCAGGTTTTCGTCGCCTTCACCCCGGCAGCGTGACAAGTCGTGAATAGAATATTTGGAAGAAAAGACGGCTCGAGCAATCCGGTCTAAGCGCGATTCTGCCACCGTACCAGACTCAAGCGCACTCCTAGGCAGGAAGCCACAGCAGGTGGCGGCAAAGACGATGGCGTCAAATAGGGGCGCAAACTCTTCGTCGAACGGGCAGTTTATGAAGACTGAAGTCGCCGGATTAACGGTTAGCTTGCCCGCGCCGAAATGTTCTCTGGGGCTCCTTGCTGGGCTGTTCATCGCCAACCAGTTCAGAATTGAAGGGCCGGGGAAATGGGATAATTCTTACAACTTCTCTTCGCCGAACGCACGTAGCGCGTTGGCTTCTTTCTCGATTAGGTTGAGGCGTTGAATCTGCTCTCTAATCGGCGCTTTGCTGTGCTTCACCGAGTTTCCTTCACCCAACATCTTCGCGATCATCCTTGCCACCCGCGCCCACTCAGGCTTTTGGCCTTTGACCCTGAGCGCCGATGCATGACGAAGGAAAGAAGGCGGTTCGGCATCGCCGATCAATACCGGAACCAGAACCTTGCGCTCATCTGACCATGAATGCTCCAACGCAGTCATATACTCCCGCTGCACCCAGCTACTGGAATCAGCAGGCGAAGGCTGATCTACGAGAAAGGCTACTAACCGTGCGTCTCTGATGGCCTTAAGTATCTTTTCCTCGACAGACTCTCCCTCCCCAATCTCCTTGCTGGCAACCCAGGTGGACACACCAAGTGCCTGTAAGGCCTCGGCCAGCATCTCGGCATGCTTTCGGGATCTATTCGAATAAGAGAGGAACACATCACTCATACATTCAATGATATCCCAACTCGTCGAACGGCTGCTGGGTTTCTAACTATTCGCGAGTGCCGGGCGCTGGACTACAGGCTCCCGGCCAGCTTTGTACTGCTAGAATCTTTCCGACATGCCCATTATCCAGCGCGTGCAATCCTCAACGTTACCGTTGGTTTCCGGGTAGGCTATCATTCACGGTAAGTTGGTCTGGAAAAAGACGAAAGGCAGAAAAATGGCGGACAACAAAACCAAACCCACTACATTAAGCGTAGCGGCGTTTATTGATGCCCTCGCGGACCCGGCCCGGCGCGGCGACGCGAAGGCTCTCGTCAAGTTAATGCAGAGCGCGGCTGGGGAAAAGCCGAAGATGTGGGGGCCATCAATTATTGGCTTCGGCAGCTACCATTACAAATACGATAGCGGGCGTGAGGGCGATATGCCGCTGATCGGTTTTTCGCCGCGTAAGGCCGCAACTGTTCTGTATGGCATGAACGCGTCGGGCGACTCCAAGGCGCTGCAGGCAAAACTTGGCAAGCACACGACCGGCAAGGGCTGCCTCTACATCAAAAATCTGGCTGACGTGGACCGGCAAGTGTTGGGGGCCATGGCCGCCAAAGCGGTCGCTGCCATGCGAGAGCGGAGTTGAACTGCCGCAGATTGCTGATAGAATCTTCGGTCGCTCAGCGATAATTGTTCAGATCCGAGGCCGATCATGTCCCGCAGCAGTTCCCGCATCCAGCGCGCCATTCTCAGCGTTACCGACAAGACTGGACTCGTGGATTTCGCGCGCCAGCTCTCCGGTCTCGGCATCGAACTCATTTCTACCGGAGGCACGGCCAAGCTGTTGCGCGATTCCGGCATCTCCGTCAAAGACATCTCCGACCTCACCGGATTTCCTGAAATGCTTGATGGCCGCGTCAAGACGCTGCATCCTAAAGTTCATGGCGGTATTTTGCATCGCCGCGAGAATCCTGCTCACATCGCCGCTGTCGCCGAGCATGGCATTCAGCCGATCGACATGGTTGTCGTCAATCTTTACGCCTTCGAAAAAACTGCCACCAAGCCGGGCGTGGCGTTCGAAGAGTTGATCGAGAACATCGACATCGGCGGACCGTCCATGATTCGTTCCGCCGCCAAAAATTTCCACGATGTCGCTGTCGTGACTTCGCCGGCCGATTATCCGGCTCTCGCCGATGAACTTGCCCGGTCAGGCGGCGCGCTCTCGCTGGAAACCAAATGGCGGCTGGCGCAGAAAGCTTTTGCCACGACCGCTGCCTACGATTCCGCGATTGCTTCGACGCTCGAACGAGTCTCTACTCCTGCGGATTCTCATCTACGGTCAGCAGGCGAGTCTTTTCCGCAGATTCTTCGCCTATCATTCCAGAAAATCCTCGATCTGCGCTACGGCGAGAACCCGCATCAGAAGGCTGCGATGTATTCTGACGGCTCCGGCGTGGGCGTGGCCAACGCGCGACAGCTTCAAGGCAAAGAGCTTTCTTACAACAACATCGTCGATTTGCAAGCCGCGTGGGATCTCGCGCAGGAATTCGACCCGAACGATGACGCCTTCTGCGCCATCATCAAGCATACGAATCCCGCAGGTGCTGCGACCGGCAAGACTCTTGCTGAAGCGTATAAACGGGCGCTCGAATGCGATCCCGTGTCAGCATTCGGAGGTGTGGTCGGTGTGAATCGTCCCATCGACGGCGAAGCAGCCGAGGAGATGCACAAGCTGTTTCTCGAAGTGATCGCCGCGCCCGGGTTCGATGAAGCGGCGAAAGCTCGCTTCGCCGGCAAGAAAAATTTGCGCCTGGTCGAAGTGAAAGCCGCGCCGCAGAAATGGGTTCTCAAGAACGTCTCGGGCGGAATCCTCTTGCAGGATAGCGATGTAAGCCCGCTGCAAGATGTCGACCTCAAGGTTGTGAGCCGGCGCACTCCTACTTCCGAAGAAATGCGCGCGCTGCTGTTCGCCTGGAAGGTTTGCAAGCATGTTAAGTCGAACGCCATCGTCTATGCGCGCGATGGACAGACGGTGGGCGTCGGCGCGGGCCAGATGAGCCGCGTCGACTCGGCGAAGATCGGCGCCATGAAAGCACAACTGCCGCTGCAGGGTACGGTGGCCGCGTCTGATGCGTTCTTTCCATTTCCTGACGGGGTAGAGGAAATTGCTAAAGCGGGAGCGACCGCCATCATTCAGCCCGGAGGCTCACAGCGCGATCCGGAAGTGATTGCAGCCGCTGACAGTCGGGGGCTGGCCATGGTATTTACCCGAGTGCGGCATTTCCGGCACTGACTGGCTCACGTCAAAAGCCTCTAACCGCGAAGTTCGCGAAGGTCCGCGATAGAACGCGAAGAACGCGAAGAAATGCTTTACCAAACTTGACAATCGGCGCGCGCAAGTCCCCTCGGTCCCTGTCCTTCCGCTTTAGCTGCGCCTCGCAATCCGGCGCGTGTCGGGTTAGAATTAAAGCACCCCACCCCCGGCGGTTTTGCATCCAAAGATTATGCTTCCGGGAAGTGCATGAAACTCTAGCAGGAACGTTCCAATAGAGCTATTTGAGAGAACAGGTCCGGCAGAATTAATTCCAGCTTAATCAGGTCGAGCATGAATAGAATTGTTCGCGTCATTTTAGGGCTCTCAGTCTTCGCGGCGGCCGCAGCCGCGCAAAACCCTCCATCCTCACCTGCGGGAGCAAAGCCTGCGGAATCGAATCCAGCCCAATCCAAATCATCGCCGTCTTCAGCGCGCAAGAGTGATCGCGCCGCCGCCTATTACCACTACACGCTGGCGCACATGTACGAGGAGCAGGTTACGGTTTACGGCCGCAGCGAGTTGGCGACCAAAGCCATGGAAGAGTACAGGCTGGCGATTGAGGCAGACCCGTCGTCCGAGTTCCTTACCTCAGGCCTCGCCGAACTCTACGTAAAGACCGGACGCATTCGCGACGCGGTTCTACAGGCCCAGGACATTCTCAAGCGTGATCCCAACAATCTGGAAGCTCGCAAGTTGCTGGGGCGGATCTATTTGCGCTCGCTGGGCGATATGCCGGGTAACGGCAACGGTTCCGACAACGTACTCAAGCTGGCCATCGAACAGTACGAACAGATCGTGAAGATCGAGCCCGGCAATGTTGATGATCACCTTTTGCTGGGCCGGCTCTACCGCCTGAACAACGACTTGCAGAAGGCGGAAGGCGAACTCAAGACGGCGGTGAAGCTCGATCCTGATTCGGAAGAAGCCGTGACCACTCTGTCTTTGCTTTACAGCGACGAGGGTGACACGACGCGGGCCCTCCAAGTTCTGAGTTCCGTGCCTGATACCGGACGCTCGGCCAAGCTGTATGCCGCGCTGGGCGCCACCTACGAGCAGCGCAAGGATTACAAGAGCGCGATCGACGCCTATAAACACGCCATCCAAATGGACCGCGACAACCTCGATGCCATTCGCGGCCTGGCAGAAAATCTTTTGAACGACGGCCAAATCGATGCCGCACTCGATCAATACAAGGTGATCGCCGACGCCAATCCTGAAGATGCGCAAACTTACCTCCGCATTTCAGAGATCTACCGGCGCCAGGGGAAATACGACGAGGCGCTGGAAAGCCTGAAGAAGGCGGAAGCCATGGTGCCCGATGCGCTCGAGGTTCCCTACAACGTCGCCGTGGTGTATGAAGCGCAGGCTCGCTACGACGAGGCCGTAAAGATTCTGCAGGATCTGCTGAAGAAAACTGAGAAGCCGGAGAACAGCTACTCGCAGGCCGACCGAAACAATCGCGCCATCTTCATCGAGCGCCTCGGCATGGTCTATCGTGACCAGGAAAATTATCAGGCAGCGGTAGAGACTTTCCGCAAGATGCTCCCGCTCGGCGACGAGAACGCGCGCACCGGTTATCAGGATGTAATCGATACCTACCGCGAAGCCAAGCAGTGGCCAGAAGCCACGGCAGCCGCCAAAGAAGCGGTGCAAAAGCTGCCGGACGACCGCGAACTGCGCATGGTGCTGGATGCTCAACTCGCCGATACTGGCGATCCCGAGAAGCCTCTCGCCGACGTGCGCTCTTTGTTGAAGGGCAAGCCGGAGGATCGCGACGTCTACCTGCGGCTCTCCATTATGTACACCCGCCTTAAGCGCTGGAGCGACGCGGAGGAATCTCTCAGCAAGGCCGAACAGCTTTCCACCAAGGCCGAAGACAAGGAGTATGTGTACTTCCTGCGCGGGTCCACGTTCGAGCGCGAGAAGAAATTCGACCAGGCCGAAGCGGAGTTCAAGAAGATACTCGCTGTCAACCCGCAGAGCGCTGCGACCCTCAACTATCTTGGGTACATGAATGCCGACCGCGACGTGCGGCTGGAAGAATCTCTTAATTACATCAAGCTCGCTGTGAGCTTGGAGCCCACCAACGGCGCCTATCTGGATTCTCTGGGCTGGGCCTATTTCAAGCTCGGCAAGTACGACCTCGCCGAAGAGAACCTGAATAAAGCTTCCTTGCGTATGGGTTCCGACCCAACCGTGCAGGATCACCTGGGTGATCTGTACCAGAAGACGGGCCGGCTGAAGCTGGCCGCCGCCCACTGGGAGCGCGCCGTGCAAGAGTGGAACAAGACTGTGGGCTCGGAGTTGGACGGCGATCTGTTCGCGGCCACGCAGAAAAAGCTCGACGCTGCCAAGGTGCGACTGGCCAAAGAGGGATCAGGAAATCAGTAGCTAGTACCTGGTACCCAGATCGAGAGTCCTGGGACGATTCCGCGTTCAGAGGTCTTTGTGCTCTCTCGCAACTCGGTACTAGATGCTCGGTACTCGACAATGAACAGACTATCCAATTTCTGTTTAGTTTTTGCGATCCTGGGATCGCTTCCGCTATTGAGCGCTCAAAAGTCGAAGGAGCCAGTTCCTGCTCCGGTACCCCCGCAGGTTACCGCTGCACGCAAGGTGTTCATCTCGAATGCAGGTGGAGAGAGTTTCGAATCGGTCATTGATCAGACTGTCTTCAATGGAGGCCCCGATCGGCCCTACAACCAGTTCTACGCGGCCGTGAAAGACTGGGGCCGCTGTGAACTCGTATCTTCCCCCTCGGATGCGGATTTAGTCCTCGAAATCAGTTGGACCCTCAGCGATACAGGATTGAGGCTCCCTGTCCTTGGACAGCTGCGATTGGTAGTCATAGATCCCAAAACGCACGTCACATTATGGAATTTCACCGAGTATGTTCGAGGAGCGATGCTGCTCGGCAACCGGGACAAGAACTTCGATCAAGCCATGACCACGATCGTGAACCGGATGAAGATTCTCATGGTTCCGGCGGCGGCCTCGGTGGCTGCAAGCAAGTAGTCGCCAGCACCGAGTCTGCGTGCCGAGCAAGACATTATTGAGACCGCGTGAAAAGCGAAGATTTGCGCTTTCGCTCGGGACCCGCAACTCGGTACTAGGTACTCGGTAGCGGCACCTGTTAGACTTCGAGGATGCTGGCCGGCTACGCGGTGCAGGTGGAACATTCCCGCGGACGCCGCTTCTCTGAATCACCACATCCCTACCGCAACGACTTTCAGCGCGACCGCGACCGAGTCATCCACGCGCGCGCCTTTCGGCGCCTCGAAGATAAGACGCAGGTTTTCACGCGCCGCTATTCCGATCACTTCCGCAATCGGCTCACGCACACCATCGAAGTAGCGCAGATCACTCGCACTGTCGCCGGAGCGCTTGCACTCAACGTGGACCTGGCCGAAGCGCTGGCCTTGGTGCATGATCTCGGCCATCCTCCGTTCGGCCACGCCGGTGAGAAGGCGCTCGATACTGCCATGCGTGAGCACGGCCTCTTCTTCGATCACAACCTGCACGCCTTGCGCATCGTGGAAGATTTCGAGCAGCGCTACGCCGCGTTTCGCGGCCTCAATCTGACTTTCGAAGTGCGCGAGGGCATCATCAAGCACTCGCGCGATTACGACGCGGCAAAGCATCCTGAACTGGCGGAGTATCTTCTTGACCAGCGCCCTCCGCTCGAAGCCCAGCTCATCGATTTAACCGACGAGATCGGCTACAACACGGCCGACCTCGACGACGGCTACGAAGCTCATCTGCTGACGCTTGAGCAAATCCGTGCCGGCGTGCCAGTCTTTGAAGGCTTTTTTCGTGAGGTGGAACAGACCTATCCCGAGGCTGCCGACAAGTTAAAGTTTAACGAAGCGCTCAAACGTGTGTTCAATCGTCTGGCTGGCGATCTGATTACTAACACGCAGACGGGAATAAGACGAGCTGGAATCGAAACCCTGGACGATGTCCGCTCGCACAAAGAACGCTTGACCGCTTTCAGCCCCGAGGTGGAAGCCGAGCGCAAGCAGATCAAAGACTTCCTTTATGAGAACCTCTATTACAGCCCGTCCCTGGCGGGAGAAAAAGATGATGCTGAGCGCATTGTCAGCGAGCTGTTCGCCTTCTGGATGGAGAAACCGTCAGCCCTGCCGCATTACTATCAGGAGAAAGCGGGCAGGGATCTCTGCCGCGCGTGGTCTGCGATTACATCGCAGGCATGACCGATCATTTCATCATTGAACAGTACGAGAAACATTGTGGCGGAGAATCTTTAATACAGAGGACACAGGGGAGCACAGGGTAGAAACCAAAAAAAAGCCCCGTGATCCTGTGGACCCTCCGTACTGCGAATCCACGGTTTAACTCTACCAATCCTTCCAGCCCTCGCTCCCAGGTAGAGCCGCAACCACACATACCCGGTTTCCCGCGCGATGCCGTAGCGCTGGCACAGCTCCGTCATGTTGTAGTGATCTTGTTCATACTCAACCACAAACCGTACCTTCTCTTCCATCACACTGCTCGCTTTCCAAGGCATGCCGTACTTCTACATGCCTTCGTCAATCGATCACAGTGTCAGGAATGCTCCCGGTCTGTTTTGTCAGGGATGTGCCCGGTCTGTACCCCCTCTCGATACCCTCCCCGCCTCCCCGCCCCCTCCTGTGATTGGAATCATCACGTTAGCAAGTTTTTCCCCGCAAGATCGGGAGCCTAAAGGACTTAGATACTAAAATCAGCAAAAAAAGGACTTACGGGCGCGACGATTTGGGCTGAGACGGCTGTCACGGCCTCGACTATGATTGCGCAAGTGATGGGCTGTGCACAAGGTCCGATGTCACAATGGGGCTGTGGAAACGTTGAGGAGCGTGGAGGTGGTTGGCATTGTTCCAAACTTCGGAACAATGTTCTCGAGTCGGGAAAAAACAATGGTGCCAGTCCCGTCTGTCCCCGCATTCAAACGCGAAAAAATCGTTGACGGCGCGCCTTCAGGGTGTAAAGTAGGGGCGTTCTAAATGCCAAAGGGAAATCCCGGTTTAACGGTTGCGCGTAGCCCTCTTGGCGAGCGTCGTGATTCTCATCACGAGGGACGAAAGCCCATGAAGGGGTCTATTTTACCCGGCCGCCGCAGACCCGCTTGAGCGAACCTCGGGGTCCGTCGCCCAAACGTCCAGAGAGCGCGCCGGGAACAACCGCACGCCAGTGCGGAAGGGGCAGGACATGGACAAGAAATCGGACCGCAAAAAAAGATATCGTGGAATCATCGAGCGGCTGCCCGCAAACAGCAAGCCGCGCGGAGCGGACGAGACTTTCGCCCCGCAGTTCACGGTCAACAGCACCAACGACGGTGGCGGCCAGGTGCTCACCAACGTGGAAGTGATCCTCTGCTTTTGGGGAACCTTCTGGACCACTAACCCACCTCCTTCGCCATCGAGCGACGAGTACAAGCAGGCGATTATCGGAATCCTCGGCGGCCCGTTCATGGGCCGCCTCACCCAGTATCGCGGCGTCGGACAGGGCACGCTGATTTACACCGACGTCAACGACACCAGCGATCCCGCCAACACCTACAGCAACAGCGACGTGGTGACCATGCTGAAGAATCGCATCCAGAACGCGGGGATGCCGGCGCCGGCCAGCGGGCACAACCGCTTCTATGCAGTGATCGTGGCCCCGGGGAAGCAGAATAGCAACACCCAGTTCGTCGGCCAGCACCAGAGCTTCACCTACAACGGCGTGACCGCCGCTTACGCCTGGATCGACAACACCGGTTCGCTCACCGGAGGGAATTGCACCACCAAGGTGTTTTCACATGAGTTCGTGGAAGCCTGCACCAATCCCAACGTGGACACCTCGAACAACGGCATCACGGTGAACGACAGCAATTCGAGCGACGACGAGATCGGCGACGTTTGCAACAGCCAGTGGGACACCGTGGACATGAACGGCGTGCGCTGCTCGGTGCAATCCTATTGGAGCCAGGCGGACAACACCTGCATCCTGCCGCTGGGAACGCTGGCCTTCTGGCTGGGGAAAAACAGCTTCAGTACCGATGAAGTCAACGACGCCATTACTACTCAAGGCGGAGTCACCGGCCGGTTCAGCAACGCCTTTTTCCTGGACCTCGAAGGATACAGCATCGACGCGGCGGCCAGCTTCAAGGTTAGCCTGCAACTTTCCGGCGCGTTCGACACCACGCCGGGCATCAGCATTCAGCCCAACCCGACGATTCCGGTGCAACCCGAAGATTCCAACGACCTGACCACCCCGCAGCGCATCCGCTTCGCCTACGACGTGCTCTTCACGGTGAACCCCGCGATGGGAATCAACGCTTTGGCGGCGTTTCCTGCGGCGGGTGAAACGCCGCTCGAACTCACCGCAAACATTCTGACCGGGACGGACGTGGTGCCGGGAAACACCTCGCAGGCCTCCGAGAATTTTTTCCTGGTGGCGGGGGCGAATCCGTATTTTTCCAACGTGGATGCCTCGAACAGCCAAAGCGTCTTCTGGCTCAGCCAGGACCTGCGGGTCTTCACCGTCATTTCCGGACAAAGCCCGCTCAGCGGCGCGCCGACCATGGGCAGCGACCCCTACGGCTTCATCCAGAACCTGATCGGCTTCCTCAACAACGGGGCCAACGGCTACACCGCGCCGGCGCTGATCGACCCGCTGGACGCACTTCCCGGCCAGGGCGGCTTTGAAACCGGCGACTCCTCGGTCACGCCGCTCGACTCCAACGGCAACAAGAACTACAACTTCGCCATTGCCCGCGTGCGCCTCAACGGGGCCATGGCTTCGGCCAGCAACGTGCGCGTCTTCTTCCGGCTGTGGGTGGCGCAATCCTGCGACACGGACTTCAACCCCGGCACTACCTATCCGAGCACTTTGGGGACCAACGCGGCCAGTCCGGACTTCAACTTGCCGATTTTCCCACTGGCCTCGGCCACCAATCTTCCGCTCGATCCCAGCGGGCAAACGCTTCAAACTGTTCCGTATTTCGCCACCGGCAGTTCGGGGGTGAGCGACTATGATCCCACGAAAAGCAACAACAACATCCAATCACTGGCGGTCCCCGGTGGCCAGGACGACCTCTGGGCCTACTACGCCTGCTTTCTCGATGTCTACGATGCCAGCAACAACAGCAAGTACCCGGGCACGCACCACTGCCTGGTGGCCCAGATCGCCTACGACAACACGCCCATCGTCAACAGCAATGGCCTTACCATGAGCCCAGGGAACTCCGACAAGCTGGCGCAGCGCAATTTGCAGGTCACGCTGTCGGGCAATCCCGGCCCGGAATCCACGCACCGCGTCCCGCAGGCGTTCGACACATGCCCGACCCGTGCGGAGCAAGTTTTTGCGGGCGTCGGCAACTCTCCCGACGAGTTGATGATTGACTGGGGCAACACGCCGCCGGGAAGCACTGCCTACATTTATTGGCCGCAGGTGGCGGCGGCCGACGTTTTGAATCTGGCCGCCGGCCTCTATCGCACGCAGAGGCTTTCGGCCAGCGACGCGCACACTATCCAATGCACGACGGTCAAAGGCGTCACCTACATCCCCATTCCGCCGTCGTCGCTGCGCAGCTTCGCCGGGCTCTTCACCGTGAACCTCCCGCTCGGGATCACCACCGGGCAGGAGTTCAACATCGTAGTGCGGCGTTTGGCCTCGCGGCAGAGAGACGCGTTTTTCCGCACCGCGGATGCGGCGGTCGTCCGCAAGCCCGGCCGGCCGACCCGCTATGTGACCGGCGCGTTCCAGGTGAAGATTCCCGTCACCGGCGATGAAGCGCTGCGGTCGCGCGAGGAAAACACGCTGGCCATTCTCAAATGGCGCTTGCTGCAGATGCCCCCGGTGTATCGCTGGCATCCGGTGGTGAAGCGCTACATCGATTACGTTTCCGGCCGCGTGGATGGTTCCGGCGGCAACGCCTCAGGCATCGCGCCTTCCCCGCTGGGCGTGCAACCGCCGGTGGGGGAAGGATGCCGGCCTTCGCAACACTACACCGGCAAAGTGTGCCGGGTACTCTTCGACTGCTTCGGCGAGTTCGAGGGATTCGTGCTGCGCGATTGCGCGCGCAGCCGCGCGTTCGCGTGCCGGGAGCAGGGCGTCGCGGAGGTGCTCCTGCGAGCCTGCCGCGAGCGGCTAACGATTTGCGTCTCGGTCGCCAAAACGGGGAAAGGCGAAACCATCTGCGGTGTCGCCATCGAATGCTCCTGCTGATCTCGCCGCCGCGCGTTGCAAGCGCCGCGTTGACTCTTCGGTGCTTCGGCCCCAAGATGTGCGCACATGAATGCGCTTAGTCCTAGCGGCCCGTGGGCGGAACCCCGTGATCTTGAGGGGATGGCGGGTGGCCCGGGCTTTTGATCTTGCAGGAATTACCAACACAGTGAGTGCCCCGTTCCTTCGCGTTTTTTGCGAAGGGCAGGAGTCGGAAATCCAGGCGCCAAGTGGGTTTGATCACGTGTCCACAACAAAATCAAATAGCACACGCAGCATCGCCGCCCACCCTTGCAAGGAACGCAAGGATGGGGCACCCTCAGTGGGAATGATGCACGCAAAGATCGTTAACGGCGGGCCACCCGCCCCTTGCGGCCTCGGTGGTCGCGCGGCGCTGCTAGGGATCCTTCGACTTAGTGAGTGCCTCGCTTTGCGAGGCACTCACTACGCTCAGGATGACAAATTGAATGCTCAGGATGACAAATTGAATGCTCAGGATGACGGATTGAATGTTACGCGCGGGAGAGATAGACGCCTTCGGCGGTGTCTACTTTGATCTTCTCGCCTTCGTTGATGAAGGGCGGCACGTGCACTACAAGGCCGGTTTCGGTCTTGGCGGCTTTGGTTACGCTGGAGGCGGTTGCGCTCTTCAGCCCCGGCTCGGTCTCGACTACGGTAAGGATTACGGTCTGCGGGAGTTCGATGCCTACGGCTTTGCCATCGAAGAATTCGACCTTGATTTCGAGATTCTCGATTAAGTAATCCACGGCACCGCCCAGAATATCCCTGGTGAGGTGGGTCTGTTCGTAATTCGCCGTATCCATGAAGTAGTAGTTGTCGCCGTCGGCGTAGAGGAACTGCATGTCGACTTCGTCAACGTTGACCTTTTCGATGGGATCGGGCGAGCGGAATCGGTGCTCGAACATGGCTCCGGTACGCAGGTTGCGCAGCTTGGCCTGGATGAAGGCACGAAGGTTGCCGGGCGTGCGGTGTTCGACGCTGAATACGGAGTGCAGATCATTGTTGTGCTTGATGATCATGCCGGGACGCATTTGGGTGGCCGGGATCGACATCGGTTAAAACAATCTCCTCAAAATGAGTGCGGTTTGCTGGCTGACGGAAGGCGGGCAGGCCACTGTTTCCGCCACACCAATTCTGTTGCAGCAGGGCCGAAAAGTTATTTTACACTCAGGCCGGGGAGAAAGGAAACCTTCCCGAAGCTGCATTCATCGTAATGTGGCGACATTCGTTGCCCACAAGTGGATTCGCCACCGCCCTTGCGGAGGACTAGAATTGCAGACTGGCGAGAGATTGCAGCCGGCGCGGAAGTTTGCCCGGCGTTTTCCTGCCACGTGAAACGAGGTCACAATCATGAGCTTTGGACGCTATGAATCATCCGAAGGCAGCAACATAGGGACCGCTGTCACTTTCTTTCTCATTGGGCTCGGCGCGGGCGCCCTGACGGCGCTGGCGCTTGCCCCGAAAACCGGCAAGCAATTCCGCCGCGACCTGAAACGCGGTTATGAAGACGCCAAAGATACGGTGCAGGACTGGACCGAAGAGGCCAGAGACCGGGTTCGCGACGCAAAAGAACGCGTGCGCGACGTGGCCGAGCGCGGCGCCGACATCGCAGAAGGCTTGCGCGAAAAAGTGGAACCACTTCGGCGCGTCATCAACCGCGGGTAAGGGCAGCTCTTCTACTTGCCCTAGCGGAAGATGCCAGCGAAAAACCTTCCGATCCGGTGCAGCAGGCGATGCTGCTCGGGCTGGGGCTGCTTGGTCGGAGTTGAAGCGTCCGGGGGCAGCACTTGGGGCTCCTGCCGGACGGGCTGACTTGCCGACGCCGTTACTGGCAGCGCCGCCACCTCGTCAACCGGTGCGGGCGGGGACGTTTCTTACCTTCAAAAACGAACGGCGCGTCCACCTGGATGTGAACGTCGCCCGGCTGCGAAGGTGGAAGGGGACGGGTTTCGGCTCCGTTCGAAAGCGTCTGGTTCAAGTTGGTATTGGCCGACGACGCAGAATCCGCGCCCGCCGGGGCCGGGGACGTATCGGTGCGCAGGGTGGGCACAGGCGGCGGGCAGCCACATTCCAGAGGGACATCGGTATCGACCTTATCGATCCTTCCGGAATGAAATACCGCCTGCTCGGTTGGTTTCACTTGATATACGCGGTCGCCAATCAACTCGGCGACGACCGCCGAAGAGGTGTTGCCCTTCAGTCCGCGCACGCAGGTATTACCGTGCGAGTCTGTGCTGACGGCAAAGTGGAATTCTCCGGGGCCCGCGAACTGGATGCGGAAGTCCGGAGTAAGCACGGTATCGGTGGAACGAATTGAGTGCGTAGTGCGTCTCTAGCGCGCCGGTGCTCATGCCCAGCATCAGGTCTTTCGTGTTTTTCGCAGGCGTCACCGAAAGGGTTGTGCCGGGACAGACCCTGACCTCGCCGCCTCGCGACAACGCCAACACTGCGGTGTCGGTGCCGGCGGTCAGTGACGACCCCGCCGCGAAGCGCTTATCAGCCATCACAACCTCGCCGATGCCGCTGGCAGCAGGGACGACCGCTGTTGCGGCAACGGGTGACAATGACAACGCCTTCGGCGGCTGAAGCTGCGACTTCTTGTTGGCTGCATTGGGGTCCTCTGGGGCCTTGAGTCGCACCATCAGGCGATTGCCCGCGACGTCCCAGGTAAAGCCGTAGGGAACGAGCAAGTCGAGCACAATCCTGGTGACGGGAGGCTCTATCTGATATTGCTCGGCCCGGATGGTCAGAATGTTTTCCTGCAATACGGGAATCCGCTTGCGCTTTAGTCCCATGCGCGCGTTGGCGAGGTCCATCACCAGCCGCGGAGGCGAATCCAGGATCCGAATCGTGGGCACGACGGGGTGAGTAGAGACAACTTCAAGGGCTGGAACACCGCGGTCCTGCACGATACGCACGCTGCTGACGACCGCAACCTCGGGTTTGGAGGAACTGGTTCTTTGAGGCTCGGTGTTTTGCGAGGAAGCTCTCGTCACCACCAGCGCCGCCAGCAGCACGACGACAACCCGCTGAATGCGAGATCGCGGCAAAGAAATCCCCTAGGAACGAGAACAGTTAACCCTTAGAGCAACATTATCACTTGTCAGGAAGGTAAAGAAGTGGCAGGAATCGCGGCCGCTACCGGCAGGGCGGGATTCCGGAGCCTGCTTCAGCTTTGGGGCAGGAATTCGTACTCTTCAATGACCGCGGCTACCGCCATCTTGCCCTCGGCGGTATTGTCCTCGATCCGCACTATCCGGCCTTTGCATTGCACGCGGATGCTTTCCGTGAGCGTGATTTCAGGCGGAAGTGTGAGCGTGAAGCCGATGGGCGATCCCTGCTCGATAGGTGAGTCGAGGTAGAGGCTAATACCGCGCGCGCTTACGTCGCGGATTTCAGCGGATTCATCGAAATCTGACTTTTCGCCCCGGGCGACGGCTACGGGAATTCGGAGCGCGAAACGTCGTGCAGCCCTCTTTTCTTGCTGGGCTTCTGCCATGCGTTACTCCAAGCTAATGAAGTGGCGATTAACTATGTTCTAGGATGACGTTGAAGGGCCGGTCCCGTCAATACCACCCTTGGGGAACGGGGATGGCCCGATCCGGCAGGTCAGGGTTTCCCCGGCGTTGAATTAGCGAGAGTTAGTTCCGTTCTGGCCGCACGTGGCGCGTGTGCGTGTAAACTTCACGGAGGACGGTTACTTGTGGTCTTTGTTCTCGACAACTACGACTCTTTTACCTACAACCTGGTTCAGTATCTCGGGGAACTTGGTGCAAAGGTTGAGGTGCGCCGCAACGACCAAGTCAGTGTGGCCGACGTTGCAGCGATGCAACCGGAGCGTATCGTGGTCTCGCCGGGTCCGTGCACGCCGCAAGATGCAGGCATCAGCATTGACCTGATTCGCCATTTCGCAGGCAAAGTACCGGTTCTCGGAGTTTGCCTTGGGCATCAGGCTATTGGCGCGGCTTTTGGCGGCAACGTGGTGCGCGCTCCTCACCTGATGCATGGCAAGACCAGCGCAGTCACGCACGATGGCAAAACTATCTTCCGCGGCCTGCCGACGCCGATGACAGCCACGCGCTACCACTCACTCATCGTCGAGGAGAAAGATTTGCCGACGGAGCTGGAGGTCAGCGCATGGACTACGGAGAAAGATGGAACCCGAACCATAATGGGTTTGCGCCACAGAAAATTTGCCGTCGAGGGAGTGCAGTTTCATCCTGAGAGCGTGCTGACGGATTCAGGGAAGAAGCTGGTGGAGAATTTTCTAGGAATTAGGGATTAGGGGCTAGGGATTAGGGCTCGGGGCTAGGGCTAGGGTTCAGTTTATGGATCAGTTGTTCTACTTCCGTCTCGCTAGGGAACTCAATAGTCCGTTAAGGATTTTTGCTATTTCGGTAGTGCGTTTCAGCAGACCACCAGATGCATCGATTTCTGCCAGGCAATAAGATCCCGATAGGATTCCACGGGCTGCATTGTCAAGCATTGCATCTGCAGAGTATCAACCCGGGAACATTTCTTTCGATGTGACCGATGTCACCATGGCCCTGTGGATTTTGCCAAAACGGGAAACCGGCTTAGGGATCGGAATTTAGCCCGGGAAATCTGTCAGCCGCCAAGATCAAGGCGCTAATCCCTAACTCCTGACCGCTAACCCCTGCCCCCTAACCCCTGCCCCTAGCCATCTCCACCGCCCGCAGCAGCGCTTGCGCCTTGTTCATCGATTCGTCGAACTCGCGGGCCGGATCGGAGTCCGCCACGATGCCCGCTCCCGCCTGCAAGTACGCGTGCTTGCCTTGCATTAGCATGGTGCGAATGCCGATGCAGGAATCCAGGTTTCCGGCAAAGTCGGCGTAGAGCACCGAACCGCCGTAGATGCCGCGGCGCACCGGTTCCAGTTCTTCGATGATCTGCATGGCGCGGACTTTGGGCGCGCCGCTTAGCGTGCCCGCCGGGAAGCAGGCGGCGAAGGCATCGAGCGCGCCGAGATCCTTGCGCAGCGTGCCTTCCAACGCCGAGACCAGGTGCATCACGTGGGAGTAGCGCTCCACATACATCAGGTCTTTCACCTTCACCGAGCCATACTCGCTGACGCGGCCGAGATCGTTGCGGCCAAGATCGACCAGCATTACGTGCTCAGCGCGCTCTTTTTCGTCGTTGCGCATCTGTTGCTCCAGGCGCAGGTCTTCGGTTTCGTCGCGCCCGCGCGGATGCGTGCCGGCGATGGGCCGGTATTCCAGTTTGCGCCCGGTCACGCGCACCAGCATCTCCGGTGATGAGCCGAGGATCTGCGACTCGCCCATCCGCAGAAAATAAAGATAGGGCGAAGGATTCACCTGGCGCAGGGCGCGGTAAAGATCGAACGGCGCAACTCCGGGGATGAAGTCGAGCCGCTGCGAAAGGACCACCTGAAAAATGTCGCCCGCCGCAATGTATTCTTTGCAGCGCTCCACGCTGCGTAGAAATTTCGCCCGCGTAGCTCCCGCGTGGATCTTGAGCGTACCTGGCTTCTTCTTCGCGGATTTACGCCACATCGCTGGACGCAACCCCGCGGCGAGCTTTCTCTCGAGCGCGGCAATATCGTGGACGGCGCGGTTGTAGGCACTGCGCGCATTCTCCCGCGAAACATCGGCCGCTGCCACGATGTGAATCTGGTGGCGCAGGTGATCGAAGGCCAGCAGCCGGTCGAAGAACATCAACTCGCAATCCGGCAGAGAAAGATCGTCTGTCGCCCGCTCACCAATCTTTTCCAGTTGCCGGACCACGTCGTAAGAAAAATATCCGACAGCTCCAGCGGTAAACGGCGGCAGCCCTGGCATCGCGGCCGGCCGATGTTCGCTCAGCAAGAGCTTCACGAACTCAAAGACATTGCCTTCGTGCCGTTCACGCCTGCGTCCGCGTTCAATTTCAACGACGTTCCCCCGCGCCCGGAGCCGCATGTAGGGCCGCGCTCCCAGGAACGTGTAGCGCCCAATCTGCTCGCCACGCTCGATTGACTCCAGCAGAAACGCATGCGGTTCGTTTTGCGCAATCGACAGAAAGGCGGAGACTGGCGTGAGCAGATCGGCGCTCACCGATTTCACCACCGGCACCAAGGTCGCCGTACGAGCCAGACGGGAGAACTCTTTGAACTCGGGATTGATCATGTAAAAGACAAGGCCGAACGGTTCCACTGCCTAGCGCTTCATTATAGGGGAGGTGCTACGGGAGGCCTTCCCCTCAAGTGCTGGCCGACATAGAATTGCGCCGTGTTGGCGTTGGCTTCCGTAAACCTCCTCAGATTTCCACCTCGCCTTCCAGATAGAAGACGCATGCGCCTTCCAGTTCGACGCGATCGCCAGCCAGTCGGCATAGGATCTCTCCGCCGCGTCGCGAGGCCTGGAAAGCGCGGAACCCAGTTTTGCCCAGTCGTTTTGCCCAATACGGCGCCAGCATGCAGTGCGCCGCCCCGGTTACGGGATCTTCCGGAATGCCCTTGGCCGGGGCGAAGTAGCGGCTGACGAAGTCGTAGATTCCATCCCCTGGCGCAGTGATGATCAACCCCGGCCGGTCGAGGCGAGCCACCGCCGCCATGTCGGGAGCAATCTCGCGCAAGGTCGGCGCCCTCTCCAGCGCAGCAAGGTAGTTGAACTGGTTGACGAAGACTTCGACTGGCGCCACTCCCAGCGCTTCCGCCAGTCCAGCGGGCGGCGCAACTTGCGCAGACGGCCGCGCCGGAAAGTCCATGACGTAACCCGCATCCGACCGCCTTACGGTCAGGGGTCCGCTCGCCGAGTGGAATACTACGCTGCTGCGTCCGGGCTCCAGTCTCTCCATGACCACGGCGGCACTGGCCAGAGTGGCGTGGCCGCAAAGCGGTACTTCGAGGACGGGAGTGAACCAGCGCAGGCGATAGTTGCCGCCTTCGGAGACCAGAAAAGCCGTCTCTGCCAAGTTGTTCTCGGCGGCAATCGCCTGCAGAATCTCATCCGCCGGAAACTCAGGCAGCGGTATGACTGCGGCAGGGTTTCCTGCGAAGCGGCGTGTAGTGAACGCGTCAACTTGGAATATCAGCGTGCGCATAAAGGCGTCTAAAGAAGGGATCGATAGGCGATGCGGCTAAGAAGCTGAAGTCTGTTATCTCCCGCGTCCTATAGGTGCCTTCTTCGCCATTCGGGATAGCTTGATAAATATAGTGAGCGGTGAACCAATCCGGCAATTGACGGATGCCTCCCCTGCACCGAAGATATCAAGGTAGATACCAGCAACCGGGCCCTCGTGTGGTCACGAGCCTATGCGGATTAAGTTCTGGGGCGTACGCGGTTCTACGCCGACCCCACAATCCGAGAACATGCGCTATGGAGGCAATACCTCCTGCGTCGAAGTGCGTTTCGGCGACCGCATCTACGTCTTCGACTGCGGTACTGGATTCCGCGTGCTCGGCCAGCAACTTCTGAGCGAATTTGGCGACCGCGCATTTTCTGCTCATGTCTTCGTTTCGCACTTTCATTGGGACCACATTCAGGGCATGCCGTTTTTTCGCCCTCTGTATTCGAATGCGGAGAACCGTTTTCTCTTCCAGTGTTCCACCCGAACCCGCAGCCTGAAGCAAGTTCTGGCCGATCAGATGGCTGCGCCGTATTTTCCGGTGCGACTGGATCAGATGACGGCGCATCGCGACTTCTATGACATCGAAGCCGGACGCGTCATGATCGAAGACGGCGTCCAGATGCAGACTGCGTGGCTTAACCATCCTCAGGGATGCATGGGCTTCCGTCTTGAAACCAAAGATGGAATTCTGGTCTACGCCACCGACAACGAGCCCGGCGATGCGGAGTTCGACAAAGCCGTCCGCAAGCTGGCCGAAGGCGCGGATGTGCTCATCTACGACGCGCAGTATCTTCCTGAGGAGTACGAAGCGCGTCGCCGCGGCTGGGGACACAGTCACTGGCGCGAAGCCGTCAATGTCGTGATGCAGAGCGGCGCGAAAGAACTGGTGTTATTTCACCACGATCCCGAGCACACGGATGCCGTGATTGACAAGGTAGTGGACGAGGCACGCAACTACTATCCCAAAGTGCGTGCCGCTGCTGAGGGGATGGAGATTGATTTGTAAGAGTTCACTCAGTTTTACTATGGGAGTTCACTAGTCTACGCCTTGCTTACAGCCCATCCCGGCTCATATACTCGGAACGTTTGCCTAATCACCCGGGGGACCATCCCGGCGCTGGCCGACAGCTTGATCGCAATGATTCCGGAGAGCCATTTATGACTACCCTGACCGCCCCACCGACCGTCGATAAAGAAAGCAATCCATGGGAATCGCAGCGGGCGCGTTTTGACCTGGCTGCCCAGAAGCTAAATCTTGACGAAGGTCTGTGGCGGGTTCTGCGCTATCCCAACCGCGAACTGACGGTCTACATCCCTGTGCAGATGGATGACGGCCGCCTCGAAGTCTTCACCGGATTCCGCGTGCAGCACTCGATTGCGCGCGGCCCGGCCAAGGGCGGCATCCGCTACGCGCCCGACGTCACGCTCGATGAAGTGCGCGCCCTCGCCAGTTGGATGACCTGGAAGTGCGCCGTGGTGAACATTCCTTTCGGCGGCGCCAAGGGTGGCGTGATCTGCGATCCGCACAAGATGTCGATGGGCGAGATCGAGCGCATGACCCGGCGTTACACTTCGGAGCTGATCGAATTCATCGGACCGGAAAAAGACGTCCCAGCTCCCGACGTCAACACCAACGAACAAATTATGGCATGGATGATGGACACCTATTCCATGCACATGCGCCAGACGGTCACTGCGTGCGTGACCGGCAAGCCCATCAACATTGGCGGCTCCCGCGGACGCCGCGAGGCTACCGGCCGCGGTGTGATGGTGGTCTGCGACGAGGCCATCAAGAAACTGGGCTTGTCGCGCGAGAGTAGCCGCGTGATCGTGCAGGGCTTCGGCAACGTGGGCTCGAACGCTGCGCACTTAATGCATCAGGCAGGATACAAAGTTGTCGGCATCGCTGAAGTGGGCGGAGGCCTGTACAACAAGGCCGGCATCGATCTGAACGCGCTCGTCGAATTCCGCCAGAAGAATGGAACGGTGCATGGCTTTCCCGGCGCGGAAGCTTACGATGCTGCCGAGTTACTAATCACGGATTGCGAAATTCTGATTCCCGCCGCGACTGAGAACGTCATCACGTCGCGCAACGTCGATCGCGTGAAATGCCGCATCCTGGCCGAGGGCGCCAACGGTCCCACCACGTCGGCCGCCGACGATGTTTTGACTGATAAAGGCGTATTCGTGATCCCAGACATTCTGGCCAACGCGGGCGGCGTGACCACTTCTTATTTTGAGTGGGTGCAGGACCGCCAGGGCTACTTCTGGAAAGAGTCGGTTGTTAACGAGCAACTGGAAGAGATTATGATCTCGTCGTTTGGGGATGTGGTCCGTTATGCCGAGACGCACAAGGTGAACAATCGCATCGCGGCTTACATGTTGGCGATCGATCGCGTGGCCTACACCATCCGCCAGCGCGGCATTTACGCTTGATTCCAGTTGCCGTCTGCCAGTACCCGGTTGCCAGTCAGAAACCGGGTACTTGCAGCATAGAGACTGAGGAACTGAGGAGGGAAAAATTCATGAGTTTACGCACGAAGAGACTATTTTCACGGATGCTGCCCCTGCTGCTTGCGTCGCTGCTGTTGCCTGCGGTTGCGCCGCGGCGCTCTAACGCTGTTGCCGCGCCGCACACCGCCGCCGCGCCTGCCGCGGACAAACTCGACATCAACACCGCCACCAAGGACCAACTCAAAGCCCTGCCTGGCATCGGCGACGCCTACTCGCAGAAAATTATCGACGGCCGTCCTTATCGAACGAAGCTGGATCTGGTGCAGAAGAAGATCATCCCCCAGGCCACTTACGACAAGATTAAGGACCAGATCATCGCCAAACAGCCGAAGCCGAGCGCCGCGGCTCCGGCCACGCCAAAATAATCGGGCGGAGTCGCCCGGAACGGCGCCGGAACTTTCGTGTCCCAGTTTACGCACTCCCACGATTGCGTTCCCTCTCACCGTGGAGGATAATCGTAGGTGTCTCCGGAAGCGTTGTTGAGCCGCGGTGAACCTGCCCAATTCCATTTCGCTGATCCGCATTTGCAGCATTCCCTTGCTGATCTGGATTTTGTCTTCCAATCATTTCAGTAGCGAACACGGCGCTAAGGAACTGATCGCCTCGGCGATATTCATTGCTGCCTCGATGACCGACGGCATCGATGGATACCTGGCCCGCAAGCGCGGCCAGATCACGACCATGGGCATTCTGCTCGATCCCATGGCCGATAAACTTTTGATCGCCGCCGCTTTCGTTACGCTGGTGCAGTTCAATCCCAGCCTGGTACCGGCCTGGATCGCGGTGATCATTATCGGCCGCGAGTTTCTGGTGAGCGGGCTGCGATCGATCGCCGCGTCAGGTGGTTTCACCATCGAAGCCAGCGAACTGGGCAAGTTCAAGATGGTGGTGCAGATCGTTTCCGTGGTCGCGGTAATCCTCGATCACCGCTGGAAAGAGTGGCCGGTTTACGGGAACTTCATCTTCCCGGTGCACTGGATCGCTTTCGTCTCTGTGTGGTTCGTGGTCTGTGTTTCTTTGGTTTCAGGCGTCGATTACTTTGCCGCATTCTGGTCGAAGATCGACCGGCGCGTCTCGAAGCGCCGGCGCCGCGCGTTTATTCTCAGCCGTCGCCAGAAAGCACAGCCGGCCCCGCGACGGGCAGATGCCGATGTCGCCCCTACAGCCTAATCCGTCCCCGGCAGTGACTGCCTCGGAAACAAACGAATCTCAAGAAGGCAAGCCCGCAATCGGCGCGGCTCCCAGCCGGGAATTTTCTTCCGAAGAGCGCACGCAGCTTCTTCGGCTGGCGCACGATTCCATTCTGTCGGCGTTGCAGCATCGGGAGATTTCTTTGGATCCTCCCACCCCTCACCTCGCCGAACCTCGTGGCGTTTTCACTTCGCTCTATTTGCCCAAAAACCTGCCGGGAGATCTGCCGGGAAATCGGCTGGGAGAAGAGCGGGGCAAAGAAGAATTGCGCGGGTGCGTCGGCTACATATTGCCCACCTGCTCAGTATTCCGAGCCGTGGCTGAAACCGCGCGCGCCGCTGCTTTCGAGGACAACCGCTTCTCGCCCGTCACTCAGGAAGAGGCACCACATCTCGAGATTGAGTTGAGCATTCTGTCGCCGGCTAAACCGGTTCGCGCCGAGGAAATCGAAGTCGGCCGTCACGGTCTCTTGATTAGCTGGCATGGGCGTCGCGGCCTCCTGTTGCCACAAGTTCCTGTCGAGCGCGCCTGGGACCGCACCATTTTTCTCGAGCAAACCTGCCGTAAAGCGGGACTGCCTGCGGATGCCTGGCAAAAAGGTGCGAGCATCGAAGCCTTCACCGCCGAGGTCTTCGGTGAGAAGAGTGGCCACGAGTCCCTGACCTGACTGACCGACGGCATGTTGTGCGACGCCCCGCCAAACTCCTTGATTGACGCGGCATTCGGCAGGTAGTACTCTGCGTGAGGCCAAATTGCCAGCCTCAATCCGACTTCCTGGGGAAATCATGAAAAAAATGTTTCGCGTTTCAGCCGCTGCATTGTTGACACTTGCTTTCACTTCGGTTGCCTGGGCACAATGGTCGTCTGATCCAATGGCGAACCTGGCCCTTGCCGCTAACCCGAACGGCAGCGACCAGGTGCAGCCCAAGCTGTTGCCGTTGAAGCAGAATGGCTGGTACGCGAGCTGGTTCGACTCGAATCCATCAACTTCACATCCACAGGGATACGACGTTTTCTATCAGCGCTTGAGTTCCGGCGGGGTGGAGAAATTACCGCAGGGCGGCATCATGGTGGCCGATCTCACAAACAGCTCTACCGAAGATTACGGCCTCGGCGTGGACACTGACGGCAATGCGCTCATCGCATTTCTCGACACGCGGGAAGGCATCGCCAATCAACAGGTGACGGCGGCGAAAATGTCTCCGTCCGGCAACGCGCTTTGGTCACGGCATGGAGTGCAGTTGACCAGCGATTCCAATTTTCACGCCGCGCCCAAAATTGTGGGCACCAGCGACGGATACACTGTGGTGGCTTGGACCAGCAACAGCGACGTCGTGCTACAGAAACTCGATTCCCATGGCGTCGCGCAATGGGGCAGCGGCGTCACGTTCAGCCAAAGCGGATACGACTATCTGCTGGCCGACTTGCACACTGCCGACGATGGATCGGTGATTGTCTCCTGGGTAAGCAACCAGGGGTTTGGCAGCAACAGCCAACTGTGGGCGAATAAAGTTTCTTCATCCGGCAGCCTGCTGTGGGGAAGCGGCAACGTAAATATTTTCAACGTAGGCTCGCTGCAATTCGGCAATTTTCCTTATTTCGTCTATGACGGAAACGGCGGCGCGGTTTTTGCGTGGTACACCAGCATTCCTACGCTGCAGTGCTTCGCCCAGCACATCCGCAGCGATGGCAGCGCGGCCTTCCCACAGAATGGGGTGGCAGGCTCCGGCGACACCATCAACGTACGCGTGTCGCCCGCCGCGGCGTACAGCAAGGCCACCGACGAAGTGTTCATGTTCTGGACCGAAGAGGACTCTAACCAGGTGTTGAACGGAGTGTATGGCCAGAAGTTCAACTCAACGGGTGCGTTGGAGTGGGGTGCGGACGGACTCTCCATTGTGCCGCTCGGAGCCGATCAGCAGATTTTCGTCTCGACCGTGCAGGTCGGCAGCGGCGCGCTGGTGTTCTGGGTAGATATGCAAAGCTTTGGATCGTCAACCATTCAAGCGACCCGGCTCGACGATGCGGGCGCGACGGTGTGCGCGCAATTTCCAGTATCCTCGTTACCATCCGATAAGGCCCGGCTGGTCGCGGCGATTGCGCCTTCCAGCATCGCGGCTGTGGCATTTGAGGACGACCGCACCGGCAATAACGGGATCTACATTCAAAACGTAAATCCAGACTGTTCGCTGGGTCAGCGGCAGTAACGGCCTGCCGCCATTGAAGAGACTGCGTCCGACATTGAGTGGGGAGTTGGCTGCGTCAATTCCCCATTTTCTTGATGGCTCCGAGCGGCGTCTGCAATGTTCCGTCGAGATTAATGTCGAAGTCGTAGGAGAAGGGCTTGAACGATCCCGCCTTGTAAAAAACGACTTTGCCGTCGCCCGTAAAGCAATCGAACGGCATCTCTCCGCCTAATCCCTCAGTAATCGTTGCCTTGCCGGAGCGGAAAACGACCTTCATGCCTCCCATGCCCGAGACGTGCTCCCACCGGCCTTCGTACTTGCCGGCGCAGCTGACGAGCCCCGGCTTGGGAGGTTGCCCAGCGGCCCGTTGCGCGGGAGGCGCAGGCGCCGGCGTGGTTGACATGCGGATATTGTCGGCCGTCGTATTCACAATGTCAGAGCCGAAGCCGGTATCCACGCCCGGGACCTTGATGTCATACATGTTGACGTTATTTTGCCCGCGGATTTCGCCCTCCATCCACTTCCCATTCACCAGCACTTGCACGCGATCGTGCAGGTCGTATTGGCCCGCCGCGTGATCCTCCGCTGTAAGCTTTCCGACCCGGTGTATTTCGAACGGCCACATTTTTGAAACGTTGATTCCGTTCGGCAGATGGACCATGTACGACCGGCCGTGGACCTCGATGACTGTGGCTTCCTGCCAGCCGTTGACCAAAACGCGCACCGTGTCGCCGACCTTGAATCCGCCGGCGCCGGGCCCGCTTTGATTCGGGGATGCTGGAACTGAACCGCTTCCAGCGCCGGCAGCGCGTGCCTTAAACGGAGAAGGCGCAGGCGGAATTTCGCCGCGGTGCGGATCAGCCTGCGCTTCGGCCGGCGTCTGTGCGTGGCATTTCGCCGGAAGTAAAGCAGCCAGTTGTACGCGAAGCGCTTCGCCTCGCTGGTACGCCTGCCCTTTCTTGTAGTTTTGATAGTCACAGGCACCGGTGGTGTCGTTGCACGAAAAGACTTTGAAGCTCTGTCCGTCCGTGCACACGTAAATAACATTCATTTGCAGCGTCGGCGCCTGCGCGACCGCGCTGGCCACAAGCACAACCAAAAGCAGACCTGTCAAAAGCACTTTGCGCATTCTGGGCAGCCTCCCCGCTGCAAGACGTGAAAGCGCGGGAAACAAGTCGCGCGGCCCACGAAAACAGCGTGGCCGGAAGGATATCACCAAAACAGAAACAGAACTGGGGACTGAATCAGAGGGGATTCGAACTGCGGACATTCAAACGAGATTGCAGTTGCTTGCGGTAGCGCCGGCTCAACCGAAGTCTGGCTCCATTGTCGAGCAGTACGTCGTATTCGCCATTCTCGTTGAGCTTGAGACCGCGGACTCGATCGAGTTTTACGATGGTGGAACGGTGAATGCGGCAAAAGACGCTGGGATCCAGCTCTTGATCGAGTTCCGACAAGCTGCGGCGCAAAAGATGTGTCTTTGTGCCCACGTGCAGGCATGAGTAGTAGTCCGCAGCGTCGATCCAATCGATCTCAGAGATCTTCAGAAACGAAACCTGACCGGCGCTCTTCACGGATAGCCACTCCATGGCTTGCCGCGGATTCCTGCCATGCGCGAGTCTGCTTTTCGCGCGGGCGAGTGCCCGATCAAATCGAGCATTATCGAACGGCTTCAGGAGATAATCGAGCGCTCCTGACTCGAAAGCCCGCAGCGCGTACTGATCGTAAGCCGTAACGAAGACGACTGCGGGAGGCAGATCTCCGCCCAGCATTTCGAGCACATCAAACCCGTCGCACTCCGGCATCTGAACGTCGAGGAAGACGAGGTCCGGCTTCGACTTGCGAATCTCTGCCAGAGCCTCCATGCCCGATCCGCATTCGCTCACAATTTCAATCTCGGGATCGAGCCGCAATAGCACGGTGAGATTGCTGCGGGCGAGCGGTTCATCGTCCACAACCAGCGTGCGGATTCGCTTAAGATGTTCCGCCTCGCGCACGAATCAACCCTCCCTAACGGGCGGTGAAACCACTAAGGGCAGGGAAACCGATACTTCCACGCCGCCACCGTCCTGGTTTCGCATGCTCAGGGCAAAGGCGTCTCCGTACAAGCTTCGCAGTCGGGTCCGCACATTAGAGATGCCAATTCCGGAGCGAGTCTTCTCCCAGTCTGCCTGTAGGCTGGGGCCATCGTTGCAAACGCTGAGGGTCAGCATCCCGTTGCAGCAAGACGCGGCAATCCGAATCGCTCCTCCCTGCGCTCGTTTTGCAATGCCATGTTTGACCGCATTTTCGACCATGGGCTGCAGAATCAAGCTGGGAACCTGCGCGGGATAAAGTTCCTTGGGTATATCGACGCTGAGCTGAAGACGCTCCGCAAATCGCACCTTTTGAATGTCCAGATACTTCTGCGTGAACTCGATTTCCTCTCGCAACGGTACCTGTTGCTGAGTGGAGTCTTCCAACACCCGGCGCAGAAAGTCGCTCAACCCGGCAATCATGCTCACCGCATCATTGCTTCTTCCCTCGCGGATCAGCCCGGCGACGGCGTTGAGCGTATTGAACAGGAAGTGCGGCTCAATTTGCCGCCGGAGGGCATCCAGTTGGGCCTTGGCGAGCTGCTCGTTAAGTCGCGCGGCCTCGGTCTGCTGAAAAGCCGAGCGCTCTTTGGCGTCTAGAACATAGTTGACGGCGAGGATGGCGGCGTATAGCACCAGCAGCGAAAGAATTCCGTTGAAGAACTTCCCGAGCCAAACCCCCACGAACGGCTCCAGAGGCGAAGAGTTGGCATAAGGGTTGAACAGCCGTACCAGCAAGGTCGTCCAGGCGGTGAAAATCAGTCCGACAGTGGCACAAGCGGCGGCATGAACGCGCCACGTCGCGAAGGGCCGCAATTTCACCGGGGGGAACCGGTGCCCAAGTTGCATCACGAGCGGCGTCGCCAGCGCCCACGGCAGCCACGAAAAAACAGTTGTAAAGAACAGGTTCACCCAGGCGTGGTGCATGCCCTCCGCGCGCATCACAAGAACGGTCTGCGTAGCATCGATCAGCCCGAAGCCGAGCCAAATCGATGCAAACCACAGCCATCGCCGCGAAGAGGCGGCCCTGTACTTTGTTTCCATAGGGAGATCGTATTCCACGGCGCCGCCCGAACGGCGAAAAATGCAGCGAATCGACAGCATTATGCAGTAGCTGGTCTAGCCCTTCTAGCCAGTCCAGGCGGATACTGCTCGCATGATCACCAAAGCAATGACCGTGCTGCTCGCTGCGACGGTTTTGTTTTCCCTTGCCGCCGTCCCTCAAGTCGCGAAGTCTCCCAGTCCGGGCCCGGAATATACCAGTGACGCTCAGCTCAAGCTACCCGAGCACTATCGAGACTGGGTGTACCTGACGACGGGCTTCGACATGAGTTACAACCCAGCCATCCAGAAGATGGATCACCACATGTTCGACAATGTCTTTGTAAATCCTGAAGCCTACAAGGCGTTTGTCGAGACGGGGACTTGGCCCGACAAAACCATGCTCGTGCTCGAGGTTCGCGGCGCGAAGGACAAGGGTTCGATCAACGAGAAAGGCAACTATCAGGACACAGAAGTCATGGGGCTCGAGGTGCACGTAAAAGACGAGGCGCGCTTCCCGGACAAGTGGGCCTTCTTCGGATTCGATGACAGCAAAATCGCCAAGATGGTTCCCGTGGAGGCCTCTTGTTACACCTGCCACGCCGCCCATGCGGCCGTGGACACCACCTTCGTCCAGTTCTATCCAACTCTGCTGCCGATCGCCAAGAGCAAGGGCACACTCACAACCGCCTATCAGAAAGAGGCGGGAACACCCGCACAGAAGTAGCCCCGGCTTCTGAAGAATTCGCGCTGCACAACAGTCAAGCTATAATTGTGCCCGCGTATGGCACTCACTTCTGGCACGAAACTCGGTCCGTATGAAATTCAATCTCCCATAGGCGCTGGCGGCATGGGAGAAGTTTATCGGGCGAGAGATACTCGCCTCGACCGCACGGTCGCGGTGAAAATTCTGCCCAGCCATCTTTCTGCCAACATCGAAGCCAAGCAACGTTTCGATCGCGAAGCTCGCGCTATCTCTTCTCTCAACCATCCCAACATCTGCACGCTCCACGATGTAGGCCATCAGGACGGAATCGATTTCCTGGTGATGGAATTTCTGGAAGGGGAAACCCTCGCCGATCGTCTGCGAAAAGGTCCGCTGCCCACCGAGCAGGTGCTGAAAATCGGCATTGAGATTTGTGAGGGACTGGAGCGCGCGCACAAAAGCGGCGTCGTCCATCGCGACCTGAAGCCGGGGAACGTGATGCTCACGAAGACGGGCGCGAAGCTGATGGACTTCGGCCTGGCCAAAGCCATTCCGGCGGGCGCGACCCCAGCTTCCAGCCTGACCATGACAATTTCTCACCCGTCTGCCGATCAGCCCCTGACTGCGCAGGGCACGATCGTGGGCACGTTCCAGTACATGTCGCCGGAGCAGACCGAAGGCAAAGAAGCCGACGCGCGCTCCGATATTTTCGCGCTGGGTGCAGTGCTGTACGAAATGGCAACCGGCAAGCGTGCGTTCACGGGGAAAAGCCAGGCCAGTCTCGTCGCGGCGATTCTGGCTTCCGACCCGCCGCCGATTTCCATGGCGCAGCCCATGTCCCCGCCCGCGCTGGAGCAAGTGATTAAATCCTGTCTGGCCAAGGATCCCGACGATCGCTTTCAGACGGTGCACGATCTGAAGCTGCAATTGAAGTGGATCGGGCAAGCGTCGGCCAGCCAACTTGGCGCTCCAGCTCAGGTCCGCGCACGCCGCGTCGTGCAAAAGCGCACGCTGGTGATTGCCGCTGCTGTCGGTTGGATTCTCGCTGTCGCAGCTCTGGTTGTTTATTTGTCGAGTCGCGCCAGGCTTGAAGACGCGCGACGGCCGATGACCGCATCCTGGCTGCCGCCCACCGATACGGAATTCGCCCCCGTTTCGCCGGGTCCGCTGGCACTTTCCCCGGATGGTTCGAAACTCGCCTTTCTGACTGGCGGTGCTTCCGAAACCAAGTTGTGGGTGCGCGACGTAACCACTGGCGCGGTTCGTCAACTGGAAGTCGAGCGGCCGACCTTTCCCTTCTGGTCGCCCGATGGCAAATACGTCGGTTTTTTTTCGGCGGGAAAATTAAAGAAGGTAGCGCTGGCCGGCGGACCGGTGCAGGTGCTTTGCGATGCCCCCGAGGGTCGTGGCGCATCCTGGAGTTCGCGCGGCGTAATCATCTTCACTCCCAACATTCGTGAGCCTTTGTACAAAGTGCCCGAGGGCGGTGGTACGCCCGAAAAAGTCACCGACGCAAAACCGGGCTGGACTCATCGCAACCCATACTTCCTGCCCGATGGCGATCACTTCCTCTTTACCTATCGCGAGGCAGTCGGGGCGCCGACCACAACCACGGGCTTCGGGGCGCTGTACGGTGCGTCGCTCTCCGGCGAACCGCCGCGTGAGATATTGGCGAGCGCCTCGAACGCCCAGTATTCCGATGGATATCTGCTGTACTTGCGCGAAAACGTGCTGGTGGCGCAGCACTTCGATCCCAAGTCGCTCAAGCTCAGTGGCGATCCCACGCCCGTCGCCGAGAAACTCGACTACGCGAACGCGCGTGATCTCGCCGCCTTCAGTGCCGCTCACGGCACGCTCGTCTACCGTCATGGCTCGTTGCAGAAAACTCAACCCATGTGGGTCGATCGCACCGGCAAAGAAGTGGGACGCTTTGGCGAGCCGGGTCTATATATAGCTCCGCGCCCCTCCCCCAATGGTGCGCTCGTTGGTGTGGTGCGCCCAGATCCCGATACCGGCAAGGGAGACGTTTGGATCGTCGACACCAGCCGCAATACCATGTCGCGCAGCACATTCGTGGACGCCGCCAGCATTAGCTATGCATTTTCTCCTGACGCCAAAAGGCTCGCGGTTGGCACCGTTGCTGGCACGGCCTCGAGCGGAGTCTGGATCCAGCCGGTCAGCGGTTCCGGTACCCAGGAAAAGTTGGACACGCCAAAGACCTTTGGAAACGTCAGCAGTTGGTCTCCCAACGGCCGTTATCTTTTCCTCATGGTGCAGAACAACGCCACGCGGGCTGACGTCTACTACATCGATCTCGAAGGCGACAAGAAATTGGCTCCCTTCATTCAATCGCCTGCGAATGAATTGAACGCCGTCCTGTCACCAAATGGGAAATGGTTGGCCTATCAATCCGATGAGTCGGGAAGGTTTGAAGTCTATGTAACGGCCTTCCCCGGTCCAGGAGGAAAATGGCAAGTTTCCAATGGTGGGGGAACTTCCCCTCACTGGGCCGTTGAGGGCAAGCAAATCTACTACTCCGTCGGAGATAAGCTGATGGTGGTGCCCATTCAGAACGTCGAAACCTTCGAATTCGGAACGCCGAGCGCGTTACCGATTCATGCGAATGAATTCGCCTCCCTCGGACCGCCGGCGCCCGGCGAGCGCTTTCCTGCGTTGAAGGCGCTGGGGGGAGGCCAGACGCACCCTCAGGAAGTCATCCTCAACTGGACCGGAACGCTGAAGCAGTAGCCCCGCGAAGGGTTCATGCGAATCCCGGCTCCGGTTGGCGCTCGCCCAGGAAGCAGAAACAAACTCGCATCCTAGTTCCGCCCAGCCGCACGACTCGCGTCGACTTTTCGCTTTCTGCCGTCGCCACAGGAGTGAGCGGGATTTCGCTACCTGTTACGTTATTATGTTTTGCACGCACTCGTCTGGAAACGACGGCGGCGAAAGTGAACGCCCCGAACCCCCGGACGGTCAGCACGAGACCCAAAATGTTGCCTGTGCATCAAGAACTCCTCCAGGAGTTTCAGCATTTCGCTCGAACCTCTTCCACGGCCAAGTCCCTCATGGAGCACATCGGCCAGCGTCTGCATGAAAAAATGACGCGCTACAACTGGGTTGGCTTTTATCTCGTCGATCCGGCGGACCCCGGCATTCTGCTGGTCGGACCTTTCGTCGGCAGCTTCACGCCCAACGCCCGCATTCCCCTCGATACGGGACTCTGCGGCGCTGCGGCTACCACTGGGCAGACAGTGGTTGTGGACGATGTCACTAAAGACCCGCGTTATCTTTCGGGGTCGTCGATGGTGAATAGTGAAATCGTTATCCCCATCTTCGTGAACAACCAGCTCGCAGCGGAATTGGATATCGAGAGCTATTTCGCCAACACATTCACTAAGGCGGAACAAGATTTTGTCGAAGCCTGCGCCGCTGTAGTCGGAGAGTATTTGGGGAAGGGGTAATCGGCACGCAGTTGGCACTGGCAGGCCCAAACTTTCACGGCAGCGACGTATGCGCCCCACGAACTCCAGCAAGCCCAAGCGCCCTAGAAATTTTCTGTCACGCAGTCTATGCGTAGTTGATGGGATGCCTGGCCAGCCAACGCTCATCGCGCACTCTGCCCATGCTCCGAGCGGCGCCGCCAGCGGCGCTTGCCACTAAACGGCGGCTTCCCCAAACAACGGCAGCACCGAAACCGATGGCGCCGCCAAGCAAACTGAACGCCAACACTTTGCCGAGTGATTTCTGCCCGGATGCGGGATAAGTGCCAAGAACTCCGAGGCACGCTCCAAGCGCTGCCGGCCTCAACGCGCGACGCGCCGACTCGCCAAGAAAAGGAGTGAGGGGTTCACCGTTAAGGAACGCTTCTCCGCCGCAACGCGCTCCTTCTATTCCAGAGTTAACAAGTTTCTCGCCATAGTTCGCATTTGATTTCGACCACTCGCGCAGGTCCATCGGAGATCCTCCCCATCTTTGACTTAGAGACACCCAGGTCTTACTACATCACATTGCCGGACCTGAATCCGTGGCGCCCATCACATCCGGTTGTGATCGACGGCACAATTGAGCGAGACAAATCATGAAATTGCGATAAGAGCCATCCGGAACATATAGTTCACAGATGCTGCCTGGAGCTGCCCCGATCTGTAGGATAGAGAATCCTTCAGGCGTCCAAAATGCACGTGCAAGTAAAAATACGATGACCAAGCCGAGTCCCGATGCGCGGCACGAAGACCCCAGGTGCCCGATGCATGGGACAAGCCTCTTTATCTTGTTCTTGCTTTTTTCCTGGCTGTCAGTCCCGCTGATCGCTCAAGAGACAGTTCTGAAGGGCCGTGTCATCGATCCTGATGGCAGTGCTCTGCCGAGTGCCACCGTGCAACTGATCGATCGCGATAGGGTTCTGGGACAAACTACTACCGGGCCGGATGGACGGTTTCAAATCGCGGCGCCCTCTGCAGGACAATTTGTGCTCAAGGTTGACGCGTCCGGATTTCGTCCTGTCGAGCAGCAAGTCAGCGCTTCTCGCGCCGGCTCTCCCGAAATTGCTGTGAGAATGGCGCAACTTTCTTCGCGAACTGAGAACGTCACGGTTATAGCGGAGGTGAACCAGTCCGATGTGCTCTCTCCCGATCCTGCCGAAAAGATTTTTGTCCGTCAGGATTTGCTGGACGCCAATCCCGGTCGCCCTGGCGCACCGGTATCGATACCCGGGTATCCCATCGAAACCGCGTCCAGCGGCATCAAGGCGCCGCAATACTTCGCGCCGGGCGTTGCCGGAGATCATGGCGAGCCCATCGCGCAGTACATCGCCGTGGGCAGCTACCTCGTGCCAAATAATTTGTCAGCCAATGCCCACGGCAACGGCTATGCCGATCCGAACATTTTCATTCCTGAGGTTCTGGAGAGCGTGCAGGTCGACGGCGGAGCGTTCAACGTTCGCGAGGGAAATCATTCTGTCAATCTGGCGGCAACGTACGGATTGCGCTCCCGGTTCGATCCTTTCATTACGTGCACCGGAGACTATCGCGATATCGATCTCGTCGCGGGAGTAAGCCCCACGCCCGATTCGTGGATGGCTTTCACAGCTTCTTATGGCAATGGATTCCTGGCCAGGCTGGAACATCGGCAGCAATACAAATTCAACGGGGAGCGCATTTTTCATTTTACGGAGCATCGTCTCACCCTGTTTGGCGTCGGCTACTACGGTTTTTCCTATGTGCCGGGACTCGTTCCCATACTTCCGCTGAACGCTAATTACGCCAATGTCGAAGACACCATTGATCCGCGGCAGAAAGATCAGACCCATACTGCGCTCATCGCATTGAACGATGTTTGGCAACTTAGCGGCAGCCAGCAACTACATCTCTCCGGCTTTTTTCGCACCTACAATCTTTCCTTGTTTTCAGATTTCGGACAGGGGCTTATCCGGCAATCTGAATTTCGCACCGTCGCTGGCGGCAGTGCGAACTATGTGAACAAGTTCACCGAATACCTGTCTTTACTGGCGGGCTTTGATTACGAGCGCGAAGCGCCCCGGCGCGATGATCTCGACCACTATGGATTCTTCGATCCCGGCAACCCCGCCTATTATGGCCCGTTCACTCCCGTGGACGCGAATAACGTGACGATCGGATCGCTCACACCTTACATTGCCGCTGAAGGTGCTCCGTTCCGTTACTTCCGCTACTATCTGGGCTGGCGGCGCGATGAAATTGATATCGATAACGACGATCTTCTGCACGCCCAGAATTCCTTTCAGAAATGGGTGGGCGTGAATTCGCCCAAGACTACGGTTTCGTTTTTTCCCAAGGAATCATGGTTCGTTCCCCTCATCTCTCTCAGTTTTGGCCAAGCTTTTTTTACGGAAGATCCTCGAATCGGCACCGTCGGCGCTCCCGTGGCCACCTCGCATTCTTATCAAATCGTTGCCAGCAAGATCATCCACAAAACGGACTTTCGGCTTACACTCGGTCACGTCACCAGCAGTGCGGATTTGGCGAAAATTGATCCCGATACCGGTCTTCAGATTAACCAGGGGCCAAGCCGTCTGCGGTTCATGACTGTTGCGGCGCGCCGAGACTTTCAATATGGATCGCTACTGGCAACTTTCTCCAAAGCCGATGCGCGCGACCTCGATACCGGAGAGCCCACACCGGAGGCGCCGCGCACCATCTTCGATTTGTTGGGAACAATTCAAAAGCTTCCATTCCGTTTACAGATGCGGGGCGAGCTTGAATACGTTGGCGCAAAACCTTTGGGCACAGGATGCCTGCCGGACGGGAAGGCTGAATGCACGGGCGTTCCGGTGAAGGAGTTTCGGGGAGCCGTGGTCCGGCCCTTCTTGAATGGCCGTATGAATGTTGGCGTGAACTTTTTGGTCGCAGGCGGCTACACCGGGCAGACAGCTGAAAACTTTTATCCTTCAGACATCCAGGAAGTTGTAGGTGTACGCATTCCCTCCTATGCCAGCGTAACTTTCACCTACAGGTTCGGCCGCGCGGTTGCGCCTTGACGCTGGCTTCCGGATTGCTGTTAATCTAGATTCTCGGAATCAGCAGGCAAGACGGAAATGCATGATTGGCTTTCTCTCCATCCTGGCCGTGGGATTTTTCTTGGGGATGCGCCATGCTACGGATCCGGATCACGTTATTGCCGTCACCACCATCGTCAGCAACCAGCGCAACACCATGCGGGCAGCCCTGATCGGGGCCTTCTGGGGATTGGGTCACACGCTTACCATCTTCCTAGTCGGCGCGGGAATCATTCTCTTCAATCTCGTCATTCCGGTGCGGCTCGGGCTCAGCATGGAGTTATCGGTCGCAGTGATGCTGATTATTCTTGGCCTGTGGAACATAGCCGGATTTCTGCGATCGGCGCCGGCTGGATCAGTCGAGAATCAAGAAGAAGAGAAGGTTGTGCACTCTCATCCCCATAGCCACGGAGATTACACTCACAACCATCCTCACATTCACCAACACGAGAACCAACCCCACTCCGATGCGCCTCTCGATTGGATGGACCGCGTATTTGGAAAAGTCAGCCTCTATCAATATATTCGGCCGCTGGTGATCGGCATCGTTCACGGACTTGCCGGTTCGGCAGCTGTGGCTTTGCTGGTCCTGACGACTATCCGAAACGTGCATTGGGCGGTTGCTTACCTGTTGATCTTTGGGATGGGCACAATTGCCGGCATGATGCTGATCACCATGAGCATTGCCAGGGCATTCACGATGATGGGACGGGGCCGCCAGAAGTTTTCACGGCGACTGGCGTTAGCTTCGGGAGTGCTCAGTCTTGGCTTCGGTCTTTTCGTCGCTTACCAGATCTGCTTTGTGAACGGCCTGTTCACGAACCATGCACAGTGGGTGCCGCGATAGAGAAACTCCAGATCGAGATTCTCTCTAGCGGCGAGCCCCGCCCAGCACCAGTTCGCAAAGTCCGTCGACGAAGCCGGGCGTCAGCTTGTCATGCCGGATCAGGAATCGCATGTAGATCGGCCCGTAAAGTGAATCCAGAAGCAGGTCCATATCCAGGCCCTTGGGTAATTCGCCGCGTCGAATTCCGCGTTGCAGCGTGGCGTAGGCTTCCTGGCGGCGCGGCTTCATGAAGCGTTCGCGAAAAGCGGCGATGACGTCTCTGTCGCTCTGTCCGGCGGCCAGAATGGCGGAGACAATGCGTCCACGCCGGCTGCGAAAGATTTTCACCACCTGACGCATCTGTTGGCTCATGTCTGTGTAAACCGAGCCGGTATCGGGGAAGTGGAGCTTGCGGCTCGTGCTGCTGGCAAACGCATCTGCGATAAGCGCGGCCTTGTTGGGCCACCAGCGATAAACGGTTGCCTTGCCAACGCCGGCGTGCGCCGCAACGGCTTCAATGGTCAGATCGGAAAAACCATTCTTTCCCAAGAGTTTCAACGTGCTGCGCAAGATGGCCAGGCGGGCCTGTTCGCTGCGCGGGCGCCCGGGAGGGCGCTTGCGGCGGCCGCTGTCGCGGTTTCCACGAGCCGGAGACTCTTGGCGCATAATCGTACCCTACAATATAATCAAAACGGATTTGGAATCCAATACGTTCAGTATCGAATCTAAGATTGAGTCCGTCGAGTTCTCTTCGTATTCTTGCGGCGCATTCGTTCGAATTCTGGAGTGGTGCCTAACCGATGTGGATAGTTGCGTTAGCGCTCAGGCGTCCCTACACGTTTATTGTGATGGCGCTCGTCATCATTATTCTGACGCCGATCACAATTCTGCGCACGCCCACCGACATCTTCCCTAATATCGACATTCCCGTCGTATCGGTGGTTTGGTTCTATACCGGCATGTCGCCGCAAGATATGGCCGACCGCATCGTGGCCAATTCCGAGCGCGGCATCACCACAACCGTCAACGACATCGAGCACATGGAGTCTCAGTCGGTATACGGTCTGGGCGTCATCAAGGTTTTTTTCCGCCCGGGCACGAACGTACAGGGTGCAATCGCACAAATCACTGCTATTTGCACAAACCGCGGTGCGCGGCTTGCCGCCCGGCACCACACCGCCGCTGATCATCTCCTACAGCGCCTCCACCACGCCGATCATTCAGCTTGGACTGAGCAGCAAGACTCTCCCCGAGCAGCAACTCTTCGATCTGGGCCAGAACTTCCTGCGCAACTTTCTGGCCACGGTGCCCGGAGCGGCTACGCCCTATCCTTACGGCGGCAAGATTCGCCAGATTCAGGTGGACCTGGATTTGCCGAAGCTGCAGGCTTACGGTCTAGCACCCAATGACATTGTCAATGCGGTCAACGCGCAGAACATAATCCTTCCCACCGGCACCATCAAGCTGGGCTCCACTGGAATACAACGTTGAGATGAACGGAACGCCGCAGACCATCGCGGAATTGAACGACCTGCCGGTGAAGACCGTCAACGGATCAACGCTCTACATGCGCGATGTGGCCCACATACGCGACGGTTTCGCACCGCAGACCAATATCGTGCGCCAGGACGGGAACCGCGGCGCGCTGATGTCGATCTACAAGAACGGCAACGCCTCCACACTGGACATCGTGAAGGGCATCAAGAACATTGTTGTGCAGGCGGCGCAGACGCTGCCGCCGGAGTTGAAGATTACCTCACTCTTTGATCAGTCTCTGTTTGTGCGAGCATCGATCTACGGCGTGTTGCGGGAAGGATTGATCGCAGCGGCTCTTACCGCCGTCATGATCCTCATTTTTCTCGGCGACTGGCGGCCCACCATCGTTATTTCCATTTCGATCCCCCTCTCTATTTTTGTTTCGATCATCGTGCTGGGCGCGATTGGACAGACCATTAACATCATGACCCTGGGAGGATTGGCGCTCGCCGTCGGCATCCTGGTGGACGACGCCACGGTGGAAATCGAAAACATCGAGCGCAACCTCGCCATGGGCAAGGAAATGAAGCAGGCGATTCTCGATGGCGCTCAGCAGATCGCCGTGCCTGCCTTTGTCTCCACGCTTAGCATCTGCATTGTGTTCGTGCCCATGTTTTTCCTGGCGGGCGTGGCAAAATTTCTGTTCGTGCCGCTGGCGGAGGCCGTAAGCTTCGCCATGCTGGCCAGCTACCTGCTCTCGCGAACGCTGATCCCCACGCTCGTTATGTACATCATGCGGGGGCATGAGCACCGGGCGGACGCGCCCAAGTCGTATCTCGGGCGCTTTCAGCGCGGCTTCGAGCGCAAGTTTGAAGACTTCCGCCGGGGATATGAGCAGTTGCTGGAAACCACGCTCGAACATCGGGGCGTGTTCGTGCTTTGCTTCCTCGCTTTTTGCCTGCTCTCGCTCGGGTTGTTCATGTTCCTCGGCGAGGATTTCTTCCCGCAAGTGGATGCCGGCCTGCTGCGTCTGCATGTTCGCGCTCGCCCCGGTTTACGCGTAGAAGAGACGGCTCGGCTCACCGATGAGATTGAAGCGACGCTGCGGACGGAGATTCCTAAAGGTCAGTTGCAGACGGTCCTCGACAACATCGGCCTGCCCAACTCCGGCATCAACCAGTCCTACAGCTCAAACGGAACCATCGGCTCAAGCGATGTCGAGATCCTGATCGCGCTCGATCCGGAGCATCATCCGCCCACCGCAGGGCTAATGCGGCATCTGCGCGAGGTATTGCCGCAGCGCTATCCCGGGGTGGAGTTTTTCTTCCAACCCGCCGACATCGTTACGCAGATTCTGAATTTTGGTTTGCCCGCGCCCATCGATGTGCAGATCGTCGGCACCGACATGGGCAGCAGCTATTTAATTGCGCAGCAGATCGCCAACAAAATGCGGCACATCCCCGGCGCAGCCGATGTCCACGTGCAGCAGTTGCTTTCCCTGCCCACGCTGCACATGGACATCGATCGCACGCGCGTCACGCAGGTTGGACTGTCAGCGCGCGATGTGGCGCAGAGCGTGCTGGTTTCGCTGAGCGGCAGCTTCCAGACGGCGCCCAATTTCTGGCTTAACCCGCGCAACGAAGTTACTTATCAGGTGGCCGTGCAGTCGCCGCAATACCGCATGGTCAGCATGCAAGATCTTATGGCGATTCCGGTAACTTCGCAGCAGGGTCCGCAGTTGCTGAGTAATCTGGTGCAGTTGTATCCGGCAGCGCGGCCCGCGACGGTAAACCACTACAACGTGCAGCCGGTGATCGACGTTTACGCCAGCACGCAGGATCGCGATCTGGGAGCCGTCGCTGCCGAGACGGATAAAGTGCTTAAGACGTTCGACAGCAAATTGCCCCGCGGTACTCACATCGTGGTGCGCGGGCAGGTCGCTACGATGCGCTCGTCGTTCTTCGGATTGGGCGCGGGATTGGCCGGCGCCATTCTGCTGGTTTATTTGCTGATCGTCATCAACTTCCAGTCTTGGCTTGATCCATTCATTATCATCGCCGCTTTGCCGGGAGCGTTGGCGGGGATCTGCTGGTTCTTGCTGCTGACCCGCACCACGTTGAGCGTGCCGTCGCTTACCGGCGCGGTCATGTGCATGGGCGTGGCCACGGCCAATTCGATTCTGATGGTGAGCTTCGCGCGCGAACAGATGGACGAAGGCATTCCCGCTGTGCAGGCCGCAGTCGCTGCCGGATATACGCGTATACGCCCGGTGCTGATGACGGCGCTGGCCATGATCATCGGCATGGTGCCCATGGCGCTGGGCTTTGGTGAAGGCGGCGAGCAGAACGCGCCATTGGGCCGCGCCGTTATCGGCGGACTGCTGTTTGCCACGGTTGCCACTTTGTTTTTTGTGCCCAGCGTGTTCGCCATGTTCCACGGCCGCCGGGAAGCGCAGCGTGAACGCAGAGAGCGCGAGCAGGCATAAACAAATCGTTTCGCAGCAATTCGGAGTTGAGCATGAGTGAAGAAAACCAACCCAAACCGACCGAGGAACATCACTCGCTGAGTACTCAGGCCCAGCGTGATGAGGAGATTGCGGCGATCCAGCAGCACTCCCGGCACCAACCTCCCGGCATCCAGAAACCGCCCGAGGTTCCGCCTGCGCCTCCGCGCAAAGCGTTGACGATCGTCGGGGTGCTGTTGCTGATCCTGCTGCTGGCCGGTGGACTCACGCTGTGGGACCATCTGAGCCACGAGCGCGCCTTGGCCAAGCAGACGGAACGCGAAACTGTGCCAACGGTCGCTGTGGTTTACCCACAGTCGGAAAAACCAGATGAGGACTTGGTACTGCCCGGTTCTCTGCTGGCATACGAGGAGTCTCCGATTTATGCCCGCACCAGCGGGTACCTTGTGCGCTGGTACAAAGATATTGGGAGCCGGGTGACCAAGGGCGAGTTGCTGGCCAAGATCGATACCCCCGAGGTCGATCAGGAGTTGAACCAGACCCGCGCCGCACGACTGCAAATTGTCGCGCAAATGGAGCTGGCCAAGATCAGCGCGGACCGCTACGAGAATTTGCGCAAGACCGATTCCGTCTCGGCGCAGGAAGCCGACCAGCAGACCAGCGGATACAAGCAGAGTCAAGCCAACTTGGCCGCTGCCGACGCCAACGTGCGCCGACTCGAGCAGCTTGAGGGCTTCAAAAACGTTTATGCTCCATTCTCCGGTGTTCTTACCCGCCGCAATGTTGATCCGGGCGCGCTGATCAATGCCGGGGCCGGCGTGGCTGGAAGAGAGTTGTTTGATCTTGCGAAGGTCGATCCTCTGCGCGTTTACACCAGCGTTCCGCAAGCCTATGCACCATTCATTAAGGTTGGCGCTAAGACCGCTGTTATGTTGCAGGAATTCCCAGGCCAGAAGTTTTTCGGCACCGTCGCACGCACAGCGGAGGCCATTGATCCGGCCACCCGGACCCTGCTGACAGAGGTCGATGTGCCCAACAAAGACGGGCGTTTATTGCCCGGCTCGCTCGGAGAAGTACATTTCGCCGTGGGCACAAACGTTAACAAGGTGACGATTCCAGTGAACGCGATGCTGTTCCGTGCCGAGGGCCCACGCGTCGCCGTCATCGGTCCCGGCGGCAAGGTACAGTTGCGTCCCATCAACATCGGGCGCGACTACGGCGCCACATTGGAGGTCTTGGGTGGTGTCTCTCCCAGCGACCAAGTCGTCATAAATCCCTCAGACTCGCTCGAGGACGGACAGCCGGTGAACGTGGCGCAGCCCCCGCCGAACCAGCAGCAGCCGGGTCAATCTTCGCCGCCTGCCCAGCAAAAAGGTAGCGGATCGTGAAGCGGGCCGCAATCTCGGGCGTTCTCGCATGGCTGGCGTTTGCCGCGGGATGCACCGTCGGGCCTCGATACAGCAGGCCCGCGGCTACCGTGCCCGCGCCGGATGCGTGGAAGACGCAGCCACCGTGGGAGCAGGCTGCGCCCAAGGACGCCCTTCCTAAAGGCGCGTGGTGGCAAGTTTTTCACGATCCTGCGCTCGACGCCTACGAACAACAATTGCTTCAGGCTAACCAATCTCTGGCGGCAGCACGTGACCATTTAGAACAGGCGCGGGCGTTGGCCCGGGTCGCCACCGCAGACATGTTCCCGCAGCTTACGGCGGATCCCAGTGCAATACGCGAGCGCGGTTCTGCCAACCGTCCTCTGAACGGGCAAGCTGCAACTACCGTGAATCCCGTGACTGGAAAGGCCCAGCCGGTTACTGCATATACCCAGAACGTTTTTACAGTTCCATTCGAGCTCAGCTACGAGGTCGATCTCTTTGGGCGGGTGCGGCATAACGTGGAAGCGGCCAACGCTTCGCTACAGTCCACCGCTGCCGATCTCCAAAACGTGCAGCTAGTGCTAACCGCCGAACTCGCCGCGGACTATTTCACGCTGCGCGAGTTGGATGCGGAGTGGCAAGTGGTACAGGAATCTGTGGGTTACCAGCGCAAAGGCCTGGACTTGGTCAACCACCGCCACGATGGAGGTATCGCGAGCGGACTGGAAGTTGCGCAGCAATCAGCGCTGCTCGACTCAACTCTGTCTCAGCTTGCGCTGGTACAACAGTCACGCGCGCAGTATGAGCACGCTATCGCGGTGCTGGTGGGCCAGTCGGCCTCCAGCCTCAACGTGCCTGTAGAACCGTTGCGGGGCACCCCACCCCCTGTCCCGCTTGGAGTTCCCTCCGATGTGCTGGAGCGTCGGCCCGACATTTCCACGGCTGAGCGGATGATGGCTTACCAGAATGCCCAAGTCGGTATCGCGCGCGCGGCCTTCTATCCTCACATCACGCTGAGCGGATCCGGCGGATGGCAGAGCCGTGACCTCGAGCCGCTCTTTAACGCTCCCAGCCTTTTCTGGTCGCTCGGTGCGGACGCTTTGCAGCCGATTTTCGAGGGTGGACGAAACCGCGCCAATCTGGCCGCTGCGCGTGCCGCGTATGATCAATCCGTGGCGAACTACCGCCAATCCGTGCTCACGGCCTTTCAGCAGGTCGAAGACGGCATCAGTAATCTGAGCACGCTTTCGCAAGCTCTCGCGACGCAGGGCGCTGCTGTGGAAGATGCGCGTCGCGCGCTGGAGATCGCCAACAATCGTTACATCGGTGGAGTCACCAGTTACCTTGACGTCATCACCGCGCAGACTACTTTGCTTACCAGCCAACGGCTGCAGACGCAATTGCTTGGCCAGCAAATGGTCAGCTCCGTCTATCTGGTGAAAGCCCTCGGCGGGGGCTGGGACGCCAGCCAGCTCAAAGATGAGCAAGTCCAACCGCAAGCTGGGCAGGCTCTCCAGCCCTGAGCGTGGTCCATCGAACTCCGGACCTTATCGGCTCTTAGTCCAAGACGCGGCTTTCGGTTGACAACACGATCAAACAGGCCTAGTATTATAGCTGAGGGAAATATCTCTCCCGTCTAGGTTGTTTGCCATCCAGTGATTCCGCACAAAAAGGACATTCATGAAAAATACCAAGTTTCTTGTGAAAGTGAACCGTGGCGGCGCTCGAGCGGCCGAATATGTATTGCGCGTAGACCGCAGTCCGATTCAGACGACAACCAATAAAAAGCTGGCACTGGCCATGGGGCGATTCACCGCCGAAGACGCCGTCAAATCCATGCAGAATTCCCGCTGCAATCCGGAGTTGGTGTCAGTACAGGTTTGATGAGCGGAAAGTTCGGTCCCTGTACCAACGTTCAAGCTGACTAGCTGATGAGTAACCCGATGCAGTTGTTTCTTGGATTTCCTATTCAATCTAGGTTCACAAAACGGGCGCTCACGCGCCCGTCGTCACGTCCGGGCGTGGCGTTCGCTGTTGGGCCTTGAACCACTCAGCGCGAAAAACAGGATGTAGAGATAGCAGATCACAGGCAGAAAAAAGGCGTGGTGAATTCCGATCCTGTCGGCAACCGCGCCTTGCGCAAGCGGGATGAGTGCTCCTCCAACGATCGCCATGATCATGACTCCGGAACCGTCTCCCGTGAGCGGTCCGAGTTCCGCTACACCCAGAGTAAAGATGCTGGGGAACATGATGGAATTAAAGAACCCCACCAGGAGGATGCTCCACATGGCGAAGTGTCCGGTGGTGAACATGGAAATCGTCACGAGGGCGGCGGCGCAAACTGCGCAAATACCCAGCAGGTGGCCAGTCTTCATCTTCTGCAAGAGCCCGGATCCGATGAATCGCCCAACCATGGCCCCGCCCCAGTAGAAGGCAACGAAATCGGCAGCGACTTTCGCCGTAAGTCCGCCAATGTCAGGTTGGCCGAAGTAGTTCACCAGGAAACTTCCGATCGAAACTTCAGCGCCGACATAGACAAAGATGGCGATCGCGCCAAAGATCAGATTGGGATGCCTCCAGATGGAGTCGTTCACTTTTTCGCCGATCTGGTGCTGAGCATGCGGGATTTTCGGCAACTTGAAGCTGCCTATCGCGACCGCCAACAGCACTAACGCGATGCCCAGGCCCACATAGGGCGTCTTGACGGTCGCTGCCTCGTGCAAGCGATAGGCCTGCAGCGCATCCGGCGCCAGGGCGCGTATCTCTTCCATCGTCTTGGGTGCTGCGGTCAGAATCAGAAGGCCGCCAAAGAACGGCGCCAGAAAAGTCCCCAGGGAGTTGAACGCTTGCGTCAGATTCAGACGGCTCGATGCCGTTTGCGGTTTGCCCAGAACTGTCACGTAGGGATTCGCCGCTACCTGCAAACAAGTAATTCCAGCTGCAAGCACGATGAGCGCAATCAGGAACAGCGGGTAGGACGGCGCACTAGCTGCCGGGACGAAAAGAAATGCACCCAGGCCCATGGTAAGCAGACCCACTACCATCGAGCGCTGATAACCAATCCAGTCGATAATCTTGGCCGAGGGGATGGAGAAAACGAAATATGCCCCAAAGAAGGCAAACTGAATGAGCATGACCTGCGTGTAATTCAGATCGAAAATTGGTTTCAGGTGCGGGACAAGAATGTCGTTCAGGCAAGTAAGGAAGCCCCACATGAAGAACAGCGTAGTCACTACCGCCAGCGGCGCCCCGTAGGAAGAGGAAGTCTCAGGCGCGCTGGCAGTGGTGGAACTGCCCGGCGTTACGATTGCCATATTGAATTGTCCTTTGCCCAAATTTCAGCCGCCCCATCGTGTTGCATGATAGCATCGCGGACCGCCAAACAGCGGTCCACACTTCTTTCAGCGGGAGGGTGAACTTGGATTTCGGCTTCGCCGGCTCAAAAACGCCCAACGCTCATGGTTAGGGGGCCGGCGCTAAGGCCTCAAGCTTCACCAGCCAGTTCGCCGGCTCGGGCAGAATGGCGAATGTAGGCAGCTTGCCCCGCACCATGGCAACTTCGTCACACCGGTGAAATCTGGGGCAAACGTGGCAGTCTTTGTAAATCTTGTCGGGAAGGTCTTCACGCCGCGCCATCGAAAACCCCTGGCGCGTAAAAAATTCTGGAGCGCGTGTAAAAAGGCAGATGCAATCCACGCGATGACGCCTGGCTTCGGCCATCAGAGCTTTCATGAGCCGGCTGCCGCCGCCGTGACCCTGCGCTCGCGGGCCGACAGTGATCGAGCGAATCTCGGCCAGGTGCGTGCCATAAAGATGCAGTGCGCCGCATCCAATGATGCGGCCTTCGTTTTCCAGGACAACAAAATCGCTGTACGTTCTCGCAAATCTCAGCCAGCGTGCGCGGCAATAGAGTGCCGTCGCCCGAATAGGCCGAGATCAGTTCGTGGATGTGCTTCGCATCCGGCAAAATGGCTTTACGCGTTCGCATGGATATTGACCTCCTCGCGCAGGGAGTCGATTTTCTTTCTCGCCGCCACAATCCCCTGCCGCACCCGGGCTGGCGCAGTCCCGCCGGCAACATCATGGATCGCCAATACTGAAGCCGGCTTCAGGCATTCATGAAAGCTCTCATCGAATACCGGATTCAGGGATCGCAACTCATCCAGCGTCAGATCCTGAAGCTCACAATTCTTTTCCACGCACAGCTTCACCGCCTTGCCGATCTGCTCGTGCGCCAGGCGCGAAGGCACGCCGCGGTTCACCAGGTAAGTAGCTGCGGCCCACGCATTCATAAATCCCGACTGCGCTGCCTCGTTCATGCGTTGGTGATCGAACTCCACAGATCTCATCCATCCCGCAATGAGCGGCAGTAATCCGAGCGCCGTGTCCGTGGCATCGAACAGCGGCACCTGCGTTTCCTGCAAGTCTTTGTTGTAAGCCAGCGGCAAGCCTTTCAACGTAATCATCAGCGTGGTCGCGCTTCCGATAAGGCGACCTGTTTTGCCCCGCACTAGTTCCAGCAGATCTGGATTTTTCTTCTGCGGCATGGCGCTGCTGCCGGTGGAATAAGCCTCAGGCAGATGAACAAAGCCAAACTCCTGCGTGGAGAAAATGATCATCTCCTCTGCCCACCGGCTCAAGTGCAGTCCCAGCAACGAAAGCGCGCTGACAAACTCCAGAACAAAGTCGCGGTCACTGGTGGCGTCAATACTGTTGGCCGTTGGAGCATCGAAGTCGAGTTCGTTCGCCATGAAAGCGCGATCGATAGGCAGTGTCGCCCCGGCCACGGCGCCGGATCCTAAAGGACACATGTTCAACCGCTTGCGGCAATCGGCAAGGCGGCCGGCATCCCGCAGAAACATTTCGACGTAAGCCAGCAGCCAGTGTGCGACTAGAACGGGTTCAGCCCGCTGCAAATGCGTATAGGCGGGCATCGAGGTGCTTCCGGCCTGTTCGGCACGGTCGGTGAAAGCGCCGCACACCTCGGCAAGTTCTTTCCGCAACTCATCGATCGCCGCCCGCGCATAAAGGCGAAGGTCCGTGGCAATCTGCTCGTTGCGGCTGCGACCGCTGTGCAGCTTGTAGCCCACGTCCCCGACTCGCGCCACCAACTGCTTCTCAACAAAATGATGCACGTCCTCGGCCTCATCGTCTTCGACGGGATCCTTGGACGCGCCTGGCATCTCCCCAATCTGTTGCAGCCCTTGAAGCATGCTGATGAGTTCGTCGTTGGACAAGACTCCGGCGTTCTTGAGCGCACGAGCGTGGGCAGCGCTCGCCGCCAGTTCGTAACTCAGCAGCCGCCGGTCGAAGTCGAATGACCGCTGCCAGTGTTCGAATTGCGGGTCCAGCGGCTGCCGGAACCGGCCCGACCACATCTTCATCGCGTTACCTCCACGCGACCCCGCGCGCGTACGCGCGACGGCAGCCCGAGGATGCGGATGAATCCTTCCGCATCTTTCTGGTCGTAACTATCGCCCATGGTGAACGACGATAGATCGGTGCGGTAGAGCGAATGCTCGGACTGGCGGCTCACGACGGAAACATTCCCTTTGTACAAAGACAACGTCACGCTGCCGGTCATTTCTTTTTGCGTGCTGGCAACGAAAGCATCCAGCGCCTCGCGCAGCGGCGTGAACCACAAGCCGAAGTAAACCAACTCCGCATACTTCAGTCCCACATGCTGCTTGAAGTGGGCGACCTCGCGCTCCAGGCACAGCGCTTCCAGTTCGCGATGGGCCGCGACCAGCAGCGTGCCGCCGGGCGTTTCATAACAGCCGCGCGACTTCATTCCAACAAAGCGGTTCTCCACCAGATCCACACGGCCGATGGCGTTGCGAGCGCCAATTTCGTTCAGCAACTCGACCAGCGAGACTGGAGGAAGCTTCATGCTGTTGACGGCGACCGGAATGCCCCTCTCGAATGCAATAGTGACCTGCTCGTTCTGGTCTGGTGCCTCCTGGGGCGAGCGGGTCATCTGCCAGGTTGTGGGTAGCGGCGCATTGGCGGCGTCTTCCAGTTCTCCGCCTTCGTGGCTCAAGTGCCACAGATTGCGGTCGCGGCTGTGAATCTTCTCCCGGCTCGCCGCCACTGGGATGCCGTGCTGTTCGGCATAATCCAGGCAGTCCTCGCGCGATTTCAGAGACCACTCCCGCCACGGCGCGATCACTTTAAGTTCCGGAGCGAGCGCTTGATACGTCAACTCAAAGCGAACCTGGTCATTTCCCTTGCCCGTACAGCCGTGCGCCACTGCCGTCGCTCCCTCCCGCAAAGCGACTTGGACTTGATGTTTCGCGATCACAGGACGCGCCAGCGATGTCCCCAGCAGATACTTATGTTCGTAGACTGCGCCCGCTTGCAACGCGGGAAAGACGTATCCGGTAAGGAATTCCTCGCGCAGATCCTCCACGATCACCTTGCTTGCGCCCGTGGCATAGGCTTTTTCGACCACGGCTTCAATGTCATCTCCCTGGCCAACATCGGCGACCATCGCGATGACGTTGTAGGAGTAATTCTCCTTGAGCCACGGAATTATGATGGAGGTATCGAGCCCTCCAGAGTAGGCAAGCACAACTTTCTCAGGCATGAGCGCTCCTTGCGGGCAGACGATCGCCGCCTCCCAGCAGCAAGTAGAGAATAGCTTTTTGCACGTGCAGGCGATTCTCGGCCTGCTCAAAGACCACGGACTGCTGCGAGTCTATCACCGCATCCGTCACCTCCAAACCGCGATGCGCCGGCAGGCAGTGCATGAACACCGCGTGGGGCGCGGCTTCCGCCATAAGGTCTGAATTGACTTGATACGGGGGAAAGATCCGCGCTCGCTTACTCTCTTCCTTTTCCTGCCCCATGCTCGTCCATGCGTCGGTGTAAATTGCGTCGGCTCCGGCAACCGCCTCCTGCGGGTCGGTCAACAACTCGATTTCTGCGCCGGTCTCGGCGGCAATCGCGCGTGCATCGGCCACAATCTGCGGATTGGGCGCGTAGCCTTCCGGAGTCGCCACGCGGATCGACGATCCCAGGCACGCGCAAGTTAGCAGCAACGAATGCGCCACGTTGTTGCCGTCACCTACATACGCCAGGCAGCGGTTTTTCACATCTCCGAATCGTTCCAGCAGCGTGAGATAGTCGGCCAGCGCCTGGCATGGATGCTCCAGATCGCTCAGCGCGTTGATCACCGGAATCGAGGCGTGCTCCGCCATGCCGACGATAGTCTGCTGGGAAAACGTGCGCAGCACAATCAGGTCCACCCATCGCTCCAGGTTGTGCGCCACATCGCTCAATGCTTCGCGAGCGTCAAGCCGCTCGTGAGTCTGGTCAACGAACATCGCCGTACCGCCCAGGCTCACCATTCCCGCCTCGAAGGTCAGGCGGGTTCGCAACGAGGGTTTCTCGAAGAACATGACAATCTGTCTGCCCGTGAGCGCCCTCCGAAAATCTGCTGGACGCGATTTCATGACTCCAGCAAGATGCAAGACTCCATCTACGCCGGAGGGGCCGAGATCGCGCGTCGAAACCAGATCAGGGCACCAGAACACTTGCGGGACTCTCTCAGGAGCGGCCGCCGAAACTCTGCCTTGCACGTGACTGTTCAACTTTGACTCCTTGCGCTGGACCCGCGCCTCCGCCGGTTGCGGTTTGTACTTGTACTGTTGAGCTAATGACTGACTCAATAAGTGACCTCCGTGCCACACGACAGCTTCGTCAGGTAGAATTGCGGCAAGACCTCCGCCTCGGTTGCAGGTAGAATCCTCACTCGTCCCACGCCCTGTTTCAGTGCCTGTCCGCAGGCCCTAAGCTTGGGCAACATGCCGCCGCTGATGACCGACCCGGCCGCCAGTTCCGCGGCCTGCTTTGTGCTCAGCCACGGCATCACGCTTCCCGCAGCATCCTTTACTCCGGCCACGTCGGTGAGAAAGATCAGCGTGTTGGCATGGCAGGCTGCGGCGCACGATGCCGCCATCTCATCGGCGTTTACGTTGTAGTATTCGCCGTCTGCGCCCAGCGCCAGCGACGCCAGCACCGGGATCCCTCCCTGCTGCCACAGAGCCTCAATCCAGCAGGGCTCGGCGAAACAAATCTCACCGACAAATCCCAGATCGCGGCCGTGAACATACTTTTTACGTGCGCGGAACGTCATGCCGTCGCCACCGCAGAAGCCAATTGCCGGCATGCCCGCTGATTGAATGGCCGCCACCAGCTTCTTGTTGATGACTCCGGCCAATACCATCAGCGCCACATCCCGCGTCTCCGCATCGGTGACGCGCAGCCCCTCCACAAACTCGCTTTTCTTCCCCAGGCGGTTCAGCATCTGAGTCAGCGCACTGCCGCCGCCATGAACCACCGCTACGCGATGGCCATCCTGCGCCAACTCCGCGATCGACCGCGCGCACTTCCGCAGGGTCGCCGCATCTTCAATCGCCGCTCCGCCAATCTTCACCACGATGGTCACTGCAAACCCTCCCGCTCGTCCCACTCGTACATCAGATTCATGTTCTGCACGGCTTGTCCAGCCGCGCCCTTCAACAGATTGTCCACGCAGGAAACCAGCACCAAACGCTGGCCGTGCTCCGCCAGACAGAAACCCAGATCGCAGTAATTCGTGTGCAGAGAAAACTGCAACTGCGGCAGCTTGGGCGTCGCAAAGACTCGCACCCAATGTTTGCCGGAGTAAAAATCACGCAGACACGATTGCACTTCCACCGGCTTCACCGCCCGGTTCAATTGCACGTAGATGGTTGACAGAATTCCGCGCGGAATCGGCAGCAGATGAGGAGTGAAAGTCAGCTCCGCATCTTCCAGCCCCAACTGCTCCACCATCTCTCCCAGATGCCGGTGATTGAACACCGAATAAGCGGAGAGATTGTCCGCCACCGAAACGAAATGAGTGCGCGAGGTTGGAGCCTTGCCCGCTCCTGAAACTCCCGACTTCGAATCAGAGATAATTCCACGCTCCCGGTCGACCAGCCCTGCCTGCAGCAAAGGGGCCAAAGCCAGAATCACCGAGGTGGCGTAACACCCCGGATTTGCCACCAGTTGAGCCGCCGCAATAAGGTCTCCGTTCAACTCCGGCAAGCCATACACCGCTCTGGTCGTCAATTCCGCGGCCGTGACTGCGTCTGCATCTTGAAATGAATAGATGGCGCGATGCTGCGCCTGCTTCAGCCTCCATGCACCACTCAGATCAATGACGCGCAAACCTTGCGCGATGGCTTCCGGCACAAGAGATCGCGACGCTTCGTGAGGCGTAGCCAGAAAAAGCAACTGCACGCCCTGGCGTTTCATCTCCGGCCACGACAGTGGCCGCAGCGGATAACCGCCATTGCCAGACAACTCCGGAAACACTTCCGCCAAATCGGTCGCACCGTTGCTCCCATTTTCACGGCGAAACAGCAGGGGCTTCTCCAGCCGCGGGTGACGCTCGAGCAGGCGCGTCAACTCGAGTCCCGAATACCCGCTAGCCCCCAACACCGCGCTTTTGAGCTTCGCCCCCATCAACCGAGCATCTCCTCGATCCGCGCTGCAACTTTCTTCGCGGCGTTCTTGTCAGGGCAAACGATCAGGATCGCGTCGTCACCAGCAATCGTTCCCACCACTTCCTCCCATTCCTGCTCATCGAGCGCCGCCGCCACGGGCTGAGCGCTGCCCACAATCGTTTTCAGGACCAGCAGGTTCTGCGCGGGCCGTACATCCAGCACGAACTCGCGAACCAGTCGCTGCACCGGGGGCAAGGCCAGACCAGCAGCGCCTTCCCCTTGCGGCAGTGCGTAGCCGGCGGCCATCTTGCTCAAATTCAGATCGCGTATATCCCGCGACAGCGTCGCCTGCCCCACCTTGAATCCCCGTTTCCGCAGCGCCCGTTGCAAATCTTCCTGGCTGGCTACGGGCCCCTGCCGCAGTGCTTCCAAAATCGCTCTCTGGCGCAGGGTTTTATTCATTATGCATATTTATTCAAATGAATGAATAAATATTCTCTATCTTACAGGCCCGGCCCACCCTGTCAAGGAAAAATGTCGCCGCCATCCCACTCTGGGTAACCCTCCCCTGGGGATCTTCCGTCGCGGCTGCAGCGGAGGCACCATGACCAAAACCGAAAGGCGGAGCGCGCCTGTAAGATTCTTGTTAGACTGCTCGCGGTCGAAGAGCCGCCGAGTCGATTTCTGCATCCCGCAAAAGCCGTGCTAAACAAGCGCCACATCATCGTCGGCCTGGGCGAATTGCTCTGGGACTTGTTGCCCGCAGGCAAACAACTGGGCGGAGCGCCGGCCAACTTCGCCTACATTACTTCCCTGCTCGGAGATGAGGGAATTCCAGCCAGCCGCCTCGGCCAGGATGCCCTCGGTGACGAAGCGATTCTCCGCCTTCGTGAACTCGGTCTCCCGACCGCATTCATTCAAGAAGATGCGGACCATCCCACCGGAACTGTGCAGGTTGAAGTAGATGCTGCTGGTCAGCCGCGGTTTGAAATTTCCGAATCAGGCGCCTGGGATTTTCTCGAGTGGACTCGGCAATGGCACAGGCTGGCGCAGCAGGCAGATGCCATCTGCTTTGGATCGCTGGCCCAACGCTCGGAGCGCAGCCGCGCCACCATCCGCAAGTTTCTGTCGGCGGCGCAGCCCAATGCCCTGCGGGTTTTCGACGTCAACCTCAGGCAGAATTTCTATTCCGCGCAAGTGCTCGCGGAATCGATGAAGCTCGCAACCATCGTCAAACTCAATCATGAAGAACTTCCAAACATCATGCGATTGTTCGACTCAGAAGATCGGAGCGAGGAAGACTCGGCGGAGCGTTTGCGCTCTCTGCATGATTTGAAGCTGATTTGCATCACTCGCGGCAATGGTGGCAGCCTGCTGATCTCCGCCGGCGAATGCAATGAACATCCCGGCTTCAAGGTTAAGGTCGCCGATACCGTGGGCGCGGGCGACGCTTTCACCGCGGCCCTGGTGCACGGATATCTACGCGAATCTTCGCTTGCGCAAATCAATGAAAACGCCAACCGTGTAGGCGCGTGGGTAGCTAGTCAGTCAGGCGCAACGCCAGCGCCGAGGGCAAGCGGCATGGAACAAACCCTGGCCGCGATTGGCTAGAGACGTTTCGTGGGGGACAGCCGCCTCGGCTGTCCGCCGCGCAGAGCGAGGCCGCCACAGCACTTCCGTTTTAGTTTATTCTGTGTAGTTTGCGGTTAGAGTCCGAGGGGGCCTATTGACCAGATCCAAGCTAGCTGTTCGGCTGTTTATCTGCGTTTCCGCTTTGCTGTCCATAGCAACGAGCATCGCACAGCAGATACCCGAGAACACATATCAGGAACTCCGTTGGCGCATGATCGGCCCGTTTCGCGGCGGCCGCACTCGCGCTGCCGCTGGCGTTCCCAGCCAGCCGAACGTTTTCTACATCGCTCAGGTCAACGGCGGCGTTTGGAAGTCGGACGACTACGGCCGCATCTGGACTCCGATCTTCGACCACGAGTCCACGCAGTCGATTGGCGCCATTGCTGTAGCGCCTTCGAATCCCAACATCATTTATGTCGGCAGCGGCGAAGGCCTGCACCGCCCCGATCTCTCGGTGGGCAATGGAATCTACAAATCGACCGACGCCGGAAAAACCTGGACGCATCTCGGCCTGCGCGATGGCTTCCAAATCCCCGCGCTCGCCGTCGACCCTCGCGATCCTAATCGAGTCTTCGCAGCCGTGCTCGGTCATCCCTACGGCCCCAATGAAGAGCGCGGTCTCTTCCTTTCCACCGATGGCGGCCAGACGTGGCAAAAAGCAATCTATCAAGACGAGAACACTGGCGCCTCTGACGTGGAGATCGATTCCTCGAATCCCGATGTTATTTATGCCGCGATGTGGGAAGCTCGCGAGGGCCCCTGGGAGGACGGCAACCTGGTGAACGGCACGGGCGGGGGATTATTCAAATCCACCGACGGCGGAAGCACCTGGCATCTGCTCACCAACGGCCTGCCGAAGGATCTCTCACAGATCAATGTCGCGATCGCTCCCACTGATCCCAGGCGTGTCTACGCCACCGTCGCAACGGCTTCGGGCGGACTTGCCTTCTACCGCTCCGATGACGCTGGAGAAAGCTGGTCCAAGACAACCGACGATCCCCGCCCCTCCGGGCGCATTGGCGGCGGCGACTTAGCTGTTCCGCGAGTGGACTCGAAAAATCCAGATATCGTTTACAGCGCCAGCACCGTAACCATGAAGTCAATCGACGGTGGCAAGACTTGGTCCGGATTCCGCGGCGCTCCCGGCGGCGACGACTACCAGAATCTCTGGATCAATCCCAACGACCCAAACATTATTCTCTTAGTCAGCGATCAGGGCGCTCTCGTGACGGTCAATGGCGGGGCCAGTTGGAGTTCCTGGTACAATCAGCCCACCGCACAGATTTATCACGTCGCAGTAACTCCAACTTTTCCCTATCGCATTTGCGGAGGCCAGCAGGAGAGCGGTTCGGTCTGCATCTCCAGCCGCGGAAACGACGGCGCTATCACCTACCGCGAATGGCAGCCCGTCGGCGTGATCGAATACGGCTACGTCGCGCCCGACCCTCTTGATCCTGACGTCATCTACGGCGGCGGCAGAAACGAGGTCTCCAAGTTTCACTGGTCCACCGGGCAGGTGCAGAACATCACGCCCATCCCGCTGCGCAGTGAGAAATACCGCACCGACCGCAGCGAGCCCACAATGTTCTCGCCCCTCGATCCGCATACCCTCTACTTCGCCAGCAATGTGCTCTTCAAAACCACCGACGGCGGAAACTCCTGGCAGACCATCAGCGAAGATCTTACGCGTCAAAATCCCGGTATCCCAGATAGCGTAGGCAAACTCGCTCCCAAGGATGCCGAAAAGAAGCGCGGAGTGATCTACGCTCTTGCCCCTTCATTCAAGAATGTCAACACACTCTGGGCCGGCACTGACGATGGCCTGCTCTGGCAAACCCGCGACGGCGGCAAGAAATGGAATGACGTTACTCCAAAGGAACTGACGCCCTGGAGCAAGGTCACGCAAATCAGCTCCTCCCACTTCGATGACGAAACTGCCTACGCATCGGTAAGCCGTTTCCGCATCAACGACGAGCGCCCCTATATCTACCGCACGCACGATGGCGGCAAGACCTGGAAGTTGATCGTGACCGGGCTTCCCGACATCGGCCCGGTGGATACAGTCCGTGAAGATCCGGTGCGTAAAGGTCTTCTATTTGCCGGCACGGAGAATTCCGTCTGCGTCTCGTTCAATGACGGCGAAAATTGGCAATCCCTGCAACTGAATCTGCCCCACACTTCCATGCGCGATCTGTGGATTCACGACAACGACCTCATCGTCGCCACCCACGGGCGCTCGTTCTGGATTCTCGATGACATCGCCCCGCTACGTGAAGTGGCTGCTTCATTCTCCGCCGCCGCCCATCTTTTCGCTCCAGCCCCTGCCTACCGCGTGCAGCGCGATAACTACCCCGACACGCCGCTTCCTCCGGACGAACCCATGGCCTCCAATCCGCCCGATGGCACAATCATCGATTACTACCTGGCGCAGGCTGCTTCTGTTCCCATCACTCTCGAAATTCTTGACGCGCACGGCCAACTCGTTCGCAAGTTTTCCAGCGACGACAAGCCCGACGTCACCGAGGCTGATCTCAAGAAGCAACTCATCCCTCTTTACTGGCTGCGTCCTTTCCGCGCTCTCTCCTCAGAGGCCGGGATGCACCGCTGGGTTTGGGACCTGCACTATCGCGCAACCGACTCTACGCGTCACGACTATCCCATCTCTGCAATTCCCGGAGACACGCCCCGTTACCCGCTCGGCCCCACGGCTCTGCCCGGTTCTTACACCGCACGGCTGACCGCCAATGGAAAGAGCTACAGCGCGCCCTTCACCGTCAAGATGGACCCTCGCGTACATATCACGGCCGCCGGCCTCGACAAGAAATTTCAGTCTGAAGTGCGTCTGGCATCGCTCTTGAGCCAAACCTCCAAAGCTGTGCTGCAAGCTGGATCGATTCGAGAGCCGCTGCAAAGACTGAGCCAGCAGGCGACCGGCACGGCCCGCGATTCCGTACAAGGTTTCCAGACGAAACTCACGGCAGTTCTTGGGGCATCCGGCGGCGTCCCTGCACCCCCTGCGGACGAAGCCAATCTAACAAGGGTGAATGGACAAATCGCCACCTTGTATGGCCAGGTCTGGCAGTCCGATGCCGAACCAACCTCAACACAAACGGAAGCCGTCGCGGCCACGCAGAAAAAGGCAGTCGAACTGATGCAGCGATGGACTGCGCTGAAGACCTCCGATCTACCCGCTCTCAATCGCGAACTCCGCGAGGCGAACCTGCCGGAAGTGCAGATTGAATCGGACCCGCACCAGGACGATTCAGGGATGGATGAAGAATAAAGGAGATTCACTAGAGTCGAAAGTTAGTGTTTGGCCGCGGAAACATGCAAGATGTTGCAACATTCCATTCATCTGTGCCCGAGCAAAAATTAATTGTCAAATTTTCGTGAGAAACGGCTCCAATCGCCGGTGGTCGCGGTATAATCCGCAGGCTCTGAGATTCCAAACAGAGTGCAGTTTCGGCAACTTCCCTCTGCGGAGTTGTACTCCCCCGGGTGGGCCTGCCGGTCGGTTCTCTCACAGTCTGATCTGGTTTATGAAGAAAATTCAAAATCGAGGAAACAGCATGAAGTTGCGCTTACTCTCCGCAGGCTCTTTAGTGGGTATTCTGGTGTTCGCGTCGGCAATCATGGCCGCGGGCCAAAATACCCCTCTCTATGCCCCACACAGGCCTGGAGTCACACCTCCTCCCGTTACGATGTCGTATTCCGCCGAGCGACAGGAAGTTCCGGCGTCGTCCGCGTTCTGGACGACGATAAAAACAAAACCATCCGTCTCCGTCGGGTCCATGCTCCTGCTCACAGACGGCCGGGTTCTGGTACATTCTGAGCCAAACTGTTCTGGTTGCGTAGGGAACTACCAGAATTGGTACACTCTGACTCCCGACAATACCGGCAGTTACATCAACGGCACCTGGACGCAGGTGGCCAGTTTGCCCGGTAGCTATGCCCCGCTATTCTTCGGCTCCGCGGTGCTGCCCGATGGCAAAGTTGTGGTCACAGGCGGCGAATACAATTGCAAGCCCAGCTGCTCCGGGCTGTGGCAATCTTTGGGTGCGATCTATGATCCCGTCGCCAACACCTGGACCGCAACGACGGCGCCAACCAAGAGCAACATCGGTGATGCCGAATCCGTAGTCTTGCCGAACGGAACCTGGATGCTGGCGGAGTGCTGCGCGCTCGCATTCGGCGACGCCACTTTCCCGACTTATTACAGCTTCAACGAAAGCACTCTGACCTTCACTGATCTGGCCAACTCCACCGATGGCAAGAACGATGACTTCGACGAAGAAGGCTGGACTCTGCTGCCAAACGGCTTGGTGCTGACGGTTGACGCCTACACCAGCAATACCATTCTCACCGGCACGAATTCAGAAACCTATAACTCCACAACCAATACGTGGACCACTGCCGGCAGCACTATCAAACAACTCTGGGACTCCAACTGCGACAAGGGCGGCGGCAGCTACGAGCTTGGGCCGGCGATCTTGCGTCCAGACGGTACCGTGTTCTACACGGGCGCCAGCGATTGCGAAGCCGGTCACACGGCAGTCTACGATTCAGCCACTGGAGTCTGGACCGCAGGCCCGGATTTCCCCAACAAAGATGCTGCGAATGATGCTCCAGCTGCGCTTGAAATCACCGGCAACGTCGTCGTAGAAGCCAGCGCTTACAGCGGCACTTTCAGTGCACCGGCCAATTTTTACGAGTGGGACGGTTCTACCCTGGTCGGTATCGCTAACCCGCCCAACGCGTCTACTGAACCCTCGTTTGTCGGGCACTTGCTGGTTCTGCCGAACGGGCAGATCATGTATACCGACTTCACTACCGATGTGGAGTTCCTCACTTCGGCGGGAACTTTCAGTTCCGCCTGGCAACCGACGATTACATCCGTCCCGTCTACACTCAATGCCGGCACGACGTATTCAATCTCGGGAACGCAGTTCAACGGTCTGTCACAGGCGAATGCCTATGGCGACGACTTCCAGGATGCCACCAACTATCCACTGGTGCAGATCGTAAACACAGGCACGGGACACGTGTTCTTCGCCAAGACCCACGGGCACAGCACAATGGCTGTGGCTACGGGCAGCACGGTCGTCTCCACGAACTTCGACGTGCCGTCGGGAATTGAAACCGGCGCGAGTTCACTGTATGTGATCGCAAACGGTATTCCTTCAGCCGCCTCTGCTGTCACCATTTCGGGCTCGGGGAGTGGCTTCAGCCTCTCCGCCAACCCCACTTCAGTCTCGGTGATCCAGGGCAACTCGGGAACCTCAACCATTACGAGCACAACGACCGGCGGCTTTAACACGCCGGTTGTATTGTCGGCCAGCGGCCAGCCTGCGGGCGTGACCGTGACCTTCAACCCAACCTCGATTACCGGAACTGGAACTTCGACCATGACGATGGCAGTGGCTTCAACCACAGCTACCGGCACGTACACGATCACGGTAACCGGAACCGCCGGCAGCACCACTGAAACCACCACGGTTTCGCTGACGGTGACCTCGTCGGGTGGTGGCAGCTTCACGCTTGCCGTCAAGCCGTCGAAGGCTAGTGTTGCTCCAGGTGGACATGCCAACGCAAAGGTCACGGTAACTCCTTCTGGTGGCTTCACCGGGACCGTTGCCCTGTCTGCTTCAGGACAGCCCACTGGCGTGAAGGTAAACTTCAAGCCTACGAGCATCACGGGCGGCTCGGGAACTGCAGCCATGCAAATCAGCGTGTCTAGCACAGCCGCAGCCGGAACTTACACCATCACCATCAAGGGTACGAGCGGAAGCACGACCGCAACGACCACATTCACCCTCACCATCACATAGCCGGTGGGGTGAACTCACCCAGGAAAGGCCCGGATCAGATGATCCGGGCCTTTCTATTTTCCAATCCTTCCCACTTCCTATCCCTACAGCGCTTCCACGGCGCGCTGAAGGTCCTGCGCAATTTGAGCGGGATCGCTGCCGGGCGCAAAGGTTGTGGGCCTGCCGATGCGCACTTGAATCTCTCCCGGCCGGGCAAACTTTCTGCCTTCCTGCTTCACCGCAAACAATCCCACAATCCGCATGGGCAGTACTGGAATTCCCAGATTGTTCGCCAGCAATCCAATCCCGGCGCGAAACGGATTCATCTTGCCATCCACAGTATGTCGCCCTTCTGGAAAGACCAGCACACTGTATCCACGATCCACCGCTTCACCGGCGTAAGCAAAACTCTGCCGGAACCCAGCCTCGCGCGGCAGCGGAAACAGATTCAGCAGAGAAACCCCAAGCACCCATTGTGTGCGATCGTAAATTCTGCCGAAAAAGCCTCTGCTTGCCGCCGGAGTGTGCAGAGCTTCCAGATCCTCTCCTCTGGTCGCAGTAGCGATATGGTTTCCCAAACGCGCGGGCAAAGCCGCCTGCACAAATGCAAAATCCACATCAGAAATGTGATTGCAGACCAGCAGCAGGGGGCCGCTGCACCCTCGCAAGTTCTCGCGTCCTTCGATCCGCGGCCAGCCGAGCAGCATCATGGCCGGCCTTCCCAACAAGTAGTGGGCCAGCCATCGCAACCACGTCACCGGCCACCGCAACACCCATCCCGGATAGTGATACGCCGCGCGCGGCCGCGCCTCATCGCTCAACATCCTTTCCACATCGCCAACAGTGCGCGCTGCGCTGAAGCTAGTCTCTTTAAGATCCACCTGGTATCGATCCTCGAGCGCGCCGATCAGTTCAACCCGATCCAGCGAACTCAGTCCAAGATCTGAATCGAGCGCCGTGTCAGCATCCAGTTTCGCCACGCTTCGTCCCGTGATGCGCTCGATCAACTCTGTCACAGCATTGTCACTCGCAACATCTCCCCGCCCGGTTTGGAGAATCTCTCGCCCTGCGAATTCGGCAATCAGGTTCCGGCGCGGCTTCTGCGTGTTGGTGCGCGGGAAGTCTTTTTGCGGCCACTGCACCCATATTCGCATGCGCTGGAATTCAGCCAGAGACTGGTTTGCGCGCTCCACTACTGCCGACAAGCTAATGTCGTCGCGGCCATTATCGCGTAAGATCACTACCGCGCACGGCTCTGCATTTCCTCCGCGCTCGATCCCCACCACCACACAATCTTTCACTTCCGGCTGACGCCGCAACGCGGCCTCCAGATCTTCTGGATAAATATTCAGCCCTCCGGGCGTCACGATCACTTCTTTCTTGCGCCCCTTGAAATATAGGTTTCCGGCATCATCGAGCGCGCCCACGTCACCCGTGCGGTACCAGCCGTCTTTAGCCGTAACCCCATCCGTGACCTCGGCGGCGCTTCCGTGTTGCCGCCCTTCGTTCCAATATCCCGCCGCCACTCCGCCGCCTCTGACCAATATCTCGCCATCTTCTGCCAGCTTCACTTCGCGTCCCGGCAACACCTTCCCGATCGATCCTTTCCCCAACTTGAACGGATGATTCACGCTGATAAGCGACGTGGTTTCCGTCAGCCCATATCCCTGGATCGCGGCGTAACCCAGCCGTCCCCAGAATTCTTCAGTCTCTGCATCGAGCGCGGCGCCTCCGCAAATGAATGCCCAGAACTTCCAGCCGAACTTCCGGCGAATCGCGCGGAAAATCCACCAGCGGCGCAGGAAATGCTTTCCTTCCGACACGCGGAAGCGCCGCCGAAAATCGGCGGTCTTTCCACTGTCTTCAAGATCGCGTTCGATCTTCTGTGTCAGCGACTTCACAACTCTCGGCACAGTCACCAGCACCGACACGCGTTCTCGCCGGATGGTGCTGATAATTTCCGACGGCTTGAACTCTTCCTGAAAAATCACCTCCCCGCCCAGCAGCGGCGGCAGAAACATTCCGAGGAATTGCCCAAAGACATGGCTCAGCGGCAGCAAATTCAAGAACCGAACCGGATGCACCCAGCGCTCATACTTCAAATACCGCCGCATCTCCTGCTCCAGCGGAGCGATGTTGGCCAACACATTCCCATGCGTGATGACCACGCCCTTAGGCTCTGCCGTAGTCCCAGAAGTAAAAACAATCTGCAAGATGTCATCACGCCCGATCGCTACCTGCGAATCCGACAGTAGCGCCGGCGTCCCGCCGGCAAGGGTGCCCCATCGTCGTCCCTGCGCTTTTTGCAGGGACAGGGCGGGGATTTTGAGTTCCTCTAGGACGACCACAGAATCTGCGTCCGCGTGAGTCTCTGTCGAGTGCCCCCGCGAACAAACCCAAAGCCTCGCCTCAACCTGTCCCGCAACTCGCGCCGCAAACTCCGCCGAAGCCCCATCATCCATCGGGACAACGACTACGCCGCGCAAAGCACAACCAAAAAACGCTGCTACCCACTCTGCGCAGTTCTCGCCCCACAACATCGCCCGGTCGCCTTTGCCGATATGCCGCGCCTCCAACTCCCGGCAAAACCGAAGGGCCATCTCCAGAACCTGCCCGTAAGTGAACCGCTCCATGCGGTATCCACGGCGCTGCCCGTAGGCACGCTCGTCGCGGTGCGCCTGAAAGTTCGCGAGGAAGAAATCTGCCAACGAATCAGCCATGGATCAGGGGCGCTGTTGCCACCGTCTAAGTTTAGTGGAAGTGGAAAGGACTGGACTTGAGCTGTGGATTTCCTCGTGAAATAAATGTGTGCGCGGCTGTTTCTGGTTTGGGAAGTGGGTGCGAAATTGAGGGTATCCCCCTCCCCACGTCCTCGGAAAGCCTTGCGGGGCGCTGGTTTCGCAAAAAGTGACTGCAAAATCTTGATATCAAAGATCTTAGAGGTCAAAATCTTGAGAACAAATGCTTTAAGACCTCACGATTCGGCTTCCCTGGACAGTCACTGCCTCGGCTATGATCTTGCAATTGCAGATTGTGCGCAAGGTCAGATGTCACAATGCGGCGGTGGAGAACTTTGGGAACAAGGAGAGTCGACACGGCGAAAGCACAAGCGTCCCGAGGGCGATTTTATCTCAACTTCACTCCCGCCCCACCCCGAGCGCATCCGCCACGCGATTGATGTAATTGAACCACGATGCGATCAGCGTGATCTGCAAGATCCCGCGATCGTCAAAGCCCACCGCGCGCAGACCCTCGATATCGTTCTTCCAAATCTTGGTCGCGTCCCTAGTTAGCTTCACCACATAGTCCACCATCACGCGCTCCTGCGGTGTGATGGGCGCGCTGGTGTAGTCCTTTTCCAGCGCCTCTACCAGTTCCTTATCCAGCGTCACCCTGCGCAGAAACTCTGCGTGTGACTCGATTCAATACACGCACCGGTTGGTGACCGAGACCATGGTGGTAATTATTTCGTGCTGGCGACGGCTCAGCGGCAAGTCTGGTGACATCAGCGCGCCAAACGTGGCGAACGAGTGATAGAGCGCGTCCGGAATCAGGGTGTGCGAGCCCACGATCGACGACCCTCCGGACTCATCCGGATGTACCGGATCGCTATACTCTTTAGGATACAGCTCGCGCTGCGCGTCGATCGCTTTGCGCAGCTTCTCGTCGGCCTCTGACATCGGTATGGTTTGAATCCAGGTCATAAATGCGATTGTCCTGCTGTGCAAGTTTTCCCGCAATTTCGCAGGGGAAGTTAACCTTTTCGCATACGCGCTTGTACCAGAAGTGATCCCATAATTCCTCCACATACGATCTTAAACCTCAGGGGCGAAAGCCCGCCTCTTTACTGAGTCGGAGCGGCACGGCCGAAGCCGTGCCCTTCCCAACCCCATTTATCACCTCATAGCCGCTGTCCGTTGCGGAATCGCGATAAGGCTCGAGGCGCGGCGGCGACGAGTCAGGGCGGACCTTCCAGAATTGCCGCGCGTGATAGTACGCCAGCAATTCCCGGTTCTTCTCCGGCCCCATGTCTCGAGCCCACACGATTTTCGAGCCATCGATGTCGGCAAGGTTGTAGACCCACTCGCGGTCAAGATCAAAGTCCGGGGAATAACTCACCAGGACAACATGCTGGCCGGGGAGCGCGTTCAGTTGCTGCACGATCGACTCACGCTCCATGTCTCCATGCTGCCATTCGGGCTCGGGATGGATGTGCGCCACGGCTAACGCCACGCGCAGTACGACGGCTCCGATGTAAATCACCGAGACCGCCCGCACAAAGGCCAGACCCACCGGTTGTTCGCGCCAGCGGAACAAACGCAGGTGCCGCATGCACTGCATCAGAATCAGGAACACCAACGCCGTGGCCGGAGCGGAATAGTGGGGCAGGGTCCAGGTCTCAACCACGAGGCCGGCTGCAAAGATGCCGCCGATGAGCCAAGGCACGCGCAGTTTGCGGTCGCGCACTGCGCATGGAAGTGCAATGAGCACGAAAGGCAACGGAGGAACCAGATAGACCTGCCAGAAGTAATAAAGTTTGAGCCGGGCGCGCCAAATAAATCCGCGCAGAGTCTGGTTCTCCTTCGCTTCTCGCACCTCTCGCTCGTAGTACGCCATCATTCTTGGGTGATTGTAAATCTTCTGCGGCCACGCCCTTTGCCAGATGAAATAACGTCCCATGCCGTAGGTTTCGCGGTTGACGTCATACGTCATGCGGAAAGGGTTTCCGGTAACGCAGTAGTAGTAATAGCCAGTCCAGGCTGCAATCGGGGCAAGTGTCAATACGAGGGGCAGCACCGTCTTCGCGAGCGAAATCCGCAGCGGAGGTGCGTTTCTTCCAAATATCCATGCGAGCAGCGCAACGGCCACTCCTGCGCTCAACAGAAAACCTTCATAAGGACGGCTATTCGCGAGAATGAACAAGCCGATCGCCATGATCACGGAGTCACGCGGGCGCAAGCGATGTTTGATCCTGGGCAAGGCGCCGAGCACGAGCGCTCCGCCGAGGGCTGGAAGGCACGCGCTCCAGTATCCGTTGGTCCAGTAGCTCAGAAAGCCTAGGCGCGGGAGGGTGAGCACTCCGCCGAGCAGTGCCCATCCCGGCGGAATCCAGCCTTGCAACATCCAACAGATGGCGGCACACATCAGAGCTGCCGTGACTAGTTGTCCGAGCCACATGCACCCCAAAAGTTTTCCGGCTGCCAGGACCAGGCCCTCTGCTGGCGGATACATCGACATATAGGTGGGGTGCCAGATCACATGGAAAGTTTCGAAATGCATCCACATCGGGTGGGGCGGATTGGTCAGGCGGCCGTGCACAAAAGTGTCAGCCGCGAGCAGGTAACTGTACTCGTCGTGATAATGAGGTAGAGGAATGCCGGAGACAGGAATCACCGCTGATCGAATCACCAGCAGAGACAAGGCGATCAGAAAGACGCAAAGGCGCTTTCTTGATGCGATGCTCTTGCCAGATCGTTCCAGCCGCTCCAGGCCGAGCGATCCGAGCCAAGTGAGCGGGAATTTGATCTGCAGGTACACCAGGACGGCCACGCCCGCAGCCGGCTTGAGCAATTTCAACAGCAGGGGCAGAGCGCCACTGGCAACCAGTCCCACGCATGGAAGAAGATTCGCCATTTCAGAAAAATCCAGACTCGCGTCGCACCGCTGATCAGAATACCCTGTTCGACCGTTCTAGAACTCCAGTAAAATTCTGACAATACTTTTCCCAATGGTGGTGCGCGTGGATCTGCTGAGCGATGTTGAAACTCGAGTGCTGGGAGCGTTGATCGAAAAGGACATCACCACTCCCGATTATTATCCCTTGTCGCTCAATGCCCTGGTGAACGCGTGCAACCAGAAGAACAACCGCGATCCGGTAATGACGCTGGACGAGGACGTGGTGCGTGCCTCATTGGAGTCGCTGCAGAGGCAGCGGATGGCGGGGCCGGCGAGCGGCGCTGACGGCCGGGTGACGAAGTACGAGCACCGGCTGCAGGAAGTTTTCAACTTCGATCGCCGCGAGATCGCGATCCTGTGCGTGCTGCTGCTGCGAGGCGCGCAAACCCCGGGGGAACTGCGAGGGCGAGCTGAGAGGATGTATCGATTCGAGGAGTTGGAAGACGTCCTTGCGACGCTTGAGAAGTTGCGCCAGAGGGAGCCTCCGCTCGTGGCGGTTCTGCCGCGGCAGCCGGGGACGAAGGAATCACGGTACATGCATCTGCTGTCGGGAGGCGCGCCTGCTGAGGGCGGTGCGACTGTAGGCGCACCACGCGCCGCTTCGGCCGGCATTGCATCGACGAGCGTTGCTTCGATGAGTGTTGACCGCGTCCTCCATCTCGAAAATGAAGTGGCGGAACTGAGAAGGGAAGTCGCGGAGATGCGGGAACACTTGGCGGCTTTTCGGAGGCAGTTCGAGTGACAAAAAACCTTAATCGCGGAGGACATGGACAACTGCTGCACGGAGTATGCGAAGCGAATCCGTGTCCCGTGCCCCACATCGTGTGCGCCACGCCACGATGACAGGGATCTCTCAGGGCTTTAAACCCCGTAAAATCAATGCTCCGCTCGTTGGTCTCCTCCTTGCATTGTCACTAGCGCTGCTCAGCAGCAGGAGGTGACCAACCATGACCCGTATCAACCTGTTTCGCACCGCGACCGTCCGCAGGTCGTCTATCGGTACCCCGGCAACGACTGATTCCGTTGCCTGGGGCAAGATCAACTTTGACAAAAATGCCAGCACGCTGGTATTCGCCGCGCTCCTGATTATTTGCTCAGTTGCCATGGGATGCTCCAGCGAAAAACCGAAACCTGAAAGCTCTACCAACCAGTCTGTGATGACTCAGCCCCTTCCGCCCGTTGTAAGCGCTCCGGCGATCGCGCCGGTGACGCCAGCCTTGCAGGCTTCCGCCAAGCCGGTGCACAAGAAAGTTGTCCGCAAGGCTCCGCCGACCGTGACGTATGCGGACAAAGCATCCGGCGTTTCGTTCCAGTATCCGCGCAAGTATGCCCTGGAGACTGGTGCTGCCGCGAACGAACTGATCTCGTCTGATCCGGTTCCGATGGACTTTGTGCAGCCCGGTGGCGTTGCACTGGCGGCGGTTGCGCTTCCTGAGTCGGCCTATCCCAATAGCGATTTAGCCAAGGCCTTTTTCAACGTCAGCGTGAACAAGGCGCTCACGGCGGAGCAGTGCGGAGAATTCTCCGTGCCGCAAGCGAACCCCGCGGCACCCGCCGACCCCGCGGTGCAGGCCACTGCGCAGCTCTCCAAGCTGATGATCGGCGACATGGAACTGCAGTCCACCGAAAATCTGGCGAGCGAGGGGACGCGAGAGGTAACCTCGAAGTACTTTCACGTCTTCGAGAATGGGGCTTGCTATGAGTTCGCACTCAACGTGGCAACCACTGGGATCGAGAACCAGGGTGGAGCGAAGCAGGTCGATCGCGGAGAAGTCTTCAAGCGGCTGGAGAAGATTCTGGCTACAGTGAAGATTACGCCTGTGACTGCGCCTGAAGTAACGGCGAGCGCGCCGGTTACTCCGAGCGCTCCGGAAAACCCGGCACAGTAGGTTGTTATGGAAAAGGGCCACGCTGCCGCGGCGGCGTGGCTTTTTTCGTTGTCGAATCGCAATCACCCGCGCAACTTGCGCACGATCGTGGCGATGTCGTTTTCCTGGAAGAGGCGAATGGCGGCGATTCCGGCCGCGCCAGCTTGCAGGCAGAGTTCGGCATTCTGAAGAGTCACTCCTCCCAGCGCCAGCACTGGAATCTTCGCGCGGCAGGCTTGGCGCAATACTTCGAGGCCGGTGGGCGCGGAGTCGGGCGCGTCTTTTTTTTCGAAGACGGGGCCGAAGACGGCGAAGGTTGCTCGGTTTGCCGCGGCTTTGACTACTTCCTCTGGCTGGTGACAGGAGACTGCTATCAGAGGATTTAATGGGGAGAATTCGCGGGCGAATCGCCCGCGACCAGATGTTTTTTGCCACGCATCTCTTACGTCTTGCGGAGAGACGTTGTTGGCTGGGAGGTGGACTCCGGCGGCTGCGGTGGCTAGGGCTACGTCGGTTCGGGAGTTGATCAGGAGAGCTGTGGTCGGTGGCCAGCGGTCAGTGGCCAGTGTTTTTTTCGAGCCTATGAGTTGCATAGCTTCGCGGGCTAACTGCTCCAGTTCGCGTGTGGGTAGATCTTTTTCGCGGAGCTGGATGTAGTCGACGCCGTGGCTTGCGGCTTCGGCGATTTTGTCCAGGAGACGCAGGCGGCGCGTTCGCTCGTCGCCGGGGAAGGCTTTACGGTCGGTGATGTAATACAGGAGGCAGCTTTTCGGCATCGCTTTCAGCTGTCAGTTTAGAGCGAGAACTCCACGGCGCGAGGCGTCCAATGCTGCCCCTAAACTCCTCAACCACAGAGGACACGGGGGTTCACAGGGTAGAACTCACATCCTCACGGTCTGGTCTTGGCAATCTCGGGTAAAACTTCCTGTTCCTTTTCCTTCTTAGGCTGGCCGCCCAGGTGGTGTTCGGTCAGTCCATCGCGCAGAAAGGTGAAAGCATCTTCCGGAGAATCGACGAACTTGAACAGGTTCAGGTCTTCGGCAGCGACGGTGCCGGCATCGACGAAGGCCTGGAAGTTCATGATACGGTGCCAGTATTCGCTGCCGTAAATGACGACGAGAATTTTTTTCGCTAATTTGTCGGTCTGCGCGAGAGTGAGGATTTCGAAGAGTTCGTCAATGGTTCCGAAGCCGCCGGGAAAAATGACCAGAGCTTTGGCGAGATAGGCGAACCAGAACTTGCGCATGAAGAAGTAGTGAAACTCAAAGTTGAGTGCGGGCGTGATGTAGGGATTGGGATACTGCTCGAACGGCAGATTGATGTTGAGGCCGATGGTCTTGCCTCCGGCTTCGTGGGCGCCGAGGTTGGCTGCTTCCATGATGCCGGGACCACCGCCGGTGGTGACGACGAAGCGGCGGCGGCGCGCGGGAATCTGAATGGACCATTTTGTAAGCATATGGGCAAGGCGGCGGGCGTCTTCGTAGTAGCGAGCCATGTCAACAGCGGCGCGAGCCTGCTTCACGTTCTTTTGCTGTTGCGCGTCGGAGGCCTTGGCCTCATTTTTCTCCGCGGCTGTTAAACCTCTTTTGGCTGCCTCGCCACCCTGAAAGCGGGCCGAGCCGAAGAAGACGACCGTGTCCTGAATCTGTTCGCGGCGAAAGCGCGACAGCGGTTCCTGGTACTCAGCCAGGATGCGGAGAATGCGTCCGTCGGGACTGTTGAGAAAAGGTTCATTCTTGTAAGCCAGAGGCGCGGGTTGGAGTTTATCGGTCATGTCGAGACTCAAGTTTCATCCAGTGTTGAGAAATCCAGTGTATGCGACTCAGACGGCGCTACGGGTGTTCGTGGTAATGGAGAGCTTCCCAGAAACCGATCCAGATGTCGAGCAATCCCAGGCCGCTGCACAGGCCGCGGAAGAAGCCGGCTGTGACCAGAGAGCGCAGCCCAGGATACGAGAGCAAAAGATAATTGTCGGTCCACTCGGGGGTCCAGGGCAGAATCACGAGCAGCACGCCGGCTACGGCGCTAATCAGCACAAAAAGAAAAACGGAGGTGCGGTGCACCCAGAGTTGCGCACCGCTGGGGGCGTGCGAGGTGACGACTGCCTTGGGCTCGAGCGCCGGTTGGCCGGGCGCGGCTGGGCTGGTTTCAGACAACTTGGGATCGGTCACTGGGCGCTCCGCGGCAGCGGGGCTGGAATTGGGCGGATGCCTGCCCATGACGGAGGCTCAGATGCTGCAGGCAAGGACCGAGATCCCTCGCTTCGCTCGGGATGACAAACGAAAAACGTCTGAAGGGAAAAACCCATCGGGATATTCTACGACTTCAGGGGCTTAATGCGCTCGGCCACGTCGCGATAATCGATGTTGCGGCCGTAAACCTCCATGAAATGCTTGAGAGCGGAAGTTCTGTCGCCGGCGGTCTCATAGGCGGCGGCCAGTTCATAGTGCAGAGCGGTACGCGTTTCTTCGTCGACACCGGGAGCGGTGAGAGCCTTGTCATACCAGCGAATCGCCGCCTGGGGCACGCCTTTATCGAGGAAGCATTGGGCCAGCCAGGTGTAGGTCTGCATGACTTGCGGGAAAGGATGTCCGCGATCGACGGCCTGGCAGGTCTTTTGCAACTCGCCAATGGCTTCATCGAGCAGGCCCATTTCGCGGAAGGCGATGCCGAGATTGTAATGGGTCTCAGGATCCTCTTCGGTGGTGGAACCGCCGGCTTCAAGATCATGTTTGAGTTCGCCAAACATTTCCGCGAGATCCACGCCAGCGTCTTCACCGAAGGGGGAAGACTTGGCTGCGGGCGCGCTGGGGATGACTGAACTGGGAACGCCTGGCGCAATGTGTGGCGCAGACACGGACGGCGCGGACTGTTGCGCGATCACTGCCGGAGCATGCGATGAGACAACCGGAGTACCCGATGACGCTGCCGCCGCTGCCGCGCTGGCGGCTGCCGGAGCGCTGACTTGTGGCGGGGGTGTGGCGGGCCACTGCTGTGCGGGAGCCGATGTGACAGGGGTCTCGATCTGTGCTTCTGGCTGAGCCGCAGGCTCAGGCTCGGCAACTGGCGCTCCCTTGAGGAAGTCATCACCCAGAGAAGCTTCGAGGTCGGCTACAAACTCGCCCATGGGCTCGGTTTGGGGTATGCCGAAACCAGTAGGCGTGGCGTTCCCGACCGGTTCGAGTTCCTGCTGAGCGTGGTCAGGGTGGGCAACGTCATGTCGGACCGGGTCAGGCTGGACAATGTGCTGTGATGCGGAAGCTTGGGCCGAAGCGTGCTCGATGGCAGGTTCAGTGTCATGCGCGATCGTTCCCGGAAGAAAGCTGTCGCCCAGAGATGACTCAAGATCGGAAACGAACTCCTGCAGGACTCCCGGAGCCGTCGTGCTGACCGGAGTTTCGGTCGCAGCCGGCCCATCGTGGTACTCAGACGCAGCGTGCACTTCCGCCACAACGGCTGGCGGTTCGGGGGAAACCAGTTCGACCACCGCCGCGGATTCTGGCGCAGCGGCCGAAATCACGTCGATGGTGAATTCAGCCTGCGCTCCGTCGGTGACAAATTCGGAGACGGCCTCGACAGTCGCAACTTCTTCCGTAGCGGAGGTTTGCTGCGATGCGGCCTCGATTTCAGCCTGAATGGCTTTCAACGTGGCTTCGTCGTTGCTTAGAGCCTCAAGCCTTTCGAAAGCAGCCGAGGCCTGCTCGGGCATGCCATGATCGAGATAGAAGCGGATCTCCTCAATTGTTTCTTTAGCCTTCTCCGGGTCGAGCGCTACTTCGCCGCGCCTTCCGTGGTCGAGCTTGGCTGTGGGTACGTCGTGGTCGCCGACAGCGCCGGTGCCCTCGATCTCCGCAGCTTCAGCGGGCGGTATGTCGGCCTCAATTGTGATAGCGTCGTCCCACTCAGAGGAGAGATCGATTTCTGCCGGAGATGTGGCAGGCTCGGCGACGGGTGGTGCTGCCGGGTACATGTCCTGAATGTGGTCGTGATTGTCGCCTGGATGGTCAACGACCGCAAATTCGAGTTCTTCTGCCGGCTCGGGCGGAGCCGTCGGCCAGGGAGACGAAGCTGCGACCGTGCTCGGAATCTCTTCCGGAATGGCAGGCGAAGCAGGGTGCTCAATGATGGGATCAGCAAGCCCGGCGGCAGCGGAACGCTCTTCGTAACGGCCGGCGAGTTCACCGTAACGCGTAGCTTCTTCGGGATAGCCCGCTTCGGAGTAGATGTTCTGCAAGGTACGGCAGCAAACGCCCGCCTCCGCAAAACGTGCCGCGCGCGTGTGCAGAGCGGCCAGGCGCTGGTTCAGACGCAGATCGCTGGGCGCCTGAGGCAGGGCCGCGGTCAACGGCCCCAGAGCCTTGGCGGGCATGTTGTATGAAATGAAAAGCTCAGCATCGGTGAGCGCGGAACGCACCGCCAGAGCGACCGCATCGGAGTAGTGTTGGTGGATGGAAGGAGCGGTAGCTTCCAATTCATCGACGATAACCGCTGCCTCTTCCGGGGAAATGAGCTTGGCGCCGGAGTCGCCGCCGATCTGGCTGACCACCTGCTGATAATTCTGCATATGCAGGGGATTGCCCGGCTCCATGGTGGCCAGCTTCTGATAGAGATCGCGGGCCCGTTGCAAATCGCCGGACTGAACCGAGGCATGCGCCAGCAACTCGATGACTTCAGCGATATGAGTGCTCTCTCCGGCTTTCTGGAAGAGGTCGAGAAGTTTCTCGAGCAACGCAGGATTGTCGCGCACATGCCCGATGATGGAATGCAGATCTTTTAAAACTTTGTCGGAATCTTCGGCCAGCAGGCGCTCGGCATGCTGGTCATAGACCTGGAGCGCGTTCTCGTACTGGCCGGCCTGCATCAGAGCATCGGTAAATCCACAAATGGCAGCCAGATCGTTGTGGACAGCCAGGAGCTTGCTGGCGAGAGTGCCGGCATCGGAGAGGCGGCCAGTCTTCAGATATGCCTTCAACAAGTCGCGTAGGCCGTCGGGATTCGAATCGAGATCGGTAACTTTCTGCAGCGATTCAATGGCGGCTTCGGCGTCGCCGGCTTCCAGCAGATTGCGCCCCTGCATGAGCAGCGCGTAGCTGTTGCCTGGATCGAGGGTGAGCATGCGCCTTAACACTTCTTCTGCCCCGCTCAGCGACCCCTTGGAACGCAACGTCTCAGCGGCTGCGGAGAATATCTGCCAGGCTTCATTCTTCTTGTTCAGGCGGACGTAGACTTCCGCCAGGCGGACGCGCATGTTCGTGTTTTCCGGATCCATTTCCAGGATCTTCTGGAAGATGCGGACGGCATCTTCCAGTGCGCCCGATTTCAGGAATTCCTCGGCCACCTGCAGATACTGGGCGCGCGCGTCGTTGAACAATCCTTGCTGGGTATAAAGTTCCGCCAGCTTCAGCACGCTCTCGAGCGAAGGCTTGAGCTTGCTGATCTTCTTGTACATGGCGATGGCCTTGACCGTGAAACCCTGGTTGGCATAGGCATCGCCTACGGTCTTGAAGCATTCGGTGGCTTGGTCAACTTCACCGAGGCGCGAGTAAAGATCGCCCACGGTGTTGGTGACCGTAAGATCCTTGGGATCGGCCTTGAGAACCTTCTCGTACTCAGCAATGGCGTTTTGCATCTTGCCCTGCTGGACATACTTCTCCGCAGCGCTGAGAACTTTCTGTTTGTTGAATCCGAAACCGAACGCCATAAGAGTACGAACTCCAAACCTGGTCTGACCTGAGAACCTCTAAACCGAGAACCTCATCAGGTGGAACGCCACTGGCCTAACTCCTATTCCGGAGGTGGCCGGTCGGACTAGGGCAATTGTACGGCTGGAAGGCGGAAGTGCATGGTTACCAAGGGTTACCAAAAGGGAGTGTACGAACGAGTTACCAGAGGAACCAGCTAACTTCCAGAACCTGAACGTGTCTCTTCCTATTACTGTCCCGGGTAGTGGTGCAGTTTGTTTGCTTTGCGTTTTAGCGACTCCTTCGCGCACTATGCGGTTAAGAGCTTTAAGCTTTTAACCGCATAGCACGCCAAGAACTACCGCAAAGGCCGCAAAGAAGACATAGCGCAATCCGAACTGCATCGCTACCCTGTTCCGTTCCTCGAGGACTGATTCCATGGTTATTGGTATAGTTCCTATGCAAACTGCGTTGCGTCCTCCATTCGACTGGCATAAGGAGCGAAAAATGCGACTGCTCATCAACTGGGCTGTGAGTGCTTTGGCCGTATGGATTGTGGCCCACCTCGGACTGGGAATATCTGTCAGCGGCTTCGCGGAGGCGCTGATCGCTGCGTTAGTGATCGGTTTCATCAACGCGACTATCGGAGCGCTGCTGAAGATCCTGACGTTTCCTCTCACGTTGCTCACGCTGGGAGTCTTCTGGTTCGTGATCAACGCGCTCATGCTCGAACTCGCGTCCGCATTACTTGCGCCGAAGTTTCAGGTGCGTTCGTTCACAGCAGCGTTCCTCGGCGCGATTGTGCTCAGCCTGGTAAATATGGTGCTGAAGTGGCTAGTAAATCCGCGCGACCGCGATTAGGAGCTGAGGTCGCGTGGAGACGGCCGGGTTGGGGCTGGCGATTCGAGCGTCACCCCTTCCACTTCGCCCCCGTCTTCAGAATCCCAACGATCTTCTCCAACCGCCGCACCCGCGTCCCTTCCTGCTTCGCTCCGAGAATGGCCAGAGCCATCTCCTTCTTATGCGTGAACGAAAGCTTCTCCCAGTTCGCCTGTGCGGTTTTATTTTTGGCCAGCGCCTTCTTTAGCAGCGGCGGTGCTTCCACGGTGCGTTCCTCTCTGTCCCGCTCCATTAACACATCCACCATGTCGCCGGGTTGCGCACCCGCACCCGCAAGCAGCAGTTTGTTGACCGGCATCATGTGGCGAGTTCCACAGGGCGACAGCGACGAACGATACGGATAGCCATTGATCGTGCCCCGCACCGGTACGCGGCCCCGCGTCCCGTAAAACTCGGGCACGTCCACCGGCGGAGTTATCGCCGCCACCACCCCTACTTCCTTTCCCTCGATCTTTGCCTTGAACCGCAGCGCATGTTCCGCCATAGCTGTCCTCCGTGGCATGCATGTTGCTCGTCCAAATTATCCGCGTGCGAATCTGTATGCAAGCCGCGCCAGCCGCACGAAGCGATAGAGAGGAAACAACGGCTTCGGAAGCCGAACCGCCTCCCACTCGCCCGGACCGGGGGTGAAGGTCAATCGCGTGAGAAAACGCAGGCGATCCAGCTTGCGTTCGCGAAGCCGCATCATCAGGCGGAAGTAGGATACCTGCTGGCCCTCGTACGAAATTCCTCGGGCGATGTTCACGGCGATCTCGCCGGCGAAAGCCTGCGCAGAGCGGTCCTCAAGGATCGATTTCTCTGCCGGCATCGGAATCGGTGTTCCCAGAAGCCGGTTCGCCAGCAGCAGAGTAACGTGCAGAATGCGCTCGATGCCAAATGCCTGGGCGTGAGCCCGCACCCAATCCCAATTCAAGCTCTCTACCTTCACGATCTGTGCGATGTCGCAGAGCCAGACCAGCCGCCCCCAGACATGCTTCGCCGCGTGCACGGAGAGCGCCAGCACCAGATCTTCGGGAGATGGAGTTTTCACGCGGCGGCCCGCGACGGCCACGCTCACCGCGCGCTCGAACAATCCATCCATATCGAAATCGACTGCATAGAACCGCGGCTGCAGCGCCCACTGCAGCTCCAGTAAGTTCTTTCCTGCAGGACTGTCAAACGTGCACTCGTATCCCGAGGCAATGTATTCCTCTTCAGCATCTTCAGGAATGGGAACGCGCAACGTGTATCCCAACTCGTGAACTGCATTCTTGATGCGCGCCACGTCGTGCCCGCGGACAAACAGATCCATATCGCCGCACCGGCGCAGCGCCATGTCGCCGTAGTAAACCTCCGACAGCACGATGCCCTTGTAAGGAATTACTTCGACGCCGATTGCATCGAGGCAATCCAGAATGCGAATGAGTTCGCGCGCCAGAAAAAGCGATTTGTGAACGTTCGTCTCATACCCCTGCCGCAGCGCTGCCTGCACAGCCGGGGGCACAGCATCGCCTAAACGCGAAAGGTTCTGATAGAGCAGCGACGATGTGCCGTGATGATCGGCCAGTCGAAGCACCGAATCCCACTCGAGCGACTTCTCGAGCAAGCCCCGGATGCGGCCGAGGTCGCCTTCCCGCGCATCAGCGCAGCTTGCCGCCAGCACAAGGTCCCACTCTGGCGCACCTTGGGGAATGGGCACTGGACGGTTCACAGATGTTGCGGATTCGCTGATCTGATTCACTGATGTCGAGCATCTTAACAGGGCAAGAGAACGCCCTTTGAGGTAGTGGCGCTGTTCAACCTTTTGACGCCGAAGGGCGTCATCCCGAAACCCGGCGCAGTTCAGCCGGGTGAGGGATCTCCGCTTGAGCAGATGCGTGCGCCCAAGATATCCCATGGGCAAGCTCAGGGCAGGCTCTTCGCTCCGCCTGAAAAGCGGCTCCCCTCAGGATGACCTCACTTCAAATTGTCGCGGCCAACGGTTACTTCCGTCACCTCGCCCTTCTTTCTTGAGAACCGATCCGGGCTCGGTTCTGTCAAACTGGCGGGGCAGGTATAGCAACACCGGTGGATCAGAAAACATGGAAATCCTCACACCCAGGGCAGCCAGACGCAGTACGCGATTGCGCGTGGAGATTCCTGTGAGCGTGACCAGTCTCGACCGGAAGCATCCTTTTTCCGCGCAGTGTGTGGCCTTGGTCGTGAGCCCGCAGGGCTGCGGCTTCCGCGCGTCGCAAGCCTTGCCCCTCGAAACTCCCGTGCTGCTGAACGATCTGCCGGGTGGCGGAAGCGCCTCGGCCCGCGTCGCCACGTGCCTGCCGCTGGGCCATGACGGGAAATACTTTCTAATCGGGGTGGCGCTCTACAACCACGCAAATGTCTGGGGGATCACCAATCCTCCGGCGGATTGGAATTGCGCCGCCGCTGCCGAGGCTGCCGGCGGCGTTGCGAGCAAAAGCAAAAATACCTGGCCCTACAATCTGTTCTCAGGCAACGGCGAGGCCCATCCCGGAAGAAAATAGTGGCCAGAGCCCGGTGGGCAGTGGCCAGTTAACAAAACCGACCGCCAAGACCGCGCAATCACACGGACCACTGGCCACTAGCCACTGACCACTGCCTCTCGTTCTTTCGTAACCTCGTCCCGACAGCCGCCAGGCTCCATACTTTATCCACGATGTCGCAGACGCCAGAATCAGTTGCGCCGCCATCTTCAGCCGGAACCACCCGCCAGGAGCCACAGCGTCCGTTTCGAGTCAAGCTCCGGGGATCTGTTCTGACTCTTATGCGCTTGCCCAACCGCCGTGAGGTGCGGGGCAAACTCCATCAGCTCTCGACTACCGGCGGCCTCATGAACGTAGAAAAGCCGCTCGATGAGAAGCTCGAAGTCGAACTGATCTTCAATCTCGGCAAGACCACCATCCGCGAAAAGGCAGAGATCATGTTTCCCATGTGGGCGACGCAAGGCTGGCTCCAGCCCTTTCGCTTCGTTGACCTGCCTGAAGACAGCAAGAATGCCTTGCACGCAGGTTTGCTGTCATTTATTCAGCAGGACCCAACTTCTTAAGTCCGCAGCAAAGCGTTAACAGCCACGCCCGTCGCCACCAGTGCAGTCTCTCTCCTAAAAGCGAAGGCCGCCTTCGCAGGCGGCCTGCCGGAACCCCTCTCGCTGAACTGATCAAACCCACGCGCGGCTATTTAGCAACCCGAATCACGCCGAACGTCCCATTGGTGTTGTTGTTGGGGCCAGCCGTGAAGAACAGTTCATTTTTCCCGCCGTCATATTGCGATCCGCCGCCAAACTCAATGCCCCAGATTTGATCGATGTAGACTGGCTTGCCCTCGCTGTAAGACAGCGTGGCGATAAATTTCCCCGTGTTAATGTTAAAACCGTTGATTTCTCCGGTTGTGTTGAGGTTATTCGTAACCAGCAAAGCTTTACTCAGCCGCCCGAAGTTATACGGGGCAACCGCAAATCCCCAGGGCTGATTCAGCTTTGAGCTGCTGGTCAAACGTTTCACGAACACTCCCGCCTCGGTGAAGATGTCGATGTAGCCGCCCGAGCCGCCGGACGTGCTGGCAAAGGCCACATAGACCTGACCGTTGATGTCCTGGATGCCAAACGGCGCAAATCCGGCGGGAAGAGTTGTGTCAGTGAACGAAGTCACCAGATTGAAGTTGCCGTCATACACGTCCACTTTGTTGTTCCAGTTGTCCGCCGCAAACAAAAAGTTGCTACCGGTGGGGTAGTTGGTAATCGCCAGGCCGGTATAGATTGCGCCCGAACTCCAGTTGTTCACCGCAACGATCGCCTGCGTGGGATTCGATTGCGGCGCCCACCCGCTGATGGTTCCATCGAGCGTGCAAAACAGGAAAATCGCCGGCCAACCCTCCACAGAAAACTGCTGCGAACTGTTGTAGACAATTCCCGTGGGAGAGCCCGTCCCACTACCGCTGAACGTTGGGATCACAACTTCGAGACCCTGGTTCACTCCACTGTCGTTGTAAAGCGTTGACCAGCCCGTGCCTTCATCGCTGATCCAGAATGGACTGCCCGGCGCGTAAACCAGTCCCCAGGCATTGACCAGCAGAGGATCCTGGTGCTTCGCGGCCCCAGCCTGATTCGAAACCAGGTTTGTGAGTGTATACTGCGCCACGGCCGCGCTGGAAATAAACATCAGCGTAAAGCCCAGGCAAGCGGCAAAAGCAATCTTGCGATGTTGCATAGAAGTCTCCTTTCGGATGTGCAGAGATGTGCAGATCAGAGGCAGGGGGCGGGTCAATCAAACCAAATTCGAAGTTGGATGATCTGTAATCTCTCTGACTGCTGCGGACCAATGCTAGGTTGAGCCGGGCTCGCATTTGTCACCGCCATGTCACGAGTTTGTACAATTCTTGTCGCACCACCCCGTGCTACCCTGTGTCCGGAGCCTGCCCTGAGCAAAGCCGAAGGGTGGTAAAGGTTTTAGGAGCACCGCACGAACGCTGACAAGGGAGATCAGGCAGGACCAATGGCACCCCGCAACTTGGTTCTCTGGGAGGTTGACACTCAGGCGGACTTCATGCTGCCCGGCGGCAAGCTCTACGTGCCCGGCGCAGAGCGCCTGCTACCGAACATTCGCAGGCTCACCGACGCCGCCCGCCAAGGCCGCGTCCTTCTAATTTCACATGGCTGCTACCACACCGAAAACGATCCTGAGTTCAAAACCTTTCCGCCGCACTGCATCAAAGGCACCCCAGGCTCCGCCTATGTTCCAGAAGCGCTAACCGATAAAGTTGTCACCGTCCCAAACGACCCCACGGCAAAGCTGCCGAGCGATCTTTCTCAATACCACCAGATTCACCTGGAGAAACAAACGCTGGACATCTTCGAAAGCCGGCATGCAGACGAACTCATAAAGCGATTGGGAGATGACGCCGAATTCGTAGTCTTCGGCGTGGTAACCGAATATTGCGTTCGTTTCGCGGCCAAGGGATTGCTGGAACGCGGACACCGCGTGTCCGTGGTCATAGATGCGATTGAAACTCTGAAGGCAGAAGACGGCGAACGCACCGTGACGGAACTGCAGGCCCTCGGCGCGAGATTCATCACTACTGATCAGGCACTGGCGCACATCGGCAATCCGAAATAGGGTAAAGTTTATTGGCCAGATGCTCATGTGGAGATAGCCGCCTCAGCTGTCCGCCAAGCGAAGCGAGGCGCCTTATTCTGACGGCTGGCCCAGTGAGACAGAATCCGATGTAGCACCCTCCAACCCCGAACAAGTTCTTACTTGCCCACATCCACCACGGCAACTTTGTTCACCCCACTGCAAGCCAGATATAGCCGTCCATCGGAAGTCGCCACCATATTGCGCACGACCCCGCCGCCAGATGGAATCGCCTTCGTACTGAAGCTCTCCGACTTAGGATCAAACTTAACCAACGTGTTGGGCTTCACTCCCGACTCGCTATACCAAACCTCGCCACTACTCGTGATCGCGATGCCATAAGGTTCCGATCCCTCGCCGCCCGGCGACACCCATTCTTTCAGCAGCTTTCCCGCAGAGGGATCGAAATGTCCCAGATGCCCGCGCGCGTAATCGGTGTAATAAATCGTGCCATCCGGTGCCAGCGCAATCCGCCGCGGGCGAGCGCCCGCTGCCGGCAAAACGTATTCGTGAATCTTCATCGTGTCCGGATCGATACTGCCCAGCTTGTTGCTTCCGAACTCGCAAAAGAGCAGCGTGTTGTTCGGCAAGGCCACAATGCCGTAAGGCACAGCATGCGCAGTAGGAACCTTGCTCAGGCTCATCTTGCCGGTTTTCGGATCAAGCCGCCCGATATAGTTGGTCTCTTCGTTCGTAAACCACAGAATGCCATTGTGATCGAACACCGGCGTGTGCGGATCGATCTTCGCGCCGTCGGCCGGTCGATACTCGGCGATCTCGCCCGTCTTCGGATCAAGCTTCCCGACATATCCGGCTGAAATCGCGGTGAACCAAATATTTCCATCCTTGTCGGCAACCAATCCGTGCGGACCAGAGTTCGGCGTCTTCAAAGCATATTCCTTAAATTCTCCCGTCTTCGGATCGAACCTGCCCAGTTTGTTCGCGCCCTGTCCGGTATACCAAAGCGAGCCGTCAGGAGCGACCGCCGGATCGTGCGGCCTCGACTTCGGCGTCGGCACATCGTATTCCTGGATACACATTTAAAGTTCCCGCCGTCGCGGCGCCGGCAAGCGTTGCAGCGAGCAAGAACAAACAAAGCTTGTTTAGAGACATGTACGCGCTCCTTCGCAGAAATTGTAGTCCTTAGTAGCTCTCTAGTATCAGGTGCTGCATATCAAGCTTAATGTTGCTATATTGGCCGCGGGGTTCGTTACGGTTATGAAAAAAAATGCCTGGAGGGCCGTAGTCGAAGTAGCCTTCATCGTTTTCCTGTTTTATTCCAATCTGTTGATGGGAGAATTTGAGCGCTCAGGCATGGGCTCGAGAAGAGGTCTGGCTTGGGCAATCAGAGACATTTTCACCCTGGCAAATTTTGAAATTGCCATGGTAGCCGCCCTCATCGGTTACATTCTTTTTGAATTCCTGAGGAAGCGACTCTAGTTCATCCCGCGAGCGACTCGATCGCCCGCACCGCACCGTCCGAAAGCGCGAGTGATCGGCTCTCCAGATCTTGCGTCATGTGCTCGGCGTTCGAAGTGCCGGTCAAAGGCAGCATCCCTACCGCGCGCGCGAAAGCAAACACAATCTGCGCCGCGGTCACACCCGCGCGTGCAGCGAGCCCTGTAACCGCAGGATGCCGCAGCACCTCCGCATTCGCCGTGAGCAGCGAAAATCCCTGATAGATGATCTTGCGCTCGTTGCAGAACAAGCGCACCTCGCGGTCCCAACCCAACCGCGCATAGCAGCGGTTCTGCACAAACGCCGGCGCTTCGGCGTGAACCTCCGCCATCTGCTCCAGATGCCGCAGCGAAACGTTGCTGACGCCAAGCAGACGCGCACGCCCGGCATCGCGCTCGCGCGTCATCGCTTCCCAAACCTCAGCATCCGCACCGGCCCACCCATAACCAGAAGAAGGCCCGTGAAGCACAAAGCTATCGACGTGATCGGTCCCAAGATGTTCCAGAGAACTAGCCAACGACTGTGCAACTTGCATCGAAAAACTGGACTCAGGATCATAAGGCAGCCGCTGGTCCTGCCCCGGACGATAAGTAAACTTCGTCTGCAGAAAAACATCCGCACGAGTAACCACTCCCGCGCGATAGCAAGCCGCCAACCCCTCGCCCACCCCAGCCTCAAAGTAGTGCCGCCGCTGGTTGGCCGTATCGATGCCGCGAAACCCTGTGCGCAGCGCCAACTCGACGAGCGCCGGCGTGCGCTCTTCCTTCCACGCCGTACCGTAGAGAAAATCAGGATGAACCGAAGCGTACTGGGTCGGCATAACGGGTCAGAAATAGAAATGACGGTCGGATCAATACGGTCGAATCAATACGGTTCGGATCATAACGATCCGAACATACGACCCCATCCTAGCATTCCGTCAGTTCAGCAACCCGTACACCACCAGATCTTTCTGTGTTGTGATGTAAACCTTGCCGTTCACAACCGTCGGTACAGTGAACTTAACCGGCGCTCCCGGATTGTCGCGCGCCCCGTTGGTTTTGCTGCTATACAGTTGAGTGGCCAGGTTCGTCGCCTTATAAGCATGCAGCGACCCCTGTCCCGTGGTCGATGCAAATTTCGCGTTGTTCAGCGCCCAGACAATTCCATTGCTCGTTCCATTGGAAGAAATCGACACCGTCGTCCCCGGATAGGAGTATTCCTGCCCGGACTCGGAACTGGGCGTCGTCGAGAGCAGCCCGGTGGTTGTGTTGAACGAAAAAGCCTTTATGTAGTCGTCCTTGGCGCCGGTGTAAACGTAGTTGTTCCACCATGCCGGCGAACTCCACATCCCCGGATTCGCCGATGTTATGTACTGCACAACCTGGCTGTTGCTGCCGGAGTTGTAGTGCCCCATGCTGTCCCGATTGATCAAGAATAGATTCCCCGCCTTGTCGCCCTGCACCAGCAGGTGAGCGTGGGGACCCGTTTGATCCGGCAACAGCGTCAACCCCGCAGACCCGATGTCGAGATCCGAAGTGTTATAGGTGCTGTAGTTGTATGGAGTGAAGTAATCCAGAATCGGAAACGCCCCGCCCGAGGGAATCCCCAGCTTCACCACGCTCTGGCCATAGTCGCTTCCGCCGGTATTCACATCGAACTTCCCATTTCCCAGCGGAACAAACGTGTTATACGACGCATCTCCCGCCGGACCATTGCCGCTCCCCCAGATTCCACCTTTGCTGCCGTTCGGCGTCGTCAGCCAAACCGCGGTCTGCGCCAGGGTCGATGCGTTATACGCAAAAAGCCAGCCATGATAATTGCCGTAATCGCACAGCGATGCGAATCCGATATATATCTGCCCGTTCTGCTCCAGTAACGCCGCCCGCTGATTCTGCAGCTTCGAGCTAAAGGTGATATCTCCACCACTCGATCCCGAGCCCGTACCCTCCACCATAGCCTTGATCACCACCGGCCCGCCAAATTTTTCCGCCCCGCTCGTAATATCCAGAGCGTGCAACCGATGGTAATAGGTGCCATTTTCCACCGTGCGCGCCACCACATAAATCGTGTCGCTGGTGGTATCGATCACCGGAGTCGAGAAAATCCCGATTGCAACCATCGAGTCTGCGCAATGCACATCGCTGGTGGGAACGGTGGTGATCCCCTTGGCCGCATCGGTAAAATTCACCATCCACAGCGCCGACGCATTGCTGCCCGTATTGCTGTCGGCATCAAACGCGAAGAGGCTGTCATTCATGGTCGCAACATAAACCACATTGTGCGTCCCCTTGTTCGGGATGGCCACGTTGGCCACATACAGCGGCTGCGCGTAAGCGTCCGAATCGATCGCCTGCGAAAAAAGCTTCCCGAAATCAGTCGCGTTGACGTTGCTCGTAGTAAGAATAGTTTCGTTAGTATTCTGCCCTGTCCGGCCGTTGTCGTTGTGATAAGTAGTAACGTTAACCTGCGCCACGCCCGCAACTGCCCATGTAAGAACCAGAATGCAAACAGCCACGCGTACCAATCCCCCGTCGGACATAACCTTTCATCTCCCCCAATAAGCCGGCAACGGCCGCCGTAGACCGGCGGTCCATGTAGTTTTTCTACAAAACGCGTTGGATTATACCCCGGTTCCCCCGCACGGTGAAGATGAAGCTTCTTGCATACAGGGTAGTGACAAGGTTTGATTTCCGGTCAAACCTTGTCACTACCTCATACAGGGATTCCTTGACCGCGCCCGCCACATCTAGGCTATAATCCCTTCGCCACACGAAAAGGCTTGTCTGTCTTGCCGTTTGGCCTCCTCCCCCACCGATCTGGAAAGCGCTTGTGTGCCTGATGTGTCTGCCGTGTTCGCATGGACTCGCCAGTACGCACCTCCACATTCCACTAACAGTTCGACCAACAGTTTGACCAGCAGCTTGACCAAGAAAAGACCGCGGAGAAAAACCATGAAACCCACCGCCAAGGTTCTCCTTCTGCTGACTCTCTCCACCGCAATCTGCGCCCAAGCCCAGATCTCCAGTTTCCAGCACGTAATCATCGTCGTCCAGGAAAACCGCACCCCCGACAATCTTTTCCAGGGATTATGCAGCGCCCCCTTCGGCACCGCCAGTTCCTGCAGCACCAGCCCAACCAGCTCCCAGTACAATATTCAAACCAGCAACTGGGTGGATAAGACCTCTTCCACCGGCACCACTCAGCCCAGCACCGTCCCGCTCGATAATTCGTGGGATCCCAGCCACGCCCACTCCGCGTTCACCAGCATGTGCGACAAAACCTCAAGCGGCACCTGCAAGATGGATGGCGGCGCCAACAACTACTGCTACGGCTCCTGCCCCACCAAACCTCCATATCACTATGTAGTCAATACCTCGTCGATTCTCAACCCCTACCTAACCCTGGCCACGTCCTACGGCTGGGCTAACTACATGTTCCAAACCAATCAGGGACCAAGCTATCCCGCCCACCAATTCCTCTTCGGAGGCACCTCCGCCCCCAGCGCAGCCGACGATGCCATCGCCACCTTCGCCTCCGAGAATGTAAATCCCGATATCTCCGGCACGGTTGCAGGCTGCATCGCTATCGCATCCACAACCGTAGAGTTGATTACCAGCGCCGGCGGCGAGAACCAAACCATCTATCCCTGCTTCGACCACCAGACCATGGCCGATCTGTTCGACGCCATCAATGTTACGTGGAAGTACTACACATCCGGCACCGGCACCGGCTCCATCTGGACCGCTCCCAACGCCATCAGCCACATCTGCGTGCCCAGCAAACCCACCGGCGGAGTCTGCACCGGCACCGACTGGACCAACAACGTAATCACCGCCAAGGCGCAGGTGTTAACCGACATCGCCAATTGCAATCTACCCAACGTGAGCTGGGTCATCCCCTCCGGCCAGAATTCCGACCACCCCAACGCCAACACCGGCGGAGGCCCCTCCTGGGTAGCCTCCATAGTCAACGCCATCGGCAACAACCCCGAGTGCAAAGACAACGAAGTCTACTGGGATAACACCGCCATAATCGTTACCTGGGACGACTGGGGAGGCTGGTACGATCACGTCTCGCCCACCTTCCTAACGGGAGCCCAAGGCGACTACCAGTACGGCTTCCGCGTTCCCATGATCGTAGTCTCCGCCTACACTCCCGCCGCCTTCATAAACAACAATCGCCTCGACTTCGGCACCATCCTCCGCTTCCTCGAACACAACTTCAACATAGCCGAAGGCTCCCTGAACTTCGCCGACGCCCGCGCCAAAACCGATCTCCGCAAATTTTTCAACCTAACCCAGGTCCCCCGAGTCTTCCAAACCATCCCCGCCCCCCTGGACGCCAACTACTTCATCAATGACAAAACCCCCGCCCTGCCCCCAGACACAGATTAAGCTCCAGGTTTCAGCCGCGAAGCGGCGAAAGAATGCAGCCCAGGGCGCAAGCCCTGGGTGAAAAGCGGAATAACAACAAGGCCCGAAGGGGCGAAAGACAAGCTACAACTCCAACGGGACCGAACCCGTGTGGGGCGGGCATTCCTGCCCGCCAAATCTAACCACGCAGGAAAACGCCAAGGACAAAGAGTAACCGGGGCGTCATCCCGGAGCCCCGCGCTTTCACCAGCGGGCGAGGGATCTCCACCGCAACGGAACCCGATCCCCCGTGTGGGAGCCTGCCTAGAATAACTTTGCAGCAGGAACCAACGCCGCCAAATCCGCAAAATGCCGAGGCTGCAGAACCTCAAACCCCTTCTGCGGAACCTTCACATATCGCCAGCTAACGCCCGTAAGACTGGAAGCGTTCTCGCACCAATTAGCCGCAGCCGCGTCTTTCTGCGAAACCTCAGCCGACTCCATCCCCTTGGTTTCGATCAGCCAGTGCTGCCCCGCTGAATCCAGAGCGACGAAGTCTGGATAGTAGGACCGCAGATTCATACCCCCGTCCACGTAATCGATAGAGAACCCGAAAGACTGCGGAAGCTTAGCGAAAGCAACGACGTCATCAGCGCCGTCGAGGAACCGGGCAAAGGCCCGCTCGAAGTCGTTATCGCAAGGCACCATATTGAAGACGCAATGATTCGCTTCGTAAACTTTGCGCGACCATGGAAACGGCTGGCATGTCGAGAGCAACCGGTCAGGAGCCAGAAGCTGCGGCACTTGATCGGCGATGCTCAACTGTTTCAACACCCGACTGAACTCCTGAATGCACACGTACGAAGCGACTTGTGTGCTCATGGCCCGCACCGTCACCATGTCATTCAGCTCCACCCAGCGGCCAAAGGCCTTATTTTCGAAGAAGTCTCGGACCTTCGGCGCCAGCGCCGCGAACTGCGAAGGCAACTTAACCGCTTCGGCGATGCGCCGCGCATAATATCCGATCAACTCCTGCGCCGTCTGCGGCTCCGGCACCCTATAGTCGCGCTCAACAATCTTCTGCAGCGTAATGATGTCGTGGCCTTCATAACGGAATGTCTTGTTATTAGGATCATCAGGAGTAAGCGGCAGTAGCATGCTCTGAAACGACATCACATCAAGAGTCGCAATCTCCTCCGCCAGACTCTTCTTCCGGATCAGCGTTGGCGTAAGCGCGGGCAGACCGATATCGAATTGCTTGCGCCCCTCAAGCGGCATGATAGTTAGAATCCGCAGCTTGTCCTTCCCAATCTCGAACGTATCCAGCTGCAACTCCTCCAACTTTTCCAGGTCATCCACAAACTCGAGAAATTTCTGGTTGCCGATGATGTCTACGCGCTCCGTGTAGTCGGCAGTCAGGTCGCGGAACATCAAGCGCAGGCCGCGGCCAATCGCCTGTTCGGGGAGAATGTTCGCCTTTGACGTATAGGGCCGGAGTCCAACAACGACCGTCACGTTCTGCACATCCCAGCCCTCGCGCAGCATTAGGACGCTGACAATGGCGTGAATCGGGTTGAGCGGATCGTCCACAGACTTCACAGCCTTCCGCGCCGCCTCCAAGTCTTTCTTGCTCACGTCACCGGACTTATCTGTGTGAATGATCTGCGTCTTCCCGTCGCCAAATTCAGCCGGATAAGCCTTGGCCAGCCAATCCGCCACATCGTCAGCATCTTCCGTGCTGTTCATCATGATGAACAGCACGGGCTTCTTGCGCAGCGGCATGAGCTGATCTCGGTATTCCTTCCAGCGCTCCACGGCTGCTGTCAGATAACCCCGATACCGAACGCTGGCGTAATCGGAGTTCGGCTCGGGGATTTTCGCAATGCCCTTCACCGGACGTTTCACAATGTTATCCAGGATGGCCTGCTTGAGCGGGTAATCTGAAATCGTCCACGGGAATATTCCGCCCTTTTGGAATCGGGGTGTGGCAGAGAAATCGAGCTGTGCCGCGAGCGGCGTTTTCTCGTGCAGCCGATGGATGATCTCGTTCCATTTGAGGGTTTCGTCATGAGTGTGGTGGGCCTCGTCGTTAATCACCACCAACCGCCCCTTACGGCGCGCAATACGCTCGGCGAAATCCGACTGCTCTAGTTTCTGCGCAGGGGGCTTCGGCCCCAAAATCGCGGTCATTGCATCGGGCTCATCGTCTTTTGCACGGTCACGGTCATGGAACTGGTGAATGTTGGTGAGAAAGAGGACGCCTTCGGAGTGCGCCCGCTCACCTTCGCCACGCATGACGCAGTCGAAGTCCCAGAAGATGCCGAATTCCCTCGGGCGGATCGGATCTTCCCTGAAGATATTCCCGTTGGCGAAGTCTCCCTTCAGCCGCTCCAGCACAATGACGTTCGGCGCGATCACCAGGAAAGTCTTGGCATAATCCTTGGCGATCTCGTCTTGTTCCCGCATGGCGTTGAAGTATTGCCACGCAATGGCCAGAGACATCACCTTTGTTTTCCCGCTGCCCGTGGCCATCTTGGTGCAGTAGCGGGCGAACTCGTCATATTGAGCGAGCCGTAAGTCCGGCACGTTCTGTGCGAAACGCTCAAGCAGATCCTTGCGGGTGCGAACCTTTTCTACTTCCCAGACATAGATAAGTGTCTCGATCGCCTCCCGCTGTGAATCGTGATACTTAAAAGGTCTTCCGGTCTTGAGTTTGTGGTCCGCGCAGAACCAATAGTTGAGCAGAAGACCCGTAGTGTCACTGATGCCCTTGCATCCGCCCGCCTTCCACGACTTCACCGCCTGCCGCAGCGCAGGAACACAAGGCCCCGAGCGCAGCTTGGCCGTGACGTCATAAAGACTAGGTGTCTCGTCAGCAACTTTCTTACGGCGCGGCATCTACTCTCAACCCTCTGTCATCCTGAGCGGAGGGAATGCTTCGCGAAGCGAAGCATTCCCGGAGTCGAAGGATCCCTAGTCCCACCGCGCTGCCGGGCCTTCCAAGGGCATTCGCAAGCAGCGGCGTTGAGCCTCACTTAATTTCCACACTCAAGGTTTTGGTCGTGTCGTTTCCCAAGATGTCTATCACCTTCACCACCACTGTGTAATGACGCGCTTCCGCATACTCCCGCTTAACCGAAAGCTCCAATTTCGGATTCTTCCGCGTCCGGTAAGACTGCCACTGATTGTGAAAGGTATCGTCCTTGAAATCCCAATCCACAGCCCAGTAGTCCACCATCTGGCTCCAGTGCTTAATGGCACTGCGCACTTCAGCCGGAACATCGTCGAGAGGAATCACAAAATCAGAGAGCGTCAAAGCCAGCTCCCGCTTCTTGATCTTAGTGTCAACCGAAAGCGCGCCGAGCTCGAAGAAGTGAACATCGCCCTGCTCCACTGCCTTCTTCTCTAACACTTCGCGAGGAATCTTCTTGAAAGCCGCGTCCACCCGCGCCTGAGCCGCAACTTCTTTGGCGGTTTCGTTCAATTCGAGAGCGAATTCCCAACCCAGTATGTCCACGGCGGGTTTTTGTGGCGAATTCGGGTACTGGTGCCGTTTCGCGCCCACAGGCCGGAACTATTGGCACCTAACCTGCTTCTTGCTTTTCTTTTCATGCTTAAGTTTGGCGTCTCCTTGTAGTCCTTTGGGCCGATGCCCAACCCTTACAACTATGTCTGAGATATTAAAGGAAGCCAAAAGGCCGGAAAAATCGGGTTCCCCGAAGACATCAAAACCGCGCGCAGACAGTTCGCATGACAGAGTTGTAATAGCTTTTCGGCTAGGTATCCGGGGGTTATACACAATAAACACGCCCACTAGAGGCGGCGGAATGGGGACAGGTTGGGTGGGTGATGGTTCAGGTCCACTTTCCAGCGTCACTATTTGTGAGCGCGACCCAAGCATGTGCCATTTTGCTTTTCGCGCAGCGGACTTTATGTCTTCCATGAAATCGAAGGCTTCCCCGTCGTCTTGCGGGAATGCGAAGTACACACTTTGCCCGACAGATATTTCAAGAGATTTGGCGATTTCTGATATTTGGGAATTGCTAAGTCTTCGCGGTAAACGGGCCTCTTCAGTTGCTGTTGTTTCATTCGCGAGACCCAAAGCGTATGACGCGCGATCTACTGCCTTGTCCGATTGTTCTTTCGCCACCTTCGCCGCAGCTTCCGCGGTCTTGGCAGACTTCGCAGCATCACCAGCCTTTTGGTCCGCTTCTGTTAACTTCGCCAAGTCGTATTCGTGGACAGCATTGTGTGCATCTTCCAGTTTGGCTCCACATCTCCACTCTGCGACTACTCCGACCACAACTACGATCAGCCCGATTCGTGTGAAACGCTTGACCCATCTAGGATGGTCTGAATTTGATTCAGTCCTGAGCCTTACTTCGCCAGCAGGGAAAACCTCTGCAAGTTCTTTTCGGACAGCTAATTCTTTTTTCCTGAGCCGCCGTCGCTTGATCCACGCAATAGCGTCGTGGAGAAGTTCCACTCCTTCCATAGCAACGCCTACAGCTACGGTAATGTTCGCCATTCCGACTAATCTGGAAAAATGGCGCACTGATGCATCCAGTGCATTTCTCGTCGGATCGTCAATCGGGGAAAGCAAAAACATGAGTGATTGGCTAGATCGCCGCCTCCAACTTGTAGCTATCGGAGCGGTAGTTCTTTACCTGTTTTGTATCTGGGAGTTTACCATAGGCATAAAGAAAAGCATAAAAAAACTGTTTAGAAGCATTATTTAGCTTGACAACTGCCGTTATACTGCCTTATATTAGGCATGTAGAGAGACGGCCATGAATCAGCTAAACACAGCCAAGCGGAGTCAGATCATAGCGGCTCTAGTCGAGGGCAACTCGATTAATGCGACGTGCCGAATGCTCGGAGTAGGAAAACATACCGTGTTGCGGCTTTTGGAAGATGCCGGATGCACCTGTGCTGCATGCCACGATGCGATGGTGCGCGGTCTTAGCGTGAATCGCGTTCAGTGCGACGAAATTTGGGCATTTGTGCTCGGCAAGGACAAAAACCTCAAGCTGGAACAAGTGCAGGCGGGTTTTGGGAGTGTGTGGACGTGGACAGCAATCGACGCTGATTCAAAGCTGATCGTTTCTTACATGCTGGGAGATCGCGGAGCGGAGACAGCGCAAGCCTTCATGCGGGACGTTGCTTCCCGCATCTCTAACCGGATTCAGTTAACGACGGACGGCCATCGCGTGTATGCTGAGGCCGTAGAGGATGCATTCGGCTCGGAAGTAGATTACGCGATGCTGGTCAAGATTTACGGCGCATCGGGCGACAATCCCGAATCGCGCTACAGTCCAGCAACCTGCATCGGATGCCGCACTGGAGTGTTGAGCGGCAAGCCCGACCCGAAGTACATCTCCACGAGCTATGTAGAGCGGCAGAACCTTTCGATGCGGATGGGGATGCGCCGATTTACGCGGCTCACAAACGGCCACAGCAAGAAAGTTGAGAATCACGGCCATCAGGTCGCGCTGTACTTTTTTCACTACAACTTCTGTCGCGTGCATTCGACGTTGCGTGTCACTCCCGCCATGCAAGCGGGATTGACTGACCACATTTGGACGCTGGAAGAATTGTGCGCCTTGCTGCCTCAGCGGAAACCAAATACGAAAGCAGACAAAGAACTCATACTCAAGGCGCTAGCACGCGCCAACTAAGGGGATTTATGGCGAAAGCAAACCATGTCGAGATTCCGTACCTAGACCCGAGTGTGCAGCATGTCGGAATCAGCCGCCTACGGGCACTAAATGTGACGCAGCTTCGGGAACTAGATAAGACGCTAGTCATTCAGGATAACGATAAGCCACTAGCTGTGCTCTTGAAATATGAGCACTTTCTGGCGATGCAGGAGAAGATATTAAACAGTGAGGAACGGTGATAGGCAGTTTTGCATGAGCGGCAGACCAAAGCGTAACCTTTGCTGGGCAGCATATAGAGGGCAACTTCTGACGCAGAGGTGCGCAAATGGGCGCAGAGTACTTGGACACCATACTCCCAGCAACAGCCGATTTTGCGACGTTTGGTTTGGCTGTCCTTGGAGGGTTCGTGGCTCTTAAACCCCCAGAACGCGAGGATCGTGCCTTGAAGTGGTTTTATATTATTTCGTTTATTCTTCTCGCGATCATTGGCATTTCCGCTAACGTTTGGCAACGAACGAGGGAAAAAGGCGTCCAGGCTGACCTTCACCGAGAGCAAGTAGATGCTGAGAAGAGATTTGCTGGTGATCTCCAAACGGTCAAAAGTCAGACTGGAGCGATGGTAGCGTTCTTATCAAACCCACCTAAGAACCTAAGCCGGGAAGATATTGTCGCGATTGCGAGGAGTTGGACTAACGCATCCTTCAAGGCTTCCAGCACTCGCGAATTGAGAGAAACAGTACACGAACTCGCGAAGCAAATTCGGAAACGTCAATCTGATCATACCGCCAAAATTCAGTCCATCGAAGAGTACTGCAAGACAAGGCGGGTGGGACCAGCTCACGGAATGAGTTGCGGTATCCCTGAGCTACACGATGAGACGGTGGCCTTCGAGAAGGATCGGGACGATTATCTTGGACAGGCTATAAGCCTTAGAGATGCCATGTTAGCCAAGTTGCCCCCACAGCCACAATCTGAGCCGGACATAGAGACAGTGGACCTCGCAGACTATTTGGATGGGTTGGCTGCGAAGCTGCCGTAGGAGCAAAATGACTAACCTGCTAGACAGAATGGAAGCGCTACCTGCCTTCCGTGGACTCGCGCACTATCCGCAGCGCGTTCTGGCTGCTGTCTACAGGCTTGCACTTGTGAGATTCGTACTGGGCTGCAACATCGGCTACCGCATCATGCTTGCTCGATTTGAACTGGGCATTGCAGCGTTCACACACTCCGATAACTGGGGGCGGGGATTCTTTCACGATCCGCAGGCGTCTGTTTGCCATGACTACAGTCTAGCGCCGAATGCTTGTGCAAATGAAATGGCACCAGTACCCGAATTCGGGCCTTTGCCGGCGGCTTTCCACACTTCAGCGGCGATGGCGTTCACGTCCGCGCGAGTCACCGGCGCATCCACCGCAGCCACGTGCACCATGCGTCCAGCTTTAACGCCATGCAGCCACGCGTGGCCGCTAACTGGAGTGGCATGGTAAAGCTCAAGGATGAATTTGCGGTAAGCAGCTTCGCGCTCTTTCTGTTCTTCGAGGCGGTCTTTGCCGTTGGAGGGAAACTCGGCAACTTGCCACTGCTGGCGCTCGTACTTGCCGAGGTTCTGCACGATGAACGGTTTCACATCGGGGATGCCAAGCAGACGTTTCCGCGTGGTGTGAATGGCGAAGCGCCCAAGGTCGCAAGCGATCCAGCGGCGGTTGAGCTTTTCGGCGACGGCGGCGGTAGTGCCGGAACCACAGAAGCAGTCGAGAACGAGGTTGCTCTCGTTTGATGAGGCTTTGATGATTCGTTCAAGAAGGGCCTCGGGTTTTTGGGTCGGGTAGAGAAACTCCTTGCTCTTTCCCAGGACAGGCTTGATGTCTGCCCACAGCTCTTGGATGACCGATCCTTCTATTTCATCGAGGTAACGCTTCAGGCGGGGGATGCCCTCCGAACTCCACTCTATTCGACCCTCCTTGTCGAATTGTTCGAGGGTCTCGATCTTGTATGCCCAACCTCGGCCATGCGGAGGCCGTACACCCTTCCAGACCGGAACGTGCTTGGCTGGCTTGCCGCTGTGCAAGGGCGAAGTTACGTATTTTCCTTTCTTATCCTCCTTGAATGAATTTAGATAGTCCTCGCTCAATGCCTGGAACTGCTTGTTGAAGGTGTACTGATCCGACTTTGTATAAAACAAAATAAAATCCGCATTGTGTCCAAAGCTCTTCGGGTGCGATTTCCCAGGTCCCCTTTTCCAGACGATGGTGTTTTGGAAATTCATCTCTCCCAGAATCTCATCCAGAATAACCTTGGCATAATGGCCGACGTGCCAGTCGAGATGGACATAGATACTGCCGTTCTCGGTTAGCAAGTCTCTCAACAAAACAGCGGTTTCCTGAAACCACTGCATGTACGAGTTCAGTCCGCGGCCCCAGATGTCTCGATAGGCCTTTTGCTCGAGGATCGAAGGCTCCTTTACAAAGCTGACCGTGTCCTCGTCCTCGTATTCGTCCAGGTCTTCTTCCTGCGCGACCGTCGCCGAGTATGAGAAGTCCGCGCCCGTATCAAACGGCGGATCAATGTAGATCAAGTCCACCTTGCCGGCGAACTCGGGCAGGAGCGAGGGCAGGACGTACTTCTTGTCGCCCCAGATGAGTCGGTTCCGCCACTCCGGGTCGTGCCCGGAAGAAGAAAGCTCCAGCGTGCGCTGGCGTTCCTGCGCACTTTCGTTGACGGTCTCGACGGTTTGAAAGGGCAGCTCAATACGAACAGGCGCACGCTTGTTGCCATGCGCGTCGTACTTACCATCCCAAATAAGTTCAGCCATGCCTGAGAGAAAGAGAAGCAACACATCTTACATCAAAGAATGAGGAGAAGGGTTACCAGGAAGAGTTAACGCAGACGCACGAAAGCCCCGGTCATCATCCGGGGCTTTCATAACAGTACTGGCCGCTACCTGCGAAGCATCTTCAGAATAACGCAGCCAGCGGCATTGTCAAGCACATTTAGTTTAGTCGAGTGACGGCGGAGGGCGAGGGACTCGAACCCTAGCGGCTGGTTAGCCACTCGACTACTTCGCAGGTAGCGTCCAGTACCCACTGGCAACACCCTCCAAACGCTGCCCGCCGGAGATAAGTCTATTCTCACGCGGAACGTCCACGACATCATGAGGCAATTAAATTATGCATTGAGTCCCGAAGCGGGAAACTCTTAGACCCTCGCGAGAGAGAGCTGACGCGGAAGTCAGCAGGAGGTTTCTATGATGTTAACTAATAGTTATATAACTATCCTGTAACATAGCTAAGCAGCCTGCCCGGCCTTAGCCGCCGCTGGCGGCGCGTCCTGCGTCCGGGTCCAGGTGTAGCGCATGCGGTGGATCACAGTCAGCGTCGACAGCACTGCGATCACCCACAGCACTGGAGCCATGCGGTTGAAGAGCGCGCCAATGATCACCAGCACCAGCCGCTCCGGACGCTCCATAAATCCCACCCGGCACGACCCGATCAGAGACTCGGCGCGCGCCCGCGTGTAGCTCACCATGATGGCGCTGATCATCACGTACGCGGTGAGCAGGAGATAAAAGAGCCGGTCGCCGCGGGCGAAGAAGATAAGCAGTCCGAAAAATTGCGAGGCGTCACTGTAGCGGTCGACCACCGAGTCGAAGAACGCGCCGAAGCGCGTGACCCGGTTGGTGGCGCGCGCCACCTGCCCATCCACCAGATCAAAAAATCCTGAGAAGATGATGACCAGGCCAGCGTAGAAAAACATGCGCCGCTGCGTCGCGGCTGTGGCAGAGCCAAACAGAATCGCGGCCCACGTGTTCACCACCAGCCCCATGAAGGTCAGCACGTTGGGATTGATACGCGACAGCGCCAGCCAGCGCACGATCGTATCAAGCAGCACGCCGCAGGCGCGCCCGAAAGCGCTGGTCCAACTCAGGGAGGGCGAACCGGCTGACACTATGCGTCCGCCTTTTCGGAGTCAGCCTCGTCGTGGATGGTGCTCAGGCTTAGAATTTCCAGTTCGCGCTTGCCGTTGGGCGTGATCACGGTGGCCTCGTCGCCTACTTTTTTATTCAGCAGCGCGCGCCCGATGGGCGACGTCGTCGAAATTTTTCCCGCGCCTACGTCCGACTCTTCGCTCGTCACCAGCTTGTATTCGATCTCTTCATTCTTAAAGCTGTCGTAGACCTTCACGGTGGAACCCAGGCCCACCTTGTCTTTCGGGATGTTGTTCATGTTGGTCAGCGAGAGGTCGGCGAGGCGCTTGCCGAGCTGGCGGAAGCGCGCCTTTACGAACTCCTGGCGCTGCTTGGCCATGTGATACTCGGCGTTCTCGCTGAGGTCTCCGAGAGCTGCGGCGCGCTTGATCTCCTTGGGCAGCTCGTGGACCAGTTCGTGCTCGAGCGCGTCGACTTCTTCCTGCAATTTCTTTCTGAGTTGATCGGTCATGCTAGTCAGCCATGCTAGTCGCGTGTGCGTGAGGGTACGCTCTTGGGATTATAAACCTGTTGGGGGGATGGAGGCGTCCGGAGTGGGCTGGGCGGGAGGCTGGCTTCCGGGGCTCGGCTTCCGGCGGAAAACCACCTTAAAGCTATAGTTGGCGGGCGGCAAGTGGCTGGGAGGGAGGGGTTTAGGGAAAGCGCCGCGAAACGTGGCTGGAAAGACACAGGGCGAAGGAAAAGCGTTGGAGATCGGCCACGGTGCTGGCACTTGGCGGGATGAGTGCCAATTACATAGACTTGCGGGCGAGGGTTCGGCGATGCAGACATGGCCAGCCGCGAAGCTAGCGATTGAGCGCCTGCAATGCGGGTTCCAGCCAGGAATAGAAGAATCTGCCAATCTCTGGAAATTGGGATGCGAAAAAGGTGAATAAGGGCAATGCGATGAAAGAAGCCATTCGCAAATAGAAGTCGCCCCCGAGTTCTCCTGGCTTGGTGTCGGTGATGTGGCTCAAGGTTGCGTCGCGATGAATTTGGGCGAAGACGAGACCTACTACGATAACTATAAACGCCAGCATGACAACTAGGTATATCTGTATAGAAGGCCTCGGCTCGAACGGGTACAGGGTGAGGGCCAACAAGATCAGGATGTACATGCCGCTGATCGCCATAATCAAGGTGCGCATTCTGGCGAGGACGACGAGCAGGAAACTGACATAGACCAACGACACAAAGCGTTCATAGGCTCGCACCCTGAGTTCTTCGAACGTTTCCTGTTCCCGTTTGCGCTTGCGCTCCTCTCCCTCCTGCTTCCAGCCATGCTCGAGATCGACCAGCGCGTTGCCTGCTGCCAAAGAAACTAGACTCTGATATCTGCCGAATTGGTGTATGAGTTTGTGTTCTGCGTCACGACTAGCCGCCCACCTCTGCGCCGAAAATAAAGCTCGTAGATAAGCTTTTACTTTGTCTTGCACCCTCCCCTCCGATTTGCCAGACGAAGTTGGGTAATGGTGCTCCCCGGCGGTTTTAGCCGCATCGATTGTTCCCTCCATCGCCTTGTCGATTTCTTTCTTCGAGTTCGTGAGTTCCTGCGACATATTGGCCGCGGTTTGGAGGGCTTCACTCTGCCGCGCCAGGAGTCTCTGATACTCGCTTAGGGCGCCGACCCCTCCGAACTTCCAGATTGGCTTCCAGGTGAAACCCTCCAGCCGCTGGAAACCACGTCTCAAGGGAGTGGAATCGAGCGCGACCAGCAACCGGCGGGTTCTGAACCAAATGGTCCACAGGCGCAGGGTTGTGCCAATGAGTCCGGCCGAGGCGATTACAAGAAATGGGAGCAACTGGGATCGATCAAACCTTGGAGATTCGATCGTTCTTATCGGGGTGAGCGTGACGCCCGTCAACAGCAATACCCCGAGGGCAATGCCCAGTAATACAAGGTAGTGGGTAATCGAGGAGAAGCCTGGCTGCAAGGCGTTCCGAAGATCTTGGGCGATTTCACCCTTCTGGGCGATACGGGACTTTATTTCCGGCGAGGAAGGCAGAAGAGGACAGCGGTCGTCGAGGAGTATCCAGCCAGCGAGAATGTGGTTTGCCCACCACAGACAAGCGCCGAGTAAAAACAAGATGGGCAGTGCTGGGGAAAGACCCGAGGTAAGCTGGATGGCGCGCAAAACCGCGAAGTGCCGAAGGCCTGCAAGATTTTCCTCGGGATGTTCCGGTCGAACGAAAGTGAAATACGCAATAAACATGCTAGCGGCGACGAACGCCAAGACTACGGGTCGCTCTCGAAGATCGGGCCATACCAGCATTCTGCGTCCATCTCGTCCGCGTTTCACCATGACAGCGTAAAGTCGACTCCGCTGAGATATATCCACGAGAGTGACGGTGAAAACTACACATATTCCCGAAAGGAGAATTGCCTGGTGGCGGAGCGCATTCGCGATCACCCAATCGTGATGCCCATGGAAGAAGGGCCATAACAGGATCAGCAACACGTATATCAGGAGAAGCCCGGCGCTCGCGATAAGCCAAACGCGGATTTTGTACATTGTGGGCGCGAACTGGGCCAACTGTTGCCAGGGGGATCGCACAGACGAAAACCACACGGAGATGCAGAATCCAGCGGCTAGAGCCAGGGCTGAGACTTCTATCACAATCCAGGAATCGGGGACCTCAAGAGGCGCGGGGGCCGAGGAGAATTGATCTAACGGGGTGGTGGTGATTTCCCTGGGAGGCGCACCCACCACTTCTGGCAAAAGAGTGGGGACAGTATGCGTTTTTTTTTCATCGGGGCCCAGATTGACGGGACCGAGGTTAGCGACGAGCCAGTACCCATCGTGGCCGAGCGCGCTCAAGCGCACCGGTGGTGCATTGTACAGAGCAAATCCCTCGTTGCCGCGCTCCCGCCATCCGTATTGGATGAGATACAGATAAATTTCCTTGCTAGTATCCTCTTTGCTGTTCTTGTCTTGGGGCAGAATACTCCGGAGCCGATCCGTGCAATCATTCTTGCGGATAGAATGGTCACAGTTGTCGGGCGGGGGAGTAACTTCCGCCGTCATCAAGGAATGCAGTGCGTTGTAGGTTCCGACGTCGAACGAACTGGGGAACATTCGCTCCGCGCCACTCTGCCAGAGTTGGTAGAACTGGTGGTTCGCGGAGGGCGAAACTGAATATGTCGACAGGGCCAGAATGCCGTGCAAGGTAGTATCTTCTACCTCTCGCGGGAAAAGCATGTCCGCTCCCATAGTGACGATGCGGCCCTGCGGATAGGCACTTCTTAGGTAGTGGCTTAGGAAAAGTGTATCCAGAGGGTCGGTTGCATTCAGCACCACAAATTGGATGGCGTGCTTGCGCAGTTCGGCGACTATGCTGAGTAATACCGCTTCTTGGGACAGCGGAGTTTGCTTTTGGGAGAATGAGGCTACTGTATCGTCATCACCTGTTATGCCGAAGTTATGGGGCAGATTTTGAAATGGCAGACGTTCGGTGGCACCCGCGGAGCCAGGATTATCCTGGTACGCAGCCCGCAGTTGGGAAATTTCACGAGGGAAGTACAGCTTTAGGAATAAGCACGATTGAGTCGGGTTCTGGGAGGGCGCCGTGCTCTTGGGCGCCGGAGGATAAGGTTTGCAGTAGCCGCTCTCTGGCGGGTATCCGGACAATGCCGAGTGCCGAAAGCTGCCATACGCGGTTTCGTCCTCGGAAAGTTCTGCGATGCGGCGAACGTCGTAGTTGCGGTCGCCATAGCTCTTGCCGGCAATGAATTCGATAAAACGCTGCAGCATGACCTCATCCGTTTCTTGCAGCGTGTCGAAGGTGGTTTTCAGAGGGCGGTCCTTTTCATGTGCCTGGAAGTTCTTGACGGCGTAGCCGAAATGTTCGACCGCCTCGCGGCCGGTTATGGCTCCGCTCAGAATCGTGGCTGAAGCAAAGCAGGGGATATCTCCCTGGGTATCTTGTCCGCAAGTTAGAAGCTTCTTCAGCGAATAGAGTGAACCGGAGAAAGTCGGTCCCAGGATTTTAAGCTTAATCTCGCTTTTCTTGATTTCGCCCTTCTCTTTGGTTCGCGTGAGTTGTCGGATGCGTTCGATCGCATTCAAGAACTGGTCTTTGTTAACTCCGCCGGTTGGGCTTTCGCCGACGAGCATCACGGCTAATGGGTCTTTGAGTGCATCGTCTTTAGGTGTGTCTTTGCGTGTGTTTGGGTCGCCATCTACGCTCGCACTCGTACTAAATAGCATAATTCCCGGAAGCTGTTCTCTGCTCTCCTGATACTGCTTCGCGTTTAATCGAAGTGTGTAGTCATCTGGCTGGGGGTGGGCTTCCTGATCCCAGGGCACAATTGCGCGGTAGAAAAGCCAGCCGTCATCCTGGAGAGCCTCTTCGATGGTGTCGATGGTGCGGTCGAAGTAAAGCGCGAGATGGGTGTGGACTGGGTCTGGAACAATCGCGATTATGAAATTGTCGGGTTGCAGTTCGCATCCTGTGTCAACGGTTTCGGCCTTGTCATCAGTTGACTCCATCTCATCAGTTCCGTCCTTCTTATCCGTTCTGTCCTCCTTATCCCTTCCATCCTGGCAGTACTGTTTGAATAGTTCAGTTATTTCGTTTTGATAAGCTCGGTTGCCGGCTCGTTTGGGGTTCTTGCAATCGGAACCCTCGCAGTTTGTATGAGCCAGCTTGTTTGAGCTTGATGTTGGCCGCTGGGCGGATAAGGCGCTGGTACCGCTCCGGACCGAGGGGCCCGGGCGCACTCCGGACGTGGCGAGCATGGAGAATAGGATGGCCGTGGCGAGGATGGCTGTGCCGTTGCGGTTCATATGTGGTGGATCTCCGCGTTACGCTTTGTCTGCGTCTGCATCTGCTCCTTTCTTGTCCTGGTTGTCTGCTGCGGGTTTATCGGAAGACTTCGGGTCGGCTCCGGTTTTATCGGGGGACTTCTCGAACGTGGCCCGCAGTTGATTGGCCAGGTAGGGGGCGAACAGGCAGGCTGCGCCATATAAGAACGAACGTACTTCCGACAAGTCTGGCGGCTTCTGATATAGAAGCAGATTCCAAATGATGGTGTAGCCTACTCCCAGGACTATGGTGAGAATCCCGAGCAACCCGAAGAGCGCAATGAAACGGCTGGTGCTAGCCAGCAGTTTCACCTCGTCCTTGTTGGGTTGAACGGAGGATTCCTCGGAGAGCGCTTCTCTTAGCGACCACTTCCCCTTAACCAGGCTTCTGGCGACAACCACGAACATCAGCACGAGGAGAAGACTGATCAGGCCGAATACGAACCAAAAAACTATGGCTGCAGCTGCACGTTTATCCTTGTCAGCTGCATCTGCTTTCTCGGCGGCATCCTTAGTAGCCTGGATCTGAGCGATGATCTGAAGATCCTGAGCAGCGCGAGAGGGGCCCGATTCAGCCGCGTTCTTACCGGCAGCTTTAGCAGCTTCGATCTGAGCTTCGATCTGAGCGTAGATCTGAGCGTAGATCTTAGCATCCAGCGCCATGCGAGACGGTCCGGATTGCGACTCTTCGCATTTCTCATGCCCCGCAGGCTTCTGGGCAGGCGGAGTACCTTGGGGCTGAGGGGCGGCCTTCGAAGGTTTGGCGGCTTCCTTAGCGGCGATCGCTTCACCGTACGATGGCGCACAAAGGGCCGCCATGAGAATCAGGCCCCAGATCGTTTTCCTCGTAATTTTGTAAGCGACCGAAGTATGCATAACCACCTTCTATTGACGTCAGCGGTACATGGTTGGCGTATCGCCAAGCTACACAGCTCCGTGAGAACTGGTGGGCCGAGTTCTGTTTACTTGATGGAAGATTCGTTCATCTCCCGTTGTCCGGTTGAGTCCAGGGGAAGGCGGACACTTTCAGGGCCCGAGCTACGCCTTAAGGTGGCGAAGTATATCTCTTTTCGCTGGAGTGTCAAGACGGCAGCGAATTCTTGTTACGAAATCCGAACAAGATTGGGGACATGCGGTTTGGGCTGGCTCAGGAGCCTGCGGAAGGGGGTCGATGGAGATATAGGTAGGAGACTTCAGGCGCCCCTCCGGGCGCGCCTCGATTTATGCACATTTCCCAGCGCTGCGCCCGGGGTTATTATCTGCCGCCGCTCCGGGGCTGGGGTTGGGTGGATTCGGTTTCATCTTTCCCTGAAGTGCGGTTCCCGTGAACTTATCGCAGCGCTGAAGCGCTGCGCCACCCAAGATCGGGGTTCGCGGAGTGCGCCGAGGAAACCAAGATCCCTCACTTCGTTCGGGATGACAAGTGGTGTTAAATCAGGCTTGGAATTCGCTGGCTTCGGGGAAGCGCAGTTTGCATTTTGCCAGGTTGAGGGACAGGAGTTCTTCGATTTTGGTTTCTTCGCAGTTGCGGGACATGGCTAGTTCGCTTACCAGGAGGTAGCGGGCGCGCTCCAGCATCTTTTTTTCGCGGAAGGACAGGGGCTTGGCTTGGTGGAGGGCGATTAGGCTCTTGAGGACTCCGGCGACCTCGATTAGAGAGCCGGTGCGCATGCGGTCGGAGTTTTCTTTGAAGCGGTCTTTCCAGTCGGCGGTGCTTAGGTTTTCGGCGATGGAGAGGAAGTCGAGAATCTTCTGGACCTCGCCGTTGCGGACTACGCGGCGGATGCCCACGCTGCCCACGTTGTTGCAGGGCACCATCACCTTGAGGCTGCTGGCTTTGATGTTGAGGAGGTAGAACTTTTCCACTGTGGCGCCGATGGAGCGGCTGCTGATTTGTTCGATCACGCCCACGCCGTGATTGGGATAGACGACCTTGTCGCCGATGTGGAAATTCAGATCAACACCATTCATAAAAAGCACCTGGGCGGGCGAGGGTCAAGTGGGGAAGAGCGTTGTCTTTACTATAAACATACTATTCCGAAATGGGACTAAAAGCAAGGATTGGTGCAGGGTTGGCGGGGGCGCGGCGGTTGGGAGGAGGCGATTCGAGGACGTGCTGCGGGAGGGCCTGAGATCGTAAGTCGCTGTGTTCAGGTTAGTTGCGCGGTTTTGGCTATTCTAGACAGCGTGCTTTGGTTCGCTGGCTAGCCTTCGGATTGTTGCCGGCTCGACAGGCGTTTTTCCATCCAACCTTGTAGGATCAAGATTGCCGCTATCCGGTCAACTGCCTTGGACCGCTTTTCAATCGACAGCTCCGTTTCGCGGAGAAGGCGGTTGGCTTCCGCCGAGGTCAGGCGCTCGTCCCATAGGTGCACGGGGAGCCGGAAGTGCTTGCGCAGGTCCTGGGCGAAGCCCTGCATTTTCTCCGACTGTGTGCCTTCTGCGCCGCTCATGCGCAGCGGCAGGCCGACTACGATCTCCCGGACGGCGTAGTCGCGAATTACTTGTTCCAGAGCTGCCAAATCCTGGCGCTTGTTGCGGCGCTGTAGGGTCTCCAATCCTTGCGCGGTAATGCCCAGGGGATCGGAGACCGCGATCCCAATCCTCCTCGAACCCACATCCAGCCCTAGAACTCGCCCGGTCGGGCGGTCTGACTTTGATTTTCTCTCTGCAGAGCTCACGACGGGATTATATCTGCGGCGTCCGGCTTCCGGCTTCCGGCTTCCGGCGTCCGGAAGAAATACTGACCCGCTCTTTTCCGGCTCAAGTCCGGCTCAAGAGTCAGACTGCTGTTGGTTGGCGAAAAAACCTTATGAGCCCATTTAGGAGTTGGCCTACCCGGGCCGTTTGGTGGAACAGACGTTGTGCGTTCTCGGGGTTGATATAACCGAGACGCCGCGCCAGAGCAATTTGGGTCTCAATTTCAAAAAGCGAGCCTCGGGAATAATTCAGAAACTGAATGAGATCCTTCTCTGAGGACCGCCCTTTGCCTTCGGCGATGTTGCTCGGTACGGATATCGCGGCTCGCCGCAATTGGCTGGTCAACGTGTACAGTTCTTCCTTTGGGAATGCCTTTGTCGTGCGGTAAATGTCTTCGGCAAGACCCATGGCTGCTTGCCAGGCTTCAAGGTCTGAGTATGTTCCGCTCACCCACCACCTCCCATACCGCCCGGGTCAACAGTAGCGAACCTCCCCGAACGAGTGAAGTAATAAGTGCTAACGGGAACTTTTTTCCTACGCGCGGGGAACCGTTTCGGGAACAATCCGCCAGCGCCCCGGTTCACCCGCGCGACAAAGGATTCTTAACCGCAACGGCCGGAAGCCCAACGCCGGAAGCCGGAAGCCGCTTTACTTTCCCCGCATGGCACGGCGGTAAGCGTCCACGTTCTTATTGTGCTCTTCCATGGTGCGGGCGAAGCGGTGGTGGCCCTGGGCGTCGGCTACGAAGTAGTAATAGTCAGTCTGAGCCGGGTGCACCGCCGCTTCCAGCGCGCTCTTGCCGGGGTTGCCGATGGGGCCGGGCGGAAGTCCGGGGTGGGTGTAGGTGTTGTAGGGAGAATCGAAGCGCATGTCGTCGTGGTGGAGCGCGCCGGTATAGGTTCCGGCCAGGAGTTCGGCATAAATGATGCTGGGGTCGGCGTCCAGGGCGATGTCTTTCTCCAGTCGGTTGTAGTAGACGCTGGCGACCTGTGGGCGTTCTTCGGCGACGGCGGTCTCTTTCTCGACGATGGAGGCCATGATGACAATGTTGTGCAGGCTGCGACCGGCATCGGGTTGCGCGCTGACCGAGTTTGATATCAGGCCGGCTTGCGCCGCTACCTGGCGGAACTGGTTGACCATGGCGGCGGCGATCTCGGCCATGTTCTGCATCCGGCTGAATTTGTAGGTGTTGGGAAAAAGATAGCCTTCGAGCGAGGGCGCATCGGGATCGAGGTCTGCGACTAGAGTGTTGGATTGCGCTACTTTGAGGAAATCGGCAGCGGGGCCGAGCCCGGCAGCTTCGACGGCGCGGGCGATGTCGAACATGGTGAAACCCTCAGGGACGACCACGGTGCGGAAGTAGACGTCGCCGCGGGCCACACGCTTCTGGACATCGATGAGGTTGGCGGGCTTCTCGAAGAGATATTCTCCGGCCTGGAGCGAGCGGCGGTGGACATAGTGCCACAAAACGAAGGCCCGCTCGCTGCGAATCACGCCCGCGGACTTGAGTTCGCGGGCGATGTGGCGAGAGGAGTAACCGGGGCGCAGCATCACGAAGGTTTTTACCGGAGGTTCGGTGGGAGTCAGCAGAGCCCAGGCGAACCAGGCTGCGAAAGCGAGCGCCGCAAGAAGGATGAGCCCGAAAAGTTTACGCACGATGGCGTCAGTTTAGATGATGGATGTAGGGTGCGCGTAGCTGACTTTAGTAAGATTCCGGGTTCGGTCTGCTTCCTGTGGCCGGATAGGGCAAAACCTTCAATCGCGGAGGCAGTGGAGAAGTGCCGCGGAGTGCGCTGAGAGCCACAGGGAGCAATCCTAAATGTTCTCGTGGTTTGCGCACCCTTTGCCTCGCTGTATACTCAAATGTCCTAGGAGTCATCCCACACTACATGAGACGTAGCTCGCCCTTTTGGACCCTGATTTTGCTGCTGGCGGTGCTGCCCTCTGCGGGCTGTTTGTTCCGCACACGGCCGGTGGAGGAAACCTACTCCAAGACCCCGCTTAAGGAATCGACCCAGGCAGGACTGATTGAGACCATCGATCTGCAGGCGGAGAAGATCCGGTCGCTCCAGGCGACGGTGGATATTGATACTTCCGCCGGGGGCGTAAAGAAGGGCCACGTCACTGATTACAAAGAGATTCGTGGCTATGTTCTGGCGCGGAAGCCGGCCATGCTGCACATGATTGGACTGCTGCCCATCGTTCGAACTACGGCTTTTGACATGGTGAGCAATGGCGAGGAGTTCAAACTGTGGATTCCGCCGAAGAACCGCTTTGTGGTGGGGCGCAACGACCTGAAGACCCGCAACCTGGACCAGCCCATGGAAAGCATCCGGCCGCAGGATATCTACGATGCGCTGCTGATCCGGCCGATTGATCCCGAACACGAAATTGCCGTACGGGAGAACAGCGAAGAGATTCTGCACGATGCCAAGGGGAATCGGGTGCTGCAGGAGGATTACGAACTGATCGTGATCCGCAAAAAAAGTGGGAACGAGGGGATGCTGTCGCGCAAGATTGTTTTCAGCCGCACCGACTTGCTGCCGCATCGGCAATACATTTATGACGATCAGGGCAAGCTGGTGACCGATGCCCGCTATGCGAACTACAAAGATTATGATGGCGTCAGCTATCCGTCGCGCATCGAGATTGTGCGGCCGCAAGAGGAGTACGACATCACGCTGAACATATTGAAACTGGAAATGAACAAGCCGCTGCGCGACGACCAGTTTGCGCTAGAGCAGCCGCCGGGAGCGGTGGTGGTGCATCTGGATCAGCCCCAATCGAGTGCCGCGGCGCCGCCGGCGGCGGGTACGAGGAGTAAACGTTAGCGGCAACGCAGCTTAAAGTTGCTGTGCGCATTTTCAGACTGTCATCCCGAGCAAAGCGAGGGATCTTGGTGTCTGCCCTCGAAGGCAGCAATGATAGCGCAGGCAGAAACCAAGATCCCTCGTTTCACTCGGGATGACAAGTGCTTGAGGGTCACTTTTCCCAAACCCATGATGAACAAAATGGTTTTCGCGAATCTGGTGCACCGGCCCATCCGGTCGTTAATCAGCATTGTGGCGGTGGCGCTGGAGGTGGCTTTGATTCTGCTGATCGCCGGCTTGTCTTACGGCATCATGAACGACTCCAGGAACCGCACTGCCGGCATTGGCGCAGATGTGATTGTGCAGCCGCCGGGGTCGTCGAATCTGGCCGGCATTAGCAGCGCTCCTGTTCCTATCAAGGTCGGCGACATTCTGCGCCGGTTGCCTCACGTTAAAGTGGTGAGTCCGGTAGTTTGGACGCTCTCTACAGCCGGCGCGCTGGAAGTGATTGACGGAATCGATCTGCCCAGTTTCGAGGCCCTGGGCGGACCTTTCCAGTATGTTCAGGGTGGGCCGTTCCAGGGGCCGAACGACATTCTGGTGGATGATTTCATCGCGCGCCAGAAGCATGTGAAGGTCGGTGACACCATGGAGGTCCTGAATCACGAGTTTCGCGTGGTTGGTATTGTGGAGAATGGCCGGGGAGCGCGCAAGTTTCTGCCGCTAGCCACAATGCAGGATCTGATTGGGGCGAAGGACAAGGCGTCGGTCTTTTACATGAAGCTCGACGATCCTGCTCACTCCGGCGAGGTGGTGAACGAGGTAAAGAGTCAGCCGGGCATGGAGAAATATTCCGTGCAATCGACTGAAGAGTATCTGAGCATGATGACGCCGAGCCATCTGCCCGGCTTCCGTCCATTTATTGGGGTGGTGATTGGCGTGAGCGTGATCATCGGCTTTCTGGTGATCTTCCAATCGATGTATGCGGCGGTGATGGAGCGCACGCGCGAGATCGGAATCCTGAAAGCGATGGGCGCGTCGAAGGGCTACATCGTAAACGCAATTCTGCGCGAGACGGGATTGCTGGCCGTGTTCGGCATCCTGCTCGGGATCGGGTTCAGCTTCGCGGCGAGCTGGGCTATCCGGCATCGTTTTCCGCTGGTGCAAGTGGTGGTGACGGGCGATTGGGTATTGCGTTCCATGCTGGTGGCCGTGCTGGGGGCAATCGCGGGGGCGCTGTATCCGGCATTCAAAGCGGCGGGGAAAGATCCGATTGAGGCGCTGGCGTATGAGTAGAGCGGCTTTTGGCTGCTAGCTCCTTGCATTTCCACCGACGCGACTGGACTAACACCCGCTTGTCATCCCGAGCGAAGCGAGGGATCTTGGTTCTTGCCGGCGCCAACCGTTTTGTCGCTGCAGGCAAACACCAAGGTCCCTCGCTTCGCTCGGGATGACAACCCTAAGAGGCTGCTCATTCGGTTTGCTGCTTCGCTTCAATCCCCGCCCGTCTCAACAGGCGACGCAAACCTCGTTCTCCCGCCGCTCCTCGCTGTTCCCCGGAGATGTTGCCGTCGCGGTCGATCACCACGTAGATCGGATAGCTTTGAGCGTTGTACATCGCGGCCAGATTTGTATCTTTGGTGAGCACGATAGGAACGGATCGCGGATGCTCGGCAAGATATTTCTTCACCTTCTGATCGGGTTCGAGGACATCAACCGCGAGTACGATCAGGCCATGGTTTGAGAATTCTTTAGCAATGTCATCCACCAGCGCGGCTTCGCCTTCGCAGTATTTACACCAGGTGGTCCAGAACTCGAAGAGAACGACTTTGCCTTTAACTGACGCGTTGTTGAACTGGTCGCCCGCGGTTGTCTTGGCGCGGAAACGAGGCGCGGGCTGGCCGGTTTCGTCGCCGGCGAAGGCGCAGAGGGCGATCAGCGTGAGCGCGACCGATACGAGGCGGCGGAGGATGATCGTTTGCGCTGCCATGGGCCGGAATATTATCACGACTGCGCGAATGGGCGTTAGACATTTCCCTGCCTGTGATCCGTTTCACGGCTCTTGTCGGTTTGACCCTTCTTTTCTCGCGCCTGTAAGATCAGCAAGTTAGCACTCAGCATTCGCGAATTAGCCTTCCCAGGAAGAGCGGCTTGCGCTTGGACGGCTCACTTGCCAACTGCTAATTGCTAACTGCTCCTCCCATGCCGCACGAATTGCCGAAATCCTACGAGCCGGGCGCGATTGAAACGCGCTGGGCCGAATACTGGGTCAAAGAGAAACTCTTCTCCGTGCCCACGCCGCCCGCCGGGCAGAGACGCGTCCGGTGTTCACGCTGCTGTTGCCGCCGCCGAACGTGACCGGCCGGCTGCACATGGGCCACATGCTCAACCAGACGCAGATGGACATCATCGTGCGCTGGCATCGCATGCGCGGCTTCATCACGCTGTGGCTGCCGGGGACGGATCATGCCGGCATCGCCACGCAGATGATGGTGGAGCGCCACCTCGCGAAAGAAGGCAAGAAGCGCCGCGACCTGGGCCGCGAGAAATTTATCGAGCGCGTGTGGGAATGGAAGAAGCTCTACGGCGGCGCGATTCTCGACCAGATGAAGCGGCTGGGCGCGTCGGTCGATTGGGACCGCGAGTATTTCACCATGGACGAGAATCTTTCGCGCGCGGTGCGCGAAGTGTTCGTCCGGCTGTATGAAGAAGGGCTGATTTATCGCGGGAAGTACATCGTGAACTGGTGTCCGCGCTGCGAGACGGCGATCTCCGATCTCGAAGTGAAGCACGAAGAGGTTGCGGGAAAGTTGTGGGAGATTCGCTATCCGGTGGTTGGGATTCGAACGAATTCATCACCGTGGCGACCACGCGTCCGGAGACGATGCTGGGCGATACGGCGATCGCGGTGAACGCGAAAGACGAGCGCTACACGCATCTGCACGGCAAGAAAGTTCTGCTGCCGCTGATGAATCGCGAGATTCCGATCATCACCGACGAACTGGCGCAGCCGGAGTTCGGCACGGGCGCGGTGAAGGTGACGCCGGCGCACGATCCCAACGATTTCCAGGCCGGCAAGCGCCACAACCTGCCGCAGATCGACGTGATGGATGAGCACGCGCACATGAACCAGAACGCGGGCGCGTATGCGGGGCTGGACCGCTACGAGGCGCGCAAGCGCGTGCTGGCCGATTTGCAGGAGCAGGGATTTCTGGTGGCGCGAGAAAGACTACACGCTTGCGCTCGGCAAGTGCGACCGCTGCGGGACGGTGGTCGAGCCGCGGCTGTCCGAGCAATGGTTCATCAAGATTCAAGCCGCTGGCGCAGAAGGCGATCGAAGCGGTCGAGAGCGGCGAGATCACGATTGTTCCCGGAGAATTACAGGCAGATTTATTTGAACTGGATGAACAACATCCACGACTGGTGCATCTCGCGGCAGTTGTGGTGGGGACATCGCATTCCGGCGTGGACGTGTGAGGGCTGCAAGGAAGTGATCGTGGCGCGCGAGGCTCCGGCGAAGTGTCCGAAATGCGGCGGCGCGAAGCTGGAGCAGGTTTCCGACGTGCTCGACACCTGGTTTTCGTCCGGGCTGTTGCCGTTCACAACTCTGGGCTGGCCGGAGAAGACGCGCGACCAGGCGGTTTTTTATCCGACCACGCTGCTGATCACGGCGTACGAGATTTTGTTCTTCTGGGTGGCGCGCATGATCATGTTCGGCTGCCACTTCATGCAGGGGCACGAGCAGGATCCCGGCGATCAAGAAGGCCAGCGGCTGGGACGGACAAGAAGAACGACAGCGTTCCCTTTCGGCAGGTTTACATTCACGCGCTGGTGCGCGATGCCGAGCGGCAGAAGATGTCGAAGACCAAGGGCAACGTGATCGATCCGCTGGAGATCATTCGAGCGCTTCGGCACGGATGCGACGCGGTTCACTTTGGCGGCGATGGCCGCGCCGGGAACGGATATTGCGTTCAGCGAAAGCCGCACGGATGGTTATCGCGCTTTCGCCAACAAGATTTGGAATGCGGCGCGGTTCATGTTCATGAATGTGGATCGGGTCGAGCCGGGCCTGCGGCCCGGACGGCACCCTCGACCTCGCTCAGGCGCAGGGCGACTGTCTCCGCATGGGTATTGCCTGGCTTCGACGCGGCACTCTCGAAGACCGCTGGATTCTTTCGCGCTTCAATCGCGTGGCGGCGGAAGTGAATGAGGCGCTGGAGACTTATCGCTTTCACGAAGCCGCGAACCGCATCTACGATTTTTTCTGGGGCGAGTTCTGCGACTGGTATCTGGAACTGATCAAGCCGCGGCTGAATTTTGAAGAGGGCGCGGACACGGCGCAGGCGCGCGTTGCTTGCGCGAATCTGGTCAATCTGTTCGATGCGTCGTTGCGGCTGCTGCATCCGGTGATGCCGTTCATCACGGAAGAAATCTGGCAGGCGATGTATGAAGGCAAGCCTCCGCTGAAGTCGATTGCGCTGGCGGCGTATCCGCAAGCCGGATGAGAAGCAGATTGATCTGGCCGCCGAGACGGAGATGGCGATCCTGCAGGATTTGATCGTCAGCGTGCGGAATCTGCGGGCGGAATTGAAGGTTGAACCCAAGGTGAAGGTTCCGATCGAAGTGTTTGCGCCGGAAGCGGCAATTCGCGCGATGATCGAGCAGAATCGCGGCGCGGTCGAGCGACTGGCGAATGTGGAGAAGATCACATTTGTGGAAGAGCTCGCTGGCCAAGCTGGCCGGCGCGCGCAGCACTGCGCGGTTCGATGTGCATGTGGTCTACGAAAGAAAGATCGACGTTGCCGCCGAGTGCGAGCGGCTGAAGAAAGAACTGGAGAAGATTGAGAAAGAGTTCGGCGAACAATCAGCGGCAGTTGGGCAACGAGCAGTTTCTGGCGAAGGCTCCGGCGAAAGTGGTGGAAGGATTGCGCAAGCGGGCGGCAGGAACTGATCGGGCTGCGTGAGAAGATGCAAGGCGTCAGCTGCGATGGAGTTGAATCGGCTATCGTGAGACGCAGCTGAGACTGCACTGACACACTGGCCACTGCTTTATGGACTTGGAATCAGCCGACGCATCACCGCGATTATCGAGAACGCGCTGCTCGAAGACCGGGCGACGCGCGATGCGACCAGCTATGCCTGCATCGATCCCAACCAGCGGGCGTCGGCGACGATTCTCGCCAAGCAGGAATGCATTCTGGCGGGCATCGGCTGCGTGGCGCGCATTCTCGATGTCTATGCGGCGCTCGACGGCGCGGTGACTTCGCACTACGAAGTGACCACGCATCCCGAAATTTTCGATGGCGTGCGGCTGCACAAGGGCCAGTCGGTCGCGGTGATCCGGCACAATGCGCGAGTGATTCTTTCGTGCGAGCGCGTGATCCTGAATTTTCTGCAGCGCATGAGCGGAATCGCCACCCTGACGCGCAAGTTTGTGGATGCGGTCTCCGGCACGAAGGCGCGCATTCTCGACACCCGCAAGACCGCTCCCGGCCTGCGCGTGATCGACAAGTACGCGGTGCGCTGCGGCGGCGGACAGAATCACCGCCTCGATCTTTCCGACGGAGTGCTGATCAAGAACAACCACATCGCGCTGGCCGGAGGAATTGTGCCGGCGCTGGAGCGCGCTGTGCGCAACCGGCGCGGCTCGCAGCCGATCGAGGTGGAAGTGCGCACGCTGGAAGAATTGGAGCAGGCGCTCGACCCACGGCGCGGAGGCGATTCTGCTGGACAACATGTCTCCGGAGGAAGTGCGCAGCGCGGTGGAGCGTTGTGCCAAGCTGGATCGCCGCATTCCGCTGGAATGCTCGGGCGGGATTCGGCTGGAGAATGTGCGCGCCTATGCCGAGACCGGCGTGGATTTTATTTCGGTCGGCCTGCTGACCCATTCGCCGCAGGCCGTGGATATGAGCCTGCGGGTCGCGCCGGCATAAAACTAGCCCCGCGAATGCATTTGTGATTTTCTGTTCCGCTCCCGCATAATCCCCGCATCAAGAAAAAGACCGCAACCCGGAGTCACGCCGACCTTTCGCGGACGAGGGCGCCTGCCCCGCACGAACAGCCGACAGACGTTCGCCTGGGCCGCATCGTGCGCTTGCTGATGGAGCACGCGACGGTGGTGGTGAGCGGAACCAAGATTGCGCAGGAGATTTCGTCGAACCGCTCGGAAGTCTGGCGGCTGATTCAGCAACTGCGCGGGCTGGGCGTGGATGTTGCGGGACATCCGGCGACCGGCTATCAGCTGCAAGTCGGTTCCGGATCTGCTGCTGCCGGAAATTCTGGGGCCGCTGCTGCGCGGCACGATCTTCGACAAGCAGCTTCATCACTATTACAAAATTGGCTCGACCAACACCGCGGCCATGGCGGCTGCGGCCGCGGAGGCGCACCGGAAGGCAGCGTATTTCTTGCCGAAGAGCAGACTGCCGGACGCGGGCGCGGCGCGCAACTCCTGGCAGTCGGCGCGGTCGGCGGGAATTTATTGTTCGGTGGTGCTGCGTCCGGCGCTGCCGCCTTCGGAAGTGCTGGTGTTCTCGCTGGCGGCGGGATTGGCGGTGCGTGCGGCCATTGAGCAGGTCGATCCGCGCGTGCAGCGCCGACCTGAAGTGGCCGAACGATGTGCTGATCGGCGGGAAAAAAGTCTGCGGCATTCTTACCGAGATGAATGCCGAGGCCACGCGCGTGCGCTATATCGTGGTGGGAATCGGAATCAACGTGAACCAGGAGAGCTTTCCGAAAGAACTTGAGGACGAGGCGACTTCGCTGCGGATGGCGACGGGCAGCGAGTGGTCGCGCGTGGAACTGGCTGCAGCTTTGCTAAAATCGCTCGACCGGGAATATCGCGCGTTGATCGAAGAGGCCGGACGCGCGGCAGTCGATTCTGCGGCGCTTTGCGGAGCAGTCTTCGTGGGTGCGCGGCAAGCAGGTTCGCATCGAGGAGAACGGCGCCGAGAATCGAAGGAATGACGGAGGGGCTGGATGAGCGCGGATTCCTGCAGGTGCGAACTGCGCAGGGATTGCAGAACGGTTTTGAGTGGAACGGTGAGAGCAAAGTGAAACAAGCAATTGCAATTAGCAGTTAGCAATTGGCGAGACTGGGCGTAACAAGCTAATCGCTAACCGCTAGCTGCCAATTGCTCAGGACGACGATCATGCTTTTTGTTCTCGATGTCGGCAACACGAATACGGTGCTGGGAGTCTTCGCCCGCGGCTACGAAGCCGCAACCCGGCGGAGACGCTGACGACGGTCCGCACTACGAGCGTCTGGTGGCTGAACTGGCGCGTCGCGACCCGGCAAGGCAGCACCGTGGACGAGTACGGCGTCTTGTTCCGCAATTTATTTTCCATGGCCAGCCTGGAGGCTTCGGCGATTCACGGCATCGTGATTTCGTCGGTGGTGCCGCCGCTCGATCCGGTGCTGCGGCAGGTGTGCGAGCGCTACTTCAATTCCAAGCCGCTATTCATCGAGCCCGGCGTGAAGACCGGAATGCCGGTGCATTACGACAATCCCGCGGAAGTGGGCGCGGATCGCATCGTGAATGCGCGTGGCGGCGTTTGAAAAATATGGCGGGCCGTGTGTGATCGTCGACTTCGGCACCGCGACCACTTTCGATTGCGTTTCCGCAAAGGGCGAGTATCTGGGCGGAGTGATTTGCCCGGGCATTGGCATTTCTGCCGACGCGCTTTTTCAGCGCACGGCGCGCCTGCCGCGGGTGGAGATTCGCAAGCCGGCGCGCGTGATCGGCACGAACACCGTGGGCAGCCTGCAGTCGGGGCTTTACTACGGCTATCTCGGCCTGGTGGATGGCATTCTCGAACTGCTGCTGGAGGAAATGGGCAAGGAGACGCAAGGTGATCGCCACCGGCGGCCTGGGGTCGATGATCGGCACGGGATCGAAGTACATCAAGAAGGTGGACGATTTTCTAACCCTCGAAGGCTTGCGCATCATCTGGGAGCGCAATGTGGCGGCGCGGGCGGGACTCGCGCCTAAGGCCGACGTCCAGCCTCCGTCCAAAGCCAGCAGAAGAACAGCGGCGAGCGCGCGTCCACTCCGCGGTCCGACCCGCTGAACCGCCGTGGAGGATCAATTCAATTATTCAACTACTTCACCGAAATCGAGGAGCAATTCCTGCGCCGGCGCGGCGGCGGACTGCTGCTCACCACGCTGGACTGGGCGCTGATCGAAACCTGGAAAGATGCGGGCATTCCGCTCGAAGCTGCGCTGCGCGGAATCGATGCCGCCTTCGACCGCTACGATCAGCGTCCGTCGAAAACCAGAAAGTAAACAGCCTGGCCTATTGCTCGCAAGCGGTACTGGCTGCGGCGGAAGATATGAAAGAAGCGGCCGTGGGCGCGGCGCCGCGCAGCCGGCGTCGAGCCAAATCAGGCGCGGGGCAAGGATTTGAGCCGGAGACGATCGCCGCGTTTCTGCGCCGCAATGCCGAACTTCTGGAGGCTGCGAAGCTGCCGCGACAGGCGGGAGTCTCCGTTCATGCAGTCGCCGAGGAATCCGCTGCCACGCTGCGCAAGCTGGCGGAGGAGACTGAGAACAAAAAGCCGCTCAAGGCTGGAGGACTTGGAGCGCCATCTCACCGTGCTGGAAGAAAAACTATTTGCGGCGTTGCTCGCCGCGACGCCGGATGAAGAAATCGTGGCCGTGCGCGCGCAGGCCGACCGTGAACTCGCTCCTTACCGGCGCAAAATGGCGGCGGCGCAGATCGAGCAATTGCAAAAGCAGTATGTCCACAAGCGGCTGCTGGAAAAATATGGCTTGCCGCGCCTGAGCCTGTTTTACATGTGATTTGCCGGTTCGACTTGACTCATTCTTTCGATGCACTCATTCTCGGTGGAGGCGCGGCGGGACTGATGTGCGCCATCGAGGCCGGCAAGCGCGGACGGCGCGTCGCGGTGCTCGAACACGCGGACCGGCTGGGCAAGAAAATTCTGATCTCCGGCGGCGGACGCTGCAACTTCACCAACCTTCATTGCCAGCCGGAGAACTTTCTTTCCTCGAATCCGCACTTTGCCAAGTCGGCGTTGGCCCGCTACACGCCCGCGGATTTCATCGCGCTGGTCGAAAAGCATGGCATCCCATATCACGAGAAAACTTTGGGCCAGCTCTTCTGCGACCGATCCGCGCGCGACATTCTCGGGATGCTCGAAACCGAATGCAACGATGCCGGCGTGAGCATTTTTCTGAATACGAAGATTCATGAGGTCGAGCGAGCCGGCGAATTCGTCGTGCGTACGGCAAATGCGGAGTTTCACTGCGCCGGCGCTGGTGGTTGCCACCGGCGGGCTTTCGATTCCGAAGATCGGCGCGACATCATTCGGCTATGATCTGGCGCGGCAGTTCGGCATCGCCATTCGCGAGCCTGGCCGGGGCTGGTGCCGCTGCTGCTGAGTGCGGAGGATTGTTCGCGCTACTGTGATCTGGCCGGCGTTTCGGCGGAGGTGATCGCCTCCTGCGACTGGGCAGCAGTTCCGCGAGAAGATGCTGATCACGCATCGCGGCTTGAGCGGTCCGGCGATTCTGCAGATTTCGTCGTACTGGAATGAGTCCCGGCCGATTCTGATCGATCTTGCCCCCGGGCGTGAAGTCACCGCAGCGTTTCGCGATCCGACTACGCCGACGAAATCTAAGCGCACTTCGCGCGGAGTTGCGAAAGTTTCTGCCCCATCGTCTCGCCGACCGCTGGCTCGAGCGCCCACGCGCCAACATCCTGGACGAATCACGCGCTTCGCGGATCTGGAAAGGCAGATGCACGCATGGGCGATCTCGCCGGCGGGCACAGAAGGTTACGAGAAAGCCGAAGTCACGGCGGGCGGAGTCGACACCGACGAACTCTCGGCCAAGACAATGGAGAGCCGTAAAGTTCCAGGCTTGTTTTTCATCGGCGAAGTCGTGGACGTGACCGGCCATCTCGGCGGCTTCAATTTTCAGTGGGCCTGGGCTTCCGGCGCAGCCGCGGGGCGGGCGTTGTAAAAGTGAGTCCCCACCAGAGGTGTGCTGGTCTTCATGGAGAGTGGCGACTCCGAGGGCTCAGCTCCACGAAAGGTCACCTGCGTGACCTTTGCTTCGTCTACGGTTTGTCCGCGAAAGTGGCGCTCATAATCGAGAAGCCAAATAAGAAAAGCAAGGCCCAACATGGGCAGAATCAGCCAGACTTTGATTGTGGTGAAGTCGGCCAGGATGGTTGCGCCGCCAACTACAGCCAACACATTGCGCAAGGAATCAAGAGCCGCGTCCCGATGCGGCCCCTTTCCCCAAGCTACACAAGCTCTCCAGATCTTAATCATTTTTTCATCCTCGACAGTTTGGCTGCGGAAATCGCGCACAAGAATACTGACATAATGAGGTCGTTGCAGCCTGGGGCGCGCCTCAATCGTTTGACGAGATCCTGCGCTAAAAGGCCAGGAACCTCTAGGCCAATAAAACCCGGCCTGGGCGGATTAGTTGTGCGCCCGCGCAAGCAGCGTCGAAACGGGTCGTTCTGGCTGAATTTGCATGAGGATAGAAGAAGAACGCCCCACATCTCTATTTCGACAACCACGTAAACTTCTGTCAACTCTGACTGAAGCCACGCAATCCCATCCTTATTCCAGCTATGCCGTAGAATCAACTCTTGCTCCTAAACATTGAAAAGCTGATCTATGGCGGCGACGGACTGGCTCGCCTTCCTGCCGAATCGCCGAGTAATAAGGACCGCGGACGCGGCAAGGCGGTTTTCGTCCCCTTTGTTCTCGCCGGAGAGAAGATCGAAGCCGCCATCACCGAAGAAAAGCCCGGTTTCGCCCGCGCGAACGTCGACAGGATCGTAGAGCCGTTCTCCGCATCGCATCCCGCCGCCGTGCCCACACTTCGCCCGTTGCGGCGGATGCCACTACCAGCACGCTAGCTACGAGCATCAACTCGAGATCAAGAAAGAAATCTTGCGCGAGAACCTGCGGCGCATCGCCAAGCTCGAACTGCAGTGTGAAATTCAAGTGCATCCTTCGCCGCCCTGGAATTATCGCAATCGGTCGCGCCTGCAAGTGCGGACGCAGCCCGAGTTCGCGGCGGGATACTTCAAGTTTGCGTCGCATGAACTGCTTGCCGGTCGAAGAGTGTCCGATCAGTTCGCCTCTGATCAATCGCGGCATCGCGGCCCTGTGGCAAGCCGGACGAGCCGGCAACGTAGTAGAAGGTGTGCGCGAGGTCGAGTTCTTCGCCAATGCCGACGACACCAAAATTCTGCTCGAGTTCCTGTGCGCTCCCGAGGCTCGGCGCGCCGCAGTGCGCGCGTGGGCCGAAGAATTATGTGCCAGCCATGCCGGAGATCGTGGGCGTGGTGGCTTTCCGCGAGCCCCAGAAAGGCGTGCAGGAACCGTTGGTCGCGGTCGGTGCGGCGGAATTGACTTATCAGACCAAATCGTCCACCTATCGCGTGAGCGCAGGTTCATTCTTTCAGACCAACCGTTTTCTCACCGATGAACTCGTCAACCTCGTTACGGCAGGCCGCTCAGGTGAACTGGCGCTTGATCTCTACGCCGGCGTAGGACTGTTTTCCACAGCCCTGGCATGTAACTTCCGTCACATCATTTCGGTTGAGTCGTCACAGACGGCTGCCAGCGACCTTCAATACAATCTGCCCGTGAATGGAAAGGCGGTGCGAGCCGCGACCGAACAATACCTGACCGAGCAGACGCAGCGAGCGGGCACAGGCCGTGTAGGTGCGGGCGACTCTCCCGCACATTGTACCGATTTGGTAGTAATGGACCCGCCCAGAAGCGGACTAGGAGATCAAGTAACGCGCGCTCTAGCTGGCTTGAGCGCGCCGCGCCTGACCTATGTGTCATGCGATCCCGCAACCCTGGCTCGCGATCTGGTCCCGCTGCAAGCGGCGGGCTATCGCGTCGAAGAGGTGCACTTGGTCGACCTGTTCCCCCAGACTTATCACATCGAGAGCGTCGTGCAGTTGGTTCGCTAAGCATCAGGATGGACCATGTGGGGACAGCCGCCCTTCGACAAGCTCAGGGCAGGCTCTGGGCTGCCTGCCATGAGCGAAGCCGAAGAGTCCCGCCTCACGTCCGCGTCCCGTTCCACCTCAACCCAGGCCAATCAATGCCGCCTTTGCCCATCGTCGAGCCTGCATCCGCACCCCATCCGCACAAGTTCCAACTCAAGCCCACCCGGCAACCCATGTTGTGGGCCGCCCTGGCGTATGCCTTGGGAATAATTGCGGGTGTGTACGCGTGGCGTCCGGCGTCGTGGTGGGTCACCGCCGGAGCGGCATTTCTAGCCGCAGGTCTCTACTTCGTCCGCCGGCGCAAATGGCTCGGAGTGGGACTTGCTCTGGGGGCGTTCTTTCTCGCGGGTGCGCTTCAGATCCAGTTGCGGGGAACAGCGACTCCTCTCGATACCAGCCTCCAGCCGTTCGCGGATGGCCAACTAGTCGAGATCACGGCGCATGTAATCCGCGAAGGGAAGCTGCGCGACGCATCCCCAAATGAAGTGAGACAGAGTGTCGATGTCGAGACCGAACAGATCATCCCCGAAAACGGCACGAGTATCCCGGTGCATTCCGGCGTGCGCCTCGGGATTTACACGCAAGCGCCACGAGCGCACCGCCGCATGCGCCTGTTCGGCTACGGAGAACGCCTCCGCGTTGCTCTCAAGCTGAAGTTGCCGCGCAACTTCCGAAATCCCGGTGCTTTCGATTATCAAGGCTACCTCGCCGCAAACGGCATCGCGGCCGTAGGCTCTGTGAAAGCCGAAGAGGTGCAATTGCTCCCCGGCTTCGCCGGCACCCGCATCGAACTCTGGCGCACCCGCATTCATTCCAGCATCATCGCCAAAGTCCACGCCCTGTGGCCTCCACCGCAGGCCGCGCTGATTGACGCCATGGTCATCGGCGAAGAAGCTTTCATCGATCGCGACACGCGAGTCGATTTCCAGCGCTCCGGCACCTATCACATCCTCGTCGTTTCCGGGATGAATGTAACTATCCTCGCATTCGTCGTTTTCTGGACCCTGCATCGCCTGCGCCTCGCCGACATTCCCGCCACGCTTCTGACGATTCTCTTCTGTGTGGCCTACGCCTTCCTCACCGAAGTGGGGGCGCCGGTCTGGCGAGCCACGCTGATGTGCGCTATTTACCTGGGTACGCGCCTGCTTTACCGCGACCGCGCCATGATGAACGCACTGGGCGCAGCTGCCCTCGGATTGCTGGTGATCGATCCGCGCCAGCTCTTCACCGCCAGCTTTCAGATGACGTTCGTCTGCGTACTAATCGTGGCCGCTATCGGCCTCCCGCTGGTAGAGCGCACTTCGCAACTCTACCGCCAGGCACTAGCCCATTGGGACTCCGATGATTACGGCCCAACGCTGCCTCCGCGGGTAGCGCAGTTCCGCGTTGACCTGCGTTTGATCGCTAGAACGTCTCGCGCGTTTTCTCGGCAGGGCGTGGTCGCTTCATCTGGTGCGCGGCACGACAATTATTTGTCTGCGCACCTTTGAATTGCTGCTGGTCTCTGCGGTAATGCAGATGGGGTTAGCTCTTCCTATGGCATATTACTTCCATCGCGCCACTACCATCGGTCTTCCGGCCAACGTGGCAATTGTTCCGCTCACCCAACTTCTAATGCCCGCGGCCATCCTGACGATCGCATTGGGATACGTCTCTCCGCTGCTCGCCAAACTCCCTGCGCTGCTCACCGCTTTCGCGCTGCAAGCCATAACCGGCACGGTCCACGGCCTGGGAGGCTTGCCCCTCGCCGATCTTCGCGTAGCAACGCCTTCTCTAGTGATGATGTGTGCGGCTGCCGCGGCGCTTATGCTTGCCATGACGCTCGCACGCAAGCGAGTCCTGCTGGCGATTGCCGGCCTGGTCGCGATCCTGCTGGCGTCGCTCGCGCTCGCCTTCGTTCCGCCCAAACCGGAAACGCGTGCAGGATTGCTCGAGGTAACTTCCATCGACGTCGGCGAAGGCGACGCCATCCTGTTGGTGACGCCGCAAGGCCGCACTTTGCTCATCGATGCCGGCGGCCCCATCTTCGGCGCGGGCTCGCAACTCGATTTCGGCGAAGATGTGGTCGCTCCTTACCTATGGACGCGACGCATCTCCCGCCTGGACGCTGTAGCGATTTCCCACGCCCACTCCGACCACATCGGCGGCATGCCCGCGGTGCTCAAAGATTTTCGTCCGAAAGAATTGTGGATAGGCCTGCTGCCCCCCAGCCGCGCGCTCGACCATCTGATCGCCGAGGCGCAAGCCCTCGGAATCAAAGTGGTGCGGCACTGGGAGGGAGACGAATTCGAACTCGGCGGCGCTAAAGTAGATGTGCTTTTTCCACCCAAAGACTGGCCCGTGGGCCTGGAGCCCAAAAACAACGACTCCATGGTCCTGCACGTCAGTTACGGTGCAACCTCCGTATTATTAGAGGGCGACGCCGAGAAAGCCGTCGAGCGCCGCATCGCCAGCCTGCACCATCCCCGCGCCGACCTGTTAAAAGTAGGACATCACGGCAGCGCCACCTCCACTACGCCGGAAATTTTGACAGCCGTGAGGCCCAGCTTTGCCGTGATCTCGCTCGGCCTCCGAACCTCGTTCGGCTTTCCCAAACCAGAAGTCCTCCAGCGCCTGCAGAACGCCGGAGTCCACGTCTACCGTACTGATCTCAACGGCGCGATCACTTTCTACCTCGACGGCCACTCCGTAACGCCTTGGCTGCCAGCGCTTCAGTGGCCGGATTAATCAGAACGATTGGCGCTGCTATAATCAAGAATTGCGCCCATGTCTACGAAGCGACTGATCCGGTCCACAACAGTTTTGTCCATCCGCCGCAACGGCAGCGTCGTGCTGGCTGGCGACGGCCAGGTTACGCTCGGCGAGTCCGTCATTAAACATACGGCGAAGAAGATTCGGCGGCTGTACAACGACAAAATCCTGGCGGGATTTGCCGGTTCGACCGCCGACGCCTTCACACTGTTCAGCCGCTTCGAATCGAAGCTGGAGCAGTACCACGGCAACCTGGGACGCGGCGCGGTCGAACTCGCCAAAGATTGGCGCACCGATAAATATCTGCGTCATTTGGAAGCATTGCTGCTGGTCTGCGACAAGGAGCAGACATTCCTGTTGAGCGGGCAAGGCGACGTGATCGAACCCGATGGCGGAGTGGCGGCGATAGGCAGCGGCGGCCCCTACGCGCAAGCCGCAGCCGAGGCGCTATCGCGACATACCCAACTCAGCGCCCGCCAAATCGCCGAAGAAGCCATGAAGATTGCGGGCAAGATGTGCATCTATACCAATGATCAGGTAACGATTGAAGAACTTTAAGAGCAGTTCTCAGTTCTCGGTTCTCAGTTCTCAGCAAAATCCTACGCTGTGCAACTGAGAACTGAGAACTGAGAACTGAGAACTGACTTATGGCCATCTATCTCCCCAGCAGCGCCGAAGAAGAACAACTCGCCCTCGACGAGCTCACTCCACGTGAGATCGTCGTCGAACTCGACAAACACGTAATCGGCCAGAACGCCGCCAAGCGCGCCGTGTCCATTGCCCTGCGCAATCGCATGCGTCGGCAGAAGCTGACTCCGGAGTTGGCGGAAGAAATCATCCCCAAGAACATAATTATGATCGGGCCGACAGGGGTGGGGAAAACAGAGATTGCGCGGCGGCTGGCGAAGCTGGCGAATTCTCCGTTTCTGAAAGTGGAAGCCTCGAAATTTACTGAGGTTGGATACGTTGGGCGCGATGTGGAGTCGATGGTGCGCGATCTGGTTGAGATTGCCATCGACAACGTCCGCGAAGAAAAGCTCGAGGATGTCTCGGACAAGGCTGAACTGAATGCTGAGGAACGGCTGCTGGATATTCTGTTGCCGCCTTCTCCGCCTCCCCGGCCAGCGGAGCCTACTACTGCGGGCGGTGTGGTGATCGATGGCAACACCGCTTTGGCGGAGTCTTCTTCGCGTACGCGCGAAAAATTGCGCCAGCAACTGCGCGAGGGCAAGCTCGACGAGCGCCAGGTTGAGATCGACGTCCGCGAACGCAATTTCCCATCTTTTGAAATTATGACCAACCAGGGTGTTGAGGAGATGGATATCAACATCAAGGACATGCTGCCCAACATTTTCGGCGGGCGCACGAAAAAACGAAAGATGAAGGTGAACGAGGCTTTCGAATATTTGATTCAGGAAGAAGAGCAGCGCTTGATCGACATGGATCAGGTTACGCGCATGGCGATCGATCGCGTGGAGAATTCCGGCATTGTGTTCCTGGATGAGATCGACAAGATTGCGGGGCGCGAGGGCGGGCATGGTCCGGATGTTTCGCGCGAAGGCGTGCAGCGCGACATTCTGCCCATCGTGGAAGGAACCACGGTGAACACGCGCTATGGCATGGTGCGGACGGATCACATTTTGTTTATCGCTGCCGGAGCTTTTCACGTTTCCAAGCCCAGCGATTTGATTCCTGAATTGCAGGGGCGGTTTCCGATTCGGGTGGAGTTGCAGTCGCTTACCATGGAAGATTTTGTGCGCATCCTTACCGAGCCGAAATCATCCCTGGTGAAGCAATACACGGCTTTGCTCGAGACGGAAGGCGTGAAACTGGAATTTACTCCCGAGGCTTTGCAGGAAGTCGCGCACTTCGCCTTTCGCGTGAATGAGAGTACAGAGAACATTGGCGCGCGCCGTCTGCATACCATCATGGAGCGCGTGCTGGATGAGCTGAGCTTTGACGCTCCGGAGAGAAAGGGCGAGCACGTTGTCGTGGATGCGGATTACGTGCGCAAGATGTTGACTGATATTGTTAAGGATCAGGATTTGTCGAGATATATTCTGTAGGCGTTTCCGCTGTAGGTTCCGGCAGAGGCTCATGTGGGCGCGGGCAACTCGCCCGCGCAAGTCAGTAGCGCTCCAAGAGCAAGCGGGCGAGTGGCCCGCTCCCACATGATTTCGTCTCCGACTGATGTACTCTTCTAGAGAGATGCGGATTCCGCTTGGACAGTTCCTGCTGGTGCCGACGGCCCTGCTTTGGTTAACGAGCTGCGCTCAGATGGGGCCACCTTTGCCGCCTGAACTGGAGTTGCCTAAGGCGCCCTCCGATCTGCGGGCCGCGCGCAAAGGCGACAAAGTCACCCTTACCTGGACTATTCCCGCGCGAACTACCGACCGGCAGCGCGTGCGGTATTTGGGGAAGACTCGCGTATGCCGGAGCGTGGATGCGGTGCTCGCGAACTGTGATTCCCCTGTCGGCGGGGTTGCACCGCCGCCGGATTTTGCGCGGCAGAACGAAACTGCCGGAAAGAAGTTGACGGCCAGTTATATCGACACTCTGCCTCTCGACATCCAACTTCACAATTTCTCCGGCTCAGCCACTTATGCGGTGGAAGTACTGAACCGCGATGGCCGCAGCGCTGGATTGTCGAATCAGGTTCATGTTCCTCTGGCGCCCGCCCTGCCCGCGCCGAAGGATTTCAACGCGCAAGTAACGGCGCAAGGAGTGGTGCTGACCTGGACCGGCGCGCCGCTGTCCCTCCCTGCCCCCAATCCGATACGGCGCAGTTATCGTGTCTACCGGCGGGCCGAAGGCAGCCCGCAAAAGATTCTCGTTGGCGAGCGGGAAGCTGGAAGCGGGCTGCAGCAATCTGTTACCGACCAGAGTTTTGCGTGGGAGACAACCTACTTTTACCACGCTGACACCTTGACGGTGATTACGCAGGCTGGGAAACCGGATGTTTCGATCGAGGGCGACGACACGCCTGAGGTGAAAATATTCGCGCATGACGTTTTTCCTCCAGCCGTGCCTGCGGGATTGCAGGCGGTATTCTCCGGGCCGGGCCAACAGGCTTTCATTGATTTGATATGGACTCCCGTGACCGATGCGGATCTTGACGGCTACAACGTTTACCGTCATGAGGAGGGCGGTGCGCCGGTTAAGTTAAATGCCGAGGCGGTGAAGTTGCCGGCGTTTCGGGATTTGCAGGTGGTTTCGGGAAAGACTTATTTTTATTCGGTCTCGGCAGTCGATGTGCGGGGGAATGAGAGTGCGCGGTCGGAGGAAGCGAGCGAGAGCGCGCCTTAGGGCGATGTGCAGTCTTGTAATCGGGGTAATTTGAAAGGCGCTCGCGAAAATTCTCGCATCACTTCTGCGTCTCGTGGTTAGATAGATGTTTATGAAATATTGCCGGTTTCAACTGAATGGCGAGGCTCAGTACGGGCTGGTAGAGTCCGTGGCGGGGCGTGACGCAATCCTGCGGATTCTGCTTACAGCTCCGGAAGAGTCGGATGGCGACGTGGAGGGTTTGCGCACGCGCCGCGTCGAACCGATTGCGCTGGAGGAGGCGGTCCTGCTGCCGCCGGTGCGTCCGTCGAAGATTGTTTGCGTGGGCCGCAACTATCGCGAGCACGCGGCGGAACTTGGGAATGAAGTCCCTAAGGAGCCGCTGCTGTTTTTCAAGCCCAGTTCGTCGCTGCTGGCGCCGGGCGGCGTGGTGCGTCGGCCCAAGCTCTCGGAACGCGTGGATTACGAAGGCGAGTTGTGCGTGGTGATGGGCAAGACTTGCTATCAGCCCGCAGCCGATGAAGATGTGCGGCCTTACATCCTTGGCTACACCTGCCTGAACGACGTTACGGCGCGCGATTTACAGAAGAAAGACGGGCAGTGGGCGCGCGCCAAGGGCTTTGATACTTTCTGTCCGGTGGGTCCGGTGGTGGCGGATGGAGTGGATATTGATCCCTGGGCTGGGGTTGCGGTGGAGACGCGGGTGAATGGCGCGGTGCGGCAATCGGGCAATACTTTGGACTTCATTTTTACTTTGGACGTTATTATTCGGTACATTGCGCAGGCTATGACTCTTTTCCCGGGCGATCTGATTGCCACTGGGACGCCCGCCGGGGTGGGGCCCGTGGTGGCTGGGGAGGTCATGGAGGTTTCGGTGGAGGGAGTGGGAACTTTACGGAATTCTGTGGTGGATGAGTAAGGTCAAGACCTTTAACCACCGAGGACACAGGGTAAATCCGCACTTCTATTGCAGCCGGAAGCGTTCTCGCATCAATCGCTGTAACCGGGGTTTGTAGAGGAGATCGTAGGCCAACTCCTTGTCGGGGAACATGGCGAGCGCGGCTCGCTTGGCGCCTGCCGCGAGTTCTGAAGCTTCTTCCACAGTCAGGCCGGGGTCCTGGCTGATCACCGATGTGACCATGCTCATCATTACCTGCAGGCGGCGAATTCTTCGGGCTTCGTCTTGATCTTGTTCGCTTAGCTTTTCTCCGGACGGAAGATTCTTTTCCTGGTCTGCGGGTTCCCCAATATTCATGCTGGCCCCTTTTATCGCCCACAACTTTGATGTTGCAACGCAACTGGCCGTTGCGTCCGTAGATCGCATTCTCCTCCAGTGACAAGGCAAAGCAAACGGCCCGAAAGTGCTGGGCCAAGGTGCGACTACCGGGGCTAACAGGTCGTTCACGCTATTGGGGTAATCCTAAGCGGCTCATCAGGTCGGCGTAGCGGCGATCGGAACGCAGCGTGTCCAGGGCGGGATACCGAATGCAGATGAGCAGTTCGTTATCTCCATCTGTATAGGCTTTCTCCAGATTCTGGAACGCCTGGTCTTTGTCTCCGGCGAGAGCGTACCCCACGCCCACTGCCCCCGAATGAACCGAGCCTCCCAGAGTCAACATCAGCTTCACATAGCCTGCCGCTTCGTCGGTCACCTCGGTTGTTTTCGAAAAACCTTTGTGAAACTCGGCGACGGCGTCGGCGAAGCGGCCGGTCGTTGCATAGAGTTGCGACAGGCGGTAATGCGCGGGACCGGAATTCGGGTCGTGCTCAAGGACCTTCTGGAACTGGGCGAGCGACTCGGGATAGTGCTTGGCGCACATCAACGTGATCCCGTAATTTATGTTGACGACGGAGGAAAGAGGATCCAGCGACAACGCGGTACGGTACTGCGCCTGCGCTTCCTCCAGGCGGTTTTCAGGACCAAGAAACGCGAAAGCGTAAAAATAATGGGCATTCGCGCTGTTGGGATCCAATTCAATGGCGCGCTTAAATTCCGGCTCGGCCTCGGTCCACTTCCATGCCGTGGCCAGCGCCAGGGCGCGGGCAGCGTGCGCTTCAGCCAGGGAGTCATCCAGTTCCAGAGCTTTGCGCGCCGCCTGGTCGGCGAGTCGCACACTTTCCTTCGGCGCAATGGGTAGGTAGCCCGGGGCGATGTTATAGGTGTCGGCCAAGCCGGCATAGGCGAGCGCGTAGTTGGGATCTGCGGCAATCGCCTTCTGGAACAAATCGATGCTCTTTTTGAGCCCCGCCGGGGTTCGGGCGTACCAAAGCTGGCGGCCTTCCAGATACAGCCGGTAGGCTTCCGGGTTCGAAGTGCCTGCGTTGCCGAGTTTCTGCGGTGCCTTGGTGGGGCGCAGCCGGCTGGAAAGATCATGGGTAATTTCAGCCTGCACCTGGGTGATATCCGCCGGTTTGCATTCATATTGCGCACCCCAAAGCTCGGTGCCATCGGCGGTGTCGACAAGTTCAGCGTGAATGCGCAGCTTTTCGCCACGTTGTGTAAGGCGGCCCGTCAGAACAGCACTCACCTGCAGGGTCTGTCCGATCTGGCGCGGATCGTCCTGGTTTGTCTTGAAGCGGAACACCGTGCTGCGCGCCAGCACCCTGAGGTCGGGCAATTGCGAAAGCGTGCCGATCAGGCTTTCAGTAAGGCCATCGCCAAGAGAGTCGTTACCAGCATCCGAGGTGGCATTGACGAAGGGCAGGACGGCGATGGAGTTGATCTTTCGGGTTTCAGTTCGTAGGCGAAGGAAGTAGCCACCTGCGACTATGGCTGCGACCAGAAAAATCGCGCCGAGGCCGGCAATCCAATTCTTGCGCGGGCGTGCCGGCACAACCACCGTTGGGGTGGGGGACGAAAGCGTAGAAGCAGAAACTGCGGCGGCGTCGATCACCGTAGAGGCGCTCGACACCCGGCCGGAGTTCGAGTCGCGGTGCAGGCGCGCCAAGTCTGTGCGCATATCGGCCGCGCTCTGATAGCGCAGGTTGCGATCCTTCTCCAGAGCCTTGTCGATGATGCGTTGCAAATCCGCGGACACCTCGGGATTGAAGCGCACCGCCGGGATTGGAACTCCATCGAGAATCGATTTGAAGATTTCCGCTGTGCTGCCGCCGTGAAACGGGAGGGTGCCGGTCGCCATCTCGTAGAGCACCACGCCGAATGAGAACAGGTCGGTGCGGGCGTCCAGATCTTTGGCTCGCGCCTGCTCCGGCGACATGTACGACAGCGTGCCCAGCGTGGAGCCCGGACTGGTCAGGTTCGCTTCTTCTGTGCTCGCGGTGTTTGCCGTGGCCGCCTGGCTGGTGGAGACCGGCGGCGCCAGCTTGGCGAGGCCGAAATCCAGCACCTTGGCATGCCCACGCTTGGTTACAAAGATGTTCGCCGGCTTGATGTCACGGTGCACGATGCCCTGGGAGTGTGCGGCGTCCAACCCGTCGGCAATTTCGATGGCCAGCAAAAGCATGGTTTCGATGTCTACCGGCTTTCCTCCGATGAGGTGACGCAGCGTCATGCCGTCCAGAAACTCCATGGCAATGAACGACTGGTCGCCGTGTTTGCCGATTTCGTAGATGGTGCAAATGTTGGGATGATTCAGTGCCGACGCTGCCCGAGCCTCACGGCGAAAGCGTTCCAGCGCCTGCGGGTCCTGCGAAAGGCGATCGGGTAGGAATTTCAGGGCGACGAAGCGGCCCAATTCGGTGTCCTCAGCTTTATAAACCACGCCCATGCCTCCGCCGCCAATTTTTTCGACGACGCGGTAGTGCGAGATGGTCTGGCCGATCATTTTCTCGTCAAGCATGTTGTGCCAGATCGCGGTGAGCAAGCCGCAGTTTCGGACGCCTTATCTTACGGACGCGGCAGCCCCCAGTCAACGAATTGAGGCCCCGGGGTAGTCAGTTTGAATTTGTTTTGAAAGGGCGCGGCTTCAGCCGGGCCGTAAATGTCTCAAAATCAATCGCGGCTTTAGCCGCTGCGGGACCTTGCCTTTCAAACTGACCCACTGCTCCGATGTGCAAGAAGAGGTAGAATCACGGAGTGCGGGATCTGGGCCATCGTCTGGCGGGAGATTCCGGAAAGAGGAGATGCCATGGCAGCGCAGCCCAACGTGAAGCCGGAAGAACGACGCCCTGATCCGAACGAAAAACTGGTTAAGGTCTTCGACAGTGAACAGGAATCGGAGGCCCTGGTGGTGAAGGGGCTGCTTGATTCCGCGAATATCGACAGCGATCTGGCGTCGGCCAGCCTTTTGCAGGACGCGTTTCCCGGCCTGGGCGGAATGATCATCCTGGTCCGCGAAGAGGATGCCGAGAAGGCGCGCAATCTGATCGACGACTCCCGCCGGCAACCCTCAGCCAGTGACGATGCCGCTGAGGCACCCGACGATGACGAGACCCAGGCCTAGCAGGAGGGGGCGGACAGTCTGTGTAGAGCGGATGCCCTCGTCCGCTGCCTTTAACCTTGATCTGCGACCGGCGGGATTAATTACAACCGAGGCGCCCCATTTCTCGCGTCCTTTGCGAGAAGTGGGAATCCTGCTGGCTGAGCTGGCCAAAGAGGAAGAGGACGAGGTTCCGTTCTAAGGAAATCGAACTACACGCCCACCGTCTGCTCACTCGGCTTCGCCGCCAGCAACTGCCGCAACACATACTGCAAAATCCCGCCGTTGGCGTAATAGAGCGCCTCCTGCGGCGTATCGATGCGCACCAGCGCGTTGAACTCAATGGCCCCATCCTTACCAACTGCGCGAACCTTTACTTGCCGCCCGGCAGTGAAGTGTTCACACACATCGCAAATGCCGGAGATCTCGAAGACTTCCTCGCCAGTCAGTTTCAAAGATTCCGCATTCTGGCCTGCCAGGAATTGCAGCGGCAGCACTCCCATCCCGACCAGGTTTGAGCGATGAATGCGCTCGTAACTTTCGGCGATCACGGCTGAGACGCCGAGCAGCCGCGGGCCTTTGGCAGCCCAGTCGCGGGAGGAACCAGATCCGTATTCTTTCCCCGCGAGAATAATAAGCGGCGTGCCTTCCTCGATATATTTCTGCGACGCATCGAAGATCGACATCTCCTGATTGGTGGGCAGGTGGCGCGTGAAGCCGCCTTCCATGCTCACCAGCTTGTTCCTCAGGCGAACGTTGGCGAAAGTTCCGCGGACCATAACTTCATGGTTGCCGCGGCGCGAGCCGTAGGAGTTGAAGTCGGCGGGCTTGACCCCGTGCTCTTGCAGATATTTTCCGGCGGGTCCGTCTTTCTTGATCGACCCCGCGGGAGAGATGTGGTCGGTCGTCACGCTGTCGCCCAGTACTGCCAGCACGCGCGCGTGCTTGATTTCTTTGACGGGCGCCGGCTGCAGATTCATGCCGTCGAAGTACGGGGCGCGGCGGATGTATGTGGAATCGTTCTCCCAGACGTAGGTCTGGCCTTTAGGGATCTTGAGGCCGCGCCAGCGCTCGTCTCCCGCGAAAACTTCGGCGTAGCTTTTCGAAAACATCGCCGCGGTAACGGAATGCTCAACCGCCTCTTCCACTTCGCGCTGCGTGGGCCAGATGTCGGCGAGATAAACCGGCTTGCCGTCTTTGCCCTTGCCGATGGCGTCTTTGCGCAGATCGGTGTCGATGCGTCCGGCTAACGCGAAGGCCACCACCAGCGGCGGGGACATCAGATAGTTGGCGCGAACCTCGGAGTTGATGCGGCCCTCGAAGTTGCGATTGCCGGAAAGCACCGAGGCGACGACCAGTTCTTTCTCATCGATGGCCTGCGAGACTTCTGCGGGCAGCGGCCCAGAGTTGCCGATGCAAGTCGTGCAACCGTAGCCGACAATGTGGAATTTCAACTTCTCGAGATATGGAGTAAGACCGGCATTCTCCAGATAATCGCGGACTACTTTCGATCCTGGCGCTAGCGAAGTCTTCACCCAGGGCGGCACCGACAAACCTTTTTCCACCGCTTTCTTCGCGAGCAATCCGGCGCCAATCATTACCGACGGGTTCGAGGTGTTAGTGCAGGAGGTAATCGCCGCGATCACCACGCTGCCGTGTTTCAAGACGTCCTTCACGCACGGAGCAACGTGCTCGTGCACGTTGGGATCTTCGACTCCGATGTTCGCGGGACTGCCGCCTTCCTGTTCCCAGTTGGCAGCACTCCCGGCTTTCGCCGTTTGGGCCGCGGTCGCAGATGCGGCGGCCGCGCTCGATTTCGGTTTGATCAGCGAAGGCAGCGCCCTGTTAAATGAGTCGGCAGCTTGCGAAAGAATCACGCGGTCCTGCGGACGCTTCGGCCCAGCAAGGCTCGGCTCAACCATCCCAAGATCGAGCGACAGCAATTCAGAATATTCCGCTTCGGGGGTCTTCTCGTCGTGGAAAAGTCCCTGCTCGCGACAATAAGCCTCAACCAATGCAATCTGCTCCGCGCTCCGTCCGCTGAGCTTGAGATACTTCAAACTCTCTTTGTCGACAGGGAAGATTCCGCACGTGGCGCCGTACTCCGGCGACATATTGGCGATCGTGGCACGGTCGGCCAGCGGAAGATCGCGCAGCCCAGGCCCGAAGTACTCTACAAATTTCCCCACAACCCCATGCTTGCGCAACATCTCAGTGATAGTCAGCACCAGATCGGTAGCAGTAGCCCCTTCGCGCAATCGTCCAGTAAGCTTCACGCCCACCACCAGCGGAATCAACATCGAAACTGGCTGCCCCAGCATCGCCGCCTCAGCCTCAATCCCTCCCACCCCCCATCCCAGCACCCCCAACCCGTTGATCATCGTGGTGTGACTGTCTGTTCCTACCAGGGTGTCGGGGTAGGCTGTGCTGTGGCCGTTGGTTGGTTGCACGAACACTACGCGGGCTAAATATTCCAGATTGACCTGGTGGACGATGCCGGTGTCGGGGGGGACTATCGCCAAGTTGCGGAAGCCGGTTTGGCCCCAGCGGAGGAAGGAATAACGTTCTTTGTTGCGCTGGAATTCGAGCACGGCGTTTACATCGAAAGCCGAGGCGCTGCCGAACTCGTCTACCTGGACCGAGTGATCGATCACCAGTTCTACCGGCTGCAGAGGATTGATTAGCGCCGGGTCGCCGCCTAATTCCTTCATCGCGTCGCGCATGGCGGCCAGGTCTACTACGCAGGGGACGCCGGTGAAATCCTGGAGCAGGACCCGGCTGGGAGTGAAAGCGATTTCTTTGTCGGGCTTCGAGTTTTTATTCCACGACGCCATGGAGCGGATGTCTTCCTTCTTCACGTTGCGGCCGTCCTCGGTGCGCAGCAGATTTTCCAGGAGAATGCGCAGGGAGTAGGGGAGATGTTTCGTGGAGATGCCCTGCTGGTCGAGGGCGTCGAGGCGGTAGATTTCGTATTCTTTGTGGCCGACTTTGAGAATAGAGCGGGAGTTGAAACTATTCAGCGACATGATGGCCTTCCTGATGACAATAGATGCCGCGAGCGGCTGGCGCCGCAGGGCGGGCTGTGGCTAAGACCGGAACCTAACAGTTTAGTCGTTTTGGGTCCGATTGCGTAGTGGAGAATGATACGAGAAGGACTTTAACCACGGGGGGGCACAGAGTTTCACATGGTAAAACGTAAAGACCTTCTAACCGCGAAGGCCGCTAAGGAGGCGCGAAGCATTCAACAAGGGCAGCGTTATCTGGACTATCTTTGCGAGAGGAAATAGAGGTCGTCGTGGCCGTTTGGCCGAGCGTAGACGACCGAGGAAAGATCGTTGGAAACGCTGAAGGCATTGCCGTTGTAGTCTTCGCGCAGGGCGAGCGGGATTTTCAGCGCGGCGACAGGCGCGCCGATCGAGACTCCGTTGTGCCAGGGCTGGCGATAGACGACGGTTTCCCCGTGGGCGGCTAGCGCATACAGGAACGACTTGCCGTCGCTGGCAAACATCAGAGTGTAAGTGGCAATCCCGGACTTGAGTTCGGTGCATTTTTTATCCGCCACGGAATATTGGTAAATGCCGGCAGCGTCTGTCCACAGCACTGTGCCGAGCATGAACTTCTGGTCCGGCGAGACGTCGACCGGCATGCCGCAGTTTTCATGGAGGAATGCGGCGGGCCTGCCATCCAGCCAAATCCTCCAAACCGTCACCTTATTTTCTTTGTCGAGGCCGGAAACGATGATCGATTGATCACCCGGTTCCCAGATCGAGAAGCCGACGAAAGAGCCATTCCACGGCAACTGGCGCGCATGGGTGCCATCGGCGCCGATGACGTACAGTTTGAAATCCGGGCCTTCTTTATCGGCGTAAAGGAACTTGGAGTTGTCCGTGGACCAGCCAAGAGTTTCCAGCCCTTGGCCGCCGGAAGCCAGTTTCAGGCGATGATTCCCATTTAGATCGGAAACCCAAAGCTCACCTTTGGTCAGTTCGGGAGTGGTGATGTAGGCCAGATGCCGGCCGTCGGTTGAAATATCGGGCTGAGTCGCGTCTTCGGTGACGATGTCGGAGAACTGTTTTGACGAAGCGCGATAAAGCGTGAGCGCCCCGGTGCTGCGGCCGCTGATGAAGTAGACACCCTTCCCGCTGGGATCGGACATAGGAGTGCGGTCGGGGCCGGTGCCGAAGGTCATCTGCCTGAGGGAATGATCTGCGAGGAAGTACTCCCAGAGATTGGTAATGCTGTTGACCGTGTGGCTGACGTAGAGGCTCTTTCCGGCCACGGCCCAGGAGTTCCAGATAGAAGTGTCCGGCAGGTCGGCGAGATGCTCAATCGCGTGAGTGGAGAGATCGAGCCGATGGAATTGAGCCGAGCCCGAACCGGACGGCAAAGTGATGAGAAGACTCTTGCCGTCGGGATACGACTTTATGTTAACTCGCAAGCCCAAACCGAGTGTGCTCGCACTGGCTGTGCCATTGACTGGGGTGTCATAGACGACTTCCTCCTGGCCGGCGCCGGACTTTGACGTACGAACGACGCGCCCTTCGGGAGTGAGGATGAACAATGACTGGCCATCGGCCGAAGGCGTGAGGGTTATGCCTGCCCTGAGGCGTTGTGCTGTGCCGCCCAGAGTGGGAAGGACCCGGATCTCCGGGGCGCCGAGAGTCTGGCCGAAGTAGATATTTGTGCCGTCCGCGGAGAAGCTGAGAATACTCTTGTTGCCTTCGTCGCGGGTCAGCTGTAGAGGCTCGCCGCCGGAGGCGAGCATGACGAAGACCTGATCGTAGCCTTCCACCGGCGAAGTGAAAGCGATGGTGCGGCCATCGGGCGAGATGGCGGTGTAGTTCATCGATTTATTCCAGTCGCTGATCTTCGCGACTTTAGCGGGGCCTTCGGGGGCGCGGCGATTGAAGGCGAAATGGTAGAAGCCGTAGCCGGCGGCGAGCACGAGGATTAGAAGCAACGTGCCAAGGGCGAAGACTTTTCCTTTGTTGCGGGAGGCGGCTGCGGCAATGACGGAACTGTTGGAGAGATGAGTTGCGGGCGGAGGGGCTGCCGAACCTGAGCGAACGTCCCCTGGCCCATAAACGCCCGAAGGCGAAGAGGTTGCGGGAATCGCAGAATCGGAAGAAGCGCGTCCGGAGCCCGTGTCGCGGCGCAGGCGCTTGAGATCAGCGCGCAGTTCGGTGGCGTTCTGGTAGCGGAGGTCACGATCTTTTTCCAGAGCCTTGCCGATGATGCGTTCGAGTTCGGCGGGGACGTCAGGATGCAAGCGCGCGGGCGGCAGAGGCGAGCGGTTGAGAATGGCGTCGAAGATTACTCCGGAAGTGTCTCCGCGAAAGGGCAGCGATCCGGTGGACATTTCGTAGAGCACGGTGCCGAAAGAGAACAGGTCAGAGCGGGCATCGAGTTCCTTGCCCCGCACCTGTTCGGGAGACATGTAAGCGATGGTGCCGAGAGCGGAACCGGGGCTGGTGAGATGGTCGGAATCGACGCCGAGGGTGGCGAGCGTAGCGGCGGAGGGCTCTGCTTGGGGGCGAGGGTGCGTGACCTTGGCGAGGCCGAAGTCGAGGATTTTGGCGTGGCCGCGTTTGGTGACGAAGATATTCGCGGGCTTGATGTCGCGATGAACGATGCCTTCGGCATGGGCGGCATCGAGTGCATCGGAAATTTCTATGGCCAGGTCGAGAAGAAGGTCTAGCTCCAGAGGACGGCCAGCGATCAGGTGCTTAAGTGTCTGGCCGTCGAGGCATTCCATGGCGATGAAGGTCCGCCCGTTTTCTTCGCCGATATCGTGGATGGTGCAAATGTTGGGATGGTTAAGGGCGGAAGCGGCTTTGGCCTCACGACGAAAGCGGCTGAGCGCTTGAGAATCTTTGGCGAGGTCGTCAGGCAGAAATTTCAGGGCGACGAAGCGGTCGAGGCGCGTGTCTTGAGCCTTGTAGACGACACCCATGCCGCCGCCGCCGAGCATCTCGAGGACGCGATAGTGAGAAAAAGTTTGTCCGACCAGTGAGGCAGAATCCGTCATTTAAGAGTGGCAAATGCCGTGCATTGATTCGCACATCTTAGGGTGCAGCCGGGGACAAGTCAACGCGGACGATGCAGAGTTGTCAGGCGTGCGTCACAAACCAAGCCACGCTTTTCGCCGGGGACATGGACGATTGGCTACTGCCTGCTTGAAAAATGGTATGCTTTCTGCGAATCTGGCTTTTCTAAATATTGCTGACACGGGGAAGGACGATTTTCTTATGATGAGGAATCAGCGAGGCAGTGCGGCGGTTCAGATCGTGTGGGTGGTGGCGGGAATTGTGGTGATCGCCGCCGCCTTTATGCTGGTTCGAAACACGCGGCCTGGCGCGGCAGTTAAGTTCGGCACCCCTTATCAGGCGGTGTTGCTGACCAACGGCTCGGCCTACTTTGGCAAACTCGAAGGCTACGGCACACCGCAGCCGGTGCTGAACGAGGTCTACTACATCGTCACCCAGACTGATCCGGAGACCAAACAAAGCAAGAATATGCTTGTGAAGCGCGGGAAGGAACTGCATGAGCCGGACCGCATGTACCTGAATCCCAGCCAGATTTTGTGCGTCGAGCCCGTGGGCGAGAAGTCGAAGGTGGCGCAACTGATCGCGGGGCAAAAGTAGGGCGTGCAGCTTCACCGAAACAGAGCGGACAGAGCTCGAAAGAAACCTGCCGGGGTGGCAATGCGCAACAATGTTCTCTGAGCGACCGTCCGGGTGAAATGTTTGACGTTGTGCGTCAGCAGCCAGTCTGGTTTGCTGGACATGGCGGAGAGTAGTACGGGAACATCGGCGGCGTGCCGAATCAAGTGCCGGCTGGAACGCACCAGGTCATCATTCGGATACGGAACCAGCTCAGGGCTGGTTAACTTGATGAGGCGGCGGTAGTCCTCGATTAACCGATCTGCGTCACGCGGAGGCAAGCGCTCTGCGTGGAGAAGCAGATTCACCTCCACTTCATCACGAACCACTTCGGCCAGCACCAGCCTGCACACCTTCGCCGCACACAGCGACAAAGTAGCCTTGTCGAGACCCCACGGAGAGACAATTCCGCCAGTCAGGACGTTGGAGTCCAGAAACAGGCGGATTCTAGGCGGGCTGGTCACTTTCCAGGATGACTGCGAGAACGACGCAGCCGGGCACGGGCCGCGAGTTTCTTGCCGTAACGATGAGCGTAAACCCGGTCGCGAGCATCGGAAAGTGTGCCCAGAAGATCTTCAGCCGTCACACCCGCCGAGGTCAGACTCGAACTTACCTGCTGGCACAGGCGCTCAAAGCGCCGTTGCTCGGGCAAAAGGATGAGGCCGTTCCCCAGGCGCAGCACGGCAAAGGGCGCACCATTTCCCAATCCAAGATCTTCCCGGAACTGTTTAGGAACCGTAAGCTGGCCTTTTTCGCCAATCCTGGTCGTGGTCAGGTATTCGAGGGTAGGGCTATGCGTTGCCATTGCTGGTAGGAAAATCCTACCACATAAATCAACGGTAACCAAGCGTGTTGCGCGGCCTGTTGGCTGGTGAGCCACTCGGATGCGTTTCTGGAGCGACGTCAGGCAAGCTAGACTAGGGAAGAAATGGTAGGCACGAGGAGACTCGAACTCCTGACCTCTACCGTGTCAAGGTAGCGCTCTAACCAACTGAGCTACGCGCCTACGCTGCAATTATTCTAATGTCGTTCGCGGGTTCCCGCAATGCGGAAGGCTGGGCTGGCCGGCAAGCAGGCTGCTGAACTCGATCTGCTGAACCTGATCTGCTGAACCCTGATCGCCAGTTGCAAAGTTTGGCCTGCGGCGGCGACAATCCTTTCATGCCTAAGAACTCTGAACGAGAGGGTGGCAGTCCCGTCGCGCGGACATCCGCCCCTGGTCCTTTCTCCCATGGTTCCATGGTGGTGGTAACCCTGGGCAATCCGCGGGATAAATTCTGGGGCATGATTCTGGGGCTGGCGCCGGAAGGACTCAGCATGAGCGGCATCGAGCTGGCGTCTTTTGAAGATCTGGTGGTCATGGTGAAGGATGGCGAATCGTTCAGTCCCGCGGTCGTCTTCTTCCCGATGCACCGGATTGAGCGCATCGAATTGGACCTTCCCGACGGCAGTCTGCCTTCGCTTTCGCAGCGCTTTTCGGCCAAGACTGGGCTTGATCCGGCCAAGGTGCTGGGCGATGCTGTAGGTGCGGGAATAATCGACCACCAGGCAGGCGCACGCCCTGCGGGTCCTTCCACAGAGAGATCGGCCACGGGGAAATCGGCCGGTGATCCGGCGTGAAACCGTCTCAAATTTTCACCGCGCCGAACCAGCTTACGCTGCTGCGGATGGTTTTTGTTCCCTTCATCGTGATCGAGTTGGTGGAGGGCCGCTACTTCTGGGCGGTTGTGTTGTTCGTGATTGCCGGTTTCAGTGACGGCCTGGACGGCTTGCTGGCCCGCAAGCTGCACCAGCAGACTCTGCTGGGGCAATATCTCGATCCCATAGCGGACAAGCTTTTATTGAGCACGATGTTTCTGGTGCTCTCCGTTCTGCACAAGATTCCGTGGAAGTTTACGGTGCTCGTGTTCAGCCGCGATATTTCTATTCTGGCCGCCAGTGCGGTTCTGTTTGCCATCGCGGGACTGCGCGACTTCCGGCCCAGCATCTTCGGAAAGGCAAACACGGCCTCGCAGATTGCCGCCGTGTTCTTCGTGATGCTGGTTTCGATACGGCCGACGCGCTGGATATGGATTACGCGCACCGTTTTCTTGCGCGCCACGTTTGCCTTTACGATTATCTCCGCACTGCATTACGTGTTGCTGGTGCAGCGCCGGCTGCGGGCGCACGCTCACGCGCTGCCTCAAAATACGTCCTCCGCGGACCGCGCCAGTTGACCCTTTTTCCGGCATCCCCCTAGAATTGATGGTTCATCGAATTGAAAGTTCACCTCTGAGCGCCGACATCCCCTATGGCCTTACGCCTTTACAACACCATGTCCTCGCAAGTTGAGGAGTTCCATCCGCTGCGCGATGGGGAAGTATGCATGTATGCCTGCGGACCCACCGTCTACGGGTACGGACACATCGGCAACTTTCGAACTTTTATTGCCGTCGACCTGCTGCAGCGATTCCTGCGGCAGTCAGGCTACAAGGTGCGCTACGTCATGAACATTACGGACGTGGACGACAAAATTATCCGTAACGCGGCGCGCGATGGAGTGAGCGTGCAGCAATACACGGCGAAGTATGAGAAAGCCTTTCTCGAGGACTGCGGCCCTGATTGGGATCGAGCAGCCCATACTTGTGCGTGCCACTGAGCACATTTCCGAGATGGCGGATTTCGTGGCCCGGCTGGTGGAGAAAGGGATCGCGTACCGCACTGATGATGGATCGTATTACTTTCGCATCGCAAAGTTTCCGGAGTACGGGAAACTCTCAAAGAAGGATTTCAGCGGGATGCTCGACGGCGCCCGCGTAGACGTTGACGAATATGACAAAGACAGTGCGCGCGACTTTGCCCTGTGGAAGGCTCCCAAGCCGGGCGAAGCTTCGTGGGATACCTCGATTGGGCCGGGACGCCCCGGCTGGCACCTGGAGTGCTCGGTGATGTCGATGGAGGAACTGGGCGAGAGCTTCGATCTGCACGCCGGGGGAGAAGATCTCATCTTTCCGCATCACGAAAACGAGATCGCGCAGTCGGAGTCCTAGACCGGAAAGACTTTCGCCCGTTTCTGGTTTCACGTGCGTTTTTTGCTGGTCGAAGGCGAGAAGATGTCGAAGAGCCTGGGGAATTTCTACACGCTGCGCGATCTGGTGCTGAAGGGGCATAAGCCGTCGTCGATCCGCTATTTGCTGGCGTCGGTTCCATATCGAAATCAGTTGAACTTTACATTTGATGGACTGAAGCAGGCCGCGGTCTCGGTGGAGCGCCTGCGCAATTTCCGGCAGCGGTTGAGCGCTCGGAATTTTCCGCCTGGCGCCAACCTGGAGATGCAAACGCTTGCAGACGAGACAGTGGTTCGCATGCGGGCTGCGCTCGATGACGACCTGAACACCGCGCAGGCACAGGGCGCAATATTTGAGATGGTGCGCAGCGCCAACTCCGCGCTTGATTCAGGCCAGATAAAAAAAGACGATGTTGCACCTCTGATCGCCGCGGTGGAGAAGTTCGATGAGATTTTTGCCGTGCTGAACGACGACGATGCGCCGAAGATGAAACAGGTTTTCGATTGGGCGCCGGCGGAAGGCCGCGAGCAAGACATCAGTGCGGAATTGCGGGAAGCGGTCCGCTCCGGCCAACTCTCTGACGCCGACATCGAAAAGAAAATTGCCGAGATGGAAGCCGCGCGCCGCGGCCGCAACTTTAAAGAGTCCGACGCGCTGCGCGCGGAACTCACCGCCGCTGGCATTGTGATCGAGAACACCAAGGACGGCGTGCGCTGGCGCAGAAAGTAGTCCCGCGCGATGTTAAGCTGAAGGCTGGCGGCTGAGAGTTGACGGCTCTTCATGAAATCTCTCGACGAATATCTCCGCGATGCTGAGCAAGCCCACGGTCATCTCTGCGCCGGGCAGGTGCTCGGAGTGCGGCTGGCGATGCTGGGTCTAACCAAACTCGGCATCGACGATCCAAGTGGGAAAGATCGCAAGCGCCTCGTCACCTTTGTCGAGATCGACCGCTGCGCTACCGATGCCGTCGCGGTGGTCACCGGTTGCCGTTTGGGCAAGCGGGCGCTCAAGTTTCGCGACTGGGGAAAAGTTGCAGCAACGTTTGTCGACGTCAGCAATGGCAAGGCAATCCGCATTGCGGCTAAGGAATCTTCCAAGGCTCTGGCGCGCCAGATGCATCCTGAAATTGCCGACAAGAATCAGCAGCAGATGCTGGCTTATCGCGAGATCACCGATGATGAACTGTTCACGTTTCAGTGGGTAAAAGTCAATTTGCCTCCCGAGGAATTTCCGGGATACAAGGGCGAGCGCGTGGTGTGTGAAGCGTGCGGCGAGGGCATCAACTTTCACAGAGAGGTTCGCACGGAAGAGAAAGTACTTTGCCGCGCTTGCGCCGGAGAAAGCTACTACCAACCAATCTAGGTGGATTGCTCGTACGCGTGTGCTACGCGCAGGATCGTCGCTTCATCGAAATGCTTCCCTAGGATCTGCAATCCAATCGGGAGGTTCTCTTTCGTTTCACCGCACGGAATTGAAATTCCCGGGATTCCCGCTAAATCGGCCGTCACCGTGTAGATGTCGGCCAAATACATGGCCAGCGGATCGTTTGATTTTTCTCCCAGCCGAAATGCTGCCGTCGGACTTGTGGGTGTTACGATCGCATCCACGTTGCGGAATGCTTCTTCGAAATCACGCGTCAATAGCGTCCGCACTCTCTGTGCTTTCAAATAGTATGCGTCGTAATAGCCCGCGCTTAGCGCGTAGGTTCCGAGCATGATGCGTCGCTTCACTTCTGCGCCGAAACCCTCATCACGGCTGCGGCGATACATTTCGGAAAGCGATTTCACACCGGGCGCGCGATAGCTGTAGCGCACGCCGTCATAGCGGGCGAGGTTCGAAGACGCTTCCGCGGTTGCGATCAAGTAATACGTTGGAATCGCGTACGGAGTGTGCGGCAACGAAACCGGCACCACTTCGCAATCCAGAGTCTTCAGCTTGTCGATGGCCGACTCGACGGCATGGCGAACTTCGTCGTCGAGTCCCTCACCGAAATATTCTTTTGCCACGCCCAGCTTCAGGCCGCGCACGGGCTTTTCCAGTTCGGAAACGTAATCCGTAACCGGTAACCCGGCGGAGGTTGCATCCATTGGATCGCGGCCGGCAATGACGCGCAACACAATGGCCGCATCTTTTACCGTCTTCGACAGCGGGCCGATGTGATCGAGCGACGATGCAAACGCGATCAGACCGTAACGCGAGACTCGTCCGTAGGTTGGCATCAATCCCACCACGCCACAGAACGATGCTGGCTGGCGAATGGATCCTCCCGTGTCTGAACCGAGCGCGGCCACGGCCATATCCGCGGCAACTGCCGCTGCCGAACCGCCGGAGGATCCTCCCGGCACGCGGTTCAGGTCGCGAGGATTGCGTACGGGATGAAACGCGGAGTTCTCATTCGAAGAGCCCATGGCAAACTCATCACAGTTTGTTTTACCCAGCAAGACCGCGCCTGCAGCCTCCATGCGCGCGACTGCCGTGCAGTCGTACGGCGGAATGTAGTGGCCCAGAATCTTCGATCCCGCCGTGGTCCGCACTCCGCGCGTGGACATCACATCTTTGATCGCAACTGGCACGCCACCGAGCGGCGGCAATGGCTTGCCCTCGGCGGCCATGCGGTCGATCCGGTCGGCCTGTTCCAGAGCGCGCTCTTTGGAGAGCGTGAGGAACGCTCCGATTTGTCCATCTTCTTTTTGTATGTGTGCGTAGTGAGCTTCCGCCAGCGCCAGCGCAGTCGTCTGTCGCTCCTGCACGGAGGCGCGGACGGAGTCGATGGTGAGTTGGGTCAGGTCCATAAAGAAGTGGTCAGTGGTCAGCGGTCGGTGGTCAGTAAAACCGGAGCAAAACGCGGCCCAGATATTGCTAGCCACTGACCACTTACCACTGATTACTATCTTTATCTTTCAATCACCTTCGGCACTCGAAAGAACGTTCCGTCGGCATCGGGCGCGTTGGCGAGCGCGACTTCCTGCGGCAGGGACTTGCGCAGTCCCTCCACCACATCCTCGCGACTGGCGTACGAAAATCTCTCGCCGCCCTGTTTGGATTCGTCGACGCCGTAGCGATCGGATACCTGCGCCATTGGTTCGACGCTCGATGTATCCAGTTCGTTGAGCCGGTCGATGTAGCCGAGAATCGAGTTGAGATCGCGCATCATGCCGGCGCGCTCCTCCGCGGACAATTCCAGGTTGGCGAGGTCGGCGACGTGGGTGACGTCTTTTTCGGTGACTTTCACGTTTTGTGAATCTGTGCTGAGAAGTTTCAAACGAACGATTGCTCGTTCAACTCTGCCCGATTACGAACTCGATCCTCTCCACTTTTTGTCCGGCATAGCGATTCAGCACGGCTAAATATCGCGGAGCCAGGCTCTGCAACTCACGCTTCCATCCTGCATCAGGAACCTGGACGCGGAGAACGGCATCGGCAAATTGGAGAGCGCGCGTGCGCTCGGCCACGGCTGAGCCGCACACCAGGGGCCAGGCGAGCAGCGGGGCTTCGCTCTGCGGCGCGCGCCGCAGCGAACTGACTACAATTTTTTCCAGTCCCGCGCCTGCCAGTTCCACTGAAGCTCCTCGGAATCGTTTCTCGCCGTCGTTTCTCGCCGTCGCTTCTCGATATCAATGAGAGATTAGAATTCCGAATTCTAGCAGGTTCCGTGTATGAGATTGCGCCGGAGACTGATTTATCCTGGCATGCCAGTCGTGCTGGAAAGTGGAAATGCGCTTTTGACAAAATCGAGCGCCGCTCCGTGTGAGCTTAACCGCCCTTCGAGTTGGGCATCTTCAACCGCCTCGAGAATCTCGCGGAACTTTGGACCGGGCGCATATCCGGCGGCAATCAAATCGTCGCCAGTCACCAGCGCTCGCGGGCGGACTTTCTCCGGAGGAATTTCCGCCAGCTTCTTCTGCACAAACTCATACGTGCTCAGATTGCGATGGCTGGCCAGGCTGTCGGCGCGATGCAACGCCAGATGTTGCTCGAAGGCGGGCATGCGCAGAAACTTTTTCAGGGTGGACTGATTCATGCGCGTGGTGTGACTGAAGCGCATGTGATTGTCGACCAGAGCCAGCACCTGGGCCGCGTCGTGATTGGAGAAGCGCAGTCGTACGCAGATTTCTTCCGCGATTTTCACTCCCACATCCACGTGATTATCGAAACGGATGCGGTCGGGCGCGACCCGGAAGGTAGCGGGCTTGCCTACATCGTGCAGCAGCGCGCCCCAGGCCAGCGTGGCCGGACAAGGATGCGGCAGATTCTGCAGCAGGAGCAGGGTGTGCGTGAAGACGTCACCCTCGGGATGAAACTGCGGCGGCTGGGCTACGCCCTTCATGGCGGTAATCTCGGGCAACACTTCCTTGAGCAAGCCGCTCCCATCGAGCAGAAGAAAAGCGCGGCGGCCGTGACCCTCAATGAGCATCTTCGTTAGTTCGTCGCGAACCCGTTCGCGCGAGACGATATGGATTTCATGCGCCAGCCGTTGGATCACGGCCAGCGTCTCCGCTTCGATTTCAAATTCAAAGCGTGCCGCGAAGCGCACCGCGCGCAGCATTCGCAGTTTGTCTTCCGCGAAACGCTGGGCTGGATCGCCGATGGCGCGGATAATGCCTGCTTCCAGGTCCTTGCGCCCACCGACGAAGTCGAGCACTTCGCCGCTCGTTATTTCTCCAACACCGGGATCGAGCATCATGCCATTGATGGTGAAGTCGCGGCGGGCCACGTCCTCGCGCGGATCCTGGCTGAAGCGCACTTCATCTGGACGGCGGCCATCCGAGTAACCGTGATCGCTGCGGAAGGTGGCCACTTCGATGGCGCGGGCTTTCACGTTTTGCTGATCCCCGGCTGAAGGCTCAACCACGGAGGACGCGGGGTAAATCGGGACCAGGACTACTCCGAACTGTGCTCCGACGGCGTAGGTGTCGGGAAAAATCTCCATGACTTGCGCAGGCGTTGCGCTGGTGGCCACGTCGTAGTCGGCGGGCTCGCGGTGCAGCAGGAGATCGCGTACACATCCTCCCGCCAGGTAGGCTTGAAAGCCCTGCTGGCGCAGGGTTTGGATGATCGAGATGGCGAAGTCTTTGGACATAAGGCCGCGCCGGGAAGACTCGGCACAAATCCATCATAACGCTGAGTTCTTGCACGGAGTTCGCGAAGAGAACTTGCAACTGGAAACCAGAAACTGGAAACTGTAGTTAGTGGCAGACGCTTACATCCTCGGCATCGAAAGTTCCTGCGACGAAACCGCGGCGGCAGTAGTGCGCTCCGGCGAGCAGGTCGTTTCGAATGTGGTGGCATCGCAGATCGCGACGCATCAGCCTTATGGCGGCGTGGTGCCCGAGCTGGCGTCGCGCGAGCACTTGCGGGCGATCGTTCCGGTTGTGCGGCAGGCGCTGGCGGAGGCTCGTCAAACTTATAACTCGGTCAACGCAATTGCAGTCACGCAGGGCCCCGGCCTTGCAGGGGCCCTGCTGGTGGGCATCAGTTATGCCAAGGCTCTGGCCTTCGCGCTAGACAAGCCGCTGATTGCGGTCAACCATCTCGAAGGGCACATTCATGCGGTTCTGCTGGAAGAGCGGCAGAAGGGCAATCACGAGGTGCAATTTCCTGTGCTCGCGCTGGTAGTGTCGGGCGGACACACGCACTTGTATCTGGCGGCGCAGAAGAACCAAGGCTGGACGTACGAGAACATCGGCCACACGCGCGACGATGCCGCCGGCGAGGCGTTCGACAAAGTTGCCAAGCTGATCGGCCTGGGCTATCCCGGAGGCCCGATCGTCGACCGGCTCGCTCCGCACGGTGATCCGACTGCAGTGAAGTTTCCGCCAGCACAGATTAAGCACAGGGATCGCAGGGAGCATCGCGGTCAAGATCATCGCGGACGAGAAGCAGAGAGCAATCGCTCGCGCTTTGATTTTTCCTACAGCGGAATCAAGACCGCCGTGCTGCGCTATGTCGAGGTCCACGACATGCATCGTTCCATTGAGGCGCGCCGCAAGGCTTTGGCGAGCATCCCCAAACCGAAGCTCGAAGACTACCTGGCGAATTGCGACAAGCGGACTCTTGACCTCGTGGCTTCGTTTCAGCGTGCGATCGTCGAAGATCTGATCGGCAAGACTCTGGCCGCAGCCCGCGCCTACGATGTGGCTACACTTTTCGTAACGGGAGGAGTGGCGGCGAACAGCGAGTTGCGCAGCACGTTCGAGCGGGACGGCGCTCAGGATGGCCTGCCCGTGTGCTTTCCCTCGCGGCCGCTTTCCACCGACAACGCCGCGATGATTGCGGCCGCGGCTTACCCTAAATTCCTGGCGAAGGATTTTGCTGCGATGGATTTTTCCGCGGAGGCAAGTCTTGCCTTGCGCTAACTGGCAGGCTGACGCTTGCTATATCCCAGCCCCCTGCCCGAAGCTCTTCCCCATCACCGCATCCAGCGCTTTCTCGAGCTGGCCCTGGATGTCGATATCTTTATAGATGGCGAAGTTGGCGCGTTTTTCTTTTTCGTCGAAGCCGCTGGCGCGTCCTGCAACAATAATGATGGGAATGCTGGCGGTCTCAGGATTCCTCTTCAAGGCGGTAATCAGTTCGCTGCCCGACATCTTGGGCATCTGCATGTCGGTCACGATCAAGTCAGGGCGCACGCGCTTAAGAAGCTCGAGGGCCTCCAACCCGTTGGTGGCGGATTCCACCGTGAAGCCGCGTTGTTCGAGAAAGCGGCAGACGGTGTAGCGAATCAGCATCGAATCGTCGACAACCAGCCCGATTGCAGGCATGAGTTTGCCACGTGCGGAATGCACGCCCCCGGCCCGAAGACTATCAGGTCTTTCGCCGAGAGCAAGGTGGAATCGAGTAAGCGTGGTTACTAAGGTGATAGGGCTGAAGTCCGCGGCCTATAATTCTTCGGCTTCGGATTCGGCGCGTTCTTCGATGCTCATGTCCTTGAGTTCGCTGGATTCGAAAACTTCGCGGCACTCCAGGCATTCCACGAACTCGGCGTCTTCATCGCGGCTGACGATTTGCACGCGGGGGTGTTTGCAAGGTTTGCCTGCGCTTTGAGGGGACGAGAACGGCTTTGAGGTCATAAATCCGGAGCAATACCCTCATCGAATACGCGGAGGAACGGATTCGCGGGAATTTCCCGGTATTTTATCCCCGCTTCGCCACTTGTCAAGTCCCTCGGCGTTGCAATCCGGTAAATTTATTGCTGTTTCGTCCGATCGAAGCCATCAGACTGCCCGACCTTTTGGAATTCCGACCAAAATCATCGCCAAGGGCTAACCCATTCAATCCCAAATAGTTACCGTTTAATGCTACTGTCCGCGTCTGGCTGTGAGGGCTTGCGTAATCCAGGGTGACGGACGTAGAATAAATTACGACTCCACAGGTCGGAATTAAATCCGACCTGTGGAGTCGGAGTTCGGGTGCTGTATCAGTCCGGGCCGATTGTCGTGTTTTGAACTGCGCTGAGATCAGGATGCTCAAGCTAACCAAAAAGGCGGACTACGCGCTGATGGCCATGAAGCATCTGGCCGACCATGCGGACGAGGGAACTCGCAGCGCCAGCGCGAAAGACGTTGCCGATTCATTCGGCATTCCGCCCGAAGCGCTGGCGAAGATTCTGCAGCGGCTGGCGAAAGCTGGCCTGCTGCATTCGCAACATGGCACCAACGGCGGTTATCGGCTGGCGCGTGCGGCGCATACGATTTCTGCTTTCGAAGTCATTCAGGCCATTGACGGGCCATTGTTCATCACGTCGTGTGTCACGGTTCGCGGAGAGTGCGGCCAGAGCAAGAGTTGCAACATTCGCGAACCGTTGCGCAAGGTGAATGACAGCATTGAGGCGGTGCTGAAGCGCATCAAGATTTCGCATATGCGGGAAGAACCAGAAACGGCAGAGGCCACCGCTGTCAAGCCGGCCGAACTGGTGACGATCATTTAAGTAATTCGTAATCCCAGGTAATGAGTTAAGTATCTAACGAGGTAGGAGAAGCAATTATGAGCACGGATGTAAAGGTCCCCCAGCAACTTCCGGTCACGCACCACGCCGCTCCTCAGGGAGTGAAGCTGCCCATTTATATGGACAACCACGCCACCACGCCCATGGACCCGCGGGTGCTGGAGGAGATGCTGCCCTATTTCATGGAAAAATTCGGCAATGCCGCCAGCCGCAATCACTCTTTCGGCTGGGCTGGCGAAGAAGGCGTGGAGACGGCTCGTGAGCGCATCGCCAAGCTGATCGGCGCCACCACCAAAGAAATCATCTTTACCTCGGGCGCCACCGAAAGCGATAACCTCGCCATCAAGGGCGTAGCCGAGATGTACCGCGAGAAGGGTAACCACATCATCACCGCGGTCACCGAGCACAAGGCGGTGCTCGATACCTGCAAGCGCCTCGAGAAATACGGCTACCGCGTCACCTACATGCCAGTGCAGAAAGACGGCCTGGTCGATCTCGACGACTTGAAGCGCGCCATGGATGACAAGACCATCCTGGTCACGATCATGGCGGCGAACAACGAAATCGGCGTGCTGCAACCCTTTGCCGAGATTGGCAAGCTGTGTCGCGAGCGTGGAATTATCTTCCACACCGACGCCACGCAAGCCGTCGGCAAAGTGCCCATCGATGTGATCAAACAGAACATCGACCTAATGTCGATTTCGGGACATAAGATGTATGGACCGAAGGGCGTTGGCGCTTTGTACGTTCGCAGAAAGAATCCTCGGGTGCAGATTTCCGCCATCATCGACGGTGGCGGCCACGAGCGCGGCATGCGCTCCGGCACACTCAACGTCCCCGGCATCGTTGGCCTGGGCAAGGCTTGTGCCATCGCTTCCGAGGAATTGTCCCGCGAGGCTGTTCAGCTAGCTAGCCTGCGTGACCGTCTCCGCGACCGCATCATGAGCCGTCTCGATGAAACCTACATCAACGGCTCCATGGAGCACCGCCTGCCCGGCAACCTGAACATCAGCTTTGCCTACGTCGAAGGCGAGTCGCTGCTCATGGGCATCAACGACATCGCGGTTTCCAGTGGTTCCGCATGCACCTCCGCAACGCTTGAGCCATCTTATGTATTGAAGGCTCTGGGCACGGGCGACGACCTGGCGCACAGTTCGATCCGCTTCGGCATCGGCCGCTTTAACACCGCAGCCGAAGTCGATTACGTGGCCGACCGCGTCATTGAAACCGTCGAGCGCCTGCGCGAACTTTCTCCGCTGTACGAGATGGCGAAGGAAGGCATCAATCTGAAGGATGTGAAGTGGGCGGGAGAAGCGCACTAGAAGCGAGGTTTCAAAGTTTCAGAGTTTCAAGGTTTCGCGTGGGATTGCGGGACCCTGTGACTTCGAAACTCTGAAACCTCTGAAACCTTGAAACTCTGATTTTCAGGAGAACACATGTCATACAGCGATAAGGTAATCGATCATTACAACAATCCGCGCAACGTCGGCTCGATGGATAAGAGCAGCGCCGACGTGGGCACCGGCCTGGTTGGCGCACCCGAGTGCGGCGACGTCATGAAACTGCAGATCAAGGTGAACCGCGATACCAATGTCATTGAAGAAGCCAAGTTCAAGACATTCGGCTGCGGCTCCGCGATCGCATCGTCTTCATTGGCCACCGAGTGGGTCAAAGGCAAGACTGTGGATGAAGCACTCGCCATCAAGAACATGGACATCGTGAAGGAGCTGTCGCTTCCTCCGGTGAAGATCCATTGCTCAGTGCTGGCTGAGGACGCCATCCGCGCCGCAATCGGTGACTGGAAGAAGAAGCAGGAGAGCGCGAAGCCGGTTGCGTCCGCGGTGACGCAGTAAGCGCGTCGCGAAGGATCCGCAACGCGGCTGAGTTTTGAAAGGGCACGGCTTCAGCCGCGCCGCAAACGGCACGCCTCTGTGGCGGCTTTAGCCGCTGGGGCACTGCGTCAGGAATGCGAGAAGGCAACAGGGGAAATGACAACAGCAACCGAACAACCCGCGCAAACATCGCAAACCGCGCCGGCCAAGGGCATTCAAGTCACCGACAAAGCTCTCGTCAAGGTGCGCAGCGCGATGGCCAAGGAAGGCATTTCGCCCGAGCAGGGCGGGTTGCGCCTGGGCGTGCAAGGCGGCGGCTGTTCCGGCCTGAGCTATAACATTCGCTTCGACACGCAGCCGCGCGAACGCGACCGCATCTTTCAATATGGCGATGTGCGCGTTTTTGTCGACCCGAAGTCGTTCATCTATTTGCACGGCATGATCCTCGATTACCAGGAAACGCTGATGCAGCAGGGATTCGTCTTCGTGAATCCTCAGGCCACGAAGTCATGCGGTTGCGGCACTTCGTTCTCGGCTTGATCCAAGGAGGAAAGTCAACCGCCGAGAACGCCGAGCGCGCCGAGATCAAACCGGGCTTGTTTCCTGGTTCTCTGCGCCCTCTGCGTGCTCGGCGGTAAGTTTCTGGGACCCACGATGCCCTCACAGTTCACCACCATTACCGCGAAGCCCGCGCCTGAGGAAACTCAGTCCTGCTGGTCGTGCGGAACCATGCGCGCCGTGCACTTCTGCGAAGCCTGCGGCAAGGTTCAACCTCCTGCGCCGGTGGACTATTTCACGTTCTTCGGCCTGCCGCGCAAGCTGAATCTCGATGTCGCCGCTCTGGAAAAAGACTTCTACGATCTGAGCCGCAAGCTGCATCCTGATCTCAACGCCCGCGCCGGCAGCCAGGAGCAGGAATGGAGCCTGCAGCAGAGTTCGCTGCTCAATGATGCTCACCGCACGTTGAAAGACCCGATCAAGCGCACCGAGTATCTCTTGAAGCTGGAAGGCGTGGAACTGGAAGAGCAGTCGAAATCGGCGACTGAGCAGGCGCGATCCACTGGCGAAGTGAAGAAGCAGATCGTCCCCCCTGATTTGCTGGAAGAAGTTTTTGAGTTGAATATGCAGCTCGAAGAGTTGCGCGCTCAGAAGAAAATGGGCGAGGACGATCCCGCACTGATCGAAGAGATCGGCCGCCAGAAGCTCGAACTCGAAGAAAAACAGGACGCGCTTCTGCGTGAGTTGGAGTATCGCTGGAATATGTGGGATGGAATGATCCAGCGCGAACAGAACGGCCAACCGGTCTCGGAAGAAGAGCGCAAGCAGGAGCGAGACAAGATGGTGGACGTGCTGAACCGCAGGAACTACATCCGCAATCTGGTGCGGGATGTGGGAGAGGCGCTGGAAAATTGAGGAATTAAGGAATTTAGTAATTGAGTAATTGAACCAAAGGTTTTTTCAAATTACCCAATTACAAAATTACCAAATTACAAAATGGCTACGGATCGCATCGTCGGCATCGACCTGGGCACCACGAATTCTCTCGTGGCCTTCATGCAGGGGGAGAGCCCTGTCGTGATCCCCGGCGATGATGGTTCGAATCTTGTCCCTTCGGTCGTTGCGCTCGACGAGAACAATCAGCCCGTCATCGGCAATGCCGCCCGCAAGCACCTCACCGAAACGCCGGAGCGCGCCGTCTACTCGATCAAGCGCCTGATGGGACGCGGGGTTGACGACGTTCAGGAAGAATTGAAGTTCTTTCCTTTCCGTCTCGCCGAAGACTTGCAAGCCGGTGAAGTTCTGCGAATTAAGTTGGGGGAGAAGACCTTTACGCCACCGGAAATCTCGGCGCTCATTCTTCGCCAGCTTAAACGCAACGCCGAACGCTTTTTCGGAGCCGCGGTCACGAAGGCCGTCATCACTGTGCCCGCGTATTTCAACGACGCGCAGCGCCAAGCCACAAAAGATGCAGGCCGCATTGCGGGCCTCGAGGTTCTGCGCCTGGTCAACGAGCCCACGGCTGCGTCGCTCGCCTACGGCCTCGACAAAAAGCAAAACGGCATCGTCGCGGTCTACGATCTCGGCGGCGGAACCTTCGACATTTCCATTCTCAAGCTGCACGACGGAATCTTCGAAGTCATTTCGACCAATGGCGACACGCATCTCGGTGGCGACGATATCGATAATTTGCTGATCACGATTGCGCTGGACGACACGCTCGGAGATCTCGGTCTCGACCTGCGCCGCAACGCTGAAGCCGTGCAAGCCATTCGCAATGCCGTGATCGAGGCCAAGATCGCGCTCTCGTCGCAGCCCTCGGTCAAGCTTGATGTTGAATTGCCCGGCGGCAAGCGCTATCTGCGCGAGATCACACGCGAGCAGTTCGAACAACTCATTCAGCCCATCATCGACCGCACCATTGCTCCGTGCAAGCAAGCTCTGAAAGACGCAGGCCTGAAGCCCGAGCAGATTGACGAAGTCGTGCTCGTCGGCGGATCCACGCGCATTCCCAAGGTTCGCGCCCTTGTGAGAGAACTTTTCCATCGCGAGCCGCACACCGATTTGAATCCCGATGAAGTTGTCGCCCTGGGCGCGGCCGTGCAAGCCAACATTCTTGGCGGCGGCTCGGAAGCCACCGAGAACATGCTGCTGCTCGATGTCACGCCGCTATCGCTTGGCATCGAAGTCTCGGGTGGAGTCACCGACAAAATCATTTTGCGCAACTCGACCATTCCAGCGTCGGCCACGCAGTTCTACACGACGCAGATCGACGGCCAGGCCAACGTCGCGATTCATGTGCTGCAAGGCGAGCGCGAACTTGCAAAAGATTGCCGCTCGCTGGCGCGTTTCGATCTGAAAGGCATTCCGCCGATGGCTGCGGGCATGGCGCGCATCGAGGTCAAGTTTCTCATCGACGCCAACGGCATCCTGCACGTCTCCGCGCGCGAGCAGCGCAGCGGAAAAGAGGCAGAGATTCAGGTGCAGCCCAGCTACGGTCTCACCGACGAGCAAGTCGAGAGCATGATCCTCGACTCATTCGACAGCGCCGAAGAGGATTTCCGCCAGCGCCAGGTCATCGAAGCACGCAATGAATCCGAGACAATTCTGGCCGCGCTCGACAAAGGCAAGAAGAGTCCAGCCTGGGGCCACCTTACCACCGACGAGAAGAAGAAAATTGCGAAGATGGAGAAAGCCTTGATCGCGGTAAAGGCCGAAGACGACTATCAGGCCATTCGCAGAGCCATCGACGCGCTGAATCAGGGCACAACGCGCCTGGCTGAATTGATGATGGACAGCGCAGTCTCCGTCGCGCTGAAAGGCAAAACCATGGACGAAGCCGACATGGGCGAAGGCCCGACAGCGCCGCATCCCATGGCGAAGGCAGAATTTGAGTAGCGCCGGCGTCCCGCCGGCCTCCGGCAGCGCGGGCGAGGACGCCCGCGCGACAGCCGCCGGAGACGGCGGCGCTACTATTTCAAGAGGAGTAGTGATGGCAGAAGAAAAACGACAAGGCGGAGGAGCCGCCACCGAAGAGGCTCCCGGCGAAAACACGGTGCAGGTCACAATCCTGCCCGAAGGCAAGACTGTGCAGTTCGAGCACGGCAAGCTGCCCTATCAGGATCACGGCAAGGAAGAGTCGATTCTCGACATCGCGCTGAACTATCACGTCCCCCTCGACCACGCCTGCGGCGGCAATTGCGCTTGCACAACGTGCCATGTTTGGATCAAGGAAGGCGCCGAAAATCTTTCGCCGATGGACGACGACGAAGCCGACCGTCTGGACATGGCCGCCGATTTGCAGTTAGACTCGCGTCTCGGCTGCCAGGTGCAGATCGTTAAACCGGGGAAGGTAGTCGTTGAGATCCCGGCCTGGAACCGGAATTACATTTCGGAAGAACACCATTAGAAAGCAGCTTTCAAAGCTTCAGGGTTTCAAGGTTTCGAAACCTTGAAACCTTGAAACGTTGACACCTTGAAACTTTGAGGATCTACCCATGCCTAAATCTCTCACTTGGGACGACGCCGAAGACATCGGCATCCTGCTCTCTGAAACTCATCCCGAGCTTGATCCGCTCACCGTTCGCTTCACCGACCTGCACCGCTACGTCACCGAACTGCCCGATTTCAAGGGCGACCCCGGAGCGTCGAACGAAGGCAAACTGGAAGCCATCCAGATGGCGTGGCACGAAGAATTTCAAGACCGCACGGTGGGATAACGACACGGGAAAATTGAGTTATCAGGAGTTGCCATGAACATTCGTTCCTCGCGCCCCACCGCCGTGGTATTCACAGTCTTCGCGGCTATCCTCGCGCTGATTTTTCCGGCCGCCGCGCAGCCATCTTCAACTCTCGCAACGCTTGCCAAAATCCGCGAAAACTGGGTCCGCGACCTTCACACAAAGCAGCTCGAACCCATCCTGAAGCTCTACGCCCCCGGCGCCGTGTTCCTCCAACCCAACGGCGAACGCATTGCCGGCTCGGCCGCCTTACGCGTCCTCTTCCAAAACATAACGTCCACCTTCGACAGCGATCTGACCCTCCACAGCCAGAACCTCGAAGCATCCGGCGATCTCGCCTACGACAGCGGCGACTTCCAGGAATCCCTGACCAACATCGCCACCAGCGCTAAAATCAACTCCAAAGGCAGCTACATCATCATCTTCGAACGCCAGCCAGATGGCAGTTGGCAAATCGTTCAGCAGGTCTTCACCGGGACGCCGCCACCGGGCACATAAGCTCATAAGCTAAAGACCATTGCGCTCACAGGCAGCAGTCAAGACAGGCTGCCCACGTCGCTCAATCTTTTTACATTTTCTTGACACCTCAGGGCGGGGCTGGACTTAAGCTTATTTTCAAGCGGTTGTAGGCGAGGGCTCTTCCCCAAGTTTTATCCTCGGCTATCAACTTTCTCTCTCCAACTGCAAAGGGCACGGTCCCAATCCCGTGCCCTCTTTTATTCTGGTCAAAATTAATCCGCCCTACTCGCACTACCCGGCCGTCACCGCGACCGGCTCCTCTACGCTGGCCTCGCGCAGAAACTTAGCCGCTTCTTCCGGCGGCGTGGGATTGATGTAGAAACCCGTGCCCCACTCGAATCCCGCCGTCTTGGTCAGCTTGGGCATGAACTCGATGTGCCAGTGATAGTGGTCGTTGGTGGGATCCTGCGCCGGCGAAGTGTGCACCACCAGATTGTAGGGAGGATTATCCAGCACCCGGTCGGCCTTGATCAGCAAAGTCTTCAGCGCCTTGGCCAGATTTTCGAACATGTGCGACGACGAATTCTCGAACGCCGATTCGTGCTGCTTTGGCAGAATCCAGGTCTCGAACGGAAAACGGGGCGCGTAAGGCGCGATGGTCAGGAAGTTTTCGTTTTCGGCCACCACGCGGCTGCCATTCTCGATTTCCTGCCTTATGATGTCGCAAAAAACGCAGCGCTCTTTGTAGAGGAAGTACTGCTTCGCGCCTTCCAGTTCCTGCACTACGTTGATGGGCAGAATGGGCAGCGCGATCAGCTGCGAGTGCGCATGTTCGAGCGATGCTCCCGCCGCCTCGCCGTGGTTTTTGAACAGCAGGATGTACTTAAATCGCCGGTCTTTCTTCAGATCGAGAATGCGGTCGCGAAACGTCCACAGGACGTCTTCAATCCGCTTCGGAGGCAGCGTCGCCAGGCTGGCAGTGTGGTCCGGGGTTTCGACGATTACCTCGTGCGCCCCAATGCCATTCATGCGGTCGAACATGCCCTCGGCCTGGCGGCTGAGGGTGCCTTCAATTCCCAGAGCAGGGAATTTGTTCGGCACCACGCGCACCGTCCACCCGGGCGTGTCGCGCTGCGATGCCGGTCCGCCATTCGACCCCGGACGGTAAGCCTGAATCTCAGGCGGCGTCTTGCCTTCGTTGCCATAGCAAAAGGGACAGAACCCGCCCTTCAACTTTGTGTTTTCCCGCGCAAAATCCGTGGGACGTTTCGCGCGATCCGTAGAAATAATTACCCAACGGCCGACAATAGGATCTTTTCTTAATTCAGGCACGCAACATACCTCTTAAATTAGGATAGACGAATCTTTCATTCTAAGCCGTCAGGGAGGAATTCCGAAACACTTCAATCTGGGGCTGGCTGGCTTTGGACTCCGAATAGTATACGCTTACCACGTCGAAGCGCCACTGGCACGAAGGTGGGAAACGCCGCAGGTACTCCCGTGCGACGGCCGCGATCTGCCGCCGCTTGTGCCGGTCCACAGCCGCTTCCCCGGGCTTCACATCGAGCGTGGTGCGGGTTTTAACCTCCACAAAGCAAAGAACATCTTCATCCCATCCAATCAAATCAATCTCTCCGCGGCAGCGCGGCGACCGAAAGTTCCTCGCTATGATCGTGTAGCCCAGCCTGCGAAGATGAAAGTAAGCCGCTTCCTCACCTCGTCGCCCGGTACGGTAATGCGCCGCAAGCTTTGAGGCTGGCAGAGTGAGCTCTGCCAGCCAGTCCAGCAGGTAAAGAACTGCCCGCGTAATTTGTCCGGAAAACATACGTCGCGGAAACGCACGTTTAGAAAGCATAAGGAGGCCCCGATCCGACTGTATGCGCGCAAGCCCCTGACTGGATGTGATCTCTCTAGTAATTGTGAGGATGGGGACAACTATTCGTTCCGAACTGGGAAGCTCATGACCCGGCAGCCTTACATAACGGTTTTGACACGTCGTTCATGAGCCCGTAAGGGGTCATCGGACTCTACTCCAACGGCCATATCAGCCTGCAATTTTTTTCACCCTATCGCGTTGGATGAAAATTGGGGTAAAATCCTTCTCCGGAACACTAGCCGGTTCCGACGGTTGCCACCCCTGAAGCGAAGCGGAATCGTCCGATGCGTGCAGTTTTACCGTGTACAAAATCCTGAGGTGAAATCTTATGATGAAGAAAGTCTTTGGCTGTTTCGCCATTGCCGCCATCGCATTCAGCGCGCTCCCGCTCTGGGCTGCGGGTAATCAGAGAAGTATCATCACCAGGCCGGTCGACGAAACCCGGCTGGTTACGCTGGTCGGCAACACGCGGTTCGAGGCGAACGCCCGGAATGATCGCGGCATCGTGCCCGACAACCTTCCTCTCGATCACATGCTGCTTCAGTTGAGGCGCCCGGCCGATCTGGAACGCGAGTTCGAGCGCCACATCGATTCCCTCAGCGACAAGCACTCCGCCAACTTCCGTCACTGGATGACTGCCGCGGAACAGGGAGAAAAATACGGCCTGGTGCAAGAAGATCTCGATGCCATTACACACTGGCTTGAGTCGCACGACTTCACCGTTGGGCACGTCTACCCCAACCGCATGGTGATCGATTTCTCCGGCACGGCCGGCCAGATTCGCAAGGCCTTCCGTACGGAGATCCATTTTCTCCAGGTCAAAGGCGAGCAGCACTTCGCCAACATGAACGATCCGCAAATTCCCGAGGCGCTGGCGCCGGCGGTGCAGGGCGTAGTCTCCCTGCACAATTTCAAGCCGCACGCCATGATCGAGCGCAAATCAGACTACACGTTCTCCGGCTGCGGCAGCAGTTGCTATTCCCTGGTGCCCGCCGACTTCCAGACGATCTACAACGTGACCCCGCTCATCACTGCCGGCATTACCGGCGCCGGCCAAACCGTGGTGCTGATCGAGGACAGCAACTCCTACGCCAGCGACTGGAGCAACTATCAAAAGACCTTCGGCCTCACCGGCTACGGTGGGACTCTGACCACGGTGCACCCCAACTCGGGCGGAAACTGCACCAATCCCGGCACCAACGGAGCTGACGTTGAGGCCGACCTCGATGTTGAGATGGTCACGGCCGTCGCCCCCGGCGCCGCCGTCGAACTTGCTTCCTGCGCCGATACCAGCACCACCTTCGGCGGTCTGATCGCAATCCAGAACCTGATCAGCGCCGGCAGCCCTCCTGCGGTCATGAGCATGAGCTATGGCGTCTGCGAGGTGCTGAACGGCGCTTCGTCCAATGGCGCGTTCAAATCTGCATTCCAATCGGCGGCAGCCGCTGGCGTCTCGGTGTTCGTCTCCTCCGGTGACGACGGCGCCTCGAGTTGCGCCCGCGACTTCACTAACGGCGACCTCTACGCTTACCCGGGCATCGGCGTTACGGGCTGGGGTGAGACGGTCTACAACGTCTCGGTGGGCGGGACAGACTTCGAGGATCTCTATAACTCCCTCGAAGGTGGCAAGCCCCAGAGCACCTACTGGAGTTCCATCAACGGCACCACCTATGGCTCGGCGTTGTCCTACATTCCGGAGATTCCGTGGAACGACTCCTGCGCCAGCTATCTGGTGTACAACGTCGAAGGTTACACCGCAGCCTACGGCACAACTGGCTTTTGCAACAGCACCACGGGAAAAGCCGACTTCCTGAGCACCGCCGCCGGCAGCGGCGGCCCCAGCAACTGTGCCACCGGCGCAGGAAGCTCGCTCTACGCCTACACCGAAGACACCTCCTGCGCGGGCTATGCCAAGCCCTCATGGCAGTCCGGCATCTTCGGCAACCCGGCCGACGGCGTGCGCGACATCCCCGACGTATCTCTGTTTGCCAGCAACGGCATCTGGGGACACTACGTCACCATCTGCTACTCCGACGCATCCGGTGGCGGCGTTCCCTGCACGGGCGCTCCCAGCACATGGGTGGGCATCGGCGGCACTTCGGCAGCTTCACCCCTCATGGCTGCCATTCAGGCGCTCGTGAACCAGCACTGGAATATCCGGCCAGGCAATCCCAACCCGACTTACTATTCCATTGCCAACTCCGAATTCGGCAAAACGGGTAACAGCTCCTGCTACTCCATCAACATCGTGGGCGCATCGACCTGCGTCTTCTACGACATCACCCAGGGCGATAACGACGTAAACTGCAGGCACAACGGCAGCGTGTACAAGGATGATTGTTATCTCCCCTCGAGCACCAACGGCACGCTGGGCACGCAACCCATCACCAGCCTGTCGCTGACGAAAGGCGGCTCCGGCTACACCTCGGCACCCACCTGCACCATCTCGACTCCTCCCAACGTGGCCAAGTACACTTCACCAACCGGAACCACCATTTACGGCGGTGGAACCAAGGCCAAATGCACGGCGACCATCAACACCGCCACGAAAGTAGTAACGGCGGTGACTCTGACGAATGCCGGCAAGGGTTACACCGGAGTCCCAACCTGCACGCTCTCAGGTGGCGGAGGAACCGGCGCCAAATGCTCCGCAATCATCAAGCCGACGACAGCTACGTCAGGCTATCAACCATCGTTCGGCGCGACCCCAGGCTGGGACATGGCCACAGGCCTGGGCAGCGTCAACGCCTATAACCTGGTCTTCGACACCGCCTGGTAAGAGAGAAGTAGAAGTACAGGTAACGAAGCAAAAGCTCCCGGCCGAGTCGATCCGCGAAGCGGAGAGACAGGCCGGGGATTTTTATTCTCCCTTGTCATCCTGAGGCAGCGGAGTCCTCGGCGATAGCCGAGGACTCCCAACGAAGGATCTATGGCGGGTGGCCCATGTTTTGACCTCGCTGGCGTCACCCAACACGGTGGGTGTCCCTCGATAAGAGCGAAGGCGGTGTCAAGGACAAAAATATCCTGTCGGTGTTTTTGGCACCGCTTTTTTGCCAGAGAAGGTTGAGGACCAAGACTCTGGAAATCTCACGCTGAATCACCCATCGGTGGTGATCTTCTTGCGAAGATTGTTCCACCAACCATCGATTCGGCCTAAACCTCGACCATGATTCTTCTATGCGAACATCCCGTCTCGCACGGGATGCGAGAGCACCCAATCAGTCCTGCGGTCTAGCTTGCGCCGACCAGGGGCACCCGCGGGTTGCTCTCGATGCGAACGATCTCTGGATAGGGCACATTCGTACGCAGCATCCAGTAGAGTCGTACGGCTAACTTGCGCGCCGTTGCCACCTTGGCCACCCCCTTCGGCTTCTGATGACAGCGATGCAAATACTGTTTCTTCATGCCTGGGTCGAAGCGCACCGCGATCTGCGCCGCCTCCACCAGCAGCGAGCGCAACATGCGGTTGCCTTGCTTGGTGATGACTCCCAGCTTCTGCCGTCCCCCCGAACTGTGCTCCCGCGGAATCAGTCCCAGATAGCTGGCCACCTGCTTCCCCCTTGCAAAGCGGCTCACATCGCCCATGGTCAGCACATAGGCCAGCGCCGTGTTCGGACCCACTCCCGGCTGCGTCATCAGCAACCGAGCCTGTGCGTTCTCTTCCGCCGCCTGTTGCACCGCCGCATCGAGTTGCCCGACCTGCTGGTCGAGCATGGCCAGCAGCCCCAACAAATCTTCCCGCCGGCAAGCCGCCCAAGGTTTTAACGGCAGCTCGCGCAACATCTTCTGTCCCGCCTGGCTCCACAACTTGGCTTTGCGCTGCATCCCCTTATTCAGAGAAAGGTGTTGCAGTTCGTTTTTCACCCGGCTGCGAATCTCCACCAGCTTGTGCCGGTGCAGCACCAGTTGCCGCAGATCACGCTGCTCCCGGTCCGCAATCCAGAGCCGCGGAAAACGGCCCTCCACCACCAGTTTCAAAATGTGGGCCGCGTCTCGCTTGTCTGTCTTTTGCTTGCGCACGTAACTGGCCCGGATCTGCGCCGCATCTCCGATCCAGATCTCATGCCCCAAGTCCTCGACCAACTCGACGAACCACTGGCTGTTGCCCGTGGCCTCCATGCCGATCAACACAGGCGCCGCCAGTTGTTGATAAAACATTTTGGCGTCACCGTTGGCATGCACCAGCTTCCGTTCCCCGCAATCTCCCGTCTCCATGTCCAGCCAACTCACCTGTTGCCAACTGGGATGAAAATCACATCCTATAATCATCATGCGAAGGCTCCTTCCTTTCCGAGCAGCCTTAGTCCTCAAACCAAGACTACCCCGGTTGATCGAGCCTTCGCTCTTATCCAATCAGTCCTTCGCGTTCTTTGCGAAGGGCGGGAGTCGGAAATGCCTGTACAAGTGGGTGGACAGGCGGACATTCCCGATTCCCCGTAAGTCCAAGTAATTAGCACTCACCCCTGCCAACTGCCAGCATCGACGACGATGCCCCCGCCTTTCCTTCGCCCTGTGTCTTTCTAACCACGTTCCGCGGCGCTTCCCCTAAAGCCAACCCTCCCAGCCACTTGCCGCCCACAAACTATAGCTTTAAGATGGCTTTCCGAGATTTCCGCGATATCCACAGTGTTCCGGTAAAAACGCTTATATGTTCCGACTGGAACATTTTGTACGTACAAAATGTTCCAGTCGGAACATAACGTCGATTTGTAAGCCACAGAAAAAGCCACCCCCGCCCGAAAGGCAAGGGTGGCACTGGAAACTAGAAGCCGGAAGCCGGAAGCCGAGCGCCGGAAGCCGCTTACCGGCCCACGTGAACGATGCACTCTTCCAGCACGTCAAGAGCAACGTCGGCTTCTTCTTTGGTCACCACCAGCGGCGGGCACATGCGGATCGTGCTGGGCCCGCAGCCCAGGAACAGCACGCCGCGTTCGAAGGCGCGCTCGATGATCAGGTCGCGCTCGGCGCTGCCGTACTCCTTGGTGGCTTTGTCCTTCACGATGTCGCAGCCGATCATCAGGCCGCGGCCGCGGACGTCGCCCACCAGCTTCAGCTTCGCCGGCCACGTGGACATGCGCTTCAGCATGTGCGCGCCCACTTCGGTCGTGTGCGCGAGCAGATGTTCTTTCTCGATCACGTCGAGCGTAGCCAGCGCCCCCGCGATGCACACGGGATTGCCTCCAAAGGTGGAGGCGTGCGAACCGGGCACCCAGTCCATGATTTCAGAGCGAGTCATCGTGATGCCTAGCGGCATGCCCGACGCAAGGCCCTTCGCCATGCAGACCATGTCAGGCTCAACGCCGGTGTGCTCGACCGCCCACCACTTGCCCGTGCGCCCGATGCCGCTCTGCACTTCGTCAAGGACAAGCATGATGCCATGACGATCGCAGATGCGGCGCAGCTCCTGCATGAAGATGGTGGGCGCGACCACGTAGCCGCCCTCGCCCTGCACAGGCTCGACAAAGATCGCGGCTACTTCCTCGGGAGGCAGCGTGGTCTTGAAAAGTTTCTCTTCGATGAAGCGCGCGCAGCTAAGCGCGAACGCGTCAGGATCTTGTGACGCGTCTTTGCGTCCGCGATAAAGATCAGGATAAGGAATGTGAGTAACGCCCGGCACAAGCGGGGCAAAGCGGCGCCGCTGCTGCGGTTTCGACGCGGTCAGCGACATGGCGCCCATGGTGCGACCATGAAACGCGCCGAAGAACGCGATGATGTTCTGTCTCTTGGTGTGATACCTAGCGAGCTTGAGCGCACACTCGATGGCCTCCGCGCCAGAGTTGCCGTAGTAAAACTTGTGCGGGCCAGCCATGGGAGCGATCTTCGACAGGCGCTCGGCAAGCGTGACCAGGCTCTCGTAATAGAAATCCGTGCCCGACATGTGGATCAATTCGCCCGCCTGCTTCTGAATGGCGGCGACGACATCAGGATGGCAGTGGCCGGTCGAAGTCACGGCGATGCCGGCGGAGAAGTCATAGAACTCGTTGCCATCGACGTCGGTGACGACGATGCCGCGTCCACTCTTGGCCACGAGCGGATACGAGCGCGTATAAGAAGGTGAAATATATTTCTCGTCGCCCGCGAGCACGCGCTTGGCGTTGGGTCCGGGCAGGGTGGTTTTGATTTTGGGACCGATGGTTGCGGTCGTCATCATTGTCTTGGTGGTCATTGGAATCCTCCGAGCGGTCGTTGGTCGTTCGTCGTTGGTCGTTGGCCTAGGCGCGCGCGCGGCGCGCGCGGAGGCCAGCGGACGGAACTGATGCATTTGGAGGATTTGTTAGTCGCTACCGAAGAGGCTGGGACGCAGGCGTGATGGCAGATTGGCCCGATAGCGCCTCGGGCACACCAGACAGTGCAGCCAGCACTCGGGCCGATTTGAGTAGAGAAGGTGCGAATTGGATTTGTTGCGCAGCATCGCTAGCAGTCAACATCACTGAATCATTATAGCTTGAGGTGGAGCGTAGCGTAACCCCCTTTGGTAACCGCCGCGCCGCGCCCGGCTGGACGGGCGAGGCGCCCTTTCCCATATGGTCACAATATGGTGCAGCCAGATTTTGACTTCCGGTGAGTTGGGCTTTAGCATGACTGGGCCACAGGCGGAGCCATCTCTTGCTCGAACAGACCTTCTCGCATTATCGGATCATTGAAAAGCTTGGCGGCGGCGGCATGGGTGTCGTGTACAAAGCTGAAGACACTCGGCTCGGCCGCTTCGTTGCTTTGAAGTTTCTTCCCGAAGAGCTGGCGCAGGATCGCATGGCGCTGGAGCGATTCCGGCGCGAGGCGAAGGCTGCTTCGGCGCTGAACCATCCGAACATCTGCACGATTTACGACATCGGCGAGGAAGATGGGCGCGCGTATCTGGTCATGGAGTTTCTTGACGGGGTCACACTCAAGCACATGATTGGCGCGCGCGCGATGGAGTTGGAAACGATTCTGGAGTTGGGGATCGAGATCGCCGATGCGCTGGACGCGGCGCACACTGAAGGCATTGTGCATCGCGACATCAAGCCGGCGAATATTTTTGTGACCAAGCGCGGACACGCGAAGATTCTGGATTTTGGACTGGCCAAGGTGACGGCGAACCCGGCGGCGTCAGCGGCGACGCGCATAGGGGATGCGATGACAGCGCCCACCGATGTGGCGATCGAGGAGCACTTGACCAGCCCCGGCTCGACTCTGGGCACGGTCGCTTATATGTCTCCGGAGCAGGCCAAGGGGAAAGAACTGGATTCGCGAACGGATCTTTTTTCTTTCGGGGTGGTGCTGTATGAGATGTCGACGGGGACGCTGCCCTTCCGCGGAGAGACTTCTGCGCTGATCTTCCAAGCGATTCTGGATCGCGCTCCGGTTTCGCCGGTGCGCTTGAATCCTGATCTGCCGGTGAAGCTCGAAGACGTTATCAACAAAGCGATCGAGAAAGATCGCAACCTGCGCTACCAGCATGCTGCCGACATTCGCGCTGACCTGCAACGGTTGAAGCGGGACACGGGAAGCGGGCACGCAGTGGCGGCGAGTTCCGGTTCGGTGGCGGCAGTGCAGGATTCCGGTCCGCATGCAATCGCGGCGGCGGGGGCGTCTGGTTCGTCGAGAGTGGCTCCTTCCGCCGTATCTTCAAGCGCGGTGAGCGCCGTTAGTGTCGCGCCAGTGCCCGTTGCTCCTGCGAAGAGGCCATGGAAGATTCTTGCTCCGGTGGCGCTGATCGTGTTGATTGCGGTTATCGGTGGTGGATTATATTTTCGATCAGGCAAATCCTCTAAGCTGACAGAAAAAGACAGCGTTTTGCTGGCCGACTTCGTCAACACTACCGGCGACGCGGTTTTCGACGGAACGCTGAAGCAGGCTTTGGCGGTGCAGTTGGAGCAGTCTCCTTATCTGAATATTCTTCCTGAGTCGAGGATTCGCGAGGCGATGAAGTTCATGGGCCGATCGGGGGATGAGCGTGTGACCCGCGATGTGGCGCGCGAGATCTGCCTGCGCGAGGGCGTGAAGGCGATGATGCTGGGATCGATTTCGAGCCTGGGCAGCCATTACGTGGTCACGCTGGAGGCGGTGAACGCTCAGAATGGCGACTCGCTGGCCCGCGAGCAGGTGGAGGCGGACAGCAAGGAACAGGTGTTGAAGTCGCTGGACAAGGCAGCATCGAGTTTACGTGGGAAGCTGGGAGAATCGATTGGTTCGGTTCAGAAGTACGATACTCCGCTGGAACAGGCTACGACCTCATCCCTGGAAGCTTTGAAAGAGTTCAGTCTCGGCGAGGCAGAACACTCGAAGTTCAACGATGAGGCTGCGATTCCGCACTTGAAACGGGCCACAGAACTGGACCCTAATTTTGCCATGGCTCTCGCCGTGCTGGGCGTGGCCTATAACAACAGGACCCATCTCCAGGAAGCCTCTGACTATCTGCAAAAGGCGTTTGATGCGAAAGAGCGGGCGAGCGAGCGGGAGAGGTTCTATATTTCTTCTCACTATTACGGAACCTACCGGAGACAGGACGATAAGAATATCGAGATTCTTGAACAATGGATTCAGACCTATCCTCGTGACACAATTCCGCGCGACAACCTGGCCCTGGTGGAAACAACCGATGGGCAGCCGGAGAAGGCGATGGCCAGCGCAAGCGAGGCGCTGAAGCTGAATCCCAAGGATCCTTACGGCTATGCAAATCTTGCGTCAGCCTACATGGCGCTGAATCGCTATGACGAAGCGAAGGCTGTGGCGGAGCAAGCCATTGCGCAGAAGGCTGAGGCGTGGGCGGTGCACGTCTACCTGTACCAGATTGCGTTCATTCGAGGCGACAGCGGGGCTATGCAGAAGGAGGTGGAGCAAGCGGCCGGGAAACCGCAGGAGCCGGTGATCGGTTTAATGCGCGCTGCGGGCGAGTGCGCGCAGGGGAAAATTAAAGACGCGAGGGCAAACTATGCCCTGGCTGCGAGCGTGGCACAGGCTCAGGGACGTAAGGAGTACGCGACGACGATTCTGGGGGCCGAGGCATTTTGCGATGCCGGGACAGGCTTTCCGGACGAAGCCCGCCAGACGATGAATGCGGCTCTCGCGGTTTCCGAGAATTTAGGTTCCCGAATTGCCGCCATGCGTTTGTTTGCCCTCATCGGCGACACGGCGCAATCGGAGAAGCTGGCCGAGGCTGTGAGCAAAGAATTTCCGTACTTCACCTTGCTGCATCAGGCGCATCTGCCGGCGGCACGAGCCATGATCAGCCTGCATCGCAACCAGCCCGAGCAAGCGGTTGCGGCTCTGGAGCCGGCCAAACCTTATGAATTGAGCACGGGCATCCTCGGGATCAACTTCATTCGTGGCGAGGCTTTTCTGCGATTGCATGATGGAAGCAAGGCTGCGGCAGAGTATCAGAAAATTCTCGACCATCGCGGGATAGATCCGGTCGGCTGGGGTTATTCTCTGTCGCATTTGGGGTTGGGCCGGGCTTATGCTTTGCAGGGTGATACGGGAAAAGCTAAGGCGGCTTATCAGGATTTCTTTGCGGTTTGGAAAGATGCGGATGCGGATGTGCCGGTTTTGAAGACGGCTCGGGCGGAGTACGAGAAGTTGAAGTAGAGCTTGCGGCTGCGCAAGCGACAGTAATCCCAGCAGCATATGATGCGCGGGAGATCCCTCGCCCCGCTGGTGAAAGCGCGGGGCTTCGGGATGACGCCGCCCCGAAAAGAGGGCGGAGTTGCGGTAGGGATCCTTCGACTCCGACACGCGCTGCGCTTCGCGTAGCGCGTTGTCTCCGCTCAGGATGACAAAACGTTTAGAGTCCTCTTTGTTCCCGCACACGTCTGATATGGTTTAACTTCCCCTGTTTTCTCACTTCCATGTCTAGCGCTCGTCCAAGCCGGTTCGCGGTGATTCTTGCCTTTGGGCTGGTGTATTTGTTTTGGGGATCTACCTACCTGGCGATTGATATTGCGGTGCAGACGATTCCTCCGGCGCTGATGTGTGGGGTGCGGTTTTCTATAGCCGGGGTGGTGATGCTGGTGGTGTGCGCCGCCACGGGGCGCAGGATTTGGTATTCGGCGCGGCAGATTGCGCTGGCAGCCGTGGTGGGGATTTTGTTGCTGATGGGCGGGAACCTGACTTTATCGTGGGCGGAGCTCTCGGTGCCTTCAGGGCTGGCGGCTTTGATCATCGCAATCACGCCGTTGTGGTTTCTGGTGCTGGACTCGATGCTGCTGGGGCATCATCGAATTTCGTGGCGGGGCAAAGCGGGGTTGGCGCTGGGAATTGCAGGCTTGTTTGTTTTGTTCTGGCCGGAGTTGCATTCGCGATCCGCAATGGGACGGCGCGAGTTGTGGGCTTCGCTAGGGTTGATTGGCGGGTCGTTTTCGTGGGCGCTGGGATCGGTGCTGTCGAAGCGCTGGCAGTCGGGCATGGACGTATTCAGCGCGACCGGATGGCAAGTGACCGCGGCTGGCGCGGCTAACTTTTTGTTTGCCGCGGCGGCGGGAGATTTCTCGCGGGTTACGTGGACGGGACGCGGGGTGGGCGCAGTGCTGTATCTGGTGGTGTGCGGATCGTGGATCGGATACACGGCTTACATCTGGCTGCTGGAGCATGTGCCTACGTCGAAAGTGTCAACCTATGCTTATGTGAATCCGGTAGTCGCGGTGTTTCTGGGATGGTTGATTCTGCACGAGCGCGTGGATCGATTCATTTTGATGGGGAGTGTAATTGTGGTGTTGTCGGTCATTCTGGTGACTAGCGCCAAGGTGAAGGAGAAGACAGTGGCGGAGGAGTTGGCGGCGGTGGAAGCGATGTAGCAGTGGTCAGTGGTCAGTGGTCAGTGGTCGGACGTTACAATCAGCGCGGGTAGCGTGACAGGTATTTTTATTTTGAGGCTTCTTCGGATTCTTTTTCTTCGTTTTCATTTACCAGGTCTACTGAGTGGCCGCGAATGGCGAAGGTTTGTTTTGGGCCGCTTGCCGGTTCAAAGGTTACGCGGGCGGGGGAACGTTGCCAGGCGGGGGTGGGGCAGGCGGAATCGGGAGTGGCTTCTTTCATTTCTCTCTCCGAACTTTCAGTTTGCAGGAGTTTTTTTAGAACCGGCTTGCGGCGGCTGATCTGCGCCACTACTGCGTAGACTTTCTTGCCGTCTTCAGATACGCCGCAGTAGGCCGCGTAATCGCGGTACCAACTGGCGGCGGAGTAGAAGGCATCGAATTCGGGAAGGTTGATGGTGGAAATGTGGCCGGTTGTGCGGTCAACTAGAAGCCATCCGCCGGGTTGCCATTGCCAGTGCGGAGGCGAGACCGGTTCCTGGGGAAGGCTATCGTTGATGCGGAAGGCACGGCGGACCACGAACAGACGGTCGGTAACATCGTGAGCGGCGCCTAGCGTGAATTCTTTGACGCGGGCGTCGATGAGGAGTGGCCGGACTTTCAAGGTTAGACGCTGGTCGTCGGCGGCTGCGGTGTTGGGAGACCACTGGACTGTGGTCCATTTGCCGAAAGTGATCACGTGAGGTTTCGTCACGGCCATAGCGGTTGCTGGCATGAGGATCAGGAGCGGCAAGACGAGCCGGAATTTCGAAGTGCGGACCATGGCCGAGGTTAAGCAGAGAATGGTGTGGAGGACAAGGTTAGAGGTCACAAGTCTCTAGAAGATTTCGAAGCAGGTTCCGAACTGGGACAGGACCGGATGAAGTTGCGGGGTGCGATTTGCCGGTATAGCCGTGGCTCGCGAGATACCGCTGCTCTGGAATTGCGGTAGAATTACCGGCATAACATTGCGCGATGAGTTCTCCCCACGAATCCCGTCCAGCCGTGAGCGGTGAAGGGCGGGCAACTTCCCAGCCAGAAACGGGTTCTGATAAGGATATGCACGTGTTGCCGACAAAGCGGCATGCGCCGCGGATTCTGGTAGTGGATGACCATCCCATGATTGCGGGGCTGATGAGCCAGTTACTCACGCAGCGCGGTTACGATGTGGTGACGGCGGCGGATGCGCAGCAGGCTGAGGCGGAAGTGCGGCGGCAGGCGCCGGACATAATTTTGTCGGATGTGAGAATGCCGGGGAAGTCTGGCTATGAATTGTGCCGTGAGTTGAAGGCTGATCCGGCGACGCGGCTGATTCCTTTTGTGTTGATCACGGGTTTGAGCGACAGCTCAGATAAGGTGCGCGGGATTGAAGCGGGAGCGGATGACTTTCTGAACAAACCTGTGCTGGCGGAGGAGTTGACGGCGCGGGTGAAGTCGCTGCTGCGGGTGAAGGAATTTACTGACGAGTTGGAGACGGCGGATTCGGTGTTGTGCACGCTGGGGCTGATTGTTGAGGGTCGCGATCCTTATACCGAGGGGCACTGCGAGCGGCTGGCATTGTACGGCGCGGATTTAGGACGGCATCTGGGACTGGATGAAGATTCGATAGTGGCACTGCGGCGCGGCGGATATTTGCACGACCTGGGAAAGATCGCGGTGCCGGATGCGATTCTGAAGAAGGGCACGGACCTGACGCTACCGGAGTGGGAGATCATGAAGCGGCATCCGGTGACCGGGGAGAATATCTGCAAGCCGTTGAAGTCGTTGCGGCTGGTGCTGCCGATTATCCGGCATCATCATGAGCATGCGGACGGGTCGGGGTATCCGGACGGATTGCGGGCGGGCGAGATCCCGCTGCTGTCGCGGGTTTTGCAGGTAGTGGATGTTTACGATGCACTGCGCACGGCGCGGCCTTACAAGCCTGCGCTGGGGCATGATGAGGCCGCGCAAACCATGCGCGAAGAAGCCCGCCAGGGCTTGTGGGATGCTGGAACTGGTGAACGAGTTTTTCAGCATGCTGGTGGAAAAACGCAGCGTGGCGTGAGGGGCAGTTCTCGGTTCTCAGTTCTCAGTTCTCAGTTCTCAGTTCTCACATCGGATGCTAGTCTCGGTTCTTAGTTTCTGCCGGCGGCTTTTCCGACGTACAATGACGCAGCAATTTCTGCGCAACGGGTTTGGGGGCGACATCCTAAACGTCCCGAGGTGCGTTTGTTGGCGGCTAATCCAGATGGTCGATAGGAGATCATCGACTTACAGCATCGTTATTCCGGCTTACAACGAGGGCGCGCGCCTGGGGGCGACTCTGGAGAAGGTGCTGGGATACGTGCGCGCGCAGGGGTGGAATGCGGAAGTGGAAGTGATTGTGGTGAACGATGGGTCGCGCGACAACACGGCGGAGTTGGTGCGTGGGTTTGCGGCAAGAGATCCAGTGTTGCGGCTGGTGGAGAATCCTGGCAACCGTGGCAAAGGTTATGCGGTGCGCAACGGCATGCTGAGTGCGCGGGGCGAGGTGGTGGTGTTCAGCGATGCGGACTTGTCTTCGCCCATCGAAGAGATGCCGAAGCTGTTGGCGGCGCTGGCGGCGGGGGCGGACATCGCGATTGGTTCGCGCTGGCTGCGGGCTGAATTGCAGACGCAGCGCCAGTCGTTGCACCGGCAAGTTATTTGGACGGGTATTCAATTTGTTGCAGCGGATTATTCTGGGCCTGCGGTTTAAAGACACACAATGCGGATTTAAAGCTTTCACGCGGCGGGCCGCGCAGACGATTCTGCCGCTGCAGCGCATCGAGCGCTGGGGATTCGATCCGGAGATCCTTTTTCTGGCGCGCAAGTTTGGGTTTCGCGTGGAAGAAGTTCCGGTGCTTTGGGGGCACAGCGGAGATACGCGGATTCATCCTTTGGTGGACGGGGCGCGGATGTTTCAGGAGATGTTGCGGATTCGCTGGTATGACTTGACGGGGAAGTATGACGGGAGCACGGTGGCGCGCGCAGCCGGTTAAGACGCTGCCGGGGGGACCGCGTCCGGGAAGTTAGTCCAAGCGATTCAGTCCGAATTACAACCTTGATTGTGTAGTTACATAAATGTAGCTATAATAATGGCATGGCATGATACGGTTCGAGTGGGATAGTGCCAAAGAGCGGACCAACCGGCGGAAAGCATGGAATCAGCTTCGAGATCGCCCGGCAAGTTTTCGAACGATCCTGATGCTCTGGTAGAGCAGGATCGCATTGAAGGCGGCGAACTTCGCTGGCAAACGATCGGAACGGTAAACGGCACGTTGTTGTTGCTGGTGGCCCATACTGTTGCGTTCGGCGACGACGAAGCGGACGAAACAATTCGCATCATTTCGGCCCGGCGGGCTAACCGAAGGGAGAGGAAGGCGTTATGAAAAAGAGCGTCAAAAGAATTACTCTTAGCCCATTGACGGCAAAGCAGCGGCGGCAGGTCGCGGCCTTGGCGTCACATGCCAGATGACAAGATTGACTATTCCGACATCCCGCCTCTCAAAGATCGCTTTTGGAAACAGCTGTGCGTAATCCGTTCTACCGCCCGGTCAAGCGGCAACTCACCGTTCGACTGGACGCCGATGTGATTGCGTGGTTGCGAGAGCAGGGGAAGGGGTATCAGACCAGGATCAATGCCTTGCTTCGGTCGCAATGTTGGAAGATGAGCCGGGTAGAGCTAGCGCATACTTACCCTAATGGCGGCGGACTTAATCGAATCACTGGCTTGAAGTCGACCGTCCATACATCTAACTCGTACAAATCGCCGTCCTGATCAACGTTCAACGAGGCTATGACGGGCACGCCGTCGACGTCGTCGAATTGAAGCTCCGCGATTCGATCTCCGAGACGGCGTGCTTGCGCAGTCCTTACCGGGGCAGGAAAAATACAGGCTTCCCATGCCGCCGTCAGGCATTTCCTGGACGTCCAGAGAATCAAGACGACTCAGCAAGGCCATATTGTCGCTGGCTGCTTGCTGAAGAAGCCGATGGATCAATGCTCTCTCTGAATCAGTTAGGCGACGCATACGGGACCCAACTCATGCGGACGGTAATCTCTTCCGGCCTTATCAGTCCGTTTTGCAATTTGATGACACGCGACGCCCCATTTCCGAAGTTAAACGGGTTTTGTCCGGCATGGGCAAGATCGGCGGTGCGGGCGCCGTCTGATTCAGCGCAGCGCTGACCGCGTTTTCAATGCTGGCTGCTTCGTTTTCCAATCCAAACGAATGACGAAGCAGCAGTGCGACGGAAAGAATTGCGCCGAGGGGATTGGCGATTCCTTTGCCTGCGATATCGGGCGCGGAGCCGTGGACTGGCTCGTACAGGCCGACCGGGCCTCCGATGCTGGCTGAGGCTAGCAGGCCCAGCGAGCCAACGACTCCGCCGGCCTGGTCGGAGAGAATATCGCCGAACATGTTTTCGGTGAGGATCACGTCGAAATCTTTGGGACGCTGCACCAGCGACATGGCGGCGGAATCTACGTACATGTGTGAGAGCTGCACGCCGGGATAATCTTTGGCGCAGCGGGTGACGACTTCGCGCCACAGCCGGGAGCACTCGAGGACATTGGCCTTGTCGACGGAGAGAACTTTCCTGCGGCGCTTCATCGCGAGGTCGAAAGCGACGCGGGCTATGCGCTCGATGTCCGGCTCGCCGTAAGTCATGGTGTTCATGGCAACGCGGGAGCCGGGCTCGCCTGTGATGGAACGTGGTTCTCCGAAATAAAGTCCACCGAGAAGTTCGCGGACGATCATGATGTCGGTGCCGCGGACGAGTCTGCGCGCAGTGGGGAACAATCTTCGAGTGCAGGAAAACAAATGGCGGGACGCAGGTTGGCGTAGGCACCTAATTCGCGGCGCAGGCGGAGGAGTCCGGCTTCGGGGCGGAGGTGTTGGGGATAGTGGTCGAACGCGGGAGTTCCGACGGCGCCGAGCAGGACTGCCGAAGATGCGAGGCAGGCGTGAATCGTGTCGGCGGCAGGGGATCATTAGCGGCTGCCAACGCTGCTCCGCCGATGTTCTTGCTTTGGAGTTGAAGCTGATGGCCGAAAGCGTCGGCGATGGCTTGGAGGACTGCGACAGCTTGTTCGGTGACTTCAGGGCCGATGCCGTCGCCGGGGAGGATGGTCAGGTTCAGGAGCATGAGAGGAATTTGTGTAATTGGGAAATTTTGTAATTGTGTAATTTCAGTCGGGCTGTGAAACGGCCCGACGAACAGCTGAGGATTCAAGCAGTCACAATTACTCAATCACTAAATTACCAAATTACTCAATCCCCTACACACCCCAGAGATAATCTTCCTGCTGCTGATCGTGGTGGCTGCTCGGCGGAGATGGCGGCGTGGCAAGCCGAACGCGTTGGTTTGTGGGGCCATGGGAAATGGTCTGGGGCGAGTTCATGAGCTGAGACGCTGGCGGCGGCGGCGACGCTGGGAAGCGGCTCGAACAGCGGAGTTGCAGATGCCGCGGGCTTGTGGGTGTCGCGAATCAATTCCAGCAGGTGATGGTCTTCGACGTTCTTGATCTTGTCGGCGAGGCGCACGAAGCGGCGATAGATGTCATCGAGGGCGCGGCGGTCGAACTGGTAGCCGAGCTGTTCGCAGCGGATAGCCAAGGGCGTGACGGCCGGAGTGCTTGCCGAGCACGAGTTTGGAATCGGGCACGCCGACCGATTGCGGCGTCATGATTTCGTAGGTCAGCGGATTCTTTAGTACGCCATCCTGATGGATGCCGGCTTCATGGGCGAAGGCATTGCGTCCGATGATGGCTTTGTTGGGTTGCACGGGCACGCCGGTGATTTCGCTCAGCAACTGGCTGGCGGGGAAGAGATGTTCGGCGGCGATGGCCGTTTCGTAGGGATAGCGATCGTGGCGAACGCGCATGGCCATGACGATCTCTTCGAGCGAGGCGTTGCCGGCGCGCTCTCCGATACCGTTGATGGTGCATTCGACCTGGCGCGCTCCAGCGGCGACGGCGGCCATGGTGTTGGCGACGGCCATGCCGAGATCGTTGTGGCAGTGGGCGGAGATGGTGACGTTCTCGATTCCCTTCACGCGGCGGCGGATGGTTGCGATCAGCTCGCCGAACTCGGCGGGCACGGTGTAGCCGACCGTGTCAGGAATATTGAGCGTGGTCGCGCCGGCCTCGACGACTGCTTCGAGCACCTGGCAGAGGAATTCAGGATCGGTGCGCGTAGCATCTTCGGGCGAGAATTCGACATCGGGACAGAGCGATTTGGCGAAGGCGACGGCTTCGCGGGCTTGCGCGAGACACTCCTCGCGCGTGATGCGCAGCTTGTGCTTCAGGTGAATGTCGGAGGTGGCGAGGAAGACGTGAATGCGCGGATGGGCTGCGTCTTTCAGAGCTTCCCAGGCGCGTTCGATATCAGGACGGCAGGCGCGGGCGAATCCCGCAATGATGGGGCGGCGGATGACGCAGCGACAGCCTTGACAGCTGCGAAATCGCCATCAGAGGCAATGGGGAATCCGGCCTCGATCACGTCCACGCCGAGACGGTCGAGCTGATGCGCCAGACGCAACTTCTCCTGGTGGTTCATGCTGCATCCGGGCGATTGTTCCCCGTCGCGCAGCGTGGTGTCGAAAATGGTAATGCGGACCTGCTTTCCATGGGCTTCTTCGGAATGGATGTCGGGTTCCTTTATGGTATGGGCTGGGAGGTCTGAAGCAAAACTTATAATTCTTCAGTCATCATTAGACTTATTTATATTATAAGGTTGCTAATGGATAATTAAGGTAACATAAGAGAAAGAAAGTAAGGATTGGCGCCAAAACACGCCGTTTCAGGCTAAATATGGAACTCTCGCAACTCGAAGTCTTTCTGGCAGTGGCTCGCGAGAACCGATTCTCACGGGCGGCGGAAAAATTGTACCGCACGCAATCGGCGGTGAGCCAGACGATACACAAGCTGGAAAATGAGCTGGGCGAGGCTCTGTTCGACCGCTCGTCGCGGGAGGGCGTGCTGACGGATGCGGGACAGGTGCTGTACGAATACGCCGAGAAGCTGCTGAACCTTCGGCATGACGCGCACGAATCCCTGGCGTCGCTGCGGGAATTGCAGAAGGGCAAGCTGGTTATCGGCCATCGGTGCGCTCCTCGAACGGATGGGTGTGCAGGAGCATCTGCTCCGACGACTTGAGAGGAAGCGCCCATCCTCAAGTTTCATCCCCTGGATTCCGAACCGAGAAAAACGGGGAAAGACGAACAAGCGATGGGGAGTGGTCATCAACAATGAGTAACGAGCCGGGAGGTCCATGGTATCACGAAGATCTTCGCGGTTCCGGGACGCGCTGATGCTCACCGAGGCGGAAAGCGACTTCAGCTCGCGGCTCATCGAAAAGGACTACTACTGCTCCCTGCTCCTCCGTGACCTGTCGGGCCTGTTCGAGCAGGGTCTGGTGTTCAAGGGGGGCACCTGCCTGAGCAAAGTTCACGCGGAGTTCTTCCGCCTGAGCGAAGACCTGGATTTCTGCATCTCGGTCCGGCCGGATGCGACGAGATCCGAGCGTCGCACAGCCGCCTCGCCGATCAGGGACCATCTCTCGGGAGTCCCGGGCCGTCTCACCGTGTTCGAGTGGCAGAGCCTTTGAGGTTCACAATGTCGCGGCAGTACAACGGGCGATTCGCCTACCGCTCGGCGGTGACGGGAGAGCGCGAGTTCATCAAAGTGGAAGTCTCGCTTCGAGAAGAGAACCTCTTGCCCCCTGAGTTCCTCCTGGCGCGGACATTGCTGCGCGATCCCTACTCCGCTCAGTCGGCGCTTCCTCCCGTGAACGTCCGGGTGCTGCAACGCCGGGAGGCCTACTCGGAGAAGATCCGCGCCGCCCTCACCCGACGCGAGCCGGCCATCCGTGATTTCTTCGACATCGACCACGCCGTGCAGGGCGGCCTCTTCGACTACCGGGATCCAGTATTACTTGACCTTCTGGCGGCAAAGCTGTCGGTGGCCGGAAACGAGCCCGTGGATCTCTCGGAGGCCAAGATTGCGATCCTGCGGGAGCAAGTGGAGACCCAGCTCCGGCCCGTGTTACGGATGAGGGATTACGAATCATTCGATCTGGATCGGGTGATCTTGGTCCTTGAGGACATGGTTCGCCTTCATCAGCCATCCGGGATTCGATCGCCCTGGTCGTTCATGAACTTCGCGATTCGACATCCGCACCACCGCACACACCGCATCAACGGGTTATCCGTCAATCTTGAGAATTTACTTGGGTCTTTGCCCAGGTTTCCAAACGTAGCCTTATTTTGCCCGAGCCCATCGATCCCGAATCGGCCAGGCGGTTGGAGACGGTCGAGACGATGAGGATTGATGGTGCCTGAACCGCCAACCGAATCCGGCCGCGAGCTGCCTGCTATTCCGCCAGACCCGGAACGCCGGCCTGCACCAGCAGCGGCACGAGATATCCATCGACGAGCCCTGGATGCAGGAACAGGCCGACCGGCAGGACCACGACGGCGCAGGTCCAGGCACGCCCCAGCCAGGGGTGGCCCTGGAGCAAGTCGGCGGGCGGGGCGGCTATTCTCGATCGCCACCCCGAAGTATTGAACCAGGAAGTAGAGCGGTGGGCCCGCCGTATCCCGATCCGGCCATGAAGCTGATGACCTCGTGGTAAAGGCCGCTGTAGAGGAACACGGCCAACAGGGCGACCCGCGCGCCGGCCCAGCGCGCCACGGGGAAGAAGATGACCTCCCGCAACATCCCCGAGACGATGCGGTTCCAGCGCCGTCCCCAGAAATCGCCGAGGGTCGTCGCGGCGATCGGGCAGTCCATGACCTTCTCGACCGGGAAGCCCATCGCCCGGAAGATCAGCGCCCCGAAGTCGAGCCGCGCGAAAAGGGTCAGGAAGCCGAGGCCAACCAGTGCGATCCAGAAGCGGACTGTCCGGGGGGTCGCGGCCGGCAGCAGGCGCGGCACCAGCCAGAGCAGCGCCGCCCCGGTGAGGGCGTTGAGGAGAATTCCGGAAACGGACGGCACCGGAGCATCGGCGGCGGTTGCTTGGCCCTCGAGGAACTGCTTCGGCTGCATCCCGGACCAGAAGCAATAGGCCAGCAACCTGAGGGGTGTGAGGCGCGCCCACGCCCCGGGCGGCAGGCAGAGCAGCGAGGCGATCTTCCACGTCACGAGGAAGACGACGAATTGCCCGTAGTTGAACGCCCTCGTCCCCAGCCAGGGCCGGCAGCACCAGAAGCCGACCAGGCCGCCGAACATCAGGGCCCAGGCCAGCACGAAGCGGCGGGTGGGGGCGGATCGACGGGGCGTGGGCATGGTCGGGGTGCTTGTCCGAGGGTGTCTGCCATGGGTTCGTTGTAGCCGAGACTCTGTCACGCTGTGCGCAGCTCGTGAGTTTACCGGATGAACTCGTCACGTGCCGATTTCTCTCTGAGGAAGTCGTCGATGGCTCAGCTCCGCGAGCACTGGCGCGGTCTGTGGGATTCGGAGTTTGACGGTTAGGCCGCCGTTTCGAGCACAGTGGGAGGTGCGTCGGTCGGTGTTGGAGAGTATGACGGGGATCACCCACGCCTCGCCGGGCCGACTTTCGGTTCGACCCCTGTCCGCTCTTCCGCTCCTCCGGTAGGATCGTGGTGGAGGCGAGCCATGATCGAACTGAACCCCGAGCAGCGGCAGGCGATGGCACAGGGCCAGCCCGTGCGGATCATCGATCCCTTGACGCACGACGCCTACGTCTTGGTCCGGGCCGAGGTGTACGCGCGCCTGGCGGCAGTGCCAGCAGCGACCCGCGGGACAGCCCAATCCGGAGATCCCGCCCATGATGCTCCGCTCGCAACAGGCGTTCTGGCGGGACCTGCCCGGACTGCTCAAGGACCGACGGAATCATGGGAAGTGGGCGGCGTACCACGGCGAGGAGCGAGTGGCCATCGACGCGGTCGGAGGTCGAAGCCTATCAGGAATGCTTCCGCCGGGGGCTGAAACGTGGGGAGTTCTACGTCGGGAGGCTGGAGGCCGATCCCGACGGGATTCCTCCGTGGGGAACGATCGAGTGCGACTGGTCTCTGTACGAAGCCACGGAGGAGACGCCACCCGACCCCGCATGAAGATCCTCGACCGACTGCCGATCCCGGAGGAGCGCACGTCGCTGCGGTTCGGCGACCGGTACGTCACGGTCCACCGCAACCAGATCCTGGTGTGGGTGAGCGTCCACCTGTCCGGGGTCCTCGAGCCCGAGGAGAACATCCCGAGGTTCCCGGCCCTGCTGGACACCGGGAACAACTTCGGCTTCTCGGTGCAGGACCGGCACCTGCGCGAGTGGGCCGGGATCGACCCCGGTCTGCTGGGGTCCTCGGGGACATCGAGATCAAAGGGCAGGTCGTCACGCGCCGGGGGGCGACGGTCTGGCTGTACCCGAACATCCCCGGCCGGCAGGACGTGGCCAGCGGCAGGCCGCCGTTCCGGCTGGGGATGAGCCAAAGGGATCGCGGTCTACGCGCAGGACGCGGTTCCGCCCGGCCCGCGGTTGCCGCTGCTGGGGCTTCCCGCCTTCCTCGACAACGACCTCGATTTCTGGCTCGATCCCGAGCGGCGGCACATCACCGTGCAGCCGCGCACCTGGCGCAGGCCTCTCATCCGTCTCCTCTGCCGATTGTGACGCGTCCGTGCGGCATCCACCAGCGGTACCTCACCGCTTCCCCCGGATCGACTGAATGGCCCGCTCATTTCCTGGCTGATTTCCAAGGAGATTGAGAATTGCTTTTCGAGTCATTCCTGGGCGAACTTGCTCCAGCTTTGACAGAGAAGCGCCATGCCATAAAGAACCAGAAGGCGACGCACGAAAATCCACCAGTCGCACAGATAAAGGAGGAAGAAACCTGAGCGGACAAAAGGAGCGAACCTGGTCAGTCATACCAGCGTCCTACAGCCGAATCGTCGAACCTCGTAACGGGCGTCAAGTCTCACATCTGGATCACCCGTTAGATCGCCAGCTAAACCGACGACCAGACGACTCGCCAGTTAGAACTGTTCTCCCACTGGTATCCACACCCAACGGGTGGTGTACTAATTTCAAGGATGAGGGGGTTGGTTGGGATGGGCGAGTGGCACGAAGTCAACTCGCCAATCCCAATCTGGACACCTTCTCTCTGTTCTTGGCCAAATTGATCGGCACTATCCTCACGGGCGGAGCCACTCTGGTTTGGGCTGTTGATGATATGCTTTGCCGAGTGCCGGCACGCAGGTCTGCGTCCTCCAGAGTGTGCTCTGAAAGGACGAATGCCTTTGAATCCAGGGTCTATGAATCACCGCGGGAGACGATCAGCGGGCTGGTCAGAAGGGGAAGGAGACCTGCGGTCGGGCACTCCGGCGGGGTCGGGAGATCCTCGCAGAGCAGAACAGCCTGGCCTGCGGGATAAGCAGATCTACCGTCGGCCACTCCGCCACCAACCCTTCGAGTACCCGAGACCCCCCCGAACGGACTCAGCTTGCCCTCGTACCGAGCCCGCTTGCCGGCACCGTACCGGAAATAATAACGCAGGATCCGCAATGGGTCCGCGGGAGTTGCCGCCCCAGCACCTCCTCCGCTCGCGGGCCGAGGATCTTGGCGGGGATTCCCAGATTGGGAATGTCGTGAAGGAAGAGCTTTTTCAGTCGTGATACTTCTTTCATCGCTGGTGGCAACGACGTGAGCGGGTTGAGCGAAAGGTCGAGTTCTTCGAGGCGGACAGTGTCGATCGACTCCGGCAGTGATGAGCAAGCCTGGTTGAGGCGGAGGAACAATTTCTGCCCAACGCCTGAGCTGGCCGATCGACTCCGGCAGGTGCGAGATCTGGTTGCGCTGAGGTTCAGCACCTCGATCTGCGTGAGCTGGCCGATCGACTCGGGCAACATCGAGCCGGTTGCTGCTGACGTGCAGACCCCGCAACTGGTGAGTCGCCAATCGACTCCGGCAGCGACGAGATCGCGTCGTTTCTCGAGGTCCACCCACTGCAACGCGGTGAGCTGCCGGATCGAGTCCGGCACCGTCGAGAGCTGAAGGCCATAGAGATACAGCTCTTTGAGCTTGTGGAGCTGTCCAGATCGACTCGGGCAGCTCGGTAAGGCCAAGTCCCGTCAGGTCGAGCCGCGACGCCGATCTCAAGCCCGCGTGCTCGATGCGGCGCCTGGCTTCGGCAATGCGGTCAACGGTTTTTCGCCCGGCCATCGGTCACCGCCCTGGTTGGTGGTCATGCTTCGCCCAGCCTAGCCTTGTTGTCCTGGGTCGCATCGCGCACAAGATCCAACGAATCTGCAAAGGCCGGTCCATTACGATCACAGCCGAAGATGTGCCGATTATTCCGTCGCACACCGCAAACCCAAGCTCTAGCAGTAGTTCGGACGACCGAAATTCTGCCGACATGCGGGTCGACATGCGCAATCCAATGCTGGCAACAGGTTGACATCGTAATGTCGGGCATGACGGCTCCGCATGGGGCGGCGCGATGACCTTTTCTCTTTTCATCGCGGGAACGCGGCGTTGGGCCTGGGTCTATCGCGGATTACCGACGCGTGCGTACAGCTCGGCTTGAACGTCCCGATAACAACCCGATGTTTGCGGCCACC
>CAWHLT010000003.1:0-391828 GCA_963830295.1 uncultured Acidobacteriaceae bacterium
CCAGGCCCCAGGCGTCGGTGATCGTGCTCTCGTGGCTGACAAGGCGCGTCGCCGTCGAACTCATCGGCCCGCTGCTGGGCTTCTTTCAGGTCGAAAATGTTGGGCATGAACCGCACGATGATGCCCTGCTGTTCGCATACCGCCGCGATCCGCGAGGCGAAAGTGTGGAACGAGCGAATGGGCAGCGCCAGCACAATTTCATCCACCACGTTGCGGCGGACGTAGGCAGGCAACGTATCGAGGTCGGCGACCAGCGGAGTGGCCTTGTTTCTTGAAATCCTCCATCCCATCCCACTCTTCGTCGGCGAAACCCAGAATCCGATAGCCCAGGTCCGGCTTGCCCTGGATGCGCTGCACCAAGTCCACGGCGCGCGCATTGGTGCCAATCACCAGCATGTTGCGCGTATTTCGGCCATGCCGCCGGGCATAGGCCAGCGCCTCCCGAATGACCATCCGGCTCAGAATCATCGAGCTGGTGGTCAGCACCCAGAACAGCACCAGGAAAACGCGATTGACCACCCAAATGCGAAACGTCAGGGCCGAACCCGGCGACCACCATCGTGCCCAGGGTCGTCGCGCCGCAGATGTCCCGGACCTCTTCCCAGCGGCTGGCCAAGCGCTTCGAGCCGATACAGCCCGAACACGCTGAACAGGATGTGCCAGATCAGCAGAAAACTGACAAACAGAACCAGATTCCCCAGCTTGACGCGCAGCTCGAAAAACTCGGCCAAGCTGAATCGCCCCACCCGGTCGAAACTGGGGCAGGGTGGAGACCGCGAAAGCAGCCACCATCAGCAACAGGTCAAACACCTTGAAACCGTTCGTAAAAGACTTTACGACCTATACGCATAAGAGATCCCTGAGGAATTGATACCAGAAATTGGTTCGGGAACCCAGGGGAGGAGACGAAGCAAGCTGAAGCGAACCGGCGGGCGATCTGGCCGGCGCCCGTTACGATTGCCAGTTAGAGCGCTTATTTCTTCGCTTGGCGATCACCAGCCGCTCGATGGCGTCGATGCTTTCCAGATTGTCGTGCGTGATTTCTTCGTCGCCCATGCGCACGTTAAACGTTTCTTCCAGAAATGCCACCAGGCGGAAAATGCCCATGGAATCGATGATGCCATTCTTGGTCAGCACTTCCTGGTCCGTGATCTGCATAATGCCTTTGGTCTTGGCGAATTCTTCGAGCACATATTCGCGGATCTGGTCTTTCACCGCTGCTGACTCGATCATGTTTCTCTCCCAATTGCAGGAATGTATTGCGTTTACAACGAACTGATGGCTACGCTCGACTGAACGTTAGCGAACGCCTGCCGGTTCCTTCGCCGACTCCGTCGCCAGCTTGACGCGATCAATCTTTCCCGTCGAGGTCTTGGGCAGCTCGTCGCAGAGTATCGATCAACTCCGGAATCATGTACTTCGGAACCCGCGTCGCACAGTACTGCTGCAGTTCCAACACGCTCAGCGAATCGGCAACGTGCAATCGCCACCACCGCGCGAATGCGGTTGCCGACAATCTCGTCCGGAACCGCCAGCACCGCCGCTTCCCGCACTCCGGGATGGCTCAGCAGCGCGCTCTCAATCTCGCCCAGCTCGATGCGGTAGCCGCGGCTCTTGATCATGCTGTCGCGCCGGCCCTGGAAATAATAGTTGCCGTCTTCGCCCACCGTGACGATGTCGCCGGTGCGGTACATCTTCTCTTCGAAGTGTTCCTGAAAATGGTTGGGCACCACCATCTTTCTGCGTCTTTTCTGCATCGGCCCAGTAGCCATAGGTCACGCCCGGCCCGCGCACATACAGCTCGCCGGCTCTCGCCCTGTGGCCGCCAGCTGTCCTTCGGTCGTAACGGCAAACGTGTCAGTATTGGCGCAGGCAATGCCGATCGGCAGTTTTTCCATACTGGCCAGCCGCTCGCGCTCCACTTTGTAATAGGTGCAAACATTGGTTTCGGTCGGCCCGTAGAGGTTGTAGAGTTCGCTGCCGGCGCCATCTCCGCCAATTGCCGCAGATATTTCATGGGGAAAACTTCGCCGGCAAACAGGATCGTGCGGACGCTCTTCAACTTCTCCGGCGTCAGGTGCCCGTGCAGCAGCAGCAGCATCAGCGCCGAAGGCACCGAGTACCAGATCGTGATCCCCTGGGCCTCGATGAAGTTCGCCAGGCTGGTCGGGAACAGCGCCAGATCTTCGGTGATCAGGTAAACCGTCGCGCCCGCTTCCAGCGTGTTGTAAACATCGAAAACCGAAAGATCGAAGTGCAGCGGCGCATGATTCGAAAGCCGGTCGTCGCTGCGCACATGAAATTCTTCCGCGCACCATTCCACAAAGGTCAGCGCGTTCTGGTGCGACAGCATCACGCCCTTCGGCCGTCCCGTCGAGCCCGAGGTGTAAAGAATGTAAGCCAGATCGGTTTCGATCAGGGTGACTTCCGGGGCATGATCAGCGGGAAATTCCGCCAGCATCGACCAGGGAATCAGCTTGCCGCTCGCTACCGTTCTCAGCCTGATCGGTCGAGATGCAGCATTCAAGCGTGCTCCAAAGTCTCCGGCGTAAGCGCCGCGCGCTTCTCGTGGTTCGTAATCAGCACGCGAATCCCGCAGTTGCCGATGATGTAGCCGACGCGGTCGGCCGGAGCCTGCGGATCGAGCGGCACATAAACTCCGCCCGCCTTCAGCACGCCCAGCATGCTGATGACCGATTCCACGCACTTCGGGAAAAACAGTCCGACGCGGTCGCCTTTCTTGATTCCCTTCTCCCGCAGCAGATGCGCCAGCTGGTTCGAGCGCTCGTCCAGTTCGCGATACGTGATGCTCTGCCCGCGAGCCCACACCGCCGTCTTCTCCGGATAAGCCTTCGCGCTCTTGCTCAACAATTGCTGCAGCAGGTATGCCATGATCTTAGAACCTAGCCTTGGATTTGATTTTGATCGACATCACTAAAAGGATGACTGAGGGGAAAAAAGCGAAACTTGGATACAAATACTGAAGAAGAATCATCAAAGCCCGTGCATGTTCGGCGATGATCACCCTGTGCATTTCCGAGGTCCCGGAATAAATCGTACCGGCAATCGCGTCGCGCAATTCGCGCTCCAGTTCGATATTCCGTCATGTAACCGTAGCCGCCATGCAATTGGATCGCGTCCAGGCAGCTCTGCACGCAGGCTTCGCTGACATACAGTTTCGCGATCGAAGCTTCGCGCAGCGGATGCCGCCCCTGACTCTTCATCCACGCGGCTTTGTACAGCGCCAGCCGCCCGGTCTCAAGCCGCACATCCATGTCAGCAATCATGTTGGCGATCGCGGGAAACTTGCCGATGGGTTCGCCAAACTGCTTGCGCTCTTTGGCGTACTTCACGCAGGTTTCCATGATGCGCTGCATGGCGCCGAGATGGCTGGCCAGAATGCAGATCCGCTCCCACTCCATCGACGACGTGAAAACTGCCTGCCCGCCGAATTCCTTGCCCAGCAGGTTCGCAACCGGAATCTCGCAATCCTGCAGGTAAATCTCTGCCATGGGCGAGGTGCGCAGTCCCATCTTGTGCAGCTTGCGGCCGACCGTAAATCCCGGCGTGCCTTTGTCGACTAGAAATGCGGTGACACCGTTCGGACCGCGGCGTCGGATCGAGATTCGCGAAAACAATCGTCACATCCGCGTTGGGAGCGTTGCTGCTGAACGTCTTCGATCCATTCAGCACATACTTATCGCCCTTGCGCTCAGCCCGCGTTTTCAAACTGTAAGCGTCCGAACCCGACCCCGGCTCGGTCATCGCGTGCAATCCCAGCCCGCCGCTCACCAGCCCCGGAAGATATTTGCTTCTTCTGCTCCTCGGTGCCGAACGTCCAGATCGGAATCTCCGAACTCCACATGTGCGCGTTGATGGAAAAGATCAGCCCGTTGTCGTGGCAGCCGTAGCCCAGAGCTTCCAGCGCGCAAACCGTGGTCAGCGTGTCGGCGCCGCCGCCGCCGTATTCCGCGGGAATCGGCAGTCCCTGAATGCCGAACTTCGCGCATTTCTCCCACAACGTCCGGCGAGAATTCCTCGTTCTGGTCGCGCGCGATGATGTCGTCTTTCAGCTCTTCTTGGGCAAATCGCAGCACTTCCTTGCGAAAAGCGGCTTGCTCGTCATTCCATGCAAAGTCCAAGGCTTGTCTTTCTCCTGTTTTCTTTCTGGCCCAGATACCCTTGAGCTTTGTCTATGCAGAGCTTTGATATGCGGATACGCTGGCAGCAGCGGGTGCGTGTGCGCGGCTTCGCGGTGCCGGTAGCCGGCGCAGTCTTGCGCTGCCACTGGAGCCGCAACTGCCTCCGGCTTCTTCACGAATCTCTGCGGACGGCCGCCCGGCAACTTGATGCGCGCCGGAACTCCCATCACCATCATATTGTCGCGCACGTCGGTCAGCACCAGGCTGTTGGCCGCGATCACCACGTTGCTGCCGATCTTGGCGTCGCCTACCAACTTGCGCTCCGGGACCGAAATAAACGTTATCGCCGATGCCGCGGCACGCATGCGAAATCAGACATCCCGTGGCGATGGTGAAGTTCTCGCCAATCGTTGGTCGTGCCCAGATTGATCGCGTACACCGAATGAATCACAAATCCCGGCCCGATCTCGGCCTGCACGTCGATGTGCACGCTGGTAAACAGCTCGGTACCCACTTGCGGAAAAAAAGACCGACTGATCCGCAACAGTGTGCCAACCACCGGAATGCGCACGCCGCGCGCCCAGTGGCCATAGCGATAGGCAACACCGGCCAGGTGGAATGCCGGAAGCAGATTTCGAGCCGCTTCCCAGCTCGGCTTCCAGTTCGGGTCGGTGCGGGCCTCCTGCATCGCCCGGTTGATGTCTTCTCTCAGGAGCTCAAACATGTCTTCGTCTTTCAACGTACATATGCAACAGCCTTAGAGTTTCCTGTAAATTGATTCCGGAACGGGGAACGTCCGATGATTGAGCACCGCCCCCAGAACCCGCACGTTGGCATGCTCGAGGTCGTGCACCGCCTTGCGCGCCGACTCGCGCCGCGAGGCGTTCGCCCGCAGCACCAGCACCACGCCCTCCGCGTTGCGGCCCAGCATGACGCTGTCATCGCCCAGCCCTAGCGGACGGAGCGTCGATCAGCACATAATCAAACTCGCGCTGCAATTCCGGCAGCAGGGCTCGCATCCGCTCGGAGCCCAGCAAAGTCTGCATGCCTTCTACTCTCCGCCCCGCAACTCAGCAGCCACAGATTCGGCCGCGACAGTTGACGTCACAAACCCGCGTATCGGATCCGAAACCTGCAGCGCATCGGTCAGCCCGTAGTGATTGGTCACGCCAAATTCCCGATGCAGTCCGGGTGAGCGCAGATTCGCATCCACCACGCAAACCGAGCCGGGACTCTGGGACGCCAGCATTTCCGCCATGCGGGCACAAATCCAGCTGCAGCCGTTGCCCGATTCCATGCCCGACACCACGACCAGTCGCGAACCACTTCTCCCGGCGCAAAGAAAACGCGCTGCACCAGTTTGATAAGCTCGTCCCGCTGCGCCGCTTCCATCTTCAGTTCGAGCGGCTTCACATCGGCCTGCGGCCTTACCTCGACCGGCCGGTGAGGGATCGGCAAAGGCTCGACAGGCAAAGGCATAGGTCGCGGTGGCGGTCTGGAACATTTCATGTTCCTTGCCGAGATTTTGCATCAGTTCAAAATTTTTACTCATAGACTCCTTAGGTAGGTCTTCCGTTTGCCCGGAAAGTTTCTATGCCCAAATCTGTTCGCTAAATTGCTTGCACGTCAGTCAGGACGTTCCAACCCGCTCCGCCAGGTGCGCAGCAACCGTGATACGTCCCGCATATGTTGCACCGCGTCCGCCGGACTCAAATCGTCTTCCGCATCTTTTCGCGCGGCCAGTACCGGCTGGTGCCCGTTTTCTTCCTCTCGATGAGACTCGTGTGGATGGGACTCGGGTCGATGAGACTCGGGTTGATGAAACTCGTGAACTGGCGGAAGCGGATCGGCACTCAAACCCATTCCGGACGTAATCCTCGAGATCGTAGGCGGCACCTCTACTTCGGTCATGAACCGGGTGATATCCAAATCGTTGATGACTTCTCGCACGACTCCGTGGTCGACCGTTCGGTTTCGTGTGGCACAGGCCAGGGAAAGCGAATGAAAGCAATAATTGTTGATCTGCCGCGGAATGCCTTCGCTGGCTTCCGCAATCAACTCCAGAGCATCCGGCGAGAACAAGCCTTGCGCCCTTGTATCCCGCGACCTGCAGGCGGTGCCCAATGAAACGAGCCGTTTCCTGCGGGGTAAGAGGATTCAATCCGCTTACCGAAGTGATTCTCTGCCGCAACTGCGTCAGCGCGGGACTGGCCAGCTTATCGGCCAGTGCGGGCTGCCCGACCAGAATGATCTGCATCAACTTGGCCTGCGGAGTTTCGAAATCGGAGAGCAGCCGGACCGTTTCCAGCACCGAAGCATCCAGGTTCTGCGCTTCGTCAATCACCACGATGAAGCGCCTGCCCGCGCGCGCCTCCTGCACCAGGCAGCGGTTGAACTGCTCGTGCATCGCACGAAATCCTGCACATCATTCTCGATGCCAATTTCCGCCAGCAGGAACCGCATGAACTCGCGCGAATTGCACTGGGTTTGAAAGAGGAACGCCGTGCGCGCCGTGTGGCGAGAATTTCTGCCAGCAGGTGGAACAGCAGCGTGGTCTTGCCCATGCCCGGCCGGGCAACCAGCGACAGGAACCCACGATTCGCCTCGATCCCGTAATAAAGGGATGCCAGGGCCTCGCGGTGTCCGGGACCGAGATAAAGATACCTCGGGTCCGGCGTCACTCCGAAAGGTTGTTCTCGCAATCCGAAGAATTCTAGAAACATTTAGTACCTTCTCTCCGGTACGCTCGGGTTGCGGGGTTTGGAAGTCATTTCGAACGGATCATCATCCGCCGCGACGTGTGATTTGCCATTGCTATGGCCGTTTCCGTTGCCATGCCCGTTTCCATTTCCATTGCCGTTTCCATTCTTAAGCAAGCCATTGCCTGCGTCCGGTGAACCGGAACCGCCGCCAGCACGGGGATCCTCAGCTCCGACATCACTTCCGACGGCGTACGGAACGACTGGTCGGCATAGTCGATCGCGAAAACCACTCCCAGGCTCACGGCCGAAGCCAGCAAGCAAGCCACAAACCGAAAAGCCAGATGGACCGAGTCGGCAAACTCGGGACCACGGGGTCTTGGGCGACTGAAACATTCAAAATGCGCGTGCGGTCGAGGGCATCGGCAATGCGCGCTTCTTCCCGCTTCTTGTTATAAAGCAGATAGTTCGCTTCGTCCGCTTTCTGCGGCGCGCATCAGATCGCCCTGTAGGATTCCCTGCTCCTCGAGCTTGTGCGCCTGAGACATAGTACACGCCCACGATGGCATTCAGCGCGGTTTCCCGCGCCTCGAGTCCGGCCAGATCAGACTTGGCCTTGGCTAGTTCCCCATCCACCCAGGCGTACGTGGGATTCTGGCCGGTGGTCTCTTCCTTCACCGGCGAAGTCTCTTCCAGGGTGAGTGCGGAGCGCGTATCGGTAATTTCCTTGTCGACTTCCACCACCAGCGGATAGGTCGGCTGGTACTTGGTCAATAATTCGGTCCGCTTCATTTCGAGCGTCAGCAAAGTGGCCTTCAAGTTCTGCAAAACTTGAGCGTTGTCACCCTTCTTCGCCTGCGTGGTGATGCGCTCGGGAGTCGATTTGTACTGCGCTCTCGAGATCGGTGATGCGTTTCCTCGCCTCGGCCACGGAAGCTCGCGTGGTATCCAGAGAGCCGTTGAAGTCGGCAAGCTTCTGCAGGACCATGTCGCGCTGCACGGTCGGCGCCACGCTGTTTTGTCCGCCGGAAAACTTCGAGAGCTGGCTTTCGACAGCCATCATTTCCTGCTTGTACTTGGTCGCTTCCTGTTCGAAGAACTGGGCTTGTCCGGGCGGATGGTGCACCTCAAGGTGCTTCTCGAGATAAGCCTTGTCCAGTGTGGCCAGCACCTTCTGGGCAAGTTCCGGCTTGTGCGATTCGTAGGCGATGCTGATGACGTTGGTCTTTTTGATCACTTCCAGTTGCAGGTCGCCGCGCAATTGCAGAATGGCCCGGTCCGTCCGCTGCTGTGCCGTCTCTCCGGGATGCAGCACGCCTGACAGGAGTTTCTTGGCGTCGAGGCCGCAGGTAGTGACCACCTTTTGCAGAACATCCTGGCTCTGAATCAACTCCACTTCGGAGTTGATCTCTTCCTCGCCCACCGTGTCCTTGAACATCATGGGAGCGCTCTGCTCGGGAGTAATCACGGGATCCACGCGTTCGCGCTTTACTAACAGTTTGGTCTCGGCCCGATATTTCGTAGGGAGAAACAGGGCGGACAGTAGCACACCCAGCACGACGCCCACGAAGCACAGGATCATCACCCGCTGGTGGCGAAAACCGATGGCAACCACATCTCTCGCGGTGAATGAATAGGACCGGTGTCCGTGGCCGTTCGTGGAAATTGGATCAGTCATATTGCCTCCATACTGCCTTTCATCTTTAGTAATGCGAACAGAATCAACCATCCGCTTCGTGCTTACGGTATCGCCAGCGGCAGGTACGAGCCCATGCTCAAATTCGGAATCATGCGATCGATCTTGGACAGCGTGTTTTTTGGGACGTACAGCATGTCGCCGGAGTGGAGGAAGGGATCTTCCCGCAAGTCCCGGCTCTTTTCCATTTTTTTTACGTCAATCAGCTTCGCTTCCGTCCATTGATCGTTGACCCGGCGGAACAGCACGACCTGCGAGTGCTTGGCGCTGGATTGAAAGTCTCCGGCAACCGCGATGGCCTGGGTCACAGTCAAATTGCCGTGCATCTCGTACTTGCCCGGTTTTGCCACCTGGCCGGACGCGATAAAGTAGGGCTTCTCGAATTCTTTCAGCATGATCGAGACCACCGGATTATTCAGGATCTTTCCATAAGCCTGACGCACAGTTTGCGTCAGCTCCGGCACGGTCTCGCCGGCAACCTTGATGTCCCCTACTGCGCGGAGCGAGACGAAACCGTCCGGCTGTACCGCGACCACCAACTGGTTGAACTCCGGACTCAAATCAAACGTCAGGTCGAAGGTGTCGCCCGGTTCGATGCGGTAGCGCGGACTGCGCGATTTGAACTGTGGGCTATCCCCGGACGGCTTGGTTGCGTCCGCCACAACGGCGTTGGGACCCGGCGCTGCAGCGGTCTGCGCGGCGCAAACCTGCATCACACCACTGGCCATGGATGCGCAAAGTACCACCAGCAACACCCGCTTCGCCAGCCCTGAATTTATTGTCTTCATTGCAAAACCTCCGTGGTTCATGTAACTGGTTCGCCTTCGTAGTGCGTCTTCCTCGAACTTGTGTCTTTAGGGGCAACTGATCCAAACACGACAAGACACAGGGCGTGAAGCGCCTTCCTTCGAGCCGAAGCAACGGCCCGCTCTTACTGGGACCCACGCTGTGACCCGCGGCCGGCTACTCGACTTTGAGCGTCTGCCCCAACGGCGTCACTTGCCGCACCGCACTCGGAGTAAGGTTGTGCTGCCGAATCTTGTACAGAATTCCGCGATAGCTGATGGACAGCAACTGCGCCGCCCGTCTGCGGTTCCAACCCGTGTATTCGAGAGTTCGGCTAATTGCGTAGATTTCCGCCTCAGCCCGCAGGCTGCGGAGAGAAAAATGCGAATCGGTCTGAGGTTGATCCGCCACAACCGGGTTATCGGCAAACACGTCATCTCTCGTCAGTGGGTTGCCGTTCTTAACTGCTTTTACTTTATTTTCTAGTTGATCCATAGGACTATGCCTCTCGACAAACTGTGTGTTTGGTTTCTCGCATGGGAGAAAGACAACAAGGGAAAAGAAGACTAGACTGCCTCAACGTCGTAGCCGGCCACGCGAACATACAACGACCGTTGGATGGGCTCAACGGAGATCACCAGGCTGCGATCGCCGTTTTCCGCCACCAGAATGCCCTGCATGCCATCCAACGCTCCGCCGCGAACCCGCACTCGTTGACCGACGCGGAGGTAGGAACGCTCTTCGTAGGGGATCCTGCTGGTGACAAGAGTCTTGATGTCTTCGATCTGATGATCGGGGATGGGGGTTCCAGTGCCCTGGACTCCGACAAAACTAACAACACCCTGCGTCCGCAGCACACGGACGCGATCGTCCGGGGAATGAATCATGCGCAGGAAGGCGTACCCGGAGAACAAAGGAGTTTCAATCTGCTTGCTACGGTCGCTCCACTTGCGGGTCTGCGTGACAATTGGGAGGAACGACTCAATTCCCTGATTCTCCAACTGCTTGGCCACCAGTTTTTCATGGCGCGAGCGGGTGCGAACCGCATACCAGCGCGCCTGGTTGAGCAGCCCAGCGGCATTCACCGCTGTCTGGCATCCATCCATCAATCCCGCGTGTCCGTTCACAGCTCCGCCCTCTCAGTCACATCCCGCAGAATTCGTGAAAAACCGCGCAGATGTGCTTATGGTTTTGCTAGTAAGATCGACGACTCTACCGCTTGCCGATTTATGTTAGGGGGGATGAAATACTGAACCACCGGTTTGGTGGCGCACAACGAACATCAAAGTGAAGTGAGTCTATCCAGCCCTGCAAGTTCCTGCAAGAGGTAAAAAGCACTAGTGAGGAAAGGCTTTAAGTAACTGCCTGCGCATCGGAAAATAGGGTTGATCCACTGGAGAATAAAGTCCCTTTTGCCTCGTTTGCCAACAATTATCTGGCAGGATGACTACCCGCGCAGCCGATTTTTCTCCCGGAATTTTCGTTTTTTGCATCGGGATCATAGGCGTATTGCAGGTTCTTGCACTCTTGACAAACGTTCTTTTTGATAGCAAAATGCCCGCTACATCGGGCTCCAATCATTGGATTGGATTTTGATCACAACTCGCGGAGATTCTGCGAGTCGAATGAATAGCTAATTTGCTTATCTAAGTGACATAAGATATTTTACCGATTGCGTTTTTGGAACGGTGGCATCAAAAATTAGTTGCTTTGCATGTCTGGCCCATGTCGAATCGTCGCTCCTCCCCCCGCGTTCCCGTCATGGTAATAACAATCTGCGGATGCTGACTTCTCTTCTGTGAGGAGTTGAGCGCGCTGTCGTACCGAATACGTGGAGGAGTCGACAATGAACTTACGCACCGTTCGTCTGCTTGCAGTTCTGCTTTTGGTGGGTTTCGCGGTTCTGGCAGTTCCATCCCGGTTTCTCCACATCGCGGCAGCCACTAACACCGCGCCTCCGCCGCCTCCGCCCCCAACTGTCGGCGAGTTTGGCGGCCCCCTCGCTGGACTCACCTCGACGCAGACGGGTTTCTTCACCGGCGGCTATGGATTGTTTGCCATCAAATGGGATCCCATCCGGGGCCTCGGACCGGTGTCGACTGAGCCCGGTTGCTTTACCTGTCACGGAGCTGGAATCAATGTGCTCACTGGCACCGCTGGAGATACCAGCATTCTGACCGGGACTCGTTATGGAAAGTGGAATCCCGATAACACCTTCAATTATCTCGATGGCAACGGAACCTATCCGGAGAATGAAGGCGGCCCGATCGTTCACGGCCTTTCCAACGCTGCCTTCGGCACGCTGCCAGGCTGCAACATCATGAACATTGTCAGCTCCAGCGGCGCCACCGAGTCCGGAACCACGGTCACCATTACCACCGCGGTCGCGCATAAATTCGCCACCGGACAATACGCCAATATCAACGGTGTACCCGTTTCCGGTTACAACGGAACTTTCCAGATCGTCAGCATCCCGTCGAAGACAACTTTCACCTACACCAATACTGTTTCCGGCCTGGCCCCGTCCGGCGGCGGCACGGCGCAGAATCTGCCCCACGAGGTAGTTCCTGCCGACGCTACCGTGGTGAGCACAGTGCGCTCGACAAACTTGTTTGGACTCGGGTTGGTGGATAACATTTCTGACTCCGCCATCCTGGCGAACGTTGGCAATCCAGGAAACACGTACGGCATCAATGGCCAGGCTAATATGGTGCCCGATGAAAACGGAACCATCCGCCCGGGCAAGTTCGGGCAGAAGCTCAACATTGTTTCCTTGTTTCAGTTCACTGCTGGCGCGGAGTTCAACGAACTGGGCATCACTACCGCGGCCGGCCCTTTTGGCATAGCTAGTCAGTTCAACTCTACTGAGCATCTGCCTCAGGGCCTGCCTTATCCCAGCGCCTGCCAGGATGACGCGAACAGTCCGCAGGACGTGGCGCAGACGAACATGATCAAGATGACCCAGTTCGAAGCCTTGCTGGCTCCCATTCCGCCGCAACCTCCGACGTCGGCCACCGAAGCCGGGGCCACCGTGTTCAACAACATCGGCTGTAGCGTCTGCCACATCGAGAGTTTCACGACCAAGTCGAACGTCACCTTGAATCAAACCCAGGGACGGCAGACCGGAGTAGTCGATGCTCTCAGCAACGTCACCTTCAATCCTTATTCGGATTTTCTGCTTCACGATATGGGATCGGGCGACTCCGGCGGCATACCCTTCCAGCCCAACAACACTGGCCAGGCATCTCTTACGCAGTGGCGGACCTCGCCCTTGTGGGGTCTCTCCAACACGCTCGCCAAGGCCAAAGGCCTGATGCACGACAACGGCTCGGCCACTATCGATGCGGCAATCCGCAGGCATGGCGGAGAAGCGGCCAAAGTTATCACAAACTATACGTCTCTCGATTCCACCGACTCGTCCAACTTGTTAGCCTTCCTAAATTCGCTGTAACAAAATGCCGGTGCGGAGTTTCACGCGTGGCGTGAAGCAACCGCACCGGCATCACAGCTTCCGCTCATTCTGGCTCTACGCGAACACTGCGACCAAACTCCTGCATTGAAAATCAGGAAGGCATCCTGAAATTAAGTGTGACTCTAGTCTGCATCTCGACCGGTTGTCCCTTCAGCATGCGCGGCTTGAATCGCCACTGCTTCACGGCAGCAATCGCGGAGCTGGCCAGCAGGGGCTGGCCGCTGACTAACTTCACATCCTGGATCGCGCCATCGCGGCCGATTCGCACGTCCAGCACCACTGCTCCCTGAATCCGCTGCTGCCGCGCTTCCTCGGGATATTCCGGCTCAACCCGTTGCAGCAGGCTGCCTTCTGCCACATCGGGAGCCAACTCAACAATCTTCTCCGGCTCCAAAGCTGAAGCCCGCTGCACTTCGCCGGCTGTTGCGTTCTTCGCTCCGGAATCGTGTGTGTGCGTTGCCTTTGCCGCCTCACCTTCCACCGCAGATGGCATGCGGAATACTTCTTTCCCGTTTTCATAAATCAACAAGCCCCCGGCCTGGGGAGCGGAATCCTTCAAACTGCCCCCCGGCGCTGAAGCGTTCTTCTTCTCATTCTTGGCGCCCGAGGCACCTGCGTATTCCGTTCGCGATGGCGCGGATGAGGCGCCGGCCTTCGTCCCAAGCCCGCCGCCTGCCTGTGTGGCCGCGCCCTGCGCGGTCGTGTCCGGTGCAGTCATATTCCGTGCGGCGCTCTGCGGAAGCCCTGTACTGGAGGCTCCCTTGGTCACCTGCCCGTGGACCGCCGCACCTTTCCTCCAACCCAACCGCACACCTATCAGCGTCCCCAACAACACAGCGCAAGCCACCACCGCAGCGCCCAGCGCGAAAGTCACAACGTCAAGTCCATCGCGCCCGCCTCCGCCTGTAATCCCCGCGGGAACGTCCTCCTCCTCTTCTTGGTTCCGAGGGTCTGCCAGAGCATGATCTGCTTGATCCGGATTCGTCGCCGAAACTGCCCACGCCTCCTCCACCGGGAACGGCCTCGCCGAAACCAGTTCCGCCGGTAGCTGCGCCGCGACGCCACCCACAGTGCCTGTTGTCGCAACGCTGTTTGGTAGTGTCAGCGGTTCGCTCGCCCGCTCCAGGTTCTTCAGTATGCGCTGGGCCAGCGCACCTAGCGTGAGTTCATCCCGATCCCCGAAGACCCCAGTGCGCGGCGAAAACACCTCCAGAACACCCAGGAGCTCGCCCTTCGTCAGAAGAGGTAGGATCATGACCGAGCGCACTCCCAAAGTGCGTGAAGCCTCCGCATCGGCCCGAGGGTCGGCCTGCGCATCGTCGCAACGTTGCGCATGCCGCGTCTTGATGCATTCCGCAGTCAGCCCCGACTCGCGGCTCACCAGCGCCCCCAACTCCGGAGCGTTGGCTCCGCTGCTGGCGCGGCACACCATTTCGCTGTCCCGTACCAGCACAATCGCCGCTCCGGTCGCGCCCGTGGCCAGACAAGCCTGCTCAACGATTTCATTAAGCACGATTTCCAACGCCAGATCGGCTGAGATCTCCGCCGAAAGGCCGCCGCCGCTGTGTGCGGCGAACAAAGCGGCCAGTTCGCCAAGATCGGATTCACCACCCGAACTGCTGCCCTGCAAGTTGGAAACTTTGGGCTCCGGCACCTTGTGATCAGGCATTGGCTACCAAGTTTACATCGAGAGTCTGTAGCGGAGTTTCGCCCCAAAACCAAGGCTTGTCAATATGCATTCCGCTCTTACACAACCGTGCAAGAGCAAGCTGGCCGCCGTCCCTGCTGCTGACTCTCGTAAGGTCATCCCAAAACGGTAGAAGAAACCGAAAAAAAACACCCTCCTCACCGTCCCAACCTTCCCTCCGCCGCTGCCGGGAAATGCTAGAATCAACTCATCTTGCGACGCGTTAGAATGTTTCTCCAAGTTATTAGCTGCTCCTGGGCCTTTTCGGCAGATGGGTCCGAACCCACGGTCGTTCTCAGACCTTCAGTCTCTGGAGTTTGAACATGCGGATCGCTGTCGTCGGTTCCGGATACGTAGGATTAGTGGCGGGCGCATGCTTCGCTGACCTTGGGCATGACGTCATTCTCGTCAACAATGACGAGCGCAAGCTGGCCGGCCTCAAGGACGGCCAAGTCCCCATTCACGAAAACTTTCTGCCCGAGTTGCTGAACCGTCACCGCGGACACCGTCTGGAATTCTCCGCTGACTTGCAGGAAGCTGTGCGCGCCAGCGCAGCGATTTTCATTGCTGTGGGAACTCCTCCCACCGATCGCGGCGACGCCGACCTTTCCTACGTCGAGTCGGTCGCACGCGAAATTTCCGGCGCCATCAATGGCTATAAAGTCATCGTCGAGAAGAGCACGGTGCCGGTCTATACCAGCGACTGGGTTCGCAAGATTATGCTGCGAAACGGCGCTGACCCTGATTCTTTTGATGTCGCCTCCAATCCCGAATTTCTGCGCGAGGGCAGCGCCGTCACAGATTTTCTCTTCCCCGACCGCATCCTTGTTGGCTGCGACAGCGAGCGTTCCGCTGAAGTGCTGCGCGAAATCTACGCTCCGCTCACCAGCGGCAGTTATTACCAGAGCCCGGATGCCATCCCTCAACCTGATCGTTCTTCGATTCCCGCGCCCATCCTGGTGACCACCACCAAGAGCGCGGAACTGATCAAACACGCTTCCAACGCATTCCTGGCTATGAAGATTTCCTTCATCAACGCCGTCGCTTCCATCTGTGAATCCGTGGGCGCCGACGTAAATCAAGTGTGCCACGGCATTGGCTCGGACTCGCGCATTGGCCCGCGATTTCTGAATCCCGGCATCGGCTACGGCGGTTCCTGCTTTCCCAAAGATGTGATGGCATTCCGCGCCGTCGCCCGCGAGTGTGGATACGACTTCCGCCTGCTCGATGAAGTCATGCGCATCAATGAAGACCAGCGCCAGCGCTTTCTGCGCAAAGTGCGCAGCGCCCTTTGGACGCTTCGCGGCAAGCACCTTGGCATTCTCGGCCTCGCCTTCAAGGGAGGCACCGACGACATTCGCGAATCGCCCGCCATCCTCATCGTTCAGGCATTGCTGCAGGAAGGTTGCAAAATCACGGCCTACGATCCCGCCGCCATGGAGCGTGCGCAGGAAGTTATTCCTTCCGGCCTCAGGTTTGCCAACTCCGCCTACGAAGCGGCCCATGGCGCCGATGCGCTGCTCATCCTCACCGAGTGGGAGGAGTTTGCCAACCTCGATCTGCGCCGCCTTCACCAGGAACTCAAGTATCCCATCGTAATCGATGGCCGCAACCTGTACGATCCCGATGGAATGGCGGCACACGGCTTTACTTATTACAGCGTTGGGCGCGCGGCCTCTCATCCCGAGACCGCACCCGCCGCCCTGAAGGCTGGAATGAAGGAGGCCGGATTAAAGACGGCCGAAATGAAGAACGGTGCCAGCCAAGCATGAACCGCCAACGCGCCCTGGTCACCGGTGGCGCCGGTTTCCTGGGATCCCATCTCTGCGACGCTCTGCTAGCCGAGGGCTGGAGCGTAGTTGTCGTCAACAACCTGCTCACCGGCCGCCTCGCAAACCTCGCCCATCTCACCAACGAGTCGCGCTTCGAACTTATAGAAAAAGACATCTGCGAACCATTCGACGTCGGCCACGTCGATTACGTCTTCCACTTTGCCAGCCCCGCCAGCCCGGTGGATTACACGATTCATGGCATCGCAACCCTGAAAGTCGGATCGCTGGGCACCTTTCACGCTCTCGATGCCGCGCTCAAATACAACGCAAAGTATCTCGTGTCGTCCACTTCAGAGTGCTACGGGGATCCGCTCGAGCATCCCCAAAAAGAAACCTACTGGGGTAACGTGAATTCTATCGGACCGCGATCCGTTTACGACGAAGCCAAGCGCTTCACCGAATCCGTCACCATGGCCTATCACCGCTATCACAAAGTCAACACGCGCATCGCGCGCATCTTCAACACCTATGGTTCGCGCATGCAACTCAACGACGGTCGAGTAGTCCCCAACTTTATGAAGCAGGCTTTGCGCGGCGAAGACCTCACCGTCTACGGCGACGGCAGCCAGACTCGCAGCTTCTGCTACGTCAGCGATGAAATCGACGGCTTCATGCGTTTAGCGAAGTCCTCCGAGCACCTCCCGGTAAACATTGGCAATCCCAATGAGTTCACAATTCTCGAATGCGCCAAGCACGTATTAAAAGTGACAGGATCGACGAGCAGGATCCGTTTCGAACCTCTGCCGCAAGATGATCCCAAGCAGCGTCGCCCCGACATCACCAAGGCCCGGCAGTTGTTGGGATGGGAACCGAAGATAGATCTGGAGACAGGCTTGCGCGTGTCACTCGATTATTTCAAGACAGCCGTTGGGGACGAAACGAAGAGAATAGAATTGCCAGCTCGCTGACCTCGTCGGGCAGAAGGCGTCCGTTCCTCCGCGCTCTGGGACAGAAGAGAACCACGGACGTGGGCAGCTCAGGTTCTCGCTGTCATCCGCAGGGCGACCATCAGCTAATCTCGAGCGAGAATGTACGGCATTCCTATGACTTTAGCGGATCCGCCCGAAGCAAACATCCAACGCTTCGCTCCAGTTGCAACCATCGCGATCGCGCAACTTCTTGGCACATCGCTGTGGTTCAGTGCAAACAGTGCTGCCGACGACCTGCGCCGAGCCTGGGGGGTGAGTGTCTCCGACATAGGACTTCTCACCAGCGCGGTTCAGTTAGGCTTCATCCTCGGAACGCTGGTGTTCGCCCTGAGCGGATTGGCTGACCGTTTTGCGGCCAGTAAGATCTTTGCGCTCTGTGCTCTTCTGGGTGCAACCTTCAATGCTTGCTTCGCATGGCTTTCCACCGGCATTGCAAGCGGTGCTGCTTTCCGGTTCGCAGTCGGCATTTGCCCTGGCGGGTATCTACCCGATTGGCATGAAGTTGATTGTGGGCTGGGTCCCCGAGCGCACTGGAGCCGCGCTCGCCTATCTGGTTGGTATGCTCACGCTCGGTACTGCGCTTCCTCACGCCCTCCGGCAGATAGGAGCGGCATGGAAATGGCAGTATGTCATCGTCACTTCCTCCGCCTTAGCCGCGCTGGCGGCTCTGTTGATCTACGTCCTCGGCGACGGACCTCATCTCGCGATGCACAAAAAGCCGCAGGGGCTGCGGGTGGGAGGTGTCCTCGGAGCATTTGCCTCGGACGACTTTCGCGCCGCCGCCTTCGGTTACTTCGGCCACATGTGGGAACTCTACGCATTCTGGACTATCGTCCCCCTGCTCATCGTTCGCACCTCGCTCCAGGTAAAGCTGCACAACGTCAGAGTTTCCGGACTGGCATTCGCCGTCATCTCTGCCGGAGCGTTGGGATGCTTTCTCGGCGGTCTCCTCAGCCGCAGATGGGGCAGCGCGCTGGTGGCAGCTGTGTCACTCGCGCTTTCGGGATTCTGTTGTTTCGCATTTGCGTTAGGTTGGCGGGTGTTGTCTCCGCTCGCGCTCCTGGGATTGCTCCTGCTTTGGGGAGCCACTGTGGTTTCCGACTCCCCGCATTTCTCTGCCCTCTCGGCTCGGCATGCCCCCCCCTCGCTGATCGGAGCCGCACTCGCCATTCAGATCTCGATCGGCTTTGCCATCACAATTTTTTCCATCGCCATCGCCACGGGTCTCTTTGAACGCTTGGGAGCGGATGTCGTTTGGCTGCTTCTACCCGGTCCGTTGCTCGGGCTAATTGGTTTTTATCCGCTATGGTTGCGCAGCTTTAGCCCCTGAGGTCGAAGAGCGTGTCAATCGTGGAGGATTTATGAGATGGCTTCTAAATACTTTCCGGATTTGCCAGCGCACTCAATGTAGGCTCGGACGCGTTCGCAAAGAGATCACGGCGAAACGGAACTGAGAACTAAGGACTGAGAACTGCGCTAAGAACTTTCAGCCGCAGCCGCCACGAAATCAATTAACTGCTGCACTCCGTGGCGTTCGTCCTTGGTGCTCAGCGTGAACGAAATGCCCATCCCGTAGCCGGGATGCGACGCTCGCACGGAACCGCTCAACCGCAACTTAATATCCTGCGTGCGCACCGTGATCTCGACTGCGGTGCCCGCCGGAAAAGCCAAAGGCATTTCCAGGTAGCATCCGCCCGGGCTCAGATCGCTAAGATGACAGTAGTTGCGCACCGAACTGCCCTGCTGATAAACCTCCGCTCCCAGACGGCACGCATATCGGGTTTGGCCGCGGCGGTTTCCCGGCTCCGCGCGTAGTCGAGCCCTGGCTTTCTCGTCGCGGCCTTTTACTTCCTGCTTCGCCGCGTACTCAGTCTCAGCTTGCTGCCGGTCCGCCTCTATGGAACTCTTACTCGGCCGCGTGGAGTGCTCTACCTCCACAACCTCCGCCGCCAAATCCCGCTTCGGTGCATCGGCCAGGCTCGCCTGCAACCACTCATGCAGAGCGCGCCGCGAAGATTGCGGCACGTCCACATACTGAACCCCCGCCCGTCCATTCCAATCTTGCCAGACAACCAGGCCCGAGAGCCGCACCCGCGCCGTCTGCCCCGGCAATTGAAACTGGAAATAAACCTTGCAGGCAGGCGGCAGCCTCTTTCCGAAATTTACCGCCATTCCATTCTCCGACAGGTCCACCAGCGTCGCTTTCTCCTGTTCCCCGCCGGCGTAGTCGATCATCGCCTGAGTGTGGAGCGGAGCACGGGCCTTGCCGCGCTTGTCCCGGAACAGCACGGCCTGCGCCGCCCGCAGGCTGCTCAGCACCCGCTCGTCGGACAATGGCCTGTACAGTACGAAGTTCACGCCCAGGATAAACATCTCCCGGATCTCTTCCTGCTCAGCCACTACCACCGCCAAGGTTGACTCGTTCGCTCGCGAAGAACGGCATTCCTGCAATATGGAAACCACGTGCGACTTCTCTTTGCAATCGACGATCAGCAGGTCGAAACGGTCCTGCGCCAGCCTCACTGTCGCGCGCACCGCGTCTGGACACAACTCCACCTGAATCCCCAGTTCTTCCAACACGCGGCGCAGGATCTGCACCGCAGCCTCGTCCGCGCACACCAATAACGATGAGAGAGTCATACTTGCCTATCATCGTAGGAGCACCCCAGTTCCCCCAGCAAGTTACCAGGGTCATATGTCCGCTGCTGGCCTCCGTAGACAAGGCCTTAGGCAGACACTCAGGGAGACATTTAGGGACGCCCTTATGGGTGTCATTCCGAACGGGCGGAACGCCCGGTGAGGAACCTGCTTTTCGTCGCCCGGGCCCCGCCGCCGACACCCACTTGCCTCTGATTGTTTTGTACTATTCCGCCGCCCGTACGCCTTCCCGTACCATCACCGACTAAAATCATTTGGACCGTCATTAAATTCATGATCACATCGACGCCTCCCCAAAAAGCCGATCACGACAAAGCACGTCCTCAAACTTCACGCTTGCCTTGGATTCTATTCTTCCTGTGCGCCATCGCCGCCATCTCTTTATTCTTCATTCCTGCCTTTATCATTCGTCCTTTCGCTCACCAGGCGCCGCGCGCACTCGTGCTTGCGATGACATTGCGCCAGAGGGCTCCTCTAGTCACCCTGATCGCGGGTCTAGCCTGTTTCGTTTTCGGGTTCATGTTGTGGAAAACCGCCAGCCGCTGGCGCAAGTCTCTGCTCGTACTCACTCTGCTTGTGGTCACGTTCTCTGCGGTCATGGCGCGCCTCAACTATTTCGAGTGGATGTTCCATCCCATCGCCGGCGCGCAATTCCTGGCGCAATCCCAGAGTAAGCTAGACCCCAAAGAGATGATTCTGGCCGTCCGCCTCGGCAGCGATGCCCGCGCCTACCCCATCAGCCAGATGGCCTACCATCACATCTTCAACGACGAGGTCGCCGGCGTTCCCATCGCCGTTACCTATTGAACGCTCTGTCACACCGGTCTGGTGTGGACGCGAACCGTGAACCGCAGAGCCCTGCACTTTTATCTCGCCGGAATCAACAACCAGAACTTCCTGATGCGCGACGAAGAAACCGGAACCTGGTGGCAACAGATCACCGGCAAAGCCATCTACGGCCCGCTGCAAGGCGCATCGTTAGAACTAGTCCTAAGTGACGAACTTACCTTCGGCGAGTGGAGAAGTGAATCCCCATCGGGCCGAGTGCTGGCGCCAGTAGCCAAGTACACAAAAGATTACGATCCCAACTGGGAGCCCGACGTAGCCAAGCTGCCAGTTGTGATCAGCTTTCCCGGCACCGAACTGAAATCGCGCGACGTGGTCATCGGACTGACCATCCCCGGCGCCGCCCGCGCCTATCCATGGGAAACTTTCGCGAAGCAGTCTCCAGTCGTCGATCGTGTCAACGGCACGCCGCTGCTTCTGGTGCTCGGCCCAGACGGCAAATCCTTTCGCGTTTTCATGAGTCGCATCGACGGCAAGGACGCCGAATTCTTTCTTCAAGCAAATGCTCCGGTCGCTACTCAAGTCGTGAGCGGATCCGAACCAAAAAGAGATTGGAGCCTCCTCGACACAGTCACCAACAGCGAGTGGAACTTCCAGGGCTGCGCTACCTCCGGCCCCTCACAAGGAAAATGCCTCGCCCGCATCCCCGCCCTGAAAGACTATTGGTTCGACTGGCGTAACTACCATCCCGACACTACGGTCTACAAACACTAGCTTAGAATCGAACATGGCAAAGGAGGATCTATCCGTGCCTGAGATTCACGCCATCTTTTGGGACGTTGGAGGAGTCCTTCTCAGCAACGCCTGGGACCACACGCAGCGCACGGCTGCGCTCGAACACTTTCGTCTCGACGAAAAAGAGTTTCACTCGCGGCATGAAATGGTGGTCTCGTCATTTGAGCGCGGCAAGATCACACTTGATGAATATTTGGATCGCACCGTTTTTTACCGCAACCGCACATTCACCCGCGACGAGTTTCGCGATTACATGTTCTCGCTCTCGCAGCCCATCCCCGAAGTTCTTGCCTTCGCGCGCGCGCTCTCCAACTCGGGCAAATACTTCATGGCTACGATCAACAATGAGTCCCGCGAGTTGAACCTGCACCGCATCGAGAAATACGGCTTGCGCGAAATCTTCCGGCTGTTCGTCAGCTCTTGCTTCGTGGGATTGCGCAAACCGGAAAGCGGCATTTACCGTCTCGCCATCGAGACCACGCAAATCAATCCGGAAGAGTGCTGCTTCATCGACGACCGCGCGCTGAACCTCGAGTGCGCCGCGAAGCTCGGTATGCGCACAATCCAGATGCAGACGCTGGAACAGTTGCGAAGTGAGCTGGAAAAGCTCGGCGTAGATCAGTGATCAGTGATCAGTGGTCAGTGAGCAGTGTTCGATCTTACTGACCACTGACCGACTAGCTTCTCCGCTGCGACGGCCTCATTGGCGGAACAATATTCTTTGGAATATCAGACTCCGCGCCCGCAAGCGTCAGATCGCTTGACCAGCACTCCGAAACCAGCTTCCAATCTCCGCTCGTCTGTTTAGCAAACACCCAGAGATATTTGCCGCGCTCCTCGCGGCGTTTGCCGGCCGTTCCCGGAACCAGAGCGCTGTAGCGTCCCACTTCGTGAGCCAGATCTCCCAGTACGTCCACGCGAAGGGGATCGACGGCGACTTCTCCCAGCCCAGCTTCGAGCGAAGAATAGAAAAACTCGCGCAGCGCCATCGTGCCGCGAATCGGAGGAAGATTCGAGCGCAGCACCACCGCATCCGGAGAGTAAAGTTCGATCAACTCATCCAGTTGCCGCGTATTGCAGGCTAAAACCCATTCCTGTGTCAGACGCCGCACCGCAGCCTCGCTACGGCTCATCGGTTCGCCCTTCGCAGCCGCGGCAACTCTCAGGCGGTCCGCCTCGCGCGCACTTTCTGGCGCGCTCGCCCGCGGCACTGATAACGCAGCATCGGCAGTCCCTCCCTGAAAATAGTGATGATGGTAGTGATGATGATAGTAGTGCGCGCCGGCAGGAGCGCCCGGCGAAGGATGAACCTCACCCGTGGCTTCTGGCACTTGTGGCGGAGTTTGCCGCAGAGGTGTGCGGTCGAGACTCGGTGACGCAGCAGCGTGCGCTGCGGGCTCGGCCGATTGTGGCTCGGTTCCGAGCGGAAGTCCGCAGGTGCCGCAGAACTTGTTGCCCTCGCGATTGCGATGACCGCACACGCGGCACGCAGTGGTAACGCTAATGGTGGTTTCTTGCGTAGCATCCTCCGCAACGGTCTCCGAATCCGCTTCCATGGTGAGGCGCTGCATGGCTTGCAGCGCCGCGGCGATGGCCTCCTGATTCGGCTTGGGCCGCCGCATTTCCGGGTAGAGCCGCTGATAGATTTCGCCCAGAGCGGGATTGTGCGGGCCGATGCTCGGCACACTTTCGGAATCCTGCGCAGGAACCGAGCCGGAAGGCTTGCCGGGTTTCTTGTCTCTGTCCACGATTCAGACCGCTGCTGGAATTATTCTAGCGCAAGCAGTGCCTGCTCTGAGGGAACCCGAAGGGTTAGAACAAGTGGGTGATATTACCGACGGGAAAACTCGATCTTGCCTTCCGCTTCAGTGGGAACACCATTGCATGTCGCAGGACGATACCGCCAAGTGCGGACCGTTCGCAGCACGTTGCGATCGCCTATGACGCCGGCACTCTGCAGGATCAGCGGACTATGCACGCGCCCATCAGCGCCAATGATGAAGCTGACTTTGACTTTCAGTCCGGCTCCGGCTCGCACCAGCAGAGGATCAGGCGTAGTCAAAGCTTCGGGCGGTTGCGTGTCTTCGCAACGAGAGCGAGCGCTCACATGCGGGACGTCGCTGAACTCGCTGGCTCGCTTGGGAGTCTTCCATACCTGGTGTTCGCGCTCGGTCAAGACAGCTTGGTGCAGGCGCGGAGATGGAACCTGCACGGAGGCGTTGCTGATGGCGGGAACTCCGAGGATCAGAAGCCATGGCCAGATGCGACGAAGCATTTGCGGGAACTCTCTGAGTCGAGCAGGCGTCGCTCTTCTCTGCTGTTTTTATCGGCAAATGTGTGGCCATGTTTGATGTGGCGCTAAGTATATTGCTATCAGTCTGTTAGAGGAAACCTCGAAAGGCTTGGACTTTGCCATGTGAAGGCGTTTGCATATTTCATGGCGGGTAGCGTCACTGAAAGCGGAAGCAACTGTTTGCCTGGCGTTATTCTTTGTGTAAGGACCGCAAAGTCAGCAGCGTGATTTCCGGGGGACAATTCAAGCGCATGGGCACGCCGATGGTTCCCAGGCCGGCGCTAGTGTAGAGCGTGAGGGGCCCCACCCGGTATGTCCCCAGAACATATTTCTTCGCCAACTTGGGCAGGTAAAGTGGAGGCAGCAGGGGAATTCTGACCTGGCCTCCATGCGAGTGTCCTGAAAGCTGCAGGTCGACGGAAAATCGCGAAGCCTCATCGGCGAAGTCTGGCTCGTGCGCGAGAAGAATGACGGCTTCGCCGGCGGGGACGCGGCGCACCGTCTGCGCCAGGTCGGCGGTCCCGCTGAGCACATCATTCACCCCGGCCAGCCAGACCCGCGCGCCCTCGCGTTCGATTGCATGCGCCTGGTTCGCGAGAACCTGAATGTTTTCGGCCTGAAGCGCGCGGGTGACGTGTTCCGGATCCGTGCCGTCGTCGTGGTTCCCCAGGACGGCCCAAAGACCATGAGGCGCGGTCATCTGACGCAGAAGGCGGGCACATGGTTCGGCGTCCAACGCGCCTCTCCGCAGGTCGCCGCTCCAGGGGACAGAAACAAAGTCTCCGGCAAGCACGATCAGAGCGGGCCGCAGGAGATTGACCATGGGAATGGCGGCGTGCAGGGGATGGACGGAAAAGTATGGGTCGTAATGGAAATCGCTGAGCAGCGCGATGGTGAATCCATCGAGCCGTTCCGGCCAGCGCGGCAGAAAAAAATCTTTGCGAATAACGCGAGGATGGTTCGGCTCCAGCAAGATTCCATCCGCCGCAAGCGCAACTGCGGCTGCGGCGGCGCCCCAGCGAAGAAACTGGCGTCTTGTGGTCGAGAGAGAAGGCAACGATTCGGGTCTTAGACCTTGGATGTTAGCTCCTTGAACTAAGAACTAACACCTATGCCCTGGCAGCAGAGGGCTTACGTCAGTAGCTGCGTCAGAAACTGAAGGCCGCTTGCAGATCGATGCGGCGCACCGCCACGCCGGTAGAGAACGGCCCGCCAAAAAGATTATTGTATTTGTCGAAAAATGGTGACCCGAGTAACTCCACCCGGATTAGCCAGGTTTACCTTGTTGAACATGTTGCGAGCCGAAGCGCTCAACGTAAGGTTGTAGCGGCGATCAGAGCCGGCGGCCACTATCATGGGGCCGCCACCCCCGAACAACGGCCCGCCACGCCGACCGCCGCCACCTGGGCCACCCTGGTTTGTTTGGTTGCCTGCGCCACTCTTCAGCTTCGGGCCGAATCCAAAAGTCTTGCTCAGCCGCATGTTCATGGTGACGTGTGCCGGGCCGGTGCCGTAGTTAATGGGGACCAGTTTTTCACCCGCGGTCGGGGCCGCGTCGAATGTTCCCAAGGGCGTGCAGTAAACCGACGATCCAGAGGCTGGCGGCATCCCGGCGGGACAGGTGGCTGTGGAGATGAACCCTGGCCGGTCGTTGAATTGCGAGTCGCCATTCAAATCGCTGAAGGTGGTGATGTTGAACGGCGACCCAGTACTTGCCACAAAGAACGGGCTTAGACGAAACCCGTGAGGCATGCCGATGGAGCCGCCTAGAAACAAACGATGCCTCACATCGAACGAAGCACGGCCGTAATCCTGGCTGACGTCGTATGAGTTCGAGGCAAAACTGGTGACGCCGGCGGTATCGCTATTGGCGTAGTTGAGGGTGTAGTAGCCAAAGAGCTGCAGCTTGGTGCCGACTCGAATATTGGTGTTCGCTATGAGCTGATTCTGCCTGAAAACCCCTTCGGAAACGAATTGGTAAACATTCCCCGCCGCCGGGTTTGGCCGCACGCAGGGATTGCATGGCGTGCCTGGGTAGGGCGCGTTTGCGTTGATGCTGAGGAGTTGATCGAAGCCTCGAGAGTTCAGGTAGGTGACGGTCAGGGTGGCAGACTTGGTGACCTGCCGCTCCACGCTGATGGCCGATTGTATGGTGTACGGCGCAGACAGAGACGGGCTGGTCTGGTAAACGGTGGAGGTGCTGGAACTCACTGCGCCACAAGTAGCAAGGGATGATGGGTTGAAAGACTGTTCGAGTCCCGGAAAGCACGTGGGGTTGTTGATGACGTATTCCTGCTGGGTGATGCCATTCAGCCGCTCCGCCTGCAGGATTTGAGCTTGCTGGTAACGGTCATAGAAAATCCCCATCCCCCCGCGAATTACGACCTTCGGAGGGCCGCTTCGGCCCCCGACACCCCAAGCGAGACCCACGCGTGGCGCCAGATCCAAGTGATCGTGAATGTCGTTCTGAGTCTCTAATCGCAAACCGTAGCTGAAAGTGATATTTGACCGAATCTTCCAATCGTCCTGAACGTAGAGGCCGGTGTCGAGAACTGTGACGGCGGCGTTCGGATTGCAAACCGTGAAACCGCCGCCGTTCGCCGCGCAAGCAATAATCGAGAGCTGCGTGGCCAGCGTCGGGGTTCCCGGATTGAGCGCAAGTTGTTGCGCCGCGTACTGGTAGGAGATAGGACACGGTGGGTTGGGGTTGGGATTTGTTTGAAGATCAACCGAGCAGTTTGCAGGAGTGTCCGTGGCCCCGTTCAGAGAGGAGAAGGTAAACGTGCCGTTGTAACTTGCCGTGGAATAATTATTTTCGCGCGACGCGCGGAACCGGCCTCCGAACTTGGTGGTGTGACTGCCGTGAATTACCGAGGTGTAGTTCTGCAGTTCGTAGTGGTTCTGGTGATCCGTGCTAATGGTGCCATTGCCGCCGCCGACAAATGCGCCCAGCACGGTCACCTGCGGATTCAGATCCAATGAAGTCTGGCCAGTGTGGTCCCGCAGATACTGAAAGCGCGTTTCGTTGATTACCTTCGATCCATAGACCTGCGTGTCACCGATCTGCACGGTGTGTTCTTCGGTGATCGAGTCATAAGCCTGCGTAGGCAGGGTACTCTGGCCGATGCCGTTGTTGGTCTCCGTGTCCCGGTAGTATTGATAGCGCGCCGTCAGCGTGTTGTTCTTGGTGATCGCGTAGTCCAAACGCGGGCCAATGTTGGTACGCTGGTGCGGCGAGGGGACGGACTCCAGTTTCTGAAAAGGGTTGAGGTTCTGGTCGAGAATCTCGGCGTCGATGGGGGAAAGGTCGTTAATATTTCTCCGCTGAGCGCTGACAAAAAACGACGAGTTCTTATTGATTGGTCCCCCGACGCTTCCCTCATACTGGACGGTGTAATAATTTGGCTCAGCGCCCGCGAACGGGTCGGTCGAATTGAATACCGAATCGTTCCCGCTGACCTGGAACTGGCCGTGGAATTTGTCGGTGCCGGGCTTGGTGAAAATTTCGATGCGGCCGTAGCCGAGCTTGTCGTATTCCGCCGAGAATGGATTCTGATTAATGCGAATCTCGCGGATGGAAGACTTGGGAGGAAGCTGACCGGCGGTGAAACCGTCGATGTAAAGCTGTCCGCCATTAGGCCCCGCAGAAGGCCCGGCCAGCGCCTGCAAGTCGGTAAGCAATTCGTCGGGGTCGTCGGGCAGCGCTTCCAGTTCCTTACCGGAAATAACAATGGCTCCGGCATTGCTCGCGGGATTCACATCGACGGTCGGCGCAGTATCGGATACCTGTACCTTCTGCTCTTCAACCTGAATACTCATCGCGACATTCAAGCGCAGAGGTTGGGCAATGGTGATCACTACGTTGTCGTTTTCGTAGAGCGCGAACCCCTCAGCGACCACGGTCAACGAGTACTGGCCAGCGGCCAGTCCCCTGAATTCATAGGCCCCCTGTCCGTCAGTTTGGGTTTTGATGGGCGTGGAGGAAGTGGCCGCAGGCGTCATGACCACGGTTGCATTGGCGATGGCGGCGCCGGAAGGATCGGTGACTTGCCCGCGCAAAACGCCCGAAGTGGCCGGCGCTGCGGCTGTCTGCGACGCGGCCAGGGTCGAGCAGAACTGTAACGACAAAACAATGAGTGCAAAACCGAGTGCACGATAAAGATAGCTGTAAAACTTCATTCCATCATTCCATTCCACGACATAAATCTTCCGTACACGTCTTGGACGCAGGTATTGGATTTGCGATAGGAAGCAAAACTACGGGCCGCCAGCGTCCCCGCCGGGAGCGCCACCAAGGCTCCAGGAGCTAAGCATCATTGCTTGAGCAGCGTTGGCACTGGGCGCGGCTCGCAAAATCGGTTCGACACCACTGATGAGCTTGACGGCGGTGCCTGCGCCGGAGGATGCACCCTGCGTGGCTACAATCATCACCACATCGCCTTTATGCAGTTCGGCCAGGGAGACAGCTGGCATGCGGTCAATCATCTGCTGCAAATCCGGAGCCCCGCCACCGGAACGCCCACTCATTCCGTTCCCTTTCGGCCCCGATCCGCCTTCACTCGTTGCGCCGGGAGACATTGCTGGACTGGCGGACGTGCTGGCTGTAGCGGCGCCCGCACCTCCGGTCGCCGCCGTCTTCCAGCGCGCTGCAATCCGCTGAGCCGTCTCCGGCGGTACCTGGCGAAGTAGAGAATCCCGGGCAATTTTGACAAGCACTGTTTTTTTCGACAACAAATCCTGAACGCTCAGCGTCGACGAACTTGCATCGATGGAACTGACGGTACCGGCGACGTTGCGGAATGATCCCGAGACAATTTCTTCGGCGGTCAACTCAGTGCCATCGGCATTGCGATCGCCACGAGCACGCACCTGATCGTCGGGATGTATCTGCTGAAGAGTGCTGTTCTTGGCATCGTCAAACTGCCAGGAGTCGGGAGGGTAGCGGCGAATTACTGTGCTTTTGGATGCATGAATGACGATGTTTTTCTTTCCTGCGAAGCTGGTGACGGAGATAGTGACCGTTCCCGCCGCGGGATCAACGGCGCTGACCAGGCCGCCAACTCCACGCTTCTGCCAATCCTGCATGTCCTGTTGATGCTTGGCTTCAAGGTCAGACTTTTTCATCACCACAACCGAGGAAGCCGTCAGCGCCAAATTGTCATCAGAAGCTTTGCCCCCGACCAAAATGCGGTCGCCAACCTGGAGATCCCCCAGTTGGATAGGCGTCGCATTCTTCAGATCTTTTTCGCCCGGAGGAATGCGGACAATACGGGCCGTCGCAGACACGGTGACGTTGATGTCGGGGCCAGAGTCAGGAGTGAGAGTGATGCCCGTTCCGTTGATTGCTTTGATCGCGCCGATTCGCCGTGCCACCGCGCTTGTCCCAGCGGCTTGTTGGGTCTGCACGCCGGAGGAGATTGCACAACAATAAGGCGCCTGGATGCCGGCCGCGCTTGCGGCACAGAGTGCGATCACCAGGAGTCGGTTAGTGGTTCCGTTCATCGTCTCCTATTAATTTACATGTTAATTTGCACGGAGCACCGTGCAAACCGCAGGATTTACAAAGTTTTACTTGAGCTTCACAAAGTGTGGGAATTCTTAGATGCTTGGACACCACACGGGGTGCGTTCCACAAATTAGCTGGGAAACCATCGGGCTTCGAACTCGCGATTATTCCGCGATGAGCAGGTTCTCCGCGAAGGGCCATTGTTCGTCGATCCACTGCGCCTCACAGTGGAATCCGGCAGTGCGGGCCATGGGGAGAATTTCCTTTGGCGAGTACTTGTGGCTGCTCTCGGTCCAGATGGTTTCGTCCTCGAGAAAGTCGACGATCAGTTCGGAGGCGGGAATATGCACGGTCTGGCGGCACGTGGACCGCAGATGCATCTCCACGCTGCGGGCTTCGTGGTTGATTCTGGCTATGTGTTCAAACTGCGCGAGATCAAAATCGGCCTCGAGTTCGCGGTTGATGCGAGCCAGCAGATTCAGGTTGAAGGCAGCGGTGACTCCCAGTTCGTCGTCGTAGGCCGCCAGCAATTGAACGCTGGATTTTTCCAAGTCGGTTCCGAGCAGAAGTGAATCGCCGGGTTGCAGAATGCGCCGCACCTCGGCCAGAAACTCAATGCCGGCGGGGCGATCGAAGTTCCCGATCGTGCTGCCGAGGAACAACACCAGAAGATGCTGGCCGGCCGAGCGGTGCGCGGCCACTTCCAGCAATCCATCGAGATACTCGCGTTCGAAACCCAGAATACTGATCGACTCGATGTCGCTGAGTTCACGCGCGCACATAGCCAGAGCGGATGGAGAAATTTCGATGGGATAGTAGGCCGTGCGCTGGCGGCGGCAAAGCGCTTCAAGAATATGGCGAGTTTTCCGGCCGCTGCCGCTGCCCAGTTCGGCAACGGAAACGGGCGTGGCCAACCGATCGATGATGTCATGACCGTGCCGCCGCAACAGGCGCTCATCGGCGCGGGTTAGCCCGTACTCCGGAAGATGACTGATCACTTCGAACAACGCTGAGCCCACATCGTCATACAGATACTTCGAGGGCAGCTCTTTCTGGCCCGGTTTCGTGAGCCCGGCGCATACGTCCGCTGCAAATTCATACGTCGTATTTGGAGTGATGGTTTGGACCAGCATTTTGGCAGCTCCTTGATTAATACTCGCGATTTGAAATCTCAGCGGCTCACGCAGCGAAATCCGGTGTAGGCAAATTGGTAGTGTGACTGGAACCAGTTACGGAACGAAGACCGCAACATGCACGCCGCGGTGCGCGCCGATCCACCCTTCAGGACGAAGTGTTTGCCGTCGAAAAAATCGGCTGAGTAACCGCGGTAGAACGGGAACGGCTCAAATCCACGAAAGGGAGCGAACTCGGTCGAAGTCCACTCCCAGCCATTGCCCAACATGCCGTAAACGCCGAATGCGCTTCGGCCTTGAGGAAACGCATGGACGGGCGCGGGACTCCAGCGTGCGAAATCAAAGCTACCGAATTGCTCCGCAGGTTCTTCCGAGCCCCAGGGATATTTCTGCTCGACGCCCGGCGGCGTAGTGTACGCTGCACGCTGCCACTCGGCCTCAGTAGGCAGCGACCTCCCTGCCCAGCGCGCGTATGCTTTCGCTTCCGCCTGACTTACATAAACAGGCCAGTCCAGCGGTAACGGAATCTCCTCAAACATCGTGCGATAGAGCCACCGCTCGTCTTTGTTTTTGTTGTTGTTGTTGCGCTTCCAGAAAGCGGGATGAGAAATTCCCTGCCCGGAGTTCCAGCTCCAGTCTTCACTGTTCTCAGCGTCGCACCAGAACTCGCGGGTCTCGTAGCCGCCCGCGTTGACGAACTCGAGATACTGTTGGTTCGTCACCATATATCGATCGATGGCAAACGCCGGGACGTTGACGGTGTGAGCTTCGTACTCGTTGTCCCAGCCAAATAGATCGCGCCCGCGCGCAAGACCGAGCGTAACCGTGCCAGCCGGAACCTCGACGCTGCCGTAATCCCCGGGCGGAGTACCGCTTATTAAGAATTCGGAGTGCTTCACTTTGCGATCAAGCGGCAGCTGATGCAACATGTAAGCCAGCGTTTCCGCGTGCATGAGACGGTGCTCGATGGCCACGTTGAGCAGAGTGCGCAGTGGAAATCCTTCGCTCGCGGGAAAGTCGGAATCGGCAAGTGCGTCCGCAAGCTTCTCGTCCAGAACGGCTCTAATTTTTTTGACGTAGCCTTGAACATCCGCGATCGAAGGCCAGTCCGAAGGCTGATCAGTGGGCAGACCTCCTCCGACCGGATCGATCCCAAAGGCAAACAGACGGTCAAACTCAGGACGAAAACTCTCGAGTCCAAAGACTCGATCGTGAAACAGATTCCAATCGAATGCCTCGAGGTGTCCGACGTAGAAGATGATGCGATGACGTTCGGCAATGGGCCGTTCGTAGAGATACTCGCGCCTGACCACCGAAAACAGATCGTCGGTGCGCCGGCGTGCATCCGCGAGTTGCTCCATCAGATCGTGACGGACAGCAGTATCGGTGTGCGTGGCTGGCATGCAGTCTCCTTCACGGCAACCGAAGCATATTAGCCGTGGCTGGCGCAAATGCGGAGGATTCTATTCCTCCCATGCGCCCGAGTACCATAGGGTGATGTCTCTACCCGTATTTCACCTTGACGCATTCACTGCCAAGCGTTTCGGGGGCAATCCAGCGGCGGTTTGCCCTCTTAAGGACTGGTTAGATGACGAATTGCTGCAGGCGGTCGCAGCCGAAAATAATCTTTCTGAGACCGCGTATTTCGTCCCGCGCGGCGATCATTTCGAATTGCGCTGGTTCACACCCCGTTGCGAAGTAAAGCTCTGCGGACATGCCACGCTGGCCTCCGCCTTCGTCGTGTTGCGGATTCTGGAAACCGGACGCGAGTCGGTGCGGTTCGAAACACGTTTCAGCGGCGCGCTCACGGTTTCACGCGACGGAGATTTGTTGTCCATGGATCTTCCCCGGCTCGCACCCTGGACTTGCGCAGATCCGCCAACCGCATTGATCGAAGGCCTGGGCAGGGCCCCCGCTGCAGTGGTACAGGTCGAAGACAACTACTTCGCAATCTATGAGTCTCAAGAAGAGGTTACGAATATTCGTCCCAACTTTCGGTTGATCGAGAAGCTTCATCCAGCGGGGGTGGCAATCTCTGCTCCAGGCGATGACGCCGATTTCGTGTCTCGCTATTTCGCTCCCAGCTACGGCATTCCGGAGGATCCCGTGACCGGTTCGACGCATTGCTCATTGGCGCCGTATTGGGCGCAGAGGCTGGGCAAGACCAGCCTGCACGCGCGTCAAGTCTCGGAGCGTGGCGGCGAACTGTGGTGCGAAGTCACGGGAGAGCGCGTAATCCTCAAAGGAAACGCGGTGCTGACTTTGCGGGGCGAGGTGCTGATCTGACTTACCACGGCCGAGGAGTCCCCCTCGCTCCGCTTGGCGGGACCGCCGAGGCGGCTGTCCCCACACCAGATCTACTGAATCAGTCCCTTGCCCCTTAGAAATTCGCGCGCCACATCTTTCACATCGCGATGCTGGCCGTCGAGAGCGTAATTCAGTTGTTGCATTTCCCGGTCCGAAATCTTGCCGCCTAACTCGGCAATCGCCCGGGCAACCTCCGGATGCTGCTGCACGGTCTGTTGCCGAATCACTGCGACCGCTTCGTACGGAGGGAAATAGTGACGGTCATCTTCGAGAACGAATAGATCCAGCGCCGGAATCAGCCCGTCGGTGGCATTGCCCGCAGCTAGGTCAATCTGACGATCTTTCAATGCCGGGGCGAGCAACCCCAGATCCATCACTCGCGGCGCCGCGGCGAAGTGCAGGCCGTAAGCGGCGGCTAGCCCGGCGTAGCCGTCGGGCCGCTCCATAAATTCGTAGCCAAAACCGGCTCGCCATTGCGGAGCGAATGCAGCTGCCTGCGATAAGGTTTTGACGCCCAGGCGGCGCGCGTCTTCTCCACGAATCTCCATCGCAAAAGTGTCGTTGAAACCGAACGGGGGGCCGAGCGTAAGGCCGAGGTGTGCTTCATACTCGCTCTTGACGCGTTGATAGACTTCCGCCTTATCCCCGCCAACTTTCTGCTTGAGGATGGCAGTGAGAGCAGTGCCGGTGTATTCGGGATACATATCGATGCGCCCGGCGATCAACGACTGCTGACAAATGTAGGTGCCGGCGAGGTAAAAGCGGCGTTCCACTTTCAAATGCGTGTGTGCTTCAATCTGCTGGGCGAGGAGCTCCCCGAGAATCAGAGACTCCGTAAAATTCTTCGAACCAACCACAACGCGATCAGAGTGGGAAGATGAACACGCGGAGAAGAATAGCGTCAGGAGAAACAGGCAGGCCAAACCACAGCGCTCTGCTGCGAAAGAGCCGCAATGCCGTCGGTGCCCACCCCGTTTCATCGTGGCCGTAAACGCTTCTCCAGCCATCCCAGGCCGAAATCCGCCGACAGCGCCAGAATCGCGGCGGGGATCGCTCCTGCCAGAATGAGTTGATTGTTTACCATGGCGAGGCCGCGGAAGATGAACTCGCCCAATCCTCCCGCGCCAATTGCGGCCGCGATCGTGGCTAGTCCCACCGAAACCACCACCGCCACGCGCACGCCCGAGAGGATCACGCTCACCGCCAGCGGCAGCTCGACTTGGAACAGGAGTTGGCTGTCGGTGAGTCCCATGCCACGCCCAGCTTCGACCACGGCGGGATCTACTCCGCGAATTCCTGTGTAAGTATTGCGAATCACGGGCAGCAGTGCGTAGAGGGTCAGCGCGAGAATCGCCAGGCGATCGGCACGATCTCCAAGCCAGGGCACCGGCAGCAGAAATCCAAACAGAGCGAGACTCGGAATTGTTTGAACGATGTTCGCCGTTCCCAACACCGGCTTGTTCAACACCGGCCAGTGCGCGCTCACTATGCCCAAAGGTATACCGATCAGCACTGCGAGCAGCGTGGAGATCCCCACCAGCCAGAGATGCTCCATCGTAAGCTCGAGGACCTGTTCGTGGTTTTGCAGAAGGAAGTGAAAGAGGTTCATGACTCGCCTCGTTTTGTGGTGGAGTCCAGTCCGCCGCGAAAAGCCTGCACATAAGCGGCGGCCAACGGATCACTCGATCGCAGGAACTCCTCGGGTGTAAGGACAACGATCATCCGTCCCGCGTCCATGAGCGCGATGCGCGACCCGAGCCGCAAAGCTTCCCGCAGATCGTGCGTGACGAAGACCACGCTCTTGTTCAGCCTCTGCTGCAGTGAAAGAAACTCGCGCTGTACCTGGTCGCGGGTGAGCGCATCGAGCGCGCCGAACGGTTCATCCATCAAGAGAATTGCCGGATCGGCGGCCAGCGCCCGAGCTACTCCTACTCGCTGCCGCTGCCCGCCCGAGAGTTGGTGCGGATAACGCGAGGCTATTTGTTGTTCCAGCCCAACCATCTGCAACAATTCCATGACGCGCCCATGAATCTGCTCGGCGGCCCAGCCCTCGATTCGCGGAACCAGGCCAATGTTTTTCTCCACCGTAAAATGGGGAAATAAGCCCACATCCTGGATGACGTATCCGATGCTGCGGCGCAGACGAATCACGTCGCCTTCCGCAGTGGGCGCGCCATTCACACGGACTTCGCCACCACTCGGGTTGAGCAATCGATTTACTAATTTGAGTGTGGTTGTCTTCCCTGAACCGCTGCGCCCCAGTAAGACCAGGGTCTCGCCGCGCTGTACCTGCAGATTCAGCCCTTGGAGCAACGGCTGACCAGTAGGCAAAGCGTAGGCTACGTCGCGGAATTCAATCACTGGACTATTGACGAGGATTGGTTCCATATTTTGTCAAACCATTTTCGGTCAAACTGCCCTCTGCCAAACAGCCTCCCACAATATCATTGCGCGCCCCGCATCCAGAGAGCTAATAGACGACCTGACACCCTCCCGCTACGATCTCTTAGCTACGTTGTGGGAATTTCTTTCGGGCTATGAGTGTGTATGCTTTACGCAATTTTCTTTGCTGGGCAATGGCCATGCTGTGCCCGCTGTCGTTGCTGGCTGCGGACACGGGCGCTGCCGTCGTGCATAGCAAGGGCGGAGTCTGGGTGAACGGCGCGGAAGTGGCCGACTCCACCGCGATCTTTCCCGGCGATGTCGTAGAGACCAAGCCTGGCTCCGTCGCCAATCTCGACGCCGAAGGGTCGTCTGTCCTGATTCAACCGGAATCGGTGGTGAAGCTACAAGTCAACTCTCTGAGCCTGGAGCATGGAAGCGTCTCCGTGGGAACTTCGACGTCAATGAGCGTACACGTGAACTGCATCAAGGTCGAGCCCTCGTCGAACGAACGGACACAGTACGACGTGGCCGACCTCAGCGGTGCGGTGCAAGTCGCGGCTCGCAAGGGCGATGTGAATATTACGCAGACCGTAGCGCCCCGAAAAGCGACGCCAGATAACAACGCCTCCTTATCCGCCGCGGTGCATGAGGGACAGCAGGTAACGCGCGATGAGGCAGCCTGCGGAGCCGCGCAGCCACCCGGAGAGCCCCTTCATGGGTTGAACATAAAGTGGATCGAGATTGGCGCCGCTGCCGGCGGAGGAGCGTTGGTGCTGTGCCTGCTTCTCTGCAAAAGTTCAAAACCCACTAACGTCAGCCCTTCGCAACCATAAAGGTCATCAGTGCTTGAGTGGGAATTCTTTGACCTTCCGCGATTTTCGGGAGCGCAATGCTGGGCAAGATCTGCAAATGCAGCGTATACTGAAGGTCTTGACCTCGAAGACACCCTAACAGCACGTTGCGCCTTCGCGATTGAGAAATTCTCTGAAAGGCGAATGACGTGTCGGACCTGAGTACCTCTGAAAGTCAGGTCTTTCAATCCCAAAACATCGACTTCCAGGAGTGGCCACGCAGCCTGGCCGATTCGGCGATTCGCGTGTAAGGGAATCTTCGGCACGCCCACTCAACCAGTCTTCAACACAGGAGAGAAATATGTCCGGGATCAACGGCGACAAAGCCCGATTTAACCGGCGGCGCAGGCAGAAGATCAGCCGCCGTCAGAGCAATCAAAAAATGCTGAAGGCTCTGGCCGAAAAACACTTAGTGGCCCCTCCGGCGCAAACCAGCTCTAGAGAGAAGATGGCATGACCGCTCCCGGTCTCGCTTTGCCGCAGCCGAATCCCGATGGCGTTTCAGTGAAGAAGAAACGCGTACTCTTGCTCGACACTTCGCAGACGAAGCGCGATCTGCGGGCCGACGTGATGCGTCGGCTCGGCATTGAGGTGGACTGCGCAGCGGATGTGCTCGAGGCGCGCGGCTGGTGGCGCGCTGATTTGTACAATCTGGTGCTCATCAACGCGGCCGGAGAAACTGACGGCCGGGACAAGTTCTGCACCGACCTCCGGAGCGCCACTCCTCCGCAGAAAATTGCCTTCTTCGTGGGCGGGCCCAACTATCTTGCGGCTGTGCCCCATTCTGACGAAGCCCCCGCGGACCCGAATGCGGACGCCCTGCACCAGGACCTGGTCGCAGCCTTGCTCGCTGAGGCTTCAGCTAGTGCATCACAGCAGCGCTGGGGAATTCTGGAGGCTTGCCGGAAAATATCCAGTGTCCGCGCGGTCAGCGAAGCTCGCTCCCGCGCCACACGAGAAACACCAAGACCTTCCCGCTGGGCTGAAGCCATCGAACAGTATTCCGCACCCGATCCCACTGTTCCTCGAACCTTGTTTGCAGCAGAAACGCCCGTAGCAGAAACAACCCCGGCAGAAACGCTCTCTACGGAAACAATCGCAGCAGAAAGAGAAGAACTCCTATGAAGAATCTTTACGTCGGCAACTTACCTCACAGCACCACCGAGCCAGAATTACGTGGCTTGTTTGAAGCGCATGGCGCAGTCGAACGCGTCAGTATTGTCACCGACCGTGAAACCGGCCGCGCCCGTGGCTTCGCCTTCGTCGAAATGACGAATGCTGGTGAAGCTGACAAGGCGGTCGCGGCGCTGAATGGAACCGAACTCGGCGGCCGCGCCCTGAAGATCAACGAAGCGAAACCAAAGACCGATGCCCCGCGTGGCGGCGGAGGCGGTGGAAAACGTTTTGGCGGCGGAGGAGGCGGCAGTCGCGACGATTATCAGGGGCATGCGCGCCAGCCCCGGGAACCCCGCTGGTAGCAGCGCAGAGCCCACCCGGATGAAGTTATCGATGAAACGAAGGGCGCGCCTGCAGTTCGCCGGAGATTGGGTCGGCTCGCCGTTGCTCGATTCGCGAGGTTGATCGAGCGCAAGACGCCACCCGCATTGTCAAAATTTATGATTGGAGATTGCTATGCCAGGACGAGGTCGATCGAGCTTTACCAAACGCCAGAAGGAACACACGCGCCAGCAAAAACAGCGCGACAAGGCCGAACGCCGTATTCAGCGCAAGGATGAACCAGCAGGGACGTCGAGCGATTCCAGCGAACTCGACTTGGACGAGTTGCAAAGGCACGCCGCCGAGCAAGCTGCGCTGTTTCAAATGGGAGACGATGATCGCGATATTTCCAGTATTCCCCGTGAACGCGTTCCAGAGAAAACTGAACCATAAACCTTCGGCTCAAATGCAACTCTGACTTAACTCCATTCCCAAAAAACTGGGGCGCGTCTCTAAGACGCGCCCCTTCAATTTGCTCAGGGATCTTTTCCACTTACGCGAATATTTCTCCGGGAAGCCTGGTCAGCGTCCGGCTGGCCAGAGTGTTTTGGACGACATGCTCGGAGCGGCCTGCATTCGCCCAATCCACCTGCTTGCGCTCAATTTTCAGTTTCAGCGCGCGCTCGATGTGCCGCAGTTCGATCACCTCGCCGCCCGACACTAGACTGGTAGCCAGTCCTTCCGACCCTGCACGCCCCGTGCGTCCCACGCGGTGAATAAAATCTTCCGCCATCTTGGGCAGGTCGTAGTTGATCACATGCGCCACGTCATCAATGTGCAAACCGCGAGCAGCCACGTCGGTGGCTACAAGCACCTGGAAGTGGCCCTGCTGAAATCCACTGAGAGCGCCATTACGCTGGCTTTGCGAGCGGTCGCCATGAATCATCGCCGCAGAAAAACCTTCGCGCACCAGTTCCTTGGCCAACCGTTCCGTGCCGCGCTTGGTGCGGGCAAAGATGAGCGTCTGTCCCTTCTCGGCATAGAGCAACTGCCGCAACACATCGGGTTTCTCTGCAGGACGCACTTCGTAAGCCTGCAACCGGACGCTCTCCACCGGCTTGAGCACCGAACCCACTGCCACGCGCACCGGGTCGCGCATGGCATCGTTTACCAAACCGGCGACGGATTGCTCCAGCGTGGCCGAGAAGCACAATGTCTGCCGGCGTTGCGGCAAGATTGCGAGAATGCGCCGGATAGCCGGCAGAAAACCCATGTCGAGCATGCGGTCGGCTTCGTCGAGCACCAGGATTTTGACGTCGCGCAAATCAATCAGCCTGCGGTTAATGAAATCCTGCAACCGCCCCGGAGTTGCGACCACCAGGGTAGAGCCGGCGCGCACGGCCTGAATCTGCGTCTTCTCCGACACGCCGCCGATCACCAGCGCCGCCTTCGACAGATTCTTGCCGCGCAGTTTCTCGTATTCTTCGTTGACCTGAATCGCCAGCTCACGCGTGGGCAGCAAAACCAGTACGCGGACCTTCTGAGAGGATTCGAGTTGCAGCATCTCGATGATCGGAACCAGAAACGCCAGCGTCTTGCCGGTTCCGGTCTGCGCCGTGGCCAGCACGTCTTTGCCCTCAAGGGCGTAAGGAATTGCCTGCGCCTGAATCGGCGTAGGGGTAATAAATTGATTGGCCGCCAGCCTCTGCTGCAAGGCAGAAGATAGAGGTATTTCAGTAAAGCTCGTCATTCGTAATTGTTCTTTCTGGAGAGGCCTGATCTGTACACGTGTAGTGAGTTCCCATGCCGCCCATGTGTTTTGATTTACGCTGAATAAACGGCGGGCAGGAAAAGCGGAGATGAATCTGATCCAATAGGATCACCGCGTCACGAGCAAACCGTGGCAGTAGCGTTGAAGATTATTATAGCACAATATTCGGTGCAGCCTTTCGAAAACGAAACCGAGCCAATCGTTAGTAACAACGCGAGTGACTGAAATCATTGGGGGCGGCGCTCCCGCTGTTTATCCCAATGAACCCCATCAATCCGTCCCTCCCTGGGACGAGCTGACATCAATAGGGCTACCACGACCTAACTCTGCGGCAAGATTTACCCGTTTTCATAGCCAAACCTGGCGACCATTCCGGCGACTTCAAATTGGTCGCCGCTTTTAAGTTCTTGTTGCCCTTGTGTTAGTTCGGCATTATTGACTTTGATGAGGATGTTCTTTGCCGCCCGCACGAGGAAATATCCATCTTCCCGCTGGTGAATCGAAGCCGCGACGCGGGGAGCAAACCATCGTTTCAGGCGAATGCTGGCCATCGCGGATTTGCCGATCACGTTGAGCTTGCTGGAGAGAAGGTACTGCTGCCGGTCGGTTCGGCCGGCGATGACGGTTACCATGCCTATTTGTCGCGGTCTCAGCGCCCTCGATTCGCGGGTCGGCACCAGTGCAATAGCCGACGGCCGCACAGGCGCCATTCCGGAGGCCATCTTGGCCATCATTTCTTTGAGCTTGACGCTATCCAGCACCATGGTAGCTTCCAGCTGGGGGGGCGCGCCTTTTTCCACTTGAGCCTGCCACCCGCTGGTGCGATCCTGGGCCATAGAAGAGGACCACGCATCGCGCTTTCCCACCGCATCGTGAAATTGGATTCGGTGTTTTCCGATAACGATGACGTCCCCATCGCTAAGCACCGCCCTCGAAACACTGTGATTGTTAAGGTAAGTGCCGTTGAAGCTTTCGTTGTCTTCAAGAACATAGTGGTTGTTTTCCCAGAAGATCCTGGCATGGTGCCCAGAGACAATGGGATTATCGATGCGGAGCAGGTTGTCCGGCTGGCGGCCGATCGTAACCACGCCCCCACTCAAGGCCACCTCCTGTAAGAGGTTATCGTGGAATTGGAGACACAACTTTGCGGTTTTGTCCTGCCAGGGCCAGGTTTCCTGCGTAAGGTCTTGTATCACGGGGGCCAGGTTCTGCGTCATCGTGGGCTCCAAAAAATGCGTGCCAGCGAACCTTCTTTTCGAAGCAATCCTGGTTCCATCTGACGACCTTCTAAGTGACTGATTCTAAATGCTGATGAAACAGCTGCCGCGCAATCGGGACGAGTTGTCCCGTACCACACGGCCAGAAAGGACAAATTGTCGCAGGCCGGGTTGTTGAAAATGGGGGCCCCGGGCGGAGTCGAACCGCCGACCAACGGTTTAGGAAACCGCTGCTCTATCCAACTGAGCTACGGGGCCGCAGCGTAAAGCCATTATCTCACGCTAATTTGCGTGGAAGGGAGGGTCGAGATCCCCGATTTAGTCCCTTGGGCGACCGTCGTCGCGGCTATTTCGCTGCGAAGGCGTCCATCAGCGACGTTACCGTAAGCGCAGCTTTTAGTTGCTCCAGGCTTGCGGAAGATTTCATTGGGATCGTTGCCGGCTCTCCTGGGAGGAGGTCGAAATAGTTATCCGAGAGTTGCACGTTTACATCGCCGAAAGACAAGTAGACGTTGCGCGCGAGCTGCGGCGACAGCAAAATAACTTCGTAGTCTTCGCCGGTTTTGCGGAGCGTTGTTTCAATCTTGGGCGTGGTTGGCAATCCCAGGCTGTGCGTCACATCGAAGAACACTTCGTTTCGTGACATTTTCTTTCCGGCCATTTCCAGGTCAAACACCAGAAAGCTCTTGCGCAGGTCAGCCTTTGCCGCAAGTTCTGCCTTATCGACAGTGAAGTAAATCGAATTCGATTGCGCGGGAATTTGAACCTGTTTATTTTGATCGAGCAACACATTCCCAGAAAAATCGAGCAGACGCACGTGGATCGTCCCGGCAAACGGTTGCAGTTTGTCTGATACGACGTATACATCCACTTTATCGTCGTTCAGGAAGGGTGAGATCAGCACATCGTCATAGAAGCGGCGCGCATAGTAGTGCAAAGCTTTCCAACGGCCGTAGTAGTCAATGCTGCTCCAGGAAGCCACCGGCCAACAGTCATTCAACTGCCAGTAAAGCGAGCCCATGGTGCGCGGCCGTTGCCGGCGTAAGTGCTCGGCACCGATCTTGATAATCTCCGCCTGTTGCACCTGGCTCAGATACACAAACGAAGCGAAGTCTTTAGGCTGCCAGTAGTCACGCAGCATGTAAGTAAGGATGCGCTCATTTCCTCCCTTATTCTTCTGGTGCGCCTGCATGACTGTGGAGCGAATGTCGAAGTCTTCGGGCCTGTTGGAAAATGAGCGGATGGTGCGCAGTTCGGGAAAAGACTGGAATCCATATTCCGACATGAAGCGCGGAAATTGTTTCGTATAATCTTGCGCCGGCGCTTGCGCGTGCCAGACTTGCCAGTAATGCATGTCACCGTTGTGCTGATTGTCGGGAACTTCCTCAAAGTTGGCGCTGGGAGAGCTGGGTGTGTAGGGCGTGGGATCGGCATATTGCGTGACCGCGCTCTTGAGAATGTCAGCGAAGAGAATCACGTAATCCTGCCAGACACGTTCGCGCGCTTCGGCAGAGATAGACTCCTTGAATTCCTGGCGATCGCCCCAATGATGCCAGCCGGTTTCAACTTCGTTGTTTCCGCACCAGATCACAATGCTGGGATGATCGCGCAGGCGCTTGATCTGGTCGATGGCCTCTTGCCGAACGTTTTCTTGAAAGGGCACATCTCCGGGAACCATGTCGCCGCCGAACATGAATTCCTGCCACACCATGATTCCGAGTTCATCGCAGATATCGTAAACATCATCGGACTCGTAATAACCGCCTCCCCATTCCCGTACCATGTTCATGTGCGCGTCGCGAGCCGCCTGTAGGATGTTGCGATGAATCGCAGGAGTCACACGGTTGGGAAAGCTGTCGAAGGGAATGACGTCCGCACCCTTCGCGAATACAGAAATACCGTTTACTACAAACTCGAAACTCTTTCCCCACGGATCAGGAACCCGGCGCAGTTCGATCGAGCGCAGCCCGGTCCTGACTTCTGTGTGAGCTGTAACTTCACGACCGATGCGGATCGAGGCGGAAAACCGGTATCGACTCTGCGCTCCGTACCCCACTGGATACCAGAGCCTCGGCGCGGCGATCCGCAGGGGAACGGAGACGTGGTTCATTCCGGCATTGAGTTGTAGCGCCTGAGTTACATCGGCCGTCTGCGGCCCCGACATTTCATCGTGTGCGACGGTGAGAGTGGCCGCCGTTGGCCGTCCGGCCTCGATCTCAAGTTCAGCCGTAAGGTTGGCCAAGTCGGCGATGATGCTCTGTTGGTGGATGTGATAATTCTCAATGCGCAGAGCATCCCAGGTTTCCAGGCGCACCGGTTGCCAAATGCCTTCGGTCATGAAGCGCGGACCCCAGTCCCAGCCGTAGTTGTACGGGGCTTTGCGCGTGTAAGGGGCGGTCGCGATGTTCTCTTCGTTGCCAGAATTGTTGGTTGAGACCGACGGCAAAACGTATGGCAGCGTCTTTACGTAGGGAAGCATCTTCTCGACCGCCGAATGAAAAACGATTCGCAGTGTATTCGGCCCAACCTTCAGCAATGTTTTTGAAGGGATTCGCCAGCGGCGGAACATGTTGTCCGCGTGCAGAATCGGCTGGTCATTCAGGTAAACGTCAGCGAACGTATCCAAACCTTCAAACACTAAATCAGCATGGTCGTGCGCGAGTGTGGCCCTATCGATTTGAAACGTCGTCTGATACTCCCAGTCGGCCAATCCGATCCACTGCAGATGGAACTCATTGTCGCGATCGAACGGGTCAGGAATCAGAGCGGCGTGCAGCAGATCGGTTTGAACCACTCCTGGAACTTGCGCGGGACGCCATTGCTTGACGTCGGCTCTGTCGGTGTTTGCGACTGCGCGAAAATGCCAGCCCGAATCAAGGTTGCGCGAGAAAGGCTCGGCCGCTTCGAGCGGTAGCGCGATGAAACAAAACAGTAGAGAACCGAAAATGCAAAATGCGGGAATACGATTGCGCAATTCAGTCCAAACCCATTTCATACCAGCGGCACCCCACCGCACCGGAGAATAACGGATTCTGTGAGAAAACGTCCACGCGCGTAATCATTTCGTGAGCCGGTTGCTCCAGTCGCGTCAAATGATTTACTCTCGCGGCAGTCGATCATGAATCCAACCAAGCCCAGTTCCAACCGCGCAGCCGCTGGTTTTACCCATGCAATGCGCCGCGAAATCTACGAGCAACCGCAAGCCATCGCCAAGACGGTTGAACAGCACCTGCAGAATGACATCCTCTTTCCGGGCGAATTGCACGCCATTGAGAGCGCCCTGCTGACGTTCGAAAAGCTGATTATCGCAGCGAGCGGATCGAGCCGCCACGCCGGCCTCGCCGGCGAAATCATGATCGAAGACCTTTCCGGCGTGGCCGTCGACGTTGAATATGCCAGCGAATATTGTTATCGCTCCACGCACGCGGCTGTGGATCCCATCGTGATGGTGGTCACGCAATCCGGCGAAACCGCCGACACCATTGCGGCACAGCGCGAGGCCTTGACCCGCGGCGTGAAGACCATTGCAGTCTCTAACGTGGCTGAGGCGACGATTCCCCGCGAAGCCAGTGCTGCGTTAATCACCGGAGCGGGCCCCGAACTCGCCGTGCCTGCGACCAAGAGTTTCACCACCCAGGTGACGATTCTCTATCTGATGGCGTTATTCCTGGCGCGAAAACGCGGGCGCATGACTACCGAGGTCACGCGCTCGTACCTGCAACGACTGCTGCGCCTGCCGGATTCGATCGAGAACAATCTTAGGGCCTGGGACGATCTTGCCGATCAATTCGCAGAGAAGCATTTTCAGGCGGAAAAGTTTTTGTACCTGGGACGTGGCGTCCATTACGCCATTGCGCGCGAGGGAGCACTCAAGCTGAAGGAAATTTCTTACGCGCACGCCGAAGGCTATCCCGCAGGTGAGCTCAAACACGGGCCTAACGCTCTGGTTGATGAGCATCTTCCGGTGGTGGTGCTGGCAACGTGCGACCACCACGATCCGGATTCGGTTCTGCGCTACCGCCGTACTCTCGAAGTGATGAAAGAAGTAAAGTCGCGACGCGGACGGCTGGTGACGGTAGCCACTGAAGGGGATCACGAAGTTGCCGACATTGCGGATGACGTTTTCTTCGTTCCGGCCGCGCCCGAACTGTTGCTGCCCATTGTCGAAGTAATCCCGCTGCAACTTTTCGCGTACCATGTCGCAACAAAAAAGGGATACAACGTGGACCGCCCGCGGAATCTGGTGAAAGCTGTGGTCACCGAGTGACGGCCAACACAGCTCAACTCGACCTGCAAGCCATTGCAAGAGCCGTGGTGCAGGCACACGGGTTTCAACCGGACTTCTCACCGGAGATCCAACAGCAACTGGAACAGTTGCGGAGTCATCCTCCCGCTGTCGCCGCCGCAGGAACGGTCCGCGATCTGCGGAATCAATTGTGGTCGTCCATCGACAATGACGCTTCCCGCGACCTGGATCAGATTGAGGTTGCGGAACGATTGCCGAACGGCGATACCAAGGTTCTGATTGGAATTGCCGATGTAGATGCCTTCGCCCCCAAGCTGACCGCGATCGATCAGCACGCCGCCCGCGAAACAACGACGGTCTACGCCGGAATCCGAATTTTTTCCATGCTGCCGGAAGAGCTTTCTACGGGCAAGACTTCCCTGCTCGAGCATCAGGACTGTTTGAGCGTGGTCACGGAGTTTGTGGTTGACGCGAATGGCCACGTCACGTCCAGCGATGTCTATCGAGCGCTGGTTCGCAACCAGGCGCAACTGCAATATAACTCGGTGGGGGCGTGGTTGGAAGGCACGGGTGCACCGCCGCCGAAGGTGGCGGCTTCCGCCGATCTGCAGGCCCAATTGCGCCTGCAGGATGAGACAGCGGAGAAGCTGAGGAGCCGGCGTTATGAGAACGGAGCGCTCGACCTGCAGACCAACGAGGTGCTTCCGCTGGTGTTGAATGCTCAGGTGGTCGACGTGGTACCGCAGCAGAAAAACCACGCCACCGAATTGATTGAAGACTTCATGATCGCGGCGAACGGCGTAGTAGCGCGGATGCTGGAAAAAGTTTCGTCGTTGCGCCGCATCGTGAAGCAGCCGGAGCGCTGGGATCGTATCGTGCAACTGGCCGCGACTCATGGCGAGAAACTACCGGCTACACCGGATTCCAAGGCTCTCAATGATTTGTTAATCAGGCGCAAGGCTGCCGACCCGGATCACTTTGCCGATCTTTCTCTCGCCGTGATCAAGCTCATTGGGCCCGGAGAATACGTTCTGGAGCGCCCGGGCGAACCCGCGCCTGGGCACTTCGGCCTGGCGGTTCAAGATTACACGCATTCAACCGCCCCGAATCGACGCTTCGCTGACATGGTGACGCAAAGAATTATTAAAGCCATGCTGGCGGGCCAGCCTAATCCGTATTCGGATAACGAACTTACCCTGATCGCCTCCAATTGCACCGAAAAGGGAGACGCTGCGCGAAAAGTCGAACGTGAGATGTCAAAGCGGCTGGCTGCGGTGGCAATGCAGCACCGCATCGGCGCCATGTTCGATGCCATTGTCACCGGCGCAACTCCCAAAGGAACGTTTGTACGTGTGGCGCAGCCGCACATCGAGGGTTTGCTGGCTCAGGGTCAGCAAGGAGTAGACGTTGGAGACAAACTGCGTGTCAAGCTGATCCGCGTTGACGTCCAGCACGGCTATATCGACTTCGCCCGCGTCTAGGCATCGCTCCACGGTACCGCATCGGAAGCACCGGGTTGGTACCAGCCCGGCTCCCGAGCGTCCCGGTCGTGGGTCAGCTTCTGCACATAGCATTGCTCATGAACGCTCCGGCCGCCCTCATCGCCTTTGGCGGTTTCCAAGGGGACCGGTTGACCACAGATGGCGCAGGCAATGGCGACCCTGATACTCACAGACACACCTCCCGACGAGTGGCAGCCACCAAATGCTATAACCCGACCACTCAGGTTTTGATTCGCGCCAAAATACAATCGCCAAGCCCAAGGTTCTACAGGAGTTCCCGTAGAACGGTTAATCAAGGACGTCGCATAAGCGGCGCAAGGGATGGAAAGCCGGGAAGTTAGCTATCGCGCCGGTATCATATAAAGCAATACCCGGCGAAGATAGCGGCAGGTATCCTTGTAACAGGCAGTTCGTGCGGAAAGGGCGGGGGTGTGTTTGGCGGAATGGCACAAGCTCGGCTGCGGCGCGATGATTGCTGTTCTGTTGACGTCGCTGATGGCACAGGACCTGAGGCGGGCGATGCTCCACAGCGATGGAGGAGCTTGGCTGAATGGGAAACCCGCGCCCACTTCCATCGCGATTTTTCCCCACGACTCGGTACAGACCCGCACGGAAAGCACCGCGAAAATCGATGTTGACGGATCCACGGTTACAATTCAGTCCGATACACTCGTGCAGTTTGAGGAGGATGAACTCGTCCTCGACCATGGCAGCCTGCACCTGAACAGCGCGCGGGGAATGAGAGTGCGCGTAAACTGCATGACCGTGATTCCGCTGACGCAAGAGTGGACGCGCTACGACGTCATCGAGTCCAGCGGAAAAGTCATGGTGGTCGCTGATGAGAACGATGTAAAGATTCACTACCGGCAGGCGGCCGTCCGGCAGTCAAAGAACGCCGGATATTCGGACGTGACAGTACATCGCGGCGAGCAGGTCACGCGAGAGGAACGATGCGATGCGGAGCCTAAACCTTTGCAGGGCCTCGCCGCCAGGGGGGCGATCCTGAACAGCCCCTGGGCCAAGGGGGCCGGAATCGCCGCCATCGGCATACTCACATGCTGGGCTCTCTGCCGCGGGGACGAACCTGTCAGCCCTGACAAGCCCTAGCCCGCAGGCGGCCGTTCCCGGCTTCCACTGTGCAGTCGATCGATGTCGGCATTGGTGTAGACGCGATTCGCGTGACGAGTGTGCGCCTTGCCGTAGGCCGCTCCTTCCACCAGAGTGACTCCATAGCCGCGTTCGCGCAAATCCTGCGCTGTGGTCATCTGCCAGACTCCGGTGTCGAGAATGCCGGACGGAAGATTCGAGGATGATTCAGAGGGGGCACTAATCTCAATGACGTTGGCTGGAGGCCGGCCGTAAAAGATGGGGAATAAATCAATCTTGGGCAAAGCATCTGCACGTGGCGGCAAGACTGTCTGATTGTCGGCGCCGGCAACGAGGCTTCCGGTGGCATTACTTGCGCCGACCTCAAGAGGTGGACCTGCCAGCGTCATTGAAGGCGTGGAAATAGAGCGCGCGAAAACGGGTGAGCCGGACGTCATCAGATACTGCGGGCCCGAGGGAAAATTTGTATCCTGGCAAAAAGCGACCCCAAGGGTAGAAAGAACGAACAGGATGCAACTCAAGAGGACGCGCATTAGAACCTCCGCAGCGTGATAGTTGTAAATTATGAAACACCGGAGGCATGCATGGCCAGAGTCGTTGGACCCTACTTGCCGCTTCAGTCGCTCTGAGCTTCGTTCGCGTTGGAGGTTTCGGGGTTGACCGATTGCAGCTCCCGCCGGCGCCTCCGTCCCGCACGCAGCAGGAAAAACATGTAAAGCACGATGCCCAGATTAGCGATGAACATGACAGAACGCAGGGCAGTGATGCCGCGCATGAGTTCTCGTATTTCGAGCGGGAGAAAGAGAGTACCAGACACGAAGGCAAGCCACTCGGCCCAGGTGCGTTGCCTCCACAGACCGTAGGCCTCGGCAAAACGCAAGGCGGAATAAGCGAAAGCTAGCTCGGCCGCGGCCCACAAGCGTGCGTCCGTCAGATTGTCGGCAAAATCGAGAAAAAGCCGCGCCCAGTGCCGGTCAGTGCTGATGTGCAATCGAGCCAGCAGGCTTTCGGCCATCACCCATGCATCTTTGTGGACGAGTAAGACCGCACTCACGCCGATCAACAGAACAAACATGCCCTTGGTGAACTCGAAGGAGGCAACCGCCCGCAGCAGATTTTTCTGGGCCCGTTGCAGGTCGATTTTCGTTGCCGGCGAGAGCATGCGGCGCGCACAGAAACCTCAGAATACCATGGTTGCCCGCATGGTTCTGTCTTTCCCGAACGTAAGTAGCGTCTCACTCTGCCGGCCTCGACGAAGAGGCCGTCGAGCCTCGATCGACTCACAGCCGAGGGCGGCTGTCTCCACATTTAGCTCTTCCTGGCGCGTACCGCGGCGCGCAACTCGTTCACGATCTCGCGGGAAGCCCTGATAGCTGCGGCGTGCTGGTTCACGTTGAAGGAGATGGCGCCCACACGGGCGTGTCCGCCGCCTCCGTAACGCTCACAAATCTTGGCTAGATTGACGACGGGCTCTTCCGGAGCCCAGGGATTCGATCCCACCGAAACCTTCACTCGGAAGCTGCTTTTGCTGAGTCCCACGCTATAGATGGATTCGGGATGCAGATAATAGGGAACGAATTTGTTGTAGCCCTCGAGCTCGTGATCGGAGACGTCAAAGAAAATGGTTCCGTCGACGCACTCCGTGCGCTGCCTGAGGATTTCAATGGAGAGTTCGTGGCGGCGGAGCAGTGGGGGCAGGAGTGGCGCTACGAAAGGCTCTTCCAGAATTTCAGCCAGGGATTTGGTGGCGAGAAGCGGAACCAGATTGGGGACGAACCGGTCGGGCGCAGATTCGATGACCATGGTCAACTTCATCGCGGGCGCCTGCATCTCGACTGCTGTCTTGGCGTCGGGATAGAGAGCGCCGTCAATGACGTCAGTCCAATGAACGAGGTCCGCTAAAGGAGTGGGATCGAAGCCAAAACGCTGCTGCGCGATCATGGCAATAAAGCTGGTGCAGGACTTGAAGTCCGGATCGTAGAACTTTCGATTGCTCTCATCGCGCTCGAAGTGCGCCGCGTCCTCGGGCGAGAGAAACGCGCTCTGATGATGGTCGAACCACCATGTGATTTTGGGCGAAGGAGAGTACTTGAAATCGACGATGGCGTTTTCGTCGCCGTCGAAATGGGATTCATCAAAGAGCGATCCCGCGCGATGCACGAGGCCGGAGAAGACAAAATCGACGTCTTCGCGAATGCGCTCGCGATAAAAGCGGGAGAAGATCGCGGCGGAGGAAGCGCCGTCGAAACACTTGTCGTGATAGAAGACTCTAACTTTCAAGACACGCCCCAGTTGGCCGAGAATCCCAGTCGCCGAAAAACCGCATCCAGCCCCATTTCTGCGCGGCAGGGGAAAGCTAATAGGAATGACAGCTTGGAGGAAGAAAGTCAAGGGCGAGATCGCGACCCTCGTGTCCTTGCCTTCGTTAAATGATCCACTACCAATTTATCCGCTTGATCCCGCGAACAAGATCGGGCTTAATTCCTGTAAATCTGCCGGTCCGCAAAATCGCCAACCACGGGCAGTTTGAACATCTCGCCTTGCAGCGCCTTCACCACCAGCACGACCCAAACTGCAAAAAACGCCAGGCTCACCAACATGGATACCAGCCAAACCAGCAGGTGGCCGACACCCGGGATGAGAAACACGACGAAGCCCACAACCCTAAGCAAAGCTCCCACCACCACGGCCACTAAACACGCTCCGAGGCATTGAAAGGAATGAAAGCGAACGAAGCGATTCCTGCTATAGGGTTCGACGAGGAGAAAAACTACAGCCGGAATGATAGTGAAGTAGGCCAGAGCGCCAGCGAGATTTTCCGGCAGCGAACCCACAGTGCCGCGAGCCCGCTCGACACTCATCGCGCGGCCGCAGCCGGGACAGAAAGCCGCGGCATCGGGCATGGAAGCTGCGCACTGAGGGCAGGAGATGGGCATGAATCCCTTCAGACCAGACGCGTAACCGCATTTTTCTTGCGGCAGTCTTCACAAACGCCGTAAATCTGGAAGGTGTGGCGGGTCGTGGTGTAGTGGTGCCGGCGGCCGATTTCCTGCTCCAACTGGTCCACTTCGCGGGAAAAGAATTCCACCGAACTACCGCACTCGGTACACACCATGTGGTGATGGCTGCGCCGGTTGTACTGGTGCTCGTAACGGGCGATGCCATCATGAAAAGCGACTTCGCTGGCCAACCCACACTCGGCCAGCAGTTTCAGAGTGCGGTAGACGGTGGTGTAGCCGATGCCGGCATCTTTTTTCTGGACGAGGCGGTGCAGTTCGTCGGTAGAGAGGTGGTCGCGGGTTTCGAGAAATGAACGCAGAATGGTGTCGCGCTGCGCCGTCTGCTTCAGGCCTACCCGCTTGAGGTGCTGGTGCAATATCGCCTGGGCCTCACGCACCATCTCGCGTGAGATGGAGGGCTGGTCGTCAATGCGCTTCTGCAGCATGAAGGGTCAGGATAGCATTCGCCATCTTGAAAATGAAATTCATTTTCAGGTAGAGAGTGGCCAGAGTCGAAAAATCTCTACGACACAGGACACAGAGGTTTCACAGGGCAAGTCACGAGCTTGGTGGCTGCTAGAATCAAACTTTCATGAGCACTCTTACTGTAACTGGCCGGCATTCAACCGGGCGACGAATTGTCCTGTGGCTGATATTGATTCTTGTCCTGCTGACCGTCAGCGTAATCGCGTATGCCTACTTCATCGCCCGCGCGGCCCTGCCCCAGCTTGATGGCAAACTCCAGGTTAAAGGGCTCTCCGCAGCAGTGAAAGTCACACGCGACAGCCACGGTGTGCCCGCGATCGAGGCCACAACGCTGGAGGATTTGTTTTTTGCCCAAGGCTACGTGACCGCGCAGGACCGCCTCTGGCAGATGGATGTGATGCGGCGCTTCGGAGCCGGAGAGCTTTCCGAGATTCTGGGCGCCGATACGCTGAAGATCGATCGCGAGCAGCGCATCCTGGGACTGCGGGCAGCGGCCAGGAAATCGTTGCAGTTGGCAAGTCCGCGTGATCGTTCCTACTTTGAGGCTTACGCGCGCGGCGTGAATGCGTTCATCGAGTCCCATGGCAGCCGCCTCCCGATTGAATTCCATCTTTTGAAGTACCGGCCGAAGCCATGGCAGGTAGAGGATTCCCTGGTCATCGCAAACCAGATGGTGAAGGATCTCAACTTCTTTACCTTCGGCGACATGCTGGCGCGAGAGAAGATTCTGGCCAAGTTAGGGCCGGAGTTGACCGCCGATCTGTACGTGAACCGCTCCTGGCACGATCGTCCGCCAACGATAATGCGGGAAGACCTGAACGATGAGCAAAATCACAACGACTCCAACGACGAAGATGACGACGACGATGATGAGGGGCCGGATAACTCGGTGACGCAGCAGAGAGGCTCGGGAGCCGAAATCTGGGCACAGCGCGCACCCGAAGCGGTGAATGGATCGAACGACTGGGTGGTTTCAGGATCGCACACCGTCACGGGCAAACCTCTGCTGTCGAATGATATGCACCTCGGGCACCAGATGCCGAACCTGTGGTACGAAGCGCATCTTATATCGGTAAATCAAGTTGCTAATCAAACAGCCAATCTGGATGTGGCTGGAGTAACGCTGCCCGGGGTGCCCTACGTGATCGTGGGCCACAATCAACGCATCGCCTGGGGATTCACGAACGTCGGTCCCACGGTGGCAGACGCCTACATCGAGAACTTCAACCCTCAGGGCGAATACCAGACACCGCAGGGCTGGCAGCAGCCGGAGCACCGGGCGGAGATCATCCACGTCAAAGCTCAGCCGGACGTCACGCTCGATGTCAAGATCACACGGCACGGGCCGATTATCACTGACATTCTGCCGGGAGAAAGGCGGCAACTGGCGCTGCGTTGGACGCTCTACGACGGCCTGCATATGCCGTTCTTCGATGTCAACACGGCGCAGAACTGGGAGGGATTCCGCAAAGCGCTTTCGCAACTCGATGCGCCGGGGCAGAATGTGGTTTACGCCGATGTCGACGGCAACATCGGTTACCAGGCCACAGGGCACATTCCCATTCGCGCCGGAGGCGATGGAAGTCTCCCGGTCAGCGGCGCCGATGACGCCCACGAATGGACAGGCTACATCCCTTTTGACAAGCTTCCCAGTATCTACAATCCTCCTTCCGGCGTGATCGCAACGGCGAACGGACGCATCACGCCCGACGGCTATCCCTACCCGATCAGCGCGGAGTGGGAAGCGCCATGGCGCGTGGAACGTATTTATCATGTGCTGGAATCGGGAAGAAAGTTTTCAACTGCGGACATGCTGGCACTGGAGAACGACGTTCACTCGGAAAATGATTTGTTCGCGGCTGAGCGTTTTGTCTACGCGGTCGATCATGCCTCGCATCCCTCCGCCCGGGCAAAACAAGCAGCCGATCTCATGCGCAACTGGGATGGGCGAATGCTGGCCTCCTCCACGGCGGCCACCATCGCTGTGCACTCAGGCGGAGAATTGACTCGCCTGCTGCTCGAGCCCCGCCTGGGATCTGCCCCCGAAGATCCTACACAGCAAACCAGCGTAAGCTGGAAAACTTACCATTGGCAGATGCGGCCGGTATGGCTGCAGAACGTGATGCTGCATCAGCCCAAGCGATGGCTGCCGGAAAAATATCCGAACTACGACGAACTGTTGACCGCGGCCGTGGAAGCGGCCGTGAACGGCCCTGAAGTTCCCAAGGATTTGACTTCCTGGCACTGGGGCAGCGTCAACGCGGTTGACATTGAGCATCCGGTGCTGGGGAAGGTTCCTTTGATCGGACGCTGGGCTGCACCGGGGTTGAAAGAGCAATCAGGAAGCGCCTATACGGTGAAAGCTGTCACAGGTCATCACGGGCCGTCCGAACGCTTCACAGCGAATCTGGCGGACCTCGATCAATCTACGCTAAACACGGTTACAGGCCAGGGTGGAAACTTTTTGAGCCCGTACTACATGGATCAATGGAAGGCGTGGTACGAAGGTTCGACCTTCACATTGCCGTTTACGTCGCAAGCAGTGGAAGCAGCTGGCGCACATCGGCTGGTGCTGGAACCGGCGAGATAGAACTGCGGCTAAAACCGTTGCGTCAGATTCGCCATTTCAGCTCGCATGCGGATGCGCCAGGTAGTGCTGCCGCAACAAATCCTTCCCGTAATCGTTTCCATTTGGGGTTCGCACCACGCAATGAATATGCTGTTGCGTCGGCTGCTTGGGATCCGCGGCAAACCTCGCCAGATTCGCCGGCCGCTGGTGATCGAATTCAATCAGAATCATCGGACTCTGCACGCGATAATAGAAAGCACTATCGGCCTGCGCGCCGCCGATCCAGCTAAACCACGTATTGTCGAGGTGCCCGTCAACCTCGTTCATCTTCACTCGCGTGTGTCCCTCATCCATGTTGCTGACGTAAAGCTCCACCAGATCGCGCAACCGCCGCCGCGCCGCGTTTTCCATGTCTTTCGCGCGCAAACCGGAATAGTCCAGAACCACATTGTCTTTGAAAGCTTCCGTCAAGTTGTTGTTCCCGGTCTTTGAGAAATCGAGTACGGCCTGTTTCCGTTGGGTTTCTGTGAGACCTGACAACATTGCCAACCCGTCATTCTGCTCTTGCTGAAGAATGACCACTCCCTTGTACTTGCCGGAGGTCGCCTTCACCGGCTCCGATCCCACAAACAATGGTGTCATCACTACCTGATCGCCCAACACGAAGTAATTTATGGTCGCGTGATGCCCGCTGAACTGCCAGCCCCACGGTTCCGTCGCATTGGGCTTTCCCATAATCGTGATGTAATACAGCCATTCACCCAGGAATACGTGCTCGTCCACCATCTCTGCCAGGGTTTCGTTCAAGCGCATCACGTTGCGGGTGAGTTCGAATCCTTTCGCGCTCAATGAAACGTGCATAAGCCCGAACGCCGCGTCCCGCTGCGCTTCGGTCATCTCCGCGAAGCTGATCCCCGGCCGCGCATAAAAGTGCTGGTTCATCCACTTGCGCCATTGCACATCCTCGACTGGGAACATGGTTCGTGCCAGCTGCACATTGGTCAATGTAGCGATGAACTTCTCCGCGGCATTGCGCACCGGTTCGGTAGAAACTCCAGTCGGACTGATTTCAAAAAGCCCAGGCATCACCTGCCCGTTCGTCGTAATTCCTTTGAACGGCGAGGCCAGCCCTTCGCGCTCGTAGTCTTCCGACATTTGCCGGAAGCGCTCCGCCGTATCGGCTGGACTCTGTTTGTGGTCCTGGCCCAGAGCCCATGGCGCCAAGACCGCGGCCGAGATCAACGACGAAAGAAAATCCCGCCGCGTCGGAGCCAACGATTCCTTATGCGTATGCGAATGAGGATGATGAAGCTTATGCGTCACGGTTTCCTCCGCGCCTGAGATGCCGGACGTTAGCACGTCCAGCCTCCGGCTTGCAATTCGAAACGACGAGGCACTGGACAAATCGCCCGATCAGAAAAAGTCGATCGCCTTCACGTCGATGATATAGCCGGTGACGAGGATGGTTCCGGTTTCGATGAAGTCGTTGGGCGGGATCAACGCATCGATGAGAGTGTCATAGACGCGCAGCTCGCCGCCCTCGGCGACGTATTCCACATCGCGAGTGGTGAAGCCCTGCAGGCCGGTGACATCGCCATTGTCCGGTGGAATGACGACCTTGCCGTTCGTGGTGTTGAAGATAGACAGGCAGCCGCGAACTTCTCCTTGAGGGTTGTTGACATCGCCCACATTGGTGCAGCCATACGCGCCAACGAAGAGCTGGCCGTTGACGCTCATATCGATGCGGTCGTGGTAACCGTCGGTAATGGCAATTTCCGTGGCGGGATTATTGTAATACGGATCTCGCAGGGTGGTCAGGTCGACCAGGTCGAGCGTGCCGCAATACTGCGCAGAAGTAGAGGCGGCGCTCGCGATAGAAGCGCACAGAGGGCCAGTCGGCATTCCCATTCCGGCCACGTATAGCGTCGATCCAGAGGTGGACAGAAAGCCAATGGTTGCGCCATTCACCAGGATGGGCGTCCCAACAATGGAGGGCGGCGTGGTTGTCATGTTCAGAACCTGCACACTGGCCTGCGTGCCGCCGCACTGCAAGCCACAATTCAGAATGTAGGCGGTGCTGCCATCCGCGCTAAACACCCCGTATACAGGACTATCAAAGCCAGGCACCGTCACCGTGACCTGGTTGCCCGTATTCACCAGAAGCGGCGACATGACCGTTACCGTGTTTGAATTGTTGAAAACCAGAAGCTGGCTTCCATCCGGACTGGATACCACCGTCTGCGCGTTCGGCACGCTGACCAAGGCTGTAACCCCGCCGGCCGTAAGGCTCAGAACAACGATCGCTCCAGGAGGAGCTCCGGTTTGAAATGAGGCCCCCGGCACCGCGGCATAGCCGAACCCTGTATCCAAAACCACCATGCTGGTGGTCGATCCACCCAGCGGTATAGACCCGGCCATCACTTCCTTTGCGGTGCCGATGACATCCGCATTGTTGTTCACCGAATCAAAGGCCATCACCAGCGTTCGGTTGGGCGATATCGCCATGAGCCCTGGAGAAGTCCCGGCGCCGATTTCACCCCCTCTAACCAGCGTATCGATCTCGCCGTCAACGATCAGCAGACCAGGAAAAGCGGTTGGGCTGGCAACGCTCTGCGAAGCCAGAACCCGAGTCGTCACTTTACTAGGCGGAAGGGCTACGCTTGGCCCGCTAGTACCGCAGGAGACCAGACCTAACGCGGCGGCGACCAGCAGGGCAGGTAAAACTGCGATTCTCTTACGGTCAAACTTCAAACGGCGGGCTCCTAACGACATGAAAGATGGAGATTTAGGTGCGAAATAGCGGATTATAGCAGACCCCGTGTCTCGCATCCTTCGCACTTCATGCTTAGTTTTCGAGACGGCGGCCGATCCGGCCGGTGGAAGCCGAAGTCCAGATGCGCGATCCCTGTTTGTTCCTGTATTCTGACCAAGTATATGGCGGCTGACCTTCTTACCCGAATCAAGCAGTCCCCAGTTCTATGCGACGGCGCCATGGGAACGCTGCTCTACTCTAAGGGCGTCTTCATCAACCGTTGCTATGACGAATTGAATCTTTCCCAGCCCGACCTGATTCGTGCCATTCACCACGAATACCTGCAGGCTGGAGCTGAGATCATTGAAACCAATACCTTCGGCGGCAATGCTTTCCGGCTGGCTCGGCACAGTATAGCCGACAAAGTGCACGACATTAACCGGGCGGGCGCGCGGCTGGCTCGCGAAGCCGCCAAGAGCTTCGATGTGTGGGTGGCGGGATCGGTTGGCCCACTGGGCACCAGAATCGAGCCTTTGGGAAAGACCTCTTTCGAAGAAGCCCGCCAGGCATTCCGTGAGCAAATCGAGGCCCTGGCGGAAGGCGGCGTCGACCTGCTGATTCTGGAAACCTTCGGATATCTGGAGGAAGTCCGTCAGGCCATGCTGGCCGCGAAAGACGTGGGAGCAAAATTGCCGCTAGTCGTGCAGGTCACGATCGACGAGGACGGCAATTGTCTGGATGGCTCCGATCCCGAGACCTTCGCGCCTCGGCTTGAAGAGTGGGGCGCGGACGTGATCGGTTGCAACTGCAGTGTCGGTCCGGTGGCTATGCTGGACGCTATCGAGCGAGTGCGAGCGGTCTCGTCCCTGCCGCTTGCGGCGCAGCCCAATGCAGGCATCCCACGCTCGGTGGAAGGCAGAAACATCTACCTGTGCTCGCCCGAGTATATGGCGAGCTATGCGCGCAAGTTCGTCGCTGCTGGCGCGCGGATCGTCGGAGGATGCTGCGGAACTACTCCTGACCACATCCGGGTCATGAAATCCGCTCTGCGGGTTGGCGAAGCCAGGGGGAAAACTGCTTCAGTTCAAGTCGCTGGAACCGCTGCCCCACCCCTGGCCACACCGGTTCAACCTTTGGAAGAACGATCCGGCTTGGGGGCAAAGTTGGCCCGCGGACAATTCGTCACCATGGTGGAGGTAGTTCCTCCGAAAGGAACGGATATCCGCAAGGAGGTCGACGGCTCACGTTTTCTGAAGTCGGTAGGCGTGGACGCGGTCAACATTCCAGACAGCCCCCGTGCTTCGGCGCGCATGAGCAATCAGGCGCTTTCATTGCTGGTGCAACGGGAGGCGGGGATCGAAACGATTCTGCATTACACCTGCCGCGACCGCAACGTGCTGTGCATCCAGAGTGATCTTCTGGGAGCGGCTGCGGTGGGCATCAAGAATTTGATCTGCATTACCGGCGATCCGCCGAAGATGGGCAACTATCCGGACGCAACGGCCGTGTTCGATGTAGATGCCATCGGCTTGGTCAACATCGTCCACAACCTGAATCGAGGGCTCGACTTGGGCGGCAACCCGATTGGTGCGGGCACGGGCTTTGTAATCGGTGTGGGAGCGAATCCGGGGCTTACCGACCTGGACGAGGAGATCCGGCGATTCGAGTTCAAAGTGCAGGCTGGAGCCGAGTACGCCGTAACCCAACCCGTTTTCGACCTCCGCCTGCTGGAAAACTTCCTGAAGAGGATCGAGCCTTGCCGCATCCCCGTGGTGGCCGGCATCTGGCCCCTGGTCAGCGTGCGGAACGCCGAGTTCATGAAGAACGAACTGAGGGTTTCGGTGCCGGACTCGATTCTGGAAAGAATGCAGCGCGCCCCGACACCGCAAGCTGCAAGGGACGAGGGCGTCGCTATTGCCAGGGAAATGCTGTTGGCGGTTCGAAACACGGTGCAGGGGGCGCAAATCAGCGCGCCACAGGGGCGCTACAGCTCGGCAGTGGACGTGCTGGAGGCTCTGGGATCGAAGAGTCCTACCACGGCTTAGCGTTCCTTTTTTTGGAAAAACGCAAGTTTATTCACCAATTATTTACAAGAAAAGACTTTACACTCTCCGCAAGAAGTTGCATACAATAGGAAGGAGCTAAATCCCGTTGGCCAAATTTGAAGAGTGCCTCCAGCGCCTGGAAAAAATTGTTCAGGAACTGGAAAAGGGAGAAGTGCCTTTGGAAAAGTCTCTGACACTTTTCGAAGAAGGCATGCATCTGTCCTCCACTTGCCGGAAGGAACTGGAACAGGCCGAAGGTAAGGTGGAGATCCTGCTGAAAAAGAACGGGAAGCTCCAAGCTGAGCCGTTTGAGCCCTTGGCGGAAAAGGCGCCTGCCCGCAAGTAGGGGACCGCCAGGCTCGTGGGTGTAATGTCTGTGGAGTAGCGGTTCTGAACCCTTCCCCGCAGCCCTAGTCCGCTGTAGCTGACGGCTGTAAGTCAGGAGGATCTATGGGCTTTAGTGCAGTAGTTCTTGAAAGCGATTCCAGGCTCGCTAAATCTCTGGCCGGTGGGCTCTCTTCTCATTTCAATCCTATACACTTGACGCGCTCCAGAGATGACCTGCGCGAGCAAGTCGCCGGAAGGCGGCCCGAAGTAGTGATTCTCGACATGGAATACTCTCGCCTCACCGATGTCCGTAATCTGCACCACGATTTTCCCTCGCTGCCGATTGTGTGCACCTATCGCATACCGGATGAGGAGTTGTGGATCGCCGCCATGGAGGCCGGCGCCAGTGACGTGTGCCCCGCCGATGACGTGCAGAATGTTTTAAGTTCTGCTCTGCGCAGCGTGGCAATCGCAAAAAGCGCCGCCGCATAAGCCTCCAAAGGCTTGCACTAGCTAGGTTAAATCTCTTGTTGAACCTCATCGTTGAAAAAGCGAGGACGCCTCGCGGCGTCCTCGCTTTTTCGCTCCGGCCACCGCCTTGTTATACTCACAGCTCAATGCTGCAAGAAACTCTCAAACAAGGACAGTCCCTAACCGACGCGGCGCTGGACCGGTTGATTCCGCTGGAAACTCAGCACCCGGAATCCATTCACAAGGCCATGCGCCACAGCGTGTTCGCCGGCGGCAAGCGGCTGCGCCCCGTGCTATGCATGGAAGCCGGGCGCATGGTTGCCAGGGAGACGATCGCAGGATCGTTCCCCAAGAAAATCGAAGAACTGGGCGCAGCCCTTGAGATGCTGCACACTTACTCGCTGATCCACGACGACTTGCCCGCACTGGATAACGACGATCTGCGGCGCGGACGACCAACGTGTCACAAAGTATTCGGAGAGGCGCTCGCGATTCTGGCGGGAGACGCGCTACAAACGCAGGCCTACGAGGTTCTGGCGCGGCTGGACTGTCCGGCGGAGGCGCGCGTGCGAATTATCGAAGAGATCGCGCGCGGCACCGGCACCCTCGATGGCATGATCGGCGGACAAGTTGTGGATCTCGAGGCTGAACATACTCAGCCTACGGCGGAGATGCTGGAGTACATCCACCGCGCCAAGACCGCAGCATTAATCACAGCCAGCCTGGTGAGTGGCGGCCTTTATGCTGGAGCGAAAGATAGCGAGGTCAGAAAGCTGCGGGCGTTTGGGCGGTCGATCGGCCTGGCATTTCAGATTGTCGATGACGTGCTCGATGTGACGCAAACCTCCGAACAGCTTGGCAAGACCGCAGGCAAAGATACCGCCGCGCAAAAAGTCACATACCCGGCCCTGTTCGGGATTGATGAATCCGTACGCAAAGCGGATTCGCTGGTGACCGCGGCGTTTGCGGAGTTGGAAAGTTTCGGCGAGCGCGCGGAGACTTTGAAAGAGCTGGCTCGGTACCTGGTGGAGCGAAAGAAGTAACCTGGCAGAGTCGTTTCAACGTACGCCCGTAATAACGGTCATCGATTCCTGTGTGCTCTTAGCCCTATTCTGTGGTAAAAAATAATCACGGCGATGGAGTTCGCCTTAACCGCCTGAAATCGCGTTGCGTGCCTCAGGCTGATAACTCCTACAAAATCCGAAGACCGGTTTGTAGGGGGACTCCGTCGTGAAAGACTTTCTTGCCATCTCTGGCGCCGCCATCGTCGGCGCCAATTTGCGTTATCTCCTCAGCCGCCTCGCCGCCTTCGAACTGGGCTCGCTCTTCCCCTACGGAACGCTGTTCATCAACGTTGTGGGCAGCGTTTTCGTAGGGTTCTTCATCATCTGGACCACCGAGCGCGCTCTGGTAGACCCGCGCTGGCGGCTGCTCGTGGTGGTCGGCTTCTGCGGTTCGTTCACCACATTTTCCAGCTACGCTTTCGAAACCGTGGCCTACTTCGAGCAAGGCCAGTGGGGATTGATGCTGGCCAACATCCTCACCAACAACATTCTTTGTCTAGGCGGAGCGTTGGCGGGCATGGCGCTGGCGCGAGCGGTGTAGAATGGCCAACGCCATGGCAGTGCAGGTCACCATCTACTTGAATGAAGCCGATCAGTGGCGCCACCGGCCGCTGCATCTGGAGATTCTCAACTACCTGCGCAGAGAAAACGTCTACGCGGCCACCGCGATCCGTGCCATGGCGGGTTTTCTGGGGCGGCACCGCGTAGAAACGGCGCACCTGGTCGAGGCCGGTGGCAAACTGCCCGTGATCATCGTCTTCGTGGATACCGACGAACACGTGGCCCGCGTGCTGCCCACGCTGAAGGAAATGGCGGCGAACCGGCTGATCGTCCGCGAGAATGTCGTGCTCGAACAGGGCAACCTGGAGTGACATGTCCCCAACTCCCCTACACCTCGACATTCTGGCCATCGCCGCGCACCGCGACGACGTGGAGCAGACCTGCGGCGGCACGCTGCTAAAGGCCGCACAGCGCGGACAGCGCACTGGCATTCTCGATCTGACGCAAGGCGAAATGGGCACGCGCGGCACCGCCGAAGATCGCGCACGCGAAGCCGCCGACGCAGCGAAAATTCTTGGCGCGGGCTGGCGGCGTGCGCTCGATATTCCCGACGGCCGCGTCCAAAATACCTGGGAAAATCGCCTGAAAGTTGCGAGCGTCCTTCGCGAGACTCGCCCACGCGTGGTGATTCTCCCTTACTGGAAGGGGCGGCATCCGGATCACTACACCTGTTCCGTCCTGGGATATGAGGCTTGCTTCCTGGCGGGCCTGGCGAAGCTTGACCCGCACTCAGCGCCGCATCGCCCCTTCAAGATCATCTATGCCACGCTGTATTACGATGTGCGTCCAACTTTCGTAGTAGACATCAGCCAACAGTTCGAGCAGAAATTCGCTTCTATCCTGGCTTACAAGTCGCAGTTCAGCGATCAGGAAGCAGGCAAAGACCTGTTTCCTGCCCACGACGAAATTCGCGCGCGCGTGGACGCGATGGCGCGTTATTACGGCATGTTAGGCGGCGTAACCCACGCCGAACCGTTCCTGCAGAAGGAAGTCGGGCTGGTCGATGATCTGCTGGCGATCCCGGTCAAATCGATTTGACGCATACCCTGGGGCTGTCATCCCGAGCAACGCGAGGGATCTTGGTGTTTGCCGGCAGCGGCAACCGTGATGGCGGCGGCAAGAATCGAGGTCCCTAGCTTGGGCTCGGGATGACAGCGTCATTGATTATTTCTTCAGCGCGACCGCCAGCCCGTCGCGAATGGGCAGGATCGTCGTATAAAACTCTGCCGAGTCGTAAAGCGAACGGTTGAACTCGAGGATGGCTTTGGTCCGCGGCTCCTTGGGATTCTTTTCCGCCACCCGGCCGCTCCACAGAACATTGTCGGTGATGAACAGGCCACCATTGCGCAAGCGCGGCGAAACCAGGCGCAGCACGCGCGGATAATCCTCTTTGTCGACATCGTTGAAAATGATGTCGTACACCTGCTTCTGCTCGGAAAGAACTTCCAAAGCATCGCCAGTGTGAATTGTTATGCGTTTTGAAACGCCGGTGCGATCGAAATAGCCACGGGCGCGTTCAGCGTTTTTAGCATCGCCGTCCGTGTAAATCACCCGGCCTGCGTCGCCAACCGCTTGCGCCCACCAGATGGTCGAGTATCCAATTGCAGAGCCCAACTCGAAAACCGTCTTGGCATTGATCATCAGGGCGAGTTGCTGAAGCACGCGCGCCACCGCCGGGCCAACGATTGGGATGTTGTGTTCGGAAGCGTAAGTTTCCATCTCCGCCAGCACCTCATCGCGCTGGGGCAGCATCGAGTACAGATAATCATCGACCGGGCCAGCGGTGGTGAAGCTGTAGTGCCGCCAGTTGGGTTTCCCTTGTTTTGCTTTCGTCGGTTTTTTTTGAGCCACTTGTTCCCCCCGCAGTTCTGCGGTGATTATTGACGACCGTTTATCAAAGCCCGGTTATCGATTAATTAATGCTCAATGGCTGACGGTAACGCCGGGCTTCATAGTAACAATCTCCACGCCGGGCGTCAGCTTGTGCAACTCGGCTGGACTTCCCGTCAGCACTGGGAACGTGCCGAAGTGCATGGGAATCACCGTTTTCGGCTTGAGCAGGTTGCAGGCGTAGGCAGCCTCGCGCGGCCCCATGGTGAAGTGGTCGCCGATAGGCAGCATGACGATTTCAGGCGCATAAAGCTCGCGGATAATCGCCATGTCTCCGAAAACGTTGGTGTCGCCGGCGTGGTAAATCTTGACGCCGTTTTCAAATTCGATCACGTACCCGCAAGCTTCGCCACCGTAAACGAGTTGATCGCCATCCTGAATCCCGCACGAGTGATCAGCGTGTACCATGGTCACTTTGATGTCGCCGATTTTCTGCGTGCCGCCTTTGTTCATCATGGCAATTTGTTTGGCGCCCTTCTTCTCCAGCCACCCGCACAGTTCAGGGATGCCCACGACCTGAGGATTGTGCTGGTGGATAATCTCGACCGCATCGCCAATATGGTCCCCGTGGCCGTGGGTGCACAGAAGAACATCGACGTGCTTCACCTTCTTCTCCGAGGCTGGGCACGACGGGTTGTTCATGATCCAGGGGTCGATGATAATCGTCCGGCCACCGGGCGTTCCAATGCGAAACGTCGCGTGACCCAGCCATGTAAGTTGAACGCCTTTGAGATTCATAGATGAGACTGCTCCGCAGCTGCTTTGCCAGAGATATGCAGCCCAACATCAGCTGCGCGTTTAGTTTAATATGAAACGCCATGAGCGAACTCAAGGTGCTGATTTCGCGGGATGAAATTTCGAAGCGGGTCGCGGAACTGGGCGCGGAGATTACCCGCGACTTCGTGGGCCAGCCGGTAATCCTGGTCGGCGTGCTCAAGGGCTCGGCGATTTTTCTGGCTGACCTGGCTCGGGAAATAAAACTGGACGCAACCTTTGACTTCATCGGTGTCTCCAGTTACGGCAACCGTCCCAGCCCCACTCAAGAATTGAAAAGCGGGTGGGATTCCACCGGCGAAGTAAAGCTGACCAAGGACGTCAACCAGTCCATGAAAGATAAGAACGTAATTGTGGTGGAGGACATTCTGGACACCGGCTTGACGCTCACGGTCCTGAAGAAGCTGCTGATGGCGCATCAGCCGCGAACGCTGAAGATCGCAGCCCTTCTCGACAAGCCCTCGCGGCGCAAGCTGCCGCTGCACGGCGATTATGTCGGCTTCACCATTCCCGATGAGTTCGTCGTCGGCTACGGCCTAGACTACGCCGAACGCTACCGCAACCTCGCCGATGTCTGCATTGTGCCGCGAGAGTGAACTGCAGTACCGAGTACCGCGTCCCGAGAATAAACCGGACACGACGAAGCACGTTCGTACAAAAGGGAAAAATCTGCAACTGCTCCGCACTGGGCACCAGGTACTCGGGACTCGGGACTGGGGACTGCAAAGCCCGGCTGCTATCATAGAAAACACCCATGGGATCCGCTCTCAGCAAGCACGACAAGCAGCTGCACGTGGAGCCTTTGCTGCTGGAGGTCGCCGACGTAATGTCAACGTCGCTCGACCTGGATACAACTCTGCGCCGGATCGCGGAAGTGGTGCGTAAAGTCATCGACTATGAAATCTTCGCGATCCTCCTCCTCAATGAGAAAGCTCAGGAACTGCGCTTTCGATTCCAGGTAGGCTATCCCGCGGAGTTCGCCGAACGTGCCCGCATCAAAGTCGGTGTCGGAGTAACCGGGCAGGCAGCCCAGTTGCGCCAGACGATTTTGATCGATGACGTCACCAAGGATCCGCGCTACGTCGCCGCCATACCTAACGTTTGCTCCGAACTGGCTGTGCCTCTCATCACCAAGAACCGCGTGATTGGAGTGATCGATCTCGAAGCAAGGCATGTTGGCTACTTCAACGAAGAGCACAGCCGGTTGCTCAGCCTCATTGCCTCGCGCATGGCGGCGGGAATTGAAAACGCGCAACTCTACACGCGCACCACCAGGCAGGCGCGCATTCTGTTGCTGTTGAACGAAATTGCGCGCGAGTTGACTTCAATCCTGAACCTGGACGAATTGTTGGGCCGGATTGCAGAGCTACTGCGGCGCTTGATCGATTTTCAGATGTTCAGCATCCTGCTGCTCGATTACTCCGGAGAAAAGCTGCAACATCGTTTCTCCTTGCGCTTCAATGAAAACGTTCACCTGAAGAATGATATTGCGCTCGGGCAAGGGTTGGTGGGTTATGCCGCCGAAACCCGACAGGCGGTGCTCGTGCCCGATGTCAGCAAAGACCCGCGCTATATCGAGGGCAATCCGGAAACGCGATCGGAACTCGCCGTGCCGCTCATCTATAAAGACAAAGTAATCGGGGTGCTGGATCTGGAGCACACGCGGCGCGGATTTTTTACCGAGGACCACCGGCGCACCATGATGACGCTGGCCGCGCAGGTGGCGATTGCCATCGAAAACGCGCGCCTGTACGAAGAGATCGCTCGCCAGGAACGCCGGCTGGAGCGGGATTTGGCGCTGGCCCGCGAACTCCAAATGCGGTTACTCCCGCAGACCCTGCCCAAGCCAGCACATCTTGAGTTGGCCGCGAAGTTTGTGCCCGCGCGAGCCATCGGCGGAGACCTTTACGATTTCATCCCGTACTCGCTCTCGCGCTTGGGAATCGTGATCGGGGATGTCAGCGGAAAGGGCGCGCCCGCCGCCATCTACGCCGCGCTGGTCAGCGGGATTCTGCGCTCGCACGCGCCCATCGAACCGGGTCCCGCCGAGATGCTCTCCGCGGTGAACCTGTCGCTGGCAGAGCGGCGTATCGAGGCGCAATTTGTATCGCTGATTTACGCGGTCTGGGATGACGAGCATCGCACCCTTCTGGTCGCCAACTCTGGCTTGCCGCGCCCGGTTTATGTGCACGATGGCAACAACCAGGTGATCGAGGCGACAGGTTTGCCGCTGGGCCTCTTCGACGATGCCAGCTACGACGAGTTCCGGTTCAAAATGAAGCCCGGAGACATGTTTGTGTTCTTCAGCGACGGCATCCTCGACGCACGCAGCCGAAGCGGCCAACTGTTTCGCCGGGCTCGAGCGGAGAAAATCATCGCGGAGTGCGCGGGCACGTCGGCGGATTGCGTGGTGGATTCGCTCTTCAAAGCTGCAGCCGAGCATTCCGCCGGGGTCGAGACATTCGACGACCAGACCGTAGTGGCAATCAAGGTCAAGGGCGCCGCAACCCCCAGCTCCTCCAAGCGAAAATGACCCGGCGAAGAGATACGGGACCTCTTCCCGCTAATTCCGTGGCGAATCCCGATCGTCCGCCGGGATTCGTTCTGCGTGGGGCAAGATCCGTGCTGCACTGCGACGGCATTCCCCTGAACAAATTGGCAAAGCGCTACGGAACGCCTCTCTACGTTTATTCGGCAACCACGATTCGCGCGCGGTTCGCAGCTTTTGAAAAGGCATTTCACGCTATTCCTCACACCATCTGCTATTCCGTCAAGGCAAATTCCGATCTCAGTATTCTGCGCCTGCTCGCGCGGCAGGGTTGCGGCTTCGACGTAGTTTCCGGCGGAGAGCTGGAGCGCGTACTGGTTGCCGACCGGCGCGCAGCGAAGAAGATCGTTTTCTCCGGCGTAGGAAAGTCAGGTGATGAGATGGCGGCAGCGTTGAAGGCAGGGATCCTGCTCTTCAACGTGGAAAGCGAATCGGAGCTCTCCACTCTCGCAGAGCGCGCCGCGCGGTTGCGCAAGCTAGCGCGCGTAGCCCTGCGTGTGAATCCTGACGTGGCGGCCGACACCCACCCCTACATTTCTACGGGCTTGCACAAACACAAGTTCGGAGTGCCCATCGCCACCGCACGCGCCCTCTGCGCCAAAGCCTCGCGAATGCAATACCTGAAAGTTTCGGGCGTGAGCGTTCATATCGGTTCACAGATCACCGATGTCGCGCCCTTCGCGGAAACTGGAACCCGAATCGCCGACTTCGTTCGCGAGTTGCGCGCTGATGGGCACCAGGTCGACTACGTTGATATCGGCGGGGGTCTCGGCATTGCCTATCAGGAACCCGCAGCGGACTTTCCCCAGTACGTCGCCAATTACGCACGCGCCGTGACCAATCCCCTGCGCGGGTTGAATGTGCATCTGCTGCTTGAGCCAGGACGCGCGATTGTAGGGCCTGCCGGAGTTCTGCTCACCTCCGTCATTTACAGAAAACAAAATGACGGCAAGAAGTTTCTCGTGGTCGATGCAGCCATGAACGATTTGATCCGTCCAGCACTCTATGGCGCCTATCACGAGATTGTTCCTGTAGTGCAATCCAAGAACTCGCCAATCATTAAAGAGATTGTCGATGTCGTTGGCCCGGTGTGCGAGTCCGGCGATTTCTTCGCCCGCGATCGGGAGTTCCCTCTTGTGGAAGAAGGCGACTTGCTCGCAATTCTCGATGTCGGTGCTTATGGAATGGTGCTGGCTTCGAACTACAACACCCGTCCGCGACCGGCCGAAGTCCTGCTGAGCGGGAAGGCGGTCAAGGTCATCCGGCAGCGAGAGAAAGTACACGAACTATATTCCGCGGAGCTGTAATTGAAGAATCGAAGCACCAGGGGTTTCAATCAAAAATCAGCAATCACACAATCGACAATAGCTATCGTTCTCCCCACTTCAACTTGGTGCGCAACACCTGGAAGAAATCGGCATCAGTCCGGAATAAGCTGACCTTATGCTCCGAGCGTCGGCACCGCACCCGGTCTCCATCCTTCAGATCGAGCCCAGGCTGGCCGTCCAGGCTGAGATACGCTACCTCTTCATCACTGCGCAGCCGAAGTTCTACCACGGCTGAATCGGGCACAACCAGCGGCCGGTGCGTCAGCGAGTGCGGCGCCACTGGAGTAATCACAAAAGCATTCACGCTCGGCATCACCACCGGCCCCCCCGCTGAAAGAGAGTAGGCGGTCGAACCCGTCGGCGTCGCCACAATCATTCCGTCAGCGCGGTAGCTGCCCACAAACGACTTGTCCACGAACAGGTCGTAATTATTCAGGCGAGCCAGCGCAGTCTTGTTAACCACGACATCGTTGAAGGCCTTGTAGCCTCCCAGTATCTCCTCGCCACGCAGCAAATCACACTGCATCAGGGAGCGTTGTTCCACCGCGGCGCGGCCCTCCGCAACCTGTTCGAGCATGGCGAACAGAGATGGCAGCGGAACGTCCGTGAGAAAGCCGAGCGAACCCAGGTTCACGCCGAGCAGCGGCGCATCCGTTGCAGCCGTGTCTCGAACCGCCGAGAGTAAAGTGCCGTCGCCGCCGAATACGATAACCAAAGTCAAAGGCCGCGACGACATCTCTGAGCGTGGGACAACCTCGTGCCCATTGGAGTACTTGGCGGTCTCCGGATCGACGATGACCTGATAACCGTGAGCATGGAGCCACGCCAGCAACTCGGGAAAGATGCGCGCCACCTCCGGCCGCGCCGGACGCGAGATGATAGCCGCCACTTTCGATGGAGAAGATGAGGAGGAGCTTGGCATGTTGGACGATGACAGAGAGATTGTACAGAAACCGAAGCCAAAACCCTTAACCGCAAGGCGCGCCGGAGCGTACAAGGATCAAAAGAGCCCGAGCAGCAGGAATTCGCGATTCCCCTCCGCGCCCAGAATAGGCGAGTCGATCACATCCGTGCCTGAGCAACCCAAATCCAGCAAAGTTCTCCTGACCTTCTCAACCGCCGCCAACTGTGCCGCCTCGTCGCGCACAATCCCACCCTTACTCACAAATTCCCTTCCCGCCTCAAATTGAGGTTTCACCAGGACGATCACCTGCCGGCCCACCCGTTCTTCGAGCGTCTGCGGCAAGGCAGCGTTTATCACGGCAGGCAGAACCAGAGTCGCGGAAATAAATGCCACGTCGACCACGATGAGGTCCACTTTTTCCCCGATTGCGTCGGACGTCACGTACCGGGCGTTGGTTTTCTCCAGCAGTCGAACCCGGGGATCCTGCCGGAGCTTGAAATCCATCTGCCCGTAACCTGTATCAACCGCAATCACGCGGGCGGCGCCACGTTGCAGCAGGCAATCAGTGAACCCACCAGTGGACGCGCCAACATCCAGACAAACTTTATCCACCACGTTGATTTGCCAGTGTTCGAGCGCCCGCTCCAGTTTGAGTCCGCCACGGCTAACATATCTCAGATCTTCGCCCAGCAGCCGAACGGCAGCTTCCGCTTCAACTTGCGTGCCAGCCTTCTCGATTTTCTGGTGGTTGACCAATACTTTCCCCGCCAGAATCAGCCCTTGCGCGCGTTCGCGTGAAGCTGCCAGCCCCCGATCCACCAGAAGTTTGTCGAGTCGGAGTTTCAGGCGAGGCTCCGAATAAGTTTCCATGGATAGCAAACACTGCGCGCCGAAGGTTGCAGCACAAAGGTGCCAGCACTCGCTCCGGTGCAAAGTGCTGAAACATCTCTCGCTGAATCACTTACAAAGATACCGTCGCCCTTTTCCACAGAATTTTCCACGGTTATGTTGAAAACTTCTGCAACCTTTTTCAGCTCAACGACAAAAGCCGCCCGCAAGGGCGGCTCTCAGCGAATCTTACACAGCGCCGGCTAGCCGGCCACTTCTTCCAGCAGCTTCTGGTCGATGTCAAAATTGGAGTGCACGTTCTGCACATCATCCTGATCTTCCAGCGCTTCCATCAGCCGGATCATGGTGCTGGCTGCCTGGCCTTCCACCTTGACGTAGTTCTGAGGAATCATGGCCACGCTCGATGAAGCCGGCTCAATGCCAGCTTTCTTCACCGCTTCGAGCACAGTTTCGAAAGCCGAGGGCTCGGTCAGAATTTCCCAATTCTCGCCATCGTCGTTCAAGTCCTCGCCGCCGGCTTCGAGAACGATGTTCATCAGGTCGTCCTCTTTCGCCGCGCTCTTCGGAATGATGATGTCGCCCTTCTTGTGGAACATCCAGGAGACAGCGCCGGCTTCGGCCATGTTGCCGCCATTCTTGCCGAAGCAGTGCCGGATTTCGCTGACCGTGCGATTGCGATTGTCGGTGTTGATGTCGAGCAGAATCGCAACCCCACCCGGGCCGTAACCCTCCAGAGAAAATTCCTCATAGGTAGCTCCGGGCAGCTCTCCCGTGCCCCGCTGAATGGCCCGCTTAATGTTATCGGCAGGCATATTCTCCGACTTTGCGGCGAGAATGGCGCCCCGCAGCCGCGGGTTGGAATCAGGATCGCCCCCGCCGTTCTTCGCGGCAATGCTGATTTCTTTGATGAGGCGGGTGAAAATCTTGCCGCGCTTGGCATCCAGCGCGCCCTTCTTATGCTTGATTGTGGCCCATTTTGAATGGCCGGACATGGCTAGACCTCTATCCGATAATTTCGTTTGATCGCGGGATTCGCCCGTAGAAAGATCACTGACGGCCTCTAAAGTGTGCAGGCGAAAAGGAATTATAGCACGGTCGATTCCTCCGGTCGCGGCAATCCATCCGGGAACCGGTCGGATGGTCCAAATCAACCTCCCCTGTCGGGCGGGCACACCGGCCCGATTAGGTGATTGACTGCGATGCACGCCCACCCCTAACATGCCAGCGGGCGACCCTGCACATGCCTGAACGCATTATAGGTCACTATCGAGTCCTCGAAAAAATTGGCTCTGGAGCCATGGGCGAAGTCTTTCGGGCGCGCGATGGGAGGCTGGGGCGCGACGTTGCTTTGAAGCTCATCCGCCCGGCTTCCAGCGAAAACCCAGATCATCTCCGCCGCTTCGAGCTGGAAGCCCGCGCCGCCGCCTCGCTCAATCATCCGAACATTGTCGCTATTTACGACGTCGGTTTCCACGAAGGGTCGCCCTACATCGTTTGTGAATTGCTGCAAGGCCAGACCCTGCGCAAGCGGCTGGCAGAGGGACCACTGCCGGTTCGCCTTGCCCTCGATTTCTCCCTGCAAATCGTGCAGGGCCTCATCGCAGCACACGACCGCCGCATCGTTCATCGCGACTTGAAACCTGAAAACCTGTTCGTAACCAGCGACGGCCGGGTCAAGATTCTCGACTTCGGCGTCGCCAAGCTGCAAGCTGCGCCGGAAGATGCCGCACGCTCCGTGGAAGAGTTGACCACGGTAACGAAAAGCGGCGTGATAGTTGGCACGGTCGCCTATATGTCGCCCGAGCAGCTGCGGAGCAAGGCAGTAGACAACCGCAGCGACATCTTCAGCATGGGCGCCATTCTTTACGAAGTGTTGAGCGGGCACCGGGCTTTTCGCGGCGAGACCGAAGTCGACACCATGACCTCAGTGCTCATGGCAGACCCCGCAGAAATCAATCCGGATCAGGCCAGCGTTCCAGCATCCTTCCAGCAAATCGTGCGCCATTGCCTGGAAAAGGAGCCCGAGAAACGTTTTCAGTCAGCCCGCGATCTGGCGTTTGCGCTCGAGACTCTGGCCAACCCGTCTGGTCCGGTCCGGCTCAAGCCTCCTCGACCGCAAGCGAAGATCGTCCCTTGGGCGGTCGCCGGAGTGCTTCTACTCGCAACGCTGCTGCTGCTGGGCAAGCTGTGGCAACCGAGCGGGCAATCTCCATCCTACCGCCGTCTGACCTATGACCAGGGCACACTGTACTCGGCGCGCTTCGGTCCGGACTTTCGTTCAATTGTGTACGGCGGCGCATGGAACGGCAAGCCACTCCAGCTTTTCTCAACCGTCGGCGATTCCCTCTTGAGTCAGCCGCTTGATCTTGCGGATGCAAACCTGCTCTCCGTCTCCCGCACCGGTGAACTGGCAGTCGTGCTGCACGGCGCTCACAGGGCGCACCTGGAAACTGAAGGAGGCATACTTGCCCGCGCCCCCTTGGCAGGAGGCTCTCCCCGGGAGATCCTTGAGGATGTTCCCTGGGCAGACTGGGATTCCAAGGGTGAACTGGCAGTAGTTCACCATACCCAGAATCGTGATCGGATTGAGTATCCCATCGGACATGCTCTTTACCAGACCAACGGCTGGATCAGCCATATTCGTTTTTCTCCCCAAGGCGACCGGATTGCCTTTCTCGATCACCCCACGTTATACGATGACCGCGGGTTTGTTTCAGTCGTCGATCTTAGCGGCCACCCGAATGTACTCTCCACGGAATGGGAATCTGCGGACGGCCTGGCCTGGAGTGCCGACGGAAAAGAAATTTGGTTTACCGCCGCTGAAAAGGGTCTGAACCGCGAACTGATGGCGGTGAATCTTTCTGGAAGGCTTCGAAAGCTCCTCGCCCTGCCCACGGGCATGACGTTACAGGATTTGGCGCCGGATGGCCGAGTACTCGTGAGCATGGATGCTGAACGTCTTTCCATGGCAACTGCAACCAGGGATGGCAAAGCCTCTGATATCTCATGGCGCGACTGGACCATTGCCAAAGGCATTTCGGGCGACGGCCAGTCAATCTTTTTCGAAGATGCCAGTGAAGCTGCCGGGGCTCACTATGCACTTGGCGTTCGCAAACTCGATGGTTCTCCGCCGATACAACTTGGGCCTGGCAGCGGGGGTGGTCTTTCTCCCGATGGCAAATGGGTCGTTTCCGTTCTCCTGGACAATCCGGAGCGAGTAACACTGGTTCCCACTGGCCCCGGTCAACCTCGCACCCTTACCATACCTGGGCTGGAGCACATTCAAAATGGCAACGTCCATTTTCTGGCTGACGGGAAACATATTACCCTCAACGCCAACGAACCGGGCCACGCAGCACGCACCTACCTGGTGGATTTTGAAGGAGGAAAGCCAATACCAGTCACGCCGGAGGGAATTACCAATGGGTTAATCTCTCCAGACGGCCGGTACGTTGTTCGAGTCGACGCCGACGCAGGAATCGGCGTCTATCCTACCGCTGGAGGTGCACCCCGCCTGATCCCTATTCTCGAACGGGATTTTTTTCCCGTCCAGTGGTCCGAGGATAACGCTTCAGTTTATGGATATCTTCTGGGCTCGATTCCTACAATGGTATACAAGATCAACATCGTTACCGGAGAGAAGACTCTCATCCAGGAGCTGCAACCGCAAACAAGTATCGGTGTGGTGTTCGTAGCTCCTGTGGTTATGACCCGCGACGCCTCGCGCTTCGCCTTCAGCTACTGCCAGGTTTCCTCAGTGCTCTATATAATCTCCGGCTTACGCTAACTGGTCGGCACACCCCGCAGCCTCCTAATCCAGCGAACCCAAAAAATCCGCCGGCACATAATGAAAGAAAATCGACGTCAACGTATACCCCTCCGCCAACACATGCCGGTAATGAGGAACCTTCGTTCCCCGGTAGACCAACCCATCACCCAGCGCCTGGTAAACCTTCACCGGGCCTTCCGCAGTATCCACGCGTATAGGCCACGAGGTCGCCAGATCCGGCTCGGGAGAAAAATCCAAACACAAAGTAACGCTGAACTCGCACTGCTGCCGGTCGGTGTGCTTCTTCAGTTCGGCTCCACTCAAATAGGACCCGAAATAGACATAAGAAGGCTTAACCTCCTCTCCCACGATCGCGCTGACGGCTTTCGCAATCTGGTGATGGAAGAAGCGTGCGACGCTCTCGTTATGGGCAACATATCGCCGCGAACTCTGTTCGTCGCCCAGGCGAATCGCCCCGCACCGGATTGCCCGCCGGTAATACCGGCGCAAAGCCGCAAGATTGAACGGATGAATCAAGTGGCCCAGCGGCACATATCCTGCGTCGCGAAACTTCGGTGAACTCTTGCTAATGATTTCCGTCCATTGCGCAAGGCGGCGTTCCGGGTAATCTGCCGGAATCAGAATTCCGGCGCCTGCCAACAAAAAGCGCACATCGTCGGAAATCGAGTCGGGGACAGCTTCCCCCGTGCGTAAACCCGAAACCACTGCCTCCAGCCGGGGACCGAGCCAAAACGGATTCAGAGAACCGGTAGCCGAATCACGAACCCAAGCCACAGTTCCCTGCAGGTTAAAGTTCGCCAGCAGCTGCCGGTGCGGTTCCAATTCCGCAGGCACCTGCCCAGCCGGCAACACAGAACACTGCGGATTGAGGAACAACTTCTCAGGCGGAAAAGTCAGCCACCAGCATTGTGCCCGCAGCTGCCTCCGCGGAATCAGATGCAGCGGCAACTCATCGAGCAAACAATGGAATTGCCCGGGGGGCAGCGTCGCGGTATAAGTCTGCCGCGGCCCCACCCCCATCAGGCTTGCCATCCAGTCAAGCCACGCCGTGTCTTTTAGTTGTGTAGCCATCCATTTAACGTGAACCGGCTGTCAGCGAAAACCTGTGACGGGCATTCCACCGGGGTTATCTCGTGCAATACCGAGCACGGGAAAAACACGATTTGATTCGACTGCGGCATGATCGTCTGGTAACTGCCCCTCTGATAACTCCCCGTGCCCGCATGTTCGCCCCTCCGCGAATCGTGCAGCCGCAACTCCCCGCCTTCAAACGGTCGCGGTTCGCGATGGAAAAAGTAAACGAACGTCATGCGGCGGGACGCAATCATTTCCTGCGAGTCATCGCAGTGCGCGCCAAAAAAATCGCCGTCATTGCTGGCCGTGATCTGAGCCTCCACCTGCGTGATCGGAAACTCTTCGATCCCCAGCCGTTCGAGCACTCTTGGCAGCACGCCTCGGATTCGCTGCAGAATTATTTCCTCGTGCTTTCCCAAATCCATGAGCACCCGCGAGCGGCGATGGCTGTAATCCATCGCTCCCAGGTCTCCGCTGGGCGAAACGACTCCGCTGTTTTGAAACTCCGCTTCATGTTCCAGAGCGTAGTTCACCAGTTCGTCAAGTTCCTGCGGAGCCAGGAACTCATCCAGCACAACGCATTGTGCCCGCTCAATCCCAGGCGCATCCAAAATGCCGACGCCACCCTGCGAGTCCAACTGATGGTTCCCCTGCTGCACAGGTATGTTCAACGGCTGAACACTACGCGGTGCGCGCACTCCCGGCGGTTGCGGCGCGCCAGGCGGCTGAGGCGCCGGCAGATCCTTCATCGGCCCATGTGACGGAGGTTGCGGTGAAGGCCGATGTGCTCCCGGCGGCTGTGGTGCTCCCGGGGGCTGCGGCGCGGGCGGATCCTTCATCGGCGGACGTTTCACGCCCGGCGGTTGCGGGGCTCCCGGCGGCTGCGGCGCCGGAGCCGGGACAGCGCTATACGGGATCGTCGTGGCAGCCGTGGTGTCTTCACTGGAGATTCGCGAGCCTGCCAGAATCTGCTCCACGATGCTGCCGCCTAACAACGCAAAAGCGCGTTGCGCCACGGTTTCACCCACCGAGCGAGCTATGGTGGCGTTTACCGCCGCTTGAGTTTCTGGATTGCTGCTGGAAACCGCTCTGGAGTTTTGCAGGAGATTCATCAGCAACTCCCGCTCGCGCGGGCTGAGAATCCGTTCATGCTGCATCAACGTTTCAGAAAATGCATCGAGAACCTGCTTCGCCGTCATTCCGCACACTCCTCCCCGCATCTGCTTGCGTGTTTTAAGTTCCGGGGCGAAGGGAGGAAGCCGCTTCGGCGAGACACTAGCACCAAGGCAGCAGATTATCAAACAGTATTTATGTGGAAAACGTGGCCTTTACTCGTGCCTTTGAGCACCGATTATGGCGAGCGGCGAGTCCCGAGTTGCGAGTCCCGAGAACTACGCATTTTTTCCTTTCTAGCGGATTGTAGCTTGCTGTCTCCGGTTCCTTCTCAGGACTCGGGACTCGTTTTAACGGCTAGCCATAGCACCGACCATGGAATGAAAAATCTTCATCCCGTCCACCCCGCCAAGCGCAGGTTCCGAAGCGCGTTCGGGATGAGGCATCATGCCAACCACATTGCCGCCCGCGCTGCAGATGCCGGCAATATTGTCCAGCGACCCGTTCGGATTGGCCGCCGGCGAAATCTCACCCGCCGGCGTTGCATAACGAAACACCACGCGGTTGTCGCGCTGCAACTCACGCAAAGTCGCCTGATCGCAGAAGTAGTTCCCTTCCATGTGCCCGATCGGGATGGTCAATACTTCTCCCTGCGCGCAGGCGTTGGTGAACGGAGTGGAAGCATTCTCCACCCGCACCTGCACCGGCTTGCAGACGTACTTCAACCCAGTGTTGCGCATCAAAGCTCCCGGCAAAAGCCCGGCCTCGCACAGGATCTGAAACCCGTTGCAGATTCCCAGCACCAGGCCTCCGCCATCGGCAAAGCGGCGCACCGACTCCATCACCGGAGAGAACTTCGCAATCGCCCCAGTGCGCAGGTAATCGCCAAAAGCAAATCCTCCAGGAACGATGATGGCATCGCAACCCTCCAGATCATGCGATTCATGCCAGAGAAAAGTAACCGGCTGCCTGGCAACTTGTTGCAGGGTCCAGTGAGCATCGTGATCGCAGTTCGATCCGGGAAAGATGATGACTCCAAATTTCATCGCCAGTAGCCTGTCCTTGGTGTGGGATTGAGGTCAGTTTAGCACGGCAGTTGGGGCCTTTTACTGAAACCACCCCTCCGCCTTTAGCCGCTGCCAAGCGGGTTCAATACGCTGCTTGGTGAAAGTCCTACGCTTATGCTCATTCCAGGAATGAACGGCGCTTGTTACGTTGTCTGGCTTCATCCGTCCCTCTGCAACGGAATCGTGCATTACCACCCAATGAACAGTGGACAACAATTCCAAGCCGTAGGGTGTCTCATACCCCTCAATCAATGACGTGACGCGGTCAAGCCGTTGCTGCGTGTCGGCTTCATTAGCGAGGAAGTTCTCGGCTTCTTTTACGGCATCGGGGTACAACTCCAGGGAAACATCGCGGCGCCGGTCGCCATAACCTCTGACAAAATGCCCCTCCATAGCTTGCAAGACGTGATGGAGATTTTCCGCATAAGGGCCATATTGCTGTTTCTCAAACTTAAATCGCAACGGTTCTCCGGCCTCTTGCATGAAGTAGGCTAGTTTTTGAATTTCCAAAAGGGTCAAGCGATATTCGGGAAGCACGTAGCGGTTCAATACCTCCAGGATGACCGCCCGTCCAGGCGTCATGCTGGGCCGCTTCGTGGCGATCTTCATTTCTACCGCCTTCGGAGCACCCTCGGGGTAGAACAATTGCACGTTCACATCGGGTAGTTCGGAGAAGGCTTGCGTAATCAATGGACGGACTTCCCCCCAATCCAATCCGCCGAAGCCGCACCCGAGCGGAGGCACAGCGATTGACTTGATGCGTTCCTTCTTAACTACTTCAATCAGGGCTTTGAGCCCAGACTGGATGTCCTCGATTTTTGATTTTCCCTTCCAATGCCGCTTTGTTGGAAAATTGATTATGATTCGCGGGTTGTTCCCGCGGTGGAAGACGAACATTTTTCCAATCTGGACTTCACCATGCTTGCACGCGGCTTCATAGGCGATGTAGTTGTCCGGGAAGGCCAACTTGAATTGCAGAGCTATCCCCTTGCCCATTACGCCAACCGTGTTCACCGTGTTAACAAGGGCCTCCGCATCTGTTGCGAGAAGGTCCCCATCTGCGCGAAAGATCATTCAGTAGTACCAAGCCCCTTGAACTGAAACTGGAAGCTTTCTGCCAGCCAAGATTTTGTTTACTTGTTGAGCGATGGCAGTATTACACACGCCGATTTCGGAAACCAGCTTCCACGGGAAAAAGTCGTGGACCAAGAATTCTGCCTCCCGGCGGCGGCATCGATCTGGGTACTCAGGCCTGTCAAACCAGAATTTGGAACGCATTAAAGGCCAATCAATCTTGTTCAGGTCTGCGAAATCATCGAAGAAGTCCGTATAGTCCATGACGGCGTGCCCTTCGGTAAAAACCCAATCCAACCCTTCGGCGTCCACCGCTTCTGTGGACGAAACTAGATGGAAGATTGGCTCTTGGCCTCTCGCGTAACCTTCAACGTTGCCCTTGTTAATCGTGAAGAGCATCGGTGAGCGCGGTGCGAAATAGAAGGGAACATAATCAGCCAGCACCCCACCGGCTCCAATCGGAACCTTTTTCTTAAGCCTGCGTTCCTTGATCCTCTTGTGTGCGATGCTCACGAACTGGATGTTCCTGGCATTGCGGTCACAGAACAACCCGCCCTCCTTAATCATCCCCGGGAGGTTGTCAACCGACGTAATGTGATGGTAGTGGGCTACTTTGAAACTAATCCCTTCAGCGCGGTGATTACGGCGATGGGGTCGTACCCTCTCCAAATGGCGGCCATCGTGAGTAGGAGCACTGCCAGCCCCACCCAATCTGCGAACGAAGTTAGGAGTTGGAATTCCGTCTTTCCGTTCTGATCTTTCTTAAGACTGACAAGGGGGCCGATCAGAAAAGGTAGGCCAGTACCAGTTGGCTTTCTCCAAGAATGCGGTATTAAGCCTACGAGAAGCCATAGGAACGCGGCACAAGCCATCCAATCCAACAAGCGTCTCAATTTAGGGTTCATGCCGCTCTTTCCGCCCTCCGCTGCTCGTATGCTTCCCAGAGAGCTACCAAGTCCTCTACGCTCCAGAGTCGATCCGTCACGCCAGCGGCCATAGCAGGCGACGTGCGAAGTGTACGATGAATTTTGATGAAGTTGTAGGAGAAATAATTGAGAGCTGTGGCAGCGGCATGGTTCTCCATCTTTCGGCTGAAACCATTCGAGAGACGAGTGTAACGGCGCATCGTAGTGCGAACCGTCCAATTCTGACGCTCAACGAATGACGTTGAAACGTGCCGATAGTCGGGCCGTCCGCTCACTTCTTTCATCGAACATCCAGTGCAACGGGCCGGAGAATAGCGCGTCTCGTTCTCTTGGGGCGCACTATAAATCTTGTGCAACTGCGCGTAATCGGCCTGTCCGCCGAAAGCATTCTCAATCACGTTTACATAGGTGCGGAGCGCATCGGTGGTGATCTGTACGCGCCCTTTAACACGCTTCGCAATGTCGTCTACGAAGTCTTTTGCCGTTGCTAAATCCCGCTGTCCAAGCCTCCAAGAGGGTACTAACTTTGCGTCCGCATCCACGCAGACCCAGAGCCGAACGTCGCCAGCATCAGGGTTCTTGCGTGCAATTTCCTCGGTGCGGTTCTTGTCCTTGCAATAAATCCACGACCACATCTCGTCAAGCTGTAGGCGCTTGGACCGCAGGTTGTGAAACACTTGATCCTGATAATCGGCGCACACCTCGCCAACTTCGACCAAGAGCCGCATGACAGTTTTTTTCGCGATTCCTGTCATTCGGACAGTGGCGCGTATAGAGCAGCCCTCTATTAAGCAACTAATTACTTGCGTCCGTGATTCAGCCGTGAATCGATTCATAATGTCCCTATACTACTAATGCGCTTTAGCATTGTCAAGCATGAACAGTGGGTATCCTGACGTATTGTCATACATTGTGCGGAATTTACACTCACAGAGGCCGCTCACCAGCGCATCATGGATGTGTGATTCGGGCGAGTGTGCAAAGAATTTCCTTGCGCACTTCTTTACGCATCTGATATGTATGTGAGTGTAGTAGGAAGCTGGTGGGTTCGGGTTTCTAAGTTGCGCCTAGTTCCCGAACCTCACCCGCTGGCAAGTGAGGTGTTGGTATGCGTAGAAGATAGCCGCCCGTAGCGGGCGAGGGGCAGAGAAATCTGCCCCTATACAACTCCCTCGCTTGTTTTTATATACACGATTTCAGCGCATTTTCAAAGGGGAAAATTGCTATGGCGAATGAGAATCAAAATCCGTTGTCCGCGTATGTAGAATCTAGGATCGCCGCGTGGCAAGCGGTTTTGGCTTCCCTAAAGGCAGCAATGGCACTTGATCCTGGCGGTCAAGTGGAGGGCCTTGATCTTTCATCTGTCGCGTCAAATGGCGGCGAGTTAGGCCAGCCGATTGATTTGCCGGAGGGGGCATTCCTCGGCAAGAGCATCCCGACTTGCATCAAACTGTACCTTTCTGCTGTCAAGAAAAAGAAGACTGTCAAAGAGATCGCTACGGCACTTCGAGAGGGTGGTGTCGAAACTACTGCTGGCAATTTTGAGAGTCCGGTTACGACCGCCTTAAATCGGCTCAAGGCTGCCGGAGACGTTCTGCGGTTTAAGGACGGCTGGGGATTGAGTTCATGGATGCCGCCACACATGCGAGGGGCAGCGACCCCTCAAGGCACGCAGGGCAAGCGTTCCAAAGGAAAGAAGAAAGGCAAGAAAGCTAAGACCAAAGAATCGTCCGTTGCTGCCGCGAAATCTGCCCCTGAGAAGGTAACGGAGATCGCAAAACCGGAAGACAAGCCTGAGCCGCGCATTCTTGGTTTTTTGAAGAAGCGTGAAGCGTCTGCGGGTGAGATCGCTACTGCGCTCGGCCTAAAAATACAGACTACTCATTTGGTTCTTGGGAAATTGGCGCATCAGCACAAAATTCAGAAGTTGGACTCGGGGAACTTCAAAATAGCGGGGTAAAAGGAACCCCAAGGCATGAGTGAACCTGTATACACTCGCCGCGAGGCGCAAAGGCTAACGCCTGCGATTCTAGGGCAGTATCACGCTCTGGTTATGAATAATGACTTTGAGGGATTCGAGAAACTTCTAGCGCAGTACCCACAGATTCCCGAGGAAGCGAAAGAGGAACTACGAGACGATTTTAAGCGGTATGCTGCGAAGGCTTTGATTTGGAAGTGGCGGAATCCAAGATAGCCTTAGCTTCCCGATCTGCCCTTTTTACTTCCTCGTCGCTCATTTTGTTTCGAGCTTCTTGGATCACACCGTGTACCTTCTTGGCGAAGGCGTCCAATTCTGCCTCGAATTCACTCCGAATGGCTTCTTCCTGCGTCTGCGGTTTGCATGCGGGAGTCATCCGACGCGGCCCTTTCTTCGGAGGATTTACTTCTTTGGTCATACAGTGTACCCTAACGCGCCGAACCCCGCTCGAAAAGTAATCGTCGGGGCACATCCTTTGGATTGTGCTAATGCGCTAGGGGATGGTTTAGGAATTGCCTATTTTTCGCGCTTCGCCCACCTTGCCTTTGCCGCCTTTAACGCCCGTTCTTTGCGCTCATCCGGCGTTAATGTTTCGAGGCTACGCTTCCCGCCGATCTTCCCGCCCTTCTTGCCCATCGCCGACATGACACGAGAAATGTCTTGTTTCGACGGTCTGCGGGGCTGCGCGATGATTATTACTTCCGGCCTGTCATCGTCTGACGTAGATCGCTGGACCTGCACGAAGGCGGCTTGGTTAATGTCCTCGGGTCTGCTATTACGCTTTAGCTTCATACTCCAAGTATGCCACGTTTGCCAGCCGTCTCAAAATGAAAGTAGCCCACTACCTAATGTGATAGATCGGCGGCACGGCAGAATCTTAACCTTAACAAATGATTCCCGCACCCGGTTTTACCCCGACGACATTAAAATTAACATCTTTCGCCCTCCATTCGCCATACATGATTTAACGGACGTTTCTCCAATCACAGCCTATCGCACCGTCATATGCCGAATGACGCGCTCGTAGATCGCTCGCCGGACTGCTCGGGGAAAGCTCGGGGCAGGCGGGACGTTCCCGCGCCAACTTCAATTTTCAAGAAGGCTCTAACGGTTCTAAGCCCTCCCCGTTTTCCACAGCTTTCCACAGCCACCCCCTGTGACATCTGACCTTGCACCCCTGTGTAAACTATAAGTAGTATGCTCCTCCGTCAAATCATCTCCGAGAAACTCCTCGCCACCCCCGCCAACACCCAATTCGACATCCGTAACACCTTATTTTTCAAGATTTTGCGCGTAAACCCTTTGCTTGCAATATTTTACGCCGACCTCTTCCGCCGCCACGGCGCTAACCCAAGCCTTATCAAAGACTTAGAAAATAGCTCTCAAAAAATTTTCACACAACAATTCCCCCACAACCCAAACCTCAAACCACCGAAAGGCTCTAACGAAATGGCAGTCAAGTCAACCCCTCGCGTCTGTTCTCACATCAAGGTCAACGGCATCCGCTGCGAATCGCCCGCGCTGCGCAACGAAGTCTTCTGCTACTTCCATCAGCGGATGATCCGCGGCGTGCGCACTCCGCCCAAGTCACGGCTCCATCCCATGGCCATGCTCGAAAACCAGGAGTCCATCCAGGCCGCGCTCATGGAGATCGTCAACGCCCTAGTCCGCAATCAGATCGACGTCGCGCGCGCACGACTAGTCCTGCGCGCGCTAAGCATAGCGGCCCGCCACGCCGGCAAGGCTCATTTCGATTGCTGGCAAAGCGACATGGTCAAGGAAGTCCCTGAATATCCCGCAGCCCCACCAGCCGCCACACCATTCGCCATTGCGGCAACCCAGGCCGCAGCCCTGGCCACCATCAACACTCCGCAGCAACAGGAAGAAGAGTCAGAGGCAGAGCGTCTAACGAGCGCCTTCCAGCCCGCGCCGTCCGCAGACCTTCCCAGTAATGCCCGGCGCAAACCGCCGGCAAGTGTGAAGAACGCGCCAAGATCCCGCTCCGCAAGAAGCAGCCGCAGCGGATGAGGAAACTGTGATCAGATGGAAAGAGTCAGACAGAGCCTGCCCTGTTTTGCCGAAGCCCCGAGCGAAGCCGAGGGGGAAGTCGAAGGAAGTGTCTGACCCACACGAGCAACCTGGGTACTGGGGTGCTGGGTACTAGGTACTAGGGACTCGCAACTCCGGACTAGTAGTTCACTGCGGAGACTGAGCCGGTGCAGCGGTCTTCGTGCCCGCATCGGGTCCAGCAGCGGCGGGCTGTTCTGTGCCTTCAGATTGCGTCATCGCGGTTGCCTCGGGCGGAGCTTGCGGCGGGATGCCTTTGGCCTTCACGATCGCCCAGTGCCAATCTTGGTCAGGAAAGAGGGCGAAGTTCAAGGACGTGCGAAAGATGGCAGTGGTGGATGGAGCGGCTGATCCTTTGACGTGCAACAGCAGGGTTACATCCGGCTGCTTCTGGGGTGAGTCTTGCACTTGCTGCGGAGAGCTGCCTGCTACCGCGGGAACGATGCGCGCCTGGCCAAAGTTGGAAGCGTCTCTTCCCGGCTCGGTGCGCTTCACGATCGTCAGGCCGATCACCACTTCGCGGAGTTCCCATGCGGTTCCGTTGTGCATGGAGACTTGCAGCGAGTCTCCGTCGATGGTTGCCGGGCCGTCGAGCTTGGCGAGTTCGGTGCGGGGCAACTCGTCCATCATTAACGGATCGGAGAGCAGCGATCTGGTTTTCGCGCTGAACGAAAGACTGCAGGAAACGTCAGGCGTGGAAACGTGGAAGTTCTTCGCTCCGGGATCGAGTGAGAATACCAGCGATTGTCCAGCGACGCGGCGGCTTTCGGCGTCGTCCACGACCTTCGACAGGTTATCGTTATCAACCACAACTTCGGACGCGGCCGGCTTCTTGCGAAACTTGCGGGCCACATCTCCTAATGGAGCGTCGGCGTCCTGCGCCGCGGCCCGCGGTGGCAAGGTCAGCAGCAGCATTGCTGAAGCCAGTAGGGCTGATGTGAGGCGATTTGGGGTGAGAGTTGGCACGAGGGACTAGGGACTAGGGCTAAGGACTAACCGCAGTCCTACCGAGATTGTAGTGAGAGCGAGCGAGGAAGCGCAGGTTACCCTGGCAAACTTTAGTGCTGGAACTTCTGCGTGGAGGAAGAGAGATGGCGGATGGAGAGTAAGAGCGGGCGCGCGCGGACGAAATGGAGGCGCAACGGGGCGCGCGCCCTACCTTAGCCAGAAAACTTTCTACAGAAGACCCGAGGAACGCAAACGCGAAACCGGATCAGCTACCGGCTGCCGCCGGAACACCCAGCGGGCCACCGCGAAGCCTAAAGCTGCGTAACACAGATGCATGAACCTCATAAGAACCCCCAAACATCCGAATCGGCCATTCACCTCAGGGGAGGATCAGCATCACTATCGGCAAAGTAGCAGCAGAGCCGCGGTGCCGCAAGGCACAACCGTGCCATTGTGGTGGCACGAAAGTAATAGGGGACGATGCAGGTACAGCGTCAGTGGGCCTCCGCATTTTCTGCTTCGCCGGTTTGGCCCGGCGGCGGAACCACCACCGTTGAGAGATTGCTTTCGGAGGTGAGCTTGCGGAAGGCGGCGAGATCGCGGCGCTGCAAGTCGTCCCAGCGGCTGAGCAACTCTCCGCTTTGCCGCTTCAGCTTTTCGAACTGGAGCTGCTCCGCTTCGGTGGGAGCGGAGTCGGCGCTGCCGACATCCATCGCGAGGAAGGCCAGCTTGGCGTCGATTTGCGGCGGATAGGCGAGGGAATCCTCGTTCGCGCTTATGGTGAGGTTGACCAGTTGCTCGCGCACTGCGACCAGCTTTCTCTCGAGATCATCGGCTGCGGAGGCGATTGGTTTGGTGCTGGCGTTCTCGGGCAGACGGCGCTTGAGGCCGGCAACTTGCGAGCGCACGTCCTGAATCTGATTGACCGCATCGTAAACCAGGTTAAGGTTCTCATGAATCTGCGTCAGCATGTTGAACTGCTGGGCCAGGTCCGCCGGGGTGATGTTTACACGGGGATCCAATTTCACGTCGAGCGGCGCGACCTCGCTCTTGCCGCCGATCGTCAGCCGCACCTGATACTGCCCCGGCACTGCCACTTGGCCACGCGCTCCGTCGCCGTATTCCCAGAGGTAGTAGCCGGGAACGCGATGCGCTTCTTCATAGCGCAAATCCCAGACGAAGCGATTCAAGCCAGCCTCCGGCTTGATCTCTTTTTCGGGCTTTTTGTCATCAGGATCAGCGGGTTCGTCGAGGCGCTTAGCTTCGGCACTCGAGTATTTGCGAATCAACTGTCCCGAGGCATTCAGGATTTCAAGCTTGGTTTCTGTTTCAGTTTTCGGGGCGTCTTTCAGATAGAAATAGATCACCGCGCCCGCTGGCGGATTCTGTCCCGTGCGCTTGGAGGGACGGACATCTCCCGCGCTTTGACCAGCCTGCATGCGATACGCCGGCCCCGGAGTGTAGAGATGAACATCCTGCTTCGCAACATCGTCGCTGAACTGGCGGAGCGGACTGAGGTCGTCGAGAATCCAGAACGCTCGGCCGTGGGTTGCGACCACGAGATCGTTGTCCTTGACCACGAGATCGTGGACCGGCGTGGTTGGCAGATTCAGTTTGAGCGCGCGCCAATCCGCGCCGTCGTTGAACGAAACGTAGACGCCGTTCTCGGTTCCTGCATAAAGCAGTCCGCGTTTCTTTGGGTCTTCACGCACAGCTCGCACGAAACTGCCATCGGGAATTCCGTTGGTTAGTTTCGTCCAGGTCTGGCCGTAATCGGCAGTCTTGTAGATGTAGGGCTTAAGATCGTCGTTCTGATGGCGATCGACCGCGACATAGGCCGTGCCGGCATTATGCGGCGACGCTTCTACCTGACTGACGCGGCTCCATTCTGGCAGATCTTTGTTGTTGAGCGTGACGTTGGTCCAGTTCTTGCCTTCGTCGCGCGTGATCTGAATGAGGCCGTCATCGGTGCCCACCCAGATCAGGCCTTTTGTGAGGGGCGACTCGGCGACCGCGAAGATGGTGTCATAGTATTCGGTGCCGGTGTCGTCGAGAGTGATGTCGCCGCCGGAGGCCTGCTGCTTGCTCTTGTCGTTGCGCGTGAGGTCGGGACTAATGGCCTGCCAATGCACGCCACCGTCGGTTGTTTTGAACAAGCGCTCGCCGCCGTGATAGAGCGTGTTCGGGTCGTGTGGAGAGATCAGCACGGGCGCGGTCCACTGGAAGCGATGCTCGAGATTCGCGGCGCCGCCGCCGTCGGAAATGCTCGGGCTGCTCGGTGATGGCTTTCACCTGGCCGATGTGTTTGTCAAAGCGCGTGATGTTTCCCTGATAGTCGGCGGCGTAGACGATGTTCGGGTCAGGCGGATAGGGCGCGATGTAGCCCGCCTCGCCTCCGCCTACGTCATACCAGTCGGAGCGGTCGATGGCCCCGTCGTCGCTGCGGCTGACGATGGCGACCGTGCCGCTGTCCTGCTGCGCGCCGTAAACGCGATAGGGCGTGGACGCGTCAGTGATGACGTGGTAGAACTGCGCCGTGGGTTGGTTGTCTTCGCGGGTCCAGTTCTTGCCGCCGTCGAGAGTGACCGTTACTCCGCCGTCGTTGGAGGCGATCATGCGGCGCGTATCTTTCGGATCGATCCAGAGCCCGTGGTTGTCGCCATGCGGAATCTTGACCTTGTTGAACAGGTGACCGCCGTCGGTGGACTTGTAGGCTTCTACATCCAGAATGTAGACAACGTTCTCGTTCGCCGGGTCGGCGAAGATGTGCATGTAATACCACGGACGTTGCCACAGGCTGTGGCTGGGATTGACGAATTCCCAGGACTCGCCGCCATCGTCGGAACGGTAGAGGCCGCCCTCGGGATTGCGCGCCTCGATGAGGGCATAGACGCGATCGGAGTTGGCACCGACTGCGATGCCGACGCGCCCGTAAGGGCCTTTGGGCAGGCCGTGTTCTTCGAGCCGCTTCCAGGTCGAGCCGCCGTCGCTTGAGCGATAGAGTCCGCTGCCCGGGCCGCCGTCGGCGAGATTCCACGGGCTGCGCCTCGCCTGCCAGAGCGCGGCGAACAGGATGTTGGGATTGCGAGGATCGAAGGCCACATCGATGCCTCCGGTGTTCTCATCTTTGTAGAGAACTTTATCCCAAGTCTTGCCGCCATCAACGGTGCGGAAGATGCCGCGCTCGGTGTTTGGCCCGAAGGGATGGCCGAGTGCCGCGACAAAAACGATTTCAGGATTATTGGGATTGATGATGACTTTACCGATGGCGCGCGTATCGCGGAGGCCGATGTTCTTCCAGGTTTTGCCCGCATCGAGAGACTTGTAGACTCCATCGCCGTGAGTAATGTTGCCGCGTATGCAGGCTTCGCCCGTGCCCACGTAAATGATGTTGTGATCGGAGTTGGCGACAGCGAGGCTACCGATCGATCCGCTTCCCTCTTTATCGAAGATCGGCGACCAGGTCATGGCGCCGTCGGTGGACTTCCAGACTCCGCCGCCGGTTGCACCGAAATAGTAGGTGGTGGGATCGCCGGGAATGCCGGCTGCGGTCAGGGAACGTCCTCCGCGGAAGGGGCCGATCAAGCGATACTTCATGCCCTTGAACAGCTTGTCTTCGGGCTTGCCGGACTCGTCTTCGGCCGCGGGCTTCTGATCTGGGGCAGTCGCTTTTGTTGGCGTGGACTCGGCGGTCTTGGCGGCCTTCGATTGACGCTCGGGCTTGGTCTGCGCAAGAACTGAGCTGTGCAACAACAATGCGAGGATGCCGAGACACAGAAACGAAGCAGCTATCTGAATCATTCCAGATTTGTTCCTGCAAAATGCACTCCGAACGACCATATTCGCGCCCCCAAAGTGGAGAAGTAGAAAGTGGAGATGAAGTAGATCGTTAGTATCTTAATGCCGCAGCAGCGTATTGGAAAGCAGCGCTCCGCTGATGGCCGAGACGGCGGTCTCTACATGAGTTGTGGTGCTGCCGGCGGACAGCAGGTTCCTCTCGCGCCTGCGGCGCTTTCGGAATGACAAACTGTTTTATTTCCACCGTTATTGGCAACTAACCTTTTCTCGCCAGCAGTCTGCGAGCGGCCTGCAGTTCTTTACGCTTGGCTGCATCAACCTTCGGGTAAGAGAGGTCAAGCTCTTCGAGCGTTTGGACGATGGCCGCCGCGACCGCCAGGTGCGTGAACCATTTATTGTCCGCGGGAATGACGTACCACGGAGCGTGCTTCGTCGCGGTGTTGCGAATCATGTCTTCGTAGGCGTTCTGGTAGTCGTCCCAATATTTACGTTCATGAATGTCGGCGGCGGAGAACTTCCAGTTTTTCTCCGGCTCGTCGAGGCGTGCGAGAAAGCGGCGCTTCTGTTCTTTCTTTGATACGTGCAGGAAGAACTTGCGAATCACCGTGCCATTGCGCACCAGGTGCCGCTCGAAGTTGCGGATACTTTCGAAGCGTTCTTCCCAGATGTTCTTGGTCACGAGCGTTGGTGGAAGGTTCTCGCCAGCGAGAGCTTTGGGATGCACGCGCACGATCAGCACCTCTTCATAGTAGGAGCGATTGAAAATGCCGATGTGGCCGCGCTCCGGCAGATCTCGCGTGGTGCGCCACAGGAAATCATGTTGCAGCTCAGTGCTCGAGGGCTGTTTGAAGGAGTAAACCTGGACGCCCTCCGGGTTCACGCCAGACATGACGTGTTTGATGGTGCCGTCTTTGCCGGCGGCGTCCATCGCCTGAATGATGAGCAGCACCGACCAGCAATCCTGGGCGTACAGCTTGTCCTGCAACTTCCGCATGCGTTCAATGTCTTCTTGTAAACGCTGCTTGGCTTCCTCTTCCGACTTCCAGTGCCCGGTGTCGGCGGGATCGAAGTCTTTCAGGCGGAAGTGCTTGCCGTCGTCGATGCGGTAGGATCTGGCTAGTTTGGCTGTTTTCATGCTCAAGAGGCTCCGAGGATCTTGATTGGAAGTCTATCGCGTTCCCACACCAAAATTAGTCTTTTCGGTTGGTGACGATCCACTCGCGCTGGGACTAAGCAGGCTAACAGCGACGACGACGCCAATCATTTCTGAAACGGCTATTTGAGGAAAACAAAAGAATTGAGGGCTTGTCTCAAGCGGCCCTCCACTTCGGATCGGTCCTTGGTGAACTGCTTGACAGTTCCAGAATCGTACGCACGGGAAATGACAGTCTGGGTACCTAACTCATAACACTTTCCGTTGTGAAAAGTTCGATACGCAGGTCCGTTTTGGCCACCGCTCGTCCAGTTGTCGCCAATCTCGAAAGTCTTGTACGCAACGTGATTAATCGTGGTCGTTGCCCCCTTGGAATTGATCACGAACCAATTTTTTGACCCTTCCAGGCATTCCTTTTGGGTTTTCGCTGACTCGATCTCAGAGACGTAAAATGTCGCCCCAACAAAGGCAGGCTTGTCCTTGAATCTTTCGGGAGGATAAGCGACGCAGCCCATAGGGCTGCCCTCGCTCCCCGGGCCGTCGCAAGTCGCTCCCTGACTGCTGCAACCTTTTGAAATGGATGGAACTGCGGGTTGGTCTCCCTCCGAAGTACCAGACTCAACGTGAGCCGCTGGCGCTTGCTCTGGAATGCAGTTAACAAGCATGTCCGGATACTGGAAGCGGAAAAGACCGTTTGCGCTGGTGAACGTCTTCCGGGATTGTTGGGCAGACCCGGCAATTGCCAACCCACAGACGATGAGCATGATGAGCGTCTTCATGTGGTGTGCACGCTACAACCCGCGAACGCGACCGGCCAATTCAGGCCTCAACCGGTTTCTCCGTAACGACCGGCAGCTTCGCTTGCTGCCATGCGTCGTAACCTCCTACTACATTGACCACATTCTGGAAACCGGCGCGCTGCAGCAGGCTGCACGCGATCGTGCTGCGATAGCCTCCTTTGCAATGAACGGCGATGGGAAGGTTGCGATCGATTTCGGGCGGCGCGACTTTGAAGTTATCGAGCGGCCACCAGGTTGCGGCTTCGATGTGGCCGGCTTCCCATTCAGGTTCGCGGCGGACGTCGAGCACCTGCAGGCCGGAATCTTGTAATCGGCCGCTTAGAGCTTCAACAGTGATTTGCGGAAGTGTGGCCAGCGGCAAGCCCGCCTGTCGCCAGGCTTCGACGCCTCCCTTTAGGAATCCGCGCGAATCTTCTAGACCTACCCGCGCCAGCCTCATGCGCGCTTCTGACACTGCCTCCTCCGTTTCCGCAATCAGCACGGGACTGGCCGCCAAACCCAGCAGCGCTCCCGCCCATGAAGCGAACTGTCCTGATAACGCAATGTTCACCGAACCCGGCACGTGCGCAGCTGCGAACTGATCGCCGGGGCGAACGTCGAGCGCGAGCGCTCCATCTGCGAGAAGAGCTTTTAGTTCAGCTGGTTCGATCGGAGACAAGGCAGGTAGATCGGAGAGGGCCAGCGCTCCGGTGCGATTGATTTCAGCATCCTGCAAGAAATATGCCGGACGCGCCGGCAGGTTGCTGGTCAACTGCTTGACGAACTCTTCCCTGCTCTTGATCTGCAACGCGTAATTTGTCAGCCGCTCGGTGCCGATGGTGGAAACGCGCTCGGCCCGCATGTTTTTCCCGCAGAGTGAACCTGCACCGTGCGCCGGATAAACCAGCACTTCATCGCCGAGCTTGACGACTTTGTTGTGCAAGCTGTCGTAGAGCATGCCGGCAAGTTGCACCGGGCTGTAACGTTTGGAAAGATCGGGGCGGCCTACGTCTCCCAGGAAAAGTGTGTCGCCGGTCAGAACGGCCCACGGCGCGGGAGATTTCTCTTCGTCTGTGATCACGAAGCACATGCTCTCCTGCGTATGCCCGGGAGTTTCAAGAGCTGTGATGCGCATCTTGCCAACCTGCAATTGGAAACCATCCTCGATGGCTACGTGAGGGAACGTTGCGCCCGCTTGCGCTCCGATGTAGATGCTGGCGCCGGTTCTCGCGGCCAGCTCCTGGTGGCCGGAAACGAAGTCGGCATGCAGGTGAGTCTCGAAAATGTGGCGGATGGAGACGTGATTCTTCTCCGCGGCTTGCAGGTAAATCTCGACGTCACGCTGCGGATCGACCACCACCGCATCGCCTTCAGACGCGAGCATGTAGGATGCGTGCGCCAGACAGCCCAGATAAAACTGTTCGAAGTGCATCGTTTCTCCCCCGGTGCAGATGCCGAACCAATTCTATCCCGCAAGGGCTTAGCCGCGCACGCGTTTCGGGGCATGGGTAGCGTCTTCAAGTCGTCAACCACTAAGGACACTAAGGTGCACGAAGGCGATCCCGGCGCTACCTTTGCCCGTCCCCTAAATTAGCGACTTTCGGCGGTGGAGAAGGCGGGGATACAATCGCCGCTCGGCGACGGCCGATCCGTAAAACGTTGCGCGTCCGGCTGAAGGAATTCTCAGCCGAGGAGAGCCATGGCGATCTACAGCAAGGAAGATGTTTTTCCAAATCTCGACGACCAGATATTTGGGAGCAGCTTCCTTCCGCACGCTTTGCCTAAATACAAGTTTCCCAAGCAGGAGACGGAACCCAACGCGGCGTACCAACTGGTTCATGATGAACTTCTGTTGGACGGAAATTCCCGCCAGAACCTGGCGACATTCTGCCAGACGTGGGTGGAACCGGAAGTTCAGAAGCTCATGGACGAGTGCCTGGGCAAGAACCTGATCGACAGAGATGAATATCCGCAGACCGCGGAACTGGAGTCACGCTGCGTGCACATGCTGAGCGATCTCTGGAATTCTCCGGACGCCGCTAATTCGCGCGGTTGCTCGACGACGGGCTCAAGCGAGGCGGCGATGCTGGGTGGGCTGGCGATGAAGACCAAATGGCGCAAGAAGCGGCAAGAAGCGGGAAAGCCGACGACGAAACCCAATTTGGTCTGCGGCCTGGTGCACACGTGCTGGCCCATGTTTTCGCGCTATTTCGATGTGGAGCTGCGCCAGATTCCCTCTGAGGGGCGCCGTTTGCTGATGTCGCCGGAGGAAGTACTCAAGCGCTGCGATGAAAACACCATTGGCGTGGTGCCGACGCTCGGCGCAACCTACACTCTGCAATACGAACCGGTGCACAAAGTTGCGACAGCGTTGGATGATCTGGAAGAGGAACACGGACTCGACATTCCCATGCACGTCGATGCCGCCAGCGGCGGGTTCATCGCGCCGTTTATCCATCCCTCGGTGGTTTGGGATTTTCGCATTCCGCGGGTGAAGTCGATCAATGCCTCGGGACACAAATTCGGCCTGGCTCCGCTCGGCTGCGGCTGGATCGTATGGCGGGGCAGTCATGACCTGCCGGAGGAACTGATTTTCAACGTGAAATATCTTGGCGGAGGCTTGCGAATCGTTGCCCTGAATTTTTCGCGGCCGGCGGGGCAGATCGCCGCGCAGTACTACAACTTCGTCCGGCTGGGGCGCGACGGATATGCCAGGATTACACAAAACTGCGCAGAGGTAGCGGCGTGGTTCGCGGACCAATTGAGAAAGCTGGAGATGTTCGACATTATTCACGATGGCCGCAGCGGAATTCCTGGATGCACCTGGACCATCAAGCGCGGCGAGCAGCCTGGTTTCACGCTTTACGACTTAGCCAATCAACTGCGCGTGAAGGGCTGGCAAGTTCCGGCCTATCCCCTGCCTCCCAACCGCGGAGACCTGGTGGTGCAGCGCGTGGTGGCACGGCTGGGAGTGAGCCGCGACCTCGCCGGATTGCTGATGCAGGATCTTCAGCGCGCCGTCAAACAACTGCAGAAGAATCCACCTTCGAAATCGCTCACGCGCACCAGCGCCGGCGGATACAGCCACAGCTAAAATCCGATCGGGAAAACCGGCAGTCGCATATTTGAGCGAAACCCTTTCCGGCGAACCTATTCCGACGAACATGAAACTGTTCGCTACAAGATGTGACTAGACTCGAAGGCCGCATCGGTCTAAGTTTGCTCGCGTCGTCATCAACCGTGAGGAGGTCATGACAATGGCGGACATGCAAGAGGGCGAACTGGAACTGGAACTGGAAGACGAGTTCCATGAGGGCGAACTCGAAGACGAAGATGAGCAGGAGGATGAGTTCGGCGCCATCGGCAACATCCTTGGCGGCCTGCTCGGCGAAGGCGAGGATGAACTCGAGGACGAGGCATCCGGCGAACTGGAAGACGAGGACGAGGACGAACTCGAAGATGAGGGAGAAGATGAGTTCGGCGCGCTGCTGGGCGGATTGGGCAGCCTGCTCGGCGAAGGCGAGGACGAATTCGAGGATGAAGACGAACTCGAGGACGAAGCCGGAGAACAGTTCTCTTTCGGAGGATTTCTGAAAAAGGCGCTTCCCGTCCTGAGGAGTGTCGCCAAAGTTGCCGCGCCGCTGGTGGGTGGGGCGATTCTCGGGCCGGCCGGAGCGTCCCTGGGCAAAGCCGTCGGTGGCGCCCTTGAAGGCGAGCTTGAGGACGAGGCGGAAGACGAGATGGAAGGCGAGGGCGAGGACGAAATGGCGAGCGAAATCGCCTCACACCCCCTGACACACAATGAAGCTGTAGCGGAAATGTTGGCGGACTCGGCCTCCCGCGAATCGCAGGAAGGCGAAGCGGAAGCCATGGCCGGGGCATCGGCCGTAACCGTGATCTCGCCCAAGGACCGCAGGGCGCTGCGCCGCATACTCCCGCATCTGGTGCGCGGCACGGCGATCCTGACGCGCATTCTCCGCCGCCGCCGCAAGACACGCATTGGCGTGAAAGCGGTACCCACTATCATGCGCCGCACCGTGAAGTCCCTGAAACGGCAGGCGGCCAAAGGCAAGCGGATCAATCGCCGCCGCGCGGCTCGCACCGCAGCCCGGCAGGTTCGCCGAGTGCTGGGCAGCCCGAAGGCTTGTGCCGCCGCAATCCGTCGCAATGTGAAAGTGAGCCGCCGGTACCGGCGTCCACGCCGCCGGGTGCGAGGCCGTTTCCAACGCAGGCGCAGAGTGATGGGCTAAACCCGCTTGGCTTAGCAAGCTGGGTTAGCCGAGCATGGGCCTTGCATTGTCCGACCAATTTCCGCAGGAGGAATCATCATGGCGTACGAGCTGGAAGATGAATTGGAAGATGAACTCGAAGACGAGATGGAAGACGAGGGGGAATTTGCTGCAAGGCGGGAAAGCGAGGACGAACTCGAAGATGAGCGAAGAGGATGAGTTCGGCGCCATCCTCAGCGGCCTCGGCAGCCTGCTCGGCGAAGGCGAGGACGAAGGCGAGTTCGAGGATGAAGGTGAATTCGAGGACGAACTCGAGGACGAAATAAGCCCGGCTCGCAAGATCTATCCCGATGCCATGATGGAGCACCTGGGAGAACTGGCGGCCGAGGCGGAAACGGAAGACGAGGCCGCGGAGCACTTCCTGCCTCTCATCGGGATGGCTGCCAGCAAGCTGCTGCCGGTAGTGGCCAGGGCGGTTGCCCCCGCGGCGAGGAAGCTGCTTCCGAAGATCGCCCGCGCCGTGACCAGAGCCGCGCCTCGCCTCACGAAGAGTATTGGAAAGGTTGCTCGCACGCTTCATCGCAATCCGAGCACGCGGCATCTTCTGAAAGTGGTGCCATCGATCGCGCGGCGCACGGTGGGCCGCCTGGCTCGCCAGGCAGCACACGGCCGGCGCATAACGCCGGGCGTGGCGGTGCGAACCCTCGCGAGGCAGACGCGACGAATTCTCACGCACCCGGGGCACCGGAGGCATGCGCTTCGCCATCATCGCCGGCTGGAGCACAAGTTCCACCGCCGCTATGGTCGTGGAATGCATCCGCACTGGCGCTATGGCCGCGGCCGACGGTGGCACGGACGTTATCCTTACGGGCACGTCCGGGGCCGGGTTGTGCGAGGGGGCGCAGCTCCTGGGATGGTGCATCGGAGCGGCGTTCGAGTGCCTGCGCGAGGTGGGGTTGGAGTACGCCCCGGACGCATCGTAGGTGGACAGTGCACATGTTCCGCGTGTCCCAGCTGCGGATCGGCAGCCGGAGCGGCACCCGCATATTGCCGCTGCTGTGGCCAGGTACTACGGTGAGTGTGATTGCTTGAGGGCCGACGATGGCAACGCTGATCGAAACCGGGGTGAAGCCTACAACACCGATGAAGTCGGCTGTGCGCCAGCGGTCAAAAACCGCTGGCGCAGCCTCCCCGGTGATGCTGCCCTGGTTGAGGGCGCAATCGATCAACGTAACGCGCCACGCGGCGGCCTTGCGGCCTTTTTCTCCCGACGAGTTTGGCACGGGGGCGGAGGCGCCGACACCGGGGCACCTGCAGTCGGTCAACAAACTCATCACGGGGCTGCGCCGCGGGCTGTTGGAGATGACGGGCAAGGTTCGCAAGCAAGTGGTGGCTACAAGCCAGGAACCTACAACGCCGCGGTTGCAAGAGTTGATGCGCAAGAAAGCTCATGCCCATCACTGGGTGCGCGGGATTGAGAAGATATGGAACTTCTACTTCGAACTGTTCGGCCAGCGACAGACGCGCTATGCCAAGTGGCTGCTGAGTTGCGACCGGATTGGGCTCGACTGTTATCGCGCCAGCTATACGGGATTGGGAGTGGCGCGATCGATTCCCGCGCCGCCACCGTTTTCGTATATGGCGACCGGGTTCGCGCCTTCAACTTTTCGGCGCGGCATTCGGTTGAGAAAGCTGGGAAAGCAGCTGAATCCTTTTCCGCTGATTCAGCTCCCAGCTCACCGCATGGTGAATCCGTGGACGTTGGGGGCGGTGTTACACGAGACCAGTCACAATCTGCAGAACGATTTGGGACTGCAGAAAGATGTTCCGAAAAAAGTTGGTCTGCGGTTGTTGCGCGAAGGGGCGAGCCGGCAGGTGGCGCGCACATGGGTGCGCTGGAACCGGGAGATGTTTGCCGACATGAGCGGAATGCTGTTGGGCGGCCCGTGCTTCGCCGGATCGCTGATGGACATTCTGGCACGGGAACCGGAGACGGTCTCACACTTCAACCCGAGGGGGCCGCACCCGACTCCTTTTTTTCGGATGCTGATCAACTGCGAATTGCTGCGGCGCATGGGGTTCGAGTCGGAGTCGGCGAAGTATCGCCGGGCCTGGTTGCGAATTTATCCGAAACCAGTTTCGGACAGTATTCCGAAGGCTATGTTGCGGTCGTTCAGCGACGCGTGTCCGCTGGCGGTGGATGCAATGTGTTATCAGCCCTACCGCTCGCTCGGCAACCGCAGCCTGGCCCAGGTGTTGAACTTCGGCCATAAAGAGCAGCAGATGATCGAAGAAGCGGCGCGCCGGCTGGCGGCGGGGGTTGATCCGGGAATTATTCCGGAGCGTTTTCTGATCGGCGCAGTTCGATTGGCCCTGGACCGGCGCCATGCGCGGCCCGAGGTACTGACCAGGAATTTTTATAAGGCGCTGGCGAGCGGGTAAAGCAATGGCACTGGAAGCGACATTTCGAACGCTGTTCGTTCAGATCCGTAAGCTTTGTGACACCCTGAACGCAGTCTTGCTGACGGTGGGCGACAAACCTCCGCGCCGGGGATCGGCCCTGGTTGACGAGTTGGAGAACACGGTTCTCGATATGCTGGGCCTCGCGGAGGATGCGCGCACGGCCGCTCGTCTGGCGGAAAAAGCCGTGGCGTCTCCGCTGGATCTGGATCGAGCACGGCGAGCGCTGGCCAAGTGTCAGGAGAACTTCCATCGTGTAGAGCAGCAATTTTCGAATGAACTGGTGTCGTACGAAAAGCTAAAGGACTTGGCCAATCTTGGGAACGATCGGGGCGGAGAATGGAAACCGTGGTCCGGAAGCATGAAAGATGCGATTGAACAAGTCCGCCAGCCGCTCGAAGAAACCAGCAAAGCAATTGCAGCTTGCTGGCAGGAATTGGCCGAGCGCCTGGGCATGACCAACGTTTCGGTAAATGCAACAAATATCGGCCAGCAGATCACGACGCCAGCTTCGGAGGTGCGCGATCTTGAGCAAGAGGGCGTTACGTGAAAAGCGGCAAGGCTGGGCGTGAGATTGGCACGCCAGGCAGCCCATCGAACGAATTTGCAGCAGGCAGTGAAACGGAATCGTGGTGAGAGAAGGAGACTATCTATGCCTTTCACGGTGATTGATTGCAAGGTAAACGCGAACTCGATCGAGATAACCTTCTCTGACACGATAGTCAGTACGGCTGACCTGACCAGCTCTGAAAATGGCACACAACCGTATCCCTGGAAGCCGGCGCAAGCGCCTACCGGAGGAGGCTGGCTGACGCCTGCCGCCGCTAAGCCGACCAAGGCGGTGTATGCCGCGACCTACGCCCACGCTCTCAAGCAATACGAGGACTATTTGCATAGCGCCCTGAATCCAGCCAACTACGTCATCTCCGACCCACAGTCCGTTGATTTTCAGATCGATCTCTGCGGGGGCGGCGTTCCGCCGGCGTTGCCGCTTACAACCCTAGCGGGCAATGTGCCCTTAGCATCGGGCGGTGCCGCCCAATGGACGCCGAGCGATGGCGCGGTCACTCCACCCAAGAACGTAGCAGCGGGAAAGTCCTGGGCTTGGATCGCAGTGGACCCATCGCGCACGAAGGTCACGATCAACTTTCTCGTTGGCCTCACGGCGGGCCTCACCACAGGTGCGCCCGAGTTTCCCGAGGACAGTTGGGTCACCGTCATCGTCAAGAATGTTCGGGGAGTACCGGAATCTGGCGACGAACGTCCTGAGCTTGACGGCGGCATGGCGATGGTGGTCCGGCACGTGCCCCTGGCGAGCCCCGGCATAGCGAGAAAAGTGAAGGACATTGAAGACGCCATCTCTTATCCTCTGCTTACCGAAGAAGTAGGATATCCACCCACGGTGGGCCGTCCCAGCAGTGGGGGCGGGGGTGGAGGTTTTGGCGGTGGCGGCGGTGGCCGTGGCAGCGCTCAGGGGCTAGGCCAGATGGCCTCGCAGGCCATCGGTGAAGTACTGGGTTGGAAGGCTAGCGCCGGCGATGCCAAGGGCTTTGTTGGCGCGCTTACCCAGTCGTTTACGTTGACCGAGGTCGAGGGCCGCACCGAGCACAAATGGAATCCGAAAACCTATACGGTGCAAACCGACTTGGCCGGCGGAATCACCGGCGCGCAAGCCAGCCTTTATACCCGGGCGCAGGTAGCGGAAGAGAAATGCCTGCCGTTGCTGGATGGTTTGTATGCCCTCGATCCCAGAGCCGATCCCGAGTACGTAACCGCATTGCGGGGGATGGCGAAGAGCCAGATCACGGAAATCGTCAAGCAATTCGGCGTGGTGCCCCCTTCCATCTTGCGGGTCAACACCTATTTCCAAATTCTGCTGGGGGTGGAGAAGAAGAATCTGAAACCCGAATTCAAAGCATCCGTGCAAACGGATCCCGACCTGGTTGGCGGCACGTTAGGGGATATCAGAAAGATCTATGGAATCTATTTCCAGCGCAGCGGCCAGGATAACCCGCTTTCCAACTCGGTCGACGACGAGCAGAATATCACCAACTTCCGGGTGATTTCCGATTACATGACGTCCCTGCTGCTGACGTGGCTGGGCAACTTCGACTACTTCAAGTTGACTATGGGCAAGGCGCCGGCGTTCCTGGGAACTCAACTGATCCTGATCTCGCGGCAGTTTAACGTGATTGCCGAAACCGTCAACGAAGTGCGCTTCGCTCTCGACTCGGTGTTCATTGGTCCCAACGAGCGGCAGCAGTTGCTGCTGGAGTTCGCCGACGGCTATGACATTCCAGCCATGTACCTGGAAGATGTGCTGACGGAAACCGAGAGCACGGTCACCGACGAGGGGCCGCGGCTCATCAAGGATGGCGGCAGGATTGCCTTGTATAACAATGTGCTGCCGGTGATTCAAACCCTGATGAACATGGTCGAAGGAGCACATCACCCGTGCAACATCGGGGAGCTGCCTGACGGCTTCAAGACGGCACGAGTCCGCCGCTCGTTGAGCGACCTGCGCGACCAGTTGACGTATCTCTACACGCTGGCGCAACAGGTGGGGATGACGGTCCCGCGGGCCTCGCAGCAATAACAACGCGGCCGGCACTTTCGCAGGGCTGGCCGCAGCGGTGACGAGGGGATGGCAGTTAAGGCGCTCACTTGGGTGAGGGGCGCGGTATACGAGGAGGGTATCCATGGCGTTGCATAAGGATCACCAGGGTTTATATGACCGCATAGCGGCGTTGCGCGAGCAGGTGACCAGCCGGCTGGGCGCCGACCTCATCTCCAACCCGCAGCTCGCCGATGCCCTCACTAAGCAGATCGACGACATGCTGAAGTCCGTGGTGGAGACGGATGCCAAGACTCCACCACCGCCCGATCGAGGCCTCGGCGGCACTGATCGGCATCGGGCCGGAAGCGGCGCTGAGATCGGCTCTACTCGCGTGCCTCCTGGCGTCGAAGCCTATGACGAGACCATCACGTCGGAACGCATCATGGCCGTGGGTGACATGTATTACCTCTGGCAGCACGAAAGAATCGGCGTCTTCCGCGTGGTGCAGAAGCTGCAAGAGTTGTTTAAAGCCGGCACGGTGCGGCTCTCCGGCGGACCGGGCGCATTCTGCGCTCTACCAGTTCGATCGCCGTGAAGTATTGCGCTACACCAAGAATGATCGCCTCTCCGCCTACAAGCGGATCTTTGGCTATGGCGGTGGATCCGCGCCCGCGGGCGCTCGCGCCGAACACCGACTTCCAGAAGCTGTTCACGCACTTCGTGCACCAGGTAACGTTGTTCTGGCGCGACAAGCGCATCTCCGACGTGATTCGCGAGCGCGCCTACGATCCCAGCTTCGGTTCCATCGCGATCGTGCGACGCGCCGGCCTTGATCTGCGCAACAACATGAAGTGGTTGTCGTTCGGCCACTCTGAATGTGCTGCGGGTTGAAGTGATGCAGTTGCTCGAAGAAGCTTTCAAGATTCTGAATCGCGCCGGATGTGAAGCGCCTGTTCGGCGCTGATGGCGCCTGGGACGTGGTCGAAGAGGTGCTGGTCCGCTACTTCAATGAGCGCCTGGTCACCTCTCCGCGACAACGCATGGGCGTTACCGGCCGCGAAGTGCTGCGCTGGCTGGCCCAGCCGCACATCCTGCAGAGCACGCGCGCGCAGTTTGAAACGTTATTGCTCGAAATCGCCGAGCAGTCGGAAGAATGGCTCACCAGCGCGCAGGCCATGGGCATGGCGAAACGGACAGGATCGGCCCGCGTGTTGCCTTGGGATCAAACACAGCCAACGCCCGCCAAATCAAACGGACGTTCGAAGCCGGGGGTTTCAGATCGCGCCCCGGCCCGCGAATTTGAACTGGAAATTTGACCGGTGACCCACTGTCTCAGCGTGAACCGAAGCGGGTTTGCGCTGAGGCGGCGGCGAAGCAGGAGTCAAGAGCTCTCGCGCGTGTTGCCGCGCAGCATAGACGCGGGATGACGGCTGGTGGAAACCATGCGGACGCGCTCCAGTCCGATGCGCCGCAGATGAGCCGCCAGCCATAAGGCACACCTGCGAGGATCGTGGGCATGCTGCGGCTGGTTGTTCACGCTGGGAACGCAGACGAACTCCTTGAGCTCGGCACCGGAGTACGTTTGCAACCCCCTCGCCCCCATAGTTGACAATTTGTGGTCCTAAGGGAAGACCATGGAATGGGAGACGCAGGCGGGTCCCGCGGTTCTGGCCTCAACCGCCGAATGCAAGCCGAAGTGCCGGAATCCACTTATGACAAGTGCCGAACTCGAACTGGAAACCGAGCTTGAAGATCTGATGGGTGCTCTCGGAGGCAGCCATCTTGAATCTGAGGACGAATCGGAATTCGAAGGCGCCGCCGAACTTCCTCGCTGCACGCCCGTCGGCACGCAGGTAAGCGCCAATAACTTCACATGTACCCCCATAGAGCAGGCGCTTGTCGCCACTACCCTTGGGAAGGCTTTCCCAGTTGCCGCTCTGCGCGAGGTAGTGAACTCCTCGGCAGCACGGGCGGTTATGCTGGCCGGGACGGCGGCATCTTCCCTAGATATAGCCAACCGCACTGCCGCCTCGCGAATGGCGTTCTGCTCAAGCTTCGGTGTCTTGCCGGATTTCGTGCCAGCCTGGCGAGCTACCTTGCCAGGCGTAATGAACTGGCGGGACCTAGGCGAGCTTATCGCAATCAGGCTTCGAAAAGCCGCCGACATCCTCAATGGCGGATGCATTCGATATTTCTGTTGGGGAAACAGCGTGTACTGTCCGGACTGTACCGATCCGCCACAGAAGTATGTCGCCTGCAGCAGTTGGAAGGGCCGCTATGTTATTTGTTTCGGTCCGAGCTTCTGGAAGCGTTGGCTTGCGCGGAACGAGACTGGCAATGATCTGACCTTGCTTCACGAGTGCTTGCACATTGTTTTTCGAAGGACTGTCGGAGACCGATTCTACGACAAACAGCAGCAGGTTCTGAATCGTCCCATCGCCAACGCGTACTGCTACACAAAATTCGTTGCATGCATCAATCGCTTGCCTGTTCCCGAGTGGATGCTCCAACGCTGCAGTGCCACTGGCCCATGCGCGCCGACGACCCTCGACAACTTCCGGTTTGGTGGCCAGGAACTACGGCCACAGCACGCGCCCCTGATCAATCAAATCGCACTCATGGCCGCTGCCAGCTGGGATACCTCCTGTCCGGTCCTTACTATTCTGCTGAAGGGCTTCACCGATTCGGTCGAACACACGGCTGGCTACAACGTTGCATTGGGACTCAGGCGCGCGCTCTCGGTAAAAGATGGCATCACGGCTGCGATTCAAGCCTTGGACCCCGCCATCGCCGCCCGTGTGATGTTCGTACCGGTTACCTTCGGTGCTGCGCAACCGGCTGGGCCCAATGCGACTCCGGCCGGACGCGCCAAGAATCGTCGTGTGGAAGTCACTCTGCAGCCAAGGTGACGGGATCTCCACACGCCCGCCAGCCAATTTGCCAGAGGAACCGTGGGTCTAAGACGCGCTATCGAATACGCACGTTCCCACCGGCAGAGGTTCGTCTCCGAGCTCAAGGAGTTCGTCCGCTTCCCCAGCGTGAGCAACCAGCCGCAGCACGCGCGCGATGTGCGGAGGTGTGCCTCATGGCTGGCTGCCCATCTGCGGCGCATCGGGCTCGAGGATGTTCGCATCGTCTCCACGGGCCGGCATCCTATTGTTTATGCTTCGTGGCAGCGCGCGCGGGGCCGGCCCACGCTTCTTATCTACGGACATTATGACGTGCAACCGGCGGAGCCACTGGGCGAATGGCGCACTCCGCCCTTCGAGCCTGTGGTGCGCGAAAACAATCTCTATGGCAGAGGCGCATGTGATGACAAAGGGCAACTCTTCACCCACGTGAAGGCGATGGAATCCTACTTGAAAACGGAACAGAGACTGCCTGTGAATGTGAAGTGCATTTTCGAAGGCGAAGAAGAACTCGGAGGCAGCCCGACGCTCGAGAATTTTGTGAGTCGCAATCAATCCGCGCTGCGGGCAGATGCCGCGCTCATGTCCGACACGCGGATGCTGGGGCCCGGACGCCCGGCCCTGGGCTATGCCCAGCGGGGCAACATCCGCTTCGAGTTGGAGGTTCGCGGGCCGCAGCATGATCTGCATTCCGGCAACTTCGGAGGAGCGGTTCACAACCCGCTGCAAGTTCTGTGCGAGATCATCGCCGGCCTGCACGACTCCGACGGGCGAGTAACCATCCCCGGCTTTAACGAAAAGGTGCGCGAGTGGAGCGCCGAAGAGCGCGAGTACATGCAGAACACCGGTCCGAAGGACGCGGAGATTCTGCGCGACGCCGGCGTCCCAAAAGCGTGGGGCGAAACCGGCTACAGCCTGTATGAGCGCGTTACGATTCGTCCGGCGCTCACGGTGAATGGGATTACCGGCGGATATCAGGGCGCCGGCATTAAGACTGTGATTCCGGCGCGGGCCCTGGCAAAGATCAGCATCCGGCTCGTCCCTGACCAGAACCCGCGCGAGATCGAACATTTGTTTCGCCAGCACATTGCGCGGGTTGCGCCTTCGACCGTGAATGTCAGCATAAGAACTCTGGCGATGTCCAGTCCAGCTCTGGTCAACCGAAATCATCCCGCCCTGCGGGCAGCGGCGTTTGCGTATAAAAAGGGCTTCGAAGCGATGCCCGTATTCGTGCGCTCCGGGGGATCGGTGCCCGCGGTCAGCATTTTCCAGAAGATGCTCAGCATCCCGACCGTTTTAATGGGTTTCGCGCTGCCCGACGATCGTGTTCACGCGCCCAATGAAAAATTTCATTTGCCAAACTTCTTTCGCGGGATCGATACGTCGATCTGGTATCTGGCAGCGACAGCCAAGCTTGGAAACATTCGCCACGAAGCCGCGCTGCACGAGGGGCCAGCATGATCATCGATTGCCATTGCCATGCCGGGAAAGGCGATCGTATGACCGCTCCCTGGAACACCGATGCGCCCATCGAACCGTATCTGCGCCGCGCACGCAGGGCAGGGATCGATAAAACGGTCGTCTTCGCTCCTTTTCACACCGACTACGACCAGGCCAACCGGCAGGTCGCGCGTATCGTAGCCCGCTTTCCCGGACGACTGATCGGTTTTGCTTTCGTTCATGCCACGCGTGATGCCGGCCGCATCTTCAGCATGGTGGAACGCGCGCGCAAGTGGGGGTTTCGTGGCATTAAATGTCACGGCTTCGAGGCCATGCCCACACGCGAGCTTTGCGAAGCCGCCCAGGCCTTCCGCATGCCTCTACTGGCAGACGTGGTGGGCCGCGCCGAAGTCGTGGATCTGCTCGCCTCGCAGTTCCCCGACGTAAATTTCATCATTCCCCACCTGGGCAGCTTCGCCGACGACTGGCGCGCCCATCAGCGGGTGATTGACCAGCTCGTGCGTTATGCCAACGTCTATACCGACACTTCAGGAGTCCGGCGCTTTGACTACATTGTGGAAGCGATCAAGCGCGCGGGTGCGCGAAAAGTTCTGTTCGGTTCGGATGGCCCCTGGCTCCATCCTGGCCTGGAACTTCACAAAGTTCGGTTGCTCCGTCTACCGGCAGATCAGGAAGCATTGATTCTGGGCGGCAACATCATTCGCCTGCTGCGCGGGGTGCGCGCAGAAGCAGATCTACAGGAAGTCCGCCGGGCAAGGCGGGCAGGTCAATCTTTGGCCAATGCCGGGGCGCGCGTGGTCGATGCGGGGAATTCACTACCTCCGGGAACACAGCCGGAGTACGAGTTATAGCCATTCGGAGGGCTAACGGACACCACCGGACGCCCGGTGTTCGCTGGATAAAACTCCCAACTCCAGAAGCTGAGCCACCATCGCGGCCCGCGAACCCACTCCCAGCTTGGCAAAGATGCGCCGCAGATGCGTGCACACCGTCCACGAACTGATATTGAGAACGTCCGCAATGACCTTATTGGGATGCCCCTTGGCAACCATGCGTACGATTTCATGCTCACGCGGGCTGAGCTGAATACGGCTGCGGTTGGGCATGCGAAGAAGAAGGTAGCGCGAACCGTTCACTTCGGTGTCGATCAGCACCTCTTCTGGAGAATTGCTGCTGCCGGAGTCGGCCCTCGCCCCGGCGCTGAGCTTCTCGATCAATTGCACCAAAGTGCGGATTACCGTGTCCTCACAAGCATGGCTGGACTCGACGGGGGTGTCGATGGCGATTAATGCGGAGCCGCTGCGCATGGGTCTTCTCCGTCAGCAGTGGACTGGGAATCTATTGCCTAGCGTTGCGTGCAGGCACCACGTCTCAACTGGGAAGCTGCCCCCTGAGCGCCGTGCAGCGGCGCCTGTCGCTTCTCTTGAATTGCGTTCCTGCGGTTATTTTCGTTGCAAACGTAATCTGCGAGTTGGGGAAAGATATGACCGGCAGCGTGGCAAAAACAGTCACTTTTTCAAGCGACACGCGAACTAGGTAACTTGCGCGACGGACTGGAGACTGGCTTTTTCGCTGCTCAATTCTTCCGGGTAACCGCCCAGATTGCCAAGGACTCTACACTTTCCTGGGGCTCCCGTGTGAAGGAGTGAGGTTCTGTTACGAAATCCGAACAAACCGGCGAAGGCCATTTTGAGCGAAGAAGTCTGCCGAAGCTCCGTCTGCGTGAAGAGCGGTTGCAAAATCGCTAGAGAGAACCCCGATACAGAAGCGAAGGCCGACCTGCCCCGGAAATAAACCGCAGCGATGAGACAGCGGCTTAGCGTGTAACTACAGGATGCCACTCTGCTTCAACACTTGCCAGTAAGGTGCTGAAAAGAATTGGCGGGGACGACGGGACTCGAACCCGCGGCCTCTGCCGTGACAGGGCAGCGTTCTAACCAACTGAACTACGTCCCCACGCTACTCAAACCGGGCTAGCGCGAAACCCATGTGTAGCGGCACACAAAACACACCGGAGCAGCTGTCCCTGCTCCGTGAATTAAATTGTAACAGACGGCGCTCGGAATTGGGCCGGCGTGGCGAAGCTAAATGCCGGCGATAAGGCCGCGCCCTGAAATGGCAATGGTTGGCGGTGAAGCCCCCGGGCGGCGAACTCGCGCTCACCGCCCAAAAGAGCCTAGGCTAGAAACTCAATCTCGCCTGGAACTCGATAACTCTTCCCGCCAGACCATCGGATGTGTGCCCGAATTGGCCGGTATTATTGCCCGCCGGCCCGTTATTGATGATGTCGGTCTGCGCCGTCGCTGGTATCAAAGGCGCGAGGTTTAAGGTGTTAAGGATATTGAAGAAGTTTGCTCGAATTTCCAGCTTGGATCCTTCTCCGAAGAAGGCCGCATGGGGCAGTGCGAACGCTTTCCCCAGTGTCATATCCAGTGCGAAGTAGCCGGGGCCGGGGAAAATATTGCGACAGCGGCAACCTGGACCGCGCGTCGTTATGTCGAAATCAGGGCAAGAAACAGAGGTGACCTGTCCGTTGATCGAATTACAAGTTGGGGAAGACCCCGTTAATCCATTGCTGCTTGCTCGGATTCGCTATAACCCCGCCGTTGTAGGCGAACGGCATGTCAGGGCAGTAGCCGTCCCCGTTCCGATCATTATTCGTGTTGCAACTCCCGATCAGGGCCGCGTAGGGGAAACCCGTGTGTTTGCTCATGATTCCGGTGACGGTCCACCCACCCAAAGCACTGCCCAGGAAGTCGTGGCGTCCACGAAAAGCTGGGATCTCCCAAAGACTGTCGAGGACGAAGTTTTGCCGGACGTCGAAATCAGAATTCCCTTTGTCGAGGAGTTGATTCGCGGGATCAGTCTGTTGATAACCAACCTCGAACGACGCTGTGTCAATGGCGTGACTCCAGGTGTAGTTGGCGTCAACTTGGAGGCCACGCCTGAATCTGCGAGTCGCAGTGAAAACTGCGGCATCGTAGCTCGCGTTTACATCCGGCAAGGGAAAATAGAGATTACTGAAGCGGTTGTTGCCGGTTGCGTGCGGGAACAAACAAGTGGGGTTGGTTGGGCCACAAGGCAGCCCGTTTGAACCGTCGTTCTGGAATTTGTCCTGGACGCCGTCGAACGTATCTCCCGGCATAATGCGGTTTAGATCAATCGTCCGCACCAGCTTCCGGCTTCTGCTCCCCTGGTATCCGAGCTTGACTACCAAGTCCCTCATGGGCTGCACTTCGGTTTGAAAAGAAAAGATGTAAACGTAGGGGTTCGGCTCGCTGGGCAAGGCGCCGAACAATGACACGGGATTCGTGCTAGCGCAGCCGGCACTCGCACAGAGCGCTCCGTCCGGAGCGACTCCGTTAGCAAATGCAGGATTCACCGGATAGCTGTTCGCCTGAGCATTGGCCCCGAGGGAATATTGGATGTTCGACCCGGGTGGCGGTCCGACGATGGGACCAGGATCGAAGAAACAGCAGGCGGTAGCCAGGGCTGAGTATGGTGTGTCCTGCCGCACGTTATCGAACACTACGTCTCCGTTCCGGTTGAACACGATGCCAAAGCCACCACGGAAAACTACGTGATTATGGTAGATACCAGGACTCCACGCAAAACCGACGCGCGGTCCAAAGTCATGGCGATCCGGTTCAAAGAGTCGGTTACCGTTCTTGCAGGCCGTCAGGGGAGCGATGGGACCACAAACCGACCCATTGATGAAACCCTGTGAGCCGAAGACGTAGTTACTCAGCGTATTGTTAGCTTCGGTAAGGGGGGAGAAATACTCCCAGCGCAGGCCGAGGTTGACCGTCAGGTTGGGGCGAACCTTCCAGTCGTCCTGGGCAAAAAGGCCGTAGTCGCTGTCGCGGAAGTAACGTTGCCCATTGAGCGCGCCACCGTTGGGATTCACCTCCACCTGTTCGTAGAAGCAGCAGGCGTCATTGGCCAGATTCAACAATCCACGGAATTGATACTGCGGCCGTTGTGCGCCCGGTTCATTGTTGTTGTTCTGCTGCCGGCGGTCTTCAAATCCAAACCTAAAGGCGTGCTTGTTTCGCACCCAGCTCAACGTTTCCGCCAGTGCGTAAGTATTTTGAGCCAAGGCCGCGGGATTCGTGCCCGACTGGGGGATACCGATAAGGCTGTCATTGGAACCAAATCCACCAATGTCGAAATCGAATAGCCGGATCTGAGGAATTCCGTAATTGGTTTTCCCAACAGGCTGGGTTTGGTCATAGGCCCAACGCGTAAAGTTCACGCGGAATTCGTTGAGGATTCTTGAACTGATCACCCGATCCCAGCCGACGGTGGCCGCATAGTTGCGAGGTTGGAACGTTGAGTCGTCGATCGGCCGCTGTCCGCCGTTAAAGTTGTTAAGCCGAACGATGTAAGTACTTGCAAAAAACTGGTTCTTTCCCCTGGTATAGTCCACGCGTCCGTTGTATTGATTGCCGCTGCTTGTATTCGGCAGAGTGAGATCAAAAACTCCCCAATCGGGGATACCGTCGGGACCATTCCCTGTAGCCGCGGTCCCGGCGGGGTACCACTTGCCAATTCCGTAGCCCGGAATCAAAGAGCAGCAGTCGGTCTCAGTGCCCACGATCGTTGAAATCCTGGCTGCCATTCCGGGAGTGCTGAACAGTTTCGCCGCGATGCTACCCGGATTGTTCTGCACCACGTACTGATCGAACTGTGGCGTTTCAAGGGTCTGCGAACGTAATGGTACGGTATTCTGGAGCCGCACTCCTTCGTAGGAAAAGAAAAAGAAAAGCCGATTCTTAATAATCGGGCCGCCTAAGCTGCCGGCAAAATCGCGGTACTTCTGGTCCACCCGGTCCGGGCAGTGACTGGCCGTGATTGTGAATTGGCTGGGGGTGCCGGTTTCGCAGACGATCGGAGACAGAGTTATGTTCGTCGGACCGTAGAATTTGTTAAAAGCGTTCAGACCTTTGTCATTGATTTTGAAGAAGCCGCTGCCGTGTAATTGATTGGTCCCGTCCCTGGAAATAACCTTGACCTGTGCCCCTGAGTTCCGGCCATCCTCCGCCGAATAACTGCTCGACAAGATGGTGATGTCCTGAACCGATTCCTGATTGGGAGTAATCACCGTAGCGCCGCCCCACTCCAGACTATTGATGCTGACCCCATCCAACATGTAGTTATTGGCGGAAACACGCTGCCCGTTGGCAATGGCCTGGACTTGGTTTTCGGTCTGGAAAATCTGAGCATTCGAACCGCCGGGTCCCACCTGTTGAGGAATAGGCTGGGCGTTGCCGTTGCCCTGGCGGGAAGAATCCGCAAAAACGCCCGGGGTCAGACGCAGCAGTTCATAGGGATCGCGGCCGAATTCTGGAAGATCCACGACCTGCCGCGAGGTCAGGGTTACACCCACGTTCGCGGTTTCAGTTTGCAGATCTCCACTGCCGGCGGCAGACACGGTTACAGTTTCAGTGGCGGAACCAGTTTCCATTATGACATTCGCCGCGTTCACGGTTTCGGAGAGCACCGCCACGCTGGACTTCGAACTTTTCTTGAAGCTGGCGGCTTCCACGTCCACATGGTATTGACCAGGGGCAAGGCCGGCGATTCGATAAAAGCCAGAATCTCCTGTGACCGTGTTTCGCTTTACACCTGTAGCTTGGTTGGTGATCGTGACGGTGGCGCCCGCGACAACCGCGCCGCTCTTATCGGTGACCGTGCCTTCCAAGCTGGCCCCGTACTGGGCCAGGGCGGATGACGAAAGGAAAGTGACGATGGTGATGATCAGCACAACCCGGATGCTCAACGCGATGCGAACCATGTACTACCTCCAGAAACAAAGGTCGCCAGATTCAATTTGGAAATCGGCGGCTGGTGAATTGACGGAGCACCAACCGGGGCAAAAAGCATCTTTTATACGCCGGTGCGATTCGTCAATTCTGTGCAAAATTGACCACAATCGAAACATCCGGGCTGGTCGGGATGGAGTCTGATAAGCCACTAAGTTGGTGAACTAAATCTCAACTAAATCGGTTTAGCCGAACCACACGTTAGTATATCATGGCGCAATTGGCACTGTCAACCGCTTTGTTGATCTTCCTTGCTAATGCAACAGGGTTATGCGAGACTTCGCTTCGTGTCGAGCAAGAAAATCAAGCCCGGTGCAGCGCGAATCAGGCGCGCTCATTCCAAAGTCAGCTTGAAATCTCTGGCGGACCACCTGGGATTTTCCCCGGCGACGGTTTCGCTGGTGCTCAATCGTTCTTCGCATGCCGACGCGATTCCGCAGGAGACCAAGGAACGGATTCTCGCGGCGGCGCGGAAGCTCAACTACCGCCCTAATTTCTTTGCGCGCTCCCTCCGCACCCGCCGCAGTTTCACCGTGGGCGTCGTCGTCCCGGAAATCAGCGAAGGTTACACCGCAACTGTGCTGGGCGGAATTGAGGATTACCTCCTCGAAGAGGGCTACTTCTATTTCGTAACCAGCCATCGCCATCGGCCGGACCTGATCGATGAATATCCCAAGATGTTCCTGGACCGCAACGTGGATGGCGTGATCGCCATTGATACCCTCTGGCATCATGCGCTTCCCGTGCCGGTAGCCACAATTTCCGGACATAACCAGGCGCCGGGCGTAACCAACATCGTGCTCGATCACGACCTTGCGTCGGAACTTGCGCTCCAGCATCTGTTGCACTTTGGGCATCGTAAGGTTGCTTTCATTAAAGGCCAGGGATTCAGTTCCGACACCGAGGTGCGCTGGAAGGCCAATATGGAAGCAGCGATGCGCCTCGGCCTTGAAGTGCGGTCGAAGCTGACTGTCCAACTGGAGGGAGATTCTCCGTCGCCGCAAGTTGGTTACAAGGCGGCCAAGAAGTTGATTCACTCCAAAGAACCGTTTACCGCGATTTTCGCTTTTAACGATGTCTCCGCACTGGGAGCGATGCGGGCATTGCGGCACTCCAACCTACATATTCCAGAGGATGTTTCGGTGATCGGGTTTGACGATATAGAGAGCGCCGCGCACTCCAGCCCCGAGCTAACCACAGTCAAACAACCGCTGCGCAAGATGGGGAGAATCGCCGCCGAAGTGGTTTTGCGTGGCGTTGGAGCGCCTGCTGCGAAAAGACGCGCCCAGGAAATCGTAGTTGAACCTGAGTTGATCGTAAGGCAGAGCACGGGCAAAGCAAATCGCCGCTTCCCGGTTGTAAAGGCGCTGCCTTGAAACGTTGTTGAGTTTATTTCCGCTGAATCGCAGGAGGCTTTCCCGTGCATCGATCTCTGTTTGCTAAGGTGATTGCTAAGACGCTGGCTTCAAGTCTGCTGATCCTGATTCTCGCCGTGCCGGCTCACTCACAATCTTCAGCGCAGCAAATCGTGATCGATGCGAGTAAGCCCGCGACGCCGTTTCCACACTTTTGGGAGCAAATGTTTGGCTCCGGACGCGCAGTTCTCAGCCTTCGTGATAACTACCGAAAAGATCTTCGCGAGGTGAGAAAAGCTACCGATTTTCGCTACGTTCGCTTCCATGCAATCTTCCACGATGAAGTTGGCGTATACAGCCAGGACGAACATGGACTGCCGGTCTACAACTTTTCTTATGTCGACCAGATTTACGACGGACTGCTGGCCGAGGGAGCGCGGCCTTTCGTGGAACTCGGCTTCATGCCAAACGCGCTGGCTGCCAGCAACATGCCGCACGCCTTCTGGTACAAACCCAACACCTCGCCGCCAAAGGATTGGGATAAGTGGGATGCCCTGATCACGCAATTCGCCAAACACCTGATTGAACACTTCGGAATTCAAGAAGTCAGGCAATGGTATTTCGAAGTATGGAATGAACCTAATCTCGATTTCTGGGGCGGCGATCCCAGACAGTCGAGTTACTGGGAGCTTTACGATCACACAGTGCGAGCCTTAAAAACGGTAGACGCTCGACTGCGCGTGGGAGGGCCGGCGACCGCGCAGGCGGCATGGGCCGATGTTTTTATCGCGCACTGCGCGACCAACCACATCCCGGTAGATTTCGTTTCCTCCCATGTTTACGGCAACGACAAAGCCGAAGACGTGTTCGCCACGCATGAGGAAATCCCGCGCAATCAGATGGTGTGCCGCGCCGTGCGCAAGGTCCACGACCAGATCAAGGCATCACCGATGCCGCAGTTGCCCTTGATCTGGACCGAATTCAATGCCAGCTACATGAACGAGCCGGACGTCACCGACTCAACCTACATGGGACCGTGGATGGCCGATACCATCCGTCAATGTGACGGGCTGGTCGATATGATGTCGTACTGGACGTTCTCCGATGTATTCGAGGAACAGGGCGTAGTGAAGACGCCATTCTATGGCGGCTTCGGCCTGATCGCAGCCAATGATATTCCGAAGCCGGCTTTCGCAGCTTTTCAGCTGCTGCATCAGCTTGGTGGTCAACGAATCGCCATCGATTCCGATTCGGCGTTGCTTACGCGGGGGAAAGACGGCACTCTTGTCCTCGCGGTTTGGAACTATGCTCCCCCGAATTCGAAAAAAGGTTCGGGAGGAAGCAGTAAAACCGTTACCCTGGAGTTCAAAGGCACGAAGGCAATCCACGCTGTGATTTCACGAGTAGACCCCGATCACGGGGACGTTCGCCCGGCCTACGAAAAAATGGGATCGCCACGCTATCCGACCTCAAAGCAGATTCTGGAACTACGCCGCGCGGCCGAACTTCCTGCTCCGGAGAAGCGCAGCTTGAAGAATGGCACATTGACCCTCATTTTGCCGGCGCAAGGGCTGGCGGTCATCGAACTGAAGTAACCGGCAGAAATCATAGAACCCGTTAAATTAGAGCCGGGGAAGGTTGCGCGCCACGTGACTGGCCGTCGGTTTACTCGAAGAGAAGTACTGCAAATCTGCGGCCAGGGATTGAGTGCTGGCGCGCTTGCGGCTTTTCCACTCCGCGCATTCGCTCGCCGCCATCATTCGGAGGCCCCGTATGCGGGAACCGATGAACAACTCCTGGATGAAATTCAAAAGTCTTCGTTTCGCTTTTTCTGGAATGAGGCAAGCTCGGCGACAGGCCAGATCAAGGATCGCGCCTTAGCCAACGGCGAGGACCGGCGCGCCCTGTCGAGTATCGCAGCAACTGGTTTTGGCCTTACCGCGTTGTGCATTGCCGATCATCGAGGATTGGCCAAACGAGCTGAGATTACAACTCGGACTCGCCGCACACTCAGATTTATCTTCAACCACCTGCCTCACCAGCACGGTTTTTTCTACCACTTTGTGCACATGCAAACCGGACAGCGATTGCGAAAGTGCGAGATCTCATCCATCGATACCTCGATCCTGCTTTGCGGGGTACTGACCGCACGCCAGCACTTCGCCGATCCGGAAATCAAGGATCTAGCCACCAAGATCTACGAGCGCGTGGACTGGCCCTGGATGCTGAACGGCAGCAAGACGTTCTCCATGGGCTGGCTGCCGGAGTCCGGCTTTCTCCGCGCCCGCTGGGAGATTTACTGCGAACTGATGATGATCTACCTGCTCGCCATTGGATCGCCCAGCCATCCCGTCTCTCCGGAAGCCTGCATGCCTGGGTGCGACCGAAGATCAACTACATGGGCGTGGAGTACATCTCGGGAAACGACCCTCTTTTTACTCATCAGTATTCGCAGGCCTGGTTTGATTTCCGTCATCAGCGCGACGAGTACGCAAACTTTTTCGTGAACTCGGTCCAAGCCACGAAGGCTCATAAACTGTTTTGCCAAACTCTGAAGGGAGGGCTTCCAGATTACAGCGAGGATCTTTGGGGCATCACGGCATCCGATTCCGCCGTTGGCTACACTGCGTGGGGCGGACCTCCGGCGCATGGGCTGATCGATGGCTCCATTGTTCCCTGCGCCGCGGCCGGCTCTTTGCCTTTTCTGTTTGACGACTGTATCCGAGTATTGCGCACGATCCGGAGCCGCTTTCCAAATGCCTGGACTCCTTACGGCTTTGTGGATGCTTTCAATCCTCTTACTGGGTGGTACGATCTGGACGTGCTGGGCATCAACTTAGGTATTACCATGCTGATGGCGGAGAATCATCGCACAGGATTCGTGTGGGAAACTTTCATGAAGAATCCCGAGGCAATTTCCGCTATGCAGAAAGCCGGGTTTAGGCCAGAGTGATTTTGGCAGCCCTACGGCCGCACCGACTCTGACCCATTCGACGCGAGCCTCGGGTTTGTCTGTCTTGGACCGCATCAACAGTTTAGAGTTCGACTTACGCGTATGGAGTGTGGACAAAAGAAAAACACCCTGATTCCCAGCGACGGGAAAACGAGCCATGAATAGAAGAACCATCCTCATTGGGCTTTTGGCCGGAGTTTTGACGCAGCCATTCACTCAGGCCGCGTCCAAGCCCGCGGTGACTTGGGAGCCGGTGATACCAGATCAGGTCTTCCCTTCCGTGATTCTTTCCACTGGGAACGTCCCACCAAAGGCAGGTGCGAGTGGGATCCTTTGCGATCCGCATAGCCCATTCCGTGTTCGCGTGAAGTCTCCTTCCCCGGGTACACGCATCCACATTGAGGTCATCGTAGATGGCTTTTTCTTAGGCGTTAGCTCGTGTGATGCCGTCCTGAACACCGCGGATCGACAGTACTGGATCGCGCCCACAGCGCGATGGGACACGCATAAGCTTACCTTCAACGACGAGGCATTTCCCACCACGGTGGTGATCAGCGTAAAAGCTGACGGTGTAGACCTGGGTCAGAAGACGCTGCGCCTTCAGGTTCGGTCAGTCAATGACGTGCCCACTAGGTCGGTTGACTCCAAAGGCAATCTCCACGATTATTCCCATTTGTTTGCCGCTTTCGTCAACGAGAACAGTCCTATTGTGGATGAACTGCTGCACGAGGCATTGAAATGGCGCGGGGTCTCAGAATTTTATGGATACAACTACGGCCATGCATCGAAAGAATCGGTTCGAATGCAGGTCTTCGCTATATGGAACGCTCTTCAGCATCGGGATATCAGGTTTTCCAGCATAACGCGTCCTTCAGCCTTTTCTGAAAGAATCCACAGCCAAAGTGTCCGCTTCGCCTACCAGAGCGCTGGCAAAAGCGAAGCTAACTGCGTAGATGGTTCCGTCCTGTTTGCGTCCGTCCTCTACAAAATCGGCATTTCACCCGTCCTGGTTTTGAAACCGGGACACATGTTCGTTGGGTATTACCTGGACAGTGACACGAAAGCCATCAGTCATTCACATCGGGACAAGTTGGCATTCCTGGAGACAACCATGCTGGATAGCGGTCCGCGGCCTGGCGACCAGCCATTCGACGATAAGCAACCCGTAATCACCAGCAGGTCCTATGCGGAATTTGTGGCTGCAACCAAGAAGGGTTATGAAGAATTCTGGTCCGAGGTAGAGCCAAACTGGCGAGACGGAAAAGCCTGGTACCGGGTATTGAGCATAGAGAAGATTCGCAAGAACGGTCTCACCCCGATCCCACGCTGAAGCCGATTGCTAGAAGACCTCTCATAAATCGCTTTGAAAGGGCGCGGCATTAGCCGCGGGAAAGACTTGGTGGGCAGTGCAGGACTCGAACCTGCGACCTCCTGCTTGTAAGGCAGGCGCTCTAACCAGCTGAGCTAACCGCCCCACCTATAACTTCTAGCAGCATAACATCTTGGCCGGATCAGTGCCACCCTCGGAAAGCCGCAATACACATTCGTTCTGACGATTCAGATGCTCAACCGAGAATTCCCGCCGCATATTGCAGTGAGCCTGTCCTTGAGGTCGAGGGTATGATTATGTGAGTAGCAAGGGGCCAATCCCGGCGGAGGCGGCGTGCCAACCGAGAAAGATAAACTGAAGAAGCTGCTGCAGCGTGACCGTGAGATCACGATCAGCGTCATTGGCAGAAAGTCGGGAAAAGTCAGCTCCCGTCCCGTGTGGTTTCTGTTCGACACAGAAAAGTTGTACTTGCTGCCGGTGCAGGGTTCAGACACGCAGTGGTACGAAAACCTGAGCCGTAATCCCTGGATTCAGATCTCGACCAGAAGCGCGGCAGCGGAATTCCAAGCCACGCTCGTCAATGACCCCGAAGCAGTTTCTTCAGTGGCCGAGAAATTTCGCCAGAAGTATGGCGCGCGCGACGTCAAGAAGTACTACTCGAAGTTTGACGTGGCGGTTGTGCTCGATATGGCTAACAGTCAGAACGCTGGGTGAACACCCGCATGCGCTTATAACAAGCTGCGCCCCCCACTCTAAGCTGCTCCTACGACATTAGCCATCAATACACAGACACGCCGGGAGTTATAGAATCAAAGGCGCGGACAGCAAGGGGGCCACGATGCCTGTTGTGAGAACCTGCAAGATCTGCGGACAGAAAAATCGGATTCCCGCGAAACATCTCGCCGACACCGGCCGTTGCGGAAAGTGTAAGTCTGCGCTGCCTCCGGTCAACGAGCCTCTGGAAGTTGACGCGGAGCAGTTCGATGAAGTCACGCAAAACGCCCGTGTCCCGGTACTGGTCAACTTCTGGGCGGCGTGGTGTGGTCCATGCCGAATGTCCGCACCCGAGGTTGCCCAAACCGCCGCCAACATGGCTGGCCGCGCGGTGGTTGTCAAGGTCGACACTGAGCGCTACCCAGAACTTGCTGCCCGCTTCAACGTTCGCGGCATACCAAACTTTGTCGTCTTCAATGCGGGCCGGCTGGTAACGCAACAGGCCGGGTTGGTTGACCACACGCAAATGGAAAACTGGCTGCAGACGGCTGGATCTGTCTCGGCGGCGTAATCCCGTTGCCGAAATACGATCCTGCCCGCATTTAGACTTTCTCGAAAAAAGTGCGACCCTCTGGCCTGCGCCCTTAGCCTGGTAGACGACAATCCGCGAACTATCCACCGCCTGCTAGACTGACCCGGTGCGCCGTCTCATCGTCAATGCCGACGACTTTGGCTTCACCGCAGGCGTCAATCGTGCCATCGTCGAGGCTCACACTCGCGGAATCGTGACCTCCTCCACGCTGATGGCCAAGGGGCGCGCCTTCGAAGATGCCGTTCGTCTGGCCCAGTCTGTTCCTCATCTCAGCGTAGGCTGCCACGTCGTGCTGATCGACGGCACGCCCGTTCTTGACGCAAAACAATTGCCGTCGATTACGTCTGCACATTCGAACGGCGACCGCTTTCGCGACGGACTGCAATCCTTCGCGGCCCGCGCTCTGGCTGGCCGCCTCGATCCAGGCAGAAATCGAGGCTGAGGTGAGCGCTCAGATTCGCAGGCTCCAATCCGCCGGCATCAGCGTCTCTCACCTCGACACCCACAAACACACGCACTTGTTTCCGGCTGTGCTGCGGCCCCTGCTGCGCGCTGCCCGTGTCTTGCGGTGTGCGCGCCATTCGCAATCCGTTCGGTCCGCGCAAGCCGTTGAAGTCCAGCGAACTGCTGAAGCGTCCCAATCTATGGACTCGCTATGCCGAGGTACGAATTCTTCGCGCTCTGGCTGCCAAGTTCCGCAATGCCGCGAAGCGCGAAGGCATGGTCACTCCCGAGGGCACACTTGGCATCGTCGTGACCGGCGCGCTCGATGAAAAACTCTTCCGCGGCATCGCCGCAATCATCCCCGAAGGCACCTGGGAATTCGTTTGTCATCCCGGCTATAACGATGATGATCTGAAATCGGCCAACACTCGCCTGCGCGAATCGCGGGAGACCGAACTGCGCGTTCTAACCATGCCCGCCGCCCGCGACCTGCTGTCGCAGCAAGGCATCGACCTGATTTCATACCGCGACCTGAATCCCGACGGAACCGGCGAATAGTGTTCCCCAGCATCTCAAACGCAGGGTTTTGTCGCACTTTGGTAACCTTAAGCAAACTCTCCCCGAGGACTATGATTTCATTAGATCCAGTTCAGACTTTCCAGTCTGGGAGACCTATTTATGTCTGCCTCTGGGGCGGCCCCGCGCGCGACGTTGGACCTGCGCATACGTGTGTGGGGAATGGGGGCCAACGACCATCCCTTCAATCAAAATGCCATTGCTCAGAATGTCAGCCTCACGGGGGCCTGCATTTCCGGCCTCGAGCATGATTTGAAGGTCGGCGACGTCATCGGCGTTCAATACCAGACCAAGAAGGCTCGCTGCAAAGTAGTCTGGGTGATGGAAGCCGGAGGGTTAAAGAAAGTTCAGGTTGGGGTCCAGTTGGTGGTGGATCAGGAGTGCCCATGGCATTCCGAACTGCCCGTGGAAATGCGGTCCAACCTGGCGGGACCTTCTCATGACAATCGCCGGCGCTTTCAACGTCACAAGATTTCTTTCCCGCTGGAGTTCCGCGACGAACGCGTGAACACTCCGATGCGGGTCAACGCCACCGACATCAGCGGGAACGGTTGCTACGTTGAGACCGTCATGCCATTGCCTGTCTCCACTGTGTTAAAGGTGGATCTCTGGATCGATCAGGAGCACATCACTGCTTCGGCTACCGTCCGCACTCGCGATCCCGGCGTCGGCATGGGCATCGAATTCACCGGTCTACCGGATCCCACCAAAGAACGCTTCCAGGCTCATCTGGAGAAGCTCGACCCAGGCCTTTCCAAGCCCGCGCAAAAGGAACCTGAGTAAATCCGGCGCTCCAAGCAGCTTTTTCCGCACACCGGACGCTCGCCTTGTAGAATCTGCATCGTCTATTGTTTCCAGCCATCGAATTACAGAACCGTGCGGAACAAAGGGAAAGGGCGGACTTCCACGCAATGAAGATTGGGATCACATGCTACCCCACCTACGGCGGCAGCGGCGTGGTGGCCACAGAGCTCGGCTTGGAGTTGGCGCAGCGCGGCCACGAGATTCATTTCATCTCCTATGCCCAGCCCATTCGGCTGCGTGGCCAGGAGCCCAACATTCACTATCACGAAGTCGAGGTGTCACGTTACCCGTTGTTTGATTATCCGCCCTACGATCTTGCCCTGGCCACACGCATGGCCGAGGTCGCACAGTTGTATGATCTCGACCTGCAGCACGTGCATTACGCGATTCCGCATTCTGTGAGCGCGCTACTTGCGCGCCAGATGCTGGCGGATGGTCCGCGAGGCCGCCGCCTGCCTTTCGTTACCACGCTGCACGGCACCGACATCACGCTCGTCGGACTGGATCGCTCCTATCTGCCCATCACCCGCTATTCCATTAACCAGAGCGACGGCGTCACCGCCGTCTCCAATTACCTGCGCGATCGCACCTTGCGGGTGTTCGACGTGCGGAAAGAAATTGAAGTCATCTACAACTCGGTCAATTGCGATGTATATTGCAGGCCCAAGAACTCTGACGAGCTTCGCCTTGAATATGCGCCCAAGGAAGAGCGGCTGCTGGTACACCTTTCTAATTTCCGTCCGGTGAAGCGGCTTACGGATGTGATCGAAATCTTTGACCGCGTGCGCAAGCAAATTCCGTCGAAACTGCTGCTGATCGGCGACGGCCCCGACCGCTCCGTGGCCGAATGGCTCGCCGTACAAAAAGGAATCCACGAAGACGTTCTCTTCCTGGGGAAGCAGGATCAGGTGCAGGATAAACTCGGCATCGCCGACATCCTTCTTATGCCGAGCGAACTGGAATCCTTCGGACTGGCCGCGCTGGAGGGGATGGCGTGTGAAGTTGTGCCTATTGCGACCCGCACCGGCGGCGTCGCGGAAGTGATCGAACACGGCGTCAGCGGTTACCTCGCCGATGTCGGCGATGTGGATACGATGGCGCGCTACGCCATCGAACTCTTGAACGATGAGAGCCGGCTGCGCGCCATGGGCAAGGCAGCTCGGGCTGCGGCGCAGGCCGGTTTCTGCTCCAGCAAGATCGTCCCCCAATATGAGGATTTCTACCGGCGCGTGGTCGAGCGCTCTTCGTAGAAACCCTCCGGAATCGCTCCCATCGCCTGCAGCAGCGGCAGGCGAATCCGCACCAGGGTTCCCTTTCCTTCGTGGCTGTCAATGGTCATGCGCGCCGTGTCTCCATACAGCACCTGCAGCCGCTCAGAAATATTGGCCATGCCGATGCCGGCGCCTTGCGTGCTTTCTGATTCCACGAGCTGTGTGGCAGCCATGCCCACGCCGTCGTCCTCCACTTCAATCACCAGGCCGGACTCCGACAATCGGCTGCGCAGATAGATGCTGCCGCCTTCCACCATCGAGGAGAGCCCATGCTTGATCGAATTCTCCACCAGCGGCTGCAAAAGCATGCTCGGGACCATGACGTCGAGCGACGCCGGATCGAGTTCTTTCACGACCCGAAGCTTATCGGGTCCGAAACGCACGACTTCAATATCCAGATAGTTGTCGATGAATTCCACTTCGTCCCGCAGGGGGACGAAAGAGTCCGCGCTGTTGAGCAGACGCCTGAGAATGGTGGCCAGTTTGGAAATCACATCGCGGGCCTTTTCTGGATCGAAACGCACCAGCGAGGAGATGGAGTTCAGCGTATTGAAAAGAAAATGAGGGTTGATCTGGTTCTGCAGCGCTTCCATTCTCGCGTGCAATAGCAGTCGCTCCTGCTCTTCCAGCTTGATCTGAATGCGCACGCCGTTGAATATCTTGATTTCGATTCCAATGGCTGTCACCGAGGTGGCATAGATCGCGCCCCACACCCACAGGTTTCCGGGGCTCTCCAGGCTGAAGATCGAATGCGGAAAGTATCGCGCCAGCTCCGTCTGCACGAAACGCAGTGCCACCACCGTGGTAAAAAACATGATCTGCCAGTCAAACAAACGCGGCGTCGGCAGATTCCGCCGAATCAGGCGAAAGATGCTCTGATCGATGAAAGGAGAGAACGACCAGATGTCGTCTTTATCCAGCGCCATGGTGCGCAGCTGGCCGGCGATGAAACCGCAAAGCACGTCGAAGGGCATCGCCGCCCATTCGCTATGCAGCAGAGCAGGCAGTGCCATCAGCACGCCGCCAAGAGATCCTGCCCAGCGTCCGCCGATCACGCCCAGCAGAAGAGCGGTTTCGAAACTCAAATCGCCCGCCAGAAAACTCGGAACAGAAATGCGAATCCAGACGCCGGCCATGATGGGCAGCGCCATGCACAACACAAGGTAAACCTTTTGCTGAAACGAACGCTCTTCACGAAATAACAGCGCCTTGAATTCCTTGGAGCGCACCAAACTCGCGGACACCGCGGCAGCCACGCCCAGCTTGAGCAGCAGATGGATAAGAATGATTCGCGGTTCCATGAAATTCGGGCGAACACAATTGCCCGCGAGAAAACTGTAGCACGAAGCGTCAGTTCCTTCTCAGAACCATCGAGACGCTCCAGTTCAATACCCTTTGCGCTTGTCTACGACGAAAAGCAGCGACTGGTGAGCCAGATAGCGCCGGAGATTTTCCGAAAACAATGCGTAGTGGCGCTGCCAAAGCTTCTCCGTAAGGCCAGCAGTATGCGGAGTAATGAGAAGGTTTTCGACTCCCCATAGCGGCGACTCGGCCGGCAGCGGTTCCTGTTCGAATACATCCAGCGCCGCGCCTGCGATGCGGCGCGTGCGTAGCACATCGGCAAGCGCAGCCTCATCCACCTGTGGCCCGCGACCTACATTGATCAAGTATGCATCCGGGCGTATGGCGCGCAGACGATCCGCGTTGATGAGCCCACGCGTCGCCTCGGTAAGCGGCGCCGCCATTACGAGATAATCCGATTGCGACAGCAACTCGTTGAGTTGCGGCGGCGCATAGACTGCGGCTACTCCTTCAGGCGTTTCATTCTCCGGATGCTCCCGCACCGCAATCACCCGCATCCCCAATGCCGAAGCCATGCGTGCGACCCTCTGCCCAATGCTGCCGAGGCCGATCAGACCGAGCGTTGCGCCCGCGACCTCGCGCGGCCGCGGACCCTCGTTCCACATCGCATCTTGCCCCCAAATGCGTTTCTCCTGTAGCCGCACCGCTTGAGGAATCTTCTTCGCCAGCGCAAAGATGAGTGCAATCACATGTTCCGCGACGACGGGGCCATGCACTTCGTGAGCGTTGGTCAGGACCACATCGCTTGCTACCAACTCTGGAAAAAGCAATTGATGCACAGCTGCGGTGGGTGCGTGAATCCAGCGAAGTCGCTGCGCAAACCTGAATTGATCGGAACGGAGCGAAAAGGCGAAGAGGATTTCGGCGTCAGGAATTTGGCGCTCGACGCCTTCATAGCCGTCCAAATGCACTATCTCCAGCGCGAAAAACTCTTTTCGCAGCCGCTCGGCAAACCACGCTGGCGCATTCCAAAGATCAAACCGGTGATGCACAACCATTAGAAGCTTCATGGCTGGAAAGATTTAATCACAGGAGGCAACGGCGGACACAAGTTTCACAGCAAGACGTTCCAGCAATGACGTTCTTGCATCTAAAGACTAGGCAGGAACTTCGGTGAGATTCGTGGAGTCTTAGACGATAGACTGGGCGTTCACGGGTTTGCGGAGGACGGCATGCGAAAGATCTGCTTCGTTTTACTGGTCGCAACGGCAGCCGATTTGGCGTTGCAAGCTCAGACGCTCACCTCAACGCAACCGCCTCAAACCGCGCGCCAGGGCTCTGATTGAGATGTTCATGGGCAAGAGTCCCGAGGCTTTCACGAAACATTTGCCGGAGGTGGCGAGCCGCGCTCTTATCCGCAAAGGCGAGGGCCCCGGAAACTCTATGTTGCAAAAGATTTCCATGATCGGCCAGCAGTTCACCGCACAAGGGCATGTCGAAACTTTCGATGTGGGCCCGACACTGCTGGTTTCGGAGCAAGATGAAGGCAAGGAGAAAGTTAGGACTGAAGTAATCGTCGAGCGCGATAATCTGAATGGCGAAAACGAGGAAATTGAGCTGTCGATCCACGCCTATCGCGATGGACAACTAGAGTTCCTGCCCGTGATTCCCAACGTTATTTTCTCCATGACTCAGGAAAAAGAAGTCTGGCGGCTGGCCGAAGCGACGTTGGCCTTGCACGTTCCATTGACCGATCCCGCCTATTTGAAGGGAGTGCGCAAGAAGGAGGACGAATCCAACGAAAATATGGCTTCAGTCCGCATCAGCATGATCGCTTCCGCTGAGGTGACCTACTTGTCCAGGCATCCCGATCGCGGCTATTCATGCAGCTTAACCGATCTGTTCAAAACTGATACTGCAGGAACTCAGCAGGCCCAGGAATATGCTCCGACCTTCGCTGGCGATGAATCCGGCGGATACCACTTTTCTCTTTCTGGATGCGACGGGAATCCCGCATCCAAGTTCCAAGTCACAGCCGAACCCATAGAATCCGATGCGGGGATGAAGGCGTTCTGCGCCGACGAATCTGGGACAGTGCGATTCGACCCCAAAGGGAAAGGCAACACCTGTTTGAGCCGCGGACAAGTCCTAAACCCGGCGGTGGTCGGTCTGCCTGCTCAAGAGGAGTGAATCTCCGCCTCTGAAGACTCGACGTCCTCTTGCAGTTTCATTTGTTTTTTACGAAGGCGCGCAGGTCGTGCCCCGTCATCTCTTTCGGCTCATCGACGCCCATCATGCCGAGCATGGTTGGCGAAATATCCCGCAGCGAGCCGTTGGGCTTCAGCGTGTACTGTTTCGCATCTTCCGCAATCACGATAAACGGAACGGGATTCGTAGTGTGCGCGGTGTGCGGACCGCCGGTCGCGGGATCGATCATCATTTCAGCATTGCCGTGGTCTGCGGTAATCAACATCGCGCCGCCTTTGGCGCGAACCGCGGTTTCGATGCGGCTCAGGCAGGCGTCTACCGTTTCGACCGCTTTCACCGTGGGTTCAATCTTGCCCGAGTGGCCGACCATGTCCGCGTTGGCGAAATTGACGATGATTACGTCGAACGTTCCTTCTTCCGTAGCTTTCACGACGGCATCGGCGATGCCTGCTGCGCTCATCTCCGGTTTCAGATCGTAAGTCGCAACTTTCTGCGAAGGCACCAGCACACGCTCTTCGCCGGGAAAAGGCTGCTCCACACCACCGTTGAAAAAATACGTCACGTGCGCGTACTTTTCAGTCTCGGCGACGCGCAGGTTGCGCATGTTGAGATCGCCCATCACATTAGCCAGGATGTTTGCCATCGATTCCGGCGGAATCACAACCGGCAGGCTAAAATTTTTGTCGTACTGGGTCATGCAGACGTAGTGCAGATTTTTCGGCACACGGTCGCGCGGAATCGTGGCGTCAAGATCGGCCGCACCGGGAAGATCATTGCCACCCTTCGCATTGAGTCCGCTGTTGCGCGCCAGGGCGCGCGTGATCTGGCGCACGCGGTCGGCGCGGAAATTAAAGCAGATACAGGCATCGTCATCGCGAATAGTTGCGAGCGGCTGGCCGCTCTTGTCCGTGCACACAAACGGCAGGACGAACTCGTCGGTAACGCCTTTGTTGTAGGAATCCTTCATCCCCTGAACCGGATCCACATACTTGCCGCCTTCTGCATCGGCAAAGACCATCGCGTTGTAGGCCTTGAGAATACGCTCCCAGCGCCGGTCGCGATCCATGGCGTAGTAGCGGCCGTTTACCGTGGCGATCTTGCCGGATTGATACTCGCGCATCTTCTGCTGCAGTTGTTCGAGATAGCCGGCGCCGTTGGTGGGCAGAGTATCGCGGCCGTCCATGAAGGCGTGCACGAAAACGCGGTCCACGCCTTGCTGTTTCGCCATTTTCAGCAGGGCATAGAGATGAGCCTGCTGCGAGTGCACGCCGCCGTCGGAGACCAGGCCGAACAGATGCAGTCTCCGCTCGCCCACGCGCGCGTGCTTCATGGCCGCCAGCAGCACGGGATGCGAGAAGAACTCGCCGTTCTGGATCATCAGATCGATGCGCGTGATATCCATGTGCACGATGCGCCCCGCACCAATGTTCAGATGCCCAACTTCGCTGTTGCCCATCTGGCCTTCGGGAAGGCCGACGAAAGGACCGCTGGTGTGAATCAGCGTGTTGGGATACTCGCGCAGCAGCCGATCATAGGTGGGTTTGCGCGCGAGCGCGATGGCGTTGGCCTTGGTTTCGGCGCGGTATCCCCAGCCGTCGAGGATGAAGAGGACGAGTGGTTTGGGACGAGGCATACAGGCAGCTTTTGGCTCCTAGCTCCTAGCTTAAACGGCGTGACGGCTTGAATTGGGAACTCCGGCCTTCAGCGCGCTCCCCAGAAAATGTTTTCCTGTGCGTTAGTGTATGGTTCGTTCGCCCTTGCGAACCGCCGGAGAGCTGGTCGAGCCCTCGAATTTCGGGTCGCCGAGTTTCGTGATCCACAGGCCCGGAGTGGATGTCGTTGAAATACATCAGGCTGTTCAGCAGCGGGCTGTCGCACGTCACCGAGCAGGGTTGTCCGCCCCAGGTGAACGGCAGATTCGGACGGAATCCTTTGCGCGTCTCCAGTCCAGAAGCGGGCAATTTCGCGGCCCTGGCGGTAGAGGTCGCCGCGCAGTTCGCCGGAAATATCGAGCACGCGGGCGCCGCCGCTGTAGTAGCCCTCATAGAGCATGTCGTTGGCGGCCCAGAAATTGTGCGAGCCGCCTTCCGGCACTTCATACTGCGCCACTTCCCTCGGATGCTTGATGTCGGAAACATCCATGACGTGGCAGATGGCGCGCACCGGGATGCGGTCGCGGTCATCGAGTTCGAAAATCGCGGGGAACACTTCGTCGCCGACAAACAAATAATTCTTGTAGCGGAACACGCTGTGCGTGCCCGGCCAGCCAGCCGTCTCCGTAAAGCTCGTAATGGTTGAAATGGTACTGGCTGACCAGCTTGGGATTCTCCGGGCTGCCTCCGGCCATGCCGTTGCCTACATCGAGAATGATCAATCCATCTCTCCAGTACGCGAGATAGGCGAGGCCATCCTTCACCTGCAGATCGTGCAGATAACGCCCGCTGGTCACCGTTCCGTGCTTGGTTTCCATGCTGACGACCGTGGGATTCTGCGCTTCCCAGCGCGCCACCTCCTTGGGATGTTTCGCATCCTGAAAATCAATCACGCGCAGCGATCCAGTGGCATCGTCGGTGAGGTAAACGTAGTGGCCGTCGATGTAGGCGCTGTGCACGCCGCCGGTGACGGTCGCCGTGTATTCGGAGAGAACTTTCAGGTGCGAGGCATCGGAGGTGTCGAGGAACACGATTCCGTTCTTGCGGTTGGAAGCGCCTTCGCGCGTGAACACGCCGATTTTTTCGTCCGGCGTGGTGCTGATGTCGTTGATGATGCGCGCGTCCACTTTAAGAGTGTCGAGCAGTTTTGGATTCGCGGGATCGGCGATGTCGTAGACGAAAACTTTATCCGCGATCGTCGGCAAGATAAGCGTGATGGCCGATGATCCACTCTTCCGACATCTGCAGATCGGGCATGGGAACGTGGGCCACGACTTCGACCTCGCGCTCCACATTGCGCGGCCGAACCACGACCGACGCCGCGGCGCTGTGCTGGCCGCTGCTGGCCATCACCACGTAAGTGCCAGCCTTTTCGGCAACAAACGCTCCGTCGGGATAGACCGTCAGCGCCGCCGCTGCTGCTTATAGACCAGCGCACCGGCGGATCTTTCAAGTGGCCGCCGCCGCCATCGAGCGCGGTGGCGCTGAAGTGAACCACGTCGCCGGTGCGGGCTTCCGCGGAGGCGGGTTTGACCGTTAACTTATGCACAGCATCGCGCACCACCTGCAATGTAACGGTGCCGACTCGCGCCTTCTGACGTTGCTTTGATCGTGACGCTCCCGGGCGCGAGTCCGGTGACTAACCCAGCCGCATCCACGGTGGCGATCGAGGGTTTTTCCGATGTCCACTTGATCGCCGCATCGGTGCGGGGATTGCCGTTGCCGAGCTGCGACGATGACCGCGAGTTTTTCCGCGCCGCCGACCACCACGCTGGGATAGGCTGGCGGCTCGATTTCAACGCTCGTAATTTTCGAGTCGCTCACGTTAACCGTGGCATACCCGGCCTTGCCCGCGATCACCGCGCCTACCGTCACCATGCCCGGGCGCATGGAAGGTGACTTCGCCTGACATCATCCGCGCCCGCCAGATCGAACGGAGCGGCAAACCAGACCGAAGGCTTTTCGTCGATGGGATTGCCCGCGGCATCTTTGGCGGCAGCGCTGAACTTGATTTTTTCTCCGACGTGAGCGTCGATGGTGTTGGGAGCTGATCTCCACGCTAGCGGGCGCCACGGAAGTGCTGGGTGGCTCGGCTTCCTGCTCGGCTTGGCAGCCGCGTCCTGCGACCACAGCGATAGTTCCCGCCGAAAGAATCATGACTGCAACTGCCAATACGAGTGCACTGTGCTTGAACATTCGCCCTCCGGGGTTGAAATGAATCGTCGTTGGTCGTTGGCCGTTGGTCGTTGGCTGATTTTGCTGACGACGAACTGACTAACGACCAACGACGGTTTTATTGCTTGCTTGGTTCCGTCTTCCAGAAATCAATGCCTGCCGCTTGTGGCCCAACATCGACCGTAGCGACGGTCTTCAAACTGCTCAGGTCAATCACTTCGACCGTGCCCGGTTCGGAGCCCACTCCTTCGACCGAAATAAAAGCGTAGCGGTCATCCGGCGAAACCACCGCGCCGTGCACGATCTTTCTCTGCGTGGGAATTTTCGCCAGCTCGTCGCCCGGTGACCGGATCGAAGATGGACACCGACTGTCCGCGCTTGTTGGTCGCGATCAGGCGGCCGTCCTTCGTCATCGCAAGATTGTAAACGCCAGTTCCGGCGGGAAAACGGCGCGCCAGAGTCCATGTATCGGTTTTGATGGCGACGATCTCGTTCGACTGATTGCAGGCCACGTAGATGATCGATCCGTCATTCGAGGGCTGCGCCCACGTCGGCGTGCACGGTCGGCGACATCTTGTGATCGCGGCATCGCATGAGCGATCGGGCGCGCCGGTCATGCCCATTTCTTTGCCCTTCGCCAGCATGAAATAGCGGTCTACGGCGAACTTTCTGGTATCGATCTCGACCAGCATGTCGTCCATCATGCAAACCGAATAATGTTTGGTGCCTGCGTGGTTGAGGCGCGAGCCGTGCGGCATGGTGCAGGTGGGAATGCGTTTGACCTCAATCATCTGGTCGGTGGCGACGACCGAGATCGACGACGGAACCATGTCGCCATGGAAATTCGCATTGGCCACATAGATGAAGTTGCCGTCAGGAGTGATGTCGGTCGTGGCCGGAAACAGGCCGAGGCTGGTGTACTTGATGACCGTCGTCGGTGCCGGCGCGATACTTCCAGACGGAGCCGTCGGGCCGGCCGTGGCCTGCGGAAACATAGAAATATTGTTTGTCGGGAGAAACCGCGATGCCGTGCGGCCCATTGACATCCATGGGCATCAGCCCGGTGCGCATCTGGCTCTCAATTTTCGCGCCGCCGGGGCCAAAACGAATCAGCACAATCTTGTCGGCGGATTCGCAGACCACATAGACCAAGGTAATCCTGCGTGGGAGGCGGTCCGGAGCAGGCGCGGGAGAAGTTTGCGCCCGGCCGATGAAGCGAGCGCCAGAAAAACCAACAGGCATGGTACGAACGGACCGAGAAAAAGCTGAAAACCTCCGGGATGTTTTCTTCGTTGAGAAATGCTGGCAGCCTTCTTCATTGGTCTCAGATGGTCGAAGAAGTATACCAACAAATCGAGGACGTGCCAGAGGCCACAGCTCTGCAGGTGCGCCCTACCAGATCAGATGAACATCGTAACGGGCAAACAGTGGATCCGAGGTAACGATGGGAAGGTTCTCCTCCTGGCTCTGCGCAATCAGCATGCGATCGAACGGATCGCGGTGATGCATGGGGAGACGCTCGATAGCGAGCAAATGGTCGATGCTGATGGGGAGCATCTCGATCCCGTTCTCCGCCAATTTTCTGAGCACGTACGGACCGGCAGGCCGGGGAAGATTCAGCTTGCCCGACTGTACCTTGATAAGGATCTCCCAGACACTTGCGATGCTTAGCGAAAGACCGGTGGGTCCGGCAAAAGTGTCGTGGGCGAGACGCGACATCCTTGCATCCCCAGCCAGCGCCCACAAGAATGCGTGCGTGTCGAGGAGGGCCTTCATTTCGGTAGAAGGGGTCCGTTATAGAACAGGTCTTCAATTTCAGGATCGGGATCATTGAAATCGTCCGGAACCGTGAATTCGCCTTTGGCGCTGCCGAAGACCCTTCTCTTGGGCGTCTTTTTCAGGGGCACTAGCTTGGCGACCGGAGTGCCAGCCTTGGCGATGATGATCTCCTCTCCCAAGGCTACTCGCTCGAGCAGGCGGGAGAAGTGGGTCTTGGCTTGGTGAATGTTGACTTCCATCGTTGAATAGTAGACTAAGTCGTAGACTAAGTCAATGCCATCCGCCCACCATCGGACTAAAGGCGGATCGCGCTCAGACTCGCTGGGCGATGTCATTTAGCAATCGGCTTCACTGTTTAAGGTGCATCCTTCTTTTTTTGGTCTTCTTCCGCCATGTGCCCTATTTTCTCCTTCACCTTGGTAATGGCGGCTTCCATCCTCGGTTGGAGATGTGAATTCCAGATTTGCATGGCTTCCGACGTTATTGCGGGCAATTCACGGAGTATCTTCTGGCCGACCGGCGAGGAATAGAAGGCGATCACTTGGTCTGAATCAGACTTCGTGAGATGCCTTTGGTAAACCGGGACCATCTCTGCCAGGACTGCATCAAAGGGATAGTCCTTCTCGATGTCATCAATCATCTCATCCATCAACTGCTGTACTTGAGCCAATTCATCTTGGCTCGCTTCCGGCAGTTCTTTACGCAGGATTTGCATAGCCATGGTCTTGGTCTGCTTCCTGGAATCCTCCATGCTGAGTCGCAGGCGCTCACGAGTGTGGAGGGCAACCATCAATTTCTCGATGTCTTGCTTTGAGGCTGGAGGATCAGCCCCTGGCGTTTGCTGTGCACACACCGCAGCAGCAGTGAGAAGTAAGACGAAAATGGTTGCGAGTGAACGCTCCATACTATCCCGCATACAGTCCTTTCAGCCTCTGTAGTTCAGCGCCTTCAATCCCAGAAACCTCGCTGAATCCCCCAACTCTTCCTGAATCCTGAGCAGTTGGTTGTACTTGCAGATGCGGTCGGTACGCGAGGCTGAGCCGGTTTTGATCTGGCCCGCGCCGGTAGCAACGGCAAGGTCTGCGATGAACGTGTCTTCCGTCTCACCGGAGCGGTGCGAGATCACCGACGTATACCCGTTGCGGCGCGCCAGGTCGACCGCGTCGAGCGTCTCGCTGACCGTGCCGATCTGATTCACTTTGATCAGAATCGAGTTGGCGACGCCCTTGTCGATTCCCTCTTGCAGAAATTGAACGTTCGTCACAAACAGGTCGTCGCCGACCAGCTGAATCTTGCTGCCGAGTTCCTTTGTCAGGTTTTGCCAGCCCTCCCAGTCATCTTCCGCCAGCCCGTCTTCAAGCGAAACGATGGGATAATCGTTCACCCACTTCGCCCAGAACTTCACCATGTCGTCAGAAGTCTTCATGGAATTGTCAGACTTTTTGAAGACGTACCGGTGGTCCTGATAGAACTCGCTGGCCGCGGGATCGAGCGCGATGGCGATGTCTTCCCCCGGCTTGTAGCCGGCCTGCTGAATCGCCTCCAGCACCAGTTCGATGGCCTCGACATTCGACTTTAGCGAGGGCGCAAATCCGCCCTCATCGCCGACCGCAGTGTTGTAGCCGCGCTTCTTCAGCACGCCCTTAAGCGTGTGAAAAACCTCCACGCCCCAGCGCAATGCCTCAGAGAACGAAGGCGCGCCCACCGGCATCACCATGAATTCCTGGAAGTCGACATTGTTGTCGGCGTGTGCCCCGCCATTGAGGATGTTCATCATGGGCGTCGGCAGGGTGTTGGCCCCCGCGCCGCCAAGATAACGATAGAGCGACAGACCGTATTCCGTCGCGGTCGCGCGCGCCGCCGCCATAGAGACCGCTAAAATCGCATTCGCCCCCAGCCGGCCCTTGTTCTCCGTGCCATCGAGTTCAATCATCTTCTGGTCGAGCCCGCGCTGATCAGCGGCATCCCAGTTCGCCAGCGCCTCCGCGATCTCGCCGTTAACGTTCTCCACCGCTTTGAGAACTCCCCTGCCCTGAAAGCGCGTATTGTCGCCATCGCGCAGTTCAACGGCCTCATGCTCGCCGGTCGAGGCTCCGCTGGGCACAATGGCCTGTCCCACCACGCCACTAGCCAGTTGCACGTCTGCTTCCACCGTAGGATTGCCGCGCGAATCCAGCACCTCGCGCCCGAAAATCGCCGAAATGTTCGCCATACTGCGCTTACCATCCTTGTCTGAATTATTCGTGGATGCGGAAACTCACGATTATAGCGGATGGAATAACATGGTGTACCGTGCAGAAGTGATCGGTCTTGTTCTGTAGGACAAGTTCTTTAGGACAAGAGCAAATGATCCCATGATTGAGCAATTCGATTTCTCCGACCTTCGCGAACTCTTTGCCAAAGCTAACGAGGAAAAGTCTGGCGACCAGTTGGCTGGGATTGCCGCGCGGTCGGAACGAGAGCGGGTCGCGGCGAAACGAACACTTGCCGACCTGACTCTCGGGGATATCGTCGCGCGCCCGCTCATTGATCCTTCCGACGACGATGTCACGCGCCTCATTCTTGAAACCTACGACCAGGAAGCTTTTCGTCCCCTCGCAAGTATGACCGTCGGAGAGTTCCGCGAGTTCCTTCTCGACGACGACACCACAGAGATTCAGATACAGCAGCTTCAGAGCGCCATCATCCCTGAAATTGCCGCCGCCGTGACCAAGTTGATGAGCAACAAAGATCTGGTGCTCGCCGCCTCAAGAATTCGCAACGTCACGCGCTGCCGCAACACCATGGGCGAGCGCGGAGTGCTCGGCATCCGTGTGCAGCCCAATCATCCCGCTGACGATATCGGCGGCATTCTCCTCTCAGCATTTGAGGGATTGCTGTATGGCTGTGGGGACGCGGTGATCGGTGTGAATCCTGCGACCGACTCAGTGGCGACCGTCAATTCAATTCTCGTCGCTTTGAATCGCCTGGTTGATGCCTACGAAATTCCCACGCAAACCTGTTGCCTCGCGCACATCACCACGCAACTGGCCGCGCTAAATCAGGGCGCTCCAGTGGATCTTCTTTTCCAATCCGTCGCGGGTACAGAAGCAGCCAACCGCAGCTTCGGAATCACTTTGAATGATCTGCGCGAGGGGCAACAGCAGGTTCTGGAGCATCATCGCCAGCGAGACGTTCCTTGGGTCGGGGATCATGTGATGTATTTCGAAACCGGCCAGGGCAGCGCGCTCTCGGCCGAGGCGCATCACGGAGTCGACCAACTGACGCTCGAAGCACGGGCCTACGGAGTCGCGCGCGCCTTTCGGCCTTTTCTCGTCAACAGCGTCGTCGGCTTCATCGGCCCTGAATATTTGGCGGACGAGCGCCAGATTATCCGCGCCGGCCTCGAAGATCATTTCATAGGGAAGCTGCTCGGCTTGCCCATGGGTTGCGACGTCTGCTACACCAACCACGCTGCCGCCGACCAAAACTCAACCGACAACCTGCTGCTGCTTTTGACGGCGGCGGGCTGCAACTATTTCATGGGCGTTCCGTGTTCCGACGACGTGATGCTCAATTACCAATCCACCAGCTATCACGACGCTTTGGCTGCGCGGCGGCTGTTTAATCTACGTCCCGCGCCGGAGTTCCTTGCCTGGCTGCAGAATATGGGGATTTATCGCGGCACCGAACCGGCGTCTCTCGATTCGTCGGCGCGGCGGCAACTGATGCGGGGTCTGGAGTCGTCTTTGGAGAAAACGGTTTAGATGGCTCGCGAAAACGAAGACGAGAATAAACTCGCCCCGCCTCACGACTTGCCTGAACTGTTGAAGAAGCTGCGCGCGCAGACTCCGGCACGCCTGCTGGCAGGCCGCAGCGGGGCAGCCTATCGAACCAGCACTCAAATGGACTTGCGCGAAGCCCACGCCGCTGCCCGCGATGCGGTGCGCACGGAGCTTAGCCTTGTCGGGGATCTCGGCGAAGATTTCGTTCGCAAGTGGAATTTGCTCGAAGTCTCCTCCCGGGCTGCGAGCAAAGAAGAATATCTCCTGCGCCCAGACTTGGGCCGTCACCTCGATGACGCATCCCGCATTGAGCTGAACAGACATTGCGCCGCGGGTCAGGATTTGCAGATTGCGATCGGCGACGGGCTCTCGGTAACGGCCGTCGCCATGCAGGTTCCTCGCCTGTTGCCGCTTCTCTATGATGGAGCGCGGGCACAAGGCTGGAGCGTCGGCTCAGCCTTTGTGATTCGTTATTGCCGGGTGGGAATTCTTAACGAGATTGGCGAGTCGCTCAGGCCCGCAGTTGCCGTGCTCCTGATCGGAGAGCGTCCCGGGCTGGCAACGGCAGAGAGCCTCTCCGCTTACATGGCATACCGGCCGAAAGCTTCAGACACTGACGCCAACCGGAACCTCATCTCGAACATTCACGCGCGCGGGGTGAGCCCAGAGCATGCCGCCCGGCGCATACTGAATCTGGCAGCCTTGATGATGAAAACTCACGAGAGCGGGTTCCGGCTTCGAGAAGAGTTGCCGGCTCAAGTCGTGCCTGGGCGACTTCCATAGGTTCGCTTTGCGGCTAGCGGACGACCAGCACTTCTCGGATGTTATCGCGCGCGAGAAAAAACTTGATAGAAGCGAAGTCGTGGAAGAGATTTTCGATGTGGCGATTGTTGAACACGCGCTGCAGCTGGAAACCATCTTTCGTGGTCGTGGTGTGAGCCGTTCCAGTGGGCGGCCGGCGAGCATCTTTGCGCAACTCAATTTTCTTCATCTCGAGCGTGTCGCCGCCGACGATGTGGAAGCGATGACAGGGCGAGTCTGGACCGGCATCGCGAGTATGGAAGAACGCCAGCAGCATGCCTCCCGGCTTCAGCACCGACCACAGCCGGCCGACTACCGGCTTCACCAGGCTCTCGTCGAGATAATCCGGCAAATTCCAGCACAGCACGACGTCGAAGTGAGCGGCCGGGTAGACCAGGTTGTCGGCCAGAAATTTCCGGCTATCGAGCGCAGCGGCCCCGTTCTCGTCCGTGGTGAGAAGTTCGGGATCGGTCGAGGCGGTGAGCAGGTCTTCACTGTAAATTCGGTGGCCGCGTTCGGTGAAGTGGCGGATGTTGGTGGCCGAGGTCGATCCCAAGTCCAGAACGCACAGGCCTTCCGCAGATTCCCAGGTGCGAGACAGCTCGCCAAGGCCGCTCGAGCGGCGGGTCAACTTCTGCGAGGCCTGCTCCGGGATGGTCTCCGGTCCGGATGAACCGCGAAAAAGTTTCATGAAATTCTGTGAGACGGACGACATCTTAAATCGCAACTCCCGCTAACTCGTAGCTACTTACTTTGCATCCTTACTTTGCATCGGCCCGGTTAACATCCACCTTGCCCTTCAAATAGGCGCCTTCTTCAATGGAGATGCGTTGGGTGGTGATGTCCCCGGTGACGATGGCGGATTTACGCAGTTCGACGCGCTCGCTGGCATGTATGTTTCCCTCCAGCTTGCCCTGCACCACCACGCCTTTGGCTTCCACGCTGCCTTTTATCTGGCCGTTCGGCCCGACCGTCAGGCTGTTGCCTTTGAGCGCGATGCTGCCCTCGACCTGGCCATCCAGATATAAATCTTCGCTGCCGGAAAGCTCGCCCTTAATGAAGACCGACTTGCCGATTTGTGCCAACCCACTTTGTGCCAGACTACTGGCGGGTGCGCTCATTAGACGCTCTCCTGATGCAACCGGGATTCGCTACGGCTTGCTCCTAAGCTTCTTAAGGCAATACCGGAAGGCCGCTCCCTGCAACGACTATACGCAAGGCACAGAGGGCGCGGCAAGTTCCTTGCAGGGAATTCGCGCAGGCCAGTTGCTACACTTAGGATATGTCGCAGAGGACGAAACTGGCGAGCGTGTTTCGAATCGCCACGGCCGTTTTGCTGGGCGCCCTGCTCGGGGGCCCAGTTGCGGAACTGGCCGCGAGTTCCGAGGCCGCCGGCTCACTGTCGGGTTCTTCTCAGGATTCGCCTTCTCCCATCGAACTGGTGCGGGCAGCGGTGGCCAACGAGGTCGCAGCCTCGAAAGACGATTCCACGAAGCACATTTTCCGCTCCCGCAAGCAGACCCCCCAAGGCTCCCAGACCAGGCTCTATGTGGAAACGCGCGAAGCCATGGCGGGCATCACCATTGCCTACAACGACAAGCCGCTTACGCCGGAACAAATGCGCAACGAGGAAGCCCGCCTGGCGGGGCTTGCAAATAATCCAGAGCAGCTTCGCCGCAAGCGTTCGCAGGAACAGGACACCGCCGACCGCACACTGCGAATCGTAAAAGCCCTGCCGGACGCTTTTCTTTATGACTATGACGGCGAAGAAAAAGGCACAGCAGACCTGGGCAGGGACGGGGCTCGGCTGGTGCGTTTAAAGTTCCGCCCGAATCCCGACTACCATCCGCCAACGCATGTGGAAGACGTGCTCACCGGCATGCAGGGATCTGTTCTGATCGACGCTACGGCACACAGGCTCGCGAGAATCGACGGAACTCTGTTCAAGGAGGTCGGCTTCGGCTGGGGAATTCTGGGCCATCTCGACAAAGGCGGACATTTTCTGGTCGAGCAGCGCGATGTTGGGGATGGATCGTGGGAGATCTCGCGCATGTCGTTGGCTTTTACCGGCAAGATTCTTTTTTTCAAGAGTATTGCCATTAAGTCTGATGAGGTATTCAGCGACTTCCGCCGCGTGCCCGCCGACACAACGTTTGCCCAGGGAGTGGAGATGCTGAAGGCGGAAGAGGCCAAGCTGGTGGAGAATCAAAAACCGGAAGCAGCGGCGACGGGTGCGCAGTCGCACTAGTGAACCGAATCCGCGGTTCCGTAAGTGTAATGGCGCTGTTTCGTCAATTGTGGTGTACGATTCCTTGCATGCGGCGATGCCCGAGAGTGGGTCTACGGGTTGTTCTGTTTGCCATAGCCGCTGAATGTGCATCGCACGGCCAAGTTGTTTCACCTACAAAATTACCCGATGCTGACGTAGGTAGTGTCCGGACTGTCGCCTATTGCGAGATGCTTAAGAATCCCGAAGCTTCAAAGAACAAGACGATAAGGGTGCGAGCGCTCTACGAAACGGATTTTGAACGTGCGGCGCTCACAGCGCCCGATTGTGATATTGGGATTCCGATGACCTGGGTAGAGTTCGAGAAAAGTTGGGAATCCCGCACGCGATGGCGACTCAGGCATGCACTTGCAGGCCAAAAATGGGAAGTTCAGATGGACGTGGTCTTTATCGGCGTGTTCAGGACATGCGGCCACTACGGCCACATGGACATGTACCCATTCTTGTTCGAGGTATACAAAGTTGAAGCGGTTCGCCCTTCCGGCAACTTTCGCCCGTTGCCGGAAAGAAAGTACGTGCCTTAAATGTCGAAAACAGGCCATTACACTCAAAACCATTTGTGAAACGGCTTCCAGCGTTACCCTCAGGCGCGCAGCGTTTCCTTCCTCACTGTCAACTTCTCGATCAGATCCTCTCTGATTCGATAACCGGTTCCGGGCTGATCGCTGATCGCAATCATCCCCTGCGCAGAAACCTGAACTTCCGGATCGACGATGTCTTCCTTCCAATATCGTTTGGAAGCGGAGACATCTCCAGGCAGGCTGAAATTCTCAAGCGTAGACAGAGCGATATTGTGGACGCGCCCGATGCCCGATTCAAGCATGCCGCCGCACCAGACCGGAACCTTCCGGGCGTGGCAGATGTCGTGGATCTTTTTGGCTTCAGTAAACCCTCCGACCCGGCCGACTTTGATGTTGACGATGCGGCATGCGCCGGTCTCGACCGCAATGGCGGCGGTGCGCGCGCTGACGATGGATTCGTCAAGACAGATCGCCGTGCGCAGTTCTTTTTGCAGGCGGGCGTGGTAAAAGATGTCGTCGTCCCACAGCGGCTGCTCGATCATCAGCAGGTTGAATTGATCGAAGGTCCGCAGATGCTCCACCTGGTCAAGCGTGTAGGCGGAGTTGGCGTCGCAACTCAGCATGATGTCAGCCCAGCGCGAGCGGATTTTCTCCAGCACGCCCACGTCCCAGCCCGGCTTGACCTTCACTTTGATGCGGCGGTAGCCCGCGGCCAGTTCAGTCTCGATCTTAGCGAGCAACTGCTCGACCGAATCCTGAATACCGATCGAAACTCCGCAAGAAATTTCAGTGCGCGTGCCGCCCAGCAGTTTCCACAGGGGCAGGTTTTTCTGCTTCGCTTCTGCATCCCACAGAGCGTTTTCAATCGCGGCCTTGGCCATGCGGTGACCGCGCACCCGGGAAAGCAGCGCGGCACAATCGCGCGCCGATTCGAGGGACCGGCCCAGCACCGCGGGAGCAAGGTAGCGAGTAATGGCGAGCCACGCGCCGTCGGCCCACTCACTACAGTAAAAGGGATCCTCTCCGGCCACGCATTCTCCCCAGCCATCGACCCCTTCACAATGCGCGGCAAGCAGCAGGATGCGGCGGCCGTAGGTTCGCCCGAAACTCGTTTCAAAGAAATGGACGAGCGGCATGTGAATCTCGCGCAGCGTGATGGCTTCAAGCTTCATAGAAAGGAAAAGCATTTCACCACAGAGACACAGAGTCACGGAGAACTTCCTTAGGAACAATCCAAAGACTTGGTTTTCTCTGTGACTCTGTGTCTCTGTGGTGAATCAGTCTTGTGTTGCATACGACCACTCCTCATCCCAACTACCCAGCAGAAACTTGCCGTCGCCCGCGCCACGTTCGTAACCGAGCACAGCAAGCCCCCCATCGAATGCCCGAAGAAATTGTTCGCGATTTCGTTCCTGCACTTGTTGCGCCTTGTTTCGGGTTTCCGCGGCCGCTTTCCATTCATAAATCTGCGCCGGAACTTCAATCGCAGCTTGTCGGTTGAACGCCGGACTCTTTCCCGTTGCCAACAAAGTTTCAACACGCTTCGATTTCAGCCACCATTCGGCGATGAGCCGGTCGCTGGGAAGGCCGCCCTGCAGCGGCGATGACGTGATTCCATATTGGTTGATGTTGTAGCGCCGGGAAATCGCTCCGAGCTTTTCGATATTGAGATAGGAGTTCTTAATCTCCAGCGGATCGAAGGTCCATTCGATGAGTTCGATGCCGCGCGCCAGAGCATCCTCGCGCTGCAAGAGTTTCAGGCGGCGGCCCAATCCGCTATTGCGGTGCTCTTGGTGGACGGCCAGCATGTGCGAGTGCAGATAGACGCGGCCTGACCGCGTGCCCGGCACCGACATTGCGAAGCCCACCATTTTGCCCTCGTCGAAGACGCCCATTACCTGACCGCCGACTTTTTCAGCTACCACGAACATGCGCAGCGGAACCAGTTCGGCATCGCTGAAGTTCCAGATTTCTTTCTGCAGCGCGACGCAGGCCCGCAATTCGTCCAGCCCTTTGCAGCTGCGAATCACGATGGAGTCCGCACTCACGCTTGTCTCTCCTGCTGCTTCGCCTGCTGCCACAAAGATTCAAGTTCGTCCATCGAAACCTTTTCGGGAGTTGTCCCGCGCTCGCTCAGGCGCTGTTCCATCCATTCAAAGCGGCGGCGGAACTTGCGATTGGTCTTGCGCAGCGCCGATTCTGGATCAAGTGCGAGATAGCGCGCAATGTTGACCATGACAAAGAAAAGATCGCCAACCTCTTCCTCCAGCCGCCCTCGCAAGTCTTCGGGAATAATCTGGCGTCCGGAACCGGCAACTCCCCTGCCCTCAGGGCGCGGACCGGGAGCGGGAAACTCCCGCAAATGCTGGCGAAGTTCGCGAGTCTCTTCGCCGAGCTTCTCAAACAAACCTTCCACGTCAGGCCAGTCGAACCCAATCTGCGCCGCGCGCGAACTGAGCTTGTGAGCCTCGAGCAGCGCCGGCATGGACGAAGAGACTCCCGCCAGAATCGAAGGCGCACTCATCCCTGCCGAACTGCGATCGGTCGCGTCAGTTCCTTTCTCTTCGTTCTTCCCTTCCAACCGTTTCTTTCGCTCCTCAACCTTCAGCGCCTCCCAGTTGCGTTTGACCTCAGCCGAAGTATCCGCCTTCGCGTCGCCGAATACATGCGGATGCCGGTCAACGAGCTTGCGTGAGAGCCGGTCAATCACGTCATCAATGGAGAAACTTCCCTGTTCCTTCGCCATCTCTGAATAAAAGAGCACCTGCAACAGCAAGTCTCCCAGTTCGCCGGGTAGTTCCTCCCAGTCGCGATTATCGATAGCTTCCAGCACTTCGTAAGTCTCTTCCAGGGTGTAAGGCTTGATGGAATCGAAGGTTTGCTCGCGATCCCAGGGGCAGCCCCCTGGAGCCCGCAGCCGCTCCATGATGGCGACTGCGCGTTCGAAACGTTCGCCGGTCGTAGACATTCGCAACCACTCTAAATGAGCCGGCGGAGTGCGGGCAATGCGGCCCCGGTCTGGTTTCGTCGATTTTGACAAACCGCGAGTACTCGCGCGGCATCGAATTCAACAGAGATTCAAATCATAAGGAGAACAATCATGCCAAATACTCTTCAAGGAAAAACCGTAGCCATCCTCGCAACCGACGGCTTTGAGCAGTCCGAACTCCTCAAACCCAAACAGGCTCTGGAAGATGCGGGGGCTCGCACTCAAGTGGTTTCGCCCGCTGAGGGAAAAATAAAAGGTTGGGAACATAAAAACTGGGGCAAGGAAGTCCCAGTCGATGTTGCGCTCAAGTCCGCCGATCCGTCGCAGTACGATGCGCTGCTGTTGCCCGGCGGAGTTATGAATCCCGATCAACTGCGCATGATCCCTGAGGCTGTGAGTTTCGTAAAACATTTCGTGGACCAAGGCAAACCGGTAGCCGCCATCTGTCATGGCCCTTGGATGCTGGTGGAAACTGGCGCAGTGCGCGGACGCACCATAACCTCCTGGCCTTCCCTGAAAACCGACGTTAAGAATGCAGGGGGAACCTGGGTGGATGAAGAAGTGATTGAGAGCAACGGTATAATCACCAGCCGCAAACCAGACGACATTCCCGCTTTCAATCGGGAGATGATCGCATTATTCTCGAAAGGTACGGCCAAGGTCGGCTCGGGCAAAGAAAAGTCCGAACGCAAGATCGCGTAGCATCTTCATCACCGGCCCGGCCAGCGACAGGCCGGGCCCTTTTTTTAAGGTAGGGCATCACGGTCGAGTACCACAACTACGATTTTGGGCGGGCTATTTAGCGGTACCAAGGTTACCTTCTCTGGCTCAGAGGGGCAGTGCACACTTGAGAAGTATTCCAGTGTGGGCGAGCCCGAACAAAGCTCCATTGCCACATTCACGAACGTCCGCATCTCATTGATTCAAAATGGTATTAGCAGCAAATCCGCGGGCACCCCTTAACGACCAGCGCTTTCAAGTCGTGGTGATCGGGGGCGGCATTAACGGCGTAGCCGTAGCTCGGCAATGCGCTCGCGCGGGCAAGCATACCCTGCTGGTCGAGCAGAATGATTTCGCCTCCGGAGTCACCAGCCGTTCCACGCGCATTATCCACGGCGGATTGCGTTACCTCGAGCACTGCGAAATCGCACTGGTACGGGAGTCGTTGCGCGAGCGGGAAAAACTACTGCGCGAGCGATCGCACCTCGTGCATCCCATGCACTTTCTGCTGCTATTGAATGAGACCAGTCAGCGTAGTGCGTTGAAGGTACGCGCCGGATTGTGGCTCTACCAGCGCATAGCCGGAAAACCACCCCAGGTAGACGCCAGCGAAATGGAAGTAAAACGGTTTGAGCGAGCGCTCGACGCCGGCCATCGCTGGTCGTTCTTCAACTATGAAGATGCGCAATGCGAATTTCCCGAACGCCTGGTAGCGGAATGGTTGATGGAGGCCGTTGACGCCGGAGCAGTCGTCCGCAACCACACCGAGGCGCTCGCGGTTGACGTGGCCCATGGCCGCACGCGAGGCGTCCTGCTGCGCGACCTGATCACCGGGCGGGACGCGCGCGTCGACGCCGGCTGGGTAATCAATTGCACCGGGCCGTGGGTTGACCGCGTCTGCCTGCGTTCTTCGGTGCGCATGGCCAAGCCCATGGTTGGCGGAGTGCGCGGCTCGCACATCGTGCTGCCGCGGTTTCCGGGTTCGCCAAGCGCTGCGGTTTATACCGAGGCCGTCGACGGCCGCCCCATCTTCATTCTTCCATGGAACGACCAGATTCTCGCGGGAACAACCGAAGTTGCTGACAACGGCGATCCGGCAAAAACCGTTCCTTCAGCAGAAGAGATCAGCTATCTGGTGCGCTCTGTTGCGCAATTATTTCCCAAGGCAAAGATCACGGCGCAAAGCGTGAAGCATGCCTTTGCCGGCATCCGGCCCTTGCCTTATTCCCCGGACAATCGTCCCTCCGCGGTAACTCGACGGCACATTCTTCATGACCATACCGATGACGGCGCGGCTCACATGCTTTCCGTGATCGGCGGCAAGTTGACGACGGCAGCTTCACTGGCACGAGAGTGCGCGCGAAAAATCGGGTTGAATGCCGAAGAACCGAATACGATTGCGGTGGGACCGGGGCCTGCGCTCGACCCCATGCTCGATGATGCGGTACTCGAAATCGCGCGCATTGGCGCGGTCAGCGAGGAAACGGCGCGTGGCATGGTCGAGTGGCACGGCAAGCGCGCCGCCGATATTGCCCGCATGGCCCTGGTGAGCGCCGAGCTGCGCGCCCCGATTTGTCCGCACACCTCGCACGTCGTCGCCGAGGTGGCGGAAGGTTATCGCAGAGAATGTGCCGTGACTTTGGGCGACGTGCTGTTACGCCGTGTGCCGGTGGCGCTGGGCGCATGCTGGTCAGAATCGTGCAGCCGCGAAGCCGCATTGCGCATCGGCGCAGTTCTCGGCTGGAACGAGCACACCATGGGAGCCAACCTGGAAGCCTTTGAGATCGAACGCTCCGCCTTTCTGCGTCCCGCAGGACGCGCCGCCGCATTCGAGGCCGCCGCCGACTAGCTGCTCGGCCACCGATTCCTCCGGATAAAGCCGGAACACCCAAAAACAGGATTGAAAAAAGTATCCGTGCAAATCCCTGAAAGTCCGTGGCCGGGTTTCTTAGTTACCAAAGATTAGCCCAACCCCCACGTCATCTGGGAATTCCCCAACCCGAAACATAAACTGGCGCGACCGGGGCGATTTCAGATGTTGATTCCAATCGGACACGACAACATGACAGCCCGGCGCTGGCCGGTGATCACGATCGGATTGATCGCGATCAACGTCGTCGTCTTCCTGTTCACCAACCAATCCCTGCAGCAGCAGGCTCCTGCCGTGGGGCAAGCGAAGGCGCACATCCTGATCCTCGCCGCCCAGCACCCTGAACTGAAGATGCAACCCGAAGCGCAGCATCTGGTTGACAGCTTCAAGCAAAGCCATCCCGCGGAGTGGGCGCAGGTTCAGAATCCCTACCGCGACATCATCGACGCCTACGACGCCAAGATCAAGCTCATGGACGATCCGGAAAAGCTGCAAGCGGAGATGGACACGCTCACGGCTGAGTTTGTGAAAGTTTCATCCGCGTCGATGGCCGAGCAGTATGCGTTTGTGCCCGCCAAACCCAATCCCATCAGCTATCTTACGGCCAACTTTCTGCACGGCGGATGGCTGCACCTGATCGGCAACATGTGGTTCCTGTGGCTGGCGGGATTTGTACTCGAAGACGCGTGGGGCCGCGGGCTGTACACGGTTTTCTACCTCGTCGCCGGCGCGGCTGCGCTCCAGTTTTACGCCTGGTCGAACCCGGGCAGCATCACGCCGACTCTGGGTGCGTCGGGCGCGGTGGCGGCTTTGATGGGAGCGTTCCTGGTCCGCTTTCCCAAGATGAAGATCGAAATGGCATGGCTCTTCATGTTCCGTCTTTTCCGTTTCAAGGCGGCCGCCTACTGGCTGCTGCCGCTTTGGCTGCTGATGGAAATGTTTTACGGATCGCTGTTCGGTTCGATGAGTGGAGTAGCGCACTGGGCGCACGTGGGTGGATTCCTGTTTGGCGCGCTCGCGGCTTTTGGGCTGAAGTACACGAGTCTGGAGCAAAAAAATAACAAGGCCGTCGAGGAAAAGATCGCCTGGACAGCCGACGCAGAAATCGATCAGGCTAGCAGCCTCATGGATCACGGCCAGCTCGATGAAGCCTCAGCCATGCTCAGCAATCATCTGGCAGCGAAACCGGATTCACTCGATGGATGGAACCTGATGAAGCAGATCCACTGGCGCAGACAGGAGACTGCGGCCTTTCACGAAGCGACCATGAAGACCTGTGCCCTGCATTTGAAAGCGCGCAATCCGGAAGCAGCCTGGAAAGATTACGAGGAATTTCTGAATTCCGGTGGAGGCACGGCGCCAGCACAAGTATGGCTCGACTTGTGCAAGGCTGCCGACGAGGCGCAAAGCTACGACCGCGCCCTCTACGAATACGAACACTTGGTGGCGGCTCATCCCAATGAGCGGCAGGCGCTGATGCCGCAGCTCGGGGCGGCCAAGGTCTGCCTGAAACGGCTGAACCGTCCTGAGGACGCGCTCGCGCTTTATCAAGCGGCCTCCGCGTCGAAGATTCCTCACCTTGACTGGGAACCGAGCATTCAGGCCGGGATCAAGGAAGCCAAAGCGGCGCTCGCCGGCGGAGCGAGTTTCTCCGCATCCGCCCGGTAAGCTTCAACTCCCACGCAGACCGCGGCGAATTGTATTTCCAATCCCAAAAACATCTTCCTTTATTTTTTCGGGAGTCTTATTGTTCGGAGTCAGCCTTCGGATCGACCGTGAGCGCGAGTAGCTTAGGATCGTCCGAGACAATGCCGTCGACCCCCCACTGCGCAAAGCGCTTCATATCCTCTGGAAGGTTCACCGTCCACACGAATAATTTCTTGCCTGCGGCTTTGATCTCAGCGATCAGATCCTCCCGCACCAGCGTGCGGTGCGGAATCACATACTCGACCGGCAACTCGGGCCAGCGGCCGCATTGGGCTCGCGTCTCGCAGATCAGGCCCAGCGGGATGGTCGTGTCCAGTTCGTCTACCGCCTGGAGCACTTCGGGGAGAAACGACGAAACCACGAAGCCGCGGGCCGGCACATGCTCCCGCAGCAAGTCCAGAAGGATTGTCTCCAGGCCGGATACCTTCAGTTCAATATCAAGGAAGGCCGTGCTTCGATATCGGGCGAGAACGTCGCGCAGCCGGGGCAATCCCAATTGCTGCTCTGAGGATTCCGCGATCTCAAGCCCGCGGGTTTTCGGATCATGGCAGACAACAGCTTGCCCATCCGCCGCAAGCCGCACATCAAATTCAAAACCATCGCAACCGGAAGCCAGCGCAAGATCGAAAGAAGCGAAAGTGTTCTCCGGACCCGACTTCTCGCCCCGCGCACCCCGGTGACCAAGAAGCAGCGGACGAGTATCCATAAAATCAGTGGTCAGTGGTCGGTGGTCAGTGGTCAGTAAAATCAGCGGCTCTTGGGTTCTGACTGACCACTGACCACTAGCCACTGACCACTGCTCTCAATCCAGATCGAAATCGCGAATGGGCTTGCCCGTGTCAGGAGTTTCTTTGGCCTTCTTCACCGCCTCCTGAAACTTCTTTTCCAGCAGCTCAGAAGCATGTTTCTGCGCCTCGACGGATTGCCGGAAGATGGATTCGCGGCGGCTGTCCTGTTCCTTCATGGCGCGGGCCGCATCCTCCATGTCGGCAAACATCCGCGGCTTTACCGCAGCGGTGTGGGCAATCACTTCTGCGGTTGCCGTATCAACCTTCAGCAGCGCACTGCAGCAGGGACAGGTAACTTCGATGGTAGCGGGACTCTTCGCCATGGTGCGAATGATACCGCAAAAGCCCTTCCTAGCGAACTTCGCGGCCGTTCTTAGCGTCCTTAGCGCTTAAAAGCTTTTGACTTCTGCCGGGCAGCGCTCAGCGGTGAAGCTTGATCGGGAAGACGTGGAACACGCCCAGCAACTCCCAGCCCAGCAGGAAAATCGACATCAGCACGATGAGCACCGCCAGCAACTCTCCGAAGGTAAGGCCGCGGCGGTTGGGTTCGAAGCGCCTCGCGGCCAGGCTGAGGATATTCAGCGTGGCGAACCCAAAGACGATGACCCAGAGAATGTTGTAAACCTCATTGCGGCGGCTGGAATGGCGCGCCGCCAGCAAAACGGTGGCTGCCAGCGCCGACTGGGCCTGCCACAAATTATGCAGCGACAGCGCGGCGCGCGTGCTGCGCGCGAAGCCCGAGATGAGGGTTGCCGAAGATAGAGCCATAACGCGAGCCGTCCCACAAAAGCTAGGCCGCCTCAATTCATTGGATATTACAATCTTTCCCCATGCTGGTCACGTCTGTTGCGCTTCTTCGCGCGCTTCGCGGCCTTTCTTAGCGAACTTTTGCGGTTAAAAGCTTTGGGTTCCTCAGTCCGGCCAGGAATCCCCACCCCATCGCTCGCATTCAGTAAGATAAACACATGCCAGAACGGCGCGTCATCTTCTTTGATGTCGGCAACACTCTTCTCTTTCCCAACCGGCCGAAGATGCTCGCTCCCATACCCCCAGATCGTCATCCCACCCTCGAGCAGTGGCAGGCTCTCGAGCGCAGAACCAAGACAGAATTCGACCAGGGCATGCAAAGCGGCCGCGTCGATCACGGCTTCTGGTGGACCTTTCACACGTACCTGCTGCAGGAACTGGGAGAGGACACAACCGTCCGCGATGCGCTGGTTGAGAACACGCAGAACTCGGCAAACTGGGACCAGATTCTGCCCGGCACGCGCGCTGCCCTCGACCGCATCCGCCAGCACTTCCGCATCGCCGTGATCTCCAATGCCGATGGCGGAATCGAGCGCGTCCTCTCCCGCTGCAGTGTTGCCGACTGCTTCGAGGCGATCACCGATTCAGGAATTGTCGGCGTCGAGAAGCCTCGCTCAGAAATATTCGAAGCAGCGCTTCAAGCGATGAAGGCCCGCGCCGACGAAAGCCTCTACGTGGGTGACGTGTACTCGGTTGACTATGTAGGAGCCCGCAACGCAGGAATGGATGCCGTTTTGCTGGATGTATCGGGAGCGTACCGTGACCGCGAAGTAGCGCGCGTGCAATCGCTCAACCAATTAGAAACGTGGCTCCAACGGTAAGCCCGAGTTTCTTCTTAGCGTCCTTCGCGGCCTTTCTTCGCGAACTTAGCGGTTACAAGCTTTTGAACTTGGGTACAATCTTCTCTATCATGTTCGATTCCACGCGACTGTTCTTGTTCCTAACGGCAGCGGTCTTGCTTGCCATCGCGCCCGGCCCGGGAATGCTCTACGTGCTGGCAAGAAGTCTGGCCGGAGGAAAGCGCGAGGGCGTGCTCTCCGCGCTGGGCACGTTTCTCGGAGGCATGGTGCACGTGTTCGCCGCCGCGCTGGGAGTCTCGGTCATCCTGGCCCGCTCGGCTCTTGCCTTTTCAACCGTGAAATATGCAGGCGCAGCTTATCTCTGTTTCCTCGGCGTCAGAATGATCCTCGCCGCGCGGAAAGACGCGAGAGAACAGGAGTCATCCTCCGCAGATGATTTCTCTCAGGCGGCCGTCTCGCCTCGAAATCCGCTCTGGCAGGGCGTGGCGACGGAAGTGCTCAATCCGAAGACCGCCTTGTTCTTTCTTTCCTTCATTCCGCAATTCGTCAACCGCGGGAGCGGGCATGTGTTTTTTCAGTTCGTCGCACTGGGAACTGTTTCGGTAGTTCTAAATACCTCCGCGGATTTGATCGTGATTCTGCTGGCGGGGCCGCTTGGGAGAAAGATTCGCTCGTCGGCAGTGTTCCGCCGCAGGCAGCGAACCGTGACCGGTGCGATCATGATCGGCCTGGGAACTTACCTGGCAACCAGCGAAAGCCAATAGCAGCGCAAGCGTCCGGCGAACGCACCCTCTGCGTGAAGGATGTTATTCTTCTTCGCGTCCTCCGCAGCCCTTCTTCGCGAACTCCGCGGTTAAAAAGCTCTTGGGCCCTACAACTCCAGAATCTGATGGTCGTGGCAATCGGTGCGCAGGGCCTCATGCAGATTCGCAGCAGTTCCGTTCCATAGCCGAGCGACAAAATAGATGCTCGCGATGCCTCGCTCCTGCAAGCGTTCGTCGGGATAGAGCGCCTGGCTCAGCGCCTCCGCGTGGCGGGTCACCAGTTCGCTGCGGCGCCGCTCGGCGGCCATGGCCCGTTCACGCAGCCGGTCGAGTTGATATTGGATTTTCGAAGCGCCGTTCTGGCTGGCCTCGACCAGCGTGGGGTCGAGTTTCGCCAGCGTTTCTTTAGCCGGCGAAAGATTCCTCCACTGATTTGTTCGCTCGCTCGAATGCAGCCTGCAAATCCGCGGGCAGCGTGCGCGCTGCAAGTTACTGCGAAGCGCCTCGGGCCCCTGAAACGTATCTGGAACTGAAATTCCGTAGTGTTCCAGCCAGCGCTGCACCTTCGGCTCGACGAGCGTGGCCGAAAAACGCGGCACGATCGGCGTCACGCGGCCCAGAAGTTCTTCATACACCGCCCCAGCCTGCGCGAAATAAGCGGCCTCGGCAGCGCCGCCAGTGTAAGCCAGCGTGGGCAGAAGATAATCCTGCACCACCGGCCGCAACAGAACGTTCGGACTGAAATGCTCGGGAGCTCGCACCGATCCGGTCGAGCAATTCGGCGGACGAAAGCTTTTCCGCCCCAGCATCGCTGCCAATCACAAATTCCGCGGCTTCCCATTGCCGCGCCGCTGAATCGGCGTGCGCGCGCCATCTCGCATCGTAAACAGCAGCACCGACGAGACAGTGACTTTCACTTGCTGGTGATAGCCGGCCGCCTCCAGCGCCTGACCGCGCGCCAGCATGCGCATCGTCAAGTTCCTCGGCCTCGCTCAATGGCGGCGCGAAAAATGGGCTCCGCGATGCGATGCAGTTCCGCATCCGAAGCATCGAGCAGAATCACGCCCCACTCGCGCAAACACCGCGCGCAAAGACGCGCGAAGGCCGTGCCCAGAGTTTCGCCAGGACGATAGCATCGCGCAGTAACTGCGTCGCCTCGGAATCTCCCAGCAGCGTTCGCGGCTTCCTCGACAAGCGGCAGAATCTCATCGCCCAGCCGCACGGCGCTGACCGGCGCGCCCGCAACGCCGTGACTGGGAGTCGTGAGCGTGCGCAGCGCCCGTCGGGGCCGGGCATGCGAAACGTGATTCACTTCGGCCAGATCATGATCGTAAGTGGCCAGCCAGAAAACCGGGACCGCATCGACTCCCGCCGCCGTTGCTTCTTCCGCCAGTTTGACCGCGGTCAGCGCCTTGTAGATGGCAAACATCGGGCCGCCGAAAAGTCCGACTTGCTGCCCGGTAACCACCGCAGCCGCGCCCTTGCGCAGACGATCAAGATTGGCCAGAGTTTGTGGCGAAGCGTCCCAGGATTTGTTCTGCCGCTCAAGAATCGCGCTGACCCGCTCGCGGCGCGAGGCATCGTATTGCAGATCTTGAGGCTTCTTCTTTCAACCATTCCCTGAAATGCGGAGAGTGCGGATAAAACGGCTGAACCTTGGGCGGTATGCGAGAAAATCGGTGAACAGGCGCGTCGTGTGCGGGATTTGCGAGAAAGGGAAGACACTGCGACTTCACCGGAGACTCTCCTGACAACATCGCCGGCTAGTCGTATACCGAGGTTGGACGTATGAGATCATCGCAGGTCAACGCGCTTTCCATGCTATTCAACAGACCCGCGCCGTAGTAGAGATGCCCGCAAACATGCCAAGATGCAAGATAATGATGAAGATGCTGCTGGCGAGAAGGGAAATGCATGATGAATCCCTGACCTCTCCGCTGAATATTGTCACGCCCGTTACCCTGGAAGGTTCCGTCGTCCGCCTCGAACCCCTCCGCCGCGAGCACGCCGAACTTTTCTGGAAGCATCGCCAAGAGCGCTCTGGAAGATATTTTCGCTGGATTCCTTACCCATGAAGACGCGCGAAGATTTCGAGCGACTGGTCGAAAAAGCGTTTGACGAGCAGGAGCGCGGCGAATCAATCGTATTTGCGACGGTCGAGCGCGGCTCCGGCCGAGTCATCGGCAGCACCCGCTTCATGAACATCGACCGCATCAATCGCCGGGTGGAGATCGGTTCCACCTGGATCGCGCCCGCCGTGGCAGCGCACCGCCGTCAATACCGAAGCAAAATATCTGATGCTGCGGCACGCCTTCGAAGTGTGGGGATGCATTCGCGTCGAACTGAAAACAGACGCACTGAATCAGAAATCACGCACACGCGATTCTGCGCATCGGCGCCAAGGAAGAAGGAACCCTGCGCCGGCACGTGATCACCTGGACGGGCCGGGTGCGCGATTCGGTTTACTTCAGCATCCTCGACAGCGAATGGCCAGAGGCGAAACAGCGCTTGGAAGCGCGTCTTCGTCCGGGAAAATCCTAAATACTGCTTAAACACTTCGCGCCTTTTCCGCATCAAACCTTCACCGAGAAAGAGATCCTTAATCCATGCAACATTATCTGGTGGAGTGGAAAAATGCATTGTGGTCCGTCGGCATTGCCGGAGGCGCAATCCTCCTGGCTTTGGCTGCGCACCGCATTGTCTTCGCTCTCGGCAAGCGCATCGCGAATCGACAGAGCGGCGCATTCTACGCGCTTCTGGTGAGACACGAAGAGAACCCCACGCGCCTGCTTTTTCCGTTGTTGGCTCTGCTGGCGGTGATTCCGTGGCTGCCCCTCGCGCCTTATATCGTGTCGCGCTTGAACCACGCCGCTGGACTCGCGCTGATCGTCTGCTTTGCCTGGCAGGCGGTTGCCATGCTTGACGTGCTGCAGGATTACATCTCGCACCGTCACGCGCTGGAACTCAGTGACAACCTGGCAGCCCGCCGCGTCCGCACGCAGGTCCAGGTGTTGCGCCATATTGCGGTGGTGGCGATTGTGATCGTAACCATCGCGATCATGGTGATGACGTTCCCTAACATGCGTCACCTCGGGGAGAGCCTGTTTGCGTCGGCGGGACTGGCTGCTGTGGTCGCGAGCCTGGCGGCCCGCACCACTTTATCCAGTCTGTTCGCCGGTGTGCAGATTGCTTTCAGCCAGCCGATTCGCCTCGAAGATGTAGTGATCGTCGAGGGCGAATGGGGCTGGATCGAGGAGATCACCACGACGTACGTGGTGGTGCGGATATGGGATTTGCGCCGCCTCGTCGTGCCGCTCTCTTATTTCATCGAAAAGCCCTTTCAGAACTGGACTCGCAATACCGCCGATCTGCTGGGCACGGTATTTGTCTATACCGACTACACGGTTCCCGTGAATGAGGTGCGCGAAGAACTTCAGCGCATCCTCAAAGCATCTGGCATGTGGGATGGAAAAGTTTGGGGCCTGCAAGTAACGAACGCCTCCGAACACACGCTGGAGTTGCGCGCGCTGATGAGTGCTCCAAACGGTCCAGCGGCGTGGGATTTGCGCTGTCACGTTCGCGAAAAGCTAATCGCGTTTCTGCAAGAACATTACCCTGGGAGTCTGCCCCGAGTCAGAGGCGAGATCACGGGCCTTCCCGCCCCGAATGAGCGCGAGCTACGTGTGGGGAACGATGGGTCGGGACAAACGGGATCGAAAGACCTTCAATCGGCTGCCTAAAACTGTCAAAGAATGTTGGAGTCGAGTCCGGCGATAAATTGGATTCCGGGGATTACCTTGCCGATCAGACCACTGCAAAGAAGCAATTCAGCGAAGTCCCTCGACTACGTATTCCGTCGAAATCAGGCGATTGTATTCGTAAGCGTAACTCTTTCCGTCCCGTGAGACGGTGGCGGCCAGGCCTCCCGTGATCGACCCAGCTTCTGCAAGGGTGATAGTGCGCAGCAGAGTTCGTTTGCCACTGGCTAGTTCCACCCGCCAGATTTCGATCCCTCCTTGATTATTTTCTCGTCGCACGAAAACGGCAGAATCGTCGAGAGTAAAGTCAACCGGGCGGTCATCTTTGTGAAGTTGAGCAAGTCTTCGCGGCTGGCCACCATCCAGCGGAAACAGCTGGAAGTCCGAAAAATCGGTATCCGCGGTCAAAATCTCTTTTCCATCTGCCGTTACGGCAATCGCCCTCGCGCCCTCAGGGGTGAAAGGCTTTTCATTGCCGCTCAGATCGAGCAGAAAGCTACGCTCACGGTGGCCGGGCTCATTGCCCACAAATACAATCCGACCATCCGGCAACCAGCGGGCAGTCGTGTGATTCACTTGCGAATGAGTAATCTGACGCGGTTCACCCGCTCCTGTGGGCAGAAGCAGGAACTGTCTGGGCGTTGTCGGCAACAGGCTGATGGCCCACTTGCCATCGGCAGAGAGATCGATGGCATCGCCGTCTCCCAGGCGCACCGCCGGCGAACCATTCAGGTTGCGGAGAAGTGTGCCGTACTTTGCGCCACTGTGCTGGTCACCAAAAAGAATCTGCTTGCCGTCGGCCGAGAAGCGCAATCCATAGGCCCAATCCATCCAGGTAAAATCGCGAACTTCAGGGTGCTCGGGACTAGAAACCATCAGAATGCGGCGGACATTCAAATCAACCACCAGAACGCGGCCGTCCGGGAGTGCATCCTGAATATCAATGTTGTCCGGAGCGGAGAGGATGCGCCTGGTGCGGGCTCTCATGGTAGTTGCGTATAGCGAGCGATAGACGCCTTCCGTGACCGCACTGAACCAAATCTCATCTCCCTTTGGAGACCACGCTAACCCCTGAGCGGAGGCATAGGAGCCGCTAAGCTGTTTTCGGTGGCCCTCCAGATCCATGACGGCCACTACGCCCTGATCATCGCCAAAAATGGGGTGATCGAGGAAAGCGATCTTTTTTCCGTCCCGCGAGAATCGCGGATGACTTACCCAACCGGCGGTTTCATACAGCACTTTCCCTGGGGGATATTCGAGCCGATAGAGGTGGCTCTCGGGGACAAAGCGCACAACTAGGAAGTCTTTGCCATCCGGTGCCCAGTCCGCATATTGGACAGACTCCAGCACCGGCCGAGGCGCCCCTCCGCCAAGCGGCATCCGTGCCAGTGTGCCCGCACGGACGTATCCTGGTCCAATCACTTGAAGGTTTTGGATCAGGAGTAACTCGCCGGTAGCCGAAATGGACGCAATCGAATCTGCTTCTACACCCAATGGCCGCAATCCCTCGCTACCGATGCGTCCCGTATAAAGCGATAGAGTGGAATCCGAGCCCCACTGCGATGCACAGACGAAGCTCTGCCCGTCTGAAAAAAACCGTGCCGAGTCGACCCATCCTTCCTGAAAAGTTATCTGGACATACTTGGGCGGCTCGGGATGCACGGCGGAGCGCGCCAGGAACCACGTCGCTGCAACCAACAGCAGGACTGCCATGGCCGCAATCACGGCAGCCATCCACGGCCTTGGTGCTGCCGGTGTAGCGATAGCGGGAGTTGCAGCAGCGCTCGAAGTACTCATCCCACTGAGTTCACTCAGTTGGAAGGCAAGGTCACCCGCCGACTGGAAGCGCTGCTGCGGATCTTTTTCCAGGCAGCGATGAACAATATGATCCAGCGTCGGCGAGATTTCGCGGTTGGTGGCTGTGAGTTCTGGCGGGTCCTCTTTCAGGATTGCACTCATGGCGTCGGCAACGCTGTCGCCATTGAAGGCGCGGCGGCCCGCCAGCATCTCGTAGAGAACGGCGCCGAAACTGAAAATGTCGCTGCGGTTATCGGCTGGCTTTCCGCGCACCTGCTCGGGTGACATGTACCCGACGGTTCCCAAAACCACGCCTGCCTGAGTGGATAAGTTTATGGTGGCGTCGGCGTCGGCGACTTCGTTGAGTTTGGCGAGGCCAAAGTCGAGGATCTTTACCCGGCCGTCATTGCAGACGAAAAGATTTTCTGGTTTCAGATCGCGATGCACCACTCCGCGCTCATGCGCCGCGGCCAGGCCGCGCGCGATCTGAATTGCGTAATCCAGCACCTTGCGATCCCTTACCGTGCCAGCGGCCAATCTGTCGCGAAGCGTTGTTCCCTCCAGCACCTCGGAAACAATGAATGGGAAAGCCGCGGGCGCGTTTGCGGCGCCGGTTTTGTCCGCCTTGGCAACAGGGGCAGTGCCCACGTCAAAAACCGTCAGCAGGTTCGGATGATTTAACGCCGCGACAGCCCTGGCCTCCTGCTCAAAACGGCGCAGGCGATCTTGATCGTTTGCCAGGGAACTCGGAAGGACTTTGATGGCAACGTCACGCTGGAGCCGCGTGTCGCGCGCGCGGTAGACCTCGCCCATCCCGCCCGCGCCGAGCAGGGAGACGATTTCGTATGGCCCCAGTTTCGCTCCCGAGGTTAGGGTCATTGGCGAACCATTATAGCGCCAGGAAAAGACTCGCCAGCTTGACTTGTGGTGGACATTGGTTGACGCAGCCGCCCTCAACTCTTCAATACCAGCCCACCCCGCCAAAAGCCCGCATGGGCGGCTAACCGGCAACTATACAGCGGTTAGTTGGCCTAACATCGTCATAGCCTCCTTCCGGTGCTTCCGGACGCCAAGCAAATTTCCTTGACTTCGATCCCGCCGCAGCATCTAATATCTCAGAGATACAATCGTTCTTTGACATTCAAGTAAGAGAGCTAAGTCCTGCAAATACAATATTTTGCGAGGCGGACGCTGATTCTAGAGCACTTAACGCGATAGGGTCAGCCTAAGTCCTTTCCCTGGAATATTTTACGGGTAAGTTGTTCCGTTTCAAGATTTTAGGGGAGCAATGGACTGTAAGTGATTGATTCTAGAGCATTTTGCAAACAAATTTTTCTCGAAAATCCAGATCAATCCAGCGTTCGGCCACTAGACCCAGCTCTCGAACTTAATGGCCAATCCCACCAGTGGGGGCGTCACGGCTTCGACGGAGATGCTTGCGGCCAAGAGGCATGCCGGGGTGCACACACCCGTAATCGCGTGCAAAATGATAATTGCCAATCAACAAATGGCATACGCAGCCTAATTAATTAGGCAGCCGCTCTCCACCGCTTCGCCCTTGGGCGGTGAGCGAGCGTCACACAGAGGGCTGCTCTTCTCCGTTACGTCTGGGCGGAGAGGTTAAGATCACAGGCTAGCGGCTAGCGTTTCTTGTCCGTTCTGAGCGTGGGCCGCGAACGTCCTGGGGGAGTGGCAGCAAGCTCTAATGACTGGGGCATGAACGCGAATAAGCATGTAGTCTCTTGACCAGTAACATTTTCGGACGCGGGTTCGACTCCCGCCGCCTCCACCATTATCTTTTCGCTCCCAACTTCCATGATCGCACTGCTTCAACACTGCAGCCTCCCTTCTGCGTTGCCCATATAATTGAGAGCTATGTCTGATCTTGATCATGCCGCAATGCTGGCGGTGGCGCTGGCCGAGGCTCGCAAAGGGCTGGCCGAAGGAGGGATTCCGATTGGTGCCGCGATTTTTGATGCGCGCGGCAAACTGCGTTGGCTCGGGTCACAATCGGCGGGTGCAGAATGGCGATCCTTCGCTGCACGGGGAGACTGATGCCTTCCGCAATGCAGGTCGGCAGCGCAGCTATCGCAAGTCTCATCATGGTCACAACGCTTGCGCCTTGCTGGTATTGCAGCGGGTTGATGCGGCAGTTTGGCTTTGGCACGGTGATGGTCGGCGAGAGCCGCAATTTTCAGGGCGGGATCGAGTGGCTGCGCTCGCTGGGAGTGCGAGTGTTGATCTTGATTCTTCGCGAGTGCGTTTCGTTGTTTGCCGACTACATCCGCGACGAACCCCGAAGTATGGAACGAGGATATCGGGGAAGAGTAACCTGGCGCCATCCAGTTTCGAAGGAAGCGGCACATTCCTGCTTATCTCAACGCAGGCTCAGAAGATCTACACGCAGTGTCATCTGAATCTGGCGTGGACTGCCGATGGTTTTGTTCTGACTAACCCAGCCCAGACTGAGGACCAGAAGCGGGCGTTGTAGATTCAGGTCGACCCTGCACCGGAAAATGGTTGTAGAACTGCGTTCTGGGAAACGTCGTCGATGGGAATGTCGAAGCTGGCGGTGTTGGTGAGATTGAAGACGTCGAAGCTGTATTTCAGCGCGAATAGCGCTCGGTGAGCTGGGTGAGCTTCACAAAGGAAATGTCGGCGCGCCTCTGCCAGGCTGGCGGAAGATGTTGCGCTGGCCCGTGGTGAAGTTGGTCTCGAAGGTATCGCCCGCTGGGATCGCGCCGTCCCAGATCTCCGGGACTCAGCAAAGGGAGGGTGAAGCAGGATTCTTGAGCGCTAGAGTTGAGTTCGCGGCGTCGGCATTTCCGAATGCACCGGAGGCGCCGGTGAGTGCATTCTTTGGGGTGCAACCGGGCGCGAGCGGGACAATCGGGTTGGTGATGCCATCGTAAACGCTGTAGAAGATACTTCCCACGGCGCCCGTGTAATCGATGATGCTGTAGGGCTGGCCACTTTGGATCACGGTGAGCCCTTGAACGGCCCAGCCATCTGCCAGCTTGCCTTTCAGCGTGGTGGCCGGAAGAACTTGGGCAGTTGGTAGGATAACTGAAATTGAAGACATGAGTGCGGTCAAAGTCTGATGAACCGTAGGCCGAGCGCAGGTTCAGCGGATTGTTGCCGTTGAAAACAACCCCATGCCGCTTTGTTCGTCGAGAGCGTGGGAGTAAGTGTAGGAGAAGCCGAACTGAAGTCCGTGGCTCATGCGCTTTTCAACGTGAGTCTGCAGCGCATTGTAGGCGGAGACGCCGGCCGCCTTGTAGCTCTCCGATTCCGCGGAATATCCAATATAGGGAACGCGCAGGTCCACGTTGCCGCCTTCGAAGTTGACTTGCATGGTTGTCCATTGGGCAGATTGATGGGACAAAACGGTGGAACCACTCGACATCATCTGCACCGTGTAGCCATAGGTGTAATCCTGCTCGAAGGGAGTACCTGGGCGGACGGGGCGAGTAGGCAGGCGATCTGCGACTGATTGAAAGGAATGGGAATGACTTCGTGGCGTCCGAGGTTGCCCACGTAACCGACCTCGATGGCCAGGTCGTTGCGCGGCTGCCATTGGAAGTCGAGCGTGTTGTTGATGGTGTAGGGCAGCTTGTTGGCACGGTTGTAGGTGGCGAATGTAAAGAGGGGCTGACCTTGCGAGATTCCGGCCGCTACTCGAATGGCGGGCACTCCGGTATTCGGCAGGTAATTGTTGACATCCATGGGGTTGCCGTGGGAGCGGGACCGAGAGTGGATCCCCAGGGAGTGGTGAGCGAGTAAACCTGACCAAGGCTGGGATCGGTGTTGCACGTGGGAATGTAGCCCAGATAAAAGCTTTGAGTGCTGGCATTGCAGGCCTGCGCATTCACGAAGGGAGGAGTCTGGTTGACGCCGAATGGGCCGCCATTGATCACGCCTTCGGCAAAACCCGGTGAAAGATAGGAAAACAGCTCGCCGCGGTCGTAGTAGATGCCCCGAGCCGGCGCGGACTACCAACTTATCGTTGAATTTCTTCGGGCTCCAGGCCACGCCAAGACGCGGGGCGAGCCCCCATTGCCGGCCGGTGAGTGTGGTGTTGCTCACTCCTTTGGTGGGGAACAGCTTATTGTTGCCGGCGATGATGAAGCCGTTGGAGTTGAGCGTGTCGGTGGCGGCGTCATAAGAATACCGCGAGGGATCGAAATTGAAGATGCGGCCGTATTTTTCGGTGAGGCCGCCATCCCAATCGAAGCGCAGGCCTGCAGTCAGGCTGAGGTTGGAGCGAAACTGGAATTTGTCCTGAACGTAAGCGCCGGATTGGCCGGCGCGGTAATAGCGGTTGGCATTGCCCTGGAGAAACTTGGTGGTGGTGAAATCGTCGTTGGTGTTGACGAATCCCTGAATGAACTGGGAGAAATCCGCCGTGGAAATAATGCCCTGGTTGGTTCTGTCGTCGCGCGTGTTGAGCTGCGTGTAGGCGTAGCTGCCGCCGAAAGTGACCGTGTGCTTGCCGTGGTTCCAGATGGCGTTTGCCGACGGCATGATGCGGTTCTGAAAGACTCCGGTAAAAGCTCCTTGTGAGGCCGAGCCTTGACCGATGGTCAGAAACTGGAGGTTTACGATGCCTCCCGTGTTGGCGGAAGTGAATAACCCCAAGGGGTCGACGATGGTGATGCCGGGGAAATACGATGATTCGAATGTATTGATAGCGGTCGTGCCGGTTTGAGCGGCGAAGGACTGCGGCGAAAAGGGCTGCGCGATCGTGCTGTACACCTTCTCGCGCAGGATGCCGAGAACTTCAGAGATGCTCAGGTTAGGTCTGATCGTCTGCGTGTTGGTGATCGATGCGACCTGGCTGCCGGCATCGAGATGCTGAGCGAATCCCGCAACATTGGAGTAAGCGTAGGGAGCAACTGTGGGATCGTGCTGGTAGTAATACTTCGCCGACACGGTGTCTCTGGCGCTCTTATTCCAATCAAGATCTGTGACTGCCTGATCGGCGGTGAAGTAAGCCGTGCCCGGGCTGATCGCGTTTTCCGGAAAGATGGGCGTTGGCTTGTTGACCGTCCCACGACGGGATCAGGTACTGGCCGTTGGGTAGTTTGTACTGAAAGAGGGCAACGGCGGTGGGATTCAGGTCGCCATTTCCGGTAAGAGTCGTGCCCCAAAAGTTATTTGAGATGGCGGCCAGCGCCGCTGGCGAACGATCATTGCTGAGACCAACGGGTACCAGCATGCGCGAGAGGCCGATCTCCTGATCGGAGGAATGCAGATGCTGATAGCTGACAAAGCCGAAGAGCTTGTCTTTGATGAGAGCGCCGCCGAGGGTTCCGCCCAAGGTGTAGCGATGCAACTGCGGAACTTTGTCGTTGGCGGGAATGTTGGCATCCTGCTTGTCGAAGAAGGGCGCGGCGTTCAGCCAGTCGGTGCCGCGGTGGAGGTAGGCCATACCATGAATCATGTTGGTGCCCGAGGAGGTGCTCATGTCGATGTGAGCGCCGCTGGTAGAGCCTTGCTGCGCATCGTACATGGAAGTGTTTACGCGGACCTCGGTGATGGTTTCGGGAGCGGGCGTGGGCAGTGCCTGGCCGATCGCCAGATAAACTGACGCCGTGCTCTGGATTGGAGCCGCGCTGGTGCTGGCGGCATTGGCCACTCCGGTATTGTTCACAATGCGGGCCGAGGCTACCTGGCTGGTGCTTTTGCCGTTGAACAGGTTGCTGGCGTCGACCCCGTTCAGCAGGAAGCTGTTGCTGGTGTCGCGCTGGCCGTTGGCCCAGATAGGTTGATTGCCCAGGCCGCTGTTGGCGCCGGTGCCGCCGGGCAGTTCGGCATTCACTCCGGGAGAAAGAATGGCGAGTCCCGTGAAGCTGCCCGTGGGCAGCGGGACGGCGTCGATCTGGTCTTTCTCGAGGACGTAACCGTTCGTCGTGTCGACTGCGTTCATCAACGGAGTCGCCTGCACTTCCACCACGGTGCCTACCTTGCCGACGGTCAGCGTGGCGTTCACGGTGGCGGTGCGGTCGGCCTGCACCGTGATGGAAGGAACTTTCTGGCTTTCAAAACCCTCATGGGTGAAGGTTAGCGTGTAGGTGCCGATGGGCAGGTTCACCAGGTCGTAGCTGCCGTTCGCGTTGGTTTTCTGGGTGCGCGTCAGTCCTGTCTGGTCGGCTACGACCGTCACCACGGTTCCCGGCAGAACGCTGCCGGTTTTGTCGGTGACTGTGCCAGTGATGCCGCCGAGCGTCTGTTGGGCATGAGCATCGGGTGTAAAGGCAATCAGCGCGACAAGGATAGCGAACAGGAAAATGGCCAGTGCAATTTTCTTATCAAGCATGAATGACCTCGTACCAGTCTGTAAGCAAACTCGTGCAGGATCGCCAGCCAGCGATCGCAAGGCCAATCTGTTGTTCACTAATATTGCCTCAGAGCTGGTTTGCTCTGTGCGTCCGCACGTCAAAATAATTGAACTCAAGAATCTACGCGAGTTGGCGGCGGAACGAAAGCATTATATCCAGTAAAAATTTCTTTGCCACATATTAGATATTTCTATGCCCGTGAAATCTTGTGACTCGATTGCCAAGGATCCTAACCGTCCGCAGGCTTGTTTCTTTCACGCAGCCAGAACCACGCCAGCCCCGCGATGAGGTATGCGAGGTAAATGTAAGGCAGCTTCCCATAAGGCCCTTCCGGCACCGGATAGAGATTGCCCACCAGCGCCAGCAGCATGGCAAGACCGGCCAGGCCGGGAATGATGCGAGCTGCCGGACGGTGAACTCCGTAGTCGCGCAAATATTTTGGCAACGCGATGCAGACCAGCGCATAGGCAACGATGAAGCCGTAGGTGGCGAGCGAACCCAACCAGCCGTAAACATCGAAACCGCTCGCGCCGCGGGCTGCGAGCACCGCCACGGGCAGGACCGCGGCGATCCCGGTGATAACGACGGCGCGGCTTGGGGTCTGGTTGTGAGCATGCGTGGTACGGAAAGAGCCGTGGGCGAGCCCGTTGTGCGCCATCAGCAGTAGCACGCGAGCGGCAGCCGTGATGCAGCCGAGGGTTGAGGCAAACAAGCTCACCAGCGCTCCGATATCGATGAGCAATCCCAGCACGCGGCTGCCGGCAACTTGAGCCAGCACACGCATCGGGGCCTGGCTTGTGCCCAAGTCTTGTCCGGCAGCGTGAAAGCCGAGTACTTCGGCGTACGCACAAATCGTGAAGAAAACCCCGGCGAGCACTGCACTTTGGATGACCGCGCGGGGAATCGCCTGCAAGGGATTCGCCGCCTCAGAACCCAGAGTGGTCGCGCTTTCGAAGCCAACGAAGCTGAAGAGCGCGAGCACCAAGCCGAGACGTAGACCGCTGCCGGTCATTCCGCGCAGGTGAAGTTCATCCTGATCCCAGTGCCAGCCATGTCGCACCAGCAACAGAACCACCAGGATCACAATCACCGTCACCGAGACAGCTTCGATCCACAGCATCAGCCTGGCGGAGATTTTTATATCGCGGTAGGCAATCCATACCGAAACTCCGGTGACCAGCAGTGCCAGCAACACCGCGGAGTAGCCATGGCCGGTGGCATCGCGCAGGAGCAGGTTCGCGTAGTGGTAAAAGCCGCCAATTACGCTCGATCCGGTGGCAACGTAGGCAAGCAACAGGCTCCACGCAACGGTCGCGCCGAGCCATGGAGGCAGAGTCATCGAAGCATAGGTGTACAACGAGCCGGGAGAGGCTGAAATGCGGGCGTAGCGGCCGATGCAGAGCGCGACCAGCAGCACGGCCGCAGTGGCGAGTAAATATGCGAGCCATGTGCCGTTGCCGGCAAGAGCGCAAACCAGGGGGATGGTGACTGCGGGCGTGGTGGTGGGAGCCATGGTGGACACGGATTGGGCCAGCGTTTCCATGGGAGAAAGAATCTCGCGACGCAGCCCGTAATCCGTGGCCGGGGTGTGCGCTGGGGCGGGTTGCGTCATGCCGAAAAATCCCTCCTCAAGTTGAGGTGGGATTGTACAACACGAGAGAATGTGATCCACGGAGAGGTATATTTGTTTTGGCGGCCTTCTTCACCGATGGTTTGAACAGCGCCGTTGCCGGGAGGTAGCAAACCCCGTGAAACTTGATAGAGAGTTGTTGCAGAGCCTTCCTAAAGTACTTTTGCATGAGCATCTGGATGGTGTGCTGCGTCCGCAAACGGTTATTGAGTTGGCGGCGGACGCGGGATATACGGGACTTCCAACAGCTGACCCGCAGGCGTTGGCGCGATGGTTTCATCGCGGCGCAAACCAGGGCAGTCTGGGCAAATACCTGGAGGGTTTCGCGCACACCATCGCGGTGATGCAAACCGAGGAGGCTCTGGAGCGCGTGGCTTATGAGCAAGCTGAGGATTTAAGCGAAGATGGCGTGGTTTACTTTGAAACTCGCTTTGCGCCTGTGTTTCACACGCGAAGAGAATTGACTCATCAGCAAATAGTCTCCGCCGTGTTGAAGGGCCTGGAACGCGGTCGCAAAGATTTTGGAATTGCTTCAGGATTGATTATCTGCGCCATGCGCAATCGTCATGAGTCTTTGGAAATGGCTGAGCTTGCCGTGGATTTTCGAACGCGCGGCGTGGTCGGATTCGATCTTGCCGGAGAGGAAGGCGGTTATCCTCCGAAAAAACATGTCGAAGCTTTTCATTACATTCAACGGGAGAATTTCAACATCACGATTCACGCCGGGGAAGGCTACGGGAAAGAATCGATCTGGCAGGCGATCCAGTATTGCGGGGCGCACCGTATCGGCCACGGAACGCGGCTGATCGATGACATTGCGGTCGTCAACGGCAAGGCAGTCAAATTGGGCGAGCTTGCCCAGTACGTGCTCGATAAAAGAATCCCGCTGGAGATTTGCCTACTGAGCAACGTCCATACCGGCGCTACACCGAGTTTGGCGGAGCATCCTTTCAAGATTCTGTACCAGGAAAAGTTCCGGGTCACGCTTAACACGGATAACCGGCTGATGAGCCAAACCAGCATGACGCGGGAATTTGAAGCAGCCGCCGAGACGTTTGGTTTGTCTATGGACGATTTCGAGAAGATCACGATCAATGCGATGAAGAGCGCTTTTCTGCCTTACAAGCAGCGCATTGACTTCATATATTCCGTCATCAAGCCGGGTTACGCCAGGATTCGCAAGTCTGGGAGCGCGTCGCATTGATGCCGCGCTCAATGATGAAGAATCACACCGCCAAAGTGGCCAGCGTTTCTGCAAGTACGAGCGTGCCTCGCAGGATGTCGTCGGGAGCAGCGTATTCATCGGGACGATGACTGTAGCCATTTCGGCAGGCGATAAACAGCATGGCGACGGGAGCGATGCGGCTGATGAAGAGCGAATCGTGATAGGCGCGGCTCACCATGGCGAGAAACTTCAGCCCGTGCTTCCGGCAGGATTGTTCAAGCGCATCGATCACGATCGGCGCACAATCGCCGGGAGCATCGGCGTTTAGCAACTCCGTGTGGATTTCAACCTGCCGCTTTTCTGAGATAGCGCGGCCCGCCGTCTCGAGCGCTTGCATCATGGCATCACGGCGCTTGAGATCGGTATCGCGGATGTCCACGCTAAGTCGAACCTGGCTGGGAATACTATTGACCGCGCCGGGAAACACTTCACAGATGCCTACGGTTGCAACCGTGTCAACTGCACTGCTGGTGCGGGCTGCGTTCTCAATCGCGAGGATCAACTCAGCCGCTGCGCAGAGAGCGTCGTGGCGATCGGGCATCAGGACTCCTCCTGCGTGTCCGCCTGAGCCTTCGATCAGGACACGAAGACTGGCCGGCGCTGCGATCTTTGTGACAATGCCGAGCGGGATATGCTCGCGTTCGAGCAACGGGCCTTGCTCGATGTGCAACTCGGCGAATGCTTTGTAGTAGCTGCCTGGCAATTTCACTTTTTCGAGTTCGCCTACGAATCCAGCCTTGGCGCGAACTTCATCGAGTGTGGCGCCGTCTTTGTCCGCCAGCTTTCTTGCCGCTTCTGGAGACAGCGTGGCGGAAAGGAGGCGACTGCCGAGACAGCCGATGCCAAAGCGCGTGGGCTCTTCGGCGGTGAAAACAAGCAGTTCAATCGAATGCTTCGGACGAAATCCGCTGCGCTGCAGCGCCCGGATCGCCTCAAGACCTCCCAACACTCCGACGATGCCGTCGTACTTGCCTGCGTTTGGGATGGCATCGATGTGCGAGCCTGTGCCGATAACGGGCGCGTCGGGGTCCAAACCGTTCCAGCGGGCAAAAGTATTTCCAATTGCGTCGTAGCGCACGGTGAGCCCGGCTTCTTCGCAACGCGCTTTCATCCATGCGCGCGCTTTCAGATCCGGCGGCGTGAAAACGATTCGCGTCACCGCGGGAGCTTCAGCATCGGAGAACGAAGCGAGCGTTTCGATCTCAGCAAGAAGGCGATCGCGATCGATCTCAAGCTTCATGGTTGCGCGCCGGTCCAGGGATGACGATGAAAATCTTTGTAGATCAAATATTTTGCCGGCGCCTTGCCGATTGCCCCGAACCACTGCGGGCACCAGGGCCCCATCCAGATGAAATCCCCTGCGGTCACCGGATACCAGGAATCGCCGAGCCGGTAGATTCCGCCACCTTCGAGCATGATGAGTCCGTGTTCCATTACATGCATTTCGACCATGCTCAAGGCTGCGCCCGGCTGGTACACCATGGTGTTCACCGCGCAGTCGAAGTTCATTTCATCGGGAAGCAGGCATTTCACCTGCAAGCTGGGATCGTCGTCGAGCGGATGCGAGACAACCGCGTCTTCACTGGACACGATGAGGCTCGGCGGCTTGACTGAATCGAGAGCCTGGTAAGGCTTTTCGATCACGGCCACGCGGCTCGCCTTCGTACCCACCACGCGATGGGGCAGGTCTTGCGGGAAATATGCATAGCCACGCGCGCCGAGTCTGGTCGATTTGCGGTTCGCCTCCACCTTCAGACTGCCTTCGATCACATAAACGAAGCGCTGCGCAGTCGTCGAGCCCAGTTCCCCGCCCGACTCGAACTCGGCCGTGTATTCCGTGAATCCTGCGCCCATCGCAGGACCGATGTGCACGATGGCTGCGCAAGCCTTCATCCCTGGCAAAGTAGTTCGCACGAAGGTGTCTGCCGTCAGCAGGAGATGGTTGCGCTGATGAGAACTGCGTGTCTGGCCAAGATTATGCACGTCACATCCTCTCTCGGATTAGGGACGAAGCGGCAAGCTGATCCAGTAGATGCAAACCGCATTCGATTGCTTTCGCAACATCCTCAACTGCAACCGATTCCGCCGGATCGTGGCTGATACCGCCGGGAGTTCGCAAGAAAATCATTGCCGCAGGAATCTTCTCGGCGAGGATCATAGCATCGTGGCCAGCGCCGCTCACCATGCGGTGCGGTACGCCGCCCGTTTTTCCGATCGCGCGCTCGATTTCACCAACCAGAACCGGATTCATCGCGACCGCCTGCTGCTGCAGCATTGTGCTCGACTTCGCGGTTAATCCACGCCTACTGGCGATTTCCTGCGCCTGATCGACCAAGTCTTTTACCGCCTGGATTCGAATCTCGTCGGAACCGTGGCGAACGTCGAGCGTTAATCGCGCCTCGCCGGCAATCACGTTGGTTGCGCCCAGCTTCGCTTCGATCTTTCCTACGGTTGCCACCAGGCCGGTCACGCTGTGGGCTCGGTGCTCGACTGCGGTGATCCACTCTGCCGCCGCTGCGAGAGCATCGTATCGAAGATGCATGGGTGTGGTGCCAGCATGGTTACTGCGGCCGAGAAATGTGAATTCAAGCCGGCTTTGTCCAGCGATGGCTTCGACCGCGGCGAGGGGTTGGCCAAGTTCCTCCAGAACTGGACCTTGCTCGATGTGAAACTCAATGTAGCCGAAGTATTCATCGCTGAGACGCGCTTGAGGAATTTCTGCCGGGTTCAAGCCAAACTCCTCGATAGCCTTCCGCACTGAAATGCCGCGGCCATCGCGCATCTGTAGCAGTTTTTCATCGAGCCGCCCGACGAGCGCCCGGCTGCCGATGAAGGGCACACCGAAGCGAACTCCCTCCTCCTCGGAAAACCCGACCACCTCAATTCCGAATGGAAGCTTGCGTCCGTGCAGAGCTTCGAGCAAGCTGACCGCAAGCACTACTCCGAGAACTCCGTCGTAGGCTCCCGCGTTTGGAACCGTATCGATGTGCGATCCCAGAAGCAACTTCGGTGCGCCGGGTTGGGCGGCAGGATACGTTGCCCGCAAATTGCCCGCGGCATCCACGCGAACAGGAATGCCGAGAGGTTCCAGCCAGCGCGTGATTTCGCGATGGCAATCGCGCATCGGCGGAGAAAGGAACGTGCGGCGCGTGCTTTGCTGATTTCCCGCGACAACATCTTCTGAGAAGGAAGCCAGCTTCCGGCACCGGGCAATGACTTCTTCTGCGCCCTTTCGTATTTCACTGGTCGTCATCGTGATGTATGCTCAGGCCTCGCGGATGAGCTTCGCCGCGGCCCAGCCGATGACAACGAGCGTAACCAGAATCTCCCAGCCATACCTGTTTCCGTAAGTTGCGACGGGGAAGTGATTGCTGATCATGATAAAGACAACCGGGACCGCCAGGAAAGTATTGTGTTTGGAGCGCAACTTGGCCTGAGCGGCGAGGGACGCATCAAAGTGAGCGCTCGCGGCCGCGGCCGCGATCATCTTGCGTTGGGAAGGAAGAATTCGGAACCACACGTTTGCGGTCATGATGGTTCCGAACATCGCTCCCAGCTCGATGTAGGCTGAGCGGCCGCTGAACAGGTGCATCAATCCCCACGAGATTGCCGCAATCATGATGAGGGAGAAGCCCACAAAAGTGCTTTCGGACTTGCCCAGAGGCGACAGCGCCGCCAGATCGTAGATGAGCCAACCGCCGGCCAGAACCGCGAGCCCGACGGTAATGCCTACTCCTTGGGAAATATTCGCCACGTCTGGGTCGATCAGTCCGGAGCTGGAATAATAGACAAGAATAAGCAGCACAATTCCACTCAACCAGGTCATTAACGCTTCCCATCGGAACCAGCGGACTTGCTCGGGCAGGACTCCCAGAGAGCTTTGCTTCGCGACGGAGTAAAAGCCACCGCTGTGCACCATCCAGACCTGTGGCGGCGTTTCGTCTCCTCCGGCCTTTTTTTCGAGCTGCCTGAATTGGCCGTCCAGCCACGTGAAGTAATAGGTTTGCCCAACCCACATGATGGCGGCGAAAACATGGAACCATCGCACACTAAGGTTGAGCCATTCGCGGATGGAAGAAGTCAACTGGCCAACTCCTCTGGGGATCGTCGTTGGAGATTCTTTGGAGTCATCTTCAGTTTGTATCTCAGCTGCCCCGGTACGTCGTGTAGCCATTTGGGCTCAGCAGCAGCGGCAGGTGGAACTGGGTTTCGCCGTCGCCGACCCGGAACGTGATTTCAATGACAGGATAGAGTGTGTCAATTTTCTGTGCTTCGTAATAACTCGTGGTGTCGAAAGCCAAGCGGTAGTACCCTGGCGATAACTCTTCGCCTTCAGGCAGCAATTGACTGCACCGGCCGTCGCGGTCGGTCCGCGCGGACGCCAACACGCGCCAATTGGAAGGTTCGTGCTTCTCCAACCTGACACCTACGTGGCTCGCTGGTTTACCGAGAGCGAGATCGAGAATATGTGTTGAAATTCGTTTCATCCCTGAAGCCATTTTCTCAGCCGGATCTGCGTGATCTGCCGCTGTTGTTCGGCTGCTTCGTGAAGTTCGGCCGCCGCATCATTCTGCAACCGGCGCCGGAGAATCTCCAGAAGTTCCGCCGCCGATTTGCCCGTGGCGCATACGATGAAGATCCGCCCAAACTTTTTTTCGTAGTCGCGATTCCCTTCCGCCAAAGCGATCTTAACCGCCTCGCCGGCGTCTGCGGCTTTTTTTTGCTCCTGCATGGCCCAAGCCGAAGACCGATGAGCGGAAGAAGTGGGCGCGTTCGACTCGCCAATTCGTGGATGGCTGTTGAAAGCTTCCATCCAGTCAGATTCGCTGAGGCTGCGCCACACTTCATCGGATGCGGCCATCAGAGCGCATTCATCCTGGAATGGTCTTGTGGCGGCCATCTCGGCGGCCCATGACCTTGAGCCGCAGCAGGGCAAAATCTGGGTGGTGGCTGCCTCGCGGGAAGCGTCATTCCAGCGCGCCAGAACTTCACTCATGCCTATTTCCATTCGTACTCAACCGGCTCAGGAATTCGGTGACAAGATTGGCCGCCACCGCCGCGCGATATTTCGCCGTCGACCGAATATCGTCAATAGGCTGGATCTCTGTCACCGCTGTCTTCCTCGCCAACGACACAAGCGATTCATCAACCGTTTTCCCTTTAACAACCAGTTCGGTTTCGCTCAGGCGGAGAGGAACCGGTGCCACGCTGCCCAGAGCGATACGAACATCTTCGACGGTGTGGCCCACTACCCGTCCCAGCGCAGCGATGCACACTTTTGAGATCGCCTGGGCATTGCGGCTTCCAACTTTTCGCGCGTGCTGAACATATCCTGAAAATCGCCGCGGAAGGCAGACTGCCTGAATCAATTCGTCGGGCGCAAGCTTCGTCTTCTTATAATCCGTATGGAAACCTGCGTAGGATATGCGCCGTTCACCCCGGACCGATATCAGAATCAGATCGGCATCATAAGCCAGTAGTGCTGGAAGTGAATCCGCAGCAGGCGACGCATTCACGATGTTGCCGCCAAGAGTTCCGCGATTCTGATTCGCGATTCCACCAGTCCAGCTGGCCGCGAGTGCCAGCATGGGGAATTCGCGCTCGATGACCTCATGTTCACGAATATCGGTATAGGTGCATCCAGCGCCAATGCGAACTTCGTTTGCGATGACCTCAATGCGGCGCAACTCAATCAGATTCCAAATGCTCACCAGCTTTCGCGAGCGCAACTTACCGGCGGCGTATTGCACCATGATGTCTGTACCTCCGGCGATGGGAAGCCATTCGCCGGGGCTTTGTGCAAGAAGCCCAACCGCGGCCTGCAAGCTGCCCGGTGCAACGAGTTCGTAATCCCTTGGATCGGACCTCATTTGCTCCTCATCACGATGCCGTCCTCTCGCTTTGCGCCGCTCTCGTCACTGCTTCGAAAATCTGCACGTAGCCGGTGCATCGGCACAAATTCCCGGAGAGTCCTTCTTTTATTTCTTCCAGCGTGGGCTTGGGGTTCTTACTCAAAAGATGCAATGCGGCAAGCAACATTCCCGGAGTGCAAATGCCGCACTGTGCACCACCGCAATCCAGAAAGGCCTGCTGCAGGGTTTTCAGTTGCGCGCCTCTTGCGAGTCCTTCGATGGTGACGATTGCTGCTCCTTGTGCTTGCAGGACCGGAACGAGGCAGCTATTCACCAGCGCGCCATCCATCAGCACTGAGCACGAGCCGCATTCGCCCTCTCCGCATCCTTCTTTGGCGCCAGTCAACCCAAGCTGTTGCCGCAGCACGTCGAGCAACCGTTCCATGGGGAAGGCCAGCACAGTTTTGCGCTCACCATTCACCATGAGCGAAACCCTGGATTTGCCGCGATCCTCGGATGAGCTGATCATCTTACTCCGCTCGCAACATCGGATTCGCTCTCGGCAGGTCGCGAGACCGCTTCGAAAATATCCTCCGGCATCAGCGGAATTGAATCGAAACGAATTTCCAGCGCGTCTTCAACCGCATTGAGAATCGCCGGGGCTGGTCCATCCATTGGAAGCTCCCCGATTCCCTTCGCACCAAATGCGCCGTGCACATTGCCCAATTCCTCGAAAAATACCCGGATGGGTGGAAGGTCGATGGAAGTGGGCATGATGTAATTCGTCATCTGGCTGTTTTGCATGCGGCCCTGCTGCCAAATCACTTTTTCGTACAAGGCGAATCCGATACCCTGAGCGACTCCGCCTACGATTTGCCCGATGGCAAGAACGGGATGAAGCACTCTGCCGACTTCTTGCAGCGCGACAAAGTCGTTCACCGACACGCTATAGGTCGTCAGGTCAACCGCGACTTCTGCAACGTAAACCGCCCACGAGTATGCGGCGTAGGCCTCTCCTCGATATGCTTGATCGTCCCAGAAAATGCCGGGAGGAGGCTCATATTGCGACCACGAACGCAGTGGGCCGTTTGCGGCAACATAGTCTTGGCATGCGGCGCAGAATTCATCGGCAGAGTATTGGTCACCGAGCATGCCGGCCAATCTGAGCGTTTGCTGAATGCCTCGCGCCGCTGATTCCACCAGCTTTCCTACGACCATCACTGTACGTGACGCAACCGTAGGGCCGCTGTTTGGGACTTCGGTCGTATCGGGCTGGGCAATGGTTACGTCTTCATAGCGCAGCCCCAGCGCCTCGGCCGCAATTTGACAAAGAACCGTTTTCGTCCCCTGACCAAATTCCGTGCTCGATACCAGCACGCGAATTCTTCCATCGGCGCACCCCTCCACACCAACAACTGAACTCAGGTAGCGCTCGCCCGATCCAGTAAATCCCGCACCATGCAGGAAAGCTGCGACGCCGATGCCTCGTTTCGTTGTCGCGAATTGATTCTCAATGGAGAATCGTTCTTTCTTCGAGTAATACTCAGAGAGGCTGAGGGCTTTGTCGAGAAGTTTTCCAAGATCAATGGGTTCGCGCACAACCTGTTCCGTGGTCGTTGTCTCTCCGGGCTTGAGGAAATTTCTTCGCCGGATCTCGACCGGCGACATTCCCACTACCTGTGCGATCCGATCCATGTGCCGTTCCATGGCGAAAATACTCTGGGGCGCGCCGAACCCACGAAACGCTCCGTGGGGCGGTGCGTTGGTGGCAACCGCCTTGGCCTGAATTCGAACATTCGGCCAAAAATACGGACCGCCGGCATGAATGGCGCCGCGGGAAAGAACTACCGACGACAATGTGGCATAAGCTCCGCCGTCAATCGTGAACTCGATTTCTCCTCCCAGGATCTTGCCGTCGCTGCTGACAGCGGTGCGATGACGAGTGCGCGAGGGATGCCGTTTTGTTGTGGCCGCCATATCTTCCGCTCGGTCATAGACAATTTTCACCGGCTTCCCCGACTTGATCGCCAGCAAAGCGGCGTGCCCCGCGATTATCGATGGATAATCTTCTTTGCCGCCAAATGCGCCGCCTGTTTCCATTTGCACCACGCGAACCTTGTCGGCGGGCAAGTCGCATAGCGCCATCAAAGCCTTGTGAACGTAGTAAGGGCACTGCAACGATCCCCAGACAGTGATGCCCTGTTGCGCATCGTAGGCGGCGATCATTCCATTGTTTTCTATGTAGAGCTGCTCCTGTGCGCCGGTCGAGTATTCGCCTTCGACTATGTACTCTGCCTTCGACCAGACGCCATCGACATCGCCTTTTTCAATGCAATAGGTTTTAAAAATGTTGTCCGTGCCCCAAACGATTTCGGAGCCGCGCTCGCTTTCTTCCATCGTGAATATGGCGGGAAGAGGATCGTACTCAATCGACACCGCTTCAACCGCTTTCCGCAGAGCGTGGCGGTTCGGGTGCGCCAACAACAGAATGGGTTCCTCGGGATGATTTACGAATTCGCTCGCCAGACACGGTTGATCGTCTCCGATGAGCGCGATGCAATTCTTTCCCGGAATATCTTTTGCCGATACTATTATAAACTCGTTCCAGCCGATGCCGGGGTTGAATGTGACCTTCTTGATTCTGCCGCGGGGAATCTGGCTGCGCACGGTCGCGCCATAGAGCATTTCCGGCAAGAGCATGTCGTCCACGTACAGAGCTTTTCCCGTTACCTTCTCGCGGCCTTCCTTGCGCGGGACCGCGGTGCCGACGATGCGCTCATGGGTCATGATTCAACGTTCCGAGCGTGATTCCGCTTACGCGCGCGGATGGGATAGTGTATACGACAAGATCATGTGAGTTGCGTGGCCCGAAACTCCCGTCCGCCGGGCTCTCCCGGAAACTGGCCTTCAAGGAACACAGGCTTTCCCCTCAGATAAGTGCTTTTCACGATTCCGCGAAGCGTCTCTCCCATGTATGGAGAGAGCGGATGGCGGTAATGCAGCCGCTCCTCTGTCACCGCAAACTCCGCCTCTTGATCGAACACCACGAAGTCTGCATCGAATCCCGGCGCAATTCGGCCCTTGCGGATGTGGCAGCCGGCGAGCCGCGCCGGCGCCTCGGCCATCCAGCGCGCAATATCCAACAACGTAAATCCTCGATTGCTGGCTTCCGTCCACATCACAGGCAGCGCCACTGAAAGGCTTGCTATGCCACCCCAGGCTGTTCTGAAGCTGCCCTCGTCAAGCTTCTTCATCGCCGGGGGGCACGGAGAATGATCCGTAACTACCAGGTCAATTACACCGTCCCTCAGGCCTTGCCAGAGTCTCTCGCAATTTTCTCGGTTGCGAATTGGCGGGGCGCACTTGCACAAGGTTGCTCCGTCTTCGATTGCCTCGGGGGTCAGATGTAGATAGTGCGGGCAGGTTTCTACGGTGACCGGAAGCCCCTCGGAACGCGCCGCTTTCAACTCCGGCAGCGCTGCGCTGGCTGAAAGATGCACGATGTGCAGTCGAAAATTGTATTCGCGGCACAGCGATAAGAGCAGGCGAATCGCGGCCAACTCCGCCTCTTCGGGGCGCGATTTGAGATAAGTCTCATATTGTCTCCAATCGGCACGGGCCAGATTTTCCGTGGCCGCGTCGATCGGACCGGGCAGCTCCGCGTGTACCAGTAGCGGCAAACCGGTTCCCGCGACAGCCAGCAGGGCCGCTCGTAGTTGCTGCTCGGTAACCATGGTGAAGCCATTGATGCCGGGATGAATGAGAAAGCACTTAAACCCTGGCACACCCGCCGCAGCGAGAGCCTCGATGTCGCCTTGATTGTCATGGACGACTCCGCCCCAAGCGGCCCAGTCCACTCGGCACCGTCCCTGCGCAGCCGTGCGCTTGGCCTCGAGCGCGGCGACGGTGGCCGTCGGGGGCAGGCAGTTCAGAGGCATATCCACGAGCAACGTATAGCCGCCGGCCGCGGCGGCACGCGTCGCCGTATCGAAGCCCTCCCAGTCTGCGCGCCCGGGATCGTTGATGTGCACATGCGAGTCCACCAGCCCTGGAAGAATAACCGCATCGCCGAAATCATGAATGTCGAAATTCTTGGGCACTTGATCTTGAGCAACGACTGCCTGGATCTTCTCTCCTTCGACAAGAATGGCCGCCGGCCGGACTACCTCCGGTGTTACGACCCGACGCGACAGAACAGCTTGCAACTCCAAGTGTTCGCTCCTATTGGAAACTTGACCCGCAAAGATCAAAAGAACAAAGGATCAAAAGAACATTTTACGAATTCCCGGCTTCCAGCTTATACTCCCTTTTCAGCAACGCGGCTGCGAAAGAGTCCATGTTGACCAATGTGCTCGCGGATTTGCGGATTGCAGGCGTGGGCGTACGGTCGCCGATCACGGGTTAACGACGCAACCTCATGGACAATCCTTTCATGGCGCGCGCCATTCAACTCGCAATCGAGAACGTCCGCTCCGGACGCGGCGGCCCGTTTGGCGCGGTAATCGCGAGAGACGGCAACCAGATTGCCGAGGGCGCAAACCAGGTCACATCGACCAATGATCCGACGGCGCACGCCGAAATACTAGCCATACGCGCAGCCTGCGCGAAGCTCGGCACCTTCGACCTGCACGGTTGCGAGATTTTCACTTCCTGCGAACCCTGCCCCATGTGCCTGGGCGCAATCTACTGGGCGCGGCTCTCTCGCATCTATTTTGCAAGCGCCGCCGCGGATGCATCCAGGGTTGGCTTTGACGATTCGCTGATTTATCGCGAGATCGCGCAGCCCCTTACGCACCGCACACTCCCCATGATTCAAATGATGCGCGAGGAATCTCTGGCGGCGTTTCGCGCGTGGGAAGAGAAACCCAACAAAATCGTCTACTGAGAAACGAACTTGATCGACCGCTACTTCAAGCTCGCCGAGAACCATACTTCTGTGAAGCAGGAGATGCTCGGCGGCCTCACCACGTTCGTCACCATGGCTTACATCGTGGTGGTGAACCCGCAGATTCTGGCGCAGGCGGGAATGCCCCCCGCGGGCGTAGTCTTCGCGACCTGTATTTCGGCCGCGGTCGCCACGCTTGTGATGGGACTCTACGCCAACTACCCTATCGCACTGGCGCCGGGGATGTCGCTGAACGCCTACTTCACCTACTCCGTTTGCATGGCCATGCATGTTCCATGGCAAACCGCGCTTGCTGTCGTTTTTTGTTCTGGCGTTCTTTTCCTCGTGCTGACCGTGACTCGGGTTCGCGAGCAGATTGTGAACGGCATGCCCGATTGCCTGAAGCACTCGACCGCGGCTGGAATCGGAATGTTCATCGCGTTCGTCGGCCTACGGAATGCAAAGCTGGTGGTAGCCAACGCGGCGACTTTTGTGGGCCTCGGCAGCTTCTCCGACAAAGAAGTGCAGACAGCCTGTTTCGGTCTTGCCCTGACGCTGATCCTGATGGCGCGGAAGTTCCCTGCTGCAATCTTACTGGGCATCTTCGGTACCGCTCTTCTCGGATTCTTTCGCGGGATCACGAGTTGGCCCACGGCAATCTTCTCCATGCCGCACCCGTCGTCGACATTCCTGCAACTGGATTTTCGCGGCTTACGACATCTCGGCTTGCTTGAAATTGCGTTCGCATTCCTGTTCGTGGATCTGTTCGACAACGTGGGCACACTGGTGGGAGTTTGCGAGCAGGGCGGCTTCATCAAGGACGGCAAGATTCCCCGCGTTGGACGGGTGCTGCTGGCGGATGCCGTGGGCACTGTGTTCGGCGCATTGACGGGAACGTCGACGGTCACCAGCTACATCGAAAGCGCGGCAGGAGTTGCTGCCGGAGCCCGCACCGGTCTGAGTAATATCGCCGTCGCTGCGCTGTTCCTGCTGGCGGCGTTTTGCTCACCGCTGGCCACGGCCATTCCCGGTTATGCTACGGCCCCAGCTTTAATTCTGGTGGGAGTGTTGATGTCGGAGTCGATCGCGCAGATCCAGTGGCGGGATTTCAGCGAGGCAGTGCCGGCCTTCATCACGATTCTGGCCACACCGCTCACCTTCAGCATCGCCACCGGGCTCAGCCTCGGCCTGATTTCCTACACGGTGGTGAAGGTTGCGGCGGGAAGATTTCGCGACATCAACCTGCTGGTGTGGATTCTCACCGGCCTGTTCATCCTGCGCTATATCTATCTTGCCGTGGCCTAGCTGGGCAGCTTGGCAGATGCCTGCTGCTCTTTTTCGGCCTCGAGGCTGGCGGATGGTGGCCCGCAGCCAAGCACCGAGCGCTTCCTCCACTTCAAGTTGCGTTCCGGTACGGTACAGATTATCGAGAGTCTCTCCCCTGATTGACAATGGGATATAGATGCAAGGAACCTGTTCCTTTCGTGCTTCTTCCGGGACGAATTGCATGAGGAGACATTCGCTGCACGGTTCGCGGTCTTTGGAGTTAAAGTTCATGCAGGTAGGAGAATCTTCGAAAACAAAGCGCGGCCGCCACGATTCGCGCGGCAATCGCCCGTAACCGCCCTGTTCCAGGAACTCCAGTTCGAACTTCAGCACATCCAGCAGATCTCGGTTGTCTTTTGGCATAGGCCCACCCCTCACCACTAGCATCAGTCTCGTCTCAGCCTCGCAGGCGACGCCGTGACCGGCATCACACTTCTTGGTGAGAGCAATCACGCTGCCACTCTGAGTTCAATTTGGGTATACGTTGGAGATCATCTTGAAAAAGGGAATTGTACCGATTTGGTCCCGTGGTCTTTCAAAACACAAACATGCAGGTGTGACGCGCGTCACAGAAGCGAGTTGAGCAAAACGTTCAATATTGCAACAGTTCGATGTTGAGCCAAGGAACCACAGCCTGCACCCTACGTGCATGAATATCAACAAAGAGAGCAACGATTGCCAATGAATCTACGAGAGGGCTTTCGAGAGTGGTCGCAGCCCATTTATTTCCTGGGACAGAATCCCATAACGCTCACTGGTGCCGTGATCACGACCAGCACGGCGCTTACCACCATTGCATTCTGGTTCTATGACATTTTTCTGCCGGGGCCGCCGCATCCTTACATCGGTCTTCTAATCTTTTTGATCCTGCCGGGCATTTTTGTACTCGGCCTGCTGCTGATTCCTACCGGTATCTGGCTCCGGCGGCGCAGCCTGCGCGGGAGCGGGACGCTGCCTGGAGTCTACCCGGCTATCGACCTGGGCCTGCCCGTCGTGCGACGTACTTTGGAGTGGGTAGGTGTGGCGACCCTACTTAATCTCTTAATTATTGGAACAGCGTCATACCGTGGCGTGCAGTACATGGATTCGACGAGTTTCTGCGGGACGACTTGTCACACCGTGATGGCCCCGGAATATTCGGCCTATCAGAATTCTCCACACTCGCGCGTGGAATGTGTCGAGTGTCATATCGGGCCCGGAGCCGGATGGTTTGTTCGCTCGAAGCTTTCCGGTCTGCGCCAGGTGTTTGCCGTAACCTTCAAAACATATTCGCGGCCCATTCCTTCGCCGGTGAAGTATCTCCGCCCGGCGCGCGAAACTTGTGAGCAGTGTCATTGGCCGCAACGCTTTACCGGCGACAAATTCCTGGTGAATACCAGCTATAAAGACGACGAAAAGAACACCCCTCAGACTGACGTTTTATTGCTGAAGGTGGGGGGGCGCACGTGGCAGGGTTCGGTCGGCATTCACGGGCATCACCTCGCAGACAACGCTCGCATCCGCTATATCTCTACCGACGCCGAGCGGCAGGCGATTCCCGTCGTGGATTACATCGACGATAAGGGAAAAACCACCGAATATGTTTCGACCGATGCGAAGCCAACCCAGCAGCAATTGGACAAGGGAGAACATCGCACGATGGATTGCGTGGATTGCCACAACCGGCCCACGCACGAGTTCGACTTGCCCGAAAACGCTGTGGATAAGCAAATGTCTCTCGGGCACATCAGCCCGGAGTTGCCGTTCATCAGGAAGAAGGCGGTCGAGGTTCTGAAGGTGAATTACCCCACCCGCGACATGGCGCGGCAGAACATCTTGGCCGAGCTTAACAATTTCTATCGCACGAATTATCCGCAGGTCTATCAAACGCGGCGCACGCTGGTGCAGCAGGCGGGCGACGAGGTAGCAGCAATTTATCTTCGCAACATCTTCCCCGACATGCGCGTGGCCTGGGGCTCTCATCCGAACAATCTTGGGCACAACGATTCGCCCGGCTGCTTCCGCTGTCACGACGGCAGTCACACCAGCGCCGATGGCCAGACGATTACCAATGATTGCAGCGCCTGCCATCAACTTCTGGCGGCGGGTGAAGAAAGGCCCAAGATTCTGACCGACATGGGAATGAAGTGAGCGGCTTAGTCGGGGAATGTTGAGGCGCGGTTCCGCAGGGAAACGCTCAATCGGAATCCAGTGCTTCCCGCCGTTCCGAGACAATCCTGGCGTGCAAGCTCATCCGCTGCTCCAACTCGAATCCAAAATAAGTGCTGGCTTAAACAGTCTGACTGGGGCCGCGCGAAACAGCCGAGGTGCGTTCGTGTGGGAACCTCTAATTTTTCGAAGGCGCTACGCACACACACAGGTGATGCGGATCACCGATTCCTCTTTCCACAACATTCAATATGTTGCTAGAGATGAACTCGCCGAATAAAACGCGACGCACGACAGGTACCCTCGGACGAATGGGTTTCGTTTTGCTGGCTTTATCTCTCGCGATCGCTCTACTGTCGTTCAATGCGCCAATACCGGCTTGGGGCCGCGCCCAAGCAAGACTGCCCCATCCCCTCAAGCAGGACGAAAGCTGCCTGGCCTGCCACGGTCAGGCAGGAATGACCTCGGGCACGGGCAAGAGTATCTCGATTGATCCCGCGAAGCATGCGGCCAGCGTCCACGGGACTCTGGGCTGCACCGACTGCCACGGCGCTATCAAGGACTATCCCCACCCTGCCAAAGTGGCGAAGGTGCAGTGCTCGAGCTGTCATTCCGATGAGACCTCTCACCTCCCCACTAGCGTTCATGGCGCGCTGGGCGATGGAGCTTGCGAATCCTGCCACGGAGGTCACCACGAGATTGCAGCGGCGGCGCAACTGGCGCCCGCAAAATGCGCGCAGTGCCATGCCGATGAAGTGAAGGAATTCCGGCAAAGCATCCACGGACGAGCGGCGGCGTCAGGAGATCCGGACGCGCCGAAGTGTGTCTCCTGCCACGGATCGGTACATCGGATTCAGGGTTCGAGCGATGCTGCCTCGACCATCGCCAAGAAGAATCTGCCTGACACTTGCGCCTCCTGTCACAGCAATCCGCAGTTTCTGTCGCGCCACAGGATTCCGTTCGCGCATCCCGTAGAGCTGTACAAACAGAGTGTGCATGGTCGAGCGGTGGTGGATGGAGACGGGGCTGCCGCAACCTGCTCGGATTGTCACGGAAGTCACGGAATCTTGCCTTCGCAAGATGCGCGTTCCAAAGTCAACCACTTCAACATCCCGGCGACCTGTGGGCACTGCCACACCGACATTGCCAAAGCATACGTTGAAAGCGTACATGGACAGGCCACGAAGAACGGGGTTTCGGCTGCTCCCGTGTGCAGTGACTGTCACGGGGAACACCTGATCCTGGGTCCGAAGGAACCAGCATCGCTGGTGAATGCTTCGCGAGTCTCAATCACCACTTGCGGGCGATGTCACAACGATGAACGCCTTGCTTTGCGTTACAGTCTGCCTGCAGATCGCGTTCCATCCTACGCCGATAGCTATCACGGCCTGGCCCTCACGGAAGGGAAAGTAACGGCGGCAAATTGCGCTTCCTGCCACGGAGTTCACTCCATTCTCCCTTCCAGTGACGCGCGCTCGACCGTCAACGCCGCCAACCTCAGAAAGACGTGCGGGCAATGTCACAAAGGCGTGGACGAAGGCAAGTTCGCCATCGGGCCAGTGCACGTCCAGACTTCGACCGGTGCAGCGCATCCGGTCGTAAAGTGGATCCGTTGGACTTATTGGGCGCTGATCCCGATGACCCTGGGGTTCATGATCCTGCACAACCTGATCGACTTTTTGGCGAAGCTCATGCGCCCGCGGCCGCATCATGCCAGCGGGGCGAAAGTAACGCGCATGAATCGCAACTTCCGGATTGCACACTGGGGTGTAATTCTCAGCTTCCCGACGCTGGTGATCACCGGATTTGCCCTGAAATTTCCAGAGGCCTGGTGGTCGCGTCCGCTACTACTGTGGGAAAACCATTTCGGCTTCCGCGGCGGGGTGCATCGCGCCGCTGCGGTCATACTTGTCGCAGCCACGCTGTACCATCTGGTTCATCTCGCCCTGAACCAGCGCGACCGCGTCTTCCTCTGGGCGATGATCCCGACTGTTAAGGATGCGAGGGATATCGTGCAGGTCTTCACCTACAATCTGGGAACAACGAAGGTTGAACCAAAGTTCGCGAAATTCAACTACGCTGAGAAACTGGAATACCTGGCGTTCATGTGGGGAACTCTGGTGATGGCGGTCTCGGGTTTCTTATTGTGGTTTAACGATTTCACGCTGACCCATTTCCCCAAGTGGGTATCGGATGCCGCCACGGCTGTTCACTATTACGAAGCGATTCTCGCGACCTTTGCCATTCTCATCTGGCACTCCTACATGGTGGTCTTCGACCCGCTCGTCTACCCGATGGATACTGCCTGGATTGACGGCAAAGTCCCGGCTGAGCATTACCAGCATGCCCGTCCGGAATATTACCGCGCGCTGCAACGCGCCCACATGATCGAGGAGCCAACCGAACCGGCCTATGACCAGGATGAGCACGGTGACACAGCGAGCGACGCACCTCATGCAAGGACTGGGGAGCTTGTTACCGAAGATGTAAAGAAGCACTAGCTCGGTCGGATCAAGTGGACCACGGCTTTCCTGCCAGCCCGCGGAGAACCGTTGTCGCTTGGCTTCTTGCTTGTGATCTGGAAGGCGGGGAGCGGCGTGCCGTCGTCAGCGTTTACGTTGCCCTCTGTGAACGTGAGATCTTCACCGCCTCTCTTGACCATATCCTTCGATACGGACTTGTAAGCTGCCGCGACATCTCCGGCTTCTATTTTGCCGCTGGGCCCCACTCGCACCGCCGCCACACCAAAGGCAACATCGCCGTCAAAGTACACACAAATAGCGGCGTCCTTGCTGCTGGAGAACAAGCATCCCGCGCTTCGGCGGGGCTTCGCCTCCTGCTTCTTCAGGAATGGGCCCAAGTCGCTGTCTATCTCCGCGGCCTTCCAATTCTTGTCATCAATGTAAATTGCAAAGAAGCCGTTCAAAGGCTGGCTTTGCACATTACCGGCCACGTCCGCAGCGATCTTGAGGAAGAACAGCGGCCTTTTCGTTTCCGCAGCAGGCTGACTCTGAGCCACCGCCAGCATCGCTGTCAACGCAATCATGAGGGATACAACCACGCGGAATTTCATATCAGCAATATACTTGAATCGACGGGCGACCGCGGCGCTATACTGCGCCTCATAATGGACAAGCCCACTCTCACGACACAAGCCGTCCTCGTGGGCCATCTGTTGATTACAGTTCCTGTGATCGTAGTCATTCCATGCTCGATTTATTTTGGCTTATACATGTTTGGGCCATTTTCGTGGCCGTACTATGCAGTAGCGGGGTTGGCGATTGGTTGGCAGTATTACTCGACGGCCCTGCCACGCTGGAAGGAATGGCTAACCAAGAAAGGTGTGGGGCCAGGACAGACCGAGGAGATTGCACGACGCGGCGGTCTGATCTGGCCGGCAGCAGATGGGGCTGGGCTATTTGCGGTCCATACCACCGCCGCCTTCATTTGTGGCTTTCACTTAGGACCGTGGCTGCTTAGTCGCTGGTTTGTTTGGGTGCTGCCGTTATTCGGAATCTCAGCCAGCACCCCTTTGGCAGATCGCTGGCTCGAGCATTTCGAAATAGTGAGCATTATCCCTGCCTTCGTGGCGGGCTACGTGGTTTGTCGATATCTTCCGAAGCTGGCAACGTCCGCCTGGATTCTGCCGACGGCGGTTCTCTGCTACAAGCTGTTAACTTTTACCAATCCTCATGCGTCCGTATTCGTATCAGAGCCTTGGGCCCGCTTTTCCTATTACTTCGTGATCGAGCGGTCGCCGCCGACTTTGTACAACTTTCGTGGCTCCGATTTCGTCCGTCTGTCGTCGCAAATGAGCTATGTCGCACCATTCTATTCCGGCGTGGCGTACAGCATCGGAGCCCTGATTAAGAAGCACCGTATCGGGCAAAGGCTTGTTAGAAGTTTTCTTTCGGAGCCTGAACCTGAGGTATTTGGCCCAGAGGAAGCCGGAGTCGAGTGGGTCGGGGAGGCGAAGGACAATCCAGTGCGCAATCGCGAAACTCTCACTTAACCCACTCTCGTAGAATCTTCGTCCTGCGACCAGAGGCGTTCTAGTCCGGCTTATTTGTAGGCGCCGGAGCTGGGCTCCGGGGACAGCCGAGGGCGGCTGTCCCACATGAGCGCTAAACGAGGACCTTCTCTTGCACAGGACCAGCCACGCTTCGCATCTGCTTCACGCGCTCATAAATCTTCCCATACTCGCGCGCCGAAGCGTTCCAGGAAAAGTCCTTGTTCATGCCGTTGCGCATGAGTACCTGCCAGGAAGTCTGATCGCGGAAAGCCACCAGAGCCTGCTTAATCGTCAGCAGCAAAGACTCGCCGCTGTATTCCGTGAATTTGAAGCCCGTGCCCTTGCCGGAGCGCGCGTCCCAAGGTTCGATGGTATCGTCGAGGCCTCCCGTAGCGCGAACGACCGGGACCGTACCATACTTCAAGCTATAGATTTGATTTAGCCCGCAAGGTTCATATTTTGAAGGCATTAGGAACATGTCGGACCCGGCCTCGATTTTGTGCGCAACGGAGTTGTCGTACGCCACCTTCACCGCAATCTTGTTGGGGAACTGCTTGTTGAGGCGGGCAAACATTTCTTCATACTGCTTATCCCCGGAACCGAGGACAACCATGATCATCTCTTCGCGCGCCAGCCGGTCCATGATCTGCGCGATCAAGTCGAAGCCTTTCTGCGCGGCGAAACGAGAAACGATTCCAATCACCGGAGTCTTCGGATCGGCATTCTTCACGCCAAACGCCGCCAGCAGATCGCCCTTGCATGCTGCCTTTCCTGTAAGGTCCTGCGGTGAAAATTTCGCCACGATGAACTTGTCCGCCTGCGGGCTCCACTCGTCGTAATCCACACCGTTCAAAATGCCGGTAACGGTGGCGGAGCGGTCGCGCAGCACGCCTTCCAGTCCAAAGCCGTACTCGGCGGTCTGAATCTCCTGGCTGTACTTTTTGCTCACCGTGGTGATGTAGTCGGAATAAGTGAGCGCACCCTTCAGAAAGTTCACCTGTCCGAAGAACTCCATCTTCGACATGGTGAACAGGTCCCAAGGCAGCATGAGCAGTGGCAGGGTCTCAGGCGGGAAAAGTCCCTGATAGCCCATGTTGTGGATGGTAAACACCGTGCCCACATCGCGGAACGCCGGGTCTTCGGCATACACGGTGCGCAACATCACTGGCACCAGCGCCGACTGCCAGTCGTGACAATGGAAAACGTTGGGCACGCCCAGGATTTTCGTCGCTTCCAGCACGGCGCGCGAAAGGAGCGCGAAACGCTCCGCGTTATCGGGATAATCCCCGGCAGATGTGCCGTAGAGGGCGTCGCGATCGAAATACTCCGGGCAATCGACAAAATAAAAGCGCACTCCGGACTGGCTTCCGCCAGTCACCACCGACGCGAAGCGGTACTTGTCATCGAAAGGGATGGTAATGCTGCGTACCACGGTCACCGGATCAGTCAGCTTGGTCTGCTTGTAACGAGGCAGGTAGACGCTGACTTGATGCCCCAGTGACGCCAGCGCGCGCGGCAATGCGCCCACCACGTCCGCCAATCCGCCAGTTTTTGAAAACGGTACCCCTTCCGATGCTACGAATGCGATATGCATGAACTCCTCCCAGGGTAAGGCCCGCTTTTCGCGGTCACACGTTATGATGGTTATCGGTTGCGGGACTCAACCTCCCGCGCGCAACACAAACGGGCCGAATAGTCAGTCTACAGGCCAGACGAAATGAGGGTCAACGTGCCGAAGGTCGTGTCCGCTCGCCGCCCGCAACACAAGCCCAAGCTGGGACAGCATTTTCTCGCCAGCGAGAGTTTTGCCTTGCAGATCGTCGACGCCCTGGGTGACATTTCGCAAAACACCGTCCTCGAAATCGGCCCTGGACGCGGTATTCTCACTTCCCTGCTAGCCAAGCGCGTCCGCCGCCTGATCGCCGTGGAGTTGGACCGCGTGCTGGCCGCGCAACTGCGCCTGCGCTTCGGCATGTTCTCCAATATCGAGGTGATCGAGGCTGATATTCTCTCCGTCAACTTCGATTCCCTGTTCGGCCCCAAGCCGGCCTGCGCCGCCCCGGCATTGAATTCCGGCCTGAGCCGGTCAAGGTCATCGGCAACCTTCCTTACTACATCACGTCGGATATTCTTCTGCGCCTGTTCGACTACGCGAAATATTTTGAGAGCATCGTCATCCTGGTGCAGCGCGAAGTGGCAGACCGCATTGCCGCTAAACCCGGCAGCCGCGATTACTGGCTGCTCTCCGCTACAGCGCAGCTTTACGCCCGCGTGGAGAAACTCTTTACCCTGCCCCCGGCGCGTTTGCGCCGCCGCCCAAAGTGCATTCCGCCGCTCTGCGCCTTACGATTGCGCCGCGGCAGAAGGAACTGGGCCTTGACCGGGACGGCCAGCTGAACGACGGCTTCATCGAGTTCTTGAAGCTTTCTTTCGGCCAGAAGCGCAAGACGCTGTGGAACAATCTTAAGTCGAACTATCCGGAGTCTCGTCTGCGCGCGGCCTTGGCCGAGGCCCGAGTAAAACCCGCAGCCCGCGCGGAGACCTTGAGTCTGGCGGAAAGCGCTGCGGTGTTTCTTGCCTTGCGCGACCACCACGAGGGCTCGTAGCATTATCCCCACAGGAATATCGATGACCGCGACCCTAATTCGCCATCCGGCGGTCGCAGGACGCTTCTACCCCCGCGATGAGAAATCTCTGCGCGAAGAAGTTCGCAACCTTCTCTCTCAGACTCCCGGTCAGAAAGCAGTTCGCGCTCTGGGCTGCATCGTGCCCCACGCGGGCTATATGTATTCCGGCCCCGTGGCGGGAGCGGTATTCGCTGCGTTAGAAATTCCTCAGCTTTGCCTTGTACTGTGCCCCAACCATACAGGCATGGGCCGGGCCTTGGCCATCGTCAGCGAAGGCGGGTGGGAGACTCCCCTCGGCGAGGTTCCCATCGAAGCCGCGTTCGCCACCGCCCTCAAGCAGCGCTGTCCGCTCCTGCACGAAGATTCGACCGCGCATCGCAGTGAGCACGCTGCCGAAGTCGAGTTGCCTTTCCTGCAAACGCTCCAGCCCCAGCTTAAGTTCGTCCCCATTGCATTGGGTACCGGGCAGTTCGAACCACTGGAGCAACTCGGGTGGGCGATTGCGGATGTTATTGCGGCGCAGCACAATCCTGTCCTGATCGTTGCCTCCAGCGACATGAATCATTACGAGTCCGACGCCGTCACTCGCGTGAAAGATCACAGTGCGATCGAGCCGATTCTTCGCCTCGACGCTCGCGCTCTTTACGACGTGGTCACACAAAAGCACATCAGCATGTGCGGCTTCGGCCCGGCTGTCGCTATGCTGACGGCAACAAAAAAACTGGGCGCAAGTTCGGCTGAACTGGTGAAATACGCCACCTCGGGTGACGTCTCCGGCGACCGTGATACGGTTGTGGGCTACGCGGGCATTGTGATCTGTTAGCGGCTACAAGCGGATAAAGTTCCCGCTGGATATTGGTAAATTGCTCCATGATTGCTTGCGAGCACGCGCTGGCTCTGTTGTTGCTCCTGGGCTTTCCCCTCTGGGATGTGCTGGAGACGCGGGCGCTGAAGACCAGCACAAATCCCCGCCGAAAAATATTGTCGTATCAGCGGCTCGTGGCCGTCCTGTGGGCATGCACGATCGTTGCCTGGGTTGCATTGCGATCCACGGTGTTCCTTGTATGGCCGGCAGTCCATCAGTCAGTGTGGCCGAAAATCAACGGATACTTTGTATGGGTTCTGGTCTTCGCGTGGGTGACGGTAAATCTGCTGCGTGCCTTCCAGCGGCGCAACACAAAGCTGCGCGACACGACCGCGGCGGCTTTGAAGCGTCTTGACTTCTTCTTGCCGACGACTGGGGACGAGCGTTTATGGTTCGCAGTGGCTTCTGTCACAGCGGGCATTTGTGAGGAGGTTCTGTATCGCGGATTCCTGATCCGTTATTTCTCGGATGGCCCCTGGCACCTGAGACTGGCACTTGCGCTGGTTGTTTCCTGCATTGCTTTCGGCCTTGCCCACGGCTACCAGGGGCTGTCCGGAATTATCAGCACTGGGGTCATCGGGGCGGTGATGGCGATCATTTTTTTTATTACCGGCAGTTTGTGGTTGCCCATGGCGATGCACGTTGTTCTCGATCTGAACGTGCTCCTGTTGCTGCGTCGTGGTGAGATGATTTCCTAAATGACAACTGCGAATCGCTGCGATCAACGCCCCGCCGCGGCCGCGCTGCCCATCTCGATCAACCCCTTCGCCCGCGCCCTCACCACGTTGATTACCGATGTATCCTCAACAATTTCCTGCAGCACGGGCGCCACTCCCTGGATTTCGCTCAGTTGTGCATTCCTGGCCTGCGCTTCCATGTGCTTCAACTCCTCGTCCAGCGCCAGCTTCTGATAGCGATGGTAGTAAGAGAGCCGGCGCCCATATTCCAGCGTGCCCGCCATGTTTTGGAACAGCGCCGTCAATTGCAGTATCGCGGCGACGCTTGAATAGTTGTATTTCGCCGTGAAAGAACGCTGGCCATCCTGATAACTGAGGATTTTCGTACCGGTAAAAGCCACTTTGCTATTGCCGGAGTCCACCTTACCCGCGAAATATTTCGCCTGCTTCGCCCACTCGAAGATGCGCTCGCGATTCCCCGCAGACACCTCGAATTCTGCCCGGTAGGGTTGCTCCTCTGAATCTTCCGCGACCTTCCCGGTGCACTCGTAGCGCGCATGTCCGGCCGCGTCAACTGCAATCGAGTAGTGCGCAGGATTGGATTGGGGAAAATCGAACGTGAACGTAACAACCGCGGCGCCCGCCGTCTGCTGAGAGATCGACGGCGATGCTATTAATGCCAGCAGCGCCACTCCAACCCACAAGCGCCGCATGATCGGAATCGTCACTGCGCCGCGACCTTCTGCCTGGCCAGCGTACCCGCCGTGTGCAAATGGCAGATCGCAATGGCCAATGCGTCCGATGCGTCCATTGGTTCGGGAGGCTCCGCCAATCCCAGCAGATGCGTCACCATGTGCTGTACCTGCTGCTTCTCGGCCCGCCCATAGCCCACCACCGACGACTTAATCGTCAGCGGCGAGTATTCTGCCACCTCCAATCCTGCCGCGGCCGCCGCCAGCATGGCCACTCCTCGCACTTGCCCCAGCTTCAATGCCGATTTCACATTCAGCGCGTAGAAGATTCCTTCAATAGCGACTTCATCCGGATGATGCTCCGTAATAAGTCCGCCGAGTTCGTCATAGATGCGCGACAGCCTCCGTGCCAGCGGCTCCCGCGGCGAAAGTTTGATCGCTCCGCAGGTCAGGCACACCAACCGCCCACCGGAATGCATCTCGACCACACCGTAGCCGGTGTACTCGCCGCCGCAATCGATCCCTAGAACTCGCATGTGAGTGCAGTGTAGCGCGGAAACAATGCAGATCCTAGACCTGAACTTGATGCCAGGAACGAATATCCGCGGGGGCATTGTCCCTTGGTGCCTTCAGCCTTCCTCTCTCCCTCAGGCGCTTGTTGCATAATAGAAAAATGGCCTATGCTTTCTTGGAAGAACGTTGGCTGCCAAAGTCTGTCCTCTGTCTACGAGACTACAACGCCAACAAATTTCTCCACGATCTGGTAGCGGGCGTCACCGTGGGGCTGGTGGCCTTGCCGCTGGCCATGGCCTTTGCCATCGCCTCCGGGCTAACGCCACAGGCCGGCATTTACTGCGCCATCGTCACTGGCTTCCTAATTTCCCTGCTGGGCGGCTCCAAAACGCAAATCGGAGGACCCACCGGCGCCTTCGTCGTCGTCATCGCCGGCATCGTCGCGCTTCACGGCGTCGATGGCCTCTTCATGTGTACAGTGATGGCGGGCATTTTGCTGATGATCATGGGCATCGCCGGCATGGGCACGGCGGTCAAGTTCATTCCGCGGCCAGTCGTCATTGGGTTCACCAATGGCATCGCCATTCTGATCGCCAGCACCCAAGTAAAAGATTTCTTCGGCCTGCAACTCGCCAAAGTTCCCGGCGTCTTCTGGCAGCGCATGGAGGCTCTGGCCGGCAACTTCCACACGATTTCCTACACTGCGACCGCACTCGCCGCGGGCACCGTGCTGGTCATTCTTCTCTGCCGCTCGCTTTCCAATCGTATTCCCGGCGCAATCGTCGCTTTTCTGCTCGGCACGGTGGCAGTCATCTTGTTCAAGCTGCCGGTGGAAACCATCGGCTCGCGTTTCGGCGGGATCCCTGCCGGATTGCCCCATTTTGTGATCCCCCGGTTTCGTGCCGACCTGATTCACGGCTTGCTCGGTCCCGCCCTCACCGTTGCTATGCTGGGCGCAATTGAATCTCTCATGTCGGCCGTGGTCTCCGATCGCATGAGCAACGATCGGCACAATCCCAACGTCGAACTCATCGGACAGGGTGTGGCCAACATCGTTTCACCCATGTTCGGCGGACTGCCCGCGACGGGCGCCATCGCCCGCACGGCGACCAACATTCGCGCCGGTGCTCAGTCTCCCGTGGCCGGTATGATTCATGCGCTCACCTTGCTCTGCATCCTCCTCTTTGCTGCGCCTGCTGTGCGCCACGTGCCGCTGGCCGTACTCGCCGGAATCCTGATAGTCGTCGCTTATAACATGGGCGAGTGGCGCGAGATCCCGCAACTGCTGAAGCTCACGAAGACTGATATCAGCGTCTGGCTCGTGACCCTCGCGCTGACCGTTTTCGCCGATCTTACTGTCGCCGTCGAAGCCGGCATGATTCTCGCCGCTCTGCTCTTCATCAGCCGCGTTGCCGCCACCACTACAGTTTCGCAGGTCACCGACGAGTACGTAGAAGACGGCCGAATGCACATCCTGCAAGATAAAGACATCCCCTACTATGCCACCATCTTCCGCATCCACGGACCGTTCCTATTCGGCGCCACCGACAAAATTAACGCCGTCACCGAGGACCTGCACACCCTGCCCCCAGTAGTCATTCTGCGCCTGCGCAATATGACTGCACTCGACGCCACCGGACTATTCGCCATCGAGGAAGTCGCCCGCCAACTGCACGCCAGCAATCGAACTTTGATTTTGTGCGGCGCGCGCGAACAACCCGCCAGCCTGATTCATCAAGCAGAGTTCGAAGAAGTGGTGGGAGCAGAGAATATCTGCGACAACGTGCAATCAGCGCTTCGCCGCGCCGAACAAGTCCATGATCAACTGGAAAGCGCCGCCATTGGCCTCAAGAGCTAAGGTGCCATATCGGTGGAAGTCGTCGTGGACGGGATGAGGCAGGACCATTCCGCTCTGCTCCGCATGAAATGCCGATAACGCGGCGACTACGGGAAGGGTCAATGAGCGCTATGGCCTGATTACATCAATTGACTACTGTGTAGAAACAGTCTTACGCTAGCGTCGCCGGGTTGCAGGCCAGAGTTTAGCGCGTGTTGCTATAGCTGAAGAGAGGGACTTCAAGCAATGCGATTCGCTCGCCAGCCTTTTCTAGCGTTCATCTGCGGATGCCTATTGTGCCCATCCGTATGCGGTCAACAGTACGGCCACGACGAGCGCGAACAAGTGCAGCGGATGTTGAGCGATGTCTCCGCCGATGTCAGGAAGCACTACTACGATCCCAAGTTGCGCGGTGTGGACTGGGAGGCAAAAGTACGCCAGGCGCGGGAAAATATCGAAAAGGCAGATTCAATGAACTCCGGACTCGCCGAAATCGCGGCCGTACTCGACTCTCTTCACGATTCGCATACGCGGTTTTATCCGCCTTCCCGCAGGGAATCTCACGATTACGGTTTTGAGGTCAGGATGGTCGGCAATCGTTGCCTCGTACTGTACGTAAGGCCCGATGGCGACGCAGCGAAAAAAGGCCTGAAGGTTGGTGATGAAGTTCTTGCCGTGAACGGCCACCCGGTCAACCGGAGGACGATCTGGAGGATCCGTTACTTGTACGGGGTACTGAGGACGTATCCGGGCCTTGAGCTTGTAATTGCCGACGGTGCGGGGGGCCACAAGTCCGTCGAGGTGGTCGGCACGTTCGAGCCGTCCACGGAGTTTCGGCACCGCTACATGTTTGAGGGCATCAATCATTGGGTTCGGGACTGGGCTGCCGAAGAGGAAGTGTTAAAGGTGCGTTACTTTGAGAAGGACGACCTTCTTGTGATCAGACTGCCGGCGTTTGAATTCCCGCTCGACGAGGCCGACCGCGCGATCGCGAGGATGCGTAAGCACAAGGCTGTAGTCGTGGATTTGCGCGGTAATCCGGGAGGATTCGTCATGACAGTGAACCGGATGCTGGGAGGAGTTTTCTCTGACAATGTCAAAATCTGCGATGAAGTAACGCGCGACCGAAGCAAGGCCGTCTCGGCCACGGGACGGAAGAACAACGCTTACGCCGGAAGACTCATCGTGCTGATCGACAGCGATTCGGCTTCGGCCTCGGAAGTCTTCTCTCGCGTTGTTCAGTTGGAGAAGCGGGGGACGGTGATGGGCGACCACAGCTCCGGCATGCTCATGGAAGCACAGTTTTTTGAGCACGAAGGCTACGGAGCCGAAATCAGCACAGCCAATCTGATCATGAAGGATGGGGCCAGCGTAGAGCACGTCGGAGTTGAACCCGATGAAGTTCTCCTTCCCAGCCCCGAAGACCTGGTGCTTGGCCGCGATCCCGTACTTTCGAAGGCAGCAAACATGCTTGGCGTTCCCTTGACGCCCGAGCAAGCCGGTACAGCTTTTCCGCACCCACGATTCAAGGCTCAATGATTTGAGATCCGGGCGATTTCCATAGGTGTTGCAATATCGCCATATCACTCAATGACGGCAGGTGCGCGCTATCGTCTGATTGCAACAGGCTTGTCTCGATAACAACTATCCCTCGCTCGTCATAATAAACAGCGGCTTCATCTCGAAACTCTTGTAGTGAGGCCGCAGGCGGTCGATGTTGTAGTGCTCCTTCACGTTGACAACTTTCTTCGAGGCGGTAACGGTGTCGATGGGCATGTTGTCGTAACGACCATTCCTCAACACCACAAGCCGTCCGTGGATCCTTCCCAGCAGAAGATCCAGAGCGAGGTTGCCATAAGCCATCGGGACGACGGAGTCAATCGCATCGGGATCACCGCAGCGTACCAGGTAGCCCAGTTTCTGAGTGAGGGTGTTAATGGCTTTGCCGTTATTGTATTTGGGTGAAAGCTCCTTCAGTTTCTCCGACACCAGATCCCCGATTCCGCCGAGTTTCTTGTGGCCGAAGGCGTCCGTGGTTTCCTTTTCAAAGACCATTTCTCCGCCTTTGAACATCGCACCCTCGGAAACCAGGACGACGGAGTAGTGGCTGGGGTTTTTCTGGCGATCGTGCACCAACAACTCGGTGAGACGCTCCATGTCGAATTGGTGCTCCGGGATTACGCAGCGGTGCGCGGCTCCCGCCATGGTGGGCAGCATGGCGGTAAACCCGGCGTAACGGCCGAACACTTCCAGCACCATGAAGCGCTCATGAGAGCCCGCACTGGTGCGCAGGCTGTTGGTCATGGAAATGGTACGTGTCACGCAGGTGCTGAAACCGATGCAGTAGTCCGTGCCGGGAACATCATTGTCCATAGTTTTGGGAATGGCGACCACTTTCACGCCTTCCTGATAAAGGCGCACACCGTAGCTCAGCGTGTCATCGCCGCCAATGGGGATGAGGTAATCGATGCCGAGCCAATCCAGATTCTTCAGGACTTCGGCGGTCAGGTCGTTCTTCTCGGCGCTATAAGTGTCGCGCAGGTGCGGCGGAACGCGGGATTTCTCCACCCGGCTGGGGTTGGTGCGTGAGGTATGCAGGAACGTACCGCCGGTGCGGCCAGTGCGGTTGACCAGATCCTCCGACAGCGTCTGGAAATTCTCGCTATTGTCGTAATCTTTTTCGCGGACGATGTCAACCAGCCCAGCCCAGCCCCGGCGGATGCCAATCACCTGGCATCCCTCGCGCATGGCGCGGATGGTTACAGCGCGGATTGCGGGGTTGAGGCCAGGCACATCGCCGCCACCAGTGAGAATTCCGATCACACCTTTTTTGGTTTTCACGTTGCCCCTTATTTTATTTTCGTGGAGACCGCTGTGTATCCTTCACACCTGTTTGAATGCGCAGCAGACTTCGCCGCCAATCTATTTATAAGACAATTCCCCCAGAGAATCGAACCGCAGTTTAATGATAATCTGGTTCCTTCCCGTGAAGTAATGCCCGGCTTCGTCTCGCGATGCACAACTTTTACCTGCGGCTCGCTCCGTGGTTTGTAACTCTACTCGAACTCCTGTTGTTGACGGCCAGCGGTAGGCTGATTTTCATTTCGTCTCGAAGCACTTCCACGCGCGCTCCCCATTTGCTTTCGGTGGAGCGCGCCTTCAACCGACTGGCTCGCCGGAGGCTGCTTTCCGTTTCGCTGGTGGGAGTCAGCGTGATCGCAATCCGCGCCGCGCTGATTCCTATCCTCGGCATTCCCCAGCCTCGCTTCAACGACGAGTTCAGCTATCTGCTTGCGGGCGACACTTTTGCTCACGGACGGCTCACCAATCCCACCCATCCCATGTGGATCTACTTCGAAAGTTTCCACATCATCGAACAACCCACCTACATGTCGATGTATCCACCAGCGGAAGGCATCGCCCTTGCTGCCGGGCAAGTCCTGGGGCATCCGTGGATCGGACAAGTCCTTGTGACCGCTCTGATGTGCTCAGCCCTATGTTGGATGCTGCAAGGCTGGCTGCCTCCGCCATGGGCCTTGCTGGGGGCCGTGCTGGCTGTGCTCCGCCTCGCCATCCTCAGCTATTGGATGAATACGTATTGGTGCGCAGCGGTGGCAGCTCTGGGCGGGGCGCTGGTCCTCGGAGCGTGGCCGCGCCTGCGCCGGCATCTGCGCGTCGGCGATGCTCTGCTGATGGCGCTCGGCCTCGCGATACTGGCCAACACCCGGCCGTATGAAGGGCTGGCCTTCGCCGTCCCCATCGCTATCTCGACGCTGTTCTGGCTCACGGGTAGAGACCGCCCCGCGTTGGCGCACTCTGTGCCTCGAGTCGTTGTTCCTATTCTTTGCGTGTTGCTCGTTGCAGCCGCCGGCACTGGCTACTACTACTATCGCGTCACCGGCAGCCCCTTCCGCATGGCCTATCAGACGAATCGCGATACCTACGCGACCGCTCCTTATTTCATCTGGCAAACGCCGCGCCCCGAGCCCGCATATCACCACGCAGTCATGCGCGATTTTTATCGGTGGGAGCTGGGCGAGTTCGAGCGCAACCGCACCTTCAGCGGATACGTGAGTCGCGCGGCGGATAAGTTCATTTCCTGGTGGCAGTTCTATCTGGGCCCACTTCTCACGCTGCCTCTGCTGGCGTTGCCTTGGGTCATTCGCCAGCACAAAATGCGCCTGCCGGTTCTCATCTGCGCCACCATGTTGCTTGCATTTTCCGTTCAGACCTGGACGCTTCCCCACTACTTTGCGCCAGCCACCGGGGCGCTGTACTTGTTGCTGGTGCAAGGCATGCGCCATTTGTGGCAATGGTCTCCCGCGCGTCGCCCGGTGGGACGAGCGGTGGTGCGCGCAATCCCCATGCTGGCGTGCGCGATGATTCTTCTGCGCGTGACGGCGGTCGTCACTCATTCTCACATCGAACCCGCTTGGCCGCGTGGCAACCTGGAGCGAGCCGCCCTGCTGCATCAGCTTCAGCAACTTCCCGGCCATCAGCTCGTCATCGTCAGCTACGGAGCGCACCACGACGTGGACCGCGAATGGGTTTACAACGACGCCGACATTGACGCGGCCAAGGTGGTCTGGGCGCGTGACATGGGCAAAACTGGCGATCAGGATTTGCTGCGATATTTCCGCGATCGAAAAATCTGGTTCCTGGAGCCCGACAATCCTGAGCCGCACCTGCTACCCTACTCCCACTGATCGAGGCGTACGTTTTGGGAAAGGAAGCAGAGTTTCTGCTCGAACCATGCACAACGTGGGCCCACATTTGAAACAACCTGTTCTATGGTTATTATTGCTCTTCTCGGCCAGCATGGTCTTCTACTGGACTCAGCTATCGCACACCCCGGCCGGGCTCAATGACCCAAGCCTGATTCAGGCGAGGGCTCTCGCGGACCTCTATCCAAGATGGTACGGAGCCCGGGAAATCCTGCTTCAGCATCGTGATCCTTACAGCGCCGAGGTCACGAGGGAGATTCAACTCGCCTACGGTGGGAGAGAACAACGGTTCGGTTATCCTCTGTACGTAATTTTCCTCCTTGCGCCGACAGTTGGAATGCAGTTCCATTCCGCGTACCTCGTTTTCTTGTGGCTACTAGCCGCCGTCACAATTCTTACGCTGGCACTCTGGCTGTCCGTCGTCCCTCTTCACTTATCCCCACTGGCTCGAATCACCCTGTTCGCCGTGGTTCTCTCAAGCGCTCCGGTTCTGCAGGGTCTGAGTCTGGTCCAGTTTGGGCTGTTGGTCGCGGGCCTGCTCACAGGTGCGGTCGCTGCTATCGTCGCAGGACATTTGTTCTTGGCCGGTATGTTACTGGCACTGGCCACAATCAAACCCTGGATGTCGCTGCTCGTGATTTCCTGGTTCGCGGTGTGGGTCTCGGGAGACTGGCAAGGGCGACGGCGTCTTCTCTGGGGATTTGCAGCGACCCTCGCCGTCCTCATCCTGGCGTCTGAATATCTCGTACCGGGGTGGCTGTTTCGCTACCCCGGCGTTCTCACCGCCTACGCGAAGCAGGTCGAAAGCACACCCTTAATCAGCGTGTTCCTGCCACTCTGCTTGCGCTGGCCCATCGCCCTAGGCGGCACACTCGCCACTGGGCTGTTCTGTTGGAGCGTGCGCCGCCAACCTGCCAGTTCCACTCACTTCATCCTCGCATTGGCCTTCGTGTCAACGCTGACGGTCCTCATAATCCCCACGGCATTGTCACCCTACAATCATCTGTTAGTCTTGCCCGCAGTCATGCTAATCCTTCATCAATGGAGGCCGCTTTGGTCACGGAGTTTTCTCTCGCGCGTTGTCATCTGCTTGCTTGCTGGTATTGGGATCCTTCCCTGGCTACTCGCCCTTGTGGTGACCGTTGCATCGCTCATGAGAACGCGGGCTTGGCTGTTGAACCTTCGGCTCGCGCCACTCTATGCGAGCCTCCTGCTTCCGTTCGCGGTTCTCGGGTTTCTGCTACTAATCGCCGAGTCGCTCCGGCCGTTTGCAGCCACGAATTTGCCTCTGCGCTCGGCAGCATCGCAAACCGCAAGTATATAGACGGCAGATGGCTGACCTCTCCACCTCCGCACAATGGTTCACCACCAAACGATTGAGGACGCATGGTCTGATCCTCGGGTTCTGCCTCTGGTCTGTTTACCTGTGGAACGTAGCCACTCCCGGACTGCTGGATCGAGCCGGCCATCTCAAGGGCACGGACTTTCTACATTTCTACACTCTCGGCTCGCTCGCCCTCGCTAACCGCGGCACCGATCTGTATAACATGGATGTGCAATCGCAACTTGCGGCCCAGCGCGTCGCGGCCGCAATTGGCATTCGCTATCTGCCGCTCTATCCCCCCCAGGTTTCAATCTTCTTCGCGCCCTTCGCACGCCTTTCCTATCCTTGCGCGCTGATCTTCTGGCTCGCTTTGAGCACACTCGTTTACGGTGCGTGTTGCTATGCGGTCTGGCGAGTCTGTCCCAACCTGCGTGAACACAAACTCACCGTCGCGATTCTCACTCTTGCCTTCCCTGCTTTCTGGCACCTCATCGCATGGGGACAAACCTCCGCGCTAGCTCTCGCCTGCTTCACAGTGGCTTTCTTCACCCTGCGCGCCCAGCGCGAATTCCTCGCGGGCCTCGCTCTCGGATGTCTCATCTTCAAGCCTCAACTCGCCCTGGCCGCGGCGCTTGTCTTCGTGGTCACACTCAACTGGAAGGTGATCGCCGGAGCCCTTCTCTCAGCCGCCAGCCAGTTGACCGCAGCCTGGCTCTACTACGGCTCCAATCCGCTTCGCGATTGGGTACGCACGCTGCTCAATGTGCCAAGCCTGCTCCCACTGCTGGAGCCCCGCCTCTACCAAACCCACTCCTTGCGCACCTTCTGGAGCATGCTCGTCCCCTGGCCCCAAGTTGCTCTCGCGCTTTACCTCATCGCGGCACTCTTGATATCGGCCTTTGCCGTAGCTTGCTGGCGAAGCGGCCTTTCTCTGTCGTTACGCTATTCAGCCCTGCTGTTGACGACGGTTCTGCTCGCCCCGCATCTCACCGTTTACGATCTCGTCATCCTCGCGCCCGCATTCCTGCTGCTCTCCGACTGGATCATCCCTCAATCCGACCAGCCCGCCACGCGCCGCTTCAAGCTGCTTCTCTATCTTGCGTTCGCTTTTCCGCTGCTCGGCCCGCTCGCGCGCTGGACACACTTCCAGCCTTCCGTCCCGGTGATGGCCGCTCTCATGTTTGGAATATGGAAACTCGGGAGGAGATCTAGTCTGATTCCGAAATCGCGTTCTGAATTCTCGCCAACGTGAAGTTATTGTCCGAACAAGAACCGCAAAGCCTCGGGAAATCGTTCCGCCCACGCTGCCTCGTTGTGCCCTGCGCCATCCTTGATCACCAACCGCAACCGTTTCTCGCTGAGCACTGCCCGGCGCATGATCGCCGCCAGTTCCCGCACATCGTCGACCACGGTCCGGCTTCGTTCCCCGCTGCCAGCCTCAGCGGTTCCCACAGCCAGGAATATTCGTTCCGGCCAAATTCTGACCGACCGGCTCTCTCTGACCAGCTGGCGGCCTGACGCCCACAGCGACGGACTTTCCAGCAGCAACCGCCCAATCACTCCCGGCCGCGCCATCACGGTATACAGCGCAATCAGCGCACCCAAAGACGATCCCCCCAGCCCGATATTCTCAGGCCTTGTCTCGACGCGGTAATTGCGCTCCACAAACGGCATCACTTCCTTCATCAGGAAATCCGGATAGTACCGCCCTCGCACCCGCAGCATCCTCGGGTGCATGGACCGGAATGGCATGTACTCGCGAATCCGTTCCTTGCTCGTGTTGTCGATGCCCACAAAAATCATGGGCGGCACCGCGCCTTCGCGGATCAGGCGGTCCGCCGTCTCATCTACTTGCCACTCGACTCCCGCAAATGCCGTGGCCGGCTCAAACAAATTCTGCCCATCGTTCAAATAGAGCACCGGATAATGCCGGCCCGCGTTCTCCGCGGCGTCATATCCCGGGGGCAGCCACACCCGCAAAAAGCGTGTATTCCGGAAGATGCGGCTGGTGAACTCATGCAGCCGCAGATCGCCGGTCGCGCCGCCGGCGCGCACGACCGCGGCACTCGCTCCTGCTCCATTTCTGATTTTTTGGATTTTTCCCATCAGAAGAGTTTTCGTTTGCCTTCGGTGGCGCAGCACTTCAGCGCGGCGATAAGAGGCATGGACAGGCGAGGGCTTTAGCCCCTTAGGCAGATGGACCTAAGCCCTGACCTTTACCACTCCCGCCAGCACAGCGATCCCCGCAATCAGTGCTAGAGAACTCAAACACAAAATGCACCACGTATCCAAGACAAACCCCTCAACGTATGTCAGATACAAAGCGAACGCCAATCCTGCGCCGGCCGCTACCAGCAGGCGCACGGGCGTCTCTGCCCGCGATCGATAAACCGTCGCCAACGCCAAGAGCACTCCGTAGCCCGCAAAGCCAATCCCCGCCACCGGTATTCCTATCACGGACGAATATTCACTCCGGTTTACGATGTCGCAATTGAATTTTTCGCCAAGCTCGCAGAATGTCGAAGCTGACTTTGCGTAATGCCGCTGCAGCGACACCGCTGAAACCAGCACGCCAGCAACGGCCAAAACCGCGATAGCCAGAAACAGGCTTCGGTTGTCCTTCGTGGAAATTGCGTTGGCCGTAGCCGGTTGATCTCCCGTCGCACTCACGGCAAACTGCACCCAGTCTTATCGCTGAGTTCCTGCATGGGAAAGACCCCTTCGATCGGCTTGCTGTCCCCAAACTGCCAACTCGGAAACAACTTCACGCCAGCCGCCGTGCAAGCCGGCGTCAATTGAGTTGAGCCTTTGATCGCACATTCCACGTAAGGAACGTACTGAAACGCTTTCCCAAACATTGCCTTCTGGTCGGCGCAGTGCGGACACCAGTACAACCCATACATCTTCGCGTGTTTCTCTGCCAGACACTTCGCGAACCCATCGTAGCGGTGGTTCTTATACTCCCAGCCTGCGGCCCAAGCCACCACAAACAACACCACAATCCCGCCCCAGATCAGCTTCTTCCGCGACTGCGGACTCGCCTCCGGCGTGCCCGATCGTTCCTGCTGCTTTTTTCGCCTCGCTTCCGACATGATTCTTTTTATATCACGCCTTTCGAGCGGGTATAACTCACGATTCTTTCCTACGCGACTTCCAGACTCCGACGAGCGCCAAACACTGCACTAAACAAGCCGCAATCACAACAAGGATAGCCAGCCGAAACAATGGCGCATCCAGCGATTCCAGCGGCATGGTAGTAACGAGCAATACAGGCAGGCAAAGGAGAGTCAGCGCATTCAGCGTCGCCAGACGCAGAGCCCACGATTGCCCAAGCGCCCTACCCGACCAAAAAGTTGACATACCCAAAGGAAGCAGCAGGATCCCCACCAGAATATGGTTAAGCCGCATGGCCGCAATCGCCAGCGAGGGGTCATCAGAATGTAATTGCCGGCTCAACCAGCCGATTAAAAAAGGCGTAGCGACGAGATGGATGATCCCCAGCAATATCAGCAGTACGCCTGTTGCCTGCGTCAACCGCGGCGCCCAGCGCGCAAATTTCGAAACTGCATTCATCGTTAGCCCTCGTGCTGCGTTCCAGCCTCTACGCAACCACGTTCAAGGCTCCGGGCAGCACATCCAGTTCCTCGCAATGCAGGGTCAGCACTTCTCCATCCACCATCAGATCGACGGGAGCATCCAAATCAAACTCCACACGCGACACGGCTTTTCGCTCGGCCAAGGGATGCTCGATGTGCGTGCCATCATAAAGTTTTGGCAGGTTCCGTAGCAGCCCCAGTCGCCCAATCGCGCCCCAGCGGACGTATTCAATCAAACCACTATTTACTTCGGCCTTCGGAGCGATCATCATCGTTCCACCAGTAAACTTGCTGTTGTTGAAGGTGAGAAACAAGCAGCGCCGCCGGTCAAATTCCGCCTCACCGTCCACTCGCACCGGAAACGGTCTCCGGTGCAATCGCGCCAGCCCGAGAAAAATCGAGATGACGTATCCCAACTGTCCGTGGCTGCTGAAACGCCGCGCCCGCAATGTGGCCACGTCCGCCGCAAAGCCAACGCTCAGCAAATTGATGTAGTGGATCACTCCGCCGCGATGCCTCAACCGCAACACATCGCAGGCCTGCGTTCGCCCCGCGATCAGCGATTCGACGCGTGCTCCACCCCACGGTCGCTGAAATCCCGCAGAAAAGAATTTCCAGTTCCCAGCGGCAGGAACCCCAGGGTCGGGCGTTCACCCGCACTCGCCTCGGGAAAAAGTCCATTCACCACTTCGTAGGAAGTCCCGTCTCCACCCACCGCAATAAAACGCCGCTGCCCGCGTGCATAAGCCTCACGTGCAATCCGCGTAGCATCCCCGGCGCCCTGCGTCTCGAGAACATCAATTGCAACCCCGCCCGCTCGCAATCGCTCCAGCGCCGAACATAGCATCTTGCGGCCACGCCCGCCGCCCGCCGCAGGATTCACGATCGCCACATACGCTGCCCGCCCATTCACAGCCCCACCACCGCCCCGCGCTCCAGCGTCTTTCCCATTTCCTCCGCCAGAGCCTGCCGCTTGATCTTCATCGATGCCGTCCGCGGAAAATCTTTTTCCCAGATCACATATCCGCCCACACGTTTGAAATCCGGCAACTGCCGATTACGGTTTAGAACCTCGCCCTGCAACGCGCTGTCGAAGCGCTGATTCTGCTCCAGTCGCAGCGCCATCACCAGCATCTCCCGCCCTAGTTCCTTTTGCGGCCACACGTAGTTCGCCGCGAACACACAGTATTCCTTCACCGGCAGTCCGTCGAAAACCGTCTCAATATCCTCGGGATAAATATTCTTCCCGCCTTCCGTAACGATCATGTTCTTCTTCCGCCCGAACAGCTGCAGATGCCCGCTATTGTCAAACCGCCCCAAATCGCCTGTCAGAAGCCATCCATCGACGATCGTCTCCACCGTCAATTCGGGGTCGTCCAGATAATGCGACATCACCGTCTTGCTCCGCGCGGCAATTTCTCCAATACCCTCCTCATTCGGACTCAGCACCCGCAATTCCACTCCCGGCAGCGGTTTGCCCACCGTGTCCGCGCGAAACGGCTTCAGATCGTTCAAGGTGAGCGCCGTTCCCGCCTCCGTCAGCCCATAACCATTCACCACCGGAATTCCCAGATCGTAAAAAAACTGCATGGTCGAAGGCTCCATAAACGCGCCGCCAGTGATCAGCGCCTGCAACTCTCCGCCAAATGCCCGATGCACCTGCGGCAGCAGCGCGCGGCTCAACTTCACGCGCGGTTTGCCGCGCGTCAAGCATTTTGTTGAGCCCAATCATTCGATTCAGAATCGTGCGCTTCCACGCCGGCAACTCGTCGAACTTTGCCCGCAACCCGCGCTCCAGGTTCTTCACGATCATCGGGACAAGAGACACATAGGTGATCCGGTAGCGCACAAACGCATCCCGCACAAATTCCGGACGCAGCGTCCGCAAATGCACCACACACGCTCCGCACACAAACGGCCCGATGAATCCCACCATGAAATCAATCGCGTGGTTGGTCGGCAGAATGCTCAGATACCGAACTCCCGGCCAGAACGGATACCACGCCGTCAAAGCCCGGCATTGCTCCAGATAATTTTCGTGCGTCAGCACGCATCCTTTCGGCCGCCCGCCCGTGCCCGACGAGTACACGATGCAAGCCACATCTTCCCGCCGCCGCATCACAAAATCGGGCGCACCCTTGCGCTTGAAATCCTCCCAGCGGAACCCTCCAGCCAGGTCCGCGCCCAGCGGCGCTTCCGTCACCAGCACCAGTTTCGTTTTGATGTTATGAAACTCCGGCGATTGCGTAATCGCCCGCCACAAGTAATACTCCACCACCAGCACCTTGGCCTTCGAATGCTCCAGCAGTTGCAACTGCTCCGCTGCCGTCAGCTTGTAATCCAAAGGGACCAGCACGCCGCCGCTATAGAAAATCGCATACGCCGAAATCAGCCACTTCGACTGATTCGTCATCAGGATGGCTGCGCGATCCCCCGCATCGAAGTCCGCATCCTCCAGCGCTCGCGCCAAAGGCAAGCTAATCTCCTTGAAATCGGAGTAGGTAAGCCGCGTCTTCTCCCGATCGCGGTCGGCCTCAATCAGGCAGGTCTCGCCGGAAAAGCGATCCAGCGCATCGCGCAACGCCGCGCCCAGACAGCTATATTTTTGGAGATCGAGCATAAGAGAATTGCTGATTGTAGATTGATGATTGCTGATTAACAACCTGGGCTTACGCCAGTTGTCAATCATCAATCAACAATCAACAATCAACAATTGGCGCGCTAGAGTCGCGCCTGAATCTTCCCCGCCAGCGTGCGAAAGTCGGAAACTCCCTGCAACTCATAATCCGGAAGCTCGACATGAAAATGATTCTCCAGCTTGGTCAGGAGATCGAGCGTCTGCAAGCTGTCGATTCCCAGGGTCTTGAAGAAATCGTCGTCAGGCGCAAGCTTTTCCCGCGGCACCTTGAAGTGCGCCGCGGCCAGGTTCATAATTTCATCGAGCGTCTGTTCGGCCGTCTGCATATCCCCTCAATCCAACGTGATGTCATTCCGAACTGGGCCGAGGCCCGGTGAAGAATCTGCTGTTCGTTTGCTGCACGCTCGTGAAGCAACTGGGTACTGGCAACTGTTTCACGGCAAATACGGCTGCGCATCCGTGCTCTCCACAAACTTCCGTAAGCCCCGCCTGCACCGCCGGACGAGCAAACAGTTCGCAGAAAATATCGATCTCCCGCCGCAGCTCCTCGTGCGGAATCGGTTTGATAAATTTCTTCGCCGCCGCAGCGGTAGCTCGATCAAATTTCCCCAACTGCACCGCCGTCGCTCGCGCCGCGCGCAACGCCTCACCTTCGCCCACCACCTGGCTCACCAGCCCAATCTGTTGCGCCTTCGTCGCGTTAAAGCTGCGTCCCGTCAGCAACAGATCTCTCACCACCGCATTCCCTAAATCCCGCTTCAGGCGGGGAATCCCGCCGAAACCCGGAATCAATCCCAGCCTCAGCTCGGGAAAACAGAACCTCGCCATCTTGTCGGCGATTATCAAGTCGCAAGCCAGCGCCAGCTCGAAACCTCCTCCGAACGTCACTCCATGCACCGCCGCAATCGTAGTCAAAGGCGCAGCATCGATCAGATTCAACACGCGATGAATGCGCTCCAGAAAATCCCGCACTCCCTTCAAAGCCTCGGCTTTTTCCATGGTCTGTGACCGCTGATACAATTCGCGCAAATCAGCTCCCGCGCAGAATCCCGGCTTCAACTCGCTATAAATAATGAGCGCATGCGCCTTCGCCTGCATACCCCCCAAAGCCGTTGCAAAGCTTCTCTAGATCATCAAGCGAAGCCGATCCCAGCTCGTTGCAAGGCCCCCGATGCAGAGCCAATTCGATCACGCCGTCAGTGAGAGTCCAAGACAAGGTGCTCCCTACTCCCGGGCCAGCCATCTGGACCCCAGATCTTCCTTCGTGCACCTTAGTGTCTTTCGTGGTTCCCAGCATTTACTCGACTCAACTAAACCGGCCTGCTTCACCCGATACATCTCTTCAATCTCGTTTTTCATCCGCGCCGCGATCACATCCCGCTTCAACTTCCCATTCACCGTCAGACATCCACTCTCGATGGAAAATGGTTCCGACTGCACGTAAAACGCCCGCACTTGCTTGTAATGCGGCAAGTCAGGATTCACCACATCGAGCGCCGCTTGCACATGCTCGGGAGTTACGCTTCCGGTCACGATCGCCGACAAATATCCGCGGCCATTTCCTACCAGCACCACCTGCTGCGCTTCGGGCAAGCTCTTGGCAATCGCAGTCTCGATCGGCTCCGGAGAAATCTTGTGCCCTGATCCCAACACAATCAGGTTCTTGATCCGACCCGCAATCCGCCAGTTCCCCGCAGCATTCACCTCGCCCTGATCGCCGGTGCGAAACCATCCGTCGCGCAGGCCTCCGCCGTTTGCTCCGGCCGGTTCCAATACTCCGAAAAAATATTCGGTCCGCGCACCAGGATCTCATCATGCTCGCCCAGCTTCATCTCCATGCCCGGAATCGCCGGCCCCACGCGCCCCACCTCGACTTGGTCTGGATCGTCCATGGTGCAAATGGCCGTCGTCTCCGTCAGTCCATAAACCTGCAGGACACGAATTCCCAGCATCATGAAATAGAGTTGCGTCTCCGCACTCAGTGGCGCTGATCCGCAAATCAGCGCCTTCAGATTTCTTCCGATCATCTTCTTCCGGATCGCCGGAAATACCAGCGCATTCGCCAGCGCCAGCCACATCGCATCGCCCGCCTTGGGCTGACCATCCTGCTTTCGCGCCCATGCGCCTTTCGCCCGCGAATAAATCGCCTGCGCTACTCCGCCGGTCTGCCAGAGTTGTTCATCCACCGCCCGGCGCATGCGCTCCAGCAACTGGGGCACATTCAGAAAATAATCCGGAGCGACCACCCGCATGTCACTCGCGATCTTCGCCAGATCCATGTTGATCGTGACCAGGCTCCGCCGCTTCAGAAAAGTCAGCAACGCAATCCACGATGCCGCAAAAGTGAACGGCAAATAATGAAAGATGCGGTCCTGCCCACTGGTCGCACTCGACATCAACTGGTCCAGCCGCTCCGCCGTCCGGTCCAGCATGAAGCCCACGTTCGCCGCAGTCAGCACCACGCCCTTGGCTTCGCCCGAAGTTCCCGAGGTATAGATGATGGTTACCGGACTATCGTTCCCAACCTGCGGCCGATCCAGCTGCACTCCATCCTCGCCCGCAAAAATTTCGTCGAACAAAAATTGCGGCGGAGCTTCTCTCCACACCTGCGCGATCCCATCCCGCAAAGTGGCATCCCCGCAGCACAGTAACGACGGCGTGGAGTCCTTCATCATCGCGACCAACTCCGCCGGCGCTTGCCGCGAATACAGCGGCACCACAATGAGCCCTTCAGCCATGAGCGCCAAGTCTAATGCTACCCAGCGAATGCTGTTCGTTGCCAGCAACCCGCACCGGTCGCCCTTTTTCAAGCCTTTCGAAGCAATGAAAGTTCTTGCCTTGCGGACGAATTCCAGTAATTCGACGCCGGTTACGCCCTTGATTTCACCATCGCGAATTTCGGCAAGAATCCGCGTATCCGCAGCCGCCTGCAGTTGCGAAAATATTTCTCCGATGAATGGAACTAGCGTGCTCACAGTTTGGATTGCAAAATCGCACTTACGAAGAAATCGAATCGGCTAGTTATAAGCCGCCATCAACTCCCGCAGACCTGTGCTCATCGGCGGCAAATAATCCTCCCAACTCCACTCACCCCTGCGCGTCTCAAACTCCGGATACCTTCTCTGCACTTCCTCTTCAAAATAAACACCCATGCGCGCCATCACTTTCAAATTCTTCACGACCGTCCGCGCAATTCCGTCAGCAATCGCCTCGCCTTCACAACTCAGCTTCTCCAGAGCGGCCAGCAGCTTGCCTTCAAGCTCCGGATCGTCCACGGTCATCAGCAAATCCTGATGTCCCCGCTCCCGCATCAAGTTGCGGATACGCTCATCCATCGTGATTCCCGCCGACGGCACCAGGCCTGGCATCGACGTCACAATCCCGTGATAGCGCGACGACGCCATCATGTGGCATGCCCGCAAAACGCTCACCAGTTCATACATGTTGTACTCGTCTGAGGTCAGAACCGGAACGCCGCCCAGCTTTTTCGCAATCGGTTATGCGCTGGACGCGCATCCAGCCGTTCCGTCGCCGCCAGAATCACGAAAACATTTTTCTTCTTGCGGAATGCGTCCACCGCATTCGCAATTGCCGTCCAATATTTTTGATACGCCTGTTCCGCCGCCGGCCCCGAATTGTTGAAATACACCGTGCGGTAATGGCTGTCTTTGTATGCTCCTGTCAAACTGTGCACGGCATACTTCGCCACCGAAGCCTTGACCGGCCATTCAAACGGATTAATCGGGCAGACCACCAGCACCGGAGTCCGCCCATCCCATCCAACTTTTCGCAGAACGCTCTGCCCATACTCCGGCGGCCGCGGTTCAAACGTCCATGCGGTATCGGTTCCCAACTCCGTGGGCACGCCCAGCTCGCGCAACACTCCTCGCGATTCCTCATTCCGCGTAATTACAAATGAGTTCTTGCAATACCGCCCGCACATCTTTGCCACCAGCGGATCCATGTGCCCGGCTTCCGCGCCGTATCCCACGGACAGTTTGTTCTGCGCCGCCGCAATTCCCAGCGATCCAATCATCATCGTGGTCAGCGCGTTGGCAAACTTGCTCTTGAACATCGACCCTTCGCACGCCACTACTCCATCGTGCTTCGGAACTTCATTCGCCAGAAACGGCGGAAAAATATCGGGCAGATGCACCTGCTTCGTGCCCTCGAAATATCCCCGCGAGAAATCGAAGTTCTGGCTCATCACGCTGAACTCCACCCGCTCCGCGCCCAGAATGTGCCGGATCTGCCGCAGCATTTCTTCCACGCGCACATCCGATCCCATATTCCGCGTGCCGTTGTAGCCGGCAAATAACAGCTTCAACTTCTCGCCCGGCTTCCAGCGCTTGCCCGCGCCCAGCATCCATCCCGCCTTGGCGCGCTCGATCGAACTGCTGACCCAGGCTTCCAGGATGAAGTCCATCATGCGGCTGTCCCTCCCGCCGCTGCCGGCCAGGGACGGTATCGGTATGCGAAATCATTCTCGCTGCTGAATTTAAGCAGCGGATAACAATACTCGGAGAACGGCACCGGCTTCTTCCCCAATTCCCTCGTCACTCGCGTGTTATCGAACACCGTATTCCATACCAGATACGGCATGAACACCTTCATCAGCGACGCGCCTTTTGCCAATCGCTCCTTTGCGATTCGCCAGGAAATTCACCGACCCCGCAAACGGACGCTCCGCCACAGGCACAAACACCGGCGCGCGCTTATTCTGCGCCGCTGCCAGCGCCTTGGTGATCTCGCGAAAGGTCTGCGACCCGATTCCCGACGAGAGATGATACGTGTCGTGCTCCGGGACGGTCTTTCTGATGCAGCGTGGCGATCGCCTCGGCCACGAAATCTACGTTCACAATGTCGATCTTGTCGGTCGGACGAAAAGGCAGCGCCGGCAAACCGGCCAGAAACACAAACGCCTTCACCATGTCGAATTGCGTGGTCTCCGCATAACGGCTGTCGCCGAGCACAATGCTGGGACGGAAAATTGTCTTCGGAGTCTCCGGCAGCAGCACGCGCATCATGTGCTCGCAGAATTTCTTGGTCCGCGCATAAGGATCGTAATCCGACCGCTCCCAATCAATCGACCGGTCTTCGCTCACCACTTCATTCTGCCGCTTCCCGGCGACCGCCACCGTGCTGACCTGGCTGAAGCGCCGCAGCCCGTGATAATGCTCGGCCTGCCGCGCCAGCGTCAGAACTTCGAGCGTGCCCCGCAGATTCACATTCAGGCAGCTCTTCTCCGACTTCCGGTTCAGCGATGCCGCGCAGTGAATCACCGAATCCGTCGTGTGGACCAGCCGGTCATATTCATCGCGATCCAGGCCAAATCCAGGCTCCGTCAAGTCTCCGCGAAACACGCGCACCCGCGTCTGCAGAAATTCATAAAACTGCGGGAAACTCCATGTGCAGTTGCAGCGCCTGCCACAACCGCCCCTCCGCTTCGCTGACATCCCGCGCCCGCACCAGCACATTCAGCGCCGCGCCGTGATCCCGCAGCAGATTTGCCGCCACATGCGCCCCAATGTATCCCGTCGATCCCGTCAGAAATATCGCCATTCACCAATTCCGTTCCCTTTGTTATCTGAGCGAAGCATGCGGATTACGTCCCTGTCTTCACCGTCTCGCCATTCTGCAAACTCCGCGCCGGACGCGCCTCCAGCGGCCTGCCCTCGATCAACGGATACGTCCATCTCCGCAGCGCCGGAATATGCACGTTGATCCAGTAATCCCACCAATCGAGCAACCGCGCCTTGTATCCGAACTCTTCCCGCTCGTCTTCCACCAGCGCATGCGAAAGTTTCTCCACATTGTCCGCCGCAAAATCGTGCTCATTCAGCAGGATGAACGGCTCAAACAACTCAATCAGTTTCTCCAGCCGCTCCAGATTTCTCTCCGTTTTCACCAGCGGCGTTTTCTTCAACGGCAAGGGCGACATGATTCGCTGAATCGACTTTACAATCGCCTTCTGCGCCGGCGCCGACATTCGCTGATACCGCTCTTCGATACGGGAATCGCATCGAAGCGCAGCCGCAGCCACGACTCCAACCCCTCCTGCGCCCGGTAATGCTTGCGGTGCGCCAGCGACGTCAACTCAATCGACCGCCCCATGTCGCACGGATTCGTCACCGAGGTCGCCAACTGGTAAAGCTGATCGTGCCGCCGCTCCACAATCGCCGCCGCAATCAGCGTCATCCCGGCGCACACCGCGTCCACCGGAATAATATCCAGCCGCTTGCTCTCATTCGATGGCAACTGCCGGAAATATGTCCCCAACAAATAAGAGAGCGACGCCGACGTATTGATCCCTTCATTCCATCCTAGGAACGGCTTCGCCACCGAAGTTTCGACAATCGCCGGACGCACCACCGCAATCGGCAGCCCCGCGCCATACTTCACGATCAACGATTCCGCCAGGCTCTTGGTCAGCGTATAAGTATTCGGCCAGCCCAGCTCTTTCGCCCGCCGCGTCCCGGCCTCGGTCAAATACGTCTTCAACCACCGGATTCGGTTCTTGCGGATCTGGTTGTCCAGGGCCGCGCCCTGCAGCTCTTTCGCGGCATGTTCTTTCGAGAGCGACTGCGATCTTCAACCCGGCGGTGACTTCCGCGCCTTCAGCCTGCGCCTCGGCCTTCGCGATCAGTTCGTGGAGAGACCGCCATTCCTGCTCCGCATCAAAGTTTGCCACGCGATGCGGCGTGTAATTCGGAATCAGTTTTTCCGTGACTCGCCCATCGCGCTCACCCGCCACATAGCAGGTCGATAGATGCAGAAGTCCAGCGTGGTCCGTTCCACGCACGAACTCCAGGATGTTCATCGCCGCATCGGTATTGGTCGCCAGCGCATCGCGCAAATCGGGATTGAAGTCCGTCAGTCCCGAACTATTCACAATCAGATCAAGATTTCTCTGCAGCCGCCGCGCCACATCCGCATTCAACCCCAACTCCGCCTGCGTGACGTCTCCCTCCACCACCTCGACTTTGTCCCGCAGATATTCTCCAAGACCCAGCGCCGTAGTTTTCAAACAGCGGATCGAACACCGGCGATTCTTCCACGATCTTTTCAAATCGCCGCTGCGCTGGATTCGATTTCTGTCGCCGGATCAGCAGATAAATCCGCCCGATCTTCGGCAACTCCATCAGCGTGTTCGCCAGCCAAACCTTCCCAATAAATCCCGTAACGCCGATCAGCATCACATGCTTGCCCGCCAGCGCCCGCCGCACGGAGAATCCCGCCGCTTGCCGCTGCCCCTCGAAATGCACAATCGGACGTTCCTGCGCCGCCGACTCCCGGCCTGCCGCAATCACCGCCGCCCGCAGTTCCTCCAGAGTAATATCCAGTTGCCGCGCCAGCGTCTTCGGCGCCCGCCGCCCATCGGGACTCTGTTCCCGAAGCAGCGCGAATCCACCCCGCGGCCGGATCACGGGCTCCAGCAAGCCTTCCCGTCGCCACGCCATCGCGAAACTCCAGCCGGTTCGCCACCACCCGCTTCACTCCAAGATGCTGACGCCAGCGGCTTCATCACATGCTCCAACCCCTGGCTCACCAGCACCACCTCCGCGCCCGCGCGCACCAGTTCCTGCACCCGCTCCACCCCGTGCGCCTTCAGCTCGCGGCTTCAATTTGTATTGGAAATACTCTTCGCCCAGCAGATCCAGCCGGTCGCGGGTCACACCTCGCAATGCCGTGTGCACCACGCGCGTCGCGAACTTCCGGTTCGTCGAATAAAGGAACGGACGCAGCGCCGCCATCAGGAAAATCAGCCCCCGGCGCCGGAAGCGCTCTGCGAAGGTCTGCGCGTTCCAGGTAAAGAATGCCACCGGCTCGCACCACGGTCAGGTCGAGCAGGCTCCCCTCCACCCGCCAGTAGACAGTGGGCGACACCCCGCCCGCGGCGTCAGGCTTATGGTTTGACGGCTCCAGTTGGTTTGGCTGTTCCAAAATGATCTTCGTCCCTACTGCAGGCTTTCCTGCATCCGGGCACACGAAGTTCCCATTGTAAACAATGCAGTCGCGTCCGCGAAGCCTCGATCAGCTAGGTTGACCCTGGCGCGGAATGCGAGTGCTGGTCGTCTGTATTACCTCAGCCATCGATCCTCGCCTCCCGCAATTGCTTCACCGCGGTCTCGGAGCTGACCGGCGAATAATAAACTTCTTTGAAAGTATAAGAGCGGGCCTTGGCGGCGATGACCGGCATGATCTCGATGTGCCAATGGTAGTCGTCGTCAATCGTCTTCCAATATCCCAGCGTTTTCGAGGGATGCAGACTGTTGGGCGAAGTGTGCAGCACGAGATGAAAACCTTCCGTGATGGCGCGAACCCGCTGCAACGTGCGCCGCAGCAGTGCAGCAAGATGCACCCGCAGCCCCGGCTTGGACAATCCCGTCCGCTCGAAGGAAGCATCGTGGTTGCGTGGCAGGATCCAGGTTTCGTAGGGCACGCGCGGAGCGTAGGGTCCGAGAGCGACGTAATCGCCGTGCGCCTCAATCACGCGCGTGGTCTGCCGCTCCTCCTGGGCGAGAATGTCGCAAAAAACACAGCGCTCTTTTCCCTGAAAATACTCGCGGCCCGCTCGCAGTTCATAAAGCACCCGCCGCGGCACGAACATGGTGGCGGTAAGCTGCGACGTGGGATGAGCGAATTCCTGCCCGGCGTTGGACCCGTAATCCTTGAACAGGCTGACGTATTTGACGCGCGGATCGCGCTTCAGATCCATGATGCGTTCGGCGGCGAGCCGCAAGAACTGACCGATCTCTTCGTCGCTGGCCTGCCACAGCTGGCGGTCATGCCTGGGATTCTCCACCAGCACCTCATGCGCGCCCACTGAACTCATGCGGTCGTAAATGCCATCGCCGCGCCGTCCGGGCTCGCCCTCGATGTGATAAAGAGGCGTGGGATGCACCACAGAGCGCGCCGACCAGCCCGCCGTGCTGGGTGCCGCGGCGATGACCTGCGTGGGTTCTGGAGAATCCGGGCAAAAACGGCAGACGGTCTCAGCCCGCGCCGCGCCATCGGCTGAGTCATCTCCGGTCATAACCCAGGAGCGGGTGATGGGATCTTTTCGTAGTTCCATGTATCAGCTAAACACTGAGGGAGAAGGTGCGTCAAGCGAGGTTTTCAAATTTCAAGGTTTCAAAGTGCAAGGTTTCAAGGTTCCAAAGTTTCACTCTTTCAAAGACAGCATGCAGTCTGACGTCGCTTTTGTACATTGAAACTTTGAAGCCCTGAAACATCGAAACCTTGTCGCCTGAACTTGTTATAATCCGCGCCAAGCCCGCGCCCCGACTGGAACAATGACTGAGCCGTCCACTCCGCTGATGCGGCAATACGCCGCCGTCAAGAAAGAACACCCCACTGCACTGCTGTTCTTTCGCCTGGGAGACTTCTACGAGCTTTTCTTCGACGACGCCATCGTCGCGTCCAAGGAGCTGCAGATCACGCTCACCTCGCGCAACAAAGAGAAAGGCATCGCAGTACCCATGTGCGGAGTGCCGCATCACGCGGCCGAAGGCTATATCGGCAAGCTCATCCGCAAAGGGTTCAAGGTGGCCATTTGTGAGCAAATGGAAGATGCACGGCTGGCCAAGAAACGTGGTGCGGAGCGGAGGTTACGCGAGTCGTTACGCCCGGGACAGCAGCCGATTCACTGCTGGGATCGGAAGAAAACAACTTCCTGGCTGCCCTTGCTCAGGTCGGCGACCGTGTCGGTTTCTGCGGCCCTTGATCTTTCTACCGGAGAATTTCGGGCGACAGAATTTTCCGGAGAGAGTGCTCTGCGGCGGGTGCAGGAGGAACTGGAGCAGCTACGGCCGAAAGAGTTGCTATACGGATCGGCAGCGCCGCTGTTTGACGACAGAACCAGCCGAGCCTTGCTCGCGCAGCAGTTGCCGACGCAAGCACCCCAGCCCGGGCGCCCGGAGCCACCTGCGCCGAAACTCCGCTCGACGACTGGATCTTCGCGCCCGACCATGCGATTCCTCTGCTGGAAAATCATTTCGGAGTGCTATCGCTCGAGGGATTCGGTTTGGCGGGCCGTCACGGCGGCAGCCGCGGCAGCCGGAGCAATTCTCTACTATGTGCGCTCAACCCAGCGCGGATCGCTCGATCACGTTGACCGCATCGGCTGGTACGAGCGGCAAAACTGCCTGGTGCTCGATGCGGTGACAGTGCGCAATCTGGAACTGATCGAGCCACTGTTTGCCGGCACGGATGCGGGCATCACCCTGTTTCGTTCGATCGATGCCGCAGTTACGCCAATGGGCAAGCGACTTCTCCGCGCCTGGTTGCTGCGGCCGTCGCTCGATCTTAACGAAATCAATGCCCGCCTGGATGCCGTGGAAGCCTGCGTGACGCACACCATCGCGCGGGAAGAACTGCGCCGCGCGCTCGACGGCGTTCTCGACCTGGAGCGCCTTCTGAGCCGTGTGACACTGGAGACCGCGAATCCGCGTGATGTGCTGGCGCTGGCGGCATCGCTCGCAAAGATTCCAGCTATCAAGACGGCAGTGGGCCGGTTGCCAGCCGAGCGCCTGAAGACTCTGCATGCATCACTCGACGAATTAAGCGATCTGCGCGCCCGCATCGAAAACGCCCTCGTCCCGGAACCGCCGCTGACCTTTGCCGACGGCGGCGTGATCGCCGCAGGCGTCGATCGTGACCTGGATGAATTACGCGAACTTTCCCGCAACAGCAAGCAAGTGCTGGCCCAGATCGAACAGCGGGAGCGCGGCCGCACCGGCATCAACTCGCTCAAGGTGAAATTCAATTCCATATTCGGTTATTACATCGAAGTATCGAAGCCGAATCTGCATCTGGTTCCGAACGATTATGAGCGCAAGCAAACGCTCGTCGGCGCCGAGCGCTTCACCACCCCCGAGTTGAAAGAGTATGAGGCCAGGATTCTCGACGCCCAGGAGAAGATTGTCGACATCGAGCGCCGTCTGTTCACCGAGCTGCGCACGGCGATTGCCTTTGAAGCGAAGCGCATCCGTCAGACCGCGCTGGCGCTGGCCGAAGTCGATGTGCTGGCTTCGCTGGCCAACATCGCGGCGCTGCGGAACTACTGCAGGCCGCAGTTTATTTCTTCGACAGGGGCTGATGCCGGCGATCTCGAGATTGTCGAGGGCCGCCATCCGGTGATCGAGCAGCAAGAGATGGCGGGAGGCAGCGAGCGCTTCGTGCCCAACGATCTTTACCTGAACGCGACCACGCACACGATTCTGCTGCTGACCGGTCCGAATATGGGGGGCAAATCTACTTATCTGCGACAAACCGCGCTGATTGTGATTCTGGCGCAGATGGGCTCGTTCGTTCCGGCGCGCACTGCGCGCCTCACCGTGGTAGACCGCGTTTTCACCCGTATCGGTGCCAGCGACAATCTGGCTCGCGGCCGCTCCACTTTCATGGTCGAGATGACGGAAACGGCGGCGATCCTGCATACGGCAACGCCGAGATCGTTAATTCTCCTCGATGAGGTTGGCCGCGGCACTTCCACCTACGACGGCCTCGCGATTGCCTGGGCCGCAATCGAATATCTGCATGCGCGAGTCCGGGCGAAGACTTTGTTCGCCACCCATTATTTCGAGTTGACGGAATTGGCCGAACTGCTCGCGGGAGTAAAGAATTACCACGTCTCGGTGAAGGAAACCGGAGGCGGAATCGCTTTCTTGCGCAAAGTCGAGCCGGGTGCGGCCGACCGCAGCTACGGCATCGAAGTGGCCAAACTGGCTGGCCTGCCGAACGAAGTAATCACGCGCGCGCGCGAGGTGCTGGCCGAGCACGAATCCGTCGAGCGGCTGGCGACTGGTCATCTCTCGCCTGGGGCCACGCCTCCGCCAACGCAGCTGACCATCTTCACGCCGCTGTCGCAGCCGGTGCTGGAAAAGCTGCGCGAAGTAGACTTGAACCGGCTGACGCCGTTGGAGGCGCTGAATTTGCTGGCGGAGTTGAAGAAGGAAATCTGAACCACATGACGGGGCCGGAAATCTCAAGTCGCAACCCTTTCTTGCTCTTTATCCTACCCTTCCTTCATCTCGGCGCGTGCGTGGCGATCTGGATCGGTAACATCGACACCGGGTGGCAGAAATTGATCGTGGCCGACTTTCCGTTGTCAATTCTGATGGTGGGCCTAATGTACCGCAAGGACAATCCGCTACTGATCTTTGGAATTCTGGGGACGCTTTGGTGGTATGTATTGAGCCTGTTGATTCGCTGGCTCGTTCGTTGCATCAGCGGGCGGAGCGCATAGAGATCGCATCATAGGTTGAGCTACGTTGAAATATGATTGCCAGAAGCAAATAGACTTGGATCGCCTCACACCGGTGGAGGCGCTAAATCTGATGGCGTGCTGGAAAAACAAATTGAATAGAAGAGCAGCAAACTAGACGGCGTCTGGAAGAGTTCTATGTTCGAGACCGCAACTAACCGCGACCGAATGATGAACGCAAAGGTCGGCTTCGTGCTTGCAGCCGTCATTTGCATTGCAATCTTGTCGATTTGGAATCTCATTTTGATGCTCGGACAACCCGGCCGGGTTCCACGTCCGTCGCTCTCTCTGGTCGTGGAGGCGATCCTCTGCGCCGCTGGCATCTTCCTCTTTAAGGCGACGTTGTTAAGACTTGCCTTCGCCATGGCTGGCGCTCAAGCTGCAGTTCGCGCCTTCCTTTGGCTCACTGGCGCGCCCCGCAGCTTGCAGCGTCTCGCTGCACTGGGCGGAAAAGTGTTCATCGTGTCGGCGGCCGGCATAGTGATCTTTGTTATCGTGAAATGGCTTGACCCTACTACCCATCACCGTCCTTCACCCGATCGAGAGTACCCGACTCCATGAAGACGCAGAATAATATCGGCCAACTCCTGATCGTCGGCTTCGATGGGGCCAAACTGACGCGGCGCCTCACTTCCCTGCTCAAGCGGCTGCAACCGGCCGGCGTGATTCTCTTCGCTCGAAATATAAAAACTGCCGAGCAAACGTGGCATCTGCTGCGCGACTGTCAGAAATGCGTTTCGACGCCGCTGTTCACCTGCGTCGATCTCGAAGGCGGAAGCGTCGACCGCCTCCGCGAAGTGCTAGGTCCGGCACCCTCGGCGGCAGAGGTCTTCTCTACCGGCGACCGCAAACTCTTCCGCAAGCACGGGCAGGTGATCGGAGAGAACTGCCGCGCTCTCGGATTCAACGTTGACTTCGCACCTGTGCTCGATCTGGCATTCGAGGCCTCGCGCAGCGTGCTGAGTTCGCGAGTGGTCTCGGCAAACCCGCGCGAAGTGGCCGTCTATGCGCGCGAGTTTCTCGCCGGACTTCGCCGCGCTGGCGTCCTCGGATGTGGCAAGCACTTCCCCGGCCTGGGTGAGGGCAAGCTCGACAGCCATCACGCGCTACCCGTGATCGACAAGCCATTGAAAAAGCTTTGGGCCGAAGACTTGCTCCCTTACCGCGTACTCCGCGCGCAGATGCCGATGGTGATGATTGCCCACGCCGCATATCCGCAGGTCACACACGATCAGACTCCGGCATCGCTCTCGAAGGTATGGATCACCGACATCCTGCGCAAGCGTATCGGCTACCGCAATCTCATAGTGTCGGATGATCTCGAGATGGGCGGAGTCCTGGCCGCAGCGCCAGCGGGACAAGCAGCAGTCGAGCACATCCGCGCCGGCGGAGGTTTGCTGCTGATCTGCCATCACGAGCATTACGTGACGCAAGTGTACGAAGAGTTGGTACGAACAACCGCGAGCGATCCGAAGTTCGCCAGGCGGATTGACGAATCGACGCGGCGAGTCTTGGCGTTCAAGAAGAAGTCGGCCAAGATCTTGCGCCAGACGAAGGCACCATCGACGGCGACAGTTGAAAAGCTTTCGCGCAAGCTCTGGGAATTCGGCGAAGAAGTGCGCTTGGAAGCTCTTACTAGTGACGACAACGTTCGGCCGCAAAGATGAAGAAGAGCTCCATGGTCGTGGCCGGAGTGATGAGCGGCACGTCCGCCGATGGCATCGATGTGGCGTTGGTGCGTATGGAAGCGCGTTCACCCGCAAGTTTCGAATTGCTCGGGCACGCCGAATATCCCTATCCCAAGAAAGTTCGCGCTGCTGTGCTGGCAGCGATGAACGCCTCGCAGGCGAACGTAGCTGATCTCGCCCGGCTGAATTTCCTGCTGGGCGAACTATATTCCGAAGCCGTACTCGCCACTGAACAGCAGTTCCGCGTGAAAGTGGACCTTGTCGGCTGCCACGGACAAACGCTCTACCATCAAGGCGAGCCGCAGCACTTTCTTGGCCACAAGCTTACCGCCACGTGGCAGACGGGTGAGTCCGCGATCATTGCGGCGCGAGTCGGCGCGCCGGTGGTTGCAGATTTTCGTCCCGCAGACTTGGCGGCAGGCGGCAAAGGCGCGCCGCTAGTTCCCTTCCTCGATTATTTGTTGTTCCGCGACGCGCGCTTAGGAAGAATAGTGCAAAACATTGGTGGCATTGCGAACCTTACCGCCATCCCCGCGGGCGCGGCCGCTAGAGATGTAATCGCGTTCGACACTGGCCCCGGCAATATGGTGATCGATGCAGTCACGGAAGCTCTGTTCGGGCAGCCTTTCGACCGCGGCGGGAAAATCGCAGCTTCCGGCAAAGTGTTGGTTAAGGTCACCGGCAAATTCTTACGACGCGACTTCTTCAAGAGAAACCCTCCTAAAACCGCCGGGCGAGAGGAATTTGGCCGCGAGTTTGTCCGCGATTTTCTACGAAGCTGCCGCGGTAGCCGCAAGCAGGACATTGTGGCGACGGCCACTGCGCTGACCGCCAAATCGATTGCTGACGCCGTGCGGAGGTTCCTCATAAGGAACCCCAAAGGTGACAAGAAGAAAGCGTTTCATGAAATGATCCTCTCCGGCGGCGGAGCCAAAAACTTTACACTGGTTTCAATGTTAACCAATGACCTCGCGCCGCTCGGATTGCGGCTGCGATTCTCCGACGAATTCGGCCTTCCGTCGGCGGCGAAAGAAGCTGTGGCCTTTGCAGTCTTGGCGCACGAAACCTGGCACGGGCGGGCCTCGAATGTTCCTTCGGCAACAGGCGCGCGCCGAGCCGTGGTGCTCGGTAAGATTTCGTACCCTTAGAACTAATTCCCAGTCAACACATGCCGATCTACATCTCAATGCTTCGCGGAATCAACGTTGGCGGGCACAAGCGCGTCAAGATGGATCAACTCCGAAAGTCTTTCGAGGCGCTGGGCTTCGAGCAGGTGCAGACCTACATTCAGAGCGGAAATGTAGTTTTCAAGGCTGGCAAGCTCTCCACACTTAAATTATCCAAACGAATTGAGGAAACAATTCTTCGCGAGTTTGGTTTCGCGGTTTCCGTCATCTCCCGAAGCAGCGACGAGATGGCGGCGGTGATTGAAAGCAACCCGTTCCTGAACCAGCGCCGCCTCGACAAGGGAAAAATCGACCTCGACAGACTCCACGTTATGTTTCTCTCTGCGGCCCCCGCGCCGGCAGCTCTGAAGAAACTAGCGGAACTGACCGCTGCGCCAGATAGGTTTTGCTGTTGTGACAGCGAGATTTACTTTTACCTTCCCAACGGAGTTTCCGGAAGTGTTTTAATGAAGAGTGCTGTGGATAGAATCTTGCAAGTCGTGACCACCACCCGCAACTGGAAAACTGTCAACAGCATCCACCAGATGTGCCGGGACTGTCTCTAATGCGCCAGGCTTGGTCAGTTCTAACCACGCTTGCGCTGACGTTCTCTCTGCTCTCCTGTTCCAGCACGGCCGATCCCAATACGCTGGTGATGATCATCGAATCAAGCCCCACGAATCTCGATCCGCGTGTAGGCCAGGATGCGCAGTCCCAGCGTATCTACAGTCTGATCTTCGACGACCTGTTATCTCGCGGGGACAACCTCGACGTTGCACCGGGATTGGCCGAACGCTGGGAGATCCCCGATCCGTTGACTTACATCTTTCGCTTGCATCACGGCGTCAAGTTTCATGACGGACATCCGCTCACCTCACGCGATGTGAAGTGGGCCTTCGATTCCCTGCTTACTGGGAAGATTCGGAGCACTAAAACGGCGGCCTATCGCTTCGTCGATCGCATCGACGCGCCCGATGACTTCACCGTGATCTTTCACATGAAGGAGCCGGACGCGGCACTGCTGTGGAACATCTCCGACGGCGCGATCGGTATTGTGCCCTACGGCAGCGGCAATGAAATCACGGCACGCCCGATCGGCTCCGGGCCGTTCAAGTTCGTCAGCGCCGAGACCGACAAGGAAGTAGTTATCGAGCGCAACGACGACTACTGGGGCGAAAAGCCGAAGGTGGCTCGCGTGCGCTTCGCGATAGTCCCTGACGCGACCACGCGCGCGCTCGAACTGCGCAAAGGCAGTGGGGACGTCACGATCAACTCACTCACTCCAGATACGGTCCTTACTCTGGAGCGCGATCCAGCACTTGCCGTCGAAAGGGCTCCTGGAACCGTCCTGGCTTATCTGGGATTCAACCTTCGCGATCCCATTCTGAAAGATGTGCGTGTGCGGCAGGCGATCGCCTACGCCCTCGACCGCCGTCCAATGATCGAGTATCTGTGGCGCGGCAATGCGCAACCGGCGCGCAGTATTCTTCCCGCGCAAAGTTGGGCCTACAGCGGAGAGGTGCCGCCCTACGACCACAATCCCACCAAAGCCGAGGCGTTGCTCGACGCTGCCGGCTATCCCGCGGTCAATGGCGTGCGCTTCCACATCACGATGAAGACTTCCACCGACGAGAATACGCGCCTGATGGTAGCCGTTATGCAGCAGCAGTTGCGCCAGGTCGGTATCGCCCTCGACATTCGCAGCTTCGAGTTCGCTACGTTTTTCTCTGACGTGACTCATGGGGCATTTCAGCTCTACGGCCTGCGCTGGATCGGAGGCAACGAAGATCCCGATATCTTCACTTTGTGTTTCCACTCGTCGCGCTTCCCGCCGAACGGCGCCAACCGCGGCTATTATTCGAATCCAAAAGTGGATGCGCTGATCGATCAGGGCCGCCACGAAGTCGATCCCGCCAGGCGCAAGCCAATCTATGCCGAACTACAGCGCATCCTCGCCGAGGAACTGCCCTACATCGACCTCTGGTACCTGGATAATATTCTGGTACACAACAAGCGTGTGGTGAATCTGAAATTGAACCCGGCCGGCAACTACGACTTTCTGCGCACGGTGGAGCTAGCCAAGCCGTAAGCACTTCTCCGCGGAAGTTCTCCGCGGAACTCCGGGATAAGGTCTTTCCTTACTGCTCCGGAAGGTGCGGAGAACCAGTACATTTTCGCGTGTTACCATCAAAGTTCAAGGCGAAGTCGGCGGAATTCACATGCGCATTCTCTTCATCGGCGACATCTTCGGGCGGCCGGGACGAAACATCGTCAAAGACCGGCTGCCGGGCATTGTCCGCGACCACGCCATCGATCTGGTCATCGCCAACGGCGAGAACTCGGCCGCAGGGTTCGGCATTACCCCGGCGTTGGCCGAGGAACTGTTCGAGCTGAATATCGACGTAATCACCACCGGCAACCATGTCTGGGACAAGCGCGAAATTCTCGATTACTTCCAGATGGTCGAAGGCAACGGCCACGGTCCGCAGCGGCGCGTGCTTCGTCCCGCAAACTATCCCGCGGACATGCCCGGCTGGGGCGTCTATCAAGGTCACAAAGCCAAAGTCCCTTATGCCGTGATCAACCTGCAAGGGCGCGTGTTCATGGCCTCGAACGACGATCCCTTTCGCATCGCCGACCAACTCCTAAAGAAGATCGACGCTAAAATAATCTTTGTCGACTTCCACGCCGAAGCAACATCGGAGAAGATTTCCCTGGGCTGGTATCTCGACGGACGCGTAACCGCGGTCGTAGGCACCCACACTCACGTGCCTACAGCCGATGAACGAGTGCTTCCCCAGGGCACCGCCTACGTCACCGACGTCGGCATGACCGGACCTTATGACGGCGTGATCGGCGTGAAGAAAGAACTGGTGGTCAACAAATTCCTCAGCGGCATGCCGGTACGCTTCGAGCCCGCGACGGGCGATGTGCGGCTGTGCGCGGTGGTGATTGACTGCGACGAGAAAACGGGCAAGGCGCGGAATATTGACCGGTTGATGTTGAGTTAACTCCCAACTTCATTGACTTGCCCATTCCGCCCACGTAAGATTTGCCCCTGATGATCGGCCAGACCATCTCTCACTATCGCATCATCGAGAAATTGGGCGGCGGCGGCATGGGCGTGGTCTATAAGGCGGAAGACACCCGCCTGCATCGTTTCGTCGCCTTGAAGTTCCTTCCCGATGAGGTGGCCCGGGACTCCCAAGCGCTAGCCCGCTTCCAGCGGGAGGCGCAGGCCGCTTCCGCGCTGAACCATCCCAACATCTGCACCATCCACGACATTGGCGAGCAGGACGGCCAGGCGTTCATCGCCATGGAGTTCCTCGACGGCCAGACGTTGAAGCACACGATCGGGGCTCAGCCGATGGAATTGGAGACGCTGCTGTCGCTGGGCATCGAGATAGCGGACGCGCTTGACGCCGCTCATTCCAAAGGAATCGTGCACCGCGACATCAAGCCCGCCAACATCTTCGTGACCGAGCGGGGCCATGCCAAGGTGCTCGATTTCGGCCTGGCTAAAGTCACGGCAGCGGGCGGAAGCAGCCAGAATGAGGCCACGCGTACCGAGGCTGTCGAAGCACACCTGACCAATCCGGGCACGGCGGTGGGCACGGCCGCCTATATGTCTCCGGAGCAAGCCCGCGGGCGCCAGCTTGACGTCCGAACTGATCTTTTCTCCTTCGGAGCGGTGTTGTATGAGATGGCCACCGGCCAGTTGCCGTTTCACGGAGCCACGACCACCGATTTGTTCGATTCCATCCTGCATAAGGCGCCAATGTCCGCGGTGCGGCTGAATCCCGACCTGCCGCCAAAGCTCGAAGAGATCATTAGTAAAGCGTTGGAAAAAGACCGCGAGCTGCGCTATCAGGTTGCGGCAGAAATGCGGGCCGATTTGAAGCGCCTGAAGCGGGAGATCGAATCGAGCCGCACTGGAGTTCCGGCCGCCGTCGAGAACTCCGGCCAGCCGGCAACCGGAACGCCGGCAGCAAGCTCGGCCGCATCGAGCGGCAAGCAGCAGCCGGCAGTCTCTTCGGCGCAGACATCGGCAGTGGCGCAATCGACGGGCGCGCGCTGGAAGATTTTGGTTCCGGTTGGGGTGGTCGTTGTAGCCGCCCTGATCGCTGGTGGCCTCTACTGGCGCTCGCGTTCGGCCGCTCCGGTGCGCAATATTGCGCCACTCACGGAGAAAGACAGCGTGGTGCTCGCCGACTTTACCAACTCCACCGGCGACCCTGTATTCGACGATGCGCTGAAGCAGGCGCTAGCTGTTCAACTGGGACAGTCGCCCTTCCTCAACATTCTTTCCGAGCGCCGAGTCGAAGAAACCCTGCGCCTGATGGGCCGCCCCACGACGGAACGGATCACCACCGAGGTGGCGCGGGAACTTTGTATTCGGACCGGCAGCAAAGCGATCGTCCGTGGCTCCATTTCCAACCTGGGAGGCCAGTATGTCATCGGCCTGAACACGGTCGGATGCAGCAATGGAGATACGCTCGCCACTGAACAGGAGCAGGCCGCGGCCAAGCAAGACATACTGAAGGCGCTGGGTACGGCAGCCTCCGCGCTGCGGGGAAAGCTGGGCGAATCCCTCGCCACCGTCCAGAAGTTCGACGTTCCTGTGGAAGCAACTACGCCTTCGCTGGAAGCCTTGAAGGCTTACAGCATGGGCATCACCACCGGACGCACGAAAGGCGACGCTGAGGCAGTCCCGTTCCTGAAACGCGCCATTGAACTCGATCCCAATTTCGCCATGGCCTATGTTGGGCTGGGCGTCCACTATGCCAACCTCGGTCAGGCCAGCCTGGCCGCCGACTACGCCAAGAGAGCCTATGATCTGCGGGATCGCGTAAGCGACCGCGAGAAGTACCGCATCTCCGCCTTTTATTTTCAGAACGTCACCGGCGAGGTGGAAAAAGCCACCGAAGCTTACGAACTCTGGGCCAAGACTTATCCGCGGGATTTAGCACCTCATACCAACCTGGGCGTTCTGTACAGCACGCTCGGACAATACGACAAAGCTGCGGCCGAGACGGAGCAGTCGCTGGAGATTGAGCCCACGCTCACGGCGTACGGCAATCTGGCCGGCATTTACATGAACCTCGGGCGCCTGGATGACGCGCGAGCAGTCCTGCAACGGGCCGAAGCCAAGAAACTCGACGGCTTGGTTATCCGTTCCGACGTCTACGGCCTTGCATTTCTGCGAGGCGATACCGGTGAAATGGATCACCAGGTCACTTGGGCTGCGGGGAGGCCGGGGGAGGAAGACCCGATGCTTTCCACACAGTCCGACACCGAAGCGTACTTCGGACGACTGGCCCGGGCGCGCGACTTTTCCCGCCGCGCCGTGGACGCAGCGGTGCGCGGTGATTCCAAGGAGACCGGGGCGATCTGGCAGGCCAATGCCGCTCTTCGGGAGGCTGAGTTCGGGAATGCGGCGGCTGCAAAGCAGAAGGTGGATGCGGCTCTGACTCTGGCGCCTGGACGGGACGTAAGAGTGCTGGCGGCCCTGACTCTGGCGCGAGCGGGCGACACCGCCCGGGCGCAAAGCCTTGTCGAGCAACTGGAACGGAGCGAAGCTACGAATACGATGCTGAAACTCTACTGGCTGCCTACGATTCACGCCGCCATTGAGCTCAGCGGGGGGAACGCATCTCAGACTCTGATCTCTCTGGAAGCGGCTGCTCCCTACGATCTGGGCGGACCACAACCGTTTGGCAACTTGTACCCGGTTTATATGCGTGGCCTGGCATACCTGGCAGCCCGCAACGGCGCCGCGGCGGTTGGCGAGTTCCAGAAGATTCTCGATCACCGCGGCATTGTGCTGAACTTTCCCCTGGGCTCGCTGGCGCATCTGCAACTCGGCCGCGCTTACGCCGTCTCCGGTGACACTGCCAAAGCCAAGGCCGCTTACCAGGACTTCCTCGCCCTCTGGAAAGATGCCGACCCTGACATTCCAATCCTGAAGGAAGCTAAAGCGGAGTACGCGAAGCTGCAGTAGCTAGACTCCGATCTTGCAAGAAAGCGCGTTCTGCACGTTCTCTCACGTGCTGCCTGCCCAAGAGCCTGCCCGTTTAGACCGAAGGTACGCGCACTACTAGCTATTCGTGGGGAGCAGGCGGCAGGTTAAAATCGAAACTATGCGGTGTCTGTCGTCCATTTTGGTGGCGTGTCTGCTGGCGGTGATGCCCGCCGTCCCCGCTTTTGCTGGCGATGATGCTCCCGACACTCCGAAAGTCTCATGCGGCAGCGGCAAACCCGGCGCCATCAATTGCCTTCCCACCAAGGACGACCTCAAGCAGGCCCGCAGCGCCTATAACCACGGACGCAAATTGCAGGAGCAAAAGCATGTGGAAGAATCGCTGGCCCAGTTCGACCGGGCTGCTCGGCTGGTTCCACAAGATATAAAGTTTCTCTCGGCACGAGAATTAACCAAGGCGCAGTTGGTGTTTCAGCACACCGAGCGCGGAGACACATTGCTGGCCGATGGCCAACGGGACAAGGCCGCAGCCGAGTTTCGCGCGGCGCTCGATCTCGATCCTGACAATGACTACACCCAAACACGCCTTGCTGAAGCTGTCCGCGACCCAGCGGCGCCCGCCCTGAGCGGCTTGCCGGCGCTGTTGGCCGATTCCGCTGAAATCCATCTTCAGCCCAAAGCCGAGCAGGCCACGTTTCACTACCGCGGCGATATTCGCGGCCTGTTCACGGAGCTGGCCTCAGCCTACGGCGTCACTGCGCAGTTCGACGATTCGGTGCAATCGAAGACGGTGCGTTTCTATGTCAACGATGTTGACTTCTTCACCGCTCTCAGGCTCGCCTGCCGCGTCAGCAAGTCCATGTGGACGGCGCTCGACTCCCACCAGTTGCTGATCGCGCAGGATACTACGGAGAATCACAAGCAGTTTGACCGCATGTCCCTGGCCACGTTCAAGGTGCCGGGAGCGACCACGCCGCAGCAGGCCACCGAATTGGTCACCTCCCTGCGCAATATCTGCGACTTCCAGAAAATAACTTCGGGACAAATCGGCACCGTCGAAGTGCGCGCCCCGCAGGCCACGCTCGCCGCATGTACCAACCTGCTTCACCAGTTGACCGGCGACCGCCCGCAAGTGTCGCTCGACGTGCAAGTCTTCCAGGTTGACCACAACTTCACCCGCGAAATCGGCATGCACATTCCGAACACATTCAACATGTACAACATTCCGGTAGCAGCGCTGGCCGCGCTCGGGGGGCAAAGCATCTCGTCGCTCGTCAACCAGTTGATTTCTTCCGGAGGCATTAACGCCGCAGGAAGCTCCGCGATCTCCGGGCTTCTGGCGCAACTGCAGGGCCAGTCCAGTGGTATCTTCAGCCAGCCCCTGGCAACTTTCGGCAACGGGCTCACGTTTTCCGGCGTGAGCCTCGATCACCTTACGGCCGCTCTTTCGCTGAACGAGTCATGGTCTCGCAGCCTCAGTCACGTCACTCTGCGTGCAGGGCAAGGCAGCGATGCCACATTCCATCTGGGAGAACGCTATCCCATCCTGAACGGAACCTACGCGCCCATATATAACTCATCGGCAATCTCCGCGGTGCTGGGCAATCAGAGCTACGTCGCTCCATTTCCCTCGGTCAGTTACGAGGATCTGGGCCTGAGCCTTAAGGCGAAGCCGACCGTCCACGGCAACCGAGACGTGAGCCTGACCCTTGAACTGCAAGTACGCTCGCTGACCGGGCAAAGCTCGAACGGTGTGCCCGTGCTTTCGAACCAGGAATACAAGGCAAGCATACGGCTGCGCGACGGCGAACCCGCTGTGGTCGCGGGAGAAATCACCACCAACGATCAGCGCTCGATGAGCGGCATCCCGGGAATCGCGGCCATTCCCGGCCTGAACTGGGCCGCCAGCGACAACACCCGCATGAAAGAGGACGACGAATTGCTCATCGTCATCACACCGCACGTAGTCGCCAATCGGAACCTAACCACGGATGAAATCTGGGTGAGCGAGAAGTAGCGGGCTTCGGGCTTCTGTCTTCGGCGGCCATCTTCCTTTAATTGAGTCTGCCGCTCTCAGATCAAAAGCTCGAGCGACGCCGGACGCCGGAAGCCGCTTGACTTCCCGATGCCCAAGCCGAAGCCCGAAGCTCAATTTACTTCTGCTTCGCGGCAAACTCCACCAGAGCTTTCAGCGTGTCGAGGGGAACGCTGGACACATTCCCAATGATTCGCCCATTGAGAAACAGAGTTGGCGTGCCCGTCACACCCACTGATTTGCCGAGGGCGACCGACGCGTCAACATGCGCCTGGGCTATGGGAGTGCCGGCGCACACCGCGATATCCGCGCCCTTCAAGCCTACGGCATCGGCCAGCGCAGTCAACTTTTCGTCGGCGTTTTCGGCGTTGATGTCAACCTGAGTCTCGTAGGTCTTGGCGATGAACTTCCAGAAAGCATCGTTCGAAGCCTCGCCGACGCAGTCGGCGTAAGCTGCTCCTTTCGCCGCCCAGTTATGCAGATCAACAAGGGGGAAGTTCTGGAAGACGAAGCGCACATTCGGTTCAGCCGCGATGAGTGCCTCGATCGCAGGCTGCGCCGCTTTGCACGCCGGACACTGCAAATCGCCAAACTCGACGATCGTAACCGCCGCATCTTTCGGTCCGCGAGACGGGCCCCTAATGCCCTTCTCCAACTTCTTCTTCGCCGCGTCGAACGGCTTGGCCCCGAAGGGAATGATATCGATCTGCCCTGCCAAGGCGTGCTCGCCGTCCGAACTCACGTAGATCCGCATCCCCTGCTGCCCCTCGGCCCTGGCAAAAATGACATCGACCTCGGCCAAGCCCGGCACCGGTGATGGCTTAATGCCGGCAATCTTCCAGCTCACCTGCGAGTCCCAGCCGAACGTCTGCTGCAGAAATGAGTCAACCGTAGCTTCCGAGGGAAGATTGCCGGCCGTCGATGAAGCAGGACTGGCGGGTTGCTTCGCAGGCGCCGGGGTTTGGGCTGAGGCCAGACCGCCCGCCAACAGCAGGATGACAACGAGATCGAGAAAGCTACGCATGGATTCCTTTCACTTCAATAATGATTCTTGCAGAGCAGGACACGCCGGGACTCTCCGACCAATGGCTTTCAAACCTCACTCTTCGCAGCGATGGGAATACGGCGGCCGTAGCCGAAGGCCTTCGCAGAAATCTTGATGCCCGGCGCAGCCTGCTGGCGCTTGTATTCGGCGCGGTCCACCATCCGGACTACGCGCCGCACCACCTCCAGGTCAAAGCCATGATCGGCGGCAATCTGTTCAGCCGAGTGCGCCGCTTCCACATAATCCTCGAGCACGGCATCGAGAATCTCGTAGGGCGGCAGTGAATCGCTGTCTTTCTGATTGGGCCGCAACTCCGCCGAGGGCGGCTTCTCCAGCGTAGCCTTCGGAATTACCGGCCGCCGCGAATTCGCGTAGTGGCTTAGCCGGTAGACCAGTGTCTTCGGCACATCCGAGATGACTGCGAGGCCGCCCACCATGTCTCCGTAAAGTGTACAGTAGCCCACGCCCAGTTCGCTCTTGTTGCCGGTTGAAAGTACGATCGCGCCGAACTTATTAGACAACGCCATCAGCAGTGTTCCCCGCGCGCGCGACTGAATGTTCTCCTCAGTCACATCTTCTTTCCGTCCCGCAAAAACTTCCTGCAAGGTTTGCCGGTACGCCTCAACCGCGCCGTTGATCGAGAGCAGTTCAAAGCGGATGCCGAGATTCTTCGCCAGCGCGCGGGCATCGTCGATGGAGCCCTGCGAAGAATATGGGCCTGGCATGCCCACGCCGATCACGTTCTCCGGCCCGACGGCGTCGGCGGCGATGACTGCGGTGAGGGCCGAATCAATTCCGCCGCTCAGCCCGATGATGGCCTTTTGAAATCCGCACTTGCGCATGTAGTCACGCGTGCCTAGCACCAGGGCGGCGAACACGCTGGCTTCCTCGCCTTCGATCTGTTCGCGCAAGTCGCCGATGAGCGTAGTTGAGTCGAAGTAGATTAGATCTTCTTCGAACGAACGTCCTTGCGCGATCACATTGCCTTCTGCGTTGAGCACGATGCTGGAGCCGTCGAAGACCAGGCTGTCATTGCCTCCGACTTGATTGACCAGCGCGACCGGAACCTTGTGGTGACGGGCGATCGCGACCAGCAAATCGCGCCGCAGTTCGCGCTTGCCGATCCAGAAAGGCGACGAGGAGATGTTGAGCACGAAGTTACCGCCGCCGCGAATCAGCGTTTCGATGGGATCGACCGTGTACAGACGCTTGGGCCAGAACAGCTTGTCGTTCCACGCATCTTCGCAAATGGTGAGCGCCATCCGGTTGCCGCAGAACGAAAACAGTTGCTGACTCTGGGCAGGAGCGAAGTTGCGCATCTCGTCGAAGACGTCGTAGGTGGGCAACAACATCTTCGATTGCACGAACGCGATCTTGCCATCCTGCAACAGCGCGGCGGAGTTCATTGCGGACTTTCCAGTTTCGGATTCCGCGGGAGTGACTAAGCCGCAGATGACGGCGATGCCCCGCGTCTCGGCGGCAATCTGCTGGACGGTCTCGCGATTGCGAGCGATGAAGCTCAGGCGCTCCACCAGATCGCGAGGAGGATAGCCGCACACCGACAACTCGGGAAATAGGATCAGGCCCGCGCCGCTCGCCTGCGCGCGCCGTGAGTAGTCGATGATCTTGGCCGCGTTGCCGGAGAAGTCTCCGACCGTGGGGTTGATTTGGCCGAGCGCAATCTTCACATGTTTAGTGTAAAGCTGAGGCAAGCGGAGGCGCTAGCCGCCGGCCAGCGCGGCCGTTTCGTTTCGCGGCCATATAGCCCCTCTATACTCAAATATAATATCGGTTTACGCCCGCCGCAACTGCCACTCTGGTGATTCTGTGGGCCTCTGCCACATCGCGCAGCGCCAACATAAACACGTCTTGCGGCTCCTTCGCCGCGGCATTCAGATAGGCGGCAACGTGCTCTGGAATCTCGAAGGCGTTCATTGATCCGATTTTTATGGGCGTGACCGCGCCATGGTTTCCACCCTGCATCGACCCTGCGCGTAGCCTAAAAGCTACTTGAGTCTAGCAGGTTAGACGATTCCGCGTGGAATTGCCTTGACTTCGATTCCGAACCCTGAGACCCTATCTCAATACGCATTGGCTCTTTGACATAAGAATAGCAATGAGATAACTCCTGCGAATTCAAGATTTTGCGAGGCCGCCCACTGATTCCACAGCACTTAGCCAAGCCAAAATCCACTAAGTCCTTTGGATGGAAGATTTTACGAGTAAGTCGTTTGTTTCCAATATTTTAGCGGTATCGAATCAGCTCGAAAACCCGTAAATCATTGATTCCAGATATTTTATCCAGATCGATCTTAAAATTTTTTCGCTCGCAATCTCGATCTGACCCCACTCGGAGCAACGGCGAACAATCCTCTAATCGCCTCCGGCTGGAAATACCGAATGCTGTGGCACCGGAACGGGCGTGTCGCCCTTCTGGTCGCGCCAGAGAACGTCATTCAAACGCGCGGCTCCGGCTGCGTCGGGATGCGAGAAATCCATTTTCGCCGATTCTTTGGCGCCGGCAGCGTCCCGCTTGTTGGTTTCATAGATCAGACCGTTCTTTAGATTGCGATAGTCTGCTTTGAACGCTGGCTGGTCGCCCTTGCCTGAGAACATCGGTCCCATGGCTGGAGCGTACGCGTCGTTCTGGTTCATGGGAGGCAGGCCCAGCAGCATTTCCATGGTGTGAATCATGTTGACCGTGGTGTAGAAGCGGTGATCGACGTAGGGCTCGGCGGCGGTGCCCGGCGAATACTTGCTGACTACAAACGCGATAGATCGATGGGCATCGATGTGATCGCAGCCGTCTTGTGCGTCATCTTCCAACACAAAGATGGCGGTGTCATCCCAGTAGAGACTGTGCGAGACGGCGTCGACAATGCGGCCCAGCGCTAAATCGTTGTCGGCCACTGAGGCCGCTGGGCGCGGACGAGCGGGCCGTGTGCCCCCGGTGTGATCGTCGGGAAGATAGAGCAGGACGAATGCCGGCAACTGGAATTCAGGGCTTTCGTTTTCCGCGCGGGCGCGCGCGTAGGCCCCGAATTCATTGAGGAATTCGTCGGCGCGGAGTTGGTCGGGATAGTCGGTGTTGAAGTCGGGATAGAGCGGGTCGAAGTGATCGCGCAGGACGGCTTTCGTGGGTTTCACACCATTAAACAACGGCACGTTCCACGGGAACGGACTCGGCCCGCCGTGCGGATCGCCAATATTCGAAGGCAGAGCATCGCCCTGGTGAAGTTCCGGGCGCGGGCACTGTACTTCCTGCTCCGAAGGAGTTCCCTGCTTGGGCGCTGCCTTACGAGTTTTGCTGCACCATTCGGCGTTCACGAACTCGCCGTAGTCGCGATAGCTCAGCCCATGGCGTGCGACGTTGTCCCAGAGAAATCCAGTGGCGGGATCGTCGATATCTGGCTGATTGTGGTCGAGCGCGATTTCATCGGCGACGCTGCCCCCGAAGTCATAGGTGCGCTCCTTGCCGCGGTAGGCGATCTGCCAGGTCTTTTCGTTGTAGTCGCTGGTGATGGCGGCGGTTGACCAGAGATGGCCGTCGCCGGAAACTTCTCCGCTGTCGTAGAAGTTATCGAGCACGCCGAATTGCCGGGCGAGTTTGTGCTCGTTGGGCGTGATGTCGGCGCCATAGATCGTGAGCGAGGGGTCGCCGTCTCCCACTTTCAGATCGCCGAGGATCTGGTCGAAGGTGCGGTTCTCTTTGATTACGTAGATGACGTGCTTGATGGGATTCTTGCCGCCAGGGAACTGGATGGCTCCGGGATTGTCGTGCAGCAGGTTGTCGTGCTCGACGGTGCGGGTGAATTCTTCGAGCTTGCCGAGAGTCGATGGAATATTCAGCTTTGCAATCGAGCCGCGCAACAGGGTTGCAATGTAGGCATGACGGTTGTGCTTGATCTCGTATGCCGTCTTGCCCATGGCATTGTTGGGGCCAGTGCTTCGACCTTTGGCAGTGGCGATAAGCAGGTCGTCGCCTTGCACGGCGAGGGCGCTGGGGTACCAGTCGGTGGGAATGAAGCCGAGCGGAATTAAGCTGAGAACGGCACCCGCAGACTCGTGAGGATCGAAGACCGGTCGAACATCTGAAGTATCGAAGACGGCTATTGCATTGGCGGATGCATCGGCAACGAATAGCCGCTTGCCATCCTGAGATTGAGCCAGAGCACTCGGGAGATGTGCCGGCGTACTGCTGGGTGCGCACGGTGGTATTGAGCGACGCAATCATCTCGCCTGTTTCGGTTGAAACTTCGGCAACGGCATCGGCATTGGACAGGGCTACGTAGAGCGTCTTCTCGTCAGTGCTTAAGAGCATTGCTGTCGGATGCGAGCCCGGGGCGATGGAATCTTTCGGTTCCTGCAGCTTGATCGAGCGGACGACTTTGCCGCCGGCCAGATCCAGCTCGGCGATTCGGGATGCATTCCACAAGCTGCACCAGGCGCGGTGGGCGTTGCGCGTAACCACGCAGGTATAGGGGAATGAAGACGGGACGAGATCGTTGGTGCTCAGGTCGAAGCGGTGCAGAACTTTGCCGCTTGCGACATCGAGCAGCACGGCGTTATCGGAGAGATTGTTAGCCACGAGGAGGCGGTCTTTATTGTTGTTGTTGCCTCGTCCGCCTGAAAGCAGCGCCAAGCCTGCGGGATATGGAATCGCGGTGCCTGCTGGCGTCTTGCGCAAAGCGACGGCGACCTTCTTCCCTGCGGCTAGGGCTTGCGGCTCGATGGCGATGAAGCGCTCGGGCGCGACCTTGCCATTGGTGAAGCTGTAGACCGCGATTCCGTTGCCAGTGTTTCCTGGCTTCTCTCCCTTGGGATCAGTGATCGAACCTACTGATGCATAAAGGTGCTTGCCATCGGAGCCGAAGACCAGGCCGAGGAAGTAGCTTTGGTGGACTTCTTCTCCGAAGCGCTTGTCAGGGAAGTCGGAGAGTTGATTGGTCTTCAGATCGAGAACCGCGATCGACTGCATGGCCAGGGTTTCCTGCGTTCCATAGCCATTGTTGAGCAGAGCGGCGTAGCGGCCGTCCGGGCTGATTGCGATAGTGGCGGGGAAGCTGTTGGTGCTGGCGATGCGGCCGGGAGTGGGAATCGTTAACGTCTTGCTGGTGGGCAACGAGAGCGAGGCCTCGGGCTGGGGATCCTGCGCGAGGAGTTGAATAGGAATTGCGAGCAACGCGGCAAAGACAACTGTGCGGGAGAATCGGGTCACGGGGCCTCCGCGGGATTTAATCCTATGAGAGAGATGAGCGTAATTCAGTTCTGAACGTTCGGTCAAAACAGCGGCCAGGGCCGCAGAGCCTCGTGGAAACGCCTTGTAAGGCCGCGGGGCATGCGAAGGTGCGAGGGATCCTTCGACTCCGCAGATTGATTCGCTTCGCGAATCAATCTGCTCCGCTCAGGATGACAGACCACTTTGGGTTCTCACACTCCCGAGGCGCGGGTTGAGCCTTCGTGACCTGGCTTGGGGCCTGCATGCTCCTCCGCGGGAGCATTGTGGCGTACGTCGGCGCCTTGCACCCAGAAGATCACGTCCTCAGCGATGTTGGTGGCGTGGTCGGCTACGCGCTCGAGATTGCGGGCTACGAGCAGCGCGTCGAGCGCCTGCCGCACTACTTCGGGACGCTGGTTCATAGTCTTCACCAGTTGGATGAAGGCATCGTCCTTCATGCGATCGACGACGTTATCCATTTCGAGAACGGCCTGCGCTAGTTCTGCCTTGCCTTCGATGAACGATTCCAGAGAGCGGCGGACCATGGCGCTGACGGCCGCGCCCATGCGCGCTATGTTGACGGGCAAGTCTGCCGGCGGCAATTCCACCATATCCATGACGCGCTCGGCGATGTTGACGGCCTGATCGCCGACGCGCTCCAGATCGGAATTGATCTTGGTCACGGCGAGGATAAAGCGCAGGTTGACAGCCATGGGCTGCTGCATGGCGAGCAGGTCGAAGGCGGCCTCGTCGATCTCGCGCTCCGCGGTGTTAATGAGGCTTTCACCTTCGAGAACCAGATGACAGCGGGTGAGATCGCGGTCAATGTAGGCCTGACGGGCGCGATCCACCGCCTGCTCCGCCAGCCCACCCATGCGGAGCAACTTCTGGCGCAGATCGTCGAGGCCCTGTTGAAAACGCGTGCGCATTTATTCGAACCTTTCTTGCCTTAAGTCTGATCCGGCAGCCTTAGGCGTTTTTGATTGCTTCCGCGACCTCGTGCGGGGTCTCATGAACTCCAACGAGTCCTTGCCCACATTGGATCGAAGAACCGGAACCAAACGGCGCCACTGAGGTGATCGAATCTGCGTCAACCTCAACCTCTTGGGACGGATTCAGATGGTCATGCAGTGTGATGAGTTTCATTCGTCGCCCTCAAGGCTCGACAGTGGATGCTTCAACCGGAGGTCGTCAACCCACTATCCAAATCTGCCGGTGATGTAGTCTTCCGTCTTTTTGTCCGACGGTTTGGTGAAGATTTTTTCCGTCTTATCGAACTCGATCATGCGGCCCAGCAAAAAGAATCCCGTGAATTCGGCGACCCGCGCCGCCTGCTGCATGTTGTGGGTCACTATCACTATCGTATACCGCTCTTTGAGTTGAAAGATCAACTCTTCAATCTTTCCGGTCGAGATGGGATCGAGGGCCGAGCAGGGCTCGTCCATGAGTAAGACTTCAGGCTCTACCGCGAGCGCGCGGGCGATGCACAGCCGCTGCTGCTGGCCGCCGGAGAGGCTGGCGCCAGATTTCTTGTGAACCTGATCTTTCACCTCGTCCCACAACGCTGCGGAATCGAGCGAGCGATGCACTATTTCATCGAGCTTGCGGCGGTCGCGAAAGCCATTCAGCTTCAGACCGGAAGCGACGTTGTCGTAGATCGACATGGTGGGAAACGGATTCGCTTTTTGAAACACCATGCCCACGCGGCGGCGAAGCTGGGTGGCCGACGTGCCGTTGTAGGCGTTGATATCGCCGATGCGGACGCTGCCGGTCACGCGGGCTTCCGGGATGGTCTCGTGCATGCGGTTCAAGCAACGGATAAACGTTGACTTGCCGCAACCGGAGGGCCCGATCAGCGCCGTGGCGTGATTCGCCGCAACCACTATCCGGATGTCGTATAGTGCCTGAGTCTTGCCGTACCAGGCATTCAGGTTTTCGACTTGGATTCCAACGCCCATAGGCTATGCCGCTCCGAAGGTACCACGCCGTACGGCGAAGCGCACGGCCGCGACCGCGCTGACGATTAGAACTATAAGCACGAACGCTCCCGCCCACGCCTGGCGGTGCCAGTCATCGTAAGGAGAAAGGGCGTAGGTGTAGATCTGAAGAGGCAGAGCGGCCGTGGGCTGGTTGATTTTCAGATTCCAGAATTGATTTCCGAGCGCAGTGAAAAGCAACGGCGCGGTTTCGCCCGCGACCCGTGCAAACGCCAGCATGATTCCTGTGATCACGCCCGAGGTTGCGGTGCGCAAGGTGATGGAGAGAGTAGTCCGCCAGCGCGGAATACCCAGCCCGTAGGCCGCCTCGCGCAAGGCTTGCGGCACCAGCAAAAGCATTTCTTCGGTGGTGCGCGTGATGGTGGGAATCATCATGATGGCGAGGGCTACGCCGCCCGCCAAAGCTGAGAAATGTCCCTGGGTCAGAACCACGATCGCGTAGGCCACGATGCCCATCACGATCGATGGCACTCCATTCAGCACGTCGGCGATGAAGCGAATCACATCGCCGAAGCGGTTGCGGCCGAACTCCGCCAGGTAGATACCTGCGCCCACGCCGATGGGAACGCCCAGAATGCTGGCGAGACCGAGGATCAGCCCGGAGCCCACTATCGCATTCGCCATTCCGCCGCCCGCTTCGCCCACCGGTTTTGGAGTCTGCGTGAGGAAGGCCCAGTTGATCGAGCCGAGGCCGCGATAGATCAGGTAGGTGAAGATCGCGAACAGCGGCACCAGCACGAGGATGACCGTGAGCACAGCGACGCCGGTCATGACGTGATCGGTGATGCGGCGCCGGAGAGCGATGGGCGCTACGCTGTGCAGCGCGGACGTGGTGACGGTTTCAGGCATTCGCCCTCGAAGGCTGGCCGCGGGTGACGGTCCAGACCAGCAATCTTGCTAATGCGTTGACCACGATCGTAACCAGGAAGAGAGCGAGGCCAATCTCGATGAGCGACGAGAGGTAAACATCGCCGGTGGCCTCGCTGAACTCATTGGCGAGTACGCTGGCCATGGTGTATCCGGGCGCGAACAATGACTTGGCGATCTCGGGGCGGTTTCCGATCACCATGGTGACGGCCATGGTTTCTCCCAGAGCGCGGCCCAGGCCCAGGATGATGCCCCCCATGATGCCGGCCCGGGCATTGCGCAGCACACCGACGCGAATCATCTCCCATCGCGTAGCGCCGAGCGCGAGCGCAGCTTCGCGTTGATGTTGGGGCACAACCATCAGCACTTCACGAGTAATCGACGAAATGATGGGGATGATCATGACCGCCAGGATGATCCCTGCCGCCAGCATGCTGATGCCGTAGGGTGGACCTTCAAACAATCCAGTCCAGCCGAATGTTCTGGCGAGGAAAGGCTGAACATAGTTGCTGAGGAGCGGTACGAGCACGAAGATTGCCCACAGTCCGTAGACCACGCTTGGAATCGCGGCCAAAAGTTCGACGAAGAATGAAAGCGGCCCGCGCAAGGCCGGCGGACACATCTCCGTGGTGAAGACTGCCACTCCGATCGACAGAGGCACGGCGATCAGCAGAGCTAAGAGGGACGAGACCAGGGTTCCGTAAATGAACGGCAACGCGCCGAAGTGTTCCTTCACCGGATCCCAATCGTGCCCGGCGAAGAACTTGAATCCAAAGGCGTGCCAGGAGAGCCCGGAGCGCAATACCAGTTCGTAAACAATCAGCACCAGGGTGGCCAGCACGGCCAAGCCGCATAGCAGCATGGCGAATTTGAAGATGTGGTCGCCGGTCTCGCCGGTGGCTCCATGGAGAAAGGGCTGGGCCTGCCTCGCGGCTGGAGAGAGGCCACTAACCTTCGTCGCTTCAACAGGTTGCGGACCAGGCATATCGGACCGGCGTGGGGCAGACAAAGCCATGCGTTTTCACGGTAGCAGAATCCTGTTAACAGGATGTTAAAATGGCAAAGCTTTTCAGGGTTGCCTTTTCCCAGCTAAGCCTGTATTTTCATCTCCCGATTCGATTGTAGCGACTTCCATGCCGATCCAGCCAAAGCGAAGCCGTATGGTTTTTCAGAAGCTTGAGCAGGACCTGGTCAAGCTTTCCTCGAAACCGCGGGCGGAGAACGTACACCGGTTCCGCACGGGCACGCGGCGACTGCAGATACTGCTGGGTGAACTTTCTCCGAAGCTGGAACGCAGTCAGAAAAAACTGCTGAAGATGCTGGGACAAATCCGCAAACGAGCGGGCAAGGTGCGCGATCTGGACGTGCAACTGGCGGCGTTGCGTGCTTTGAAGATGCCACAGGAGCCGAGGCGCAAGACGCAACTGGTGAACTATCTGATCGAACTCCGTGGCGAGCAGGAGAAGAAGCTGCGGAAGGCGGTCGATGAAGACAGCGTCCGCGAGATTCGCAAGCGGCTGAAGCGCGCCAGCAAAAACTTTAATCCGGAAGCGAGCCGGGATCCTCTGACAGTTGCGAGAGGGATGCTGGAACGGATCAACCGCGAGGATGCGCCGATTACCGAGCCTCTGCTGCATCAATACCGCATCCTGAGCAAGCGTGCGCGCTACGCCGCCGAGTTTGCCGAGCCATCCGCGGAAGCTGTGCAGTTCATCGCTGGGCTCAAGCGCTTGCAAGACGCCGTGGGCGATTGGCATGACTGGCTGACTCTGAAGCAGACGGCCAGCGAGCATCTCGGCGAAGTGCGCGAGTCGTCTCTGGTGGCGGAACTGCACAACGTGACCGGAGCCAAGTTTCGCCATGCGGTTGCCGTGCTTTCGCAGATACGAGGTGCACGCTTCGCCCCCAAGCCCATTGCCGCCGCCCACGTCCCGGCTCACCTGCCTAGTCGGAAGAGCCGGCCTTCGATGTCTGCCGCCTAGGAATCTCATCCAACGTTCTCTGGGCTTTCCGCGCTCTCTGCGGCTGCTCTCTGTGCACTGCGCGATTTGAGACCTGGTTGTCGAAGTCTTATCAAAACCTTAAACACGGAGATGGCTGAGAACGGTCGCGGAGTACGCGGAGAATCAGATGGGTTTGAGGAATCTTCGGGGTTGATGAAATTGGGACAGTTTTCCAGGTCAGCGGATCACCAGCTCTTATGTGATTCTCGTCACCAACATCGGTGCGTCCGGTAACGGCGCAGGTTTCCCGGTTACTGTAAACGAATAGAGGGGACCTGTGACTGACACAATGACCTTTCGAGCGCGGAGGGGGCAGGCTCAGTGCGAGCTGTGCTCGGCGAACCCTGCTGTGCTCGAATATGACATCCAGTGCTATAGGGAAACCTCGCGGCAACAAGGGTCTTGTTGTCTGACCTGCGCGCTCAACCTTCTGAACGCCCTGGCCCAGATCAAACCGCCACCCTACAAACCGACTTCTCCGCCAAACGAAGGACCAGCACGGCCCCGTACCGCCGGATGACCGCGCGACATTTGGCATGTAAACTGTTGGCCTTGCCTCATGCCAACCTTTGCCGCGGTTGATATCGGTTCGAATTCCGTCCGGCTGAAGATCGCGCGCCTTACGCGTGGCCGTCTTCGCTCCATCCACGAAGACCGCGAGGTTACGCGCCTAGGCGAAGGCGTATTTCGTTCCGGCTTCCTTATCCCCGAATCGATGGCCGAAACAGTGAAGGTTCTGCGGCGCTTTCACCGCGCCACGCAGCAGGTGGTTACGGACCCAGTCCGAGTGGTCGCCACCAGCGCCTTGCGTGATGCCCGCAATTCGCAAGCTTTCCTGGAGTGGGTGCGCTCCGCGACCGGATGGAAGGTCGAGATTATTTCCGGATTGGAAGAAGCGCGCCTGATTCATCTTGGACTAATCTCCAATCTGCGCGTCGACAGCGCGCCCACGTTGATGATGGACCTGGGCGGGGGAAGTTGCGAGCTGACGGTTTCCGGGCGGGGACACATTCGCGACATGGTGAGTTTGCCGCTGGGCGCAGTGCGCCTTACCGACGAATTTCTTAGCCATGATCCGCCGCGCAAGGGCGAACTGAAACGGCTGCAAGGGTTCGTGGCCCGCGAAGTGAACCGCATCGCCCCGCGCGTGGTGGCGGCGAAAGTCAAGAATGTGATTGCCACGTCCGGAACCGCAGCCGCATTGGCAGCCGCAGCCAGCCATCTGCGAAAAAACGGAAGCCGGCAGCGCCTCATCGTTTCGCGCGCAGAGATGGCGCAACTCGCCAAGCGACTGGCGCGCCTGCCGGTGGACGATCGGCGACAGATTGAAGGCATCGGTCCGCGGCGGGCGGAGATTATTGTCGCCGGCGCGATTGTTTATCACGAACTGCTCGATCGCTGCCATCTCAAAGGATTTCGCTATTCAGCATTAGGTCTGCGCGACGGACTGCTGGCGCAGATGGCGGCGGAACACGACCGCAGCACGCGCTCGGGAAAACAGATTGAATCGGAGCGCTGGGAATCGATTACCAGGGCAGTCGCTCACTACCACGTGGACATGAAGCACGCGCTGGATGTGCGCGAGTCTGCAATGTTTTTATTCTCGGCATTGCGATCGGTGCATGGGCTGGCGCCGGAATTCCGCGAGTGGCTGTCGGCGGCCGCGATGCTCTACGAGGTGGGAGACTATGTCAACCGCAACGGGCATCACCGGCACACCTATTACATCATTTCGAACTCGGAGATTCTAGGCTACACGCCGCAGCAGCGCCGCATTATCGCGGCGATTGCGCGCTACCTGGGGAAATCGCGGCCGGCGATGGAAGACACGCCGATGAAGTCGATTGATCCGGCCGAGAGAGCCGGCGTGCAGAAAGCGATTCTGCTGCTGCGGCTGGCGCGCGCGCTCAACCTGGGGCGGAGCCGCGCCGTGCAGAAGGTGCGGGTCAGCCAGCACGGGGCTGAGATACGCTTGACGCTGGTGCCCCGCCGCCGCATGGGCGTGGACCTGGAACTGTGGGCGATCGAGAAGGACTGTGCTTATTTCCGCGAAGTGTTTGGGCGGGAACTTTCCACCGCGGCAGTGTAGAGAGTGCGCAGCGCTTTTGGGGTTAAGCACCACTGCAGCGTGCCGGAGCTGCGGCGCATGTTGACGCGGGCCACGGCTCCCTTCTTCAATTCGACTGACGCTTCACATCCAGACTCGCTGATTACCGTGCCCAGGTACTGGCTGAGATTGGGATTGTGTCCGACAACCATGATGGATTCCTGGCTGGCGTATTTTTCGAGCAGGCGGCGGAAGTCGGCGAAGGTTGCCCCCGGGCGCAGCGCAGCTTCGATCTGCAATTTGCCTTCGTAACCCATTTCGTTGCCGACCAGCGAAGCGGTCTGAGTGGCGCGCTTGAGAGGGCTGGAAATAATCACGTCCACCTGCGCTTCGATGGCGGCCAGAGCGCGGCCCACATAACCGCACTGCTCGATGCCGTCTTTGTCGAGCGCGCGCTTCTCGTCCTTCTTCGGATTGAGGACGGCTTCGCCGGCGCTGGCGTGACGCAGAAAATAAATGATCATCGGAGCTTATCGTACTCTTCCTGCGGGAGCTTTGCGCTTCGCTGCGGAGAGCTGTGGTAGAGCAAGAGCGGCCTGTTTGCCCTCGGCCACGGCGATCAGATAATCCTGCGCGCTGAAAGCGGCTGCGCCGGTTGGCGGCCTGCGATTGCGTTTGCCGTGCATGGGCTGCCAGGCCCGAATGTAAGTTGCGTCGCGAAGCAGGATGCGGGCTTTGCGGTTGTCGGCGAGATAGGCATCGAGGATTTCGCGGCGCACGCGCTCGCGCAGAAATTCGTCGCGCAGGGGCACCAGCACCTCGACGCGCTCGTAGAGATTGCGCGGCATCAGGTCGGCGCTGCCCATGTAGATTTCTTCCTCGCCGCCATTGGCGAAATAGTAGACCCGGCTGTGCTCGAGGAAGCGGCCTACGATGCTGCGCACGCGGATGCGATCGCTCAGGCCGCGCACTCCCGGCCGCAGGGCGCAAATGCCGCGCACGATGAGATCAATCTCAACCCCGGCCTGGGAAGCGCGATACAGAGCTTGAATCATGTTCTTGTCGAGCAGCGCGTTCATCTTGGCAATGATGCGACCCCCGCGGCCCTGGCGCGCGTGCTCGGCCTCGCGGTCAATTAAGGCGATGACTTTCTCGGCGAGATCAAGCGGAGCCACGAGCAGCGGATCGTAGCTGGGGTTCTCGGCGTAAGCGGTGAGGAAACTGAAGACGTCGTGCACGGCGCGGGTAACTTCCGGATTCGCCGTGAACAGGCTGAGGTCGGTATAGATGCGCGCGGTGGTGGCGTTGTAGTTGCCGGTGCCGATGTGCGCATAGCTGCGCATGCCATCGGGATCGCGGCGCACCAGCAGCGAAAGTTTGCAATGCGTCTTCAGACCGACCAATCCGTGAAAGACCTGCACGCCGGCATCTTCCAGGTCGCGCGCCCAGCGGATATTCGAAGCTTCATCGAACCGCGCCTTCAGTTCAACCACCGCCGTCACTTCCTTGCGCGACGCCGCATCCATGAGCGACGGAACGATGGAAGAGTGCTCGCTGGTGCGGTAGAGCGTCTGCTTGATCGAGAGTACGTGTTCATCTTCCGCCGCCGACTCGATAAACGAGACTACTGCGTCGTACGAATCGAAGGGATGGTGCAACAGCACGTCGTGCCGGCGGAGTTCCTCGAACAGATTCTGCGACTTGGCGGTGAGGCGCAGCTCGCGCGGGGTGAAGGAGCGGTACTTGAGATCGGGTCGCGGCGTCTGATCGTAAACGTTGAACAACCGCGAAAGGTTGACCGGGCCGTTCACGGGAAAGACCTGCCAGGGATCAAGCTCGAACACAGTACGCAGGCGGTCGATGATCTCGGGATCGGCGTCGGCCTCAATTTCCATGCGGACGGCATCGCCTTTACGCCGGTTGTGCAACTCGGCGCGCACCGATTCAAGAAGATTGCGCGCCTCTTCCTCCTGCAGATAGAGATTGCTGTTGCGCGTGACGCGGAACGGCGCCGAGGAAACGATGTCGTAGCCGTGATACATGTTCTGCGCGTGGTGCGCGACCAAGTCGGCAAGGAAAATGAAGTCGGTCGTGGTGTCTGAGGGCAGGCGCACCAGGCGCGGCAAGGCGCGAGGCACGGACACAACTCCCGTATAGGTTATGGCGGAGCGGCGGCGGCGGCGCAAAAGAAATCCCAGGCAAAGCGCCTTGTTGATCACACGCGGAAAGGGATGAGTGGGATCAACGGTGACAGGCGTGAGCAGAGGATCCAACTCTTTCTCGCAATATTCGTTGACAAAGCGGCGGGCATCAGCATCCAGTTCGTGCAAGCCCAGTACGCGAATTCCATGCCCGGACAATGCCGGGCGCAAGGCGTTCCAGCAGTCATACTGCTCATCCACAAACTTGTGGGTGAGGCGTGCCAGAATCTCGCGCTTCTCCGCCAAGGTCACTCCGTCGGGGCCGGCTTCGTTGTAGCCGTCTTCAATCTGCTGCATCATGGCGGCCACGCGAATCTCGAAAAACTCATCCAGATTGCTGGCGGAGATGGCGAGGAACTTCAGTCTCTCCAGGAGCGGGTTGCCTTCGTCCTGAGCTTCTTCGAGAACACGCCGGTTGAACGCGAGCCATGAGGTATCGCGGTTGAGATAATACTCTGGATTTTCCAGCGAAATGCGAGCCATGCGAGGGTCTTACTCGTTGCCTTCAATCTTTGCCGACGGGGACCCCATTGACGGTAACGAAAGCTACCGAGGGGACATCTGCTAAAACCTAGTATAAAACATCCGCGCAGGCAGCGCAGGGCGGGCGAATCAAAGGAGACAAGGGAAAAAGCAGTGGCCAAGGGCCCCAGTCGTCGGTGGCCAAGGGTTGAGCTAGCTTCCTGATTACCGCCAACCGACCACTTACAACTGGCTATATTACAGCACCTTACTTGACTTGCTTAATGGCTTCCTTCACCTTCTGGGCGACATTGTCCGGCAATGGCGAGTAGGACAGCGCGTTCGTCATTTTTTGCCCGTCGGTAACCATCCAGTTGAGAAAGTCGGCCAGAATTTTGGCTTTCGCAGCGTCTTTGGATTGCTCCGGAATCAGCAGGTAGGTGAAACTCGAGATGGGATATGCGTTCTTGCCCGGTGCGTTGGTGATGGAGACGCGAAAGTCCGGCGGCATATCGGGAACAGATGCCGCTGCCGCCGTTACTCCGTCCAAGGACGCTTTCACGAAATTGCCCTCGGCGTTTCGGACGCTGCCGAACGCGATGTTGTTCTGCAGAGCGTAAATGAGTTCGATGTATCCGATGGCTCCTTCCTGTTGGCGAACGGTTCCGGCAACTTGTTCATTGCCCTTGCCGCCGAGGCCTACAGGCCACTGGACGGAGGTACCGCTGCCGACTTTGCTTTTCCACTCGCTGCTGACTTTTGAGAGGTAGTCGGTCCAGATGAATGTGGTCCCGCTGCCATCGGAGCGGTGAACCACGATAATGTTTTTGTCGGGGAACTTGACGCCCGGATTTACGCTGGTGATGGCCTTGTCATTCCACTTGGTAATTTTACCCAGAAAAATTCCGGCCAAAGCCTCAGGGGTGAACTTCACTTCGAGGATTCCGGGAAGGTTGTAGGCAGGCACATCGGCGCCCAGCACGGTGGGAATGTTCAGCACGCTGGTCTTGAGCTTGGTTTGAGCTTCGGCGAGCTGCGCGTCAGTCATAGGCATGTCGCTGGCGCCGAAGTCGATCGTACCCTCCGTGACCTGCCGAATGCCACCGCCGCTGCCGATGGATTGGTAATTGATCTCAATCTCGGGGTGCAGCTTGTGGTATTCACTGAACCATTTCGAATACATGGGATACGGGAACGTGGCGCCGGCTGCGTTCAGGCCAGTCTGCGGCGGTTTTGGTTTTTCGGTGCGGTTGCAGGCCGTCGTGGCCAGGGTGAAAATTGCGCACAGCAGTAGCAGGGTGAGTCTACGCATCATGCGACGATTTCTCCTCGAAATATCGATATGCTCGTTTCTATTGGCGCTGTGTTACAGCACAGTTACAAACGGGTGAATTTCTGATGAATGGGCCGGGCGCTCACTTCTGCACCACGATCAGCTTATGGTAGCCGATGGTCGCCCCCTCGATTCGGTTCGGCAGCCTAAAATCGGAATTTATTCCAACAGATGGATGTTTTGGCGTGACGTATCTGCTCAGGAAGAATTCCAGCGCGATCTGCGGAACCTCAACGCCATCGACTACGACGCTGCGGACGTGCACTCTGCCTTGTCCTTTAGAGCCTGAGCCGTCGGCTTCAACCTGCACCGTCCGGGTGCCGCTGAAAAGCGAGAGCAGCGGGTTGGAAGAGTGTTGCCCAGATGCAATTTCATCGAAATCAATGCTGGCCTGTGCAGTCACCACGCCTGACTGGCCCTGAAATGTGATCTGCTTCAGTCCCTGCGGCAGCATTACGCGGCCTGAAGCAAGGTAGGCGTTGATTTCCTCTTCCGTGATGACCGTCGGCGTTTGATCACAATTCACCAACTTTGCGTTTTCTTGAATGTGGTTCAGTTTGCGCTGCGCGCTTTCGGCCAGGAGATCATGGGGGCCGGACTGTTGGCCCGCGATCCAGACGGTGCTCATCACAACAATGGCGATCGTCCGAATGGTGTTCATGGGCGTTGTTATGAAAACCTGCTGTGCTGCCGGGGCGGTTCCGATTTTAGTGCGCGGTCGTTACTGAGGGCGTCAAACGCGCAATCTCCCGCGGAAACAGAGTGTTACCGGGAAATTGCGTGCGTAGTCCGTTAAGCAACACGAGCGCGCGGGTTTTGTCTTTGTCGCGCACGTAGGCAATCGACAGCAGGATGCGTGCAAAGGGTTTCAGATAACGGCCGTGTTCGGCGGTCATTTGCAGGTCGGCGATACCGCCCTGCTTATCGGCGGGCAATCCGCCCATGCGCATCAGCCAGCGCACCGGCGCGGTCATGCTGCCGATAAGATACTTGGTGAATCCTGTCGCCACCAGCGCATCGGAGCAATCGTTGCAGATGGCAAGAAGCTGCTGCGCCCAAGTGGAAGCCTCTTTGGTGTAGTGCAAGGAAGCCAGGTTCCGCTTCTCGATCAGCGCCGCATAATCTGCCTGCAAGCCCGAGGCCAGGGTCATGGCAAACAAAGCATCCCGATCCTTTGCATCTTTGGTCAGGCGAGCGCGAGCCAGTTGTTGTGCGCGGTCGAGCGCATTTTGAAACCGTTCGTGAACGACGGGGTCTGGACTAAGTTTCGAGCGCGCGCCAAAGGAATCGTCATTTTCGTAGAACTGCGACTCCAACACGCCCAGACGATTAAACTCGGAGAAAAGACATCCGGCAGCCTCGCTGACCGGTCCGACTGGATCGTCGGGATGCAGGGCTTCCCACTCGGAGAAATCTTTCTGCGCGCCGGTAAAATCCAGGTTGTAAAGCCCGAGGAATCCCCGATCGAGGGACGTGGCCGCGCTGGTGTCGGGCGGCTCAGCGGCGCTGGCTGGCTGGCACAGCACCAGGACCAGCCCCAAGGCTGCTACCATACCGAGGGCTACCCCAGATCTGGATTGGTCAGTTAGCATGCGCACCGGTTCGAATCCTCCGATTATCGCTTGTTTCCGCTGCAATGCAACATTACTTTCTGCACCGTACGCTTGGATGCAATTAATTGAGGCAGCGTCCATCCCATTCTTCAAGCTCAGGTGCAGGCGGAATTTCCCCGGTCAGACGGCCGCACACCGCAGGACGAAAAGTTTATGAGCGATTCTATACGTCACGCCCCCGGTTGGCCCGGGATTCCTCCCCGCTGGACCTCAAGCGCGAAAACCGGCATCGGGACTGCATTAAATCAGCATAGCAAGGTCTGGTTTACGCTCAGTCATGGAATTGTCAACGAAGTGTATTTCCCGCGGGTGGATCAGGCTTGCACCCGCGATCTCGGGTTCATCGTCACCGACGGCAAGGCTTTTTTTTCCGAGGAAAAGCGCCACTGCTCGTTTGAGAACAAGCCGTTTGAGCCCGGCATTCCAGCATTTGAACTGACTAATACAGAACTCGGCGGGCGCTACAGAATCCACAAGGAAGTTTTCACGGACCCCTACCGTAACGTGGTCTTACAGAAGATTCGCTTTGAGCCGCTGCAGGGACAGCTCTCCGACTATCGCCTTTACGCTTTGCTCTCGCCCCACCTGGCCAATTGCGGCTATCACAATACGGGATGGGTTGGAGACTACAAAGGCCTGCCCATGTTTTTCGCGGAGCACGACGGCGCGGTGCTGGCTCTGGGCTCCTCGGCGCCGTGGAAAAAAATGTCTTTCGGATTCGTGGGCGTCTCCGACGGCTGGCAGGATCTCTCGGCTCATTTCCAGATGGAGTGGGAGTATCAGCGTGCGGAGAACGGAAACCTCGCCTGCACCGGCGAGATCGACCTAGCGGCCTGCAAGGGAGAATTCGTGCTGGCCCTGGGATTCGGAGCGATATGGAGTGAAGCGGGGCAGCAGGTTCGCTCCAGCCTGCTCGAGGATTACAGCGAGCTTCGCCACCATTACGTGTTCCATTGGAAAAACTGGCAAGACACACTGCTCAAGCTTGATGAACCAAAGCGCGAGTACGATCTCTACCGCACCTCGACCGCAGTCATGCGCACGCATGAATCCAAGGATTTTCTGGGAGGCATCATCGCCAGCCTCTCCATCCCGTGGGGCTTCAACAAAGGCGATGAAGACCTGGGTGGGTATCACCTTGTCTGGCCGCGTGATCTGGTCGAAACTGCGGGCGCTTTGCTGGCTGCGGGCGCGGCATCTGATGCCGTGAGGGTGCTTCGCTACCTGGAGTCTACGCAGGAAGCAGCCGGCAACTGGGCGCAGAATCTCTGGCTCGACGGCCGCCCTTACTGGAGCGGCGTCCAGATGGATGAAACCGCTTTTCCCATTCTGCTGCTCGATCTGCTGCGGCGCGAAAGAGCGCCGGGCCTTGGCAAACTGGAGCGCTGGTGGCCCATGGTGCGCAACGCCGCCAGCTTCATTCTGCGCAACGGACCAGTTACGCAGCAGGATCGCTGGGAAGAAGAAGCGGGTTATTCTCCGTTCACCCTGGCTGCGGAAATTTCCGCGCTGCTCGCCGCCGCCGACATTGCCGAATTGACCGGACACTCCGATCAGGCCTCGACTCTGCGCGAACACGCAGATGCCTGGAACGACAATATCGAGCGCTGGGTTTATGTCACGGGCGGCGATCTTGCCCAGCAGATCGGGGTGGAGGGCTACTACGTGCGCATCGCACCGCCCATCACAGATAGCGCAGCTTCGCCGACGCAAGGATTCGTTCCCATCAAGAACCACCCGCCCGGAGAAAGTCTGGAGCGCGCATATCGCATCATCAGCCCCGATTCGCTGGCACTGGTGCGATTCGGATTGCGCGCTCCTGACGATCCCCGCATCCTGAATACGGTTCGCGTGATCGACGCTTTGTTGCGGGTGCAACTGCCGCAGGGCGCGTGCTGGTATCGCTACAACGGCGATGGCTATGGCGAGCACAAGGATGGCTCGCCTTTCGACGGCACCGGGATCGGCCGCCCGTGGCCTCTTCTGGCCGGGGAGCGTGCTCACTATGAATTGGCGGCGGGCCGCCCCAAAGAAGCCGAAGCCTTACTCGCAATGATGGAGAACTGCACCGCCGGCAAGGGCCGGTTGCTCCCAGAGCAGGTCTGGGACGGCGACGATATCCCCAGCCTGGAGCTGTTCCGCGGCAAGCCATCGGGTTCGGCCTGTCCGCTGGTTTGGGCGCATTCCGAGTATGTGAAGTTGCGGCGTTCGTTGCGTGACGGCAAGATTTTCGACCAGCCTCCGCAGACGGTGCAACGCTATCTGGTGGAGAAACCGGTTCGGCAGATTTTTGGCTGGAGGTTCAACAACAAGACCCGCACCGTGCCCCGCAATAAAAAGCTGCGCCTTGTGTTGTTCACTCCCGCGCTGGTGCACTGGAGTATCGACGGCTGGAAGACCGCTGTAGATACCAATACTCGCGACACGGGTCTGGGCATCTACATCCTTGACTTACCGACCGCCTCACTGCCGGCGGGAAGCGAGGTTATGTTCACATTCTATTGGCCGCGGGAGGATCGCTGGGAAGGCAAGGATTATGCCGTGACCGTCGCGTAGGAACCGATCTGCGATTACTGCGGCATGGCTTTCAGCGTCAGCAACCCTTGCACCTTCCCCCAATCATCGGTTTGCCGATCGAAGGTGACTTCGCGGCGCGGGCCGGAGAATCGCGGGTCCAGCAGGAATATCTTGAAAATCGAATCCACTCTCCCGCCTTCGTCTGTGTATGTCGTGCCGTAGATCACTCCGGAGACGACATATAGATGAGAATTCCACTCCATGAGCAGGGGTTGTTTGCCGGAGAGCGTGCCGATCAAGGTGCCGGAAACGAGTGCAGTCGCCGGCACATATTCTGCGCTAACCATAACCGGGCGGCCATCGCTCAACAGATGCCTTCCCTGCAGGCGGCTGGCAACATCTTTCAGGGACTTGGGGTCGGCTCTTTGGACGTCGTCTTCCAGAGCGGAGTTCTTCCCGCAGCAAACCTCCTTGTCGCGCAAAATCATCTCTAGCGATGCCGCGAGAACGTCGGAGGGATCCTTGGACTTGGCTGTCACCTGCGGCAGATCGGGGATGCGAAGTTCTGTGTTGGGGTAATAAGTTTGCGCAGGCGCGAAGGAGGAAACGGCGAGGCACAAAACCAAGACGCGGCTCGCCACGACAAGAAACGCAGGTCCGAAAGAACGAGGCTCGCTCACAGATCACCTCTTTACAACCTTCGCGCCGACAGCCGTAGCGGCTACGCCTCTGCGGCAGTGTTCGAGTAAATCAGTTCGACCACCGTGCAGTCGTCGCTGAGGGGATTGCCGGCGCAGAACTCGGTAACCGCAGAAAAAATACCCTCGAGCGTGGGCGCTTTCGCCGCGGCCGCTTCCAGCCGCGAGTCTTCGAAGAAATCGCCCATGGCATTTTCCGCCTCGGTCACACCATCGGTCACCAGGATGAAGCGGTCGCCCGAATTGAGCTGGCAGCGGGCACTTTCAAACGTGGCGTCCGGGAGCAATCCTACCGGCACGTTGCCATGCGGGGGACGCATCACTTCTCCACCGCACACCAGCAGAGGCTGCACGTGGCCGCAGTTAACATATTCCAGATCGCCATCGCGCCGCAGGCGCGCCAGCAGGACGGTGGCGTATTTCTCCCCGACCAGCTTTTCAGTGAAGAAGTGGTTCACGGCGGCCACCACGTCCAACAGCGGCATGCCCGAACTCAAATGCGAATAAATCATGCCCTGCAACGAGGTAGCCAGCAGAGCCGCCGAGACTCCCTTGCCGCTCACATCAGCGAGCACGACGGCGAGGCCTTCTTTCGTATTGACAGCGTCGAAGAAGTCGCCGCCAATTTCTTTACAAGAAAGATTCTTCCCGCGCAGTTTTGCAAACGGCACATCCGGAATCTTCACCTGCATGAGCCGTTGCTGAATGCTGGCGGCGATGGACAATTCCTGCTGATAGCGCCGCGATTCTTCCTCAGCCTGCACCAGCCGGGCGTTCTCGATCAGCGACCCGGCTTCTGTCGCGATGGCCCGCAGAATGTCGTGGCCCACGCCGGAAAACTCCCGCGAAGCGAAGCGCGAGTCTACATACAAAACCCCCGCCACTTCGGAGACGGCGTTAGGCCCAGGCGTTTGCTGGTCGCGCACGGCCTGCACCTGCCGCTTGCGCAGTGGAATGCAGATCACCGTGCGCAGGTCGTAGGCCACAATGCTCTCCCGGCCAGTCAGGTCCGACGAACTGCCGGTGTCGGTAAGCAGAAACTCCGAATTCGAACGCAGCGATTCCTCGAGCGCGGAATGCGAGATGGTTTTGTCGTCCAGTAGCGCCTCGCCTTTATTGTTTCGTCCTGCGACCAGCCGCAGTTTGCCCTCGTCGTCTTTCAGGAAGACGTAGCCGCGTTCGGCGCGCGTGAGCCGCAGCGTGACCTCGAGCATGGTCATGAGGATTTCGTCGAGCACGCCGGCAGTGTTCAGCTTGCGGGCCGCTTCCAGAAAGAGAGTCAGTTTTTCCAGGTCGGTGGCTTCCTGCGAGATCTGGATGCCGGAAATCTGGCTCAAGAACTCGCGCGCCGTGTTCGAGGTACCATGAGCCGGATTGAAGATAGCGTAGGTGGAATCGCGCGCCCCGAACTCCAGACGATCGTTGCGCTCCAGCTTTTGCCGCTGAACTCGTTCTCCGTTGACGAACGTGCCGTGCTTGCTGCCCTGATCGACGAGAAAAAATCCCTCTTCCTCCAGCACAATGAGCGCGTGGTCGCGCGACACGCGAGGATCGGCGATCACCAGATCTTTGTCGACCTTGCGGCCGACGCTGAACGGAGTCCGGTTGAGGACGATATTCTTCTGCTCGTTGCCTTGCACCAGCACCAGCGCGGGAAACACGCCGGAACCGGTAGACTTCTGCCGGCCTATCGCATTCAAGACCATGGGTGTGGCGCCCCTGACAGTTTACCCGGAAGCGACGCAGATAAGATAATGACAGGAATCAGGCCCCGGCGGGAAGAGCCTTCCTGGAGACCGCCTAGCGCTTCTGTCCCAGCTTCGATAGACTGCGGCGGCGTGCCCCCTCCGGACATATTTCGCAAGCAGACGGTTAACTCTGGAACGAGGACTTTGGTTCTTTTCGTCTTCGTCTCATGCCTGGCCGTTTTCGCGGGACCGAGGCTTTCCGATTCGCTCTTGGGAACCGACTTCCCTGATTTTTACTGCGCCGCGCGCATGCTGGCCGAGGGCCACGGACATCAACTTTATGACGCCGGGCTCCAGCGCGAATATCAGGCCCACTACGCTGGCAGAGTGGGCACACTCTACATTCACCCGCCGTTCGAAGCCGCGCTCTATCTCACTGCAGCCTGGCTTCCACTGCCACGCGCGTACCTGCTGTGGTCTCTTCTCAGCCTGGCATTTCTCGCCGCCGCCTTGCGCCGTTTGGCGAGCCAGACGGTGCTGACCTGGGATTGGCGCGTAGTGCTTGCGGCTACGCTCACTTTTGTTCCAGTGTTGCTTTGTCTGGTTCAGGGTCAGGATTCCCTGCTGCTGCTGTTGTTGGTGGTTCTCGCCTTCACAGCTCTCCGCCGCGGCCGCGCGTTTGCCGCGGGATGCTGGCTCGGCCTCGGACTCTTCAAGTTTCAACTCGTCCTACCGCTGGTCTTAGTGCTCGTCTTGACCCAAGGCAGAAGCGCCCGAAACGGGCTGGTGAAAGGCTTTGGCGTGATTGCGCTGGCTTTGGGGGGATTGTCCGCGGCTATGTCGGGATGGTCCGTATTTGGTGTGTATCCAAAATTTCTCGCAGATCTTTCGTCACAACCGTTCGCCGGAATTACTCCCCAAGCCATGGCCAACTTCCGCGGACTGGTTTATTTTTTCTTCCACCGCGATCAATCGCCGTGGGCCATCGCCGCTGTAGTGATCGTTTCCGCGGCAGCGCTGTTTGAGACGCTGATCTACTGGAAACACGCGCAGCAGGCGGCAGCTCGCAACACAACGGCGTCGGGATCAAACGAATTCGACCTTGCTTTCGCCAGCACGGTATTGTTTGCATTGCTGGTCAGCTACCACCTCAACCCGCACGACCTTAGTCTCTTGTTGTTGCCGATCGTTCTCCTGCTGCGCGATGCCATGGGAACCACGAACCCGCACACAACCGCTCGACGTTGGTTGATTCTTGCCTTGTCTGCGGTCTTGTTCTTGCCTCCGCTACACCTGCTCGCATTGCAGGCGCACGTCTATGCCCTCGTCTCCATGCCTTTGATTGCGTTGTTCGCAGTCAGCGCCTCCCGGCGGGGCTCGTCCTGGGCGTAAAAGAAAATCAGTGCGAACACCCACACTGGCAAGGCGAATGTTGCAAAGAACGGCCACTGCCAGCCCGCGAACGCCCGGGCTCGCGAGACCAGTAAATAAATCACCGTCAGGGCGAAGCTCGCCGCCCACTGCCATCCCACAAGCAGCGCGCCCACGGCGTACACCCAGCCGCGGATGCGTGACTGCGACACAAATGCCGCCCGCTCCCGCACCAGCAGCAGAATTGGAGGCAGAAGAAGAACCTGATTGTAGGGCGCGTACATTGGAATCACCAGTACGGTCAGCGCGAGCACAAGCGCTGCCGCAACGCCGAATCCGGAGGCACCGGCTGGCTCTCGTCGCAGCTTCCATAACACGGGCGCACACGCGAGAACAGCGATCGCGGAAAGAACTTGCCCGCCCACGCGGCCAATCCCACCTGCGGCTGAGCCCAAAACGTCATTCAATATGACTTCAAGCACCGACTGATTCTGCGTGTATTGGTGGTATTGCCCGATGGCTGCGGCAAACATTCGCCACCAGCCGGGCAGGATGATCTCCGCGCCGCCCAGCAACACAGCCATCGCCAGGCCAAACCCAAACGCGAACCTGCGTCGCGCGCGCCAATCGCTCACCGCCCATAACAACAGCCATGCCACGAGAGGCCATGCCAGTTGCGGTTTGATTGTCGTCAGCGCCAGCAGGACTCCTCCAAAAAATAAGAATCCGCTGGCGACACAGGCAACGGATGCCGCCAGCATGACCGCCACCAGAAGGCTCAATTGCTGCAATTTGATCCCCTGCACCGCTGGAAAACTTCCCAGCGTAAGCGCGATGCCGGCGGCCACGGCCAGCAGCGGCAACTCCCAGCGCAGCGCCCGCAGCCACAGCCAAACGCTGGCTGCCGTCAGGCTCACCAGCAGCCAGTGAAAAAATATCTGCACCCCGTGAAACGGAAGCCCAATCAACGGCGCCAGCAGGAAGACCACATATACCGGGTAAGCAAATCCCTGCCGGTCCTTGGGATCGTCAGGCCGGCCGGATCCAGTTCACGGCCGTAATATCCCTTCTGGATTTCTATTGCCACGTCGTTGCCGTAGGGATTGCGGTGGTGCAGCAGCAGTTCGCGCGCTCCCAGCCAGCGCGGATAAAGATCGGAGAGATTGCCGCGCGGACGTTCGTGCAGCACAGCATCTGCTTTTTGATAAGGAATGAGCACGCACTGCACGTAAAACCACATGCTGCCCGCGCAGAGCAGCGCTACACACAGTTCGAGTTGAAAATTCTTACGCAAGATGAGAAAGGAAGAATCGCGGCTCCGATGCAGCACCGAATGTCCGGCTCCCTGGCCGTCCATGTTACAACTTATGCTCTGAAGAACTCTTCATGAAGCTGCGCATTGCGGTTTCGGCGGCGATAGGCCTGGGCAGCGGAGCCTTCTGCTGGTTCTTGATGAAGCATTTTCATCAGGACGCCGCAGACTTCCGCTGGGCCCTGCACCTGGCCCAAAAGCTGCTCGCGCGGCAAAATCCCTACGACACTCCGCTCGAGCAATATCCGTTGACGGCCGGGCTTTTCGCGCTGCCTTTGGTGCGCCTGCAACCAGAGATCGCCGCCGGCATCTTTTACGGACTCAGTTCCGCCCTGCTCGCCTTCGGGCTTACGCGCCACAGCTACCGCGGCCTGCTCATATTTTTCGCTTACCCTTATTGGGCCGGAATGCTCACGGTTCAGTGGTCTGTAATCATCGCCGCCAGCTCCTTTTTTCCGTGGCTGCTGCCTGCGACTATGGCGAAACCACAGATCGGGCTGCCAGTATTCTTCACTCGCGCGAGCCGCCGCGGAATCCTGGCGTGTTTGATTGTGGGTGCTTTAAGCCTTGCCGTCATGCCAAGGTGGCCTCTGCTCTGGATCGCGCAACTGGCCAACTATGAGCACTACATCCCGCTTCTCGTCTTGCCCGGGCCTCTGTTATTACTGGCTCTGTTACGTTATCGCGACCGCGACGCAATTTTTCTGTTCCTCGCCGCCTGCATGCCGCAGCGCTGGTTTTTCGACGCTTTCATCCTGTGGCTCATTCCAAAATCACGGCGCGAGATTGTCTGGACCGTTTTTTTCAGTTGGGGCGCGGGCATCTGGCGCTGGTACCACTTTCCGCACAGCTTCAATGAAGTGGGAAGGTGGGCCGTTATATTTCTTTACCTGCCGATGCTGGTTGTAGTGCTCTTGCGACACTATCGAACAGCGGACTCTCCGGCATAACCAGAACTGAGAGTGACGCTTCGATCGCGCGAAACTTCCCTTCCGATCTCCCAGACCCACCACAAAAGCGGAATCGCCATCAGATTGGCCGCGCTGCCCACCAGCCAGAGCAATATCCACAACGGGCTGATCAGGACGGGCAACACTGGAATGAGCAAAGAAAACCTCCGGCGCGGGCTCGAGTGAGTGCGCGCAAACAATAGTCGGCGGTCAAGACCAGCGGTAGAACCATCAGACTGAGGTCGTGCATATTCGTTTGCCACGCCACCAGGCCTGACACGGCGACGGCCAGCGAGAATAGCAGTTCGAGATTTTTCGAGCGCGAGTTGTGCCCCATCTTCGCCGCGAAAAGAAATAGCGCGACTGAAGCGAGCAGCCCCGCCACGGTCCCAATCAGCTTCGGAAAAGGCGAAAGAAGCCCCAAGGCTAATCCTCGAAGGTTCGGGGCAAAGCCTGCCGCAACCCCGCCCATACTTGGCGCCCTCGTAATCCGCAGAACAAATTCAGGATAGTGAAGCAGATTTTGCCAACCGGCCAGCCCAGCCGAAATCAGCACCAGCAGCGCTGAAACTGCTCCGAACCCGATCCCTATGCGCCTTCTTTTCCAGATTACGAGGAGCAGAAAAATCGGGACTATGAATTGAAACTTGAAAGCGCCCAGCGCAAACCAGCAGCCGGCAAGTACGTCTGCGTCTCTTTTCAGCGCATTGAATGCCAGTACACAAAACAGCAACTGCAAGATGGAATCCTGGCCCTGTAGGAAGCAGTCAAAAACCGGAAAGAAGGTGAGACTCGCGATTACGAATTCCCAGGGAGGAATCAATCGCAGCGAATCAACGGATCGCCGCAACAGCAGGGCCACGGCAAAAAGTAAAAAGAGGTTCAGCGAATCCCAGACGGCATAGGCCTGCGGGTAAGGCAACCAACTTAGCGGTAAAAAGATCAGCGCTTCAAACGGCGGGTGAATGTAGGGCAAGGGGCCGCGTCGTAAGGGGATCTGCCCGGTGAAAGATTTCTGCACCTCATACTGCACTCGTGCGTCATAAAGCTGATGTCCGAGTCCCTCGCGTAACATCGTGGCTGCGGTGTAAAAAACGGTGAAATCCGGATATCCCCGCTTGATGCGATCCCGAACGCTTACAAAAAACAATAAGTGCAGGCACAGCATGCCGGCGATAAAGATTCGCAAGAAGTGCCGCCGCGTCCTGGACCCACTCGGCAAACTTTGCCCTTTCCCCGCAGAGTTGGTGGATTGCGATTCTACCTTGCAGGCAAGTCACCCGCTATGATGGATTCCTTATGACAGGAGTGCTCACCGTCAAACACACTTTTCTGGCCGTCATCTTCCTCGGCCTGTTCGCCTTGGCGGCGCGCAATGTCACCGATCCAGACATCTGGTGGCACCTCGAAACCGGGCAATATATTGTTGAACACAAAAGCGTTCCTCACACGGATCCTTTTTCCTACACCCGTGCCGGAGAGCGCTGGGTTGCGCATGAATGGCTCACCGACCTCCTGCTCTACGAACTCGACGTAACCGCAGGTTTTGGCGGGATGATCGTTGTTTTTGCCGTAATCCTCTGTGCGGCGTTCTTCCTGCTTTACCTGCGCTGCGGCTCCGATCCCTACATTGCGGGTGTGGCCATGCACTACTCAGCCTGGGCCACGGAACCGGTCTGGGGAGTGCGTCCGCAGGTTCTTTCTCTTCTCTTGACCAGCCTGTGGTTGCTGATTCTCGAACGTTCGGAGCGCAATCCAAAACTGCTTTGGTGGACTCTCCCGCTCACCCTGTTGTGGGTGAATCTGCACGCCGGGTTCGCTCTGGGTCTGGCTCTGTCTGCATTGTTCCTGGCGGGAGAATTGATCGAACGCGTGCTCGGCCGCTCCACCGGAAGCACGGCGCGCCTCCGCTTCGCGGCTCTCGTACTGCTGCTCGATCTGCTGATTGTGCCGCTGAATCCCAACGGCCTGCGAATGTTCACCTATCCGGTCGAGACTCTTTGGTCGGCCGCTATGCAGAACTTTATTGCCGAATGGGCCTCACCCAACTTTCACCATGCGGAGTATTGGCCTTTCCTGCTGATTGTGCTGTGTACGTTTGCGGTTCTCATCTGGTCTCGCCTCCCCGTTCGACCACGCGACCTCCTGCTGTTACTCGTCAGCCTGTACGCCGGCCTGTCTTCCATCCGCATGATGCCGTTGTTCGTTTTGATCGCGGTTCCGGTAATTTGCCAACGGGTCGGGGATTGGCCTACCAACAGCTCCCAGCCGCTGCGTCCCACGCCGGTGTCCGCTCTCTTGCTCAATGCCGCCATCATCCTGGCGATAGCCCTCTTTGCCGGCATCCACACCGCCCAGGTGATCGAGCGCCAGCCCCAGGCTGAACTGGAACACTTCCCCGCCCGCGCCACGGCATTTCTTCATCTCCACCCGCCCGCTGGCCCCATCTTCAACCACTACGACTGGGGCGGTTACCTGATCTGGAAACTTTACCCTTCCACTCGAGTCTTCATCGATGGCCGGGCTGATGTTTATGGGCAGGAGTTGCTGGATCAGTTCGCGCATACCTATCAGTTCAAAGGCCCCTGGCAGCAGACCCTGGAAGAATGGAGAATCGAGACCGTGCTGGTTCCCGCCAGTTCCGCCCTGGCAACCGGTTTGCGGAGTTCGCCGGGTTGGACGGTTGCCTACGAGGACTCCCAGGCCGTGATCCTGAAAACGCTTCCTCATGCCACTAAGATGGCAAGGGGCCAGTAGTTACCGTGGTCCGGCAAGAAAATTACACCTCTCCGGGCATTTTGCAGGTTATTATGTGTGTGATCAGTTCAGAATAAGTCTCTCGTAGACCCAGTGCGACCAACGGGACGCAAGTCCCTAAGAGGCTAGGGGTCTTCCATCTGCTGTGGAAGGCCGTTTCAGGAGCTGGCTGTTTTCCCGAGGAGGGTGGAAGGTATGGATCACATTTGGAGATTGTGGCGCGACGAAGAAGGCCAGGATATCGCGGAGTATGCCGTGATGTTGGCCGTGATTCTTGTGATCGTCGTGGGCACGATTCGGCTCATCGGCTCTAATGCAAACAATGTATTCTCCAACGTTGCCAGTTCGATTCAGTAAAGAGTCCTCTGCGCGGCGCAGCACCACGGTGGCAATTCTCCCCGGCTGATGGCGGAGATAATTGCCCTTGCTCATCCTGACGGAGCACTATGAACCGCACTCGTTTGTTGATGATCGGAGGTCTGGCCCTGGCCTTGGGAACCCTGGTCAGCCTCCTCGTCTACAAGAACCTGCAAGGCAGAGGGCCGTCGACAAGCGAGCCTGGCGCAGACGTGATCGTGGCCCTTGATGACATTCAGGTGGGAGCCCGAATTGAAGATCATGACATCCGGATCGCGAAGTTCCCCGCCGCAGGCCTGCCCGGGGGAGCCTACAGCAAGAAGTCTCAGGTGCTGGGTCGTGGCGTGATCATTCCCATCGCCAAGGGCGAATTCGTTTTGCCCAGCAAGCTGGCTCCTGAGAACGCCGGTTCCGGCCTGCCCTCGCTGATTCCGCCGGGGATGCGCGCCGTGTCGGTGCGGGTGAACGAAGTGGTCTCCGTGGCTGGCTTCGTTGGTCCGGGAACGCGCGTCGATGTACTGCTGACCGGAACCCCGAACGGCAGCACGGAACCTCAGACGACTACGGTCCTCCAGAATGTGGCGGTGATTGCGTCGGGCCACACCCTGGAACGGAATGCTTCAGGGGAAGCTCAGACCACCCCGGTGATCACGCTTCTGGCGTCGCCCGAGGATGCCGAACGCCTTACTCTGGCCAGTTCCGAAGGCAAGATTCAACTCTCCCTGCGCAATCCGCTCGACACACATCAGGATTCCGTGGATCCAGCCAATGCCAAGGGTCTGTATAAAGGCGGCACAGTAGTCGCGGCTCCGCCGCGGGCGCAGGTTCATCCCGTAAAGCAGCAGAAGACCGAGAAACCACCACCCCCTCCTTCGGTCCGCAGCGTAGATATTTATAAAGGTGATAAGAAGACCGTCGTTCCGTTGCCGGAAGAAAACGGTGCAGATCCCAAGTAGGCGGAGAAGATTTCGGCCAGCGCGTTCGGTATGCTCCAGGGCAGGCTTCCTCATGTGGAGAGGAATCACACGATGAAGGTTCGCACGACATTGTTCGCAGTGGTCGCACTGTCGCTCCTACTCCCATTGCCGGACTCTGCCATGGCTCTGGCGCTGCCCTTCCAGGCCGCAACCCAGGCCCCTCAGGAACCAACTCCACCGGCCACCTCGCAGACCACTCTTCCGGCGTCGGCTCAGCCTCAAGGTTCGGCTCCCCTGCGCGTGATGGTCAACAAGTCTTTGCTCATTAACACGACCGAGGGTATAAGGCGCATCTCGGTGACCGACTCCAGCATCGCGGATCCTACCGTACTGACTCCCACCCAGATCCTGGTTCACGGGCGAGCCCCCGGCGAAGTCTCCCTGATCATCTGGGACGAAAACGAACGCTCGCGCAGCTTCGATCTCCGTGTCGACGTGGATGTCAGCGCCTGCGCCGAAGAAGAACACCGAGTCTTCCCCGAGGAGCAGATTTCCGTCACGCCTTCGCGCGCCGCCATCGTTCTCTCCGGCCACGTCACGACCGAGGATGTTGCCAAGCGTGCCGGAGAGCTGGCTTCCGCTTTTTCCAAGAATGTTGTCAACGTGCTCACCTTCGGCCCCGTAGGCGCGCAGGAGATTCTGCTGGAAGTAAAATTCGCCGAGGTTGACCGCACCGCAACAACCCAGCTGGGGATCAACTTTTTCTCCACCGGCGCCGCCAACTTGATTGGAACCTCAACCACGGGCCAGTTCGGCGGCTTCGCCTCGCAACAGATCACGCAGACGCAAGGACAAAGCCCCCCCTTCACCGCCAACCAGACCGTCAGCAACGTCCTCAACATGTTCCTCTTCCAGCCCAATATCCACTTGGGTACCGTGATCGAGGCATTGCAATCCAAGAACCTTCTTCAGATTCTGGCCGAACCAAACCTCATCGCGGTCAATGGCAAAAAGGCCAGCTTTCTCGCCGGTGGCCAGTTCCCATTCCCCATCGTGCAACCCGGAGCCGGATTCACTGCCGTCACCATCTCTTTCAAGGAGTTTGGGGTGAAGCTCGAGTTCACCCCCGTGATTATGCCCAACGGCAATATTCACCTTACGGTGGCTCCTGAAGTCAGCACCCTCGATTTCGCCGACGCGCTCACCATCTCCGGCTTTACCGTCCCAGCTTTGAGCACGCGCAAGGCTGAAACTGAATTCGAGTTGAAGGATGGGCAAAGTTTCGTCATCGCCGGCTTGATCGACAATCGGGTCACCGACATTTGGAACAAGGTTCCCGGACTGGGTGACATTCCGATCCTGGGTGCGTTTTTCAAAAGCAAAAGTCTTCAGAAGAGCAACTCGGAACTGATGGTTCTGTGCACGGTGCATCGGATCTCCCCCAATACCGAAGCGCCGGCCGGACCCAAGAATCCCGAGCCTTTCATGAACAACGAGAAGTTCGATGCAAAGAAGCCCTTGTTGAAGTAATCCATTCGAGCCACGATTTAGATGGAGTTCGAGCGGAAACAGGACGAAAATGGCAGGTAGCCAGTTGTCACTCAGCAGGAATCTCACTGGCAGCTGGCAACTGAGTACTGGCAACTGGATTTAAGGTTATGCCCGAGCTTTCAGTCGTTATCGTGGCCCTGGACAACGAGCAGCGCACCGTGCTCCAGGTGTTGGTAGACGGCACCAGCGTGGCCCGCACGGTCCATAGTTGCGCCAGCTTCCCGGTGGCGACCGCGGATCCAGTCATGCGGCGCGTCGAAGCGGCCAGTCCTGAGGTTCTGCTGGTCGATATCCCCGGCGATAATCCTGCCCCGGCCATGCGCGCGATTGAACTCATTCATCAGGAACTCCCCGATTGCGCCGTGTTCGCCATCGGAAACCTGAACCAGCCGCAGGTGATCGTCAGCGCCATGCGCGCCGGCGCACGCGAGTACATCGAGCGCCCCACCACCACTACCGACTTGCTGGAAGCTTTTGTCCGCCTGACCACCGCCCAGCGCCGGGTTCAGAAGGAAGGTCCGCGCGGCAAGGTCTTCACCGTCGTCAATGCCAAGGGCGGCAGCGGGGCCACCACCGTGGCCGTCAACCTCGCCCTGGCCTTGCAATCAGCCCATGGCCAGACCGCTTTAGTTGACCTTGCCCCCCTTGGACACACCGCGCTGCATTTGAATCTCAAGCCGTTATTCAACCTGTCCGATGCCACGCGCAATCTTCACCGCATGGATAGTTCCCTGCTGGAGAGCTTTATGACCCGGCATAGCGGCGGACTACAGTTGCTGGCCGGAACCAACGCACCGGCCTCCATCGAACCCTCGACTACCGAGTTTGTCCGGCTGTTCGACATGCTCGTAACGCATTACCGTTATGTCGTGGTCGATAATTCTTCCCGCCTCGATGCCGCCAGCCGCCTAGTTGCTAACTTGTCGGAATACGTACTTCTGGTGGCCTGCACCGATGTAGCTTCCCTGTGGAGTGCCGCTCGAGTGCAACAATATCTGGGTGAAACCGGCCATCGAGAACGTGTACGCCTGCTCCTCAATAGGTTCCGCAAGGTGCCGGGCTTCAGCGAGGCCGATGCGGAAACCGCCGCCGGAGTCAAATTGTTATGGCGCGTGCCCAATCAGTACTTCGCCATCTCCTCGGCCATTGATCGGGGCACACCCGTGATGGAACAAAGTCACACCGAGATTGCCCGCTGTTTCTCCGGCCTGGCGAACGAGTTAACCCACAATGACTCCGATGTGAAGCGTGCTCACTGGTCCTTGTTCAAGACGGTGTAAGATTCTGAGGGGGCAATGCTTTGAAAGGGTGCCGCTTCAGCCGCACCGTAAACGAAGACAAATCAAGAGCGGCCTTAGCCGCTGAGGCATAGTCGACCGGGATCATTTAGGACCTTATGGCCAATCTGCAGACCTTCGAGCACAGCGAGTACCAGCAGGTAAAGGCCGACCTGCACCGCAAAATCCTCGACCGTCTTGATCTGGAAAAGCTGGGCCGCTCCACCGGCGACTCGGCCCGTGAAGAAGTTCTCGTCCTCATTCGAAACTCGGTGAACAGCGAAGTAATTCCCCTCAGCTTCGCCGAGCGCGAACGGTTGTCGCGCGAAATCCTGGACGAAATCTTCGGCCTGGGCCCGCTCGAGCCTCTGCTCAAGGACCACACCATCTCCGACATTCTGGTCAACCGTTTCGACAAGGTTTACATCGAGCGCGCCGGCAAACTGGAATTGACCGGCTTGTCCTTCAAAGACAACCAGCACCTCATGCAGATCATCGAGCGCATCGTTTCCCGCGTGGGCCGCCGCGTCGATGAATCTTCTCCCATGGTCGACGCCCGCCTGCCCGATGGCTCCCGCGTGAACGCGATTATTCCTCCACTCGCATTGGACGGCGCGTGCCTCTCCATCCGCCGTTTCGGCCGCGACCCCGTCACCGCCCGGAACATGATCGAGAACCACACGCTGACCGAGGCCATGCTCGAACTCCTTTCCATCATGGTGAAAGGGAAATTGAACCTGCTGATCTCGGGCGGCACAGGCGCTGGCAAAACCACTTTGCTCAACGTGCTTTCCGGCTACATTCCCAACGTCGAGCGCATCGTCACCATCGAAGACGCCGCCGAACTGCAACTCAAGCAGGAGCATGTGGTCCGCCTCGAAACCCGCGCACCCAATATCGAAGGCAAAGGCGCGGTGCGCCAAAGGCAGTTGGTCATCAACAGCCTGCGTATGCGGCCCGACCGCATCGTGGTCGGCGAGGTCCGCGGCGAAGAAGCCTTCGACATGTTGCAGGCCATGAATACCGGCCACGAAGGTTCGCTCACCACGGTCCACGCCAACTCCGTGCGCGATGCCCTGGCCCGCATCGAGAACATGGTTTCCATGGCGAATCTCAACATTCCCGAACGCGCTGTGCGCCATCAGATCGCCTCCGCCATTCACGCTGTGGTGCAGATCGCCCGCTTATCGGACGGCACGCGCAAAGTCGTCTCGATTTCAGAAGTCACCGGCATGGATGACGAATCTATCTCCATGCAGGATATTTTCACATTTGACCGGCGCGGCATTGACGAAAGCGGAAAGGTGCGCGGAACCTTCCGCGCCACCGGATTCCGTCCGCTATTCGCCGACCGGTTGGCCACGGCGGGCGCTCGGCTGCGTCCGGCACTGTTCGAATCGAAGACCGAGATTTGAAAGAGAAATTGTTGATTGATGATTGTTGATTGATGATTGAGAGCCGAAGTCGATGCTCTTCGATCAACAATCAGAAATCAACAATCAGTAATTGGGATAAAGATTTGCATCTATGCCAGCACTCTTAATCGCGCTTCTCGTGTTCCTGGTGGTTGCGCTGGCGACCTTCGCCGTCCTGTCTCTGCTGGATCAACGGCGCGACCAGGCTCGCCTTATCAAAGATCGTCTGGCCACGGTGCAGAAGGCGCCGGAACGCGCGCCCGACGAAGAACTCGCCCTGCTGCGCGATGAGCAACTCAGCAGGATTCCCGCCCTGGATGTGCTGCTGCGCCGCTCCGCTCGCGTTTCGGCGATGCAGGATTCCCTGCTGCAGGCGGGCATGAAATTTCGCGCCGGCAACTTTCTCGTCCTGTGCGCGATCGCCGGCGTCGCTGCCGGAATCACGGTCGTACTTCTAACCAGGAATCCTGCCATCGGCTGGGCGGCCCTTGTCATCGGCGCATTCCTTCCCTATGCGTTTGTGTCTTACCGGCGGCAGAAGCGTTTTGAAAAAATCGAGACGCTCTTTCCCGAAGCCATCGACACCTTGGCCCGCGCGGTCCGCGCCGGACACGCCTTCACCACCGCTCTGGAAATGATCTCCAACGAAATCGCCGAGCCTCTGGCCAGCGAATTCCGCAAGCTCTTCGAAGAACAGAAATTCGGGATGCCGGTACGCGATGCCCTGATGAATCTCACCCAGCGCGTGCCTCTGGTCAACGTGAAGTTCTTCGTCACCGCCGTCATGCTGCAGCGCGAAACCGGCGGCAACCTCGCAGAAATCCTCGATAACTTGTCCTACGTGATCCGCGAGCGTTTCAAGATTCAGCGCCAGGTGCGGGTTCACACCGCCCAGGGCCGCCTTACCATGGCCCTGCTCATGGCTATGCCGCCGACTGTCGTGGCCATCCTCTACGTATTCAGTCCGGACTTTGTGCAGCCCCTTTTTCATGACCCCGTTGGCCACATCTTGCTGGTGGGCAGTATTACGTTGCAGACCGTTGGCTATTTTGTGATTCGAAAGATTATTAAGATCCAGGTTTAAAGTCCAGGTTTACAGGATTGAGGTTGAATTAAGATCAGGTCTAAAGATGCCTCTGCTGATACTCACCATCGTCGTATTCGTCACCGTCGTGCTGGTAGTGTTTGCCTTCGGCGCGGCCGTGGTCACGCCCAGTTCCGTGCTCGGAGCCCGCTTGCGCGCTCTGGGCAGCTCGGCAGTCCAGGCCCCCGAGAAGCCGTCGATCAAGGTGAGAGAGCGGCTGGAGATAGCCCTCGATCCCATCAGCAAAGCCATTCCGCTGTCGCCCTCAGACGTCTCGCGTACGCGCGCATGGCTGATTCAGGCCGGACTTCGCGAGTCCCGCCATGTCAGCTACTATCTCGGAACCCGTCTGGTATTTGCGTTTCTCGGCCTCGCCGGGGTGATAGCTTTCTCCGGTTTCAACAGCCTGCCCTTGCTGGTTTGCGTGCCCGCGTTCGGTTTCTTTCTTCCCCGCTTCTTCCTGAAGCGTATGATCAAGGACCGCCAGAAGCGCATCACCATCGCCCTGCCTGACGCTCTCGACCTCACCGTGATCTGCGTGGAAGCCGGATTAGCCCTTGACCAGGCATTGTTGCGCGTGGGCAAGGACCTGCATCACGCCCATCCCGACCTCAGCGAAGAATTTCACTTAGTCAATCTCGAGATGCGCGCCGGCAAGCCCCGCGCAGAAGCGCTGCGCAATCTGGTCGACCGCACCGGCGTGGATGACATTCGTTCGCTTGTAGGCACCCTCATCCAAACGGATCGCTTTGGCACCAGCGTGGCCCAAGCCTTACGCGTTCACTCAGACTCTCTGCGCACTCAGCGCCGCCAGCGTGCCGAAGAGCAGGCCGCCAAAACCACTATCAAGATGGTCCCTCCCCTCGTTATTTTCATTCTGGTTCCGTTCCTCGCCGTTACGGTTGGCCCCCCACTCATTCAGGCCTATCGCTCTGTGTTCGGGAAATGAGGGGCCAGCAAGCTGCTGAAAAACTCTGGATTCGTATCAGGGTATGCCTTCAGGCATACCGTAGGAGACGCATTACTAATCGCGCCTTTAGGCGCTGCGATTCGAAGGCCGACTTTTCGCTAGCCGCCGGGCGTGCCCATCAGAACTGAGGAAGTCGCCATGCAAGGATTAATCCCTCGCGGCCGGGCTTTCAACCAAACCCGCCAGCGCTATCTCGCCACCGACCTCGCCGTGGCCCAAACGCACTGGTCCCGCTTGCGTGGCCTGCTGGGCGTCTCCGCAGGTGACTTCGGTAATGGCTCCGGCCTATGGATTCGACCCTGCCGGGGAGTTCATACTCTTGCTATGCGGTTCCCCATTGACGTAGTCTATTTAGACCGCGCCGGGCAGGTGGTACACCTCGAGCACAATCTCCAGCCCTGGCGCTTCTCCCCCGTCCGCATGCAGGCAGCCTCAGTCCTGGAGTTGCCCAGCCACACGCTGGCCAGAACTGAAACCGCATTGGGCGACCGTATTGAAATCCAGATGAAAATGAAGGAAACTAGCTGACAACTTGTTTCCCCCCGGCATTGCACCGAAGCCAGAAACAAACACTCGCGTGGCCGAAACTCTCCAACTCGAAGAGATCGCGATCACTCAGCTTCATGACGCGCCCACGCTGCTGGTGGAGTGGGCTCCGCGCTGGCAGGAATTCGTCACCAGCATCGGTCCGGCTTTTTCGCGTTCGGGCACCCGGCTCGCCGGAGAAGCTCCCGACACGCTCATGCCTTATCGGGGCATGCTGAAGTCGTTCTCGCTGCAGTTCCTCGTGCTCTTCGTTCTCGTAGTTCTTCCGCACCAGATTGACCACCTTCGTCCTTATGCTGCACCGAAAGTGCGTTCCTACGAAGTGATCTATTACTCCGGCGACGAACTGCCCCGCACCGAAGACCTCGGCGGCGCCCAGTCCGGCGCGACCGGCCGCGCCGGAGGCCAGGAAGCGCATCACCGCACTCAAACGATTCGCGTAGCCCGCGGGGGGTCTTTATCACAAAAGGTAGTCAACGCTCCCAACCTCAAGCTCCCCTCCTCGGCTGACGCGGTCGCGAACCTGCTTGCTTTCAAATCGAATCCCGGCCCGCCTCCGCTGGAGGGTACGCGCTCGAATCTTGCTGCTCCCAGTCTTCCCGCGAACGTGATCCCTCCAGCGCCGGTCAATGTCGCGCGCGATCAATCCCGCAGCAGACTTGCTCTCGACCAGGTCGTGCCTCCCGCGCCCAGCGTCAACTCCGAGCACACGCTCTATGCGCCGCGTCTTGACCCGAGCATCATCGCGCCTGCGCCCAGTGTTTCGCGGGACCGCGCCCAGGCCGTACCATCGCTGAACCCCAATGTGATTGCGCCAGCATCCACACAGGTCAACCGCGACCACGCGCGTTCCAATCGAACGCTGAGTGCCAGCGTAATCCCTCCCGCTCCCGCAACACCGGGCCGCGAAGTTGCGCCATCGCGAGTGCAGATGAATGACATTGCAGTCGTGCCTCCGCCAGTTTCCGCGCCCGAGCGTGAGAGTGGCCGCAACGCGAAACTCAATCTTCCCGCGCCATCGGTCATCGCACCGCCGCCATCCGCCGATTCCACGCGCGAACTGCGCCGGCTCGAGAGCGGCGGCTCCGGCGCCATCTCGCCAACTGTGATCCCGCCGCCACCAACGCAGACGGGCAACACAGGATTCTTGAGCAGCATCGTAGGCAAACTTTTCGGAACGCAGGATGTCGTGCCGCCTCCGCCGACCGTCTCCTCTGGCAACGGGGGAACTGGCCGTAGCGCCGCGGGCTCACAGGGCGGATCGCTCGGCAGCAACGTCATTCCGCCTCCACCATCCGTCGGAGGAAGCGGCGGATCAGGCACATCAGGACGAGGCTCGACATCTGGGAGATCTCAGAGCGCGTCGCTGGGCTCGAACGTAATTCCTCCGCCGCCATCGCTCACAGGTTCAGGGACGGGCTACGGCTCGCCATCGGGCTCGGGAACATCCGGCGGATCGGGCAGCGGCACACTTCTGGCCGACAATGTAATTCCGCCACCTCCGTCGATCGGCGGCGGATCATCGCCGTTCGGCTCCGGTGCGGGTCGCAAAGGCATGGGCCTCGGAGGTCCGGGCGACGCTGGCTCAGCGCTGGCTCCTCCGCGAGGCGCAGGCGGCAACAGCGACAAGGGGGGAGTAGTGATCTCGTCGCAACCCGGCTCGAAAGTCGGACTTCCCGGCAGCGGCGGCAAAGGCTCACTGGCCATGTCTCCTGCTGGCGGAGACAAGCCGGGCCTCGGCGGCTCCGGCGGCGGCACAAGCATCGGTCACGGCGATGGCACAGGCAGCGGCTTGACCGGCGAAGGTCCCGGCGCGGGCAAGGCCGGAACCGGTCCTGGCTCCGACATAAATGCGCGCGGAGGAATCTCTCCCACACCCGGTCCGGGCGGCGCAGGCAACGCAACCACCGGCGCTCCATCGGTTCCCGGCGTGGACGTTCGCGGCGGCAGCACCACGACTGTCGTCACGCTGCCCAGCTTCGGCTCGGAAGGTGGCAGCGAGCCTACTCTTCCAGGACGGTCCAAGGTAAAGGGGCAGGAAGGTCCCGCGATCACTATCGTCGCTGCATCGCGCTCCGGCGGAGCGTTTGATTTCTACGGCAAGCTCCCCGGCGATAACTACAGTGTCTATGTGGACACGTCGATTGGCACGGTAGTGATGCAATTCGCCGAAGTTGATCCCGCCTCGCATCCGCACGCGGGAGCGATTGTTGGCCCACAAGGTCTGCGCACTGATTTGCCCGCTGATCTTCCTCACGCTCGCGTTGTGATCAAATGCACTCTCGATGCTTCCGGCAACCTGAAACATTTCCAAGTGCTTGAACCGGGACCAGCAGCGATGACGGCGAAGATCGTCGCCGCACTGCCGAGTTGGAAGTTCCGTCCCGCCATGCGCGGTGCTCAGCCGGTGGAAGTAAACGCCATCCTCGGCTTCAACATCGATACCAACGACAGGTACTAGTTCTGCACCTGGTCATTGTGAATTTCTGTAGCAAAATAAATTTCTCCGAGAGCGGCTGAGACTGGTGTCCGTGGTATGACCACGTACTTTTTCCTCGATAGCCCCCTTCCCCCTAGGGGGTATTGGAATCAGCGAGTTGAGCAGGAAATTCCCCGCAAAATCGGGAGCCTAAAGGATTTAGATACTAAAATCCGCAAAACAAAGAACTTACGGGCGCGACGGTGTTGGCTCACCCGACCGTCATGGCCTCGACCATGATTACGCGGTTTGTTGGCGGGCGCAAGGTCAGATGTCACACGGTGACTGTGGAAAACTTTGGAAGCGATGTGGCCCTGGATTGGCGGCGCGCCGTCTCGCGGTGTATCAGGAAGGCGGACGTCGTCTTGTATCTCGAAGCCCCGAGCGACCCTCGGGCTCTGGCTTTCTGTGGGCCTGCCCTACTCAAGCCAAAGGGCGGCTTGAATGGGCCACCTTTCCCCGATTAATCCCTTCGATAGGCCGACTGGTTCTTCTACACCGCATTTTTTTCGACAGCCTCGGAGGGGCGCGTTGCGCCCGATGGTATCGAGCTGTACCAATCGAGGTTGCGGGTAAAATACATCACCGCGGCTGCTGCGAGGAAGCTTGCCAACGCGCCGACCAGAAGCGCGTTGTCCTCTAAGCGCAGCAGAAGATAGATAAAAAAGTAGAGCAAGCTGAATACAAACAGAGCGCGAAAGCCCTGCACGCGGCTGGCAAAAATCCACTTGGCATTCGCCGAAAGCAAAAGCACGGTGGCGCCGCCGGCCACTAGAAAACCCCAGTCGAAACCAATCCGTTCGGCTAATGAGAGCAAGAGAAGATAAAAGATCATTTGCGCAACGCCGACTAGAACATATTGGGCTGGATGGACACGCTTGCCCGCCGTGGCTTCAAAGACGAAATAGGAGAGGAATAACAATCCGACAAACAAGAGTGCATACTTGAGCGAGCGACTGACCGATTGATAAGGGTCGGCCACTTCGACGAACGAGATTCCTACCGCTGTGCGGTCAAGTGCACTGACCGCTGTGCTGGTGCCTTCCGCCGGGATTCCGCGGGCGATGAAAGGTATGGTCCACTCCCCGGTAAAGCCCTGGGCAGAGACGGTATGTTTCACGGGCAGAAAGCCACCATCGAAACCGGGGCTTGGCCAATCGCCCTCTGCCGCGAGGTGCGTGCTCTTGCCATAGGCGAGGACCGCAATCCGCTGGGCACCGGAAAAGCGCAGGTTAGCGGAGACGTCGAACGTCGCGTTCGGCTTGGCCAGATCGGAAACTCTTGCGTCAAAATAAGCCAGCGGAAGGCGCGGATTTGGCTCGCCAACGTTTTCCGCTGGGGCGAATGTGCCGGTTTTGCCGTTCACCGTAAGGGTTCCATCTGCCAAGGCTCCGCGGACGTCGCTCACGCCAACAACGATCCTGGCGCGGGTCCAATCCAGTTCCGCGCCTGCCGGGGCTGCCGAAGGCACGCCCGCCAGGTCGAAGGTCGCATCGAATTTCAGCTCGGCCTGGTAGACCGGCACCTTGAACAGGGAACGACGACGCTCCTCGGTACGAATCTTTATGGTGGCATCGCCCTTTGCTGGAAAGACCACGTAGACGCCTAGGGTCGGCGAACCGTTCTTATACGGCGCAGGAATGCTGTAAGGAATGGATAATGAGGGCCCGAGGAATGTCTGCTGACCGCCCGCGCGGACGCTGATCTCCTCGATCACACCTTTGGCTCGCGTGGTGCGCTCCTCCACAACACTGTCGACGAAGAGCGTGGGAATGGTCATGAGCAGGGCAAGGCCGCATACTACAAGCAGTTTGAGTCCCATGGAGCGGGATAAGTTCCGAATCTGGACGCTCAACGGCAAATTGGAAATCTGATCCAAACGGCCCTCCTATTCCGAGCTGATGCCGATCCGACGGGGTCAGCGCTAACAGGGATCACTCTATCACAAAGACCTTTGCGATGCAAAGTACAGCAAACGAGCCCCAATCTCGCGTCCCAATCCCATATCTCGCAAGAGCGACAGACATGGGCCCCCGGCACCCTAGGGTGGACTTAGGCGCGCCTAGTCCCTTCGGCTCACATTGCAATTTTCTGCACGATTGACACGCACTCCAGCCTCGTAAATAATTGGCGACGCTCGGCCGCTGATTCCCCCACTCAACTTGCATCGGGCAGGCCCCATCCCCCAAAGCGGTTCCAATGCGAAAGCTACGTATCCACCCGCCGCGAGCCGGCAAGGAGACATCATGGCAAAGCTGGGTTTATTGAAAACTGTTGGCTTCGTCGTTGCATTGTGCGCCGCAACCGCAATTGCCTCATCCGCACAGACCTTCACGACCGTATTCAGCTTCGACTTCACCGACGGCGATTCCCCTGAAGGACCACTGGTCCAGGGCGCGAATGGGGATTTGTACGGGGTGAACACATTTGGCGGGGCTGTGGGCGCGGGCACGGTCTTCAAACTAAGCCCGGCGGGTGTCTTGACCACGCTGTACTCCTTTTGCTCGCAGCCGAACTGCATCGACGGCACGGACCCGAATTCCGGCATGATGCTGGCCACCAACGGCAACTTCTATGGCTACGCGCGTTTTGGCGGAGTCTCCATTCTCGGCTTTGGCCAGGGCACGATGTACCAACTCACACCCGGAGGCAAGCTGACCACTTTTTACCTCTTTTGCTCTTTGACGAACTGCGCCGATGCTGCGATCCCCCAAGGATCGCCGATTCAGGCCACGAACGGAAATCTCTACGGGGTAACAGGAGCAGGCGGGGCCTACGGCGCTGGAACGGTCTTTGAAATCACCCTGGGGGGCAAATTCACCACCGTTTACAGCTTTTGCCCGGGCGGCGGCAACTGTACCGACGGCTTGAGCCCATTCGGAACGCTCGTTCAGGGAGCCAACGGGAACTTTTACGGGACCACGGAGGAAGGCGGAGCCAATGGACTATTTGATGGCACGATCTTCGAAATTACTCCCAAAGGCAAGCTGACCACCCTCTATAGCTTCTGCTCCAAAACCAACTGTGCCGACGGACAGGCCCCCGAGACAGGTCTGGTACAAGGCGCGGATGGAAATTTCTACGGAGCGACGTATACAGGCGGTGTCGTGAACTGTAACGGCAACGGCTGCGGCACCATCTACAAAATTACCCCGGCTGGCCAGTTCACCTCGCTTTACTCCTTTTGCCAGCAGTCGGGTTGCAAGGATGGCTGGGGCCCGTACTCCCTGACGCGAGGTACCGATGGGAACTTCTATGGAACCACCGGCTCAGGCGGCAAGTACGACAATGGCACGATATTTGAGGTGACACCGGCCGGCCAACTAACTACTCTCTATAGTTTTTGCGCTCAATCGGGATGCCGCGATGGAGACGTCCCTTTGACTGCCATCTGGCAAGCCCCGAACGGTAGCTTCTACGGAGCGACGCACGCAGGCGGGGCTTTCGGCCAAGGCACAATCTTCAGCCTGTCTACTGGACTGGCCCCGTTCGTGGAGACGATTCCCATTGGGGGCAGGATCGGTGCGAAAGTCTCGATTCTAGGAAACGGTTTTACGGGCACGACCAGCGTTACGTTTAACGGCGCTTCTGCAGCGTTCGTCGTACGCTCCGATAACGAAATCCATGCCATCGTGCCCTCCGGCGCCACCACCGGCACAGTTAAAGTGGTGACCCCAGGCGGCACGCTCGATAGCAACCTCACATTCGAAGTGGCTCCGTAAAAAGCACTGACCTTGCCGGAAGCCCTTCTAAATCTCTGCCCCATTTCTCGCGCGTCTTTTGCGAGAAATGGGGCTTTTGCTTTGTCCCGAAGCCCAGTCCTACTGCAGCTTCAGCCGGGCCAGTAGCGCATACGCTTTGCGAAACCAGGGACGCTCGCGCCGGCGCTGATACGCTGGCATCGGGGCCGTTTGTCGAGAATTTTCTGGGCCCACTCGCGCGCTTCTTCGGCGCGGCCTTGCGCTTGAAGGAAAGTTGCGTAGTTGTAGTAGGTCTCGGAGATGGTGGAGATTTGCGTGGCTTGCTGAAAAAGGGCTCGGCTTTTTCGGGTTGTCCGGTTTGCGCGTAGGCGTGGGCGAGAAGGCCTTTCGCGCGCTGGAAATCATAGTCGGGATCGGCGCAATAGCACGCTCGAGGTCGGGGACGGCCGCGGCGAAGTCTCCCAGTTCGATTTCAGCCATGCCGCGGCGATAGAAGGGGTCGGCTGAGTCGGTTCGCGACGAAATGGCCTTGTCATAGGCGGCGCGGGCCGGGTAAAGTCTCCGTCGTCGAGATAGAGCAGGCCGAGCTCCTCGTAGTTGCCAGCTGAGGGATTGTCCAGGATGGCGCGTTCGAGTTCGCGAATGCGCCGACGGCGCGGAAAAACTTGAAAATTAGTGCGGAGCAGCCCAGCGTCAGGAATGACTTCCGCGACAATGTAGACCAGTGCGCCAAGCCATCCGCGGAACAGGATGATAAAGAGCCAGTAAGTATCGGGCCGACGGCGGATGAAGTGGATAATGGCCATGGCCTGCAGCACGAATCCCCAGCCGTGCGAGAAGAAGAAGAGGATCCCATGGAATGCGAAATATAGCATGCGGCCGCCCGGGTCCGACAGCTTACGGCTCTAGATCTTGTACTCAGTTCTCGGTGCTCAGAAGGCCGTTCACAGGCAAGAGCATGTGCGGCGGACGTGCCGAAGCCTGTGTCACAATCAGAAGGTGCATACAACCACTTCTCTGCCAGAACCCCAACACCCCAGCCCGAAGCCGGGGTCCATTCGGCTGATCGCTACTGATATTGACGGCACGCTGCTCAATCCACAATTTCAGATTTCTGATGACGATCTGGCTGCGCTGCGGCGAGCGCATGCCGCTGGGATTGAGATTGTTCTGGTAACCGGGCCGTCGTCATACATTCGCCTTACCGATCGCGCAGGAGCTGGGATTTGATCTGTGGCTGATCAGTTCGAATGGCGCGGTTACACGGTCGCTGGGCGGAGAAACCTTCCATCGCGACCTGATGCCGCGCGAAATCTGCCGCGAGCTGTGTCGGAGGGATGCAAGAGTTCCGCGGCAACACCGTTCTTACCTTTGACAAGGAAACCAAGGGCGCGATCGTGCTGGAGCACCTGGACGAATTGAGCGCTAGCATCCGGCGCTGGCTGGAGAAGAATATGGCCTACATCGAGTTCGTCGTGCCCATCGAGAAGGCGCTGGTCGCCGATCCGGTGCAATCCATGTTTTGCGGCTCGATGGCACGCATGAGAGAAGCTTTGCGCGTGCTCGAGGCCGCCGGCATGGGCAACCGGATCACGGTTCTCCGCACCGAATACCCAAACCGCGATCTGTCGATGATTGACGTACTGAATGCGGGCTGCTCCAAGGGCCACGCTCTGGAGCGCTGGGCCGCGCACCGGGGCTTTGGGCGCGAAGCAGGTCATGGCCATCGGTGACAACCACAACGATGTGGAAATGCTTGAGTTTGCCGGGTATCCGGTTATCATGGGGAATGCCTGCGAGGAGTTGCGCGGGCGGGGCTGGAACGTAACCTTAGGCAACGATCAGTGCGGCGTAGCTGCGGCCGTGGGGGAAATTGTCGGCTAGAATATTTGCGATGAAGAAGGCGATTCAGATCGGGGTCCGGGCGGCAGTGATCAGTCTGCTTGCGCTGACCGCGCTTGGCTGCCTGGCGGCGGATTCGGCTGTACTGCGCAACGGATTCTCCATTCGCCACGAGCGGCGAGAAGTCATTGGGACGATTACGCGTCTCTACATGGATGGAGACAATTCGAGTTTCGTCGATATACCAACTGCGGAGATCGATCACTTTGAAGCACTGCCGGCAGAAGTTGTGCCGCTCGAACTACGGAAAGACGCTGCATCCCAGCCAGGATTGCAAGCGGCGGCGGAGAATGTTGGACGTCCGGTTGATCTGAACGAGGTGGTCAAAGCGGCGAGTGGAACCTACCGCCTGGACCCGGATTTGGTAAACAGCGTGATCCGTGCGGAGAGCGGCTTCAATGTGCGGGCGGTGTCGCCGAAGGGCGCGCAGGGATTGATGCAGTTGATGCCGCAGACCGCGACAGATCTGGGCGTGCACAATGCTTTTGATCCGCGGGCGAACGTGGATGGCGGAACGCGCTATCTGCGCGAACTGCTGGAGCGCTATGACTTCGATCTGGTCAAGGCTCTGGCCGCTTACAATGCCGGGCCGCAGCGCGTGGAGCAGTATGGCGGAGTGCCTCCCTATTACGAAACCAAAGCGTATGTGGCTCGCATCGTGCGCGACTTCAACAAAAAGAAACTTGCCGCAAAGACGGCGGCTCAGCCGGAGGCGCAGAAGAGTTCCGCCGGCAAACCGGCGGGAACTCAAGCTACGCCAGCCAAGCCGCACAAGTCCGTGCCGAAAACCCAGGCTAAAGCCGCTTCCACGCAGACCAGCGAGTGACGGCAGCGCATGGCCGCTGAGACCTGTTTGACCCTCTTCTCACAGTCATTTACCTTGGGAGAGCCGTTTCGCTTCGTGTTGCGAGGGTCGCGGCGCGAGGCTTCCCCTTTTCATGAACAAAAAGCGCATTGTGGCCAGCGGGGTGGTTTTTCTGATCCTGGCTGTTCTAGTTTACCTGCAAGTTCGCGAATGGCAATCATTCGACTGGGGCAAGTTCCGCGACCTCAGCCGGCGGATTCAGTGGATTCATGTGCTGCATGCGGTATTGTGGATCTATTTCGGCTACGTCTTGAGGGCGATCCGCTGGAAGATATTTCTGCTGCCGGTCCGGCCAAAGGCTTCCTACACGGGATTGATCGCCCCCACACTGATTGGATTCACCGGCTTAGCCTTGCTCGGGCGGCCGGGCGAAATCATCCGTCCCTACCTCATTGCCAAACATGAAAACCTTCCGTTCTCGTCGCAGATGGGAGTTTGGGCGATTGAAAGAATATTTGATATTGGGGCGTTTACTGTTCTGATGGTGTCGGCGATTTTCTTTCTTCCCGCCGCCATGCAGTCTATTCCACACCCGGAGTACTATCACCAGTTTCGCATCGGAGGTTTCCTGCTGATCGGCCTGGTGGCTGGTCTGGCTGTAGCGGCGGTCGTAGTCAGCCGCAGCGGCGATGCCATTGCCGGATGGTTTGAAAAGCGATTTGCCCATCTGGCAGCCAATCTCGGCCACCGGATCGCGGAGAAGATTCGTGAGTTCGGGGCCGGCTTGCGCTTCGTTCACGGCCCTACGTCCCTGACTTCGGCCGTGGTGGTCTCAGTTGCGATGTGGTTCGTAATCGCCGTGGCGTACCAGGAAGTTACGCATGCCTACGGGACCGATGCGCTGGAAATCCCGAGACCGCAAGTGCTGCTGTTGATGGGCGCAAGTATTTTTGGGTCGATGCTGCAATTGCCCGGGGTGGGCGGGGGCTCGCAGGTGGCAACCGTGGCTGCGCTTACCAGGATTTTTGATGTTCCCGCGGAAATGGCGGCCAGTTGTGCAATCCTGCTGTGGCTGGTTTGCTTTGTGGCGGTGATGCCGCTGGGGCTGGCGTTGGCGCACCATGAGAGATTGTCGTTGCGGAAGTTGTCGGAGGAGAGCCACAAGGCGGAGGAGACGGAAATGGGCGAAACGCCGACGTAAGCTCGGAGTTTTTGCCCGCGGGATATGCGGAAAGGGTGCATTCCAGGAGCTCTTAACCGTGTATGAAGAGATCGGCGGAGTCAAGGCACACTTTGGCTGAGAGGAAAGATGGGTTGATGTTTTTGACTTTCCTCTTGTTGGAAGCTTTTGTTCTTGCTCTTGCTCTTGCTTTTGTTCTTGCTGTGCCGACCAAGGCTCGCCTCTCAATCCTGCGGTGGGATTGGCCCCACCAGCCATGTATTCGATTCCGCCGCGAGGCGGAACCATGATTGCTGCTTCGAACTCCCTCGCTTTCGAGGGAGGCAGGGAACCCATTCACTAAGTCGAGGATGGACTACACCCCAGCGGTTAAACCGGGCTTACCCTGCATGCGAACCGGAGGCGCTGAGTTGGGCATAATCCACGCCCCGCCTCCACATCCACCACAACCGCACCGCCAGCTTGCGGGCCACGGCCACGACGGCAATCGAGCGGTTCTTGCGCATGGCCAGGCGGCGGTAATCTCGTTTCCACTGGGCCTCGTGCCGCACCGCCACGTGCGCCGCTTCCACCAGCAGACCGCGCAACATCGCGTTGCCCTGCTTGCTGATGTGTCCCAGCCGCTGCTTGCCGCCCGAGCTGTCTTCGCTGGGAATCAGTCCCAGATAGCTGGCTAGTTTTTTGCTGTTGGCAAACCGCGCGGGATCGCCGATCACCAGCACAAAAGCCAGCGCCGTAATCGGACCCACGCCGGGATGAGTCATCAGCCGCACCGCCGCAGGTTGTTGCGCCGCTTGCTGCGCGACTTCCTGGTCCAGCGGATCGGTGCGATGCAACAACTCGGCCAGCAATTCCAGATTGTCTTGCCGCCGCCGTCCCGCCCACGGCGCCAACTCCAGGGCCTGAAACTGTTTTTGTCCCGCTTGGCTCCACAGCCCGGGCTTGCGCTCCATGCCTTCGCTGCTGGCCAGCGAACGCAACTGATTCTTCACCCGCGTACGCATCTGCACCAGCCGGTGGCGATGCCACAGCAGCTGCCGCAGATCACGATTGTCCGCCGGCGGGATCCAGATGCGCATCTTCTCGAACTGCCCGCTGCATAACAGCTCGCGCAGATGCTCGGCATCGCGCGCATCGGTCTTTTGCTTGCGCGTCTCCGCCGCCCGAATCTTGGCCGCGTCCCCGATCCACAACTCGTGCCCCAACTCCCCCAGCAACCGCTCGAACCAGCGCGACGACCCGCCGGTTTCCATTCCCACTCGCACCGTCTGCCCCACCAGGCCGCGGTAAAACTGCTCCGCTGCTCCGCGGTGCTCTAAACGGCGCTGACCCCACTCCCCTCCTTCCGTATTGACAAACGCAATTTGCTGAAACCTCGGATGAAAATCACAGCCTATAATCCACATGTCGGCTCCTTTCCCCGAGCCTTGGTCTTGTTCAACGACAACCAATGTACTCGGCTAGGAGCCGATCTCTTCATGCCATCACGAAGGTCGCCAAGAAAAGCCGCAAAGGACGCAAAGAAAAGCCGAACTCTCTATCTGGTACCTCCCGCGCGCCGCGGTCTTGCTCGCCTGTTACAATTTCCATACTGATCGCAACATCTAATTTAGCTGGAGCGATTCTTTCCAAACGACATCATCGCCATGAAATGTCCTTTTTGCGGATTTGCCGAACGATAAGGTTGTCGACTCGCGCGAGAGCAAAGAGGCGGAATCGATCCGCCGGCGGCGCGAGTGCCTGAAGTGCGGCAAGCGCTTCACCACCTATGAGCGCATCGACGAAATCCCCTACATGGTGGTGAAGAAAGACGGCCGGCGGGAGAAATTCGACCGCCAGAAAGTTCTAAATGGTCTGCTGCGGGCGTGCGAAAAGCGGCCGGTGCCGATCAGCAAACTGGAACAGATCGTCAACGAGGCGGAGTCGTTCGTCATCGAGTCGCAGGAGCGCGAACGCAAAACCAGCGAACTGGGCGAGCTGATCATGAACCGGTTGCGGCGCTACGACAAAGTTGCGTATGTGCGCTTCGCCTCCGTCTACCTGGATTTCAAAGATGTGAAAGAATTCATGAATGAGTTGAAGGATTTGGTGAAAGTGAAGAGCAGTGGTCAGTGACGAGTGGTCAGTGGTCAGTGAAAACCGGATGTTCTTACTGCCACTGATCACCGACGACCGGCCACTGGTTTAAATCATGAGCACATAAAGTAACTCTCATCCCCGGCGACGGCATCGGTCCTGAAGTCACCCAGGCGACTGTGCGCATACTTGAAGCGACCGGGGTGAAGTTTGAGTGGGAGACTTTCGCGGTGGGGTGCCGAGGCTTTTGAGAAGCACGGCGAATACATCCCGAAAGAAGTGATCGAGTCGATCGAGCGCACGCACGTGGGTCTGAAAGGACCCGTGACCACGCCGGTCGGTGGCGGGTTTTCCAGCATCAACGTTGCGCTGCGCCAGAAATTTGAGTTGTATGCGAATTTCCGCCCGATTCGGAATTTGCCGCACATTCCTACTCGCTATCCGGATGTGGATCTCATCATTGTGCGCGAGAACACTGAAAGCCTGTATTCCGGACTGGAGCACGAAGTCGTGCCCGGCGTGGTCGAGAGCTTGAAGATCATCACGGAGAAAGCTTCGACGCGAATTGCGAAATTTGCCTTTGAGTACGCCCGCAAAAATCAGCGTAAGAAGATTCATGCCATCCACAAAGCCAACATCATGAAGCTCTCGGATGGGTTATTCCTGCGCTGCTGCCGCGCCGTGGCCAAGGAATATCCAGAAATCACATATGGCGAGCATATTGTGGACAACACCTGCATGCAGCTGGTGATGAATCCGTATCAGTACGACATGCTGGTGATGGAAAATTTGTACGGCGATATTATTTCGGATTTGTGCGCGGCGTTCGTGGGCGGGCTGGGGTTTGTGCCCAGCGCAAACCTGGGCGACCACTGTGCGATTTTCGAGGCTGTACATGGCTCGGCGCCCGACATTGCGGGCAAGAACATTGCAAACCCAACGGCGCTGCTGCGGTCTGCGTTGCTGATGCTGCGGCATCTGGGCGAGTTCGAGGCGTCCACGCAGATTCGCAATGCGTTGGAGAAGGTCTATCGCCATCCGGAGAAGCTGACTAAGGATATTGGCGGATTGGCGGGCACCTCGCAGTTTGCCGACGGCGTGATCGAAGAGATGGAGAAAGCGGTCCTGCAGCCGGGGGGAATGTGAGAAGGACAGTTCTCGCAGCAGCAAGTTGTTGCTTAGGGATGTTTTTCTGCGTTTGTCTGGCAAATGCGGCTGACCGGCCACGCATCACCAAGGCAGTGCTCGGCACGGGAGTAACTGATAACTACGAAATTGTTAACGCCGCGAGCGAGTTCCCGCCCGATGTGCCTAAGATTTATTGCGCGTGGAAGGCTGAAGGCGTGACGAACGAGAAGTTGCGAGGAGTCTGGATCGCCGAGGATGTGGGTAAGGTCGCTCCTCCCAACTACAAAATCGACGAAGCCACGTTGAATGTGGCCCGTGCCAGCGCGGGATCCTTTAGCTTGTCCAAACCTGACAACAATTTTCCAGTCGGCAAGTATCGTCTCGAGATCTATATCGGCGACGACCTTGCGAAGACGGTTCCGTTCGCTATCAAAGCAAAATAAGTCACAACGCACTCCCTGTGATTTTCATCTCACGTTTCGGGCCTCACCTATCAATGAGGCGAAAGGAGCGTTATGAAGCAGAGGTTATTGGCAACTGTAATCAGCGGTATGGCGATCATGTTTGTTTTCGCGGGGTCTGCGGCCGCGCAGGGCGGCGAACTGGTGGCCGCCGAGTTTGGCGCCGGCAATCGCCGCATTGATGTCACGCAACAGGTGCGATCCTTTATGCACGACGGAGTCCTGCGCTTCGATGTGACTGACCAAACCTTCGGCGCCGATCCCGCCCGCGGTCACGTAAAGGAACTTTTCATACGCATAAAGCACTGGGACGGCAACGTCGAGGAGTTTCGTTTCCCAGAATATGCCCATGTGAACTTGGTTCTGGATCCCGATCGAGGATATGAGCACCATGACCGGGAATTGCACGTCATGCGGGCGTTCTATGGCGGCGCCGGCCACTTCGTCGATGTAACCGAACAGTTGCGCAGCTATCAACATGGAGGCCAGCTCTACGTGGGCGTGGATAATCGCAGCATGGGCGGCGATCCGGATCCATCGGTGCATAAAGTGTTGCGTGTTCTCTATTTTGCAGCCGGGGAGAGGCATCAGATCGTGGTTCCGGAGCATGGCGAGTTAAGGCTGCCGTAAAAAGTATTTACGGATCCGTCCAACGCGGCGCGGCAGACGGTGCCGGGCGGTTTCTTTTGGCCTCTTACTTCATTTCCACCATTGACTCTCGCCGGAGATGAGAGTAAATTCGCGGGTTCTGGGGAATCTGAGGGGATGGCGAAGACAACGCGCCGTGTGGGGGTAGTTCTGTTTCAGCTTGGCGGGCCCGACACGCTGGCTGCGATAGAACCTTTCCTTTATAACCTTTTTTGCGATCCCGATATTATTGACTTTCCCTTCGCCCGCATCGGGCGCAAGCCCCTGGCCAAACTGATTTCGACCACCCGCGCCCGTAAAGTGCAGCATCATTACGCGACCATTGGCGGAGGCTCGCCCATCCGCCGCTTCACCGAGCGGCAGGCGCGGGCGCTGGAATTGAAACTGACGAATCAGGGTCTGGATGCACGCTGCTTTGTGGCCATGCGCTATTGGCATCCCTTTACCAGCGAGGCCATCGCGGAGTTGCAGGCGGCGCAGTGCGACGAGGTTGTGCTGCTGCCTTTGTATCCCCAGTATTCTTCAACCACAACCGGATCGAGTCTGAACGAGTGGCAGCGGCTGTTCCGCGGCGATTTTCCCGTACACAACGTGGACACCTTCTATCGGCATCCGATGTATTTAGATGCAGTGATCGAAAAGATTGAAGAGGCGCTGGCGCGATTCCCGCAGCCGGCGCGAGCCGAGATTGTTTTCAGCGCGCACAGCGTTCCCATGTCGGTGATTGCGAAGGGTGACCCCTACCAGCGGCAGATCGAGGAAACGGTTCGCCTTCTGATGGAGCGCGGCGGATGGCGCGAATCGTCACCGGCTCTGCTACCAGAGCAAAGTAGGCGCGAGCAAATGGCTGCAGCCTTCGCTGCACCGGACGATGCATGATCTGGCTGCCGAGAAGGTGCGGGAAGTCTGCATCGTGCCGGTGGCGTTTGTTTCCGATCATGTGGAGACGCTGGGCGAGATCGATCACGAAGCGCGCGAGGCGGCGAGGCGGCTGGGTATTACGCAGTTCGAGATGAGCGCGGGCTTGAACGATTCCCCGAAGTTTATTTCGGCGCTGGGAGAGTTGGTGCTGGAAGCGCTGGAGCGAGACGGTTGAATCCTGCATGCCAGTTCATGAAGCGGGTGATCAGGTTGCCACGCCGGCGTTGGTGGCAGCCGACTGATGTTGAGTGAACGATTTATCGAAGGCGGTCTCGGGTCTTAGGTGAAGGTGTTAGGCAAATCCGAAGACCTAGAACCTAATACCTAAGACCGGCAGTCAAGCACAGGAGGAAGAGTCATGGCGGAGCCGGAGGGCGCGAAGCCCAGCCCGAATCCAGAAGCGGCAAAGCCCGCAGCCCCGGGCGCGGTGGATGCCACGAAGTATGTGGGCACGCCGGCGGTGGGAACCTCGAAGGCGGCAGCGTCCGCTGGACTTTCTTCGTCTGGTCCATCGAACACGGAGATCGACCAGCGGCGGCGGCGACTGGTGTGGGTCGCCGTTACGGCATTTCTGACCGCGTGGTTCCTGGCTTTTTTTCGATTCTTTCTTCCGCGCACTCTGTTCGAACCCAACACGGTTTTCAAGATTGGCTATCCTTCGGAGTTCGCCCTGGGAGTCGATACAAAGTTTCAGCAGAAATACCGCATCTGGGTTGATCGCACTCCGGACCGCGTGTTCGTGATCTACGCGCGCTGCACGCACCTGGGTTGCACGCCGGATTGGAAACCGAGCGAGAACAAGTTCAAGTGTCCGTGCCACGGCAGCGGGTATGACAGCGAGGGCATTAATTTTGAAGGACCGGCTCCGCGCCCCATGGACCGCGCACACGTGGAGCTGGCGCCGGATGGGCAGATCATCGTCGATACTTCGCGGCTGTATCAGTGGCCGAAGGGACAGCCGAGCAAGTTTAACGATCCAGGAGCATTTTTAACGGGAGTGTAAGCGGTTGCGGCAGACAGGAAAGCAGATTCCTCACCGGGCTTCGCCCGGTTCGGAATGACAAGGGTGACGGATTTGGGAATCATTTATGGCTGACGAAAATCCAAACGGCAAGAACGGCAAAGTGGGCCTGGTCGACCGCGTCAAAGAAGACATTCAGGCGATGAAGGTCGACATCCCCGCCAAGGCGAAAGAGCAGATCGAGGGCCTGAAGGATCCGACCAAGACTCAGGTCTACACCTCGATATTCCGCCACAAGCACGACGACACACCGCGCAACCGGGCTCTGGGCGTGCTTTCGAACGTGTTCCTGCATCTGCATCCTGCGAAGATCAATCGCGATGCGGTGCGATACAGCTACACCTGGGGCATGGGCGGGATCACGTTTTTTCTGTTCATCATCCTCACCTACACCGGCGTGCTGCTGATGTTCTATTACCATCCGAGCAAGGTGCAGGCGTTTCGCGACGTGCTCTATCTGGAGCATGACGTGCCCTTCGGAAAGATTCTGCGCAACATGCACCGCTGGGCCGCTCACCTGATGGTGATTGGCGTGTGGCTGCACATGTTCCGCGTATTTCTGACGGGCTCCTATAAAAAGCCGCGCGAGTTTAACTGGAACATCGGCGTGCTGCTGCTGGTGTTCACTTTGCTATTGTCGTTCACGGGATATCTGCTGCCGGACGATCAACTCGGGTTCTGGGCCGTCACCGTGGGCACGAACATGGCGCGCGCCACGCCGCTGCTCGGACACGAAGGCCCGTTCGGGTCGATGCTGGGTATGACTCCGTATAACGATGTGCGCTTCGGACTGCTTGGGCGGATCGATCGTGGATGCGAATGCGCTGCTGCGGTCCTACATCTGGCACTGCATTGGAATTCCGATTGTGGCTTCGATCCTGATGATCGTCCATTTCTGGCGCGTGCGGAAGGACGGCGGAATCTCCGGTCCGGCGCCGGTGATGCTGGAAGCTGAGGCGGACAAGCCGCGAAGAGGGCCGAAGGCGGCGGGGGAGTAGCGCCGCAAACGAAAAGCAGGTTCCTCACCGGGCCTTCGGCCCGGTTCGGAATGACAAGATTTTTATTGTTAATCGACAACGAGAACTCTTATGGACTGGCGACAACTTTGGGAAATTTGCTCGGCTCCGGATAATGTGCCGATCGTGGGCTTGATCCCGCTGCTCGGCTTCTACATTTATCTGGCATGGAAGCAGGCGCACGCCAACGACGTGCTGATCGAGCAACTGGAAGGCGACGCCGCGCTCGCCAAGACGCATCACCGCAAGACCTGGCCCTTCAAACCGGGCTGGCAGAAGGAAGTTCACGTCTGGCCGTTCCTGCTGCGCATTGAATTTCTTGCCGCCATCATCGTCACCATCATTTTGATGGTGTGGTCGATCACGTTGAACGCTCCGCTCGAAGAGCCCGCCAATCCCAACCTGACGATGAATCCGGCGAAGGCTCCGTGGTATTTCCTCGGACTGCAGGAGATGCTCGTCTATTTCGATCCGTGGATCGCCGGCGTGGTAATGCCCACGATGATCATCATCGGCTTGATGGTGATTCCTTACATCGATACGAATCCGCTGGGCAGCGGCTATTACACGTGGAAGCAGCGCAAGTTTTCCATTGGAACATTCTTGTTCGGCTTCATCATTCTGTGGGTCGCGATGATCATCATCGGGACGTTCATAAGAGGGCCTGGCTGGCAGTGGTTCTGGCCGGGGCAAACCTGGGATCACAACCGGCTGATCTATGAAGTGAACCGCGACCTGCCCGATATTTTTGGGATTACTTCGAACATGGCGAAGGCGCATTTTCGGCGCGATCGTGGTGGGCGGCTATTACTTGCTTGGAGGATTCCTCGTGTATTCGCTGTTCCGGCGATACATGGGGAAAGATTTCAAGCGCATGAGCCTGCTGCAATTTGGCCTCACGCAATTTCTTTTGCTGAGCATGGTGGCGTTGCCCCTGAAGATGGGGCTGCGGCTCTTGTGGCACATCAAGTACGTGTGGATTACTCCCTGGTTCAATATTTAGGAGCCGTCGTTGGTCGTTGGCCGTTAGTCGTTGGCCAACTCAACCACTGCCGGACTCACAACGATGAATCGCGAACGACCAACGACTGCTATTAGCCTGCGCTGCGCGGAAGCGCGAAGGGACCAACGACTGATTTTCGGAGGAAGCGGTGCCTGAACAACCCAACCCCGAGCAGGACCCGATCACAACTAAGTCGTATGCCGCGTATTACCTGATCGCGATGGTGATTTTGATGGCGACGTTGTTCTGGGCCTTGTGGGACGAGGCGTGGACACAGCGACCCTGGAAGGCGCTTCAGGAGCAGTGGAAAGACCGCTACAGCGCTTTCCTGAACACTGCGCGGTCGAAGTCGGCTACGTCGGAAACAGAGGTCGAGAAAAATCCGGATTACGTCGCTCTCAAGCAAGCCTACGAGAAGGCTTATCAGGATACGAAGGGACAGGCGGAAGAAGCGCGCAAGAAGCTGGACGATGCCAGCGCGCGCCTGCTCGCCGTGCAGAGCGTGTTCACGGACCGCCGCGCCTACGTGAACGCGCTGAACTACGAGCTCGAAACCAGCACCAGCGCCTCCGCGAAGGCCAGCAAGCAAAAAGAGATCGACGACTATAAGAAGGAAAAGGCGACGGTCGAATTTCCCGACGGGAGCAAGAAACCGTACTCTTTTCCCGAACTCGAAGAGAAATATAACGAGATCCGCGACGAGCGCACGAAGCTGAGCCTGGAACTGGGTGAGGTGCTGAAGCCCGTAACGGCGGCCAGGGCGAAGATGGATGAATTCATCTCCGACCACATGGTCGACCTCACGCCGCAGCAAATCGACGGATTGAAAAGACGGGCGACCGAGTGGGTTCCGGCGATAGTGCAGATCAATGTTGCCGAGGCCAATATCGTCGACCGTTGCGAATCCTGCCACATGAACACGCGCGAGCCGCTGAAAGTCACTCCGGCGTCGATGACGCCGAAGGGCGAGAAGAAGCCGGATGAATACGCCAATGCATTCGCGAGCCACTCCGAGCCTGAACTGTTGCGGATTCATGATCCGGAGAAGTTCGGATGCTCGCCCTGCCATCAAGGGAACGGGCGCGCGACTACGAGCCTCGAGAAGGCCCACGGAAACTACGAGCACTGGCTGTGGCCGCTGTTTCCCAAAGAAAACGCGCAGGCTGGCTGCCAGAATTGCCACGCTGCCGACATGGTGCTGGTCAGCGGCGACGTGCAATGTCAAACCATCAACAACGGCAAAGACCTCTTCCGGCAGCGAGGCTGCGTGGGCTGCCATCGCTACGAGGGATATGACAAAGAGCCCGAAGATCTGAACTCTATCGGCCAGCAGATCAAGCAGATTGAGACACAGAAGAAAGACAATCTCAAGCAGACTGCCTACCTGATGAAGCAGGCGGATGCGGCCGCCTCGAACGAAGACGCGAACAAGCTGAACACTCAGGCAGTTGACCTGAGAGTGGAGAACAGCAAGCTGGACGGGCGTTTGCAGCAACTCGATTACCAGTCTCACAGCCTGATGCAGGACCAGAAGAAAGTCGGCCCGAACCTGAAAGACGTGCGGCTCAAGCTCAACAAGAATTGGATTCCGGTGTGGTTGAAGAAGCCCTCGGATTTCCGTCCGACGACGAAGATGCCGAACTTCCGCCTGACCGATCACCAGATTCAGGCCATCTCGGCGTACATCTGGCAAGCGGGATTCACCGATGAAGTTCCAAAGCACAAGCCAGGCAATGCCGCGCACGGAAAAGAATTATTTGAGACGCGCGGATGTCTGGCCTGCCATTCCATCGGCGAGGGCGATCAGGTGCAGGGCGGAACGTTCGCCGCGAACCTGACTCGCGTCGGCGAAAAAGCAAATTACGATTATCTGGTGCGCTGGATTCATAACGCGCGCGAGCGCACGCGTCCTTACTGCCCTTACGAGAAGAAAGACATCGGCCCCGAGGATTACGCCAAGAAGGGCCTTCCTTACAAGTTCGATCTCGACCACAGCACCTGCCCCAACGATGGCCACGAACTGCAAGTGCAGAACATGACGGTGATGCCCAGCCTGCGCCTGGCTCCCGAGGATGCGGAAGATATTGCGACCTATCTGATGACGCAGAAAAAGCAGGAGCCGTCTTCCTACGCAGACGCGTCGTTCATGGATGATCCGAAACTGAAAGACGAGGGAAAGAAGTGGGTGCGGCATTATGGCTGCTCCGGCTGCCACGAAATCGCGGGCTTCGAGGACGAAGGCCGCATCGGCACCGAACTCACTTACGAAGGCAGTAAGCCCATCGAGCGTCTTGACTTCGCGCTGTTTACCACGATCGCCGAGCGCGGCGGCAAAGATGCCGAACCGATCACGAATAAGGACGATCTGGCGCGCCTGCCGGACGGACCCGCGAAAGAACCCTGGTACAACCAGAAGGGCTTCTTCGAACACAAGCTGGCGGAGCCTGATGTTTATGACAAGGGCAAGGTTAAGGGCGAACTGGAAGCGGCGCGCATGCCCAACCTGCACCTCACCAAAGAGCAGGTGCTCGATCTCACAACATTCCTGTTGGGGAGTGAAGAGACTTCCCTGCCCGCGAGTTATCAATACAAGCCGGGCGACGCGCGGCACGATATTCAGGAGGGTTGGTGGATCATCAAGAAATATAACTGCATGGGCTGCCACCAGTTCATCCCCGGGCAGAAAACCATTCTGATGGGACTGCAGCAGTATCAGGACCAGCAGGAGCAGTTGCCTCCGAAACTCTTGACGGAAGGTGCGCGCGTCGATCCCGAGTGGCTGCGCAAGTTCCTGTCGAATCCGGCGTTGAGCACCACCGACACCAACCGCAATGGTGTGCGTCCTTATTTGAAGGTGCGGATGCCCACGTTCTCGTTCTCCGACAACGAACTGCGGAAGCTGGTACGCTTCTTCGAGGCACTGTCGCAGCAACCGCTGCCTTACATTCCGGAAGAGGTTCCGGTGCTGACTGCTAAGGAGAGCGACATGGCGCGCAGCTTGTTCTCGAGCACCGCGGCTCCTTGCCTGAAGTGCCACGCGACGGGCGATGCCGCCCACGATAAGATCGCGACCGCTCCGAACTTCCTGCTGGCAAAAGAGCGCTTGAAACCGGATTGGGTCGAGCGCTGGATCACCGATCCGCAGGCAGTCAGCCCCGGAACGTCAATGCCTTCGGGATTATTCAAGCAACAGAACAATCAGTGGGTGTTCGCCGGGCCTACGCCGCCGTCATTCCAGGGCTACGACGGCGATCATCGCAAACTGCTGACCGATTACATCTTCCAGTTGACGGCGGAAGAACAGCGGCGAGTGGCAGCCTCTATGCCGCACGCGAAGGCAGCGGTGCAGCCAACAGGAAAGAGCAATCGCAGGCAGGCCGCGGCGGAAGCGCACGAAGCGGTCAGCGGCGGTTCGCGGTAAAATAGAGGGTTCGGCGAAGAGGCTTAGGGCTGTCATGACGCTAAGGGCTGTCATCCCGAGCGCAGCGAGGGATCTTGGTTCTTGCCTGCGCTGCCGGTGCGGCCTCCGCGGGCACACACCAGGATCCCTCGCTTCGCCGGGATGACAGACATTTTTGAATCGACTACTAACGACAAGAAAGAAGGACATCATGAATAAGCAGACAAATTGGATGATATTGGTCAGCGTGCTTGCCTTGTGCGCCGTGCTGCTGACTACGGCATGCAGCAAGAAAGAAAACACGGAGCAGTCCAGCAATAACATGTCTCAGACAGCGGCGACCGCGCCCGCAGCTACGCCCATCGATCCCGCAACCGTAGCTACAGTAAGTGGCACCGTGAAGTTCGACGGGACGGCGCCGAAAGCGTCGAAGATCGACATGAGCCAGGATCCGGCCTGCAAGGGCATGAACGAAGCCGAGACCATAGTGGTGGATAACGGCGATCTCGCCAACGTGTTTGTGTATGTGAAGGATGGCCTGGGCAGCCGCACCTTCGACGTTCCCAAAACGCCGGTCGTCCTCGACCAGAGCGGCTGCAAATATCATCCGCACGTGCTGGGCGTGATGGCGGGGCAGACCGTGCAGATCAAGAATGACGATCAGACCACGCACAACATCCATCCCACGCCGAAAGACAATCGCGAGTGGAACGAGTCGCAGCCTCCGGCGGCCGCTCCGCTGGAGAAAAACTTCGCCCGTGAAGAAGTTATGCTGCCGGTGAAGTGCAACCAGCACCCGTGGATGAAGATGTACGTCAACGTGGTGAAGAGCCCGTTCTATGCGGTCACCGACAAGAGCGGGAAGTATGAAATCAAGGGACTGCCCCCGGGCGATTACACCATTGCCTTCGTTCACGAGAAACTGGGCGAGCAGGACCAGAAGGTGACGGTCGCCCCGAAAGATACGAAGACAGTAGATCAGAGCTTCAAAGCGGCAGAGTAATCGAACCTCGTCTGCTAAAATAACGTGTTCGGCAATGCGGGCTGGGCCAAACGGCGCGGCCCGCGGCGCTTGAGGGTTACGACTCTGAAAGCCATCCCAGCCACGTACAACCGCGCCCATCACGCCTTCGCCGTGTTTACGGCTTGCGCGGCATTGGTTGTGATCACGGCTGGAGCATTGGTTACCAGCAACGACGCCGGCCTCTCGGTTCCTGACTGGCCCACATCATTCGGCTATCTGGTCAAGGTCCCGCACTTCGTCGGCGGCGTGCGCTATGAGTGGAGCCACCGCATGGTGGCCGGCACGCTGGGCATGCTGACACTCGCTATCGCAATCTGGACTCTGCTGGTCGAGCGCCGACGCTGGTTGCGCTGGCTTGCCATCGGCGCCTTATGCACGTTCCTCGCCCAGGCCACCTTGGGCGGGATGACGGTACTGTTCTTTCAGCCTCCGTGGCTTTCCACTGCACACGCCACCGTGGCGCAAACGTTTTTCTGCATCGCAGTCGCCATCGCGCTCTTCACCGGACGCAAGTGGGTGGAAGAACAGCCGCGCGTGGAGTTCGATTCACGCCGGCCGAGCCTCGCCACGCTGACCGTGCTCTCTATCTTCGTTTTGTACGTCCAGCTCATTCTCGGCGGGATGTTCCGCCATCACGGCATGAGCTGGTGGCCGCACGTGCTGAATGCCGTGACGGTGTCGTTCGTGCTGGCGTGGACTGCGGTTCGAGCCCTTTCTGTCTATTCGCGCATTGAAGCGGTGCGGCGGCCGGCAATCGTAATGTTGTCGCTTTTGATCACGCAGCTCTGTCTGGGCTTCACGGCATTCCTGACACGCGTGGCCTGGGGCAGAGACGCGGCGCAGCCGGAACTGCCCATGGTCGTCTCCACCGTGGCGCATGTGGCCGTGGGAGCGCTGCTGCTGGCGACCACAGTGGTTCTGGCGATTCAGGTCTGGCGCCACGTTCCCGTCGCATTTGAAGAGCGCGTCCCCCAGGCGCAACAGGACGCTTCGGCCGCATGACCTGCGCCGCGTTATTGGCCGCTTTTGTTCGTTCTCGTGATGCTGGACCCTGTCTCGTCGTAAACTGGTATTGGATCAGTTCAGGACACGCCTTGGTCTCAAAAGTCTCCGTCATCGCCGACGCCGCCCCGGAACTCGCTCTGCCTCCCGCCAGCGCCGTCATTTCCGTAGAGAACCTGGTGCATCGCTACGAGAACCGCACCGCTCTGAACGGCGTTTCGTTCGACGTGCGCCCCGCGGAATTGTTCGGCCTGCTTGGTCCAAACGGCAGCGGCAAGACCACGCTTTTCCGGATTCTTTCCACCTTGATGCTTCCGACCGCGGGCCGCGCTACCATCATGGGCTGCGATGCGGCGCAAGACCCTGCGCGCTTGCGGCGGCAAATCGGCGTGGTCTTTCAGGCGCAGAGCGTCGATATCAAACTCACGGCTTACGAAAATCTTTGGCATCAGGGACATCTTTACGGTTTGCGCGGGCCCGCGCTCAAGAAACGCATTCACGAAATTCTTTCGCGCGTCGGCCTGGCCGATCGCGCCAAGGAACTCGTCGAGACTTTTTCAGGAGGAATGCAGCGGCGGATCGAGTTGGCCAAGGGATTGTTGCATCATCCCGGAGTGCTGTTGCTCGATGAACCGACCACCGGCCTCGATCCCGGCGCGCGTCGCGATCTTTGGCAATACCTGCAGACGCTGCGCGACGAAGAGCAGGTTTCTGTACTCGTGACTACGCATCTGATGGAGGAGGCCGAACGCTGTGACCGGCTCGCCATCATGAGCGAAGGCAATCTGGTCGCGCTGGGAACGCCCGCGGAGTTGAAAAGTGAAATCGGCGGCGACGTGGTGCTGCTCGATGCCGCGCACGATGCGGGGGTGCTGGCCGAGCGCATCCGCGGGCGCTTTCACGTGGAAACCACCCTCCTCGAAAACCAGGTGCGCATCGAGCGCGAAGGCGCGCACCGCTTGGTCACCGAAGATCGTCGAAGCTTTTCCCGGAGAGATCGAAGCGATCTCCATAAGCAAGCCGGCGCTTGAAGACGTTTTCATTCGCCGCACCGGACACAAGTTCTGGACCGAACAAAACGACGCGCCGACCAGCGCAGAAACTCACAGCAGGAGGTAACTTTGCGCCCTATGATGCTTGTACTTTCTCTTGTGCTTGCCATTCTTCCGTTGCTGGGGGTGGCGTGGATTTTCGTGAGTGGCATGATCACATTGTCGCCGCCTTCGGCTACCGTCGATGGCTTGTTCATGAGCCTGATCCTGCTCGCGCTCTCGGGAACTTTTCTGCTGAACGCTTATTGGGAAATGCGTGACCAGGGCATGATCAAAAAGAAAACCGCGGCTCCGGCAGCGAAAGCTCCCGCGGCGAAAGCGAGTTAGACTTCATGGCCACTCAAACCGCCGCCTTGTCGAGACCCGTCGCCCCCGCCTCCGCCGGCATCCTGCTGCCCGCATTTACACTTTGGTGGCGCGAGATTGTGCGCTTCTACCGGCAGAAGTCGCGCGTGGTCGGCGTGCTGGCATCGCCGCTGGTGTTCTGGATGGTGATGGGCTCGGGGTTCGGCAACTCCTTCCGCTCTGCTGCGGGGCCGAGCCAGCAGCACTACATGGATTATTTTTATCCCGGCACTCTGATCATGATCGTGCTGTTCACCTCGATTTTCGCCATGATGTCGCTCATCGAGGACCGCAAAGAAGGATTCCTGCTCTCCGTGATGGTGGCGCCGGTGCCGCGCTCCGCGATTGTGCTGGGCAAGGTTCTGGGCGGCACCACGCTTGGCGGCGATTCAGGGGATGATCTTCCTCATCTTCGCGCCGTTCGCCGGCGTACATCTTGACGCTGGTTCAGGTGTTGCTGGTGGCGGTGGTGGTCTTTCTGGTCTCATTCGCGCTGACCGCGCTGGGCTTCGCCATCGCGTGGCCCATGGATTCCACATCAGCCTTTCATGGCATCATCAATCTGTTTCTGATTCCGCTGTGGCTCTTGTCGGGCGCGCTGTTTCCACTATCCGGCGCCTCGGTATGGATTCGCGCGCTGATGTATATGAATCCTCTCACCTACGGAGTCGAGGCGCTGCGCGGCCTGCTCTATCCGGGGATGGAAACGCAGTTCCCGTTGCCCTCGGCGATGGCCACGTTGCTTTTGTTTTCGCTGGTGATGTTCGGGCTTGCATTCCTGATGGCGAACCGCCGCACCACGAGGCCCGCCGCCTGATCGGCAAAAATATGATTCTCGAGACAATACGCTTACTTCCCTGCTTTGATCGCAGGTTTGAACGGCATCAGCGCGGTGCTGCTGGTCACCGGCCGCAGCCTGATCATGCGCGGAAAGATCGCCGCTCATCGCGCCTGCATGATCGCCGCAGTCGTCGTCCTCGGCGCTTTTCTTGGCTTGCTACTTGTATTTCCATGATCACGTCGGCGACATCCGTTTTCTGGGCGACATTTTTGGCATGTAATTTATCTGATCGTCCTGATCCCCCATGTGACGCTGGCAATCGTGATCGTTCCCATGGTGATCATCACTTTGAGCCGCGGCCTGCGGGCCGGTACGATCGCCATCGCGCCATCGCCCGCTGGACCTGGCCGCTGTGGATGTATGTTAGCGTCACCGGCGTGCTCGTATACTTCATGCTGTATCAGTGGTTCCCGCACAGCTAAGCGGAGACAATGAAGGTTTACCCGTGTCCTCTGTGGCCTCTGTGGTGAAAGATTTTGATTTATGTCGATAGTCAGATTGAAAATCGATGTCTCCGGCACGGTGGGCGACGAAGCCTGGCGCGAGATCAAGCAGTTTGATCAGATCCAAAGCGCCGACTTCGGCCCGCAATTCGGCAGCGGCGGAATTGCCCCAAGCCTTGTGGCCACGGCCGTCTCGGCCGCGCCGCCAAAGCCTGCCCTGAGCTTGCCGACGGGCCAAGCGCGGCAGAACCCCTACCCCAAAGGCGCCTGGATCGGAGCCGAAATCCGCCTCCAGACGCCGCTGCTGGCCCAGTATGCGGTTTCGCATTATCTGGAGCAGGAGCGCGTGCTCGACGCCGATGTCGTAGAGTAGTTGCTTGTCTTGGCTTTTGTTTTCTCTGTGTCTCTGTGCCTCTGTGGTGAAATAGTTTCGATATGTCTGCCCATCCGATTCCAGCACCGCCCACCGACGACGTCCAGGCTCGAAAGCCCGGCATGTCCCGCACCCAAAAGCTTCTCTTCTTCCTCACCGCGTGGCTGATCTGCCTGATGCCCTTTCTGTTCTGGTGGAACACCTGGTTTGGCCGCAAGCTCACGGACCAGCAATTGACCGAATACCTGCATGACACAAAGAAGCCGCGCCATATTCAGCAGGCGCTGGTGCAAGTAGGCGAGCGCATCACACGGCACGATGCCACTGCGAAACAGTGGTATCCGGACCTGGTGCGCCTGGCGGCCGATCCGGTCGAAGAAGTGCGCAACACCGACGCCTGGGTCATGGGCCAGGACACGTCCGGCGCGGGATTTCACGAGGCGCTGTTGAAGATGCTCGCAGACTCCTCCCCGATGGTTCGCGGCAACGCTGCGCTCTCGCTGGTGCGCTTCGCCGACGCCACGGGCCGTCCGCAGATTCTGGCCCTGCTGCAGCCCGCGCGCATTACTTCTCCCGAGTACGGCCGCATCGTCGACGCAGATCGCCCCGGCACCGCCATCCACCAGGGTGGACTGATCGCCAAGCTGGAATACGGGCAAGGAACAGATCGCAGAAATCCGGTCCCCAATTCCCGGCCGCATTCGTTCAGTCGCCGGTACCGGGGCGAATGTCTCCGCAGGAGCGGAAGTGGCAGTGGTTGACCCCGCGAACGATCAGGTGTGGGAAGCCTTGCGCGCGCTCTATCTCGTCGGCCAGCCCGACGACCTCTCCGCCATTCGCCCCTACCAGCGCGATCTGCCGGATATTTCCAAAGACGTGCGACAGCAGGCAATAGAAACGGAGCAGGCCATTAAGAAAAGATCAGGCTCCTAAAGGCTTAGTTGGATTTGTCATTCCGAACCGGGCGTCAAGTCCGGTGAGGAACCTGATGTATCTGCTCGGCCAGGCACGGCCGCTCCTCACCCCATCGCCTCGTTCACCGCTCGCTCCACTTCCCTCCACGCCCTCGATCGCGGATCGACCACCTCAAAATGTCCCGCGCCGGCAATCTCCACCAGCCGCGCATCTTCTTTCATCTTCCGCTTTGCGCTCACGTAATCTCTGCTGAAAGCCGGAGGCACCACATCGTCCTCTGCTCCATGGACCAGCCATTGCCGAGCCCCGATCGCCAACATCATCGGATCAGCTTCCCGATAATGATCAGCAACCTCCTTCGGTGTCCCGCCCAGAAATTCCACCACGGCGTCGTTGCTCAGATGCAACGTATACGCCCGCTGCAAATCCACCACGCCCCCGAGCGAGATCACGGCCTTAACACCAGTTTCATGTGCCGCCAAACACAGCCCAAGCTGGCTTCCTGCCGAGTGCCCGATGGCTACGATTCGCTTAGCGTCGAACTCATACTTGCGAGCAATCTGTGTGAGGAATTGATAGCCCGCCCGTATATCGGAAAACGTCCCCGGCCATCCACCGCCCGCATTTCCCACCCGCCGGTATTCTAAATTTGCCGTTGCAATTCCCTTCGCCGCAAGCGCCGCGCATAGATGCCCCATGTATCCCAGATCGTACTTCGCCCGCCAGTACCCCCCATGAATTGCGATCACCAGCGCATGCGGACCTTTCCCCTTCGGCAACCGCAAATCCACAAACTGATTCTTATCGCTTCCATAAGCCACCTGCGCGTCAGCCTTAGGCGGCGTCAAACTCAAAATATCATCGGAAGATGTCATCGATTCGGTGTTACCCCGTGTCCTCTGTGTCCCCTGTGGTTGAAGGTTTTGTCGTTCGAGGTAACTGGAATCCGGCAACCGGCGACTCCTCCTACTCGTAGCGCAGTGCCTCGATGGGATCCAGTTGCGCCGCGCGCATCGCTGGAATCATCCCGCTCACCACTCCCACCACGGCGAGGATTCCCGTCGCAACCAGTAGAATCATCGGCGAAACAATCAGCCGGATGTCGCCCGCTTCCGCGTGTTTCGGCATCGCGCTATAAAACGTCAGCCGCCCCACCGATACCGCTATCAGATAAGACAGCGCGACCCCTAGCACTCCACCCACCGCCGTGATGACCATCGCCTCGGCCAGAAACTGAAACAGTATATCCCGCCGCCGCGCTCCCAAAGCCTTCTCCACGGCAGTCTGCTCTCGATGCATAAGTCTTAGGTCTTGGGTCCTAGCTTCTAGCCCTACCCAGTTTCCCAGGCGCCCTCTGTGTTTACGTCTTTCGTTTTGTCGTGCAAAGCCATGCCTAAAGATTTTCTTCCGCCTGCCACAATTTCGTTTCTTCTCTCGCAAAACTCCGCTATCCTCTACCCGGATGACGACGCTGCCTCTTTCCGAGCTTCTCGGCGCCACGGTGTATGACCCGTCCGGCGCGGCAACAGGACGCGTGCGCGAAGTCACCCTTGCCCCTCAGGAAGACCGCAATCGCATCGCCTCGTTCATCGTTAAAACCAAATCCGGCAACCGTGTTCTTCCCTTCTCCGCTGTCACCACCATTGACACCAGCATTCACACTTCCACGAAACCCACCGATTGGCCTGCCGCCAACGGCTCCGAAGGCTTGTTTCTGCTCGAACGCGATCTTCTCGACCAGCAGGTCATCGACATTAATGGCCGCAAGGTCGTTCGCGTCAACGACGTCGACCTTCAAATCGACTGCCACCAGGGAAGCCGGACAGCCGCACGCCATCCTGCGCGTTCATTCCGTCGATATCGGCGCCCGCGGCGCGATTCGCCGCCTTCTGCGCGGCCTCGCACCCCGCGCCGCTCTTCACCTCCTGCTCCAGAAAATTCCTCCCCGCACCATCCCCTGGAGCTTTGTCGATCTCATCGAAACCGATCCCGCGCGCCGCATCAAGCTCAAGATTTCTCACGAAGGCCTGGCCACGCTCCATCCTGCCGACATCGCCGACATCGTCGAAGACCTTGCCCCCGACGAGCGCGAAGCTGTGTTCCGCACGCTCGATGAAGATGTCGCCGCCGAAACTCTTGAAGAAGTCGAGCCCAAGGTTCAGAAATCGATCGTCGAATCGCTCGACTCCGAGCGCGCCGCCGACATCGTCGAGGAAATGGATCCCGACGCCGCCGCCGACCTTCTCGCCGATCTCTCGCAGGATCACACCGAGCAAATCCTGGTAGAGATGAAGCCCGAGGCCAGCCAGGAAGTCGTCGAACTTCTCGAACACCGCGAAGAAACTGCCGCCGGACGCATGACCACCGAGTTCCTCGCTCTCCCGGTGTCTGCTACGGTAGAGAATGCCATCGGCGTAATGCGCGAGTTCGAAGGCGGAGTCGAATCCGTCAGCACCATCTATCTGGTCGATTCCCACGGCACACTCGCCGGCGCCGTTCCCCTCGTGAAGCTCGTCTTCGCCCAGCCCGACACTCCGCTGCTCTCTCTGACCCAGGAGCCTCTGGTCTCGCTCACGAAGCCACCAGCGACAACGAGGTCGCCGAACTTTTCGACAAATACAATCTCGTCACCCTCCCGGTCGTTGACGAGACACAACAAACTGGTCGGCGTAGTCACCTCCGACGACGTAATCACCATGCTCCGCGGCAAAGCTGTAAAAAGGTTTACCCTGTGAACCTCTGTGTACCCTGTGGTAACAGGACTCTTGCGTTTGCCTTTACCTTTGACCCCGACGCGCCAATCCGCTCAATCAAGCCTCATAGGTATAATCATCAGTTCCTAGGAGAAGCCACTTTGCCCTTCGACGACCTCCGCCAATGGATCGCCGCCCTCGACCGCGCCGGCGAACTAAAACGCATCCAAACTGAAGCAGATCCCATCTTAGAAATCGCAGAAATCACCGATCGCGTAAGCAAGTCGAAAACCGGAAAACCCGGAGGCCCGGCTCTTCTCTTCCAAAATGTCAAAGGCTATCCCGGCTCTCAGCTCCTGATCAACCAGTTCGGTTCCGAAGCCCGCATGAAGCTGGCTCTCGGCGTCAATTCCTTCGACGAGTTCGCCGACCGCATCCGCGTCTTCATGGACCTCAAATCCCCACAAGGTTTCCTCGACAAACTAAAAATGCTTCCCGCTCCTCACCGAGGCCGGCAAGTTTTTCCCGAAAACTGTCCCCACCGGCCCCTGCAAAGAAGTAATCAAGCGCGATAACTTTTCCCTGCTCGACTTCCCTATCCTGCAATGCTGGCCCCAGGATGCGGGCCGCTTCATCACTCTCCCCTGCGTAATCACGCGCGACCCAAAGTCCGGCAAACGCAACGTAGGAATGTACCGCCTGCAGGTGTACGATGCCCACACCCTCGGCGCGCATTGGCAGAGGCAGAAGGTCGCGGCTGAACACTACCGTCAAGCGCTGAGGAATGCCGGCGCCGCTAACCAAGAGGATGCCCGATCCAAGCCGTCTTTTGGCCGGGGTGGGGATTTTTACTCTGGCTCGAACTCCGCAGCCGTAGATCTAATGGCCCGCACTTCCGGCGGCCAAGTCCTTTCCAGTAATCCCTCTGGCAAAATGGAAGTTGCTGTTGCCATCGGGACCGACCCTGCCGTTACTTTCTCCGCCATCGTTCCCGCTCCCCCGGATGTTGAAGAATATTTGATTGCCGGCTTTCTTCGCGCTGCTCCTGTGGAGCTGGTCAAGTGCGAGACGGTTGATCTTGAAGTTCCCGCTTCCAGCGAGATCGTTCTTGAGGGCTACGTCAATCTTGACGAACTGCGCACCGAAGGGCCGTTCGGCGATCACACCGGCTTCTACTCGCTGGCAGATCTCTACCCGTCTTGCGCGTCACCTGCATCACACATCGCAAAGATCCGATTTACGCGACGACCATCGTCGGCAAGCCTCCCATGGAGGATGCTTACATGGGCAAAGCTGTCGAGCGCGTTTTTCTGCCTCTGATGCGGCTTACGATTCCTGAATTGATCGACATCAATCTTCCCATCGAAGGCGTATTTCATAACCTGATGATCGTTTCCATTCGAAAGTCGTATCCCGGGCAGGCGCGCAAAATAATGAACGCCATATGGTCGCTAGGGCAGGCCATGTTCACCAAGGTCATCATCGTGGTCGACGAAGACGTCCATGTGCAGGATCTCGCCGACGTCACCCTGAAAGTGCTCAACCACATCGACCCCGAGCGCGACATCCAGTTCACGCTCGGCCCCGTCGATTCGCTCGACCATGCCTCACGCCTAGCAAATTACGGGTCGAAGATGGGCATCGACGCTACGCGCAAATGGGCGACTGAAGGCTTCACCCGGCCCTGGCCTGATGAGATTTTGATGGATGCGAAGACCAAGGCGCTAGTGGATGGAAAGTGGAAGGCGTTAGCCAAGGAGTTGGGGATACAATAGATGTTTTAGGTCGTTTCCATATCGCTAAGTATCAGGAGCGCGAGTCTATAGTTTGGGCGTCTGATCTCGAAAAGAAATCGGCTAACTTCACTTCCGTGTGATATATATGCCGGAGTACAAAACTCTATCTATATATCGAGGATCGACCTATGCGCTGGCTTATTACCAATCGAAATCAGATACCTCCCGCGGGCAGCTCCGGCAACGACAAACCTTCGTTTGGTAGCGATCTTGACGACTTGAGTTATTGGACGCTGGATCCCGCTGCGAGACCCAACGTCGACATCACAGACCGTTCAAATTGGACTCCGCAAGACTTAGACAGCTTTCGGAATGCGCTGGTGGCTGTGGCTGACAGGTTCCCCGACCCGCTCATGACTCTGCCGGAAAATCAGAAGCATCTCACGCTTTTTATTCACGGTTATGACGATGATTTCGATGCCACCATCCAGCGCTACGACACGATCGCCAGGACACTTTTCGATGGGCCCAACTCTCTTGGTGAAATTGTTTGCTTCGATTGGCCTTCAAAAGGATCGCTTCTCGGCTATCTTCCGGACCGCTCTTCGGCGCGCAAAACAGGGGATGATCTTACCGATGTTCTTTCGGAACTCTATGACTGGATGTCGGACAAGCAGACTGATGCGGCAGAGAATCCGAGTAATGCCTGCAAAGCGAAGACTTCAATCATTGCTCATAGCATGGGCAACTATGCGTTGGAGTATGCGATGAATGCCTTGTGGACGCGAAAGAATCGTCCGCTGCTGGTGAGCCTGATGCAGGAAGTGATCATGGTTGCCGCGGACGTGGATAATGATATTTTTCGCGACGGGGAAAATGTTTCTCATGGGGATGGCGAGGGCCTGGCCAATCTCTCCTACCGGATTACCGCTCTTTACACGGGGCGCGACAATGTACTGGGGGCGTCTGCCGGGCTGAAACATTTTGGCAAGCGCCGCCTTGGCCGGCCGGGCTGGACGATACATGTCCCGTGCCAGACAATGTCTGGGACGTTGATTGCTCGGACCTGATTAATCCCTCTGTCAACGGCATCGCTGTTCATGGAGAGTATTTCAACCCTGCCGAAAGCAGCATCTACAAGCTATTTCGTGGAATCCTCGCAGGCAATGATCGAAGCGTTCTCATAAAGAATGGCATCGTCCCTCTTTCGTTGCCCCGCCAACAGGTCGAAGCAAGCTAACACTGTCAACGGCGCGCAGAAGCGGAAGCAGTGGCTCGCGACTACTGTTTGCGTTTCTCCAATTGCTGCAGACGTTTTTTAGCGTCTTCATTGCCAGCTTCTGCTGCCTTCCGGTACCAGCCGACGGCAGCGCCAGAATCCTTCCGCACGCCCTCTCCCAGTTCATACATCAGCCCGAGGTTGTATATCGCCGTTGCATTGCCCGCATCCGCTGCCTTCCGGTACCACTGCAACGCAAGCTCGTAGTTTTTAGCCACCCCATGCCCTTCCTGGTAGAGAACGCCAAGACGGTTCATACCTGATGCTTCCCCCGCATCCGCGGCCTTCTGAAACCACTGCGACGCCAGAACGTAATTCTGAGCCACTCCGAGCCCCCGCAAATAAAGAAAGCCGAGATTGTCCATGCTCGAGGCGCTGCCCGCGTCGGCCGCCTTCCGATACCACTGCATTGCCAGAGCGTAGTCTTGAGACACGCCAAGACCTTGTTGGTAGAGGAGCCCGAGGTTGCCCATACCCGACGCGTTGCCGGCATCCGCCGCCTTGCGATACCACTGCATTGCAAGAGCATAATCTTGAGACACTCCGTGACCCTGCTGGTAGGCGGCGCCGAGATGATTCATGCCCAGCGCGTCACCCCCATCAGCCGCCTTCCGAGCCCACTGCACTGCCAGATCGTAATCTCGCGCCACTCCAAGACCTTGAAAATAGAGCGAACTCAGACCGCTCATGCCCCACGCGTCCCCTTCATCCGCGAGCTTTTGGAATAGGGTGAGTGCGGCGGAATAGTCCTTTCTCCTAAGGGCGTCGTAAGCGGCTTTGCGGGTATCTGCATCCTCCGGCAACTTCGCCGGAGCCAACGGCGCGCCGGCGGTCGGAGCAACTGGTCTAGCGTCCGATCTGGTAGACGCGGCGGGTACCTGGAGCCGCGTCCCAAGCAGATACAAACCGCCTCCCACGATACCGCCGATCAAGACCGCAGCCACCAGCCAGATCCACGTGCGGGAATGCGGCGCCGCGCCGGGTACAGCCCCGGTCGGTATGGCTGGCGGCTCAGCAGCCCACTGCGGCGTGGCTTGTTCCTGCGACACCTGTGCTGCCGGCGTCACCGGCAACACGGCGCTCTCGTGCGCAGCAAACTCGAGTTCTTCGATCAACGCCTGCCCGCTCGCCGGTCGTAACTCCCGATCCTTTTCCAGGCACCGCATCACCACGTCAGCTATAGCGTTAGGAATGTTGAGATCCGGGCGAACTTCGTGAATGGGCCGCGGCGGCGTGGTGATGTGCGCCATAAGCAATTCGAGGCTTGAATCAGCCTTGAGCGGAAGGTCGCCGGTGAGCATTTGATACGCGACCACGCCCAGCGAGTAGATATCCGAACGGCCGTCGAGCTGTTCGCCCCTCAGTCCCTTGGCCTGCTCAGGAGACATGTACGTCGGTGTGCCGATCACCATGCCCGTTCCCGTCAGCGTCATCAGCGAAGCGCTATGGGCCCTACTGTCCTCCATGTGAGATTCCTTCAGCTTGGCGATGCCAAAGTCGAGGACTTTCACGTGATCGACGAAGGGACGATCAAAGGAGGGCCCCAGGCCGCCGGCGGAGCCGATCAGAGCGATATTGGCGGGCTTGATGTCACGGTGAACCAATCCCAGGCGGTGAGCGGCGTCGAGGGCCGCCGCAATCTGCGTAACGATCGAGCACACGCGTCCCACCGGCAGCGGCGCTTCCCGTTCGATCACATCTTTCAGGTTTCCGCCCTCCACGAACTCCATGACAATGAATGGGCGTCCGTCTTCGGCCTCGTCGATATCATCGACGCGTACGGCGTTGGGATGCTGCAGCTTGCGGGTGATGATGGCCTCCTGCTCGAAGCGCCGCACAAAGCCCGTGTCGTTGGCTAATTCAGGATTCATCACCTTAAGAGCGCGGGGCTCGTTGAAGCGAACGTGTACAGCTTTGTAGACGGCGGCCATGCCCCCCTGACCGACTTTGGCGACGATCTGGTACTTGCCGCGGACCACCATCCCTTCCGACCAGTCGTGAGCTTCGGCCAGACTGCTGCCGTCACGCGGGCAGTGCGTGTAGTTGGTCGGATAAGCCGATTGACAGGACGGACAACGTTTCATGGCGGTTGACCCCAGCGGGGGTCAACCGAGCAAATATACACCGCGTACAGGACCTTGCGGCAGATGGGAACTCGACTAGGCACGGGCGGAGCGCCCGCGCCACGCCGGCTAGTCGTAGTATTCCAACCCCAGATGCGTGATCAGTTCCTCGCCCTTCAAATGCCGCAGCGTGTTCTTCAGCTTCATCAGCTGAATGAATAAATCGTGCTCTGGATAAAGCCCCGGCACGGTCATCGGAGACTTAAAGTAAAAGCTCAGCCACTCCTGAATTCCGATTCCCTTCAGTTCTGTGGAGCGCTTTGCCAGATCGACCAGCAACACCAGGTCGAGCACGATCGGCGCCGCCAGAATCGAGTCGCGGCACAGGAAGTCGACCTTGATCTGCATCGGGTAGCCGAGCCACCCGAAGATATCGATATTGTCCCAACCTTCTTTGTTATCGCCGCGCGGCGGATAATAGTTGATGCGGACTTTGTGGTACATGTCGCCGTAAAGTTCGGGATACAGTTCGGGTTGAAGAATATGCTCCAGCACCGACAGCTTCGATTCTTCCTTGGTTTTGAACGACCCCGGATCGTCCAGCACTTCTCCGTCGCGGTTGCCCAGGATGTTGGTGGAGAACCATCCGTTCAGCCCCAGCATGCGCGCCTTGAAGCCCGGAGCGAGAATCGTCTTCATCAGGGTCTGCCCGGTCTTGAAATCTTTTCCGCAGACGGGCGCTTCGTTCTTCCGCGAGAGTTCAAGCATCACCGGCAAATCTACTGTCAAGTTCGGCGCGCCGTTGGCGAACGGAACGCCTTCCATCAGGGAGGCGTAGGCGTAGATCATCGAGGGCGCGATCATTTCGTCGTTCTCGCGCAGCGCCTTTTCAAATGACTTCACTGATTGATGCGCTTCGGTCGCTTCTATGAAAGATTCCGTTGAGCCGCACCACATCGTGATCAGCCGGCTCGCCCCGCTCGTCTTCTTGAAGTCGCGAATGTCGTCGCGCAACTGCTCGGCGAGATCCATCTTCGTCTTACCCTTCTTCACGTTCGGGCCGTCGATCTTCTTCACGTAGTTGTGATCGAACACCGCCGCGCGTGGCGTCACCGACGAAAGAAAAGGCTTCAACTGGTCAAGCAGCCGCTGATCGAGCACGCCCGCATTCGACGCCGCTTCGTACATGTTGTCCTCGAAAATGTCCCAGCCGGTGAATACCAGGTCGTCAAGGCCCGCGAGCGGCACAAACTCTTTAATCTTCGGCGAACGGCCGTCAGTGCGCTTGCCCAGCCGCACCGTACCCATCTGCGTGAGCGAGCCGATCGGCTTGGCCAGGCCTTTGCGAATCGCCTCCACGCCGGCGACAAACGTGGTCGCTACCGCGCCCATGCCGGGGATCATCACCCCCAGCTTCCCCGTCGCGGGCTGGATCGTGCCTTTGTGCTGTGAACTGTTGTGCCCCTTAACATCGGACTTCACATCATTTGTCACTTCTACGCGCGCTGTCTCCTGTGCCTTCTTTGCAGACTTGTTCCGTGTCGCCATAATTTTGGCCGCTTCCTCAGTAAGAATCTGTAGCGATGTGCAAACCTTGTATGTTCTCGCATAGGGCTGGACTTTTGCAAATGAGAGCGTCTGAACGCGCAGAAAATCGGTTCAACGGTGTGCCTGCATCATCCGATGGAGAGCGCACATTTTGATGAGAGCGATAAATTTATTGCGTTGGACTCCGGCGCCCACTTGCTTCATAGTGGAATCACTTCGCAGGCCAGCTCGGCAGCCGGTACCGCGAAGCTGACGTTTGCCTGCCGGCCTTGACGCGGTAGCGCAATCTCCTGACCTCGTGGTTTCCCACTCAAATCTGAATTCACGCCACTCGCCATTGCGCCGGGTGTGTGCTCTTCGGACTTAAGACAAACAACACAGGAGATACATGAAATCGATTCGCCAGTTCACCTACGCCGCGCTGTTGACTTTGAGTGCCTTGAACCTCGCGCCCTGCCTGGCTTCAGCCCAGGTAGCAAAAGGATCTTTCACATTAACCCACGAAGTCCGTTGGCAGAATGCCGTTGTGCCGGCGGGAGATTACCGATTCACGATCGAAGCGGACGGCCCCGGGGAAATGCTCACGCTGCACAAGATCAGCGGCTCGGCAGCGAGTTTCATGCTGCTAGTGACCGACGTCGAAGCCTCCAAACCTTCGCAACTCAGCCAACTGATTGTGGTCTCTAGGGCGAGCCGGAGCTTTGTCAGCACGATGCAGCTTCCGGAGTTCGGAATGACGCTCCACTTCGCAGTGCCTGTCGAAACGCGCAAATTGGCGCAAAGGGTCGCAACCCCAGGCACAACCCAGACCGCATCTGCCGCCCGCTAGTTTGTCGCTGCCAAACCCGGGAGCAGCATAACCCAGGTCTGCTCTCGGGTTTTTTGTTTGGCATTTCCGCAGTCCAAAAACTCAAGATGCTGTTCGGGCCTCGCTCGCAGAAGCTTTCTTACGCTGGTTTCGGCGCGGGCGAATCTCCCCTCACTTCGTCACTGAGCACAATGGCTTCGGCGATTTCTTTCATCGGCTTTCGCTTCTGCCGGCTCTGCCGTTGCAGTGTCAGATAGGCCTGTTCCTCACTCAGTCCCAGATCGCGCTGCAGGATTCCTTTGGCGCGCTCCACAACTTTCCGCGTCTGCAATTGCTCCGCGAGATTGAAGTTGGCATCTTCCAGTCGAGCCATCTCGATTTCGGCACCTACCAGAAATCCAACGGTCGAGATCAACCGGACTTCCCGTCGCCGGTACACATGAGGCTGGCGATGCTGCAGGTTGATCACTCCCACCACCCGGCCCCGCGACATCAACGGCACAGACAAGAACGCTTCATAGCTATCCTCAGGAAGTTCGTGGAAAAACTGAAAGCGCGGATCGAGAGCCGCTTTTTCGGCAACCGCCACCGGCTCCTGATGTTCCGCCACCCATCCCGTAATGCCTTGCCCCACACGCAGTTTCAGCCGATCCACAACTTCGGGATGGGGATTCTTCGAAGCTCGCAGGACCAGATCGTCATCCTCGAGCACATAGATCAGGCAGGAATCGCACTTCACAAGCGCCGCCGCGAATTCAACCACACGCGTCAGCACTTCATGAACGCCCTCCGCGGTCGCCAGCCGGACGCCAATCTCGTGCAGTAAATCAACATGTGAGTCCTCAACGGATATTAATTGGTCCATGCTTAAGATTAGGTTCGCCCTGAGGCTCTGTCTAATTCCAAATTTCAATGAGTGTCAGAAAGGATTTCCCGCGGGTTTGTTGTTACTCTTTAACATCTTTCGCGGTTGGAATGCATCGTGGAACACCCCGCCGCCTTTTTCACAAGCCCGGTCGCCGCAATCCCCCACTCTGTGTTACAACCTTTGCGTACTGATTCCCATGCCCGACAAGATCGCTCTCATCACAGGCTCCTCCAGCGGCTTCGGACTGCTCACCTCCATCGAACTGGCCAAGGCAGGATTCCGCGTGGTTGCCAGCATGCGCGACCTCGGGCGCCGCGAGGCTCTCGATCAAGCCGCGGCCGCCGCCGGGGTCGCCGGGCAAATCGATATCCGCGCGCTCGACGTTACAGATTTCGACGCACTGCCCGGCTTCGTCAACGCGGTCGTCCGCGACTACGGACGCCTCGACGTTCTGGTCAACAATGCCGGATTTGCCGTCGCCGGATTCGCGGAAGATATTACGCTCGAAGAGCTGCGGCGCCAGTTCGAAACCAACTTCTTCGGCGCCGTCGCCATGACCAAAGCGGCTTTGCCCGTCATGCGCCGCCAGCGCTCCGGCCACGTCATCATGCTTTCTTCCATCGCCGGACTGCACGGGTCGGTCACGCTGAGCAGCTATTGTGCATCGAAACATGCTCTCGAGGGTTGGAGCGAATCACTGCGCCTCGAGATCAACTCGATTGGCATTAAGGTTGTGCTGGTGGAGCCCGGCGCCTTTCAAACCGATATCTGGACGCGCGGCGCGGTCATGGGAGCGAACGTCGCCAGGGAGACTTCTCCAAATCTCCAGCGCAGCCTGCGCATGCGTGACCGCGTTCAGGCCCTGCCTAAGAAAGATCCCATCGAGGTCGCGCGGCTGATCGCATCCATCGCGCAAGATCCCGACCCCAAGCTGCGCTATCTGGTCGGTGGCGACGCGATTACGCAGTTCGTGCTCAAACGCATCCTGCCGTGGAAGTGGCACGAACAACTAATCGCAACTTTTCTGAAGCTCGATTAGAACCAGTCCCGAGTCGCCAGTACCGAGTCCCGAGTAAAGTCAAAAGCTAAGAAAGCAGTCTTGGGTTTCGACCGGCGCTCGCAACTCGGGACTCGCGACTATTTCTCCAGATCCACAGTCCTCACCGGCAAATCCCAATGCCCGTCAAGAATCTCGAAGCGCCGCTGTTCTTCGCGCTGAAATGTTTCCTGATCGGGACACATCTGCTTCTGCAGCGCCGCTTCGTCGAACGGCTCGTTGGCCACAGTTGCATTCTTGAAAACGATGGTCACGCGAAAATCCCAGCGTCCGTCTTCGGTAGTGTGATAGCGCGGCTGATCCATCCAGACCTTCGCGATCCGCCCCATCTCCATTTCTTTCTTCAGCACGGGGTAGTGATTCTTCTTGAACAGCTTCAGAAATTCGTCGGCATGTCCCCACTTCGCTTTGTAGTAATACTCGACCACAAACGGCTGGCCGGAGGGCGCGGGCGCTTGAGCGCGAAACGCGACCGGCAAGACCATTGCACAGAAAAGAAACAGCGCCAAAATGCGGGACGTTCGAATCACGGAATCCTCCTCGGAAAGATCAGCTAGTACACTAACAAAACTGTCGCAGAGACGTTGCTTGCAACGTCTTTGCCGGCAGCGTGCCTGGTGCTGGGCAAAAGAGGGGTTGCAAGCATCGTTTCTAAGCACGGCTCGGCGAAGGAGCATTCAGTTGATCACAGACGAACAGCAAATCTCAAAAATCTTCGAAGAGGGCGACCGCGCCCTGGTCGCCGCCGATATCTCCGCACTGTCGCGTATTTTCGCCGACGACTACGTCCAGTACGATGAGTCCGGCAATTCCTTCACGAAGCAAAACGTGATCAACAATCTTAAAAGTGGCGCGATCCGCTACATTTCAATGAAATCCACTGGCCGCCGCATCCGCCTGCTGCGGGAAGATGTCGCTATCGTTCACGGATCGGAAGAAGATGAGGTCGAGCAAGCGGGACGACGCTTCCCTGTCTATTACGTTTACATGGATGTGGTCATGAAACGGAATGATACGTGGCAGATAGTGGGGTCTCAACTCGCAAAAAGTGACGAGAAGCTGAGCGCATTCATTTCCAATGGAAAATGAACCCCAGGGCTATCACGACCGCAAACATCAGAAAGACTACGAAGAGGCCGGTGAGCCACAGCGAAATCGCATCCACCCGCCGCTTCCAGCCGTGCAGTTCTCGGCGCTGGTGCGCAAATTCATATTGGACCTCGTGCGCCAGCGTTAGAACATTGGGAAGAGCCGACTTGTCCGCCAGCCTGCGGGCCCACAATACTGAGTTGCCGAATGAAGTGGAATCCGCTTCGAGTTCGTCCTCTGGTTCTAAACGAAGCAACTGGCCAATAAGTTCTCTTGCCCAATCGCGGAATTCATCCGGCAAGGCCCCACGGCCTGCAAGAAGTTGCTTTTCCCCGTCGGTTACACAATTCCCCTCGTTCGCAGCGTAGTCGGAGATTCTCGCAATCAGATGGCCGACGGCCTCGCTTAAATTCTTGAACGGATTCTCGACTTTGAGAAACAAGCCCATCGAGAGTATCGCCCTCACACCTCTGCGTTGAGTGGGTACAGTCGGTGGGATGGGGCGCTACGAATTTGCCACGTCCGCTCTCATCCGATTCTGCCAATGACTCCATACAAACCACACGATTCCCGCCACCAGCACCACTCCAATCACGGCATCGAACTTATGAAAATATTTTCCTAACCCGCGCCAATTCTCACCCAGCTTCATCCCGAGATATGCCAGTCCCAGGCACCAAGGCCACGATCCCAGGAAGGTGTAGAGGTGAAACCTTCCGCGCGGCATGCGCGCGATTCCCGCCGGCAGCGCAATAAACGTTCGGACCACGGGCAGCAGCCGTCCGAAGAATACGGCCAGGTATCCCCACCGCGCAAAGAAACGGTCGGCCCACTCGAGTTCGCGGCGACCCATGAGAATCCATCGCCCGTAGCGCTCCACCAGCGGACGACCGCCATAACATCCAATCTCATACGCCACGAGCGACCCCAAGTTGCAGCCAATTGCCCCGGCTGTCGCGACCCACAGCAGTTTGAATGTGCCCTGGAAAACCAGATAGCCGGCAAACGGCATGATCAATTCCGAAGGCAACGGGATGCAAGCCGATTCAATCGCCATCAGCAGTACGATGCCGGCATAGCCGGTCGCACTGATCACCGAATTGATGAATACGAAAATGACAGCCAGAAGTTTTTCGGTCATTGGAAAGGAGGGCTCAAAAAAGTTCTCAGTTCTCGGTTCTCCGTTCTCAGTTAAAACCTCGCGCTTCAACCCGCAGATTGGAAACTGAGAACCAGACCAGTGTATCGGAAATTCCCATAGGAAAAGCGAAGGCTGCAAGCATCTAGCAGCCGAGCCTATGCATCCCGAGCCCTGGGCTAGGGGACGCTCATTTGATCGACCAGATTTGACTTCAACCTTCGGAGCCAGACCGAATACGTCACCAGCGCGGATAGTATGGCTCAAGTGGGGTCGATCAGGATTCTCCTGAGATCAATCAGAAATTTGCCCGAGATCATTAGGTGGTAGGATGAGCGCCCAGTGCAGAGAATCGGGTGTGCGGGCTGGGGTCGGTGAACGACAAATCAACAATTAAGCAAAGAGATTCGTTATCTTAGGGTCGTTCGTCTGGCAGCATTAGTTGGGCGGCAAGCGTCGCGTGCTGAACTTGAACTCGTGCGCCTTCATGTCCACCTTCCGTCCGCGGAAGCGCACGCCACCGGGCGCGCTCGATCCGCTGACCAAAGAGGTCTACGTCGCCGTAAGCGTCACCAACCAGTGCGGCTACTGCATCGCCGCCCACACTGTCTCAGCGCAGAAGAAGGGAATGACGGACGCCATGTTCAATGAGTTAATGGCAGTCGTCGGCATGGCCAACGAGAACAACAAGCTGGTCACCGGCTATCAGGCGGAGATCGACGAACAGTTCAAGAACCCTCGTTAGTCGTTGCCCGCCAGCAATACTATTCATGCGCGCAAAGAGGCCAGAGGATCACTCTGGCCTCTAACATCGTCTCTCGCCCACTCAATGGCAGAGCGTCATTTGATAATCTGCCCTTGCACCAGGGTTCCCGACGCACTGTATCCTGGCCACGAGATTGCGAAGGAGCCCGTGCCGGCCGCACCCGCAGTTCCGATCGCAGTGAAGACCACGCTCGAGCCATCCTGTAACACGCCCGTGCCGGTCACGGTAACTGTATTGGTCCCCAGCTTCACGGTCGTGAATCCGTTCGTGTCCGAAAGGTAGAGGTGCGCGGAGTTGTCGAGATAGTTCAGCGTCCCCTCGCGGATGCCCGACGACGTCTTCGTTCCCACCAGGAAGCCAAGACTGCCGGTCCCGGTACCAATATTGAAGTAACCCTCGCCGCTGCCCACATTCGGAATCAGGCCCGGTCCCGCAGTTTGTTTCGAATACCAGGTGAACGCAGAGCCAAGGGTCACGTTGTCTTCAGAGAACGCCATGTGGATCATTCCCGACGGATCATGCGTCAACTCGGAGTACTCGGCCAATTCACGATTGCCGGCAGGCATACTGGTGTTGCAATTCAGACCCTGGGTACAGATGGAGCCGTAGTGAACAACGCCCGCCACCTGGTCCGTTGTGCCTGTGGCCTGGCCGCTGGCCACCACATACTGCACCGCGGGCTTGCCTGCCGTGTTCACGAACGCGTAGAAGATCTTCCACTTGGCATTGGCGAATGTGGTTTGATCGTTGGGATTGCCGACCACGTTGGTGCCGTACCAGAAAACTCCAATGCTGTTTGCGTCGCCCGCAGTCAGCCAGGGCAGCATCGCGGTGGCGGTTGCGGTATCGGTCGGGTTATTGATTTGCAGCGCCTTTGACCACGTCTTGCCGCCGTTGGTGGACCAAATAACGTACACATTCTGGCCGGTTTGATTGCCGTTGGTGTCGAGCTGCTGCATGCTGAAGACGACGTAGAGATTGCCGTCATTGTCGACTGCGATGGGAGTAAAGACGTTTCCCACGTTCGCACCCGGCGGCGCAGTGAAAGCGAGGACTGAAGTGAAATTGAGCTTTGACGGCGGCGCGCCGGAAGGCAATACCGGCAGGTTGCAGGGCGCGGCGCACGAGGCCACGTATAGATCCACTCCATCGGGCGAAGTGAAGGTCGTGTACACCGAGCTATTGGGAGTCGGGCCTCCCAAAACCCCGGGATAGGCCACGATGTTGGAGTGGAAACCAGTTTCTGGCGTGCTCGCCAATATTGCCTGATTGATGATCGCCCCGTTGGGGTAAGTGATGCCGCCGTCATCGGACTCAGTCACGATCAGGCTGTCAGTTCCAGTTACATCGGCGCCCAGTTGAAGTGTGATGAGGTAATCGCGAGAGGTGCCAGCACTCGCCAGCCACATACGGTTGACGACCTTGGCCGGGGAGTCTCCCGGAACAAACGTGTTGCCTTCGTTGGTGGAAGTCTGCAGGTCAATATCAGCCAGGTTCAAGCTCGAATAGAACAACCGTCCTGTGCTATCGCCGTTGACGGGATCGGCGGCGAAGGGGATGCCCACGGCCAAGTCCTCGTCTCCTCCCCCTGCCGACTGGTCGGGCTTGCCGAGATAAGTGAAGCTGTTTCCAAAGTCCGTGGAGCGCCACAGATCCGACCCCGCCGGCACGCCTTCAATTGCGGAGACATAAATGTTGCCAAAGGGATCGATCACGATTCCCGGTTCAACGTCCTGCCCGGCCGAGCCAGACGATGAAGTCGCTACCAATTGCAGGTCAGAGGTGAACTCGAACATCTGCGGGCCGAACTTGCCGTCAGGATCCGCCGTGTAAGTGGCTGCAACGGTCTGGATGGCGGGAGGGGTGGCCTGCAACGTCACCGTGCCCGTGTAGCTCGTCCCGTGGAACGCCGCCTGACATGCTGGCGTAAATGGTGTAGACCCCGTTCGCGGGATGTTCCAGGCGCGTCAGTTCGCTGGTGACAAAGCTGTTCGCAGAAGAATCGATCATTGCGCCGTTAAAGTAATCGTACTGGTCGAACTCATTGGTGTTGCCGGTCCATGAGAATTGAATGTTTACGCGAAAGTTCGGGTGCGCGGTGCGGAAGGAATTCGATACGTTGATAGTCAGCGTGAATATGTCGCAATAGCCGGCGGTCTGGCAAGTGGACGGGTCGAAGTTGGCCGGATTCTCCGTGGTGGTCGTGCCGGTGTAGGTGAGTGTGCCGGCGCCGGATAGCGTGCCTGAAGGCGGCGTGGCGGCGAACATGGCTTGGGGAAAGATTAAGATCGAAACTGCCAGCAATGCTACAGCGGCACAGCTAACCGAAAACTGTCCTTGCTCATTTGGATACCCTCTGCCCCAGGCTATGGGGACGGTCGTTGGATCGAACAGATTTGACTTCAACCTTTGGATTCAGAGTAAGTACGGACACCAGCGCGAATAGTATGATCAGGCTCTTGCGTCGTCCATCGGGATTTTCCTGAGATCAATCGGAAATTTGCCGGAGATCATTAGGTGGTAGGATGACCGCCCAGTGCCGAGATGGGGTGAGGAGGGTGGGGGTCGAAGAGCTGCAAAACATCAACAATTTACAAAACATCAACAATTAAGAGAGAGATTCCTTCTCTTAGAAACCTTCATTTGCGACAGTCAGTCGGGCGCACGCCTGAACTTGAACTCGTGGAGTTTCATATCCACCTTCCGGCCACGGAAGCGCACCCCCTCTGCTTCCAGCCGCAGACGTTGTTCGATGGCCGAATCGCCGCGCAGCTTGATCTCTCCGCCCGCGCCTAGCACCCGTTGCCAGGGCAAGCCGAATCCCCGATGCAGTACCCGCGCCACCAACCGCGCGCCACGCGGAAGTCCCGCCGCTCGCGCTACCGCCCCGTAGGTAGAGACCCTGCCTTGCGGAATGCGCCGGATGGCGGCCTCAATGCGCATCCGCATCTTTGATGATTCGTCGGGAGCCGCTCGCGATCCGCGTTTCTGCGGCTTCCTGCTTCGCTTCTTCATAGTCGAATCCATCCCGCGCGAATCAGCCACAGCGATCCCAGCAGAACCAGCAACCACAGGATAATCCCCTGCAATAGCGGACGATGCCCTACACGCTTGAGGGTCGCGATCGAGATGCCACTGCCGATCAGGAATAAAGTAGCGGTCAACCCAATCTTCGCAACCTTCACTGTGACGGCGTAGGCATGCGCCCCAGCCGGCAGATACGTGTTGCAGACCGCTGCCAGGCAGAACAAGCCGATGAACCACGGCCACTGGATTTTGGCCTTGGCGCCGCGCACAATCGCAGTTCCAATCGAAAGCGGAACAATCCATAGGGCGCGCGCCAGCTTCACTGTGGTCGCAACGGCCAGCGCTTCGGCCCCATACTTGGCCGCCGCGCCCACTACCGAACTCGTGTCGTGAATGGCGAGCGCCGCCCACAGCCCAAACTGCGATTGCGTCAGCTTGAGCGCAGCGCCAATGGTAGGAAAAATGAGCAGCGCGATGGAGTTCAGCACGAAGACTGTGCCCAGCGCGATCGCCATCTCTTCATCGCTGGCCTGCGTAATGGGGCCGACCGCGGCGATGGCGCTGCCGCCGCAAATCGCTGTGCCCGTCGAGATCAGAAACGCCGGCACGCGCTGCACCCCGAGCAGCGCGCCCAGCCCCATGCCGGCAAGCAGCGCGAAGCTGATGCCGAGCATGGTGTATACGAATCCGCTGCGGCCTGCCTGCACGACCTGGTGCAGGTTCATTCCGAAACCGAGTCCTACCACCGAGGCCTGCAACAGAAACTTGGAGAACTTTTTCGCCTCACGGCCGTAGGGATGAGGGAGTGCGAGGCCGAATACCAGTCCCATCGCCAGTGCCACCGGCGGAGACACGAAGCCGCTAGCACTCAACAGCAGGCAGAGAAAGAAGATGATTCGAGGCAGCATTCAGGGAAAGCCCGGCACGATGCGTTGCCGCGCGGCGGACGTTGCAAATACGCTCATGCGCCGCGCTGTGAGCCGCAATCCGAGCGACCGGACTAAGCCGCCTTGCGGAACGACTCGATGGCTTCTGCTTCTGAGTTGTATACATCAAAAACCGTGAGCAGCTTAGTGACTTGCAGCAGATCGCCCACACGCTTGGTCAAGTTTGTCAATTTGATCGTGCCGCCCGCGTTTTGCGCGGTGGTGCGCAGCGCCACCAGAGTGCCCAATCCGCCGGAATCGATGTAATTTATCTCGCCCAGGTTGAGCACAATTCGATTGTTCTGCGATACGGCCTGCTTGATGGTATCGCGAAGCAAAGAAGACTCTTCGCCGAATACAATCCGGCCGGTGCAATCCACGACCAGGATTCCATCTTTTGTTCGCGTTGCCAGCTTCAGTTGCATAAACACGCTCCTTAGCGGCGGCCCAGGAGATTCCTGCACGGACAACGCCGCTTCCGCACTTCAGGTTGACGCACCAGCCTATCGCTTGTGCGGGGATTTTAGCAAGCTCACATCATGAGTAGCGAATGTCACCCGCTCAGCGCAGCACGCGTGGAATGCGCCGCGAGATGCCCGGGCAGCCAAGCGGCAAGCGAATACTCGCCAGATCCTGTCAGCATCAGCGCCGCTAAGATCAGCAATTGCGTGAAGGCGTACTCGAAGCCGCCTTGCGAAACGTCGAAGCCATGCGGGAGATGTACCAGACAAATCGCACCCAGCATGACAATGAAGAGGCACGCCGCGCCCAGCCGAAACAGAATGCCACTCAGGATCGCCAGGGCTCCGGCAACCTGAGCCAGACCAACCAGGTACCCAGCCGCCAGCGGCCAATGGTGCGATGCGGCAAATTGCTCGGGGCCAGGTCCTGAAAAAGCGCCAAACAAGATAGCGCTTCCGTGATAGAAGAAGGCTGCAGCGCAAGCGATGCGCAGCAGCAGAAGCGCTGCGTCGATTTTCATTGGCTCCGGCGTATGGTTGGTCTCGGAAAAGGTCATCGTCTTGGCCCCTGAACTTAATTGTTAACTTCTGAATGGTACTATTTCAACCCGCCCTGTAGGGGCAGGATTCCGAGCCCGGCCACAGCTCACTCGCATCACGTATAATCGTCTTTTCCCGCTCATGAGCTATACCGTCCTGGCACGTAAATATCGTCCGCAGAAATTCTCCGAGGTGATCGGACAAGAACACGTCACCCGTACCTTGCAGAACGCTCTCGAACAAGGGCGGACCGCGCACGGCTATATCTTCAGCGGCCATCGCGGCATTGGAAAGACGACCGTGGCGCGCATTTTGGCTGCGGCTTTGAACTGCCGGTTCTCCTTAAAGACGGGCGACAAGCCGGTCGCGGAGCCTTGCGGCATTTGCGAATCCTGCACTGAGATTCGCAATGGCAATGCCGTCAACGTGATCGAGATCGACGCTGCCACCAACCGCGGCATTGACGAAATCCGCGAACTGCGCGAAGCCGCGCGCTACAAGCCGGCGCGCGACCGCTTCAAGATCTACATTCTCGACGAAGCTCATCAGATTACCGACGCCGCCTTTAACGCATTGCTGAAGACGCTGGAGGAGCCGCCCGACCACATTGTTTTCATGCTGGCGACTACGCAGCCGGAGGATATTCCGCAAACGATCCGCTCCCGCTGCCAGCACTTCAGTTTCCGCGCCGTGAAGTTCGACGACATCGTCGGGCAGCTTCGCGATCTGGTCGGCCGCGAGAGGATCGAAGCCGATGACGATGCGCTTGCCCTGCTGGCCGAAGCTGGCGACGGGTCCATGCGCGACGCGCTCTCGATTCTCGATCAGGCGATTGCATCGTCGAGCGGAAAGCTCACGGCTGATTCCGTGCGCAACCTGGTCGGCGCTGCGCCCGCGCACGTTCTCGAAGAGGTGATGCAGGCGATCGCCCGGGGCGCGAGCGAAGAAGTGCTGCGGCAGGTCGACCATCTTATCAGTGAGGGCCACAGCCCAACTCACTTCGCGCGCCAGATGGTGCGCTTCCTGCGGAATACAACCGTCGCCAAGATTGCTGGCAAAGACTCTTCCCTGCTGCAGATCTCGAGTGAGGAGCGCGAGCGCGTCGAACGTGTTGCGACGCTGTTCGGCGAGGAAGATCTCACGCGCCATCTGCAAATCATGCTCCGAACCCACGGCGAGTTGGGATACAAGCAGGAGCAGCGCTTCCACCTGGAGCTTGGGCTGCTGAAGATGGCGCATGCCCAGCGCTTGCTGCCGATCGAGCAACTGCTCAGCGACGTGGCCGGCGCTTCGAACTCGGCTTCGAACACTCAAGGCGGATCAGGCGCACCGAGAACGCCGGCGCGCCCATCGATTGTTCCATCGCCCTCAACTTCCGGCGGCGGGTTCGAGACTCGACGCGCGGAGACAAATCAGGTATCGCCGTTTGCGGCCGATTCGGCACGCAAGGGGAATCCTCGGCAAGAATCTGATTTTGATTCGGCTTCGGCGGGCGGGCCGCGCATGGTCGCGGGCGGGAGCGCTCCCGCGCGAGTGGTCATGGGATCTGCCGTGCCGGTAAACGTCAGGGAAAGCGCTCCAGAGGCAAGGATCAGTTCAATTCCTGAGCCTCAACCTCAGGCGCAAGTGAGTTCGCAACTCGAGCCCCCTGTGCACGACACGCCGCAGGTTTCGGGAACTCAACGATCGATCGCGGTCTCGGTTGCCCCACTCGAGAGGTTGCGAAGCGCCGTGCTGCAAGCGCTTACAGATGGCAACCAGCGTATTCTGGTCTCGATGCTCGAAGCGGGCGAATGGACGGTGGAAGGAAGCGAAGTGGTAGTCAAGGTTTCGGAATCACAGACTGTGGTTGACATGTTGGTGGGCGCCGATGCCCGGCGGCTGGCGATTGCTTCGGCCAGCGGCGTTCTGGGCCGCGCCGTCAAGCTGAGAATTGTCGCGGGAGCAAAGGTAGCTGAGGCAGAAGGAAAGAGCAACGGCGCAGGAAGGTCGAATGGGGAGAAGGCCTTAGTGGGCGGCCGCAGCCGCGCCGAGCAGGATGTAGTAGTCCGACGGCTGCAAGAGAAGTTCGGCGCTGAGATTCGGACGGTGATTGATTATAAGGAGAAGCGGTAGATAAATCGGCGTCCGGATTCCGGCCTCCGGAGTTCACTCCGAATGCCGAACACCGGGAGCCGGGAGCCGAGGTTCTATGGGCGGATTCAATCTGCAAGAGCTGATGTCGAAAGCCAAGTCGCAGTACGAGACCCTGCAGAAGAAGATGCAGGAGACGGTAGTCGAAGCCTCGGCGGGCGGGGGCACGGTGACCGTGAAAATGGATGGCCGCAAGCAACTGCTCAGCCTGCGTATCGATCCAGAAGCGGTGAAGACCGGCGATGTGGAGATGCTGCAGGACCTGGTGCTGGCCGCGGTCAACGAAGCGGCGCGGAAAGTAGATGGAGCGATGCAGTCAACCGTGGGCGGCATGCTGGGCGGGCTGGGCATGTAAGGAATTGAGCGATTGAGTAATCGGGAGATTGGGCGATTTCCCGCTTCCTCGATCGCCGGTTGAATCCTAACGTTGGTTTCAAATCGCCCAATGACCCGATCGCACAATCACTCAATTCCTATGTCTAAATTTGCGGAGCCGATGTCGCGGCTGATTGACGAGTTGAAAAAGCTGCCGGGCGTGGGCTCGAAGAGCGCGCAGCGGCTGGCATTCTACATTCTGCGCGCGAGCGATGAAGACGCTGAGGCGCTGGCGGCCGCGGTGCGCGACGTCAAAGCCAGTCTGCGGCTGTGCTCGGTTTGCAACAACATCACCGACGTCGATCCATGCGTCTACTGCACCAGCGCGACCCGCAACCAGCGGCTGGTTTGCGTGGTCGAAGAACCTACGAACATCGCCGCCATCGAGAAGACCAAACATTTCAACGGCGTCTATCACGTGCTGCATGGCTCGATTTCCCCACTGCACGGTATCGGGCCGGAGCAGTTGCGCATCGCGAATCTGATCTCGCGCGTCGACGCAGGCAACGTGGATGAAGTGATTGTCGCCACCAATCCCACGGTGGAAGGCGAGGCCACGGCCACATATCTCTCGGGGCAACTCAAGCGCGCGGGCGTGAAGGTGACGCGCATCGCCATGGGCATACCGGTCGGCAGCGACATCGAATACACCGACGAGATCACAATGCTGAAAGCCATGGAAGGTCGGCGGGAGCTGTAGGCTGCCTTCCGGCTTCCGGGCTTTGGGCTCTTTATCGAATTATTCGCGCGCAGATTGCGCTACGCCAAGTCTGGTTCCAGGAAAACGTTGGCCTCTTCCTCGGCGCTAGCCAAGCCTTCGGGAAGTGTACCCCGGTTGTATTCCGCCATACGGTTCTTCCACTTGAGGAAGTCGGTGATGCTTTGCGGCTCGACGCGGACCTCGACGCGGCGCAGGCTGGCGAGCAGCAGATTCATTTCGTAGCGGAAGCCGGCGGCGCTGCGGAGATTCTTCGCGGAGAGACGCGCGGTTTCGATCCTGCCGCGATGGAGTTCCAGCAATCCCCAACGTTGGGGCAACTCTTCGCGGCGAACCAGTCCCGATGGAACCAGGTAGAAGCGCTCGCAGCCAACTCCGCGCTCGGGCTTGAGGCGGAAGGGCTTGGCGCGGTCGGCGAGGAAATCTGAGCGTGTGACCTTGCACTCGACCAGCACCGAATGGCAGGCGCGCTTCCAGCCGATAGCATCGGGCATCTCGCCGGTGGCGCAGGCTTGCTCGGAGAGCACGACTCCGCAGCGGTAGCGGCGCAGCCAGTTTACGGCTTTTTCTACTAGTTGGGCGTGGGTCATGAGTGCTTCCTTTGTAGCTGCTGAACCGACGTGAGGAGAAGTAACTGGGAAGTTACTGCTTAGCTAACTCGCTGGACGGCGGTCTAACGAACAACCAACGTCAAGACCTTAAACACATCTATGAAACTGTCGGCTGCGTCAAGTACTTTTGTGCAGACTACGGCGTGCACTCGGGAAAGAGCGCCATTTCGCTCTATGAGAAGGTTTTGCCATCGTCAACCCCAGGCTCGCTGCTAATCGTTCGGTCTGAACTTTCGGTTCGACCTAAACATCTATCCGATCTGACTTCGACCATGATTATGACTTCAAACTCCCTTCCGCGGAAGGGAGCGGGACGCCCGAATCAGAGGAACGGTGTTTTCCCACACACCATGTGTTTAATCGAGCTATCCCACGTGCGAACCGGGCGGTGGCGCTGCCGGCGGATCTTCGGCGTTGCGCCACAGCCAGTACAAACTTACGGCCAACTTGCGCGCCATGGCGGCGATGGCGAGGTTGCGTTGTCGGCGCATGGCGAGGTGCACAAAACGACGACGCCACTCGGCATCGCAGCGCGCCGCCGATTGGGCCGCCTCCACCAGCAGGTAGCGCAGCAGCGTGTTGCCCTGCTTGCTGAGGTGTCCCAAGCGCTGCTTGCCCGCGCTGGAATCTTCGCAGGGAATCAGCCCCAGGTAGCTGCCCACCTGCTTGCCGCAGGCGAAACGCCGCGGCGAGCCCAGCACCAACACAAAGGCCAGCGCCGTGATCGGGCCCACTCCCGGATGGGTCATCAAGCGCTGCACTTCCGGCCGTCGCTCGGCTTCCTGCTCGATGGCCTGGCTGAGTTGGGCGATCTGCGGCGTGAGCTGATCGAGCCACTGCAGCAGATCGTGGCGCCGCCGCGCCGTCCACGGAGGCAGCGCCAACGAGTCCAACTGCGCTCGTCCGAGCTTGCTCCACAGTCGAGACCGACGCTGCACGCCTTCGTTCAGAGCCATGGCTTGCAACTGGTTCTTGACCCGCGTCGGCATCTGCACCAGACCATGGCGGTGCCACAGCAACTGCCGCAGATCCCGGTTCTCCGGGCTGGGTATCCAGAGTTTGGGAAAACGATCTTCCCGCAACAACTGCAGCAGATGCTGCGCATCGCCGCGGTCGGTCTTCTGTTTGCGCACGCGCTGGGCCGCGATCTTGGCAGGATTGCCGATCCACAACTCGATCTCCAGCTCCGCCAACATGCGCTCGAACCAGCGCGTGTGCCCGCAGGCTTCGATGCCCACCCGCACGGCAACGCCGCGCTGCTTCAGTTCGCGATAAAACCTTTCGGCTTCGCCCGAACTGTGCTCCAGCCGACGTTCGCCGCGCTGTCCGCTCTGCTCGTCGCACCAGGCAATTTGCTGCATGCTCGGGTGATAATCGCATCCTATAATCACCATGTTCGGCTCCTTTCTCCCGAGCCTTGGAGGTTGACACTCCCAAGTCTACTCAGGTCTGAGGAGCCGACAGTTTCATGAAATCAGAGGCCACTGAGGTTCACAGGGTAGCACTCGGGAAGGTTCCTGCCGACCTGGTTGAATACATACTCGTTACGCTCGGCGGACGACCGAGACGGTTGTTCCCACATGAGATTTTCTAGAGCGTGAGGAGTGGTTCATGGGCTTGACCAATACCGGCCTGCGCAAAATCGTCTCCAGCAGATGGCGCTCAGCGGCGATGGCCTGCGCGGATGGTCCCAGGGGTGAATAGCCTTCGGCGGCGACGATCAGAGCTTCGTTCCCTTTTCTCCTGACCTCATCGCACTCAATTTGAATGCGGCCGATGTGGCCGTCGTGCGTCGAGTCCATGGCATTGGCCAGACGCAGGATCGCCGCTAGCTGAATCGTGCCCTTCTGCTCGTCGGGGAGAAGATCGCGCATAGTCTTGTGCTTTCTGGTGGGCAGCGCTCCACGATGAAAGCGGGCGACGATGGCGGCGCGCTGCAGTTCCGCCGGCTTCCAACCTAACGGGTTGCCATGAGCGCGAATCATATCGAATGAAGTCTTGTGATGTCCCTTCTCGCCTTGCGATTTGCCGACATCGTGCAGCAGGGCCGCGGCCAGCAGGCTAGCCCGCGCGGAGCTGGCATCGACGGAAGGCTGCCATCCGGCAGACAGAAGTCCGTCATAGAGTTGGAGAGCCAGGCTGGCTACGTGCTCGGAATGGTGGAAATCGGGATCGAGGCCGTTCGCCCAGAGCTTCATTCGGCGCGTGGCGAGGGCTTGAATCTGCTTGCCCTGCGGCAAGGCAGCACGCCACATCTTCCAGAGAGAATCGGGACCGACCATCCTTTTGCGGTAGCGATCGATGCGCTTCGTGCGCTCCGATATGATTCGCTCTCGCCAGCGATGGCGTGAATCCTGGTCAGGAAAAACGTGACAGGAAACAGCGGTGTTCCAAAGTACGTCGAGGTCGTGAACCTCGCCGAGCAGATCCTGCATTTCTTTGAGGTCATTGCTCCAGGACTTGTGCTCGGCAGGAAGGAAATTCTCGACAATGTAGCGGAAGCGTTTGATGCCGATGCGCAGTGAGTGGAATGCGACTTGGGAGCGGTTGCGCAGGGCCTGGCTCTGAAGATCGCGAGCCGCAGTCCAGCGCTCGAGGGCGAGATGCTTGAAGAGCGGGCTGCCCAGACGGAAATGGGCGGCGCGGGCGGGGAGCGACTTGCTCCACTGTCGCCACTGCTTGCGGTCAAACTCCTCGAGAGCGGCGGGCGCTTCGGGCTCCTTGTTCGCGCTCGCGTGCAGCCAGGATCTTGATGAGGGCTTCGGCGGCAGGATCGACAATGTTGCGGTCTTCAGCCGAGGCCTCAGCATGTTCGAGATTTTGATCCGCGCGGAAACAACGCGGGCGAGTCGCCCGCGGCCACATGGGCATGAGCGGGTTCCAGTTTTTCGATCCACTCCATCATCACGTGAACGTCGCGCAGGTCGCCCAGCCTCTGAAACAGGCGTTTGCCGGCCTTCTTCATGGCCTTCCAGTCGGGATCGGGATCGAGCGCCATCAGACCGTCGGCCAGGGAGCGGCAGCGGCGCAGAGAGACTCGCAGGTCGTGAACCGGATCGGCGCCGAAATCTGAGGAAACGCGCTCGCATTCCTCCAGCACCCGCAACATCCAATAGCGCAGGCCGGTAGTTTTTGGAGGACGCGCGGTGTCAGTGGTTGAAGAAGGCACGGGATCCCAGCAAGCAAATGTTAGAGCCCTCTATTCTCGCTGGAGATGGCTCGGAACGCCAGTGCCGCCCGAAATCACCGCGGGTACACATAGCGAACGCGCTAGAAGACAGGGAAAATCCGTTACCTCCGTAACATGCGGTACTGACTAGCTGGATTTAACCTTTTATGCCTATTGCCAGAGCTGCGGTTGAGGAGTTTTTTATCAACGACGCGACGACATTTCACGCAAACCGGGCTGCCTCGGCGCGCGCCTTCGTACACAGCCTGAATATCCTGATTAAGTACGCACGCATGTACGGCCCGGACCACAAGCGCACGGAAGCGCAGTTCGAGACCACATGGAAAGAATTGCAGCAAGGACTGCCCACGGCGGGAGAGGGCGGATTCCTGCTGGGAGTCTCCGACAACAAGCTGCTTCTGGATGGAGTTCCGCTGGAAACCGGTCAGGTAGAACGCAGCTTTGGGCAACTCTTGACCACGGCCGGCCTGGCCAGCCTGCACTTCTCCAAAGATGTAACCATTGAGGACTTCACGCGGCTGGTGCGCGCTTTTACGGTGGCTGGGTCCAAGGCCCAAGACGTTTCCAAGCAGATCAGAGAAGCGCTCAGCGGTGCAGGCAAAAATAGCACGATCAAGATCAACGAAGTGAAATTTGTGGCGGCCGACCCGCTGACCGGCGACATCAGCGTAGCGGCACAGATCGCGGCGCAAACCCTGGGTCCGGAATTCAAACAGTGGCTGAACGATCCGCAGAAGCTGCTGCAGTTGATCGCGGCGGCGGAGGGCGCTAACGCGACCGGGGGCGGTCAAGGCGGAGTCGCAGGGGTTCCATTTGGGAGCGTTCCGACTGGGCCCGGTCATTGGGTCGCTGGGCCAGCGCCCGAGGGAGGCGCCGGGACGGCAACTGCACCGGCCTGGGAAGGTGGAGTGGTACCGCTGCAAGAGGCCGAAGTGGTGCAGGCCATCCGGCTGCTGACTCGATTCGGGCAGGTACAGGAGGATCCGAATGCCGGCCCGGAGGTTCTTCAGAAAGAGCTTACCGAGACCGATCCGAATACGCGGCTGAACCTGCAGCAGTTGCTGGGCACGCTGGCGGCCAAGGCCACGACCGAGCAACAAGACACGCCTCTGCTGATGAAGGCAGCGGAGCACATGGCGATCCGCTTCGCGCTGGAGCGCTATTCGAAGGGCGAAGTCAAGGTGAATGCCGTCCATCAGATGATGGAGCACATGAGCCGGCAGATGGATTCGCTGCGCCAGATTCTGAAGCTGCAAGAAGAAAAGATGAACAAGGCCGGCATTCTGGTGGAATCGCATGCCGATATCCTCGACCGGATGTTCTGGGCCGAAGTGCCGGAGTCGGGCAAGAAAACGGTGCTGATGTCGAACGAAGCTCCGTGCGTGCCGCCGCGCAACCTGCGGCAGTTCGTGGAGGTCTTGCTGGACCGCGACGACAAGCAAACGTCGGGCGAGATTCTCGACAACTACTCGAGTTGCCTGGGCACGAAAGATGTAGAGGCGCGCCGCAAAACTGCGATCGGATTGAGCCAACTGGCCGACCTCTATTCGCGACTGGGCGGCGAATCGATGGGCAAGGCCATTCACACGGTCAGCGAGCAGTTGTGTGTGGAGAAAGATCCTGAGCTGCAAAGCCTGCTGAGCGCGGCTTTCGTGCGCTTGAGCCAGGAGGCCAGCGAGGCAAAAAATTATCAGGCAGTGAATGCGGTATGCGGCGGGATGGAATTGCTGCTGCAGCAGCGTCCGGTGCTGGTGAACGACTTGCGGCCGCGGGTGGGCGTCGAGAACCGGATTCCGGAGTTTATTGAGGAAGCGTTGCGCAGCGATCCAGTGCCCGCGGATCTTCTTGTAGTTTTGCGGCGCACCAGCCAATCGGGGGCCGAGCATCTGGCCGACCGCTTCTTCCGCTGCATGCGACGCGATGAGTGCGACCGCATGGTGGAACTGGTTAAAGAGATGGGAAGTCCGGCTCTGGCGCAACTGCGCGAGATCGTGCGTACCGGGCAACCACGGCAGGCCGCAGGCGTAGTAGGGCTGTTGAGCCGCCTGGATGTGGATACTCTGCTGGAACTGTTGCCGTCGCGCTTGCCGGAATGGAATCGTTTCTACCACGACATTGTGGTTCGCCAGATCGCCTACGGAGCCGCGCCGAACCGCGGACGAACCCTGTTGGAACTTGCCGAGGTGTTGGATACGGCGGTATTGCCGGAATCCATCGATGAAATCGGGATGAGCGGTGATCTCTCGGCTGCGCCTCCGTTGCTGGCCATGGCTCGACCCGGCGAAGCTGCGTCGCGTTCGCCGTTTGTGCAATTGAAGGCCATCGAGTCGTTGGGAAGGCTGCGTGATCCCGAAGCGGTGACGCTGCTGCGCGAGATTGTTGAGACGAAGAAAACCTTTGGCTGGGCCCATCACCGGGAATTGCGGATCGCGGCGGCACAGTCGCTATCGAAGACTGATCCGCGCTACAGCGCCCAGATTCTTTCCGATAGCGGCATCGAGCCGGCCGAACTGGCGATCGCACCTTTGGACACGGCGCCAGCATGCCCGTGGGTGAGGCAGCGCCGCTATGAGCGCATGGTGCTGTCACGCACGATCAGCGCCTGGATTGGGAGTTCGTGGGGCAAGTCGAAGATTCTGATCCGCGAATTGAGCCTGGGCGGCGGCATGGGCACGAAGGAAGATAATCTGCGCATCGGCAGCGAGGCCGAGCTGGAGATTTCGGTGGGCATGCGGTCAAAGATCAAGGCGCACGTGCTGCTGCGGCGGGCGCGCATCAATGAAGTGGGATTCGAGATCGTCGATACCGACCTGGAGAGCCGCTACCGCCTGCGCCGGTTACTGGTCGAAGCTCTGAACCACGCTCCGCAGAATAAGGATCAGCAGTGGAGCGGGGACCGGAAGATCTAGCAAAGGTTTCAAAGTTTCAAAGAAAAACCAGCCAGCTTTTAGGCCAAAACAAAAGCCTCTGCGCGTGCAGAGGCTTTGTCTATGAAACATTGAAACCTGTCTTACTTCACCTTGGCGAAGATGATGACCAGGGTGTACAGCGCGAGCGATTCGATCAGAGCCAAGCCCAGAATCAGCGCCAGCTGAATGCCGGGGCGTGCGGCCGGGTTGCGGGCCAGACTCTCGGCCGCTGAAGCGGTCGCCTTGCCCTGCGCCAGAGCGCAGATGCCGGAAGCGAACGCCATGGAGAATCCGGCGGCGATCGCGACCCAGTTGACCCCGCTCGAAGCTGCTTCGCCCTGCGCAAAGGCCGGGACGGCGAACGAGAGTACGGAAAGTACCATAAACAATTTGCTCAGCTTACTCATTGTGTTTCTCCTCGTATGAAATACCGCCAGTGGGTGGTTGACGTCATTCCTTGCAGACGCCCTCACGCTTGCGGCTGAAAATCAGTGGCCGGTGGTCGGTGATCAGTGGCCTGCAAACCCTAAATTCCCCGCTCCACCCGGCTCTTGCTGATCACTGGCCACTGACCACTGACCACTGTTCTAATGCTCTTCCGAAACTGCGCCCTGCAAATAGACCGTAGTCAGCAGGACGAAGATGTACGTCTGCAAAAGCGACACTCCGATGTGCAATCCCAGGAACACGATGGGAACTCCGATCGGGACGAGCGAAAAGAAAACCAATGTGACCATGTCGCCGGCAAACATATTGGCGAACAGACGGATGGTGAGCGAAAGCACGCGCGCCAGGTGGCTGATGAGTTCGATGGGAATCATCAGCGGCGCCAGGGCAGGCATTGGCCCAGCAAAATGTTTCAGATAGCCGATTCCGGCGTGCTTGAATCCTTGAGCCTGGTAGTACGCGAAGGCAACCAGAGCACACCCCAGGGGAACGATGGGCACGGCGGTCGGCGACTCGAAGCCGGGAATCACGCCGATCAGATTGCAAAACAGAATGAAGAAGCACAGCGTTGCCAGAAACGGCGTGTACCCTTCGCTGTGGTGGCCGATAATTTCATTGCTCTGGCCCTGGATGAATCCCTCAACGCCTTCGAAAACATGCTGCAGCGAACCCGGCCGGTCCACCGAAAGGCGTGAACGGACCAAGAGAAATAAAATCAGCAGGGACGAGAAAACGAGAATTTCCATCGCGAACGAGTTCGGAATGGGAGCCGTTGGGTGCTTGACTTGGACATGCAATGCCAGCAGCAACGACGTGACGGGGCCGGCTAACAGACGATTCAGGATTGCGGTGAACCAAAGTTGTTCAGGCATAAAAACAAGCTTCTAGCTGCTAGCTCCTGGCTTTTCTGTGCCGCTCGGAATCCATCTACACACCACGGGCCAGAGCTACGTACAGTTCGTAAAACGCTTCGCAGCCGATGGCGACTACGGGCAAAAATAAGCCCGCAAGAAGCCCATTCAGGCTCGCGGGTGAAGCAGTCAATATAACATAGGCGCCGAAGGCCATCAAAACATATCGCAGTAAGAAACGAAAAACGATTCCCTGCCCCGATTGCGATTCGACTGCGCCGCTGGCGCGATCGACAAAGCCGGCGATCACGCGCTTCAGCCAATGAAAATTCACGTACGCGATGGCGCAACCGAAAGCGAACCCGGCAGCGGGACGCAGGCCGAACTTCCACCATGCAGCCGCAACCAGCAGCGGTGCGAGCACCGCCATGAAGCGCCCGATGCGCTTGAGAGCGCCTGAGTAGAAGTGCTCTGCCGCAGCGGCTTGCGCCGGGTCAGGTTCGGTTTGTGTCTGCTCGGGCATCCACGTGCTACTTGCTGTCACGCATCACGGTGCGGATCAGTTCGATGAATCCAGCGGCGATTCCCAGGAGGATGCCGGCCAAGTAAAGCCATGTAGTGTGCAGCCAGCGGTCGAGGGTTGCGCCGACTAGCCATCCAACAACGAGGGCAGCGGGGAAGACGAACGCCAACTGACTATAGCGGGCTGCCTGCACGCAGAAGTTTTCTTTCTGGTTTGAGCTCTTGCGGTCGGGATCTGGATCAGCGGGCATTTTACTGTAGGCTTGCAGAGTGGATTCTACGCTCGTCAGCAGCATCGCTGGATTCCGGCCTGGCTTCGCCCAGGCCGGGACAGCCGAGGCGGCTGTCTCCACACGGGCACTTCGGGCCTCCAGCCGTGAGCACTTCTAGTGGATCAGTTTCGCCATCGCCGAACTCTGCGCTATGCCCAGCGACCAGTTCACAATCTGGATGAAGCGGTCGGGCATGATTCCGATGAAGAGCGTAGCGAATGCGGTAACGGCGAGCGCGGCGCGCATCGTCCAACTCACGGGCAGCAATCCCTTCTCTTCGGGCTGGCCCATGAACATGGCATTGGCCATTTTCAGGTAGTAATACAGGCCGAAGACGGAATACAACACGCCCAGTGACGCCAGCGCGTAATGGCCGGTTTCGATCAGGCTGAGGAAGATGAAGTATTTGCCCCAGAAGCCCGCCAGCGGCGGAATCCCGGCGAGCGAGAACAGGAAGATCAGCATGAGCACGGCTTCGACGGGAGCGCGCGCGTAGAGCCCGTTGAGGTCGTCGAGTTCGTCGCCGATGACGTTGCGGTGGCGCAGTGACGTGATCACGCCAAAGGCGCCGAGGTTCATGAATGTATAAACCAGCAGATAAATCAGAATGCCTTTGAGGCCGTCCGGGCTGAGTTCAGTAACCGTGCCGGCGATCAGGCCGAGCAGCATATATCCGACGTGCGCGATAGAAGAGTAGGCGAGCAGGCGCTTGGTGTTGGTCTGGGTGAGGGCGGCCAAGTTCGCGCCCGTCATGGTGGCGATGGAAACGAACACCAGCACCGGAACCCAGGTCGCGCGCATGGAGCCCAGTCCCCAGAGCAGGATGCGCAGCATCATGGCCCATCCCGCGGCTTTGACGGCAACAGACATGAATCCGGTAATGCAGGTGGGCGCGCCTTCGTAGGCGTCGGGCGCCCATTGGTGGAACGGGATGGCTGCAATTTTGAACAGAAGGCCGGTCATCGTCGTCAGCAAGGCCACAATGGCCACGGCGTTGTGAGGATCTTTGGAAAGAATTCGGGCGAGTTGCGTGTTGATGATGCCCAGGTTCGTGCTTCCAGTGAGACCGTACAGCAGCGACAGGCCATAGGCGAAAATGCCCGAGGAAAACGCGCCCAGCAACAGATACTTCAGCGCGGCTTCGTTGGAGCGGCGGTCACGGCGCAGAAAACCCACGAGAACATAAGTGGAGATCGCCATCAGCTCCAGGCCGATGAAGATGAGGACGATGTCGAAACCGGCGGCCATGCACATCATCCCGACGACCGAGAGCAGCATGAGGGTGTAATACTCGCCATGGTTTTCATGCTCGGTCTTCATGTAACGTATCGACATGAGGATGGAGATGGCCGTGCCCGCGAGGAACAGGTACCAAAAATAGATGGTAAAGCGGTCGATCACCATCGCGTTCGCCATAGCGGGATGGCTGAATATCCTATTCTCATCCAGATAAGTCAGGATTCCAGGCCGGAAAGGATTCCATATCGCGAACGCCGCGAATGCCACACTGAACAGCGCGGTGACCGCATTGACCCACTTGTCTTCCGCTGCGAGCATCAGATCAATGAGCAAAATGCCGATAGCAAACAGAGTGAGCAGAGTGATGGGCAGGGCCAGCACGTAGTCGTCCATAGTAAATCCGAGAGCCGCGCCCACTAGTACCTCCTCCCGGTCGATTGTGTCGCGGCGGGTGGAGCTGCCGGTTCCGCTGGCCGCTCAACCGGGCGAGCCGCAGCATTCACCGCGCCTCCGGGCCGCGGGTTGTTGACGCTCTGTACGATCTGGTTCACAGGCTGCTCAAGAATCTGGAAAAACGGTTTCGGATAAAGACCGATCCAGAAGGCCATGATGAGCAGCGGCACAAACGTAAGCACTTCGCGCGACGTGAGGTCGTGCAGCTTTTCATTCTTCGGATTCGTCACCGTGCCGAAGAAGACGCGCTGGTAAAGCCACAACAAGTACGCGGCTGCTAGAACTACGCCGGGCACGGCCCAGGCCGCCCATCTCCAGCTCACCATAAACGTGCCCAGCATGATGTAATACTCGCCTACGAAACCGTTGAGCAGCGGCAGTCCCATCGAGGACAGGAACATGATCAGCGTGATGGTGGCGTAGACGGGCATGACGTTCGAGATGCCGCCGTATTCGGCGATCTCGCGGGTGTGGCGGCGCTCGTAGAGAATTCCGACAATCAAGAACAGCGCTCCGGTCGAGATGCCGTGATTGATCTGCTGCAGGACCGATCCACTTAAGGCAAGCGGCGTGAGGGCGAAGATGCCCAGCGTGCAGAAGCCGAGATGGCTGACGGAGGAGTAGGCCACCAGCTTCTTCATGTCCTTCTGCATCAGGGAGACGAGAGCGCCGTAAATGATGCCGATGATGGAGAGCGCGATCATCCAGCCGCGCACTTTGCCGTGCGTCAGCACATCGGGAAAGAACGGCAGCGAGAAACGGATGAAGCCATACGTCCCCATCTTCAGCAGGACGCCCGCCAGGATCACCGAACCAGCAGTCGGCGCTTCCACGTGCGCATCGGGCAGCCAGGTGTGAAAGGGGAACATCGGCACCTTGATGGCGAAGGCAAAAAAGAAAGCGAAGAACAGAAACGTGGCGATGGTCGGTCCGTAGGCCGGGTCCGAGTAGATTTGTGGCGCGGTCTTGTAAAGTTCAGGAATGCTGAACGTGAAGACCTGCGTCACGCTATGGTGATGGAAATATAGGAAGAGGATGCCCAGCAGCATCAGCACTGAGCCAGCCAGCGTATAGAGGAAGAACTTGATGGCGGCGTAAAGTTTGCGCGGGCCGCCCCAAATGCCGATTAGCAGGTACATCGGCACCAGCATGGCTTCCCAGAAAACAAAGAAGAGGAAGAAATCGAGCGCCATGAAGACGCCGAGCATGCCGGTCTGCAAGATCAGGAACCAGACGTAGTATTCCTTGACGCGATTCTCGATCGCGGCCCAGGAAGAAAGAATCGAGATCCAGCCCAGCAGCGTGGTGAGCATGATGAGCAGGAACGAAATGCCGTCGATGCCGATCACGTAGCCCGCGCCGATAGACGGGATCCAGTTGTTGGCCGTGCCCTCGATGAACTTGAAGTGTTGCGTGGCATCGAAGCGTTGCGCCCAGAACATGGGCACCAGTGGCAGCGAGATCAGGAAGCCGCCGAGCGCGAAGAAATTCGCGATCCAGCGGATGGCGTCCTTGTTCTCCTTCGGGACGAACAGGAGCACAAGCGCGCCTATCAGCGGCGTGAAGAGGATGATCGAGAGTATATGGTTTTGCATGAAAGATCAGCTTCTAGCTTCTAGCCTCTGGCTCCTAGCTAGGAGCTAGCAGCTAGAAGCTGCATTTCAGTGATACACGTAATAAAAAACAAACCCCACTAGCCCTGCCGTCATCACCAGCGCATACCACTGGACCAGACCCCATTCAAACAGGCGCGCGGGATACGACAGCATACGCGCCAGAATTGCAGGGCCGTTGACGCCGATGCCGTCAACGATCCACTTGTCCCACCAGCCGGACATTGTCGCCGTCAGGCGCGTGATCCACCCGGCGAAGTTAACCGCGCCATCGACAATGTGTACGTCAAACCACGAAGACGCTTCGCCGAGACCGAGCACGCCGAGGCGCACGTCTCCCAGTTTGCGGCGGCCCGTGAAGACGTAGTCGTAGCCTTCGTCCACGTAATACTTGTTGAGCAGCAGGTTGTAGGCGGGCTGCGAGATGGCGGCGATGGGCTCGGTGTAACCTTTGCCGGCATTCGAGTAGGCGCGCCCCGCCATGTAATAGCCGATGCCGGCTGCCGCTACTGAAGCCAACATCAGCAAGTATTCCGTCCCGTTGGTCTTCTCTTCCTCTTTTATGCCCGCAGCCAGCTGGCCAGGTTCCTCAGCTTTGAAAACCTGGGCTTCTTTGGAGAAGACCGGATCGAGAAAGGCTTCGAAGCGGTTCGTTTGTCCATGGATGCCGACCAGCCGCGCCAGACTTTGCGGGAATCCGAGGAATCCGGCAAAGATCGACATCACCGCCAGAACCACCAGTGGCATCGTCATCGAAGCCGGCGACTCATGGATGTGGTGCTCTACTTCGTGGCTCATCCGCGGCTGGCTGTAAAAAGTGAGGTAGATCAGGCGGAACATGTAAAACGCCGTCATCAGCGCGGTCGCGTAGCCAATGATCCAAAGCAGGTGGTAGGCGACAGACTCCGAAGTCCATGCCTGCCACAGGATTTCGTCCTTCGAGAAAAATCCGGCGAAAGGAGGAATGCCCGCAATGGCTAGGGTGGCGATGAACATGGTGCGGTAGGTAATCGGAATGCGATCGCGAAGCGCACCCATGTTACGCATATCCTGTTCGCCGCTCATCGCGTGAATAACGGAGCCGGCGCCGAGGAATAGCAGGGCCTTGAAGAAGGCGTGCGTGAAAACGTGGAAGACGCCTGCGGAGAATGCTCCGACGCCGAGCGCGAGAAACATGTAGCCGAGTTGCGAAACTGTGGAGTAGGCCAGCACGCGCTTGATGTCGTTTTGCACCAGCCCGATGGAGGCGGCGAAGATGGCCGTCAGCGCGCCGACGATGGCGACCGTCTTCATCGAAGTGGGCGCAAGCACGAACAGCGCATTCGAACGCGCGACCATATAAACGCCGGCGGTGACCATGGTCGCAGCATGAATGAGCGCCGAAACCGGCGTGGGACCTTCCATGGCGTCAGGCAGCCAGACATAGAGCGGAAGCTGCGCCGATTTGCCGCAGGCTCCCACGAAGAGCAGCAACGTCGCTGCCGTGATGATGTGGTCACCGATGGCGAAGTGGCCGCTGTGCGCCAGGTGCGTAACATCCGTAAAACGCAGCGATCCCATGTACCAGGCGATGAAAAACATTCCCAGCAGAAATCCGGCGTCACCGATGCGATTAACGATGAATGCTTTGTTGCCCGCGTCAGTGGCCGACTTGCGGTGGAAATAGAAACCGATCAGCAGATAGGAACACAAGCCCACACCTTCCCAGCCGACAAACATGAGCACATAATTGTTGGCCAGGATCAGCGTCAACATGGAGAACATGAATAAGTTGAGATACCCGAAGAAGCGGTAGTAACCTCCTTCATGCGCCATGTAGCCGGTGGAATAAATGTGAATCAGCATGCCGACGCCGGTGACGAACAGCAGCCAGATGCCGGAAAGCGGATCGAGCAGGAAACCGGCGTCCGCATTAAACGCGGCGGACTTGCCATCCTGCATGACGTAGTTCGCGTGGTCGGTGCCGGTGCCGAGCCAGGTGTAAAGGACGGTCTCGTAAGGCTTGTGTAAATTCTCTGGCGTGGACGACCAGGCTGAGTATTGCCAGACCGCGCCGCAAGCCATAATGAAAGCCAGCACGATCGTGCCAACGCAAACCGCGCTGACCGTGGCCTTCTGCAGCTTGCGGCCGAAGAAGAACATGATCGCGGCGCCGAAGGCCGGCAGCAGCGGGATCAGCCAGATGTGAGAAAGAAAGAACATGTCCTTAGTCGTTGGTCGTTAGTCGTTGGCCAATTGCGCTTCGCTCGATACCAGGTACTCGGTACTGGGTACTGCTTTCACCACTTCAACAGATTCACTTCGTCCACGTTCACCGTCTCCTTGTTGCGGAAGAAGGCGATCAGAATGCCGAGGCCGACCGCGGCTTCGGCGGCGGCATCGGTGATCACAAAGATGGCAAAGACCTGGCCGTGCACTCCTCCCCACATGCGCGAGAAGGCGACCAGGTTCAGGTTCACCGCGTTCAGAATCAATTCGATCGACATCAGCACGATCACCACGTTGCGCCGAGTCAGCACGCCGATGACGCCGAGCAGGAATAACGCGGCGCCCAGCACCAGGTAATGCAGCGTCGTGATGTGCAGCATCGATTCCATGTCAGTTTCCAGCTTCCAGCTAAAAGCTAGAAGCGGTACTTTTCAAATCCTCTTCTTCGCCATTACCACCGCTCCAATGATCGCTACCAGCAGCAGTAATGAAGCGATCTCGAAGGCGAACATGTACGGCCCGTACAACAGCGTGGCCACACTCTGGGTGTTTGGAGCTTCTACCGGATACATGCGCATTGGGTGGTTGGGGAAGAGGTTCTTCCCTTTCAAATACACGGCGATAAACAAGCCACCCAACGCAAGTCCCGCAATTGTTCCCACTACCCATTGACTATTGAACCGCCGTTCCCTCTGGGCGCGCTCAATGCTCACCAGCATGATGACAAACAGGAACAGCACCATAATGCCGCCCGCGTAAAGGATGACTTGCACGCCAGCGACAAACGGGGCATAGAGCATCAGGTAAATCGACGACTGCGCTAGCAGCGTAACAATCAGCGCCAGCGCCGAATGCACCGGATTCTTGCGCGTAATGACCATGATGCCGCCGATCACCATCATCGCGGCGAACAGATAAAAGAAGAATGGAGTGGCTACGGGTGTCATATCAGTGACCGTATCCAGTGCCCGAATGGGAGCACCGCCTGCTGCCAGATTTCGGGCGCAAGGCCCACCGCGGCTGTCAGAATCAGAACGCCCAAGCCCATCGGCAGCAGGACTTTCCATCCCATCTGCATGAGCTGGTCAAAGCGATAACGCGGGAACGTGCCCCGAAACCAGATATAGAAGTACATGAAGCCGGAGACTTTTGCCGCGAACCAGAAAATGTCCTGCACCCGAACGCTTACAGGAGGATAAAACAATACCAGACCAATCAAGCCGAGAACCACGCCGAATACGGCCAGACCGATCGTCTGCACGCGGAAAAGAGGATGCTTCGGCATGCGCACCGTGTTGTAGAAACACATCGCGGCGAAAAAAAGAAACGTAATGCCGGGAATAAAAGAGAAGACCTGATCCCACGTCGGGCCGTTCAGCAAATTCGGAAACGGCCGCAACCATCCGCCGAGCCAAAGCGTGACCGCGATCGACGAAACAGCGATCATAGCGGAGTATTCCGCCAGAAAGAATAACGACCAGCGGAAGCCGCTGTACTCCGTGTGGAAACCGGCGGTCAACTCCGATTCGGCCTCGGCCAGATCGAAGGGCGCTCGATTGGTCTCGGCCACCATGGAAACCGCAAAAATAAAAAACGCAATCAACCCCAAAGGAAAAAACTTAAAGAGGAACCACACCCCCTGCTCCTGTTGCGCCTGCACGATGCCGATCATGCTGAGCGTGCCCGTGCCATTCTCGCCTGCCAATGGCGCACCGACGCCGTAAAGGCCGCTCCCGTGGAGGCTCGTGACCAGGATGACTGAAACCACCGCCAGTCCCATTGCAACTTCGTACGAAACCATCTGCGCGCTCGACCGCAGCGCTCCCATCAGCGGATAGTGCGAGTTCGACGCCCAACCCGCCATCACAATCCCCAGCACGCTAAGCGACGACACGCCCAGCATGAACAAAATTCCAATGTTCATGTCGGTGATGGCGTGCGTGGGACCGAAGGGAACGACAACAAAAACCGTGAAAGCCGCCAGCACAACGATCAGCGGCGCCATCCAGAAAACAAAGCCGTCGGCCTCGGCCGGCATGATGTCTTCTTTCAACAGCAACTTGATGGCGTCAGCGATCGGCTGCAACAACCCATGTGGACCAACGCGCATCGGCCCAAGCCGCACCTGCATGTGAGCAAGAATTTTGCGCTCGAGCCAATTCATAGCAATCACCGCGACCGAGAGTCCGGCGAACACCAGCATGATGTAGACCAGCGCCCAGAACATGTTCCCCGCAACCCCAGGCGTATAGTCGCTCGTGAGGTAGGACGAAATGTATTGGAGGATCTCGTGCATCAGCGGGACCTCATTTAGCGATCCACCTCGCCGAGAACGATGTCGAGCGTGCCAATCACGGCAATCACGTCGGCCACGAGTTCACCGCGGCACATCAGGTCGAGCGCCTGCAGATTCACGAATGACGGCGGGCGCACGCGCACGCGATAAGGCTGAGTAGAGCCGTCGCTGACGATGAAGTATCCCAGCTCGCCCTTCGGCGCTTCAATCGAGTGATAAACCTCGCCCGCCGGCGGCTTCATCACCTTCGGCACTTTCGCCATGATGGGGCCTTCGGGCAGCGCATCCACCGCCTGCTCGATGATGCGCACCGATTGCCGCATCTCGGCCATTCGCACCAGGTATCGATCATAAGTGTCGCCGTTCTGGCCGGTAGGAATTTCGAAATCGAAGTTCTTGTAGTTAGCGTAGGGTTGAGCCTTGCGCAGATCCCACTTCACTCCACTCGCGCGCAGCACGGGGCCAGTGACGCCAAGCGCAATGCAATCTTCCGCGGAGATGGCTCCAACATTTTTGGTGCGCTCGACCCAGATGCGGTTCGTGGTAAGCAATTCTTCGTACTCATCGATCTTCGGGCGAAAGAAATTCAGGAAGTTCTTCACTTCCTTTTCGAAGCCGGTATAGGTTTCGTATTGCAGGCCACCGATGCGGAAGGCGTGCGTGGTAAGCCGCGCTCCGCAATACTTCTCATAGATTTTGAGAATCTCTTCTCGATCGCGAAAGGTATAAAACAGCGGAGTGATCGCGCCAATATCGAGCGCGTGTGTCCCAAGCCACAACTGATGGCTCGCGATACGATTCAGCTCCGTAAGAATCACGCGCACATGCTGCGCCCGCGGCGGCGCCTCCACGTTGAGAAGCTTCTCCACCGTCTCGCAATAGCCCAGCCCGTTCGAGACCGCGGCCACGTAATCCATGCGGTCCACATACGGATTGAACATCGTATAAGTGCGATGCTCGCCGATCTTCTCAACGCCGCGATGCAAATATCCAATCACGCACTCCAGGCCGAGAACTTTCTCTCCATCGAGCCGCAGAATCACGCGCAGCACGCCGTGCGTCGCAGGATGCTGCGGGCCCATGTTGATGACCAGTTCGTTGGCGTCAAGATAGGTCTTCTCGTGAGCCGCGAGCTCGACATGCGAGAGCGTGGTTTTGGGATCGGTCATTTCGATTTCAATTGCCACTCGTCACTGGCGTGTTCACTGGCCGCTTTCAATGCCCAGGTTGATCTGCACCCACTCGTTATCCTGTTGCAGGATGCCGTAATCTTTGCGCAGGGGATGCCCCTTCCATCCGTCGGGCAGCAGAATCCGCTTCATGTCGGGGTGTCCATCGAACTTGATGCCGAACATGTCAAACACTTCGCGCTCCAGCCAGTTCGCTCCCTCCCAGATAGGGACGGAACTGGGCAGGCTGTCGCCGTCGGCAATTTGCGTCTTCACCCGAATGCGCTCGTTGCGCGCGAAGGAATAAAGCACCCACACCACCTCAAATTGCTTCTCCCGCTGCGGGTAATGCACCGCCGTGATGTCAACGCAATAATCGAATTGCTCGCCGTTGCGAAGAACCTGAAGAATCTCAGGAATCAGTGAGCGGTCGACCACCATGTAATTCTGACCCGCATAAGTCAGCGGCTCAACGCCGGAACCGTAGGCGCTCTTGAGCTTCGCGACCATGGGCGAATCCCAGGGAGTAGGCGTGGGCACGGCCGGCTTTGCCGGCGCGGCGGGCTTGGCAGCCGGGGGCGTCGCAGGCGCGGCAGCGGCGGGTTTCGGAGGTGGTGCCGCCGGAGTGGCAGGAGCAGCGCCTTCCGCGGGACCCTTGACTTCCGCCTGAACCGAGCCAGATGAGGTTGCTTTTACGCCGCCGGGAACAGCGGGTTTGTCCGTTGACGGCTTCGGCTCACCTTCCGGCGGTGGTGGTGCGGGCGATTTGATTTCGTCCGGCATAGCGGCAAACGCACAAACCTCCGGCAAGGAGCGTAACGGAGAGAACGTTCACTTTTATCAGCTTGAGATTGCGGTGTCAACGAGCAAGGCGATGAGAACTGTCCAAGTGTTGACGAGATGCTCATGTGGAGACAGCCGCCTCCGCTGTCCCGCGAGCAAAGCGATGCGGCGTGTCGCGAGGCTCGCGTGCGGAGCCCTAGCCGGGCACGCGCGCCTGATAGCCCTCAATCAGCTCGCGGATGCGTTGCGCATCCTCTTTGCGATGGCCGTGGCTGGTGATGGGGTCGGTGCCGCCGGTGGATTCGATGCGAATCTCTGACCACAGCACTCCAGTCGAGATGTGCACCGAGGCAATCTTCGAGATGGCAATGCTCTCTTCGTTGCTGCCAAACCACCGTCCCTTCAGTCGGCTCACGCGCAGCGGGCTCACGATCAGCGTGGTGGGGAACAGAAAATTGCCCGTAGTCCAGCGGCTGGCGGTAAACGCTTGGGGCGCCGATTCGGCGGCCGGTAGTTGCGGCGCTACACCCATTCCAACGCGCCTTTTTTCCAAACCCAGATGTAGCCGGCGATCAGGATGACCAGGAAGATCAGCATCTCCACTAACCCAAAGAGGCCGAGCGCCTTGAATTTCACGGCCCAGGGAAACAGGAAAATAGTTTCCACATCGAACACCACAAAAAGAATCGCGACGATGTAGTAGCGCACGGTATAACGTCCGCGCGCGCTGTCGATGGGGTCGATGCCGCACTCGTAGGGCATCAGCTTGGTCTTGCTCGGATTGTCTGGGCGCACCAACTTGGCCGCCAGCAGCGTAAGCGGCAGCAGCACGCCAATAACGGCGACGAAGATAAAGATAGGAACGTAGTTCTGCGGCATAGTTCGATCAAGCCCGGCAACTTATCGGGCAGCCAAATAGTAACGCCAATAGCGGGCGACTTCAAGGGAGAGTGAGTTTATCGTGGACAGTTCAGGCAGAGTTACATAGATTTGGACTGTTGAGGCGGATTCTCACAGGAAGGTCCTCATGATGGGAGCAATCGATCCGGACGCCGCGCTGAAGATACAAGCTGAGTTGTTGTCCGGCGAGAGTCTGCTCTGGGCGGGACGGCCAAACCCAGGGGTGATTTTTCATTCAGACGACTGGTATACGATTCCGTTCAGCCTGCTTTGGGGCGGCTTTGCGATTTTCTGGGAGGCGAGCGTGCTAGGAATTTGGGGGAAAAGTCCGCGGGCTAACGGCGCCCCTATGTTCATGGTTCTCTGGGGAATTCCGTTCATTGTGATCGGCCAATACTTGATTTGGGGCCGGTTCCTGTATGACGCGTGGCTGAAGCGGCGAACTTATTACGCCGTGACAAATCGGCGTGCCATGGTGTTCCAGGACAAATGGAAACAAAAAACGATCACGACATACCTTGAAGCGATCCCGACGATTGAACGAGAAGGAGCAACGACGGGCACGCTATGGCTGGGGACGAAATATCCAGTAATCACGGGCCGCGGGCGAACAACCCGCGGGATGAGCCGGTTCACCCTGGGGAATGTGCCGGTGTTCGCAGACATCGACGACCTGGATTCCGTCTACCGCTTGATCACGGATCTGCGGGAGAAAGCCCGGAACCAATCTGTCGTGTCGGGCTGAAATAGATAGAGCAACAAGGATTTACCACTGCTTGTCAGGAAACACGAACACGTTTCGAGCAAGTTCGGATCTCAGCGTGGCTTCCTGGTAGTAGTGGCTCAGGATGCCGTCCTTCCAAATGAGCAGATCTGGATTCTGGTGAGCGAACTCCTCCCATCCGACGCCCTCGCAACGGGCCATCCGTTCGCGAATCAGGAATAAATATGCGAAGGTAATGGTCTCGTTATACAACTGTGTCTTGCCGCGGGTGGTGGCAAATCGCTTCAGCGCGCTGGCAAACTTCTCCAGGGCTTGCAGAACGGGATACTCACGCAGATATGCAAACGCCAGACGGACGTGGTCGGCGTGATGAAAAGAGTCTTCGGGAAGCGCGTCATTCTCGAAGCAGCGGATAAATTCTTGATTGCTCATGGAAACGGCCAAGCACCCTTGCCGCTAGCAACAGCCCACGCCGCGGCGGTGTAGATGGCCAGATTCCCAACGTTGTACATCCCATGCAGCAGGTGCAGGACGATAGCCAGAACAAAGATCCCCGCCAGGAACCAGCCCCCGCGCATCGCAGTTCGCGGAATCAGCAAGAGCACCGCGCCGATGATCTCACCCCCATCCCAGCACTTGCCGCACGATATCCGGCATATTGGTCTTGGCGAAGTCGTGCCGGGCCGACGGCATCACAAACATCACTGCTTCAACCAGGATCACAAGACCCAGAGTCCATTGCAATCCCGTCAGGGCTGTTTTCATCCGTTGTTCTGTCATAGCAGTCCGGTCGTGCAAGAAAGATTCGTATCAGGGCGCGCCTTCAGTGCCTTCAACGCCACAAATCTTGTCATTCCGAGCGAAGCCGAGGAACCTGCTGTCTGCTTGCGCCACCACAAATTCTGTGTGGGAGCAGGCGCCTCGCCCGCCCCACCGAACAACCGCGCGCTGGAGACAACTGAATCCCCCAGCGGCGTGGGCGCCGCGTAAGTTTTCCAAAATCAATTGGGGACTACTTCTCCGCGCTCCGTCTCCGCCCCGGCCGCGCCTTGATCTCTTTCAGTCGATGACTGGCGCTGGAATCAAGGTCAAACTCGTAAAACCGCTTCAATTCTTGAATGCGTTCGAGCGACGCCGGGCTGAACGGCGTCTTGCCGTCGAATGCATGGAGCACGATGCCTTCGAGCAGATCGCCGAGGGTCATGTCGTGATACTCGGCGAAGGCCTTCAGAACTTTGAGCAGCCGTTTCTCCATGCGCACGCCGGTCTGCACCCGCTCGACCAGCAGCTTCGAATCATCCACCATTGTGTACCAATGTACCAGACTACCGGGGTAGACGCAAGCATTTCTAAATCGAGGGCGCGCGTCGGGGCGCAGGTTGTTTATAATCGCGTTTCAACCATCGACCCGCGCCGCGAGGCGCAGTTCCCTGTTAAAGGACTCTCTTGGCATTCGACGACAATGTTTACGAACTGCGCCGCCAGAAGCTGAAGCAGATCGAGGCGCTCGGCCAAATCGCGTACCGCAGCAAGTACGACTTCACCCACACCATCCCGCAGATTCTCGCGGACTACTCGGACAAGACCGCGGAGCAACTGGAAAATCCGCGGGTCAACGTGCGCGTGGCCGGACGCATCATGGCGATTCGATTGATGGGCAAGGCTGGCTTCTGCCATCTGCAGCAGGATGGCAAGCGCCTGCAGATTTACGTGAAGAAAGATGCAGTCGGCGAAAAAGGATTTGAGTTGTACAAACTGCTTGATCTAGGCGACCACATTGGCGTCAGCGGATATTTATTTCGCACGCGCACTGGCGAGCTGACTGTCCACGTGGAGGAGATTACTTTTCTCAGCAAAGACCTGCTGCCGCTGCCTGAAAAATTTCATGGGCTCACTGATGTCGAGTTGCGCTACCGGCAGCGTTATGTCGATCTCGTGATGAATCCTGAGGTGCGGGAAGTTTTTCTGAAGCGCAGCAAGCTGGTGCAGTCTCTGCGGCGCACGATGGAGGCGCACGGGTTCATCGAAGTCGAAACGCCAATGATGCAGCCCATCGCGGGCGGCGCGGTGGCGCGTCCGTTCGTTACGCACCACAACACGCTCGACATGGATTTATATTTGCGCATCGCCCCGGAACTTTATTTGAAGCGCCTGGTCGTTGGCGGGTTCGATCGCGTGTACGAGATCAATCGCAACTTTCGCAACGAGGGCCTGGGCTGGCGATGGAACCCTGAGTTCACCATGCTGGAGTTCTATCAGGCCTATACCGATTACCAGGGCGTGATGGACCTCACGCAGGAGTTGGTTACGCAAGCCGCGATCGACGTGACCGGCGGAACGAAAACCAAGTGGGGCGATCAGGAAATTGACTGGGCGAACTGGAAGCGCCTCACCATGCGCGAAGCGATCATTCACTACTGGCCCGAGACGGCGGGGGCGAAGCCTGGGATGAGCGACTTCGCTTCTCACCATGGAGTCAAGGCTCTGGTGGAGCGCTTCAATCAAGCGCACGCGCACATGGCATACGATCCAAAGGAGCCGGTGGGCAAGACGATCGCGAGTTTGTTTGAGGCAGTGGCGGAGGAGCATCTTACGCAGCCGACTATCATTTATGAGTTCCCTACCGCGGTGTCGCCGTTGTCGAAACAGAAGCCGGATGAGCCGGAGTGGACGGAGCGCTGGGAGATTTATGCGGGGCAGATGGAGATCTCGAATGGGTTTAGCGAACTCAACGACCCAGAGGATCAGCGGCGGAGGTTTGAGTCACAGCTGACGGAGCGCGAGCGGGGCGACCTTGAGGCGCACCAGATGGATGAAGATTACATTCGCGCGCTGTCGTATGGGATGCCGCCTGCCGGGGGCGTGGGCGTGGGCGTGGACCGGCTATGCATGCTGCTTACTGATTCGCATACGATTCGCGACGTAATTCTGTTTCCTCTGCTGCGTCCTGAAAAAACCTTCACCACAGAGGGCACGGGGGTCACGGGGTAAGGCTTTCAGCGCGAATGTTCCGATGGGAACATTGTGCTGAATGTTCCAACCGGAACATTTCACTTTGCAGAAAATTTTCTGCGTAAGTGGTTGATTCCTAGTGCGGGCTTTTGGCCGGATCAATGGATTCAACGAGTTAAGCTGTGGGAAAAGTGTCTACTTTCGAGGGGGTCCAATAGCTACTAAAGTAGACTTGACAGCCTGTTCGCGTACTTTATAAGGTACGCGAGTTCCTACCCAATTTAGATAGTTGCGGTTGTCCTATATCGCAGCCTGTCTATCGCCCTCTGGAGCTTGTTCTTATTCCACTTTCGCAGGCGCGGACTTCGTCCGGGGGCTGATGCTGATCTTGCGCGGAGCCGGGCGCTGTGCTTACAGAGAGTTTCTTGCGCTTTGGAAAGATGCTGATGCGGATATTCCTGTCTTGAAGGCTCAGGCGGAGTTGGCGAAGTTGCAGCGAGTGGAGATTGTTAGTAGTGGCTGAGTTTGTCGGCGTTGTCGAGGAAGGCGACGAGCTGCGCTCGACGGACAGCCGAGGGCGGCTGTCCCCACAAGGATTTTGCTGGTGCCCTACAATGCACTAGAAGTAGTGCCGGGGCGTTTCTATACTACTCATGTATTTGGGCTCGGAAGTGGCGGCGCTGCCGTAGTGTCCGGTCGGACATTGGGTCGGTGGCGCTTTGCTTTTTCAGGCAGTTGCACCCTCGGGGGCTGAAGCCCGCATTCCCGGACCGCTTGACGCGGCGGTGAAGCGCCGCTCTTCCACGGTATTCCACGAATTGCTGATTCTTATCGGAACTTGCCTAGTCCCTACTTCGTGTCTTTCCGGAACCTGAGGTTCGTTGCGGGTTGTAAGGGGGCTGGTCGGGGCTGAAGTTGATGCTTAGGTAATCGATTAGAGGGTCGCGGTCGGCGGCGTCGACTACCGCTCCCCATTTCGTCATTTTGTTCACTTCTTTGGTCCACGCGGCTTTGGTTAGACGTTGCTGGAGGATTATGCGGGCTTCGTGGCATTCCAGGCAGGCGGTGGTGGCTTTGGATTGCATTGTCCGGCGGGGAGATCGGCGGTTAGGCAGGCGTTGGCGGGCTTTTGAGCTTGGGCGGGGAAGGGGCGGTTAACGCAAGAGGGAGGTGGCGAAGGTTGAGCTTACGGAGCAAGTTTCTCCGGCTCGGATTGGGCCTCGGCGGCTGAAGCCGCATCAGAAGACAAAGTTATCCAGCGCTGAAGCGCTTGCGCCGCCCAAAACCAGCTTTGCGGTATGTCTTAAGTCTGGCTGCATCTGCTCACGAATCCGCCTCGCTCTGCTCGGCGGGAAGCCGAGGCGGCGGTCGCGACACGAGCCTGGCAGATTTAAGACGCTACCGCCTTGCGTTGCGCCCTTTGTCGATATTTTGCACGACACATTACGAGACATGGATGTTCACCTGATCTATGGCGTTGTAGAGATAGCCACTGGGGTTCCAGGCTGCGCTTGTGGGTTGGGTGCGGCCCTGCGTGTCTGTGGCGCTTGACAAGACCGAGTAGTCGCCACTTTTGGATGCTTTCCAGTCGTAGCTCCACAGACGCCAAGCGTAGTGGGCTTGCTCGTGGCCCAGTTTGGCTGGATTCCACGTGTTGCCGCCATCGACTGAGATATCCACCTTGGTGATGTCGGCTTCTCCGGCCCAGGCTGCGCCGCGGATCATTACTCTTCCTGAATTCAATGTGGTGCCGTCGGCCGGCCCGGAGATGACAGACTTCACGCTCAGAGCAGTGAGCGGGTGCGTGTCTTCGGGCTTCACGGCATCGCCTGGCTTCACCGGCTGGTTGGGAAAGCGATAACCGGGATTCATGAAGTTGCCCACGAATTCCGAGTCGAGCAATTTTATTTCGGTGAGCCATTTGCAGGAGGCCGCGCCGACCCAGCCGGGGACTAGAGCGCGGGCGGGAAAGCCGTGATGCTTGGTGAGAGGCTGTCCGTTCATGTGGGTGGCGATGAGCGTGTCCGGGTCGATGGCTTTTTCGATGGGGATGCTGCGAATGAAGGGAGGGACTTTGCCGGGGACTTCGTCGAGTCCGCGGAACATTACGTGCTTGCCGGTGGGCTTGATTGCGGCGCGCTGCAATACGTCGCGCAGGCGTGGGCCGGAGAAGCGGGCCGTGCTTACTGCGCCCTTGCCCCACTGAACGCCGGGGACCTGAGGGCGATGGAGGCTGCGTCCGTTGCCGGCGCATTCGAGCGTGTTGACTACCGAGTGAGTTTCCAGTTTGCCGAGTTCGGCCAGGCTCAGGGTGATGGGCTTCTCTACTTCTCCGGCGATGGAGAGACGCCATTCGTGGGCGTCGAGCTGGACGGGTTCGTACATGTGATTGCGCACGAAGAAGTGGGGTAAGGGCGTGAGCCAGGTGTTGAAATATTCGACCGGGGTTTCGAGATCGATGAAGCGGAAAGAGCGGAGGATCATTCCGTCTTCGCCCGGGAAGTCGACGGATTGTGATTGGGGGAAAGCCCAGGACAATAGGGATGGGACGGCGCCTGCGGCGATGGCGGCTCCTGATACGTGTTTGAGGAAAGTGCGTCTTGAGTTCATGATGGTACCTCAGGGGCTAAAGCCCGATCAAAATTGGCGACTTTGACGCAGGCCTAAAAGGCCTGCTCTACCCCGAGAGCTTTTTCGTACATTAAGTTAACACCACCGGCCCGGAAAAAGGAGAGTCGCCCAAAACCGGGCCGGAGGCGTTTCCGAAGGGAAGGCGCCCTCCGAAAAGTTGTGAGACGCTAAAAGTGGTGGTCCCACGTCGATGGCGACGCGGGACCACTTTCGGTTTTACGGCAAGTAGTAGCGGAGCGAGGTGAAGATCATCGCGTCGAGACCTTCGGGCTGTCCTGAATTTCCGAGCGACGAGACACCGGACCAGGCCTCACGAGTCACGTAGGAGTACTGGGTGCCGAACTGGAACCTGCCTCTGGGACCGTTGTAGAAGCGGTACCAGAAGCCAGCCGTACCCTCGATGGCTCTGCGCGTATCGGCAGTGCAATTAGAGAGTGCGGTGGGACTGAAACCACTGTTCACCGTGGGAGCGAGTTCGGTGTAGCAACCGGCGTTGCTGAAGGTGGGTGCACCATATCCGACTTGGGCCCCCGCTCCTTTGGCCAGGTTCGGATCGAAGCTGACGGAGCGAGCGGCGTACTCCGATCCGGCGTAGAGGTAGACATCGAGTTTCTTGCCGTGCCACTCGAGCGTCCCCAGGCCCTGCACGTCTTTGATGAGATGGACAGTTCCATTGCCATTGATGGCAAGGTCGGAGAGCTGTGCAGCCCCGTAACGGCCGACACCACTGCCGCCGAATCCGTGCAAACCGAAGACAATGTGCTTGTCGTAGAAGCTCCAGCGAGCGTTGGCGCCTAAGCCACCGCCATTTCTTGAGGAATTAAAAGCCCTGGCAGCGCTGATGGTAGCGCAGGTCGGCGTCACCTCACCGCAAGGGAACACGCGGTCGCGGAAACGGTCGAAGAGGCCGAAGAGCTCGTAGTGACCGAAGCCGGGATCGAAGGCGGCCTTAGCGATGATATCGGGCGAGGGATTGAAGGTGTAGTTCGAGCCGGTGTTGTAGGTGTTGCTGGCACCCGCTTCGCCGAGCAGGAAATTGTTTGCGTTTCCGTGCGTGGTGAGCGTGCCCTGAGCGTTCTCGACTGCCACGGCGAGCGCTACTTTGTGGTTAAAGTCTTTAGCAACGCGAATGGCATACTGGCGGGCGAAAGTAAACCCAACGTTGTATCCCGGATCGATGGTGGCGGGCCGGGCGTCGTTGGTTTTGCCAAGGTCATCGCTGGGAGCGATGCCCGCCTTATTTTCGGTAAGCAGACTCCACATCTGGCCGCCGAGGATGCTCCATCCATTGTCGAATTTGGCCTGGCCCCAGGCCTGGCGCAGACGGAACGTATAACTATTCGTCTGTGTGGCTGTCGAAGTGACGCCGGCGGAGAGAAAGTCGCCGGACATATAGCTGGCAAACTCTATGTTCTTCAGGCGGCCGTCGACGTAGATGGTGGGACGAGACTGGCGGGCTGAGCCGAAGAACTCTGACAATGAACTCTGCGAAGCGCCTGGCATGGTGAGCGAGTTGAAGGGGGTGGTTAGGTCGGCTCCGAGGGCTCTTGAGCGGCGCACAAATTCGGCGGCGGCGAAGCCGCTTGGCGTAATGGTGATTCCCCGGAAGTGAATCGATACGACGGGGCTCTCCAGTGGGTTGGCAGGGGTCTGCGGCGGCGTGTCCTGCAGATTGAGGCCGGAGCTGGGGGCGGTATTTTGCTGAACTACAACGGTGTTGCTAACCTCGGCCAACTGCTGGGGAGCTTGCTTCGCGGCTTGCTGCGACTGCCACTCTTGCTGACGCTGCAATTGTTGGGTAAGACGCTCGATCTGTTGCTGCTGTGCGGCTAAAGCATCTTTCAAAGCCTGGACGTCAGCCGCGGTAATGGGGGGTGCGGGTGCAGCCGCAGCGGGTTTAGCGGGCGGGACGACTGCCGCATCTTCTGCCCAAGCTCCGGCGGAAAGTGCCGCCAGGGTCAGGGCTGCGAGAAAAACGTGCTTGATTCGCTTCATGGGAATTTCAATCCTCTCCTTTTGAGTTTTGGTTCCAACTACACGTCCTGGGGGAGTAACAGAAAACTTTTCAAATCGGGCGAGCCGTAACTCGCTCGTCCCAAGCGTTGCTATTATCATCATCAACTTACTAGTGATTCGCGGCGAACATCCCGCTCCTTCTTTCACTAACTGCCATCTTCGAGTAACTGTTAAATCGGAAAGCTGGGGGAGTTTTCCTGAACTGTGGGGTCTAGATCGACGGCGTCAACCCCCACTTGTGTTGCAAATGACGCTCCATGGACTTGAACACGACGCCGTCCACGACGTAGCCGATAGCAATGATCAAAATCATGACCGCGATGACGGCGCTCATGTCGTTCAAGTCGCGTCCCATCATCAATACCTGGCCCAGTCCAAGGCTGAGGTAAAGCATTTCGGCGGTGATCAAAGACCGCCAGGCGAACGCCCATCCCTGCTTCAGACCGGAAACAATGAAGGGAAGGCTCGCCGGCAACAGCACATGCCAGAATAGTTGGAAACCACTGGCGCCCAGGTTGCGTCCGGCCATGCCGTAGATCTTGGGCATTTGTTTGCGGCCGTCTTCCATCGCCAACGTAACGGAGAGCAGCGATCCCATGATGACGACAAACAGAATTGCATTTTGACTAAGGCCGAACCAGAGCAGGGCCAGAGGCCACCAGCAAATGCTGGGCAGGCTTTGAAGGCTCACCAGCAACCCGCCCATGGTTTCTTCGAGGAATTTGCTGCTGGCGACACCAAGTCCGAGAATCATGCCCAAGAGTACTGCGATTGCGTATCCGATCAATACGCGCTGCATGCTGACGGCGATCGCGATCCAGTAGCTGTGATCTTTGAATCCGGCATACAGGGCTTCGCCGACGCCCCATGGCGTGGGAAACAAGTAGGGCGGCCAGATCTTCAATTCGGCCAGCAGAGCCCACAGTCCAAGCAGGCCGGCATAGAAAACGATCAAGCGGGCGGCGCGCTTCATAATTGTTGTTCCACTCCCGGTTCCACGCGGGGTTTCACGCCCACGTTGTATTCCACTTCGAGGGAGCGATTAATTTCTTCGCGCAGTTCGTCGAGAATCTCGCGGGCGGCGTGCGCGACATGAGTATCCTCCAGCACGCGAGGCCGGGGCAGATCGACGGGGAATTCACGCTTCACCCGACCGGGGCGGAAAGTGAGCAGGGCCACGCGATCGCCGAGGCGGATGGCCTCGCGCACATTGTGGGTGACAAAATGATGGTGCGGCCGGTCTCGGCCCAGATGCGCTCGAGTTCGTCGTGCAGCAGGTCGCGAGTCTGGGCGTCCAGCGCGGCGAAGGGCTCGTCCATCAAAAGAACGTCAGGCTCGGTAGCCAGAGCGCGAGCCAGCGCAACGCGCTGCCGCATGCCGCCGGAAAGCTGGTGGGTGTAGCTGTCTTTGAACTGCGAGAGATGGACTAGGCGCAGGTAGTAACGCGTCTTCTCTTCCCTTTCCGCCTTGCCGATGCCTTTCATCTTCATGCCGAACTCAACGTTCTGCCCCGACAGTGAGCCAGGGGAAAAGGCCGAGTTCCTGGAAGATCAGGATGCGGTCGGTGCCTGGTCCCTGAACCTTTTTGCCGTCGATTAAAACCTGGCCGGAAGTTTGCTGGTGCAGGCCCGCGATTAAATGCAGCAAGCGTCGACTTGCCGCAGCCGGAAGGACCGACGATACAGAGAAATTCTCCCGCCTTCACTTGCAGATTGATGTGGTCGAGGGCGAGCAGCCGCTCGCCGCTCTGGGTGCGGTAGCTCAGGCAGATGTCGCTCAGGCCGACTTTGGGAACCTCGGACAAAACTCCGCGGTACGGGCGAACTGCCAGGGTCCCTGATTTTTTTCGCGTGCCGCCGATGCGCGGAGCGCGCGGGTCGATGGGAATCGGAAGCTGCGCCGGAAAATTATGTGCGTTCGTACTCATTGAATGGCCTTCCTTCCCTTCTCTGCCAGAACCTGATTGAGGAGCGTCAAATCGTAAAGTCCGGAGAGATCCGGCATTTGACGCCCGAGGAAACCGTCGTCAAATGCCTGCTGGGCTGCGGTTGCCAGCGCGCTGTGCAGCGGATCATAAGTAACCTGCATGCGGGCAAACGCGTCATCGAGAACCAAAGAGGGGAGGGCCTTGCCGGTCTCGGCTTGAATCTGCTGGTTCAGAAGCTTCTTGGCGTCGTCTGGATGAGCATTGATCCAGTCGGTGAGTTCGACATTGGCGCGAATCCAGTTCTTGACCAGATCTGGATGATTCTTCAGGAACTTCGTGTTCACTACCAACAATCCGATGACAAATTGTCCGTTCGGCCAAAGTGTGCGCTCATCGACGAAGAGCCGGCCGTTGCCTTCATGGATCAGGCGCGTGGCCCAAGGTTCGGGCGCCCAAGCCGCATCGAGATCTTTCTTCAGGAACAGCGTGAGCTGATCCGGATTCGCCATGGGGATGATCTGGACGTCGCCGCCCTTATCATTCGTCTTCATGCCGTGACTCTTCAGCCAGTTGCGCAGAGCTACGTCCTGCGTGTTGCCGAACTGCGGGGAGGCGACGCGCTTGCCGTGGAAATCTTCCGGCTTTTGAATTCCGCTGTCGTTGCGCACGATGAGCGAAGCGCCGCCGCTGGCCGCTCCGGCCACTACCCGCACGGCCTCGCCGTTGGAGCGAACATAGCCGTTAATGGCAGGGTTGGGGCCAACGTAGGTCATATCGATGGCGCCGCCAAACAAGGCTTCAATCGCGGCCGGACCGGCGTTGAAGCTGGTCCACTGCACTTTCACTTGCGGACCCATGGCTTTATCGAACCAGCCGTTGGCTTTGCCCACCATGGCCTGAGCGTGGGTAATGTTGGGAAACGCCCCCACGCGGATAGTGGTTTGCGCCCAACTCGAGGCTGCCACTCCGAGCTGCAAGACCAGCACGATGAGGAGGCGTCTACTCACCCTTCTGACCTCCAACCACCATGGGCAGGACGCTTCCCTTCTCTTTCTCTTTCTTTCTCTGGCCGTGCGCTTGCCTTTGGTGGAACGGGGCGACGTGCCGGAGATCAAGTCGGCCAGCGTGGTGTTTTCCAGAATCTTTGCCGCCGCGTCACGCACGTCGAGAAATACCTGATAGAGTGCGCGATGCGGCAGATCGCGGTCGATGAGCACGCGCAATTGTTCGGCGTCGGCAAACGGCGCGAGCGGGCCATCGATCAAACGCATGATCTCGCTCAAGCGAATCTCGTCAGGCTCGCGGCGCAACTGGTAGCCGCCTTTGGCCCCGCGCACGCTCTCGACCATGCGCGCGTTCTTGAGTTCGAGGAGGATGAGTTCGAGGAATTTTTCCGGAAGATCCTCTTCGTAGGCGATTTCGCGGATTTTGATGGCGCCCTGGTGGTGATGGCGGGCGAGCATCATCATGGCCTGGAGAGCGTAGAGTCCTTTTTGCGAGATTTTCATAGTCGGCGATTATGCCACAAAGTCCATTGTGTTAGTAGACTTTATTGACATAACGAGCGTAGCAATTGCGATGCCCTTCGGGCGGTGTAGGAAATACCCCTCTAACAGCAGATTGCTCAGTCATTTACAGGAATATCCCTGAAGGCAAGAGGAGCAGGCATGTGCATCCGATTGCAGCCGATGGGAAATTCGGCGGTAACACCGGACTTCGTGTACGACATTTTCTGCACACTGCACCCACGCCAGACCAGATATTGCGGACTACGTAAGGGGACCTACGGGGCCCCACTGAATGCGGCCGCGATTCACCTTTGCTTTTCCGCTACTTTTTGTTTCTCGGGGAAATCTGACGATACTTTTCAGCGCGGCAATGATCGCAGCAGCGACGAGCGACATAACCGATCGAGTGCCGCCCTCAATGGCGCGCACGAATAAGTCCTTCTTACGCTTTTAGCTTTTGGGCTGGCGCCCGATGCGCAGCACTTGCAGGGTGATGTTGTCAGGCCCGCCCCGTTGCCGAGCCAGTTGCACCAGGGTGGTACAGGATTCCGCTGGAGTCTTGCCGGTCACGGCGGCCTCGAGTTCGTCTTCAGTCACGGTGCTCCAAAGCCCGTCGGTGCAGAGCAGGAGTTCGTCGCCCTCCAGCAGGTCGACAGTCTGTTCGGCGCTGTCGACTGCCAGTTCCCTTCCCGCTCCAAGAGCGGCGGTCAGGATGTGGCGTTGCGGATGCTTCTCGGCGTCTTCGGCGCGGACGATGCCGCTTTCGACCAACCGGCCCACATAGGAGTGATCGCGGGTCAGGCGCAGGATGCGCGCATCGCGCACCAGGTACAGGCGGCTGTCTCCGACGTGTGCGAAATAAAGTTGCCGGCCGCGGAGAACGAGAGCGGTGCAGGTTGTTCCCATCCCCTGAAATGCGGGATGCATCTCGGCGTAGTCCTGAATGCGGGTGTGAGCCGCGGCGAACGATTCCAGCAGAGCCGCCTGAGGATCGTCGCGGAAGGCAGAATCATAAACTTCGCGAACCGTCTCCACCGCCATGCGACTGGCTTCCTGGCCGCCCTCGTGTCCGCCCATGCCGTCGGCGATTACAACGAGTCGCCCCTTCCGTTGGAATTCTTCATCGCCGGCTGGCTCCCAATAAAGGAAGGAGTCCTCATTGTTTTCGCGCTGGCAGCCGACGTCGCTCAGGCTGGCCACTTCAATTCCGGGTTTGACATTCATGCAGTCGACAGACACTTCTTCACTACCTCAACGGCGCGCGCAGACAATCAGAAGATGACAAGCGGGAAAGCCGGCTTTGCCGGCGAAACCGAAGCCGCGATGTGCCCCGGCCATTATAGACAAGAGATGGCGCAAAAGTGCAACCTCAGACGCAGAATCCGGAAAATGTAACGAACAGACTGAATGGTTCGTCAACAGCTTTGCTTCATACGGCTGCCGAATCACCGGGAAAAAGGAAAAAAGCCGCAACTTTTGCGGCTTTCGTCCCTGAGCTTGGGAAGTCAGCAGACAGAATTACTTTTGAGAATGCTTGTCCTTGTAGATCTCCTTGCTGGTATGGTTCTGTTCTTTATTGAGCTGCTTCTGCTCGCGCTTAGTCAGGTGGCCATTGTGCGCGGCCATGTCAGCTTTCTCCTGGTTCTCGATGTGCTGTTCCTGCTTTTCCACGTGCGCAGCCTGACCCGGAGTCATGGTGCCGTTCTTGACGGCGTTCGCGATGCGGTCCTGCTGATTCTGCTCGCGCTTATTGACTTCGTTGACGCGAGGATGACCGGGATCGACTTGCCCCGGTCCAGCGCCCGATGTATTGCCGTCTTGGGTATGAGCAGCGGAGGCGCCAACCAATATGAGACCACCCACTGCCAGTATTGAAAGCAACTGCGTGATTTTGTTTTTCATGTGTAAATCAAACCCCGCATCGAAGTTTAGTTGTGGGTTCCTGACGCAGCGAATTACGCAGGTGAAATATACGGGACGGGAAAAAACGTTGTGATGCAGCTTAAGGTAACCGCCGCTGGTTACCAATGTAACGGGCAGATTTGGACGGTTGCATTTCCGGGCCATAACGCGCGAGTGCTTCCTGAATTCGAAGGACGAGGCGATGAACTGCAACTATCGGACATGGGAATTTTCATCCCGACGCAATTGGCCGGTTGTGGTCTGGGCGGGCCGAGGGTGTACTATGCTTCTGTTCTTCTAAGCGATTAACGAGTATCGGGCCTTATCGCGAGCAAATTTTCTGAGCAAACAGTTAAGGAGGGCTCATGCTACTCGGACTGCGGGAAATTATTCCGCCCCGTCGAACAGCCAAAACACTTTCCGCTCTGTTTCTGTTCCTGTGCGCCACGTCAGGAATTTCTCAAAAGGCCCAGGACAGCAGTGCCCTTCCCAAGTACGACACTCACACGGAAATGAAGACTAAGGGGGTTGTGGACGAGATCAACATTCTTCCATTGGGAACCAACAAGGATTTCGTCGAACTGGTCATTAAGAATGGGGACGATAAGATCCACATCTATGTTTGTCCGAAAACCTTTCAAGACGAGTTGGGCATCAGTTTCAGCAAGGGCGATGCGATTGCCGTCACGGGTTCAAGGGTGAAGCAGGAAGGGGCGGACGTGATCCTCGCCAAGGAACTGACAAGGGGAACCGATACCCTGGTGTTTCGTGACGACAAGGGCGAGCCGGTGTGGAATTCGCGTACCGGTAAATGATAGGTTACTCAAGGGATTCCGATGAAACTTACCGACACAATTGCGTTGGTGCTGAAGAGTAAAGACAAGAGCAGGGTTCTTTCCGCAACGCCCGACCAGTCTGTCTATGAAGCGATTGAGAAGATGGCAGTAGAGAGTGTTGGCGCACTGCTGGTGATTTCCGGCGACAAACTGGTGGGCATTCTCTCGGAGCGCGACTATGCCCGCAAGGTAATCCTGAAAGGCCACTCTTCGAAGGAAACTCCGGTCCGCGACATCATGACCTCGCCTGTCATCTTCGTAACCCCACAGCACACAGTGGACGATTGCATGAACATCATGACCAAGGGCCACTTCCGCCATCTTCCCGTGATTGGTCAGAATGATGCCGTGCTGGGAGTAGTTTCGTTGGGCGATCTGGTGAAGTGGATCGTCTCTGACCAGGCCCAGACGATTCACCAGTTGGAAGGCTACATCACGGGAAGATATCCGGGATAATGCTGCAGAGAATCGAAGAACAGCCCGAACTAGTACTCACTCATCCACGCTTAATGCCCCACACATGAGACGATCTTCTGGTGTTAGTTCCAGCCTGTAGCTGGAGCGGGCGGCATCGTCGTGGAACATGCGCACGGTCTCGAGCGAGAACTCGTGCAGGTCTTTGCCAACCAGGCTGATCTTTTTTAGAACGTCGGAAGTAACAGTAATAATGTGGCAGCCGATTTCGTCGGCCTGGAAGATATTCAGGAGTTCCCGCGGGCTGGCCCACACCAGTTGCGTGTTGGGCGCGGGCGCCATCAGTTCGAGCGCAGACTTCATCAGGGGAACCGGATCGCGGCCGGTGTCGGCAACTCGTCCAGCAAAAACGGAAATGTAGGAGGGCGCGCCGCCTTTGAGCGCTTTCGCGACGTGCCGAACCTGATCTAACGCCAGAAGCGCCGTTGCGTTGACCTGAATGCCATCCGCGCTCAAGCGGCGAATCAAGTTGTACATCGGTTCGCCGCGTGTGTTCGTCACCGGAATCTTTACGTAGACATTGGAAGCCCAGCGGGCGATCTTGCGGGCCTGCCGCTCCATTTCAATTTCATCGTCGGCGAACACTTCGAAGGAGATGGGGCGGTCGGGAATGTGCTGAAGAATTTCGAGAGCGAAGGGTTCGTAGTCGGTGACGCCCGCCTTCCGCATCAGGGTTGGATTGGTGGTGAAACCCTTGATGTAGGGTTGCCGATAGAGTTCGAGCATGCTGGCCTTGTCGGCTCCGTCGGCAAACACCTGAACCCGTAATTCAGATACTGACTTCGTCGTTATTGTGATTGTGAGACCCCTTCAAAACTATGCGTCTCGTTCGCGCTGGAGTCGATGATCCAGTCAGCCGCCTCGCGCAAAGTCCGCACGACGGCTTCCGCGGGCCGGACCGGATCTTTCTCCCGGTAACCGTAATCGATCAGCACCGTCTTGCAACCTGCGGCGTGACCGGCATCGATGTCGCGCCAGCGATCCCCTATAAAGAAACTGCGCGAGAGATCGATGTTGTGCTTGCGCTGCGCCTCGAGCAACAGTCCGGGCCGGGGCTTGCGGCAAGCGCAGTCATCCTTATCATCATGATAACAGACGAAGATATCGTCGATTGGCAGAGAAGACTCTAGAGCTTGGTGAATGGCTTCGACGGACTCGCGCGTGTCCGTGCCGCGAGCTACGTCGGGTTGATTGGTGATGACGAAGAGGGCGAAGCCGTGCGCTTTTAGGTCAAGCAATGACGGCGCGACCTGGGGCAGAAGTTCGAGTTCCTCAGGCCCAGATGGTGGAAAGGGCTTGCCGTCCCGCACTACGGCGCGGTTGAGGACACCGTCGCGATCCAGAAAAACCGCTGGGCGGGGTTGGGCATCGCCGGGCCCGGTTGATTCCCATTTGGTCTGCTGCTGCTTGACCGCAGGGTGCGACACCAGCAGATGCCACACGACTGCCTGGAACGCTTCGGTGTGTGGGGTGATGTGAGCCGGATTGACCGCGGGAATAAGGATGCAGACGTCGGCGACTTTGGCGGTGTGGCCACCATCGCGGCCGACGATGCCTAGGACTTTCGCTCCTACAGTTTTTGCGTATTGCAGAGCAGCGACCAGATTGGGGCTGACATTTTTTTCGAGATCGCCGCCACCCACAGAGAACACCAGCACGAGATCGTTCGCGCGCAAGCGGCTGATCCGTAGCCACGCCTCGAACACAGTTGCCCAACCTTCATCATTGACCCGCGCGGTGAGTTCAGACACATTGTCGGTGGGCGCGTAGGCTTCGATGCCGGCGATTTTGCGAAAATCGTTCACGGCGTGCGAAGCGTTGGCGGCGCTGCCTCCCACGCCGAGGATGAATAAGCGTCCACCATCAGCGCGTGTCTTGGCCAGCAACGACGCAGCGTTCTCGATGCTGGCGGCATCCAAGCGATCGATTACGTCTTTGGCCTCAGCGAGAAACTGTTGCGCAAATGTATTCTTTGCCGTCATTGTTACGATTCTTGCTTTGCTTCGCGCGCGGCGAGGAACTCAGCGGTTTCCCGCAGCCCCGCCGGCGATCCTATCTCATAGAAGCGCTCATGCACCTCGAATGCCGCGAGTTGATTGCTTTCCAGCAGATCCGTGTATACCTGGGTGAGGTCGCAAGCTTCGAGGAGAGGCAAGTTTTCGAATGCCCCGGCGCGAAAAACTCCGAGCCCGTAATCGATGTGGCGCATGCGTGGAGTCCAGTTGGACTTGCTGTATGCGAGAATCCTCCCCGCTTCGAACTCGACATTGCTGGCGTCCCACTTCCCCTCGTTGCGGAACACCGTCATCATTCCCAGCGCTCCTGCGGATTCGAAGTTCTTCGCAATGGCCCCGTAGTCGCAAGGAAGATAGGAATCGCCATACATCACAAAGAAGGGGTCGCCCACTTGTGGCAAGGCCTTTCTGATCGCCCCCGCCGTGCCCAACAAGGCAGGCTCGTCGAAGGAATAGTCTACCTGAAGGCCCAGGGCAGAACCGTCGCCGATGGCCGTCCTGATCAGCGCACCCAGGTGCCCCACGCAGAGCACGACTCGCCCGATGCCGTTCGACCGCAGCAGGCGCAGTTGATGCGTGACAAAAGGCTCGCCATTCACTTCGAGTAGCGACTTCGGTATTTTCTCTGTGATGGGGTGCAAACGTGTCGCCAGCCCGCCCGCGAGAATCGCCACCGTCAACAATAGATTCTCCTACGAATGTGCCACCACCGTGGTTCCGGCAAAGTCGAACTGCATACGGACCTCGCGGAGTCCTGCACGCCGCATGACCGCCCGGAGGCGAGTTTTTTCTTCCGTGTAAAACATCAGGAACCCGCCACCGCCGGCGCCGACGAGTTTGCCACCGAGAGCACCATTCGCTCTGGCAAGTTCGTACAATTGATCGATTTCACCGTTGCTCATGCCGGGAGACCGTTTCTTCTTGTGTTCCCAATGCACATTCATCAAGTCCGCGAACTTCTTCAAGTCACTGGCCAACAGAGCGTCGCGGCTCTCGATGCCCAACTGCTTGGTGAAGTGAAGATTTTCGAGCATCTCACAGCTGTTCTGTTTCGTCCTCGAGTCCTGGTCGCGGAGAATGTCGGAGGCATTGCGCGAGCTTCCGGTAAAGAATAAAAGCAAGTTGTCTTCGAGGTTGGCCAGAGTTTCGGCAGCAATTTTCAGCGGTTCGACGATTACACGATCATCCGGCAGAAACTGAAAACAGGTGATGCCGCCAAACGCGGAGATATACTGGTCCTGTTTGCCGACGGGCTCGTTGAGCAAGTTTAATTCGATGTGGCAGGCCTGCTCCGCCAGGTCGTTCGGCAGCACGAAGTCTCGCTTGAGCGTATGGAGAGCGCACAGCAGCGCGGTAGTGAAGCTGCCGGAAGATCCCATCCCGGTGCCGGCTGGGATGTCGGAGAGGCTGACAATTTCAAGGTAGGGTCCGGTTACCCCGGTCAATTTCAAAGCCTCGCGGATGATCGGATGTTGAATCTCCTCGACGCGCTCCACTTCTTCGAACTTGGAGTACTTGACGATGATCCGGGGACGAAAGGCTTCGTTGATGGTGATGTAGACGTAGCGTTTAATCGCCGCTGAGAGGACAAAGCCAGTATGCTGCCGGTAATAGGAAGGGAGATCGGTGCCGCCGCCGCCGAGACAAATTCTCAGCGGACTCCGGGTGATGATCATTGCGCGGACCTGCATCCGCAGCAGTACGTCTGCACAGGAATCATCCTCAAATCATATGCGAACCGGCTCTTTCAGGTCGAGGGCGCGAACCCAGCGCAGCACCTAACTATTCCACATCAAAATCAGCCGTGCGGATTTTGCTGTTATTGCCCTTGGCATCGCCGGCGCGCAACTCCACGCGATAGGAGCCTGGATCAAGTTTATCCAGCGGCAGCTTGAGCCCCAACGAAATCACCGGGTCTCCGGCTTTTCCCAGGGGCGCCTTTTCGCGGATCTTGAATTTCTCCTGTCCAGTCTTGCGTTCTACAACTCTCATCTCGAAGGCAACCCCCGGGGGATTCGGGCCTTTGAGGAGCGGTTCGTAGACCTCGGCGTAGAGGCCGGCTGCATCCGTTTTCTTGAAGTGGTTGGAGGCGGAGGGTGAGACCTGAAAACCCTGCACCATCAAGGGAGTCCTGTCTTCCAGCATTTGGCTGTCAAGATCGGTGGCGATGGAGGCGGCAGGACGAATGTTGTTGCTGAGCGCGACTGCGCTGATGCTGAATTCCTCCCCGCGATAGGGGTCGATGGAGAGCGGCACTTCGAGTTTGCCGAAGCTTGCGTTACCGGAACTGAAGGCGACTCGTAGATTGTATTGGCCGGAAGCGATACCAAACTGATTTTCGTAGTGAAACGGCTGCTTCTGAAATTCTTCAACTTCTTTCTTGCCGTCAAAATCTATATTCGCGGTATCGCTGAACCGCGCAGCAATCGAACCGTCCGGCTTGTATGCGATACCTAAAATGTTTAAAGCTGCATGCTGTTTCCCTTTGACCTTTTCAAACGTAAGCCCCGTGCCAGGAATTTCGACGGCAAGGTGGACCGAAGCTGTGTTCGGCGAAGTGTAAAAGAAAGGTGCCTGCATCAAAGCTGTAACGTTGCCCTTCATCTCGCCGCTCGCGCGAGTCTCGAGGTCTTTCTCGACCGGATTGCCGGCCAGAAGATCTGTCGGCCTGACATTGCAGTAGCCGGTGCGCGCGCGAACCGCGGTTCCTCCGCGATCCACTTTGACCTTCAACGTGTGGCAACTGCCTTCCGTCGAAACTGCTGGCTTGTAACCCAGAAGATAATACTGGTTCTGATCCTTGGCGATTCTTTCCAGGCCACCGAGCAGGTCGTTCGTGTTGACGATAACAAAACCGCCCGTGCCATCGGCGAGCTGGTAAAGAACCTGCTGGTTGTCAGCAGCGCTGGCGGGGAAGGGTGGGACGATCTGCCGCGGCTGAGAATAAGGACTGGTCATGGGGGATGTGGTCCCGCCACCGGTTCGACCGCCGCCGGTTCCCCCACCGCCCTTACCGCCGCCACCCGTTCCTCCACCTCCGCCACCTCCACCGTGACCGCCGCCTCCTCCTCCGCCACCGCCTCCTCCATGGCCACCACCACCACCCCCGCCTCCGCCGCCTCCGCCGTGTTGCGGGGGAAACGCCTCAGCCGGTTCCGCAAATTCCGCCAGCCTGAGGATTGGTGGATTAGACCCGCTACCGGAATAGTGAAATGCAGCTGCGACGAGTTTTCCTGATGCGGAATGCTTTGGAGGCAGAACCAAATCGCTGTGAGGTCCTACCAAATCCGGAGTCACCAACCCACGAACGTCTATGGGATAGACAGCGACGTTCGCTCGGTTGCAGGTATCGATAACCGCGGTCAATTCAGACTGGAATTCCGGGGTCAGCTGGAAACCGGCGGTCAACATTACCAGCGTTTTCCGGCCAGGCACGGCAGAAAGGCTCTTGGCCAGGCTGCGGAGTGCCAAAAGCACACTGTGAATACCGAAATCAGACTCTGCATTACTCAAAGACGGCCCAATCGATGGAGCTCCCAGCGAGGCCACCATAACCGAGGATTGCGCGTTCGGCGAAACGGCCGATCCTTGTAAACCCGCCACAACCTGCTTCAGCCGGCTTGCGTCGGCAGTAAAGTTTTGCGAGATATGTACGGTGCCACCGAAATCCACAATGGCCATTAGACGGTCCGGGCCTGCATTCGCATCAATAAATTTTGCCGCTGCCATCCGAGCCTGGGCTTGGTCGCTCACGTTCATAGTGGAGTTATCGAAGAACAGAACCATGTAATGCGGCTGCGAGTTGGAGGGGGAACCGGTGCTCTCCTGAAAGGAGAAACTCGTAACAGTTTGTTCCTTGCCATCTTCCCAAACCTTGAAGTCTTTCTGAGCGAGATCGCGGATGTAGTTGCCTTTTTTGTCAGTCACCACGGCGTCGACAAGGACCTCACGTGTCTCCACATGGATCACGCCCTGATCGGAGGTGGGCGAGTTGGCTGGTTGTTGTGCATGCGCAACCGGGCGGTCCGAGCTTAGGTTGAGGAACATCCAGCCACTGAGCAGACAGATAATGCCAATCAGAAGAGCCAGCCGGCGATGGCGCATACAACCTCCAAGATCGTTCGTCTAACAAACGGCTTAACGAATCTCGACCGTTCCATTTTCGGCGGACATCAATTGTCCTTCCGAATCTCGTACTACAAGCCGGACGAGATAGCTCCCCGGCTTTACGTCGAAGCTCGTCTTGAGCGTTATACCTGAATTAAGTTTGTGCTCCAGAGTCTCATCTTTCCAATGCATAGTGACGGTCTTCTGCGTCGCTTGAAGGAACTTTCCGTTGCGATCAAATACACCGGAGATACAGGTCAGAACGTTGTCGTTTCGTCCTTCGACTTTTCGAAAGTGGAGACGCTTCACGTCAACATGCGCCAGGACGACAAGCTTGGCATCGGCGTCGCTGGCTTTGAAAAACTGCGTGTGCAAGTTTACAGGGAGATTGTGCAATTCCTCCTGGGAGAACATTGCATCTTCGATCTCCTGCCTGGCCTGCTCGTCGGGACCGGTGAAGGCTTTGGGAGCATAATAGCCGCGACGCGTTTGCAAAGTCAGCTTTTGCGGGTTCTTGAGTTTGACCTTCAGGGTGTGAAAACTGCCGTCGAGCTTTAGATTTTGGGGAACGAACGCCAGAACGTAGGAATATTCCGGAGTTTCAGCGACGCGCCGGAAGCCTTCGTCGAGATCGTTGCTGTTGTGAAAGAAAACGCCGCCAGTGCCGTCCGCCAAAACGGCAAGCAGGTCGGCCTGAGCGGAATCAGCCGCAGTCTCGATCAAAATTTTGCCGGTAGCGGGCGGGCGCGGACGACTGGCATCTGCAAACGGTGAGGGGACGTACAGCCCGCGAGCGTCCAGCGTGCTGATCACGACTTGCGAGCGCACCGCACGATCTATGATCTCGGTAAATTCGTACTCCATTTGGGGAGTGATAAATCCGGGAGAAACGACAACGATGCTGCGCTGCCCTGGCATCCGTGAAATACCGCGGACCACATCCTTGAGAACGCCAAGGGAGACGCGGCTTTCGTGGTCGCCGGTGCTCAACACCTGTTGACTGATAGAGTTCACCATCATTGTGGCATTTGAGACCTGTTGGCCCCCCGGAATGTTGACGGAAACAGATGTGGGGCACGTAAGCGCGTCCTGGACGGCAGCCTGCATCGCCAGAGGATCGTTCTTGTTGACGATGAGATCCGCCTGGTAGTAACTGATATCCGGGCAGTCCTGCACACCGCTGCGCGCGAGGGCTCGCGGTTGCATACGCAGCAGGGCTTGATTCAGCTGGGCGCGATCATCGGTAAAATCCAGGGGCGTAACGCCCGATGTAGTAAAGATGGCGGCGCGATCAGTCGGCTTCAATGTAGCAAAGTGGCGTTCCGCGGCCTTGCGGACCTGGGCAAGATCGCCGAATTGGATGTGGACATCGTCGAACAGATAAGCGACAAAACGCTCGGGCAGGGGCACGTTCCCGGCGCTAGAAGGCTTTTCGGCGGCTGCTCCGCCGGTGGAGTCCTCATCTGATTGTTGGCGCGCCTTCGCACTCAGAGCACCGGGCTGTTCGACTTCGAACTGGGTGATCACTTGCGGCTTGCCTTTGTCGAAGACTTCAAAGTCTTCTTTCTGAAGATTCCCGACGGCGTGCCCCTGGGAATCGCGGACGACTGCGCGCACCACCACCAGCTTTACATTCACTTTAAACGTGGTAGGTGCGTCGTGCGAAGCGATCTCAGCCGAGGTCGGCTTTTCGGGCTGCGGCGCCAGACTGGGAGCCGGGGCCTGCGGCGAACCCTGCGCGTGTGCGGAGCCTCGACAAACTGAGAACAAAACGAAGCACAGGATAAGAAGGGCTAACCGATGGCGGACGCAGTTTCTCTCCGTACTGCTGAGTATGACCAGCCGCCTAGCTTCCGGGGAAATCCTCATAAAGCTCCAGCAATCGCAGGGGGGAAGGCAGGGCGTCCCGTAGTCGATGCATCCCAAAAGTCGGTATTCCCTTTGGTTTCAGCGCTGCCGAACAGTGTACACCCGCCACCGCCGGGACGCGCGGTATTGAGTGAAGGTTACAATGCGAGTCGGGGAACATGGAATTCGATTGGACCGAAGGCGCTTTGGCAGAAGGCCTGCGATTGTACGAGGCGGGGGAGTTCTTTACTGCACATGAGGCCTGGGAGAGCGTGTGGCTGGCGGCGCCCGAGCCTGAGAAGACATTCTTGCAAGGGTTGATCCAGGTCACTGCGGCGTTCCATCACCTGCAACGCGACAATCCGCTGGGAGCCATGCTGTTATTGCAAGCCGCGCTGCGCAGACTGGACCGCTACCCGGAATCGTTCGGGGGAATTTCCCTCTCGGCGCTGCGCGATGACATACGCGACCGCTTGCGGACGCTCGAAGTGGGCGAACCGGCATCCCAGTTGCTTTCGCCTAAAATATGCCGGAGCTAGCCTCCGGTTTCAACTGCCGACCCAATGCGATGTTCAGTTTCGCATCATTCTAATGGCAGCATTCGACAGCAGACTGGACCCCTTTTGGCCACAAATGAGAAGCTGGAACCTCCGCTGGCGCTTGCTTTCGCCTCGCACGCTCACGGGGAATCACACCTTACTGTGGGACTAAACCAGAGGAGAGATTTCAGACTCGAAGGACTCGCTTCGAAAAAATCCGGGGAAGCTGAAGTTAACAATCTTCAGTGTTTTGCCATCGGCAATTCCGCTTCCAGTTCTCCCATCTCTTGCAGAAACTGGTACGTGCGCTCGGCCTCAGCCGAATCCACCGGGCTAATGGCGAAGCCCACGTGGACCATCACATAGTCGCCTAGGCGAACCTCAGGGACAAATACCAGACTTACTTGTCGGTCAACACCGCCGAACTGCACGCGGGCCACACGCATCTGACCGATTTCCTGAATCTCAAGAATTTTCCCCGGTATGGCAAGGCACACGGCAGGTTCTCCTACCATCAGTAAAGCATTGGCCGCCAAGGCGATCTGTGATGAGCGCCACGGTCCAAAGTGACGAACGGCACACTTCAGCGAACATGTTGCCGGGCTTGATGTCGCGATGGACGAGCCTTTCAGTTGGTGGGCGTAGGAGAGGCAGTGGCAGGCCTCGATGACGATCTCGATCTTCTGCAGCAGGGTAAGGCTCGGTGGGAGCGGATGATGGCGTCGAGACTGTCGCCTTCCAGACACTGCATGGCCAGGTAGGGGCTTCCCTCATGTTCGCCGAGTTCGTAGACGGTTACGATGTTGGGATGCTGAAGGTTGGCGGTGGCTTTGGCCTCGCGGAAGAAGCGATGAAGAAGGTCGGGCTGGTCCGCGTAGCTGATCGTCATGATCTTGATGGCGACCATGCGATCGAGAAAAGGGTCTTTGGCCCGATAGACGACGCCCATGCCGCCTTTGCCGACGACATCGATAACATCGTACTTCCCGATTTTCTTGGGTAAGGCAGCTGCCATAAATAGCCAATCCGAGGGAGGGCGCCCATGCCTCGCGGGGAGGCGTCCGCTATTTGTTACGAACATATCCTCGCCCGCAACCCGGAAAGTAATCCGGCGCGCCCGGAGGATTTTACAGCGTCGTTCTTTACGACCGGGCGCAACTGCGGTAGGATTTAGCGCCTCGACAGATTGCCATGAAACTTACCACCCAGGCTGCCGGCAAAACGGATATAGGCCTGGTGCGTAAGAACAACGAAGACAATTTCGGTTATGACAATCGCATTGGGATTTTCGTCGTTTGCGATGGTATGGGTGGGCAGGCGGCGGGCGAATTGGCCAGCAAGATCGCCGTCGACACGGTGCTCGGATACTTCCAACAGGACCAGAAGCGCAGCGGGTCCGAGGTGCTGGGGAGTGGATTCGCCGAGGTTTCTGAGCGGGCAAACGCTCTGGCCAACGCCGTGCAACTCGCCAACCAAGCCATCCGCGAAGCCTCCGCAAATAACGTCGAGTCGGCGGGCATGGGCTGCACTCTGGTGGCAGTGCGTGTGGAAGGAAATCTATTCTCCATAGCGCACGTTGGGGACAGCCGCATTTACCTGATCCGGCAGGGGACGATTCAGCAACTTACAACTGATCATTCTCTGGTGATGGAACAGGTGCGGCGCGGAATGATCACGCTGGAAGAAGCCGAAACCGTCGAGATGCAAAACGTGATCGTGCGCGCGCTCGGCTCGGAGGACAGCGTTGAGCCTGACCTGGCCGACCTCACTTTGGAGCCAAACGATACTCTGCTGATGTGCAGCGATGGGTTGTCGCGTTACGTCAAAGACAGCGCAATGCTGGAGGTTATCGGCCAAATCGAGAATCTGGAAGACGCCTGTGACGGGCTGATCGAGGCGGCCAAGAGCGGCGCCAGCGACGACAATATTACTTGCCTGCTGATTCGGGCGGTCGAGCAGTCTTGGGGCGGAAGGATCTTCGGCCGAATTGCCGGGCGCAGCGACCACCCGCAGCAAAGCTCGACTTAGTGTTGCGCCCCTCTTATCGTGTTACGGTAGAGACGCAACCCAGGTTGGAGAAGGAAAACAGATTCAGAGGGTTGGACCCGCTGAATTGCAGTTGATAAGACCAGAATTGCTTCTTGCCTTTCACAATCACGTCCTGCCCGTTGGACTGCTTATAAACAAAACTGAGATCGTAAATCCCCGTACCCTTTGAGGCAGGATTGCCATTACTGAAAAAATGGAATGCCGACCAAGGGCCCGTATCCGATTCAACGACTACTCCCTTCGTGGTAACGGCCACGTCCTCGCCGGCGCCGGTCCATACCAGAGACTGTTGTTGACCATTTCCGGTGAGGGACTGGTTCCCAATCTTGGTTGCGAGTTGCTCCATGTTCGTTTCCGTCTGCTTAAGGATGTAGGCAACGCGGGGAGACGTGGAGCCCGGGGGATAAAGTGCATCGCTCAAAGCGCTGACCCGATTGAAGAAGTTGAGGAATTGTGGCGAGATTTTTATGCTCCCCGAATCATTGGCGAAGTAGGTGGAGCCTTGCCTGGTGACATACGGTGCCAGCTTTGCAGTCAATGCCGCCAGCTGCCCGCTGCCCGGCGCGAGGAGCACATTCAACTGCTCAATGGGCAGGTCGGGTCCGCGTGGATTGAAAGGGAAATGACGTTGGGCAGCCTCAAGCTGGCCACAGAATGATTTGCCGCCAGCATTGAGCGGGGCCTTGCCGGAGCCGCCCGCGGCGATTTCCGCGTCCACGATTGGTTCTTTGAGCAAGCGATCGAGAGAATTGGGGATGTGATATTGTTCGTCCACTTTGTTCCCGGCCAAAATGTCCGCCGCAGTCTTGGCAGACTCACCAGCTCTGAGGGCTCCGCTTGGGTCAGGTGTCCCCGTACTCTTCGCTAAAAGACTCAAAGCTTCTCGGAGGTCTGAAAGAGCTTTGGTATACGGGTCCGTGGCCGCTGATCTCAATACGGTCGGCAGTCCCCTCTCCGGAGCTGATGACACGACTGCCTGCACGGGCGCGAATACGTCGGAGATGGTGCCATCCGGAACTTTTGTATTGTGCGAGATGAACCAGAGCAGTTCCAGCATTGGAGAGCTCGCGCTGGTCAGAGTCTCCAGCTTCGCTGCCGCTTCGTTTGTATTGCTCTGCGAAACATGGGCATGAGAGTGCTCGATGAAGTCGCGCCACTGCTGGATGTAGTCGTTTTCGTAACGCTCTTTAAGTTTCTTGCGTTGCAGCGCGGGATCCAGATCGCTCACCGGGCCTTTCCCTCCAAGCACCCAATCCTCGTTCTTCTGGCTATCCGGCCGATTGAGGGCGGAATCTATCAGGGCAAATCCTTCGGGAGTGAATGGCGCTTTGATGGTGTTCGGCGCATCGACAAAGCCCACCGAATTCGGAAACGAATTCCGGAAGTTGATGTCTCGCGCCGCCGGAGCTTGCGCCTGAGCCAGCAAATTGAAGTAGGGCACGTCTATGCCGCTGAAGGCCAAAAGAAAATCACGCGCGCGTGGAACAGCCGTGTCGTCAGGCTTGATCCGGTAAGGGTCCTGGATGGCCAGTTCCGTGCTGTAGAACTGAAATTGGGCCTCGACCAACCGTGCGGTATCTGCGTCTGGGTTCCTACCTTCGCGCCAGTGTTTGTATAAGATCGGAAACAGGAATTCTTCGGTGCTGTATTTGGCGTAGCCTGCGGTGATCAGATACGCCCTCAGGTCGTTGTAGCGGAGCAGATAGTTGTCGCTGGGGTCTGGTATGGCCTTCGTCGGGGTCAGAGCTGTCAGGAGTCTTCTCTCTGCGTCATCGAACAATAGGGTTTTGAAGCCCTCGAAATATACCCGGCGCGCCGGAGAATACAGATTCTCTCCCGAATACAAGCCCCAGCGCAGGTGCCAGTAGGGCTCTCCGTTTTTGTAACCCTTGATGGTCTCGAGTTCTTGTTTCAAGCGATCCAGCGTTTGCAATTGGTCCACGCTGGGAATCTGGCCTGGAGTTGCATGAACGTGGCGAACGCCCTCGATAGCCTGCTCGACATCGCGTTGCAGAGAGAAATTTCCAACAAACGACACAATGAACCCAATCGCGAAAACGAGAGCGATGCCTGCGAGAGTCGCGAACGCAACGCGGCGAAGTAGGCTCACTCTCGAACTGAATCCGCTGGCACTCAGGGCAACGCGATCTTTCAGCAAAACCTCATTGAATAGTTGTGAGAGGAAAACCCAATCCGGAACTCTGCGCGAGGTTGACCGGAACGACTCCACGGGGGCCCGAGCGCGCATCCCGCCAGCACCGAAAACGACAGTGGCGTTAGGATTGAAACCGGCGTCCGGGGATTGTGCTTCCGGCGCTGCGGCAACGTCTTCGATGACAATTGGGCGCACCCCAGAGAAATAGAATCCGCGCAGAAAAGGATTCACGCTCAACTGACTGGGTCGCGCCAGATCCACCAGAAACTGCACCAACAGATCCCGACGCTTGCGGAGTTCCCGGGGAACTCATAAATACCGGGCACCTTGTCAGTCTGTCCGGCGAAAGAGAGAAGTTCGAGGCGCTTGTCGGATAAAGAATAAAACAGCTCATCAAAGGCCTTCTCTAGGCGGCGGGTCTCTTCCTCGGCATAGACGCCGGTCGCCTGCAGCGACCGGACCGGCAGAGTGGCGCCCAGTACCTGAGAAGTCTCGTCCTTGCTCAGACCGGCCACGTAGTCGAGAAAAAGCGACCCTCCATCCTGCCGCGCACCAAGGCGGTCGGATCGAGTGAAGAGAACATAAATCGGAAAGCTGATTCCCAGCAGTTGGGAGACCTCATTTAGTCTGGTGCCGAGCCGTCGGGCAGCCGATAAAGTAGCCTCGTTGGCTCCCTGCCTGAGAAAATTCTCGTAGTCGAAGCAAACGATCGCCGCACGGGGCGCCTGCTGTTTTTTCCCAGCGCTTGCGACTCGTCCTGGCTGAACCAGTTTGATCAGCCGCTTCCAGACATCTGGTTGGGAAAACATAGGGCCGCCGCCGTCTACAAAAACAGCCTGCCTTGTGTACCAGAAATTCGCAATGCGGGTTGGAACGACGGTGCTGTCCTGATAGACATGGCCCGCCAGCAATTCTGGATCAAGCGCGGAGTGAATGATGGTCGTGGTCTTGGCGGAGCCGGGGTCTCCGACCAGAAAAATCAACGGAAGATTGCCCAGGCTTGCTCCCCGTCCCATCGCCGATCTTTTCAGCCGGCGTACGGCATCGCGGACAAGTAGATCGACCTCTCCCGCCCCGGCCGAGGGGGTGAACCCCGTGTCGGGGTCTTCGGCGGTTTGCTGGCGGCGAAACCACCACGCGGCAAAACCCGCTCCGATGGACCCGATCAGCCAAAGTCCAGCGCGCAGTATCCAAATTCCCGCGCCGGGCGGGTTCGCCCAGGTGCCAATGAACCAAACCAGCACCAGGTAAACCAGCAACACTCCGCCCGTTACCCAGTACACCATGCAACCTCCCTTGCTTATCTTACGGCCACGTTGGAAATTGCCGAGGCGCCATAAACCAAAAGTAATTTGAATGCGACAAAGAGAAGAACTGAGACTGCCACAGCTACCAGAGAACCGATGAACAGCTTGCGCACCCATGGGTCAGACTGCGTGAGGCGCACGGCGTCCGCGGGAATCATGCCCCTCGGCGAAAGGACGGGAGAAATCCCGCGGATGCGGCGTATTTTTTCCTGCACCGCAGCAATCATCGAACGCAAATCGCCAGAACCGCCCGCCGCGTATCGCCCCTTGAAGCCGAGCAGTAAACACAGGCAGTAGACTTCCAGCAGGTCGCTTACTTCGTTGGTGTCGGGCCGGTTCACCGCTTTCTGCAGTTCCTGAAAGAAGATCTCGCCCGCCAGCTGGTGGCCGAACATTTCGGCCTGCAAAGGAAGACGAGGCCAATCGGCGAAGGCCGGGTTGCGGCTGCTCAGAACTGATTCATCGAGAAACGCAACCAGCGCAAAGATGACTTGTTTTACATCCTCGGCGCTGTAGCCGCGTTGGCGAGCTTTCTGTTCCGCGACGCGCAGGTGTTTTTTCATCTCCGCACGAAACGACTCCCCGTTGTTCACAGCCTGGCGGTTGTACCGCAAGCGGACGATGATGGTGAAAACTTCCTGGAATTCGAGCGCCAGATTCCAGCCGCGCCGGTCCATGGCGGAACTGGAACCCCGATAACTGGCGAGTGGCGAAATACGACCTGTGCCCATGTGCTTCGCTGCGTCCTTCAGCTCTCTAAAATGACCACGAGTTCCATGTCTGGCGATGGCAGTTCGCCAGGAACATAAACGCCGACCTGGCGCGTTTTCATCATGTGCTCCCAGCACGGGCCTGACCGGTTGACAGCGAAATATTGGCTGTCGATCTTGGCCGCGATTGCCGCGGGCGGGACCTGCACATGCGTCAGGCTCAGCCCAGCCATGGCGCGCTTCACCAGGTCGGGAACGAACTTGGCGGAGCACATTTTGAGCAATTGAGGCGTTTTCACGATGAGATCAGATTCGCTGACGGGCGAATGTATACCCAGAATCCAGCGCGCCCTGCCAAAGCAGCGCTGGTCTTTAATCTCGGCCTCGTAAAAGTACCGGACCGTTGGCCGCAGAGGAATCACAATCGCTTGCGCCGGCACGACGATTTCGAGATGACGGCGGATGTGCTCGTCTAGAGCGTCGAAGCAGCGGTCCAAATGCTGGTGATCGTAAGCCGGCAAAGAACGGGGTTGAGTGTCGAGACTGAAAGTGCACAGCGCTCCCCCCAAACGCGACATCTCCCGGAAAAGTTCTTCGGGATGGCCGTGTTTGGAAAGCAGAATGTGCCGCAGCGGGGTGAGACTCGAATTGATTGCGTGCAGGAACCAGAACTGCGAGATATGGCGGGCAGAGAGCCCTGCCTGAAATTTTCCCTGCGCCTGCTCCTGCTCCCGCGAAACCACGACGCTTTTTTCCTCCAGGATTTCCACCAGTCGGTGGAGCAAGCTCATGAGCCGTCCACTGGCGCTCACCTTCAAACACGGGGGGATGAAGGTTGGGTCTGCGGCGAAATGGCCCGCACCATCTCGAATAGCGCGCACCACCGGAAGGGTCAGCAGGTCTGGAGTAGCTTCAGACTCAACAATCAGGCGAACGTTTTTTCGGCCCAGAGGAATTTGCTTTTCATCCTGGCCGGTATTTTCGTCATGCAGGGACTCGACCTCGCAGGCGTATCGGCTGGTCATCTTAGGACTGATTTCCAGTTCACAATTCTTGCCGCCGGGAGCCCAGCGCGGAACTGCAAGACAGAGAGTGAGGTGGTCGGCAGTGGGAGAAAACAAATCGGTGAAGCTTCGGGGTTGTGGCAGGCGGTCGCATTCCGGCATGTCAAAAGCGAGGCCATCTTCGAAGATGCCGCGGGCATGTATCAGCGAGAGGATGCCGTTCTGGAGCGCATCGGGGTCCACTTCGCAGGCGGCAAACCCGCAGATTTCGTCCCACAGGTTGGAGGTCGCAAAGTGAAGAGAATCCTCAAAATAACGGTTCTGGGCCTGAAAATGCTGAGGGGCCAGGTACATGCCTTCCGACCAAACGATCTTGGAGAGCAGCTTCATCTTTCTGTCCCAGTCTTCAAGAATGCCGTTGCCTGCTCCCTAATCCCGGTGTCCTGAAAGTCCTTGCCGGGCGAACTGAGGACGCCGTTCTGCATTGGGGTCCAGAGCTGCCGCGGTGAATTGGCGAATTTCAGCGTCGATGCTAGGCGCTGGGGTGTTTGCTGTCAAGAGAAGTTCCCTTCTGGCGAAGCTTGGCTCTCACCTCGTGCGCAGTTTCGCGGCGGGCGGTGCTATGCTAAGGCGAGTGTAAGGGCGCCACCCTCCCCCAAAGTAGGATGTCCCTGGATACTGGCATTTTATGCGGGAATCGGGGAATATCTACTGTGCGCGGACACCATGAAGTTCACCGAAAAATACGAAATCATCGAGTTGTTGAACAGCGGCCGAGTGAGTACATTTCTGGCCCGCGAACGAGTTACACGAGAACGAGCAGTCGTATATACCTTTGAATGTCCGGCAAACTTTCCCGTCGGATCCCGAAACTCCTCCATCCTCAAACATTTCGCCAGCATAGCTCCCATTCCTACCGAACCCCTGACGGAAGTCGGGTTCGATGAGGGAAGCTTGTCCGCATACCTTGTGACGAGAATGCCAACCCTTGGGGCGCTGCAATCGTGGGTTCTGGCCTACCGGTCATTTTCTGGAGGCGCACCTTCTCCAGTCGACCGCAAGGAATTAAAGCCTACGGACGAGAATGCCACCGCCGAACTTAGCGCTTCGGAGGTGGAGCGACTTCGGAAACAGAGTGGCGGTCCTAAGAATCTACAGAATCAAGCTCGCCCCGAACCCTCACCTCCTGCTTCGACGGAGCCATTCTCAGCCACTGCTCCCGCCGATCCTTCTCCGCAGAAAAGGGACCTCGGAGCGTCTCAGCGCCCTTCGGGCAGAGGAGCGCCGGGAAGCTCAGAACCAGCAGCTTCGCCGAAACCGATATCGACGAGTCAGCAGGAGATTCGGGCGAATTATGGAGCTGTAACCCCGCCAGCCGGTACAGAGAAATCACCCGGCCCGACTGCCGAAAACGCACGGGCCATTGCGATCTTCTATTCCTACTCCCACCGAGATGAAACTTTACGCGACGAACTGGCCAAGCATCTGACGGTCCTGCGACGCTCGGGACTGATAAGTGAGTGGCATGATCGGAGAATATTGCCTGGGGAACAGTGGGACAAGAAAATCAGCACTTTTCTAGACAGCGCGCAGGTGATTCTGCTGCTGATCAGTCCTGATTTTCTTGCTTCCGAGTACTGCTACGACATAGAAACGAGAAGAGCGCTAGAAAGGCATCAGGCCGGACAAGCCCATGTCATTCCCGTCTTGCTCCGGCCGGTGGCTTGGCAGGGAACAGCTTTCGGGACCTTCCAAGCCTTGCCGAAGAACGCTCGACCCGTCACCGAATGGCCGAGCGCCGACCTGGCTTTCCTCGACGTGTGCGAGGGGATATTGTCGGTTGCGTTGCAGTGGAAGACTCATCCAGACAGACCTCTTCTCAGAGCTCAACCGCGCCATTTCGGAGAAGACGAAGCCCGATCCGAGAAGCGGGTGCTGGATGCTGCCCTTCCGAAGGAAATCGAGCTTGGTAGGGCCACAATTCTGCTGGCGATGATTCGCCAACAGGACTCCACCGGCCTTCGGGCAATCCTCGAGATCGATACGACGTACGGAATGGAACCTGAGGACGTCCGCTCGACCAAAACCTTTCCACTGAAGTTTCCTCTTGATTTCAATCAGGTGCCCAAGCCCTTGAGCCTGACAATCACCGTGGAGTCTCCAGACTTTGAGCCAAAGTCCCAGACAAAAAGTATCAACGTTCCACCCAACGGCGACTCGGAGCCGCGTGCCTTTCTCCTCACACCCTTGCGGGAAGGAAACCTCAGGCTGTGTTTAGATCTCTCCGACGGTAGAACGAGCATTGCTTCGTGCGCCTTCAGGACTAGTGCGCTGAAGTTCGATCCAGGGATCAAATCGCAAACTCTCGTCTCGGTGCCACTTTCGGCCGGAAGTTCCGAATCGTCAAACAACACATCCGGCACCCCCGTGACGCTCCAAGAGCCGGGAGCATTCACCAGGGAGTTTCTGGCCTTCTCAGAGGACAGCACGGATGGTGGAAAGCCTGCTGAAGGCCCTCCCACTTCGAAAACCCGAGATGAGAACTTTAATAAAACTCCCGAGGCATTCAAGAGCAGCACGGGAGAGTTCACGAGTTTTTTCCGCGGACCCTTCGACCAGCCGAGCGCTCCGAACAAAGCAGTAGAACTTCCAGATCCCGTTCAAACCAGCCCACCTCCCAGGCCTGGTGACTTCACCCAAATGTTTGGCGGTGTAGATCGATTGAAGGCCAAAGAATCGCCCAGCGCGCCACCGGATCGGCCGACACAACAGCCGGGGTCTTTCACTCAAATCTTTAGTGATGCGGTCAAAGGTAGCGCAAGACTGGGAGACCTTAAGTTGGATCCCGATCCACGCCCGCAGGACTCGAAGCCACCGCTTGCCTCAACTTCCAGCTCTTCCGGGATGCCCATCGCGTTCTCTGGAACAGTATCGCCGCCTGCTTCTCGCGGAAGCAGCTTTTCCCCTCCCGAAGAGAGACGTGCTCCCATCGGCGGTGAAAATACATTCGCGAGTCAGATTGGCCGGAACGACGCGACGAACGCTTTCAAGCCACCTGGTGCGGACCCGCCGCCCGTCGAACGTCAAGCCCCGAGCGGTCCCAGCGACTTTACGGTGTTCATGTCGAGTAATCAGGTAAGGGAAAGCCTCCCACCGGATTCTGCGAACCCGGCTGCGCCGAGACCCGCGGGGCGTGCTCCCGAGTTGCCCGTACCGCCGATGCCTTCCTACGCTGCACCGGCGCCGCCTATGCCTCCTCCACCACCCAAACCAAAGATTGCGGCACCGCAGGCGCCTGCGCTACACCCACCCACGCCTCTTCCCAGCAGTGGCGCGACCTCATATTGGCCCCTGATCGCCGTCTTAACGGTTCTGTTTGCTGTTGCCGCCTTGCTGGTAATGTATTTCACGCTGAAACATTAAGAGGACTGCCCAACCCCTTCTGGCAGATTTGAGATGGGACGCTTGGAAATACTCCGCTTCACGAACTCCGCGGCAGAAGAATCAGCAATTCCAATTGCGGCTTTGGCAAATCCTCAGGCACATAGGCAGCGAGATTTCTTGCCCGGCGCACCGCTTCCCAGGCGGGTCCTCCCTGGTTCAAGCTGAAGTATTGATATTTCAGTTTTACGGGAATGGCGCTGGGTGGGTTGCTCAAGTGTTTCAGGTCCACTCCCGGCAAAGCGTTCTTCACGAGATGGTCGATGTGCGTGGCCGAGCAGACCTTTACGATTTGCGGAACTTTTTGAATGACGAAGCTCTCGGTGGCTTCGGCGCTCACCGCCAGGTACATCTTCGTATCCGCCAGATATTTTTCGTCGGCCAGAGCAGTTGCGTAGATCGAGGGCGAAACGAGCTTCAGCTCCAGTGATACCAGATTGGTGGGCACAACGGTTTGCAGCAGCGAACGCAGTTTCTCGTCCAGCTCGGACAGAATAGGCCCCAGATTATCGTGATCGTAGAGCGGCAGGTCTTTGGGCCGGAGCTTGGGCGAGAAAGTGGTGAGCGAACCAGCAAGCTCCAGCATGGCTGAAAAAAGTTCCTCGGGATGCCCCTGCTTGGCCTCAAATAAATGGCTAAACACAGGGAAATTTGAGTTGACGGTGTAGAGCAACCAGAAATTCGCAATGTCGGTGGCCGTAAAGTCGGCAAGACTCTGGTTCTTCTGCCGGCGCGAACCCGATAACTGGCTGCTGCGTGCAGCCAGAACCTCGATCATTCCGCGCAGTATGCCCTGCACATATTCGCTGGCCCGGATGTCAAGCAGTGGAGGCACGAAACGTGGATTCAAGCGGAATGTGTCGCCCTCAGTCTTCTCCACGTTCGCAATCCGAAGCGCGGAATTACCTTCGCGATTCTCGCCCTCCACCATGAAGCGGAGATTCTTGCGCGCTACTTGCACCGGTTTTTCGGTGCTGCCCGTGTTTTCATCGCGGAAGGTGGCTACTTCCGCGACGTACCTTGCGCCGCTGTCGCGTTGGCCGATGGCGATGTTCTGACCTCGCTGCCGGTAATCCGGCACAGTGAGATATACGTCCAGACTCTTCACCTTCGGCTCGAAAACGTCGGCCAAAGTCTTTGAGGCGGGAACCGGATCTGCATCGGGGATCTCGAAAAGCAGTCCATCGGGGAAAATGCCGGATGCGCGCGAGATGGCGAAGTGGCCGGTAGCCAGTTTCTCCTGATCGATTACTAGTTCACTGAAGCCCCATGCGCAAAATCTCAGTGCCTGCAAGCGGAACTGAAGCGTGTCTTCGAGAAACCTATCCTGAGCCTGCAGGTGCTGCGGCGTCAGGAATGTGCCCTTGGTCCAGATGACAGGTTGCAGTCGCTTCATAGGAATGCCGTGGCAGCACAATAACAATTCCGCGCCGCAGAAGCAAAGGGACGAGGAAGGCAGGCCGGTGCTCCTGTTTGCCAGTACCCCGAATGTCGCGCATCAGGTGAGCGCAGGCTTCCTCGCGTGATCAACCCTGTACGCTGTCCGGCAGATCAGAATCCAACTGGGTAGGTTTGGATCTGACTGGGATAGTCCGCGCCGGGGATAAAGTTGGGATCGTCAAAACCTCGGCCCGCAATCGGAAACAGGTATGCCTGATGACAGGTTCCCGATTCGTTGTTTCTGATGACCGAAAAAGATGATGTTCTCGCCCCGCTCCAGAGGAGATCGCTCCGACTGGCGCGCGGTTTGCACAATCAAGGAGCGATCTCCATGAGCGGCAAGAGCCAGACCGATGCCGCGCGCGACCGAATAATCATCAGGATCAAGCATCAAGCTCCACAACGATTTCGAAGCTTTGCCTGCGGATGCGAGAGCGCGTTTTACGTCCTCCGTCCGGCCCAGGGAATCCACAAAGTCCCGAGCGTAGGGATTCTGGGCGGATAAATCCACGGCCACGAATGGACCGAGAAGACTCACTTTTACAACACATTTGGAGTTCAACACGACCGACCGGGGAAGAGGCGCGGGAGCCGAATTTCCGGTAGCTGCCGCCTTCTTTTGGCGTTCCTTCTCGACGTAGTACGCAGCTTCGTTAACCGTAGCCTGCTGTTGGAGTGAGCAATAGAGGCCGCCCCAGGGCGGAATCGATGGGTCGTGCGATTGCCCGGTATAGCGGTTCTGGTCAGAATTTTCATCTCGGATGATGAGCGCGTTATCGGCGTGGTCTCGACGCAGGATCCGCCGCTGGGTATCCACGATGAAGTGCTCCTGGTCGAAAGCGCGGAATACGCTGACCTGAGGACCAACAATCCGCGTCGGTGCCTTGTCGGCAAATACCTCGGCTGATTTGCCCCGACCCAGCAATCCCAGGTAAACAGACCTTAGCAAAGCAGGATAGCCAACTCTTCCAGGAAGGGCTGCACTCATGCGAACTCCCGTAGTTCATACTCTCAAGTCAGCGGCAGCAGCATTCTACGCTTCTTGCGTGGCGGGCAGGAACAGATTTATTGAGACCTATGCGATCAATCCATTCTCCTTCAGCAACTCCTCCGTGCGTTCGACACTGGGAATCAAGACTACCGAACCCCGCGCTCGTCCGGCCCAGCGCGACGCTTCATCCTCGCTGAACTTGATCTCGATCAGAAACGCTACGAGGTCATCGTGACTGGTGACGCGCACAGTTTGCGCATTCACGCGGCCATGGTATGGAACAAATACAACTTCGAAGTGGGGCCCCAATGTTTCCGTACCGGGATTGGGTGTGATGCGGATGTTGCCCGTGAGTTTCGTCATACGGAGACTCTCCTGTAGCGGCTCCGCCTTATGTTGCTCTTACTGTGCATTGCCTTGTTATACCAAGTTTTACAAGGGATTAGCATAGCATCCCGCTATTGGAGTCAAGGTCGTAACCCCGGATACCACCAAGGGCAAGCCGAGTCCACCCCCGAAATCCGGACGCCTTCCTTACAACCGCCGGTTGCTCCTTAACAAAGCAGGAACCCGCGTTCGATGAGTTTGCGCAGAACTCCCAGACATTCCCTTTGCACCTGTTCCAGGGGTGCATCCACCTGCCGCGCCAACTCGTGAATCAGTTCGCTCACGGTCCGAGAACCGTTGCAACTGCTCAAGAATCCGGCAACCAGAGGCTGCAAGCCCACGAAAAACGGAAATCCCTTCACCAGCCGCAAGTTCAACGACGAGGGTTGCCATTTGCCGTCGGCGGGCTGGAAAAACTGTTCCAGACGCGCGTTGGGCGACAACAGGGGCTTCACCGCCATCATTTGTTCGTCCGAAGCGTGGGCCTGCAAAAAGTCCCGAGCATCGAAAACGAGTTTGACCGATTCGCCGAACGGGTCCTTGGGAGTCTCCGTGATTTCCTCGACGAGTATCCAGTTCTGTCCCGAGCGGCGGCGCATGGCAATGACTCCATCGTGGATGGCTTCTACTTTTCTCTCGCGATAGTAGTCCATATAGCTGGCATATCGTTCGGCATCCTGCTCAGGCGTCGCCGCGATTTCGGCAATGCGGTGCTGCGCGTATTCCGAGGGATCCTGAGTATGGCCGTCTAATATCCAGGCGTCGCATCCGCTGCCCGCCAGCCATTCCGTTACACGCTCTTGCCAGGGCTGGCCTTTCAACTGCGCCCACTCGCACAGCAGTTGGAAATATCCGTCCTCATTGAGCAGTTTGGGCGCCTCCCGAACGAACTTCCGGCACAACCCGTCTAGATCCATCGAGCTGTCACAGAAAAGAAAGCGGTCGGAAGGACTGATAAAAAAGGGCGGGTTCGAGACAATCAGATCAAACTTGCGTCCCGCGACCGGCTCAAAACCGTCTCCGGAAAGGCAGTCGATGTTCTCCAAGCCATTCAGGCGCGCAGTAAACTTCGCGTAAGTTACCGCCCGTGGATTCAGATCGGTGGCCACGACCTGCGCGCTATGAGCGGCCGCCGAAATCGCTTGAATTCCATTGCCGGTTCCCAAGTCCAATGTGGCTTGTGACGGGCGGCGCACCGTGAAGCGGGAAAGTAGCCGGCTGGTCGGGTTCGGCCAAAGTACGAACTCCGGATCCAGGGCATCGATTTTGATGGTGTGGTCGCAGACTATCAGAAAGCTGTCCACGGGAAAGAGCATGACCTCGGGTGCAATACGGTCTCCCTCCCGCCGAAGCAGACCGCAGGAAAGCGCCAGTTCGACGAACCACGAAGGCAGGAACGCAGTAGCACTAGACTCCTCTTGAGGTACGCCAAGCCAGAACCACCGCAAGAGGATGTTCAGGCATCCGGATTCCGGGGTGCGGTCCAGCAGTCGGGGGAAATTGCGCAGCCGCGTGGAAGGAAGTTCTGTGAAGTACCCCTGCTCGCGAAGACGGTCTTCGCTATACCCGGACTGCAAAAAGAAGTCGCGCAGCCGCGCCGCGTCGGTTATGGAAATAAAATTGAGCATCTGTGTCGCCTTTACCAGGGTCCAAAGGGCGACCCATGTCACCAGCCATTCTGCCGCCATCACCCACGCATCACAGCCAAAGCAGAATACAACAGGACAGGTGATACCGTCCTTGGCATTTGGAATCCAGCCTTTAGGAACATCGGATCGCGTCGAGGCACCGCATCCTGGCGCTTTCTAACTACTTGTCTTGACACACATTCGAGCGTGTGATACATAAGGCTCCACCGATGGCGCAGTCTGGGACCTGTGAGCTATCCCTAACTCCGCCCGGATTGGCAATCGTGACTTTACCCTTGGGCTTCACTGATTCGTTTCCGCGCGAATCCAGGACAGCGATTGGGCTACGGTGTGCCCGAATGAAGGATCTCTCTGAGTTTCGAATAAAAGGAAAACATCATGGCTAGACAAAGCGCTCAGCACAAACTGGACCGCGTACGTCCCCCTCGGGTCCAGATTACCTATGATGTCGAGATCGGCGGCGCCATTGAACTCAAGGAGTTGCCGTTTGTGGTCGGCGTCCTTGGAGATTTCACTGGCCAGCCTGAGCAGCCCCTGCCCAAGCTGAAGGATCGCAAGTTCGTGGAAGTGAATCCCGACAACTTCGACACCGTCCTGGAAGGCATGAAGCCACATCTTTCGTTTGCGGTGGAGAACAAGCTCAGCGACGACCCCAACGGTCCGCAGCTGAAGGTGGATCTGAAATTCAAGAAGATGGAGGACTTTGAGCCCGGCAACGTGGCCAAGCAAGTGAAGCCGCTCAAGGAGTTGCTCGATCTCCGCACCCGGCTGGCGGATTTGCGCGGCACCCTGCAGGGTAACGACAAGCTCGAAGAAATACTGCTTGAGGCGGTGGGCAACACGGAGAAGCTCGACAAGCTGAAGGGAGAAATCGGGACCCAAGGAAGGCGGATCCAATGGCTAACCGCGCAGAAAGCGGCAGCAGGCCACCACTACAACCATCACGAAAGAAGCGGGGCTGCTCGACCAGATCGTCGAACAGGGCCGGTTTGGCGCCGAACCCAGCGCAGCGCGAGCGCGGCAAGAACCTGGTGAAGGAGTTCGTGGCGCAGGTCCTTGAAGGCTCCATGACCGTCGCCAAGGACGCGGAGATGATGATCAACGCGCGCATCGCGCAAATCGATCATCTGCTTTCCATCCAGTTGAACGAGATCATGCACCACGCCGCCTTCCAGAAGCTGGAGGGATCATGGCGGGGCCTGAAGCATATGATGGACCACAGCGAGACCGGTACGCAGTTGAAGATCCGGGTCTTGAATGTGACCAAGAAGGAACTGCTCAGGGATATTGAGAAGGCTCCGGAGTTCGATCAGAGCGCGCTGTTCAAGAAGGTTTACGAAGAGGAGTACGGCGTTTTCGGCGGCGCACCCTTCGGCGCCCTGATCGGCGACTACGAGTTCGGAAAGCATCCCGAGGACATGGCGCTGCTGGAGGGAATTTCCCATGTAGCGGCGCAGGCGCACGCCCCTTTGTCAGCGCGGCAGCGCCGGACCTGATGAACCTGGAGAGCTTCGCGCAACTTGACGCACCCCGCGACCTGGCCAAGATTTTCGACAGCACCGAATACGCCAAGTGGAAATCGTTCCGGCAGGGCGAGGATTCCCGCTACGTTGCCCTGTGCCTGCCCCGGACTCTTTCGCGCCTGCCCTACGGCAAGGAGACCAAGCCGATCGATGAGTTCACCTACGAAGAGCACGTCGACGGAACCGATCACTCCAAGTATCTGTGGATGAATGCGGCCTATTCGCTGGGGACGCGCATGACGAATTCGTTCTCGCTGTACGGCATGTGCGTCGCCATGCGCGGAGTTGAGGGCGGCGGTCTGGTGGAGGGCCTGCCGACTCACAACTTCTACACCGACGAAGGCGACATCGCCTGAAGTGCCCGACCGAGGTTCCGATCACCGACCGCCGTGAAAAAGAACTGGCCGACCTTGGGTTTGTGCCTCTGGTGCACTGCAAAGGCACCGACTACGCGGCGTTTTTCAGCGTGCAGACCTGCCAGAAGCCCAAGGTGTACGACACCGATTCGGCCAACGCCAACGCCCGCCTCTCGGCGCAATTGCCCTACATCATGGCGGTTTCCCGCTTCGCCCATTATCTAAAGGCGATGATGCGCGACAAGATTGGCAGCTTCATGTCCCGCAGCGAGGCCGAAGCTTTCCTGAACCGGTGGATCACGAACTATGTCACTCCGGATGACAATGGCGTCACCCGCAACCAAGGCCCAACGTCCGTTGCGGGAAGCTCGAATCGACGTTTCGGAAATTCCTGGGAAACCCGGAGTCTACCGCGCGGTCGCGTTCCTGCGGCCGCACTTCCAATTGGATGAACTCACGGTTTCGTTGCGGTTGGTGGCAGAGCTTCCCGCTGCGGCCAAGTAACAGCAAACCGTATTGGTTTCGGCGGCGTGGCTCCTGCCGTGGTGCTCTGCAAGTTTCGTTTCAGCTCGAGTTGCAAAATTTCGGCGCAACGGAAAAGGAAAGGAGAATTGAAATGGCGGTAAATGCATATTTGATTAATCGACGGTGTTCCCGGGCCGAGCACCAGCTTGACCAACGCGATCGACATTCTGTCGTTTAGTTTCGGCGCCTCGAATGCCGCGGTCTTCGGACCGGGCGCATCGGGCGGTGAATCGCGCGCTGGCCGGGCTGATGTGAGCCATGTGAACGTCATGAAGGTGCTCGACAAGACCTCGCCGCACGTTGTTCGAGAACTGCGTCACTGGGGACTACATCGACTCCGTGGACGTGCACTACTACAAACCCATGGGCAACAAGCAGGACGACTATTTCAAAATTCACATGGAAAAGGTGCTCGATCACGTCCGTCCAGCTTTCGGGATCGAACGAGAATCCGACCGAGTCGGTTTCGTTTGCCTTCGCCAAGATCAAGGTCAGCTACAACCCGGAGAAGGATGGCAAGCTGAAGGGCTTTGTCGACAAGGGCTTCGATGTCGCAGAAGATTGAGGACTTGGTAGGGTGTCGGGCAGCCAGGATGGCAGATGCCAGTGAAAGCAAGGGAGCTTTTCGAATCAGGAAAGGTGCGCGAAGCGGAGAAGGAGTTACCGCCTATCTCCGCGATCATCCCACGGACGTGGCCCAGCGCACATTCCTGTTCGAGCTTCTTTGTTTTTCTGGTGACTATGACCGGGCTGAAAAACAATTGAGCGTCTTGGCCCAGGGCAAGCCAGATCGAGAATTGGGCGCGGTGCTCTATTATGCCGCGCTGCATGCCGAGAAGACGCGGCACGGAGATATTCGAGAAGCAGGAGTTTTCGAAGGACACGCGCGGACGCTTCTTCTCCCGGAACTCTGAACGGACGGCCATTTCAATCCTTGCGCGATGCCGATCCCGATATAGGCCCCCGCCTGGAAGTCTTCGCGGCGGGCGCCTATCTCTGGATTCCGTTCGAGCATATCGCGTCTCTGGAGATGGAGCCGCCGCGCCGATTGCGCGACACGCTGTGGAGCACCCGCGCATCGTTCGTACTGGACCGTCGTTCAAGGGCACGGAACTCGGCGAAGTGCTGATTCCGGCGATTTATCCCTTTTCCTGGAAGCATCCCGACGAGGCCGTCTGGCTGGGGCGAGTTGACGGATTGGGCCGCCGACGACGCAGGGCAACGAATATCCGTCAGGGCAGAAGATGTTGCTTTTGGATGGCGAAGAGATTCCGTTCCTTGAAGTACGCTCGCTGGAGTTTCGAGCGCAGTCGGCCAGCTCCGGCTACGGCCGACTGATCTGGACACTGCCCCATGCCTCTGCGCGAAGATCTTCTGAATCCTATCGCGGGTGAAAACCCCAGCGGCGTTGACGTCCGCTACGACACCAAGCTGTTGCTCTACGACAAAATCAAGGAAGCCCGCCGGCAGGACGATGATCTGGCGCAGGGCGACTGGCAGCACGAGCGCAAAGTTGGCCGATTATGCGCTGGTTGCGAAGTTGTCGCAGGAAGCCCTCGCCACGCGGACCAAAGACCTGCAACTCGCGGCTTGGCTGACGGAGGCGATGCTTCGCACTGGAAGGGTTTGCGGGCTTGCGCAAGGGCTTGAGCTCTGCTACGCGGACTGGTCGGCAATTTCTGGGACACGCTCTATCCACCGATCGAAGACGGTGACCTGGAGCTGCGGGCCGCGCCTTTGGATTGGCTTGGGACAGCGCATCGAAATTCCCCTGAAGTCGCATTCCATTGGTCAAGCGCCGGATACGACTGGTTCAAGTACAAAGAGTCCAGAGCGGTCGGGTACGAGGAGCAGGCTAAGAGTGACAAAGAGAAGAAGCGCGCGCAAAGAGAAGATCGAAAGCGAGCGCAAGCTCCCGCCGGAGGTATTTGACAAGGCCTTCACTGAGACTCCCAAGGCCTTTTATCTCCAGTCGGAAAAGGATCTGGATGGCTGCCTGGCAGGCGCTGAAGAGTCTCGATGAGAGTTGTGACGAGAAATTCGGAAGATCGGCTCCTTCGCTGGGCAAGCTGAGGAGCGCGCTCGAAGAGGTGCGGCACACCGTGCATGCGCTGCTTCAGAAGAAGAGGGAGACGGAGCCGGATCCGGTGGAGGCAGCGCCTGCTGCCGGCAGCGCGACCGAGCGGAAGCGGCGGCGGTAGCGGCCGCGGGCATCGTGGGCGGCGGTGACATGCCGGGTATCGTGATTTCAGTATCGACCAGTTCGGAACCCCCCGATCGCCGCGAGGCGATTGCCAGCGGTGGCCAGGGCTGCGGCGCTGCTTCGCAAGCAAGAACCGCTACAACCCTGCGCCCTATTTGATGATGCGAGGTCTGCGCTGGGGCGAGCTGCGTGCCGCGGCGCAACTCACGGATGCGAGCCTGCTGGAAGCTCCGCCCACGGAACTGCGCCAACATGTGAAGCGGCTGGCGCTCGCGAAGAAGTGGAGCGAACTGCTGGAGACAGCGGAAAACGCGATGTCTTTGCCTTGCAGCCGGGCCTGGCTGGATCTTGCAGCGTCTTGTGGTCGGAGCTTGCGCCGGCTTTGGGAGACGAATACGAGCCCATCGCGTCGGCGATTCAGCTCGGAACTGAAAGCTCTTCTGCAGCGACGTGCCCCAGCTGCTTGGATGCGACCTTGCTCGACGACACGCCGGCCGCAAACGCGGAAACCAGAGCATGGCTTGAAGCAGCTCAGCGCTCCGGCGGCGGCAGCGCTCGCGAACCGCCGCCGACAGGGGGAGGCCTCGGCTCCCTCCGCCAACGGCCATCATTCCGGCGCCCTCCTGGCTGGGGAAGTCGGCCGACGCCTACGCGCTGGCTCAGGAAGCATTGAAGGCCGGGCAGCCGGAGAAGGCGTTCGAAATCATGCGCAAGGAGATTGCGCGTCAGCAGTCCGGCCGCGGCCGGTTTGAGCGAACGTTGCAGCTGGTCGAGCTTTGTGTTGCAGCCGGCAAAGACGCCATCGCGCAGCCTCTGCTCGACGATCTGGTGGAGGCCATCGAGGCTCATAAGCTTGACGATTGGGAAGATAAGGAGATGGTCGCCGCCGCGCTGGCCACAGTGATGAAGATCAGCAAGAAGGTGCAGGACGACGCAGGCGAGAAGCAAAAAGCTCTTCGAGCGCATCTGCCGGCTCGATCCGGTTCGAGCGCTGAGCGCAGGATAATTGCGATGGCGCGACCCCAAGGCGACGTCACAGTCACGCTTTCGGTTTTGGACCGGCTCATCGACCATGAGCCCGAAGCCAGGTGGAGGCTCCCCTCACGCCGTTCTCAATCTGTGCGTGTCCTGAAGGCTGCCGTGCAACGCGATCTGGAATGGCTGCTGAACACCCGCCGCATTTTCCGACGAACCCGATGAATCGCTCAAGGAAGTGAACCGTTCCGTCTACATCTACGGACTTGCCGGATTTCTCGACCTACACCATGGGCTCATCCGCAGACCGGGCCAAACTGGTGCGGAGATTGTCGGCGACGATCAAGCTATTCGAGCCTCGGCTGGCGAATGTGCGCATTGTCCCAGCCGAGGCTCGGATGCCGGGCTTTCAGCGAGTTGCGCCTTCGCATCGAAGCCATGCTGCTCATGGATCCATCTCCGGAGCCGGTCTCGTTCGATACGGTGATCGAGATCGAAGAGCGGCGTCTGCCGGTTATCGGGAGGCGCCAATGCGGGATGATCTGCTCCTCTACTACGAGCGCGAACTGGACTACCTGCGGAAGACTGGCCGTGCAGTTTGCCGAGAAGAATCCTAAAGTAGCCTCGCGCCTTGTGCTGGAGCCGACCAAGTGCGAAGACCCGCACGTCGAGCGCTTGCTGGAAGCCTTCGCCTTCCTGGCGGCGCGGGTCCATCTGAAGATGGACGACGAGTTTCCAGAGATCAGCGAAGCCCTGTTAACCGTGGTTTACCCCAGCTCGTGCGTCCGATTCCGTCCATGTCGATTGTCGAGTTTCAGCCGGACCCTGAAAAAGGCAAGCTGAGCAGCGGCCCTGCCCATCCCGCGGAACTCCGTACTGCATTCGCGTCCGGTGGGCGGCGTTCCTTGCACCTTTCGGACTTGCTACGACACGACGCTGTGGCCGGTTTCGGTGAACGCCGCCGAGTGGAAGGCTCCGAGCCGACTGCAGCCGGCGGTCAAGGCCAGCGATTCCTCCGGCGCCATCCGCATCGAACTGCGCTGTGCACCCGGACGTCAACCTTCGCGAACTGAAGATCGATCGGCTGCGCTTTTATCTCGACGGTGAAGGCGGGTTCATCAATACGCTGTACGAACTCTGTTCAGCCGGCTCAATCGCATCCTGGTCCGCGATCCTACTCCGGGCTCCAAAGTGCCTCCGAGTCACGCTTCCAGCTTCGGCGTTGCACGCGGTTGGATTCGCGCGAGGATGAAGGCATGGTGCCGTATGCCCAGCCGTTCCTTCATCGGCCATCGTCTGTTGATGGAATATTTTGCCTTCCCGGAGAAATTTTTTTTTATCGACTTGACCGGGCTCGAAGCAGTTTGGCAGGCGGGTTTCAACCAGGCGGTGGAATTGGTGTTCCTTATCTCGGAGGTTGAAGGAGACGACCGGCGCCAGAGGCTGGAACTGGAACTTTCCAAGAAAACTTTTCGCCTGGGTTGCACGCCCGTCGTGAATCTGTTCACCCAGGTCGCCGAGCCCATTCAGTTGAGTCAGCGAAAGTACGAGTATCCCATCACTCCCGATGTGCGGCGGCCCTACGCCACAGAGATTTACTCCGTGGATGAAGTAACCTGCATCAATACAGCGAATCAGCAGACCACAACCTTCGAGCCGTTCTATTCGTTGCGGCATTCCACGGTGGGCCGCGAGGCAGAAATGTTTCTGGACGGCACAGAAGGCGTCCCTCGACCCGGCCGAATGACGACGGGACGGATATGTTCTTGTCGCTGGTCGATCTGTCCATGCGGCCGATGAGCCCGGAAGGCAACATTTTGTCGGTCCGTACGACTTGCACCAATCGCGACCTCCCAGTCCGCCTGCCCTTTGGCCGCCGAGGACGGGGATTTCGAACTCGAGGGCGCTGCGGCGCTCGAAACGAATTGTCGCGCTTGCGCAAGCCCACGCCGGCGGTGCGGCCGGCTTCGGGCAAGGGTGCGCTGTGGCGCCTGATATCGCATCTGTCGCTCAACTATCTTTCCCTGGTCGAGGACGGCAAAGATGCGCTCCAGCAAATTCTCAGACTTTACGACATCGGCAGGACGGCATATTCCCAGAACGTGATCGACAGCGTGGTCAGCGTACGCAGCAGCCCGTCATTTCGCCCGCGTGCGCTCGGACAACGGAATGACTTTTGCGCGCGGAATCCGGGTGGAACTGGAACTCGACGAGGATCAGTTTGTTGGCGGCGGAGCCTTCCTGTTTGCCGAGCGTAGTCGAGCGCTTCCTTGGCCTGAGCGCTTCGCTCAACAGCTTTACGCAGCTGGTGGTGACAACTTCACAGAGAAAGGAAACGTTGCACCAATGGCGGCCACGGGCCGGTCGGAGGATCCTGGTATGACGGATTCCCTGATCACGAATTCTCTACTCGAGGAAGCTCTGCGCGAGGATCCCTGTTCGTTCGAGTTTTTTCAGGCGGTCGCGCTGATTCAGCGCCTGCGGATGGGCGAACGCCAGCCGGTTGGGCAGTTCTCCAATCCGGAAGACGAAGCGGTCCATTTCCGCGTCAACAACACGCTGAGCTTTTCCCGCCAGCCAGATCCAGGCAATTGACTGGCAGAAGGAGGATGCTCCTCCGCGATATGAAGGTCAACTTCATGGGGCTTACGGGTCCTATGGGAGTTCTTCCCTACTGTTATACCGAGCTGATTCTCGAACGGTTGAGGGCCAAGGACACGACTCTGCAGTCGTTCCTCGATATTTTCAATCATCGCATCATCTCGTTCTTCTATCGAGCCTGGGAAAAATATCGTTTCCCCGCCACCTACTACCGCGGCGACGACGAATTCACTCATCATTTACTGGATTTCATCGGTCTCGGGACGCCAGGACTTCAAGGCCGGCAAGCCGTGCCCGACGAAGCCCTTCTGCATTACGTGGCTCTGCTGGGTTCTCAGTCGCGCTCGGCCGCCGCGCTGGAGGCAATTCTCAGTGACTACTTCGAGGTGCCGGTCGAGGTTGAGCAATTCGCCGGGGCGTGGTACCGTCTACACCCCGAAGCGCAATGTTGCATGGATGACAGGGATAGCGATTCGGAAAAGCTTGGGGAAGGAGCTGTGGTCGGCGACGAGATCTGGGACCAGGAATCCCGCGTGCGCATTCGAGCTGGGTCCGCTGCCCCTGTCGCGGTATCTCGATTTCCTTCCGGGTGGAGATTGCTTTTCCGCCGCTCAAAGCCCTGGTCAAGTTCTTTTCCAACGACGAGCTTGATTTTGAGGCCAGCTCATCTTGAAGCGTGAGGACGTTCCGCGCTGTGAGGTTGGCACTGGCGGTGATGATGCCCCACGGCTGGGATGGGTTTCGTGGCTCAAGTCAGTTCCGCTCGGGCAAGACCCCGGGGATACAATTCTGAATCTTTAAGTGGAGGGACCGGTGGGACCGAATCTTAAATCGTTGATCGGAAAACTAAACGATCCGGCACGTTCCGCATTGGAAGCGGCTGCTGGTCTTTGTCTATCCCGCACCCACTACGACATCGAAGTCGAGCACTACCTGATGAAATTGCTGGACGCTGCAGACAACGACTTTGCCAGCATCGCCCGGCACTTCGAGGTCGACAAGTCGCGTCTCTCGACAGAATTGGCGCGCAGCCTCGACAAGCTGAAGTCGGGCAACGCGCGTACTCCAGCTATCAGCCCGACCATCCTGAAGATGCTGGTCACAGCCTGGACGATTGGCTCGATTGATTTTGATGCCGGCCAGATTCGTACCGGGTTCACGATTCTCGCGCTCGCCTCGGACGACGATTTGCGGCGACTGATGCGAGAAACCAGCCGCGAGTTTCAGAAGATCGAAGCCGAGTCCCTGCGCAAAGATTTTCTGGCCATCGTTGCGACATCTCACGAGGAAGCGCTTCCGGCCTCCACAGAAGCTGCGTCGGGCACCGCAGCGCCCGCGCGCGCCGCCGGAGGCAAGACTCCGAACCTCGATCAGTTCACCGTCAACCTGACCGAGAATGCGCGCAAGGGAAAGATCGATCCGGTTCTGGGCCGCGATTTTGAAATTCGCCAGATGATCGACATCCTGACGCGGCGGCGGCAGAACAACCCCATTCTCACCGGAGAAGCGGGCGTAGGAAAGACTGCTGTCGTCGAAGGATTCGCGCTGCGCGTCGCCAAGGGCGACGTCCCGCCACCCTTGCAGCAATGTTACGGTTCGCACTCTCGACCTGGCCTTGTTGCAAGCCGGCGCAGGCGTCAAAGGCGAATTCGAAAACCGCTTGAAGGGATTGATCGAAGAGGTGAAGTCATCGCCCACGCCCATCATCGTTTTCATCGATGAGGCGCACACCATGATCGGCGCAGGTGGACAGGCTGGGCAGAATGACGCCGCAAATTTGCTGAAGCCCGCACTGGCTCGCGGCGAATTGCGCACGATCGCCGCCACCACATGGTCCGAGTACAAGAAGTATTTTGAAAAAGATCCTGCCCTGGCACGGCGCTTCCAGGTAGTTAAAGTTGAAGAGCCCACCGAAACCCAGTGCATGGTGATGATGCGGGGCATTGTGGGCTCACTTGAGAAGCATCACAAGGTGCGCATCCTCGATGAGGCCGTTGCGGCGGGCGTGCGCCTGTCAAATCGCTATCTTGCTGGGCGTCAACTTCCGGACAAGGCAGTCAGCGTTTTGGACACCGCATGCGCGCGGCTGTCGCTGGGCCAGAATGCGACTCCACCGGCCATTGAGGATTCGGTTCGGCAGTTGGATGACCTCGAAGTGCAGGAGCGGATTTTGCAGCGGGAAACTGCCGTCGGCGCCGATCACCGCGAGAGGCTGGGGGAGATTGGAAAACTAAAATCCGACGTGCAGGCTCGCTTGTCAACCTTGCGCGGACGTTGGGACAAGGAAAAAGAGCTGGTCACGCAGATCCGCGATATCCGGACGAAACTCGAGGGCGATGCTCCCTTAGACGGCGGCGGCGCATCAGTCAGTGCGCCGGCACAGGCCACAGAAGCACCCGCAGCAGGTGGAAACGGTTCATCGTCATCCGCAGTCGCGACGGCGCCGGTTGCGGTCGCCACTCCCGCCACAGCAAGCCCGGATGAACTCCGCGCCCAACTGCGTCAACTCGAAAACCAACTTTCCGCCCTGCAAGGCGAAGCCGGCCTGATTCGAGTTTGCGTGGACGCGCACATCGTCGGCGAAGTAATCTCCGGTTGGACCGGCATCCCGGTCGGCAAGATGATGAAGGACGAGATCGCGACCATCTTGTCGCTCCAAAAGCTATTGGGAAATCGCGTGATCGGGCAGCCCTACGCGCTGGAAATCATCAGTCAACGAATCGAAACTTCGCGGGCGAGTCTGGATGATCCCAACAAGCCCGTCGGAGTTTTCATGCTGGTCGGGCCCAGCGGTGTGGGGAAGACCGAAACCGCTTTGGCTCTGTCCGATCTTCTCTATGGCGGCGAGCACAATCTGATCACCATCAACATGTCGGAGTTTCAGGAATCGCATACGGTTTCGACCTTGAAGGGTTCTCCGCCGGGATATGTCGGCTACGGCGAAGGTGGAGTTCTGACCGAGGCAGTACGGCGGCGTCCGTACTCGGTGGTCCTATTGGATGAAGTTGAGAAGGCGCATCCGGACGTGCTCGAACTCTTCTATCAAGTCTTTGACAAAGGGATGATGGAAGATGGAGAAGGACGGCAGATCGACTTCAAGAACAACATCATAATTCTAACGTCGAACGCCTGCACCGATCAGATGATGAAACTCTGCGCAGATCCTGAGACCGCGCCAAGCCCTTCAGGCGCTGGTTGCGGCACTCAAGCCGGAACTGAACAAAATCTTCAAGCCAGCATTTCTGGGCCGTATGGTGACCGTCCCGTATTATCCGGTGCGCGACGAGGCGCTCAAGAAGATCATCGTGCTCAAGCTGGGCAAGATTCAGCGCCGCATCCAGGAAAATCACAAGATCAGTTTGACCTATGACGACGCGCTGGTCGAGGAAGTAGCCCGCCGCTGCACGGAGGTCGAAAGCGGCGCCCGCAACGTCGACAACATCCTGACCAACACCATGCTGCCCGACATCTCGCGACAGATCCTGGGCCGCATGGCGGAGGGGCAAAAGCTGAGTTCGATTCATGTGAGCATCGGGGAAGGCGGGGCGTTCGCGTACTCCTGACTAACGCCGACGAAGCAAAACGGTAAGGTGGTCAAAACGGAATTGCGATGGCAGGCATCTCTCCAAAACCGGCGGGAAAAGCGAAGTACCACCCGGCAAAGAGCCACCACTATGCTCTGAAATCACATTACCCGGTGAAGGATCAGACTTCAGCCCTCATTCCCATGCCTAATCCCACGCCAACTGGCGCGCATGAAACCGGTATATGGGATTGGATCGGCCATGAGGCAGAAGGAGCTGGTTCATACATTTCTGGTCACGCAAAATCCGTTGGCTTAACCATCATCGACCTTATTCCTCTTAAGCCCGATTCGCCCTATTCAGTCGCATTGCTGAAGCACTATGTAGAAGCCAGTGGAGACCCCTACGTATTCCCGGAGATTCCCAAGGATTGGCAACAGTGGATCATCAAAGCCACTGCCGGGAAGCCTGGGTTCTACAAGGATCTCAGTCCGTACAATTCTGGCATTTACGATCTTCGTAACTCGCTTGGGCACTTCGATGTTACGGTCACTCAAGACAAACATGGATCGAAGACGTATCTCATTACTGACGTCTACGAATTCGGTTACAAGAAAAACGACAAGACCCAGCAGGGGCGACACGGTTTCCCGGTTGGCTCTATGGATGAATCCACGCTGAGTATGGTGCGAAGATTGCTTCCATCGAAAGAGTATCTTAATCCAGGAGGGTTCAAAGAACATTGGGAGATCAAGAAGGTGGGCAACGAAACTTTCTTGTTCATCCCTCAGCAGTTTCTTGCAGAACAGGGCAAACCGTTTCCGGTAAAAGGAACCTTCACTGAAGCGCCTGAGAAAAGCAAATGATGACCTTAGCGTATCCGGCGCTTACTTCGAATCGTGATATGCCGATGAATTGGGCCACGTTTTTGCGAATTACCGCATTGCTCACTGGGGTTTGTGACGGCTTGCTGGCAGTTTTGCTGACTTTCATAGGGCTGAGGCTGCTGACGACCGGGAAGTCTGGCCTCGGACTGGCAACGGCTGGTGACCAATTTGCCGGAGGAATGTTTGTCGCCGGCCTTGGGATTGGGATTCTGGCCGCTGCGGCAGTTTTGGGTTCGCTGGCGGCCGCCTGTTGTATTGTGTACCGTCGGGCGGCTCGTCATGGTTCAATCGGACGGGCGGGTGCCTTTTTCGTAATCCTGTCCATAGGTACGCCTGCAATTTTACTGGCGGTTCTTGTGTGGACGCATTAAGCAAGAACGCCTTAAGGAGAATCAACGGCTCCTGAACTGCGGTCGGTAACATCCGAGGCGAATGCTAACTCGTGAACTTGCAACCGCGTGGAAAGGCCAATAGAAGTGGCATACAGCCAAGCTAATAGACTAATCTCGCTCGACACGCCCCTCGGCGACGATGTCCTCCTCTTGCAGGGCTTGACCGGGAACGAGGGAATCTCGCGCCTGTTCCGGTTCGATCTCGATCTCCTCTCCGAAAAAAACGACATCGCTTTCGAAGACATTATCGGGCAGCGAGTGACGATCACTGTCAACCTGCCCGACGGCAGTGATCGCTACTTCAACGGTTTTGTGAGCCGTTTTGCCCAGAGCGGCTCTGGGCAACGATTCACCCACTACCAGATGGAGGTCGTTCCCTGGCTCTGGTTTCTGACCCGCACCGCGGATTGCCAGATCTTTCAGAACTTTAAAATCCCCGACATACTTCAGGTGGTCTTCGCGGACCATGGATATAGCGATTTCAAGAACTCCCTCACCGCCACTTACAATCCTGTCGAGTACTGCGTGCAATACCGCGAGACCGACTTCAACTTCGCCTCCCGCCTGATGGAGCAGTACGGGATCTTCTATTTCTTTGAGCACGAGGAGAACAAGCATACGCTGGTGCTGGCCGATTCCCCGAGCGCGATCCAGCCGTGCCCAGGGCAGGAGTCCGCTCACTACAACGTTACCAGCGGTGACTTGGATGCCGAGGATGTGATTACGGCATGGCACATCGAACAGGAATTGCGCACCGGCAAGTATTCCCTCCAGGACTACAACTTCGAAACTCCCAGCGCCAATCTGGAGTCGAACGACCCAACTGTGTTTACGGTCGGGGGCAACGCCAACTTCGAGATCTTCGACTACCCAGGTGATTACACCAATCTGTCGGACGGTGGAAAGCTGGCCAAGATTCGCATGCAGGAGGAAGAGGCGAGCCATAAGGTCGCCACTGGATCAAGTGTCTGCCGCGCATTTACATCAGGTTACAAGTTCGATCTGAAGGACCACTACCGTGAAGATATGAACGACAGCTACTTGCTCACGGAGGTGCAGCACGTGGCCAGCATGGGCGGCAGCTATACCCACGACAACAGCGATGGCGCCCATTATTCCAACCACTTCACTTGTATCCTCGCCTCTGTTCCCTTCCGTCCTCCTCGCGTCACTCCCAAACCTTTTGTCCAGGGTCCCCAAACCGCTCTCGTAGTGGGCAAGGCGGGAGAAGAAATCTGGGTTGACAAGTATGGGCGCGTGAAGGTTCAGTTCTATTGGGATAGGCTTGGCCAGAAAGACGAGGACAGCTCCTGCTGGATTCGCGTTTCCCAACCCTGGGCGGGACAAAACTGGGGTGCCATTTGGATTCCGCGCATAGGCCAGGAGGTCGTGGTCAGCTTCGTCGAGGGCGACCCGGATCGCCCACTGATTACCGGGCGCGTCTATAACGCCGATCAAACCGTGCCCTACGCGTTGCCTGATCACCAGACGCGAAGTGGTTTCAAGTCGCGCAGTTCCAAAGGTGGAGGCCCCGGGAACTTCAACGAAATTCGCTTCGAAGACAAGAAAGGCAGCGAAGACGTGCTAATTCACGCCGAGCGCACCATGCACAACAGCGTCGAGGCCAGCCAGTTCATTACCGTCGGGGTGAACCGAAATATCACCACCGGTTACTGCGACGAGGACGGTAATACTAAGGGAGACGTGAAGGAATTTGTCTACGGCAACCACAACCTGACTGTGATGCTGGATGCGCGGCAAAAAATCCTCGGCTCTAAGAGCCTGCACGTCGTCGGAGATCAGCTTGAAGCGATCGATGGCAACTTGCATCTTAACGTCGGAAAAGACCGGCGGGAGTATGTGGATGGCGACTATACCCTGATGGTCAACGGCAGCATGGGTACTGAAGCGACTTCCATAAGTTTCAAGGTGGACAGCAATGCTGTCCTGGCCGCCGATACCGTGATAATCAAAGCGAACTCAGCTATTTCAATCAACGGGCCCGGAGGCTTTGTCAAGATTGACCAGTCGGGTGTGACGATTTCCGGCACGATGGTTTTGATTAACAGCGGCGGCTCGCAGAGTGACGGTACGCCGATGCAAATGGTCCAACTCAAGAGCCCGGTCGAGCCCGATGAACCCGACGAATAGCCTCCGGTTCGTTTCTTTCCCTTTTTCTTGCGCGCGACTGCGAGTTTTTTGCCCAGTGTGAGGTTCCGACGATGCCCGATAAGCCCGGTGACGATCCAAAATCCGGAGGAGGAGCGGATGCTGGGCAAGGCGCATTCGGCGGGGACGAAAAGAAAAAGAAAGAGGAGTCCGGTCTCCAGCCCAAGGGAACCCAATCGTCCTCACAAAACTTCGGGCAAAAAGAGAAGGGTGTGGGGGAGGACGCCACGCCGGAGGGTGACAAATCCGGCGGAGAAAAGAAGGGTCCCAAGTCTTCCACAAAAGTAACGGTTTGGAAAAAAGAACTCGTCAAAGAAAAACAGGGTTTCCTTGGGCCTCACAAGGGCGATCCGGCAGACGAGAAGGATTCAAACTCCATTGGTGTCGGTTACTACAAAGCTGGCATAAAGTCGGAGCTAAGTTTCGACCTGAAGAAAAAAGAAGGCGAGCTTACTCTCGTGAATGCCGAGGGGCAATTTTCCGTCGTTCACGGCCAAGCGAAGGGTGAGTGGAATGTTGGCGACTTAATCAGAGGTATTGTTGGCGCCATTCCTGGTAGCCCGGGCGGAGGACCGATGGCAGCCCGAGTTAGCGATTCGACCGCCCACGGCAGCCCCCTATCGCCGGGCATCGGAAGCACTGATGTGATGATTGGAAACATGCCGGCCTGGCGCGCTCAGATCGACTTCCACGCATGCCCCATCGTGAAAGGACTCATTCCCGATGTAGGCGGCATGGTAATGTTTGGATCTCCCACCGTCATGATCGACTTCATGATGGCCTGCCGCATGGGCGACATGGTCGTGGAAATTCCAGGCGGCCCCAACCCGATTGTCGTGGGATGTCCCACTGTGATGATCGGTTCTGCGGGAAGCGGGGCCGGGGGCAGCGGGTCCGGGGGGGACGCGAAAGCCGGTGGTGGCCCGACCGTCACCGGGGAAGCCTCCGGCGACATCGGAGTCGTGAAGGCCGAAGTTAAGGCCGGAGTTTTAGTTGACAAAGATCACGCGCAAGTCGAGGCCAAAGCCGGCGCCATGGCGGCAGTCGCCCAGGGAGAATTAAAAGGCGGTCTCACCATCCCATTGTGGGGAGATCATTCCATCAGTCTGGGGGCTTCGGTGCAAGGAAGCGTGCTATCAGCCGGCGCGGAAGCTCACGCCGATGCGGGCTGGAGCAAAGAAAAGGGCTGGCACGCCGGGGCCGGTGCCAAGGCGGGGGTTGGCTGGGGGGGCGCCGGCGCTGGTTTCTCCATAGGATTCAAGTAGACCACCGAAAGGGTTCGCTATTGCGAAATATGATTGAGACGTGCAGGCAGACAGCGTGGAAGGGTTTAGGCAAATGAGCGACGCTAGCCCATCATTTCCGGTGAGTGGTGTTAACCTGGCCCGACTGTCGCAGACCCATCAATTAGTGCGGTATACGCCTAACGATGATCCCACCCTCGCCTTCTCGCTGATGTTGCCGAAGAATTGGGCCGTGGTTAAAGACATCGGCCCCCAACCCGGCGCGATCGGCGATCTCACAAAAATTGCGCTGTTCACCGAGACACCTCTCGGTCCCTCCGCCGCCACCGTCCAGGTATTTATGTCTCGCGTTCCCTTTGAAATTGGACTGCGCGATTGGGTCGAGTTCCAAGCCGAACGATACGGAACCCAACTCTTATCCATTCAGGAGTATCAGTTCGCCATCGGCACCGTCACCGACGCTGGCGGCCTCTACGGTCCTCCTTCGGCTCAACAGGTGGTTCGGATGGTAGCCCATAGCGATAGTGGCCGCATCTTCCTGGTTGTCGCCGCCATCGCCAGTTCGCGCTATCAGGCGATGCAAGACAATATTGCCGTCGCGGTCTGCTCCTTCAACCTCCTCACCCCCTCCGGATCCGAGTCCCTTGAGGCGTCGCTTCAGACTACGGTGAGCGATCCCGCATTCTCAGTAGCGCACCCCGCCAGTTGGATCGCCAGGGATGTAACGCAGAAATTACCAGGGAAGTCCGGCATTGACCTGCTCCTGCTGAAGGATCAGGACTTGATGTCCTATCTTCGGGTCAAAGGAATTACCGAAGAAGTTGCCGCCGCCGACAGTCTGGGCAGCAAGCTGAAGACGGCGATCGAGGAATTGGCCGAAGCTGGAGTAACCCTCACCACCACGTGGCAAAAGGATGCTGATCCCGCAATCAACTCGATAACTCAAGCCAGCGGATTTCTAATCGCCGAAGGAACGCTTAATGGTGTTCCGATCGAGCTTCGATTCGCGCTCCTGCATCGCGAACCGTTGTGGTTCGCCCTGACCTTGCTTTCCGTGATGAAGAGTTCCGACCGCATCCTCTGGATGAGATCGAAGCGTGCCTACGAAATTGCGCTTGCTACCGTGACGCCGGAGGAAGTTGTGCCGGCGAGTGTTGTTTCGCCAAGAAAAACGTCGTAATACTGGCGATTACCAAGAGGCATGCCACACGACTTATTGTCGGACGATAACGCTCAATATCCGCGAAAATGCCCGAGGGGTCGGGCGTTCGGGTGAAAGAATCGTTGTCGCACCGCAGTACAGCGGAAAATATCCGGCATTGCCGAGTCCGTATGCAAAGAACAAACGCGCCACGCTGTCGCTCGGGGCGGCGGTGTCACTTTTGTGGTTCTAAGTTCTGGTGATCGCTGCCCTGCCCATCCTGAATTAGCACCACTGTCCTTCGCTGCTGGGCTTCGTCGTGTTCGAGGCGGGTTGCAATCTGCAGTTGTTTGTCGGCCTCCTCCTTGCGGCCCACGCGAACAAGCGTCAGACCGAGATAGTAATGAGCTTCGCGCAGCGATTCATCACTGGCAATCGCCCGTTGCAGCAGATCGATTGCATTCGAGTAATGCTTCTGTTCGAAAGCTACTCTGCCCAGGCCAGTCAGGGCTCCCGCGTGTTTGGGGTCATGGGTTAGTACCTGGTGGAAATTCGTTGCCGCCTCGTCCAGAGCTTTGGCATTCAGATCAAGGAGTCCGAGGCGAAAGTAGGATTCTGCCTGCTCGGGGGCCAGCGCGATCGATCGCTCAAACTGTCGTCGCGCGTCGGGCACCCGCTCCAGAGCCGCGAGAGTCATGCCCAGCGCACAATGACCGGCGTCATCATCCGGATGCGCTTCAACATACCGAGCAAACTGCTGGCGCCCTTCCTCGAATCTCGATAGTCCCATGAAGGCACGGCCCAGGTTGTAAAGCGCGAGCGGATCATTCGGGCGAAGTTTCAGAACTCTTTGAAAGGCTGCGACGGCATCTTCCCACAAGGAAATTTGGAGCTCGACCGTTCCGAGTTCGAATTGAACTTCGGGATTGTCCGGCGCAATTTTCTCAGCCTCGGTCAGCAAGGGCAAAGCTCCTGGGTAGTCTCGGCTCTCGACCGCGGCGCGGGCATTATCTTGCAGAATGCGAACGAGAGCGTCTGAGGCGTCGCGACGGGAGGGATCCATCTGTACGGCTTCGCGCAGTTGGGGAATGGCGTCGTCCTTACGGCCGTTCTGTGCATAGAGCAAGCCGAGGTGAGCGCGCGCCGGCGCGAAATCGGTTTTTTGCCGAATGGCGCGCGAGAAAAGCTCCTCAGCCTCGGGCGCGCGTTGCTGGAGTACGCGGACGACCCCTAGTAGATCGAGGGTGCGATAATCGTCGGGTGCGGTCCGAAGGGCCGACTGCAGGTCCTTTTCTGCAAGACTTAGTTTCCCGGCCGTCATGGCCTGAGTCGCATTCTGCAATAGAGAATCAGTCGATTGCGGCTTGGGGACTTGAGCTACGGGCATCACGCCCGAAAAAAGGAACACGCCGCAGCATAAAAGTTTGTTTCGCACCTTATTCGTTTCACACCTTATTCGATAGATATCCCGAGAGCGCTTTCGGCTTAGCTTAACGGTTCTGTGATTTTAACAATCTGATCTGGCTTCTGATCGTGGAGAACCTGGCGAATACCACTCGGCCAATGGATGTCGATCTCGCGGATGGATTCCGAGGTTCCCAAACCAAAGTGCAGGCGCTTGTCGCTCGAAGACTGATAGCTGCTGCTCGTAGTCACGGTAGCGAATTGATCGCCTGCCACTGTGGAGACTTTCACCTGTGCTCCGATGGCGTCGCGATTACTTTTCGTGCCTACCAGGTTCAGTGTGATCCAGTGGTTCGCCGTTTCTGACTCATTCAGCAACACCCACGCCGGCCCGTCGTTCGAGGTGACGACGGCATCAACCCTGCCATCATTATTAATATCGCCAACCGCCAAGCCGCGAGCAGCCCATTCTTCACGGAAAACCTCACCCGAACCCGCGGAAACATCGACAAATCTCTTGCCCTTATCGTTCTGCAAAAGCAAAGGCGACTCCCGGTAGCGTAAATGGGGTTGGCTGAACTGAATGGTATCGATGACGTGGGATTGCACGATCAGCAGGTCTTTCCAGCCGTCGTTGTCATAATCAAAAAACCGCACGCCCCAGCCGGAGTGCAATAGAGAAATTGCACTAAGGCCCGTGACCGCGGTGGAATAATCGAAAGTGCCATCCTTCAAATTTGTGTAGAGCGCGTAGCGCTGATTGGCAAGATCGGTGATGATGATGTCGGGCCAGCCATCGTTGTTATAGTCCTCAAAATCAACGCCCATGCCCGCGAACGAATTGCCAGTGCTATCGAGCCCGGCTCCGGAAGGCAATCCAACTTCTTCGAAGGTTCCATTGCCGCGGTTGTGAAACAGGTACTGCGGCATTGAATCATTGGCCAGCAGGATGTCCATGAACCCATCGTGATCGTAATCTGCGATCGCGAGACCCAGACCTTTCCCCGGTTTGTCGATCCCCGCCCGGTGCGTTACCTCGGTGAACTTCCCACCGCCGTCATTATGAAATAAAAGCACCGATTCCGGCTTGAACACATCGGGATGGCAATAAGAGCGGTAGCCACCCTTTTCGGGACGCCCGCAAAATACATCGTCAAAGTCCCATTGCATATAGCGTGCAACCACGAGGTCAAGTCGCCCGTCATTGTCGTAGTCGACCCACGCGACGCTGGTCATCCATCCCGAGCCGGCAACCCCCGCTGCGGCGGTCACGTCCGTGAACGTGCCGTCTCCATTGTTGTGATAGAGCGTGCCCCGTCCGTACCCGGCTACATATAGATCTTCGGATCCGTCGTTATCGTAATCGCCGACCGCAACGCCGGTGGAATAGCCAAAGCCAGTGAGACCGGCGCGTTCGGTGACATCTTCGAATGTCCCGTCCGATTTCTGGTGATAGAGCCGATTCCAGAACTTGGGGTTGTCCTTCTTGGGAATCGAGCCTCTCGGTGTGGGATCTTCGAGCCGCGCACCGTTGGCGAAGAAGATGTCCAGGCGGCCGTCATTATCGTAGTCGAACAGAGCTACGCCCGAACCCATCGCCTCAAGAAGGTATTTCTTGCTGGTCGGGGAAGCCTGCTGGCGGAAGTGGATTCCTAGTTTTTCGGTGACATCGACGAAACGCCCTGGGGTGGGAGAGTTTGTGGAAGGCACGGCAAAAAGCCAGGTCCCGAAAATCAAAACGATTCCCCAGAGCACTGCGCGAGCGGAAAGATGGGAAGTCCTTTTCATGATTACGGAACAGTCACTTCGATCGATCACCGCAACGGCTTGCAATCTTTTGGTTCGAGCATCGGAAAAAGCTCCATAGCGAGAATCCCTGATTATAAGGAATGGATGGTCCCGCCGCCCGATGGGGAGTTAATCTTATAAAAGAACAAAGTTTAGATCGTTTTGAGCGAAAAAGAAACAAAATCATTGACTGTTGCGGCAGAAGCGCATTACGATTCGGGTGCATAAGTTTTCACAAGCTTTAGTCCAAGTAGACTTCACCGACGCCGAGGGGGAAATGCCATGACGCAGGACGCGCAGTTATCAGGAGTGACGTGGTTCAGAATGGCCCTTTATGCCATCGCAGTGCTGGCGGTTGCGGTTTTCTCCGCGCAGCCCATGTTTGCCCAATTCGATACCGGCACGATCAGCGGCAGGGTGACGGATGCCTCCGGTGCCGTTGTCGCACATGCGCCGCTCACGGTGGAGAACGTGGGCACAGGCATTCAAAAGAACTTTGTCACCGACCAGAACGGCAATTTCGTAGCTTCCTCCTTGCCGTACGGAACCTATGTGCGTTAGGGTCCGCGCCACCGGTTTTGCAGAAAACAAGAGTCAACCAGTCGTACTCAACGTTGGCGCGACGGTGCAACTGAATCTCACACTTGCGGTAGCCGCGTCACAGGAGAGCGTCCAAGTCACCGGCACGGCTACCACGGTTGACACCTCATCGAGCATGTCCGGCACGACGCTGGATACGAATCAGGTCGCGAACCTGCCAATCAACGGACGTGACGTAAGTGAGTTTTTAGAAGTGGCCCCCGGATCGGTGGACTCAACAGGATTCTTCCAGGGCAGCGTCAACGGGATGGAGAATATCTTTACCGGCCTGAATATCACGCTCGACGGCCAGAGCGCCATGCGCGGCGACATCAACGGATTCCTGAACACAGAAGGCCAGGAAACTGCGCGCATCACGCGAGCCAGTGTGGATAGTATCCAGGAAATTGATTACGCGAATAGTGGCTATACGGCGGAAACTGGCCATTCGCTCGGCCCGCAGATGAACGTCATCACCAAATCGGGCACGAACGACTTCCACGGCTCGCTGTATGAATATTTCCGCAACGACGCTCTCGACGCAAAGGATTATTTTGCGACGGCCAACGAGCCTTTGAGGCTCAACCAGTTCGGCGGCAATCTGGGCGGAGCCATTATCAAAAACAAGGTCTTCTTCTTCATCAACTACGAAGGCGATCGCACCCACGTCACGCTTATAAACGCTCTGAACCATACCCTGAGCGCGGCCGCTCGATCCCAATTCGTAGCGTCCATGCAGCCCGTATTGGCTCAGTTTGCGCCTCTGCCGGCGGGCTGTACTGCCATACCGGCTCCAGCCTCGTGTGTATACCCCGGTTTCCCGGATCCTAACCCAGCCTTGGGATCGGACATGGTTTATGACCCCGCAGTTCTTCCGAACATTCTCCGGGAGGATACGGGTTCGGTGAGGCTGGATTACAACGTCTCGGAGAGGGACCGGATTTTCTTCCGCTATAACATCAACGATTCGCAGACCAACTATACCTATGGCCTCAATCAGGGACAGTTATCGCCACAAGCGCTGAGAACGCAGTACGCCAAAGTCGATGAGACGCACACCTTTGGCCCGACACTGCTGAACGAGTTCAGCGTGGGAATCAACCGTTTCTATTCCAACACGAATTCGAACACTCCCGTGCCGCTCGCTGGCTTTAACGGTTTTTTCACAGACCTGGGTTCACTGCCCGGACCGAATACGTTTAATCAGATCACGCCGTTTGCCGACCTTGAGATTTTTGACAATGTCAGCAAGACCATCGGGCGCCACACGATTAAATTTGGCCCGCAGATTCGATTTAACCGGAACAATGAGTGGCTGCGCCCGCAACAGACCTATGACTTCGCCAGCATCGCGAATCTGCAAGACAATGTGCCCTTCGTCTTGCAGAAGATCGGCTACCCGGGGTTCGTGGGAAACCGGAATTCCAACTGGGATTTTTATATCCAGGACGACTGGAGAGTAAATAGCAAACTTACTTTGAACCTTGGCCTGCGGTACGACTACAACACGGTATGGACTACTGGGGCAAACCAGGGACAGAATTTCGATGTAGCGACGCAGACCCTGCTTCCCCTCAACCAAGCCGCATATACAGCGCCGAAAGGCGACTTGGCTCCTCGCGTGGGTTTCGCCCTCGATCCCACGGGGCGAGGTAAGACCGTCATTCATGCCTACGGTGGTCTCTTCTACAATCCGATGCACTTCAACTTTGCCACAACGACCAACGTACCTGCTCTTTCCAGTTACAACGTCAACCTTTTCCAGGCGAACATCACTTATCCATCGCCCAATCCACCGCTTCCAGCGGGAACACAAAATGTGAACGCGTTTCCTACGAACCCGAAAGACCCGGTTGCTGCGAACTGGCTGTTCGGCATTCAGCAGGAAGTAGCGCGCAACACCATTCTTACCGTGAACTACGTCGGCAACAATGTTCATCACATGCAGGCGGGTGTTGACTTCGGTGCCTTAAATGCCAACCCGGCGAACACCTTCACTCAGGCTCGACAATATTCGGGTTTTGCGAACGAAAATGTGCTTTCCGACGGGCTTGGCTCTAACTACAATGCCCTGCAAGTGAAACTGGCCCGCAAGGTAGGAAAGCTGAATCTGGAGGCAAACTACGCGTGGTCTCACGAACTCGACGATATGGTCAACGTTTTCAGCCCGGGTTTTGAGAATCCGTACAACCCCGTCTACGATCACGGCAATGGAGATTGGGACGTGCGGCACAATCTCACCGGCAGCGCGGTCTACAGCTTGCCAGACCTGAAAAAGTCGGGCTCTTTTGTTCGGGCAGCGCTGGGCGGCTGGCAAACCTGCGGTATTCTTCAAACTCGATCGGGACTTCCGACGAATATTACGCTGGTCAGCGGATTCTTTGGCAATCCAGTGCGGCCGGACTACGTACCCGGTGAGCCCTTATGGGCTCCGAACCACAGTTGGCCTACTTCAAGCTACAACATCAACGCCTTTGCGATCGAACCGACGTACGACGGAACTCCGGGCGCCACAATCGGGACTGTCGGACGCAACCGCTGCGGGGACCGGCATATTTCCAGCTCGACCTGTCTGGGATGAAGAACTTCGCGATTACCGAGAGAGTGACGATGCAGTTCCGTGCGGACATTTTCAATATCTTTAACCATCCGAATTTCACCAACCCTGACGGGGGAATCTGCACGGCACTAGGCGT
>CAWHLT010000004.1:0-325405 GCA_963830295.1 uncultured Acidobacteriaceae bacterium
TGCAGGCGAGCGATTAATTTTTGTGCCAGGCTCTCCTCGGATTCCGACCAGAGCAGGTGCGCGCTGGCGCCGCTATTCTTCTCCACGTTCTTCGAAAATTCGACAAGCTTGGCTACATTGTCGCGAATCTTGGCGCGTGTCGTCACTCAGGGAAGTCTCGGGTTGTAGAAAATTTAAATCGGGACCGAAGTCGATCTCGATGTGTCCTGTTTGCTGGTAAGAACCTTCGTCAAACTCTTCTCCCTGGACGATGAATTTCACAATCGCGGGTTCAACCCCCCAGTTCGCGTTCGACTCATCAGCCGTCCACAAATCCCAATGAGCTTCGAAGACGTAAGCGTAATCGTTATGGACCAGTTGCGGCGATCAGCGCGGCCTGCCCGGGATCGATGCCGCCCGGAAACCGGCGCTCCAGCACGGTGGCTTCCCCAGGAAATAGGGTGCACGGCAAAATAAGCGATCCCCGGACGCTGCGCCGAAAAAGGGAAGTGCTGCATCACGGCATAAGCATGCGGCAACATCTCCGGGCCGGAGAAATCGGAAAACCAAAGGCTGAGATAAAGCGGATCAGACACCATCGCCTCAAATGTTCGCGGTCGCGCCTCAGGTGGTTCCATAATTTAAACGAATTCTAAACCGCCCGGATCGTCGTAAGAAGACGGCACGTCAGCGAAGTGCGCTCGAAAGAATGCTAAAGCATTGAGCCGCATTTTGACAGGGCTGCGAAGGATTGTTACGATCAATTGTGCCTCGAGCACCCCACCTTACCATCGTCCCCGTCGTCTAGCCTGGCCTAGGACATCGCCCTTTCACGGCGGTAACACGGGTTCAAATCCCGTCGGGGACGCCAGATTACAAAGGGGTTGCAGTCGCTCACCTTTGCACGCGTGATTCCGGTAACGCCAGGGTAACGCCGATTTCCCGAACGCGCTTGATAAAATGATGAACGGCGGGATCGTCCGCCCAAGGAGGTGCCCCGTGAGGAAACTTGCGGAATACCTATTGACGCCCCTACCCAAACACCCACGAACAGCGGGATAACCACAGGCCGGGTTGCCAGACGCGACTGGCTGGTGACTGATCCACCAAATGGCCGAAAATGCTGTGGGATTGCGGCATGGTAAAGGAAGCGGGAGATCAGGTCCCGCTTCCAAATCTTGTTGAAACTGCGATAAAATCTTCTTGTCGCCTGTGAAAGGGCGAATAAGTCCAAATTATCCGCACCTCAATCTCTGCGTCAACCCCGGTGCAATGCTGAGGGTGCAAATACCGCGAGCATCGACGGTAAGCGAGCCTCTCGAAGTGTCTTGAAATACAAATCCCAAAATAAGGAGAATACAAATGACATTGTGCACAGCCCATCTTTTTCGCGAGCCCGTGACAACAGAATGCGCTTCGCGAAACACCCGAGACGCTCAAAGATTCAAATGCGAATGGTGCGATACGACTTACGTGCTTGAATACGAGTCTAGCTGTACCGACTCACGCGATCTAGCTGCCATTCGCGAAGGAGCGCGAGTAATAATTCTGCAAGAGCACACTTCCGGACATCGCGGTTCGAACATAGAAATCGCGAATAAAATACCCCGGTGGTGAAGTTACGGCCAAGGTAAAAAGCGGCACCGCAAGGGGAGGGAGCTAGAAACGGGGCGCTGTGAGCCCCGCTCCCGGTGACTAGGCGGGAGCCCTTGCGGTGCCATTCGGGAGCACTAGAGCGCACGGATAACAGTACCGCTCACGGCTCGCGAAACTTAAATCCGAGGCCGCTGAGTGTTGGCGCCGCGGCCCCGTATTCGGGAAGCTTCCGAGGCAAGGAGAGAAAGGAATCCTCGTCGCTGATGCGCGCGCGCGTCCCGAATGTCGCGATTCATAAATGCGCCGTTTGCAGATTGCCGATGAAATCTTCACAGGTAGACAAACCGCCCTTGTCCAACTGGCCCGGCAAGCGGCCTTCGGAAACGGCGGTCAGGTTGCTGATCGAATACTGCAAATGATCCAGCTTGCGTTGCAACGCCACGGCCTGCGAGCGTACCGCCTCGCGCTCACAGCTGCGCGCGTGTTGAGCCAGTAATTCCTTTTGTCGATTCTTCCACGTCTCTAACTGTTGAGCCTGCTCCGCAATCTTTTCGTCCGAAGGGAAGTCGAGCGGATTGAGTTGTTGGCTAAAGGCCAAGATATTGTTGCGCGCCTGCACCAACAGACCATGCAGCCGCAAGCGCTCCCGTTGTGCCTCGCGCACCTGCTTGGCTAGCGGGCGCAATTCTTTTAGCAGCATGGCTCCTTCGCGGCGAAGCTCCTCGATTTTCTGTTTCGCCGCTTCGCGCCTGGACTTCGCCTCTTCGGCGCGGGCTGCTTCCAATTGCTGTTCGATTATTGTTACGGCTGACATTTTGTGTTCTCCTTGCGTGATACGAATCATTTCCCGTTTGTAATCGCGCTCCCATTTATTCCGTCGTGTCGCCGCGCCGCCAGAACTCCGCATTCTTCTCGTTCAGGCGTCTTAGCGCGGCTTGCAAACTCAGCAAGCGGTCTTCGTCGCGTGTCTCGCCCGCACCTGACATCCGGTAAATGCAAAGTCCACTAACACCCGCGCCGGCAGAATTCTCTTCGTCAGTAGCGCGATATGCTCGCCCATAAAACGTCGCGATGTGTGTTCCATCTTCATCGATTATGTACAACTGGTCGCACGCGTCGGGCGTGCATTCGCCCGCCTGACATTTACAGACAGCGCGTGAACCTGGTCGAAAAAGCGCTGTGCGTAAAGACCCGTTCGCCACAGCATTGCTGGCTTGGTCGCGTGTCTTGTGAGTGTCGATTTTCCTTTGCGATCGGTAACGGAGCATCATTCACCATCCTTAGCAGCGCCGTCGCTGCTCCAGCGCTTGCGGTTCTCAGAGGCAATCTGCGACTGCGAAACCTGTTCCGGTAAATTGGTCGGCGGTCCTGCGTTTACTCCGCCGAACAGGGAAGGCAGTTCACGTGGCAACCCGAATACCGCGCGCGGCTCACTGCCGCCGCTCGGCAAGCCGGAAACGTCGCTGGGTTCGGCGGCGCTGGCAGGATCGTCCAACTGCACTATTGCTTGGGAAAAATTCTTGATCAGTTCGTCTTTCACTTCATGCCTCCATAGTTGCGTTTTGCGTCCTAACCGCCCCCGCCCGGCGGTAACGCTGATTACAATCCAGAGCCGAAACCCACGTCCGTCGCGGCATCTCGAAGCTCTCAGTCCTGCGTATCAAATCCCGGTAACGCAGGGGTAATGCTGTCAGGCTGTTCAACGTTCGATTCTGAGTGTTCCGCTTTCACGAAAAGAATGTTCATAATTGGCCGATCCGCTACACGCGCCGCGTCGATTTCCGCCTGCGGCGTACAAGGCAACGTCTCCGCACCGTGGAAAACGAACAGCGGAACTAGATTGCGACCCTGCGTCCGAACGTAGGAAACTACACGCCGAATGCGTTCATGGTGACGGCTGCTCACTGAAACCTCCCGCTCACTTCATCTCGCAGTTGCGCCATTGAATCTTGTAGCCCGGTGCGACGTTCCAACTCTTCGAGAAGTGCGCCTTGCTCTTTAATCTCAATTCCGTTTAGCAAGGCGGTAAGCGTGGTAGTTAAAGTGGCCGCCACGCGAGGATCAATCTCGCCGCGATGGATTTCCACCGATACCTGGCCGAGAATTAACAACACTTCGTCCACGGTTTTCGGCGCTCCAAAGTGCGTCAAGTTATCAGGGTCGAATATCGCTCGTCGCAGTCCGCCTTTGCGCCCGAGGCTCTGGGCGTTGCCGGGCGTATGCAGAGCGCATTTGTTAGCACCACGCAACGGCGGCGCTTTGCAGCGCTTGCCGTTGCGGTTTAGTTCTACGCACGCCGCTAAGCGGCGGGGGCCGGGAGACGGTGCGTGTACGTGTGCTTCGCTCTCTTTAGTGCTCATTCGCCTCCCTCAACTGCGGCGGGGGTAGGCGGGGGTAGAACACTAAACTTTTGTCTATACGCGTATATAAAAAGTTTAGGTATGGTCCACCCGCCTACCCCCGCCGCCATTCGTAACTCACTTGCACTGGTCCGAACACTCCAGTTACCCATTTGAATTCGGGGGGAAAGTCTATCGGCCCGCACACACTCGGCGCTGGGCAACAAACATCGAGGGCATGCAACAACTAATCAAGCAACGCCGAATTGTGCAGCAAGGCAATTCCTTAGCCTACAAGCTGTATGAAGATGACTTCCCCTGGATGTCTCTGGACACGGTCTGGGACGATACCATCCTTGGCACGTTTACCGAAAAATTCTATGTGGTACAGACTTCAAATCTGACCATACAGCGATGTGTACTCATGACCACTGATCCTGGTGACCTCGTCCTCGATCCAACATGCGGAAGCGGTACCACAGCTTACATCGCCGAGCAATGGGGACGGCGCTGGATCACCATAGACACGAGTCGCGTTCCGCTGGCCCTTGCCAGACAGCGAGTCCTTACGGCTACCTTCGCTTGGTATGAACTCAAAGACGATCACCGAGGTCCGGCTGTGGGCTTCGTCTATAAACAAAAGCAGAACAACAAAGGCGAAGAAGTAGGCGGCATCGTGCCCCACGTCACGCTAAAGTCTATCGCCAACAACGAACTCCCGGACGAAGAGGTGTTAGTTGACAGGCCAGAATCCGACAACAGAATTACTCGGGTCACTGGCCCGTTCTGTTTCGAGGCCACGATACCCACGCCGATGGACTGGGAAGAATCGAGCAGCAAACCGAGCGTCCAGTCTGGTGAAACCACATCGGACGGTTCGTTTGTTGAGCGCATGATTGAAATTCTGCGCAAGTCTCCCGTCCTGCGACTCGAAGGCAATCGCACGGTCACGATCAAGAGTATTCGTCCGCCAGCGAAGACACTGTCCCTTTCTGCCGAGGCTTTCGTGGACGCGACGGCTCCAGGTCAGAAGCCGACATTGGAAGATGCAATGCAGGAAGCCGCCGAACAAAACGGTAAGGCACTGCCGCTTTCCTCTAAGCTCGTGGCCTTTGTCTTCGGCCCCGAGAATGGGGCGGTTAATGAAGGCTTGGTTTGGCAAGCTGCGAAAGAAGCGAACGCAAAAAACTACACGCACCTGTACGTTACGGGCTTTGCTATACAGCCGAATGCCCGCGAGTTGATTGAGAAGTGCGACGAAGTTGTCGGAATCCCTGCAACCTACGTGCAAGCTACACCCGATCTGATGATGGGCGATCTACTGAAGAATATGCGCTCCAGCCAAGTCTTCAGCGTTTGCGGGATGCCGGAAGCCGAATTACGCCGGGTGAAGCCGCAGAGCAAGAACGAGCCGCAGAGGTACGAAGTTGAACTGCTTGGCATGGACGTTTTCGATCCTACAACGATGGAAGTGTTGAATCGTCGCGGCGATGAAGTTCCGGCATGGTTTCTCGATACGGATTACAACGGTTTGTGCTTCCACGTTTCGCAGGCTTTCTTCCCTAAAACGGGCGCATGGGAGAACTTGAAAAAGGCGTTGCGCGGAGACTATGAAGAAACAGTCTGGGATCACTTGGCCGGCACGGTGAGCGCACCCTTCGAGGCCGGAGAACACGGGCAGGTTGCCGTAAAAGTGATTGATGAGCGCGGCAATGAGTTGCTGATCGTGAAGCCGATGAGCGAGGTCGGGAAATGAGCGACTTCGTTGTTGCGGAGGTTCACGAGCCGATCCAGAACACTCCCTTCGAGAAACCGACGCGATACTGGTACATCCAAGAGGGCGAAAGCCCGATCCTGAAAGAAGGCCGTCGCCGTCCTTCCGTTATTTTTGCCCCGCGTGACCAGAAAGAGCCGTGGAAGACTGACGAGAGACTGCTGAAACCTTCGAGTGAATATCCATCGGGCTATGAGTTGGCGCTGGTGAATCTGATCCGCGAACGATTGGAGGCGTGGCAAGGGCAGGGCTATCCGGGCGTGAGTCGCACGACGCTGGAGTTGATTCAGTGGTGGACTCGGGACGGCAGAGAGAAGCGGCTATTCTTCGCTCAGTTGGAAGCTGCTCTTGCAATCATTTTCATAACCGAGGCGAGAGCAGACTTCCTGCAAGGCATCTCGATTCCTCGCGACGAACCTAGCGATGACCGCAAGGCGGAAGGTTACGCGGGTTTTCAACGCTACTCCTGCAAAATGGCGACGGGCAGCGGAAAGACAACCGTCATGGGAATGCTCTGTGCCTGGAGCATTTTGAACAAGGTGAACAATCGGAGCGACGGGAGGTTCTCCGACGTGGCGCTGGTCGTCTGCCCGAACGTGACGATTCGTCAGCGCCTCGCAGAGTTGAACCCAGAGAACGGCGAGGCCAGCGTTTATCGCACCCGCGATCTTGTGCCGCAACACCTCATGCCGTCGCTGACCCAAGGCCGGGTGCTGGTAACGAACTGGCACGTTTTTGAACCGCAGACTATGCAGGCGGGCGGGATCGGCGGGAAGGTTATCAAGACGGGCGTGCCTGTAGCCGTGCGCGAAACGATCAACCTTGCCAGCAAAACTACGACGGCACGCAACAAGCGATACCTAAGCCTGAAAGACTATCAGAAGCAACTTGCTGCCGGAATGCTGAATGTCGTCAGCACGGAGAATGATCCCGAGGGGAATCTTAAGAAAGTTACGGTTGAAACGACGCGCTACGTCGAGAGCGACACGTCTTTGCTGAGTCGCGTAATGGGCCGGGAGGTTGGCGGGAAGCAGAACATTCTTGTGCTGAACGACGAGGCGCACCACGCTTACCGCATCCGGCGGGACGAACCAGAGTCTGGAGAGGATGACGAGTTCGGCGAAGATGAGGAAGCGGAAGAGTTCTTCAAAGAAGCGACCGTCTGGGTTGACGGTCTGGACAAGATTCAGAAGCTTCGCGGGATCAATGTCTGCATCGACCTTTCTGCTACGCCGTACTTTCTCGGAAGAGTCGGACAGGAAACCAACAAGCCCTTCCCTTGGATCGTGAGCGACTTCGGGTTGATCGACGCGATCGAAGCGGGGCTGGTGAAAATTCCACAATTAGCCGTGCGGGACACAGCGGGTGATGATGTCGCGGCTTACTTCAATATCTGGAAATGGATCATCGAGAAAAAGCTAACACCCCAAGAAAAAGGCGGGCGCAAGGGACAAGTGAAACCTGAGGCGATCATCAAGTTCGCGCATCATCCGATTGGGATTCTCGCGGGCGAATGGGAGAAGACTCGTAAGAAGTGGTCTGACGGCGGAACTGACTCGCGACCACCGGTGTTTATTTTGGTCTGCAAGAACACGAGCATTGCCAAGGTTTTCTATGAATGGCTGGCGAATGATGTGAAGCCCGTGGGGATACCGACTTCAAAGATCGAAGGATTCCGAAACCGTGACGGGCAGTTCTATACCATTCGAGTTGACTCAAAGGTCGTCCATGAAACGGACACGGGTGAAGCCAAGAACGATGAGTCCCGATGGATGCGTTTCACGCTCGACACTGTTGGAAAAGCGGATTGGCCGCGTGACCGCCAAGGGCGACCGATCTTGCCGGAAGGCTTTGAGGAACTGGCGAAGAAGCTGGAGAGGCCGCTGCATCCACCGGGGCGCGACGTGCGCTGTATTGTCAGCGTCGGGATGCTTACTGAGGGTTGGGACTGCAACACTGTGACGCACATCATCGGGCTACGCCCCTTTATGTCGCAGTTGCTCTGTGAGCAGGTTGTCGGGCGCGGACTGCGGCGGGCCAGCTATGAACTGGGAGCAGACGGCAAGTTTACAGAAGAAGTTGCCCAAGTGCTCGGCGTTCCCTTCGAGGTCATCCCGTTCAAGGCCAGCAAGACGGGAGCGCCCGCGCCGCGTGTGAAGAAGTACCACGTTCACGCTCTGCCGCAACGCGCCGAGTTTGAGATAAAGTTCCCCCGCGTGGAAGGTTACACGCAAGCGATTCGGAACAAGATCACCGTGGACTGGGCCAACGTGCCTTCGCTGGTCCTCCATCCCGATAAAATCCCGCCGGAAGTGCAGACCAAAGGCTTGAACATAAACACAAGCGGCAAGCTCTCCTTGAGCGGGCCGGGATACATTGTTGACGTGACGCTCAAGGAATTCCGAGCGAAGCGGCGCATTCAGGAACTCGTGTTTGACTTGGCGAAGGCTCTGACAGGCGACTGCATTGCACAGTCGCGATGCGAGATTCCCAGCCACGTTCTCTTTCCGCAGCTTGTGCAGATCATTTGGCGCTACGTGAAGGAGAAGGTAGAGGTGCGACCGCCTGCCGATCTTAAAGACCTCTTCCTAGCGCCCTACTACCCGTGGATAGTCGAACTTCTGTTAGAGGCATTGCGGCCCGACACGTCTGAGGGAGAGGCGCCAGAAATTCCACGCTATGAATCGACACGCGGCCCCGGCACGACTGCTGATGTCGATTATTGGACGAGCCGTGAAGCTGTCGAGGTACTTCGGAGCCATGTGAACTACGTTGTGCCCGACACGAAAAGATGGGAGCAGTCCGCCGCGTATTACATCGACAAGCATCCTGCTGTTCACTCGTTCGTGAAGAATGCGGGGCTAGGCTTCGCGATTCCGTACCTGAACAACGGGCAGATGCACGACTACATGCCCGACTTCATCATCCGGCTGCGAGTTGCTGACCCTGTTCACATGATCCTTGAGACGAAGGGCTACGACCCGCTGGAGGAGGTAAAGCGGCACGCGGCGGAGCGGTGGGTATCTGCTGTAAATGCCGAAGGGAGCTATGGTCGCTGGGTCTATCGGTTGACGAAGAAGACGACAGAAGTTAGCGGACTCCTCACTGCGGCGCTGGATTAGTGTCAAGCAAGTCCCTCAAAATGGCGGAGCATTTCATGGAAGAAAAAGAAAAGTGGGGTCTGAATAGGGACGCTTGGGTCAATGGAAAATTCAGGTGCGCATACTGCGGATTCGATGGGATGAGCAGTCTTCTGGCTACGCATCAATTGACTGTTGACCATATCAGACCCAGATGTCGGGATGGAAGAGACAATGAAGAGAATCTGGCGGTCGCCTGTTGCTGCTGTAACCCGATTAAAGCGGAGTGGGATCGGTCAGTCTATGATCCCGCGAAATTTGAGAAAAGCCCTGTGGCCGATGTATTTGCAGACGCTAGAGCTTACGTTGCGAAGTGGTACGAGAAGTGGAATCCCGGCTATGCGGCAATGATGAAGGCCGCAGCACGCCAACCATAAGCTAACCTCACCGTGTGCATCAATAGGTGTAGACATCATTGTGCTCCGTCGAAAACAGGAACACCACCGGCGCTCGGCGACGAAGTCGAACGATGCCCTACTATGTCTTGCACAAAATCAAGGACTTCAGTTTGGAGGTGGGGACTCTGCTTGAGGGTGGATATGCTCAGGTCACGTTAAATGGTTCAATACACTGTTGGGATATTCATTGGGCCCTTACTCGGCCAAAGAAAGGGTCTTCGCCAGCGCTAGAATCCAGCGAAAGCTCCTGTTTGTCGTAGGGAACTCATCTGTTGGAGCCAGCTTGCGATATGGTTCCAAGTGTCACTGGTTAGGGACGCCAACCATATTAACCACTTGTAAATCCTCCGGTAACGTTTTCGCTATCATCCTTGAGAGCGCTGCGAACGTGTGCCGGAACGTGAGCCAACCGAAGCCAAAAGAAGGCGCGAGCGGTCCACCCGTCCGTTTCCGCGCTCGCGCGACTTCCCGGCGCGACAGCGATTGCAATCACTGGGCCGATCACTTCGAAATCAGTCGTCGAACGACGTGGCCTTTCCACATCCACAAACCCGAAAGGACCATTACAGGAAGGAAGACGAACCGGGTTGGGGGGGCGTAGTCTGAAGCTTTTCAAACGGGCTATAGATATAGCCGAGTATGGGAATGGCACCGACGATGAGCAGGCACGCACATCTAGACCCTTAGCCAGCCACGGAATGCCCTGCCGGCATAGTAAGATTCCGCACCGTTGTGATACAGGAAAACAGTGTCGAAGCGGCGGTCACAAAACAGGGCGCCGCCGAGTTTTCTGACAGTGGAAGGTGTTTTCACCCAGCTCGACGTTTTCGTATCGAACTCTCCCAGCTTCTGCAACTCTCGATATTGCTCTTCCGTCAAAAGCTCAATGCCCATGGCGGCTGCCATATCCATCGCACTACTTTTTGGTTTGTTTTCTTTTCTTGAGTCCAGCGCTTCACGGTCGTAACAAAGACTTCTGCGGCCTTTCGGACTTTCCGCTGAACAATCATAAAAAATGTATTCGCCCGTCTTTTTGTCATGACCCACAACGTCCGGTTCACCGCCAGTTCTTTCCATCTCACTGAGAGACCACAGTTTTTCAGCATTCGCTTCCAGCTTTGCTTGTACGCTCGCCCATTCAAGACTTTTGTGGCGGTTCATTTTTTCTCGAAGCGGGCTTTCAGTGCTCCGAGTAGTTCCTTCTGTTCTGCTGGCGACAAGTCCCTTTTATTCCTCTTGGGTGGTTGGGGCATGGTTTTGTGATCCATCTGCAGGTTCATCGCTTTTTACTTTTATGTACTTTGGCAGGCGCTTTCCTCTTCAATTTGGTCTGATTGTAATCAACGGCGGCCCGGACGAGATTTTTTAGAGCACGCTCATTAATTTTATCGCCCTCAAACAAATCGATCGCTCGCCACGCGTTGCCTCCGAGGCCTGCGTTGAAAAGCTTGTCAGGGTCCGGGAGGTGCGCCCCGTTGGAAAAGGTAAGCTTCACTTTATCTTTGTGGGCGTTGCCGACTGCGATCATTCCGTCGCGAGACCACACTGGGCTTCCCATCCACTTCCATTCCTCGATGATCTCGCGGTCGGCTTGAAGGATACTCTTGCGGACGCTGGCTAACGCTTTGCCACGCCAGTCTGTGAGTTTTGCGATCAGCTCGTCAATACGTTCCGATGGATTCATTGGATCTTCATGCCTCCTCGAATTCTTATTCCGTTTTCAGGCGGTTCGCTGCAGCCCGTTGTTAGGCCGATCGCTTCGAAATAGTCGCCGAACGACATGCCCTTTCCACATCCAAAGCCCCGAAAGCAGCAGTACAGGAAGAAAGACATAGCTGACACTGAAGGCGTAGTTGTGAGTATCCGAAGGCGAATCATAAATGTAACCGAGTATCGGAATGCCACAGATGATGTGAACCCAGCGAAAAATTGAACGTTTAGTTGCTTCTGTCATAACTAATTGGTCCTCCTTTACCGGTGATACCGGGTCATTTATTCCGGCTTGGCTTTTGGCGGCCAGTTAGGCGCTTTCATACCAAACTGCTTGGCGTACTCCGCGTTCAGCCGCTGCCAGCCGGCGAACTTCGTGGCATCGCCGCCAGCGATGCGGCCGATGGGAGTTCCGCTGAGCAGGTGATCCAGAACATCGAAAGAAATGTGCCACCCGGCTGCACCCATGGAGACGAACCGGCGATCAATCTTGGCCCAAAGCGTCAGGCGCGTGCCACCGCCAGCGGCCTCGAGTTCCCAACGCATATCGCCGTACTCAAGCGCCCTGGGAGCTTCCACTCGCGTCACTTTTGTCTCGATCGGCGTGGGCGCTCCCACCCAGGTAAGCTTCACCATCCCAACCGCACCCAGACTCCCGTCGGTCACAAAAGGAGCCCACTCGCGCAGCTGCGCCGGATCGGTTAGCGCCTGCCAGACTTTCTCCGGCGAGTGGCGCAGATCCCGGACAAGAATGAGCGTCCACTTTCTCTCCATCTTTCAATACCCGCGCCAGGTTGGCGGGACCCGGTTCGTACAGCTCAGGTTCGGTCATCTTCTCTTCCTTGGTCTTCCTAGTGCTGAACAACGCTGCTCAACAGCGATGCTGAACAACGGTGCTGGACGTCTGCCCTACCAGCGCTTCAGCTGCGTGATCTGAATCAGGTTGCCGCAGGTGTCGTTCAGCATCGCAATGGTCGCGCCGGTCACGTCCATGGGCGGCATCGTAAACTCGGCCCCGCGTGCCTTGATGCGCTCGTAGTCGCCTTTGACGTCGTCGGTGAATAAAATTGGCCGCGGACTGGTGCTGTTGAAAGATTGCCTGCTGATACGCCTGGGCCGCGGGGTTGTTGTTCAGCGCCAGCTGCAGCTCAGTGCCCTCCGGCTCCTCGGGCGAAGCCACGGTCAGCCAGCGAAATGGGCCCTGACTGAAATCGGTCTTCTTGGCGAAGCCCAGCACCTCCGTATAGAAGCGCAGCGCTTTATCCTGGTTGTCCACGTATACGCTAGTCAGTTTGATTTTCATTTCGTTTCTCCTTTGTCACGTTCGCGGTTTGGGCCGCGTCGTCTTCTCCCTGGTCTTCCATTTCGTTAGTTTTGATAGTTCCGGTCTAGTTTGCCCCACATGGTCGAGGTGGCGTTCGAGAGCATCCACGTGAACGGACCAGAACCGGCGGAACCGAGCCAGCCAGGCATCCAGCTCCTCAAACGGCTCGGGTTTCAGACGATACAGGCGGCGCTGTGCGTCCACTGTCGATTCCACGAAACCGGCCTCGCGCAGCACTCGCAGATGCTTTGATACCGTCGGCTGAGACATACGAAGCTGGCGCTCGATCTCTCCCACCGATTGTTGTGACGAGACCAGAAGGCTCAATATCGCGCGGCGGTTTGGCTCCGCAATGATCTCGAATACAGATTCCATTCGATTGGTATACTCCACGGAGCATATACGTGTCAAGGCATATATAAACGGAACATTTGCGAATATAAGGTTGCGGTACGCTTTCGGCCTGGTTGGGTAAAATCATACTCGATACGCAGCTGTGTGGGGCGGTCTTCCCGGTACCGCCGGATCCCACCGATCATAGCCATCAATAAATGGAGCTGCCGAAAGATTGTGTTGGGAGTAGACAGGATGGACCCCTGAGTTATAGTGTCTGCACGGGAATCCAGTGCCAATCGCAGCTTTGAAGGGAGATGCCGGAATGAATCGACTTGCGAAGTTGGCGTGTCTTGCAGTTTTGTGCATTAGCATCTTGGTGGGCGTCAGACCGCCCGCACACGCGCAGGCCAGATCGCAGGACGCGGCTGCCATCGCCCGCCGCAACGCCACCGAAAAAGAACTCGAGTCGATCGCCATCATCGGGCGCAAGGTCATGGTGCCCATGCGCGATGGCAAGCGCATGCAGGCCGATATTTACCGTCCGAAGGATGAGTCGAAGAAATATCCCATCATCTTCGTTCGCACGCCCTACAACTTTAACTACTGGGACGTGGAGTTGGGCGCGCCTCGCGATATGTCCAGTGCGTTGGAAGCGGTGAAGCGCGGCTACGCTTTCGTTGAGATGAATGAGCGCGGCCGCTACTTCTCTGAAGGGGACTACGACATTCTGGGTCCGCCGCTCACGGACTCCGACGATGCGCTCGACTGGATGGGCGCTCTGCCCTGGTCTGCCGACAAGGTCGGACTTATCGGCTGCTCCTCCACGGCAGAGTGGCAGCTGGCAGTGGCCTCGCGCGGCAACAAGGCCCTCGCCACTTTCATTCCAGAGAGCTTTGGCGCCGGCGTCGGCCGGGTTGGTCCATATTACGAGCAGGGCAACTGGTTTCGCGGCGGGGCTGTGCAAATGCTTTTCGGAGTCTGGCTGTACGAATCCGGACTGCAAACCAACGACGGCCGGCCCAACTTTCCGCCGGGCACGTCGCAGCAAGCCCTGGCCACAGCCGCCAAATCGTACGATCTCTCCGCGCACCCCCCCACCGTTGACTGGGGCAAGGCCCTACAGCACCTGCCCGTGAAAGACATCCTTGCCGCAGCCGGCAGTCCGCACGGCATCTATGCTGACAAGACTCCCTCCGGCAAGCCTGGCATGATCGAGCGCACTCCGAACGATCCTTCGTGGTACCAAGGCGGGTTGTGGCACGACAACATGCGCATCGACATCCCCGGACTTTGGCTCATGACCTGGTATGACGTAAGCGTCGCGCCCAACCTTGCTGCGTATAACTATGTCCGCAAAACGGCCAGCCCGTCCGTCGCCAGCCAGCAGTACGCGATCATCGCTCCGGTCGCCCATTGCAGCTATAAGCGCGCCGCGGAACACACAATGGTAGGCGAGCGGGACATGGGCGACGCGCGCCTCGACTATGACGCCTTTACCTACGGCTGGTTTGATCACTTCCTAAAGGGAGAGGACAACGGACTGCTCGCCAAAACGCCAAAGGTCCGGTATTACACAATGGGGAGCAATCAGTGGCAATCTTCCGACACCTGGCCTCCGGAGGGCGCAAAGCCGGTTACGTATTACCTGGCGAGCGGTGGCCACGCGAATTCTCTCGACGGAGATGGCTCTTTGCTCGCCGCGCCGGAGCAGAAAGATAATCCTGACAAATTCGTCTACGATCCCATGAATCCCGTACCCACCCGCGGTGGAGGCTTCTGCTGCATGGGCGCCGATTACAAGCCCGGCGCGGTTGACCAGCGAGGGTTGGAAACACGCGACGACGTCCTCGTCTACAGCACCGGCCCGCTCAAAGAAGGCATAGAGGTCAGCGGCCCCATTGACGTGACGCTCTACGTGTCGAGCGATGCCAAGGACACAGACTTCACGGTGAAGCTCATCGACGTGCTGCCCGACGGCACCGCGTATAACATCGAAGAAAATATCCAGCGTGTCCGCTATCGCGAGGGGTATGACAAGCCGGCGGTTTTGATGGAGAAAGGCAAAGTCTACAAAGTCGCGCTGCAGCCCATGCAGACCAGCAACTACTTTGCTGCCGGAGACCAGTTGCGAATTGAAGTCAGCAGCAGCAACTTTCCGCGCTTCGACAGAAACCTCAACACCGGCGGCGCTAACTACAATGAGTCGCAGGGCATTGTGGCGCACAACGTTGTGCACCACTCAGCCCAATATCCCTCCAGCATCACGCTGAGCGTTGTGAAAAAAGTAGCGGGCAAGTAAGAGGCAGCAGCTACCCCCTGGGCGGGGAGGTTGCAAGGCAGAGGGCGGCGCCGCCGGCAATGCCTGCATCCCCGCCGTAGTGGGCCATCACCAGCGGGATTTTCTGGCACTGCGAATTCACGCACCAGGTTGGGAGGCCGTTGCGTACTTCTCCGAAGAACGGTTGCAGCATCGCGGCAACGCCCCCGCCGACAATCATGACGTCAGGTTCGAGCAAGTCTACGATGTTGCCCAGCCACACGGTGAGAAACATCGCGGTCTCTTGTAAGATCTCCTTGGCCAGTAGATCGCCGGAAAGGTAGGCTTGGCCCACGATCTCGCTGATGATGCGATCAAGTTGGCCTCCGGCAAGTTCCGAAATGGCTGAACCTCGGCCTGCAGTGATTTTTTCGGCGGCTCGTCGAGCAATCGCGGGCCCGGAGGCAAGAGCTTCGATGCAACCCAGCTTGCCGCATCCGCAGCGCGGGCCGCGATAGTCGATGGTGATGTGACCGCCCTCGGCGGCAGCTCCACTGCGGCCGTGATAGATGCGGCCATCGAAAACAATCCCCGTGCCGACGCCCGTCCCGATGGTGGCGTAGAAGACGTTTCGATAACCGCGGCCAGCGCCCCATAAAGCTTCCGCCAGCGCCGCAGCATTGCCGTCATTGTCGACGCGAACCGGCAAGCCATAGGCTTTCGATACCAAATCGGCCAGGGGGAAGTTGCGCCATCCGGGAAGATTCGGGGGATTAATCACGATGCCGGTCCGCGCATCGAGCGGGCCAGGGGCACAGATTCCGATGCCGGAGATTGAATCCTGCAATTTCGTATCAGGATTGGCTGCGGCGCGAACCGAATCAATCGCAGAGGTGACAGAGGCCAAACCAGCCGCTGCGTCCGCTGCCGCCATTGCGACGCGCGTGCTGTGGGTGATTTCTCCGGCGGAGTTCACTAAACCAGCTGCCACTTTCGTACCGCCGACGTCCACGCCTACGAAATAGTGTTCTGCCATTTTCATTCAGCACTCGCGGACCCTTCCAATATACGGGAGGATGCAAGAGACCGAATATCCCCACGGCAGATAAATCCGTCCGAGTTATATGATTAAGATATCGCCATGTCGAATCCGTTTCCACGTGCCAAAGACCTGAGGCTGATTCAGATCGTAGATTCTGCCTTAGCCGAGGCCGCGCGCCGGAGCGGGGAGTGGCTGGTCTGCCGCCCGGGGTGCACGCAGTGCTGCATCGGAGTTTTTCCCATCAATCAGCTCGATGCATTGCGCTTGCGCCGAGGGCTCACCGATCTGGAAAAGCGCGCGCCCCGGCATGCCGACCGCGTGCGCGAACGCGCTCGTGATGCAGTGGCACGGTTAACGCGGGACTTTCCGGGTGATCCGGTGAGCGGAATCTTGGATGAAGGCGACGAGGCGGACGAGCGCTTTGCTGATTTCGCAAATGAAGAGCCGTGTCCCGCGCTCGATCCGGAGACAGGGAACTGCGAACTCTATGAATCACGCCCCATGACTTGTCGCACTTTTGGCCCCCCAGTCCGCTCTGAGGATGGTTTGGGAGTTTGCGAACTCTGCTATCACGGCGCTTCGGACGAACAAATCGCCGCCTGCGAGATGACGCCCGATCCGGACGATCTCGAATCCGCCTTGCTGAAGAGAGCTGAAGAGGGTACCGGAACTCGCGGAAACACGATCATCGCATTTTGTCTGGCGCGCTGAGCAGAACGGAAAAGCGGGGTTCAGTTTTTCTTTTTCTCCAGTTCGGCCCAGCGTGCGTAGAGCGTATCCACGTTGTTCTGCGCCTCTTCCATCTCCGCGTGTGCCGTCACCAGCCGCGGACCGTCACTGGCGATCTGCGGATCTTCAAGCTGGGCACGTTTGGTTTGCAAAACCTGCTCGGCATCGGCGACACGCTGCTCGATCGTGTCATAGTCGCGCGCCTCTAGATATGACAGCTTTTTTTCCGGATGGCTGCCCGACGCTCTCTGCAGAAGGCGCGGCCCGCATGTTAAGGCGAGCGCCGTCTCTCGCCGATTGCATGCGCTCTTCCTGCCATGATTCCCACTGCGAGTAATCCGCGAAAAGGCTTGCGCTGCCCAGCCCATCGAGTCCGAGAACCACGGTTGAAACGCGGTCCAGCACGTAGCGGTCATGCGTCACCAGAACCAGCGAGCCGCGAAACTCCAACAGACTTTCCTCCAGAATGTCGAGCGTCGGGATGTCGAGATCGTTCGTAGGTTCATCGAGCAGCAAAACGTCGGCGGGCTGCAACATGAGTTGAGCGATGAGGACTCGCGCCCGCTCGCCGCCAGAAAGCCGTCCTACAGGCTGATTCAGTTGCTCGCCCGCGAACAAGAACTTGGCCGCCCATGACGCCACGTGGATCATACGGTCCTGATAAACGACAGAATCGCCTTCCGGAGCCAGAGCACGGCGCAGAGTTATATTGGGGTCCAGTTCGCGGGTCTGATCGAAATAAACAATGCGAAGCCAATCGGCACGGTGAATCTCTCCGCTTGTCGGAGCCAACTCTCCGCGCAACAGCCGCAGCAAACTCGTTTTTCCGCTGCCGTTCGGCCCCACCAATCCCACTTTCATCCCGGCAGTGACTACAAAATTAAGGCCGGCAAACAGCTTGCGATCTCCAACTTCGCAAGAAACGTCTTCCAGTTCGATCAGCCGCTTCGTTTTTCGATCGGTGGCGGAGAAATCGATCTGCGCATACTCGCTCCGGCTTCTGGCGTTCAGGTCTGCAAGTTCACCCATTAACCTGCCGGCCTTGTCGATGCGCGCCTTAGACTTTCTGGTCCGCGCTTTGGCGCCACGCCGAAGCCATTCGATCTCTTTATGAACCAGGTTCTCCAGCGCTTCCTGACGTTTTGACTGCGCGTGCAGGAATTCTTCTTTCTTCTCCAGGAATCGGCTGTAGGTTCCCGACACACGCAGCAATCCGTCGGGATAAGTCCGGTTCAACTCCACCATTTCAGTGGCAACGTTTTCAAGAAAGTAGCGATCGTGACTGACCACCACGCAGGCGAAAGCCGCCGCTTCCAGCAAACCTTCGAGCCACTCGATTCCCGCCAGATCCAGATGATTGGTTGGCTCATCGAGCAGCAGAATATCCGGTCCCTGAACCAGCGCCTCAACTATGGCCAGCCGCTTCTGCCAGCCGCCAGATAAACTGGAAGCCTCCGCGTCGAAGTCTTCGAAGCCTGCCCGTCCCAGAGTCTCTGCGAAGCGAGTGCCGCGTTCTGACTCCGCCACCGTGGCGCGCTCCATCGCGCTCTGAGCGACGGAGCGGACGGTCGCGCCCGGCTTAAATTTCGAATCCTGCTCGATGTAGCTGAGACGAATCCGTTTGCGGGCTGCGATTTCCCCACTGTCAGGACTCACGTCGCCGGCAAGAATCCGCAGCAGGGTTGATTTGCCGGAACCGTTCGGACCGATCAGCCCAATACGCTCGCCCTCAGAAACTGTAAAGCTGATGTTCTGGAAGAGCGGACTGGCCCCAAAGGCTTTCGATATTCCCTGAGCATTGATGATCGGCGGCAACGGCTGGGTTTCTCCTGTTTGAGGTTATCAGGAAGTGGTGTGTCCGGCTGTGGTTCTCAGGCTCCCAAGTTGATCCCAATGATCGCCACGGTCAACGTTTCCTGTGATGGGCTGCCGTGACCTGTACTTTGCAGGCGCCGGGGATTTTCTGATGCGGCGCCAACCGCTACCCTTTTCATGAAGGAATATTTCCTCTACTTATGTTGGAAAAGGACGCGAATTCCGCGGCTTGTAACACTCTTCAGGACTCGCAGTGCTGCCTGGCCAGAGTTCTCAGGGCTGAAGACTTTGGCGGCCTGCCTCACCTCGGGCGAGATGCGTTTTGGTTGACGGGTGTCCTGTGCTGAGAGTGCACCTCTCCTTAGGCTTCGCCCGGCACATAGGGCAACGGACGGACAAAATATGCCGCAGCGTGAAGGTTTCGGGCTTTACTCCAAATATTATTCAACATCGTTCACCTGAAAGATGGTCAATCTTGCTCTCAGGAGTTCGTATCAGCCCGAAACGGGAATCCACCTGGAACCGATCAGTCCCCACTCACGATTTCGCCGAGCATTAGCCCTCCATTGTGGAGACATCACCCGCATCAACGCCAGCCTCTTTAGCCTTAAGAAAACGCCGCAGGATTTTCCCCGATCTGGTCTTCGGCAATGAAGCCACAAACTCCAAGGATGATGGAGTTGCGATCGGTCCCAGTTCGCGCCGGACATGTTCGATCAGCGCGGCCGACAGCGCATCGGAAGCCACGTGATCGGACCGAACTTGCACGAACACCTTGATGGTCTCGCCCTTCATGGGGTCGGGCACGCCAATGGCTGCAGCCTCGGCCACCGCAGGATGCGACACCAGCGCGCTTTCCACTTCCGCCGTGCCGATGCGGTGTCCGGCTACGTTGAGCACGTCATCATAGCGGCCCAGAACTGCGATGTATCCGTCTTTATCTTTCATGGCCACGTCGCCCGTCACATAGCAGCCGGGAATCACCTGCCAGTCGCGCTCGTAGCGCGCCGGGTCGCGCCAAACGGTGCGCAGCATGTGAGGGAACGGACGCTTCAGCACCAGCCGGCCTCCCACTCCCGGCAGGCGCCGATTTGTTGTTTTCATCCAGCACATCGGCCTCGGTCCAGGTACCGCCACGCCGACATTTACCGGGACGCATCGCCATCGATCGGTGGTGTCCCCAGCGTGGGTCCGCCCAATTCGGTTTGCCACCAGTTATCAATAACGTAGCCCCACTTGCCGTCGCCGGCCAGGTGGGTTTGCGCCCAGCGCCAGGCTTCCGGATTCAGAGGCTCGCCTGCGCATGCGATTACGCGCAGGGTGGTCAGGTCGTGCGCTGCCGGATAAGCTTTCGCCATAGCGCATGAACATTCGCAAGGCGGTAGGCGCAGTGAACATCTTAGTGACGCCGTAGCGTTCGACGATATCCCAGGCAACTCCAGGATTCGGATAGTCGATTGCCCCTTCTCGAAACAGCGTGGTCACGCCCGCGCAAAGTGGCGCATACACGATGTAAGAATGGCCGACGACCCAACCGATATCGGAAGTGCACCAGAAAATGTCGCGGTCGCCCACATCGTAGTAGTTCTCCAAATGGTAGGTCGTTCCCACCATGTAGCCGCCGTGCACGTGTAACACGCCCTTGGGCTTGCCCGTCGAACCTGACGTGTAGAGCAGGAAGAGTGGATCTTCTGCGTCCATTTCCTCTGCCGGACAATGCGGAGAGAACTTGAGCAGGTCATTGAAGTCGATCTCGCGCGGAGCCGCTGAGTTCCGCTCCGCTTCGCGAATACACCACGACTTTCTCGACAATTCCAGATTGTCCAAGCCTCATCGACGATAGCTTTCAGGGCCACCGTCTTGCCGCGCCGGAACCGACATCACCCGCAATCACAATCTTTGCCTCTGCGTCGACAATGCGGTCTCGCAGTGCGGTGTGACCCAGGCCGGCATACACCACGGAATGAATCGCGCCGAGCCGAGCACACGCCAGCATGGCCACTGCGCCTTCGATGGTCAGGGGCATATAGATGATCGACGCGATCGCCCTTCACCACGCCCAGCGATTTCAACCCATTGGCGAAACGGCAGACCATAGCGGTGAAGTTGTCCATAGGTGACAATGCGCTCGCTGCCGTCTTCGCCCAGCCAAATGAAAGCCGCGCGATTGCATCGATCGGACTTGGCGTGCCGGTCCAGAGCATTAATGGTGATATTGGTCTTCGCGCCAGTGAACCATTTGTGATGAACGCCATCCCACTCCAGCACCCGGTCCCACTTTCCGACCAGGCAAAGCGCGATGCGTACTCCCCCAAAAAGCCTCCGGATCTTTGTGTGAGCGAGCACATTCTCCCTGCCAGTCTTTTTGAATGGCATTACGGACGACGATTTCTGGCGCTGCGTATTCTTCATCCATGGCCAATAGGTTGGAAATGTTTTCTGGTTTGTCACGGTCAAAGCGCTCATGCGGGCCTCCGAGCGTGCGCGAACTACGAACTAGGATGGCGTGGATTTTGCTCTGCCTGCGAATCCCCCGCAGTGATGCAGGTCACATCATACTGTGTTTTCACGATGAGAGAAGAACCACCAGCCTAAGTTTTGAGGATCTCGTTGAGGCGCTCTTGATAAGAATCACGGCGATCTGTGACCGCCGTCACAGCGGCGTTCCCAAAAACAACGTAGCGTTCCCGTCCATGTCCTGACACCCAGGACCTGAGCGGGCCGGAACTACGTTGTTCCCGAAGCAGCGCTGCCTTGACATCGTTCATGACGATAGGTTAGCTTTGCGCCCCATGTTCGTGCCCAAGCCTGCGTTTGGGCGGAAAAAGGAGACTACCGTCTATGTCGACGCTGAAGCGATTGTTCTCGAGTCTGCTAATCCTTGCCATTACGGCTGTGCCCGTCATGGCAGGAAGCAACGATGGGAAAACAGTAAAGGAAACTTCAACTGGTGCAACCAGCACGGAATCCACCCCCGCTGCGGCTAGCCCAAACCTAACCACAACCGCGGCAGAAGCGAATGTCACGGCGTTGCTGAATGTGCTGGTGACGAAAGGCGTTCTGGCCCCCACCGAGGCGAACGCCATTCGAAATGCCGCGCCCAACGCTCAATTTCAGGTGCTCGTAGAAGCACTCTCGCGTAAAGGAATACTGAGCGCAGCGGACTTGTCCGCGGCGGCCAGCCCGGCAGCGCAACCGGCGACGGCTCCGGCGACGACAGCTCTTGCCACCCAACCGGCGGCTCAGGCTTCCACGGCCACATCAACCCCGCCCGCCGGACCACCGATCATTCCGGCGATTACGCCCACCCGCGTATTGCCCATCGACATCCCCAAGCAGGGAGGAATGATTCCTGATATCAAACTCGGCAGCGGCGCCAACATGAAGCTGTACGGCTTCTACAAAGCCAGCGCTATTTCCGACACAGCCTCCAGCGGCGGGGCCACTTTCGGCAGCCAGGACTGGCCACTCCCACTCCTGCTCGGCGACACTGCTAATGCCACTCCCACCACCAACCCCCAGGTGCATCTCAAGGCGCGCAGTTTCCGCATCGGCATGCAGACTGAATGGGTGCCGAAGAACTCCGGCTTCACCATTACCGGCCGTGTGGAAGGCGACTTCGAAGGCGATTACACCGACGTCAGCAATCGCAACATCAGCAGCGTGCGCTCCAACCAGTTCTCTCTCCGCCTGGCTTGGATGCGTATTGACCATAAACTCGGCGACCTGCCCTGGTTCGCAGAATTCGGCCAGGATTGGTCTCTGCTTGGCTCATCTACTTTACCCAGCCTGTTCGAGACCACGGGCTTGGGCGTGGGCATGGGCTCTCTCTATGAGCGCATTCCGCAGTTCAAGACCGGCGTACAATTTCACGCGGGTGATCTGAAGATTCAGCCAGAGGTCGCCCTCGTCCTTTCGGCACAAGGTTCCTCCGCGCTCACGACCGACCAGCATTTGCGCTTCGGTGACGCCGTTGGCGCCGAGTCTGATCAACCTGGAGTGGAAGCCCGTATCGTCTTCCAATTCCCACTCAACAAAAGCTGGAGAGGTGTAGCACCGGCCCAGTTGATTTTCAGCGGCCACCACTCCCGCATGAGCGAACTTATTCCGCACACCAAAGAGGCCTCAAACACCGTCATTTGTACAGCCTTTGGTACGCCATGTACGGTAAGCCTCTTCACCAGCGCCACTGTCCCGAATGTCGGATTGGATAACTTTCAATCCTGGTCCGGGGCTTCCAACTGCGCGGGCGGCGGCACTTGCACTCTCTACAGCCTGTTTCCCACTGGCTTGCAGGTGGGCAACGCGCAGAACATCTATACGGGTGAGATTCAGTTGCCCACCCCATGGGTAACCTTCGTCGCCAAGTTCTATCGCGGAAACGACATGCGATTCTTCTTCGGTGGCCAACTCAACGATGTCTACGCCAACCTGGGCGCGCTGGTCGATCCATTCGACGCGAATGGCATTTCCGAAAGCGGACGGGCCATTACGTTCGGCTGCGTCGGCGCAGTGAAAGACCCTGTATTGGCTGACACCACGGACTGCCCAAACACTCCAGTCCAGGTGGCGAAACTTCAACCCGTCGGCGGATCGGGCGGATTCGCAGAGCTAAGCTTCCCGCTCTCGCGCATCTTCCACGCCAACCCCGAAGGCAACAATTCCGGCTGGGTCTTCCACCTGGGATGGGGCACCGACCGTGCTAACTACGCCGACGCCGGTCATGGCAACCACCTCGGTCGTACTGACCTGGACACCGCGTCCCTCACTTACCGGCTCAACAAGTGGGTCACGTTTGTACACGAGGCCAGTTACATCGTCACCAACACCGCCAACCTCCACGAGGCCGGCGGCGTGATCAAACCGGAATACCTGCAGTTCGGGCCCACCGTGACCCGGCAGGCGCACAACTGGCGCAATGAGTTCGGTCCAATCTTTACCTTCTAAACAACAGGGCCGCAGGCGTTGTGTTTAGCGTTACAATGCTTGCGGCTTGGGATGCCGGAGATGGATTCGCTGCTCCTCAAGGAGTGGCGAGTGCATCTCCGGCACGCCCACTCTTTACATTGCCTGAGACTGCAACGGACCCACACTGCATGTCCAGGAACCAAAGACTTCGGGATAAATGGAGGAAGTTATGGCGAATGCTGCAGTGGCGGGAACGGGTAAGGCTGAGTACAGCATCTGGCGTGTGATCATGGCTTCATCCGTCGGCACCATGATCGAGTGGTACGATTTCTACATTTTCGGCAGTCTGGCGGCCATCCTGAGCCCGAAGTTTTATCCCCCAGGCAACGAGACGTTCCAGTACGTCGCCTACCTGGCCACCTTCGCGGTCGGTTTTCTGGTGCGGCCGTTCGGCGCACTCTTCTTCGGCCGCATCGGCGACCTGGTGGGACGCAAGTACGCCTTTCTGGTCACACTCTCCATCATGGGCTTTTCGACGTTTGTCATCGGACTGTTGCCGTCCTTTGCCACGGCCGGCTGGTTCGCTCCGATTGTGCTGCTATTAATCCGTATCCTGCAGGGACTGGCGCTGGGCGGAGAATACGGCGGCGCCGCGGTTTACGTGGGCGAGCATGTGCCCGACAACAAGCGCGGCTTTTACACCAGCTTCATCCAGATCACGGCAACGCTCGGTCTCTTCGTCTCGCTGATCGTGATTCTGGTTACGCAAAACTCGATGTCGAAGGAAGACTTCTCCGCTTATGGCTGGCGCATCCCCTTCCTCGTCTCCATCATCCTGGTGATGATTTCGCTCTACATCCGCCTGAAGATGAAGGAGTCGCCGATCTTCGCTCAACTCAAGGCGTCGGGCATGACCTCGGCTCAGCCCCTGAAGGATGCCTTCACGAAGTGGGCGAATCTGAAACTGGTGTTGATCTCCCTTTTCGGAGCAACCGCCGGTCAAGGTGTGGTCTGGTATACAGGCCAGTTCTACGCGTTGTTCTATATGCAGACCATTCTGAAAGTAAATGTCAAAACCGCCAATATCGTGGTCGCGATTGCGCTGCTGATCGGGATGCCGTTCTTCACCGTGGTGGGCGCACTTTCCGACCGCATCGGCCGCAAGAAGCTCATGATGGCGGGTTGCCTGCTCAGTGTTCTCTTCTACATCCCGATCTACAAAGCCATGGAACGGGCTGCGGGGAACAATGTGGTCACGGTGACGTCCACCCGCAACAAAGTGACGGGCCAGATAGGGCTCACCGCCATGACGAGGAACGCGACCGGCGCGTTGGTGCCTGTCAAAGAAGCGGTGAATCCGAATCTGACCATGTTAGTGCTTCTGATATTCGTGCAGGTGCTCTTTGTGTGCCTGGTTTATGGCCCTATCGCCGCGTATTTGATTGAGGCCTTCCCGGCGAAGATTCGCTACACGTCCCTTTCCCTGCCGTATCACATCGGGAACGGAGTGTTTGGTGGGTTGTTGCCGTTGATCGGCCTGTCGATAGTCGCCGAGACCGGCAATATTTACGCCGGGCTTTATTACCCCATGATCGTGGCTGGCATTACGTTCGTCGTGGGAAGTCTGCTGCTGAAAGAGACGCACGGCAACCGCATTTGGGCTGAGGCCGGAGGAAAAGCGTCAGCGGCCGATTAGCGAGGCTGCCACGCCAACGGTTACCGCGAGCGCTCCAGGCCAGGATCGCTCGCGGAGTATTGCTCCTGCGCGTAACATATCGTCAAGCATATTCCGCAATGCAAGGAGTTCCGACATGGCAGAAATACGTCCGAAACCACAAGTAGTCGGCGAGGCCACCGAGGCCCAGATCGCAGTTCACTGGCGGGAGGAAGAATATTATTATCCCTCCGCGAAATTTGTTGGCCAGGCCAATCTGACTGATCCCAGCGTCATTGAGCGCTTCAGCGAAAAGAATTTCCCCGAATGCTTCCGCGAGTACGCCGATCTTCTAAGCTGGGACCGGTACTGGCACACCACGCTCGATACCAGTGATCCTCCATTTTGGAAGTGGTTTGTAGGCGGCAAGATCAACGCCTCCTACAACTGTGTAGACCGGCACCTTGCGAAATACAAAAACAAAGCTGCTTTGATCTTCGTGCCGGAACCGGAAGAAGAGACGCCGGTTTCGGTGACTTACCGCGAGCTGTATGTGAGAGTGAATGAATTCGCGGCCTTGCTGCGCGATTTCTGCGGTCTCAAGAGCGGAGACCGCGTCACCATTCACATGCCGATGGTCCCTGAGTTGCCCGTCACGATGCTGGCTTGTGCACGCCTGGGAATAATTCACTCGGTTGTGTTTGGCGGCTTCAGCGGCGAGGCTTGCGGCCTGCGCGCAGCCGATTCCGGCAGCCGGGTTCTTATCACGATGGATGGGTACTATCGCAACGGCAAGATGATCGACCACAAAGCCGGCGCTGACATCGCGCTCGACTATGCCAAGAAGGAAGGCCAGCACGTGGATAAGGTTCTGGTCTGGCGGCGGCACGTTGGCAAGAGCGCCTCCGCTTCGCCATTCGTGCAAGGCCGCGACTTCTGGGTCGACGAAGTCCTTCCCAAGTTCGCGGGTCAAATCGTGCCTCCCGTGCCCATGGATGCCGAGGCGCCGCTGTTTCTCATGTACACCAGCGGCAGCACTGGGAAGCCCAAGGGCTGCCAACATCGCACTGGCGGCTACCTCTCTTACGTGGCCGGAACTTCCAAGTACATCGAAGACATTCATCCCGAAGACGTGTACTGGTGCATGGCCGATATCGGCTGGATCACGGGCCACTCCTACATCGTTTACGGCCCGCTGGCTCTGGCGGCGACCAGCGTCCTCTACGAAGGCGTGCCTACTTTCCCCGATGCGGGAAGGGTTTGGAGGATCGCCGAGCGCTTGGATGTAAATATTTTCCACACTTCGCCCACAGCGATTCGCATGTTGCGCAAATCCGGTCACGATGAACCCTCGAAGTACAACTACCACTTCAAACATATGACCACGGTCGGAGAGCCTATCGAGCCAGAGGTTTGGCGCTGGTATCACGACACCGTAGGCAAAGGCGAAGCCGTGATTGTGGACACCTGGTGGCAAACCGAAAATGGAGGCTTTCTGTGCAGCACCAAGCCGGCGCTCGATCCCATGAAGCCGGGAAGCGCGGGCCCAGGCGTGCCGGGAATTTATCCCATAATTATCGACGAGAACAACGAACCCATCGCAGCGGGATCAGGCAAGGCGGGCAACATCTGCATCCGCAATCCCTGGCCCGGGATCATGCAAACAATTTGGGGCGATCGCGACCGCTTCGTCTGCCAGTACTACGCGAAATACTGTAAAGATCGCAACAGCAAAGACTGGCATGACTGGCCCTACTTTGCGGCCGACGGAGCCGTGCTGGCCGCGGACGGTTATTTCCGCATCCTGGGGCGCGTGGATGACGTCATCAACGTAGCTGGTCACCGCCTGGGCACAAAAGAAATCGAGTCTGCCTGCCTGACGGTCTCCGAAGTCGCGGAAGCCGCCGTGGTGCCTGTGGTGGACGAAATCAAAGGCCGCGTGCCCGAGGTCTACATCGCGCTGCAGCCGGGTATTCAGGCCAGCCCCGCGATTATCGACAAGGTCAACAAGGCCATAGAAACGATGATCGGCAAGATTGCACGTCCGCGAAGAATCCTCATTGTTCCGGACATGCCGAAAACGCGATCCGGAAAGCTAATGCGCCGTGTTCTCGCAGCGCTCTCCAACAACATGAGCACTGGAGACATCACGACACTGGCTAATCCTGACGTGGTGGAAAAGGTCCGGGAATTGGTGCAGGGCAAAGAAGTGGTGGCGTTGGCGGACGGGCCGGAAGACCTGAAGAGATTCGGAACGGAATAACGGAAACTGGAAGCAGGGGCAAACTTTGGAAGATTTTCCAAGTTCTGCCCCTGTTTTTATTTTCCGGTCTATGGCTACGAAGCCGCAACCCAATTGCAGCGTTCGACAAAAGTAGGCGGCTCGTAGGTGTGTCCTTTCGCCAGTCGTCGCTCCTCGCGACGTGTGGACCACAGCAGGAACGGGCCCAATGCGGCGGCGGTGAGCCGGGCGACGATCGGGAACTCCTTCTCGATTTCACGGCGCAGTTGGTGGATCTGTTCACTTACCCTACGATTGACTTTCTTGAACTCCCGCTCCATAGCCCAAAGCGCGGCATTGTATGCGCTGCTGAGTTTCTTCACATCTCGCGCAAACCGCTCTGCGCACGCGTGGGTCGGGATGATCCTTGTATCGCTGCCAGCCCTGGAGCATCGTCTGGCACAGCGATAAAGACTCGGCCCATTCCGCTCGAAATCGCGCCAGAACGCCCAATCCAGAAACCGCTTTGAATCGTCGCGCGAAATCGCGCCGTGCCGGAAGTTGAATTTGTACTGCCCGTGAACGTCGGCAAAGTCAATATCGTCGAGCATACGGCCCTGTTCGGCCATTTCCTGATGCAAGCGGCGTGCCCGGAACCGGCGTGTAGAGCATGAACTGGTGGAAGTCGGTCTGGTAGCTGATGGCTGCTTCGATTTCTTCGACAATGTTGTCTGGCGTATGGTGCTCCAGTCCGATGATGGTCGAGCCCTGCACGCGTATGCCGTGTTCGCGAAGCTCCCGCGTAAGTTGCGCAATGTCCGTGCCCTGCAAGCTTGCTATAGCTGGACCGTGGTGATTCCAGGCCCATCCATACCCAGGAAACGCCAAGTTCCACCAGTTCCAGCATGGTGTATTTTCGAATCGCATTGGCGGAAGCGAAGACTGGAAAGCTCCCAGCTCTTGCCGGCCTCCTTCATGCGCTCCAGCAGGCGCATGGCGCGCGCGCGGTGCAGCAGGAAGTTCTCGTCCATCACAAAGAACGAGTGAACTTTGAGTTCCGATTCGATCTGGCACATCACCTCGAACAGTTCATCGCCGGTCTCGTAAAAGTTGACAAACTTTCCTTTGCCGCCAAAAAAGGCGGACGTAGTACAGAAGTTGCAACCCATGGGGCAGCCCACCGACGGGATAATGGTTGCCGCCGTTCCGCCCTTGCGCTGCGGCAGGCGCACTCCCATGATGCGCGTCTGCAGTCCCGAAACAATGGCGGGATGGCGGATCGGCGCGTTTTCGTCTTCGCCCAGGTAGCGGCGCATCCAGGAGATGCCTTCTCCGCGCACGATGTGGTCGGCGTCGATCATCGCTTCCAGGCCAGGAATCGCGGCCACGTGTCCGCCCACCACGATCACCGAATCCGGCGACAGCTCCCGCACCATGCGGCACATCTCCCGAACCTTCAGAACATTCACGATGATCGAAGAGATGCCGACGATGTCATAGTGGTTCGTGGTCAATTCACGGGCGAAAGCTTCGCGCGTAGGAAAATCCAGCACGCTGCAGGGCGCGGAAATATTTTCCTGAATCATCATGATTCCCCAGGAGCGATGAAACATGCGCAGCGAGAAACTGCCTTGCGCGCGCGTAACCTGGTTGTGATAGAGCTCCATTGGATTGATGGAGCGGCTGCCAAATTCGTCGTCTTGCGCATAAGGCCCGAATACCGAACTCAGCAGAATGCGAGCGCTGACTGCCCTTGGGATGAGTTTCCATAGGTTAATGTTGAGCGTACGGGTTCGACGGTCTCTTCGCGGTGATCTCGGATACACATTACGAAACTATTACATTACTAGATGGTTACGATCGGCTAAGAGGCTGAAGAGAATCGTCCTGGTTGCTTCCGGCAAGCATTGCGATACACTCCAAAACAGGCAGGCAACGTTCCTGCTGCTGTGAAATGTTGAATATCAAGAAGATTCTTTTACCGGTTGACTTCCCGCATGCCTCGCTGCGTGTGGTTCATCAGGCAGCGACGCTGGCCCGTCATTTTCATTCGGAACTGGTCGTGCTGCATGTCGTAACAGCCCAGAGCCATGCCGCCGGCGTGCCCGAGGATGGTCCAGAACTGGGTGGTTGGGATCTCCTTGCTGCGCTGCTCAGAGAGGCGGAGCAAAAACAGTATCAATCTTTCGCGGCAGAGCTTAAAGATGTTGGTATCCGGTGCGTGTTGCTCAGAGGCGATCCGGTTCGGGCGATTCTGCAGACCGCTCGAGTCGAGAACGCCGACCTGATTATGATGCCGTCCCATGGCTACGCGTTCGACCAGTTTCTGCTAGGTTCCGTAACCGCAAAAATTCTCTACCGGACCGAGTGTCCGGTATGGACCGGTGGGCACATAGGAGACTCGCCAACGCAGGAGTTCGCCATCCGGAACGTTCTGTGCGCGGTCGATCTTAGCCCGCGTAGCCGCGAAGCAGTTACGTGGGCCTCGCAGATCGCTTTCGAATACGGCGCCGGCGTTACCCTCGCACACGTCACCGCGTCGGTTGAGATCTGGGGCCCGGGCGGCAACTATGCCAGTCCCAGGTGGAAGCAGGAACTTATCGACGACGCGGCTCAACAACTCGCGGAGCTTCAGAAAAGCATGGGCATCAAGGCGGAAGTATTCATCGGCAGTGGCGACGTGCCGAAAGTATTAAGCCAGGCGGTGAAACAAACGAAGGCCGATCTCCTCGTCGTCGAATGCTACCCGTATGGCGGAAACCTGCGCATCCACGGTTACGCAATCATTTGCGCGGTGTCCATTCCCGTGCTGAGCGTATAAGTTGCCCTCGGGGACAGAATGTATTATTTGGTTTTCTGTTCGCCGGCAAACTCCTCCTGCTGCACTTCAGATTTTTGCCAACTGGAATCGGGATTGTATTCCTTCATGGCCTTGGCGAGAGCGACGGTCTTTTTGCCGAGATCTTTCTGATACACCACTCCGTCCTCGCTGACGACGAACGTCATTACCCCCGATGATCTGTATTCCGCCGGATAGGCGACGAAGGCGAATCCGCCGGTCATTTTGCCGTTTACGATGTAGGCTTTCGCGCCGCCTGGAGCATTTTTCCCCTGACGTGTCAGGACGTGGTAATAGTAACCACGATAAGGAGTCGGACCGATGCTCGCGGCATCGCGCTCGATCACCGCAGCCGCCACCAGCGGCCCGATGGGGCTCAGGTGTTCCCCGGTCGCCTTCCAATAAAGGCCATTGTGCTGCCCTTCATCGCTGAAGATCTGCCGGGCATACTCCTTGTGCTCCGTGGAGTATTCCTTCTGTGCCGCCACAAGTTCCTGGCAAACGCGGATGGTCGACATCTCGTTCCGCCCCACTCGCCTGTATAAGATTTCTTGCTTGCCCGCCTCGGTGCCGAAATACCACACATTGCCTTTGTGCAACAGCGGTATCGGCGTCGGCCAGTTCTCCGCGCCGATATACAGCACTGTGGTCCCATCCGGCTCTTTCACCAGGCGGTGCAATTCCTGATATCGCTTCACGAAATTAGCCCGGTTCTCGGCATCTTCGGCCTCGTCCCCCGACGACACGATTTCCTTTCCATCCGCTCCCAGGATGTCGAGCATCGCTTTCTCGTTGTTACTCTGCGCTGCAGTCACCAGAGCCTTACTCGCATCTTCCGCCGATGAGAAAGTCTTCTGGCCCGCTTGCTGTGCCACGGACGAACTGGGAAAGCATGTCGCCAGAACGATTGCGACCGCAGCAAGTTTAGAAAGGCTGGCGAGATAACTTGTTTCGAAATTCACTTTTGTTCGCTGCATAAGGCTTATCTCCATCCTCAGAGTCCTCAACAAAGTCCTGCAAAACTACAGGAAACACACCGAACTCCCGTTACCGTCGTCCTCCACCACCGTGGCTGCCACCGCCGCTGTGCCCACCTCCGCCACCGACGCTAGCCCTTCCCCGTGACGAAAAACTCCTTGCCTGTCCGCCGTGCTGGTATCCGCTGAAGGCGCCCGAGCGTACGCCGCTCTGGCCGCGTGGCGCAGCGTATCCGCGGGCTGCCTGCCGATTTCCATCGAAGGGCCGGGCGGCTGCTCCTGGACGGTTAAACGCTCCCCGCTCCGCTCCACCGCGATAGAAATTGTTCCGGTTGTAAAAAGTTCTGCTTCCGGAGTAATACCGGTTGTGGTTGTAGATCGCGTAGTGGTTGTGCCAGTCAAAACCCCAATGGCCCCATCCCCATCCAAAACCTCCCCACCAGCCGATTCCAAACCCAACTCCGAACGAGAGATATGGGCCGCCAAACCAGATTCCGGGATAGGGATACCATCCGGGCCACGCTACGATCGGATATCCGTAAACCAGCCATGGATCATAAGCGGGCACGTATACGACCTCGGGATCGGCAGGCTCAATTGTGATGTCCGAGTCTTGCGTTGCAACGGTTTGCTGCGGCGTAGTCTTCAAATTGCCGGCGTCGTGAGCTTTTTTGCGCATCACCTGCACCGCGTCCATCACATCCTGTTGCTGGTTGTAGTAGGCATCGCCCAGCGATGACGTCCAGGAAAGGTTCTTGTCCATGTTTCCCAGGACAGAGGGAAATGCCGTAAGTGCCTTCACGCTGGGATCCCATGGTTGTTCATCCACGGCTTTACCTAATTCCTCGCCCTTCAAATCAGGATGCGCCTGCACCCACCTGTCGGCCTCGACAACCTGCTCGGGGAACGTGGATGCCGCCAGGACCTGCGCCACCAGCGAATCGGGATACAGCGCTATCGGCGCTACCAGCCGTTGCAGTTGCTCTGCGGTCTGTTGTGTATACGCCGGGGCCTTCTTGTCCGTCGGAGTCGTCGCTTCCTGATCCTGATATGCCCAGAGAGGCTGCGGCAAAGTCGCGAACACCAGAGCCGCAGACAGGAGTAAGCTCAAAGTCCTCCCTCCGATCCCGGACCACATTAGTCGTCTCCCATCTCTGAAGATGTTCATATCGTTGAACCTCCTTTGCAAAACTTTACAGAACCCCAGTATTGGCGCGGTCTCTACATACCATGATTAGATTCAAAGTCGCCTCGGAAGGCTGCATTCATTGCGATACGCAACTTCTCGTCCGATCGAAAGCATGAAGAAACTTGCCTGAGTGGAAGCAACCGGGCCCGCACGATTGCGAATCGAACCCCCGTCTCGTCGTCTATAATTCGGAGCGATTCGGAGCCGACATAAAGGAGAATCCCTGTTGACCGTTGACACGAATGCGCGTCCCGTTGTCGACCCTGCTCATCAACTCCCACCGCATGAGTCGTCGACTCGTCGGTACAGAGGATTGTGGATCGTCCTTGGGATCGTATTGTTGCTCGTTATTATCTGGCTGGTATGGGACCACTCCAGGGGCGCGAAGAAGGCCGCACCCGCGCCGCCGAAGATTAACATTACGACTGCGACCGCTGACCAAGGAAACATCGGCGTTTACCTTGACGAAATCGGCACGGTTACTCCGGTCTACACCGATTCGATTACCAGCGAGGTAAACGGCTTGGTCGTGGCAGTACATTTCAAAGAAGGTCAGCTCGTCCGTAAGGGCGACCCGGTCATTGACATCGATTCGCGCCCGTTCCGTGCGACTCTACTGCAGGCACAAGGCGCGCTGGAGCGGGATGAAAACCTGCTCGCACAAGCCCAAATGGACCTGGAGCGCTACCGCGCTGCATGGGCGCGCAACGCAATTCAAAAGCAATTATTGGATGACCAGGAAAAGCTCGTAAAGCAGGATGAGGGCACGGTAAAAAACGACCAGGGAACAGTTCAATATGATCAGATTCAGGTCGACTTCTGCCACATTACCGCTCCCATCGCCGGCCGCATAGGCTTGCGTCTGGTAGATCCCGGCAATGTGGTGCAATCCTCGGGGACCGTGACCCTCGCCGTCATCACGCAAATGCAGCCCATCACCGTAATCTTCACCATCCCCGAAGACAGTCTGGGCCCAGTCGAAGCTCGCCTGCGTGCGAAGGCTACGCTCGACCGTTGAGGCGCTTGACCGCACTGGGGGCACCAAGCTCGCAAATGGAAAGCTGCTGACTCTCGACAACCAGATCGACACCACGACCGGAACGGTGAAAGCGCGCGCCATTTTCGACAACAAAAATGACGCACTTTTCCCCAACCAGTTTGTGAACACGCGGCTGTTGGTCACTACGCTACAGGGGGTGACGCTGGTTCCATCGTCAGCCATTCAACAGAGCGGTACGTCGTCGTTCGTGTATGTGATTCAAAATAATGTCGCGCATCCGCGCACCGTCAAAGCAGGAGTTACGGAAGGCGGTCTTACGCAAGTGGATGGCATCAACCCTGGCGACGTTGTCGCCAACAGCAACTTCGACAAGTTGCAGGAGGGCACGGCGGTCAACATCGCGAACAAGGCTCCGGCCAAACCATCAACCGGTGCAACCACACCAAGCGGTAAACCCAGGAGTTCCACTCCGTGAGCCCATCCCGCCCGTTCATTTTGCGGCCGGTCGCGACCGCTCTGCTGATGGCCGCAATCCTCCTGGTTGGCATTGTCGGCTACACGCAACTGCCGGTTTCCGCCTTGCCGCAAGTCGATTATCCGACGATTCAGGTCGTCACGTTTTATCCGGGAGCCAGCCCGACCGTGATGTCGACCACCGTGACGGCGCCACTGGAGCGCCAGTTCGGGCAACTGCAAGGTTTGAGCCAGATGACCTCAACCAGCTCGGGAGGCACTTCCGTCATCGTTTTGCAGTTCAACCTGGCGCTGAATATTGATGTGGCAGAACAAGAAGTGCAGTCGGCGATCAACGCGGCGCAGTCTCTCTTGCCTTCCATCTTGCCCGCGCCGCCGACCTACAGTAAGACCAATCCCGCCGACGCTCCTGTGCTCACCCTGGCCGTCACCTCAAGTTCCATGCCGCTTTCTCAAGTCGAGGATCTTGTGGACACACGGCTCGCGCCTAAGATTTCGCAGCTGAGCGGCGTCGGCCTGGTGACCATCAGCGGCGGACAGAAGCCCGCGGTCCGCATTCAAGCCAACCCTGCGGCACTGTCATCCTATGGCATCAACATGGAAGACCTGCGCGCTGCGCTGACCCAGGCCAGCGTGAACGCGGCCAAGGGGAACTTCGATGGCAAGACTCAGGACTACCAGATCGACGCCAACGATCAACTGGTCACCAGCGATGACTATCGCAAAGTAGTCATCGCCTACCGTAACGGCGCGCCCGTGATGCTGACCGACGTTGCCAATGTGGTGAATGGCGTCGAGAACAATAATCAGGCCGCATGGATGAACCAGACCCCCGCGGTCATCCTGAATGTGCAACGCCAGCCTGGCGCCAACACAATCAGCGTAGTGAAGAGCATCAAGACGCTATTGCCCCAACTCGTGAACAGCCTGCCCAAGGGCATTTGGGTAAACACGCTTACCGACCTTACAACCGCAATTGAAGCATCGGTGGCCGACGTTGAGTTCGAGCTGCTGTTGACCGTCGGTCTGGTCGTGCTGGTCATCTTTCTTTTTCTGCGGAGCCTCTATGCCACGATCATCCCCAGCGTGGCTGTGCCGTTGTCGCTGGTCGGCACATTCGCGGCGATGTACATCCTCGGCTACAGCCTGGATAACTTATCGCTGATGGCGTTAACCATTTCCACCGGGTTCGTTGTGGACGATGCCATCGTCATGATCGAAAACATCGCGCGCTACATCGAAGCCGGCGATCCTCCCATGGAAGCGGCGCTCAAGGGTGCGGAACAAATTGGTTTCACCATTCTCTCGCTGACCGTGTCGCTGATCGCCGTATTGATTCCGCTTTTGTTCATGGGCGACGTGGTGGGGCGCCTGTTCCGTGAGTTTGCCGTGACCCTTGCCGTCACCATCCTTGTTTCAGCGGCGGTGTCGCTTACGCTTACGCCGATGATGAGCGCGCGAATCCTGCGACACCAGCCCAAAGAGCAGCAGGGGCGCTTCTATCGAGCCTCAGAGCGCGTCTTCGAGAACATGATCGCCTTCTATGGCCGGACTCTGAAGTTCGTCCTTCAATTCCAGACGATTACTCTGTTAGTCGCGGTGGCCACGCTGGCTCTTACAGTCTTCCTCTACATCATTATCCCGAAAGGATTTTTCCCGGTGCAGGATACGGGCGTCATCCAGGGTATTTCGCAGGCGCCGCCGTCGATTGGCTCGAAGGCCATGGCCCAGAAGCAGCAGGAGTTGGCCAAGGTAATTCTGGATGACCCCGCTGTCGAAAGCGTCTCGTCGTTTATTGGCGCGGACGGAACCAATACCACAACGAACAGCGGTCGAATGTCGATCAATCTAAAGCCGCTCAACCAGCGCAGTCTGAGCGCTCAAGACGTAATTCGCCGACTCAAATCTAAACTGGACCAGGTTGAGGGCATCGCGCTTTTTATGCAGCCGGTGCAGAACATTTCAGTGGACGATCGCGTGAGCCGAACGCAGTATCAGTACACGCTCGAAGATCCCGATGCGAACGAACTGAATGACTGGACCAATCGCTTTGTCAGCCGCCTGAAGCAGTTGCCGGAACTGGAAGATGTCGCCACCGATCAGCAAACCGGAGGCCTCGCAGTATCTCTGGTGATCGATCGGGCTACAGCCTCGCGATTGGGCATCGCGCCGTCAACCATCGACAATACTCTGTACGACGCATTCGGCCAGCGGCAGATCAGCACGATGTATACCGAAGTAAATCAGTACCATGTTGTTCTTGAGAGTCAGCCCCAGTTTCAGCTGGAGCCCAAAAAGCTGAACCATCTCTACATCCAATCCAATGCGTCGGTGGGCGCCTCCGGTGCAGGGGCCTCAACCTCGTTCGCATCTTCGGGAGCATCCGCGGCCGGCTCCAACGCGCTGACGTCTTCCGCGCTGTACACTCCGTCGGCGAATACGCTTACCCCTCCTGTGAACGCGCTTTCTCCCAGCGCAACGACCTCGAGCAAGGGAGCCACCTCCGCCGGGGCTACGAGTTCGGCCATGAGCAATGCCGTGCCGTTGAGCGCTTTCTCCCACTTCGAGAACACGACAGAGGCGCTGTCCATTACCCATCAAGGTCAGTTTCCTGCCGTAACGGTGTCGTTCAATCTCGCGCCCAGCGCCTCGCTGGGGGATGCGATTACGGCGGTAGACAAGGTTCAGGCGGACATGCACATGCCGCCCAGCATGCAGGCTGGTTTTCAGGGCACCGCGGCGTCTTTCACAAATTCTCTTTCTAACGAGCCTTTACTCATTCTTGCAGCGCTGGTCACGGTCTACATCGTGCTGGGTGTTTTGTATGAGAGCTTCGTCCACCCCATTACCATTCTCTCTACCCTCCCGTCAGCGGGCGTGGGCGCGTTCCTCGCGCTCATTCTCTTTCACCAGGATTTGAGCGTGGTCGCGATTATCGGCATTGTCCTGCTGATCGGCATCGTGAAAAAGAACGGCATCATGATGGTCGACTTCGCGCTCGAAGCCGAGCGGCAGCACGGCAAGAACGCGACGGATGCAATTTATGAGGCATGCCTGCTCCGTTTCCGGCCGATTATGATGACCACGATGGCTGCACTGCTGGGCGGGCTGCCGCTGGCGCTGGGCAGCGGCTTCGGTTCCGAGTTGCGCCGGCCGCTCGGCATCGCCATGGTCGGCGGACTGCTGCTGAGCCAGGTGCTCACGCTCTACACCACGCCCGTCATTTACATCTTCTTCGATAATCTGGCGCACCGGTTTGCCCATAAATCGAAAAGGGTAGAAACCGCAGAGGCGGAGGAGCCAGGGCTGGCATGAACATCTCCGCACCCTTCATTCTTCGGCCCGTGGCAACTACGTTGCTTACGGTGGCGGTTGCGCTTGCTGGCGCGATTGCGTTTCAGGTGCTGCCCGTCGCGCCCCTGCCGGAGGTCGACTTTCCGACGATTTCAGTCAGTTCGGGCCTGCCGGGAGCGAGTGCTGAAATCATGGCCTCGTCTGTCGCCACTCCATTGGAACGGCAGTTCGGTCATATCGCCGGCGTGACGGAGATGACCTCCGCCAGCACCCTCGGCAACACCTCGATCACCATTCAGTTCGACCTCAGCCGCGACATTGATGGCGCGGCGCGCGACGTGCAGGCCGCAATCAATGCCGCGCGAACTTATCTGCCCGCCAACCTGCCGGGCAATCCCACTTATCGCAAGGTCAATCCCGCCGATTCGCCGATTATGATTCTCGGCCTGACCTCGGACAAATTCAGTCCCGCGAAACTCTATGACGAAGCCTCCACCGTGCTCGCGCAAAAGCTATCGCAGATCCAGGGCGTCGGGCAGGTCACCGTCGGAGGCGGCGCGTTACCTTCCGTCCGCGTGGATGCGAATCCCACACAATTGGCCAGCTATGGACTCACCATGGCCAATCTGCAATCTGTACTCAGCCTGCAGAACTCCGACCTGGCCAAAGGCCAGATCACTGACGGCAATGTGACGGCGGACATACTGGCCAACGATCAGATCTCGCGCGCCGATGATTACAAGCCACTCGTTGTCGGATTCAAAAACGGCGCGGCCATCCATCTTTCCGATGTTGCCGACGTGAAGGACTCCGTGCAGAACGTTCGCGCAGCCGGCTATCTGAACGGCAAGCGCTCGATCACGGTCATCATCTTCCGCCAGCCCGGCGCCAACATCATTGCCACGGTTGACCGCATCACCGCACAACTCCCGTTTATCCAGGCCTCTTTGCCTCTCGGCATCGACACCACTATCGTTCTTGACCGCACTACAACCATCCGCGCCTCGGTCAGTGATGTAGAAAGAACGCTGCTCATTTCCATCGGTCTCGTCATCGTCGTCGTGTTTGTCTTTCTGCGAAACGGCCGCGCAACACTCATTCCCGCCGTCGCGGTGCCGGTCTCGCTCCTCGGTACGTTCGCGGTGATGTATCTGTTCGGCTATACCCTTGACAACCTCTCGCTCATGGCCATGACCATTGCCACGGGATTTGTGGTCGACGATGCCATCGTGGTGATGGAAAATATCGCGCGCCATCTGGAAAACGGCATGAAGCCTTTTGCCGCGGCGCTCAAGGGCGCAGAAGAGATCGGGTTTACCGTATTCACCATCAGCATTTCGCTTATCGCCGTCTTCATTCCTCTTCTCATGATGGGCGGAATCGTGGGCCGCCTTTTCCGCGAATTTGCCGTAACACTCTCAACGGCAGTCTTCGTTTCCATGATCATCTCACTGACCACGACGCCCATGATGTGCGCCTACCTCTTGAAGGAGTGAGCGCACGGCAAAACATGGCCGGCATTTACATGGCCAGCGAAAAATTCTTTGACTGGGTGTTGTCGCTGTATCGTGGCAGCCTGGGCTGGGTGCTGGGCCATCCGGCCTTAACGCTGATCGTGCTCTTCATCACTATCGCGCTCAACGTGTGGCTGATCATCAAGATACCCAAGGGGTTTTTCCCCTTGGAGGACACGGGGGCGATCAGCGGGAGCGTTCGCGGACCGCAGGATTCATCGTTTCCCGCGATGGATGACTCCATTCGGCAGATCGGTGCAGTGATCAAGAACGATCCTGCTGTCGCGAATGTGATCGCGTTCACTGGCGGCGGTGGGGCCACCAATACCGGCTCTCTCTACGTTGCACTCAAGCCGTTGAGCGAGCGCAAGGTCAGTGCCGCAGACATCATCAACCGCCTTCGCCCGCAATTGAACCATCTGCCGGTGGCCTCTGCCTACCTTCAGGCTGTGCAGGATCTGCGCATCGGTGGCCGCTCCAGCAACGCCATGTATCAGTACACCCTGCAGTCCGACACGGTGCGGGGGCTTTCCAAATGGGCGCCGATCATACTGGCTGAGATGCAGCGCCTGCCCGGCTTGCAGGACGTCAGTTCAGACCAGCAAAACGGCGGTCTTGATGAGCTGTTGACTTATGATCGCATCACCGCGGCCAAGCTCGGTCTCACCGCACAGACGCTGGATTCGACGCTGTACGGCTCATTCGGCCAATCGGAAGTGTCGATTATCTATACCCAGCTGAATCAGTATTACGTCGTGCTGGAAGTTGCTCCTGAATATTGGGAAAGCCCCGAAGGATTGAAAGACATTTACCTTCACACCTCAGCCGGCGGCACGATTCCTCTGATCGCAGTGGCTTCAGGCCGTGCCAACACGACCCCGCTTGCCATCAACCATACGGGCTTGTTCCCTTCGGTCACGGTGTCGTTTAATCTGGCGCCGGGTGTGTCTTTGAGCGATGCCACGTTGGCCATCGGCCAGATGCAGAAGCGGCTGGGCACGCCCACCACGCTGCAAGGCTTTTTTGCCGGCACCCTGCAGGCCTACCAGCAATCTCTGGGCACCGAGCCCTGGCTGATCGTGACCGCGCTGCTGGCGGTCTATATCATTCTCGGTATCTTGTACGAAAGCCTGGTTCATCCTTGGACGATCATCTTGAGTCTGCCCTCGGCCAGCGTAGGGGCGATGCTGGCTTTGCTCATGTTCAAGCAGGATCTGAACATCATTTCCATCATCGGCATAGTTCTCCTGATCGGCATCGTAAAAAAGAACGCCATTATGATGATCGACTTCGCTCTCCAAGTGGAGCGGGAGGAGGGCAAGAAGCCAATCGATGCGATTTTTGAAGCTTGCATGTTGCGCTTCCGTCCGATTCTGATGACGACCATGGCTGCACTATTAGGCGCATTGCCGTTGGCTCTGGGGACGGGTACGGGCTACGAGCTCCGCCGGCCCCTCGGCATCACGATTGTCGGAGGGTTGATCTTGAGCCAGTTGCTTACACTCTATACAACTCCGGTCGTCTATTTGGAGTTCGACCGCCTGCGGCTGTGGCTGCAAAGAAAACGAGGTTCCGCTTCTCGCCCGCTCCGGAGCCGGTCTAGCGCTGCGGGCTAGATGACTGGCCGACTGGACGGCAGGTGGTGGAAGTACGGTTCGTATCGGGGTATGCCTTTAGGCATACCGTAAAGTGACGCATGATAAGAGCGCCTCTAGGCGCTTCCAGGCAGAACGTTATGAAGATGCTTACGCGAAAATTCTCGAACAACGGCTTGATTCCGCTGTGCGCCGCCGCGCTCTTATTAATCTTGCCGGGCTGCGTAGTCGGACCGAAATATCACCCGCCCGCCCCGCCACAGGCCCCCCCTGCGGTCTACAAGGAATCCCCCGCCAACTCCAAAGACACCGGAGACTGGACCGTGGCCCAGCCGGCCGATGCCAAGCTGCGCGGCAAGTGGTGGGAAATCTTTAACGATCCCGAACTGAACGCCCTCGAAGAACAACTCGACATTAACAATCAGAACATCAAACAATTCTTCGAGAACTTCATGGCAGCCCGTGCCATAGTTCGCGAGGCGCGCGCGCAATACTTTCCTACGCTCACCGCCGTGCCTGCGGTCACACACTCGCGAACTTCAGCAAACGTCGGCTCGGGAGGTGCGACGACCACTGTAACCACCAGCGGGACCGGCACCACCACGGCAACGACGCACCTGCAAAATACTCTCTACACGCTGCCGCTCGAAGCGTCCTGGGAGCCCGACCTTTGGGGAAAAGTTCGCAACACCGTCCGCCAGGCGCAGTACGCGGCCCAGGTCAGCGCCGCCGATCTCGAGAGCGAGCGCCTGACCGAACAGGCCAGCCTCGCACAATACTATTTCGAGATTCGCGGCCAGGACAAATTGCAGCAGATTTTCGACGAAACGGTGGCCGCCGACCAGAAGTCGTACGACCTTCAGCGTTCGCTCTATGAAACCGGCATCGCCGACGAGATTGCCGTGGTCCAGGCTGAGACCACGCTGCACAGCGCGCAGGCGGGCGCGACCAATGTCGGAATCGCGCGCGCGCAGTACGAGCATGCCATCGCCGTGCTCATCGGCAAGACCGCTTCCGATTTCTCCATTCCCGTGAAGCCCATGACCACCGCTCCGCCCCCGATTCCAGTCGGCATACCCTCGGAGTTGCTCGAGCGCCGGCCCGACGTTGCCGCCGCCGAGCGCACCATGGCCGAAGCCAATGCATCGATCGGCATCGCGACTGCCGCTTATTATCCCACCCTGACCTTGACCGCCGAGGGCGGCTTTGAGAGTTCCGTTTTCCATCGCTGGTTCACTTGGCCAAGCCGTTTCTGGTCCGTCGGTTCGTCACTGTCAGAAACTCTTTTCGATGCCGGCCTGCGCCGCGCGACCGTCCAGCAATACGTCGCCACCTACAATGCCGACCTCGCCGCTTACCGTCAGACTGTTCTGGCCGCATTTCAACAGGTGGAAGATGGTCTGGCAGAAGTTCGCATTTTATCCAAGGAGATCCAACAGGAACAGCAGGCGCTGGAGTCGGCTCAAACCTATCTGAAACTCGAACAGGCGCGCTACGATACCGGCGTCGACCCCTACCTCGACGTATTAATTGCTGAGACCACCGTGCTGGCGGACCAGCAGACGCTGAATGGTCTTCAAGTGCAACAGATGGCCTACGCCGTGGCGCTGGTCGAAGCTTTGGGCGGCGGCTGGGATCGTTCGCAGTTGCCAGACTCGCACCAGGTAACGCAGAAACCGCCCGTCTCAGAAACAACCATCCAAAAGTAGAAACAAAAGTAAAAAAAGGACCCCGCACTCGGGGTCCTTCTCTTTCTCTTTCTATTTAGGCTTAGTTGGTGCGCGCCACCTGGTTTTGACGGTAACTCAGATTGTCCACGTTCCGGAACATCGGAGTACCGGGCGGAAGGTTCTGAGGTAAAGCGAACAACGGGTCGAATATGTAATTACGATTCGGCGGGTTGTACACCAGGTTGCAGCACTTGAAAGTGCCGGTCGCATAAGTGGCGAAGTAGAGGCTCACCAGCGAGCCCTTGTAATTCAGTTGCTGCTGCGCCGCCTGTCCTCCCCAGTCCTCAAGGAAACGGAGGAAGTTGTGGACGCCGCCGTCCATACCGAAAGAAAACTCGGGGTTCTGGACGGTGTTGAGGAATGCGATGTTCTTGCCGCCCGCAATGGCCACGCGATAGTAGGTGGTCACGGCGATCCGGTTGGGTGTTTGAGCGGGAATACCCTGGCCGCCGGGATTGATCGGATTCACCAAGCTCCCGGAATAAAGCGCACCGGTTACACCAGCATCCTGCCAGTTATTGGAGAGCACCGTAACTGCGTCCGCAATCACGGCTGCGGCCGAATGCAGGGGCTCCGCCCCTGGAGGATTGTTCCAGGTGGGGTCAAGGGTGGCGTTGCCCGGAGTGCAGGCGGCGCCACCAGCCGCGGGGCAGTTGGAGTTGTAGTTCCCCTGAATGTAAACCGGGTTTTCCGAGCCCACGGTAAAGCCACCGCAACCCGTCGGATTCGCCGCGTTCTGCACGCAATTGTTAGTCGCATTGCCCGGCGGCATCGTCGGCAGATTGCCCAGCGAGGCGTCCACCAGTTTCAGCGCGTGACGAGCGCCCGTGACACGGTTGGCCCGGCCCACGGTGAAGGTCTGAATCCGATGGCCAGGCGCGTAAGGCGTGGGCGGATTCGCCGTGTCGGTGTCGTTGGTGGTGGAAGTCCCGAAAGCGTCACCGACCGTCTTGACGCCATAGATATCGAGTACGCCATTCTGGTTGACGTCTTCCGGCGAAATGCCGTTGTAGTTGACGGGTTCTAATGCTCCGTTCGGGGCGAAATTGGCAGCCGCGTTGACGTAGTTGACCGTATCCTCATACCCATATTCGCCAACCAGTTGGGTTAGAGAAACTGCCGGGTTATATTGTTCGCCTCGCCGGTCCGAGAAATAAAGCACATAACCATTCTGGGTGCTGAAGTTCACGGTAGAACCGGTAGCGCCCGTCTGGCCGAGCAGCCAGCGCCGCAGGTTTCCCACGTCCAGTTCAACCGCGTTCATGATGCCGTTAGGAGTGCCCGTTCCTTGGGCGAAAGTTCCGGCCGCATCAAAGTTTTCTCCCTCGCGGGCGTCGTAAAGATTGATGGGATACCAGTTGTACTGCGAAGTTCCGCCGGAGTTAACGAGTGGGTTGGTGGTGATAGCTCCCAGCCCCGGGTAGATGGAGGTGAAGGCCACCGCATCCGCGGCGCTGATGACGCCGTTGCCGCCGCGATCCGCCGACATCTGGAAATATAAAATCGCGTTCTTATGGTCCGTGAGAAAGTTACTGCCCACGGCGCCGATCTGGTTGGTGGCCTGAGCTGCGGCCGAGCCGGGAGCAGTGGGCACCTGCAATCCGCGGGCAAAACCTAATTGCAGCCACTCCCTCGTGACGCCTGTCCACAAGCCAGTATTGGCGTTCAGAACCTCCACCATTAGCCAGCCGTTGATGATTGGCCATTCGGCCTTGGTGACATTGTGAACGGACGTGGCACCTCCGGGAACCCACGGTGGCCAGACGAAATGCGTGTCGCCGTTAGTGCACGCGTTGCCGACAGAGCCAGCGCCGCACGCACTCTCACCGAAGTAGTAAGTGTTTCCGTTGATGATGATTCCGCTCTGCGCGCCGCCCGTAGTCGCGAACGGCCCGGCTGTGTTCACGAATTCCGAGGCCGGAACCATGCTGGCCAATTGCACGTCCTGGGTTGGGTCTCCGTTCCAGCCCGGCAAATGCAGGTCGGCTTCTTTGTCGCTGAGCAGAATGCGAATCTGCGCTTCATTCGCTAAGCGGGATCCTCCCAGCAAAGAGGTCACTGCCTCGCCCGGCGGCGGCCGGCGAATGATCTGGTAGGGAAAGTTTGTACCATTCACAAAGGGCAGCGTCAAGTCAGTGGCTCCTGTGCTGTTAACGCCGTCCGTGGGCGGGGGGCCGAGGCTGCCATTGCCGTCAATGATGTACTGGTTGTAGGAGTTCTCCGACACGTTGTACCAGGCGGCGACCTGCCCCGAAGCGTGGCCAGCGGATACGCTGCCGTTGGTGGCGCCCAGAGCGGTCGTGGAAATGTCAACGCAAGTGGGGCTTGGAGCTGCCCCTGCCAGGTTTGCCAACTGCGCATTGCAACCGCCGCTTTGAGTGGGAATCATTACGGTCCCGCCGTTGTCGTTGCCGGCAGAGGCAACTCCGTTGTCCATCTGTTGCCGGATCACGTTGCCGAATGCGCTGATCTTGTCTCCAAAAACCAGGTTAAAGCCGTTAGCCACGCCCAGGTAAAGGTCGCCGTTCGTGTGCACCCGGCCGGCAAAACCCAGGTTCGGACTGCGGCCAAAGAAAAGATCGGAATCGGAGAATACGCCGAACTGGAATACCGGAATCAGCGCCACCTCAGCCGTGCGGGTCATGCTGACCGTCTCAGTGTTGCCGACAATCCGTTGCGCTGTGACGTTCATGGTGACCGGGATAATCTGCGCGTACAAACCGGCGTCTGGCCCGGACTGGATCGGGCCCCATACCGGATTGAGCGGCGCAGTGCAGGGATTGGCCACTCCCGGGTTGACTGGCGTCACGTTATACCCCTGCGTGAAGCTGACCGTTGCGTCCCACGTAGGAGGGTTGTTGCTCACAGCACAGATTTGAGCGGCGGTGGGCGCCTGAATGTTCTGGAACGTGTTGGCCAGGTCCGACGTCATCTTTTCCATGGCGCCTTCGGCGGCACGATACGTGTAATTGTTGCTGAGATCGGCCGCGCCCACCTTCTGCTCGGTGTTCACCATGATGAGCAGAGCGACGGCGAATCCCGACAGAAGCAACGTCAACAAGAGGGACGCGATCAGCGTGAATCCTCGTGAAGCGAATTTAGCGCTAGGCATCGTGTTTCTCCTCATTTTCCTGAACAATTTCCTTTTTCCTTCCACCGGTATGAGAGCCATATCAATAGGCCGAGCCTGAAATCGGGTACTCCTGCTGCGAAGTCAGGTTGCGCGCAGCGATCGAAGTCTGCAAATCAAGACCTTGATAGCCGACGCCGGTATACTTCGTTTGCTGGCTGCGCATCGCCATGTGCGCAATGTTTACCTTTGTAATCATGCCCGGATTCGTACCCGCGGGCAGCGTAGCCTGGTTGGCAACCACCACGCCCGCGTTGTACACGTCGTAGGTAAACTTGAGGTAAGTCACGTTTTCCGCGACGGGAGCCGGAGCTTTCCCGCTCTGCAAGCGCATCAAGGTCGGCAAGCCAGTCGCCGCAGGCGTGGCCAGATAGTAAGTGACTGCGATCAAACGCACCGCCGAAACCGGTATGGCCGTTGATACCGGCGCGCCAGGTCCAACAAACTGCAAGAGACTTCCATTCGGAGCCGTCGGCTGGTTGACATGGCCGGGATCGGTTCCTGCGAAGGGAACTGTGAAGCACGCGGTATTCGTGCCGGTTGGCGCACAAATGCCGACAGCGCCGGTCACCACGCCCAGAGCCTTGGTACCAAACAGGATCATGTCGCCTCCCTGTAGGCCGATGACCGCGGCGTTCAAAGCCTGTGGTACGGCAGTGCCGGTCGGCAGCACACAGGTTCCCGGCAGCGGACTGGGCAACTGAAATGTCACCAGCGTAGCTGCGGCATTGATGGAAGCGGTATAACAGTTCAGTGCCAGACTGGCGTCAGCCGTAACGACCGTAATAATGTCGGTGGGCCCTTCAGGCACCACTATCCCTAGATTCGGGCCCGGAATAATGGAATAGATATAAGGAGCGCCGCCGGAGATGGGATACGCCACCGGTACGCCATTGATATAGCTGCACGTAACTAGACCGCTACACGGATACACCGGGTTGGTTCCCAGACCGAAAGGCAAGCCCACGGCGCTAGTAGCCATCCCTTGCTGGCCCAGAGCACCGGCCCCGGCCATGCTGATGTCGCGCTGCAGAAGATTGCTGGCGGCGCGAAAATCCTGCTGCAGTTCCGCTCGCTGCGAAGCGATCCAGCTCGCCTTCATCGCCCGCGAGAACACGTCAGCGGCCGTAACAATGATTACGGCTCCGATGGCGGCGGAGATCATAAGCTCCAGCAGCGAGAAACCGAGACTCGATTTGAGTGTGCGCCGCATCAGTCCCTTTCTAGTGGTACGAGGAAATGTATTCATCAAGCACATAGGATTTCGTTCCCCCATGATTGGGGACGGTATAGTTGATGGTGATCGTCACCTGAACCAGTGTGGGAATTGGGTTGTTATTGCCATCCAGCAATTGCTGGATCGCAATCGTGCGAGTGAAGTTGCTGAGCGGGAGATTAATGTCGTCGGCTGTGCCCACGATTCCATCGGGTCCAGGCTCGCTCAGGCACTCGATGGGACACGCCGCTCCGTTGGCAGCCGTGCAACCGGCGTCATCGGCGGTACCCAGAATGCCGTCGGGCCCGGGACACTTGGGCGACTGGGCGGTGGCGAGGAAGATGCCCGCGCCCACGCCGACGTTGTTGATGGCACTGAAACCCAGCTGGGAAGTGTTACGTGCGTTGAAGATGCTCTCCATCGCCTCGGATGCCAGTTGCCGGGCAATCATGTCTTCTTGCGATGTTTCATTGGCGCCGATCGTGATGCCCAGCGAAGCCAGCGTAGCCAGCATGCCGATGGCGAGAACGACCATGGCGAACATGACTTCCAGAAGCGAGAAGCCGGACTGCCCGGTTTTCCGCAACGATGTAGAACGTTTGATGATCATCATGATTGCACCCAACTCCATACGTTAGCGACCTCAACCAATTGCCAGCCCCGTATACGTCCGGTGTAGCCCCACAGAGTGACCGCGCGGCAGGTTGGAAGTTGTCCGGGAGTTCCCAGGTAAACCACGCCATTGTTCACATTGCCGATCGCATCCTGCGCACTTCCGTCGGGCTGAAAGTAAATAACGTTGCTGCCGCCTGCGCCACTCGGCGCCTGGTCAAAATCGAAGACGTTGGCACCCGTGCCGAAACCGTCCGGAGTAGTAGCGATCGTGTTCGGTAGCCCCGGCTCCAAATGAAACGTAACCTGCGCAGGCAGGAGCGAAGTCATTAAGACCGGGCCCCCTGGTACGTTTTGTGTCACCACGATGCTGCCCCCGTTCCCCGCAGTTGGCGCATTGAAGGTGACAACATAAACCCGCATGTCGGCCGCGGCCGAATCGCGAGCGCGCCGCAATGTAGTCAACGTGGTGTTGTAGGCGTCGTTGACGAGTTGTTGCCTGAAAGTAGTCTGCATCGTGACCGTTACAGACCCCGCCAGGATCAGCGAGACGCTGATCGCGATAATCATTTCCAGCATGGACCAGCCGTTTTGTTTGCGCGATGCCATAATTCCTATCGACCGGGAGAACTCAGTTTCGCGTATCCGCCGCCCGCGTTTCTTGAATTCGACCCTATCCAAATCACTGACTCTAAAGCTCATAACATCTGCGGCCAGCAAGGCCCGCAGGCACGTCCGTAGACCGCCCGCATTCTTCATCGTAGGGAGCGGCGGGAGCACCGTCAAAGCACTACAGTGCAACGAAAAACTATTGGCCTTTTGTAATAAGAATGGTGACTGAGGTCACCAGAATGACCCAACTTCTTGGAAGGGAAAAGGCGAAGAGAACAGCCACGGAACTAAGACTCAGGGAGCTATTGCAGGAAGAACGTGAGCCCCGGCTGCAGGAAGAAGCAAGCCCGGAAACAGCCCGCGAAGATTACTTCTGCGCATAGACGGGGCCAGCATTGCGGCTTGGCGGATCAGATACGGCACGGATATAGGATATCAGCGCCAGAATGTCAGACTTGCTGAGATTGTTGCCCCAAGCCGGCATGAGCGCGGACTTGCCCACCGCAGGGCCGCCGTGGCTGATGATGGCGGTAAGATCGGCATCGCTCATCTTGTTGAGCGTGTCGCCCTCGGTAAAGGGATGCGGCTTGATCTCGAGATTGTCGAAGTTCGAGACGCGCTCCACCGTCAACTCGGGATTGTGGCAACGTTCGCAATACTGATCGTTGAGCTGCCGGCCCAGAGTCTGCTGATAGCCGAGAGCGATCTCTTCGATGGTGAGTGCGACTTTCTTTCGCGACTTGTCTGTCGTTGAGGCAGTGAGCCGATACCGCCCCGCCATGCCGCCGAGCGTGACGCTGGTCGTGATCTGGCCGCTGGAATCGGTAAGGCCGTTGGGTGGATCGAAAGACACTCCGGGCGCGGCGCTGAATTCGACGAGCGCTCCGACAACCGCGGTGCCCTTGTCATCGTTCACCTGCACCACCACCGGCTGCGGCAGAGCGGTGCGCGCCTGCGCGATCTGCTTGCCTCCGCTCGATTCGACAATTGCCGCGCCATAGGCAGTAGGCTTAGGGACATTCGGCATTACGTCTGTCGAGGTGCGCGAACAAGACATAGTTGTTGCGGCTGCAAATAATGCAACGATGCTTAGAGATTGACGGATCATTTCTTTGTCTTTGCGACCTCCGACTTGGTGCCACCTTTCTGCGATATAAGAAATGCGGCCAGGGCGCGGGCATCTTCGTCGCTCATGGCGCGGTTGGGTTCCGCCGTGCCGGGGCGCAGAGCCTGCGGATTTCTCATCCATTCGAAGATCCATGCCGCGGTGAGGCGTGAGCCGACCTTGGTCAGGGTGGGACCGATGTAGCCTTTGTCGGTCTTGGTATCCACGATGTGGCAACCCTGGCAGGAGTACTTGCCATAGAAGAGCTGTTTGCCCAGTTCAACCTCGCCTTGCGGATAGCCGCTCAGCGGCATGGAATCTCGGTCGACTGCTGGATTCTGATAGACGGTCATGATGTAGTCGGTGAGTTCGTTGGTCTCGCCGTCGGTAAGGTTGAATCTGGGCATGCGCCGAATCAGCGCCGGACGGAGCGTGTTCGGGTTCTTCAGAAAGTCAACCAGCCACTGGCGCTGTACCGAACTGCCTTCCCATGTGAGGTCGGGCGCCATATCGCCGCCGTGGCCGTTGATGCGGTGGCAACTGAAGCAGGCCAGATCGGTCATCAGCTTTCCGGCTTTGCCGGCGGGCTGATAGTCAGACTCGGGTTTCGCTGCTGATGTAAGCGACGGAGGCAGGGTGGCGGCGCGGTCGTTAAATGCGAGCAGCGCGGTGGCGAGCGAATCAATTTGCGGCGCCGTGAACGCGTACTGCGGCATCTTCAAGCCTTGTCCGAAGGAGCGCGGCTGCTTGATCTTGGTCGCAATGTAATCGGGAAGCGTGTGCTGCATGCCCGGAAGAAATACGAGTTGCGTGACGGGCTTGCTGCCGATGCGGCTGAGTTCGGGAGCAAAGTTCTCAGGCTTCTTGATGCCCGCGATTTCATGACACGATGCGCAGCCGTAATCGGAGACCAGTCGCTTGCCATGCGCGATTTGCTCGGGAGTCGCGGCTTCGAGATGAACGCTGGCCAGCAGATCGGAATCGGTTTTTGCCAGCAGGAATCCAGAGAGGGTCGCGACTTGAGCGTCGTTGAAGCGGTAGTGCGGCATCGCGGTTCCCGCGTCATAAGTGCGCGGATTGCGCAACCAGGCCTGCAACCACTCGGGCTTCACCTTGTTGCCTACGCGGGTCAACTCGGGGCCGATGTCGCCGCCCACCAGATTGCCCGCCGCGTTTTGTACGGCGTGGCAGGACGCGCAGAAGGATTCTCCGTACAAAGTGGTGCCAGCTGCGGGATCAGACGATGCTTTAGCGGAAAGTGTAGCCGTGTCTCCCGCCTGCGGAGTGCTGTTGGCAATCAGAAACGCGGAAACGTCGCGCGCATCGGCATCGGTCAGCTTGAAGTTCGGCATCGTCGCCGTGGCCGCGTAGGCTTGCGGATCTTTCAGCCACGCGTAAATCCACTCGCGCGTGGTTTTGTCGGCGATATGCTCAAGTGACGGCGGATCATCGGTGGCCTTCATGGCCGTGCCGTTGGGCAACTTTACGGTGTGGCAATGCACGCAACCGTAGCGGGAAAGCAAATGCCGGCCTTGCGTCAGTTGAGGCGTGCCTGCAACCGGCCCGCGATGGCACTCGCCACACGATGACTCGATGTATTTCGCGGGTAGAATTGGCTGCTCCCATGCCAGCGTGCTGTTGTGCGCTTCGGCTACAGTAGTCGCGGCGCCCTGGCCGCGATGGCAGACGGTGCATCCGAATTGGTCGAGCTTGTGTGGAATTACAGGATGCGGACGAAAAGGCTGCGTGCTCACATCGGCGAGGCTGGCTTCCTTCATGCCGACATGGCAACTGGTGCAGCGGTCAACCACGCTGAGGTCGGGCAGCCAGATCTGCTGAATCCCTCCCTCGAAGTGGCGTTGCAGCGTGTTCGCATCGCTGCGATTGCGGATCATCTTCAAATAGCCGTGCTGATAATGTCGCCACTCGCTGAAGTGGTTTTTCGCCGGGGCGATGGCGAGTGAAAACAGAAACACCAGGCTGACGACGCCGAACGCGCGAACGCTATCCCCGAATAATTGTTGCCACAGCGATTTGAATATTTGTTTCATGTGAGCATCAGGACCCTTGCCACGGCCAGACCCAGGACCATCCCGGCCCGCGGAAAAATGTGCCGATGGCGGTCAGCACCACCAACTCAAATAAGAACCATGTCATTACCCAATAGGAGAGCGGCCTGGCCGCCAGATAGCGGCGGAAGGCCGAGGGCGAATGAGGAGAACTCCTCGACGCCAGAATCATCAGCCCCGAAATGATTAAAGTGGGGATGAGACCGGCATACAGGGGTTCCGCCTCTCCCTTAATTCCGAGAACATGGTTGTACAAATGCGATTTATACAAAAGCAGAAACAAAGACAGAACGCCCGCAACCCCGTAGAAGATTCGGAGTCTGTTCTCCCGGTCCTTCAGGAAAAGCCCCCCGGCTTCGACGTTGACCCTGAAATACGGGATCACGATGAGCGCCATCACCACAAGTCCGGGCACCAAAACGCCCGCGACCACTGGCGGAAAATAGTGCAACAATTCCTGCAACCCGAGGAAGTACCAGGGCGCTTTGGCCGGATTGGGCGTGTGCGAAGGATCAGCCAGTCCTTCGAGTGGGGCATTGAACATCAGTGAGATCCAGACCAGCACGACGGCGAGCGTCATGATCGCCACAGCGGCGCGGAACAGGACCTCGGGAAAAGTCTGCAACTGATCTTCAGTTTCGGCCTTCACCTGAGCCGAGGTGCGGCGGGTGATGAAGACGATGCGGCGCGGAGACTTCTTTGCGTTGGAGTCGACGCCCGCGGTGAAGTCTTTGGAGTCGGCCATGATTATTGCGCCTCCTTCGCGGTGGCTGGGGTGCCCCGCGTCTCGCCGCTTTTGCGAGACGCGGGCTCGTCGGCAGCCTTGGAACGCAAGGTTGCGGGTTCGCTGGAATGGGAGTAGAGGCCTCCGTCTTTGCGAATGCGCCAGAAGTGAATGGCGACGAAGAACATCGCCGTCAGCGGAAGAATCATGCAGTGCAGCACGTAAAAGCGCAGCAGCGCGTTTGCGTTCACTGCGTTTCCGCCCAGCATAAGGAAGCGAATCTTGTTGCCCATGAGCGGGACGGCAGATGCAATGTTCGATCCCACAGTGACGGCCCAGTAGGCTAGTTGATCCCAGGGAAGCAGGTATCCGGTGTAGCTGAGCAGCAGGGTGATCAGCAGAAGAATCACGCCGATTACCCAGTTGAACTCGCGCGGAGTACGGTAAGCGCCGCGATAGAAGACTTTGAACATGTGAGCGAAGACCAGAAAAACCATGGCATGCGCCGACCAGCGATGCAGATTGCGCAGGAACAATCCGGACGAGACGACAAACTGGAGATCCTTCGTATCCGCATAAGCCTGGGTTGCGGAGGGATGGTAGTAGAGCATCAGCGGGATTCCAGTCGCGACGAGAATGAAGAACGTTCCCAGAGTCAGCGTGCCCAGATACCACGTCGCACTAAAGCCGAGCATGCGCGTGCGCACCTTGGTGGAGAACAGATGCAGGAACACATTCTGCTGGATGGCCAGCGCGCGCTTCAGCGTGCTCGAACCGGTGCCGCTGCGGAAGATCGAGCGCCACACTCGCGTGTCGCGTAAGTCGTCGAAATATTGGTCTACGGTTTTCGCCATTGCTGCTTCTCTCTAAATCAGACCCTCACGAAGGAATCGCGCGCCAGTGGCGGAACGTCGGTAGAGCGGTCCACCAGCAAGTCGCCGTCGTCGTTGAGCCAGACGCGCTTCCACGGCAGAGGCTTGGGCGCAGGGCCTTCGATCTTCTCTCCACTTTGTGTGAACTTGCTGCCGTGGCAGGGGCAGGCAATGATGCCTAATTCCGGCTTCCACGCGGTGAGGCAGCCGAGATGCGTGCACACCGCACTCAGCGAGAAGTAGCCTTCCTGCGAATGAATAATGTAGATGGCCGAGTTTACGTCGAGCGTGACGGAGTCGAGTGGATAGCGATCGGGCTTGCCCGCATTAACCACGGGCGAAGGTTCGTAGAGCACATTCGGCTCTAAGAACTGATAGGCGAATGCGGCCGTGCCGGCGGCCGCGATGCCCAGCGAGCCCAGCCCGAGTTTCGCAAAGAACCGGCGGCGGCCGACTGCGTTCTCGGAGCTTGCGGATTTATTTTCGTCTGCCATATTCGTTTCTTAACCTACTCCGATAATCCTACGTCGACAGCCCTGCTCCAATCGCCGCTACCGAGATCAGGCCGGTGGGTTCGGCGGGAATAAGGTTGTACGACTCCATGGTGATCGTGCCTACGGGACAGCGCATGGCGCAGAGCCCACAGCGGATACAGCGCGTCTCGTCTTTCAGCATGGCAGAGCCGGTGACGACGCCTAGTTCGTCAGCGGCAACCTCGTCGAGTTCAACGCCGAAAAGTTCCTGGTTATCGCGGATGTACTTTACGGTCGGGGGTTCGAACTCGATGCGATTCAGAGAGACCAGCTCCAGACATTTTTCCGGACAAACATCCACGCAGCCGCCGCATAGGATGCACATGCTGCCATCTTCGGGCGATCCTTCGAAAATTGTGTTGACCCAGCAGTGCAGGCAGCGTTGCGCTTCCGCAATCGCTTCGGGCGCGTCGTAGCCGACTTCCACTTCGGTCACGCCGGTGCGGCGCTCGAGAGGCAGCATAGGGACCGGCTGGCGGTTGATGTCGAGATAGTCGAGCGGCATGCTGTGCCGTTTCAACACCTCGACTTCGATAATCGGATCGGGATGTTTGTTCTTGCGCAGGTATTCGTCGATTCCGACCGAGGCGCGTTTACCGTCGCCCACGCTGTCGATAATCAGTCGCGGTCCGAAGACGCAGTCGCCGCCGGCGAAGATGCCGGCAGCGGAAGTCATCAGGGTTTGCGGATTGACGGCGATCAAGCCGCGCGGAGTCAGTTCGACTCCATCTTCTGGAGTGAGGAAATCGAGGCGCGGAGCCTGGCCGATCGCCATAATGATTGTGTCGCACTCGATCTCGCTCTCGCTGCCCTCAAAGAAAGCCGGATTGAAGCGTTTGTTCTGATCGAAGACCCACTTGGTTTTAAGAGTCTCGAGCGCCACCACCTTGCCATCTTTGCCAAGCATTCGCTTGGGGCCGAGACCTGCATGTATTGTGATCCCTTCTTCTTCGGCTTCTTCAATTTCTTCCAGCGCGGCCGGCATCTGGTCGCGAGGTTCGAGGCACACCAGATTTACTTCCTGTGCGCCCATGCGCAGAGCGGAGAGAGAAATGTTCACCATTTCTTTTGTGGCGACGGCAGTCATGTTCTCCGCGGAAGGCTCGTTATCCTGCACGCCGCCGGCATGCTGGCGCACGACTTCGCGAGCAGCCGAGCGAGCTACGTCCATGGCGACATTGCCGCCTCCGATCACGATCACTTTCTTGCCGATGCTGAATTTGTAGCCGAGATTGACATTGAGCAGAAATTCAATGCCTTTGTACACGCCATCGAGCTCAACGCCGGGAATGCTGAGATCGCGGCTGCGATGCGCGCCCACGGCAAGCAGCACGGCGTCGAATCCCTGGCGGCGCAGATCGGAAACCGTGAAGTCGCGGCCGGCCGCATGATTCAGCTTGAGCGTGATGTCGCCGGTCTCGAGAATCTCGCGCACCTGCGCTTCGACCACATCGCGGGGCAGGCGGTACTCCGGGATTCCCAGGTAGAGCATTCCACCCGCTACTGGGGCTGCTTCGAAAATGGTGACGGCATATCCCATGAGTGCGAGATCGTGCGCGGCCGAGAGTCCCACCGGGCCACCGCCTACGACCGCCACTTTGAAGGGAAGCTTCTTCTGTCCGCGCCCTTCGTTGACTTGAATGGGATGTTTCGACTCGGGCCCAAACTGTTCCGTGAGAAAACGCTTCAGCGCGCGGATCGAAATGGGGCGGTCGATCTCACCGCGGCGGCAGGCGGTCTCGCAAGGATGCGCGCACACTCGTCCGCAGATGCTGGCCAGCGGATTGGGATCGCGCGCGATGCGATAGGCTTCTTCGAAGCGTCCCTCGGCAATCAGGCCGACGTAACGACCCGCGTTGGTGTGCGCCGGGCAGGCCATCATGCAAGGGAAATTCGTGTTCAGCCAATCCCCATCGACCTTTTTGTTTTTGTATCGCTTCAGCATGAAGGCACTTTGTAGTCCTTGCTAGAGTGAAACGTCAACCATGTTTATGGATGCAGGCCCCGTCAAAAGAATTAACGGCGGAGGGGTGGGAAGGGAAGCAGATTGCGTGCTTCCAATCCCTTCCCCTTCATTTCGGTGCTCTACTTGCTCAGTGTGAAATCGGCCTTGCCCCCACCGGCCACGGTCACTGGTTTCGACTGATTCTTGGCGCCTTCATGCCAGGCGGTCACGGTATAACTGCCGTCGGGCACGCCTTTGATCTTGTAACTGCCGCTGTCGTCGGTTTCGGCAAAATAGGGAGTCGGGCTAACAATCAAATATCCCTCCATATCTGGGTGAACATTGCACAGTAGGGGGACGACGCCCGCCTTATCGAACGTAAAAGATCGCTTTTCACCCTTTGGCCAGGTCAGTAGATTGTGCCCCGCCTTCTTGTCGCCGCTGACGTTAGTCCAGTACACGTTGTGGCTAGTGGCGTCGCTATTTAAGAAGTCAACCGTTGTGCCCAGTTGTACGACCATAATATGCGGCACAAAGGCGAGCCCTTTTTGGTCCATCACGGGGTGCTCTTTCGGGGCTGGAAATGTCTTGCCGGCAACGGCCTCAACATAAACTACCGACTTGCCTTTCATCCCTGTAACTTTCCCCTCGATATCTCCGGCCCACGAACTCACGCCAAGGCCACCGACCAGCGCGACGACGGCGAATGTTTTCATTGCGAACTTGCTGTTCATTGTTATCTTCTCCTTGAAATCGTGGCAAATAACGGCTCACTTGCTCCTGACAAAAACTCGCTTTAATAAAACCCAATTAGAAAAAGATCCTGGCGTCCAGATACAGCGTATTGTTGGCGCTCGCGTTGCGGCCGAAGCCGTCGTAGTTCGTCGCCGCGCCATTGAAGCGCGTATAGCCGGTGTATTGCGCCGCAAGTTGCAGGTTCTGCCATGGCCAGTACGAGACGTTCAAAATGTATCCCGCGCTTCTCGGGTCGCCGTTGAAATTGCCGCTCACGGCGGTCCCCGATGGATAAAATGCGAGATCAGATGTCCCGGTTGTATTGAACCAGCCGAACGTGCCCGTGTACTTGTTGCCGATGTGATATTCGGCATTGGCCATGAGCGTGTTCAAACGGTGCGAACCTTGCGATACCAGCGGAGTCGGACTCCCTGGACCACCGCCCTGATACAACAGGCTCAGCAGATCATTGTTTTCCCGGATGTACGTAGCCCGGAATGAAAGCACGTCAGTTCTAACAATTGTGCGGTCGATTTGCGTGTCGATTGCCCAGTCCGTGTACGAATCCGTCGGAATGCTGGCCCCGGTGGCATCGGTGATTTCATTCGGGGTCGAACGCAGGTGCATACCATAAGTTCCGATTTCATACTGCGTCTTTCCTGTTAGCTCCTGCCACGCCAGACGCCAGTACGGAGCGACGCCGCGGATATTAAAGCCCGCGCCCACGCCTGGGTTCGGCTGCGGCCCCCCCACATGCTCAGAGCGATACATGGCCACGTCCAGATAGAGGTGGTCGTTCCACATGCCAAACACACCGAGTCCTGCTACGTCCTGGGCCAAACCGCCGTTGATGAAAGGACTGGCGTTGGGAGTAGGAGCGTTGTCGCTGTTGATCCACGGGTAGCCCCACGCTGGCGTGCTGTTCCAGAGATCCTCGACCGTGGGATTGTTATTGAGATCGATGCCGTAAACCAGTTCCTTGCCGCGCAGCTTCGTCTTGTCCGCGAAGCGGATATCCGTGTTGTCGCTGGTGAAGTGATCGTCCTGCGTGCTGTACGTCACTTGTAGAAAGCTTCCGACTTTGCTCGTCCATGCGCCCGAAAGAAACAGGGAGATATCTTGAGGGAACTCGACGTTGCCGTTCTGGGTTTGCGGCTGCGCAGTCTTGAGCGAGGTAAACGAAGTCTCCAGCATGATGGAGAGCGGCAGTGACGAGAGCAGATCAAGCGGAGCGCGCTTCTTGCTTCCATCGGCCTTTACGGTTTTGGTGTCGTCTCCCCGATCGACATACCCAGTCAGTTTGAATTTACGTCCGGCGGGATTGAGTTCCGGGGGAGTGTAGTGGCAGCCACTGCACGCCAGCCCCGTCTGCCGCGCATAGCTCGGAACGGCCGATACGCTGGGCGGATTGACTGCTGTAAGAAGTAGCACAACGGCTATCAACAAGGGAAAAAGAAGCAGGGATATCCGATTTCGCGTATCCATATGATCGCCTCCTTGGCGGCCTAAGTCCTGCATTCACTTCAAACTGTGGGCTTAGAAAATGAAAGGCCATTATCCGGGCAGGGCTTTAGAGGCGGCAGCGACACGCATCACAGGCATATGTGATGGCAATCACACATGGGATTATCTATTCTTGCCGCTCAAAGGATTGCATCGCAAATGAAGACAAGCACGATAACGAAAGACTGCGGGCGTCGGCATCTACCTGGCTAGCGCGGATTCCAACTTCTCGTCGTTCGCCCACCAAATGCCGACATCGGCAGGATGCTCCCGGCGCCTGTACTCGACTCCCAGGCGATCCAGTTCCCTCAACACTTCTGCGATCGCCTGATCCAACGACGCTGCCACTGTCTTGCTCAACTCGCAGCCCACGTCGAAGGACTCAGCCCTGATTCCAACCAGGAGCACATCGTCGGGCGCAACTCCGAACAACTCGGCACTAAGCATCGCGTCAACCAGCGCCGGTGAGTGTGGATCCATGCGTACGGCAGGGCACAGGCGCATGATGTCCGCTTTGCGGTAGAGCACGACTGCTCCCGGAACCGCCTCAGTGTCAATGGAATCGATCAGGATAACGGCCTCATGCGAACTCAACTGATCGATCAGGTCAAGAGCCGGGGTGCCCAGGTCAATGACTTCGACGCCGTCCTCGAATTCGTATCGGGCCTCCAGAAGCCGCGCCACATACGGCCCAACGCCGTCATCGCCCAGCAAGACGTTGCCTATGCCACCGATCAACACTTTCTTCATAACACCTTCACATTGGCAATCTGCCGACCGGACGCGTCGAAAGTGTGGCAGGCGCACGCCATGCAAGGATCGAACGAATGTATGGTGCGCAGAACCTCCAGCGGTTCTTCGGGCCGGGCAAGCGGCGTGTGCAGCAACGACGCTTCATAAGGCCCGTGCGCGCCGGAGGCATCGCGCGGGCTGGCATTCCAGGTGGAGGGCACGACTGCCTGATAGTTCTTGATCTTTGCGTCTTTGATAACAACCCAGTGCGACAAAGTGCCGCGCGGGGCTTCGTGAGTTCCAACGCCTTCCACTTCGTGCGCAAGGAAACACGGGCTGGTTGTGAACTTCGTAGTCGCCCTTGGCGACATTGTCGATCAGCAATTGCAAATGTTTCTGTGCCAATTCCCCTAGCATGGCGCAGCGAATTGCGCGCGCTCCATGGCGGCCCAGGGTTGATTCCAACATGGCGGGAGTTGCTTGAATATGCCCCACTGCGTCAATCGTCTCTATCGCCTTAGTCGCATACTTGACGGTCAGAGGATGGCCTTGAGCGTAGCCGATGAGCACCTGCGCCAGCGGACCGACCTGCATCGGCTGACCATTGAAGCGCGGCGCCTTGACCCAGGAATATTTCTGATCGCCGTTCCAGCCCGTGAAGTCGGGATCGGTGACTCCCTTCCAGGGATGGAGTGGCTTGTCGCCGTGATAGTAGGCATGTGCCACATCTTCGCTGACGCCATCACGAAAGTCCTTGTCCGCTGCGGTCTTGAACGTGTGCACGCCGCGCGATGTTTCCGTTCAGAATGTAGCCGCCAGGAAGTTCGTAGGTGTGCCTGGCCGTCCAGCAGGCAGATCGGGGACCGCGAGGTAGTTGTTTACACCCTTGCCGATCTTGAACCATTCGGGGTACATGGCGGCGACGGCGCAAACATCGACAAAGTAAACTTCGTTAACGAACTGCACGACTTCGTTGAGCAACCCGCGGATCATTTCCAATTTGTCCATGTCGAGGGCGCTGGTGCTGTCGAGGTCGATGGCGTTGGCTACGCCGCCGACGGTCAGGTTCTGAATGTGCGGCGTCTTGCCCCCCAGGATTCCGACCACCTGCAGAGCTTTGCGTTGATACTCCAATGCCTGCACGTAATGGGTGAAGGCCAGCAGGTTCACTTCCGGAGAAAGATGCATCGCCGGGTGCCCCCAGTAGCCGTTCATGAAAATTCCTAGTTGGCCGCTGGCCGCGACAGCCTTTACGCGGTTCTGTGCAGCCGTGAACTCTTCCTTGGAGTTACGCGTCCAGGGCGAGAGGCTCTCCGCCAGCTTTGCCGTGGCCACAGGGTCAGCCTTGGGAATCTGCAGAATGTCGACCCAGTCCAGCGCGGACAGTTGATAGAAGTGAACGATGTGGTCGTGCAACGCGTGCGCAATCAGAATGAGATTGCGGATGTACTGCGCGTTCTTCGGCACTTCGAGACTCAATGCGTCTTCCACCGAGCGCACACTGGCCATGGCATGCACCGTGGTGCACACGCCGCAGAAGCGCTGGGTGAATAGCCACGCGTCGCGCGGATCGCGGCCTTTGAGAATGTTCTCAATACCTCGCCACATGGTGCACGAAGCCCATGCATTGCTGACCGCATTGTTGTCGACTTCGACGTCGATGCGAAGGTGGCCTTCAATTCGGGTGATGGGGTCGATGGTGATTCGCTTTGCCATAAGATCCTTACGTGCAACTTGAATTTCTAACTATTTCCCTTAGTCCCCGGCGACGTACTCTTCGACGCGCGGCCTTACCACAAGAGGCTTATTGCGAGAACTCTTTGATCGCCCGGCCTCCATCTCGTGCCAGAGTCGGTTCGGTGCAGGCAGAATCGCCAGCACCTTCGCCAGGAAGATGAAGATCAAAATCCCCAGGGACATGAATCCCACCGAGATCAGAATTTCAATCACACTGGGGAAGTAGAGGGCGTTCGCCTTGGGCTGGAATGCCGTCGTCGTGGGGTCGAAGCGATAGAGCATCCCGCCCACGGTGGCCAGCACTGCGCCATAGAACATCGTCCTGGGACTGCGCTTGATAACGGAATCGCGCAGCAGCCAGAAGGCCGTTGCCAGCAATGCGAGTTCCGCCCAGAAAAGACCAGCATCAACATTGGGCCGGAAGGCTGCCACAATCTGTCCACGGATGCTGAGATCGGCGATGCGAAACACCAGCCATGTTCCGATCAGCCAGGCGTTGATGCGGCTCAGTTCGCTGAGAATGTCGATATCGAGCGGGCGCTTCCACATTACGCCGCAGAACAGAAGCGTCGCGCTCACGAAGGCGAAGCCGAGGAAGGCCGCTGCCCACACATAAAGCAGCGGCAGGAACGGCGTTTGCCAGAGCGGCGACACCCGAGTTCCTCCGAGCAGCATCAAAGCGCCGAGCGACGACTGGTGCATGGCAGGCAGCACATAAGCGAGACTGACGGTCCAGGGAAATCCCTTCGCGAAGTATTTTTCAACTTTTTCCACGCTCGGCCGCAGCTTGGGCCACCGCTCGTAAACGTATTCAAGAGCCGGCGGTATGTTTTCGAGGAAAAGAGGAATCGTCGCATAGATCGACATGCAGACCGCGACTTCCAGAAGCGGGGAATGCAAGTTCCAACGCCAGGGCGCGAGGATCCAATAGAAGTTCCATGGCCGACCAACGTCGACCCCCAACATGGCCAACCCGAAAATGTAGGCGAGAAAACTGGTCAGAAGGGCAGTTCGCATGACCACGTGCAACTGATTCCGGCGGAACAGCCAGGCGGCAATGCCAATCGCGAATGCTCCTGAACCCAGGCCAGTCAGCACCATCGTGTTGAAGGTCTTCCAAATGCCCCAGGCGTAGGCATCGTTCATGCCGCTGGCGGGGCCCAATCCAACCACTTCCCGGTAGGCCACGAGAATCAATCCCAGCCCGGCCAATCCGCATAAAACTTTGAAGGGACGAGTCCAGATGGGCACGTTGAAGACGGGAACGTCTCTTTGCCAGGTGTCTTTCATAATTGCGGCCTCAATCCAGTGGTTTTTTCTTCCTCCTCCATGTGCTCCTCGTGGCCCTTCCAGTTTTTACGAATGGTGCCCACAAGTACCGCATACAGACCGGCGGGAAGGATCAGATAGCTGTACAAGCGCTTCTGCCACTTCAAATATTTTTGCGGAATCGACTCATCCCCCGGTTGAGGAAGCCCGAGCTTATCGAAGGCGACATGCGAAAGATAAAGCACCTGCGTGCCGCCAGCTTCGCGCTCGCCGAAGACTCGGTTCTCGAAATACTTTCCAGGATTCTTTGCGATGCGGAGTTTTGCTTCTTTCATCAATTCCTCACGCGGTCCAAAAATTACCGCTTTCTTGGGGCAGACTGCAGTGCACGCCGGCTCCTCTCCCTTGGCCAGGCGCTCTTTGCAGAATTCGCACTTTACGATCTCGGGATTGAAACCTTCCCAGCGGAACTTCGGCACGTTGAAGGGACAGGCAATCTCACAATAGCGGCACCCGACGCAGACCGTTCCGTTCCACGTGACTACGCCTGTCTTCGCGTCCTTCTTTAGGCCTCCAAACATGCAGGCAGCCGCGCAGGCTGGATCGATGCAGTGCATGCATTGCTGTTTTATAAAGGAGAATTCTTTCCCGTCCCCCGCCTTGTAAAGCTTGATGATGGTCTTGGTGCGACTATTGAGATCGGACGGCGCCTGGTGAAGTGGATCGCGTCGAGTGTCCGGTGTCAGATCGTTGGCCTTAGTGCAGGCCACAACGCAGGTCTGGCAACCGATGCATAGCGTCGCGTCATAGAGCATGCCCACAGCTTGCGGAGACAGCTTCGCAGTTTCCTCCGCGTGAGCGACACCGGTCACCGTGGCAGCGGAAACTGCGCCGCCGACCGCAATGGCGGCGCCTCCGGTGGTGATCTTATGCAACAGGTCGCGTCGAGTGATTTCCATCGTTAGTCTCCTGACGGAGTCTTGCTGCCCGGCTTGTGAGCTTCTGCTGCAACCGGAACTGGCGCTTCTTTTTGCAGTTGCTTGGAAGCCATGACCGCGCCGGTCGCGAGTGCTCCCGCTGCCAGACCCACTAAGGCTGCTGCACCCGCCTTCACTCCACCGATCGAACTGAAAATCGGTGGGTAATTATCGGGCGGAGTCGCCAGATGAATCGGCACGGTTTCAAAAGTACTCATCTTCCAGACCACGTCTTTTTCCGTGCAACCAACGCAGGGAATTCCCGCCCCAATTGGCCAACAATCGGCGATCTCATTGAAATGGCGCGTCGAACAGGCGGCATGAGTGACTGGACCCTTGCAGCCGAGCTTGTAGAGGCACCATCCTTTGCGGTGGCCTTCGTCACCGAACGAAATCGCAAACCGGCCAGCGTCAAAGTGTCCGCGCCGTGGGCAGTTCTCGTGAATTACGCGCTCGTAGGCGAACTTCGGACGGCCAGCCTCGTCCAAGGCGGGCAGCTTGCCCATAGTCACGTACTCCAGAACAACACCCAACAAGTTGTAAGGATTGGGTGGGCAACCGGGAAGGTTGATGACCGGTTTGTTTTTGATAATGGAATCAACCCCGACCGCACCCGTGGGATTCGGGTCAGCGGACGGCACGCCGCCCCACGAAGCGCAGGAACCGATGGCGATCACCGCAGCCGACTGCGCCGCAACTTCCCTCAGCACCTGAACCGCTGGTCTGCTGTTCATCTGCATGTAGACGCCTTCGTCCTTCATGGGAATTGCCCCTTCCACCACCAGCACATACTTGCCGGCGTTGTTGGTCATGGCGGAGCGCAAAGCGGCTTCAGCCTGAGCGCCAGAGGCGGCCATCAGGGTCTCGTGGTAATCCAGAGAAATCACGTCGAGGATCAGGTGAGCAACATCGGGAGCGGAAGTGCGCAGCAGAGTCTCAGTGCATCCCGTACAATCCTGGAAATGCAGCCAGATCACGGACGGCCGCTTGGTCTTCCCGATGGCCGCCGCCAACTCGAAGACTGATTTCTTGCTGGTAAGCGCCAATCCCGCCGGCGCGGTAACCATCAACACGCTGCACATCTGCAGGAAACTTCTGCGGGAAACTCCACTAGCTTTGAGATGCTCGGCAATGGTTGGGTGCTTGGACATTTGGGCGCCTTCCTGCGCGCGGTATTATCCCTTTACCTGCGAGCCGGGAAGTACCCGCGCAAACCTGAATTGTGTGTTCGATCCTCTGAGGCGCGGGAGGCGGGAAGAACTCAGAAACTAAGCCGGGGCTGCGATCGTTATTCGATAACAATAAAATTACTAATGAATGTTTGTCCGACTCCCGGTTCCTTGCTTCTCTCCACCCGACACCTGCAATCCCTGCGTTACTTCTATGCTTCTGTCCCGGTAATACACCGGACTGTGAACAGATTTGTTATCGCAGCAATTGATATGTCGAGTCGGTGACTCGCATCACGCACCTGTGTGAGCGCTTCAGGTTCACGCAGTCTGAGTTGCAGAGAAATCGCGTGGCGAAGGTCAGGAGTAAAAATGTCTGCAGCTCTCAGGACAAAGGGGCTCGGCGTCTCCGTCGCTAGGTCCGGCAGTGATTTTGCGTTCGTTTGCCTAGCGCACCAAGCGGCGACGGACCAGTCCAGCCATGGACAACAGACCCGTTCCCACCAACACCAGCGACTGAGGCTCAGGAACTTCAACAGTGGACGGGCAGTCGCGGGAGAAGTTGCAGCCGGCGATGCTTGACTGCGCGTACGTTCCCGTATCTAGAAGCGGCACTGGAGCCGCTTCCGCCGTCACCGGCTCGATCGCTTTCGTGACGCCCAGTGCGAACCCGCGGCTGGCCGGCTGCTTTCCGTTTTGAAGTTGACTCTCTTCAACGCTCGTGATCGGGGTGGCGTGGATGATTCCGCTCAGGAGCAGGACTGCCAGGGGTAGGCCCACTGCCCCCTTTCCCAGAAACCTGTATAAGCCGTTGCAAGACATTGGTTCCTCCTTAGTACGGACAACTTAATAGACATTGTGGTGTCGGGACGTTCGGGGCCGGAGCAGGACAATGCGATCCTGACCGGTGTTGGAAGCGATTCCGATGATCTCCCCGTGATTGTTGATGGCCAGTGCCTGAATGACTTCCCATCCAGTTTCGGGTTCCAGAAACTCATTCAGGTCGTGAAGTTGATTGTTGCGGTAAAGAAACCCGTGAAAGTTCTCGTCGCCCCGGGTCAACGACCCGCCTACGACTTCGCCGTGGTTGTTAAGGCCGCGAGCGATGCTGAAAGAGCCGCCCAGAGTTCCCAGCATGCTGCGTGTCTGATATTCCTGCCGGAAAGCTTCGATCCGGCCTGTGTGCGAGTTGAGGGACACGCCCGCAAATTGGGCGCGGTCGTTGAGCGCGAGCACGTCGTTCCGGTTGTTATCGAAAGGGCCGAGATCAACGACCTCGAACCTCTCGGGATGACTGGCAGTTCCCTTATTGTCTCGATCTGCCTGCACAAGTTGAATTGGTTTCATAAGACGTAACTGCTCCCGCTGTCGCTAGTCTCTTCCTGCAGACAGGTAGCTCACGTGGGCGCGCATGGTGTCTAAGGCTTCGGTTAAGTCGCCTGCGGCGCCGTCAAATAGGTGTTCACCGCTTCCTGCTCGCCAGAGGGAGTAGCGGTAGAAGTTATGGTGCGGCTGCGAACTGAATCTGACATTACCCCGGAAGTCTCCTTCCTGAAGAATCCAAGTCTGCATAAGGCTCCTTTATTTCTCGGGTATCATCGTCAACGGGATGGAAGCTGTAATCCCCCAAATGAGGTATTTCTTCGGAACTTAATCTTGAGGGGCAAGGCAGAAGCGAAGAATTCTCTACAAAACGACGGTAAGGATTCGCACCACGAGCTCGGTCTGGCGATGGGTGTCCGTCTTCATGAAAATGCGTTTGAGGTGGGTTCTGGCGGTATGAGGGCTAATGAAGAGTTCTGCCGCCGCTTCTTCGATCGACTTTCCTTTTACCAGAAGGACCGCCAACGCGGCCTCTCCGCGGGTGAGACCGTAGAGCCGGCAAAGATCTCCGATATCTACCTCGAGGCCCAGATCCTGGTCATACAGGTTCAACAGTGCAGTGCGATTTTCGAAGCCGGCCAGCAGTCTAACCCGGGTCCTGGAACGACTCGCACGATCAGCGCATTTTGAGCTGTCTTGCGCTGCAGGGTGATGGGCGAATCATTCGATTCGCCCAACTCTGGAGTCTTGATTGCATCTTGCAGCAGTTTTTGCAGCAACCGGGTGTCCGCTGCGCGATCAGCCATCAATCCCGTGCGCGACAACCAAAGTCCATCCTTCTTCTGCAGAATAGCCAGAGCCGCACGATTGGCGAGCCGGGGACGGCCTTCCGCAGCCACCAGCATGGCGCCGTGCTGCACCAAGTCGAGCCCGAAGGTGAGGGCAACCATAACATCCCGCGGAGCTGGGACGCCATCTCCGCTTGCGCCGGCTTCCCGCTCAAAGAAACCAGGCGGCACACTGCTCGGCGCACGATCTTCATTCAACGCTTCGGGCTTTGTCGACTGCGCAAAATTTGGCACTGGCAATTGGTTTAGCTCACCCGCAACCGGGGGGCCTTGGTGTCGCACGTTAACACCATCACTTGCTGAGGATCGGGGGAGCCTCGCCATCTCTTGACAGTAACTCCTGTTTCCTTTCGAAAATACAAGCGCAAACAGTGTGGGCCAAGCTTGTTTCGCCAGAATTACGCAGAGATTAAGCAGACATTAATTCCTCTGCCCGCGAAGATTAATTTGTCGGAAAGTCATCGAAAGGAGCGCCCAAAAGCCCAGTCCAGAGCCGCATACAAGACACCAGCGACTTCCCCGACGTCTGGGATTTTTCGGCGTGGCAATCTTCATCTTGGTTTCATCTGGGCTTAACAACGAATTGCTATCCTGGCGGCTTCTCGATTGCATTCGGGGTCAATCGGCATGGAAAATTCAAGGGGCGCGGGGGTGTGGAAACGGATCGTCCTAACCCTGCATTGCCCCTATTGCATCGAGGGGGACGATTTCCGGCCCATGGTTGAACTGGGCGGCAGCCTGACCCAAGTTTTTTTCTGCAGTAGTTGCCACCACCTGGCATACTCCGCTGAGGTGGCCCTCAAATGCGAGTGCGCCAATTGCCGGAACTTGAATCGCAAATCAGAGCGGACGGGATAGAAGTTGATAGCTGTGCTTATTTTCAAGCAGAGTGAGGGCGGCTGCTGAACCGAATCCCCAGTTCATTTGGCGTGAGTCATGGGCAAACTACAGCCTTGGCATCTCGGGCGTTGTTCCTGTGGCTAATGCTCGGGCTCGCACTCGCCACGGTTGTGCACTCACGCTCGCATGAAACGACGCAGGTGCTGGGCGCAGAAGCCCAGAAGGCCAGTTCCCAGCAAGTAGATCGAGGATGGTTCTGGTATGGCAGTCGTGCTCTGCCCCAGCGTGATGTCGCTGATCCCTATTCCGTTCGCGGGTCCAGAAAAGGTTACCGAACCGGCGCTACCGGAGAAGTGGAGACCAACATTCGTCCAATTGCAATACCCAACGGCGCAATTGCCGTCATTTGCTGCAAGCGACATTGTGGCCAGCACGTTGCCGGTGCCATTCGCTCCGCTCCAGACCGTCACGGTCTCCTGGAATGCTGCCGTGTAAAAGAAGTTGACTCCCGAACTGAAGCCGTTTGCCACATTCATCCAACCGGTGGCCATCGTTCCTAACGTGCCCGTGATAAAGATGGCTGGCGTCCCCAGCGGAGTGGGAGAGAAATTACCCGAACCACCTTGGGAGACAGGCCGCAACGCGAAGATATTGGAGGAAAATGTCACTCCATAGTTCGGGATGTTTGGATTGCCGCTTCCCCCGTTATAAAAGTTTCCCACCTGCTGTCCGTCCTTCAGATAGGTAAAATCGAGCAACTCGACAGAGTTAGCATTGGCGAAAGCGGCAGACAGCAGGAAACAGAGCGGAACAGCGAATGTAGTGCTCAAACGTCGAACCATGACGATCTCCTTGGAGGGGGGCTAGCTAGGGCCTGGAAGAAAACTCCTCGCCGAACTGCCATCAGTATCGGCCTGGACGTGTTACAGGGCGATCACTTTAATGTTAACAGTGTGTTAATTTTTCGCGATTATTCAGCTGCCTCGTCGGCCGACAGGGATTCGGGGCTTTCGCCGGACCCGGTTGACTTCGTGAGCGATATGACAATCAGGTTAAAAAACCAGCTCCGATCGGGTATCCGCGCGTTTTTCAGATAATCTGATGGGCGAGCGATTTTGACCGCGCTGTACATATCCGTAACACATGTCCGGGAAAACGAAAACCAGAACAACTCCCCGATCCACTATGGCCCGTCAGCCTGCTCGGAGGACTGCGCTTCGCGATCAGCCGTGTGTGAGCAAAGACGCAAAGCCATTCGGCGTCACGATCCCGATTCTCTGCTTCCTCCTGGCGGTGGCCACGATCACCCTGTATAGCCCGGTTGGTGGGCATCCTTTTATTGCATACGACGACCAATCTTACGTTTACCAGAACGTGCACGTAAAAGCGGGTCTAGGTTGGGCCACCTTAACTTGGGCTGTGACAGCCACCGAACAATCGAACTGGCATCCTCTGACCTGGCTTTCCCATGCCTTGGATTGTCAACTCTTTGATCTAAACCCTTCCGGGCACCACTGGATGAACGTGGCGATTCACACTGTGAACGTTGTGCTCTTGTTCTTGCTTTTATGGCGCGTTACCGGGGCCACATGGAAAAGCTTGCTGGTGGCTGCGCTCTTCGGGCTACACCCGCTCAATGTCGAGTCCGTTGCCTGGATCGCAGAACGTAAGAACGTGCTTAGCACACTGTTTTTTCTCCTCGCGCTGGGTTCCTACGGTTGGTACGCGCGGACGCCGGCGATTCGGCGGTATCTTGTCCTGGTGCTATTGTTCGTCCTCGGCTTGGCTGCCAAGCCCATGGTGATCACGCTACCCTTCGTGCTCCTGCTGCTCGATTATTGGCCCTTGCAGCGGATTGAAAACTGGAGCGGACCTTCCCCGGTGTTTCCTGTGCCTCAGGCGAGCTTTTCAAAACTGGTTCTGGAAAAATTGCCTCTGCTCGCGTTGTCTGCAGGTAGCGCAATCATCACAGTTGTGGCGCAGAGTGAAAGCGTTGTACCTACTCAGGCGCTGCCCGTCGGCGTGCGGCTAGAAACTGCCCTCTATGCTTACGGCATGTACCTTTGGAAGGCCCTTTGGCCAGCTCATTTGGCGCTCATTTACCCTCATCCCGGCCGAACACTTCCTGCCTGGCAACCGTTGCTGAGCGCGGCGTTGATCGTGATCGTCCTCGTAGTGGCGTGGAAGCAACGCTTCAGTCGTCCGTATTTGGCCGTGGGTTCGCTCTGGTATCTGGGTACCGCGGTTCCAGTGATAGGAATCGTCCAGGTAGGAGTGCAAGTGATCGCCGATCGCTACGGCTACCTTCCCCTCATTGGAATATTTCTCGCCACGGTCTGGGAGGGATCTGATCTGGCAGATAGCGTGGGGTTGGGCCTGGCGGCGCGTGCGGTTAGCGCTTCCTTGATTCTGGCCGCGCTTGGGTTTACAGCCTGGAGGCAGCTTAGCTATTGGCAAAGCACCATTGATCTTTGGACGCACGCGTTGCAGGTCACAAAGGACAATACGATGGCCGAGAATTTTCTGGCGAATAACCTGTTCGCAGCAGGGCGCTACGAGGAAGGTATAGCTCACCTGCGGAACTACGTCCGCCTTGAACCATTGGACCCGATGGCGCATGCGCGAGTGGCGGCGGATTTTCAAGACCATGGGCAACTGCCGGAAGCAATCAAGGAGTATGAGGCGGCAATTCGAGCCGCATTGGTGCTCGACAGTTACGGGCATCCGGGCATGACTCGGGATGTGCTTGCCGTGACCTACGCTAATCTGGGATTGGCCTATTTTCAATTGGGGAACGAAGCCGAAGGTCGCGACAACAATAGAAAAGCTTTAGACACCGATAAGGCGGCAGTTGTTCAAATGGTCAATGCATTGGCGCAGTACCTTAAGGTGCATCCTGCCGCGCAAGGCTATTTAAGGCTCGGTTTACTCTTGACTCAAATTGGACATAGGCCAGAGGCCCAGCAAGCTTTTGCTCAGGCACAACGTCTCGATCCAGGCGTCGTATTGCCATCAGTGAGTGAAGCGTTTTATCACTAAGAATATTTCGAAGTACCGATTGGGTGCGCTAGCTGAAAATGACCGCCGGTTTCGGCCGACCAAGGTTCGATACTGAGAGTGATTCCGTGCTTGGAAGTCCCACAATGTCTGCGAAAACAAAGGCAAGATCAAAAGGATCGAGTGCAGTACGCCGGCAATCGCCGCAAGTGACCGAACCGGCTCAGAGTCTATCAATCCCAGTCGCGACGGCTGGGCACGGCTTTCGGACGCGGGCCAGACTCAATTTTGAGGTCTGTATCCTCTTGGCCTTGGCAACGTTAGCGGTTTACTCCCGAGCCCTCAGAAATCCATTCGTGAACTGGGATGACCCGGGATATGTGGTTGAGAATCTCCAGGTGCAGCAGGGGCTTACTCCGGACACTTTCCGCTGGGCGTTCACATCCACGGCAGAGGCCAATTGGCACCCCTTGACCTGGCTCTCGCACGCGCTCGACTGCCAGCTATTTGGCCTGAAGCCGGCCGGTCATCATTTTACGAGCGTTCTGCTGCACGGCTTGAATGTGGTTATTTTTTTCTTGCTCCTGAGTCGCGGAACAGGAGCTACAGGTCGAAGCTTCGTGGTCGCCGCGCTGTTTGCCGTGCATCCCATCAATGTGGAAAGCGTGACATGGGTTGCGGAGAGGAAGAATGTTCTTAGCATGTTTTTCTTCCTGCTAACTCTGGGGGCCTATGGTTGGTATGCACGCCGCCCCAAGACTGTTCGCTACCTGGCAGTGGCTGGTTTGTTCGCTCTCGGACTAGCCGCGAAACCCATGATCGTGACGCTGCCTTTTGCCCTGCTACTCGTGGATTTTTGGCCCTTGCAGCGCGTAAGTCCGTGGCCCCCATCCTCTGCTTTCCCCGTTCCTCAGTTTCCGTTCAGACAACTTGTGCTCGAAAAGGCGCCGTTGCTGGCTCTCTCCGCTGCCAGCAGTGTAATGACGGTCATTGCCCAAAGGGCCGCCATCAGGCCTAATCAGGACTTGCCCATCGTCGCCCGTCTGCTCAATGCCCTGGATGCCTATGCGGGGTACATCGTGAAGGCGTTCTGGCCCTCTCATCTCGCCTCGTTCTATCCTTACGAAGGTTTTCGGATGAGCGGTTGGGAATTTTTGTTCGCCGTCCTTTTACTGACGGGCATCACTTTCGGCGTCTGGCGCTTCCGTTCCCACCTTTATTTCCCAGTCGGCTGGTTGTGGTTTCTGGGTACGTTGGTGCCGGTGATTGGGCTGATCCAAGTAGGGAACCAAGCCATGGCCGATCGTTATGCCTATCTTCCCTTTATGGGGATTTTCTGCATGGCAGTATGGGGCGCCGCTGATCTCGCGCAGAGCAAGGGCTTCAATTTTCGCATGCCCATCGCTATAGCCTTGCTGGTTTTGGCAGCTTTGTCATTCCTGAGCTGGCGGCAGATTCGATTTTGGAGGAGCAGTTTCGACTTGTGGTCTCACGCCCTCGTAGTCACGAAAGATAATTTTATGGCTGAAGATTACGTTGGAACTGCATTGTTACTCCAAACCTACGAAGCCACGGGAAAGCGTTACTCGGAGGAAGCGTCAGTACATTTTCAGAACGCGGTTCGCATCAATCCGAAGGATCCGTTCAGCCATTTGAATCTTGCGGCAGATCTTCACGAGCATGGGCGGCTGCAAGAGGCGATTGAACAGTACAAGGCAGTGCTTGATCTGACCAGCGATTCCCACTTGGTGGTTAAGACCCTGATTGATCTGGGAGCCGCATATCACCAATTAGGAGACTATGCGAGCGCAGAAAAATACTATCGTGAAGCATTGCGGCTGGAACCTCACAATCCGGTCATTTTCACGAGTTTGGGCAAGCTGGGCATGGATGAGAGAATTCAAGAGTTGAAAGCTTCAGCCACGGCCAAACCCTCGGCCCCAGCTTACCTGCAGCTCGGACAGCTCCAACAAGCAGCCGGGTACTCTTCGGATGCAAGCGCTTCGTTTCAAACGGCACTCAAGCTCAACCCCGAGTTCATGGAGGCGCGGAAAGCCTTAAACAGCCTTGGCAATGCCAACCGTTGATGCCATGAAGTCAGGCAAAAGCTACTGCTCCACAACGACGATCGAGGGGTGCAAGTTCACGGATGACTCATCAATAAAGAAAGTCACGTTGCCGTTTGTGACAGACACCGTCTGTCCCCCGAACGTTCCCGTGCCGCTCGCACTCACGGAATACGAACCAGAAAGAAGTTGACTGGGAAGGAGGGTGCAACTTGGTTGCGGAGATTGTGAACTGCAGCTATAGCTGACGTCCTGGACGAATTCCTGGCTGGCGGCAGGGTTGGGACCGAGATTGCCGGTGGTAGTGGAAGTTCCGCTCGGCAATGCGTATACCACCCCCTCGAAGGCGGGGGTGAATAGGTCTAGAATCTCGTCCGTGCCATAGGCGTAGTCCCCGGCTAGATAAACGCTGGTGAATGGCGGCGGCGGGCCCGTCGTTGGTGTCTGGAATTCTAGGATACCGTCTTGTGCACTGTTGTCGGTACCGACCACGAATCCCGTAAAGCAATTCACCGGAATGCCACAACCTTGGCGGGTTAGATTTCCCGGCGGGGCAATCACGTAGGCCACGAAGGGGTGCGGTCCCAGACTCTGGTCCTGCTGCGGTGCTGAGAACATGGCGCGACCGGTGCTTGAATCCACTAGGTAGTTACCTGAAAGAGCTGTCGTCCCCGTCGTGCCCGCCTGATCTTGATACTCCGTGCCCTTGAACGTTCCAATCCCATCAAATGCCAGTAGACCAATACTCACATCTGCACTGCCAGAGGTGACCCCGCCGATGTGAAACATTTGAGTGTTCTCCAGCGAGGCAGTGCTGAAGGAACTGGCACTTGCGACAGCTTCACCGCCGATGACGGGGGCTGCGCCGCTGAAAGAATTGGTGACAATGAGCGCTTCGCTCTGGCTAACCACATACAAAGATACCGGCAGTTTAATCTGCCCTGCACTTAATGTGCCCGTGCTGTTTCCATACGTGTCGGTGCTGCCGTAAGTGCCTGAACCACCCGTTAACTGGGAACTAAGGGCGCCCGCATCGTTGATGTCGGCAGCCACAGAACTCAGGTTTCCGGTACTTGCCTGGAAGGATCCGGCCATGGCATAGCGGCCCGCCGCCGTGTCCCAGCCGCTCAGCCCAAAGGCATAAGACCCGCTCAAACCTGCGGAGAAGCTGGACGAATCCTGCCAGCGCAAAATGCCACCCGCGCGCGTGGAACTCGTGCAATACGGCGCCGTCCCCGGTGTGCAGTCGTCGAATTCGATGATGCGGCCCGTGGTGAAGTAACCGGCAGCTATATTGTTCCCGCTGCTGTTCTGCGTCATGCCGCAAGCATTGTGGTTGGTCGTGGTCAGTAGGTTCTCCTTCCAATGATTGGAGCACCCTGCCAAAGTGAAGGTGAACGTAGCTGTCCCGGCTGACGTGGCCAGCGCCATGCAACCGCGGCTGTACGCCGAGTAATTCCCGGGCGGATTTCCAGCAGTGGTAGAGACGGTGCCCACCACGTAATAACTTGCCGGGTTTGAGGATGTCGGCTCAATCGTCAGGTGCTGCGATCCGCTGCTGCGCGTTACGTCTTCTTCCCCACCGGTGATACCGCCGTTGCCATCAACGGCGACGCTGCCTGCGATCACGACTGGTTCATTGCCGTCGAACCCGCGAAGCAGAAAGGCAAGAGAGCCCTGAAGGTACGACTCTGCGGCAACAGAACCGCCGCCGTTGACTCCTCCGTTGACGGCTATACCCAGTGGCTGAATCGGGTTGGCCTGGTTATTAGGGGAACAGGGCGACGATACGGCCAAGTCTTGCATGTTTGGGAGATTGGCCAAGCCCACGGCGGGATAGGGGAGTTCGCTATCGGTTACCTGCACTGTGGCAGGGTACAGACCGGCGCTTCCCGCCACCGGATTGGAAGCAGCATTTGCGCCAGCATTGGGCGTGCCCTCAATCGAGACAGTGTTCGAAGTGGAAGCAGTCAGCGCGAGACCTGGAGGCAGGGTATATCCGAGATTCCCCGGATCTTCAACCCAAGTGTAAGGTGGCGTGCCTCCGGTGGTTGCCAGCGCCAAGGGTGAGTAGGTCACGCCGGGATCGCCGCTTTGGGCTGGATTGTTGTAAGCGGCCGGGTAGTTGGGTACTGATACCTTCAACGAAGGTGGAACTACCACAAGGTTGAACGTATAGGGCCCAGTCGGGCTTGCAACTCCCGTTGCATCCGTGATTTGCAGGGCGAAGGTCGAGCAGCCCTGCCCAATCGGCGTGCCCGTGATAGACATCGTCGTGCTGGTACTGCCCGGAACCAGGGTGAGTCCCTGCGGAAGACTACCAGAAGTTATTTGCCACTTATAAGGCGGCACGCCTCCGGAGGCCGTGATCGGGCCGATGCTTGTGAAGAGGTTCGCCTGGGTAATGCCAAACTGCCCTGCAACGGACGGTGGCTGGATGATCGTCGAGACTGAGGGTTGGGGGCAGCACGTGGCTGCGCCCACGGGACAACAGGGACCGCCGTTGTACGTGCATAGCTCGCCGGTGAAAGTATTGGCTGCAGCATTGGAAATGCCGGGTGGGGTCTGTATGATCAGCACGGCTAGTGACGCCGATTGGTTTGCGGCTGTAGTCGCGACGATCACATCCTGCCAGGGATTGCACGGTTGGCTCGCATTCGAACCGGCGGCGGGTGCGGAGTACGTCGCTGTGGTTGTCGTCTCGTTGCTTAATGTTCCCACAGGTTTTCCAAATCCGCATCCGCTTTGCAGGTTCCAGGTGACGCTCTGATTCACCGTCAGGCTTACAGTCTGGGCCGGATTCGCGACCTCCACCGTCGGACTCGTCATGGGCGACGTAAACTGCAGGCCCGTCTGCCCCGAACCGCCGCCGCTTCCGCTACTGTGTGAACTGGAACAATTGGTTCCGATCCAGCTCAACGCAAGGCACAAACAAAGCAAACTCAGTTTCCTGCTCGTCGTTACGCTCATTTCTTCTCCAGCTTTTAGCTTGTTTTACCTGCGCACGCTGCGTCGCCGGTAACGAGCTGCAAGGAACCGGATCAGCGCTTTCCCATCATCTGTGCGACGATTGATTGTTTTGCATCTCCGAATGCCCGGTTTTCCCGGCAGCGACCGGTCCGGCTTGCTTCGACCCGGGTTTGTCCAGTTCCTGGAGCCTGTTCTTCATCCACTGGAACAAAATTCCATGCCCCTCGCGTTTCCCCAGATCGCTCCCCGCTTCGAAGCGGAGGACCTCGGCCTGCTTGGGAGCGGCAGCCTTGATGTTGTCCTTGCACTCGATCGGCGTTGTTTCGTTCTGCCGCACCTGCTGAATTCGGATCGGCACCTTTAACTGGGGCAGCCACTTCACTGGATCCAAGTTCGCAACCCCTTTCAAAAACTCCGGCTTTACGAAGTCGGCATGATTGGGATCAATCTGCACGACCGGCGACTTGGCCAGGAAATCCGGCCAATCTCCCCAGGGATCGAGCGTGTCCACCGCCTTAATGCGCGGATCCGCCGCCGCGGCCAGGATCGCGATCGCTCCCCCGATCCCTCCCCGAACATGCCGATCCGGTTCATATCCACTTCGCCGCGCTGGGCAAGATAATCGAGGATGAACTTGACGTCATGCACCGTGCTGCCAATCGATTCCTGCAGCTCGCTGATAAACCACTGCTTGAGCGGACGGTCATGAAACCGAGGGCCGCTCAGGGCCGAAACAAAGCCGACCGCGGCAACGCCTCCGCTGGTCGCCCGTTCGCACCACCGGTTATCGCGGAAGCGGGCCGTGTCCTCATCGGTGTTGTACAGGTACAGAACCGCAGGCGGCTTCTTTACTCCCTTGGGCAACACAATCCACAGGTCGAGGGCATCGCCAAGCCGCCATTTCACTGCCACCAGCAAGCGCGTAAATGTGTCTTCCTCATCCACCTCGCCCACGATAGGGGCCATTGGCTCCAGATTGCTTATGCCGATCTCCAGCGAACTCCAGTCCTCTTGAATGCTTTCATACAGCGGCTGCATCGTTTTTGGGTCGATGCCCGGCGGAACCGAATGCTTGCCTTGAGAAGCAGGGCTGGAAGGGCTGGCCGCCGGCGGAGCTGCCGGCTGTTGCGTGGTGGAAGGTGTGGCTGCTTTTGCGTCCGGAGCGGGCGCTTGCTGCGCCAAAACACTGCCCGCCACGAGAATGATGATAATAAGGGAAAATAGCGCGGAGAAGTTTGATCTGCTCATCGACGAATCGGTCAACTGCATGAGTCCCTCAGGTCGTGTTACGACCGGTCTTAAGGTATAGTGCCCGCCGGCACAATTCAGCGGGTTCCCGCCCGGCGGCTGCAAGGTTGAAAAGACAACCGGAGAAAGAAGAGGCAACTGCCTCTTCTTTCTCCAGCTGGGCAAAGACTCGCTCCGGCAGCGTCCGCTACTGGTGCAAGTTGTAGAGTTCCTTCGGGAACGTGACGCCATTTACTATGTTTCCGCCGAAATCGTTGTTGAAATCAACGTCCGATTGCACGGTCTGAATAGCGCCACCCTCGTCGCCACCCGCATCAACCAGGCAGCCTCCGGTAGCACCGGTGATGAAAATGCCAGAGAAGCTCCCGCCACAAGCATAGTGGCCGTTGTTCGGGTTGACCCCCGATTGCAGGAAGTGGGAACGGAACACGCCCAGGTTGAGGTTGCCGCTCGGATACGCTCCCTCGTTCCACGAGTAGGAAACAGGGGTCGAATGTGCTGCCACAATATTCGACGTAAGCGTTATGCTGGTCGCACTGTTTACCGTGCCGATAGTGTAGTACGTACCGTTGACATAGAGTGAGGTACCCGACGGCCAGGCAGTGTTAAACTGATTGCCCGATACCCAGGTAACGGTCTTGGAGTTGGCGGTGTTCGTGACTCCGCCGATGCCCTGTGTGTAGGAACCGCTCACGCCAGATAGCAGCGGGATCAGGTCCGACAAGTAGTGGGCTGAGTTAGTCGCCTCGGTCTCAGCAGCGGCCACCATGTTGATGACGCCGGCCGGAACGACCTGCTTGTTGGTTACGTTGGCGAAGGTTGTTGCGCGCAGCTGCGACCACAGCGGATAGGATCCGTCTGCGACGTGAGGGAAGGGAATCGGCTGGCAGGGGAGGTTACCCCCGTCGTTATTAACTATTGCTCCGCACTGCGGGAAACTATTGGGTATGCCCGGGACAGCGTTCCCGAGCGCGTCAAGCCGTGCCGTTGATGAGGCGAACAGCGGGTCAATTCCATCTACCGTAAGGTAGTGGCCATAAACCGTGCTGCACGTCACGTCTCCGCTGGCATCCGGGCAACCGGCGGCACCATATTCAACGTTCCCATAACCCCAGAACGAATAACCGATCCCGTTGGCCACCTGGATCATGCCCGCGTGATTGCCGTTGTCCTGCCCCGTCGCGCCCAGAACCTCATGCTTGCTGCCGACTTCCCGGGCCTTCCAGGCGGTGGTGCTTCCGCAGGTGCCGAGGACGACGTAAAACGGATTGCCGCAATTTGCCCCACCCGTCGCATAAGGCTTTGCGCCATTTTGGCAATTCGCTGCATCCGAATAGTTGAACAGCGGCCCGTTTGGTGACACGCCGTTATTCCACAAGTAATTGTTGGGGTCGTATTCCTGGCCGGCAGAGTCGGAGCTGACCCACTGTTTCGTGGAAATCGAACTCTCCTTGGTCGAGGTTGAGGAACTGTTGAGTGTAGTGCGAACTGCGGTGAATTCAAACGCGTTATAGGTTCCGGAGGTCGGTTCCCGCAGAATAACGTTGATCGCATCGCCGGAATTTCCAGAAGTCGAGTTTGAAAGGTCGCCGGTACAGAAGCTGGTGCCGTTGAACACATTCGACAGCGTGGTGCGGTTGATGTTGGTAACGGTGTAGGCGGAGCCAGCTCCGTTGCCCAAGCCGCCACTCCCGGTGTCCGTGTCCCCGGCTACAACGATAAGGGGAGCTACTCCCGAGGAAAGCGTGGTGTAGGTCGGAACCGTGGCTAAGGTCACGGGATCCGTACCAGTCAGCTTGAAGTTCAGAACGTTAAAGATTTTACCGTTAGCGAAGGCGTCGTTGATCGGGCATCCCTGATTGCTGCTCATGGTATTGGCGCCGCAGCCGGACGCCTGGTTGTAGCCCAAGCCCGCCAAGCCGTTGGTGGTGCTGTAGGAGCTGAGCGCGCGAGTCGTGGCGTAAAGAGCATCTTCGGGACGGATGTCGGTCATGCCCGCGTTGAAGAAGCAGTATTGAGTGGTGGCGCTAGGCACCCCAATCTGCCCGCAATAGGCCTGCGGCAGTGTAGTGGTGGTGGCGGGAGCGGGTGAAGTAGTGAGGAAAGTCTGGATTGAGCTTGGCAAGGTGACGGTGTCTACAATGCCGGGGACCTGATTTCCGCCCGCTGCGGATGTCCAACTACCGGGCTGGCCGAATACTGCGCCGTAAATGCGGCTCGGCGATACCGATTGCTTCGCGACCGCGAAAAAGTCCTTCACGCCGATGCCGGAATCGATGTTGACGTAAATGTAGACGTTACAGTAGGCAAGGTTGTCGTACGCCACGAACATCGTGACGCCCGTGTCCGTCGGAGGGGTGCCGAAACGCGTGTCCTGGAATACGGCACTTTTGGTGCTCCAGAAGTTAGTAGCGCCGAGGCCGTAATACGCGGCATAGGCAAAGGTGTTGAACTGGGCGGAGGAGCCTGCGCCAACGAATTGATAGTTGTATCCGCTGCTGCAGGCAGTTCCAAAGCTGTTGGTCGCGAACAGGGCCGTCACCAGAAAGGTGAGCGCCACTAAAATCCTCTTTGTCATTTCGGTGTCTCCTTTAGGAAAGCAGTAAGGTGCGATTGCCGTGGTGGTTGCGAAGAAGAACAATCCTCCTGGTTGGAACACACAGAACCGGACTGATCCGCCCCAAGTGTCACAGTTTTTGGAAGCCCAACCGAACAACTCCGCGTCGTGGTGCACTCTGCGGTGCACTCCGCTCGTGCGCAGTAACTATCGTTCAAGCCTGTTACTGGAGAATGAGCGAAATATTAATCTTCTGTGAATTTGCGCGGCCCCGCGGATTAAGGCGGTGCAGAACGCGGCATCCAACACGGCTTCTCGCGGAATGGCCGAGCATGCCTGTGGAAAATCTGACGGGCGCCGCAGGACGTTTGAGAAGCCTTACCCTGTTACGCGAAATTAACCCCTTCTTCATTGTGTTGTAACAATCGGTCACTACTCTTGCCGCTTACTAGCGGCTCGCCACCGCAGACACTTTTGGTGTGCGTGCGCGATTCCCGCTGCGTGGAGGATCCTCTGTGACATTTCGAGCGCTGTGGTTGTGGGCGTTGCTGACGGCAAGTCCAGTCGCGGTTTTCGGCGTCTCAGTCGCCCACTCTGCCGCTCTAGGCCGGCCGGTAATAGCAGGAGGTGCCGTCCAGCCGCAAGGGAACACAGCGTCGGTCCACGGAACCGTGATTCTTCCAACGGGCATGCCGGTTGCGCAGGCCCGAGTCGTGGTGAGCGGTGCGGGCGGCGAGGCCTCAACCAACGAGCGCGGAGAGTACAAACTCGGCGGCCTCACACCGGGAGTGCATTCCGTTCAGATTTCCGCCCCCGGTTTCGATCACTTCGAGGCACAGGTTACGCTCGCGCCCGGCGCTGATGCCGAGGCCGATGCAGTGTTGATGGCCACACCCAAAGCGGTGGAACCTGAGCCCGCAGCGCCTGCTGCGGGGGAGCCGGAGAATGAAAAACCAGCGAATGAAAAGCCGGCTGCTGCTGCGGTGCGGACCACAGCCGCGCCCCAGAGCTTCTCGGTCCAGGCCGCACCGGGCAAAGGCGCTTTGTACGGCGCGCTGAGCGATCAATCAGGCGCGGTGATTCAGGCGGGCACCGCGGTGGTTACGGGTCCAACGCCGGCTACCGCCGTGGTGAATGCGCAAGGCCGATACGTGCTCAACGGGCTGGCGCCCGGTCTATATCACTTGAAGATTTCTGCGCAGGGCTTCGCGCCTTTCGAAACCGACCTTACGTTAAATGCGGATCAGGCGACCGAAATCGATGCCACGTTGCAGCCGCCCAGTGAAAAAACCGAAGTGAACGTCCAGGCCAACAATGCGGCGGAAGTGAAGACGGAAGAATCCCACATCGAGGGTACGATTACAGAAAAAGAGGTTCTCAAGACCGGACTGAACGGCCGCAATTTTACGCAACTGATTGCGCTGGCGCCCGGCGTGAGCAATCAGACCGGCCAGGATGAGGCCCTGGTGGGCGTCAAGGGCAGCGTGAAATACAGCGTGAACGGCGGCCGCGTGGAATACAACAACTTCGACGTGGACGGCAGCGACGTTCTGAACGCCGGGCTGAATGGTGCGGAGAGCACGCTGATGGTTTACCCGAGTCTGGATGCAATTCAGGAGGTCAAGGTGCTGACCTCGAACTACGGAGCGATGTATGGCCGCAGCGCATCCGGTACGGTTCTGGTGACGACCAAATCCGGGACGAAGAACATTCACGGCGGCCTCTACGAATTCATCCGCAACGAAGCCTTCAATGCCCGTAACTATTTTGATCAGACCACCAAGGCCCCGCTTTACCGCCGGCAGGATTTCGGCGGCACCCTGGGGGGGCCGCTGTTTATCCCGGGGGTGTTCAATACGAAGAAGGATAAGACCTACTTTTTTTGGTCAGAGGAGTTTCGCCTGGAGAAAACTCCGCAGGAGTTCAACCAGGCGGTGCCCAGCGCCGCCGAGCGCGGCATCGGTGTGAACTGTCCGAACGGAGTCTACCCGAATGGAATCAACAGCTGCGGAGACTTCAGCGACGTCTGTCCGATAGCGGGGACTGGGACTGTTCGACCAGAGATTGTTTCCCGACTGCCCGATCGCGTACCGCGGGCCCCGGGCCCTTTGCGAACAATCTGGTCCCTATCGACAGGACCTCGGCGGCATTTTTGCAGTCGGGCATAATTCCACTGCCCAATTCCTCGACCGGTTGCAACTCAAGCTTAGCGGGCACTCCGAATATTTCTACCGGTCTACCGAATGTCGTGTGTTATGACGCGGTGGTTTCGCCCTCCACCTATTGGCGCGAGGAACTTGGCCGCATCGACCATAACTTCACACAAGGTGCACACCTCTCGTTCCGCTACATCCATGACTCGTGGGATACGACCGAGGCAACACCGGTGTGGGGGTACGTGCAAAACAGCTTTCCCACAATACAGAACCGGTTGGTCGGCCCCGGGACGAGTCTTGTGGTGCGCCTGACGAATACTCTTTCGCCTTCGCTGCTGAATGAGTTTGTCGTCAGCTACGTCGACTCGCACATCACCCTGCGCCCACAACCTCAATCGGGAGTGAGCCTGCCGGTTATCCCCGATTGTCAGACTGTGGGCTCAGGCGTTGCTTGCATGGGTTACATCTTCAATAACGGCGCGGGGGGCAAGACCCCAGGTCTCGTGATTGCCGGAACCAACGGGGCCTACGGCGGCACGGGCTTTGCTGTGGACCAATCTTATGCGCCCTGGAATCACACTAGCCCGACCTACGCCTTGGGGGACAACGTCAGCAAACAGCTAGGCAAACACACCTTGCAGTTTGGGGCTCAGGTGGTGGTTGCGCAACGAAATGAGACCAACGGGGCGATCGGAGCAGCCACCGGCGATTTGCAGGGTATTCTCACGTTCAGCAATCAAAACAACGTCACCAATGGCAATGCGTTTGCCGATTTTCTGGCCGGACCGAATGTGCCGTCATGTCAGGAAGGATGCACCAGCAATGCCATCAAGAGTTATCAGCAGGACAGCGCGCAACTCAAGTATTACAACGACTACTGGATCGCCGAGCCTTATGTGCAGGATGATTGGCACGTCAATCGGCATTTGACTGTGAATTTGGGCCTGCGCATGAGCTTTTTCACAAATTTTCACGAAAAAAATCTGAATGCCTGGAACTGGGTTGCGAGCGCCTACAAACCGGCCAACGCAGCGGGCACTACGCTGGCGCGGTTCTCCTATCCGGTGAACGGGGGCTACTTCGTGACCAGTACTCCCAACTGCGTGAAAAACGGCGTGTGCACGCCGCTCCCGTTCGACCCGAGCAATCCCAGCAACCTCAATCCCGCGCTTTCCCAAGTCCTTCTCAACGGCTTGGAGCAATGTGGCAAGAATGGGGTTCCGGCGAGTTGCATGAGCAATCACCTTTTCAATCCCGCACCCCGCATCGGATTTGCCTGGGACCCGAAAGGCGACGGAAGAACTTCCATCCGGGGAGGGTATGGTTTGTTTTTCGAGCACGGAACTGCGAAGGAATCCAACACGGGCTCGCTCGAAGGCAGTTCGCCGCCGGTACTGACTATGACCGCCCCGCTTCCCTTCAGCTACGCCAATATCGGAATTTGCAGTGCTTGCTCGAGCGCTACACCGACCCCGGTTGCATTTCCGCTGGACGTCACATCCATTCCAACCACGACAACGTGGCCTTACGTCCAACAATGGAGTTTCAGCGCGCAGCGCCAGTTGCCGAAAGATACAGTCGCTACGGTTGCTTACGTCGGCAGCAAGGGGACGCACCTCACTGCAGAGCTACAGATCAATCAGTTGCCGGCGCCGCCAACCGGACCAGACACGGGCTTTCTGCCCTCGGGCAATCCTTTCGGTCCAGGCCAGCCGCTGACGGTTGGGGGCGACTGCGCCACATATTCGCAACAGACTAATACGTTCTCGGTGAATGGCATTACCGTGGCGTCCGGCCAGCCAGCCTTTAACAATTTGGCTGCAGCCTGTTTCGGAGCCAGGGATTTGGTCACCGGGGCGGTGCTTACCAGCATACCCAACCCGAACCTCCTCCGGCCTTATTTTGGTTTCCAGCGGATTTTGGCCTTAAGGAATATTGCGGACTCCCAATATCACGCCTTGCAAGCGACTCTGCGTCGGGCGCATGGCCCGGTCACCATCGGCGTCTCGTACACTTACAGCCATTCGCTCGATGATGCGTCCGACCGCTCCTCCGCCTCTTTTGTGAACTCCGCCAATCTCAAATCCAACTGGGCCAGTTCAGACTTCGACCAGCGTCACCTTCTCAACTTCAATTACATCTACGATCTACCGAAATTTGCGCGCACCTTCCGGCGTTGGGCCATTTGGGATTCCGGCAGCGCTGCAGATAATCAAACATCCGCAGGTTCGGCGAGCGACTCCAAGTTTTTCCCAACTTTGCTCGACGGTTGGCAGATTTCTGGAATCACACTCTTCCAGTCTGGCACTCCGTTCAGCGTGATCAACAGCGGCAGCACCACGGGGATCTCGGTTCTGGACAATGCCGGAGTAGCCAATGGGGCAGGATCGGGCTCTTACCCGGACGTGGTGGGCTCGCCCAAGGCAGCACTTTCCGGTCCCGTCACTCGGTTAAACTCCCAAAGCATAGGGCCACTTTTGTATAACCCGGCCGCCTTCGCCGCGCCCCGCGGACTGACCTTTGGGGACGCAGGCCGCAACTTCCTGAATAATCCGCACCGGTTGAACTTCGACATGTCATTGCTGAAGAATTTCAAGATTACTGAGGGCAGCAACTTGGAGTTTCGTGCCGAGGCGTTCAACGTTTTTAATCATACGCAATTCCGCATCTTCAACCCGAATACTGGCAATGCCGCCAACAATACCATCAGTTGTTACGGAGGAGGGCTGGGCAGCCCTTACACTGCGGCGGGAGGGTACACGATTTTGCCGGGGACGACAAACCCGCAACCGCAGTTCGTCGACTGCACCACGGGCAGCGCGTTCCTGCATCCGATCGATGCCCACCGGCCACGGACCATGCAGTTGGGACTGAAGTATAGCTTTTGACTTAAGGGCGATGGCTGCAATGGCATTTCATCAAGAAGTCGAAAGCGCAGGCAAACGTCGGGCTGAGCAGGGCTACATTTTACTCATGTTGCTGTTGATGGTTGCCCTGCTGACGATCGCGGCGGCGGCGGTAGCACCGAGGATTGCGTTCCAGATCAAGCGTGATCGGGAAGAAGAAATGGTTCACCGTGGCGTCCAGTATTCGCGGGCGATCCGGGGTTTTCTAAAGACAAACAGGCGCTACCCTACCCGCCTAGAGGAACTTTCCGGCGCGGACGGCTTGAAGTTTATTCGAAAGCTCTACAAAGATCCAATTACGGGGCGTGATTTCAAGCTGCTCCACCTGGCGGACTTACCATCGCAGAGCGGAATCGCGAACCTCAACCCGTCAGAATCCCAAGCGGCGGAAAATGCGGGAGCCGATGCTTCTGGCGCCGCAAATGTCGATGGCACGGACGCGTCGGGAACAAAAGCCAACTCGGATGCGGCCAGCCCTGACGCACCGCCTTCGCCGCCTGGCGCAGCCAATAAGGCTAAGGCCGCCACGAGCCCTGCACCCACCGGCTTCACTTTCACTCCTAGCCCAGACCTGCCGCCCGGGTTGTTGATCTTCGGCGTTGCCAGCACGAGCAAGGGTAAGACCATCCGCGAATTCAGCCGCAAGAATCATTACAATGAGTGGCTTTTTTTCTACGACCCCAAATATGATCGCGGCGGTGAAATCAAAGGACCTACCGTTACGACTCCGACAACCCAGCTTCACTCAACGCCTTCCAGTCAAAGCCCGTCTGCACCACAACCTTAAGTGACCGCAGGCCTGGCGTTGAAACGACGATTAAGGCGATTCGTTGTATTAAGGCGATTCGTTGTTGAGATGATCAAGAACCCTTTGCACTTCGGCTGATGCTCGGTTGCGGTGAGAGACGACAACAGAGTCTTCCAAGTCAAGCCTGCTCGACATGCAGTACACTACAATTTCGCCAGAATCCACAAGACGCTGCGAATCACTCCTAGCATGGTGGCTGGCCTGAGTGATCACGTTTGGAGTCTTGAGGAAATCGTACTTATGGCCGACGGTTACATGCCCAAACCTGCAAAGCGCGGGCCTTATAAGAAACGTTCTTGACAGGTGATCGTCGGTTTTTGCTGCTTGGTGGGATTATCTTCTTCCTAATAGGCGTAGCTTCTCTGCTCGTTGGGGAAACGTTCAACACACGCTACAGCCGCCAGACCTTTGTGGATCGTTCTAAGGAGCCAGCGAAGTTTTGGCTACTCGTTGTCTTCTATTTGCTCTGTGGCCTTGTCGTGTTTGGCCTTTATTTCGCACGATTTTCAAACTGAGGCACTACCCGACATGCGGATTTTCGGTGACGTAAACGTTGTCGTCGTAGTTGATGAAAGGGTGGCGAATAATCTGCCCATAAAGTGCCAGCGTGATTGCGGCCAGTCCGAGGCAGAGCGCCCAGTTGCTGCCCCACCATGGACAGGAAACAGATTTGGTGACTCGCAAGGCTGCTGGAGGCCTGCGGGGAGCGCGGCTACGACGTGATTGCGTCTTCACATCGGCGATCACCGCAACGCATTGGAATCGGAAGAGGAGTCCCTACGGCGTCTGCGGAACGGTAAGCGTACCAGCGTAGGCCGGTTGCATTGAAGAATTCGTGGCATTGACAAGATAGAGCGTCGGTATGTCGTTGACGTTTGTCAGGGAGTCGTAGGTCAGTTCGTAGTAGCCGTAATAGGTGACAGATATTCCCTGAAAGGTTCCTTGCGCGGAAAAAGCATTGGCTGTCACCGGACCGCTTAGCGTGAAGGAAGCATTGTCAGCGCCAGTCAGCAACAGATTCACCGTCAGTGTGCTTCCACTTTGGCTTAGAGTGGCTGTGGCGGCGTCTTGAGCATTCGTGCAAGAAGTGTCCAGCGGCTGGCAAATTTGCCCGGTGTAGGTTCCGGAAAGCTTAGGAACAATTTTGCCCGTAATCGTTCCCATGTCCAGTACGATGTCGCTCCCGCTGCCACTCGGGTTGCAAGCGCCATTCGACTCTCCCGCCTCGGCCGCCAGTTCGGTGTAGGTGCCACTGTCAATTGACGTACCGCTCGCATCTAACACAGCGGTCACGTTGAATACGTTGCCATTTTCCGAGTAGGTGAAGTTCATGGAGCCGCCCACACCGGAAATGTTCCCACTCAGACTGTTTCCCGAATTGTTGGTCGCTGGCGCGCAATTCCCGCCGAAAACGATGTTGGGCGGGCTGTTCCGGCCCGCTCCGGGAGTAAACCCTACGAAGTTGATCTGCGAGCCCGAGGCCGAAATTTGCCCGTTCTGCGCGTAATTGCCGTTGACGAAGACCTGGCCTTGGCTAAGGATCACTTCGATGCCGGTGGAATATCCGGCAGCTGCGGAGGAGGCAGCAATGAATTCCCAAGAGCCGGAAACATTAGGCAGCGGCCCGGGCGGGATCGACGATTTGCCCGAACAACTGATAAGAGCAATGGCCAACGCCGGCAGAGCAAACAGAAGAAAACCTTGCTTCATGGACAAAACGCCCCTCGTCTCGAACAGTGGCCCCACAGCCGAGTAACAACGCAAGCCCGAAATTATCGCACCGGGCTTCATGAGCGCTTGTTAAGGAATCATTAAAGTTTGATGAATAATCTATGCTCGGTTGGCCTCGATCCATCGCGCCCGACGCTGGAGATTGTGCAGAGTCGCGTGCCATGTGATACAGAGCGTGATCAGGTTCTCTTCGGAATCGATGCCCGAATGGCTGTGGAATTTACTTTCATGAACAGCATCCAGTCGTAAGCGCGTGAACTGGTGACTCTCTCGTTTTCTTTTCACTGCTCCCACGCCAGTATCTCGTCAATTTTGCCAAGCACAAATTGGGAAAGGGAGTTCGGAGCACCCCGCGGTCTAAAGGCGCGATATCCCGTGTGCTATTCGGAAACCTCAACGCAGAAGCCGAGCCGCTGCTTGCGGACACCACCCTGTCACGTGCGCTTCGCTCTCTTCCTTCACCGGGCCATTCATTAGAAATTCACTCATTTGTAACCATCATGTAACATCCCGCCGCTACAACCAGATGCAGGAATCTATCGGGTGAGTCTCCAAACCGTTGTCTCCTGCCGGGAAGCGGCGCACGGAGGATAAGTCCCTCAAGGAAGCTATGTAAGGAAATCAGCCGCTTGAGGCCGCTGGGCCGTTCAGATTCGAAACTTTGTGCAACATTCAGTCCAGAAAAATAAGGAGAGTGCAATGAAATCTGCTTGGAAATTGTGCGCGATTATGTTTCTGACGACGGCCCTGGTGGCGCAAACCAGCAAGCCGCCTCAACCCAGGAAACACAAAGCTCCAGCGACAGTTACAGCTGCGGACATCCAGGCATTGAAGGATGCACTCGCTTCGCAGCAAGCCGCCATCGCCACTCAGCAGCAGCAGATTCAGGCATTGATGGATGAGTTGCACAAGAAGGATCAAATCGTGCAACAGGTGCAATCGGTCGCCACCGATGCGGAAAATAAAGCCACTACCGCCCAAGCTCAGGCGACTCTGGAGCAGAAGGCTGTTGTCGATCTGAGGTCCGACGTATCTGATCTCAAGACCAATGTCAGCAATACGGTTCTCAGTGTTCAGGATACGCAAAGAAACATTCATGAAGCCCTGGAGAGTCCTCTGGCGCTTCACTACAAGGGAATCACCATTACACCCGGGGGATTCGCTGCGGCCGAATTTGTCCGGCGCTCCCGCGCTCTCGCGGCAGACGTTAACACGCCCTTCAACTCCTTGACGCAGCCGGGCGCGACCCAGAGCACGTTGTCGGAATTCTTTGGTTCTGGCCGACAGTCACGTGTCTCAGCTCTGGCCGAAGGCCAGTTGAACGGCGCCAAGCTCTCCTCCTATGTCGAATCGGATTTCCTCTCTTCCGGGACGACTTCGAATAACAACCAAACCAACAGCTACACTCTCCGTCAACGTCAAGCTTGGGGCCAAGTGGCATTTCACGATGGTTTGACATTTACAGGCGGCCAGCAGTGGAGCCTGGCAACTGAGACTAAACATGGGATGGATAACCGCAGCGAAGCCTTGCCAATGACCATCGATGCGCAGTACCACGTTGGTTTCAGTTGGGCGCGGCAGTACGGGCTTCGTCTAACGAAGAACTTCAATGATAAATTCTGGGTCGGCGTTTCCATGGAAAACGCGCAGGCTACAATTACCACCCACAACAATGGAGACAATTTCGTAATAGGCTCCGCCGGGGCCGGCGGCGGCCTATACAATGCCGGCGCCAGTGCCAGTGCCACCGGCGCTGCTTCCAATCTCGCCAATTACTCTTTCAACCCCTCCCCCGACGTCATCGCCAAGGCAGTTCTTGAACCGGGCTTCGGGCACTACGAGGTCTATGGCATTTACGCCCGCTTCCGCGACCGCATATTTCCCTGCGGCGAGGTGCCCAGCAATGTGTCCTGCGGCGGTATGGCCGACGGCGTCACTTCGGCACTGGAGGCTTATAACTCTTCGAAAAACGGCGGCGGCATCGGCGCCAATGCCCGCTGGTCCTTCGACAACAAGCATCTCGACTTCGGTCTCCATTTTCTGGGTGGCAGCGGCATCGGCCGCTACGGTTCCGGAGGTCTTCCCGACTCCTCCATCCACGCCAACGGGACCTTCAATCTGATCAAGAGTTACCAGGCTCTTAGTACTCTGGAATGGCATGGGCCGAAGTTGGACGTCTACTTGAACGCAGGCGCGGAGTATGCTGGCCGGGCATGGGACTACGATCCAAACAATTCCAAGCCCTACGTCGGCTACGGTTCACCCTTCCTCTCCAACTCTGGTTGCTACACTGAACTTCCTCCGGTTGTTGGCAACGGCTTTTTCCCCGGGACCCCTACCAGCTGTACCTTCGACACGAAGGCTCTGGTCGAAGGCACAGTAGGCTTCTGGTATCGCTTTTACAACGGGCCCAGGGGGCGCTTCCAGTTCGGCACGCAGTATTCCTACGTGACTCGTCAGACTTGGTCTGGCATTGGCCCCGCAGGATCTTCGGCTCCCGGAGTATCACCCGAAGGACTGGACGGGATGGTCTTCACATCGTTCCGTTACTACTTGCCTTAAAGTCGCCCGCGCCTGAGGCGGGCGAAGGAAGAATGTCGTAGAGTGGCTGCGCTGGTTTCAGCGCTGCATTCTCATCGGCGACTGAGATGGCCAGAACGCGAATCTTTTCGTTCTTGGGCAGGGTTAGGGTTTTCGCTCCGGGGGGCAAATCGATGGGATAGGCGAACAAATAAGAGTAGCTATAGGGGACGTTCTCGCCGGCGGCATTGTGATGATGCGAGCAGTACCAGGCAAGGTCGGCCCGCTTGATGTAGGCGGGCTTGAGGCCGGTCATCTGGCCGTAATCGTCGTGTGACGTATCTTTCGAGGTCCACTGGCGGTCATCCCATTGGCCGATGAATCCGCCCCAATTCTCAATGTTCAGCTCGACGGCTGTGTTGCCGGCCTTAAACGTGGCGTTCTGATCGCCGTCGGCGGAGGCTGCAAGAATGTACACGCGATTGTGGTTGCCGGGCGGCAGGTGAATGGTCTGTCCCTTGGCCATTACCGCGTTAGGGGAGCCTGTCTTTGCGGTTGCCAGTTGGAAGCGCACAGCGTTGAATTCGATTTGCTCTGGGAGCATCTCCGCCGGAAGCGCGTTTCCTCTGCCGTCGAATCCGGCTTGCGTTTTCGTGCCGTCATTGCTGGCAACGGCGAGATCATAGTGCAGCGTGACAGGTTCGGACTTAACTCCAGCTACGGTGGTCGGGGCCGAAGCGAGTTTTACTGAGAATGTACGCGGCTGATACGCGGAGAATGAGGTGACGAACGATCCATGGCTCACATTGGGGTTCACAGTTGCCGGTCCGACGGGCTGTTCCTGGCCATTCACTTCGCGCGCTGCGGTGATCGGCGTCGCGAGTGAAATTCGTACGTCGGGTTGCGGCTTGCCTTCGAGTTCGACTACGCGAACGATGATCTCATCTCCTTTTTCAGCTTTCTTGAGCGCCAGCAATCGAATGCGCGGATTGCTGATCTTCAATAGAGAAAACTCGCGGCCCAGCGCGCCCGCGTGGGACGAAGCTTCAAAGGCGATGAGAGGGTCATTCAGGCGCTGCGCCTGCCAATCTGTCTGGGCCTGCCGCCAGCCAGCAGCGTGGCCGGCGATACCGTAAATGAATTCATGGTGTCCAAGGTCTTGCGTGCCCTGGTCGCCGTAGCCGCCGCGGGTTCCGGGCGTGCGGATGAGCGTCAGGCGGATGGTGTGATCGTTGGGCTTGTCGGATCCGTTCTTGCAATCGGTGAGAATGGTAGTTCCAAACTTACCGCTCATGTCAGTGAGATCAATCCACTGGTGCGATGGCACCTCAAACTTTTTAGGGTTGGCAGTCGGGCGCTCGATGGTGCCAATGTCCCAGTTGTAGGTCGCCATCTCGTTCGATACGGCCAGTGGGAAACTGGCTTTGAGATTCGATTCCTTGGTGTTCCAGTCGATCGCATTGGAGAACTCGACGCGCTTGCCCGCATCACCCGCAGAGAGACGGATGGTCTGTACGAACCCAGAGCCCGCGGTTTCCCGCGAAACTTCCACAGCCACGCGGGCGGGACCATTCTCGACCACGCGAACCTTTACCGGCCCGCTTACATAAGCTTTCGGCGCAGCCTGTTCCTGGTCCCAATCCATGTTCCATGCGGGCCAGTGCTCAGGATTGTCGTACGAAATCGCCAGCCGCGCGCGGTGCTGCGAGTAGTTCTCTGCCGAGGGATTTGTCGAAAATGCTGGCCACGTCGCCGTCCGCGTTTAAAGTAACGCGATAATACTGGTTTTCCAGCGAATTCTCTGAGACTCGCAGATTAGTTTCGGAGTCTGCCGTGTCTGTGGGCTGCACATCATATACCGCATAACCCACAGACGGTACTTTTGCGATGAAGATTACTTTGCCACTTGAAATCTGTGCCGGAACTTCCTTGCCGTCGGGGCCGGCCACGCGCACCGCTTTCGGCATGGCTCCGGAAAAGTTCACACTGGCTTCCACCACATCTTCGCGCGCGATGTTCAGAGGATTGAAGACCACGAGCGGAATTCCTTTTACCTCGGTATTCAGAGCGGCAGAAACGGCCCCGGTAGCGTCGCTGAGCACGCCGGCAAACTGGTTCATCGCGATTACGTCGTCGTTCCAGGCGAACTCGTATGCTTTGGGAGTTGCGGTTCCGGCAGCGATGTCATGAAAATGGCCGCCCATCACGAGAGTCCAGGCATCGTTGAGACGCTCGAGCGGATACGGGCGTGCGCCCAGCCACTCCGCCGTGATTGACGCCTTCTCCGCCGCATCCGCCAGCAACTCTTCCTTGCGAATCCAGCGCTTCTGGTAAGCCTGCGATGTCAACGAACCGGCTGAGTGATTGGTCAATTCCATCTCGCCGGTGTAGCGGGGAAGTCCGGCGGTCTCGGCCGGAGTGATGTCGAGAAACATATGTTCGGCGTTTGAAGAAATTACATGCACGGGGCCATCGCCGACTTTTACCGGGGGCCCTTCCTGATGGTCCCGCCCGGAGAAGAATCGGTCTGTGGGGGCAAGCTGGCCATGCCCTTGGTCACAATGGCTTCGAGGTTCTTTACAAATTCCTCGTCGCGGAGTGCCGCCAATGTCGCCGGTGCCGTAGTAGTGATAATCGGTAAAGACGCCGCTTATTTTTCCGTTCTGCTGAACCCTCGCGGCCCAGTCGTTCTGATGCCGTTCCTGGAGCCGTTCCTGCTCTATTCGTAAAAGCGCTGATTGTTCGTTGCGAAGGGAATCGATTCTTCAATGTCTTGCGGGTCAGAAGCTGCCCGCTTCTTTGTTCGCGGTCCAGTTTCGCGCGCAGCGCGCTGCATTTTCTTCTGCAGGTCTTCGAGCGCGACATCCGGCGGCAGAGGGGACAGCGGTTTGCTGAGATCGGTCTCGATGCCCCCATCGTAAGCGCCCGGATTCAGGCCAGCCAGCACACTCTCGCCATCCGGTCCGACCCACACGCCGACGTTAAAGGGCGTACCATCCGGAGTTTTCTCAAGCGATTCCGGACCTCCGGCTGGCGCCGAAGATCCCCATACCAGTTTTTGCGTCGAAAATCCCTTCACTCCAGAGTGCGCGAGGATGGTGGGCAGGGAAGCCGGGAATCCGAAGCAATCGGGCAGCATGAATTCCGCGCTGGCCTTCCCCAGTTCCTTGCGAAACCAGTTGTTGCCATATAACACCTGCCGAATGATGCCTTCGGCGCTGGGGGCGTTGACGTCGCCTTCTTCCATGGACGATCCAGTTGGGAACCATCTTCCTTCATTGACGTATTTTTTCAGCCGGGCAAAATCGGCCGGAAAATATTCCTTCATGAAGCGATAGCGGTTGGCGCCGCTGAAGTTGAAGATGTAGTGAGGATATTTGTCGAGGAGAGTGAAGTTATCCTCCATTGTCTTGCGAATGTATTCGTCGATGACCTGGGGATACTCCCATCGCCACTCGGTGTCGAGATGGGCATAGCCGACAACGTACAGCGTAGGCTGCCTGGAAAGATCGGGCGGCACAATGGGCTCGGCAGCAGCGTTGTCTTTCGGGCTTGCGTTCGTGACGCGCGAATCGGTGGAGGGTTCACCCGTGGCCGAGAGTTCGCTATATGTGGCGACGGTTTGACCAAACAGGGTGCCGCTGAAAAGCAGAATCAAGATGGATGAGAACACAATATTTTTCATGGTTATTCCTTGATAAGTGCCGGAATCGCGAAATAGGGGGCTCGACAACATACTCATGGTTAAGGCAACAGTCCGTAAACATCGACTTCAGTGCGTGTGCTGACGTACACCTTGCCGTTGGCGATGGTCGGCGGAACAAACTTCACGGCGTTTCCGGCTTGATCGCGCTTGTTGGCTGCCATTGAACTGTTCCAATACTCGATTGCGAGATTGGCGGCATCATAAGCGTGCAGGACGGCGGGGCCGGTGCATTGGGTAGGGACCGGGACCTGGAAGCAATTAATGGCGCCGCCGTTGGCATTGGGATTGGCGTAGCCGTAGGCGCTGGCGTCAATGGCCCACACGATGCCGTTCGACGTCCCCTGCGAAGAAACCGAAGGCGACGCGCCAGGGAAGTTGTAATAGTGAGACGACTGTGAGGCCGCCGTCGTAGCAAAAATTCCGGTTGATATTTTGAAAGAAAACATCTTCAGGTAGTCGCCCGACCCAGGGCTGTCGAGGCTTCCGGCGAAATACAGGCTATTCTGCCAAAATGCGGGCGTGCCATAAAAGCCGGAAGGAGAACCGACAAATGTTTGCACGATCTGACTGTTTGTACCTCCGCAGTTGTTGGTTTGGAGATGCCCCATGTTATCGCGATCGATGAGATAAATGACGCCTTCTTTGCCCATTTGCACCAGCAGGTGCAGCACGGGTCCGGAAGTTTGATCCGGCAACAACACTGGTTCGCCCGCACCGAGGTCAGTGTCGCTGCCGGCAAGGCAGGACTGGTCGTCTGGGGTGAAATAATCCAACAGGTTCAGGTTTTCGCCATTGCCCGTGCTGCCGGTGAAGGGCGCAAGTTTGAGAACGCTGTCTCCGTAATCTGTGTCAGGCATGGAGCTGTTGTTGGCATCAAAGACTCCATTGCCGGTCGAGACGTAAATGTTTCCTTCACTATCGACTGCAGGAGCGCCGCCACCGGCCCAGATGCCGCCGGCCCCGCCGTTGGGCGAGGTGTTGAAGACAGAGACTTGTTGCTGCACGTTGCTGGCGTTGTAGCCAACGAGCCAGCCGTTCCACGGCGATGCGTCCTCGTGTGCTGACCAGCCGATGTATACGGTGCCGGCGGCGAGCGCGAGGCCGGGCCTCTGATTCTGCATTTGCGCGCTGAAGGCGACCGTTGATCCGCCGGCAGCGCTGGGAACCGATGCTGAGATGCCGATGGGACCGTTGAACTTTTCATCTCCGTTAATCAGGTCAAGCGCGTGCAGCCGTTGATAAAACGTGCCCAGCGAACTGTTCTGCGACTTGCTGACGAGGTAAATTGTGTTGGTGGTGGGATCAATTACCGGCGTTCCCGTTACTCCGACTTCGGGATAGATATCGCCGTATCCGTAACCAACGTTATTCCAGAAAACCGGAGTTTCCCCCGGAGTTCCTCCGTGCAGGGTATCCAGCAGATTTACTTGCCAGTAGGTCACGCAGGGATTGGCATCGGCGTCAAAAGCAAACACAGTGTCGTGCTGCGTCGCGACGAAGATCACGTTATGGGTGCCTCCGCCGATACTCAAACCGGGCACCCACAGGGACTGCGTGAATACTGCGCCCTGCCCAGCCTGAGCTTCCGCAGTAGTTGCCGTGGCGCAGGAAAACAGCTTGCCGAAGGTGGTTGTGCTCACGTTGGTGGGCGTCAAAGCGTACTCTTGCGAATTCACGCCGTCGCGGGAGAGATCGTTGTGGTGAGTAAACACTCCAGCCAGGTCTGTAACGGCCACGGAGGCGGAAGCCGAATAGGAGGAATTCGCCACGCTGGTCGCTGTGACGGTATGCGTACCGCCGGTAGAGGGTGGCGTGTAAAGGCCGTTGGTACTGATCGTTCCAGTCGCTGCGGCGCCGCCAACTGTGCCGTCCACGCTCCAATTGACGTTGAAGTTTGTGGTATTGCCGGTCACGGTGGCGTTGAATTGTTGCGTCTGTGTGGTTGCGGCAAGGGCAGCCGTGCTGGGTGAGATGCTCACAACGATCATTGCGACGACGGTGACATTGAGCGTAGTCGTTTGCGTTAGATTGCCCGAAGTGCCTGTGACAGTCACCGTCGCTGTCCCGGTCGTGGCCGACCTGCCCGCGTTAAATGTCACAATGCTGGCGCTGGTTGCGGGGTTGGGATTGAACAATGCCGTGACTCCACTGGGCAAGGTCGACGTAACTGCGAGAGTTACGCCACCGGTGAAACCGTTCGTGGGATTCACCGTAATCGCGCTTGTATTATTGCTTCCCTGAGTCACGCTCAAGATGTTCGGCGACGCCGACAAAGTGAAGTTCGGCATCGGTGTGACCGTCAGACTGATCATTATCGTCTGCGTCAAAGTACCTGAGAGGCCGAAGACCGTCACGGTTGCGGACCCGGTGGTTGCCGAACTGCTTGCTGTCAGAGTCAGAGTGCTGGGCGCACAGGCGCTGCAAGCGCTGGTAGGATTAAATGATGCAGTAACTCCGAATGGAAGCCCCGACGCGGAAAAGGCCACGCTCCCGCCAAACCCATTTTCGCCAGTTACGGTGATTGTGCTGGTTATGCTGGCACCCTGGGTAACGGTCAGGCTAGAAGTCGAGGCAGAAATTGTGAACCCGGGTTGCGGGGTCGAACTGGAGCCACCACCGCAACCCGTCAATCCCAGAGCTGCGATGAGAAGGGTCGGGAAGGCGACGCGGCTGAGGACTCTTTCTGTAATTGACAACTCTCGAATCTCCCATGGCACTCCAGTTCCCAGCATGGTCAATGTAGTGTATGCGTTTTGCCGGTTTGACGGCAGGGTAACACTCACGGCGGGATTGAGATGGTCTGGCCGATCATCAGAGGACTCTTGGCTTTCGCGTCGCTTCATCTTACGGAGGGGACATTCACGAGTTTCATGGAAAATTCGTTACCTTCGGGGTCACGCGAGGATGCATCGCGGTCGCATCGCCCTGGTCGTCGATCACATGGCTGATTTCACCGTGATCCCCAAGAGCCACGGTAATGATGTCATGGAACTGTACCCCCGTTCTCTTCGGAGTCTCGATTGCCCGGGTCAGCACCACATCAGGATTATGGAAGACGCTGTACACGCCCAGCCCCCACGCCTCATGACTAGTCACTTCATCCGCCACCTTGTACGAGGCCCAGCCATTCACCCCCACCGCACTCGTATAGCTCGCCTGGTTCGGAGGATCGTAAGGAATCTCGGACTGATAAAAATACGTTCGTCCGCCATTGCCCTTCCACAGCACCTGGAATTGCCGGTGATGCTCCACAAACAGGCCGTAGATCGTAACGTCGTTTCCGTTCACCACCAGCCCGTTCTCGCTGGTATTCAGCTCCCAGCCCACGCCGTCGCCGTGGTCCGCTCTCCATATCCACGTGTGATCCACTAGTGTGTCGTTGCTGTTGATCCTCAAATTCACCTTGGCCCGGCCGACTCCCGCGCCACCAACGCGAAAAAAAACATCGTGCAGAGTAATCGGGTCTTTCGCATGGCGTTCCCGACTGCCCTCCGGCCCCACCTCCAACAGCACCGGAGACTCGCTCGGCCCCGCGTCGAAGAGCAGGCCCGCAATCTCGATCCCGTCCGCATCGGCTGTCGTCATCGCCGCCGTCCCCTTCATCGGACGTAGCGTCGCAAACCCCAACCCCAGCACTACCGCATGCGGCCGCGTCACGCGAATCGGAGCGGTTAGTTCGTAGATCCCCGGTGTCAGAATCAGATTCTTGCCCTTGGCGAGTTGCGCGTTGATCGTCTCCGCCGTGTCCAGGTCCGGGCGCGCAATATAAAACCGCGCAAGCGGAATCGTCTCTCCCGCCGTTTCCCCACCGCGCCACGTAATCCCGATGCTGTCGCGGCGCAGCTGTGGAACCCGCACACTGAACTCGCCCGCAGCATTCACCTGCAGGAATGGCTTCTCGCGCACCACCGGCGTATGCGCCACCTTTGTGTACGGCGGTGAAGGCCATGCACCTTGCGGCGGATGCCCGACGCCGAGAAACACCATGTTCCAGTTCGCACCCGTCCAGCTCTTCCAGTCGCAGTTGCGCGAGATCCACTGCTGCTGGCTGCCGGAGTCGACATTGCCGTCCACAAGCGAATCTGACATCCAACCGCCACTCGCCCAGCCGTGTTTCTGGTGCAGCACCAGGTCGCCGCGCACATGCATGCGCCGCAGCGACACCGCCTGCGAGACCGCCCACTGCATCGTGCTGCCCGCCGGCACTACCGAGAGCCCTTCCGCGGCCCTCCAGAAGGTCGTCGTCGCGTTGTTATGCTCACGACTCGCATCCGCATGCATGTTGCCCACAATCCGCGTTGCATCGGGCGACGCGCCCAGCCCCATCACCTCCGTGTAGAACCCCACTGGCACGTCTACCGAATAGCTTCCGGGCAGGAACAGCAGCGCATTCCGCTGCGGCCCAAACTCGTTGTGCTCCTGGGTCGCATAAACCGCATCGATCTGCTTCTGGATCGCCTGCGATGGCATCGAGGGATCAAAGATCAGCACATTGGGTCCAAACTCCGGCTTCGCGCCCTTCGAAGCAAGCGCCAGCAGCCCCGCTGCCAGCAACCCCGCCGTGAAGCCCAACCGTCTTAGAAGCCGAAGTGTGCGCCTACCAGACACAAGTCCTCCCGACACCGAAGCCATTATTGCTCAAAAACGTAATCGCTAAAAGGTCGAGACGACGGCCGGCTTGCCGAATAGATACTCGGCGGCAATGGCCACCTCCGCATTCTGCGCGGGCAGATAGCTCTTGGAGACTCACCACGTCCGGTTCAGCTTTCGCTAACCAAGCCAGGAGGTTGTCGAGCCGCTTGTTGATGTTGTCAATGTTGAAGGTGGCGACTTTCACCGAGTCCCTTGCTGTCCCCGGTAACCGTCCGAGCCATTCGTCTTCTGGCGCTGAACAGTGCTACACATCCCGCAATGTGGATTGTGTGTTCATCGAAATGTGCCTTGAGCACCGACTCAAGATCAGACTGCCGGTCTGACAAATTGCTGAAAATCCCCTTCGCGTTGTAAATCTTCATCAGTTGTTTGGCCAGCGGGTTGTGCCTCACACCTTCGCCCAGGATCGTAGAGCCGAATATTACCCCGGCATCTCTTAACAAAGGCTTCACGTGCTCAAATACGATGCTCTTGCTCGACAAATTACCAGGGAGGCAGTGCAAGAGATAGTTGAGCGAGATGGAACCAAATCCGGACATGCCGATATCGATGCGCTCAAGAGCGTTGCCCTTGTAACAGGACGGATTGTAGCGACGTAGGCGCTTGGCTGATCTCGCGAGGCTGTGAGGGTTTAAATCGAACAGTGCAATCGTCGGGGCGGTGGACGGGAACCGGCATTTATCGAGAAAGTAACCAGTTCCCACACCGATATCCAGATGCTTATCAGAGATATGCTGGTTGTAGAAATCCAGGATCACATGCGAGTCACATTGCCAGACAAAGGAATTGGAAATCCGCAAGACCGCCAAGTCATATAACGCCAAAGCCAACGGCGTGTAGACGGCGGCTCCCTTGCTAGCATCTCCGTCAGTTCCGTAGATGTTGGGTTCGTGGTTCATCCGCCAGCCGAGTCGTTGCACAAAAGCCCTGCAAGCCCTACGAATAAATCCCAGGCGCCTCATGTCCGAGCTTCTGCACGTACTCAACGTATGACCCAGGATAAACCGTGGGATGGCGGTCCGTGCCGCTCTCACCGCCCAGTTCCAGCACACGTGAGCCCAGACCGCGAAGGAACATGCGGTCATGCGATACGAAGATCATGGTGCCTTCAAAATCCCTCAGGGCGTCCACCAGCATCTCCTTGGTCGCAAGATCCAGATGATTGGTCGGTTCGTCGAGCACCAGGAAGTTCGGCGGGTTGTAGAGCATGCGTGCTATTGCCAGCCGCGATTTTTCTCCGCCAGAGAGTGCGCGGATCTTTTTATCTACGTCATCCCCAGAGAACTGGAATGCTCCCGCCAAGTTCCGCAACGACCCGAGACCGTCCTGGGGAAAATCCTGTTGCAACTGTTCGATGACGGTGAGATCGGAATTGAGCAACTCCAAAGATTGTTGCGCGAAGTAGCCCATCTGCAGGCTGGCGCCGAGCCGCACGCTTCCGGCATCCGGGGCACTGGCCCCGGCAATCATTTTAAGAAGCGTAGTCTTACCGGCGCCGTTTCTTCCCATGACGGCCCAGCGTTCTCCGCGGCGGATGGTGAGATTGAACCCTTCATAAATCACACGCGGGCCGTAACTCTTGTGCAGATTCTCCAGGACGGCCACCTGTTCGCCGGATCGCGGAGGGACACGAAAGTCAAACTTCACGACCTGGCGTTTTCTTGGCAGTTCGATCTTCTCGATCTTATCCAAGGCCTTAATTCGGCTCTGCACCTGGGCCGCTTTGGCCGCGTGTGTCCTGAAACGATCGATGAAGCGTTGTTCTTTGGCAAGCATAGACTGCTGCCGCGCAAATGCGGCCTGCTGATTACTCTCTCGCACCGCCCTTTCGCGCTCGTAGAAGTCATAGTCACCCGAGTAGGTGATGATTTCGCCGCCATCAATCTCCGCAATCTTTGAGACCAGACGATTCATGAACTCGCGGTCGTGCGAAGTCATCAGCAACGCCCCGGGAAACGACTTGAGAAACTGCTCCAGCCAGATGATGGATTCGATGTCGAGATGGTTCGTCGGTTCGTCCATCAGCAATACATCCGGCATGCCGAGCAGGACGCGCGCCAGCGCAACCCGCATCTTCCATCCGCCGGAGAGAGCGCCCACGTCGCCGTCAATCTGATCGTCTTTGAATTGCAGACCCCGGAATCCCAGACCATGGAGCACTTCGCGGGCTTGCGATTCGAGCGCGTAACCGCCTAAATGCTCGTACTCCTCCTGCACGTGACCGAAGCGCTCAAGGATGCGGTCCATGCCATCAGCCTTGTCAGGGTCGGACATTTCCCGCTGCAAGGCTTCGAGTTCGTGGTGCAGATCGCCGACGCGTCCGCTGCCTGCGATCGCTTCATTCAGGACCGAACGCCCCTGCATTTCCTCAACGTCCTGGCGAAAGTAGCCGATCGTCAACTTCTTTGGGACAGAGACCGCCCCCTCGTCGGGAGTTTCCTCGCCGACCACCATCCGGAAGAGCGTTGTCTTGCCCGACCCATTAGGACCGACCAGCCCGACTTTTTCGCCGGGATTCAACTGAAACGAAGCATCCACGAAGAGCAACTGCTTGCCATACTGCTTATTGATGTTGGAGAAAGAGATCATTTTGAAGGAGCAACTCGCGGCACGCTGCCTCTTAAATAGTGTAGCCGCAGCGTAGCCCGGCCAGAAATTGCCGGCCCACGCTGGCGTTGGATTATTGAAGGTTTGCCCGTGATCCGACACCGTTGTGGTGGGTCAATTTGATAAAACGTCAAACGACATCGGCATCGCGCTTCATATAGAACTTGCGATCGTCTTCATGTATGACTCGGAAGCCGAGGCGCTCGTAGAGTCGCCGAGCGGGATTGATTTTCACTACATTCAGGCGTACTGCAAGATGGAGCGCAGTGGCTTCGCTAATCAGTCGCCTCATCACCTCGGTGCCGATGCCCTTGCGCTGAAACCGGCTGTCCACAAACATCTGTGCGACAAAAAGTTCATCATCTTCCTTGATGGTCTGCACCCAGCCTACGTCGGTGTCGTTGAGTGCTATGAGACGAACCTGCGTCGAGTTCCACTGCTGCCTGAAGCTGGTTTCTTGAGCGGTTCTGTGTAAATGTAATTCCTCAATGATCCAACTCATTTCGCCGAAATAGAGACGCCGGCAGTACTCAAAGTCGTGGTCAAGAGCTGGACGCAATTCAATGGGCATCGGTCTATTCTGTAGCATTCACGCGAGGGCTTCAAGGCGGGGTGACCGGCCTTCAAACTGCAGAAGCCACCACCGCCGCGGGTGCCCCTCGATAAGAGCGAAGGCGGTGTCAAGGACAAAAATATCCTGTCGGTGTTTTTGGCACCGCTTTTTTGCCAGAGAAGGTTGAGGACCAAGACTCTGGAAATCTCACGCTGAATCACCCATCGGTGGTGATCTTCTTGCGAAGATTGTTCCACCAACCATCGATTCGGCCTAAACCTCGACCATGATTCTTCTATGCGAACATCCCGTCTCGCACGGGATGCGAGAGCACCCAATCAGTCCTGCGGTCTAGCTTGCGCCGACCAGGGGCACCCGCGGGTTGCTCTCGATGCGAACGATCTCTGGATAGGGCACATTCGTACGCAGCATCCAGTAGAGTCGTACGGCTAACTTGCGCGCCGTTGCCACCTTGGCCACCCCCTTCGGCTTCTGATGACAGCGATGCAAATACTGTTTCTTCATGCCTGGGTCGAAGCGCACCGCGATCTGCGCCGCCTCCACCAGCAGCGAGCGCAACATGCGGTTGCCTTGCTTGGTGATGACTCCCAGCTTCTGCCGTCCCCCCGAACTGTGCTCCCGCGGAATCAGTCCCAGATAGCTGGCCACCTGCTTCCCCCTTGCAAAGCGGCTCACATCGCCCATGGTCAGCACATAGGCCAGCGCCGTGTTCGGACCCACTCCCGGCTGCGTCATCAGCAACCGAGCCTGTGCGTTCCCTTCCGCCGCCTGTTGCACCGCCGCATCGAGTTGCCCGACCTGCTGGTCGAGCATGGCCAGCAGCCCCAACAAATCTTCCCGCCGGCAAGCCGCCCAAGGTTTTAACGGCAGCTCGCGCAACATCTTCTGTCCCGCCTGGCTCCACAACTTGGCTTTGCGCTGCATCCCCTTATTCAGAGAAAGGTGTTGCAGTTCGTTTTTCACCCGGCTGCGAATCTCCACCAGCTTGTGCCGGTGCAGCACCAGTTGCCGCAGATCACGCTGCTCCCGGTCCGCAATCCAGAGCCGCGGAAAACGGCCCTCCACCACCAGTTTCAAAATGTGGGCCGCGTCTCGCTTGTCTGTCTTTTGCTTGCGCACGTAACTGGCCCGGATCTGCGCCGCATCTCCGATCCAGATCTCATGCCCCAAGTCCTCGACCAACTCGACGAACCACTGGCTGTTGCCCGTGGCCTCCATGCCGATCAACACAGGCGCCGCCAGTTGTTGATAAAACATTTTGGCGTCACCGTTGGCATGCACCAGCTTCCGTTCCCCGCAATCTCCCGTCTCCATGTCCAGCCAACTCACCTGTTGCCAACTGGGATGAAAATCACATCCTATAATCATCATGCGAAGGCTCCTTCCTTTCCGAGCAGCCTTAGTCCTCAAACCAAGACTACCCCGGTTGATCGAGCCTTCGCTCTTATCCAATCAGTCCTGCGCGTACTTTGCGAAGAGCGGGTACGACGACGGCATACACCGAGAAAACCAGGGACAGACGGGTGGACTGCACCCTTCGGGTGAGACAAAGAAACTGGGGACAGTTTGTGTTGTTGGAAAGATTGTAACGCGGGGGAGTGGGGCGTGGGGCGAGGGGGCGGTCAGCCCTCTTGCCCCACTCAGCTATGTAGAAGTCGCCCCCTGGGTTAGATAGAGAACTGCTGTTCGAAGGCGGCCGGGGTTTGGTAGTCCAGCGCGGAATGCAACCGTTGGTGGTTGTAAGTGGTCTGCAGAAAAGTTCCTAAGTCGGCGCGCAGAGCGTCGAGATTGCGCCACTGATGGCCGCGCACTTGTTCTTCTTTGAGGGTTTTCATGAAAGACTCGGCCTTGGCGTTGTCATAGGGATTGCCCACGCGGCTCATGCTCGGCTGCGCGCCATGCTCGGCCAGCAGCGTCAGGTAGTCGGCGCAAGCGTATTGAATGCCGCGATCAGAGTGATGAATCCATCCTGGCGCAGGTTGCCGTTCGGCCAAGGCCATGCGCAGGGCTGCCACCGCCAAGCTCGCGCCAAGATGCTCTGCGACCGCCCAGCCGATCACGCGTCGGGAATGCGCGTCCAGAACCACGGCGACGTAGACAAACTCCTCCTGCAATCGCACATAGGTGATGTCGGCCACCCAGAGTTCATTGAGGTTGCGCGTCACCAAGCCACGCGCCAGGTTCGGCCAAATCCGCCAGCCATGCCGGGAGTCCGTCGTGGGAGGGGCAAAACGCCGAGAGCGCAGGCACAGCAGATTATCCTCGCGCATCAGGCGCAGCACCCGCTTGGCGTTCACCCAGTATCCGCGCTGCCGCAGTTCCCGCTGAACTCGCCGGTAGCCGTAGAAACGCTTTTCCACCGCAACTTGCTGTAGCGCATCTCGTAATGCCGTATCCGCCTGGCGCGGTGCCGATGCTTCCCAGTGCCGATAAAATCCCGCTCGGCTCACCCCACTCAGTTCGCACATCCGTTCCACTGTGAGGCCGCCTTGCCCGGCCCGCTCCGCGATCAACGTGCAGATCGCTTCCCGTCCACTTTGATGCGCCGCAAGGCCTCGCCGAAAAAATCCAGTTCCAGTTCCTGCTGCCCCACCTTGCGTTCCAACTCCGCAATCCGCTTCCGCGCCGCCAGCAACTCCCCGCGGCCCGCGTTCGCTTCCACGTCGTGGCCCGCATCAGGTGCTTCCTTCCGCGGTCGGCCTCCACGCTGCCGCCGCAGTCCGGCTTCACCCAGTTCCGCATACCGATCTTTCCACACATACAGACGTTTGCGCCGAATCCCAAGCTCCTCCGCCACCGCCCTTACACTCTCCCCAGCTCGCACCCGGCGCACCGCCGCCAACTTCAACTCCATCGCATACTCAGCCTGCTTCCCTTGTGACATCCGTTCTCCTCCTCGAGAACTGTCACCATTTTCCATGTCTCAGTTTTGGGGTCCACTCCACGGGACGTTCACTAATTGTCATTTGCCAAACTGGGAAACATTTCGGTCTGTCCCCACTTTTCATGAAGTGATACAATACTTACAACAGTTACATTCGGAGGATCGATGAAGCAATCGCGTACGATGGTGCTGAGTATGCGCCTGCCGGTGGAGAGTGGAAAACGCTTGAAGCGCATCGCGCATCGGCACGGCTGGACGCCGAGCGATGCCAGCGCGCGGCTGGTGGAAGAGGGTTTAAGGCGGTCGGAATTTGCCTTCCTGGATTTTCGCGATTCGCCGGCAGGCAGGCAAGCCTATATCCAAGGCAGTACCCTGGCGATATGGGAGGTCATGTTGCTTCTTCGGAGTTACAACGGAAATGTCAAGGACGTGGCCAGGCACCTGAAATGGCCTGAAGCGAAGGTTCGAGCTGCGTTGCACTATTCGGAGGCATTCCCCGGAGAGGTGAACGACGCGATGGCGGAGAACGATTCAACGGATTTCGACAGCCTAAAGCGCATGCTACCCCAAGCGGTTGACTTTGCCGCAAGACAGACCAAGCGGGGCTGATGCTCAAGCTTCTTCTAGATGAGCACATCTCCCCAGACGTAACCAATGGCGTTCAACGCCGGAATCGATCGGTAGTCATCCACTCCATGGTGCAGTGGGAGAACGGAAACTTCCTTGGGAAGGAAGATTCCGTTTGCCTGTTGGAAGCGGCGAAGCAACGCTTGACCCTGGTTACTTATGATCGCAGGACGATTCCTCCATTGTTAAAGCTCTGGGCAGAGGAGGAGCGATCCCATGGCGGTGTGATATTTGTCGATGAAAAGACAATCTCGCCGGCAGATATTGGAGGGCTAGTTCGTGCTCTAATTTTGCTCGTGGACGCGGCCGGGGGAACGGACTGGACCAACCAAGTGTACTTCTTGCGAAGCGGACGCTGACGCATCCCACGTGGTGCCCACCCTTGCAAGGTGCACAAGGGTGGGGCACCCTCTGCGGGAATAGCGTAGGCAAAACTCCGAAGATGTGCCACCCGCCAAATTTCACACTTGACATTGACAGATAATCCACTACCATATGGTTGTGGATAGATTGGGTACAACGTTTGCCGCTTTGTCGGATCCAACCCGGCGAGCGATGATCCAACGACTCTCCCATGGGCCTGCCTCTGTGCATGGATTGACGGAACCGTTTGCACTCTCGCAGCAGATGATTTCAAAACATATTGCCTACCTGGTGCGGGCGCGGATTGTGATCAAGACCAAGCGTGGACGAGAGAGTGTGTGCTCGCTTAGGCCAGCGGCGATCAAGACAGTCAGCGACTGGGCGATCAGCTATCGCCGATTCTGGGAAGAGAGCTTCGACAAACTGGAAGTGGTTGTAAATCAAATGAAGAAAGATCAAATGAAAAAAGAGGAGGTCAGAGATGACAAAAAACACGGTCAGCGAAATTGAGCGGATGGTCGTTACAAGAGTTTTTGATGCCCCACGCGAATTGGTTTGGAAGGCGTGGACAGACCCAAAGTATGTGATGCAGTGGTGGGGACCGAAGGGCTTTACTGCGCCGGTTTGCAAGATGGATTTTCGCGTTGGAGGAAAATCTCTCCTCTGCATGAGAACGCCGGATGGGCAGGAGTGCTGGAATGCGGTTGAATACCACGAGATTGTTTCCCAGGAAAAGATCGTTTCCTCCATGTACTTTGCGGACTCGAAGGGAAACAAGGTTGAGCCTGCAGAATTAGGAATAGAACATGAGGCCATCGACGGTGCGTACGACGTGACCATCTTTGAGGATCTCGGAAACGGCCAGACGAAACTCACCCACATTGGAAATGAACCCATGGAGAGCGCGAAAAATAGCGGCCAACTAGAGGGCTGGAACCAGATACTCGACAAAGTTGCCGAGGTTGTTACGAAGCTGGCGCAGGCGAAATGAGAAGTTGGAGTTTTGATGATTGTCATGCCGGGTGCACCAGGTCTCGCTGGCTTTGCGAGACCTGGGAGTGGCTACGTCCGCTGCGTCCGGCGGGTGGCCCATTCTAAATTTCGCGTTCTTTGCAAAATTTAGAGTGGGGATGTCGAGGCTTGCACATCTGCAACAAGCTGCGGGGGCGGAGATCGAGCCGGAATAGACGACACGAAAACATGAAAGAACCGTAGGAAGACTCTGCCAGCTCTGAACGGCCCCACTCAAGCCAAAACCGGGCTTGAATGGGCCACCCGCCGCGAAGGGTGGGGCAGCCTCAGTTGCGGCAGTGCAAAGGTGGGCCAGCACCCGCCAGAGAACGATCCAGCCCCGCATCTTCATTCTCCTACTCGAATTCAACCGACTCCAGTTTCAAGGTCTGAACGTCAACCGGGAAATCGTCGCCGTAGCGGCTGTTGGTGATAACATTTTCGCCGGACCAGACCTCAACGTCCCTCACGTCTACGGACCATGCCTTGGCGACGGCCCGCACAACGGGATGCCAGTTCTTGGACGGCTCGTTTCGTCTCCGCTCAGTGTGCCACCGCGGGTCCCAGAGAGAAATGTCAAGCAGCGGCTTGAAGCCGGCAGCCTCAATTAAGACATTCTCCTTCAACGTGTTGCCCGAGCACTTTTCAGCGTCATGCGAGTCCACTAAGTAAACTATCTTGTGCGAGACGGCCCAATTCGCAACCTGGTCGGTATTCATCCACGAACCATTAAGGAGCGCGACTGGCAAATCCCCCACGTCACCTCCAAGAGCCGCGATCTGCATGGCACATTCGGCTTGTTGAGCCGGATTTCGAACATAAGACCTGATCCTACCGCCCTGCTCGGACGACCAGCGCGAGAGCTCCAGCTGCGAGACATACGCGGTAGCCTCCATCCGGGAGACAGTTGTAGGGCTGCCCAAGAGCACGCCCCTTAAGTTGATGCTCTCGTTTGTCCGGAGTCCTCCTACAGTTATGACTCCGTGCGGGTACGACACTGGCAGGATGCAGACCCGTCCTAACCACTCTCCGTTGCTGCCTAAAATCGGTGTTAGGGCGTTCGCCAGTCCGGCGAGCTTCGAATCAACTTTCGCAAGCCAGATTCTTGACAGGAGCCTCGATCCTTTGACCTGCTTCCAATCAGAGGCCTTGACAACCCGCCGAATCGACCCCTTCCCCTCGACAAAGAGGTTCGCATCAAGGGATGGGCACAGCCAGCCGCAGACATCGGGCAGGGAATGCCGCTCAAGCCTGTCACGCTCCCAGGGGGGTCGTGGGTCTTTGGACGCATCCGTGCCTAGTTTTGAGCCTTGTCGAAGCCACACGCGAACTCTCGTGCCACCATCTTTCAAGACCTCGCGAGGAACGGCTTGGCGCAACAGTGGCCGAGCCGAAAGTCCAGATCCAAACTCGAGCACGCGCGTATTCTGTTGCGACTCATCAAAGCGTCTAGTGGTCACAGCCGCTTGATCGCCCCACATGAAGACCGAGAAAAAACCTATGCCATACTTCCCCGTGCTCTGAAAACCTTTAGAAAGTAGGGTTGGAAACTCCCGGACCACGCTCGGGGAGGACCATAACGACGACCCAAAATCTAGAAACGGCCCTGTCACGACATGCTCAGACATGCCTACACCGGTATCCTCAACCTCAATCCACTCCCCAATATCGTCTTTTCCGCGGCGCACCGTGATATCTCCCCAGTCATCGCTTCGACTCTCAGCACCCTCCTAGCCCTTATCGCGTCAGCCGAGTTCTGGATGAGCTCCCGGAGGGGCACGGTTAGATCCTTGCCATATAGCTCCTCACCACCCAACTTCCTCACCAGCCCAGCAACATCACTCACCTTGATGTGTGCATCTACAGGCGACCAGCCCAAAGTGGGAATAAACTCGGCAAAGCGAGACGGACTGTCAACCCCGGCCACACTGCGCGTTGCGAGGCGCCTACGGCCAAGATCAACGAGAAGGGAATCCACCCCCCTAAGCTCACGGTCAATCATGCGCAGCGAGTCGAGGCAAAGCCACCAGGAGGAGGCCTCGTTCGCAGGGAAAGCCCTACCTGACGTGTAAACTAAATAGTCCTGCACGCGACTTGGTGAATGGATGTGCTCTTGGAAGGTCCAGTGGTCCACAGCGCCAGCCCCAGGATTACGGAAGGCTTTAAGAATGCTTGGCGCGCGCCGGGCGTCAACATGCGCCGCATCGGCGGCCCTCAATATACAGGCCAGCTTCAGGGTATCGACCCGCCATTTTTCCGGAAAGCTGGCAGGAGAGCCAAGCGGACGTTTGAAGGCATCCCTTAAATTGTCCACGGGCCACCAGTGACTGTGGGCAATCCTGCCGATTGTTGGCCCGAGTGTTCGGCGAAGCTCTGCATCTTCTATTAGGTAATAACTCCTGCCCGAGGCCTTGTCAGTCCAGCGGACGGACGCGAGCTCTCCCGCGCGAGCGGCATGGAGGCTCCTAATGAAATTAAACTTAGCGTCCGCTAGGACTGCCTCGTCGGGTGACTCCAGCTCGGAGCCCGAGGGCTGTCGCCCAAGCTTGGCAGCCAGCAGGGCTGCAAGGGTGTCCCTAAACTCTGGACGCTTCCGGAGATCATCGAAGCCGTTCGGGTAGGCCGCGAGGCCCATGCCTAGGTCATGAATGAGAAACGAGCCGCCTAGGACAAAGGCCTCAATGGGGGACAGTAGGTCGTCGTCCGGGCTTATGAGGTCTGCCATCTCCCAAAGAGCATCCAGATGTGTGATGTCGTGCACAGTGAGGAAAGCAAAGTCGCGGGGAATCTCCGCAGCAAGGAGCCGCGCGTTCTCTCGAAATGAGAAGAACGCTGTTCTGAGTCGCTCCCGTTCGCGTCGGTGAGGGCCCCGCTGACTTCCCAGCGATTGTTTCCACAGCCTCGTTTTTTCAAAGTCGAACATACGACAATAAAGAGTACACGCTGTCTCGGGTCCGCAAATAAATCATCTCACGTAACCAATGGCGGGTGGCCCGGCCTTCAGACTGCAGAAGCCGCCACAGCTGCGAGTGCCCCGTCCTTCGCGTACTTTGCGAAGGGCGGGTACGACGACGGCATACACAACGGGCCGTGTAGAACGGACAAGAGTTGCGCCGGCAGCATCGCCACCCCTTCGACAAGCTCAGGGCAGGCTCTTGCAAACGCAAGGATGGGGCATCCCCTGTGGGAATAGTGCAATGCAAAGATGGGCCATTTGCCCTTTTCCGTTCTTAAGCTGCAAGCCCATCTCGTATTGCCGCTTCAAGCGTATCGATGTTTATATCCTTTAGAGCTTTAAACCGAATGCAATATCCGGTCACGCTCGCCTTGCCTAGTTTTTTTCCATACGTTTTGGCCAGGTACTTCTTATCTTTGAGACCAAGAATATAGACAGAGATTCCAGTTTTGTTTCCGCTCACACCAATTTGAAAAAACTCTCTACTTTTTCCATTGGCATATTTTATTGTGTGAAATCCATATCCAATCGTAGGGTTGGAAACAGTCTGATTTTTGCTGTCTTTACCATCGAAGAACCATAATTTGCATTCTGGTGACACTTGAAGTGTGAGCCGATGCAACTCGCGCATGTCACTGCGTTTTGACTCCGGCTGGCTGGTAATATACTTCTCGATTTGTTCTTGTACGTTCATATGTTCTGCTCCCAAGCTGCGCGCACGAGATTATACGACGTTTAGTCCTTCTCCCCGTTGCAAGGGCGGTATATCGGCGGTCATCCGCCTTCATTGGTGCACCCGCTGGATTCGCCCTGGAAAGACTACGAGATGCGAAAAGGGTTTACGAGAAAACCAAAAGCGGACGAGCCCGCGACGCCAGGCAAGAACTACATCACGCCCAGCGGGCTCGAGCGCCTGAAAGATGAGCACCGGTTTCTGCTAACCAGGGAACGCCCGGCCGTGACGGAAGTGGTGGCGTGGGCTGCCGGCAACGGCGATCGCAGTGAAAACGCCGACTATCAGTACGGCAAGCGCCGGCTCCGGCAGATCGATGGGCGGATTCGCTTTCTCACCAAGCGAATCGAAGCTGCGGAAGTGGTTGACCCGGAAGCTCCGAGAGCGGGGCAGGCAACAACGAAGACGAGGGCATTCTTCGGAGCGACCGTGCGCTATGCCAATGCCGCGGGAGTATCGCGAGTGGTGAGCATCGTGGGCACCGACGAAATCGATCTCAACCGCAACCACATCAGTTGGGTGTCACCTCTGGGGCGGGCGTTGATGAAGTCGGCAGCGGGTGACAGCGTAGTCCTTCAAGTGCCGGGCGGTACAGAATATTTGACCGTGCTGGAAGTGTGTTACGAACGCATTTCTGTGGAACCGTTCCGTGAACCACCTGGATCCGAGGCCTCGGCAAAGAGACTCCCTCGCCGACGCGAATCCACCTGACGAAGAAACCGAGAGATTAAGAATCCGCGAGAGTTACAGGAAGGAATCGCGGAGGGTTTGGTTGCGGGGGGTGGATTTGAACCACCGACCTTTGGGTTATGAGCCCAACGAGCTACCAGACTGCTCCACCCCGCACTTCGATCATAGTCAATGCCATCGCCATCGTCAAACTGAAGAGCGTTGAGAACGGCTCTCGTTTTTCAGCGATGCGATCGAATCGTGCGTGGGGCGCGGCTTCAGGACGCCAGTTGCACGGGCCGCTCGTGCTGTTCATCGAGCAAGCGGACGATCTCCGCGGTCAACTCGAGAAGCTTCCTGAAGTCTGTTTCCGTGGCAGCCTCTTCGCAGAGTTGGCGCCAGTCGGACCTGTTTTCGCTAGCCATGACAAATAGCCTCCCGTAAGAGCGGTTGCGGGTGCACTGCGAATCAATTTTGAATCAGAGAAATGGACTCAATGACAACTATGCGAGTGCAAGTAAAGTACCAAATATCCACAGCCCCAACAACCCTCGCTTCGGCAATAAGATAGCGGCGAGGGGGACGACTCCGCGAGCGCATGCAGACGAGGATTTCTTACATGCTTGCGGCCGAGTTTTTCAGCAGTCAGTGTTCAGTCTCTGCGCCACTCTTAGCTAAGGCGCGTTGCGGGGGTTGTTTCCCTTGCGAATTCCATCGTCTCCCCCTGGTCTTCTTCGCTCCTTCTCCACTATCTGCCCGGCGATTGCAGACCGGGCATGTGATACCGATTGCTGCGCCGCGACCGCGGCGGATGCTGCGATATGCTGGGAACGTAGGGACGATCGACGCTTTGTGCCGCGGCCGTGGCCGCATCCACCGTGCTGTAGTCGCAGCCCTCGACGCCGGGATGATTCTCGTCGCACGGGACGAGCAGAACTGCATGGTTGTTGCCGCTGGCGTCCACGGCGCCGACGGCAATCTCTCCCTGATCGTTGATTTGGTGTGCTTCAACCAACTGCAGGCCGGAGCCGGGAGAAACCAGAGTATTCAAATCGACTATGGAGCCACCGTCCTCCCACAAAAATGGAGCCGAGCTACTTGTTCCGAAATTGCCGACAACCTGCTCAGACGCGTTGATCGAAATGGAGAAGGCGTTGTCGGCGACTGTGCTGAGAGTGCTCTTTTGCCATTTTCCGCCACTCTTCCGCCAAAGCACGGCATAACAGGTTACGGAATCGCAGGTCCCTCCCGACACGTCTCCGTGAGCGTTTTCCCCTTCCGCGAAACCGTAACTGCTATCCGAGGGATCCAGCAGGTCGGTAACTCCGGTCGTGGCATTCCAAACAAAGGGGTGGGTCGTTGCATCCCCCGCCAGCGCTGATCCACCGATGACTTGGCCCTGACTGTTAAGATCGACGCCAAGGGTACAGGTGCCGCCGAGGCCGCCGATGTCCGTCATGCCATTCTTCTTGTCCCAAATGAAGGTGTCGGTGGTTAAGGAGAAACCGAAGCCGAAACCCGCACAAAGACCGCTGGGAACCGAGTTGATGTAGGACCACCCAACTACTTGTCCCCGCTCGTTGATCAGGCCCGCCATGGCGTCGGTGCCGGTGCCCAGAGTGCCCAAGTCCTGCATTACTCCGTTCTTCCAGTAAAATGCCCTCGACTGATACCCGTAACCAAAAAAAGAGTTGGGATCTGGAATTGTGTTGTAGGCTTGTCCGGCGATCTCGCCGCGGCTGTTGACGGCAGTGGCGTAGCTTTCGTACCCACCCTCCGGCAGAGTCCCGAGATCGGTGATTTCCCCGTGCTGCCAAAGCACGGCGTGTATTTGTGGAAGCGCCGGGTTCTGTGGGTCCTGCTGGCCGTTGTCGGAGATGCCCGCCATTAGCCCGTTCGCACTGATCCAAATGACCTGGCTGCCGATGCCGCTGGGCAGTACGCCCAGACCGATCTTCCCACCGTTCTGCCACTGGAATGCACGGGTGGCAGAGCAGTCTGGGTAAAACGCCCAGATACAGTACGGATCCGCCGCAAGCGTGTCGGCTGACCCGCCGAGCGTGCCTTGATTGTTAAGGAGTCCGATGCGGGCGGCACTTGTCGTGAACGTCCAACTCTGCGGCCCACCGAACGTGCCCACGTCGTTGATCTGGTAGTGATGGTATTGATGGGGTTGGACGTGGGAATCTTGCGCCGTCACCCTCAACGAAGCGGCCAGAGCGAAGAGTGCGATGAGTAGCCAAGCCGATCTGGATTTCATGTTTTCTCCTGTTAATTCTCGGGCTCAGTCAGCCCGCGCGCGGGAAAGTCATAAGTCACGTTGAGGGGCTGGGCCGACTGCAAAAGGAACCGGCGCTTGCTCCCCAGTCGCAGGGCATCATTGACCGATCGCCATCGATGGTCAACCGGAGTTTCACTGGAGATCGTCTGAACCTGCAACCTCCGTCTCTACATCCGGTTACGGGATCTTCTGAAGAACTTAGGCGCGCTTCGCGCCCGAACGGTGGTACACTGCTGACCATTCGTGCGGGGGTGTGCGCGGGTGAAAGCGTCGTCCAAACGCGGTTGCGGCGTACGTTTTGGTCAGTTCGAGTTGGACCCTTCCGAGGAGAAACTTCTCAAACGCGGCCTTCCGGTCCGTCTCGAAAACCAGCCTTTTCAGATTCTCGCCGCGCTGCTCAATCGTCCCGGCGAATTGGTGAGCCGCGAAGAACTCTGTGCCAACCTGTGGCCCAACGGAACTTACGTTGATTTCGACGAAGGCCTGAACACCGCCATCAAGAAACTTCGCTACGCCCTCGGCGATTCTCCCGAGAATCCGGTCTTCATTGAAACGGTTCCCCGCCGGGGGTACCGCTTCATCGCGCCGGTGCAGGCCGATCAGTTGGAACAATTGGAACCAATGGCGCCGGTTAATGGGAGTGGGCAGCCCGCTGTGGCGGAGTCCCGTTCGCAGTTACCCGTTCTGACTCCGCCTGACGCTAAGCCGAGGTGGCGCGCCTGGGTGATTGGTCTCGGGATTGTTTTTGCAGGAGCGTGCTGGCTGCTCTACCGCAGCGTGTTTCCTCCACCACTCCACGTAACCCAGACCGCTCGCCTGACCAACTCGGGCCGCGTGGAGCCTTGGGGCAGAATTACCTCCGACGGTTCGCGACTTTTTTTTCTGGAGCGCGACGCCGACCACTGGAATACGCGGCAGATTTCGGTGGCGGGCGGCGAGAGCGTGCCCTTTGGCTCGTCGCCCCGGAACACGAAGATCTTTGACGTGTCCCCCGACAAGTCGGAGATGCTGTTCGCTCCCTTCGCTATGCGCACTCCCGACCTGCCCCTATGGTCGATGCCCCTGGTCGGTGGAGCGCCGCGTCGCGTCGGTGACATTCTGGCTAGCGCTGCCAACTTCTCGCCTGACGGAACGAGAATCGCTTTCACCAACACGAAAGGCGCGTACGTTGCCAACCGGGATGGTTCCGGCCTCCGCCAGTTGGCGGCCTTACCGGACTGCTGGTCCATCGCCTGGTCGCCCGATGGCAAAATCCTGCGCTTCGGTCAGGATCACGGCGGCCCCCATCTCTGGCAAGTCTCTCCCACGGGACGTGATCTTCATCCCTTTCTTCCTTCCTGGAGCGCCGGGGATGGCCGCTGGACAGCGGATGGCTCCTATTACGTTTTCGCTGCTACCAAAAACGGCCAAATGCAGCTCTGGGCCCTTCGCGAGTCTGCGTCCCTCCTCGGGCTGCGGCAGACTCCGACCCAAATAACCCTTCCGCCGATTCATTTTGACAACCCCTCGCCTGCGCGTGACGGGCACACGATCTACGCCATGGGCGGCTTGAGTCAGCAGATCGACGTGGTCCGCTTCGATCCCGCCTCTCACCAATTCAGGCCCGCAGTTCCCGGCTTCAATGTAACGGAAGTCGAGTTTTCTCCCGATCACCAGTGGGTGCTCTACAGCAACTGGACACAACTGTGGCGCAGCCGGCCGGATGGAAGCGACCGCCTGCAACTCGCGGCGGTCACGTCAGCCACGCCCGCTATCGTTGCTGCGCACTGGAGTCCCGATTCGAACCATATTTTGTTCGAAAGCCGGGACAGCGGCAAGGGCACAATCTTTACGGTGTCCAGCGCTGGCGGCCCTCCCCAACAGCCTCTTCCCCCCGGTCCCTCGCGCCGTTGGCCCAATTGGTCCCAGGACGGACAGACCATAGCGTTCGCTATCGAGGAGGAGGCCGGCAAAACCCCGGAACCCGGGATTTATTTCTTCGATCTCGCCACGGGACACATCACACCAGTTGCCGGTTCCGGTGGACTTGTCCAACCTCACTGGTCGCTCGATGGCCGCTTCCTGGCTGCCAATTCGGAAGACGGATCGGTGATCAAACTACTCGACCTCAGGACGCACCGATGGAGCGACATCGCTCACGGAACGCTGATCTCATTTCCGGTTTGGTCGGCGGATTCCGTGCTGTATTTTCAGGATATTCTCGCGGCCGGAGAACCCGTCTACCGCTTCCAGCCCGGCGACGCCGGCCCACATCGCGCCTACAGCTTCGAAGATATTTTGCAGTCCGGCGCCCAGCGCTGCGCCTTCTCGGGATTCGCCCCGGACGGCTCCCTGCTCGTCCAGGTCAACCGCGGCGGCGGCGACCTCTACGCCCTAAGCGTGAGCGTTCACTAGCGCAGGTTGTCGAAGGGCGATCCTTTTTACGGGCCAAAAAAAGCCCCGCTCTTGCGAGCAGGGCCTTTGACTTTACTGACGGCTGAAAGCTGATGGCTGACAGCTGTCCTTAGTACATGCCGTCCATGCCGCCGCCGCCGTGGCCGCCGCCGCCCATGGGAGCTTCCTTCTTTTCGGGAATCTCCGCTACCAGGGCTTCGGTGGTCAGCATCAACGACGCAATCGAGCCGGCGTTGGTGAGTGCGGTGCGCACTACCTTCGTGGGATCGAGCACGCCGGCCTTGACCAGGTCCTCATACTCGTTGGTCAGGGCGTTGAAGCCGTAGTTCGAGTCCTTGTTGTCGAGCACCTTGCCGAGGACGACCGCGCCTTCTTCGCCGGCGTTTTCGACGATCTGACGCATGGGCTCTTGCAGGGCGCGCTTCACGATGTTGACACCGATCTGCTCATCCCCTTCGAGCTTCAGCTTGTCGAGAGCCGCGACGCAACGGGCGAGTGCCACTCCGCCGCCCGGGACGATGCCTTCTTCCACGGCTGCGCGGGTTGCGTGCATCGCATCTTCGACGCGGGCTTTCTTTTCCTTCATTTCGGTTTCGGTTGCGGCGCCGACTTTGATTACGGCTACGCCACCGACCAGCTTGGCCAACCGCTCCTGCAACTTCTCGCGGTCGTAGTCGCTGGTGGTCTTATCGATCTGGCTGCGAATTTCCTTTACGCGGCCTTCGATCTCGCTGTGCTTGCCCTTGCCTTCGACGAGAGTGGTGTTGTCCTTGTCGATGGTGAGCTTCTTGACCTGGCCGAGATCGCTGATCTGAACGTTCTCGAGCTTGATGCCGAGATCTTCAGTGATGGCCTTGCCACCGGTGAGGATCGCGATATCCTGCAGCATGGCTTTGCGGCGATCGCCGAAGCCGGGAGCCTTGACGGCAGCGACTTGCAGCGTTCCACGCAGCTTGTTGACTACCAGAGTTGCCAGCGCTTCACCTTCGACATCTTCTGCGATGATGAGCAGCGGCTTGCCGCCCTTGGCAATCTGCTCGAGCAGCGGGAGGAGATCTTTCATGGAGCTGATCTTCTTCTCGTTGATCAGGATGTAAGCGTTCTCGAGAGCAACTTCCATGCGCTCGGGATCGGTGACGAAGTACGGCGAGAGATAGCCGCGGTCGAACTGCATGCCTTCGACCACTTCCAGCTGGGTCTCTAGAGTCTTCGACTCTTCAACGGTGATGACGCCATCCTTGCCGACTTTCTTCATGGCTTCGGCAATAATGTGTCCAATGGTGTCATCGTTGTTCGCGCTGATGGTGCCGACCTGGGCGATCATTTCGCCGGAGACGGGCTTCGAGAACTTATCCAGTTCGCCTTTGGCGCGCTCGCCGGTCTTCTTGTCGAAGGCTCCGCAGACTAGGGAGACAGCCTTCTCGATGCCGCGCTTCATCGCCATTGGATTGGCGCCGGCGGCTACCGTCTTTACGCCTTCGCGATAGATTGCTTGGGCCAGGACTGTTGCTGTCGTGGTGCCGTCGCCGGCTACGTCAGAGGTCTTGCTGGCTACTTCGCGAACCATTTGGGCGCCCATGTTCTCGAGGCCGTCCTTTAGTTCGATTTCTTTGGCTACGGTTACGCCGTCTTTGGTGATGGTGGGCGAGCCGAATTTCTTTTCGATGACTACGTTGCGGCCCTTGGGGCCGAGTGTGACTTTTACAGCGTCGGCTAGAAGGTTGACGCCGCGCAGGATTGCCTGGCGGGACTCTTCGCCGTGAACGATTTGCTTAGCCATTTCTTTTCTCCTTCGAGTTATGAAATCTTTGACCACGGAGGGCAGGGGGTTTCACTGGGGAAAGCCCTTGGCCCTTCATTTCTTGCGCTGCCCGAGACAGTTAGCGGCGCGCGCCTACGGTTTCTTTCTTGCTCGACGTCGAGCTGTTCGAGGCTCCGGTTAGGACGCCCAGAACTTCTTCCTCTTTCATAATGATGAAGTCTTCGCCGTCGATCTTGATCTCGGTGCCGGAGTACTTGCCGAACAGGATGCGGTCGCCTTCTTTAACGGCCAAGGGGAAGGTCTTGCCTTCGTCGTTGGTGCGGCCTTTGCCGGTGGAAATGACTTCGCCTTCCTGGGGCTTGTCTTTTGCGCTGTCGGGGATAATGATGCCGCCCCGGGTGGTGGAGGCTTCTTCGACTCTACGGACCAGAATGCGGTCGTGGAGTGGGCTGAATTTTGCCATGGGTGTGACTCCTTTCAAGGTTGGATCGTTAAGGTTGACGTTCGTAAACCTATGAATTGTTGTTGGTTAGCTGCTGTTGTTAGCAGTCTTGCTTATCGAGTGCTAATTATAAGGATGTGAGTGGACGGTTGTCAAGGGGTGGTCTATCAAGGTCCACACATTAAGCAGCTAACCACGACACGGGAGAAAGACGGCATTTCCCGAATCGCAATATATGTATATGCATCTATTGAGATATGAGCAAACCCGCAACGGTCGCTCTTCCCTGCATGAGCGCGAGTTTCCGTCGCGCCTCGCGCGTGCTGACCCAGCACTACGACAGGACTCTGCGGCCACTCGGGCTGAGAGGGACGCAATTCACTCTGCTGCAAGCCCTGTCCCTCGCCGGAGAAGTTTCCCAGGGAACGCTCGGGGAGATTCTGGCCATCGACAGCACCACGCTCACCCGCACGCTCGCCATCATGCGGCGCCGCGGCTGGATCACCAGTCGATCGGGCAAGGATCGCCGGGAGCGACGGCTCTGCTTGAGTGAGACCGGCAAGGCCGAATACAAGCGCGCGCTTCCCTACTGGGAAAAAGTGCAGCGGGAGTTGCGTGCGCGGTTCGGGAACATGCAGTGGAACCAACTTCTGAACCTAACCAACCAAGTGACCGCAGAGGTCACAGCATAAGGAGATTCGCCATGTCCAAATACACCAAATTGAGTGCCGGGCTGCTGGCAGCCTGGTTAATGTTTTCCTTATTCTCTTCCGCACGGCACCTTTACAGAAACGCTCCCAACACGCCGCCGATCGCGCTCGGCCTCGCCGTGGTCACGCCAATTGTGCTTTTCCTGGTTTGGTTTGCATCCTCGCCGGGATTCCGGCAGTTCTTCCTCTCGCTGAGCCCGCGCACCCTCACTCTGGTGCATAGCATGCGCATCGCCGGCTTTGTGTTTCTCGTCCTCGGCACGTATAAGATTCTGCCCGCGTTCTTCGCCTTGTCTGCCGGATGGGGCGACATCGCCATCGGCGTGACAGCACCGATCGCGGCCCTCTGGCTGGCCAACCCGGCGCATCGCAAAGGCTTCATCTTGTGGCAGGTCCTGGGTATGACCGACCTCGTCAATGCCCTAGCCCTGGGCGCGCTCGCCGGTGTCATCGATCCGCACGGAATCCCCACTGCTGCCATGACCGTGCTCCCCATGAGCTACATTTCGACGTTCGCCGTGCCACTGTTTCTGATCCTGCACATCATCTGTATCGCGCAGGCGCGCCGTTGGCCGACGACACATTTTGCTGCAACGGGCAATAGATTCCAAACCACACTGCCCCAAGGACAAGAATGAAAGAGCCGTTTTAGCTGCGCTCATAAACTTGCACCCTCCGCAACTGGAATGGGGCTGTGGGTTGCGATACGAAGTAGCTGCTGGGTACGAAATGCCCGCTCAAGCCAAAACCAGGCTTGAGGGGCCATCCGTCAAGGTCAAAGGCGACGGACAGGTGTCCGTTTCACACGGGCGACCCCAACTTCAAAGGCAAGGTCAAGTTCCAAGTCTTTACCACGGGGACACGGGGACACGGAGGAACACAGGGTAAAAGCTCTAGTGCTTGCAAAATTGCGTAAGGTCGGGCAACCTCTTTAACCATGCGAAAGAGATGGCGGTGCGGCCTCACGCTGGTTTCTGTTCTGGGATTTTTATTTTTTGTAACGGCGGGGGGATTGGCGCAGGCGGAGCCTGGGCCGGAGGAGGGTGGGCATGAGGTGCAGGTTTGGGGTGGGGGCGGGCATTCGGTGCCGGGGGGGACTTCGAGCACGGGGATTTTTGATCTGGGGCTGCGGTATGGGTGGGTGATTACGGGGGAGCATTTGCCGGGATTTTTGCGGGGGCGGTTTGAGTGTGTAGTGGATGCGGAGCCGGCTTATCTGATTTTTCAGCCGGCGAATACGGCTTATGGGGTGGGATTCAATCCGTTTGGGTTGAAGTGGAATTTTGTGCGGCGGGGGAGGCTGTCTCCTTTTTTTGAGCTGAGTGGCGGGACACTGTTTACCGATCACAATGTTCCGACAAATACGAATACGGTGAACTTTACTTCGGCGGCGGCTTTGGGGACGCATGTGCTGGGCGCGAAATATAACTGGAGCGTGGAGTTGCGGTATTTGCATATTTCGAATGCGGGGCTGGCGGTGCCGAATCCGGGGCTGAATACGGTGCAGGTTAGAGTGGGCGTGGGGAGGTTCTGGAGGGGTAAGGAGTGAACCTACCACGGAGGCACTGAGGCACGGAGAAAGACAAGGCTTGGCGGCTGAGGGTAGTGGTTCAATTTGACAAACCATTCACCACAAAGGGCACGAAGGAAAATCTACAAGAATAAAAGCCTTGTTTCGTTGATCGTGCGTCGGAGTTGCGCGGGGGATTAGACAAAGCCCCACTTCTCGCAAAGTGCGCGAGAAATGGGGCACCGAGAATGCATCGCCCCGAATCGCCTAGGCGATGATGGTGACGCCTTTTTGCACTCCCTGAGCGCAGGCCTGACTTACGCTGTAGGGATACGTCTGGCCTACCGTGAGGCCAGTGCTCTTTATGTGGATGGTCTGCGCGTTGGGGACGCTCATCGGGTAGGGAACGGTGAATGGCCAAACATTGCCAACCAGGTTGATCGTCTGATTTCCGGTGACGCCTTCGAACGTCACTTTAGCTCCTAATTGCGCACTGAAGCTCTCGCAGATGTTTGGGGTGACGGGATTTGGGTCGTCCAGGTCGTGCCTTACTCTTTGGGTTGCCATAAATGCTCCTCTCTAGAGTTCTGTTTTTTTCTTTCTTTGTTGGAACGCACTGTTTCTTGCCAAACGCATCTCCTTGCAGACTTACGTAATGGTCACTGATCGTGTCTCCGCTTGGAAGCACGGGGCTGGAGTGAACGGGCAAATCGAACCCGGAGTGGCCGTGCTCTTAATATAGATCTGCTGGTTGAGCGTGCTGAAATCAATTGGAGGGCCGAGCTTGGTGTCGTTCTGTCCACAGAACGGCCAATAGCCGCCGGATTGATTGATTGTGCCATCGGCCGGGGCAGTGAATACGATTGGAGCACCCGGCGGTGCGTTGAAATCCTGGCACCATCCCGCGGGAACCGGGTTCGGCGTGCTGGTCATTTTCTTTACTGCTTTCTTCTTTGTTGCTTTCTTCTTTATTGCTTTCTTCTGCGCAGTTTTCTTGAGGGTTTTCTTCGGGCTTTTTTTCGGACTTTTCCTGGCGCTCTTTTTCGCGCCTTTTTTCTTTTGCGGCATATGTGTTCCTCTCTTTTCGTGGGGAGCGCAACGTTTGCTCGGAAGCGGGGCGCCCCCTCTTTCTGGGCTTGACTTACCTGGGTCCCATCGACAGCATGATCCTGCTGGAGCTTACTTGTTTTTCATCAACTGCTGGTAGCCTGGCATACTAGCGAGGTTATCGAATTCGCGCAAGCTGCGAATCTTGTCGGCGGTATATCCGGCTTGCACCATTTTGGCCAGAAATTCCACAGCCAGGCCGTTTTCGCCCAGATGGTTATACACCGAAGCCGCATCCAGGAGAACATCTTTATCGTTGTGCCCATATTGCAGGGCCTGACCCAGATAGAGGAGCGCGTGCTTGCGATCGCCCAGCATTGAGTAATAGCTCGCCAGGTCGGCGAGCACGCCCGGGTCGTGAGGGTTGACCTTCAACTCGCCCTCGGCTAATTCCACAGCCTTGCGAAGCGGGGCCACGGATTGAGCCTTCTTGGCTGAATAAAAGAGTGCGTCGCCCAGATTCCCCCAGATCACATATTGCTGGGGATCGAGTTTGGCCGCGGCCTGGTAAGCTTCGGCGGCTTCGTCGAATTTATGCAGACCGAAGTACGACACACCAAGGTTGACGTATCCCGGATAACTGGGCCGAATGGCGATGGATTTGTTTAAGGGATCGATCGCCTTTTCGTATTGGCCCATCTCGTTGTAAATGACGCCAACATTCGAGTAGGTGGCGTACCATTCGGGGGCGATGCGAATGGCATGAGCGTACATGTCTAACGCCTTCTCGTACTGGTTGCGGCTGACATAGAATGCGCCGAGATTGTTAAACGCGGTGCGGCTGTTGGGGTGGGCCTGAATGGCTTGCTGGTAGGCTTTTTCGGCTTCGGTGATCTTACCCTGGTGTTCGTAGGCACGCGCCAGGCCGATGAGCGGCTTCCTCGTTGGTAGGTTCGAGACCGAGGGCGAGCTGGAATTCGTTGGCGGCTTCGGGGTAGTGTCCAGTGCCGTCGTCGATTAGGCCGAGGCAGACGTGGCCTGCGGCGCCGGCAGTTGCCGAGCTTGACGGCATCATTGCAGTCGCTCTGCGCGGGTGCGAGCCATTGCTTCTGCTTGGTGTCGGAATATTTGAGCCAATAGCTTTCGCCGAGGACGGCTTTGGCCATGCCGAAGTTGGGATCGAGCTTGAGGGCTTCCCGGGCCATCAGGGCTGCGATGTCGAGCTTCTCGCTTTTAGTGTGATCGAGCAGATAGCCTTGAGCCTGCAGATAGTACTCGTAGGCTTCGGCATTATCGGTGCCGTGATATTTCAGCGCGGCCTCTTCTTCCGGGCGCAACTGCAGGCGCAGAGCTTTGACGGTTCCATCGGCAATCACTTGCTCTGCGGAGAATGCGTCTGTGCTGGGAACGGTGAGAGAGCCGGTGCCAAGCGGAGCGCTGGTTTGCGCACTGAGCACAGAGTAGGTGACTTTGACCAGGTCGGCGGATTGGGATTCGAGCGTGAGAGTGAGGCCGAGATTTGCGCCGAACATGTGGGCGGCATCCGGCAGATTGGAGATTTTCTTTTCCTGCAGGTTGCCGGGCGGCACGACTTCAAAGGCGCGGTCTTCGGTGAGTTTGCCGAGTTTGGCGGCGACGCTCTCCACCAGTCCTTCGCCGAGCGCGGTGAGCTTGGGATCGGCGTTGCGGCGGCGGTGAAGGGAAGGACGGCCAGGATTTTGGTTTGGGGCAATCCAGCGGACTCGGATGCCGGAGCGGCATTGCTTGCGGTGGAGGAGTGTAACCACCGACGCACGGGACGGTAGGCGAGGAGCGGCTACTACGATCAGCGACGATGGCCAATGCGGCGAGCAAGCGATATTGATGCAAGGCGCCAGCGGATGCCGGGGCGCGTGCTCGGCTTTCCGCCTTGTTGAACGCGGCGAAGATCTTCGAGGAGCGCGGCGGCGTTGGGGTAGCGCGCGTTGGGATCTTTGGCGATGGCGCGGGAGATGACCGCGGCGAGGGGTGCGGGGACATTTTTGAGCGGGGGCGGATCGACGTGGACGATGCGGGCGATGGTGGTGGCGAGGCTGTCGCTTTCGAAAGGCTGCGCCCCGCCGAGCATTTCGTAGAAGACGAGTCCGAGGGAGAAAATGTCGGAGCGGCCGTCATCGGGCTGCTGGAGCAGGACTTCGGGGGCCATGTAGGCGGGAGTGCCGCCGCTGGCAGTCATGGTCTCCATGCTCTTGGTGACGTCGTCGGGATTGCTGTTCCAGGCGCGGCGGGCTACGCCGAAGTCGAGAATCTTCACCCGGTTGCCGGGTGTGAGCATGATGTTTTCAGGCTTGATGTCGCCGTGAATGATGCCTTTTTCGTGGGCGGCCTGCAGTCCTTCGCAGCATTGCGTGGCGATGGCGAAGAATTCATCGGTGGAGATGGGCTGCTGGAGGCGATGGCGCAGGGTTTCGCCTTCGATGTACTCCATGACTACCCAGAGTTCGCCGGCGTGCTCGACGACATCGTAGACGGAGCCCACGTTGGGATGATTGAGGGCGGAGGAACGCTGGGCTTCTTTGAGCAGACGTTTGCGGTCGGCTTCGGTGGATTTGGCGTGGGGGGACATGCGCTTGATAGCGACAAAGCGCTTCAGGGTGGTGTCTTCGGCGCCGTAGACCTGTCCCATGCCGCCCGCGCCGAGGCGGCTGGGAGATGACGAAGCGGCCGACTGTGGTGCCCACGAGGGCATCCGCAGGGTCGGCAGGAGCAGCCGCAGGGGGCGTCTTGATCTGATCTGCCATGAGCGAAGTGCACGCCGGATGCTGCCAATTCTAAACTTAGTTGGGGAGGAAAGCCAAAGCGAAAGTGGGAGCGGACCGCGTGCTCGCGGGGGTCAGAAAACCTTTACCACAGAGGTCACGGCGTTCACGGGGTAAATCCGTTCTTTGCCGGCGCGCTTGCTTCCATTACACCGCGCCAGCTATTCTTCTCACTTATGTCTACGCTAGTGGAGTGTGTGCCGAATTTTTCGGAGGGGCGCGACAAGGCTAAGGTCGATGCCATTGTTGACGCCATGAAGGTGGATGGAGTCTACCTGCTGGACCGCGAGATGGACGCGGACCACAACCGGTGCGTGATTACGCTGGTGGGCGAGCGGGAGGCGATTCAGGAGGCGGCGATTCGCGGGGTAGGGAAGGCTGCGGAGTTGATCGATCTGAATGCGCATAAGGGGGCGCATCCGCGGATGGGCGCGGCCGATGTGGTGCCGTTTATTCCGATCGATGGCGTGACCATTGAAGATTGCGTGGCGATGGCGCGGCACGTGGGGGAGGAGATTTGGAAGCGGTTTCAGATTCCGGTTTATTTGTACGAGGCGGCGGCGGCGACGCCGGAGCGGCAGAATCTGGAAAACATCCGGCGCGGGCAGTTTGAAGGGATACGGGCGGAGATTGCGACGAATGCGGCGCGGAAGCCAGATTTTGGCGAGGCGCGGGTGCATCCGACGGCGGGCGCGACCGTGGTGGGAGCGCGGAAGTTTCTGATTGCTTACAACGTTTTCTTGAACACGCCGGATGTCGAGATCGCGAAGAAGATTGCGAAGGCGGTGCGGTTTTCGAGCGGCGGGATGCGGTTCGTGAAGGGCGCGGGATTTCTGGTGCGGGGGCTGGCGCAGGTTTCGATGAATCTGACGGATTTTGAGCAGACGCCGGTGCATCGCGTGTTTGAAATGGTGAAGCGCGAGGCGGCGCGGTATGGAGTGATGCCGGTGTCGAGCGAGATCGTGGGATTGATTCCGAAGAAAGCTTTGGAGCAGGCGGCGGAGTGGTTTCTGCAGGTGGAGAATTTTGATTCGTCTTTGATTTTGGAAAACCGTCTGGCGGCGGTGATGAGCGGGAAAGATGGCCGTGGGCGGATTGCGGGCGGGAGTGGAGCCGTTCGTCGAACAACTGGCCGCGCCGACGGCTACGCCGGGCGGCGGAAGCGCGGCTGCTGCTGCTGGTGCGATGGCGGCGGGACTGGCGACGATGGTGGCGTCGATGTCGCGCGGGAAGAAAGCGTATCTGCAATATGAAGCGCAGTTGAGCGCGGCGATTGCGCGATTGGGGACGTTGCGGGAGGAGTTGAAGGCCGCGGTCGATGCGGACGCGGAGTCTTACGATGCGGTCATGAAGGCTTACAAGCAGGCGAAGGCGGATCGCTGCCGGGTCCGATGCGCTGATCGATGCGCGCTCTCAAACTGGCTACGGGCGTTCCGCTCGGCGTGGCGGAGAAGGCGCATGAAGTGGCGCGGATTATGGAGAGTCTGTTTGCCATTACGAATCCGAATATGAAGTCGGACTTGACTACGGCGCAGGCGCTGGCTCGAGCGGCGATTACTGGCGCGCTGGCGAATGTGGAGATCAATCTGGCGTCGTTGAAGGATCAGGCTTTCGCGGCGGAAGTGCGGAAGAGGATGGAAAATATCCGGCTCTGACCGGGGAATGCGTGAAAGGGGCCGGCGAGGATAAGTAAAGGATAAGAAGAAAGACTCTTGCAAACCGAGTGAAGAAAGACTCTAGCAAAGTGAGTTACTTTGCAACATATTGCAATAGCAAGAGTAATAAGCTTTGATTCCCCCAAATAATTCTTACAGGCGGCGAGTGGAAAGGTGAGCGGCTGGGTTGCTGCATACGAACGGCTCAGTCGCGCGGCCGCAGAGGGAATATTCTGTCATGGGGCGTCTTCGTCTTTTATTGTTTTCTGCAGTGGTTGTTGGGCTGAGCGGGCTGCTCAGTCTGAGTGGTTGCGGGAGTTCGTCTTCGTCCGTGACGGTACCGCCAACGCCCAGCTATACACTTACGGCTTCGGCGTTGAGCCCGGCTTCAGTGACCGCTGGAAGCACGGCCACTTCTACGATTACCGTGACTCCGGTAAATGGTTATACCGGGAGCGTTACTCTTTCATGCAGCAGCGTCACGGGTGGTGGGATGCCAGCTCCCACTTGTGCTTTCAGTCCGTCTCCCGCCTTGATCGCCGGGAACGGTGCGGTCACTTCGATGCTGACGGTGACTGCGGCGAGCAATACGCCTGCCGCCAACTACACCATCACCGTCACGGGAAGCGATGCGAATAAGTTGGCTCCCAGCAACGGCGCGCAAGCGCTGACCTTGACGGTGACGGCGGCTCCAGTGCCCAGCTACACGCTCGGGGCCACGGCGTTGAGCCCCGCTTCGATCACCGCTGGCGGCACGTCCACTTCTGCTATTAAGGTGACTCCGGCCAATGGTTATACCGGCAGCGTCACGCTTTCGTGCACCAACATTACGGGCGGGACTCCGCCTCCAACGTGTAAATTCAGTCCGTCTCCCGTCGTGATCAGCGGAGCCTCGGCGGGAACTTCTACACTGACTGTATCGACCACGACCAGCACACCGGGCGGCACTTACGCCATCACGGTCTCCGGGAGCGACGGTAATAATTTAGGTCCCAGCAACGGGCCGCAGGGGCTGAGCTTGACCACGGCGGCGGTGGTGCAGAACGTGATGATTATTTTCCAGGAGAACCGCACGCCGGATAATTTGTTTTACGGCTTGTGTCTCAACTCCGACGGATGGTTGAATAATATGTGCGGCTCGCCTGCAAGCGCGACCCAATACGAGATTCAGACCAGCAACTGGAAGAATAATCAGGTTGCCGGCGGGGTCACGCAGCCCCTCGCGATCGATTTGGGCACGACGGGGCAGCTGGTAACCTCGATAACTACGATCTCGGCCACACCCACAAGGCCTTTACCCAGACGTGCGATCTGAACATGAGCACGAATATCTGCGCGATGGATGGCGCCGCTTTGATTGGAACCTCGTGCAATGCCGGACAAAATTGTCCTCCGCCGTCGAATCCGGAATATTATTATGTGTATCCCGGGGACGTGACACCTTATCTTGTGATGGCGCAGACCTACACCTTCGCCGATCACATGTTCCAGACCAACGAAGGGCCAAGCTTTCCGGCGCACCAGTTCATCATCGGGGGAACTTCGGCGCCGATCGACGGGCAGCGTTGATTTTGTTTCGGAAAATGTTTTGCCAGAGAATTCGGCCGCCGGCTGTCTGGCGCTCCCGACCACCACTAATAAGCTGATCGATCCCTTTGGAGTGGAAACAACCCTCGATAACACCATCGGCCAGCTTTGCAACGACCACGCCACGCTCACGGATTCGCTCGACAATGCCATCCCGCCAATCAGTTGGCGCTATTACACGCCCTCGGCAGGCAGCATCTGGACCGGTCCTACGGGGATCCAGCACATGTGCGTGCCCAGTCCGGCCGCGCCGAACGCAACGGAATGCTCAGGACCGGACTATACGGATGCAAATCCCAAGGTCGTGCTGGGCCAGACACAGACGAATGCCCAGATTCTTACCGATATCAGCAACAACACGCTGCAGCAGGTGAGCTGGGTGATTCCTGCGGGCGGGGATTCCGATCACGCCAAGGGCAATGGAGGCTGTGGTCCGTCGTGGGTTACCGAGATCGTGAACGCCATCGGCCAAAGCCCGACGTATTGGAATAACACCGTCATCATCATCACTTGGGACGACTGGGGTGGTTGGTACGATCACGTGCCGCCGCCGCAGGTGGTGGACGATGGCACGAGTTGGGGATCGGGTTACGTCTACGGATTCCGCGTACCCATGATCGTGATCTCTCCCTATGCCAGGAAGGCGTACATCTCAAAAACGCCGCATGACTTTGGCAGCATTCTTAAATTTATCGAGAACAACTACAACCTGCCGTCGCTGGGTTTCGCGGACGCGCACGCGCTCGATGATCTTAGCGACATCTTCCAGTTCACGAGTTCGCCGACAACATTTACGCCGTTCGCGGGGCCGTGGAACGATTCTACGTGCAAGGGCACGGCGGCTTTGCCCAGCGATCCTGACGACGACTGAGGCGAAGCGTGGGCACAAGCGGACCTCAGGGACTGAAGCCCGCGTCTTTATTGCCTCTGGGCGGCACGAATGAATTTGTGCCCTTCCTGAACCGGCTCGAAGCTCCGAGCTGTATATTCGGTGGCTAGAGAAGCCGCCGAGACGGCGGCGCTACAAATACCCTAGTCTCCGGCGCTGGTTGCTGGCTCCGGCTCGCGTCTAGATCGGGATTCCCACCACGCAGCTAACCCTTGCTTTAACAGTTTTGAAATCGTATGGCGGTTCTCGGAGATTACTTTCCACCAGGCGAAGCGGCCGAGCATGGGGAAGTAGATTCCGCGGAAGCAGATGCGCGCGATGAAGATATTGACGCGGTAGCCGAGCGGTTGGTCGGCGATGGAGTCGACGGCCTGGGCGATGGCTTCGGGACCGTAGGCGTGGGACCAGCCGTATTTCACTTCGGCGTGAGCTTCGTCGATGGTCATCTTCAGCGGAGTGTGCGCCATGGCGAAGGGGATGAACTCCTGCCAATGCTTGGGGCGCGTGAGCCGGCCTGCATCTTCGAGGCGTTTCAGCAGCGGAGTGCCGGGCAGCGGTGTGAGCAGGCCGAAAATGGGCAGGCCCGGCGGCCAGGTGCGGACCTGCTCTAGCGTGCGTTCGGCCGCGCCCACGGTGTCGTTATCCATGCCGAAGATGAAGGACGTGATGGCGTAGACATTGCGCTGGGCGAGGCGCTCGAGGACGGCGGCATACTCTTCGGGCTTGTTGAAGCCTTTGTTGACGTCTTTCAGATTGGCGGGATCGATCGACTCCATGCCGATGAATACCCACTTGCCGCCGGAAGCGGCGATGAGGTCGACGAGTTCCTGATCGCGCAGCAGGTTGGCGCTGATCTGCGCCACCCAGTTCACTTGCGCGCCGGCGGCGATGATGTCGCGCAGTAGAGATTTGGTGCGCTTGAGATTGATGGCGAAATTGTCGTCGATGAAGAAGACGGCGATCTGGCCGCGCTCTTTGCGGGCTCGCGCTTTCAGCAGCAGGAGTTCGTTGACCACGCTTTCATTGGTGCGGAAGCGGATGGAATCGCCGAAGAATCCGGTGACGGTGCAAAACTCGCAGCCGTAGGGGCAACCGCGTCCGGACTCGACGGGAATGATGCGGAATGTGCCCCAGCCCTCGCCGATCTTCTCCAGCCAATGTTTCGCAGATTTGGGCACGAGATTGAACTGGTTTAGATCGATGGTGTCCCAGGGAATTACGGGATAAGGTTTCAGCGAGGGTTTGAGTTCTTTGCCGAAGGGATCGAGCGGCGCGTAGATGTCTTTCAACTGGCCGCGCGCCGCATCTTCGCACAATGCACGGCCAAGTGTCATCGGCTTCGCCGAGAGCGACAGCATCGGCGTGGCGGGGGCCGCCATCGCGGCCGAGGGCCTCATCCGCCATTTCTGTGACGTGCGGGCCGCCCATCACTACGGGCACGCCGGCGGCGCGAACGGCATCTGCCATGCGATAAGCCTTGGCGATCATGCGGGTCATGGCGCCGATTCCGACGAGATCAATTTTTTCCTCGACGACGTAGCGGGCGATGCCGGCTTCGTCCATGGGTTGAGCGTTTCCGTCGATGAGCACAACTTCGTGGCCGGCCGGGGTTAGAGATTGTCAGGAGGAACATCCAGAGATGAGGCATGAAATTGCGTGTGACCCCGTTGTCGGGGTTGTAGAGTAGGATTTTCAATATGTCCCTGATTTCTCTAGCGTCGGCGAAGATGACGCTTCTGTGTGCGGTATCGTACCTGTGGCATCTTACAGCCAGTTGTGGCTTTCGGAACAATTTATTTCTTCACACGGAGAAAAGACTGTCCCAAATTGATCACTACGGCTAGTACTTTCGACTGGGCAGGAAACTGGACGGTAGGCTTAGAATAGAACCACCGGGTAACGGGAAGAACTGAATCTGCATCTAAAATCGCAAGAAGCAGGGAAAATCCCGTTCATCATGAGTGAGAGTTCAGCAGTGGTGCAACGTGCAGGGTTCCGTGTCAGGAAAATCTTTGCGAGGACTGAGGCAGTTATGAAGAGCTTGAGGGTTTGTCTGACGTTTGTGATGGTGACTGCGCTGTGCGCTGGCACGGCGAATGCCATGCCGCTGAATTCATCGGCGCGGGCAGTGATTCCCGCGGATTTGCAGCAGTTAATTTCAGTGGATTACCGGGCGCTGAAGAGACTCGCCGACGGCGACTGCGCTGAAGCAGCAAATCATGGATACGCAGGATAACGTGAAGCAGTTCGAGAGCGCGCTGAAAGGCGTCGGCATCGATCCCGATAAGGATATCGACACGCTCGCGTTTCCCTCGTTTCGCACGTCCAAGCAGGGGATCAGGCTGATCGTCATCGCCAGCGGGCCCTTCAATACAAAGGCCGTGCTCAAGAAAATGACTCTGCTGAAGATCAAGCCCACGAAGTACCACACGGCGAATATTTATCCCATGGATGGCGGCTTGGTGATGTACCTTTCTCGACGAGAGCACGCTGCTGTTCGGTGAGCCCTCGGCGGTGAAATTCGCTCTGGATACGCGCGATGGACAGAATCTTAATGTGGATACGAACCAGACCATGGCAGACATGATGGCGAGCGTGGATTCTGCGCCGTTTTGGAGCATTCTGGACCAGCAGGGTTCGCAGAATATGATGCGGTCGGCGCTGGGCGATGCGGCCAAGATCGCCGACTACGAGACAGTCAAGAAGCGCGTGCTGGGTTCGTACTACACGATGGATTTTTCGAGCGGCGTGAACTTCGATCTGACGGTTGTGACTTCGGATTCGATCACCGCGGGGACGCTATCGATGATGATGAAGGCTGTCATCCTGTACAAGAAGAGCAGCGCCACGCCGGTGGAGAAGGCGGCCATGGATATGGCCACGGCCGATTCCGACGGCTCGAAAGTTTATGGTGCACTTCAAAGACAGCGACGCGCAGTTTCAGTCGCTGATGCATTCGCCGTTGTTTGCGGCGATTTCGAAATAAGGAAAGCAAAACCCACCACTGAGGCACTGAGACACGGAGAAAAACCGGGTCTTGGTGCCTTTGTTTTGCAGGGGTAGATTCTCTCTGTGTCTCAGTGACTCTGTGGTGGGTTTGCCTTGGCCTTCGGGGCGGCGCGTTTTTCGCGGGCCCAGCCTTCCTTCACAATTTGTTGTGCGCGGCCGATGGCCAGCGCGTCTTCGGGAACATCGCTCGTGATGCACGACGCTGCGCCAACGTAGGCGCCTTTGCCCACGCGCACGGGCGCGACCAGAGTGCTGTCACTGCCGATGAAGGCTCCGTCTTCGATGATGGTGGTGTGCTTGTTGACGCCGTCGTAGTTGCAGGTGATGGTTCCGGCGCCGATGTTGACGCCCGCGCCGATTTCGGCGTCGCCCAGATACGTGAGGTGGTTGGCCTTCGATCCCTTGCCCAGCTTGATTTTCTTGGTCTCGACAAAATTGCCGACGTGCGCGCCTTCTCCGATGTCGCTGCCGGGGCGCAGATGAGAATAAGGTCCGAGGACGGCGTTGGGGCCGATGCGGGCTTCCTCGAGAATGCAGCCCGGACGAACGAGGACGCCGATCGGCGATTTCGGAATCGCGAATCACGGAATAGGAGCGAATGCGGCAACTGGCGCCGATGCGCGATTTGCCGAAAATCTGTACGAAGGGTTCGATCACGGTGTCGGCGGCGATTTCGACATCGTTGTCGATCACGCAGGTGGCGGGATAGAATATGGTGACGCCCTCGGCCATGAGTTCGTGGCACTTGCGCATGCGCATTTGAGAGTCGATGAAGGAGAGTTCGGCGCGAGTGTTGGCGCCGAGAACTTCGCCGGGGAATTCTGTTTTCCAGACCACGACACGCTGCTTGGCTTTGCGCAGAACCTCGGCCATGTCGGTGAGGTAGTACTCGCCGTGAGGATTGGCGGTGGAGAGTTTGCCGATGTGCGAGAACAATTGCGGCGCGGCGAAGACATAGAAGCCGGCATTGATCTCATGAATTTTTTTCTGGGCGGGGCTGGCGGATTTCTCTTCGACGATGGCCTGCACTTCGGCGCTAGCGCACGTTGCGGGCTTTCAGGCGTGCTTTCATCCGAATCATGCGACCGTAGCCGGTGGGGTGGTCGAGGTCGGCGCTGAGTAAGGTCATCGCGGCTTGCTGGTCGAGATGGAAGTTGAGCAGGCTGGCGATGGTTTGAGGCGTGATCTGCGGGGCGTCACCGGAGAGCACGATCACGTGGTCGTAGGCGGAGAGCGCAGGCTGCGCGACCATCAGAGCATGGCCGGTGCCGCGCTGTTCCGCTTGCAGGACGAAATTGACGCCGGTGTGGGCGACGGCGGAGCGAACACGGTCGGCTTCATGCCCGATGATGGCGAAGATGTCGCCGGGCGGGACGACGCTGCGTGGCGGCCGCAATGACATGGGCGAGCAGCGGCTTGCCGCCGACTTCATGCAGCACTTTTGGAAGCTGCGACTTGAGCCGCGTGCCTTTGCCGGCGGCCATGATCGCGACGGCGACACGGGGAGCGGTGGGTGAGGGAGGCTTCGAAGCAGGGGCGTTCCCGGGTTTCTTCATTCGCCCCACTATACCCTGAGGAGGAAAAGTACAGAAGAGGGATGCCGGGTTTCCGAGCCAGGTTTCGTACTGGTGCTTCGAACCAGGCCCTGAATCGTGGAGGATGCGGAGAACTTCCGCGGAGACGCGGAAGGAACCTCAGCACACCAGATCCAAGATCCCGACTAAGGGTAACGGTTAGAGTCCCAGGCCGCCGTCCACTGCAAGAATCTGGCCGGTAATGAATTGGGGCGCGGTGGCGAAGAATAAGACCGCGGCGGCGACTTCATCGCCGTGTCCATTGCGCTGCATGGGAGCCTTTTTGGCCATGCGCTTCATAAACCCGGCAGCCGACTTTTCGCCGAGATCGATCACGCCGGGCGCGACCGCGTTGACCGCAATTTCTGGGGCAAGGGCTTGCGCCATGACCTTGGTCAGCATGTGCAGTGCGGCTTTGGAGGAACAGTAGTGGGCGTGCGTGGGCCACGGACGCAGGCCTCCCAGCGAGCCCATGTGAATGATTTTGGCTTCGATCTTTTTTGAGCCTGCGGCGTCTGAGCGCTTCGATCCCGGCCGCTTTCGGCGCATCCACTTCAGAGCTTCGCGCGAGACCAGAAAAGGCCCGCGGGCATTGGAGGCGAACATCGCATCCCACTGGCGGAGGGTGATGCGCTCGAAGTCGACGTCCTCGTAATTGGCGGCGTTGTTGACGAGCACATCGATGCGGCCGAGTTCGCGTCCGGCTTCTTTCATCATGGACCTGACGCTGGCTTCGTCGGTGATATCGCAGTGCAGGGCAAAGGCGCGCACTCCGCAGCTCGTGAGGTCGACGATCGTATGCTGCGCCTCGCGGGCGGAATTGCGGAAGGTGATGGCGACATCGGCGCCGGCCCGTGCCAGGGCCAGGGCGGAGGCGCGTCCAAGACGCTTGGCGCCGCCGGTGACGAGGCAGGCCTTGCCGCGCAGAGGTTGGGGATCATGGGAAAGCATTTTTGGATTTTACTCCGGAATTTCACCCTCGGAACCTTGCTCCTGAACCGGGAACGCCTTTTTGCCCCTAGGGACAAGCGTCGGTTTTTTCTTGCCAACAGGTGACGGAATAACGGTAAAATCGCGGCGTGGCGGAATCCCGGCAGGTCGTGGTTTACTCGCGCAAGGGATGCCATCTCTGCGAGTTGGTGAAGGAGAGTCTTACCAAGCTCTCCCGGCGCGGCGGGTTCACGTGGCAGGACGTGGATGTAGACAGCGACAGCGAACTGCGCCGCAAGTTCAACGACGAAGTGCCGGTCGTGTTCATCGACGGGCGCAAAGCCTTTAAGTACCGCATGGATGAACGGGAGTTCCTGCGCAAGCTGGCGAGCTAGGACCGCGGGCTGGTTGCCGAACAGGCGGCGGACCTCAGGCGCTGAAGGCCATGAGTCGTGCCCTTCCCGAACCTAGATCTGACGGCATGACTGCTTCTCGGAGCCCTGCTCGGACTTCAATCAGTGTCTGGGTCTGTTGGCGGCTCCTTGTCATTGATGAAGTAGTTTGCGTCCAGGCGAGCCGGAATGGTCTGGAACACGCGGGGGACTTGTTTCAGGTTGAAGAACTCGGTGAGATCGGTGGTGGAGCGAGCATCCGCAAAGTTGAGGGCTCCCTCCGCGATGCCGAAGTTGTGCTCCAAGAACCGAAGGACGGTGCCGAAGTCCATGCGAGTATTGTCCACATAGGCGGCCGACGTGTAGGCGGAGACGACGATAAATGGGACGCGGAAGCCGTACTGGTAGTCGCCTTGAGCGCCTGCCAGAAATGTGGGCGGTTCGTGATCGTACCAGCCTCCCCAATCGTCCCAGGTAATGATGATGGCAGTGTTGTCCCAGTAAACCTCATTGTCCTTGCACTTGGGATTGTTGCCGACGGCATTGACGATGGAGGCTACCCAGGCAGGGCCGCCACCTGTATTGCCGTTGGGGTGATCGGAGTTCTGACCACCCGGGATCACCCAAGTCACCTGCGCCAGATTGCAATTGCCGATGTCGGTTAACACCTGCGACGATTTGAGGATTACGTTTTTAGTCCAATCAGAACCTGTACATACTCCTCCTGTCGGTTTGCTGGGCACGCAGATATGGCTGATCGCATCGGGCGCGGTCCAGATGGAACCAGCGCTCGGCGCGTAGTATTTCCAACTGACGTTAATTCCGTCGAACAGGTCGGCCATGGTTTGATGATCGAAGCAGGGATAAATGCTTTGGTTCTCGCCCGTGGTGTCGATCAATTCGACGGTGGTGGTCGCCGCAGCAATGCACCCGGCAACCGTGCCCGATACTTCGGGAGATACATTCTCCGAGGCGAATGTAGCTACAGCATCGTCAGAGGCACTGGGCGCCGAGGTTCCTCCGAAGAGATACTGGTGAGCGGGATAGCTGGGTCCCTGGTTGGTTTGAAACATATAGTTTGCCCACCCATAAGACGTCGCCAGGGTGAGGTAAGGGTTCAAGATCGAGTTTGCATTGGTTACATAGTGGTAAGGGGGTTTGGAAGGGCAAGTGCCGGCGCAGGGATTGTTGGCGCCCCCATCCATCTTGCAAGCGCCGCTAGAGTTTTTGTCGCACATGCTGGTGAATGCCCCGTGCGTATGGCGCGGGTCGTAGGCATTGTCGAGCGACACGGTGGTGGGGTTCGTCGTGCCAGTGGACGAGGTCTTATCGAGCCAGTTCTTGGTTTGGATGTCGTACTGGGAGCCAGTCGGACTGGTGCTGCAGGATTTGCTGGTGCCGAACGGCGAGCTGCACAGGCCTTGAAAAAGATTGTCCGGGGTGCGGTTCTCCTGCACGATTACGATGACGTGCGAAAAATTTGAGATCTGAGCATGGGCGAGCATTGCTCCACAGAAACTCAGCAGCAATAAAACCTTGGCGGAAGTTTTCATAGTTTTCTCCTACAGCCTCTCATTTTCAACGGACCCTATGAGTTCAGTAGTCGTCCGGGTCCGTCGGTGGTGTTGTGTCATTGATGAAGTAGTTTCCGTCCAGGCGGCTGGGGATGGTCTGGAACACCCGTGGCACCTGTTTGAGATTGAAAAATTCGGCGAGATTGCCGCTGGCACGCGCATCGGCAAAGTTGAGCGCACCCTCTGCGATTCCGTAGTTCTGCTCGAGGAACCGTAAGATGGTGCCGAAGTCCATCCGGCTGTTATCCACATAGGCCGCCGAAGTGTAGGCCGACACGACGATAAACGGGACGCGAAAACCATACTGGTAATCGCCTTGAGCGCCGGCCAGAAACGTGGGCGGTTCGTGATCGTACCAGCCTCCCCAGTCGTCCCAGGTAATGAGGATGGCAGTATTGTCCCAGTAAACCTCATTGTCCTTGCACTTGGGGTTGTTGCCGATGGCATTGACGACGGAAGCTACCCAGGATGGCCCGCCGCCGGAGTTGCCTTTCGGGTGATCGGAATTCGCCCCGGTCGGAATGACCCAGTTCACCTGGGCTAATTTACAGTTGTTGATGTCCGACAAAATTTGCGCTGGTTTGATCACTACGTCGTTGACCCAGTCGGAGCCGGTGCACGTTCCTCCGGTCGGGGCACTGGGAAGGCAAATATGCTGGATGGCGTTCGGAGCTGTCCAGATAGAACCATTGCTCTCCGTGTAATATTTCCAGCTCACTCCGATGCCGTCGAAAAGATCGGCCATGGTTTCATGATCGAGGCAGGGATAAACGGACCCTTTTTCCCCTGCCGTGGTGACCAGTTTCACCGTAACCCCTGCCAGCGCGATACATCCGGCATCGGGAGTGTAATACGGGGTCATATTCTCTCCCGTGAATGTGCCGATGGCGTCATCGGCCGCACTGGGCGCTGAGGTTCCTCCAAAAAGAAATTGGTGGGCGGGGAAACTGGGGCCCTGGTTGGTCTGAAACATGTAGTTCGCCCAGCCGTAGGATGTCGCCAGCGTCAGGTAGGGATTTAAATTCGACGTCGAGTTGGAGACATAGGCGTACGCCATTTTGGTGGGACAAGTGCCGGTGCATGTGTCGCCAGCGGCGCCATCCATCCGGCAAGCTCCCGTTTTTGTGTTCAGGTCGCATGAGGTAGTGAACGCGAGGTGTGTGTGGCTGGGATCATAACTGTTATTGAGCGCAACGGAAGTCGGCTGAGTTGTGCCCGTGGAAGAGGACTTATCCAGCCAGTTGCCGGTCAAGATGTCGTACTGCGAGCCGGTCGGGCTTGTGCTGCAGGAAGTGCTGTTGCCGAAAGGCGCGGTGCACAAACCCTGAAAAAGATTATCCGGCGTGCGGTTTTCCTGCACGATGACGATGACGTGCTGAAAGCTGGAGATCTGGGCGTGGGCGAGCATTGCCCCACACAAACTCAGCAGAGATAGCAACTTGACCGTACGTTTCATTGTTTCCCCAGTTTTTTTGCCCTACCTTTATTTTGTTGCCTACTCTCACGGACCGGCGCGAACTTCAATAATCGTCCGGATCCGTCGGGGGTGCCTTGTCATTGATGAAGTAGTTTGCGTCCAGAGATGCCGGGATGGTCTGAAAGACCCGGGGCACCTGTTTGAGATTGAAAAACTCGGCCAGATTGCCGGTGGCGCGCGCATCCGCAAAATTCAGCGCACCCTGGGCAATGCCGAAGTTGTGCTCAAGGAAGCGCAGCATGGTTCCGAAGTCCATCCGATTGTTATCCACATAAGCGGCCGGAGTGTAAGCGGAGACGACGATAAACGGGACGCGAAATCCGCATTGATAGTCGCCCTGAACCCCCGGCAAGAAGGTGGGCGGTTCGTGATCGTACCAGCCGCCCCAATCGTCCCATGTAATCAGGATTGCCGTGTTGTCCCAATAGACCTCGTTATCCTTACACCTAGGATTGTTGCCGATGGCGTTGACGATGGAAGCCACCCAGGATGGTCCCCCGCCGGTATTGTTATTGGGGTGGTCGGAATTTGCACCGGTCGGGACCACCCAGTTCACCTGCTTCAAATTGCATTTGGAAATGTCTGTCAGCAGGTCCGCCGCTCCAATGTGCACGTGATTGATCCACTCGGACCCGATACAGTTGCCCCCGGTAGGGGCACTTGCCCCACAGATATGCTTGATGGCGTCTGGCGCTGTCCAGACCGATCCAGCGCCCGGCGTGTAATATTTCCAGCTGATCGAAGCGTCGTCGAGCAAGTCGGACAAGGTTTGATGTTCGAAGCAGGGATAGATCTTTTGATTCTCACCGTTGATGCCGATCAATTCGACGGTTGTGGTCGAGAGAGCGATGCAGCCTGCCAGCGCCAGACTCGGATAGACATTTTCCGCAGCGAAAATACCAGCGGCATCGTCGGCGGCACTGGGAGCCGAGGTCCCTCCAAAGAGGAATTGATGGGCGGGAAAACTGGATCCCTGATTGGTCTGAAACATGTAGTTCGCCCAGCCGTACTCGGTGGTAATCGTCAGGTACGGATTCAGGATCGAAGTCGAATTGTCCACATAGTGGAATGACGGCCGGGAGGGGCAGGTCCCAACGCAGGTGTTATTTGCGGCGCCGTCCATCAGGCAGACTCCTGCCGAGTCGAGGTCGCACTGGGTAGTGAAGTCCTTATGGGCATGATTGGGGTCGTAGTTATTGTCGAGTTCTACGGTGGTGGGCTGGGTTGTGCCGGTGGAAGAGGTTTTATCCAGCCAGTTGCTGGTTTGAATGTTGTACTGGGAGCCAGTGGGCGTGGTGCTGCAGGAACTGCTGTTGCCAAACGGCGCGCTGCACAAACCCTGAAAAAGATTGTCAGGGGAGCGATTTTCCTGGACGATCACGATGACGTGCTGAAACTTCGATATTTGTGCGTGGGTGAATATCGTGCCCCAGCAACTCAGAAAAAATAGAACCCTGGCAGTCGGTCTCATTGTTATCCCCGCGGCCTTGTCAGTTACGCTCCAAACGGAGCGTCCGTGCAGAACCTAGCCCAAGCCCAGAACACCTATCCTGAGAAACTAGTCCATTCTTAAGGGAATACGATGCCAAAACCGGGGGAGGTCTATCTTTGGCGTGGCGCAGACATTATAACGGCAAATTGGAGAATCCGGTTAAGAAATTCTACAATTCGCCTAAGGGGGTTATCGATGCGCCTTACCCTTTGCCTCCTCCCATTGAATCGCCGGATTTTCCGATACAATCTCTCCCGGTCATGCCGCGCACAGAACTGTACGCCGATCCCAACAACGTTTTCGTGCACGATGCGGTCCTGGCTTCCTGTCGTCGGCATCCGGAGAAGACCGCGCTGGTGGACACTTCGTGCGGACGGAGGCTCACCTACGCGGAATACGGAGAGACAGTGGAAGTGCTGGCGCGCGGGCTGGTTGCGGCCGGTTTGATGCCGGGAGAGGTGGCCGCCATTTTTCTGGCCAATTCGTGGGAGTTCTGCGCCGCCTACCACGCGATAACGTTGGCCGGAGGAATTCCGACGCTACTGAATCCGACGTATCGCGAGCGGGAAGTCCGGCATCAGTTGGGGAACTCAGGAGCGGTGCTGCTGATCACCGACGGAACGAATATTGACGGCATCATTCTAGCCGGGCTGCCGAATCTGCGGCGGATATTCTGCATGCGGGAGCAGGGAAGCGGAAGCGAACCGTTTTCGAATCTGCTGAAACCAGTGACAGCTTTCGTGACGCTGCCCCGGCCCGATCAAAGTTCGGTGCAGACTTTGGCGGCGCTGCCCTATTCGAGCGGCACAACCGGGCTGCCCAAGGGAGTGATGCTTTCGCATCGCAACCTGGTGGCCAACGTGTACCAATTTCTCGGGCCGGGCGCGAGTCCGCTGCACTCCAATGACAATATTCTTTGCTTTCTGCCGCTCTATCACATTTATGGACTGAATGTGATGCTGAACCCGGCGCTGGTTTTAGGCGCGACGCTGGTGCTGATGCCGCGTTTCAACGTGAGGCAACTGACCTCGCTTCTGACCCAGGAATCAATCACCATGATGCCGCTGGTGCCGCCGGCGATGAATGCGTTGTGCCAGGCGGTGGAAGCCGGAGAGTTTCCCAAGAACCATCAGGTGCGCTGGGCGAAGTCTGGCGCGGCGCCTCTGGCGCCGGAACTGGCGCGAAGATTCACCGCGCTTACCGGGATTCTGGTGTGCCAGGGTTATGGAATGACGGAAGCTTCGCCCGTCACCCATGTGGGTTATCTGGAGCCGGAACTCTACCATCCGGAGTCGATCGGGCATCCGCTGGCGCAAACGGAATGCCGAGTGATTGGGGCGGAGAATCTGTTTGACTCAGCGGAGAGCGCGGCGCACGTTCCCACGGGTGAGCCCGGGGAGTTGGTGATGCGCGGTCCGCAATTCATGCTGGGTTACTGGAAAGAGCCGGACGCAACCGCGGCCGTGCTGCGCGACGGATGGTACTGGTCAGGCGACATTGTGACGCGCGATGCTGAAGGTTTCTACCGCGTGGTCGACCGGCGTAAGGAAATGATCAAGTACAAAGGTTTCCCTGTGGCTCCAGCCGAAGTAGAGGCGGTGCTGTTGGAGCATCCCGCGGTGCGGGAGTGCGGCGTTGTGGGCCGGTCTGATGCTGAGGCTGGAGAGATTCCGGTGGCGTTTATCGCCCTGCGCGAGGGATTTGTGACGAGCAAGAAGATGGAAGACGAATTGTGCGGTTTCGTCGCCGATCGCCTGACCAGTTACAAGCAGCCGCGGGAAGTGCATTTCGTGGAGGTCGTCCCCAAGACGGCGTCGGGAAAGATTCTGCGGCGTGAGCTGAGGAAGTTGATTCAGTGAACAGGGATCAGCGCAAAGCCCCTAGCTTCGCGGGACATGACATGAAATTGACAGATTCGTGACAATGTTCTGACAAGTTTCTCCCCGTTACGCTCCACACTACTGCTTGTCGCAGGGTCGGACGCTCCCAGGCCCGTCCTGCTCCATTCAAAGCTCGCACCTTCAGGAGGGATCCTTCGTGAAACTTTTTAACCAAATCAAGACTTGCGTCACTGTGGTTTTCCTGGTCGCGGCCTGCGGCCTTTCCGCTTACGCTGAACAAAAGCGCGCCCACACGCCGGGCGCCATCAGCGTGGTTGCCTCCACTGTCCCAGCCAATGGCGACGTAAACCCCTACGGCATAGCGCGCGTGCCGAAGAGTAACGGTTCTCTGGTGGAGGGGAACATTCTGGTCAGCAACTTCAACAGCAGTGCCAACCTGCAAGGCACCGGAACAACCATTGTGCAGATCACGCCGGAGGGTGTAGCCACTCTCTTTGCCCAGATCGATGCCAGCACCCTGCCCGGCCCTTGTCCCGGCGGTGTGGGCTTGAGCACGGCGTTGTCCGCATTGAGCAGCGGCTGGGTGATAGTAGGCAGCGTGCCCACTACGGACGGAACGTCGGCGACCATTCAGGCTGGTTGTCTGCTTGTTCTAAACAGCAGCGGCAGTGTGGTAGAGACATTTTATGGGTCATTGATTAACGGTCCGTGGGACATGGCGGCCCTCGATGCCGGCAGCAGTGCGAATCTGTTCGTCACCAACGTCTTGAACGGAACCGTGGCGGGAGGCGGAAGCGTGGTCTACGGTGGAACAGTGACGCGATTGAACCTCACTGGCCTGTATGGAGCAATGCCCACCCTCGAATCGATCACTACAATCGGCTCCGGATTTGCTGAAGAGACCAATGCGGCGGCGCTCGTAATTGGGCCAACGGGCGTAGGTCTTAGCCCCGATGGCAGCACGATCTACGTGGCCGACAGCATCAACAACCGCGTCCAGTGGATTTCCGATCCGCTGACGCGCACCACTTCCGGTGGAACCGGCACGACTCTAACATCGGGCGGCGCCCTTAACGATCCTCTCGGCCTGACGGTTCTGACGGATGGCAGCGTGCTCACAGTAAACGGCAACAACGGGTACCTGCTGGGATTTTCCCCCAGCGGCGTTCAGCAGGAACAGAAGCTGCTGGATAGCAATGGCACCCCGCCGGGAAGCGGCGCTCTGTTTGGGTTGGTGCACGTGCCCGGACAGGGTCTCTACTACGTAGATGATGCCACCAATACTTTGAACCTGTGGCAGCAGTGAAGTTGAGCGCATCGCGCCGCTAAGAGCAAGCTTGCAACTTCTTACCGCCCACCCTCGCGTCGACTGCGCGAAGGTGGGCGGTTTTTTGAAGGAATCAGGAAAACGATTGGCAAGATTGGTTTTTTGGCAATGCCTACCCCATTGTCCGAGCTGACTGACTTGCGTTAGTATCTCTCCCTCATGTGGCGAATCCTGCTGCTGTTCGTGCGCCGGCTGTGGCTGCCCCTGGTAGTGTTTGCGGGATTCAGCTTGATGTGTGTGCTGGTGTACCGGCGGATGGAGGGGTTGACCTGGCAAGACGCGCTATTCTGGATGATCCAGCCGCATGCAATCGATGTCAATCGCGTCCACAATGCCACTAAGCTCTTCTCGCTCTTCGTGTACATGGGTGTATTTGCCTTTCAGATTTGGGTGGCGGAGCGGGTAGCCGTCACCATCTTCCACCGGCAGGGAATGGAGGTTTGGAGAACCATGGTGAACGATGTCAGCATCGAAAAGTTGCAGGATCATTTCATCATCTGCGGCTACGGACAAGTGGGACGCACGGTCGTGGATCAGTTGAACCGCCTGAAGATTCCTTTTGTGCTGATCGAGACCAACGAGGGACTGTGCCGCGAACTGTTGAAGGAAAAGGTGCTTAGCATTCAGGGCGACGCCAAGCGGCACGACGTGCTGCAGTCCGCCGGCATTGAGCGGGCGCGGGGAGTCTGCATCGTGATCGACAATGACGCCGACAATCTGTACATCACGGTGACGGCGAAGGCGCTGAACCCCAAGGCGCGAATCATCACGCGCGCCGGGCAGTCCCGCTACGCGCAGGCCATGCGCAACTCGGGTGCGGACGAAGTGATTATTCCCGAGTATGAAGGCGGACTGATGACGGGGAGGATGATCGCGAAGTTCTACCCCAGCGCGCACCCGAATCTGGAGTGAGTGGGGTAGTTGCTATTTTCGCGCACCGCTGTCGCTGCCGATTTTCCGGCCGGACAAGAAGCTCCAAATGATTTCGTCGGCGTTGAGGTCGGTGCTGGTTTTGCCGATCTCTTTTTCGGATAAATACTGTTCGCCGCCGGGCCAGGTGTTGCCCCCGCCCTTGATGCTGTAGAGAACGACCTGTGCGTCGTCATGGCAGCCGCTGTAGGTGAACGTTTTGGTTTCTTTGCCGCCTTTCTCTGAAGCGGGCAGTTTGGCCTGGGCCGGCTTTTCTCCGCAGCGGTCGAACTTGGCCCAAGTCTTGGCGCTATCTTCGGCGGAGAGAACGCCGAAGCGGCCTGGTTTGTAGGTGCCTCCGTTGGAAGGAATAATGGGATCGTCGGTGCCATCGATGAACAACGTGGGCACGGGACGCGAGGGCAGGCAGATCATCTTTTTCGGCAGGTTAGCAGCCACGGCAGCGATCGCGGCCACACGATCGGCAATGGAACAGCCTGCCCGCAATGCCATGAAGCCGCCATCGCCGAGGCCCGTGGCGTAGATGCGATGAGGATCCACCGAATACTTTAGGGCGAGCTGATCCAGCATCTGGTTAAGAAAGGCAACGTCATCGGCGGGTTCAGGTTTGTTCTTAGTTTCTTCGGGATTCTGTCCACCCCCTTGACCGCCCCTGGGATAGCCGCCACCACCCCCGGGATAACCTCCGCCACCGCCGGGATAGCCGCCCCACCCTCCGCGACGCCCGCCTCCGCGCGGCCCCATGCCCATCGATGGCTCCTCCGGCCGCACTCCTATATTCCACTCTCCGTGCATGGCGTTGGGATAAACCGCGATAATGCCATCCTTATCTGCGAGCTGGTTGAAGTGCGTGATTCGCGCCATGTCGTCGGCATCCTGGTTGCGGCCGTGCAGAAGAATCATGACTGGGTAGTGCTGCTGAGCGTCATAACCCTGGGGCGGATGCACTGTGAAGGTCCGGGAAATGTCATCGACGGCGATCTTTTCCCGAGTGTCCTGCGCCCGCAGAGGAGCGAAAAATAGCAACGCGAAGGCGCAAAGAGCGGCGCACTCCCAGCGCAGCCGGAACGGACATGGTCTGATTCCCGTCGCTATCAATTTCATGTGCTGGTGACCTTTCTAACTTCAGCCGGTTCGCACGCCACTCGCTTAAGAATCACCAGTGTAGGCTTGGGTTGCTAGGTAGATGCCGAGAGTTTTGCAAAGATTTGTAAGGCATTCGCAGATTGCGGAACAAAAACGGGAACTTTTCCTGCGGGCACACGTAACCTGCTGTGGCAGGCGCACTAAAGATAAACCTACGCCAGCATCAGGAGGATTTATGGACACTAACATTGTGGGGCTGGCGGCGGTGGTGATGTCTCTTGGGATCCCAATGGCGGCCATGTACACCTTCTTCCGCGTGCGCAAACTTCGCAGCGAAGAACGGTTGGCGGCGATTGCGCGCGGCGTGGACGTTCCGATGCAGCCGGAACTCTCAGAGGGGGCGCGCTCCAGGCGTTTTGGAATTCTGTTGGTGGCCGGGGCAATCGGCTATATCGTGACCTTCGCCCTTATCGGACGCCACGAACCCGACGCGATGACCGCGGCGACCTTTGGCGTGATTCCGCTGGCGATCGGACTGGGCTTCTTTGTCGATCACGCGCTGATCCGGCGCGACGCGAAGGTGCACTGAGCTCCGCCCGCCGGATGCCTCAGGAGCCGGTGACGAACTTGTATTGAGCGTCGGTTAGCGGTACGACGCTCAACCGTCCCTGCCGCACCAGCGGTGAATCGGTGAAAAGCTTGTTTGCCTTGATCTCGGCCAGCGTCACTGGCTTGGCCGTGGCTTTGCCCACTTTGATTTTTACCAGGGGAGTCTTTGCGTCCGAGGCGTCGACTGACACCACGGTCGCGGTTCCCACGGCGCTCTTCTCGTCTCCAGTGTGATAGATGACCAGGTGTTCGCCCGGTTTCATTTCGCGTAGATGCTTGACCGCGGCGGGATTAGTGACGCCGTCCCAGATGGTGCTTTGGTCGCGCTGCAGATTGGCGAAGGAATAAACCGAGGGTTCAGTTTTCAGCAGATAGTTCATAGGCATTCGCCGGCAGGTTGTGAGATTTAAGTTTGGCCGCTTACTTCCGCGTCGCCAGCTCTACTTCATCATACAACTCCGGCAGGCGCTGCGCGTCGTCAACGGAATTTCCGAAGCGCGCCGATTCGTAGGCGTCGGTGAACCGGCCGACTTGCGTTCGCAACCGCTCGTCCGGGATGACGCGCACAAACTCCTGGGCCGTCTGGGCAGGTGATTTCTGCACTCCGCGCCGCGCCAGATAACGAGCCATGCGTTCGTACCACATGGCAGCGGCCTGATCTGGTGCTCGCTCCGGATGCGCCTGCAGCCGCCTCCTTCGAATCATTCGGGCGATGCGCCTTGCATTGGCCAATCCCAGCAACAGGACCACGACCATCGCGCCGCCCGCGAACCATCTTCCCGGTGTGCGCTCGGCGCTCTGCTGGCTTTTCCGTGCCCAATTCAGCATCCGCGCATACCGCAGCCGGGCCCACATGCGCGTTCGCTCCAGTGAGCTGCGCGTTCCGCTCAGCACCGTTTGGCCCAGCACCGATTGATGCGCAGTGTCGTAACTGATGACCCACTCCCGCCAGAACGAGGACGCGGCGTCCAGATAGAGCATCACCCGGCCCCAGCCTTGCGGCGATCCGGTCGTGCTGTCTGGCGTGGGGTCGAAAGTGATCCATCCATAGCCGGGGAAGTAGGCTTCCACCCAGGCGTGCGCATTTCTGGCCCGGACCACGTAGCTGCCGGTGATGTCGTTGAATTCATCGCCGATGAAGCCATTCACCACGCGGGATGGAATGCGCAGCGTGCGCAGCATGACGGCCATGGAGGAGGCGAAGTATTCGCAATGTCCTTGTTTGCGCTCGAAAAGAAAGTTCGCCAGTGGGTCGGCGACGGGCGAACCTGGCAGTTGCAGAGTGTATCCGAAATGCGATTTCAAGTAGGCTTCCAGCGCGACCGCCTTGTCGTAGCTGTTGGAAGCCGCGCCCGAGATCTGCGCCGCCAGTTGCGGAATGCGCGAATCGAGCGCCGGCAGTTGCAGATAGGCGAACGAAAATGGCGGAAGCTCCTCGCCCGCGCTACGAAGTTGCTCAGGAGAAGGCGTGGAAATATCGGAGTCTGCTTCGTAGAGGCTTACAGCGTGTTCTCCATCAAGATCGTATAGTGCTCCGCGTGTATCGATCCGCACCGCGCGATAGGCCCCGCTCACGCGGCGCGCCCAGGGAGCAAGAAAGAAAACGTTGGTGCCGATCGGCTCCATCAGCACCCGGTAGTGAATCAAATGACGCGCACTTCCCGGCGCAGCCTGGGTCTGCACGCGGGAAGCCTCCGTATGCATCTCTCTGCACCTCGGATTGCTCATATTGCTGGCGCGGGTTCGACCAGTTCGCGCCGTCGAAATTCGCCAGCGCGACGCCACGCCAGTGCAGCGCGTAACGGCCGTGTGGATCGCCGTCAATCTGGATATGCATCACCACCGCGTTTGACTGCTGAATCTGTCCAATCCGGCCCAGCTGTACCCGGTCGCTGAAACCGGTGGAAAAATCGGTGCCGAACGAATACCCGCCCAGGTAGCCGGCCGACATTCGAGGCAGAAGAAAAAATACCGCAGCTGCTCCCACCAGTATCATCGCCACCAAGGCCGGCGTCACGCGGGCCAGTGAGAAGGCCAAATGCCGGTGCTCCTGCGGATCATTCGAGTGTCGCGCTTGAAAACGCGCAACTCCCCCCGACCGCCGCATCTCCATCAGGATAAATGTGGCCACCGCCATCAGCATGAATCCGGCAAAGAAGAGCAGGAAAACGCTGTCCACCGTGAGCACGGCCGAGGCCAGCACCATCAGGAAAGCCAGGACCGCCAACATGGTGTAGTCGCGATCACGGCGCAACGAGAATGACCGCACTACCACGGCGAATAGCACAAGGTGCACGGTCGCCGTCAGGAAGCTGCGCGAGAGCAGGAAGTAATCGACGGCATAGAAAGCGAAATACGCTATCGTGAGTGGCGTAGTCCAGCGCTCGGAAAAAACTACCGCGCGCCGCTTCGCCAGCAGATAGCCGCGGATCGCCAGTGCCGCTCCCACCAGCAGCATCGTTGGCAGGCCTAGTCCGCCAGTGCTGGCCAGTGCGCCAAACCCCATCAGCACAAGCAAATAGAGAGCAATCTCGAGGTATTTGTTGACCGCCTGCGGAACGGGAATCACGCCGGATTGTGGGTTGGGCTGCATTCAATATTGCCAGTCGAGGCTGGAAGGGCCATCCGCCATCAGGTTACCGTTCGACCCACGATGCGAACTCTATATTCAAACTCTATTGTTCGCTAAGTTCCCTCCAGAAGGGAAGGCTTTCCTGCGCATTTCTTGCACCGAAAGTCACCACCCTGTTGCCTGAAAAGTTGTCACGAACGTTGCCGCCAGACCGGAATCGCTGTTCGTGTTTGTTAGAATGATTCAGGTCAGGCATCGGTCTCACGCGACGTACTCTCGCCAACCCCGCCAGGTCCGGAAGGAAGCAACGGTAACGGGCTCTTGCGTGTGCAGTGGGTCGCCGGTGCCTGGCTTATTTTTGTTTTGATGCGAAGTAGACATGAGTGACTGGCGAATCGATCTCGCTCAGCATAGCAAAGGCGCTGTCCTGTACCGCCGGAAGTATACGCGCCAGAGTGAACAGTGGGATCACGACCATTGCGAGGCTTGCGCCGCCAAGTTCATGGAGTCTGGCCCCGCCAAAACTCTCACGGAAGGTTATGCTACAGGGGATAACCATCGCTGGATCTGCGCGGAATGCTTCGACGATTTGAAAGATGAAATGGGATGGACGCTGGCTGGTTGAGTTCGGTGTAGTTTGGTTAGACATTCTCCCTCCAATCCTGCAAAATACTGAGTCTCATACTTTGCAACCCATAGCAACGACTCAGGAGCATTCATTGGCCAATCCTGCTCGTGTCAAAATCAGCGCCCTCGGCACCTATGTGCCGCCCAGACTTCTCACCAACGCCGACCTCGAAAAGATGGTCGACACCACCAACGACTGGATTCTCGCCCGCGTCGGCATCCGCGAACGCCACATCGTAGAAAAAGGCGTAGCTACCAGCGATCTCGCGGTAGAGGCCGCCAAGAGGGCGCTCGCCCAACGTGGCCTAGCGCCTAGCGACGTCGATGCCATCATCGTCGGCACGGTCACGCCTGACATGTTTTTCCCCTCGACGGCCTGCCTGGTTCAGCACAAGCTCGGCGCCCACGGAGTTTGGGGATTCGATATCTCCGCCGCCTGCTCCGCTTTCATTTACGCGGTGCAGACGGGAGCGCAATTCGTCGCCTCAGGCACCCACAAGCGCGTCCTCGTGATCGGCGCAGACGTGATGTCTTCCATCATCGACTACACCGACCGCGCTACCTGCGTAATCTTTGGCGACGGAGCAGGCGCAGTGATTCTCGAACCCGCCGAAAACGATTCCGAAGGACTGATCGATTTCATCCACGAAATCGACGGCTCCGGCGGATGCTTTCTCTACATGCCCGGCGGCGGCAGCCTGAATCCCACGTCGCGTGAAACCGTCGACCAGAAAATGCACTATGTTCACCAGGACGGCCAGCAGGTCTTCAAGTTCGCCGTGCGCAAGCAAACAGAAGCCTGCCTCAAGTTGCTCGAACGCAACGGCCTCAAGGGCTCCGACATCGACGCCTTCATCCCGCATCAAGCCAACCTGCGCATCATCAACGCCACCGCCGACCGCCTCGGCCTGCGTCCCGAAAGCGTGATCGTCAACATCGAGCGCTTCGGCAACACCACCGCCGGAACGATCCCGTTAGCCATGAGCACGGCCATCGAAGAAGGCAAGCTGAAGAAGGGAAGTCTCGTGCTGATGGCCTCGGTGGGCGCAGGCTTCACAGTAGGCGCGGCACTCCTCCGCTGGGCATTCTAGAACAGCAGCGCACTGGACAGTAGCGCTGGCGTCCCGCCGGCTTTTCGAGAGCGCGCTAGAGAGTGTTAAGGTTCATAAAGAAAATCAATAGGCGAGAGTGCTTCCAGACTCCTCCACTTTTGATCTAAGACGAAGCCAGTCTTCGTGCTTGCCAGGAAACGCCGCATGGAAGCCACACCACGCCCGCAATGCTGGAAGATTCTCCTCGCCTTCGCCACCATCTATCTCGTATGGGGTTCGACATTCCTGGCGATCCGCGTAGGTGTGAACGAGGTCCCGCCGTTCCTGTTCGCCGGAATGCGCTTCTTCACCGCCGGCGTCATTCTCTACCTCTGGATGCGCGCCAACGGAACTGCCTCGCCGACTCCCCGGCAGTGGGCCGCCGCAACGCTGCTGTCCGTGCTGATCTTCGTGATGGATTATGGTTTGCTTTTCTGGGCGGAACAGCGCGTGCCCTCCGGAATTGCCGCGGTCATGATGGCTACAATTCCTGTTTTCACGGCGCTGGCTGAGATTCTCCTGCTGCGCACGCAGAAGCTTACCATCAGGCTGGCGTTCGCCCTCATGGTGGGCCTGGGCGGAGTAGCTGTTCTGGTGAGCCGCTCGGCAAGTTTCGGCGAAGGCCCGGTCAACACTTCCGGTGCGATCGCCCTGGTGGTGGCCGCCATCAGTTGGTCGCTGGCGGCAGTCCTCATCCGCAAACTACCCTTGCCCGCATCGAAAGTCATGAGTTCCGGAGCCCAGATGCTAGTCGGAGGACTCCTGCTAACTCTGACGGCGGCGCTGTTGGGCGAGTTTAAGGGCTTCCATGTGCAGGCAATCTCTTCCCGCGCGTGGTTCGCACTAGCCTATCTGATCGCTGCTGGCTCCATCGTCGGCTTCACCGCCTACGTCTGGCTGATCCACCACGAGTCCCCAACAAGAGTGGGGACTTACGCATATGTGAATCCAGTAGTCGCGGTTCTGATCGGATATTTTCTGGGTGGGGAAGCGCTTGGTGCTCGGACGATTGTGGGAACATTCTTTGTACTAGTGAGTGTCGTGGTCATCACGACGACGCCAAAGAAGGCGAATTCCACAAGGCTGACTCAGGAAACCGAACTGGCTGAGCCGTAATAGCTCCGATCACCGGACGCTTATGCGCCTTACCAGAATTCCCTCCCGACGGCGGGTCCCCAGTCAATTTCCCCGTGACGGTTCTCGGGAGTGATCTGCGCCACCAACTCCTCCAAAGTAGGAATCCCCGCAGCGGGGCGAAGCTTGATGCGCCCTTCCAACACCTCGATCAAAACGGAATCACCCTCGTGCAATCGAGCCTGTTCGGCCACATCCTTCGGGATGCGGACCGCCAGGCTTTTGCCCCACTTCACGATTTGTGCCTTTCGCATAAATAACTCCGATGTCTGATGGTACATCGACGGCGGACTGGTCCACGTTTAGTTTCTTGCCGGCAGCATAACAACTGAGGGTGCCCCACCTTTCGCGGTTTTCGAAAGGTGGGACACGATGCTGCCTGCGCCGAGAGGATTTCGGGCCTTACAAAGCGCGCGCGGGACGCCTGTGTTCCGACTCAGGGACAAGAACCCGTTGCCCCCGGCATCACCGCCGCCCACCTTTGCAAAAGACGCAAAGGTGGGGCATCCTCACTAGTTAGTATTGCGAAAGAACCGTAGAAGCAAAGCTGGGCCAGCCCCCAAATTCTCTGTCATAACCTTGTGGTGCTCATTCACGAAATGTGCGAACTTGGAATTGATCCCGTCTTTTGGCCGGATAACCAAGCAAGCGTTTAATTTGTTTAGCCAACCTGTTTTAGTTCGGTGATCCAATGGTAACTTTGATGCCATCCTCCGGAATGTCTGGGCTTCTGTTCACAATGACGTTAAGGCCGCTATTTTTTAATGCCAGCGCAAAGATGATAATCGGATCATTGTTGCCTAGACCCAAAGCCCTCGGTGGCCCCGAAGGGACGGAGATAGGTTCGCCGTGAATTATCAGCACTACATCTGGCCACATCCCATTCGTCATAAGGGCATTGGTGAGCTTCGGCAGCTTCCATCCAGACTTTCCTAACACGTCACGCATCTGCGCCGCTAACCTATAGCCATCCTGATTGAGAGCGCCCCCAATAATGGAAATGTCGGTTACCTCTCTCGGCGGAGCACCGGACAGAGTTTCGATCAATAGCTGTGGGTTTGAGATGGTTCGCTGCGGCTTCCCGAGATTAATTGTTCCCGCAGTCACACCTCCCTGCTGGCCAAATGACAAGGCGCTTCCAGCACCTTGGGTGATTGCGCCAGTTTGTGTGTTATCGTGTCCGCTTTGGTTCTGCGCTGGAGTCGGTTGCTCGGGGACGATCTTCCCCGTCTTCTTGCTGTGGCTGTCAATGGCAGCGGTTGGACACTTAGGGCATTCCTGCGGGACTAGCTTCTCAACTATTTTCTCTACTGGCTTCTCCACTACGCGCGGACGGAGCGAACGATAGAAAGCGTACCCCGTAAGCCCTAGGCTGAGAGCCACAAGAGCCAACATGATTGCAAGCTTCCAGCTTCTGTTAGGCATGGAAGCGTCTCCCGCAGCGGGCTTGGGTTTTATACCGAAGTAGTCGAGTACAGCCACTAAGCTGCCGGCAATGACGATAATATCGACAACTAACGACCAAGTATTCATACATACCCCTCAGCGCCCAAGAGTCTATTCTTGGACCCATGAAGGATAGTCTTTTCAGGGATCGGAGCCAACGAGACAGAACGCGGAGGCTCCTGCACAAAAAGGGACTTGGCTGCACAAGAACTAGGCACATAAGAATGCCTTTCTGTGCACAGCCGTGGGGGAGGAGTACCTGATTTCCATCTTAGGAACATTCGATCAACGCCGGCCGCAACCACGCCGCAAACTTTATTTTCGGAAGAAATCCACTACGGCCGCGTCATCCTCTCGGGCCTCACCAACTGATCAAACTCTTCGCCCGTAAGGTAGCCCAGCTTCAACGCCGCTTCGCGCAGGCTGCTGTGCTCTACATGCGCTGTGTGAGCAATCTGCGCGGCCTTGTCGTATCCCACTTTCGGCGCCAGCGCCGTCACCAGCATCAGCGAATTCTTCACGTACCAATCGACCTTGGTGCGATCAACCTCGATGCCCTTCAGCATGTACTCGACATATCCGTGGCAGGCGTCAGCGATCAGCGTGACCGAGTGCAGAAAGTTGTAAATGATTACCGGCTTGTACACGTTGAGTTCAAAGTTGCCCTGCGAGCCGGCAAAGCCCACCGCAGCGGTAGCGCCGTGAACCTGCACGCAGACCATGGTCATCGCCTCACACTGCGTAGGATTCACCTTGCCCGGCATGATCGAAGACCCAGGCTCGTTCTCTGGAATGGATATCTCGCCCAGCCCGCAGCGCGGCCCCGAAGCCAGCCAGCGGATGTCGTTAGAAATCTTCATCAGCGACGCGGCCAGCGTTTCCATCGCGCCCTGTGCGAAGACGATCTCGTCATGCGCCGAAAGCGCTGCGAACTTGTTGCCATGCGAGCGGAAGGGAAGTCCAGTAAGTTCGGCAATCTTTTTCGCGGCCCGCTCCGCGAATTCAGGATGAGTATTCAATCCCGTTCCCACGGCAGTTCCGCCAATAGCAAGATCGTAAAGCCCTTCCAGCGCCTGTTCCAGCCGTTTAATGTCGCGATCGAGCAGAGCAGCCCAACCGCCGAACTCCTGCCCAAAGGTCAAAGGCACGGCATCCTGCAAGTGAGTTCGGCCGATCTTCACCACATCATGAAATTCCTTCGCCTTGGCCGCGATCGCATCGTGAACATTCTTGATTGCCGGAATCAGAGCATTCTTCACACGATCCGCCGCGGCAATGTGCATCGCCGCCGGAAAGTGTCGTTCGACGACTGCGACATATTGACGTCATCATTCGGATGGATCGGTTTCTTCGATCCCAACTCGCCGCCGGCAATTTCAATGGCGCGGTTCGCAATGACCTCATTCACGTTCATGTTGGTCTGCGTGCCGCTGCCCGTCTGCCAGATGCGCAGCGGAAACTGGTCGTTCAGCTTGCCCGCAATCACTTCGTCAGCAGCCTGCGCGATCAGCTTGGCCTTGTCCGCCGGCAGTTTGCCCAGATCCTGGTTCACCAACGCGCACGCCTTCTTGAGAGTGCCAAAAGCCCGGATCAGCTCCGGCGGCATAGTGTCGCGGCCAATGTTGAAATGCAGCAGCGAGCGCTGCGTTTGCGCTCCCCAGTAAACGTTGGCCGGGACTTCGATCTTTCCCATGCTGTCGGATTCAATGCGGGTAGCTCGCTCTGCGGCAATTTGCATAGTGTGTCCTCAATAGAGCGCGAGAATAAGGCAACCGGAAATTATAGCGCGTACCAAACGCTCCACCGTGACCCGGAACACATGAGCAGGTGATGGGTTCGATGCGCTCGCCAATCGCGTGCTAGAATCATCGATCTCCAGCCTGTGCTCATACCCGAGTGCGTGCACAGCGGTCACGAAATCCCCATGCCCGAGTTTCTCACCGCCGAAGACGTCGAAACCCTGCCGAAGACCAAGGCTGTTCCGCATCCCGAGGTGCACACCGACGTCCTCGTGATCGGAGCGGGACCTACCGGCCTCGCCTGCGCCATCGAAGCGCAGAAACTTGGGCTGCGCGTTGTTGTGCTCGACAAGGGCTGCCTGGTGAATTCGCTTTTTCACTATCCGGCGGGGATGCTGTTTTTTACGACTCCGGAGCTGCTGGAAATCGGCGAGATTCCCTTCACTACCGCGAACCAGAAGCCTACCCGCGAAGAAGCTCTCGAGTATTACCGCAAGGTCACCGAGCACTACCGTCTCGATATTCGTCAGTACGAGTGGGTCAAGACGGTCATGGGGGAAGACGGAAACTTCAGCATCACCGCGACCGACCGCGCCGGCCGGCCGCACGACTATCACACGCGCAAAGTGATCGTCTCCACCGGGTACTACGATCTCGCCAATCAACTCGGCTTGCCCGGCGAAGAACTGCCCAAGGTCTCCCACTATTACGCCGAGGCTCATCCTTACTACGACACCGATGTGCTGGTGATCGGTGGCAAGAACTCCGCAGCCATAGCGGCTCTAGATTTATGGCGACATGGAGCCCGCGTCACACTGGTCTATCGTGGCTCGCGGCTGCACCACCACGTCAAGTACTGGATCAAGCCGGACCTGGAGAATCGCATCAAGAATGGAGAGATTGAAGCCTACTTCGACAGCCAAGTACAGGAAATCGGAATCGATTATGCCGTCATCGTCACGCCGCGCGGCCCCATCCGCTTGAAGAACGATTTCGTACTGGCGTTGATCGGCTACCACCCCGACTATGACTTTCTGCGCAGCATGGGCATTGAGATTTCCGAAGATCAATGCCGTCCGGTCTGCGACCCGGTTTCGCTGGAGAGCAATGTGCCCGGGATTTATGTCGCGGGCGTGATTGTTGCCGGATCGCGGACCAACGAGATCTTCATCGAAAACGGCCGCTTCCACGGTAAGCAGATCGCCGCGGACCTGAAGCTCAAGCTGCAGCCGGAGAGCTGATCACAATGGGCAAGGTGTGATCAATTCCTGATCCTCTCCTTTGTCATCCCGAGCAACGCGAGGGACCTTGGTCTCTGCCTGATGCTCTCATCATGGTTGCGCGGGCAGGAACCAAGATCCCTCGCTTCGCTCGGGATGACAGGCCTAAAATTTTAGTCGCGATTCTTCTTCTCAGGAAAGCAGCCGGTCGATCTTGGCGGCCATGATGAAGTCGCTTTCGGTGAGGCCGTCGATCTTGTGCGTCCAAAGCGTGACTTCGGCTTTGCCCCAGGCCAGCAGAATATCTGGATGATGGCCTTGTTCCTCGGCCAGCGCGCCCACGCGATTCACGAAGTCGAGCGCCTGCTTGAAGTCGGGGAACTTGAAGGCACGAGTGATGTGGTGCTGGTTGACCACGCTCCATTGGGGGACGATCTTGTGCAGCGCCTCGAGTTCCTGGCCCTTAAGCGGGGGCACGCCGCCGCGGCAGGGAACGCATTTCTTGTCGGCTAGTTCGGTCATGGAAGGCTCCAGTACGAATCAGCTCTGGGCGGCACGGCTGAAGCCGTGCCCTTCCCAAACCCATTCTTCAGCGGCCACCATTAGAACGGAATATCCTCATCAGTGATCGGGCCGGACCCAGCAGCCGCGTGCTCGGGTTCGGGCGTGCGCTGGTCGAAATTGTTGCCTCCGCCGGCTGACGCGCCTGCGCCGCGCGAGCTTCCGCTGAACTCTCCGCCGCCGCTGCCTTCGCCGCGGCCGGTGAGCAGCACGAGGTCATTGACGTGGATTTCGGTCATGTATTTCTTTTGGCCGCTGGTCTTGTCGTCCCAGGAGTGGGTGCGCAGGCTGCCCTCGATATAGACTTTGCTGCCTTTTTTCAAATACTCGCCGCAAATCTCGGCGGTGCGCGCCCAGGCCGTAATGTTGTGCCATTCGGTGCGATCCTGCCAGTTGCCGTCCTTGTCTTTGAAGCGCTCGTTGGTGGCCAGGCTGAACTTGGCCACGGGCGTGCCCTGCGGTGTGAACTTCACTTCCGGGTCTTTGCCAAGGTTGCCGATGAGGATAACTTTGTTGACGCTCTTTCCTGCCATGGGATGCTCCTTTGCAGGGGTTCACTATAGCAGAATTGGACGCGTGGAAATGGTGCGGAGTGTCACAAATGGCAGCGCGGAGTATCATTTTGGGCAGGCCGTGGATTTTGTCCGTGGAGGCGATCATGTCTTGCCGCAGTGTCGTCCGCTCTCGGGCCCATTTTCGAGGTATCTGGGTCGGCCTGATTATCGCGGGGCTGCTCGTGCTGGGGGGCTGCGATGTGATGTCGATCCATCCGTTGTATGAAGATGTTTCGCCCAAGGATCCCGATGTTGTTCTTGACAAAGATCTGGCCGGCTCATGGAGCCTGACGGACGGAAAATGTACAACGGTTCTGACCGTCGCGGCGGCAAAGGACGAGAGCTACGACTTGCGAGCGGTAGAGGAGGGAGAAGGGTGCGGCGATTCCGGGAAGAAAACCCGGCAGCAGGCTCGACTCGTGAAACTCGACAGCTACTATTTTCTCGATGCCTCGCCGAGGGAGGAGGACGTGTGTGTTACATGCCTCGCCTTGCACTCGATCTTTTTGGCGCACGTCGATAAGGACTCACTTGCGCTCACTCCGATTGATTCTGACGGGTTGAACAAGTTGCTTCAAGCAGGAACCGTCCACTTGAAGATCCTACCCGAGGACCCCAAACTGCTTATACCCGAACGTCCTATGACGCTGACTGCCTTGTCCAAAGACCTGAAGAGCTTCTGCCGCAAGTTCGCCGGGAACAAGAAGATCTTCAAGGCAGAATCGACTGAGACGTTCAAGCGGAAGTAAGTTCGCAATCTGCCGGGTTCACGCTATAATCGGCCCATGCCTCCTGCACCCGGCGCCACGAAAGCTGTCGGCATGGTTCCCGACGAGATGAAAGCCGAACCGAAGTCGAAGGGCCTGACCACGCCGCGGAAGAAGAAGCCGAAAGAATTAGCCGTGATCACCGAATGCTGCACCGGATGCGCCGGCTCGCCTGCCTGCGTGGAATACTGTCCCGTGGAAGACTGCATGTTCTGGGTGGCGGACGAAGACAGCACGCCCTTCGGGCGCATCGCGGTCGATCCCATTCTGTGCATCGGCTGCAAGAAGTGCCTCAGCAAAGGGCCCGACGGCTGCTTCCTCGACGGCTGTCCGTGGGACGCCATCGCGATGGTGGATACGGCTGAAGTAGAAAAAGAAGTCGGGGCGATGGCGATTTAGCAGCAGGGGTCAGGGTCTAGGCGTCAGTCACCGCCGCTGTTAACCACAATTTTCTAGCCCCTAGCCCCTAGCCCCTTGTCCCTTTCACGGCTTCCCCCCGGAATGAAGACAGGGTTTAGGGGCTAGGGTTTAGCCGCAGCGTAGGATTTTCTAGCCCCTAATCCCTAACCCCTGATCACTTCTTCCCGCTCTCCTCCCCAGAATGTTCAGGACTGCCACCCGGTTCTGGGAAATCTGTGTCAGCGCCCTTGATGCGCGGGTCCTGATCGCGGTGGCCTAGCTGTCCCGCCAGGCCGGCGTTGGGGTCGTGATCGCGCTCTTCGCCTTCCGTTGCGCCCTTGGCGCGGTCGGGATCGTTATCGGAAATCTTCTTCGACATGCATCTCCTGATCGAGCAAAATTATTGGCCGGGCCGGACGGTTGTGGAAACTCCCAGTTTCTTGAGGCGTTCGCGAGCTTGCAGGGCTTCGTTCGATTTGGGATAGCGCTGAATTACGCGGCGGAGTTCCACCACTCCGTCTTCCTGTTTACCCAATTCGATCAACGAAAAACCTTTTTTCAACTGGGCGGAAGCGGCTTTGCTCCCGGTCGGAAAGTTCTGCAAGACCAGGTCGTAGTTCTGCGCGGCCTGCTGATAGTTTCCCTGGCGGAATTGAATCTCGCCGAGATAGAAATTGCAGTTTCCGGCGAGATCCGTGTTGGGATAGAACTTGATGTAGTCGGAAAATTCCTGGACGGCGAGATCGTTCTTGTTGGCGTTGTAATCGCGCAGAGCGTTGTTGTAGAGGACATCGGGAGGCGGCGCTGCTTTCGCCGCGGCGTCCTGTTGTGCCTGCGTGGCCTGCTGCGCGGCCAGGCTCTGCTGGGACGACTGCATATCCTCAAGCTGCTTGCTGACTTTGGCGAGGCGCGCCTTGAGTTCGTCGAGCGTGTCGTTGAGGGATTGAATCTGGCCGGCGAGCTGGTCAACATGCGAGGCCGAGTCTCCCTGCTGCTTTTGCAGCGTGGCTTGCAGGGCGGTGAGCGCGGCGGTCACTTTGTTGATTGCGTCGGTATCGTGCTCGACCAGGTTCTTCATGACGCCCATGCGCTCGTCGAAGCTGCGCTGCATGGCGGTCATCTGCTCCTGGAGTTGCTGCACCTGAGTTTGCAGTTGGATCATTTCTTTGTTGGCGCCCCAAACCGGGCCGGCGGCCAGCCAAAGGGTTGAGAGCAGGGCGAGAAGAGTGGAGAGCAAGCGTCGTTGTGTCATAGGAGAAGGTTCCTTGAACTATTCTAGGGCAGATTGTCGAGATATGAAACAGTGCGAACCCTACTTGCACTGGCGGTCAGACGGCGAAGAGGAGAACGATGCGCTATGCCCGACCGAACCGAAAGACGACGCCTGCGCTGAGCCGTAAATTGTCTTGCCGGTTGCCAAGGCCATCGGGGATCGTCGTCATGAAGTACTCGGCCTGCACGGGACGAACGCAGAGGAGCCTGGACACCTTGAAATCAATGCCCCCGCCCACCGTCATGGCAAAATTATTTTCGGGCCCCGTTGATTGGGCAATGCCGTCGGTTGTCCAAACGCCTCCGAAGAGGGTCTGAGCGAACAGGGTAACCTTGCCGCGCCGGAAGTTCACTCTCGGCCCAAGAAGATAGGTGAACACTGCTCCGGCAAATGAGCCGCTGCCACTACTGGTCGCTCTAAAGCCGCCCAGATCTCCCACCACACCGAGCCAGTGGTTGGCGTTGTACTCGATCTGGCCACTGCCGCCGGTTCCGTTGTATGTTGCCGAGGGCGCAATCCCGGGGACGTTGGCTGTTACATTAAAGCGCGCGTAGTCGTACCCGCCATATACCTCGAGTCTGGCAGCGTCATCCTGTGCGTTTGCCGGCAGCGCAACGTCCAGCACCACAGCCAGCACCGTCAGCATGAACAGGTTCTTCATCGCGGCCTCCGTGGTCAGACGTTATTTCAACTTTGGATGGATCCTGCACGATGTGGGTTGTCCGAGCTGAGCCGGAACGGTAAAAGGGCAGGGGCGGAGATTCGCTCCACCCCTGCCGGGAAATGTTGCATTATTTCTGATAGACTAGGTGGCCGCGCCGGTTCTGCTGCCAACAGGCTTCGTTCGATTCCATGCAGAACGGCTTCTCCTTGCCATAGCTGATGGTCTTGATGCGGCCGGCGCTGACTCCCGCCGACACCAGGGCGCTCTTCACCGAAGAAGCACGCTGGTCGCCCAGGGCCAGGTTGTATTCGGTGGAGCCCCGTTCATCGCAATGCCCCTCAACGGTGAAGCTGATATCGGAGTGCTGATTGAGGAACTGCGCGTCGGCCTGCACGGCGGCCTGCTGATCGGGGCGAATGTTCGATTTGTCGTAGTCGAAGAAAATATCCCTGACGCTGTGGCCGAAGAGGTCTTCTTCGGAAGGCGAAGGCGGAGGAGCTTCCGCCCGGGGCGGGGGTGTGACGGTGAGGCGCGTGGTGGCTTCCTGGGTTCCGCCGGCGCCTTTGGCGACAAGGTGATAGGTGGTGGAACTGGCGGGGCTGACCTGTTGCGTGCCGCTAGGCTGAACCGCGCCGATGCCGTCGATGGAGACGTCGCTGGCATTGGACGTCTGCCAGGTTAAAGTGGCGGATTGCCCCGGTTGAATGGTATCTGGGCTGACGGAAATGGAAGCGGTGGGTGCTGCCGCGGGGGGCGGCGGCGGTGGCGGTGGGGGAGCTGTCTTCTTGTGGCATGCACCCAGCATGAAAACAGCAGCCAGAGCGATAACGCTTGCGAGTAACCTTAAACTTTGATGTTTCATGTTCTTCCTCTTCACGATTTGATCCTCCTGCGAACCCCGAAAGTGTTCTTCGAGTTCAGACGAAGTGTTCTCATTTCCAACTCCAGTTTGGTTGCGTGTTGCGTCCTGTAAAAGTCAATTGATGAAGCTTGGTGCCGTCGGCGAGCATCATCCAGAGTTCCTCTTTGCCCGAACGTTTGGATTCAAAGACGATGTGGCGTCCGTCGGGCGACCATGAGGGATAATCGTTGCGCCCGCCATCGTGCGTAAGTTGAACCCATTGTTTGCTGGCGATATCCATCAGGTAGATGTCGGAAGAACCGGGCTCGCCGGGACCATACTTGCGCGTCCACGCCAGCGTGAGGAATTGGCCACTGGGAGACCAGTTGGGCGAGACGGCATAGCCCTGGTCTGTCATGCGCTGCTGGTTGGTGCCGTCGGCTTCAATGGTATAGACCTGGGGCAATCCGGTGCTGCCGCTGACGAAAGCGATCTGCGCTCCCGTCTTGCGATTCCATGTGGGACCAACGTCCGGGCCCTTGTTTTCCGTGACGCGGTGGAGATTGGCGCCGGAGGCATCGCAGACATAAAGCTGGGGATTTCCGGCGCGAGAAGAAGAGAGCGCCAGGTGAGTGCCATCAGGCGACCACGAAGGCGAAAGATTGGTGCCCCCGAAGCGTGGAAAACTAACCAGGCGGTTGAGATCGATCGAGTACATAAGGATGTCCCAGCCGCTTTTGGTGAGAGAACTGAAAGCAAGGCGGGAACCATCGGGCGAGATGCGCGGCGAAAGAGAATCGGAGTTCAGGTGAGTGATGGGGCGCTGATTGGAGCCGTCATAATCCATCACCCAGATTTCTTTGTGGCCGGAGCGGTCGCTGACGAAATAGATCTTACTTTCTGCTATGCCTGGAACGCCTCCACCGAGGCGGAAGATGATCTCGTCGGCAAATCTGTGTGCGATGACGCGGGCGGCATCGCCAGTCGGAACGTCTGTGTATTGCTTGCCGAGAACTTCGGGCGAGGCTGTGTTCTTTACGTCATAGAGCCAGCCCTGCACGGTGAGCTTGCCGCCGGCCACGGCCAGATTGCCGAAGGTCAGCATGGCGGCATTGGGCGGAGGCGAGTTCCAGATTCCGAAAGTGACCTCGGTGGGCTGGCCGGGGTTTTGCAAAGGATAAAAACTCTTGGAGATGAGTTCGACGACGCCGGAATTATCCAGATCGTTCCAGAAAGTATCGTTGAACGTCTTCAGCAGCGCATCGTTCTGGGGATCGCTGTTGCCGGGTTTGAAGTCGGGAACGGCCAGGCGGACTTTGTCCATACCCAGGCCGGACCCGGTGCGAACCCAATCCTGAGCGATCGACGATGCTGGCAAGAGGGCACAGAGCAGTATCAGAAGGTTCACGGCGCCGAGTGGCCGCGCGCCGATCATGCTGTGCGGAACTGGTCTATGTGTGACGTCCATCCGTTTGGAGCCGTTTCGCAAACCCGGGCAAAAGGATACTGTATACGACAATATCGTACTCCGATATGTTTTCACTGGCAAGTTACGATCGGTCATTACGGTCAATCATAATCACGCGCGCTGGCCTCAGGAGTAATCAGGTGGATGCCGCAGCGCTTTTTTGTCCTGCACGAAAACTTGGAATATCACCTATTGATGCCGTGAGGGTGGGATAAGGACACAAGTTATTTCCTTGAGTAATCGAACCAGTACTCCACTGAGACTTTGCTGCCGCTGTAGTCCGGAGGCAGCGGGCCGAAGGTGTCGATCCGCTGCAACGCGCGGGTGGCGGATATATCGAGCGAGGGCACGCCGCTGGACTGCTCGACGCGCACGTTGAAGGGATGGCCATCGCGGGCAATGTCGAAGGTGATGTAGACGCGCTGCGCACTGTTGATCCGCGGATCGACCTCGTACTTCAGCCAATTCTCGGAAACTTTCTGCTGGATGATGTGCACGTAGTAAGCATATCGAGTGCCGAAATCTCCGCCACCGCCGCTGACGCCGAAGCCGCCTTTGGCGCCGCCGGCATCGAAGGAGCCATAGGGACCGCTGACGGGTCCGCCTTCGCCGAAGGCAACCTGGTTCGTTTCCTCCTGGGGTGGCGGCTCCGCCTTGGCTTTCGTCGGAGCCGGAGGCTTTTTAGGCTTGATCTTGGAATTCTTTCCCTGAATCTCGATGGCGTCCGGTTCTGTTCCTTCTCTTCAACCTTAGGCTCAGACTTGGTAAGACCCTTGGATTCGTTGGCCAAAACGTTCTTGGTTTGGGCTGGGGTCGCGGGCAAGGGAACGGTGCTGACTAACGTGACGCCGATGGCCGAACCTCCGCCGCCAGCACCCCAGCCCTCCCCTCGGCTCCCCGTGAAAACGAGCGAGTAGATCAGGATCAGGCCAGTGATCGCGGCGTGAAAGCCTGCGGACCAGCCGAGGGCGCGTCCCCAGTTATCGTGCTCGAAAAATATCTCAGCGTTTTGCGCCATTTTGTTCCAGGGGCTGAGTGACGATGCTCACGTTGGTGATGCCCGATTGCTTTACCGCTTCCATGACGGTGGCGAAGGCGCCGAAGGGCACGTTCTCATCGGCGCGGACAAAGATGAACTGGTTGCGGGGATCGCGAATCTTCTGCCTGAGCTTGGCGGCGATCTCGTTGATGTTGATGGCGTCGTTGCCGAGGAAGACGCGTTGATCTTTATTGATGGTGATCACGATCCGCTCTTCCGTGATTTCCTTGACGGTGCGGGTCTTGGGCACATTGACTTCAATGCCCGATTGCAGCACGGGCGCCGTGACCATGAAGATGATGAGCAGGACGAGGACGACATCGACCAGCGGAGTGATGTTGATATCGGCGAGAGCAGTTTGGGTTCGGCCGTTCGAAGTGGTGAAAGCCATCAGCGCCTCGCTTCGGCAGCAGGTTGCGGCTGCATGCCCTCGATGGCGTTAAGAACTTCGAGGCTGAAATCGTCGCTGCGGGCGGCAAGCTCGCGAATCGAGTTCCCGATAAGGTTGTAGGCGATGACCGCCGGGATGGCGGCGGCGAGTCCGGCCGCAGTGGTGATGAGGGCCTCCGAAATGCCGGGGGCGACGGCGCGCAGCGTGGCTGCGCCCGCAGTTCCAAGCCCGTGAAAGGCGTCAATGATTCCCCAGACGGTTCCGAATAGTCCGATGAACGGTGTGACAGCGGCAGTGATGGCGAGCCAGGGAACGTTGCGCTCGAGGCGCGTGATTTCTTCCGAGGCGCCGATCTGCATGCCGCGCTGCACCGCGGTGAGGCTGCGCAGCGTGGCGGCGGGTGCGGCAAGTTGGCGCTTGTATTCCTGGAATCCACCTTCGAAGACTCCGACCAGCGGGCTGGGACGGAATTGCTCGGCCACGGCGCCGATATCCTGCAGGCGCTGGGCTTTGCGAAAGGCGCGCAGAAAGCGTCCGCTCTGCACCCGGGCGCGCCGGAGCAGGCTCCACTTGGTAAGGATGATGGCCCAGGAGATCAGGCTGAAAACCAGCAAAGTGAGAAGAACAAACTTGGCGACCGCTCCGGTGCTGTTGAAAAGGTCGAGAATGTCGCCGCCGATGAAGAGAGCAGAGTGCGAAAGAAATTGCATTGTGTAGAGAGTACCTTGACGCGATTATAGATGATCGAAGCGCGAGACTCGGCGGAGGTATCGCAAGGATAAACGGCTGACCTGTCTTGTGGCGCGCGTCAATCCCTCGAAATTGATTTTCCAGATATACCCCAGCCTCGAGACCGACATCCAAGAGGAGCGCAATACCTTGCTGCAAAATTTTCACGGGAGGAATTCATGCGCACAGTACGGAATGCTACGAGACTACCGCTTCAGGGATGCCGCAGAAGATATCCGGGGATGCAAGCTGTATGGTCTGAACGACGAGAAACTGGGCAAGATTGACGATGTGATTTTCGACTACTCCACCGGAGTGATCGCTACATCGTGGTCGATACCGGTGGTGGCTAACGACGCAGAAATTCCTTGTTCCGGCGGACCGGCTGCGGGCCTCGGCTGAGCACACAGACGACTTTGCGGTCGATCTGACCAAAGCGCAGGTCGAGACCTTCCCGCCGTATAACGAGTCCGACCTGGAATCAGAGCAACAGTGGGCGGACTACGAAGGCCGCTACCGCTCGAAGTGGGAGGCCGATCCAGTGATGCATCGCGCAGGGACGGACCGGAACATCACTCCGACGACGCAGCAGATGGCGGGAAATCGGACCTCGGCGCGGGAGGTCGATGCGATGGCGGAGACGGCAGATATAGGCGCCTTCACCAAGGGTGGGTTCGCAGCCAACACCGACAGTGTCGTGATCAGCCAGGGCCCGATGGGCATTGGGCCGCGCTGGGATACGTTCCAGAACCGCTTGCGCGAACGGCGCAAAGAAGTCATCAACACCGGGTCCACGGAGGAGAGCGCGGACAAGTATCGCAAAGCGGGCTAGGTCGTCCACGTTTTGCACAGCCACGGCTTCGGCCGTGGCTTTCTTTGTTGATGGCGGACATGGAGCGTTGCCCTGACTTTGCCGCGAACAGCCGAGAAAGCTTTCTCTACACGAACTGGCAGCTGACAACTGGCAACTGGCAACTGGCAACTGGTTTTCATGCTATGCTGCGCAAAACTTCAACATCGTCATCCGAGGACGGCTGTGCTGGTTGAATTGCGTTTGGAGAACTACGCGGTCATCGACAACGCGGCGGTGGAGTTCGCCTCCGGACTGAACCTGCTGACGGGAGAAACGGGCGCAGGGAAATCCATTTTGATCGATGCCTTGGCATTGCTGCTGGGCGAAAAAGCGTCGAGCGACGTGATTCGCGCGGGAGCGGAGCGTGCGGTAGTCTCGGCAGTCTTTGAGTGCGGCAGCTCAGCGGACGCAATCGAGAAGGTGCTGGAGCACAACGGGCTGGACGAATCGGAAGACGGATCGCTGATCGTGCGCCGCGAGATTGCCGCCGGAGGCAAAGGCCGCGTATTCGTGAACAATCAGGCCGCGACGGTTGCAGTGCTGCGGCAGCTGGCGCCGCAATTGGCGACCATCCATGCGCAGAACGAATCGATTTTGTCGTTCGATGGTCCGGCGCGGCTGGCGCTGCTGGATGGATTTGCAGCGGGCAAGATTGAGCTTGTAGCAGAGGCCTATGAAGCGTGGAAGGGCATTCGCAGTCGCATCGAAGAATTAGAACAAGGCGAGCAGGACCGGTTGCGGCTGGTGGATCTGTGGATGTTTCAAAAACGCGAAATCGAGGAAGCGAAGCTGCAGGCGGGCGAAGACGAGAGGTTGGAAACGGAGAAGCGCGTCCTCGCCAACGCCGAGAAAATTTACAACGCGGCGATGCAGGCATTCGATCTGCTGTACGAAGGCGATGGCTCCACCTCATCGTCGATGCGCGCTGCGCAAAAGCAGATTGAAGAGCTGGCGCGGTATGAGCCCAGGTTTCACGAGGCTCTGGCTGCGCTTGAGACGGCGCGCATCAGCGTGGAAGATGTGGGAGCAACGGTGCGGGATTATGCGGGCGGAATCCATGCGTCGCCCGAACACCTGGCTGAGGTGGAAGACCGGCTGGCGTTGCTCGACCGGCTGAAGCGGAAGTATGGTCCGACGCTGGACCATGTGATCGGGTTCGGGGCGGACGTGGCTCGCAAGCTTTCGGAGATTGAAAACAAAGACGAAATCCTGCGCGAGTTGCGGGCTGAGCTGGCGAAGACTGGGACCGAGTATTTGCGGGCGGCGCGCGCGCTATCGAAAAAGCGGGAAGACGCGGCGCGAAAACTGGAGAAGCTGGTGGAAGCCGAGATCAACGATCTGGCGATGAAGTCGACTTTCCGCATCGAGATCACGACCAGTGAAGAAGAAGGGAACTGGACGGCGGCCGGAATCGATGCGGTGGTTTACATGATTGCGACGAATCCGGGCGAGCCTATGCGGCAGTTGGAGCACGTGGCGTCGGGAGGGGAATTATCGCGCGTAATGCTGGCGCTGAAAGTAAGCGTGGCGCGGACCAGCCCTGAGCGGGAGTCGAAGGGGCACTCGCCCGCGAAGGCCGGCAACTCCCGCGCAGCGGCCCAGCGCACCATGGTCTTCGACGAAATCGACACCGGCATCGGGGGCCGAGCCGCTGAAGCTGTAGGAAAGAAACTGAAAGAGCTTGCGCGGGTCAACCAGGTGCTATGCGTAACTCACCTGCCGCAAATCGCCACCTTCGCCGATCATCACTATGTGATCGAAAAAAAGGCCTGGAGCGGACGCACGCGCACCAGTATCCGTGCGGTTCGTAGGCGAAGAGCGCACCGAGGAAGTGGCGCGCATGCTCAGCGGCGCCAAGCTGACGGATACTTCGCGCAAGCATGCCGAGCAGATGATTAAGGCGAACGGGTAGAGCGGCTTGACGAGAGATGAGTTATTAGCTAACATTAGTTAGCTAATTAGGTTGGGTCGATATGTAAACGATAACCATCCACAAGGCCAAGACGCAGCTCTCGCGATTGATCGAAAAGGCATGCCAGGGCGAGGAGATCGTTATCGCTCGAGGGAAGACCCCGTTGGTCAAGCTGGTTGCTTTGCCGGCGGCGCAGAAGACGAAGCGGACTCCTGGGTTGTGGAAGGGAAAAATCTCCTACACGCCCGACGCTTTCGACCCACTGACCGACCAGGAATTGAAAGATTTAGGCTTCGAATAAGCTCTAGTCCTGAAATGCTTTATAGGTCTGGGCGGATCGACTCGTGAAAGTTCTTATCGACACGCATGTCGTAGTCTGGTGGTTGGAAGCCGCAAGTCGGCTTTCGAGGCGGGCCGCAACAATTCTCGCGAATCGGGATAACAGCATTTTGATATCAGCTGCAGTGGGCTGGGAGTTGGCGATTAAGGTGAACTTAGGAAAGCTTCGACCCCCGTCGATCCTCGATGATCTCGATCGCATATTACAGCAGGAAGCATTCTCGGAGTTGCCGATCACGCTGAATATGGCTGTGCGCGCTGGTCTACTTCCGCCTCACCATCGGGATCCCTTTGACCGGATGCTAGTGGCTCAGGCTCGGGTTCTCGACATTCCAGTCCTGAGTGCCGACGCAATTCTTGATCGCTATGACATTAAGCGGCTGTGGTAGATGGCGGCAAAACCGTTGTTTCAGCGGACGGGTCGCTCCCATTCGCTGCGCTGAATCCCCACCTCACTGCTAATCCCCGCCGTTTCTCGGCTTACGTTGACCAGAAGGATACTTTCCGGTAGTTTATTCATAGCGCCACAATACGGATTCGTGTACCCTGACGGTAAGGACTTCAACGCGATTCTTGCATCTTAAATTGTATCGGGAAGATCATTACCAAGAGATCATAGGAATGGGAGTTTGAGTGTTGCCAAACAGCCAGGGAAAGACCGTGCTTTTGCTGAAGCCGCGTGGGTTCTGCGCCGGGGTGGTGCGGGCCATTGATGTTGTCCGCATTGCGCTGGAGGCCTTCGGCCCGCCGATCTACGTCCGCAAAGAGATCGTTCACAACAGCTTTGTGGTGGACGAGTTGCGCGGCAAGGGCGCGATCTTCGTCGATAGCGAAGACGAAGTGCCCAACGGCGAGCGCGTCATCTACAGCGCCCACGGCGTTTCACCCGAAGTGCGCGAGCACAGCGCCCGGCGCGGCTTGCGCGTGATCGATGCCACCTGCCCGCTGGTCACCAAGGTCCACGTGGAAGCAGTAAAGTTTGCCAAGGAAGGCTATTCGCTGATCCTGATCGGGCACCACGATCACGACGAAGTGATAGGAACGCTGGGCGAGGCTCCGCTGGTCACGCAGGTGGTGGGAACTCCCGAGCAGGTGAAGTCGCTGTCCGTGCCGGATCCCGAATCGCGTGGCTTATCTCACCCAGACCACGCTCAGCCTCGACGAAACCAAAGACATCATCGCCGCTCTGAAGAAGAAGTTTCCCAACATCAAAGGCCCTGCGGCGCAGGATATTTGCTACGCCACCGAGAACCGCCAGGTCGCCGTGAAGCAGGTCGCCTCGGAAGCTGATTTGCTACTGGTGGTGGGCTCGGAAAACAGTTCCAACTCCAATCGTCTGGTCGAAGTGGCGCGAAATCTGGGCACGAACGCGCATCTCATCGACAGCTACAAAGACATTGAATCCGATTGGTTGGTGGACGTGAAGACGATCGCACTGACGGCCGGCGCTTCGGCGCCGGAATGCCTGGTGGAAGAAACCATGAAGTTTCTCGCCACCAAAGGTTTCGACAACGTGCAGGAACTCGAAGTGATGCCGGAAAATGTCCGCTTCGGGCTGCCGCCGGAGATTGTCGAAGCTATCGCCGCCGCTCCGGCAAGCGCTACCGCGGATTAACGGAGCCGCATATTGCATGGATACAAACTCCCCCGAAGCCAACCTAGCCTCCGCACCACAACTTCGCTTTGGCAAGATCGACGGCCTGGCCGGCCGCGTGTCCGCCGCAATGGGCGCCGCCCGCAAACTGTCTTTTCTCCGCGCAGCACGAAGATGGCTATTGGTGCGGAGAACTCGAAGCCGACACCACGCTCGAATCCGATTACATTCTGCTGCACACGCTGCTCGGGACCGGCGATCCCGAGCGCTTCCAGAAGGCCGCCAACTGGATCATTCAGCATCAGAACGAAGATGGTGGCTGGAGCATCTACGCCGCCGGTCCCTCGAACATCAGCGCTTCGGTGAAAGCATATTTCGGACTGAAGCTGGCAGGATACAACGCCGATCATCCCGTGCTGCAGCGCGCCCGCAAGAAGATTCTCGAACTCGGCGGCGTCACCGAGGTCAATACATTCACCAAGATCTATCTCTGTTTCTTCGGCCAGTACGACTACGATGCCGTTCCGGCGATTCCGCCGGAAATCGTGCTGTTTCCCAACTGGTTCTGGTTCAACATCTACGAGATTTCCTCGTGGTCGCGCGCCATCCTGGTGCCGCTTTCCATCTGCTACGCCAAAAAGCCCTTCAAAAAGATTCCGCGCGAAATGGGCGTGGAAGAGCTGTTCGTCGGCGGCATGCAGAAGTCGCGCATGCACCTGCGCTGGTCGAAAAAGCTGGTCTCGTGGCGGAATTTCTTTCTTTGTCTTGATCGCATGACGCATTGGTTTGAGCGGGTCCACATCCGGCCGCTGCGCTCCATCGCGCTGAAGCAGGCCGAGAAGTGGATGCTCGAACGCTTCGAGATGAGCGACGGCCTCGGCGCAATCTATCCCTCGATGATGAACGCCATCATCGCCCTGCGCTGCCAGGGATATTCTCTCGACGATCCTCAGGTGATCCGCGCTCTGGATGAGTTTGAAAAGCTGGGCATCGAGGAGCGGGTGAACGGAGAAGATACCTTCCGCATGCAGCCCTGCATGTCTCCAGTGTGGGATACGGCGTATGCCATGTTCGCTCTAGGCGAAGCGGGAGTTCCGGCGAATGATCCGCGCATGGTGAAGTGCGCCGACTGGATTCTGCAGAAGCAGGTGCGCAATCCCGGCGACTGGCAGGTCAAGAACAAAAAGGGCAAGCCGGGCGGATGGTACTTCGAGTTCAACAACGAGTTTTATCCGGATGTGGACGACAGCGCCATGGTTTGCCTGGCCCTGAGCCGCGTCGAACATCCCAACGGACGCTACCAGCGCGAGTCCGTGCAGCGAGCCATTGATTGGATCTTGTCGATGCAATGCAAGAACGGCGGCTGGGCCTCGTTCGACAAAGACAACGACAAGATGGTTTTTCAGTACATTCCGTTCGCCGATCACAACGCCATGCTCGATCCGCCGACGGTGGATATTACCGGGCGCATCCTCGAAATGATGGCGACCTATGGCTACGACAAGAACCATCCTGCGGTGAAGCGCGCGATTGAATTCATCCGCAAGGAGCAAGAGCCGGATGGAAGCTGGTTCGGGCGCTGGGGCGTGAACTACATTTACGGCACGGCGCTGGTGTTGCGCGGCCTCGAAGCCATTGGCATGGACAACCACGAGCCTTGCATCCAGCAGGCGGCGGAGTGGCTGCGCATGGTGCAGAATCCCGACGGCGGCTGGGGCGAAAGCGTTGGATCGTATGACGATCCAACCCTTCGCGGCGTAGGCGACAGCACGCCCTCGCAAACCGCGTGGGCGATTCTTGGAATGCTGGCGGCGGGAGACACGCGCAGCGACTCGGTGGCACGCGGCATTGCCTACCTACTGCGCACGCAGAAGGAAGATGGGTCGTGGGATGAGCCGTATTTCACCGGCACGGGTTTTCCGCGCGTGTTCTATTTGAAGTATCACCTCTACCGGCAGTACTTCCCGCTTCTCGCGCTGACGACGTATGCGAAGGTGATGGAGAAAGCGGAAAATTAGCTCACAGTTCCCAGTTCTCAGTTCTCAGTTTCGCTACCGAAGCTCTGGGACTTTGACTGAGAACTGAGAACTGAGAACTGAGAACTGCTTCTGAAAGCCTTCATCACTGGCGCAACCGGATTCCTTGGCTCCCACGTAGCCCGCGTCCTAGCCGAGCAAGGAGCCGACCTCCGCCTGCTCGTCCGCCCCACCAGCAATCTGAAGAATCTGGAAGGTCTGAAGGCCGAGACGGCGACCGGCGATCTGCGCGACGCCGTTTCTTTAGAAAAGGCGATGGCGGGCTGCGAGGTCGTGTTTCACGTGGCCGCCGACTACCGGCTCTGGGTCCGCGATCCGGCAGAGATGTACCGCTCGAATGTGGAAGGTACGCGGGCAATTCTGGACGCCGCGCGCAAGAACGCAGTCCGTTGCGTGGTTTACACCTCGAGCGTCGCGACCATGGGATTCACTGGAAATGGGCGTCCAGCTGACGAAGATTCTCCGGTTTCGCTCGCCGACATGATCGGTCACTACAAGCGCTCCAAATTCATGGCCGAACAGGTGGCGCTGGAAGCGGGCCGCAGCGGAATGCGCGTGGTGACGGTCAATCCAACGACCCCTGTTGGCGAGCAAGATGTCAAGCCAACTCCTACGGGACGAATCGTCGTAGACTTTCTAAAGCGCAAATTTCCCGCGTATGTAGAGACGGGATTGAATCTGGTCGATGTCCGGGAATGCGCGCGCGGACACATCGCCGCGCTGGAAAAAGGCAAAAGCGGCGAGAGATACATTCTGGGCGGCGAGAATCTTACGTTGAAGCAGATTCTCGATAAGCTGGGCGCAATCGCGGGGCTGCCCTCGCCCAAAGTGAAGCTGCCATACTTTGTGGCTTACATGGCGGGCGCGGTGGATCAGACGGTGTCAGGCCGGCTGTTTGGCCGCGAGCCGCGGGCGACGGTCGACACCGTGCGCATGGGCAAGAAAAAAATGTGGGCCAGTTCCGGCAAAGCCGAGCGCGATCTCGGATGGAAAACGATGCCCGCGGATGGCGCATTGCGCCGTGCGGTGGAGTGGTTCCGGGCCAACGGCTATGCCTAAAGTCGCCATCGTGGCAGCGCTGGAGCGCGAAGTCAGCGGTCTGATTACGAACTGGAGCCGCGTCGAGCGTGTATACGAAGGCCGCAAGTTTGTATTCTTTGAGCGGGACGAAATGGTTGTCGTGTGCGGCGGGATCGGCCTCGAGGCGGCGCGTCGAGCCGCCGAAGCCGTGATCACGTTGTATCATCCCACGGTGGTGCAGTCCGTAGGGTTTGCGGGGGCGCTCGATGCAAGCTTGGATGTCGGCGATGTTCTCGTCCCCGCTGTCGTCATTGACGCACGCGACGGCAGCCGCGTCGAAATCGAAGGCGCGAACCGGCAGCGCGTGCTGGTGAGTTTTATGGATGTCGCAGCAATAGATCAGAAAGCGAACCTGGCACAGGCGTATGGCGCGCACGCCGTTGACATGGAAGCATCCGCCGTGGGTGAAGCGGCCCGCGCTCATGGGATTCGCTTCGGCGCTATCAAGGTGATCTCCGATGAGCTGAATTTTGAAATGCCGGGAACCGCGCTCTTCATCGACTCTCAAGGACGCTTCAGAACAGCCAGCTTTGCACTCCATGCGGCACTTCGGCCGTGGCTGTGGCCGCGCGTGGCCTTGCTGGCCAGCAACAGCCGCAAGGCTGCAACAATGCTCGGAGAGCACCTGCAGCGTTATCAGCACGAACTCAGACGGGGATCAGGCCGGGAGTCAGGAAAGATCACGGCGCCTGATGCGGAAGCCCGTCCTGCAGAGCCAGCCACCGCCACCAGTTCGCATCCAGGAGGTCACCAATCAGAGTGTCGATAAAATTATCGAGGTATACGCTGCTTCTTGCCTCAATCACTCTATCCGCCGCAACGCGCCTGGCCGCGCAGTCGCCCGTTACGACCGTGTACGCGGAAAGCTTCCGGGGGGGCGCGACCCAAGTTGTCGAAGAAAGCTTCGAGGCCAAACTTTCTCCGCAAGACGCGGTTTACCGCGAGCGCATCAAAGATGCGCGCGGAACTGACCACTATACCTTCTCGATTGTCCCGCGCATCCCGGAGGGCGACACCAAGGTCACGTCCTGGCAAGTGAAATTGGCCGACCTTCGCCATCCTATTTACGATAATGTGCTGCAAACCTCGCCGTCCGCCGATGATCCCGGAAGTGCGGCGAAGGATTCCTTATGGCGGCTTGATGCCAGCCGTCTGGCCCGCGTCCCGGTCGGCGCCAGGCGAGTCATCAAGGTTGACGGTTTTTATGTGGTGCTGCAAATAACCGCCTATCACTTCACGCCGCTCGATTCGCCGTATCTGGATTCCATGACGGTGGCGGTGGAATTCCGCAACACCGATCCGAGACAGGCGGAGGCTCCCACAAAATAGCCGTAAAGCATTAGCCTGAAGCGGCTACGAAGATGAGTTCATCAAATAACTGATGGGGATCGCCGGACAAATCGCAATCGAACATAGCACCGAGTCGATTCCTTCGACCATGCTGGCCGCGGTTTACCGCGGAATAAACGATGTCCGCCTCGAAACAGTTCCTGTTCCCGGGATCGGTGTCGGTGAGTTGCTGGTCCGCGTTCACACCTGCGGCGTCTGCGGCACCGACCTGAAAAAGATCGCCTCCGGATCGCATTCCGCGCCCCGCATCTTCGGCCATGAAACCTCCGGCATGGTCGCCGCCGTGGGCGCGGGAGTGACCCGGTTCGCCCCTGGAGACCGGGTCGTAGTCTTTCATCACATTCCCTGCCGCAATTGTTACTACTGCCGCCACAAGACCTTCGCCCAGTGCCCCACCTACAAAAAGGTTGGATGCACCGCCGGCTTCGAGCCCTCCGGTGGAGGCTTCGCCGAATACGTCCGCGTAATGAATTGGATCGTCGAGCAAGGTACAGTAAAGATCCCGCAAGGCATCTCCTTTGAACAGGCCTGTTTTGTTGAGCCGGTCAACACTTGCATGAAAGGCATCGAAGCCCTCGGCCTGCAGCCGGAAGAGACCGTGCTGGCCATCGGGCAAGGCCCCATCGGCATCCTATTAAGCGTCCTGGCACGAAGGGCAGGGGCCACCGTTATTACTTCCGATTTGTATCCCGAGAGGCTTAGAATAAGTAAAAGCCTTGGTTTCGAGCATTTGATCGACGCATCGCAGCAGGACGCGGTTCGTTCTGTGCGGGAGCAGACTGAAGGGCGTGGCGCCGACGCTGTAATCTTAGCGGTAGGCAGCAACGCTCTGATCCGCCCCGCGATGGAGGCGGCCCGTCCCGGCGGCCGGGTGTTGTTGTTTGCGCAGACGCAGCACGGCGAGGTAGTTGTGGATCCGGCAGCCATCTGCGTGGATGAGAAGACGCTGGTCGGCTCCTACAGCGCCTCTGTGGATTTACAGGAGGAATCGGTCTGTTTTGTGATGGGCCAGGAAGCGACGCGGGAGATGGATCTGGAACAATTGATCAGCCACCGGTTTCCGCTGCAAGAGAGTGCGCGAGCGTTAGAACTCGCAGCTCACCCGCAGCCCGCGTCGATGAAAGTTGTCATTCAGCCAGGGATGGCCTGGGTGTGACGGAGCCCCGAAGGGGCGGCATGTGAAAGTCCGGCACGGTAGTGCCGGGTAGAAGTGGGAAGATGGAGCGAGTCCCGAAGGGACGGCACGAGTTGTAAATGTGCTCTTTAGCCCCTGAGGCAGCACGTAGTCCATAGGCGTTGCAAAACATGGCCCTAAAGCAAGGAAGCTAGCAGTGAACGGAAAAATGACAGCCGCCGTCCTGTACGGCAAAGAAGATCTCAAGATTGAACGAGTGCCCATTCCTCGCGTCGAAAAGGGCGAGGTCCTGGTCAAAGTGCAGGTGGCGCTCACCTGCGGCACCGACCTCAAGGTCTATCAGCGCGGCTACCACGCCCGCATGATCGTTCCTCCCGCGCTCTTCGGCCACGAATTGGCCGGAGTCATCGAGGAAGTCGGCGAAGGCGTCCACACGTTCAAGAAGGGCCAGCGCGTGGTAGCGCTCAATTCCGCGCCCTGCCAGATGTGCTTCTACTGCTCCAAGCACCAGGAAAATCTCTGCGAAGATCTGCTCTTCAACAACGGAGCCTATGCCGAATACATCCGCGTGCCGCGGCGCATCGTGGAAGCGAATATGCTGGTCATTCCCTCCGGCGTAAGTTTCGAAGATGCGGCCATGACTGAGCCGCTGGCCTGCGTGTTGCGCGGCCTGCACGAAACTGGCGTCGAGATCGGCGACACCGTCGCCATCATCGGCGGCGGTCCCATCGGCCTGATGTTTGTTCAGGTGGCGCGCGCCATCGGTTGCAACGTAGTCTCAGTGGTCAAGCGCGACGAGCAGGTAGTAGCCGCCAAGCACATGGGCGCGCATGAAATCGTGCAGACCACCAAGGTGCAGAATGTTGTGGAGGCTGTACGCGCGCTGACCCCGCAAAAGCGCGGCTGCGATGTGGTGATCGAAGCCGTAGGCCGTCCTGAAGCCTGGGAGTGGACCGTCGAGATGGTCCGCAAAGGCGGCACCGTAAATTTCTTCGGCGGATGCTCCAGCGGGTCCAAGGTGCAGCTCGATACCAACCGCCTGCACTATGGGGAGATCACGCTGAAGGCTACCTTCCATCACACGCCGGAAACGGTACGCCGCGCCTTTGGCCTGATCGCGGCGAAAAAGATTCGCCCCACCGACTACATCACCGGCGAAGCTCCGCTTTCGAGCCTGCAAAAGGTCCTTCGCCACATGCTGAACCGCGGGGGCGACATCAAGACCGCCATCATCCCGGGTCACTGATTGACACAGATCGGGAAGGGCACGAGTTCACTCGTGCCGTAAGCGACCGAATCAATGCGGCTTCAGCCGCTGAGGTACTTGGTTGTATGACTCTCCCTAGCATGCTGGTCGTTCTCGCAACGCTCATATTCATGGCTCTGGAGAGAATATTCCCCGGCCGCGATCTGCCTAAAGCGAAAGGCTGGTACTGGCGCGCGCTGGTCATAAATTTCTCCCAACTCGCAATTACTTTGGCAACTGCAAGGCTGTGGATTCGCGTATTTCACGTTTCGATCTTCCATCTCTCCGCATGGCATAGGCCTCTTGCGGAAGGTTTCGTTGGATGGTTCGTCGGGACATTTTTCTTCTACTGGTGGCACGTCCTGCGGCACAAGAATGGGTTCTGGCTTATTTTCCATCAAGTTCATCATTCCCCGTCGCGAATCGAGATTGTCACATCGTTCTACAAGCACCCCGTCGAAGCATTGAGCGACGCCATTCTCAGTGCGCTCGTGCTGTATCCTTTGTTGGGATGCTCCATGATGGGCGCTTTCTGGTACAACTTCTTCGCCGCAACGGGCGAATACTTCTACCATGCAAACCTGCGCACGCCGGGGTGGTTAAGATACCTGATCCAGACACCGGAATTACATTCCATACATCACGAATTCAACGTTCACAGGTACAACTTTTCAGACATCCCGCTGTGGGACCGGCTGTTTGGTACTTACAAAGACACGGTCGAATTCTCTGCGCGGTGCGGTTTCCCGAAGGGAGCCGAAGAGAAACTCGGGGCGATGTTGGCCTTCAAGGACGTGTACGAGGAACCAGCAACTGCCGCATCGGCCTGACCTTTACTGAATGACTCCTGCAACCACTGATTCCCGCACCGCGGTAGCACCACCCGCCAACGCCTGGAGCCGGCTCCCCGCCGCCTACGCCATCCCACCCTCCGCGCCCTCGCTAGAACAGGCGCAAGAATACTGCCGCCGCTTAGCCCGCACCCACTACGAGAACTTCTCCGTGGCCACATGGTTCTTACCCGAAAAAACTCCGCCAGGATTTCTTCAACGTCTACGCCTACTGCCGGATCTCCGACGACCTGGGCGATGAAGTCGGCGACGCAACCGCAGCCCTGGCCCTATTAAATGAATGGCAGAGGGAACTCGATGCCTGCTACGCCGGCAATCCGCGCCACCCAGTCTTTGTGGCTCTAGCCGAAACAGTAAAAAAATTCAACATCCCAAAGCACGAATTCTCCGATCTCCTGACAGCCTTCCGCCAGGATCAAACCATCACCCGCTTCGAAACCTTCAACGACGTGCTAGCCTACTGCCGGTATTCGGCGAATCCGGTAGGACACCTTGTCCTCTATCTCTGCGGCTATCACGACGCCGAACGCCAACAGCTCTCCGACTACACCTGCACCGCCTTGCAGTTGGCAAACTTCTGGCAGGATGTAACCATCGACTACGCTAAAGGCAGAATCTATTTGCCGCTGGAAGATCTGCGCCGTTATTCCGTAACCGAGGAAGACATCCAGCAGAACCGCAACACGCCCGTGTTCCGCGAGATGATGAAGTTCGAAGTGCGGCGCGCTCGCGAATGGTTTGATCGCGGTCTGCCGCTGGTGAGCAAGGTCGATAAAGAATTAGCGGTAGATCTCGAACTCTTCACCCGCGGCGGCCAGGAAATATCTAAACGCCATCGAGCGCCAGGACTTTGCCGTGTTAGGCTGCCGTCCGGTAATCTCGAAGCCGCGCAAACTGGCGCTGGTAGCCCGAGCCGCGCTGGGAAAGTTGCTGGGGGCGGCGTCCGGCATCCGGCGTCCGGCGACCAGTGAATCCGGAGGCCGGAAGCCGGAAGCCGGAAGCCGACTCCAATGAGCGCCGGAGCCCAGCCCGTGTCCATCCCGTGGAGCCCGGCCCCCGCGCAGCTCACCATGGCCTATTCGGTGTGCCGCGGCATCACGCGCAGCAACGCCAAGAATTTCTACTATGCATTCCTGGTGTTGCCCAAGCACAAGCGCCAGGCGCTCTGCGCGGTCTATGCCTTCATGCGCCGCTGCGATGACATTGCCGACGACCCCAGCTTTGTGCCTGAAGAACGCAGCATCAAGCTCGGCGCCTGGCTGGCCGCGCTGCATCGCGTGCAGCAGGGCGATCCCAGCGACGATCCCATTCTGCTCGCGCTCACCGATGCGCAACGCCGCCACACCATCCCCGCAGGCCTGCTCGACGAACTAGCCATGGGCACCGCCATGGACGTAGTAGACGCCGCTCCCTCCGCAAGTCCCGACGTTCCTGAACTCACGGTCCGCTACAACACCTTTGAAGATCTCAAACTATATTGCTACCGTGTAGCGTCAGTAGTAGGTCTGGTTTGCATCCACATCTTCGGATATCGCGACCCGGCAGCCGAGTCGCTGGCCGAGCAGTGTGGCCTTGCCTTCCAGCTCACCAACATCATTCGCGACGTAAAAGAAGACGCCGCCATGGGCCGCGTCTATTTGCCGGAAGAGGATCTGGCAAAGTTCGGGCTCTCGGCCGCCGACTTGCTCTCGACCCCCGACGCAGGCCGCCTCCGCCCCCTGCTCGCGCTTGAAGCCGATCGCGCCCGCGAGTTCTATCAGGCCGGCGACCAACTGATCCCCTACATTTCCGAAGACAGCCAACCGGCTCTGTGGGTGCTGGTAAACATCTATCGCAAACTGCTGGAAAAAATCGCCGCCCGCCAGTACGACGTATTCGGCGGCAAGATAACCCTGACGGTGTCCGAAAAACTACGCGTCCTGGCCAAGGGTTTCTGGCAGCGCATCACCTGACAGCATCAGAATTGATGATTGTTGATTGATGATTGTTGATTGAAAACCTATCCCGCACTGCTTTTCAATCATCAATCAACAATCATCAATCATCAATTTACTTCTACCGCCGAATGATCAAGAACCCTCCACAACCTACCGTAGCCATAGCCGGAGGCGGCCTGGCAGGACTAGCCGCCGCCTGTGCGCTGTCAGACTCCGGCTTCAAAGTAACCCTATTCGAACGCCGCCCCTATCTAGGCGGCCGTGCCTCCTCCTACGAACATCCCGGCACCGGTGAAGTCGTCAACAACTGTCAGCACGTCCTCTTCCGCGTCTGCACCAACCTCGTAGAGTTCTACAAACGCATTGGCGTAGAAGACAAAATCCGCTGGTACGACGAGATGACGTTCATCGAACCCGGAGGCCGCACCAGCGTAATGCGCGCCTCTCCGCTACCCGCGCCGCTGCACACCTCGCCGAGTTTCCTCAGCTTTCCGTTTCTCGATGCAAAAGACAAGCTGGCAATCTCGCGCGCGATAGCGGCGCTAACTTTGACTAAGCAGCCAGACACAGGCCAATCGTTTCAAGACTGGTGCCGCCGCCACAACCAAACCGAGAACGCCATCCAACGTTTCTGGAAGCCGATCCTGGTAAGCGCCCTAAGCGAAGATCTGGACCTGATTTCGATTTCCTACGCAGCCCAGGTAGTGCGCGAATCGATGAAGTCGCCCGAGGCCCGCCACATGGGCGTACCCAGCATCCCGCTCACCGACCTCTACAACCGCGCCGGAGACTACATCCGCGCCCGCGGCGGTGAAATCAAATTCCGCAACTCGCTGGAAGCTTTTTCTCCTGAGCCATCGCAAGTGCGAATTCGAGTGAACGAAGCAGAAGAGGCTTTCGACTACTTGGTGCTGGCGCTTCCGTATGAAAGTCTAGAGCGCGTGCTTCCCCAAACCACGGCATCGGTCCCGCTGCGCGAAAAGCTAACCCATTTCGAATCCGCGCCCATCACCGGCATCCACCTCTGGTTCGATCGCCAAATCAGCGATCTGGACCATGCCGTCCTGCTAGACCGCACCATCCAATGGATGTTCCACAAGTCCCGCCTGCTGGAAAAAGACCGGCGGAGCGATCAAGATCGGGAACGGCACGACCTGAGTCGTACCGCTGACGCCGCAAGGGAAAAAGACCGGGAAGGGCACGACTTCAGTCGTGCCGTAAAGACCCCATCAAGGAATGGGGCTTTAGCCCCTGAGGGCAGCTACATCGAACTAGTAGTCAGCGCATCGAAAAATCTAATCGACAAATCCCGCGCCGAAATAATCGACCTCGCCCTACAAGAAGTCCGCGAATTCTTCCCCGCAGCGCGAGCAGCAAACTTGATAAAGTCCACCATAATCAAAGAAGTCCACGCCACCTACTCGCCGCGCCCCGGCATCGATGCCTACCGCCCGTCGCAAGCCACCGCGTGGCCCCGAGTTTTCCTCGCCGGCGATTGGACCGCCACCGGCTGGCCCGCCACCATGGAAGGCGCAGTCCGCAGCGGCTATCTAGCCGCCGAAGCCCTAACCCGCGCCGCAGGGACCAAAGACTCTAAATTTGTCTCGCCCGACCTGCCTGCAACGGGCCTGATGCGCTTCTTCGGCTAGCTTTTTGCGGGATTACGCCTTCGAACATACCCGGCCACATGGTAAGATTGCGCTCCCCCCCAAGTCCCAGCCGGAGGCACATCCATGTACAAAACCCTTTGCGTAGCCATTTTCTTCTTGTCAACGTTCGCCGCAGCTCAAGAAAGCGCACCCGCTTCATCGCCAGCAGGTGCCATCACATCGCCGGTGATCGTGGCGAAAAGAAAGGCGCCGCATCAGACCGCAGCAATCCCCACCACAACGCTCTTCACCCCTGCAGAAGACGGCCTCTACCGAATCTCCGCCTACGCCACGTTGACCAAAGTCGGCACCGCCAACAGCGGCAGTTGGACCTTCAGCCTCGGGTGGACTGATGATGCCGGCCCTCAGACCGAACAATTTGTCCTCGACGGATCATTCAATGCCCGAGGGCCGTTCATTAATGACTACAATTTTTACGGGGGTGCGGTACGGACCTTCGAGGCCAAGGCCGGCACACCGATTACGTACAACTTGAATGAGGATGGCGTATCCGACGGTTCTGAGTACTCGCTCTACTACACGTTGGAGCAGTTGGAGTAGCCGCTCCATTTTCTTTCGCCCTTGCGCCTTGGCAAGGTAGTCTTTACCGTTTTGCGTTGCCTCACCAGTATTGTGCAGTCTAAAATAGGCCACTGGCGCGGCATTTGGGGGAAATCAATGAAGCTCACAAAACTACTGATCACCAGCACAATCTTCCTGACCACGCTCCCCGCGTTCTCCCAATGCACGCTCCCGGCCACTCCATCCCCTGCCACCGCGGACACAACCTTCGACACCTTCTTCCAGCAAAACGGTCCAGGATGGACCGGCGGCGACGGCACCTATTCGCTCCTTCTTCCAGACGGCACCAATCTCTGGATGTGGTCCGACTCCTACATCGGCACGGTGAATCCCACAACGCGCCTGCGTTCCAACTATCTCTTCACCGCGCATAATTCGCTGACCATCCAGAATCAGACTGCCAACACGCTGACCACGGTGGGCTATCCCCCAAAAACCAGCTCCTACTTCGTGCCCACCACAAAGAGCGACTGGTTCTGGCAGGGAGCGAGCCTCCTGGTCGAGCCCACTCCCGGCACCTATCAGATCGAGATCATGCTCACTCAGTGGACTCCCACGTTAAAGTTCGTGGGCGAATCCGTAGCCACTGTGAACTGGCCCAGCTACACCATCGCATCGATCACGCCCGTAGCTCTGACCAGCACCACAATCGAGTGGGGCAGCGACATCATGCAAGCCGCCGACGGTTATTACTACATCTACGGCATAAAGAATCCGCCCAGCGACTACAAGCTCCCCTACGTAGCCCGAACCACTTCGTTCAATTACCTCACCCAACCCGCGCAGTGGACCTACTGGAACGCCACCACCAGCCAGTGGGTAACCTCGCAAACTCAAGCCACCCCGCTCAGCGGAGTCGCCGCCATCACCCCCGAATACTCCGTGAACCAGTTAACCGCAACCACCGGCTCGTTCTACATGTTGACCGGGATGAATCCCGTGAAGCCCGCCTATCCTGACTGGAACCAGGTCGTAACTTATTATTCCTGCAACCCGCAAGGCCCGTGGTCAAATAAAACCGTCGTCTACACCACTCCCGAAGCCGGCGCCCCCGGATGCAAGACCGGCAACCTGGTTACCTACAACGCCAAAGCCCACCCCGAGTTCACCGACTCCAGCGGCATCCTCCTGACCTACAACGTGAATGCCCTCAACTCGCAAGACCTCATCTGCGCCAACGACTACATTCCCCGCTTTCTTCGGATAACAATCCCCGGCGTCACCGACAACGGCCCACCTCTCGACTGAATCCCTCTGCGCCGATCCGCCACTGACGCTGACAAATCTACGCTGGCTCGTAGATCAGGCCGATGGCTGCGCCCACGATGACCCACTGAATGAAGTAGGCGATGGACTGGTAGATTGTCAGCGTGAGGCCGATGTTCAGGTTGATGTAGTTGTGGATCGCGAAGGTGCAGACAGAGAAAAGGCCAATGAGTGCGCCGAGGTATATGCCTGATACAACGCCGCCACCAGCAGTGTGGATTTTTGCGTACAGAATGGCGACGACCACGATGGCGATGAGGATCGCAATCATGCCGTACGGCATCACCTTCATCATCTCGTCCTTGGGACGATAGACGTTGGGGTACTTCATGTATTCAGTTTTCATGGATGGCCATGCAGCGAACATGGCAAAGCCATAGACAAAGTAAGCGACCATGGCACCGAGAGAGGCCAATGCAACGCGGGTGTAGTTCACGATCGCTCCTGCGGAAGCGGGACTTGACTCGCCAAAGAATTCTACATCAAGCGGGTACTTTCGTTGGGATATTTGCCGGCAAACCGGTAGTAGGCAGGGCAAACAAACGGCTACTTCGCGGAGTGTTCCCCAATCCTGGGGAAAAATGCTGGGATGTGATTCTTTGCCAGACGCTCAATCCCAGGTCCAAACTCGTGCCACAGATTCATGCCCACGTCGCTGCCCACGGTCGAGCCAAAATCGCCCGCCGCGTCACCAAAATGCCGCCTCCAATACGGAGTCGACGCGCTATCTTTGGCCACCGCACTCAGCGTCCGCAGCAGATACGAAGTGTTCAGCTTGCCTTTTCCTGACTGATTCCGCGTGATCACGGTGCGCGCCGCCGCATGCGTGGCCCGGTTCATCAAGCTCCCGCCGCTGGCAGAATTCGGTTGCTGTTTCACCGGCGTCGAAGACAGGTACTTGCGGAAAGCAGCGTCAGGATTTTTCCGAGATGCCGACCCATTAAAAACCAGGACTTCGTCATGCCGCACCGGCCCCGCGCCTACGCCCATCGCGCCGCCCATCGAACCAACGCTCAACGGCGAACCCGCTTCCTCGACCGGCGCGTTCAACCTCTGGGTCTGGGCAGCCACCGCCGAAGGAGCATCCGGAAGCGACTCGCGGCTCTGGCCCATGGCCCCGCAAGCCGCCAGCAGCACCAAACCCACCACCCCCGTAGATGCAATACCTTTCACCATACCCCAGTCCCACAAGCAAGCCCATCTCGAACCTAGCACTCCAAATGCCAATATGCTGAGCAATAACACACACTCAGAAAGTTAGTTGCGCAAAGCTACACGCGGGTTGAGCGGGAATCAACGCCTGCACCATCGTCTCAGGCAGGCCATTTAAGGAGTTTTATCTGAAACTTACGGACCCGCCAGGCAGCAGGCCGCCAAAATACAGTACTCACTCGATATCCCCTGCCGGCCTTCTTACGCGTCCCCAAGTGCCGGCCCGGGGTCGCGAGTGCAAAGTTTTCGACACCCACTAGGTAAAATCTTTCATTCGAAATAGTGGCCCAGTGTCTGCTGAAGGACACATGTGTCCGATGACGGTGACCTATTGCCAGACTCTTGACAAGTTTTCCCTGGGCTCGGCTCAAGGCGATGGTCGCGGCTCATCCAGACTATGAATTCAGCGCAGCAAGGCTGAAGCCGCCCACAAGATTGGCGCTTGGCCGTGAAGGTCTCCTGTGTTGCGGGCGCGCGTCAGGTAGTAATTGAGATCATTTTTCTTGCCCGTGCCTTCGCAGACATTGCGGATGTCCCCGTTTGGCTCTAGATATGAAATGAGTGCGAGCCACCCTCTGCGGGCGGCAGGGGCGTAGGTCTTCTTATCGAGCCAGCCGTTCTTCACCCCGCTAATCATGGCAAAAGTGAACATCCCGGTGGACGACGTTTCGGGCCAGGCTTCGGGATGATCCAGCAGCTGGCGCCACATGCCATCTTTCGTCTGATATTTCAGCAACTGTGCCATCATCCTGCGGTAGCTCTCCAGGATGCGGGCGCGCCGGGGATGACTCGCTGGTAGAGAGCGCAGCAGTTCCGTCATTCCAGCGGCGACCCAGCCATTGCCCCGTCCCCAGAAAAATGGCGTCTCCAGCGCGTGATAGAAGAGACCGTTCGGCTGTTGCAGCTTGTCCAGGTATGCGGACATTTCCAGCGCCGCTTGATCAAGATATTTCGGGTCGCCGGTCGCGCGATACGCCTCCACCTGAACCAGCGTGATCATGTACATGTCATCGATCCAATAACGGGTTTGGCCGCTCAGCCCGTCGGGAGTAGGGCCAGCCCACTGCTTATCGGCAAGATCTTTGCCGCGATCCAGATACTTCTGCTGTCTGGTTTCAATGTAAATCTCCAGCGGAACTGCGCCGAAGACGGTTAAATCCACATGCTTCGGCTCTGGAATGAGTTTGGAATCCGTATCCAGCAGCGGGTCAAAACGTTGAATCAGTGCTGATCTGAGTTCGTGGTTGCCGGTCAATTGCGCAAAGGTTAATGCTCCGTACCAGGTCACAGACTCCGGGTAGTTGATGTACGGTTGCTTGGCCTCTCCAGTCGAGAGGCTATGAGGCGATGAGGCAAACCGTTCGGCGACACGCTCGCCGATTTCTTTCGGCGAAGTTCCAGTCGGCCACTCACTGAATTCCTTCTGCGCCCTCACCGGCAGGGATACTGACAGCGCCGCGATCAGTGCAAAGGCGGGAGAAATTCTGATTGTCATAGAGCCGTTGGCGGGTGCGCCATCCTTTCGCGTTCTTTGCGAAAACGGGTGGAAGCCTGGGCCGCTCCGCCCCAGACACACGAAAGCCCCGGAAATCATCCGGGGCCTGATGTTGTACTGGCCACTGCCCGCGAAGCATCTCTAGAATAACTCCGCCAGCGGCGTTGTCAAGCACATTTACCCATGGTCGAGTGACATCAGAGGCGAGGGACTCGAACCCTAGTGGCTGGTAACCACTCGACCGCTTCGCGGGCGATGGCCAGTACCCACTGGCAACGCCCTCTAAACACTGCCCGCTGCAGAGAATTCTATTCCCCGCATCACACGCTGCAATGTTCCTCGCGAAATAAACTCGAACAGATTTCCAAATCGGGAGCGCCTCGAACTAACCCGCCAGCAGCGCCACCCCCGCCGCCACCAGCGAAGCAGCAATCCACCGCCGCCGGTCCACTCTTCTCATGCAAAAAGATTTTCGCGGCCACGGCGTTCCCAATAAATGTAAGCGAAGCGGCGGCAGGAGCCACCAGGCTAACGTCTCCCCAGGAAAGCGCAAACAGCAGGCTGAAAAAGGCCACAGCCATAGCCGTAACCCCAAGCAGAAAGTTAGGATTGCCCAGCGTCCGTCCAATCACGACCCCAAGCCCAGCCCGCCGCCACAACGCCCCAACATCCCCAACCTGCCGCATAGCGCGAGCCAAAAGCACATCGCCCACCACCGAAGCGAAAACGATGGCGAGAATAGCGCTCCATGTGTAAATAGTTTTCATACGACAGTATTTCTGAGAGGGATGCCCCGTCCTTCTCGCGTTCTTTGCGAGAGGGCGGGGATTTTGATCTCTAGTCCCCCGACCCCACCGCATTGGCACACCAAACTCATCTCGCACCACCGGCGGTCACGGCAGCGCGCGGCTCATCCGTAGGCTCCGCGTGAGGGTTCGCAGGATGATGCTCCGTTAACTCGGCCCCCCCGCCACAAATCCCACCCCACCGGTAATCAAAACAATCCCCAGCCACCGCAACGGACTGACATGCTCATGCAGCACAAACCGCGCCACCAGCGCCAGAATCACGTATCCAAGCGAAGTAGCCGGCAGAACATAAGTAAGATCGGCCCAGGAAAGCGCGGTCATGTAGGTGGCAAAAAATGCCAGAAGCAGAAGGATCCCGACGGCGACCCAGGGATTGAGCACCGCGAAGATAACACCCTGCAGATGATGGAGGGAGATGCTGCCAACTTGCTTCATCCCATGCGAAAGCATGGAGTCGCCGGCCGCGGCGAAAACGGTGACTCCGGCCAGCACAAGATACTTGCGAAAGTTCACGGGAAGTTTAGACGCTCACGCTGCTTTCTTGTCATCCGAACGGGCGGCACGACAAAGAAATCTTTGTCATTCCGAACGGGCCGAAGGCGACAGGTCAGGAATTTCTCTGTGTCTCGTGTGACTCTGTGGTGAAGAGCTGTTATTCCACTCAAGCCTTAGCCAGCTCCGCCGCCGCCTCGTCGCTATGCTGCTTCACCAGCTTGTTGCGCTGCGAGCGCAGCTTCAGGAACGTCTTCGCTTCCTTGTAAAGGCGCTTGCGGTCGTTGCTGTCAAACGCCGCTTTCCTCAGGATGCGGAACACCGCCTTCGGCCGGAAGTAATACTCATCGTAGAAACGGTGCACCGCGGAAAGAATCTCATCGGCGGGCAGCCCGGGATACTCGATGTGCGCCAGTTGATGTCCGCCTTCATCCACCATCTTGTTGTCGCCGACAATGAACCCGTTCTTCACCGCGTAGTCGTAAAGCTCAGTGCCAGGATAAGCATGGGCCACGGAAACCTGAATGGTCTCCACGTCCAGCTCCTTGGCGAACTTGATGGTGTTGTTGATCGTCTCGCGGGTCTCGCCCGGCAAGCCCATGATGAAGTCGCCGTGGACCACCAGCCCAAGCTTGTGGCAGTCCTTGGTAAACTGCCGCGCCCGCTCGACGGTCGCGCCCTTCTTGATGTTCTTCAGAATCTGCTGGTCGCCGGATTCATAGCCGACGATCAGCAGCCGGCAGCCAGCTTCTTTCATCGCCTTCAGAGTTTCGTAATCGGTGGTAACCCGCGAAGTGCAGGACCAAGTCAGCCCCAGCGGTTTCAGCTTGGCGCACAACTCGATCGTGCGCGCCTTCTGGATGTTGAACGTATCATCATCAAAAAAGAATTCTTTCACTTCCGGCCAGTACTGCTTGACCTTCGCCATTTCCGCCGCAACATCGTCCGTAGATCGCTTGCGCCATGGATGCCCGCTCAAAGTCTGCGGCCACAGGCAGAACGTGCACTGCGCCGGGCAACCGCGAGTGGTGTAGAGAGAAACGTATGGGTTGAGTAAAAACGGCACGTTGTAGCGCGTGACGTCGAGATCGCGCTTGTAAACGTCGGTGACATGAGGCAAAGCATCCAGATCCTGAATCTGCGGCGCATCCGGATTGTGCACCACCTTGCCGTCTTTCAAGAACGAAATTCCCGGGAATCTCCTCCAGCGGCTTGCCCTTGGCGAAGTCCACCACAGCGTAGTCGAACTCTTTGCGCGCCACAAAATCAATCGCAGGACAATCGCGCAATGATTTCTCCGGCAGCACGCTGACATGCGGCCCCACAAAAGCAATCTTGATCTTCGGATTAGCCGCCTTGATGGCCTTAGACAAACCGATGTCGCCAGGAAATCCAGGCGTAGAAGTGAACAGCACCAGGAACTCGTAGTCCTTGGCAATCTCAATCGTCTGCTCCGCCGAAATATAATGCGGCGGCGCATCCAGCAATCGCGCCCCCTCCAGCATCCCCGCCGGATAAGCCAGCCACACCGGATACCAGTATGATTCGATCTCGCGGGTGGCGGGCCAACGGGAGCCGGCGCCGCCGTCGAAGTTTTCGAACGAAGGGGGGTTCAGGAATAGTGTTTTTAGAGGCATAGTGAGTATGTCTTATTTTAGCATCTGGAGCGGGGGTGTGGTGGAAAAGCAGTGTTTATGCAGGTTCGTCCGTCCACACTGAGAGATTGTTATTTTGTTCCCAGCGCCCAGGTTTCCAGATCTCCCGTTGCTCGCATTAGCGCTACCTGAGTGCGTTCGAGTTCGAAGGTTACATCCTGTAATTGGATCATGCGTTCGCCGGCCTGGGTTTGCGCGTTGTCGAGGTCGTGCAGGTTGGCGGTGGAGTTTTCCATGCGGGTGCGGATGGCCTCGATGTTTTTCTGGGCGATCTCGTATTCGAGTTCGGCAACGTCGCGGGCGGCTTGCAACTGGGTGACGGAGCGTTGGAGGCGCAGGGTCTCTTCGGAGACCTGGTTGCGCGCGGCTTCCGCCTGCTTTGTGGCCTTGCGCGCTTCCGACTCGGCTTCCTGGACTCGGGCGTGCTGGGCATAATTCAGGAAAGGCAAGTGGATGGCAATTCCGACCGTAGCATTGTTGGGCTGGAAGTTCTTGTAGTACGACTCATAGTTGTTGTAGGAGGCGAGCAGCGCGTACTGGGCGGCAAAGTCCACGCTGGGCCATAAAGATTTGCGTTCTCCTTTTACGCGCAGATATTGGGCGCGCGCGTGTTCGACCGCGGCTTGAACCACGGGGCTGGCATCGGCGGCTTTGCCCGTGGAATCTTGTTGCTCGGCCTCTGGCTGGACCACCTGTAGAGCGGGGAGCGAATCGGGATCTATTTCTACGGAGGCGGTGGGCAGGCCAATCAGCTTGGAGAGATGTTCGCGGAGAACGTCGGCTGCGCCCGCGGCCTCGGTGCGGCGCAAACGGACGCGGGCAACCGACAAGCGAGCTTTGGCGCTGTCGGTCTCGCTGTCAATGCCTTCTTTTACGCGCTGTGCCACGGCTGCCGCCATTTGTTCCGCCGCGGTTTGAGTTTCGCGCAGACGGCTCAAACGCAACTCCCACTTGGCCAGCTCGGCGTAGCTCAACACCGTGTCCTGGATGATCTGATTGCGCTCGTCCTTGATGTGCAGGTTGCTGACAACGACGTCGGACTGGGCGGCATGAATGAAGTCTTTCAACGCGGGATTGATGAGCGCCGATTGCGCGGTTACGTTAAAGAGCGATGGAGCAGCGCCTTCGAGGCTGAGGGGGAAACCATCGGACCAGCCGATTCCAGCGCCAGCGGTGAGTTGGGGGATGTAGCTATTGCGCAGCACGCGGTAGCTGGCGGAGGCGTGTTGCTGGTCGGCGGTAGCGATGCTGATTCCGGTGGCGTGGTTCAGCGCGAGTTCCACCGCACGGTGGAGCGTGATGGGTTCGGCCAGCAGGGAAGCTGGGAGAAGGAGCACCGGCAGTAGGAATCTATGAATGCTGTTTGTCATGCTTTTCACCTTTGTGACATCTGTGGAAGATTCTACGGAGAATCTTGGTGGGAGAGAAATGATAAGGATGGGTCGGAGGGTGGAGCTTTGTCGGGCAAGCTCCTTCGCCCCTTCAGGGCTTGTTCTAATTTTCACTTTTTTACCCAGGGCTTGCGCCCCGGGCTGCAGCCTTCCGCCGCTTCGCGGCTGAACATGCTCCGTTCGCTGTAGTTAAGATGAAAGTCAAAGGCAGCAGGCAGAGTGTCCGCTCTACACGTGCAAAAAGCAAACAGCAGGTTCCGTTCGGCAAGCTCAGGGCAGGCTCTCACCGGGCCTTCCGCCCGGTTGGGAATGACAAAGCTCCGTTTTGATGTGACGGGGTGATCCGCGCGGGAAATCCCCACTTTGCGGCGCTGAAGCGCCGCTCTTCCACGGTATTAAAATCCTACGCGGACTCCCATGTCTCGCAAAAGACGCGAGACATGGGGCACCCACTTTGTGGTGGTTTCGGCAAACAGCAGGTTCCTCACCGGGCCTTCGGCCCGATTCGGAATGACAAAGTTTCTTCTATAGACGCGAAGGTCGTCATGCGGGACGGGCCACGTTGATTCAGAAGGGCGGGCGCATGGTCCACTTGCCCGAATCCTTATCCTTATAGAACTGGGCGAATGGGATGTTGTTGTACATGGAGGCGCCGATATTCCGGGAGGAGACCTTCACGTCGAAGGTGCACTTGTAACCCTGCGGGGTCGGCTTGTCGCAAGCTTCCTTCTTGAAGAAGGTGATGGTGATTGGGTCGCTGACGGTTTCGCCGGGCGGGTGGTTCATAGCGTTCAGCATGGCTTCCTTCATTTGTGCTTCGGTGGGCTCGGACCCTCCTTCACAACCGACAAGCCCAAATGCCAAAACCATAGTGAAAAGAAAATATCTGCGAGCGAAGTGCATTCTCTGGCCTCGTTTTACCGCGCGATAACTGCCCCCTAAGGGTCCCGGTCAATGTAGTGCATTCGGAGACATGGCGCAAGCGTGGCCGTTCAGCCGTGCCGGTTGGTTTTGCCCACGACGAAATATTCTGGTTTGCCTGCAGGAGAAAGAGATAACATGGCGGGCCGAGGAACGGGGGCACCATGAGAGTCTTCTCCTTCAAGACAGGCGTACTGATGGTGGTTTGTTTTGTACTGGCGAGCGCGTTGTTTAGTTCCGGCCAGACGCCGCAAGCCGGCGCGGAATCGCTGACTAGTCTGCGGGAACGCGCGGAGCAGGGCAAGGCCGACGCGCAGCTCGCTCTGGGCAAGATATACCGCGACGGAAAAACGGCGCCGAAAGATTATAAGGAGGCAGCGGTGTGGTTCCGCAAAGCCGCCGATCAGGGCAATGCCGAGGCGCAGGAGAGTCTCGCCCGACTGTACTTCAACGGGAACGGGGTGGCCAGGGACTCCGGGGAAGCGATTCGTTGGTTGCGCAAGGCGGCAGATCAAGGCTATGCGCGGGCACAGACGATGCTTGGACTTATATACATCGAAGGTAGCGGAGTGCCCAAAGACTTCAGCGAAGGCGCCAACTGGTGCCGCAAGGGCGCCGATCAGGGAGACTCATCCGCGCAGTACTGTCTGGGGCACATCTACTACTACGGAAAAGGGGTGCCCAGGGACTTGGGCGAAGCCGCGCGCTGGTGGCGTAAAGCTGCCGATCAGGGCGACGCGTTATCGCAGGAAGAACTCGCCCTCATGTACCAGGATGGCGAAGGGATGCCGGTGGACTTCAAAGAGGCGGCGAGCTTGTTCCGCAAGGCGGCCGACCAGGGCAATGCAACCGCGCAGGTGAATCTGGGAAAACTGTATGCCCGAGGCGACGGCGTGCCGCAGGACCAGAAGGAGGCGGCGAGTTGGTGGCGGAAGTCGGCCGATCAGGGCATTGCGCCGGCACAGTTCGATCTGGGCCACATGTACGAGGTGGGGGTGCCAGCGGCGGGTGTGCCCAAAGATGAAGGCGAAGCAGCGCGTTTGTACCGCAAGGCTGCCGATCAGGGGTTCGCCGAGGCGCAGCTCAGGCTGGGCAAAATGTACATTCGCGGTGCAGGCGTGCCCATGGATAATCTCGAAGCAGCGGCCTGGCTGCGCAAAGCCGCTGATAAGGGCAACGCGGAGGCGCAGTTGCTGCTGGGTGAGCAGTACCTGTTTGGTGTAGGAGAGCCCAAAGATTTTGCCGTGGCAGCCGGCTGGACCCGGAAGGCCGCCGATCAGGGCAACCCGGAGGCGCAGTACAATCTGGCCCTCATGTATGAAGACGGCAACGGGGTGCCCAAGGACGTGAGCGAAGCGGCGCGCTGGTACCGGAAGTCCGCCGATCAGGGAAAGGCGGAGGCGGAGGCGAATCTGGGCCTGCTCTACCACGACGGGAACGGAGTGCCCAAGGACTTGAGCGAGGCAGCGCGCTGGCGGCGCAAAGCCGCCGATCAGGGCAATATAGCTGCCCAGTTGGGGCTGGGGGTAATGTACGAAGACGGCGAGGGGGTGCCCAAAGACTCGGGCGAAGCGGCGCGCTGGTATAGGAAGGCCGCCGATCAGGGGAGCGCCGTTGCCCAGGCGAATCTCGCCTACCTGTATGCGACTGGCAACGGAGTGACGAAAGATATTAAGGAAGCGGCGGTTTGGTGGCGCAAGTCCGCCGATCAGGGCAAGGCTGTGGCCCAGTACAATCTCGGCAAACTCTACATGAACGGTAACGGCATGCCCAGGGATTTTGATGAGGCGGCGCGCTGGTACCGCAAGGCTGCCGATCAGGGCTACGCAGACGCGGAGTACTGGCTGGCGAATATGTACTACTACGGCGATGGAGTGCCCAAGGACTTCAGCCAGGCAGCCGGCTGGTACCGCAAGGCTGCCGAGCAGGGCAAGCCCGAGGGGCAGTTCTGGCTGGGGAATATGTATTTCGATGGGAACGGGATATCGAAGGACCTGAAGCAAGCGGCCGAGTGGCGGCGCAAAGCTGCGGATCAGGGCTATGCGCCGGCACAGGAGGCGCTGGGCTCGATGTACCAGGATGGCGCAGGAGTGTCACGGGATTTTGGCGAAGCACTGGGTTGGTTGCGCAAGTCCGCGGATCAGGGTTACGCGCCTGCACAAAGGAAACTCGGTGGAATGTACCAAAACGGCCGGGGCGCGCCCAAGGATGACGGGGAAGCAGCGCGCTGGTACCGCAAGGCCGCCGATCAAGGGGACGCACGCGCTCAGGTGGATCTTGGCTACCTGTACAACCATGGGCTCGGAGTGCCCAAGGATTTGGGCGAGGCGGTCAGTTGGTACCGGAAGGCAGCCGATCAGGACGACGCGATTGCGCAGTTCAATCTCGGCCACATGTATGAGAACGGGGAGGGGACGGCCAAGGACGCGACCGAAGCGGTGCGCTGGTACCGCAAGGCTGCTGATCAGGGTCTGCCACAGGCGGAGTCGAGGCTCGGGCTGATGTATCACAATGGCGAGGGGGTGGCTAAGATCTCGGCGAAGCGGCGCGCTGGTATCGCAAGGCCGCCGATCAGGGCGGTGCGCCCGCACAGCAGCGGCTCGGCCTGATGTACGAAGACGGCGAAGGAGTGCCCAAGGACTTCAGCGAAGCGGCAAAGTGGTATCGCAAAGCGGCCGATCAGGGCGACGCAGCGGCGCAGTTAAGCCTGGCCAAAATGTATGCCCTGGGGAATGGCGTGCCCAAAGATGTCAGCGAAAGTATCAGTTTGGTGCGCAAGGCCGCCGAACAGGGCTATGCCGAGGCGGAAGTGCGCCTCGGGTTGCTAAACCGCAACGGGGAAGGAATGCCCCAAGACTTCGGCGAGGCGGTCCGCTGGTACCACAAGGCAGCAGATCAGGCTGACGCCAGCGGAGAGTTTTCCTGGGAACATCGTACTTTCTGGGTCAAGGAGTGCCCAAGGATCCAAGCCAGGCGGCAATCTGGTACCGCAAGGCCGCCGACCAAGGGCACGTCAAGGCACAGTTCTTTCTGGGCATGGCGTACAACAACGCTGTGGGTGTGCCCAAAGACCTAAGTGCAGCGGAGCACTGGTATCGCAAGGCTGCTGAACAAGGCTATGCGGACGCCGAGTTCAGTCTCGGCTTTCTCTACGAAAACGGCCAGGCGGTGCAGAAGGACCTCAGTCAAGCCGCGGCCTGGTACCGCAAGGCCGCCGACCAGGGCCAGGCACGGGCGCAGTTCAATCTTGGGGTGCTGTACTACGGCGGGAGCGGAGTGACTAAGAATGTGAGCGAAGCGGCAGGCTGGTACCGCAAGGCCGCCGACCAGGGCTACGCCGATGCGCAGCTCAAGCTGGGGCAGTTATATGACAGCGGCGAGGGTGGGTCCAAAGACTACAGCGAAGCGGCGAGGTGGTACCGCAAAGCGGCCGATCAGGGGAACGGACTTGCCCAGGAGAATCTCGCCAAAATGTACTACGTCGGCGATGGGGTCCCAAAGGACTCGAGCGAGCGGCAATCTTGATGCGCAAAGCTGCGGATCAAGGGAGTGCCAGCGCGCAGTTTGATCTCGGCTTCCAATATGAACACGGCCAAGGGGTGACGAAGGACATCGACGAAGCCGCTCGTTTGTACCGCAAGGCTGCCGAGCAGGGAGAGGCGCAGGCGCAGGCGAATCTCGGCGTCTTTTACTCGCTGGGGGAGGGGGTCCCGCAGAACAATGTGACCGGGTACATGTGGATGACGCTGGCCTCACAAAAAATAGAGGAAAGATTTCGCGAGAACCTTACTGCGAAGATGACCGCGCTGGCCGCGAAGATGACCCCTCAAGAAATTGCGGAGTCCCAGCGTCTGGCGGCGCAGTGGAAGCCTTCCGCTAGGTGATGGCGCGGAAGAGACGATCCCCTGGGGAGATCGTCGAGGGAAGTGCCCGTCCTATGCTGACCGCGTAAAGTTCTGTGAGAAAATGTTGACTCCGCTGATCTTGAGTTCCTGGAGAGAAATTCCTGTCCATACCGATCGAAGATTACGCGATGATTGGCGACTGCCACACGGCCGCCTTAGTTTCAAAACAGGGTTCGATTGATTGGCTTTGCCTTCCGTACTTTGATTCGCCCGCATGCTTTGCGGCGCTGCTCGGAACCGCTGAAAACGGGCATTGGTCGATTGCGCCGGCCGACCGGTCCGGTCCATTCGGCGGTGCTATCGGGACGGGAGTCTTATTCTCGAAACAAGTTTGAGACGGAGAGCGGGTCGGCGACGCTGATCGACTGCATGATTCCTCGCACTGGAATGCCGGAACTGCTGCGCGTTGTCGCGGGCACGCGGGGGCAGGTGCGGATGAAGCTGGAACTGGTGATTCGATTCGATTACGGCTCGGTGGTGCCGTGGGTGCGGCAAACCGAAAGTGGGATTTCGGCCATCGCCGGTCCCGACATGATCCGGCTGCGCGCCGATGTGCCGCTGCACAGTGAAAACATGAAGACTGGGGCGGAGTTCACCGTTGCTGAAGGACAAAAGGTTTCGTTTGATCTGACGTGGTATCCCTCGCATGAGCGTGAACCTGAGCCGGTGAATGTTGAGGCGGCGATTGAGAATACGGAGAAATGGTGGCGGGAGTGGTCCGATCGCTGCACTTATCAGGGGAAATGGCGGGATGCGGTTCTGCGCTCGCTGATCACGCTAAAAGGGTCTGACATTTCTTGCCCACGGGCGGCATCGTGGCGGCGCCGACAACTTCGCTGCCCGAACTGCTGGGCGGCGTGCGCAACTGGGATTACCGTTTTTGCTGGGTGCGGGATGCGACTCTGACTCTGCAAGCTCTGCTGAATGCCGGATATCTGGAAGAGGCGCGAGAGTGGCGGGAATGGCTGCTGCGAGCCGTTGCCGGCAGCCCCGCGGAACTCAACATTGTTTACGGCCTTCACGGCGAACGCAGGCTCACGGAACTGGAGTTGCCATGGTTGCCGGGATATGAGAAATCGGCGCCGGTGCGAACGGGCAATGCGGCTTACAAGCAATATCAGTTGGATATTTTTGGTGAGGTGGCGAACACGCTTTTTCAGGCCCGCGAAGCGGGACTGGGACCGCCGAGCATTCGCGCAACGAGATAGCGCTGGCCATGCTGGAATTTCTGGAGACTGGATGGGAGCAGCCGGACGAGGGGATTTGGGAGGTGCGCGGTCCGCGGCGGCATTTCGTGCACTCGAAGATGATGGCGTGGGTGGCGGTCGACCGGCTGATACAGGTCGGCGGAAAAAGGCCGGTTCAAGATTGATATTCCGCGGTGGAAAAAACTTCGAGAGGCGATCCACGAGCAGGTTTGCCGGCAGGGTTTCGATGCGGATATGAATTCTTTTGTGCAGTATTACGGAGGCAAACACCTGGACGCCAGCCTCCTGCATGATGCCGCTGGTTGGGTTTCTTCCGGCGGATGATCCACGCGTCATCGGCACGGTGAAAGCCATCGAAACTCATCTCATGGAGAATGGATTTGTCGGGCGGTACACGCAAGACCCCGCCGTCGACGGCCTGCCGCATGGAGAAGGAACGTTTCTGCCTTGTTCGTTCTGGCTGGCGGACAATTACGAGTTGCAGGGGCGGCATGAAGAGGCGGTGCGGATGTTCGAACGGCTGTTGGAAATCCGGAATGATGTGGGGCTGTTGTCCGAGGAATATGATCCCGGTTGCAAAACGCCAGTTGGGAAATTTTCCGCAGGCGTTTACTCACGTTGGATTGGTGAATACGGCTTTCCATCTCACCCATGCGTCCAGAAAATAAGTTGCGGCGAGGGCCATGCCTCCTGCCGCTGCTCGCGTGCGCCGCTGTTCTTCTCGTGTCAGCTTTCTCCGGGGCAACAAGCTTCAGGCCAAGAAGCGAAGCGATGTGCCTTCGCCGGACGCCCCGAAGCCGGGCCTGCCGGGAGCAAGAACTTCTTCGCACGCTGGGCCGAGTTTTACCGGCAAGATTGGCGGGGCACGGCTGCTTCTTCGCCGGCGCCCGCGCGGCGCGGGCTTCCGTCGCCACTGGATTCGCCGCCATTTCCGAATTCGGATTGGTCCTATGGTGGTTCGCCGGTAATCGGCGAGCCAGATACGAACAGCTATCCGCTGATGACGGCGATCAATCAGGCGAGAAGCCGGACAAAGCTGTATGGCTGGATCGATCCGACACTGAACTTCAGCACTTCATCCCATAGCAATGCGCCCGAGGCGAACGATGTCTACTCGAATCGTTTGGAGATGAATCAGATTGTGCTCTACGCCGAGCGGCTGCCGGATTCGGTGCAGCGCGATCATGTCGACTGGGGTTACCACCTCACGGCCCTGTACGGCACGGACTATCGCTTTACGACTGCAAAGGGCTACTTGAGCGGCCAGTTGTTGAACGATCATCGTGAATACGGCTTCGATCCTACGCTGGAATATGTCGACGTTTACATTCCGCAGGTGGCGCAGGGGATGAATGTGAGACTCGGCCGCTTCATCTCCGTGCCCGGAATCGAGGCGCAGCTGGCGCCGAACAATTACATCTTCAGCCACTCGCTGCTGTATGCGATCGATCCATTTACCGACACCGGTTTGATTGCGACGGTCAAACTGAACGACCAGTGGCTGGTGCAACTGGGAATTACCGACGGCCACGACGTTGCCCCGTGGACGCCGGATGCGAAGCCTTCCGGCACGGCCTGCGTGAGTTATACGACGCGAGTCGGTGAACGACAATCTCTACGTTTGTGCCAACGGAATCAATGACGCCAAGTACGCCTACAACAATCTGCAGCAGTACGACGCGCACCTGGTATCACAAGTTCTCGAAAACGTGGCACATGGCAACCGAGTCCTGGTATATGTACGAGCGCGACGTGCCCGCGCTGGGCGGCACGATTCATCCGGAAACCGGCGCCAAGGCGGCTTACTGCCTGCCGGGGGAGCAGCGCTGCACCGCTCCCGAATATGCCGTGGTGAATTTCCTGCAGAAGGAACTTTTCACCCACGATTTCCTGTCGTTTCGCAGCGATTTTCTCGACGACAAGAAAGGGCAGCGCACCGGCTACGCGACCAGATATTCGGAAAACACGATCATGTGGTGCCATTGGATTGGCAGCACGGTGCAGTTGCGTCCGGAATTGCGTTTCGAGCGCGCCTGGGATATGAGGGCCTACGACAACGGCCGGCGGCAGAATCAGTTTACGGTGGCGAGCGATCTGATCTTTCACTTTTGAGATTGCGCGAAGAGATATCATCCATCGCGTAAAATGCCAGCAGAACGAACTGACCACTGGCCACTGACCCCTGCTTCTCACTCCCCCATCACTTTCACAATCACGCGCTTGTCGCGCTGGCCGTCGAATTCGGCATAGAAGATTCTCTGCCACGTCCCCAAGTCGAGCTTGCCGGCGGTGATCGGCACGATCACTTCATGATGAATCAGCAGCGCCTTCAGATGGGAATCCCCGTTGTCTTCGCCGGTTTCGTGATGCTTATAGTTCTTGCGAAACGGCGCCAGATGTTCCAGCCACTGATCGATGTCTTCGATCAGGCCGCTCTCGTTGTCGTTCACGTACACGCCCGCCGTAATGTGCATGGCCGAGACCAGAACCATCCCCTCGGTGACGCCGCTTTTACGTACGATTTCTTCCACCTGCGGCGTGATGTGCACGTAAGCCCGGTGCGTCTTGGTATGAAACTTTAGATATTCAGTGAGAATTTTCATAAGCCATTCCCGTTTACGGAGATTTTACCCGAGCCGGCCTGCACCTTCGGGCGGGTCCTTCCGTTACCCCAATTTCCGCATGAGATCACAGAAACGCGGGCGCGATTGCAGCATACTCGTCAAGTCGAGGAGGTCTCAGTGCTGTTCAGGCTTGATTACTTATCTTGCGTGCTCACAATCGCTTCCACCATCTTGGTAGGAAGGCGCTGTTGGGAAGGCTGGATCCTGGCCGCGATCAACAGCGCCGTCGTCTGCGTGATCGGTTTTCACACATCTCAATTTGGATTTATTCCGGCAAACGTTTTCTGCATCGCCCTCTACGCAGTGAATCTGCGCTCCTGGCGGAGACTCAAGACTCACTAATTATTAGCCGGGAAGAAATCACCTCACTGTTGAATCGCCGCCCTCTGCCTGGCATTGGTGGCGCGCGAATTGAAGTTTAAGATTTTCCGCGGCTCCGCCTACACGTTTCAACACTTCGAGGGGAACCCTGAATTCGCGATTGCACTCGGTGCAAATAGCAATGGCGGGAGTAGTCCCAAGCCACTTCAGCACGCGGAGATTGCGTTTCGGCATGGCGTACTCTATGCGGCCTATCGCATGGTCTCTTCAATCTCAGAAATCCAGTCCGGACGCTTCAACACTTCGCGCGGCTTCGGACCATCCGCTGCGCCCACAATCCCGTCATGCTCCATCAGATCGATCAGGTGCGCCGCGCGCCCGTACCCAACACGCAGCCGCCGTTGCAGCAGGGAAGTGGACGCTTTCCCAAACTCCACCACCAGTTTCACCGCATCCTGGTACAGAGGATCGTCCTCGCCCGCTTCGTCCGATCCCTCCGTGCCGCCGCCGCTCCCCGCCTGGCGTTCCTCTTGCGGAGCTTCCAGGAACTGCTGCTGATACTCCGCCGAGCCCTGCGCCTTCCAGAACTCCACCACCGCTGCAATTTCTTTTTCCGTGACCAGCGGCGCGTGCAAGCGATGGACCCGCGCCGATCCCGAAGGCAAATAAAGCATGTCGCCCTTGCCCAGCAGAGCTTCGGCGCCGTTGGCATCAAGAATGGTTCGCGAATCCACCTTGGTGGCCACGCGGAAAGAAATTCGCGCCGGGAAGTTCGCCTTGATCAATCCCGTAATCACGTCCACTGACGGACGCTGCGTAGCCAGCACCAAGTGAATGCCCACGGCGCGCGCCATCTGCGCCAGCCGCGTGATCGACTCTTCCACGTTCGACGAATCGAGCATCATCAGATCGGCCAATTCGTCGATGATGATCACGATGTAAGGAATCGGCTTGTCGTCGGAATCTTCTTCAAACAAACTTGGCGTTCCGCCGTTGTCGAACAGCCGATTGTACTGGTCGATGTTGCGCACGCCCTTGGCCGCCAGCAGCTTCAGCCGGCGCTCCATCTCGCGCACCGCGTTGCGCAAGGCGTTCGCCGCCAGCTTCGGCTCAGTGATGATCGGCGTATAAAGATGCGGCACGCCTTCGTAATTGCCCAGCTCCAGCCGCTTCGGATCGACCAGAATCAGCCGCACCTGATCTGGCGTAGCCTTATACAGAATCGACATGATAAAGGCGTTGATGGCAACGCTCTTGCCCGACCCGGTAGATCCCGCAATCAGCAAATGCGGCATGCCGTTGAGATCGGCGGTGACAATGCGCCCGTTGATATCTTTGCCCATGGCCAGCGTGGTCTTCGACTTCGAGCCCATGAATTCCTGCGACTCAATGTTTTCCCGCAGCCAGATAATCTCGCGCTCGCGGTTCGGCACCTGGATGCCCACGGTCGACTTCCCGGCCATGCGCTCGATCAAAATGCTTTCGGCCTTCAACGCTAAACAAAGATCGTCGGTCAGATTCGTAATGCGGCTGTACTTGATTCCGGCATCCGGTTTGAACTCGAACGTGGTGACCACAGGCCCAGGATTGATCTGGGTGATCTGCCCGTGTACGTCAAACTCGGCATACTTTTCCGTAAGCACCTGCGCCAGCAGCTTCAGTTCGTCGGCATCCACCACTCCCTGCTCATCCGGACGCTGCAGCAGGCTGCTCGAAGGCAGCTTGTAGCCGCCGGCAATTCGCGGCATCGTAGTCTTCGGCTTGTGATCGCTGTCAGCCCGCTCGGTGACCTCCGGATCCCCTGTCATGCTGAGCGGAGAATGAGGCAGCGAAGCAGCCTCATTCGCAGTCGAAGCATCCCTACCCGCGCCTCCGACCCCAGCCAGCGAGTCGGGCAAAATACCACCGGTTGAAACCGGCCCCGTATTATCCCCCAGCATGCGTTCGATGCCCGTCCGCCGCGGTTCCGGCGAAACCCTGGCCTGCACCGCAGGATCGGAAGCCGCCTGCCGCGAGGGAATCATCTGCGTCTTCACTACCGGCTTGGCCATCCGCCGCTTGTCCAGTTCCTTCTGTTGCCGCCGCTTGGAGCGCTCCTCCCGCCAATCCTGGTAGCGATTCCACAACGCAGTCACAAAGGCAAACCGAGTAGGCGCCCACAGTTGAATCGCCGAAAACGAAAATGCCGTCGAGAGATACAGCGCTACCGCCAGCACGCTCGCGCAAACAATGTAAGCGCCTGCCACGTTCAAGTAGTGGATCAGGAAATCGCCTACAACCCGCCCCAGCAGGCCCTCGATTGGCATCGCGTTTAGCCATCGCGTGTGCCCCGGCAGCAAAGCCAGCATCGCAGGCACGAAAACCACCAGCCATGTCCCACCCAAACTCTTCGCCAGTGGAGACTGAATCTTCCGTGAAGCAAACCAGCGGATTCCCACCAACGCCGGAAACACCGGCAGCAGAAACGCTCCGATCCCGAAGAACTGCAGAGTCAAGTCCGAAACCATTGCCCCAACTACGCCAATCCAGTTGCGGGCAACGCGGGTTCCGGTAAGCACCGAGGCGCTATTCAGCGAGGGATCAAGCGGCGAATACGAAGCCAGCGCGAGGAAGAGGAGGAGCGCAGAGACGCACAACAGGAACCCGATCAGCTCATTCAGCCGCCGGTTTCCCGTGGGGTTAAAGATGCTAGCCAGAAAACGCATGAGGGCCGTTTCCCACGGATACGAATCCCGTGGCGCAAATCGGCCAGAGCGCAATCATTATTACAAGAATGGAACGAGTCGGCAATGACGGAATAGGAAGGGGGTGTTTAGTTGGCTTCCCGTCTGGTCGCGCGCCTGACGGATCGGGAACGGCAAGGGTTCACGATTGCGAAAAAACTCGGGTTCGAGCCAGATCGGGAAGGGCACGAGTTCCACTCGTGCCGCTAAGTCGCTGAAAATGAATCCGCGCTTTAGCGCCTGGGGTAACCTTTGCGCCAGCCAGGGCATTTCGTGTGGTAGTATGTTAGTAGTATGAAAGAGAAGACATCCATCACACTCTCCAGGGAAATACTGGCAGGCATCGATCGCATGGCTGGGTCGAAGCAGGGAGGATCGAAACAGAAAGGATCGAAGCAACCGCGTTCGGCATTTATCGAGGCGGTGCTGGCTCGGTACTTGCGCCAACAGGCGCGGGCGCAGATTGAAGCTCGCGATCTCGAACTCATCAATAAAGCCGCGGATGAACTGAATGAAGAAGTGGAGGACGTCCTCCGCTATCAGCAGACTTAGTCATCTGCGCACCCATCCTGACTCGCGGGGGGCGGGCCCACCTTTGTTGGAACCACACAACTGAAGATGTCCCACCCTTCGCGGTTTTCGAAGAGCCTGCCCTGAGCCTGTCGAAGGGGTGGGACGCGATGCCGCCTGCGCCTTAGGCCTTCCTCACCGACGGAGGACACCAACTTCGATTTGTTCCCAACCGAAATCGTCGTCTTCGTTTCTCCAAAGCCTTGCTAGTGCACCATCGCCACCCACCTTTCGAAAACCGCGAAAGGTGGAGCGACCTCGGCTATGATTGCTACGGCAAAGATGGGCCGGCCCCCAAGTGACCAGCGAGTCGGTCAGAGTTCGCTCGCACCGCGTCGGAGGGGACCAGCAAATAAGTGCCTTGATCTCATTAAGAAGGGGGCAGGAAATGGCAGACGACGCCGCGATCAACACCGTTAAGCTTGGGGCTCTAGCACGTAAACAATTCGGCACGCTGAGCGAGGCCGAAGTCCGAGTCTTGGAAGCCGTCTTGACGGGTGAAGCGTGTTTTTGTGGACCGAATGCCAACCTCGCAGACCCGAGAAACGACCCAGCAGGTGCTGACGGATGGGGCAGGGAACGCGAAATTCGAGCCGAACTGATCTGCTGGCTTTGCCTGAATCCCGAGGCCTCAAGAATGGTCAAACCTCCGGGAATTCACGTCTTCGGTGCAAAGATAAACGGCTTGGTGTGCTTGGCCTTCGCAAACGTACCATTCCCTCTCGGTTTTCAGCGATGCAAACTCGATCATATTGACCTGCATAACGCCACGGTCCCAGTTCTGCTGCTGACAGGCAGTTCCGTCGGGTACCTGAGCGCCGACGGCGTTCAGGTGAGAGGCACAGTCTTCCTCAAGGAAGGCTTCTCGGCAAGCGACGAGGTGCGACTGGTCGGAGGACACATCGGGGGCACCCTGGATTGCGACGATGGTACTTTTAAGAACCCCGGAGTGGCGCTACATGCCGATCGACTCGAGGTCAAAGGGGACGTCCTATTCAGGGGCACGTTTTTTGCAGTTGGCGACATCCGACTGGCTGGCGCTCAAATAGGAGGAACTCTCTGTTGCGAAGGCGGAGCGTTGGGTAGAGTGGACCTAGAAAGGGTTGTGATGAAGGGGGGCTTCCTCTGGCGCAATGTGCGAAGTTGCAAATTACTTGACCTAGCTGGTGCCTCCACGGGTTCGCTCACGGACGACGAAGCAAGCTGGCGAGAGACAGATGAATTACGACTGGATGGGTTCGCTTATGAACGAATCATCAACGGTCCGACGGACGCCGCAATGCGGCTCAAATGGCTTGACGGACAAAAGGAATTTGCACCGCAGCCCTATCGACACCTCGCGAAAGTGATGCGTGAGATGGGTTACGACGACGTTGCGAAGCAAGTGCTGTTCGAATCGGAAAGCCGGGTAAGGGCAGCGGAGCGAAAAAGAGTGCTTGGCTCACCACCCGATACACACCGAATCCTCTGGTGTATTGATTCAACCGAGGACGCACTATCCTGGGCGATTATCGGCTACGGCCTCCATCCAGGCTGGGCGATACTAGAATCCATCGGTCTGGCGGGAGTTGGCTGGATCATATTTCGACGCGCCCGTCGTCTTGGAGCAATGGTCCCAACCGACAAGGAGGCACTTGCGGCGCTCCGTCAAGGCAAGGCGCCTGAACACTACCAACCCTTTACGCCGCTTATCTACTCTATCGAGAACTGCGTTCCGTTGGTCAAGTTTGGGCAAGATGAACGCTGGCAGCCGGATCCAGACTTTAGGCGAGCAGAGCCTCAACGATCCGAACCCAAGTCGGCGGTAGAAAGGGCGTGTGGTCGTATCCTGCGAGCTTTCGCGCTCACCCCTTGGAAGCTGAGGTGGTTCCGTTGGGGCATGATCGCTTTGGGCTGGTTGTTGGCGACGTTCTTCGTAGCTGGTCTCACAGGCCTCATAAAGAGCGATTAGCCGGACCGAGGCCGGGGATCGGCCCAGCCGCAACGCCTCTACCCTCGGGGTACCCACCAAGCCCCCGCTTGGGCGGGGCTTTTGATTTCCACAGATTTCCACAGGCAACCTATGTGACATCTGACCTTGCGGTCGCCCACAACCCACTGCATAATTGCCCAAGCAGAGGCAGTAAAGTCGGCGAAAGCAAAACGGACGCGCCCGGGCCAAAATTCGAGCAGCAAGTCCTTTGCTTTCTAGATTTTGACCTCTAAGTCCTTTGTTTGACGGATTTTGCGGGCCAAAACAGGGTTATCAAGCGGCGTTGCATCCCATTGTCATAGGCGGTCGCTTCATCTGTGTAAACCTTCGTTCCATACTTGACGTTCTTGAGAATCTGATTTTGCAAAGTTTCGCGCTTCACGTCTGGCACAACCGTAGCGCGAACCTGTCGAAGATTGCGGTCAAGAAGTCCCTGCACGATGGTCTTTCCGCCGTGGATGCCGCCCTGTTGAACCATGCGAATCTTGCGGCCCTTGTGCATGTTCTTCGTGAGTCCGCCGACAAAAGTCTCGTCTACCTCTACTTCGCTGTCAGGCCCGCCGATCTTCGCGGTATTGCCGAATGTCCGATTATGCAAGGCCGAGCGAAGGCGTTGCAGCATAAACCACGCCGACTTCTGAGTGATTCCCAGCGTCGCGCCAATCTCCACGCTGCTAACGCCATTCTTGCAGTTGACCAGCATCCAAAATGCTGTCATCCATTTATCCATGCCGAGCGCGGAATCCTCAAAAATCGTGTTCACTTTAAGTGTGAACTGCTTGTTGCAGCCCCGGCACAGCCACAGCTTGCGCGGCGTACCTTTACGCGTCTTGGAGTTGATAAACCAGTGCTGGTCGGAACTGCATCGCGGGCAGATGAATCTTGCCGTCAGGCCAACGCAGCTTACAGGCGTACTCAAAGCAGCGGTCAGGATCGGAGAAATAAACGATGGCTTCCTGTAAAGTCCGTGGCGTTTTCATGTCACAAATGTACGCTTTTTCGTCGCGTGTGTCAAGTATATATTTACCTGCTTAAGTCGATGATTCCAAAGATCGAGGGGGTGGGGGAGGGGGGGGTACCCTGTAATAAGAAGGTAAATAGTTATCAAGCTATAAACTCACCCCCGGCCTGGGCAACGGGCCGTTAGCACAGTTCTTTGACAATCAAATGGCTGCTGAATCAGTGCTTTGCAGGGACTATCCTCCCAGCTTAGCCGCGAAGACCAGCACCAGCGTTCCGACGATGAGCCGGTAAACCGCGAACGGCACGAACCCATGCTTCCGCACATAAGCCATGAACCACGCCACCGATGCATAGGCAACGATGTAGGAAACCACGAAGCCGATGGCCAGCACGATCCATCCATGCGGATCGATCTGCGAGACCCCAATCGGATTCTCGCCCTTGCCCATCACCGACTTGAACAGCGTGTATCCCGTAGCCGCAACCATGGTCGGAATCGACACAAAGAAGGAGAATTCCAGCGCCGATGCTCGCGACATTCCCGCAATCTGACCCGCTGCGATGGTCAACATCGAGCGCGACGTTCCCGGAAACACTCCCGAAAAGATCTGGCAAAAGCCAATCCACACGGCTTGTCCCAGGCTCATGTTCTCCATCTTCCAGGTGTGGATGCGGCCCCCGCCCGCCGATGGCCCTGCAGCCTCCGACTTCGCATTCATCGCATCGACGATCCACATAACGATTCCGCCGATCAGCAGCGACCATCCGATGATGTAAAGGTTCTCGAGGTGTTTGCCAATGACCTTGGTGAGCAGGAAAGAAGGAATCGCCGTCACGACAAAAGCCACGGTGACCAACCCCAGAGGATGCGTGAGCGGCGTGCGGTCACCGCGCTCGCCGCGCGGGAAAGTAGAAAGGAACGTCGCGATGCGCTGACGAAAATACACCGGCAGGCAAAGAATCGCGCCCAGTTGAATGACAATGGAATACATCTTCCAGTAGCCATCCGACAGGTTGATGTGCAGCAGCGCTTCGGAAAGCCTGAGGTGCGCGGTCGAGCTGACCGGCAGAAATTCCGTCAGCCCTTCCACAATCCCCAGGATCACAGACAACAAGTAGTCGTTCAATCGTCCTCCAGCAGTAAGGGAACAGTATCGCAGAAAAACTTTGCGAGGAGGTTACTGGAAAATGTCCGCGTTCATACATCCGCCTAGTCGCCGCTGCTGCCGTAGGTAGGAATGCCTTGCTGGATGTAAAAAATCAGCCGCTGTGTGCGCAAAGCCCAATCGCTCTGCCCATACTGGCTGACGACTTTTTGCGCTAGCGCCAGCGCGCGGTCTTTAGATTCCGCTGCCTTCTTCTGATTCGGTTCAATGCGATAAATCTCAATCAGCGCCGAGCGCCGCCAGGCCGCGTTATACAGGGCCTCTGGCGCGGCCGGAGACTGCGGATGTTCTTTGGCATAATTTTCGTAGAGTTCGGCTTCCTTGTCCGGGCACTTCGACAGCCCTTCCCATTCGCCGCAAAGTTTGTTTTCGAGCAGGCGAAAAGCGGCCAGGTCAGCCCACTTCGTGCCGGGATATTTCTTGATCAGCAGTTTCATCCATTCTTCCTGCATTTGCCCGCGCATGTAAGCCTGGCGTTCGCGCGCGGAAGGCCGCGTCATCACGTCGGCCCTTTCGATTTGCCACCGGATATCAGCCGCGCGATAGAGCGCCTCCGCGGCCAGCGGCGAGGCCGGCATCAGATCATAGACGCGATAGTAAAGCCGCAGCGCATCCTGCGCCGCATCGCGGCGGCCGCGGCGCCGGCTCGCCTGATCTTCGGAATCCGCCGCTTCGCCGAAGATGATTCGATCGCCATCTTGCGTTGTGGTAGTGATCACCGCTTTGGCCAGAACCCAGCCCGTGACCGCCTTGCCTTCCTCTTCTTCTTCGGTTGCGCCTTCTTCGTGGTGCGGCTCGCGCAGAATCGCTTGCACATTAACCCAGTCGCGGCTGGTGTCAAGGATAATCAACTCGCGGCCGCGTCCCGCCTCAGCCAGCTTGGCGGCCTCCGGGCTGGGAGAGACGCGCATGGTTTCTTCGTGCACCAGCGTTCCACGCTTGGCGTCGGCGAAGGCCATAGAAGACGCAAAAAGGAGTGCCGCAGCAACCGTTGCAATTCGCAGACTCATTCCCTAAAGATGATGGTTCAGAGACTGCAAGTCAAGGATCGATGTCGGATTTCTCCACGCCGACAACCAAGCCACAACTGGTAGGATTGCTATCCGAGCATGCGCTGACGTTCCCATGACGCCCTTATCCATCTTCGGTCTATTCGCGGTAACGGCGATGCTGGTCTGCTACGCCCTCGAAGCGCGCAGCCGCTGGTACATCCTGGCCTTTGCGGGAGCATGCGCGCTCGGCTCCGTCTACGGGTTTCTGCAGGGAGCGTGGCCCTTTGGATTGGTTGAGGCTGTGTGGTCCGTGGTCGCACTGCGGCGCTGGTTCTTGGCAGGACGTTCAAAGTGATCGTGTTTCTCCCTAGCCCCGCCTATCCGCGCCACGAAACTCCTCGAGCATCTTAGGATCGATGTTACCGCCGCTGATGATGGCGACGTTGAGTTTCGTCTTTGGAAGTTGCTCGCGGTGGAACAGGAATCCTGCGACAGACACGGCACCGCTCGGTTCGGCAACGGTTGCGGGATTGGCCGCCAGCAGTCGAACCGCTTCGCGAATCTCATCCTCGGATACGGTGACGATATCGTCAACGTAGCGGCGGATGTGCTCGAAGTTGATGGCGCCGATGCTTTGCGTACGCAGCCCGTCGGCAATGGTGCGTGAAACATCGTCAGCGGGGAACTGAACGATCTTTCCGGCGCGCAAACTGGCCTGCGCATCGCCCGCCAGTTCCGGTTCCACTCCGATTATCTTGACCGACGGCTTGCTCAGCTTAATCGCTGTTGCCACGCCGCTGATCATGCCACCGCCGCCGACCGGCGCAAGAACCGTTTCTACCTCAGGCAAGTCTTCGAGAATCTCCAAGCCAATTGTGCCTTGACCGGCGATGATGTGCTCGTCGTTGAAGGGAGGCACGATCACGTATCCATGCTGCGCCGCAAGTTCTTCGGCCTTGCTCTGTCGCTCGTCGCTGCCCGGACCGACGAATACGATTTCCGCGCCCAAAGCGGCTGTGGCTTCGCGCTTGATTGCCGGGGCATTCTCCGGCATCACGATCACTGCCTTGACCCCCAGTGCCCGCGCGGCATAAGCCACGCCTTGCGCATGGTTGCCGCTGGAGTAGGTGATCACTCCGCGCTTGCGATCTTCTTGTGAGAGCGAGGAGATCTTGTTGTAAGCCCCGCGAAGTTTGAAAGCGCCGATAGGCTGCTGGTTTTCGGGCTTGAGGAAAAGGCGGTGTGCGCTGGACTCTTGTTGATCGAATTCGATCAGAGGCGTGTGGACGGCGATGCCTTTGAGGCGGGCCCGGGCGGCGCGGATATCATCAAGGGTCACCATATTCCTAGAGCGGGATGGTGGCCAGTTGGTTCGTCCACTCCTCAGCCTCGGAAGCCGACCACACCGGGAGTAACTCGTCAATCGCGTTAAGCAAGTCCGTCATTTGGGAGACAATGAAAATGCCGGGGCTTACGTTCGAGCGTACGAATCCTGCGAACGCCCGCGGCATGGTCCGGCGATCATGGGAGACCAAAACACGGCCCTGGCGGGCCGCCAACGTTAAAACGTCCAAATCCGAGAGAAGGCGTAGGGCCGCCGCGGTTGCGGTCTGAAAATCGACTTTGGGTTCGCGACGCAGAATTCCCGTGACCAGATCTTCGTTGAGGTCGGCGTCTGCCTGGTAGCGTGCCTTCACGGGTTTAGGCGCTGGCTGACTTTTTCGATTTTCTTAGATTCTTCCAGCTTCTTGTACAGGGCGGGATTCGCTTGCCGTGCCTGCGCACGCAACGCCTCAAATTCTCGGTCCTGTTGTCTCAGGCGCGAGTCCACATCCGCCTGGTGGCCGAGGTAGTAGGTTATGGCCCCGTAGACTTCTTCCAGTTTCAGGATAGGGAACGACTGGGCAATGCTTTCGGGCGATGCGCCGCGGAAAAATGCGTACACAATGGAATCCAAAGAGACACGCGTGCCCATGATCCACAGCCCACCCTCGCGCTCCTCCACGAATTCCGTTGCCATATGCAAATAGTACCACCGTATAAGCCCAGCTAAATCTCCAATATCACCGGCATGATCAGCGGCCGTTTCTGCGTTTGCTTGGAAATATAGCGCTTCAAATCGGCGCGGATTTTTTCCTTAATTACACCGTAATCGGCTTTTTCTTCTTCGCTGGAGTGCGCAAGCGTGTCTTCGACGATGCGCCGTGCGCTATCCATCAGGCCGTCGTCGCCGGGGTTGAAGCCGCGGGTCACGATCTCCGGCGCGGTTTCCACGCGTCCCGATAACTTGTTGATCGCAATGATGGGCAGCACGATGCCGTCTTCGCTCAAGTGCCGCCGGTCTTTGATGATCAAATCCTCGACCACGTCAGTGCGCGAGCCGGAATCGATGCAGACGCGGCCCACATTAACGCGTCCGGCCTTGCGGGCGGTGTGTTCGTCGAACTCGAGAATGTCGCCGCTCTCGATCAGGATTACTTTGCCCACTGAGCTGTGCATGGCTCCAGCCATCTCCGCGTGCAGCTTCAGTTGCCGGTATTCGCCATGCACGGGAATAAAGTACTTCGGCCTCACCAGGTTGATGATCAGCTTCAACTCTTCCTGGCTGCCGTGCCCGCTGACGTGAATGGGAGGCGTGGTGCCATCTTCGTAGATGACATACGCTTCGCGCCGGAAGAGGTGATCGATCATGCGATAAATTGTTTTTTCGTTGCCGGGAATGATGCGTGACGAGAGCACGACCGTGTCGCCCTTCTCGATTTTGGCGTGCTTGTGATTGTCCACCGCCGCGCGCGACAGAGCCGACATGGGTTCGCCCTGGGTTCCGCTGATCATCACGCAAACTTTTTCCGGCGGAAAATTCTTCATCTCGCCGGGATTGATCACGAGCCCCTCGGGAATTTCCAGGTAGCCCAGATCCTCGGCAATTTCGGCGGAGTTATTCATGGAGCGGCCAATGAAAGCCACCTTGCGCCCGTGCTGGTGAGCGAGTTCCACCGCCAACCGGATGCGATGAATGGAAGACGAGAAACACGAAATGAAAAGCCGCCGCTGCGTGTGTGCGAACACCTCGTCAAACTTTCGGCGCACCGCGCGTTCGCTGGGGGTGTAACCCTTACGCTCAACGTTGGTCGAATCCTGAAACAGCGCCAGCACGCCTTGCTTGCCGTATTCGGCGAAGGCGTGCAGATCGAACAAATGATTGTCGGTGGGAGTGGGATCAACCTTGAAATCGCCGGTGTGAATGATCACGCCCAGCGGTGTGTGAATGGCAAGCGCGACGCAATCCACCAGACTGTGGGTCACGCGAATGGGATGAATCGTGAGGGCGCCTGCCTTGAATCGCTCACCGGCACGAATCTCGCGCAGATCGGCGTCTTCGAGCAATCCGTGCTCGTCGAGTTTGTCTTCCACATAGGCCAGCGTGAACTCTGTGCCCCACACCGGCACGTTGAGTTCGGAAAGAATCCAGGGCAGCGCGCCGATGTGATCTTCGTGGCCGTGAGTGAGGACAATCCCGCGAACCCGTTGCCGGTTCTCGGTGAGATAGGAAATATCCGGGACCACGATGTCGACGCCGAGCAGTTCCGCTTCGGGGAACATGAGGCCCGCATCGATCACAATAATGTCGTCGCCCCAGCGCACCGCCATGCAGTTCATACCGAACTCGCCGAGGCCCCCGAGGGGGATAATCTGCAATTTTCCAGTTGGCATTAGATATTTGATGCTAGCACAGACTCTGTGTTCTACCGCACGGAGAGACGGCTCTACTGTCCGCGCCGGATAGCTTTCTCGCTGGCGCTGGGTTATGGTGAAACGAATGACGGCAGATTCCAAGTCGTGGCTTCGGACACGCGTCGAAAAGACGCTGATCAAGGGGCTGACGCGCGCCTATTCTACGGTGCAGGTCGATCCCGGAAAGTTTCTGCTGCAACTCCGCACGGCCTACAGGCTGCCGATTAGCGGGTACCACGGAGTGTATTCGCTCGAGATGGGAGAGCTTGACTCTGTGGCCGACGAACTCATTCGCAGTGGCATGAAGCTCGCCGCCGTCGAGGGCGCGGGCTTCGGGCTGGGCGGTCTGATCACCATTCTGCCCGATCTTGGTATTTTGTCAGCGATCACCATGCGCACAATTCAAAAGCTGAGTCTGGTCTACGGGTTTCAGTTCAACACCGACGACGAGATCGCCGAACTCTGGATCGCCGCCGCCAGCGCCGCGGGAGTCGACATCAGCCGCGATCTTATTGAAAAAGAAGTAGTCAACAAGTTTGTGCCGCGCGTGATTCAGCGTATCGCCGCGCGCGCCAGCGCTGAGGTGGTGGAGAAATGGGCGGGGCGGATGATTCCGCTGGTCAGTTCCGCCCTGGGCGCGGGTCTGAACTATTGGTTCGTACGCGCCTGGGGCGAGCGCGCCAAGGCCCACTTTCGCGAGCGGCATTTACAAGTGCGCCAGCAAGCTCACGCAACGTTGGGACCATCGCCGCAGGTTCTGCCGGCGCAGGTTCGCTAGCCTCCCTGTGTTACAAAAAAGAATGACAATCTTCCGCTGCGCCGCCATTTTGTTTGATCTCGACGGAGTTCTGGTCGACTCTACGCGTTCAGTGGAGCGGCAATGGCGCGCATGGGCCCGCGAGCAGGGAATTGACGGCGACAAAGTGATGGCAGTCGCCCACGGCGTTCGCACCATCGAAGTGATTCGAGCGGTCGCTCCTCATCTGGATGCGGAAGCGGAGGTACGGAAGCTGGAAAGCCGTGAGGCGGAGGACCGCGACGGTGTCGTCGCGATGCCCGGCGCAGTCGAACTTGTCGCGCATGATTCCTGAGGGCCGCTGGTGCGTGGTCACCTCCGGGACTCGTCAGCTGGCCAGCACGCGGCTGCGGCTATTCGGAATACCGGCCCCGAAGATCATGATTACCGCGGATGATGTTGCCAATGGAAAACCGCATCCGGCGCCGTATTTGAAAGGCGCGGAGCTTCTGGGCGTGAATCCGGATGAGTGTCTGGTCATCGAAGACGCACCCGCGGGAATCCAATCGGCGCATGCAGCTCGGATGAGAGTGATTGGGCTGGCCAGCACTTATCCGGCGTCAGCGCTGCGAGAAGCCGACGCGGTGGTGGAGAAGCTTGCGCAGATTCGGGTCAGTCTCGATGGATGACGGGAAGCTCGCGATCAGCGTTGGTTAGATTGTCATTCCAAATGCGGGCGGAGCCGCGCCACGCGGCAAGACAAGAGGAACGTGGTAGAGTCCGACAGCCCCGCATCGCCTATCACCGTAGCCAATCTTCCAACTCAATTCCGCGATCGGTTTTCTCGTCGCGATACTTCACGATCACCGGCGTGTACAAAGAGATTCCCAACTCCGCAGCCGCGCCTTTTTTCACTGCGCGCGATCCTGGCACGACGACTGCTCCTTCAGGAACCTCGAGCACAGACTCCGCAGTCGCGCGATAGACTTCGCCCCGCACCAGGTCGTAGAGTGGCGTCGAACGCGTCAATATGGTTCCTGCGCCCAGCACTGCCCGCGCGCGCACCAGCGTGCCTTCGTAGATTCCACAGTTGCCGCCGACCAGCACATCGTCTTCGATGATCACCGGGGCCGCATTCACCGGCTCAAGCACGCCGCCGACCTGGGCCGCCGCGCTCAGATGCACGCGCTTGCCGACCTGCGCGCACGAGCCCACCAGCGCGTGTGAATCGACCATCGTGCCCTCATCGACGTAAGCGCCCACGTTGATGAACATCGGCGGCATGCAGATTACCGATGGCGCAACATAACTTCCCACGCGTACCGACGAACCGCCGGGAACGACGCGCACGCGATCGGCGACAGAAAACTGCGCGCAGGGAACGTATCTTTATCCACGAAGGTCAGAGCGGCGCAGCCCGTCTCAGCCAGTTCACCGAGCCGGAAGCCCAGCAGAATGCCGTGTTTCACCCAGGTGTTCACGACCCAGCGGGCTTCGCCCTTTTCGTTCGGGATCTTTTCGGCGGCGCGGATCTTGCCCAGGGTGAGCGCGTCGCGAAATTCGAGAAACGCCGGCCGCGCCTCGGGATTGTGCTCAACCTCGCCGAGTGCGGCGAGACGCTCGATGGAAGCTTTGAGGGATTGCATTGAATTGTTGATTGATGATTGTTGATTGATGATTAAACCTAAGGACGGACCCGGAGGTTTCAATCAACAATCAGCAATCAACAATCAGCAATTGCTTTACACGCACTTGCACTCGCTGCGAATCAGCACGCCGGTCATGCCGTGCGCTGCGTCGCGTCCTACGGCCAGCGTCGCATAGGGTCCGTGCCAGCGCGCGTGGTTGGCGTCGTGTCCTGCGGGACGTCCTTTGCCCTGGTTGCATTGTCCGCACGATCCGCGATGCAGGACGATCTTGTGCGGGCCTGCCGCCCAGTTTTCATAGATGTAGAATTCCGCGGACTCCGGCGCGGGCGCTGCTGGCTTGGCGATCAGTCCAACGTCTGCGGCGATTTTGTGCAGCTTCGAGCGCGTGTCGCGGCGCATGGGCAAGAGCGGCAGACGATAGTTTTCTTCGATCTTGCCCATCATCGCCAGCACGGCTTTCACCGGGAGCGGATTTGATTCGATAAAGTTCGCCTGCATCAACGGCAGATATTTGCGATGAATGCCGCGCGCCGTGGTCCAGTCATTGTTGAGCGCAGCCCGCGTCATGTTCGCCATCTCGTGCGGAATTTCATTCGAAGCCACTGAGACAATGCCCACGCCCCCCAGCGAGATCACGGGCAACGTAACGGCGTCATCTCCGGAGAAAACCAAGAAAGTCTCGGGCACAGCGTTGATGGCCTCGGCGATCTGCGTCATGTTGCCGCTGGCTTCCTTCACGCCCACAATATTCGGAATCTCTGCCAGGCGTGCCAGCGTTGCCGGTTCGATGTTCGCTCCGGTGCGGCCGGGCACGTTGTAAAGAATGATTGGTTTGTCGCCCACCGCTTCGGCGATCGCCTTGAAGTGACGGTACTGGCCCTCCTGCGTCGGCTTGTTGTAGTACGGAGAAGCGGTGAGGATGGCATCGACTCCAGCGCGCGCGGCGACTTCTTTAGCTTTTTCTACAGCGTCGTGAGTGGAGTTTGAAGTTGCGCCGGCCATGATCGGCACGCGGCCAGCGACCACCTCGATGGTGGTGTCGATCACGTGCAGCCATTCGTCGTGCGTGAGAGTCGGCGTCTCGCCAGTGGTTCCGCAGGGGACGAGAAAATCTATGCCGGACTCGACCTGCCACGCCACCAGATTGCGCAGGGCAGCGTCGTCGATGGAGCCATCCTGATGAAACGGAGTTACGAGTGCAGTACCACAGCCACGTAGTTGCATGGTAATAAGATAACGCGAATGGGCAGGACAAGGAAAACTCTCACTCCAGGAAATAGGTCCGTTGAGGTTCGGCGACCAGAATTCGGCATTCTTCAACAAGCTGAGGAATATTGAATTCCTGATCCAGTCCGCCGAAAATTGTAAGTTCCTTCGGATAGTCGGCTGCGACGCATAGTTCCCAGATCTCGTCTGCTCCGGCGAGCGGTTCCTTCTTGCCGGCAAGGATATCCCGCCCTATGTCCTTTGCCAGAAACACCGCTGCGTCCCGTTTTGACCACTGTTCGATGCCCATCTCGCGCAGCGCCTTTTCGAATAGATCGCCTACGCCGAAGTAGGACGGCTTCTGAAGCGATGCAAGCCGGGGGATGGCTGGCCCGTCGAGCCCGAGTTCCAGAGCATCACAGGCGACATCCGGCAGGTCGCTATAGGAAAGCTTGCCTAACGTAAATTGAGAGATCGCGTGGTCGAGACTGTAGCGTGACTTCGTCATGCGATTCCGCGGATACATTTTACAGCTCTCGCCACACATCTTTGAAATCGTAGAAGCCTTTCTTGCCGACTAACCACTCCGCGGCACGCACCGCTCCATCGGCGAAGCCCTGGCGCGACTTGGCATCGTGGCAGAGATAAATCCTGTCGGCAGCGGATTCCAGCACGACCTCGTGCATGCCCACGACTTCGCCCTCGCGAAAGGAAATAATCTCAAGGTCTTCATCCTTGCCGCAAGCTTCGCGGATTACGCGCTGGATGGCGATGGCCGTGCCTGACGGCGCATCTTTCTTGTGAACGTGGTGCCGCTCGAAGATTTGTCCAGAATAGTCGTGCTTCAGGGCGGCGGCGGCCGCGCGGGCGACGTCGAGAAATAAGTTCACACCGATGGAGAAGTTTGCTGCGTAAACGAATCCGATGCCGTGGCTCTCCACCAACTTACGGATTCGGTCCGTTTCCCCATGCCAGCCCGTAGTGCCGACCACCATGCTCTTTCCCGCCGCGACACAGGCCTCGATATGGCCCACAACGCAAGAAGGAGCGGTGAAATCAATCACCGCATCGATGTCGCGCAGTGCTTGTGGAGTGAGGGCCGCGCAGTCCGCATTCTCCGTAGAACCCGCGACCTGAACCTGGTGCCCGCGCTGGCGCGCGACCTCCGCCACCAGCGATCCGGTCTTACCGCGGCCTAGAACCAGGATGTTCATGGAGTCAAAACATTTTAACCGCAAAGGTCGCTAAGAAAGGCCGCAAAGGACGCAAAGACATTCCCAGCTACGCGTACACTTCCGGATCCAACTCCGCAAAAAACGTGCCATGCAGCCGCTGGATCACCTCCGGCACTTCATCCTCTTCGATCACAAATGTCAGATTAATCTCCGATGCGCCTTGCGAAATCATGCGAATCTTTTTGTCTTTCAGTTCGCCAAACACCAGCGCGGCCACGCCTGGCTTATCGCGCAGGCTCTCGCCTACCAGACACACAATGGCTTTGCGGCCTTCATACTTCACGTCGGCCAGTTTGGCGAGATCGGCCGCCAGCGCGGGGATGGCGTAGTTCGAATCGACGGTCAACGAGACGCTGACTTCAGAGGTTGAGACCACGTCGACCGCGACCTTGTGCCGGTCAAACGCCTCGAAGATCGCGCGCAGAAAACCATGAGCCAGCAGCATGCGGGGAGCGGCCACGTCCACAATCGTGATGCGCTTCTTCACCGCAATGGCCTTGAAGATGTTTTTCCCCTGCGGCGCGCGGGTTGTAATCTTCGTCCCCTCGCACGATGGGTTGCGCGAATTCAGCACGTACACGGGGATGTTCTTCTGGATCGCCGGCAGCACCGTCGCCGGATGCAGCACCTTGGCGCCAAAATATGCCAACTCCGCCGCCTCATCAAAACTGATCACTTTGATCCGGCGCGCATCGGGGCAAATCCGCGGATCGGTGGTCAGAATTCCGTCCACGTCGGTCCAGATCTCAATCCGCTCTGCGCCCAAGGCAGCGCCAAAGATTGCCGCGGAAAAATCGGAGCCGCCTCGTCCAATTGTCGTGGTGACGCCCGTACGATTTGCCCCGATGAACCCGCCCATCACCGGAACCTGGCCGGCATCGAGCAGCGGCTTCACTTTACTTTGCAGCCGCTCGTTGGTTTCTTCCTGCAGCGGAGCGGCTGACATGTAATTGCTGTCCGTCACCAGAACTTCGCGCGAATCCACATGCGCGCCCTTGAGCCCTTGCGCCACAAACGCCGCCGCCACAATCTTGCTGGAAAGCATTTCGCCGAAGGCCGCCACGTGATCAGTGGTTCGCGGGGTGATTTCGCCGACCGCCGTGATGCCGCGCAGCAGTTCGTCGAGCGCCTCGAAGTCGCTGCCCAGTTCGGAGTGGAAGTCGGTAAACATTGCCGTGCCCAGCAACTCGCTGGCAGTGTTGTAGTGCCGTTCTTGCAGCGACCGGCAGAGCTTGAGCGCCGTCTTGCGCTCTCCCGCGCCCGCAGCACGCGCCATCGTGAGCAACGTGTCAGTGACTTTGGCCATGGCGCTGACCACCACCACCGGTTTCTGGGGCAAACGGTCTTTCACGATTGCGGCCACGCGTTCGATAGCCCGCGCGTCTTCCACCGAAGTGCCGCCGAATTTCATCACGATCATCGGCGTGAGATCCTCGCGGGATGCCCGGACTGCCATCTGTAAAAGCGCCGTTCGGATTTAATTCTAGGAAGTCGCAAGGTAGCCTTTAGCCTTGAGCAGCTCCGCATTCAACACTGCCGCGCCGGCGGCTCCGCGGATGGTGTTGTGCGATAGCACGGTGAACTTCCAATCCAACACGCCGCACGGCCGTAACCGCCCCACGGCAGTCGTCATGCCCGCTCCTATATCCACATCAAACCGGGGCTGCGGACGGTCGCTCGCTTCCAGATACACCACCGGATGTTCCGGCGCGCTGGGCAACTTCAACTCCTGCGGCTCGGCACGATAATCGTTCCACGCCGCAATAATTTCTTCTCGTTTCGCTTTCGTTTTCAAACGCACCGAGACCGATTCCGTGTGCCCATCCTCGACCGCAACCCGATTGCATTGCGCGCTCATGGCGAACGGCGCGGGAATGATTCCAGATCCATTCAGTTGCCCGAGCAGCTTGTGCGTTTCCTCTTCCATCTTCTCTTCTTCATTCCGGATGTAAGGAATCACATTGCCCAGAATGTCGAGCGAAGCCACGCCGGGATATCCAGCGCCACTGACCGCCTGCATGGTCACGGCCATCACGGTATCCAGGCCGAAGCGGCGATGCAACGGCGCCAAAGCCAGCACCAGCCCAATGGCCGAGCAATTAGGATTCGTCACCACATAGCCACCGGATTTCTTCCGCCAGGCCTGACCGTCGATCAGCTTGATGTGCGCCGCGTTCACCTCGGGGATGACCAGCGGCACATCGGACTGCATGCGGAGCGCACTGGAATTCGAAACTACGGCGCAGCCTGCCTCGGCAAAGCGCGGCTCCATTTCGGCGGCAATCGAAGCATCGAGCGCCGCGAAAATAATCTTCGGCGCGCCCTCGGGCGTCGCCGGAGAGACTTTCATCGCGGCCACGTTCGCAGGAATCGCCGTCTTCAGCCGCCAGCGCGCAGCCTCGCCATAGGTTTTGCCTTCAGAACGGTCGGAAGCGGCCAGCCACGCCACTTCAAACCACGGATGACGCTCCAGCATCTGGATAAACCTCTGCCCAACCACGCCGGTAGCGCCCAGAATCCCGATGGGAAGTTTATTGCTCATAAGAGGGTCTTCCGATTCTACAACAGGAGCTATTAACGGAAGGTTACCGACCGCGGGGCCGCGCCTGCTCCGCACCTTGCCCCAAAGCCGCAAGTCTTCCGTCACTTCACCGCCACACTCTTCCTGCCGATAGAAGAAACTGGAGGATTACCATGCCCGAGCTGCGCCAGAATTTCTTTACCAAGGAATGGGTCATCATCGCCACCGAGCGTGCCAAGCGTCCCGAGGAGTTGGCCACACATCGTCCCAAGCAGACCGTGCCGTCTTTTGTGGAGAGCTGTCCGTTCTGCCCCGGCAACGAGAATAAAACTCCGCCGGAAGTCATGCGGTTTCCCAAAACTGCCAATGAGCCGTGGGCGGTACGCGTCATCCCCAACAAGTTCGCCGCGCTTGACAGCACCGCTCAGCCCACGCGCAACCTGCAGCACTTGCGCCGCCGGGTTGAGGGCTTTGGCTTTCACGAAGTCATCATTGACAGTCCGGATCACGCCGCCTGCATGGCCTTGCTGCCCGACGTGCACATTGCCAACATCCTCAGCGTTTACAAAGAGCGTTATAACGCGCTCAGCATTGACCACCGCATCAACCATGTCACCATTTTCAAGAACCACGGGGCCGACGCCGGGGCCAGCCTGCAGCACCCTCATTCCCAGCTTATCGCCATCCCTGTGATTCCCAGCCAGGTCCGCCATCGGCTGCTGGAGGCTCTGCGCCACTACGATGACGCCGGCGAATGCATGTTCTGCCACATGGTGGAACGGGAAGTCGAAGACCAGACACGCATCGTTCTTAAGAGCGAGTTTTTCGTAGCGATGGAAGTCTTCGCTTCGGCCACGCCCTTCGCCACACACATCTTTCCGCTGCGCCACATGGCTACCTTCGGCGAGATCACAGCCGCCGAAACCTCAGATCTGGCCCGTGTCTTGCGAAACCTTCTGGCCAAGATTTACGTGGGACTGGATAATCCTGACCTGAATTTCACCATCCGCAGCGGCCCATCGGATTATGTCGGCGCCCGGCACTTTCACTGGTATGTAAGCGTAATTCCGCGCCTCACGCGCGTAGCCGGCTTCGAACTGGGCTCAGGCATGTTCATCAACACGGTTCTACCCGAAGCCGCCGCGGAATTCCTGCGCAACATACAGGCAGAAAAAACAGCTGGAGCAGGAGCCTAGACCGCCTAAACGAACCGGCGATAGATGCGAGAATTTGGAAGAGGGGGATGTTCTGAAAGGGAAGCGCGCTGCGAAAGCAAGAAACTGAGGACTGAGAACTGAGAACTGAGAACTGAGAACTGAGAACTGAGAACTGCCTACTTCTCCAGCTCAACCTGGCTGTCCCGCACATACTCATTGAGCGGGCCGAACTTTCTTTTTTGCGCATATAGCCGCCAGCGCCGGAAGACAATCCGCAAGCTCGCCATCACGGGAATGGAAAGAAAAATCCCCAGAATGCCGGCCACTTCTCCGCCCGCCATCACGCCAAAAATTGCCGCCAGGGGATGCAGTTCCATGCTGCGGCCCATGATCCGCGGCGAAGACACGTAATCCTGGATCAGCCTCCAGAGGCCAAGAAAAACGATCAGCAACAGCCAGTGCTTATAACCCGTCAGCAAAGCCACTCCTACGATAATGAGCGCGGCCACTAGCGGTCCCAGCACTGGAATAAATTCCAGCAACCCGCCAACCGTCCCGAGCACCAGCGCATTTTGCACTTGCATGGTGGCGAGAACCGCCGAGTACATGACGAACGTCAGTGCCGCAAGCGTGAGCTGTGCCCGGATGAAGTGGACCAGCATCTGGTTCAGGTCGCTGAGCACGCCTTGCAGCATTTCACGCTGCAATCGCGACTGCACCAAATCCAGCGCGAGCTCGCTAAAGGCGCGGCCATCCTTCAAGAAAAAAATCGATAGCAGCGGAACCACCACCAGCAGCCATGCCTCCTTCGCCACATCCGCCACGTGCAATCCTACGTTCTGCGCCAGCTTGCCGATCTCATCGCTGTGGCTGGCGAGGTAGTCGCGGAGCAAATCGACGACTCTGCTGTTCCACCCGTGTTCCTGCCCGAGTTGTTCAGCGATCTGACCGGTGCTGAGCTGTTCCATGGCCGGCAGCGATCGCACCAACCGCGCCCCTTCACGCCCGATCCGCGGTCCCATGGAGGCGAAGAACAATATCACCACGCCCAGCAGCAAAAGGTAAATCACGGCGATGGCGCGGCCGCGCCCATGCAGAAGTTTTTCCAGATACGACACCGCGGGACTTACCAGGTAGGCAAAGAAAATGGCAAACAGGAAGGCGATCAGGGTCTGCCGCGCGAAGTAGAGAAACCCCAACCCCAGCGCAAACAGCAGCACCGTGATCAGAACCCGCAGCGTCCGTCCATCCGTCACCGGCATGGTGAACCACTTAGCTCCTGATCAAGTGTCGCACCATTGCCTCCTCCACGCTAGTCCCGCACGACTTCCGTGTTACCGTCGGCAATCAGCACCCGCACCAGTTTGAACTGGTCTTTCTCGTCCACCCAAAGCGCCCAGGAGAATGACTCGCCCAGCAAGTTCAGCCGTAACAGTTCCCGCTCCGCTCCCCGGATCGTGACCTTTTCTCTCCCCACCAGTTCCATGCGTACGCGCATCGAAGTTCTGTCTTGAGGAACCAGAACGCCGAATTCCACAGGCCCCTGCTGGCACTTCAGAGCGCCGCTCTCGGTGTGGCAGTCGGCCGCCAGGTAACGCCAGGTGAGCACTTCACGATGGATAAAAAAATTGTTGTCGAGAATCGCCGAGGTGCTAGGCATCAGAAACGGCTGCTCGGCCGGCTTCGCTGCCGCCGAGGTCGTAATCTTTTCCAGAAGAAATTCATCCTTCGGCGTCACGGTCAGCGAGCCGCTGCCATCGGTCCATTCGTAGCGGGCCAGCTCCCCGCTGTCCGTCATCTCCAGATCCGAGCTTTGACCCGCGGAAGTCCCACCGCCAGTTTCCTTCAACCGCGATTTCACTACGCTGATGCCATTCTCCTGCTGCACGCTGAATGTCTCGGTCACAACCCGTTGACCCCGGACGAAGACGCCAAACGATCCCGAATCGACCTGTTGCGCGCCCTTCGGTTTGTCCTTCTTGTCCTTATCCTTATCTTTATCGCTGGCGCACAACAACGAGGCGCACCCCAGAACCACCACCGTTCCCCATCGCACTCGCGACCTAAGTTCACTCTTTTCTCCCCGTCTTCCGCGGCTTCGACTCGGCTTTCGCCCCAGGCCCAGAGCCTGAACCAACTCTGCTGCAATCTCCGCCACGATTTCCCGCCAGTCTCTTGCCGCAATGACGCCTTCAAGTAATGCGGCCGACGCGCCTCATAAAGTTCGCGAAAACTCCCCATACTGCCTGCAAGGGGACGCTCGACGGCGTGCTGCCGTGCCTGCTGATCGCAACGCCGCCATAATTCCTCGACGCTCGCATCCAGAAAAACCGTGGGGACGCCGCTGGCCTCGATCAGCCTGGCATTCTCCTTCTGCACAAAAGCCCCACCACCAAGGGCCACCACTCTCTCAGCGCCCGACTCCAATTCGCTCAATAATTCCGTCAAAGCCGCGTGTTCGGCCCTGCGAAACTCTCGCTCTCCCGAATCGCGAAAGATTTCCGGCACCGTGCGCCGCTCCCGCCGTTCGATGCGCTCGTCGAGATCCTCAAAAGCCCAGCCCAGTCGTTCGCCTAAAGCCCGGCCCACACTGCTCTTGCCCGCGCCCATGAATCCGATCAAGACTACGGCGTGCGTCGCAGGATGACGACGTGTCCCTCGGGGCTCACGGCCACGCACACCAGCCCCGGTCGTTTTGGCGGGGCCCTGGGCAGAGCGCTTGCCCCGAACCATTTCGCGCCGAACCGGTTTTCGCTTCGTTTTCTTTATTTGTTTTCGGAGCGTTTTCTGAGGTGAATTTTACCACTGAACGTCCGCAGCACTACGGTAGAGGACACTGCCACTTTGCCCATGGTACCTGCGAAGGCACGTCCCTTGTCGACTGGAAACCAGACGTGATATTTGGGCTGTAACGGAATATCGTCATGCACTTCTCCGCGCGAGGAGCGGGCGCTCACGTCGGCGGAGGTCCACTCCGGAATGGTCGCTTCGATGTCGCCGCTGTGGCTGGACAATCGATATTCGCCGCTGCTGCCGAAGTCGCCGATATAGTTAATTTTGCCGCTGGTCGAAACCACCTGCACCAACGGGCCATTCACGCTCCTCATCGTAACCTCGCCGCTCAGCGAGTCAATCTCGACGTACCCGTTCTGCACGTTGTCCAGATTCACCGTGCCATTCATCGTCTTTACATGGACGTGAGCGTCGGAGATGTCACGAATCACAACAGAAGCTCCCGCGCCTTCCAGGTTCACATCGCCATGCAGTTTCTCGGCACGCAACGTTCCGGTGCTGGAATGCAGCGTGACGCTCGCGTCGGCGGGTACCAGTACTTCATAATCCACGCGCCCCGAGTCGGCATCGGCTCCCGCCAGCAGATGCGATTGAATATCTACGCGGTTTCCGTTCTGACTGTTATCCACTTCAACCTTGTCGGAGTGCAGAATCGCATTGACCGTGACCGTGTTGTTCAACGACGGCTTCACCGAAATCGAGCCGTACGGATTCATCACCGATATGCCCGCCTTCTTTCCTACCGTGAAGCGGTATTCCTTCTTGCTCTCGGCCACCAGCGTGCCCGCCACGATCGCGCCAATCGCCACGAGTTTTGCCGTGCGTCTGCTTAGCATATACAACTCCCCCAAGCTGCCTGCCGACCCGCCATCGCCGTAAAACACCGCAGGAAAATTCTCACCATTATGGCAGAGAACGGTCCATGGCCATCTCAAAAAGCATGGATTTCTGGTGGTACGCATCCATCAGCGACCGCCGTGCCTCCGTGTCATTCGGGCTCTCATCCACCACGCCCTGCGCCTCAAGGATAGATTGATTTACCTGCCGCAGGTTCTCCTGGTATTGCGTCATCATTGCGGGCTCATTGTCCGCAACCTCTTGCAGCAAATCCGCGTCGTTCAGATCAGACGGATTCGCTACCGGCGCGGCCACCGAAGCCTCTTTGACCGATTGATTGGGCAGCGACTCGTATTGCCGCCGCATATAGATTCCCAAAGCCAGCAGCAACATCGCAGCCGCCGGTACCAGCCATCGTGCCGCTCCCCAGCGGGCGCTGAACGAAGACACCGGCGCCCGCTGGGGACGTATCAGTCCCTCTTGCCGCAAAGCAATTTCAATGGAGTTCCAAACTCGCGGACTGGGTTCATCTGCCTCTTGCAGTTGAGGCGCGGCCGCCATAATCTGATTTAATTCTCTTACCAGCGCGGTGCACGCCGGACATGCCTTCAGATGCGCTCGCTGTTCCGAAGCGCTCCCGTCTTCCACTTCCGCCAAGCTCTGCTGCAGCTCAACGCAATCCATAACCTCTCCCCAAGTCTCTGCGGTTCAAAGTCCATACCGCATTTCTTCCGCCCTGCCCGGGTCAATGCCGTTCCACTCTTGGATGCCAGTCTAACCCGCTCGAGATTTCCCGGCCTTTTCGGCTCTCTCCATCTTGAGCAGGTCGCGCAATTTCATGCGCGCCTTGTGCAATTGCGACTTGCTGTTGCCGATCGAGCATCCCGCGATTTTCGCGATCTCATTATGCTCGTATCCTTCAATATCGTGAAGCACAAAAATCATGCGATAGCCGGGAGGCAGACTTTCCACTGCCCGTTGCAACTGCATCCGGTCAATCGATCCGGCCAGTGCCACATCTTCCGCTCCGAAATCCTTCTTCGGAGAATCTTCCTCGGTCCCCTGCGTAGTCTCTTCCAGAGAAACTACGGGAAGACTTTTCTTTCTCAGGTGCATCAGCACCACGTTCACTGAAAGGCGGTGCAACCAGGTCGAAAACGCCGACTCCCCGCGAAACGTAGCGATCTTGCGGTAGAGCTGCAGGAACGCTTCCTGGGCCAGATCTTCAGCCTCCGCTGTGTTTGCAGTCATCCGCAGACACAGCGAATATACCCGCCGCTTGTGCTTCTCATAGAGCGCCTGGAACGCGTCCGCGTCCCCCAGCTTGGCCCGGTCGATCAAATCGGCTTCGCTGGGTTCGGTGCCCTGATGATGTCGTGGCTCGGTCAAGTGGCCTGTTCCCGGCCGCATTCGTTGGGATGCGGCTTAAGTAGTTTGTGTTGTATCGTTTGCGTGGTGTTGCCGTATCGGCAGTAACCTCGGCAGTTCCAGAATATCAGAGTATTTCTACCGATCTGCGTATGGCCCAATCTCAGCCCGATTTCCAGCCCGCTACCCGCCGGAAAGCCTTTACATCCCATAGCTTGGATGGCAACCGAGCCCTGAAACCTCAAACCCCAGCCAAACCAAAGAGTAGCAACCCTCCGAAAATCGGTAGCCTCAGGGTTACCCTGTGTAACTCTGTGTGTTCCTCTGTGCCCTCTGTGGTAAAGATCTTCGCCGGCAACAAGCAAGAAATCCTAGGCCGCACTCCTGGCCGTAGTAATAGTCTCCAGCCCATACCCATGCGGCCCCATCTCCCGCTGCCGCAGCAGGAAAGCAAACAGCACACCCAGCAATCCCAGAACAGAGAAAATCCACATGCCAAGCCGGTATCCGGCGGGATTGGAGGCGCTGGCGTGGCTGTAGTCATTTGCCCGGCCAATGAGCAGATTGAGTGCGGTTAGGCCGATGTTTTGGATCATGGTCATCAGGCCATAAGCGGTGCCGATCTTGCCGGGATCGACGATATACGCGACTGAGGCCCACATCACAGATGGAATCAGAGAAAAAGCTATGCCCATCATGGCCATCGGAACGTAAAGGCTGATGTGCGTGTACGCCATGATCAAATACACGGGAATCAGCAGCAGCGAGCCGAACATCATCAGCAAAGCGCGCTTGCCGACGCGGTCGACCCAAAGTCCGAATATAGGGGTGGCAATCATGGCGCACAGTGTGAGCATGCTGGAGAGGAATCCGCCGAACTCGCGTGAAGTGCCGTGAGCCTCGATGAAGAATTTCACCGCAAACGTCTGGAACGGGAAGATGGCGGAGTAGAACACGATGCAAAGGGCCACAATCAGCCAGTAGCTCACGCCAAATTTCCAGATGTCGGAGAGGACGACTTTGTCGGTGGAAACTCCGCCGAGGTCGAATTTATTTTCGGCGCTGACTTCCAGGAACCAGTAAAGTGCTGCGCCGACGATGCAAAGGACGGAAACGACGGTAGAGATCACGAATGGGGTTCGCCAACTGGCGAAGGCCCACTTGGCCCAGGTCGGCGAATTCAACGCGGCGAAGGTGCCTAGGCGCGAGGCCGTGAGGTTGAGTCCCAGGGCAAAACTCAATTGCTTGCCTTTAAACCAGCGTGCGATCGCCGCGATTACGGCGACATTCAATGTCTCCGCACCGGCGCCGAAGATAAAGCGGCCGGTGGCCATGACCGAAAGCTTTCCCGCAGAGACAGTGATGGCCGGGCCGATGAAACAGAGTACTCCGAAAATCATCAACGACTTGCGCAACCCGATGCGGTCGATCAGGATACCACCCATCAGCGTGGTAAAAATCGGCGGGATGCTGTAGACCGCCTGGAGAAAGCCGAGGTTTGTGTCGGTAAATCCGAGCTGCTGTTTCAGCACGTCAGCCATGGGGCTGACCGCGTCGTAGACATAGTAGCTGCCGAACATGGCAAGGCTCACAAAGATCAGCACCAGCCATCGGTACGAGGGGCTCGGTTCGGGACGCACAGTCTCTGTCATCCAAACACTCTATCTTGAAGCGGATTGAACTCAAGGATTGCGAAGCAGGAAGATTAGCAGATTCTATGTCATCACGAGCGGAGTTTGTGCTCCGCGAACGCGAAGCACAACCGCGGAGGTGGCCTCCCCTGAGCGAAGCCGAAGAGGTCCTAGCCGGTGGACGTTCTCTTGACGGCTGCCAATGACAGTTTTTCGCTGTGTTCAGGACGATTGATGCGAGGACTCGGAAACGGACTCTAGACTGGCAGCGGGCCGTCGGCGATGATCGTCTCTCTCTTCGAGAAGGCGCAAAATTTCAGAGATCAATTGTTGCAGTTTTTGGGGGTCTCGCTCAACCGAAGCCTGAGCGCACAAGTTACGCCAAGATTCGTTATTTTTCTCGTCCAGCATGCTAAGAAATTTACCGTGCTCGGATTTGGAAATGCAATCGGGATAACTTGGAAATTACTAATAGGGGAATCCCCGATAGATTCCCCGATGTGGCAGGACACTGAGCCAGTCGAAGGGGGGCGGCGGAGCGGAGAGCCTGCCCCCGAGCAAGCGAAGCGCGCCGAGGGAAACTGCTGTTCTTTCCCTCAGGAACGGCCCAAGAATTTCCTTGACTCCAATCCCCCGGGGGCGCTCTAATAGTCTTTAAAGCATTAGCTCTTTGACATAAGAATAGCAACGCGATAACTACCTTGGAATCAAGATTTTGAAGATAACTCCTTAGTTGTCAAGATTTTAGCGCGCGCCGGATCGGGTATGCCAGCGTCACTCGCTGATTCCAAAGGACTTATCTAGACGAACCAAAGGCTAAGTCCTTTAGATCGAAGATTTTACGTTTAAGTCATTTGGAATCAAGATTTTAGCCGGGGTAAAACCGGCGCATGAGACGGAACTAGTTGATTTCAGGTATTTTAAGGGAACGGGTATCGATTTTTTTTTGGTCTGGACACTGCTTAGCGTCCTTTGCGGCAGTCCTTTGCGCCCTTAGCGGTTACGAGCTGGTTGCAGCGAACAGGCACAGCTATTGTGCGACGTAATTATTAACTTATAAGTTATAGGGCGCGGCAAGCGCTCAGTATTTCACAATCGCCGCAAACGATTTCGCATCCAGCGAAGCTCCGCCCACCAGCGCGCCATCGATCTCCTCCTGTGCCATCAGAGACGAGGCATTGTCCGGCTTCACCGATCCTCCATAGAGAATGCGCAGCTTCGCGGCGAACTCTTCGCCAAACACCTCCGCAGCCTCCCGGCGAATCACAGCGTGCGCCTCGGCCGCCAGCTCCGGAGTCGCCGTCTTGCCCGTGCCAATTGCCCACACCGGCTCGTAAGCCATCACCATCTTCGCCGCTTTCTTGGCGGAGATGGCATGGAAAGCCCGCACACATTGCCGCCGCAGCACGTCGTCAGTAAGCCCGGCTTCGCGTTCTTCGAGAACTTCGCCCACGCAGCAGATGGGCGTAAGCCCCGATTCGAGCGCGGTCTTCAGGCGCAGGTTGACCGTGTCGTCGGTCTCGCCAAAGTACTGCCGCCGCTCCGAGTGTCCGACGATCACATGCGTTACACCAAGGCACAGCAGCATCGGAGCCGAGATCTCGCCGGTATACGCGCCGTCGGCTTTCCAGTGCACGTTCTGCACTCCGATCGCGACGTTGGAGCCTTGCGCCAATTCAATGGCCGCCGCCGCGCTGGTGTAAGGCGGGCAAACCACAATCTCGTCGCGGCTGTGTCCCGCGACCAGCGGCAGGAACTCGCGCAAGTAGTCGCGAGTCTCGTCCGGCGTTTTGTGCATCTTCCAATTGGCGGCCATTAGCTTCTGTCTCATGAGGGTCCCTTCTCGATTTTGTAGGATGAAGCGGAATCTGTTTTCCCCAGCATCTCAGCAGCTTGTGCGTAGGCTTTCAAAGTGGCGATATCAAAGAGAACGAATCGAACCGTGCTGACGCGATGAGCAGAGGTCAAAGCCTCCACCGTGGAGGCGATCGCGATGGAAGCCGCTTCCGAAACCGGATAGCCGTAAGCCCCCGTCGAGATTGCAGGAAAGGAGAGAGACGTGATTGCATATTCATCGGCCAGCCGAATGCACTCGCGATGACAACTCGCCAGCTTCTCCGCTTCCCCCTGTTCTCCGCCGCGATAGATTGGGCCAACTGTATGGATCACATGTTTAGCAGCGAGGCGTCCACCGGTGGTGATGACGGCCTTTCCAGCAGGCAGGGGTCCAATCTTGCTCACAATCTGCCGGCATTCGGAGAGAATGGCAGGTCCGCCCGCGCGATGTATGGCCCCATCCACTCCACCTCCGCCGAGAAGGGAGGAATTCGCAGCATTCACTATCGCGTCCGTAGTCTCGCCAGTGATGTCGCCTGGACCACTGAACTCGATGGCCTTGCCGCTCTCGAGCACGAGTCGAATTTTGAAATCTCGCACGCCCGTATCCAGACCGATCACTTCTTATCCGTGAGTGCCTCGACCCCGGGCAGTTTCTTGCCTTCCAGAAACTCCAGCGAAGCGCCGCCGCCGGTGGAAATGTGGGTTATCTTGTCCGCGACTTCAGCGTTGTGCACGGCGGAGACCGTGTCGCCGCCGCCTACAATTGAGATCGCGCCCACGTTTTCCGCCACGGCATGCGCAATCTTGTATGTTCCGCGCGAAAATCCCGGAACCTCAAACACGCCCATCGGTCCGTTCCATACAATGGTGCGGGCGCGCGAGATCTCCTCGGAGAACAGTTCGATCGTCTTCGGCCCAATGTCGAGAGCCATGCGGTCGGCCGGAATGGGCTGGCCTTCGCCGATCTGCTGCACCACCGCATTGGCCTCCGGCTTCATCGCCACCACGTGATCGATCGGCAAGAGGAACCTCACATCCCGCTTCTTGGCTTCTTCCAGCAGTTGCCGCGCCAGTTCAACCTTGTCGGCCTCGAGCAGCGACTTGCCAATCTCCTGTCCCTGCGCTTTCAAAAAAGTGTAGGCCATGCCGCCGCCGATGATCAGTGAATCGACCTTGGTCATCAGATTCCGGATCACGCCAATCTTGTCGCTGACCTTGGCGCCCCCAAGGATCGCCACAAACGGCGGCTCAGGATGCTCCAGCGCTTTGCCCAGATACTTCAGCTCTTTCTCCATGAGCAGGCCGGCCGCCGATTTCGACACAAACTTTGTGATGCCCACGGTAGAAGCGTGGGCCCGATGTGCCGTGCCGAACGCATCATTGACATAGTATTCCGCCAGAATTCGCCAGCTGCTTGGCGAACTTCTCGTCGTTCGCTTCTTCCTCGGGGTGAAAGCGCAGGTTCTCCAGCAGCAGGGTCTGGCCCTTTTCCAGTTGCGTGGCAACTTCTTCCGCTTCCGGCCCCACGCAGTCAGGACAGAAGCCCACGTTCTCGCCCCGCGCCAGCTCTTTGTCGAGCACCATGCGCAGACGCTCCGCCACTGGCTTCAGGCTCATCTTTGGATTCGGTTTGCCCTTGGGCCGCCCCAGGTGCGAGGCCAGAATCAGTCTGGCCCCGTGCCGCAGGGCATATTCGATGGAAGGCAGGGTTTCGCGAATGCGAGTGTCGTCGATCACGCGCCCGTCTTCCAAAGGAACGTTGAAGTCGACGCGCATGAGGATACGGTTGCCGTTGAGAGGCAAATCACGAATCGATAACTTGGACATTGGCTGGTTCGTCCTCAGATTCAAAAAGAGTAGCGCCGCCGTTCCTTCGACTTTCGTCTCGGGACGGGCTCCGGCGGCTGTCGCGCGGGCGTCCCGTCCGCGCTCCCGAAAGCCGGCGAGACGCCGACGCTACAAACTACAAACCCTTGTCGCCGATATAGTGAATCAGATCCCGTACGCGGCAGGAGTATCCCCATTCATTGTCATACCAGGAGATTACCTTGACGCAATTGCTGCCCACCACCAGGGTCATGGGCGCATCGACGATGGAAGAGCGCGAATCGCCCTTGAAATCCGACGATACGAGTTCACCTTCTTCAAAGCCCAGGTAACCTTTCAGCGGCCCGCTTTCAGATGCTTTTTTCAGCGCAGCGTTTACTTCTTCTTTTGTAGTCTTCTTCTCCACCCATGCCACCAGATCGACGACCGAAACATTCGGCGTGGGCACGCGCATGGCAAAACCATCGAGTTTTCCCGCGAGATCTGGAATCACCAGCTTGAGAGCCTTCGCCGCGCCCGTGGATGTAGGAATCATGTTGATCGCGGCAGCCCGCGCCCGCCGCAGGTCTTTATGCGGAAAGTCGAGAATCACCTGGTCGTTTGTATAAGAGTGGATTGTGGTCATTGTTCCGCTGACGATTTTGAATTCGTCATTGATGACTTTGGCGATGGGCGCCAGGCAGTTCGTGGTGCAGGAGGCGTTGGAAATGATGTGATGTTTCGCGCCATCGTATTTTTCCTGGTTCACGCCCAGTACGAGGGTGATGTCCTCATTCTTTGCCGGGGCGGAGATGATTACCTTCTTCACCGATCCGCGCATATGCTTCTTGGCGTCGTTCGCGTCGGTAAAGTGCCCGGTCGATTCGATCACCACCTGAGCGCCAACGGAGTCCCAAGGCAGCGCGCCGGGGTCTCTTTCCTTGAATACCTTGATGGTCCGGTTATCGATTTGAATGCCGTCGGCGGTCGCACTGATCTTATTGGGCAAGTTGCCGAGAATCGAATCGTACTTCAGCAGGTGGGCCAGCGTTTTCGGGATCGGTTAGATCATTGACCGCCACGAATTCCAGGTTCGGATCGTTGAGCGAGGTCCGCAACACATTGCGGCCGATGCGTCCGAAGCCGTTGATGCCAACTTTGATAGCCATAGTTTCTCCGTTCTTATGAATGCGACATCAGAACTCGTCCTGAGCCTGTATGACAGACAGATGATGTTAGCAGGACAGGGAAGCGGCGTAAATGATTGCTGCTCTGATTTGGACGTTCCGGTTCCCATCACGGAACATGTGCACGGAATCCCATGCTTCTGGTTCTTGACAGTCGAGTTACGGAGAAGCTGATCTCCAGGAACACATCCGCCTTGCTCCAGGGCGAAGACAGCCGGGCCAGCAAATACTTCCGGTTGACGGTCTGCCGCGCGTGAGCATGCTCCTCCGGCGGCAGAATGCGCGCCAAGGCCGCCGCTTCCGGTCCAGTCAATTTCCCCCGTATTGTGCAGGGAGCAACCGTGACCTGCGGGTTGTTGCGAATGCGCTTCCCCTTGCCCATATCGCTGCGGGTCATAACATAAAGCTTGTCGCCGTCTTCGCCAAACCATACAGGCGTCGCGACCTTTGCCCCGTTCTTGCGGAAGGTGGTGAGAGAGATGTATTTCTGGCCGCGAATCTCTACAGGGATTGTTCCTGGCATGCTGATATTGTAGCCGCTGCGCTCGGACTCCACTTCTGGTTACGCGACAGTCTGTGCCGCTGTCGCGTCTGGTTCGTTAGAAAGCCTAGCCGATTGATCCTGCCCTCGCTTTGTGTTAAAAGCCGTACATGCGTAAATGGATGCGCGAGCGCCTGCAGCGCCGCAAAAAGAAGCCCGCAGAACCCTCCGACCAACCTGCTCCTCCGCCTTTGCAGCCAGCGTATTTCGACGCGGAGCAACCGCCGACTGCGGTTACCGAGACGGGAAGTGTCGAATCGCAAACCTCGATCCCACCTGAGACGGTATCGCAACCTCGACCAACCCGCAGGGCGCGCTCGACCTCTGAAGACCACCCCTCCGAGCAACAGCCGGCAGAAGAACGAGCAGGCGAAGAACGAGCATCGGAAGAACGATCAATGGAAGAACGCTCGTCTGAAGAAGGATCGTCTAAAGAACTTCCCGCGGCTCAGCCGTCTGGCTCTGTGCGCACTTCAAACGCCGCTCGCGGACGCCGTCGTCGCGGTGGACGCGGGCGCGGTGGACGCGGGCGCGAGCAGGCGGTCGCTCAAGCCTTTACACCCGCCGCGGTGAAGGGATCGATACCGGTAATACCTGTCGATGCCGCCGAAGAAGAGCTTGCCGATGCGGGCGAGGTAGACGCTCCGAGCGCGCCTCCTCCGGTTGTCGCTGCCGCACCGAAAGTTCCTGTAGCCCTTGCGCCGGTGCAGCGTGCACCCAAAGGCGTGGTCGTGTTGGCGATCGGGCTGCCCGGTTCGGGCAAGAGTTCGTGGTTCAAGCGTCACAATGTGGTCCCTCTCTCGAGCGATATGGTGCGCTCGTTGTTATTCGACGATGTGCGCGAGCAGCGGTTTCAGGATCTCGTGTTTTCCAATCTCCGCTCCATGCTGAAGGCGCGGCTCATCGCCAAGCGTCCAATGAATTATGTGGACGCCACTAACCTTACGCCGCAGGAACGCCAGCACTGGATCAAGCTGGCCAAGGATTACGGTTATGAAGTGCACGCCGTCTTCTTCGATGTGCCGCTCGATGTCTGCCTGGAGCGTCACCAGCGCCGCGATCGCGTGGTTCCGGAAGATGTGATGCGCCGCATGGCTGCCAAGCTGAAGCCGCCCGCGTTTGAAGAGGGCATCGCGAAGATTACGGTCGTGCGGGTGAAGAAGAAGGAACCGGAAGCCTAGACGCGAATGTCAGCCCTCGCGACTGGCATCCCGAGCGAAGCGAGGGATCTTGGTTCTTGCTTGTACGATCGCTGTTGCCGCCTCAGGCAAACACCGAGATCCCTCTCTTCGCTCGGGATGACAATCCTTCTGCTTGATGAAGGTCGCGAAACTCTTATCCCTTCAGATGTGGCAGCATCTCCCTGAACGCAGGCGAGGACGAAGAACGCATCAGTTCGTAGATCATCATTTCGGTGGACGAGATCACTGCGCCCGCGGCGCGCATTCGCTCCAGGCCGATCTTCCAATTCCATTCTGTTCGCGAGCTTACTGCGTCTGAGGCGACATGCACGATATAGCCTTCGCGCAGCGCGGCCAGCGCCGTCTGCATCACGCAGATGTGGCTTTCCATGCCGCACAGCAGCAGCGTGTTGCGGTTGCCAGGCAGCCGTTTGAGCAAGCCACAAAATGTGTTACTGCCGAAACAGGAGAATCGATCTTTGTCGATGGCCTCGGTTTCGGGCAGCAGGGAAGCGATCTCCGGAACGGTGGGGCCGAGTCCCTTGGCGTATTGCGTGGTCATGAGCGCGGGAATATTCAGCACGCCTGCGGCGCGAATCAGCAGCTTCGAATTGCGCACCAGTTGGTCTTTCTGAAAAATCGGCGGCAAAAGTTTTTCCTGAATATCGACCACAAGCAGGGCGCAGCGCTCGGCTTCCAGCGGCTGGCGGACTACCTCGGCATAGTCGGCTGTGAGCGTGGAGATGTTTCCCAACGCTGATGACATGGATTCCTCCCGCGGGCAAGATCAAGCTGATTCTACTCCGGCGCAGAGCGATCATCCTCGGGAGCAACCTCCGAAAGTGTTGACCGGGCTTTGCTCTCAACCGTAGAATCAGAGTGGGCCGGACGGGTTGGCTCCGCCCTAAATTGCTGCCCCCTCGTTCAACGGCTAGGACACCTGCCTCTGGAGCAGGCTATCGGGGTTCGAATCCCTGGGGGGCAGCCAAACTTTCCTTTAGCGAGAATCCCGGAAGCGTGGGCGAGTTGGTAGTAGCTCATAAACCCAGGGCTTTCACTTGCTCCTCGGTTTCGTAGCCCAGCCAGTGGGCAACCTCATGCCAAACCACACGTTTCACCGCGGCGCGCAAATTTCCTTTTGAACACCGCAGAATGGGGCCACGAAAAACAAAAATCAAGTCGGGAGCATAGCTCAGTTGGGCGTGCGACCGTTTGGTCCTAAGTATGCCACTGTACAATCCCAACAACTCAGTTCCAGGCCGCCATTTCTTTGCGTTCGACATGTCTTCCAACACGTCGGGCGGAGGCTCGTCAACCACTTGAATGCCGGGGAAATCGGGCAGGTCTCTAACCTTCTGAGGCAGGGTGCCGTATGCCCACTCTACAATCTCCTCAAAGCTTTCGGGATTTCCAGTGTCGGCCATGGGCCAACTTTACCATCGTTTACCGCCGCAACCGCCTAGGCGAGATCCAATTCGATCTTCTTCGCAGCGGGATCGAGCTTTGCGATCCTGAACTTGCGAATCTGCCCGGCGCTGAACTGGATCTGGCTCGGGGCCGCCGGCGGGCTTGCCGCCCTTCCAGCGCGCCTGCAGCATCGACCCCAGCGAAGACAAATCGGGCTTCCCGCCAGTTGATGACTGCGGCTCGCCCTGCTTGTTTTTTGAGGACCCTGGATTGGCCGATTTCATGTGGCAGCCGGCGTGGATGCCTTCGCCCAGTTCCACGCGTGCGTGGTCGCCTGAAACCTCGACGATGCGGCCGGTGACCACATCGCCTTCCTTGTGTTCGGCGATATATTCGTCGAGGCCGCTGGGAGCCAACTGCTTCATGCTCAAACGCAGTTGCCGTTTTTCGGTGTCGATGGCGAGAATCTGAGCTTTAACGAGTTGGCCCAGCTTCACTACTTCCTGGGGATGATTGATGCGCTTGTCAGGGCTCATCTCGCTGATGTGAATCATGCCTTCGACGCCTTCTGTGAGCTGCACGAATGCGCCGAACTTGGTGATGCTGACGACCGGCCCTTCGATGGCCGTGCCCACGGCGAACTTCTGTGCCACTTCGGTCCAGGGATCGCCGAGAGCTTGCTTCAGGCCGAGGGACATGCGGCGCTCCGCAGCGCTCACGCCGAGAATCACTGCGTCCACAACCTCGCCCGGCTTCACCAGCGTGCTGGCGCTCCGCATTTTCTTTCCCCACGACATTTCTGAAACGTGGATCAGGCCTTCAACGCCGGGCTCCAGTTCCACGAACGCTCCGAACTCGGCCACGCGGGTGACGGTGCCGCGCACGCGTTCGCCCACGTTGTATTTTCCGGCGACGGCATCCCAGGGATGCGGCTGCAGCTGTTTCATGCCGATGGAAATGCGGCGCTTTTCCGAATCCGTGGAAATTTTGAGAACCTTAGCCTCGATCTGTTGTCCTACGGAGAGCGCGTCGGCAGGTTTGTTGACGCGGCTCCAGGCAATGTCGCTGACGTGCAGCAAGGCGTCCACGCCGCCGAGATCGACGAAAGCGCCGTAGTCGGTGAGGCTGCGAACGGTGCCGCTTACTGTATCCCCTTCTTTCATTTCCGCGTAACGGCGCGCCTGTACCGAGCGTTCTTCCTCTTCGGCTACGGCGCGGCGATCAACCACGACGTCTTCTTCGGTCACATCGAGCTTGATGATGCGGCAGAGGATTTCCTGCTCGACCAGTTTTTCCATCTCGGAGGCATCGTGCGCCCCGCTGCGCGAGGCCGGCATGAAGGCGCGCACGCCCACATCCACGCTGAGGCCGCCTTTGATCACGCCCGTCACCGTGCCCACGATGGTCGCCTTGTCGGCGAAAGCCTTTTCCAGTGCCGCCCAATCTTTTGGCCGCGAGACTTTGGCGCGAGTCAGCTGGTAGTAGCCTTCAGGATCGCGGCCTGTGACTGAAACAGGGAGTTTGTCGCCGGGCTTTACAGTTTCGCCGGCGCCCTGCAAGACAGCCAGCGGCAGGATGCCTTCGCTCTTGAAGCCGATATCGAGGAAGATCGAATCGCCGGTAACAACAATCACCGTGCCGACCAGTTGCTTGCCGCCGTCTTGGGTCTTACGCGAATGGGACTTTTCATACTGGGAAAGGAGGTCGCCGAAGGACTCGTCGGGTGTGGTGGATTCAGGGGTAATTTTGGGCTCTGGGATGCTCGGATTGGACATGATTAAGCCAGGAGGAAGCTAACGGGATTAGGTGGAGCGAGCAGGACCGACTCATCACCTCTGCTGTATCAATCATAAGGTACCACAGCCCGCCGCGCTGTTCGGGTTTCGTAACAAGCACTAACAACATCTTGTTTCTGTGCCGCTCTGTGCTAACTTCAGCAGCATCCAACGGGCCAGCACCGATTCGTAGGGTTGCACAGGGCTGAGCTCCTTTCCTGGGTAAAGTTTCCCGAAAAGAAACTCTGGCGCCCGCGCTGCTCTGCTTCGGTTCAAGGCCCGCTCGGTCCGAACAAAGGAGATCTATGTCTACTCCGAAGAAAAGTTTTCAACTTGCCGGTAGTGAGCGCGCTCCGCTGGAAGGAGCGCGAGAGATAGGCCCAGCCAACCCCAACGAAACAGTGGACGTGACAATTCGTCTGCGATCCCGCGCCGGAAGGAAGCCGATTGCCGACGCCAACGAATTCAAGAAACCGGTCGCGGCACGGAAGATTTTCAGCCGTAAAGAATTCGAGCAGCTTCACGGCGCCGATGCCGACAGCATTGCCCGTGTCGAGGCGTTTGCCCGCGAACACAAACTCACGGTGAAAGAAAAAAGCGCGGCACGGCGGACGGTGATTCTCTCCGGAACTGTCGCGGCGATGAACCAGGCGTTTGGCGTAGAACTGAAGCAGTACGAGCATCCGAGGGGCAGCTATCGCGGGCGCACGGGTGCGGTACAGCTTCCGGCGGAACTGCAAGACGTGGTTGAGGGCGTGTTTGGCCTGGACAATCGTCCCCAGGCCAAACCGCATTTTCGTAGGCGGCGTGGAGTAAGTGGCGCCCGTGCCGCTGCTGCGCAGGGGGCTTCCTACACGCCTCCACAAATGGCCACGCTCTACAACTTTCCGACCAGCGTCGATGGTTCCGGAGAATGTATCGCGCTGATCGAGTTGGGCGGCGGATACAATCCAACCGATCTGAGCAATTACTGGAATCAACTCAACCTGACTGAGACGCCAACTGTGTCTGCGGTTGCAGTGGGCAATGGAAGCAACAATCCCACCGGAGATCCGAACGGGCCGGATGGCGAAGTGATGCTGGATATTGAGGTGGCGGGATCGATCGCGCCGGCGGCCAAGATCGTCGTCTATTTTGCCGAGAACACGGACGCCGGCTTTCTGAACGCGATCACTACTGCTGTGCACGACAGCACGAATAATCCGTCAATAGTATCGATCAGTTGGGGCGGTCCTGAATCGTCGTGGACGCAGCAGGCGATGACGTCGATGGATCAGGCGTTCCAGTCTGCCGCCGCGATGGGTGTAACAGTTTGTGTCGCCTCGGGAGACGACGGTTCAACCGACGGCGTAACTGACGGGCTGAACCATGTTGATTTCCCGGCATCAAGTCCGAACGTGCTGGCGTGTGGAGGCACGGAACTGATGGCGTCGGGCAACACCATCGCCAGCGAAGTTGTATGGAACGAACTGGCAAATAATGAAGGCGCAAGTGGAGGGGGCGTCAGCGACGTCTTTCCGCTTCCCAGTTGGCAGAACGCCGCAGGCGTTCCGTCTTCCGCCAATCCGAATCACAATGTTGGTCGCGGCGTTCCCGATGTGGCGGGCGATGCCGATCCCAACACCGGCTACGATACTCTGGTCGACGGGCAATCCGGCGTAATCGGAGGCACCAGCGCAGTAGCTCCTCTCTGGGCTGGGTTGATCGCGCTGATCAACCAGAGCATGGGAAAGCCGGTGGGCTTTATCAACCCGCTGCTGTATCAAAACCCAAACCGTGATTTCAACAGCATCACCTCCGGCAACAACGGTGCCTATTCGGCGGGCCCGGGATGGAATGCCTGTACCGGGCTGGGATCGCCGATCGGGACTCAGGTTGCGGCTGCGTTAGGCGTGCCTGCTCCGAAAGCGATGAGAACTGGCACTTAGCCACAAAAAACATTGTTGATTGATGATTGTTGATTGCTGATTGAAGATCGAAGTCCGGTGAGTCTGCTTTTCAATCATCAATCAACAATCATCAATCAACAATTGTAGATTTCGTCAGCTCCCCACAAACCGCGCATAGAGACTGCGCGCAACCCCGGCGTCGGTGGTTCCTTTAATGATGGCCCGGCCATCGGGGAACAGCGTCATCTCATAAGGCTCGCGCCAGAACTTGAGCACGAATTCGTTGTGCCGCACGATGCCGTGCGCTTCGAGGCGCTGCTGCATCTCGGCGAAATCAATTGGCCGGGCGCGTTCGTGAATCTGTACCGAGTTTCGTCCGCACATGGTGATGTGCGGACGCCCTTCGCCTGCCAGATGCACAAAATTCCGCTGCCCGCACGCGCGGCACTCCGGCCGCGGATTCGCCGCCGCAATTTCTGCCTGCTCGTTCTTCCACACATCAAACGACCACAGCGTCTTGCGCACTTGTTCGCGCGCGGCGCCTCCTACGAGCAATTTCATGGCTTCTGTCGCCGCGATCGATGCCACCACATTGACCGCAGTGTTCAGTATTCCCAAGGTCTCGCAAGTTTCTACCATCCCCCGGGGCGTGTCGGGAAAAATGCAGGCGAGGCACGCCGTCGTTCCCGGCAGGATATTCAGCGTGACTCCATAACTGCCCACGGCCGCGGCATAGATCCACGGCACAGAATTCTTCACCGCATAATCATTGAGGAGGTACCGCGTCTCGAAATTGTCGGTGCCATCGATGATTACGTCCATTCCATCAAGTAACGCATCAACATTTCCCGGCACCACGTCTTCGACCCGCGCCTCGACGAGAATTTCCGAATTGAAGGCTGCAATCTTTCCCGCCGCGGCGATTGCCTTGGGCACCGACTCGGCCGCATCTTTTTCTTCGAACAGCGACTGCCGTTGCAGATTGCTGGCCTCGACATAATCGCGGTCGATAATGCGCAGCTTACCCACGCCGGCGCGCCCCAGCAGTGACGCCAGCGCTGATCCGGTCGCTCCGCAGCCCACGATCGCGACTCGACCGGCCGCCAGTCTACGCTGGCCTTCCGCGCCGATCCCGCGAAACAAGATTTGCCGCGAGTACCGTTCCTCGGACTTTTTCTCCACGCGCTGCCTGTTCTCCAAGCCCTGCCTCTTCTCCCTGCCTCTTCTCCACGCCTCAAGGAGGTCACCAGCTTTGACCCGCAAAACCTTTATTATAAGTGGCTGGACTGCTTCCGATGCAGGAGGCAGACAACACCGGCCTTCCGGTCTTCATCGAATGTAGGCAACAGGCCCAAGGACATTGTTTGCTTAGACATTGTTTGCTTAGACGGTACGCGGCATTCTGCATCCTGATCATAGTTTCGCTCGGCCCGGCCGGGGCTGCCGGGTCGTCCGCGTCCGCGTTTCCGCAAAGTTCCCGGGAACCGCAAGCGGCGCAAACCCCGTCATCTCTCGATGCCATGCCAGCGTACGCCGGGCGCAACGTCCGGTCGATCAATCTGCCCGGTGTACCGGATAAAGACCACTTGCTGCAAATGATTCCGCAGAAATCCGGCCAGCCGCTCGACCGCGACCAGGTGCGCGACAGTATCCGTGTCCTCTTCGCCACCGGACGCTTTGCCGATATCCAGGCCGAGGTCGCTCCCTCGGGTTCGGAGGTGCTGCTCACCTTCACTACCTCGCTTAACTTTTTTGTCGAAGCCGTCGACGTGGAAGGCGCGCCCAGTCACCCCAACACCAACCAGATCCTGAACGCAGCCAAGTTTCAGCTCGGCGAGCTTTATACTGCCGACAAACTGGACCGAGCCCTGCAGAACGTCCGGCAGCTTATGCAGGAGAACGGCTACTACCGCGCCCGCGTCACTGCCGAAAGCACCTCCAATGCCGCCACCCAGCAGGTGAATATCCTCTTTCACATTACGCCGGGAGAGTCTGCCCACGTCGGCGAGGTAAACGCTACCGGGCATTCAGCCTTCTCCCAGAACCAATTGCAGGAGATCGCGAAGATGCGCCCCGGCGAAACCGTCACCGCCGCCCGTATCACCAATTCGCTTCAGTACCTGCGAAAGAAGTTTCAGAAGCAGCAGCGCGTGTTGGCTCAGGTATCGATAGCCCAGCAGAAATACCACCCCGAGACCAACGCCGTCGATTACACCTATCTGATCGAACCGGGCCCGGTCGTGTTGATTACCACGCAAGGCTTTCATGTCAGCCGCGGTCTTTTGAAAAGGGAAGTGCCGGTTTACCAGGAAAACGCGCTTGACGATGACCTGTTGAACGAAGGCAAGCGCAACCTGCTCGATTATCTGCAGAGCCGGGGCCACTTCGACGCTAAAGTCGAGATCCAGAAGGAAACCAACCCGGACACGATCCGTGTCATCTACAGCATTGATCCGGGGCAGGTGCACAAATTTGACCTCATCGAGATTACGGGGAACAAGTATTTCTCGAGGCCAATGCTCCGGGCGCGTCTGCAGATGCAGCTTTCGGGCACGCTCCTTTCCCACGGACGTTACAGCGGAGCCTTGCTCAAGAGCGACGTTGCCAACCTGCAAGCCCTGTACGTCTCCAACGGATTCCGCGACCTCAAGATTCAGACCAAGGTGGACGACAACTATCGCGGTGCCCACGACCACATTGCTGTGCACATTCACATCGAGGAGGGTCCGCAGACTCTAGTCGGCGCCTTCCAGATTGCCGGCAACCAGAAGATCGAGGCCAAGGCTTTTCCTGAACTCAACACCACCGCCGGCCAGCCCTACTCGGAACAGAATCTCGGCAAAGATCGCGAGTCCATTCTCAGCTACTACTTCAATCACGGTTTTTCGAATGCCACCCTCGAGATCACCACCAAACCCTCGCCCGGCCAGCCCAACCGTGAAGACATTACCTTCTCCATTCAGGAGGGCGAACAATTCTTTGTCAAACAGGTCATGGTCGCAGGACTCGATCACACCCGCGACTTCATTGTGCAGCGCGAGATTCAAGTCGCTGCCGGCCAGCCTCTAAGCCAGCAGGATCTGCTGGTCACACAGAGCAAACTCTATGACCTCGGGATCTTTAGCCAAGTCGACACCGCGGTTCAGAATCCGGAGGGCTCCGACCCCCAGAAAAATGTTCTCGTCCAACTACAGGAGGCCAAGCGCTATACATTTACCTATGGATTCGGACTGGAATTCGAAACCGGCCTGCCCTCAGGGACGAGTGCCCCCACCGGATCGACTGGAGTAAGCCCGAGGGTTGGATTCGACGTGACACGCCTCAATGTATGGGGAAGAGACCAGACGGTCACCTTCCAGTCCCACGTCGGACGGCTGCAGCAACGCGGCCTCATCAGTTACGAAATCCCCAAGCTCTTCAATCAGGAACGATTCAAGGTCTTTTACACCATCTTCTACGACAATAGTCTCGACGTTGCCACCTTCACCTCGCAGCGCGAGGAAGGGAAAATCGATCTCCGCCAGCAAATCGGCAAGCCGCAGCTTAATCACTCCACGTCGATCACTTATCGCTTTGATTACCGGTACGTGAAGGCCAGCCACCTGGCTGAAAACTTTTCGCCCGCTGAGTTTAGTTTGTTTTCTTTGCCCGCGCGCGTGGGCGGTCCCGGCATCACCTTCATCCGCGACAAGCGGGATAATCCGCTGGAAAGTACGAAAGGCCAGTACTTCACGCTGGATGCTTCTGCCGCATCCAGTTACTTTGGTTCGCAAGCCAATTTCGCCCGCGCTCTCGTTCAGGATTCCACTTACTACGCTTTTGGACGGCCCAAGCACAAATTTGTCTTCGCTCGCTCTACCACGGTGGGGGTGGAGCAGGTCTATCAGGGAACGCTGGTTTTTCCGCCGGGAGCCTGCCAGCTCAGCGGCTTAAGCCTGAGTTCCTGCCCTTCGGGCATTTCGGTGATCCCGCTGCCCGAAGTTTTTTTTGCTGGCGGCGGCAACTCCCATCGCGGCTTCGGGTTGAATCAAGCAGGACCCCGCGATCCGGATTCCGGTTTTCCTGTCGGCGGCACAGCTTTGTTCGTTAACAGCGAGGAGCTGCGCTTTCCCCAAGTCACCCTGCCCTTTCTAGGAGAAGGTTTCGGCTTCGCCATTTTTCACGATATGGGCAACGTCTTCACCGCCGGCCACGACATGCTGAAAGGCTTGCTGCGGTGGCATCAGCCGGACCCGGCGCAGTGCCTGCAATTTGCCCCGCCCGGCGGCCTACAATTCATCTCCCAGACCGCACTTAACCAGTACAACGGTTGCGTCAGCCAATTCGACAATTCAGGCTACAACTACACTTCCCACGCGGTTGGCCTCGGATTGCGCTACAGGACGCCCATCGGGCCATTACGTTTCGACTTCGGGTACAATTTGAATCCGACGGCTTATCCGACTGGCTATACTTTGATTACGCAGGTACCGCCGCCTCCTCCGGCGCCGGCGGTTCCGCCCTTTACTCCGGAGCGCATACGGCACTTTAACTTATTTTTCAGCATAGGCCAGCCATTCTGATGAAACCAGGAGCCAAGAGAACGATTGCGGTTGTTGCGCTTGCTCTCTTCGTCTCGGTACTCTTTTTTGTACCGGCGAGCGCCTCCGCCGAGGTCATCGACCGCATCGTCGCCACGGTAAACGGGCGCATTATTTTGCAGTCCGACTGGGACGAAGCTCTCTACTACGAAGCTCTGCTCACCAGTCGCAGCGTGAGCCAGTTCACCGACGACGACCGCCGTGCGGTTCTCGACCGTCTGATCGATCAGGAGCTGCTGCGCGAACAGATGAAGTCTGCCGACTTCCTGCATGCCACCGACGCAGAGGCGGCCACGCGTGTCGCGGATGCCCGCAAGCAATATCCTCAGGCCACATCCGGCGAGGCGTGGCAGGCTCTTCTTAGCAAATACCATCTCACCGAAAAGGATCTTCTTGCGCGCGTGCGGCAGCAGATCGATGTGATGCGCCTGGTCGAGGCCCGCCTTCGTCCCGCGGTCCAGATCGATTCCAAGTCTATCGAGGCCTACTACCGCAACCAGTTCGTCCCCAAGTTGAAGCAGTCGGGGGCATCCGAAGTTCCGCTCGCTGAGGTCTCCGCCAAGATTCGGGAGCTGCTGACCGAGCAAAAGGTGAGCGAGTTGCTAGTCTCCTGGCTGCAAACCCTGCGATCTGAAGGGCAGGTCCGTATCCCCGGCGTCACATCCTCTGCCAACGACCCGGGAGTGCAATCGCGGTGAATGAGCGCCTCACCAAGCCCGCCCGCCGCTGGTGGAAATATCTGCTGATCGTTGCCACGGTCGGCTTTATTTGCGCTATCGGCCTGCTCGTCTACGTGAACACAGAATCTTTTCAGTCATCGGTTCGCCGGCGCCTTGTCGCCGAAGTGGAGCGCGTCACCGGCGGCCGCGTCGAGATCGGCAGCATCCATACCACGCCCTTTCGCCTGCAGGTTGACGTGCGCGGTATCACGGTTCACGGCCGCGAGTCCGCTACCGACGTTCCGCTCGCCCACGTTGACCGCATCGTGGCTCGCCTGAAGATCATCTCGCTTCTCCGCACCGAGTTCGGCTTCAACGAAGTCGTCCTCGAACAACCGGTCGTCCACGTCGCTTTTTATCCCGGCGGCGGCACTAATTTTCCTCAGCGAAAGGCCGCCGTCGTTGGCGGCGAGACAACCGTCGAGCGGCTTTTTGCTCTTTCCATCAATCGCTTCGAACTTCGCCACGGCCAGATCCTCTGGGACGACCAGACGATCCCGGTGGATTTTGCGGCTCGCGATACTTCGCTTCAAATGGACTATTCGTTTCTTCGGCGCCGCTACGATGGACGACTTCTTGTCGGCCTCGTCAACACCAAACTGACGGACTGCCGCCCTTTTGCCTGGATGACCGCGGTGGAGTTCAGCCTTGCATCCGACTCGGCAGCCGTTCCTTCGCTCACATGGAACTCCGGACACTCTCATATCACAGCCAGCGGCCAGATCACAGACTTCCGCCGTCCCCATCTTCAGGGTTCTTATAATGCCCAGGTCGACCTCGCAGAAGCCGCGTCCATCGCTCGCCGTCGCGAACTGCGCGCCGGTGTGCTCGAACTCAAGGGCCACGGCGACGGTTCTCTGGAACAATTCGCCAGCAACGGTGCGCTGACGCTCCGCGATCTCGGCTGGCAGAGCGCTCAGGTTTCGTTTTCCAAAGCCGCGTTCAGCGCCGACTACTCCGTTACCGACCAGCAATTTAAACTCTCCAAGGTGCAAGGCAAAGTTTTCGGAGGCGGTGTCACTGGCGATGCCGAATTCAATCAGTGGCTCGCACCCTGGCAGCACCTGACGGCTGCAGCCAGACAAAACTTTGAGACTGCCGTCATTTCCGCCGCTCCGCCTCAGGGTAAGTCCGCTGTCAAAATGCAGAGGCCCAAGCCGCCAGCGATCCAGAATGCTACAGTTCTTCTTCGCCTGCGCGATCTTTCCGCGGAAGAGCTGATCGAAGCGCTCAATGCTGCTGCTCATCCCTTCCCGCACTTCCATCCCGTCGCATCCGCCTCGGGCACGCTTGAAACTCGTTGGAAGGGAACTCCCCGCGATGCGGAGGTCCAATTCGTGCTCGACCTCACTCCTCCCGAGCACCACGTCCCCGGGCGCTTGCGAATCAGCGCGCATGCTAACGGCATCTACCACGCTGTCAATAACACTTTGGACCTGCCGCAACTCACGCTGACCACGCCCACCAGCCGCGTGCAGGCCTCCGGCACACTGTCTGCCGCGTCGGCGCTCCGGCTCTCTGTTTCTACCTCGAGTCTTGCTGACTGGCTGCCCTTCGTTGCCGCGGTTCGCGGTCCAGCGCTGTTTCCTGTTGCGCTGAACGGCACTGCCACTTTCAACGGTAATCTGAGCGGTTCATTCCATTCACCGCAGCTTATGGGCAATCTGCAAGTTGACGACTTCGACATCACCCTGCCTGCCACAGGCAACACCCATCAAGTCAAGACGCAATGGGACTCTCTTTCCGCCTCTGTCCAGCTTTCCTTCCAGGCCGTTGCTCTGCACAGCGCCGCACTGCGGCGTGACGACACTTCCGCCGAATTCGACGCTTCCGCCACTCTTCAGCACGGCCACCTCACCGGCGACAGCGCCATTACTTTGCGCGCCAACCTGCACAACGCTGATATCGCACAAGTACAGGCCGTCTTCGGATATAACTATCCCATCGTCGGCAAAGCTGATCTCTTCTTGCAGGCCGCCGGCACTTTGTCCGATCTGCACGGCGATGGACAAGTCCATCTCACCAATGCCACCGCCTACGGTCAGACCGTTCGACAGTTCGATTCCAACATTCACGTCGCCCGGAATGAAATCGCTTTCGATGACGTCCACCTCTTCCATGACGATTCGGTAATCACCGGAAGCGTCGCATACAGTCCCTTGTCGCGCGCTTTTCGCCTCGACCTCACCGGCAACAACTTCGACCTCGCCCGGGTTCCGCAGATTCAGTTAGGTCGTCTCGCCGTGGAAGGACGCGCTGACTTTGTTTTGAAAGGTTCAGGTACTCCGGAAAAACCTTCCATCAACGCGGACGTTCACGTCCATGACCTCGTTCTCGATCATGAACTTACGGGCGAACTTGATCTGCAAGCCGTTACGCAGGGCGGCGAACTGCATCTCACGGGAAATTCCCACTTCCAGCGCGGCTCTTTATTGGTCAGCGGCAACGTTGAATTGCGCGATGGCTACCCTGCCAATCTTTCGTTTCAAACCGACCAACTCGATATCAATGCGCTCTGGCGTCCCTACTTTCGCGGCCAATTCACGGGACACTCTGCCGTCACCGGTTCTCTCGAGCTGCGTGGCCCACTGCGCCAGCCCGGCCAATGGAGCGTTTCCGGCAACCTGAGCGATCTCGCGCTCGAGGTGGAGAATGTAAAGGTCCACAACCAGGACCCCATTCGATTCGCGCTCGTCAATCGCTCGGTTAACATCCAGCAACTTCACCTCGTGGGGGAGGGCACTGATCTCAGCGTGCGCGGCACCGCGCAACTCTCCGAACCGCGCACCCTCGATCTCACGGCTGATGGCCGGGTCGACCTGAAACTGCTCTCCAGTTTCGATCCTGACCTTGCCGCCTCCGGCCTGGTCACGATGAACCTGACGGTCGGCGGCACGTTCGCTGAGCCTTTGCCTCGGGGTAACTTTCAAGTGGCCAACGGCGCGCTCTCGTATGCCGGACTGCCAAGTGGCCTGACCGAACTCAACGGTTCGCTGCTATTCAGTCGCGATCGCATCCATATCGAGGCTCTTACCGGGCGCACCGGGGGCGGCACCTTCGACTTGAAAGGCGATGCGAATTATGTGAACCGGCAAATCAACTTTAATTTAACCGCCACCGGCAAGGATGTTCGCTTGCGTTATCCGCCCGGCGTCAGCTCCACGGCCAACACCGAATTGCATTGGATCGGCAGCCGTTCTGCGTCTACCGTCTCCGGAGATATCAGCATCACCAAGATTGCGGTGACTCCCGGATTCGATTTCAGTGCTTACCTTGAGCGTAGCCGCCAATTTTCCACGATCACGGTCGCCAACTCGCCGCTCAATAACGTCAAGCTCGATATCCACGTCCAGACGGCTCCTGAACTCCAGATGCGTACCGCCATCGCCCGTCTCTCCGGCGACGCTGATCTTCGCCTCCGCGGCTCTGTCGCCCGGCCAGCCGTGCTTGGCCGGGTCGATATCCTAGAGGGCAGAGCCACTTTTCATGGGATCCGGTTCACGCTGGAGCGCGGCGATATCACTTTCGCAAATCCGGTGGCCATTGAGCCCCAGCTCAATCTGCAGGCCTCCAGCCACGTCCGCAACTACGATCTCAACATCACGGTCATCGGCACCCCCGACCGGCTCAACATTAACTACCGGTCTGAGCCTCCGTTGCCGAAGTCCGATATCATTGCTCTGCTTGCACTGGGCCGTACCAACGAAGAGAGTGCGCAACTACAGGCGCAATCCGGACAGAGCGCCTTTTCCGATCAGGCCAGCGATCTTATCCTGAACCAGGCGCTCAATGACACCGCCAGCAGCCGGTTCCAGCGCCTGTTCGGCGCCAGCAACATCAAGATCGATCCGCAGGGGCAAACCAACATCACCAACCCCCTCAGCACTGGCCCCCAGATCACCATCGAGCAGCAGTTCGCCAATAACATATCTCTCACCTACTCCACCAATGTGTCGCAGAGCTCGCAGCAGATTATCCAAGGGGAGTACTATGTCAATCGCAGTGTTTCCCTCGTCGGCAATCGCGACCAGAACGGTGTCATCAGCTTCGACGTGCAGATCCGGCGACGTAAGAAGTAAGAGCAGTGGTCAGTGGCTAGTGGTCAGTGGCCAGTAAGAAAAACCGGGCTACTGACCACTAACCACTAACCCCTAACCACTGACCACTGACCACTGCTTATGCCCGACCCGACCACCGCTCGTCAAATCATGGTTGACTCCCAACTGCGGGCGCGCGGCATTTCCGATCCGCGCGTGCTCGGTGCCATGCTTTGCGTCCCCCGCCACGAATTTGTCCCTGAACCTTACCGCGCTCAGGCCTACGAAGATCATCCTCTCCCTATCGGCGACAGCCAAACCATCTCTCAGCCATATATCGTTGCCCTGATGCTTGAATCGCTCCAACTCACGCCGGACGATAAGGTTCTCGAGGTGGGCACAGGCTCCGGCTACGTCACAGCCCTGCTGGCGGAAATCGCCGCACAGGTCTTCTCCATCGAACGCCACCCATCCCTCGCCGAGAGCGCCCGCAAAGTGCTCGCCGCACAGGGGTATACGAACGTCTGCGTATTCACAGGCGATGGTGCTTTAGGAGTGCCCGCCTGCGCCCCGTTCGATGCCATCCTCGTCTCCGCCGCCGCCCCGCGTGTGCCCGCTGCCCTGCTCTCGCAACTCCGCGACGGCGGGCGAATGATCATCCCGGTGGGCACTCAAGACTCTCAGCAACTGCAATTCATTCGCATGGTCAACGGGCAGCCCCTCAATTCCCCGCGCGAGTTGGTACGCTTCGTTCCTCTGGTTCACCACGAGTAAAGAGGTTCGCAGTTCTTAAAAGGTTATTCAAAAGGCGGGTTACTTGTAGGCCAAACGCCACTGATACCGGCGCAATAAGTTGAGGGAATCGCGGTCAACGTCGCCTGCGTTCTCGGGTGATCCTCCAAGAAGTGCGGTCCGGCAGGAACCACTGAAACGGGCGCGGATGAAGGAGATGGAGCCTTCTGAACGAGTTGCTGAGCGGAGTCCTGAGCGTACTCCAGCACGCCGCTAGGGGAGAGTCCAAGATACAGTGTGGCGGCGACGCAGGCTGCAAGCGCCACGCGAAGCGCAAAGGGAGGCGGAGTCACCGGGACTTCCTTCCGCGATTCGCGCATGTACATCATGACGATGATGCGCAGGTAGTAGTACGCTCCCACGCCGCTGTTGAGAACGCCGATGATCGTTAGCCAGATCAAATTGGCTTTCACCGCCGCGCTGAACACGTAGAACTTGGCAAAAAAGCCGCCGGTCATGGGGATGCCAATCAGTGAGAGCAGGAAAATGGTAAGCGTCGCTGCCAGCAACGGGGAACTGCGGCCCAGGCCCTCGTAGTCCTCGAGTGTCACAAACCGTTCGCCAGCGTTGGCGAAGTGGCTGACCACGGCAAACGCGCCCAGGTTCATCGCAGCGTAAGCCGCGGTGTAAAACATTGCCGCAGACGTTCCGAGTTGCGGCGCGGCGGCGAATGCGACCAGCAAATATCCCGCGTGCGCGATCGACGAATAAGCCAGCAAACGCTTTACGTTGTTTTGCACGAGCGCCCCTACGTTGCCCAAGGTCATGGAGAGCGCCGCCGCGATCCAAATAACCCAGAAGAGAGCGTGCACATTGATCACAAAGACAAGACGGAGCAGCACGGCAAACGCCGCCGCCTTGGGCGCGGTCAACATGAAGCCCACAATCGGCGCTGGCGCCCCTTCGTATACGTCGGGCGTCCAGATGTGAAAAGGCGCAGCAGCCACCTTGAATCCCAGTCCCACGAACATCAATGCCACGGCCACGAACGCCAGCAACGGGATCGGGCCCGCCTGCAGTGTCCGGCTGATCCGATCAATATTGGTCGAGCCGGTAGCGCCGAACATCAACGCCACTCCGTAAAGAAAGAACGCTGTGGCGAAGGATCCCAGCAGAAAATACTTCAGCGAGGATTCCGCACTCGAGGCCTCGTGTCGCCGGAACCCTGCCAGCACGTAGGAAGAAATCGATGAAATCTCGAGCGCGATAAAAATCAAAACCAGTTCGACGGCTGACGACATCAGCGCCATGCCCACCACGCCGAAAAGAATTAAAGCATAATATTCCCCAGCGCGAATCCGCTGCACCGCCATGTATTCATAAGAACTGAGGATGACGACGGCAGCGATCGCAATCACCAGAATGTGGAAAAAAACGCTGAAGCCATCCACCTGAACCATGTTCCAGAAGGCCAGCCCTTGATACTGACGCTGCGCCATGAACCAAGTCGCGCCGATGCCCGCTAGCGTTCCCACAAGCGCGATCATCCCCAGAATCTTCTGTCCCGTCTTCTCGTCAACAAGAGGTTCCAGCATCATCACGATCATCCCGAAAACCGAGAGAACAATTTCGGGCAGGATGCGAACGTAATCGGCGGCTTGCGGAAGCGCATGCGAATACGCCGGGATGAGCGCCGCTTGAGCGATTAGGGTCTCAGCGGTCATGGTCCCACCACCCGGCTGACTACTTGCGCGAAGGGCGTGAGCGCGGCACGAACCGCCGGATCTATCGCCCCCAGCCACAAGATTGGAGCCACGCCCATCACAAGGGCGGCCGCGGCACAGGGCCACACCGCGAGCTTCTCAAATCCCGAAAGATCGCGCAAAGAATTGTTTACCGTGTGCGTGACCTTGCCGTAGAAGACGCGCTGATACATCCAGAGCAGATAGACGGCGCTCCAAATGATGCCGGTGGCGCCCAGTATCCCGTAAATCGGTTTGTCCTGAAATGCTCCGCTCAACACCAGAAACTCCCCGATGAATCCGTTCAGTAGCGGCAGACCCGCAGACGCCAGCACGATTACCAGATAGGAAGCGGCGTATACAGGCATGGATGAAGCCAGCCCGCCGAACTCGCTGATCTCATAGGTATGACGGCGTTCATGCAAAATTCCCGCCAGTATAAAGAGTCCGCCGGTCGAAATCCCGTGAGCCAGCATCACGAACATCGCGCCATTCAATCCCGCCTGCGTGAAGCTGAAAATTCCCAGCACAACAAATCCCAGATGGCTGACCGAGGAATACGCGATCAATTTTTTCATGTTGGGCTGAACCATGGCCACCAGCGCGCCATAAATAATGCCAATCAGGGCCAGTGTCATGATCCATGGAGCGTTGCGTCGCGCTTGCTCGGGGAACAAACCCAGGTTAAAGCGCAACATTCCATAGGTACCCATCTTGAGCAGAACCCCGGCCAGCAGCACCGACCCTGCTGTAGGCGCTTCCACATGCGCATCGGGCAACCATGTGTGGAAAGGAAATAGCGGCACTTTCACCGCAAATGCCAGGAAGAATCCGAGGAAGAGCCACTGCGCGGCAGCCGGAAACTGCGGCACAGCGCCCGACTTCGCAAGTTGCTCTCGAATGATTACGAAGTCAAAGCTGCCGGTATGCGCGTAAAGCCACAAAATCGCCGCCAGCATGAACACCGAACCGATCATGGTGTACATGAAAAACTTCACCGCGGCATAAACCTTGCGCTCGTTGCCAAAGATGCCAATCAGCAACGCCATCGGAATGAGCGTTGCTTCCCAGAAAAAATAAAAGAGAAACAAATCCAGAGAAGTGAAGACGCCGATCAACGCCGTCTCTAAAATCAGCAGCAGGATGAAAAATTCTTTCACCCGGTCGTGAATCGACCTCCAGGAAATCAGCACGCACAGCGGCGTGAGGAATGTACTAAGCACCACCAGCCAGAGGGAAATGCCGTCAACGCCCATGTGGTAATGGATATTCGGGCTAGCGATCCAGGGGATGTCAACTTCGTATTGAAATCCCGTGCCAAGGTAAAGAGGACGACGGAAATAGACCGGCAGATGGAGAGAGAGAACAAAGGTCAGCAGCGAGACAACCAGCGAAAAAATGCGAATGTCGCGATCGCGGCGTGGAAACAGCAGCAACAGCATTGCCCCAACGAGAGGCGCGAAGGTGACCAGCGTCAGGATGTGATGGTCGATGGTGTTCATCGCACTCCCATCCAGATCATGAAAGCAATCACGACCGCCGAACCGGCTGCAATCCAGCCCGCGTACGAGCGAATGTTGCCGGACTGCATATGGCGAACTTCGTCGGAAACATGCTTCGCCCCATCGCCGGCGTCATTTACCGCCGCATCAATGACTTTTCGATCTACTCCCTGCCAGAGAATTCGAGTGGAGCCGTCGACCAGCGGCTTGACGAAAATCGCGGCGTACAGTTCATCGATGTAATACTTGTGCACCACCGTCTGATAAAAACTGCCGAGCGAGTCGGCAATCTTCTGTGGAAGCTCAGGGCGCTTGTAGTAGAGCAGGCGAGCTAAAAGCAATCCGGCGAAGGCGACGAGCACTGAAACGCTCATCAGTAAGTATTCAGTCATGCGGCTTGTCAACTCAGTTACGGGTTCTCCCGCACCAAACACAGGCGCAAGAAAGTGTTCGAAATGATTGCCCCAGCCTACCAATCCACCGACCAGCGAAAGCACCGCCAGAATCATCAGCGGCACCAGCATGACCATGGGACTCTCGTGTGGACCGTGTGCATGGGCATCATGGCCGTGAGAGCCGTGCGCGTCAGCTTGCGCTCCGCGGTAATCGCCAAAGAAAGTCATGTAAAGCAATCTGAACATATAAAAGGACGTAATAAACGCGGTGACAAGACCGATTCCCCAATAGACCGGGCTGACCTGGTAAGCCTTCCAGAGAATTTCGTCCTTGCTCCAGAAGCCGGCCAGCGGCGGGATTCCGGCAATCGCCAGCGTCGCGATGCCCATGGTGAGGAATGTCCAAGGGATATAAGACTTAAGCCCGCCCATCTTCCGCATGTCCTGCTCGCCACCGACGGCATGAATCACTGATCCTGCACCCAGAAACAGCAGGCCCTTGAAGAAGGCATGAGTCATCAAATGAAAAATCCCCGCCGAGAAAGCGCCCACGCCGCAAGCCATAAACATGTAACCCAGCTGCGAGATGGTGGAATAAGCAAGAACCTTCTTGATGTCGGTCTGCGCGATGCCGATGGTCGCGGCAAAAAAAGCGGTCAGCGTGCCGATGATTGCCACCACCATCAGCGCGGTCGGCGCGCGTTCAAAGATCACGTGCGAACGGGCGACCATGTAGACGCCAGCCGTCACCATCGTTGCGGCGTGGATCAAGGCCGAAACCGGCGTCGGACCTTCCATCGCGTCCGGAAGCCAGACATACAGCGGAATCTGCGCCGACTTGCCGCAGGCACCCACCATGAGCAGAATGCCGATGGCCGTGAGCAACCCCGCTCCGGTAGTTTCAGCCTGTAAAGGAACCACCGCGCCGAATACCTGCTCGAAATTCAGCGATCTAAAATGCTTGATCAGAAGGAACAATGCGATCAGAAACCCGAAATCGCCGATGCGGTTGACGATGAAAGCTTTCTTGCCCGCCGAAGCCGCCGAATCTTTAGTGAACCAGAACCCGATCAGCAGATACGAAGCCAGGCCCACGCCCTCCCAGCCGATGAACATCTGCAAATAATTGCCTGCCAGCACCAGCGTCAGCATGAAGAACATGAACAGATTCAGATAGCTGAAGAACCGGTAATAGCTGGGGTCGTCCCACATATAGCCGACGGAGTAAATGTGGATGAGGAATCCAACTCCGGTGACCACCAGCAACATGACCAGCGAGAGTTGATCAAGATAAAACGCGAAGTCTGCGCTGAAGCCGGTGATGCGAATCCAGTGCGCAAAGAACTCCTGGTAGGGAAGTGTCAACGATGAGAAGCGAGCCGCAACCACCAGAGCCCAGGCGAAAGCGGATCCGCTGAAAAAAAGCGCCACCGTGGTCACGCCCGTCCGCGAAGCCTTCTTTCCAAGAAAGCCATTGATCGCGGCCCCGGCCAGGGGCAGCACCGGGATCACCCAGAGATTGAGGTTCGGCGTCATAGTTTGAGCAGGTTTACCTGATCCACGTTCAAGGTTTCGCGCGTGCGATACACCGCGATGATGATCGCCAGTCCCACAGCCGCTTCCGCCGCGGCCACCACCATCACAAAGAACACGAAGACCTGGCCAGCCAGCGCGTGCCAGTGCGCGGCGAATGCCACAAACGAAAGGTTCACGCCATTCAACATCAGCTCAATCGACATGAAGATGGTGATAATGTTGCGTTTGATCAAAAATCCGGCCACGCCACAGGCAAACAGAAATCCGCTGAGCAACAGGTAATACGATAGCGGTATATACGATGGCACCATCAGTCCGCCTTCCCCACCGCAGTTTCCGGCGTACTGGCCAGAACCACGGCGCCCATGATGGCAATCAGGATCAATACCGAGGTAACCTCAAAAGGCAAAAGAAAATCGTGAAAGAGAAGTTGGGCGATGTCTGTAGGATGCCCGGGCAACGCGCCGATCGGCACCGCTTCGGTCACGGAATGATGCAGCACTGTCCACGCGATCAGTACACCGCCGGTCAGCACCCCGGGCACGCCAAGCAGCAGAGCGACACGGCTTCCTTTCGTTTGTTCCTCTTCGCCCGCGTTCAGCAGCATGATGACAAAGACAAACAGCACCATAACCGCGCCGGCATAGACAATCACCTGCACCGCGGCGACAAACTCGGCGCCCAGCAGCATGTATTCCCCGGCCAGCGCAGCCATCACCGCGATCAGCGACAGCGCGCTGTTGATGGGATGCCGCTGCGCCAGCAGGTTGATCGCCCCGCCCACGCAAACCGCCGCGAAAGCCAGAAATAAGATGAGATGAAAATTCATGAAACACTTCTCAGTTCTCGGTTCTCAGTTCTCAGAACAACCTTGCAGAAGGTCATATTCGCAGCCGGCGCTCATGCGCCTTTAACTGAGAACTGAGAACCGAGAACTGAGAACTCGCTCTTGTCACCAGGCCACGGCAATCGCCGTCGCCACCAGATTCGCTATCGCCACCGGCAGCAGAAATTTCCAGCCGAACGACATCAGTTGGTCGTAGCGGAAGCGCGGCAACGTCCCGCGCACCCAGATATAAAGAAAGAGAAAACAGAAAACCTTCGCAGCAAACCAGAACAATGGCAGCACAGCCTCTAACAGCGGAGGCCCAAACAGCGGCCCGTGCCATCCGCCGAAAAACAGCAGAGTGGCCAGGCACCCCACCGTAATCATGTTGGCATATTCCGCGATAAAGAACATGGCGAACTTCATGGAACTGTATTCAGTGTGGTATCCCGCAACCAGTTCGGTTTCGGCTTCTGGCAGGTCAAACGGCACACGATTGGTCTCCGCATAGGCGGCCATGAGATAAACGAAGAAGCCGAAGATCTGCCCGGTAAAAATATTCCATCGCGGAATGAAGCCCCAAAAATGTCCACCCTGCGCGTCAACAATCGTGCGCAGGCTGAAACTGCCGGACTGAATCAGAACCCCAACCAGCGAAAGTCCAAGCGCAATTTCATAGCTGACCATCTGCGCGCTGGCCCGCAGTCCGCCCAGCAGGGAATATTTATTATTCGACGACCACCCTGCGAGCGCCACGCCGTACACGCCCATCGAAGTAACACCCAGAACCAGCAGCAGTCCAATGTCCAGGTCGGTAATCTGCAGCGGAATGTTCCATCCGCCAATCGTGATCGAGTTGCCGAACGGGATGACCGAAATTGAAGTCAGAGCGCAAATCAACGACAACATCGGCGCTGCTAAGAACAGCGGTTTATAGACGTGCGGAGGCGTAAGGTCTTCTTTGAAAAAAAACTTCAGTCCGTCAGCCGCCGGCTGCAGCAGTCCAAACGGACCGACCCGCGAGGGTCCCCACCGGTTCTGCATGTGGCCCACTACCTTGCGTTCCAGCCAGACTGTGTAAGCGTCCGCGGTGAGCAACAAGCCAAGCACGATCACCGACTTGATCACCGACACAAGTATGAAGGCGCCAACTGACAATGCCGTTGCTTCCTTTCCGAAAGCTGATCTAAAGCTGGATCAGTCTGCCGCAACTTCGGCGGGCTTGACCTCGTGACTCTCGACCACCGATTTCAATGTGCGGGAATAACGTCCCAGAGTCCCGGAACTAAAAAGATCATCATTCGCCGGAGAGATGGATTCCGCGCCGTGCGCAACCCCGGGTCCAGCCTTGGCGAGTGAGGTGTGTTCGCTGTTGCCCGCCAGCAAATTCATGCGGGAGACGTCATAGCCGGGAACCAGTCGCTGAATTTCGTCCAAAATTGCAGCTGGATCGAAGGGGCTCAGCTTCGGCTCCAACCCGTGCGCCTCGAGCCACACGGCGTGGCGGTCGGCCTCGCCCGATTGCGCGCCGCGCGACTGTCCCATGTCGGCATGCACGCCGCCGCCGAAGGGCACCAGTTTGCGCACGTCAAAGCCCATGGCATCCGCAATGCGCACGATCATCTCGAAGTCAGCCTTAGTGCCCGTGACCTCGCCGGCCTTCTTCAGCAACTGCAAGTCGCCGCAAGTATTCGTAAACGTTCCCGCTTTCTCGTACGCGTTTGCGGCAGGCAACACTACGTCGGCCACAACCGCAGTCTCGGTCAGGAACATGTCTTGTACCACGACGAAAGCCTTCGAGAACGTAAACGGGTCGATCTTCAACCGCCCAATGGGATTCGAGCCGACCACATAGAGAGCTTTCAACTTGTTTTGTTTCGCAGCTTCAACCATGCCCGACAAATCGAGGCCCGCGGTTTGCTGGATCTCTCCCCACTCCTCGTGGAACTCGCTGCTGCCCCCAACCGGGTGGTATCCAGGCAGCAAATCAGGATACAATCCCATGTCGGCTGCTCCGCGCGAATTGGCATAATCCGCCAGGCAGACAAACTTGGCTCCGGAGATTGTGGAGCCGAACTTCACAACGCTTGCAAGATCGCCGCCCCGGAGTTCTGAGCCGAAAACGATAACCAGATTTTGTTCGCCGCGCAGTTGATCCCGAAGCGCAATCCAAGCGTCCTTATCTGCGGACGATTTATTGGCGGAATCTGCCAGCACATCCGCAGCCGAATCCTCCCCGGCAAGAAATGCCACAACTTGACTCTCTGTCCCCGCGGGGATCTGGATGAAGCTCGCAGCCTGCCGCCGCAATTTGATCGGCTTGGAGTTGATCACGTAAAGCCGCGCGCGGTGCAAGCGAACATTGTTGCGAATCTGCCAGGCCAGCAATGGATGTTGTTCGGTAGGATCGTTGCCAATCAACAGAATCGCAGGCGCAGTGAACAGGTCCGCCATACTGGCAGTAGCATCCGTCTTGCCGCGAAGCGCCGCCGCCAGAGCAGGGAAGTCCGCGGTGCGGTGGTGGTCCACATTGTTCGTCTTCAACACGACGCGCGCAAACTTCGAAAGCAGGTAGGCTTCTTCGTTCGTTGTGCGAGTCGACCCGATCACTCCAATCGCCGCCCCGCCATCACGGTCGCGAGTCTCGCTGAACTTATTCCCAATCAACTGAAACGCTTCTTCCCACGTGGACAGAGTCAGCTTGCCTTCTTTTCGAATCAGCGGCCGCGTAAGCCGTTCTTCGTGATTCGCAAAGTCGAAAGCGTAGCGGCCCTTGATGCACAGGAAATCTCCGTTCGTGCCGCTCTTGTCACGGTTGTCGCCGCGAACAATCTCCATGCCGGTGTCGGCGCGGCGCACGCCCAGCGTCGTCTTGCAGCCGTCTCCGCAGTGCGTGCAGATCGTGCCTACATGCTTCATCTCCCACGGACGCGTCTTGTAGCGGTACGCGCCGGAAGTCAGCGCGCCCACCGGGCAGATGTCGATGCACATGCCGCACTCTTCGCACTCCAGATGATCCTCTTTATTAGGCGCGATAATCGACTTGACGCCGCGGTTCTGCACGCCCAAAGCCCAAACGTCCATGCCCTCGCCGCAAACCCGCACACAGCGATAGCACAGAATGCAGCGCGGCCGGTCGAAAAAAACCACCGGCGACCATTGCTGCTCATCCTTATGATTCTTCGCCTCCATGAATTTCGACTCGGCGGCGCCGTAGGAGAATGTCATATCCTGCAGTTCGCACTCGCCCCCGGCATCGCACACCGGACAATCCAGCGGATGGTTCCCCAGCAGCAACTCCAGCATCGACTTGCGCGCCTGCTTAATCTCGTCGCTATCGGAAGTGACGATCATGCCTTCGCTGATCACCGTCGTACACGCGGTCTGCAGCTTCGGCATCTTCTCGATCTTCACCAGGCACATGCGGCAAGCGCCCTGCAATGAGAGATTGGGGTAATAGCAGAACGAAGGCACTTCGATGCCCACGGTCTTGCAGGCCTCAATGAGGAGGGTCCCGGCGGGAGCCGTAATCTTCTTGCCGTCAACTGTGAGTGTTACGTCAGGCATAAGTATTTAGTAGCGCCGGCGTCCCGCCGGCTGTCGCGAGGGCGTCTCGCCCTCGCTGCCATCAGCAATTCCAAATTCCGCAGACATTCGGCCCCGCATCGAGCCGGCGAGACGCCGGCGCTACGCCATCACCGGTTCCATCGCTGCCGCTTTCTCGTACGGGCAAGGCCTGCCGTCCAGATGTTCTTCAAACTCCTTGCGGAACTTCTTCACAAAGGCAATAGTTGGCATCGCCGCCGCATCGCCCAGCGGACAAAACGTCCGTCCCAGCATGTTCTCCGAGAGATACTGCATGTTGTCGATGTCTTTCTTCACCCCGCCGCCCGAATGAAAACGGATCAAAGTCTTCTTCAGCCAATCGGTCCCTTCGCGGCAGGGGATGCACCATCCGCAACTCTCGTGCTGATAGAACTTCATGGTCCGCAGCGCAAATTTGACGATGCATTGCTGATCGTCCAGCACGACCACGCCACCAGAACCCAGCATCGATCCAGCCTTGCCGACCGAATCGAAGTCCATGTTGATGTCGATCTCGTCGGCGGTCAGGCAAGGCGTAGAAGATCCACCCGGAACAACGGCCTTCAACAAGCGCCCATTCGGAATGCCGCCGCCCACGTCGTAAATCATCTTCTTCAGGCTGTAACCCATGGGCAACTCGTACACGCCCGGCTTCGCCACATTGCCGCTAAGGCAGAACAGCCGCGTACCGCCGTTCTTCGGCGGGCCAAGCTTCGCATACCACTCCGCGCCGCCCAGCATGATGTGCGGCACGCTCGCCAAAGTCTCAGCATTATTAATGACCGTGGGGCCGCCCCACAGCCCCACCACAGCCGGAAATGGAGGCCGAATTCGCGGAATCCCGCGCTTGCCCTCCAGCGATTCCATCAGCGCCGACTCTTCGCCCACCTCATAAGCGCCAGCGCCGCCGTGCCAGTAAATGTCGAAATCGCGCCCGCTGCCAAAAATGTTCCTGCCGAGGAAGCCCTTGGCGTAAGCATCGCGAATCGCCTTCTGCATAATGATCGACAGGTATCGATATTCGCCGCGAATGTAGATGTACCCGCTGCGCGCCCCCACCGCCAGCCCGCCAATCATGACTCCCTCAATCACCGCATGCGGATCGTGCTCGAAGATCAGCCGGTCTTTGCAGGTGCCGGGTTCGCTCTCATCACCATTGCACAGCACATACTTCGGCTTGGCCGATTGCTTGGGCACGAATGACCATTTCATTCCAGTCGAAAACCCAGCCCCGCCGCGTCCGCGCAGTCCCGAATTCTTAATCTCATTAATGATGCCGTCCGCATCCATCGTGAGCGCCTTCTGTACGGCCTTGTAGCCGTCCAGTTCGAGGTAGCGGTCAATATTCGTCGCACCCAGTCCAAAGCGCCGGCTGACGACCTTTACCTCGTCGGGATGGGAAACCAGAGAAGCCATTGAGTGATTTTGCGATTGAGTCATTGTGCGATTGAAAACCAATTGCTCTTCAATCGCCCAATCACACAATCGCTAAATTTTCCTGTATTCGTCCAGAATCGCGTCCATCTTCTCCGCCGTAAGGTTCTCGTGAAAGTCATAGTTCACCTGCGCCGCTGGAGCCCAACTGCAAGCTCCAATGCATTCCACTTCTTCCAAAGTGAACAAGCCGTCAGGCGTGGTTCCTTTGTGGCCCACGCCCAGTTTCTTCGCGCAATGTTCGAGAATCTCCTCACCTCCGCGCACCAGGCAACTGATGTTCGTGCAAACCTGCACATTAAATTTGCCCCGCGGCTTGGTCGTCAGCATCGAGTAATAGCTGATCACATTGCGCACTTCCAATTCCGTCAAATCAAGCCGCCCAGCAAGTTCCGCGATGACCTCATCAGACAGAAACCCAATTTCATCCTGCGCGTAAAGAAGAGTAGGAACCAGCGCAGACCGTTTCGTCGGATAGTGCGGCACCATCTCCGCAAACCGCGCCTCGAATTCGTCCGAAAACTTCACCGATCTATTTCCCCTAACACAATATCGATCGATCCTATAGCCGCCACCACATCCGCAATCAGTTTCCCTTCGCACATCTTGGGCAACGTCTGCAGGTTGGCCAGGCACGCCGCCCGCATATGCACGCGATACGGTTTAGCCGTGCCGTCACTGACAATGTAGTAGCCCATCTCTCCGCGCGGAGATTCCACTGCCTGATAGACCTCACCAGCCGGCACCGCAAAGCCTTCAGTAATAATCTTGAAGTGGTAGATGAGCGCTTCCATCTGCGTCTTCATCTTCTCCCGGTCGGGCAGCACAATGCCGGGAGCATCAGCCTTAATCGGACCTTCCGGCATGCCATCAAGGGCCTGTTTCACGATCTCGTTCGATTCGCGCAACTCCTGCACGCGGCATATGTAACGCGCGAACACGTCGCATTCTTGTGAGACCGGCACCTTAAACGTAAAGTTCTCGTAACCCGAGTACGGCATGTCGCGCCGCAGATCGATGTCCACGCCACTTCCGCGCAACGTGGGACCGCTCGCGCCTAATGCAATCGCGTCTTCCGCCGTAAGCCGGGCGACGCCCTTCGTGCGCATCATCCAGATCGGATTTCCCGTAAGCAGATTTTCGTATTCGTCCACTTTTTCTGAAAAGCGATCCGCAAATCCGCGCACTCGCTCAAAGAATCCCAAAGGCGGCTCCAGCGCAAGCCCTCCTATGCGAAAGTAAGAGGTCATCATGCGCTGTCCGCTGATCATCTCGAACATCTTCAGAATTTCTTCGCGCTCGCGGAAGCAGTAGAGAAACACGGTCAGCGCGCCAATATCCATCGCATGCGTGCCCAGCCATACCAGGTGCGAATTGATGCGCGTCAGCTCATTCATCAGCACGCGCATCCACTGCGCTTTCGGAGGAATCTCCAGCCCCAGCAGCTTTTCCACAGCCAGCACGTAGCACAAATTGTTGGTCATGGGGCACAGATAATCGATGCGGTCCGTCAGCGGTACCACCTGCTGATAAAACTTGGCCTCGCACGTCTTCTCGATTCCGGTGTGCAGGAATCCGATATCCGGCATGATGCGCACGATGGTCTCGCCATCAATCTCCAGCAGCACCCGCAACACGCCGTGCGTCGACGGATGCTGCGGCCCCATGTTCAGGATCATCGTGCGATCCTGGCCGGGCTGAAGCACGGGAGTAGGTGCAAGGTGGGCCATGAATGACTCTAGCGGTAACCCTCCACCGGATAATCCTTCCGCAGTGGATGGCCTTCCCAATCCTCCGGCATCAGCAGCCGCCTCAAATAAGGATGTCCCGAAAACCGTATTCCGAACAGGTCAAACACTTCCCGCTCAAAATAATTCGCGCCCGGCCACAGCGAAGTCAGCGACTCCACCGACGGGCTCGCGCTGTCGAGACGAACTTTCAGCCGTACCCGTTCCTTCTTGGGAATTGAAAGCAAATGATAGACGACTTCGAACCGGGGCTCGGCCGGATACCAGTCCACGCAGGTGATGTCGGAAAGATAGTTGAAAGCGCATTTTGCATCGTCGCGCAGCAGCGCGCAAGCCTCTCGCAGGTTCTCCGGCTCCACGTAGATCGTCATCTCGTCGCGGTCAAACTTAACCCCCGCAACCCCCGCCGGATTCCACTCCAGCAGCCGCGCCACCGCTGGATGACCCTTCAGTTGCTCAAGATCGGTGATGGCGGGCGTCAACGGCACTAGCGTTTTCCTCCCCGCATGGCGGATGGGCCCCACTCCAGGACGCCCTTCTTCCAAACGTAAAAAAAGCCGACCAGCACAATGCCGATGTAAACAAACATCTCCCACAGGCCAAAGTGCCCCAGATCGCGCAGTATCACCGCCCAGGGATAGAGAAACACAGCCTCAACGTCGAACAGAATGAACAGCATCGCCACCAGATAGAATTGCACCGAAAAGCGCCCGCGCGCGTCACCCACCGGCGCCATTCCCGATTCGTATGGAGCCATCTTGGCCCGAGTCGGTTTCCGCTCCCCAATCAGCCAGGAAAGCGAGATAATGACAGTCGCCAGCCCGATTACCAGCAGGCTATGAACCAGAAACGGCAGGTAGCGACCGAAGTAATTGTCGGGCATAGGACTAGCTATATATAATTCGCGCCAAGCATTGGAACGTTTTAGATTAGGTGCTGGCGCGCAACAGTGTCAAGGGAACGCAGAACAATTTGGTAATTGTGTAATTTGGTAATTTTGTAATTTGAGAACCGGCGGTTACGATGTCTGCGGCACCTGAGGAATTGCGTGATCGGACGAAGGCGTTTGCGATCCGTATCGTCAAGCTTTACCGGTTGCTGCCGCGTACAGCCGATTCACAGGTCGTGGGCAAGCAGTTGTTGCGTTGTGGCACATCGGTCGCAGCGAATTATCGGGCAGCGTGCAGAGGCAGATCTCGTGCCGAATGGATTGCGAAGATTGGACTGGTCGTGGAAGAGGCCGACGAAACCGTCTTTTGGCTGGAAATGCTGTCCGACTGCGACATCGTGCCGAGCCAGCGATGCGAGGACATCCTGAAAGAAGCGCGTGAACTAAGTGCAATTTTCACAGCAACCCAGCACACGGCCAGGCGAACAGGTTAAATTACCAGATTACAAAATTACCAAATTACAAATGTTTTTATGATTTTCGGCTTCAATACCGACGTCAAACACATCGACACCATCTACCACGTGCAAAGCGAGGCGCGCGAGAGCGAAAAACTGCTCCAGACTCAGGTCTTCGTGCGCGGAAGGTGCGTCGGCAAACGGGCGATCTCCTATGCCAACTCGGCCATCCAAGCCGGTTTCGGCGACCCCCAAAAAGAGCAACTGCTTCGCGACCAGCATCGCCTGGTGCTCGAAGCAATCCGCGAAGGCCAGCTGGAAAACGTTCTCGACCACGCTGAAGTCGAAACGCTGGCCGCCATCAAGCAACTCGACGTGCAATGGGAGAACGCCGCCTCGGTCCACGCCAATCGCAATCTGACCATGCAGATGCGTGTCACCGAAGCGGGAGCGGCCGTCCCCGCCGCTCGTCTAACCTTCCGTTTCGCCCGCCCAGACGCCGCGCCTTTCTATACCCAAGCCATCACAGATGCCGCCGGCGCCGCCGAGATTTCTCTCGAACTCGAGGAGTCCGCGCTGCCAGACTCCTCCATACTGGTGCAGGCTATCCACGAAGGCCGCACGGTAACCCGCAAATTCGCCCTCCGCAAAGCCGAGTAGAGAGTAGGCACCCAAACCGTAGCGCCGCCGTCCCGGCGGCTGTCGCCGGGGCGTCACGCCCCCGCAGCGTAAGAGCGGAAGAAGTGCTGGTTGCCCTCTTCGCCCGCCCAATAGCCAATTCGTGCCATTGCGCCTACCTCCCTACCGTATAAACTCTCCGAACCTTTCCCGCTCGACCGCCGCCCACGATTACTCACTCGAACAAAGCGAAGTCAGCTAGAATCGACGGTTCCGATTCCTGTGGTCGAAACCGCAAATTCGGGACGGAGAACAGTATGAAGTCACGCATGCTCCTGCTGCTGGCGCTTGCCCCGCTGTCTCTTTCGGCGTGTGGCGGCGGCAGCGGAAACTCTACGACCCCGCCTCCAGTCACCTACACTATCGGCGGCACGGTGTCCGGCCTCTCCGGTCCAGGACTCGTCTTGCAGAATAACGGCGGGAATAACCTGACGTCAGCGCAAATCAAACCTCCTTCACCTTCAACACACCAATCACCAGCGGCGGTAACTATGACGTTACGGTGTTCACTCAGCCCTCCGGCCCTGCGCCCTGCGTAGTGACAAACGGCAGCGGAGCGGCCAACGCGAATGTCACTAACGTTCAGATTGCCTGTGCCACGGTCAGCGCTGCTAACGAATGGACCTGGGTGAGTGGTGCGAATCTCCCCAACCAGAAGGGTGTGTACGGCACTCAAGGAGTGGCTGCCCCAGGCAACGTTCCCGGAGCGCGAGAGCAGGCCGCTACCTGGACGGATACATCTGGAAACTTCTGGCTGTTTGGTGGCTCGGGTTACGACTCGGTCGGGGCCCCTGGTTACCTGAACGACTTGTGGAGGTACAACGCGGGCCAATGGACCTGGATGAGCGGATCGAATATGGCCAACCAGCCGGGAGCGTATGGCACTCAGGGAACCGCTGCTCCCAGCAACGTTCCCGGGGTGCGATACGGCGCTCTCGCCTGGACGGATGCCGCGGGAGACTTCTGGCTCGTCGGCGGCTTTGGTTTTGGCTCGACTGAGTTCGAAGGCTATCTCAACGACCTATGGAAGTTTAGCTCGGGCGAATGGACATGGGTTGGTGGGTCGAACACAATTAACCAACTGGGCATTTACGGGACCCTGGGGCAGCCTGCTCCGGGCAACATTCCGGGGGCGCGCGTGAATGCTCTTGGTTGGATCGACGCGGATGGAACCGTCTGGCTTTTCGGTGGGTCCGGTTTCCTCAATGACCTGTGGAACTATAGCGCAGGCCAATGGACGTGATGGGCGGATCGGACACGGCTAACCAAAAGGGAACCTACGGCACTCGGGGAAAAGCTTCTCCTAACAATGTTCCCGGGGCTCGAGGCGATTCGGTCGGCTGGATCGATCCAACAGGAAATCTCTGGCTCTTCGGCGGATTCACCTTCGTGCTGAATGGGCCAAACGAACTTTTCAACGACTTGTGGAACTACAGCGCTGGCGAATGGACGTGGATCGGTGGGTCGAACGCGGCTGGCCAGTCTGGGACGTACGGGACCCAGGGCACGGCTTCTGTTGGCAATATTCCAGGAGCGCGACAGGACGCGCTCCGATGGACTGACACGGCAGGAAATTTCTGGCTCTTCGGTGGCAACGGTCTCGACTCCGTTGCGACTAATGGACAACTGAACGATCTCTGGGTCTACAGCGCAGGCACGTGGACCTGGGTGGCTGGATCAAATGTGGCCAACCAGCCTGGGACATACGGCACTCAAGGCATGGCCGCGCCAGGCAACGTTCCCGGGGCGCGAAGCGGTTCCACGAGTTGGACCGATGCTGCTGGAAATCTCTGGCTCTTCGGTGGGGCGACCAGTTCGACTATTACGCCCCAGTGGGCCAACGATTTATGGATGTACCGGCCTTGAGGGGCGCCAGAGTTCCGAGGTCGCTTTACCATACTGCTAGACTGATCTTGCACCAGCCTTCTTGACGACGCTCAATCTGCGATGAAGCTGCACATCAATGGAGAGGAAGGAATCTACGGCCCCACCCTAGGCCGCGAACCCTTCACGCTCGCGGCGCTGATCGAATCCCTCAACATGAAGCCCGACCGCGTAGCCGTCGAACTAAACCGCGACATCGTCCCCCGCGACCGCTGGCCCCAAACGCCATTGCAAGACGGCGACCGCCTGGAGATAGTCCATTTCGTAGGCGGCGGGTGAGCCCCGATTTCCTCTGTGATCTCCTGTGTCCTCTGTGGTGAAGGTTTGGCCTTCAGGTTTCAAATTACCCAATTACAAAATTACCCAATTACCAAATCCTCCCAGCACTCTTCTAGTTAACCCTCCCGCAACAATTCTCCATTGACACCTGCCAACCCACGCCTAGAATGTTTGAAACATTCGACTCATAACTTGTTTCAAACATGATCGGGGACTAATGCCAGATAGCTTCTCATCCCGTGATGTGACCGCCCTGATCGGCGTCACCGCCCGCCAGCTCCAGTGGTGGGACGAGCGCGGCGTAGTCAAGCCCGAACGCGCTGGCCATAGCCGCGTTTACTCCATGCAGAACCTCACCGAGATGGCGGTCATCTGCGAGCTGCGCCGCAAAGGTTTCTCGCTGCAGGGAGTCCGCAAGGTCATGCGCTTCCTCCAGCGCGAGTTCGGCAAAGGCCTGGCAGAAATCGTCGGCCGCAACTCCGACGTTCACCTGCTGACCGATGGCAAGCACCTCTATCTCGAAACTTCGGCGCGCCAGATCGTAGACATCCTGAAAAATTCAAGCCAGCCCATTCTAGGAATTTGCCTCAGCGACGCGGTGCGGCAAGTGCGGGCTGAGGTGGTGGCGCGCAAGGCCAGTACTTCCGTAATAGCGCCGTCTGAGCGTCGGCGTGCTAGAAAAGTCTCTTAGGCAGCACAGGGCAGTTGGCAACACAGGCAGTTCACAGGAGGAGTGCATGGTCGGCGAACTGGATCTTCTAAGTGAATGGATTCCCGAACAGATGCAACCCGGAACCGTCTTCGTTCTCGAAAACGCCGGCGAAGTCGGCGAGAAGGAAGACCCCTACTGGGCTGTGCTGGCCTGCCCATCCTGCGGCATGCTTGGCCTGATCACGCGCCGCCAGATCAACGGCCTGATCCCTGTAATCTGCGGTTCAGAACATTGCTCCGCGCAATTCTTCATCCGCGAAGCCGAAGTAGTAGTGCGCAAACCGTTCTAGCTTTTGCTCTACCCTGTGACCCTCTGTGCCCTCTGTGTTAAAGGTGTTTGCTTCCCTCCACGGAGACTTGGCCCAACTCCACCGGAACCTGATCGACAATCTCAATCCCAAATCCTTCTAGCGCAGCCACTCGCTTGGGCTTGTTGGTGAGCAAACGGATGCGCCGCAGCTTCAGGTCTGAAAGAATCTGCGCGCCGATTCCGATCTCGCGCTGCGTCTGCTTTCCTGTATCGAGCAGCGCGGGCAGCTTGCGCCCGCGATGGAAGCTGAGCGCGCTCCGTTCGCCGACTTTCTCGATCGAGAAGCCCTGTGAAGTCTGGTGCAGATAGATCAAAGCGCCGCGTCCTTCCTGCGCGATGCGAGCCAGCGAGCCCTGCAGCGTGGCGTGACACTCGCAGCCGGTTGCTCCGAACACATCGCCCAGCAGGCAGTGGGCGTGCATGCGCACCAGCACAGGCGCGTCGCTGCCCTCAACATTGCCGCGGATGAGCGCGACGTGCGACTCTCCACCATCCACTTCGCTCTCGTAAGCAATCAGGCGAAATTCGCCGAAGCGCGTGTCGACCAGCGCCTCGCCCACGCGATGCACGTAACGTTCATGCGCCATGCGATAGCGGATTAGCTCCGCGACAGTCAGCATCTTCATGCCATGCTGCCGGCAGAACTCGATCAGGTCGGGCACGCGCGCCATGGTGCCATCGTCTTTCATGATCTCGCAGATGATGCCGGCAGGAATCAGTCCCGCAAGCCGCGCCAGATCGACCGAGGCTTCGGTCTGTCCGGCGCGCACCAGGACTCCGCCTTTGCGGGCGCGCAGCGGGAAGACGTGTCCGGGACGCGCCAGGTCTGAAGCTTGCGTCGCGGGATCGATCGCCACTTGAATCGTGCGCGCGCGATCATAGGCAGAGATGCCAGTGGTTACGCCCACGCGCGCGTCAATCGCCTCGCAGAATGCAGTGCCATATTGCGAAGTGTTCTCCGCGCTCATGGGACCGAGGCGCAGGTGGTCGAGCCGCTCCTCGGTCATGGTGAGGCAGACCAGGCCGCGTCCATACTTGGCCATGAAGTTGATGGCTTCCGGCGTGACCTTCTCGGCGGCGAGCGTGATGTCGCCCTCGTTCTCGCGGTCCTCGTCGTCGACGACGACGATCATGCGCCCGGCGCGGATCTCCTCGATGGCAGTGGGGACGTCGGCAAAGGCTTGGTGAGTCATGACGACATTGTAGCAAATGCCGTTTACGAGTTGGTTAATAAGTGCCTAGTACCTAGTACTTGGCCTTGCGTCTAGCATGGCCAGCAATTCTTGATGCAGTTCTTCCCATGGGACGGTCACGGCTTTACCCGCCCGCAAGTCCTGCATGCGGCGCGCCACTTCTTCGTCCCAGGCCGCTTGAACCGATTCGTCAGCGTGTTGGAGACTGTCGAGGCTCATGGCGTCATTTTACCTCGCGTTCTCCGCTTTCTGCTGCGGGCTGTGAGCCCGTGCCAGATACTGCTGATCAAGCGCCTGGCGAATGAGCGTCTTGATCACCGCTTGGCGGCTGATGTTCATTTCCTTGGCAGCCTTGTCCAGTTCTTCCAACATACCGGGCGCGAGATCCACGTTCACCCTTTGGATCGGGCTCATCATCTGGCCCTTGTTGGTGAAGAACCGGGAGACGTCCCGCCCCCGGTCGGCAAGCCGGGCAATGGCTTCTGCCGATGCCGCCTTTCGCGTCTTATGAGTGCTCTTCATAAAGTTGCCGCTCCTGCTTTGTGGCTTTCCAGAGAGTCACAAGGTGGTAGTACTCTCCCTGCTCGTCGTCGCGCACCTCGAAGATGAGAGAGTACAGACTGTCTCCAACCCAGCCGATGGCGCGATACTGTTCGGGCCAGTCCGAGCGTTGGTCGAGATAGTAAGGATGGGCAAAGAGTTCCTGCGCCTCCTCAAATCCGATTCCTCGTTTTGGATTGGCTCTTAAACGCTCACTCTTGCGTTGGTCAAAGTGAAATCGCATGAGTATAACTGTTATACCACATCAGGGGCCGAGATCGCGTACGGGTTGGTTAATAAGTACCGAGTACCTGGTACCCAGCCGGGGTATTCGACGAGTGATGAGGCCAGCGTGGATGTGATGAAAAAATTTGAAGGTCGAATCCGTTTAAATATCTGGAATCAATGACTTACGGGGATTCGTGTGCGGTCAATCCGCCTAAAATATTGATTCTAGATAACTTGCACGTAAAATCTTGCGGGCAAAGGAGTTAGGGGAATTGGCATCTCCTAAGTTCTTTAGAATCAGTGAGGCTATTTCTGTAGGGACTGAAAACAGCCGACTTTGGCGGCAAAATCTTGTGGGGGAAGGACTTAGCCTAGTGCTATTCAGTTTTCAATGAACTGTTCCTTACTGCCTCTGCTGGGGCAATGATGAACGAGTTTGAAATGAGGTGCAAGGTTAGATGTCACAGGGGTGGGCTGTGGAAATCTCCGAAGATCAAAATCGAGTGGGCTGGGCGTTCTTGGGATCCCACCCTTTCGCAGCGAACGCGCGAGGATGGGCCACCCGCCATCCTGCATTATTGTTACGTCCATTTGGTCTTTCGATGTTGAAAACCGCTGTCGCGGTCGATTGCTAACTAGTCGGCGTTTTTTCTGAAGTTATCGACCATCTTGTCGAGGTCTGCTTGGGGCGTGCCTGCAATAGCGTTCAACGTCAGCCACACGGCGTTCTCGACTCGAATCTTTCGATTTCGGTAATCTTTGTAGAAGACATCAAGGCCATCGGCAAGTTGTATGTTTGTCACGTCCTTGGTGTATTTGTGAGCATAAAATTGATATGACTCCGTGACCTTGTCGAGACACGCCTTGTCGTCGAGACACTTCCAAGAACTAAACTGGTGTCCAAGGTTGGTTCCGTCGAAAAATCCGGTGATGTAGGAAGCCTTAAGCAGAGACGTTTGCTCCAGCCACCAGTTGCCGTCTCTTCGACTGTTCTGTGCGTAAAGTGGAAAGGATAGTGCGAAGAGCAGCGCAGTCAGCCAGAAGGATTTCATGCGAGGTATTGTGCCACTTTGGCGAATCTTGATTCAACCAAAAAGGCAAGGTGATGACACGTTGCGATTGGAGGGTGGGATGAAGTGCATTCTGATTCTAGCCGTTGTGATGGCGGCTTCGTTGTCGCTTGGGCAGGATGTCAAACACGCACCTACAGTGGAGCAGTGTCAAGCCGACCAGCGGCTCTGGCTTTCCAAGGTGGAGGGCGATGTTACCGATAAAACTCTACCTGCCATCAGCGTCATCAACGCATGGCTACGTGAGATGTTCGATTGTGAGAAGATCGACCCCGAGAATCAACGGCGGTATTACAACACAAGAGGCGAACTTTACGTAGAAGAAGTCATGCGTATGGAGGACTTCCTGCGTCGTCATCAGATGTGGGATAGGTTCATCAAGGAAGATGCAGCAGGCAAACGTTAGACCTCCGTCCTTGCGCGAAACGACACGGCAGGATGTAAGATTCGTCTATGGGTAGCAATCGAATGTGGTGCCCGAAATGCAAACGGTTGTTTACACTTCTCCCTCAGGTGTGCCCAAGTTGCGGGGGAAAACTCAAGCCGAAGTTGACCGCCTACACTCGGTCGAAAGGTGGGGCCAGACCCAAGAGCGGCGGGAGCAAGTAGACGAGGGAACGATATGGCTGCCTTAAATGAACCCGACGAGTTCAATGACACCGCGGTCGAAGTCGCCCACGAGTTCGCAGTCGATTTGAATTCTCTTGTGGTGACGAATCACCGCTTCTCTATTGAGGGAATCGCACGGGCGGAAGACGAAGAGATGGCAAATTGGCAGGGTGCCGTTGCTCAAGAGGACTGGGAAGTCTCATCATCGGTGCTCCAGCACGAACGGGGTAAATTCGATGCTCTACGGCAGGCTGCGAACCATCTAGCGTTGGTCGGAATAGTGACGCGGCTGCAACATTGGGTCGGACGGTTCGTGGAAAGGCAAGGGCGAAAGCCTAAGAAACATACACGCCTTGATGGGTCTGGCGAATCACGTCTCATTAGCCAACTCAGAGGCCTAAATGAGTCGTTGGGCGACGGCCCTGTGCCAATTTCGGACTTTGAAAAACTGGTTGATGTAAGAGATTCCATCATTCATGCCGATGCTCAGGCTGGGTGGAAAAACGACCAAGGTAGGGAAAGAAAGATTGCCGACGAATACCGCAGTGCCTGTCACGTCGAATTGTCAGAGGATCAAGTGAAAAACGCAGTCGAGAAAGCGATTCGACAGGTTGCATGGTACGACAAGAAACTACAGCCGTCTCCTTCGCAAGGTTAGGCGAGCAAATCGTCGTGCGCCGTCATGTTGTCACTACCGCAGAGCGGTTCATCAGATGTCAACATTGCCTATCCGCAGGTGTTGAAGATGCTGGCAAGATTTATCGAGGGAACGCCGCAGGTTCATGCCTATGACGTGGTGACCTCGACCCTCCAGCAGCACGAACTCGCAGCAGTCTAAGGACACGCTGGGTTTTTTGGGGCACGAGCAGGCGGAGTTACGTCCGCTCGTGCTGCCAAACTAAGGTGCTCTGATCATCATTAGCTGCCTCAGGGGCTGAAGCCCGGTTCCTTGCGCGCGTTTTACGCGGCGCTGAAGCGCCGCTCTTCCACGGTTGTGCAGGCGGCGGTAGAATCCTTCGAATTCAAGGCGAAGGCAAAAGTCCAAAACAAAAGCGAAGTCAAAGGCAGCGGACAGGAGTGTCCGCTCCACACGGGCAGAATCCACAGCAGGTTCCTCACCGGGCTTGGCGCCCGGTTCGGAATGACAAAGATTTGTTTTTGACAAGAATTTATATTTAACAAGAATTTATAAATGACGGGAATCTATGGATGGGGAGTTTCTGGATTTACGGCGCTGTCTTGCCAGGCTGTGTACCACAGGTTCAGCAGCATTTGGGAGCCGGCTGCCAGTCTTTGCGCGGTGAAGGCTTTGGCTTCAGGCGTGCCTTTGCCGGTGAAGCCTCCGGCTTTTTCCAGGGCGTAGACCTCTTCTACGTGGCGGTTCGATTCGCGCAGGTAGGCTATGTAATCGCGAAAGGGATCGGCGAGGTGCTCGGGGGCGTGGACCTGGCTGGCGAAATCTTTGGCGGTGATGTTCGCGTCCACGAAGGCGGTTTCGAATTGCGCGTGAATTTTGTGCTGCGTGGTGTAGTTGTTGGGATTCGGTCCGACCCAGCCGTTGTATTGAATGCTGGTGTGCAGCGGCATGGAGCCGTCGGCTACGTAGTGGCCCAGCCATCCGGCGTAGAAGACGATCGCGTGCTCGACTGGCGCGGTGGGTTTGTGCTGATCGTGCAGGTGACGATATTCGCGGAAGGCGGCTTTCAGGCGGCCGAAGATTTCGAGCGTGATGTAGGGTTGAAGGCCTACACGCTCGGGAAGGTAGTCGTCGGGATGGTCGTTGTTAGGATGATCGGCGGTGGCAGTGGCGGCGCGCTTTTCGTATAGCTTGCGGAGAAACTCGTAGCGCGTTGCGGGCAGCGGATCGAGCCACGCTACTCGTTCGAGATCGATGAAGTGGTCGGGTTCCTGCGCGTTTTTGAGCTGCGGTTCGGTCGGGCTGCGCCAGCGGTCGGGCTCGGGGCCGAGATAAGTGATCTCCGCAACCGCGCGGCGCAGGAAGCGCGGCATGTCGGCGGGGATCTTCTGGGCCGCTACCTGGTTGATGTACTGGTGGCCGTTGTTGCCCCAGGCGGAAGCTCCTGGCGTCCCCATGAAGAAGATTGCCAGGAGCATGATCGCGATCAGTCTCTTACCGAGTTTAGTTTTCTTCATCTCCGCTCGACGCCGCGCCGGGTTGAGGATCAGCTCCGCTAGAACGTCAGGTGCATGGCTAACTGCAGAAAGCGGTTGCTGCCGACCGTCTGCTGGATCACTCCGTAGTTGGACGTATTCGGATTGCTGGGCGTCAAAATCTGGCTCGGGTTCGGGAAACACGGGAATGGGCTGAAGCATCCATTCAGGGCAAAGCTGTTATAGGGGGCGTCGAAACTGGGGTGGTTGAAGAGGTTGAAGGCATCCGCCTGCAATTTGAGATTAAATCGCTCGTGGATCTTGAAAGTTTTGAACACGGTGAAATCGAAACGCGTCTGGAAGGGTGCGCGGAAAATGTTGCGGCCGTTCGGTCCATAGCCGGTTTCGAGGTTGTCGGTGGCGGTTGTGCCAGCGGTCGTGGGGCTGTTCGCTGGAGGTACGCCGTCCTGTCCGGGTTGGAGGAACGGGATGTAGAAATCGTTGGGATTGACGTAGGGAACGCGCACTCCCGCAAGCGGACTCGAGGACGGGAAATAATTGTCAGTGCCGCCCTGAGTGGCTTGTTTGGGTGTGATTCCAGGAGCGAGCGGAAGAATGGGATTGGTAATGTTGTCATCGGCGGCGAAGAAGATGCTGGCGGCAGTGCCCGAGTAATCGATGATGCTGAAGGGTTGGCCGCTTTGCGCTACGGTGACTCCCTGGATGCCCCAGCCGTTTACCGCCTGGTTCATGAATTTGTTCGACGTTTGCCAGGTGGGGAGTTGATACACGTAAGCGAGTGTAAACACATGCGTGCGATCGAAGTCGGAGGAGCCGTACGCGCTTCTGGGATTGTTGGGGTCGTTGCCGTTGAAGAACAGTCCTGAGCCTAGTCCGCTGCCTTCATCGAGAGAGTGCGACCAGGTGTAGGAAGCATTGATCATCAGGCCGTGGGACATTCTCTTGGTCAGCTGAAACTGTAATGCGTGGTAGTTGGAGATGCCTTCCGCCTTCCAGAAATCCGCGTTGGGATTGAAGCCGATGAAAGGCGTACGCAGTGCGGTGTTGCCATCAGAATTGGCAAATTCTGAAATGGTGGTTTGCACCTGCTCAGCGACGAGGGGGTTGAAGTTGGCGTCGGAGGCCTGGAAGCCGTAGGAGTAGATCTGGTTGTTGACCGGATGCGCGGTCGTAGCGACGAGGGGTTCGTTGAAGGGAACCGGAATGGGCTGATGGACTCCATGATTTCCGATATAGGCGAGCGTAAGGACGAGATTGTTTTTTGGCTGCCACTGGAAATCGAGGCTCCAGTTTTCGGAGTAGGGCAGCTTGTTGGTTGGGTCGTAGCCACCGAATAGGAAATCGAGTGGGTTATTCGCGAATGGATTCGTGGGGGTGCAGTTGGGCATCACCGGGAAGGCGCAACCGCTCAGTTGAGACATGTTGTAGACGAGTTGGGCGACTCCGTTGAGGTTGTTGGGCGGGGGCGGGAGCGGCGTTGTGCCGAACGGCCCGCCGGCAAGGCAACCAGTACCGGTGGGGCAAGCGGCAATCACCGGAACGGTGAAAGGTTCCTGGGTGGTGACGCCGAAGGGTCCGCTGATGCCGATGCCGGCGCTGCTGGAAAGTTCGCTGAAGTATTCACCGCGATCGGCAAATATGCCGAAGCCGCCGCGAACCACAAAGTTCTTGACGAAAGATGGGCTCCAGGCAAAGCCAATGCGGGGGACGAACATCCATTGCCGGCCGGTGAGGGTGGAGTCGTTGACGCCCTTAAATCCGAAGGTTTTGTTGTTACCCGCTACGACCAGGCCAATGCCGGGCTCACCATTGGCCAGGGTTCCGAAAGAATCGGTACCGAGGTCGTATTTGTAATCCGAGGGGTAGAAGTTGGTAAGCAATCCATCTTTTTCATAGAGAGGCCCGTCCCAATCCCAGCGGACACCTAGATTGATGGTGAGGTTCGGGCGAACCTTCCAATCATCCTGGGCAAAGAGTCCGGCTGAGCGGGAGCGGAAATGCCGGTTGGTTTCGCCGTTCAGGAAAAGACCGCCGCTGTGATCGGAGTTAAGGGTTCCAGTAAGAAAATCGGCGAAATCTTCGAAGTTAAAGTTGGCAACCTGGTTCTCGCGATTCAAGACGTTGAGTTGGGCGTAGTCGAACAAGCCGCCAAAAGCGAACGAGTGTCTCTGATGCACCCAGCGGTAGTTGGAGGAAAATTCGTGCTGGTTTTGAAAGATTCCGGCATTGGCGAAGTTGGTCGAAGGACCGACACTCATCTTGTTGCCATGGAAGGGCGTGACCACTCCGCCACCGCTCGATAAGGCCACGCCAGCGCCCACGTCGGCGTTGTTGATGACGATGCCGGGAAAGCGAGTACTGCCGAGAAGATTAAGGCTGACGTCGGAAGGGGTCAGGGACTGTGATGTTGTCGCGTTGGCGACCATGCGAATAAAGCCATAACGGTTTTCCCAGGTCGCGTTGGGGCTCAGCACCGTGGTGCTGTCCAGGGAAAACAACTGGCTGCCAGCATGCATAGTCTGGGGGAAACCGAGCACGCCGCTGACCGCGAACGGAATCAGTGTGGGATCATTTTGAAAGTAATACTTGGCGGCGAGACGGTTCTTCTGACTGAAGTTGTAGTCGATGTTGGCGTTTACCTGGTCGGCATTGAATTGGCTGGATGAACCCTTGACGAAAGAGTTGAAGGGCTGGCTGCCGCTCTCGGGATTGGCGGCGTTCGCGGAAGGAATGATGAACTGTCCATTGGATGTCTTAGCGGAAAGGATGGCCAACGCCACGGAATCGACCTGGCCCGCGTTAATGCATGCTGGGTTCGGGTAGCCGGCGGCACAGTTGTCGTCGGTATTCACCAGGTTGACCAGTGCGGTCTTATCCGTGCGATTCGCGTCGGTCAGACCGGGGAGCGTAGGAACGCCGTTGAAAGCGCCGCTGAGAGCGTCGCTGACTCGCTGCCCTTGATACGAACCGAAGAAGAAGATCTTGTCTTTCCTGATGGGACCGCCGAGGGTTACACCAAACACGTTGCGATGGAGCGGAGGTGCGCCCCGGAAAAATGGATTGGGAGCAAGAAAAGTGGGCTCAGCATCGAATTTGTTGCTTTGATAATACTCGTAGAGCTGACCGTGGATGGCATTCGCGCCAGATTTGGTTGTGGTTTCGATGTGCGCTCCGCTGGCCGAGCCCATCGAGGCGTCATACATTGAAGTGGTGACGTGAACTTCCTGGATCGTCTCCACCGGGGGCGTGGGTAACGCCTGGCCAATAGCGTCGAATACTGAGCTGTTGGTTTGAACCTGGCCGCTGGTTCCAAAAACTTCTCCTGTGTTCAAAGTGAAGCGGCTGTCGGCGATGTTGCTGGTGGAATTCCCGTTAAACAAATTATTCGCGTTTACTCCGTTGAAAGTGAACTGATTGCTGGTATCGCGCTGCCCGTTGGCCACGATGCCTTGATTGCCGAGACCTTCATTCGATCCTGAGCCCGATAAGAAGTCAGCGTTCACACCTGGCGCCAGAATAGCCAACTGGGTAAAGCTTCCTGTGCCAAGCGGGACGGACTCGATTTGTTCCGGCCCCATCGTGTAGCCATTGGCCGTGTCCGTTTCGTTCAGCAGGGGTGTAGCTTCGACCGTCACCGTCGACGACACAGCGCCGGGCTTCAGCTTGGCATTCACCGTCGCCGTGCGGTTGCCCTGAACGATGATCCGAGGATAGACAGACGTTTCAAAACCATCCTTCTTGAATGTGACCTCGTAGGTGCCGATGGGCAAGTCGGCGATGCTGAAGGAGCCGTCGGCGCCGCTGGTCGCCGTGATTTCCAGATTCGTGGCGACGTTGCGTGCTTTGACGACAGTCCCTTGCACCACGGCGCCGCTGGCGTCGGTGACGGTGCCGTTCAGCGCGCCCAGCGTTTGCTGGCCAAAAGATGGTTGAGAACATGCGAGAAGAAATGCGATGGCTGCCAGGGCAAAAACTTTGGCGCGGATAGACTGCGACGGCGGGACTTCAACAATTGAAGTGAGGTTCACGTTCGCCTCCCGGAGGCGACGATTCTAGTCGGGTCCAATTCGGGAATTCAAGAGAATTTGATGAACCTTCTGTGAATAAAATGGCTTACGAAGGGCCTGCCAGCTCTTGCTCGGCGCCGCGAAAGAGCGCGCGCAGGGCTCGGATCACGACGCGAGCGAGCAATACTATGAGCGCTACGAGACATAGTGCGATGGCTCCTGCTGCGTAGGGGTGGCGCGTGGCTAGCCACGTTAGGGCTATGGCTAAAGCGTCTTCGGCGAGGCTTAGGGTGATGTTCGAGAACGGTTCTGGGGATGGGGTTACGGCGGCGCGGAGGGCGGTCTTGCCTCCGTGGGCGGCGAGGGCTATGGCCGCTCCCAGGGCTGCTGCCAGCAATTGCTGCGCGGGGGTTAGCTGGCGCGTTGCTCCATAGGCCAGCAGGGCTGCGGCTGGGACGCGGACGAAGGTATGGAGGGCACTCCAGATCAGGTCGAAGGCGGGGATTTTGTCGGCGAAAAACTCAATGGCGAAGAGGGTTGAGCTGGCGGCGATTATGGGCCAGGTTTGCAGCAGTTGCAGAGCGGGCGGGAGGGGTACGTGTCCGAAGCGGGCTAGTAGACCCAGGGCGGCTACCGTGGCGTAGACATTCAGTCCTGCGGCGAAGGCTATGGCGGCCAGCAGGGCGAAGAGTTCGGGGAGCGGGATTTGCAGGAAGTTCAGCACAGAGCTGCCTTATAAATGTTTTCGCAGGGAAAGGGAAGGTGCGCGTGTGTTCGTTTTGTCGGCTCCTGCGCGAGTTCCGCCTCGCTTCGCTCGTCGGGACAGCCGAGGCGGCTGTCTCTACATGAGCAGCTGGGTCCACGTGCGGTGAATTACGGAGTGTTCTGAACCGGAAGGTTCATACGGGCTAACAGATCGCGATAGGCGGGTTCGTCGTGCAGGATGTCGAACTCGGGATAGGTTTGGACGAACAGCAGCGCGCTATCGTGTTGGTTGTACGCATCTTTTAAGCAGCGCAGAGATTCACTCTTGTTTCCGAGCAGGGCGTAAGTTTCAGCCAGGTCGGTGGGCGGAACCGAATGTTTCGCGTAGAGTTTCTTCTGCTCTTGCAGCATCGCTTCTAACAAGCCTTGCAGACCTTTGGCGGCGTAGCCCTTGTCGGCTGCGGAGGCGACTGTGATGGCGGAATCGTCGTGGACGAGGAGTGCGTCCTTGCGCAACTCGGAGAGGAAGTTGGGATAGTCCTGAAGTCTGAAGTAGAGATACTTCAGATAAATGTGAGGGGAGCGAAACGATGGCTCGCGGTTCTCCATCTGCTTGAGCAAGCTGAGCGCCTCATCCTGCTTTCCGGCTCGAGAAAGAATGTTTCCTTTGTCGGCCAGGATCGCGGTGGAAGCTGGATCCAGAGCTTGCGCGTGTTCAATCTCCACCAGCGCCTCGGGAAAGCGGTGAATTGCCAGCAGGGCGTTGGCGTACCAGTGATGTGCGGCGGAGTTATTGGGATTGAGGTCGATGGCGCGGCGGAATTCGCGTTCGCCGGTGGCTACATCCCACATTCCGAAAAATGAAACGTAGGCCAGTGAAGCGTGGGCTTCGGAAGATTGAGCGTCAAGCTCTACTGCTTTTTTCGCGGCTGCCAGGGCGCGCTGATAGGCTTCGCTTGAGGGCATCAGCGTGTATTCGCGCATCAGGTTGTAGCAATCCGCCATGCCAACGTAAGCCTGCGAATAATTTGGATCGTGCACTACCGCCTGCATGAAATAGTCGAGGGCCTTGTTCAAATCCTCCGGAGTTCGCTTGTTCCAGTAATACCTGCCTTTGAGATAAAGCTGTTCGGCCTCGGGATCATGAGAGGGAGTCGAGGCCAGCACTGTGCCGGCGGGCGAGAGTTGCTGAGGCGAGGCAGCGACCGGGTTCGCCGTCTTGGCAGCGCGGCTTGCCATGAAATGAACCAGGATCAGGCAGAGGGCTCCCATGAAAAGGACTGCGGCGGTTAGCAGTTTGAGGCTGTTGGGCTGGCCGTGAGCGGAGGCGTTGCTGAGTTCTCTAACGGGTCCTTCGGTCGAAACTGCTTCCGCAGGGGTGCGCCGTGCGGTGATCTCGGTCACCCTGGAGGAACTCGCTTCCGGCTGGGGCACCACCGGCTGGCCGTTTCCTGGTGAGCTTCCCAGTGAACTTCCCGGTGAACTTCCCGGTGAACTTCCTAGTGAACTTCCTAGTGAACTTCCTAGGGAACTCTCAGAGTCTTGCTCGCGCAAGGCAGCCCCGGCATTTTTGGGCGCGGCGAGCCAGGCGGAGAGTTCGTCGGTAAAAGCGTAGACCCGGCCTTTGGTGCCCGGCAAACGGTGAACGGGCAGGCCGAGATCCTTCTCCCAGCGGTTGACGGTGCGCTCGTCGCGACCAAAGAAAAGAGCGATTTCCTTCCATGAATCCAAGCGCTTACGGTCGATTTGAGGGCTGGAAGCAGACATTGTCGTGAAATGCCGGGTTGTGTCGGGTTACGCCTGTTGCCGCAGGGGTCGGCAGGCTCCAGTATATGTTGGCCGGAAGAGATTCGCTACCCCACTTCCGGGCGGTTTTGCGCCGCTTACAGTGTGGCCCTAAAAAATCCACATAAGACCTTTATATCGACAGACTTCCAGGGAGGATTGTGATGAGTAGCAGCTTTTTGACACGGTCGCGCAGGTTAGCTTCACTGATGGTTGCAGTTCTCGCTCTTATCTTATTGGGGTTGGCGCCAAGCGGGCAGGCCCAAACCTATACCGCTCTTACTGACATTCAGGGCTCACCCAGCGCACAGAATCCCCTGGGCGTGATCGCGCAGGGACGCGATGGGAATATGTACGCCGTCTCCAGCAATGGGGGAACCTTTTACGGAACGGTGTTCAAGTTCAATACGTCGGGCACAGTCAGCGTGGTTTATGACATCGGCTATTTTCCGTGGGGCGGCGTGACGCTGGGCACGGATGGGCAGCTTTACGGCCAGGATAGCGACGGTGGCGTGGTTGGAAACTGCGGGCTCTCGGCCAGCGGGCAGGTGTACAAGCTGACCACGGCCGGCACGCTGACTGTGCTTCACAATTTTACCGGCACGGGTGATGGGTGCAATCCTCAAGGACAGCCCATTGAGGGCGCGAATGGCATCTTCTACGGAACCACGCTGGGTCCAAACAATGGGACCGCCTACTCGGTGACCTCCGGCGGAACGTTCGTTAATCTGCACACGTTCACTGGCACGGATGGATCTCAGGTCTACGCACCGCTGATGCAGGGAACCGACGGCAATTTCTATGGAAACACGGCTTATGGGGGAACGGACGGAGACGGTGTGATCTTCAAGATGACGCCGACCGGCACGGTGACCGTGTTGCATAACTTCAACGGAGCAGCGGACGGGGCTCACGGTTACTTCGGCCTCATCCAGGCCACGGACGGGAACTTTTACGGTGTAGCGCAGGGTGATGGAACGATGTACGGGACGGTTTTCAAAATGACGCCGGGCGGAGTGTACACGGTACTACACACGTTTACGGGTGAAACGTCCGACGGAGCCTCTCCAGGTTCCGCGCTGCTGCAAGCGTCGGATGGGAAGCTTTATGGCGTGACCTCTGCCGGGGGAACTTCCAATGGCGGAACGATCTACAGCCTCACTACCAGCGGCGGTAGCTATTCGGTGCTCTACAATTTCGACGACAGCAGCACGACTGGCTACAACCCTGCGTCTCCTCTCATTGAGAACACAGATGGCACGTTCTACGGTACGACCTATTACGGAGGGCTGTACAGCACCTGCAACTGCGGCGTGGTTTACAGCTTCACCAATGGGCTGAAGGCGTACGCAAGCCTGGTGTCGACTTCGGGCGCTGAAGGGGCCAAGATTGGAATCCTGGGGCAGGGCTTTGGCAGCACTACGACCGTGAAGTTCGGCGGGACGCAAGCTGTGACCGTGACGCGTACCGGCAGCACCTACTTGACGGCGACTGTGCCGGCAGCGGCGCTGACGGGGTCCGTGACAGTGACCACAGGGTCAACGGTGCTGACCAGCTCACAGAGCTTCCGGGTGACGCCCACGATGAAGTCGTTCTCGCCGACGAGCGGTGCGGTGGGAGCGTTAGTTACGATCACGGGCACCGGGCTGGACCAGACGACGAAGGTGACCTTCAACGGAAAGTCAGCCAGCTTCACCGTGGTCTCCGACACGGAGGTTACGGCGACGGTCCCGACCGGAGCGAAGACGGGGAAGATCATCGTGACCACGAAGGGCGGAAGCGTCACGAGCGCGTCGAACTTCACGGTCAATTAATTGGAGTGAAACCAATTTGGAGAGCGTCCGCAGGGACGCTCTCCAAGTGTGTTGTCCGGTAATGTCCTGAGATGCCCTGTTTTGTCCCTTGCCCGCAGCAGGTTTCACCTGTAGACTCCGTGACGATTTGTCGGGCTAATTCGTCGGTATGGAGGCTTTTATGCGATTTGCTCAATATTGTGCGGTGATTTTACTGGTGGTGCTGTCCGCTGGGCTGGCGGTGGCGGCGACACCTACTCTGACGCTCACACCCAACATCGATCCACCATCGCCTGGCATCGGACCTCCGGTAGTTTTTCAGGTTGCCGGAACGAATTTTCCGGACAACACGGCGGTCCAGATTTATTTTGACCTCAACGAAGTGGCGCTGACGGTAGCGAGTTCGACGGGAGCGTTTTCGGGGATTAACGTTGACGTACCCACTACGGCGGCGCCCGGAACGCACTGGGTAACAGCTATCGCCGAGGGCACGACGGGGACGGCCGCGCAGGCGCAGTTTACGGTGCAGACGAACTACACGCAGTTCCATTACTCGCCGCTGCACCGGGGCAGAAATCCGTACGAGAATGTGCTGAACAGCACCAATGTCGGAACCATCGACCAGGATTGGGTTTATGCGACCGGGGGTGCGATCACGTCTTCGCCGGCGGTGTCTGGCGGTTACGTTTATGTGGGGTCGGCGGACGACTATCTCTATGCCATCAACGCTACTACTGGCGCTCTGTTGTGGAAATACAAGACGGGAGCCGGCATCATCGATTCTTCTCCGGCGGTGGTGAATGGCACGGTGTATGTCGGTTCGACCGACGACTACCTGTACGCCATCAACGCGACTACGGGCGTACTGGTGTGGAAGTTCAAGACTGGGGCGGCGATCAATTCGTCGCCAGCGGTGGTGAACGGCGAGGCCTACATCGGCTCGACGGATGACAGCGTGTATGCCGTCAACACCAGCACCGGGGCACAGACGTGGAAGTATACGACTACCGGCCAGGTGCAGAGTTCTCCCGCGGTGTCGAATGGCGTGGTCTATATTGGCTCGAACGACGACTACCTTTACGCCATCAATGCCACCACGGGCCTTCTGTCATGGAAATACAAGACAGGGAATGCCGTCTTCTCTTCGCCGACGGTCTCGGATGGAATTGTCTACGTCGGTTCCAACGACGACAACGTCTACGGCCTGGAAGCGCTCACCGGCGCGTTCTTGTGGCAATTCACCGGAAGTTCGGGGGCGCAGTTCCAGTCTTCGCCGGCGGTGTTTAACGGCGTCGTCTACATTGGATCGAGCGTAGGGTATTTTTACGCCCTCACGGCGCGCAACGGCACTCAGATCTGGGATCTCCAGTCGGCCGTCGCCGCGACCACGAGTTCGCCGACGATTGCCAATGGGATCGAGTACGTTGCGATCGGCTCGAAGGTTTACGCCACGGAGCAGATCGTCACCGCCGTCATCCTGTGGGCGGGCACTTTCGGCAACAATGTGACGGCGGCGCCGACCGTGGCGAATGGGCAGGTATTCATCGCGTCGCAGGATTTTAGCTTGTACGCTTACGATCTGAGTGGGACCTCAGAGGCCGTGAAACCGCCGGAGCGGCCCGATCCGAAGACGTTGCGGCCGGACCCGGCGCTGCTGCCGAGCTGGTAGCCGCAAGCAGGATGCCGCTCGGACAGAGTTCTCACGAACCGGATGCAGTCTCGTCCGGATAGTTGAAGAAGAGCTGATTGCCGTCGGGATCATCGACCACCAGGAGCCGGTAGCCCCACGAACCATCCTTGACGGGAACGCCCTTGGCCTCGAGTTCGGCGCGCAGCGCGTCCAATGCGGCGACCGCGGCCGGGCGAGTCTGCGGCTCGACGTTCAGGGAAATGAACATCAGACCCTTGCCAACCTTCTCCGGCCACGTGTCGGCCAGAATAAGCGCGCAGCCCTGCCGGTCAACCTGTGCGACATACGCTTTGCCGTTCTCGTCGTAGCGCCACGGGCTGGTGAAGCCAAGCCGGTTCACGTAAAAAAGGAGCGAGGCGTCAACATCCTTTACGTGGAGGACAGGGCGTGCGAACCAGTCTGTCATAAGCTATCTCCTCAACTAATAGAAGATAACTTTTTTCCGGTTCAGTTTCAAAAACAAGGCGGTGCCGTGGGCTTTGCGCTGTTCGTGTGGGCGGTCCAGCTTATAACTCGTCCCGAGTGTGCGCTTTCTGCTGCGCTCCCAGGGCGGACGAATGCGTCCGCCCCTGGGTTTCGCACCTACTTCGTCACCACAAACTGCGGGTTGCTGTTGAGCGTTCCCGCTGGAGTGACCACAGACACCGTGCCGGTAGTCGCGCCCGCTGGAACCGTCGCTTTGATGTAGGTATCCGACTTCACCGCGAACGCAGCCGGCACGCCGTTGAACGTGACGCTGCTGGTTCCCGTCAGGCCATTCCCCAGAATGATCACGCTCTGCCCGATTTTGCCTGCCAAGGGCGAAGTTTCCACCAACGGGCTCAGGCCGTTCGAGACGGAGAAGATTGTGCCGTACCCACCGCAGTCGCTGCCGCCATCGCCGCCGTAAGCATTCATTCCATAGAGATTGCCGTCGGTGCCTTGAAAAAGGGATCCCGAGGGGTTATAGCCGCTAGCATCGCATGCGACAAACGTATAGACCGGCGTGACCACTCCCGCCGGATTAATCGCAACAATATTTCCACCATTCCTGCCGAATTCGTCGCCTTGATTCACTCCGTAGAGGTTGCCGTCATTGGCCAATATCAATCCCGCAAGGGGATTTTGATGATTGAAATCGAAGCTCTGCAGGACGATATATTGCTTCGCCGATGTGATCTCGAAAACAGTCCCATAGTTGTTGCTGCCGCCAAACGTTGTCGTGCCAAACAAATTCCCATTGGCATCCTGCACAATGTTGGTCGGAATCGACCCATCGGGACAGGACCCGCTCCCGTAATTGCAGAAGCTGTAGAGCACCTGATAGGTTCCAGAAGGCGTTAGTTCGTACACCAATCCGGCTCCCATAGCCCCACCAGAGTCTGTAGTGCCATAAAAATTTCCGTCAATGCCCTGGATTGGCGGGAAGTACGGACGCTCGCCATCCGTGCAATTCGCCAGCGAACAGAAGGAGTACAGCACCGTAAACCTGCCCGATGGAGTGACCTTGAAGATCGCGCCTTCTTTGAACCTTCCGCCAGTGGTCGTCGTGCCGTAGAAATTTCCGTCGCTAGCCTGGATGAGTCCAGTCGGGCCCTGGCCGTCAATGCAAGGGGTGGAGCGACAAAAGGTGTAGAGGGTCGTGAGCTTGCCGCCAAGCGTCAGCTTGTAGATGGTTCCTGAGCCAGGATCGTCATCGCCGTTGTAGTCGCCGGCATTGCTGCCACCGGCCGTCGTCACCCCGTAAAGGTTTCCATCGCTCGCGAGTACGGGGGCCCAGATGGCGCTTGCCCCATCGGTGCACGCGCCCCTCACCGGCTTTGCGCAAAAACTATAAAGAACGCGCAGATCTCCGCCGGACGTCACTTCGAAGACATTTCCCGATCTGTAAATGCCGCCGGCGACGGTGGTGCCATAAAAGCGTCCGTCCGTGGCTTGCATCACCGACCCGAAGGGACCATCCCCGGTCTGGCCATTAAAGTTGGCGAGATCGGTCACGGTTTGTGCCTGAGCGCACACCGCCAGGCCGAAAGTGATGGCCGCGCATGCGAGCGCAAATGCAAGAATGAGTAAAGATTTGGAACCCTTCATCTGTAATGTCCTCCTAAGGTGCGCCAGCCGGGCACAAGAATCAGCGAACGACTACTTCGTCACGCGGAATTGCGGGTTGCTATTAAGCGTTCCCGATGGAGTGACTACAGACACCGTGCCAGTAGTCGCGCCCGTGGGAACGGTTGCTGTAATGTAGGTATCGGAGTTGACGGTGAACGCGGCTGACACGCCGTTGAACATGACGCTGGTCGATCCCGTCAACCCGTTGCCGAGAACAATCACGCGCGCGCCAACCGCCGCCGCCACCGGAACGGTTTTCACCAGCGGGCTCAGATTGTTGGAGAAGCTGTAGGCGATTCCCGAGGAGTACGCTCCGCCATACGCCGTTGCTCCATAGAGAATTCCGTTGGTGCCTTGCAGCAAACCGTAGGTGGCATAATAGGCATTGCAGCGGGTGGGGTTGCAGAAGCTATAGAGAGAAGTGTAGGTGCCCTCCGGCGTGATCTGGTAGATGTTGCCGTTGTTGACGCCGTTGGTCGTCGTTCCATACAGATTGCCGTCGTTGGCCACAGTGGGTGCGGATTGGGGATATCCTCCGTCGGTGTCGTCGTTAGCGTTGAAGCTGTGGAGCACGATGAATTGGTCGGTTGGGGTGATCTCGAAGACGGTACCGTCCCCGTAAGCTCCGCCATACAAGGTCGTGCCATAGAGATTGCCCTTTGCGTCCTGCACCAGCGTTGCCTCGGGATTAGTGCCGTCGGTGCAACTTGTTTGAGAACAGAAATTGTAAAGCGCCTTGTAAGTACCGGCTGGCGTAATTTCATAAACCACGCCGCCGCTATGAAATCCTCCGAGACGCGCCGTGCCGTAGAAGTTGCCGTTGCTGGCCTGCATGGGGCTGGCTTCTGGCGATGCGCCGCCAGCGCAGCCCGGCTGGGCGCAAAAGCTATGCAGCACCTTGAACTGGCCTAGGGAGGTGAGTTCGAAGAAAGTGCCATCGCCAAACGCTCCGCCATACTGCGCTACGCCGTAGAAGTTTCCGTTACTGCCCTCGATGAGACCCATCGGACTGATTCCGTCGGAACAGGGTTGCGTCGGACAAAAGCTGTAGAGCGTGGTCAATTTGCCACCAATTGTCATTTTGTAGACCGTGCCGGCATCGTTGCTGTTGCCGCCGTTGCTGGTGGTGCCATAGAAGTTTCCGTCGCTGCCCAGGATGGGAGCCACCAACGGATTCCTTCCATCGGCACAACCGGCGAGGGCGCAAAAGCTGTACAGATCGGTAATCTTACCCACCGACGTCAACTGGAAAATAACCCCGGAGCCGTTCTTGCCTCCACCGACGGTAGAGCCGTAGTAGTTGCCGTTGGTGTCCTGCACCATGGGTCCAAAGAAGGGAACTTCGCCGTTGAGTCCTGTGAAAGCCCCCAGTGTAGTGAAGGTCTGTGCCTGGGCGCACACCGCCAGGCTGAAGGTAACGGCCGCGCATGCGAGTGCAAGGCTAAGAGTCAGGAAAGATTTGGAACTTTTCATCGGAATATCCCCCTAATTTGTTCGACCGATGTGGAACAAAAATGAATTTCAAACAGCTACTTGCTCACCACAAACTGCGGATTGCTGTTGAGCGTTCCAGATGGAGTGACCACAGACACCACTCCAGTACTCGCGCCCGCGGGAATCGTAGCTTTGATATAGGTGTCGGACTCCACTGTAAAGTCAGCCGCGATGCCGTTGAATGTGACGCTGCTCGAGCCAGTCAGGCCATTGCCGAGGATGAGAACGCTTTTTCCGACTTTGCCCGCCCCTGGTGCGGTTCGCACCGACGGGCCCAGGCCAATCGAGAATTTGAAGACCGTGCCCAAGGGGTCGTAGCCAGGGCCGCCGGGAGTGGTTCCATAGAAATTGCCGTCGGTGCCTTGCAGCAGCGGGCCAGCCGGTTGATAACCATAAGGAGGCGCGAAGGTGTAGAGCGTCCTGAACCCTCCCGCCGCCGTGATCTCAAAAATGGTTCCGGCATTGGCGGGACCGCCTTCTGCCGTGATTCCATAGAAATTGCCATCGTTGGCCAACGTCAATCCTTCATCAGGATAGGCTCCATCAGTTTTGTCGAAGGTGTGCAGGTTGATGAATTGTTGTTTCGCTGTGAGTTCAAAGACAGTTCCGTAGCCGCCACCGTCGCCACCATACTGGGTTGTGCCAAAGAAATTCCCATTGGCATCCTGCACCATCGCCACCGGCCCCGAGCCGGCGGAGCAGAGGATGATCCCCCTGCAGAAGCTGTAGAGCACTTTAAAGCCTCCCGCCAGCGTGAATCTGTACAAGACGCCGCCCGTGGGGGATTGCCACGTCGCGCCATAGAGGTTTCCGTCGCTGCCCTCGATCGGCGAAGAGACCGGACTAAAGCCATCTGCGCAATTCGCGAGCGAACAAAAACTGTAGAGCGATGTGAACTGGCCGGCCGGGGTGATCTTGAAGATCGTGCCCGCGTTGGCATTTCCTCCCTCGAATGTTGTGCCGTAAAAGTTCCCGTCGCTGGCCAGGAGGAGACCGTTTGGAAACGAGCCGTCGGCGCATGCCGCGAGCGAGCAGAACGTATAGAGGGTCGTAAGCTTGCCGCTCGGCGTCATCTTGTATACGGTTCCGTATCCGTACGTGATCCCAGTAGTCGTACCGTAAAGGTTGCCATCACTTCCTAGCACTGGTGCCGACTCGGGCGTTGTGCCGTCGGCGCAATTCAGCCGCAAGCAAAAATCGTAAAACGAGGTGAGCTCTCCGCTGGGCGTAATGCGGTAGACGTTCCCGTACCCATGACCGCCGCCATTGGTGGTCGTCCCGTAAAAGTTTCCGTCCGTCGCCTGGGTTAACGAACCAAAGGGCTGGTAGCCGTTCGTGCCATTGAAATCGGCGAGAAAGGTCAGGTTTTGTGCCTGGGCGCACACCGCCAGGGTGAAGGTGATGGCAAGCGATGCCAAAACAAGCAGCGAGAGTCTGACGAGCTTCATGTTTACTTCTCCGTTCTTCAGAAAGTCCAAAACCGAGCCGCGCAGTCCGCCAGAACTGCGCGGCCCAGTGCCTTGCAACTACTTCGTCACCACAAACTGCGGGTAGCCGTTCAGCGTTCGAGATGGAGTGACAACCGACACCACGCCCGTAGTCGCTCCCACAGGAATCGTTGCTGAGATGTAGGTATCGGACTCGACCCTGAACGCCGCCGCAACGCCGTTGAAGCTGACACCCGTCGATCCAGTCAGGCCGTTGCCCAGAATGAGGATGCTCTGCCCGACCGGGCCCATCACAGGCACAGTTTCCACCAGCGGGCTGAGGCCGTTCGAGAATCTGAAAACTTCGCCATCAAAGTTGTCGGGGCCGTAGGGAGTAACTCCATAAAGACTGCCATCGGTGCCCTGGAAGAGCGGGCCAATAGGTGGAGCGGCCGTGCCGAAGAAGGAATAGACCCTGCTGTAAACACCCGCCGGAGTAACCTTGAAAATCGATCCGCTAGCCTTGGTGTCGTATCCAAACACCCCGTAAACATTGCCGTCATTGGCTAGCGTCACTCCGATATAGGGCCAGTCGTTGTAGTCGTCGAAATTGTGCAGCACCAGCAGTTGATTGGTCGACGTGAACTCAAATACGCCTCCGTATTCAAGTCGGTTGTTGATGACGTTGTACACGGTTGTGCCGAAGAAGTTCCCATTGGCGTCCCGCACTACGGAGTAGGGCTCTCCGACACCGGAACAGCCCTCGCCGGTAAAACAGAAGTTGTAAAGCACGGTATAGGTTCCTGAAGGAGTTAGTTCGTATAAGACCCCGCCTTTCATGCTGCCGCCGCCGTAGGTTACGCCATAAATGTTGCCGTCGCTGCCCAGGATTGGCGCGTAGTATGGCCCGGAGCCATCCAAGCAATTCGGGGTTCGTGAACAAAACGTGTAGAGCAGCGTGAACTGGCCGGTAGGGCTGATGGAGAAAATTGTGCCGCCGTTAGCGGCATTGCCCCCTCCTCCTGTCGTGCCATAGAAGTTGCCGTCACCGCCCAGGAAGATTCCATTCGGGCCAGCGCCCTCGGTGCAGGGACGGGTGGTGGCGCAGAAGGTAAATACGGTTGTAAGTTCGCCGTCAAGCGTCACCCTGTAAAATATCCCCGCGTTGCTACTTCCACCTGCCGCCACTCCGTAAAGGTTTCCGTCGGTTCCGACCACGGGAGCCGAAATTGGATTGGTTCCGTCGGCACATTTCGCCAGGGAGCAGAAGTTGTAAAGATCGGTGATCTTTCCCGAGGGTGTTAAGCGAAAGAAAGTACCGGACTGTGTGTCATTGCCGCCGGAGCTAGTTGTGCCATAAAAATTCCCGTCCGGCCCCTGCACTACAGACGAATACGGTCCGTAGCCGTTAGGGCCGCTAAAGGCGCCGACGGTGTGCAGGATTTGCGCCTGCGTGCGCACAGCTAAACTCAAAGCGCAACCCAGCGACGCAAAAACGAGCAGCGAGAATCGAACGAGCTTCATGGTTGCCTCTTTTTTTCCTTCAAGTCGTAGAAATCAGGCTGCGCGGCACGGGGGCACCCGCGCAGCCCGAATTTCTACTTCGTCACCACAAACTGCGGATTGCTCTTAAGCGTTCCCGATGGAGTGACTACAGAAACTGTGCCGGTAGTCGCGCCCGCTGGAACCGTCGCCTTGATATACGTATCGGACTCGACCGTGAACTCCGCCGCCACGCCGTTGAAGGTGGCGCTGGTCGATCCCGTCAGGCCGTTGCCCAGAATGATGACGCTCTGGCCGACGGGGCCAGCCAAGGGCACGGTTTCGACCAGCGGGCTAAGGCCGTTCGAGAATTGGAAGACCGTGCCAAAGCCAACGCCACCGCCGCCGTAGTCGCCGCCCAGGCCGCCGTAGGCAGTGGTTCCGTAGAAATTGCCATTCGTGCCCTGAAAAACCGGATCAAGCGGATTGAAGCCATTCGGTCTGCCGGCGTGGAAGATGGCAAGATCGTTGAACGCACCCCCGGAAGTGAACTGAAAAATTTCTCCCAAAGTTGAGGGATCCCACGACCCAGAGCCGCCTCCGCCTAGAGTTCCATAGAGATTTCCGTCGCTGGCCAGCGTGAGCGCTGTCTGGGAAAATCCATAGATTGATTGTGCAAAGGTATGCACAACGCTGTATTGATGACTTGCTGCCGTCAACTCGTAGATGATTCCACCCTGCAAGGATCCTCCGTACTGAGTTGTGCCGTAGAAATTTCCATCGGAGCCTTGCGTGATCGAGTTCGGATATTGCCCGTCGGGGCATTGATCGCTGCTGCAGAAGTTGTAGAGCACTGTATACGTACCCGAGGCGGTCAGTTCATAGATGACGCCGCCGTTGAAGGTCCCGCCGTTGAAGGTCGTGCCGTAAAAGTTTCCGTCCGTGGCCTGAATGGGCGGGAATATCACGTACGAACCGTCGGCGCAGTTGGCTTGCGAACAGAAGGTGTAGAGCAGCGTGAACTCACCGGTCGGGCTGACTCGGAACAGCGTGCCCTGCTTGAACTTTCCTCCGGCGCCGGTCACGCCATAGAAATTTCCGTCGCTGGCCAGGATGATGCCAATCGGATTCTCACCGTCGCTGCATGGGGTGGTGGTGCAGAATTCGTAGAGAGTCGTAAGCTCGCCGGCGGTTGTCATCTTGTAAACCGTTCCCGCGCCGTAATGGTTCCCGGCGCGGCTGCCGCCTCCAACCGTCGCACCGTAAAGGTTCCCGTCGCTTCCGAGGATCAGCGCGGAGGACCCGCTGCCATCAGCGCACTCGGGTTGCGAGCACCACCGGTAAATCTGAGTGAGTTCTCCCGACGGAGTCACCTGGAAATTATTCGGTTTGAAGGCAGGCCCTCCGTTAGTCGTGCCGTAAAAGTTTCCATCCGTGCCTTGGATTACCGACGTGTAGGGTTCCCACCCGTTGAGGCCGTCGAAGAAGCCGAGGTTGGTTATGGTCTGCGCCTGGGCGCGCACCGCCGGGCTGAGGGTGAAGGCCGCACACGCGAGTGCAAGGCCAAGAGTCAGCCAAGATTTGGAACTTTTCACCGGAATGTCCTCCTGAGGTGCGCCAGCAAGGCAGCGCGCAAGAACAAGCCGAACGGGGGAGCCAGCAGCCGGCCGGTTCGTGAGCTTACACCTTTAATCTCTCCGGCACTTTCTTCTACGGGACCGATTTCTACGGCGCTTGGAACGCCGCGTCGCTGTTGAGCTTCGTACCGTCTGAGGTTGCCGCCGTCATCGTGCCCCTGCATCTCCACGCCGGGCATGGTTCTGATGTTTTCGGAAGGGGAAGCGACCTTGAACGTGGCGGCGGTTCCAGGGAAGCTGACAGCGGTTGGGACGTACTGCCTCTTGTCTTGCATGAAAACCCCCACAGGCGTAGCAGAACTGCTATCGCAAAAATTTTCGGTTGAGTTGAGAACGAGAACAGCCGGGGCCCACAGAAGCCCTTACTTGGGGGACTTCAATGTACTTCAGGCCTATTTCGTTGTCAAGATAAAAAGATAAGTGACTTAGGTAGTTTAGTGAGTGGAGTATTGGCTCCGAACATTCGGCGCGCGGCCGCGTATGCCTCGTGATGGCCCTGTCTTTAAGGGCTTTGGGCGGCAATAGCCTGATGAGAAGTATGGTTAAAATAACTACTACTTATGGCTGTATCCCGTCCTTCGGAAAATTTACCGCAGGTCGCTGAGCGCCACCCCGCCGCGATCGAGCGTAAGCCGGGGATTGCCGCGAGTAGCGTTGATCAGCGCCAGCGCGCGTTGGCTGTTGCCCACCAGTTTGTCCAAAGTCTTGCACAGACGCTCAAACTCAGCCCGCGAGTCCAGTTCAAAGAACACGTCGTTAATTTGCTGCAATCCCGGAACCAGAGATTGCAGCGCCTTTGCCCCCTCTGGGGCCAGAGAAAGAAGTGAAAGCCGTCTATCTTGAAGGTCGGGATGTTTTTCCAGGAAGCCTTTCTTAAAAAGCTTCCCCGATTCCATGGTCACGAAGGGTCCCGTTACGTGCAGGTATTCGCTGACCCGCCCAACGCTTACCCCAGTCTTTCCCTGGAGTTCGGCCACGGCCATCATGATGCTGTATTGGGGAACCGTGATATTCACCCTTTCCCCCAGATAGCGTCTCACCGTTTCCATGCGCGCGGAAACCGTGAAAAAGTCATATAGGAGCTTTCGCAAGGAATGATCCGACTTTCCTGATACCAGAATCGGACTGGTCGCGGTGAGGGGAAACTGAAAATCTGTCTTTTGTTTCGGCATAGATCTAGAGAATTTCTCCATTTCTGGGAAGCGCTACCTCCGAGTATAGGCCACGTTTGAGTTGCCATGTGCGCCACGTCGTTGAACGTGACACTGGTAGATCCTGTCAGGTTGTTCTCGAGGATTATGACGCTCGGCCGAGGTGGATGAAAAAGCAAAGGGTCGCCGGATGGCGACCCTGGAAGCTCCTTATTAAAGCTCCGGTTACAGCGTCGATTCGATCTCGAATCCCCAGGCTTCTAGAAGAGGCTCAGGGATGTACTTCGAGTTCTTGTTGCGGCGCGCCCACTCCCGTAGACGGGTCGAGCGCAGATATTGGTCGGGGGAGAGCTTGTATTCGCGCACCACCTGCTCAAACTCGGTGATAGTGGGGACGATCGGCCCGATCGGCTCGGGCTTGCCCCAGTTCGGATTTCCGCGTCGCTTGGCCATGAAACGTGCCTTTCCTACAAAAGGGGATGAACTCAGTACAAATTAGCTGCTCTATCTATATGATTCTCCGGATTACTTTTGGGATTCAGGGAAACACAAACTACGTACCAGACATGCGAATCCTGCCCAGTATCCCACGGATCAAAAAAGCTAATCGGAGACTCAGTATCTTAGGGCAATACAGTCTGGAAGTCAATCATAATCTGCGCTGCGTCACTTGAGTAAATGAATTGTAAGTATCTGTATTCATGGCTTTTATTGCGATTCGGCACTTCCCGGACCGGGATGGTTTCCTGTTTTGGTCTGTAAAAAAATAGCCGCTCTGGCCGGGTTTTCCGGCCTGAAGAGCCATTCTAGGCGCGCCGAGTGCGGTATGCCCTTCGAATTGGTTCAGATGCAGTACTTCTGAGGCCATATCCTGAAACCAGGACTTCCGCCCCATATCAGCCTGCTCATGCCTCACGTTACAGCCGTAACCACAGGACGCATGTGTTTCATTGATAGGCAGTTGAGTCGGGCTTACAGTGTGACGAGGGTGCTTTTCGTTCCGCAGCTCCGGACGATTTGAGGCGGACACGATTTGAGGCAGTAACATGAATCTGAAGTCGTTGTTGCTTTGTTCCGACGATAAGATTGTGCGGATCCTGCGCCGGACTCTGGGCGATCTCGATATTAGCGTCGAACACTGTGCAAGTTCGGAGATCGCGCTCCGGCATTTAACGCGAGGGCGGTTTGAAGCGATCATCGTGGATTGCGCCGGCCCCGGCGCCGCCGAGGTCCTCGGCGTGGTGCGGACATCTCCGTGCAACCAGCGCGCAGTTGCGGTAGCGATCCTGGACCCCGCTACGGGACTGCGCTCCGCATTCGAGTTCGGGGCGAACTTCATCCTCTATAAGCCAGTGACTGCCGAGCGGGCCAAGTCGAGCTTCCGGGCGGCCAGAGCCCTGATGAAGAAGGAACGGCGGCGCAACACCCGGGTCCCGATCCAAATTCCTGTGGAAATGTCGAGCCGCGACTCGGGCGCACGTTTTAGGGTCAACACTACAGACCTAGGCGAAGGTGGGTTAGCCGTGAGCTTGCCCCGTCGCAGCAAACCCCAGGGCCTGTGGGAGTTGAAGTTCATGTTGCCGGGTTCGACCGCCCCGCTGGAAGTGGATGCGGAGTTTGCCTGGGAAGGCAGCGGGACTCAGGTGGGGCTGCGTTTTCACGATCAGTCTCCGGCCGTGGTGCGGCAGTTGCGCGAGTGGCTGGGCAGAAATTCTCCAGAGGTTGAAAAGGACGACCCGCCGGTCCGCTGCCAGCTTACGGATTTGAGTTTGGGCGGCTGCTACCTCGAGACCACATCGCCCTTCCCGACGTCCACGCGCGTGACGCTTGCCATGCGAGCCGCGGAAGTGGAATTGAAGGCAGAAGGCGTGGTTCGGATCATGCATCCCGACAGGGGAATGGGAGTGGAGTTTACACAGGCCACAGCCGAGCATCGCACGCTGCTGGAAAAGTTCCTGAGTGTGCTCACCGAGAATCGCGACCTGCTGCCTGATTTGCTGGTAGAGCCCGAAGGCCTGGAAACTGAGACTTCGCAGGATTCGCCAATCGCGTCGGGCCGAACTGAGGACACCTTGGTCGCACTGTTTCGAAAGCGGGAAGCGCTGCCCGCCGACTCCTTCCTGGCAGAGTTGCGCAAACAGCGGAGCGTCAGCGCCGCTGCGTCCGTCTGATCAGTCAACTGATTTCCAGAAGCTGCCTCATAAATCGCTTTGAAAGGGCGCGGCTTCAGTCGCGCCGCCCAGAGTCAAGAAAATGCGCGGGCTTCAGCCCTGAGGTCACGCTCGCGTCCGACCCTCGTAGGATTTATGAGATGGCCTCTAGTTTGAGTGATCGTTGACGAGGCGAGTTCCTTCCGCCGGGCCGCCTGTCACCATTTCAGTCTTAACGACCGTCTTCTGATTTGCCACCAGCTCGAGATCGGTCTCGAAGTTGTGATATCCCGGCAAAGTGATCTTGATTTTGCGCTTGCCCGGTGCGACCAGGAGCGCCTTGCCGACACCCTCGAACTCAGCAACATGGCCGATGAAGACTCCGTCTACAAACACCGCCGCGCGATTCGGTTTCACGTCTAACTTGATCTCCGCGGTGATTTTAGGAAAGTTTGCTCGCGGGTCTTTTTCCATCCTGACGTTGATGGTCTGTTTTTCTCCGGCGCGCACGGTGATCTCCTGGCCGAAGTCTTCGTATCCACCCTGGCGCACCGTGATGTTGTGGTCGCCGGGCAAAAGCAGAATCTTTTTCGAACCCTTCAATTCGCTGATGTAGCCGACATACTGGCCATCGACCCACACGCCGGAAGTGTCTTCGGCTTTTGAAGCGCCCACCAACTCGACTTCTCCCAGCACTTTGTTTTCGGCATGGAGGGATGGAGAGAGCAGAGAGCCAATAAGCACCAGCAGGCAAGCGAGAATACTGCATTTGTGGTAGTTCATGGCAAGTCCTCCTGTATTTCAGATGACAGAGAGGAGGGAAAGGTAGCCGTCGGTGCGTGGATCAGCCCGGGTGGGAGGGAGCATAAATTTGCTTTGAGTGCATTTTGGGTAGTGGCGCAGTTTGATAAGGAAGCGAGCCAAACGCGCGATTGTTGCGTCGCAAAAAGCGCGACGCTTCGTGCGGCTCGCCCAGATCCTTCACTGCGCGAAGAACGCTTGTTCAGGATGACAATCAAGCTGCACCACGACCGCATTTTTGCTTCACTTGGCCGCGTCCCTCAAATTCATGCTTGCCGTCTGCAGCTTATAGAGTATCTGGCCCGCCTGCTTGTGATCGACCTGGCCTGACAGCAGCCGCTCCATGACTTGCCGCAGAGCGCGCTGCACTGACGCCGCATCGTCCAGCGACACCGATTCAAACCAGCTTTGGCGCGCACGCTCTGTGTTTTTTCCCGCGCCCTGCTCGTGCTTGCGCTGATGGGAATAGCAGTACCGCTGCCCCCTCATGGCTGATTGGATAAGAGCGAAGGCTCGATCAACCGGGGTAGTCTTGGTTTGAGGACTAAGGCTGCTCGGAAAGGAAGGAGCCTTCGCATGATGATTATAGGATGTGATTTTCATCCCAGTTGGCAACAGGTGAGTTGGCTGGACATGGAGACGGGAGATTGCGGGGAACGGAAGCTGGTGCATGCCAACGGTGACGCCAAAATGTTTTATCAACAACTGGCGGCGCCTGTGTTGATCGGCATGGAGGCCACGGGCAACAGCCAGTGGTTCGTCGAGTTGGTCGAGGACTTGGGGCATGAGATCTGGATCGGAGATGCGGCGCAGATCCGGGCCAGTTACGTGCGCAAGCAAAAGACAGACAAGCGAGACGCGGCCCACATTTTGAAACTGGTGGTGGAGGGCCGTTTTCCGCGGCTCTGGATTGCGGACCGGGAGCAGCGTGATCTGCGGCAACTGGTGCTGCACCGGCACAAGCTGGTGGAGATTCGCAGCCGGGTGAAAAACGAACTGCAACACCTTTCTCTGAATAAGGGGATGCAGCGCAAAGCCAAGTTGTGGAGCCAGGCGGGACAGAAGATGTTGCGCGAGCTGCCGTTAAAACCTTGGGCGGCTTGCCGGCGGGAAGATTTGTTGGGGCTGCTGGCCATGCTCGACCAGCAGGTCGGGCAACTCGATGCGGCGGTGCAACAGGCGGCGGAAGAGAACGCACAGGCTCGGTTGCTGATGACGCAGCCGGGAGTGGGTCCGAACACGGCGCTGGCCTATGTGCTGACCATGGGCGATGTGAGCCGCTTTGCAAGGGGGAAGCAGGTGGCCAGCTATCTGGGACTGATTCCGCGGGAGCACAGTTCGGGGGGACGGCAGAAGCTGGGAGTCATCACCAAGCAAGGCAACCGCATGTTGCGCTCGCTGCTGGTGGAGGCGGCGCAGATCGCGGTGCGCTTCGACCCAGGCATGAAGAAACAGTATTTGCATCGCTGTCATCAGAAGCCGAAGGGGGTGGCCAAGGTGGCAACGGCGCGCAAGTTAGCCGTACGACTCTACTGGATGCTGCGTACGAATGTGCCCTATCCAGAGATCGTTCGCATCGAGAGCAACCCGCGGGTGCCCCTGGTCGGCGCAAGCTAGACCGCAGGACTGATTGGGTGCTCTCGCATCCCGTGCGAGACGGGATGTTCGCATAGAAGAATCATGGTCGAGGTTTAGGCCGAATCGATGGTTGGTGGAACAATCTTCGCAAGAAGATCACCACCGATGGGTGATTCAGCGTGAGATTTCCAGAGTCTTGGTCCTCAACCTTCTCTGGCAAAAAAGCGGTGCCAAAAACACCGACAGGATATTTTTGTCCTTGACACCGCCTTCGCTCTTATCGAGGGACACCCACAGAGCGCGGCGTTGTTCAGCCGGTGCTGGCATAATGGGACTATCGCTATTCCCATGCTTTTGTTTCTCCGGATCGTGGTTGAGTGGGCTGCGGTTTAGGCTGCGGGTTTTACTTTTAACTAACGGGTAGCCCTCCCCTCCCCCCTTTTTGCAAAATCTTTAGAATCATGGACTTGGCGGTTTTCTCCCGGCAAATACCGGTTTCTAAAGGACTTAGATCCTTAGTTCCTTTGAATCATGTACTTACGAGCCCTAGTTTCGGGTTGTCTGCTGCGTCGTAGTTGGTGAGGCCGTACTGCTGCGCAAGGGCTGGCAGTTCGAGAATTCCGCTCGGAACTTGCTCGGCGGCGTCAATCGGAAGAGCCTTGAGTCGCGTCAGAAAACCGTCGATCTTGTCGAGTGTGATCCGCTTCCGCCGATGGGCCATGAGCAGCCCGTTGCCAACTTCATAGAACCACAAGATTGGAACCGCGGCGCGTTTGGTGGAAAGGCTTGCGAGTACGCTGAGGCCATACCCGCGGCCGGCCTCGTCTTCCAGAAACCACTGGAGCGTCAACGACGCATCCAGCACCAAGTCACTCACAGACGATGACCTTCGCGGATCAGTTGTTTAACCGAGATTCCCTGCAAGGAGATGCGGTTTTTCGCAACAAATATTAACATTTCCTGCACCGCGATCTCTTGATTTCCATTGCTGTTTCCGGCTAAGGACGAGCGCTCCTTTTCCCGAAGAGCCGCGAGGGCCGTGGCAATCACTTCCTCGACAGAGCGAAAATGACCCGACTTCAACTCGTCGTTCACGATCTGTTCCTGCTCAGGCGTCAGATTGACTTTCATTCGCGGCTCCGCAGCGGACTATTGAATTGCACCATCCGCGTCACTTCGGTTCCTGCTAGTTGTCGATCTCCTCTTGAGTGATGCCGAGTTCGGCTAAGAACTCTTCGTGCGAAGTGCCTTTGTTATGCTTCGAACATTCGCGAGCTTCGGCGAGCGCCTTCTCGTCTGCCGCTGTCAGTGGTTCGTCGTCGATGGGAGCGTTCGCGATCGCACGAGACACGGGATCAAGCAGACTCTTCAGCATGCCGATGGCCGCTGGCACTTGGTTGGGAGGCAACTGGTCGATCAGTTCATGTGCGTGTTGTTTGTCTGCCGCCATGACAAAGCTATTCTACACCGCGAGGTTTGCCCTCCATACTCTTTTGCCGTTGCGCTGCCCGCCGAATCCGGCCTACGATAAGGCGATGGCGAAGGCGAAGAAGTTCGAACTTGAGAGTGCTGCTCCGATCCTCGATGAGGAAGATGAGGAGACGCTCGGCGCCATCGATGAAGGCATTCGGGACGCGAAAGCTGGCCGAACCGTCCCTGCCGAAGTAGTCCGCAAGCGGTTGCCCAAGTGGATTACCGCCTCCTCTATACGCAAAGGGCGCTGAAACATTCTTGCGGAAATCATCCTTGCCGAAATCATCGGCCACATCGCCGAGGATGACGCGGATGCAGCTTCCCGCTTCCGCTCTTCCACGGCGTTGCCGGCGCACGGTACTGCCGGCGCCCGGAGGCGCTCCCGAAGGAAAGCAGGTTCCTCACCAGGCCTTCGGCCCGATTCGGAATGACAAGGCGTGAGGGAGACCTAGAGAAGGCTTCGCCTGCCGAGTCGCAGAGTCGGCCCTGCCGCTACTTGGGAATGAATTCGGGATACCAGCCATTTTTTATGGCGTTGAGCAATTCCTCATCGGAAGCCTTGCCTTGGGCGTCGCTGTTGAAATGGTCGAACTGGGCTTTCGCTTCCTCGATCGACTTTTCGGCGGAATGCAACTGGGTGGAAGTTGCGGCGAAGGTGATGCCCGCAATGAGGATTGTAGCCACGCCGAGCCCCACTGAGACCAACCACGCTTTTCGGTTGGAGAACAGGAGCGCGATCGAGGCGATCACAATCCCGATTTCACTGGACAGTTGGGACCACTCATAATGCTCGGCAGCGCGCGAGTGTGCTGCGATCGCAGAGTTGAAGGATTCGGTCCACTCGCGAGCTGCTTCCTGCTCCTTCTCGAGCGCGCTGATGCGCGTGACGAACTGCAGCAGATCGTCCTTGGTTGGAATTTCCGCACCCAGGTTTTTCGCGTTCTCAAAACGGATGATGCGGGAAATCCGGCCCAAATCGGCGGATGAGATCTGGCCCTGCAGCTTGCGGGATTCTTCGTCCCACTGCTTAAAACGTTCTGGATCGGGCAGGAGAGAGTGCAGTTGCTGCAACTGGGCGAGTAAGACCCGGTATTTGGTCGAGAGGGCTTGGAACTTGGTGCCCGCGCTGGCCTGCTCCACCATGGTGGCGATGAGTTCGGTGCGCTGGCCGCCCACCAGGGCCGAACTCAAGGCCAGCAGGACGCCGAGCATGGCCATCGTGATACCGACAGATTTGCCGATACCGCCTGACGCGCCATGCCGGTGATCGGCGTGCGTGACACGTTCCATGTCCTCTACAAACCCCTGGCCGTCGTCCATTGTCGAATCCTCTGCGTAAACGCTTTTTCTTATATCACGTTTTCGGCCTGGCTCTGTTCGGGTATCAATCCGGGATCCCCGAATCCGGTCGCCATAGGGAAAGATTGTTACGCTGTGTAAAAAACAGTTCTCGGTTCTCAGTTAGAAGCGCTGAGACTTCGACGGCGAATCTGTGGAGCACCTCAAGCAACCTCATGGTGCCTGCCTAGGGCTTGGCTCCGGCGCGGCGCAATAGACGGCTGACTTCGGCGTTGTTGCGGGCGAGAGCCCAAGTCAGCGCGGCATAGCCGGTGCGGCTGCGCAGGTTCACGTCCGCGCCGGCTGCGAGGAGCGCCTTCACCACATCCGGGTTGGCCTTCGGATTTTGGCAGACGAGGATCAGTGCGGTTTGTCCGGTCTGGTCCAAGGCATTTACGTCGGCGGGTGTAGCTGCGGACAGCAACTGTTGCACGGCCTTGAGGTCTCCCTGCGCCGCAGCCCGCATCAGGGGAGTTTCATCGGGATCCTGAAGGGTTTCACCACCACTTCCCAGCTCGATGGGCCAGGCTGCTGGAATGATTCTGACCACATTGACCTCGACATCCCCATTCATCTTCTGCCAATCGTTCATCTTGAAGTAACCCCGCAACAGCGGCTGAATCTGTACTTCAACGATTGATTTCCATAGACGGTTTCCTGCCGGACGCCAAATTCCTGCGGCTTCGTCCCAGACCTGCAATCGGAAGTCGCTGAAGCCCTCGCCTGCGTTCCATTCAAAGTGGGCATCGACGGTACGAGTGAAGCCAGCGGGAATGATCCATACGACAATACCGCAAAGCAGCAAGGCCGCGATCCAGTAGGGCCAGGATCGCCGGCTGAAACATCGTGACACGATCAGGGCGACCGACCCGCTCAGGGCCAACGCCTCCGTCAACAGGCCCGCGGCAATGAGGATTTCGCCGGCGATGTTCCACCAACGCGCGCGCGAATCCAGGAGCCCGCGCTCATCAAGATGCCAAAATGGATTGAGATAGAGGAGCGTCAACCCGGCGATGAACAGCACCGCCCCTGCTTCCACGCCCGTGACTGCCCAGGTGGTGCGGCGGATGTGCCTGGAATTTGGACTGAGCATGGTTGACTGCCAGAATGAAGAGTATAGACATTGTTCCGGACGCTGGGAAGCAAGCAGGGCCGTGGGTAGGTGCGTGCGCTCATGGCGAGAACAAGTTTCCTTGCTCCAAATCACACCCGTGCCCGTGGAGGTGGTCTTGGGATCTAATTCTGCGTGGCTGAAAAAGAAACGTCGCCGGAGCACTGGTGCTGGTCAAACATTTCCAGCAGGTATTGTTCGGCCCGGTGCGGGTCGTGCAGCAAGGTGGCTGTGGTGAAGAACTTGCGATGGCATGCGGTACAGGAGGCCACGATGGGAACCCTGTCCTTGTATTTCAGGATGAGGAGGCTGCGCGCCAGATTCGGCACGCGGCAGAGATGAGCGGCAAAGGCGGCATAGAAATCGCGGGTCGCTTTCTCAGCGTCGGCCATTGCCTCCAGCGGAGTGCAGAAAACCTGACTGCACAGACTGCACCGCCCGTGGGTGGGAATTGCCTCGCCGCTGTAAGTGAGGTCGATGAGCGTCCGGCCCATCGCCGGAGTTTGGGGGCAGGCAGCCGCGGGCGCTGTGATCAGGATCACCGAGCGTTGTGACTGAACGCAACTGCCTACTGCGCTCCCGCTACTCTTGTGTATGCGAGCGGAGTCCGCTGGCGCAAGAGTTTTGCCGCGGCCTTGGCCTCGACGGGGTGCGAGAATAAGTAGCCTTGCCCAAGATCGCAACCCAGCGCGTGGAGATGGTCGAGTTGCCTAACGTTTTCGATCCCTTCGGCAATCACCTTTAGTTTCAACTTGTGCGCCAGCAGGATGATCAACTCCACCGTGTCGCAAGTGCCGCGATCGGTGAGCATTCCGCCGATCAGGGAGCGGTCGATCTTCAAGGCATCGACGGGGAATTGCCGCAGACCGCTCAATGAGGAATTGCCAGTGCCAAAATCATCGAGGACCACGCCCACACGGAGGTGTTTGAGGTGCGCGAGCACGGTTGCCGTCAATTTTGGGTCGGCTGCGGCCACGTTCTCCGTTACTTCTACGTACAGTTGCGATGGGGTTACCCCGGTCTGCCGCAGGGCCGCTTCCAGATCGTCGCCAAAGCGCACATCGGCCAACTGCCTGGCCGAGATGTTTACGCTCATGCTTACCGCTTCCATCGCGGGAATCTCGACGGCCCAGGCGCGCAACTGCTTGCAGGCTTCCAGAATCAGCCACTGGCCGGCGGAGATCAGCAGGCCGGTATCCTCAGCCGCCGCCATGAATTTGTAGGGCGAAATCAGACCTTGCTCAGGGTGTTGCCAGCGCAACAACGCTTCGAGCCCGGTGATCTGTTTGGTTGCGAGATCCGCGATGGGCTGGTAATACACGCGGAACTGGCGCTGCTTGATCGCCTCCTGTAATTCAGCTTCGAGCTTCAGCCGGTTGACGGCGCGGGCGTGCATGGCCTCGTCAAACACCTCGCATCGTGAGCCTCCCATGGCTTTGGCGCGGCGCATGGCGACGTCGGCGTCATGCAGAAGGTCTTCAGCGCGTTTGTGGATGGGCGTGCTGAGTGCGATTCCCACACTCGCGGAAGTGCGCACCTCGCGGCCTTCCACCCGGAAAGGCTCAGCCACGGCGACGAGGATTCTTTGCGCGGCTCGCATCGCGTGACTGGGATCAGTTACTTCCTCGAGCACGATGGTGAACTCGTCGCCACCCATTCGCGACAAAACTGTTTCCGTCATGGGAAACTCGCCTTGCAGGCGTGAAATCGTATCGTCATTTCTTAAACAGATCGCCAGGCGCCGGCCAATCTCAACCAGCGCCTGATCGCCGACCGCGGCGCCCATGGTTTCGTTGAACTCTTTGAAGGCATCGATATCCACGAACAGGACGGCGTACCGGCGCTCCGGGCTGCGCTGCGCGCGATCAAACAAATGCTGCAGGCGATTGAGAAAGAGGCGTCGGTTCGGCAACCCGGTCAGCGCGTCGTGAAAAGAATTGTCTCGAGTTGTTCCTCCGCGCGTTTGCGCTCGGTGACGTCGCGATTGACGATGACCAGTTTGGCGACCTCGCCTTTCTCGTCGCGGATGGTGCTGGCAATGGACTCGAGAACGCGCCACGTGCCGTCTTTGTGGCGGATGCGGTATTCGAGCTTTTTCCCGACCCCCGTGGCCCGGGCCTCGCGGGTCGCCTCCAGCACCTTGAAACGATCGTCGGGATGGATCTGCTCGAAGGCGGAGGTCTGCCCCAACTCGGCTGCGGAATAACCCAGAATTCGCTTGTATGCCGGGCTGTTATAAAGCCGACGTCCCTTCGTGTCGACCAACGCGATCATGTCGGCCGCATTTTCGGTGACAATCTGGAACAGTTCTTCGCGCCGCTTCGATTCCCGGTGAGCGCGGTAACTGCGGAACTGCTGGTAGAGCGCGAGAAGCGCAAGTGCGCTGAGAGCGATCCAGTTCCATTGTGGCATGAGTGCTGTGAAGGCTTGCCTTCACGGAAGATATCGGCAATTCCTGGCAGAAGATTTAGCCTCCCCCGAGAGCTGGCAGGGAACCTTGGTGCTGGGCGCCGCCTCTTCGACCGAGTTAATGAGTGTAACGGCCTGGTTTCCGACATTTATTGATGCCGCACTGCCCCAGATAGGGGGTCTGGTTTCCGGGAACGTGATGTTGATCACTGACCGGGGCTGGTCGTCGGAATACAGTTAGCGAAAGAGAAGCTGCCGTAGAGGAGGAAACCATGTACAAGAACATCCTCATTCCGACCGACGGCTCAGAGTTGGCAGGGAAAGCTGTTAAACACGGCGCCAATCTGGCCAAATATCTCGGGGCTAAGGTCACATTGCTGACAGTCACGACGCCCTACCACATCTTCACTCTGGAGACGAGGATGGTGGAGGACACGCCCGCCGAGTATACGAAAGAGGTGCAAGTCGATGCTGCGAAACTGCTCACATCAGCGGCCGAAACGGTGAAAGCGGCAGGAGTTGCGTGCGAAACCGCACAGGTGGATCACGAACATGTCTATCAAGCCATCATTGATACGGTCAAATCGAAAGGCTGCGATCTGATCGTCATGGCTTCGCACGGACGGCGCGGTGTTTCGGCCATCGTTTTGGGCAGCGTGACGGTGAAGGTGCTCACGCATTCTCGGATACCGGTGCTCGTGCATCGCTGATGGGGAGCCCGCCGGAGCTCCAAGAATGTTGTCGGACACGATCAACTGCAGCAGCCAGCTTTTTTAACTGTTGCTAAATCGCGATGACACTCATTGAGTCCGTGCTTGCGTCTTGTTGTCAATGGGTTGCCTGTTCGACTAGGATGACCTTCGTTTTTATTTCTGCATGTCTACGGATAAAGATAAGACCGTACGCCGCCTGAAGACCTACGCCGGCGCCCAAGGCTACGTTTACCAGTATTACTTTGTCGGTCAGCGGGCCGCGCTTGCCAACGATCCCGAAGCGCCGGCTACGGAATTCGTTTTCGACGTGACCTCCGATCGCAAGCTGACCTTCGCCGTCAGCGTGTTTCTTCCGGAAAAATCAGTGGCCGCGTGGGCCGCAAAGCACGGCCGTCCGCTTACCGAGGCGGAACAATATGCCGCCGCGAAGCTACGGCTCTTCCGTGCCTTCGATGAACTCGAAGATATGAAGACGAACGGCCGCCGGTTAGTCATCGATGCGGCTTTGCTTGAGGAAACTCTGGCAACACTGGGCGTCGAATAGGCGTTGTGACCGAGATCACAATGACCTGTGACCGGTGCGGTTTCCCACTGTTGCGCCCCCTGTGCAGAATATAATGCGTGGAAAGGGAAGGGTTCCCTGGGGTTTCCGGCGTTACTTGCATTAACCTCCGCGGACTCTGATACTTACCTAGCCTATGTCACTGCTTTGGCTGCGATTCGCGCTGGCTTGTTACTTCATCGGGCTGACCTACGCTTTTTTTGCGCTCACCCGCACCAGCGATCTTTTCAGCCGCATCGCGCTGCACGCCGCCAGCCTGGGCATGGTCTTCCACTTCGTTTCGCTGGTCGAGTTATTCCTCTCCGGCCAGGTGGTCTGGGCCTCGATCCACAATGGCGAATCGCTGCTGGCGTTCTTTTCGATGACTTTTTTCATGATCATCTACGCCATCTACCAGACGACCTCGCCCGGCGTAGTGGTGTTTCCCATCGTCTTTTTTCTGACGTTTGTCGCGGCGGTCGATCAGCAGCCGGTCCTGCTGACTGCTTTCGTCAAACATAAAGGATGGCTGATTGCCCACATCATCCTGATCTTCACCGGCTACGCCGCGCTGGTGCTCAGCTTCGGCGCCAGCCTGCTTTACCTCTTGCAGGAGCGCCGCCTGAAAGCGAAAAAGCCGAGCAGCCTGATTTCTTTTCTGCCCGCGCTCGAAGTAATTGACCAGATCGGCTACCGCTCGCTGCTGCTCGGTTTTCCCTTTATGACGCTGGGCTTGATTACCGGTTCGATCGTGGCCATGTCGGCTTACGGCCGCGTGGACTTTACCGATCCTAAGATTCTGTTGTCGATCCTGATGTGGATCGTTTACATGATCATGGTTTTCACCCGCTGGAATTCAGGATGGCGCGGCCGCCGCGCCGCGGTGCTGGCGACGTTTGCGTTCGTGGCCGCCGTAGTGGCCTGGGCGGCAAACTATTTCTCCACCATCCACAGGTTTACGGCCTCATGAGATACCAGCTCATTGGCGTGAATCACAAGAGCGCGCCGCTCGAAGTGCGCGAGCGACTGGCAATATCTGAGAAGAACCTGCCCGATTGCTGCCGCGATCTTACCGCTCATCCCGGAATCGAGGAGGGCATGATCATTTCCACGTGCAACCGCGTGGAAGTGGTTACGCATACCAGCAACGGCTCGGCCGACCTGCGCGGCTTTCTGCACGACCACTTTCAACTGACGGCCGCAGAACTCGATTCGCACTTGTATGAGTTTCGCGAAAAAGAAGCGGTGCGGCACATTTTCCGCGTGGCCTCGAGTCTGGATTCAATGGTGGTCGGCGAGGCTCAAATTCTCGGCCAGGTGAAAGAGGCTTACGCCACGGCCCGCGCCGTGGGCTCGGTGCGCGGACAGCTGGATCAGCTCTTCACGCGAGCTTTCGCGGTTGCGAAGCGCGTACGCACTGAAACCGCCGTGGGATCGTCTTCGGTTTCCATCGCCTCGGTCGCGGTTGAACTGGCAAAGAAGATATTTGGAACTTTGCAGGGCAAGAACGTTTTCATCGTTGGCGCGGGCAAGATGAGCGAACTCGCCGCACGCCATCTGATGGCGCACGGCTGCGCCTCAATCTTCGTGGCGAATCGTACCTACGACCGCGCCATTGGACTGGCGCAGAAATTCAACGGCCAGGCCATCAAGTTTGAGGACCTTTACAACTCCTGTGACAAGGCCGATATCGTTATCACCTCAACTGGTGCGCCGCACGCGATTTTCCGCAAGGAACACGGAGAGCAATTTCTCTCGCGCCGCAAGAACAAGCCGATGTTTTTCATCGACATCGCTGTTCCTCGCGATGTCTCGCCGGAAATGGCCAAGCTCGACGGCATCTTCGCCTATGACATCGACGACCTGCAGCAAGCCGTCTCGAGCCACGTCGCCGACCGCCGCAAAGAAGCAGAACTCGCTGAAGCCATCATCACCAGCGAAGTCGAACGCTTCGAAGCCCGGCTGCATACTCTTGATGTTGTGCCGACGATCGTTTCGTTGCAGGATCATCTGGAAACCATCCGCCAGGCGGAAATTGATCGCGTGCGTAGCCGCATGGGCGCGTTGACTCCGGAGCAGGAAATGGCCGTCGAGGCGCTGACGCGCGGCATCATCAACAAAGTCATGCACACGCCGATTACAACGTTGAAAACCGCAGCGCGCGACTCCGAGGCAACCACAGTGATTGACGTGGTGCGGCGGCTGTTTAACCTGCACGACAAAGAAAAAGGGCCGGCCTCGCAAGCGACCGGAGAATCATCAGGCAAGAAAGGAGTAGAGACGCGCCACTGACCCAGTCGCGAAGCGACGGCATTCATTAGCCCCGGACGTAAGTCCGGGGTAAGTTCGAAGAAATGGAACAGGTCCCGTAGAGACGGCATAGACCGGATAAAGATGACTGTAAAGGGCGCAACTGCGGACGTTAATATCTGCTTAAGCAGCGAATGGTTCTTGATGAACCGTTCGTCGGATGGTATTTTCAAATCGGTTCTCAAGCGCGGTGCAGTACCAGTCTTAGGCGGCCTAAACAGCCGCCTCTCGCTTTTGCACGACACCCTGCCTCGGACTTCGTCACATGCCTAAACTCCGCATCGGCTCCCGCGGCTCGCAGCTTGCCCTCTGGCAGGCGAACCACATTTCCGCGCTGCTGCGTGCGCGCGGGCACGAAGTCGAGATTGAAATCATCCACACCACCGGCGACAAGATCACCGACGTTCCCCTCGCCATGGTTGGAACCAAGGGCGGACTTGGCAAAGGAATTTTCACGAAAGAGATTGAAGAAGCCCTCGCTGCCGGACGCGTCGATCTCGCCGTGCATTCGCTGAAAGACCTGCCCACCGAACTTCCTCCGGGCTTCGAAATCGCGGCGATCACGGAACGCCAGGACCCGCGCGATGCTTTCTGCTCAGCCCACTACTCGACTTTTCAAGAATTGCCGCAAGGCGCGCGCGTGGGCACGTCCAGCCTGCGCCGCCAGGCTCAGCTTAAGGCAATCCGCCCTGATCTCGATATTCATCCGCTGCGCGGCAACGTGGACACGCGCCTGCGCAAGCTCGAACAAGGCGAATACGACGCGATCATTCTGGCTTCTGCCGGTCTGAAGCGCCTGGGCAAGACGGAACTGATCAAGCAGATCATTTCCGCGGCAATTATGTGCCCCGCCGCCGGACAGGGAGCGCTCGGCATCGAAATTCGCTTAGGCGATGCGGCGACACGGCAGCATCTGGAGTTCTTAAACGATTCAGCGGCCCGCGCGGCGACGACTTGCGAGCGCGCGCTGCTCAACCGCCTTGGCGGAGGCTGCCAGGTCCCCATCGGCGCCTTTGCTGAAATGCGGAACGGCAAGCTGCATCTAGAAGCGATTGTCGCCGATCCCGATGGCTCGAAGCTTCTGCGCGAATCGCGCGACGGCGATCTCAGCGATCCCGAACAACTGGGCAATGCCGTTGGCGAAACGTTGCTCAGCCGCGGCGGGGACGAAATCCTCGAAGCCGTCTACGGCCGCGGCCTGGCCGTTCCTCCGCAGCCATGATCTGGGATCGCGATCCAGCATGAAAAGCGGCAGCGTTCTCCTGCAACTTCTCGGCGGCACGAAGAACTCGCACGCTCTTCGCCGCTGGATCAACCTCTGGCCGCCATTTCTGGGCATGGGCATTCGCATTCAGCGCATCGCGCCCGACATGAAAGCCGTCAACGTGGAAATGAAGCTCCGCTTTTGGAACTCCAACTATGTTGGCACGCAGTTCGGTGGATCGCTCTTTGCCATGGCGGATCCGTTCTATATGCTGATGTTGATGGCGAACCTGGGCCGCGACTACATCGTGTGGGACAAGGCTGCGACCATCCGCTACAGGAGGCCAGGGCGGGGAACCGTGCGCGCGGAATTTCGTTTGTCCGATAGCCAGATCGATGACATTCGCGAGAAACTGAAGACATTGCCGAAGTACGAGCCCGTCTTCGTGGTGGAAGTGAAAGACGACGCCGGAGTTGTGATCGCGGAAGTGGAAAAAGTTATTCACGTGCGAAAGAAGCAGCGAGATGCCAGCTAAATCAAAACCATCCGGGCTTTCCGGAGTGCGCGTGCTGGTGGGCCGCGCCCGCCATCAGGCCGGAGCGCTTTCGAGGGAACTACGCAAACTGGGCGCGACGGTGCTCGAAATTCCTTTCATCGAAATCCGCAAGCCGCGCAGCTTTTTGCCGTTGGATTCCGCTCTCAAGAATCTCGCAGAGTACGACTGGCTCATCCTCACCAGCGCCAACGGGGTTGAGGCCATGTGGGAGCGGCTTGCGAAGCTACGCCTCAAGAATCTCGGGCACATGCGCGTTGCCGCCATCGGTCCCGCCACGAAAAAAGCCATCGAGCAGCGCGGAGTTAAAGTCGATGTGGTTCCGAAAGAGTACGTCGCCGAATCTGTCGTGCGCAGTTTGCGCTCGCGAGTGAAGGAAAAGCGCGTGCTGCTGATTCGCGCCAAAGTTGCCCGCGACGTAATCCCCAACGAACTCCGGAAAGCCGGCGCGCAGGTTGATGTAGTCGAAGCTTACGAAACGGTGATTCCGAAATCCTCGCGTACTCGTCTGCGCGCAGCGTTCAAAAACCCTGCGCGCGCTCCGCATGTCATCACTTTTACCAGTTCCTCGACTGTGCGCAACTTTGTCGCGCTGCTGGGCAAGCGGCCCGCAAGTTGTGGCAATACTCAGTTCGCTTCCATCGGGCCGGTCACCTCATCCACGCTTCGAGAGCTTGGGCTTGAAGTGGATATCGAAGCAAGCATCTTCACTATCCCAGGGTTAGTCGCCGCCATCGTACGCAATTTTGCCCGGTCACGATAAATCAACAAGATAGCGTTTCTGTCTCGTGTGGAATCAAGCACTTAACTTTAAGTTAGTGGGCAGAAAGCGAGCCCGCGATCGAGATCAGGTCTAAGATTGCGGTCGCGGCCGTCACGTAGAATGCCATTTGCGGAGCCTCTAAGGCCCCTGGCATCGACGATCGACTCCCGGATGGACCTGGAGGTCATCCCGCGAATCCGAAGCCCTAGAATCGCCTCTGGCGAGAAACACCTTCTAGTGGAATCAACGAATTAGCCGTAAGTTATTGATAACATTGAGAGCGATTATTCGGTCAGCGAACAGCTGCAATCCGCTGGGGGAACATGCGCCAGAAGGAAATCGGCGACGCGCTTGTAGGCGTCGATCTGATTCTCCACCCGCGCAAAGCCGTGGCCTTCGTTTTCGTAGACCTTGTAGTGGACTTTCCCTCCGCGCTTCTTGATCGCATCGACAACTTGCTGCGTCTCTGACTTGGGGCAGCGCGGATCGTGTCCTCCCGCAAGCAGCAGCAGAGGCGCTTTGATCTGATCGATAAAGTTGATCGGGGAGCGGTCTTCGTACAGCGCTTTGTTCTTCCCCACATCGCCCATGGTCGCAAGATCAGATTGCTGCAGCACCGGATCTTCGTTCTCGATTTCGGTAAACCAATTTACAAAGGGCACGATGGGCACGCCTGCGGCCCAGACGTCGGGCGCTTTGGTGACTGACATCATGCTGAGATATCCGCCGTAGCTGCCGCCCATGACGGCAATCTTTTTGGGATCGAGATGGCCGGTCTGCTTGATCCAGTCGACGCCGGCCAGCACGTCCTGCAGATCGCCGCCACCCATGTCGAATAAGTTTGCCTGCTGAAATTCTTTTCCGTATCCCGTGGAGCCGCGGTAGTTGGGCGCGAGCACCATGTAGCCCTGATTCACGGCATACTGCACGAAGCGGTTGAAGGAATTCAGGGTTTGGGCGGCCGGGCCGCCGTGGATGTAGACGATGGCCGCGTTCTGGCCATTGCGCGCCATATTGAAGGGCACATAGAGAAACGCGGAGATGGTCCACTTGCCATCGCGGCTGGGATAGTGCACCAGATAAGGCTCGACCATGTCTGCGGAGTTCACGCCCGCGACCAGCGAATGCGTGACCTGTTGCGACTTTCCGGTCGCCAGCGTATACACCCAAAGATCGCCGGGTGCGGTCGGGCCGTTGTGATAGTACAGCAGGCGCGAACCATCCTTAGTAAACGCGGAGTGGCCGCCAGCAGTCTCGTTCAGGCCTTTTGGAATTGGAAGCGCCGCTGATTTTCCCGTGGCGAGATCGTGCAGGTAGATATCTTCGTTGCCGTCAACGTCGGCGGTGAAGGTGATGTGTTTGCCGTCAGGGGAGAATTCGCCGCCGCGAATTTCCCATTTGTCTTTGGTCAGCCACCTGACCTCCTGTACATAGGGAGATCCGATTTCGTCTCGAAAACTGAGGAGGCCGACATTGTCATACCCATTTTTCCCGTTCGAGGTAAATAGTACCCAATGGAAGTCGGCATTGGGGTGGGGCAGGTTCTTTCGTGAAGTGTGGTCAACGTCATTCGCGAAGTACAGTTCTTCACCTGCATGCGGCGTGAGCAGAATGCTCTTACCCGTCGCAACCTCGGCAACGAAGATGTTGGAATCCGTTCCCTTCGCCTGCTCTTGCGTGTAGACGATGTACTTCCCCTCGCTCGACCAGATGGGATTCGAATTGCTCTTATCCTGCGGCGTGCCGGTGGTGAGATGCTTCACCTGACGCATCACCAGATCGTAGACGTCGATCTCATAGGCGGCTGACGTCTTTGGTTTGACCATGTATGCCAGATAGCGGCCGTCGGGAGACCATGTGGGATCGGTTTCCGCGATCTCGCGCGTGCTGGTGAGGTTGACGACTTTGCCGGTCTTTGGAGAAACCATAAAAATATCCCACTGCTCGTCGCCATCGTAATCGGATTGATAGGCGATCCACTTGCCGTCTGGAGACCACGCGGGCGAAGACTGGCGCTGGTCGCTGACGGTGAGTTGCACCGGCCATCCGCCTTCAGCAGGCACCAGCCACAGATTGTTGCGTCCGCTCATGTTCGAGACGAAGGCGATGCTTTTGCCGTCGGGCGACCAGGTGGGGCGTCCAACCTGGCGTGTCATGTAGAGCTTCTCGATGGTGAGGCTGCGGGGTTCGACCTGTGCGTTGGGCTTGGATGTGATCTGCTTGGGATCGGTGACGGCCTGGGGCGCGACCAAAGTTTGCGCGACTAGGTGTTCGGCAAAAATAGTACTCGTGAGTATGACGACAGCAAACTTAATGAAAGTGCGCATGGGAGTTGGGAGCCTCGGAGTGAATCCGAAGCGAAAGTGTAGCAGACGGGGTGTGGGGTCTGCGCTGGTCTTGCGGAAGGAACGGCTATTGCCGAGGTGAGCCGCGCTCGACTTCGAGCCGGGTCACGCGCTCGCGCAGGTTAGAAATATCGCGTGTGGCTTCCAGTTCGGAGCGCAAGTAGGCGTTCTCGGGGAGGGTTCGCATCTGGGCGAAGCCGGAATCCATCTCGTCTTCGAGGCGACTGAAGTCGGAGTCCATTTTGCCTTCGAGACGTTTAAAGTCTGCCCTGAGTTGGGCGGTTTCAGAATCAATCTTCGCATCCACTTGTTTCAGGTCGCTTTCAACTCCCGTAGCTCCGGAGCGATGAAATCCTGCAGGAGTTGGCGCACGGACTGAACAACGTCGGACATTGAGGTATTGTTCCCGCAATTATGCGGGAAAGCAAGGGAAGACTGAGTGGGTGAGCGAGCTTGGGCCGAAAATGGGAACCGCTGACGGGGCCCCAGTTTTGGGCGCATGGCGTCACGCTTTCGCGTTCTTGTGCATCTCGACCGTGCTCCAGGTTTTGTCGGCGGCATGGCAGAGATTTTCCAGCGAACAGTCGACGCACTTGGGTTTGCGCGCAATGCAGAGGCGGCGTCCGTGCCAGATGATCTGGTGAGAGAAGAGAATCCATTTGTCACGGGGAATGATGCGCATCAGATCCTGCTCGATTTTCTGCGGGTCGTTGTTCGTAGTGAGTTCGAGCCGGCGCGAGATGCGGTGGACGTGAGTATCAACGACCACGCCCTCGGCCTTCTTGAACCAGCTTCCCAGCACGACGTTGGCGGTTTTGCGGGCGACACCCGGGAGGGTGAGCAACTTTTCCATGTCGTCGGGGACTTGTCCGCCGAAGTCGGCGACGATCTTCTTCGCTGCACCGACGACCGACTTGGATTTGTTGCGGAAGAATCCGGTGGAACGCACGTCAGGTTCGAGTTGCTCGGGCGTGAGCGCGGCGAACGCCTGGACCGTGGGATATTTACGGAAGAGTTCGGGCGTGACTCGGTTGACGTTTACGTCGGTGGATTGAGCGGAGAGGATGGTCGCGACCAGAAGTTCCCAGGCGCTGGAGTGCGTAAGCGCGCAGGTGACGTCGGGATAGAGTCGGTCGAGGCGCTTCAGGATTTCGGAAATGCGGTCGGGGGCCAGGGGATTGTATCCCGGCCCGCTGGCGGGGGTAGCCTTCGAAACTGAGACAGGTTTCTGTCGTCCCTTCGGGGCTTGTTTAGCTCCCGGCGCAAGGGACCCACGGCTTGCGCCGTGGGCTGCATTCTTTCGCCGCTGCGCGGCTTTCGTCGTTAGCGGTGATCGTGCCACAGGAGCACGGTCTTGGCGGCCGGTGCGGGCGGGTTGGCGGGGCGTTTGTCCGCGGGGCATGAGGGCAACATCTTAGCAGAGACCTCGGTAACCACGCCGACGATTGACTCGCACCATCCGCCCCGGTAGTCTGGAACTAACCTCACACATTCAGGAAAGCTACCGTGGCCGTAAATTCCATTCAACTCGGGCAAGTCTGGCGCAGCGACTCCGATGGCCAGGACTATCTGGTCACCAAGGTGTACAGCGAAGTGTTCACGCAATATGCCATGCTGCGGCCGGCGGGCATTACCGCCCCGGATGCTCCGACGGTGCGCATCAAGGTGGCGAAGAGCCCGCAAGGCGCGTCCCTGCCCGGCTATACCTTTACCCAGGACGGCACGTTCTAGGCAGTTCTCAGTTCTCATCGTTCCTCTGTTGACCGACGACCGGCGACCGGCGACCAACGACCAGCGGGCCACGACTAACGATGGTTCTTGAACTGCTCGTCGATCTCCACCTGATAGCCGGTGACCAGTTTGTTGGTTTCGTTGGCCATCCCGACGACTGACATCAGTTCGTTGAACATGGCATCAGTCATGCCTTTTTTCTGCGCCGCGACGGTGTGCGACGCAATGCAGTAGCCGCACTGGTTGGTCACGCTCACCGCGACGTAGATCATCTCTTTGGTCAGCGCGTCGAGCGCGCCGGGAGCCATGATCTGCTTGGCATCTTCCCACGTGCGCTTCAGCGCGGCGGGATCGTGCGCGATCGCTTTCCAGAAATTGTTGATCCAGTCCGTCTTGCGCGTGGCCATGATGTCGTCGTAAACCGCGCGTACTTCGGGGCTGGCGTCTTTGTATTCGATGAGTCCGAGCGTTGCCATGAGTTCTCCAATTCAAAACCAATTCACCACAGAGTCACAGAGACACAGAGAAAAGCAAACAACTAAGAAGGGTTTCTCTGTGCTCTGTGTCTCTGTGGTGAATAGGGGTTCTACTTCGGCAGCTCGCCGCTCAGTAGTTTCTCCAACGAAGACGCGGGGCAGCGAACGCCTACGAAGAACTGGCCAAACAGCGCATATACCGCGCTGACATGATCGAAGCGCATCTCGTAGATGAGTTTCTTGAACACCAGCGGATCGTCGGCGAACAGATCGACGCCCCATTCCCAATCGTCGAAACCAATCGAGCCGGTGATGATCTGCTTGACCTCGCCGGCGTAGCGGCGGCCCACCAGTCCATGTTCGTTCATCTGCCGGGCGCGCTCTTCGATGGGCAGCGTGTACCAGTTCTTATCCTCGCCTCGCAAACGGTTCATAGGATAAAAACAGACGTAACGGTTTGGTGGAATCTCCGGGAACAGCCGCGGATGCATCGCCTCCCGATGCCGATTGAGCTTGCATTCGATCTCGGCCTTCCACTGATCGGAATGCGGCTGGATGCCTTGATCGATAAGCTCTTTGTAGATCTTGAGCGTGGAGTCGTAGAGCCCGAGTTCGATGATCGAGAGATAGGAAGAGGAGGGCTCGAGATAATCGCTCAAGCGCAGGCCGGCGAGCTTGAGTTCCGCCTGATTGAGATCGGCGAATGAGTTGCGGAAGTGCACCAGCATCAGATCGCCTTTATGGCCGATCAGCGAGAAGAGGGCGGATTGGCCGGCGGCATTCTTCTCCATTTCACCCAGTACTGACGCGGCTTCCTGTGAGATCGCTGATCGCGTGGCCTCCGGCAGAGCGCGCCACGCAGTCCAGCGGAAGCGCATCATCTGGTGCAGGACGCTGTAGCCTTCGGTGGTCAACGGTACGGCTGGGATTTCGCTGGAGGTGGCTTGCGGGCGAACGGGAGGATTCGCGGTCGTCGTCATTGTTATTGGTCTCTCGGGGTGTGTGCTCATGCTTTCCAAATCTATTGTACGCAAGCGGCGCGGGACCAGCGAGTCCAGGATTTACAATCGAGCTGTCATCTCGAACTGCGGACCATGATGCGAAGACTCATTCCAACGTTTTGCGCTCTCCTTCTGTTCGCTTCCTCGCTGGCGGCGCAGAGCAAGCGGTTGTGGGTGCTGCGCGCGCCGGGCGAGGCGGTCGAGTACGACCCAGCGACATTTGCCGAGAAGCAGACAGTGAAGGTTCCGGCTGACGCCGTGGCGTCGCCGCAGAACTTCTCGTTCAATCATCTGGGGCAGATGCTGTTCGCCGCATCGGTCTCTTTGCCGCTGGTTGAAGGCGATCTCGCGGCCGAGCGCAAGGTGTGGTTCTGGGACGGCCACACGGCAACTACACTTTCGCGCGATGTGGTTCGCAATACATCCACGGCGGGGTCGAATCTATCGATCACTGAGTCGGCGCCCGTGCCTTATCTCTCGGCGGATGGCACGCATCTGTACTGGTTCTCGAATCAGGCGCGGCGCTTGCAGCGCGATGGCGTGGATCTCTCCACCAAGACGACCTGGCTTGGCTGGCGAACTGATCTTGCGGGTGCGGCGCGTGAGGATGTGGCCTCGATTGCGCTGCCGGATTGCTCGTGCCCGACGGGCGGCTGCGAGGAGACTTGTCCTTACGGCGAGGTGTGGGTTCCCGACGATGCAGTGGGCAAGTACTTTCTGATGACACAACTCGTCTCAGGGAAGACGCAGCCACTTTACAAGGCTACCTCTTTATACGAAGAGAGTGCCGGGAAGTGGACGGCGACGTCCGTCAATCCACCGCTGCGGCGCGTGCTGGACGCCGCGAATGCGCAGCACAATCCTGGAGGCGATTCCTGATACGGCGTGTTGCGGATGGGAGAATGAAAGCGACGATCGGACACTGCTGCATCTGCAGGGCAAGACCTTGACTCTGTTCGATGAAGCAAGCTGTGTACAAGAATCCCGATTACGACGTGAGCTTCTATACTGAGAACGGCAAGCTCTCGCCTGATCTCGCGTCGGTGGCATTGACCATCGTTGCGACTTCTCAGCCAAACACGCCTATTCAACTGGCGGAGCAGGGGCAGCCGAATCCGGAAGAGTCGCAGCGCATTCGCAAGGCGTTGCTGGATCTGCCGGCAGTCGAGGTGAAGAGCGTGGAGGAGAGTCCGCGACGCGTGGCGTTCTTGCCGCATGCGACGCTGGCGGGATGGATTAGCTCAAAGGAAATAATTATAATAGAAGGTAATCTGTTGGTTGCTTACGACGTGGTAAGCGGGGCGCGGCGCAAATCGAATATCCGGGTGGAGGATGCGGCGCGTGTGTTCTTATGGTAGGCGACGCGGCAGCGTGCCGCTGTGGAATTCTTCGGCAAAATAAATTTTGGCGCAGACGGACGAAACGGGAGGGGATCGGTGAATCAGCCGGATTTCGCGTGATTTTTTTCGTTTGATCCGGCTGAAACCCTTTGTCCCGCGCGGGTTTCGCAAAAGCGGACCTCGCAAAATCTTGTTTTCAAAGAACTTAAAGTCAAAATCTTGAGAACAAACCGCTTAGCAGAGCAGATTCGCGCTGGGCGGACCGTCACTGCCTCGACTATGATTGCGCGATTTAAATTTGAGCGCAAGGTCAGATGTCACAACGGGGCTGTGGAAAAGTAAAAGTCAAAATGCCCGAACAAGCGGAGCTTAGACGGGGCAAGCTAGAGAGTTGAGCTGGGCCGGGCGAGCCGCCCAAAAATTGTCTGTGACGCCCGAGACTACTTGCGGCTGTTGAGCTTGGCCAACAGGCGCAAGATTTCCAGATAAAGCCAGATCAAAGTAACCATCAGGCCAAACGCGCCGTACCACTCCATGTACTTGGGAGCGCCGGCGCTTACGCCACTCTCGATGAAATCAAAATCGAGGATGAGGTTCAAGGAGGCGACAATTACAACCACCACACTGAATCCGATCCCGAGTAAGCCGGAGCCATTGACAGCAGCGAAGCGGACCCCAAAGAACCCCAGAACAAATTGAACCAGATAGAAGACGGCAATGCCGCCGGTAGCGGCCACCACGCCGAGCTTGAACTTCTCGGTGACTCGAATCAGGCCTGAATGGTAGGCCATCAGAAGAACCAACAGTGTTCCAAAGGTCAGGCCGACGGATTGGATGGCGATGCCGGGATAGCGGAGCTCGAACAGTGCGGAAATGCCACCGAGAGCCAGCCCTTCCAACAGGGCGTAAATCGGAGCCGTCACGGGAGACCATTCTTTCTTGAAGATGGTCACCAGTGCGAAAATGAATCCACCGATTGCCCCAATTCCCACCAGTGGCAATACCGTATCTGAAGAGCGGGCGTGGAAGAACCGGCTCCAGCTCCAGGCCGCAGTGGCGACCACGCAAATCAGAAGAATCCCAGTCTTGTTGACGGTCCCGGTCAAGGTCATGACTTCGCCCGAGAGCGCGCGCTCCCCCCGGAAACTATCTACACTCAAGGCTGGGTTCGAGGTCTTCATCAGGGCCATTGGATTTTGTCCTTTCTTATCTTAATCTGGGGCATTCACGAACCGGAGCTGCCGAACGCTGACATCTCTTTCTTCTTACTATGCGGTCTTTGGTTTCAGTTGGGCTTCGATCTTGGCCAGCAGGCCGGCGGTGGCTTCGCCGGCATCCAGGGTGGAGAACTCTTTGCCGAGTTCGATTACCGGGAGTTTGGCGCAGGCTGCCTGGAAGGCTTGCAGCGCTCCTGCGGATGAGGACGTCATGTCGGGGCCTGCGAGGAGCAGATCGAAACGCGTGACCCGCATCAGCATGAGCGCATCGCCGCGGTGGCTGCTGGTGTGCACGTCGTAGCCGGCGCGGCGCAACAATTCGCGCAAGTAGGCGAGCACGTCGGCGTTGCTGTCCAGGCACAGAACGGTGCGACCGGTGGAAACGGGCGCCTCAGTTTTCGCACCTGGGCGATAGAAGGCTGCTACGGCGGCTTCTTCAGATTCCTGCGCGTCGAATAACTTGGTCAGGTGCGACAGCTCCAGAACCTTGCGCACATGCTCGGGCACGTTGCACAGCTTCAAGTCTCCGTGGGCCTGACGGGTGCTGGTCAGGATGCGGACCATGGTGCCGAGTCCGCTACTGTCGATGAATTCGACGTCGCCCAAGTGCAGAATGATGTTGCGGTGGTCGCGCAAGAGCCAGGTGGCGTGCGCCCGCAGAGCCTCGCTCTCGGCGCCGGCAACAATACGGCCAGTGCAGTGCACGATGGTGACGCGTCCGACCTCGCGAGTGTCAAGTGTTAGGCGCAATGGTTTTGATGCGGCTGGGATGCAGCTGGCGGAACTGGTCCATTATATGCCATGTCGGGTCTGGGGTTTGGTTTTAGGTTTTGGGTCTCAGGTGTTAGGGCTTAGGCAAAACCGATTACCCTGAGGACCACCCCAGGGCCTAAGACCCAAGACCCGGCACTGCGGCGGTCTCTGCGGTGGTCTGGGAGGCTGGCGTGTGGAAGGGCAGGAGTACTGTGAACCGGCTGCCTTTTCCGACCACGCTGCTCACTTCGATGCGGCCGTGATGTTCTTCGACGATGCGGCGGGCGAGAGAAAGGCCGAGGCCGGTGCCGTTGCCCTTGGTGGTATAAAACGGGCGGAAGATGTTGGCCAGGACTTTAGGAGAGATGCCGCGGCCGGTGTCGCTGATCAGCACGCTGGCGCAATTATGCTGCGACCCTACTTCGACAGTAACGATGCCGGCTCCCTCTACGGCCTGTTCTGCGTTCAAGAGCAGGTTGAGAAGCACCTGATGAATCTGATCGCTATCGTGCTCGACTTCTGGGAGATCGGGCGCCTTCTGCAATTCGATCTTGATGGGCTTGGAGATCACCTGCTGGCGGGCCAGCATTACGGCGTGTTCGACCGTGGTGTTGAGGTTGCTCTGGCGAATCTGCGGCGGGTGGGGGCGCGCGGTTTCCAGAAGATCGGTCAAGGTGCGGCTGATGCGTGCGATTTCCTGGCGAACATCTTTCACGACTGGCCGCGCTGGACTGGTGGCCGGCAGATCGCGGCCGACGATTTCGATTACGCCAGCGATTCCGGCGAGGGGATTGCGAATCTCATGAGCGAGGCCTGCGGCCAGTTCGCCGAGTGTGGCGAGATGTTCGGCACGAGAGATTTGCGTGCGATGGAGGACCTCAATTTCTTCGCGGCTGTCGCGAAGCTGCTTCATCATGTGATTGAAGTTGCGGCCGAGGTCTCCAATTTCGTCGTTGCGGTTGGCGAAGCCGACGGAGACATCGAGGTTGCCCTCGCTGACCTGTTCCATCTTCTCCTGCAATTCGACCATGGGGCGCTGGATGAGATAGGCGAGCGCGAGCATGGCGACGGCACAAATGGCGACGGCTCCGGCTCCGGCGACGATGAGGACTGCATGGCGTTCGGGATCGCGCAGAGAGACGGTCGCCAGAGTGAAGAGCAGCAGTCCCGCGACCAGGACGAACCCGATCGGCAGGATTGCTTTGAGCTGCCAGTTGACGCGTACAGAACTCAATCGGGAATCCTCCTCCTGAGTCGAACCGGCCTTCTGTATGAGTGGGCCGTTGGCCAGGGCCGCGTATTCGGTGCGGCTAGGCATAAGCGTGCAATCCAGGCAACAAGTAGGTTACACCGAAGAAGGTAAACATAACTACGGCAAAGCCGGCGATGGCGAAGTAGGCGGCGCGCCGGCCCCGCCATCCGCGAGTGATGCGCATGTGCAGGTAACCGGCGTACACCAGCCAGGTGATGGCGGCCCAGGTTTCTTTGGGATCCCAGCTCCAATACGATCCCCAGGTGCGATTGGCCCAGTAAGCGCCCGCCGCGATCATCAGGGTGAGCAAAGGAAATGCAATCGCGATGGTCTTGTAAGTGATGCGATCGAGTTCGTCGGCCTTGGGCAGCATGCGTTCGAGGTCGTCGCGCCTCCACAGCAGCAGCAGGTACAACAGCGAGACAAAGATTGTCCCTATGAGGCCGGAAAGAATGAATGGGCTGGCAGACAGAGTAGTGGGGAACAGGCCTTCTGCATCGAGAGAGGCGTAGCGGCCATCGCGCGCCCGCAAGACAAAGAATGCGAGGGCAAGGATCTGCAGCAGGATGCTCAGGAACACGGCGCGATTGGCCATGGTGAGCAGCCCGGCATCTTGAGTTTTGCGCCAGATCAGATAAAGAAACAGTGGAGCAGCCACTGCGGCTAAAACCAGAACCATCAACCAGCCGAGGTCGGGGATCACCACGAAAAGGCGCACGCCTTTCGCTATGAATATTTCCGACTTTTCTTCGGGGTTCCAGCCGACGACGCTGAGGCCTCCCCATTTTTCGAAACGGGTCAGGATGCCGGCGTACGTAGCAACGGTGAACAAGCTGGTCGCGGCCAGAAAGGTTTCGGTTTTCATTTTGTCCTGGATGAGGAACATCATGGCCAGGGCGAAGCTGAGAGCGCAGGCGGCGTAGGCCAGCATGGCCAGCGTGACGTGGACGTGCAGCCAGGTTGATTGCAGCGCGGGTACGAGCGGATGGACTTCCGTGCGCAGCAACTGCATCAGGATCACGCCGACGATCGCCACGGGCATGGTTACGGTGCCAATGATTTTCACGCCATATTTCTTTTCGGCGATCAGAGTCAGCACGGCGAGCGTCCATACGAACATGAGCAGCATTTCGTAAATGGTGGCGAACGGCGGATGCCCCGCCTCATACCATCGGCGCGCGACCGCGCCGGTGTTAGCCACCAGCCCCGCCCATGTGGCGAGGGACGCGAAGCGAATGTACGAAGGAAGGCCGGTGATGCCGAAGGCGAGATAAAGCGTTCCCGCGCCGGCATAGAAAATCAACGCGGCGTAGAGCAGATTGGAGTCGTTGAGCAGGTTGCCGCTCTTGACCACGTTCAGAAATGCCATGAACAGCAGGAAGGCAACTCCCAGTCCCACCATTATGACCAGCGTTGTACCGGTCGCTACCGCTGGTTGCTGTTCGACTTTTGCGACTCGTGACATAGACGATTCCTCCGTTGCCGGAAATTATTTTCCGGCGAGTGCAGTGGCGGGCACATCGGCGCCTGCCTTCGATGAAATCTTGAGTTCGGATTCGATTTGCTCAACTACCTTGCGAAATTGCTGTTCGAATGCATCTTTGTTTTTGTTGGCGGTGCCGCCAATCCAGAGTTTCAGTTGGCCGCGGGCATCGCGCACTGGCACAGCCCAAACCCGCTTGTGGACGAAGTAGAAGACCAGAGCGAGGCCGAGTCCCATGAGGATTACGCCGGCCCACACCGACCATTGCCCGGGCTCGTGCGAAACCTCGAGGCCGGTGAAGTAAGCCATCTGCACGTCCTTGCCGCGGAATGTGTAGGGCGAGGCCGCGTCTTCTTCCAGGCCCGAGCCGACCCAGACGTTGAGCGCTTGAGCTGATTTCTTGGATTGCACGATCAGGTGTGCCGCTGGATTTGCCAACTCCGCGGAGCGCGCGTAAACATGACCATCCTGCACCACGTAGTCAGGAATGAATTCAGCGAGCGTAACCGTAGAATCTGCGTCCAGAGTGTGAGTCTCGTTCAAACCGATAGTGAATTCTTTGAGGTCCTGGCCTTCGCGCGGCGTGGCAGTGAGCGCCAGCTTGTCGAGCTTGCCGGTCTTGCCATAACTTGCCTGATAAAAACGTACGCCGTGATAAACCAGAGGATCGTTGACCACGATTTGCTTGCGCAGGATTAGTTGCCCGTCTTTCACGACCGAAAGATCAGACCACCAGCGTTTCGGGGATCCGTCGGCATAGTTCTCCTGGCCGGCGCCGTCACAGCGCACGGCAAACGGCAACTGGCGCGGGCTTCCGGTTTGCGGTTGTACCTGGCTGGACTCTTGGCCGCGGGTCAGCATGACGAATCCACGCCAGCCCCACAGCGCATCGACAATGCCTCCGAGGAAAATCAGAAGCAGACTGGCGTGCACGATATAAACCGCCATTTCAGAAAGCCGATTGCGCTCGCCGAAGAGAGAAAAACTATTCTGGCGCACGATGTGCTCCGGCTTGAACCCTTCTTTTTGGAGCACCCGTTCCGCGACACTCAACGCGGTCTCTTCATCTTTTATCGGAATCAGCACGTGACCGGGCAGCCCTTTGCGAAAGGCTTCACCGGGACTCTTATAAGGACGCGAGAAGAATCTCCAGGCGTTGGGGAAGCGCTGAATCGAAGCGGAAATAATGCTGAGGCTCACCAGGCTCAGGAGAAGTACAAACCACCAGGCGTGGAAGACATCAGTAAGCTTCAATGCGTCGAGCAGGCGCAGCACTTGCGGCGAATAGGCGCGCTGCATCTCATCGGCCTCGGTGGCGGGACGCTGCAGAATCACGGTCCCTGCTGCCGAGAGCAGAACGACGAGGATCAGCAAAATGACGCCAGTCTTGATTGCGCCGAGCGTTTGCCAGATTTTTCGAGGTACAGATTGCGCATGTGCCCCCATTTGTGTTTCCCCTTCCCCGCATACACAAAGCACGTATTGCGCCATTGGCTCGAAAGTCGGGATGTTGCTGAAATTCCAGAGAATAGGTGGTTTCATGGGAAAGGTGCGAGATGCGCCCTTTGAGCCAAATCACACAATGGATTGGAGTTGTACGGGAATTTCGCGCAGGAAGCGCGAGCGGAAACAGGTTGCTAAATCGATCTGCTCTTGAGCCAACTCATCCTCGAGCGCACACTTTCCATGTGACAATATCACGCTCGCATGTGACTGATATCACAGAGGAACTGGGCCCTGAACTGGCGCAACTTGTTACCGGTTGGCGGGGTTCCGCAGGTCTAGTTTTCAACCTCCAAAGAGCTGGGAAGCTTGGGCATAGATACTTTGGGTGATTTTGACCATTGCACTGTGGGATAAGCCCCCAAGTCGGGTTAGTTGCCTGACGACTGGGATTTTCAAGAGAGTCGAGCCGGACGGCCAACTGATTGTGTTGCAACCTGTTACAAAGGAGGCTCAGAAATATTCCGGAGTCGGGAATTAAGGCGAGATGCGTGCACATGCATGATGCAACCAGCATGTGAGGAGGCAGTAGTGGGTCCGGCATTGGGATCAATCAGATCGAAGTTCGAGAACAGGCACAAACTAGGCGCATTCGTTTTTTTCATGCTGATGTTTGGTTTTGCTGCCCGCGTCTCCGCCGCAAAACATCCAGTTCCACTGGACCCGAAGGCCGATCCCTCGACCTGCGTCGCCTGCCATGAGGACAAGACTAAGGGCAAGGCCGTGCATTCCGCCATGGCCATGGGCTGTACGAGTTGCCACGAGATTCGCACCGTCAAAGATGTAACCCACATCAAACTGATCACGTCGACGCCCGCTGCTCTGTGCTTCACTTGCCATGCCGACAAAAATCCTGTTGATATAAAAGGAAAAGTTCATCCTCCAGCAGTGCGCGATTGCCTCAAGTGCCATGATCCCCACACCTCGGACAATACGAATCAATTGCTGAAACCGTTGTCCGGGGATGCGAAACAAAACCTTTGCCTGAGTTGCCACAAGACTGGCGAAAACGTTCCCGCAAAAGGGAGCCGGCACGCTGCCCTGGACATGGGCTGCGACTCGTGCCATACCACGCATAAGACAGGCGCTGGCAAGATCGAGTTCGACTTTCATCTCACCAAAGCGCCACCGGCGCTGTGTATTGATTGCCATGACGTGAAGAGCGCTGACCTGCAGAAGGCGCACCAGAACCAGCCCTTCGCAACCGCCAATTGCGTCAGCTGTCACGATCCGCATCAGTCAGATTCTCCAAAGCTGATGGCGAAGTTTGTGCATCCGCCCTTTGGCGACAAACAGTGCGAGATTTGCCACGCGCCGGCCAAGGATGGAAAAGTCGTGCTCACGCAGGCCGATGCCAAATCGCTTTGTGTGACCTGCCACTCCGAGAAGGCTGAGCTGATTGAGAAGGCCAAAGTTCCGCATCCGGGAGCCGCCGGCGACTGCACCGATTGTCACAGTCCTCACGCCAGCAATCAGCCCGGACTGCCGAAAACGACTGCGGTCGATATTTGCCTGGGCTGTCACAGCGATCAGGCCGAGCAGGCTAAGAAGCACGTCCTGCATCAGCCCGCCTTTGGCCAGGGATGCGCGACTTGCCACACGCCGCACGGCGGAGACAACGATCATCTGCTGCGGGCCAAGGGAAATGCGCTCTGCCTGGAATGCCACGGACCGGACTCACTGCCGCAGAAGGTGCCCGCCGAGCATGTGCTGACCATCTTTGACGGAAAGGTAAAGTTGCCCGAAGACTACTACCAGAAGAACAAGGTGGCGATTCTACCGCTGCGCTACGGGTTGGGTCATCCGGTGCAGGGTCATCCCGTGTCAGACGTGATGAATCCGGCGAATATAGGTGAGGTCAAGACGCACTTGACTTGCTTATCGTGCCATCAGCCGCACTCTTCGGCGCAGCCCGACCTGTTGGTGAAAGATCAGCAAAACAACATGGTTTTCTGCGATAGCTGCCACAAGAATCGAACCAATATGCGAGATGTTACGACGCCGAAGAATTAGAAACAGGAGAATAAAAATGTTCGCCCTTCTTAACAAATCGAATCTTCATGCCAAGGCAATGGCGGCGGTAACGCTGCTACTTGCACTGTGCCTGGCTTCACCCGTCTCGCTGAGTGCGGGCGACAAAAAGAAGAAGGCCGACCCCGCTCCGAAAGCCGACACCCCGAAACTCGACATTGATACCTCGAAGCTGGTTTGGCCTAACCCGCCCAACATTGCGCGCGTCCGCTGGCTAGGCTACTACGCGGGGATGAAGATCGACCACACTCCGGTCGCAGCTACGAAGAAAAAGCAGGGTTGGATGGACCGGGTGGCTGGCGCCAAGCAGGAAGATAACACCGACAAGCTCAAGACTTTTCCCTGGCAGTTGATCGGACCCTACGGCATCGCCATTGACTCCAAAGGTCTGGTGTATGTGGCCGATCAAAAAGTCGGGGCGATCTTCATCTTCAATACGGAGACGCACGACGCCACTCTTATTAAGAACGGAAGCGACGCGCATTTTGGCTGGATCAACGGCATAGCCATTGACGATAGCGACCGCATGTTCGTCTCCGACGGCAAGATGCATCGGATCCTGATTTTTAGCCCCAAACACGACGTCGAGGGGCAGATCGTGGATGGATTGGTGGATCCCGTGGGACTGGCGATCGACACAGAAAACCGGCTGCTGTATGTGGTCGATGAGCAGCAGGATCAGGTCTTCGTGTATGACGCGGACAGCCTGAAGCTGCTGCGCAAAATCGGAAGCCCGGTGACGCCCGCCAAGAAACACTCGCTCACGACGCCGGGTGACTTTGCCGCGCCGACCAATGTTGCGGTGGACAATGACGGCAACGTCTACGTCACCGACACGCTAAACAGCCGCATCGAGATCTTCGATGCGGAGGGACATTTCATCAGCACCTTTGGAAAAGCCGGCGATGGTCCGGGATACTTTTTCCGGCCCAAAGGTATCGCGATCGACAGTGACGGGCACATCTGGGTGGCCGATGAATACCAGGACCGCGTGCAGGTATACAACCGCGACGGGCAACTGCTGACCTATATTGGCGATACCCACGCCAACGGTCCGGGGCAGTTCAAGGCACTGGTGGGGATTGCGATTGACAAACAGAATCGCGTCTTCACTACCGAACAGTATCCCGGACGCATGCAGATGTTCCGCTATGTAACCGAGGCGGAGGCTGCAACCGAAAGAAAGCGGCGGGAAGACGAATTGCAGCAGAAGGCAGATGCGCGAAGCGCAGCCGCGCAAGTTCCGGCTGATACTGCTCCGAAGCCGGCTGCTGCGCCTGCGCAGAAACCTGCCGGATCACCCCCAAACTAAGCTCGGACGAACTAAGCTCGGACGAACGACTAAGCTCGCATCCCCTCCTGTAGTGACGGCCCTCACAAAACTTCGGGTTTGTGAGGGCCTTCGCGTTAAGTCCCGCAAAACGCTACAGTTGGGGCACGTCGGTTACGTGGGTCATTTGACCAATCTAACCGTGGCAGAAAACCCAGTTATTCGCTGCTGGTGACGCTCGTAATCCCGCCCGCTTGCCGCTTCAAAACTCTAAGTCTAACTGCTGCAACATTTACAGAATTGCTGCGGAGAATTAAGAGTGTCTTAAGACACGGTTGTTCTCGTGCACATGCAGAGGTGGGAGATTTGAAAGAACCTCCACCACCAATGAAACTCGAGAGTTCAATTCGTACTGCAGTCGAACTAAGAAGTAAAAATCAGGGTGTTGCAACACTTCATACAGGAGATAATATGAAAAAGAGCTTTTTAGTAATGCTGATGATTCTGGCCGTGGCAAGTTTCGCCGCTGCCCAGATTCAAGCGCCGACGTCTGACGTCCTGGGCGCTCACCTCAACTACGGCCGTGGCTGCGCAGCTTGCCACGCACCCCACAGCGGCGCATGGGGCAACGGCGCCAACAAGTCGGGCGACACCACTGCTGGCGAATCCATTTTGTGGGGCCAGGATGTGGGCGCTCTGTTCGGCAAGACCATCATCACGGGCAGCACCGACGGCAGCACCGGCTACACGGAAGTTCTGCCGGCCAGCATGGCCGCCAATACTCCCGACGTGAATGGACTTCTCACCTGCCTTAGCTGCCATGACGGCAACTATGCCACCGGCGCCATGATGAAAAATCAGGTTTATGAGAAGCTGCCTGCCGGCTACGGCGGATTCAACAAGATTCCGACCTTGCTGGGCAACAACGGCGACGGCGCCAACAGCTACCTCTCGACCCACCCGGTGGGCTTGACCGCCAACGTTTCTTGCGGTGCACCGTGGAATTGGGATTGCACCGAGACCGCGGGCAAAATCTCGATGACCGGCCCGAATTCCACCGCATTCGTGAACAACTACGGCTTCTTCGTCAGCCTCAGCGCTTACAACAACATTGCTGTGGTTACCTGCACGAGCTGCCACAACCAGCACCTGATGAACGTTGTCAGCGTAACCAACGGCAAGAACACTGGCTTGCCGACTGGCACCTACGCGACGATGTTCTTCGTGCGCGGCCCCTACAACCCGGGCAGCGGCACGGCTAATTCGAACCAGACCGCGCAGTTCTGCCGCCAGTGCCATGGTGGAGAAGCGAACGAGTCGAACGGAAGCTACACGATCCCGACAACTTTCTAAGCTGTCGTATTCGTGACACACAGGGGAGAGGGAAAAACTCTCCCCTTTTTTTGACCAAGTTTGGTGCGAGGATGGAGTTATGAAGCAGCAAAATACAAAACTAACCCTGATTCTGGCGGCGCTGGCAGCAATCGCCCTAACCCTGACGATGGCGGCAGCAGCTCCGGCGCAACAGATGGCGGTTTCACACACTCCGACTACGGCGGCGACACAGCCTGCGTCCAGCGTGGGTGCCGAACCGACGGGAAAAGTGGTGGCGCGGGTGAATGGAGCAACGCTGACCGATCGTGACCTGCAGCGCGAGATCTACACTTTGTTTCCTTACGCGGCGCAGCATAACGGCCAGGTGCCCGCGGAGATGGAGCCCCAGTTGCGCAAGGGCGCTCTGCAGATGATTGAGTTCGAGGAACTGGTGTACCAGGAAGCGGTGCGCCGCCAGATGACGATACCTCCGGCCAAGCTGAAGACGGCGGAGCATGACTTTCGCGGCCAGTTCAAGAGTCCCGCCGAGTACCAGCAGTTTCTGAATTCAGAGTTTAAAGGCTCGGAGAAGGCGCTGGATGAGAAGATCAAGCGGTCCTTGCTGATTGATGTCCTGCTCAAAGCCGACGTCGATGGCAAGTCAACCGTCTCGGTGGCCGAGGCCCGCGCCTACTATGACAAAAACGCGGCGCGCTTTGAATATCCGGAAGGCTTTGCGTTTCAGACGATTTCAATCCTGCCTCCGGAGAAGCCCACGCCTGACACCTTGAAGGAAGAGCGCAAGCGCGCCGAGGATGCGCTGAAGCAGGCCAAGGCGACAACCAACTACGAGCAATTCGGGATGCTGGCGGAAAAAATCTCGGAAGACGACTACCGGGTGATGATGGGCGACCACAAGAAAGTGGATCGCGCCAAACTTGCGGCGCAGGTGGTGGGTGCGCTTCTGGCACTGAAAGAGGGCGAGATTACCGGCATCATCCAGATCGACCAGGCCTTTACCATCGTGCGGCTGAACCAGCACGTTCCGGCCGGGAAGGCGAAGTTTGCCGGTGTGAAGGATGGGCTGGTGAAGGAATTGCAAAAGAAGAAGGTGGATTCGGTGCGCGCGGCTTTGGATAAGCGGTTGCGGAAGACTTCGAAGGTGGAAGAGCTGTAGTTCTATTCTCTCCCAAGGGCCTGCGGCGACGCAGGCCCTTTCCCCTTGCAGGCTCGTATCAGGGAATGGCTTCAGCCATGCCGATTTGACGTCGAAAATGAAACGGGCTTCAGCCCCGAGCGCCTAAAGGCGCAACCAAGGGGCGCTCGCGTTCGGCACGCCTGAGGGCGGTGCCATGCTACGAACCTTCCCCCCTCGAAATTCCCCCCGGCTTGCGCCAAATGCCTTGTCTTGTTGGGGTTAGCTGGGTTATATGCCCCAGAATCTGGCCTCCGGTTTGCCCCTGAAAACTCCTTAATGCTTGCGGGGCAACGGTTTAGCTAGGTCCCGTTTCTGGCCTAGAACGTGCCCTTGTGTCATTAGAGGAATTGAGATGCGGGTTGCATTTCACCTGGCAAAAGCGCCCTACCAGCCTGAAGCAGCCGGAAATGGAAATAATCAACCGCGGTCGCGCCGCCGTGGGGACGGGAAACTGGTGACTGTGAGGGCTACTTTCCGAAACATCGGTTTGACATTGGCGGGGGCTCTCCTGCTGATCGTGCCGGCTCAGGGCCAGGTCAAGTTCGGGGAGAATAGCATGAACCTGAACGGTACTCTCTCGGGCGGCTACAATGGGGATTTTGGGAATCTGATCCCTTCCGACCACAGTATGACATTCGGAGGCACCGGGACGCTATCCGGTTTTTACTACAACCCCAACTTCCTGTCGTACACAATCACTCCTTACGTGAATCAGGCACGAGACAATTCATCCTTTCAATCCATTTCCAACGCCAGCGGCGTGAACATTAGCAGCTCGATTTTCGCGGGCAGCAAGTTTCCCGGTTCCATCAACTACGCCAAGGCCGACAACAGCGAAGGCAACTACGCGATTCCGGGATTGGCCAACTATACGACGAAGGGCAATAGTGACACTTTCGGCATCAGTTGGTCAGAGATCCTGCCCAATTTGCCCAGCCTGTCGGCCAATTTCCAGATGTCGGACAATAAATATTCCATCTACGGTTCGAACGACAACGGGAGCACCACTTCCCGTTCTTTTGGCCTGCGGTCCGCATACATGTTGGCGGGCTTCAACCTCGCCGGGTACTTTACGGATGGAGTGTCGCACTCCGACATACCACAAGTTCTTCAAGGCTCAACCCAGGGAGAGACTGCGACCTCCGGCAGCCGTGGCTATGGATTCGCCGCGGGGCACGCACTGCCACTTCACGGCGGATTTTCCGCAAACGTCAACCGTTCCGATGTTAATTCCGATTTTCTCGGCAACAGCTACAACGGCACCATCGATACCTACACCGGAACCGCGTCCTTTCAGCCGACGCAAAAATTCCACTTTTCGGTTAGCACAAACTACTCCGACAACCTTTCCGGCAGCCTGTTTCAAGCCATCACCAGCGCGGGAGGATTAATCGCGCCGCCGGCGCAGGGGCAGTCATCGAACGCTTTCGATGTGCAGGGCAACGCCAGCTATTCGGTGATGGCGAATATGCAGGCGCTGGTCTCGGCGGACCATCGCGATCAATCCTTCCTGGGGAAGGACTACTCCGCCGACGCTTACGGGGGCGGCATCACCTATGGGCGGGTTTTGTTGGGCGGCAACTTTAACACTGCCGGGACGATTACTGAGAACAAAATCAGCACTTCGAGCGCGAGCGAACTCGGGTTCAGCGGCACGGTCAACTATAACAAGCGATTCGATGGCTGGACGGCGGGCGTGTTTGCCAACTATGCGCAGAATGTGCAGACGCTGCTGATCACCTACATGTCCTCGTTTTACGGATACGGCGGCAACATCCGGCGCCGGTGGGGAAAATTTGGCTGGACGGCGGGTACCAGCATCAACAAGACAGGCTTGACCGAGCAGGCCGGAACCGCGAGCAGCGGCGAGAGTTACAACACCTCGATCAGCTATTCGAACTGGATCAACCTCAACGGAACCTACTCGAAGGCGAACGGAACCGGAATCGAGACCGGAGCCGGATTGGCGGAAACTCCAACGCCACAACCGGTTCTGTCTCCGACCGATCTGATTACTTTTGGGGGCAAGAGCTATTCGGTTGGCCTGGCCAGCAATCCGAAGCGCAGGCTGACGATCGCATCGAGCTTTGCCCGGGCGTACGGGAACAGCAATGTGCTGGGGATCCTCTCGTCAAATAATACGGAGCAGATCAATGTTCTTTTACAGTATCAATTCCGTAAGATGTACCTGACGGGCGGTTACAGTCGACTGGAGCAGGGCTTCAGTGCGTCGGGAACGCCGCCGGAGAAGATCTCAGCGTTCTATTTCGGAGTGTCCCGATGGTTCAACTTCTTCTAGCCCGCGCCAACCGTCTGGAGCACGCTGAGAGCGAATCTAAGATGCGCATCCTGCGCCGGGTGAAGCCGGTTCTTAATTTACGAATTGTGGTTGGGCTGACACTGCTTGTGCTGGCGTGCGGGATTCCAGCGTCGGCGTCGGGGAAGCCGAAAGTCAAGGCTGAGGAAGTCGCACCTCCTGTGCTCTTACTGGAGGGAGGACGCAAGCTGGCCTACGAACGCAGCTTCGGCTCGGAACGCGAAGTCAAGCCGAAGCGCGGCTTCTGGAACCGGCTGGTGGATGTGGTTGCAGGCGAGCCTGAGTTCAAGAATCTCGTCCGGCCCTACAGCATTGCAGTGGATTCGCATGGGCGGATCATCGTGACTGACCCCGGCGCTGCCGGCGTTCACATTTTCGATTTCGCGCAACAGAAGTACAAGTTCATCGAGCGCCGCGACAAAGGGAAGGATCCGATGCTGGGACCGCAGTGCGTGGCGGTCGATGCGCAGGACAACATCTACGTCACCGATTCGGACACCGGCAAGATCTTCGTCTTCAACTCCGGCGGAAAGTACGAGCGCGCGATCGGCAGCATAAAAGGCGGCGAAGGGTATTTCAAGCGTCCCACGGGGATCGCGGTGGATTCGGCAACCCAGCGCATTTACGTGACCGATACCTTGCGCGACCAGATTTTCATGCTGGATATGCAGGGCAGACATCTCTGCAAACAATTGGCAAGAAGGGCGAAGGCAACCTGGAATTCAATTTTCCGACGGAGCTGCGGTTGGACGGCGAGAACCTGATCGTCGTCGACGCCATGAATTTCCGCGTACAGGTGCTGGGCCGCTCGAAGGAAACTTTCGCTACTCCATCGGACAAGCCGGCGACACAATGGAGCATATTCCGTCCCAAAGGGATTGGCGTCGACTCCGAAGGCGATCTGTATGTCGTGGACGGCCTGTGGGGGGTGGTGCAGGTTTTTAATCGCCAGGGCGAATTGCTCTATTACTTCGGCAGAAGAGGCACGCGCGCCGGGCGAGTTCCAGTTGCCGGCGGGATTGTTCATCGACAGCGAGGACAGGATCTTCG
>CAWHLT010000005.1:0-635178 GCA_963830295.1 uncultured Acidobacteriaceae bacterium
CTGACGGAGGCGCGGCGACGACTCGGCGGCGGTCCTTGCTGATCGATGCCCTGCTCAAAGCCGAAGTCGATGGCAAGTCAACCGTCTCGGTGGCCGAGGCCCGCGCCTACTATGACAAAAATCCGGCGCGCTTTGAATATTCGGAAGGCTTCGCGATTCAGACCATTTCAATCCTGCCTCCGGAGAAGCCGACGCCCGACACCCTGAAGGAAGAGCGCAAGCGCGCCGAAGACGCGCTGAAGCAGGCTAAGGCGACAACGAACTACGAACAATTCGGGATGCTGGCGGAAAAGATCTCGGAAGACGACTACCGGGTAATGATGGGCGACCACAAAAAGGTGGATCGCGCAAAACTGGCGGCGCAGGTGGTGGATGCGCTTCTCGCCACTAAAAGATGGCGAGATACCGGCATCATCCAGGTCGAGCAGGCCTTTACCATCGTCCGGCTGAACCAACACATCTGGCGGGGAAGGCGAAGTTTGCCGATGTGAAGGATAGGCTGAGAAGGAATTGCAAAAGAAGAAGCTGGATTCCGTACGCGCGGCTCTGGATAAGCGGTTGCGAAAAACGTCCAAGGTGGAAGAGCTTTAAGTTCATATTCTCTACCCAAGGGCCTGCGGTGACGCAGGCCCTTTCTCTCTTCTCTCGCTTTTTTTGTTGGCTGACCGGGACCAAACTGGGATAAGGCTTCGAGCCAAAGCGCGATATTGACGTCGCAAAGTACGAAACGGTCGCGCGGCTCCCGATCCCTAGATGCGCAACGAACGCGGGCTCGGGATGGCAATCGCCACTTAGGGTCGCCGGTGCCGATGCTACGAATTTCGCCCCTCCAGATCCCCCCGTCTTGCGCCAAATGCCTTGTCTTGTTGGGGTTAGCTGGGTTATATCCCCCAGAATCTGGCCTCCGCTTTGCCCCTGAAAAACTCCTTAATGCTTGCGGGACAACGGTTTAGCTAGTTCCCGGTTCTGGCCGGGAACGTGCCCTTGTGTCATTAGGGGAACTGAGATGCGGGTTGCATTTCACCTGGCAAAAGCGCCCTACCAGCCTGAAGCAGCCGGAATAGGATACATCGACCGCGGTCGCGCCGCCGTGGGGTGGCCTGGGCAACGCAGATGCAGAACTGGTGCCGAGACTGGAGAAAGCTGGTGACTGTGAGGGCTACGTTCCGAAATACCGCGTTGACATTGGCAGGGGCGCTCCTGCTGATACGTGCCGGCTCAGGCTCAGCTCAAGACCGGGGACAATAGCATGACCCTGAACGGCACCGTCTCGGCTGGCTACAACGGGGATTATGGGAATCTGATCCCTTCCGACCACAGCATGACATTCGGAGGCACCGGGACGCTATCCGGTTTTTACTACAACCCCAACTTCCTCTCGTATACGATTCCCCGTACCTGAATCAGGCGCGAGACAATTCATCCTTTCAATCCATCTCCAATGCGAGCGGAGTCAACATTAGTAGCTCGATTTTCGCGGGCAGCAAGTTTCCCGGCTCCATCAACTACGCCAAGGCCGACAACAGCGAAGGCAACTACGCGATTCCCGGATTGGCCAACTATACGACCAAGGGCAATAGCGACACTTTCGGCATCAGTTGGTCAGAGATCCTGCCGGACTTGCCCAGCCTGTCCGCCAATTTCCAGATGTGGACAACAAATATTCCATCTACGGTTCGAACGACAACGGAAGCAGCGATTCCCGTTCTTTTGGCCTGCGGTCCGCATACATGTTGGCGGGCTTCAATCTCGCCGGGTACTTTACGGATGGAGTGTCGCACTCCGACATACCAGAAGTTCTTCAAGGCTCAACCCAGGGAGAGACTGCGACCTCCGGCAGCCGTGGCTATGGATTCGCCGCGGGGCACCCACTGCCACTTCACGGCGGATTTTCCGCAAACGTCAACCGTTCCGATGTCAATTCCGATTTTCTCGGCAACAACTACAACGGCACCATCGATACCTAACCGGAACCGCGGCCTTTCAGCCGACGCAAAAATTCCACTTTTCGGTTAGCACAAACTACTCCGACAACCTTTCCGGCAGCCTGTTTCAAGCCATCACCAGCGCGGGAGGATTAATCGCGCCGCCGGCGCAGGGGCAGTCATCGAACGCTTTCGATGTGCAGGGCAACGCCAGCTATTCGGTGATGGCGAATATGCAGGCGCTGGTCTCGGCGGACCATCGCGAACAATCCTTCCTGGGGAAGGACTACTCCGCCGACTCTTACGGGGGCGGCATCACCTATGGGCGGGTTTTGTTGGGCGGCAACTTTAACACTGCCGGGACGATTACTGAGAACAAAATCAGCACTTCGAGCGCGAGCGAACTCGGGTTCAGCGGCACGGTCAACTATAACAAGCGATTCGATGGCTGGACGGCGGGCGTGTTTGCCAACTATGCGCAGAATGTGCAGACGCTGCTGATCACCTACATGTCCTCGTTTTACGGATACGGCGGCAACATCCGGCGCCGGTGGGGAAAATTTGGCTGGACGGCGGGTACCAGCATCAACAAGACAGGCTTGACCGAGCAGGCCGGAACCGCGAGCAGCGGCGAGAGTTACAACACCTCGATCAGCTATTCGAACTGGATCAACCTCAACGGAACCTACTCGAAGGCGAACGGAACCGGAATCGAGACCGGAGCCGGATTGGCGGAAACTCCAACGCCACAACCGGTTCTGTCTCCGACCGATCTGATTACTTTTGGGGGCAAGAGCTATTCGGTTGGCCTGGCCAGCAATCCGAAGCGCAGGCTGACGATCGCATCGAGCTTTGCCCGGGCGTACGGGAACAGCAATGTGCTGGGGATCCTCTCGTCAAATAATACGGAGCAGATCAATGTTCTTTTACAGTATCAATTCCGTAAGATGTACCTGACGGGCGGTTACAGTCGACTGGAGCAGGGCTTCAGTGCGTCGGGAACGCCGCCGGAGAAGATCTCAGCGTTCTATTTCGGAGTGTCCCGATGGTTCAACTTCTTCTAGCCCGCGCCAACCGTCTGGAGCACGCTGAGAGCGAATCTAAGATGCGCATCCTGCGCCGGGTGAAGCCGGTTCTTAATTTACGAATTGTGGTTGGGCTGACACTGCTTGTGCTGGCGTGCGGGATTCCAGCGTCGGCGTCGGGGAAGCCGAAAGTCAAGGCTGAGGAAGTCGCACCTCCTGTGCTCTTACTGGAGGGAGGCCGCAAGCTGGCCTACGAACGCAGTTTCGGCTCGGAACGCGAAGTCAAGCCGAAGCGCGGCTTCTGGAACCGGCTGGTGGATGTGGTTGCAGGCGAGCCCGAGTTCAAGAATCTGGTCCGGCCCTACAGCATTGCCGTGGATTCGCGTGGGCGGATCATCGTGACCGATCCCGGCGCCGCGGGCGTTCACATTTTCGATTTCGCGCAACAGAAGTACAAGTTCATCGAGCGCCGCGACAAAGGGAAGGATCCGATGCTGGGGCCGCAATGCGTGGCGGTGGACGCGCAGGACAACATCTACGTCACCGATTCGGACGCCGGCAAGATCTTCGTCTTCAACTCCGAACGGAAAATATCAAGCGCGTGATCGGCAGCTTGAAGGGCGGCGAAGGATATTTCAAGCGTCCCACCGGGATCGCCGTCGATTCGGCAGCGCAGCGCATTTACGTGACGGACACGCTGCGCGACAAGATTTTCGTGCTGGATATGCAGGGCAACATTCTGCAGACCATCGGCAAGAAGGGCGATGGCGAATGTGCGAATTCAACTTTCCCACCGAGCTGCGACTGGATGGCGAGAACCTGATCGTGGTCGACGCCATGAATTTCCGCGTCCAGGTGCTGGACCGCTCGGGAGACTTTCGCTACGCCATCGGACAAGCTCGGCGACAGCAATGGAGCCGTGTTCCGTCCGAAAGGGATTGGCGTCGATTCCGAAGGCGATTTGTATGTCGTCGATGGACTGTGGGGCGTGGTGCAGGTTTTTAATCGCCAGGGAGATTTGCTCTATTACTTCGGAAGAAGAGGCACGCACGCGGGCGAGTTTCAATTGCCGGCGGGATTGTTCATCGATCGCGACGACCGGATCTTCGTGGTGGATTCGTATCAACCGCCGCATCCAGGTATTTCACTATTTCGGCTTGAAGAAACGCCAAGGGAGGAATGCAGTGAGGTTCAAGTCTTTCTGCGTGGGCATAATAGCTGATTGTTGGCGGCGGGGACGCTGCTGGCGCAGATCACCGGCGATGTGATCGGCATGCACGATCTCGGCCCGGGCAGCAAGTCTCCCGATAACCGGTGCGCGCACCGATTCCTGCATGTATTGCCACGTGCCTCACAATCGGGGTCGGAGGCCGAACGCCGCTGTGGAACCAGAAACTTTCGAAGCAGACCTACAGCTTGTACACCAGCGACACCGAAGCCAATCGTGGAAATCAGCCGGTGATGGGAGCCGACAGCAATCTGTGCCTTTAGCTGCCATGACGGGACGGTTGCGCCGGGAACGACCGCGGCCTATGGGCAGGTCACGATGTAGCGGATCGATGAACGCCTACGACGTGTTTGGCACCAATCTGCAGCCGTCGCATCCTTTCAGCCTTGCGCTGCCGTTGAAAGATAACGTCGATCTGATTGCATCGTTAGCGGCGAAGGGCAAGACCGCGGATCCAACGGGCGCCGTGCATCTCATCAACGGCAACGTCGAGTGCACTTCGTGCCATAACGCCCACGTGCAGGCCAAGGATATGATCTCGCAGAATTTCCTGGTGCGCGACAGTTCGAGCGGCCAGATGTGCCTGGCCTGCCACGATCCGACGCGGCAGATGCCCGGCAAAGTGAATCCGCTGGCGGATTGGGCCACCAGCGCGCATGCGCTGGCGACGAACAAGATTACCCCGCAGGCGAATGTGGGAAGTTACACCACGGTGGCGCAGGACGCATGCATCTCCTGCCACGCTCCGCACAATGCTCAGGCGCCGGCACGGCTGCTGCGCGGACAGAACGAGCAGGATTGCATCGCCTGCCACAATGGCGGCAACAATATCACGCCCGCGCCGCCGAACATCTTCGCCGAATACGCTTCTCCCAAGATGGGGCATCCATTCCCAACTGCAACCACTCCGCATGATGCTGCCGAAAGCACGCTGCTGAACAATAACCGGCATGCCACCTGCGTGGATTGCCATAACGGGCATTCCTCCAGCCAGGTGTCAGCATTTCCGCTGCCGCCTGCTGATCCGCGTTTCGCAGAAGGACGTCACCGGAATCAGCGCTACGAACGGAATGACGGTGGTTGACCCCAGCGGTCAATCAATATGAGAATTGTCTCCGTTGTCACGGAAGCAGCTCGGGGAAAACGGTTCGACCGATTTACGGATACTTTCCGGTGCGGGCGGCTTCCGCGGGCGATCCGTTGAACATCATTCCGCAATTCAGCACCACTGCCAGCTCGAGCCACCCGGTGACGCACGTCAGCAACAGCTCGCTGCCGCAGCCCAGCCTGCTGAGTATGATGTGGAATCTCGATGGCATAACCCAGGGGCGTGCCATGGGGACACAGATTTTCTGCACGGACTGCCACAACAGCGACGACAATCGCGAGTTCGGGGGCCCAGGGCCGAACGGTCCACACGGATCCAAATGGGCTCACATTCTGGAGCGCCGGTACGAGTTCAGCCAAACCATCGCTCCGGGGCAACTGATCACGAATCTATTTCGAAATCCCGATCTCAGCGTGAACGGGCCTTACGCCATGTGCGGCAAGTGTCACAACCTGAGCAACATCATGTCGAACGCCAGCTTCAACCAGCATCAGAGTCATATCAATGCTGGTTTCAGTTGTTCGGTATGTCACACCGCGCACGGCATAGGGGGCGTCGATCCTAATATCAGCGGGCAGCGGCTGGTGAATTTTGACGTGAGTGTGGTGGCGCAGAATGGAGCCGCACCGATTTCCTACAACCGTCCCATGAACTCGTGCACGTTGACCTGCCATGGTACCGCGCATAATGCGAATGGCAGCGTAGCAGGCGGGCCGGCCGGCGCGAAGAAAAAATGAGCGCATGTGACGGTGATCACGTGGACCAAGGGTCTCGAGAATGCGTTCAGGCCTCAGTCAAATTTGCGCCAATTGCACAGGACGGGAGCGTTATCGTAGGGCAGGGCAGCACGGAGTTCTCTTTCGGCGGCAGCCGGTTCGTAGCGATATAGCAAGAAACCGTAATTGAGATGCAATAGCCGGTCTTGTGGGTTTTTCATGATGGCCCACTGATACTCGGCAGCTATCTCCCTAAAATCGACTGACGCTTCGGCCTCGCTTTCCAGCCGAAGAACCTCCTCGGAGTGGTTCAGTTGGTTTGTAAACGGAGGCCGCTCCAGCTTTTTGAGAGCCAAGCCAGCGACCCGCGCACGATCATAAGGCGTAAATGCAAGCAGACGGTCGCAGTCTTCCTTGGAGGCCGCATCTGCGCTCACCGCACCGCGCCGTAATTCAGGCGGCAGCATGCGGGCTATTTGTTGGAATAAGGCACGCCCAAGCAGGTAGTTCCCTCGCGGACTCATGTGCACGTGTTCGTAGAAGAGTTCGCTGCCAGGGACCTCATGCGCACTTTCGCCGGCAAAAACGGCGGCTGCATCAACCAGGCCGATGCCCGGGTCCGCTCCCGGTAGAGCACGAATGATTTCATTGATTCTGCTGTCAGCACGAAAGCGAAGTGTGTCGAGATCCTGAGCACGCACGAATCGTTCCTTCGCTCCGGCAAAATCACCCAAGGCCCACATACACCGAGCAATGCGAAACTGGAGTTCGGCATATTGGGAATCGATATTTGCCGCCGAGAGATACAGATTCAAAGCCTCAGCGTGCGATCCTGCGCTTTCGAGAACCGCGCCACGTTGGACTAACTCATCCCAGGAGTGCAGTTCGTCCTGCCGAAGACCTTGGCGATGCAGGGAAGCGAAAGGGGCACAGTCCTTTAAGTTCGTGCCTACTGTGCTGATCAGAACCTGCGCCCCTGAGCGGCGCGCGACCTCAATAATGTCGCGCATGTTGACCGTGAAATTTTCGTACACGCGCATCATCTGTGGGGAATCGGCACGGACCTGCCGTTCTAGGAACATTTCCATGCCACGCCACTCGTTCATCTGGCTCCCGCCAGCTGCCTTTCCAACAAGCTGGCCCAGTCGGGTGGAATTGAAGGAAATTCTGGCGCGGATGGCGGGAAGGCGCAGGTCCCATGGCGCTGACATTGTTCCTGGCCCAAAAGGTCCGACAACCTCGGTGCTGCCGGTGTAGATGACAAAAAGGTCGGGCTGGTAGTGCACCAGATCCTCGGTCATAGCCAGCAGCGTGTGCGAGTTGATAGCAGTGATGCTGGTATTGATAACCTCGAACTTTGTCTCGGGAAAGCGTTCTCGGAGCATTACCTCCAGGTAGCGCGCGAATCCATAAGAAGGATCGGGATCTCCCCAGGCCACAGACTCGCCCATCACGAAGATCCTATAGCTTCTGGGTGGCTTGTTTGCCGGAATCACGTACGGGCGAGGTTCCCGGAGCATGCCCGCTGGGAAGAAAGGCGCAGCAAAAAACCGGTTATCGCAATAGGCAGGACGGCCCTGGTCCGTACAGTTGCGCATTACGCTGGTTGGCATTCCAACCCCGCAGAGGTGGAGCGCCCCTTCTGCGACCGCGAGCAGTAAGGCCGGAACCAAGATGGTAGTCGCGGAGATGGCCAACCAGCGGCGCCATTGACCGCTGTGCAGTGTCGAAACTTTCTCCGTGATTTGCGGGCCTGCGGGTAAAGTCATGCAATCCATCTGCCAATCTAGTATTGACGATAGTCAGGGCATGTACTCAGGACAGTGGCCAATATCACGACATCTTGTGATGCAGCTCACAGCGGCTAAAATCTCCGGTACATGAACTGAGCCGTGCTGGCGCCTTGAGTCAGCGTCACGATCAATAAGAAGAATAACGCCAGAACATAGAGAGACGGGACCCAGAACCAGCGCCAGCGAGCCATGAGGGCGATGAATTGCGAGTGGGATGCCTCGTTCGCAGGCTCCGGTTCCATCGCATAGCGGTTTAGCGTCTCGATCACCACCTGCACAGCCGCGTATCCAAGGGCCAGCATGAGAACCAGCAGATACAGGCTGCCACTCAGAAAGTGCGATCGATAGCTTGCCGGCGAGAAGAGTGCCGATAGCATCTGACCAGCCTGAGGCAACGAGTTGGCCCGGAAGAATATCCATCCCAGGCTGATGAGACTGATGGTAGCGATCCACGAGAGCGCGGTCCACGGACCTTGGGGCGGCGTCCAGTCGTATTTACGCTCCAGCCCCTCAACCTGGCGATGCAAGACGAGAAGGCCCCCGTGATAGCAGCCCCACAGGAGGAAGAGAACGGTGCCTCCGTGCCATAGTCCGAACAGGATCATCGAAACCATGATAGCCAGATTCCGCCACCAGACCTCGCGGCGCAACTGCATCAACGGAAAGAAAACGTAGTCACGAATCCAGAACGACAACGACATGTGCCACCGGGTCCAGAACATTGAGGTACTGGTGGATTGAAATGGCCGTCCGAAATTCTCAGGTAAGGTGAACCCTAACACTTTGGCTGTACCGATTGCGATGTGCGAGTAACCAGCGAAGTCGAAAAAAAGCTGCAAGCCGTAGCCAAAGGCCAGACACCAGACGTCCGTGCCGCTCCACCGGGTAACGTGATCGAACCCGGAAACGATTCCATCGCCAGCTAGAATTCCTTGTCCAAGCAGTTTGGCCACTTGGATCATGAACACGCCGGTTGCAATGCGCTGGATCCCGCGACCGATGTCGTCCCAGCGCAGAGCACTCTCGGAGCGGAATTGCGGAAGCATTTCAGGCATCCGGCACACTGGTCCAGAGATCGTAACCGGAAAGAAAACCATATAGAGCGCGAATTCGAACAGGGATGGATCAATGTCCTCGCCCTGGTAAGTGTCAAACAGGTAGCTTATAGCCTGGAAGGTCCAGAACGAGATGCCGAGGGGCAACGCAAGATGCGAGAATCTTTCCAACGACGATAGAGGAAGGTGAGTGGCGGCTTCTGGAAAGTATTTGAAAGTGGTTAAGAGCGCCAAATTCAGGAGAATGCCGATTGACAGAGTACGTCCGGATCGCTTCTGCCGAAGCCAGCTCCCCAGCAGGTAGTTCATCACTGTCGAGGTGAGAAGAACAGCCGCAAACCACGCTCCCCAGCTGATATAGAGGGCGTAGCTTGCGATCAAAAGGACTGCCTGCCGTGCTGCTCGCGCGCGAATTTTGGCGAAGATTATTGTGCAGAACAGTAACGCCAGAACGTACAGGATGTATCGTGACAATCTTTCTCCCTGTTGCGATTGAAACCGAAGAGCCGATTCGGGCACGGAAACCTAGCTAGTCCCTCCCGGACCAGCAAACAATAGTAATGAGCCTGCTCGCGGGTTACAACAACACTGGTTGTCCTGTAATAATGGTGCGTGGTCCGATATCGCACTCTCATCGACGCTCTCGATAGTGCTCCCGCCGACCGTCCCTTCGTTACGGCCTGGACCAATGAGGACGAACAGGAGACGGTGACCTTTTCCGAGTTCGGCCGCCGCGCCCGCATGCAAGGCGGAGTACTAAAGGCTCATGGCGTGAACCGAGGGGATCGGGTGATCGTCATTATGCCGCAGGGCATTGCCACGATGACGGTGTTCGCCGGAGCTATGATGCTCGGTGCGGTACCCGCGTTGATCGCTTACCCCAATAACAAGTTTGAGCCTTCCAAATACAGGTCCGGATTGGCAGGGGTGACGGCGAACCTCCACGCCAAGCTTGTCGTCGTCGACGAAGAATTTCCGGACGATGTGCTCAACCACGTATCTTTGAGTGAGGGAACCAGACTGCTTCGTGCCAACAATGGCAGAGGGCCTGGTGGAGAGGAAGAACTTCCTGATCCTAAGGTGCAATGCGATCACATTGCGTTCATCCAGCATTCCGCCGGCACCACCGGACTGCAGAAGGGTGTTGCTCTGACTCACGCTGCCGTGCTGCGCCATCTGGAACATCTGGCGCGAGCACTGGAGATTGACAGCGCGACGGACCGAGTTTACAGCTGGCTCCCCCTATACCATGACATGGGGCTGATCGCCTGCTTCATGTTGCCAATGACCTACCACATCCCGGTCGTGATGCAGTCGCCGATCGAATGGGTGATGCATCCTGAAACCATGTTGCAAGTTATCACTGAGCATAGGTGCACGCTGGCATGGCTGCCAAACTTTGCCTTTCAGTTCGTTCCCCGGCGGGCTCGGCCGAGCCGCCGGTTGCAATACGATCTCTCCTCTGTTCGTGCAGTGATCAATACCTCCGAGCCAGTCCGGGCCAGCAGCATGCAGGAGTTCCAGGATGCGTTTGCCGCAAACGGACTAAGGGCGGGTGTGCTGCGAACCTCCTACGGAATGGCGGAGAACGTTTTCGCAGTGACACAGTCGGACGTTTTCCGGCCGGATCGCCGGCCGCACAACGGCAAGCCCGGCCATTCAGGAGGCCTGGGTCTCGCGTGCATATGGGCGGATGGCCGCCAATTTCGAAGGTCACCTAGGATCGTCCTAGTTGCGGAAGGAACACCTGGCTCTGTTCGCTTCACCTCGTCGGGCCGGCTGCTGCCCAACCACGAGCTTCGCATCATTTCGGATTCTGGCGCCCTTTTCGCCGACGGTCACGTGGGCGAAATTCTCGTCAGAAGCGATTGCCTGTTTGAAGGCTATTACAACCGTCCTGACCTCACAGCCAAGGCGATCGTCGACGGTTGGTATCACACCGGGGACCTGGGTTTCACCCTGGAAGGGGAACTGTATGTCGTCGGACGGAAGAAGGATCTCATCATTGTAGGCGGCGAAAATATTTACCCGCAGGATATTGAGGAGATTGCGGCGAGTCACCCGGCCATTCGTGACGGCCGGGTCATTGCGATTGGGGTTTACAATTCCGATCTTGGAACTGAAGAAATTGTCATAGTGGCTGAGGTGGAAAGCGAACAACTCCTGGCCAATGGTCTGGAGATTGAACGAGAGATTCGCGGTGGGATCGTGGCCAGCTTGGGCGTGACGGCTGGAATGATTTTTTTAAAGCCGCCGAAGTGGATCGTCAAGAGCACCGCCGGGAAAGCGGCGCGATCAACGACCCTCGAAAAGCTAAGGAAAGAGCATCCGGAACTCAACCTCGAGTCTTAGGGGAGAGTGAATCAGTATGACGGCAGAAGAGACGCAAATGATTGAATACATTCTTCGGCGAATCCGAAAGCCGAGCTTGATCATCGACGAGAACACACCGCTTGTCTCCTCTGGGCTGGTCGATTCGATGGCGCTTGGGGATTTGGTGCTGACGCTCGAAGACCTAACTCACATGCGCATCCCGCCGGGAAAGGTGAAACCGAAAGATCTCGACACGGTAGCCAAGATGTTTGCCACCGCGGCGCGGGTGGGGAAACCCCAGAAGTAGATTCGGGCGGCTATTGCAACGGCTTTGCCGGTGTCCCCGGCTTTACTCCGGAGTGCTTTTTTGCCTGTGCCATCAGTTCCAGGACTTTGTCTTTGCCTTCGTAGTTTGGATTCGTATCCAGCAATTTCTGCCAGGTCGCCGTAGCTTTTTCGATATCCATTTTGCCCTGCCACTCCACAATGCCAAGATTGAACAGCGTGTTGGCTTTGTTGGGCTCGTAAGAAAGCGATTTCTGAAGCTCAGCGATGGAGGTATCGGCGTTGCCCGTGTACCAGTAAGCAGTCGCCATATCGGTGCGAACGCCTGTGTTGGCAGGCTCCGCTTTCAGCACGCGCTGGTAATAATCGATAGCCGTGGGAAACTGCTGGGCGTCGTAGTACACGTTCCCGAGGTTTTCCAGAAGTCCGACGTTGTTCGGGTCGGCCTTGAGCTTTTCGAGCAACGGTGCAGCTTGCGCGTCGGCCATTTTCTGCATCTGGGCGGGAGTTGGAGTTTGGTTGCCCGAAGCATTGGCGGGAGTTGCAGCAGCTGCGCTCGCCGTCTCAACCGCAGCCGGACTCTGCGATCCGCGGATCAGCCAGCCGCCGGCGATTCCAACCAGCAGGCAGATGACTGCCAACACGTAAGCCTGTACGCTTGTCCACTGCTCGGTCGAAGTTGCTCGATTTGTATCTGTCATTTCTCCATGCTCCTTTAGATTCCCTTTTCGTTGGCGGCGAAGGCCCCCCTGATTGTGCTTCCCCTTCCAAGGGCTAATCCGTCCGCTAGCTCTTGCCCTTTTTCTGGGCATCGGCCATCAGTTTCTGCACCGCCTCTTTGCGGTCTGCACTCAGTTGCGGATTCGACTTCAGCAACTCTTGCCACGCCGCGAGCGCCCCAGGGCCGTCCTGTTTCCCCTGCCACTTGATCACGCCAAGGTTGAACAGCGAGTTGGGATCCTTGGGGTCATAGTTCAGCGACTGCTGCAGTTGGCTGATCGCCCCGTCCACGTCGCCGTCGTAATACAGGCACGAAGCCAACTCGGTGCGAATGGCAATGTTCTTGGGATCGGCCTGCAATGCTTTGTCGTAGTAACCGGCTGCGTCCTTGAACTGGTGGGTAGCCTTGTAGATATTCCCAACCTGGAAGAGCAGATCACTGTTCTTGGGATCTTTTTTCAGTTGTTCGAGCAGCGGCGCCGCTTTCTTGTTGGCCATCCCTTTCATGTCTTCTAAGCTTGGCATCTTTCCACCCGTAGGGCCAGCCACAGCCGCAGGTTGAGTTCCGCCAGCTTGCGCCACGGAGCGTGCGGGGGATTGGGAGCCGCGGAAGAGGTAGCCGATCGTGAGGCCTACCAACAGGCAGACAGATGCCATTACGTACACCTGCTTCGTCTGCCAAACGGATCCCGCGGTGGGTTGCGCGTTAGTTTCGTTGTCCATGCTCGCCCTCTAGTCATGACGAGGTTTCATAGCCCTTCGTCCTTGCTCAATTACCTTAAAGGCAGGACAAAATACGGGCAGCATTATCCGTCACAGGAGATTGTGATGCAGGTCACAGGTGTTAAAGACCCTCCAAGGACTGCGGCCGTTCTTGCCCACTTCGTGAATGGTGCAGATGTTGGGATGGTTCAGGGCAGATGCAGCGCGCGCCTCACGGCGGAATCATTCAAGCGATTGCGGGTCTTTAGCCAGTTCGCTGGGCAGAAACTTCAGGGCGACGAAGCGTCCGAGTTCAGTATCTTCGGCCTTGTATACCACGCCCATCCCCCGCCGCGGAGCTTCTCGACAATGCGGTAGTCCGAAATCATCTGGCCGATCATGGGTGGAGATGTTAGGACTCAAAGATGGGGTAAGTCAATGAAGGTGCGGAAGTTCCTCGATTCCGAAGCGTCAGTTGGTGAACAATCGCGATTTCATTGATTGACTCTTCATTCAAACCTATGCCCAACATGCGGGTTCGAGTACAATCCTGGGTCGGGGAGGGGTGGCAACATCTACAACTCCCGAGGCGTCAGCGTCAGCTCCCCCAACGGGGGACGAGGAGGCGACCATGCCGCAGTTGCTACCACATTTAGCACCGCCGGGCGGTACGAGCCCCGAACAGAATATCCTGAATCTGCTCGTGGTGGATGAATTCATCGCTACCCCGTTGACCTTTGACCTCTGTACAACGAGCCCGTCTATCCACTTTCACTGGAAAGTTTCGGGACCGGTCGGTACACCCACGCAGTTCTTTCTCCAGGTGGGCACGCAGATCATGTCCGTGGATGCCATCGGCTCACGCTCGGTCCAGATCTCCAGTCCTGTCGCCTTCACGTTTTATGTCGAGTACATCAACCACCAAGGACAGGCTGTGGCGGGACGTGTGCTCAGGCTAAACTCCATCACCGCAGCGCCCAGTGTCGCCTGTCAGAGCTTGTTTCCACTCCCTCCTGTTGTTCCCTCCAGTTGCCAGGTAACAGAGACCACCTCAGCCCTCGCCGCCTCCGCCACACCCTCGATTCAAGCAACCGTTGCCAGCAAGCTCAACCCGTACGATATGTCACTTAAGAGTATCTCCGGATGGGCGATAGATCCAAGTGGCATTCACGTGCACCTGTCGGTGGCGTTACCGACGGACATCAACCTCATCGACATCGGTGTGGACGTGACGGCAGTTCCGGTTCTCAATCCTCAGGGCCAGCTAAGCATGAAAATCACCCAGCTGAATGCCCAGGCAAACTTCCCGTGGTGGGTCTATGTCCTCGCTCCCGCGTACCTGGCGGAGGACATAGCGGTAGCCAATCTGGCCATCAACAACATCCTGATCCCGTTCCTCACACCGGCGCTGGCCAGCGACCTCCAGCAGGCGGCCAACAATGGGCTACTGTCGGCGCTAGGCATCCTTTCGGGGAAACCGGTACGCCAGGTCCTGCTCGAGGACGGGCAGATGGTCCTCACATACTGTACAGCCTCTTTGTTGCCATAAGAGGTCGGCTACCCCCTCGACGTAATCGCCCATGAACGACGCAACTGTACTGCCGCCGCTGCCGATCCCGTGCGATTGGAGTTCACCCCCACAAGCTTGATCTTGATACAGTTCCGGCTAAGAGTTGTGTCGCATCGGAGAAGCTGCGGAATCGCGTTGAGATGCTTTTTTTAGGCCAGGGATTCAGACCGAAGCAAGCACGCGGCTGCTGAATATGCGTTCCAATCGTATATTTTTGCATCTTGAAATAGTTCGAAGCGAAGTGGACTAGCGATGCAACAGACTGTGTCGACTTCGTTACCCAAGGTGGTGCGAAAATCACGGATGGCCATCGGTATGTGGGACGATCATGCAATCAGGTTTTGCTGGGAGTCGGAGGTGCGTGCGGCAGCCTGGTCGGTGACCATAGAAACGGCCGAGCATTACCCGCTGCGCCTGCTTCGTGGTATTCGGCGTCCTGGTTCACCGCCCACACGTCATACCTGCGGTCACCCGCAAGGATGTTTCTAGCGGTAAGCATTGCGGTCATCATGGCGTGATCCTGATTGTTGTACTTATGCATGCCGTTGCGGCCAATCAGGTGGAGAGCGGGACAGTTTTCTTCGAGCGCGTGGCGAATCGTGTTTACATGCTGCTGATAAGTGTCGTCATAAACCGGATAGGCCTTGGGTTGGCGAATCACGCAGCCATCGATCACGTCGGCGCTGGCGGCTAAATTTACTTTTTGGATTTCCCGCTTAGCCAGTTCGACCAGCGCACGATCGCTCGACGTCCACAAGCCGTCATCTTCGAAGCAGAAGTATTCGAGACCATAGGAGCAATAGCCGGGATCGGGAACCATCTCCGGCGACCACGATTTGTAATTTTGCACGCGGCCCACCTGGACACTGGGATCGTGAATGTAAATCCAGTTATCGGAGAAACGGCCGCGGTCATGGACGATCAGGCCAACGGTGAGGAAGTCGCGATAGCGCAAAGAGCGCGCTGCCTGGAGTGCGGATTCAGGAAGTTGCGGCTCGATCTGCGCCACCAACTCGCGCATCGGCATCGATGAGACTAATTGTTCTGCGCGATATTCTTCCACATCACCATTCACATTGCGCGCAGTTACGACCCACAGATTGCAGGCGGAGTCGAAGCGGCAGCCCGTCGCCTTGCGGCCCAGCTTTACTTCACCACCCAGTTTATGGATTTTGTCTGCGCACGCTTCCCACATCATTCCTGGTCCCAGGCGCGGATAGCGGAAGGTGTCGATCAACGTTTTGACAACCCGCTTCCGATCTTTTGGTTCGCGACTGGAGAGAAGGGCGTGTTTGATTGCGGAGCCGAGCGACAGTCCTTTAATCCGTTGCGCGGCCCAATCCGCGGAAATCTCGTTGCAACTAATCCCCCACACTTTTTCCGTATAGGTTTTGAAAAAGATGCGGAAGAGGCGCTTGCCGAACTGGTTGGTGACCCAGTCTTCAAAAGTCTTAGGGTTGCGCGTGGGGCTGAGGCGCGCAGCCGTAAAGGAGAATACGCACAGCATCGACTCGATCAGGCCGAGCTTGGACAGCGCTTCGAACGGTTTCAAAGGATAGGTGAAGAACTGGCCGCGATAGTAGATGCGCGACGACCGGGGACGATCGAGGAGGTCGGGTCCGGCGATCTCAGTCCACAAATCCTCAACTTCGCGGGACTTCGAGAAGAAGCGGTGCCCGCCGATATCAAAGCGGAAATTCTTATAGTTGACGGTGCGAGAGATTCCACCGACATATTCAGGGTCACTTTCAAGAACGACCACCGGGGCGCGCTTCTTCGACAACTCATAGGCGGCAGTCAGGCCCGCCGGACCGGCGCCGACAATCACCGCCTTTAAGATGGGTCGCTCCATAGGTCCGTCGTGACTACCTGGCGTAGGAGTTGTAGTCGTAATGCCAACTTAGTATAGGAGCTTTCCGCCTCATTCGTTTCCTGACTCTTGTGCTTGATCGTTGAAGGGTTAGGCACTTTTTGCTGACTGATCTTTTTATTTCAGTTTCCTGACATGGTGACTTCCCGCGATGACGCAAGTGTCCATCGCCGGGATTCGCGCCAAGTGTCACGATTGTGGGGTGACCCGGGTCACTGCATCCTCATGAGCGCTGGAAGAAACGCTGACCTTATCTTGTAGTGAAAACTTACAAAGAAAGGAACGACATCATGAAGAAGACGAAGCCTTGTGATCTGGTGATGACAATCGCGGTAGCCCTGTTGATGCTGATGCCAAATCTGTCGGACTGCCGATGACGGGGCCACAATCTACATAGCAAAGTGCGTAAATGTGCCGCGGTCCGGATGTGGTTGGCAAGCCGGCATGAAAGGTTCAGGCCTGATTGCCGATGACGCCAAGAGGAAGTCGAACGACGACTTCGCCAAACGCGTTACGCCCCCGCTGCCAACTGTGACACTTTCATCAGTTGCAGCCTTCGGGCAACCAGCAAGTCTTTTCGTTGATGACCAGCGAGTTGACGAGTGTTTCCCAAGCCTTTAGACCGCCGTCATCGTTCGATGCTGTCCCTTCCTGGAACAGAATCAACACGGTACGCGAGTTGAGAAGGATATGCTTTACGCGACGGCGAGTGAGGATGCCGAGATCATCCGTGTAGTGTGAGTTGGTGTACACGGAAAGGTGGCCTTGGATGGGGGAATCCCGACGCTCGTCCTGCACCTTGCCCTTTACAGACTGCCCCGCATAGAAGTCGATGGAAGCCTGACTTACATCAATGCCCGGAGCGTCGATTGTGCGAATAGCCACTGTTTGCTGAACCCCCGGACTGGATGCGTTGAAGTACTGATTGCTGCTGGTGTTCGTAGTGGTGCGAGAGGTAGCGTCAGGAGTGGTGACGGGGCCGGCAAACGTGGCCGAGAATAGCCTGGTTGAGTAGCGTGTGTTCTGCGCGGCCGCAAAGGCCGCGAGCAAGAGAACGGCTAGGATGCAGGCAACGGGTCTTGTCTTCATGTGATTAACTGGAGTGCAAACTTTCTGGCCCGCTATTGTTGAGCGTCCAATTGCTTTCGGTGGTCTGCGCCATCCTCCAACAGTCTCACCTGCGGAAGGAATTGTCCCGCGATTGTGAACACCTGGCATTACTTCGGTTATGCCTATAAAAAGCCATCAGCGGAGCGCTGTTTCGTTAATCACAACTTAAAGGCGCAAATTCTGTCGGCATGATGGCGTGATTGACTCGCCCGTTTCGCCCACAGTAAGATTTGCCCGTAATGATCGGTCAGACCCATCTCGTGCTTCCCACACCATCGAGAAACTGTTGAGGGTCACGAGCGTTGCTTGCAAGACGAAAACATCTCCAACGCTTCGTCGGTCTGACGTTCACCTGATGACGTCCCTCAGGTGGCTCAAATGTCTTGTCTATGGGTTTTGCTGGTGAATGGAGCGGAGGGAATTTATGCCAGTTTGGAAGGCACTGAACTATTTCCTGATCGGAGCGCTTGCCGCCTGCACGGCTTCTGTGCCAGTTGTAGCGCAGTCAAACTTATCTCTTTTGAACGCAGCGGCTCCAAACGAGGTTGCATCTGGATATGACCAACCGCCGAAAAATATTCTTGATGTGATGCACGCGCCCTCGCCCCCAATGCCCAGAGTCAGCCCGACACTGGATTCCATACTTCTGGTCTCCTGGCAGGACTACCCGTCGATTTCCCGGGTTTCGACGCCCTTCCTGCGCCTGGCGGGCGTGCGCGTGGAGCCAAAGAATCACAGCAAGCATGACACTCCGGGTGGTTACGGCATTACACCCTGTGCCCGGGACTTCGAGTTGGTGCACATCGCCGGTGGCGCACAAATTCACATCGCGCTTCCCGCGGGCGCTTGCCCCGGCGGGCCAGTCTGGGCGGCAGACGGAAAGCGATTCGCGTTCGTGAATCTCGCTCCGGAGGCGGTCGAACTGTGGCTCGGCGATGCGAAGACGGGCGCAGTGCATAAAGTGCCTGGAGCGCGTCTCAACCCAATGTTTAACGACGAGATGCAATGGATGCCCGACCAGAAAACGCTTCTGGTCAAGCTGGTGCCTGACGGGGATGGGCGCGCCGCCGCCCGAACCCATCGTGCCGAGCGGTCCGAGCATCCAGGAGACCACTGGCGAAAAAGGACAGAGCAGTACCTATGAAAACCGCGACACGCTACGCAATAAACATGATGAGGATGTCTTCGATTATTACGGCGCCTCGCAACTCGCTTTCGTCGACGCGGCCACCGCAACGATCACTCCGGTCGGAAAGCCGGCGAATTACGAATCGTTGGCCGCTGCGCCAGATGGCCGCCATATCCTCGTCAGCGCGATCCACAAGCCCTACTCCTATGTGACTACTTATGATCGCTTTCCGCAGGAAGTCGAAGTCTGGGACGTATCCGACCGGTCTCACGTTGTTGCTCATACCATCGCCTCGCTTCCGCTGGCGGATCGCGTGCCCATTGCTGGAGTTCCGGTAGGTCCACGAGATTTTTCATGGCGCGCCACCGAGCCGGCAACGCTGGTCTGGGCGGAAGCTCAGGATGGCGGCGACTGGAAAGTTAGGGTTCCGGCGCGCGACAAGATTATGCTGCTGAAAGCTCCGTTCAACTCAGCCCCCATTGAAATCACGCGGACCGAGCAGCGATATGTCCGCTTCGCCTGGGGTGAACAAGCGGGCACTGCTCTTTTGACCGAGTACGATGAAAATCGGCACTGGAGACGGAGCTTCCTCATCGACGTCGACGATCAGCAGCCCAAGCCTCGCTTGCTTTGGGATCTCTCGACGGACGAGAAGTATGCAAACCCCGGCAATCCAGTCGAACGCCAGCTCGCAAACGGGGCCTGGGTGGTTCGAGAGGAGGGCGATTCGATCTACCTTGCGGGATTGGGTTCTTCGCCTGACGGGGATCGGCCGTTCCTCGACCGGCTCGATCTGAAAACGCTAAAATCTGAACGCCTCTTTCGCAGCGATAACACTTCGTTCGAGCGATTTCTTTCCTTCACCGGGCCGGACACAAAGACGTTCCTCACCTGGCATCAATCGCCTACCGATCCGCCGAATGCCTTTGCCCGAACGCTGGGAAAATCCGTCGCTGATGCGCCCAACGGAGAGGCGGTCTTTGCTTCCACCAGCGTTGCCATCACACATGTTCCCGATCCGACGCCGGAAGTGCGCGCGATCAAGAAACGGTTGGTCAAGTACAAGCGTAACGACGGGCTTGACTTGTCGTTCACGCTGTACACTCCGCCCGGCTATCAGGAGGGCACCCGCGTCCCCACGATTCTTTATGCGTATCCTCTCGACTATGCCGACGCTTCGAAAGCCGGCCAGGTTTCAGGTTCGCAGGAAACCTTCACGCAACTGCGGCAATACAGACTGTTGCTGCTTGCCGGCTACGCGATCATCGACAACGCTTCATTCCCGATTGTCGGTGATCCGAAAAAAGCCTACGACACTTATTTGGAGCAGCTCGTTGCCGATGCGAAGGCGGCGGTCGATGAGGCGGTGCGGCTGGGCGTTGCCGATCTCGACCGGATAGGCGTCACGGGGCATAGCCACGGCGCTCTAATGACCGTGAATCTGGTTGCCCATTCGGATTTGTTCCGGGCCGGCGTCGCTACCAGCGGCTCTTATAACAAGACACTCACGCCTTTCGGCTTCCAGAATGAGCGGCGATCGGTTTGGGAGGCAACGGACGTCTATCTAAAGGTCTCCCCATTTTTCTCCGCCGACAAATTGAAGACGCCGCTGCTCATCGTGCACGGCGCGGAGGACGCGAATCCTGGTACCACGCCGCTGCAAGGTCAAAAGCTCTACGAAGCCGTTCGAGGCAACGGCGGCACTACTCGCCTGGTGATGCTGCCGTACGAGCCGCACTGGTATACGGCAATGGAGTCGAACGAACAACTGGTTTACGAGATGCTTCGCTGGTTTGATAAATACGTAAAGAACGCGCCGCCGCGCCCAGTGACTGGAACCCGTTAGAAGGCTCCAGCCATGGGACGGGGCGTTTTGTTCATGGCGGCAAGGTTTACCTGTTCTGTAAAGCTCGCCCCGGATCTCGTTGACTTGAGGGTTTCGCACACCGTAGGATTCTGCCCGGGTGATCTGAACAGATACTCGACCAAACCATTTCCCTATCGCACCGTCTAAAGTGGGAGTTTCGGAGGATCGACATGTCAGATTCATTTTTCTGTCGTAGGGGCGCTGCAGCAGTTTTCGTGGTGGTTTGCCTTGTCCTAACCACAACCGTGCAGGCGCAAAAATCGCCGGGTCCGCAGCCGACGCCGCTGCCTCCGCCCGTGATTGCGCCGGCTGACACGCCCTATCCCGGAACGATTTCGCTGCTCGTCAATATCACCAACCTCTCCGACCACGTGCTGAATGTGCACGAGACGATCCCCATAAAAGGCCGTGACATTACGTTGCTCTACCCGGAGTGGCTTCCCGGGACGCACTCGCCCTCGAACCCTGTGGCCGCGCTGGCCGGTCTTGTCATCACGGCGAATGGCAAACGCGTCCCGTGGCTGCGTGACCGCGTCAACATCTACGCATTCCATGTTGAGGCTCCGAAGGATGCGACCACGCTGGATATAGACTTTCAGGACCTCGCCTCGCTGGATCCAAAGAGAAGCCGGATTTCCTCCAAGTTCGCCGACGTTACCTGGAACAGTGTGCTGCTCTATCCTGCCGGATACTTCTCGCGGGATATCAAATTCGACACGTCGATCCGTTTGCCGGAAGGGTGGAAATTCGCCTGCTCTCTGGAAGTTAAATCGGAGAATGGCAAGCTGGTTCAGTTCAAAGAAACAACACTGAATACGCTGATCGATTCGCCCCTTTATGCGGGCGCCAACTTCAAGCGGTTTGACCTATCCACCGGGCCCGACAACCCGGTGTACCTTGATGTGTTCGCCGACAAACCTGCCGATCTTGAGATCACACCCGACGAGCTGCAATACCATAAGAATCTCGCCATCGAAGCGCAGAAGCTGTTTAATTCGCATCACTACGAGCGCTACGATTTCCTGTTTTCCGTCAGCGACATAGTCAGCGGCAAGGGCCTGGAGCACCACCAATCTAGTGAAGACGGTTCCCGCGCCAATTACTTTACAGACTGGAGCGCGGGAGTTGGTGGCCGGGCTCTGCTGCCCCACGAATATACCCACTCGTGGAACGGCAAGTTCCGCCGTCCAGCCGATTTGTGGACGCCCAACTTCAACGTGCCGATGCGCAACGACCTGCTATGGGTTTACGAAGGCTTGACTGACTACTACGGAAATGTCCTCACCGCACGCTCTGGCATGCGTACTCCCGAGCAGGCCCGTGATGTGTTCGCACAAATTGCCGCGTCTTTCGAAATCAGCCCAGGACGCAGGTGGCGCTCGTTAGAAGACACCACCAATGGGCCCATTATTTCTTCTCACGGTGCCATCCAGCAGACCTGGCCAAGCTGGGAGCGTTCGTTCGACTATTACCCTGAGTCAGACCTTATCTGGCTCGACGCCGACACCAGGATCCGGGAGTTGAGCGGCGGGAAGAAGTCTCTCGACGATTTCGCGAAACTCTTTTTCGGGATCGACAATGGGAGCTACGTTACGGTTACCTACACGCTTGACGACATCGTGAAGGCGATGAACGCGGTGCAGGCCTACGATTGGGCGGGATTCTTCCGCACCCGGGTTTACGAGGTTAGCCCCAGCGTTCCGGAGAACGGGTTTACGCAGGGCGGCTATCGGCTTGTGTATAACGATAACGAATCGGACTGGATGAAGAAGGGAGAGAGTGTTCGCGGAGTGAGCTTCGCTACCTCTCTCGGTTTCTCGGTAAGAGGAGAGATGGGAGGCGGCGGCCCTGAGTCACACGGCGCCATCGGTCAGGTTGTGTGGGACAGTCTGGCCTTCAAAGCCGGCATCACGCCCGATATGCAACTGCAAGCGGTCAACGATCAGAAGTACACTCCCGCGGGCCTGCGCGAAGCCATTCTCGCCGCAGAGAAAACTAAGGATCCGATCAAGCTTTTGTTTAAACATGCCGACGAGTTTGTCACAATCTCACTGGACTATCACGGCGGAATGCGCTATCCGCACCTGGAGAGAGTGGAGCCAACACCGGACCGGCTGGATGAGATACTGGCGCCGGCCAAATAGCGGGCAGTCGCTGAATAGCGTCTAGCTGCCGTGCCTAGCGATCAGTAGCGGAGCCGTGACGGTGCCTAACGGGTGCGAGTCTGCAACGCGGCCAGCTCTTTGCGCACTGCATCGGCGCGCTCTCCAGCCGCCTCTTCCTGCAGAAATGTCTGCAACTCTAATATTGCTCCCTGGAGATCATTTTTGTCCTCGAGGGCGCGGGCGGCGATGTAGTGAACCAGGGCGTGAGGGTCGTGGGGGGTAGCGTGTGCCCGGTTGCAGCTGGCAAGAGCTTCGTCGAAATGCTGATTCATCAGCTCAACATTGGCAAGCAGGACTAGTGTCTGGTTGTTTGGGTCCAGCGCCGTCGCTTTGGTCAAGAAATCCTCAGCTTCCGGAAAGTTCCGATCCACAATTGCCATTTTTCCCAAGTTGACGTAGGCGGGAGCGAAGTGATCGTTGATGCTGATGGCTTTCTGCAATGACGCGCGCTCCTGGGCCCGCTCCCCCAGATGGCCGAAGACCACTCCCAGGTTATTGTAGGCAGAGGCATATTTTGGATAGATGTCCACAGCTTTGGTCAAGCGCTCCTGCGCTTGCTTCCAGTCCTGCCTGGCGATGAGTTCATTCGCTTTATCAAACTCTTTCTTGGCCTTGTCCGGTATGTTGAGGTCGACGGCCGCCACGGTGGGGCCCCCCAGCGGCTGGGTAGTTTCCTCGCTTGAGTCTACTTTCGTCTTAACTGTGATTTCCAGGGACTGGCTAACCTTACGTGCATCAACATCAAACGATCCGCTATCGGTCTCCACGATGCCTTCTCCGGAGACGATCGCGTGATAGGTCCCTACCGCCACGTTGTCGAAACCAGCCATGCAGTCGTCGTTGCTGATGGTCGTGGCCACAGGTGTGGTGCTGGAGCCCTCCATTAATACGATGCGAACGCGAGTCTGGCAGCGACGGCCATTGGGAAAGACGATCCGCACCCTTACGTTGCCAGTACTATTCGCGCTTCTAAACTGGGCGGAGCAGCAGGGAACCAGCAGCAGAAGAAGCGAAGCGAGCAGGCGGCAAGACAGCATAGTTGCCCCCTCGAGGCGACTGAGCGAATCGGTGGGCCATCGGAAAAGCGCCTGGAAATAGAGCCTGACATGTGCCGTCGATTCCAATTTATTTTACACCGGCACGTCAAGGACTGGGCAGGCGGGAGGCGAGCGAGGAAGTCGGTCCGAGTGACTCGACTACGCACGAGACTGCATAAGAGGCTGAAGCGGAAATCGCTTTTCGCGTATTGGCCAGATTTTTTCCTGTCAATCGGGTGAAACTCCTTGCCACGCACGACGGATTGCCTCATCATCTCTATTCTATCCGTGGGTGAAAACTTAATATGAATGAACCGCTTGCCATCATAGGCATCGGCTGCCGCTTTCCAGGCGGCGCGGATTCGCCGGACTCATTTTGGAAAATGCTCTGCGCGGGAACCGATGCCATCCGCGAAATTCCGCCGGACCGTTGGAACATTGCGACGCACTATGATCCCGTGCCTGGCCGCGCCGGAAAATCGATTTCCAAGTGGGGAGGCTTTATCGAGAACATGGACAAGTTCGATTCCGCGTTTTTTGGAATCTCCGCGCGTGAGGCCGACGGTATTGACCCGCAGCAACGCCTTTTGCTGGAGGGGAGCTGGGAAGCTTTTGAGGACGGCGGGCAAACGATGGAGCGAATCCGCGGGTCGCGCACCGGGGTCTTCGTCGGCATTTCGACGACTGACTATGCCGCGCTGCAAGTGGACCGCGATGGGCACAACATGGCGGATGTTTATTCTGCCACGGGTTCGGCTCTCAGCATTGCAGCCAACCGCATTTCTTATTGCTTCGATTTACGCGGACCGAGCCTGGCGATGGATACGGCTTGTTCCTCGGCGCTGACTGCCTGCCACGTGGGGTGCCAAAGCCTTTGGCGTGGCGATTGCAATATGGCCGTAGTTGCCGGCGTGAATGCGCTCCTTCACCAGGACAACTACATTGCCTTCAGCCGCATGTCGATGCTTTCGCCGGATGGACGCTGCAAGGCGTTCGACGCGAGCGCAAATGGGTTTGTTCGCGCAGAAGGCGTCGGCGCCATCATTTTAAAACCGCTATCGGCGGCGCAGGCCGCAGGCGACAAGGTTTACGCGGTCATCCGCGGGACAGCTGCGAACCAGGATGGCCGCACCAACGGCATCACGCTTCCCAGCCAGCAGGCACAGGAAGCGCTCATTCGCCAGGCGTGCCACGCTGCGAACATTTCGCCGGTTGAAATCAGCTATGTTGAAGCGCATGGCACAGGAACCTCCGTGGGCGATCCGATTGAAACCGCCGCACTCGGCTTGGCTTTGCGGGAGGGCCGGAGACGGGACTGTCTGATCGGTTCGGTGAAGACCAATATCGGCCATCTCGAAGCGGCCTCCGGCATCGCCAGCCTGATCAAAGTCGCGCTCGTCCTCAAATACAAAACCGTCCCGCCCAGCCTTCATTTCAAAAATCCGAATCCAAATATTCCTTTTAAAAACCTCAAGCTGCGCGTTGTCCAGCAACTCGAAAAACTTCCGCAACGTTCGGGGACGCTGCTGGCGGGAATCAACTGCTTCGGCTTTGGAGGTGCCAATGCGCATGTCATCCTGGAAGCCGCTCCGGAGTCGCCGCTTGAGCACAACTTCCTGGCCGTGAAACAGGCTCACAGACCATTTCTGCTGGCGCTTTCGGCGCACAGCAAAGAGGCGCTGCAAGGCGCTGCGAAACAATATCGCGGACTGCTGTCGGAAAACAAAGTTGACGCCCTCGCTCTTTGCGGCGCCGCAGCCACTCGCCGCTCTCATTTTGCGCATCGGCTTTGCCTGGTTGGAAGTTCCGGGAAAGAATTGGTTGAGGGGCTCGACAATTTTGCTGCGGGTGAACGAAATCCGGGGGTCGTCAACGGAGAGGTTACAAGCAACGCTGCTCCGGTCTTCGTTTTCTGTGGCCAAGGGTCGCAGTGGTGGGGAATGGGCCGCGAGCTATTGCGGGACGAGCCAGTGTTCCGCGAGCGATTTGAAGAATGCGACGAACTGTTTCGTGAATTTGGCGGCTGGTCGTTGCTGGAGGAATTGTCATGCAACGAAGAGTCGTCCCGGCTGCAGGATACGGAAATCGCGCAGTCCGCAATTTTTTCTTTGCAAATTGCGCTGGCTGCACTGTGGCGATCGTGGGGGGTAAAGCCTTCAGCCGTTGTGGGGCACAGCGTCGGTGAAGTGGCGGGCGCGCACGTGGCCGGAGTTTTGGGTTTGCGCGAGGCTGCCCGGCTGATTTTTCATCGCGGCCGGGCCATGAACTCCGCGCCCCATGCGGGACGGATGCTGGCCGCAAATCTGGAGGCAAAACAGGCCGAGGAGTACGCCGCAAAATTTCCGGGCGAGGTCGCCATTGCCGCGTTCAATAGCCCGACCTCGGTAACTTTGTCTGGCGACGCTGCCCCGCTTGAAGAAATTGCGCGTTCACTGGAAGGGCGCGGGATCTTCAACCGTTTTCTGCAAGTGAAATACGCCTTCCACAGCCATCAGATGGACGGGGCGAAGGAGCAACTGCTTGGCGCTCTGGGTAAAATGGAAACATCGCCAGCGCAAATGAAAATTCAATCCACGGTCACCGGCGCGCTGGCCGAGGGCACCGATTTAACCGCCGATTACTGGTGGCGGAATGTCCGTGAGCCGGTGCGCTTCAGCGCCGCAATTGCGGCGTTGAGCGGGCAAGGCCACAATTTATTTTTGGAAGTGGGCCCACATCCGGCGTTGACGCCCGCGATTGGCGAAACTCTTGCTCAGCGATCGGGGATTGGCAGGGTACTCTTTTCGATGCGGCGTAACGAGCCCGAACTAGCCACGATGCTTGCCAATCTGGGAGCGCTGCACGTTGCCGGTTCGCCGGTTGGCTGGGGAAATATTTATCCCGGCAGCAATCCGGAGGTTTCACTGCCGCCATATTCCTGGCAGCGAGAGCACCATTGGCGCGAAACGAGCGTAATGCACGCGGCGCGGCTCGCTCCTCCTGCACATCCATTTCTAACCACTAGAGTCCGCGCCGCTGCGCCGATCTGGAACGCGTGGCTGGATGTTGGGGGGCAATCATGGCTGAAAGATCATCGCGTACAGGAACACGTCGTGTTCCCAGGCGCAGGCTATGTTGAGGCGGCGCTAGGCGTCGGCAAGGCTCAGTTCAACTCTCGACCTCTCGAAGTGGAGGACATTGAGTTTCACAATGCCCTTATTTTGCCGGCAGGAAAGAATCCTATGCAATTGCATACCGTATTCTCTCCGGCAGATTCGACGGTGAAGATCTCCAGCCGTGGAGATGAGGATGCGGACGAATGGGTGCTGAACGCGACGGCAAAAGTGCGAGCGACTGCGACCGCCCAGCCTCCCGTGGTGGATTTGAAACGGCTGCAACGGAATTTCCGAACTCGACTGGCTAAGAATGAAATCTATTCAAGGTGTGAGCAGGCCGGGCTATTTTACGGGCCGATGTTCCGCGCGGTGGAAGCCGTCTGGAGAGGCGACGGCGAAGCGCTGGGGCAGATCGAGTTGCCCGAGCAACTGGTTGAGAACGAGGGGCAATTTGAGATACATCCCACGCTGCTCGATGCCTGTTTTCAAGTCCTTTTGTGCACGCAGTCTGAATCGCGTAACCGGCGACTATTGTTGCCGGCCCGCATGGACCGCGTTACATACTACGCTCGCCCCGGGAAGCGCATGTTCTGCCATGGGAAAGTGGTTCAAGCCAGCTCCCACGCCATCACGTGGGATTTTCGGGTTTGCGATCAGACGGGACGCGTGCTGCTGAACGGGGAGGGCTTTCGCGTGCAGGCTGTGCGTGGAGTGAGCGCTTCGCGCCTCGATGGCCCAGACAATTGGCTGTATGAAACAAAGTGGGTAGCCACTCCGCTAAGCTATTCTGCAGCTGTGGAAAAGCCGTTGCCCGGAACATGGCTGCTATTTGCCGACCGTTCGGGCGTCGCAGAAAAACTGGCGGAATTGCTGAAACAACGAGGGGGAGATCCCCTGCTGCTTTTTTCGGATGAACATTGCCAACCTGCTACACACAATCTTGCAACGTGGCGGCACCTTGTTTCCGGAACAAATGGGACAAGCCGCAAGAAGCTCGCGGGCGTGGTTCATCTTTGGAGCCTGGACGCGTGTGACGCGACGGAGTTGGATTCGCGTTCGCTCTTGCAAGCTGAGGCCAGCGGATGCCATAGCGTTTTACACCTTGTGCAATCCATGGCATTGGAGAAGCCCGTACCGCCGCTTTGGCTGGTGACGCGCGGCGCACATGGTGTCGCTCCGGCAGAAAAGATTTCTGTGGCACAGGCGCCGATCCTCGGTCTCGGCCGCACCGTTATGACCGAATTGCCACAACTCTCTTGCCGCCTGGTTGACATTGGTTTTAGGGGCACAGAAGACGCCGCTCAAACCCTGATGCGTGAGATTGCTTCCGGCGACAGCGAGACTGAAGTCGCTTGGCGAGAGGAGTCGAGGTTTGCGAATCGGATCGTGCGCACTTCGCTGGAAGCGCACCCGCCGCGCAATCCCCTGTCGCGCAATTCCGGCTACCGTCTGGAAGTCCCGGCATCCGGCGTCATGGACGAGCTGGCGCTGCTTGAAAATCCACGACGCAAGCCGGGTGCACACGAAGTTGAAATCGAAATTTGCGCGGCTGCTTTGAACTTTCGTGACGTCATGAAGTTGCTCGGCATTTATCCGATGGAGAGCGACCTTGAAATGCTGCTCGGCGACGAATGTTCAGGGCGCGTCGTTGCTATCGGGAATGAGGTAAAGAGGTTCAAGATCGGTGATGAGGTGATAGCCAACGGCTCGGGCTGCTTCGGCTCGCATCTCACAGTCCCCGAATCGTATGTTGTGCGTAAACCTGCGCGCCTGACGTTCGAGGAGGCCGCGACGATTCCCGTCGCGTTCATGACGGCCTGGTACGCGCTGCATTATCTGGGGAAAATTAAGCGCGGCGACAAAATCCTCATTCATGCTGCGTCTGGGGGTGTGGGACTGGCAGCGGTCCAGATCGCACAGTTGGCGGGGGCGGAGATTTTCGCGACGGCGGGAAATGACGAGAAGCGCAACTATCTTCGCAAGCTCGGCATACAGCATGTCATGGATTCGCGTTCCACAACGTTTGCTGGGGAAATTCGTCGAGTCACAAAAGACGCTGGGGTTGACCTGGTTTTGAATTCACTGGCCGGCGACGCCATCACGAAAGGATTGTCAACGCTCGCTCCCGGCGGAAGGTTTCTGGAAATTGGCAAGCGCGATATTTACGCGAATACGGCCATCGGCTTGCGACCGTTCCGTAATAATCTTTCGATGTTTGTAATTGATATGGGACAGGTGATGGTGGAGCAACCCGACGTCGTTCAAGGGCTGCTTCAAAGCATCATGAAGCGAGTTCGCGCTGGAGACTTGCGTCCCCTGCCGCATCAAACGCTGCCAGTTTCACAGGCCGCTACTGCGTTTCGCTCGATGATGCAGGCAAAGCACATCGGGAAAATTGTTTTGACGATGCAGGGTGAACGGATCATCCCTAAGCGCGCCGCGCCAACCAGGAAACTGACATTTTCGGCAAAGGCATCGTATTTGATCGGCGGCGGCCTTGGCGGTTTCGGGCTGGCGGTGGCGAAATGGCTGGTTGAAAGCGGCGCGAGGAACCTGGTGTTGACGGGGCGCACTGGCGCGGAAACGCACGAAGCGAAGCGCGCCGTGGCGGAATTGAAACGCTTCGGAGCAAAGGTGAGAGTCGTCAAAGCGGACGTCACCGATGAACGTCAAGTGGCGCGAATGGTCAAAACGGCGAACAAGTTGGGACCGTTGCGAGGAATCTTTCACGCGGCCACGGTGCTCGACGACGGAATCCTGCTGCAACTCACGGCAGAACGATTTTCTCGTGTGATGGCGCCGAAAGTCGCGGGCGCGTGGAATCTGCATAGGGCGTCTGCAGGAATTGCGCTGGACTATTTCGTGATGTTTTCGTCGGTGAGCGCGCTGGTCGGAGCCGCAGGGCAGGCTAATTATGCGGCGGCAAACTGCTTTCTCGACGCACTGGCTGCGCACCTCCGCACTTTGGGCCTGCCGGCCCTGACAGTAAATTGGGGCGCGCTGAGCGAAGTTGGATTGGTGGCGCGCAACGCAAGAATTGCGGAACACCTGGCCGCACACGGAGTTCACCGCATCACTCCAGCGCAAGCCACGGAAATGTTGGGACGACTGCTGCAAAGCGACATAACGCAAGCCGGTTTCATGCACATCAACTGGGAGCAGTACTTTGCTTCGGCGGTGAATTCATCACCCTCCCCCAAGTTTTCAGAAATGATCTCTGCTCCAGTTCAGCGTAAAGAAGGTGATGGCAGGAACGGCCGCAGTATGATTTTGGCCGCACCTGCGCCGGAAAGGCTGGCTCTGGTGGCCGCGCGCGTCGGGGAGTCGGCGGCAAAAGTGTTGCGAACGAACCCCGCGAAACTGGAGGCGAGCCGTCCCCTGAAAGAAATGGGATTGGACTCGCTGATGGCGTTCGAATTATTGAACCGGTTGGAATCGGAGTTTGCTGTTTCATTGGCGACAAATAACGGCTCAGCGAACTCGAGCATTAACAGTCTCGCAGTAGTTGTGTTGAAAATACTCGACGGCGGCGCAGGCGCGCTATCGGTGCCGGCCGAGGCGCCGGCGAACGGCCACAAAAGACGCGCGCCAATTGACCCTGCGAACGGAACTAAACAACTCTTGACGCTACGGGCCCGAGGAAGCGGCGCGCCAGTATTCTTTATCCATCCTGCGGGGGGTGGCACGAACATTTACGACGAATTGGTCGCGCAGTTGCCCGCAGGGTTTCCGGTGTATGGAATTCAGTCACGCATTCTCGTGGGCGCGGACGACGAATGGGTATCGATCAAAGAGATGGCGCGCAGTTACGCTTCGCTCATCACACAACAGCAACCGGAGGGCGCATTGCGGCTCGCCGGATTTTCCGCTGGCGGCTTGTTTGCGCTGGCGACGACCGGCGCACTGGAGCGGCGCGGCAGGGAAGTATCGCTGGTCGCCATGATCGACACGCCGGTGGCCTTGCTCGGCGCGGACTATCCGCGCGAACTGGTGCTGAAAAATCTGATCGCGGAATTCTATGATTATTTCAAAGGCGAAGCAGCGCCGCAGCGGCGGGAGATCAGCGACCTCTCAGACTCAATGATGGAACTCGCCAGAGGAACGGCGAGGGCCAGGGAAGAGGCTGTGCGATTGCAGTTGGTGATGGACTGGCTGATGAAACATGGGGTGGACGTGGGCAATGGCGCGGGTTCGGTTTCGAGAAAATACTTTGAGCTTTTTATCCGTCACGCCAACCTGGTCAGCACCCAGAAACTGGAAATGGTGATTGCGCCGGTATGGCTTTGGCGCGGAGCTTCCTCATTTTTCCCAAGCTTGCCCATGGCACGGGAAACTTACCGACGGATCACCCGCGGGAAATTCACGGAGGAGATTCTCGAGGGCAGGCATTTCGAACTGATGCATCCGCCGCTCGTGAAGACGCTGGCCTCGAAGCTGGGCGGACTGCTCGCAGAAATGGAGGAAGCCTGCGCACCGGAAGCAATGGGCGAAGTGCAAATCGGCGTGTGATAGGATGCCCACCGGCGCGGGTTCTGAATGATACAGTTGACGAACGTTTCCAAGGGCTACGGGGCTGGCGAGCACCGTGATGGCTTTGAACAATGTCAGCTTGCAGATTGGGCCCGCCGAGCGAGTGGCAGTCACGGGACCTTCAGGCTCCGGGAAATCCACGCTTTTAAATCTGGTTTGCGGCCTCGACGAACCCACATCGGGTTCGGTGAAGGTAGAGGGTGTGGACCTTTCCCGGCTCGCTGACGATCCCCGAACCCGGCTGCGCCGCGAAAAGATCGGAATGATTTTTCAGACGTTTAATCTTCTGCCCACACTCACTGCCATTGAGAATGTTGCCCTGCCGCTTCGTCTGCAGGGCCTGGCGAAGAAAGATGCTGAAGAGCGTGCGCTGTCGATGCTGGGGCGCGTGGGACTAAAGGACAGGGTGAAGCACCGCCCCGATGAACTCTCCGGTGGCGAGCGCCAGCGCGTCGCGATCGCGCGCGCGGTCATTTTCAGGCCGCCTTTGTTGCTGGGCGATGAACCGACCGGCAATCTCGATTCCGCCACGGGCGGACGAAATTCTCCGCCTGCTTGACGAACTCCAGCAGGAATACAAGAGCACTCTCCTGATGGTGACACACAACGCCGAAGCGGCGAGCTACTGCAATCGTATCGTCACGCTGCACGACGGCCAAATCGTAGAAGACAAGCGATTCGACTGCGCTCCGGCCAGCGGCAGATGATGTTTAGCGCACTCTGGCAAATTACTTCCCGCCAGTGGCGAACCCATCGTCTCCGCGTCGCCACGACAACGCTGGGCATTGCGCTCGGCGTTGCGGTATTTTTCGCCGTCCGCACCGCCAACACGGCGCTGCTCGATTCTCTCGACGCTTACGGTTGAGCGGCTGGCTGGAAAATCAACGCTCGAAGTGACTGCCGGGGAAACGGGGTTTCCCGAACAAATTCTTGAAACGGTGCGGGCGACGCCTGGCGTTGAACTCGCAGAGCCTGTGATCGAAGTCATTGTGCACACGGGCTTCGAGGACGAGGGCAATCTGCTGATCCTGGGCGTGGACACGACCGGTGACCAGCAACTGCGCCAATATGAGTTCGACCGTCGCAGAGTCAGAGATCGCCGATCCGCTCACCTATCTTGCGCAGCCGAAATCGATTCTTGCTATCGCGGCCATTTGCCGAGCGCCATGGTTTGCGAATCGGCGACCCGCTGCCGATTTTCACCGCGCACGGGCGACATGGATTTCACCGTTCAAGGGATCTTCAAGCCGATTGGCGTAGGAGAGGTTTTCGGCGGGCAATATCGCCGTGATGGATGTGTACTCCGCGCAGGTGGTATTCAATCGCGGACGGAATTTTGACCGCATCGATCTGATGAATTCGCCTGCGGTTCCGGTGGAGGTTCTTCAGCAACGGTTGCGCGCGCGATTGCCTGCGGGCATTGAGGCGGTTCGGCCGGAGATGCGCGGCGCAGGCGCTGGAGAATGCGGTGACCGCGATGCGGCTGGGTATGTTGATCACTAGCTTTATCGCTCTGCTGGTGGGCATCTACATCATCTTCAATTCGTTCACGATTGCGGTGAATCAGCGTTGGAAGGAGATCGGCATTCTGCGCGCTATCGGAGTCGAGCGGGGAAACATCAACGCGCATGTTTCTGGGCGAAGCGCTGCTCATGGGCATCGTGGGCTCGATTGCGGGAATTGCCGGCGGTTTCTATCTGGCCGCCGCTGCCGATAAACTGATGGGTTCGATTGCGGCGTCAGTCTACGGCGTCGATCTCCACCGCGGTCGCACCGAAACTGCATCCTGATCTGGTTTTGACATCGTTCGGCTTGGGAGTCGGAGTATCCCTCGCCGGAGCGTGGTTCCCGGCGCGTGCCGCATCTTATCTTAATCCCATCCTCGCTTTGCATAACATCGAGACGCGCCAGCAGGAATCGGCGCTGGGATGGAAGCGCATCACGCTGGGCTCGGCATTAGTTTTGCTGAGTTCGCTGCTGATTCAATATTCTCCTTCGCGCGTGGGAATGACACTGCAGTTTTCCTACGCCGCTGTCATGCTGCTGGGCCTGACCATACTGCTGCCGAAGCTGGTGCACTGGGCTGCGCGCATCATTCGTCCGGCCCTGGATTGGGCGGCGGTTCGGAGGGAGCGCTGGCGGTGGATGCGATGATTCAATCGCCGCGGCGGAGTTCAGCGACGGTCGGCGCGCTGATGGTTGGGCTCATGTTTGTGTTCTCCACCGGCGCTTATATTCAGAGCTACAAGCACATGATCAACCGCTGGACCAACCAGATGCTGAATTCCGATCTGGTGGTCTCCACTTCCGCGTTATTGCGCTCAACGTCTTATCATTTCAGCGAGGACCTGGGCCAGCGCATTGCAGCGCTGCCGGAAGTGAAGCGAGTCGAGAATGTTCGTTTTACGCTCGTCCCCTATCAGGGCGACACCGCTGCCGTGATTGCGATTGAGATGGACGGCTTTCTGGCCCGCGCTGCAGACGCAATCAAGGGTGGCAAGGAAAAAACGTTGCGCCAGTTGCTGCCGCAGCGGCGAAGGCGTCTTGATCTCCAAGAACTTTGCCGCCCGCTGGAGATGCGCAGTGGGTAGCCGCGTGCATCTGGACACGCCCACCGGCGCTCTGGACCTGCCTGTGGTTGGCATGGTCGAGGACTACCGCTCCGATAAAGGCACGATCTTTATGGACCGGGCGCTCTATAAGAAATTACTGGAAAGATGATGCCGTGGATTTTGTCGATATCACCCTCAAGCCCGGTGCGGACGCGACCGCTGTAAAGCACAAGATCGAGGCGCTTACCGCCGGGTCAGAGCACGCGCTGGTCTACACGAACGCGGAGTTCCGAGACTGGATCGGCAGCCTGGTGGACCAGTTCTTTCTTTTGAACTACATGCAACTGGTTGTCGCCGTGATCGTGGCCGTGGTGGGGATCGCGAACACGCTGATCATTTCTGTGGCAGAACGGCGGCGCGAGTTCGGGATTGTACGTGCCATCGGCGGCTACCGCTCCCAAATTCGAAAGATGGTGCTGCTGGAAGCGGTTGCCATCTCGATTGTGGGCGTGATGGTGGGCGCGGTCGCGGCGGTGTTTAACATACAGTTCATGTCGCACACGGTGTCTACGGTTCTGGCTGGTTACGAGGCGCCCTTTTATTTTCCGTGGCTTTTGGTGTTGGAGGCCATCCCTGCCGTCGTGGCGGTATCGTTGCTCGCGGCATGGATTCCCGCTCACCACGCCATGCAGATGGTGGTGATCGAGGCGATTGGCTATGAATAGCAGTCTTGGCACTACGCGGATTTCGAGGCTAGCACTGGCACTCTGCCTTTGCACCGCATTCATTTTAGGCTCGAAAATCCTTGCTTCCGGCGCGGGTCCGGATGCCCGAAAAATCATGGAAGGTGTGTATTCGCAGGACACAAGCCACGACACGACCATGCGCGCGAGCTTCGAAGTTTACGACAAAGAAGGACACGGCAAGAAGAAAGCATTCACTTACCGGCGTATCGGATCTCCCGGCAACAGCAAGACACTTGTTGTCTTTAACAGCCCCGAGGAAATTCGCGGGGTTGCTCTTCTCTCGATTAATCAACGGGGCGTGGCCGATCGCCAATATATGTACGTCCCAGCCACGGAGCGTGTGCGCAGTGTTGCACCGCGGGAGCGCTCGGCTCGCTTTATTGGAACTGACTTTACTTTCGAAGATCTTGCGGAGCGCGTGCTGGACGACTTTACGTACAGGGTGCTGGGGGATACGGAAGCCATCGAAGGCCACAAAACCTACAAGATGGAGGCTACGCCGGTCGATGCGGCGCGTTCACAGTACAGGTTGCTCTATTACTGGGTGGCGCAGGATGCGCCCGTCATTCTCCATGCTGAAATGTACGATGCGCAGGGCAGGGAAGTGCGTGCGCTGCATGCCAGCGGGCTCAAACGCGTTTCCGGCATTTGGGGAGCGCGGCATGTGGAGATGCGTTCCGTGCTGGAGGGAACCAGAACTGTCCTGAATATCGAAGAAGTAACGTTCAACACGAATCTTGACGAAAAACTGTTTACGCCAGAAGGCATGGAAGGGGCGCATCCTGCCGAGAGCGGCAAGTGAGATGGTATGGGACTAATGGGAGAACCAACGTTGGCGCATGACAGATCCGCGCATCCTGCCCGATCAGTGCTCAGCGCTGTGCTTCGCGAACTTCTGGAGCCCGCATTTGTTCCTCAATATGGCGTTGCAGGCGGTCCCAGTCCGAACGAACCATCATTTCCTTGATCGCGAACCTGGTTTCGCGCTTCGCGTCGTTAACCCGCACTCCCACTTCGTTCTTCTGCAAACGGAAGTCGATGGTTTCTGCGAGCGGAATGAGCTGGTTGGAAGACTTTCCCACAAGAATAAACACGACGTCCTTCGATACCAGCGTGTACTCGGGGCAGGTTTCCTGGCTCGTCGCTGCCGGGGCGCCGAAGGCCATCATAAAGCGCTGCTGGGTGAGCATGCAGTTGCCCATTTTCATCCTGGTGACGGTGCCGTGTTGATAGATTCCTATTTGCGCGGGAAGCAATGCCGGCAAACCGCACAGCAAGAAGAACAGTGAGAATGTTCGTTTCATCGATTGACCTCCTAGTGAGTGCTTGCGGAATGGTGGTAGTAGCCGCGGCGGCTGCGGAATTGCAGGTTGAGATTTTGGGTGGGGAGAATGCGAACCGAGTGGAAATCTGAATCGGATTTCGGTGCCAGGTACGTTACCACCTGGGCGGAATGTAAATCGTCGATGACCTCGTTGAAGATTGAGACGGCGCCTTCGCTGATTGGGACATAGCGGCCCCCAGAATAACCGGCAATCCCGTGGAGGGTGGCGGTTCCGCTCGACCTGTGCCCGGAGTCGCTGACATCAATGGCATAGACCTGCGCACGGCTCGCCAGTATTTTCTTCAACGTGTCGTCCAATGAAGACTTGCTGATGTTATCGGCGCCGTCGGAAAACAGAATAATTACTGGCCAAACGTCCGGCCGCCCGCGGTAGAAGAGGAGTTCGGCCGAAACTTCAAGAGCGTCAAAGAGCGGCGTGGCGCTGCCACCGCGCAGGGCAACGACCCGATCGGCGGAAAACGAACTACGACAATCCCCGGAGCAGATGAGGTGTGCTTCTAAACCGCTAAATGACAAAACCGATAGATTGTCTTCTGGAGCCCACGGACATTGTGAAACAAGTTGCACGACATCGGCGATCTCCCGGTGGAACTGCGGCACCACCGATTCGCTGGCATCAATCAGCACGATGACGTCGAGTTTGACGAAAGAAAAATGGGTGAAGCTGCGGAAGTCTCGAATAACTCTCTCATCATCGACCACAGCAAAGTCATCCCGCTGCAGGTCTTCAACCCGGTGGTTGTTTTCGTCGGTTGCGAAGAATACGAGACGAACTTCGGAAACGGTGCTGTGGTACTTGGGGAGTGAAGAGTCCTGCGCGCGCATGGTTGCGACCAGTAGCAGAGGCACAAAAAAAAGATTGAGCACAGTGCGCAGCGCAGCTTCCAAAGAGTGGCTATAAGGCAGCACTACGGTGGTTATCGGCAGAGGGCGGCCAGAAGTTGAGTCCTTCGTATTTTGAGAGGAATTACTTGAAGTGAGGAGGAGGTGCAAGTCAAACCGATTCTTTTGCCAAGGCCCTGGCGACGGCATCCTGGACCTCGGCCACCGCTGTTGAGACCGCGTGCTCAACGTCGCTATTCGATTCCGCATCTGACGCTTCGGGCTTGACCAATCGCACACGGAATTCGACTCGTTCGCAGGCAGACATGCTGTCGTAGAAGCCGCGGTAAGCCTTCAACTGCTCCTGAAGGTCCAAGGCTAACTCTGTTTTACAAATACTGCATACCGACGAGACCATTTTTTCGAGGTAATCGCTGCTCTTAAAATCGAATATCGTTCCGTGGCCGCATTGAGAGCAGGTGAGGCTAAGCACGTTGAGTTCTTTGACATTGAAAACTAACTCTTGTTCGCTCATCTTCGGATGTCCTCTGTGATCACAGTAAGCGCATCGCCGGTCCGCTTGTAGTTACGAAAGCTGAGGATGCAGGAAAGCGAACAATGATCGTGCGGTCAACGCGCGCCTCCCAAATCGGGAAATTCGGAGCAGCGATACAGGAAATGAGGAGGGCTGGGAGAATATGAAATCGCGGCGTAGTGTCCGGCTCGTCCGGCTTGTACAAAAAAACCCCAGAGCATTTTGCTCCAGGGTCTCCGATCGTGGGTTATGGCTTCAGGCGACCAGCGCCTCGACGAAGTGCCGGCAGATTGAGGTTTCCAGATTGTAATGGGTCACATGGACCGTCGCGGTGAGATAGGGCTTCACCAGATTGAGAACTTCGGGATAGAACTCTTTCTCATAGCGCTCGGCATCCGCTTTCGTTGCCCAAAGGCTGATGGCGACGACTTTCTCCTCTTTCATCCTTTCGGGGAAAAAGGGCAGAATCTCCAGAAAGCCGGTCTGCTTCTTGAGGATGGGAAGGATTTCATTCTTTACAACCTTCACCAATTCTTCTTTCCTTTCCAGCTTTACTTCGCAATTCAGAATACGTGCAAACATGGGAATGCTCCTTTTCGTGTTAGGAATAACAACAGTTACAGGGCGGGGCCCTCGGTCTGACGAGGCTCTTAGTGCATCCCAAAGGCCGGGAGCTCGGGCCGGATTAAAAGTAGCAGAGACGGTGTACGAATGCAGTGATAAATGAGCTGCTACCACGGTGCAATATGTCACAGAGCCAGGCGACGGCGATTCGTCCGCTCCACAGCTTTACAAGAAGCGGATTCGGGCTTAGATTTTAGTCCGCATAGTTTCCAACGACGGAGTTGTACGTGCGACCTTCTTCCGACCAAGATGAGTCCTCCTTTTTGCTCCCGGCCATAACCATGGCGGAAGTGATTCTCTCCACAGAATTGCTGGAGACGCTTCCGGATGCCACGGTGGCCGTCGATCTGGAAGGGACTATTGTTCAAGTTAATTCCCAGACACAAGAGCTATTTGGCTACACCCGTGGCGAATTGATTGGGCAGAAAGTCGAAATCCTCGTCCCCGATAGTTATCGCGGGCAGCACCACCATCATCGCCAGGACTTCGCGCAGGCGCCGAAGACGCGGCGCATGGGAGCGGAGTTGGATCTCTACGGCAGACGCCGCAACGGCTCGGAATTCCCTGTGGAAATCAGTCTCAGTCCTGTCTCTACGGGGAAGGGAGCGTTGGTTCTGAGCGCGATCCGCGACATCAGCGATCGCAAGCGAATCGCTGAAGAATTGCGCCGCGCGAACGAGGCACTGCATCGGAGGACCGCCGAGCAACTGGGAGAATACCGCTCGCGGCTGGCCTTGATCATCGATTCCTCTGAGGACGCAATTCTTAGCAAAGACCTAAACGGCATCATTACCAGTTGGAACAAGGGAGCCGAGCGCATCTATGGTTACACGCCAGAAGAAGTTATCGGGAGGCACATATCGATTCTGACACCCGGTGATCGTCCCGATGAAGTCGAGAAGATTCTAAAGAAAGTCGCGGAAGGGGAAAGCATCGAGCATTACGAATCGGTGCGGCTGGCCAAGGACGGGCACCGTTTGGATGTATCCATCTCTGTGTCTCCCTTACGCAATGCTGCCGACGACATCGTGGGTGCATCCGTCATCGCGCGCGACATCACTGGCCACAAGCGGGCGGAAATCCAGCTTCGTCAGGCCCAGAAGATGGAAGCGATCGGCCGGCTAGCAGGCGGGGTGGCGCACGACTTCAACAATATTCTGGGGATCATCAATGCCTGCGCAGAATTCCTGCGCGATCGTATCGATCCCGGCGCCGAACCGTCGGTCTATGTCGAGAATATCAGGAAGGCAACCGAGCGAGGCACAGCATTGACTCGGCAGATGCTGGCTTTCAGCCGGACGTCGGTAATCCAGCCCCGCATCCTCGATCTCAACGAGAGGATAAGGGAGATCAGCAAACTCCTGCGCCCGCTGCTCGGAGACGACGTGGAGATTCTGATCGTGCCCAGATCATCCTCAGCAGTGATTGAGGCTGACCCAGGCCAACTCGACCAGATCGTGGTCAACCTCGCCGTGAACGCACGCGATGCGATGCCACGCGGCGGCAAGTTCATTCTCGAAACGGGCGCCGTGAGATTTGATGAAGCCTTCGCCGAACAGCATCAAGCTCTGGCGCCGGGGAAATACGTTCTACTCGCGGTCAGCGATACCGGCACCGGCATGGACGAGGCTACGGTGTCGCACATCTTCGAGCCTTTCTTCACCACCAAAGAAGCAGGCAAGGGAACTGGCTTGGGATTGGCCACGGTGTACGGCATCGTCAAGCAGAGCGGAGGACACATCCTGGTCTACAGCGAACCGGGACAGGGAACGACGTTCAAGATCTATCTTCCCAGCGCGGAGCACAAGATCGGGCTAGCATCCAAACCTGAAGCGGAGACCGTCGCCCCAAAACGGCAGGGAACCACGATCCTGCTGGTTGAGGACGATGAAATCATGCGCGGCTTGACTCGAAGCTCCTTGAGGAACATGGCTATGCCGTAGTCGATGCGGACGACGGCAAGACCGCGCTCGAATGGGTGCAGTCTCATCCCGATCCGATCGATCTGCTGTTGACCGACGTCGTGATGCGCCACATGAGCGGTCCGGAGTTGGCGGAGCGCCTGAGCTCCTCTCATCCCTCCTTGAAAGTTGTGTATATGTCCGGTTATACAGGCGAACTGATGGCGAATCGCGAAGTGCTGAAACCTGGCGTGACCCTCCTGGAAAAGCCTTTTAGCCGGAACGCCCTGCTGAATACGATCCACGACAAGTTGGGGTAAAGGTTCAAGAGTAACTGCCGATGAAGGTGACAACGGATTGGTGCGCTGCAACCACCCGCCCGGTGATGGATGATCACACATCGCTGTGGGAAAGCACGCAGCTTTCGGCACCGGCGTCGGCATTCGGCAGCCGGGAACAGATGGGCGCAAGCACGATTCAAGTACCTTATTTTGTTTGACTTAGGATAATTCTAGTGCCTTGCCGTTCGACCTATGGAGAGTGGCTAGGGACTTGCCAAAGTACATGTGAGCGGAGGCACAAACATGGCCACACAAATCGTAAACAATGCCCAGAAAGTAGCGCCGGCAGACAGAGGTTTTGGCGATCTTCCTCCACCATTGGCCGATGCTCTGGAGCAGGAAGCTGTCACCACGACGTATCCTACCGGAGCAGTTTTGTTCGCCGAAGGGCAGGCTCCGCGAGGAGTATTCATCGTCCGGCGGGGCCGAGTGAAGCTCTCCATTTGTGGCAGCGACGGCCGAACCCTGATTCTGCGGATCGTTGACACCGGTTGCCCACTGGGAGTTGCCGCCGTTGTTTCCGGGCGTCACCTATGAAGCTACCGCCGAGACTCAGGAGCCCTGCGAGATCAGCTTCCTGCGGCAAAGCGATCTGCTGCGCCTCATGCGCCTGCACGGCGAACTTGCCCTGTGGGTGACCCAGCACATCAGCGCGGATTATGCCTCCACTTGCCGCGAAATTCGCGACCTCATCCTTTCCGACTCGGCCAGCGAGAAATTGGCCCGGCTGCTGGTGGGATGGCTCGACCAGAATACTGATGCCAAGAAACCCAGCCAAATGAAGCTCGCCCTGACTCACGAAGAAATCGGGCAGATGATCGGCACTTCGCGCGAAACAGTCAGTCGGCTCTTCGCTGGTTTCAAGAAGCAGCATCTCATCCAGCAGACCGGCTCGACTCTGGTAATCCCGAGCCGCGTTGCTTTGGAATCTCTTATCACAGCGTAGAGCAAGGCACCCTCCCCCATGGGCCGGTCCACGACCGGCCCATTTAATTTTTGCGGTCTAAGACGGAATGATACTTCTTGCTCAATCCAGAATAATCTCCGGCAACTCGGCTAAAGTTGTGATTTGCGCGTCTGGTGTTTCCGGTATCCGCTCGGGCGCTTGGCCGAGGCGGTTGCACCATACCGTGCGGAGGCCAAATGCCTTGGCGGAGTATGCATCCCAGCCATTGGAAGACAAGAAACAGACCTGGGTTGCAGCCACATCCAGCCGCTCACATGCCAGCGCGTAGACGGACGGGTGCGGTTTATAGACCCTCACTTCCTCCACCGACAAAATCGCCTCCAACAAGTCGGTGATGCCTGCATTGGCCGCAGCCGCCGCGAGCATGGTGGGTGTGCCGTTCGAGAGGATGGCAAGTTTCATTCCGGCTGTCTTCAGGCGTTTCAAGGTCTCAGGGACTTCCGGATAGGCGCTCAGACTCAGATATAAGTTCATCAGTCGCGTTCTTAGTGCCGGGTCATCGAGTTTCAGCGTCGAGAGCGCAAAGTCGAGAGCATCGCCCGTGACCTGCCAAAAATCTGCGTGGCGCCCGGCGAGGCCGCGAAGCCAGGTATATTGCAGCTGTTTCGTGCGCCACAGCTCAGCAAGTGGCTGCCATTTCTCTCCCAGGGAGTCCTGAGCGCTGCGCGCCGCACTGTTGACGTCGAACAATGTGCCGTAGGCGTCGAATACGCACGCCTCAATGCCCTTGAGCTTGATCGTCATCGGGATTCTCCACTTGCAATGCGGACGCCCACACGCTCACCGTCCATCATCCACGTCGACAACGGGACACCTTGCTTGCCGTGATAAGATTTCCTCAGCGCAAAGGGCGCATCCGGTCTGCGGAAAGGACAGAAGTCCACCTGCTCGTAAAAATCTCAGCTTCACGAACTTACTTTCTGCCCGTAAATGCGGACCTCGGGCACACGAAAGGAAGTTCGCCATGCCGGTAAGACGCCTCCCATCCAATCCCAATCTCGATCATCTCAAGTATCAAGCCAAAGACCTGCTGAAGGAACATGCTGCGCGCGATGTAGGCGCGGCCCAGCGTATCAGGGAATTTCATCCGCGTTTCAATCGCGCCACCGATGCCGAAATTTTCGCCGCTCAGCTAAAGCTCAGCGATGCGCAGCTAACCATCGCCCGCGAATCTGGATTTCCCAGCTGGGCGCGCCTGAAACGGCATATTGAGAAGACCAACACTAACCGATCAGTCTGAACTTGCCCCACCATGAACGAATCGAAGATGCAGATTTCGCCGCGCTGTAGATCTTATTGACGCCGGCGACGCGACAGCGTTGCGCGCTTACCTGAAGCAGCATCCCAAGCTGGTGCATCAGCATGTCGCTTTCGAGGGATGGAACTACTTTCACAATCCGACGTCTGCTGGAATTCATCGCCGAAAATCCGGTTCGCCACGGCAAGCTGCCAGCGAACATTGTCGAGATAGCCAAGGTGATTCTCGATGCCGGCGCGGAGCAGTCTGCGTTGAACGAGACCCTTATGCTGGTCGCGACGGGCAGCGTTCCGCGGGAATGCCGAATGCAACTTCCTTTGATCGATCTTCTCTGCGATCGCGGAGCCGACCCCAACAGTGCGATCCACGCAGCCGTATTGCACGGCGAAATGGAAGCGGTCGATGCCTTGATTCGGCGTGGTGCGCGAATCGATTTGCCGATTGCGGCCGCCCTGGGGCGCATCGAGGAATTCCGTCGGCTGCTTCCGCAGTCTCGTGGCGACGACCGCCATCTGGCGCTCGCCTTGGCGTCGCAGTTTGGCCATGGTGAGATCGTTCGCATAGTTGCTGGACGCGGGCGAAGATCCCAACCGCTACAACCCGGTCGGCGGCCATTCGCATTCAACACCGTTGCACCAGGCTGCCGCTGCAGGCAACGAGGAGGTGGTCAGACTTCTGGTCGAGCGCGGCGCAAGATTGGACATGAAGGATATTCTCTGGCACAGCACGCCCGCCGGCTGGGCAAAACACGAGGGTAAGTTGAAAGTTGAGGAATACCTGCGCGAGGCAGAAGCAAGGCGTGGGCAGAGAGTAAAAACGTAGCGCCGGAATCATGCCCAGGCCAGCCGCCCGGAGCGCGGCGCTACAATCGCGGCCGCGGCTGCTAGAATTCGGTCAGCATGGCCGCGGCATCGCATATCCCGGCTTTCGCCCGCACCATCTTCCACGTCGACATGGATGCCTTCTTTGTCTCGGTGGAGGAACTCTACGATCCCTCGCTGAAAGGCAAAGCCGTAGTCGTCGGCGGACAGCGCAACGAGCGCGGCGTGGTTTCGGCGGCATCGTACGAGGCGCGAAAGTTCGGAGTGCATTCGGCCATGCCGCTGCGAACTGCGGCGAAGCTTTGTCCGCACGCCATCTTTGTCGATGGCCATCCGGAGCGTTACCGCGAGTGCTCGGAAAAAGTATTCAAGGTGTTAACGGCGTTCTCTCCGCAAGTGGAGATGGCTTCGATCGACGAAGCCTATCTCGACATGACGGGCACGGCGCGGCTGCACGGCCCGCCGCTAAAAGCCGCGCACAAACTGCATCAGCGGATGAAAGACGAAACGCGATTGAATTGCTCGATCGGCATCGGGTCGTCGCGCCTGATTGCGAAAGTTTCCTCCGCGCAAGCCAAGCCCAACGGCGTGCTGTGGATTGTGCCGGGAGGAGAATCCAAGTTCCTCGCGCCGCTGGATGTGCGCGCGATTCCCGGCGTCGGCAAGGTGATGGAGAGCCATCTGCACGAGCTGGGTATCAAGAAAGTAGGAGACCTGGCGCGCCTTGAAGAATCTGAACTCGAAGAACGATTCGGCAAGTGGGGCCTGGCGCTCGCGGGCAAAGCGCGCGGAGAAGATGCCGGCGGATGGTTCGATACCGAAGTCGGCGCCGATACCGAAGCCAAATCGATCAGCCACGAGCACACTTACAACGAAGACACGGCGGACACGAACCAGCTTGAAGCCACGCTGATGCGGCTCTCCGAAATGGTGGGACGCCGCTTGCGGGAAGCGAACCTGCACGCGCGCACCATTCAGCTCAAACTCCGCTACAAAGACTTCACGACCATCACGCGCGCTCACACCTTGCCCGTCGCCTACGCAACTCGACGGTGAAATCTTCGAGCAGGTGCGCGCGCTGTTTCGCAAGAACTGGAAGCAGGGCAGGCAAGTCCGGCTGCTGGGAGTGCAGGCGTCATCGTTCGAGCAGCAGACGGAGCAGATCGATCTGCTCGAAGGCAGCCGGCAGCAACGATGGAAAGCCGCGCTGGCCGCCGCCGATCGGCTGCGCGACAAGTTCGGCGAATCGAGCGTCAAGCTGGCCGCCGGCCTCCGGGGACAGTTCCGCGAGCGCACGCACGAAAACCCCGCTGGACTGCCAGGTAAGGTGAAGAAAAAAGAAAAGTAGTTTGAATAGCAGAATGCAGTTGTTCGGTTTTCTTCGCGTTTTTCGCGGCAGTTCTTAGCGCCCTTTGTGATGGCATGAAGAGATCGGCTCCTAGCCGAGTACATTGGTTGTCGTTGAACAAGACCAAGGCTCGGGGAAAGGAGCCGACATGTGGATTATAGGCTGTGATTTTCATCCGAGGTTTCAGCAAATTGCGTTTGTCAATACGGAAGGAGGGGAGTGGGGTCAGCGCCGTTTAGAGCACCGCGGAGCAGCGGAGCAGTTTTACCGCGGCCTGGTGGGGCAGACGGTGCGAGTGGGAATGGAAACCGGCGGGTCGTCGCGCTGGTTCGAGCGGTTGCTGGGGGAGTTGGGGCACGAGTTGTGGATCGGGGACGCGGCCAAGATTCGGGCGGCGGAGACGCGCAAGCAAAAGACCGATGCGCGCGATGCCGAGCATCTGCGCGAGCTGTTATGCAGCGGGCAGTTCGAGAAGATGCGCATCTGGATCCCGCCGGCGGACAATCGTGATCTGCGGCAGCTGCTGTGGCATCGCCACCGGCTGGTGCAGATGCGTACGCGGGTGAAGAATCAGTTGCGTTCGCTGGCCAGCAGCGAAGGCATGGAGCGCAAGCCCGGGCTGTGGAGCCAAGCGGGACAAAAACAGTTTCAGGCCCTGGAGTTGGCGCCGTGGGCGGGACGGCGGCGGCAAGACAATCTGGAATTGCTGGCCGAGTCTGTTGCATCGCACCGATCCGCTGGACCAGGAAGTCGCGCAGCAAGCGGCGCAACAACCTGCGGCGGTGCGGCTGATGACTCATCCCGGCGTGGGTCCGATTACGGCGCTGGCTTTTGTGCTGGTGATCGGCGATCCCGCGCGGTTTGCCAACAGCAAAAAACTAGCCAGCTATCTGGGACTGATTCCCAGCGAAGACAGCTCGGGCGGCAAGCAGCGGCTGGGACACATCAGCAAGCAGGGCAACGCGATGTTGCGCGGTCTGCTGGTGGAAGCGGCGCACGTGGCGGTGCGGCACGAGGCCCAGTGGAAACGAGATTACCGCCGCCTGGCCATGCGCAAGAACCGCTCGATTGCCGTCGTGGCCGTGGCCCGCAAGCTGGCGGTGCGGTTGTGGTGGATGTGGAGGCGGGGCGTGGATTATGCCCAACTCAGCGCCTCCGGTTCGCATGCAGGGTAAGCCCGGTTTAACCGCTGGGGTGTAGTCCATCCTCGACTTAGTGAATGGGTTCCCTGCCTCCCTCGAAAGCGAGGGAGTTCGAAGCAGCAATCATGGTTCCGCCTCGCGGCGGAATCGAATACATGGCTGGTGGGGCCAATCCCACCGCAGGATTGAGAGGCGAGCCTTGGTCGGCACAGCAAGAACGAAAGCAAGAGCAAGAGCAAGAGCAAGAGCAAGAGCAAGAAGCAAGAACAAAAGCTTCCAACAAGAGGAAAGTCAAAAACATCAACCCATCTTTCCTCTCAGCCAAAGTGTGCCTTGACTCCGCCGATCTCTTCATACACGGTTAAAGGCTTTAAAGCTTTTGACCGCAAAGATCGCTAAGGAAGCCCGCGTAGCTCGCAAAGAAAGGGGCACAACTCTAAATGCGCCCGCGCTGATCCGCCTGCAAGTTGACCACGGCGCCTCCGCCACACTAATATTTCCGGTCACCCGTCATTCATTGTCAGGAGTCAACATGCGCAACCGTCTTCGGGGAATCCTTGTCCCGGCCGCCTTTTGTTTGTCGCTGATCTCATTCTTCTCACCCGCTACTTCAGCTCAGAGCGATCCGCCACTGCTGCTGCGTTTTCCCACGGTGAGCAAGACGCAGATTGTTTTCAACTACGGCGGCGATCTCTGGATCGTCAGCCGCGAGGGCGGCGAGGCGCGCCGGCTCACTTCAGGCGTCGGAGTTGAGACGCTACCCAGCTTTTCTCCCGACGGAACCTTGATCGCCTTCACCGGCGAGTACGACGGCAACCGCGACGTATACGTGGTCCCGGCGCCGGGAGGCGTGCCGCGCCGCCTGACCTACCATCCCGCCGACGAATACGTTGCTCGGCTGGACGCCCGACGGCAAGAAGATGTTGTTCTCTTCCTGGGCCAACAGCTTCCGCCACTTCGAAGATCAGCTCTACACCGTGCCGGTAGAGGGCGGCTTTCCCACGCAAGTTGCCTATCCCTATTGGCGAGGAAGCCTCATTTTCGCCCGATGGAACGCACCTCGCCTATGTGCCCCACCTGCAATGGCAGGCGGCCTGGAAGCGCTACCACGGCGGCCAGACCACGCCCATCTGGATCGCTGATCTGAAAGATTCGAGCGTCGATCAAAGTTCCGCGCGAGAACTCCAACGACCACTATCCCATGTGGGTGGGCGACACGGTTTATTTCCTTTCCGACCGCAACGGCCCGGTGAGCCTGTTTGCCTATGACACCAAGACCAAGCAGGTGTCCGAGGCTCTGCACAGCGACGGCTTCGATTTCAAGACCGCTTCCGCCGGGCCCGGACGCGATCGTCATCGAGCAGTTCGGCGCCATCAAGCTCTACGACCTGAATACTCATCAGGCAAAGAACATTTCGATCCATGTGGCGGCGACATCGAGGCAGTGCGGCCGCACTTCGCCAAGGTCGAACCCAAGCGCATTCAGAATTTCGGTATCTCGCCCACCGGCGCCCGCGCCGTATTTGAAGCCTGGGGAGAGATTTTCACGGTTCCCACCGACAAGGGCGACATTCGCAATCATGACGCGCAGTCCCGCCGTCGCCGACCGCGATCCCGCGTGGTCGCCCGACGGAAAATCGATCGCATATTTTTCCGATGAGTCGGGCGAATACGAATTGTGCATTCGCGATCAAAACGGACTGGGCGAGGTCCGCGCACATCAACCTGGGCAATCCGCCGTCGTTTTTCTACGCGCCCGTCTGGTCGCCCGACAGCAAGAAGATCGCCTACACCGATAAGCGCCTGCAATCTGTGGTATATCGATCTCGACAATCCCACGCCGAAGCTGATCGATTCCGATTATTACGGCGGTTTTGTCCCAGACGCAGTTCAGCCAGACCTGGTCGCCCGACAACAAGTGGATCGCCTACACCCGGCAATTGCCCAGCGGCCTGCACGCAGTGTTTGTATATTCGCTCGATCAGGGCAAGGCGTTCCAGATCACGGATGGCATGAGCGATGCGCTGTATCCCGCTTTGACAAGAATGGAAAGTATCTCTACTTCACGGCATCGACCGATGTAGCGCTAGCCACTGCCGGGCTCGACATGTCGAGCGACGAGCACCGCGTCTCGCGCAGCGCCTATGTGGCCGTGCTGAGCAAGGACTGAAATCACCGCTGGCGCCGGAAAGCGACGAAGAGAAAGCCGGGCAAGCCGACAAGGACAAGTCCTCCGACAAGGACAAAGATACGGATAAGGACAAGGAGAAAGACAAGAGCAAGGGCAAGGCTGGCGACAAAGCTGCCAAAGACGCGACCAGCAAAGACGACAGAGATAAAGATAAAGATAAAGATAAGGACAAGAGCAAAGAGAAAAAAGAAGAGCCCGTCGTCGTCAAGATCGACATCGAGGGTATCAGCCAGCGCATTCTCTCCTTGCCCATTCCAGCCAAAAATTACAGCAATCTGCTGGCAGGGAAGTCGGGCATCCTTTTCCTAGCCGAAGGCCCCATGGTGTGCCGACGACGAAGGCGACATGCCCCAGACCATCCAGAAATTTGATTTGAGCAAACGCAAGGTCGACAAGTGGATCGAAGACGTGAACGACTTCACGGTCTCCTTCGACGGCGAAAAAATTCTTTACCGCAAGGGCGAGGCATGGGCGACGGCGTCGGCCGATGATGCTCCCGGCCCCGGCGGTCCGCCCAAGCCCGGCTTCGGCCCGCTCAAGCTCGATGGCTGGGAAGTTTATGTGGAACCCCGCGCGATGTGGAAGCAGATTTATAACGAAACCTGGCGCATCGAGCGGGACTTCTTCTACGACCCGCACTACCATGGCCTCGATCTCGCCAAAGTGAAAAAGAAGTACGAGCCCTATCTGGATGGCATCGCGTCTCGCGAGGAACTCACATATCTGTTTCAGGAATGCCTCGGCGAAATGACGGTCGGCCACATGTTCGTGGGCGGCGGAGAAGCGCCGGAGCCAAAGAAAATAAAAGGCGGACTGCTGGGCGCAGATTACAGCGCTGGAAAATGGCCGCTACCGCATCGCCAAAGTATATGACGGAGAAAACTGGAATCCGGGCTTGCAGGCTCCGCTCACTCAGCCCGGCGTGAACGTGAAAGCCGGCGACTACATCCTCGCGGTCAACGGACGCGACTTGCACTCGCAAGATAACATCTACAGCTTCTTCGAAGAGACCGCCGGGAAGCAGGTGGTTCTGAAGATCGGCGCAATCGCCGACGGTAAAGACGCGCGCGAGGTCACCGTCGTGCCGGTTGAGAGCGAAGAGGGTCTGCGCCATCTGGCGTGGATTGAAGGCAATCGCCGCGCGGTCGACAAGGCCACCGGAGGCCGCGTCGCCTACGTCTACGTTCCCAACACCGCCGGCGGCGGTTACACCAGCTTCAACCGCTACTTCTTTTCGCAGGTGGGCAAAGAAGCGGTAATCATCGACGAACGCTTCAACGAAGGCGGCCAGCTCGCCGACTACATCATCAACTACCTGCAGCGTCCCATGTTGAGCAAGGTGGTTTCGCGCGAAGGCCACGACTGGTCGAGTCCATCGGAGGCGATCTACGGCCCCAAGGTGATGATCATCAACGAAATGTCAGGCTCCGGCGGCGACGCGCTGCCCTGGTACTTCCGCAAGACAGGTCTGGGTCAGTTGGTCGGGAAGAGAACCTGGGGCGGCCTGGTTGGGATTGGCGGATATCCCGAACTACTCGACGGCGGCCGCGTCACCGCACCGCGAGCCGCAATCTACGGTCTCAAGGGCGAGTGGGAGGTGGAGAATGTCGGTGTCCCACCAGACATAGAAGTAGATCTCGACCCAGCGGCCTATCGCGACGGCCACGACGCGCAACTCGATAAAGCAATCGAGGTCGTGATGCAGCAGTTGAAAGAGCATCCACTGCCGCAGTATGAGCGGCCGGCCTATCCCAATTATCACGAGAAGGACGGGCTGGGCGCGAAGTGAGCGTTGTAATGTTTTTTCGGATCGTCGACTTTTTGGGACACCCTGAATCTGCGCGATTCGCCTGACGCCTCCTGGGAGAACAAAAAGGGCGTGGTCACCCACGCCCCCTGCAAATTACAACGATCCCAGAAACGCCATCAGGTTCGACAAGTCCGTCGAACTCAGACCCTGGAAGTTTGAGATCACCATAGTCGCTTCTCCACCGTGCCGGTTGATCGCGTCTGTGATGGTCAATGAGCCGTTGTCGTGCATCAGTCCGGCAGCTTTGGTGAGAGCGTTGTTCAGTCCCCACAGTGGCGCGGTTCTCCACATGGTTAGCGTGGCCTGGCCAGTCCCGCCCGGCTGAAACGGAATGCCTCCAGAATCGCCCGCACCCATATCGTGGAGCAGGAAATCCGAATACGGATTGAAGGTAACGTTGCTCAGAGATGGGATGACCGCCGTCTGTCCTCCGCTGGTGGTTTTCAATTTGACGTTGGCCTGAGTGGTGAAACTTTCCAGATGGCAAACGCTGCAGCCGATGTTGTTGAACACGATCAATCCGGCCGCGATGGAGCTGTTTGAAGGCTGCGGCGGAATCGGAGCCAGCAGAGACTCAAACTGCGTCATCTTGATCATGTTCACTTGATTTACGTCCTGCGGAGAGTTGGTGTCGGATTGGCAGGCGCTGGGATAAGCCTGGCCCTGCGGCAAATGCTCGCTGGGGAAAAACTGGTTTGCCGTTCCGAACAAGCCGGCGGCGTTGGTGATGCCCAACTCGTTAAATTCGGCATTGAAAGTAAATTGGAACAGACTGACGTTGCTGAGTTTTTGCCCGAACTTTCCAGGACGGACAATTCCGTTTTCATCCGCCACCATATTGGCGATGCCGCTGATGCCGTACGGATTCCCCGGGTTCCCCACGTTGGCCAGAATCGCCGAGTCGGGAATGTTATCCACCAATCCCAGTCCAAACAATTGCGGCGACCGGACGGTGCTGACCACGGTGGCATCGGCCGGAATCACTTCATGGGGCAGATTCTGCGTAGCCCCGCCGCCGGAATCGGCTAAACCCGTCACCGTGTTGGTATAGGTGAAGGCAGTTGACGAAGGGATGCTGACGATAGTGAATTGCCCGTTGTAGCCGGAAACCGGCACCCCCAGAACTTGCGCGATTTGGCCGACTTTAAATTTATGCGCGACAGTGGTTGTGATGGTAACCGTGCTTCCTGATTCAACTGCGCCACCCGGCGATGCGGCAATCGTCATTTGATTGCATCCCGGCAGAGTGCCGAACGTTGCATTCGACGAGCCGTGAAGCGTAGGCCCACCTTCGTTCTCCGGAAAAGTTCCATTGCCATCGAGATAGTTGAATGTCCCGTCGGTATTCCATTTGCCGTAACGGGTTCCGGTAAGCGGGCCGGTGTCTCCAGCTGTTCCAGTCAATACGTTGGTGCCCGTTCCGTGGCAGGTGAAGCATCCGGGCTGGGTGAACACTGGGCCCAATCCGCGGATAGGGTCCCATTTGACAACGAATGTTCCGTAGCCGCCGTTGAACAGGTTGGTGATGCTTGAACTCAGACCGGCGAGCGGGCCGCCAAATTCACCCTGGGTTGGGGGCGGAGGCGGAGGTGGTGGGCATGTATGCCCGTTTTTAAATGTGCAGGGTTTGTTGGCGTTGGCATTCACACTGTCAGACCAGCGTGAGGAAACGACGAGAATGCCAAGCACTACCAATGACAGCAGAGCGAAAAGGCGCGCACCACGTTGCATACAAACTCCTCAGACTTTGAGATAGGGGCCCATAGGGGAAGATTGTGTCTTCCCCTCCTTCTGAGTACCAATCGCAAACAGCAAAGCTGGGGGAGTTTCTGCATCGGAGCAATCCCAATCGATGGCATCACTCAAAGGCAAATCTAACTTGCTGGATTGTGCCCTCCAGGAACAAAGCTGTCAAGCCTTGGACGTACCACTTTTGTGCCATATATCTAACTTGTTAACCTAACTTGGTTAGCTAAGGTGTTAACGAAGACCAGCGCTAATGCAGCGCCGCGCCTTCGACTGCGCTCGGGAACGGCCCGTATCCGAACTATCACGAGAAGGATGGGTTGGGCAAAGTGAACGTCGCTACTCCCAGCGAAACACCTTCGCCGAGAGCGCCGTGCACACGATGAACACCACGGCCAGTGCCGCCACGTCACCCAGGTGCGCTGACCAGGCGTCGCCCCGCCAAATGCCTTCCAGCAGTGACACGGCGTAGGTCAGCGGCACAACTTTAGCCACTGCCTGAAGCGAGGGAGGCAGCGCTGCAACCGGCACGAAGAGCCCCGAGACAGCAATCATCGGATACATGATGATGGCGCCAATCGGCTGCGCAAAGCGCGCCGTGGGAACGATGCTGGCGATCAGAAAGCCAATCGACAGGATGCTGCACGTGCTGATCAGAAGCGCCATTGTAAAGCTGAACAGTGGAACATGAATGCCCACCGGATAATAGCGCTTGCCGGCCATCACCATTAAGGCTAGCGTGGCTGCCGTAAGCAGCAGCTTCACGACCACGTGAGCGGCAAGGATTGTCTGGGGACGCAACGGAGTCGCGCGCAGCCGCTTAAGAATGCCCCCCTCGCGGTAGATCGAAATGATGGTGACCAGCGACAGCACGGCGCTGATAGAGATCAGCACCGAAGCCAGCGTAGGTAGGCCGGCCATGATAAAGCTGCTGCTGGCAAGGGAGCCTGGTGAAACGCTGTGGCCAACGATGCGGCCCGTTACGATGAAAACTAAAACCGGGATGCCGATGGTCCCGAACGCGCCCAGCGGCTCGCGCAGGAATATCTTGATCTCGATCCAGGTCAGTTTCCAGAGTCCACGCAGCATGATGATCTCGTCTAGTCGCGAATCGAGTGACCGGTCAGCTTGAGAAAGACATCTTCAAGGTTCGGGAGAATCGTCCGGAAATCGGTGACCCGGATTCGATTCTCTGAGAGACAATGAATCACCTCGGTGACCAGATCGTCGCCCCGGCCGCGAATGGTGAACTGCAAGTTGCTGCACGTAACGGCATCGACTCGCGCAATGGTTCGAAATCGCTCTCCAGCGCTCGCGTCATCCGTAGCGAGGACGACCGTACGCTCCGGGCAGTGCCGGTTCACCAGGCTCTGCGGTGTGTCGATGTCGATGATGCGTCCGTGTTCGATAATTGCCACGCGGTCGCACAATCGTTCGGCCTCCTCCATGAGATGAGTGGTCAGAAAAACCGTTTTGCCGCGCTCGCGGATGCCGCGCACCAGCTCCCAGATCGCGCGGCGCGCCTGCGGATCCAGCCCTGTGGTCAGCTCGTCCAGAAAAACCAGCTCGGGGTCGTTAATCAGCGCAAGCGCAATGAAAAGCCGCTGCTTCTGGCCGCCCGAGAGGGTCATGAACCATGCGTTCCGCTTGTCGCCGAGGCCAAGTTGCTCGAGGAACCGCTGGCCGTCGATCGCCTTTTTGCGGTAAAGCGAAGCCCAGAGGTCGACCGCCTCCCACACCTTGATCCTCTTCTGCAGTTGCGCCTGCTGAAGCTGAACTCCAATCCGCTCCTGCAGCTTGTACACATCGTTGAAGGGATCAAGACCCAGCACAGAGATGGCGCCTCGGTCGCGCTTGCGCAGGCCCTCGATGCACTCCATCGTCGTGGTCTTTCCCGCGCCGTTGGGCCCGATTAAACCAAAGATCTCACCTTCGTTGACCTCGAACGATACCTCATCGACCGCCACGGTAGAGCCGTAGGTCTTGCGGACTGCTGAAACTTGAATGACGGGACGCATGATGGTCTGCAAAAATCCCAAGTTTAGTGAACCGGAACGATATCACGAGAACGATGGGTCGGACTGGGTTTCGGTACTCGTTCCGGGCCTCGCAGGGGACGTAACCAACTAGGATAGCGGCCAATTCTCCTCTATCCGCTGCGACGCTTGTGGCATATATTGGCAGTCAGCGGCAACCTGCCGCCCAGGAGAAAAGTCGTGAGAATCGTGAAACTATTGATTGCGATTTCGTCGCTGCTCCTTTTCGCGGCGTCAGTTGTCGGCCAGTCGTCCTCCACCACCACCGCGTCGGGACAGGCTCAGAAGACCCAGCAGCACAGCCAAAATGCAGCGACAGGGACCAAGACACTGGAGACTCGACATGCGGAGGCCAGCAAGGGCTTTGACACAAAAGCCACGGCGCCAGCGCCGACACACGCAACGACCGCGCCTAAAAGGAACCCAGTGGGAGACAAAGTGAGCGACTACAAGCCCCAACAGAAATCGCCAAAAACCAAAGAACCGCCCTCGCCGCCGACGACGAAAAAGAACTAAGACGTGCGCCGAACTGTCCGGCGGTGAATCCATGCGCGGGGCCGGGCTCATCAGCCTTACGACGACTAGAAACAAAGGCCGGGTATCCCGGAAGTGATTCCGGATCCCGGCCCTCGTCTTATTGCAACTTGGAGTAGACCTGGTTAGTTGCCCGTTGGTGCGTTAGCGGCAGCCGTTGCCGGCGCGGCGCTCGGTGCAGTCTGAGTGCCGTAGCGTGTCAGCCGCGGATAGAACGGCGTGACTTCAAACGGCATCTTGTCACGCGCCGAGGTGATGTTGACTGGAGCCTGTTTCACCATCTCTGCCTTGTCGTCCCAGGGGTTGACCTTGACGCGTCCTCCCAGCGGCAGAGCCGCAATCTGGTCCAGTTTGTTAAGGTCGAGCGCCGGGCCTTGCGCAGCCAGAGCGGGTAGGCGGTTGATGGTTCCATTGCTAGCCAGGGGATTACCCAAGTGCGTGGTCAAAAGCGCATTGAGTTGAGGAGCGCGGGCTTGCAGCGCCTTCAGGAACAATCCGACATATTCGAGCTTCTGTGCGTAAGGCGAATTGTTCAGCAACTCCACGGCTTTCTTGTCGGCTGCGGTTTCCTCTTCGGGAATGTGCTTGAATCCCAGGTTGTTATAAGTGGAATCATCCGAGAACAGCATGCGATCGTTGAATGCATACTTGCTGCCCAGGTTGTGGCCCAACACGATGTGCGCCAGTTCATGCGAGAGCACTGCCGCCAGGCTGGCTTCGTCGTTCAGCACATCGATTAATCCCCGGCTGATCACGATGGTGTTGCCCACGCTGAAGGTTTCAAGGGGCGCCGTAAGCAGCACGCGAGTGCGTACCGGCCGCGGCAAGCTGATGTTGTTCGTGACCTCCAGGTTGTTAACCACGGTCTGCAGAATCTGGTCCACACCGCCCTCGGGCGCAAGCAAGCCCGCGCGGGTCAGGCGCTCAATCACGTTGTCTTCCGCCTGCTGCTGCCATTCCCGCTCAGCCTGCAGCGGGGACGCATCCTGCGCCGCCTGGCTCTCATCCTTCACGCTGTCTACGCGAATCTGCGTGAGTTCGTCGTCCTTGTCGTTCTTCTTCAAGTCGTAACCCCAGATGCGGGTCTGCGCCTTGAACGCCATCTTGTTCTTCACGCCGGCGCTGAAGTCGCCTTCTTCGCTGTAGATGTAAGCAGGCACCCAGTAGCCCGGAATCAGATTCAGGCGCCAGCTATCCATGTGGAAGAAGAACGAATTTTTCGGCGCCGGAGCATAAGTCCCGTTAAGCCGGACAATGTTGTACTCCTGATCTTCCGCCCAGACGCGCCCTTGGAACCGCCCCTTGCCCGAGCCTTTCTTCGGCGTGACGTCAAACACCAGGCAGCGCACGTCGCCCAGAAATTCGCGGCGGATGTAGTGGAACTCATAGTGCGCGCGGTCGAAGTCCGTGCGGTCGGCGTAGACCATCCACGAGAAGCCCAAGGGCTGATACTGCACCTTGAAGAGCTTGTTGAAACCGCCCATCAGACGGCTCTCCATGCCCTTGTCCTGCTCCTTCAAATAATCCTTGCGGTCGACCGATTCGCCCATATCCATGCGGCCAAGAAAGTAGTGGTCGGCGCTGGGCACTGGTCCGAGTTGCGGATCGGCGGTCAGGTTCTGCAAATAAGTCTCAACCACCGGCGTGCGGGTGGCGAGCACTTTCATCAGCGCATGTTCGCGCTCAATGAAGCGGTCCACAACCTGATCCATGGTAGTCGGCTGCGGCTGTGCTGACGGCGTTGGCGCCGGAGCGCTCGGCTGCGCGCTGTTAGCCTCAGTCGTTGCCGGCTGTGCCGCAGGAGTTGGCGTCGACGTTGGCGCCGATTGCGCCCCATCGGCAGGCGCGGGCGTTGCCGCCGTCTGCGTGGCTGAGGCAGCGTCGGGCTGCGTCGAAGGTTGTGACTCCGCCGGTTGCTGTGCGGCTGCGCTTACTGACACCAGCAGTGCGGCTGTGAACATCCATTTCCAGGTACGCATAACTCTTTTCTCCAGGTTGTTGCAATATTTCGCTAAGAACCGTTTGTTACCGTGAACCGTTCGCTCAAATTCGTTCGCACCTTCGGGACCATCAAGCGAATCCCTCGACCTAAAGTGTCAAGAACTCTCAAACTTTCGGTACAGCTGTCAGCTCCCCAGCACTTGGTCGATCTAACTGATCACCGACCACTGACCACTGACCACTGCTTTCAATACGCCATCTGGAACGTCACGTGGACGACCGCTGTCGAATCCACCGGCTGTCCCATGCGCAGCGCGGGCTTGAAACGCATTTTGTTCGCCGCCGCAACCGCCGCCTCATCCAGGCCATGACCCAATCCCCGCACCACGCGATTCACATGCAAACTGCCATTCGCGCCGAACATCACTTCCAGCAGGACTTCGCCTTCCAGCTTCAGGCCGCGCGCTTCGTTGGTATAAACGGGCTGCGGCTTGTACGTAATCTCCACCGGAGTCGTCGCCAGCCCGCCATCGTTCTGCGCGATCTTCGGCCCGCCATGCACCACCTGCTCCGATCCAAATCCTCCAGTTGCGACGCCGGGCCCACCGCTGCGCCCATCGCCCTTGCCTCCGGTCGCAATGCCGTTGCCGAAATCCGCGCTCGCCACGGTTCCCTTGATGCCTTTCGCTCCGCCCGATCCGTTGCCTTGTCCCGGTCCCACGGGCATGTCAAACCCACCTGCCTGCGCCGCATACAGCTTCGCGCCTTGCTTGCCCGTACCTTTCAAACCGTTGGGGTCGCCAAAGCCTCCCGTCTGCACTTTCTCCACCGCGGCATTCACCGTCGGCGCTACCGAACTGCCGGCAAAATCTCCCGTATGCAAAAGCTGCGGACGCGCCCCGCCCGCCGTGATCTTCAACTGCGGAGCCGCAAACTGATTCATCACCACTTTCGGCGCTTCCACCGGCTGCTCAGGAGTCACCCTGTGCCGCACTTCCCGCGGCACCACCAACTTCGGGCGATCGAATACCGGAGCCGCAGGCAGCAACTTCACCTTCACCGCCGGCTTTACTTTCACTTTGATCGGTGCATGCTCCGGCCTCAGAGAAGGCATCGGAATGATTTCGGTGACGCGATACACCCGGAACGGCATCCGGTCCGGAAACAGAATCCCCAGATTCACCAGCAGAAAAGTGAGCACCACCATGAATCCGTATGCAGCGGCCAGCGCGCGCCGGTCAATCCTGCGCTCCGGGAGAATGCCCAGCTGAAATCCTTGTTGAGACGTATCCATGTATGAACTCCAAGGGGATCCAGGCCGAGGGAGCGGACCGGGATTGGAGTTTTCACAGTAAGGGAGAAAGGACAGGGGGTAAACGTGTCCACGGCTCTTGACCGAAAGTAACCAGAAAAATGTACTTACGGGACACCGCCCAGAACGGGCGCGACTCGTCTGGGAGCACCCGCCTCGGCTGTTCGTGTGGAGCGGACGCCCTCGTCCGCTGCTTTTGATCTTGATCTTGATTTTGCAGGGTGCACGTACCGACCCCACGCCAAAAACATGTTTCGGCCAACCTTAAGTCGCGGTACAATCATCTATGGGTGCAGGGTGGGGTTAATGTCATCGAACGGGCATTCCCGGAACCGCAGTCGTGCCACTCGGGCATTTCTTGCGCTTGCGGCTCTGTTCGCGCTCTTGGCAATCCGAACTACCCCGCCGGACCTCCCCAGGCCCACCTCTCTTCACCACTCCTCCATCAATACTATCTCCAGCCACAATGAGAGACCTCGTTTTGATTCGAGTGGATTGCAGTGGAGCGCTCCCGTCGGCCACTTTCTGCCGTTCCCGCCCGCTGCGGAATCCGCACATCTAACTCCCGTCCCACAATTGTGGTCCGCATTGCAGACCAAGGGCTTCCACTATAACCGCCCACCTCCCGTTAGCTAATCCTTTCCAGTTCCACCATCAATCGCGCCCCACGACCTTCACAGATTTTCAGGTCGCGTGCTTGGCCAAATACCGGGGGCTGTTCATGGTTCATCCTGGTCTGCGGGAGGTTACGACTGGGGCAAAGCTGGTCCATCCGGGCACATTTCCGGTGACTTGAAGTGAGGATTCGGAGGTTTTCATGGCTCAATTGGTGCGAAGACTCGCAATGATGCGCGCAGATCGGTCCACGCATTGGGATCCTAACCCGCGGGTGAAGTTAGCTTCTCTCGGGGTTGGGCTCGCCGCCTTTTTCGCCACGGAGCTCATGCATTACCTGCTCGTTCCGGATATTGGGCGCCGCTGGGAGCGTTGGCTTGCGGAAGCAGTGTCAGCCCTGGTGGTTGCCGTCCTTACCGCGAGGCTCATGCATGCTGCAAACCAGCGCCGGGAAGCTGCGCTGCTCAGAATGCAGGTCATTTCAGAAATGAATCATCACATCCGCAATGCTCTGGCTGCAGTCTCGTTAACCACTGACTCTATCCAGAACCAACAATGCATCCTTGTGATCTCAGAGAGCGTTGACCGCATTGAATGGGCATTGCGAGAAATCTTGCTGCGGCCGAAACCAGTGCCAGAAAAGGAGCAGGACCGGTTGCGTTATCTCCACTCTCAAAACATGTCAACTACCGCAGGCCAGGAGCATACGAATGAGTACCGTTAAAGTTCTTTGCGTTGAGAACCATGTCGAGTATCTGGATGCCTTGAAGTACATGCTGCAGACTGCCGGCTACGAAGTTGTGTCAGCAACTACCGGCAGCCAGGGTGTATCGATGCTTATAAAACACCCCATTCAGGGCGTTCTTTTGGAATACGACTTGCCAGATGCCACGGGGGCCGCAGTGCAGGCCGAGATGAAGCGCGTCAAACCTGACGTTCCGGTCCTCCTGTTTGCAGGGATCGGGAGCCAGACGCCATTCTTGCTCCGCTTTTTCGACTCCTGTCTCCGCAACGCCGACAGACCGGAGTGGGCGTTTCAAGATCTGGATGCCTGGGTGGCACTTGGCGCGGCATAAACATGTTCGCGAATTAACCAGCAGGTCTGCCGTCGGAGCAGCCTTGCAATCTCAATACACGATTTAGCTTACGAAAGGAGTTAACTCAACATGAAATCCACGATAGCTTCAGGAAAAAGAACGACAACCTTACCTTCCGTGATCCTTCTGACGGTACTTGCTGTGATCTGTCTAGCGGAGCGCCGCCGCAGCGGAAGAACCAGCCAAAGTGATTGCACACATAACGCTGCCGGGAACGGCAGTTCGGCAGATGTTTTTGCGGCAGCATGAGGACAAACAATACCTCTATCTACAACAAGGAGCCCATTTCACAGTGGTGGATGTTTCGGACCCGAAGAACCCTACCATTCTTGAGCGGGTCGCCTCCAAAGGCAGCCTGGAATGGATTCAATCCGGTCTCGCACTTACGGTCGCTCCGGAGAACGGATCAACCAGCCAGCAGCTCGGCACGGTCTCGACTCAAGTCGTGAATGTGATGGACCTGAGCGATCCCAAGCATCCGCGGACCGTTCAGACCTTCGGCGGAGTTACGAGCATTTTGCCGGACGACACGCGAAAGCTGGTCTTTATCGCCAACGGCGAAGGCCTCACGGTGCTGAGCCACGAACAGCCCTACCATCGCCGCTCGTGCACCTCTGGCGACGCCACGATGGCGGATCCGGAGTGCCGGTAGCTTTGAGGGCTGAATCGAGCTGACAGGGATAAAACCGGGAACGGATAAAAACGGCGACAGACGGCTGCAGTTCATCCGTCTGTCGCCAGGTTGCCAGATTGCGCCTGCTTCAGAAGAATCTCAAGGAGGAAAGTAAATGAATACGTCGCCCCCTGACGGAGAGCCACCCTCTTTCGGGATTGGACAGTTCCTGTTTGTGGGGCTCTTGATGGTCATTCTTTTTCTGCTTGGCCAAAGCATGGTGCGTCACCGCTTCTTCCAAGGTGGCCGCGAACACCGGAACGGCTCTGTCGGACAATAACGGGGGGTCGGCCCGGCCCAAGTCGTAGAGCGGGTGCCTAGGACCTCCAAAGATAACGGCTTCTGCCGCTGAGGCACCCATCCACTGCGAACCTTTATGACTCGGCGGCCAGCCGTCCTACACCATTTTGTAATTCGGAACCGGAGCCTAAAGCGAAGTTTTCGACAGGCAGCCCGCCACTACTTACTTCCAGATATCCGTAATCGCTGACGCATCGCGGTCCCCCGCCGCCAGCGGCTCCAGCCCGAAGTTGTCTTCGATCGTGCGCAGCACGTTGTAATGGTTGTAATGTCGGTCCAGCACCTTGGGATCCTGCTGATTCGCCTCTTTCACCATGTCTCCCAGGAAGAGCGTGAAAATCTTGTTATCGGAATTGTGGTCGGACTCATCGAACGTCACCACCACCAGCGTGCCCTTGCGCAATTTCTCCGTGAAGGTTTTATCGAGAAACTTGTTCACCCACGCGCCGGCAACGCTGACATTCGTGTTGTGGCCATCGTTGTTCATATTTGGAGAATAAAACGAATAGGCCACCAGACCTGCCTTCGCATCCTTCACGAAAACGCTATCGTCAATGCTCAGGAGGCTGTTGCCCTTGGCCGAATCCACTCGCACCACGCGATCACACCATTTCTCCTGCACCTCGCGAAAGCTCATAAAGGGCACATGCCTTCGTACATAGTCGCCTTTCTTGCTTTTGGCGACGTGCTGATCGTCAATTCGAAATGGACAAACCCCCTCGGGCAATTCCTCGGCATAGTTCTTGAAATCCAGGCCAGCGGCGATAAGGCGATCGGCGATGGTTTTGTGAGCCGCATCGTCGGGAAAGTTGACCTGACGGTCGGCTAAGAAACGCCCGCGGTGGTGAATGCCAAAATCCGTGCCCGCCACCATGGCCAGATAGTTTGGATACGAAGGATGAAAAAGCGCGTGGAAATTAGAGAAGCTGGCGCCCTTGGCGGCCAGCGCCTGCAGGTCTTTGTTCTTCACTGCCTCTTCGTAATCTCCATTTTCGAGCACGATGATCACCACGCGCTCGAAGTGGTGCGCCTTAGCTTTCGCCGCCGCCAGCGCGGCGTCGTCCTTTTTTTCTTGTGCGGGCTTCGCCGCCTCGTCCTGATTGGATTGCGCGGGGTTGGTTACCTGCGCGGGCTGGCTGGTTTGCGGGCTATTCGTCGTCTGCCCGGAAGAACTGCCCGGCGCCGCGCAGAAGAGCGCCACCACGAGACAAATTGAGAAGACCATTATCCGGGAGAGCCCGCCCGGTCGGGAGACACCGTGTTTATCTGACATTCTTGTAACAGATTCGCACATCCGCTCATCGAATAGAATACAAAGATCGCCCGATAGATGCATCGCCCGAATGGATCTTCCCCAGAAAATCCGCTCTATCCCCACCGAGCCTGGCGTGTATCTCTACAAAAACGCCGAGGGCGAAGTTATTTATGTGGGCAAGGCGAAGAACCTGCGCAGCCGCGTGGCCAGCTACTTCCACGAAGGCCGCTGGGAGGATTCGAAGACCGGCACCCTGGTGCGCGAAGCCGTCGACGTCGACTACATTGTCGTGCGCAACAACAAAGAAGCGCTGGCGCTCGAAAACAATCTCATCAAGCAGCGTAAACCGCGCTTCAACATCCTTCTACGCGATGACAAGACTTACCCGTACGTGAAGCTCACACTGGGCGAACGCTGGCCGCGGGTCTACGTCACCCGCCGCCTGCGCAAAGACGGCAGCGTCTACTACGGCCCTTATTTTCCCGCCAATCTGGCGTATCGCATCGTCGATCTCATCCATCGCAATTTTTTGATTCCCTCCTGCAAGGTCGATCTCACGCGATTTCATCCGCGACCCTGCCTTCAGTACTACATCAAGCGCTGCCTGGGACCTTGCGTGAAAGATCTCACCGCTCCGGATGCGTATCAGGAAGCGGTCCGCGACGTGAAACTTTTTCTGGAAGGCCGCCCCACAGACCTGAGCCGCTCGTTGCACACGCGAATGGAGCAGGCAGCCGCGGCCGAGGAGTATGAGCGAGCCGCCCGCTATCGCGACTTGATTTCGACGGTCGAGCAGTTGCAGGAGCGCCAGCGCATCGCTGCCGCCGAAGGCGATGACGCTGATGTCTTCGGCTATCACTATGAAAACGGCATGCTGGCGGTAAATTTATTTCACATGCGCGGCGGCCGCGTAGTAGACCGCCGCGAATTCTTCTGGGAAGACCTGCCGGAGTTCGTCACAGCAGATGCGGCGACAGCGATAAACCATGTGGGGACGGGCGCCTTCGCGAGCTTGCCCCGAGCGAAGCCGAGGGGTCCAGGCGAGCACAGCGAGCCGTCCTCTACCACTGACCCCTTCAACCCCGGCGAATTCTTTTCCGCCCTCTTAAAGCAGCTCTACATCGGCCAGCCCTACGTTCCGGCCAATCTCTACGTCCCAGTAGATTTCGAGGATCGTGAAGAATTGGAGGATTTACTCTCCGAACAGATCGCTGGTGAAAACGCGCGAGCCGCGCACGTTCACATCCTCGCGCCGCAGCGCGGCGACAAGCGCGCCCTTATCGATCTCGCGGGCACCAACGCAAAACAATCCTACGATCAGCGTTTCCGCGTGCTCAAACCCAACGCCAAAGCCATTCAGGAGGAGTTACAGGACGTTCTCAGCCTGCCCGAACTGCCCAAACGCATCGAGTGCTTCGACATTTCGCACATTCAAGGCGCGGAAACCGTGGCCTCGATGGTGGTATGGGAAGACGGCAAGATGAAGAAATCCGATTACCGGAAATTCATCATCCGCACGGTAGAGGGCGTCGACGATTTCGCGTCCATGCGCGAGGTGGTTACGCGCCGCTACAAGCGTGTGCTGCAAGAACAAGAAAAAGAAAAGAAGCCCATGCCGAGCCTCGTGCTGATCGACGGCGGACTAGGACAGTTGCACGCCGCAGCCGAAGCGCTGGAATCGCTTGAGATCATCAACCAGCCCCTGGCAGCCATCGCCAAGCGCGAAGAGATTCTCTACGTCTACGGACAGGAGAAAGATCCAATCGCCCTCGATCATCATTCGCCCGTGTTGCACCTGATTCAATTGATTCGCGACGAAGCCCACCGCTTCGCCGTAACTTTCCATCGCAAACGCCGCCAGATGCGCGACCGCTCGACTGAGTTGCTGGAGATCCCAGGCGTAGGCGAGAGTACAACTCGCCGTCTCCTAGAACACTTTGGGAGCCTGCATGCGGTGAAGCAGGCGGACACGGCGGCGCTCTCCGCAGTCGTGACCCGGAGTCAGGCGGAAACCATCAGTAGTTATTTTCGGAAATAGAGTTTTCCCAAAAATCGGTTCACCACGTGCCATTTCGATCCCCTACACGCGCGGAAGCTGCGGCAGCGCATCAAAATGAACATCGCGGGCACACAGCACGAGCGAATGCTGCAGGACGAGGGCCGCAATCCACATATCGTTGGTCGGGATGGGAGTGCCTTGCTTCCGCAGTTGCCGGTAAACCGCGCCGTAGTGATGCGTGGTCTGTTCATCGGCATAGAGCACGCCGACGCCAGACTTCAGCAGAAAACGGCGCAGGACAGCCTCGTTGCGCGGTCCTTGAGTGCCAACGGCGAACCCGGCGCGCAATTCTCCCAGCACGATGAGGGGCAGCCAGACTTCTTGGGCGAGTTCTACCGTTTCGACAACCGACACATGGCCCCGGCAGAGGTCGGTATAGCGGTTCGTGTCGAGCGCCAGCCTCACCGCCACATCTCTTCGTCGATGGTATCCTGAGCGGCCAAGGCGCTGTCGAAGGCGGGATCTTTGTGCCAAGTGCCTGCGATGTCAGCAAGATCGCGTTGCCGGTCGCGCTCCCCGGTAACGCCAGCGCCCCGCGCGAGGGCCTCGATCGCTACTTCATTCAGGCTCTTGCCCCGCTCGCGCGCGACTCTGCGAAGAGCTTCGTCCAAACTATCCGGCACATTGCGGATGGTATATTGCATGCATTAATTGTAGGCAACGCAGGCAGGAAAGGCAAGCGCGGTCTCTGCCATCGGCGAGATGGGACTCAGGCAGAGACGATCAGCAATCACTTTCGGAAATAGTTGATTCTATTGGATAAGCTAAAGCGGTCGACTGATTCCATTGGACTTATCTCGATAGCAAGACCCCGAGCACAGCCAGCCGGATCCAAATCGCCGGTGAAACCCTCGCACGAAATGCCATTTGCTGAGCCAGAAAGGCACCTAGCATCGACGATCGGGCGCGGGACGACCCGAAGCCCCACCCGGCAACTGGAATGCGTACAGCCGCCCCTAAATGGCCCTAGCGTTCATGTTTATCTTAAAGATATTGTTGTACGTACAATGCGTGCCGCTAACTTGCTGATTCTATGGGGCCCGATTTTCGGAAAAGCTAAGTCGTTGATTCTATAGAATCCCCGGCCATGCTACTGAGCCGAACTCCCGTTCCCATGTCCAAGACCACCTTCCAGCTTCCGCTCTTCTGCTTCTTCCAGATGCTGGTGTATTTGCCATGGTCCACGACCGGCTTGCCGTCTTTGTCTTTCGAGCGAAACTCGAACGTGCCATAGGTGTAGCCCAGTTCTCCCGACGCGGAGATATCGGCGCCGACGGGCGTCCAGGTCAGCTGATTGTCTTTCTGATCGAGGAACCCCATGGTCTTGGCGATATTCACTTTCCCCTGTATGAGCGGCGCGCCGTTAGGCACCTCGACCGCATCGTCGGCGTAGTAGGAGAGATACCCCTGCGAGCCGTGCTCAGCCGTCGCTTTCATGAACTCGCCCTCAAGCTGACGAAGTTTGTCAGCGCTCTCAAGCGCAGATTCGGGGGACGGGGCGTAAGAGAACGATAGTGGAGGGCCATGATAGGCCGGTTTCGAAGCCGTCGCAAAAAGAGCAGCGATCACAACACAAGTAAGGCACACCAGAAGCAGTGCTTTCAGAACGTTTGCGAGACGGCTGTTACTCCTCGTGGTGCTCACGGCCGAGCGTCGAACTCCCAAGTAGTAAGCTGCAACGAAGAAAAAGATCACGTAGATCGGCAGAGCAGAGGGCGACAGTAGAGTGAGTCTCACGAAACCTCCTGAAACGACGGGGCAATTCTACGCCCCGACCGCATAGGATTGTCACTTCGAGGAGTCATAGCTATCCGGGCGTTTGCTACACTAGCGACATCCCCATGAAGCCAATCTTTATATTTTCTGTAATCGGACTTGCCCTTCTGCCGAAACTTTCGTCCCAAACTTCGGCACCGCCCGACCTCGCCACGCCGCAGGAAAAACATCTCCGCAACGTGCATCAACTCACGTTCGGCGGACAGAATGCCGAAGCTTATTTCTCCGTCGACGGCACCAAGCTCATCTTCCAGTCTGCGCACGGCGACGTGAAGTGCGACCAGATTTTCATCATGAACATCGACGGCAGCGATCAGCACATGGTCTCAACCGGCAAGGGACGCACCACGTGCAGCTTTTTCTATCCCGACGGCAAGAAGATTCTGTTTTCCTCCACCCACCTCGCCAGCCCGGAGTGTCCGCCGCGGCCTGATTTCTCCAAAGGCTATGTGTGGGGAGTCTATGCGGGATACGACATCTTCACCGCCAACCCGGACGGCTCTGACCTGAAGCAACTCACGAATACTCCCGGCTATGACGCGGAAGCAACGATTTCGATCGACGGAAAAAAGATCGTATTTACTTCTCTCCGCCATGGCGACCTCGATATCTATTCCATGGACGCCGACGGCACGCACGTCAAGCAACTCACGCACGAACTCGGCTACGACGGCGGCCCGTACTACTCGCCCGACCGCCAGTGGATCGTCTATCGCGCCTATCATCCAAAAACTGAAAAAGAAATCAGCGACTACAAAGAGCTGCTGCGGCAGAATTTGATCCGGCCCACGTCGCTCGAACTTTGGATCATGAAGGCCGACGGCAGCGGCAAGCGCCAGATCACCAACCTGGGCGCAGCGAGCTTTGGCCCGGGCTTTCTCAACGACGGCAAGCGCATTATCTTCTCTTCGAATTACGATCCCGACACGCATGCCACCGGGGGCATGGGCAACTTCGAGCTGTGGCTGATCAACTCCGATGGCAGCAATCTGGAGCGCATTACCTACAGCGACGGCTTCGACGGCTTCCCTATGTTCAGTCCGGATGGCAAGAAGCTGGTGTGGGCGTCAAACCGCAACGCCAAAGCGCCGCACGAGACCAATATTTTTATTGCCGATTGGGTGCCGTAGAAAATTGCTGATTGATGATTGTCGATTGCTGATTGAAAACCACGCAGAAAAAGCCTTTAACCGCAAGGTTCGCGAAGGAAGGCCGCGAAGCACCCGAAGAGAAGAAAACTCAGTTCTTCAATTAGCAATCAACAATCATCAATCATCAATTGGAAAAGAGTGGCCAGCGGGTCGAGCACTGACCACTCATCCAGACGGAACTTCATTTCCGACTGCCGTGTCTACTTGCCTTTCAGCTCGACCAAGATCAGATCCATCCCCTTGTCGCCAGTGTTCTCCGGCAAATGCGTGCCTGCCGGGGTATATACGGCCTCGCCTGCCTTGAAGGTCTTGCTGTCCTTCTTCCCGTCGGGGAGCGTGAACTGCACGCTGGCGTCGTTGAGGGGCACCGCAACCGCATTGGGATGGCTGTGCATGACCGACTTCTCGTGCGCGCCGTAGTGGACCTTGAGGATCCGCACCTCGGCGTTCTCACTGATGACTGTGTAATGCTTGGGGTCGACTTTGACGGCATCTTGCGCCGACAGGACAGGAACCAAAACTAAAGACAGCACAACCGCATGTAGCGCCAGAGGCACTCGCATTCTTAATTCTCCTTGGGTATTCAGGGTGGTTGCAGGGTGGTTGCAACGGCGACTCACTCTATCGTCTCGAAGTGTTGGTGTCAATCAATTCGGCTTGAAGGACGTCAGTTCGCCGGCCTTTGAGAAGAAGGCCGCTTGGATTCTTTCGAGAGGAACTGCTGGAATCTGGTCGCCTCTTCATCGGGCGCTTGCAACGAGCTGAATCCTTTGCGAGCAGTTTTTTGGCGTGCAAACCAAACTACTGTGGCGATCATTCCGCACCAACCCAGCAACCTAACCACTTCGGCGATCTGGGTGTCGTGAGCGAGAACGCCGAGGCTCGAGAAGATGGCATGGAAGTCGTGCCTGGCAAACTCCGGGTCGCCGGTTGTGACCAGGGGCAAAACCATGGCGCGCGCATCGGCCATATAGGTCGCGGTGTAGAGCCAGTTCTCGAAGAAAAAAAATGAACAGAAGACGAACCCGGCGGTCTCGCGCTGTTTGAAGAAGTAGACGGCGAGAAGAAACGGGACCATCCATTGCAGCATCGTGCCTCCCCAAAGGCAGAGCGTGGGGCCGAACCACGAGAACAGATTGTGGCCGCCCTCATGGACAACGAGGTTGGCACTGTCGATGAAAAGAAATCCCCCATGCGCGGAAAATGCATAGGCGAGAAAGGCGACATAACAAACGATCCACGCGGCGAGCGCCGGTTGCGAGACCGGCTTCCAGGGCTCATCGAACCCGAGCTGATCGAGAAGCGAATGCAGGTATTCGCGCATGGCTTGCAACAGATACTAGGACAACGAAGCGGATTAGAGCAGGTTACGAACGTCGGGGATGGCCCCAGCCATTCACCTGTAATCAAGTGGTAATCCTCCGGCGCCGAAACCACCCGAACACCGGCACGCCGGCCAGAATAACCAGCAGTCCATAGAAAGAGTTCGGCCAGTCGCTGCGGAAGGTGTAGTAAAGAAGAACGGCGGCCGCGGCAATAAAGAGAGAGGGAACAAGAGGATAGCCAGTCATGCGATAAGGACGTACGGCATCCGGCTCGCGCCAGCGGAAAACGAAGACCGTGCTGCCGGCAATCATGTAGAAGAGCCACTCCGCAAAAATAGCCAGAGAAAAAAGCTGCCGGAAGTTTCCTCCCAGCAGCAGCAGAATGATCGACAACACCGCTTGCAACACAATCGCGCCCGACGGAGTATGAAACCGCGGATGCACTTGGGCCAGCGCCGAAAAAAAATATCCATCGCGAGCCACAGCAAAAGGCACGCGAGCGCCGCTCATGATCGTGCCGTTAAGAGTGACAAGCATCGAGATCGCCATGCCCGCAGAAACAAGGCTCGCCCCAAATCGTCCCATCACCCGCGCGACCGCATCCGAGGCAGGCCGCGGCGAGGCCGCAATCGCATTCGCCGGCAGCACGTACTGCACTCCGGCATTCACCAGCACATACAACACTCCCACGGTGGCCACGCCCGCAATCAACGCAATCGGAATATTCCGCTCCGGCCTCTTTACCTCGCCGGCGACCATGTTCAAGTCGTTCCACCCGTCATACGCCCACAGCGCCGCCACCAGCGCCGCCATGAATCCCGCGATCCCGCCCTTGGCCCCGGTGAAGGTCGTTGCAAAGTTGCTCCAGCCGCGTCCTGCAGCGCCGCCGGCCCCACTGAAACAGACCACCACAATGCCGAGAATGATAACCACCTTCAGCACCGTGAACACAAGCTGAAACTCACCGGCCTTCTTGACTCCAAGGTAGTTCAAGATAGAAATCAGAATGGCGGCGGCGATAGCCACAAGCTGTCCCCAGGTGATGGCGAAAGGAACAGTGATAGCGTTAGCAGGGAAGAAGGAGAAGATCGGGAAGGTACCCAGAATGCGAACCAGTCCGGTAGCGATCGTAGCCACCGACGCAGGCTTCGCGATGACAAACCAAGTCCAGGCGTAAAGAAATCCACCGAGCGGACCGTAAGCGTCGCGCACGTAAACGTATTCGCCGCCAGCCTGCGGCTTCATCGCCCCAAGTTCGGCATAAGTGAGCGCGCCAAAAAAAGAGAGCAACCCGCCCACCAGCCACGCGAGATAGACGAGCTTAGCCGAGCCCACCGCTTGCATCATCTCAGCAGGAACAAGAAATATCCCGCTGCCGATGATCGTTCCCACGACCACCGCCGAGGCGTGGCTAACGCCCAGATCGCGCGCCAGCTCAGGACGGGTAGTAGTAGTTCTCTCAGGCATGGTTGGAGTGTGCCAGTATACGGCAATGCCGCCAGCAGTTCCGTGCAGGAAGAAAAGCTTTTAACCGTGTATGAAGAGATCGGCGGAGTCAAGGCACACTTTGGCTGAGAGGAAAGATGGGTTGATGTTTTTGACTTTCCTCTTGTTGGAAGCTTTTGTTCTTGCTCTTGCTCTTGCTTTTGTTCTTGCTGTGCCGACCAAGGCTCGCCTCTCAATCCTGCGGTGGGATTGGCCCCACCAGCCATGTATTCGATTCCGCCGCGAGGCGGAACCATGATTGCTGCTTCGAACTCCCTCGCTTTCGAGGGAGGCAGGGAACCCATTCACTAAGTCGAGGATGGACTACACCCCAGCGGTTAAACCGGGCTTACCCTGCATGCGAACCGGAGGCGCTGAGTTGGGCATAATCCACGCCCCGCCTCCACATCCACCACAACCGCACCGCCAGCTTGCGGGCCACGGCCACGACGGCAATCGAGCGGTTCTTGCGCATGGCCAGGCGGCGGTAATCTCGTTTCCACTGGGCCTCGTGCCGCACCGCCACGTGCGCCGCTTCCACCAGCAGACCGCGCAACATCGCGTTGCCCTGCTTGCTGATGTGTCCCAGCCGCTGCTTGCCGCCCGAGCTGTCTTCGCTGGGAATCAGTCCCAGATAGCTGGCTAGTTTTTTGCTGTTGGCAAACCGCGCGGGATCGCCGATCACCAGCACAAAAGCCAGCGCCGTAATCGGACCCACGCCGGGATGAGTCATCAGCCGCACCGCCGCAGGTTGTTGCGCCGCTTGCTGCGCGACTTCCTGGTCCAGCGGATCGGTGCGATGCAACAACTCGGCCAGCAATTCCAGATTGTCTTGCCGCCGCCGTCCCGCCCACGGCGCCAACTCCAGGGCCTGAAACTGTTTTTGTCCCGCTTGGCTCCACAGCCCGGGCTTGCGCTCCATGCCTTCGCTGCTGGCCAGCGAACGCAACTGATTCTTCACCCGCGTACGCATCTGCACCAGCCGGTGGCGATGCCACAGCAGCTGCCGCAGATCACGATTGTCCGCCGGCGGGATCCAGATGCGCATCTTCTCGAACTGCCCGCTGCATAACAGCTCGCGCAGATGCTCGGCATCGCGCGCATCGGTCTTTTGCTTGCGCGTCTCCGCCGCCCGAATCTTGGCCGCGTCCCCGATCCACAACTCGTGCCCCAACTCCCCCAGCAACCGCTCGAACCAGCGCGACGACCCGCCGGTTTCCATTCCCACTCGCACCGTCTGCCCCACCAGGCCGCGGTAAAACTGCTCCGCTGCTCCGCGGTGCTCTAAACGGCGCTGACCCCACTCCCCTCCTTCCGTATTGACAAACGCAATTTGCTGAAACCTCGGATGAAAATCACAGCCTATAATCCACATGTCGGCTCCTTTCCCCGAGCCTTGGTCTTGTTCAACGACAACCAATGTACTCGGCTAGGAGCCGATCTCTTCATGCCATCACAAAGAACGCAAAGAAAGGCCGCAAAGGGCGCAAAGAAGCTCTCTTATTCCGGATTCGGAACCAGGCAACTTGCTATATATCCCACTGCGAACGTCACCATCGTCCCGATCATCACCCACCAAGTCCACGGTACGGGCGTTCCCCACAAATACAATTCGATGCTGAATCCAAACAGCATCCCCACCATCGCGCCGCGTTGGTTGGCGCGTTTGGTCAAGACGCCGAGAAGGAACACTCCCAGCAGCGCGCCATAGGCGACCGACGCAATCTGCAAACCCACCTCAATGACCCGCCCAACCTTGTGCAGCGAAAGCACGGCCAACGCGAACAAGAGCAGCGCCCACACGAATGTCGAGAGCCGCGACAGCCGCATGCGCGTGCGCTCGTCGGCCTGCGGACGGAAGCGCACGTAAAAATCCATGATCGAACTTGAAGACAGCGCGTTCAAGGCTGCGCTCAAATTCGACATCGCGGCGGCCAGAATCGCGGCAATCAGCAGCCCGGAGATTCCGTGCGGCATGCGGCTGACAATAAATGTGGGATAGATCCGGTCCGGCTTCACAAAAGTTGCCGAAGGCACGCGATAGTAGGCCCACAGCATTACTCCCACCATGAGAAACAGCGCAAACTGAAACAGGATCGCGACGCCACTTGAAAGCAGCGCCGTCACCGACTGCTTCTGGCTGCGCGCCGCCAGCAGTCGCTGCACGATCAGTTGATCAGTGCCGTGACTGGCGGTGGTGAGAAACGCCCCGCCGATTACGCCCGCCCAGAATGTGTAGGGAATCCAGAAGTTCGGAGTGAAGTCGAACACCTGCAGCTTGCCCGCGCTCACGGCTGCGGCATGAATGGCACTCCATCCTCCGGGCACAAGATGCAGAATGGTCCACAGGCCCACCAAGGTTCCGCCGACGTAGATCACGGTCTGCACCACGTCGGTCCAGATCACCGCCGCCAAACCGCCCTCGAACGTATAGATGAGCGTCAATACGGTGATGATGGCGATCGAGGCTACCTCGCCCGTTCCCAGCGCGATGGCCACTACAATCGACACGGCGTAGACCCGCACGCCTTCGGCTGCCGTCCGCGTCAGCAGAAACAGTCCGGCCGTCAGCGAGCGCAACCCGCGTCCAAAGCGCCGTTCGATCAGTTCATAAGCTGTGTAGAGATCGCCGCGAAAATAGTGCGGCAGCAGAACAAAGCTAATCAACACGCGCCCCACCACGTATCCCATCACGACTTGCAGAAAGGTAAGGTTGGTGTCATAGGCGAGGCCGGGAATGCTGATGATGGTGAGCGTGCTGGTCTCGGCCGCAACGATAGAAAGCGCAATGGCCCACCACGGAATATCGCGTCCGGCAAGAAAATAATCGCGCAGCGAGCGCTGCCGCTTGCGGAAGCGCAGCCCGAAGAGGGTGATCCCCACGAGATACAGCGCAATGATCGCGAGATCAAGTCGGTCGAGGCCCATATCCAATGTTCATGCCGCGTGGTTGCCTTCGCGTCCTTTGCGGCTTCCTTTGCGATCTTTGCGGTTAAGAGCTTTTTCGACGCCCAAAACAAAAGCCTTTAGCCGCAAAGAACGCGAAGAAGTTACGCGAAGATCACGAAGAAGAGCCAACCGCTTACACCACTTTTCGCGCTACAACCGTTGCCGGATCGTAGGCCTCGGACGAACACGTCACCAGCCACAGCGTCGTCGGACCATCGTTGCGTACGGCGTGGGATGCGCCCGGTGAAACCAGCACCAGCACCGCGCTGCTGCCGGAAAAGCTGAGATGCTGCGCCGGAGTCCCTTCGCCTTGGTCCCAGTGCAGCGACCAGGCAGCGCCGGGCAGGATGAGAATGGCCTCGCGTTTCCGCAGGTGATAGTGATTGCCTCGCACCGCGCCGGGCCCGGTCGAAGCCAGGTGCATGTCTGCAATCCGTCCCACGAAGTCGAGCGCCGCGGCCGGGGGCGAGAAGCTGTATCCCCGCGCATCCCCGGAATTGTTGAGTTCCGATATTTGAATCTTCATTGCGTGCATTCAATTATGGCGTGAATTGAAATCCAGCACGAGTGAGTCTCTAGGGACGTGCTGCGAGAGAAAGTGGAGATGTTTTCCGGCTCTTGCTGAGAACCGGGAACTGAGAACTGAGAACTGCCTGTGATAGAACTAACGCGTGGCGTACTACCTGGGCATTGACGGCGGCGGCAGCAAGACGACGTGCGCGGTGGGCGATGAATCTTCGCTGCTCGCCACGGTTACTGCCGGCCCCAGCAACATCACGCGCGTAGGGGAAGCGCGTGCACGCGAATCCCTGCAACAGGCCGTCCGCGAGGCCTGCGCTGCTGCGAAAATCGATCCGCGGCAAGTGCGGCGCGCCTGCATCGGCGTCGCGGGCGCTGGACGCGAGGAAATTGCTAACCTCGTCCGTCAGGTTGTTGCTGAAATAACTCCCTGCGAAATCGAAGCCGTAGGCGACATGCAGATCGCGCTGGCAGCCGCCTTTGGTGCCGCGCCAGGTGTGATCGTCGTCGCAGGGACCGGCTCGATTGCCTACGGCCGCGATGCGCTCGGCAGAACCGCCCGCGCCGGAGGCTGGGGATTCGCCATTTCTGATGAAGGCTCAGCTCACTGGATCGGCCGCGCGGCGGTCAGCAGTTTGTTGCGCACAATCGACCAAAGAGTCGACCAGAATGAATATGCTCAAGACGTAGCGGAGGCTTCGCCGCTCTTCCGCGAACTCAAAGCGGTCTGGAACCTGCATTCGCTCGACGAGTTTCTACGCACCGCAAATTCCAATCCAGACTTCGCAGCGTTGTTTCCCGCAATCTTGGCTACTGCCGATGCCGGGGACCCCTTGGCCCTGCGTGTCCTCGCGCAAGCGGGCGGGGAACTGGCACAACTCGCCGCAATCGTGGGTCGCCAGCTTTTCGCACAAGGCAATTTGAGCTTGCCCGCGATTCCGCTTGCCATCGCGGGTGGAGTTTTTCGTCACTCCCCGCGAGTGCGTGAGTCTTTCTGCGATGGGGTTCGCAACCTTGACGAGAGATTTGGATCGGGCCCGGAGATCGTCGACCCTGTAAAAGGCGCGCTACAAATGGCACGCGAGCCAGCCCGCGGCGCCGAAGTGTGAATCGGATCGGGTGCGGTTACCTGAAAAATGGGCATTTGACTCCGAGTTAAGATATCGGAGCTATAATGTCGGCAAACGAGGAGGTTTTTATGCTCGTCCCCCGCCTTCTGGTTGCCTCGCTGCTGATTGCGGTGAGCATTGCGCTGGCTGCGGCACAGGCCGCGCCCGACAAAGGCCCTGTTTCCGCTGCTCCTCCGTTTGTGCCGCCGCAGAGGTGGGCTGACGCGTGTGCGCGGTTGCGTAATTATCACTGCGTTTTTATTCAGAAGGCGAGCGCCCCGTCACAGACGACGCCGGGCACCGTACAACCGGGTGAGCACGATTCCACGATCGTTCCTCCGCCGAAGCGCTCTGAGATTATTCTTACACTCGAGCCCAACGACATAGCGTGTTACTCCATGCGGATGTACCGCTTTATTCGCGACGATCCAAATTCTGATTCGACCAGGCCTGCGGGCTATTCCACTTGCCTGCCCGCCGCTCGGGTTCAACTGCGAACATCTGAAGATTTGCCGGAGAGAGCACCTCATTGATTGCGGGCTGCGGTTTCGCATCCGCGGAACTTAGGATCTTCGGATCAGACGTAGCGTGAATCAGCGCCCGCCGCCAATCTCTAAAATCGCGCCGGTGGTATAAGAAGCGGCGGGAGAGAGCAGCCACAGTACTGCTTCCGCCACTTCGAGGGCCGTGCCCGGCCTGTGCATCGGAATGGTCGCCGCCAGCCGATGCAGTCGGTCCGGCGCGCCATGAGCGGCATGCAGCCCGGTCTCAATCAACCCGGGAGCAACCGCATTCACACGGATCCCTTCGGTCGCGACTTCGCGCGCCAGCCCAATCGTGAAACTATCCATCGCGCCTTTCGACGCAGCGTAGTGCACCCACTCGCCGGCGGAGCCAATCTTCGCCGCGCGGGAAGAGATATTCACGATCGCGCCGCCCGACCCGCCGTGGCGGGTTGACATGCGGCGCACCGCCTCGCGCGCGCACAAAATCGCTCCCGTAACATTTACCGCCATCACTTGTGCGAGGGTTTTTGCGCTCACCGAGTCCACGCGCGAAAATCCGCCAGTAATGCCCGCGTTGTTGACCAAAGCTTTGATCGGTCCTAGTTCGCGCTCGGCGGCTTCAAAGAGCCGGACGACATCTTCTTCGCGGGCAACATCGGCTTGTACTGCGCAAGCGCGCCCGCCCGCGGAAACAATTTCCTCCACTACGGACTGAGCCTCTGCCGCGCCGGTGGCAAAATTCACCGCCACAAAAAACCCGCGCTTACCCGCCAGCTTGGCGATTGCCGCGCCGATCCCGCGACTGGCTCCGGTCACGACGAGCGCGCCCTGTTCGTTCTTGTTTGTCATTAATTCGGGTGGCAAGATTGTAGCTCTTCTTATCGCTGGGGCAAGGCGAATCTGGAGGACATTTATTCCGCTGGAGGTGTCTAATATAGCCAAGGGCCGCGGGAAGGCCCCGCAATCTGCGAGGACGGGTGTCGTGATGAATCATTTCTTCAAGAAGTGTGTTGTCGTTTTCTTCATGGTCGTCTTTGCCGGCGCAGGTTTGTACTCGCAATCGTCAGCAGCTGTCGAGTTGAATCTGGGCGTCCAGTCCTACAGGCAAGCGAGGTACGAAGAGGCCATCGAACATTTTGAAAAAGCGGTGGCAATGGCTCCGGAAAATGTTGTGGCACACCTCTACCTGGCCACAACCTATGCCGAGCAGTATATTCCGGGAGCTGACTCGGCGGAAAACAAGCGCCTGGCGGAGAAAGCCATCGAGCAGTACCAGCACGTGCTCGACTCAGATACCGTGCGCTCCTCCAAGCTTGACAGCGCGAAGGGGATTGCCTACCTGTATCTCAACATGAAGAAGGTCGAAGACTCCAAAAAGTACTACCAGATGGCCTCTAGCCTCGATCCTACGGATCCCGAACCTTACTACTCGATCGGCGTCATCGACTGGACCGAGTGCTACCAACCACGCATGGAAGAACGGACCAAGCTGGGCATGAAGCCGGAAGAGAATCTGAATCCCAAGAATAAAGATCAGAAGAAGGCCTGCGACAAACTGAGGGCTAAGAACACGCCCATCATTGAAGAGGGAATCGATTCACTGAGCAAAGCCATTCAACTGCGTCCCGATTACGACGACGCCATGGCTTACGTGAATCTGATGTACCGCGAGAAAGCCGACCTGGAGTGTGATGACCTAGCGGCCCGCCGTGCCGATCTTAAAACCGCAGACGAGTGGGTAGATAAAACGCTGGCGGTGAAGAAGGCCAAAGCCGTCAAAACGTCGCAGCCTGTCTCTTCGGCACCCAATCCGCAATAGAACCTTCGGCTCGCATGTTGCCGGGCCCCTACCGTATAAAATTTCCATTGCCCATGTGGGGTTTGCGTTCTGGGGACTCTACCTAGTTACGGCTATTTCCATGGGTCAGGTTCGCAAGTGATTGAAAACGGATATACTTATCTCGGGGCTTTCCTGTATGGCAAACTGGCACTTGCCGTGCAAAAGTAATGAGCGAGATTGGTAAGCATTCAGGATCTCCCCGGGCCAGCAACACAGCAATTTCGCGCGCGGGAAACCGGTCGCGCTGAGACAAGACATTTTAAGGAGCCTTCCTATGACCCGCACTTCGTTAACGATTTTTCTCGCACTCGGCATGGCGGCCACAGTCGGCTGCACCACCAAGAACTATGTGAAGCAACAGACCACACCGTTGATCAACAAGACCAATGAACTGGATGACATGACGGCGAAGAACAGCAAGGACATCAAGGACGTCGATGCCCGCGCGCAAGCCGGCATCCAGGCGGTGAATGCCAAGACTTCGGATGTGGAACAGAAGGCGCAAGCGGCGAACCAATCCGCTACGTCGGCGCAGCAGATGGCCGACCAAGCCAACAATCGCGTAGGTATCCTGACCAACACGGTCGCCAATCTGGACAACTATCGTCCAGTGGCGGAGACGTCGGTGAAGTTTGGTTTCAACAGAGACAATCTGACGCCGCAGGCCAAAGAGGCTCTTGACCAGTTGGCGGGAACGATTGCCAGCACCAAGGGTTACATCATCGCGCTCGAGGGCGGCACGGATTCCGTTGGCTCGTCTGAGTACAACTATGAACTGAGCCAGCGCCGTGCGGACTCGGTGATTCAGTATCTGGCTTCGAAGTACAACGTGCCCGCGCACAAGATTTACGTGATTGGCCTGGGCAAGGACAAGCCGGTGGAGTCGAACAAGACGAGCCAGGGACGCGCCGACAACCGCCGCGTGGATGTTCGCCTGATGACCAACAGCGTGGGCGACATGAACCAGCCCGCGCCGACGACGACAACTGGGCAGAATAATCCGTCGTCGATGTAGTTGGATAAAGTTTTTTTTGCCTCCTCCCCGGAGGACTTCGCCAACGGGCCGCTCAAGCCTCCCCCTGAGCGGCCTGTTTTTTGGTCTTGGGTCTTAGGTGATAGGTGTTAGGGAAAGCCAAACACTTAACATCCAGACCCATCACCTAAGGCCTGGTGGTTCCAAAGATGCTGCTTCCCGCGCTAAAATGAGCCTATGCGATGCTGGCTGTGGATTGTTGTGCTGCTGGGGACGGTTAGCCTGGTTTGGGCTCAGCAGCCGCCGGCGCAAACACCGCCGTCGTCTCCGCCCACGCCGCCGTCTTCCAAGACTCCGGATTCTGCGGATGGATTGAGCCGGGACACGACTTTTCCGGGGGATCGTCCGGGGGATCGACCAGCGAAGACCGCGCCGGGGAATGATTCCGCCAAGCATGATGCAGCGAAGAAGCGGGCTGCGAGCCTGGAGCCGCCGCGTTCGGATCGGGTGCGCGCCGATGACCTGGACTCTGGCCCAGGAGAAAGCTCCAGCAAAGATACGCAGCTGGATTTGAGCCCTCCGGCGAACGATGCCAAGGTGCATCCGCAGAGTTCGACGGCCGTGGCTGCGGCAGAGGCTGCAGCGACAAGTCCCGGCGGCATTGCGGAGTTGCATAGCTGGGATCCGCACAAGGCGGCGAAGAGCGTGGAAGTGGGCGACTTTTATTTCAAGCGGAAGAATTATCGCGCCGCCGAGGACCGTTACCGCGAGGCGTTGCGCTACAAAGACAACGATGCGGTGGCAACGATCCGGTTGGCGGTGTGCCTGGAAAAGCTGGGCATTCTGGACGATGCCCGCGCCGAGTATGAAAGTTACCTGAAGATTCTGCCGCATGGGCCGCAGGCGGGGGAAGCGCAGAAGGCGATTGCGCGACTGAAGGCGCAGGCGGGAAAGTCTCAGTAGCAGGTCTTGGGTGTTAGGTGTTAGGTCTTAGGCAAAACCCTAACCGCAGAAACGGGTCTCAGGTCCCAGTGTTAGGTTCTGCGCAGAATTCTAAGATCTATCACCTAAGACCTTTCTTTTGCCCCGGGCTCTTGCCCCGGACTTCACGCCAGCGCCGGACTCCCCGTTGCCTACCTTGCTGCGGGCGGCTTCTCCCAGGATCAAGTGCGCAGGCCACTGCGGGCCGGAATATGTTTTGCCTTTCGAGCGATCGGCTTCCGCAATGAGGGCTTCGACCGCATCCAGACAAGAGTGAATCATCTGCGTGCGCAGTGGTCCGGCCACGCCTCCGCGGATCATAAGCATGGCGGTGCCGTGCATGAGAGACCAGACGGAGAGCATGAGGCGAGTGCGCTTGCGGGGAGTTCCGCCGAGGCGCTCGGTCAGGCGCAGGCGCATGAGATTGAAGGAGGGCCAGGGTTCGTGCAGCGATGGCGGCTTAGCGAATCCGTCGAAGAGCATCTCGTAGGCGTGGGGATGCTCGAGGGCAAACTCGAGATAGCGTTCGCAGGCTTCGGTGATAGAACGGGTGGGGTCGAGGGCGGCAAAGAGTTCGACGCGCGTCTGGATGCGGACGGCACGGAGAATGTCGTCGCGGTCGTGGTAGCGCTCGTAAAGAGTGGGAGTGGTGGTGCCGGCGGCGCGGGCGACGCCGCGCATGGTGAGGGCTTCTTCGCCGCCCCGCGACCACAGCCGGCAGGCGGCGTCAAGAATGCGCTGTTCGAGTTGAGGGTCAGGTTGTCTGGGCAACGGCCCGCTCCGTTACGGCTGACTACTAACTGGAATCGAATCGTGGTGTAGTTTCGGATCGCGCACTTTGTTTTCGCTGCAATCTTTGTTGCGGTCAAAAGCTCTTAACCGCAAAGCGCGGAAAGAAGAGCCGCCAAGGACGCAAAGGAAACCAAAACTGCACCAACCCGGAACCAAATTACTTTGACCATGTACAACTAACATTGTACAATTTATTCACACTAGCAACAGTTGTTAATCCGCAGGCCGTGTCCTGCCGGAGCCGAGGCATCCGTTTACAGCCTTCCCCAATGAAAACAGCTCCGGCAGGCACACGCCGATCCATCCGCTCGAGATGAGGCCATTCGAAACTGAGGACCTGTGATGTTGAACGATGAAGCCCGCATGCGGACAGGAGTTGCCCGCCTAGTTTCAGACCTTCGCGCCGCGAAAATAGAGCTGTTAAGCGCGCAGTGTGCCGCGGACCGCCTCCGTCTCCATTATTCAGTTGCAGACATTGTTTCTTTCGGGGAACCGCATACGCTGAAAGGCGCCATCGCCTCGGCCAGCGCGCTGTGCCACTTTTTTGCCAGCCTTGAGCGCCAGATGAGGCAGGCCGAGCAGCAAAAATAAATCGCAGCACGGTTGTTGCTTTTCTTTGCGCGGCCATCGCGACGAACGAACCCAATCCTATTTCTCCACGCGGATGAAACTGCCAGTCGAGGCGTTGACCGCAACCGTCAGCCTGGCGGTTTCGCGAGTAGCGCCGTAAATGACGAGCCAGACCAGTTCGTTGGTGTTGTGGTTCCATTCGCAGACATAAATGACAGGGGTGGCGGGATCTTTTTGCAGGAGTTTCTCGCCGCCGTGTTTCTGGGCTTCGGCAAAGGCCTGTTCGGAATCCACCTTGAGGAAGGCCGGGTCAAAAACCTGCGTGGACGCATTGCTGGGATTGTAGGCGTCTTCATTGCCGGGGGAGACACCGCGTGGGGGCGCATCGGGCGCATTGCTGCCCGACCAGAAGAAGGGCTTCACGCCGTGTTGCATGGCGGAGGCGAAGCTGGCCCGCCATATCGCCGACTTGCCATCGTGGCCATTGCCGTCGGGCGAAGGGATGGATTCGATGCGGAAGGGCTTCACGTCCGCCGCGTAATTGCGGGCGGCGATGAAAGTCTTCTGGAAGGCGGCGCGTCCTGTCAACTGCTCGGGAGGCTTGGGTTCCGGCTTGGCCTGCGCGGGCTTGGGAGCATTGGACTCGCAACCCGCCAGCAACGCGAGCATCACGAGGAGGGCGGCGAACACCGCCGGCGGCACAAAGTCCCGCACTTTCATGGCGACCTTCCTGCTATAACTGGGATAATTTAGTGGACGCGCAACATTCTACCTGAAGCGCGCGGAAATGCGAGAGTGGTGCCATGGATTCCCGGCTGCAACAATTGAAAGAAGCTCTGGAGACGGCGATGGATGGCATGTCGAGCGAGCAGTCGAGCCGGCATCTCCCGGGCAAGTGGAGTGCGGCGGAGCTATTGGAACACTTGTATCTTTCCTACGCCGGAACGATCAACGGCTTCGAGAAAGTGATGCAGGCCGGCAAGCCGCTGGGGACGCGGGCGTCCATGGCGCATCGCGTCCAGACGTTCGTGGTGGTGGGATTAGGTTACATGCCCTGGCGGACGCAAAGCGCCTGCGGTGGCGGAGCCGCGAGGTGTGCCGGTGGAGAAGGTGCGAAACGACATTGGGACTAAGCTTGTGGCAATGGATGCAGTGATCGCGCAGTGTGAAGCGCGGTTCGGAGGACGAGTTTGCTTGCTTGACCATCCGATACTGGGGCCGTTGAGCGCGCCGCAGTGGAGGAAGTTACATGTGGTGCATGGGCGGCATCATTTGAAGCAGATTCTGCGGCTGCGGGAGGTACCGCAGGGGAGAGTGCATGTGAGAACTTGAGCACCGATTCGTGCGGGCAAACAGCAGGTTCCTCGACTCCGCCGTCGCTGTCGCTCCGGCTCCGCTCGGAATGACAAAATTGCGAGAAGGCGCTGGCCCGTTCCACCCGACCGCTTTCTAGTCGATCATGGCGGCGGGGACGCCGGCTTTGCGGGCTTGTTCCTTCATGTCATCGAGTTTCTGCTTGGCTTCTTCGACCGCTTTAGCTTTGTCTGCGATCTTCTGCTTGTATTCCGCTTCCTCTTTGTCCCATTGGGTGGCGTTGCGCATGCGGTTACCCACGTCAGCATACATCGCGGCGGCGCGCAGTTGGTATTCGCGGGTCAGCACGTCGAGTTCGCGAGCGGCCAGGTCAATCGAATCTTTTTGCGCGGTCATCTTGTCTTGCCAGGCTTTCCACGCGGCTTGTTTTTTGGCCTTTTCATCATCACCAGACGGCTTGGCGGCGGCGTCCTTGCTGTCGGCAGATTTATCGCCGGCAGCAGGCGTGGCGCTGGCGGTCGTGGCCGGCTGGCCTACGATGGAGATCTTGTCGTCCGTGGGAAGGTTGTCGTTGTCAAAGACTTTGGGCTTGGCCTTGGGAGCGCCCGGATCCTTGCGAACCTTGCGCGCGTAATCGCCGAGAGATGACTGCTCCGGCGTCGATGATGTGCTCTGTGCTCCGGCCAGAGAACTCAGCAGAAGTGTGGACAACAAGAGTACGAATCCCAACCCGACATATTTGATGCGCTTCATAGTTTCACCCTTTTATTGCATTTGCCTTGCGGCTCGGTCTTTACCGAGTTCCCTATTACGTTCAAGCCCTGTTGCCGGCTGCGCTGGCACGAGTTGCAGTGCCGCCATCGGTGCCTTTCGTTGCCAGAAATCCTCCAATGTGGCGGTCGAGCCGAGACGCCTCGTTCGCAATGTCGGCGGCCAACTCAGGGGCCAGTTCCGGATCGCGATTTCGTGCCAACTGCTGGGCGTATCCCGCGATGGTGGCCAGAGAGGTGCGCAACTCCAGCGCCATCTCGGCGGAAATCTCGCCATGCAACTGCTGCTGGTGGCGGATGCGTTCAAATTCGCTGCGGTCGCTGATCAGGCAAGCGGCTCCGAGCAGGCTGCCATCCACTGCAGGCACCGGGGAAACGGTGACTGCAATGCGACGCTTCTGGCCGGTGGGAGTGGTGTAGTCGGCTTCGAGCTGGCGGCACTTGCTGCCTTCCCGCAACACCGCGTGCACTTCTTCGGCGAGGCGGCCGGGGATTTCTCCAAGCGCATTGGCATAGATCCCGGTGTCGTCCGAGGAGTCGGTGGAACAAATCGCGGCACCGCGGAAGATATCGTCGGCGCTCATGCCCGAGGGCGAACTGAAACCTAGAATCTCTTTGGCGGCGGGATTGGTTTGCCTTACCAGTCCGTTGAGGCCGAAGACCAGCACGCCGGAGGAAAGATTTGACAGTACGGCCTGGCTGAAATTCTCAGTGGTGCGGGCGCGGCGTTGTTCGACCTGGTTCTGCACCTGTAGCTCGTGCTTCTGCTGCTTGAGTTGCTGGATGACGGTGTTATAGAGATGCAGGGGCAAAGCCTCCAGCTTGGGTGCGGGTCCGGAGTCGAAATCGGATTCGGCGGCGATCTTTTTCCGCAAGCTGCGCATCAGCCAGATGGCAAACATAAAACCACTTCCCGCCGCAAGAAACACCAGCAGGGCACGCAAGGCCAGCGGATTGGCAAACAGCTTTACCACCAGAACCTCCCGTACCAGCGCAAGAACTGGTTGCCCACGAACAACGCGAGCAGCGCCATGCTGCCCAGGAAAACACCGAACGGCATTTGATAATGCCGGTAAACCATTTGCGCGGATTGCCAACCGCGGCGGCGCGCCGCTTGCAGATTGGCCATCCGGCGCTGGAAACGATGAGTACGCTTGATCCACACTACAAGGACGGTAGTGAGGCCAAACAGCGATCCCGCCAGCGACGCGGCGAAGATGGTGAAAATGGTGAGCTTCATCCCGAGAAACGCGCCGACCATCGCCATCAGTTTCACGTCTCCGAAGCCCATGCCTTCGGCTCCACGCCAGCGTAGGTAAACCGCTCCCGCGCCGTAAATGAATGAAGCGCCCAGGGCGGCTCCCAGCAGGGAATCGAGCAGGGACAGCATGCGAGTAGCAATATCCGCGCTGAAGGGAAGGTTCACTGCTCCTGGTAGAAACTGCGAAGCCATATCATGCACCGGAACCAGCAGGCTGAATAGCAGGCCCAGCGCCAGGCCGGGGAGCGTCAATTTGTCGGGCAGGAGCTTGGTTTCTGCGTCGGTGAAGATGAGGCCGAGAAGGAGAAACCCGAAAACACAGTATTTCAACGTAGTTACCGTAAGGCCCGCATAGGCGTAACAGCCCAGAAAGAGCGCGCCGGTGAGCAGTTCCACGAAAAGATAGCGCGCGGAAATTCTGGCCTTGCAGTGGCGGCAACGTCCGCGAAGAAGCAGCCAACTGATGACTGGCAAGTTGTCGTAGAAGGCGATGAGCCGCTTACAGCGGGGACAGGCCGAGCGCGGCGTGACCACCGATATATCCAAGGGCAGGCGATAGATACACACATTCAGAAAGCTGCCGAAAGCCAGCCCGAGGAGAAAAATCGCGAATGCGTGAAATGGGTCCACTTAATCTCTGGGCGTCTTCAGGAAGCGCGATCGCGCTCTGACGCGCGCATCCTCCTGAGAACGCAGATATTTCCGGTTCTTGAGTGGATTATAAGGCGGCGAGGGTGAGCAGGACTAAGGTACTGAAGTCACTGTCCCAATGGACAATGGGCGGGCAAGCCGCCTGCCTGCGACTCGTGATCCAGGAAATCCCTCGTCCCGCTGCTGGAATCGCGGGACGAGGGATGACGCCGGGAGTGCCGTGATCGTAAGTTGTTTCCGGCTTATCTAGCCTGCAAGGTCTCGATGTACTGGACCAGATTGGCGACCCGTTGCTGCACCTCGCTGGCGTGCCCCTGGCTGATGCTGGAGAACAGCGGACCCCACATCGGCATGTCCTGGCTGCCGTGAGCAGGGGTCTGGCCCTGTCCACGGATGATGGTGGCGACGTGAGCGGAGTCGAACTTCCCGCCATTCTTCTTGGCCAGAGACGTCAGATCCGCGGGGGTTGCCTTGAGAGCGGCCGCAGCCGGGCCGTCGCCTTTGCCGTCCTTGCCATGGCATACGGCACAATAGCTGACGAACATCTCTTTGCCGGAAGTAGCCGACGTTTTGGCGATGGGAACATGTTTCACGGTCACCGATGGTTTCTGATCTGAGGCCGGAGCCTGCTGATCCTGGGCGACGGCGAAAGATACCGCGAGCAGAATCGCAGCTACACAGCAGAACTTCATTGCACGCATAAATCCTCCTGAACGCCGATTAGGCGTACTGCCACAACAGAGCAGTTTAGGAGGCGGGATTGATCTTTGACTGTGATTGCAGTCACGAAGGCGTGTGGTGGATAACCCGAACTGGGCTCCTCAGGGGAAAGCAAGGCGCAGCAGTTCACCTTCGAGGGCGACGGCAGAAGGTTCATGGGCGGGGAGATGCCCATGCCAAAGGGGCCAGTTGCGGGGGATTAGGCGGGTTTGCGGAGCAGGGAACTCCAACCCACGTTCGCCGATTTGCTCCCGCATAAACACGGAAAAGGCGACGCCGCCACTCACAACACGGGGACTTGGCAGCAAACTCCATTCGAAGAGGCTTGCCTGTAAACCTTCAGTGAGGGACTCTCTTGGTTCCAAACAGAGAATCCAGTCGTAGCGCGGCAGATCGAGATAGTGCTGCGCATCGGCATGGTGGTCTGCCAGTACAATGCGCGCCGCATATTGGCGCGCGATGCGCCGAGTGGCATCGGAAGAGTGATGGTCAACGATCAGGATTTCGGCGCAGGGAAGCAGGGTTTCGAGCGCCCGCCCAGGCGTAAGGCATCATTTCTTGTGTGGAGCAGCGCCGTGAATGGAGGCATTCGAGGGGATCACCGTGCCTCTCGAGTGTACGCCGAAGAGAAACACGGCGATGCGAAATAAAGATCAAACCCTAAACGCGGAGAACGCTGAGAACGTCCGCGTAGACCGCTGGGTCTCTCACTCCGTGGGTGTTTTGTTCGCCGTCGATGTGGGCCGATAGGTCGCGCGCCCAAACATCAAGCCGGTTTCCACTTCAACCGGTTGGCCGTTTTTCCGGTACGGCTTAAACTTCCACTGGCCCAGGGCATCGGTAAGAATTTTTGCCTGATCGGGGAACGCGCTGAGAAAGTGAATGTGTTTTATCTTGCCCTCTTTGTCAATGATGATTCGGACTGGAACCGGATTGAACCTGTGCTCAATGAAGATCGGGTCAACCCGCGTAATGAGGTTCTCGTCCTTGGCATAATCCTGGACGCACACCGGTTCGGAGCCTCCCCCTGTCCCCGCTGTGGGGCCGGCCTCCGCGGGCAATTTCATCTTGTCGAGCGCCAGGACCAGGTTCTCCAGCAGTTTGGTGTCGCGGCTGTTGAGCACGATTTGCACCGCGTGACAGCGAATCTCGGTCGCCAGAACGTACCAGTGCAACTCCGCTACCGGGGACCAATAGGCAAAGAAGGTGAACGGACTGCCGGCTACCTTGGTCGGCGTAGGCGGCATCTCCACTTTGTAATCGGCCTGCAAATGGTCCTTCGAATAATTTACGAGGTCCAGCGAATTCGCCGCGGGAAACGGCGAGAAGAACATGTCCTGAGCGGTGATCGAAATAATTCCCCGGGCCGGTCCCTTGAATGTGTCGGCGGGCCTGAGTTGCAGCAGCACGTAGCGGCCGCTATCCGACGGAGGCGGCCCTTTATATTTCTCTTCCCAATCGGGAGGCAGAGTGTACGTCATCCCGAAATACTGGTCGCTGAAAACATTGTTGGTCACACTCCCGCCTTCCGGCACGGGAGTTACCCCGTCACTGGCGCTCGACCATGCGCCTTTCACGAGGATGACTCCGCTCGGCACCTTCGCGCTGGGCTGGACGTTATCGGAGAAGTCACCGCCGTTTCTGGGTGGGGTTTGCGGTTTAGCCTGACCCCGAGCGAGCAATGGCAGAGCGATTGTGAGGACGACTACGGAACGTCGGAATCCACAAAGCATGTTCCTCCTTAGAAAGGTGCGTAAGTTAAATCAACGCCGTCAGAAAATGAACGGTGTGATCCCGAGTGAAGCTGGGACCCAGGTTCTTGACTGCGCGTACGTTGGCGCCAAGCAAGCAAGAACCAAGATCCCTCGCTTCGCTCGGGATGACAAACCAAAAGCAAGCGTGACAAACCGAGAGCAAGCGTGACAAACCAAAAGCAAGAGACTGGCGACACGTCTTCGCGCCTCGCCAGACCGTTGCCTCACCCAGAACGAAAGCCCGAAGCCCGACAGCCGAAGCCGCCTTACTAATTACAGAGAACGCAGGAAATCCAATACGTCCTGCTGCTGCGTCGTGGTGAGGTTGAAGAACTGTTCCTCCACAATGGTGGCCTCGCTGTTGTGGCTCGCGTGGTCCTGGATCGCGGTGACCAGGTTTGTGGTGCGGCCATCGTGCAGCAGGAATATCCGCTGTCCCAAGCCCCACAACGGAGCGGTGCGGAACTGGCTGCCGCCCGCGCCGCCCTGCGCGACGTTGTCCGCCAGCAGCGATCCCATGTTATGGATCTCAAGATCGGAGAACGCATTCACGGGAACCTTGCTTAACGATGAGGTGAAGTTCGACGCCTGCGTTGTGCCCGGAGTCGGATTGTGGCAGACTGCGCAGCCGGTAGAGACGAACAGGGAACTGCCAGTAGAAATGGTGCTCTGAGAGACCGTCTGTCCATTCAGCACAACGCTACCGGTTGGCGGCGGCGCCAGGAAGCGCATGAAGTTCGCAAACGCCGAAACGTCATCGAGAACAGCCGAGTTCGGTGTAGCGGCTGGATTGGAGGTGTCCTCCGGATAGCCGGCTCCGCCAAGGTTCAGACAGCTCGACGGCAGTCCCAAACTGCCGGTACCGCCATTGCCGTCTTCTCCGGGCAGCGGACGATCCTGGGGAAACAGTTCGTTGCTGATGCCCATCTCTACGTTGTAAGCCTCCCCGGCAAAGATGTGCAGCGATTTGTTCTGCGCCTTCCAACCGAAGCGGCTGATGGTGCCATCGTTGCCGTTGTGATTGAACGTGCCGGAAATACCGAGGTAGTTATTGAGATTGTTCATCTGGTTGTTCAACAGGGTTGAGTCGTCCAGATTCTCGATCAGGCCCGCGCCAAACAAAGGAGTGGGAATCCGGAAGATGATGTTGTTCTCCGCCTGGGCGGTAGCGAAGCTGGGCTGCGGCAGCGCAGTGGCGCTGTTGCAGGCGCCGGCATCGGAGCGGCCGGTGACAGTGAACAATGTTTCCACTCCTCCGTTGGGATTGCTGGTGTTGACCGATCCGTTGGAGTTAAAGAAAAACGGGAACCGCGCTTCCAGGGTCGGGCCGTTGGCCGTAATGAAAGACGGCATGGTGTTGCCCGGCGCAACCCCATTGCTGGTGAACAGAAATTGAGGATTGACGGCTGCGCCGGTCCCGCCGACCGTAGGTTGCGCGTGGCAGGAACTGCATTGGTTGGAATTAAATCGCGGTCCCAGGCCGACGTTGTTGCCGCCGGAAACCTTCTCCACGTCCTGGAAGCGAGTTTGGCCGTCCGTGAAAAAAGACAAGATCCCAGACGGGCTGTTCGACAACACCGAAGAAAGTGCGGCGCCCGTGCCGCGATTGCCGCTCTGAACTCCGGGATCGGTTTGAGCAACTGCCATTCCAGCGAGGAACAGTACTGCCACAGCCAATACTGCCGCGAACTTAATTTTCTTGATCACGATTCCTCCTTGTGTAAGGTGTCTTCTGCTGCATGGGGAGGGCTGCACTCGAAGCCCTGTTTGAGCCCACCAGGGGACCGAGATTCGCCGAACGAATAAAAGGAATGGGATGTCACCCCGCCAGAGGCGAGGAATTCCTTGAGCGGGAGCACTGGCTCCTCCTCAGATTTGGGTTAGGCCAGGGACCGCAATGGCGCAGACATATACGCGCGAGTCCGGACAGCGGAATGCAGGGGTTGTCCGAAGTCAGTGCGCGGCACATTAGCACAGAACTGCTTTCGTCGAAATGAAAACACCGGATGTTACGGAGTTGGAACAGGCAGCGCGATGAGGATGCAGCGAATCGTTATGAATCTCTTAGAGATAAGGCATGGTTGCCGGAAGGGTTGCGCAATCGCGAGCGATTGCAAGAAATGCACTCTCGTGTTCGGAAAGCCGAAATCGGCTGGGGAGATCCATCCACCTTGAAGTCTTTTGAGGCCCGGACTAGCGGATGAACTTGTAGTCGACGATAGAGGCGGCTAGTAGGCCGGCGCCAGCTGCTGCATCCTCGGATTGACTCTTCGATTTCTTGCTTAGCCGGTCCGCAGAGCGGATCACACGTCCCTGGCTGAGCACGTTGCGGTTTTTCTGGCCGGAAATTTCTTCGGGCATCTCAAAGACCATTTCGATCAAAGCGTTCACCGGCAACTGTTGCGGACCATGAAACAGCACTCCGGTCTGGCTGAGATTTTCGATTGCTCCCTCATACCACGTACTGGTGCTGTTGACGCGGTAGCGGACCGCCAGGTCGAGCTTCAGGCGGCGGGCGCGCGGAGTCCAGGACGGCCGTTTCTCCCGGGTGTGGCTGCGGCGTACGACGGTATCGGGTTTGGCGTGCTCCACGCGCTTGGTGCGGCGCATGGTCGTCCAGTCATACTTGTACTCGGCGGCGCACAACAGGCAAACCTGGTAGTAATCTCCGTCAGCGCCGCGGCGTGGCCAGGAGAACTCGTGAGAACAGCGCCCAAGCATAAGAACTTCCATCAGTTTTTGCGGCATGATTGTTACTTCCGGGTCAATCAAACCTCGGACGCAAAACCATCATCGCGCGAGGAACGAAGTTTGGGTAGGTTACTTTCGTGCAGCGTGGCGCGGATGCTCAGATAAACGTAGTCCCACGAGTGAGTTACGAGACGGTTGGATGCTGGAAACGCATCATTGCGGTCGCGGCTATGTACTCCAGCGGACGCTGACAGCAAGCCACGTTGTATGATCGCGGCATGGGAAAGGGCGCCCAAACTGACATCGCCGCGTTTATTCTGGCCGGCGGCAAGAGCAGCCGCATGGGCACAGACAAGGCATTCATCGATTACGATGGGCGTACGCTGTTGGCCCGGGCACTCGATTTGGCACGCTCGGTCACTCCGGATGTGCGCATCGTGGGAAGTGCAGAGAAGTTTGCGCCGTTCGCCCCCGTGGTGGAAGATATATTCCGCGACTGTGGGCCGCTGGGAGGAATTCATGCTGCGTTGCGGTCATCGTTGACCGAACTCAATGTGATGCTGGCCGTGGACACGCCTTTTGTCTCGTGGGCGTTCTTGCAGTATCTGCTCAGTCAGGCGCGCGGCGCGCCCGACGCTACTGTGGTGGTTCCTCGTGATGAAGCTGGCTCGCAGCCGCTGTGCGCCATCTACCGCCGGGAATTCGCGGACGCGGCAGAGAGCGCTTTGCGCGCCGGACGAAACCGGATCGACGTGTTGTTCAATACAGTTCGAACCCGCGTGATCGAGCCGCAAGAGTTGGAATGCGCCGGATTTTCGCGCGCCATCTTCCGCAACCTGAATACGCCCGAGGAACTTTGCCCCGGAGGGGCAGCCGATAATCAGCCCGGCGCGTTCAGCGCCGGGAAGAGTGGTGAATCGAGACGCGTCTCGAAGGGACGCCTGAAATTCTCACACACGACTTTTAAGAGCCAACCGATGCCCGATCCCGCGCAGCAGCCTTACATCGAATTCCGCGATGTCTCCAAAGCCTTCGGCGATAAGGTTGTGCTCGATCACGTCACCTTCAACGTCATGCCCGGCGAGACGGTCTGCATCCTGGGGCGCAGCGGCGTGGGCAAATCGGTTTCGCTGGGGTTGCTCATGGGTTTTCTCCACGCGGATTCCGGCCGCGTGATCGTTGCCGGCGAAGACGTTACCGACTTTACTGAAGTGCAGATGGAAGCGATCCGGAAGAAGGTCACCATGGTCTTTCAGAACGGAGCGCTGTTTGATTCGCTTACGGTCGGCGAGAATGTGGCCTTTCCGCTGCGCGAGAGCCGCGAACTTACCGAAGGGCAGATCTACCAGATCGTGGACGGACTGGTGAAGATGCTGGGAGTGCAGGAGATGCGCGACCTGCTGCCCTCCGATCTGTCGACCGGCATGAAGCGCTCGGTGGCGATTGCGCGGGCGCTGGCGGCGCGGCCGGAATGCATTCTCTACGACGAACCCACCACCATGGTCGATCCGCTGATGGCGCAACTGCTGGGCGACCTCATCGAGCGGCTCAAGGTTCAACTGAACCTGACCAGCATCGTCGTGACCCATGATATGCGGCTGGCCAAGAAACTAGCCGACCGCGTCGTGTTCCTGTACGAAGGCAAGGCAATCTTCTTCGGCACCATGGCGGAGATGGAAAAATCCACGGAACCGATCGTGAAGGAATTCCTCGAACTGGACGAACTCAAGATCGACTGTGGTCAGTGATCAGTGGTCGGTGGTCAGTGGTCGGTGGTCAGTGGTCGGTGGTCAGTGAACCAACTCCCGTCTGCTGAATGTAGCCCTTGCACGTTAATACTGGGAGCCGCGGATATTTTTCAAAGTGCGGATTGGTAAACGAAAGTTGGCACTGCAGAAATGTTGATGCGCGGTCGGATGTGATTAGCCGGGCATGGATGCAATCGGAACATAGACCAGGATTGCCGGCAGAGATTGGCAGAGGTTTGGACTGTCTCTCTCGCATAGCGAATTGGGGGGCCGAAATTCCAGTTTGATCACTGACCACCGACCCCTGGACACGGACCACTGCTTCTAAAATCCTTGCCGCACCAACTCTTCCACGGTCAGCGTACTCTCGGCCGGTTCGCTGGTCATCATCTTCTCGACATACTTCGCAATCAGATCCGCTTCCAGATTGACCGGATCGCCTGGTTTGAGCGAGTTCAGATTCGTCATCTCCACGGTGTGTGGAATGATGGCGATGGTGCAGATGCCGTCCTCAAGCTTCGCCACGGTGAGACTGATACCCTCGATGCAGACTGAGCCCTTGAAGACGGTGTATTTCTCTATCTCGCGCGGCAATTCGATGCGCAGCCACCAGTTTTCCGAGTCGGCAATGCGCTCCAGAGCGATGAGCTTGCCGATGCCATCCACGTGGCCTTGCACAATGTGGCCGCCGAAGCGGCCGTCGGCTTTCATGGGTAATTCCAGATTGACCTGCGCACCCTCGTGCATGCGCGAGAACGACGTGCGCGCCCAGGTTTCCGGAGCCAGATCGGCGCTGAATGAGCCGGGCTTGATGTCGAGCGCCGTCAGGCAGACTCCGCTCACCGCGACGCTGTGGCCAGCCTTCAATTCCCTGGGTGCATTCTCGGCTGCAATGGTGATGCGGCGATTCTCGCCGCGTTGCTCGATGCGCGTGACGCGTCCGACTTCTTCAACGATGCCAGTAAACATGAGGACCTCGATCAGTTACGAAGTATCATAAACCCACGACGGAGCAGAACAGCCATTAGCAATCAGCCGTTAGCCAACGGCCAATTGCTAACTGCTAATTGCTAAGCGTACGGATCGCGCAGATATCCCCCCACCGCGAAGTCTTCGTCGAAGCGGTGCAAGTGAAGATGCTTAACCTGGAGTGCCTTCTTCAGTTGTGGGACACCGGTGGCGAACGGGACCGATCCTTCGGTCGCCATGATCTTCGGGGCGTAGTACAGGAACACCTTGTCAACCACGCCTGAGGCGAGCGCCGTCGCGTTTACTGCCGATCCCCCTTCGATCATCACACTTGTGATTTCAAGTTGTCCGAGGCGGCGCAAAATCGCATAAAGATCAGGACGGCCATCCTGCGCCGCCGATGTGAGTTGCTCGACCCGAACACCGCAGGCTTCCAGTTCATGCTTTTTCTTCTCCACTCCTGACGAACAGAAGACCAGCACATCGCTCTTGATCGTGCCTGCGCTCGCGACGCTCCGCACTAGCCGCGAATCTAAGGGCAGCCGCAAATGTGAATCCAAGATCACGCGCAGCAGCGGACGCCGCCTGGGATTGCCGCTGCGATCAGTGAGCAGCGGATCGTCAGCCAGGATTGTTCCCACGCCCACCAGAATGGCGTCGCTCTGGTGACGCTGTTGGTGGACGTGCGCCCGCGCTGCCTCGCCGGTGATCCATCCTCCGGCGGGCGTTCCCGGGGTGCGGTCCGATGCTGCCGCTGGGGGCGGAGCGATCTTGCCATCGAGCGTCATCGCGCTTTTCAGCGTAACCAGAGGAACGCCGTGGCGAATGTAGCGGGCGAAGGCCTCGTTCAGACGGCGAGCTTCCGTCTCCAGTCTGCCAACCTCAACGTGGACACCGGCCGCGCGCAGCTTCTCAAAGCCGCGCCCGCTTACTTTGGGATTGGGATCGGGCATGGAGGCAACCACACGGCTGACCCCGGCTGCGATCAAAGCGTCAGTACACGGAGGCGTACGGCCTTGATGAGAATGGGGTTCGAGATTGATGTAAAGAACGCCGCCGCGGGCCTTGCCGCCAGCCTGTTCGAGGGCGATTACTTCAGCGTGCTTCACGCCATCATAGGTGTAAACACCCGTCCCTGCGGCGTTGCCCTGCGCGTCAACAATCACGGCGCCGACGCATGGATTGGGCGAGGCCAATCCGATGCCTTGGCGTGCAAGATCGAGGGCACGATGCAGGAACTTCTCGTCGGTAGCGTGGTCCGGCATCTTGGGGACAAACAAATCCACCATGGAGACCCTCTACGTAGCGCCGCCGTCCTCGGCGGCTGTCGCGGGAGCGTCCTCGCTCCCGCTCTGAGGGCGAGACGCCCTCAGGACAGCCGGCAGGATGCCGGCGCTACGAAGGGCGTCCCCGTGAGACACAACTCTTATTCAAACAATGAATCCACAAACTCTCTTGGGTCGAATGGCAGCAGATCGCCCACCTTCTCGCCCACGCCAACAAACCGCACGGGCAGCCCTAACTCGCGCGAGATGGCAACCACCACGCCGCCTTTGGCGGTGCCGTCGAGTTTGGTCAGCACGATTCCGGTGACGCCCGCCGACTGCGTGAATTGGCGCGCCTGCTGCAAGCCGTTCTGTCCAGTGGTGGCGTCCATCACCAGCAGCGTCTCGTGCGGCGCGCCGGGAATAATCCGTTGGGCCGTGCGGCGCATCTTGTCCAACTCAGACATGAGGCTGGTCTTGGTGTGCAGGCGGCCGGCGGTGTCAACGATTACGTAGTCTGTCTTCCGCGCGGTTGCGGCTTGCAGCGCATCAAACAGTACGGCAGCAGGATCACCGCCGGGCTTGGTTTTAATTACTTCTGTGCCCGTGCGTTGGCCCCAGATCTCCAGTTGATCGATGGCGGCCGCGCGAAAAGTATCCGCCGCACACAGCAGCACGCTCTTGCCCTGCGCGCGGAATACCTGCGACAGTTTACCGATGGTCGTAGTCTTGCCCGTTCCGTTCACGCCAACCACGAGAATTACCTCAGGCGCGCCTTCCACTCTCTGGACGGGCCGAGAATTCGCGGCGCTCAGAATGGCAAGCAGCTCTTCCTTCAGCAGGCGCTTCAACTCCTGCACATCCTTGATCTGTTTGCGGTCAGCCTTGTCGCGAAGCTTGCCCAGCACTTGCTGGGTGGTCGTGCTGCCGAGGTCGGCGCCAATGAGCGTGGCTTCAAGGTCATCGAGGGTGTTGCGGTCGATTTCCTTGCCGAGGGAAACGACCTCCTCGATGCGCTCGGCGAGGTTTTCCCGCGTGCGCGTGACCGCCTGCTTCATGCGCTCGAAAAGTCCTGTTTTCTTTTCTTCGGTGCTGCCGAATAGAGTTTGAATCATGAGGAAAGCCTAAAGATTGATTATAGCGGTCGCGCATTAGTACCAAGTACCTAGTACCGAGTACCGAGTAGCGCCGGGTGGGAAATGAAAGCTTAAACGCGCGTTCGTTCGAGGTTGGCGGCTTCCAGGGCGGGCGGGGCTGGGGCGGCCGGAGGCACGTTCGCAGTTGGATCGGCAACTATCGGCCTCTTGATTGCAATACTGCGTTGAATGCGAATCTCACCGCGCTCGTAGACCGCGACGAGGGCTTTCACCGTCTCCGGGTCAAGCCGTTTGCCGGCGAGATTGTTGATGATTTTCAACGCCTCTTCGGGTGTGTGAGCATGTTGATACGGGCGATTGGTGGTCAACGCATCGAAAGTGTCGGCCACCGCGATCACGCGCGCCTGCAGCGGAATCTGATCTCCTTTAAGTCCGTAAGGATAGCCGCGGCCATCGAGGGCTTCGTGATGCAACTCGATGCCGGGAAGCATTTCCGCAAGCTGAGTTACCGGGCGCAGGAGATTGGCGCCCTTCGTGGTATGCGTCTTCATGACCTCAAATTCTTCGGCATCCAACGCGCCCGGCTTCTTGAGGATGCGGTCCTCGATGCCGATCTTGCCTACGTCGTGGAGCTGCGCGGAAATCTGCAGCGTTTCCAGGAAAGCGGCATCAAGGCCCAGTTCTTTGCCGATCATCAATGAATAACGCGTGACACGGTCGGAATGGCCGCGGGTGTAGGGATCCTTTTCGTCAACTGCGCCGGCCAGCATCTGGATCGAGCCGAGAAACAGAGCGCGGTTTTCATCCGCGGCCCGCTTCAAATCCTCGACGAACCGCTCCAGATCCTTGGACATGGTGTTGAAAGTCTCGGCGAGTTCGCCGATTTCGGTGCGGCTTGCCAGGTGAACCCGTTGCGAAAAGTCACCGCGCGCCAGAGCGCGGCTGGACTGGGTAAGAATCTGCAACGGGTAAGTGATCCTGCGGGCTGCGAAAATGCTGACGCCAATGCTCAGCAGTACGGCCAGAATCGCCAGCAGGCGCGCCGTGCGCTGCATTTCAATGACTCCGCGATAGGCCTCGAGCTGCGGCTTCTGCACCACGACTGCCCAGTCGAGCGGAGTGACGGGGCTGTAAGTGCCGAGCATGTCTACATTGTTCTTGCCCTGGTGCACCGCGAATTCTTTGGTGGCGGCCAACTGCGCCTTGCTGCCCTCGTCAACAAAATTGCGGACGATCTCCAGACTCTTCATGTCCTGGCCGGTTACATATTGCGTCGTACCGGCAGCCACCAGACGGCCCTGAGCGTCCACGACGTAGGGAATCAACCCGCCGCCGGTGACTTCCTGCAAGCGGCGAATCAGAAATTGCAGATCTACGACCGCGCCCACCATGCCGAGAAAGCGCCCGCCGTAGCTGACCGGACTGCTTACCAGCAAAACCGTCCGCGCCGACTTGCCGTCTCCCACTTGCAGCGCCTGGCCGTTGTAGGCGCGACCATCGCGGGCCGCGTCAAATGCATGCTGCAGCTCGCGCTGCAGGAAGGCGTCCGGTGCGATGCGGCCGGCCGAAACGCCCTTCGCGTCTGAATTGAGCAGCGTGGCGTAAGCGAGTTCATCGGAGGAAGAAACAAAGTTTTCCAGCAGCGCGCGCAATTCCGGCGCCTTTATATTCTTTCCGCCGATGTCGCCGCCGCTCGCCACCTGAATCGCCGACGAAAGGTTTGCGAGCATCATCCGGAGCGAGCGCTCGTGCTGCGATAGATCGTCGGCGAGGGACCGCGTCACCGTATTCTGCAGAAGCATTTCGTTGGTCTTCAGGCGGTCGCGGTTAATGGCCTCCACTTGCGCGGAATAGAAGTACATGGGAACGATGCTGATGATCAGGAGCACGCCGAGAATTACATACAAAATGGGGATGCGCGCCGGATTAGGTGCTATGAGACAAGTCGCTCCCCTGGCTCGTTTCGGGGGCGCCGTCGATCGAAGTGGCGGCGGATTTCACAGGTCTCTATAGAATTCTAATGTGGCAAGCAGTGCCGGCAGGCGAAAACCGCCAGGTTCGCCATTACCAAAGTACCAGTCGAAAAGCCCGCCTGGGGCGGGTTTGGCAACGAAACGCGGAAGCCGGCCGCCGCTTTTTATCTTTACTTATATCCTGAGCGTCTCGCTTTTGCTGCTGCGGGTCATCAATTCATAAATTGCTTCGCGCGGAGCTTTGCCCTCGTGCAGGATGGCGTGCATTTGCTCGGTAATCGGCATCTCGACACCGCGAGCCCGCGCCAGCCCCACTGCGGCCGTGGTCGTAAAGATTCCTTCGGCAACCATGCCATGCATCCCAGCGAGAATCTCCGGCAGTTTTGTCCCACGGCCAAGTTCGACGCCGACGCTGCGATTGCGGGACAGGCCACCGGTGCAAGTCAGCACCAGGTCGCCCAGGCCGGCGAGGCCCGCCATGGTTTCAGCTTTGCCTCCACAAGCCACCACCAGCCGCGTCATCTCCGCCAGACCGCGCGTGATAAGGGCCGCCGCGGAATTATGCCCGAGGCCGAGACCGGCGCAAACACCGGCGGCAATGGCGATCGTGTTTTTCAGTGCGCCGCCCAGTTCCACTCCAACCGGATCTTCATTGGTATACACGCGGAAGCTGGCATGGCTGAATTCCTGCTGGACTGTGCGCGCGAGTTCTCTGTCCCGCGATGCGACGGCGATTGCGGTGGGATCTCCACGCGCAGCTTCCAGTGCGAACGACGGGCCGCTGAGGGCGGCGACCCGCGGCATTAATGCCTCATTGCCGTTAAAAACCTGCGCTATCACCTCGGTCATGCGAAGCAAGGATTTTTCTTCGAGTCCTTTGGTCGCGCTCACGATCATGGTTTCTGCCCGCAGGTGCGGCCGCATCTGCTGAAACATACGGCGGCAATGTTGCGAAGGCATTACGCTCACCACAATGACTGCGCCCTCAAGCGCTTCCGCGAGATCACCACTCGGCAACACACAGGCCGGAATGGTCTGGCCGGGAAGAAACTTCTCATTCACGCGCTGCTTCGCGATAGATTCGCAAACTTCTTTTTCGTAAACCCACAGGCGAACCCGGTGGGTCTCTTTACGTCCCAGAACAATCGAGAGAGCCGTGCCCCAGGCGCCCGCGCCGATGATTGCGATCTGGCTCATGACGGCTTTGCTCCGAGGCGGTTTTCGGCGCCTGCACAGCAAGCGCCGGATATTTTGGTGGTGCCGGAAGATGATAAGCAGGGAAGTGGCCGTCATCAGAACCAGCGCCAAACGAGGAACATAAAGCCGTCCGATGATCCACTCCGCAAGAGGGAAGACTGCGACAGCAACCATCGATCCCAAGGAAACGTAGCGGGAGATTGCGACAACCGCCACGAAAACGACGGCAGCGACCAGCACTGCCGTGGGCGCGATCACGACGAACGATCCCAGCGCGGTGGCGACCCCCTTGCCGCCGCGAAACTTCAGCCACACCGGAAACATGTGGCCAATCACAGTGAACAACGCCGCGAACGCCATTTGTTCAAAGGTGGGAATGGGCACGGCATGATCGGCTATCTTGTAGGACACTGCCATCGCCGCAGTTCCTTTCAATGCATCCAACAGCAGCGTCAGCGCTCCCAGCGCGGGCGATTTGCGGGAAACGTTGGTCGCTCCGATATTTCCGCTGCCGCTTCGGCGCACATCTTCGCCGCGGAAGATGCGGACCAGCAGATATCCGAAGGGGATCGACCCCAGCAGGTAGCTCACTGCGGCGATGGCGAGAAGCGCTGGCAAGTGTCCAGGGTCCTGCTCGAAGCGCTACTGCAATTTGAATCCCGCCAGCTTTGTGTATGTTGAGCCGGTCGGCGAAAGCCGGCTCTGGTACAGAAAAAACTCGCGGGCCGTCATGGTACCAAACTCTGGCGCAGGCAGCGCCGCCAGTTTCTCCTGCAAACGCTGAAAGCTGCCGTTGGGACGATCTCCCCGCTGCTTGCGCGGAGCGCCGGAACCTCCTCCACCGCGCGCCAGCGTGAGGTGGGGGGTGAAGGCATGCTCCTCCTTCGGGATGTCGAGTGACACCAGCCTCACATCCACCGTGGCGGCCAGGGAAGCAAGGGTCTGCCCCTCTTCGATGCCGATCCAGAATACTCGCGGCGAGCGCGCGCTGGGGAAGAATCCATAGCCACGAAAATTCATTTCGCACCCTTCATCTGCGATTGCTTCCAGCGCCTGCTTGATCTTCTCAACCTCCTCCTCGGGCCTTTCGCCGATGAACTTCAAGGTGACGTGCAACGATTCGGGCCGCGCCCAGCGCGCATCTGGGGCAAATCCGCGGACGCCGTCGAGGAAGCGGGCAATTCGACCGCGGATGACGTCGTCGATGTCGAGGGCAACGAAGAGGCGCATAGAAGCTCTTAGCTGTTAGCTCTTAGCCTTTAGCTCGAACTGCCGTGCAGCAGAGTTCCACGCTAAAGGCTAAGAGCTAAAAGCTTCGTTCACATCAACTTCCTGCGCACCATATCCAGCGCCAGCGTGGTCGCGAACCAGCGGATGCGCTTGCGGTCGCCGGGAAAATTCTTTTCGATCACTTCCGTCCCGCTGTCGCTGGCTAACGCGTGGAACACCAATCCCACGGGCTTCTCTGGCGTTCCGCCAGCGGGCCCGGCCACACCGGTGATGCCGATGCCCAGAGTGGTCTCGCAGCGGTAGCGAATGCCCTCGGCCAGCGCGGCTGCCACTTCTCGGCTCACTGCGCCGTGGCGTTCGATCATGTCGGCGGGCACTCCTGCGAGTTCGGTTTTCAGCGCATTCGAGTAGACGATCGCGCCGCCGGCAAAGTAGCGCGAACTTCCGCTGACTGACGTGATGCGCTCACTCAGAAGACCGCCCGTGCAGGACTCTGCCACGGCCAGCGTGGCGTTGCGCATCTGCAGCCAGTAGCCCACGATCTGCTCGAGCGATTCACCGTTGCGCGAGAACACCGCATCCTCGAGTTCCTCCTCGACCGCGTCGGCTGCTTCGTCTACGCGCGCCTGCGCTTCATCCTCGGTCCCGGCGCGGGAGGTGAAATGCAATTGGATCTCTCCCGCTCCCGACAGAATTGTCGTCTGCACGTCGGCGTAGCGCTTGTAGATGGGCGCCACGCGCGCATCTACATGAGATTCGCCGAGCATGGCCACCTTTAACACGCGGGTCACAAGGAAGGCCACCGGCAACTTCGCCCGCAACCGCTCGCGGCACTCCGCCTCAAACAAAGCCTTTAGCTCATGCGGAGGTCCCGGCAGCAGGATGACAATGCGCTCGCGGCCATCGAATTTGCCACTCAGCCACTGTCCCGGCGCGGTTCCATTCGGATTAGGCAGTACCGCTGCTCCCTCGAGAACGTCCGCCTGCTTGGCATTGTTGGGGGACATTTTCCAACCGCGCGCGGCAAAGCGCCGTTCAATACCAGCGAGGATCTCCTCATCACGACGCAGCGGAACGCCCAGAGCCTCGGCCACGGCTTCCCGGGTAAGGTCGTCCTCGGTGGGCCCGAGACCGCCGCTGAAAATGACGATCTCCGAGCGAAAAAGCGCATGTTGCGCGGCCGCCACCAGGCGCTTGAGATCATCGCCAACTACGCTTTTGAAAACGACTTCGACACCCAGTTGATTGATCTGCTCGGTGAGATAGAGAGAATTCGTGTCCATGCGGAAAGGCGTTAGCAGTTCGGAGCCAACCGCGATGATCTCAGCGTTCACGGCTAGAAGTGTAAATGAAAATGGGAGTTCCCAGTTCTCCGTATTCAGTTCCTGAGAACTGGGAACTGAGAACTGATCTTCGCTACTCCGGCAGCAGGGGCAGCCCGGGAATATTCCAGGAAAGATGGTGCACCGCGTCGGTGGTCGCCAGAATCACGCTTCGTCCGGGTGCAAAAGCTAGCCCCACGAGTCCAAGGCCCGCAACTTCGAGGCTGGCTTTGCCTTCGGACGTGATCTTCACAATGCCACGCTTACCGGAGAGCGATGCCGCCACATACAGGTTGCCCGTCGAATCAAAAGCCAAGCCCTGCGGTCGTCCCAGGCCGCGGAAAAATGTGTGCACCGTCCCCTGTGGATCAATTCTGTGTACGCAGTCGTAGCTCGACGTTGTTGGGCCAGTCACAAACAGGTCCCCCTGCGGACTGAAGGCAAGGTGATAGGCGGAAACGCTCTGCTCCAGGGTGGCGAACACGAATACTTGCTGATCGCGTCCGATCTTGAAAATCGTGCCGCTGCGGTCGCCCACATAGAGGTTCTGGCTGCGATCAAAGGCCATTCCCGTGGCGACGCCCATGCCCTCGGCGTACGTGGTCATGTTTCCGTTGGGGGCAACGCGATAGACGGCGCCGTCATGGCGCGAAGAAACATACATCTGCCCCTGGCGGTCGAAGGCGATGGCGGTTGCGTTCATCATCTCTACGACAAAGGGCTTGATGGCGTAGTTGGTATCGATCTTGAAGATCGCGACCGGAACCTTTTGGCCGCGTGAACCCGAGAAAGTCGTGTAGATGTTGCCTTCCGCATCGAGCGCCGGATTGGTTACAGGGTGCAGATTCTCAGCAATGGGGACGGCGACCTTCACGGTGTGCGCGTTGCTGACGTGTCCATCGGCGGCAACTATCACCGGGCCCGAAGTCGCTCCCTCGGGAACGCGGGCGACGAGAAATGCGTCGGAGCTGATTACGACCCCGCCCTCCAGTTCGCCAAACTGCACGCGCGGGCGCTGGTACTGCTGCGGCCGCAATCCGGAGCCGACGATGCGGACTTCGCCCCCCGCCAGCGCCAATACTGGCGAGACGGACTCGATGTGCGGTCCGCCATTCGAACTTTTTTTGCCCAGGATGCGGTCGGAAAATCCCATGAGGAAAACACTCGCATTATTTTAGAAGACCAAAGTGTAACAAGAGATGCACGATTCCCAGCGCATAGAGGCCGGCGGCAACGTCGTCAAGCACAATTCCAGTCCCTTCCGGTAAAGCCTCCAATTGTCGCACGGGCGGCGGCTTGACGATGTCGAAGGCTCTAAAAAGTATAAAGCCCGCCAGAAAAGATTTCCATGCGAGCGGCACTGCGACTAGAGCCACCAGTTGGCCCGCAACCTCGTCGATCACAACAAACTGCGGATCTTTGATCCCGGAGCCTCGCGCGGCCTGCGTAGCTGCGGGAATTCCGATCAGCGTGACGGCGAGGGCCAATGCGATTGCGGTAGGTGTTCGCAGCGCAGGCGCAAGCGCGTGGGCCAGCGCCGCCCACAATAGTACGGTTGCCGCCGATCCCCAACTGCCTGGGCCGGGCCGTAGGTGTCCGATCCCGAAGAATGTGGCGATCAGGGTGGCCCAGCGCGGAGTCGGTTTAGGCGCGGGAGATTTCATGCGGTTTGTGTAGCGCCGCCGTCCTCGGCGGCTGTCGCGCGGGCGTCCCGCCCCCGCAACCAAACCCATCTCCATTGTTGTAGTTTCGCTTTGGCGGGGTTCTCCGCAACGTAGCGTACCGCCCACTCGAACTCCTCCTCGCCCCGAATTAGGTGATCGTAATACTCCCTCTGCCAAAAGGCCCCGTACGCTCTAAGAACCTTGTTGGCCTGTTTCGCGCTGAAGGACTTCCGAGAATGAACCACAGCCGCCAAACGCTGACCGGGGAAAAGCCGAACAACTACGTGGACGTGATTTGGCATGATGCACCATGCAAATAGCCGGTACCGTCTCTGATCAAAGTGGCGCAAAGTGTTTGCGATATCTTCCGCGATAGCCGGATTTCGCAAATGGCATGCGCCCGCGCCATTATCGAGGAATTGTTCAATAATCGGCGTCGAGAGCTGCTGGATCTTCTTGCGTTCATCGGCGCTTAGGGATCGATGTAGTTGATTGGCAGTGGCGACGATGGCGGTGCGCTCGGATTCGATACGATCCAGAACTGATTTGGGTAGAGAATCCGCAAGCCGGAATGTGATGAAGTAGGTGGCGCCTTCTTTTTCCCAGTGCGGCAGGCGGCCGAGATCGCGGATTTTGACTTCGCCGAAGCGGGGGCGGGACGCCCCCGCGACAGCCGGCGGGACGCCGGCGCTACTGTCGCTAGCGCTACTGTTGGGTTTCGTGACGGCGATCTCGGTTGTATCTTTCACGATTCTTCTTCCGAATCTTCAGGCGTGCTTTCTCGAATCTGCTCCTCTGTGTCGGTAACCGGGGACGGAATCACGTAAGCGCCGCTCGCCCATTTGCCCAGATCAATGGTGCGGCAGCGGTCGCTGCAGAAAGGGAACTCGGGGTCGCCGCTTTTCACGGCTTTCTTGCAGATCGGGCAACGGAGTTTCAGCGTGCGCTTGCGGGGCATGTTAAGGAAGTTTCAGGGTTCTGCTGGTCAATCCACAGACACACAAACGAACAGCTACAGAATCCTCGCCACCAGATCATAGTCGTGCGAATCCGTGATCTGGCAACGGTAAAACTCACCCGGCTGGGGCTGCGCGTCTTCCGGGACATCGTTCACGAAGACCTTGCCGTCAATCTCGGGCGCGTGCATCGCAGTGCGGCCCTCCATCAGCAGATCGGTTTCTTCCGATGTTCCTTCGAGCAGCAGGTCGAACTCCTGTCCCACGAGAGCCTTCTTTTTCTTCTTGCTGATCTGGCGCTGGATCCCCATCAGGTGTTTACGCCGCCACTCGATCTCGCGGATGGAGAGCTTCTTGTCTAATCCGTACGCGTCGGCGCCATCCTGGTCGGAATAGGAGAAAGTTCCCATCCAGTCAAATTGAGCATCGCGCACGAACTGGCACAGTTCTTCGAATTCATTCTCGGTTTCTCCCGGAAAGCCAACGATGAACGACGTGCGCAAGGTGAGGTCAGGAATCGCTCGCCGCATCTTGCCTATCGACCGCAAAAATACATCGGCGCCACCGCCGCGTTTCATGCGCTTTAACACCGGCGCGGAGGCATGCTGCAGCGGCACGTCCATGTAGGAACAAATTTTCTCGGAAGATGCGATGGTCTCCAGCAGTTTGCCCGTGATTTTGTTGGGATAGGCATAGAGGAAGCGGATCCAGCGCAGATCCTGAATCGTGGCGAGTTTTTCGAGCAGCAGTGCCAGACCATCTTTTAGCCCGAAATCTTCTCCGTAGCAGGTTGTGTCCTGCCCGATCAAAGTGATTTCCCGCACGCCAGACTGTGCCAATCGTTCGGCTTCTGCAACGACGGACTCGAATCGCCGCGAACGGAACTGCCCGCGCAACTGCGGGATGATGCAGAATGTGCAAGGGTGGTCGCAGCCTTCAGCGATCTTGATATAGGCGGTGGATTTCGGCGTGGCAAGAACCCGCGGCGTCTCGTCGTCATACAAATAGTTCGGCAGATCCGCAATTGCGCCGTCCCACTGCCCGCGAGAGAATCGTCCCTGTGCCAGCCGCGCATTGCCCTCAGCCCGCGAAGGCAACACCACGAACGGGGAATCACTCTGTGGCGGGGTTGCTCCAATACCCGTCGCCGCCAGAATGCTCTGCAACTCCCCAGTCCCCACAACGGCGTCCACCTCTGGAATGCGCTGGCGGATTTCATTGCGGAAGCGTTCTACCAGACATCCCGCCACGACTAGCTTCTTCGCCCTGGCCTGAAGTCTTATGCTGCGCCATTTCCAGAATCGTATTCACCGATTCCTGTTGCGCGCTCTCGATGAAGGAGCAGGTGTTGACCACGATTATGTCGGCATCCTCGGCCCGAGGAGAAAGTTCGGCGCCAGCCCTCGCCAGCAGGCCCATCATTACCTCACTATCGACGAGGTTCTTGGGGCATCCCAGGCTGACGAAGCCCACTTTCTGCGGACGTGCATCCCGAGCACGGTCGTCCGACACAGTAGTTTTTTCGCTGGGACGGGGGATGGTGAGGCTTTTCGAAGGCATGTAATCAAGCTATTCTAACATTCCGTGGAGGGGTTCAGAGAGAACCGTCCGCCAGACCTGGCGCACCTGAACTGCCGGTTGACTAACGGCACCATAAAAGATAGTGCCTGTGGAAGAAAACCCTATCCTTGCGTGCTACCCTAGGCGTTACCGAAGAAAATGTGAGTCCCGCATCCTGGAGGGGAAATGTCTGGGAAAAATGCCGTAATCGCAGTCCTGGCAGTGACCATGTCCATTCTGGGCGCCTACGCGTCGGCCCAGGACGAGAAAAACGAAGTGACCGGCATGATTGGCCGCATGTTCATCAGCGACCAGGGCATTCACGGTTCGAACGCGCCTACCATCAACCCTTTCATTCGCTCCGGCCACGGCCTCACGTTCGAAGTGAACTATGCGCGGCGCTTCTTGACTACTCCCATTTATGCGATCTCAGGAGAAGTGCCCGCGGCATTCAATCTGGATGAGAAACTCAACTCTGGCGGCCCCGACGTTCCCACCAAGTACTCACAGATATTCGTTACTCCCGCGGTTCGCGTGAATCTGTTTCCCGAGACGGCGGTTACGCCCTGGGTGAGCCTGGGCGGCGGTTTCGGCCACTTCAGCGAGGGTAAGAACCTCATCTACTACGGGACCAATCCCGGGACTTCCTCGACCACAGGCGTACTTGAGGGCGGATTAGGTCTGGACGTGAAAGTCTGGCGCCGTTTCAGTATTCGCGGCCAGGTCCGCGACTTCTGGTCTGGCGAACCAAATTTCCCTTTGGCCAATACGGGCAAGAGTCGTCAGCACAACTTCTTCGTCGGCGGCGGCGTGGTGTGGCATTTCAAATAACTGCAGATTTCGTTTGATTCGTGAAATATGCTGAAGAAGTTTGTGTTGGTTGCGTGTCTGATCTCGGGCGGCATTATTGTTGCCCAGACTGCGCCGGCCGGCAAACTCGCTGCGCCCTCGCGAAAGCCTGATGCCTCCACCACCAATCCGGACACCGCGCTGCCTACAAACGACGATGTCGAGGCAGCGATGCAACGCACCTTCGCCTACGATCCGTCCGTCAAGTGGGTGATACACGACATCCGCGCATCCGCCATACCGGGTGTCGCCGACATTCTGCTATCCATCAATTCGCAGGCTCCGCAACATATCTTTTATTCGATCAAGACCCAGAGCGCCATTGTTGGCGAGATGATTCCTTTTGGGCCGAACCCATTTGCGCCGACCAGGGCCAAACTCCAGGCCGCGGATGGTCCCGCCCTTGTCATCGGAACCCCGGTTATTTCCGTGGTGGAGTTCAGCGACCTGGAGTGCCCTCACTGCAAATCGGCTCAGCCGGTCTTCGAAAAGCTGGTCAACGATTTTCCCCAGGTCCGGTTTGTCTTTCAGCAATTTCCCCTGCCGGCATCTCTGCATCCCTGGGCGCGGAAAGGAGCGGAGTACTCAGACTGCGTGGGAAGGCTCCACCCGGCAATGTTCTGGAAGTACATCGATGCCGTCTTTGAAAACCAGCTCAGCGTCGCTGCGGCCACGGCTGATGACAAACTCAAGGAGCTTGCCACCGGTCTCGGTCTGGATGCGCAGAAGATTTCTGCCTGCGCCGCTCTGCCGGCGACTGATGCCATAGTGAAGAAGTCAGTCGACCTGGGGCAATCTCTCGACGTGACGCAGACACCGACGGTCTTCATTAACGGCCGACGGATGCTTGGGATCGCCGACATCCCCTACGAGCAGCTCAAGAAACTCGTGCAGTTTGAGATCGATCACGCCGGCAGGTAGCAAAGAAAATCCGGCAGTCAGCTCTACTGTGGCTTGGCGCTGGGATCAGGCGCTGGCGCTTTGTCGTCTTTCTTGCCATCTTTTTTCTCTTCCGGATGATCCTGGTAGATCGAGTACTGGCCTTGGGGCCGTTTCAGCTTGATGGTGAGATCTAGCTTAGCCCGGTCGATATCATAGTCCTCGCCGAAGGTCTGGAATCCTGAAGCTAGCACCTGCACCCGCAGTTTGCCGTAGGGAACGCCGTCAAAGCTGGTCTTGCCTTCGGAATCAGTCTTGAGTTCGAGTCCGCCCCGGCTCTGCTTGCCGTTCGCATTCACGGGATGCATGATCACCGCGGCGTTGCGAACGGGCTTGCCGTTGTCTTCCTTCACGATAAGAAAATTCATGACGGCTGTGGGTTCATTGTCCGGAGCCCGTTGTGCGGCCGCCGTTCCGAGCAGGCACAAAATCAACAGCATGCTGGCAAGTGTTGCCCTGTTTATTTCTCTCTTCATTTCGTTTTCAATTCTTGAGATATCAGCTCCATTCGTTCGTATCTCTGGACATTCTAGCGGGGACGTGCCCCTGAAAGAAAGAACTGGAGCAGTGTGCGTTAAGACTTCTCTAAAGATGAACTCTGGCGGTGTGCGCCGCCCGGCGGACCGAGTTGCACCAGATCACTGGCTACTCGCGACGTGTTGTGACGCGCCACCCCGGCCTCTTCCAAGTAATCACCCAGCACCGGGATCACGTTTAGAGCTTCGATGGCCTCCAGATCGGCGACGATCTGGCATGCGCCCTCCTGCGCGTACTTAGCCTTGAGTTCATTCGAGATGGGAGTGCGATTGATCAGCGCGTAATCGAAGATCTGTTGGCGTGCATGGCGATTGAGAATGCGGATGTGATCCGCGGCCGTGAGCCCCAGACTCTCGTTGGCCTGGGTCATGAGGTTGCAAACGTAAACCTTGGTCGCCGGCGAATCGACGATAGCATCAGCAATGCCGTGCACCAGCAGGTTGGGAATGAGGCTGGTGAACAACGAGCCAGGGCCGATGCTGATGATATCGGCGCGGGCAATCGCATCCAGGGTTTGCGGCAGCGGTTCGACGTTGGGCGGAACCAGAAAGAGTTCCTGGATGCGCACTTTGCTGGCGGTAATCTTGGTTTCTCCGCGAACGCGAGTGCCGTCTTCCATCAGGGCTTCGAGCTCGATGTTCGAAGTGGTAGCGGGATGAATGTGTCCGCGGGTGACCAGGATTTCCGAAGAAAGGCGCACCGCTTCCGAGAAGTCATGGGTGATGTCGGTGAGCGCAGCCAGGAACAGATTGCCGAAGCTGTGACCCTCAAGGCCCGAACCTTTGGCGAAGCGATGGCGGAAAAGCTGAGAGAGCAGAGCCTCGTCCTCGCTGAGAGCGACAATGCAGTTGCGGATGTCGCCGGGAGGAAGCATGTTGAGTTCCTTGCGCAAGCGTCCGCTGGAGCCGCCGTCATCGCTGACCGTGACCACGGCGCAGAGGTCTCGAATGACCGACATATCGGGCCGGGACGAGGCCACCTCAGCCGGGGAGAGAGCGAAGCGCTTAAGCCCCTTGAGCAGAGTGGAGAGGCCGGTGCCGCCGCCGATGGCGACCACGCGCAGGCCACGCTCGCGCGTAGCCTTCTCCCCCGGCAGCAGATCAGCGGCTTTGGTTTCCATCGAGAATCGATCTTAAAGAGAATCCGCCTAACGAGAACCGATCTAAGAAGACTCGTCTTCCCGGAAGTAGCCATCCGGCGACTCCAGATCGGCAGCCGGATCGGGGTACAGCAACTCTGTGAAGCGAGGATCTTCCGCCAGGTTGTGGAAATCGGAGTCGTTGCGCGCCTGGAAGCGCAGGCCGGCATTCAGGCGAAGGGCCTCATCCAGGTGCTTGAGAGAGTCTTCCACGTGACCGGTGAGACAGTCGAGAGCAGCTAAACCATAGATGACGAAATCAGTCTTGGGCGACTGCTTGAGCAGTTTATCAATGTGCTCTCGCGCCGAGACGTAGTCTCCGACGTTCATGAGTGAGACGGCGTAATCGTAGTGCTCTTCCACACTCTTGAACTGCTGCGTCGCCGAGCGCTCGAGGTGTTGGTTGCACGTGCTGAGATGCACCGCCGCACGGTCGGTGAGTTCCCTACTGGGGCCGGCCAGTACTTTCTCAAACAGCGGTTTCGCCTTCTCGAACTTGTGTTCCTGCAAAGCACGCAGTCCGGCTTCGTAGTTCTGCAGGGCTTGGGTGACACGCGGATCGTCTGCGACGGACGACTTTTTGGGGTTTGCCTTCTGAGCCATGTGGAGAATTTTTCCTGCGATTGTAATGGGGGACTCCTTGGCTCTTGAACTTCGAAGAGCCGCTACCCAAGTATCACTCAAAGAGCGGGTATTGGGCAATGAGTAGAGCAGTAACAAGTCCCGAGCCGCGAGTCCCGAGCAAGATACATCCGAGTATCGGGTACGGTTTGCTCGGGACTCGGGACTAGCAGCTAGTTGATGGCGGCGGCCGATTGCAGGTCGATCTGCTTCCACTCGCCTTTGATGATGCCAGCCCGAATCTGGGCCGCGGTCTTGCCCTTCTGGTGCTGCTGATAGGAGTAATAGAGTTCCTTCAGGCAGGTGGAACAGCGCGCGCCATGGGTGTCTTCAAAGCAGCTATGCAGGCTGTTGTGGCCCATGCGGTCGCAGTAGCAATAACAAGGCTGCTGATGGAGAACGACTGGAATCTTCGACGCCAACTCGTAGGCATGAGTCTGGTAGGAATACTGCGCGTCCGCTCCCCAGAGCTGGTCCTTGGTGAGGATCGCTGGCAGTTTCGTCCCCTTGGGCGGCGGAGCGGCGTTGTAAGCCGGAAGCCCTCCTTCGTCTTCCTGAGCGGTCCATTGAGCCGACATGGTCAGCGTCACCGTTAAGAGAAAAACCAGCGTTAGAGCCCGATGCGCGTACTTGCTTTGAAGCAGACTGCTAGCCGTCATGAAGGTCTCCGTTGTCGTTCTATTTTAACCCGGTTTCGATGCCCCTGGTAACGGGACGGTATGGCCGGAGGTACCTGAAGGCGTTGATTTGTACATCCTGCTGCCGGGGGGACACGATCTGTATACAATAGAAAAGCCGCATGTCCGATATGCCCAGCACGGAATTGGATAATAAACAGGCGCCGCTTACGCAGCCTGCCCCAGCACAGCCAACCTCTGCGGTGCGGTTCCGTCCCGCGTTAGGAGTGTGGCTGCGCGATCTGATCCTCTCGCTGGCGATTTCGTTGTTCATCATCGTGTTCATCTACCAGCCCGTGAAGGTGGAAGGCACCAGCATGATGCCGTCGCTCGAGGACCAGGAGCGAATCTTCGTCAACAAGTTCGTCTACCGCATGGAGCCGATTTCGCGCGGCGACATTGTGGTGTTCCGCTACCCGCGCGATCCCTCGAAGAGCTACATCAAACGCGTGATCGGAGTGGCCGGAGACCGCATCCGCATCGACGGCGGGCAGGTGTATGTGAACAACGAGGCGCTGGATGAAGATTACGTTCCCCCCGCCTATGACGACGCACGGTCGTATCCGGAGATGGTAGTGGCGCCGCACAGTTATTTTGTGCTCGGCGATCACCGCTCAATGTCGAACGACAGCCGCGACTTCGGTCCGGTGAATCAGAGTTATATTTACGGGAAGGCCGTGTTTGGATATTGGCCGATGGATAAGCTGGGGAGAGTACGCTAGCCTAGAATCTGGTGAAGCTGCATTTTGTAAGCTTTAATCTTCTGGCGTTGCCAACCTTTTCCGGTGCACAGAGTCTTTCCTGAAGAAGAGTGATTCCTGTTAGCGCTGGAGTGAATCCACATGAACAGTTACGTGACTAAATCTTTCTTTGTTCTGTTCTGTGCTGGTTTGAGTGCCTCGTCGTTTGCGCAGGCTGTGCCCCTTTCGGCCCCGGAATCGACGAAGGAGGGGTGGTCGACGGCGAGCGTGGAATCGGTAGGACTTTCAGCCAAACCTTTGCAGGATTTAGAATCCGCGGTTCGTGCCGGAGACTTCAAGAAAATCGGAAGTCTGCTCCTCGCTCGCCACGGCAAACTCGTGTATGAGATGTATTTCGACGGTGACGCCACCACGCTTCGCGATACCCGCTCCGCCACAAAGAGCATTACCGATATTCTGATAGGCATCGCGATAGACGAGAAAAAATTGAGCGGCGTAGATGCACGCGTGCTCGCGCTCCTGCCGGAACGTGCCCGCAAGCTGCAAAATCCCGATCCGAGAAAGGACAAGATCACGCTTGAAGACTTCCTCACCATGTCGTCTCCTCTGGAGTGTGACGACTGGAATGATGCGTCCCGCGGCAACGAAGAGCGGATGTACATTGTCGAAGACTGGGCGCAATTCATTCTCGATCTGCCGATTGCGGGCAGAATGCACCTGGGTGAGAAAATCGAACCGCCACCCTACGGACGGAATTTCAGCTACTGTACTGGGGGAGTTTTCACCCTGAGCGAAGTGCTCCAGAAAGCCACGGGGCTGCGCACCGATCGCTACGCGGAAGAGAAGCTTTTCGGCCCTCTCGGGATCACCAGCCCACAGTGGGTCTATTCACCGTTGAACATCCCGCAGACCGGCGGCGGGTTGCGCCTCAGCAGCCGTGAGCTGCTGAAGATTGTGCAACTTTACCTGAATGGAGGAAGCTGGCAGGGAAGGCGCATTGTCAACGATGCCTGGGTGCGAGAGTTCGACGCGGCCCCACGCTCGCATCGATGAGGAGACGGAATACGGTTATCTCTGGTGGCTGAAGGCTTTCAAGTCTGCGGGGAAGAGCTATCCTGCGTTTTTCATGAGCGGAAACGGTGGCAATAAAGTTGTGGCGTTTCCTGACTTGGATTTGGCGGTCGTCATCACCAGCACAAACTATAATACCCACGGCATGCACGAGCAGACCGAGAAACTCCTGACCGACTACATCCTGCCAGCTGTCGAGCACTGATTCTCGAACCCAACAGGTCTTCGCAAAGGCAAGATTTCCACATCTACGCCGCGTTCCGTGCTTGGTCCTGACCCCAATCCCTGATAAAATCCTTAAAATCCACACACTGGAGCGAGAATGCAGGCTACGCTTGCTCTCGAAGACGGTCGAGTCTTCCGAGGCAAAGGCTACGGCGCCAAAGGCGAGTGCTACGGCGAAGTCGTTTTTAATACTTCCATCACCGGCTACCAGGAAATTTTCACTGACCCATCGTATTCAGGACAGATCGTTGTCCTGACCAATCCTCAGATCGGCAACTACGGCACCAACCAGGAGGACAACGAAGCCACGCGTCCGTGGATCGAAGGGCTGATCGTGCGTGAGTTCTCGAAGGTGAGTTCGAACTGGCGCTCACAGCAGGTGACGGACGAATATCTGGAACAGTTCAAGGTGCCCGTGCTTTCCGATATCGACACACGCGCTCTGGTGCGGCATTTGCGCGACCATGGCGTGATGCGCGGCGTGGTCTCGACCATGGAGAGCGATGCAGAAAAGTTGGTCGCGAAGGCGAACTCGATTCCGAAGATGGACGGCACCGACCTGGCGAAAGTGGTGAGTACCAAGAACCCGTATGTGTGGGAAGTGGGCGAACGCTCGCACGAGCCGGTGGCACAGGTGGGAGTGAAGGATGAGCCGGCGCGCTTTCATGTGGTGGCTTATGATTTCGGCATTAAACAAAACATTCTACGTAAGTTACGCGGTGAGGGTTGCCGGGTGACGGTAGTCCCGGCGCAGACTGTGGCGGAAGATGTGTTGGCGTTGAAACCGGATGGAGTGTTTCTGTCGAATGGTCCTGGCGACCCTGAACCTTGCACCTATGCCGTCGATTCGATTCGCCGTCTGATGGGACGGCAGCCCATCTTTGGCATTTGCCTCGGACATCAGCTAGTCGGCATCGCGCTCGGCGGAAAGACTTTCAAGCTGAAGTTTGGACACCACGGCGGGAACCATCCGGTGAAGCAGTTGGCCACGGGCAAGATCGAGATTACGGCGCATAACCATAACTTCGCAGTCGATCCGGATTCGCTGCCGGAGAGCGAAGTCGAACTGACGCACATGGATCTGAACGATTCGACTCTGGAAGGCTTGCGGCACCGCAACCTGCCGCTGTTCAGCGTGCAGTATCACCCCGAAGCCGCGCCGGGGCCGCATGACTCGCATTATCTGTTCAAAGATTTCGTGAAGATGATGGAGGAGTGGAAAGGGTGAAGCAAATACTGGCGCTGCTCGCGCTTTCTATTATTGCGATTCCGCTTGGTGCCAACACCTGCCTCGCGCAAGAATCCCGTGCCGGCGGCGGTGGTTTGTGGTCACGTATTCGATCCCGCCGGAGAGTTTGTGCCCAACGTCGAGCTCCAGCTCCTTAGCGACAAAAATGTAGTGGCGTCGGTGATTTCTGACGAGCGGGGCAGCTTTATGTTTCCTCCGATGCCAAAGGGACAATACAATCTGGCGGCGAAATCGGATATATGGCAGCTTTATTGGCCGGTCAAGGTAACCAGTTCTAAGCAGGCCATGGCGTGCAAGCATCCTCTTGAGGCCAAACTCTCAATAGGAGGGCCGTGTGGCAGTGGGATTAGCAAGAAAGGTTATCGTCCGAAGTTTTGGAGGGGAGCGCCTTAAGCGCCCCCTAGCTGACAACTGATTCAATGCCCAAACGCACTGACATCTCGAAAATCTTGATTCTCGGCTTTCTTTTCTTTGCCCTCCTATCTTCGAAAGCATTTGCTTGCTCATACTTTCCCCCGACCTACACGGTTGGCAAGGACTTCACAGTCAAAGTCTCCACTCTCGAAGGCGCTACGTTCCCCGGCGTGCGCGTAATTCTGGTGCGAGCACATCGAGTTTCAAAGTTTGCCTTGACCGATGAAAAGGGAAGAGTTCATTTCGAAAACGTGGAACCGGGCGATTATTCGCTGGAGATCGATCAGATAGGCATCGCCGGGTGGGACACGGCTGGACTGAAAGTGGTCGGTAGCCCAGACACGAAAGGTTCGCAGAAGCGGGAGATTCAACTGCACTGGCCCAGTTCACAAGTCTTGCGGGCATCCGATCTAAAGGGAATCTTTTTGGCCAGTGGAACTGCGAAGCCTATCGCAACAACCTCGCTACAGCTTGTACATGGGCTGAACGGCTCGCTGGAGTCGAGGCTCTTGACCGACGAGACGGGCAGATTTGATCTAGGTTCTCCTGAGCCGGGGCTGTACTTCATTAAAGTTGAGCCAGCGCTTCTGGGGCCATGGGAGCCGCGAGGTGAGATTCCAGTTCTAGTGAAGCCCGGTTCCAAGCGGGAATTGGTTGTGGCCTTGGGGGAGAGTTCCTGCGGCCTGGAGTACTCCGAGGTTTGCGGTGCGCCCGCACTAACGGTGAGCCGCGTTGTGGGTAATGTATCCGACCCGCAAGGCGCAGCCATCAGTCGCGCCAACATCGAGCTGTTCCTGTCCAAATCGAAAGATCAGCTTCCTGTGAAGACCGTCACGCCCAATAGTGATGGCCATTTCAGCATGGTTGGTATTGCACCGGGGGATTATCAGTTGAGGATTAGCTCGATTGGCTTTGCACCGCTCTTCATTCCAATCACCGTTGCCGCTAAGGCCATCGACGCGCCGCTCAACCTCAAATTGGGTATGCTCGGCGGCGCATGCCCCAGTTCGAAGACCACACCGCAAGAGAGCGCAGCTTACTGATGCCCAAACGCACCGATATCTCGAAAATCCTGATCCTCGGCTCCGGGCCCATCGTCATTGGGCAGTCGGCGGAGTTTGATTACTCCGGCACGCAGGCCTGCAAGGCGCTCAAGTCGGAGGGCTATCAAGTGGTGCTGGCCAACTCCAATCCGGCGACCATCATGACCGACCCGGAGATTGCCGACCGTACTTACATCGAGCCCCTTACGCTCGAATATCTCGAAGAGATCATCCGCATCGAGCGCGAAATGGCCCCGGGCGCGGGTTTCGCCGTGCTGCCCACCGTGGGCGGACAAACGGCCCTCAATCTGGCCATTGAGCTTTCCGATGGCGGAGTTCTTGAAAAATACGATGTGCATCTGATCGGCGCGAACGTGGCGGCCATCAAGAAAGCTGAAGACCGCCTCTTTTTTAAAGACGCGATGCAGAAGATCGGCCTCGACGTGCCCAAGTCGGCGCTGGTGAACAACGTGAAAGATGGGCTTGAGTTCGCCGGAAAGATTGGCTTTCCCGTGATCGTACGGCCGTCGTTCACGCTGGGCGGTTCGGGCGGTGGCATCGCCTACAACCGCGAGGAGATGGTCGAGGTACTCGGGCGCGGGCTTGATTTTTCTCCGGTGCATGAAGCGCTGATTGAAGAATCCGTGCTCGGTTGGAAAGAATTCGAACTTGAGGTGATGCGCGACACCAGGGACAACGTCATCATCATCTGCTCGATAGAAAACTTCGATCCCATGGGGGTGCACACGGGCGATTCGATCACGGTCGCGCCCGCACAAACCCTTACCGACCGCGAATACCAGGCCATGCGCGACGCATCGATCGCGGTGATTCGCGAGATTGGCGTCGACACCGGCGGCTCGAATATTCAGTTCGGCGTGAATCCCGAGACGGGGCGGATGGTCGTAATCGAGATGAACCCGCGTGTGTCGCGGTCTTCCGCGCTTGCATCCAAGGCCACCGGTTTTCCCATTGCGAAGATCGCCGCAAAGCTCGCCGTCGGCTACACGCTGGATGAAATTCCCAACGACATCACGCGCAAGACCCCGGCATGTTTTGAGCCGACCCTCGACTATGTCGTCGTAAAGATTCCGAAATGGCAGTTCGAGAAGTTTCCCGGCGCCGATGAGAACCTGGGTCCGCAGATGAAGTCAGTGGGCGAAGTAATGGCGATTGGTCGCACCTTTAAAGAAGCCTTGATGAAGGGCATCCGTTCGCTCGACACCGGCAAGCGCGTGGGCGCCGACAAGATTGAGCCGAAGATTCTGACACAACGGCTGGTAACGCCGCATCCCGAGCGCCTTGCTTATATTCAGTACGCGCTGCGGCAGGGACACACCGTGAAGCAGGTCGCCAAGATGACCTCGATGGACCCTTGGTTCCTCTATCAGCTCAAAGAAATAAACGACATGCAACTCGAGCTGGAGAAGCACCCGATGGAGTCGATTCCAACCGAGGTGTTGCGTGAGGCTAAGCGCATGGGGCTCTCTGACGGACGCTTGGCGAGCGTGTGGCGGCTGGAAGGGCAAGAGAAAGTCCGGCATCTGCGCAAAAAACACGGTGTGATGCCCGTGTACAAACGCGTGGATACATGCGCGGCGGAGTTCGAGAGTTTCACACCATATCTTTATTCGACGTATGAAGACGAAGATGAAGCTGCGCCGACCGACAAGAAGAAAGTGATCATTCTGGGCAGCGGGCCCAACCGCATTGGGCAGGGAATTGAGTTCGATTACTGCTGCTGCCACGCTTCGTTCGCGCTGCACGAAGACGGTTACGAGACGATCATGATCAACTGCAATCCCGAAACTGTCTCGACCGACTATGACACCAGTGACCGGCTCTACTTCGAGCCGCTGACGCTCGAGGACGTTTTGGCGATTTATCAGCACGAAGCATCGAAAGGCGCGCCAGTGGGGGTGATCGTGCAATTTGGCGGGCAAACCCCGCTGAACCTGGCCTTGCCGCTCAAGGCTGCGGGCGTAAACATTATCGGCACGTCCCCGGAATCGATCGACTTGGCGGAAGATCGCAAGCACTTCAACAAGCTGCTGGAAGAACTGAACATTCCTCAGGCCGCGGGAGTGATGGCCACCTCGCTCGAAGAGGCCATTGAGGGTGCAAAGCGCGTGGGATATCCGGTGGTGGTGCGGCCTTCGTACGTTCTGGGCGGGCGCGCCATGGTGATCGCATACGACGAAGAATCAGTTGTGCGTTACATGAAAGAGGCAGTCGAGTACTCGCACGATCGCCCCGTGCTGATCGATCACTTCCTCGAAGACGCGATTGAACTTGACGTGGACGCGCTCTCCGACGGCGAAGACGTAGTCATCGGCGGAATTATGCAGCATATTGAGGAGGCCGGCATTCACTCCGGCGATTCGTCGTGCGTGCTGCCGGCGGTCGATATTTCACTGCCGCTTATGGACCGCATGCGCGATTACACTTTCAAACTGGCGCGGGCGCTGAAGGTGGTGGGGCTTATGAATATTCAGTTCGCAATCCCGCGCGGCAATGGAAGCGGGTCGGGAAATGGCGCGGAAGGAGGTAAAGTCTACGTGCTGGAAGTAAACCCGCGGGCTTCGCGCACAGTGCCATATGTTTCCAAAGCCACGGGAGTTCCTCTTGCCAAGATTGCGGCGCGGCTGATGACGGGACGCAAGCTGCGCGAATTCCTGCCGGAGAACATCGACCGCGGCACCGATCTCGACACCGGGAGATGCTATTACGTGAAGTCGCCGGTGTTTCCGTGGAATAAGTTTCCCGGCGTCGATACCGTGCTGGGCCCGGAGATGAAATCCACCGGCGAAGTGATGGGCGTGGGCGACAGCTTCGGCGAAGCCTTTGCCAAAGCCCAGTTGGCCGCGGGGCAGAAGTTGCCGACGCAGGGTACCATTTTCATCAGCGTGACGGACCACGACAAGCGCCACGTCGCCGATGTGGCGCGCAAGTTTGTGGAGATGGGTTTCAAGCTCGTAGCCACGTCAGGTACCGCGGACGTGATCGAAGCGGCGGGCATGAAAGTCAACCGCGTCTACAAGGTGAAAGAGGGCCGTCCGAACGTGGTAGATTTTATCAAGGGCCAGCGCATTCATCTCATCGTGAACACGCCTACCGGACTTGAGCCATGGTTCGACGAGAGAGCGATCCGGCGCGCCGCTGTGACTGCCCGCATTCCCACCATCACAACACTTTCTGCAGCGCGCGCGGCGGCAGAAGGGATCGCGGCGCTGCAGCGCGGCGAAGTGAATATACGAGCCTTGCAGCAGTTGCATGCGGAGCGAGGCGTACGCAGCACATGAGCCCTTTGCTGAAAAAAGCCGTGGTTAGCCTCGCAATATTGCTGAGCATTCCGATTTTACTTATGGTTGCGTGGCTGGGATGGTTCTTGGTCGATTCATCTGTGATACACACCCGAATTCCTGACAGTTTTCTGATTCCTAATGGTTATCAGGGCTGGGTGCGAATTGATTTTTCCGTTCCAGACTGCGTGCGTTGCAAGTCGTAAACAAGCACCTAATCTTCCGGATAGGTAAGGACGGCACGCTAAAGACGTCAAGTACATTTAAGGTTGGTTGGAAAAAGCAGGAATATGCTTGGGCGAAAGACAAATACTTTTACGTGGACGACCATCAGTCGCGATCGTTGCTGGAAACGGGGTGGTGCGGCGGAGGGATGATATGGGGCAACGTTTTCGGCACCGACGACGGCTCTGCCGAGGTCAAGTATGCTCGGTTCTATGTCGGGACTGAATTGGAGTATCGCCACGAAACCGATCCAACGGGGCGGACATACAAGCCTTGCCCCTGAAGGCGTAATTGGCTGTGTTACAATGATGTCATATGAGTAATACACTCACAATCCGCCTGCCTGAAGAACTGCTGGAGCGGCTGCGCGAGAAATCGCGCCGCACCGGACTTCCGATGGGACGAATGGTCCGCCAATCACTGGAAGCCGCACTTGAGCCTGATGTAAATCAGGCTTGGAGAAAATATGCCGGCATTCTAAAAGATGGCCCGCCGGATCTCTCGTCGCGCAAGGGATATTCGCGCAAATGAATGCTATTGCAGACACCGGGTTTCTGGTGGCTTTGCTCGAAGTCCACGACCAGCACCATGCTTGGGCGATACAACTTGCAGAAGACATTACATGGCCAGCGCTGACCTGCGAGTCGGTTTTGTCCGAAACTGCCTTTCAGGTGCGCTCCAGCAAATTGCCGCTTGAGATGTTGCAGAACGGAATGCTGCGTCTGGCATTCGATCTCGCCGACGATCTGGAACATCTGCACGATCTCGCCACGCGCTACGCCGATCGAAAGCCCGATCTGGCCGACCTCTGCCTGATTCGCCTGAGTGAACTGTACCCGCGCCACACGGTCATCACAGTTGACCAAGACTTCCGCGTCTACCGGCGGAACAAGCGGGAAGCCATCCCCCTGCTAACCCCACCCAAGAAGTGATACGCTGAATTCGTTATGCTCCTTCACGGTATCTTTCCTCCCATCACTACGCCGTTTTATCCCGATGGCAATGTCTATTTTAAAAAGCTTGAAAGCAACGTCGAGCGCTACTCGCGGACGCCATGCGCTGGCATGGTCGTGCTCGGATCGACCGGTGAGGCCATTTTGCTTTCCGATCAGGAGCGGCGCGATGTGCTGAAGTCCGCGCGCGAGGCGGCCGAACTCAACAAAGTGCTGATTGCCGGCACGGGAGTCGAATCGGTCCTCGAAACACTGCGGCTCACCGAATATGCCGCTGAACTCGGCTACGACGTCGCGATGGTCCGAACGCCACACTATTACAAGAAGCAGATGCAGCCGGTGAACATTCTGGCGTTTTACCGCGCTGTGGCCGACCGTTCCCCGATCCCGGTGATCATTTACAACTTTCCCCAAGCCACCGGCTACGACATTCCCGCCGAGTTGGTGATCCAACTGGCGGAGCACCCGAACCTGATCGGCATCAAGGAATCGAGCGGCGACGTGGAAAAAGTGCGCAGGATGGTGGCAAGTGCACGCCACATCCAGCGTAGCGTCACGGTAACGGAAACATTTGAGGCGGTGACCCCGCGCATGCTCGCGGCAGCGATATCTGGCGCGCGTGAAAACGGCGGGGAACTGGTACAGGTTGCGGGGTTGGAGGGTTCGGTTTCGGGTAAGCCGTCGTCGGCCGCAGTGACGATAGTCGGCAAAATGAAAACACGCCAGAAGGAAGCCGGGTTCCAGGTGCTGGTTGGGGCGGCGAACAAGCTGCAACCGTCGCTGGATGCTGGAGCGGTAGGAGCGATTCTTGCGTTCGCCTGTCTTGCGCCGACTTCGTGCTACGAAATTTACGCGGCATGGAAGGAAGGCGATGCCGACTTGGCACGGCTGAAACAAGAGCGTATTGCCCGCGCGGCGCAACGTGTGGTCGGCGATCTTGGCGTTCCTGGAGTGAAGCACGGCATGGACTTCAACGGCTACTTCGGTGGGCCGGCGCGCCTGCCGCTGCTGCCACTGACGGGCGAGGTGAAGAGCGAGATCGAGCGACTGCTGGTGGATGTGAGGAACTAAGCGGAGCTGTGACGTGGGATCGTCCGATCCAACTATCTTGAAGAATATGCGGCCGAAACTGCCTAAGGTTTCCACCTGGACTTGTGATTGAGACCCTCCTTGCCGTATACTACGATTCGAACGAACGTTCGAATTATCTGACTGACTAGGACTATGGGGAGTCCATCAACAGCAGCACGGGTTTCTGCGCCGCGGCGGCACCGCGCCGCGCTTGCGCCCGCCACCCGCTTTGACCGGCGTCTGGCGGAGATTCTCACCCATGCCACGGAAGTCTTTTGCAAGAAAGGGTATGAGGGAGCTTCCATGCGCGATCTTTCTCGCGCAAGCGGCTTGTCGCTGGCCGGCCTTTATTACTACTTCGAGTCCAAAGAGCGCTTGCTTTTCCTAATCCAGAAACACACGTTCACTACCATCGTGCAGCGACTGAAGGCGCGGCTTGAGGGCGTGAACGACCCTGAGCAACAGATCCGCATCCTCATTCTCAATCATCTGGAGTATTTTCTTGCCAATCCGGCGAGCATGAAGGTGCTCTCGCATGAGGCGGAGGCCCTCAAGAACGGGTTCGCTTCGGAAGTGGCCTCCATCAAACGCGAATACTACCGCATCTGCATGGGTTTGCTCGAGAAATTGAAGAGCGATCGCGGATTGCAGTTCTCTACCCGGATCGCAGTCCTCGGCTTGTTCGGAATGATGAATTGGATCTACACCTGGCACAACTCACGGGTTGATGCCGATGCTGAGCAACTTGCAGGCGAGATGAGCAATATTTTTCTGCACGGCGTGATGACGGGCAGTCGGACGCGCAGAGATGCGCGCTGAGACGATTTGTTCTTGATTGCCGGCGGGACCAGAGTTCTTCGCCGCGCTCGGAATGAACTGGGGATTAGACAAGTTGAAGTTTAGTAAGACATAAGGAGCTACAAATATGGCAACCACAATGCAGCCGGCGACCGGCGAAACCACAAAGCAGCTTGTCAACTACCGCAAGGACGGCGGCGTAGCCGTAATCGAGATGTGCGACCCACCCGCCAATACCTATACCTACGAAATGAACCGCCAGCTTGATGAAGCGATCCTGCGCGCGCGCATGGAGAACGATGTTTACGTCATTTTGCTCACCGGGGCGGGCGACAAATTTTTCTCTGCCGGGGCCAACATCAAGATGCTTTCCAGCGTCGATCCCACATTTAAGTATTACTTCTGCCTGCACGCCAACGAAATGTTGCTGCGGCTGGAGCATACGCCCAAGCTGGTGATCGCGGCGATCAACGGCCACTGCGTCGGCGGCGGGCTCGAGATCGCGATGGCCGCCGACATTCGCATCGCGCGCAAAGACGCGGGCAAGATTGGTCTGCCGGAAGTGAATCTCGGCGTGCTCCCCGGTACCGGCGGTACGCAGCGCCTGTCACGGCTGGTGGGGAAGAGCAAGGCGATCGAGTTGATGGTTACCGGCAATACCTTTTCATTTGAAGAGGCGCAGGAACTAGGCATCATCAACGACATCTACGAGCGCGATGGCTTCATGGACAACATGATTGAGTATGCCAAACAGTTCTGTCCACCCAACAAGGCTGCCAAAGCCGTGGGACGGATCAAGCGCGCAGTGCAGACCGGATGGGAGATTCCCATGGAGTCGGCGCTGGCCGTTGAGCGCGAGAATCAGCAGATACTCTTCCAGAGCGAAGATGCGAAGGAAGGTCTGGCAGCTTACGTGGAGAAGCGGCCGGCGGTCTTCAAGGCGAAGTAGATGCTCACATCCAAGGTAAAAATCGAGCCCGGTCAGTTGTTGATCGACGGTCAGTGGGTTGAGGGTGCGAAGAAGTTCGACACCATCAATCCCGCTACCGGGGAGGTGTTGACCCAGATCGCAGAAGGTTCAAGCGCGGATGTCGATCGCGCGGTCGATGGGGCCCGCCGCGCTCTGGAAGATCGTAACGGTCCATGGCGAAAGATGTCGGCCAGCGAGCGTGGCCGTCTGATCTGGAAACTCGCCGACCTGCTCGAGAAAAACATCGACGAGTTCGCCGAACTGGAAACTCTCGACAACGGCAAGCCGATTTTCGAGTCGCGCTACGTCGACATGCCGATGGTAGTTGATGTTCTGCGCTATTACGCTGGACTGGCCACCAAGATTCATGGCGAGACGGTTAATACCCTCGAGACAGCTTTTACCTACACACTTCGTGAACCCGTAGGAGTAGTTGGGTTGATCGTTCCGTGGAACTTTCCGTTGTTGCTGGCTTCGTGGAAGGTCGGCCCGGCGCTGGCTTGTGGCAATACGATTGTGTGGAAGCCGGCCAGCCTGACTCCGTTGACAACATTGCGATTCGGGAAGTTGGCAACCGAAGCGGGAGTACCCGCTGGCGTCCTCAATATTGTCACCGGCCCCGGGGCCGTGGGACGGGCGATGGTAAAGCATCCGGGCATCGACAAGATCGCCTTCACGGGCTCAACCGCGGTCGGCCAGGAAATCATGCGAAGCGCGGCCGACACGGTGAAGCGTATCACGCTCGAACTCGGCGGGAAATCGCCGAACATTGTCTTTGCCGACTCTGACATCGACAACGCCGTCAAAGGGGCGATTACCGGCATTTTCTACGGTAAGGGCGAGGTCTGCAACGCGGGCTCGCGGCTGTTTCTCGAAAACAAAGTGAAAGATGAGTTTACCGAGAAGTTGGTTGCGCGCGCGTCCAAGATGCGGCCGGCGGATCCGCTCAATCCGAAAACACGTCTGGGAGCGATCGTGAGTCAAGAGCAGATGCAGACGGTGCTGGGCTACATCGAAGCCGGCAAAAAAGATGGCGCAAAGCTGGTGGCCGGCGGCAATCGCGTCTCAGTCGATGATGGCAAGGGCTTTTTTATCGAGCCCACCATCTTCGGCGACGTGAAGAACGACATGACGATTGCGCGCGAGGAAATCTTCGGTCCCGTGCTCTCGGTGTTAGCCTTCGACGACATTGACGAAGTCATCGAACAAGCCAATAACAATCCCTACGGCCTTGCAGCGGCCGTGTGGACGCGCGACGTAAAGAAAGCGCACAGCGTTTCTCGCAGATTGAAGGCGGGAACAGTGTGGATCAATACCTACGGGTTGATGGACGCGTCGCTACCCTTCGGCGGTTTCAAGAGTTCGGGTTTCGGCCGCGAACTCGGAGCCCACGCGATCGAGCACTACACGGAATTGAAAACAGTTTGGCTGAATATGGCTTAGGAGCGGCATTATGCCAGGTAAAGTAGCGAAAATTGGAACCTTCAGTGATTGGGAAGGCATGTTCAACGATTGGCGCAAAGATATTGGCGTCAACACCAAAGACATCGAGGCTTTCCACTTCGACACGCTTTACGGCGCCATCGATACCGAGGAGATCGAATTCGGTTCATACAAGGGCCGGCGTAAGTGGGAGAACCTGCGCCAGATGCCCACGCAGCAGATGCGCGACGCGCTGATGAACATGATCGTCTATCAGGGCGACACCGAGTTTGCCAGCGTGGAGCAGCAGCGCAATCTTCTGGAAAACGCGCCCACGGACTGGGATCGCCGCGCTATCACCCGCGTCATGATCGAAGAAATGCGGCACGGCTGGCAAATGTGCGCGCTCCTCGTCGAACACTTTGGATACTCCGGAAAAGTTGAAGCGCAGAAAATGCTGGAGCGCCGCGCCTTTGAGAACAAGCGGCTGCTGGGCGCATTCAACGTCGACGTCGACAACTGGATGGATTTCTTCACCTACACCGACTTCGTCGATCGCGACGGCAAGTTTCAGCTGCAGATGCTGAAGTATTCCGCCTTCGCGCCCCTCGGACGGTCGATGTCCTATATGCTGCGCGAAGAGGCGTTTCACATGGGCACCGGCAACGACGGCCTGCGACGCATCGTGGAAGCCGGCGTGATCCCGGGGTGGCTGATTCAGAAGTATCTCAACAAATGGATTTCAAGTTCTTACGATCTTTTTGGCACCGATCATTCTTCGTCGGCGCACTGGGCCTATGTGTGGGGCGTAAAAGGCCGCTACGATGAGCCCAAGAACGAGCATGCCCCCGACCTCGACGATTTGAACGACTACAACCGCAACCTATATCGAGACGAGGTGGCAGGTCTGATTGAGCGCTTTAACGGTGCGTTGAAGCCGGGTCAGCCGAAGCTGTACGCGCCGCATATCAAGTTCAATCGCGAGATCGGGAAGTGGGCAGGACAGAAGTTCCACGCGCAGACCGGCGAACCGCTCGACGACCGGGCCTACGCAGAACATCTGAAAGATTACATGCCGTCTGCGGAAGACAAGAAGTTGTTGCTGGAAATTATCGGCACCGAAAGGAAATGGATCGCGGAGAAGACCGGCGCGCGCGATCCGCTGACGAGCATCGGCGAGGTCAGGAAGTCGGCGATCAATCTGTAGCGCAATACCTTGCAATGTGCGCGGAGAATTAGAATGACCACCGCTGTGGAATCCAAACTCGCTCGGCTGACCGTTGAGGTCACGGCTCCCGTGGCGCGGCTCATCCAGCGGAATCCACCGCTGAACATCATTAACCTCCCGATGATGGAGGAGTTGGCGCAGGCGCTGACCGGGATCGAAGCGCGTTCAGATGTTTCTGTAATCGTGCTGAGCGGCGAGGGCAAAGCCTTTTCGGCAGGAGTGGATGTGGTCGCGCACACTCCCGACAAAGTCGAGGAGATGCTGGTCAAGTTCCACACTGTGGTTCGGGCCTTGGTTGCAAGCAAGAAAGTGACAGTGGCTGCGGTGCACGGACACTGCCTTGGTGGAGGAGCAGAGTTGGCAATGGTTTGCGACATCGTTTACACCACCGCTTCGGCGCAGTGGGGATTTCCCGAGATCAAGCTCGCATGTTATCCGCCAGTGGCGTGTACGGCTCTAGCCGCGCTGGTGGGGCAGAAGCGGGCGGCGGAATTGATTCTTACTGGACGGACGATCAGCGGCCTTGAGGCGGCTGAGATTGGCCTCGCAAATCGGGCTGTCGCCGACGAAGAGCTTGCTGGCGTGGTCGAAAGTACAATGCATCAACTGCTGAGTCAGAGTCCCGCAGCCCTGGCAGTGACCAAGAAAGCATTCTACGCGTGGGACGCGATGCACTTCGACAAGGGCCTGGCACGCGCCGAAAAGATTTACATGGAAGAGTTGATGAAGACGGCGGATGCACAAGAAGGCATTCGCGCATTCATGGAGAAGCGCCCGCCGAATTGGACGGGGAAGTAGCCGGAACAACCCACGCATGGACTATGAGATTACACCCGAAGAAGTGAAAATAAAGCTCGACCGGGGCGAGGCATTCACGCTTATCGACGTGCGCGAGCCGTGGGAGTTTGAAGCCGCGCATATGGCCGGAGCGAAGCTGGTGCCGATGGGTGATGTGCCATCTCGCGCGCATCAGGAACTGGATCCGGAAGATCACATCGTGGTGGTTTGCCATCATGGAGTGCGGTCGATGAATGTGACTGCGTGGCTGCGGCAACAGGGATTCGAGAACGCACAATCCATGCGCGGCGGCATCGACGCGTGGGCGCGGCGTGTGGATGGGAATGTGCCGGTATATTGAAGCTTCTAGCTACTAGCTTCTAGCTACGAGCCTAGATGTGAATCATCAATGTTTTGCTAGCAGCTAGGGGCTAGAAGCTGCCTTTATGAAAAAAGAACTCGTCGAACTCAAAGTCAACGGCCGCATGCGCGAGCTTGCCATCGAGCCGAGTGCGCTGCTGCTCGACGTACTGCGTCAGGATCTTGACCTGACCGGCTCGAAGCGCGGCTGCGATGAGTCGTCGTGCGGAGCTTGTACCGTCCTGGTGGATGGCGTTGCCATGATGTCTTGCACGCTGCTGGCGGCGAGCTGTCAGGAGCAGGAGATCACCACCGTGGAAGGCGTGAGCGAACATGGCAGTCTGGCGGCGATTCAAAAAGCCTACGGCGATTGGGGTGGCGCGCAGTGCGGTTTCTGCACTCCCGGGTTCATCATGACGGTGAAGTCGTTGATGGCGGAGAATCCGGATCCTTCAGAAGCCGAGGTTCGCGCGGCCTTGAGCAGCAACTTGTGCCGCTGTACCGGCTATAGCCAGATGTACGCGGCGATTAAGTCAGCGATTGCGGCGGAGCAAGCTGGAGCCGCCAAGTGACGAGATGCCGGCGGCAGAAAGCAGATTCCTCGCTTCGCTCAGAATGACAAAGTCCTTCAGAATGGCGAACTAGAAATGACTGACTTCTCCATCATCGGCAAGCCCACCGCCATGGTTGACGCGGCGGAAAAGACCACCGGCGCCGGCAAATACACCGACGATCTCAGCGTACCCGGCATGCTGGTCGGGAAGATTCTGCATTCGCCGTATCCCCACGCGCGCATCAAACGCATCGACACCAGCCGCGCCGAAGCAATCGATGGTGTCGTCGCGGTCGCCACCGGCAAAGACGCGCCCAATCCTTACGGAATTCTTCCCGTCGGCCACGACGAATACCCTCTCGCCCTCGACAAAGTGCGTTACGTCGGCGATAACGTGGCGTGCGTGGTTGCGGTTTCTGAAGCGATCGCCGAGAAGGCGATGGAGCTGGTCGATGTGGAATACGAGCTTCTGCCTGCGTACTTCGATCCCGAAGAATCCATGAAGGCGCAGACTGACCTCATCCACGACAACAAACCGAACAATCTGGAAAAGGACTATCACCATGCATTCGGCGATCCCGACAAAGGTTTCGCTGAGGCGGATCACATTGCCGAAGCGCGCTTCATTGCCAACGAAGTAACACACGCGGCCATGGAACCGCATTCCACGCTGGCGTCGTTCGAACTTGATCCGCATACCGGCAAGCTCGGGCGGCTTACCGTGTGGTCCTCCACACAGGTTCCTTACTACTTGCAGCACAAGCTGTCGCTGGTGCTGGAAATGCCGATGGTACAAATTCGCGTGATCAAGCCGCTAGTAGGCGGCGGCTTCGGCGGCAAGAGCGAAGTGATCCCGATCGAGATCATTGCCGCGATTGCAGCGCGCAAAGCACAAGCTCCGGTAAAGATTACTTATACACGGGAAGAAGTGTTCTGGGCGCATCGCGGACGCCCGAGGACCATCATCGACCTCAAGACCGGAATCAAGAATGACGGCCACATCACCTGTGTGAAAGCGCGCGTGGTGCAGGACGGCGGCGCGTATTGCTCCTACGGCGTAGTCACAATTCTTTACTCCGGCGCGCTGCTCGGCGCGCTATATGACATTCCGAATATTCAATACGACGGTTACCGCGTGCTGACTAACAAGCCCGCGTGCGGCGCCATGCGCGGCCACGGAACCGTCAACGTGCGGTTCGCTTTCGAGTCGCAACTCGACGAACTCGCCGCCAAGATCGGAATGGATCCAGCGCAGATTCGGCAGCGCAATCTGCTCAAGCCTCCGTGTATCACGGTGAATGGCCTGCGGGTCCAGAGTTACGGGTTACCTGAGTGCATCGAGAAGACAGTTGAGCGCTCAGGTTGGAAGCAGCGCCAAGGCAAACTGCCAAGGGGGCGCGGTTTGGGTATTGCTTGCAGCCACTACGTAAGTGGAGCTGCGAATTCGATTATCCGTTCCGATATGCCCCACTCCACCGTAAACATCAAGATCGATCGCGACGGAGGTGTGGTTGTATACACCGGCGCGTCCGAAATCGGCCAGGGATCGGACACCATGACCGCGCAGGTCGCCGCCGAAGTGCTGGGATGCTCGCTGGCGCGCGTGAGAATAATTGCCGCTGACACGGATCTCACTCCAATCGACATCGGATCATATTCCAGCCGCGTGACCTTCATGGCAGGTAACGCGACCCTGCGCGCCGCGGAAGACGTGAAGAAGAGAATTGCAGCGGCGGCCGCGAAAAAGATGAACTGCGCCGCGGAAGAACTGATTTTCCGGGAAGATGTCGTCTTCAAGAAGGGAAGCGCTCCACCGCCCGCGAAGAGAGATCAAGCCGAAGAAGTGGAAGTAACGCAGGCCGGTGCTTCGGTCAGCGGACGCGTGGAAGGGCAGATTCTGCGCGGCTCTCTGCAACAAAAGCGCAAAGAAGAAGGTCCCAAAGAGTGGATGACGTTCGAGGAAGCTGTGGTCGCTGCAATCGACTTCCACGGGGCGCTCACCGGCACGGGTTCCTACGCTCCGCCGCCAGAAGCGCGCGGCGGCAAACACAAAGGTGGAGGCGTTGGTCCATCGCCGGCCTATTCTTATTCGGCGCAGGTGGCCGAAGTCAGCGTGGACGAAGATACTGGCGAAGTTACAGTACACAAAGTGTGGGCCGCGCACGATTGCGGGCGCGCGCTGAACCCGGTTTCGGTCGAAGGCCAGATCATCGGGTCCGTCTGGATGGGCATGGGGCAGGCGCTCACGGAAGAAATGGTTTGGAAAGACGGCATGCTGATGAATGCCGGACTGCTTGAGTACCGCAGTCCGTCGTCAGTGGAATCGCCCGAAGTCGAGCCCATCATTGTGGAGAGCATCGATCCTGAAGGACCGTTTGGCGCCAAAGAATGCAGCGAGGGATCGCTGGCAGCAACCATCCCGGCGATTTCAAATGCGATTTTCGATGCGGTCGGCGTGCGCCTGCATGAGTCTCCGTTTACGCCGGAGCGAGTGTTGGCGGCGCTGCGGGCGAAGAGAAAAGAAAAAGCGTTGAATCTGACCGAGGGTGTGGACCCAACGGCGCCGGTACGTTTTCGCGAGCACGGCGGATCACTGTGCTTCAAGGGCAAAGGGCCGGAGCGGCATGCGCTCGACCCGGCGCGTCGTGATACGCCGGCGGCTGGAGGTGCGGATTGAGCCTTCCGCAATTCAGATTGCTCAGGCCGCGTGGAGTCGACGAAGCGGTGGCCTACCTGGCTAAACATGCAGCGACTATCCGCGTACTTGCCGGCGGCACTGATCTGATTCCGTCGATGCGGCAAAAGCTGTTTGAGCCGGAGTATGTACTCGATCTGCGCGGCATTGCTGAGTTGCGCGGAATCCGGCCGCAGCCCATGGGAGCCGTCGAAATCGGAGCGCTCACCCCGCTCAGCGCCATTGAGAGATCACAATACCTGCGCCAGCACTTCCCAGTACTCACCGAAGCGGCAGCGACCGTCGCATCTCCGGTGCTGCGCAACATGGGCACGCTGGGAGGGAATATCTGCCTTGACACACGCTGCCTCTGGTATAACCAATCGCTGACCTGGCGCAAAGGCTGCGGATTCTGCATTAAGAAAGACGGCGACCTCTGCCACGTCGCCCCCGGTGGGGCAAAATGCTGGGCCGCTTTTTCCGGAGATACACCGCCGGCATTACTTTGTTTGAATGCCGAAATTGAAATCGCCGGGCCGGATGGCAAGCGGCGCATTCCGTTACAAGACTTCTACACGGGAGACGGCGAGAATTACCGCAGACTGAAGCCTAACGAGTTGGTCACGCGCGTGTTTCTGCCCGCAGAATTGGCTGACTATCGCGGCGTCTACAGAAAGCTGCGGGTTCGCGGATCGATCGACTATCCTCTGGCCGGTGTGGCGGTTGTGATGAAGCGATCGAATGGCCACGTCTCTGATGCGAGGATTGCAATGACTGCAGTGAATCCCGCGCCGCTGCTGGTACATAAGGCCGGAGAGATGCTAACCGGGAAGGTCCTTGACGAAGCTCTGGCGGAGGCGGCTGGTGACATCGCTGCTCGCACCGCCAAGCCTTTGACCACATCGGCGCTCACCCCGGAATACCGGCGTGAAATGATCCGAGTCTTCACAAAACGCGCCGTTTTGTCTGCGGCGAGCAACTGAGATTTCCAGAAAATGATCACTGACTGCCACATCCACATCCAGCCGATGGAGATGTTCAAGCCCCACGCGCTTGAACTTATGAAGAAGAAGCGGCCAAATTTCGACCAGATCGTTGATTTCTGCCGCTCGCCCAGTGCGTTTCTCAACTATCTCGATGCCTCCGGCATTGACCGGGCGGTGCTCATCAACTACGTGGCGCCCGAGGTGATCGGCTTCACCAACGGCGTAAATCAGTTTATCGCCGACTATGTTAAAGAAGATTCGAAGCGTTTGCTTTCGTGCGGCAGCCTTCATCCGCGGCACACCACAAACGTTCTTGCCGATATGGAGCAGATTCTCCGGTTGGGAATCCGCATGATCAAGATTCATCCACCACACCAGCTCTTGTTTCCCAACGACTATCTGAACGGTGTCAAAGAGCTGGAGATTATCTATCGCGCCGCCGAGGCCAATGGTGTCCCGGTGATGTTTCACACAGGAACGTCGATCTTCCCCGGGGCGCGAAACAAGTACGGCGATCCCATCCACGTGGATGACGTTGCGGTCGATTTTCCGAAGCTAAAAATCCTGCTGGCCCACGGCGGCCGTCCCCTATGGATGCAAACTGCGTTTTTCCTGATCCGCCGTCATCCCAATATCTATCTCGACATCAGCGGGATCCCGCCCGCGACTCTGCTGAAGTACTTCCCGCGCCTCGAGGAGATCGCTCACAAGACCCTGTTCGGCACCGACTGGCCGGGCCCGGGCGTGCTTGACATCAAGAAGAATCTCGATGAATTCTGCGCCCTGCCGCTGGAGAAAAACATTCAACAGCAGATTCTCAGCAAGACGGCGCTGAGTATCTGGCCCGTCTGATCGATCATTATTTCTTCGCAGCGTCCGCCTTGGTTCCAGAAAGCTCGTCGGCCAGAGCGCCGGCGCCATAAATCTTCCGCAGCGCCTCCTGTATCCCGCGTGAATCCACGGACACAGCCCGGCTCTGCACCTCGCTGTAAGCAAAATTCGCCGACAGCGACTGGATGTTGCCATCGAAGATGATGCCCACAACTTCGCCCCGCTTGTTTACCGTGGGCGAGCCGGAGTTGCCGCCGATAATATCCGCCGTCAACACAAAGTTAAACGGGGTCTTCAAATCCAGTGTTGACTTCGTGTTCATCCAGCTTTCCGGCAGCTTATACGGAGCCTCGTTCTTGTGCTCAGCCGCGTGCTCATAGGCCCCGCCCATAACAGTGAAGTAAGGAATATCTTTTCCATTCTCCTTGTATCCTTTTACCGCACCGTAACTCAGGCGGAGCGTAAAAGTCGCATCCGGCGCCTGGTTGAAGCCGCTCTGCACAAAACGCGCTTTCGCAATGAGCGTTCCATTCAAACGCACCACGGAGTCAATCTTGTCGTCAAACTGTTTGCGGGCCGTGCGAGCATCCGGCTCAATGGCGCGCATTGCGACAATCAGGGGATCGTTGCTTGCCTCAATCGCGGCCTCGCCGCCTTCATACAATTGTTTGCGCACGGCCACGTCGTCCAGCTTGGTGCCTGCAATCATGTCTTTTGCCGCGTCGGCAGGAGTCTTGCCGTTCAAAACCTTCTGCACGTCGGGATTGTCTTTTCCAAGCGCGTCTTGCATTTCGGCCAGCGAATCCGCCAAAAGAACAGTGTCCAGGCTCTTGTAAACTGGCGCGGTAGAGAACAACTGCTGCTCGAGTGACGGCAGCCCGGAATCACGGTACTCGCGCAGGCGGTCGCCGTTAGGCTTCGATTTTTCCGTCGCTACCCGTACCAGGATCCGAGCAGTCTGCGGCAGGCCGGATGCAAATCCGCGCAGCCGCTCCAGGTAAAGCAGTTGAAAAAAGATCTCGTGCTGCAGCTTCATGGCCTGCGCAATCGCATCCCAGGGATCGGCCGCACCCGCATTCTTCGCGTTCGCTTTGTAGGCCGCACGCAGCCTCCCCTCATCGGCAGCCTTGGCATCCCAAATCGATTTATCCAGTAAGCCCGCCTCGTACCCTGTTATAGCCTTCTGCCCATTCTGCATGCCGAAGATATCTTCCTTGGCGATGCGGGCATTCTCTTCCGACTGCTTGCTGAAATCCTGCAGCAACGCGATGCGCCGTTTCAGCATGGCCAACACTGACGGATAGTTCACATCGCGCGTGAACGCCAGTTGAGCCATCGTCTGCATTCGGCTGGTGTTGCCGGGATGCCCGGAAACGAAGATCAACTCGTCATTCTTCACGCCCGTGCGCGACCAGCGCAGGTAGTTGTCAAGGTGCGCCGGGTGACCATCTTCGTAGACGCGGAAGAACGTGATGTCAAGATCGTAGCGGGGATAGGTGAAGTTGTCGGGGTCGCCGCCAAAGAACGCAATATCAAACTCCGGTGCGAACACCAGCCGCACATCAGTGTACTTCTTGTATTTGTAGAGGTTGTAGACCTGCCCGGAGTAGAACGTGACCACATCGCAGCGCAGCCCGGTCGAGGTGGAGCAATCCTTCTCAATCTGTGACATGGCGGCGCGCTGTGCCGTGCCCGTATCGGCGGCCGACATCTCTGGCTTCACTCCCGCATTCACCTTGTCGGTTACGTCTTCAATCCCGACCAGTTGGTTCAGTTCCAGGTTCGGGCACTTGGCCTCTTCGGCCTGAGTCTTGGCGTAGAAACCGGTTTTGATGTAGTCATGGCCTTCGGTTGAAAGCTGTTGCACGCATCCTGCGCCCACGTGGTGGTTGGTGAAGGTCAATCCGTCAGCGGAAACGAACGATCCGGAGCCCCCATTGTTAAACCGCACCGAAGACAGCCTGACGTGATCCAGCCACTGCTGCGTAAGTTCAAAACCATACTTGGCCTTGATTTTGTCCTTGGGAGCTTCGTTGTAGAGCCACATGCCTTCATCAGCCGAAGCTACATTGGAAAATAAAAAGGACAGGGCAAGGCAAATAGATAAAAACCGCTTCATCAGGATTCCTCCGGGAGGATTTGAGGAGCGACTACAGCGTCCTCGGCGAGCCATGATCGAACCCTTTACTATACGCTGCGCGCGAAGATCGTGGCAAAGGCAGTCTCGTGCGGTATGTCAGGCCAGCTCGGAGCCGTCCGGGAGAATCGGAGAAAAATCAGTGGGTGGTTGAATCTGTTGGCTCCGAGATTCTGCGAGCTTTTAGCCCTTCCTCCCACTCGGCCAGAGAAAGAGGGCGCGCTGTCAGTGCCTTGTGATCGGACGTAACTGAGCTGCCCGCGGCTGGAGTTGCGTACAGGAATCCACTTGCCTTATCAATCTGGCTCCATTCCTGAGGCGTCCACAGGTCACGCTTGGTTCGAAGGTTCTCATTGAATGGATTTCTTGACTCCAACTCAGTCAACTCGGACCGGCACGACTCTCCCTTAGCGATCCTCGCGGCTTGATCCAGCAAGACAAGCTTGCCTTTGACCAGGTGCTGGAACCAATGTTCCTTCAATTCATTCAGATGGTCGACTATGCAGTTCATGGTGTTCTTTTTCGCCTGCTCCCAAGTGTTTGTGTCCTTTACCATCGCTGGTTGCTCAAACCGACTGTTCAGCGACACTGCGACGTAGGTTGCCGGCCTCTGAAAATAGGCCCAGTACAAAGAGCCAAGGCCGCACAGGACCATGCCCACAAGAATCACGAACAGGTGTTCTCCCACATGCTCCCAGAACCCTTTTCCTTCAGCCATGCAGTTCCTCCCACCCCACGCAAAAGCACGTAATACACCCTTGTTTTCGGAGACAATTAACACCTATTAGGCTGAGTTGTCAAGCGCTACGCATCAGGCCCCGTCCCAACGCGCTGCTGACCCCATGCGCCGCGGTGTTTCGGTCGGGCAGCCGTGAATGCTCATATACGTCTTGATGGTTTTACCCACTCGAAATTACGACGTGTGCATGTCCCTCGGCGGGTCACGCCTCAGCTGAACTCGCCCAGCCCGCATGGTGGAATATTTCGCACCCTTTCGGGTATAAAAGAAAGTTGCATTCCCCGCGCACCCCCTCGCGCGGCTCCAGCAACGGGAATCAATCTAATTAAGCGAGAAACTATGTCGAGCGTGACCAACACTCCCGCCCCGAAAGGCTTGGAAGGCATTGTCGCTACCAATTCCAGCATTTGTTACATCGACGGCGACCGCGGCATCCTAGCCTATCGTGGCATTGACGTTCATGAACTGGCCGACCGCTCCAATTTTGAAGAGACCTGCTACCTCCTCTGGTTCGGACGCCTGCCGAAGCCAGCCGAGCTGAAAGATCTGCAGCAGCGTCTGGCGCAGGAGCGTCACCTCGACCCGGCGATTATCGAGTTCCTGCGTAAAGTGCCCAAAGCCGCGCAGCCTATGGATGTGCTGCGTACCGCCGTTTCAGCGCTCGCCTTCTACGATGCCGACCAGAAAAGCAACGATCACGATGCCAACATCCGCAAAGCCATCCGGCTGACTTCTCAGATTGCGATGATCGTTGCCGCTTATGACCGGATTCGCAAGGGCAAGCCCGTAGTCGAAGCCGACCGGTCACTCTCGCACGCGGCCCATTTCCTGCTGCAGTTGAATGGGGCCAAGCCGTCTGCAACGGCAGAGCGCGCGCTCGATATCGCGCTCATCCTCCATGCCGACCACGAACTGAATGCCTCCACGTTCGCGGCTCGCGTGACGGCTGCGACCCTGTCCGACATGCACTCAGCCATCACGTCAGCCATTGGCGCGCTGAAAGGACCACTGCATGGCGGAGCGAATGAAGCCGTATTCCGCATTCTGGAAAAGATTGAGCGTGAGAAAGCAGACCCGGTCGACTACGTCCGCAACATGCTCGCGCAAAAGAAGAAAATCCCCGGTTTCGGCCATCGCGTGTATCACACTGAAGATCCGCGGGCCACGCACTTGCGCACGATGTCGCGCGATCTGGGCGGATCCAGCGGTCAGCCGCAGTGGTATGAGATGTCAGAGAAAATCGAGAACCTCGTGAAGACGGAAAAAAAGCTCAACGCCAATGTGGATTTCTACTCCGCTTCCACCTACCACGTGCTGGGCATCGACGAAGATCTGTTCACGCCGGTATTCGCCGTCTCGCGCATCAGCGGCTGGGCAGCGCATGTTATCGAGCAACTCGACGACAATCGCCTGATTCGGCCCCGCGCCGAATATCTGGGGCCGGACTATCCCAATCATTACGTGCCGATGGAGAAACGCTGATCGTGTTCCCGGCTCGCAGAAACGCGACGGAAACGCTCATGTGGAGACGGTCGCCTCGGCCGTCCCGCCGAGCGAAGCGAGGCGGCTTCCTGGCAGACTCAGCCATTTCAGACAACCCGGAGCCTGATTCCCCCAGCCACCATCGGGAAGCAGGTAGAATAATAAGGTCATGCCCCGCATTTACCTCGACAACAATGCCACCACGCCGGTTCTGCCGGAAGTGCTCGAAGCCATGCGTCCCTATTTTGGCGAACACTTTGGCAACGCGTCGTCGATCCATCACCACGGGCAGGAGACTCGCGCCGCCGTCGAGCGGGCGCGGGATTCGGTGGCGTTGCTGCTAGGGTGTCAGCCCGCCGAGATTGTCTTTACCAGTGGCGGAACCGAAGGCGACAATCTGGCGATTGCCGGCCTGACCGGCGCGGGCGATCACATCATCACGTCGAGCATCGAGCATCATGCCGTGCTGCTCGCCTGCAGGCATCTCGAGGAAACGGGCTGCGAAGTGACTTATGTGCCGGCGGATGGCCGCGGCCTCGTTGACCCCGACGATGTGCGGCGCGCATTGCGGCCCAACACAAAACTTATTTCGATCATGATGGCCAACAACGAAACCGGAGTATTGCAGCCGGTCGAAGAGATTGGAAAGATTGCCGATGAGGCCGAAGTTTATTTTCATGCCGACGCCGTTCAGGCCGCGGGCAAGATTCCGATTGATGTAAACCGTATCGGCTGTGACGCGTTGTCGATCTCCGGTCACAAGATGCACGCGCCGCAGGGTGTAGGCGCGCTCTACGTGCGCAAGGGAACAGAACTTCAGCCGCTATTTTATGGCGGACGGCATGAACGTTCGCGCCGCGCCGGAACCGAAAACGTCCCGGGAATCGTCGCCCTCGGTAAAGCCGCTGAATTGGCGAGGCAGGCCTTTGAGCGTGGCGATGATAAAAAGATGTCCGCGTTGCGCGACCGCTTGCAGCAGGGAATTCTCGCCCAGGTGGAAGAAGCCGGCATAAACGGCGACAGGGCAACGCGAGTGCCAAATACGACGAACATTTATTTCGATCACATCGAGGGCGAATCAATGGTCATCTCTCTCGACCTCAAGGGTCTGGCAGTTTCGACGGGTGCCGCGTGTTCGTCAGGCGCAGTGGAACCGTCGCACGTGCTTACCGCGATGGGCCTGCGATCGGATCGCGCGCGAGCCAGCATCCGTTTCAGCCTGGCCAAGCAGAACACCGCGGAAGACATCGACATCGCGCTTGCGTTGGTGCCGGAGACGGTAGCGCGGTTGCGGGAGCTGTCGCCGTTGAACAGAAAGACAGCCATGAGCAGGTAGCAATTAGCACTCGGCAATCACCATTCCAGCCAATTGCTAATTGCCAACTGCTGAAATTTAAAACATGCCAAACACCAAGACCATCGCCGTAGCCATGTCGGGCGGAGTCGATTCATCCGCCGTTGCGGCCATGCTGCGCGCCGAAGGACACAACATCATCGGCCTGACCATGCAGCTCTGGAACCAGCGGCGCTTGGCCGGGCACGAGGGAATGCCCGAGCAGGTAACTGGCCGCTGCTGCTCGCTCGACGACGTCTACGACGCCCGCCGCGTGGCCGAGCACATCGGCATTCCGTATTACGTGGTCAATCACGAAGAGCGCTTCGAGCGCGATGTCGTGCGCCCCTTTGTCGCCGAATATCTCTCCGGGCGCACGCCGATCCCGTGCAGTCTCTGCAACAATCATCTTAAGTTCGATCAGCTACTAATTGTCGCACAGCAGATCGGCGCTGACTGCGTTGCCACCGGCCACTACGCTCGCGTGGAATACGACGACGGGCGCGGACGCTGGTTGCTCAAGCGCCCCGCCGACCGCAGCAAGGATCAAACTTATTTCCTCTTCGGCCTCACGCAAGAGCAACTCAGCCGCACGCTATTTCCTCTCGGTGGCATGACCAAGCCGGAGGTACGCGAGCTAGCCCGCAAGCAAGGGCTCGCTCTCGCCGAGAAGCCCGACTCGCAGGAGATCTGCTTTGTCCCCGGCGGCGATTACAAGCGCTTCATCGACGCATATCTCGCCGAAAGCGGCGAGGCTCTTCCCGACACCGCAGGAGAGCTCGTAACCGCAAGCGGCGACGTGATCGGTGAGCACAGCGGAATTCACAACTTCACCGTCGGCCAGCGCAAGGGCCTGGGTTTGGCAACGGGATCGCCGCTCTACGTAATTCAAATCAACGGAGCCGACAAGCAGGTGGTGGTCGGCAGTGATGAGCATCTCTATTCGCGGACGCTGCGCGCCCGCCGCGTCAACCTCGTCTCCGTGGACAATCTGCGCGAGCCTATGCGCGTCTCGGTGAAGATCCGTCACCGGCACGAGCCCGCCCCAGGCGTGCTCGAGAAGGTCGCCTCCGACGAAGTTCTCGTTACCTTCGATCAGCCGCAACGCGCCATCACCCCAGGCCAAGCCGCCGTTTTCTACGATGACGACATCGTTGTCGGCGGTGCCTGGATCGCATAGGTCTGAATCACGTTAGCTAAAGAGAATTACACGCGTCGAGGCCACACCTCGGATAGAGCGAGCGCCGCCGCGATGCCCACCGACACTTCTACAAAGCGATGCGAAGCCACGATCCACGCCGGACTCGTGTGCGCGACCAATAGAACGATGCTCAGCGTAATCGCGGCAAAGCGCTAAGCGCCGCGAAACCGGAGAAGAGCGCAGAGCACTCCGCAGAAGAAAATTGCGGCCGCATACACCAGTGCGCTGGATGGAAAAAATGTAGCGATCAACGCTCCCAGCACAGCGCCCAAAGCCGTTCCCGCAAACCGCTGCCATGCCAGAGTCCTTGGATCGATGGTGGACTGAATGATCACGATGGCGGAAATCGGCGCCCAGTAAAACTCGGGAAGCTTCAGAAGGCGAGCCAGCAGCAGAGAAACTACCGCCGCTATCGTAGTTCGTGTCGCGTCGAGAAGCGTGTCAAACGTCCGCTTGTAAGTATTTGCCATGTTCCAAGCTTTGCGATGCTAGTGTAGTGCGTCATTCAAGCCTGTGGAAATCTGCCTGAAAAATATTCGAGACAATCGACTTTGCGACCTCAGGGGAGCGCAGATTCTCTGGGTTTGAGGGCTGCTTTGAGTGGTACCCCCCCACCCCCCCCAACATCGCAAATCGCCAGTAACCATGCGGGTTTGCACGATTGCGAATGGGGCAACGAGCGAGTTTTGTCTTTATTTTAAATAACTTACGGGCAAAATCTTGACAACAAAGCACTTAGCCTTGGTGCCCCGGGAGGGGTAAAGCTGCTTCCTACTACCTCCGGCTCTCCGCCGCCTGCTATTACGCAGGCGTCGGGTCAGATGGTTCAGGAAAGCGTGACTTCGACTCCGCCGGTCTTCGCCAGGGCCGAGATGAATTCGGCAAAACCGCCGGTGATCTCGATGGTGTTTCGCCCGCCAAGCGGTTTGCCTACAAGAACAAAGAGTCCGTGCCGATTGAGGTACGTAGCCGGGCTTTCGACCCAGTCGCTCGATGAGATCCGGCCTTTGCTCGATCCCAGGCTCCCGGCACGCGGTTCGATCCACCCGACGATACGCGGTTCGATCCACCCGACGGTACGCGGGTCGATCCAGCCGACGGTGCGCGGTTCGATCCAGCCGACGGTGCGCGGTTCGATCCAGCCGACGGTGCGCGGTTCGATCCAGCCGGAACGCGGTTCGATCCAGTATGTGTTGCTCCCGCCCTGGCCCATCCCCGTGAAACGGCTGGCCGACGAAAGGAGAGCGAAGGGGCCGTAAACCGAGTTCTGCATGGGGGCAGAGAGTTTGTAGGTACCCGGTGGAATGGCCCCGCCGGTGAGCGGCTTGAAGAGGCAGGTGCAGAGCCTTCCTGCCAGATTCGCAGTCATGGTATTTGATGTCTGGTTAAACTTGATGGAGTGGAAACTCATACTTCCTCCTGCCCTTGGGGTGGCTTGGGTGGCTCATGGTAGCATCATGGATCGGTATGACTATAGCTGATCGATAGGCAGCGCGTGAATCGAAAAGACCCGCGGTATGACTCAGCCTTGGAACACCATCGCGCTGGGCGCCTGGATGAGGCCCTCGCGGCGTACCGGGAGATTTTGAGCGCTGATTTGAGGCACGCGGAAGCGTTGGCGGGCCTGTGCCAGGTTCTGGAGACACTGGGCCGACCCGAGGAGGCGGTGCCGTACCTCGACCGGGCCCTCGATACCGGAACCGAGCCTGATTGCCCAACAGAGCTTGATGCCGCTTGGTGGTGCTTTCAACTCGGGCAGGTGGACGAGGCGCTGGCGATCTACCAGAGAGCAGCAATCAGCGGCTCTGCCGAAGCTGCGCATCTTGCCATTGCAGTGATTGTTCCGGGCAGTTTAACTTGCGACAACCAAGCTATTCTCGACGCGCGGCGCACATGGGCTGAGCGGTATCTGCCTGCGGCGCGCACTCCAGCAATCAAGCAACGGCCACAATCGAGGAAGAAGAAGCTGCGCGTGTGCTATGTGTCTTCATTCTTTCAGTGCGACAACTGGATGAAGCCTATGTGGGGACTGATCAACCAGCACGATCGCCGCTCGTTCCAGGTTCACTTGTTTTCCGACGCCCCGGCTAATCAAATCAAGAGCGGCTATACCCTCCATCCACAGGATTGTTTCTGCGACATCGGCAGACTGCGGAACGACGAGGTGGCAGATTTGATTGTGAAGGCCGGGATCGACGTACTGGTGGATCTGAACGGCTACAGTCAAAAGGAGAGGCTGCCGATCTTCGCGCTTCGTCCTGCGCCGGTGATCGTGGGATTGTTCAGTATGTACGCCACCACGGGGATGACCTGTTTCGACTATCTGATAGGTGACCATGTAGTGATTCCACCGGAGGAAGAGCGGTTCTACTGCGAGCGGATCCTCCGCGTGCCGGGCAGCTATATGACCTTTGAAGTGGCGTATCCTGTACCGGAGGTTGCCATTCTGCCGTCTTCAGTCAACAGGCAATTCACCTTTGGCTGCCTTGCCCCGCTCTACAAGATTACTCGGGATGTACTGGCCTCATGGAGCCGTATCTTGCATGGCGCTCCGAAAAGCATTTTGCTGCTAAGAAGCAACGCCCTCGCTTCGCCGGAGGCAGTCGGATTTGTGCATGCCCAGTTTCGCAGCCTCGGGATTTCTTCCGACAGATATCGGCTTGATGGACCGGCCGAGCATTACGAGTTCCTGCACACCTACGACCAGATCGATCTGGCCCTCGACACGTTTCCCTACAACGGCGGAACCACCACCATCGAGGCAATCTGGCAGGGTGTCCCGGTGGTCGCCTTTCGCGGAGATCGGTGGGTGGCGCGTATCAGTGCTTCGATCCTGCAGGCGGCCAACCTGGGCCAGTTTGTCGGCAACGTACTCGATGAGTATGAAGCGATAGCGATCGGTTGGGCTCAATCGCCGGAAAGGCACAGAGTGCTCGGGGAGCTTCGCCAGAACATGCGGTCCCACTTGCGCCAATCTCCCGTGTGCGATACGGCAGCATTCGCTCGCGAGATAGAGCGAATTTATCGGGAAATAGCAACTCTTGCATCCGCATGATTAGCTTGCGTCTTTCTTGCCAGGGGGCGCAGGGAGGCCGGGGGGGGCTAATCTTCTGGCATTCTCTCGCGGAGCGATTGCACGAATCCCGTGCCGGACGTCTTCAGCTTCTGCTCCAACCGCGCGGTGCAATCGCAATCGCCGCAGGCCCACGGCTCGCATCCATTCTCGTCGCGGCACTTGCGGCGGTCGTGTGCATCCTGCACTTTCGTGAGGTCGAAGTATTCTTCCCAGTAAGGCCGCTCTTCCTGCAGCGGCGTGGGGCAGTAGCAGACTTCCACCCAGCGCACGGTCTGGTCGTCGCAGAGGCGCGCTTCGTTCATGTTGCGCAAATATTCGCCTTCGGCAACCGAGCCTTGGCCGAGGGTTTGCTTTTCGATGGCTTGCAGCAGGTCGCTCTCGCGGCCGGGCTTAACGCGGGCTCGAACCACGTAACGCATTATGATTCCCCAAAAGCCGCGCCTAAAAGCGGGTTGAATTACGGGAAGCCTGCGGCATGTCTGAAGACGTGCCTTGACACGAATCTTGCTCCTCAGAGGCTGAAGCCCAGTTCACTTTTCCACGCTTGACGGCACGACTGGAAGTCGTGCGGCGGGGGCGGAAGAAGGTGCACCGCACCTTAGATGAACATCTCGTCCTGCGGCACGGCCCGCCGGGCTTCGCCGCGGCTGCCGCCGTTTCTGCGGCCGCGTCCACCCAGCAGAAACTCGACGCCGGCCGTGACGCCCTGGAGCAAGCCGGAGAATTGCCGCACCGGCGAAATCACGGTCTTGTGCACCATCTCGGACGTTTCTTCGACCCGGTCTAGGGTGCGGCTGAGCAACTCATCGGCGCGGATGACTTGCAGGCGCGCGCGATCCACCGCGTCGCTCACCGTGGCGTCCATGCGTTCCACTTGCGAACGTACGGAGATGGTTGTCTCCATCAGATTGTCGGCAATCACGGAAAGTTTGGGACGCAACTCGGTAAGCAATGCTTGTGCGGTTTCCAGCGCAGGCAATGCCTTGGTCTTCACTTCGAGGGCAACCGCCTCCATGCGGGCGGTGCTCTTGCGCATGGCCAGATACATAAACGCAAGAATGAACGCCTGCAAAACGACGGCCGCAGCCGTCACGGCGATGAACACCATGGTCAAGTTTTCCATAAAGCAAAGCCCGCGCTCTCTGAAGCCGAACCGCCGGATGAAAAAATTACAGGTTCTTGGGTGCTCCGGTCTCCGTCGTAGCCTCTTGATAAGCCTGCCGGCCAGCCTCGTAAGCGGCGCGGAACTGATCCTTCTGCTGGTTTACGACCTCGCGGCCGCGATCAACCCATTCCGAAGCCTGGCCGCGGGCCTCGCGCGCGCGTGTGCGCACATAGTCGCGCCCTTCTTCGGCTCGAGCGCGCAGAACATCCCGCGTCTCACTTCCGGACCGTGGCGCGTAAAGAACTCCCACCAGGGCGCCCAAGCCCATCCCGGCAAGAAACCACACGAAACTGTTGCTGCTGTTGTTCTCTGACATGACAGATGCCTCCCGGCTATAAGTGCTGTTGATCGGATGTTAGCATCCCACTTGAGGGAAATACAATTACAGCAAAATACCTACGCGGGCATATGGAACACTGCAACTTTGATGTTTAGGAATTCAGTAGAGAATCGAGCTTACTTTTGCGTCGGAGGAGTTGCCGGTGTTGGCGCCGGTGTTGCCGGCTGAGTTTTTGCCGGCGCCGATTTCTCACCCTGCAACACGGATTTCGCCCCGCCCTGTTTGATGGCGTGAATGGAGAGCGTCACCGAGGTCAACATGAAGATGACGGCGGAAATCGTCGTCGCCCGGGAGAGCGTGGTTGCAGCCCCGCGCGGGCCGAACGCAGCCTGGCTGCCCTGTCCGCCGAAGGCCGCCGAAATGTCTCCGGCTTTGCCGCTTTGCAACAGCACAACAATAATCAGAAACAGGCAAACGATCACGTGGATGATAGTGACAAGAACGATCATGGAATTAACAGGTCCTTAACTTGTTCAGAATGAATGCAATGGTGCGGAAGGGGGGATTTGAACCCCCACGCCTTTCGGCGCCACCCCCTCAAGATGGTGTGTCTGCCAGTTCCACCACTTCCGCACGGGCGTGAAACGACACCACAGGGGCGACTTCGATTATAGCAGAAGGAATTGCACGGACCGTTCAGTGTGGCAAGCGAAAAAGCAGGTTCCTCACCGGGCCTGCGGCCCGGTGAGGAATGACAGAATGGTGGGCGCGGTTTAGTCCCCAGAGGGCAGGAGCATCTCCTCAGGCCCTTGCTCAATCTGTACCGGCACATGGGGGCAGTCGCCCAGAATCGGCTGGCAAGCGGCATCGGGACCGTGCTCCGGATAGGACAAGGGTTTGATCCCGCCGAACTGCTCGGCTTCCGTGGACCCGGCCAGCGCCATGGTCGATGCCAGTCCGCCCGTGATCGCCTGCTGGACTTGATCGAAATATCCCGTTCCCACGAAGCGTTGATGCTTTACCGCTTCGTAACCATACTGGGTTTCGCGGCTGAATTCTTTTTCCTGCAAGCGGGAATACGCGGTCATGCCCGCGAGCTTATATCCGCGCGCCAGCTCGAACATGCTGAGGTTGAGCGCGTGGAAGCCGGCCAGCGTCACGAACTGGTACTTGTATCCCATGCGGGCCAGTTCCTGCTGGAATTTGGCGATGGTCGCGTCGTCCAGGTTCTTGCGCCAGTTGAAGCTCGGCGAACAGTTATAGGCCAGAATTTTTCCCGGATGCTGCTCGTGAATGGCCTCGGCGAATTGCCGCGCTTCCTCGAGATCGGGATGCGAGGTCTCGCACCAGATCATATCGGCGTAAGGCGCATAGGCAAGGCCGCGCGCGATGGCCGACTTGATTCCGCCGCGAATGCGGAAGAAACCTTCCGGTGTGCGTTCGCCCGTGCAGAAGGCGCGGTCGCGCGGGTCGATGTCGCTGGTCAGCAGATGCGCGCTGTCCGCATCGGTCCGCGCCATGATCAGCGTAGGCACGCCCATCACATCGGCGGCCAGCCGCGCCGCCACCAGTTTCTGAATGGCTTCGGTGGTCGAAACTAACACCTTGCCGCCGAGGTGCCCGCACTTCTTTGCCGACGAAAGCTGATCTTCGAAATGGACGCAAGCCGCGCCCGCCTCGATCATGCCCTTCATCAGTTCGAAAGCATTCAGCGTGCCGCCGAAGCCGGCTTCTGCATCGGCCACCAGCGGCGCAAACCAGGTTTCTGTGGGTGCAACTTTTCCCTCGGCATGATGCACCTGATCGGCGCGCTGCAATGCGCTGTTGATGCGGCGGCAAAGATTCGGAACGCTGTCCGCCGGATACAGGCTCTGGTCGGGATACATCTGCCCGGAATTGTTGGCGTCGGCCGCCACCTGCCAGCCGCTCACGTAAATCGACTTCAGTCCCGCCTGCACTTGCTGCACCGCCTGGTTGCCGGTCATTGCGCCCAGCGAGTTGACGTAAGGCTCGGTCTGCAGCAGATGCCAAAGCCGCTCTGCTCCCAGCCGGGCTAGCGTGTGCTCAACCTGAATTGAGCCGCGCAGCCGCAATACATCTTCGGCTGTGTAGGGACGCTCGATGCCCTTCCAGCGAGAACGGGTCGCCCACTCGTAATTCATACATTCCATGGCCAGCGCGTACTGTGCCGTCTTTTCTTCTTCGCTCATGATCGGGGAGTGGTTTGATTTCCGGGTTCCGTTTTCCTTGGCGGGCATTCGTATTTTCTCCAGAACTTTAAGTATGTGCAATATAGTGAACATGCGTTCACTATACTGACGAAGCGCTATGTCAGGCTCGATTTCCGGTCAAGGGCGTTGTTCAGTATAATGAACATACATTCATTTTATTGTCCGACTAGGGATTTGTTACCATTACGATCCGGACTATGACCAAACCGTCAACCGACTCTCCATCGGTCGCTGTCGAGCGCGCTCTGGCCATGCTGGAAGCAGTCGCCCAAGCCTCGGACGGGCTGAGCAATGCCGAAATCAGCCGCAAGCTCAACATTCCAAAGAGTTCCGCCAGCTACATTCTGCGCACTCTGGAGACCCAGGGCTACGTCACTCGCGATGCCGAAACGGGAAAGTACCGCGTAGGCCTGAAAGTTCTCAATCTGAGCCGGGGAGCGCTGGGCGGGCGCGATGTTCGCGGGGTCGCCCTGCCCATCATGCGCCACCTGACCCGCCAGACCGGATTGACCTGTCACTTAGCCGTTCTGGATGGCCCGGATGCCGTCTACATAGAGAAGGTTGAACCCGAGGGTTTTATCCGCATGGACACCTGGGTCGGACGGCGCATGCGCGTGCACGCCACGAGCGTGGGCAAGGCCATTGTCGCCTACATCCCGCAAACGAAACTGGAAGAAATTCTGCGCAAGAGCGGGATGGAAAAGCGCACGCCCAAAACCATCACGACGCTGCCGCGACTGCTCAAGGAACTGGAGAAGGTGCGCACGCAGGGCTATGCCGTCGACGATGAGGAGAACAACCTGGGCGCGCGCTGCGTCGGCGCCCCGATTTTCGCTGAGAGCGGATCGATCGAAGCGGCCCTGGGTCTGAGCGGAACGACCCAGCAAGTCAGTCCGCAGACCATGCCGCGCATTCTCGAAGCGCTCAAGGACGCCGCCCGGCATATTTCGATGGGCATGGGATACCGGCCTCCGCAGAGGCGCGCCAGCGGTTCCTAATCCCATTTCGGAATTTGACGGTAGCCTCTACGCAGTCGTTCCGTACACCGCCCCTATTGTCAGCCCGACGCCAGCCACCGCCCGCCGCAATGGTAACAACACGATCCCCTGGTTCGGGTCGTGCACCAGCGTCCAAACTCCCGCGCACTGGTCACACAGCCAGTAGCGCTCTACCCGGCGAGGCGGCCTGCGCAGATAAGGAGACGACGGTGGCGGTAGTCCTCCGGCTTGTGCCGCACATTCAGTCTCCACTAGAAACAGCTTGCCTTGGCGCAGTCGAAGAAACGGTCGTAGGCATTGCGGATTCGCACAGTGGCTGAGCATGGCGCCCTCCACGGGATAGCTCTTTTTTTGCCTCCAGACTTTCAACGATAAAATCTGGAGACATCGCAAGAGCGGCCAGATTCCAAAACGTCTGCATGTCAGACGCCGGACCCCTGTGGAAATTTCTCTGGCTCGATTCCTCGAAATCGACGCCGGTTCTTAACTCGGGACAGTTTCCGAAGTGCCGAATTGGTCGGCATGTGCCGAGGGGCCGTCGTGCATGCTCAGTGCACCATCGCCCCTATCACCGCGACGGCCAGTCCCACCACCGTCAGCACCATCCCCAAGTGCCAGAAGACACGCCTTCCAGAAAGCAGAGTGATTGAAGTCACGACCAACCCGATCTCCAGGAACACCTCTGCCAGGTCATAGCGGTTGGCGCGGCGCGTCTCCATCGCGACTTCTCGATCCAATTTGTCCGCCTCGTCTTTGATCTCTCCCTTTTCGTGTTTATAGCGCTCGGCTTCCTGGCTGTATTTCTCACGAAACTTCGCCATTCCCTCGGCGTCTTTGCTGGCCACCGTCGCCGTCAGGTCCGCAAACAACTCGTCTTCATGCTGCCGGATGTTCTTAGCCTGATAAAACGCCCATTGATCGGACGCCTTCGCTTGCTGGATCACTTCCTCCGTGTGCGCGCGGTGTCCCAGCAGCGACACCACGGCCACGAATACTGCCACCACTGCCATGGTCAACGATACTGCCGCCAGGGATTTATCCTCGCGGGCTTTTTCCGCCCGCTCCCGCAACTCCTGAGCTTCATCTGCACTCATTGATCCTCCAATCGAAGCAGTGGCCCGTGGTCAGTGGCCAGTTGCCGGTTCTGAGACATCGTGTTTCTAACGTTCTCATCCGGAATGGAATCGAGACGCATCACCCTCGAAAGACGCCCAGTGACCGTTCTCGATAGTACGGATTCAGGCTAACCTGAGCAAGCGGCAAACACACCTTAGATAGGAAGCGCGCCACCTTGGCCCGCTCGTTCACTCTACGGCTCAACCTCGCCCCCGGAACTTAATGATGTGCCGGCGGTCGCGTTTGGATGGCCGGCCTGCGGGTAACTCTTCGAACTGCTTCATGGCCTTGCGCTCAGCGGCTACTTTCTGGCGAAGCTCGCGGCTGGCTTCGGTTTCGCGGTAGAGAGTTTGCGCGACCGATGCCGGGCCGCGCACGTCGCTGAGCAACAGGACTTCGACCTCGAAATCGCCGCCGTCTTTGGTGATTCGCAACATGTTGCCGATGTGGACTTCACGGGCCGGCTTCGCTGCTTGGCCGTTCGATTGAATTCTGCCGAGTTCACAGGCCCTTGCTGCCAGAGCGCGCGTCTTGAAGAATCGGGCGGCCCACAGCCATTTGTCCATTCGCACGGAGGTCATTGGATTTTTCTACTCGGGCAGGCCGAGGCGGCGCAGCAGGTCTTTGTAGCGGGGATCGGAGCGCAGTGAGTCGAGTGCGGGATAGCGAATGACGATCCCTAGTTCGTTGTCTCCATCGGCATAGGACTGTTCCAGATACTCGAAGGCCTGGTCGCGGTTTCCGGCGAGCGATGCTGCCATGGCCACGGCTGCCGTGCGGTCAGAGCCCTCCAGCGTCATCATGAGCTGGAGATACCCCTTCGCATCTGGAGAAACAGAGATGGGTTTCAAAAGAAAGCTCTTGCGGAGTTCGGCGACGGCATCTGCGAAGCGGCCAGTTGTGGCATACAGGTGGGAGAGCTTGTAATGCGCTGGAAAAAAGTTGGGATCGCGCTCGAGTACCTTTTGAAACTGAGCCAGCGACTCGGGATAGCGATGCGCCTCCATCAGCGTCATGGCGTAATTGGTGTTGACGATTGAAGAAAGCGGGTCAAGAGATAGGGCAGTCCGATATTGTTCCAGGGCCTGGTCCATTCGCTTTTCAGGAACAAGATAGCCGACGGCGTAGAAGTAGTGGGCGGCGGAATTGTTTTGGTTCAGCTCAATGGCGCGCAGAAATTCCGAGTCCGCTTCACTCCACCTCCGCAGATTAGACAACGCGAAAGCTCGGGCCGCGTGCGCTTCAGAAAGAGCCTCATCCAGTTCAACCGCTTTGCGGCTGGCTTCGTCGGCCAGCATTTCGCCCTGCTTCGAGGCGATGCCGATGCCGTAGCTGGGAGCGACATTGTAGGTATCAGCCAGTCCGGTATATGCAAGGGCGTAGTTGGGATCGGCCGCGATCGCTTGCTGGAACAAATCGATACTCTTCTTCAGGCCCTCGGGGGTGCGTCCGTACCATGCCTGGCGGCCTTCAAGATACAGGCGGTAGGCTTCGGGGTTGGTGGTGGCGGCACGTGTCAAGCGCTGCTGTTCGTTGCCGCTGAGGTGGATGCGCAGGCGGTTGGAGATGTCGCGCGTGATGTCACCCTGCACCTGCGCCACATCGGCCGCCTTGCGGGTGTAGTGCGAGCCCCATATCTCGCTGCCGTCGGCGGTGTTGACCAGGTCGGCGTCGATGCCAAGTTCGTCGCCATGCTGGGTGATGCGTCCCATAAGGACCGCGCTCACCTGCAAGCTCTGACCGATCTGTCGCGGATCATCTTCCTTGCCTTTGAATTTGAAGACCGTGCTCCGCGCGAGGACCTTGAGGTTGGGCAGTTGTGAGAGCGTGCCGATCAGGCTTTCGGTGAGGCCATCGCTTAAGTATTCGTTGCCGGAATCAGCCGTGGCATTCACGAAGGGCAGAACGGCGAGAGACGTGATTTTGTTTGTATCGGATTTTGCGCGCGTAAAGTAGAAGCCCGCCGCCGTAGCAATCGCCAGAATTGCAGCTACGCCGATAGCGATGTATTTCCGCGAGACGGTTTTCGGAGCGGCAGCCGCGACCGACGAAGAACTGACAGACGATGTATCGATGCCGCGCTTGAGTCGTACCAGATCGGCGCGCAGATCGGCCGCGCTCTGGTAGCGCAGGTTGCGATCTTTCTCCAGAGCCTTGTCGATGATGCGTCCCAACTCGACGGGCAGATCGGGATTGAGGCGGAGTACAGGGGTGGGCGCGGCATCCAGAATGGCTTTGAAAATCTCCGCGGAACTGTCGCCGCGAAAGGGAAGCGTGCCGGTCGCCATTTCGTAGAGCACGGCTCCGAAGGAGAAGAGATCGCTGCGGGCATCCAGCTCTTTGGCGCGGGCCTGCTCGGGCGACATGTAGGCGATGGTGCCGAGCGTGGAGCCGGGGCTGGTAAGGTGCTGCTCGTCGATCGCGGTCAAGGTATTCGCGGAAGCCATCTGGCTGGAAGAACCGGTGGTAAGCGCGATTTTGGCCAGTCCGAAATCGAGAATCTTGGCGTGGCCGCGCTTGGTGACAAAAATGTTGGCGGGCTTGATGTCGCGGTGAACGATACCCTGGGCATGCGCGGCGTCCAGTCCATCGGCGATCTCGATGGCCAGCGAGAGCATGGTGGCATTATCGAGTGGCTTTCCTGCGATCAGATGCTTCAGGGTGACGCCATCCAGAAATTCCATGGCGATGAACGACTGCTCGCCGTGTTTGCCGATCTCGTGAATGGTGCAAATGTTGGGGTGGTTGAGAGCCGAGGCGGCCCGCGCCTCGCGGCGAAAGCGTTCGAGGGCCTGCGGGTCGCGCGACATCTCGTCTGGCAGAAATTTGAGCGCGACGAAGCGGCCCAGTTCGGTGTCCTCAGCCTTGTAGACTACGCCCATGCCTCCGCCGCCAAGTTTCTCGACGATGCGGTAGTGGGAGATGGTCTGGTCGATCATGTTGAGGCCGCGCGGCTCGGGGGACGCTTCATCTTACGAACGTCGCGCCGGTCCGTCAACGACGACACGCTAGCCCTTGCAGAACGCTGACTTGACGTCCCGTCACTTCGCCGAAGGAACCCGCTGTTTCAACTCTTCAAACCAATGGACGACGACTTGAAGTTGGTTGGGTCCGGATTGCGGTTCGCTCTCGCGGATAAGAACGAAGCCACGTCCGTCAGGAGTGACGGCAATGTCGTGGCCGCTATGAAAGTACGGGCCCTCAAACAGCAGATGTGGCTGGCCGGCCTTGAAAGTGGGTTTGGTTTCAATCGGGACGGCCATCACGCGCGTACGCTGCGCCAGGGCACGATGCTCCAGATCCTGCAGGTTCGCGGTCGTGCGGTAGTAAAGCTCGCGGCCGTCTGGGGCCCACAGAGGGTGCATGCCGCCTTCGGTGGAAATTCGCTGGCGCGGCGCGAGGCTGGGAAACGGCGCCACGTACACTTCCGGCCTTCCCGTCTCGTCACCGTTGAAGGCAATCCACTGGCCGTCGGGCGAGAGAATGGCCCACTCCACGTTGTATTGCGGAGGGAATAACAGGTGGGGATGCTCGCGGTCCTCCAGCGGAAGGATGCCAACGTTTTGGTTCGCATTTCCGCTGAATTCTGCATACAAGAGCGCGCGGCCGTCCGGGGAGAAGAACCATGCATCCACCGGATCATCACTGGCCAAAAGGGTTTCCTCCGGTCCGCCGTCGAGGGGCTTCCAGAGTACGCGGTATTTCCCGTTTTTATAGCTGCCGTAGGCGATGCGCTTTCCGTCGGGCGTCCACGCGGGGTCCCGGTTCTCGACGCCAGAGGTGAACCGCGTCTCGGTATCGCGCGCGATGTCGTGCACCCAGGTATCGGTGACCGCTCCTTCGATGGTGGCCGCAATGAAGCGGCCATCAGCCGAGATGGTGAAGTCTTCGTAAGGCCGCTTCGTCGCGGTAAGTGAGCGGGCATTCCCAGCTTTGTCTACGAAGACCAGTTCGTGCTCTCCGTAGGTGACGCCGCCCGGAATGTAAACGAGTGAGCCGTCATTGGAAATGGCATACTGGCCGGCGCCAATCCGGGGATTCTCCAGGATGTTCTCCGCTACCGGCACTGCCGCCCCAGTGATCTCCAGCCGGACGGGATCGAAAGGAACCGCGAGCAGAACGCCAGCACGCAGAAATACCAGATGCCCGGTCGAGACATAGTGCGGGTTAGTGCCCGATTTAATCAGAATCTTCCGTTGCGTCGGTGGCGAGCGACAGCGCCGCGATGTCTGCATCGTCAAACGAAGGTTCCTCCGCATTGCGGACGACGAAGATCAGGGCTTTGCCGCCCGGCAGAATTTCCGGGAAGCGATGACTGACCTCCTGATTTTTCGGGTCCCGCGTGGTGATCCTCTGTGGCTCGCCGCCGGTCGCGGGTACTTTGAACAATCCCGAGTCGGTTCCGAAATATATGGTGTCGTCTTGCGCCCAGTTGGCGCCGGAGCTTTCAGTCTTCGCAATGGTGACGATCGGTCCTCCGGCCAGCGGAACCTTTTTCAACGCGCCATTAAAGGAGATACCAAGCCACTGCCCGTCGGGAGAAAAGAAAGGAGTGTCAGCGCCCTCCGTACCCGGTATGGGCCGGGCGTTCAAGTCGCCGATAGCGCGCACGTAGATTTGCGAGATGCCACTGTGATGCCCGACATAGGCGATTTGCGAACCATCGCGCGTGATAGCGACGCTGGGATACCACCACCACGAACCACCCAGAGCTTCTCCCGCGGGAAGATTGACGCTAAAGCGCATGATTCGTTCGGTTGGAACGGAACGTTTGCCGTACATCCACGCTGCACCTGCAACCGCCAGCAATAGGAGCAGCGCGGCACCGGAAAGTATCGCTACGCGGCTGCGATCGCGAGCGGCTTCCACCGGCTTCATCGGCAGTGCCGGGGAACTGGCGTCTGTCATCCAGTTCAACTGCGTCGCCAGGTCGCTCGCGCTTTGCCAACGCTGGTCGGGTTGCTTGGCCAGACACTTCCGGATGGTGCGATCGAGCAGCGGAGGCGTGAGCGGCTTCAACGCGCTCACTGCTTCGGGCTCTCTTTCCAAAATCGCGCTGGCCACGCTGAGCTGGCTCTGGCCTTCAAACGCCCGCTTGCCCGTCACCATCTCGTACAGCACCGCCCCGAAGGCAAAAATGTCGGAGCGCGCGTCCGCCTCCTTGCCTTCGATCTGTTCCGGAGACATGTACTGGAGGGTTCCGACAATGCTCCCCGCGGTAGTCAGAGGAGTCGCCGGAGCGGGCCCGCTCATGGTGCGCGCGGCAGACAAGAGCGGGGCTGATCCCGCGCCCGCCGCGGCCAGCGGGGCCAGTTTTGCCAGCCCGAAATCCATCAGCTTGGCTCCGGTCCTGGTCAGCATGATGTTGCCGGGTTTCAGATCGCGATGCACCACGCCGCTGCGATGGGCGCGCTCGAGTCCTTCGCAGATTTCGATTCCATATCGCAAGACCTGTTCGACGGGCAGCGGCCCCTTACGCAAACGTTCTGCCAACGTCTCGCCTTCCAGGTATTCCATGACCAGGTAATCGATTCCATCTTGATGGCCGACATCATGGAGAGTGCAGATGTTGGGATGATTCAGGGAAGAAATGGTGCGTGCTTCGCGATCGAAGCGCTGTCTGGCTTCGGGGTTTTCAGAAAGATGCGAGGGAAGAATCTTGATGGCTACGATGCGCTCAAGGCGGGTGTCGCGCGCGCGATACACCTCGCCCATGCCGCCTGCGCCAAGCGGCGTTTGAATTTCGTATGGGCCAAGTTTTGTGCCAGAGGCGAGAGGCATGGGCTGCGCAATTATAGCTGGTGCGTGCCCTCAAAGAGCCCCGCCATGCTAGTGAGTAACCCGCTTAAGGCCTTCCTGGGCTTGGCGGTAGGTGTGCGCCAGGGCCAGCGCGGCGCGAAATTCTTCGGCGGCTGCGGGGCGGTCTCCTTGTTTCTCCAGCAACTCGCCGAGCAGACAGTGAGCCTTGAAGACGGGAGCTTCCTCAACGGTATTGGGCGAGGCGATATAGTGGCGCAGCAGGCGAATCGCCATCGAATAGTCACGGCCGCTGCGCAACAACAGGCTCGCCCCATCGACCAACGCTGCGGGGCGATCGAGCGGGCTGGCCTCCATGCTGTGCAGGGCTTGCTCCATATCGTCGAGGCGGTTGGTGTGGCGATAAAAGCCGGCAAGATTCACCCAGGCACGCGCGCCTCCGCTGGCGTCGATGGCGGCGCGGTATTCTCGCTCGGCCGCGGTGTTGTCTTTGTTTTTCTGAGCGACGCGCGCCAGCACCCAATGTGATATCGCTGGATTCAGCGGCGCGAGCAGCGCAGCCTGGGCGCGCGCTTTGTCTTTGCCTCCGCCCACGATCGCCGGCGCTTCCAGATAGAACTCGGCGAGATCGGTGCGGGCTTCCCAATTATTGGGAGACAACTCGACGGCGCGTTCGAATTCAGTCCGAACTTTCCCGGCGAGGCCGGCAGCGCTGAGGAAGCTGGCTCGATCTGCCTTCTCGCCGTAAATGCGGCCCAGCCACAGATGATAGAGACCGTTGTCGGGCGCCAGCGCGACAGCTTTCTCGCAAGAGGGAATGCCTGCGTCCCACGCGCCGAGTTCGAAATGTGCCCGGCAAAGCTGGTTGTGATTTTCGGCGGTGGGCGCAATCCGTGTTTGTTGCTCGAGCGTTTGAATCGCTTGATCAGCGCGTCCGGTGTTCAGCAGTTCTTGCGGTGTCTGGGCTCCGGCGATGGCGCCTGACGTCAGAGCTAGGATTGCGACCATGGACAAAGCCCCACCCTTCCACAGGCTCAGGGCAGGCCTTTTCGCAAAAGGCGCGAGAAATGGGGCACCCAGCGTTTTCCTGGAACGGCCATCGAACATCTACGGCACCACTTTTACGCGCGCGCCGTCAGTCAAGGGCTTGGAGTCGACCGAGGACAGCGCCACGACGGCATGTTCGGGAAGCCCGCCAGTGATCTCGACCTGCGTAAGATTCTGCAGAGAGACTTCAACTCCGCGCCGCTGGAGTTTACCGTCCAGCACTTCAAAAACGTACGGCCGGGTGTCGTCGATGCGGATGGCTTCGCGCTGCAGAGTGAGCACCCCGCTGTGTTCGGCGGTGATGATGGTAACCCCGACGTTCACGTTGGGCAGCAGGCGCAGATCGCGGTTATCGAGCGTGCAGGTGACTTCGCCCACGCTGCGCGTGACTCGAAGTTTCACAGTCGAGGGAACCGTGCTGACGTTGCCGTTCCAGATGCGTCCGGGCACCGCGTCCCAGGTCACTTCAATTTTCTGGCCGGTGGCGAGGCGGCCGATGTCAGGTTCGTCGACAAAGGTGCGCACCAGCATCCGGGTTAAGTCGCCTTCCTGCAACAGCAGGTCTCCGGTTTGAACGTAAGCGCCCTGCTTGACGGGAAGCGCATAGACGATTCCATCGAACGGAGCGCGCACGCTGGATTTCGCGAGCGCATCTTCGGCAGCTTCGTAGGCGGCCTGGGCTTCGGCTCCCTGCGCTTGCACTCTGGCAACATCGGGCTGGGAGTAGCGATCTTTCTTCTTTTGCTCCAGCAGCGTGGTGTCGGCCTGGGCGCGCTGCAGAGTGTCTTCGGCCTGCTTCACCTCGCCGCCCGAGGCTGCGCCCTGCTGCTGCAGACGGCGATACGCGTCAAGATTGCGCTGGGCCGCGTCGCGCGCGCTACGGGCCTTGATGAGTTGCGCATCCAGTGTGAGGAGTTCTTCGCGAGTTCCGCCGGTGCTCAGGTCAGACTGATTAGCCTGCGCTGCCTTTATCTGAGCGTGCGCGCGGGCGGCCTGGCTGCGCAAGCCGGCATCATCGAGTTGCAAGAGGAGCTGGCCCCGGCGAACTTGGTCTCCTTCTCTCACGAAAAGATGCTTCACCGTGGTGGCGGCGGGAGCGTGCGCCTCGAAGTTCTGGATCGGCTCAGCCTTGCCGTTGGTGGAAATCAGGCTGCGGATGGGTCCACGTTCCACGGTGGTAGTGCGAACCCTGACAGGACCCGGCTTGGTGAAGACCGGGATCACGGCCAGCGCGGCCAGCATCCCCAAAGCCCACCAGATGCGGCCTGTGCGCGTGGCGGGACGTCCATTCGAATTGTTGTTGGTTGCTGCCAACCGGTTATCTTTCAAGGTGCCGCGCGGACAACTGCAAGCATTAATTTACCACTCGCAAGGCTGCGGGAGAACGCCCTCTACCCAAGCCCTTGTATGGTTAGATGCGGGCAACGGGTACGGGATGCGTTAGAGGTGCGGCCGGAGCGCTACTACTTCTTGCTCCGCAACTCCTCCGAAGTCAGGCCGTAAAGCGGAGGCGTGCTGATTCCAAGCATCGCAACATAAACGTAAATCTGGCCGCGATGATGGATTTCGTGTTCTACCAGGGCGCGCAACCATTTCGCGATTCCAATCGGTGCTCCGGCAGGAGTGAGGCACTTTTTCTTCAGGTCATCGTCGGAGAGACGGCCAAAGATCTCCATCGATTCATCGTGCAGCCGGTTCATAAACGCCAACACGTTTTCCGACCCATCCGCCAATTCTTTGCCGTGCCCCGGGTAGCGGCTGGGCTTCATCTGAACGTTTTCCGCATAAATGTAGCGCTCAATCGCCGCGGTGTGCCGGATGAGGTCGGCGAAGCTGAACTTGCCCGCTTGATAGGTCCAATCAAATTTGTCTGGCGGAATGCATTGAACGACGCGTAAAGTACGCTGGCGGATCTTTCCGTAGTAGTCGAGAAATGAAGAAACGCTGCTGACTTCCATGGAAGAGTTAGGACAAACATCATTTAAGAGAACTCGGAGGCCGCCGAGGATTCAGTTGTTTTCAGAGTCCTCAATTGATCTTCTTCACGTGAATTTCCTGTCCGTCCCAGCGATGATAGGTATAGCCCGTGACCTGGCCCTGAGCGTCACGGGCAAACGTCACGCTGCTCAGATCATCCCTGAGGAAAAACGTCTCAGCGCCTAACGGAAAATACTCCTTGTCCGCATCTTTGCCGGACTGCGACCACAGCTTCCCATCCTTCACAGAGATGGTCTCCACGTCATCGAGAGGACGCCACTCATATCGGCCTACGTAATCTTTATAAGCGCTGGTATTGACCGCAACCGGCTTATGGAAATTTACGGGCAGATTACCCCACTGCCTCGCAATGAGCAGCCACGAGCCATTTTGCTTGATGTAAGTCTCGGTGTAACGCTGTTCGCTGAGGATGTCGGCATCCGTAAACTGCTCGTGTAGGGTGACCCGGAAGTTCATCACCGCAGTATTGCCGTAGACGTGGACGACGTAGTCACGCCGATTGACCCCGTAGTCGTATTCGCGGGGTAGTTTCCAGTGATCCATGACGTGTGCCTTCACATTGGTATCCACGATCCCGTCGTCGTCGCTGTAGATGCAATCATCCGCGATGAAACGGGACCAAGCCGCAAAGTCATGCCTTTCGCCAGCCTCTGTGCGCGCTTGTTTGGCGTCGAGCACTTCCTGCTGAGCGGGCGAGAATTTCGGTTGATCTTGAGCACCGATCGTGCTGGCGGGAATGCAAAGCCCGACCAGGAGACACGCGAGGTAACGCATGGTTTGTCCTTTGTGAAGGAGTAATCGAGACAACTCGGTCGGCGAGCATTCTACTCCGATGCGCGCGGGTCCGAGAACTCCTGCTTCACGGTCGAAGGTTGGTTGCGAATTCGGCTATACGGTGAGAATATGAGCATCACCATTCGGAAACCGGAAGGTCGTCCATGATCAGCGGCGCGCACATCGTTATCTACAGTAAAGACGCGGAAGTGGACCGCGCCTTCTTTCGCGACGTCCTCAAGCTTTCCTCGGTTGACGCCGGCCATGGTTGGTTGATTTTCGGCATGCCGCCAGCCGAAGCTGCTTTTCATGACGCAGAAAAGAACGATCAACACGAACTTTACTTTATGTGCGATGACATTGCAGCGACTTTGAAGGAACTCAAATCGAAGCAGGTGAAGGTCTCCGAGGTGAGCGAGCAGCGTTGGGGAAAACTTGCCAAGTTCGAACTTCCTGGCGGCGGAAAGATTGGTATTTATCAGCCGAGCCATCCGAGTCCGTTGAAGCCGAAGCGCTGAAAAGCGGATTCGGCAAAATGCTACGCTGCTCGCTTCTGATGCCTGTGGGACAATATCTCCATGCCAAAACAGCCGAGCTACACGCCCGAGCACGCCGCCGCCGGGTTGGACGCGAAATTCCCCGAGATCGAAACCTGGCCCAACCAGTTTCCCGGCTATGAGATCGTCATCGACGATCCGGAATTCACTTCAGTGTGTCCGAAGACGGGCCTACCTGACTTTGGCGTAATCACGCTGCGCTACCAGCCCGATAAACTTTGCCTGGAACTGAAATCCTACAAAGAATATCTCCAGAGCTACCGCAACCTGGGAATTTTTCAGGAGAACATAGTCAACCGCGTGCTCGAAGATGTAGTGCGGTGGGCGAAACCGGCGTGGGCGGAGGTGAAAGGAGAATTCCGTCCACGCGGCGGAATCTCGACGACGGTGCTGGCCAAGTGGCCGCGAAACAAGAAGTAGCTATCTCAGTTAAAGAGATGCTCATGTGGAGACAGCCGCCTCGGCTCTCTCGCCGAGCGAAGCGAGGCGGCGCTTAGAGTTTGCGCCGCCTCCGGCGCGAAGCGCCAAACATCCTCTCGTCGTAAATCAGCGGCTCGATGCGTGACAAAATCACGCCTCCGAAGCCGGCATGTTGCGGATTCAAGAGCCAGTTGTTTTCATTCGGAGCCAGAGCCGAAGGCACAATCAATACACCGTGCGAGGCCCTGTGTGCAAATTCGTCTCCGATGCGTGCCAGTTCTGCCGGAGCCGGCGAGCGACGCCAGTTCGCCGGTAGTTCATCCACTGCAAGGCATTGCCTCGGCAGATCGTCGGGAACATCGGCAATGGCCAGAACCAGATCGGGCGGCGAGTCTTCGGCGTCGAGATGAACGAAGTACTCCAACATCGCCAGCGACTGATGTTCGGAAGTGTAAGCGAGACGAGTCCCTGGACTGGACCAGCGCCCGCCGTAGCGATACGCGCCTTCACCATCCAGAGGGGACTGCGCGTATGCTCGGCGTAGCACACGGTACACCTGCTTCGAATGGAACTTGTTCAACTGATTCCGCCGTAAGCAATCCTGCCCAGTACGTTCTCGACTTGGCGGGCGCCCAACTCCGTATCCATGGCGCTGATGGGAGAGGTTCCGCCCAGTGCGCGATTCGAGCGCTTCAGCCAGCGCACCGCACTCTCGCGATTGCCAAGACTCTCTTGAGCCAGCGCAACGATGCGGGCCAACCGGTAAAGGCGATCGGATTCGAAGCGCGCCAGCCGCCCGCTGCGCCGTCTGCGCTGCAGGCTGCGCGGCGAGAGATCGAGGGCCTCGGCCAACTCCTTCAGCGTGAGGCCGGAAGCCCGCATCAACTCCTCAACCACGGCGGAAGGGAAGCCCTCGCGGATGGCCTCGCAAAGATCGCGCTGGGTTGTGAGGTTTCGACGCAGAACATTTCGACCACCAAGTTCCTTCACCACCGCGAGGAGTTCGTTAACCATTTGTCGCTTATGATAGCGCCAAATGTCGCATTGGTCAATGGCTTACGAGGTTGGAAACCGGACCGGGAGGTTTTAGCCCCGGATGGCGTCTGACCTCAATCCTGGCACACGGTCGGTAACCTCTCCATGCTATATTCGCTCGAACCGTGACTTCCGCGAAACTCCAACCGCGCACCGCGCTGATTGTGCTCACCGCGCTGAACCTGCTCAACTACGCCGACCGCAATGTGCTGTTCGCCGTGCAGCCCCTGGTCCAGGACGAGTTCCACCTCACCAAGACCCAGATCGGCTATCTCACCAGCGCCTTCCTGGGCTTCTACATGGTGGCCGCGCCATTTGTGGGCCCGCTCGCTGACCGCTACTCGCGCAAGCTCATCATCGTCCTGGGTGCAATCTTCTGGAGCGGGCTCACGCTGCTGACCGCCTTTACTCACAACTACACCGAGCTGCTGATTCGGCACACCCTGGTCGGCATCGGCGAGGCCACGTTCGTCACCATTGCGCCGACTTTCGTCGCCGATCTCTTCACAGAAGAAAAGCGCGGAAGAATTCTAGGCGTGTTTTATCTGGCGATTCCCGTCGGCTCGGCCGCGGGATACTTGCTGGGCGGCTATCTGGCGCCGCATCACGGCTGGCGGTTTCCGTTCTACATCGCGGCCGCTCCCGGCTTCCTGCTGGCGATTTGCGTGCTGTTCCTCAAGGAGCCGGAGCGCGGCCAATTTGATTCGCTGCAAGGCACTCCGGAACGAACAACCGTGCTGGGGCTGTTTCGCAATCCCGCATTTCTGACCTCGACGCTGGGCATGGCCGCCATGACGTTTTCCCTCGGCGGCATTCAGGTATGGATGCCGCAGTTCCTCTACAGCGAACGCCACTACTCGCTCGAATCCGCCAACCTGATGTTTGGCCTGATCATTGTCGGCGACGGAATCGTCGCAGCCTTGGCCGGCGGATGGCTCGGCGACTACCTGCTGCGCCGCAAAAAGAGTGCTTATTATCTTGTTTCAGCGGCCAGCATGGCGCTCGGCGTCCCGGTGATGATTGTCGCCCTCTTCGTCAAGGGCCCCGCAATGATCCCGGCCATCGCAGTCGCGGCGTTTTTTCTGTTGTTCAATACCGCGCCGTTGAATGCTGCCGTAATCAACTCGGTTGACGCTCATATCCGGGCCACCGCGCTGGCCGTAAACATTTTCATCATTCACATTCTGGGCGACGTGCCTTCGCCCACCATGATGGGCTGGGTCGCCGACAAACGCTCATTGCAATCCGCATTCACTCTTCCCGTGATCGCCATGGTCGTCTCCTCTGCCATACTGTTCTACGGAATGAAGTTCGCGCCGCCCGTGCGACTCGGAGACGCGAAGTAAAACAACATCCACCTCGTGATGCATTACCTTCACTGGATCGCAGGTACGATTCTCGCGCTGGCCTGGTTCTCCCGCATCGTCGACGCTGCCATCGGCATGCCGAGCGTCGCCGACATCTCATCGCCGCAATGGAACCGCCATCCGCCCGCAAGCCCGCGCGTTTCTGTCATCGTCCCCGCGCGCAATGAAGAGGACGATATCGAGTCCTCCTTGCGGACGCTGCTCGCACTCGACTACGACAACTACGAAGTGATCGCCGTCAACGATCGCTCGACCGATCACACCGGCGAAATCCTGGACGAGATAGCGAGAAACTATAAATTAGATCAGGGTGCCCCATTTCTCGCGTCTTCGGCGAGAAAGCCTGCCCTGAGCCAGCCGAAGGGTGGGGATCTACTGCGCGTGATTCATCACCGCGAACTTCCCGCGAACTGGCTGGGAAAAACCCATGCCATGTGGACGGCAGCGAATGCTGCCACCGGCGACTGGCTGCTCTTTACCGACGCTGACGTTTTGTTCAAACCGGATTCCGTGCGGCGCGCGCTGGCTTACGCCGAGGCCGAGCGCGCCGATCATCTGGTGCTGTTTCCGCAGATGATCATGAAGCGCCCTGGCGAATACATGATGATCGCGTTCTTTCAGACCATGTTTGTCTTCGGGCACCGGCCGTGGAAAGTCGCCGATCCAAAAACAAAAGATCACATGGGTGTCGGCGCTTTCAACCTGATCCGGCGCAGCGTCTATGAATCCGTGGGAACTTACGCGGCGTTGCGCATGGAAGTGCTCGACGACATGAAACTCGGCAAGGTGGTGAAAAATGCCGGCTTCGCGCAGCGCAACGTCTTTGGCGCTGACTTGATTTCGCTTCGCTGGGCGCGCGGCGCGATGGGCGTGGTCGACAATCTGACCAAGAATTTCTTCGCGATCTTGTCGTTCCAGTGGTGGCGAACTCTGATCACGGCGTTCGGCATGGCCTTTCTGAATCTCATGCCGTTTCTCGGTGTGGCGTTCGCGCATGGCTGGGAACGTTTGCCGTATGCCGTTGCGCTCGCATCCATGGCTCTCATTTATCTAGGAATGTCGTGGCGGTCGAAAGTCCCTGCCTATTACTTCGCGCTGCATCCGGTCAGCACGACGCTGTTCGTCTACACTTTGCTGCGTTCGATGGTCCATACGCTGCGAAATGGCGGCATCATATGGCGCGGAACAAAATATCCGCTGGAAGAGTTGAGGAAGGGAATGGTGTGATCACAGAAGAGTCCTCAGTCTTTCGGGACATTAGTCGGAACTCCTCTCCTCGTTCGCGATAGCCAACCTTGGCGTCGACTTTTCTCGATGACCAGGTCGAGGGCGCGGTCGATAGTTTCGGTCTGCGTTTTGGCCCCGAGCGCTTTTTGTGCGCGCTTTATTTTCGCGGGGTCTAACCAAAAGTATTTGTCTGATCGGGTTGGAGCGTTAGGCATTAGGATTGATCCCTTCTACTTTAGACTACCCGTTGAAACGAGTGCCTGCTACTGCGGCGGATCCTCGCTCGCATCAGCCTCATTCCCGTAGGTTGCGGATGTGTTGGGCTTGCCTTTCACTCTTGCAGGCTTCTTCGCGGGACGCATGCGGCCGGCGCTGTAGTGCCCTTCCTTTTCCACGTCGTAGTTCTTGGGCAACGGTGGAATCAGCAGTGAGCCGCCAGTCACCTGGCTTACACGGTTCAGGATGATTTCGGCGCGTCCGTCGTAGAGCTTGACAGGTCCGTGAATCTCGATGACGTGCCCGGCGAGGCGGCGGACGTCGCCCACATCTTTCAGGTCGTGAGGGAAGACCACGACTGTGAACGGGCAAGCCACATGATCGGCGCAGAAGTCCACGAAATGCACGCCCTTAGCGCCCACCTTCACGCGCACAACTTTCCCGGTCACGCACTTGGTTTCTCCCACGTGCTTGCCGGCCTCGCCGATGGGGAGGCAGTCGGAGGCTGATGCCGCTGTGCATAGCACGAGCCCTGACATTATGGCGTAGAAGTACCTGGTACCTAGTACCGAGTACCTGGATACGGCGCTCTCGAGATTTGGAGATGCTTGCCTCATCGCCCTTTACATTGTCCTTTACTCAGGGTTTTGAATTATCCTTAATAAGGGTGCTACTATGGCCAGCGCTCGGTATGCCTTCGCTGTCGCAATCCTGGTTGTTCTTGGAAACTCTCCCGTGAAACATTCGTGGGTCGAAACCATAAAGAACATGAAGAGGTCGGTCGTCCCGGTCGTATGTGGGTATACCGACAGCAAAGGGAAATGGATTATTGCTGACGTCGAAGGCACTGGATTCTTTGTTGACAGTAAAAGAGGAAGATTCGTCACCGCTAGTCATGTATTGGACGGCCTCGATACCTTTGCAAGAGAGAGGCTCGAACATCCCTGCGAGTACGCCATTTACGTACCCGATGAGGGATGGGAAAAGGGCGGGAAAGTTATCAATATCCAATATTTCACCTTCAACAAATGCATCAGGTCCGCTAGCGCTGATGTTGCAGTTTGCACGTTGATCGAGAATCCTTTCACGAGTCCGCGTCTTGCAAAAAACCTTGTCCAGGAAGTCAGCTTCGAGGCTGGCGAAGTGCCCGATGGAACCGCAGCAGCCTTTACAGGATTTCCCCTTGAAAGAACTACTCCAGTAACATCCACTGGCAGCGTAGCCGGCCGGCACTCTTTGGATGACAACGATCCTTGGTTTTTCTACCTGCTCGACAAAACGGCTTGGCGGGGAGCAAGCGGCAGTCCGGTATATACGGAAGACGGCAAAGTGATCGGAATGATAGTTCTTACCGGGACGGATGAGTCCGCTGGAATCGGTTTCGCGCGATGCTCCGCCGCCATTCAAGATTTGCTGACCCGCAAGTAGGTGGCAGAAGAAAAGCAGGTTGAGCATGTTTTCCTTGCAAGTCCGGAGCCCAAAAGACCTTGCTCTGGCAACTATGGAATGAGTGGCTGGATGGGCGCAAGGTTAGATGTCACAGGGATGGGCTGTGGAAAACTATGCCCGAGGGGCTAAAGCCGAGCCTTCGCTCGGCTCTGGGCGGCACGGCTTAAGCCGTGACTTCCTGAACCATTTGGTGATGATAGCGCGGCGTGACGGCTAAAGGCTAAGAGCCAAGAGCTAAACGCTACTTAAACCCCTTCACCGCCGCCGTCTCATCCTCTTTCACGTCAAACACGGTATACAGCTTGGTGATCTGCAGCAGGTCGTGCACCTTTTTGGTCAGGTGCAGCAGCTTCAGTTCGCCGCCCTGGTTCTTGGTCGTGGTAAAGGCGCTGACCAGCTCACCGATGCCCGAGCTGTCAATGTAGTTGACCTCGCCCAGGTTCAGGACGATTTTCTTATTGCCCTTGGCGAGCAGGTCGCGCACGGTGTCGCGCATCATTACGCTGCCCTCGCCGAGGGTGATGCGGCCGCTGCAATCTACGATGGTGACTCCGTCCACCTGCCGGGTGCTGAGTTTCATGCTCACTGAGACGCCTCCTTGCCGCCCGCGGATGGCCCGTGGACGTGCTTGATCAATTTAATTTCGGTGCCTGTCTGGGACGGGCGGATTTCCACCACGTCCATAAAAGATCGCATCAGAAAAATGCCGCGTCCGGAAGTCTTCAGCAGGTTCTCCGGCGCCAGAGGATTCGGTATCCCGCTCAAGTCGATGCCCTTGCCTTGATCGCGAATCGTGATGACCAGATCTTCCGGCGTGCGTTCGAAGCCCAGGATTACTTTCTTGTCCGGAGCATAGGCGTTGCCGTGCAGAACGGCGTTCACCGCGCCCTCGCGCACTGCCATGGAAATCTGCATCACCTCGTCTTCCGGAAATCCCAGTTCCGTAGCGATGCGGGTGGCTTTTTCTTCCGCATGGTCCACGGTTTCCAAAGTGGAATCGAGCGTGTAGGAGACTGATTGCTCCATGGCCGATAAATGCTTGCTAGAACCCGCTCCTATCCTCTGAATTGCCCGTAGCCGCTCGCCGCAGCCCGTAATTTGCGGACGAGTCAGTTTGCCTGTGCAAGCGCCGAGTTGTCAACGCGGATCGGGTTCCGGCAGCGGCTCAGTTTGAATTTGTTTTGAAAGGGCGCGGCTTCAGCCGCGCCGTAAACTCGTGTGGGAACGGGCGCCTCGCCCGTTCAGCCCAGCGCAGCGAGGCGGCTTCTTATCGCAGGCCCGGCGGCTTAATGCTACAAGTATAATCGCGCCGTGAGTTCAGCCCTGCGAGCCAGAATCAAGCATTTCCTGAAGCGATTGATCCTCATCGGGCTCTCCCTGGTGCTGGGCACGACAGCAGTTGCCTACGCTGTGGACTATCTTGTCTTCCGCTATCGCCTCGCATCCAATCGCCGGCCCTTCGGGCAAGTCACGGTCACGCGCTACGACGCGGTCCTGCAAAAAAATGCCAAAACAGTATTCACCTTCAATCCCCCCGAGCCGCAAACCTGCGTCCACACTCTGTTCCCCCACGCCGGATTCGAACCCTGCTGGTACCTTGAAAGCCACACCGAGCAACGCACCGACATCTGAAATCCCTTTGAAGCGGCGCGGCTTCAGCCGCGCCGCTCACCGCGTCGCTGTGACAATCGCGGGCTAGAGATTCGGCTACAATCGTTTCCTCAGATCGAGCAGAGTAAGACACGATTCCGGCTTAGCCCAGGCGGGACCGCCGAGGCGGCCGTCACCACCTGAGCTGCAGCGAAAGGGAAAACAAAAATGAAAGAAACTCCCCAGCAATACACCCAACGCGTAACTAGCTATGTAGAAGGAAAGAAATCGCTGGCAGTGCAAGCCGCCACAGCGAAGAAACTCGGGCGCCTGATCAAAGGCGTGCCTACAGCCAAATTGCGCAAGCGCCCCGCTCCTGACAAATGGTCCGTGGGCGAGATTCTCGCGCACATCGCCGATGCGGAAATCGTAGGCGGCTTTCGCATGCGCCTGATTCTGGGCGCTCCAGGAACTCCAGTTGTGGCCTTCGATCAGGATTCCTGGGTGACCAGCGGCCACTATGCCAGGCGCGACCCGCGCAAATCCCTCGAGCAGTTCCGCGCCATCCGCGAGGCCAATCTCATTCTGCTCAAATCCCTGACTCCCGACCAGTGGAAGCACTACGGCATGCACTCCGAGCGCGGCCAGGAAACCATCGAGCACATCGCGCACATGTTCGCCGGACACGACATCAACCACCTCCGCCAAATCGAAGGCATCCTCGGCAAGTAGAGGGCTCCAGGTTAGCCGCGAAGCGGCATCAGAATGCAGCCCACAGCCTGCCCTGAGCTTGCCGAAGGGGCGCAAGCCGTGGGTAAAAAATGGAAATAAGAACCAGCCCCGAATGGGCGAAAGACGGACCCTCAGCGACCTGCTTACCCCGCCGCCTTAATCAATTCGCTCAACTTATCCAAATCCTGACCGCCGGCATCGCCGATAACAAAATATCGCAGACCGTTGTGACTCCACGTGCGCACGTTGAATGAGAGCGCGCTCGGTGCCGCATCCTGCGCGCGCACGTCGCCCACGGCTCGCTCCTGAAAAATAAAAACCGAAATCTGATGCTGGCGCACCCGGAAAATCAGCTCCGCCCCCGGAGACTGGTTCAGATAACTCACCTTCCCGCCCACCAGGCTAAACGGTGAATCCTGCAACTCGGGCAGATTGAAAGTGAACGGAATCTTTCCCGCAAACCACGGCTTCACCGTATGCCGGTCGGTCGAAACCACATCCACGGGATTGGAACTGGCCAGCGTTGCCACATGCAGGTCAGCCAGCTCGCTCAGCAATTGTTGCTCGCCTCTCCGGTCGCGATTGAGCGCCCGAGGCAGCATGAGAGCAATCAATACCACCATCGCGGCGGCCAGGGCAGGGAACCAGAAGCGCTTCCAACGGACGTGCGTGCGTGCCGCAATGCTCTTCTGAATCCGCGCGCGAAATGCCGGGTCCGGCGTATACCTCTGACCGGCAGCCTGTACCGCGCGCTTCTGCTGCACCCGGCTCAAGCTCTCCGCGGCACAAGCGCTGCACCCGCGCAAATGCTCGCCCAGCGCCCGCGCGTCGGCGGGCGCGAGTTCGCCGTCGAGATAAGCATCGAGCTTTTCCGTCCAAGTAGCGCAGATCATGATTCAATCCATCTTAACCAGCTAAAAGCCATACGAGCTTTTGTCATTCCGAACCGGGCTGAAAGCCCGGTGAGGAACCTGCTGTTCGGCCCGGGGCAACCGCCGCCCGCAAAGCCCGCCGCGCACGCGACAATCGCGACATCACCGTCCCCATTGGGATCGCGAGCGTAGCAGAAATTTCCTGGTACGACATCTCTTCCACTTCGCAAAGCAGCAGCACCTCGCGATAAAGCACGGGTAGTTGCTCCAGAGCCTGCTGCACTAACTGTGAATCGGAGCGTTGCAGCAGGATACTCTCCGGCGTCTCCTTCGTCGCGGGAAGGCTCTCTTCTTCACCCTCAACATCAAGCGGCACGGTCGAGGCCGCCTTCAGCCCGGTGCGCGAGGTCAGGAAAGTATTGCGCAGAATCTTGTAGATCCAGGCGCGAAAATTCGTGCCTGGCTGAAACGAGGAAAATCCTTTCAGCGCCTTGGCATAAGTTTCCTGCACCAGATCCTCGGCCTCGTGCCGGTCCTGCGTGAGCCAGCAGGCGAAGTTATAGAGCCGCTCGAAATGGGGCATCGCCAACTGCTCGAACGTCTCCGATGGCGAGGCCTGTTCCGACACGCACACTAGGGTAAACCAGCGGGGCCATATTTTATTCCCGCGGGCCGACAAATATATTCAGAGGCATCTCATAAATCGATTTGAAAGGGCGCGGCTTCAGTCGCGCCGCCCAGAGTCAAGGAAAGGCGCGGACTTCAGAGTGTGCGCGAGAACTAAATTTTGGGTCGAGCGGTGGGACCAAACCACTGCTGTCCTAGCCCGTTCCGGGCGGCATTCATTAGCCCCGGACGTAAGTCCGGGGGAGCCGTGGGGCAAGAGGCGAGTCCCGCAAGGGACGGAACTGGTCTCGCGCACACTCTTCGGCCCCTGAGGTACGCTCGCGTCCGACTGTTGAGAATTTATGAGATGACTTCTTAGTTCTTCTTCAACGACCACGCCGGGGCCTCAGCACAAAATCTGATCGGCTGTTGCCAAAAATGCGTGTCGGCGTCCGCACAATTTATGTTATCTTCGCGGAATTCACATGACCACAAAAGTCTGCACCAACAGCAACTGTCCAGCCTGCGCGCACTTTGTTTTCACCTTAGCCATGCGCTGCGTCCTGTGCCGTTGCGATCTCCAGCCCGCCCAGCGAGCCGAAGCGAACTCCGCGCGTCCCGACGCGAGAATCGGGCAACGGGACATGTGGAGACGGGCGCCTCGCCCGTCCCCTGAGAGAACGCACCGAACAAAGGGAACAAAGCCCTCCCTATCGGCGCCGCGTGCCTGACACCGTTTCGCCGACAACCTTATATTGCGGTAGGATATTCTGAAAACACACAGGAGATCGACCGTGAAAAGGCATCGCGGGCTCTGGCTCCAGCTTTGCTTGGGATTAACGCTGATGCTCGGCTTGGCAATTGCGCCCGTTCTCACCATGGCCGCCGATCCGCCCCGCATCGTCGGAACCTGGGAAGGCGTTCTTGACCCGGGAGCACAGCCCAAAAAACATATCGTGGTGCACATCTCCGCCGACCAGGACGGAAGTCTTAAGCGGTACCATCGACTACCCCGACCAGGACGTCTCCGGTATCCTCATCACCGCCATCACCTACAAGGCGAACATCCTCCACTTCGAAAGCACCCCGAACCTGAGCTCCTACGACGGCACCGTGAACAAAGACGAAACCGAAATCACCGGCAACTGGAAGCAAGGCGCAACCCCGGTAAGCCTAACTCTAAAACGCACATCCTAAGCGCGCAGCGCAACCTCTAATCAATCACCCAATCAAAGAAAATGGCGGAGAGGGAGGGATTCGAACCCCCGATACCCGTTAAGGTATGTCCGCTTTCGAGGCGGATCGTTTCAACCGCTCACGCACCTCTCCGGAGGGCAGGTTTCAGCCAATCGCGACAACTGATTGGCTAATGACCAACTGCTAACGGCGGTTTTTAAAGAACGTTTGCAGGAGTTCGGCGCAGCGGCCTGCCAGGATTCCGCTGCGGACTTCTATTTTGTGATTCAGTTGCTGGTGATTCAGCACCTGCATTACTGATCGCACTGCGCCCGCTTTGGGATCGTCGGCGCCATAGACTAGGCGCTTGATCCTCGCGTGCACCATGGCTCCGGCGCACATCGGGCACGGTTCAATTGTAGCAAACAGGTCGCATTCGGCGAGGCGATGGTTACCCAAGGTTTCGGCGGCTTCGCGCAGCGCGACAATTTCCGCGTGCGCTGTGGGATCGTTGTTGCCGATGTTGCGGTTCCAGCCACGGGCGATAATTTGTCCTTCGCACACTATTACCGCTCCCACTGGGACCTCGCCCGCTTGCAGCGCGCGCTGTGCGGCGCGGAGGGCTTCCTCCATCCAGAGTTCGTCAGACCCCGCGGTTGGTCGTTGGTCGTTGGTCGTTGGCACCGGGCGCTCCACGCAGCAGGGTATCATTCGCTTGGGTGAGTTGGCGGAGCGGGCCGGGATTTGTTCCCTTTGTTTCTTGCGCTCTCTCAGGGGACGGGCGAATGCGCCCGTCGCAACATGGGTCTTGCTCAGATCAATCGCAGCACTGAGCGCACTACGTCGGGGACTGCGGCCCGAATCGCTGCCGGCAACAGGATGGTCAGCACCGGATACGCGATCACGGTGAGCAGTATAGCCACGAGCGCCCATGCCCTGGGCGATAATTTGGCGAGATAGGCTCGCATAACATCCTCTGGATTTAGGTACGGGTGAGTGGCCGAGAAAGTTCCCGGACGGCTGCGACCCCGGCAGTGTTGCAAGCTGATCGGTCAGGTTCGCAGGGAGAATTCCCGTATGCGCCGCAGGGACTACGGGCATGGTAGGGGTCCCTTCGGCTTCGCTCAGGGCAGGCCCTTCGACTGCGGAACTGCTTCGCGAAGCGAAGCAGTTCCTTCGCTCAGGATGACAGAATATTTCTGGCCATTGACCACTGGCAACTGACCACTGGCAACTGATATGCTGAAGCCGTTATGGGGATGCAGAGCCTGCTTCGCAAAGTTTTTCTGATTGACCTTCTGCAGGGGTTGAAGGTCACGTTCCGCTATCAGGATCCGAAGGAAATCTATACCGAGCAATATCCCATGGAGCGGCCGCAGGTGGCGGAGCGCTACCGCGGAGCGCCGCGGCTGAACGTGAATCCTGATACCGACGAAACCATGTGCATTGCCTGCGACCTGTGCGCCGTCGCCTGCCCGGAGAATCTGATTGTGGTTTCGAGCGCGCGCAACGAGCAGACCCGCCGCAAGGAACTCACTAACTTCACCTACGACCTGAGCCGCTGCATGTTCTGCGGACTCTGCGAAGACGCCTGTCCCGTCGACGCCCTTGAACTTACCCAGGACTTCGAACTTGCGAGCTATACCCGGGAGGGATGGATCTGGGACCGCAAGACTCTGGAGCAGGGGCCGTCGCCTACGCAGTATAAGAAGTAGTGGTCAACACTATCCCCACTCTTTGTCATTCCTGTTTTTTGCTTGCTGCGACGTAATCTATAAGTTACAATCGATCTGTGGTCATGGAAGTTCGCCGCTATCTCACGACCGCCGGGAGAAATGTCTTCGGCGAGTGGCTAGCTGAGCTGGCGGATCGCAACGCCAAGGCGAGGATTGCGAATCGGATTGACCGGCTTTCGCAGGGAAATCCTGGGGATTGCAAAGCGCTGGGCGGAGGGCTGTTTGAGCTGCGCATCGATTGGGGACCAGGTTATCGGATTTACTACGCGATGATCGGCCAGACTTGCCTACTACTGCTTTGTGGCGGAGACAAGCGCAAGCAAGCCTCCGACATTCAGCGCGCACGGGACTACTTCAAAGATTACCTGCAGAGGACACGCATACAATGAAACGCAAAAAGAAAGATATAACGAGCGTATCGCATGACGAGTGCATGATTCGCGAATTGCGCGCGGACCCTAAATTTGCTGCGGAATACCTCAAGGTCGCATTGGAAGACACCGAAGAGCCCGCCGTGCTGCTGATCGCTCTGCGCCGCATCGCGGAGGCCAGAGGAGGAATTGCAAAAGTGGCCAAGGCTGCCGGCATCGAGCGCGAGAGCCTGTATCGCGCCTTGTCGGCGCGGGGGAATCCTCGGCTCTCCACGCTGGTTGCCGTGACTAAGGCGGTGGGTTTGAAGCTTACGGTTGAAACCGCGCGATGAGTTGTCGCATTGCAAGGTCAGCTCGCGATGTACGCCCTTTGAACTCGCCAGGGACGTCGAACATTTTTCCGAATTGCCCGCGTTTATAGAGGCGAATGGAAGGCGTATACTGAGGACGTGTACGAGGACCTCAACGAAATCGCGCAATTGAGATTTGCCAAGGAGATGGAGGCTGTTGCTAGGCAAATGCGGGAAAGCGTCCAAGAAACGGAAAAGCCTCGTATTCCCGCACCATGATCTGAAGATCACGCCGGGCGTTGGCGGATACGGCGTGCATTCGCATTGCGGCTTCCTGTATTAGTGATGGAACCACCGCCCCGCCTTGGTGGGCGAATACCTTGTTCAGATTTGCTTTTTGGACATTAACAAACTGCTCAACCTTATTCGCGATGAACTCAACGTCGCCTCGGCAAATGTACCCGTTGCGCTGTTTTATGAGATCGACCCACATATCAAAGCAGCACCGGGCCATCCGTTCAACCCCGGCAATCCGCATTCGGCCCAGCGACGCATCGTGTTGTCCGCTACGAATACCGGCGCCTGCTGTGGCTGCAAAGCGCGCTTTCGCCGTTTCGCCAAAATCTTGTCAAGCCCCTGCGGCGGCGATTTTTGGAGTATGTTGTTGATTCGCTGGGAGAAATAAATTTGCTAATTTGGGGGATTTACCCTTTGCAGTATGATATAATAGTATTATAGAGTTGAAACAGCGGCGCAGGCCTTCGGGTTTGCGCCGTTTGTGTTTGGGGCGGGGAAACCAAGATCCCTTGCTTCGCTCGGGATGACAATCGAATATTACAAAGGAGTGCTTTTCAGGCGTGGCCTACTGGCTGCGCCTTTTCTGTTTATGGATGAGAAAAATGACAATTCGGGTGACGAGCAGGGGCAGGAGAAAGAAGTGATCGACTTACAGGCGGTGGCTGACGATAACGCCAAGCGGAGCGGGGAAGCGGTGGAGGCGGCTTTTCTGGCTAAGGTTTGCCGGCTTCGCATTCCGGTGTGCAAGCCCTGGGGAGACAGCGAACGGTATGACTTTGTGGTGGATTGGGGGAGGGGGTTTTGGCGGGTGCAGATTAAGGGCTCGTCGTTTTGCGAGGGGGCGAAATATCAGGCGGGGGCGGGAGGGAAGGGGAAGCCGTTCACCCAGGAAGACATGGATTTTGTGGTAGTGCATATTGTGCCGTTGGATGTCTGGTATGTCGTCCCGATTGAGATGGCGGAGGGGTTGGTGAAGCTGTGGTTCAATCCGGGGTCGACGCGGGCCCGGTTTGAGAAATATCGGGAGGCTTGGTGTTTGCTGGATTGTCCGCGGTCGGCGCGGGGGCGGGGGGATATTCCGGTGCGGTGCCGGAGTGAGGAGGTGAAGGTGCGGTGTGCGGTTTGTCCGCTGCGCGCGCGGGATAACGCGGAGATCAAAATCCCGAAAGGGCGGAAGTAGTGGAATCTCCACCCTTCGGCTCCGCTCAAGGCAGGCTTTCTCGCAAAAGGACGCGAGAAGTGGCGCACCCCCGGCAAGCAACAGCGGATTCCTCGTTCGCCTCGCCGAGCAAAGCTCGGCTTCGGGCTTCGCTCGGAATGACAAAGTTGTTTTGACCTTCGCCTAAGGAGAAGTGTTTCACTTCTCGCAACTCGGTACTCGGTACTCGCAACTCAGCACGCGGGTTGTTGTTGGGTCATGCAGTGCAGGGTGCCGAGTCCCCAGACCAGGTCGCCGGAATAGATGGGGACTACTTCTCTGGTGGGGAAGAGAGCTGACAGCGTGGCGAGGGCCTCGCGGTCGTTGGGATCGTTGAAGACCGGGACCAGCACGATGCCGTTGGCGATGTAGAAATTGGCGTAGCTGGCGGGGAGGCGGCGGTGCTCGAAGATTACTGGGCCGGGCATGGGGAGTTCGACGATGTTCAGCGGCTTGCCTGTTTGATCGGTGGCGGCTTGCAGGCGGCGGAGATTGTTGGTTAGCGGCTTGTGGTTTGCGTCTTTGCGATTGGGTTCGACCATGGTTACTACTGTGTTTTGGTTCACGAAGCGGGCTAGGTCGTCCACGTGGCCGTGAGTGTCGTCGCCGGCAATGCCTTTGCCCAGCCAGATTGTGTGCGGGGCACCGAGGTAGTCGGCGAAGAGTTTCTCGTAGTCCTGGCGCTTCATGTTGGGATTGCGTTGCTGGACTTTGCTTAGCAGGCATTCTTCGGTGGTTAGGATGGTGCCTTGTCCGTTGACGTCGATGGAGCCGCCTTCGAGGACTACGCGGGTGTTGTTGTGGTGCGGGAGGATTTGTTGGGCTTGGGCGGCTTGGGACATTAAGGTTCCGATTTTTTCGTCGTGGCGGTAGTTGGAGTATTTGGCCCAGGCGTTGAAGCGGAAGGTTAGGGCTGCAAGATTGCCGTCCAGAGGTAAGGCGTTAGGCGCGAGATTCTTTCGCTCCGCTGGGGTTGTGTCTTCGCCCCCTGTAACCCACAGCTTACGCCGTGGGCTGCATTCTTGCGCCGCTGCGCGGCTTTCGCGGGCAGCAGTGCCCGCGCCACACTTGCAGAAGATGCAGCCGGAGTCGCGGAGCCAGCCACGGTTCGTTGGCCAGCGGTGGAAGCGGACATTCTTCACCGGCGCGTTGGATCTCTCCAGCATCTTGCGGGCTTGTTTTTCGGCGGCGGCGTTGTTGACGATGAGATGGACTCGCTCGTGGCGGGCCAGGTTGCGGATGATTTCGGTGTAGACCCAGGGGATGGGATCGAATTTGCCGGGCCAGTCGGTTTGGTGGTGAGGCCAGGCTAGCCAGGTGGCGGCGTGGGCGTGCCATTCGGCGGGCATGCGGCAGTGGGGAGGCGCCAGGGAAACACTTAAAGTATTACTTGAATGACTGGATGGGGGCATGGAGGTAGTTTATTGCACGGGATGTTAAATGGTGCATTTGAATCCTAAGCCTTGACATTATCTTGACGAACGGATTCTCGCTCGATGAGGGTAAGGCGATTTCTCGCCACCTACGGATGGCTGCTGCGTTGAGAGAGCCACCTCAGCGAACGTGGCTTTTGCCAGCCCAAAATCTCTCAAGCTCATCCCATGCTTCGTGGGACCTCGGCCCAAGGAACGGGAGGAATGCCTCTTTACCGAATGTCTGTTGTGACGCGAAATTTTGGAGATCTTCAAGAAATCCGATTACAACTAATTCTCGAACGCCTTTATTGCCGTTCGTGAGCCAGAACTCCATCAGGTCAAAAGCATGCTGCACATCTTCGGTTTTTCCGCTTGGATACAGGTCTCTAACGACAAAATAGACGAATTGGGTAACATCGTTATAGTTTCCCGCAGGTTGCCCTTCCCAGAGTGCCAGGTGCTTCTCCCATCGGGATCGAAATCCCGGAAACTCCGCGACCAACCGAGGCATGACATCTGCTTCTGTTGGTCCGGCGTGGCGGTAGAAAATCCAATCTGGGTTGTTCCCCATAGTCACCATAATGATAACTGTTGTAACCAGGATTAGACTCATGGACCCGACTTTACCGTCCATCGAGCAAGCGGTTGGTGATGGGGGCGTAGGCGTCGATGCGGCGGTCGCGGAGGAAGGGCCAGTTGCGGCGGATGTCTTCGAGAGCTTTCAGGTCTACGTCTCCCATGAGGATTTCTTCGCGGTCATGCGAGGCTTCGGCCAGGACTCGGCCGAAGGGGTCGCAGAAGAAACTTGCTCCCCAGAATTCTAGGCCCTGACCTGGGGCCTGCTTGCCGCGGATGTTGCCGGTTTCGAAGCCTACGCGATTTACTACTGCTACGTAGACTCCGTTGGCGATGGCGTGGGCGCGCTGGATGGTGCGCCAGGCGTCGTGCTGGGCTTGGCCGAACTCGGCTTTCTCGGCGGGATGCCAGCCTATGGCTGTGGGATAGAAGAGCACGGTTGCGCCTTGGAGCGCGGTGAGGCGCGCGCCTTCGGGGAACCATTGGTCCCAGCAGACTAGAGTGCCGAGGCGGCCGGCGGTGGTGTCGAGGGCACGGAAGCCTAGGTCGCCGGGAGTGAAGTAAAACTTTTCGTAGTAGAGCGGGTCGTCGGGGATGTGCATTTTGCGGTAGAGGCCGCGCAGGGAGCCGTCGGAATCGAAGATGGCGGCGGTGTTGTGGTAGATGCCGGGGGCGCGCTTTTCGAAGAGGGATGCGATCAGGACTACTCCGTGCTGGCGGGCGGCGGCGGATAACTTTTCGGTGGTGGGGCCGGGGATGGGCTCGGCTAGATCGAAGAGAGAGTGGTCTTCGCGCTGGCAGAAGTATTGGGTTTGAAAGAGTTCGGGAAGGCAGACTACTTTGGCGCCGCGTCCGGCGGCATCAGAGACGCGTTCTAAAGCTTTTTGCAGATTCTGTTCTGGCTCTGCGCTGCAGGACATTTGCACCAGGGCTACGCGGAATTTGTCGGGGGGCACGTTTCTCCTCTGGCGAACAATATAGCATCTGAAGCAGTTGCCAGCCCCCAGTTGCCAGTTGCCAGTCAAACCGATAAACCACTAAGGGCACTAAGTATCACGAAGGTTTATTTCGTCGGATTTGATTTCGCGAAGGCGCGGGCTAGGCGCTGGTTTCCGCTTACCAGTGCTTCCAGTCGTTTTATGACTTCGACCGACGGGGCGGCGCGGAGGATGGCTTCTATGGCGGCTTCGGCTTGCGGGGACTCGCTGCGGACTTGATCCAGGAGGAATTCCAGAGCTGCATCCTGGCGGGTTAGGGCTATGGCGGAGAGCAGGACCGAGCGGAACCAGGGATCATGTTCTTCGGCGAAGCGGTTGCGTAGCGTCTGGAAGGCTTGCGGGGAGTGCGTGGCGGCTATGGCTAGTGCGGCTTCGGCTGCAGAATCTTCGGGACCCTTGAGGAAACGGCTGACCCACGGAATGGCGCTTGGGCCTTCGATACGGAGGATGCCGCTGTAGCAGGCGCCCAGGACTTCGGGTTCTTCGTCCGGCTCTGGGTTTAGAGATCTGGAATTTGTACGCGTGGCGAGAATGGCTCTTAGACGGAGGACGAGCGCGGCGGAGGTTGATCCAACTTGCTCGATGGCGCGGACGGCCTCGGCGCGGACTGATTTGTCTTTGTCGGCCAGGAGTTCGATCAGGTGCTGCAGGAGTTCGGGTTCTCGCAGGTTGCGGCATTGCACTAACGCGAGGGCGCAGGTGGCGCGGAGAGTGCCGGCGGAATCGGAAGGGCCTCCGTAGGAGGGTTCGGGTTGGATGTGTTTCATGCCGCGGAGGAAGACGGCGGCGTCCTGGTGCTCGAATGCTGCTAGAGCTTTGCTGATGGCGTTCTTGGCCCAGCATTGCGGGTCGGTCTTGGTGGCGTCTTCGAAGAAACGGTCGAAGGCGGTTAGTAAGTCTGGTGTTAGTTGCGTTAGCTGAAGATCGCGGACTAGGTCTGCGGCTTTGGCTGCGATGAAGTTGTTGCGATGGGAGAGCGCCTTGCGCAGGGGCTCGACTGCGGTGCTTGGAGGTTGTTGGCGAAGAGCTTCGAGGGCGGCGAGTTGTTCTTCGAACTTGCGCTTGCCGGGCATACCGGAGAGTGTAACGCGCGGAGGCGGAAGACTGGGCGCGAGAACTGGTGCCGTCCCTACCGGGACTCGTTTCATCCTTTCACCTCCACCGGCACTGCCGTGCCTGGGCTTTCACATGCCGCCCTTCGGGGCTGGTGTTCGGCATAGCTTCCGGCGCTATAGGCAGAATTTACAGAACCGTGACAACTCTCAGCGGGTAGCGCTGTATCGTACCGTGCTGTGCCGGCTGGGAGGCGGTTCTGGCCGGGTCAGGAGTGACACGATGAAAACCCGTTGCGAATCCCCTTGCGAGTCGGCGACGTTGGCTCAGTTCGTCGCGCGTTGTTTGTCGATCGTATCGGTACGCGGCGCCGCCGCTGTGTTGTTTCTTGTTTTGATCCCGCTCGCGGCGTCGGCGCAGACGTTCACCTCGTTGGTGAGTTTCACCGGCAGCAATGGGTCGAGTCCTTTCATGGGAGTGCTTACCCAGGGCGTGGACGGGAACATGTGGGGAACTGCGTCGGCGGGAGGAGCGCACGGCCAGGGCACGGTGTTCAAAATCACTCCCAGCGGAACCTTGACCACGATTTACAGCTTCTGCGCCAAGACCAAGTGTACCGACGGAGCGGTGCCTTACGGCGGGCTGGTGCTCGGGACTGACGGCAACTTCTACGGCACAACTTTTTCTGGCGGGACATCGCGACAAGCGGGCACGGTGTACAAGATCACGCCCGCGGGCAAGTTGACAACGCTGCACAACTTCGATTTTGGCACCGACGGCGCCAATCCGTTCGATGCGCTGCTGCAGGCCACGGACGGGAATTTCTACGGAACGGCGCAGTACGGCGGAGCGCACGGACTGGGCGTGGTGTTCAAGATTACGTCGCAAGGCACGTTCACTGTGCTGCACAGTTTTAACTCTTCGGATGGGGCGGAACCTGAGTCGGGCCTGATTCAGGCTACCGACGGGGATCTCTATGGCACCACTTACAACGGCGGGACTGGGGGCTATGGCACGGCGTTCAAGATCACGCTTGGGGGAGTGTTTACCAATCTTCACGGTTTCGAGGATGACGTGGATGGCCGCGACCTGGTTTCAGGCGTCGTCCAGGGCAATGACGGCAACTTTTACGGTACGGCGGGAAGCGGAGGTTCTTTCGGTTACGGCACAATCTACGTGATGACTTCGGCGGGCACTGTGACGGTGTTGCACAACTTTGACATCACCGATGGCGATGCGCCGAACCTGCTGCTTCTGGGCACGGACGGGAACTTGTATGGGACATCGATTTCTGGCGGCGGCAATGGGAACGTCTTCATGTCCACGACCGCGGGAACGGTGACGCAGGTGCATGGGTTCAGCGATACCGACGGATCTGATCCCTTTGCCGAGCCGGCCGAGGGCACCGACGGCAATCTGTACGGCACAACATTGTATGGAGGGTCGAAGAAGAAGGGCACCGTGTTCAAGATCTTGATGGGTCTGCCGGCGTTTGTGAAAACTGTGCCCGTGTCCGGGAAGACGGGAGTTAAAGTTAAGATTCTCGGGAACAGCCTGACCGGCGCGACCAGCGTTACGTTTAACGGAACGGCTGCTACGTTCACCGTCGTTTCGGCTACCGAGATCACCACGTCGGTGCCCACTGGCGCGACCACCGGCACGGTCGAGGTGATCGCACCGGGCGGTGCGCTATTGAGCAATGAGGCGTTTCAGGTGCCATAACGCGACGGTCCGATAAAGTTGTTGCGATGCGCCTGCACGTGGTGCAGCGGCTCTACGCCGGCCTCGGGATCCGGGCGGCTAGTTGGTCTTCGAACTTGCGCTTGCCTGGCATAGGTAAGTGTAAATGCAACAGCAAAATCTTTAACACAGGGGACACAGGGTTACACAGGGTAAACCTACCGGGGACCACCCACTCAGTGAGGATGGGCCATTGTGGTGATGGCTGGCGCTACGTCGACGGGAAAGTTTACGGAGCGCGCAATGAAACACTTGTGATGAGCATCGGCGTGAAGAGAATGAGCTCTAGTTTGATCATCGCCGGGGGCAATGGTGACCGTGGGCCGGAGCGTGACTCGGGTGAACTGCGCTGAGCCGTCGCTGTTCTCATCCATCAGTCCGAGTGCCGAATCGCGATAGTCGAGGACAGTCACGTGGTTCACCGCACAAAGATGGAGATAGAAGAGCATATGGCAGGCGGAGAGGCTTGCGACCAGGAGGTCTTCTGGGTTGTAGCGGGATGGGTCGCCGCGAAAGCTGGGATCGCTTGAGCCTAAAATCTGAGGCTTGCCTTGTGCCGTGATCGTGTAGTCGCGGCTATAGCTCCGGTAAGTTTTAGTGCCTTCACCGAGGTTGCCGGTCCATTCGATGCGAAGCTCATAGTTGTGCTGTTTCATCTGGATCCCTCCGCTTGCTCGCGGGACCACGCTTCGGAGACGGCGCGGCCTTTGGAAAAGTCGTCGACGACCAGGATCAACTGGTTCTGGTGATCGCTGTAGAGCACTTCGATGTTGACGCCAGCTTGAGCCATCCGGCGGGTGAGCTTGCCGAGTTGGCCGGGCTGCGCCTGGTTCAGGCGCTGGATAAGGACCTCCCGCTCGTCCAGTACTTGGATGCCAGCGGCTTCCAGCGCGCTTCTTGCGGCAGCGCCATCCTCGAAGAGGAAATGGGCTGCGCCTTGGCCGTTGACGACCCAAGCGCCTCCGCCTTCGATGCTTATTCCGGCGCGAGCAAGAGCGTCTCCCATGGCGGCTAGGGAGCCAGGGCGGTCGTTGAGCCGAATGCTTAGATCTTTCATGGGCGCCTCGTTTTGCGAGCTTATTGCCTGCACAAGCTGACAAAAGATTTTAATCGCGAAGGCCGCAACGAACAGCCGCAAAAAGCGCAAGAGGCACCGTTCGTATCGACCGGGGCCACTGCGGCCCGATGAACCTGGGCCGCCGGACTGTCCCTTCGGCTCCGCTCAAGACAGCCGAGGGCGGCTGTCCCCGCATGAGTCTGAATGGTTCCTAACAGGGTCGTTCTTTCAGGGTCGCGTGGCATGGCTTCACATTCATCCTGTAAAGTAGCTTGTCGGGATTTTTCAGTTCGCTTGGAGGATCATCTTGAAACAAGGCAATCATAGCGGTGAGCACGCGGCGGGGAAGTCTCACGATCACGCTGGACATGTTGGCGACGGCGTTGATCGTAAGTTGCATAATCCGATTGCGGACAAGCTTATTCCGCTGGAGCCGCTGGATCTGGGCAAGGTGAAGACGATCGACGATCTGGTGCGGGCGATGTCGAAGACGGCTTTTACTGGACGGCAACTGGGCGAGGCTGCGGACGTGCTTGAGGCTATGGCTCGCGACGAAGAGTGCTTTGTGGTGATGACTTTGTCGGGCGCCATGACTGTGGCGAAGCAGGGGCTGATCGTCACTGAGTTGATTGATCGCGGGATCGTGAATGCGGTGGTGTCGACCGGGGCGTTGATGGCGCATGGGTTGGTGGAGGCTACGGGGCGGGCGCATTTCCGGTACAACCCTGAGGTTTCGGATGAGGAACTTTACGAGCAAGGTTACAACCGGGTTTATGACACTTTGGAGCCGGAGCAGAATCTGGATGAGGTGGAAGAAGTGATGTCGGCGGTGCTGGAGGGCTGGGATCACAACGAGGTGATGTGCTCTTACAAGCTGAATCACGCGATTGGAGCTTATTTGACGAAGCATACGCCGGAGCGGGGGATATTGAAGTCGGCGCATGAGATGGGCGTGCCGGTGTTTGTGCCTGCATTCAGCGATTCGGAGATGGGGCTGGATACGGCATTGAATAATCGTCTGCGGGAATCGACCGGGCGGCACAGGATACGGTTTGATCCGTTTGAGGATCTGGAGCACTTTGCGGCGACTTTGCTGCGGCAGAAGAAGCTGGGGATTTTGACGATTGGCGGGGGAGTGCCGCGGAACTGGTCACAGCAGTTTGGTCCGTTCTGCGAGTTGAGGCACCGGCGGTTGGGGGAGAATGTTCCGCTGAAGCGATATCACTATGGGTTGCGGATATGTCCGGAGCCGGTTTTCTGGGGCGGGTTGTCGGGGAGTCCTTATAGCGAGGCGGTGTCGTGGGGGAAGTTTGTGCCTCCGGCGGAGGGTGGGAGATTTGGAGAAGTTTTTGTGGATGCTACCGTTGGGTTGCCTTTGATTTGTGCAGCGGTGTTTGAGCGGCTGGGTAAGAAGGGTGGGAAGGCGGGGAAGGGGAAGGCGGGGGTTGCGAAGAAGTAGGGCTCAGGCTTTTGCGGCGCTCAGGCTTTTGTGGCGGCTCACGCACTGCGGCCCGATACACCTTGGCCGCTGGACCCTTCGGCTTTGCGCAGGGCAGGCAGCCGAGGGCAGCTGTCCCCACATGGTTTTTGCTGGGTGCCGGCTAGGCGGTTTCTGAGGACGACGTATCGCGGGTCTTGCGGTAGAGTGGGGCGAGGATGCTGTTTTCTAACACTTGAGCTTCTGCTTCCACCCAGTCTTGCAGGGCCGATCCTTCTGCCTGGCCGCGCTGGTTGTAGAGATGTTGCGCGTGCAGGCGGATCTTTCTTTCGAGCAATTCGGTCATGAGTGCTTGCTGCTTTTGTCTGCGGGTATCGGTATCCACAACTACTCCTCTTGCCTAAATAGGTATTTCTTCAGTTCTTATGATAGGGGAAGGCTGTTAACGGAAGATTACATTTGGCAGGGCATTAGGGTTACTAAAATGCAATTATACCATAAGGGAACTCGGTGCCGCTATCGGGAGAAACCAGATAAGCATCCTTCTTCCAGTGGAATAACCTGAATCGATATAGATACTTCCCGACTTCGCAATGCTGTTAAGGTGGGAAAGCCATCGTCACGAAAAAGCACACGAAGCCCGATGCGAAATTACAGGCCGAACTTCACCGGAGCACGTTTTCCAAGTACCGGGGAATCGGCAATCCTGGCATTGGACCCGGGCGGAAGGGCATTGCCCGGTGGCTCGGGAAATTGCGCGGGCACTGAGTGGACGTCACTAGCAATAGGAAGCGTCACCTTTCCGATTTGACCGAGCTGAGCATCTCGCGTCGGAGAATTGCGTTGATGCGAGACTGATAGCCTTTGCCCTGGGCCTTGAGCCAATCCAACACATCGGCGTCGACGCGAGCGGTGATCTGGCGCTTGCGCGGACGGTAGAAGTGGCCGCGTCGGGCGTGCTTCCATTGTTCATCCGTCATTTCGGGGATGTCGCTGGTATCGATTTCACTGTCCGGGCGGGCTGCGAGAGCCTTTAGTTTCGCGCGATCCGCTTTCGTCAATGGAGGTAGAGTTTGCGGAGTATGGCTAACCCTTTTCGTCTTCATAGCGCCGCTTCTCTTTCCGAGTAGCTTGTCGAGCTGAGATAATGCGAATCACGTCAACCGTCCGGCCATCATCGCTTTCTTCCCTGATGGTGTGGGCCACAATGAGAAGGAGCACGCCTTCGACCAAGCCAAGAGTCTGCCAACGGGGTTCCCCATCCTCGATGCGATCTTGGACTGACACATACAAGGGATCGAGGAATGCAGCACAGGCCTCCTCAAAGCTCACCCCGTGCTTGCGCCGGTTGGAGAGGTTCTTGGCCTCGTCCCACTCGAATCGCAGACCTTCCACGGTATTATTATAATTATAAATTTGTAGTTATTCAAGAGGAGTTTTGCGTGGCTTGAAAAGCGCGATTGGGACGGCTGGCTCTGCGGAAAGAGTGGGATCAAGTGTTAAACACGTAAGCGGATTTGTTCGCCTTTAGGTGCCTTTCCTGTCTTTCCGCCTGCTCGCGATTGTCACAGGCGAACGTGCGGTACTCGATGTCAACGATATGCTCAAGCACATATCCGCTTTTCTTCTTGTTGTTTCTGCCAACGATCCTTGTGGCCTCGGCAGCAGAGAGGTCATGCGCCCCGCAACATTACGTCCAAGCCCGAAGAGTATCGGTTGTTTGTTGGAGACATGTCTTAGCTCGTAGCACCCGGGACCAATGGGCGCGGTGAGCGTACCGTGCAATCGGGGATCGGGAACCCTCCGCCATCGTGACCATCCGCTCGGCGTGGATTCAGGTCTTTCTAGCGACATGACTAATCGAAAATCAGCACGGCGGAGGCGATTACTGTGGTCCAGAGGCCGCGTTTGTCGCCTACTGCGGATTGAGTGACGTTGGCGGTGCGGACGATTTTGTTGGAGAGGCGGTAGATCTGTTTTTTTTCGTCCCAGGAGCGGTCGGGGTCGAACTCTACGTTTAGCGTAGTGGCTAGCATTTCGGCGGCTAGTTCTTCAGCGTATTCTCCGGCGGCGTCTTCGGTTTCGCCGAAGGAGTGATGTTCGCTGAGATATCCGTAGGTGTTTTTGTCGGCGGGGATGGCTACGCCGATGGAGGAAGCGAGCAGGCGGTGGGCTTCGTGGGTGGAGTTTTCGGCAACTACGGCAAAAACGACTTCGCCTGGGCTTAGATATTTCACGCCCTCTTTGCGGGCGAGCATTTTGCAGTTTGGAGGAAAGATGGAGGAGACGCGAACGAGATTTTGAGCGGCGATGCCGGCGTCGCGCAGGGCGAGCTCGAAGGAGGTTAGACGTTCGCGGTGTTTCCCGACTCCCTTGGTGAAGAACATCCGCTTGGGAACCATGTCTTTGCCCAATGCTGTATCCTCCGGCGCGCGAAAAATTAGACAGAAGAATGCACAATTTAACACAATGCTTTGTAAAGGGAAGATGAATTTCGCATTGGGGAAAAGAAAAATGGCGGGAAACCGCTGGCGCGGGTTCCCGCCATTGTGCCCGGCGCATGTTGGGGGAGGGCCCCGGGCAAAGCCGATTCAATGTACCACAACGCTGGCCGCGGTCTACAAAAAAAGGCGTCTGCTCGTTTTTGCGAACAGCCGGAGGCCTGGTTACTTCGCGGCTACGGAGCTGACCTGAATGGTGTCGCCTTCCAGAGTGCCGGTTACGGTGGCATTCTTGCCGGCCTGCTGGTCGAGCGTGGCCAGAGCCGCCTTGTCGGTGGTGTTCAGGATATAGACTTTCTCGCCTACGACCAAAGCGTACTTGGAGCCTTTGGATACGCAGGAGCGGGTGCACTCCGCAGGCGAGCCTTCCATGTGCTGTTTGCCGCACATGGCGTCGCCGACCTCGCCGGTGAAGGTCTGTTTCTTGGCTGCGAGCGCATCAATGTTGAAGAAGGCTGCCGCTGAGAAAATTACTATTGCTGTCGTTGACAACCACCGCAAGGTACGCTTCATTCCATCTCCTTGGACGGCCGGCATCCGTTTTGCTGTCGGCTGTGGGCGCGAGACGCGCCCACGACAGCCGCCGGGACGGCGGCGCTACTAGTCTAGACGATTTCACAGGCGAAAAGTTGCAGCGGTGGAACTTTTACTGCGGGGCTTTGGCGGTGTATTGCAAATCCACGTCAACGGTTTTGTCGTTGGTCATGGCGGTGACGTGGGTAGAGACATCCCAGTCGAGGGTGGGAGGGAGCAGCTTGCGGGCCTGAGGCAGAAACTCTTTGAGATAGGTGGCATCGTAGACATCGCCGGGGCGGAGCTTCCAGGCGGCGCGCAGCCTGGCGGTGAGACTGTTGTCGATGCCGCGAAATTCGAGTTCTCCCATGTGGAAGACATCTCCCTCGTTGACCACAAGATGGAGAACGACGGTTTGGGCGGCGTCGTCGAATTGGGCATCCACCTTGATGTTCGTGAGGATATGTCCGCGGGAGCCGTAGAGTTCCTGAACGGCACGCAGATCGCGATCCAGTTGAACTATGTTTGCCGGTTGCCCCGTTTTGGCGTGGACGAATGGTTCAAGCGTCTCACTGGGGATGCCTTTGTTGCCCGACCATTTCCAGCTCGTGAGTTTGTACTGGATGCCGGGAGTGAGCGGGAATGTTACATCCACGAAGGTTGGTATGGTGGTATTGCTACTGGGCTCGGTGGCGGCAAGCTTGACTACTTTGGGTTGCGGCGGGGCACACGCGGCCTTGAGGTATCCGCGCTCATGGTAGATGGGCAGCAGGGCATGCTGGATGAAGTTAGTCATGTAATCGCGGGAGTATTCGCGATCGGTTAATTTCTCGGCGGCGGCCTGGAGCAGGGGCAACTCGCTCACTGCCGCGCCGGGGAACTCGGCGTGGTGGATGCGAATGCTTACGCCCGCTACGTTGTAGTCGATCGATTCGAGTTGCTCGCTCTTGCCGGTGTTGCGCAGGTACTCGACGTTGCCGGGGACGCCGTTTTCGACCAGCAGGGCTTGAAGAACGTCGGAGACCTGATCGGGTAGACGGCCGTTCGGGGGCAATTCGCCTTTGAAGAGTGGAATACGCTCGTGAACCTTTTGGAGCAGATCTTCGTCGGTGAACCAAACGAAGTCCGTGAAGCGGGCAGGGACAAATTTGTCGGCGTCGGTAACCTGGAATTCGAGCTTGGTGCCGGCTGAGGAGTAGGAGAAAGTGAAGGCGATGTTGCTGAAGGCTCCGCTTTCGCCAAGTTGACGCGCGGCCTTTTTGAAATCGTCTTCGTGGGCGATAGTGCCCACCGGCAAGCCGCTGGCGATTGCGACCTCCTCAGATGTAAAGCGCTTGCTGCCGGTTACTTTTACCTCGATGAGCTTGTACTGGCTGGGCTGGAGGGGACGAGTGCCGGGCTTGGTTTGCGCCGGGGCGGGGACGCACAGCAGGGCGAGTAGAAAGGAGAGCAGGCGAGCAGAGGCCATCCCATTGGGAACAGACAGGACCCTATTTTGCATGGCGGCGCGTGAGAGGGTAGGGATGCTTCGACTGCGGTGGAGCTTCGCATTCGCGAAGCTCGATCCTCGCTCAGCATGACAGCTTCTCATCAGGGAAGATGGCAGGTGGGTCTTCATCACTTCGATCTGGATGCCGCTACCGCGCTGGATTTTAGTTTCCTGGCAATCTCGATGAAGGCTAATGCGGCGCGGCTGAGAGCTTTGTCTTTGCGGAAGACCAGAGCGAGGTCGCGGCGGAGTTGGGCGTCGGCCATGGGAATGGCGACGAGAACGCCGGCACGAACGTCTTCCTGCACATTGGAGCGGGCGATGAAGCCGACTCCCACGCCGGCTGCTACGAAGCGTTTTAATAGCTCGCTGGAATCCAGTTCCATACTGTAGTTCGGTTTCAGCCGGCGTTCGCGAAACAATTCGTCGAGCGCATCGCGGGTGTGGCCGGCTTTGGGAAGAACCAGCGGATACTTGGCCAGGTCTCCTACCTGAGCGGACTTCATCTTGCCCAGCGGGTGGTGTGGCGGGGCGATGATGACCAGCTCATCCTGATGGATGAGGACTACGGTTAGGCGGTTGTCCTTGACGGGCAGGGAAACTACGCCGAAGTCGACGGAGTTGTCGGTGACCGATTCGAGGATGCGGGCGTAGTCGGCGCACTTGATGTTGACCGATATTCCGGGATACTGCTTTTTGAAATCGGCGAAGACCTCGGGAAGGATGTGGAGGCAGGTGCCTTCGTTGGCTCCGACGACGATGGCGCCGCGGGGGACGTGCTCCATCTCGGCGATGGAGGTGAGCATGGACTTGCGGGCGTCGAGTGTATCCTGCGTGTATTTTTGAAAGGACTTGCCAGCGGCGGTTAGCGAGACCTTGCCGCCGGAGCGGTCGAAGAGCTTGGCGCCGACTTCGTCTTCGAGGGCACGGATTTGGGAGGAGATGGCGGGCTGGGTGCGGAAACGCTTCTCCGCGGCCCGGGAGAACGAGGCGTGGCGGGCTACTTCGAGGAAGGTTTGGAGTTGATCGAAGTCCATGGGGCAGCGGGTCGGTGGTCAGTGGTCAGTAAAACCCGGGTCGCGATCTGAAAACGACGCAGCATTCGCCTTTGGATGTCTTGCGAACCGAATTGTAGCAGGGCGGCGGGCTGTACACGCGTGCCGCACTCTCTCAGTCTGCTCGGCATCCAGTTCTCGATGAGCGTAATGGCTGATTACGTCACCTGTTCGGGACCTTCGGCCCGCAGAAGTGGCCCTCATCGTGTCTTCTTGTGCTTCGATTGACCTCGGGCGTATGCTTTTACCTATGAAGTCTACTAGACTCAGCTTCTGGCGAGGTGTCGGACTAGGTCTCGTGTCAGCGTATATGCTCGTGTTGCTGACGGAAGGATACGCGTCGCGAACGGCTCGGCTTCTTCAGATCGTTTCAGCAGTTTTCTTGCTTGTTTTCTCGTTCTCTAGAGGATTCTCCTCGAATCGTCCGAACGAAATCACGCCTTCACCGCGTCACTCAGGGACTCTTCCGGAAAGTTCGTCTCACCGGTAGACGACCAGCTGTTGCAAAATCGCGATAGCGCTCATTGACCCGGGCTTCGCCCGGGGGACGGCCGAGGGCGGCCGTCCCCACATAAGCATACCCCGCTTGCAGACAATTATTGTTTCAGCTGCTTTTCGATTGCTACGATCACTTCCTTCGAATCCGGTGTAACTGCTGGTTCGAAACGCTGCACAACATTGCCGTTGCGGTCGACCAGGAACTTGGTGAAGTTCCACTTGATCTCGCCTGAGATGCCTTTTCCCGTATCTTTGGTCAGGTAGGTGTAGAGCGGGGCCTGGTCGGCTCCCTTGACGGAAATTTTGGCGTACATGGGGAAGGTTACGCTGTATTTGCGGGTGCAGAAGGTTTTGATCTCTTCGTTGGTGCCGGGCTCCTGCGCGCCGAAATTGTTGGCGGGGAAGCCGAGGATTACGAAGCCCTGGTCCTTGTATTTCTCGTAGGTCGCTTCGAGCGCGGTGTATTGCGGCGTGAAGCCACACTGACTGGCGACATTGACCACCAAGACAACTTTGCCCTTGTAGTCGACGAGAGGCGCCGGCTTGCCGTCGATGGAATTGAGGGTAAAGGAGTAGATTCCGGATGCGGCGAGTAGGGATCCAGCCATGATTAGTAATGCTCCTGATAAGAGATAAGCGCGAATTGTGAACAGGAATTGAAGAGATGATCTCATGGGCTGCTCCTGAGTATGAGTTGCAGTTTGAGGATAATTGTGGTCGGTTAGGACGCGCAACCGGTCAATTGTAAAATCTTTGACCGTCAGCAGAGGACTCGATAGGGTGAGCGAGACGAGGCTTTTCTTTCGCCCCTTCGGGGCTTGTTCCCCTTCCACTTTCTACCCAGGGCTTGCGCCTCTTCGGCAAGCTCAGGGCAGGCTCTGGGCTGCATTCTGGTGCCGCTTCGCGGCTGAGGCTCCAATTTAGATGGTGGGGCTGAGGGCGCTTTGCTTGACGATTCTGCCCACAATTTTGAGGGCCTTGTTGGATTCGGACGGAGAGGGGACGGGGTGGTCGGTGGCTTCCGTCAGGCCTTGCTCGACAGCGTCGAGAGCGAGGCATGAGCGTTCCAAGACTAGGAGCAGATATTTCTGGGCAATGGGGCGATCAGCGGGATGAATGAGGTCCCACCAGCGGCGGATCGATTCCTGGACCTCGGTTTCGGACTTTTCACCCACGACGAGGGCATCAATTAACCGATAGACCTTGCTTTTGACGGCCTGATACGAGACAGAAACTTCCTGTGGCATGGGGGATCCGAGGTTCCAGTTTTGAATAGGTTAGCAATCCGCCATCCAAACTGTAGATGATTGAAGCGTAAGTCCTTTGGGCTGTGAAGGCTCGAAAGCAATCCTATGAATGGAATTAAACCGCAATTGTGGATATGGATTCTGGAAGGCCATAGCCTCCTTTCTTGTGTAGGTTGAAGGGCGTTCGTGGTCGAGGATGTGCTTTTGGTGCTGGTTGTCGAACAGATTCTCTTGCGCAGCAGGTTACAATGTTGCGCTCCCATCTCAGCACAGGCGCGAAAGCCAGGGCAGCTTTACAAAACTTTAGAATTCGTCGTTTGTACAACAAAAATTGGAGGCCGGATGAAAAGGTTGGCGTGGATCTTTGCATTTTCCCTAATGATGTCAGTTTTAGCCAGCGCCCAGAGCGCTCCCACGATGAGCGTTTCGAAGGAAAGTGACGCTCAGCCGCGGATGTTTTTTCCGCGTGATACTTTTTGGGGCTGGGCACAGTTTGATCTTGCGCCTCCGCACAACGAAATCGACCCGAACCTTTGCGCTGGGAATGCGGGCCAGTATGGGGGAGTGAACGCGCCGTGCAGCATGTTTGCCCGCTACATGCTGTCAGGGATGCTGGAGGTGCGTCCCTTTGGCCGCAGCCAGTTGCGGCGCTTCATGGTGTTTGGGGCGCCGGCGTTCCTGTTTGGAAAAACTATCCCGCAGACACTCTATACGTGGTCGCCGGACGCGATCGGCATTGAACACTCGTGGGGAGTGGGGATATTTATTGCGAAGGGATTTGAATTTCGCGTGACCCAGCACTTCCTGTTCGACCGGCTGGGCGCGCGCGATAAGAATCTGGGCGTGGCCGATCTGGGGAATAACGGGCCCTGGGGACGCTATGCGACGGTGGGGGTGCATAAGTCTTTCGGGACCCGGCGCTGGTGATCGCTGTCACATAAGGCAGTGACGGGAGACTTAGATTGGTTGCGGCCGCAAGGGTATTCTCTATGGGCGTATTCTCTATAATGTAGGGTTTTGCAGGGATTGGAATTCATGGAGGCTGACGATGGCAGGTTCTTATAACGGTGTTGCGGTACCGTCCGATGGAAAGAAGATCGGGTATGCAAATGGAAAGTATGCGGTGCCGGATAATCCGATCATTCCGTTTATCGAGGGTGATGGCACGGGGCGCGACATTTGGAAGGCATCGAAACGTGTGTTCGACGCGGCGGTGGAGAAAGCGTATCAGGGCAAGCGCCGCGTGGCATGGTACGAAGTATTTGCCGGGGAGAAGGCCAAGGCGAAGTTCGACAACTGGCTGCCCGATGACACGGTGAATGCGATTCGCGAATTTCGCGTGGCTATCAAGGGTCCGCTAACCACGCCGGTGGGCGGCGGCATTCGTTCGCTGAACGTTGCGCTGCGGCAGATTCTGGATCTTTATTGCTGCGTGCGTCCGGTGAAGTATTACAAGGGTGTGCCGTCGCCGGTGAAGAAGCCGGAGCGCATGGATGTCGTCATTTACCGTGAGAATACGGAAGACGTGTACGCGGGGATCGAGTGGGAAGAGGGAACTGCGGAGTGCGCGCGGCTGATCGAGTTTCTTAACAAAGACATGCTGAAGAGCGGGAAGAAACAGATCCGGCTGGATTCCGGCGTCGGCATCAAACCGATTTCTGTGACGGGAACCAAGCGGTTGGTGCGGATGGCCATTCTTTATGCGTTGGAGAACGGCCGCAAGAGCGTGACCCTGGTGCACAAGGGCAACATCCAGAAATTTACCGAGGGCGCATTCCGCAAGTGGGGATACGAACTGGCCACCGAAGAGTTTCGCGACAAGGTGGTCACGGAGCGCGAGAGCTGGATCGTCGACAACAAGGATAAGAATCCGAATCTGACGGTGGCCCAGAATGCTGAGCTGGTTGAGCCTGGGATGGAGTTTGCTCCGCCAGCGTTTCGGCAAGCGGTGGAAGCGGAAGTGAAGGATGTACTCGACCGCATCTATGCCACGCACGGCAAGGGGCAGTGGAAGAAGAAAATCATGGTCAACGACCGGATTGCCGATTCGATCTTTCAGCAGGTGGTGACACGGGCGGATGAGTACTCGGTGCTGGCGACTCCGAATCTGAATGGCGATTACATTTCGGACGCTTGCGCGGCGCAGGTGGGCGGGCTGGGCATCGCTCCGGGCGCGAACATTGGCGATGGCTATGCCATCTTTGAGGCGACGCACGGTACGGCTCCGAAGTATGCCGATAAAGATGTGATCAATCCCGGTTCAGTAATGCTTTCGGGTGTGATGATGTTCCGCTTTTTGGGATGGAACGAGGCGGCCGATCTGATCGAGAGCGGGATGGAGAAGACGATTCTGCAGAAGAAAGTCACGTACGATTTCGAGCGTCTGATGGAAGGCGCGACTAAGGTGAAGACCAGCCAGTTCGCGGAATGCATTATTGAGAATATGGGCGTCGGAGTTCTGGTCTAGCGAGTAACAATTCACTGCGATTAGCATTTGGCTAGTAGCATTCTGCCGAAGGACGGCTTGCCGCTGCCGGCGAACAGCAGATTCCTCGCTTCGCTCGGAATGACAAAGCTTGGGGACTGAATGCTGATTGCCGACTGCTGGTCGCTGATTGCTAATTTCTTAAGTACTCATTTCGAAAGGACTTATACATGCGCAAGAAAGTGACAATCGTAGGTTCAGGCAATGTGGGCGCTACGGCGGCTCATTGGATTGCTTCGAAAGAACTGGCCGATGTAGTGCTGATTGACATCATTGAAGGCGTGCCGCAGGGCAAGGGGCTGGACCTGCTTGAGGCCATGCCGATTGAGAAGCGCGACTCTTACATTACCGGCACGAATGACTACAAAGACACCGCGAATTCCGACATTGTTGTGATCACTGCGGGCATACCGCGCAAGCCGGGGATGAGCCGAGACGATTTGCTCAACACGAATTACGGCATCATGAAAGCGGTGGTGGGCGAGGTGGTGAAGTATTCGCCGAACTGCATTCTGATTATTGTTTCAAACCCGCTGGATGCCATGGCGCAGGCGGCTTACAAGCTCAGCGGATTTCCGCGTGAGCGCGTGGTCGGGATGGCGGGCGTGCTGGATTCGGCGCGCTTCCGCGCGTTTATTGCCGACGAATTGAAAGTCAGCGTAGAGAATGTGACTGCATTCGTGCTTGGGGGACATGGGGACACGATGGTTCCGCTGCCGCGCTATTCCACGGTTGCAGGCATTCCGATTACGGAGTTAATTGAGAAATCCAGACTCGAGGCATTGGTGCAGCGTACGCGCGACGGTGGCGCCGAGATTGTGAAGTATTTGAAGACCGGCTCGGCTTACTATGCGCCTTCGGCGGCCGCGACGGAGATGGTGGAGGCGATTCTTAAGGACAAGAAGAAGATTCTTCCCTGCGCCGCGTATTTGCAGGGTGAGTATGGGATTAACGGCCTATACGTCGGCGTCCCGGTGAAACTGGGCGCGAAGGGGATCGAGCAGATCATCGAGATCAAGCTTACGCCAGAAGAAAAGGCCGGGCTCGACAAGAGTGCCGCGGCTGTGAAGGAGTTGTGTGGAGTGATTGGGGTGTAGTCCCTGATCCGAAAAGTTCGAGCCTGATACTGATAAGGCGCGGCGGAAGTCGTCTGCTACAATCCCGCACATGACAAACCCGGCGCGATTTACTCGCCGCACATTCAAACTTCTCTTCCTGCTATTCGCTCTGTCCAGTCTTCTTCGGGCACAAGGCGGCGAGCCGATTCATTTCCGCGTGAAGCTCGCGTTTGAACTGGGCAGTGTGCCTCGTTCCGGCCGGCTGCTGATCTTTCTTTCATCCTCGAAGAAAGCTGAGAAAGAGCTGCGTCCCGCTCTAGGATTGGAATCGCACTCCGTGTGGATCACAGCACGCGAGGTGGATCACCTGGAACCCGGAGGCGCGGTAGAAGTGTATGGCAACGAGCCTTCTTATCCTGCGCCGCTTATGCAGGCTCCGGTGGGCGATTACCAGGTGATGGCGCTGCTCGATGTGTCGCATCGCTACAGCTACAACGGAAGTTCTGCCGGCGATCCGCGCAGTGAAGTGGTGGCGTTGAAGCAACTGGACCCGGCGCACGCGGGCTCGGTTGAACTGAGTTTGAGCATTCTGACGCCGGAGAAGGCGGTCAGGGCGCCGGCGTCGAGCGAGATGCTCGACTTTGAAAGCCCTGCGTTGACTTCGTTTTGGGGGCGATCGATTCACATGCGGGGCGTGGTAGTTCTGCCGCCGGGCTATGAAAAATCTGCGAAACGCTATCCCGCCGTTTATTGGACGCACGGGTTTGGAGCCGATCTGCACGCCATCGCAGAACACTATGCGTCGAGCTACTACCAGAAGATGGAGCACGGCGAACTGCCCCCGATGATCTATGTGCTGCTCGATCAATCCTGCCCAGGGGGAACGCACGAGTTTGCCGATTCGGTGAACAATGGACCATGGGGCAAGGCCCTGACGACTGAGTTGATTCCATATCTTGAAAAGAAATATCGGATGCAGGCGACTCCGAGCGGACGCCTGCTGACGGGGCATTCTTCGGGAGGATGGGCCGCGTTGTGGTTGCAGGTGGCCTATCCGAAAGTGTTTGGCGGCACGTGGCCTACCTCGCCTGATCCTTCTGACTTTCGAATCTTTACCGGCCCCGATGTGCACTCGGATCCGCCATCGAATTTTTATCACGATGCCCAGGGCAAACCGTGGCCGCTGGTGCGAATGGGCACGCAAGAGGTGATGTCGCTTGAAGACTATGCCCGCCAGGAAGCCGTCCTGGGCGCGTATGGCGGCCAGATGGCTTCGTTTGAATGGGTGTTCAGCCCGCGCGGGGAAGACGGAAGGCCCCAACGATTATTCGATCGGCAGACTGGTGCGGTTGATCGCGCAGTCGCAAAGGCTTGGGAGAATTTCGACATTGATGTGATTCTGCGCAAGAATGCGCAGCGATTGCGTCCGCTGCTGCAAAACAAAATTCATCTCACCGTGGGTACGGCCGACACGTTTCATCTGGATGCTCCAGCACACTTGCTGGAAGAGACTCTGAAAGAGCTTGGCATCAAGGCCACGTTTACCTACCTGCCGGGGAAAAGTCATTTCGATCTTTATCAGGATGGGTTGGGGAAAGGGATCGGGATGGAGATGGAGAGGACGGCGGAGATGGGAGGCGGGGCGAACGCTGGGGTGCACTAGTAACGCTTCTTCTGATTCTGGCCTGGACTTAAAGAATTCGTGGTCTGCCACAATTCGGCTTACCGCCGCTCGAACGAACTCTCTTCCAAATCGTATCGAGAAAGAACATCATCGATCATCGTCTTCACCACACATCCTAGCCTGTTTCGACATTTGACCATGGTCATTGACCATGGTATAAATGATACATGAAAGAAGTAGCCATCTCCGAGTTCAAAGCCAAATGCCTCGGCATGATCGAAGAGGTCCGCAAGACGCGCAGGCCGATTCGAGTTACGCGCTTTGGCAAACCCGTTGCCGAAGTGGTGCCGACTACGCCGGAAGAGCATCCGAAAAGCTGGTTGGGTTGCATGGCGGGCACGGCAGAGATTTTGGGCGACATTGTCGGTCCTACGGGCAGTCTTGACGACTGGGAGGCGTGGCGCGATTGAAGTTGCTTCTCGACACGCACATCTGGGTCTGGAGCGTGTTGCAGCCCCAGCGCCTCTCGGCGCGCGTTGTCCGGCAGTTGACCCATCCACAGAATGAGATTTGGCTTTCGGCAGTCAGTATTTGGGAACTGCGGCTGCTTCACGACAAAGGTCGTATGAAATTGAAGCCGGACCCGGTTAGCTGGATCAACGATAATCTCAGCCGGCTGAAAATCCGCGAGGCGCCGCTCACGTTCGAAGTGGCGCTCGCGATATCTTCGTTAAAGCTGCCTCACAATGACCCAGCAGACGGTTTTATCGCTGCGACGGCAAAGGTATTCGGTCTAACGTTAGTGACTGCCGACGAACAGCTTGCCAAGTTGACCGACATTGCTGTTCTGTCGAATCGTTGAGCATTACACCTTCTCGATCGTCACCTTCTTCACCACCACCTCCTTGTTCGGCTTGTCATTGCGGCCGCGCGGGACTTCGGAAATCTTCGTAACCACGTCCTGCCCTTCGATAACCTCGCCGAAGATTGTGTGCTTGCCGGTCAGCCACGTGGTGGGCGCGACCGTGATGAAGAACTGCGAGCCGTTGGTGTTGGGGCCGGCGTTAGCCATGGCCAGCTTGCCCGCCTTGTCGAGCTTGTGGGGCGAGCCCTTGGTTTCGTCTTCAAACTGGTAGCCGGGGCCACCCATGCCGGTGCCTTGCGGATCGCCGCCCTGAATCATGAAGTCAGGGATCACGCGATGAAAGATCGTTCCGTCATAGAGTCGATCGTTGGATTTCTTTCGTGTCGAGGGATGCGTCCATTCGCGCTTGCCTTCGGCTAGTTCCACAAAGTTGGCTACGGTTTTGGGCGCGTCTTTTTCGAAGAGGCGGCAGACAATAGTTCCTTCGGATGTGTCAAAAATGGCGTAGGTTCCGGCTGAACGGCTCATAGATATTGTTCTCCTTGAATTAGCGGCTTCTGATTCTAACAAGCTCGCGCGTTTTTTCTCGGACTATCTTTTGTGATTTTATTTAGCACCGGGTTGAAGATATTGCGTGAAGAAGGCCTGAGTCTCAAGAGCAAGGCGTTTGCGCGCCTCTGGCGTTTGGAAGGTATGGGCATCGTCGACTTGGACGAATTTTACCGGGACTCCAGCCTGCTTCAATTTGTCGGCCAGTTCCTGGGATTGCTCAAGCGGAACGCTCTCATCGTGCGTACCATGAACGATGAGAAAGGGCGCTGCCTCTTTCGATATATGAAATACGGGCGAAGCGTCGCGCCAGATTTGCGCGTCGTGAGCATAGTCGCCGCCAAGAAACCACGTATAGAATGCCTCGGCATCGGCATCACGCTTGATGGTGAAATCGGTCGGCCCGCTGACATCGACCACGGCTTGTACGATGCTGGAATATTTGGCGAGGTCGCGATCGGAGTTATCGCGCGTGCCCTCCAGTCCCAGCAAGGCTGCTAACTGCGCACCTGCAGAATGACCGAATGCGCCCATGCGTTCGGGATCGACTCCGTATTTAGCAGCGTTGGCGCGAATCCAGCGAACCGCGTGCTGCACATCGTCGAGTTGCGCTGGCCAGTGGTTTTCGCGTTCATGCGCCAGGCGGTAGTCGACAGCGAAAGCGACGAAGTTGCAGCGGGCGAGAAATGCCGCCATCGCGTGCAAGTTTTCTTTATCGCCGCTCATCCAGGTTCCGCCATGGATCACAATGACTGCTGCGCGCAATTCGGAGGAATGACTGCTCGGCTGGTAAATGTCCAACAGTAGCGGATGTCCGCCGACCGTGCTGTAGGGAACATTCTGCTGAACCGAAACTGGTGACGGCTCTGTCGAATTGGACGACGGTTCAGCCGACGTTGGAGGCGGGGCTGCCGACCGCGCCTGCTCGCGAACGACCGAAGTCGTTCCGAGCATCACGACACTCAAGAAAACCGCATATCTAGTCATGATGGAGATTCATCGAAGGTAACGGTGAAGCTTAGTTGGGAGTTGGAGGTGCAGCAGGCGCTGCGGTGGCCGGCTTCTTCGCCGGGGTTGCGGGTTTAGGCTTCGCCGCCGCCGCTGCTCCGCCGCGGACAATCTTGATATGAACAATTTTCACAGGGCGGAAGGGGCGGTCGTTGCTGGGGTCGGTGGCCTTGCGTGCGATTACTTTTACGAGCGCCACAGTGGCTTCGTCGCACTGTCCGAAGAGAGTGTAACTTCCGTTAAGGTGCGGCGTGGCGACTTCGGTTATGAAGAACTGAGAGCTGTTGGTGTTGGGGCCGGCGTTGGCGTAGGCTAAACGGCCGGGTTTGTCGAACAAGAGGTCGGGCGACACCTCGTTCTTGAATTTGTCGACGGGGTCGGGGCCCGATCCCGTGCCTGCGGGGTCGCCGCCCTGGATCATAAAGCTGGGAATGACACGATGAAAAATGGTTCCGTCGTAGAGGGGCACGCCATGCTTTGTTGTGCCGTTAGGCGATTTCCAGTCTTTGGTCCCGGTGGCCAGGCCGATAAAGTTTTCGACTCCGATGGGGGCCTTGTCGGGGAATAACTCGCAAGTCATCGTTCCCGCCGTAGTCTCGATAATCGCCGTGGGTTTGCCCGTCGCCGCGTGGTGAACGGCCGGTTTTGTTGCCGTGCTTGGTTTCGCGGCAGGCGCGGTCTGAGTGGTCGATTGCGCCCAGACCCCGAGCGCGGCGACGGAAATAAAAACGGAAACGAGGAAGGGATTACGCATAATTGCTCCTTGCCGGGGGCAGATTGTGCCCGGTCGATTTACCCGCAAAAATTGATTGTACCGTTGAATTGCGCCGTTACATTGTACGACAGGGCCCAGGGTCAATGGGGCTGGGCCTGCATTTCGCGGCTGACGCTTTCGACCTGGCGGAAGACACGCAGGATATTGCCGCCCAGAATGTTTCTGATATCGTCGGCGCTGTAGCCGCGATCAAGCAGAGCCTGCGTGATCTTCGGGAGGTCGGCGGCGGAATCCATACCGGCGGGAGTTGCTCCGGAAACACCGTCGAAATCGGAGCCTAAGCCCACATGGTCTATTCCGGCAACCTTGGCGATGTGGTCGATGTGGTCGATCAGAGCCTTGAAAGGCGGGCGCGGGATCTTCGCCGCCCACTCGCGCTCGATGCGGTCGATTTCAATGTAATTTACCGGTTTGCCTTGGGCTTTCAATGAGTCGCTGTATTTCTGAATCGCGGCGGCCTGATCTTTTGCCTGCGCTTCATTGGCATTGCGAAAAGTCTGGTCGACGAAGGCGGAATAAAAATTCACCTGCACCACGCCGCCATTTTTCGCAACCGCGCGCAGCATGTCGTCAGTCATGTTTCGCGGCGCGTCGACCAGCGCCCGCGCCGAGGAATGCGAGGCAATGACTGGGGCCTTGCTGGTGGCGATCGCATCCCAGAACGTTTTGTCGGCAACGTGAGAAATATCGACCATCATGCCCAGGCGGTTCATCTCGAGCACCACCTGCTTGCCGAAATCGGTGAGGCCGTTGTGGTGCTCGACCTTGGGATCGTAGATATCGCCGGAAGAATCAGCCCATTCGTTGGTGTTCGACCAGGAGAGCGTCATGTAGCGCACGCCGAGGCGGTAATAGTCGCGCAGCAGGTGCATGTCGTTCTCTATGGAATGCCCGCCCTCGATGCCCATCAGGGCGGCGAGCTTGTGCTCTTTGTGAGCGCGCTCGATGTCGGCGACGGAGAAGGCCATCATCATGCGGTCAGGATGATGCGCGGCTTGCTCGTAGACGGAATCAATGAGATCAAATGTGTGTCTCGCAAAATGGCCCTGGTTGGTCGCGGGTTCTACCCAAATGGAAAAGAATTCTGCTCCGAGATTGCCGCGGCGGGCTTTGTCGAGGCTTATGTGTCCAAGGTCGTTGGGATCGGTCGAGCCAATGTCGAAGCCCTCGTCAAGAAAACGCTGGGGCGTGTCGGCATGGGTGTCGATCACCAGGGCGGAGTCGTGCAGGGCGCGCGCCTTAGTACTAATCGAATTTGATGGGCTCGCAGATTGAGCAGCGGTCGAAGAAGCAGCAAGAAACAGGCATGAGAGCAGGAGGATTCGGAGATGCGTCATAAGAGATTGGTTGCTTGCGGCGGCTGCCGGTGCAAGTCACAGATTGTATAGGCTTGGGCGAAAGGAAGAAAGCGCGGTTCGCGACGACGAGTTGCGAATGGATTCGCGCACAGCCGCGATCATGAGGGGATGAAATTATGCGAGGAGCCTAGTCAGCACGAGCAGTGACGGTAGCGGGTTCGGTGTGCTCGACTGGAACTACGTCCTGGGTCTCGCGCCAATCCGCGTAACGCCCTGAAACCATGATGTGGAAGACCCACTGGCGACGCTCCTCCTCGGGCTCAACCAGGCCAAGGGCCTTCATGTAGAAGAGGTAGTGTTCCATCCAGTGAATCTGTTCCTGGGTCATGCCGCGGCGTTGCAGGTCCACGGTGAGGCCGGCGAGATGTGACGATGCGGTTTCGCCTTCGGCGGGAGCTGCATTGCGATTGTGCCGGCGGAGTTTTTTCTGGATCTTCACCGTACGCACGGCGGAATTCACCTGAATCTGTTCGTGAAAGCGATGGTAGTAAGCTTGCGAAAGATCCTGTACAAAGTCGCGAGTCCAAGGACGGCAGTAACGGCGCGAAGGGTCAAGGCGCGGATCGAAGCGCAGCGTCTGCCCCGCGATGATGGGCTGCAGCGCTCCACTGGCTTTTAACGCTTCGAGTTCATCGTCGTCTTGAATGCGAGGCAACTCGAGGCGGTCAACTTCGGCGTTCTGTATCAAAAGAGATTCGTGCGACGGCCGGAACATCGGATTCCAGCGAGTCCAGTGCAGGCGGTGATGGTGAACGGGCTTATGCGCCTTGGTGGTGGTCGCTGCAAAAACGGGGCTGCACGAGCATGCCAGCAGGGAAGCTAGAATCATCCGGCGTTGTATTTTTAATCGCAATGGGCTCCGTAGTCTTCCGTCCGGTTCAACCCGCTACCGTCCGGGTATTGTAAGCCATGCTGTCAAGCGGCCCAACTTTTGATTGCGGGCCGGCGGTTACCAGCGTGTCTTTTGAGCATTACCGGACTGCTGGTTACCGAGTGGTTACTCTGTGGTGGCACGGCTGTTTCACAGGTAGATGGAGCACGCGAAACGCCATCCCAGCGCGGGATTTGGGGCTAACCGATGTGCTTACAAGGCACCAGTTAGCAGCATTAGAGCTAGAACCGGGCTCTCTGTTGGGGCTGGAGTGACAAAAATTAGCGCCGGAAAAGGTCACCGAGGGCTTGTTTCATGACCGCGCCGCCGACTTCGGAAATTGATTTGGTCAGCGGGATGTCCTTGGGGCAAACCTCGACGCAATTCTGCGCGTAGCCGCATTCCTGGATGCCGCCATCGCCCATCAGCGCCGAGAGCCGTTCACGCTCCAGGACTTTGCCGGTGGGATGGTTATTGAACAGGCGCACCTGCGCGATCGTGGCCGCTCCGACGAAACCAGTGTCTTCATTGAATTGCGGGCATGCCTCCATGCAGCAGGTGCACGAGATGCAGCGGGAGATGGGATAGGCCTGCTCTTGTTCTTCCGGCATAATGCGCGGGCCGGGGCCGAGGTCATAGGTGCCATCGATGGGAACCCAGGCTTTGACGATTTTCAGGTTTTCGAAGATCACGCTGCGATCGGTGGCCAGATCGCGCACGATAGGGAACTTCGAGAAGGGTTCAAGCTTCACTGGCTGCTCGAGGTTGTCGATCAGCGCAGAGCAAGCCATGCGGGCGCGTCCGTTGATGAGCATGGCGCAAGAGCCGCAGACTTCTTCGAGGCAATTCGAGTCGTAGGTGATGGGCGTGGTCGCCTTGCCTTCGCGCGTGACCGGGTTGGCGGCGATCTCCATGAGCGAGGAGATCACGTTCATGCCCGGATGCCAGGCAAGTTCGAACTCTTCCCAGTAGGACTTGGAAGTAGGAGTGTTCTGGCGCTTGATTTTTATGATTACGGATTTGTTAGCCATTAGTCAGTTTCCCAAAACGAAACCTCGCGAACAAAAAATAACCGGGAAGGGCACGAGTTCCACTCGTGCCAGTTTAGAGTCGAAAGAGACGTGCGGCTTCCAGCCGCTGAGGGTTGCTCTTGAAGCCTGGACGACTCTTCTCCCCGCCGGGAACCTATTTCGTGACGTTCCCGACTTTTCACCGCCGAAAATTGTTCACGGTCGAAATCTATGTACGTCTCTTCTTGAAAACGCTTTATCGGTATCGTCGCGAAGGCCGTTATGAACTGCATGCGTTTGTCGTCATGCCCGAACACGTTCATTTGCTCTTGACTCCGGCGAACGATGTAACGATCGAACGTGCCATCCAGTTGATCAAAGGCGCCTACTCGCATGAACTCGGCGGGATCATTGGCCGCGATCAAGAGATTTGGCAGCGCGGTTTCACCGATCATCGCATTCGGGATGGCGTCGATTTTATGCATCATCAAAATTACATTCATCGCAATCCCGTCGAGCGGCACATTGTGTCCGATCCACGCGAGTATCGCTATTGTTCCGCATTTCCCGGATTCAAACTCGATCCGTGGCCCTCAGCGGCTGAAGCCGCACATCCAAGGGCTTCCTAACTGGCACGAGTGGAACTCGTGCCCTTCCCGGTTCTCGCGTTTCCTTATTCGCCTGATCGCGATTTTGGCCTTCCGAACTTTAGGTACCGCCAGATGCCGAGCGCTGTCAGAAATGCGTATACGACTACCATGATCGACTGCTCAACGGCGCGGCTTGAACTATGGCTATGAATCGCGTTCCAGACAAAATACGAAACTCCAACGAGACCTAAGGCCGTTAGCGTCAGGGCACTGACGGCGTTCCACTGCTCCGCTTTACTTCGCTGCGTCATACTTCCTCGGCTCTCGGCGGAATCAGCGACACATCCACCGCCTCGAACTCAAATTTCGGCTCATCCGCATCCGGCGCGAAATATGCTTTTGTTGTCTTCAGGAAATTCTTGTCGTCGCGGTCGGGGAAGTCTGGCTTGTAGTGCGCGCCGCGCGATTCGTCACGCATGCGGGCTCCCTGTGCAATCACGCGCGCCAGTTGCAGCATGTTGTAAAGCTGGCGGGTGAAGACCACGCTGGTGTTCGCCCACTGCGTGCGGTCGCTCAGGTTCACCTTGCGGAAGCGTTCCAGCATCTCGACCAGCTTCGCATCCGTCTGCTGCAAATTCTTGTTGTAGCGGATGACGGTGCAATCCTTGGTCATCAGTTCGCCCAGTTCCTGCCACAGCCGGAACGGATTCTCCGTGCCCTGGTTGTTCATGAGCAGGGCGTTGCTTTCTTCCTGCTTCTTCTTCTCGGCGGCGAAAATGCCATTGCCGTCAGGAAGCGCCTGCAATCCGCGGGCATACTTCACCGCGTTTGGCCCGGCGATTTGCCCGCCGTAAATGCAGGAGACCAGCGAGTTCGCGCCCAGGCGGTTCGCGCCGTGATACTGATATTCGCACTCACCCGCAGCGAAGATGCCGGGGATATTCGTTGCTTGTTTGAAGTCGACCCACATGCCGCCCATGGTGTAATGCATGCCGGGGAAAATCTTCATGGGCGTGTCGCGGGGATCGTCGCCCACGAACTTCTCGTAAATTTCGAGAATGCCTTCCAGCTTGCGGTCGAGAATCTTGCGGTCGATGTGCGTGAGGTCGAGATAAACCATCGGCTTGCCGTCGATGCCGAGGTTGTGCTCGTAAACAACTTTGAAAATGGCACGAGTCGCGACGTCGCGCGGGACTAGATTGCCGTATTTGGGATACCACTCTTCCAGAAAATACCAGCGCTCGCTTGCCGGGATGGATTTCGGATCGCGATTGTCGCCCGGCGTCTTCGGAACCCAGACGCGTCCACCTTCGCCGCGCGCCGATTCCGACATCAGCCGCAGCTTGTCATTGCCCGGAATGCGAGGTGGGATGGACCTGAATGAATTCACCGTTGGCGTAATAGCAACCTTGCTGGTAGAGCGCGGACTGCGCCGAACCTGTGCACACAACCGAGTTGGTCGACTTGCCAAAGATCGCGCCGATGCCGCCGGTAGCGATGATGATGGCGTCGGCGGGGAAGGTACGGACCTCCATGCTGCGCAAATCCATGGCGCAGATGCCGCGGCAGACGCGGTTGCCGTCGAGTATGGCAGAGAGGAATTCCCAGTGCTCGTACTTCTTTACCTTACCTTCGGATTCGTAGCGGCGGACTTGTTCATCGAGTGCATAAAGCAAGCTGCTGGCCCGTAGTCGCTCCGGCGAAGGCAGTGCGGTTGTATAAAGTCCCACCGAAGCGGCGAAAGTCGAGCAGGCCTTCGGGCGTGCGGTTGAAGGGAACGCCCATGCGGTCGAGCAGGTCGATGATGCCGGGCGCGGCCTCGCACATGTCTTTGACCGGGGGCTGGTTCGCGAGAAAATCTCCGCCGTAGACGGTGTCGTCAAAATGTATCCACGTCGAGTCGCCTTCGCCCTTCAGATTCTTGGCCGCGTTGATTCCGCCCTGCGCGCACACCGAGTGCGAACGCTTCACCGGAACAATGGAAAAGAGATCGACGTTTCCGCCCATCTCGGCAATCTTGATGACGGCGGCGAGTCCGGCAAGTCCGCCGCCGATGACGATGATCTTCGGAGGGCTGCCATTTCACTCCACCGGCTTTCCGTTGGTTACCGTTTCTGGTTGCGGCGCGTGGCTCGTCTGCACGATGGTTCCGCCCGCGGTTGGAGCATCCGGGAACGTTCGCTGAATGTGTACAAGCTCACCAGGCCGACCACGCTCATCAGCAGGAAAAATCCCAGGCAAAGCTTGAGAAATCGCTGCTGCGCCTTGTCGCCGGAAACAATGCCCCACTTCGCGGCGAACAGCCAGATGCCGTAGGCGAAATGCCACGACGCGCAGATCAGCCCAACCACGTAGAAGGCGAGCAGGAGCGGGGTTATGAACCTCCGCCGCACCTTGCCGAACGAAGAATTCTGGATGATCGTGCAGGTCAACTCCGGTAAAGCGCATTGTGTACGTATGCCAGACGATATAAGCGAAGGCGATGCCGCCGGTCCAGCGTTGCGCGGTGTACATCCAGTTGCCGGTCCAGGGATATTCCATCGAATTCCCATCGCCGCGGTACCAGATATAGAAGCCGTAGAGCGCGTGGAAGGCGATGGGCAGCCAGATCCCGAAGAGTTCTAGAAAGAAGACCAGGGGAAGATTGGCCAGAAAGCTGACCTGGCGGGCATAGGCCGGAGGTCCGCTGATCGCGGTGGAGTTCGAAATCAGAATATGTTCGAAGAGAAATGCGCCGACGGGAACGATGCCGGAGAGAGAATGCAGCCGACGCAGAACAAACGAAGTCCCCTGCCCGGCGCGCAACGGCGCGACTCCATGCGTTACTGCTTTATTTACATCCTGATTCACACCGGGAGCAGTAGAACTGGCCGCTGACGCCACGAGCGCTCCTTATGAGTTCGACGACGATAAAAGAACTGTACATTATCCGCGCAGGAGAGAAGCGAAGTCAAGAAAGCAGTTGTCGCGTGGAGAGTAAGAACGGCTGACGGCGACATTCTTCCGGTGATGTCTCTATTTTTTCTATTGCAATTTGCAGAGGCCGATGAGGTCGTTCGCAATTTGCTGTGCGCCAGCTAGCGTATCCGCGAGAGAATGCAAGCCGCCCGGCACACAGGCCTGCGCTTTTGAGCTGGTGATGTTGTTGAACCAATCCTGAGCGATAGGGATCGCGGCGCTGTCATCTGCGCCGCCAAACACCAGGTTCACGTAGGTGCTGGGAAAATTGTAGCTGGCGCCCGGCGCCTCGGCGCTATCACCCAGGAAGAAGTCCAGGCCTCCGGGCGGCAGAGTGCCACCGCTAGTTGCAGCGGTTGAGCACAAGGCGTTTGGACTATAAGCGGAATCCCAGACCGCTCCATCCACCTTTCCAAAACAAGTGCCCAGCGAAGAACTGCTTCCGCACTGCACCGGCAGCTTGCCTTCCTTGCATCCGCAGCCCCAGTCGAGCCGGGCCGTCGGGGGTCCGCTCGTGACTTCGGCCATGGAGAGAATTCTGTTGGAACCGTATTGCGACAAAGCGTAGGCCAGCGCTCCCGCGCCGCCGCTGTTGGCTGTAGCGCAGAGAGGAATGCTCGCGTTGTTCTGAATGTTGGAGTAGATCCACTGCGTGACGGTCGCGTACCGGCACGCAGCCGCTAAGACGCCGCCCGGGCCTTGTACCCAACCGCCCGCTGGCCGCTATTGAAGGGAGTTCCCCACGAAACCTGTACCGTGGTGAATCCGGCGGCCAGAACGTTGCCTACCGCGGTGCTGCCATACGTGAAGTTGCTCTCGTACAGGCCGTTGCCTTCGGTGCCGGTGCCATAGGTGGCTACTCCAAGAGGCGTTCCCACAGGAGTATTCGTCTTTAGATAGACGAATACATCAGGAACGTCCGGGCAGGAAACGGTCAATTGCTGGCAGACGCCATTCGCAATCGGGCCCTTGCAAGTAATGCTCGTGACGTCGCTGATAGTTCCCAACTGACGATTCGACCCCGTTCCGCAGGTGGCAAAGATTGTGATGTTGGAGGTGATGGTTCCGCTGGAGTAGGTTGGAATGCAAGACTGGGCGGACGGCTGGGTAGTTACGCTTACCGTGTAAGCCGCGCCGTTCGCGTAAGAATTCGCGAACGTCTGTGTGTTGTTGCTGGTGAAGGTCAAGGTGGCGCCTTGATCATCCTGCAGGATCACCGTTCCAGAGAGTCCTGTGACCGCTACGCTGACCGTGTAACTGGTCGCGGTGCAGGCGGCTGTAATCGTGATGTTCGAAGTGATAGTTCCGCCGGCGTTGCTGCTCAGCGTGCAGGTTTGGCCGGTCGGCTGAGTCTGCACCGTTACCGAGTAAGTAGAACCGCTCGCATAGGGCGTGGCGAACGTCTGCGTGTTGCTCGTGGTGAAGGTTAGTGTGTCCCCCTTGTCGTCTTTCACGACCAGCGTTCCTGTAAGGCCTGTGGTGGCTACGCTGATCGTGTAATTAACGACGTTGGTCGTGCAGGTGGCCGTCACCGTAATGTTCGAGGTGATGGTTCCGCTGGCGTTGCTGCTCAGCGTGCAGGTCTGGCCAGCAGGCTGAGTTTGAACCGTTACCGAGTACGTGGAACCGCCGGGGAACGACTTGGCGAAGGTCTGGGTATTGTTGGCGGTAAAGGTTAATGTGTCGCCTTTGCTGTCTTGCACGGCCAGCGTTCCGGTAAGACCGCTGACCACGACGCTAATTTTGTAATACAAAGTTTTTGCGCAGGTGGCCGTGACTGTGATGTTCGAGCTAATGGTTCCACTGGCGTTGCTGCTCAGGGTGCAGGTCTGCCCGGTGGGCTGAGTCCTGATATTCACGATATAGGTCGAACCGCCAGGGTACTTTGTGGCGAAGGTTTGCGTACCGTTCGCGGTAAAGGTCAATAAGTCGCCCTTGTTGTCATGCATGACCAGCGTTCCTGTAAGACCGGTCACTGCGACGCTGATCGTGTAAGTTGTCGTCGCGGCGGAAGGCACTGCGCACGCCGTGACTAACAGGGCTCCCAACACCAAAAGCAGCAGATTGTGTGACTTCATGCGAGCCTCGAAACCAATGTCGTGAATCTCATTGCCTGTGTGTTGGCGATATGCCTCTGGCGGAATGCTTAATCATGCCAGGCGGGCTCCAAGGGAGGGATTTAAAGCATAGTATGGCCATCCTGACGCGTCAAGGCTTCACCTATAAGGTCGGTAGGGTCTTTTGACTCCAAGGGCCGGCTCCCCGTGATCAGTTGCACGCAGAGCGGTTGCACCAATCCAGAAACTCCCGGAAAGCCGCGCCACGGTGGCTGTATTTGGATTTTTCTTGCGCGGTCAACTCCGCAAATGTCTTCTGGATCTGGGGAAAATAAAACAGCGGATCGTATCCGAAACCATTGGCGCCGCGGGGCGCGTCGAGGATGATGCCTTCGGCCGTGCCGAGAAATGTAGCCAGAGTCTTTCCGTCGCGCGCGGCGGCCAGCACGCAGACAAACCTGCCGGTTCGCCGGCCGGGTGGAATATTTATCAGTTCGCGCAGAAGGCGTGCGTTGTTGGCCTCGTCATCGGTGTTGGCGTCAGCCTGGTGCGGTTGCCTGTTTTGCAGATCAGGTGCCGCGTAGCGGGCGGAATGCACGCCCGGCGCCCCATTCAGAGCATCGACTTCCAAGCCGGAGTCGTCGGCGACAACAATTTCTCCGGAAACATATCGACTGTAGGCTTCGGCCTTTTTGCGGGCGTTGGCCTCGAAGGTGAGACCATCTTCGACGACGGCGGGCAGGGAAGAAAAATCAGGGATGCCAGCGATTTCGACCCCATGGCACCGAGCGGCGCCTGCGAAGTCGCGCAGTTTGCCAGAATTAGAAGTCGCGATAAGGATTCTTCGCATTATTTCATTTCGCGCGATTTTGGGATCCAGGTCAGCTCAACTTCATACTGCGTCGAGAGAACCATCAGAATGAGAGCGAACAACGAAATCCATCCTCCAAGTTTGCGATCCCAAGTGCGAACGAAACGAATCTGCACGCGATTCGCCCCGGCTTCCACCGGAACCAGCATCTGTCCGGTGCCTTCGCGCGTCCCAGCCTGTACTAGTCGCCCGTTTACCTCCACGCGCCACGCTGGATAGTTGAACAGATGCAACGCAAGATTATCCGGCGCCGACATCTCCGCCGTGAAGAGCTTGCGTTCGGCAGTCCAGTCAGAAACCCGAATCGCAGCGTGAGCCGGCCCGTCCACAGTCACGCGGCGGGCGTCTTTATCGACTGCTGAAGGATCGGCTCCCACCGGCGTGTATTCATCCGTGCCCTCATAGCCCACGCCGGTCGCCATGTTGTCCTGCATCTCGCGCAGGTCGGCGGCGTTGTCCCACCAGGGCGGCTGAAAGTGTTGCCACGCGAAGGCCGACCACGCACAGCATCGCCAGGTAGATCGCCACGCGCGCCGTCCACCGCCGCACATCCCACCACAGTCAGCAACGTGAATGGAATGCCCAGACACAGCAGCCATCGCCAGGGAAACTGCATGAAGCGCAGCTTGGGGAAGACTATTCCACAGCGGATTGCTGATCGAGAGCATGAGCACCGCACACGCTGCGGCCCAGGCCGCGAGCAGCGTACCAGAGCTCGGCGATTGCGACCGCCCCAGCTTCGCGCGGCCCATGCTGCCGCCATGAGTCAGCAGGATTTCCGCAACCGCAATCCAGGAAATGACGCGATTGAAAGCATCGTGCTCCGCGTCGGCGAGTGTGGGCAAACAGAAAGTTATCCAGCGGATGCGAGCCGGCAGAGACAGCCTCCGCAATGTTGACCCACTTCTGTTCGTAGATGGCAGGCAATAAATAGAACGCGGCCAGCGCCGCGCCCAGAAGGACAGCCGCAATTCCTACCAGTCAGCAACTGCGCGGCAGAGCGCCGCTGCCAGGCGATCACCACAATCAGCAACGCCAGCGAATAATGAATCATCACCGCAGCGGGAGCGTTCACCAGCCACGGCGCAGCCGAGCATCAGCGCCAGAAAGAGCAGTCACGCGGCGGCCTTTTTCGTCCGCCCGCAACAGCAGCAACAACAGCAGGGGCAGCAACGAACTCGCCAGCAATTCGGCGAACGCGCTCCGCCAATAAACAATCACCAGATGATAAGGATTGACGGCATACAACACTGCGGCGAAAGTTGCGTCGCGCCGGTCAAGCCACTGCCGCGCCAGCAGAAACATCGACGCGCCTGCCGCCACCAGCGCCAGCCAAATGTAGATGCTTGGGAACGAGCATCCAGGGAAAGATTGCGCTGAGAACTGCTCCCAGAGTCCACGAGGCCGGAGGATAGAAGATGAAGCGCGGTTCGCCATAAGCGAATTGCGCCAGAGCCGCCCATCGCGGATAGACGATGCCGTGCTTCCATTGCGAGAGAACTTCGAGCCACGAGTATAAATGAAATTCGAAATCGTGGCCGGAGGGCGTGCCGCGAAAGAAGAATGGAATTTCAACCGCGAATGCCGCTGCGGCGATCGAGAGCAGCGGCGTCCAGGCCAGGCTGCCGGGCGGCGCGTCGAGCGCGATCTGCGCTGGACCTACGTGCTACAGCCTGACCGGATTTTGCAATTGCTGCCAGCTTCGCTCCCACCGGCCTCCGCTGCGGAGACGTCTTATTTAGTGCGTGTACATGTTCGCACAAGGTGGAATGTGCACGAGCACGCATGCGGCGACTCAATCGTTCCAACCGTCTGGATACTCTCGATTTAATCTAGATTTAATATTCCTGAAACCGTCACGCAATAGGCATCCGCTACCGTACTCGCATTGGGGTGGAACAGACCACGGAGAGTTGAAGAACCCAGGCCAGAGACGGGGCCGGGTTCTTCGTCCTCCGATAAGTCCACCCGGGCCTCTCGCACACTCCGCTTACTCTCGCCGCCTGTCTTCTCCTGCCCCTCCGCTAGTCCCGAAACTCCATTCAAACTGCCGCGAGAGGCCTGGTCTGAGATAGTGAAGGCAATGATGGGAAGTAGGAAGTATGCAGGAAAACATCGAGGAAAGCGGAAATCCAGAACTAGGTCGGGAAACTATGTAGTTGGCGACGCTCTCGCCGGAGCGCTGGCGGCGGAGTTCTTCGAGGAAATCATCCTGCTGCAGCGTGGTCGCCTTCCGCAGCAATTCGAGCAAAGGATCTTCCAGATCTCTTCCGGAGCCGCCGTTCTCTTCGACCGCTCGCGCCTTCCGGCGCGCGATTCAAATTGGCTCAGAGTCCGCGGCCAGGGCGCGCGGAGAAACGCTCAGTTCGAGCATGGATTCAGGACAACTGCGCAGAAAGCTGATCAGATTGCCCACTTGCGCGCGCTGCTCCGGCGTGCGGGAAGGGAATTCCACTCCCATGCCGTGACCGGGATGCGCGACCCGCACCATGCCCTCGGTATGGACCGCCATCTCCGCGGTTCTCAGGCAAAGGTCGACTAGGGCATGTTCGGGAAATGGCGAATCGGTTTCCACATAGCAGCCGCCCAGACTTAAATCGGTCAGCTTGCAGTGGGGGACGGTTTCATCCGGTCCCGCAGCTTGTGTCGGAGCCGCAGCATGCAGCCAAGCTTGTAGTTGAGCTTTGATGGATTCGTCCAAGATCGAGAAAATGGACTCCCGTTTGTCCGTTCGGATTCGCCCACGCCACTTGCCCGTGAGCGCTACTTCAAGGCTCCCGTCGGGCAACTGGAAGCGGAAATTCAGCAGCGCTCCCGGAGTCTGAGGTTCGGCGGTCAGAACATCCATGCCAGTCTCGCTCAGGTCGAGAAGAATACCCTCGGCCTTGCGAGTATCGGGCAGCGTGAGTTCCACTGGAGCCTGCACGGGAACGCGGTAAGCGCGGCGGCGTTCGCGATTCAACAGCGCGGTCACCGCACGCAATCCGGCCTTAGCTTTGTCTTCGGAGAGTGGTTTGTACAGGACGAAATGCGCGCCGCCGCTCAGAATATCCCGCGCCTTGGCTGTGTTCCGCGACCAATGCCACCGTGACGGGCGCATTTCCCGAATTCAGCCGGCGGGCCTCTTCGAACATTTCGGCAGCGGCCTTCGGGTCTTCGAAATCAACGATGAGAGCATCGAACCTTTGCTGCCGAAGGCGATCGACAGCCGTCGCGAGATCGCTGAAGCGCTCCACGGCGATCCCAGCAGGCCGGCAGAACCCGGCCCAGGATCTCGGCAGGCGGAATCGTCGGTGGAAACCAGCAATGCCAGAAGGGTCATAACTAAATTTCCCCGCCAGGTCGAGACCAGCGGCGAGATCTATGGCCAACGAGGCGCCGTCGGCCGAGCTCCTTTGGAGCGCTGACGCGCCCGAACCAGCCGCGCCCGCCTTCGCGGCCATAGCGTCAGAAGCCTCATCCACTTCCGTCAATACTGCGTTGTCTTCGTCATCATTTTCGGCGAGCAAGGGAGCCACTTCGCGCAGCTTCTCTGCCGCCTGCTGGAGCATCTCGATTTGCTTGCCCAGTTGGGCGTACTTGGTCTGCTTCTGCCGCAACACTTCATGAATATCTTTCATACGACCCCCTATGGCGAATGTAAGGAGTGCGAGGTGAGGGGTCAACGGTAATCCCGGCGTGGCGGTTACTGCGGTAATCGAGAAGCGACTGAAGGGTTAATCCAACTGCGGCAGGAGAGGGCAATACAAAAGCCCCGCCATGAGGCGGGGCTTTCGAGAGGCGGAAAACAGAGTGGATTAGGCTTTCAGCTTCTTGCGGGCAAGGCCAGCCAAGCCAACCAAACCAGTTCCCAGCAAGCCCAAGAGTGCCCGGCTCGGGAACCGTCGTGATAATTGTGTCGCCGCTGCCCAAGCCGACCGACCCGGTGAATCCGTTTTTGCCAGCGTTAAAGGTAATCTGCGTTGTAGCGCCATTCACGGTCGCCCCGTTGTACCAGGTGCCGGAGATTGCGCCCGACAGTGTGTAGTAGATCGCACCATTCGGCCCTGACGTCACTTCAGTCCAGGTAACCGGACCACTGAATGTGCCGCTGAAGATCACGCCATTGGGAATGCCACCCGTGCCGTTGCCGGTAATGACGAAGGTGCCGCCTGCGGCGAATGTCCCACCAGTTGTCAGGCTTCCCGATGTCAGCGCGCCGGTCGTAAAGCTCAAGCTGCCCAACATGCCCTGGATCAGGCCGCCGCCGCCAAGACCCTGAATCTCTGTGACTTCAGAACCGGTTAGAGTCAGGCCTTCGGAGGTTCCGGTAAGAGTACCAGAGTTATTCGTGAAGTCCACATTGCCAGCGAAAGCCGCCAGCGGCAAAGCCAAAGCCAGTACAGCCATCAAAACTATCCGCTTCATCGTCAAACCTCCTAAATGCAATGTCGGTGGGCCCATTTAAGCTCTTTTACGAGGCCTCTCAGCCTCACTCAGCCCACACGAAAAACCCAGTGTTGCCGCTAGTGCACCTTGAGTGCCAAACTGGGAAAAATCGTAAGCTTATGATTCGATTATTACTTAGGCGATATTTCGTACTCGGGGGCCAAGGTGAAGCTGCAAAGCTATGCACATTATTAACAGGACTCTTGCGGCCCCCCGCCACACAGCTGCAGCCAAGCGACTGCTGCAACGGAAAACTTAAGGACAAGCAAAACAAAAGCCCCACGCTGGGCGGGGCTTTTGAAAAAGCGGATAGAGCCTAAAGTTAGGCTTTCAGCTTCCTGCGGACGACTCCAGCCAGACCAAACAACCCAGTTCCCAACAAACCGAGCGTGCCCGGCTCGGGAACCGTGGTGATGACCGTGTCGCCGCTGCCCAGAGTTACCGATCCCGTAAAGCCGTTCTTGCCAGCATTAAAGGTAATCTGCGTGGTAGCGCCGTTGACCGTCGCACCGTTGTACCAGGTGCCGGAGATGGCGCCCGTCAACGTGTAATAGATCGCACCGTTCGGCCCCGACGTCACTTCAGTCCAGGTAACCGGACCACTGAATGTGCCGCTAAAGATGACGCCATTGGGAATGCCGCCCGTGCCGTTGCCGGTAATGACAAAGCTCCCGCCTGCGGCGAATGTCCCACCAGTTGTCAGACTTCCTGACGTCAGCGCGCCGGTCGAAAAGCTCAAAGTTCCCAACCCGCCCTGGATCATGCCGCCCCCACCGAGGCCGTCAACCTCTGTGAGTTCTGAGCCTGTAAGGGTGAGTCCCTCGGAACTTCCAGTAAGAGTGCCGGAGTGATTGGTAAAATCCACATTGCCTGCAAAAGCCGCCAAGGGCAGAGCCAAAGCCAGTACAGCCATCAAAACAATCCGCTTCATGTTTACTTCCTCCTGAACTACTCGAAATCCAGTTTAATTCCTCGGAGACTTCAGGCCCCCAACCGGCGGCGCAACACCCCGCGCTCACACTCCAATAAGAGCACCCTGGGTGCCAAACGGGAAAAATCTGTAACTCATTGAATTAGCAACTGATTAGATAGCACCTCGGCAGGGTGCGGGAAGGTGAAGCCGCAAAGCGATGCATACTAGTACAGCCCCTTTGCGTCCACCACCTGCCGCTCCCAAGAAGCAAGCCCACTGGGTCCGCAACACCTATCAGGGATTCCCTTTAGCCGACTCGTGCTATCACATGGCACCGAAGTGTAATTCACGAGCAAGTGGGGCGCCAGTAGGCTGGTTTTTGAGCAGTTCTGGGGGAGGGCTGTTCGGGCGTCCCGAGACTCGAAAGAGTTTCGGGACGTTTCTTATTTTTAGTGTTTGCCCAGAGTACTCTTTGACACTTGAGCCATCGGCAGCTGCCAAAACTAGGTTCTACCAACGCCGGGTCAGGATGAAGTTTTCTTTGGGTTGCTCATCGGCTGAGAACTTGCCCCCATCAACTCTCTGAGACGGTGGGACAGATTCCTGGCCAAAGAGCGGTAAAAGCGCGAAGCCAGATGCGGGAACAACTCAAACAAACTATCCAGGGTAGGACGATCCAGGTGATAGGCTTCAACTTCTTCCCCGGCAACCACGGTTGTGCTGGCGGGCGCCTCTTCGAGGAATGACATTTCGCCACAAATCTCGCCGGGCTTGATGGTTGGCATCGCAGGTTGCGCAGGGATTTGCAGCCGGGCAGTCCCTTTAAGCAGGAGATAAACGCCGTTGGTTTTCTGGCCCTGTTGGATCAGGATGTCGCCTTTCTTGAAAAAGGCACGGCTGGCCTTGTCGACCACCAGGGCCCAGTCGTTAGCTGTGAGATATACTAACCCGTTTTTCGACGACGATAGTATAGACACTTCCTGCGTCATTGCCTTCGGCATGCGCGACCCGATTTCCGGAGAGACACTCCGTTCAATGAAAGAAATCACAAGAAAGAAACAACAGGGGCAACCCAAGACTAGCAGAAAATGCAATGAACGCAACCTGCGCCCAAGCCCGCCGGACACCAAAGTAAGCGGGGCTGATTAAGGGTGAGATTGATCATGTTGGTTGCACTCTACAACCCAAGCCGAATGAGTGTAATCGCGGTTTGCTTCAGTCTGAAGCGCTGGTTTCCACCCTAACCCACGCGAGGTCGGGATTTTGCAGGGGCAGGGTCAATGCGGCGCGCGCTGGTAGACGCGATTTGTCAGCAGCGCAATCAATCCGCCTGCCCGGTCGAGAATCAAGGTTACATTGATCGGAAACAGAGTCTTCTACTACGAAACCAGACAAAAGAGTTGCGAGATTCCATGATGAGGAAGAAATGCGGCGCAGAACCGCTGGGGTCCACGGTAGTGCGGGAGCGATCTGGTAGAAGCCTCGTTCTCGCGGGCAACTGTTCAACTCCTACCAGATCGGCTTGCCGTCTTTATCACGGAAGAGGAAGGTGTCGCTGCCGCGCGTGACTTCGCGGGCGAAAATTGTCTCCACCCCCTCAAACTGCACCTTGGCGCCAACCACGGTGACTACATCGCCCTTATTGAAGACCAGATCGTAGGTTTTTACAAACTTCGTGGCTGCGAGGTGGACTTCAATCGTGTCGCCGGCAGACAACTTCAGAATCAAGTGTGAGCCCATACCGCCGCTCACCGGACACTGACGATTTCTCACCTCTTCCACAGTTCCTTTGAACGTCGCTTCAGTTGCCCGATCGTACTTCGGAATCGGGACGACTGCGTCAGGCTTCTGTGCCAGAGCGTTCTGCACCGTTATCAGCAATACACCAGCCGCCAGAATCAGAGCGATAGTTCGTAGACTTTTCATAAAGCCTCCCGCCTTAGCTGTCGAACATCGAGAACCTTGATTGAGTGTGGTCTTCTTGCGCCGATCTCGCTGTGATGACGATCACAGCCAGCGGTGCCGCCGGCTCTTTGAGTCCGAGGTCGAAGCTTGGATGGAAGAGAGTTATTTTATGCTTCACGCAAGATGTCAACGGTTCTGCGATAACCCAGTGTTTATCAGCGAATTTGCTCCAAATGTCACCATTTAGGGTGACCCGGGTCACTGCATCCGCCCGCTTCTAACGGTGAAACTAGCAATCAGTTAGTCAAGAATTGCTGAGTTCTTTTACACGTTGTTTTCGAAAGGTTCTGGCAGCGTTCACCTTCGCAACGGCCCACGCATGCGAGCGGGACCGCTGGTTTCATCTGATCGCAAAAACGCACAAGGAGAGAAAACGAAATCATGAAGACGACAAAGCTGGTGATTCTGGTAATGACAATCGCGTTAGCTATGTTCATGCTGATCCCCAATCTGTCACGGGCGGCCGATGACGGAGCGACGATCTACAAAGCAAAATGCGCCATGTGCCACGGTCCGGATGCGGCTGGCAAGCCGGCAATGAAAGCTCCGAGCCTGATTGACGATGGAGCCAAGAAGAAGTCGGATGACGACCTTGCCAAAGGGATTACAGCGACGGCAAAGCACTCCCCGGCCGTGAAGGGTTTGGCTGCTGACGATGTGAAGGCGGTTATCGCTTACATTCGCAGCTTGCAAAAGTAAGCATTGGCCATTGGCGGTTCCATTTTAGCGCGGCGCTGCGGGTCACGCATGGCGGGCAGCGACTCGAAGATGGAAAGGTGAGTATGAAGGTGTCCGGCCCAATTCGGCGGACTGACAAGCAGACCGGCCGATTCTCAACCAGCCGGCAATCTCCTCTCCTTCTCGTTTCGGCAAACGGAACCGCCCTCCCGGGCCCGGATGCTCACCACTCCGGACCCGGCCATTTTTACGCAGCCGGTCCGCCTGAGGTTTTGTGCCGTTTCCAAGTCCGTTCCTCGCAGTATGCCTACCTCATACTTCATTCCCCTGGAACGGAAGTCCCGCTTGGGAGCTACGAGGAGCGAGTTCCATGAGTAAAGCTCTACTGTACGACGCCACGTTGTGCATCGGTTGCAAAGCGTGCGAAGGCGCCTGCGCCGAGCAGAATAACCTGCCATACACCGACGCGGTAGCGGCGGAATCGGAGCAATCGGAACATAAGTACACGATCGTCAAGACCATGGATTCCAAGTTCATGCGCAGGCTGTGCATGCACTGTGAGAAGCCTGCTTGTGCTTCGGCTTGTCCGGTTGGAGCCTTTCACAAGACCAAAGAAGGGCCGGTGGTGTACGACGTCTGGAAGTGCATTGGCTGCCGCTATTGTATGGTTGCCTGCGCGTTCAACCAGCCCAAGTACGAATGGGGTTCACTGAATCCACGAGTGCGCAAGTGCATTATGTGCCCGGATCGCGTAGTGGCCGGCAAGCCGACCGCGTGCGCCGAGGCCTGTCCCACGGGCGCGACTAAGTTTGGCGATCGCTACGCGCTGATACTGGAAGCGCAGGAGAGGATTCGTCAGAATCCCACCACCTACGTTCCACGCATTTATGGTCTGAACGAAGTTGGCGGAACCTCCGTCCTTATTATCTCCGACGAGAACCCGGAACAATACGGCTATCCAGCTTCCACGAAGATCGGTGAAACGCCGATGCCGGAATACACGGGGCGCGTCATCGAGAGAGTTCCAGACTTTATCCCGGTTTGGTCGTTAGTGCTGGGCGGCATTTACTGGATTTCTCACCGCCGTGACGAAGTGGCCGCTGCTGAAGCGGAAGAAGAAGAAGAACGGGGGTGCGAGGTGAAAATCAAACTGACTTTCTGGCGAGTTGTATTCATTATCATCATGGCCTTGGGCCTGTATTCCTCTTTTATTCGCTACTTCAAGGGCTTGGGTGCCGTTTCAAACATGACCGACCAATTCCCGTGGGGACTCTGGATTGGCTTCGACTGCCTGTGCGGAGTCATGCTGGCGGCGGGCGGTTTCTGCATCGTCGGCGCAGTCTACTTGTTTAATGTCGAGCGGTTGCACGCCGTTGTCCGCCCGGCGGTGTTGACGGCCTTCCTCGGCTATGTGCTGTTCATCGTTGGATTGCTGTTCGATCTTGGCCGGCCCTGGTACATCTGGCATCAGCTCATCTACATGAACCCGCACTCGGTCATGTTTGAGGTGGGCATGTGCGTGATGACATACACCACGGTGCTCTTCTTCGAATTCCTGCCCAACGTGTTCGAGCGCTTCAACCTGCAAACTCCAATCAAGTGGATTAAGAAGATCTACCCAGTGCTGATCGTTCTGGGCATTTTGCTCTCCACCTTGCACCAGAGTTCGCTCGGATCGCTGTATCTGATCATGCCGAGCAAGCTGCATCCGTTCTGGTACACGCCGGCGCTGCCGTTCTTGTTCTTCGGCTCGGCGGTTGCGGTTGGTTTGGCGATGACGATCTTCGAATCCACGCAGAGCTGCGAAGGCCTTCGGCCGCCAGCTCGAACTGCCGGTTCTGGTCACTCTGGGCGGCGCTTTGCTGGTCGCTCTGTGGGTGAATGCCTTGTTGCGCGTTGAGGACTACTTCCATCGCGGACTGCTCGGACAGATCTTCACGCCGAGCTACGAAGCGTACTTCCTGTGGCTCGAACTGGCGCTGACCTTCGTGATTCCCATCGCCATACTCAGCTTCAAGAAGGCGCGGCTGTCGCCACAGTGGCTGTATCTGGCGTCCATCTTTACCGTGCTGGGATTCATCACCAACCGGCTCAATATCGCCCTGATCGGCTTTGAGACTTACGTCGGGCATCACTACATCCCGAAGTGGACCGAGTTCTCCATCACACTGATGATCATCGCGATGGGGTTCGTCCTGTTCGGAGTGGCGGTGAAGTATCTGCCGATTTTCGCCGAGGAAGAGACAAAACAGAAGAGCAGTCCGGCCCCGAACCGAAGCCGCCGATCAGCGCAGGTGTATTAGCTCATGCCGGAGACTGAGCCATGCGCGGAGATCTGGGTCCAATTCGTGCGCGATCATGGATCGAAGCGGCTGACTCACAGCATCAGCGCAAAATTGATCGGGTCGCTGCTGGCGGTCATGGTCGCCATCTTCGGCGCTGCTCGGATACTTGAATATCCGATTGCATCGCCAGGATCTGGAAGCGGCCACGCTGGCGAGCGCGGAGCGGGTCAGCGATGTAATCAAGCGCAGCACGACATATTACATGCTGCGCAACGATCGCGAGGGACTCTACCACGCGATTCGGACCATGGCGGACGAACCCGGCATGGTCAAGGTGCGCATCCTTGACCAGGAAGGGCGGATCAGCTACTCCACCGATCCGGCCGAGGTCAGCCACGTTCTCGATAAAAAGGCCGAGGCCTGCTATGGCTGCCACAATCAATCGCAGCCGCTGGCGCGGCTGAATCGTCCCGACCGCTTTCGCATTTATCGCAATGGCGGCGGTCACCGCGTGCTGGGAATCATCACTCCCATCGAAAATCAACCCAGTTGCTCCAACGCCGAATGTCACGCGCATTCCGCGGGCCAGCAGGTTCTGGGCGTGCTGGACACAAATCTCTCGCTGGCAAAAGCAGACGCGCAACTTGCGGTCAGCAGTACGCGCATGCTGTCTTACACGGCGGGAGCAATGCTGATGGTGGCGGTATTGAGCTGGTTATTCGTGTGGCGAGTGGTCGGCAAACCGATCAAGGCGCTCAAGAACGGCACCGAACATCTTTCCCACGGAGAGCTTGGTTACCAGATCGAGGTGCGATCCCACGACGAGGTCGGCGACTTGGCTCATTCCTTCAACGGCATGAGCCTGCAGTTGCGCGCAGCGAATGAAGAGATCGTCACTTGGGCGAAGACCCTGGAAGATCGCGTGCGAAGAAAAGACGAGGGAACTGCGCAGCGCCCACGACCACATCCTGCACGTGGAAAAAATGGCATCTATCGGCAAGATGGCGGCGGTTGTGGCGCACGAGGTGAACAACCCGCTTTCCGGCATTCTGACTTATGCCAAGCTGCTTCGAAAGTGGGTGGGGTCGGGCCAGGCCGAGCATGAAAAACGCGAAGAGGCCATGCAATGCCTGGAACTGATCGCCAGCAGAAAGCCGGCGCTGCGGCGATCTGATCAACAATCTGCTGACGCTTTCGCGCACCTCGCCCATGAATGTGCAGTCCACCAACCTGCATGCAGTGATCGATCGTTCCCTGCTGCTGGTGCGAGCATCAACTGGAACTGGGTGGAATCGATCTGCAATTGAAACTGGCGGAAGACATGCCGCGTGTGTCCTGCGATCCCGCGCAGATTGAACAAGTCCTTCTAGCGCTCATCATGAACGCGATCGACGCCATGCCGCGGGGTGGCAATCTCTGGATCGAGACCCGGCTGAGCGACGATCAGGCAGAAATCGAGATCGAGGTGCGCGACGACGGGGCGGGCATCGCTCCCGACATACTGCCGCACATCTTCGAACCTTTCATGACGACAAAAGAAAGTGGGCGCGGAGTGGGGCTGGGCTTGGCCATCAGCCGCGGCATCGTGGAGCGGCATAACGGGCGCATCGAGGTCGAATCGAAATTGGGCCAGGGCACGACTTTCACCGTTACTCTGCCCAGATCACGCGGCTGAAGCTTCGCTGGCGGCCGTCGGCGACGGGAATGCCGCCATGAAAGTGAGGTGATTGAAGTGAGCACACAAGGAAAATTACTGATCGTGGATGACGAACTGAGCGTGCGCGACTCGCTGGGCAAATGGTTTCGCGAAGAAGGCTATGAAGTCGCCACGACTGAAAACGCCAACGACGCGCTGACCCGTCTGGCGGAACAACGCTGGGATGCGGCGCTGGTCGATATCAAAATGCACGGCACCGACGGGATCGAATTGCAGCGCCGCATGCACGAGCTCGATCCCGAACTGATCGTGATCATGATGACCGGCTATGCCTCGGTCGAGACTGCCGTCGCAGCGCTGAAGAACGGCGCTTATGACTATGTGACCAAGCCGCTTGACCCGGATGAGATCGCGCACCTGGTCAAGAAAGCTGCTGGCACATAAGCGGACCGCCCAGGAGAACGTGCTGCTGCGCGAGACCGTTGCTGAGGTTGCGCGCCCCGGAGAAATGATCGGGCAAAGCGCACCCATGCGCAAGGTTTTCGATGCTATCGAGACGGTCGGTCCCACGGACGCTTCGGTGCTGATCACGGGAGAGAGCGGGACCGGCAAGGAACTGGTGGCGCGTGCGATTCATCAAGCCAGCCCGCGAAGATTTCATCCGCTGGTCGCCATTCACTGCGGTGCACTGACCGAAACGCTTCTCGAAAGCGAACTCTTCGGACACGAGAAAGGCGCGTTCACCGGGGCGCAATACCGCAAGAAAGGCAAATTCGAGATTGCCGAAGGTGGGACAGTTTTTCTGGACGAGATCGGTGACATCACTCTAAGAACACAGACCGATCTGCTGCGGGTGTTGCAGGAGCGCGAAATCACACGCGTGGGCGGCAACCAGATTATCAAGGTGGATTTCCGCTGCATCGCCGCCACCAACAAAGACCTGGACAGATTGATCGAGGAAGGCAAGTTCCGTCCCGATCTTTTCTACCGGCTCAACGTCTTCTGTATCGAACTGCCTCCGTTGCGTGAACGCCAGGAAGATATCCCTGTGCTGGTGAACCACTTCGTCCGCAAATTTTCTTTGGCGATGAACAAGCGTGTCATCCGGGTCGCGCCTGCGGCCATGAACCAATTGCAGCAGCAGCCCTGGCTGGGAAATGTTCGTGAGCTGGAGAATGCGGTCGAGCGCGCCATGGTGGTTGGCCAGGAGCCGGAACTTCGCGAGCAGGATTTCATCTTCAAGCCGCAAGGCGGCTCCAATGGATCGACCAAAACTCTTGATGACATGGAGCGAGCGCACATCCTGCGAGTGCTGGAGGAGTGTCGCGGCAATCAGAGCCATGCCGCCGACATTCTCGATATCGACCGCGTCACTCTCTATCACAAGCTGAAGAAATACGGCTGGACTCGCCATTCGGCCGATCGAGACAAGAAGCCCGATGAAATTGCCCGCTGAAGGCACGCGATGAAGCTGCTGCAACTGTTGCCCATCGGGAATGTAGAGGACGGACTGCTGAACGATCTGCGTCCCGCCGTCGAAGAAAGTCTTTGCGTTCCTTGCCAAGTGCTTCCGGTCCGTCTGAATCCGGAGTTCGCATTCCACGGGGAGCGCCAGCAATATCACTCGTCAGAAATTCTGCAGCGCATGCAGAGCTTTGTTACTGCTGACTCCTGGCGAATGCTGGGCGTTGCAGCCGTAGATCTGTACATCCCGATTCTTACCTTTGTTTTCGGCGAGGCGCAGATGAGCGGCTCCTGCGCTCTGCTCTCGGCTCACCGGCTGCGGCAGGAGTTTTACGGGCTTCCGCCCGACCGTGAACTTTTTCGCCAGCGCCTGATCAAAGAAGCGGTTCATGAACTGGGGCATACTCTGAACTTGACGCACTGCGAGGACTATCGCTGTGTCATGGCCTCGTCCCATGCCGTGGAATGGATCGACCTCAAGGAAAGTGCGCTATGCCGAAGTTGCCGGGCTGAAATGACGCCAGTGATGAAGGCCCAATCGGCGAAAACCTCCTAACCTTGGGGGGCGCGCAAAGCCGCCCGAAGGTCCGTCTCGGAGACGATGGCAAAGCGGCGAGACATCGAATCCGTCTCGTGCCTGGACACTTGCATAGCCGTCACTTGCGCCACTCCAGCCGCTACGTACCTCGCGACAGCGAAAGAGAACGTCGTGGCGATGCCTTACAACGTTGAAGAGCGTTCTCGTCACGGACAAATCGTGGACGAGCCTAAGGGCACCCTTCGTTGTGTGCCCTAAGTCATTGAAAAGATGGTGCGCCCTGAGAGATTCGAACTCCCGACCTTCTGGTTCGTAGCCAGACGCTCTATCCAGCTGAGCTAAGGGCGCGGCTTGCCTCGGCAGGAAAAACTTCCTGGAGAATTATAGCGGAAGTTGCTCCTTGCTGCGAACGCTGATGTCACACTTGCCAAGGCCACGATTGCTGCTGCTAAAGAGCGTTAATCACCGCTCGCATGGGGCCAAGTGTAAGGTCTTCGCCTTACACGGCCAGATGAAATAGATCTTTAGTTCCGTTCGTTCCCACATCCATTCGGTCCCTACGTTGCTTGCCTTTCGCGCCCGAAGTAAATCTTTCCCGGCTCAGAGCAATTCCTACAAACGCTGGCAGATGCCGAGCCTGTAGTTTGAGCAGGTTACAGACGGCACGCCAGATGCTAATGTAAGGGCAGACGAAGTGGCGCGCAACGGGGCGTTCCAGGAAGAACTTCGGCCAGAGGTTTTCTTGGGCGCCCCTTGCATTTAATCCCACTCCCTCCGTCCTCCCTCACTCCTCATTCTGAATCGCGCCGAAGGCCCCGGTTGAAACCCTGCCCTCAGCCTGCCGGAGATTTATTTCCGCCAGTCACCGGGCCCTACGCCAGCGCCAACCTCTCTCGCACATCCACTCCTGCCTGACGCAAGAGCCGAGCCACGGCGTCGGCTTTGAGGCGGGAAGCGTCGAACTCCACGCGTACTGTGCGCTCGCTCTCGTTGAATTGAACCCGCCGGACTCCATAGACTTCACGCATACCGTCGATGGCTCGCAATTCGTTTTCGCCGGGCCCGGCGCCGTAGCGAAAAACGATCTCCAGGTAGGTCATGGGATAATCCTTTGCTGCCGAGAATGCAGACGTCCAGGCTGTCTGTGGGCTGAATCCAATATAAAGCATAGTCTATCGAAGCATGTAGCGGATGTTGGCTTACCCAGCTGAACTCGAACTTCATGTCTACGGAACCGTCCAACCCAATAACTACGCTTGAACGCGATCCGGTCTGCGGGATGAATGTAAATCCCGCGACCGCGAAGCATGTCCACGAGCGCAAGGGCAAGAATTACTATTTTTGTTGTGCAGGATGCGTCGAGAAGTTTGAGGCAGATCCGGCAAAATATCTGAGTGGGAGTGCGCCAGCGCGCCAGTCCGGTTTGGTAATGCTGGGCGCCGCGAGGCCAACCGCAACCACGGAACCTCATCCGCCTCCCCCTCAAACTCCCGCCGCGCCGGGCGCAGCAACCAAACCCGTGGCGTATGTCTGCCCGATGTGCCCCGAAGTTCGCGAGCCCAAGCCGGGCGCTTGCCCTTCCTGCGGGATGGCGCTGGAACGGGAGGTCCCCGTCGCCTCGTTGACGCGCACCGAATACACATGTCCTATGCATCCGGAGATCGTGCGGCCGGGGCCGGGTTCGTGCCCGATCTGCGGCATGGCGCTCGAACCCCGCACGGTCACCGCAGCGGCAGAAGAGAATCCCGAACTGCGAGACATGACCCTGCGCTTCTGGATCAGTCTTGTCCTCACCGCGCCGCTGCTCGTCATCGCCATGGGCAGCATGTTCTGGCCGCAAGCTTTCATGGAATGGGATTCGATTCTCCCATGGCTGGAATTTGCTTTCGCCACGCCCGTGGTTCTCTGGGGCGGCTGGCCTTTCTTCCAGCGCTTCTGGACTTCGCTCGTCAATCGCAGTCCAAACATGTTCACGCTGATCGGCATGGGCACCGGAGTCGCCTACGGATACAGCGTCGTCGCCACTGTCGCGCCGCAGATTTTTCCCGAATCGATGCGCAGCATGGCAGGCTATCCCGACGTCTACTTCGAGTCGGCAGCTGCGATCACGACCCTGGTCTTGTTAGGTCAGGTCATGGAATTGCGCGCACGCAGCCGCACCAGCGCTGCCATTCGCGCTCTACTCGATCTCAGCCCTCGAACGGCGCACTTGCTCAATCCCGACGGGGGCGAAAAAGACATTCCGCTCGAGCAGGTGAATCCGGGCGGCCGCCTGCGAGTTCGCCCCGGCGAGAAAATTCCGGTTGACGGCATCGTGCTCGAAGGCCGCAGCACGATTGACGAGTCCATGATCACCGGCGAATCCACGCCGGTAGAGAAATCGCAGGACAGCAAGGTCATCGGTGCCACCATCAACGGCACCGGCTCGTTCGTAATGCGCGCCGAGCGCGTGGGCAGCGAGACTTTGCTGGCGCGAATCGTGCAACTCGTCGGCCAGGCACAGCGCAGCCGCGCTCCCATCCAACAGCTCGCAGACCGCGTGGCCAAGTGGTTCGTCCCCGCTGTGTTCGCCATCGCGGTGATCACATTTTTTGCCTGGGCATTGCTGGGACCGCAACCGCGCCTCGCGCATGCGCTGGTGAACGCTGTAGCAGTGCTCATCATCGCGTGCCCGTGTGCGCTGGGACTCGCGACTCCGATGGCGATTATGGTTGGAGTGGGCCGTGGCGCGCGCGCCGGCGTGCTGATCAAAAATGCAGAGGCGCTGGAGATTCTCGAGAAAGTAGACACCCTGGTCGTCGACAAGACCGGAACGCTGACCGAAGGCAAGCCGACACTTGTAAGCTACTCCCAGGCGCTTGCAGACGATCCTGAACTGCTGCGCCTGGCGGCCAGCCTTGAGCATGCCAGCGAGCATCCGTTGGGTTCGGTGGTCGTCGCCGCTGCTATGAAGCGTGGCCTGCGCCTTTCGCAGCCGGAAGAATTCCACTCCGTCACTGGCAAGGGTGTGGTTGGCGTTGTCGACGGAAGAAAGGTCGCAGTCGGCAGTCCCGCTCTAATGGTGGAGATAGGAGCTTCGCAGGCCCCCCCCGCTTTGGCTGGAAAGCAGCCGGCCGACACGGTGCTGTGTGTAGCCATCGATGGCAAGCATGTCGGGAACCTCGCCGTCGCAGATCAACTGAAGCCTTCCACGCCCGACGCTGTGCGCGCTCTGAAAGCTCAAGGCATCAAAATCGTGATGCTCACCGGCGATAGCCGTATCGTCGCCGCGACGATTGCTCAGCAACTCGGCATCGAAGAATTCGAAGCCGAAGTTCTGCCAGAAAAAAAGTTGGAGATCATCCGCACGCTGCAAGGGCAGGGAAGGGTAGTCGCGATGGCGGGCGACGGCATCAATGACGCCCCGGCGTTAGCGCAGGCCAATGTGGGCATAGCCATGGGCACAGGCACAGATGTGGCCATAGAAAGCGGCGGCATCACGCTGCTGACGGGCGACCTGACGGGAATTCTGCGCGCCCGCAAGCTGAGCCATGCGACCATGCGAAACATCCGGCAGAATTTATTTTTTGCTTTCGTCTACAACGCCATCGGCGTGCCCATCGCAGCAGGAGTTCTGTACCCATTCTTCGGACTTCTGCTCAGCCCCATCTTCGCGGCTGCCGCAATGAGCTTCAGCTCAGTCTCGGTAATCACGAATGCGCTGCGCCTGCGAACAGTGAAGCTGTAGCAACTTGCTGCTTGAGGCAATTCTTGATTGATGATTGCTGATTTGAAGTGCCTGGGGATTAAATCAACAATCAGAAATCGACAATCATCAATTCCCGTTACAGCTTGCTCAGGAAATCAATAATCTCTGGCTCGGTCCAATCCACCGCGCCGATCATCTTGCGGCGCATTACGCCATTGCGGTCGATGATATAGGTCTCGGGAAATTTGAAGGTCCCGTACAGCCCGCTTGCTTTCTGGTCCGGATCGCGCACCGTGAGCAGATTCACACCGTGGTCCTTCAGGAACCGCCGGTAGTTGCTCTCGTCGACGTCAACGCTGACCGCCAGTACAGTGACGCCTTTCGCCTTCATGCGCGCCTGCATGCGCACCAACGATGGCATTTCCTCGATGCAGGGCGGGCACCACGTCGCCCAGAAATTCAGCACCACCACCTGCCCTTTGAATTGGCTCAACGTGACGGTGCGATCGGAATCGCGCACCGTGAAATCCGGTGCCGCCTTGCCGACCCGCGGCGGCCGAGTCCCGTCATAGCAGCCGGAGAGAATCAGGATAAGGAGGGCCGGGGCAGTCGCGCCGGCAAAACGAAGCATGCGTCGCACCCAGCTATAATAATGGATTCGACCCGTGCTGACGAAGGAAACCACGCCCTCCCATCCACTCCGTTTCATCACGTCCACTCCGCTGAACATTCTTGGCGGCAGCGGGACGTTCGCCGGTATCAGCACGCTCGCAAAGTTCCTGACGGCTTCCGGCGCAACCGTAGACTTCGTAACCCCAACCCTTCACTTCCCCGTCTATACGATTGAGCGGCTGGTCTTCAACGAAATGCTTCGCCTTAACCAGCAAAGCGAAACCCGCATCACGGTAGGTTTCGACATGGATGGATATGCTCTCGCTGGAAAAGGTCAAGGTCTGCATGTCGCATCCATCAAAGGCGTGATCGCCGACGAAATGCGTTTTGAAGCCGGGCTGACAAAGGCCACGATGCGCCTGCAGGCGCGCTGTGAGCAGCGTCACGTACGGCGCGCCGACTTGGTGATCGCAACCAGCCAGTACTCCGCCGAACGAATCCAGGAATTCTATGCCATCTCAAAACAACCGCGCATCGTGCCCGAGCTCATCGACCTGTCCTCCTGGCGCAAATCGCTCCAACTCAATCCTGCTCAGCCGGAAGAAAACAAATTTGTAGTGCTCTCGGTTTGTCGCTTCTATCCCCGAAAGCGGCTACACATTCTGCTGGGCGCCGCTGACCGCCTGCGTTCCAAAATACCCGGCCTCGAGATTCGCATCATCGGCAACGGGCCGGAAGCTCCTCGCCTCAAATCCATCTGGCGGAATAAAGAGTTGCAGCACACCGTCACCTGGCTGGGAAATGTCTCTCCAGCCGAACTCGCGCAAGAATACAATCGCTGCCACGTTTTTTGCCTGCCCAGCGTTCAGGAAGGATTCGGCATCGTGTTCCTCGAAGCCATGGCCAGCGGGAAAACGCTGGTAGCCGCCCGTGCTGGCGCCGCACCCGAGGTGGTGAAGCACGGCATTCTTGTCGAGCCTGACAACGAAGAATCGTTGGCGGAGGGAATCCAGCACCTGTATGCCAATCAGGCATTGCGTACGGCACTCGCGGCCAAGGCATCCGAATTCGTCAATCAATTCGACGCCCCGTTGGTTGCAGATGCCTTTCTGCGGGAGATAGAACTGGCGTCTGGCCTTCAAGTCGCTATGCGCACGGCTTGACCCGCACCTCAGATTCACGTGACTCAGATTTACGCAACCAGATTTTACGCCGCGAAGAATCGCAAGTATTCTGAAGAAGGACGTTTACCGGCAACTGGCAACTGACAACTGGCAACTGTTGTTATGGTCTATCTAACGCGCAAAGCTGAATTCTCCGCATCGCACGTCTACCACAACCCGGACTTCACTCCGGAGGAGAACCGTCGCGTTTTCGGCAAGTGCAATAATCCCCACGGTCACGGCCACAACTACACGCTCGAAGTAACGGTAAAGGGCGAAGTCGATCCACGCTCCGGCTTCGTGGTCGATCTCAAGCAACTCAAGGAAGTCATGCACCGCGAAGTGCTAGACGCCATGGACCACCGCTTCCTCAACAAAGAGGTCCCTGAATTCCTTAACCAGATCCCCACCACGGAAAACATAACGATAGCGATCTGGCAGCGCCTGGCCACAAAGCTGGAACGCGCAAAGCTGCATCGTGTGCGGGTCTACGAAACCCCAGATCTATTCGTAGATTTCTACGGAGAAGAATGAGGTCAAGCGCAGAGCTAGGAGCTAAGAGCTAGAACTGAAACATGAAAGCCCACCTCTCACGCCGTTACTTGTTCTCAGCCTCGCACCGCCTGCACAGTGAAGCCATGTCGGACGAAGAAAACCAGCAGACCTACGGCAAGTGCAACAACCCCTTCGGACACGGCCACAACTACGTCATCGAAGTGACGGTCAGCGGCCAGGTCGACGAGCAAACCGGGATGGTCTGCAACTTGACTGATCTGGACGGCTTCATCGAAAGGGAAGTTCTGGCACGCTACGATCACAAGAACCTCAATATGCTGCCGGAATTCGCCCAGGAAGTGCCCACCACCGAAAATCTCTGCATCCAGATCTACGAAATACTGCACCGCGGCTTCCGTCTGGCGCATCTTGAAAGAGTACGGCTGGAAGAAACCATGATGAATTCGTTCGAATACACAGGCGAAGGCCGTTGATTTCGAATTACAAAATTGCCCAATTACAAATTGACTCGTCTATGAAACCAACTGCAGAACAGCCAACTATCACCAGCGCCAGCTTCGAAGACCTGGTTCAGGAAATGATTGTCCGCCTCGGCGAAGACCCAAAACGCGAAGGTCTCCTGCAGACTCCGCAGCGGGTTCGCAAGTCGCTGCAATTCCTGACGCGTGGCTACACCGAAGATCCCGAAGCCCTGCTCAAGGGCGCGCTCTTCACCGTAACCTACGACGAGATGGTGATCGTCAAAGACATCGAGATGTTCAGCCTCTGCGAGCACCACCTGCTGCCGTTCTTCGGTAAAGTACACGTGGCTTACATTCCAAACGGCAAGGTGATCGGCCTCAGTAAAGTTCCGCGCCTCGTCGAACTTTTTTCGCGTCGCCTCCAGATTCAGGAGCGCCTCACCACCCAGATCGCCGAAACCATCCAGAAAGTAATCGAACCGCAAGGCGTGGGCGTAGTCATCGAAGCCCGCCACCTGTGCATGATGATGCGCGGAGTTGAGAAGCAGCATTCCGCCGCCGTAACGTCTTCCATGCTGGGCTCGTTCCGCAACGAAGAAGAAACGCGCCATGAATTCCTGTCCCTGATCCGCCAGCGCGCCAACGGCATTTAGTCGGACGAAGAGAACTAATTTGGGTGCCCCACTTCTCGCCTCTTTTGCGAGAAGTGGGAGAGGTGAAGCCGGCATCGCTTAATCCGCTGACCTTGATGTTGCCTTTGCTTTCATTTCTGTAATATGAATTCGTGCCGGAAAGATCTTCCACTCGACGACTCCACAATCACGTAGCCCTAGTCACCGGCGCCACCCGCGGCATAGGCCTGGCCATAGCGCGCGCCCTGGCCGCGGAAGACTGCAATCTTGTTCTAACCGGCCGTGACGACCAAGCCCTGCGTCGCATCAGCAGGGAACTGGCCTCTGCAAAAATTAAAATCCTAACCTACCCCTGTGACGTGCGCGACCCCCAATCAGTTGACGATTTATTTCGCGCCATCCGCCGCCAAGGCACGCGCCTCGACATTGTCATCAACAACGCGGGCATCGCCCATGCCCACCTCACGATAGATAAACTGCCCCTGCCACTCTGGCAGGACGTAATCGAGACCAACCTGACCGGCATGTTTCTGGTCACGCAAGCCGCCCTCGCAATCATGAAGCGGGGGGGCGCCATCGTGAACAATCTCTCCATCGCGGCCAACCGGGTTTTCGCGGGATCGGCCGCCTACATTGCCTCCAAACACGGCGCACTGGGCCTAACCAACACCCTGCGCGAGGAATTGCGTCCCAAGGGAATCCGCGTAATCGCCCTGATGCCCGGAGCCACCAAGACCGACATCTGGAACACGTTCTGGCCGCAAGCCCCGCGGAAAAAGATGATGTCGCCTGCCACAGTTGCCACCGCGGTAGTCAACGCACTCCTGCTGCCACCAAACGCCACAGTCGAAACTCTGGAAATCCTCCCCACCGCAGGCCTTCTGTGAAGCTGTGGATCTACCCTGTGTACCTCTGTGGCCTATGTGGTAAAGATTTTAAGCATGCGCAACCAGCCCCGCAGGTTTACACCAACTGGAGTTTGAGATTAAGATTGCGCTCGCCAATTCAGACATCCCGGAGGAACCCCATGCGCAAGACACTATTAGCCGCAGCGCTGTTTGCCACAGCTATCTTCACGCTTCCCGCATACACCCAAGACAAGAAAGAAGCAGCCGTCAAGCCGCCCGACCCTCCCTCAAAAGTTGTGTTGGATTCCTGGAACGATATCGGCCGCAAGCTAATCGCCATGGCCGAAGACTTCCCCGAGGACAAATACGAGTTCAAGCCCACGCCCGCCCAGCGCAGCTTCGCCGACCAGCTCCTGCACGCCGCAGGCGCGAATTATTTTTTCACCAATCCCGCCATGGGCAAGCCCATGCCCAAAGAAGAAGATCCAAAGCGCGCTGACTACAAAACCAAGGCCGACATTGTAGCCTTCGTTAAGAAAAGTTTCGCCGACGGCGCAGCCGCCATCAAAGCCAAAGGTGACAAAGGAATGTCCGACCTGATGGTCGATCCCTTCGAACACAAGCAGACGCGCGTAGTGGATATGGCCTACGGCATCATCGAGCACAGCGGCGAACACTACGGCCAACTAGTCGTCTATTATCGGGTAGCCGGATTAGTTCCCCCAGAATCGCGCCCCAAAAAGTAGCGGTGCCGACAAGAACTTGTCCGTGTGGAGGGACACTCTTGTCCGTCGTCTTGACTCTAATCCAGATCCTGTTCTTGACTTCCTGTCCCCAAAAATGCTGAGGGTGCCCCATCCTTGCGCGTTTTTTGCGCAAGGATGGGAAGCTCGAATGCCTGCAGTGCTTTCGTTTCTAATTTTGAAGTTCGGTCGCGAGGCAACTCACTGAACCGCATACGGATATCTCAACCTCCGCTCCCCAAAAACTTTCACCAGCAGCGCACCCGAAATAAATCCCCCCACATGGGCCCAGAACGCCACTCCTCCCATGTTCCGAGCCTGCACCGACAACGCGGTTGCAGTCCCGCTCAAAAAATTCAGCACGAACCAATATCCCAGGATGATCCACGCCGGCACCCACACCACAAACACAAAGAACCACGTCAGCACCCGCGCCCGCGGATACAGAATGAAATACGCTCCCAGCACTCCGGCGATGGCTCCGCTGGCTCCCACCGCAGGCGCCGTAGAACTCAGATTCATCACCATATGCGTGCCCATCGCCAGGACGCCGGTCAGCAGGTAAAACACCAGATACTTGAAGTGCCCCAGGTAGTCCTCAACATTGTCGCCAAAAATATAGAGAAACCACATGTTACCGATCACATGCATCCACGACCCGTGCAGGAAGAGTGAGGTGAAGATGGGAAGCACGATCTCCACCAGGGAATACTTGGGCGAGCCCGATAAGAACGCCGCCGTGTGCGACGGCACCACTCCGAACTGACGAACCAGCAGTTCCAGGCTGCGCGGATCGATGGTCGATTCAAAGAGAAAGATAACCAGGTTCAACCCAATCAAAAAATAGTTCACCCACGGAGTGCTGAACCGGGGCTGATCGTCGCGAATAGGAAGCATAGGAAATCTGTTAACTTGGTAATTGAATAATTGAAACCCTCGCGCAGGCTCGACTAAGGTTTCAAATTACCCAATTACTAAATTACTCAATTACCAAATTATCCCATCCTCTCATGAATGGCGTCATAATCATCGACAAGCCCGCCGGTTGGACGTCGCACGACGTGGTCAACCGCATGCGCCGCATTCTCGGTCAGCGTTCCGTCGGCCATCTCGGCACGCTCGATCCCCTGGCCACCGGCGTGCTCCCGCTGGTCACCGGCAGCCTCACTCGTCTCGCCCAGTTTTACACCACTTCCGAGAAGACCTACGAAGGAGTGATCCGCTTCGGCTTCGCCACCAACACCTACGATGCCGATGGTGAACCCATAGGCGAGCCGCAACAGGCCACTCCAAGTCTCGAGCAACTCCAGCAACTAGCCGCCAAATTTCAAGGCCTGATCGATCAAATCCCGCCACCCTTCTCGGCCAAGAAAATCAACGGCGTCCCTGCGTACAAACTCGCCAGGAAACAACAAGAGGTAGTACTGAAGCCGGTGCAGGTCGAGATTAAGGAATTTGCGATCCTCGCAGTCGAAGGCGACCGCGCCACTTTCCGTGCCCGCGTCGCCTCGGGAACCTACATGCGTTCCGTCGCCCACGAAATGGGCCAGCTCGTCGGCTCAGGCGCGCACTTGGAATCTCTGCGCCGCACCGCCGTAGCCGAATTCGACATCACCCAAGCCCACACCTTGGAAGAGGTCGAAGATCAGTTGAAGGATCACTTAAAGGATTATATTTCCGGAACACCAACGAGCTGTCATTCCGACCGGAGCTGGAGCGCCAGCGACGGCGGAGCGGAGGAACCTGCTGTCTCTCGCCCGGAAGCGATGGCAGCCCTCTTCGTCCATCCCCGCCAACTCCTGCCCCAATTTCCCTCCGTCACCGCCGACGACCCCACCGCCGCCCGCATCCGCAGCGGTCGCCCCGTCAACCTTCCCGAACTATCCCGCGCCCGCCAGGTCAAAGTCTTCCAAGGTCAACGCGATCTAATCGCCATAGCCACCCGCGTAGCCGGCACACTATTCCATCCTAAAATCGTATTTCCCAGCCAATAGCATGCTCATGAGGGGACAGCCGCCCCCGGCTGTCCACGGGCCGAAGGCCCGTCCCCCCTTGCACAACCCATGTAGGACGGACACTCCCTTCGACAAGCTCAGGGCAGGCTCTGTCCGTCGCCTTTGACTCGCTAGTAGTTTTGCCATTGACTGGCGCTCCGATCAATGCTACCTTTCCCCGCTGCAGATCCTCTCCGCCCCGCATGCTGGGCTTCTCAGAATGGTCACCAGAAACATCTCAAAGCATAAGTTGGACGCACGTCAGGGCCCCTAGGTTTCGCAGTTCTACAGGAGGTCTCCCATGACCAGCAAGCGCTCCGCAGGAATAATAAAGACCCGCATCCCCGGCGCCTGCGTTCTGTCCGCAGCTTTCATCGTCCTGATCGCCTTCGCCGCCCCAACCTCACACGCGAGTACTGGCCGACGATCTGCAGGGTCGGCAAGCTCGCCGCAGGCTCAGCCGGTTGCGTATGTGACGAATGCTGGCTCCAGCTCCGTCTCGGTGATCAATACGGCGACTAACACTGTGATTGCCACCGTCGCGGTCGGGGGCAGGCCCGTTGCGGTCGCCATCACTCCAGATGGATCTCAAGCCTACGTGGCGAATTCCGACTCCAACTCCGTCTCAGTAATCAGCACGGCCACCAATACCGTGATTGCCACCGTCGCAGTTGCGTCCTTTCCTCAGGGAGTAGCTATCGCGCCGAATGGATCTCGCGCTTACGTTGCGAACACCAACTCCGACTCCGTCTCGGTTATCGACACGGCGACCAACACCGTGATTAACACGATCACGGTCGGGATAAGCCCCAATGGCATCGCTATCAACCCGGACGGATCTCGCGTCTACGAGACGAATGCCGGCTCTAACTCCGTCTCGGTCATCGACACTCCAGCGGCATAGCCACGCTGGCACTGTCACACCTGAATGCTGACGCCTACCCGCTATTTGCCTTGTACGTAGGAGACACGGACAACGGCCCCAGCGCGTCCCCGATTCTGAACCAGGTGATAACGCAAGCCACCAGCACGGCCACGCTCACGTCGTCGCCGAACCCGTCAACTCAAGGACAAGCCGTGACCTTCACCGCCAAAATCACTTCACCGACGACCACGCCGACCGGACCAGTAACTTTCACCGCAGGGAAGACAACGCTCGGCACGGTAGAACTCACCAACGGGAAAGCAACATTAACCACGTCAACGCTGGCCGCCGGTTCAACCAGCGTCACAGTAACATACCCGTGGAACTCAAACATCGGCGCAAGTTCCGCCTCGGTAACGCAGGTGGTGCAGCAATAGGCGAAGGGGCAGGCTCTGTCCGCCGTTTTGACTTTGCTCTTGATCTTGACTTCTAAATGATCTTGTTTGATCGCAACCCTTGGCTAAAAAAAACATCCTCCGCCACAACTTAATCCCGGACACGGGGTTCCGGTGCTTCAAGCGGGTTCCGGCGATCCGGCAGGGAAGCGTTGCCCCTGAGTTTTCTCGACCGCCTAACGGACAGGAAATGCGCGCCACAATTGGATGATTGACTCAGATTCCATTCGGTGATAACGTGCGCCCGTATTGCCTTCCCCTCGCTTGCATCCTCTCTCGCCCTCAAGCCGGGCCTCCAGGATGGATTGACCAGAAGACAGTGCCCGAACGACGGCTCGAAAGAACGGCTTAACAACGAACGGCTTTAAGAGAAAAAAGCTCGGCACCATCTCGAAGCCAAGTCTCCCGTAAGCCAAGTTGCTGATTGGCACGACTTGGACGCACCTCAGGGCCCCTGCAGTCGATTCACCTGAAGGAGGTCTCCCATGACCCGCCAGCGCACACGAACCAGCGACATCCTCACCCCCTCAGTTCTGTTAATCGCACTCCTAGCTGTACTGATTGCCCTGGCCGCCCCAGCTATAGCCCAGAACCCTGTTCCCTTTATCGATCAGCCGCTCGTTCCCGACGCCACTGCGCCCGGCGGGGCTGGGTTCACCCTGACGGTGAATGGCGCGGGGTTCGTCGCGACCTCAACCGTAAATTGGAACGGCAGCCCGCGCGCCACCACCTATGTAAACTCTCATCAGCTAACCGCGACCATCCTCTCATCCGACATCACCACCGCGTCCACCGCCGCAGTCACAGTAGTCAGCCCAGCCCCGGGCGGTGGCACTTCCAACACGCAGTTTTTCTCGATCGCCGTATCCGGGACGTCCGTTTCGTTCCTGCCGGCCGTGGTCTATGGCTCCAATGGCTATGGGGGTGCTACTTCCGTGGCCATCGGGGATGTGAACGGCGACGGCAAGCCCGATCTCGTGGTGGGGAACATGGGAGAGTGTGAGGGGTGTCCATTGGGCGGAATTTCCGTCTTGCTCGGAAATGGTGACGGGACCTTTCAACCGGCAGTCCTCTACTCCTCCGGGCCGGGATACGTCGGCGACGTGGCCATTGCCGACCTGAGAAACAACGGCAAGGCAGACGTGATCGTGGCAGGTCAGGGAGTGTCGGTGATGCTGGGTAACGGTAACGGCACCTTCCAGTCCCCAGTCACATACTCCGTTTTTGGAAATACCTTCAACGACGTCGAATCAGTAGTGGTGGCCGACGTGAACGGCGACGGCAAGCTCGATCTGATCGTAGCCACCAGCGAAGTGAACGTCCTCCTCGGGAAAGGAGATGGGACCTTCAAACCAGCCATGGTGGTTGGAGAGCCCGGCTGCGTCGACGGTTCGTTGCCCCAACCCAGTTTTCTCGCGGTGGCGGATGTGAACGATGACGGCAAGCCCGATCTCCTGGTAACGACCTCATACTGTTCGCGGGTAGAAGTACTCCTAGGCAATGGCAACGGCACCTTTCAGCCTGGAGTCTATTACGGAACGGGCGGCGGTCTTATTGCGAGTTCGGTAGCAGTAGCGGATGTCAACGGCGATGGGAAACCTGATCTGCTGATAGCGAACGAGGTCAGCATCTCGGGTACAGGGCCAGGCCGGCCAGCGTGTTACTCGGTAACGGCGATGGAACTTTCCAGGCGGCGGTTGTTTACTCTTCAGGGGGCCCCAATTATCTCGCAATCGCGGTAGCGGATGTCAACGCCGACGGAAACCCCGACTTGCTGCTCACCGCTTGCTCGAATCCATCGGAGGCAGGTTATTGTGGCAACTCGGAGGACGGTTCGCTCGCAGTCCTGCTGGGCAACGGAGACGGCACCTTCCAGAATGCTGTTTTCTTCGACGGAGGCGGCTTTTTTCCACTTGCACTCGCCGTCGCCGACTTGAACCATGACGGAAGGCCAGATGTCGTGGTGGCAAACTGGGGGGGCAGCAGCGGTAATCCTTACGAGGGAACCGTGGGCGTGCTGCTGAACCACACCGAACCCGGCACTCCCACCACCACCACCCTCGTCTCCTCTCTGAACCCATCCAACTACGGACAAAACGTTACCTTCACCGCTTCGGTAACCTCGACTGCGGGAACGCCGACCGGGACGGTTATTTTCTACGATGGCCTAACCTCGATCGGTAGCGCAACTCTCGCCAGCGGAAAGGCGGCGATCTCGGTCTCCTTGCTCGCCGCAGGTTCACACTCGATCACCGCTGCATATCAGGGCTCGAGCACCTTCGCGCCCAGCACATCCCCCGTCCTCACGCAGGTTGTCAACGGCGTAACCACGGCTACAACCCTCGCCTCCTCGCCAAACCCGTCAACCTTCGGACAAAGTGTTACCTTCACCGCCGCCGTGACCTCGTCATCAGGCACGCCAACCGGGACCGTCGTTTTCACCGACGCCTCAACCTCAATCACGCTCGGCAGCGCAACCCTCGTTAGCGGGACTGCATCCATCTCCGTCTCCTCGCTCGCTACAGGCACGCACTCGATTACCGCCGCCTACCAGGGTGCAGCCGGCTTCAACCCCAGCACATCCGCCCCTGTCAGCCAGGTCGTAAATACCGCCACCACGACAACCTCTCTGATCTCATCGCTTAACCCCGCCAACACCAACCAGACCGTCACCTTCACCGCGACCGTCACCAGCCAGTACGGCGGCGTGGCCACCGGATCAGTGACCTTCTACTCAGGAACGCAAACGCTTGGGACCTCGACACTCAGCGCCAATCGAACCACCCTCAGTACTACTTTCAGCACAGCAGGAACTTACTCCATCACCGCCAAATACAACGGAGACGCGAGCAACACCGGCAGCACGTCCTCCGTATTGAGCCAAGTGATCAATGCCTCGATCACCTCAACCACGACCGCCCTAACCTCGTCACCGAATCCTTCATCGGTTGGTCAAGCGGTAACTTTCACAGCCACCGTGAGTTCGAATGCAGGATCTCCGCCCAACGGCGAGACCGTCACTTTCTATAACGGCTCAGCCGTTCTGGGAACCTCATCGCTCAGCGCCGGCATCGCTACCCTCACAACCTCCTCACTCGCACTCGGCACCTATACCATCACGGCGACCTATGCCGGAGACGCCAATTTCGCAGCCAGCACCTCGCCCGGGCTGCGGCAGGTAGTCAATTCCACCACCAAGTACGCGACCTCCACCGCGCTTGTCTCCAGCCAAAATCCCTCTGTATACGGTCAATCCATAACCTTCACGGCTACAGTGACTTCAAGCGGCGGAGCTCCAACGAACGGGGAAACCGTCACGTTCTATAACGGCCCGAATGTTCTAGGCACCGCTTCTTTGAGCAGGGGCATTGCCTCGCTGACGACCTCCGCCCTCCAATCGGGGATTCACACAATCTCAGCAGCGTACCTCGGCGACGCCAACTTCACCGGCAGCACTTCGCCCGCGCTCGAGCAGGTAGTCGATACCAGCGCCCAGTCCGCGACTACAACAGCTCTCGCCTCAAGCCTGAATCCGTCCATCTACGGGCAAAAAGTAACCTGGACCGCCACCATCAAGACTTCGGGCAAAACCACGCCCACCGGAAACGTGAACTTCAACTGGGGCAGCAACTACATCGGCACGGCCAAACTCAACGCCAGCGGAGTGGCCACGCTGACCAGATCCAACCTAAGCGCTGACACCTACCCGCTATTCGCCGTATATGTAGGGGACGCCAACAACGGCGCCAGCGCGTCCCCCATCCTGAACCAGGTGATCACGCAAGCCACCAGCACAGCCACGCTAACCTCATCGCCGAATCCATCAACCCAAGGCCAGTCCGTCACCTTCACCGCCAAGATCACATCGCCGACCACAACGCCAACCGGCCCGGTTACTTTCACAGCGGGGAAGACAACGCTCGGGACGGTAGAACTCACCAACGGCAAAGCAACGTTGACAACGTCAACGCTAGCCGTAGGCTCAACGACAGTAACCGTGACGTACCCATGGAACTCAAACATAGCCGAGAGTTCAGCCTCGGTAAACCAGGTGGTGCAACAGTAGGAGAAGACCAGGAAGGCAGTTCGGGAATTAGCGGAAGTCCGCGAGTTGCAGTGTCGGAGGCCCCCAACCCCACCCGCCCGGGCAATGTCCGATAACAGGTATTATGTAAAGTTGACCCTCGCCACACAAGGCCGAACGGTCGTTAAGGGGTTGGTTTTGGTCTTACTGGCGGCTGATGGCTGACCGTTGGCCGCTGACGGCTGCTACATCTTGTACTTCCCCAAATCCTCGTCGTTCAGCCCTTCGAGATACTTGCGTAGTTCTTCGGCGGTCACGCCGTCCGCCCCATTCGCCGCCTGCTTGGAGTTCTTCAACACCACTTCATCCACGAAGATCGGACAATCCACCCGCAGCGCCAGCGCCAGTGCATCCGATGGCCGAGAGTCAATGCTGATCACTTCGCCGCCACGCTCCAGCCAGATCACCGCGAAGAACGTGTCCTCGCGCAGCTCCGTCACCACAACTTTATGCACGTGCGTCTCGAGGCCCGTCAGCACATTCTTGATCAAGTCATGTGTCATCGGACGCGGCGTACTAACTTTCTCCATCTCCAACTGAATCGCCGTCGCCTCCGGCACTCCCACCCAGATCGGCAATACACTGTCGCCTGCCACATCCTTAAGAATCACAATCGGCATATTCGACACTGGGTCAACCAGGAGGCCGCGAATAGTCATCTCTACTTCCATAGGAACTCCTTCAAAAAACCCAAAACGACTAGACTTCTTCGGCGGCGCTGGCTGACCGCTCTTCGCTTCTTATACCACCAATTCGCCTAAAAGACTGTTGGGAAAACTCGCCGTTGCTCTCACCGGGACGTACCCTCCCACCTTGGGCGCGGACAACTCTGGCGCCGTAAAGTTCAAGGTTTTGTTTTGGCTGGTGCGGCCGATCCACTGGGCGCGCGCTTCGTTTCGTCCTTCAACCATTACTTCGGATACTGTTCCTATATACTTCTTGTAGCGCGCGATCTGGATTTCCTTCTGCTTTGACATGAGCATCTCGAGACGGCGGGATTTCTCTTGATCTGGAATCGCATCCTCAAGCGCCAACGATGGCGTGTTCGGGCGCGGTGAGTACTTGAACGTGAAGACGCTGTCGTAGCCGACTTCGTCGAGCAAGTTCAGCGTCTGCTCGAAGTCTTCTTCTGTCTCGCCGGGAAATCCCACGATGATGTCGCTGGTGATGCTGATCTCGCGCTTGGCGGACTTCATCCACGCAATGCGTTCAAGATACTGCTCGCGCGTGTAGAGGCGCTGCATCGCGTTCAGCACGCGATCCGACCCGCTTTGCACCGGCAGGTGTACGTGGTCACAGAGCGTGGGCACGGCGTCGATGGCATCAATAATGTCGCGCCCGAAGTCGCGTGGATGCGACGTCGTGAATCGCACTCGGCGAATGCCCGGCACTTCGCCCACCGCCGCCAGCAATTCCGCGAACGTTTTCGTTTTTCTGGAAAATCCGCCACCCGGCTTCCCTGCCGGGTCTTTATACGAATTCACGTTCTGTCCCAACAATTGAATTTCCGTGTAGCCCAGATCGGCCATCTGGCGCGCTTCGGCGAGCACCGACTCCGAAGTGCGGCTGCGCTCTTTGCCGCGCGTGAATGGGACCACGCAGTAGGCGCAAAATTTGTCACAGCCTTCGATGATGGTGATGTATCCGCGATGCGGATTGGTGCGCGCGGTAAACTCGGTTTCGAAGCATTCGTCGGTTTCGCGATCGTCGAGACCGGTGATGCGGATTAGGCTTCCGGCTTCCGGCTTCGGGCTTCCGGAGGCCGGACGCCGGACGCCGGACGCCCCCTCCAGTTGCACCAGCATTTGCGGGAGATTGCGATAGCTGGCTGATCCGCAGACTAGTGATACGTGCGGGGCCCGCTCGAAGACCTTTTCGCCTTCCTGCTGCGCCACGCAGCCCAGCACACCAAACTTCTTGCCCTGGGACAGCAGCTTCTTGTAGTCCGCCAGCCGGTGGAAGACTTTCTGCTCCGCCTTATCGCGGATGGAGCAGGTGTTGTACAGAATCAAGTCGGCCTGCTCGACCGTCTCCACCTGCTGGTAGCCCTCGTGCACCAGCGTGCCAATGACTTTTTCCGAGTCATGCACATTCATCTGGCAGCCGAAGGTTTCGAGGTAGAAGGTCTTGTGTGGAACCCCAGACATAGTCTCAGTATAACTCCTTCGCGGCGCTGTCCCAGAGCGGGAATTCCAGACTCGGAAACCTCAGTGCAAGATCCTTGCCAGCGTGTTCTACGAGCCTCACGATCAGGGAGAATTGATGCGGGAAGCCGTCGTGAATCGAAACACGGTGGTGCGGAAACAGGTTCTGGGGTGGGCGTGGCAGTGGCCCCGTAGCTCAGCCTGGATAGAGCGCTAGGCTCGCACCTTAGAGGTCGTGATCCTTCGGCTGCGCTCAGGATTTCGCCAGCGGGCTCAGACGCCCGCAAAGCGGCTCAAGTTCGAGTCTCACCGGGGCCTCCCTAAAGTTTTGTTAGCGGTGCCGCATTTTCTTGACATGGAGGGCGCGCGGCGAGAGACTTGACTTGTAAGGTGCGAACCTAGGCGCTCTGCTTAGGATGAGATTGTGGGGCGGCTGTAAAGCCGCCCTTTTTGTTGGGATCTTTGTTTGGATCTTTTGTTTGGATCTTTTTGTTTGGATCTTAAGTCCGACCACAGGACCCGCACAGGTCCAGGAAAGCCTGATGTACCCGCCTGTCTTCGGAGAGTTCGGGGTGGAAAGTTGCCGCCATCGCTCTTCCCTGCCGGACCGCCACCGCGTCTTTCCCCTGGGTAGCGATCACTTCTACCGCTGCCCCGACGCGCTCGATCTTGGGGGCGCGGATGAAAACCATTTCCAGCGGCGAGCCTGGCTCTCCGTTCAGCGAGCTTTGCAGAAGCTCACCTTCGCGGATGGAGCTGTCACGCTGTCGTCCGTAGGCGTTGCGGCGAATGCTGATGTCGATAGCGCCCAGGCCAGCCTGGCTTGGGTTTTCGACCTCGGTTGCTAGCAAGATCGCTCCCGCGCAAGTGCCGAAGGTCGGCTTCACGCGGACGAAGTGCTTCAGCTTTTCGAAGCCTTCTTCTCCCAACAATTTCAGAAACGTTCCGGATTCCCCTCCAGGAATTACCAGGCCATCGACTTCGTCAAGCTGCCCGGGCTTCTTTACCAGCACCACCTCGGCGCCCAGCTCTTCGAGCCGGCGGCGGTGCGCGTCGAAATCGCCCTGCAGAGCTAGCACTCCGATCTTCATTCTGTATTGATTTTACCGGATGGGATGCAAAAGGTTTCTTCACAGAAACCCACCCAGCAGACAGCGACCATCCCAAGGCGCACTTCACGCATCTAACAACGACTGCCATTTCTGGAGGCGACAGCTAAGTTTATGAATGACCGCGCTCTGACCCTTGGTTCTCACGATGCAACCTTTCACTATGCGGGCGAACGCGCCGGCGCCAACCGCAGTTGGGCTACTTCCAGTAAAGTTCCGCAAATTGCGATTGCATTCTGGATCATCAAGATCGCCGCGACCACGCTGGGAGAGACCGGCGGCGATGCGCTCTCGATGACGTTGAAGCTGGGATACGCGGTGAGCACCTTGATTTTCATGGCATTCTTTATCGTGGCGGTGGCGGCGCAGATCAAGGCGAAATCATTTCATCCATTCTTGTATTGGACGGTGATTGTGGCAACCACCACGGTCGGCACAACGATGGCCGATTTCACCGACCGGTCTTTGGGAGTGGGCTACACGGGCGGGTCGCTGATCCTGTTGGCGTTGCTGATGGTCGTTTTGGGATTGTGGCGGTGGTCGGTGGGATCGATCTCGTTTCGTGACATTACTTCACCCAGAGTTGAAATGTTTTACTGGACCACGATTTTATTCTCCAACACTCTGGGGACCGCGCTCGGCGACTGGCTGGCGGATACTCAGGGAGTGGGTTTTGAGCGTGGAGCGCTGGTGTTTGGCGGAGCTCTGGCGCTGGTGGCGGCGGCCTACTTCTTTACCTCGATTTCACGAACCATCTTATTTTGGGCGGCATTCATTCTGACGCGGCCGCTGGGCGCGACGCTTGGCGACATTCTCACCAAGCCTCATGCAAACGGCGGACTCAATCTTAGCCGGGTTACTTCGTCGTTGGTGATCGCGGCATTTATGGTGTTGTGTATTCTATTGATGCCGCAAAAGGCGGGCCAGCACCCGGGAGAAGACCAGAAGCGCGGAGTCTAGTTCCGGGGTACAGGATGAATACTACAAGTGCGGCATAGCGGCTGCGTTCGCCTACTCCTGCGCCTCCCAGATAATAGAACAGAAAGTCGCCCGTCAGTACGCTCGGCGGACCCTGATAACCCTGGGGTTTCCATCACGGGAATTACCACCCGCCAAGCAGTAAGTGTCCACCGGAAACAGTAACAGGAAAAGACGGCCCCACTTCTGGCCGCTTCCCCGAGAAATGGGAATCGCCGCCGGGGAAACCGCCTCTCATCTCCTCTTCGGGCAAACCGCGCAGCGCACCGGCATCTCCTCACATCGGCATCGCTTCGGGATATCGCCCCCGCCCCGCGCCCTCGCCGAACAAGCCAGCAGGCACCAGGTCTCCCGGTAGATTTCAAACATACCCTGGCTTTTCGGCCCATAGTTAAAGTGAACCGTCGCCCGCGGAACGAACGCATCCGCCGGAACCACGTACCACAGATCCTCCGAGATTACATACGCCACTAGAAAATCGATGTCATCCAGAGTATAGAGTTTCCCGCAGCCCGCAGCCCTCGCATCGCATCGCGTACCGCGATGGCCGGTCGCGCACTTCACCTGCACTTTCCACAACCGCCAGGTTTCAACCGCAAAGTCATAAGGACGGCTATCTCCCCACGGCTTCAGCACCGGAATACCCAGCATCAGGGCCTTCGCCAAGAACGCACCCTCCACCGCCTCCCCCAGACGCTTACGCGGAGGCGCATCCAGCTTCTGTAACCAGGGAAACTTCCGCCTTCTCTCCGAATTCGATTTTCGAGGCATAAAAAAAGCGCGGCCTGGGTTTCGTAAATATGTCTCGGAAATACGTCTCCGAAACCCCCGTCCGCGCCATATCTCCTTGTACCAACAAAAAAGCGCAAGCCGGTAGGCCTGCGCTCTATTCTAAAACTATAATACTATTATATCATATTGCATAGAGCAAATGGGACATATTAGCGGAAATATTTACCCCACCGAATCAACAACTTGACTCAAAAACCTCACTCCAGGGTCTTGACAAAGTTTTCCACAGGCCGCCAACACTTCAAAAGTGGGGGCGGCCCAGCCTGCCCTGAGCGCCGCGCCATATCTCCTTCACCAAAAAGAAAAGCGCAGACCGGAAGGCCTGCGCTTCTGTTTCGACTCTATAAGTATAGTATATCAAGCTGCATAGGGTGAATGCGTCACATTAGCCAACTTTATTTCTCCCACCGAATCAAAGAGTTGACCCCAAAGACAACCCTCCAGGGGGCTTGACAAGATTTTCCCAAAACGGGAAAAACCGTGCTTCGCCCCCTCCAAAATGGGGGTGCCCCATGTCTCGCCGCTTTTGCGAGACATGGGAATACGGACTGAGACCTGGACCACCCGCCACCTCCGAGTCCAATTCCCGATGTCCGGTTTTCGTAACAAATCTCATTCGCAATGCCCTTCTCAAATTTTGCCGCCTATACTGCGCCTAACTTCCCCGTTTCGACAATACGCAGATTGGAGGCTCCTATGTCCCGAAGATCGCTCCTCTCGCCCCTGCTTCTAGCCTTGGCCGCCCTTTGTTTTTCCGGAGTCGCCCTAGCTCAAGATACCGCCCATGGAAGATGGGTAACTGATGCCAACAATCGAGCGACTGGAGTGTTTCTCTTCGAGCCCCCGCCGCCCGAGTTCAAGCCACTCATGGCCTCCGACGTGGAACTCGAACAACACGGATTTCCGCCGCGGCCTAGCGAGCCAGAGCGCTATGCGCGCTGGAAAAGGATGGCGACGGCTAGGTTCATAACGCCGGAACTGAAACCGATAGCGGTTCACCACGCACTCCCCAAGAACCGGAAAATCGTTTCGTCCGCCGGCAACGCCATTACGAGCACTTCTGATAACTGGAGCGGCTATATCTTTGCGGTCCCTGACCTCACCTTTGCGCTGAACAACAGCATGATTTATGCAGAGTGGACCGTCCCGGCCGTCATGCAGGCCCCAGGGGTTTGCACTTCCACAGCGGTCATGGCCGCGCAATGGGTAGGTTTTGACGGACTCACCGCGGGCGAGGACTTACTGCAGGCTGGCACCGAGGGGGATGCGACGTGCGTCAAGCCCCGCCGCCATCCCATTACAACCGCGACCTACTATGCCTGGTTCGAGTGGCTTCCGGGCAGCGCGTACCAACTGACCAACTTCCCGGTTGGCCCAGGGAACGCCGTTCAGGTGTCGGTTTGGTTCACGACTGCAGAGCCGTTTGGTCATGCTGTCTTTATAAACCTGTCAACGGACCAGGGCACGTTGATAGGATTTAACCCACCGTCAGGAACTAATTACTTTGGCAATTCGGCAGAGTGGATTTTGGAAAGGCCATGTCTGACGGTAGTGGACGGAACCTGCACCGATTTCGCGAATCTGGCTAATTACGGATTCTTTGCGTTTGATTCCGCCTTCGCCTTCAACACACAAGTTTCCTATTTGCCCGGGACCACTCCCGCCGGAGCTACCTCGGAGCAGATCACTATGGTCTGCCCTCCCTGGAATCCATCTACAAGCTGTGTCGGCCGACACCACAGTAATATAAATATATCCACTTTCAACCTGACCACGGGCAAAGAGGGCAACAACGCAATGACGTTTACGGCAGAGCCCCCTGCCGGTCCATGAGGTACAGCTGCCCAGGCTCCGCGACGACAAATCGGGGAAAGACGGTGCACTCCACTCGTCTATCCCCGGTTTTTTCTTCTTCTCAGTCGAAGCTCAGAAAAGGGCGCGTGGCCCACCTTTGACGATGTTTGTGTGCACCATTCCCACAGAGGGTGCCCCATCCTTGCGTTTTTTGCAAGGGTGGGCGGCGATACCGCCTGTGCGATTTGTTTGTCAGCGGCAGCGTGATCAACCCACTTGTGCGGGCACTTCCGACTCCCGCCCTTCGCAAAGAACGCGAAGGACTGATTGGATAAGAGCGAAGGCTCGATCAACCGGGGTAGTCTTGGTTTGAGGACTAAGGCTGCTCGGAAAGGAAGGAGCCTTCGCATGATGATTATAGGATGTGATTTTCATCCCAGTTGGCAACAGGTGAGTTGGCTGGACATGGAGACGGGAGATTGCGGGGAACGGAAGCTGGTGCATGCCAACGGTGACGCCAAAATGTTTTATCAACAACTGGCGGCGCCTGTGTTGATCGGCATGGAGGCCACGGGCAACAGCCAGTGGTTCGTCGAGTTGGTCGAGGACTTGGGGCATGAGATCTGGATCGGAGATGCGGCGCAGATCCGGGCCAGTTACGTGCGCAAGCAAAAGACAGACAAGCGAGACGCGGCCCACATTTTGAAACTGGTGGTGGAGGGCCGTTTTCCGCGGCTCTGGATTGCGGACCGGGAGCAGGGTGATCTGCGGCAACTGGTGCTGCACCGGCACAAGCTGGTGGAGATTCGCAGCCGGGTGAAAAACGAACTGCAACACCTTTCTCTGAATAAGGGGATGCAGCGCAAAGCCAAGTTGTGGAGCCAGGCGGGACAGAAGATGTTGCGCGAGCTGCCGTTAAAACCTTGGGCGGCTTGCCGGCGGGAAGATTTGTTGGGGCTGCTGGCCATGCTCGACCAGCAGGTCGGGCAACTCGATGCGGCGGTGCAACAGGCGGCGGAAGAGAACGCACAGGCTCGGTTGCTGATGACGCAGCCGGGAGTGGGTCCGAACACGGCGCTGGCCTATGTGCTGACCATGGGCGATGTGAGCCGCTTTGCAAGGGGGAAGCAGGTGGCCAGCTATCTGGGACTGATTCCGCGGGAGCACAGTTCGGGGGACGGCAGAAGCTGGGAGTCATCACCAAGCAAGGCAACCGCATGTTGCGCTCGCTGCTGGTGGAGGCGGCGCAGATCGCGGTGCGCTTCGACCCAGGCATGAAGAAACAGTATTTGCATCGCTGTCATCAGAAGCCGAAGGGGGTGGCCAAGGTGGCAACGGCGCGCAAGTTAGCCGTACGACTCTACTGGATGCTGCGTACGAATGTGCCCTATCCAGAGATCGTTCGCATCGAGAGCAACCCGCGGGTGCCCCTGGTCGGCGCAAGCTAGACCGCAGGACTGATTGGGTGCTCTCGCATCCCGTGCGAGACGGGATGTTCGCATAGAAGAATCATGGTCGAGGTTTAGGCCGAATCGATGGTTGGTGGAACAATCTTCGCAAGAAGATCACCACCGATGGGTGATTCAGCGTGAGATTTCCAGAGTCTTGGTCCTCAACCTTCTCTGGCAAAAAAGCGGTGCCAAAAACACCGACAGGATATTTTTGTCCTTGACACCGCCTTCGCTCTTATCGAGGGGCACCCCACTTTGCCCGCGATGCCAGCGAGGTCAAAAGCCCGGGCCACCCGCCCGGCGATGCTGCCTTTGCGATATGGTACGTCATGAGGCGTAATCAACCCACCTGCGCAAGCATTTCCGACTCCCGCCCCTTCGCAAAGAACCCGAAGGAACGGGGCACCCTCTGCGTTGCTGATTGGCAGAGAGATCAAAAGCCTGGGCCACCCGCCTGGTTTTGCGAGACATGGGAATTCGGATTGAGACCTGGGCCAACCGCCGCCCGGCTCAGTCCATGCGGATCCCGAGTTGGAAAAGAATCTTGTCCAGCAGCTTTAACTCCGTTGGAGATTCACTGGCATCGGCATTACGTGCAGCTCCGAGTGCTACGAGGTTTGCCACGAGCACGTCGCGGAAGGCGGAGCAAAATTGATAATAACCGCGGCTGGAGTTTGTGAGGTTTTTCATCCCAATCGGCTTCTTCGCGTTGGAATCAAGAATCGGGAAGACATCGGGCCGAAGGAAATGCAACGTCTTCGATGCCCACACGGGCCATTGTTTGGTGCCCTCAAACGGAGAAAAGAGAAAGTCCAGGGTCGCCTGGTCCGGAACGCTTTGAACCAAGGGCTTGGCTTCCATTACGACCTTCAGCCATTTATCGAGTATCGGACGGAAGTTGGAGGCAATGAGCTCCGCTTCCCTTCGTATGCTTCCGAAGCGCTCTTGAGCAGCGCCGTATCGCTCGCCGACGAATGTGATTTGATCGACCAGTCGGTCGTGGTCTCGTGAAAGGCCGCCTCGGAAAATGTCGTAAGCCTCCCGGTCCAACTCGATGTTACTCCGGCCACGATAGAAGGAACTGTTGTACTGTTGAACACATTGAGCCGCCTCGTCGGGATTGATTCGCAGAGCACCACTCCGACCTGACATACCTGCGCGGGCTGTTACTGAATTGGAGGTGGCGCTGTACACGCTACTCCGTGTGCTTCCCGTCGGCGTATAGACCGGCGAAATGCCTCCGAACCCACTGGCCCCCATATCCACGATGCCGTATCTGTTTACGGCAAACCCGCCGAGATTCGTGCATTCGCCGCACGTGCAGCCCACTTTTTTTCCTTGAGTGTTAAAGCAATCCGCCGCGTTTACGCTGTTTGGGTTTGTGCCGGGAAACATCCCCAAGAACTCGGCCCTAAGCTGCGCCGGCGTAAAGGGCTCCCCACGATGACCTTCGAGAATCTTGTGGCGCTTTTGAAATATGTTCATGCTTCTGCCTCATTGCGTTGAAACGATGACGACAGCCAGGCGTGCTCGGTGGAGCTACCAGCCTCTCGTTTGCAGCATGTGGGCTTCGTCCAGGCCTGCGACGGCGAGGCCTTTCATGGCTCCCGCCAGGTCTTCGCTGACTTCAAGTAACACTTTAGGGTCGTTGAAGTGGGTGGCGGCTTTGACGATGGCGCGGGCGCGCTTTTCGGCTTCGGCGGGGTCGGCGAAGGTGGTGCTGTCTTTCATGAAGATGCCGCTGCCGACGAAGACGGCTTCGGCGCCTAGTTGCATAACCAGCGAAGCGTCGGCGGGCGTGGCGATTCCTCCCGCGCTGAAGTTTGGCACGGGGAGCTTCCCTGCCTTGGCTACCATCTTGATCAGTTCGTAAGGCGCGCCGTGCTCTTTGGCTTTGGCGTAGAGTTCTTCTTCGCCCAGCACGGTCAGGATTTTCATCTCCTGCACAATCTGCCGAATGTGCTTTACGGCGTGAACAACATCTCCAGTGCCGGCTTCGCCCTTAGTCCGGATCATGGCCGCGCCTTCAGCAATCCGCCGCAAGGCTTCTCCAAGATTCCGCGCGCCGCAGACGAAGGGGACTGTGAAGGCATGCTTGTCGACATGGTGAGCCTCGTCAGCCGGCGTAAGCACTTCGCTCTCGTCAATGTAGTCAACCCCAAGCTCCTGCAAAATCTGCGCCTCAGCAAAATGCCCAATGCGGCACTTGGCCATCACCGGAATGGAAACCGTGGCCATGATCTCGCGAATCTTCTTAGGCGAGGCCATCCGCGCCACGCCGCCCTCCGCGCGGATCTGCGCCGGAACCCGCTCCAGCGCCATTACAGCGACGGCTCCGGCCTTCTCGGCGATAGAGGCCTGCTCAGCATTCGTCACATCCATGATCACGCCGCCCTTTAGCATTTCGGCGAGGCCGGTCTTCAGGCGGAGACTGGTGTTGCTTCCGTTGTTTTGCGACATGGTGGACTCTTTTCTAGTACGTGCTTCGGGCTTCGGCTTACGCTGCTGTTTATTTTACAGTGCGTTGATCATTCCAGGTAGGTTGCCAGGCGCCAGTGCCAGCGAAACCTTCAACCACGGGGGACGCGGGGTCTCACGGAGTAAACCTATTTTTGGTTAGCGCTCGACGTATTTGGCGAACATTTTTTCGGGATCGATGGCGATGAATATGCCTCGGCTGCGGGCCAGGACTTCGCCCTTCTCGTTCTGGATTTCGGCGGCGTTGATGTGTTTGTTGCCGCGTACTTCGATTTCGCGGCCTTCTACTCGCAGGGGCTTGTGCAACGGGACTGGCTTCAGGTATTCGACCGTCATTTCGCGGGTCAGGGCGATGACTTGATGCAACTTGTTTACCTTGCCCATGGCGTCGTCCAGGATGCAGGCGATTATGCCGCCGTGGCAGTGGCCGGGGGGGCCGGTGTAGCGCTTGCTCAGGCGGAAGTTGCAGACGAAGGTTTGGCGGGCTTCGTCGAGCATGAAATTCAGGCGCATGCCTTCAGGGTTGTTGGGGCCGCAGACGAAGCAGTTGTTCTTTGGCAGTTTTCCTTCTGGGGTGTCGTGGCCTTGGGGCTTTGCCGGCATGGGATGATTTTAACCTGCGAGTCTCTCCTGGAATGCTTGAACAGATTCCAGCCCGTGGGAAACTGAAATGCCGAGCAGTAGTTGAAATGCCTTTCGAGGGTATCGACGGCGCAGGCGCACGAGGGGTCCTTCGACTGCGGCGGTGTTTCGCTTTCGCGAAGCACCGCCTCCGCTCAGGATGACGGAGTTAAGGGGGCGCGGAAAAACCTGCTTCTAACTCTCGCCGGAATCCTGTATACATATCGGTTTTGGGAATCTCTGAACTGGAGCCCTTGTGAACTTGCGCATCGCTTTCATTCTTTCCGCATTGTTCTTGACATTCTCTTTCTTGGCCGCCGCTCCACAGGATAAAAGTGCGGATGCCGCGGCGCGGCCTGCTGCTAAGAAAGATTCGAAAAAGGATCAAAAGAAGGACGAGTCCAAAGACAAAGACAAGGACAAAGAAGAGAAGAAGCCGGGCATGAATGCCGAGACTTTTTCCGGGCTGAAGTTCCGCTCGATTGGTCCGGCGGTGGCTTCGGGGCGGGTGATGGCGATTGCGGTGAATCCTAAGAACAAGTTTGAGTATTACATCGGCGTTGCCTGCGGCGGAGTTTGGAAGACGGTGAACGATGGCACTACCTGGACTCCGGTGTTCGACAAGGAAGGATCTTATTCGATCGGGTGGGTTGCGCTTGATCCCAATGATCCGGCGGTGGTGTGGGTGGGGGCGGGGGAAAGCAATTCGCAACGCAGCGTGGCTTATGGGGACGGGATTTATCGCTCGGATGATGGCGGAAAGAATTGGCAGAATCTGGGGCTGAAGAAGTCGGAGCACATTGGGCGGGTGGTGATTGATCCGCGGGATTCGAAAGTTGTGTACGTCGCGGCGGAAGGACCGCTGTGGGGGCCGGGCGGCGATCACGGGCTTTATAAATCGGCGGATGGAGGAAAGACGTGGAAGGCTGTGCTCACGATCAGCGAGAACACGGGCGTGGTGGATGTGGCGATCGATCCGTCGAATCCGGACATTGTTTACGCGTCGGCTTATCAGCGGCGGCGGCATGTGTTTACTTTGATCGATGGCGGGCCGGAGAGCGCGATCTATAAATCCACCGACGCTGGGGCTACATGGAACAAACTGAAATCCGGCTTGCCTACGGTTGATATGGGACGGATCGGGCTGGCGGTTTCCGCGGTTGATCCCAGTGTGGTGTATGCGTCGATTGAGGCGGCCGATGGCAAGGGCGGAATTTTTCGATCGAATGACCGGGGCGCGACCTGGGAGCGGCAGAACGAATTCGATGTGGGGGCACAGTATTACGCGCGGATTTTCACCGACCCGAGAAACGTAGACCGCATCTTTGTGATGAATGTCTTCCTGCAGGAATCGCTGGACGGGGGCAAGACTCTGAAGAAGGTTCAGGAGACGCATCATCACATCGACAATCACGCCATGTGGATTGATCCGGACGACACCCGGCACTGGCTGGTGGGCTCTGATGGCGGGATGTATGAAACCTGGGACAGCGCGAAGAACTGGCAGTACAAACCGAACCTGCCTACGGTGCAGTTCTACGACGTTTCCGTGGACAATGCGCTTCCCTTCTACAACGTTTGCGGCGGCACGCAGGATAATTTGTCGTGGTGCGGTCCGGCACGCACGCGAAACATAACCGGCATTGTGAACTCGGATTGGTTTGTTACCTCGACGGGAGACGGCTTCCGCTCGGCGGTGGATCCGGTGGATTCGAATACGATCTATTCGGAGTCGCAATACGGGGTGCTGAATCGCCAGGACAAGCCGACCGGGCAGGAATTGGTGCTGCAGCCGCAGGAGGGCAAGGGCGAGCCGCCGCTGCGCTGGAACTGGGACTCTCCCTTCATCATCAGCCCGCACTCGCATACGCGGCTTTATTTTGCGGCGAACAAACTGTTTCGCAGCGACGACCGGGGCGACACCTGGAAAGCGATCAGCGGCGACCTGACGCGGCAGATTGACCGCAACCAATTGCCGGTGATGGGAAAAGTGTGGGATCCGGACGCGGTGGCGAAGAACGGTTCGACGTCGTTCTACGGAAACATTGTGGCGCTGGCGGAGTCACCGAAGAAAGAAGGGCTCATTTACGTGGGCACCGACGATGGGCTGATTCAGGTTACGGGCGATGGAGGGCAGTCGTGGACGAAGTACGAAAAGTTTGGCGGGGTTCCGGATACGACGTACGTGAGCCGGCTGGCGGCGTCGCAATTCGATGCGAACACGGTTTACGCGGCGTTCGATAATCACAAGAACGAAGACTTCAAACCTTACCTGCTGAAATCGACGGATGCGGGTAAGAGTTGGACTTCGATTGCCGGGAACTTGCCGGAGAATGGGTCCGTGCTGGCTTTTACGGAAGACACGGTGAATGCGAACTTGCTGTTTGCGGGGACGGAGTTCGGTGCGTTTTTTACGATCGATGGCGGGCAGAAGTGGGTGCAGCTCAAAGGTGGACTGCCGACGGTCGCGGTGCGCGATATGGTGATGCAGGCGCGCGAGGGCGATCTGGTGACTGCGACTTTCGGGCGCGGATTCTATGTGCTCGACGATATTTCGGCGCTGCGGCAGATCAAGCCGGAGTCCGTGGAGCAGGCGGCGGCGCTGTTTCCTGTGAAAGATTCGTTGCTGTATATCGAGCGGCGTCCGCTGGGCAGTTTGGGCGGGCACAGAAAGGCATTTCAGGGAGATGCGTTTTATACGGCGGAAAATCCTCCTTATGGTGCCGTGTTCACGGCTTATTTGAAAGAGAAGCTGAAGACGAAGAAGGAAAAACGGCACGACGCCGAGAAAGAGGCGGCCAAGAAGAATCAGACGCTGCCTTATCCGACGCACGAGGAATTGCGCGCCGAGGCGGAAGAGGCTAAGCCGGAATTATATTTCATGGTTTACGACGAAACCGGCGCGCCGATTCGACGGGTGGAAGGCAGCATCGAGCCAGGCTTTCAGCGGGCGGCTTGGGACCTGCGGTATTCCGCGGCATCTGTGCGCGAACATGCCGACGAATTCGGAGACTCTCCCTCGGCGGGAGAACAAGGACCGCTGGTAATTTCTGGAGCATATTCGGTGCGCATGTTCCAGAAGGTGGGTGGAGTGGTAACCGAGTTAGCTGGGGCGCAGAACTTCAAAGTTGTCACGGACGGCGCGGGTTCGATGAGCGCGTCGGATCGCGCGGCACAAGAGGAGTTTCAGCGCAAGGTAGCGCGGCTTTACCGGGCAGTGTCGGGGGCGCTGCATACGTCGGACGAAGTGGAGGCGCGGCTCAAGGCGATTCGTGCGGCGCTGCGGGAAACGCCTGCGGTGGAGAAGCAACTGGGTGCGGCGGCGGATTCGATTGAGCAGCGCAATCGTGAAATCCTGCGCGTGCTGCGCGGCGATGCCGAGATGCAGAAGCGTAACGAGCCCACTCCTACGTCGATCAGCGGGCGCGTGGATGCGATCCTGGAGGGAGAACGCTTCGCGCTCACCAAGCCTACGCAAACTCATGTTGACGATTACAGCATTGCGGCGGGGGAGTTTGAGGGCGAGTTGAGCAAGCTTCATGCTTTGGTTGAGGTTGATCTAGCTAAGCTGGAGAAGGATATGGAGGCGGCCGGAGCGCCTTGGACTCCGGGGCGGGTGCCGGTTTGGAGCGATAAATAAAAGCCTTGGTCACGGATTTACACGGAGCAGGACAAAACCTTTACCACAGGGTTCACGGAGGAACACGGGGTAGATCAAAAACACTTCATGAGGCGGATTCTTTTATCTTGGAGCAGCGGGAAGGACAGCGCCTGGAGTCTGCATGTGCTGCGACAGCGGGGTGAGTATGAGATCGTTGGGCTGCTTACTACGTTCAACGAAGAGGCTGACCGGGTTGCTATGCATGCGGTGCGGCGTGAGTTGGTGGAGCGGCAGGCGGCGGCCGCTGGACTGCCGCTGTGGGCCGTTCCGTTGCCCTGGCCCTGCTCGAATGAGCAGTACGAAGCGCTGATGGCTCAAACCTGCGCTAAGGCAGTGGCGGAGGGCATTGAGGGCGTTGCTTTTGGCGATTTGTTCCTGGAGGATGTGCGGGCCTACCGTGAGAAACAACTGAAAAGCACTGGGCTGGAAGCGATATTTCCTGTGTGGGGGTTGCCGACGCGTGCTTTGGCGGAGGAGATGATTGCGTCCGGGACGCGGGCGAAATTGACTTGTATTGACACGGAGAAGTTGGCCCAGTCGTTCGTGGGCCGGGAGTTCGATGCAGCATTGCTTTCGGAGCTGCCCGCGGGAGTGGACCATTGCGGTGAACGGGGAGAGTTTCACTCTTTTGTATATGCGGGGCCGATGCTTGATGGCGTCCTGCCGGTTTCGGTCGGTCAGACTGTGGTACGCGATCAGTTTGTGTTTGCGGATCTGATTGCGAGTTAGTGCAGCGATCACGCAAAGAAAGACCTTTACCACATCAAGAACCGGGGGCAGCTCAGTACGACAATAGAGAAACTCGTTGCGGGAGGGTCATGAATCGCTCCGTTAGGTTTAGGTTCATCTCAGGCGCTGTTCTTGCCCTCGCGTTCGTTGTGCTCGGGGCCGTGGCCCTTTGGCACAGGGGGCACGGCGCGCCAAGAGTTGTGGAACCAAAGGATCAGGAATTGATTGCGACCTTTTATGCTCAGCGCCACTCGTTCGAACAGCTACAGAAAATGGCGACGGAGGATGCGCGGCGCGGCTGGTACCTGTTGGGTAGCGACCCAAACAAACCCGACCAGCCTAGGCGGGGCGAGTACAAGAACCTGATATCCCAGATTCGTCCCGGGCTTCAAGTGGCGATGACTGGGCCCACCGGTACAGTGAGGTTCATCTTTGCCGGTGAGGGCACGGCAATCGGGCCGGGCTGGGTTAAAGGGATTGAGTACGTGCCGGGCGATTATGGCCAGGAGGGCGTCCTCCTACCTGATTTAGACAAGGCGGCAATTCTGCCAGCCCGTGTTTACATGCGAGAGATAGAGCCAAGGTGGCTCATCTTCTATCAGCGCGACGAGTGACCGGGGGACTGCCCCAGGGGACACAGAGGGACACAGGGTAATTCACGAATAGATTTCCATCTTGACTTGGTTTTATTCGTGGAAATCGATGAGATCCGTGGCTGATTTTTTCTTTCTTGAATAACTCGATTGCATTATCCTCAAGCGGCTGTGGTAAACTCGCCGCCGACTGTTGACTTGCGCTGTGGGGCGCGGCAACTTTCGTGGGGAAATTAATTTTTCGCTTTTTCAGGTCGGGGGAGGACTGGGGAATGGGCCTCGCGTTACTGGTTGTGATCTGGCTGATCACTCTCGCCAGCACGTACTTTTTTGTCGCCAAAACATGGTGGCTGCCGGCCGGGGCTTCAGCCGCCGCGGGCTTCATCGACGGACAGTTTGCGCTGACACTCGTGTTGATGGGAATTGTTTTTCTGGCGGCGCAACTCTCGCTCGGCTACTTCGCGTGGAGATACCGGGAGCAGCCTTCCTCGCCTCCGGTAGATTATTCGCACGGCAATGTGAAGCTTGAGGTGGTGTGGACGGCGCTGACCACCGTTCTGTTCATTGGATTGAACCTGATGGGTAGCAGCGTGTGGGCCGCCCAGCGCTTCGATCAGGCGGGACCGGGGGCGGTGCAGGTTGAAGTGACCGGCATGCAGTTTGCATGGTATTTCCGCTATCCGGGACCGGATGGAAAATTTGGGGGAACCAGCGTCAAGCTGATGGATCCGTCGGCCGGTGGCGAAGCGGCGGTGGGGCTGAATACTTCTGATCCTGCGGCGAAAGATGACGTGGTCACAGGCACGATGTATTTGCCGGTGGACCGCGAGGTTGATTTGAGTTTGCGGTCGGTGGATGTGATCCACAGCTTCTTTGTGCCGAACCTGCGCTTCAAGCAAGATGCGGTGCCGGGATTGAATATCCACATGCACTTCACGCCCACGGCGATTGGCGAGTATGAGATTGCCTGCGCCGAACTTTGCGGGCTCGGTCACTACAAGATGCACGGCATGGTACACGTGGTCAGCCAGGAAGATTTTGACAAGTGGCTGGCGGCACGGGAGGCGGAGAAACAATAAATGGCAACCTCGGCAACCGCACACGCGCATGCAGGCCCTCAGGGCTTCATTCGGAAATATATTTTCAGTCTTGATCACAAAGTCATCGGCATTCAGTATTTCTTTCTGGCGCTCACGGCGGTGTGGGTGGGGATGTTTCTGTCGCTGCTGATGCGGATCCACCTTTATTGGCCGGCGGCTGTGTTGCCGCTGGTGGGCGAGATCAAGCCGGAGCAGTATCTCTCGCTGCTCACCATGCACGGCACCATCATGGTGTTTTTCGTGCTGACCACGGCGCCGCAGGGCGGCTTTGGAAATTATTTTCTGCCCATTCAGATTGGGGCGCCGGATATGGCGTTTCCCGTCCTGAACATGCTTTCGTTCTGGACTACGTTCGTGGCTTTTGTGGTGATGCTGGCGGCATTTTTTGTGACCGGAGGGGCGCCGCTGCATGGGTGGACGGGTTATCCGCCGCTGAGCGCGATACAGTCTGCCGGGCCGGGTGAAGGGCTGGGCGCTGACCTTTGGATTACCAGCATTGCGATCTTCTGCTTAGCGTCGCTGATGGGGGCGTTGAATTTTCTCACCACGACGCTGGATATGCGGGCCAAGGGCATGACGATGATGCGCATGCCGTTGACTGTTTGGTCGTGGTTCATCACGGCGATTCTTGGGCTGCTGGCGTTCGGCGTGCTGCTCTCGGCGGGGATCCTGTTGCTACTGGACCGCAACCTGGGCACGAGTTTTTACGTGCCGCTGGTGGTGGTGAATGGACAGGTGATGGGGCACAAGGGCGGCTCGCCTCTGCTGTGGCAGCATCTGTTCTGGTTCTTTGGGCATCCCGAGGTTTATATTGCGATTCTGCCGGGGATGGGCGTGACCTCGCAGATTCTATCGACCTTCTCGCGCAAGCCGATTTTTGGCTATAAGGCGATGGTCTACGCCATGCTCACGATCGGTTTTTTCGGGTTCATGGTGTGGGGCCACCATATGTTCATGAGCGGGATGAGCCCTTACTCGGCGTTCACTTTCTCGCTGTTGACCATGTGTATCGGAGTGCCCTCGGCCATCAAGACATTTAATTGGCTGGGGACGATGTACAAGGCGCGCATTCGCTTTCAGACACCGATGCTGTATGCGATCGGCTTCGTTTCCCTTTTCGTTTCCGGCGGATTGAGCGGGCCGTTTCTGGCGCAGCCGGTGCTCGACATTCAATTGCACGACACTTATTTTGTGGTCGGACACTTCCACCTGATCATGGGCGTGGCGGCGATCTTCGGGATGTTCGCGGCTACGTATTATTGGTTCCCGAAAATGTTTGGGCGGATGATGAATGAAACGTGGGGACGCGTTCACTTTTTCATTACGTTGATCGGGACCTACGCCATCTTCATGCCGATGCACTATCTGGGCATCGCCGGAGGGACGCGTCGGTATTCGCAATATACGGAAGTGGCGTATTTGACGAAGCTGATGCCGATTCATCAGTTCATGACCTACGCCGCGATTATTACCATCGCGGCGCAGTTCATCTTTGTGATCAATCTGTTCTGGAGCATGTTCAAAGGGCCCAAGGCGAGCGACAATCCTTGGGAATCGACGACTTTGGAGTGGACTACCGCGACGCCTCCGCCGCATGACAATTTTGGCGGCGTGACTCCGGTGGTGCATAACGGTCCTTATGAGTATGGAGTTCCGGGTGCGGCCCGGGATTACGTTATGCAGACGGATCCGCCGGTTGCATCGGGGCACTAAAGCAGCAAGGCGGCGCCTGAAGGCGCGTTTGTTGTTATGCGTTTTGCGGCATGCCTGAAGGCATGCCCTGATACGAATGTTGTCAGCTAGTTTTCTGAGTTTTATGGCGACTTATACACCAAGCACTCCGATGAATCAGTTGGGCCGCGGCGGAAGTGTGCCTGCGCCGCCGAATGGCGGCGGGGATGATGGTGGCTTTTCGGGCGCGCCGAATTATGGCGCACGACTGCGGCGGGCGCGGCTGGGGATGATCTGCGCGATCGTGACCGTCAGCATGGTATTTATTTCGCTGACCAGCGCGTATGTCGTGCGCCGGGGCTTGCCAACGTTTGACGACTCCACACGGACTTACCTGCGTGACTGGGGCGCGGTGCAGTTGCCGTGGCTGCTGTTGATCATCAACACGGCAATATTGTTGGTCAGCAGCCTGACCATGGAAGGCGCTCGGCGCGACATTACGCGGCGTACTGCGCTGGCGCCGGTGCGGTCGATACCGGGAGTTTCGCTGGGAGACGAGAGGAGCTTTCCTTGGCTGGGCGTGACGATAGTTCTTGGGTTGGGATTTCTCGTGGGGCAGTGGATGGCATGGGGCGAACTGAAGGCGCGGGGATTCATCGTCAGCACGAATCCTGAGAGCTCTTTCGTTTACCTGCTGACCTACGCTCATGCGGTGCATCTTGCCGGCGGGATGATTGCGTTGTTGTGGGCAGGCATCACTTCCCTGCTCGATAAGCCGATCGAGGGGCGGCGGATCGTGGTGGATGTCGCGGCCTGGTACTGGCATTTTATGGCGGTGTTGTGGATTTATGTTTTTGCTCTTTTAGCATTTGCGCGCTAACGCGAAAGGGGAAACTGGGGAATGGCTGACGCCGCGCTGGAACACAACGCCGCTGCGGGACACGGAGCGGCGGGCGAGTATGAAGCCCCGCTGTTTGGAGCCTATTCGAAGAAGGTTGGCATGTGGCTGTTCCTGGCCTCGGACTCGCTGACGTTCGGGGCTTTGCTGTTTGCCTTCAGCTACAACCGCATTTACACCGCGTGGCCGACGCCGTTTGGCAAGGACAGCATCATCAACGCCACCGTGATGACGGCCTGCCTGCTTTCCAGTTCGTTGACGATGGTGCTCGCGGTGTTCGCAGCGCAGGCGCACGACCGGTCAAAGACGCGCCTGTGGCTGCTGGCCACCATGGTTTTTGGTACGGCATTCATCGTGCTGCACGGGATGGAGTGGACGAAGCTGATCCACGAAGGGTTAAGTTTGCCGGGGTTTCCGAAACCCGCGGGGCAGGAGAACGGCGAGTTCGCCAAGATTTCAACGGGCGTGCCCCAGTTCGCAGCGACGTTTTTCGGGCTGACCGCCATGCACATGCTGCACGTCACGATTGGAGTGATCTATCTGGGAGTGGTGGCGCTGCGAAAATGGTTCCTCGCGATTCTGGGCGTGATTTATGTCGCAGGATACTTTTTGATTCCATCCGACAATGTTTTTCATTATGGAATCCACGCGCTGCTGATCGGGCTGATCGTTTGCGCCATCATTCTTTTCCTGAAACCGAAGGACTACGACGCGCATGATGTCGAAGTGTCCGGCTTGTACTGGCACTTTGTCGATCTGGTGTGGATGTTCATCTTCCCGCTGGTTTATTTGATGTCGACCAGGGTTGTGTAACGGCTGTGGCGGAGATTGATAGTCGGGTGGCGCAGGCAAGTTGCGCAGATCCTTCGCGCAAAGGACGCGCTTAGGATGACAAGCGTTTGAGGAGACGGCACGATGCACGATGTGGCGAAGCACGACGACAGTAAAGGTCAGTATTTCTGGGTGTGGGGCGCGCTGCTGGTTCTGACCGGCATCGAGGTCTGGCTCGGATATAACCAGGTGTTCAAAGATCCACGGCACATGCTGGAAGTCCTGATGATTCTCTCGATCATCAAGTCGGCGTTAATTATTGGCTACTTCATGCACTTGAAGTTTGAAAAGGCGATCATGCGGTGGTTGCTGGTGATCTCGGTGACGGCGTGCTTTGTGATTATGTACTTTTTCTTTTTCCCTGATGCGGATCGCGTTTTGAATTTGGGAGTAAAGTAGGTTTGTGAAGCTTTTTTGTGCCAAAGTTCGCGCGCTGGTGCTGCTGGCGTTGCTCTGCGCCTGCGCGCTGCCGGCCTTCGGGCAAGGCTGTGCGATGTGCAATGCGGCAGCCAAGAGTTCCCCCAAGGAAGGCCAGCAGGCACTCAACCAGGCGGTGCTGGTGCTGCTGATTCCTCCGATTGGAATTATGGTGTTTGGGGTCGCGTTGGCTTTCCGGTATGGAAAGCGGCGCGATCAGGATCCAGATTAGATTCTGCACGCTGTGCCGTCCCTGCGGGACTCGTGCTAAGCTTCCCTCTTTTCCCGGCACTGCCGTGCCGGGCTTTCACATGCCGCCCCTTCGGGGCTGGAGCTTGCAAGTCTAACCAAAAGTCTGCTTTATAATAAAAGATTCGGCAGCGCTCTCTGAGGCCGCTGGGAACCCTTCCCCGCGCGTGATGGAGTTGCTGACGGCCTTACTTACCCGATGTCCAGTTCCCTACTTACGGAAAGCATTACGGTTCGCGGTGCCCGCGTTCATAACCTGAAGAACATCGACTTTGAGGTTCCGCACAATACCTTGACCGTGGTGACCGGGGTTTCGGGCTCTGGCAAGTCTTCGCTTGCCTTTGACACGATTTATGCCGAGGGTCAGCGGCGGTATGTAGAGTCGCTCTCAGCGTATGCGCGGCAATTTCTGGAGCGTATTGAGAAGCCAGACGTGGATTCGATTGATGGCATCGCTCCCGCGGTCGCGATCCGGCAGAAGAACACGACGCGCAATCCACGGTCGACAGTCGCGACGGCCACCGAGATTTACGACTATCTGCGGTTGCTGTTTGCGCGCATCGGCCGGACTTATTGCGTGAATTGCGGTCGCGAAGTGAAGAAGGATACCGTGGACGAGATTGCGGACGCGGTGTTGGCGCTCGATCCGGAGACGCGAGTGCAGGTTGTTTTCCCGTTGCAGCCTACCGTTGCGGGCCCGCAATCGGCGGAAAAGAAGGTTTCTGGTGCGCGCAAGTCCAAGAAGAAAGCCTCTGCGCCGGACTCGGGCCTGACCGATCAGCTTAAGGCTCGCCTGTTCGATCTGCGGAAGGCGGGGTTCAATCGGCTGTATCAAGCGGGCCAGGTATTTGAATTCTCGGCGCCTGAATCGCTGCTGAATATTCGCTTCGATCAGCCGGTGTTCATGCTGGTGGACCGCCTTACGGTCTCAGCGGAATCGCGGACTCGCATTGTGGATGCGGTCGAGACCGCTTACCGGGAATCGGGCGAAGTGATTTTCGATTTGCCGTCGCGTGGGGATCAGCCGGCCGGCCAGTTACGATTTGCGCAGCGCTTCGAGTGCAAGAACTGCAATCTGCGTTACGAGGAGCCCGAGCCGCGCCTGTTCTCGTTCAACAATCCTTACGGCGCATGTGCGCGATGCCAGGGATTTGGCAATACCATTGACTTCGATCTGGAACGCGTAATCTCCGATCCTATGAAATCGCTGGGTGAGGGCGCGATTGATCCGTGGAACAAGCCCAAATACCGGCCGGTGTTCACGGACATGAAACGCTTCGCCAAGCAGGAGGAGATCCCGCTCGATGTGCCCTGGACGGATCTCGCTGCTGCTCAGCAGGAACTCATTCTTGATGGTGATGGAAAGTTTCTGGGTGTGCGCGGTTTCTTTCAGTATCTGGAGCGGAAAAAGTACAAGCTGCACATCCGCGTGTTTTTGAGCCGGTATCGCGGCTATTCGACTTGCCCCGACTGCCGGGGCTCGCGTCTGCGATTGGAAGCGCGGCAAGTGAAGATCAACGGCAAAAACATTTGCGACGTCTGCGCCATGACGGTAGAGGAGGCGGCAAAGTTTTTCGCCGGAGTTAGCTGAGTCCGGAAGAAGCCGACATTGCGGACCGGTTGCTCCAAGAAATCCGCGAGAGGCTGCGCTTTCTCAATGACGTTGGCCTGGAGTACCTGACGCTTGACCGGCTGTCGTCCACGCTTTCTGGAGGCGAGGCGCAGCGGATCCAACTGGCTACATCGCTGGGATCGCGGCTGGTGGGCACGCTCTACGTGCTGGACGAGCCCTCGATCGGATTGCACAGCCGCGACACGCACCGGCTGATCAAGATTCTGCAAGACCTGCGCGATTTGGGGAATACGATCCTGGTGGTGGAGCATGATCCTGACATCATGCGCACGGCGGATAGGATTCTCGACCTCGGTCCGGGAGCGGGAGAGAATGGCGGCAAGCTGGTGGCGGCAGGAACCTATGAAGAGATTCTGCGGAATCCCGCTTCGCTCACGGGACGCTATCTTGCCGAGGATTTGCGCATTCAAGTTCCGGCGGTGCGCCGCCAGCCGGGAGTGCAGCAGATCAGAATCAAGGGCGTGCGCGCGAACAATCTGAAAGGCGTGGACTTCTGCATTCCGTTGGGAATGCTGGTGGCGATCACAGGAGTCTCGGGCTCTGGCAAATCTACGTTGTTGCACCAGGTGCTTTATCAGGCGCTGGGAGAGGCCAAGAAACAGCAAATCTCGGGCCCGGCGCGGGGTGCGGCTACATGGGAGAGTCTGGAGGGGGACCAGTTTATCGACGAAGTCGTGCTGGTCGATCAATCACCGATTGGGCGGACGCCGCGGTCGAATCCGGTGACCTACATCAAGGCGTTCGATGCGATCCGCGATCTTTTTGCCTCGCTGCCGGAGGCCAAGAAACGCGGCTTCGCCTCCGGGCATTTTTCGTTCAACATTCCCGGAGGGCGCTGCGAGACTTGCCAGGGCGACGGCACGGTGACGGTGGAGATGCAGTTTCTGGCCGACGTGGAGCTGATCTGCGAAGAGTGCAAAGGCACACGTTACAAGGCGCAGGTGCTCGAGGTGCGCTACCACGGCAAGAATATCCACGAAGTGCTGAATCTCACGGTGAAGGAGGCTCTTAGGTTTTTTGCCGAGGTGCCCAAGATCACCGACAAGTTGCGGGTGCTGGAGGAGGTTGGGCTGGGATATTTGCGGCTGGGGCAATCGGCGACGACTTTGTCAGGAGGCGAAGCGCAGCGCATGAAACTAGCGGCACACTTGCAGCCCACGGGTCGTGAGATGGGGCGGCCCAGCGCGGCACGGCAGGAGGAAGGCCGACGCCGGCCGCGCATGCTCTATATTTTTGACGAGCCGACGACTGGGCTGCATTTTGACGACGTCAGCAAACTATTAGCTGCCTTTCGCCGTCTTATTGATGTGGGCGGGTCTATCCTGGTGATCGAACACAATCTGGAAGTGATCAAGACCGCGGACTGGGTGATCGACCTTGGACCCGAAGGTGGAGCACGCGGCGGTAAGATCGTAGGAGTGGGTCCGCCGGAAGCGATTGCTCGGATCCCAGGCTCCTATACCGGCAAATACCTCGCGCGATTGTTGAACGGAACTGCCGCGGGCAATGGAGCTTGAGTTCCTATGGGAGCCGCTAAGCTTTTTGCGAGTGTGCTGCTGGCCCTGGCAACGGGCAGCAGCGCGATTGTGCAGGATGCCGGCCCACCTGCCGCTCAGTCGCCGCCACAATCTTCTTCGGATTCTTCTTCCAAACCTCATGCTCACCGGCCAGCGCATCACATTCAGGTTCCGGATGAGGACTCTCCTGCTCAACCGGCCGAACTGACTGCGGCGGAAGCGGAGATCGAAAAAAAGAATTACTCGGATGCTGAGACGCTATTGCGCAAGTTTGTTGAACATGAGCCCGCAAGCTATGTGGGATGGTTCGATCTGGGTTTCGTAGAAAATGCTTTGGGCAAAGTGGAGGATTCGATTGCGGCTTATCGAAAGTCGGTGGCGGCGAAGCCGGATGTTTTCGAGTCGAACCTGAATCTTGGGTTGCAACTGGCGAGGACCGGCCAGCCCGATGCGGAACTGTATCTGCGGGCCGCGACCCATCTAACGCCCACCGGTCATCCTGCGGAGGGTCAGTACCGGGCCTGGCTGTCGCTCGGTCAGGCGCTTGAAAAATCGAAGCCCGAAGAGGCGCTTGCTGCCTACGAGCGCGCGGCAACTCTTCAACCCAGAGAGGCCGAGCCGCATCTTTCCGCCGGCCCGCTTCTGGAACGAGAAAACAAATTTGCCGATGCCGAGCAGCAATACAAGCAGGCGCTGATGCTGGATTCGCACTCGACTGACGCGGTTATCGGGCTGGTGAATCTTTACATGCGCGGACGCCGTTTTCCCGAGGCTGAAGACCATCTGCGCAAGTTGCTTGCCGAGCAGGCGGATTCTGCCCCGGCACATATTCAGTTGGGACGAGTGCTGGCTGCTGAGGGCCAGAGTGAAGCGGCGATCGCGGAGCTGGAGGTGGGAATCAAACTCTCTCCGGGCGATGATGAGGCGCAGCGCGAACTCGCGGAGCTGTATAGGACCGCGGGAGAGAATGACAAGGCTGAGGCCGTCTATCGCAGGTTGCTCGCGGCCCATCCCAGCGAGGCCGAACTTCATCGACTGCTTGGCGAGGCTTTGCTGCGGCAGAAGAAATTTCCCGAGGCTCAGCAGGAATTCGCCAATGCCGCGAAAATGAAGCCTGAGCTCGATGAAGCCTATGTCGGCCTGGCATTCGCCGCGGAGGGTAATAAAGACTATCCACTGGTGCTTCGGGCACTGGACGCTCGGGTCAAACTTTTGCCGGAGAGTCCCCCCACCTATTTCCTGCGGGCCTCGGCGTACGATCATCTGCGCGATTTTAAGAAGGCGGCCGCAAACTACCACCTCTTCCTCAACACCGCCCATGGGAAGTATGCTGATTATGAGTGGCAGGCGAAACATCGGCTGATTGCCATCGAGCCGAAGAAATAGCCTTGGAACCCATGACGTGCGCGAGGGTCCATTTACGAAGCCGGCGGATGGTGGCGCTGGCACTGGTCTGCTCAATGCTGGCCGTGCCTTCAGTGCTGGTGGCCAGCGAGCAGCCGACGATCGAAGAACTGAAGGCGCGCGTCGCCAATGCCCGAATTCCAGATCGTCCGGCCTTGTGCATTCAAATATCCGAACGGCAACTGGATGCCGGCAAGCGTTTCTACATTGCGGGCGACATCGAGAAAGCGCAGGCCGCCCTGACCGATGTGGTGGCATTTTCCGAGCTGGCTCGGGACTATTCGATCCAGTCGCACAAGCATGAAAAGCAGAGCGAGATTGCGATTCGTAAAATGGTGCACAAACTGGCCAACATGAAGCACACGGTTTCGCATGAGGATCAGGAGCAGGTGCAGGCCACCATCGACCGACTGCAACGTGTCGACGACGATCTCTTGGCTGCCATATTTCCGAAAGGCGTTAAGAAATGACCACTTGCTGGCTTCGAAGATGCATCTGCCTGGGCCTGATTTTTCTGACAGCTGTGGCGGCCTGGGGTCAGCGTCACCGCGATCCTTTTACGCAGGCGGAGATTGATCAGATCCGCGACGCCAGCTGGGAGCCCCAGGTGCGGCTTGCTCTCTATGTGAAATTTGCGCGGGCGCGTCTGGCAGCGCTCCAGCAGATGCGCGGCGATCCCAAGATTAAAGACCGCCCTCAACAAACCCACGACAAGCTGGATGCCTTCCTGTTGATCTATGACGAATTGAACGACAACATCGATACCTACGTCGACCGCAAAAACGACATTCGCCAGCCGCTGAAGAAGGTGATTGAGGCCGACGTGGAATTCAAGGGCGAACTGCGCACCTTGAAGGGAGGATCCGATGTGCCCCCCGAAGAGATGCAGCGCTACGAATTCATTCTAAGCAGCGCTCTTGAAACCGTGGAGACCTCGCTGCAAGACCATCGCAAACTCCTGACTGAGCAGGAAGAAGCCGCGAAGCATAAGAAGAAGTCCGATGTTAGGCCGTCCGGTGATAGGTCTGAATGAACGGCATCCGCTTCCCGGCTTCGGGCTTCCGGTGTTCCAAGCGCAGTCAAGCTTGAGTCGAGAGCCACAAGCCGTATGTCGTATGCCGTGCTAATCTAGGCTCACTGTGCGTGAGGGACTGCTCGACATTTTCCATGAAGAACACCGGCAACTGCGTCCCGGCAGTGCGCCGCCTGACCTGAAGATTGAGTTTTTTGCCTTCGCCAACGTCAACAACACTATTCGACTGCGTGAGGGCAGGCTGCTGGTGCGGCTTTCCGATTTGCTCGAAGGCGCGCCTGAGGCGGTGGTACGCGCCATCGCGCACATCCTGCTGGCAAAGATGTACCGCAAGCCCATCGACCGCAACCAGGCGGCCCGCTATCGAAAATATGTGGGCAGCCATGAAGTTGTGCGCAAGGCGCACCTGGTGCGGCAGATGCGCGGACGCAAGCGCCTGCATTCTCCCCAAGGACGCGTGTACGATCTCGATGCGGTTTTCGAGGACCTGAACCGGCGCTTCTTTCACGGACTGCTGGGCCGTCCGCGCATGAGTTGGAGCCCGACCAAAACCCGCCGCATTCTCGGCCATTACGATCCTGCGCACAATGCGATCGTGATCAGCCGCATCTTCGACCAGTTCTCCGTTCCGCGCTACGCCGTGGAATACATCGTTTACCACGAGATGCTGCACCTGAAGCATCCGGTCAGGCTGCGCGGCAGCCGACGCTGCGTGCACTCGGCGGAATTCCAGGCTGAGGAGAAATTGTTTCCGCAGTTCGAGTTGGCGGAGGCGTTTTTGAAGCGGCTGTGATTTAGTGGAAGAAGCACACCTCATTTTCAATACCCTCAATCGCTGCCGGCCTGTTCCCGATTACGTTCGTAAGTTGTGTGATTTCTAATGACGGAAGTACCGTTTAGTAACTGAGGGACGATCGAGGGAGGCTTTGTGCAGACCGACTCGTTGTGCTCCAGAACGTTCTCCGCGATTGCGGCTGCTGCTTTGCTCGCGAGCGCTGGATGCGGGGGGTACAGCGTGGGCCCCAGCGATCCTGCTGCGCTGAACACGTACGCTTACGTCGGTCTGGAGAACGGACTGAATCAGACCTTTTCGGTAGCTCAATTCCAGGTCTCCAGCGACGGCACCTTCACAGCGCTGAACCCGCCGTCTGTGCCTATTGATTTGATTGATTTGTATCCTAATTCTTTGACCGTCGATCCTTCGGGAAAATACCTTTTTCACCAGTGGCACGGAAAATAGTCTGGCGCCGGGCGAGATTCTCCAGTTTGTTATCGGCACTGGCGGGACGCTTGCGGCCAACACTCCTCCCAGCGTTGGTGCGGGCGAACTTCCTGGCCCCGTTGCTTTTACGCCCAACGGACATTTTGCTGTCGCCGTAAACGGCGGGGATAACACGGTGAGTTCTTATGCCTTGAATTCCTCAGGATCGCTCAGTCTGGTCAACACCGTGCCTACAGGTCCTGGTCCGATATCGGCCATCGTCGATGCCACAGGGCAGTTTGCCTACGTTGCGGCGCTAGGGCAGGGCAATTCGCAGCAGTCGACGATATCAGAGTACACAATTGCTTCGAGCGGTACCATTACGCTCATCGTAACGTTTGACGAGGAGCTCATTCCTGCCTACATGACCCTCTCTCCCAATGGATTGCTCTACGTGAGTGAGGCCACACCGACTGAAGACGGGGGGCTCCCGGGAGCTATCGTCGAGTTCTCGGTTGACGAGGCGAACGGAGGGCTCAGCATCGTCAACACTTACAGCACGGAGGACCGCGTACCAGGGCCGGTTCTGTTTACGCCCAGCGGAAACTACGCTTATGTTGACAACGGAGATTCCGCGACGATTTCACAATTTTCCGTGGATGCAAGCACGGGAGCCCTCACGAAAAACGGTCCGGACGTGACGGGTGGATCTTCCCCGCCACACTACATCATCGATCCCTCCGGCAAGTTCTTCTACTTGATTCAAAACCCGATCTTCGAGTATGGAATCAACGAGGATGGCACTCTGACTCCCAACGGAATTTCAGCCTCACTCGGGACCGGTAATGGCCCGTTTGCCATCGCAATCGCTCAGCATTAATCCTTGCCAACAGGTCTGGCGACGTCCCCGTACATCTGCGCCGCAAAACGGTTCAATGTGAAACTTCGCCCTGTCCGATTCGCGCATTTGAGGCAACCGAGCTACAGATCGGGGATAAAATGGAGGCTTGGAATCGGCCCGCACGTGGAGGAGCCATGAAAACCGCTTCGCCGGTACGAACAATTTTATCCATCGTCTCCCTAGTTGCGTTGTTATGCGCGTCAGCTTGCGGCGTTTCCAATAGCGCTGCCGCTGGCCCTGTTGTTGCTGAAGACGGATCAACCGGCATACCGCGCGTAAGTTTCCATAACTCCAGCAACCCGCCGACTAATCCTTATCCGCAATTCGTTGCCGTTGCGGACTTCAACGGCGATGGCAAGCTGGACATGGCCGTCCCCGTCTACAGCATATTTACTTCGTACACCGACGTGAACATATTCCTGGGCAAGGGCAACGGCACGTTCGAGGCTGGGCCCGCGTTCCCGCTGACTGGGCAAAATGTGAACAACGCCGCGGTTGGAGATTTCAACGGCGATGGCAAGCCCGATCTCGCCATCTCCCTGCCGGATGCCAGCGAAGTTCAGATACTGCTCGGCAACGGCGATGGCAGCTTCACGCCGCTCACGCCGATCTACGTTCCTGAGGGCGTTTTCAAGGTCGACACGGGAGTCTTCAATAGCGACGGCAAGACCGACCTGGTCGTGACGGCCTATGAGCTTACAGTCCTGATGGGCAACGGAGATGGGACCTTCACCGCGAAGCCATCGATTGCGATTACTGGAGGCGCAGCGGCCACAGCCGTGGGCGACTTCAACGGAGACGGTATTGCCGACCTTGCCGTCGCGGCCAACGGAGGGGAACTAGCCCCAAGCTCGGTGACCATTCTGCTGGGCAACGGGGACGGAACGTTTAAACAGGTGCCTGAGAGCCCTGCGACCGGCATTGAACCTTTGGCGATCGCCGCCGCGGATTTCAACGGCGATGGCATTCTTGATCTGGCTGTAACCAACCAGAACGACGGCTACCCTCTGTTGGGCACGGTGACGATCCTCATCGGCAGGGGGAACGGAACTTTTGTGCCGAAGGCGGTGAGTCCGCAAACGGGTTCAGTTCCCTATTCCGTGCAAGTCGCGGATTTCAACGGCGACGGCAAGCCGGATCTCGCCGTGGCCAATGCCGGCAGCAATACGATCACTGTCTTGCTCGGCGCGGGAAATGGAAACTTCGCTCCGCCTATCAGTTCTGCGGTGGGTACAGACCCTGTCTACGCCGCCGTGGGAGACTTCAACGGCGACGGCGTGCCCGATCTGGCCGCCGCCAGCAATACTACCAATTCGGTGACTGTGCTTCTCACGCAGAGGCGCTCGACGGCGGCGGTAAGCGGCAAAGGTCCGTAGGTTTTGCGGTGCTGCACCCACCGTTTAATCCCCAATTTCGCCATGTGATGCGGATCACGCGCGTTTGTGACGCAGCGGATTGACGCCCGCGCCACGACCGGCATATCCTTGATATTGAAATTGAAATTCATTTTCAAGATCATTTCCAGGATAATTTTAAGAAACCCAGGTCACTCATAAATGCTCCAGGCTTTCATCATTACGCTGCGCGAAGGGGTCGAGGCCGCTCTGATCGTCGGCATTACGCTGGCCTATCTGGCCAAGATTGGCCGCACCGATCTGCGCAAGACCGTCTATGCGGCTCTGGGTGCGGCCTTCGTGGGCAGCATTGGGATCGCGATTGTGATTTCGCGGCTGAACTGGAACGAAGACGTTTTTGAAGGCTGGATCATGCTGGTCGCCGCCTTCTTCGTCATCACCATGGTTATTTTCATGATGAAGACGGGCCGCAAACTGAAGGGCCAGATCGAGGGCAAAGTCGGTTTACTGGCGGGAAATGATGCGTGGATCGGCCTGTTCTTCTTTGTGTTCCTGATGGTGCTGCGCGAAGGCGCGGAGACCGTGCTGATTCTTTCCGCCGTCTCTTTGAACTCTACGGAATTGATGAGCTTTTTGGGCACGCTGTTAGGCGTGCTGGCGTCGATTGCCTTCGGCGTGATGTTCGTCAAAGGCAGCGTGCGCATCAACCTTCAGAAGTTTTTCCGGGTTACGACTGCCATTTTGTTTCTGGTGGCGTTGCAGTTGGTGGTTGCCGGCCTGCACGAGCTTTCGGAAAGCGGAGTGATTCCCTCTTCGAAGACTGAAATGGCGATCATCGGGCCGATCGTGCGCAATGATCTTTTCTTCTTCGTCACGATCTTCGCGCTGGCCGCGCTGATGGTGTTGTTCGACGCCAAGCGGCGCGAGCCCGTGCTGGTGTCGACATCCGCTGCCGAACGCCGCAAGGCGGCCTGGAGCGCTCGCAAGGAACGTCTGTGGATGGGCTCGGTGTATACCTTCTCCTTCCTCTTTATCGGGATGTTGACTGCTGAGTTTGTCTATGCCAAGAGCCAGAGCGCGCTGTCTCCCGCCGCCGAAGTTACTTTCACCAACGGTCAGGTGAAGATTCCGTTGGCTCAGGTTTCTGACGGCGACTTGCACCGCTTCCAGGCGCAGGAGAACGGGGTTGCGATTCGGTTCTGGCTTTATCAGAAGCCGGACGGCAAGATTGCCACCGTTCTGGATGCTTGCGAAATCTGCGGCGCTGTTGGCTTCTACAAGTCCGGCAGTGGAGTGATTTGTAAGAACTGTGCCGCGCCGATCAACCCGCAGTCGGTGGGTACGGCGGGCGGCTGCAATCCGATTCCTCTCAAAGCCACTCAGACCGCCGATGCCGTGATTATTCAGGAGGCGGACATCGCGGCCGGCAGCCGCGTGTTCGAAAAACAGTAGCGATGTTCGTCCGCCTCGTCTACGAATCCTTCCGCCGCCAGAAGCAGCGTAAATTGCTGGCCAGTGTGGCCATCACTCTTGGCGTAACCGTGGCCACGGCAATGATTGCGGTCGCCACCGACATTGGCGACAAGATCAACCGCGAACTGCGCACAATCGGCGCAAACATCCTTGTAACTCCTCAGGAAGATACACTCGATGTCGAAATTGGCGGCGTCAACCTGAAGCCGCCCAGCGACGGCGCGTTCCTGAACGAGGCGGACCTGCCCAAGATCAAGGGGACATTCTGGCACAACAACATCACCGGGTTTGCGCCCATGCTGCCGGTGAACGTTACCCTGCAGCGCGACGGCAGAACAGAAAATCTCACCCTGCTCGGCACTTACTTCGCCAAGCATGTTTCTTTCGGCAAAGAGGAGTTCAACACCGGCGTGCGATCCCTCTACTCATGGTGGAGGGTTTCAGGATCCTGGCCCGACGACAGTTCCCGGGACGTTTTGCTCGGCGAGCGGCTGGCAGCGCGCCTTGCGGTGAAGCCCGGTGACTCCCTTGCGCTTTCCGAGCATAGGTTGCACGTGAGCGGCATTCTCTCGAGCGGAGGGATCGAGGACGACCAGATCGTAGCGCCTATTCCCCTTGCGCAAGAGATTCTAGGAAAACCCGGCGCAGTTCGCCGCGTCTACGTCAGCGCCCTCACCAAGCCCGAGGATGCGCTCGGCCGCCGTGACCCCAAAAGCATGTCTGGCCCCGTCTATGACCGCTGGTACTGCTCACCGTATCCGCAGTCCATTGCGTATCAGCTGGCGGAGGCGATTCCGCACTCTCATGCCGAGCAGATTCGCCAGGTCGCGCAGAACGAAGGCGCGGTGCTCACGCGCATCGAGGGCCTGATATTTCTAATCACGCTGGCTGCACTATTTGCTTCGGCATTGGCAGTCTCGGCCGCCATGGCTACTGCGATTTTCGAACGTCGCGGGGAAGTCGGCTTGATGAAGGCGCTGGGCGCGGGCAGGCTCGCGATCGCGTCGATCTTTTTTGCTGAAGCTACGCTCCTCGCGTTGATCGGCGGCTTCGTGGGTTTCGCCGCCGGTGGGTTCCTGGCGCGACAGATTGGCCGCTCCATTTTTAATTCCGAGATCGCAATCCCCCCCGTGCTTTTCCCGGTGATCCTCGCAATTGCGGTGATCGTTACATTTGCGGGAAGCGCGGCTGCGATCCGCAACGCGGTGCGTCTCGATCCCGTGTTTGCGTTGCGAGGTCAACTGTGAACGCGATCTCGCAAAAAGTAGTCTCAACCCGCGCGCAGTCTCCGCATACGTCCATGTTCGTACGAATGTTGGTGCGCGCTGCCGTGCTCCGCCGGGGACGCGCCGCCTCTGCGTTGTTTGCCATGGTGGTCGCGGCTGCGGTCGCCACGGCGATGCTGAATCTCTACGTCGATGTGCAGGCGAAGCTGCGGCGCGAGTTTCGCAATTACGGCGCAAATATTATTCTTGTTGCCAAAGACGGCGCTTCCCTTCCCCCCGACGCTCTCTCGCGCGCGCAATCTACGCTCGCCGGGCGAGGCATCGTCGCCTCCTTCGCGCTTGTAGTGGCGCGCACCGGCGACGGTCAGCCGGTCGTGGTCGCGGGCGCGGACTTCGATCGCGTCAAGCAACTCGACCGCTGGTGGTCGGTGAGCAACTGGCCTTCGGGGCCGCAACAAGCGCTGGTTGGAATGCGAGCCGCCTCGGTCGTCTCCCCGAAAAATCAACCCTTCGATCTAAGTTTTCAGGGACACACAATTCACCTCACACCCGGCGGAACGGTGCAAACGGGCGCAGCCGAAGACAGCCGCGTGTATCTTGCGCTGCCGGAGTTTGTTTCCTGGACGGGAGTTCAGCCCTCAACCATCGAGGTCGCCGCCACCGGCTCGCCGGAGGAAATCACGGCCATCATGCGCGAGTTAGAACAGGCGATCCCCGCCGCGGACGTGCGCCCCGTGCGGCAGATCATGGAAGGCGAGGCCCGCGTGCTGGGCAAAACTCGCGCCACACTGCTGGCTGCGGCCGCGCTCATCATTCTCACGGCGGCCCTATGCGTGCTCTCCACGTTAATGGGATGGGTCTTCGACCGCCGACGCGACTTCGCCATCATGAAAGCGCTGGGCGCCTCCGACCGCTTGTTGAATGGATTTTTCGCCGCCGAAGCAGCCGCCCTGGGCGCCAGCGGCGCGGTGATCGGATTTATTCTCGGCATCGGCATCGCTGCCTGGATTGGCCGGGTTAACTTCCACGCTCCCGTCGTGCCACGCTTCAGCGTCCTGCCCTTTGTTTTGGCTGGTAGCATCGTGGTAACTTTGCTTTCGGCGATCCTTCCGATATCGCTGTTGCGTCGAGTGCAGCCAGCGGTCATCCTGAGGGGAGAGTGAAATGATTCATATCAAGAACGTGACCAAGCTCTATCCCGCAAAGGGCGCGGGGAACGAGAGCGCGAACGGAACTGGCGGTGGCACGGTTGAAGACACCGGCGCCATTCATGCCCTCGACCACATTTCTCTGCATGTCGCGCAGGGAGAGTGGCTCTCCATCATGGGACCATCCGGGTCGGGCAAATCGACGCTGGTGAATCTGATTGGCTGCCTCGACCGCCCCTCGTCCGGCGAAATCTGGCTTGACGGACAGAACGTTGCCGGCATCCCCGCTACCGAATTAAACCGCGTTCGCGCCGAAAAAATCGGATTCATCTTCCAGCAGTTTCACCTCATTCCGTTTCTTACGGCAGTCGAGAATGTAATGCTCGCACAGTACTTCCACAGCATGACCGATGAGAAAGAAGCGATTGACGCCCTGACTCGCGTCGGTCTGGGCGATCGCGCACACCACTTGCCATCGCAGCTCTCGGGAGGCGAACAGCAACGCGTTTGCATCGCGCGCGCATTGATCAATGACCCGAAAATAATTCTGGCCGACGAGCCCACCGGCAACCTGGACGCGCTAAATGAAGAAATCGTCCTCCGACTGCTGCGCGAGTTTCATCAGCAAGGACGGACCATCGTGATGGTTACTCACGATCCCGTGGTCGCGCGCCTCGCTGACCGCCGCATCGAATTCCACCACGGCAAGATCGAGTCGCAGGAAGTTTTTGCCATGGCCGACGAGGAACAGTTCGACGAAGTGCTCGAAGAACTCTGGGTGCTGGCCGAGCATGGCGAAATCGCCGAGGTCGAGCGCATGGAAGTCCATGGCGCGCTTCCCGTCAGCCTGGCGATTGAGAAGATGATCCAGATGGATTTGGTAACTTCGGCCCCTCATCCGCCTCATGCCCACGATCACAAACCGTTCGCGAATCCCTGCCACGATGCGCTCAAGCCCGTGGCTGCCTCGGTTGGCGACGGCACGCTGATTGTGGAACTGACCCCGCGCGGCCGCGAACGCGCCGGCAGCATCATCCGCCGTCACCGCCTGGCGGAGCGGCTCTTCACCGATAGCCTGGCCATGGACAGCGAATCTGAAATCGAGCAGCAGGCCTGCAAGTTCGAGCATATCCTCTCGCCGGAAGCGACGGACAAGATCTGCGCTTTCCTCGGCCACCCGCGCACCTGCCCGCATGGCGCGCCGATTCCGCCGGGGCCATGTTGCGGCTCTAGGCCGGTGCAGAAGTTTGCGTTAGATTCCTCTTCAGCCTCCACACGTTAGATGTATGGCAGAGACGCGGCGTGAATTCCAACAACTCGCTAGAATGAGACTGAAGGATGCCCGAGTTCTGATGCAGAATGGGAACGTTGAAGCAGCGTACTATCTGACAGGGCTTGCAGTCGAGTGCGCCCTAAAAGCTTGCATCGCAAGGAACACCAAGCGCCACGACTTCCCCCCAGGACACGACGCAATTAAAGACATTTACACCCATAAGTTGACTAAACTGATGGGTGCAGCACGGCTTCAGGCCGCGTTTGACGCGGATATCAAAGCAAACAGCTCGCTTAACAAGAATTGGGCTGTGGTCAAAGATTGGGACATAAGCAGTAGGTACTTGACAAAGGGCCTGAATGCTAACGATCTGCACAGAGCAGTCGCAGGAAAGAATGGAGTGATGCAATGGCTACGGCAGCGCTGGTAAACAACGACATCGACATCGGTCGACGTATTGTCGCGGCACTCACGCGGGAAGCCATTCCAGTGACTGTGTATCTTTGGGCGTTTATCCCGCAACTGCAGGAGTGGCAGTTCATAATCGCCACTCCGGTCGTCGATAGCAAGGGCCCGCTCGCAGCCTACGCAGAGGTCAACAAAGCCCTGCAGAAGGAGGGATTGTTCGATGAAGTTCCGCTCAGGAGAATTTTTTTGAAGAGCCCCAACGACCGGGTGTTGAAGTCATTGGAAAAGGCGAGCAGAGCTGTGCCGCAGGAGACCTTTAGGGTGGTCAATGAGCAAATTGCGGGAAACTTTGTTGAGGATGCTTACGTATACGGTGGGTCGATCTTCATCGTGAGGGCCGGCAGTTCACATCCAGTCCAACGTGATTATTACTCAGTAATCTACAGTCCGCGGTCTGGCCCACGTCCGGCGGTGCCTCAGCTACGCATGACAATCGAGGAGGTCCGACAGTTCCTCGAAGAACGGCTGCACATGGACAAGCATACAGTTCACCCGCAGATCGCGAAACTCGGAGCCGGGCAGAGTGCTCTAATTCCTGTTTCCTTAACACCTGCCCAGTTGAAAACACTGGGATTAGCCTAGGGTGACCTTCCGGCGTCCCACCATCGGCGTATTCGATTCCGGCTTCGGGGGCCTGACCGTTCTTAAAGCTTTACTTGAACTCATCCCTAACGCGGATTATCTCTACTTTGGCGACACCGCGCGCCTTCCCTACGGATCCAAGTCGGTCGAAACGGTAGCGCGCTATGCCGTCGAGGCTGCTCAGTACCTTGAAGCCCACGGGGCCGAGTTGCTGGTTATTGCCTGCAACACTGCAACCGCGCTTGCCCTTGACCGCATCGTGGCCGCAGCGCACGTGCCCGTGGTCGGCGTGATAGACCCCGGGGCCGAGGCCGCCGAGTCGGTCAGTAAAAACAAGCAAGTCGTCGTCGTCGGAACAGAAGCCACCGTCAGCAGCCACGCCTACCGCAAAGCTCTTGAAGCGCGTAGCCTCGATGCACGGGAGAAAGCGTGTCCGCTGCTGGTCCCGCTGGTCGAAGAAGGATGGGTCGAGCACCCCGTCACCGAACAGGTCGCTCGCATTTATCTGGGCGAGGCCTTTAGCGACGGCTTTCAGAACGCCGACGTTCTGGTCCTCGGTTGTACTCACTATCCGCTGCTCAAGCCCCTGCTGCATCGCGTGGTGCCGCCGCAGGTGAGCATCGTGGACTCCGCCGAATCTACTGCCCGGGCCGTCGCCGCACGCCTGCAGACGCTGTTGCCTCCCGCCCCCACCGGCAGCGAAGAGCGACGAGCCCAGCCGCGCCTCAAGTTCTTTGCTACAGATTCGGTGGAGAAATTCCGGCGCTTGGGCGAGCGCTTCCTGGGCCATCCCATCGCAGACGTACAGCACGTGGACTTGAAAGAATAGAGAACCGGACAATTAACGTTTGCCCGCAAGGTTCGGATAGCACGCCGCGCGCACCAGAATTACTGTGTCCGAATGGGCTCTCGATCACTCCAATCGGAAAACAGCAGGCTAAGCTCAATGCATCCCCTCGACAACGTCGTGTGGACGGCGCTAACCACGCGGCAGGCAAACCTGTCCGAATCCTTCGACCAGGCCCGCAGGTTTGTGCCGGAAGTTTCTATGATTGCGGGCTTCCTCGAGCCCACAGGGAGAGGATACGAGTCATTGGCGGCGCTCCTCAGCCCCGGCCAGACCGTCAACTTGGCTCTGGACCAGCCCTACCAGCCGCGCCCCGGATGGAAACTCATTTTCGGCACTCCCATGCCTCAGATGGTTTACCAGGGAGCGAGCGCTCCGGCCTCGCTAGCCTCGACTGATCGAGAGATCATCGAACTTAGTGCGGCAGACGTGCCTGAAATGATGGAACTGACGGCGCTCACCAAGCCCGGTCCCTTCAGCAAGCGCACTCATGAGATGGGTACCTACCTGGGAATTCGCAGCAATGGAAAACTCATAGCGATGGCTGGCGAACGCATGAGCGTTCCAGGTCATACGGAGATCAGTGCTGTCTGCACGCACCCGGATCACACCGGCCACGGCTACGCCCGCATCCTGATGACGGAGGTCATGCGGCGCATCCTCGCTCGCGGAGAAACGCCGTTCCTGCACGTCCGGGAAGATAATGTGCGGGCGATTGAGCTTTACCACAGGCTGGGGTTCAAGCGCCGGGTGCTGCTGCACCTGGCAGTGCTGCGGAAGGATTCCTAGTGGGTACGCGGTACTGACAACTGCATTCCTCAGTACAGGTGGAAGTCAACCTCCACGGCAATTTCGACGGCTACGTCGTGCCCATCTTTCTTGCCGGGCTCGAATTTCCAGTTCTTGACTGACTCGATGGCCTTTTCGTCCAAACCCATGCCCAGTGCGTTGATCACTCGGATCGCCGTCGGCCGCCCATTCGAATCTACGATCAAGCCGAGAACACAAGTCCCTTGATACTTCGCCTTGCGAGCTTCTTCGGAAAACTCAGGGTCAGTTTGATAAATGACGCGCGGCGGGGTAACTCCCTTACCGATGCGGAACACGCCGCCCCCAATTCCGCCGCCTTCGCCGGGTCCTACACCCGGCCCAGTGCCCGATCCCACACCGCCGCCCGAGCCAGAACCGATGCCGCTGCCCGATCCTGTACCGTTCGAAGGAATCATCGCGCCCGACTTCGGGTCGCCAAGGTTCGGCATGTTCAGCTGCGCCAGCTTAATATCGGGCGGCACCACCACCGTGGGCTCAACCGCCAACTTCGGGTTCTCGTTCCGGATCACAGCCGCGGGCGGCGTAATCTGCTGCATCGAAAACTTGGGCAATCGCCCCTTCGAGGCCTGCAGCACATCGCGATCACCGCCGCCTCCGCCGCCACCAGCCTGGGTTTTGCCGGGCTTCAGCGCGTAGTCGCCGGGATCAAGCAACGAAATAACAGTCTGAGGTTTGGCCTCGACCTTGGTCACAAGGCGCCGCCCCAGAATCGTGCCGTAGATAATCAATGCGATCACAACCACATGGGCAACCGTCGAGCCCAGCGCCCCATTTTTCTTGTAGTTGTAAAAGCCCCAGATATCCCTCACCGGGATAGGCTTCGACTCCAGTTTGAGCGGGGGAAGTTTCTTGGGAAAGAAGAATTCATCCAAGCCGCGGAAAAGCGACTTCCACAGCGGCTCAAAAGTGTCCGGAGCCAGCAACAGGTTAAGTTCCGGCTCCTTGCCGGCATTAACGTTGGGAGTGACTTCTGATGATGCCATTATTCCCCGGTTCAGTTTCCTCGTACGAGTAGTGAACGGGCTGTCTTTTTGGCAAAGCCCCGTTTACACAGATGAGCAGGCTTTCCAACAAGTTGCCTCGTCAAACCCTTCTATGATTCTTCTTCCGCCTCCCGGAGGCCGAATTCCGCCCCACAGACGGAATCAAGCACGCATACCTCCGCGCTGGGAAGCACGGTCTTCAACTAAAATTGTACCCCTTTCGCCACCCTTTACGAAGTGTATTTCAAGTTTCCGCCGGAATGCCGTGTCAGTCCTTCGTGTACCTTCGTGTCCTTGTTAGTTGATGAATTTAAGATACCCACCTCAGTTCTGCCCGCATAGACGTTCTAATCTCCTCTCCCTATAATGAGAAGATTCAATCATTTGGGAGAATCCAACCGGGTGCCGTTCGAACTGAAAGCCACCATCAATCTGCCTAAGACCGCCTTCCCCATGAAGGCCAATCTGCCGCAGAACGAGCCGAAAACACTGGCCCGCTGGGAGCAGATGCGCATCTACGAGCGCATCCGCGACGCCCGCAAAGGCTCGCCCAGCTACATTCTGCACGACGGCCCGCCCTACACCAGTGGCCCCATCCACCTCGGCACAGCGCTGAACAAATGCCTGAAAGACTTCATCGTCAAATCGAAAACCATGGCGGGATTCGACGCGCCCTACGTGCCCGGCTGGGATTGCCACGGCTTGCCCATCGAGATCAAAGTCGACAAGGAACTCGGCGGCAAAAAGCTGCAGATGCGTCCTCTCGACGTCCGCGCCGAATGCCGCAAATACGCCCAAAAGTTTCTCGACCTGCAACGCACCCAGTTCAAACGCATCGGAGTCTTCGGCCGCTTCGACCGCCCATACGCCACGATGAATCCGCAGTACGAGTCGGTGGTGCTTTCGACGTTTTTCTCTTTTTACGAGAACGGCTTCGTGTACAAGGGCCTGCGCGCCGTCTACTGGTGCATGCACGACGAAACCGCGCTCGCCGAAGCGGAGGTCGAATACGAGAACCATACCAGCCCCACCGTGTGGGTGAAATATGCCCTGCTTGATGACCCGGCAAAAATCGATCCAGCTCTGGCGGGCCCACTCGGAAAAAAGAAAGTTTCAACCATCATCTGGACCACAACCCCTTGGACTCTGCCTGCGTCCATGGCCGTAGCGTTTCATCCGGATGAAGAATATGTTGCCCTGGAATCTGGCGGCGAGGTTTTCATCGTCGCCACGAAGCTCGCGAAAGATGTGGCGGAGAAATGTAACCTTGCCGATCCCCGTGAGCTGGCGCATTTCCCGGGCCGTAAGCTCGAGCACCTGAAGTTCCAGCATCCCTTCCTCGACCGCAGAATCCTCGGCGTGCTCGCCGAATACGTCACCATGGACACCGGTACGGGCGTAGTCCACACCGCGCCCTCGCACGGCGCGGAAGACTTCATCACCGGCGTCAAGTACGGTCTCGACGCCACCAGCAACGTCAACGAAAAAGGGATCCTGCGCAACGGCTTGCCGGAATACACCGGCAAGCGCGTCTGGGAAGCGAACCAGCCCATCATCGACTTGCTTAACAGCCGTGGCGCACTGCTGCACGCCGAGAAGACTGAGCACTCCTACCCGCACTGCTGGCGCTGCCATAATCCGGTGATCTTTCGCGCCACCGAGCAGTGGTTCATCTCGATGGAAACACCGATGCCGGGCTCTGTCGGTGGACGAGGTTCACAAAATGACACTCTGCGCACGCGCACGCTCGAAGAGATCAGGCATGTGAAGTGGGATCCCGCGTGGGGCGAAGAGCGCCTTTCCAACATGATCGCCACCCGCCCCGACTGGTGCATCTCGCGGCAGCGCGTGTGGGGCGTTCCTATCGCCGTTTTTCTTTGCGAGAGCTGTGGCAAGCCGCTCAACGACCACGCCATCAATCGCAAGGTCGTCGAACTGTTCGCGCGCGCTGGCGCCGATGCCTGGTTCACATCCGAACCCGACACCATTCTTCCCGCCGGCACCAAGTGCCCGCACTGTGCTGGCACGAAGTTCGAAAGAGAAACCGACATCTTCGATGTCTGGCTGGAATCCGGCGCAAGCTATCTCGCGCTAGTAGCCGACGAGCCCACCTATCCCTGGCCCTCCGATCTTTATCTCGAAGGCGGGGACCAATACCGCGGTTGGTTCCAGTCGTCCCTGCTCTGCGCCATGGGCACGCATGGCACGCCGCCCTACAAAGGCGTAGTCACGCCGGGATGGACGCTCGACGAAAAAGGCCAGGCCATGTCGAAGTCCCGCGGCAACGACGTGGACCCGGTCGACATCGCCGGCCGCCTGGGCGGAGAAGTCGTGCGCCTCTGGGTGGCGTCGGTTGACTTCCGTGAGGATGTGGTTGGCTCTGAGCAGCTAATGCAGCGGGTTGGTGAGAACTATAAGAAGATTCGCAACACCTTCCGCTACATCTTAGGAAATCTCGGGGACTTCGACCCGCCGAACGATGAGGTTCCGTTCGAGCAAATGGAGGCGATTGACCAGTATGCTCTGTTGATGACGATCTCGTTCGCCGATGGCGTCTTGAGGTCTTACGACGAGTTTGCTTTCCACAAGATTTATCAACGGGCGAACAATTTCTGCATTGTGGACCTGAGCGCCTTCTATTTCGACGTGCTCAAGGATCGCCTGTACACCTCTGCTCCAAAATCACGGAAGAGGCGAAGCGCACAAACAGCATTGTGGCGTATTGGCGAGACTGTAGTGCGTGTTCTCGCACCCATCATGAGCTTTACCGCCGAGGAGGTCTGGCATTACCTTCCGAAGGTTGCGTTCCGAGAAGAGAGTGTTCATTTGGCGAGATTCGTAGATGACAACTTCACGGCTAGTGGCACAATCCGCACCCCACAGGCGACCAAAATCAGCGGCGAAATCCTGTCAGACATTGCGGGCGACAAGGGATGGATTCAGCTGCGACATGTTCGCGAGAGCGTCCTAAAAGCCCTCGAAGAGGCGCGAACACAGGGAATCATTGGCACCGGACTCGAAGCGCAAGTAACTTTGTCCGTCGCCGATCCGATTTATTCGATCTTGGCGCGTTACGCCGATCAGCTACGCTACTTCTTCATTGTCTCCGCGGTAACTCTCACCCAGGCCTCCGGCAACGGCACGGGGAGCGTCCACGTAGAAGTGAAGAAGGCCGATGGCGCCAAGTGTGAACGCTGCTGGAATTATTCGACCCACGTCGGCGAGGACAAGATGTATCCGACAGTCTGCGAACGTTGCAGCGCCGTGCTGAAGGAACTGGAAGCTGCCCAGTAAATCGAGCGACCTGTGAACTGGCGAAAGCTGCGAACGTTGATCCTCTGGGTATTGGTTCTGAGCCTGATCCCTGCCACCCGCTACTACCAGATTGACGTTCCCTTTCTCCGTTTTCTGAAGGGCTCCCATGTCGACCCCTTGTCGCTCCACCTGGCAGGAGAGTTCGTGGAGAACAATCTCGGAACCGAGCAAAATTCGGATGGATCCGTCACCGTGCGCATGATCGCGCAGCAATACCTTTTCATCCCCCACTGCATGTTAGTTCCCGCCGGAGTTCCGGTTCATCTTCGCATCACCAGCGCCGACGCCGTTCACTCGCTCACTTTCGATGGCACCGACTACGCCGTGAAGGTGTTGCCCGGCACGATCAGCGAGGCGCAGCTTCAGTTTGCCCGTGCCGGCGAATACAAAACGACGTGCCGCGAATTTTGCGGAGCAGGACACTACGCCATGCGCTCGGCCTTGAAGGTCGTGCCGCGCGAACAGTTTCCTGCCTTACAGCCGGGAGAACGGGGGACATGTGCAGCGCAATAACCGGCCCGCCGATCCCGTTACAGCATTTCCGGGCTTCACCACCGTCGTAACTCTGGGACTCGCTATTCTTGTCGTCCTCGCTGCGGGTGCGCTATTGCTTCAGGCGGGCGACAATCCTCCGGATCGAATTCCCTCCTACGTGGCATGGACCCCGGAAACCATAGCCGCAGCCTCCACCGGAGATGCCTTCCGCGGATTGCTGCTGGCGAAGCGTTGCGACCACTGCCATGGAGACGAAGGCTTTAGCGCCAGAGCGTCAACTCCCAATCTGGCCGGCCTGAACAAGCTTGCAATCTGGAAACAACTGGAGGATTTTCGAACTCAAAAGCGGCCTTCCCACACCATGGATCCGATCGCAGCGTCGCTTTCACCTCACGACGAAGCCGATGTCGTCGCCTATTTCGCCAAGCTGCCCATCTTCACCGATCCCCAGGACAACCGAGCCTTCCCGCAGTCCCGGCCCGATCCCGCGCATGCGGCCATTGCGTTACATCTGGTCTCGTTCGGAGATGGCGAGCGCGGCATTCCGCCCTGCCAGGCCTGCCATGGTCCCATAGCCTATCGCCCCGGAGTGCCGTCGCTGGCGACTCAGAATGCCGACTACGTTCTGAAACAACTGGAAGAATTTGCGAACGGGACGCGCGCCAATGACATCAACGAATCGATGCGCACCATAGCCGCGCTGCTAACGGAAGAAGAAAGGCAGGCGCTGGCAGAATATTACGGCTCCGGACTAGGCCTGCAGCCGGGAAGTCGTTGATTGTGGATCTTACCTACGAGCCAGAAGGTCGGGATCGAATCTCCCCGAGGCGCACCATTCCTGGTCCCTGCTCTTGAGGGAATTTGCGCGTCACTGCCGGCTCGCCTTCCCGTAGTTCCACCCTGGCTCAGTTCGAAGAAAAACTCCTACACGAACAGCCGCTTCAGACCCTCCAGGGCAAGCGAGGTTGCGACCTCTTTCAGCATGTTGACGCCCCAAGCGCCAACCTGCTTCAGTTTTTGCCATGCACCCTCGCTATTGCCTTTTGCGGCTTCGTCGGCAGCGGCTTTTACCTTCTCGGCGTCGGCTTTCTGGTCGTCGGTGGTGGCACGCTCGCTCAGGGCTTTGTGCGCCTTTGTTAGTTCGGTCGCAAGTTGAGTTGGTTCCGCGGCTTGGACGAACGTTGCGTAGTCCCCTACCGCGTTATTGGTCATGGTCGCACCAGTGAAATTATATTTACTACCCATTGGATCCTCCTCTGTCGAATGATTTGACGATGTTGCCGACGGGTTAGCGCCCACAAGGACGGTCGAGTGGTCCCCGATAGCGGAATGATCGATCTTAGGATTATATATATTGTAGGTTGAGCCGGATTGGCGTTCCAGCATTCTTTGGACACCGGTATGCGCGGCACATATCTGGTGAAAATGCGGTGAGTGCCAGGCACTGAAAAATCGCGTGAACGTCCGCCCAACCTCTTCCCGCATTTTTTGAACTTGGGTGTTGCTGTGATCTTGCGCAGCGTTATGGAAACGCTGCATGAGCGCGAGCATCATGAGCGAGTTTTTCAGATTGCTCAGAGCGCACCGAGCGGTAGGCAAGTCGGGGTCCAATACCTGGGTCACAAGAAGCGTTCCCCTCCTCATGACGGTAACTGTAATGCTGCGGAGGCCCGGTTTGATCAACATCTTCTGATCGGCAATACGGCCGCCCGTGAGTAACTCTACAACCATCCCGGAGTCGAGCGTGAAGCTGCCGCCGTCGAAGTCTGCCTGTCCCTCAAAGGCAATAGGGCTCGCGACAAGATAGGTGTCGAGCGCAGGGTCGATGAGTGGAAGGGGAGCGTTGTTGGAAAGCAAAGACTTGCGCACCTTGTCGTGCAGAACACCCAGTGAAGCGTCGAGGCGCACAGTACGGCCCTCACAGCTAAAGCTCGGTTGGGTCCGCAGCCACTTAACCAGAGCGGGACTGTCGGAGAGAGAAAAAGTACCACGAATGTCAACTACAACTCCGACAGCCCAGCCAATCGGACAAAGGTATGCTTTCGGGTATGCGCGAATTTCCTCAACCCCGTGATTTGAGCTGAGGGCATCCTCGCGATTAACCCGCAGCAAGGGCTGCCCGACTTTGTCGCAAAATTCGAATCGGAGTGGAGCGAGGCCGAACCACGGCCCCCTGTAGTCAGCGCTACATTCGATAAGTACTCACTCCAGAAACGGTGAGGCTTAAGGCGCTTATTCTGCGCTTGGAGGTAGCGGATCTTGCGGGACCGTCTTCCGAGTGTTTTCAGTCGAAAGTCCGGTTGGGATTTATTGCTGGAGTATTAGGTCGAGCTATCGAGAATCTCACGGCCTAAATCCGTTAGGCGCTCAGGGATCAGGAAATCGAAACAATGCCGCGGGGAGAACCAGTGAATGCGAAAGGCGCTAACTGCCGGATTGAAGTTACTCTTCACCGCAGGTACTCAGTGGTGCTACTATATACGGGTAAGCTTTGTTGCCAGTGCATGCTAATGCGTCTGGTTGCAAAAGGCAAGGCGGTTCCATCAAGAGAAATCTTAATGGAACGCGTATGGCCTGAATAGCTTAGCTTCTTCTTAGCTGAGCGTCTTCCTCGGCTCTTGGGCCGGCGTTTTGAAGTTACATCATCAGATGAAGTAAGTTTCGAAGACAGCGCAAGTTCGAATTCACCCTACCGCAACTCCTCCATCGCCGCTTCCAGCGCTTCCCTGCCCGGCCGCGTCACCGATTCCGGACAGCGTGGCCAGCGGCTGATCGACCATATTTAGCATGTCGAGAAAGCTGGGCGCTTTGGTATTGACGTAAAACAGTCCCGTCAGCACCTCGCCTTTGTCATGCGCTTCGGTCAGGCGGGTGATCGCCTGAATCCGGTTGGTCGGATCATAGTCTTCCTCCAGCTTCCGCAAGCGCAGGCTGGAACCATCATGCATGGTGACGTTCACCGTCGTTCCCGGATCATATTCCACATCAATCTCTTCGAAGTGCGGAACGAAACTCATCTCCTGCAATGTCTCTTCGTGATCTTTCACATATTTGTAAGACTTGGTCGAACCCTCATGATCGTTGAAGGTCACGCAGGGAGAGACCACGTCGAGCATGACTGTGCCCTGGTGAGCGATGGCAGCCTTCAGCATGGTACTCAACTGCCGCTTGTCGCCGGAGAACGACCGCCCCACAAACGTCGCTCCCAATTCGATAGCCAGCCCGCAAGTATCAATCGGCGGCAGATCGTTGATCACGCCCGATTTCAGCTTCGACCCCAGATCGGCAGTGGCCGAGAATTGGCCCTTGGTCAGGCCATACACGCCGTTGTCCTCGATGATGTAAATAATGGGAAGATTGCGACGCATGAGATGAATAAACTGGCCGATGCCGATCGAAGCCGTGTCGCCATCGCCGCTCACGCCCAAAGCAATCAGATTGCGATTAGCCAGCATCGCGCCAGTAGCAACCGACGGCATCCGTCCATGCACGGAGTTAAAGCTGTGCGAGCGGTTCATGAAGTAAGCCGGACTCTTCGACGAGCACCCGATCCCGCTCAGCTTCGCAACCCGCTCCGGCTGTACGCCCATGTCATACATGGCTTCGATGATGCGCTCGGAGATGGCATTGTGTCCGCAGCCGGCGCAAAGGGTGGTCTTGCCGCCCTTGTAGTCGATAACACTCAGGCCGATGCGGTTTGATTTGGGGTCAGGAGACTTGGGTTCAGCAGCAGGCGTGGTCGCCATTACTTACCCTCCATGGTGCTCAATTCGTCGGTGACAGATCGCGCATCGAGCGGCAGTCCGTCAAGATGGCTGATGCTTCGCAGCCGCGTAATCAGCTCCGGTTTCAGATCCAGTTTGAGCAGGCTGAGCATCTGCGCGTCGCGGTTCTGCTCGACCACATAGACGCGCTCGTGCTGCTCGATGAACTCATGCACTTCCCGCGTAAACGGGTAAGCCCGCAACCTCAAATAGTCGGTTTCAATCGCGTACTCATTGCGCAACTGGTCGCGGCTCTCGATCAGCCCCCAATGCGACGTTCCATAGGCGATGATCCCGATCTTCGCTTTGTCGCCCTTGAAAATCTCCGGCCGTGGCACAAATGAGCGCGCGGTTTCGAACTTGCGGTTCAGCCGCTCCATGTTGTTTTCGTAATCGTCCGGCCGCTCGCTGTAGCTGGAGCGATCGTTGTGCCCGCTGCCGCGCGTGAAATAGGCTGCCGCAGGATGGTCAGTTCCCGGCAGCGTGCGATATCCCACGCCATCGCCGTCGAGATCCTTATAGCGCGCAAATCCGCCCAGCCTATCCAGATCTTCCTTGTCCAGAACCTTGCCACGCTTGATCGGCGTCGTCGGATACTCGAACGGATCCGACATCCAATTATTCATCCCCAGATCAAGATCGGACATCACAAACACTAGAGTCTGAAATTGCTCCGCGAGATTGAATGCCTCCGACGCCATGCTGAAACACTCCGCCACCGAGTTCGGAATCAGCATGATGTTCTTGGTATCGCCGTGCGAAAGAAATGCAGTCGATAGGATGTCGCCCTGCGAAGTGCGCGTGGGCAAGCCCGTCGAGGGCCCAACCCGCTGAATGTCCCAGATCACGCCCGGCACTTCGGCGTAATAGGCCAGGCCGGTAAACTCAGCCATGAGCGAAATTCCCGGGCCCGCGGTCGCCGTCATGCTGCGCGCCCCTGCCCATCCTGCGCCAATCACCATGCCGATCGCGGCCAGTTCGTCTTCCGCCTGAACAATGGCGAAGGTCGCTTTGCCGTCGGGACCAATGCGGTAGTCCTTCATGTAATCAATCATCGTCTCTACCAGCGAAGACGAGGGCGTGATCGGATACCACGTCACCACCGTGCATCCGGCGAACATGCACCCCAGCGCCGCCGCGGAGTTGCCGTCGATGATGATCTTGCCCGCGGTCTTGTCCATGCGCTCGATGTAGAACGCTCCGCGCTTCTGCAGGCTGGCCTTCGCGTAGTCGAATCCCGCCCGCACCGCGGCCAGATTCAGATTTGCCGCCTTTACCTTCTTGGCAAACTGTTTGCGGATCGCCTTCTCCACCTCGTCCATTTCAATTTCGAGAAGTTGCGCGACCACGCCCACGTACACCATGTTCTTGACCAGTTTGCGCAGCTTGGCTTCCGGGCAAACCGCCGCCACCAGTTTGTCGTATGGGACTCCGTAGAAAATCAAGTCGTTGCGCAATTTGTGGAGAGCAAGCGGTTCGTCATAAAGCACCGAAGCTCCCGCCGCCAGCGACATAACGTCGTCCTGCGCCGTCTCGGCGTTCATCGCAATCAGGAAGTCGATTTCCTTCTTGCGGCCAATGTAGCCATCCTTGTTGGCGCGAATCGTGTACCAGGTCGGCAGACCGGCAATATTTGAGGGAAATAAATTCTTGCCCGAAATCGGCACGCCCATCTGAAAAATGGCACGCAACAAAACCGTATTCGAACTTTGTGAGCCTGAGCCATTCACCGTGGCAACCTGAATGCTCATGTCATTGACATTGCGTTTGCGTCCCAATTGCCCGCCCGTACCCTGGGGAGCGACATCCGTAGTGGCCATCCCTACACCTTCCTTTGATTAAGGGGCGGACCAAGACCCGCCCAAAGTCCAACGCGAGGGGAATATCTAATTATACGGCGGCGATCTGGCCGCGGCACATCAAATCGCGCGCCCGAAGCCCGGAGGAACCTATTTGGGAACGAGAGACTGTAAGAAGAGATCACTGCGGACTCATTACTCAACCTTGAAGAACTGCGCCATGTTGCGAAACTTATTATATCGTGATCCGAGTAACTCCGGCACCGGGAGCTTCTTCAGTTCCGAGAAGTGCTTCTGCAGGCTGACGTCGAGCAAGTTCGCTGCCGCTTCGTGATCTCGGTGTGCCCCGCCTTCGGGTTCTGGGACGATGTCGTCGATGCAACCGAGTTCGCTGAGATCCGGGGCGGTAATGCGCATGGCCTCCGCCGCCAGCTCCTTTTTCGTCGCGTCGCGCCACATGATGGCCGCGCACCCCTCAGGAGAAATTACCGAGTAAATCGAGTTCTCCATCATCAGCACGCGGTCGGCTACAGCAATCGCCAACGCGCCACCACTGCCGCCAACGCCAATCACGGTCGCAATGATGGGCACTTCCAGCCGCGCCATCTCTCGCAAATTGTGCGCGATGGCCTCAGCCTGCCCCCGCTCTTCCGCATGAATTCCAGGGTAGGCGCCGTCCGTGTCCACCAGAGTGAAAATCGGCCGCCGAAATTTTTCGGCGACTTGCATGATGCGCATCGCCTTCCGATAACCCTCAGGGTGCGGCGTGCCAAAGTTGCGGTGCACGCGCTGCTTCATGTCCCGCCCCTTCTGGGTGCCGATCACCAGAACCTCATCGCCATGAAAACGAGCCATCCCACAGATGATCGCGGGGTCGTCCCCGAAGCCCCGGTCCCCGTGGATCTCGCTGAAATCCGTGAACACGCGCTCGATGTAGTCGAGCGTCTGCGGACGCTGCGGATGCCGTGCCAGTTCGGTTTTCTGCCAGGCGGTCTGCAACGCCTTTATCTCCTGTCGCAGCGTACTAACGCGCTCCTGAAGTTTCGTGAGCTGGCGCTGGGTCACTTCGTTCTGCCCGGCGCTCGCCTCGATCAGCGCTACCTGCCGCTCGATCTGCTCCAGTTCCTTTTGCGCCTTGTCGGTGGCTTCCATGGTTTAACTGATATACGGTTTAACTGAGTGCTCGTTCAACTGATCACGCGGACACTTCCCCGCCCGCACAACTGCTCCACTCGGGCGATGAAGTTGCGATCTGGCAGCACATTATAACCCTCCGCTTCCATCACCACCATGAAATCCCCCGCGCGTTCCACGTCAAACAACACCCGCGCCTCGCCCTTGCGCTCACGAAAAAGCATGTGCAGATCGTCCACCGTGCCCTCACCCGCGGTTTCCAGCGGCACACGAATGCGAATCGCTCGCGGCAGCGGAACTTTGGCGTCCTCGAGCGGCATAATCTCAGCCGCAGTTATCTTTGGATTGGCTCCTTCTTCGATTCGCACCCCGGCCCTCACCAGCACCGGAACCTCGAGTTTCACCTTGTCGCCCAGGCGCCTATACGCCTCCGGGAAGACAATCATATCGATCGACCCTGACATATCCTCAAGCGTAGCCTGAGCATAAAATTCCCCGCGCTTGGACTTCTGCACGCGAACGTTGGCGATGATCCCTGCCGTCGCGATCGTCTCGTCCTTGCCCGTCGACCGCGTCATTGCGGCGATCTCATCGATACGGAGCGCCTGCAGGTCGGCAAGCTTGTCTTTATATTTCTCCAGTGGATGGCCACTGATAAAGAATCCGAGGATTTCTTTTTCTGCCGCCAGCCGCGCCTGCTCGTCCCAGTCAGGAACATTCGGCAGCTTGTCGTTGTGAGCCTCGGACTCTTCCTGCTGAAATACTCCAAACAGCCCGTGCTGGCCCGATTCAACGTCGCGCTGCGTTTTTTGCGCGCGCTCCATGGCGCGATCGAGCACCGTCATCAACTGCGCGCGCCGGCCCAACGAATCCATCGCCCCGCTCTTGATCAACGACTCCAGCACGCGCTTGTTGAGCAATCGCAGATCGACATTCTCGCAGAATTCGTAAATCGACTTGAAGCGCCCCAGCTTTTTCCGCGCCGCCACTATCGACTCAATCGCATTGCCCCCCACATTCTTCACCGCCGCCAGACCAAAGCGAATCGCTTCTCCATGCGGCGTGAAGTTCGCATCCGAAACGTTAATGTCCGGCGCTTCAACCGCAATGCCCATCTCGCGGCACTCGTTGATGTACTTCACCACGTCATCGGTGCTGCCCGTGACGGATGTCAGCAGCGCCGCCATGAACTCGACGGGATAATGCGTCTTCAAATAAGCCGTGTGATAAGCCAGCAGCGCGTACGCGGCGGAATGCGACTTGTTGAATCCGTATCCCGCAAACTGTGCCATAAGATCGAAAATCTTCTCGATCTTTTTCGGCGGAAACTTGCGCTGCGCCGCGCCTTCCACAAAGCGCTCCCGCTGCTGCGCCATCTCCTCCGCTTTTTTCTTACCCATGGCTCGCCGCAGCAGATCCGCTTCACCCAGCGAATATCCCGCCAGGCGGTTCGCGATCTGCATCACCTGCTCCTGGTAGACAATCACGCCCAACGTCTCTTCAAGAATTTCTTTCAGCTCCGGCAGTTCGTACTCGACCCGCTTGCGCCCATGCTTGCGGTCAACGAAATCATCGATCATTCCGCCCTGAATCGGCCCCGGCCGATAGAGCGCGTTCAGCGCCGTCAGATCTTCAATTGAGTTCGGCTGATACTTGCGCAACACGTCCCGCATGCCGTGCGATTCAAACTGGAACACGCCCGAGGTCAATCCCTTGTGAAACACTTTCTGGTAAGTCTCCGCATCCTCCAGCGGAACATTCTCCAGAGCAATCGGCGTTCCCCGCGTCTGCACGATCAGCTTCAACGCGTCGGTAAGAATCGTCAGCGTGGTCAGCCCAAGAAAATCCATCTTCAGTAGGCCCATCTTCTCGATGGCGACCATGTCGAAGGCAGTAACGATTTCATCGTTCTTGGTCTTGTGCAGCGGAACAAGTTCCGTCAGCGGCCGCGGCGAAATCACCACTCCGGCAGCGTGCACGCCGGAGTTCCTCACCATCCCTTCCAACTTCTTCGCGGTCTGAATCAACTCGCGAATCTGCCCATCCTTCTCCATCGCCTCGCGCAGTTGCGGCGAATCCTCGATGGCCTGGTCGAGTGTGATGTTGAGCTGCGTGGGAATCATCTTCGCAATGCGATCCACGTCGGCGTAAGGAATATCCATCGCGCGCCCAACGTCCTTGATCGCAGCCTTAGCCGCCATCGTGCCAAACGTGATGATCTGCGCCACGTTGTCGCGCCCGTACTTCTGCGTGACGTAGTTGATGACTTCGCCGCGCCGGTTCATGCAGAAGTCGATATCGATATCCGGCATCGAGACGCGCTCCGGATTCAGAAAGCGCTCAAATAGCAGCTCGTGCTGCAAGGGATCGAGATCAGTAATTCCCAGCGCGTACGAAACCAGCGAGCCAGCCGCCGAGCCACGCCCCGGCCCCACCGGAATGTCATGCTCCCTGGCGTACCGGATGAAGTCCCACACAATCAGAAAATATCCAGCAAACTTCATCTGCTGGATGATTCCCAGTTCCCGCTCCAGCCGCTGCTGATAATCAGAAATCGGATGCTTCAGCTTCCCCTGCTCGTGCAGCGGCCGCAACGTCTCCATTCGCCGGGCAAAGCCCTCGCGCGAAACGTGCTCAAAATAACTGTCGATGGTGTAACCCGCCGGAACTTCGAACTGCGGGAACGGCGTCGCGACTTTTTCAAGGCGCAGACTGCACCGCTCGGCGATATCAAGCGTGCGCGTCAGGACCTCGGGCGAATCCTTGAACACGCGATACATCTCGTCGTGACTTTTGACGAAAAACTGATTTCCATCAAACTTCATCCGCTGCGTGTCGTGAATCGACTTGCCCGTCTGGATGCACAGCATCACATCCTGCGCGTGCGCATCGTCTTCACAGAGATAATGGCTGTCATTGGTCGCCACCATCCGCAAACCAAGATCTTTCTCCAACTTGAACAGGCTCGGATTAATCTCCCGTTCCTTGGCGAGCCCTTGATTCTGAATCTCAAGATAGAAATTCTCTTTGCCGAAAATGTCAGCAAACCTTCCCGCTGCCGCGCGCGCGGCATCGTAGTTCCCTTCCATCAACCGCTCTGCAACTTCCCCCTTCAAGCATCCCGAAAGCCCAATCAGCCCGCGCGAATGCTCCGCCAGAAACTTCTTGCTCACCCGCGGCTTGTAATAAAAACCGTGCAGCGAGGCCTCCGATGTAATCTTCACCAGATTGCGGTAGCCCTCTTCGTTCTCCGCCAGCACCAGCAGATGGTTGTAGGTATCGCCATCGGGAGGCGTGCGCTCGATGTTGTGATCATCTTTCTTACAGATGTAAAGCTCGCAGCCCACAATCGGCTTCACGCCATACTTATGTGCCGCGTTCACGAAATGCACCGCGCCAAAAATATTTCCATGGTCGGTCATGGCCACGGCGGGCATGCCCAACTCTTTCACGCGTTGGCAAAGTTGTTCAACATCGCAGGCGCCATCCAGCAGCGAGTAATCGGTATGCAGGTGCAGGTGGACGAATTGGGACATAGTGAATTGTTGATTACTGATTGCTGTTTGTTGATTGAAAGCCCGCGCAGCGAGCATTTCAATCAGAAATCAACAATCAGCAATTGGTATTGCGCTCATTCTAGCGGGAAACAGCTCTGTGCAAGCGGGAAGTTATCCACAGAGCTGCACTGCTGTTATTGCCCCTCGCGCGCGCCCGGCAGTCGGAAATCCACGCCGCGCTCGTCGTTAGCTTTGGTGGTCGCCGGAAGATCGAGATCAGAGAGCGGAATCTTCTCCGTACGCTGCGGTGCAAAGTTCCACAGAGTCGGGCCGACGATGGCGTAATTCTGCACTTCCAGTTTGTGCTGATCGCGGAAAACCAGTACCGTAGCCGGCAGAATATCCGAGTGTTCCCTTGCGCGCGGCGCAGCAGGCGTCGAACTTCGCATAAACATCCGGATCGCTTTGCGCGCGCAGCCTCTGTTCTTCGAGGCTCTGTTCGTTCATCTCATTCGCCAGGCCCGTCTCGTACTGCTTTTCATAGTCGAACGCCGAACCGGAATCCCACCACCAGTAAGGATCGTAAAATCCGCCATACCACCCCGGATAACCATACCCGCCGTACCCTCCATAAAGGTAGCGGTGGTTCCTGCGGTCGTATGTTCGGATCCGCGCGCCGCCGGAGCGGTTCAAGCCGCGTGCAGCGCTGGATGGACGAGAAGCAAAGCTCCGCGCGGATGGATGGGAAACGAAAGCGCGTCCAGAAGGACGCGCCGCAAAACCAGATCCCGAGTGCCCTCCACTGAAAGCGTGGCCGCCACCAAACCCGCCGCCGTGACCCCCACCAAACCCGTGCCCACCACCTGAGCCGTGGCCTCCGCCATGTTGAGCAGAAAGAGGCGCCGCAAGCGGCACCGAGACCAGCAAGAGCACGAGCGCCGCAATGAATAGCGGTCGATACATACCCACATTATATGCCGGATTCAAACCAGGCGATGCGAGAAATTAGTACCTAACCGGAGCGAATCAGGACCCTGCCCGGGACTGCCGATACCAGCAACCTATCGCTTCCTGGCCTTCGCCTTTTTCGAAGCAGCCTTCTTTGGAGGATGCTTCGCGGTCGGCTTGGCAGCGTGTTTCGCGGGCTTAGCCGGCGCTTTAGCGGGCTTCGCCTTAGCTTCTGGTCTTGCCTTCGCGGCTGGCTTTGCCTTGGCCCCCGGCTTCGCCGCGGCAGCCGGAGCCGCCGGCACGGCAGGCGCCACCGCCGCCGCGGCCTTCCCTTTCGCGCCCTTCTTCCCGGGCACTTCCGCTGCTGCCGGGGCCACGGCCGCAGCCTTAGGACCGCGCCCGCGTCTCGGGGGAGGAGGCGGTGGCGGTGGCGGCGGCGCAAACGGCTTCAAGAATTTCAAAGTCTCCGTCCGCGATCGCAGTCTCCCATCCAGCAGCAGCATGAACACATCTTTCGCAATCTTCGGATACTCCGGCAGTGCAGGAGTAATCAGCAACTCGGTCATCTCGGGCAACGGAATGCGCTGCTGCACTTGCCGCCATTTCGTCAGGAAATTCTTGATCTTCCCCGCCACCGTCTGATGGCGCGCCGTTACCGCCAGAAACAGAATCATCTCCGGCCGCGCCGCCGACAAAAGATTCCAGGTGCGAGACGGCGTCGCCGCTTCTTTCCCGGTCAGCCGCTTCGCCAGATCCTTGGCATGATCCTCAATGTCGCGCCACGCCTCAATCAGATCTTTGCGCGGAATCAGCCGGCGCAGATCCGCGATATCTTTATCCGAAAGCTTCGCCGTCAGGAAGTGCATAACCGCCGCTGATGGATCAACGGTGTAACCCAGGTCGACCATCTGCTGCCGCGTCTTCATCAACAGCGCCAGCCCGTTCGCATCCACCTTGGCCGACGACCAGTGCGGATGCAGCACCTTCAACCACTCTTCCTTTTCCAGCGCCCGCACCACGCTCAGCGGATCATCTTCGTGCGCCAACTGCGCAATCTCATGTCCCACGGCGCTGCGCGAAATGTGCTCGATGTAATTATTCTCTTTCGCCGCGTCATAGCGCTGCTGCGTCCGTTCCTCCAGCGGCCAATGAAACCGCGCCGCAAAGCGCGTTGCCCGAATCAATCGCGAGGGATCTTCCACGAACGAATAGTTATGCAGGATGCGCAACAGCTTCGCTTCAATATCCGCCACGCCGTTGAACGGATCAAGCAGCAGCCCGCGCGACCCTTCATTCAGCGACAGGGCCATCGCGTTAACTGTGAAGTCACGCCGGCGCAAATCTTCCTGAATGCTCGCTGCCGTAATCACCGGCGCCTTGCCCACCTTCTCATACTCTTCGGTATGCGCCATGCCGATCTCGGCGCGCACATTCCCCGGCAGCACCAGAAACAGAGTGCGCACGTCGTCATCGTGGCCCGCGATCTGCGCGCCCGCGCGTTCAAGATCTTTTTGCAGCTTGAGGGGATTGCCCTGAATCGTGAAATCCAAGTCGCGGATGGTGAACCCGCTGATGATGTCGCGGATCGCGCCCCCGGTCAGGTAGAGAGTGATTCCCGCGGCGCGGGCTATTTCTTGCACCAGGTTGACGCCCTTCAACTGATCCGGCGTCAACCGGATTTCCATAGTGTAGATGTAATCAGCCATTCGTCGTCAAACGTTCCAAGACAAACAACCCACAAAGCGGTAATCTAACGTCCTGCCTTACCCCGTGAAACCCCGTGTCCCCCGTGGTAACGAAATCGGAAAGCTGGCTCGCCTCCAACTTTTCCACAAGATTTCCACAGGATAACCCGGCCCAGCCTCGGCAATAGCACTCGAAACAGGACCCAACCGTCTCAATACAAAACACTTAGACGAGACTTGAGCCTTGCCAAGGCAACTTAAAGGAATAACACAAGGTTAACAATTTGGCTACTGCCAACGTGGATTCCTGCGATTTCTCCTCAATTAGTGCGAGAATCACGATACCGACTGCCCGTCTCAGGCAAGCACGCTCCCGTTTGCCGGAGGCCGGAGCCGCAAGCCGATTTCATGCCCTCGACCCACAAAAAAGTAATCGTCCGCAAGATGGACCGGGACTCCGTCTCCGGCTACGTCTCCCCAGCGCAATTCCTCAACGAAGGCAAACTAGAACTCCTCAATACCTCAGGCAACGTAGTAGCCATGGATCTGCGCGAGATCAAAGGCGTTTACTTCGTACGCGAATTCGGCGACTCCGAATCCCTGACCCGCAAGACCTTCACCTCCCGCCCCCGCTCCGAAGGCCTGTGGGTCCGCCTGCGCTTCAAAGACAACGAAATCCTCGAAGGCCTCATGCCTTCCGACCTGACTCAAAATATGCCGGAAGGCTATCTCGTGAACCCTCCCGACCAGCGCTCGAACACACAGCGCATCTTCGTCCCCCGCACCGCCCTCGAATCGCTGCAAGTTCTAGCTGTGATCGGCGCCACCCGCCGTCCCCGCCGCGGCCCCACCGAGGACCAGCGCCAAGTACCCATGTTTGAAGAGTAGGTTCGAAGAGTAGGTTTGAGGTGTAGAATTTCAAGGAGTTGGTCAGAAAGACTAGGCTCTTTCTTGCAACCCGCCGCTTGCTTGCGGGCTCTAATCCCCCAGGAGGGCGTTATGCAAAATCTCCGCCCAACGCTTTCTTCTCTAGCTCTGCTTCTGGCCGCATCACTCGCTCTATCCTGCGGAACCAGTTCAAATCCAAACGGCCAACTCCAGTCCATCACCATCAGTCCCCCGGCTGCCACTGCGCCAACCGTCGACGGCGAGGTGCAGTTCACCGCCACCGGCCACTACAGCGCTTCTCCTTACACGCTCACACCTCAACCCGCTACTTGGGGCGTGTGCTTGGCAGGAGCCTCCACCACCGAGGTCACCGTTACCTCCACAGGCCTGGCCACATGCGGCCAAGTGGGCGGACCCCAATCCAACACCTTCTCGGTTTTTGCCTTCGAACCAACCGAGTGCAACTTGCTCACCGCCTGCGGCGGAGGCTGCACCATCGTCGGTACAGCGCAATTAACCTGCCCGACCACGGAAGAGTAATTGACGAGCCCGTCGATTGCGGATCTTTCCTCAGCGCCCGAAACCGCAATCTAAGGTTGCAATTCGCCCCCACTTGAAGTAAAAAGACTAGTCCCGCGCAGGCCCTACCTGCTGCGCAGCGAGAGCGGTCGCGCCACTCCCTTCCTCTTGGCCCGCCTGCGTCTCAAGGATAGCTCCGCCCCCAAAGGGGAGGTGTCACTCCATGAAGGTCCCGCATTTCCCCGCTCAAACGCGGCTACTCCTGGTCGTGTGTACCACCATGCTCTTGTCTGTAAGTTCGTTTGCGCAACTGCCCGCCAGCCAAACCCAGTCCGCGGCGCCGCGCCCACTGATAACGCAGCCAATCGACGAATCGCAACTAACCGTCCTCAAGGGCAACACCCATCCCCTCGCGCGTCCGCAGTTCGACCTCGGCACCGCCCCCGCCACGCTGCCCATGCAGCGCATGCTACTGGTGCTGAAGCGCAGCCCCCAGCAGGATGCCGCTCTGGCAAAACTTCTCGACGCCCAGCAGGACAAATCCTCGCCCAGCTACCACAAGTGGCTAACGCCAGAAGAGTACGGCAAGCAATTCGGCCCCACCGACGCCGACCTGCAAACCATCACCGCATGGCTGCAATCCCACGGCTTCCAGGTGGGCTCAACCAAAGGCCGCACCGTGCTGGAGTTCTCCGGCTCCGCCAGCCAAGTCCAGGAGGCTTTCCACACCACGATTCACAAATACCTGGTGAATGGCGAGCAGCACTCGGCCAACTCGACCGATCCATCGATTCCGTCCGCGCTAACCTCCGCCATAGGGGGTGTGGCCTCGCTGAACAATTTTCCGCGCAAAGCCATGAACATCCCGGTCGGCAAGTTCCATCGCGACAAAGCCACCGGCAGATTCAAACCAGCCGCTAAACCTGAGTACACGTTTCCCCTTGGATGCGTCCAGGACAACTTTGAAAACGGCTTCTGTTTTTACGGCATTGGTCCCTACGATTTCGCCACCATTTACAACCTGCTGCCGTTGTGGAATGCCAATATCAACGGAACCGGCCAGACCATCGCGATCGTGGGCGAATCCAATATCAACCCGCAGGACGTTGCCGATTTTCGCAGCCTCTTCGGTCTTCCAGCTCAAACTACCGCGAATGGAAATCCCCTGAACATCATCCTGAACGGACCCGACCCAGGCATTCAGGGGGATGAGTCGGAAGCCGACATCGACGTTACGTGGTCTGGAGCCGTCGCTCCCCAGGCGACGATTGATTTTGTGGTTTCGCAATCCACCGAGACCACTTCGGGAGTCGACCTGTCGGCCGTGTATATCATCGAGAACAATCTGGCCGCGGTGATGAGCGAAAGCTATGGCGAGTGCGAACTCGGGATCGGAACCACCGGAAACCAGTTTTACTCCACCCTCTGGCAGCAAGCGTCGGCCCAGGGGATCACCGTCTTCGTCTCCGCCGGCGACGGCGGCTCTGCCGGCTGCGACAATTTTGACGCCGCCCCTCCCTACGCTGCCCAGTACGGTCTGCAAGTCAGCGGCTACGCCTCCACTCCCTATAACGTGGCTGTCGGAGGAACCGACTTCAACGACCTGAGCAATCCTTCCACCTACTGGAGCACAAACAACAACTCCACCACCCAGGCCTCGGCGCTGAGCTACATCCCTGAGATGCCCTGGAACGATTCCTGCACCAATCCGCTGTTCGGCCCGTCTCTCGGATACAGCAACAGTGCGGAAGCCAACTGCAACAACCCGAACCTTGATGGAGCAAATGGACGGGCCGACGTCATCGATACGGTTGGGGGCTCGGGAGGAGTGAGCAATTGCACCACCCCCACCGGCTCCAGTCCCTTGAATTGCGCCGGAGGATACAGCAAACCCTCCTGGCAAACCGGAATCGGCGTGCCGCCTGACGGCAAGCGCGACTTGCCCGATGTGTCGCTATTTGCCAGCAATGGCTTTGTGAACTCCGCCTACATCATTTGCCAGTCTGACCAAACTGGCGGCTGCAACTTGCAGTCGGAGGAGTTTCTCCTCTTTGGCGGCACTTCCGTCTCCTCGCCCGCCTTCGCCGGAATCATGGCCCTCGTCAACCAGCAGACCGGATCGCGCCAGGGCAACGCCAACTACGTCTTCTACAAACTGGCAGCCCAAGACACGCTCTCGAGCTGCAACTCCAGCTCCAGCCCCGCCAGCACCTGCATCTTTAATGACGTTACCTATGGGACAAACGCCCTGCCCTGCGTCGCCGGCAGCCCCAACTGCACCACCTCTTCCGGCGACAAGTACGGCATCCTCAACGGCTACAGCGCCGGCACCGGCTACGACCAGGCCACCGGCTTAGGCTCGGTGAATGCAAACAATCTGGTGACGCTGTGGAATTCGGTAACTACGCTGCCCTCGACTACGACGCTGAACAGCCTCACGCCCACAACCATCACACACGGCCAGCCAGTAACTTTCAGCGTCACCGTGAAGCCGCAAACAGGGGCAGGAACGCCCACTGGTGAAATCTCGCTGCAAGGCGGTTCGGGGGGAACAACTCCAGCCAGCACGGCCGTCAACTTGTCGAATGGCGCGGCCTCAGGGACCACTGATCTTCTGCCCGGCGGAACGTACTCGGTGACAGCCCACTATCCCGGCGACAGCACATATGCCGCCAGCGATTCCACTCCGATCAGCGTGACGGTCAACAAAGAGAACAGCCAGCCTCAGGCTTTCCTGATCACATTCGACAGCAGTGGAAGCATCATTAGCAGCAACACCAATACAGCCGTCTATGGCTCGCCCTACATATTGCGGGTGAACGTGGAAAATTCTGCCGGAGCAATGTGCACGGCAGTCAGCGCCACAGCCGCAACCGCATGCCCCTCCGGCACCGTCACCATGACCAACAACGGCTCCGCACTTGATGCTGGGGCCTACACGCTAAACAGCTATGGATACTTTGAGGACCTCACCGTTCAACTCCCCGGCGGAACAGACTCGGTGAAGGCTACGTATGCGGGCGACACCAGCTTCAACGCCAGCATGGCAACACAAGCGATTACCATAACACCCGCGACCACGACCGCCACCGCGCCGAATCTCGGCGGAGATGCGTGGGCCTTGGTTGGCGTTGAAACAAGCGTAGGCACTCTCGTGCAAACCCACAGTACAGGCGCGGCGCCGACTGGCACCGTTACATTCTCCAGCAATGGGACCCCGTTGCCCGGCACCGTCTACTATTCCCCCGTCGCGGGTTCTGGCACGGCGACAGCTTACCTCGGTGCGTACCTGTACACTACATTCTCCGCGGCGGGCACCCTGATGGTCACCGCTACCTATAGCGGTGACGGGAATTACGGTCCTTCAACCTCCATAGTAGGAAGCATCAAGGTGATATATCCGCAGCCCACCCTGACGCTTTCTCCCACTTCTCAGTCAGTTCCGGCCGGAACTAATGTGGCGTTGACCGCATTCGTTGACACCACAAGCAAGGGCGCTACGCCAACGGGCACCGTGACCTTTTACAACTCGCTCAACAGCTCGCCGATACAGAGCGTGCCGGTGACTGGAACTACCGATATGAGTGGCAACACAGCCGCTCAAGCCGTATTGTCGTTCGTTCCGCCAACCTCCGAAACCGTGTACGCTCTCTACAACGGCGATGCGAATTACTTCTCCACGCAGTCGACCTCCTCAGTGTCCTTCACTGTCACCGGAACCGACTTTGGAATCTTCTCAAACCCGACCAGTGTGACAGTGCTGAAAGGAGGAGGAGGAGGAGTTAACCTAAGTATCGTCGGCCAGTCCAACTACACCGGTACCATCAACTTCACGCCATCCTCGTGCTCCGGTCTCCCGGCTGAGACCACCTGCAGCTTCTCGCCTGCATCCCTCACGGGGAGCGGTCCAGTCTCCATAACTATCCAAACCACCCCTTTCCAAGCCCAGAACCGGCCTGGGGGCACTTCCGGCAGCATGGTCGCCCGGGCTGCGGCAGGCGGACTCATTCTCGGCGGGATATTCCTGTTCGGGGTTCCATCGAAGCAGCGCCGCAAATGCGCACTGGTCGCGCTGGTATTGGTCGCGTTATTGACGATCCTTCCCAGCTGTGGCGGTGGAGGAGGGGGTGGCGGCGGTGGTGGGGGCGGCGGGAATACCGGCACTCCGACCGGCATCTCCACGATAACCGTGACGGCGATGAGCGGTTCCGGCAGCACTGCATTGACACATACAGCAACCTTCCAACTGGTCGTGCAGTAAAAGGGGCTCGGTCTAGGCGGAGGTTGGCGCACTCTAAATCGTCTACGGACGGGTGGCCCGTCCAAGCTCCGCTTGGGCGGGGCTTTTGATTTCCACAGATTTGCACAGGCAACCTATGTGACATCTGACCTTGCGCCTCACAAAAAATTCATTCATGATTGCCCTGGCAAAGGCGGTACGGATCGCTAGCACGCCGTTGGAGCGCACCCGGCCCGCAACTCCTTTGTTATCTAGATGTTGACCCGTAAGTCCTTTGTTTGAAGGATTTTGCGGGCCAAAACATGCTTAACTCGATGATTCCAAAGATCGAGGGGGGAGGGGGGAGGGGGGGTACCCTGTTATAAGAAGGCAAGATTATTCACTTGACAAAGGGTAACGGTAATGGCAATATACTGTCATGGTTGCCGTTACCCATTTCCTTTCTGCGGTTTATCCGGTAACGCGGGCGTCCCGGAACGCAGCATTCGGCGTAGGTCTCTCTTTATCCCAGCAACCAGCTTCCGTGTTGGCACCCGTTGTAGCGGTGACTTCTTTTCGGCTTACGAGGTTCTGTCATGACACTCCCTGAGGTTAATACTCTCTACCCTACCGATGATCGCTGCCGTGAACTCTTGGAACGGCTGCGCTGGCCCGAAGGCGTTATGTGTCCACGCTGCAAGGATACCCACATCTCCCGCCTGAAAGAATACGCCCGGTATGAATGTGCTGCCTGTGAGTACCAGTTCACCGCGACCAGCGGAACGATATTCCACGATTCCCATCTTCCGTTGCCGATCTGGTTTGTTGCCGTCCTGTTGCTCTGCGAAGCGAAGAAGGGCATGAGCGCGATGCAACTCAAGCGTACCTTGTGGGGACAGCACAAAGGTTCCTACAAGACTGCATGGTATCTCTGTCACCGAATCCGAGCGGCCATGAAAGAAGTAGATCGGCCTATGCTGGACGGTACTGTCGAAATGGACGAAACGTATGTGGGCGGAAAGCATGCTGGGCCATGGCTCAAGGCTGCGATGAAGCCAAGGAAGTTGTTATCGGCATTCGGCAGCGCAATGGTGATCTGCGGTTCTTCCATGCAGCAAGATGCCAAGAGCGGAACACTGGCGAAGTACATCCGAGAGAACGTGAGCACCGATGTGGAAGTGATTGTGACGGATCGAACTCCCGCCTACCCAAAGCAATGCGGTCTGGCGATGCGGAACACAAGACCGTCAATCACGGCGAAAGAGTACGTCCGTTAGGAATGGCGATATTCACACCAACACCGTGGAGTCCGCGTTCTCGCTGCTCAAGCGCGGCATCATGGGAACTGGCACAAGATCAGCGCAAAGCATCTCCCAGCCTACCTTGACGAGATGACCTTCCGCTTCAATCGCCGGAAACGCTCCGATTTGTTTATCGACACCTTGCGTCATATGGTTACCGCTGACCCTTTGACTTTCGAGAAGTTGACGGCTTAGGGGGTTGGTTCAGCAACTCCTCGTCAATCAAAGAAAACACCCTTCCCTGTTCAGCGTTCCACCACCTTTTTCGGAATGCGGACTCCCACCCTTCAATGACTTCTCTTTTCAGCCAGGATGCTTCCGTGGTAGGGAGCATCTGACCTCCGCTAGGCCCCTCCACAATCTTCGATCTCCTAATCGACACGACAGTGGTGTACTTGCCGCATGATTCAACGGACTCTTTCGTCATGAAGATTATGTAAGCTGCTAGAACTTCGGCCTGCTCAACAGACATGCCGCGCCACAGTTTCCCTAAAAATAGTTCGGCAAATGTGCTACCCATCCCTATAGCCTTGCACGGAAAGGCGGGATTGATGACGGTTTTTTCTGTTGTAAAGAATGCCGTTATGTTATGGCGCTGAACTGCAAACAGCATCTCCACTTCTGGCCGCTTTCGCTCAGGGAGAGGGGAGAATGGGATAATGTGTTCTTTGTAGAAAGTCTTTATGCATTGCTCAAATTTGTGGTTTAGTGTCTCTGCTTTAGGGAGTGCCTTCGGCATGGCCACAGCTATTTCTGGCATCCCTTGAATGGGAAGTTTTGGATTTGACAAGAAGACGCCCCCCATTCGCCCAGTCAATGCTTGAACATATCCTGAGTCACCCGCCCCAGCGATAACGCAACTCGAAATACACCGCCCACGAAACGTATCGGGTTCTCCTTCTGGACAGTAAAAGCACTGAATCTTTCCCTTCGTCCCCTTCATGTAATCGCCAGTGCTTTCTTGTGAATCAGCGGCGACCACTAACCCTTCGTGCGCCATCACTCCTATGGCGATTGTCATTTGCTTCCTCTCTGGAAGCCGCTCTTGTATCGGATACGGCTTCGGAAACGGCTTAATCATGCGCCGCCTCCGTACCCTTGGTCAAGGGTATAATCGTGTAAGAAGGTAAACACCGTCGGCTGGGTGGACGACCCATTTTGAAACTGGTGTACGATTTACTCGCGTCTATCCATCCACCAAAATGAAACTCTCTCAGATCGCCTCTGCCCTCAACGCGCGCCTCGACAATGGCTCTCCCGATACCGAGATCACCGGCCTAAACGGCATCGAACAAGCCGGCCCCTCGGAAATCACTTTCGTCGCCAACCAAAAATATGCTTCCGCAGCTAAACATACGAAAGCCGCAGCCGTGATCGTCGCTGAAACATTTCCTGTCATTCCAGCAGCCACGCTGCGCGTTGAAGATGCATATTTAAGCTTCGCGCGCGCTTTGGAACTCTTCCACCAACCGCTGCGCTATGCCCCTGGAATTCATCCCACGGCAATCATCGACCCCAACGCAACAATCGGAAAGAATGCCCACATCGGCCCTTACGTAGTCGTCGACGAGAATGTCGAGATCGGCGACAACGCCGTGCTGTTAGCGCACGTCGTGATCTATCGCGGCGTGAAGATTGGCAACAACTTCTTCGCGCACGCGCACGCTGTGGTCCGCGAGAACTGCCGCATTGGCAACAACGTCCTCCTGCACAACGGAGTCGTAATCGGCTCCGACGGCTTCGGTTTCGCCAAGACTCTCGACGGACATTGGCACAAGATTCCTCAGCCAGCTCCAGTCGTAATCGAAGACGACGTCGAAATCCAGGCCAACTCCTGCATCGATCGCGCCAGCGTAGGCGAAACCCGCATAGGCCGCGGAGTAAAGATCGACAATCTCGTGCAGGTCGGTCACGGATCGCAAGTCGGCAAAGATGCCCTGCTCTGCTCGCAAGTAGGCCTTGGAGGCTCAACCGAAATCGGCAATCGAGTGATTCTGACAGGCCAGGTTGGAGTCGTCGGCCACTGCAAGGTTGGCGACAACGCCATAGTCACGCCACAAAGCGGCGTAGCAAACGACATCGCCGCTGGTGCGCTGGTCAGCGGTGCTCCCGCAGTCGATCACACATTGTGGCTGAAGTATTCCGCAGTCTTGCCAAGATTGCCGGAAATGGCGCGGGCGCTAAGAGCCAAGACACCGAAGGAGTAACAGGGAAAGCTGAATCAGTGAACGTAATTTAAAGCCACGACCGGAGTAATGGTGCGATCTGCGTTGCGCGCGGGCCCGATCAGCCTTGCTCCAAAGATCACGCCCACGCTGCGGTTCCAGTTGTATTCGATTGCTGGCGCGAAGCCAAACTCCTGGCTCAAACCCGAGTTCAGTTGCACGGGTTGGTTGGCATCCAGACTGTTGTAACCCGTCACCGCCGTATTGCCCTGATGACGGTAAATAGCATCGAACGCCAGCACCCAACTGCGCGTCACGCTATATTCCGCCGCCGCGTCGATGAGTAAAGTGCTCCCGGGACTGGCGTGTCCACGGAATCCTTCTGCCGTGCCGTAAACACTGACGTCCCGCACGTTCACATTGCTCGAAAACGCCTGCGTCAGGTTAAAACGCGCACGCAGAATGCGGCCCTTCGGAAGCCAGAAAAATGTCTGCGAAAAAAGACCGATGGTCGTGGTGTAGGCTCCCGCCCCGAAGCCGTCGCTCGCTCGACTGCCGAGTTGGTCGTACTTTCCAGTGGGAAACGTCTCCTGCACGTTAATGGAAGTCGTAGGAATCCAGCGGCCATCGTGAAATTGCGAGAGTCGATATTGAGCTTGCGCGGTGAGGTCGCCAAGCCCAATGCCGGCGCTATTAAGGCCCGCGCTCACGTCGTTGTAGCCGAACGTGGGAATCAGACCAAACGTGAACTTGTTCGCCAAGCCATAGTTGATGTAGGTTAGCGATCCGAATCCGTTGGAATGCGGAGCGCTGACACGAGCGCCGCTTGCATTGTAGAAACCTTGCGTAGTCACATCGTAGACATAAGGCTCGATCAAAATATGTCCGCGCGGCAGGGTCGCAGCCGAAGGCGCCAGCAGCGGGCCGGTCCACCACGCATCAGCGAGCGACTGACGAGCCGCGTTGGATGGCGCGGGTTGCTGTTGCGCGTGGATATCAGCACCCGCCAAACACAAACTTACGATCACCCGCGCTGCACACTTAACAAGTCTCACCATGGCCTGAGTGTTACGGCATGAATTGGACGAGTGTCCACGCCTGATGTCACGATGATCGATCCTACTTCTTGAACATTCAAGTAAGCCAGGGTCACAATACAAGAAGTGGATTTGGAGTCACAATAATACGTTTCAAAGTGACAAAGCTTTCGACTTCAAACTTTCGTGGCTTGCTGCGTTCGGCAGTCTTCCGGCAGCCCGCTCTCGATCGCCGCTCTCACTTTTTCCATCAAACATTCGCGACTGCCGAAATCTTTCGGCTCAATCGGCGGATGAAAAATCACCGTTGCCCTTCCCGGCTTGATGGCGAACCGTCCCTTCGGCATCAAGTAATGCGTGCCCGTGATCGTCACCGGAACCACTGGAACTCCGCATTCCATCGCCAGATAAAACGGTCCCTTCTTGAACGGAATCAGCTTGCCGTCGAATGAACGATGGCCTTCCACATAAATGGCCATGTTGACGCCCTGCTCGATGACCTGCTTTGCGATCTTCACCGATTCAATCCCCGCATCGCGATTGCCGCGATCGACCGGCACCAGCGACCCCATCCGCATCGCGCGCCCCAGAATCGGAAAGCTGAACAACTCCTTCTTCACCATCACCGAAGAGCGCCGCGGTATCAGGGGAATCGTAATCGGGGGATCCAGATTCGACACATGGTTCGACATGAAGATGTAAGTGCGCGCCGGATCGAGCTTGTCGAGCCCAACGGCCTGCACGCGCAATCCAATCAACCGCACGCCGTTGAACGCGCCAAACATGAACATGCGATAGAGCAGGCGAACATCACCGGTGATGAACGTCCAGGGAAATCCGATCAGCGCCGCCACCGGCGCAGCCAGTCCCCAGAAAGTCAGCATCACGAGTGTCCGGATCATCTTGAAATGTTCCCTAGCGCGGGCCTTCTGCCTCGCCCTTCAGCCACGCTGTCCGTCGCGCGCGCTGCTGTGCGGTAACGTTTTCCATGTCTTTGAGTTCGTAGGAGATTTCTTCGCGGCTTTCTACTTTCCACTTCAACTCGCGCTCTGCACCGCGCCGCCCGCGGATTTTCACGGTAATCGTGTCGCCCGGATTCAGCCTTGCCATCTCCTGGGAAGATTCTTGTCCTGCCATCTTTCCATCGATCTCAACAACAGTGTCACCCACCTGCAGGCCGGCACGTTCCGCCTCACTGCCCGCCGTCACCGCAGCCACAGCCATTGGACCATCAAAGTTTCGCGAGGCCACAAACCCGGCATCCGCGATTGTGTTTGTCCCTTGCACCACATGCAGTCCCACACTGCGGAAAAAGTCATTCCACGGAATCTCATCGGTTCCCGAAACATACTTCGTGAAAAACCATCCCAGGTCCGCGTGGCTGACGGCTTCGGCAGCTTCGCGCACGCCGTCTGAGTCGGCGAAGAAGCGTCCCTTCTTAGCATAGTTCTGATTCATCCATTGAAAGACCTCGCGCAAGGACGCCTGTCCGTGGCTGGCCTCGCGCACCGCAAGATCGAGCGTGATGCCCAGCAACTCCCCCTTGTTGTAATACGAAATGCTGCGCTCCGGACGCCGGTAGTATGCGTCGCCCTCAAGCCACGCATCCAGACTCGACTCTTCCGCTGATTGCGTCAGGTGGGCTGGACGCCGCTCCAGTTCGCTGATCCCAGCCGCCAGGTCCTGCTCGAAGCGGGGTTCGCCGAGCAGGCTGCCGCGTAACTCGATGATGTCTGCCGCCGTGCTGGTGCATCCTTCGCTGAACCAGAGAGCCCGCGTGTAATTTTCTTTCGTATAATCCACCGGTTCCAGCGTCTGCGGGCGGATGCGTTTTACATTCCAAAGATGAAAGAACTCGTGCGCCGTCACCGAAGCCAGCGCGTCGGGGGCGCGCGCCAGGGCCTCGGCATTCAGAGAGATCGCGGTCGAGTAAGCGTGCTCCATGCCTCCGCCCGCCGGTCCGTGCGGAAAGTGATAAAGAAACATGTAGCTGTCGAAGGGACGATCGTTCATCCAACTGGTGGCAGCCGCGACGATCTTGCGCAGCATGGCCGTAAGCTTTTCCATGTCGTAGTCGCCCGGTTCGGCGTCGACAATCACGCGATAGTGTCCGCCGCCCTTGTCAAAATCAGATTCCTGAAACGTTCCGATTTCAACCGGAGAATCCACCAGCCGATCATAGTTGTCAGCGCTAAAACCGCCTTCCGGGATTGAAGACAGTGGCGTAGCCACGCGCCATTTCTCGGGGACGTGAGTGAACCGCACGACCATCGGCCCGTTGCGCGCGTCCACGGGATACATAAGAACCTGCGCCAGATTGAAAAATGCATGATGCGAATTAAACTGCGCACCAAACGGCCCGAAGGAATCGACAAACATCTGATATTCGACGACGGCGCCGCCCTGCGCGCCCGCGATCTGCCAGCGGCTCTTATCGAGCGCACGCACTGTGAGCGCGTGGCCCGGCCGATCTTTCGCGCGCACCCAATTCACGTATTGCGCGAAGTCGCGTACCTGGTACAGCGCATTCCATACTGGAAGCTGCAACTCCCGTTGTGCCGCGCCTTCCGGCAATTGGATCTGCACCTCGACCAGATGCTGCTCAGGATTCGACAGCGAAATTGTGTAGTTGGTTGCGGCGCCGCAACGAGCCAGGGCCATCCCGAAAAACAGCGCGAAGCGAAACATCTGTCGAGTAGTATGTGCGGTCACGATCGAATGCCTCATTCTTATTGCTTCCCCGCCGCGTTTGCGGCGTTGACCGCTGTGGGTTCGGCCCCCAATGCCCTCAGCCGCGCCGGAAGTTTCTCATAGATGCCGCCAAAGCCGCCGTTGGAAAGAATGGCCACCACATCGCCGCCGCGCATCTCCGGAGCGATCGTCTGCACGATCGCATCCGCATCCGCAATCAACCGCGCGCGCCCGCCAAGGTTCTGAATATCCGCCGCCAGTTCCGGCAACTCGAGGCGCTCGTTGGCCGGCACAGCCTCCGACCGGAAGACACCGGCCACGATGACTTCGTCCGCCAGCGCGAGACTTCGCGCCAGATCGGCTTGCAGCACGCGCCGCCGCAGCGTATTCGACCGCGGCTCCAGAATGGCCCACAACCGCGCGCCCGCATAACGCGCCCGCAATGCCTTCAGCGTGCCCGCAATCGCCGTGGGATGATGCGCAAAGTCGTCAATGATGGTGACGCCGTTCACCTGCGCCTTCACTTCTAAACGGCGCTTCACGCTCTTGAAGGTCTTCAGCGCCGCTGCAATTTCCTCTTTCGAGATGCCGTAGGCCGCAGCCAGTGCCGCCGCGGCGGTCGCATTCCATACGTTGTATTCGCCCGCCAGCGGGAACTGGAGCTCCGCCCAGAGTTGTCCATGGTGCAGCACAGACCACAATGTTCGCCCAGCCTCGAATTTCAGATCCGTGATTCGCCACTCTGAGCGCGCGTTTGCGCCATAGCGCTCCACCGGGCAGAACGCCTTGCTCAACGAGCGCTCGAGGCTGGGGCTTTCGGGGGCATCGCCGGCCATTCCGTCGAAAGCGATGATGCGGCCGCGGCGCGGAATCAGATTCACCAGCCGCTTGAACGCAATCTCGACCGCATCCAGATCTTTGTAAATATCGGCGTGATCGAACTCCACGGAAGTCAGAATCACAGCATCGGGAAAGTAATGCAGAAACTTCGGTCCCTTGTCGAAAAACGCCGTGTCGTATTCGTCGCCTTCCAGGATGAAATGTTTCCCCTGGCCCAGATGAAAGCTCGATCCAAAATTCTCCGCGATGCCGCCGATTAGAAACGACGGCTGCATGCCCGCGGTGTGAAAAATCCACGCCAGCATTGAAGTGGTCGTAGTTTTTCCGTGCGTGCCCGCCACCACCAGAACTTCCTTGCCGCAAAGAAACTCCTCACGCAGCAGTTGCGGCAACGAGCAAAATGGAATGCGCTGGTCGAGCACTTGCTCCAATTCGGGGTTGCCTCGCGAGATTGCGTTGCCAACCACGATCAAGTCAGGGCGCGGATCAACATTCCGTGGATCAAACGGCTGGGCCACGGGAATGCCCAGTTCCGTCAAAAAATCCGACATCGGCGGATACGCCGCAGCGTCCGACCCGGTCACGCGAAACCCACGCTGCTTCAGCATCCCTGCCAGCGACGCCATGGCCGTGCCGCAAATGCCGATCAGATGAATGTGCTTGTTTTCGTCCATATTCTTTTTATGGCCTTTGCTTTTCGCGTCTTTTCTTTGCGTCTTTTCTTTGCGTCTTTCGCGGATTTTCTTTGCGGCTTTTGCGGTTAGCTCTTGACTTTGAATTTCGCGCCTAAACAGCAGTGACCGCCCCTTCCAAAATCCTCAAGCTCACCTGCCCGCCACGCACCGTCAAGCCAGCCCGCACGCCGAAAGGCAGCGTGATGTTCCCCGCCGTCACATGCCCGGACCGCACTCCATAAGCAACCGGCACTCCCAATGAGCCCGCAATTCGCAACACAACTTCTTGCAGCGTGTAGCCCTGATTCGCGTTCTGCAAGCAGTCGCGCATTTCGCCGAAGACAATGCCGCGCACTCCGTCCAACTTGCCCGCCAGCTTCAACTGCATGAGCATACGGTCGATCTGATAAGGCTTCTCCGCCACATCCTCAAGAAACAGGATCGTTCCCTCCGTGCAAATCTCATAAGGCGTGCCCAGCGACGCCACCAGAATAGACAGGCAGCCGCCGTACAAAATTCCTTCAGCGCTTCCCTCCACCAAACCGATTACCCCGGAACCCGCGCCCAGATTGAGTTCCCAGGCAGACGCGCCGGCCAGTGCCGCTTGCCATGAAGCCATATCCACGCCATCGTCACGCGCCCAATCTTTCGCCACCATTGGACCGTGAAAGCTCACCAGGCCCACAGCATCGGCAAAATAGGTAAGCAGCGCAGTGTGATCGCTGTAGCCGACAAAAATCTTGGGATGCGCTTTAATCTTCTTCGGATCCAGCACTGGCAGCAGATAATTCGCGCCATACCCGCCGCGCGCGCACACAATCGCCCGCACCTCGTCGCGCGCAAACATATCTTCCAGTTCGCGCGCGCGGCGCTCCACCGATCCCGCAAAGTAAAGGTGTTGATCGAGAATGGAGTCGAAATAAAACGGCCGATAGCCCGCGCGCCGCAGCCCTTCGCAGCCAGCCTCCAGATCGCCGCGCTTGACGTTGCTGGCGGGCGCCACAATGCCGACCGTATCGCCCGGTCGAAGGGCAGGCGGCTTAATCCGGGGAGTAGTTGATGAAGACATTCAACAAGACGGCCGTATGAAAATACGATTCAAACGCTTCGGTTCTTGCACCCAAGGATTGTGAACGGCAAAATCGCATCCAGAAAAGCGAGCAATCTAACTCAGAAAAAACCCTCCCCGGCAAACCAGTCGCGCCGCCCCGCGAAGAAACACGCGCTTGCCTTCCTGACGCACCGCCTGGATTCCCCCCGGAGCATGCACCCGAACCGGCGATCCTGCCCTGCTCGCCGCCATCGCAGCGACAGCCGCCGCGCAAGAGCCCGTCCCGGAAGATTGCGTCTCTCCCACTCCTCGCTCAAAAAAGCGCGCGCTCACATCATGCTTGCCATCGACCACAACCATCTCAATATTCACGCCGTGTTTGAACTGCGAACTGCGCTGAATTTCCGCAGCTCGTGCTTGCCAGTTCGCGGCAAACTCGGGCACAAACAAAACATAGTGCGGATTCCCCATCGAAACCGGAATCCCGCGCGCTTCACCCGCGCCTACCTTCACCGCCAATTCCGTACCCACGGCGGCTTCGCCCATTTCGACCTCGAACTCGTATTCGGCTTCGGTGCGGCCAGTCAGCACGCAAGTCTTCAATCCCGCCCCGGTCTGGATCGTGATTTTCTCCAGCCCGCGCTCCGCGCAAATATAAGCTGCAACACAGCGCGTGCCATTGCCCGAGATCTCCGCCTCGGAACCATCGGCGTTGATCAGCCGAATCTCCACATCCGCCGACGAGTGCGGATACATCCATTCCACTCCATCCGCGCCGACGCCTTCGTGCCGGTCGCACATGCGTTGCGTGAGCGCCGCCTTGTCGGCAGGAGCGGCTGCGTCTGCGATGACCGCGGCATCGATCAAGAGAAAATCATTGCCGCAGGCGCTCGCCTTTACAAACGGAATCACCGCGCCAGCCCGACTCACTCCAGTTCCACCGGTCCTAACGATGTTACGCTGCCCAGCACCGGCGATGCCTTCAGGCCGCTCAAAATCTCCTGCTGGTCACGGTTGCACCCAGCTACGTCAAACTGCATCCGCACGTGCTGGCCCGTATTTCCAGTCAAAACGTTCTGCATCAGGCGATGCTTGTGTTCGAGAATGCGGTTCACCTCCTGGCTGATCTCGTCAACGTTTCCGCCCGTGACCTCATAGCTGGTCAACAGTCTCTTCAAGTTGAACGTCCGCTCCAGATGGCCCAAAGCGAACAGTACGATCAAAACCACCCCGGTCGCGAAGATCGCCGTCACGTAGAGTCCGCCACCCGCAGCCATTCCCACCGATGCCACCACGAATAAGGTTGCAGCCGTGGTTAACCCCGTGGTCAGGCCGCGCATGTGCAAAATCGATCCCGCGCCGATGAATCCGATGCCGGGAATGATCTGAGCAGCAATGCGGGTATAGTCCGAAGGCTCGGCCGCAATCGCCCGCGATAACACGGTGAACAGCGCCGCGCCGAAACAGATGAACATGTTCGTGCGCAGCCCGGCGGGGCGGTGCTTCATTTCCCGCTCCAGTCCTATGATGCCGCCTAGAATCGCCGCCAGCGCCAGGCGTGTGAGAGTGGTCGCGGCAAATCCACTCGCCATCTCTCCGTGCATCGACTCGAAAATACGCTGCCAATTCATGGGCTAATGTTTCACATTCGGCAAAGACTGCGGATGGCCGGATTTTACCACTGGAATGGACAGACATTGGCCCGTTGCAGTAACCCGCGTGATTACCGCGTCTGTTCCTGGCCGCGTGCTTGCAGTCGTCCCTGAAAGATCACCGCCGGAGGCTGACCCGTAGTGTGGATCTCGACCAGCGCCTTCAGATGCCGATCCTCCGCCGCCTTCCACACTGGATCGCCCTCGAAGCCCACGGCATAATCCGCGAACGCAGCTGGATCCGCCAACGCCCGCTCCCACAAACCTTCCGGATCCACCGGCCGCACCCACACTCGATGATTGCCTTCGTTGATCACCCTCTGCAACGGGATTCCTCCCTGCTCGAGCGCACCCGCGTGCTCGCCCAGATACATCAGCAGGGTGGAATCCCGGCAAAGATTTGATCCACCCCGCGAGTTGTCCATCCAGCGCCACACGCCCGCGCATATTGGCGGCAGCTTCGCGGTAGCAGATCGGCTCCGCGCGCCAGATCACGGCATAGCTTGCAATCACCAGCACCAGTACGCCTGCCAACGCCGCGACCTGCGCCCATCTCGGGGAAAGCTCAATGCGAAAAATATTGATCGATGATTCCACAAGAAATGCAAGACCCAGCGGCACAAACACTGCGAATGCCGGAAGCAATTGCAATCCGTAGCGCAGGTTGTAATGGGAAAACGGCCACCACGGCGGTACAAAGATCGGGACGCTCCCATAGGCAACGGATAATGCGTAAAACGGCAGCGGAGTCCACAGCACCAAGGCAATTCGCCCGCGCCCGCGGAATGCCGCCACCAGACTTCCCAGCAGAGCCAGCGCCAGCCAGAGCCGTCCCAGCCACTTCGCCTCGCCCACATTCAGTTCCGCAGCCTTCAGAAAATACGCGCCGGCGGCCAACGGATTTCTTTTTGCCGGATTCACAGTGGCGGTCTTCTGTTCGATCGCTTTCGCGGAATAAGGCCCGCGGGCGAACTCCAGCGGATCCCGATAGACGATGCTGTTGTAACCGAGCCAAAGCACCGGGCCAGCGGCCGCCAGCAAAACAAATTTCGCCAGCAGCGTCCGCGATGATGAAAGAGATTTGAGGTCCAAAGACCTGGGCGCCTCAGTTCTCGCGTCTTTTGCGAGAAAGCCTGTCCTGAGCTTGTCGAAGGATGGGGCTCTGTCCGTCACTACCAGAGCTCCAACCACCAAAACCGCAGACAGGAACCACCCGTCATACCGTGTCAAACAAGCTGCGAACAAACACAATCCGCATTTAGTCAGTGCCCGGCCAGGTTTAGCTCCGCCGCGAGCGAACTCGGCAAAATACAGGACCGCCCAGATGAAGAACGCCAGATACAGCGACTCGCCCATCGCCGTAGCCTGCATGTAAATCAAATTTGGATTTGCAGCATAGATGCCGGCCGCCGCCCACGCCCCAAGCTTCGCCGTCCCATCCAATTCCCCATCGCGCGTGAACGCCGCGCGCACCAGCCGGAAGATTCCCAGAACTCCGAACACAAATCCCGCCATCGACGGGATTGAGCCTCCCGAACCGCTCTGCCACATCTGTTTCGACAGGATGAACGGCATAATCAGCAAATGCGGCAGGGGCAGCCACACCGTTCCCAACTCCAGCAGACCGGGAGTTTTCGAGTCGAAGACGCGGCGCGCGATATTGATGTGCGCCACGGCATCGCCGTACAGCAGCACATCTCCATGCCGGTAGTAGAAGAGAAAGGAAAATACCGAGACGAAAATCGCCAGCCATACCAGGCGCACGACCTCAATCTCGGAATACGGCCTAAGCGGGGCAGGTTGCGGCTTCTTCATTCGAGGTGCGTCAGTTCGCGAAAAATCTGAAAGCGTGCGTCAATCTCTTCGCGCGTAAGGGACTGCAACCGCTCTGTGCCAAAGCTTTCCACGGCGAATGACCCCATCACTCCGCCATAAAACAGCGCCCGCTTCAGCACTTCGCGGTTCAACGTTTCCTGCGATGCCACATAGCCCATAAACCCGCCGGCGAAGGAATCCCCTGCTCCAGTCGGATCCTTTACTTCATCGAGCGGTAGAGTCGGCGCGCGAAATGGATGACGCCCAATCCCGAATGCTCCTTCGCGAAAGAAAATCGTCGCCCCATACTCGCCGTGCTTGATCACCAGCGCCTGCGGGCCCATGGCCAGCACTTTCTGCGCCGCACGCGGCAGGCTGGTTTCGTGCGCCAGCATCTTCGTCTCGGTATCGTTGATCAGCAGCACGTCAACCAGCTTCAGCGTTTCGGCCAGTTCCGAGCGCGCACCGTTGATCCAGTAATTCATGGTGTCGCATCCGGTAAGCCGCACGCCGTTCATCTTGCGGCGCACGTTGGCCTGCAACGTGGGCTGGATGTTGGCCAGAAACAAGAACTCCGTGTCCTCGTACTCTTTTGGGATGCGCGGCTGGAACTTTTCAAACACATTCAGATCAGTGAACGTCGTCTTGGCTTCGCTCAGGTTCTCGCTGTAGGTCCCGCCCCAGCGAAACGTTTTTCCCGAGGCGCGCTCGATGCCGCGCGTATCCACGCCGCGCTTTTTCAAAACCTGTTCATGCTCCGGGCCAAAGTCGTCGCCCACCACGGCGACCATGCGCACCTGGGTGAAATAGCTGGCCGCTAGCGAGAAATAAGTCGCCGCCCCGCCAAGTATCCCCTTCACGTTGCCCGAAGGCGAAGCGATGTCATCAAAAGCAACTGAACCAACAACCACAATGCTCATTGCGCTGCTCTCTTCCTTCCGTAAGTGGTCAGTGGCCAGTGGTCAGTGGTCAGTAAAATCTCTTATGCGGGGGTTTCTACTGACCACTGACCACTGATCACCGACCACTGCCTTCAACCACTGCCTTCCACGTACTTTCCGATAATCAATCTAAGTTTCTTTTTTGCAGCTGCCGGAATCTTCTTAGGATCGGTCAAGATCGCGTGTGCCAGGGCAGACCCGCACTTGCACGATCGCTCCCGCGGCATCGCAGCTATCGTCTCACGTACAACTTTCGCGGCATTCTCCGCATTCTTCCCCAGCACCGCGATGACTTGATCGACCGTCACGGCATCGTGATGCGGATGCCAGCAGTCGTAATCCGTCACCATCGCCACCGTCACGTAGCAAAGCTCGGCTTCGCGCGCCAGCTTCGCCTCCTGCAAATTAGTCATGCCGATCACATCCATACCCAGCCCGCGGTACACATTCGATTCCGCTTTCGTCGAAAACTGTGGCCCCTCCATGCACAAATAAGTTCCGCCGCGTTTGGCGGTGACGCCGGCCTTTTTGCAGGCAACCTCAACCACGCCCGCCAGTTCGCTGCATATAGGATCGGCAAACCCAACGTGCGCCACCACTCCGCCACCGAAGAATGTATCCACGCGATGCCGCGTGCGATCGAAGAACTGATCCGGGATCACGAAATCCAGCGGCTTGTGCTCTTCTTTCAGCGAACCCACTGCGGAAACCGAAACAATTCTCTCGACTCCAAGCTGCTTGAACCCATGAATATTCGCGCGAAAATTCAGCTCGCTGGGCAGAATGCGGTGGCCTCGCGCATGCCGCGCCAGGAACGCGACTTTGCGCCCCTCCAGCGTGCCGCAAACATAAGCGTCCGAAGGAGCGCCAAACGGAGTCTTCAAGCGCACTTCTTTCACACGGCTCAGCCCCGGCATGGCGTAAAGCCCGCTGCCGCCGATAATTCCAATCTCCGCCTGTACCAACAATCCTCCAAAGTCGCGCGCCTTACAGAAATCGTCCGCGAGCCGCGACCAAACCTGTGATTATACAAGACCCTCTGTGAACCTCTGCCTGCCCTGTATCGCCGAAGCTCCGCGCCGAGGCTCGGGGCAGCCGAAGCGCGCCCTCTGTGGTTGAACGTCTTCCTAAGCCGCTACAATCGATCTATGCGATGCCGAGCCCTTGTCGTTTTAATTCTCAGTGCAGCTTCCATCGCACAAAACGTCCCCAAGCCAGCACGCCAGTCCGAACCCAAATCCGTAACGGTCCCCTTCATCCTGGATCACAACCGCATCATCATCGACGTTGGCATCCCGCTTCCCAACGGGACAATGCAGCGCGTTCGCGCCTGGATCGAGAATGGAAATCCCGAGCTGGACATGTCGGAGCGGCTGTCCGGACTCACAGGTGGGTCGATCTCTTGCGACGGGCAACACTGCTCTGCCGCTCCGCCCCCGGGGATGAGTATCAGCGGTATGACGATCACGATCGGGGCGGGGATCAAAGAAGCAAAAGTCCCGGCCGGTAACGCTCCGATCGCTCCCGGCATGAGCGCCGAGATCAACATTCCCTCCACCATCCTGCGGAACTACGACGTGCTCATCAATTTTCCAGACAAGGAACTAACCATCGCCCAGCTCGGAAGCCTGAAGTTCAAGGGGGTTGCGGCAAAGGTGATTGTCAATGCCACGAACGGCCTCATCCAGGTCCCCAGCCAGATTGAAAACAAAAAATACAATCTTGCGCTTGATCTGGGCTCGCCCATCAGCTTTCTCGCAGCCGACCTCTTCGATAAACTCTCCGCCGCGCACCCCAACTGGCCGCACATGATTGGCGCCATCGGTCCCGCCAATATGTGGGGATTAGTTGACGAACCAAAGTGGAAGCTGATGCGCGTGGACCGCCTGCAGTACGGCCCGCTATTTCTTACTGACGTAGCAGTCGTTGACTTTGCTACGGAAACGGAAAAAGATCGGATGGCCTTCTTTGAAAAGCGAGCCGGCGTTCCCACCGCCGGCCTGCTCGGTTCAGAAGCCCTGCTCAATTACCGCATCGGTATCGACTACGCCCACTCCACCGTCTATTTCGATATCGGCCGGCTGTTTAACTTCCCCGACTTCGATGTGATTGGCCTAATCCTTCGTCCCGAAGACGATGGACGGTTTACGATCCTCGGCGTTGCCGATTACGAAGGCGAGCTCGCGGTTGCTGAAGTCCAGGCCGGCGACCACTTGGTTGCAGTCGATGGCCTGCCCGTCTTAGGTTCGACGATGGGGCAAGTCTGGTCGATGCTGGGAGGCGAACCGGGCAAAGAGCGCAAGCTAAGCCTTGAGCGCGGCGGCAAGCAGTTCACAGTCACCGCCAAGGTGCAGCATTTTTTGGGAGAAACTGAAGAAGACAAATCGAGAGGAAAGTCGCAGAAGAAGTAACCTGTCAAAAACTGACCAGTAAAAAACTGAGAACTGAGAACCGAGAACTGCTCACTTTCCAAACACTTCCCTCTCCAGCGTCTCCGTCGTAGCCGCATCCAGGCTTTCGCTCACCAGCACAGTATCGCCCTGCTCCTCAATCACTACCGTGCCCTCCTCAGTAGTCCAAACATGCCGGCCGTTCAGAACTTCGACCTTGTACTCCGGATGCTCCTGAGAAGGTTCACTGGAAGCATTCCCCATCTCTTCGGCCTTCTTGTAGCGCTGTTTCAGCGAGCGCGCATAAATTTCGGCGAACTCTGAAGCCTTCTCGGCGCTCGACCAGCGCGACACATAGATCAGCCCGAGCGGCGCGGCGGCGTTGTTCTTCGGGCGCGCGGCGTAGTAATACCCACCCCGCCACTCCGGATACAGCCGGTCCGACAACTTCTTCCCCGCATACTGCTCAACCAGCACCGCGACGTCGAACTCGCCCATCGCGCCGATATCGAACTTCACGTAATCCTTGAAGTCGCGCTTGAACTCCGGCACGCGCATGGGCTCGATCTTCTCGCCGGACAAGTACGTCTCGGGCTGCATAATCTGCCGCGTGGTGTGGGGAGGGTTCGCAAGCACGCCGGCAAACGCCTTCTCCTTGCCGCCCTTCTCCATCACTTTGATCACGAACTTCATTCCGTAGCTGTAAGGGAAGGTCAGCGACTCTTTCAGGAAAATCGGCGCGTCTTTAAAGACCTTCGAATCGTCTGTCCCACTGGACATCTGCGCTTCCATGGCTTCGACCAGTTCCGGAGAATCGGCGATCGACCGTCCTACCGGCGCCAACTCATACTGCATCATCACCGTCTCAGCCTGTCCCTCGACTACGGCTTCGCGCGCGTCGGCCATCTCATCGTTCTCGATGTCCTCAGGCGTGGGGTCGTGTTTGATCTCGCCCAAATCTTTGTCGCCCTTCTTCATCCACTTGTCGAGTCCGACCGACTGATCCTGCAACGCATGCGTCAATTCGTGAGCCATCACCGGCTCCTGCTCTTCCATCGGGACCCAGTCCAGCAGATTCACCGTCTTGGTCTTTGGATCGTAGTAGCCGGCCACTTGCTCGCGCAGCAGCGCCACCAGCAGCTTTTCTAGATCGAAGTCGCGCGGCAGCAGGCCAAACTTTTTCAGCACCAGCTCTGAGCGCTGCAACTTTTTCACGTCTTCGTCCTTCATGTGCTTGGTCAGGTACGATTCCACCTCATCGCGGCTGGTAAGCCGGCGCTTGACCTGCTTCTTCACCGGCAATCCGGTCTGCTTGCTGTCAAAGGCCAGAATCTGGTCGACGGAGTGAAATAGCTCCTCCGCCTGCCGCGGCGTGATCTTGACTTCTTTTTCTTCAGTGGAAGGATTGGTAGCGCTGGCATCTGGTTTCGTAGCGCCAGCGTCCTCGCCGGCTGGTTTCTGATTCTGTGCAGGAGAAGCCTGCGTGGAAGGATCTTGTGTGGCTCGGACACTCTTGTCCGACTGCTTTTGATTTTGATCTTGTGTTTGATTTTGATTTTGCCAAGAGGTCGCAGCCTGCGCTGAAACTGCCGCAGCAGAAACCACTGCAACGAAAATCATTAAAGCACATAACTTCTTCAAGCTGTCATCCTGAGCGGAGCAAGCGTCAGAGCGAAGCGAGTGCGCTTGCGGAGTCGAAGAGCCTGCCCTGAGCTTGCCGAAGGGACCCCTCACCTGCTCAAGCTATCACAGACCTCGTCGGGAGTTCTTGCGGCGCAGTTTCGGGTTGAGTTCGGACCAGCCCGGCCGCTCGCAGGGAGAACTCCCTGAGACAGTGCACTAAGGCAGGCAGTGCAGGGATCCTTCGACTGCGCGAACCGATTCGCGATGCGAATCGGTTCGCTCCGCTCAGGATGACACGACCCTCTCCGCCACCCACTCCCCCGCCTCCCGCGTGCCCAGCGTTCCCCCGATATCTTGCGTAGTCTTCTTCTGCCGCACAGCTTCGAGCACCGCCGCTTCAATCTTTTCTCCTTCGCGAAATAATCCCAGATGTCGCAGCATCATGGCCGCAGTCAGAATCGCGCCGAATGGGTTCGCTACATTCTTCCCCGCGATCGGCGGCGCAGAGCCATGCACCGGCTCAAACATCGACGTCTTCCCCGGATGAATATTCCCGCTGGCCGCCATGCCCAGGCCGCCCTGCAATCCGGCGGCGAGGTCGGTGATGATGTCGCCGAACATATTGTTGGTTACGATTACATCGAAGCCGCGGGGATCGCGCACCATCTGCATGCACAGCGCGTCCACATACATGTGCTGGGTTGCGATCTGCGGATACTCCGCGCTCACTTCCTTGAAGACTCGCTGCCACAAGCCGCCGGCATGCGTCATGGCATTCGACTTGTCGCACATCAGCACCCGCTGCCGGGCAGAGCCATCGAACTTCAGGTTGCACTCGCAATACTCAAACGCGTAGCGGATAATGCGCTCCACACCCTTGCGCGTATTGATGTCTTCCTGAATCGCGACCTCATCCGCCGTGCCCTGCTTGAACACTCCGCCGGCATCGGTGTAAACGCCTTCCGTGTTCTCGCGGATGACAACGAAATCCACATCCTTCGGCTCGACGCCTTTCAGCGGGCACAGAGCCGCATCGAGCAACCGGACCGGACGAACGTTGGCGTAGAGATCCATCTTGAAGCGCATGCCGAGGAGGATCTCTTTAGCGTGGATGTTCGTCTTGACTCGAGGGTCGCCGAACGCACCAGCCAGAATGGCGTCAAAGTCACGGGCAAGCATGGCGAAGCCATCGGGAGGAACAGTGACTCCATCGCGAAGATAGCGATCGGCACCCCAGTCGAATTCGTGCAGTCCAACGTCGGCTCCCGACGCCCGGATTACTTTGAGAGCCTGGGGGATGACTTCCTGGCCGATCCCGTCCCCGGGGATGACGGCGATGCGTTTTTTGGAAGGCTGGTGCGGGTCTTTTTGTGGGTCCACGGCAGAAAAGCTAACACAAGCCGAGCCGAATGAGTAGGTTGCCACGGTTATTCGCTAATAGCTATATATCAGCAGAACTGGACCCGAGTCTCAGGAACCTCCGCCGCCGATCCGACCCACCTATAAAACCGACGCTAGGGCACCTAGGAAGCGCGCACAACGACTTTTTCGTCCTGGGTGGACCCGGACATCCTCCCCTCAGCCCGAGGCTCTAGAAACGCCGGGAAACCCCTCAGCGTTAACTTCTGGCTAAGTCGTTGATTTCCGGTGGAAGTTGTTGATTCTTGGTGGAAAGTGCTGATTCTAAGCAGTTGCCAGCGGCCCGTTGCACAGCCGGCAGCTTAGAGCAGTCACGGCGCCGATGAGCAATTGCCGATCGGCAATGAATCATTACGCCGTTCGCTATAATCAATATTCCGATGCTCCCTACACCACTCCAAGAGGCATTGCGGGCGCGACCTAAGAGCACGGCACACCCGGTCGTCGAAGCTGATTACCGCGGAGCCACAACCACAGCGCGCTTTACCGATTTTCAAGCTGAGTTCGCGGCTATGCAGTACGGCTGCGGACTCTACGACCTCGGTTTCCGCGGCTGGCTCTCGCTTACCGGCGGCGATCGCGTGCGCTGGCTGAACGGCATGGTGACGAATAACATTCGCGACCTTGCCGTTGGCTACGGTGTCTATGCGTTCCTGCTCAATCCGCAGGGTCGCATCCTCGGCGATATGGATGTCTATAACCAGGGCGAGGCGCTGATTGTAGAGACCGACCGCAGCCAGGTGGAAAAGATCCTCGCCGCCTTCGACCATTACATCATCATGGACGATGTGGAAGTGACCAACATCAGCGAGAAGCGGACCGCTCTCGGCCTGACCGGGCCTAAGTCACGCGCTATCCTGAATAAGGCAGGAATCGAAGTTCCAAATCTGGAGCCCTTGCAGATGATCACCCCGCAGTGCAGTTGCGATTGCAGTTGCGTGCAGTGCACAGTGATCTGTGGCGAGTGTGAACCGCAGGAATCTTATGAAATCTGGCTCGCGCCGCAGGATGTATACCAGACCTGGCAGGCGCTGATTGCCGCCGGGGCAACCCCAGTGGGTACGGAAGCGCTGGAGATGCAGCGTATCGTGGCCGGCACTCCGCTGTATGGCGTGGATATTCGCGAGCGCGACCTGCCGCAGGAGACCGAACAGATGCGCGCCCTCAACTTTAACAAGGGCTGCTATGTGGGGCAGGAAATCGTTGAGCGCATTCGCTCGCGCGGCAACGTGCATCGCAAATTTACCGGCTTCGTGGCAGAAGGCGCCGCGGCAATCGCTGCCGGAGAGAAGATCTTTTCCGGCGAAAAGGAAGTGGGCGAAGTGACCAGCGTTGCCGTTGTTGATGGGCCCTCCGGCTCGCGGACCATTGCCCTGGGATACATTCGACGCGAAGTGGGAGTGCCCGGGCGCGAGGTCAGGATCGGGAGCGTTAAGGCTACGGTGGTTCAGTTGCCGATGGAAAGCACCACTCTGCGGCCGTCGGAAACCTCGCTGTCAGCGTAGGAAAAAGCTTTTAACCGCAAAGCCGCTAAGGACTCGCTAAGGACTCGCTAAGCACGCAAAGAAGAGTTTCATCGAGATTTTCGGCAAAATAGATTTCATAAGGACAGACGCTATGGCTGAGAAGAGACAAGAATCAAGTTTCACTGTAACCGACCGCCGCATGTTCACGGAGGACGGGGAATTGCGAAAGGATGTTCGCGAGGAAGTGGAGCCACCGAAGGCCGCGACTCCTCCCGCGCCGGCTGCGCCTTTAAATACAAGCGCGGCTGAACAACCAGCGCCGGCCGCGAAGTCTGTAGCCACTTTCCCCGCGGCGGCGGACGGAGTTGCGGGTGCCGAAGTGCCGCCCCCTCCTACTGCGGACGAGCAACAAGCGCAGGCCGACGCTTACCGCGCATCGTCGAAAGATCTGGATTCGCGCGTGGAGCTTAGCGGGCGCTCCGCTAAAGAGTTTGAAATGACCTTCGAGCGATTCCTAGCGTCTTTGTACATGACGGCGATGCTGCAACTGGGATTGATGCACGAACAGGGCGGCCAGCCTCGCATTGACATCATCGGCGCCCGCCAGACCATCGACACGCTCTCCCTGCTAGCGGAAAAAACCAGGGGCAATCTGACTCCCACGGAAGAAGCCTTCTTGCAGAACAGCTTGTACGAAGTTCGCATGGCTTACGTTGAAGTGACCAACGCGCTCTCGCGTCCGCCGCAACCAGGCGCTGCCACCGGGACCAGCGGAAGATGAAATCAGTGGTCAGTGATCAGTGGTCGGTGGTCAGTGACCCCCTTTAGTCATCGCTCGACGACTCGCCGCTATTCTTGAGGAGTAAACGCGGCGGGGGTTGAGGCAGCAACCAGCGGGCAGCGTCCAGTTAGTCAGTGGTCAATCGGGAAGGTTTCACGGACCACTAGCCACTGACCACCGCCCACTGCTCTTGAAACCATGAAGGCTCACGAATGAAGGCGACGCTCACGGTGCTCGGCAGCGGCACGTCCATGGGCGTGCCCACGCTGGGCTGCGACTGCGCGGTCTGTCGCTCGAAAGATCCGCGCGACCGGCGCACCCGCCCCTCGGTAATGATTGAGTACGCAGGCAAAGTCGTGCTCATCGATACCTCGCCTGATTTCTACGCGCAGGCCATTCGCGAGAAAATTACGCGCGTGGACGCAGTTTTCTACACTCACACGCACGCCGACCACATTCTGGGCATCGACGACCTGCGCCCGCTCAGCTTCCGGCACAAGCCGGCAAAGTTGCCGCTCTATGCGCGTCCGGATGCGGCCGCGTTCCTGCGCAAGATGTTCAGCTACATCTTCGACGCCGATTACAAATTTGGCAGCTTGCCGCAACTTGAGTTGCGGCCGATTGACGGCCCAGTCGAGCTTTTCGGCGCGAGCTTCGAACCAGTACGGCTGATTCATGGCGAAACTGAAATTTACGGCTTTCGTTTTGGATCGGCGGCGTATCTCACCGATCACAGCGAAATACCGGAGGCGTCATTCCATCAGTTGGAAGGGCTGGATATTCTTTTTCTGGATGCGCTGCGGCACAAGCCGCATCCCACGCACTCGACGGTGGAGAATTCGCTGCGCATTGTGGAGCGGGTGAAGGCGAAGCGCGCATTCTTCACCCATATTTGCCACGATCTGCCGCATGAGGCAACGAACACAACACTGCCGGCGCATGTGCGATTGGCTTATGACGGGATGAAGCTGGAGTTTGAAATCTAGGGGCCAGGGGCCAGGGATCAGGGATCAGGGATCAGTGAAAGCCGCGCGTAGAGCTGACTTTCTGGCCCCTGACCCCTAACCCCTGATCCCTTGCCATTGCAATGCATGTCTTTCACAAACTCGAAGACGTTCCGGCCGGCTTTGGTCCTTCGTTGGTCAGCGTGGGCAATTTTGATGGCGTGCACCGGGCGCACGCGCATGTGCTGGGCGAAATTGTGCGGGGGGCGCGGCAGAGTGGGGGCAAGGCTGTGGCGATCACGTTTGAGCCGCATCCGTCACGCATCCTGCGCCCGGATTCTGGCCTGAAGCTCCTCACTCCCCTGCCGGAGAAACTGCGCCTGCTCGAAGCCACCGGGATTGATGCGGTACTGGTGCTGCCCTTCGGGCGCGATCTTTCGCTGATGACGCCGCGCCAGTTCGTCGAGCGCATCCTCAAGAAAAAACTGCATGCGCGCGAAGTGCATGAGGGATACAACTTCCGCTTCGGGCACAAGGCCGCCGGGGACGTGAACCTGCTGGCGCAACTGGGGCAGGAGATGGGCTTTGAAGTAAAGGTCTACTCGGAAGAAAAGTTGCGCGGCGAGCCGGTTTCGAGCAGTCATATCCGTAAACTGATCGGCGAGGGCCGAGTAAGCCGGGCGCGGCATCTGCTGGCGCGTCCTTTCTGCATTCTGGGCAATCCCGGCCGGGGCCGCGGGCTGGGCTCGAAGTACACCGTTCCCACCATCAATCTGGCGCGCTATGAAGAACTTGTTCCCAAGGATGGCGTCTACATCACGTGCACGCGCGTCGGAGACGAGCGTTTTGATTCCGTCACCAACGTGGGCAATCGGCCCACGTTTGGGGCGGATTCATTCGCCATCGAGACTCACCTGTTGAACTTTCATCCCATTGAGCTGACGCCCGATAGCGAAGTCGAAATCTGTTTCCTCGACCGGTTGCGCGATGAGATCAAGTTTCCGTCGGTCGAGGCGTTGCGCGAGCAGATCGCGCGCGACGTGAAGAAGGCGCGAAGGTATTTTCATTTGCTGTGCTAGTCGCCTTGCCCGCCAATTGCCAGGAATCCACAGCCGTGGTTGTGAGTGGTGCCCGTATGCCCGTTCACTAATGAGGTGCCTTTCGACAGAGGTAAATCAAGGGTGCGAATTCTGAGCTTCAGAGGGCTGCAGCAAGCGTAGTCCTCCAACCGGACACACATCTGGATACTCAGCGTCTTCAAAGGATTTTCCCTCCTTAGGCTGGAAACCTTGAAGCCAATCTACGAGTTTGGACACCGAAGCTGGAAATGGGCTCTCGCCGTCTGGATTTAGCCACTGCATGCGCCAAACTTCATGTTCCACCCAATTCCCAGCTGCATCCTGGCCGTCGCGCAAAGGAATCTCCGCTGCAAAGCTCTTGGCTTCCTGGCGAATCAGACCGCCATGGTCTCCCGACAGGCGTCGGAAGTCAGCCGCTCCCAGCAGTTTGGTCAACTGGCGAAGTTCTTCCTTCGGCATCTTGCCGTGTAGCCGCTGGGTCTGGCCGTTATCCAGCGACCGCACAATCCGATAATCTCCATTCCGAGAAATGGCAGCACATACGTGGCGCAGATTCCCCTGCCGCACCATTCCGGAATTGTCGTAGGAAAGCCGAGCCATCAGGTCAGGATCAGGGGGATGGTACCGTTCCTGAGCGATTGAACTTGAGGCGAGGAGAAGGGTCGCGGCTGTAAGCAGTGTTTTCGGCCGGAGACGCATTGTGACCTCCAAAAGACTGACTTCGACATTCTATCGCCGGAACGTACCAGACCGCACTTCTTGCGAATATGCAGGGCGTCAATTGGTGATAAATCGCGATTTGGTCAACCACTCGAAAACTGGCCACTACCATGGGGACTCAGATGACGCAGGCGCGGGAGCAAGTTAAACTCAGGTGTTGCCGTACACTCCGTTTCAAGTCGTTGGTCGGCTGGCTGGCGTGCGCCGCTGCCTTTTCCTTTCCTTTCTGAAACCTGCGGTAGTTCTCTTGGCGTTGATTGCGCCGGCGTGGCTGCGTGCCGACACGATCTCCGGAACCGTTCAGGATCCCTCCGGCGCGGTCATTGCCGGGGCGCGGATCGAGATCACTGGCGGAGACCTGACGCAGCCAGTCGTGCTTTCATCGGACGGACAGGGAAAATTTGCGTCCCTGGATCTCAAGGCTGGAACGTACTCCGTGCGCGTCACTCGGGAAGGTTTCGAGCCTCTGGTGAAGACTGTGATGTTGCCCGGAGCGGGCCCGTTGTTACTGACGCTCAGCATTGCGACACAACAGGAAGTCATCTCAGTTCCGGGGAGGAGCCTGGCATTCGCCAACTCCGACCCGGTTTACCGGCAACTCCGCGGCCTTGGGCTGGGCGAAACGTTTCGCTTCGACAATTTCACTTTGATTTGGGATGCTGCGACCTTCCGGTTTCAGAAAGGCACACTCACATTCCTGAGTCCGGTGAACGGAGTTGTGACTGGCGCAGTCTTCATCGGAGAAGGACATTTCAACCTCAAGCCGGTAATTTCTCTCGACGCCCGCGAACTGAACCGGCGCATTGGCGCGGGCGAGGTCTAGCGAAGACTTCACTGAGGCGGTTTTCCGGTTTACGGGGGACGCTCACACGAGGTTCCTTCCTGGCTTGGGGGATAGAACAGAAGCGCCCGAGGCCGGCGCTGTTCTCAGCCACTGGCGCGAGAAGATGCGGCAGCGCCGCGAGCAGGCCGCTGGGTTTTACTCAGTATCTGCTGCAGGGCGAGACCATGGACAACGTGGACGCCGACATTCTGGCCGCGGTCTACAATCCCGCGCATCCGGAATTCTTCAATGCCTATCTCCGCGGCAAGAAGCACAAAGATCTTCGTTTTTTCGTGAGGAATCGCGTGGGGGCGCTGCCGCAACTCGATTCACCCGAGGAAGTCGCGCTGATCAACTACGATCCGGAAGGCTTGGACGACGGCGTCTGGTACCTGGCGCACTTGAAGTCGGAATACTTAAGCCACACGGCAAGTTCCGCTGAAGATCGACGCCTGTTTGCCACGCACCGCTACAAGATCGAAACCGTCATTGCGAAGAACGGGCATTTGTTCAGCAGCGCCACCATCAGCTTCGAGCCTCTGGTCGCGGGCGAACGAGTGCTGAAGTTCTGGCTTGCTGCCGAATCTGCGGGTCACGCGGGTTACCGACGATCAGGGTCAGGATCTTTATTTCATTCAGGAAAGCCGCAAAGAGGATGGTTCGTTCTACGCCATACTTCCGCAGGCGCCGCCGCTCGGCAAGGAACAGTCGATCAATGTCGAGTACGCGGGCGACAAGGTGCTGGCAGAAGCGGGAGAAGGAAGTTTCTACGTGACTGCCCGAACTTCCTGGTATCCGAATCTGAATGGATTTGGTGAAAAAGCTCTTTATGATCTGACGTTCAAGGTTCCGCGGAAATACAAAGTCATCAGCGTGGGGCAACTGAAGGCAGAATCGATTGAGGGCGACCTGGCAGTGAGCCACTGGGTCACGCCGATCCCCGTGGCGGTGGCCGGATTCAACTATGGCGAGTACGTGAAGCTCGATCTGCCAGACGACATAACCGGCTATAAGATTTCGGGCTACTACCTGAACGAGTTGCCCGACAACATGCGCAGTATCGCGTGCGCTCCAGTCGCTGGCGCCGCGCAGCATGACGAAATATGCTCTCGAACAGACTCGCGCCCAGTTGCAGCTTTGCACTTATTATTTTGGCAAAAGTCCTTACGAGGAAATCTACGTCACGGAGCAGCCGAATTTTAATTTCGGGCAATCCTGGCCCAACCTGGTTTACCTTCCCATCTCCGCCTACACCGATTCGACCCAGCGATGGATGCTCTTCGGACAGATCAACACCAAGTTCACCGGCTTCGTGCAGGAAGTAACCCCTCACGAAGTTTCGCACCAGTGGTGGGGACACGCTGTGGGCTGGGCGTCTTACCACGACCAGTGGCTGTCAGAGGGTTTTGCGGAGTTCTCCGCGGGGCTGTTTCTGCAGCAGGCAGTGGCCGGAGACTGGCGGAAGGATTACATCGAATTCTGGGAGCGCTTGCGCAAGCGCATTCTGGAGAAGAATAATTTCGGCGTCGCTCCCAACGACGCCGGGCCGCTGTGGATGGGGCTGCGGCTGATTTCTCCGCGCACCGAGAGTGCCTACCAGAACGTCACCTATCCCAAGGGCGCCTACGTCCTGCAAATGTTGCGTTCGATGATGCGCGGCACTCAGGACGAGGATAAGGACAAAGACGCGGCATTCATTGCGATGATGCACGACTTTGTGGAGAGCCATCGCGAGAAGCCGGCAACCACGGAATCTTTCAAGGCCATTGCCGAGAAACACATGACCAAGTCTATGGATCTCGGCAGAAACGGCCGCCTGGACTGGTTCTTCGACGAGTGGGTCTATGGCACGCAGGTGCCGCGATACCACTTCGAATATCAGACTCACTCCGGCCGAGGGCGGCAAGGTGAAGGTGCACATGACGATCATCCAGAGCGAAGTTGACGAACACTTTGCCATGCTGGTTCCCGTGTTCGCCGACTTTGGCAAAGGCATGATCCGCCTTAGCCAATACGCGATGGTCGGCAACAGCACTCGCGACGTCGATATCATCGTGCCCTTCCAGCCGAAGAAAGTCGCGTTGAATGCTTACAAAGAGATTCTGGAGCGGTGAGGAAAGAGTCCACGTCAGTGCGGCAAATACCCTGATTCCATGGGCAGTTTGCCGTCGACCTTTACCACGTGGATGGTGTTGTCGATGGAGTGGATTTCCACCAGGCCAATTGCTCCGGGAGTGTACTGCACAAGGCGGATTACGTCGGCGTCTGACTCTGCCATGAGGATCGAATCCTTGTGAGTGGCGATGAGGGCCTTCAATTCCGCGGGACTCATCTTGATCAGGCGCTCGAGCGTTTCGGTTTCGCCCTCGGAGTCTTTGTGCAGAACAAGGATTACGGCTTTGCCGTCGGGCCACTTTTTAATCTCTGCGCGCAACATTTTTCCTAAATGCACAGCCGTGACGTTTTCCACCTTATTCTCTTTGTTGACCACGACGGCCATGTGGTGGGCAAAACAAGGTGTGAAGAACATCAGGAGAAACACAGGAAGCAAAGCGACCCGCTGAAATCTCATAAGCACATCCAATTTCAAAGCGTCGTGACGTGAAGTGCTACAACGAGGCTAACTCAGAATTCCGCGGCCTCAAGTAAAAACATTGTCAAATGCGGGAGCGTACCAAGGTTGGAAACATCTGCTTACTGCGAGTGCTTACTGCGAGGGCTTACTGCGGACTCCAGGTCAGATCTATGCGCACCGGAATTTCGTTCTTCACCTTGATCGACAGGAGCGAAGGCGGGTCAATCTTGAAATCGGTGAGCGTCGCAGGTATCGTCCCGGTAATTCGTATCCCCTTCCCTTGTCTAACGAGTTGGAATGGAACCTGTTTGTACTGGGCGGTCTGGCCGGCGAATTGGATTTCAAGATCGGCCTGAATGGTGGCGGAGGCGGAGGCGGATTCCGGCAGCCGCGTGCGCACCGTGACCATGGGAAATTCTGCGCCTCGCGTCACCTGAATCATGTGAAGATCGCGGTTGCTGTCGCCCGAATCGAAAGATTTGACCTGGACGGCGATGAGGAAGTCGCACTGTCCCTCGTGGCAAACCCCTTTGCCGCGGGCCTCATGGCTGACACCTTCAGACTCGTGCAGCGTATGTGATACGTGATAAGTGAGAGTGCCCTGTTGCAGAACCCATTGACTGTCGGCGGCGGAGGCTAGCTGCGGAAGAGCCAGGAGCAGGCATGCGGCGATTCTGGTAAGCAACGTCATAACATTTCAGAACTTCACAGAAACTGACAGCAGCGCGGCGCCGAACGCTCCTGCGGTAACAATGGCTACCGGCCCATGCGCCTGGGCGATTCCATGAACTTTCTCCCCTTTGTTCTTTTGATCGAAGGCCATGATCCCCAGAATGGGCGTCGCAATCATTCCGGGGCCGTGTATCCAGGCCATGACCTTGTGGAAACGGATGGGACCGCGAGTCTCGGTTCCCGGCACTCGGGGCGCGCGAATCGCGTAGTAAGCAGTCATGAAATACAAATCCCCGGTAAGCCCGCCGAGAGCCGTGTGCAGGTCGCGAGAGGCCGTGCTCGTATTCTTGCCTCCGGCGTTGAGCGAGGTAACGACGGTGGCGATGAGCGGAATTGTAGTGATCAGGCCCAACCGTTGATGCACTTTGAGCATGTGCGTCCGCTTGTCGAGCAAGGCCTGTCGCTGAGCATCGCCTTGCGCTTGAGAGGCGGAAAAGCCAAGGTCTTCTAACGAAGGCTCGGTTTTGGTGCTCGAGGGGGCATTGGGCAGATCATTAGGAGGCTTGGTAGCCGGCTGCTGTCCGGGTTGCGGTTTGTCTTGTGATTGTGGCGTTGTTTTCTGATCCTGCGCTGCTGGCTTCTGGGCACCCTGAGTACTGGATGTTGCCGGGTCAGGAGTTTGCGCGAAAGACAGGAATGGAACGCCAAACAGACACAGGGCCGTCAGCGCAATGGTTCCTTTCTGGATCGCTTTCACGACGATTGCAGACCTCCGGTACAAGATCAAATCATCGAAGCCAGACTGGAATGCAGCCCCGCGAATGCTAGGGATAGATGCGGCCCTTGCGGCACGGGATGCCTGTCTATCCGAAAGCCTGAGTCGCAAGGCTACTTTGGGAATTCTACTCGATCGGCTCGACCACAACGAAATCTTCGGCGACCCTGCGGCTGGGGCGCTGCACGATCACGATAGCCGCGAGAACAAAGATAATTCCCACGGTCTGGATCGGGCGCAGCACTTCTCCTAACAACAGAGCGGCGAGAACAATGGAGAATACGGGCTCCAGACAGCTGGCGATGATGGCGCGCGTCGGCTCGAGATGCTGCAGGCCGAGGAAGTAAAGCGAGAACGCGCCGAGCACCGAGATCATCGAGAACACAAACAGGAACAGCCATTGCGCCGGTGCGTAGTGGGCGGCAATGACGTTCCACGGAGGATTGACGACCAGCCAGAAAGCAGCGGCGGCGGCGAGCGTCCAAACCAGCACGCGCCAGCGATCGTAGCGAGCGAGAATACGATGCCCGCTGATGTTGTAAAAGGCGAAGGAGAATGAGGCGAGCAGAGCGGCGATCAGGCCATAGGAATCGAGGCGCAACGCGCGTCCTTCACTTGATTTTGTTCCGGCGATGCCGATTACCAGCGCGATTCCGGCAACTGCCAGCGCCACGGCAACCACTTTTTGCAATGACAGTTTCTGCTGACGGCGAGCCACTACATAGAACAGAACCCACACTGGGGCGGTGTATTGCACGATGATGGCGGTGGCAACATTCGTTCTCTGAATGGCGACATAATAAAAGTAATTCGAGACCGCGACTCCGAGTGTCCCCAGAAGAAAGCAGTAAGCCAGATCGCGCGCGGGGAGCTTGATGCGCTGCCACCCTTGCGATGCGACAAGAAGAGGGAGCAACACAAGCAGCGAGAATGTGGTGCGGGTCTGCGAGAGGATGAGTGGATCGATCGGGCGCAACGCGGCTGAACTTAACGGCAGCTTTCCGGTAAAAACAGCGCGCCCGAGGGCAGCGGAGACTCCCCAGAGAAACGCCGCCGAGGCGATGAAAAAATAACCACGCAGAGGATGCGGGCGCGGGCCTTGCTGTGTTGACTCCGGCTGATTTGAGTTTGGGATATCGCCCTCTCGCGAATGGTTTCGATGATCAGGCAGCCGGGAGGAAGGGGTCAAGGCGCGACCGTCTACGCGTCCACATATTCGATTTCAAATGTGATTTTCGCGGTCTTCTCGAGCATGGCCGAGACGGAACAGTATTTTTCCTTGGAGAGGCGGACCGCATCCTCAACTGCCTTGCGAGACACTTTGCCACCGACGCGGTAGATCAGCTTGATTTCTGTATAGACAGAAGGCGGATCGGCGGCGCGCTCGGCTTCGGCGCGGACGTCGAGGCTGGTAAATGGCTCGCGCTTTTTCTGCAGAATGGAGACGACGTCGTAACCAGTGCAGCCGCAGAGGCCGATGAGCACGAGTTCCATCGGGCTGTTCCCTGCTGCTTTGTCACCATCGACCACGATCTGGTGTCCGCTGTCAGAGATGCCGCTGAAACGGTGTGTTTCAATCCATGTTGTGCGAGCTTCGGTCATGAAACCTTCCTACTCTCGACGTCTATTTTACAAATCTAAGAATGCAATCTCCAGGCTGGAATCAGCGAATCGTAATGGAGCGCTGAACTTAACAAGACATGGAACACGATGTAGATCGCCCAGATTAGGACGTAGGCGAAGAGCATCTTCCGCAGTGTCCTCAGAACATACCACAGCAGAAAAAAGTCCAGAGGAATCGGCGCAGCGACGACCAGCCAAATCGGTGCGCCCATACTTTGCACGCTGTAACCGATGAGGCAGACGAAGCACCCGATCGCCAGCGAGGCGAAGACGTGAACTTGCTTATCGACCAGGTACATACCTAAACCCCAGGACAATGCAGTGAAGAGGATCGCAATGTCCAGCAGAATGGGCGCGGGCAATGAGTTCATAACTTCATCTTCTGTTGTCGGTGCTGGGTTCGGGATGAATCAGCACGCGAAACAATTCCGGCGCGGCCTGCTTGAATTTGATTTCGAGTTCGGTTTGGATGTCGTGGACGCGGGCGAGCGACAAATCGTCGGAGAGCGTGCAATGGCACGAAACATAAAGGCGCCCGCGAACCAGTTTGATGATGAAGTCATGCACATCAAGAATTTCCGGAAACTGCCCTGCTACTGATTTCAAACGGCGCTCGAGATCGGCGTCGCGCACCAGTTCGTCGCCGGTTTCAATGGTCGCGGGTTCGCTTTCGATGTGCGTGAGGATGTCGGCAATCTCGGGCACGTCGTGGCGCATGTCGGCTTCGAGTTCCGTGACCTGGTCGTGAGCGGTTTTCAGGGTCAGGTTTTCGTCGAGTTCAACATGCTGTTCGACATGGAGATGGCCGTTGAGATCCTGCACGCTGATGTCGTGGACGTTGAGGTTGTGGCGAGTGGCGACGGCGCGAATGCGGTCGAAGATATTCTCCGAACGCTGCGCGCGTGGAAGCGGTTGAACGGTGACGTCAGCGTCGGGAAGGATGCTGTGAACAGCGGCAGTTACAGCGGCTACTAACTGTTCGGATCGTTGGAAGGTTACAGTGCGGGCAAATCCTACGGCGAGATCGGCGAAGTAGCGGTTGCCGGCGCGGCGAATGCGCACGCGTCCGATTTCGAGCACGCCGTCAACGTGCGAGACTGCGTCGGTGATCTGGGCGCGAACTCCAGCGGGAGCTGCGTCGAGCAGGGCGTCGACAGTGCGGCGCGCGAGTCTCCAGCTTACGGAGACGATCACTCCAGCGACGAACAGCGCTGCTATTGGATCGGCTAGGCGAAGCCAATCGAGATGATAGATGCGGCCCAGCAGGATCAAGATAAGGCCGAGAACGACTACGCCTGCGGACCAAACATCGGTTGAGAAGTGCAGCGCGTCGGCTTCGAGAGCCTGGCTTTCGTACTTGGTGGCGATGCGGCCGAGCGCGCGCGAGCGCCATACATCGACGAGCATCGATATCAACATTACGGCGAAAGCCCAGATGGAAGGCTCGACTTCAACGTGGCGGAAGAACAGGCGCATGACCGCTTCGTAGACAACCCACGCGCAAGTCAGCAGAAGCAAGCCGGTTTCCACGAAAGCGGAAAAATTCTCGACCTTGCCGTGACCGTACTGGTGGTCGGCGTCGGCGGGCTTGTCGGAAACTCCGACAGAAAAATACGTTAATAACGCTGCGACCAGATCGAGGGCGGAGTGCGCTGCTTCGGAGAGGATTCCCAGGCTACCGGTGGTTACTCCGACTACGATTTTCCCGGCGGTGATGAATAGCGCGGCCAGGACCGAGTTTCCGGCGACTGCGCGCTTTTCGGCGCGCATGGCGTTGGGCGAGTACAGGGCCGGAGTCCCGGACATGATGGGATTATCGCTGGTTAGCTTGGCTTGCGCCAGTTTATCCAGTGTGCCGGGTATCTAGCTCCTAAGCTCCTAGCTGCTGGCTAATGACGAATGGGCTAACGAGAGGGCAGAGAGACACAGGGTAAATCTTTTTATTTTATTGTTATCCGGAGGACCGCGTTTTCTGCGGGCTGAGCGGCCTGTGGATTTGCCGGCAGCGCCCCTGGCGCCAGCGAGTTGCACAGGTCCTTCCTCAGGAGTCCCCGGCTTCGCCGAGGACTCCGCTTCGTCAGGATGACAATCGGTGGCCGTTAGGGCGTAATTTTGAAGACTGTGCCGTTGTTGTAGGTGCCGCCGTAGATTGTGGTGCCGTAGAGATTGCCGGCGGAATCGGGGATGAGCCGGCGGTGGACTGCTGGCCGTCGATGCCGTCGTCGGCGAAGTTATGCAGAATGACTTCGGTCCAGGTCCCAGTGGCGGGCTCGAGTTCGAAGACAATCCCGCAGCCGATTACGATGCCGATTTGAGTGCACTGGCCGGATCCGCCATCGAGGGTGGTGCCGTAGAGGTTGCCGGCGGAATCAAAGATCAGATTGGATTGGGGGTTGAAGCCATCGGCGCCGCCGTTGTAATTGAAGCTGTACAGAATGGTTTCGGTCCAACTGCCGCCCGAGGATGGCGACAATTTGAAGACGACGCCGGCGCCCTGTGGCCCGCCGCCAGCGGTGGTGCCGTAGAGATTGCCGGCGGAATCGAAAACCAGGGTGGCCATGGGATTGGTGCCGTCGCTGCCGTCGGGATTGAAGTCGTGCAGATCCGTCTCGATCCATTCCCCGCTGTGGTTCGTCAAAACAAAAACGGTGCCGAAGTTGTGAGCGCCGCCGTCGTTGGTGGTGCCGTAGAGATTTCCGGCGGAGTCGAAGACGAGGCCGCCCCTGGGGTCGGCGCCGTTGTATTTATGAAAGTTGTTAAGCACATCTTCGGTCCATGGACCGCGGGTTGTGGGGATCAATTTGAAAACCGCACCGTCATCGTTCCTGCCGGCGGATTGGGCAGTGCCGTAAAGATTGCCTTGCGAATCCATAATCAGGCCAGAGTAGGGAGTGTCGCCTTCAGGGCCAAACTTGAAGCTGAATAACGCCCGCTCACCCCAGGTGCCACCGGGTCTTGGGACTAGCTGGAAAACCATACCCTTGTTATTGAGGCCACCGTATGCGGTGGTGCCGTACAGATTGCCGGCGCCATCGAAGATCAGCGCGCCGGTGGGGACTTTTCCATCGAAGGCGCTATTGCCAAAGCTGTACAGGGTTTTCTCGGTCCAGCCGCCGCCGGATTGTGGCATAAGCTCGAAGACTGTGCCGTAGCCGTTGGCACCGCCTGCGGCGGCCACGCCATAGAGATTACCGGCCGCGTCAAAGGTCACGTTTGTCACGGGATTGATTCCGTCCGCACTGGTGCTGCCGAAGCTGTACAGAACGCTTTCCTGGGCGGCGGCGCGCGTGCCTGCCAAAAGTTGAGTGAATGTAAGGATCGCCAACATTGCTGTCGTTGCGACCGAGAATTTGCTGCCTTGCATGGGGAATTCTCCCTGGGTCTTTGAATAGGGTTTGGATGTGAGATGCGGTCTCACTTAGGGAGGGAAGTGGATGGTAACCGCGGCGACTTCTGCCGTCAAGATGAAGGATTTTGCAAGCTGCGAACGAGTTGTAGTCGCGGCTACTGCAGGGACGCGCGGGTATGCTAGGATGCTAGGTTCGGGTGGTTCAACTTCCTGATGTACCAATCCTTGGAGGAATCTTGTATGCGTAAGAGTTGGTTGGTGTGTGTGTTGATGGGAACGCTGGCTTGGGGACAAGCGCAGCCAGCGGCGCCGGCAGCCTCGGCTCCGGCACAAGCGGCCCCGGCGGCGAATGCCGAGAATAAAACCGAAAAGCCGGCGGCTCCGGCTGCGGAAATTTCGATGAGTGCGGCGGTCATCACGGTCAAGGGTGTTTCCTGCCCTGATTTCATGCCGGCGACTGCGCCGGCTGCCGCTGCGGGAAAAACGGCCGCGGCCACAGGCACTGGAAAGACGGCTGCTGCCGCGAAGAAACCGGCGGACTGCGTGATCACGCGGTCGGAATTCGAAAAACTGGCCAAGGCGCTGCAACAGGGAGCGACTCCGCTGAATGCGCAGCAGAAGCGCACTTTGGCGAATCAGCTTCCCAGCGCAATTGCCATGTCGGAGGCCGCGAAGAAGAAGGGTCTGGATAAGTCCGAGGGCTATAAAGAGACGTTGAAGTTCGTCAAGATGCGGATTCTGGCGACCAAGATGCAGGACGCCGTGCGGGAAGATGCGGACAAGGTTCCGGCGGAAAAGATTGAGGCGTATTACAAGGACAATCCGGAAGCGTACGAGCAGTTCTCGTTGGACCGGTTGTTTGTCCCGAAGAACAAGCAGGCAACGGCTGAGGAAAAGGAAGAAGCCAAGGAAGAATCGAAAGAGAACGAGAAGATGTCCGAGGAGCAGCAGAAGGCACATGAGGCTGCGGAGAAGGCCAAGCAGGAAAAAGGCGAACAGGAGATGAACGAGTTGGCCGAGACCCTGCGGCAACGGGCCGCGGCGGGTGAGGATATCACCAAGCTGCAGAAAGAGGCGTTTGAGGCGGCGGGCACGAAGGTGGAGAATCCGACGGTGAATCTGCCAAAGGTGCGGCGCACGGGACTGCCTCCGGCGCACGCCGCGGTGTTTGAGCTGAAGGTGGGCGAGGTATCGGCGGTGATCAGCGACCAGGGCGGCCACTACGTGTACAAGGTAGTGAGCAAAGAAGTACTGCCGCTGGACACGGTGAAGGAAGAAATTCACAACAAGCTCAAGGGCGAGCGCTTGAAGGAGATGATGGAGAAGTACACGAACTCCTCGCAGGCGGTGATGAACGAGCAGTATTTTGGACCAGCACCGGCGCCCGGGCCGGCGCGCCGTCCGCGAATGACTCCGCCAGGTGCGCCGCAGGGTGCGGCAAGCCCGACTACGCCACCGGCTGCCAGTACACCGGCACAGGCTCCGGCGAAGCCGAACTAAGTGAGTTCGGGCCAGGTCAGGTCGAGCTAGAGTCAGGCTGAGCTAAATGGAGAGCGCGAAACCTGTTGTCGTGGTCACTGGCATTGCGGGGAACCTGGGACGGAGGCTGCTCCCGCTGCTAGGGGACTTTGCAGTGATTGGGGTGGACCTCGGTCCACCCCAAACTGATTTACCGATGCAGTTTGAGCGTATGGATTTGGGCGAAGAGTCCACCACGCGCGCGTTTTACGAACTGCTGCACAACACGCGGCCGGTCTCGGTGGTGCATCTGGCGTTTGTGATCGATCCGGTGCGCACGGGGGTGCTTGAACCGGAGCGCATGTGGCAGATCAATGTGGCCGGCACGGCGCGGGTGATGGAAGCGATCACGGAGGCGAACCGGTCGGCGGATTCTCCGATCCGGCAATTCATTTTTCCCAGCAGTGTTTCCGCGTACGGGCCTAACCTGCCGAGGCCGGCTACGGAAGATTCCGCCATGGCGGCGCACACGCTGCCCTACGCGATCCACAAAAAACAGAGTGATGAAGTGGTGCAGCAGCGCGCGCCGGCGCTGCGGGGATGCAGCGTTTACATTCTGCGTCCGCATATTTTTGCCGGGGCCAGCGTGGAGAATTATCTGCTGGGAGCGTTTCGGGGCACGCCCAACGGAAAAGGCGCGCAGGCGGAGAAAATGCGGAGCGAAGGCAAGCGACTGCCCTGCATGCTGCCGCGCGGGCAACAATATCTGGACAACAAGATTCAGTTCGTGCACGTGGACGATATGGCGCGGCTGATCGCACACATTCTGCATCGCGATCCGGAGGCGCAACGGTTGACCATTCTGAACGTAGCTGGGCGCGGCGAGCCGCTCACGTTCGGGCGCTGCATTGAAATGGCGCACGCGAAGCTGGTGCGCGTGCCGGGAAAATGGGCGATGAAGCTGGCGCTGCAATTTCTATGGAAGCGGCAGATCTCGGCGATACCGCCGGAGGCGCTGCCCTATATTACCGGCGAGTACATCATGAACACGGACCGGTTGCGGGGGTTTCTGGGTGCGGAGTATGAGAGTGTGATGCGGTACACGATTGCCGATGCGTTTGCGGATAGTTTTCCGCAGGCGGATAACGCAGCTGCGGCGGTGGGAAAGTAGCCCGCTCACGGAACCGGCTTGGCCGGAATGTCGTGTCCGGGGATGTGCAAAACCATTTGAACGACGCGGCCCTGGGCGTCAGTTTCGAAGGTATAGACGTCATCGGCAATGGTGTAGAACTGTGTCGGACTCTCGGGCAGAAGGTCTTGCTTGGGTTCGTCGTTCTCCTGCACGGTGAGATGGCTGGCTTCCCAGCGGACCGTGAGAACGACGTTTGGAGCTGCCTCGGGAGGTATCTGGTAGCGGCCAACGTAGCGCTGCTGGATGGCGGCCTCCACCGCAATTTGCTTGTGTTGTTTGAGGGGCGGGCGCGGAGGCAGTTTGTCGTACGGGATGTAACCTTCCCATTCGGGCGTGTAGGTGTCTTTCAGCAAGGTCTCCAGGAGGGACAGAAAAATGCCCTCGCCATTTCCGCTGTTGGTCATGATTATGATGCCGGTTTTCGGACGCTCGAAGCAGACCGTATAGTTTCTCCAACCCGCGTCGTGGCCTTCCTTGAAAAAGGCTTGCCCGTAGGGGCTCTGAAAAAGGCCCCAGCCGAGTCCGTAGCTGAGATGGATCGCCTTATTGGCGTCGGTCGTATCGTCGCTCAGGGTGGGGAATTCATGCCTCGATGTAATCTCGATTTGCGAGGTGAGCATCAGCATGCGAGTTTTGTTCTGCAAAAGCTTACCGTCCATGACCGCCTGCACGAAGCGGGCGAAGTCAGACACGGTGGTCTGCATTGAACCGGCGGCGTCGGCGTGGGTGCGCTTCTGCGGACCGAGAGGACGTCCGTACTCGTCATAGCCATTGGCGAAGTCACTCTCGAAGCGGCCCTGCCAAATCATGCTGGTGCGAGTCATGCCCAGAGGACCAAAGACGTGTTGCTGCATCAATTCTTCCAGGGGCTTTTTGGTGATCGCCTCCACCACGACTTGCAGCAGGTCGATTCCTTCGCCTGAGTATGCAAATCTCGATCCGGGCGTGAAATGGATTTTGAGTTTGCCGTCATCCTCAAAGGCCCGCCAGTTGGGAAATCCACTGGTATGGCTTAGCAGCATTCTGGCGGTGATCTGCTTGTAGCGTGGCTCGTTTGCCAAGTCCGCATAGTTGGGATAATCGGGGAGGGGCTTGGGCAAATATTGATACACCGGCTTATCCAGATCCAATACGCCTTCATCCACCAGTTGCATCACCATGTATGCGAAAGCCACTTTGGAAAATGACGCGGCGGACATGACGGAATCGACCGTCAAGGGCAAGCTGTGTTCCTTGTCGCGGAAGCCATAGGCCTTCAGGTAGACGATTTTATTGTCATTAAAGATCGCAATACCCGCTCCCGTCACTTCCGCTGCATTCATGAGCCGCGCGACAGTTTGGTCGATTTCAGCGGAATTGATTGTGCTGCCATCCAGCCGTTTGATGGTTGAGGCTTCATGGCCAAAGGAGAAGATGCTGACTGCCAGCAGCATGGCCAGACTTAATAGGGTTCGACTCATTCGCCTGTCCTTTCATGCTTCTTCCCCCGGTATAAGCCTGCTATGCCGAAAGTGTAGGGGGTCCAACTGGCTTCCCGAAAGCCGGCTTGGCGCATGCGGGCTAGCATTTCTTCTGGCTCGGGAAAGCGTTCGACTGAATTGGGGAGATAAGCGTAGGGGCCGCGGACACCGGAGAGCATGGTGCCGACGCGGGGCAAAACTTGCTTGAAGTAAATACGATAGAGATTCCCGATCAGGCCCTTGGGTTCGCTGAAGTCGAGGATGCCGCACTCTCCCCCGGGACCTTAGTACGCGCACGATCTCGCGCAGGCCGGCATCGTAGTCGGCTAGATTGCGAAAGCCGAAGGCTGAGGTCACCAGGTTGAAATGTTGCGTCGGGAAATGGAAGGCAGAGGGCGTCGGCTTCGATCCAGCGCGGTGCGCATGCGATGTGTGGCCTTATCTTTCTTTGATCTTGTCGCGCGACTTCGCATGGGCGCGCTGCAGCATGGCGTGAGAGAAGTCGGCGCCCACAATTTGCGCAGTGACTGTCCCTGCCTGCTTGCGCAAGGCGAAGGTCATGTCGCCGGTGCCGCAGCAGAGATCGAGAATGCGGGCGTCCGGCTGGGACAAGAATGTGCGCGAAGGTGCGCGCGGTGCGACGCCACCACAGGCGATCGATGTTGAACGACAACACGTGGTTCAGCAGATCGTAGCGCGGAGCGATCGAGGTAAACATCTCGCGGACGGCGCGGGCGGCAGCGTCGCGTCGCGTGGCACCTTCGGGGGCGGCGCCGAGTACCGCTCGATCCTTGAGGTTCGGATTTCTAGTCGAGCCACGCCGTTTCACTTCTTCCTACCCAGCCGCCGTGGGACAGGCGGCGCAATTCTTCGACGGCATTGATGACGACTTTGTCCGGCACATCGGCAGGCGATTTCGACTTTGCCGATTTCCCGCGGCAGCACGAAGTGCACCGCGCCGTTTTGGGTTTTCTTGTCGGCCTGCAGGCGCGCGAGAATCTTGCGGGCGCTTACTTTTAGTTCCGGCAAACGGCCCAGGCTGAGCACGGCGTCGGCGATGCGGCCGGCGGTCACGCTGTCGGTGCGGCCGACGGTAAGGCGCGATGTTGGTGGCGGCAATGATTCCCCAGGCGACGGCTTCGCCGTGAAGCAGGCTCTGGTAGCCGGTTTCGGCCTCGAGCGCGTGGCCGATGGTGTGGCCGAGATTGAGCACGCGGCGCAGGCCGCCTTCGTGCTCGTCGGCGGAAACGACTTCGGCTTTCAACTTCACGGACTGCGCGATAAGGCCTTCCAGTTCCACCGGATCGCGCTTCAGAATCTGCGCGCGCTTTTGTTCAAAGCGCAGGAAAAGATCGAGATCGCCGATGATGCCGCACTTGAGCGCCTCGTAGAAGCCCGGCGCGAAACTCGCGGTCGGAAAGCGTGCGCAAAACTTCGGGGTCGATCAGAACCACGCGGGGATGGTGATACGTTCCCAGCAGATTCTTCCCTGCCCCAAGATTGACTCCGGTTTTGCCGCCGACCGATGCATCCACTTGCGCCAGGACTGTGGTGGGAATCTGCACCAGTTCGATGCCACGCATGTAAAGCGAGGCCAGCAATCCGGTGACATCGCCGACCACGCCTCCGCCGAGAGCGATCAGAACGGCTTTGCGGTCCGCGCCCAGGCGAGACAATTTTTCGGCCAGGGTTTCAATGGTCGCCAGCTTCTTGGCAGGCTCGCCGTCGGGCATTTGCAAAACTTGCGGCTTGAAGCCCGCGGCGGCCAGCGAACTCAGCAGTTTGCTGCCCCAGCGGCGGCGCACAGGCGGAACCGTTACCACAAAAAGTTTGCTGGCTTGCGGCAGCAACTCCGCAAGCAGAGCTCCGGCCCGCGCCAGCAGGCCGTTCTCAATGCGCGCCTGGTAGGGCCGCGGCGGGACGTGGATGGTGACTTGCGCCATGGAATTCCATAATAGCGCTAAGCGGCAGGCGCGGTTTTGGATCGAGTGAGACTTGGCCCGGGGAAGTGGTACCATTTGCCCGTCTATGAAAGGTCTTCCAGCCGAGACCGATTTCGTGGTCATTGGCGCCGGGGTTGCGGGACTGCGCGCCGCCATCGAACTGGCGAGCGCGGGGCGGGTGTTGGTGCTGGCGAAGAAAGAGGTCATCGGTTCCAATACGCAGTACGCGCAAGGCGGCGTCGGGCCGCGCTCAGCGATGAAGATGAAGTCAGCCTGCACCTGCAGGACACGTCTGGTCGCGGGCGATGGCCTGTGCCGTGCCGGAAGCGGTGAAAACGCTGGTGGAGGAAGGGCCGGAGCGCATCGAAGAATTGATCGCCTGGGGAAAGCAGTTTGACCGGAACGGAACCAAACTGGTGTTTGGACGCGAAAGCGCTCACAGCCATAACCAGATTCTGCAGCGCAGGGCGATTCCACGGGACGCGAAATCCTGCGCGCACTTCATGCCAAGGCGCAGAGCGTGCAAGAATATTTCCGTTGCGTGAGTTCGAGTTTTCCACCGGACTTGCTAACTGAAGGCGGTCGCGTGACCGGCGTTTCGCTGATCAACGAAAAGGGATTGCCGGAAGAGGTGAGTTGTTCGGCGGTTTTGCTGGCTACGGGAGGGATGGGGCAGATTTATCGCAATACGACCAATCCCGAAGCCTGCCACCGGCGACGGCATGGCCATGGCGTTCCGCGCGGGGGCGGAGGTCAGCGACATGGAGTTCATTCAGTTTTATCCCACGGTGCTGTACATGAAGAAAGCGCCGCGGTTTTTGCTCGCGGAGACGCTGCGTCGTGACGGCGCCTATCTGCGGAATATCGAACTGGATCGCTTCATGCAGAAATACCATCCGCTGGCGGAGCAGGCGCCGCGCGACGTGGTGGCGCGGGCCATCATGCATGAGATGGAAGTCAGCCGCGCGAAAGATCCGTTCGTGTATCTTGACCTGACGCATATGAATGCGCGCCAGAGTGCAGAAACGCTTCCCGCGCATCTACGCGACTTTCATGCAGCACAACATTGACATTACTGAGGACGTGATTCCGATTCGCCCGGCGGCGCATTTTTCGGTTGGCGGCGTGCGCACGGATTTAAACAGCAAGAGCAGTCTTGCCGGACTTTACGCCGCAGGGGAAGCGGCTGCGAATGGCGTGCATGGCGCGAACCGGCTCGCCGGCAATGCGCTGCTCGAAGGTCTGGTGTATGGAGCGCGCGCGGGCAACGCCATGCGCGAAGAATTCACGCACGCGCGCAAGGCGGCAAGCGGACACAAGAAAGCCGTGTCACAGAACGGGCCCGTGGACGCGGGAATCGAAGAATTAATTGGGCAGATCCAGGACATTATGTGGAAGGATGCGGGATTGTGCGCATGCGGACTGGAATGCAGGAGGCGATTAAGATGTTAGAGGGGCTGGCCCGCAGAGTGGCGCATCCGCGCACGCGGCGGGCTCACGAAGCCGCGAACCTGCATCTGGCGGGGCTGCTGGTGGCGCGTTCGGCGCTGGCGCGCGAGGAAAGCCGTGGGGCACACTATCGCATTGACTATCCCGGACATGATGACAAGAAGTTTCTGAAGCACTCGGTGGTTAAGGGGGAGACGGTGCGGTTTGTGTAGCCGCAATACATCAATGATGATTGCTGATTGAAGAGCTCGATGACATAAGTTTTCAATCAGCAATCATCAATCGCTCTCGGCATCACTTTGATCTTGCGGGCAGCGCTATCGAAGCCGCGATCGAGACCAGCAGAACTCCCGCCACTACAGCCAGCGTCACATGCGTCGGGATCGGGAAGCGATCTGCAATTACCATCTTCATGCCAACCAGGATCAGCACCAGCGCCAGCCCGTAGTGCAGGAAGCGGAACACTTTCATCAGCCCCGAAACGGCGAAGTACATCGAGCGCAGACCCAGAATGGCGAACACATTCGACGTATAAACGATGAAAGCGTTGAGAGTGACGGCGAGAACAGCCGGAATGGAGTCGACGGCAAAAAGCACGTCCGTGGTTTCGACTACGGCTAGAACTACCAGCAATGGCGTGGCATAGAGCCCGGGATTACCCTTCCAGCCGCGAACAAAGAAGCGGCCATCCTGATAGTCATCGGTCACCGGAATCCAGCGGCGCAGAAGTTTCACCGCCGGGTTCTTCGCGGGATCGACTTGATGTTCGCCGGTGAACCCCAGGCGAATGCCGCTGTAAATCAAGAGCGCACCAAACACATAGAGAATCCAGTGAAAGCGCTGGATGAGGCCGACACCAGTGATGATGAAAACACCGCGCATCAGGAGTGCACCGAGAACTCCCCAGAACAGCACGCCGCGCTGGTGCTGCTCCGGTACGGAAAAATAGCGGAAGATAACGAGGAAGAGGAAGAGATTGTCTACGCTGAGGGAGAGTTCAAGCACGTAGCCGGTGACGAATTCGAGCGCCACCTGGCGCCCTTGCCAGAACGAAAGCAAGACAGCGAACGCCAGGGCAAGGGCAATCCAAAGGGCGCTCCAGGCCAGGGCTTCGTGGGGACGCGCGACCCGGCCCCTGCGGTGGAAGACACGCAGGTCAAGCACCAGCAGGGCTACCGCGAACAGGTTGAAGAAGATCCAGAAATAGAGCAAGTGATTGCATTTGATTCCTTGGATGGAGGATGGTAATGAATCTGGAAATCGATTGTTTTACTTCTGCCGGCCCAGGTGTCCGCTCTCCCAGGCGTCCCATAGGCCATTGGCCTTCAGCATTTCGTCGCTGTGAGTCTCGCGCAGGCTCTGGTCGATTTGCGCCCGCGTGAAGCGCGGGCCGATCTTTTCGGGAAGGTTGGCCAGTGCGAAGCTGAACTCGGCGGCCTCGGCTACGTGTTTCTTGAGTTGCGTGAAGTCGACTTTGTCGTAGGTATCGGAGACGGCATGGTAGTTCTCCAGATAGTTCGCCTCCTCCTGATCGGCAACGAATGTCGGCACACCTTCCAGCATGAAATCGAAATGGTCGGTGCCCCACTCCATGTCGGTTTTCACTTCTGTCAGGCCAAATTGTTTTAACGGAGCGATGAGGCGCCTGGCGGTTTCGACTATATCCTTGCGACCTCCATCAGAGAATCCCGTGGTCTTGCCGATGCCTGAATCCCACACGACGACACCGGCCGCTTTGTCGAGCTCCGCGCGGTGGGCTCGCGAATAGGCCCGCGAGCCGAGCAAGCCCTCCTCTTCGCCGGAGAAAAGAATGAAGCGGATGGAGCGGCGAGGCTTAAGTCCGGAGGCTTTGATCGCGCGCAGTGCGTCAACTACCAGCGCGGCATTGCAGCCGTTGTCGAGCGCGCCGGTGCCCAAGTCCCATGAATCCAGATGCGCACCGAGGATTACAAACTCTTCCGGCTTCTCGCTGCCCTTGATTTCGGCGATCACGTTGGCCGTGGTGATGGGTCCGCCGATTTGGTTGGGGATGCTCAAATCGGCCCACACGGGATGACCTGACGCGAGCAGGCGGCCGATGCGTTCGCCATCCTCGCGCGCCACCAGCACCTGCGGGATGCGATCGATTTCTCCTTCGTTCGAATTCGTGTGCCGATAGAGAATATCGTGCTCGCGCGTGGCGATGAAAGCGACGGCCTTGGCTTTGCCCTTTACGGCCGCGGCGACCACAGGCGGAGCGATCGTATACTCGGCGAACAGGTCGTCCCAAGTCTTGAGCACGACCGAATGGACGAGCACGATTTTGCCCGAAATGTCTCCGGCCTTGGCGAAGTCGGCGGGGCTGCCGCTGCCCACATCGACCACCGGCACATGTTTCACCGCGGCGAGCGCAGGCGCCCACGCGATGGAGACACAGCGCACGCGGAACTCGACTTTGGGAATGTGGGTGAGCTTCGGGTCGAGCGCGGTTCCGGTGGCGCTGACCGTCATCTCAGTTGCGCCTTCGGACCAGGAAAAGGGGATGGTGAAATCCTCGGTGCTCACTTTGTCGGCGCCGGCAGCCTTGAACATTTGCACGCCCCAATCGATAGCGTGCTGCATGGCGGGTGTGCCGGGCACTCGGCCGCCGACTTCGTCGGTGAGGCGGCGCAGATTGCTTTCTAGCGGGGAGGGTTGAAGGGCGGCTTGGATGATGCGGGCCGCATCGTCGGTTTCATTCGGAGGAGTTGCGGCTTGGCAGATGGCGCTCAGGGCCAAACACAGCCACAAGACTTTCAGATTTCGCATGTTGGGTGCATTAGAAATGAAATTTTGGAAAAGAGCAAAAGCTCTTAACCGTGTATGAAGAGATCGGCGGAGTCAAGGCACACTTTGGCTGAGAGGAAAGATGGGTTGATGTTTTTGACTTTCCTCTTGTTGGAAGCTTTTGTTCTTGTTCTTGCTCTTGCTCTTGCTCTTGCTCTTGCTCTTGCTCTTGCTTTCGTTCTTGCTGTGCCGACCAAGGCTCGCCTCTCAATCCTGCGGTGGGATTGGCCCCACCAGCCATGTATTCGATTCCGCCGCGAGGCGGAACCATGATTGCTGCTTCGAACTCCCTCGCTTTCGAGGGAGGCAGGGAACCCATTCACTAAGTCGAGGATGGACTACACCCCAGCGGTTAAACCGGGCTTACCCTGCATGCGAACCGGAGGCGCTGAGTTGGGCATAATCCACGCCCCGCCTCCACATCCACCACAACCGCACCGCCAGCTTGCGGGCCACGGCCACGACGGCAATCGAGCGGTTCTTGCGCATGGCCAGGCGGCGGTAATCTCGTTTCCACTGGGCCTCGTGCCGCACCGCCACGTGCGCCGCTTCCACCAGCAGACCGCGCAACATCGCGTTGCCCTGCTTGCTGATGTGTCCCAGCCGCTGCTTGCCGCCCGAGCTGTCTTCGCTGGGAATCAGTCCCAGATAGCTGGCTAGTTTTTTGCTGTTGGCAAACCGCGCGGGATCGCCGATCACCAGCACAAAAGCCAGCGCCGTAATCGGACCCACGCCGGGATGAGTCATCAGCCGCACCGCCGCAGGTTGTTGCGCCGCTTGCTGCGCGACTTCCTGGTCCAGCGGATCGGTGCGATGCAACAACTCGGCCAGCAATTCCAGATTGTCTTGCCGCCGCCGTCCCGCCCACGGCGCCAACTCCAGGGCCTGAAACTGTTTTTGTCCCGCTTGGCTCCACAGCCCGGGCTTGCGCTCCATGCCTTCGCTGCTGGCCAGCGAACGCAACTGATTCTTCACCCGCGTACGCATCTGCACCAGCCGGTGGCGATGCCACAGCAGCTGCCGCAGATCACGATTGTCCGCCGGCGGGATCCAGATGCGCATCTTCTCGAACTGCCCGCTGCATAACAGCTCGCGCAGATGCTCGGCATCGCGCGCATCGGTCTTTTGCTTGCGCGTCTCCGCCGCCCGAATCTTGGCCGCGTCCCCGATCCACAACTCGTGCCCCAACTCCCCCAGCAACCGCTCGAACCAGCGCGACGACCCGCCGGTTTCCATTCCCACTCGCACCGTCTGCCCCACCAGGCCGCGGTAAAACTGCTCCGCTGCTCCGCGGTGCTCTAAACGGCGCTGACCCCACTCCCCTCCTTCCGTATTGACAAACGCAATTTGCTGAAACCTCGGATGAAAATCACAGCCTATAATCCACATGTCGGCTCCTTTCCCCGAGCCTTGGTCTTGTTCAACGACAACCAATGTACTCGGCTAGGAGCCGATCTCTTCATGCCATCACCGAGTGAAGAAGATCAATCCTTCTTTGCGCCCTTTGCGTAAGCCTGGCGATCTTTGCGGTCAAAAGCTTTTTCACTTTGATGGGAGCGAATCCATTTTATCTAGAATGCGGAGCGTTTCCATCATGGTGGCGCCTACGATTTCCAGGCTCTTCGGGCTCAGCTTGTCTACCGTGTCCTGGGGCGTATGCCAGAAGACGTTTTCGTAGCCGTAGTCGAAGTCGATTATGTCGGCGGAGGGCACACTTCGCTTCACGAAGGGAAGGTGATCGTCGCTGACCTGCATGGTCCGCGCGAAGAAATGCGATTGGTAGCCCAGGCGGGTGGCAGCTTCTAGTACCACGGCTTCGAGCCATGGGGTCGAATTCGAATCGCGGTCGATGTTGAGATCGGCGTCTCCGATCATGTCAGCCAGCAGGAATGCTTTGATCTTTTTCAAGGTTCCGTCGGCTTCCCATTTTTCCGCGAGATGGCGGATACCGTAGAGGCTGTCGGCGTCACTCCATGTCTTCATGGCTTCTTCGGCATCGTCCCACACCAGCCAGATGCTGTAGCCGTCGCGCTTCTGGCCGCGCAACTGGTTGGCGAATTCGAGAAGCAGCGCGCTGGAGGAGGCTCCGTCATTCGCGCCGATGTATGACGTGTCGCGCAGAGGGTAGTTCGTGTCGTAATGGCTGGCGATGACGATAATGCCGTCGCGCGTTCCAGGAAACTTGGCGATGATGTTTCGCGCCGGGAACTTGCCTTCGGGAGTATCGGCGGTGAAGGAATCCTCCTCGACTGTGTCGCCCTTGAGATGGGCGAGGATATAGTTTTCAACTTTTTTGTGATTGGCGCTGCCGATGGGACGCGGGCCGAGGGCTACGATCTCTTTCACATACTGGAACGCCCGGGCGGAATCGATGGCGGGCGGCGGACCGGTGTCGGGTGGAAGCGAGAGTTTGGGAAGAGCGAGTTCGGCGGGAGCGGTTTGTTCCGGAGGCGCTATTCCCGCCGCGCTGGCGCCCTTTTCGTGGTCGCAGGCAACGAGGGTCACTGCTAATAAGAGCAATAGGACGGGAAAAGAAGCTCTCTTCATCGATTCGAACACCTCGAAAACATCTCAGACTAAACTGTTCTTCCTGAGCGTGGACTAAAGCACGCTTGTCATCCCGAGTGAAGCGAGGGATCTTGGTTCGTGCCTGCGCCACCGGTATTGCCACTGCCTGCAAACACCATGATCCCTCGCTTCGCTCGGGATGACAAATCACGCGATGGCGATCCGCTTGCGATGACAACTCAAGTTGCTTTTGTCTCTTTTCGTGCCCGCCGCTGCCTGGGATGGACGAGCCAGGCGATGCCGATGCTGGCAGCGTACAGGCCGACCATGGGAGCGGCAAAGACGAGCATGCTCATAACGTCGGGACTCGGCGTGACAATTGCCGCAATGATAAAAATAAGAAGAATGGCGTAGCGAAAATTCTTCACCATGAACCCCGCGCTGATGATGCCCATCAGAGCCAGGAAAAAAATAATAATCGGCATCTCGAAAATCAGGCCCATGCCGAGGATGATGCTGAGAAATAGAGACGTATATTCAGAAATGGTGATCATGGGCTGAAACTGGCTGCCAAACTCGATCAGGAAATTCAAGGCTCGGGGGTAAACAACCCTGTAGCCGAAATATCCTCCGGCCGAGAACAAGGTGATTGTGGACGCCATGAAAGGCAGCACATAACGCTTTTCGTTGCGGTAAAGCCCCGGCGAGATGAACATCCAAACCTGGTAGAGGACGAACGGCGAAGTAAGAAACAGACCGGCCAGCGCGGCAATCTTCAAGTAAAGGTTGAAGGGTTCAACCGGGTTCAGATAGACGAGCTTTTCCGGCACGCCGTTCGCTTTGAGCGCGTCCATGATGGGCTTCTGCATGACCGCGTAGATTTTCAGGCGAAAGCCCCAGCAGGCGAAAAATCCCACAGCCACAGCGGCTATGGAGTAGACCAGGCGCCGGCGCAACTCCTCGAGGTGGTCGAGAAATCCCATCGTAGGCATGGCATCGGGTGTGGGCTCATCGCCGGAGGCCGCGGTCGCGGTTTCAAACATGGGGCTCCTGCGAGGCCGGGACGCTGGGCTCGGTCACGGGATCGAGTGAAGGAGTGGGATTCGATGATTCGGTTGAAGATGATCCGGTTGAAGATGGTGCGGTCGGATTTGATTCCGCTGCATTCACGCTCGGCGAGTTCGCATCCAGCGGAGCAACTCCGATCATGGGAGGGACTAGAGTCTCAAGCGAGTCCTGCCGGGCCGGCACGCTTGCCGCCGGGTTCACGCCCAGGCTCGCGATACTGCCTCCCGGCGGGGGGGTGGGGGGGAGTATCTTCTGAACCTCCAGGCGCGTGATCTCGGTTTCGATCTGCGACTTGAACTCGTTTGAGGCGCGGCGCAACTCGGCGAGAAGCTTTCCCGCTTGACGAGCCATCTCCGGCAACTTCTTGGGCCCAAAAAGAATGAGCGCCAGGAAGAACAGGAAGATTGTGTCGGAAAAACTCATGGCCACATCATAATGCGGCGGGGCGAGGGCGGCAATGCGGTGAGAAAATGGTGTGGCCTCTGAGTTTGCCAGGCTCTGCGAAGGTGCGCCTCGCTTCGCTCGTCGGACAGCCGAGGCGGCTGTCGCCACATGAGCATCGCGGCTAGGAGCCAACCCAAGCGATGAGATCCTTAAGGGGTGGGTTTGAGGACGACCGTGTTGCGCTCGTCGGTGGCGATGATTCGATAGAACTTTTTGAGGTCGTCGGCCTTGTTGACGGGCACGCTCAACTCCTTCACCTCAAAGGTCCGGGTATAGCCCACAACGTTACCGTTCACGACGGTCTTGGAGTGGTAGCTGGCGAAGCTAAAATCGGCATCGACGGGTGGGGGAAGGTCATCGACAACGTAGCCTGCCGGTATCGTGATTTCGAAAGCGTCGGTGTCCCGCGTTGGCTCCTCGAACTCGATGGGGAACCTCCGGGGTTCTTTAGTCTCCAGGATTCCCGAGCCCTTGTTTCCGATCACGCGTGGCCGCACAAGTAAAAGACTGCCGGCGTTCTTGGCGTAGTTCGGTGACTCGAACGAGTAATTGAAGCCGAAAGGCTGATCGGTCTGGTGAAGATTGAGGATGGTGGCGTGGGTGATGCGGAAACTGGAAAGCGAACCTGCGAGCAGGTCCTCGATCGGTTTAATCTGGTCGATGTCCTTGGTGACGGTGCGCAATCGCCAGCGCTCTGAGGATGCACGCTGACCCAGTCGGCTCTCTTTTACCTCGCCCTTCAAAGTGCCCGTGGAGTCGAGCGTCAGCTTGGCGGTGCGGCGGATACTGTTCATGGCGGATGGTTGCTGCGGCAGTTCGATCAATTCGCCGCCCGCGGGCGTCACCAGCAAGCCATAGTTTGCCTGCAGGTAGCCGGGGAGTTGGCCGAACGGGATCAGGTCGTTGGTGGGGTCAAAAAACAGGATCCTGCCCAGCTTAGGGTGCTGGACGGTCGCGATCAGCGATGGATCAGCCATTCCGTCTGGCAACTTAATGGCGATAATCGCGTGATTGAATCCATGATGCGCGGGGGTCAGTGGAGTGATGGCGCCGCGCTCGGTGTAAATCGCGACGTGATAGCTCTCGATGCCGATCTGCTGCAGCATTGTACGCAGCAGCGTCGCTTTGTCTTTGCAGTCGCCATAGCGGTGCGAGAACACGTCAGTGGCGGGATGAGGCTGCCAGCCCCCGATGCCCAGTTCGATGGCCACATAGCGGATGTCGCGCTGCACAAACTCAGCGAGCGCCTCCATCTTTTGCAGGGGGGTTGCCTTCGAGGTAGTCAAAGCCGTAACTTCGGCTTTGATGGGCGCCGATGCATCCATGCGGCCGCTCACCAGATTCGCGTACCATCTGCCCATTCCGTCCCAGTCCGCGAACCCGTTCAGGGCGGGGCCGCCCGGCGGAAACAGCGACACGATCATCTTGCCGGCCACGCCATCGCGAGGTGGCATTTCCGGCTCCCTGCGGATGGCTTTGATGTCCGTGACCGCCCACTGGGCCAGACTGCCGCTGGCCTGCGTGGGCTTGACTTCAGGATAGTTCAGCCACGAAGCTTTGTACTCCCATCCCGGCGGGAGTTGGAGTGAATAATGACTTTCCCGTACGGGCTCCGTGCCCTGGAAATCCCACATATCCTGTAAAAAGAACGGCTGCTCCTCGACCTCGTATTCGTAGCCGACGATATTTCCGGGATCCGACGCCGGAATGCGCAGCACTTTGTATTTCACGTCTGAGATCAGTTCCGCGCCTGCGGTATTTGGCGATACCTCGATCGCATCTTTGTCCTTAACCTCGTAATCCTTGCCTTGCGCAGGAATGCACCACCCGTGAAGACTCTTGACCTTCCGTTGGGGATTGAAATGAACAAACACAATACCGGCATTGCGGCCGTTGGGACGGAGAATTCTATAGGCTTCGCGAACCTGCGTCCGGATTTTGTCGGTGGCAACAACGGTGACATTGGTTTCGGAATACAACAGCACCGCGTCGGTCTTCTCATCGTAGGAAGGCAGCGGAGCATTGACCTGGGCATGCATCCACTGCGGTGCGCCTCCGCCACTGCCGGCGGCGGCCGAGGGCATCCAGGCCAGCATGCAGGCAACGATCGAACCAGCCCACAGCAGGCCTCGCCCACCGGTTGCCCGCCAGTTAGTTGCTCGCGGTCGCGGCTCCGGTTTGCAGTACGATCTGTTCCTCATCTCCCGACCTCACTGCCTCAAAAAAGGTTCGCAACGCAGGATAGTACTTCGACTCCAACAGCATGAAATCCACTTTAAACTTGCGTGTCAGATGCAGTGTGTCCTTGCCGTTCTCGACTTTCAGGGCATAGGCGACAACATGAGCATCCTTGTCCTGTCCGGGTGGAACGCTGCCCACTTTCCATCCCGTGGGAAGCTCAACGGTTATGTCATCCATCTTCTCGTGGGGGTATTCAACATAGATGGCGTGGACGCGGTTGGCATGTTCGAAGGTATGTTTTTCCGCAGCGGTGAAGATTCCGGCGGGAATCAGCAGACGCTTGCCGGCATTGGACGCCCAACCCGGAACCTTGATGTCAAACTCCGCGACCAGAGGGGTTTCCGAACTATTCCAGTCAGGCTGGTTGGTCAATTCCGCTTCCATGGCAACGGGTATCTGGGTTTTCACACGTTCTTCCAGAAATTTCTTGCGCGTCACGTCGTCAGCGTGGCGCATGTCCAGCCGGTGGTACATGGCTTCCAAGCCGGTATACGTGATGATGAGCTTGCCCTCAAGGTCGCCGGCATCTGACAGCTTCAACTTGGCCTTGCGCTCGATGCGGGACTCCGAGCTTTCCGGAAGCGTGGTCCTGATCCAGGTTCCGCCATCCTTGTCCAGACGCATCCCCTGGACTCCGGTTTCCGTCCATTCCAGCAAGCCAAAAGGTGCGAAACGCCCTCCCGGATCGAAATAGAGATCTTTTCCATTCTGTTTGACCAGCACAACATTGGCATCCAGCTTGCCGCTTTGCATGGTGACTGGAGTAAAGAAGTAATTCCGCCGATCGGAAACCCAACAACCGTAGGCCTCAAATCCAGCAGCCCGGACGAGGCCGAGGTAAAGCCACGTCAGTTGTACGCCGTTGCCGTAACCCCGCTTCCAGACTTCCTCAACGTTTTCGGCAGGTTTTTCTTTTTCGCGCTTTGCTTCCTGCTCGGTTTTCCGCAACTCGAAGGAAGTGTTGCGGATCTGCTGCACGCGGTCGTAGATTTTTCGGAGCTTGATTTCCGGCGGGTCACTCGGCGAAACGATCTGGGATACAGCCTCTTCCATGGCCTTGCGCTTTCCCACAAAGCTTTCCAACTGGCCGTTTCGTTTCTTGCCCACATTCTTCCAGAAGGTTTCCGCATCTTTCTCGGGAAGCTCTTCGCTGTAACTGAAATCTACGCGCGCCTTCAGTTCGTTGGCCGGAGGCATAAAATCCTCCTCCTGGAAAGCCGGGATGTTGTTCGCATCCATGCGCACGACATGGTCGGGGAATTCTTTGGGGACCGCGCCGGTCGGCAGGTCGTGCCAGCTCCAACGCAGGTTGACCGGCACATAGTTGCTTTTGTATGGCTTCAGAGAGAAGCGCGCGCTCTTGGTGAATAGCTCTTCACTTAAAATCCAATGGGAATCGTAAATGAAATGCTCACTTAAATCGTAGGTGTAAATGTACTCGATAATGCCGCCCACCTCGACATCAGGAAGCGTAAGGGTCTTCACCAGATAGCGCAGGCCCCTGCCTTTTACCAGCGACTTTTCGAAGACCTTTCCCATCAAAGGCAACGACGGAGCCATCAGGCTTGATGGATCGCGCTTTGATGCCGACGACGTTCTCGCTCTCCTTGAAAAAGGGGATCTCTACATTCGCATACTTCCGCCCTTCTTCGGTGAGGATTTTGATCCGCACGTAGTTGTCTTCGTGAGAGGTCTTTCCGTTGTCGTCGCGGTCGACCTGGCGGTAGAGAATGATGGCGGGCGCGCCTGGAGCGAGCGGCTCGCTGGTCATCTTCAATTCTTCAGGAGAAACGGGCTGGAAACCGATGCCCGCGCGAACCGTGGAGGGAAAGTACTTACCCGCGGCCAGGACCAGAGACACTGCCAGACATGCAATCGAAACCACGCGACGAAGCCGCATGTTGGAACTCCCGAGCGCCTGCGATAACCAGAACGGGCCCCCTGCACGTTTGGTGACCGACACAATATAGCGAGATGGCTTCCTAGTCAATAGCGCTTTTGAGCCGTTAACGGCACTTCTGTCGACACCTCTCATTCATCCGGCTATGCAGGTCGCCACCGCTGGCCGTAAGATAGTCGGCCATGCAGCTTTGGTTCGCCCGCGGGAGCGAAGTCAGCATTCGCGAACAGCTGGTCACGCAGGTGGTTCTCGGCATTCTGGGGGATGACCTCGCTCCCGGCCAGCGCCTGCCGAGTACGCGGGAACTGGCGCGGCGCTTTCACCTGCATCCCAACACCGTGAGTGCGGGTTACCGGCAATTGGCGCGGGACCGCTGGGTTGAGCACCGGCGGGGGAGCGGTGTTTTTGTCCGGGCCAATAAACCCGACGTGCCTCTGTCCGCCGCATTCGCGCTCGATCAGATGATTGCCGGCCTGTTTCGCTCGGCGCGTAGGCAAGGAGTCTCCTTGCCTGTTTTGCGCTCGCGTCTGCGGCAGTGGCTGGAGTTGCAGCCGCCCGATCACTTTCTGCTGATTGAGCCCGACGAAGAACTGCGGCGAATTGTGGCGGCGGAGATGCTGCAGGCCGTGAGTCTTCCGGTAGTGAGTTGCGGGTTGGAGGATTGCCGGAACTCGCTCGAAGGCAGCATCGTGGCCGTCCTTCCGAACCGCGTCACGACCGTGCGGCCAGCGCTGCCGGATGGCACCGAACTATTGACGCTTGGTTTTCGCTCGGTGCCGTCATCGCTGGGGAAGTGGCTGCCCGCTCCTTCGGGCTATCTGGTGGGGATTGCCTCAAGGTGGCCAGACTTTCTGAAGCTGGCACGAACCATGCTGAATGCCGCCGGTTTTCATCCCGACAGCCTGGTGCTGCGGGACGCTCGCGAGCCGAACTGGCAACTCGGGCTGAAACAGACGGCGGCAGTCGTTTGTGATTCGCTGACCGCCACAGAACTGCCTGCCGGATGCCGCGCCATTCCCTTCCCTCTGCTTGCTGAATCTTCGATTGACGAACTGCGGCGGTATGCGGAGTTTGTGAGCAAGCCGATTGAAGCTGTGTGACAGTCTCAATAGTGTCCCAGCCTCCCGCTTGAAACTCAAAACATTCTTTAGGCTGCACTTACCAAGTCTTGTGGAGGTGCGGCATGAAGAAATTTGGGGCGTTCTGTTTGCTTCTGATTGTGTCTTTGCCCGCACTCGCGGTCGAAGACGGTCAAGTGATGTATGTGGGCGGGACGGCGCCGGGTGTGACCGCCGGGGTTGTCGGACGCTTGGATACTACAGCGGAGACGGCGTTGATCTTCGAGTGCTCGGGAAACAAGCTGGCGATTCCTTACGACACCATCCAGTCGTTCGATTACTCGAAAGAAGTGACGCGGCATCTGGGCGTGCTGCCGGCGATTGCGGTCAGGACTGTCAAGATGCGCCGGCACCAACACTTCTTCCGCATTTCGTATCGTGATTCCAACCAGGTCGAGCAAGCTGTTGTTTTTGAGGTGCCCAAGCACATGCCGCGGACGTTGCAGGCAGTGCTGGAGACGCGTGCTCCGCAGGCTTGCAAGCCGGTTCTGCGCCGCGCGGGACGGAGGTGACTGCGATGCGTGGAACTTCAGCCCAGTTTCGTTGTGACACTCGGGAAAGTATCACAGGAACACCCTTGCATGAGCGCACCCAGCGCTATTCTGCGTTCATGAAAAATCTATACATCGTTTCAAGCATGCTTTTGTTGCTGGGATCAACGGCCATCGCGCAGTCGAATGACTGGCAGGCAGTCCGCGGCATTCTGCCGGGAACCACAATCAAAGTCAAACTCAAACACAAGCCCACATTCGGGCACTGCGCTCTGGAGGAAGTTACCGACGACGGACTGGCATGTTATTCGCGCGAAACCGGGGAGCAGCAATTTGCGCGGGAAGATATCCGCGCGGTCTATGTTGCACATAATGCCAAGTTAATTGGGCTGGCGATAGGAGCGGGCGCTGGAGCAGTGAATGGCGCTGCGAACAATCCAGCCACCGGGTTAAGCCGTGGCGGCAATGCGCTTGTGGCCGCATTGTTGCTGGGAGGCATCGGAATGGCCGTTGGCGCTGCGACCGGACCCTTTTTCAACGGCAAGGCTATCTATCGGAGCGCGGACGGCCCACCGAAAAAAGCCAAGTGTCCGCCTTCGCTTGAACCCGCGAAAAGCACTGTGTCGGACAGCACTCTGCCGAAGCTCGATTCAGTCGCGCCGCAGACGCCTGCACATCAGTAGAAAGTGTGACACTCCGGAAACTGTCATAGATCCGCAACCACGGTTCACACAGCTTGACTAGGATGCGCGTATGAAAAATATAAAAACAATCTCCTTCCTGTTGGCGCCGGTTCTGCTGGCGTCGGTCGCATTGGCCCAAACCAGAGATGCACAAGGGGTAGATAATGCCTCGGCAGAGAACTCCATCTCGGCGGCGCGGAGTCAATACACGTTGCCGGACGCGAGCGGCACAACGCTTGCTCAGCTTCATCGTGGCGGATCGGCGCACCCATTTCCAGCCCAGCGGGGATATCCTCGAGGAACATACCAAACGCCGTGGATGGATCATGGGAATGCCGGACACATTCTTGTCGGGGCGGCAATCGGGTTTGGTGTGGGCGCGGCCCTCGGCGCGAGCGGCAGCGCTCGCAACGGGACCCCGGTCGCAGGCGGAATAATCGTCGGCGGCGGACTGTTTGCCCTGTTCGGCGGATGCGTTGGCAAGGCTGTCGGCGATTTGCAGGGCTTGCACTATGCGTCTGCACATCGCAGACGAATTCATCGACCGTCCGCGCCCGAGGACGATGAAGAGAGCGAGGTCGGGTCTCATTCCAAGGCCAAAAAACAAGATCAAGAGGCACTGGTGAAGCCTGCCTCACCCGGCCAAGGCGCGGGTGGTGATGCAATGGCTCCGGCGTCACCGATGCCCGCAGCCCCATAGCGGTTTTCTACTGCATGAATGCGTCTCCTGATGCGCCCGTGCCAGCCTGGTTACCGGCGGTGACCATCCCGGCTCGAAGCCGTCTAAGCTGGTGATATACTCTGTATATTCAGCACGGTAGCCGGGGAAGCTCGACAGCCCTCAACCGAAGGAAAATTCAAGATGGCACGTAGTTCTCGCCGCTCACTCTTCCTGGTAGTTTTCTTTTTGCTTGCCTGCGGTTTTCTGGGAATTCTTTTTGCCCAGCGCACGGGACAGCAGTCATCGCTCTCGAGCGACTCCGACGTCAAAGACAGCCTGAAACAATTCACTGACGTCTATGCGGTCATTGAGCAGAACTACGCGGAGCCGGTCAATCCGGATAAAGCCATCTATAACGGGGCGATCCCAGGCATGCTGCACGCGCTCGATCCGCACTCCAATTTCTTCGACCCCAAGTCTTATGCTCTGATGCGCGAAGACCAGCGCGGCAAATATTACGGCGTGGGCATGACCGTGGGCCCGCGCAACAACAAAGTGATCGTGATCTTCCCCTTTACGGGCACGCCCGCCTACAAGGCCGGCATTCATCCCGGCGATGTGATCATTGCGGTCGATGGCAAATCCACCGAGAACATGAGCACGCCCGATGTGGCCGATATGCTCAAAGGGCCTAAAGGCACGACGGTGCACATCAGCATTTCGCGCGAGGGCGTAGAGAAGCCGATGGAGTTCACGCTGATTCGCGACGAGATTCCCCGCTACAGCGTGGATGTGCATTTCCTGATCCGGCCGGGCATCGGCTATCTGCACGTGACCGGATTCAACGAGACTACGGAAGAAGAAGTCGCAAGAGCGCTGGACGAATTTGGCGAACTCAAAGGTCTGATTCTCGATCTGCGGGGAAATCCCGGCGGCCTGCTCAGTGAAGGCGTGGGCGTCGCCGACAAATTCCTGAAGAAGAATCAGCTCATCGTCTCTCATCATGGCCGGGCTTCGGCAGAAAAGCGTTACGTCGCGCAGCACGGCAACGGTGGCAAGGATTATCCGCTGGTGGTGCTGGTAAATCGCTTGACCGCGTCGGCAGCCGAGATCGTTTCCGGCGCCATTCAGGATCACGATCGCGGCCTGATCGTGGGTGAGGTTACCTTTGGCAAAGGTCTGGTCCAGACTGTGTATCCGCTGTCGGAGAACACCGGACTCGCACTTACCACGGCGCATTACTACACGCCGAGCGGCCGCCTGATTCAGCGCGACTACAGCAACATTTCCCTCTACGATTATTACTACAACCGCCAGTCGGAATCCGGCGGCAATGCCAACCGCGAAGTAAAACTGACGGACAGTGGACGCACGGTTTACGGCGGTGGCGGAATCACGCCTGATGTCGTGATTCCTCCGGTCAAGAGCAATCACTTCCAGGACACGCTGTTGCAGCACTATGCGTTCTTCAACTTCGCAAAGCGCTATGTCGTGACCCATCGCCCAACGAAGAGCTTCGAAGTCAACGACGGCACGATGCAGGACTTCCGCAAGTCGCTCGACGACGCCAACATTTCCTACACTCAGGCGGATCTGCTGGATAACAACGACTGGCTCAAAGCCAACATCAAAGCCGAAATTTTCGTGGACGCTTTTGGTCAGGATGAAGGCATGAAGGTGCGCGCAGAATCGGATCCGGAAGTGCTGAAGGGTCTGGACCTGCTTCCGCAAGCCAAAGCCCTGGCCGACAATGCCAAGAAGATCGTGGCCGAACATAACGGAACTGGCAATTTCGGACGGTAGGACAATTCAAAGTTTCAAGATCTGAAAGTTTCAAGGTTTCGGTGATAACAGGTCCGGATAATTCCGGACCTTTGTTGTTCAGGGCTGCGAAACTTGTTCTTCCGTTGACTTCAGAATTCAGCTGTGTGAAAATCCGCCGCAGTAGGGCGCTGGAGACGGTTTGAAGCCGATTATCCTGGGACTGGCGGTCGCGTTGGCGCTGATCGCCGGCTACACGGATTGGCGCAGCCGGCGCATCCCAAACTGGCTCACGATGCCGGGATTTATCATCGGAGTTTCGGTGAACGTGCTGGCCGGCGGGTGGGTAGGGCTGAAGACCTCCCTGCTGGGCGCGGGACTGGGCCTGCTTGTGCTATTGCCCTTTATTTTTCTGCGCAGCCTGGGTGCGGGCGACTGGAAGCTGGCCGGAGCCCTGGGCGCGTTCGTGGGTTGGGAAGCGATGGTGACTTTGCTGATGGGCTCGGTCTTCGTGGCCGGCATCATGGCTTTGGCCTTGGTGATTTACAAGCGGCGATTCAAACAAACGCTGCGAAACATTGGGAGGCTGCTCGCGTCCATGGTGACTTTTCACATGCCGGGGCCCGAGGTCTCGCTGGACAATCCGCAATCGCTCAAAGTTCCCTATGGCGTAGCATTAGCCTTGACCACAGTCTTGTTCGGCATCCGGAGGTTATGGGGAGCGTGAGCGGCAAGTACAATTCGGGAGCCTTGCGCCGCCTTGCGCGCGGCACGCGCGGGAGCGAAATCATCGAATTTGCCATGGTAGTGCCGCTGCTATTTATGTTTCTGATGGGAATATTCTGGTTCGGGCAGGCGTTCCGCATTTATGGAACGCTGACGCAAGCCACTCGCGCCGGAGCGCGCGCGGCAGTGGCTCCGGTCTGCGCGACGTGCGTTTCCCCAGGACCTAATGGCGCCGCCCAAAATGCCCAGACCGCAGTCACAAACGCGATGTCGGCGGCGCATTTGAATACGGCTCAACTGGTTCCCACGTCTCAGTGGACAGCGCCAAATCTGTGCCAGTGCAACAGTGGGGGCTCGTCATCCTCCTGTTCCACCCCGGTCCTATGCAACGGCAGCATTACAAACATTTGCGTGCAACCGAACGTTCAGTTGTCCTATCCGACGAATGGCCAAGGGGGCATGGGTACGTGCGGCACATCGGTGAGTTTGCGGTACAAGTATCCCTTCTCGTTCAAGATTCCCCTTACCAACCTGGATCTCGGAACCATACAACTTCCCGGCCAGGCGCAGATGAGGGCGGAGACGCAATGACGGTAGATGCGATGACCCGGAGCGCAAAGGGAATTGCAATGCAGGCTTTTTCGTCAGCGAAACGAAGACGAGTGGGGACCGACGACCGCGCGTCCCAGATCGTGGAGGTTGCTATCTCGTTACCCTTGCTGGTTTTTCTGGTCGTCGGAATTTTTGACTTCAGCAATGCGCTTACACTCAAGCAAAGGTTGACCAACGCCGCGCGTGAAGGCGCCCGCGTAGCTGCGTCGGATCCGGCCACCGACCTCGTCAGCTATTCCACACCGGTCCCGGTGTCGGTTGGCGACGCCTTCCAGGTGGTGGACAACTATCTGGTATCCGAAAAGATCAACGACTGTGGATTGTCCACGGCGGGTGCGCCGGCGGTCAGCGGCCTGCAGTGGAAGTACACATCCACCGGTTCCTGTCCAGGAGCCGGGATCACCCTCATTATCAACCGGGGCTGCGTAAGCCCAATTACGACCAGTACCGGAACCGTTGTCAATTTAATCGGAACCTGTGTCACCATCACGTATCCGTATAAGTGGGAGTTCAACAATGTAGCCTCGTCACTGGGGTGGACCGGTTCCGGCCCAAGTACGATGACTGTGCTGGCCGGGGCTTTTAACGAGAACTGAGACATCATGCTTTCACCGCTAATCCGCCGCGCAGGAAAAAGCAGCAGCAAGGACGCGCGCTCGAAGGAGCGCGGCGTCACCCTTGCCCTGGTGGCTGCGGCAATGGTGGCAATGATTGGGATGGCCGCGCTCTCCATCGACATCGGCACGTTGTACCAGGCCAAGGCGGAAGCCCAGCGCGCTGCAGATGCGGCCGCCTTAACCGCAGCCCGAGTGATCTCGCTTTCCGGCGTCACAGGAGACCCGGATACGGCAGCTTCCTGGCAAGCCGTGTGCGGACCCAGCCCCACCGGCACCGCCACCGTCGCCGCGATCGCCATCGCCAAGGCTCAATGGAATTTTGTTGGCGGCGTTGCCGCTCCCACCGTAACGGTTACCTACGGTACTGGCGCGGGGGTGACGGACTGTTCCGGCCTCGCAGGATCAACCTCAAGCTTCACCGTGAATCCCACAGTTACGGTTTATGTGCAACAGCCGAACGTGCCCACTTTCTTCGGCCGCATTTTTGCGTTGATACCCGGCGGCACGTCTTCAAATTCCGGCGTGAGCGCCACAGCGACGGCGGAAGTTTACAACCCCTCCGGCTCGGCCTCGGTGGGGTCTGAGGTTATGGTTCCCGTGCAACCGCGCTGCGTGAAGCCATGGATCGTCCCGGATGCCGATCCAGTTAATGCGGGGAACAAATTTGTTGAAACGACCGGCACCATTTCAACGCCCGGGACCATCCTTGATGCGTCGCCGGGTGTAATCGGCGAAACTTTCAATTTAGTCGCCGACTGCGCCGCGACCGGGACCTGCAACAGCAGCTCGGCTCCGCCCAAACCATATTTCGTTAACCCACCACAGGCTTGCGCCACCCCGCCGTGTGCTTCTACCACTGCACCGACACCCAACCTGGGATATGTTCCGGCTTGGGTGCAAAACTCTTCGCCAGCTTCTTCAAGCTGCGCCCCTGCGGGCAATGACTATCAGCAAGCCATAGCGGGGTGCGATAACACCACACCTTACCAGTGCGGCGTGCCAATCGACGACACGGTGACTCCAACTCAAGTGAATCTGAACGAAAATCCTTATGGAGCGGCCGGCGATACTTCTGTGGCGGCACAGTGCCTCATCCGTGCATCGGGAACCGGGCCGGGCGGCACCACGCAGGATCAACTGGTGATGACTTCGTTTCCCTTTCAAATCATGCCCGGCTCATCGAATCCGCTGGGTATCAGCGGTACCGCGATCTCAGGCAGCACTTCCATTGTGTCCCTTCCGATCTATCAGCACACCACACTTCTGATGACTGGCACCCAGACTCCGGCGGTGACCATCATTGGCTTTCTGCAAGTATTCATCAACTACGTAAATGCAGACGGCAGCCTGAACGTGACGGTGTTGAACGTCGCCGGGTGCAGCAATCTCGCGACCGGCGCAAGCCCCTTCGTGACCGGATCTTCTCCAGTACCGGTGCGGCTGATTACACCGCCGACACCGTAATTGCCACGCAGTAAGCCCAGCGAATTCACAGAGATTTTAAGGGAGCAATCCTAGAGGTTAGTTGGGAGCGTCAGTGTCGCTCGTCGCTGGCTTTGGAGGACCGTCAGAAGTAGCGGCCGGCTTGTCACTCGAAGAAGCGGGAGTGTCGGCTGGCGGAGAGGTCTTGGCCGGACCAGGTTTAGGCTCAACATCGGCTTCAGGTTCCTCTTGTACGACCGCACGGGCTTGTTGCCGGGGCGGAGGCGGCATCGGCCCTTCGGGGCGCGAGCTGAGAATAACGCGATCCAGCGCGCGCGGGTCGGTGGTTGAACTCAGAATCAGAAAGTTAAACTTCGATCCATTCAGCAACTGAGACAGAACTTCGGGCGCGGGCGCAGGGCCGATCTCGGCTACAACCTGCTCTTGTTCCGCTCCCGCGGGAATCGCAATCTCCGCCCCGGTTTGCTGGTGAATCGCAAAAAGAACCTCAGACAGGTTGGCCTTGTTCGAAGTGATCGAAAGCAGGCCGCGCCGGAATGAAACCTCAAGCGCCGGCCGCGCCGGAGCCTCAATCGGAACCGAGAGATGCGCGCCGCTGGGATAATTCGAATTTACCAGCACTGGTCCCGAGGCCGAACGGCTCGCGATATTCGCGTCCGCACCACCAACCTTCACGATCACGGTTCTACCGGAGGGAAAAACCTGGTAAGGCTGAGGGCCGTTCAGATCGAGCACGATGCGGGTGACCGGCGGATTCGATGAGAATAGGCCTACACGCAAGCTTTTCACTTCTTCACGGTTGACCGGCTGATTGCGTAACTGAGCGCCGGGAACCGCGTTGACGAAATCCACGATCAGGCGGTCCGGACCGGTTAACCGGTTGGTATGCGGGATGATGCGCTCGCTAGCCTCGATCTCGATCTCAACCTGTCCCCGCCCTCGTAATACTTGCACCCGCTTAATTGATGGCAGCGCCTGGGCCTGGCCCACGCCGGGCACCGGGAAGCACACTGCCGCCCACACAAGCAAAGCAGCAACGGCGCAAAGAGAGCGGTTCATGATTACCTTATTGATATGTACTGTGGCGCTAAGGCCGATTCTAGCAGTGATTTTGAACGGCGCCGCTTACGAAAGGATTACAACTTTGGGTCGGCCCTGTGTTCCAGCCGTAGCATGCTGTTTCCGTTGCCGGGTAGCAAAACTGGTTGAAATATCACAACCACGCGCGGGCGCGCGAAGATCCTTTCCAAACAAAAGCCCTCAAGAACCTCAGGCGGGAGAAAGCTTGCGGCGAGCCATCCAATAGATAGCAACCAAACCGGTGCCGAACAATAGCCACGTTCCGGGTTCGGGTATTACTTCCACAGCGCCGCAGGGACCTATTTTTTTCTTCTTCCCTCCGCTGTCAGCCTCGAGCTCGATCGTGTTGCCCTTCTTCTTTACTGGAGTGCAAAGGCCCTCAGGCAACGGCGGCGGCGACATGGGCACGAAGCTTCCGCCGCTAAACGGATCGTACAAGCTCAGTGGCCCAGGCTGCCCCGATGCCGGGCACGCCCGGCCGGTTCAACAACGCCGACTCGAAGGCCACAGGAGGACCTTGCATCGCCGTGCCTGCGCCGGCGTGAACTGGTTCGTCAAACTTCTCTACCGGAGGCTCGACCGGTGCGGCCGCCTGTTGTTGCGGCGCTTCTTCGACGCGGTTGGCACAGCGGGTGCGCGCCGTCATTCTGCCATCGGTGATCAGTTTCTCACCCTTCTTAAGGGTTAGCCTTCGCCGGGTCCAATAGATCTTGTTGCCGATGCGGTAGGAAACGTATACCGTCCGGGCCAGCGTTAGACGCACCACCTGCGCGCGCTCATAATCAAACCCAGCGTAGTGGGCCGCGACCACCGGATCGTGCTCCGCCACCCACTTCAATTCTTTTGCGTCCTCAACTCCGCCGGGCACGACAGAATACGGATACGCCGGACGCGCCGGCTCAGCATGCGAAAGAATCTGATTCAGCGGGACGGCGCGGCTGCGGCTGAGTTCCGCTTGGTTAACCGCAGGAGTGGCGGACTGCGCGCGAAACAAAGAAGGACTGAGATACTGCAATGCGGCAAGAGAGGCGCCGACGGTGAAAGCCGCGATCACCACGACCGCGAGTCCGCGGCGTATTCGCCGGTTCCGGCGATGCCGACTGGTTGGGCGCCGCTTTACCACCACCTGGGCGTTCCCGTTCTCGGGCACAAACCACTCCTACCGGCGGCAGCCGTCCTGGGCTCTCTGGACTAGAGGCACTCCGCCTCACTTATACATGCAGTTTGAGTGCCATACCGCGGTCAGACGATCTCCTCAAACCAAAGGAGTTCCGCCTTTTCTTGGCGATCATCCTAGCAGACAGCGAAATGGTTTGCACAACAATATCCTGTGGATTTCTCCGCTGGGCGTTGCCGAATCGGGAACGCCGGTGACACTCGTAACACCACAATCGGGCCATTCTCAAACTCCCAGTCTACTGGTAATGTCACTGCATGTTACGGGAGTCAGTTTCACCCCGTTAACAGCCGCCCTTCGCGGCACAGCCAGCTTTCAGCGAAGTTTGATCTCTCCCCGAGATTTACTGGCCGATCTCCCCCGACCGAAGGAAAGCAGGATACATTGCCGCGGTCCTTATGGACAGCCATCCGTCATTTGCTGGGAGGCAAAATTATGCGCTTAAGCCGTTTTCAACTCGCATTCTGTCGATCCTGGTTTTCTCGCTGCTTCTGGCCAGCCCCGGCCTTCGCCAACTCGGTTCAGATGCAGTACGTTCAAGCTACGGGAAGCGGCGTCGGAGGCGGAGGCAGTTTATCCCTACGCGTTTCTACATCAACGGCAGCAGCACATACACATATCTGATGTGCGACGCTTACGACAACACCATCCGGCAAGGCGAGACCTGGCAGCCACCGTCTCTCCGTTCCTGGCAGGCATTGCTGAACAGCCTGTTTGGCCCGTCGATGACCCTGGATTACAAAGCGGCCGGCCTGATCTTCAAGAGCATGCTGGCTGGGAATATCAGCGCTACGGGCGCCGGAATTGGGCCATCTGGGGACTTGTTCTCGCGAACGCGCGCGGGCAGTCTCGAATTCACGACCACGGGTGGGGCTGCGACTGAGGCCACATATCTCGCCCTGGCCGGACCACCGCTCCCAACAGCGCCTACAACGGACTGCTGCTCTACACGCCCGTTGCCGGCACGCAGCAGGCTGGGGCGGCACGCCCAAGAGTTCATCGGCTACTCCGCCGTTCCCGAACCCAGCAGCCTGATGTTGATGGGAACAGGACTAGTTGGACTGGCGGGAGCGATTCGCCGCAAGTTCGCGAAAGTCTAAGTCAAAACCAACTGCGTCACTTCGTTGTCAGACGCAGAGAGTCGTCGAACCTAACTCCGGCCGCGCTGCTCACATGCAGCGCGGTCTTTTTTTGCTCGTGAAATGCCCATGTGGGGACGGACGCATTCGCGAGCTTGCCCTGAGCGAAGCCGAAGGGTCCCGCCGAGCGTAGCGAGGCGGCAACCCCCAGCCCTTCGACATTCGCCATTGCAAGTAGGATAATTCCCACATAGAAAGAAGGACCTCATCCCATGGCACTGCATACTGAAAACATCTCATCGCAATACATGAATTACGCCCCGGCCGATTTGAATCCAGAAAAGGATCTCCCCAAGGGGTTCTTCGATTTCCTGTTACCGCTGCACCAGCAATTCACTCCCTGGCAACAGAAGCTGGTCGCCAAACGCGCAGAAGTGCTGCAGAAGTCGCTCAGCGGACATCCGCCGAACTATCTGCCCGCCTCCGAAGCCACCACGTCCGACTGGCGCATCCAAGTGCCCGACTGGTGCGCCGATCAGCGCAACCAGATGACCGGCCCCGCCGACGACGGTGAGCTGACCGTCAAGCTACTGAACTCCGGCTCGCCCGCCGTCATGATCGATCTGGAGGATTCCACCGCGAACCTCTGGGAGCACATCCTGCTCGCGGTCAAGAACACCATCGCTGCCTACAAGTACGAACTCAGCTATGACGACAAGAAGCGCCAGAAGAAAGTCACCGTGCAGCGCTCGAAAACCGTAACCTGGATTCGCCCGCGCGGCTTGCACCTCAGCCAGGGTGGAGTGATCAAGAACGAGATCATGTCCGCTTCTCTGTTCGATCTCGCCCTGATCTGGTACCAGATTGATCCGGCCTCGCTGCCGCACAACTTCTCGGTGTACATCCCCAAGAGCGAATCTGCCGAGGAAGCCTTCTGGTGGCGCGATCTCTTCCAGACGTTAGCTGAACAGAAAGGCTTGCCGGCGGACTACATCAAGTGCATGGCGCTGGTCGAGGCTCACCCGCTGGCTTATCAGATGGAAGAATTTCTTTTCAACTTGCGCGACCACTGCCTAGGATTAAACCTGGGCCGATGGGATTACATGGCCTCGCTGATCCATTTCATGCTCAAAGATCCCAACTGGATCCTGCCCGACCGCAACACCATCCCGCACGATGTTGCATTCTTCCAGAACTTCCGCACGCTGATGCCGGAAGTTTGCCACAAACACGGCGCGCTGGCGATTGGCGGCATGACCGCGCTCTTCCCCAGCCGCACCGACAAACCATTGAACGAGCGCGCCATGAAAGTCCTCGAACAAGATAAGAAGAACGAAGCCAACTGCCTGATGGATGGCGCCTGGACCGGACATCCCGATCAGAACGAAATCGCGGTGGCCCAGTTTCCGTATCCCAACCAGATTACAAAGCGGCCCAACCTGCCGAATGCGCATCCCGATCTGCGACCGATCCCGAAGGGCGTGGGCGCAATCACTCTAGACGGAACGCGAGCCGCCGTGCGCACCGTCATCCGCTATCGCAACGGCGTGCTAAACGGAAAAGGCGCCAGCCTGTTAGATGGCTACATGGAGGATCTGGCCACCGACCGCATCTACCGCTTGATGATCGCGCAGCGCGTGCTGCACAAAGTAAAGGTCGCGGGCGATGACGGCAAGCCGCTCGAACACAGTTCCGCCCTGATAACGCGCCTGTTCGACGAGGAACTGGCGAAGCTCCAGCAGAACCCGCCGGCAGAGATCGACCGCAAAGCGGCGAAGACCCTCCCAGAAGCGCGCCGCATCGCCGAGCAGTTGATCGTGCAAGGCCATCACTCGCCGGTTTAATTGAAAGGGCGAACCGGAAAGGGCACCCCAACCCACCCTGTCATCCTGAGATCCGCGTTCTTTGCGGGCCGAAGGACCTCTGTACTCGCCCGCAGCGCCGATTGAGCAGGGGGGATTCCTTGCTGACTTCAGCTACGATCCCTGCGCCACTTCTGAGTTTTCTATCCGCAACTATCCCTGTTTCCTAGGCCAAACCAGCGTGAATGCCGAGACCCTCGGCGACCTTGCGGAGTTGCTTGTCCCTTGTCCACAGAAGTGTGGGCGAACTGAGAAAGACAGAGGCGATCAGGTGTGCATCGGTCAGACCGATGCCGAGGCGGTACAACCGGCGAGCCTCAATCATGACCCGCAGTTCGCTCAACTGCGCCACTCTGACCTGCGGTAACAGGTCCAGCAGGGCAAGCGTCTTGGCGCGCCCCTTAAGCGATCCAAGAGCAAGCTCGGCAATCACGAAGGGATGGATCACAATCTGCCCCTGGTTGAGAAGCTTGCGCAGTTCCTTGTCTCCGGAGCGGAGATGGTCGATCCAGATAGACGTGTCTGCCAGAATCAATTCGGCCGCACCCGGGTTTTGCCGCTGCGGCGCGGAACACTCTTCAATCCGGCCATCGTGCCGCCCAAAGACGCCAATCTGCGAGCGCTCTCCCGCTCAATAAGGGCTTTAAGAGCTTCACGAATCAGCGCCGTTTTCTCGGCGACACCGGTGAACTCCTGAGCAATGCGAACCAGATCATCATCCAACGCAACGGTTGTTCTCATAAAAACTACAGGCACTGATTATAGCATCATATGATGTCGATATGCGTGCCGATGGTTGTTTAGGTTTTCCTGGCACATCTAAACCGGGGCGTGCCCCATGTCTCGCCGCTTTTGCGAGACATGGGACTGGCAGCGACGCTTCCCGAAGGCGCGCCGCATCGCCGAAGAGATGGATCGTGCAAGGGCACCACTCGCCGGTGTAGGCTTGGTGCCTGGCAGTCCAGAACATCGATGCCTGATACCAGCCCCAGCGAGGACGATAAATGCCGACGGATGGACCGCTCCCCGCTGACGTAGAGAGAACCGCCCATCTCTTTAACTGGAACTCCAAGAGATGGACGCTCAACGAACTCAGGAAACGCGTGGATGAGTTCGATTCGACAGGACTAACGGCGGAGTCTTGGCCCTGCAACGCAGGCAAGAGGATCAGGTCCGGCGACCGTGCCTACCTCCTAGAGATGGGCAAGTTGTTGGGCACCATCGGAAGGGGCATTTTCGGGAGGGGGCACATCGCCGGCGATGCCGTTAGGCTGGGCAGCCATGAGTTTCGGGTCAATATCGAGTTTGTTAGGTCTCGGGGCGACCTGCTGTGGGACCCCGCAAAGCACCTGCTTGTCCACGAGGAAGAGTTGTCGCGTATGCCGAGGGCTGACCGCTTCAAAAACATCCAGGCGGCCGGGGAAGCCCTAGACTCAGAAGCAGCACGGCAGATCGACGACATAATCGATGACATCATCGTTGACGATTCGATTCCAAAGGGTGACAGCCAAACAGGCGCAGATGAGGCCGCTCGGGACGTTGTCCGCAGAAAGAGATTTGTTGAGCATGCGATGCGACCGGATCAAGGAGCCTTCAGCGAAACAATTCGAAGGAACTATCGATTCAAGTGTGCCGTCACAGAGTGCGTCACTCCTGCGGCGCTGCAGGCTGCTCACATTCGGGTTCGGAAAGGCGTTGACGACAACAGCCTAGGGAACGGGATTCTCCTTCGCGCTGACATCCACGCCCTACTCGACAGACTCTTGATCACATTTACCAAGGATGGCAAGGGCATAGAGATCAGCCCCGAACTGGCTGATGAGAGCTATGCTTTCCTGCGAGGCGTCCCAGTGGCCCAACCCGACCAGGGGCCTCCATCAGCGGAAAACATCGGCGAACACCGAAACAGATTCTTGGCGAGACAAAAACAGATTGCCCACGCGCTGTAACGTCATTGAGTTATATTTTTCGGGTGCCTCCTCCAAGCTCCGCTTGGGCGGGTTTTTGACTTTTTCCACAGCCCCATTTGTGACATCTGACCTTGCGCCGAAAATCAATTCGCGTAATCATGGTCGAGGCAGTGACGGTCGGGTGAGCCCATATCGTCGCGCCCGCAAGTCCTTTGTTTTGCCGATTATAGTATCTAAGTTCTCTAGGCTCCCGATTTTGCGGGGAATTTCCATGATTCCAATCACGGCAGGGGGAAGGGGGCCTATCGAGAGGCGGATCGCAGCCCACGCCAGCCACCCGCTCCAACGGCCTCGCGAATAAATTTACTTTCAGGCAGATATCAACAGCCTTTGGCGTCCGCTCGCTCCTTGCCGTAATATCGTTAGGTACACGTTTGAAACAGAAACGAGGACTCATATGAGCACCATCGAACAGCCTGCAGTACTTCAATTCCCTGCCCTCGCACCACCCCGCCGCTACTTGTTCGGGCCCGGACCGAGCATGGTTCACCCCCGCGTCTACGAAGCGCTCGCGAAGCCGATTGTCGGACACCTCGATCCCTATTTCATCCAGGTGATGAGCGACGTTCAGCAATTGCTGAAAACGACTTACGGAACCAGCGATGGCGCAACGCTCGTGATTTCCGGCACGGGCAGCGCGGGCATGGAAGCTGCCGTCGCCAACTTTGTTGAACCCGGCTCCAAACTCGCGGTCTTCGCCAATGGATACTTCTCCGACCGGCTTACCGAGATGGCGAAACGCAACGGCGCGAACGTTGTGCGCTATGAAAAAGCCTGGGGCGAGACTTACACCGATGACGAAGCCAAAACGTTCATTGCACGCGAGAAGCCGAAGGTGGTCGCTTACGTTCACGCCGAAACGTCGACGGGAGCGTTGCAAGCGGGCTCCGCGATCTGTGCCGCCGCGCACGACGCCGGCGCGTTGGTGATCGCCGATTGCGTGACGTCGCTCGGCGGAGTGCCTGTCGAGTTCGACCGAACTGGCATCGACATCGCCTACAGCTGCACGCAGAAAGGTTTGAGTTGTCCTCCCGGTCTATCTCCAATGGCGATGTCGCCGCGCGCGATGGAGTGGTTGCGAGCCCGCACCACACCGTCGCGCAGTTGGTATCTTGATCTCAAGCTGATTCACGATTACTCCACCGTTTCGCACCGCTACCATCACACGGCGCCGATTTCCATGTTCTATGCGCTACGCGAGGCGCTGCTGGTGATCGCGGAAGAAGGAATCGAGAATCGGTGGGAGCGCCATCGCCGTTGTCATAAGACTTTCGTCAAGGGCGTTGAAGCGATGGGTATGCGAATGCACGTTCCCGAAGCGCATCGCATTGCAACTCTGAACACCGTCTGCGTGCCTGAAGGTGTAGACGAAGCCAAAGTGCGCAAGCAGCTGTTGACTGGACCGGGCATCGAGATCGCCGGCGGTTTCGGGCCGCTCGCGGGAAAAGTCTTCCGCATTGGCGTGATGGGACCGTTGGCCACCGAAGATAATGTGCAGTTTTTCCTGAAAGAATTCAAACAGGCCTTAAGCGCGTAGAGCGAATGGATTGTGCCCTGCGCGCGTGGCGATTGATTGAACTCACGTCGGCAAGCGCTGTCCGCGCGTCTCGGCGGCGAATGGAATCAGCACCAGTCCGATGGCGAATGCGATGGCAGTGAGCGCGACTGGAGTGCCAAGCGATCCGTAATGGCGGACGCCGCTTCCCACCAGAAAAGTAATGCCCGCGCCCCCAAAGCGCGCGAACGACGTGGAGAAAGCGAAGGCGCTGGCGCGGCACTCCGTGGGATATTGCTCGGGCAGCCATAGCGTGTAGACGGCAAAGTTAGCGCCGCCCAATCCCAGGAAAAACAAACAAACGAAGAATAGCGGCAATGCCGTAGGGCCCATGTAGAAAATTTTGCCGAAAGTGAGCGCGATGAACACCATCATCAGGCTAAAGAAGAAAGCCAGCGCACCGCGTCTCCCGAGGCGCTCCGCCAGCGACGGCATGGCCAGGCAGCCGAGGATCGTGGCAGCCGAAACCAACATGGTTCCCCACGAGGCCAACTGCGCGGCTTGCGGACCGACGCGGCCACCCGCTTCGGCAAGTGCGGTAATGGCTGAGGGAACATAGACGGTTCCGGCCCACAGGCCGCAGATGGATGCCAGCATCAGGAAGGCATTCAGAATTGTGCGCCGGCGCAAGCTGTCAGAAAACAGCACTGCGAAGGGACGCCACACCGCCCACGAGCGGATTACATTCGCCTTCTTTTTCCAGGCCTCCGGTTCTGTCACCCCGTGTCGAACCCATGCCAGCACGAGAGCGGGCAGCCCAGCCACGATAAACATGGTGCGCCATCCATAGCGGCTCCCGATCCAAAGATTCGCCAACGCCGCGAGGAAGAAACCGACGTAGTAGCCGGTATGCATCAAGCCGGCGCCCATGCGGCGGCGGTTCTCCGGCCACTCTTCGGCGACGAACGTCCCGCCCATGGCCCATTCTCCGCCAATGCCGATGCCGGCGAGCAGGCGCAGAATCGCGAGTTGCCAGACGTTGGTGACGAAGGCGCTCAGGAATGTGAACACCGAATACCACACGATGGTCAGCATCAGGGTGCGAACCCGGCCGAACCTGTCGCCGATCGGTCCCCACAAGAACGCGAGTCCCCAGCCGATGAGAAACATGGCGAACGACAAAGATCCGTAATAGCCGATGTTGCCCTTGTTGGCGACGATGCCGGAATGAGGCAGCAACTCGCGCAACGCCGGAACGAGCACGAGCGCGTAGACGACCGAGTCCATGCCGTCAAGAGTCCACCCGCCCCATGATGCCCAGAAGCCGCGGATTTGATTGCGGGTTAGAGTGGAAGGTGGGACAGAAGCGGAAGGATTCACTTCTTGCGCCGGGGTCGTCGTCATGACAGTGGGGAACTATATCAAAAAGAAGCCGGGGCGCAAGGAAAAAGCACGTGGCGCTGGGACCGGTGACCTGATGCGTTCCTTGGCTGGCATTCCCGGCACTACTTGGGTTTCAGCGTTTTAACGTAGTCGTAGCTTATTTCCAGATATTTCTTCAGCTCTTTCGTGTTGGCTAACAGCGCGTCGGGGTAACAGGTACCGTCCCTGTGGGGACTTGTTCCGCATGCCCAATTCTACCGGCACTTCCGTGCCGGGCTTTCACATGCCGCCCTTTCGGGGCTGTTGATTACTTTGCTGCTTTCAGGCGTTTTTCTAGCGCGTTTACTTCTTCGTTCAGGCCTTCGGGAAGATGGGCGCCGAACTTGGCGAAGTGCTCTCTGATTAACGGCACTTCCGCCCGCCAGCCCTCTACGTCTACACGAAGCAGTTCGTCCACGTGAGAACCTGTGATGTCGAGCCCTGTGGTGTCGAGATCAGCTACCTCGGGGATTCGTCCGATTGGAGTTTCCTTGGCGTGAACCTTGCCGTCACAGCGCTGAAAGATCCATTTCAGCACGCGGCTGTTTTCGCCGTAGCCCGGCCACAGGAACTCGCCGTTTTTGTTTTGTCGAAACCAGTTGACGTAGAAAATCCTGGGGAGTTTGGCGCCCCTGTGCGCTCCCATCTTGAGCCAGTGCGCGAAGTAGTCGCCCATATGGTAGCCGCAGAACGGGAGCATGGCCATGGGATCGCGGCGCAACTGTCCTACCTTGCCGGTGATCGCGGCTGTGGTTTCGCTGCTGGCGGTGGCTCCCAGGAAAGTGCCGTGCTGCCAATTGAAGGCTTCGGTTACGAGGGGAACAATTCCCGCGCGCCTGCCGCCGAACAGGATGGCATCGATGGGCACGCCTTTCGGATCCTGCCATTCGGGGGCAATCACGGGGCACTGGCTTGCGGGACAGGTGAAGCGCGCATTGGGATGCGCGGCCTTGCGTCCTGAGTCCGGGGTCCAGGAGCGGCGCAACCAGTCGATTAATCTCGCGGGCTTCTCATCGGTCATGCCTTCCCACCAGATGTCGCCGTCGATCGTCATGGCGCAATTGGTGAAGATGGAGTTCCTGGTGACGCTGAGCATGGCGTTGGCGTTCGACTTCATGCTGGTGCCGGGCGCTACGCCGAAGAAGCCGATATTCCGGATTGATGGCGTAAAGGCGGCCATCCTCGCCAAATTTCATCCAGGCGATGTCGTCGCCGATGGTCTCAACCTTCCAGCCGGGAAGGGTCGGGATCATCATCGACAGATTGGTCTTGCCGCAGGCGGAGGGAAAAGCGCCGGTCATGTACTTCTTTTCTCCGGAGGGGCTGATCAGCTTGAGGATCAGCATATGCTCGGCCATCCAGCCTTCGTCGCGGGCCTGCACCGAGGCGATGCGGAGGGCGTGGCACTTCTTGCCGAGCAACGCGTTGCCGCCGTAACCGGAACCGTAGGACCAGATTTCACGGGTCTGGGGGAAATGGCAGATGTACTTGTGCTGGGCGTTGCAGGGCCATGGGGCATCCTGCTGGTTGGGGCTGAGGGGCGCGCCGACGGAGTGCAGGCCGCGCACAAACTCGCCATCTTCGCCTAGAACGTCGAGCACGTGGCTGCCCACGCGAGACATCAAGTGCATGCTGACGACGACGTAGGCCGAATCGGTGATCTCCACTCCAATTTTGGAAATGGGCGAGCCGATCGGGCCCATGCTGTAGGGCACAACGTACAGGGTGCGCCCCGCCATGGAGCCGGCGAACAGTTCGGCGAGCTTCTGCTTCATCTTCGCCGGATCTTCCCAGTTGTTGGTGGGACCAGCTTCTTCTTTAGTGGGGGAGCAGATGAAGGTGCGGTCCTCGACACGGGCTACATCGGCAGGATCGGAGCGGACTGCGAAGCTGTTCGGCCGCTTCGTTGCATCGAGGGGGACGGCGGTTCCGGTAAGCACCAGCAACTGCAGCATAGCGCGGTATTCCTCGGGAGAGCCATCGCACCAGTGAACGCGATCGGGCTTGCACATCTGCGCCGCTTCTTCGACCCAGCGCTCTAAACGGGCGTGCCTGGGCTTGTTGGCGGCTGCGTCAACTTCTATCGTGGTGGTGGCCATGGTGGTAAATATCTCCCGTTGAATGAATGGCGGATTGTGGTGCCCGTCGCTGAACGCGGCCATGGCCGGCTTTTCGCCTGGGCGCTTTGAGTTGCGGTGGGATAGTGTCCTCTACCCCAGACACAGCTTAAGTATTCTCTCGCACTTGAGGACATTATTCCAGCGAATGCTGGCCGCGGTAGTGTCCGGGTCACAGGCACCGGTGATGGGGGTCACACAAGCGTGGGAGCGAGGCTCGGCGATCAGTTCAGGCTGTCGTTGAAGGATTTGGTGGAGCTAGTCGGGCTCGAACCGACGGCCTCGTCGTTGCGAACGACGCGCTCTCCCAACTGAGCTATAGCCCCACTTGAGTTGACTTGTTGTTGGACTGCCAATTTATTTTACCAGCGTTTTGTTCTTCGGGGGCGTGATGGATGGCAAATGACGGAGGCCCCGTATCGCAGAGCTGAGGAGAGCGTCGAACTGCACTCGACGGACAGCCGAGGGCGGCTGTCCCCACAGGGACACCTTCCAACATGAATTTTCCTGGTTACCAGAGTTAAAACCTACTGTACAAAAGAGCCTTGACGAATGCCCCCTCTGCGCGTCTAACCTAGCATTAGTACCGCGGTTGCTGGGGGGTTCGCTCAAACGTGTTTGCGCAACTGAATCCTGGGACATCAAGGCAACGCAGATTGCTGGCGGGTTCGCTCGCGCTGCACGGCTTGGTGTTGGCGTCGCTACTGCACTCACCGGAACCGCAGTTGCTGATGCCAAATTCCATTGCGATTGGGCGCAATGGCAAAGTGGTCGCGCACCTTTACTTTCCTACTCAAAATCCTGACGATAGTGCTACCAGTTCATCCGATAGCGCGACTGAGGCTTATCGGCGCCAGAGGCTGGGACACGAGAAACTGACTTGGAAGCCAACTTCTACGCAGGCCAATTTGACCGCGCCACCTTCGCCGCTGACTCCATCCGGGGCTGAAGACGACTCCAAGACCGCGACGCTCTCAAAACTGGGTCACGGCACACTTGCGGGGCTCCCGTATGGATCGGTGCCGGGGGGGGCGGTGTATGGGGATGAGATTCGTCCGGCTCTGCCGATTACTACTGCCGATCCTGTGGTCTATCCGTGGCAACGGCCAACGTCCGAGGGCAAAGTCGTGATTGAAATCACCATTGACGAAACGGGGGAGATCGTCGGCAAGACGGTGCTACAGAGCCTTGGCCCTGATATCGACAACAAGTGCCTGGCGGCTTTGGAGAACTGGCACTTTCGCCCGGCCACTCACAACGGCGCACCCATTCCGTCGAAGCAAGACGCTATTTTTCCTTTCAAGGCGCGCGGCTAAGACAAGCTCTCGATCGCCCTCGGCGCATCCCCAACAGCTATAATCAGGGTGTGACTGCGAATCCGCTTCAGCCCGTTGCATCTGCCGATTTTCCCACCCGCTGGGGCAAGTTCCGGATCTACGGTTTTCGCGCGGAATCGGGGTCGGATGGGAACGGCGAGGTTGAGGAAGCCGTCGCCCTTGTCATGGGAGATGTTCACTCTACTCCGCCGCTAGTGCGGGTTCATTCGCAATGCCTCACCGGCGATGTGTTCCATTCTCTGCGGTGTGATTGCCGCCAACAGCTGGAGATGGCGCTCTCAATGATTCGCGACCTGGGTGCAGGGATCCTCATCTACGAACAGCAGGAAGGCCGCGGCATCGGTTTGATGGCGAAGCTGCAGGCTTACCAGTTGCAGGATTCAGGTCTGGACACGGTCGAAGCCAACGAGCGCCTGGGCTTCAAGGCCGACCACCGCGACTTTGCATTGCCGGGCCAGATGCTCAAGGCCTTGGGCGTAAACAGAGTGCGTCTGCTCTCGAATAATCCTGAGAAGGTGGAAGCGCTGGAGCGTGCCGGGGTCGAAGTTGTAGAGCGGGTGCCGTGCGAAGTCAAACCCAGCCCGCACGCCGAAGAGTATCTGAAGACGAAAAAAGAAAAACTCGGCCATTTGTTTTCCTCGCGATAAGCCAATGCTGGTAACGACCGCCCGGCGGCAACGTGCCATCCTGCTGATGGCTGTTCTCTGTGCAGCAGGCATGCTCTATTACCATCTCCGCCTGTTCGTGCCGAGAGCGATCGAAGTGCGCGCCGCACAGGGCTATGGCAACGGATGTTCCTTCGGGGCTGATTTCTACCCCATCTGGCTGACCTCGCGCGAAGGGCTGCTTCATCATCGCGATCCCTATAGCGCGGAGATGACGCAGCAAATCCAGATTGGCCTGTTCGGGCGCGCGCTGGATGCGGGCAATCCTGCTGCGCCACTCGAGTATCGAGCCTTTGCATATCCTGTCTTTGCTGACGTGCTGTTCTGGCCGGCGGCGCTGGTTTCCTTTCCTGTGGTGCGGGATGGTCTGGTTGTGATTCTCTCTGCTGCGACGGCGCTCAGCGTCGTTCTCTGGCTTCGGTGTTTTCGTTTGTGGGTTAGTCCCGCCGTGCTTGCCTCGATTGTGCTTCTCACTCTATCCAGTTATGTCGTGCTCGAAGGTCTGTTCGCAGAACAAATGGGATTGCTTGTCGGTTTTCTTCTCGCTGCGTCGTTGGCCACCCTGGTCGAAGGCAGATTGTTCCTGTCGGGAAGTCTGTTGGCGTTGACTCTGATCAAGCCGCAGATGACGGCCTTAGTGGTCGTTTATTTTCTGTTGTGGAGTTTCGCTGAATGGCGTATCCGCAGGCGATTTATGGGCGGGTTTCTCACCATGTCAGGCTTGCTCGGAGTTTCTACTTTGCTTCTATGGCCGCGCTGGATTCCAGAGTGGCTGCACGTAGTCTTTGGTTACCGGCAGTACTCGACTCCGCCGCTCGTGTGCTATTTACTGGGCGATAAGATGGGTTCGCTTCTCGGACCATTCGTGATTGCCGCACTTCTGGTGACTGCGATCGCTCTCGCCTGGCGCATGCGCCATGCATCAGTGGCGTCTACAGAATTTGCGTTGTCTGTCAGCCTTACGCTGGCTGTTACGGCAATCACTCTGCTGCCGGGACACGCTGTTTATGACCACATCCTGCTATTGCCGGGAGTGATCTTGATCGGCCTTTCATGCCGCGGCTTCGCATCCTCAAGCCGGGCTTTTCGCGTGGTGCTGGGCGTAACCGCATTCGCTCTCTTCTGGCAGTGGATGGTTGCCCCCCTTGTGATCGCAATGCGGCCGATTTTTTCTCATCAACTGTTTGTTTCGGCTATGCTCACGCTCCCGATTCGCACTGCGGGCTCGATTCCTTTCGGAGTGTTGGCGCTTCTTGGGCTGATGATGAGACAAGTGATGCGGGGGCAGGAGGCGGCGATCAATCCTCCCGAGATTACCGCGGACTAACGCTTGAGAATCTTCTCTAAAGGGGCGCGATTCTTTGCGGGCAGGTCGCGCAATGCCTCGCGAGCCAAAGCAACGTAAACCTCTGCGGCTTCGGGAACTGCACGCAAGACGCTGAGATGTTTTTCTACCGTGGCCACGTCTCCGCGCGCGATGGGACCGCTGAATGCGCCCGGCGCGCCGAGGCGCGCATAGTTCGCCAGGGTTTGCGTGAGAATCGGCAGCATTCTTGTTCTTGCGGCCTTGCGGCCGACTCCGGCGGCGCCCGCCACGCGTTCACTTGCGGCCAGCAATGCAGTCAGCAGGGGCGATGCAAACATTCCCCAGGCGTGATATGCCTCTTTCCGCTTTTTGTGGATGCTGAATGCCTGCGCGCGCAAATTTAGAACGATGGCACGCGCGGCTTGCACCGCTTTGCGATCTCCTTCGAGCGCGAATGGCACATCCACGAGCGATGGGCGGGAACCGCGAACGAATGTCATCAGGGGATGCACTGACGCAACGGCCGCCCCGCGCAGCCGCAGCGCAGAAAGTTCGTCGCTGGTCAGGGCTCCGCTGGAATGCAGCGCGATCTTGCCGCTCCAATTCGCCGCTTCCGCGAGTGATTTCGCCGCGTCGGCAATGGATCCATCGGGCACGCAGAACCAGACGATTTCGGCTTTAATCTGTGCGTGCTCCGTTGTAACTGCGGACGCTCTGATCTCGCGCGCCAGGGCTCGGGCTCGTCGCATGGACGCTGCCTGCCCGCGTGCGATGACTCGTTCGATCTCGTATCCGGCTTTGTGAAGCGATACGGCCAGAGCACTGGCTAGATTCCCTGCCCCGACAATGGCGATACGCAGCTGGGCAGATAGTTTCCGAGGCATGCCGGGCAGCATAACAGAAGCAGAAGGCCATTAAGGCCTCTTGCCTCCGCCGTGCTTTATATTGTTTCCATGTCCAAGTCTCCGCTCTCTATGTCGAAGGCTGCTAAATCAAACGCTGGTTCACGTACGAAGGCCCGGGTGATTTCCTCGCGCACGGTGTATCGCGGACCGGTGTTTTGGGTAACCACTGATGAGGTGCAGGAACCCGGGGGCGTTCGCGCCCGTCGCGATATCATTCATCACACCGGCTCGGTGGTTGTTTTAGCCGTCGATGAAACGGGTTCGACGCGGCGCGTCCTGCTCGAGCTGCAATATCGCCATGCTGCGCAGGACTATCTGTGGGAACTCCCTGCCGGACGCATCGATCCCGGCGAAAAAGCGATCCACGCGGCCAAGCGCGAGCTTCTTGAGGAAACCGGATACACCGCTGCACGCTGGCGGCGTATTTTTACCTTCTACGCCAGCCCTGGATTTGTTGCCGAGACGATGTCTGTGTATCTGGCCGCCGGCCTGCGCGCCGGAACTGCGCGGCCCGAGGCCGACGAGGTGATCTACAAGCGGATGGTGCCGCTGACGACGGCGATTCGCATGGTATTAAACGGTACGATTCGTGACGCCAAGACGATTTCGTCGGTGCTCTGGCTTGATCACGAGGTTCGAGGGAAGTAGGGCACCGCGCGGGCACAAGGCTTGGAGCAGGCGCGCCTCGCTCTGCTCGGCGGACAGCCGAGGCGGCTGTCTCCACACGAGCACTCCTCGGACGACCATGCCGTCGTTTCTACATGGGTTTTTTTGGCGGGATTTCGGCTTGACACCCCCATCCTAATCGCTCCAAAATGCATCTTATGCGGGCACGTCTTTGGGCCCCCCACTGAAAGACGTGCGGAAAGAGGGGGTTTACGTGGAACGTCTGAAAGGCACGGTAAAGTGGTTTAATAACGCGAAGGGTTACGGGTTCATCGGGCGCGCGGATGGTCCCGACGTTTTTGTGCATTACAGCGCCATCACCTCCGAGGGCTATAAGAGCCTGCAGGAAGGCGACACGGTGGAGTTCGAGATCACCGAGGGTCAAAAAGGGCCGCAGGCAGCCAACGTCGCGAAGAGCGCCTGACGTAGCAAGTCATCACGGCGATCCGATTCGCAGGCCCCGCCGGAAGACTTTGTGGCCGGCTGCGCGAGTCTGTTTTTGGGGTAACGTTTCTTTCTCCGCTCCCTGCACTGGCCCTGCGTCCCAATCTTGTTTAATCTTTATTCCGTGGACAACAAGGCGATCGCCAACACACTCTACGAAACTGCGGACCTGCTGGAAATCGATGCGCAGGATTCGTTTCGTATCCGCTCCTATCGCAACGCCGCCCAGGCCATCGAAAACCTGACCGAGCAGATCAAAGACATCATTGGCGAGCCGAAGAGAGTACTCGCTATCCCGGGCATCGGCAAAGGAATGCTGGTCAACCTGCAGGAGCTTTTCAAGAACGGCAGCCTCAGCGTGCAGGCCGATCTGCTCAAGAAATATCATCCGTCGATGCTGCAATTGCTGAAGATCCAGGGCCTCGGACCGAAGACGATTGCCTTGATCTGGAGCGCCTACCAGGTGAGCGACGTTGATGGCGTGGAAAAGCTGGCACGCGAGGGGAAGATTCGCGAACTGCCGCGCATGGGTGAGAAGCACGAGCAGAAGTTGCTGAAGGCGATCGAAGATTACCGGCGAATCTCGGGCCGATTTCTTATCGATGCTGCCGAGGCTGAGGCGACAAAACTGACGGAGTATCTGGCAAGGCATCCCGGCATCGACCGGATCACGCCTGCAGGCTCTCTGCGCCGGGGCCGCGAGACTGTGGGCGACCTCGACATTCTGGTGACAGGCGCAGCCTGCTGCAGCGAAGCCGCACGCGCGGAGGCGGTGCAATACGTTGCGAAATACCCGCCGCTGATGGACGTGATCGCACGCGGCGATAACAAGATCAGCTTCCGCCTGCGCAGCGACATGCAGGTGGATGTTCGGCTGCTTCCTCCGGAGTCGTTCGGCGCGGCCATGCAGTATTTCACCGGATCGAAAGCTCACAACGTTGCCCTGCGCCAGCGCGCGCTGAAGATGGGATACACGCTCAACGAGTACAGCCTGGCCGACCTCAAAACCGAGAACCCTGTTGCGGGCAAGACAGAAGAAGAGATCTACGCCAAGCTCAAGCTCGACTACATCCCTCCCGAGTTGCGCGAAAACCTGGGCGAGATCGATGCCGCTGAGAAGCACACATTGCCTGCCCTGATTACTTTGGATGACCTTCAAGGCGACGTGCACATGCATACAGTCGAAACCGACGGCAAGAACACGATCGAAGAGATGGCAGAAGCGGCAAAGGCGCGCGGCTACAAATACATTGCCATCACGGACCACTCCAAGAATCTGGCCTTCGCCAACGGCCTTGATGACAAGCGCGCAGTGGCCCACATTCAGCGGATTCGCGACGCGAATGAAAAGATCGACGGCATCACCATCTTCGCCGGGATTGAAGTTGATATCCTTGCGGAGGGCGACCTTGATCTTTCCGACGACGTTCTCGCACAAATGGATGTGGTGATCGCCAGCGTACATTCCGTCTTTAATCAAGAGCCGGCGAAGATGACGGAACGCCTGCTGAAAGCAATCGAGAATCCGAACACTTCTATCATCGGCCATCCCACAGGGCGCCTGCAGCTTCGGCGCGACGCCTACCATTTCGACATGGACGCAGTCCTCACCGCGGCGGCAACGCACAAAGTTGCGATGGAACTGAACTCTTATCCTGATCGGCTTGACCTCAACGACGTTCACCTGCGGCAGGCTAAGCAACGGGGCGTGAAGATCGTGATCAACACTGACTCCCACCACACTTCGCATTTGGATAAAATTCGCTACGGCATTCTGCAGGCGCGGCGGGCGTGGCTTACCAAAGGCGACGTTCTGAATACTTTGCCGACAGAGAAGTTTGCCAGGGCTATGAAGCATGGATGGAATTGAGGCCAGGCGTCGGCTTTCGGGCTTCGGGAGCACCAGAGTAGAATCGAAAAGCGCTTAGGAAACTATGCCGAATCAAACGCCTAATCCCGAATCGCGTCCTCCAGCAAGCCCGAGCTCACCTGCGGTCAGCACGCCGCCTGCGGCCCAACGGGGGCCAACGATCCACATCGCCGACGAATTCGGCACCGCCAAGCGCAACCTGCCTCCGGTTAAAATCCTGCTGATTGCCACGGCGGGCGTGCTTATTATTGCGGGCATCGCGGCATTTTTTCAGCGCGCCAAACCTCAAGGCGCGGGCTCTCTGGACGACGTAACCGCAGTCGCAATCCCCGGACAGAATGCCGCTATGGTTGCCCTTACCTTTACCCTGCGTAACTCCGGTGAGAAATCACTATGGGTTCACAGCATTCAAGGCAAGGTGGTGACATCTGCGGGAGAACAGAGCAACGATGCGGTCTCCGCCGTCGACTTCAATCGCTACTATCAAGCCTTTCCAGAGCTGAAGACGAATGCGCAGCCGGCGCTCGCGCCTGAGGACAAACTGCAACCCGGCCAGGAGATCAAACGAACGGTGATCGTCAGCTTTCCCGTGGCCCTGGCTGATTTCAAAGACCGTCGGTCGGTGAGTGTAGTCATCCATCCCTACGACCAGCCCGTGCCGATTGTGCTGACCAAGTGATCGAGCGATGAAATTAATTCACAATTGTTTTAAGCTGCTCATTCTCCTGCTTGCATCGCTGTTCTTGACCGTTCGCGCGGGGACCGCTGCTCCCACTGGACACAACAAGTATTTGGTATATGTAGGCACTTACACCGAAAACGGCAGCGCGAGCAAGGGCATTTATGCCTTTCGCTTTGACTCAAGCACCGCCGCCATCACACCTCTGGGCGTGGCCGCGCAAACTGTCAATCCATCGTTTCTCGCCGTACATCCCAACCACGGTTTTCTCTATGCGGTCAACGAGGTCAAAAACTACGCGGGCCAGAACAGCGGAGGGGTCAGCGCCTTCGCCATTGATCGCGCGACCGGGAAACTAACTCTTCTCAATGAAGTCGCCTCTAAGGGCGCTGATCCTTGTTACATCACCGTCGACAAAACCGGTAAGTACGTTCTCGTGGCAAATTACAGCGGCGGCAGCGTCGCGGTTTTTCCGGTGCTCGAAGATGGCCGGCTGGGTGAGGCGTCAAGCTTTGTGCAGCACACAGGGCACGGCTCAAGTCCGCAGCGGCAGGCAGGATCACACGCTCACTCCATCGACTTATCGCCCGACAACCGCTTCGCAATTGTGGATGATCTGGGGCTCGATGAAACCTTCGTCTACAAGTTTGATAGCGCCAAGGGGTCGCTGGGCGCCGATCCAATGCTCGCCAAGGCCGATCCTGGTGCAGGGCCCAGGCACTTTGCATTTCATCCCAACGGCAAGTTTGCCTATGTGATCGACGAGATGGGATCCGCGGTCGCGGCTTTTGGGTATGACGCCGGCAGCGGGGCCCTGCGTCCGCTGCAGACAATCTCAACTCTTCCCAAGAGCTTCGGCGGTCCCAACAACGCAGCGGAAATTCAAGTAAGTCCTTCCGGGAAATTTCTCTATGCTTCGAACCGCGGCCATGACAGCATTGCCGTATTCGCCATCGATGCCAGTGCAGGGACTCTAAGGGCGGTCGAGTACGTTTCCACGAAGGGACAAAGTCCCCGCAATTTCGAGATCGCTCCCGGCGGAGCGCTGCTCTTCGCCGCCAATGAACAAGCCGACAACCTTGTAATCTTTCGCATCCATCAGAAAACCGGCCGCCTCACAGCCACGGGCAAGGTTCTTGAATTGGCCCAGCCCGTTTGTGTGAAATTCGTTCCGATCGAGTGATCGTTGCGACGGAACCAGATTTCCTAATTATTTTTTCTGAATGAATCTCCGACGAGGTGAGTATTGGCGTCAGGTTTGATCTCGTCGTACTTCAGGCAACTGATCGAGCCATCGACTTCCAGCACGGCCAGAGCTACATCGCAGCACTGCGCAATGCCATGCTCGCGCACGGCGCGCTCCAGTTCGCCCATGCTGACATAGTCCCTCCCGTATGCGATTTTAGGTTGACGCCAGTCTTCCTTTGGATGATAATCATCCACGTTCGGTCGTCGCTTGCCTCGTTTCCCTCCCCCTTTGCCCTCGGGCGCACGTTCGCAGCGGATTTTAGGTTCAGCTGGCGCGCGCAACAGCCCTTTTGAAAGTCAACTTCGTCAGCGCAACGACGATGCCGCAAGCTTAAAGGTGGAAATTATGCGAAACCAAACTCGAATCGGCTGGTATTTCGTACTGGCTTTCACCGCACTCGCCAGCGCTTCGCTGACCCAGGCTCAAACCTACACATACAGCACCCTTCATGACTTCCAGAACAATGGTACCGACCCCGCTAACCCAAAATCCCTGATTATCGATTCCGAGGGAAATCTTTACGGGACCTCCGCTGGCGGCGGTAACCAGGGTGGTGGAACGGTATTTGAACTTACACCGGCAGGCAGACTTACCGTCCTGTACAACTTCATCTACCCCGATATCGGCCCCAACAGTCTTGCTCTGGACAGGCGGCAGGGCAACCTTTACGGAACCACGCTCGGTTTCGACACCGCTGGAACAGTGTTCGAACTCGTGAAGGGCAGTAGCGGAACCTATACCCTCTCCACGTTGTACAGCAGCCGGTTTGCGCAGCCACAGTCTGTGATATTGGACTCCGGCGGTAATCTCTGGGGAACGGACGACGGAAACGCCGGCTGCCTTTGCGTGTTTGAGATACCAGCCGGCGGAAAGTGGACTGACCGTTACTCGACTGGCGGTCAGCCGGTCGAGCCGCAAGGCAATGTGCTCGTTACTCCGGCAGGGGATGTGTACGCTTCCATCGACAACTTTGGGATCGGCGGCAGCGGATGGGTCTCACAAGTGAATGGACCGCACATATACCTCCCGAACTATGGCTATGGGCCCAATTCCCTCGCGCTAGATGCGGCCGGAAACATTTACGGCCTGGCATATGGCGGTCTCAGCGGTGGCCCGAACAACGGCATCGTATTCAAAGCTGAGGCGCCCTGGCACCTTTCTACAATCTACACTTTCACCGGCGGAGACGATGGCGCACAGCCCTCCGGACCATTCGCAATGGATTCTGCGGGCAACATTTTCGGCACTGCGAGCGGCGGCCAAGGTGGCACTGGAATCGTGTTCAAAGTAACTCCTGAAGGCGTAGAGAGCGTTCTGTATAACTTCCACGATACGTTTGACGTTCTTGGATTGGTTATGGATGGGGCGGGAAACTTGTACGGCGTCCGCGAAGGAGGCGGTAACGCCAGCCTTGGATACGTGTGGAAGCTCACTCTCGTACAATGAGGGGCTGAAGTCGAAATCCCCCTACTTTTTCTGAATGAATCTTCGGCGCGCAAGGTGAGTATTCGCGTCAGGTTTGATCTCGTCGTAATTTCAGGCAACTGATCGAGCCATCGACCTCCAGCACGGCTAGAGCTACATCGCTGCATTTCGCAATGCCATGCTCGCGCACCGCGCTCTCCAGTTCATCCATGCTGACGTGTCCTCTGGTCATGAGCGATTTAGGTTGACACCAGTCTTGCTTTGAAGGAAAATCCTCTCCGTTCAGTCGTTGCCTCTTTTTCTCTCCCCCCTTTGTCGGTGTGGACATAGGCTCCCACCGAAACCTTAGAGTTAGCAGGGACGTGCGACAGGTCTTTGGTACACCAATAATCAGCACACGACATTGCCGCAAGCTTGAGAAGGAAATTATGCGAAATCGAAGTCAAATCGGCTTATATCTCATACTGGCCTTCGCTACACTCGCCAGCGCGTCGCTAACCCAAGCCCAAACCTACGAATTCAGCACGTTCTACAGGTTTCAAAATAATGGCACCGACCCCGCCGGTCCAGTAGCTCTCATCATTGGTTCGGATGGGAATCTATATGGGGCCTCCGTCGGCGGCGGTAGCGATGGTTGGGGAACCGTATTTGAACTTACACCGGCAGGCACTCTCACGGTGCTGCACAACTTTACTTTCGCCAATTTGGGCCCGAGCAGTCTTGCTCGGGACAACCGGCAAGGGAATCTCTATGGAACCACGTTAGGATACGTGGGGACGGTATTCGAGCTGATAAAAGAGGATGGAGGAAGCTACAGTCTTTCAACCCTGTACAGCAACTCGCGGTCGCAGCCACAGTCTGTGACAGTGGATTCCAGCGGTAATCTCTGGGGAACGGACGACGGCAGCCACAGCTGCCTTTGCGTGTTTGAGATACCAGCCGGCGGACAGTGGACTGACCGCTATGCGACTGGCGGTCAACCGATCGAGCCGCAGGGTAATGTGATCGTTACTCCGTCAGGGGATGTGTACGCTTCTATCGACGATTTCGAGATCTTGGGGAGCGGTTGGGTCCCACAAATAAATGGACCGAATATATTCTTCCCGCCCTTCGGCTACGGGCCGAATTCCCTCGCAACAGATGCGGCCGGAAATATTTACGGCCTCGCTCTTGGTGGACTCGCCGGTGGCCAAAACAAGGGCCTCGTGTTCAAGGCTGACGCCACCCCTTGGCACGTTTCTACAATCTACACCTTCACCGGCGGAGACGATGGCGCACAGCCCTCCGGACCGTTCGCAGTGGATTCCGCAGGCAACATTTACGGCACGGCGAGCGGCGGCAAATCGGGCTACGGAGTCGTGTTCAAGGTAACGCCTGAGGGCGTTGAGAGCGTTCTGCACACTTTCACCGAGGCCTCTGGCATCCATGGATTGGTCCTGGATGGGTCGGGAAACATATATGGTGCGAGCCAGGGGGGCGGCGGCGCCGACGTCGGATCCGTGTGGAAGCTCACGCTTGTGCAGTGAACGGCCCGAGGATCACAAAAGTCGAAATAGCGCCCTACTTTTTCTGAATGAATCTTCGCCGAGCGAGGTGAGTATTGGCGTCAGGTTTGATCTCGTCGTATTTCAGGCAACTGATCGAGCCATCGACTTCCAGCACGGCCAGAGCTACATCGCTGCATTTCGCAATGCCATGCTCGCGCACGGCGCGCTGCAGTTCGTCCATGCTGACGTGCTCTCGCTCCATGTGCGATTCGATCGGCTTGCCATCGTGAATCAGCAGACTGGGCTCGCCTTCCACCACGCGTCGAAAGGCGCGATTCTTGCCAGAAAACGTAGCTACGAGGTAGTTCATCAACAAGAGAGTCGAGGCCGCCACTATGCCGCCGAGCAGTGACGTGTCGGGCCCGGTCATGGCGTTCTGCACGGAATTAGAAAGCAACAACAGCAGCGTGAGGTCGAAGGGCGTCATCTGCCCTACTTCGCGTTTGCCGCTGAGGCGTACCCCGATCAGCACGACCAGGTAGATCGCGCCCGTGCGGAGTGCAATCTGCAGGGCGATAGGCCAGCCCGCCGGGAAGAGCACTCCGTTCAATTGGCCGACACCGGAGTGGCGGTCACGGGAGTGGGCGCACCCTTCGGCGTGCTCAAGTATCCCGTAGCTTTCTTTTTGTCCACGTTCCACACCACCAGTTCAAACAGCAGGTGATCGCGGCCGGAATAGAACTGAATCGGTTCGGAGACGTTGCGGTCTCTCTTTTCGGTCGGCTTGTCATCGGAAATCACGTTGAGCGTGAACTTATTGTGCTTGGTGTCGACGCTCTTGAGCTGAAGCCTCACGGTGGCCACCGGCTGCGGCTTGGCTCCTCTTTGCAACGTGAATTCGTAGTAGTTCCTGTCGCCCTTGTGTTTAAGAACTTCCAGGTCACCGCGCGTATTGGCGATCAAGCCGCTCTGCTTTCCCAGATCTCCGATTGTGCTCTGGAGGCTCGCCTTGGTGGTTTCAAGATCCGCCCTGGTGGACGCAACATCAGTTTTGACGCCACCGACGTCAGTTTTGACTCCCGCAACTTCGCCGCTGACTTGGCCATAATGCTGTTTTTCTGTATTTGCTTCTTCCTCCAGGCGGGATTCGGCAGCCTTCTGTTTCGCTTGCAGGTCAGCTGCGCGGGCCGCCAGTTCCTTCTTGGTCATCCCCAGCTTTTGGCCCAACGTCTCTTCCTGAGCTTCCGCAGATCGCATACGCTTTTGCAATTCCGCGACTTGGGTCTGACTCTCGCTCAAATCTTTGGTCAGTTTTTCTACGTGCTGCTGCGTAGTCACGTGCCCGTAGACGGACGCCGCCACAAAAGCGACCGCGAGAACAACCAGAATCCACTTCCCTGCGCTCGACTGCTGTTCAACGTTTAAGTGTTCGCCTTCTTCCGGCATGCGCCCTCCCAGGATCGACCTGCTTAACTGTGGACTTATTCAATTGTTTAGCACCGGAGCTGTAGTGTCAATTGCCCCGGTAGTGTCGTAATTAGACGCTGGGAATCAGGCTTGGGGATGCCCGACTGCATTTCTTCTACAATCCAGCTATGCGGAATTGGGATGTAATCATCGTTGGCGGAGGCATTATTGGACTTTCGCTCTCGGTTGAACTGCGCAAGAAAGGCGCCGGTGTTCTGGTGGTCGAGCGGGGTCAGCCGGGGCGGGAGGCATCGCACGCCGCTGGCGGCATGCTGGTGGATTGCCCGCTGGAAACGCACGCTGCGCTGCAGCCTCTGGTCAGGGCCAGCGCCCGCATGTACCCGGAATTTGTCCATGAATTGCGGGCCGAGTCTGGTATGAACATTGATCTGCGGGATCAGGGAACGATTCTCTTTCCCTCAACTGCGCAGGCCTCTCACTTGCAGTCTGAAAATCGGCTTCCGGCATCTCTATCCGAGTTCGAACCAGCTCTTGCTGATCTCAATCGCCCTGCCTTTTACTTGCAGGAACACTGCGTCGACCCGCGCGCGCTGGTCGCCGCCGCGCTGCAGGCGGCGAAGCACCGCGGTGTGGACTTTTCTTCGGGAGACGCGGTTACGGCCGTGAATCTTTCCGATGGCCGCGTTAGCGGAGTTGCCACGAGGAAGACCTCCCACCTTGCGCCCAAGGTCGTCAACTGCGCTGGCGCATGGGCGGGCCAGATCGCGCCGCAGGCTTTTCCCACCCGTCCGGTGAAAGGGCAGATGCTCTGCCTGGCTGCGCCCTCGCGCGGCCTAATCAAGCATGTGATCCGTGCGCCGGAGGTTTACCTGATCCCGCGCAGCGATGGTCGAATCGTTGTCGGTACTACCGTGGAAGATGTGGGATTCGACAAACGCACCGACGTTGCCACAATTCAGCGTTTGCACCGCGCCGCGATCGCGCTGGTTCCGGAACTCCGCAATGCGAAAATTCTCGAAGACTGGGCGGGGTTGCGTCCCGGAACTCCCGACGCACTGCCGATTCTTGGCCCTACCCCCACGCCGGGCTATCTCGTGGCGACGGGCCATTTTCGTGATGGCATTCTGCTTGCCCCGATCACGGCGAAGGTCATGGCGGAAGTCATCGAGGGAAAAAATCCCGGTCATGATCTCACCCATTTTTTATCGGCAAGGTTTTCAAGCTAGCGGGCGCCTCGCTGCGCTCGGCGGGACAGCCGAGAGCCTGCCCTGAGCTTGCCGAAGGGCGGCTGTCCCTACACGGTCATCTCCACGCCGGTTTAACATTCCTTCGGGTATACTGGAGCGTTTCCGGCTAGAAAGGATTCATTCATGGCATCTCCTGCAGTCGATTTCGCGCGCGATAATCAGCAGCGTTTTCTCAATGAACTGAAAGATCTTCTTCGCATCCCCAGTGTCAGCACGCTCGACGAACACAAGCCAGACGTCCAGAAAGCCGCCGAGTTCGTGGCCAGTGAACTGCGCCGCATCGGTATGGAGAACGTAGAGGTCATCGCAACCAAAGGGCATCCGCTTCTTTATGCCGACTGGCTACACGCGCCGGGCAAGCCCACGGCGCTGTGCTACGCGCACTATGATGTGCAGCCGCCCGATCCGCTCGACGAATGGAAGACACCGCCGTTTGAGCCCACGGAACGCAACAACAACATCTACGCCCGTGGCGCGGTCGACGACAAAGGCCAGCTCTGGATGGAAGTGAAAGCTCTCGAATCGCTGATGAAGTCTGGCAATGGCAAACTTCCCATCAATGTGAAAGTTCTTTTCGAAGGCGAAGAAGAAGTCGGCGGCGAATCGATTGCGGAGTATGTCCGCAAGCAGAAAGCAAAGCTGAAGGCCGATTTTGCGCTGGTCTGCGACACGGAACTTTTCGCTCCCAACCTTCCCACACTGTGCGTCGGCCTGCGCGGCCTGGTCTATACGGAAATCGAAGCTGTCGGGGCCATGATCGACCTGCATTCTGGCGTGTATGGCGGCGCAGCACCGAATCCGTTCTTCGCGCTTATCGAGATCATCAGCAAACTAAAAGACGCGAAAGGGCACGTGCTGATTCCGGGCTTCTACAAAAACGTGAAAGCGCCGAGCAAGGACGAACTCAAGGCCTGGAAGCGCCTGCCCTTCAACGAGGAGCACTATCGCAAGACTGAAGTCGGATCGAAGGTACTCACCGGCGAGCCCGGCTATTCGGTTCTCTATCGCACCTGGGCGCGCCCCACGCTCGAAGTCCACGGCATGCCCGGCGGATTCATTGGGGCCGGCGCCAAGACCGTAATCCCCGCCAAAGCGACTGCCAAGGTCTCCATGCGCCTGGTGCCTAACCAGGATCCCGTTGACATCGTGAAGAGGTATACGGCTTTCGTCAGGAAGCTTACGCCCAAGGGCATCGAAGCGAAGGTCAAAGTTCTCAGCAAGGGTCCAGCCTCAGTGGTGGGCACGGACAATCCTTACATCAAGGCCGCGACCGAGGCGTTGCGCGACACTTTCAATAAGGAAACGGTGTTCATCCGCAGCGGCGGATCGATCCCCATCGTCAACGATATCTATCAGGCTTTGAAAATTCCCAGCGTGATGATGGGCTTTGGCCTTCCCGACGATAACCTGCATGCTCCCAACGAAAAGTTCCACATTCCCAACTTTCACCACGGCATCGAGACGATCTGCCTGTTCTTCGAAAAGCTGGGAGAAAAATAGGATCGGCCAAAGCAGATTGCGAACAGCCGCTCCCTTCAAGCCAGGTCAGCTTGGCTGTCCTTTAGCCTCCGGATATTGTTCTTGCCTTAAATAGTCGATGGGCGTCTAACGCTGATGAACATACTCGACCTGGTTGTCGGTAAACCGATCCGTACTAGCGACGAACGGGCTGAGCAAATCGGCCCTGTGCAGGGCATTCCGATCTTTGGTCTGGATGCGCTTAGCTCGGCTGCGTATGGCCCGGAAGCGGCTCTGAGTCTGCTGATCCCGCTAGGGCTTCTCGGCGTTCGGTACATCGTGCCCATCAGCGCCGCGATCATCACGCTGCTGGTGATCGTGTACTTTTCTTATCGCCAGACGATCGAGGCATACCCCTCAGGCGGTGGTTCCTATACGGTGGCACGCTTCAATCTTGGAGCACCCGCCAGCTTGCTTGCCGCGTCCGCGCTGCTCGCCGATTACATTCTCACCGCCGCGGTGGGCATTTCCGCGGGCGTTGGCGCATTGATCTCGGCTGTTCCATCATTGCAGCCGCATACTGTTTCTCTCTGCGTCGGCATTTTGATCGTCATCACTATTCTCAATCTGCGCGGCATGCGCGAGGCTGGCTCCGCTTTTGCGATCCCGACCTATCTGTTTGTCGGCACACTTCTCATTACGATTGTGGCAGGCGTGGTTCGCGTTTTCCTGAGCGGAGGCCATCCCACACCGGATGTTCCACTTCCGCCCCCTCTCCCGGTAACGCAACCGGTCACTTACTGGCTGCTACTTAAGGTTTTCGCCGGCGGCTGCACGGCCTTGACCGGCGTAGAGGCGGTCAGCAATGGCGTGAAAGCCTTCCGCGAACCCACTGTGAAGAACGCTCAGCGAACTCTTACGGTGATTATTTTTCTCCTAGCTGTGTTGCTGGCGGGAATCTCTTATCTCGTAAAGGCTTACGGAATCGCCGCCACCGATCCCGGGCAGTCCGGCTATCAGAGCGTCCTCTCCATGCTCACTGCCGCAGTTTTTGGCAAAGGGTTCTTTTACTATCTGACGATTGGCTCAATTCTTGTCGTACTCTCGCTCTCTGCCAATACCGCGTTCGCCGATTTCCCGCGTCTCTGCCGCGCTATCGCGCAGAACAACTATCTCCCACACGTGTTCGGCTACCGCGGGCGACGGCTCGTCTATACCTACGGCATTGTAGTGCTGGCGCTGTTGTGTGGCGGCGTACTGGTTCTTTTTGGCGGCGTCACCGACCGGCTGATCCCGCTGTATGCCGTCGGCGCGTTTCTCGCCTTCACCCTTTCGCAAGCGGGCATGGTCATGCACTGGAGGAAGAAGCGCGGCCCGCATTGGCTGAAGGGCGCGCTCGTCAACGGGCTCGGCGCCCTCGTCACCGGCATCACGACGTGCGTCGTGCTGGTTGCGAAGTTCCTGGAAGGGGCCTGGATCACCCTGCTGTTCATTCCCCTGACGATTTTTTTCTTCAATATTGTTCGCCGCCACTATCACGCCGTGAAGGTGTTGACCAGTTGCAAGATTCCGGTTGACGCGGCAGGCCTGAGCCAGCATCCCATCGCCGTGATTACCATCGATCGCTGGAGCAACGTTATCCGCCAGGGAATTGAATTTGCCGCCCGGCTTTCGCCGGAGGTAATCGCCTTGCACGTGGAACCCACCGAGCACTCCGAATTGCTGCAAGACGATTGGGAGCAATACGTGGAACGGCCCTTTCGCGCGCAGGGCAAAGAGCCGCCCCAGCTTCAATTCCTGCCTTCCCCCTACCGCTTTATCATCATTCCCGTCGTTCAGTTCGTTCTCGATCTGTCGAAGAAACATCCCGATCGCAGCATCGTCGTGGTCATACCGGAACTTGTGGAGGACCGATGGTACGAATACTTCCTGCACAACCAGCGCGGCCGGCTTCTGGAATGGGTGCTGCTTGCCCGCGGCAATGAGCGCATCTTCACGGTGAGCGCGCCCTGGTACATCGGGGAGAGAAACTGATTTTCAGGCGTTGCTCGCAACCCCGGCTTGGGCTACCATTATCTTGCTCTTGCGGTTCTCCCACCTCGTCCTTACCTCACACGTAAACTATCGATCTGCTGCAATGTGTGTGCAACCTAACGCGTTCGGTGCAAGGCCATACAATATATAGTGTTATATTGCTTGACCCCGCCCCGATTTCACCGTTACAGTAGCTCTAATTTGTGCCTGCCCCATCCAGCCGGGGAGGAAATTGGTCTTGGCGTGCTCCGTTTTCGGCGCTGGGGGTATCAGCTTGGTAAACAGGTCGGCGAGCAGGCGGAACTGGCAGCTGGCCACTGACAACTGGCAGACACTGTTTTTCCCAAGGAGTTCACGTTGCTTAAACTGAAGCGGCTACAGATTCTCGGGTTCAAATCTTTTTGCGACCGCACCGACCTGAAGTTTCACGGGGATGGCATCGCCGCCATCATCGGCCCCAATGGCTGCGGCAAGTCAAACATTGCCGATGCTATTTCCTGGGTGCTGGGCGAGCAGTCGGCTAAGACCCTGCGCGGATCGCGCATGGAAGACGTAATCTTCGCTGGCACGCGCGACCGCAAGCCCACGGGGATGGCGGAGGTGTCGCTGACGCTGATCGATCCTGAGGAATATCCCGGGCCGGATGCCGACGCACCCACCGAGATCGACATTCAGGATGAACTTCCCATTAGCGCGGAAGCGTTGCGACGGCCCGCCGATGACTGGGACGAAACAGCCATCCGCGCGCGCGCCGCCGAAGAAACCGAGCGCGCCGTGGAAGACGCTCAGCCCGGCAAGACCGAGGAAGTGGAAATTCCGCGTTCGAAGATTACGACCATCGCGGTCGCTTTCCCGGATGACGAACCCGTCTTCGCATTGCCCTCGGGAGTTGTGGCAAGTGTGACTCCCATTACTTCCGCCGCGGTAGTCGCGGCTCAAGTCGTGCTCAAGATTCGCCGCCGAAAATTCAACCAGCAGCAATTTCGCGCGGGAGAAATCGTAGTCACGCGGCGGTTGTTCCGCTCCGGCGACAGCGAATACTTGTTGAACGGAAAACTCTGCCGCCTGCGCGACATTCAGGAACTCTTCATGGGCACGGGCCTCGGCCCGGAGACCTACGCGCTCATCGAGCAGGGACGCATCGGCCAGATTCTCAGCAGCCGGCCGACCGATCGCCGGGCGATTCTCGAAGAAGCGGCTGGAATCACAAAATTCAAAACCAAGAAGCGCCTCGCCGAAGCGCGCCTGGAAGATGCCAAGCTGAACCTCGCGCGCATCAACGATATATTCGACGAAGTCACGCGCCAGATGAATTCACTGAAGCGGCAAGCTTCGAAAGCTGAGCGCTATGCCAAGTTACGCGAGGAGATGCGCGCCCAGTTGCGCGTGGTCCTGGCCAGCAAATTTGCCGCGATCGAGCAGGAAAGCGCGGAACTGGACACTCAACTCAATGCGCTGGCCGAAGAGATGCAGCACCGGACGGAAGCTGTGCAGCAATTGGAATCTGAGCACGGGGAAGGCACCCAGCGCGGCTACGCCATTGAAATGGAACTACGCGAGAACCGCGACCGCCTGAGCCAACTCGATTTGGAAATCGACCGTGCCCGCGCCCGCCGGCGCCACAACGATGAACGCTGCGCCGAATTAGTGGTTCGCTCGGCCTCGGCGGAAGCGGAATTGGCCCAGGCTCGTCATCGCCTCACTTCGCTTGAGGCTGAGCGCGATTCCAACCGGCAGGTGCTGGAATCCGCCGCCGCCGATCTGGCGCGGCCCAGCATGAACTCGTATTGTCGCAGCAGGAAGCCGCAGCTGCGTCAACCGCGTTGGCGGAACTCGAACACCAGCAGGAAGAATCTCGCGTCGCCATTTTCGATACAGTCTCGTCCGCGTCGCGGCTTCGCAACCAACTTGCGCAAGCCGAGGAGCGCCGCGCCAGCGTGGATCGCGAAGGCCAGCGTCTGCACGCTGAACTCACCAACGCCAACCTCCAGGTGGAAGCCTTTGGCGGCCAGCGCGGACAACTTGCTCTCGAGTTCGAAACCGTAACGCAGCGCGTCGGAGGAATCACGGAAGAGATCAGCCAGCTTCGCCGCCTGCTCGAGTCCAAGCGCCTTGAAGAAACCCGGGCCAAGACGCATCTCGATTCGCTTCGTGCCGAATTTGCCACCGCTCTCGGAAAAAAAGGTTCTCTCGAAGTCGGTCATCGCTGAACATGGATACTCGACCGAATCCGTGCGGCGCTTGTTTCAATCCGGCGTGATGCAGAGTGGGCTTGCGCCGGTCGGAGTGCTCGCGGACTTTCTTGAGGTCGAGCCGCGCTTTGAGCGTGTGGTGGAAGATTTTCTGCGCGACGAATTGAATTACATCGTGGTTAAGTCCTGGGATGCTGCCGACGAAGGTCTCCGCCTGCTGCGCAGCGACGTCGACGGCCGCGCGACGTTTCTGGTTCATCCCGAAGATTCGCAGGCCAAGTTTTCCTTCATCCTTGATGAGGCCGCGCACTGCGCTCCGCCTACCGCGTCGATCGTGCCGCTGAAGCACACCATCCGCGTGCTCGACGGCTTTGGCAAATCGCTGGAAGTAATTCTGCCGAAACTTCGCGATGGTTACATTGTTCCCGGCTCCGACACCGCGCGGGGTCTTGCGCTGGAAAATCCTGACGCGTTTTTTCTTTCGCAATCCGGAGAATGCTTCCACAACGTTACCGTTACCGGTGGCAAGCAGCGCTCCGAGGGGCCGCTGTCGATGAAGCGCGAACTCCGGGAAGTTCTGCGGCAACTCGAAGATCTGGAGCGCGCTCTCCGCGAGGAAGAGATGCGAGTGCTCAGGCTGGGCCGGGAAATCAAAGACTTTAGTTCCCTGCTGGAGCGTCTGGAAGGCGAGAAGCGCGAAGCCGAGCATCAGTTGATGACTTCAGGCCACACGCTGCAGCAACTTGACTCAGAGATGGCCCGGGTCAGTGAGCGCATGCGTATTTCGCAAGAGGAGTTGCAACGCCTTGCCGCAGACCGGACTGAGCAGGCATCGATCATCGCGATGCGGCAGGACGAAATCGACGTGCTGGAACAAACGCGCGCTCAACTGGAACAGCAAATCGCTGTTGCACAGGAGTCTCTCGGCCAGTTGCGGGAGCGCCGCGAAGACGCAGCGCAAGCCAGTTCGCAGCGCGTCGCTCGCGTCGCGGCGCTCGAAGAGCGTCATCGCTCGGCGACTGCGGTGCTCGGGCGCATTGATTCCCTGTTCGCTGAAATGAGCGAGCGTCTTGCAGCTCTCGCCTCGCAAATTGAATCTGCCGCGGCCGAAAAGCTGCAGCGCGAAGCCGAGAACGTCCAACTCGAACAGCAAGCAGCCGACTTCGCGGCCGAACGCAATGCCGGCCAGGCGCGCGAGGGATTGCTGCAATTCGAGAAGGATCAACTCCGCGCTCGTCTCGCCGAAATCGACGAGCTTCTCCGCAGCGCCCGCCAACTTCTCGATCAGGCTCGCGACCGCCGTGGTGAGCTACAGGCCGCCGCGGCCAAGCTCGCAAGCCGACGCCATGCACATGGCGGACACTTGCCTGAACGAACTTGGCATCGAGCGCCCCGTTTTGCTTGCCGATACTACGCTCGTCATTGTCACTGGCGACGAACTTGCGGCCAGTGATCAGTCTTATCGCGAAATGCGCGCCAAGCTCGAAGCCATGGGCCCGGTGAACATGATGGCGCTCGAGGAGTACCGCGAAACCGCTGAGCGGCACACGTTCCTCGATGCCCAGCGCAAGGACCTCATCTCATCGATCGAAAACACAACCGCCACGATTCGTGAGATCGATGAAGTGTCGCGTCAGAAGTTCGAAGAAGCCTTTGCCAAGATTAACGAGAACTTCCAGGCCACGTTCAAGAAGCTTTTCGGAGGTGGTCACGCTTTCATGAAGCTTACTGACGAGGAAAACTCCGCCGAGAGCGGCATTGATGTAGTCGCATCCCCTCCGGGCAAGCGTTTGCAGAGTGTCCTGCTGCTCTCAGGAGGCGAGAAGGCGCTCACCGCGCTAGCCCTGCTGGTGGGCATCTTCCAGTACACGCCCAGCCCGTTCTGCATCCTCGACGAAGTCGACGCGCCGCTCGACGAGGCCAACATCGGCCGTTTCACCGAACTTGTAAAAGAGATGAGCATCAAGACCCAGTTCGTGCTCATCACGCACAGCAAAAAGACAATGAGCATCGCGCCCGTGCTCTACGGTGTGACCATGCAGGAACCGGGTGTGTCGAAGTTGGTGTCGGTGCGCTTCGGAGCGGCCTAGATAGAGGCCAGGTTTAGTGCGCATCGAACCTAAGCTCTACAATTCCGTGGGACTGCTGAGCTGCCGGCTCGTATTTCCACTTGCGCACCGCATCAATCGCAGCCTGGGTTAACACAGGGTTTCCGCCCACCACTTCCGTCGAACTTTACCTGCCCATCCGGCGCAATTACAACAATCAGCTTCACGACGCCACGGAGGTGCAACTTCCGGGCCAACTCTGGATATGCTGGCGACACCCGGCTCACCACATGGCGCTCGACCGCTAGCTCGTCTCCCTGGGCACACGCGATAGGGGCAGAGAGCAACACAGCTGGGAGTGCGCAGAGCGATAGGAAGAGCAGAAGAAAGCGGCGCATTGGCAAGCCCTTAGTAAAACTCAGCTTATCGGCGAAAAGGGACACTTGCGAGGTAACTGAAGTAATTACGGTCACGTCCAAGCAAACCGAATTCGGCTCGCTGGCAATTTGTTTTCCAACCCAGGATGTTGCCGATTCAGTATTCACGCTGCCGAACTCGGTGAAGACTTTACTTGCAAAGAAAGGCGTCCATTAGTCCAAGCCCCCAGGATTGTCCGGTTTGGTCGACCCTCAGTTGACCTGGGTTCTCGCTCCTGTCAAAGCACAGGGTACATTCTGAGAGCCGGTGCCAGTTTCAACCAAAGCTGCCCTCCATCCAAGATATCCACGCTCATCCTCAGCTTTTCCACAACGTCCAGACCGCCACTTCCTCGATGCTCTTCGCCTCCAACGTTTCCCCAATCAATAGGATACGGACTTCCTTCTCTACCGCAATCTCTGCCGTTGACAAAAATTTCTGAGGGTCTAAAATACGCCTCGCTCCTTAGCCTGTAAAATTTCAATCATGACCCCTAAACTTCTTGATCCCGTAATCCTTCAAACCGATTTCCCTGATCTCCAGCTTCACGCCAGCGGCAAGGTTCGCGACGTTTACCAGCTTGACGACCGCTTGCTGTTCGTAGCCACCGACCGCATTTCCGCCTTCGACTATGTGCTTGCCACCGGCATTCCTCACAAAGGCCGTGTCTTAACCCAGATCTCGCTGTTCTGGTTCAACTGCCTTTCCGACGTCGTGCCCAACCACGTCATCACCGCCGACGTGAGCGCTACCCGCAAAAATTGCAGAAATATGCGGATCAGTTGCGCGGGCGCTCCATGATCGTCCAGCGCGCTGAGATGTTTCCCGTCGAGTGCGTCGTGCGCGGCTACATTTCAGGCTCGGCCTGGAAGGAATATCAGGCAACCGGCAAAGTCTGTGGCATCGCATTGCCCGCCGGACTGCGTGAATCCGAGGCCTTCCCCGAGCCTATCTTCACTCCGGCCACCAAAGCCGTCACCGGCCATGACGAAAACATTTCGTTTGCGAGGATGTGCGAGATTCTGGGCACAGAAACCTCCAGCCATCTGCGCGATATCACTCTGCGGATCTACAAGAAGGCTGCTGCCTATGCGCGCCAGCGCGGCATCATCATCGCCGACACCAAGTTTGAGTTTGGACGTACCGCCAAGGGAATTACGTTGGCCGACGAGGTGCTCACGCCGGATTCTTCCCGCTTTTGGCCGGCTGACAAATACGCGCCGGGACGCGTCGCAGGAGTCGTACGACAAGCAATACGTTCGCGATTATCTGGAAGAGATTCACTGGAACAAGCAGCCGCCCGCACCGGCTTTGCCGGAAGAGGTGGCGCGCCGGACCAGCGAAAAATATCTCGACGCCTATTTCCAGCTCACGGGTCACAAGCTGGATGTGTAAGGGCCGGGCGCTTTGCGGTCGAGCCTCCCGCGGGAACGTTCGCAGCAAACAATGGCTCGCCAGAAGGCGGGCGGGAGAGTGGCATGACCGCGGCGGACTGGTTGATCGTCGTGGGGGTGCTGTTGAGCGTGGTATTCGCCGCCATACACGGATTCTTCGCCGAGGTTCTGAGTATGGCGGGCCTGGTGGTTGGGTACATCGTTGCCGCCTGGCAGTATCAGCGCCTCGCGGAATGGTTTATGTCGTTTTTGAAGAACGGAATGACTGGCCGAGATTTTCGGCTTCCTCATCATATTTTTTGCGATCATGCTCGTGTTCAGTATTGCCGCCAGGGTCGCACGCAAGCTGATGAAGGCGGTCGGCCTGAGCGGGTTTGATCGTTTTCTGGGCGCTCTGTTGGGGCTGGTGAAAGGGGGGTTGGTGGTGGCGGTGGTGCTGATGGGGATGACCGCTTTCACTCCCACCTCAACCATGCTGGAGAAGTCGCGATTGGCGCCCTATTTCCTGGTGGTCGGAAGGGCCGCGATTTGGGTGGCTCCGGCGCCGTTGCGGGCACGGTTCAACGAAGGGCTCGATTTTTTGCATAGGCCCCGAAGGAATTGACCGACGCTCCCGCTTCTAAGGCGAAATAGAGCTGTGCCCGAAGGGCAGTCAAGAACAAAGACATTGAACAAGAGAGAGACGTAACGTGAAAGATCAACTGGAAGCACTCATTTTGCAAATGTACAAGAGCAACATCCTCTACTCCGAAGGCGTGCGCGAATTCAAGAAGCGCTTTATCCTCACCGTCCTTCAGGAAAATAAAGGCAACCAGTGCCGCGCTGCCCGCGAACTGGGAATGCACCGCAATACACTCAGCCGCACCATCGATGAACTCAAGATCGACGTGCGCCAATTACGGGACGGGGCAAAGCGCCCGCCCCGCAGCGCCCGCCCGGTCTCGCTGGAAAAGAAGGCAATGCGCTAACGGCTTCGGCTCCACGTATCTCCATAGCCCATAAAAATTGAAGGCAGCCTCCACAGGCTGCCTTCTGCTAGAAATCGGGCTCGTGTCAGTTAGAAGCCGGCTTATGGTGCACGGGAGCGGCAGGCTTCGGTTTCGGCAGCATGCCCTTTTCCATGACCATCATGAACGGGTTTGGCGTATAAGAAGCGGGTTCACCCTGGAAGTTCAGGCTGGCTCCTTCTTTCGGAACCAGTTTCGAGGAAGTTTCTCCTCAAAAGTGAGCGTGATATCGGGCTTCTTGGCGTCGATGTCGTCCAGGCTGCCGGCAATCTGAATCTCGGTCGGTGATGCGCTGATGACCGTGCCATTCAGCTGGACAGCTTTGCCTTTGATCGCGTTCCACACCAGATCCTGGTCTTCCTTGGAACCGTTCGAGAGGATGAATTCCCATTGGGCGAAATCCATCTTTTCCGGCGGCGTCGCCACTGCCATGTTGTGCGCCTGCTCGGCCGGAGTGGGAGCGGGCTTGATTGTGAAGCCCGGCGGCGGCAGTGGAGTGGAGGCCGCTTGAGCCAGCAACTCGTTCCATCCATCCTCTCCGCCGTGATAGCGCACGTATTTGCTGTGCCCGAACTTCCTCACCTGTTCCTTGCCGGTAGGGTCAGTAACCAGGTTGATTGCGCGGGCGATAAAAAAAAGTCCCTGGACTTCGTCGGCAGGAGTCGATGGAGGCAGCAAGGCAGTGGCCAGCGCGTACACGTTCTCGACGTTGTTAGGATCGGCTTCCACGGCAGCTCGCAGATGCTTCTGCGCCGAAGCGTAGTCCTTCAGTTGGAGAGCGGAAAAGCCGGCCACGTTCTCCATGATGGCGGCAAACTGGGTTTTCTGTTTGGCGAAGTCGGCGTCCGAAACCCCTTCCGGCTTGGTCCACTTCGGCAGTACTTCCAAGGCGTGTTCGGCGTGTTGTTTGGCATCAGCCCAACTTTGCGTCGCCTTTTCAGTGTAGGCCAGCACGACCAGGGCTTTGACGTTGTCCGGGTCCGCGGTCAGCAGCCGTTTGGCTGCGTCCATGACCTTTGGGTTGTTCGTCTGCTGATAGGCGCCCATTAGAACTTCCAGGGCCTGCGCCTTCATAATGCTGTTGGGATATTGCGTCAGAAATGCTTCGAGGCCGCTGATCAGCGCTTTCGGGTCGGTTTGCTTGATCGCACCCACGTAAGCGTTGTACTCGGCGGGATCCTTGATAATCGGTCCCTGCGCGGCCGCGGGTGCAGCTGCGGGCGCTTGCGCTTGCGCCGGGGGAGCGGCTGGTTGTGCGGGCGATGCCGACGGTTGTGGATTTGCCGTTTGCGCCTGTGGAGGCGCCGCGTCCTTTGCCGCTGCCAGGACCGCAACTCCAAGCACAACCGTGACCAGAATCTTTTTCATCAGTATGGCTCCTTGGATCGTGGGGAATTCAACAATTTCGCGAAATCGTTAGTTCTTACTCTGTGGCTGCATTCCGCTCCGACAGCTCTTCGCGCTCCGGATTCCGCTCTGGGAGTGCCAGGTAGCGCTCCCGGCACGCGCCGCAAAAAAGGCAAAACTGCGGTACATAAGGCGACCGACCTTTTCATTCCCGGTTGCCGGATTATAAGTACCTCTTGCTCCGAAGGCAAGCCACTTCCCAGCCGCCCTTCGGGCTATTGTATAAGATGCACAGATCGAACGCCGTGGATAAGCCTGTAATGTAAGGTACCTTGCGTGGGACAGAAAGACATTTTTGCGGGACAGAAAAGCATTTTTGCGGTGCTGGAGGCATTTCAATGATCACGATCCGAGAAGATGAAGTCAAACCCCTTGCGGGGCAAGTGGCGGTGATTACGGGCGCGGGCCGGGGGATTGGCGCCGCAATTGCGCGTAGCTTGTCCAGTTTGGGCGCCACCGCCGTTCTGTGCGGGCGCACTTCCGCTGCTCTCGAATCGTCTGCACAAGCGATAGCTCAGGCGGGCGGGAAGGCCGATGCGCTCCTCTGCGATGTAACCAGTCTCGAGTCGGTTGAGGCCGCGGCCAGGCATGTCGACTCTTCGTTCGGGCGTATCGATATCCTGGTGAACAACGCGGGCGTCGGCGGATTCGGCGGCCCGCTGCACCAACTTGCTCCCGACGCCTGGGAGCAGATCCTGAACACGAACCTGCGCGGCGTTTACTTTACTACTCGCGCTTTCGCGCCCTTGATGATTCGCGCGCGCTCCGGCCACATCATCAACATTTCGTCTCTGGCTGGGAAGAATGCACTGCCCAACAGTGCAGCCTACGCAGCATCAAAATGGGGGTTAAACGGATTGAGTTATTCGCTGGCCGAGGAACTGCGCGGCCATAACATCCGCGTGGCCGTGATCTGTCCCGGCTCAACCAACACGGACTTGAGCCCGTATGCCGGCAAAGATCACTCCAAGATGCTGCAGCCGGAAGACGTGGCGCACGCTGTGGCCATGCTGGTAACGCAAAGCCCGCAGTCGTTTGTGAGCGAGATTCTTTTGAGGCCAACCCAGAAGCCATAATTTCTCGGCGTCCTCCGCGGCAGTTCTTCGCGATCTCCGCGCTTAAGTTGTTTAAGGCGAGGAGAACTAAAAACCCAAGAGCGGAGAACTGCCGCGGAGATTGCGCAGAGGACCGCGGTTTAATGGTTTCGGATTATTTCTTGAACAAATTCTCAAACGCTTGCCGCGCATCGTTGGGGCGCAGGCTGGCCGGAGTCGAGGTTTCCTTTTCCCGAGTGACGCGAATTTCATAGAACGTACAATCGTTGCGCGCATCTTTCTTCGCCACGCGCTCCTTCACCGGCTGCATGCACTCGAAGCGGCTTCCGGGATCGAAATACATGCACTGCTTGCACGAATGCAGCTCAAAGCCGCACTTCGGACAGAGGCCCGTCGGCGGAATCGTCTGCAGAACAGTTCCACACTGCGCACAGCGTGAGACGGCATGCGTCCCGGGCATATTCACGGGTTTTGGACCCATGCTGTAGTCGCGTCTCGCTGGCGGCACCGGCGCCGGCTTCTCTCCGGGATCCTTGCGCGGCTTTTGTTCACGATCTCGGTCCTGATATCCATGCTGACGGTATTTAGCTGCCACAGGGACCTCCCCAAGCACGTGGGCGTATTGTCTCGCCAGCCGCGCCCCAAGGCAAGTCTGAACAGGTTCTTGGTCTCTGCTCGGTACTAGGTACTCGGTACTGGCAAGTCGCTACAATGAAAACATGATTCACGAAATCTTCCCTGTCGGGCCGCTGCAATGCAACTGCTCGATCGTCGGCGACGAGGCGACCCACGAAGCCATGGTCATCGACCCTGGCGACGACATTGAAGACGTGCTCGCGCTCGTCCGCAAGCATAACCTGCAAGTCAAGCAAATCGTCATCACCCACGCCCACATCGATCATGTGGGTGGCGCGATGAAGTTGCGCGCAGCCACCGGAGCGCCCATCCTGCTCAACCAGAACGATTACGCACTGCTAAAGATGCTGGACGCGCAGGCGGCGTGGATCGGCGTGGCATCGCCAGGCGAAGTCAAAATCGACCAGAGCGTGAGCGCCGGCGATACGGTGAAGGCCGGAGGGCACGCCGCCAGCATTCTGCACACGCCCGGCCACACCGAAGGCAGCATCTGCTTGTACTTCCCTGCCGAGAAAACCTTGATCGCGGGAGATACTTTATTCGCCGGATCGATCGGCCGCACCGACCTGCCCGGCGGATCGATGCAGAAGATCATGCAATCGCTGCATGGCACCGTGCTCGCGTTGCCTGACGACACCGTAGTCGTCCCCGGCCATGGCCCGCAGACCACCATTGGAGAAGAACGCGAGAGCAATCCCTGGCTGGTTAAAAGATAGAAGTTGTCAGCACGTGCGGCGCTAGAGCGCGCTCAAGAATTCCGTGATCTCGCGTGAATTCCAATCCACGGGCCCGATCAGCTTCCGCCGCACCACACCCCTGCGGTCGATGATGTAGGTCTCGGGCCAGCCGAAGGTGCCGTAAAGTCCGCTGCTTTTCTGCTCCGGGTCGCGCACCGTCAGAAAGTTGACATTACGATCCTTTAGAAATCGGTGATAGAAGTCAGCATCAACGTCGATGCTCACGCCCAGCACGATCACGCCCTTTTCTTTCATGCGAGCCTGCATGGACATGAGGGAAGGAAGTTCCTCCACGCACGGCGGACACCACGTGGCCCAGAAATTCAACACGACTACGTTGCCGCGGAACTGGCTCAACGTGACCTTGCGGTCAGAGTCCTGCACAGTAAAATCGGGCGCCGCGCTGCCAATCCGCGATGGGCGCGAATTGCTATAGCAGCCCGGCAAAAGAAAGAGAAGGAACAGGCAGGAACTGAAGAGGCACGACCTCACGAATTGATCATCCAACATCCGCCTTCTCGAAGTAAAGGGGACTGTTTCTCGCAGATGCGGCATAGCAGTCATGCCGCAACAGCTTCCAGCAGGCGCTTGATCCCCTCGCCGAAATCATCCTGGGCAGTGATCAAACTCAACACCAGATATCCGTCGCTCGGAAAGTCGTAGAAGTGCCCGGGATGCACCAGTACAGACTTTCGCTTTAGAAGATCGACGGCCAGCTCCTCGTCGGTCTGCGTGACCGGCACGCGCACCACCGCATACCATCCGCCTTCCACCTGTAGGCGCTGGCAGGTCTTTTGCGCGGCGAGCTGGCGGTCGAGTTCGGCCAAATTGCCGAGTACACGCTCGAGCAATTGCTGCTGAATGCTCTTCCGCTGATCGAGCAGCGCCGGCGTCGCCCACTGGATAGGTGCATTCATGGAAAGATACGTGTCGGCGATTACTTCCAAGCGCGCCTGAGCTGGCTCGACCTGGGCCGCCGGACCGCTGGTTGCGATCCATGCCACCTTCATTTGCGGCAGCGCCGAGATCTTGGAAACTCCGCTTAGCGTGAAGCTGAGCACATCTGTGTTGGACGCAAAGCTTTGTTGCCTGGCTTGATCGTGCGCGTAGTCGAGAAATACTTCATCGGCAATCAGCGCGAATCCGCGTTCACGGCAAAAGTGATTCAGCGATTCCCGCTCCTGCGGATGTACGAACGAACCGGTTGGATTATTGGGATGAACCACAACCACGCCGCGAGTGCGATTGGTCACGACGTTCTGCATCGACGGAAAATCCATTTGCCACCCGTGATCGTAGATCAAGGGATAAGGCACCAGCTTCACATCCTGCAATTCGGCGAGAAAATCAAACAACGGATAGCTCGGCTTCGGCACCAGCAGTTCGTCGCCGGCATTGCACAGCAAGCGGAACACGAAGGAATAGCCTTCACTGGTGCTGGTGGTCAGGACCAACTGCGCAGGATCGAAGCCACGAACGCCATGCTCGCTCCGGTAATAGGCTGCCACAGCTTCTCGGGCGGTGAGTAAGCCCTTGGGCTGAGGATCGTAGTCCATAACCTGCTTCGAAGCCAGTGCCTGAAGAATCAGCGGCTCCTCGTAGCGGAGGCCAATCCGGGTTGGATTCGAAATGCTGAGGTCGAGCACGCGCGCACCACTCGATCTGACCTCTTCGAGCGCTTCGGTCAAGCGATTACGCGTGAGCTTCCAGTTGGTACGGTCAGAGAACATCCTGAAAGAGACTATCAAACCCGGTTCCAATCGCTATCGCTGATCGTCCGCACCTTGGTTACCTTGCAGGCCTTCTTCCTTCTGTGACAATCAACGTGTGGTTGACATTCTGCGCATCCATCCAATGTTGAGGACCGTGATGAAAATCACCAAAGTTGTTTTCGTAGCCTTTCTCTGGCCAGCGCTTCTTCTTGCGCAAGTGCCCGCGCCCAAACCTTCGGCCGAGGAGACAAAAGCCGCCAACGCCAACATCGTAACGCTTAATGACTTGCTGGCGCAGATTAATGGCGCGAATGAGGTCAAAGACTGGCAGAAAGCAAAACAACTGGCCGGCCAGGCTCTTGCCTTGGATGCAGAAATCACCGCACAACATCCAGGCGTCAATTTCCAAAGCAACCGCCATATCCTCTACAGAGCGCTAGGCGACGCCAACCTGTACCTCGGCCAATATCAGGATGCCATCAACGCCTACGAGACATCAGCTGGCTTGCTGCAGAACATGATCGCAGCAAACAACGGCGATCAAGCGGACGCGAAAGCCGGACCCACATCGCTTCGCCGAACCCTGGGGCAGGTTCTTACTAACGAGGGCAACGCCTACCTCAAGCTGCACAAGACTAAAGCGGCAACCCAGTGCTATACCCGCGCGGCAGAGATTCTTTCTGCCATCGACTCGAAGTTGGGGGCGACCGCATGGTTCAATCTATGTGCGACGCTCTACAACACCGGAGACATCGACGCAACCGGACCCGCGTGCAGCAAGGCCATCGAAGCCGATCCCACGCGCCCGGACGCGTATTTCGTAAAGGGTTCGGCGTTGTTTGCCCAGGGCAAAGACGTCAACGGCAAATTCGTTGCCCCGCCCGAAAGCATCGCCGCCTTGAAGAAATACCTGGGACTCGCCCCTGATGGACCGCATGCGTCCGACGTCAAACAAATGCTGGAGTACGCCGCGACCGGAAAGTAGAAATCGCCCCAACTACTTGCCAAACACTTCCTTGTTCACGACGTAAGGCATCTTCGTGAGATCGCCGCCATAATTCCCTTCCAGCACGTCGATCAATCCCTGCACACAGCGTCCCGCCATGCCTTTGTTGGGATCGGTGGAAAGGCGGGTGATGCGCGCCGCGCTGGCAAAGTGCGGCATCAGACGGCAGCGATCGGCAATCGCAGGGTCGCGCAGAGGCGAATCAGCCGGCAGCGGTTCCTTTTCGTACACATCGAGGGCAGCCCCGGCAATCCAGTTCTCGCGCAGAGCTTTCACCAGTGCAGCTTCATCGATTACCGGTCCGCGCGAATCGTTCACCAGGTATGCCGTCGGCTTCATCAGTCGCAGGGTCTGCTCGTTGAACAGATGGTAGGTCGGCGTCGTGCTTTCTCCCGGACGTAACAGCGGCACGTGCACGCTGACAAAATCGGCATGGCGCACCGCCTCTTCAAACGACGCATACCTGATCCAGTTCTTTTCCTTCGAAATGCCGCGAGCGTGGCGCAGGTCCATTTCCTCTTGAATGGCTTTGATGAAATCCTGGTTCTCATAAGCCGGGTCGTAGCACAGCATGTTCATATCGAAGCCGGCGCATTTCTTGATCATGGCCAGCCCGATGCGCCCCGTGCCAATGATGGCAATGGTCTTGCCCGTCACCTCGTCACCCAGAAACGGCAGGTAGGGATGCCAGTAGCCCCACTGGTTGTCGCGCGTGAGGTGCTCGGCAGGCCACATTTTGCGCGCCAGCATGCCCAGCATGAAGAACGCAAACTCGGCGGTGGCCTCGGTAAGGACGTCGGCGGTATTCGTGAAAGGAATCTTGTAGCGGTTGGCGTCGGCTCGGTTGATGTTATCGAATCCCACGGCATACTGGGCTACGACTTTCAGCGTCCCCTTGCCGGCCTCGAAAACCCCGGCGTCGATGGGATCGCGCAGTGTGGTGATCAGGCCGTCGATGCCGGACTTCACTTTTTCAATGATCAGGCTCTTCGGGGGCGCTTCCGGCTGCGGATAGACCTCGACTGCATAGCCGCGGCGCCGCAGCAGGTCCAGCGCCTCTCCAATGTCGCAGGTGGCAAAAACGCGAAATTTGTTGGTCATGAGTTTGTTTCGAAACCAGACTGCTTACGGCGCACACCCAATGCAAACGAATCGAAAATATCATACGCGATCGGAACTTTGCGGAACGCAGAGATGCACGGTCCTCTAAACCTGCAACTCGGAGCGACGTACAACCAGCAGGAACATGCTATTCGAACTTCCAGCGCGTGGATTTTCCGACAAAATGTTTCTCCCATAAGCCAAAGACTACGCGTGGACGCACTGCGAAAACCGGTTCTTTCATCGAGAGAATGTCCTGTTTCATGGCCGACATGTCGAATTTGTATTTGCGTTCATACACGGGAAGGAACTTGCGGCGCGCGGGCACATCGGCAACTTCGGCGGTGCCCTCTACGATGACCGCTTCCTGCGCATGCTCGGTGCACACCACGCAGTTGTCGTTTTGCGCCAGGTTGCGGGCCTTGCGCGATTTGCTGCCCGTGCTGAACAGGAACCGTCCATCTTGCCACAGGCCCCAGACCACCATGGTGTGCGGTGAAACGTGGTGCGGAGAGCCGCCGGGCTTGATGGTCGTAATCCAGTAGTTGTGAGAATTTTTCAGGCGCTGCTCCGCCCAATTCCACGGCAGCAGCCCCTTGTCGCCCGCCGGCAAGCCGTAGCCGGGCATGTGCGGACGGCTCGGCTGGGGATTGTGGTTCGATTTCGATTTTGTCTTCGTCCGCGCCATTAACCGTGATTTGTCTTGGTATGACGTCTGCTCTCGAATCGGCGAATCGCACGAGCACCCCCCACACGCAAAGGCAACTCCGAATTCGAGGAGACTAGAGATTCCGCTTAGCCCACTGATCTATGCGTTCCAGCGCCTGCTGCAAGTTCTCCAGCGAATTGGCCACGCTGAAGCGCAGGTAACCCTCGCCGAACTCGCCGAATGCTGTACCGGAAAGTGCGGCCACGCCGGCTTGCTCGAGCAACGCGTCAGCAAGTGGTTTCGATTTCCAGCCCGTTTTCGTGATGTTGGGGAATACATAGAACGCGCCCTTCGGCATGCGGCAGGAAAAGCCCTTAATCTTATTCAAGCCAGCAACCACCACATCGCGGCGGCGCTTGAATTCCGTGCACATGTGATCGACCGAATTCTGATCTCCACGCAAGGCTTCAATGCCCGCCATCTGAGTAAAGCTTGCGGTGCAGGAATTCGAATTCGTCATCAGCCGTGTCATGTGCGCTGCCAGGTCCGCGCGCATTACGCCGTAGCCCATGCGCCAGCCGGTCATCGCATAAGTCTTTGAGAAACCATCGAGCAGGATGGTGCGCTCCTGCATCCCTGGCACCGACATCATGGAGAAATGCTCGCCTTCAAAAAGCAGCCGGCTGTAAATCTCGTCCGACAGCACCAGAATGTTGCGGTCGCCAATGACCTTGGCAACCTCCTCGACGTCTCTGCGCTGCATGACGCCGCCAGTGGGGTTGTGAGGAGAATTCAGAATGATCAGCTTGGTGCGGTCGGTAACCAGCGAGCCAAGTTCATCGACGTCGACCGAGAAATCACGCTCCTCACGAAGCTGGGTGGGTATAGCTTTGCCGCCGACGTAGTGAATCATCGACTCATAAATCGGGAAGCCGGGATTCGGATAGATGACCTCATCTCCTTCATCAATTAAAGACAGAATCGTGAAGAAAATGATCGGCTTACCCCCCGGCACAACCACTACTTCTTCGGGCGCAACTTCGACCCCGCGGGTGCGGCTCACGTAGTCGGCAATGGTTTGGCGCAGTTCCGGCAAGCCGGCTGCGGGGCCGTAGTGCGTCCAACCCTTACGCATGGCGTTGACGCCGGCATCCACGACGTTGGCGGGAGTATCGAAATCGGGCTCGCCAATTTCCAGGTGAATGATGCTCCTGCCTTGACGCTCCAAAGCGCGCGCCTTGTTCAGAACTTCGAAAGCAGTTTCAGTACCCAGCCGCGACATGCGGCGTGCCAGTTGCAATTCATGCTGAGTAGTTGGTGACATGATAGCGCTCCCAGGAAGCCAAGCCGCACATTATACCCTGTGAACCGGGCATTCTCGCGGCTACCGGACTGGAACCACGTTCGCTTCTATAATGCCACGCAGAGCGCAGAATGATTCCATACCTCAACGAACTCTACGCGCACCAGGAATGGGCGGATGCCGAGCATTGGCGTGCGTTCGAGGACTGCCCTGCCGCCCTGGCCGATCTGGCGATTCGCACGCGGTTGCATCACATTCATCTGGTGCAATCGGCATTTCTATGGGTGACAAGGGATCCGACGGCGAAGTTCGTGATCACCAAGGTACAAGATTATCCAAATATGGCCGACCTGAAGACTTTTGCCCGGAAGTATCATTCACAAATGTCCGCAATGCTCGGCGGCATGAACGAGGCCCGCCTGGATGAGATGGTCGAGGTGCCGTGGTTCCAGCCCGCGCTGAAGATCAGCGTGCGGCATGCCCTGATACAGGCAGCCATGCACAGCCACTACCACCGCGGACAAAATGCCACGCGGCTGCGCGAACTGGGAGGCGTGCCTCCGGGCACGGATTTCATCGAGTGGCTGCGCCAGGAAAAACCGGCGGCGCGATGGCAGTGACCAGCATCTCACATCCGCAACGCGCGAATCGCCCAGCCCCGCGCGGGCAATTCGATTGTTCCATCTGCGTTTGTCGGCAGCGCCGCTATTAGACGGTCGCGAATTGCCGCCTGTATTTTCCTATCGCGTATCGCGAGATAGTTCGGGGCTGACCCCTGCCCCGTCAGCAGTGGCTGCCAGTAGTCATCAAAACTGGTAAAGCGGGTTACTATTTGGAGCGCGTGCAGGGTCGGACTTTCGAGCTTCGCCTGCTCGAACAGGCCTCGCAGTCCTTCCGGCGTACACACAGGGAAACGAAGCGCCTGATCGAAGGCAGCGGCCTCGGGATCGATCACGATCGCCGCATCCCAGAACTCGCGCAAGAATCTCGCTCCATGCGCGTAGTCCCAAACGTAGACGGCGATAGTGCCGCCGGAACGAACAACACGGCAGAATTCTTTCAGGCCCTTGCTCGGGTTCGGAAGGTAGTTTAATCCCAGGCCGCACACGGCAACGTCGAAACTGGCGGCGAATGGCAAGGCTAGGGCATCAGCGACTTCGAAAGTGACATTGGGGCGGGCACGGTGCTGACGGGCGAAGTTAATCTGCTCCGGAGAAACATCGACGCCCACCACGCTGGCGGGCGCGTTGCATTCAACGATGGCTTCCGTGATGACGCCGCTGCCGCAGCAGATATCGAGCCATCGCAAGCCCACGGGTAAGTCCAACCATTCTACAAATTCCTGCGCGAGCATGCGGCTCCAGCGGCCCATCCATTGGTCGTATTCAGAGCCGGAAGTCCAGCGATCTGTGGCCATTGAATTGTTAATTCGAATAGGGCTAGCAGTCGTTCATTTGGAATGCGGCAGGAATTCTGCCGGCAAAGCGTTCTCCGGCGTTTCCTGTTGCCAGTAGATCGTAAGTATCCACCACCGCGTTCCATCGAAAAACAATTGAAAGCTATTGATGCCTCGGGCAAAAGGCGCGGCGTCTTTCGCATCATGCCTCGATTCGTAAGTGCTGAACGCCTGCAGGATGTTCGCCCACTTTTCAGTACGCCGGGCAATTTCTTTCTCCGCGAAACCATTTTTTTCAAAATAGACGCTAACCCGATCGATATATTCCTGCACACTGAGGGAGCCCGCTTCCATGCCGCCCTCCTTTTTCGCGGCAGTTCGGATGAGCCGCGCACCAGGATGGAAAAGTGAACGCATGCGATCCCAGTCGCGTTTTTGCCCGGCAGGGCCGGAGATCACATCGTAAACGGCAGCGATAATCGCGTCAGGCGAGGCAACATCTTCTGGCTTTGCAGCTGGCGCTGCGGCCGGTGTGACGGGAATCTGAGTCTGTGCCTGGTTTTGGGCTGAACTCGCGATGGCACTCAACAGAAGGCACAGTCCCAGCACAACCGTCCGCTGCATTTGCGACATAGCAATCCTCCTCGAACCACTTTCCGCCTGATTAGCAGATTGTCTGGTCGAGCGTAATTCTATCGTGCTCAGTTTAATTGTTGGCGAGTTACTCCGAGACGCTGTGCTCTTCGTTCTGGGAACGCAGAACGCGATCGACGGAGTAGGGGGCGCGGTGGCGAGGTTCGTGATAATGGCGGACTTGCATTTCGCCGAGCAGTCCGATGGCGAGCAGATTCAATCCGCCGAGCAGCAAGCCGAGAGCCAGCATCATCAGCGGGCCGTGTGACGCCATGACCGGAACGTTGCGGAGAAACTTCTCCACACCCAGCCACGCCACGATCGCACTGCCGCCGAACAGGCTGAGCAGGCCGAAGGTTCCAAAGAAATGCAGCGGACGGGAAAGATAGCGGAGCAGGAAGCGAATGGTGATGAGATCAAAGAAAACGCGGAAGGTGCGGGAGATGCCGTAGTGCGAAATGCCGCGCTCGCGGTTCACGTTGCGGATGGGCACTTCGCAAATCGATGCGCCATACCACGACGCCAGCGCCGGGATGAAGCGATGCAACTCGCCGTAGAGCGGTACCTGTTCCAGGATCTCGCGGCGATAGGCTTTGAAGGTCGTGCCGAAGTCGTGGATGTCGACGCCGCTCAGCTTGGCCATCAGCCAGTTCGCCATGCGGGAGGGGATGCGGCGCATCCAGAAATTATCCACCCGAACTTTGCGCCAGCCGCTGACGATGTCGTAACCCGCGGCAATCTTTTCCAGGAACAGCGGGATGTCGGCGGGATCGTGCTGCAGATCGCCATCCATGGCGATGATGTACTCGCCGCGCGCATGATCGAAACCCGCGGCCAGTCCCGCGGTCTGGCCAAAATTGCGGCGGAGCTTGACCACGGTGACGCGGCTGTCAACGGCCGCGATCTCGCGCAGCATGGCGAAGGTGTGGTCGTTCGAACCGTCATCGACCAGCACGATTTCGAAGGTCTCGCCGGCCGCCTCCATCACCGCCTTCAGGCGGTCGTAGAGATCGGTGACATTCTCCTGCTCATTGTGCAGAGGGACGACAATGGAGTACTTGGGCACAGTCTTTTGATTATATCGCGTCAAGCAGTCCCCGCACTCGGAATTTGTGCGCGGGCGTAGCTCGGGGGTAACGCCAGTGGTCAGTCACGACCGAAGACGTAACGCTTTGCTGGCCACTGAACACTGATCACTGACCACTGACCACTGGCTTCAGCCCTATTCCTTGAGCTTCAGCCGTGACTTGTTTTCTTCCATGAACTTCTTGATATCGTCGGCGGCTCCCAGCAGGCGGTTCCATTGTTCGTAGTAGAGCGTGACCGGGAAGCGGCCCAGTCCGTAGACGCTGACGCCCCCTTTTTCGCCGACCTTGAAGATCAGATCGCCGCTGCGCTTTTTGGTTTCGACTTCTTTTTCCAACTGGGATAAACGGGCTTTGAGTTCTTCGTACGTTGGTTCGGTCATGCGTTCCTCGCTAAATGAAATCTTGGCCAACCAGCACCCTGAGCTTGTCCGGCGGCACGTCCCCGCAGCCTGCCCTGAGTTTGCCGACGGGACAGCCGCCGGGAAGGCGGCGCTACTCTACACTCGCTCCCATAGTAACCGGTCCGGCATTGCGTTGTGTGAGACAACCGTTATAAGCTACATTGAATCTAGCCCAATGCAGGAACGCATGCGGTTTACTGGTCGATGGTTGGCGTGGCTCTGCCTGTCCCTGATGTTGTGGACGGCGGTGGCAGAGTCTACTCACAACCATCCCAATCAGACCGAATCCGCTGCTTGCTCCATCTGCATAGTGGCCCACAGCACAACGCCTACTGCCAGTTGCAATCACGTCCGCCCGGTTTTTGAAGCGATTGGGCTGCTGCAAGAAAAAGAAGCTATCGCGAATGCCCGGCTTAGCGTTTTCGATTTGGGCATTCGCGGTCCTCCTGCCGTCTAGGGATTCCAAAGATCAAATATCTAATTCCGGCTTTCGATGCCGGGCGATCCCTATTTTTATTTTCTCCCAGGAGGATTCATGATTACTCATCATTCCTGGCGCCGAGCCGCAATGGCCGTCGTCACGCTTCTTCTCGCAACCTGCATCTCTCAAGGCCAATCGGCCGGCAATTCTGGATCGATCGACGGCACTGTACTTGACCCGACGGGTGCGGTCGTTCCCAACGCCGCCGTCGAAATCCGCAACCCTGTCACCGGCTTCCATCATTCCACCAAGACGGATGCTTCTGGAAAGTTCACCTTCACAAATATTCCCTTCAATAATTACCACCTGACGGTCACGGCAACCGGCTTTACTTCAATCGCGCAGGACGTGGAGCCCCGCTCGGCTGTGCCGGTCACGGTGGCCATCAAACTGCAGGTGGCGGCATCTACCACGCAGGTGACGGTTCAAGCCGAGGCCGGAGACTTGATCGAGAACGATTCCACCGCCCACACCGACGTAGACAAGGGTGCGTTCGATAGGCTTCCTCTGGAAAGCGCGTCATCGTCACTGAGTTCGGCGATTACGCTCTACACGCCGGGAATTGCCGCCGATTCGAATGGCCTTTTCCACAGCTTTGGAGACCACGCGGAGAACTCGTTTTCGATTGATGGCCAGCCCATCACTGACCAACAAAGCAAAGTCTTCTCCAACCAGCTTCCGCTCGATTCCATTCAGTCCATGGAAGTGATTGCGGGCGCACCGCCGGCCGAGTACGGAGGCAAGACCAGCCTGATCATCAACGTCACCACCCAGTCCGGGCAGGGCGAAACTACGCCCCACGGCACGGTGACAACTTCTTACGGCTCGTTTGGCACGTCCAATCTCGGCTTCAATCTTGGCTACGGCGGACAGAAGTGGGGCAACTTCATTTCCGTCGGCGCATTGAATAGCGGCCGGTTCCTCGATCCTCCGGAGTTCGCCGTGATGCACGACAAGGGAAACGAAGAGAATCTGTTCGACCGTGTCGATTATCAGCTTTCAACTGCCGACTCGGTCCACATCAACTTCGAATATACCCGCTCGTGGTTTCAAAACCCCAACTCATTCGACCAGCAATCCCACAAGGTGTTCACGGCTACGGGCGGGGGCCAGCTCACCGACCCGGTGACCGGCAGCCATCTGGGCGCGACCGATCAGGTTTCGCAGATCAAGACGTTCAATATTGCGCCCACCTGGACCCGCCTGCTCAATCCGACCGCCGTGTTTACCTTTGGCGCCTTCGTGCGCCGCGATCAGTACAACTACTATCCGAGCGCCAACCCGTTTGACGACTTGGCGCCGGACCTGCAAGGCGAAACCGTGGTTCAGAATCGAAAACTCACGAACGCGGGTCTTCGCTCCAATGTTTCTTACGTGAAGGGAATCCACAACGTGAAGGTTGGGGTCACCTACGCGCAGACGTTTCTTGACGAGCTTGACGGAATCGGCATTGTCGATCCGACACTGGTTCCGGGAGTCGCTCCCTCGTGTCTGGATCCGATAACCGGCCAGCCCATCCCCGGCACGCCCTGCGCCGTTCTGGCGCCGTACGACTTGACTGGTGGAGGCGGCCTCTACGCCAGAGGAGGTCTGTTCACCTTTAACGGCCATACCGACGTGAAAGAACTGGCGCTCTACGCCCAGGACTCAATCACCAAGGGGAACTGGTCGTTTAACCTCGGGCTGCGGGGCGATTTCTACAATGCGCTGTCCCACCAGAAGCAGGCGGAACCTCGATTCGGCACAGCTTATAAAATCAAGCGAACCAATACTGTCCTACGGGTTTCCTACGCCCGAACCATGGAAAGCCCATTCAACGAGAACCTGGTAATTGCCAGCACCGGATGCAGCATTCCGTTCCTGGCCGCACTGGTGCCGCCACCGGGCGTTTCCTGTGTCACAGGACCGATTACACCAGGTTTCCGCAATGAATTCCATGCCGGACTGCAACAAGCTTTTGGGCGTTACCTGGTGTTCAGCGGGGACTACATTTGGAAATACACGCACAACGGCTACGACTTTGGGACGGTGGGCAGCACACCCATCACTTTCCCAATTGAATGGCACAACTCAAAGATTCCGGGATTTGCGTTGCGCGTGAGCGTGCCGAATTATCGCGGGTTCTCTGCTCAGGTGGTGATGTCGAGCGTGGCGGCTCGCTTCTTCCTGCCGCAAGTCGCCGGGTTGCCGATCATTCCCCCTGCGACCGGCGTTTTTCGAATTGACCACGACGAGAAATACAACCAGACCACGCATATTCAATACCAGCCATGGAAAACCGCGCCCTGGCTTGGCTTCAACTGGCGGTATGACAGCGGACTTGTGGCGGGCGCAACGCCTTGCTATAACCCGCTCACTGCCACTTGCGCCGGGGCCTCGACCCTGCTCGGCGGCCAGCCAGCTATCAGCCTGATCAATACCATCTCTGGCGCGCCGTTAACTGCCGATCAGGAGTTCCAGGCGGGATTCATCTGCAACGGCATGCGCGCCACTCCCACTCAAGCGCTGCCCAGCCCATGCCTGGCGTCGCAGTTCGGGTCAACGCTGCTGAAAGTGCCCGCGCCAAATACCGAGAACGACGATCACAATCCGCAGCGCGTCGCGCCCCGGAGTCTCTTTGATCTCGCTGTCGGACACGACAACCTCTTTCACGGCGACAAGTACAAAGTCAGCGGTCAAATCACGGTCGTGAATCTGGCTAACAAGTACGCGCTCTACAACTTCCTTTCGACGTTCAGCGGCACGCACTATGTCACGCCGCGTTCGATTACCGCTATGCTCGCGTTCCACTTCTAGCGGAAACTGCTTCCTCGAAGGCGGCCTTTGTCATGGCCGCCTTTTTTTTCGCGCTGCAATCCGCCCAGAAAAGCCTCTTTGTAAATGAATGTAAAAACTCCGGCACTTCGCAGGACTTAGGACATTGACTGTTAGAATCACCCTAGCGCTTATTGTTGTGGGACTCTTTGTTTGGGAGAAATGCTTGTCGATAAGGTCCGTCGCTTCTCTGTTTCTTGTCCTGGTTATTGCAATCTCTGTTTCCCATCCCGCTGCAGCCCAGCAGACTCCGCCAGCGGAGCCTGCGCCTTCAACCCCACAGACTGATAGTTCATCCAAGCCCGCCGCCGCGCAGCAGCAGAAAACTCCTGACTCCAAGGATCAGGACAAAAACAAAAGCGACAAAGACAAAAGCAAGGACGCGAAGGGTACAAGCGGCCAGGGAAAGGTCGAGGGCACCTCGAACGATCGCCTGTTCTATACGCTGCCGAATTTCCTCACGCTTCAACACAACGGCCAACTTCCTCCGATGAGCGTAAAGGACAAATACAAGGTTGTGGCCCTGGGAACGTTCGATTATGTGGAGTATCCCTGGTGGGGGCTTTTAGCCGCTGTAAGCCAGGCGCAGAACAGTGAGCCCGCCTTCGGCCAGGGATGGACAGCTTATGCCAAGCGCTACGGGACCACAGCAGGCGACAGCATGGTTGAGAACTTCATGGTGGGCGCGGTTTTTCCCTCCGCCCTTCACCAGGACCCGCGCTACTACCAATCGGGACAGGGCGGATTCTTCCGGCGCACGGGGTATTCGGTCAGCCGCATTTTTGTGACCTTTAGCGACTCCGGCCACAAGCAATTTAATTATTCCGAGATTTTGGGCTCCGCCACCGCCGCGGCAATCTCGACCTACAGCTACCATCCCTCGAGCACATATGTGAGCACACCCAGAAACCCGCACATGTTCGTTGGCTCCGATAAGACGTTGTCCAACACGATCGACACATGGGGGACCCAAATGGCGCTCGATACGATAACTCTGGTGGTGAAGGAATTCTGGCCAGATATTCATCGCAAGATAAGCCACAAGCACGCGATGCCCGCGGCGCAGCCGGCCAGTTCCCAGCCGTGAGCGACGATGGCGGAATTTGTTTCTGGATTCTTGCGGTCATTTTTGCGGTCTAGGAAACACTCATTCGTTCCGGCTTGAAAATGATGCCCTGACTTTGCCGGCTGTTCATGATCACCCGCAGGGGCGCGTCAAATCGCAAGTGGCGCACGCACCCGTCCTCGTCCACAGAGGCCTGCTGACTCAGCCACTCCCAATCTACCGAGCCTTCTCCGGCATCGGGATTTACCGTGAAGTAGCCGATCTGGAATGCGGTGAGATTCTGAAAGAAATGACTGCCCTGCGAGGGCATCACGCGAAAGTCGCGGAAACCGGCTTCGACGATGACTCGGGCTCCAGAGATTTCGTCCCACTCGACAGGAATCCCAAGCCACGGATCGTTTGATCCCCAGCGGCCCACACCGATCAACAGATACGGCCGGTTCTCCGCGCCGAGCAAGCCATTGAAATGGGCCACGGCCTTTGCGACTTCCTGGCTGCGGCTGCGTTCGAAACGTTGGGAGTCGACGACCACCGCGTCATACAGGTTCTCGATGCGCCCATTCCCTAAAACTTTGTTGCTTCGGCAAAGCAACTGCTCCGGTTCCACATTGTCGAGCGACAGATCCTGGTAATCGCGCGAAAGGGTCAGAGGGCGGATCTGCAGGAAACCAAACTCGGCAGCTTCGTCAGACTGCCGGGGCAGGCGAACGGCAAATTCGATCTCAACGGGGATGCCCAGAGCATCTTCTCCAGCTTTTACCAGCGTCTCAAGAATCGCTGGCAGGGGAAACAGATTGTGCTTGAGCATGGGCGCGAAGCTTACGATGCGAACTCCGGGCCGGCTCACGCCGTCATACACCGCCTGGTTATCGACCGAATAAGTGGAACCGACGGCAGGCAGCGTGCCGTCTGTCTCGGCCACATCCAGGCCGAAGCGCATCTCGTGCAAGTGCCCGGGACGGCCTTGCGGAACGCCGTTCAACGCAAGCGCCCAAAACTCGGTCTGCGAGTTCGCGAGAATGTCGTCCACCGACGAGAATTGCAACAAACTTTGCGGATAACGCGGGCAGAACGTAAGACACTTCCCTCCATCGACTACGGCCCGGCCGAGTCCCAAGGCAACGGCGGCAATTCCATCGGCAAAGGTCATGGGCGGCACGGGATAAAAATTGTGAGAGCGCACCACGCCGGAGAAATCAGGATAGAAACGTTGCCCGTGCGCGGTGCCGACGAGTTGCTGCACAATGACCGCCATTTTCTCTTCTTCCAGGCGATAAGGCGTGGCCCGAACGTAAGCCTTGGCATGACGGCTGAAGGTGGAGGCGTAGACGCGCTTGATGGCGTCGATCAACTCCGCGAGCCTCAGCGCCAGGTCGGGCCTCTGATTGCCCAGCATGAACGTTTCATATACGCCGGTAAAAGGCTGGTATTGCGAGTCTTCAAGCAGGCTGGAAGAGCGCACGGCGAGGGGATACGTGACTTCCGTCAGAAACACTTTCAAGTTTTCCTGCAACTCGGCAGAAAGCGGAGCGGCCAGGAACATCTGCAAAATTTCAGCATCGTCCTCGCATTGCAAAGCGAAATCGAGCAGGCTGTTCTCCGCCATGAATTGGTCGAAGGCATCGGTCGCCAGGACCAGAGCCGGCGGCACCGCGATCCGGATGCCGGGAAAGCGCTTCGTGATGCGGTTCTTGCGCAGGAGATGACGGATAAAAGCGAGCCCGCGCGCTTTGCCACCCAGCGATCCAGCGCCGATGCGCAGAAAACTTGTTTCCGAAGGCTTGAAGGTCTCAGCGTTGAAGTCGCCGATCAGCAGTTCGCTCTGTTCGCGGCGATAGTCGTTAATGGAATCAATCAAGTCGTGGCGCAGGTGTTCGGGACTCGCGAAATCGGAAACCTTGCGCGGCCGCAACTTGGCGGCCAGAACGAATTCGGTTCGCGCCATCAGCCAATGGGAAAAATGGTTGCTCTGCGCGTGGTAGGTCAGGCTTTCGGGAGGAACCGTTTGCAGCTGTTCTTCGAGTTCATTCAAATCTTTGGCGCGGCCTACTTCCCGCAGATCGGGCAGACGAAATACGAAATCGCCAAAACCAAAATGCTCGGTGAGAATCCGGCGCAAGTCTTGCAACAGCGTGGGCGAGCGCTTGCGCAGGAAGGAATAACCCTGGGCGAGAGCGCGAGGGCGAAACTCTGTGCGGCCGGTCTGCAGGACCACGGGCACATCCGGCACCAACGCCTTCATCAGCCGGGCGAGTTCGAAGCCGGCCTCCGGGCTGAGCTGGTCGTCCACAGGAAATTCCACGTCTGACACCAGGCCGATCAGGTAATCGCGATACTCCTGCACCAACTGGGCCGCGTCTTCAAAGTTCGAAGCCAGCAGGATCTTCGGGCGCGCCTGCATCCGCACCAGCTTGTGAGCGACGTTGATGCCTTCCTGAATGACCCGCCGCGACTGCTTGATCAGCTCGGTGTACATCACCGGCAGGAACGACGAGTAATAGCGGATGTTGTCTTCTACGACGAGCAATACAGGCACACCCATGGCGCGCGTGTCGTGCAGGACGTTGCGCTTGTCCTCGATGTACTTGACGATGGCGATGAGAATGCGCGCATTTCCCTGCCAGAGAAATATCCGCTCGATATCGGTGACCGGATTTTTATTAATGAAGTTCTTGATGGCGCGGTAATCGTAAGCCAGAACAACCACTGGAACGTCGAGGCCGGAACTCTTGACCTCGCGCGCCAGTTCCGCAGCGGTCATGTCGCCGACGGCGAGGTTAGTAACGATTAAGTTAAATCGCGGCTGCGAACGGGCCAGGTCGAGCGCTTCGGCGCAACTTGAAACGTGCGTGATGCCGGGTATCTGCTGCAGGTTCAACTCGAGCGATTCGTCGATCAGCAGTTCGTTGAGGCGTCCGTCTTCGCGGAGGATGAAAGAATCGTAGAGGCTGGAGACCAGAAGAATGTTCTGAACCTTGAAGGGCATCAGGTTGTCGAAGCCTTCAAGGCGGGCTTCGGCGTCGAGTAAGGGTTCGATCATGGGGCGGGTGGTCATGATGGCAGCTGTCGTAAGCTAAATAATACGCGCCTGGGAAGGCCGCGTTGGGCAGCGGGATGACCGTCCCGTAGGCACGACTGAAACTAGCCCACCAGTTCACTGGCGGGAAGGCCCGTGATCAAGGGGAGGCTCGTGCCGGAGGTACGACTGAAACTCTGCACGCTCCTGCCCTTGGCGCTTCAGCCGTCCCTCCGGGACGAGATTCCTTGTCGCAACGTCGCACCCGGCGTTGGAAACGCCGGGCTATTGTCAGCCATCCCTCCGGGACGAAGCACGCAGCATTAAAGGCATCAAGCTATAGCACATGCTTGACGGTCCGACCGCTCACAGGAACGCCTCGCGCGGCGCATTAGAGGACGTGGGAGGCACTTTCGGGGCTTCGACCCCATTCCCTAGCATCACAGCGAAAATGGGGAGACGTACGGGGCTTATAAATCAATTTAACTGCGAGATGTAACTATTTGTTTATAAAGGACTTATCAGATTTGTTTTACACAGTACATTCACTCTACAAACCCCCTTGAATCAGGTGCTTGCGCATTTATGCCTCGTTTATGGTGCATCGGGTGCGGGAAGTCCCTCCGTGCCTTAGCGTTAGCTTTAAGTTCATCAGGTCAACATGAAAAATGGATGAAACACCAAGAGTCAAAATCCCCACCCTGTCCCTGCAAAAAACGCAGGGACAAGGGTTGATTGGATAAGAGCGAAGGCTCGATCAACCGGGGTAGTCTTGGTTTGAGGACTAAGGCTGCTCGGAAAGGAAGGAGCCTTCGCATGATGATTATAGGATGTGATTTTCATCCCAGTTGGCAACAGGTGAGTTGGCTGGACATGGAGACGGGAGATTGCGGGGAACGGAAGCTGGTGCATGCCAACGGTGACGCCAAAATGTTTTATCAACAACTGGCGGCGCCTGTGTTGATCGGCATGGAGGCCACGGGCAACAGCCAGTGGTTCGTCGAGTTGGTCGAGGACTTGGGGCATGAGATCTGGATCGGAGATGCGGCGCAGATCCGGGCCAGTTACGTGCGCAAGCAAAAGACAGACAAGCGAGACGCGGCCCACATTTTGAAACTGGTGGTGGAGGGCCGTTTTCCGCGGCTCTGGATTGCGGACCGGGAGCAGCGTGATCTGCGGCAACTGGTGCTGCACCGGCACAAGCTGGTGGAGATTCGCAGCCGGGTGAAAAACGAACTGCAACACCTTTCTCTGAATAAGGGGATGCAGCGCAAAGCCAAGTTGTGGAGCCAGGCGGGACAGAAGATGTTGCGCGAGCTGCCGTTAAAACCTTGGGCGGCTTGCCGGCGGGAAGATTTGTTGGGGCTGCTGGCCATGCTCGACCAGCAGGTCGGGCAACTCGATGCGGCGGTGCAACAGGCGGCGGAAGAGAACGCACAGGCTCGGTTGCTGATGACGCAGCCGGGAGTGGGTCCGAACACGGCGCTGGCCTATGTGCTGACCATGGGCGATGTGAGCCGCTTTGCAAGGGGGAAGCAGGTGGCCAGCTATCTGGGACTGATTCCGCGGGAGCACAGTTCGGGGGGACGGCAGAAGCTGGGAGTCATCACCAAGCAAGGCAACCGCATGTTGCGCTCGCTGCTGGTGGAGGCGGCGCAGATCGCGGTGCGCTTCGACCCAGGCATGAAGAAACAGTATTTGCATCGCTGTCATCAGAAGCCGAAGGGGGTGGCCAAGGTGGCAACGGCGCGCAAGTTAGCCGTACGACTCTACTGGATGCTGCGTACGAATGTGCCCTATCCAGAGATCGTTCGCATCGAGAGCAACCCGCGGGTGCCCCTGGTCGGCGCAAGCTAGACCGCAGGACTGATTGGGTGCTCTCGCATCCCGTGCGAGACGGGATGTTCGCATAGAAGAATCATGGTCGAGGTTTAGGCCGAATCGATGGTTGGTGGAACAATCTTCGCAAGAAGATCACCACCGATGGGTGATTCAGCGTGAGATTTCCAGAGTCTTGGTCCTCAACCTTCTCTGGCAAAAAAGCGGTGCCAAAAACACCGACAGGATATTTTTGTCCTTGACACCGCCTTCGCTCTTATCGAGGGGCACCCATTTCATCCTTACAACTTGAATCTCTACACCAGGCCCTGATCCAGCATCGCATCGGCTACTTTCAGGAAGCCGGCGATGTTGGCGCCGTTCACTAAGTTACCGGGGGTGCCGTATTTCTCGGCCGTCTCGTAGCAGTTGCGGTGGATGGAGACCATGATCTTGTGCAGCTTGTCATCCACTTCCTCGCGGGTCCAGGAAATGCGCGCGCTGTTCTGCGACATTTCGAGACCTGACGTGGCCACGCCACCCGCATTCGCCGCCTTCGCCGGACCATAGAGAATCTTGGCCTCCAGGAACATCCTGGTTGCTTCCAGCGTGCTCGGCATGTTGGCGCCTTCGGCCACCACCTTGATGCCATTCTTAATCAGATTCGCCGCATCCTTCGCAGTGATCTCGTTCTGCGTGGCGCTCGGGAACGCGCAATCCGCTTTGATGTTCCATAGCGGGCTGTGCTCCAGCTTCACGTCCGTCGGCATGAAGATCGCTTTCTTGTAGCGGTCCGCATAGTCGCGAATGCGCCCACGCTTCACGTTCTTCAACTCCAGCACATAGGCCAGCTTCTCGCGATCGATGCCGTCCGGATCGTAGATCACACCGTTTGAATCGGAAACGGTCACCGGCTTCGCGCCGAGGTCGAGCAGCTTCTCAATCGTGTACTGGGAAACATTGCCGCTGCCTGAAACCAGGCAAGTCTTCCCTTCCAGCTTGTCCTTGCGGCTCTTCAGCATTTCCTCAGCAAAGTACACGCAGCCATAGCCGGTTGCCTCTGGACGAATCAAAGATCCGCCCCAGTTCAGCCCCTTGCCCGTGAGCACGCCGGTGAATTCATTGCGCAGCCGCTTGTACTGGCCAAACAGATAGCCGATTTCGCGTCCGCCCACGCCAATGTCGCCGGCGGGAACGTCCGTGTTCGGCCCGATGTGCCGCTGCAGTTCGGTCATGAAACTCTGGCAGAACCGCATCACTTCGTTGTCGCTCTTGCCTTTAGGATCGAAATCTGAACCGCCCTTGCCGCCGCCCATGGGGAGTGTGGTAAGCGAATTCTTGAACACCTGCTCAAATGCCAAAAACTTCAAAATGCCGAGGTTCACCGAGGAATGGAAGCGCAGTCCGCCCTTGTAGGGTCCGATGGCGCTATTCATCTCGATGCGGAATCCGCGGTTGACTTGAACATTTCCTTGATCGTCGGTCCAAGGCACTCGGAACATCAGCACCCGCTCCGGCTCGACGATGCGGTCCAGTATCCGGTTGGACTGATACTCGGGATGCTTCGCCAATACTAACCGCAGAGAATCGAATACCTCGCGCACGGCCTGATGGAACTCAGGCTCGGCGGGGTTCTTCGCCTTCACACTGATCATCACGTCTTCAATGTAGTCGCCGGGAGCCTTGATCCCCGGCGAATTCAGAATGCCAGAAGTCATAGTCCTACCTCCGTAGGTATGTCAGTTCCTAAACCGATTTAATTCCGCTCGTCTTCGTGTCCCCCGCAAGGACTCGGAACACCTTGCAAGATGATTGTTATCACGCTGCTGTCAGGGTTTGAAATCGTAGAGTTCGCCGAGTAGGCCAACATGTTTCCGCCCTTAAAAGGATACGCCTCTTGCGTGCGCAAGCAAGCAATTTGATGGGCGAGAAGCCGGGCAGTCACCCGTCAAATCGAGCGGTCTAGCTGACCGTTTTCGACGCGCCAAACCGTGTTATAGTGTCCAACTCGCTGTTCGGGGGAGCATGCCATGACTGAACCCTTGCGCCCGATGTCCACCGGACAACTGTTGGACCAAACCTTCGCTCTCTACCGCAAAAACTTTCTCCTGTTTGTCGGCATCGCATCCGTAGGGCCGGCCGCAAACATGATCTTCCAACTGCTTACAGTCGGCAGCAATGTAGGGTCGCCATTCAGTGCACACAACCGGGCGGCCACCGCCGCGGTGATGGCCAAGTTGGGCCTGGGGATGCTTGTAGGCTATCTCATCATGCTGGCGGGAATCGCGATCTCGCACGCGGCGACAGTTAAGGCCGTTGCGGCAGTTCATCTTGGACAAGAGACTTCGGTCGTCGGCGCCTACAAAGCTTTATGGGGGCGCCTGTGGAGCCTGTTCCGCACCTTTGCGCTTATTTTTCTCTGGATGGTCTTGTGGATGGTATTAGCCGTCGTCGTGATAACCACGATAATGATCCCGATCTCTATGGGGATCGCAGCGGGCCGGATGGCTGGGCCGAGTCCCGCAGTCGCGGTCACGGCCACGATCGTAGGATTCGTTACCATCGCTTTGGCGTTCGTAGGGTTCATCGCGATCTATGTGCGATACGCACTGGCAATTCAAGCTTGTGTGGTCGAGAACCTGGGTGCGCGCGCTTCACTGAAGCGCAGCATCTTCCTTTCCAAGGGAAGCCGCTGGCGGGTGGTGGTGATCTATCTTATTTTTTTTCTGCTGGCCGCAATTCTGGGGGTGGGGTTAAATGCAATTGCAGCAGCCGCCGGGACAATGTTGCATAACCGGATTGCCGCAGCCGTCCTGCTTTACCTGGCCGGGTTTATCGCGGGATCTCTGACTGGGCCCCTGGCCACCATCGGCCTTTCGCTTCTCTATTACGACGAGCGCGTCCGCAAGGAAGCCTTCGATCTGCAACTGATGATGTCGGGCCTGGATGCTCCCGGCTTGCCAGGCATAGCTCCAGCGCAAATATGACGCCTGGACCGCGCTATTGGCTGACCCCGCTGTTCCTGCTCGCGGGTTTGGGACAAGCACTCGGGAGGCCTGCGCTCAGCACAACTCAGTACATCGAGCGTTTGCAGAATTATAAAAATCAGGTGGCGGAGTTTGCTTCCTCGCCCCAGAAAGCTCCCGCATTTCGGGATTCCCTTCCCGAGGTGCTTACTGTTCAAACCACGAGAGGAGACGTAAGCGTCGATCTGAATTTTCTGCGCGACGCCCTCAATCGCTTTTTGACCGCCACGGCGACAGCGAAACCTGACATCCTGGCCAACGTGACTGCGCGCCTCAAGGCGATGCGCGCTGAGGCCGAAATTTACGAACAACCAGGCCGCGCTGACGATGCCACACGAAAGCGGCTTGACGAAATCCTCAATGCACGCGAATTCAACAATGTTCGCGAACCGGGTTGGTTCGACCTGCTTAAGGAGCGGGCTCTGGCATGGATAAGACGGTTCCTTAGAAAGCTCAGTCCAAAGATTCCCGACATAGAGGATTTAGGCCAGTGGTTTGTGTGGGGCGTGATTGCCCTGGCCGCCGCGGTTGCCGGGGTTTGGCTGTATCGCGTTTCGCAGCAAAACGAAAGCGGCAATCGCGAGATTATTCCCTTCATGCCCTCCTCCAGAAACTGGCGAGAGTGGCTGGCGGACGCTCGCGCGCGCGCCGCCGAGGGCGAATGGAGAGAGGCAATCCACTTCGGATTCTGGGCAGCGGTCTCGCGCCTGGAGTCGGAGGGGGTATGGCCGCCCGACAAGACGCGCACTCCCCGCGAATATCTCAACGCTATTCCTGGTTCGAATTCGTCGAAGGAACCCTTTGCCGCGATTACGCGCAAGTTTGAGGCGAGCTGGTACGGAAGCCGCATCACGACCGAAGCTGACTTTGCCCAGTTCGCCTCACAACTGGAAAGGCTAGGATGCCGCTAACCGCGGGCGAGCAGCGTGGGTTTATTGTATTCGGCGTCGGGTTGCTGCTCGTCATGACGCTGGTGGCGTGGTTGAGTTCGAATCAGAATGAGCAGGGCGATGGCTCCCCTTCGAGTTATAACGTGCAGCGCCGCGGGGCGAAAGCGGCGTATCTTCTTCTGCAAAAAAGCGGTTATCCAGTGGAACGATGGAAGCAGCCGCCGACCCAACTTCCGGCTGATGCGACTGGCGTGCTGCTGGTGCTGGCCGGTCCGGAATCTTATCCGCGCGGAGAAGAGTGGAGCGGAATCGCTCGCTTTCTTTTGCGCGGAGGCAGCGTTCTCATAGCAGGTGTGAACCCGAATTCCTTTGTTCCTCAAGCCAAGGCGAAGGAGGGGGATTCCCGCATTGGTTTCTCTGAATGCAAGCCCGCCGCGCCTACCAGCCTGACGCGTGGCGGACCCATTTCACAGGATGGCGATCTTATCTGGGACCCCAGTAAAGATGCGGCGCTGGTTCATTTCGTCTCTCCCTCCAAGGACGATAAAGGCGGCGACCCCGTCGTAGTCTCGTATGCTCTGGGCCAGGGTCGAGTTATCTGGTGGGCCAGCGCGTTGCCACTCACAAACACCGGCATCCGCAACCGGAGAAATCTGGATCTGCTTTTGAATTCGGTGGGCGACAGCCGGCGCATCCTCTGGGACGAGTATTACCACCAACAGCACGAGATGGCTCCGGCTCACGCTTCCAATCCGGCGCAGATGTGGGGTCTGGCGCAGGTGGGATTTCTGGCACTGTTAGTGATACTTACATTCTCCCGGCGCAGCGGGCCCATTGTGCCGCTGGTTCGTGAATCGCGACTGTCTCCACTGGAATTTGTCGAGACCCTGGGCAGCGTATTTCATCGCGCACACGGCACGCAGGTTGCCGTGGAAATTGCTTTCAGCCGCTTCCAGCAAATAGCGGCGCGGCGCCTGGGGATTCGCGGAACCGCCACGGCAAACGATATTCTCCTGGCTATGACCCAACGCGGACTGAAGGTTCCACCGGATGTGGCGGCTCTGGTGGGCCGCAGCGACGAAGCCGCCGGAGATACCGAGTTAGCGGAAAAACGGGCGCTCGAACTCGTGCGGGCTCTGAATCGGGCAACCCTGTTGCTCGAACCTGTAACTTCTGGCTCGAAAGAGAAAACATAGACAAAAAGAATTGAGGCTTCATGCAGGCAATCACGAAATTAGTAACCCACGGCCGCACTGAACTGGCGAAGGTAATCGTCGGTCAAAGCGAACTCATCGATGGCACGCTGACTGCGCTGCTTTGCGGCGGCCACGGATTGATTGAAGGCGTGCCCGGATTAGGGAAGACTCTCAGTGTGAAAGTACTTGCCCGCGCGTTGAACGTGACGTTTCAGCGCGTGCAATGCACGTCAGACCTGATGCCCGCCGATCTGCTGGGCAGCAACATCTTGAACCTGCAGAATGGGACTTTTTCGCTGCACCGCGGGCCGATGTTCACCGATCTTCTGCTGGTCGACGAAGTGAACCGCATGCCGCCGCGCACCCAGGCCTCCCTGCTGGAATCGATGGAAGAGCGGCAGGTCACCATCGACGGCGTGCGGCATTCGCTCTCGCCGCTGTTCACCGTTCTGGCCACGCAGAATCCAGTCGAGTTTGAAGGCACCTACCCGCTGCCCGAAGCTCAACTCGATCGCTTCCTACTGAAGATCAAAATCGGCTATCCATCCGCGAAGGAGGAGCTGGAGATTCTTGCGAAACACAACAACCAGCCCGCGTTACTGATCGAACAGGCTGAGATCGCCCCCATCGAGCCGGAGGTGTTGCAGCAGGCGCGCCTGGAGCTTCGTCAACTTAAGGTTGAGCCGTCTCTGCTCGGCTACATCTCCGAAATCGCACGCCGCACGCGAAGCTGGCCCTCGGTATCTCTGGGCGCAAGCCCGCGAGCCGGAATCAGCCTGATGCTGGTGGCAAAAGCGCTGGCAGCGCTCGCCGATCGCGATTACGTAATTCCTGACGATGTAAAGGCCGCTGCTCTTCCTGCGCTTCGCCATCGCATCGTGTTGCGGCCGGAGGCCGAACTTGAGGGTCTGGATACGGATCGCGTGTTGACCGACGTGCTGGCGGCGGTTGAGGTGCCGAAGTGAGTATTCCCCGCCCGCTCGAGCCACCGCCGGCCGAGGCGGCGGCGCAACCTCGCGGCCGGTTGGCAGGCGGCGCCGGGCCGCGGCTGCTGCTCCTTGCCGGAGTTGGCCTGGCGTGGGTCATTCCTGCTTTGTGGAATAAAAGTTTTCTCTGGGCGATGTTGCTTTGGGATGGACTTCTGCTGCTCGCGTTTCTCGTCGATTGGTTGCGGCTTCCGCGTCCCCGACAACTCACGATTCGACGCGAGTGGCGCAGTCCGCTCTCGATTGGGGCGGGTGCGGCCGTGAAGCTCTCGGTCGCAAATGAATCTTCCGTCGATCTTTGGGTGAGCGTTTACGATGAACTGCCTCCCTCGAACTGGTACACCAGCAAATCCTGCGCACTGAACGTACCTGCGCGTGGCAAAAGCTCGATCAATTACGAATACACGCCTGGCACGCGGGGCGACCTGCGCACGGGAAGAGTTTTCCTGCGTTACCGGTCTGGGTTCCGGATGGCAGAGCACTGGGCGGTGGCCGATCTGCGGCAGACAGTGCGCGTTTACCCAAATTTCGAACATGCCCGCAAGCATTCTGTTTATCTCGCGCGCAGCCGCCAGATCGAATTGCAAATGAGAATGATGCGCATGCGTGGCTTGGGCTCTGACTTCGAGAGCCTGCGCGAACACCGGGAGGGCGATGAACTCCGTAACGTATGCTGGACGGCGACAGCGCGTCGCGGGAAACTGGTTTCGAAAACCTTCCGTGTGGAGCGCAGCCAGGCGGTGTGGATCGTGCTGGACTGTGGCCGCCTGATGCGCGCTCGCACCGATGGTTACAGCAAACTCGATCGCGCCGTGGATGCGGCACTGTGCCTCTGTCAACTCGCAATCTATTCGGGAGACCGCGTTGGCTTGCTGGCGTATGGCCGCACCGTGAAGCAAAGAGTGCTCCCCGGACGCGGCGCGGCGCAGATGCGCCACATCGTGGAGCAGCTTGCGGTGGTCCGCGAAGAAGTGCCGGAAGCCGATCACGTGCGCGCCGCCGCCAGCCTGCTGACTTTGCAGAAACAGCGTGGACTGATCATCTGGATCTCCGATCTGGCAGAGAGCGCAATGACTCCTGAAGTAATCGAAGCGGCGGGGCAGATGCTCTCGCGGCACCTGCTGTTGTTCATCGCGATTGCCCAGCCCGAACTCAAGCTGCGCGCCCGGCAGAGCCCGGCCTCGGCGACGGCTATGTACGAAGTGGTTGCGGCGCAGGAGATGGTTTATCGCCGCGAATTGCTTCTGGGACGTTTGCGCGAGCGCGGTGCGCTGTGCATGGAAGTGGAACCGTCGCGGATTTCGGCGGCGGTGCTTAATCAGTACCTTGTGGTGAAAGAACGGAACTTGGTGTAGCGCCCGGCGTCCCTAGCGCTTTGATTCTCTCCCCATTTATCTATCTCATGCGTTGCCACTGTGGCATTGAACCAGTAACAGCGACTGGTCGTCAGCCGCGTGGCCTTGATGGTGGGTCGCATCCAGAACCGCCTGCAAGATTGCGCCTGGCGGACTGCCGGCATGCGCGGCCATAACGGCTTTTATGCCGACCAGGCCGAACTCCTCGCCCCGGGCGTCAGTGACTTCGAGCACCCCGTCCGTGACCAGCAGGAACAAGTCGTCGGGAGCACACTGAGCCGATCCGCTCACGAACGGTTGTCCAGCAAACATTCCCAGTGGCAAATTGGAGCATGCAACTTCAGAAATCTGCTGGGTTGCGGCGTGGTAGTGGAGGATTGGAGGATGTCCCGCCGTTGAGTACTCCAGTCGTTCTCCATTCCATGCCAGGTAGGCGAAGGTGACGAACATCTCTGGTTTCTTGATGGGCAGGAGAACCGAGTTCAAGTGTTCGAGCAACGCCGCGGTGGTCTCCGCTGACGACAGCTGCATGCGCGCCGCGCTCTTGACCATGCCCATCACCACGCCGGGAGCGACGCCATGGCCGGAAACGTCTGCGATATAAGCAATCCAGCCTCGATTGTTTTGAAATACATCGATCAGGTCTCCACCTACCTCGCCACTGGGCAGCGACCGTCCGCAAAAGGCGAACCCTTTCGTTTCAGTATCGATGGCAGGTACGAGAACGTGATGAATCTCGGCAGCCAGCGCCATCTCCGCGTGCACACGGAAATAGCGTCTGCCCTCGGCAACGGAGACATAGACAAAGCATAAGTAGCCCACAGTTATGGAAAATATTATGGCGATGCTATCAAGCGTCAGACGGCTTTGCAGCCGGGCGATCTCGGCGACGCCCATCTGGCTTGATTGAGACACATCCGGAAGCAGGTAGCCGAGCAAGATCATCAGTACGATCTGCACGGCAAAAATCGGAAAAAACGCCTTCCACCACTGCTTTCGAAGAATCGTTCCCGTAACTGCATAGCACACGGCGAACCCGCCAACTATCAAAACCGACAGCACAAACCGCAACGTGGGCAGCCGTCCCATGCCCATAATATCGTTGGCAAACCCTATCGTGCTGAAGATGAAGAAGACACCTGTCAAAGCAATGAGGGTTGTCTTTCGAGGGACAGTTCTCCACAATGGGTTAGTAGTCTTCATACGCTATGTCTTGTCGAATCGTATCTACAGCATTGCCTTCTCTTGCGGGGCCTTCACACGCGAACCGCTCCACAGGTAAGCGATCAGCAGCGTGAAGAGCGCCACTGCCGCCGCGAACTTCAGAGATGCGGGCACCGACGATGGCGAAAAGAAGGCTTCAATCGTCCCCGCAACAATGAGCATCGGGATTACGCCCACCAGCAACCGGACCGCCTCTGTGCCTCCTACGGCCAGCGAATCGCGCCGCGACAATACTCCGGGAAACAGTAGTGCGCGGGCGAGGCGCAATCCTGCGCCTCCGGCGATGAAGATGGCGGGAAGCTCCAGCACGCCGTGTGGCGACACGAAGCTCCACAGGGGCACGCTCATGCCGTAGGTGGCGCAGGCCGTGCCGATCACTCCGATCATCATTCCGTTGAAGAAGAGAAGATAAAGGGTTCCGATTCCTGCCGTAATGCCCGAGGCGAACGCCATGAAAGATACTGAAAGATTATTGGTCATGATGGCGCTCGAGGCCTGCGGTTTGACGGAGACGATCGAGTGCGTCCACATCTCGTGGCGTTCGATGCTCTCCACCAATTGCGGCGGGAGAAACGCGCGCATGTAATCCGGGTCGGAGAGTACGAAGAACATTCCCGCTAACGCTCCTACCAGGAAGATGGCAGTTGCCACTGCGGTATAGGGCAGAAACTGACGGAAGATGCGCGGATAATCGAGACGATAAAATTGCCAAATGCCGCCCACGGTTTTTTTCTGTCCGGAGTAGATGGCGTTGTGAGCGCGGCCGAGCAGTTGATTCAAGTAGCGGGATTGCTGCACACTGCTGGGGTCGCCCCTCACGGCAGAGAGGTCGGTCGCGGTCTGGCGATAGAGCAATCCCAGTTCGCGCAATTCGCTGCGGCTCAGCCCGTGCAGCCCTTGCTGTTTCACCCGCGCGAGCAGAGACTCTAGTCGCGACCAGTAGGTTTGGCGTTTGTTGAGCCAGGAAACGGAGATCATATTTTGGCCCCCAATTTGGACCCCAGCTTGGACCCCAATTTGGATCGCAGGTTGGACCCCACTTTGGATCCGTCGGGAAAGCTTACCATCGAAACCCCGGAACAGATCTCCCTGGAGTTTCCATTGGCTGGAGTGGGCAGCCGGGGTTATGCCCTGTGCTTGGATACGCTGATCCAGGTTATCGCGGCGCTGATAGTCTTCCTCATCGTCGCTTTCACTACCCGTGATCTCGAACGCTCCTGGGTGCCGGCTCGAAACTGGGAGATCGCAATTGCAGTATTTCTGCTCTTCTGCCTCTACTGGGGGTATTTTGCGATCTTCGAAGTTGTGTGGAATGGCCAGACTCCGGGCAAGCGCCAGGCCAAGATCAGGGTGATCAGCGCGAGCGGGCGGCCCATCACGGTTTTTGAAGGCATCGGGCGGAACTTCATGCGGGCGATCGACTCTCTTGGCTTCTATCTGGCTGGAGCTGTTGTTTGCGCGATCGACAAACAGAATCGACGGCTGGGGGACATGGTTGCCGGAACGGTAGTGGTACATGAGGTCGAGGAGCAAGGTGTTTTCTACTGGTATGGACAGGAAAAATCGGCATCGGCTCCGTCTGTAACTCACGAAATAGCGGCGCTGACGGAGCAGGAGTTCCAACTGGTCGAGACATTTCTGACGCGCCGGCTGGACATTCCTAATGCGCAGCGGCTAGCTTCCGCCCAGGCAATCGGCACCCGCATGGGAGAGCGCCTGCATATCCCCAGGGAGCAGCGGCCATCCGATGAAGCCTTTCTGGAGGAAATCTCGCGGCGATATCGGGATAGTGTGCGGCGGAGCTAGGGCCCGCGCCAAAGCGCTCGCTTCGCTCGGCGGACAGCCGAGGCGGCTGTCTCCACATGGAGATCGGGCACTACAAAATCCTTTCGTGCGCGTAGCCGTTGGCACCGAGAGCTGAAATCAGTTCCGCAATATGATCAGGCCCGCGGGTTTCCATGGTGATATCGATGGCAGTATCCCCAAGGTTCACGTTGTGATAGGCGCGATCATAAGACGTCTCGACGATGTTAGCGCGGTGCTGGGCCAGAATGCCGGTCAGGCGGTGCAGCGCTCCGGGGTAATCGGGAAGGTGAACCCGCAGACGGACCAGGCGTCCATCTTTAACCAAGCCACGCTCGATGATGCGCGCCAGTAGGGTGACATCGATATTGCCGCCGCTGACCACGGCGATGACTTTTTTGGCTGCGCTGTCGCGAATCGTTGAATCATGAAGCATAGGAATACGGCGATTGACCAGAGCCGCCACGGCCGCAGCGCCTGCTCCTTCGGCGAGAATCTTCTCTCTCTCAAGCAAGAGAAGAACGGCGTTGGCAATCTCCTCTTCCTCGACCGTAACGATGTCGTCCACATATTTCTGGATCAGGGGAAGTGTGCGCGCTCCGACGCGACGCACCGCGATTCCATCGGCGATGGTCACTGCCGAGGGCAGAGTCACAGGCTTGCCTTCCGACAGCGCGACCTTCACCGAAGGCAGCCGCGCCGGTTGAACCCCAATGACCTGGATGCGGGGATTGGTTTCTTTCAAGGCGCAGCCGATGCCGCCGATCAGACCGCCTCCGCCGATGGGCACGACGACCGCCTGAAGGTCGGGATGCTGCTCAAGCAACTCAAGCCCCAGAGTTCCCTGCCCAGCGATGACTGCCTCATCGTCGAATGCATGAACAAATGTGAGGCGGTCTTGCGCACTAAGGCGAATCGCCTCTTCGTAGGCCTCATCGTAATTCGCCCCGTGAAGCACGACGTCGCCTCCGTAGGCGCGCGTTGCCGAGACTTTGATCAGCGGCGTCGCCAGGGGCATGACGATTTTCGCCCTGATCCCCAGGTTGGAAGCGTGGTAGGCAACGGCCTGCGCATGATTGCCCGCCGAGGCCGCGATCACTCCCTGGGAACGTTCCTCGGCGGTGAGGCTTAAGAGCTTGTTCAGCGCGCCTCGCTCCTTATACGCGCCCGTCCTCTGCCGGTTCTCCAGTTTGAGATAAATGGAGTGGCCGGTGAGTTCGGAGAAGGCTTCCGAACGTGTGCACGGCGATATGTGGATCGACTTTCGAACCCGGACAAGGGCCGACTGAATATCGGAGAGAGTGACCATCGGGGTGCTGGCTGGGGCAGGTTTCGCCATTGTATTCGCGGAAAATCTTCAACTTTCACGATACAGGATGCTCAGACGCAGCCTGGGGAAATCGCGATTGCGGCGGTGCAGAAAAATCAATGCCTCGCATCGAAATTGACGATTGTACTTGTACGGGTGTTTCACGATAGACAATTAATATGGCGGAGAAGCGCCCGACATTCTCGGCGGACCATGACGCGTGCGGTGTGGGCTTTATCGCCCAACTGGGCGGACCCGCGTCTCATGCCATCGTCGAGCGCGGACTCGGCGCCCTGGCTCGCCTCGCCCATCGCGGCGGCGTGGACGCTGACGGCCGCAGTGGCGATGGCGCGGGGCTGCTGCTCGGGCTCCCGAAAGATTTTTTTCGCAAGGCCGCTCGCGCAGACGGGATTCGATTGCCTGACGAGTTCGCGGTCGGCATGGTGTTTCTTCAGCGTGGCCAGGAAGCTTCATCTCTCGCCGCCATTCGAGATTCAATTGCGAAGTTTGATCTCTCATTGCTGGGGTGGCGCACGGTTCCGACTGATCCCTCCATCCTGGGACCACGCTCGAGCGATTCGCTGCCCGTCGTACGGCAATACTTTATCGCGCCTCGGAGCAAGTCCCTCTATCTGACTTCCTCGGGGTTCGACTCCTCCAGCTTCGAGTTGCAACTTTTCCGGCTGCGAGAGGAACTTGAAACCATCCCTGCATCAGGCTATTACTGCTCGCTGTCGTCGCGGACCGTCGTTTACAAGGGATTGCTTACGCCTCAACAGTTGGCTCCCTTCTATTCCGACCTGAGCGATCCCGAGTTCGTGAGTTCGTTTGTGGTCTTCCACCAGCGGTATTCCACAAATACTGCGCCCAGTTGGTCTCTCGCGCAGCCTTTTCGCTTCGTGGCTCACAACGGCGAGATCAACACCATCAGCAGCAATCGGCGCTGGTTTCAGGCACGCGGGGCGACGCTGCGGCACCAGCTTCGATTATCAAAGAACACAAAACTGTTGCAGCCGGGAATGAGCGATTCCGCCAGTTTTGATAACGCTCTGGAAGCTCTGGTGCAGCGTGGTTCCAGCATCGCCGAGTCTGCGTTGCGTCTGGTGCCGCCGGCATGGGAACACGACGAACATCTCGATCCTGATTTGCGCCAGTTCCTCGCCAGCAACGCTCCCGAGCAGGAACCCTGGGATGGCCCCGCCGCGCTGATCTTCACCGACGGCCAGGTTGTCGGCGCCAAACTCGACCGCAACGGCCTGCGTCCGCTGCGCTACACGATGACGTCGGATGGGTTGCTCATCGTCGGCTCCGAAGTCGGCATCACCGATCTTTCCGGTAAGCGGGTTGTAGAACGCCAGCGCCTCGGTCCCGGCGAGATGCTGATTGCCGATCCCGCAAGCGGGACATTTTTCCGACCGAATGAAGTTGCCCAGCTTGTGCCCGCGGCCGTTAGTTCGCCTGCTACGACGGTGATTCCTGCGAAGAACGACGCCGAGCCCATCACGCTTGATGGCAACCGTTTGATGGCGGCTTTCGGCTGGACCGAGGATCAGTTCCGCATGCTCTTCTATCCTCTTGTGGAACACGGCCAGGAACCGTTGTGGAGCATGGGCGACGACGCTCCCCCGGCGTTTCTGTCGAGCCTGCCGCGTCCTCTCTGGGATTACTGCAAGCAACGGTTTGCTCAGGTCACCAACCCGCCCATCGATCCGCTGCGCGAGAGCCACGTAATGTCGCTCGACGTTTATCTGGGTAAGAACACGAAGCTGAATTCTCCCCTGCTCGATGCCGGACAAATGGACGCGATCGCGGGCGCGCTGTCGCCAGTTCATTGCATCGATATATGCTTCGAGGCAGCGGGAGGGCCTGCGGCGGCGCGTCAGGTGTTCAGCAGAATTCGCGAAGAAGCGTCAACCAAAGCATCTCGTTGCGGGGCTGTCTTGTTGAGCGATCGTACCCTGAACGAGAAGCGGGCCGCCTTGCCCGCCCTGCTGGCGGTTTCGTGCGTGTGGCAGGCAATGACGGAGGCGGGCGCCTGGAATATTCCACTGATCGTGGAAACTGGACAGGTCGTCGATACCCACCATCTGGCCCTGCTGGTTGCCGCGGGAGCGAGCGCGGTGCATCCCCATTTGGCCATGAGCATGGCATCGCGCGCTGATGTCAACGGTCCGGCACGCTACCGCGCCGGTATCGAGAAGGGCTTGCGCAAGGTTCTCGCCCGCATGGGCATCTCGACAATTCGCAGTTATCGCAATAGCCAGTTATTCGAAACTATCGGCCTCGATCCGGAAGTGTGCTCCGATTTCTTCGAAAATGCCGGCCACACCCTCAGTGGTAAAAGCCTGGACGATTTATTGCGCGACTGCATCTCCGCGCACGCCGCCGGTTTTGAGTCTGCCGCGGCGGAGTTCCGCGATGCCGGCCTGTATCGCTTCCGCCGCAACGGCGAGCAGCACGCGAGTTCGCCCGAACTGGTGCGGCGCATGCATCGCTACATCAAATCGCCAACCGAACAAAATCGCGCGGCCTTGACGGTTCTCTCCGAAGACCGCAGGGAAAACGGGAACAACGTAGCAGTGCGCGATTTGCTCGAGTTTCGTCCTGCTCAGTCTTTTGGGCTGGAAGAAGTGGAGAGTGAAGTTTCGCTGCTCAGCCGCTTCAGCACGCAGGCCATGTCGCTGGGCGCAATTTCGCCGGAAGCTCATCAGACTCTTGCCATCGCCATGAACCGCCTCGGAGGACGCAGCAATACTGGCGAGGGTGGTGAAGATCCGAATATTTATTACGAGCATCCGGAAGCGAATAATCGTGTGAAGCAGGTGGCCTCGGCTCGATTTGGCGTGACTGCGGAATATCTGGTGCACGCCGATGAAATCGAGATCAAGATGGCGCAGGGTTCCAAGCCCGGCGAGGGCGGCCAACTGCCGTCCACGAAGGTCACGCCTTATATCGCGCGCCTGCGGCACGCCGTTCCCGGAACTTCACTCATCTCGCCGCCGCCGCACCATGACATCTACAGCATCGAGGACCTGGCACAGTTGATCTATGATCTGCGCGCGGTGAATCCGAACGCGCGCATCGGAGTCAAGCTGGTTTCCAGTTCCGGAGTCGGTGTGATCGCGACCGGCGTAGCCAAGGCCGGCGCCGACGTGATTACGATCAGTGGTCACGATGGCGGCACGGGCGCGTCGCCGCTCACTTCCATCAAGAACACGGGCCTGCCCTGGGAAATCGGATTGCGCGACGCACATGCCGCGCTGGTGCAGGCAGGCCTGCGGGCTCGAGTTCGATTGCGCGTGGATGGCGGCCTGAAGTTCGCGCGTGACGTGGTGGTCGCTGCCCTGCTCGGCGCTGAGGAGTTCGGCTTCGGGACTGCGGCTCTGCTGGCCATAGGCTGCGTCATGGCGCGGCAATGTCATCTCAACACTTGCCCGGTCGGAATTGCGACTCAGGATGAAGCCCTGCGCGCGCGTTTCGCCGGGAACCCGGAAATGGTGGAAACTTACTTTCGCGCGCTGGCGGCCGACGTGCGCGATCTGCTGGCGAGGATGGGAGCGGGATCGATCGATGAAATCCTGGGCGCTGTTGACCGGCTGCAACCGCGATCGGCTGAAGCCGAACAAAGTGTGGCCTCGCTCTTGCAGCCTATTGCTAATCCGCCAGCGCAGTTTCCCTGCCCTCATGAGGACAGTAGCGCGCTCCACGTTGAATTGAATCGTGTGGTGGACGATCTGGAATCGATGTCTATCCGTCCCTATCGTTTTGAAATCACCAATGAGGATCGTGCTGTGGGTGCACATTTCAGCGGCGAAGTCCTGCGGCGGCTGGGGTCTTCGTATGGGCCGACCCTGGAGATGACTGGCGCCGACTGCGAGTTTATCGGCACCGCGGGGCAGAGCTTTGGCGCGTTCTTAATTTCCGGCGCTAACTTCCGCCTCACCGGGGAAGCGAACGACTATGTCGGAAAAGGCCTGTCCGGTGGAAGCATCGCCATCACCGCGCACGCCGAAGCGTCGGAACGCGGAGACGTTCTGGTCGGAAACACCGTGCTCTACGGCGCTACATCGGGTGAGTTGTTCGTCGCCGGCCGCGCGGGAGAACGGTTCGCTGTGCGTAACAGCGGTGCGCTCGCGGTGGTCGAAGGGGTGGGCCGCCACGGATGCGAATACATGACGGCGGGTGTGGTGGTGATTCTCGGTCCCGCCTGCGCGAACATGGGAGCGGGGATGACGGGCGGCCTTGCCTACTTGTTGCGCGCCCACACCGACGACCCCTTCAACGACGATCACATCAACCGTGACTCGGTGCGGTTCTCGACGCTCGAGCCTCAAGAAGAACATTGGCTCCGGCGCATTCTTCGCCGGCATTTGCAACTCACCGGCAGTCCACGAGCCGCAGACCTTCTCGCCTGCTCCGCTCTGCCACTGCTTCGGGTTGAGCCACTGACGCCGCCATGCTCAATCGAAGAATCATGGGCTTCGATTCTTTCGCGCCTCGCAACCGAGGAAGCGCGCAGCTATGGAAGCGACGAGCCTCTTTCGTCCGAAAGACCCTCCGTTCATTGAGTCGCCAACCATCGTGTCGTCAGGCATCGGCTTTTAACCGTGTATGAAGAGATCGGCGGAGTCAAGGCACACTTTGGCTGAGAGGAAAGATGGGTTGATGTTTTTGACTTTCCTCTTGTTGGAAGCTTTTGTTCTTGCTCTTTCTTGCTCTTGCTCTTGCTCTTGCTCTTGCTTTCGTTCTTGCTGTGCCGACCAAGGCTCGCCTCTCAATCCTGCGGTGGGATTGGCCCCACCAGCCATGTATTCGATTCCGCCGCGAGGCGGAACCATGATTGCTGCTTCGAACTCCCTCGCTTTCGAGGGAGGCAGGGAACCCATTCACTAAGTCGAGGATGGACTACACCCCAGCGGTTAAACCGGGCTTACCCTGCATGCGAACCGGAGGCGCTGAGTTGGGCATAATCCACGCCCCGCCTCCACATCCACCACAACCGCACCGCCAGCTTGCGGGCCACGGCCACGACGGCAATCGAGCGGTTCTTGCGCATGGCCAGGCGGCGGTAATCTCGTTTCCACTGGGCCTCGTGCCGCACCGCCACGTGCGCCGCTTCCACCAGCAGACCGCGCAACATCGCGTTGCCCTGCTTGCTGATGTGTCCCAGCCGCTGCTTGCCGCCCGAGCTGTCTTCGCTGGGAATCAGTCCCAGATAGCTGGCTAGTTTTTTGCTGTTGGCAAACCGCGCGGGATCGCCGATCACCAGCACAAAAGCCAGCGCCGTAATCGGACCCACGCCGGGATGAGTCATCAGCCGCACCGCCGCAGGTTGTTGCGCCGCTTGCTGCGCGACTTCCTGGTCCAGCGGATCGGTGCGATGCAACAACTCGGCCAGCAATTCCAGATTGTCTTGCCGCCGCCGTCCCGCCCACGGCGCCAACTCCAGGGCCTGAAACTGTTTTTGTCCCGCTTGGCTCCACAGCCCGGGCTTGCGCTCCATGCCTTCGCTGCTGGCCAGCGAACGCAACTGATTCTTCACCCGCGTACGCATCTGCACCAGCCGGTGGCGATGCCACAGCAGCTGCCGCAGATCACGATTGTCCGCCGGCGGGATCCAGATGCGCATCTTCTCGAACTGCCCGCTGCATAACAGCTCGCGCAGATGCTCGGCATCGCGCGCATCGGTCTTTTGCTTGCGCGTCTCCGCCGCCCGAATCTTGGCCGCGTCCCCGATCCACAACTCGTGCCCCAACTCCCCCAGCAACCGCTCGAACCAGCGCGACGACCCGCCGGTTTCCATTCCCACTCGCACCGTCTGCCCCACCAGGCCGCGGTAAAACTGCTCCGCTGCTCCGCGGTGCTCTAAACGGCGCTGACCCCACTCCCCTCCTTACCGTATTGACAAACGCAATTTGCTGAAACCTCGGATGAAAATCACAGCCTATAATCCACATGTCGGCTCCTTTCCCCGAGCCTTGGTCTTGTTCAACGACAACCAATGTACTCGGCTAGGAGCCGATCTCTTCATGCCATCACAAAGCACGCAAAGAACTACCGCAAAGAAAAAATCGCGCAATCCGAACTGCACCACACTCCCTAGTTGTGTCTTAAGCCCGTGCCAATGAGAAAGTTCGCTATAATTCTGCATGGATTTCGATCAACTGGTTACGTTCCTTGAGGTCGCCCGGCAAGGCAGCTTCTCGCGTGCCGGGGAGAAGGTTTTCCGCTCGCAATCCGCGGTCAGTGCGCAGATCCGCCAACTCGAGCAGGAATATGGCGATCGCTTGCTGGATCGTTCGGGCAAGTCCGTCAAGCTGACACCCGCCGGCCAGGTGTTCCACGATTACGCCCTGCGCATGAAAAAGTTGCGCGACGAATCGCTGGTCGCGGTCGCCGACCACGGACACACGCCGCGGGGCACGCTCCTGGTCGGAGCCAACGAAGCCACCTGCCTTTATGTTCTGCCTGAGGTTTTTGGGGAGTACTGCCGGCGTTTTCCCGATGTGCAAATCAGCATCTATCGCAACTTCACCTACAAGATCGTCGAGAAGCTGGAGAATGGTTCGCTCGATGTGGGCGTGCTCAGCCTGCCGGTGCAGTCTCCCAGCTTGAAGGTTCAAGCCATCTACCGCGACCGTTTAATGCTGATGGTGAGTCCCAAGAACCCTTTGGCCAAGCTCAAGTCGGCTCCCATCAGCGAAGTGGTGAAGCATGCTCTGCTGCTCCCCAAGACCGGCCACACGCGGAGACTGCTGGACAAACTCTTCCGCGAGTACAACGCGGAACTCAAGGTCAGGATGGAATTGCCCAGCATCGGAATGATCAAGAGCTTTGTCGCTGCCGACCTTGGCATCTCACTCATCAGCGCAGCCTTTGCACGCGATGAGGTTGCCGCAGGGAGAGTAAAACTGGTGGAACTGGAAGGACCTGAATTGTGGCGCGAACTCGGGCTTGCCTACAGGCGCGACCGCACGCTTTCAGTCGCCACAAAAACTTTTGTCAGCGTGGTGCGCCAACTCTCAGACCATCTCAAGAAAACAGAAGCCCAATAACCCTTTTGTTGGGTTGCTTGCCAGGTTGCAACTTCTCAACCCAAAAACTTCAATTCAATCAGCGTACCGTAGTATTCTCGCGAAGAACAAACTCCTGGTTTCTCGGCTCGGCGAAAGGACTACAGGCGTGGCACACGAGAAGGCTGGTTACAACCGCTTCCTCCTGCTGGTGGCAGGGCTGGGCGGGTTGCTGTATGGAGTGGATGTCGGCATCATCGCAGGCGCTCTTCCCTACCTCGAGGCCACTTCCGGGTTGAATGCGGGCCAGCTTTCGACCGTGGTCGCCGCGGTGCTGCTCGGCAGCGTCATCTCGACTCTATTTGCGGGCGCTCTGGCCGACTGGATGGGGCGCAAGCTCCTCATGACCCTTAGCGGCGTGCTGTTTGTCATCAGCATTCCGGTGATCGCGCTCTCGCAAGGCTACGAACCGTTGATTCTTGGCCGCCTGTTGCAGGGCATCAGCGCCGGCTTCATCGGTGTGGTAGTCCCGCTATATCTGGCGGAGTGTTTGTCGGCATCGAGTCGCGGCAAGGGTACGGGCATCTTTCAATGGCTGCTCACGCTCGGCATCACCGCGGCCGCCTTGGTTGGCATGTATTTCAGTTTTCGTGTCGAAGAAGTCGCAAAACTCGGCGATGCCGCCAGGCTTATTGCTTTCAAAGGCACAGCTTGGCGCAGCATCTTCTGGGTTTCGCTGCCTCCCGGCATCTTGTTCGTGATCGGCGGCTTGATGGTGGCGGAGTCGCCGCGCTGGCTGTTTCTCCGCAACCGGCGCGAGGCCGCCTACGCCGCCCTTCTTCGCTCCCGCACCACCGAGCAGGCCGATCTCGAACTCGCGGAAATGGAACAGGCCGCCGCCGCCGAGAAAGCCCAGACCTCCACTGGAACGAAGATTAAGGAATCGCTCCTGCATCGAAAGTATGTGATCCCGTTTGTTCTGGCCTGCGTGATTCTCGCTTGCAATCAGGCCACGGGCATCAACTCCATCATTGGCTATAACACCAACATTCTCTTGCAGAGCGGCCTTTCCGATGTCCAGGCTCATTGGGGCTATGTTCTGTTCACCATCGTGAATTTCCTGACGACCATTGGTGGAGTCATGCTGGTGGATCGCAAAGGGCGCAAGTTCCTGCTGTCGGTGGGAACGGCCGGGATTATCGTGTCGCTGATCTGCACCGGCCTGCTCTTCCGCCAGACGGAAACAATGCGCGTGGATTCAAGAAATGCGATTCAGTCCATGGCCAGTTCGGACCAAAAAGTCACAGTCACTTACGACCAGACTCTGGCCCGGACTCTGCTGAGCTCAGGCGGAGACGCGGCCCGCCAGATCGGCAGCCGGCCAACTTCTCTGGTTGTCATCTATTCCTATGGAGACTTCCGCGCCGCCACCAAGGCGGCGCGTTCCGACGACACCGCCGCCACTCCAATCGAAATCACCCGTGAAAGCTGCGTACCCGCCAACAAAGTGGTGGCGTTCTTTTCTAATCCCTTCGGCGATCTCGATGCCGCGCGCCAGGCTCCGCTGAGAATCGATAATGCCCTGATCACTCCCGTGCCCAGCGAGCGCAGCGGATGGAGAGTCGCTTTTACACTCTTCGTGTTCATGGCCTTCTATGCCGTCGGCCCGGGCGTATGCGTGTGGCTGGCGCTTTCCGAATTGATGCCCACCCGCATTCGCTCCAATGGCATGAGCATTGCTCTGCTGCTCAACCAGGCGGTTGCGACTGGTATCGCGAGCGTGTTCCTGCCCACCGTCGGCAAGTACGGATACGCGGCCATGTTTTTCGGTTTTGCCGGGTGCACCGTCATCTACTTCATCACGGCCGCGGTGTTCCTGCCGGAAACGAAAGGGAAAACTCTGGAAGAGATCGAAGCGCATTTTGAAGGCGCGAGAAAACCAGACGGCGCAACTACTTAAACGGTGAGATGAACGGAGCGGGACACCGCGATCGCCGTTCCGTAACCTGAGTCAACGGCCGCACCCTCGCAGGGCCGCAGAGCACAGGTCTGAGCCAGAAACACCGACCATTCCGGAATGCTGATGCCTTCCTGCAGGGTGGAGATTGTCAATATCACGGCTGATATTCTGTTGTTTTCCGAATTGTGGAAGCTTCCCTCGGTTTTTTCCTCAGTCCCTATTACTTAAAGAGCCCACCGACGGAGCTTCTCGGCCGCTAATCGAACTCGACTCATTCGGGTTGTTAGGGCTTCACGACACGTAAGAGTAGGTCGCGGAGAATGGGGTAGCCCTCAATGTTTTGTGTCACCTTGAGCTTCTTCCGATTGTCTTTGAACTCGATTACCAGCCACTCCCTCGTGGTGCCCCGATAGGTGCGGGACTTCTGCGAGAGGTGGAGTATGTCCCACCAGGAGGCATTGAGCCACTGCAAATCGGCGCGCCCGTGGGCGTAGGACATGCCATTGGCCTCGACGCGCACAGTCAACACCGATTTACTGGTAAAGTAGGCGGAAACCAGGCCGATGGCCGCCCCGATCGCCACGAAGATGTAACTGACCCACGCCATCGATGAACTCATGAAGCCGTCACTGATGGCGACTCCTGCCATTATGCTGCTCACAAACGCGCCAATACCGAACAATAGCGTCCAGAGGGTCCACTCCAGAATGGGGTTGGGGTAGAAAGTTCGAGGCAGATCAGGACCCTGCTCCGGCAACGCCGCAAGGCGCGATCGCTTTTCCGTCTTCAATACAAAGGCCCACAGGATACTGTGCAGAAGGATGCCGAAGGGCAAACCGGCTGACAGAGCGAAGACCAACCGCGCAAAGGACAGCGCCAGATTGCTTCGGTAGGCGGTCACTTCACGAAGAACGAAGTGGCCCTGGTCGTCCTTCTGATAACCGCCCGAATGGAACGAGATCGTTTTCCCGGTAAGTTCCGGGAAGCGGATATAAACGCGACCGTGCGCAGCGTTCGGGGAATCAGGAGGTGTGTCCCACTTGACGTGGGCAGCAAGTCCTGCGCCGGGTGCGGTGAAATGGGTGCGGTCCTCGGTCCACGATACATCCTTGGGCGTGATGTGAACGCTCGACGAAAGGATCCGCACCGGCCCCTCTGCGACAAAACTGCTGAAGGACTCCAGGGACTTTTGGAAGGCGGGGTCGATTTTGTACATGTGCGTGCGATCTTTGTCGAACTGTAAATTCCAACTGCCAGGTCTCATCGACCGCTTTTCCGCTGAGGACTTGGGCGCGCGTCGCAAATTGCAGGGTGGACGCGGCAATAGTGACGAGCAACACTACGATGGCAAGAGTTGCAATGTACTTGGAAATCATCGCCCCACATAATACCAAGAGCCGAGAACACAACTAGAAAGAAGTTGGAAGAACCAAGGTTGGCTTTGCGGTCGCAAAATCGCCATCATTTGGACTGGGATGACTGATTGAAAAGATGGAGCGGGAGACCGGGATCGAACCGGCGACATCCAGCTTGGGAAGCTGGCGTTCTACCGCTGAACTACTCCCGCTCACTGGCAAAGTTTGGGCAGCTACTCGGCTCAAGCCAACCAAAGTTTAGCACTCGTAGCCGGTTGAGACAATCGCACGACGGCGCGAGGCGACCTCCACAAGCGCGCATTTCGTTTAGACTGGCTGAAGCGAACAAAATGTCTTCTTCATCCACACGCAAACACGCGGGCCCCGGTCTCGCCAGCGATCAACCGGCAGTCCCCGAGCCGTCCTTCTCAGAGCGGGCGCGCACCTTGGTTTACCTGGGCCGCATTGGCAGCCTTTCGACGCTCTCACGCAAGCAGCCCGGCTTCCCTTTCGGCTCGGTGATGCCCTACGGACTCGATGCGAGCGGACGCCCCATCTTCTTGATCAGCAGCATGGCGATGCATACGCAAAATCTGCAAGCGGATCCACGCGCCAGCCTGCTCGTCACTCAACCCGACGCCAGCGGCGATCCTTTGGGCGCATCGCGAGTTACGGTCGTAGGGAATGTCCTAACCATCCCGAAGGCCGCGGTGCCGGACGCGCGCCAGCTCTATTTGGAGCGTTACGCCAACAGCAAGTACTGGGTCGACTTTGAAGACTTCTCTTTTTACCGCATGGATGTGTTGGACGTTTATTACGTGGGGGGCTTCGGCGTGATGGGCTGGGTGCAGGCATCAGATTATGATCAAGCGCAACCCGATCCGCTGGCCGACGCCGCTACCGGAATCATCGAGCACATGAATACCGACCACAAGGATGCGCTTGTACTGCTGGCCCGGACATTTGCTGGCATGGAGGCGCAAGAGGCGGCAATGACCGCTGTGGACAGGCTGGGATTTCACGTCCGCCTGAAAACGGAGAGTGGAATGAAGGGCGCGCGCGTTGCGTTCTTGCGGGAAGTAACGAATCCGGGGGAAGCTAGAAAAGTCCTGGTGGAGATGGTGCAGCAGGCGCGGCGGCCAACAGCAGATTCCTCACCGGCAAAGAAAGCCGGTTCGGAATGACAAACTAAAACTAATAGGCAATCAAAAAATGCCCGCGACCCTTTCGGATCGCGGGCACTTTGTTGTACTCAGAGAGCGGTCACTTAGACAGCTTGGACATTCTCCGCCTGCCAGCCCTTGGGGCCCTTGGTCACGTCGAACTGCACGGTTTGGCCTTCTTGCAGGCTGCGGAAGCCGCCAGCCTGAATCGCGGAGAAATGCACGAAAACGTCTTCGCCATTCTGACGGCTGATAAAGCCATAGCCTTTGGCGTCGTTAAACCACTTCACTGTTCCTTGTTCTGCCATTGATAGTCCTATTCTTGTTTCTTTGGATTGTGCTGAGAAGAATCCTTGCTAGTGAGGGGGTGACGCTGGTTGGCGATACCGACCTTCAGTTGCTCGTGAATCAAACTTAGCTGGTTCTTATTATACACACCAAACCCAAAATCCAAGAGAAAATCTTGCACGTTCCAGCTCTCCCGTTGCAACGAACCGAAAAGACCTAAGACTCAGGAGCTATTCACTCCGAATATCCGTCGGAGTCGCCATCGTCCTCGCCCTCATCGTCGTCTTCTTCGTCTTCTTCTTCATCTTCGTCCGGCTCTTCCCGAACCAGGATGTCGTCGGTGGCCCGGCAATCCATGTAGTCGCGATCGAGTAATTGAGGACCAGTGCTACTCATGATTTTATGATACTCGCACACCTTCGCAGCCCCAACCGAAGGACAGGGGGCTTAGCCATGGAAACGCGCAGACTTTTGAAAAGAGTGGGCGCGCCGGCCGTTCGTAGGAACGAACATGGGGTCCGACGCGCCACCAATTGCCGCGGCGTTTTCAGCCGCGACCCTCAGCCACTTTGCGGGCCAGCATAGTAGATTCGCTATTCCTGTGACTGTTCAAATTTATACACTTCAACCAAAATTACAGCGGCAAAAGTCCGCTTGGGCCGACTCCGCTGAGAGCGAGATTCGCGTTCAGGTTGGACCCGGCAGATTTTACAAAGTTTCATTGGACATGGGACTATTTCGTGTTTAGCTTCAACGATATTTATCATTCGCCGATATTCATTCGCGCAAAGGACTTTCCCAACATGCTCCGAAACGCTGTGAGGCTTACCGCCAACCGCCGCTCCTTCCTGAAGACTGCTCTTATCGGCGGCACTGCCGCTGCTATGACTCCGCTCTATCCTGCGCTTAGCGCTGCCCGTGAGATCGCATCTACCTCACCTTCCCCCGGCATTAAGCCCTTCGAACTCGATGAGATTACGATCTCTGATTTGCAGGATGGAATGAACTCTGGCAAATTCACGGCCCGCGCCCTGGTGGAAAAATATTCTGCGCGTATCGATGAGATCGATAAACAAGGGCCCGCGATCAACAGTGTGATCGAAATGAATCCCGATGCCCTCGCGATTGCCGACGCGCTCGACCGGGAGCGGAAGGCGAAAGGCCCGCGCGGCCCGCTGCACGGCATCCCCGTTCTGATCAAAGACAACATCGACACCGCAGACAAGATGATGACGACGGCGGGTTCGCTTGCGCTGGTCGGCTCCAAGCCGCTGCAAGATTCCTGCGTAGCACAGAGGCTGCGCGCCGCGGGGGCCGTGATCCTGGGCAAAACCAACCTCAGCGAGTGGGCGAACATTCGCTCCAGCCACTCCACCAGCGGATGGAGCGGCCGTGGAGGTCTCACGAAACTACCTTACGCCCTTGACCGTAATCCCTGCGGCTCCAGTTCCGGCACCGGGGCAGCCATTTCCGCCAACCTGTGCGCCGTCGGCATCGGCACGGAAACCGATGGTTCCATCGTCTGCCCATCCTCCTCGAACGGATTGGCGGGCATCAAGCCCACCGTTGGTTTGGTAAGCCGCAGCGGAATCATCCCAATCTCTCACACCCAGGATGGCGCCGGCCCTATGTGTCGAACCGTTCGCGACGCTGCGACTTTGCTGGGCGCACTCACCGGCGTCGATCCAAGTGATCCAGCGACCACCGCGAGCAGTGGTAAGTCCCACAGTGACTACTCTCAGTTCTGCGATCCCAATGGCCTTAAGGGAGCGCGCATCGGCGTCGCCCGCAAGTACTTCGGGTTCAACGACGCCGTCGACGCTCTCATGGAACAATCGCTCGATGCCATGAAAAAACAGGGAGCGACATTGATTGATCCAGCGGACATTGAAACCTTCGGTAAGTTCGACGAGAGCGAACTGTTAGTCTTCCTGTACGAACTTAAAGCCGACCTGAACGCGTATCTATTACGACTCGGTCCCGGCGCGCCCGTCCGCACGCTTAAGGATGTCATTGAATTCAATGAGCGCAACCGCCAGAAAGAGATGCCCTACTTCGGTCAGGACTTGTTTCTGAAAGCCGAGGCCAAGGGCCCGCTAACTGAAAAGGCGTACACCGATGCGATCGAAAAGAATCACCAACTCGCCCGCACCGAAGGAATTGACGCCCTCATGGATAAATACCACCTCGATGCCATCGTCGCGCCGACCGGCGGTCCGGCCTGGCTCACCGACCTGGTCAACGGCGACCACGTTGCCGGTGGCAGCTCGAATGCCGCCGCTGTCGCGGGCTATCCTAATATCAACGTCACCGCCGGATTTATCTCGGGCCTGCCGGTAGGAATCTCATTCTTCGGCCGCGCCTGGAGCGAGCCCACTCTCATCCGCCTAGCGTTCGGCTTCGAACAGAACACAAAGGCTCGCCAGGCTCCGCGCTTCTTATCGACTATTGGCGAGGGGTAGCTAGCCGAGGCTCACTTACCTCGCCCATTCGCAATGTCATCCCAGATCGGTGCTGGAGGTGGCGCTATAACTCAAAAGTCACCTCTAATAAATCCCAACCAACGCCCTTCCGTGTTAGATTTACCTCCAGAGGGGGTATTAATGATGATGAACAAAGTGGTTGCTTCCCTGCGGAAAGAGTACTCCCGTCTCGAAAAGGAGATTGGACAAGTGGGGAAAGCGCTGGACGCTCTTGGTCACGCCGGCGGGAAGAAGCTCAAGAAGACGGGCCGTACCTTGAGCAAGGATGCCCGCCGACGCATCGCCGAGGCGCAGAAACTACGCTGGGCGAAGGTCCGAAAGGCCGCCGCCAAGCTGGTAAAGACGTAATAGTGGAATTGCTCTCGCAAGCACCGCAGCCGGCCTCGTCCGTAACTTCTTCCTAAGACTTGCGGACGGGGCCCCAGCTTCGGCCCACCCTTGATAGAACCCCATACGGGGCATAGAATTCTTCCTGCTCACTCAAATCCGTAATTGACTCGACACAGGAGGAACATGAAAGCAAGAAGAATTTTACTCACCCTGGCTCTGTGCTTTGTGGTGGCATTGGGCTTCGCCAGCCCAAATATGGGCACCTGGAAACTGAATGAAGCCAAGTCGAAATTTCCCCCAGGCGCACCGAAGAACCATACGGTCGTATACGAAGCCGCGGGAGACAGCATAAAAGTCACCGTGGATGGCGTCGACGGCGAAGGTAAACCCACGCATAACGAGTGGACCGGAAAGTTCGACGGAAAGGATTATCCCCTCGTGGGCGATCCTAATGCTGACACACGGTCGTACAAGAAGATTAACGACCACACGACCGAGTTAACCAACAAGAAGGCGGGTAAGGTTGTTGCCACAGGTAAGATTGTGATATCGGCCGATGGCAAAAGCCGCACTGTGACCGTGAGCGGAACCGACCCGAAGGGTAATAAGGTCACATCCACCGCGGTGTATGACAAGCAGTAGCTTAACGAATTGGGGACTTTCCGGGGAGGCGTCGCCTGAAACGAAAACAGGTGTCACCTCCTAAGTCTCAGTTCCCAGGTTTCATGGCGTAGTATCCGCGGCGAGCCTGCACGCTTAATTTTTCGGATCCCTGCAAAGTGACTTTCAGTTTGTGAAGCTTGCCATCGAGTTTCTGCGGTGAGAACCCAAGGATGTAAAGGATCTCCGGGAGCGCTGTTCTTTGAAATCCTTCGTCCATGTCGTTCCGGTTGTGGAAGAAAGTGCCCCCGGTTCCGCTCGCAAAGTCGACCAGCACATCCGACCGTCCGGCACTCGTTCCGTACTGAACCGTGCTGGTTAGTGATAGGCCACTCAGGTCCAGAACGTTAATGATCACCCCTGCCTTTAGCGCTTCGTCGACGATCTCTTCCGCTTGCTGCTGCATTTCGGCGGTGGGAAATCCTGGCGAAACCAGCACGATGCAACGCTGCCCGGGCATACGGGATATTCCGCGAACAACTTCCTTTAACATCCTGAAGGAAGCCTCGCTCTCCGCCCGCGCCGAGTTCAAAACTTGCGCAGCAGCAGCTTGGGCAGTCTGCCGCGCCGTTATGCGAGCGTTGGAGTCTCCACCGAAGGCGCACTGCAACGTTTGTGCGGTCGCCTCAGCCAGAGCGATCGCATCGTTCTTGTTCTGGATCAGATCCGCCTGCTCATAACTGATATCCGGACAGCGCACCGAACCGCTCGCGGCCGCGGTGAGCGGATGCGGCCGGATTCGCTGCAAAGCCTCGTTGAGCTTGGCGCCGTCACTCGTGAAGTCGAGTATCACATTGGCGGACAAAGTGACGACTGCCGCACGATCGCCGGTGGGCAACGAGGTGAGGTGACGCTTTGCTGCATCCCGGCCTCGAATGAGATCGTCGAGCGTGGCGTGAATGTCGTCGAACACGTAGGCTGCGTGGCGCGTTGCCGCTGCGCCGGCGCGCTGCGCCGGGGTTGCCGCCGCAGAGTCCCGTGGGCCCGCAGAAAGAATGCCCGAGCGCTCTATGGAGAATTGCGTGATCGATTGCGGCTTGCGCTCGTCAAACAGCCGGAAATCTGTTTTTTGCAGATTGTCAACGGTACGCGCTCGTGAATCGCGTACCACCGTCGGCACCAGGACGAGCCTGGCGCTGGCCTTGAATACTGGAACTTGATCGTCCGGCAATTCCGCTGGCGCGTTCGCCGTGGCGGTCGCGGGCGCTGGAATCTGCGGCAGCGGACCGGTTTTCGGCTGAATCTTGCCGCTGTCGAAGGGCTGAGTGGCTCCGACTGCAGACTCCCTTTGTTCACGCTCGATATCAGCCATCTGCTCCTTCAGAATCTCAACCGCAATGCCGGCACCTCGCGATAAATCCATCGACGAAGGAACGGATGGGATATCGGGTAGCGCAGGCGCTTCACGGGGCGTTGCTGGCGCAAGTTCCGGCGGCTCTTCCTGGCTGGTCAAGATTCGTGCCTTGGAAGCGAATTTATGCCAGTGCTTGAAGGTCAACTGATTGTGCCAGCAGTGGCTGGAATTAACCCCTGGGCAGCTCACATTCACGGCCTGCTCAGGCAGCACGAACTTGGTTCCGTCCGCCAAATCCACCTCGCCATAGTCAATCACCAGGTCTGCCCGCTGGATCGGAAAATCCAGCTTGACGTCATCCACCTTCCGCTCCAGCCGCATCAGATGCGAATCTGATTGGTTGATCCACACCCGGCCGTGATAGCCAGGAAACGCAGTCTCCCCCGACGGCGATTGCAGGTACCGCAGATGATTATTCTTTCTCTTCACCGTGAACTCGAAAACCAGGACGTGAGTCGAGTGCAATAAATCTTGCTTGATGAACTTGAACTGTGCGGCGCTTCGGGGCTCGAACACAGCCAGCAAATCCTGGGCGAATTCCCCCTGCGACCAGCCCTCCGCAGCGCCCAGCATCGCAGCTTGGGCTGGTTTTCCGTTGATCGTGACTTGGGTATACTGCTCCTGCCCGTCTTCATATCGCACCGTCGCCCGGATCCTATCCCGTTGCGTCTCCCCCCCATCTGATCTTCCTGGTACCGGGTTCTCTCCTCATCGCAAATGACATTGGGAAGCTTGCGTGAAAGCGAGAGGGCAAACTCGCAAACAGCTTCCAGGGCGGCAGCCTGCTCCGTTCCATGCGACAAGCGAGCACAGTACACGGGAATGGTCTCTGCCTGGCTCGAACCAACGGTTGGAACCGTCCCACCTTGTCCAGGAGCAGCGGCGTTACTATCCGGAACTAGACCAGTTCTTAGGTTTTTTTGACCAGGAGGCGGGGTGGGGCGAGTTTCGGATCCGGCTAGACAGTTAGCCGCGGAAATCAGGAGGACTAGGCAAAATAAACAATGGAAAGATCCACTCCGTATCTTCACTGAACACCCCCGTCATCCATCAGCGGGCCTGATGAGCACATTACACCGTCGTACCTCTTAGGTCCAACGGAACCACCTCAACGCCAGTACAAACGAAATACCACCCCAAAGAGCCATTACAAGAAGCCGTGGCCATTGATGGAGCAGCGGCGCGCCCTCCAGAATGCTCGCTCGCAGCGCGTCGTTCAAAGCCGTAAGCGGCAGCGCCTTGATCAACGGCTGAAGCACGGCGGGAAAGCGCTCGTACGAGAAAAACACTCCGGAAAAAATCCACATGGGCATCATCACCAAATTCATTAGCCCGCTCACGCTCTCGATCTTCTGCGCCCGGCTCGCGGTCAGCAATCCGATTCCTCCAAAACAAACGGCGCCTAGAGACCCGAGCAATACAATTGCCAACACGGACCCCATCACTTTCATGTGGAACACGATCACACCAAGCGTCAGCAGCAAGCCGATTTCAATGATCATCAGCACCAGGCGGCTGGAAAGCAGCGCCAGCAGAAAATCTCCCCGCCGCATGGGTGTGCCCACAAAGCGCTTGAGCAGCTTGCGTTGCCGCATGTCCACCAAAGCAAACCCTATGCCCCACATTCCGGAGTTCATCAGGTTCATCCCCAGCAATCCGGGTATCAGAAAGTCAATGTAGCGCGAACCCGGCTCAGATGAGATCACCTCTGACGTCGCGACCACATCTTTGCGGCCCGCGGCCGCCTGCAATGCAGCATCCGCCTCGGAGCGGGCCAGCACACTCTCCGGCCGCGCAGGATCGTAGCGGTAGCGAAGTCCGCCCGCGCCGTCAGGCTCGATCACAAGATCGTATTTCCCCAGGCGGAAACCTTTGCGCGCGGCATCGCCCTCCTGCACATCGATCTTGAACGCGGCACGCCGCGGAGAATGCTGCAACAGCGCCTCCGCTTCCTGCGCGCCCGCTCCCGCTACGATCGCGATTGAGGAGGCGTCGGCCGGCTTGTTGCGAAAAGCGATCCCCAGCCCCGTCGCCAGCAGCAGCGGAAAGACGAATACCCAGAACACGACCTCCGGCTCGCGCTGCAGTTCCAACATGCGCGCCATCAGCAGATGCAGGTATCCGGCCCAGCGTCCGTTCCGCTTGGCCGGCCGTTTCTGCGGAAGCTTTGCTTCCATGACGGGCATTTGTTCCGCGATGCTCATAGAACGAAATTCAAAACGCTTGTCATCCCGAGCAACTCGAGGGATCCTGGTTCTTGCCTGCACCACCCGTGTCACCGCTCCCGGCAAACACCCAGATCCCTCGCTTCGCTCGGGATGACAGCTCGCAAAAATGCGCGATGATCTAACGCGCTATCGCGCCAAAGGTTTCCACTTATTCAGGAACTCGAGCAAGGCGTCCGGGGTGAGAGATCGCGCGTCCTCGAATTCCCCATTCTTCTGACTGACAACCACCTTGCCGTCGCTCTCCAGCACTGCTAGTGCTGGGATGCCCTTGTCCAGCGGTGTATCGTACTGCTTCGCCAAATCGTGGTTCTTTTGTCCGTCTGGACCAATATCCACATGTACGACTTCATATCCTGCCATAGCGGGGGCGAAATCAGGCCGATGAAATGCCAGATCGAGCACGTGGCAGTCGAAGCACCAGTTCGCGCCGAAAACCAGCAGGACGCGCTTATGCCCGCTTGCGGCTCTCTCCTCGGCCTCTTTGATCTCGGCGCGCGCGTCCGCATTCGCCGGATAGAGATCCTTCTTCATGTCCGAGGGTTGCTTCAGGTGAGGCGCATCTGTTCTCTCTGCGCCTATCATCCGCCACTGCTCTCCTTGCTTGCGCCATCCCTGCGCGTCGGTCACGTTCATGGTCCCGCCACTAGGCAGCCCGGTCTGCACTTCGGCTTTAAAAATGATGCCCTCTGCACCGGGGTGCTCTGTTAGCCGGATGATCTCGATTTTCATGCTGCGTGCTTTCAAACCCAGCCAGAAACTGATGTCCGCGTCTGCGCTGACCGCCACTCCGTTCGCCTCTATCTGGGCGGCCGGGTCGGTGCTATAAAACGCTTTCAGAGCGGTAGCATCGCCTGTGATAACCGCAGCCTTCCATTGATCCAGCGGAGGAAAACCCGTTGAGGACTCAGTCGCCGCCTGCGCTAAGACATACTGCCCGCCCAGCATTGCGGCCGCCCCTATGACTAGAAAAACCAAGTTGCGAAAAAATCCGGCCGCAATCTTATTCATTCTTTCACCCCGTCCTCATCTCAGTCTTCCCGCAAATGCCTTCCTGTCAACCGCACAAACACATCTTCCAGACTAGCTTGACGCGTGGTCAGATGCTGCAACACGCTTCCCTGCTTCCCGACCGCATCCAGCAGCGCTGGAATGGTTAGATGCGGCTCCTTCACGCTCAGCGCCACCATGCCATCATCTTCGCGCACAGATTCCACGCTGGGCAAGGCGCGCCAGGCGGCAACCGCCGCGCCGTCAGAATTCCCACCCACGGCAAACTCCACCACGTGATGCCCGCCCAGGCGCTCAATCAAATCTGCAGGCGAACCCTCCGCAATAATCTCCCCGTGATCCACAATCGCCAACCGGTCGCACAAGCGTTCTGCCTCATCCATGTAGTGCGTGGTCAGCAGCACGGTGCCGCCGGCGCGCTGAAACTCGCGAATAATCTCCCACAACTGCCGCCGGCTCTGCGGATCAAGCCCGGTGGTCGGCTCATCGAGAAAAAGAATCTTTGGATTGCAGACCAACGCCGTCGCCACCGCCAGCCTCTGCCTCTGTCCCCCAGAGAGCTTTCCCACCCACGTGTCGGCCTTCTCGGTAAGCTGCAACTCTTCCAGCACGTCATCGCTCCATCGCGGCTCCCGGTAAAAGCTGGCAAAGAGTTCGACGGTCTCGCGAACCGTGAGCTTTTCGGAAAGCCGCGTCTCCTGCAAAGAAATCCCCAGCCATTCCCGCATCTCGCGAGCATTCTCGCGCCAGGAGTGGCCCAAAATCGACACCTCACCCGAAGTCGGCCCCAGCAAGCCCTCAAGAATCTCAATGGTCGTCGTCTTCCCTGCTCCGTTCGGTCCCAGCAGACCGAAGCATTCCCCAGTTTGAATCTCGAGATTCAACCCGCGCACGGCTTCGACCTTGCCGTCATAGGTCTTGCGCAGATCGCGACATTGGATGGCAACGGCCACGCAGAGATTCTACCGTAGCCATCGCATGAAGGACCTTGTCGTAGCAGGTTTTTTCCGCGTGCTCCGCGGGTGTTCTCCGCGCTCTCTACGTTTAGAGGTTTTGAGAAGTAGTGAAACTCGCCGTTATCGCGCCTTCACCATCTCCCCCGGCCCGCCCGAAGGCTGAGGAATATCCGGCGGCGGCATGGGCGGGACCGGCGATTGGCCGGTGGCCGGCTTGGGCACGTCTTCGGCGGGTTCCCCGGGACGCCGCAGACTCGGCGCCTTCGGACGCTCCCCTGGCTCGGTCTTCGCCTCTTTATTTTTCTCCGGCTGCTGCAAGACAATTTCCTTCTCCGTGCGCACGATCTTTTGGCCGTCAACCTTCATGGTTTCTACTCGCACTACTTCATCCCCTACGAGGCGCACGAAGTCCACGTCCGCTGGTGGTTCGCCATAGATCCATTCCTCATACTCTGTTTCGCCGTCCCGCTCGCGCACTTTCTTCGGCGGCTTGCCCTTGGCGTGCACCACCATTTCCTGATTCATCCCAACCAATACATGATGCTGCTGAATCGCCTCTTTGACCTTGGGAGGAACCGTATCCAGATAAGCCTGTTCTTTGGTCCGGGCATTGAAGTCGAGCACCGGATACAGCAATGCCCGCATCTGCTGCGGCGTCATCTCAGGAACATATTTGCCGAAATAAACATCCACGAAGGAACCGTGCGGGTTGGCCTGAGCATCGTCCGGCCCGCCCGCCACCGGAGTCCCATATCCCCCCATAACTTCAACTCGCTGATACCATTTCTTATGATGCGTCGGGCCGCCATTGATCTCGAAGTGAATGTGGTTATCCTTGATTTGCACCAACGAGATGCGCGCCGGATCGCCCGGCTTAATAGCGGGTCCCCAGATAGTAAGCTCCTGCCTGAGTGCTTCGCCGTTCGGCGTGACCACGCCTTCCTTCAACACCAGTCCCTTCTTGCCCATCGGAAAGGCGGTTCGCGCATACACCAGCTGCGTTTCAAAATTGCGGATGATTTCGTACCGGCTCTCCTTCGAGATCCGCTCCGCATTCGGAAGAATAGGATCCGCGACCGGTGCGGCCGGCTGATCACTCGATGTTTTGGAGGCCGATATTTTTGAGGATGAGGCTGCGTCTTGCCGCTGCGTCACATCGCCGGTCTGACTGTAAACAAGAAAGGGCGTGAACAAGAGAAGGAGAGGAAGAACGGTGGTACTCCGAGAATGCCGCATGCAACACCCCAGGCGCGTAGTCAATTATAAGCGATGGGGCAAATGGGCCGGAGGGTTGCTATCGTTTTTACTTTATCTGGCCAACTATACGTTTTCCGGACCGCGCCGCTTGTGCTGCTGGCATTTGGCCATGATCGCCGAACGCAACCGCGTGCGCAGGTCGTCGGGCAGTTCGTAAAGCTGGGAGTCGCGATAGATCTCAATCGTCTTCTTCGTGGTGTCACACACCACGTAGCAGTTGTGGCACCAGGAAAGATGATTCTCCAACTCGACTTTTGTAGGTTCGTCGAGCACCCCGTCCAGGTAGTTTGTCAGCTCGTGCAAAAACTCAGAGCATTTCACTGGTTGCCATCTCCACTCTTGCCATCTCCATTTCCATTGCCGCGTTTCTGGAAAAACCTTCCCAGGCGCTCGCGAAGCTGCAGGCGTGCCCGCAACAGCCGCGACTTCACCGCGGGTACGCTCAACTCGAGCGCGGCCGCGGTTTCCTCGGTGGAAAGTCCTTCCACGTCTCTCAGTACAAACACGGTCCGGAAGCCCGGGGGAAGGCCCTGGATCGTCTTACTCAAAATCTCGCGCAGCTCTGCCTGCGTGTACTGCTGTTCGGGATTGGGGCTCCAATCGGCGATTTCACGCGGAAGAGAATCATCTTCAGTTTTTATGTCCTCATCGAGCGAAACGGTACGCTCGGGCTTCTTACGGCGCAGCTTCATCAACGCTTCGTTGACGGCGATGCGCACCAGCCAGGTGTAAAACTTGGACTGCTCCTGAAACTTCGCCAGGTTGCTGTACGCCTTCAGGAACGCTTCCTGCACCACATCTTCCGCATCCTCGCGGTTTTGCGTGATGTGTTGCGCGATCCGAAAAACGTTGCGGTCATAGCGGCGAACCAACTCTTCAAAGGCCGAGTCGTCGCCCTTCTTGGCCGCCTGCACCAGGGTCAGTTCGTCAGTGACAGGCCCCTCTAGTTTGTTTTGGATGGCTCCCATTGTTTCGGCGATGCAGTATTTTGACTACGATTTAACAAACTGCCGCACACGGTGGTAACGACCATTCTACTTGGAAGCCAGCGATTTAGGCGAATCTGGGTAGTCGGTGTCGGGGGCTGGACCGCCTCCGCCGGAACAACCACAACCGAGGATGCCCCACCTTTGCTTCTTTCGCAAAGGTGGGCCGCGATGCAGCCGGTAGCGAGAGGATTTTGATCTTGACCCAGCGCCCGTCCCTTCCGTAAATGGGATTTTAGAACGTCCCACGCGCCCGCGATGTTCATCCGTCACAGCCCCGAGACTCACGTCTGTGATAAAACCCGCCAATGACGGACCTCAATCGCTGCTACGGCCAAGGCTACCTGCACTACATCACCACCAGTTGTCACAAGCGACGCCCGCTGCTCGCTCTCTCCACCAGACGCGACCTGTTCGTTGAAGTGCTGGAGCGCGTGCGCCGCCGCTATCATTTCGTCGTAGTGGGCTACGTCGTCATGCCCGAGCATGTCCATCTGCTGCTCAGCGAGCCAGAACGAGGCAATCCTTCCACCGTGATGCAGGCCCTCAAACAAGGCTTTGCACGGCGCATATTGGGAAAGCTGCGCTCCCAGGCTTCCGGGGGCCGCGACGGCGATTGCGAAGATCACATATGGCAACGCCGATTCTATGATTTCGTCCTTTGGACCGCGCAAAAACGCCAGGAAAAGCTGCACTACATCCATCAAAATCCGGTGGAACAAGGCTTAGTCGACAAGCCCGAGCAATGGCGCTGGAGCAGTGCCCGGCACTATCTGCTGGGCGAGAGCGGGCCGGTATTGGTAAATGAGCGAGTCGAAGCGAGAATGAAGATTCGGGACGGGGAATGATGGTGAGCAGGCCTTCATGGCCTGCTAAAGTCAAAATCCCTTCGCCACCGGCTGCATCGCGGCCCATCTTTGCCGGAGCAATCATAAAATGGAGGATGCCCCACCTTTCGCGGTTTTCGAAAGGTGGGCCGCGGACAGCCAGTGCGAGAAGATTTTGATTTTGATGAAGTTGCGCATAACGCTCCGCTCCCGGTCGACGGTCGAATTGCATCGCAGAGCCAAGTGCCTGTTGCCCCGACAGCATCGCGCCCACCTTTGCAAAAGAAGCAAAGGTGGGGCATCCTCAGGTATGATTCCGGCAAAGGTGGGCCAGCCCCCAATCGTACTCCAGTCGCGGGCAAGTTTTTCCACAGCCCCCTTGTGACATCTGACCTTGCGCTCGTTTTTAATTCCTCCCATAATTGTTCAAGCAGTAGCAGCGCCATCTAGACAGAGCACCTCGGAGGAGTCGGGCGAGAGATCTCCCATAACTCCCTTGCTTTCTAGATTTTGGCCTGCAAGTTCTTTGACATCTAGATTTTACAGGGGTAATTATCCCTTGACAGTAGGTAAGGACTAGGGGTTATCCTCGGGTGGGCAGATTGTAGATTCGCAGGCATTGAACAGTTGTACCTTCAGCCCCCGAAGGACGCCCTTATGCGAGTACCTGACATTGTGTTAAAGTCCGCCGTCTTTTTAGGGTTGGACAGCCCGACCGGAAAAGAATACGGCGGAACTGGCTACATCATCTCAGTCGATTATGGCCCCGGTTACGTGTTCACAAGTGAAGATGCGGGCGTCAGCAAAGCAATACGCTATCCGCTGATGTTTCTTGCCACTGCCGCGCACGTAGCAGAGAAACTTGAGGGAGTGGATTTTTATATTCGCGCTAACAGAAGGAATGGGTCTTTAGCGGAAATCAAAGTTGAGGCAGAGACCACCCGCTGGTGGTATCACGCGACTGAAAAGGATGCAGTGGATGCGGCCTTAGTGGTTCTCCCTATTGGCGCAATGTTCGCAACCGACATGATACCGATTCCCGTAACTGGATTCGTTAGCGAGGAGATCATAGGAAGCCACAATCTAGGGATCGGGGATGAAGTATTTGTTGCTGGGCTTTTCAAGAACGCGAAAGGAACATCGAAGAACATCCCCATCATCCGCATTGGCAATGTGGCAATGATGCCGGGGGAGAAAATATTCTTTCCGACCGAAGAACGGCCTGACCAATGGCTGTATGCCAACCTACTGGAATCACGCTCCACGGGCGGTCTTAGCGGAAGCCCAGTATTCATCAGGGAAACAGTCAGCGTGCCAGCCGGATTCAGAGCTAGGCCAGGATTCGCGTTAAATGCAGTAAACAGCCCAACTCCAGAAGAGATCGGATTAGAGAAACTGCAACTCGCAGGGGTTGGACGCTTCTATTTCTTTGGCTCTATGATTGGTCATTGGCGCGTACAAACTGGGTTCCCTACCACACGCGAGGAAGCGGTTAACATGGGAATTGCGCCGATGGTTCCGGCGCACAAGATACTAGAAATATTCCAGCAACCGGAGTTGATAAATCTAATGAACACACTTCATGCCAAAAAACGCGGACGAGTAGAGCAGTTAGACGGTATTCCAACTCTCGACGATTCTTTCGGCAAGGCGAAGGGCGAGCCTCTTACAAAGGAAGAGTTTGAGACCGTGCTAAAGAAGGTATCGCGCAGAAAGTCCGAGCAAACCTAGTCAGTCAGAACGGCTCTGCCATGACAGGCTCTCGGCGTGCAACCGCATCGCGCTTTTCGATCTGGTGCAAGAAGCTGTGAAACATCGGAGTCGTATCGAAGCGGCGATTGTAGCGGAAGCTGTACTCGTTCAAGTAGGTTTGCAGATAGTGACGGCCAACATTGTGATAAACGCCTTTGATTCCGTTCTTGACCAGACTCCAGAATCCTTCGATAGTCTGGGTGTGTACGTCGCCAGCAACGTAGACTTTCTCGCTGTGCCGGATGCGCCGATGGTAGTAGTTGTACTGAGTACCAGCGAGACCGTCATACGCCGGATAGTCGTCAGTGAAAACGAGATTGGATGGCAGGACGTGTTCTTTAATCAGTCCATGCAAGGTGCTCTTGGTGACATCGGATGTAACGAAAGCGCGGACGCTGCCTTTACGTTGGACGAGTCCGACGACGGGCGTTTTAGCTTTCTTGTCCGCCGTGCAAGCGCGGCCCTGCATTCTCTGGCGACCGCCAAAGTACATTTCATCAACTTCGACGGGCTTCTTACTTCCGCCCAACTTTGGTGCGTTCTCCGTTTCGTCCAGCATGGAACGGATTTGCTTGAACATTCTCCAAGCGCATTTGTAGGTGACGCCTGTCTCCCGCTGAATCTGTTTCGCGGAGATGCCGCAACGGGTTTGCGCCATCAGGTAGATGGCATAAAACCAAGTCGTGAGCGGAGTGGGAGACTTGTGGAAGATCGTCCCAGCGGTCGGGTGAACGTGATGGCCGCAATGATCGCAAGAGTAAGACGGACGGCTCACGACGCGATGGTGTTTGGTCAGCGCTTCGCACTTCTCGCAGTAGATGCCTTCCGGGTACAGGCGATTGCGAAGCCACTCAAGGCAAACGGCATCGTTCGGAAACTGGCGCTGGAAGTCTTTCAGTGTATACGGGAGCATTTTCGGCTTGCGGTTGTTGTGGGCCATTGGCTTACCTACTGTCAGGTAAAACTATAGCAGAAGACGTACCTACTGTCAAGGGATAATTACCTTCCCGGCCAAACCATGCCTAACCCCATGATTCTAAAGATTGAGGGGGGGTGGGGGAGGGAGGGTACCCTATAATCAAGTAGTAAACTCCGGGCACCCAACCCGGGACCCCTGCTGCAAGTTTATTTTCAGGCGGCCCGGAGCACCGAACCTACGGCGTGACCTTGAACACCGTCCCATATCCAAAAGCCCCGCCGAAAGCGCCGCCTTGATATGTGGTGCCGTAGAGATTGCCGGCCGCATCCAGGATCACGGCTGACTCGGGTTCGCGGCCGTCGGCGCCGTCGAGAGTTCCGCTCTTGAGCGTTCCACTAAAGTTATGGAGAATCTTCTCCGTCCAACTTCCGCCTGCCGTGGGGGTCAACTCATAGATCGTTCCGTAGGTGCAAAGGCCGCCAGACAGTGTGGTGCCGTAGAGCTTGCCGGAGGCGTCGATCGTCACGGCTCCGGCGGGGTTTGTTCCATCCTCAGCTTTCAGGTTGAAGCTATGCAGAATCTTCTCCGTCCAACTCCCGTTTGCCGAGGGTGTTAATTCGAAAACCGTGCCCCAGCCGTAGACGCCGCCACCGGCTGTACCGTAAAGATTGCCAGCGCCGTCGAAGACAAGGCCCGAGCCCGGTTGCACTCCATCTTTGCCGTTGTAATTGAAGTTGTGCAGGATCTTCTCGGTCCAGTTTCCGCTCGCTGTGGGCGACATCTCGAAGACGGTGCCCCAGCCATAGCGGCCGCCGCCAGACGTCGTACTGTAGAGATTTCCGGAACTATCAGCGATCAGAGCGGCGAAGGGATTGACTCCGTCTGCGCCGTTGAAAGCGAAACTGTGCAGTATCTTCTCAGTAAAACTCCCGTCGCTTGTACGGATCAGTTCGAAGACAGTTCCACCATCAAACTTTCCGCCTCCGACAGTGGTGCCATAGAGGTTGCCGGAGCTATCCAAAAGCAGTGCCGCCGCGGGATTGAAACCGTCTTTCCCGTCGTAATTAAAATGATGCAACACCTTTTCGGCCCAGCCTCCGCCCGCAGTGGGAGACAACTCAAACACCGTCCCGTAGCCGTAAGAGCCGCCATAAGCCGTGGTGCCGTAGAGATTGCCGAGGGCGTCGAAGATCATGCCGGCGCTGGAGTTTGCTCCGTCCGCGCCGTTGCCGAAGTTGTGTATTACTCTCTCCGTCCAGCCGTCTTTTGTGGGGGACAGCTCAAACGCCGTACCACAGTAAAACGCGATTCCGTTGCAGCTATTGACGCCACCTATATACGTCGTGCCGTAGAGATTGCCGGAGCCGTCGAATATCAGATTGCCTTGAGGGCCAACGCCGTCCCGAATGGCGGGGTTGAAGTTATGCAACACCGTTTCCTGTTGGGCCACGGCGCGCGAGCTCATCGCGAACAGAGTCGCGGCAAGAACCACAACCGCGAAAGCCAGTCCGGGCAGAAACTTCGGGCATCGCATCAGAGTGATGTCTCCTTCAGGTAAAGCGCGCCTGGGCAAAGCTGGTGGGGGACCGCGTGAAGCCTGCTTGCCCGAGTAGACCACATGGCACCACGCGCGGCAGAGGGTGTCAAGATGAACAATTCTGCAACATGATCCGGCTTTCTCAGGAGCCAGATTTGCGCTACAGTCGAAGCACGGGTCATACGCGGTCGAACACGTCCTTGCGTACTCTGGGACGGTCCCACAAGTGCCGTATAATCAGCAGTTAGAGGCCGGCTGTGAGCGATGCGGACTGTTGGCTCGACAGCGTAGGTTCGATTCACAGGATATGGTTCTTTAAGCATGGCGGATCAGAACGATAACGCGAACAATCAGCAGCACGCTATGCGGCAGCGCGTTGAACACGCCGTGGCGCAGGCTTTTGAGGCACAGATTCCGCAACTGCAGTCGCAGATTGCGCGACAAGTGCTGGAGTCGTTGCCCGCTGCGAGCGACGCCCCGGCAAGCAGCGAATACGCTAGCGCTCTGGTCAGCTCTGTATCCAATATCCACGCGGGCTCAACTCAAAAAGAAATTCTGCGTGCTCTCCTCGATGCCGGCAGTGGCTACTGCTCGCGCATCGCGCTTTTTGTGGTGAAGGCAGGAGCCGCGTCAGGCTGGCAATCCCGCGGTTTTGGCGATGAGGAAACAGCCAAGGATTTTCCTCTCGATCTGAATGCCGGACCGGTGGCTCACGCTTACCAGAATCGAGCGGCAACGGCGGGCAACATCTCCGCAATGGACCCACGATTCGTTGAGCATTTCGGAACTCCGGCGCAAGAGCAGGTGCTGGTATTGCCCCTGGCGCTGAAAGACAAAATAGCCGCACTGGTTTACGCCGACGGAGGCGACAACGGCAAGTTGGATTCCCACGCTCTCGAATTGCTGGTGATGACAACCAGCGCTTGGCTGGAAGTCACATCGCTGCGCAAGCAGGCTGCGGCGAAAGAAGACAACGCGGCGGCGAGCCGGACTGAGAGCGCGGCTACGCCCGTGCACACGGTTTCTTCGTTTTCCGATCCTTTCGCGGCACACGCTCCCAAACACGTGCCGGCCTGGCCCACGCCCAATCCAGAAACTGCTCCCGAAGTAGAAGTAGTTTCGGGCCATGCGTCCGCAGCAGCCGCGCCCGCTGCCGCCACCGATCCTTTGGCTGGACTCTCGCCCGAAGACGCCGACGTACATCGCAAAGCGCAACGCTTCGCCCGACTGCTGGTGGATGAAATCAAGCTGTACAACCAGGCCAAGGTTTCGGAGGGCCGGCGTAATAAAGATTTATACGACCGGCTAAAAGAAGACATCGACAAGAGCCGTGGCACATTTCAAAAGCGTTATGGCAATACGGCAGCGGCCAGCGGCGACTATTTTCATCACGAGTTGCTGCGCAGTCTGGCCGAAGACGATATCTCCATTATGGGTTCGAATTTCCACCGCTGAGTTTTGCGGGACGATTAGGCGTTAGAGGTTCTGGCAGCGGGTTCCTGCGAAAGTAAACGTAGTGCGATTGGATTCAGGACGAATAGGTTCAGTGGAATCAGGTTCGATGAAGTGGTGGGTACTCATGGCCGCAGTTCTCTGCGGCTTTGGCGCTCTGCTTGCCTGCGCAGAGGCCCGGTCGCAATCTGCGCCCAGTTCCCCGCCGAGCCAAACGGAGGCAACTCCGTCGAAGCCCGCGGCTCAAGACTCCCCAAGCGGGACCACCACAGGCAAGGGCAAGCCCACACATACCAGCAAGACTCAGACTCACAGGTCCACTGCCGCAAAGAAGCCGACGTCGGGCGCCGCCGCGAAGAAGCCCGCGTCCGCCGCGCATCACACCGCTACTACCAGCGCACGCAAGCGCCGCACTATTTCTCCGCGGGTTGCGCGCATGCGCCAGGCATTTGTGGCTTCGGCCAGTCTGCGCCCGATGGCACAACAGCTTCTGCAGGACCGCACGCCGGCCGCCTACAACGGGCTTGAAGCGTACGCCCGCGCCCACGCCAAGGAAGACGCGGGAGCGCTGGCCTGGCTGGTGATTGGCTACGCGCACGTTTTCGACAAAGACTATGCCAAAGCCATCGATCCGCTGAACCGCGCCAAAGTCCATGCCGGAGACTTAGGCGATTACGTAGCCTATTATCTCGGAATCTCGTACCTGCAAACTGGCCACAACGGAGAAGGCGTGGCGAATCTCGCAGACTTCGCGACGGCCCATCCGGATTCTCTGTTGGTGCGCGATGCCGCCGTGCGCTACGCGGACGCACTGCTGCTCGAAGGGCAAGCCGCCGAGGCTGTCGCATTATTGGAGCCGATACGCGCGCCGGTACGCTCGGACTTGGAATTCGCGCTGGGACGGGCCTACGCAGCTTCAGGCCAGGCCGCGAAGGCCGCGGAAACCTTGGGGAACATTTATTTTACGATGCCAACCAGCATCGAGGCGGATGCGGCCTATAGCGAGTTTAAGAAGTTGAAGTCGGCACCGCCTCCTACGGTCGCGCAGCGCAAAACGCGGGCCGACGCATTGCTGAACCGAAAGCGTTATGGCGAAGCGGCGGACGAGTATCGCAGCCTGGCCAACGCAGCCAGCGCTGGCGATAAGCCTGCGCTCCAACTTTCGCTGGCCGATGCTCTTCATCGCGGCGGCAAGAACCATGACGCCAAGTTAACCCTCGCCTTGCTCGGCAATGTGGGAGGCGAGATAAACGCACAGCGTCTCTATCTGCTGGGACAAGTCGCCTGGTCCACCAGCGACAACGACACGTTCTACCGCACCGTGACGGAGCTTCGCCAGACGGCCCCCACAAGTCCGTGGCTGGAGCAGGCGCTGCTCTCCTGCGCCAATCTGCATCTTGTTCATCACGAGTACGATGAGGCGCTCGATACATTTCGCGAAATTCAGCAGCGCTTTCCCAACGGAACCAAGGCCTCGTACGGCCACTGGAAAGCCGCCTGGCTCACGTTCCGCCAGGGACGCACGCAGGATGCCAAGAAGGCGTTCGAAGAACAGATCGCCCTGTATCCTTCTGGCGCGGAAACCTCTGCGGCCCTGTACTGGCGCGCCCGTTTGGCCGAAGAAGACAACCAGCCCCTCATGGCTCGGGCGTTTTATCAGAAGCTCTCAGATCGCTATCGCAATTTTTATTACGCTGAATTGGGACGCCAGCGGATGAAGCGTCTCGCTCCCGCGCCGCCCGACGCGACGACTCAATACGCTTTACTCGATCGCGTGCCGCCGCTCGACAGCGCTGCCAAAGTGAAGGCGGCGGAACCACCGCACGATGAGTTGCACGTGCAGAAAGCCCAGCTTCTTGGAAATGGCGGCCTTGTCGATTTTGCTGTGCGCGAATTGCAGGCCGCCGCTGCGGCTACGCCCGATGGCGGAAGTTGGGGTCCGGCGGAAACTGCGCAACTCTATGATGAGACCGGGCGTTACGATCTGGCCATCGAACTCATGAAGCATTCCGCGCCCAATTATTTTGCCCTCGACATTCCCGATCTTCCGCGGAAATACTGGGAAGCGCTCTTTCCCAAAGCTTACTGGAGTGAATTAAAGCGTTTTGCCGCGGCCAATGCGCTCGATCCTTATCTTGTTGCATCTCTGATCCGGCAGGAGTCTGAATTCAATCCCAATGCGGTTTCGCGGGCCAACGCGGTTGGCCTGATGCAGTTGTTGCCCAAGACCGGCAAACAAGTGGCCAAGGAAGTGAAGCTGCAGCGCTATAGCGCCAGCCAGTTGTACACGCCCGCGGTGAACCTGCAACTGGGCACGCGCTATTTCCGCCGCATGGTCGACAAGTTCGGCGGATCATTCGAATACGCGCTCGCCGCCTACAATGCCGGCTCGGACCGTGTAGAAGAGTGGCTAAACCAGGGCAAATATCGCGATCCGCAGGAGTTCGTGGAATCGATTCCCTTCACCGAAACCCGCGAATACGTACAGGCCATCATGCGCAATGCCAGCGTCTATAAGCAGCTTTACGGCACGCCGTAACACATTTTTCGCCCACTCATCCGTTTCGGCGTAAAGGACCACTTTGATCTTCACGGGATTACTTCTCGCCTCAGCTGGTGACTTTCGTTACGTGACAGTACGTTACCTGAGCCTGCACTCTGTAACTGACTGCGAGCCTTGAGCGAGCGTGATTCGTTGCGAGTGCATTTCACCGACAACACGCTTTCGAGTTTCCGATGCGAAGGAGTAATCTGTGAACACTGAGACCATGCCGGCGCCACTGGATGTTCTTCCCCAGGAGTCTGGGGCGAAACTACCGGAAGAAACAGCGGTTGCGACAACTGGCTGGAGCTGGTATTTCGCATTCTTCTTCATTTCGGGATTCTGCAGCATTCTCTATGAATTGATCTGGCTTCGTCTCGCGATGGCTCAGTTTGGCGTTACCACCGCCCTGGTGTCGATTGTGCTCTCCTGCTTCATGGCCGGATTAGGTATCGGCTCATGGGCCGCTGGGCGCCTGCTACGCAAATACGCGCGGCGTCTTACCTCTCCGCCGTTGCATCTTTACGCCATGGCTGAGTTGGGCATTGGCGTTTCCGCCGTAGTTGTGCCCCTGGAATTGCTGGTTGGCCGCTTTGTACTGGAACACCTGGGGAACAGCCTGTCCCTGTCCTCATCGGGTTACTATGTTGCCGCCGGTCTCTGGCTGGCATGCAGCCTGATTCCGTGGTGTGCGTGCATGGGCGCTACCATTCCGCTGGGGATGTTTGCCATCCGCAGCGATAAGCGCCTGGAGTCGCGACGCTCGTTCAGCTTTCTTTATCTCGCGAATGTTCTCGGCGCCGTGGCGGGAGCGCTGATTCCGGTGCTGCTGATCGAGATCGTGGGGTTCAACGGCACCCTGCGATTTGGGATGCTGCTCAATCTCATGGTGTGCGGCGCGGCCCTTAAGATCGCTGGCAGGCATGCTGCGCCAGCGGGCTGCAATGACGAAGGCGAAGTCGAACAGGATGCCGGCCAAGTTCCCGCCGTGCGTGACCTGTTTGGCAACAGCACGCTGTGGTTACTGTTCGCAACCGGACTCACCAGCATGGGCATGGAACTGGTCTGGACGCGGGAATACACAGTCTATGTCGGCAACCTGGTCTATTCCTTCGCAGCCATCCTGGGTGTTTATCTGGCCGCGACGTTTATCGGCTCCAGCGTGTATCGCCTCTGGAGCCGCCGCCACAGCAGCGAGGGGAGTTTGGTCTGGCTATTCGTCTGGCTTGCTGCCTTGACTCCTCTGCTCACCGCCGACCCCCGCTTCATGATGCTTCCACGGTGGCTGCGGGTGCCCCTGGGTATAGCGGCCTTCAGCGGTCTTCTGGGATTTCTCACTCCGCGGCTGGTCGACCGATTCTCCGAAGGAGACCCTGATCGCGCGGGAATCGGCTACGCGGTGAACATCGCCGGCTGCATTTTGGGGCCGCTGTTTGCGGGTTTTGTTTTGTTGCCTTATCTCGATGAGCGCTACGCTCTGGTGACCCTTGCCCTTCCCTGGCTGATGGTCGCTCTGTTCACATTATTGCAGCAGCCCGAATCGGCAAAAAGCTCCACCGCCCTGCGCGCCCTCGCGACCATTGTGATTTTATTTGCGTCGTTCGGTTTGATCTTCAAGACCCAGAGCTATGTGCAGCAGATTCCGGGGGCGCAGGTACGCCGTGACAGCACAGCCACCGTCATCGCTGCGGGCGAGGGAATGACCAAACGGCTTTATGTGAACGGCGTGGACATGACGTACCTGACTCCCATCACGAAACTGATGGTCAGCATGCCCCTGGCGCTGCTCGACCGTCCTCCCGAGAATGCCCTGGTCATTTGCTTCGGCATGGGTACCACTCACCGCTCGGCGTTATCCTGGGGAATCGATTCTACCGTGGTAGATCTCGTTCCCAGCGTTCCGTCGCTTTTCTGGTACTACCATGGGAACGCTCCGGAATTGCTGAAGTCGCCGCGCTCACACGTGATCGTTGACGATGGCCGCCGCTTCCTTGAGCGCACCACTGGACAGTACGATGTGATCGTAATCGACCCGCCCCCGCCGGTAGGCGCAGCGGGTTCCAGCCTGCTGTACTCGCGCGAGTTCTACTCCGCTGCCAAGAAGCGATTGCGCCGGGACGGCATCCTGCAGCAGTGGTACCCCGGTGGGGATCTGGTGACCACCGCCGCCATCGCCCGCGCTTTGAATGAATCGTTCCCCTACGTCCGCGCGTTTGTTTCCATTGAGGGCGTGGGCATTCATTACTTTGCCAGCCGCCAGCCTATCCCTTTTCGATCCGCGTCTGAAATGGCAAAACGCTTGCCTTCAAGTGCGGCTGAGGACTTGGTGGAATGGGGACCCTTCCCCACCGCCGAACAGATGTTTGCCGCTACGTTGAGGAGGGAAGTCCCTATCTCCAGAGTGCTCGCGGTGGATAGCAATGCCCCGGCTGTGGAGGACGACCGCCCGGTGAACGAATACGATTTAGTGCGTACGACGGGCGCCCGGCTGCATTGGAAGTCACTTGAAAATTTACCGGAAACGGTAACGCTCTGGCTCTCCGGGCCGGCAAAGGATCAAGACAGCGGTAAGAAACCTCAGTAGTCCCTAAAGGTTTCCCTCGCAGGCTGAAGGCGGCCGCTGTCCCGGCTTTCCGCTTGACAGATGAGCTCCCAGCCGTCATCATCCCACGGTTACGATCGGGGATAGTTTCAAGATCGAAACTGAATCTACCCCGCTGCAAAAGCGTCACCCCGACGCTCGGAGGCAACTGTGTCCCAGGAAAAGTTTTCCAGCCGTGCTTTTTCCAGTCGTTCCCTGACAACTCAATTCGTGCTTTCACTTTTATTTGTTATGACACTGGCTGTTACCTTGCAGGGCCAGGTCGCGGTCAACCAACTCAGCAGCGATCCCTTCACCAGTTCCATCGCGCAGCACGCCACGGAAGTAGAATCGTCAACATTCTCCTGGAACAACACCATCGTCACTGCGTTCCAGCAAGGCCGTTATTTCAACGGAGGGGGATCGAGCGACAACGGCTGGGCCACCTCGACCGATGGTGGCGCGACCTGGAAGCATGGCTCTCTCCCCGGTCTGACCAAGACTGGCGGCATGGGCAAATATGATCGCGCCACCGATGCTGCCGTTGCCTACGATGCCAAACACCAGTATTGGCTTATCGCCAACCTTCCTCTGTACAACAACGGCGGTTCGAGTACCGCGATGATCCTGAGCCGCTCCAAGACCGGCACCTCGTGGTCCGTTCCGGTCACCGTAACCCCGATCTACAGCAAGCCCGACAAGACGTGGATCAGTTGCGACAACAATACCGGCAGCCCGTACTACGGCAACTGCTATGCCGAGTGGGATAACAACGGCGCGGGCGACATCGTTTACCTCGCGGTCTCAAGCGACGGCGGCAAAACCTGGGGTACGCCCGTTCAGCCTTCGACCAAACCTGCGATGTTCGCGCTGCAGGCGCTGTCCCTGAGCACGGGAAGGGTCATCGCGCCCGGTAGCGACGCCTTTAACGCCAACATTGAGTCCGTCACATCCACGGACGGCGGTAAAACCTTTGGCGCACCCGTCATTGTTTCCGCCATCAGCAAACACACCGCGGCCGGCGGATTGCGCGACCTGGTTCTGCCCGCCTCCGCCATCGACGCAGCCAACACTGTCTATACCGTGTGGCAGGATTGCCGATTCCGCACCAGTTGCGCCGAGAACGATCTGGTGATGAGCACTACTACCGATGGCACAACCTGGTCAGCGGTCGTTCGCATTCCGATTGATCCTACCACCAGCACCGTCAACCACTTTTTGCCGGGTCTGGCCATTGAGCCGAACACGTCCGGAAGCACGGCTCATCTCGGCCTGACTTACTATTACTACCCAGTCGCGAACTGCACCAAGACCACCTGCCAGTTGCTGGCGGGTTACATTTCTTCTACCGATGGCGGCAGCACGTGGTCGGCTCCTACGCAGTTATCCAACGGCATGGCCTTGACCCTGTTCCCCAACACCAACCAGGGTTTCATGCCTGGAGACTACGAGTCGCTGACCTTCGTCAACGGCGTGGCCTTCCCGGTATTCGGCATCGCTCAGGCTAAGACGGGAAGTACTTTCAACGTGACTATGAACGCTCCGGTGACCGGTCTGGTCAACGGCCCTAGCGTAAACAGCTCGCACGGCGATAAGCCCGTGCCGAACGCCCACTCCGACGCGCCGTCGCGCACCACACCAGTGTGCGACCGCTGCGAGAATGAAGAAAAGGACTAACTGCGGTTCGGGTTGTACCGATGCCCCCGCTCTGCCTCACTTAGAGGCAGACGGGGGCTTTTGTTTGTGTGGAGACAAGTATTCGCTCCGCGTCACCTAAGGGGTTGTTCCAGACTGAGACTCTTCCTGCACGCTCGCTTTATGAAACAGAATCTCCAGCACCAATAATCCCGCGCCCACCACAATAGCGCTGTCTGCCAGATTAAACACAGGCCACTGGTACCGCTTCACGTAGAACAGCAGAAAGTCGATCACGCGCCCGCGCGCCACCCGGTCCCAGAGATTTCCCAACGCTCCTCCCATGATCAACGACAAGCCAATGCCCGTGGCTACGTGAGAATGGTGGTTTTTCCAGAGCAAGACCGAGACCACTATCAGCGCGGCCACCGAGAACGCGATCAGCAACCCAGTTTTCCAGGAACCGGTCGAATCGGCAAACAGGCTGAAGGCCGCGCCTGTGTTCTCGGTATGGGTAAGTCGAAAAAAGCCGGGGATGATTTGAATGTTCCGATAAAGCGGGATGCGCTGCGCCACCAGGTGCTTGGTCCAGCGGTCAGACGCGACCACGACGAAAGCAATCAAAAGATAGAAAGCGCGCGCGGAGTTTTTAGTCATCCGTTTCATTGGCCGGCGTGCCTTTAGCGTGCGTACTCGCGGCCTGCAATCATCTTAACCTGTTCCCCGCGCACGCTGCGGAGTATGGCTTCATTGACACGCATCCAAGCCAACCCCTACGATTCATCGTCCAAAGGAAAATCTGTTCATGCTCAGTCTCGCGATTTATTTCAAGCAGCGCCTGCCCAGGATCTTTCTAGCATCCGTAGCTGTAGTTCTGTTGAGCGCCGCGGCGACGGCACCGGTCGGCCAGGCCGATGCTGCGCGTGTTCTCAACGACATCAAAACTCTCTCCGCACCGGAGATGGAAGGCCGCGGCGCAGGAACAAAAGGTCTGGCACACGCCGCCGACCTGATCGTAAAGCGCTACAAAGAACTTAAGATTTCCCCCGCCGGAACCAAGGGCTATCTACAGCCCTTTACGCTGATCACCGGTGCTCGCCTGAAATCAGACAACCGGCTCGTGGTCATCAAGGGGGACGCAAAGAAAGAACTGAAAACGAACCAGGATTTTGTTCCCTTCAGCTTTTCATCTTCGGGGCAGGTCGAGGGATCAGTAGTCTTCGCCGGCTACGGAGTGACTGCCGACGAATATCAATACGACGATTACGCCAACCTCGATGTGAAGGACAAGATTGTAGTCGTGCTCCGCTACGAACCCGCCGCCTTCGCCGCCAAGAGCGGAGAGCAAGGCCTGACTCATCACTCGCAGATGGTCACCAAAGCCATCAACGCCCGCAATCACGGAGCGCGCGCGGTCGTGCTGGTCAACGGCAAGCTGGGCGATGGCGAAGAAGACCTGCTCACGCGCTTCGGCAGCGTTAGCGGCCCTGAGAACATCGGGATCGTGTTTGCGCAAGTGAAGAACGATGTTGCCGAAGGCTGGCTGCAGGCAGCAGGAAAATCCATGAAGGACGCGCAGGATCAGATCAACGCCGCCACCAAACCCGCATCGTTCGCGCTCCCCGGCAGTTTGCACCTCTCCTTGAAAGTTGACATAGAAACCACGCGGGCCAAGGTGGACAACATTCTGGCGTACCTGCCGGGACAGACCGATGAGTACGTGATCGTGGGGGCGCACTACGATCACCTAGGACGCGGCAACTTCGATTCGCTCGCACCCGCACAGATCGGACAGATTCATCCCGGCGCGGACGACAACGCGTCGGGCACCGCGGGCGTGTTGGAACTGGCGCGGCTGCTCGCCCCCCAGCGCGGCCAACTGAAGCGCGGAATTCTTTTCATGGATTTCGCCGGAGAAGAACTCGGCCTGCTCGGATCGGCCGAATGGGTGAAGGAACCGACGCGTCCGCTGGAAAAGGCCGTGGCCATGATCAATATGGACATGATTGGCCGCATTAAGGACGACAAGGTCTACATCGGCGGCGTGGGCACGGGGTCAACGTTCAAGCCCATCCTCAAACAAGCTGAGAAAGAACAGGCGCAGCAAGGGTCTGCGTTCAAGATTGAATACTCCGCCAGCGGCTACTCTTCCAGCGACCACACCTCGTTTGTAACCAAGAAGATTCCCGTCCTGTTCTTTTTCTCCGGTCTCCACTCCGACTATCACAAGCCCTCCGATACCTGGGACAAAATCAACGCCCCTTCGGCGGCGAAGCTGCTCGACCTGATCGCGAATGTAACGGTGCAACTGGCAAGCGCGAATAGCGAAGGCACGCCCAAGTTCCAGACCGTCGTGGAACAAAAGCCGCCTGGTGGCGGCGGCGCGGGCTATGGCCCCTACTTCGGATCGATTCCAGACTTCGGCGAGATTCCCAATGGCGTGAAGTTTGCCGACGTGAAACCCGGTTCCCCCGCCGCGAAGGCCGGACTGAAAGCCGGAGACATTCTGATTCAATTCGGCGACAAACCAATAAAGAATCTCTACGACTTTACCGACGCTCTCCGCCGCAGCAAGATCGGAGACGTGGTCGAAGTGAAGGTTTTGCGCGATGGGCAGCCGGTGACGGCATCGGTAAAACTGGAGCAGCGGAAATAATCCGGATTCCCGGAACTTGCAGCGATTTGGGGTTGACTGGGCCCCGCCCAAGGTATAATTCGCGCGAAATGGCGGATGATGGCGGCAAAAGCGACAGCGTAGGCAGTTGGCCCGGCCTCCTCGACGAGGTCAACAAAACCTTCAACCTGATGCGGGATGTATTCGGGTATGCGCTGCCGGGGGGAGCGTTCCTGGCTATCGGTCTGGTCTCTGGGCGATTCAATTTGTGGGAAGTTCAGAATCTTCTCAAACCCTACCAACTGCCGGCGTGGGCTGCGTTGATCGCACTCGTTGCGGCGTGCTATCCCGTAGGGACTGTCATGGCCGCCGCGGCCTACATGCCCTTCATGGTGGCGAAGTACTGGGTGTGGATGCGGTACCGTCATCCCGCGTGGCCTCTGTGGAGGATGCTGGGCCTTCACGCGCCGAAATCCACGCCTCCCCCGCCTGCTCGCGAGGTCTACGAACACATCGAGCGCCACGAGTGGTCTGGCCCTGTCGAGCGCTCCGACCAGATCGATTTGATAGTGCCACTCTCGCCTGCCGAGGCTACGCCGCCGGGCCGGCCGAGGGCACTGTGCAGGGCTGGCTCCTGAACCATCCTACGGAAGTGTCGGGCAAAACTTTGGAGATCCGTATGCGTCGGCCTAAGCTTCTTGACACTCTGGACCGTCGCGAGACCCTGTGCCTGCTGGCCGGTTCGATGACGGGGGCTCTGCTCGGCGGATGTTATGTTTTTTACTATTCAAATTGGAGCTTCGCCAGGATGATTTTTTGGGCTGGAGTGCTCACGGGCATTCAGTTCCTGACCGGCCTCCCGCATCTGAGACGGGTTACAAGCGCTATTTACGACGCGGATGGGACCATGTCCAAGGCCGCTGGACAGAGTTCCAACGACACCCGGACTTAGCGAAGTTGCTGGGCGACCTGATCAAAGCGGCGACGGCTGCGCTAAGGAAGATCAGCTAGGTTGGACCCTCAGGACTTTTTGTTTACCCTCCAGCACTTTTTCTTTGTCCACAATCCGCAAGTGCGTTTATTCTAGGGCGGCTTCTCGTTCCACTGTTGCCCCAAACGCAGGCGTGGAACACATCATCCGCACTATGTTTGCGAAATGCTCGCATGAGATTTCTGAAACGATTGAGAGGCCGGACCCTGCTGTTCCTGGCTGTAGTCGGACCGGGGATCATCACCGCCAACGTCGACAACGATGCCGGCGGCATCCTCACCTATTCCCAGGCCGGCGCGCAATACGGATTTCTTCTGCTCTGGACCATGATCCCGATCACACTCGCGCTGATCGTGGTGCAGGAGATGTCCGCCCGCATGGGCGCGGTGACCGGCAAGGGCCTGAGCGATCTGATCCGCGAAGAGTTCGGCCTGCGCATCACGTTTCTGATGATGCTCGGAATTCTGATCACCAACTTCGGCAACGTGGTAACGGAATTTATTGGCATCGCCACCAGCCTCGAATTGTTCGGCCTGTCGCGGTACGTCACTGTGCCGGTGTGTGCCGTGATCGTTTGGCTGATCGTGGTGAAAGGTCAATACAAGAGCGTTGAGAAAGTTTTCCTGGCAGCGTCGTTCTTCTATATCACTTACATTTTCGCGGGAGCGCTGGCGCATCCGGCATGGAAAGTCGCTGCGAAAGCAACCTTCCAGCCGCCCGAGTGGGCCAAGTTTCGGGAGCAGGCCTACCTGTACATGGTGATTGGCGTGGTCGGGACGACCATCGCGCCCTGGATGCAGTTCTATCTGCAATCCTCGATTGTGGAAAAGGGGGTAACCCGGCGTGGGCTTCAAGCCTCGCGCTGGGATGTGATCGTGGGCTGCATTTTCACCGACGTCGTGGCCTGGTTCATCATCGTAGCTTGCGCCGCAAGCTTTATATCTACACGGATTTCGCGACATCAAGTACGCGGCCGATGCGGCCCAGGCCCTGAAGCCGCTGGCTGGGCAGTACGCGTACATCCTGTTTGCCGTGGGACTGTTCAACGCCTCCCTCTTCGCAGCTTCGATTCTGCCGCTTTCCACCGCGTACACGGTTTGCGAAGGGCTGGGTTTCGAGTCTGGTGTGGACAAAAAGTTCGGCGAAGCTCCGTTCTTCTATTGGCTCTACACTTTGCTGATCGTAGCCGGCGGCGCCGTCCTCCTGATACCGGGCCTGCCGCTGGTAAAGATCGCGGTCCTGTCGCAGGTGGTGAACGGAGTAGTGCTGCCCTTCGTGCTGATCTTCATGCTGCTGTTGATCAACAAGAAAGAACTAATGGGTGAGTACGTGAACACACGCCTGTTCAACGCCATAGCCTGGCTGACCACGGCAGTAATGATCGGTCTGACATTGGCGTGGTTCTGGACACTACGAGGAAGCTAGCGGCGGCGCCGGGGTCGCGGGAACCAGCCCGGCGGCACGACATGCGGAGGCGGGTCTGATTCTTCTCAGCATCCTCCGCGCCTCTTACTTTGCGAACTCCGCCTTTGCGAACTCCGCGATCAGAAGCTTTTAGTCTTCATGCCCGGCCGATATCACATCAGCCGTCCTGCCGCTAAATCCCTGACCAGCGAAGCGTCCGCCTCAAGGAAATCATAGGACGGCAAGTCCTTGGCAGCTGACCACTGCACATCGCGGAAGATGCGGTTCTCAATTTCGCCCTCGTATTCACGCACGATAAAGAACCTCAGTTCAACCATCGCCCCATTCGGATAGGTGTGCTGCAGACGGGCGATCTCGTCGCCGATCCTGGCCTGAATGCCTAATTCCTCTTCCAACTCCCGACGCAGGGCGTCGCGAGCCTGCTCGCCTTCCTCAATTTTTCCCCCGGGGAACTCCCACTTGAGCGGCATGGTCTGATGCCGCGTGCGCTGGCAGACCAGCAGCTTGCCATCTTTTTCGATCACGGCTGCGACGACCCGTTTCATAATTTGAAGCCAGTTTGCGGCGCGTGGCTCTCGCCCTTTACCGCGACTTCTCCAGTTTTTTGCCGACAACTTCAGCGCAGTACTGGACCAACTCCTGGTCCTCGGTGCCGAACGCGGCTGAGAAATGGCTGTCGATATCGAGTTCGCCGGCGACGAGTCCGTTGACGAAAACGGGCACAACAATTTCTGACTTAGTCTCCAGAGAACAGGCAAGGTAGCGGGGATCCTTGCTCACATCGTCGACCACGATCGTCTTCCCGCTGGAAGCGGCCGCCCCGCAAATGCCCTGGTTGAGCGGAATTCGCGTGTGCGGTGTCATGGCGCCCACGAACGCTTCCAGCACCAGCACCGGTGGTTGAGCACCAGCTTCGAGCATGTAAAAGCCCACCCAGTTGTATTTCAGCATGCGTTCGTGCAGCAGCTTGCAGACTCCTTGCATCAGGTCTTTGCCCGTAGGAACTGCTTGCGCGAGCGTCGTAACTTCGTTGCGAACCTCTTCAATTCTGGTAGTGACGGACATGCACAGAATCTTAACTCAGGTCGGCAGGTGCCGGCTGTGGAAGACGGAACCGAGGTAATCTGTCGGATTCCTTCCGTGGCGATGAACTGTTCAGGATGAATCGCAAAAGCCAGCGCACCGAGGCCGCGCAAGAGCGTGGGAGCTGGCGTATTGAGGTACTCGTCGCGAATACAGTAGACCCGGGACGCGCGAGCAGCGCTTGTACCCTGCCAGTTGCGTTCGCTGACAATTTTCTCCAGCGGCACGCGGTCGCCGGCTCCGCACCAGGCGGCAATCAAGATTTCGGGATCGATCCGAGCCACCTCTTCGGCGGCAATCTGCTGCCCCGGCGCACCCACGAACTCTCCTCCCGCGGCCGCAACCAGTTCCGCAACCCAGCCCTGCGACGCGATCAGCGGCTTACCCCACTCTTCGCAGAAGACTGGGGGACGAGATAACCCCGCGCTGCGGGTGCGGACTTGCTCGATTTGCTGCTGCATGTGGACGATCACGCCTTGACCGCGGTCGACAGCGCCGACTACGCCGGCAATCATGGCGATGTCGGTATAAATGTCGGCGAGAGTCTTCGGCGCAAGCCCTAAGAAGCGCGCTCCCGACTTCAGTATTTCGATGACTGCCTTCTCCTGATAAGGCACGGAAGCAATTACGAGGTCGGGCTGAGCAGCGAGAATTTGTTCGGCGTTGGCAGTCCAGGAGTCGGCGAGGATGATGCGCGGCCGCAGAGCAATTTCAGGAACCACATCGGCGCAATATTTTGTGCACGCGACCACGTGGTCGAGCTCCCCAATGGCGGCAAGGGTGACCGTCGCGCTGGGCTGCAGACTTACGATGCGGCGAGGTCTGTGGGAGGATGGCATGAATTTGAAATAGGGCTAAATTCGATTCAGCGCTGCCGAAAGCGCGTCGAGGGCCAGTTGCGCGGCGTGCGTTGAAGCTTGGGGAAGGCCGCCAACAGTGGCGCTGACATCCTCGCGCCGCACTGCTCGAGCCTCATTCAGCGTCTTCCCCAGCACCAATTCCGTCATTGCGGAGCCGCAGGCAATCGCCGCCACGCATCCTTTGGCCTTGAACCGCGCCTCAGTAATTCGGCCTGAAGTGGCTTTCAAGCTCAGCCGCAACACATCCCCGCAGGCGGGATTCTCAATTTCTGCCACGGCGTCGGCATCTGCAATTTCTCCCGCATTGCGCGGATTCTGAAAATGATCGAGTAGCTGCGCGGAATACATTGGCACAATAATTGTAAGCCACTCGGTGGAGCCTTCGTGATACTTCGTGTCCTTCGTCGTTTAAGGATTTTTTGTTCCCGGCCCGCGCGAGCCCTCGGGAAAGTAAACGCGCCAGTCGCGCTCCCGGGCAGTCGACTCGAGGTCCGGATTCGGATTGATCGCAAACGCATGTTTTGCCATCGCCAGCATCTCGGTATCCCAGCGGGAGTTGCCAAAAGCGGCATCGATGTTGTTCACCGCTTCGCGCAACGCCTCCGCTTTCCCCGGACCCGACGGCACGCGGATCAAACGATCGCTCGCAATGCCATCCTCGACTTCGACCTTGGCCGCAAGGATCTGACTCGCCGGTACGCCGAAATGTTTCATCGCAGCGCGAATCACCCACTCGTTCGAAGAAGAGACGGCCCAGACCTCGCAGCCGTTTTCCTGTAGGCGGCGCACCAGTTCACGTATCTCCGGAAAGATCTGTGCGACGAAGAATTGATCGAAGAAGCTTGCAGCAGCCTCCATCAGCTTCGCCTCTGAAACGCCCCGGTGCAATGTCACCATTTCGCCGCACATCGTAGTTTCATCCACTTCGCCGCGTTTGTAAGCAGCGTAACGCTCTCGCCAGTATCGGCTGAGGACGCCGCGACTGACAGTGTCCGGAAAAACAAAGTCCTCTCTCAGTTCCCAATCAAAAAAACGCTCCCCGGCATCGCCCGCCCACAGCGTGCCGTCGCAATCAAACGCCGCAACGCGCGGCTCGAGGCGCAATACGGAGTCGAGGAATGCTGTCTCTGCTGCCTTCACGTATCGACGATAACGTGGTGCAGGCTAAACAGGCAATGGCGCACAAAAAACGTTGATGATTGCTGATTGAAAATCGAATACGGAGCGGCTTCAGTTTTTCAATCGACAATCAGCAATCAACAATCCTGGAGGGTTCGCAGCGCCGCATATTCTTCCGGCGTGTTGATATTCATCGCGACCAGAGAATCGTCAACACTAACATACCGGATGTGCTGCTGGTGCGCGTGTTCGATGTCGCGCGCAGTCGAGGTGGCCGGCACGCGCAGAAACGCTTCCATCATTTCGCGCCCCGCCAGGTAGGGATGCCCGTGCTTGCCGGAAAACTCCGGCACCACTGCCCAGATGTTTTGATCGGCGGCTTCGAAGGCAGCGCGCAGCGTCTGGACGGTCGTCGTCCTAACTGGTGGGCGGTCCACCAGCGTGATCATTGCCGCGTCGCGCCCATGGTTGAGCACTTCCTGCAGACCGGCCTGCAATGAGCTGAACTGGCCGCGACCGGGGTCTGGGTTAACCACCAGCGAAGCCCCCTGCGCGTAAATAATCGGCGCCAGCAATGCTTCATTCTTTCCCACCACCACCACAACGAACTCAGTGGCCAACGCCAGCGAATGAATTGCCGCAGAAAGAAATGTCTCGCTCGACGCAACCTGCCCGGCTGCTGGCGGAGGCCACGGCAGCAATCCCTTATCTCTGCCCATGCGCGAAGAGTCCCCGGCGGCCAGGATCAGGCCTGCGAAGCTGGAAGCGCGAGTCATGTTGCGAAGATAGCAGGGAACGGCGGAGAATTGTTGATTTTTGAACGCTAATTGGACCGGAGCTTGTGTCATCCCGAGCGAAGCGAGGGACCTTGGTGCGTGCCTGCGTCGGCAACACCGATCGCGCAGGCAAAAACCAGGATCCCTTGCTTCGCTCGGGATGACAATTCACAAATCATTCGGCACGTCATTCATGCTCATTGAGGGCCGGGGGCGCATCCGGAACCTCGTGCGCATCAGTCCCCGACTCGCGCAAATGAAACCAGCTCATATGCGGCAAGCCGGCGCCGGCGTGCCGCCGAATCGCGATCAATTCCGCCGTGATCGCAACCGCAATCTCCTCCGGTGTGACGGCGCCAATGTCCAGTCCGATGGGCGCGTGCACGCGGTCGAACAGGTGCGCGGCTACACCTTCCTTCTGCAGCGTCTCAAAAATCTTGATCACTTTGCGCTTCGAACCAATCATGCCGACATAGCGGGCGCGAGTCTGCACCGCCCAGCGTAGGATGCGCATGTCGTCGCGGTGACCTCGCGTAACGATCACAATGTAGGAAGTTTCGTTGGGATCGAGCTTCTGTATAGCGTCGTCGAAATCGAGCGCATGTACTTCGCTCGCGGCGGGAAAACGTTCTTTGGTGGCGTAAGAAGTGCGGTCGTCGGTGACGACAACGTCGAAACCCGCATTCGCGGCGACCTGGCAAAGATTGATAGCAACGTGACCTGCACCGAATACATAAAGTAATGCTGGAGGCAAAATGGGCTCGACGAAAACCTCGAGCGTGCCGCCGCAGACCAGGCCAGTATCGTATTTCGGATCTTGATTCAGGTCGAAGGTGAGGGTCCGCGGCTTTTCCGACTCCATCACTTCACGCGCCGCTTGCCACACTTCAGCCTCGACGCAACCGCCACCGATCGTGCCCACGATCGAGCCGTCGTCCCGCACCAGCATCTTCGCGGTCTTAAACGATGGGATCGACCCACGCACGTTTACGATAGTCGCCACGGCGCCGCGGCGCCCTTCGCGGCGAAGCTGCACGATTTGTTCGTAGATATCCACGAGGCTGCAAACACTTTACAGCTTTGATTATCAGTCGGTTAACAGCGGGAGTCAAACGCGGACAGGCAAAAGCCCCGGGTCATCACTCCGGGGCTTTGCGCTAAAACCAGTTAGGCACGATACGGCTTGCCAAGCACTTTTGTGGTGAACCGGAGCGTAGCGATTGTCAAGCTTACTTTTCGGTGAGTGGAACACAGAGGGCGGCAGAGTCGAACTGCAGTGGCTGATGAAAGACACTCACCGGCTTGGCAAGCCGTGTCTAGTGCCCACTGGCAACACCCTTTAAACCTCGGCTGGCCTATGAGAATCCTGCGCCGGTAATACGCCCGGTTGAGCGACGCGGCCTTAATAAATTCGACCCGAATTCCGGATTGGGAATTCTTAATCGGGAGAAGTATGCTGTTGTAGCGGCAAGACCTAACAGGAGAACGCTATGAAAGCAGTCCGCATTCATCAATTCGGCGGCCCGGAAGTTTTGACTTACGAAGAGATCCCCGACCCGCAGCCGCGCAAGGATCAGGTGCTGGTGCGCGTGCGGGCGTGTTCGTTGAACCATCTGGATGTGTGGGTGCGCAAAGGACTGCCGGGCGTGAAGCTGCCGCACATTCTAGGCAGTGACGTTGCGGGTGAAGTCGTCGAGGCCGGTGAGTACGTCGGCGGGTTCAAGGCCGGGCAGCGCGTGTTGCTGGCGCCGATGCACTACTGCGGACACTGCGAGAAGTGCGTTGCTGGAGTGCAAAACCATTGCCGCCAATTTACCGTGCTAGGGAACGCCGTGGACGGTGGCAATTGCGAACTGATCGCGGTGCCGCCGGCGAACGTGATTCCAATTCCCGACTCGCTCGATTTCAATCAAGCGGCGAGCGTGCCGCTCGTATTTGTGACGGCATGGCACATGCTGGTCGGGCGAGCCGGCATTCGTCCGGGTCAGACCGTGCTGGTGCTGGGTGCGAGTTCCGGCGTGGGCATCGCGGCGATTCAGATTGCCAAACTTTTCCAATGCCGCGTGATCACTACTGCCGGCGACGAATCGAAACTGGCCAAAGGCCGCGAACTGGGAGCCGACTACGGCATCAACCACTACCAGCAGAAGATTTCCGAAGAAGTGCGCAAGATTACGAACAAAGAAGGCGTCGACGTCGTGGTCGAGCACGTGGGCGCGGCCACCTGGGACGAGAGCGTGAAGTCTCTCAAGAGCGGCGGCACGCTGGTGACCTGCGGCGCGACCACGGGGCCAAACGTCGCGATCGACCTGCGACATCTGTTCGCGCGGCAGCTGGCCCTGCTCGGCTCTTACATGGGAACCATGGGCGAACTGCATGAAGTGCTGAAACATGTGTTTGCCGGGCGGCTGAAGCCGGTGGTCGACCGCGTGTTTCCACTCAGCGAATTGCGGGCTGCGCACGAGTATCTGGAGAAGAGCCAGATGTTCGGGAAGATTGTGGTGAACCCGTAGGGCCAGGGCCGACGGACATTGTTGTACACAGGCCATAGCAATCATTGGCCCGCGACAAGCTCGACTCCGATTTTGCATCCGCTACCGAATCAGTTAAACTCTGGCTCGCGGATGCAAGGAGAGCGGTCATGTCTCTAAGCAAATTGTGCTTCTACGCACTGCTGGCGGCAATTCTTGTCGGCGCAACAGCCAGAAGGTTAGACCGTCAACTCAGACAATTTCATGTGGCAGAGACCGGCGCTCGGCCGAACCGGCCGTCACCTGTCCGGGAGCTCCCTGCAAGAAGCGAAGTGCCGCCGGCCAGTTTTCTTCCCGTCCAATCAAAGAATGCGGAGAGTCTGGGTACGGGAAAGTTGCTGGTGGCGAGCCGAAACCTGGGTGATCCGAATTTCGCCAAAACGGTAATCCTGCTGGTTCGCTACGATGCCAAAGGCGTGCTGGGGCTCGTTATCAACCGGCGCACCGATGTCCCGCTTTCGCGAGTGCTTGAGAGTCTGAAAGCGGCGAAAGACCTTTCCGACCCGGTCTATCTTGGAGGACCCGTCGAAATGCCGGCGGTGTTTGCGTTGTTCCAATCGCCGGCCAAGCTCGAAGGCGCTGAGCACGTCTTCGATGGCGTTTATTTGATTTCCGCGAAGACCCTCTTCGAACAAACCATTTCGTCTCGACCAAAGCCTGACGTCTTTCATGTTTATCTGGGCTATGCCGGATGGACTCAGGATCAACTACGCAAGGAAGTGGAATTGGGCGCCTGGTTCGTTTTTCCAGCGGCGACCGGCACGGTATTCAATGCCGATCCGGATTCCTTGTGGCGGGAAATGATTCGCAAGACAGAGATGGAAATGGCGCGGGGCAAGCCTGGCGATAGAGATCGCTCTTCCACGATTGCTCAGGAGTTTCGATCCGTATTCGTAAGTATCCGTGGAAGTTCTCCCTGATTTAGAATAGCTCCATGGCTCCCGAGTTGAATTTCGGCCCTTACGTCGACACAGAAAACGGCAAGCGCGTAGTCAAGGACTTGACCTACGGCAATCCCACGCCGGAGGGGCTCGTGCTGACCACGCTCGATTCGGCGGTGAACTGGATGCGCAAGGGCTCCATCTGGCCGATGACGTTTGGCCTGGCTTGTTGTGCGATCGAGATGATGTCGATGGGAGCGTCTCGTTTCGATATCGCCCGTTTTGGTGCTGAAGTGTTTCGTCCGTCGCCGCGGCAGAGCGATCTCATGATCATTGCCGGACGCGTTTCGAACAAGATGGCGCCGGTGATCCGCCAATTGTGGGAACAGATGCCAGAGCCCAAATGGGTGATTTCGATGGGAGCCTGCGCCACCTCCGGCGGCGTCTTCCAGAACTACGCGCTGGTGCAAAGCGTGAACCAGGTGATCCCGGTCGACATTTATGTTCCCGGATGCCCTCCGCGCCCCGAGCAGCTTATCTACGCCATCACTCTTCTTCAGGAAAAAATCCAGAACGAGCGCGGGACTATCAAGAAAGCTCTGAATCTTACCTAGACTTGGATTTCCTGCTGAGTATCTTCCTGGTTTTCCTCAGGGCACCTTTGTGACAGCCGACGCTTTTCCACGTGACAGCTGTCACAGCCCTGGGGCTTTGAATATCCGACAATACTAATTACGGCAAAGCAAATATCTTGCCCGGCTGACTGTAACTAGCTTCCAGAGAATCACTTGGAGTGATAGGGACTCGAAGGCCGCATCTCGCGCCGAGAAACACGAAACCATTCTCTGCAGGGGTGAATCTAAGTTCCTGAGTGGTTGCGTATTTTGAAGATAGCAGTGGCAGGGGGAGCGCACACTCAGAACAGACCCAAGTTCAGATCAAACCAGGGTGAAGCGACCCAGGGTGTGTGGAGGGTGCTCCAATGATGACAAGATTGATTGACTTTTTCTTTGGCTGGCTGACAAAACTGCTTGACGTGCTTTTCGGTTGCCGGCACTCCAAGTACAGCTTTCCCGTAACTCTTCGTGGGAGGTCACGGCGTCCGCAGGCCGCAGCTTTAACCGGAACCTATGTGGCTTGCCTGGATTGTGGACGGGAATTCCCCTACGACTGGCAGGAGATGAAGGTTATCACGTCGTCAGCCGACAAGCGCGAGTATGTGGCGGCGCTGGCAACGAAGCACGCCGCGTAAGAAACCGACGGCATAACCTCCCCATGGATTGTCATCCCTCGGGATGACAAATGCGTAGAAACCCTACCGCGCGGGAACGCTGGCCGCAGCCCTCTTCTCCATCGGCACAAACTCTCGCTCTGCGTACCCTGTATATATCTGCCGCGGCCGCGCGATTTTCTGCTCCGGATCGTTCGCCAGTTCCTGCCACTGTGCCAACCAGCCGGCAGTGCGTGCAATCGCAAACAACACGGTGAACATCGCCGGCGGAAAGCCCATGGCCTGGTACATGATTCCGGAATAGAAGTCGACATTCGGATACAACTTGCGCTTCACGAAATAGTCGTCTTCCAAAGCGATGCGCTCCAATTCCAAAGCGATATCCAGCTTGGGATTGCGTCCTGTAACCTCGAAAACCTGGTCCGAGGTCCACTTGATAATCTTCGCTCGCGGATCGTAGTTCTTGTAGATGCGATGCCCGAATCCCATCAGCTTGCCGTGGCCTTCCTTAACCTTCTTGATGAAGCCCGGCACGTTTTCTTTCGAACCAATCTCATCCAGCATCTTCAGCACCTCTTCATTGGCTCCGCCATGCAATGGCCCAGCCAGAGCCGACGCGGCTGATGCCGTGCAGAGATAGGGGTCGGTGTGGGCGCTGCCCACGGAGCGCATGGCATTGGTGCCGCAGTTCTGCTCGTGATCCGCATGCAGGATGAAGAGGATGTCGAGAGCGCGGGAGAGGACGGGATTCGCCACATATTTCGGCTCGACCATCCTCCATAACATATTCATGAAATTCTCGGTGTAGGTCAGATCGTTATCCGGATACACGTAGGGAAATCCCACGTTGTGCCGGTACGACAGCGCTGCGATGGAAGGCACCTTGCCAATGAGCCGAACAATCTGGTGCATGCGGTTCTTCGGGTCGTGAATCTCGCGGGCCTCCGGATAAACGCTGGAGAGCGCGGCCACCGTGCTCACGAACATGCCCATGGGATGGGAATCGTAGCGGAATCCCTCCATAAACTTTTTGGTAGTCTCGTGCAGCATGGTGTGGTGGGTGATGTCATGCACCCAGCTCTTGAGTTCGCTTTGATTGGGCAATTCACCGTAGAGCAGAAGATAAGCAACTTCCAGATAGGTACAGCGCTCAGCCAGCACTTCGATGGGATAGCCGCGATAACGCAAAATCCCGCGGTCACCGTCAATGTAGGTGATGCTGCTACGGCACGATGCCGTGTTCATGAAGGCCGGATCGTAGGTCATCAGCCCAAAATCTTCCGGACTTGTCTTGATCTGCCGCAAGCTCATCGCCCGGATTGTGCCATTCTCCACGGGAACGGTATAGGTTTGACCGGTGCGATTGTCGGTGATGGTGAGTGTGTTGTCTGGCATGGAGGATTCAGCTCCTTAAGGTATACGCTAGCGTAGCTCAGACTATTTGGCTTCGGCAAGAACATGCTGTGATCGAGATCACAAATCGTCGTGATCCTGTCGTTTTTGGTCCAGATCTATCTCAAATGCAGAACCGGCGGCCCGAGGGCCGCCGGTTTGCTGATTCCTCAACTCGCCATAAGGCTACTTCGACGAGTCGTCCCGCCGCTTCAAGGTTGGGCGATCATCGTCAGTCGTCTGGGTGTTACCGGTATTGGGATCGCTGCTGGTGGAAGTTCGCCGCAAGCTGGGCTTGTTCGCGTCTTTCAGATCCACCACTTTGTGCCGATTTTCGATCGACGCCAGCCGCGCCTTGACCTCGTCGAACTCCGAAGTGGTCACAACGTATTGCTGCTTCGAGGGCAGTATTTTGCGAATTTCTTCCTGCGACTTCTCAATGCGGTCGGCAGTCGGCGGATGAGTTTCAAACGCCTTGGCCAAAGTGCCCGGCTTCTTCTTCTCCATGGCTTGGATCTTTTCGAAGAAGGAGATAAATGCCGACGGGTCATAGCCGGCGCGGTACATATACTGCACACCGAGATAATCGGCCTGAGCCTCGAAGGTGCGGGAGAACTTCAGGAACGTCATGGGAATCGCCAGCCCAGAGGCTTCATACGCTCCGTAGCCAATCGCTCCGCCCACGAAAATCAAGGGGATTGTGGCCAACTGCATTAGCTGCGCGCGCGTCATTTCGCGAGCGTAGTGGCAGGCAGCCACGTGGGCAATCTCATGCGCCATCACACCCGCCATTTCGGCTTCTTCGTCGGCGGCCAGGATCAGGCCCGAGTTCACGTAAAAAAATCCGCCGGGAAGCGCCATGGCATTCACCACATCGGAGTCGATCACCTTGATCGTGAAAGGCACTTGCGCGTCCGAGTTTCGCACCAGGTTCTGGCCGATCCGGTTCACGTACTCCGTGATCACGGGGTCGTTGACCAGTTTGATCTGCGACTCGATCTGCTGGGCGTAGACGCGGCCTCGCGACACCTGACCTTCCACCGTGTACCAGTTGCCAACGCCGCGCCCGCAACCCACGTTGCGATTCCCCACTGCATCCACGTCGGTTTTTGAGCCGTCGTGCTTGATCTGGTCGTCATCCTTGGTCGGGAGCTCCGCCGGAGCCTGTTTCGGCGCATTCTGCACGTCGGCGGCTTTTGGCTGGCCATTATCTGGGTCGTGACTCGGGGGCTGTTTTTGAGCCGGAGTTTGAGTCTGAGCCGGAGTTTGAGTTTGACTGGGATCTTGTGTTTGCGCCAACATCAAAGGCACCAAGCTGAACGCCGCCAACCCCAGGGACATTGCCAACCAACGCGATTTCATGGGAACTCCTTTAAGCCGCTCACTCTTACCGACATTATACGCCCGGTCCACAAACACTAATCCCGGACTTTTCCTAATCGAATTAGACGCAGCCCTCCCCCACCGGGTTATCCGGGACTGGCCAGCTGGGCGTAAGACCCGGCCTTATCCGGTATAATCTGACCGCGTGGAGCAGGTGTGCAGGTTCGCGAACACTAACCATCCTGCCGGGCAGCCGTCTTTAACCTCAAAACAGGAGGCCCCCATGCGTGCGATTCGACCAACTGCCGGGAACAACCATTTGTGGTTCGTCCTTATGGTTCTGGGCGTCTCGGCGCTAGCCGCGGGGCGTCCCGCGGTCAAAACCGGCGACAAGGCAACCGCCATTCTTTCGCACGATTTCGCAGTCGGCATCGTGCAGCAAATTCAGAGGGCCGACTACGAAGGCGATCGTCCAGCGCTGAAGCGCCTGCACGACCAACTCGCGCCCATCCCGGAAGACAACAGGCTGGCGTCGCGAGTGCTTTACTGGCGTGGATTCGCCATGTGGCGCAGAGCGATTAATGGCTTTAACGAATCCCCGACTCCACCCGATCTGGAAGAGGATCTCACGCAGGCGGTCACCGATTTCAAAGATGCTATTGCCCGGGACCCGGCATTCGTGGAACCCAAGATTGGAGCAGGCTCCAGTCTGGGCTACCTCATGTACTTGCACAAGAACGACCCAACGCGCATTCAGGAATTTCTCCAACAGTCGAGTCCGCTCTTGAAAGAAGCCGTGGCGTCAGCCCCGGACAATCCTCGGCTGCTGTGGGTGCTCGGCCCCATTCGTTGGTCGTCGCCTCCGGAGCGAGGAGGAGGTCAGGATAAGGCGTTTGACGTGTACAACAGAGGATTGGAAGCAATCCGCAACCAGAAGCGCGACGTGAGTGATCCACTCGAGCCTTCATGGGGAGAGCCCGAGCTGCTGATGAATCTCGCATGGTCAAACTTGAACCGAACCACTCCCGATCTCAACGCTGCGGAGCAAGACGCACAAGCTGCACTCAAACTCGTCCCTTACTGGCATTACGTTCGCGACATTCTGATGCCTCAAATTCACGCGGCTCAAGCCAAAGCGCACTGATTCCTTTGACACTTTTAGTGGAGAGCAACTCCTCTTGAGGATTCCTCCGCTTAGCCGTACCATAGCGCCTTCCGTCATTCGCATAGACCGGGGGCCTAATGCTCGATCGCCGTCAGTTTCTCACCACCGCCAGTACCGGACTTGCCGCTTCCCTTGCCTTCCGCGGAAATCTGTTCGCGCAGCTCGAAAAGATTCCGCCGCTTCCCGACCACTCCCTGCTCGACAAGAATGAAGATGCCTACTGGGCCGCGATGCGCAAGCAATTCCTTATCCCCGCGGATGAGATCTATTTGAACAACGGCACCGTCGGCTCCAGCCCCGCGCCCGTGCTGCGCGCCGTTTTCGACGGCTACTCGACCACCGAGAGAATGGATCAGCAGGATCCCGAAGACTATCCCATCTGGGGATACGGCTCGTGGAACGAGTTTCGCAATCCCCTGGCTGATTTCGTCGGCTGCCATCGCGATGAGATCGCCTTGCTGCGCAATGCCACGGAGGCGAACAGCTACATCGCGAATGGCATCGACATGAAGCCGGGCGACGAAGTGCTCATGACCGATCAGGAGCATCCCGGCGGCGAACATCCCTGGAACCTCAAGGCCAAGCGCTACGGCGTTGTGGTGAAGCGAGTGACGCTGCCGCGACCGGTGAAAGACGCGGCACAGGTTTTGAACTTATTTAACGATGTGATCACTCCGCGCACGCGCGTCATCTTCTTCAGCCATATCACAACATTCTCTGGCGTGGTGCTGCCGGCGAAGGAACTCAGCGCGCTCGCGCGGTCGAAGGGAATTCTCTCGGCGGTTGACGGCGCCCACGTGCCTGGTATGATGCGCCTCAACCTGCGCGACATAGGCTGCGACATGTACTCTGCCAGCCCTCATAAATGGCTGCAAGCGCCCAAAGGCTCGGGCTTTTTATACGTGCGCGATGAAGTCATCGACCGCCTGTGGAATACCATCGTGACCGAAGGCTGGGATGACACCAAGATTCGCGCCGAACGTTTCCAGCGCATCGGCAGCTCGAATGTGCCCGCCTTGTGGGGGCTGCAGGCCTCAATCAAGCTGGCCAATGACATTGGGATGGATCGCATAGAACAGAGGCATCGCACTTTGGCGGATTACATTCTTGGTGAGATGAAGAAGCGCGGCGCCGAATCGTGGACGTCCCCCGATCCTGCGCTGCGCTGCGCCATTGTGACGGTGAACGTCCCCCCAGTTCCGCGCATGGATCTGGAAAACTGGCTGTGGAAGACCCACAAGATCCGCATCCGCGGCGGCGACCCGCACAAGCTGCGACTATCGACGCCATACTATCTGCAGAAGAAAGACATCGCCCGGTTTTTGGAGAAGTTTGACGAGTACAAGCGCGAGAAGAAACTGGCGTGAGAGCATTCACCCGAGAGTCCCTTAGGGGACTGGCTCCTCGGCTGTGAATTGACGCGCTGATGCCTGGGGAATAAACTTCCGTCGCGGAGGCTGTGGGCGGCTTCCAGTCCAGACTGTTGCTCTGTCTTGGCCAACAATCCGAATCAGACTCATTTTGCGTATATCTATATAAAGGAAGAGACCTAGCGTTGTCGAGGCCGCAAGCACAAGGCATTTCGGATCTGGCCCTGGTGACGGGTCTGAAGTCCGGCGAGCAAGGGGCGCTGGCGGAGCTTTATGACCGCTATTCCTCGGTGGTGTATGCGGTCGCGTTGCGGGTGCTGGGCGATACGGGAGCGGCGGAGGATGTGTTGCAGGAAGTGTTCTTGCAATTGTGGCGCAAGCCCAGCGCGTTTGATGCGGCGCGCGGGAATCTGGGAAGCTGGCTGGCGGTGATCACGAGGAATCGCGCGATTGATTCCCTCAGAAAGCGGCGACCGGAGACAGATATTGAGGACGTGGTGCTGTCGGTGGCACCGGATCTTGCAGGACAGGCGGAGCTTGCGCGGGCGGCGGAGAAAGTGCGGAGAGTGATGGGAGGGATGGCTCCGGCGCAGCGCAGCGCGCTGGAAATGGCTTATTGGGAAGGCATGAGCCATTCGGAGATTGCGGAGAAGACAGGGGAGCCGCTGGGGACGGTGAAGACGCGGATACGAGCGGGATTGATTTTGCTGCGGAAGGCATTTCAGAGTTGAAGGGGACGGAAGGATGAGGAAGCCGAAAGAATCCCTCGGAGGCTAAAGCCCTGATCTTTTCGGCTGGTAGCGGCGCGGCTGAAGCCGCGCCCTTTCAAGGCCCTTCATGCGGGCAGGTGTGGTGAATCGAGAATGAGCGAGCACGAACGATACGCGGAGGATCTGGCACTGTACGCGCTGGATGTGCTTCGGGGAGAGGATCGCGCGCGGGTGGATGAACACCTGGCGGCGTGTGCCGCTTGCCGTCGGGAGTTGGAGCAACTGCGCGGCGATACGGCGCTGCTGGCGTTGTCGGCTACGGGGCCGAGACCTCCGCAGCGGGCGCGGCAGAGGCTGCTGGATACAGTGGCGCGGGAGGCGGCGGCATCTCCCTCTGCCACGCTTGCGCAAAGAACGCGCAAGGATGGGGCACCCTCTTTTGTAGAGACTCCGGCTCGGCGTTCTTGGTGGGGCGTGTTGGGATGGGCGGCCGCGGCGGCGGCGGTGCTTTTTGCGATGTGGTTGTGGCGGGAGAATTCGGTGCTGAAGGAGGCTTTGGCGTCGGCTGGTTCGCAGGCAGCGAAGAACGCGCGCGCGATGGAAGAACTGCGAAAGATCGCGGCCCCGATCCTGGAGCCGGAAGCGCAGTCGTTTACATTAGTGGCAGTAAAGACTCCGCCGCAGCCGCAGGGAAAAGTCTTTTACCTGCGGAACCGCAGCAGTCTGGTGTTGCTAGCGAACAACCTGCCGGCGCTGGCTCCGCAGAAAGCTTATGAGTTGTGGCTGATTCCGACTAGCGGGAGTCCGATTCCAGCGGGCGTGTTCAAGCCTGATGCGCACGGGAGCGCTCGCGTGGTGAATCCTCCGCTGCCGGCGGGGACTGAAGCTAAGGCGTTTGCGATTACGGTGGAGAACGAGGCGGGTGCTACCACGCCGACTATGCCGATCGTGATGATGGGCACGGGCGAGTAGGGGTTGTTGCCGCTGTCGAGGAAAAGCTTTTAACCGTAAAGGGCGCCAAGGATTCGCTAAGGGCACGACGACCAGCGGGCTCAGGTTTGATGGATCCACAACGAAGGCGGGCGCTATCGCTGCGGTTACAGCGACGCGCCCTTTTCCCTCTGAGCACAGATCTCCGAATTCGAATCGTTACTGATTTTCCATAACCCTGGCAGCTTTGGGCAGGGTTTCGTGTTCTTTTCTGTAGGCGCGGGCGACGTCGCCGAGCGGCGTGTGGTAGATGGGCGATCCGAGTTCCGCCAGGGGAACTTCGCCTTTGGCCCAGCTGATCGTACCGCTAGTGAGCAGGCTGGACTCCGTTCCCATAGCGTGCTGGGAAGCATGCTGGGGACGATCATCGGGCATCACAATGGGCTGCGGGTTGTTGCCCAGGACGGAGGCGGTTTGTCCCAAGGCGGCCCCAGAGACACACAGAAAACAGAGAGCGAAGATTGTGGTTTTCATAGTTTGGTCCTGTCTGGGGGAAGTTCCTTGATTATGTGAAAGAACTAGCGGAATGCCGTGAATGGCACGGCTTCCGGGGTGGTAGTGGCAATCTGCATACCAAACCGGGGCACGTGGCATTCGAGTTAGGGGATGGCTGGACGGGCTAGTAGCAAGGATTTGCACATTTGTGGTAGATGGGGGTCGCTAGGCGCTGGAGCCTGACCCCCCATTGCGGAGATAACGGAGCAGAGCCGCGCGGAGGGCGACGAGAAGAGCATTGTCTTTCTGACGTATACTTCTCACTTCGATCATGCTTTCGCTTATTCAATTTGCTATTCGGTGGGCAGTCATTTTGGTCCTGCTGCTGCCTTTCTGTTTGTGGGGACAGACCGATTGCGAGGCGGGCAACGGGCCGCTGGATTCTGCCCCGCCGAAGACCATGAGTGTGCAGGATCTGATTCAGAAGCTGGGGGCGGCCGAAGCGGTTGCGAAAGAAGCGCGTCTTCATTACACGTACAAGCAGGATGTGCTGGTGCAGACCCTTACCGGCAAAGATGCGACGGGGGAGTTTCATGAGGTCACGAATGTTTCCTACGACGCGAAAGGCAAACGGCTGGAGCAAGTGACGTTTGCGGCCCAGTCTACATTGCGGGGCCTTCAACTTACCGCGGAAGACTTCGAAGATATTCGCGTATTCATGCCGCTGATACTAACCAGAGAAGATCTGACGCAGTACAACCTGACGTATACCGGCCAGCAACACGTGGACGATCTGGATACCTACGAATTGCGCGTGGAGCCGAAGAACAGAGAAAACGGAAAACGATTCTTTCAGGGTCGAATCTGGGTGGACGCGCAGGACTTTCAGATCGTGAAGGTGTGCGGCAAAACAGGTCCTGAAAAGGTGAAGCTGAAAAAGCATGAGCGTCCGGACCTGCACCCCACGTTCGTGACCTATCGCCAACTTGTGGACGGGCGGTATTGGTTTCCGGCGTACTCGCGTTCGGACGACACACTGCTGTTTAAGACGGGGGCCGTGCAGGTGCGAGAGATCATTAAATTCAGCGGCTACAAGCGGGTTGGCGGCGGGTGAACGAAAACGAAATTGAAATCCCCGGATTGGTTGGGAAGGCCCGGATCGGGTGATCTGGGCTTTTCCATGTGAGGTCTAAGGCTATCGATAAGAATCCCAATGGAGTTGGGACGCCAGCGAAAAGACTCAGAGACGTTAGGGTGTGAAGAGATTTGCACAATTGACAGGGCGAAGAAATGTGAGAAGATCGTTGAATCTTGTTGGCCCTTACTTCCACTTCACCCCTGGAACCGCAACAAGCCATTCGTAGAACTCACTTGAAAAACTAGCTGTCAAAGACTCCAAGGAGATCCATACATGAAGCAACGACTCACTGCGCTCAGCCTGCTGGCTGCGCTTTTGGCGGTGGCCACTTTCGCAGTCACCGCTTTCGCCCAGGATGCACAAGACACCATGCCCGCGCATCCGCGGTACGCGGTCCGTACCCCACACCTGACCAACGACGTTAACGAAGCCAAGACTCCGACCACCCCACTTACCACGTGGAATGGATCATTCGTATACAAGAGCCACACTTATAACTACAACATGGTGGGAACCGCGCCTACCACGGGGACATCGACCACGGTTAAAGTGTTCATCATCCCGATCGCCTTGTCGTACAAGACGAAGACCAGCACCACGGTATTCAGCCCTGAGACCGTTCTTCCGAACGGCTTGACGGCAGTGTCGATGACAACCGCATCGCCCATTTTTAACAATATGGATTGGGTTAGCCCGGAAGGGACGAACCTGGGCACGACGCAGTATGAAGACGCCTTCCAGCGCGGAAACTTCTGGAGCGAAGTCTCGGCAGCTCCGGGGTACCACGTGTTGTTGGGGACACCCAGGGTGCTGCCTCTGCACACCATCTCCGTGCCGCCGGTGGACGGTGTTGTGGCGACGGAGTTTGGCATCACAGTGGGAACCGCGGATATCAATTGGTTCGACGCCAAGCTGCAGGGCATCATCGCCCAGAATAAACAGATCACCCCGAACTCGCTCCCGATCTTCATCACCTCCAATGTTTACCTGACGGAGGGGGGATGCTGCATTGGCGGCTACCACAATGCGTTCGGCAGCACATCGGCGGCTCAGGCCTATGCGCACTTCACCTACATCACCACGCCCGGCATTTTCGCGCAGGACGTTTCTGCCTTGTCGCATGAGGTTGGCGAGTGGCTGGACGATCCTCTCGTGGTGAACAGCGGCAATCCAGTGGTGTGCGGAATTCTGGAAGTTGGAGATCCGGAAGAGGGCTACGCAAACTATGGCGCGTTCCCATACACGTTGAACGGGAACACCTATAACCTGCAGGACCTGGTGTATCTGGAATACTTTGGGGCGCCAAACACTACCTCGGTGGACGGCGGAGCAGAGACGTTCCACGATAATCCATTCGGTCTTGGGATCTGCAACAACGGTGGCTAATGTTTTTTCTGAACCACCAAAGATCCGCCCTGCAAAGGGCGGTTTTTTTTGGTTTCAAGTCAGCGCGTATCGGAACCGACGACGGTCGCCTGAGAAAAAGCATGGGCTCGCTGTGAATAATTTACGAAATCCGAAACTGGCGCATTTGTTACAAAATCAGAACAAAACGAGGTCTACGGTCCTTTGTGTATTTACTTTGGGTACCGTAGTGCCATAAGAACCTAAACGTTCGGAGCTCCTGGCCAATGAGCTGGCCTTGCCGCAAACCAGACAATTAGGTTTCTTTCCGCGTCACGACGTTCAAGACGATTAACAAGGAGCGTTTACTGATGAATAAGAGGAGTTTTGTTTGCCTTAACTTGCTCGCTACTCTGGCGGTGCTGGCGGGATTTGCCGGCTCCGCCTATGCCCAGGACGATAGCCGGATTACCCCACCCCCGCGGGCGATGTTCAGGATGCTGCCGGCCACCCGCATCCCGACATCGCGCCACCTGCGGCGTCTCTGCCCAGCTGGAACGGTTCGTTCACCTATGGCGGAACGAACTACTCCTACAACATGGTAGGCTCAGCGCCTTCCACCAACACGTCCACGACAATTACGACCTACATTATTCCAGTGAAGATCGTAATTACATCCCGCAGCGGGACGAAGACGACGTTCGATCCTTCACACGTTCTTTCGAACGGAAACTCGGTGACTACGAATACCGTGCAGTCTCCGATTTTCGACTCAACTACAACCTATACCCAGGGCGGCGTGGACGTGGGAACCACCCAGTACATTGACGCGTTTCAGCGCGCCAATTTCTGGGGAACGGTGAAAACTGACACTAACTCACACCTGCTGCTGTCAGTGTCGGTATTGGCGGAGCAGACGCTGAGTCCGTCGAAGAGTTACGGAAAAACGGGATCGCCATTCGGATTCACGGCTGGCGAGGTGGACATCAACTGGTTCGACGCGCAGCTTCCAGCCATCATCAGCAAGCTGGGCATCCAGCCGAATACTTTCCCCATTTTTCTGACCTATGACGTTTACTTGACTGAGAACGGCCAGTGCTGCATCGGGGGCTATCACAGCTCGGAAGGCAGCGTGAGCAATCCTCAGTCGTATGCGGAAGCGGCTTATGTGGATCACCCTGGCGCGTTTTCGCAGGATGTGTCGGCGTTATCGCATGAGGTGGGCGAGTGGGCGGACGATCCGCTCACCGTCAATTACAACGGAAACAATACGCCGTGCGGGATTTTGGAAGTGGGCGATCCGCTGGAAAATAATCCCAACTATGGCGGGTATCCTTACACACTGCACGGATTCACCTACAACCTGCAGGACCTGGTGACGCTGCCGTATTTCGGAGCGCCGCCCAGTACGTCGGTGAATGACTGGTTCACCTTCCAGGGTGAAAGTCTTACGGTATGCCAGAACGGATCTTAGTCGGCTTCTCGTCGGCCTTCCGCTGTCGCACGGACCCGCTCCGCAAGGAGCGGGTTTTTTTGTGTGCAAGGGTCTCAGGTCGGCTTCAAATTGCGCCCACTGTCTGCGTGCTCCCATATTTGGTGAAGACGGAGTCGCGGGAGATGACACCTTCAAGTTGGCGCGAGTCAGCGCGATTGACTACCGGGATGAGCGGATAGACATTCACGTAGCGAAGAGCAGTATCCAGTGGGAGATCGGGGTACAACCTGGGCAGCGGCTGCGGTGGGAGAACGGAGCCGAGAGTAAGTTCGCCCTTGCCTTCCTGGAAAAAACGCTGGAGTTGGTCGCGGGTGACGGCGCTCCAACCGCTGGGATGAAGGCGAACGAGGAAAATGGAGTCAGGAACATCCTGAATGCGACGCGCGTTGGCATCAACGTAGTCCTGCGCGTTGAGGAGAATCGGGGGCACTGGGAGCATGGCGTCTTCGACGCGGAGAATGGTTTCTTCGCGCTCCTCTTCGAGCGAGGGCAGGACAAGACCGTCCTGCCGTGTGAGCAGATCGAAGATGGGAATACTCTGCAGGCCGCGGGAGACGAGGTAAGAAAAGGTATTGGCGACGATGACGGGGACGATGATTTCGTAGTTGCCGCTGACTTCGAGCACCATGAAGACGGAAGTCATCGGGACTCGGAGAAATCCGGCGAAAAGAACGCCCATGCCGACAAGGACGTAGGTTCCTGTGGATCCAGTGAGGGTGGGAAAGAAGATGCGCTCGATGTCGCCGACAGCGCCTCCAAGCATGGCTCCGATGAAAAGCGTGGGCGCGAACATACCGCCGGGAGTGCCGCTTACGAAAGAGACCGTGGTCGCGAGAATCTTCAGCACGGCAAGAACCGCTAGGACTTTCCAGGTGTATTGGCTGTGCATGGCCTGATCCATGGAATCGTAACCAGCGCCCATAACCTGGGGAAAACCGAGGAAGCCGATGAGTCCGACGAGGAGTCCGGCGAGGGCTGGCTGGAAGTACTGCGTCCAGCGCGGCAGTGCTTTGAGGCGTGGACGCAGGTAGCCGATCGATTTGGCAAAGATTACCGATGCGATGCCGCCGACAATGCCGAGTACGGCGTAAGCGATGAGTTCGGTCGGACGTTTGAAGGTGGTGACGGGAATGCGGAACAGCGGCTCGCTGCCAAGAAATCCGCGCACGATGACGACGCTGGCAACCGCTGAGAGGACGACCGAGCCAAGGATGCCGGCGCTCCAGCGTCCGATAACCTCTTCGATGACGAAGAGGACGGCGGAGATGGGAGCGTTGAACGCCGCGGCCAGGCCTGCCGCGGCGCCGACTGGGGCCATGAGGCGGAGTTTTTCGCGGGAGATACGGAGCCAACGTCCGAGAGCGGAGGCCAGGCTAGCTCCAATCTGGAGTGAAGGATCTTCGGGGCCGAGGGAGTGTCCCGAGCCGATGGCGATGCCAGCGCAGATGAATTTTCCGACGGCGGTGCGAAAGGGGATGACGCCATTGAAGATGTAGAGCGCTGCCTTGGTCTGGTTAACGCCGCTGCCGCGAATGCCCGGAAACAGGTGTATCACGAGGACGGCAACGATCAGGCCGGCAAGTGAAGGCACGGCAAACAAGCGCCAACTGTGGGTTTGCGGAAGTGGACCGAGCAGGGCAAGATGCATCCAGTCGATAGCCAGGCGGAAGCAGACTACGGCGAGGCCGGAGAAAATCCCGATGAAAACGGAGAGGATGAGGAAGAATACTTCTTCGTTAAACACGCCTTCGAGGGTGGAAAACAATCGGCGGGAGATGCGGAGCCGGCTCACCGTCGGCGGAGGCAGAGGTGGCACAGAAGTTTCTACGGCCGCATTGATTTCCGAAGGCTTGCTCATAAGTTGGCGGCCTCGCGCTTTTGCGAGATGAGGAGCAGTGCGAGGTCGAGACCTTGCGGCGAACCACAGATAGCGGAGGTCTGCTGTTCGATTTGGAAAACGATATCCATGATTGTATCGGGGAGATCGGTCTCTGCCGGAGAGCGCAGGCGTGCCAGATCTGGTTTGGCGGCCGCCCAGCGCTCCTGCAAGCTGGAGAGCGGAGACGCGGTGATCGTGGCGGGGACCTTCAGATCGACGCCTTTTTGCCCGGCACACTCCGCAAGGCGTTCTTCAGCCTGGTTGAAGGCGGCGGTGATGCGGCGGTTGCGCTCAGCGTCGGAGATGTGGCTGCGGAACGGATTGGCGCGGAGGATGAGGTCGGTGGTCGCTAGAAGCTCGCGAACATTGGCATCCGGCGGATTGGCTTTGACGGCTGCTTGCAGATAGCGCTCGGCGGTTGCGTAGTTGCCGGAACGGTAGGCGGCCTTTCCTGCACCAGTGAGCGCTACGGTGTTGCCCGGATCGACGCCGGAGGACGTCTTCATATTGAGCCAGGGCGCTGGCGTAGTCCTGTGCCTGCTCGAAAAGTTGCGCCGCCTGGAGATGAGCGGCGGGATCGGGCGGCAAAGAAGTGGCGAGGGCCAGGAGTTCCGATTCCGCTTTGTCGGGAGCTCCTTCCTTGAGCAGGAACTGGATGAGTTCGATGCGGGCCTTGTTGCGGTTGGCATCAGGGTCGGACTTCCAGACTCCATACATGGCATTGTGGTAGTAACGAGTGGCGTCTTCAATGGAGCCGCGGTGGGCGGCTACGCGAGCGAGCGCGAGATTGACGGCGGCATCTTGTGGTGCACGCTGCCAAAGCGCCAGCAGGTAGGATTCAGCTTCGTCGAGACGGCTATGCGCCTGACTGGGATCGTTGCTGTCGCGCAGGGCACGAGCCAGGCTGAGTTGGTACTGCGAGTTGTTGGGATCGCAGGTGAGGGCGGCGCGGAAGGCGGCGATGGCGTCATCGTAGCGGCCAGCGCCGGCCTCGCTGAGACCCACAGCGTAAAGCTTGCGTCCGCGGGCCTGTTGATTGGCGGTGAAGCGGGTCACGAGGTGGCTAACCGCAGCGAAAGAAAAGACGGCTGCGAATGTCAGCAGCAGAAGTACGACAGGCGCGGAGCGCGGGACGAGTTTGGGGGGAGGCCACGACATGTCTCGGATGACGATATCATTTTGCGGGGTTGGGCGGAGTCGGGGGAAGCACGTACTTCGGGGGCTGTGGCCCGCGCGGTGTCCGGCGGCGCTTTGACGCAGGTCTGAAGGCCTGCTCCACCCGCTCGTCTGGTGTCGAATCGTCGCTTCGCTCACTGGACCGCCGAGGCGGCTGTCCCCACGTGGCCCGAGATGAACCCTTCAGAAAGACGATACTGGCTCACCCACCTAATGTGCGCCCGATTCAGGTAAGATATTCGGTCTGCAGGTACGGCTCAGGGATGAATCGCGAATATCACAAGGCATACAGCCAGGAACTGAACCGGGATATGGAGGCGCTGGTCTTCGGTCATGCGGGGACGCCGCTGCTGGTGTTTCCGACCTCCATGGGAAAGTTTTTCGAGTATGAAGACCGCGGGATGACTGGCGTGCTCGCGCCGAAAATCGAGCGCGGCGAGTTGCAGGTTTTTTGCCCGGACGGCGTCGATCTGGAGAGCTGGTACAACAAGGGCGTGCATCCCAAGGTGCGGGTGCTGCGGCATTTGCAGTATGAGCGCTACATTCTGCACGAGTTGGTGCCGTTTATACGGTGGAAGAATCAAACGCCACGGCTGGCGGTGACTGGCTGCAGTTTTGGGGCTTATCATGCGGTGAATTTTGCCTTGAAGCATCCGGACGTCGTGACGCATTGCGTGAGCATGAGCGGGGCGTTCGATATCCACCAGTTTTTGGATGGGTATTACGACGACGATTGCTACTTCAATTGTCCACCGGATTATTTGCCCAATCAGAATGATGACTGGTTTTTGAGCCACTACCGGCAGATGAAGATTGTGCTGGGGTCGGCGGATTGGGATATGTGTCTGGACCAGAACGTAAAGCTGTCGGCGATTTTGAATAGTAAAGCCGTGCCGCACTGGCTGGATATTTATGGGGATAATTCGAAGCATGACTGGCCGCTTTGGCAGAGAATGGCGGGGAAGTATTTTTAGGACAGTTCTCAGTTCTCAGTTCTCAGAAAAAGCATACCTGCAGTTGACTGGTGGGAGAGTTTTTTATGAAGAAGATTGGAATTTTATTTGGGATGGAAAATACGTTTCCGCCGGCGGTCGTCGAGAAGATTAACTCGATGGGCGCTGAGGGCGTTTCGGCGGAGTTTGTGAAGGTTGGTGGCATTCGGATGGATGAGCCGAAGAAGTATGCCGTCATCATCGACCGCATCTCGCAGGACATTCAGTTCTACCGCGCCTACTTGAAGAACGCGGCGATGCACGGGACGATTGTCGTCAACAATCCGTTCTGGTGGACGGCGGACGACAAATTTTTCAATTACGCCCTGGCGCACAAGCTCGGCGTGGCGATTCCGCCGACGGTGATTCTGCCGCACAACAAGCATCCGGAAGGAACGACGGATAAGTCCATGCGGAATTTGATCTATCCCTTGAACTGGCAGGAGTTGTTCGATTACGTCGGCTTCCCTGCTTTCCTGAAGCCGTACTCCGGTGGCGGGTGGAAGCATGTTTATCACGTTCATTCGCCGGAGGAATTCTTTCAGCATTACAACCAGACCGGCGATCTGTGCATGACGCTGCAGCATGGCGTGGTGTTTGAAGAGTATTACCGCTGCTATGTGGTGGGGCAGGAGAAAGTACACATTATGAAATACGATCCGCGTGCGCCGCATCATGAGCGGTATGTGAAGGGAAATCCACCGCCGTCGTCAGAAGCTTTAAGGGTTAGGATCGAGAAAGACGCGATTACCTTGTGCCGCGTGCTGGGCTATGACTTGAACACGGTGGAATTTGCCGTGGAGGGTGGAGTGCCATACGCGATTGATTTTCTTAATCCTGCGCCGGATGCGGAGATTACTTCGGTGGGGCAGGAGAATTTTGACTGGATTGTGAATGCCGTGGCTGAGATGGCAGTCAAGATGGCGCTGAGCGGGGAGAATCCAGCGAGCGAGTTGCGGTGGGCTGGTTTCTTGAACGGTACGCCATTGAAGAAGACTCGCAAGGCCGAGCCGGCGTGGGTGGCGGAGCGCAAGCGGGGCAAGGCGAGCAAGTAGGCGCTCAAGAGCACCGGACGGGCTTGGACGCGATGGAATCTGCCGATGAAGTAAGGAAGAAGCGCTTTCTCTGGGGCGTGCTGCTGGCGTGGGCGCCGTGGATTCCTATCCTGATTGGGCTGGGCCACGCGGTCCTCAGTATTTCGAAACAAAAGGCTACTGGGATCGGCGCGGTAGCCGGCGGCCTGACTGAGCTATTCGTAGTGTGGGGCATCGGCGCGATTGTTATCGGCCAGATAGTTGCGGTCGTCTTGTTGTTCCGAGCGTTTTCGCCTGGACATTGGGCGCGCAGCCTGTTTTCTGTGGTGTCCATCGGCTTGAGTTCATTAATGCTGGTTCTCGTCGGGCTCTTTCTGTGGTTGTCCTGGTTCCAGGCGCACCATAGCTTCTGATCCTAATTCTCGCTCCGGTTGTTATACTGTTTAGGCTTGATTTGTCCATCTCTTCGCAAGAGCACGAGGGACGGCGCTCGTGGCCTTGGTTAGATTTCGCGGGCGAACGGCGCCCGCGCCACAGATTTCATGAAGCCTACTTTCAGCATCGGGATTGAAGAGGAATATCAGACCATAGATCCGGAGACACGGGATCTGCGGTCGCATATTCAGGTAGAACTGCTCGAAAAGGGCAAGCTGATCTTGCAAGAGCGCGTGAAAGCGGAGATGCACCAGTCCGTAGTCGAAGTGGGGACTGGGGTGTGCAAAAACATCAAGGAAGCCAGAGCGGAAGTAAAGATGCTGCGCCGCGATATTGTGCGGCTGGCGAGGGAGAACGGGTTGCGGCTGGCTTCGGTGGCGACACATCCTTTTGCTGATTGGCGGGTGCAGGAAATTTATCCCGACGATCGGTACAAGCATATCGTCGAAGACATGCAGCTGGTGGCACGGGCGAATCTGATTTTTGGGCTGCACGTGCATATTGGGATCGAGGACCGCGAGACGGCGATCCACATGATGAATCACGCGCGCTATTTTCTGCCGCACCTGCTGGCGTTGTCAACCAATTCGCCGTTCTGGCTGGGGATGAACACCGGGCTGAAGTCTTACCGGTGCAAGGTGTTCGACAAGTTTCCGCGCACCAATATTCCGGATTATTTTCCCAGCTGGGGCGAGTACGAGAACTTCATCAAGCTGTTGATCAAGACCAACTGCATCGATAACGCGAAGAAGATCTGGTGGGACATCCGGCCGCATCCGTTCTTTAACACGATCGAGTTCCGGGTGTGCGACATTCCGATGCGAGCGGATGAGACAATTGCTCTGGCCGCGCTGATTCAGGCGACGGTGGCGAAGCTGTATAAGCTGCATACAGCGAATCAGGGATTCCGTTTGTACCGGCGCGCCCTTCTAATGGAGAACAAGTGGCGGGCGGCGCGGTACGGAATGAGCGGCAAGCTGATTGATTTCGGCAAGCAGACGGAAGTGCCGGCGAAGGATTTGATTCTCGAGTATCTGGAATTTGTGGACGACGTGGTGGATGAACTCGATTCGCGCGAGGAATTGAATTACATCCACACCATGCTGGAAACGGGGAGCGGCGCGGACCGGCAGTTGCAGGTGTATCAGGACACTGGGGATTTGAAGAAAGTTGTCGATTACATCATTGAGGAGACTGAAGCGGGGCTGGCGGAAGACGAGCCAGCTGCCGTGAGAAAAGTAGGCTAATGACGATTCCCGCAGACAAATTTAAAACCCCTTCGACACATCCGGCCCCGACGCAGACCCCGCGGCAAGGGTGGGGTACGCGCTCACACAACACAATCGCTTTTGATCCGGAATACACGGTTGGCGCGCGAAATGCGGTGCAGGTTTGCCTGCGGGTGCAGTCCAGCGAAAAGGTTTGCGTAATCACCGATGAGGCCACGCTCGAGATTGCCGCCGCGATCGTGCACGAACTTGACGAACTGGGCTCGCCTTACCGCGCATGGGTGCTGGAAGATCTGGCGGAGCGTCCATTAAAGGATTTACCGCGGGAGATTCTGGAAGATTTGGAAACGAGCCAGGTATCGTTTTTTGCGGTACAGGCGCAGCGCAACGAACTACGCACGCGCATGCAGATGACGGATGTGGTGAACCGGCGGAAGATCCGGCACGCGCACATGGTGAACATCAACCGGCAGATCATGCTGGAGGGCATGCGGGCGGACTTTCAGAAGGTAGACCGGTTGAGCGCGAAGGTCGTAGCGATGGTGCGCAAGGCGCAACGCGTGCGGGCGAAAACTAACGCAGGAACGGATTTGACGGCGGATTTGAATCACAATTACCGCTGGCTAAAGACCAGCGGGATCATCACTCCGGAAAAGTGGGGGAATTTGCCGGGCGGGGAAATCTTTACTACGCCGGGAGAAGTCAATGGGACGTTCGTGATTGACGGCGTGGTGGGAGATTATTTGTGCGCGAAGTTCGGCAACTTACGGGAAAATCCTTTGACTGTGCGCATGAAGAACAACCGGCTCACCGAAGCCCATTCTGAGAATCGCGAACTGGAAGACGACTTCTGGAAATACACGCACACGGATGAGAACAGCGACCGCGTGGGCGAGTTTGCCATTGGGACCAACATCGATTTGAAGGAAGTGATTGGACAGATTCTGCAGGATGAGAAGTATCCGGGCGTGCACATTGCGTTTGGAAATCCTTACGGAGCGCACACCGGGGCGGAATGGGATTCCTCGACCCACATCGATGTGGTGGGGCGGAAGTTCAATATTTGGGTGGACGACGAGCAGATCATGCAGGATGGGAAGTTTTTGGTGGAGGCGTGAGAACCAGCTGCTAGTGTAGCTGCTAGCTACTAACTCCTGAAAGCCGGCGGGGCGCCGGCGCTACGCGGTACTTCGGCGTTACGATGATCCCTTCTCTGCGCAAGCAGTTCAACGCCAGCTTTACTCCTGAAAAATATCAGACATTTTTGCGGCGGATTGACGACGCTTGCGGCACTCATGTGCAGTTCCGGCTCTCCGAGACTCCTTGTTTTTTCCCAAAAGCTCTACTGGAACGGATGGCGGAGGATGGGAAGGAACTGATCCGGCAACTGGTGGAGAGTCCGGAATACCGGGCACGATCGGATGCATCGATTCCGGCGGAGTTCCGGGTGGCGAATGAGCCGCCTCGGCCGCTGTTTATACAGGTGGACTTTGGCCTTGTGCGAAACGCGAGCGGCGATCTGCAGCCAAAGCTGGTGGAGTTGCAGGCCTTTCCTTCTCTCTACGCGTATCAGGTAACACTGGCGCAAAGCTACATCGACGTGTATGGGCTGGATCGGCTTTCGGCTTCCGGCTCTCGGCTTCCGGCGTCTGGAGGACCGCGGCTGAATTTCTTCCTGAGCGGTCTCAATGAAAGTTCGTATCGTGAACTTTTGCGGCTGGCGATTGTGGGCGTGCATGATCCGGAGAATGTGATTCTGATGGAGATTCATCCGCGGGAGCAGAAAACACTGCCGGATTTTCTGCTGACGGAGAAGATGCTCGGGGTGAGAACGGTTGACATTCAGGCGGTCAAGAAGCAAGGATCGCAGCTTTACTACGAGCGGAACGGGGCGCGGGTGCCGATCCGGCGCATTTATAACCGGACGATTGTGGATGAATTGCAGCGCAAGCAAGTGAAGCTGGGGTTCGATTGGCGTGACGACCTTGACGTGGAGTGGGCGGGGCATCCCAACTGGTATTTCCGGATCAGCAAGTTTTCCATTCCGTATTTGCGGCATGAGTCGGTGCCGAAGACATGGTTTCTGGACAGGCTGGAGCGGATTCCCGACGACCTGCAGAACTTTGCGCTGAAGCCTTTGTATTCATTCGCTGGGCTGGGCGTGGTGATTGCGCCGAAGAAGGAAGACATCGAGGCGATTCCGGCGGAGAAACGGGGGGACTACATTCTGCAGGAGCGGTTGCACTTTGAGCCCGTAACCGAAACTCCATTTGGCGGGACCAAGGCGGAAGTGCGGGTAATGTATGTGTGGCAGGAGGAGTTGAAGGCGGTGCTGACGATCATCCGCATGGGCCGCGGTTTGATGATGGGCGTGGATCACAACAAGAATATGGAGTGGGTGGGAGCGTCGGCTGGGCTCTGGATGGAGGAGGTATAGCCATGTCGCGTCAATTGAAAGTGCTGTCGGTGCTCGTCGTGTTCTTATCAATTCGGTTTGCGAATGCTCAATCGTGCCAACCTGATTATGTGATTGTCGGTGTGCTCGATGCTCACGGGCTACCCATCCCCAATCTAACGGCAGCGAACTTTAGAGCGGCGCACAAAGGTCTGGCGCTGAACATACTGTCGGCCCGCTTTAGGCACGACGCAACGATTCGGACCGTGGTCCTGCTCGATACAAGCGCAAGCATGGCAGGAGAAGGCGCTGAGGGATTTAACAAGTGGAGAATTGCACGATCGGCAGCTTCGGAATTTATTTCAGCAGCTCCCCCGGAGGCACGCATCTCGCTTTTCACCTTCTCGCGCAGCATCAATCACACGTTGCAGAGTGCCGACGGATGGCAACCCATCGAGGACTTTCTCAGCAGCCGAGAGATGCTTGGCACATCTTCTCTCAAGGGCAAGGCGGCTCTTTATCGTGCCTTGTCCCAGACCTTGAAGGCATTGGAGCCGACCCAGCCGGGCGATGCGATCTACGTGGTCACGGATGGCCACGAATTCGCGACCGGCGGTGCCGTGTCGCGTGTTGCCGGAGAACTGCAGTCCACGGGAGTCCGGCTTTTCTCATTCCTGCTGAACGACTTCGTGGGGTCTGATGTGCACACCTCAATGTTGGGGATCATCACTTCAGCGCCGCGGCCGCGCCTAGGGCCCGGAGAGTTGACCGACCTCGTGCAGGGCTCAGGAGGCTTGGGTTTCACCTGGTACCCGACCGACAGATCGAAGACAAACCTATATTGGACTACGACGACAAGCTTCGAGTACGGTGCCAATACTCTGCCGGCGATTCGAACAACTGCGCATGCGATCGAGACTGCAATCGGCAATTTCTATATCCTGGCTGTCAGGCCGCCTGAGGGCTCACGCGCCGCCGCGGACTGGAAAGTTGAAGTTGTGGACGCCGGAGGCAAGAAAATGAAAGATGTGACTCTGGCTTATCCCGGGAAGATCGCAAGCTGTGAGTCGGCCCCGTACTAACCGATTTTTTTTACGATGGTGGTTTTTAGTTCGCGGCCGTTGGGCCGGCGCAGGTAGAGTTGGTCGCCGGCGAGGCGAACTGGGACGGGGTCGCCGGGCTTCCATTCACCGGGAAGGTAGCCATCGGCTGAAGTGCATTCGTATTCCCCGGTGTAGACTACGCCCCGGATATTGACCACGACAGCCCGGCGAACTGGGGTACCAGCCGATTCGCGAAGGATCTCGGCTTCGGCTTGATACCAGTTTTCGGCGTCGTGACCTTCCACCGCTCCGCCACGCTGGAAGAGTTCAGTGGCGCGCCGGCGGATGGCCTCTTGCAGTTGAGGAGAATCGTTGCTGGAAGTCGGCGTCATACGAAAACTGCCTCGCTGTCAGGGGTTACTTAGGATCATAGTAATCGCCGCCAGGCAACTTAGAACCAGTTCACGGACACAAAAGAATAGGGTGTTTGTCAGTTTGGGAACGGTAATAGTCAAATCGGCACTGTTGACCTAAGTCGCTGGCAGGCCTAACATTACCGCGTTCGGGGGTTCCGTCCTCTCATGATTGGCCAGACAGTGTCCCACTATCGCGTCCTGGGGAAACTCGGGGGTGGTGGCATGGGCGTGGTGTACGAGGCAGAGGACCTGAAACTTGGGCGGCATGTTGCCCTGAAGTTCATCCCGGAAAATCTTGTGGGCGACCCCAAGTCGCTGGAACGCTTCACCCGCGAGGCGCGCGCGGCGTCGCTGCTCAATCACCCCAACATCTGCATCATTCACGGCATTGAGGATAACAACGGGCACCCCTTCATCGTAATGGAGAAGCTCGAGGGCGAGAGCCTGAAGCAATGCATCTCCGGACACGCTCTGGACACGGAGAAGGTGCTCGATATCAGCATCCAGGTGGCGGACGCGCTGGCAGCGTCGCATGCCAAGGGGATTGTCCACCGGGACATCAAACCGGCGAACATTTTCCTGTGTCCTTCGGGGCAGGTGAAGGTGCTCGACTTCGGGCTGGCCAAGCTGATGCACAACGTCGGAACCGATAGCGATGGAGCGGGACTGGACCAGTCGTTAACCGCAGTGGGCGTGATTCCCGGGACAGCGATCTACATGTCGCCAGAACAGGCCCGAAGCGAGGAAATCGACTTCCGCAGCGACCTCTTTTCCTTCGGCGTGGTCATGTATGAGATGGCGACCGGGAAGAAGCCTTTCTCGGGCAAGAACTCGCTGATGACTTTGGATGCGGTGCTGCATGACAAACCTGTTCCGCCGGGAGAGCTGAATCCGAAAGTGCCGGTGGAACTAGAGGGCATCATCGGCAAGGCGATGGAAAAGGACCGCAAACAGCGGTACCAGAGCGCCACGCAGATGAAGGCGGACCTGCAGCAACTGAAGCGCGAGAATGAGTCCGGGCAGATAAAGAGTGGATTCCAAAGCGCGAGGCTGCGGGTTGCCAGCCAGACGTTTGGGCGAACCGGTAGCCGCTGGCTGCTCTGGCTGCTGCTGGGAACAGCAGCGCTCCTGGTGACAGTGTTGGGGGCTGTGGGAGCGTATTGGGTGAAGCACCGGTCGCTGGCGAATCTGGAGCAGAAGAACGCAATTGCAGTGTTGCCGCTGCAGAACATGAACGGGGATTTTGCTGTCGATTACCTGCGCTATGCGCTGGCCGACGAACTGACCAGCGTGTTGACGTATTCGCGTTCCTTGGAAGTGCGGCCTTCATCGGTAACGCGGCGGTACGTGGCCCTGGATCTCGATCCGCGCAAGGTAGGTCAGGAACTGCACGTAGGCCGGCTGCTGACCGGGAACTTCAGGCGGCAGGGAGAGCAGTTAAGCGTGACGCTGGAAGCGATTGACGTGCCCACGGACCGATTGCTATGGCAGGCGACCGTCACGGCGCCGGTGAACGATTTGATTTCCTTGCAGAGCCAATTGAGCACGCAAGTGCAGCAGGGGTTGTTGCCCGCACTGGGCGTTGCCGGAGGGTCCTTGAGCACCGCATCGCGCCCCAAAAGTCAGGAGGCGTACGACCTCTACCTGCATGCCCTGGCCCTTCCCCATGATCCCGGGCCGAACAAGGATGCGATTGCCGTACTGGAACACGTGGTGGGAGAAGATCCAGGATACGCGCCGGCATGGGAGGCGTTGGGCCTGCGTTACTACTATGACTCGGCCTTCGCCAATGGCGGGGAAGAGATATTCCAGCGCTCGAATTCGGCATATGAGCGGGCGCTTGCGCTTGATCCGAACCGCGAACTCGCCGCCAGCAATCTAATCGTGAATCGGGTTGAACGCGGCGAACTGGGTCGGGCTTACGATGCCGCGACCGATCTGGTACGGCGGAGACCGCAGAGCGCCGACGCACATTTCGCGCTGAGTTACGTGCTCCGCTATGCCGGCATGCAGGAAAAGGCGACGCAGGAGTGCAACACGGCACGCTCGCTCGATCCGGGGAACTTCAATTTTCGGTCGTGCGCATGGGCTTTCCTAGAGCTGGGCCAGACCGATAAAGCGATGGATTTCTTACATCTGGACGCAGGCACGGAGTGGGCAAACTGGGTAACGCCTTATGTTTATATGGCCGCTGGAAATGCGGAGCAAGCGCGTGAGAGTGCGAAAAATGTGGCGAAGGCTCCCGCCTACCACCGGGAGTTGTTGGTGGCCTGCACGCAGGCCCAGCGCCCGGCCGACATGGAGCGGATCGTGCGCGAGAGTGTGGCTTCAACCATGACGGAGGCCGACCCGGAGGCGTGGTATCACGTGGGCGCGCTGATGGCCTATTGCGGCCAGAAGGACGCCGCTTTGAAGCTGCTGAAGGCCGCCGTCCAGCAAAATTATTGTGCGTACTCGGCTCTGTTGGCGGACCCGCTACTGAAAGATCTGCGTAAGGAGACGGCATTTAATGAGGTTCTGACGGCGGGCAGCAAGTGCCAGGAGACGCTGAAGGAAGGACGGCAGTAGCAGTGGTCCGGTGCTAGTGATCAGTGGTCAGTTGTCGATTTCTCCGTTTGCTCCAGATCTCGGCTCCGGGCCTACTCTTTCTTCCTGACGGAGTCTAATTCGTAGGTGCGAGGGAAAGAATTTGCGTCGGAGCGGGGCTGGGCCCCATCCTTGTAGGGTGAACTTCTCGGGATGCAACCACCTTGCGAGCCGTCTGTGGCCGCTCGTCCGGCATTTTGCTAGAACTTCAACCTTTCGGAACTCATTTTTATTTCTGTTGTTACTGACTTCAGTCCTGCCAGTGGCCTCACCGCAGCAGACTGGAGATGGCTCGAAGCGTCCAACAGGGGCGAATCAGCAGGATGAGAATCCCCCAACACTGGTCACGAATTTCCCTCAACTTCCGTATCAAGGATCTCCGCCTAAACTTCCTCAGGATCAAGGAGTCCTCGGGTTGCGGCTCATGCTGCGGCGGCTGGGCACAACCGCGCGGCTGATGCAGACCGTGGCGCATCCCGACGATGAAGATGGCGGGATGCTGACGCTGGAAGCGCGCGGACACGGAGCCAGCGTGCTGCTGATGACGTTGAACCGCGGCGAGGGCGGGCAGAACAAAGTCGGCAGTAATTTGTCGGATGTGCTGGGTGTGCTGCGGACGGAAGAATTGCTGGCTTCCGATGAGTATTACGGGGTGCAGGAACGGTTCTCGCGCGTGGCCGACTTTGGCTTCTCAAAGAGTGCGGACGAAACTTTCGCGAAGTGGGGCGGCCATGATGTCGCGTTGGGCGATATGGTGAGGGTGATTCGGACTTTCCGTCCAGACGTGCTGGTGGCGCGGTTTTCGGGTACCGAGCGTGATGGACATGGGCATCACCAGGCATCGAGCATCCTGACAAAAGAGGCATTCCGGGCGGCGGCGGATCCGAAGCGGTTTCCCGAACAAATCGCGCAGGGACTGAAGCCGTGGCAGGCGAAGAAGCTCTACATCGGCAACGTGTGCGGCTTTGGGGCGATGACCTGCGACGATGCGAAGTGGACGGTGAAACTGAATACCGGCGAGAGGAGCGCCGATCTCGGAGAGTCCTACGTGCAGTTCGCGATGGAAGGCTTGCGCCATCAGCTCTCGCAAGGCTCGGCGAACTGGACTGTGGATCCCGGCGACCGGTTTACGTTCTATAAGCTGGTGGATTCAGCGGAACCCGCACTCGTGGATGTGACCAGCAATCCGGTCAGCGCGCCGAGTAACCACGAACATGAAAAAGATTTCTTTGATGGCATTGATACAACATTACCAGGGCTGGCAGCGCGGTTAGCGATGGAACAGGCGAAGGTTCCCCAGTTGCAGCGCGAGTTGACCAGAATTGCCGGCAAGGTGGCAGAAGCCAGCGAGGCCGCGCAAGGTAACGACGCATCGGCCGCCGCCGCGCCTCTGATGGAAGTCGTCGCCGGCCTGGAGCGGGCCTACGCACAAGTCAGCAAGAGCACCCTCAGCGTCATCCCGAAATCTGATCTGTTGGAGCGCTTGCAGGAAAAACACGAGCAGGCGGAGACCGCGCTCAACGACGCGTTGGGTATTACGCTTGAGGCAACTATAGTTTCTGCCGTAGATCCGAATGGCGGTCCGGTGAAAGAGGTTGTGCCTAAAGAAGCTGATGCAATGACCACCGTTACTCCGGGCCAGGAGTTTTTGGCGGCCGTGGATTTTCACAACGGTTCGAAAGAGCCGCTGGCAATAAATGAAATGAAGGTGGACGCGCTGGAGGGATGGGCGGCAATTTCGAGGCAGACCAAACGATTTTCCGTTGAGCCTGGGCAAAATGCCAGGGTGGTCTTTCGTCTGAGAGTGCCGAGGAATGCGGAGTATACGCGTCCGTACTGGCATCGCGATGATCCGGAGACCGAGAGCATCAATCACGTCGACCATGAGAAGTATGCAACTTTGCCGTTTCCGCCCCCATTGTTGCGAGCACGTGCGGAATACGTGGTTACGCGTGGCGGCCGGACGGTCGAGAACGAAATTGCGGCAACGGTGGTGACCTTGTTTGGGGACGAGACTGGTGAGCCCCGTGCTCGTCCGCTCGCCGTGGTGCCCGCATTTTCGGTTGCTCTGGAGCCGGGGACGCAAGTGATCTCCACGCACAACACCGCAAGTCCGACGGTGACGGTGGGCGTGAGCAGCAACCTGAATCGTGCGGAAAAGGGCGTACTGCGCCTGGAGTTGCCCGAAGGTTGGCGATCGGAACCGGCGCAGTTGGCGGTGGAGTTCAAGCAGCGCGGGGAAAAGCAGGACTTCCAATTCAGGGTTTTCCCGGCCGGATTGCAGGAAGGACGGGCGAAGATTCGCGCCGTCCTGGAAGCGGGAGATGAGAAGTTCACCGAGGGCTACACGCTGGTGACGCGCGAGGACCTGGGCAGCTTCTACTATTACCAGCCAGCTGTACAGCGGGTGAGCATTGTCGATGTAAAGGTGCCGCATGATTTGAAGGTTGGCTACATCATGGGCGCGGGCGATGACATTCCCACCGTTCTGAAGCAGGTGGGGATGGATGTGACACTCATTTCCCCGGAACAATTGCCGAGCGAAGATCTTGCGCAATATGGAACCATTGTGCTGGGGATCCGGGCCTACGACACCCAGAAAGATGTGGCGACGAATAACCAGAGGCTACTCGATTACGTTGCAGCCGGCGGAACACTGGTCGTGCAATATAACGCTGGTGTGGGAGATTTCAATAACGGGCACTTCACTCCATATTCTGCGGAACTGAGCCGGGCGCGGGTTTCGGTGGAGGAGGCTCCCGTGGAAATCCTCGCGCCGGATGATAGTGTTTTCCATTATCCAAATAGGATCACGCCTCGCGACTTCGACGGCTGGGTGCAGGAACGCGGACTCTATTTCATGGACAAGTGGGATGAGCATTTCAAGGCGCTGCTGAGCTGTCATGATCCGGGCGAAAACGCGCAGAAGGGCGGCCTGCTGCGCGCGCAGTACGGCAGAGGAACCTACATCTACACGGGATATGCGTTTTTCCGGCAACTGCCGGCCGGCGTGCCGGGAGCTGTGCGGCTCTATGTGAATCTGCTGAGCGCGGGCCATGAACGCAGCCGCTAGCTGTTAGTCGTTGGTCGTTAGTCCTCCACGTAAATGTCGACTGCTTCGCAGAAAAATTCGGATTCCCCCGGCCTGATTCGCGGCATGGGCCTAGGGAGCGCGACCGCGCTCAACATGATCGACATGATCGGCGTGGGGCCATTCATCACCATGCCGCTGGTGTTGAGCGCGATGGGCGGGCCGCAGGCCATGCTGGGATGGATCGTTGGCGCGCTGCTGGCGGTCTGCGATGGTCTGGTCTCGGCAGAACTAGGCGCGGCGTTTCCGGGTTCCGGCGGATCGTATCGCTACTTGAGCGAGATTTATGGGCCGCGCAAATGGGGACGGCTGATTTCGTTTCTGTTTATCTGGCAACTTTCCTTCAGCGCTCCGCTTTCGATTGCCAGCGGATGCATTGGGCTGGCAGGCTACGCCGCCTACTACTGGCCGGGACTGGAGACAGTTTACGCCGCACACACTGCGGCTCTGCCCATCCCGGGGGCGGGGCCACTCCAGGTGAGCTGGATTGTGACGCCGGGAACGGCCTTGGCGATCGTCATCTGCGTCTTCACGGTCTTCCTTCTCTATCGGCGCATCACGGTGATCGGACGCCTTTCAAATTTGTTGTGGCTGGGCGTGATGGGAACGATCGGATGGATCATCTTCGCCGGGCTCACTCACTTCAACGCCGCCCGCGCGTTTGATTTTCCTCCCGGCGCCTTTACGCTGTCGCCCGCGTTCTTCACCGGGTTGGGCGGAGCCATGCTGGTGGCCACATACGACTATTGGGGCTACTACAACGTCTGCTACCTCGGCGACGAAATAAAAGATCCCACGCGGAATATTCCGCGGGCTCTGCTGCTTTCCATTCTGCTGGTGGCCTGTCTATATTTAATGATGAACGTGTGCATTCTGGCCGTGATTCCCTGGCGGGAGATGCTCCAAGCGGGGCACAACAACAGCGGGTTGTATGTTGTTTCGTTGTTCATGCAGAGAATTTATGGGCCGTGGGCTGCTCGGCTGGTGACAGGACTGGTAATCGTAACCGCGTTTGCATCGGTCTTCTCCCTGACGCTAGGGTATTCGCGCGTGCCCTATGCCGCGGCGATGGATGGGAACTATTTTCGGGTATTCGCCAAAATACATCCCGTACACCGCTTCCCGCATGTTTCGCTGGTGGCGCTCGGAGTAATCGCAGCGCTGTTTTGTTTTCTGCGGCTGCGGGACGCGATCGCGGCTCTAGTGGTCATTCGCCTCGTTCTGCAATTTCTGGTACAGGCAGTCGGGTTGATTGTGTTCCGGGTGACGCATCCGGAAGTCGTGCGTCCGTTTCGCATGTGGCTGTATCCCCTGCCTGCGCTGGTGGCGATTGCGGGATTTCTCTTCATCCTGTTCGGCCGCGAGAACTGGCAGAAGGAAATGCGGTATGCGGCCGTGATATTGTTGGCGGGCCTTGTGATCTACTTGATCCGTGCGTGGCGAGGCCAGGAGTGGCCGTTTGGAGTGGTAAACCCTTCTGCTGATTAGACACCGACAGCCGGCCTTCGGCCCAGGCTGGACAGCCGAGGCGGCTGTCGCTACTTCGCAGAGCTGAAATGGAGGAATCATCGTGAGGACGAAGCTTGGCTGTCTTGGAGTCTGCGTTCTGGCGCTGGCAGCCCTGGGGGCGGCGCAGGACAACAAGGGCAAGGATGAGCACCTGACCGTCACGCAGGTGCTGGACCGCACCGTGTCGAACGTCGAGCATGAGTTTGTTCCGGCGGCGGAGGCGATGCCGGAAGACAAGTTCGGATTCGCGCCCACCAATGGCGAGTTCAAAGGCGTGCGGACCTACGCCCAGCAGATAAAACACGTCGCCGCCGTGAACTATGAACTGGGCGCCGCCATTTTAGAAGAAAAATCGCCAGTGCCGATCGGCGACGAATCGGGGCCGGCCTCAATCACCACGAAAGCCGACATTTTGAAGTTTCTCAATGACTCGTTCGCCTACGTACACAAGGCAGTTCACACGATCAACGAAAAGAACCTGGTGGAAACAGTCAGGAGCCCGTGGGGAGAAGGAAAGGTTACGCGTCTAAGTCTGGCAACGAGCGTGGCCTGGCATGGATTCGATCACTATGGACAGATGGTGGAATATCTGCGCATGAATGGGATCATACCGCCGGCCAGCCGGTAGGCTGGCGCTCCGATGCTGTTAGTGGCGGCGGGGGCGGCTGCCCCGGCGATCCTCGTTGTCTTCATCGTTGCGAGCCGCGGAGATGCTGGAGAGGTGCTCCCGAAAGGTGATACGCGGCTCTTTCGCAACACGGGCGGGATAGGAATTGACTGCATGGAGAAAATCCTGGATTTCCTCCTCAACATCCACCTGGATGCTATGAACGTGCGCGCTGCGTGGTGAGGCGATTCCCAGTGGCTGGACCTGGTGCATTTTTGGCTTCATCCTACCCATTCCCAAACAAACCTGGCGTGAACTTCCACGAAGCGGCGACCCGTATTTCGGAATAAACCCTTGGGGGATGGATAAGTTTCTGTTTGGGGAAGAACAAGTAAACATATCCGGAGTCGTTGACCCCGGTAAATAGCACTTTTGTGCGCCTCGATGTTTCTGTAAGTTCGATCAGCGCCCAGCGCCGCGCAGGGTAATGGAGGTGAGGAGCAACTCCGCGTGGAGTCCGCTGCGGGCGACGTGGGCGGCCACAGATTTTCCTGTCTTGTGCGCAACGGTACGGGGATCAAGGAAAACGATGACCGATGGGCCCGCGCCGCTTAAGGCTACTCCGAGGACGCCCGGTTTCCCGGTCATTTCCTGTAGACAGGGCAGCAGGGGGCAGAGTGGCGCCCGGTAAGGCTGATGGATGCGATCTTCGAGCGCAGCGGAGAGCAAGTCGTGACGGCCTTGGGTGAAGGCGGCCAGCAGCAGCATCGAATTCTGAATGTTCACAACAGCGTCGGCGCGAGAATATTGCGCAGGCAGCACGCGGCGGGCCTCTTCCGTGGACAGGGCGCGGTCAGGAATAGCAAGAAGCAGGGGCCACTTCCCTTTTGGCCGGATGCAGACCACTTGGGCCTCGGCACCGCCAGACATGCGGGCTACGGTGAGGCCGCCCATCCAGCAGGCAGAGGCGTTATCGGGATGGTGCTCGCGGCGGGAAGCTTCTCCTATGATCTGCGCATCGTTCCATTGCAAATGGCCGTAATGATCGGCCAGGGCGATGCCGGCGAGGCGGGCCACGGCGGAAGAACCGCAGCCCTTGCCGATGGGGATGTCGTTTTTTATGCGAAGAGACAGAGGAATAACCTTCGCTCCATGCGCTTGGAGGATCTCTCTATAGGTGGTGACGATGAGGTGATTCTCCAAAGCTTGGCAGATTTCCTGATCGCGTCCGGATGCTGTGATGGAGAAGCGTGGGGCAGGTTGGGCATCGACGGTGATATACAGGTCCATCGCCAGGGCAGCGGCATCAAAGGCGGGACCCAGATTCGCCGAGGTGGCAGGCAGGCGCAGATGCAAGGGCGCCAGGCTGCGGTTCATCTTTTTCTGCTTAAGCATTCGAATGCGTCGGATCGGATTTCTCAGCCTGCTCCAAAGTCTTGATGACGGCGTCCAGGGTTGCATCGAGAACCATGGGAGGATGGCGGAATGGATTCAGCTTCTCGCTTTCCTTCTCTTGCGCGGTACCCTGAAAAAGATTGCCGCGGTGGAAGTCCATGGTGAAGTCGGGATCCTTGAGCAGGCTCCCCGTGAGAACCAGGACAACGGTTTCTTCCGGCTTCACGAATCCCTGCAGCAACAGTTTCTTTAGTCCTGCGAGGGTGACAGCGGAGGCCGGCTCACAGCCAATGCCTTCTGCACCGATTTCGGCTTTGGCTTGGGCGATCTCGAGTTCGCTGACCTGCTCGCACGCTCCGCCGGTGGCTTCGAGGACTTTTACCGCTTTTTCCCATGAGGCGGGGTTGCCGATACGGATCGCCGTGGCCCGCGTCTCGGCTTGCACACTGACGAGCCGCTGACCGCAGGCTTCACGCAGAGTGCGAACCAGAGCGTTGGCGCCCTCGGCTTGAATCACCGACAACTTCGGCAGGCGCGGGATCAGGCCGATATCGCGCATCTCCAGCAGGGCCTTCCCTATCGCAGAACCGTTGCCGAGGTTTCCGCCCGGGACGATGACGTGGTCGGGCGGTTCCCATTCGAGTTGTTCCAGTAATTCGAACGCGAGGGTTTTCTGCCCTTCGAGGCGAAACGGGTTGATGGAGTTCAACTGGTAGACTGGCGCGCGCCTAACCAGTTCTTGCAGCAGGCGGAGGCAACCGTCGAAATCGGTGCGAAGCTGGCAAGTAAGCGCGCCGTAGTCGAGAGCCTGGGATAGTTTGCTCCAGGAGATTTTGCCTTCGGGAACGAGAACCAGACTCCGCATGCCACCGCGAGCCGCATAAGCGGCCATGGACGCGGAAGTGTTACCCGTAGAAGCGCACGCCACCCAGCGGTATCCGGCCTCGCGGGCGAAGGTTGCAGCGACCGTCATGCCGGCGTCCTTGAAGGAGCCAGTAGGGTTCATGCCTTGATGCTTGGCGTACAAGCGCGCGACGCCAGTCGCGCGGGACGACTGCGAGAGTTCGTAGAGTGGAGTGTTGCCTTCGCGCAGAGTGACGACGTTCTTCTCGGAGCTAGGCACGGGAAGAAGCTCGCGGAATCGCCACACGCCGCTGAGGTCGAGAGATTCGTTCAAGGTGCGGCGTTCCCGCCAGAGAGATTTCAAGGCGCTGGGGTTGCGGGAATTCCAGGACGAATCAGTAATCTCAAGCAGGTTGCCGCAGTTCGAGCAGCGGAAATCCTGAGCGGCGGTGTTAGTGACCGAGCCGCAGCCGATGCAGCGGAAACGCAATGTCGCCGGAGGTACGTTAGGTTGGGAACGTTGTTGATCGGGATCAGATGTGGCCGAGGAAGGAGGCATGGAATCGCAGACTATTTCTGGCCTCGCAGATACTGGTCGGTCTTGTTGATCCAATCGGCGCGCGGTGGATTGAAAACATCGAGATCCACGGTGTCTTCGAGCGCCTCAGCTTTGTGCGGCATGTGCGCCGGAATGCAGAGCACTTCGCCGGCGTGAACCACGATTTCGCGGCCATCGATCCAAAACTTCAGCGCGCCGTCGAGGATGTAAGTGAGTTGTTCGTTGTGGTGGCTGTGCTCGGGGACGACGCATCCTTTTTTCAGCAGCACGCGGGCCAGCATAATCTCCTGCCCGACGACGAACTGCCGCTGCAAAAGGGGGTTCAGTTCTTCAAGCGGTATCGTGTGCCAGGGGATGTGCTGGGGTGGATTCCCACTGGCGGCATGTTTGGTGACGGCGCGTTGCGCGCGGGAGTGCTGCGCGTTTCTTGAGTTTCTGCTCGTGGAAGTCTTGGTCTTCAGTTTCTTCGCCATCAAAGTCGCTCCAGTCTATTGAAGGAAAGCCGCGTCTTCAATGGACCTTGTCTCCATAAAGCTTCACGGCATTATCATGAAGGTAACGGTGAGCCAGTTCCAGAGCACGAGTTTCGGTGATCTCATTTTCCGAGATCATCTCGGCCAACGCCGCGGCCAGCGCCATGCGCGATGATTCCGCCCCCAGCCAATAACTTTCCTCCGCGCCCAAGACTTCATTGTACGGGAAAGCGTCCGTACCGAAAGTGATCTTCTCGGGGAAAGTTTCCAGCCACATCTTCAGCGTCTCCTTGAAGGCGGAAGGATACTGTACGAGTTCTCCGAGCGAGGAATCGAGGTATACATTCTTCATGGCGGCGAGCCAGATCGCTTCGCGCTCCAGCGGGTAGCCGCCGTGGATCATCACGAAAGTAGTGCTCAAGTAGCGCGGATCGCGCACCACGCTTTCCAGATTCATGACGTTGCTTTGGCTGAAGTTGAAGTAGTTCCCGATGCCAGCCGCGGTGTGAATGTGCACGGGAAGATTCAGGCGGCCGCCGAGGCTCACGAGGAAACGAAAGATGTAATCCTGGAAGGTCCGATAATCTTTTTCGCTGGGAACGCCGCCAGACGCGTATTGCTTATAAATGTCTTCGGCTTGTTCGCGCGTTGGATCGGAGAACGTCGTCGGACGAAAGTACGCCACTTCAAACTTCATGGCGATGCCGCCTTTTTTCTGGTTGTCCGCCAACACACGGACGACGAACTCCAGGTAGTCGCTGAACTTCGCGGGGAGTTTGCTTACGCCCTCCTGCTGCATCCACCGGTGCAGCATTTTCTCCTGCAGCGGGATGTAGACTTCTTCGTCAGGATTGCGCGCGCTTTCGCCCTGGTTGTTGAATGGCCACATAAAGGAGTCGGCGAAGAACACCCACGGGAACCGCTTGGGGTCCAGATAATCCGCCATCATGGCGCGGTTGGCGACCGAACTCTCAGTGTTGAGCTTGTCGAGAATCATGTTGAAGTAGGCGGTACCGGGATATTGTTTTTTCAGGTCCGCCTTTTTTTCAACCAGCCATTTAGCGTGCTCAGGTGAGAGATCATCGTACGGGTACCCGAACAGAGCCTTGGCGGCGGCGATCAGCTCAGGGTTGTCGTCGCGCGTGCGGAGAGGAAGGCTGGTATCGGGAGCCGAGGCCATGGCGTCTACATCGGGATCGTCGGAAAAGCCAGGATGAGCATGGTGGTCGAAGGCGGGGATTTTTTCAATCTGCGGGAGCAAGCGCTGGTAGATCTGCTGAACGTCCGGGCCGGGAAACGGGCGGGCTTGCGCGCCGGCTGGAGGTGGGAATCCGGCAGCGGCGCTGGCGAGTGAAACTAATAAAGCCACAAGCTGTTTCATAATCGCATCTCGTCCGAACAGCCTACAAACCTTTATACATGCCGCCGTCGACGAGCACGGTCTGGCCGGTGACGTAGGAAGCGCGTTCGGAAGCAAGCCAAACGATCGTGTCGGCAACCTCGCGAGGCTCACCCAGACGCTGGAGCGGAGCATCGGCGGCCCATCCGGCGAAAATCTCCTGTTCGCTCTTTCCTGATGAAGACGCGCGGGCTGTTGCTAATTCCTTCAGCCGGTCGGTGGCTGTGAAACCGGGGCCGACATTGTTGACCAGGATTCCATCTTTGCCAAATTCGTTGGCCAGGCTCTTGACCAGTCCCACTACCGCCGCGCGCACCGCATTCGAAAGCACCAGATCTATGACCGGCTGCTTGGTGGTGATCGAGGTTAGCGTGATAATCCGGCCCCAGCGTTTCTTTTGCATGTGAGGGATGACTTCGCGGGCGAAGTAAACCGTGCTGAGAAAATTCAACTCAACTGCGCGTTGCCACTCTTCGAGAGTGGCGGCGAGAAAACCCTTGGCGGGCGGGCCTCCGGCGTTGGTCACGCAGATGTCAACGCTGCCGAATTTCTCGGCCACGGCGGCGACGAACCGGCTGACGGCCGCAGCGTTGGTTACGTCAAAGGTTTGTGCAAGAACCTCGACGTTGTACTGCTGTTTGATCTTCCCTGCGGCAGCGTACAAAGTCTGCGCGTTGCGGGCGCACATGGCGACGCGGCAACCCTCGGCGGCAAAAGCTTCCGCGGTGGCTCGGCCGATCCCCTGACTGGAAGCGGCTACGAGGGCCACACGATCTTTCAGGCCGAGATCCATGAGGGAGGATTATAAACGGTGTGCGGCGCATCGTTAATCTTGCGGGAGTTCCGTCGCACAATTAGTCTGTAGGGGACGAGGCATCCATGAAACGTCGAACACGCCGTCCTGAAACCGCCGCCGTGCATGGCGCCGCAGACCTAGAAAAGAAAAACGGGCCGGTCGCCACACCCATCTATCAGACTTCCACGTTCGAAGTCACGGACAATGACGAGCAGCAGCGCGTAACGGCGACCGACCGCTACTACACGCGGTGGGGCAATCCGACCAACACGGTGGCCGAGCAGACGGTGGCTGAGCTCGAAGGTGCGGAGGCGGCCGGTACATTCGCATCCGGCATGGGCGCGATCACTTCCACGATCATGGCTCTGTTGAAAACAGGCGATCACATCGTCGCGCAGCGTGACATCTACGGCGGCGTGTCTAAGTTTCTTTCGCAGTGGCTGCCGAAGATGGGTGTTGAAACGACGTTTGTCGATACCAACGAGTATGAGCAGCACGCGCGGGCGATTCGTCCGAACACGAAGTTGCTGTATCTGGAATCTCCAACCAACCCCGCGTTGCGCGTAGTTGATTTCAAGAAGGCAGCGGCTCTGGCCCGCGAGCACAAGCTCATCAGCATGATCGACAGTACCTTCGGCACGCCCATCAACCAGCACCCGGCCGAGTACGGCATCGATTTAGTCATGCACTCCGGCACGAAGTACTTGAGCGGACATGCGGACTTGACCTGCGGAGTGGTCGCCGGGCGGCGCGATTTGATTGAACAAATCAATGACACGCGCACGACCCTCGGCAACTGCATGGACCCGCATGCTTCCTGGCTGCTGATCCGCGGGCTGAAGACGCTGGCGGTGCGCGTGGCCAGGCAAAATGAGAATGCGCTCCGCGTCGCCGAGTTCCTCGAGCAGCACGCCAAGGTGCGGCGCGTGCATTATCCGTTCCTGAAAAACCATCCTCAGTACGCCATTGCACGCGAGCAGATGAGCGGAGGCGGCGGCATGGTGACGTTTGAGGTCGAGGGTACGGGCGAGGATGCGCGGCGGGTAAGCGAAGCCATGCATCTCTTCATTCTCGCAACCAGTCTGGGCGGAGTGGAGTCGCTGGTATCGATCCCAGTATTGACGTCTCACGCTATGATTTCAGCCGATGCCCGCGCGAAGATGGGAGTCACCGAACAGATGGTCCGGCTCTCGGTGGGAATTGAGAATGCCGATGATCTGATCGCGGACCTGGAACACGCGCTGCAAGCCGTGGCGGCGCGGCAGCAGGTGCCGGTCGGATGAAGTTTCGGCCGGTTTCTCCAACCATTGCTGTTGGTCGTGCCCGAACTAGAAGATAAACTTCCCTGCTAACTGAAGAATGCGAGCCTCGTGAACGGAGCCTGGGCGGAGAAAGCCCGTCGGGCTCGGCAAGCAGGTGGTGGGATCGCCCGCCGAGTTGTTTGGACCTCCGTAGCAACTGATCACACTGTCGGCATTCCCTTGTCCGGAATTGGAGCCAGCCGATCCCCCATCACCGCCGAGCCATGAAAATTCCGTATGATTGAAAACGTTGAAGGCTTCAGCCCGGAATTCAAAGTATTTGCTTTCCGTAATGCGGAAGTGCTTGATCAACGCCATATCGAAGTTCGTCCGCCAGGGGTTGTTCAAAATGTTTCTCCCGGCATCGCCGAAAGTTAGACCTCTGGGTGCAACGAACGCGGCGGGGTTATAGAGCAGAGGCCCATAACCAGGGTCGGGAGCGTTCTGCACGCCTGTTCTGGGGTTACCGACAAGGTCAGGATAGGACCCAGCCGTCAGGCTGCCCAAGTTGCCGATTTGAGACTCGAGGTTGCCGACGCCCGCATTGTCTCCCGGCGCAATCGAGCCATTGCCCTTGTTGTACACGCTGAACGGAGTGCCGCTCTGAATCAGCGTGATGCCCGACCACTGCCAGCCTCCGATGAGTTTATGCGCCAGGCCAGATTTCTTGAAAAACGGCAAATCGTAAACATAGGCGAAGGAAATAGTGTGCCGTTGATCAAAGTTAGAACTCGCACGAAAAGTATTCAGGGCGTAAGTGTTGATCAACCCCGCATCGTTGGCCGAGGAAGCGTCGTCAATCGAATGGCTGTAGGTGTAGGCCAGATTCAGTTGCAGCCCGCCGATACTGCGCCGCAGCGAGGCTTCCAAAGCGTTGTAGTTGGAGGACGCAGTCTGGTCCTTGCGCCCGATGCTGCCATATCCAGCATACGGGCGAAATGCATTCGGGCTGGCTAAACCGCAAGCTACCGCGAGATTTACAGCCGCACCCGAGGGAGGCCCGCCGCTCACTCCGGCAGTGTAAGGAACCACTGCATTGTAGGAAGTCATGGCGTTGGTCGGAACGCCGTATGCGTCAACCGTGTCCGTCCCATTAGTGATGTTGCCGCAGTCACTCGCGGTAATAACCTGGCCCGGGAGATAAGGATTCCCCCCGGGTTGCAGCGAAGCCGGCAGAATCTGGTTCAACTCATAAGCACGGGTCAAGTGAACGCCCACGCTTCCGACATACGAGAGCGTGGCCACGGTGCCCTTCGCGATCTCGTGCTGAACATCGAGGTGCCACTCCTGCATGTAGGGCCAGTTGGCTTTGGTCGGAATTGACCCAACGATGATGGGCGGCGAGCCGGCACCCAGCAGGCTGGGGTTAAGGCTGGCATAGCCGGATAGATTGCCTGTCGTATTGTTCGTAACGGTCGTGGTCTGTGTCCTGTTGTCGTAGGGCTCGAGCAAGTCCGTATTCGATTCATTGCCGTTCATGTGCTCGAAGAAGATGCCGTAGCCGCCGCGAACCGCCCACTTCCCATCGCCGAAGGGATCAAACGCAAATCCAAGACGGGGCGCGGGGTTCAACCAGCGGTTGTTCATGCAGCCCTTGGGCACTCCAACCGTAACCCCGCACTGCACCCAGCCGTTATAGGGATTGGTAGGGCTCACACTAAACGACGGGTTGCCGGGAGCTGCTCCGGTCACGTTGCCAGTGGTGTCGACGCCGCTATTTCCCTGAATGTAATGGCCCGGGTCGAAATTGAAAGCCAGATTGTTCAGCTCGCGATAGGTGCCATAGAAGCTGAACCGTATTCCCAAGTTCAGCGTCAGGCGCCTTGTAGCATGCCAGTCGTCCTGAAAATACGGCTCGTAGATTTTGTAGAAGTTATGCATCTTGAGCTGCAGTTGTTGCTGGGTGAAGCTGGTTATATTCCCCAGAAGCAAGTCGGCGTAAGCGTTGCCCGTGGAATTTGCGCTGCCGTTACTTCCGTTGGCAAAACCTAATATGCCGTTCGCGCCCGTGGGCGGCTGCGGGAGTTCGTTCTTGTGCGCATCGACAAAAGAGAAGCCGAACTGCAGGTTGTGCGTGCCGACGATCTTGGTAATGTTGTCGCGAAAACCGATTGTGGGATTCGAATTGATGGGGCCTTCCGGCACGTAGCCGGGGTCTTCGGCGAAGCCGTACAAGCTGTCAGTGAGGCTTATGCCCGGGACCTCAGGAGCGTTAAAACCAAAACCATTGTCATAGAGGCCGAGATTGCCAAAGGCGTTGCCGCGCTGCCAGGGGCCGCTCAGGGTCGTCGAAATGTGATCGGTGGTGTAGCTGGCAACGAACTCATTGAGCAGCGTGGGAGAAATCGTGGCGGTGAGCCGCGCCACCATGCTGACGCCGGGATTCTTGAAACCGGTCTGAATGCTGGGGAAACTGGTACCGTCGGTCCACAACGGAACGGGATACTGCTGTTGCCAGGAGTCGTGAATGTAGTGGAAGCTGGCACGAACCTTGTCGTTGATGTTGTGATCGATCCGGAACAGTTCCTGACGCCAGTGTGTGGGAAGCGTGGGCGCCGCGAACCATTGGTCGAGCGTATTGCCAAGAGTTCCGGATGCCGAATTGGGGTTCGGAATCAACGCCGTCAGCGGTGTAGCTATTGCGGAGTTTACGAGACTAACATTACCGCTGGATTGCAGGATGTTGCCGGGGAAAGGCCCGTTCGCCACTAAGCCATAAGTTGAGGCGGGCTGGCCATTGATAAACTGGGGGACCATTGGGCACTCGGGATTACCCGCCACCGAACACTGGTCTGAAAAGTCTCCGGTCCGATTCGCTATGGTCGGAACCGCGGTTGTCCCAAAGAAATTCGCCGGAATCAGGTCGCGGCGCCATTCCTCCGAATAAAAAAAGAAAGTCTTCTGCTTGCTCGCGTTGTAGTGGCCGGGAATATAAACCGGCCCTCCGAGGGTACCGCCGAAGTCGTTCTTCTTGTACTCCGGGGGAGAAGGCAAGCCAAATTGAGTCGCGTTGAAATCGTCGTTGCGCACAAATTCATAAAGATCGCCGTGGAAGTGGCTGGTCCCGGACTTAACCTCGACTTCGACTGTGCCCGAGCCGTTCTTGCCATATTGCGCGCCGTAGTCGGAGGTCAGCACCTTGAACTCGGCGATCGCATCGATGCTGGGATAGACGTTGAGCGTGGTGTTGCTCCCGTTATCCAGCATGTCGCCGCCATCCAGTTCAAAGTTGTTGTACTCGGTGCGGCCACCGTTCACGCTGAAGGCCACTGTAGTCGCACCCTCTCCGCCTTCGTCCTGGCCAGATTGGTTGGTAACGCCCGGCGAAAGCCCCACCAGCGAGGTAAAATCGCGTCCGTTCAGTTCAAGCTGAGTGATCTCCCTGCCAGTAACGACACTACCCAAATCCGAGGATTGGGTTTCGACTTGAGCCACTTCCGCGCCTTCGACAACTATCTCGGTGCTGATCGTGCCTACTTGCAGCGCCACGTTCACCCGCGCTTTTTCAGCCACCTGCAGAACGACATTCTTGGCTTGATACTTTTTGAATCCCTCGGCCGTAACCGTCAAATCATAAGAACTGATCGGCAACGCGGCGAACAGATACTCGCCGCTGGCATTCGTGGGTGCAGTGCGCTTGATGCCATGCTCCGTATTGCTGATGGTCACCTGGGCTTTGGGGACGGCCGCGCCACTGGCGTCAGTGACCGTTCCTGTGATCGAAGCAGTGTCCTGAGCCCAGGCGGCCGCGCACAACGTGAGCAACAGCCCCGCGATCCGCAACAGCAGCCGATGAGATTTCATGGTAGATCTTCTCCCGATGCGCAGAACTCGTTCGCGCATCCCACAGGACGTTTGCCGTGACCTGCGCAACCACGGCGGTCGCAATTTGTTCGATTGTCCCCGGCTCCAGCAATCACCCTGGCACCCACTGCCAGTTTATTAAAACGTATGAATAGTGCTTTTATTGAGCATCTCATGTCAAGAAAAAAACGCGGGACGCGGCCCAGGGCCGAACCTGCACTTTACAAAAACCGCTTCCCGCTCACACTTCGAGTCGACTCGCGAACCACCAATTCCGGCGCAACCTTGCGATGATGCGCCGCGACCTCGCGTTTTTCGAGCACACAATTAATTCCCTCCAGAACAATACCCACCGCGTCCGCGCCCATCGCTTCCATCGGCTGCCGCACCGTGGTGAGCGGAGGCGTGCAGAGGGCCGACGCCGCGACATCATCGAAGCCGATCACCGAGCAATGCTCCGGCACGCGCAGTCCCGCTTTGGCCAAACCGCGGATGGCGCCAAAAGCGCTGACATCGTCAAACGCCAGCAGCGCGGTGAACTGCCGCTTCTGCTTAATCAGATTCTCGGTCAACCTCTGGCCCATTTCAAAACTCGAAAGTGGATCGCGCGACTCGGGCAGGTCCACCACCAGGCGGTCATCGATTTCAAGCCCGCACGCCTTCGCGCATTTGCGAATGCCACGCCAGCGGGGAGAACTATCGGCTAACGTCTTCGGTCCGCGGATGAACGCAATCTTGCGATGCCCCAGAGAATGCAGATGTTCGAGCGCCAGGTAGCCGCCGACCTCGTTGTCAACGATCACCGAACTCATCGAATCCCCTTTGAGTTCGTGAGCGATGAGAGCGGTGGGGATGCTGCTTTTTTCCAGATCGGCGAGCAAATTGAGATCGAGAAAGAGCCAGTTGGCCAGAACTACGAGGCCTTCAATGCGGCGGTCCAGCAGCATCTCGAGATAGCGCTCGAAGCGGCTGCGCTCATTATGCACATCGGTGAGAATCGGCAGGTAGGAAGCCTGGTAGAGTGTGTTTTCAATGCCGCGTAACACCAGCGTGCAATAGGGATCGGTCATGTCGAAAACCATGACCCCAACCGTATGGCTGCGCTTGCTGCGCAGGGAGCGCGCAAACTGGTTGGGACGATAGCCCAGTTTTTCCGCAGCCTTCTCGATGCGCTTCTTGGTCACCGGCGGGATGTAGCGCGCCAGCGGAGCGTCGTTCAGAACGATCGACACCGTGGTGGAGGAAAACCCGCTCTCCTTCGCGACATCGCGAATCGTGACCATCGAAGCCTTGACCCCTGATTGTGAAACGCGCGCAGCCGCAACCGAATCCTGAACCTTTGATCCCTCACGCTTGAATTTAACGCGGAGGTTGGCGGACACTACAGCAGAGAGTGAGACCAGTGTCAAGCGCGCGTATTTTTTTCCGACTTGTCAGTTGCCTGCTGTTTGCCGGCGTGGCCGCCGCGATCTCGCTGCAAACTTCTTCGCCGGACGCAGCGGCCAAACCTCGAAATGACGCTCCAGTAGCCTCGTCTGGAGTGGCCGCAGATCCCGCAAAGCTTTTTCAGATGGGGCAGGACGCACTGAACCAAAGCCGGCTTGACGAAGCGGAGCGCGACTTCCGCCAGGTGCTCGCTTTGAATCCGCAAGCCGGCGGAGCGTACGCAAATCTCGGCGTCGTTTACATGCGGCGCAAGCAGTGGACAAAAGCTCTGGAGATGCTGCGCCAAGCGGAACATCTCATGCCGAACGAGCCCGGAATCCGGCTGAACATCGGCCTCGCCTATTACCGGCAAAATGAGTTTCTTAAAGCTATTCCTGCTTTTGAGTCCGTCGTGCGCGATCAACCGGATGCGCTCCAGCCCCGCCATCTGCTGGGACTCTGCGACTTTTTCGCCGAGCGCTGGGCGGACGCAGCCAACACGCTGGAGCCTCTCTGGGCGCAGGAATCCGGTCAGTTGAGCTATCTCTATGTGCTTTCCATCGCCGCCCACCGCGCCGGGAAGAAGGAACTCGACGAGAAGGCCACGCTGCAACTCATCAAGGCCGGCGCGGGTTCGCCCGAGTTCCACCTGTTCATGGGCAAGGCGCACCTCAATCTCGAGCAGTACGACCTCGCCCTGGCCGATTTCCAGGCTGCGGCCAAGGCCAATCCCGCGCTGACTTTCGTTCATTTCAACCTGGGTCTGACTTACTTGAAAAAGCAGGACTACGAGCACGCGCGCGACGAATTTCTGAAGGATGCCGCGGTTGAGCCCGACCTGGCGCTCAACTACGACGAGCTAGGCGATGTCTACTCGCTCCTGCAACAAGATGGCGACGCAGAGAAGAGTTACCGCGAGGCCCTGCGGCGCGATCCGCGGCTGGTGAATTCATACTTCGGGCTGGCAAAGACTTACCAGCGCGAAGAAAAATATAAGCAGGCTCTGACCGCGATCGATGCCGCAGGCAAGCTCGACCCCGATCGCACCGACATTCATTACGTGAGGGGCCAGGTGCTGAAGCATCTCGGCCGGAAAGCCGAAGCCCAGAAGGAAGTGGACGCCGCTGCCCGCATCGACAACGAACACCGCGCCGCGCGTCAGAAACAAGTAGAAAGCGGTACCGTTCCCTCCCCCGAACTCCTCCAGGACGAGCAGTGATACCGGCATTCCACTCCCGATCCGGCATGATTTCCCACCCAGGCTGCTCCCGGAACTTTGGTAACTTGCCGTAACCAGTATCTAAATTGCTATCCTTGCTTCGTTGACAACCCAGGGGTTCCAGACCATACTCGCAAATAAGTTGCAAAAAATTGCAACGTGACAGGCTCTTGGCTAAGAGCCCATTAATTTCTGGGTCAGATTCCGGAGATAAATTGGCTCATGCCGAGTGCTTTTTCTCTAATCAGGGTTTCATCGTGTCGTCATCTAGGAGGATCACCTTGTCGAAACCATCTGCTACTCGAGGATGGGTCTGTGCACTCTGCACCGTCCCGGTTCTATCCGCTATTGCCATCGCATTGCTCGTTTTTTCCCCGGTCAGGCGCCACAGCGCCCTCCCGACGCACGCCCCCGCTACGCCTGCCGCTCGCGCGCGAGTTCAGGCCAGCTATGCCTCACTTCCCCTGGCGTTTGAGGAGAATCAGGGCCAGACCGACGCTCAAGTCAAGTACATGGCTCGCGGCAACGGATACACTCTCTTCCTCACGGCGAAGGATGCCGTCTTCTCGCTTCGCACTCCATCGGCTGAGAGCAAAAACTCTGACGTTCGCCGCGGAGCCCAACTGCGCACCAAGGGTCTTCCCGCGCAGCGCAACACTCAAAAAGATTCCAGCGCCGCCGTGCGCATGCAACTCACAGGCGCGAATTCGCTGGCCAGGATTTCAGCCAGCGGCCAATTGCCGGGCAGAAGCAACTACTTCATCGGCAATGACCCCAGCCAATGGCAAACCGATGTCGCTCACTACGCCCGCGTCTCTTATCAGGACGTTTATCCCGGCATAAATCTGGCCTTCCACGGCGCGCAGCGTCAAACCGAGTTTGACTTCGTGGTGGCTCCGGGCGCAAACCCCGCTCCAATCGCTTTCCAGTTCACCGGCGCGCAGGGCATGAAGACGGATGACTCCGGCAACCTGGTAATCTCTTCCACCGCAGGCAACGTTTTACTGCACAAGCCATTTGCCTACCAAGAACGGAATGGCGCGCGGCAACCTGTCGATGCGCGATTCATTCTGAAAGCCAACAACCAGGTCAGCTTCGAACTGGGCAACTACGACCGCACCCGCGAACTGGTGATCGATCCTTCGGTCAGCTATGCATATTCAACTTATCTGGGCGGTTCGGCCGAAGACATTGGCGAGGCAATCACCTTCGACAATAGCGGCGATGCCTACGTAACCGGACAAACAGCGTCCACGAATTTTCCCGGCGCTTCTGGCACGAACAAACTCACGGGCGCGGCAAACGTTTTTGTCACTCGGTTCAACGCCGGTGGGTCAAGTTTGGTCTATTCCACCTACGTTGGCGGCAGCGGCACTGATAGTGGGAATAGCATCGCAGTGAACTCTTCTGACGTAGCGTTCGTCGCTGGATCTACAACATCAGCTGACTTCCCTACGACAACCGGGGCGTTCCAGACTAAACTGGGAACCGGGGCTCAAAGCAATGCAGTGATATTTGAGCTCAGCGCCGGAGGTGCTATAACCTACTCAACATACTTGGGCGGAACCGGTAACGACGCAGCTCTTGGGATCGCGTTGGATAGCACCAGCGGGGCCTACGCGGTGGTGGGAAGGACCTCCTCCTCCAATTTCCCCACGCATAATGCTCTCCAGTCAGCCTTGGCCGGAACCAGCAATGGGTTTGTCAGCCTGTGGAATTCCACCGGCAACGCCCTGGTGTATTCCACTTACCTGGGCGGAGGCACTGGCGACGTCGTCGGTGCAGTTGCCCTAGACTCGTCCGATAATGCCTACTTGACTGGTGAAGCTTTGAGCGCTAACTTCCCGACCAAGAATCCGTTCCAATCTAAGTGCGGGAGTTGCGGGAGCAACGTTTCCGACGCATTCGTAACGGTGATCAACCCGACGGGGAGCGCTTACGTCTATTCGACGTTCCTGGGCGGCAGCGGCGCTGACGTGGGCGATGCCATTGCGGTCGACTCTGCGGGCAATGCTTACGTGACCGGTCTGACCGGATCGAGCACGGACTTCCCGCTGAAGTCCCCATTGCAGCCAAACTACGGCGGCGGCACTAATGACGCCTTCGTCACTAAATTCAACTCGAACGGAAGTGCACTTCTGTATTCGACGTTTCTCGGCGGCAGTGCCGGTGACCTCGGAGCGAGCATCACGGTCGACGGATTCAACAACGTCTACATAACCGGCCAAACCAATTCCAACGACTTTCCCACGGTGAATCCCACTCAGTCTGCGTTTGGAGGAGGGGACACCGATGCGTTCGTGAGCGAGATCAACGCGGCCGGCTCGGCGCTCGCCTTCTCCACCTATTTGGGCGGTTCGGGCGACGAGGACGAAAACAGCACCAATTATGGCGGGATCGCGGTCGACAGCGCCGGCGCCAACATTTACGTGACCGGAAATACCAACTCTACGGATTTCCCAACTCATTCGCCGTATCAGGCGAACAACGGAGGAGGAGGCAACACCGACGTTTTCGTGGTCAAGTATGCGCAAACAGGGGCCAGCGGCCCGACCTTCTCATACACGGCCACGGCCCTTTCACCATCCTCGGTCAGTCCCGGAGCCTCGGCTACATCCACCGTGACCGTCACAGCAGCTAATGGCTTTAGCGGCAGCGTTGTTCTCACCTGTTCGATTTCGGGCCCGTCCGGTGCCGTTCATCCGCCTACTTGCGGCGCGGCGTCGGCCAGTTCGGGCACTCCAGCGACACTCACCGTGAGTACAACGGCTGCTACAGCCCTTCTGCAACCTTCCAACGATCACTCTCGCGGCCTGTTCTATGCGATGCTCTTGCCCATCGGCGGAGCCTTGCTACTGGGCATCGGCTCGGCCGATTGGCGACGGAAGAAGTTGTTCGGCTTCCTCCTCCTCGGTCTGCTTCTAAGCAGTCTGCTGTTGATGCCAGCCTGCGGCGGCAGCAGCGGCGGAGGTGGTGGCGGCGGCGGGAGCGCGGGCACGACCGCTGGAACCTACACCATTACTGTCTTGGGAACATCGACCGGAGGGACGCAAACGGGGCCTTCCCCCTCGCTAACCCTTACCGTCAACTAACCACAGGCTCAAACAAGAGGCCGCCTCCCACAGAGGCGGCCTTAAATTTTTTGCCGTCACGCCGCAACCGATTGGCGCGATTCCCCACTGTAGGCTAAGATTCTCTCTGGCGCATTTCTGCGAGCGGCCTTTCGTATTACATTACTTACTGCGGCTGATTAACAAGCGGCATTCTTTGGGGCCGGCTCGGGCAGCTTTTGCGCCGTTGGAGGAATCGAAGGTAGTGAGTTCTTATCCCCTCATGGTGAAACCCAGGCAGGTCATACGCGCCCTCGTCTTCGCTCTGCTGCTCTCCCTGCTCTCCGCCGCCTCGGTTTCCGTGGCTTACGCGCAGGGATTTACCCTGAGCATTGCCGGCGGCCTTTCCCCCTCATCGGTTGATCCCGGCGGATCCTCGATCGCGACTATTAACCTCGCGGCCACCGGAGGCTTCAACAGCTCGGTTTCGTTCGATACCGTTCCCTGCACGGTAACGCCCGTGCCCGCAACCGGAACTGCCCCGCAGTGTGCAGTCAGCCCCGCCTCCGCCACGCCACCGGCGCAAGCCTTCCTGACCGTTGCCACCGCCAGCACCACGCAGCCGGGCTTGTATACCATTTCAGTGACCGGCGTCAGCGGATCCTTCCCTTCGCAATCGCTCACCCTGACCCTGAACGTCGTAAATGAAACGGGAAATTACACGCTGTCAGTTTCGCCAACTACCGCGACTCCCAGCCCGGTGCCTGCGGGCAGCATCGCGACCGCGCTAGTGACGGTGACACCGATTGGCAGCTACACCGGAACGGTTACTCTGGCCTGTCTTTCGATTACTCCTGTTGTAGTGTCAGCCCCCTACTGCTCATTCACCGCGACCTCCGGCTCGAATACCCTGCCGCCAGGCACCGTGCAGGTGACGGGAGGCACCGCAGCCACAGCCACCCTCACCATCACAACCCTCGGACCTGTGCCCACAACCACGTTGCGCCGCCAGCGAATCTTCTATGCCTTATGGCTTTTGGTTCCGTGCCTGGCTTTTGTAGGCTGGGGCGCAGCCGGCGCCCGCCGCAAACACGCGCTGGCCGCGCTCCTGCTCATGCTTGTCGCTGGAGGAGTGCTGCTGATGCCGGCCTGCGGTTCGAACGTCGCCACGAATTCTCCCAATGGCGAGATTACTCCGAAGAACACGTACACGTTCACGCTCACGGGCACAGATCAGAACGGCGCTGCGCCCGCTACCACCACCCCGGCGACCGTCATGCTGGTAGTCAACTGAGACGTGGCGAACTGAGACAGGCTCTCGATTCATGGGGCTGCGCAACACTGGATGGCGTCGTCTCGGACTGCGGTTCGTGTGCGCAGGGATCGTCTGCTGTTCGCCCGCTTTCGTCTCGCCTGCCTTTTTCCCGTCAACCTTCGTCTCGCCAGCTCTTGTATCGCCGCCATCTCTCTGGCCGGCGCGACTGGCGATCGAGATAGGTCAGGATGCACACCAACAAAAAGAAAAAGATAAGCGCGCGTCACCGCTGCTCGCCGTGCGCTGGGACGAAGCGCGGCCGGGATGCACATTCTCCCGCGGCGACGACGGCAAATACCGCTACGGGCTCTGGTCGGAAGATCTCGGCATTACCCTGGCCGTAGACGCACGCGAGGTTCAGATTCTCCGCCATCGCATCGAGCCCATCTTCGGAGTTTTCCTGACCATTCGCTACCGGGGAGCGGGCAGCCTCGACACGCGGCCGGACGGAATCACACTCCAATTCATGAAGCACTTCAAGGTCGTGCAGTCTTCCCTCGACCCGGACGACTACACGCAGAAAATCCAGGGTGATGCCGACGCATTCGACGATGAGACCAGGCGCGCTGTAGCAAAGTATCCAGAAAAAAAGCAGGCGCAGGAAGCGCGTCTGCAGGACTACCAGAAATCCGTCACTGAACTGATCGAATTCCTCAGCCGGAGCAGTCTGCGCCCAGCGCATCTGGATCCCGCGACTCCGGAAGTCAATGGCTGGGTCTTCTTCAACACCAAAAGCAAATGGCTGGGAGGATGGAAGCCGCAGGAAGAGTTCGTCCTGCGGATCCCGCTGGCGGGCAAAGTCTTCGAGTTCCCCTTCAAACTTCCGCCTGAGAAAGGCGAGCTACTGCTGCAGAAACGGCAGTGAAGCCGGCTTCGGCTTTCGGGAGAATCGCCGCGTTATAGCGGGAATTCGATTCGGGAGTGAGAAATCAAAAAAAGCGACGCCCGCCGCAACGAGGTTAAGCCGAAGCCCCGCCTCTACGACGCGGCGCGCCGGGCCTGGCGCTCAAGTTCCGCGGCCTGAAGCATCACAACATCGCGCAGCGAGACCAGCCCCTTCAGTTCCTTGCCATCCACAATAGGCAGGTGGCGGAAGCCGAACTCATGCATGATGAAAAGACACTCCTCAATGGTTTCGTCCACGCTAACGGCGCGGGGGTTGGCAGTCATCACTTCAGACACGGCCGTGTGCCCGGGCGTCCGGCCCACGGCGACGACGCGGTTCATGATGTCGCGCTCAGAAAAAATGCCAACAAGAGCTCCATCGCGAAGCACGGGCAGGGCGCCGATGTTGTGTTCCATCATAAAGCGCGCCGCTTCCAGTACGGTGCGTTCAGCGTCGATCGAGTAAATTTTGCGGTCCTTCACAAGGTCGCGGAGGGTGGACATGGCAAGCTCCTTCGGGATTTTCGAGGTGGCGTATGAATTGGCCAGGAACCCACGGTACCCGCCAATTCGTGGGCGGCACCACTTTATCACACCGGCATTTGGCTTGGCAGTAGAGTTGGCGGAAGAGTTCCTGAAAAAGAGAACTGGCGGTCCGGGTAGGCCGCCAGCGTTGGGTTCATCCGACCATCTAGAAGCGGAATTGTGGTCCAAGGCTCGCCCTCAGATTATTGTGGACGCCGCCTAAGAAAAAGATGTCATCGCCAATTTCCGCGCGGACCCCGATCGGCCCGGCAAAGGCCTCAAAGCCTCCTCCGGGATACACCGCGAACCGCGTGGTCCCATTGGTCAAGCCCACCGAATTGGTGAAGCCGGTCGAAGCATTGTCATTCGTCACGCTGAAATTGTCGAAGCCAACTTTCCCCGTGATAAACACGCGGAACGGCCCCGACCCCGTCTGAAACTTCGGGCCAAAAAAGCCATGCAGAGTGCGGAAGTGCGAAGTCACCGTTTCAGTCGTGATGCCGTTGCTGAACGTCTGTGCGTAGGTCCGTTTGAAGTCGTAGGCCATTTCCGCTTCCAGTTGGATGTCCCGATGAACATTGAATGCGGCCCGCCCTCCAACCCCTAAGAAGTTCTGCACCGGCGATGCATCGCTGAACCGGAAGTAATCGGCAAACGCCCCTACCTCTACATGATCGGTATGATCGGTGTGCTGCTGGGCCAGCAATGCCGGCGCAGCGAACAACAAACAGATAATTCCCATTCCCAAATACAGCTTCATCAAGTGAACTCCTGTGTTAAGGTTTTTGTCCGCGCACACGACTGCCTTTGTCTGGCGGAGTGTGCGGAGGAACGCCGGAGCGGAACGTGCCACTGAGATGAGTCGGCACTAGCGAAGGTTGCTGCCTGCGCCGCGTGAAGCGTGTTCCCTCAGCATCGCGGCGCAGCAGAACCTGTATGAAACTTGCGGACTTACTGTAGGTGGTTCAGCCGAGACGGGCTGGCGTCGGCCGTGCTCTCGCTGCGCGGCTTCATCGACACCACGATGTACTCGCGCTCCTTGCTATCCATACCCTCCACGCGCAGCAGCAACTTGTCTTTCTCCAGCCGGAATTGCGCCTGCTCTCCCACGGGCAGAAGCACGGGATGCTTCTCGTCCCTGGGACGGATTCGATACACCATCCTGTCGGTCTGAAGCAGGTATTCCTGGCAGAGCAGTTCCTGCGTCTTCTTGTGACCCGAGTCCGTTCCAATCATTTCGCCGGCAAAACTCTTCGCATCCTTCTCGTCCACGCCGCATTTCACCGAATCCATCTGCAACAACTTGCCGCTCTGGTAAGCCTTCGGCTCTTTGCCATAGGCTGTTGCAGCCAACAAAATCGACGCCAGTACCAGTGACTTGTAACGCATGGAACCCCCTGTGGTAGGAAATTGGTTCGCGATGTCCGCCGAACCAGCCGGGATCGGCCATTAAATCTCCGGCTATAAACATGAATTGTTACTAATTTGGCGGGGAATGGTTAGGTCACATCGGTCATCGCACCGAAGTAACTTAAGTTCAACCGTGTATTCAACAAGTTGGCGTCAACGATTTAGTTCTCCGCGTGACTTCGCGGGTCGTTCTCCGCTATCTCCGCGTTTCCAGGGGCTTTGAAATCAAGCAATGCAAAACGTCCTTATCGCTCGACTAACTCCTCCAGGGTGGAGAAGAACTCCGGATAAGAGATCGCCACGCACTCGCTGCCGCGAATCAGCGTCTCCCCCTGGGCTCGCAGAGCGGCGATGCTGAAGGCCATGGCGATACGATGATCACCGAAAGACTCTAGTTCCGCGCCGTGAAGAGTCTGTCCGCCAGGAATCTTCAGGCCGTCTTCCAGTTCTTCCACCTGTGCGCCCATGGCGCGAAGATTGGTGGCGATCGACGCAATCCGGTCCGACTCTTTCACGCGCAATTCCTTCGCATCGCGGACCTCGATTCCCTCCACCGTATAAGGAGCGATCGCAGCCAGCACTGGAATCTCATCAATCAGCGCTGCCGTATCGGCTCCGGCGATGGTCGCACCCTTCAAGTGTCCACCCTCGACCTGCAGCGTACCAACAAGTTCGCCATGAACCTCATCCAGTTGTGTCACGGAAATGCGCAGCCCCATCTGCATCAGGATATCGAGCAGGCGAGCGCGCGTCGGATTCATCAGCAAATTCGTGACCGTCAGTTGCGACCCGGCAAAGAGCGCGGCGGCAGATAGAAAGAATGCCGCGCTGGAAAGATCGCCCGGGACCACCGCTTCAATGCCGCGCAACCGCTGGCCGCCGCGGATCCAGACTTCGTTCCCCTTGCGTTCGAGCTGCGCGCCAAACGCTCGCAGGGCCACTTCCCCGTGATCCCGCGTCCGTAGAGGTTCCTCGATGCGCGTTTCACCATCGGCGAGCAAACCCGCAAACAGCAGGCAAGTCTTCACCTGGGCGCTGGCGACCGGCATCTTGTATCGAATGCCCTTCAGCTTGGTGCCGCTAATGCGCAAAGGCGGGCATCCGTTTTGCGATGTGATCTGAGAGCCCATGGCCGTCAGCGGCGTGATCACACGCTCCATGGGACGGCGCGAGAGCGATTCATCACCCGCCATCTCGCTGGAAAATCTCTGTCCAGCAACAATACCGCTCAACATGCGAATGGTTGAGCCGGAGTTCCCGCAATCCAACAGCCTGGCTCGGAGCAGTCAGCGAGAGCCCGCTTCCCTGCACTTCGATAACGTTGTCACCATCCTTGCGCGCCCATTTCACGCCCAGCGAGCGCAGGCAGCTGAGGGTGCTGGCGCAGTCCGCGCCCGTCGAGTAGTTTTCCAGGCGCGACGGCCCATCGGCGATCGCCGCCAGCATGGCATAGCGGTGCGAAATGGATTTATCCCCGGGAAGACTGACGCTGCCGCGCAAGTTGCGCGCGGGACGCAGGACGACCTGGGACTGGCTGTTCATCTGGGATCAATATTTAGCGGAAGGAGAAGAAAGTGGTCAGTGGTCAGCGACCCGAAATTTAGTCTTGCGGACTGGCCACTGATCACTGGCCACTGACCACTGCCTTAGCCCCGGCCGCCGCCTCGCGCAGCAAATCCGCAGGAATCTCTTTCAGCCTCACGCCGAGCTCAAACATCGGCGTTTCGGTGCCGCGTCCCCAGCGTGCCACTTCCCAGTGCGCGCGCACGAACTTTACCTCCGGATGTGCCGTCAGATCGAGCAATAGCGGAGTCTCTCCGCAATAAAACTTCTGCGGAAACGTGACGATCGCCTTCGCGCCCCACGCCGCGCCGTCGGCTGACCCGTGGACGCTGATCTCAAGCGACTCCTGCTCGATAATTTTCGTGATCTCCAGCGTCAGCAAAAACACTTGGCCAGCCGCGCCGCTCACGTTCACAGCAGGGCCGTCGCCCTTGGCGCTGACCACAGTCTTATCCGCAATTAAAACCGTATCAATCATGGCGCAAAAATTGTAGCACGGCCTGCGCAACGCCTCGTGCGCTCACGAAACTCCATCCAGAAACTGCCGCAGCAGCTTGCCCGCTTCCTCCGGTTGTTCCCACGGCGAATAATGCCCGGCCTTCGCAAGTACGCGCAACTGGCTGCTGGAAATGTGCTGGCGCATCACTTCGGCCTCGTTCAAGCCAGTCAGGATGTCTTCATCTCCCGTCGCCAGCAGCACCGGCACATTGATGGTCTTCAATGTATCCACCGAGTCCCGACGCTCGGCCATGCCGCGCTGCACCTGCGCCACATCTTCCGGCGACATCTTCCGCATCATGCGCAGCGCTCCCTTGACCAGATCAGGCCGAGCTTCCCGCGTGGTCTTGCCCAGAAGTTTTGGAATCATGCTCTCAAAAAACGGTTCAGTGCCGCGCTCGACAACGTCGTTCGCCGCCTGTAGCCTCCCGGCGCGAGCCTCCGCGGAATCCGCGGGCGCTTTGGTATTGCACAGCCCAAGCGCAGTCACCCGCCCGCGATGACGGCGCCAGAATTCGAACAAAACATATCCGCCGATAGAAACTCCGACCAGCGGAGCACGGCCGATCTGAGCATCATCCATTACTCGCGCAATGTCAGCTGCGTGCTTCTCCATGGTCGCGGGTCCATCGCCCACGCCGGAATCCCCATGCCCGCGCAGATCAGGCAGGACCACGCGGTAACGCGTGATCAAAGCCTCAGCCACGGGCAACCAGAATTCATGATTTGCTGGAAAAGGATGCAGCAGAATTACAGGAGGGCCCTCGCCCAGCACACGGTAAGATATCTCCGCGTCGCCGCTTTTAATTTGCTGAGAGGCAATCGGCTGCATGGGCTGGGTGGCTGGCGAGCCTACGCGTTCGTCACGCTCTCCGCGCCCATCGGCGCCGTCAGCATCAAAGGTTCTTCCGGCATCACGATCCAGGCGATGGGATAGGAGATCAGTCCAATCCCAGTCATGAACGAAGTGATCAGCCACATCAGACGGACCACGGTGACGTCAATGTCAAAATATTCCGCGAAACCCAGGCAGACGCCCGCAATCTTGCGTCCCTGGCGCGGCCGCACCAGCCGCTTGCGCGCTACCGATGCCCCCACCCGAACCCCGCAATAGGCACAAACCGCCGCGTCGTCCTGAATCACTTTGCCGCAGTAGTTGCAGTACATAGTTGCGCCGCTCCCCAACGCGCCTACGATAATACCTAATTGTAGCCCGAACGTTCCGTCCGTTCCCACTTCGTGCTAAAGTTTGGTCATGGAGATTAGGGTCAAGGTTCCCGATGAACTGGCTACGCAGGCACACGCGCGCGGTGTACCAGTGGAAGCCTACGTCGAGGAACTTCTGGCCCGGCAGGTGACAGCAGCCCCGGAGGCTGGCAGGCGACCCCAGACGCCGGAACAGGTCCGTGCCTGGCTCGACTCTTTAGCCCAATTCTCAGACAAGATTCCCCCGCTGCCTGAGACCATATCCCGTGAGTGGATTTATCAGGATCACGACTAGATGTCCATAGCCGCGTGTTTAGTCAACACGAATATTCTGCTGCGTATTGCGAGACGTTCCGATCCGCAACACAAACTCATTGATGCCGCTCTTGCGAAATTGGCCTTAGAACGTACAACCCTGCACTACACTCACTAGAACATCGCCGAATTGTGGAAACGCGATGACACGACCCGTCACCCGCAACGGTTTTGGGTTGACGGCAGCCGAGGCTGAACGAGAAGTGCGCGCAATCGAGGCGGGCATGAGCCTATTGCCAGACAACGAAGGGATTTATCGCGAATGGCGCAGGATCGTCGTGCATCTCGCAGTCTCAGGAGTTCAGGTGTATGACGCTCGGCTCGCGGCTGCCATGCTCGTCCACGGTGTCGGCCACATACTCACGCTGAATGTTACGGACTTCAGTCGTTACAGCGGCCTCACGGCAGTGCATCCGAGTAGCGTCTAAAACTGGTTGAGGCAGGGCGCCCTGAGGGGTCCTGGCGCATGCGTCAGAACCTAAACAATTTGGCGGCCCACCACCTACTGGCAATGGGGGGCCTCGTTTTCCATCCCGATCAGACGCTTTCACTCCCGATGCGCTTCCCGGATGTGCGCGCGCGCCTTTTCAGCCAGAGGAGTCGCACCGTTTTCTGCCAGCACGGTCTGATATTTCTTCATCGCCAGATCGCGCTTCTGTAGCAGGTCATACATTTCGCCGGCAGCCAGGTTCGCCTTCTGCCGCATCTCCGGGTCAGGCTCCGGAGCCTCGCCCACCAGTTCATACGCAGCCGCGGCGGCGGCGTAATCCTTCTGGCTGCGCATCAGTTCACCCAGACCCCACGCCGCCATCTCATAATGCAGCTTGCCATACTTCCCTTCCCGGCCGTTCTGCCACACTTTGCGATAGCCGGCCGCAGCCTCTTGCGCGCGGCCGTCGGCGCGCAGCAGATTGGCCTCCTCCAGCGGAAACAAATAGTTCCTGGGATACCGCGCCGCCAGTTCGTGCATCATGCCTCGCGCCTCATCGTAGCGATGCTCGCGGCGCAAGAACAAACTCAGCACCACCTTGGAGTCAACGCTGTTCTCTCCACTGCTGTTGGCGACTTCGCGCAGATATTCGAAGCCTTTTTCTTTGGTCCCGCTCAGCCCCACCATGGCGACGGCAACCTTCACGCTCCACGGCAGGCTGCCCATCACGTAGTTGTGCGTGCCTACGACCAGCTTCGCGTCCACATATTTGGGATCGAGTTCCAGCACGCGTTCGTGATCGTGGCGCGCACCCACGGCGTTGCGCAGCGCGGAAAACCACGCCCGCTCCACCAGCGCGGTGTAGAGCGAGAACTGCGCCCGAGTGACGCCGCGGGCGTAGAGCGCATCCACATCGTTGGCATTCGCCTTGAGTTTCTGCTCTTCCAGCCCCTCGGCGCGGTCCACCAATTGTTTGATTCGCTCCTTCACGTCGGGGTCGGCCTTGCGATGAGCCTCGCCAATAAAACTGTCGTTGGCATATTCACCGGAATTCATCGCACCCATGCGATAAAGCTCACGCATCAGAATGGTGGTCAGCAGGTGATTCACCGCGGCGGGGTCGCCCGGGTGCCGGTCCAGCACCTTTTCGAACTCCTGGATCGCGCGGTCGTAATCCAGATTGTAGAAATGCTCGAAGGCGGCGTTAACCAACGGATCATGGTCAGAGGAAGTAGCAGCAGTCGAAGGAGGCGCTTTCCCAGCCACAGCCCGGGTTTGAGCTGCGCCCTGAGGAAACCACAGGCTAAAGACGACGAGGCACAGCAGCGCGCTCCTCTGAACAAACCGTCTCACCAATATCAGACCCAAGCGCATCCCGATCGTTAACCCTTAGCGTTAGTTTAACTGAAGTTTGTCGGTGCACGGGACGAACCAAAGCCGTTAGCGGACCGCAGCCAACAATTTCCTGAGAATCGCTTGGTCGAACTTATAATCTGCTGCAGTAACAGACGAAAGGGCATCCGGAAAACCAACGTAACCGGCGCATCTTTACGGGCTTGCGAGTAATAATTGCGCGAGATCACTTCCAGCGCGCTGCGTGCCAAATTGCAAGTGTTTGAGTTAAGAACACCTTAGTCAACAATGCGCTTTGGTTATCGGCTTGCCTTGCAGAAGACAAGCATTCCCATCTACTTATGGCTCAAGTAGTTCATGACGCCCAGCAGGACTTTTGGCGGTCTCCGACCCCGGCCGACCCGGCAGTGGAGACAACGCACCCTGCTGCCGCAGAAATGGCTGAGGCCTGTGACGAATGCGGCACCGAGTTCATGATCGGCGCCAGGTTTTGCCATACCTGCGGCCTGCGTCGTCCTGCGATGGCGAAAGCCCGCACGAACGCCGGGGTCGTTGCCGCCCTGTGGCCGCCCAATGTGGCTCGGGTGCAGTTGTGGTCAAAATCGGCTGCCGCGGCGTGGCGCAAACTAGACCTGCCTGCCTGGATGCAGTATCTTCACTTCCACGAAATCAAGCGCTGGATCGGCCTGCCCACCGCCGCGCTCATCGCCTTCATGATCGGCCTGGGCTGCGTGGCCGGAGCCATCGGCGTCAGCTTGGTTTACCGTGCCTCGAACTTAGCGGAGTTTCAGGCCATCCAGATGTGGCGCATCGAATGGCTGCTGGCCGCCACCGCATCGTTCGTGGCCGGACTTCTGCTGAAAAAACCAAACGACGCCGATTAGCTTGGAGTTTGGCTTACGCGCAGGGCCGGTTGAGCGGGAGATTCCTTCACTTCGCCTTAGAAGCAGCTGCGTTCAGGATGACAATGTCGTAAAGAAGCCACAAACTCAACACCATTCTTCTTGACACCAGAATCCCGCCGCGCTACAGTTTTGCCTCCCCCCCGGGTGAGAGTACTCTCACATCTAGAAGCCAGTCCCCCAGCAGACTTAGGGCCGAGTCCGTGAAAACTCCTTATCGCATCGACAAGGGATAACTCATGCGTACCAAAAATGCTCCGCCCAGATTGTATGGAATAGCGGCTGTCGCCGCTCTCGCAACGCTATGGATTGCAGGCATGCCCGCGGCCTTCGCCCAAAAAGAAACGATTCTACTCAATCTTCAGCCCAACGACATCGGCTACTCCGTATTGGAGGGCGTTGCCTTCGATAGCTCGGGCAATCTCTATGGAGTGACCGGGTACGGAGGCGGCGACGGTTCGGGAACGATTTTTGAAATGTCGCCAGCAGGTGGCGGCACCTGGTCAGCACCCGTAATCATTCTGGACGTCGCAGGCCGCCCCGAAAGCCCACTGGTCTTCCATGCGGGAAATATTTTCACGACTACAATTTTCCAGGGTCTCGATGGAGGTGTTTACGAGTTGTCGCCCGGAGCTGGCGGATGGACTCAGGATTTACTGTACGACTTCCAACGCAGAGATGCGCGCGCGCCGTGGGGCAACGTTGCTTTCGATTCGGCCGGGAATTTGTATGGGACCGCCCAGATTGGCCCGACGCATCCAGAATCAGGCGCGGTCTTCGAGCTTACTCCCACCGAGACCGGGGAGTGGACAGAAAGCCTGCCCTTTGTCGGCGGTTCCGATTACGGGGCTCTTCCAGCTTGGGTGATCACGACTCCATCGGGCAATCTTTATGCAGCGACACTGTACGGCGGCGCGTACCAGGGCGGCGTCGTCTTCCAACTCACACCCTCTGCAGCAGGATGGACGCCCAGCGTGATGTATTCCTTTCCGACTGGGAGCTCGCCTTCTTGCCTGAGACTAGACGCGAGCGGCAACGTGTATGGCGTCACTTTCTCCGGCGGCGTTTATGGCGGAGGTTCGGTCTTCAGGCTGAAGAAGACTGCCTCTGGCGCCTGGGGACTGCAGACCCTGCATAGCTTCGGCAGCGGAAGCGATGGAGCCGGGCCGGCTTTCTCCGCACTTGTCTTCGACTCGGCCGGTAATATCTACGGGACAACCGCCTCCGGCGGGACCGCCGGCATAGGCGTGGTATACAAGTTGTCTCCGGGGTCAGGCGGAAGCTGGACCGAGACTATTCTGCATAACTTCGCCAACGATGGCGTCGATGGAAATACGCCGGGCGGGGGCGTTGTCTTCGGTCCCGACGGAAATCTTTATGGCACCACATACTACGGTGGGCTCTATGGCGACGGCACAGTCTATGAACTGACTCTAGATTAGTCGAGAACAAGCGGTGACGGCGGTCGAAGATTACTCTCCGCCATTGCCCGCGGCTCGCCGCTGCTCGTTCATGCGATACAGATGATGCACGGGGCCGGTTCCGTGTCCCAGAGGATGTCCGGCGGCAATTGCCGAACTCACGTAAGTTTTTGCCAGCAATGCAGCCTCGGCTATTCCGCGGCCGAGCGCCAGATGGCAGGCCATCGCAGTGGCGAAAGCACAGCCCGTGCCGTGAGTGGAATTCGACCGTTGCCGCTCCGCCTTGAAGACTTCTTCCTCGACTCCATCCTTGGTTGTAAAACTCAACAGATCGATAGCCTTTTCCAAATGCCCGCCCGTGATCACCACCGCCGCCGAACCCATGGAATGCAGCTTCGCCGCCGCCGCACGCATTTCGTCGAGATCCGTAACCTTCAGCCCAGTAAGCATGTCCGCCTCATCCACATTTGGCGTGATGACATCGGCTAAGGGGATGAGTTTCTCGATCAGCACCCTGATTCCCCCAGTATCCAGCAACTCTGCTCCAGAAGACGATTTGAGGATCGGATCCAGCACAACATTAGGCCACTTCCCAGGCGACCCTGACTTACCCGAGCGCGAGCCCAGAAACTCCACCACAGCCCTGACCACCTTCGCCGACCCCAGCATCCCAATGTGAACGGCGGCGATAGCAACGTCCGAGGCCAGTTCTTCTAACGTTTCACTCACCAGTCCCGGATCGACCGCCTCCACCCGCCGCACCCCGGCAGTCGATTGCACGGTCATGGCTGTAATGCAGGCCACGCCATAGCAGCCATGGGCGGCGATCGTCTTAATATCGGCCGTAACCCCCGCTCCGGACGAGGGGTCAAAGCCGGCGATTGTTAGCACAACAGGTGGTGTCTCAGCCATGGTTTCTTATCAATAATTCCGCGAAACGCGCAGTCCGTGTTAACTGAACAAGATTATTTCTTTATCCTTAAGCAACCTTGTACCTAAAACGCTGACGATAAACAAGTTGCAAGAAATTTCTCCGTAAGTCACTGAATCCATTGAGGATGTAAATTCTTCTTCGGCTACGGAACGTTGGGTATTTACTATATGATAAACAGTTAACATCCCTGTAATGATAGACATGTGACCGATTAATCATAATTAACAACAAGTTACGTGAGATATCGATAACTACCACGTCACCATAGGCCAATGAACTTTCGGATTGACAAGCCCCACCCCGCCCCATACCATTTACAGAACCTTAACCAAACAGCCTAGCTAGGACGACTTTTGAGATGCGAGGAGAACTGAATGCGTGGACGTATTGCTCATGGACTGATGATCGCTTTTATGGTCGTCGGACTGGGAGCGGCTCAGGGCCCAAACAACTCGGAGGCCAGTTCCGCCCCGATTAGGGCAGTTCAAGCCAAGCCCGAAATCCGCCACCAGACCGGCAAAAATCAACCGTATCAAGTTGGGACCGCCTCGTGGTACGGCGAGTATTTCGTCGGCAAACCGACCGCCAGCGGTGAAGACTTTGACATGTACGACATGACAGCGGCTCACCCCACGCTTCCCTTGGGAAGCTACGTGCGGGTCACGAACCTGCACAATGGGCGAGCGGTGGTAGTCAAAGTAAACGACCGCGGCCCCGTGGTACCAGGCCGCATCATAGACTTGTCCTACGGCGCAGCCCAGGTGCTGCAGTTCGAAAACCGCGGCTTGCAGCGGGTTCGCCTGGACTTGGTGAAACCCCGCACCAAACGCCGCCAGGTCTACGAAACCGTAGCCTCCAACTATCCAATGGCGGAACTCCGCTAGACGCATTACACTGCAAGGGATGCAGGCCGCTCCTCCCCACATCCCTTCCGCTCAGGTCAGCAAGGACGCGCAAATCGTCGATCTTCCATTCGGCGAGGATCAAAAGAACGATCCGCGCTCAAAGCTGATCGTCGCTCTCGACGTTTCCACCGCGGCGGCCGCGCAGAAAATCGTGGCCACTGTGGGCGACTCGGCTCTGACCTACAAAGTCGGCATGCAACTCTATACCGCCGAAGGCCCGCAAGTAGTGCGGGATCTCGTCGCCTCGGGCCGGCGCGTCTTTCTCGACCTTAAGTATCACGACATTCCCACAACCGTGGCCGCGGCGGTGCGCGAGGCTGCCAAACTCGGCGTGAGCATGTTGACGGTGCATGCCGCAGGCGGAGCAAAGATGCTCCACGCCGCAGTGAGTGCGGCCCGCGCCGGCAACCCATACATGCTGGTGCTGGGAGTCACAGTGCTCACCAGCCTCGACCAGGACGAACTGGAGAAGATCGGCTTTCGCGGAACCGTGCGCGAGGAAGTTCTGCGCCTTGCGGCGCTGGCCCTCGACAATGGATGTAAGGGCATCGTCACCTCCGCCCGCGAGGCCGCCGCGGTGCGCGCCGAACTGGGCCACAACTTCGCCATCGTCACCCCTGGCGTCCGCCCCGCCGGCTCCCAGCACGCAGATCAATCCCGCGTGGCCACCCCCGCAGAAGCCATCGCCGCCGGAGCCACCCACATCGTAGTAGGCCGCCCCATCACCGAAGCCGCCGACCCCGCAGCTGCAGCGCGGGCGATTCTGGAACAGATCAGCTAACTTTATGTGGGGACAGCCGCCCTCGGCTGTCCATCAAGTGAAGCTCAATTTGGCGTCGCGACCATGTTGCGCCATTGCGCCTCCAGTCGCAATCTAATACCCATGCCAGAACTGCCCGACATCGCCGCCTACATCACAGCGCTCGAACCCCGCATCGTAGGTCAGCCCCTTGAGCATGTAAGACTGCAGAGTGCCTTCCTCCTGCGCACAGCGCAACCACCGCTTGCGGACGCAGAAGGCCGCGTAGTCCGCCAACTCCGTCGCATTGGGAAGCGCATCGCAATCGGCCTGGAGAACGATCTTTGGCTGGTTCTTCACCTGATGATTGCCGGCCGCCTTCACTGGCGGGCAGCAAATGCAAAGCTGGCGGGCCGCCAGACTCTGGCAGCGTTCGACTTCCCCAATGGTTCTTTGGTTCTGACCGAAGCCGGCTCCAAGCGCCGCGCATCCTTGCACGTTGTGCAAGGCGAAGAGGCACTGCGTTCGTTCGACGCCGGAGGCATCGATGTCCTCTCCAGCGATCTCGATTCCTTTCGCGCCGCGCTGACCGCCGAAAACCACACACTCAAGCGCGCGCTCACCGATCCGCGCCTATTGAGCGGCATCGGCAACGCGTTTTCAGATGAAATCCTGCACGCCGCGCAATTATCCCCGCTAGCGCAAACCCAAAAACTGAAGCCGCTCGATTGGGAAAAACTATTCGCCGCCACCCAACACACACTAGGATTCTGGATAGACCATCTCCGCGCCGAAGCGAAAGCCGCCTTCCCAGAAAAAGTAACTGCCTTTCGCAAGGGCATGGCCGTCCACGGCCGCTACGGCGAACCATGTCCCAGATGCGGCGACAAAGTCCTGCGCATTCGCTATGCCGACAAAGAAACCAACTACTGCGCCCGCTGCCAGACCGGCGGCAAAGTCCTGGCCGACCGCAGCCTGTCCCGCCTCCTTGGATCGGACTGGCCAAGAACGCTGGAAGAACTCGAAGCTCTAAAGCGCCGCTGATGGCCGCCGATGGAAGGGTCGTGTGTCAGTTTGCCGAGACGCTCATGTGGGGACAGCCGCCTTGGCTGTCCCGCCAAGCGAAGCGAGCCGGCTTGTCCGACCATGCCGAGTTTCCTGTTGTCGAGGTACCTATCCATCTGCGAAAATGCCCCCTCATGCAGTTCGCCTATGAACTGACCCAAAACGATTTTACCGAAGCATACTCTGTGCACCGGAATCGCAGCGCGCTGAGCAAATGGGTCAGAAGGTTTTTTATTTCCGTCCTGGGATTCTGCGTGCTGTTAGCCCTTTTCGCCTTTTTTCTTCACCCCAGTGTCCGAGCTGCCCACGACCTGCTCCCATTATTGGGGCTGGTTGTTGCCTGGATCGCCGTACTCTGGGTTATTCCCTTGTGGTCAATGCGGCGGCAATTTCTGAAGCAGCCCGGCGCTCACGGGCCGAGGACATTGGATTTGGACTCCGTTGGAGCGCACTGGAAGTGGAGCGGCGGCTCCGCCGATGTTGAGTGGCGGAACTATATTCGAACGGTGGAAGGCAGGAATCAGATACTTTTCTATACATCTCCCACGTGCTTCAACATTCTTCCGAAGCGCGCAATCCCAGCCGAACAGCTCAGCAATCTAAGGGAACTGCTAAACCAGAATGTTCGGCGAAAAGCGTGAGCGCGAACAACGTTTGAAGAAGGCTACTTCAATAGGTTTCTCAGCACCGCCACCTCCGCCGCAATCCCCGTATGCAGCGCCGGATCCACATCCGGCGCAAACAGCGGCGAGTGATTCGACGGCAGCATCGTCCCCGCAGCCTTGGCCTCGGCATATTTCTGCGGATCCGCTCCTCCAAGGTCGAAGTAAAAACCCGGGATTCCCTGCTGCACAAAATAAGAAAAATCCTCCGACGCCCCGATCGGCTCTTCCATCACAACATTCTCTTTGCCCAGCGCGGCTTCCAGCGTTCCCTTCAGTTTCTCCGCCAGCGCGGGATCGTTATAAACCAGGTCGGTACTTTCATAGCGATCGATCAGGGGCGCACGCGGCGCGCCCCCAGCTTCAGCTTCCGCTTTAGTGATGCGCTCGATGGCTGCCAAGATCTGCTTGCGGACATCCGCCTTCCTGGTCCGCACCGTCAGTCCCAACTCAGCCTGATCCGGAATGACATTGTTCTTCGTCCCGGCCTGAATGTAGCCCACGGTGACCACAGCCATCTCCCCCGGCTTCACTTCGCGCGAAGTAATCGTCTGCAATGCCAGAACGGTTCGCGCAGCAATCACAATAGGATCGATCGTCGACTGCGGCGACGCGCCATGCCCGCCTTTGCCATAAATCGTGATCCGCAGCGAGTCCGCATTCGTGTTGTACACGCCCGGAACAATGCCCGCCTTCCCTGCCGGCAGCAGGTTGCCCACATGCATTGCCACTGCAACGTCAGGCTTCGGAAAGCGCGTCAGCAAGCCATCCGCGAGCATTCCCTTCGCGCCGCCAATAGTCTCTTCGGCCGGCTGCCCGATTACGATCAGCGTCCCGTGCCATGAGTTCCTGCTGTTCGCCATAATCGTGGCCGTACCCACAATTGCTGCCATGTGCAAGTCATGTCCGCAAGCGTGCATCACCGCAACATCGTGTCCCCCATCATCTTTCGTCCGCACCTTGCTCGCATAAACCAGGCCCGTCCTCTCTTCCACCGGCAGCGCGTCCAGCTCAGTTCGCAGCATCACGGTAGGCCCTGCGCCATTTTTTAAGATGGCAACAATCCCCGTTCCGCCCACATGTTCCGTCACCTCATAGCCAAGCCCGCGCAGTCGGCCTGCCAGCTTCGCCGCAGTCTGCACTTCGTGCGCAGAAAGCTCCGGATTCTGATGAATATCCAGATAAAGCGCGTGCGCCTCGGGATACACGGCGTCCACTTCTTTGGACGAAGGAGCCTGAGCCCCAGCGACGGCACTCAGACATACAACGAGCAAAATGCGTTTCCATTTCATGTTTCCTAGGATCATGGGTTCTCGGATCATATCTCGCACGGCAAGCAGCTGCAAATAAAGCCTCCGATTGCGCTCCTTATTGGCTTTGCGACCTTTGCGGCTCTTCTTTGCGACCTTTGCGGCTCTGTTTTCTTTGCGACCTTCGCGGCTAAAAGCTTTTTAGCCGCAACCCTAAAATTTTCTGGCCCGCCCGATGTTCCCGAAACCGGTGGTTCCACAAAATCAATCTGCAATTTAAGTTTTGCCGTCTCCCGCCGGGTGTACAATTTTCTTAGCAAGTTTTTCTTAGCAAGCACTGGGTTGCGCAACTTCGTTCGATTACCCGAGGTGCTAATGAACGTCCATATCAGTTACCGCCTTCATAAAACTCCCGCCGTAGAGAAAGACATTCAACACCAAATCGAAAAACTGCGAAAACGGCTGCAAGTCTTCCGCCCCGAACTGATTCATCTCAAAGGTATGGTCGAGGAAGTTTCCCCGCGCGAAGGCACCAGCGTTTCCCTTAATCTGCGCCTGCCTTCGGGACAAATGGCCGTACAGGCCAAAGCCCCCACCGCCGCGGCAGCAGTGAAAACTGCATTCGAAGATCTGCTGCAGCAGGTCAACAAGCATAAAGATTTGCTGCGCTCTTCTCACAAGTGGACGCGCCGCCAAAAAGACCCCTCCGCGCGCCGCAACGCGTCCGTGCCCTTCGAACAGACGCTGGCCGCGGTCTTCCCGGCAACGGTTTCTTCCGACGACGTCCGCTCCTATGTAAACGTGAATCTCTCCCGCCTCGAGCGCTTTGTCGAACGCGAAATCTATTTCCGCGAAGCCTCCGATTTCATCGAGCCCGATTCCATCACCACGAACGAAGTGATTGACGAAACTATCGCCGCCGCTCTCGGCGACGCTCACGAAAAGCCGGAGCGCCTCGCCCTCGAACCCTGGCTCTACCGCCTCGCCATGCGTGCGCTCGATGAACTTTCGCGCCCCGATGGCACCAACGGCAGCGCCGTGCACCTCGAAGATTCCGCCCGCAAGCAAAACATCAAGGCCAGCGACGAACCTGAACTGCAATTCCATCAGCCCGACGAAGCCATCACCGAAGAGACCATCATCGCCGACGGCCGCGTGGCCACACCCGAGCAGATCGTCGGCTCCGATGAAATGCTGCGCCTCATTGCCTCCGCTCTCCGCGATCTGAGTCCAACTCATCGCGAGGCTTTCATCCTGCACGCCATTGAAGGCTTCGGCGTCGACGAAATCTCCGCCATCACCGGCTCTCCGCCGGAAACTATTTCACTCTCCATTTCCGCCGCGCGCGATCACTTGCGCCAATCGCCCAGTTTCGCCCGTCAGTTCAAGGGACGATTCGCGCCCACCGGGACCGCGTAACTCCCAATTCCAAAATGAAGGGATAGGACTGCGAATGATTACACGGGAACAGATTCACGAACTAGCACAATTCGAAGATCAGGCAGGCTGCGCTCTCACCTACTACTTTCAGCCCACAACGCCTCGCAATAAAGCCCATAAAGAAGAAGCAATCCTCACCAAAGACCTGGCGCGCGAAGTCTTGCGCCGGTTGGAAAGCAAACACAAGGATAAAGGTAAGTACGAGTCGGCCCGCGCCGATCTCGACCGCATCGTGCGCTTCTCGCATGATCTGCTCAGCAGCGGCTTGCGCGGCAACGGCGCGCATGCCAAGGCGGTCTTCGCCTGCTCTGCTCAGGGGTTCTGGCGCGAGTACGATCTGCCCGCGCAACTCGCCGGAACGCAGCTCTCGGTGAACCGGCATTTTCACCTGAAGCCACTCGCCCAATTGCTGGGAGCGTTTCCCCGCCTCGGCATCGTGCTGTTCGACCGTCATCGCGCGCGCCTGTTCGATCTGCGACTCGGCGAACTCAGCGAGCGCATGGATTTCTTTCACCCCTTAACGCGCCGCGGCCGCGGCGACGGCTTCGGAGGCTACGATGCTGGCCACGCCGAGCGCCGCGTCGCCGACGATGCTCTCCATCATTTCAAGTTCATCGCCGAGTTCATTAAAGATGCTCTGGAAAAAAACATGTTCGACAAGTGGATCCTCGGCTGCCAGGACATTCACTGGTCGCAGTTCGAACCGCAACTGCATTCCTATGCCAAGCAGAAGCTGCTGGGCCGGTTCGCCGCCGAAGTCGCTCACGTGAGCAACGAGGAAATCCGCTCGCAAGCCGAAAAGATTTTTGCTGGCGCGCAGCAGCGCCGTTGTGAGGAAGTGGTTCGCGAAACCATCAACCAGGCCCGCCACAATGGCCGCGGCGTCACTGGACTGCGCCGCGTGCTCCACGCGCTCGAACTGGGCGAAGTGCAAACGCTGCTCATCGGCCAGAACTTTCACTCGCAGGCCGTTGAGTGCTCCGGCTGCGGCCACCTCGACGCCCACGTCGTGCACCTCTGTCCAGTCTGCGGCCGCGAGACGCGCGAGGTCGTCGACGTTGCCGAAGCGATCCTGCCCTGGGTCATCCGCCACGACATTGAACTCTTCTACGTCAAAGACGACCCCGAGTTCGACAAAGTCGGCAACATCGCCGCGCTATTGCGCTACCGCTCTGACCTGAACAAAAACGTACGCGCGATCACCGAAGTCCCAGCGCATCCATCCCTGGGCCGCCAAGCCGGCCTAGTAGGCCGCTACCGAGGCGCAGCCAGCGGGTGATCAGCGCACGGCGCGGCTTTGAAAGGGCGCGGCTTCCAGCGCGCCATCTTCCCCGTGCGCTACGGTTTCCTGCGGATTCTGTGCCAAAATATGATTTGGGTGCGGTTTGGCCTCCGTTTGCGGTCGTTGCAGTGCGACGAAAGCGCCCGGATTGTGTCGTTTTTCGGGGAAACCGCCGAAAACCATACTATAGGTTGGGTGTGTACCAATTTGTCAGCCCCCACCCCCACCCCCCTCAATCTTTGGAATCATCGACTTAAGCATGTTTTGGCCCGCAAAATCCGTTAAACAAAGGACTTAGAGGTCAAAATATAGAGAACAAAGGAGTTGCGGCCGCATTTTGTTCCCGACCTGCTCAGTGAGCCCGTACTGCCTCTGCTAGGGCAATGATGAAGGAATTATTTTTGCGGCGCAAGGTCAGATGTCACAAGGTTTGCCTGTGGAAAGCTGTGGAAAACCATTGCGCTCCAACGTATGGACATTCTATGCATACTTGATATTCTCAAGGAGGTCTGAGGAATCGCGATGAGGGGCAAGACTACGCAAAGCGCCTCACGCACTCGCTCCAAAGGCGCGACTGACTTCAAGCGATTGCGCGCCCTGCGGGATTCTGAAATCGACTTCTCCGATATTCCCAAGCTCGGCAAATCGTTCTGGGCCACCGCAAAGCTGACTCTGCCCGAGCCCAAAGACCGTCTCACTATCCGCGTGGACCACGACGTCGTGCAGTGGCTCAAGAAGCACGGCAAAGGCTACCAAACCCGCATCAACGCCATCCTCCGCTCCTACATGGAAGCCCAGGCCGACAACGCCCGCTGAAATCCGGTGGTGTCCGCCCCCCGGCCATGTCTATGCTATGACCGCTTCTGCGTAGTGTCGGTGAAACAATGAATCCACATCAAGTCTCACGGTTTGCCCCTTAAGATCTTTTGCATCCGTTTCCACCACGGCTGTGCGTAGACTGGTAACCTCGGCGCCAGTTATGCGGATGGATGGGTCGCCAAAGCTGAAGCTTACTTGTCCCGGCTCTAAATCCATGTCAGTCAGCGCCTTAATTTCGACTCGGGAGCCCTTGCTTGTGGCAGCGACCTGGGGAACGGGCAACGGCATGTCCCAGGTTTCCATGTGCAAATCAGAGGAAATCGGTCGTCCGACCGAGTCGGCTTCGATGTACACATAGTCCATGCTGACAAAATTGGGTCTCAGGCCGCTGGTGTAACATTCTGTTGAAGCAAACGCGGCGATCAGCGGCATTTCGTAGTTCAGTAATGCGGCCTCTGGATAATACACGCCACCTGCGGAGGAGTTGCTGGAGAATAGTCGTCCCTCTGTGCTGAGAACCATAATAAGCCCGTGGCCGTCGGTTGTACCGTTACCAAACGCCTCTGGATTTCCAAGCGTAGCCGGAAACACCTCTTCAGCGACTTGGGACAACGCCACGTTCTCGAGTTGGAAATTGGATATTCGGCTCGAGCCGTCTACCCGTATAGCTTCAGCAGCGGCGTCTTCTCTCACAACATAGTTCAGTGCTACTGATTCTTTGCCGTTGCTAACATGAATCGGGGCGTGGAAATGGCCCCCGACGTCAACCACCGGCTCCGTGTAGCCAGGAACAACCTCAAAACCAGTTCCGTAGTGGGAGAGATCTATTGGTTCTGCTGGAGTGAAGGTATTTCCGGAGTCTAACGACCTCAGAAGCGCGGGGACAATTTTCCCGTTCTTAAGCAGGTCTATCCGAACAAGCACCTTCTCACCCGAAATGCCAAAAGTCATGCCTCCCAATACTTCGCCAACCTTCATGTTCGACCTCAGGTGTTAGTTTGCCCGACTCTACGCGCCTTAGAAACAACCGTCCCGTTTTTCTGCACTTGTACCCAAAGATGCCAAATGGTGGAGGGGTAGTTGCTACATGGCCTATGGGTGGCTGGCTGAACGCAAAAAATGGGAAGTCGGGTTCCTGAGCTTTTGTTTCAACAATTGCGCCATCGAGCCAGAGCTTGTGCTGGCCACCCGAACGCGTTATCCACGTGGCAGTTATCTTGCCCGTGTGTTTGTTTAGCGCAATGTGAAAACGCCACACGTTGTCTTCTGCCAAACATGTGGACTCAGGTGGAGGGGCTTGCATTGAGGAAGGCCAAGATCCTGGAAACTTGTGCAACATCAATCGAGGACGGTCACTTTTCCCCGCCGGCGTTTCGACAAACGCGACCCAGGTGGTACGGCGGTTGTCATCGCGGACGGCACAATTCTGCGGTCCTTCGAAGTACCTAGTGCTGTCAATCTGGGTGGACAAGATTCGTTCTCTATGTACAGATCCTTCAGGGATCCAAGTTCGTGGGCGGATCGTTCGCGGCAGGGGCACGCCATCGAAATAACTATCTGTCAAGCGTAGGTAGGACGTCCCATACTCCAGTTTGTTTTGGCTCTCTCTGTTGATGATCCTCATTTTACTTCTCCCTTTCGAAGATGCGAGCGGAATTGAAAAATGACGGATGAAGCTGGGAAACGTACCGATGCTACAAACGCAAGCATTCTCTCTGCCAATCTCGAAGAATTGCGGCCGCGCGGCCCGCTAAGAGCAGCCTAAGTTGCATGGATACAAGAGCATGGACAATCCCATTACATTCCCCTCGGCGCGTCATCCGACCAAGACGAGATTATGCCCTTGACTCAATTTGACCCGGAGCGTATCTTCACTCGGTCAGGTGCAAATCTGACCAGGTGGAGGTTTGTCCGATGGTTCGAAGTCGCTTGCTGGCGCTGCGTTGGGCAATTGTGGTTCGCGACAAATCGGAAGCTATGTGGGCACATCCGGGTTTTGGAATGTGGCTCATATTCGTCGGAGTGGTTGCTGCGGCCTGTTTGTTATGGTGGGTGCCGTCTCCCGGTATTGGCGTGGCAGTCATGGGAATTGCGGCTGCTCTCATGACCGCGCGGAAGGACCCGAGCGGCTGGGAGAAGGCGGGGTGGACGTTTATGATGTTCGCTTTGCTGTTGGTGGAAATTCTCGCTATCAGGAAAGATCGCAGAGAGCATGATGAGCAGATAGCTGGAATACTGAGGGAAGAAGTCAATGCCCGAAGCGAAGCAAGGGGAAAGTTCTTGGACATTGGTAATGGTATTCGGGCGACAATCACTGATAGCGATAAGAATTTCAACGCTACTATGGCCCGCTCCGATGCAATCATGACCGAAGTCGCAGATGCAATCAACATTCAAACCGGTAGCGACAGTGTTTGCTACTTACATTTTATGGATGGTGGGGCAAATATAACGGTAACCAATCTCGGTAAACGATTCTCTCTGCGAAGTGTGCGCGCACACGTGATGGACCTTACGAGATGGAAATTGGCACTTAAGGCGCGGCCTAAGGATGCTACAGACGAAGCTTTGAGGTCTCATCTTTACCAAACGGAGGAAATACGCCAAGGCTTCGACTTGATAATTGGAGATGTTCCCGTTCACACCCACGATATAAAAGTTGGGCAATACTATCCACCGGGAATGGACACGGAAGATATGCAAGAATTTGAGGTAGAGTTCACGGGCTTAAATGGTTATTGGCATGAGTCTTTTCGTTTGCGAAGAGTACCGTACAAGAACATTCCTACGTGGGTAGCCGCATATAAAGTGCGGGGGCCATATACGAAAAATGCTCAAAATCAGGAACTCGGCCCTTATAAAGATAGAGTGATCGAGTATGCCGATCCTCCGTATCCAAGAGTAAATGGAAAGATTGATTGGAGTGATTAGGCGGCCTTGGTGAGTTCTTTGTATTCAAGGTTGTTAGATGCAGCAATTGCGTCAAGGTATCGCGGAACAGATATTGATTCTTCCGGTTGTTGAAGCGCCACGTCATCTCTTGCAGGTAGGCGGGAAGATGCTTCACAGAGACTTTATGCCACGCACCCACAACGCCGCGCTTAAAGAGCGAGAACGCGGATTCAATCGCATTGGTGGTCACGCACAGGCCGCCTTCGTAGCGGACATATTCATCGGCCCTGTGGTTGACGCGCTTGTGTTCCGCCTTGCGGTAAGCCGTAGTGGTGAAGTTGTAGAGCTTGGATTCGTCGGTCATGATGACATCGACGCTCTTGTCCAGGTTCCGCGAGATAATCTCGTTGATCTTGTCCTGATTCAAGTTGCTGGCAGAGATGAAGTGGAGATGCCCACCGCGCTCACGGATGCCCACTACTGGCGCGTGTTTCTTCCACTTGTCCGCATTTTTGGTATGACCGCCGATGTACATTTCGTCAATCTCGACGGTGCCAGAGAGTTTGTGTTCCGCCTCAGCCATTGCCTTGCGAATGCGATGGCACAAGTACCACGCAGTCTTGTAAGAGCCTTTGTGCTCGCCCCACAGCATTCTCTTAATCTGGTTGGCGGAAATCCCCTTGCGCGATTCGGTCATCAGATACGTAACGAGAAACCACTTCGTCAGTGGGAGATGCGTGTCATGGAAGATAGTTCCCACAGTCACGGAGAACTGATAATCGCATGAATAGCACACATACACTTTGCGCTCGTGGACAGGGGCAACGTTCTCGCTCTTGCACTTTAGGCAGCGCACACCATCGGGCCAGCGGAGATGCGTCAGGGCTTCGCGGCAGTGATCGTCTGTACTGTACTTTTCGACTACATCCATCAAATTCACAGGGGCGGAAGTCATAGGTTCACCATGAGCAAAGTAAAGTTCAAAAAGCATCCGGCGAAGATGACTAGCGGAGAATTAGCTGAGGGCGTGTTCCATCCCAAGGTGCTCAAAGCTGTGCGCGAACACTTGAAAAATCCAATTCAGTCAAAAAGCCCGTAAAGTCATCAAAGTAGGTCACATAAAGAAAGTAGCACAGGGGCAACATTGAGTCAAGTGAATAATCTCGGACCAAGAACTACCGACACCGGAGCTACACAACCGGATAGTTCTATATCCAATCGGATAGGTCGGGTGGGTCACGTTTCGAGGGTAAAGAGCTGGGTGCCCTATTTCTCGCGCCTTCTGCGAGGAGTGGGGATTTTTCAGTCTATCGTTGATGAGTCTCGTCGCGGGAGCGAGGAGGCGTCCACCGCAGATCCATTCCTTCGCGGAGCCGCGCCAGTGCGCGTTTGCGCGCGCGTCGGTAAGCCGTGCGCTCGCTCCGCCGATCGGCTTCCAGCTTTGGTTTGGCCTTGGTCTTCATGAGAACAGGCAATCACGTCCTGTTACTATTTTACGCTTGTGAAACTCGGGAACAGAGGGACATTCACCCCTTTTCGATTGGGTAAACGCCACGTCCGTCCCCGGGACTGCTCCAAGATCAAACTCCAAGAGATCGGCGTTCGTGGAATCCCACTTCTCGGAAAGGACGCGAGAAATGGGGCACCCCTGCTATGTGTCTCCGTGACTCCGTGGTGAAAAGCGCTCTTCCCCCGTGATATGCTTCCCGCTTCCGTAAGAGAAAGAGAACTCATGACCTTCTCGCGCCGTGATTTCGTGAAGACGTCCGTTTTAGGAGCAGTCGCTGCCGGAGTTGGAACGCGCGCTCAGGGCGAAGACGCGAAGCCAGCCGGGCAGGAACACGTTGCTGGGGGCAGTCAGTCGCAATCCGGATCGTACCAAGCTGGATCACAGCGCCGTCCCATCATCGTCTGCGCCAAAAACGGCTTCAATTATCTCGAAGATGCGTTTGCCTTCCTGAAAAGCGGCGGCGACACGCTGGACGCCGCGCTCCGAGTGGTCAAGGGACCGGAGGACGATCCCAATGACACCAGCGTCGGCCTGGGCGGAATTCCCAACGAAGAAGGCGTGGTCGAACTCGACGCCTGCTGCATGCACGGACCCACTGGCCGCGCCGGTTCCGTCGGCGGCGTGCGCAATATCAAGAATGTCTCGCTAGTCTCAAAGGCCGTGTTCGAGCACACCGGACACGTCATGCTGGTCGGCGAAGGCGCAGAGCGCTTCGCCGTGGCTGTCGGCTTTCCGCGCGAGAACCTGCTCACCGAGCATTCGCGGAAGATCTGGCTGCTGTGGAAGGAGTATCACTCGAACGAAGATTGGTGGGGACCTGGACTCGCCGACCCGCACTGGCAAGCTCCCGACACCAAGCCTGAGGCGAAGCCGCAGTCGCAACTGTGGCAAGAACGATATCGCAGGCTCGAACTGCACGCGGCTGAGTTGGGCATTGCTCCTGAGTTGCGGCGCGATGCGATCCACACGGTGATGTTTCCGCCGACCGGAACGATTCACTGCTCGGCGCTGAATGAGAAAGGGGAAATCTCCGGCTGCACCACTACCAGCGGATTAGGCTTCAAGCTTCCCGGACGTTGCGGCGATTCGCCGATCATCGGCGCGGGCTGCTACACCGATCAAGTCGTGGGTTCGGCCGGAGCGACCGGCAGCGGCGAAGAGAACATTAAAGTCGCGGGCGCGCACACAATTGTCGAAAACATGCGGCATGGCATGTCTCCGCAGGAAGCGGGGATGGACGCGCTGAAGCGCATCGTGCGCAACTACAACAACGACATGAATAAGCTGCGCTTCGTTGACATGACCTACTACATCCTGCGCAAAGACGGCGCGTATGCCGGAGTCTCGCTGTGGGAAGGTTACGTACCCGGCAGGCCGCACAAGATCGCAGTGCACGACGGCACGCGGCGGACTGAGAACACGGTGGCGATGTTCAAGGGGTTTTCGCAGGACTTTCCGCCGGAACCCCAGGTTCCGGCGGAGGTGCGAAGGGAGTATTTGAAGTAGGGAGATGGGGGACGGTTTCCTAGACTGAAACGAAAATCATGGAAATAACGTGACGCCCGCAGCTACAGCAACGTTCTTCAAAGCGCGATCGAGTGTCGCTAGCGGCAAATGTTCATTTCGCGCCGTCTCGAGATAGACGGCGTCGTAGGCCGACAGCCGGAATGCGCTGGCAGAATTGAACGCCTGGCGGGTCGTCATCGAAGCTGCAGCCCGCTCTAGAGTCGAAACCAACAGCACCTCGATATCCCTCAGACAGTGGTCGATGTATGGGGGCGAAAGCGCTCCGCGGCGTTCGGCCATGGCTAATCCGTTGGCCATTTCGAGAATCCATAGCGAAGGAACAACGGCGCGGTGCCCCTGTTGCAGGCTACGCCAGACCTCGACTGCAGGCTGCGGAACTGGGTCGTCCACAAACCAGGCCAACCCGATGGAGGCGTCGAGGACGAACCGGTTCAACGCCTTCCCTCCTCGATTAGCTGCTTGACGCTGGAGAACTTGGTACGGTCGACGTGTTTTCGGATCTCCTCCATATCAGCCCAGATTTCATCTAAAGTCATCTGCGGTTGAGCGGGCACAATAATGGCGGCGAGCTTTCCGCGGCGCGTGATTCCGATCTGCTCGCCTGTGCTGGCGCGTTCTACGAGTTCGGAGAGCTTCTGCTTGGCTTCGAACAGGCCTACGGTCTTCATCTATTCCACCTAGATTATAATTCTAGGTGATTCAGAACCGTTGAGTCAATTGGACCCTCCTAGAACCTCACCTTCACATCCGGGCCCTTCTCAAGGTGGATGCTCTCGATGAAGCGAACTTTGCCGGTGAGTAGAGTGAGGATAACCGACGAAGTGCGCGTGCCTTCGCCAAAGAAGCGGACGCCCTTGAGCAGTGCTCCCTCGGTGACGCCGGTTGCGGCGAAGATGAGTTGCTTGCCGGGGGCGAGGTCTTCGGCCTCGTAGATTTTGTTCTTGTCCTTGATGCCCATCTTGGCGAGGCGTTCTTCCTGATCGGGCCGCACGACCAGACGGCCGAGCATGTAGCCGTTGAGGCAGCGGATGGCGGCGGCGGTGATCACGCCTTCAGGCGCGCCGCCTGAGCCCATGACCGCGTGGACGCCGGTGCCGATGACGGCTGCGGCAATGCCGGCCGAGAGGTCGCCGTCGCCAATGAGGCGGATACGTGCGCCGGCGGCGCGAATATCGGCAATCAGTTTTTCGTGGCGCGGGCGGTCGAGCACGATTACGACCAGATCTTCCACATCGCGCTCCATTCTCTTTGCGATGTTCTTCAGATTGTCGGCAACGGGGGCGTCGAGGTCGACAGCGTTCTTGCAGGATGGTCCGACGACGATCTTTTCCATGTAGCAATCTGGAGCGTGGAGCAGGCCGCCATGCTCGGACGCGGCGAGTACAGTGATGGAGCCGGGCGCGCCAGTGGCGCAAAGGTTCGTGCCTTCGAGCGGATCGACGGCGATGTCGACCTCGGGGACTTCGCGACCATCGGGGAATTCGGCGCCGACTTTTTCGCCGATGTAAAGCATGGGCGCTTCATCGCGCTCGCCCTCGCCGATGACGATGGTGCCGCGCATGGGGATGGAATCCATGGTCTGGCGCATCGCCTCGGTGGCAACCTGGTCCGAGAGCTTGCGTTCGCCCTGGCCCATGGTGCGGGCCGAAGCGATCGCCGCTACCTCGACGACGCGCAGGAATCGCGACGCCAGATCGCTCTCAATGTTTTCCCCGAAACTGCGAGCCTTGCCTTCGTGACGTGTTTGCGTAGCCATAAGGGCCTCCGAACAGAATTAAGAAATGTTTTGTCCGCCGGGTTGAGACTATATCCCAACCGCCGGGCGATGGAAATACTCCATCGTGCAGTGTACTGCGCGAAGACCGCGCGCTGATCGGAATCGAACGCAGCGCAGATTCCGTGAGATATACTTTAGCCCAGCCGTCCGGGCGGCAAAGCAGAGGGTACAAGCATGGAAGGCACAAACCAATCCAGGGGTGGACTGGCGGCGCTGGGGGTGCTGCTCGCGGTGGGCCTGATTGTCGGCGGCTGGGTGCTGGGAGCGCAGATCAAGGCAACGCGCCTGAGCGACCGGTATGTCAGCGTCAAGGGGCTCGTCGAGCGAACCGTGAAATCCGATCTGGCGATTTGGCCGTTGAGCTACAAGGAAGCCGGAGATAATTTGTCGGCTGTGTACGCCAAGACCGACGCCGATAAGACGGCCATCCTGGAGTTTCTGGATGCACAAGGAATCAAGTCCTCTGAAATCGAGTTGGACGTGGTCCGCGTGGTGGACACGCAGGCTAATGAATATGGCGGGAACCGCGCGCCGCAACGTTACATCGTGGAACAACAAATCACGGTGAGAACCTCGCGAGTGGATCAGGTTGCGGCCGCGGCGCAGAAGACGATGCTGCTGCTGCAAAAAGGCATTGTGTTGAACAGCAATCCGGGACAGGGATTGTCCTACAAGTTCAGCGGATTGAACTCCATTAAGCCTGACATGATTACGGAAGCCACGCGAAACGCCCGCGCCGCGGCGGAACGCTTCGCCTCCGATTCCGGCAGCAAGGTTGGATCGATCCGGCAGGCGAATCAGGGCGTGTTCTCGATTCTTCCGGCAAATCAGGGCAGCAACACCGGCGAGGAGGGCGACAACGGCGCCACGGCCGACAGCAGCCTGATGAAGACGGTGCGCGTGGTGACCTCGGTGCAATATTATCTGGAGAAGTAGATCGGAAATTTTGATGCCCAGGCCGCAGTGGTCGTGGTATTCTCTCGAACTTATTCAGATCGAACCTGTTCAGATCGCACCTGCTTAGATCGCACCTGTCCAGAGATGAACTCATGCCGGAATCCCCGCTGACTTTTCTGTGCATCACCACCTACGAAAAGGGACAGGAGTTCATGCGCGAGTGCAAGCGCCAGGGCTGCCGCGTGCTTCTGCTGACGGCTGAGAAATTGAAGGATGCCGACTGGCCGCGCGAAAGCCTGGATGAAACCTTCTATATTCCCGCCGAACTTCCGATTCCTGACATCGTGAATGCCGTTACCCACCTCGCGCGTAGCCAAAAAATCGACCGGATTGTGGCGCTCGACGAATTCGATATGGAGACCGCCGCTACCCTGCGCGAACACCTGCGTATCCCGGGCATGGGCCTGACTACCATGCGCTACTTCCGCGATAAGCTGGCCATGCGCATGAAGGCGCTGGATCGCGGCGTGCGCGTGCCCGATTTCGTGCCCGTCTTTAATCACGGCGATGTCCGCTACTACCTTGAGCATGTTGCGGGACCGTGGGTGCTGAAGCCGCGGCAGGAAGCCTCGGCAATCGGGATCAAGAAGATTCATGCCCCCGAGGAGTTGTGGCCCATGCTCGAGCAATTGGGAGATAAGCAGTCGTCGTTTCTGCTGGAGAAGTTCGTTCCTGGCGAGGTCTACCACGTGGATTCGGTAGTTTCGGAAAACGAAGTGGTCTTCGCCAACGTGAGCAAATACGGCAAGCCGCCGATGAATGTCGCGCAAGGCGGCGGAGTGTTCACCACGTTCACGGTGCCGAGAGGAAGCGAAGAAGACTCCGGTCTGCGGGAAATCAATCGCGACCTGATTGCCGCGCTGGGACTGGTGCGCGGCGTGTCCCATGCGGAATTCATCAAGGCAAATGGCAATGGGCATTTCTATTTTCTAGAGTGCGCCGCGCGCGTAGGCGGCGCTTACATCAACGAGATGGTCGAGGCCGCAACAGGGATCAACCTGTGGCGCGAGTGGGCCCGCATCGAAGTCGCCGGAGAGCATGGAAGTTACCAGTTGCCTCCAACGCGCGAAGAGTATGCGGGAGTGATTCTTTCACTGGCGCGGCAGGAGTGGCCGGATACTTCGGGATACAACGATCCGGAAGTGTTCTTGCGGATCAAGAAGCACCACCACGCCGGATTGATTCTGCGATCGGCCGATCAGGAGCGCGTGCAGGCTTTACTCGAAAGCTATGCCCAGCGCTTCGCGGAGGAGTTTCTGGCGGTGGAACCGCCGCGGGAGAAGCCTACGGCGTGAATGACAAGTTTCTTCCACGCTTATTTCGCATTCTTCCGCGCGGAAGATTTTCGTTACCAACAATCATTGACCTGACACAGCGCTCTTGAAGTTCAGGGGCAATGACACTCCGAGGAACAATCCCGGTCGATAGTGACTAATGGTGATACTCCCGTTGTAGATCAGCGGACCTGTCGTACCGTTCGCGTTCAGCAATTGGGTCGGAAAGCCGTCATACGCCGTCTGTGTGTTATTTGCTTCTAAGGCGGCCAGGTTGAACTGAGCGTAATACGGGTTGTTTGCGGCTTGCTGTGTCTTCACCAAACTTACGGCTGCCTGTTGAAATCCGGGCGAGATTTCGTTATGCGCCGAATAGGCTATTCCGATCATCAAGTCCAAATACTGGTGAAGGCCATGGGAGAGACCGAACGTGAAGCCGTTAAGCGTCTGGCTCGCGGCGGGCGTCAGTTTGAGACTAATGAATGACTTCCACGGATAACAGAACGCAATTTTCGCGTCTGAGGTTTTCGTGGTCAAATCATCTATGGTGCAGCCGAGCGCTTTGTATCCATAAACATCGTGAAATGGGAGCTTGTATGCCACCCCGACGGCAAACGAGGGTGTCGTAATTCCGACATGGGTTGCTTGCAAAATATTGGAAGAGACGTTGTAGTCGGGGTACTTTCCAATTAAAAGTGTGCCTGCACCAATACTAGCGAAACACGTGGCGCATCCGGCTAGAGCGTTGGCGCCGGTAGAGGCGGTTCCAACGGTCACCGTGCTGGAAAAAGTGCCCGCCCCGATCACTGGGTTGAAGGTGTCGACAGTTATCGTTTGCATGCCGGCCGCCGCGAACTGGATATCCATTGTCGCAACCCCCTGAGTGAATGAAAGCGTGGGCAGGGGGGAGGCCGGAATCGTAGAACTAGGAGTCACGGTCACCTTGGCCGTACTCTTGTAGCCCGTGAAAGGTTTGTGGTTCTGGTCAAGCACCGTGAACGTGATGGTGGTCTCGGCTCCCACAGTCGCGTTTGGCTGTGCCGCGATCTTCACCAATTTTGCTACCGGAGCGGCGGGCGCACCCTTCGCCCAACCTCCAGGACAGGCAAACATCAATAGCAATCCAGTAGAAAGCGCGCCCGACCATCTCCGGGACCACCTAGCTTGATAAGAATTCATATCTCAATTGACCCCGCATTTGTGGATTCACAAAACTAGCGGCCCGAACATTTAATGACTTGGCCCTACTTCTTCTGCTGCTTTTCGTCCGGCGCGTCTCCCGACAACCTGAGATTCACTGCTTTCTGTAACAGATCGAACCAGAACGGTGCGCCTTGGGAAATCGCCAGGACGGTTAGAGTCAGACCGATGAGCTTCAAGAACCACCACAGCAGTGGGTCTCCGCTCGCACTGGCACTATCGATCATGCGGGGATCCGGCACTGGCGCATCTTTGGTCGCCACGGGCGCGCCTTGGGCCGGGGGCGCCGTACTCGCGAACATCGGGAAACATTTCTTCTGCCCTTTGTCATCGTTCCAACACCAGCCCAGCGGAATGTCGGCGGTGGCCAGTTCTCGCTTGACATCATTCAACCGCTTGAACGCATCGTCGTCAGAGGGCGTGGTTTGCGCGCTGCCACTTCCGCCGGACGCCGGAGTTGTTGCAGTGTTGTTGGTGGCCGCCGGTTTCGGCGCATTCTTCACATGCTCCGTTGCCGCGGCGACCGTTGCCGCCCGCAGGGTCGGGTCATTCCAGAATGCCTTGGCCAGGGAAATTGAATCGGCATTCACCAAGACGCAGAGTGCGCCCCCGATGATCCACAGCCAGGCGTGCGAGGTGCGCTTGTACCAGCCGGAGACGCGGTCCATTGAGTCGTTAAACCAGCCCTCAAGGCGTTTCCTTTGATCCTCTACGCCCGTGGCTCCCAGTAGCAGCGAATTCAGAAGTGCTGCCGGTTTGGCGAGCGGGTCCTCTTCGGGCGTGGCATCCGGCGCAGCTGCGACACCGGCAGGTACAGGACCGTTTACATTTGGAGCCGGCTGCGGTGCTGCCCCCGCTGGACCGCCAGTCAGGCTGATTCCTTTCTTGGCTGCCAAATCCAACACGGCGAGAGCGAACGTGGCTGGAGCGATATAAGAAGGTCTATGGGTCAGGTCGCCGCGCGCGTTCGGACTGCACAGACTCTCAATAATTGGCAGCTTATAAAACTCATCCTTGAACACGGCACTGCCAAATAAACCTGCGATGCCTTTCTCAAGAGTCTTTGCCCGCCAGCGAAACATGTTGGCGATAATTTCCTGAATCGCCGACGATGCGGCGCTCAACATCAGGTACAAGAAGATCATGCTGATAGCGAGTTCCAGGAGTGTGGAAGACACGTGTCACACCTCCGCCATTGAGAATCAGAGATAACTTTAGCCTTTGGGGAAAAGGCTCTGCGCCCTCGATGGGCAGCAACACTAACCGGAAAGACAATGCGTCCGTAAAACAAAGTTGATTTTGTTACGAAGTTGGAACAGAGCTGCTTGATGGCTGGTATTCCGAAGGTCTTTTGGCGCGCGGAGGCTCCCAGTCCCCCGAGGTCGAAAATATTTGGAGGTGCGGATCGGTGGAGTCGCCCGCTGCAAGCCGGGTTTGCTGGTGTTACAAAAACGGAACAAATTCGCAGGGTTGTAAAGGAGCGACATCCTGTAGACTGGCGCGGCTAAGCACGCATTTCGCCAGTATCCCGTGGTGCTCTAGAACGCGTCAATCCCCGTAATACTCTGCCCGATGATCAGCGAGTGCACGTCGTGGGTACCTTCGTAGGTCTTCACTGATTCCAGGTTCATCATGTGGCGCATGATGGGATAGTCGTCGGCTACACCGTTGGCGCCGAGAATGTCGCGGGCGAGGCGGGCGCACTCCAGCGCCATCCAGACGTTGTTGCGCTTGGCCATCGAGATGTGCTGGTGCTCGGCCTTGTCCGCATCTTTGAGGCGGCCTACTTGCAGCACTAGCAGTTGCGCTTTGGTTATTTCACTGATCATCCACGTGAGTTTGTCCTGCACTAGCTGGTGCGAGGCTATCGGTTGGTCGCGCCACTGCTTGCGCAAGATGGCGTATTGCAACGCGCAGTCGTAGCAGGACATGGCCGCGCCGATCGCTCCCCAGGCGATGCCGTAGCGGGCTTGATTCAGGCACATCAATGGGGATTTCAGACCGTCGCTCTTCGGCAGCAGGTTCGCCTCGGGGATGTGGACATCCTGCATGGAGAGCCCTGAAGTCACCGAGGCGCGCAGCGACCACTTGCCATGAACATCTTGCGACGTGAAACCGGGGCGGTCTTTTTCGACCAGGAATCCGCGAATCTTATCGTTTTCGTTTTCGACTTTGGCCCAAATCACGGCGACATCGGCAATGGTGCCGGAGGTGATCCACATTTTCTCGCCGTTGAGAATGTATTCGTTGCCCACTTTGCGGGCGCGGGTTTTCATGCCTCCGGGATTGGAGCCGAAGCCGGGTTCGGTGAGTCCAAAGCAGCCGAGCTTTTCGCCCTTCTGCATCGCGGGCAGCCAAGTCTGCTTCTGCTCTTCGCTGCCGAATTCGTAGATTGGGTACATACAAAGTCCCGACTGCACGCTGACAAAGCTGCGCACGCCGGAGTCTCCGCGTTCCAGTTCCTGGGTCATCAGTCCGTATTCGACGTTGCCCATGCCTGCGCAACCGTAGCCCTTCAGCGATGCGCCGAAGAAGCCGAGATCGGCCATGGGCTTGACCAGTTCGCGCGGAAAGCGGCCGGCTCGGTTGCACTCCTCGATGATAGGAATAAGGTTGTCTTCAATGAACTGGCGCGTGGTGTCGCGCACCAGGCGCTCTTCTTCGGTAAGCAGCCCATCGTATTGGATGAAGTCGACTCCGCGAAATTTGATGGCAGGCATGGTGAATCTCCGTGAGGTGCAGGCAAACATTTGACGGTAGCAGGGGCAAGGGAGCGGGGTCAACGGCAGTGCATGCCTGGCACGTTCTAAAATCATCAACCACGAAGGACACGAAGGTAACCAAGTCTTGATTACACCTACCTTCCTTGGCGTACTTTCGTGCCCTTCTTGGTTGAAACTAATGCTATTCCACAGCAAAATCGTGGCTTAGACAGTATGCAAAATCCTGCATACCTCTTAGCTAAGCAAAACCCGGATTTCCGCAGTGTGCAAGAACTTTCATCCTTGACAGGACTTGCACTGCACCGGAGAATAACGAAGATTCTCACGGCGCTGGCGAGCCCCAGTCGCTGGATTTCCCCCTATCCTACGCGGCCGGTTTACCGAAGTTGTCAGAGGGACAACTACGGTATGGCATGGACCATCCCGCAATTCGAAGAAATTCAGTTGCATTGCGAGATCGACTGCTACGTTAGTGCGCGGCTATAACTCTCTGCAGGAAAAGACAGGCTTCAACTGAGCCGGATGTTCCCCCGTAATACACGTCAGGCAGGTCAATTGAAGGAGTCGGGGACCCATGGGTTTGAACATGCACCGGATTTCGCGCGTTGTATTGGGCTGTTTCCTGCTGGCTGCGCTCGCGGCGTCCGGCTTTGCCCAGGACGTCAGTTCCAGCCCAAGTTCTTTGACCTTTTCCAATACATATCTGGGTCTGGTGAGCGGTTCAAAAGTAGTGACGATCACGAACATCACTACTGGGAATGTCATCATCAACAGCGTTAGTTTTACCTGTCCGCAGTATGGCTTGGCCTCCGGAGTCGCGCCCACGTCACTCTATAACCCGGGCGACATCACCCACTATTCCATTTTCTTTCAGCCCACCGCGGCCATCACCTACAACTGCAATTTTGTAATGACGATGTCAGATTCGACCCAGGTCAGCGTGCCACTGACGGGTACAGGAAAATCGACCACCGCGGTGACCAGCCTCACGCCCACTACGTTGAGTTTCCCCAACCAGACAGTGGGAACCACGAGCGCCCCGCAGACGATTACGATCACGAACACCGGCGGACAAAGCATAAATGTCACGGGCATTACGGTGTCACCAGCGAGCTTCACGACCGGCCCCGTCACTCTGCCTTATAGCATTGCAAAGACGAATGGGACGTTAGCGATCCCGATCTACTACACGCCGAGCCAGGCGACCTCGGGTGAGGCGGGCGCGATTGCAATCACCTACAACGATCTTCCGGACCAGGGAACGAGCCTGAGCGGTAATGGGATCGCGGCCAGCTCACTGGTGATCTCGAGTTCTCCGACACTACCGCAGGGCACGCAGAACGCGGCGTACCAGGCCACTCTGGCCACCAGCGGCGGAGTGGGGCCATATACCTGGAGCCTCGCCGCGGCTTCGACTTTGCCTACCGGCTTGAGTCTTTCCAGCGCGGGCGTGATTACTGGCACTCTGGCTTCGAGCGTGGCCACAGGAAATTACACCTTCACTGTTCAGGTGACAGATAGCTCGACCAACGCCACCGCCAGCACCTTGTTCACTCTCGGCGTTTTCGCCAACCTCGGGGACAACTGCAACGAGATCTGGTTTAACGATCCCGTACTTGGTACCCCGATCATCGCGCTCAACGATCTGGGCACCGGATTTTATCAGGGAAATACACAATACGGGGAAGGCGGTCTTTACCCCAACGGCAGCAATGTGCGGCCTGCGGCGCAGGACTCTTACGGAGTGGGCTTGGCGAATGCCATTCAACCTCTCGATTCGAACGGCAACCCCAGCCCGACCGGAAAGTATGTTTTGCTGGCCATCGGTGAATCTACCCTGCAGAACGAATTCAACCGCTTCCTGCCCATCGCCAACGCCGATCCCGCGAAGAATCCCAACCTGGTGCTGGTGAATGGCGCACAGGGCGGAGCCACGCCCAATGTCTTCACCGGCACAACCTCGCCCTATTGGGACATGGTGGTCAACAATTACCTGCCGCAAAACGGCGTGAGCGCGAATCAGGTCGTCACTGCCTGGATAGAAGACACCGACGGAATTGCCACCGGATCGTTTCCCACAGACATCACCACTCTTCAATCGGAATACGAGACGATGATGCAGACCATGCACACTCTGTTTCCGAATTTGAAGATGGTGTATTTCTCGTCGCGCGTTTATGGCGGATACTCGAACGGCATCGCCACCATCAACCCCGAACCTTATTCTTACGAAGTCAGCTTCGCCGTGAAGTGGGCGATCGCCGACCAGCTCAACGGCAACTCGAATTTGAATTACAACCCGGCGAACGGAGCCGTGGTCGCTCCGTGGATGTCCTGGGGCTCCTACTACTGGTCCAATGGCATGCTGGGCCGCAGCGACGGATTGGTCTGGGATTGCGAAGATTTCTCGTTGGATGGAACCCATCCTTCGTCCACGTACGGGCAATTGAAGGTCGCAACTGCACTCCTTCAGTTCCTGAAGACGGATGACAGCGCCAAGCCCTGGTACCTGGCGCCGAATTTGGCTCTCACAATAACCGCGGGTAATAATCAGACTGGCGGAACGGGCGCCACCCTGCCCAACGCATTGACGGTTTTGGCGTCGAATCTGAACTCCGGGGTGGGCAACTCCGGTGTGAGCGTGAGCTTCAGCGATGGCGGAGCGGGCGGCAGTTTCAACCCTCCATCACCCGTTGTAAGCGGCAGCAATGGCGTGGCATCCACGGCCTACACGCTTCCACCTAACGCTGGAACCGTGACCATCAGCGCAACCAGCACCGGCTATACATCTGCAACGTTTAGCGAAACAGCGACCTCTGGAACTATCCAGGCGCTGACCGCTACCGCAGGGAACAATCAGAGTGGGGGCACCGGTACAACACTGCCCACGGCGCTTACGGTTACGGCAACGAGTAACGGCATTCCGGTCGCGGGCGTAAGCGTCACTTTCAGCGACAACAGTGCGGGTGGAACCTTCGGCACTCCAACCGGAGTTACCGGCACGAACGGTACGGCTTCGACCACTTATACGTTGCCGTCCACCGCGCAAACGGTGACCGTTACCGCCACTAGCTCCGGCTATAACTCAGCCACGTTCACCGAGACCGCCGACACCCTCGCCCTCAGCCCGAGCGCCGGCAACAACCAGACGGGCGGCATCGGCACCACTTTGCCTGTTGCGTTGACGGTCTTTGCATCCAGTGACGGCAGCCCGGCTCAGGGCGTTAGCGTCAACTTCAGCGATGGGGGGGCAGGCGGGACCTTCGGCACTCCAAACGCGACTACCGGCGCGAACGGCATGGCGTCCACCACTTATACTCTGCCGCCGAGTGCCCGAAATGTCACCATCACCGCCAGCAGCGCGGGTTATACGTCGGCAACCTTTACCGAGACGGCTGGCGTATGCGCACTCAGCGCCACCTCCGGCAACAATCAAAGCGGCATGGAGAGCACACTCTTGCCTACCGCACTCTCGGTGTCGGCAACCTGCAACGGCACTCCGGAGTCTGGCGTCAGCATCACTTTTAGCGATGGGGGAGCCGGCGGCACCTTCGGCACTCCAGTTGCCACGACCGGCGCGGGTGGCACGGCGTCGACTACCTACACTCTTCCAGCCTCAGTGGAAGTGGTGACCATCACTGCCGCCAACGCTGACTATACTTCCGCTACCTTTACCGAAACCTCAACTCCAACCGTGACTAGTCTCTCCGATGTTTCGGGTCAAAAACAGACGGGCACGGTGGGAACTCCGTTGCCGCTGCCGATCGTCATGAAGGCGAAGAATGCGTCCGGCAAAGTGGTATCCGGCGCACCGATCACCTTCAGCGACGGAGGAGCGGGAGGCAGCTTCTCTCCGAATCCGGCAATTACCGGGTCAACCGGGCAAGCGAGCACCACGTATACGCTTCCTACGAAAGCGAAGGGGATCACCATCACGGGAGCTGATGGGAGCGTAAGCGTCAGGACCAACGAAACGTCGGTTGCAGGCCCAGCCACAACTCTCGTGATCGTTGGCGGCAACAACCAGACCGGGAATCACGGCCAGATGTTGAGCAAGAAGCTGGTCGTTTCGGTAATCGATCAGTACAAGAATCCAATCTCAGGAGTGACCGTAACTTTCACCGACAACGGCGCGGGTGGAACATTCTCCACCACAACGCCGGTCACCGGAACCAACGGACAGGCTTCGGTTACCTACACTTGTGGATCGAAAACTGGATCCATAACGATTTCGGCGACAACATCCACGCTGGGGCCGGTGAACTTTACGGAGACCGTCAAGTAAGGGGATCGAACCATGTGGTTAGAGCTTTTGGCTGTCTCCCCCAGGGTGGCAGAGTGACCCTCTGCACAGCAGCGGCGAACCAGCTGCATTTGCCGCTACTGTTCGACGGGCTCGAATAAAGCAGCAGGTTTTTGCAGGAGGCGTACATTGAATTCTCACCGCTTCTCAAAGACGCTCGGCGCGTTCGCGCTTGCGATCCTGGCCGTGCTCTCTTCTCCCGTGTGCTTCCCCCAGGCATCCGCGCAGGTCAGCGTGCTCACGAATAAGAATGACAACTCGCGCGACGGGCTGAACGCCAGCGAAACTTTGCTCTCCTCAGCCAACGTGAACTCGAATCAGTTCGGCAAGCTGTTCACCTTCGCAGTGGATGGCTATGTGCAGGCGCAGCCGCTCTATATGTATGGCCTCACTGTGAACGGCGCCACGCATAACGTGGCTTTCGTCGCCACGGAAAATAACAGCGTGTATGCCATCGACGCAGACACCGGCCTTCAGCTTTGGACGGTAAACCTCGGGCCCGCCGTGCCCAGCAGCGTTGAAGGTTGCAACGCCGTCACTGGTTTCAATCAAGTGGGAATCACCGGCACGCCGGTCATCGATTCCACCACCAACACGCTGTACGTCGCCACCAAGACCTACGTCTCCTCCACCGCCGCTTATTCGCTGAATGCTCTGGACGTCACCACGGGCGCGCCGAAATTCGGCAGCCCGGTCACGATTACCCAGCCTACCGGAAGCACTCCGGCTTTTATTCCTTTGAACCAGCTTCAGCGGCCTGCGCTTTTGGAATCGAATGGCAACATCTACGTCGCCTTCGGATCGAACGGCTGCGACTTTACTGCCTGGGGCTTCCTGGCTGCCTACAGCGCCTCCACCCTGCAGCAAGTGGCGTGGATGACCACGCAGCCCGACGAGAGCTATGGCAGTTCCATCTGGGCAGGCGGCGTGGGTCCGGCGGCTGACAGCGCGGGCAATGTTTTTCTTTCCACGGCGAATGGATTCTTTAACTATCCCAGCGCGCAGGACTGGGGCGATAGCATTTTGCGCATCACCGAGAACTCCGGCGTATTCACCGTCGCCGACTACTTCACGCCGTACAACCAGGCCTATATGGCCGCTAACGATGAGGATCTCGGCTCCGCCGGCCCCATCCTGCTGCCCAATATGAGCACCACCTGCTCCAACACGCCGGACCTGCTGGTCGCATCGGGCAAGGACGAGGACCTTTACCTGATCAACCGCGACAACATGGGCGGATACAACTCCACCGACAATAACCAGATCGTTCAGTACGTTCCCACCGCGCTGCTCGGGGAATTCTTTGGCAGCCCGCTGTATTGGAACAATATGGTTTACTTCCTGGCTCACCAGGATTATCTGCGGGCCTACTCCGTGAGCAACAACGCCAGCACGAACAGCTGCCAGCTCTCGACTACTCCGGTAGCGCAGACGGGAGGCAAGCTCACCAACTTCGGCCTGCCCTCGATCTCAGCCAACGGAAACACCAGCGGCATCGTGTGGCTGGTGCGCAACGTCAGCAATGTGCCCAAGCTCTCCGCCTATGACGCCACCGTCCTCTACCTGCTCTACGACTCGGGCATGGCTTCGGGTGGGCGCGACACTTTAGGAACGATCGGACACTTCGCCACCCCAACCGTTGCGAACGGCAAAGTTTACATGGGCACGCAGACTCAACTGGTGGCCTACGGATTGTTTCCCGATATCGCTATCACCACAGGCAACGGCCAGACCGGCAATGCCGGCACCACGTTGCCGGGAACGCTCGTGGTTACCGCAAACAATCCTTACACTGGAGCGCCGATCCCGGGGGTAAGCCTGACTTTCAGCGATAGCGGCAAGGGCGGCAGCTTCAGCAATCCGAACGCAACTACGGGTGCGGATGGCACAGCAACCACGACCTACACGCTGCCGCGGACTCCGCAAGTTGTAACCATCACCGGTTCGAGCCCCGGGTATGCCTCTGCATTCTTTACGGAGACGGGTATTGTTGGGCCGGTGGCCTCGATCACGTTAATCTCGGGCAGCAAACAAACTGGAACTGTGGGCACGACTCTGGCGAACCCCCTCGTGGTGAAGGCCAAGGATGCATTCGGAAACGTTGTACCGAACGCTCCCATTTCGTTCACCGACAATGTGGGCGGCAGCTTCAGCCCGAACCCTGCAAACACCGCCACGACTGGGCAGGCGAGCACCATGTATACGCTGCCCACGGTAGCGAAGTCGCTGACGGTCGTTGCGTCCAATGGAAGCGTGAGCCTGAAGATCACTGAAAACTCGGTTGCCGGGGCTCCAGCGCTGTTCACCATTGTTCAGGGCAATAATCAGTTTGCGCATCCGAATAATAAGCTGGCCAAGGCCCTGATCGTTAAGATCACCGACCAGTACGGAAACGCGATCAAGGGCCTCACCGTCACCTTCACCGACAATGGCGCGGGAGGCACCTTCTCAACCACCATACCGGTGACAGCCACCAACGGGCAGGCCACAACCAACTACACCACCGGGTTGACCAAGCAGACGATAACGATCACTGCAACGTACGGCACGCTGACGCCGCTCAATTTTACGGAGACGGTGGACTAAGGCATTACCGATTTGCGATAACAGCCAGGGCTGAGTGGCGACAGGCTGCTCAGCCCTGGCTGTGCGAAAGAGAACCTCCTGTGGGAACGGACGCATTCGTCCGTTCATGCGGCCCAGGTTCATCGGGCCGCAGCCGCGGGCCTGCAGGCAATAGCTAAAAGAGAAACTTCAGCGCCACCTGGATCACGCGCGGGCTGACATCCGACTGGATTTGTCCGAAGGTTGGCGATTCGATGTCGCTGACCGGCAGGCGGAAATTGGTGTGGTTCAGAACATTAAACAATTCACCGCGGAACTGAAGTTCCTTTGATTCGGTCAGCCGAAAGTTCTTGAAGGCCGAGAAGTCCCAGTTCACGTATCCCGGGCCTTGGACTGCATTGCGGCCTTCATCGCCGAACACTTCGAACTGGTCCAGCGGATCAGGCTGAAGTTGCTGGAAGGCGCTTTTGTTGAACCATTGCGCGGCGGTATGCGGCCCGGAATTCGGATTGCCCACCACATTCGGCCGGTTGCTGGAAAATCCGGAAATCTCCGGCGCCTGCCCCTGCAGCGAAACGTCATTGGAATCGAAGACCGTGAAAGGCGTGCCGCTCATGGCGGTGAAAATGCCGTTCAACTGCCAGTTGCCGAAGGCCCTGCCCTGCCACGTACTTGAGTGTTGCAGGAAAGGAAGCATCCACTGGTAACTGAGCACGAAGCGATGGTGAGCATCGAACATGGAGCGGCCGCGCTCCGCCGCGAGATTAAACGGATTCTGTGCCAGATCGTTTTCTCCCGCGGTGTCTTGCGATGCGGAGCCGGTAATGTTAAAGGAAGAAACGTCATCGATGGCATGCGACCAGGTGTAGGACGCGAGCAAGGAGAGTCCGTGGTTGAAGCGCTTGCGCAGGCTGGTTTCGAGGGCGTTGTAACTGGAGTTAGCTATGCTCGCGATTTCACCGACCGAGCTGTAAACGCACTTATTAGGATTCACCAGCGTGCATCCAGAATAGAGCCGTCGCTGGTTCACATTGTTTTCGTTGGATAGGGGATTGCCGCTTCCATCGACACCAGGGATAAAAACCGCTGGATCCCCTTCGATGAATCGCGGCAGCCTCACACCGCTGGTGCCCACGTAGCCGACTTGAAACAGCCAGTCCGTGCCGAAGGCGCGTTGAATGTTCACATTCCAATCCTGCGCATACGGCAGGTGCAGGTTGCGCGCGACCACGAGAAGAGTCATGGGCTCGGGAAAAGCTTGACTGAAAGGATTCGGGCTATAGAACGGATTGGCGAATGAGTTGACGGGAAAGCTTATCTGCTGAGTCTTAAGATAAGGAGGAGCGCTGACGGGATCTTGCAGCGGACCGCCTTCGCCGGTGTAGTAAGGCTCATAGAAGATGCCGTAGGCCGCGCTGACCACAGTTTTGGAGTCTCCGCGCGGATCCCAGGCAAGGCCGACGCGCGGGGCAAAGGCCGTCTTTTGAGTCGGGATTAAGCCCGCAGGCACGCCGCGATCGCCGGGATAAAGAAGTCCCGCAGGAGCGGCAGGATTTACCTTCGATTGCGCTCCCGGAACGAAAAGATTCACGCGGTTCTTGTTCTCAGTGGAGGGAAAAGGCAGCTCGTAACGCAGCCCGAGGTTCAGCGTCAGGTTGGATGTAACTTTGTAGGTATCCTGGCCGTAAGCATCCAGAGCCCAGTCACGGATTTCGCGGTTAAAATCGCCGCCGCCCTGCAGAAAGACCACGGGATTGCCCGAGAGGAAACTGGCAAAGCCGTCACTGAAGGGAAACTGCGCGAATACAAAAAAGCCGTTGGAAGCGATGCCCTGTAGGGCATTGATCTGATCGCGCCGAAGACCTCCGCCAAATTTCAGTTCGTGACGGCCGTGTATCCAGCTCAGAGATCCCGAGAGGTCAAAGGTGTTCTGGAAAGTATTGCGCGGTCCCGTGATGGGATCGCCTACCGAAGCGTACCCGCCAACCTGGATAAACGGAGGACCGGCGGCTGACGGCAGGGTTGGAGCATATTGGAACCCTAGAGCGGACGGCGACTCGTGATTCAGGTGCTGGTCAAGCAGGAATGTATTGCGTAGATACGAGAAGCGGGCGACGCCGATGACGGATGACGAGAAAATGTGGGTTTCCTGGGTGACGAAGTTCTGCGCGCGGTCATACTCCCCAACGGGGAAGCCTGGCACGTTTGCACCTACCGGCGAAAGCGGATCTGTCGTGGGGCCACTGCTGTACATGTAACGAAAATTCAGAGTGTCCGCGTGAGAGAGGTAATGATCCAAGCGTAGTCCGAATTGGTCATTATTCTCGCTTAGAGTCTGCGCGCTGATGTATCCATTCGAGCCGTTGTTGGGCATTGGAAAAAACGGCAGAACATTCGCCGCAATCGGATCGATGGGTGTGAACAGAGTCATTTGGTTGAAGGGTACAGGCATTCCGAAAAAGTAGAGCTGCCCTTGAGGGTTGCTGCAAAGCCCGGTGACGGGATCGATCGCAGCTCCGGGGATCGCAGTGCACAACTCCGCGAAGTTGCCCTTTCTTTCATTGGGGGAAGGCACGGTTGCATTCACCGGTTCGCCCTGTCGATTGCGGAAGCCTTCGTAGTATGCAAAGAAAAAAGTCTTGTCCTTAACAATCGGACCGCCGAAGGTGGCTCCGAACTGATTCTGCTTCAACTGCCGAACCTCATGAGTGAAATAATCCGTGGCATCCATGGCGTCGTTGCGCAAAAACTCCCAGACCGCGCCGTGAAACCAATTGGTCCCGGAACGCGTGACGATGTTGGTCGTGGAACCAGTGTTGCGTCCGAACTCCGCGTTCGCATTGTGGGTGAGAATCTTAAACTCGGCGATCGCGTCGATGGGTGGTTTGAGGACAAAACCAGCGTCCACAGAACTCTCATTGTCGGCTCCGTCGATCAGAAAATTATTCGACTCCGGCCGCTGGCCATCGACGGCATACGCCTGGCCTGCTCGCGCAGGGCCTCCAGCATCGAGCAGTCCGGGCGTCAAGGGCACAACGCCGGGCTGAAGCAGTCCCAGTCGCGAAAAGTTGCGCCCGTCGAGAGGCAGGTCAAGAATCTCGCGCTCCATCACAGTTTCCCCGAGGCTGCTGACCGTGCTCTGCACCAGAGCAGCGTCCGCCCTCACCTCAACTTGCAGCGTTTCGGAGCCGACTTTGAGATGGATGAGGACCGTCGCGGTCTCGTTGACATCCAGCGAAATGCCTTCCTGCAGGTACTTCTGGAAGCCTTTCGCATGGACCTCCAGCTGATAATGCCCAATGGGAAGTTCTACCAGCACGTACGCTCCCTGACGGTCTGCTACTACGGTGCGGCTCAGTCCGGTTTCGCCCTGCTTCGCGGTCACCCTAGCCAACTGGACGGCGGCGCCGCTCGGATCCAATACCATCCCGCGGATGCTGCCGGAAATTTGCTGTCCAGCCACATTCAGACTGGCGAGGTTCAGAACGGCAAAGATGGTAACGAGTACAAACGAAAGTTTCACCAAGCTACTCACCCGTTTCCTCATGCACCCTCACGAGTCGCCAGAGACGCTGGGGATGGAGAATATCCCTCATAAACAACAGTTCAGCCGGTCCGGCGAGCCTCACCCACAGAATTTGAAATGCGGCGATTATAGGGACGCGGAGTGGCAGGTCAATAATGCGAAAGGAGTATCGGTTCCTGTAAGGGGCAAACGGAGTGAATTGCCATTCGAAATGAAAAGCCCCGCCCCTTCGGCTTCGCTCAGGGCAGGCCCTGTCTCTCCATAGAAACGGAGAGACGAGGCGGGCCAGTTCTCTGAATTCTCTGGGCCCTTAGTGGGCCAGATACCACGGGGTCGTGGTGTCGTCAGTCTTCAGGAAGTTCAGGAGCTCGGTGGCTACCTTTAACTGTCCGAAGGTGGAAGATGGATGCGTGCCGTCGGCGGAAAAGTCTTCGCAATCCCACTCCAGGCCGTCTTCCCTGCCCAACATGCCGTTCGCCCAGTAATAGGGGCCCCAAGACATCCATGGCGCTTTGATCGGCGTGCAACCGTTGTAGCCGTCGCACAGGTTGGCGTTGCCGTTGATCTGATCGGCGATGGCATTTTTCACAGCGTAACCAGCTTCAAATGCGTAAGGCTCAGGATCGTCAGGATTAACCAGGCCGTTGGAGTAGCCTCCATACACGCGCGAAGACCAATACATCAGTTTCACGTTGGGGAAGTTCTTGAGCACGTCCTGTGCGAGGGTTTCGTACTCGGACTGCATGGTGCTCATGTCGGCCGGGAAGCTACCAGTCTTGATGGAGTCGGTATCTTCGATCCAGACCGCAACGACCTGGTTGGCAGTGACTCCGTTTTGCGGAAGGTAGTTATTGAGGATGGTGGACCAGTAATAGGTACTGGAGCCCACAAACTGATTGGGTGTAGCGCCGCCTTGCGCTCCGTTGACGATTACCAGGCTTTTGTTCTTCGCAGGATCGGAATTAGCGATGGGCAAAAAACGGTTGAACTCGTTCTGCGCGGTCGATTCGCCGAGCGCGATCAGAACATATTTTCCGGTCGGGCTCGGGTTACCGTTGGAGTCGAGCGGCTGAATGGAATCCGCTAATCCTACTCCGTAGGAATCGATTGCCGCAGGACGAGTGTTGACGCCGTTCGGGTAAAGCCCGCCTTCATAACCCAGATAAGTTCCCGTGCCGAGATCGGTAAGGGCCACGATGGGAGTCGAAGTGTTCACCACGTCCCAGGAAAGATTGTTGCAACTATCCTTGAGGTTGGCGTAGACGACCAGGGTGAAGGCTTTGCTTACGGTCTTGCTGGTGGAATCTGTAACCTGGATGGTGAAATTCTTAGTCCCCGTGGTTACGCTCGAGGCCAGAGTGCCGCTGATTACGCCAGTGCTGGAAAGAGTCAAGCCGGCAGGCAAGGTTGAACCTGAGGCAACGGCCCAGGTAAACGGACCAGTGCCGCCGCTCGTACCCAGGGTGGCCAAATAGGCGGCCGTTGCTGTGGCTTGCGGCAATGTCGCAAAGTTTGAAATGGAGAGCGAACTTGCGGCTACTCCATTGCCTGTGACACTTACACCGGTATCGGGAATCTTGTTGAAAGTGAGGTCGATATTGCCATTCTCTGACGCCATCTCGCCGGGACTGTAATAGACCGAGACCGTCAGGCTTGCGCCCTTCGCGATGCTATAAGGCAGCGTAATCGCGTTCGTGGTGACATCGGCAGGCGAGATCGTGATCGTATTCAGATTAATGCTGGAGGTTCCGGTGTTGGTGATAGTGAAGGTCTGAGCTGCGCTGGTCGAGCCAACGGCCTGGTTGGCAAAATTCAACGAAGTCGGGCTGATACTCACCGTTGCGGTGCTGGCGAGGCCGGTGCCGGTCAAGGGAACGTTCAACACGGTCGAGTCTGACAGGGTGATGATGAAGTTGCAGTCGTAGGCCTGCGCGGCAAGCGGCTGGAAGAATATGGAGTAATGGGTGATGGTGCCAGGCTTGCCTAGAGAGGTCGGAGCGACTCCGGAAGATATTCCGTAGCCGGGGCAGGAGAAGCCGACGGTATTGATGATCGCGGCTCCCGAGCTTTTTATGTTGGTGATGGTAAGTACCTTGGCGCCGGTGACCTTGCCCACATAAGTGTTGGCGAAACTCAGGGAGCTGGGGCTGGAAGAAATTTCCTGGCCGATGGCCGGCAAGACCGCGACCAGACTCAATAAAAAACCCACAATGGCGACCGCTCGAGTGCGTTGCATGTCAGCTCCTGTAATCTTTTTTCCCACTATCTCGACTTACTATCTTTACGGCCGAAATGTACTGCGAGCGGTGCTCGCGGGACATTGGGGCTTAACTTACAAGTTGTCGCCGGACTGAAAACTGTTATTCCCGATCCTTACGGAACCATGCTTACGGAACATACTTACGGAACCAGGAACCACGGCGTCGTAGTGTCATCTGTCTTCAAGAAGTTCAGCACCTGGATGGCTACCTTCAAATCTCCCGCAGTAGATGCCGGATGTGTACCGTCTTTCTGCAGATCCTGGCATGTCCAGACCATTCCATCCTGGCTGGCGAGCAAGCCATTCGCCCAGTAGTATGGGCCCCATGACATCCATGGCGCCTTGATCGGCGAGCACCCGTTCCCGTCGCAGAGGTTGGTGTTGCCGTTGATCTGGTCACCAATCGCATTCTTCACGGCGAAACCAGATTCATAGGCGTAGGGTTCGGGGTTGATTTTCGCAACTCCATTGGAGTAGCCCGCGTAGATTCGGCTGGAGAAATAAACCAGCTTGAGATTGGGGAACAATGTGTACAGGTTGTTCATCACCGTCTCGTAGTCGGTCTGCAAGGTGGTCATGTCAGTGGGGAACGAGCCGGTGGCGATGCCGTTGCTGTCTTCAATCCAGACTGCAACTACCTGGTTCGCGGTCACACCCTGATCGGGCAGATAGTTGTTGATGATGGTGTTGAAGTATGCGTTGTTCGTGGTGGTAAGCAACAGTCCAGGAGTTGCGCCGCCTTGCGCGCCATCGACGAAGACAAGGTTGGTATTGACTTGCGGGTCGTGTTGAGCCAGCGGGAGGAACGAAACGCCAATCTCATCCAGAGCGGTGGATTCTCCCATGGTGAGCAACACATACTTTCCGGTGGAGCTGGGATTGCCGTTGGAATCAAGCGGCTGAATTGCCTTGGCAAGGCCGACGCCATAGGAATCATGCGATGCCGGGCGCACGTTGCTGCCGTTGGGATACAAGCCGCCTTCTTCGCCCTGATAGGTTCCCGCGCCCAAGTCGTTGAGCGGGACGATGGGAGTGGTGGTGCTTGGGACGTCGAAAGAGATGTTGTTGCACGCAGCGCCCGTAGCTTTGGAGACGGTCAAAGAGAACAGCTTGGTCGCTAAATGGCTCTTGGAATCGGTTACCTGCGCGGTGAATGTGTAAGTTCCGGTGGCGACAGTCGAAGCCACCGTGCCGCTGATCAATCCGGTGCTGGAACCTGTGAGGCCGGTAGGCAGAGTGGATCCAGCCTGCAGGGCGAAGGTATACGGGGGATTGCCAGAAGATGCTGCCAACTGAGCCTGATAGGCTGCACCCTGAGTTGCTGCCGGCAGAGTCGCAACGTTGGTGAGCACAAGCGATGGGGCGGCAATTCCGTTGCCCGACAGATCCACAACCTGCTCAGGGAGATGGTTGTATACCAGGCCCAGGACACCGGTTTCCGAGGTTACCAGCGCCGGACTATAGCTCACATTGAGGGTCGTGCTGGAATTGGCGTTGATGGTAATGGGAAGTGTTACGGGAGTGATGGAGAACGTGGACGGCGAGATGGTGATGCTCGTAATTTGTAAGCTGGCTGTACCTGTGTTCGAAACTTTCACAGACTGGCTCGCGCTCGGAGTGCCCACCGACTGATTGGCGAAGGTCAGCGAATTCGTGCTGAGACTTGCAACCGCCTTTGTGCTCACGCCTGTTCCCGAGATGGGAACCACCAGGTTGCTCCCAGTCGAGGGCACGAGGGTGTAGTCGCAACTGTAGAGCTGGGCGGCCTGCGGGGCAAAGTAGAACGAGTAGGACGTGGTCTTGCCCGCGGCCAGGGTTATGGGAGTAGTTCCGGAAGCGAGCTTGAACTGAGGGCACGACGAAGTGATGCTATTGATAGTGACGCTGGTGGTGCCCGTGTTCTTGACGCTGATGCTCTTGGACGCCGTGATCAGGCCGATGTAAGTGTTCGAAAAAGCAATCGAACTTGGAGTTGACGTCAGCTGCCCGAAGGCAGGGAGAATAAGAAGGCTGCCGACCAGAAGGCGGACGAAAAAGAGAGGTCAAACTTCGCATTACAGAAGTCATACGCGGAATCCTCCAAGCGCTCATTCAGAACGGCGGGTGCTGGCCAAGATCAGACATTTCCAGGCACGTTTAGCAAGAAGCCCGATACTTCCCACAGGTCATTTCGCAGCTCAACTGCGCCTTTATTTACAACTGTTAAGAGTTAGCAGTTTCGAGGGAAAACCACCCAATCTTGCGTCCTCCATCGGGGGTGGAGGAGATCGTGCCGTTATTCTAGCTTCGTCCTGCTAGCTGTCAAGAATGAAAGTTCTTGCATACTCTGTGCGTTTTGGCGCGGGATTTCGCGGCCGTTTGCTCGCGCGCTCGGGCAGCTGATATGGGACTTTCGTCCATCCACTTTAGACTCACATTTTGCCCCCATCGCATGCAGCTTCGTTGGAGCATGTAAACCTTTCGCAACCTCCCGATCATTGCCGTATTTCCCATCTTGGGCCCAGATCCCGCTAGCGGCGCTGGTTATGTCCTTCTGAGACCTAGCCAGATGGACGGTGCCTATTTAGAGTCCCCACCAAGACGCCAACGATAGGCGTCCTTCCGAAATCCCCATTCGAGAGGTGTTATCGATGTCCGCCACTTCCCCCCTGGCCTTTAAGAGCCAGTCGTCTGTTCGATTCAGGTTCGCTCACGCGGCCATTCTGATTCCATTGCTGCTGCCCTTCCTGCTCACGGGCGCCTTCGGGCAAGCGACGGTCAACGAAAGCCTGGAAACTGCCAACGTTTATGTCAATGGAACGACGGGATCGGATTCAAACCCAGGAACATCATCAAAACCCTTGAAGACGATAGGCGCCGCTGTATCGATGGCGGAAAGCAACAATCATGCCAGTATCGGCACGAAGGTAACCATCGAAGCGGGAACGTACCGGGAAAGCATTACGATGAGCCACAGCAGCAAAGACACTTCCCTTCCGATCACGATTGAGGCGGCGACGAACGGGACCGTGATTGTGAGCGGCGCGGTTCTTTACACGGGCTGGTCGGAGTATTCCGCGAACAAAAGTATTTACACCACGAGTTGGACTCATACGTGGGGAACCTGCCCGCAACTCACGACGTGCCCCTTCCAGCAGGAGATTACGATGCGGCAGGAGTTGGTGGCTGTCAACGGCACGGTGTTGACGCAGGTGCTGTCGTTGACGCAGATGCAGCAGGGCACCTTCTACGTGGATGAAAGCAGCGCCCTGCTCTACGTGTGGCCGGCGACCGGAACCAACATGGGCACCGCAACGGTGGAGGCGGGCACCTCATCGTCCATCCTGCAGATTGATCACAAATCATACGTCGTGATCCGGGGACTGACTTTTCAGTACGCGAATACCTGCCACGGTAACGCGGCCGTGTCAGTGACAGGCGAATCCACCAATATTCTTTTCGATACGGATACATTCCAGTGGAATAATGGCCAGGGGTTGAGCATCTCGAATCCGGCGACTTATTTTACGGTGGAGAACAACGTAGCTCAACATAACGGAGATAGCGGATTCCAGGAGGCCACCACGCTGTATGGGCTGTGGCAATCGGACACGACTTCGTATAACAACTGGCGCGGCGCTCAAGGCGCTTATTACACATGCAACACTTCAGGTTTTCACGCCTGGCAGGTACACGACGACACGATTAACGGCCTCACCATAAGCTTTAATGAGGCGTACGGCCTCCACTGGGACACGGATAATGCGAGCATCAGCACCAGTGGCATTATCGCCGCCGGCAATTTGAGGAGCGGAATATTCATTGAGAAAGACGAGGGCCCGATCACACTGAACACCGCCTACATTTGTAACCACACGGGCGCGCAGGTGGTGGGCGGGCTGGTGCTGCGCAACTCAGAAGGCGTTTCCCTTACCAACAGTGTTCTGATGAATAACGCTGCGGCTGAAATTATTATGATTGGAGTGAAGGGCGGCATTAGCGTCACAAACTGGCAAACCGGCAAGACCAGTAATCTGGTAACCCAGAACTTCACGAATACCGGGAACACGATCCAGGGGAACAGCAGTACTCAATCGCTGTTCACCGATGGCTATCTGAACGATTCGGACTGGACGACGTTCCAGACCACGCTCGTGTCGAAGAACAATACCTGGTGGAACACTTCGAGCACGACCACACCCTATATGGTGCCTTCGCCCAAGGATTGGTCAGGCAATGATTTCGAGGGCTGGCAAGACACGACTTCGCAAGACTCCTCCGGCTCGAGCTATAAGCAGCCATCGGGCAGTCCTGGGGCGGCGTGCGCGTTGAACCCGGTGGGCACGGATTATTGGATCACCGTCGACAACTCGATCCTGACGGTGAAGCCGGGCAAGTCGGCGACCTTCAACCTGGCGCTCACTCCGTTCAATTTCACAGGGACGGTTACGCTGACTCTGGATGGAATTACGGAAGTGAAGGGACTCTCGGGGTCGCTGAGCGTGAGTTCGATCAAGACTTCTGGGACATCCGTGTTAACGGTAACTGCGGGAACGAACACGGCGGCTGGGACCTACTCGATTACGGTGATTGCGAATAATGGGAGCACGACGAGAACCGTGACGGTGCAGTTGACGGTCAGCTAGATAGCGGCAGCATTTTGGCTCCCGCTCAGCGGCGATGCGCGGGAAATCCCCTTCGGCAAGCTCAGGGCAGGCTCTCGCCCCGCTGGAGAAAGCGCGGGGCTTCGGGATGACGAACCTAGTCGTTGTCGCCATCATCATCGCCGGTCGTCGTCACAACCTCATGCGACGCAGGACGACTCTGACCCTTCATCGACTTGGCCTCGCCAGTACCGAATAGATCGAACTCCTGCGGACTGGTGGATGCGCTGTCGTTGATGTTGATGTAGGCATTATCCTGTCCCGTTTTGCTGGGAGTGAACGTGATGGTGAAGGTGCAGCTGGCGCCGGCTGCCAGAGTTGAGCCGCAGGTGTTGGTCTGGGCGTAATCCGAACTGGTGACCACTATGCTGTCAATGGTGAGTGACTGATCGCCCACGTTGCTCATGGTGCGGGTGAGCGGCGGGCTGGTGGTTCCTTCCGTGACGTCGCCGAAGCTGACGTTCTTATTGCTTAATGACACGATCGGGCCCTCGGGACAAGTGCGCGTCGTGAGGACGAGCGGGTTCAGCGGCGTTTGATTGAAGTTAAACGCATCTGTCATGTCGTTGGCACCGGCGTCGCGCGCCGTCAGCGACGTCAGACCGAAGCGTGTTTCCACAAATTTCAGCACCGAAGAGAATTCATACTGGGTGTGGGTAACGGACCCCGGTATCGAATACGGCGAAATGATCAGCATGGGAACACGCGGGCCAAATCCGTAGTAGTCGGGATTGGGCGGCGGGACCGGGTCGTAAAAACCGCCGAAGTCATCCCAGGTAAGGAAGATGGCGGTGGTATTCCAGTCCGGGCCTTGCATGATGGCGTTGAGCTGCTGGACCGTCCAGTTTTCGCCTGCGCAGGTGCTGGCGGGCGGATGTTCGCTGTCGGAGGTGGGCGGCACCAGCCAGCTTACGGCCGGAAGGTTGCCGGCCTTGGCATCGGTGGAGAACCGGGAGTAGGCAAAAACGTTGGACGTCCACACCGAAGTATTTCGGATGTGATTGATCGCGTCCATCGCGTTCCACTCGTATCCGGCGGTGTTTTCGGTGGGCGCGTAGTACTTCCACGAAATGCCCGCCGCGAGCAGGAGGTCGCCGAGGGTCTGATTGTCGAAGCAGGGAAAAACGCTGGACTGTTTCCCCGAGGTAGTCGAAAGCGTGACCAGGCTGCCGGTCGGGGCATCGCATCCCCAGTAGCCGTATTGGGGGTGGTTAGGATTGCTGGGATTGCTGATGGCTTCGAAGTTGTCGGCGGCGATGGTGTACATGTGATTGGGAAAACTGCCGCCATGCAGCGAAGAGAAAGTGTTGTCGGATAAAGCAAAGGTCTGCGCATAGGTCCAATAGTTGGGAAGATCGGTCTGGTAAAGCTGCGACATGGACATGTAATCGCCGCCGATGTTGCCGTATTGAACCAGGTCGAACTGATTCATCAGGCCATTGTTGATGGCGGTGAGCGCGTCGCTCCAGCCATGGCCGAGGTCGCGCACGCGATCGGGAGTGTGACCGAGTGGAATCGTTTGTCCGTCGGAGACGGGCCCGCTGGTGGCGCCGGTGGCGCCGGGAAATGTGCCGAAGTAATTGTTGAAGCTGCGATTCTCTTTGATGATGAAGACAATGTGCTGGATCACGTTGATTCCCTGTCCACCGCCAGAGGTCGCAGTTCCAGTTAGAGTCGCGGTTTGCGGGCTGTTTAGCGCGCTGTCTGTGATGGTGAGCGTTCCTGTAATGGTTCCAGTCGTGGTGGGGGCGAAGCTGATGCTGATGGTGCAACTGCCGTTAGCGGCGATGGTCTTTCCGCAAGTATTCGTCTGCGTGAATCCGGAAGTGACGGTGATGCTATTCACAGTAATTTTGAACGGCTTATTGTTCGAGGCGGTGATGATTTGGGGCGCACTGGTCGTGCCCACCTGCTGCGATCCGAAGGTCAGGGTCGTGGGCGACAAGGTGATCTTCGCTGCCGCGTGCGAGGATAGAACTAGCAGGCCTGTCAGCAGCAGAACTGCATAGTGGAATAACTTCCCGACGGTCACTGTGGAAAACAATCGGGGACAGAGGGAATGCGAACTCATAGGGCCTCCACGAACGCAGAACTAGGCCTTTAATGGCCGATTCAGCAGCTAAGAAAACCATCTGTCCCAGCCGTTGCCTGTCTTTGTTTCCTAACTAGTCGTCGTCGATCATCTGATTGTCTTCACCATCTTTGTTCGACTCCGTCTGCTGCTGCCGTTTGATGGCCGACTGCGCGGCCTTCTCCGGCGAACTGGTCCCGGTGCCATACAGGTAATAGATCTGGGGGTCGCTGGTGGCGTTGTCGTAGATGGTGCATTGCGCGTTTTGCGCCTTGTCTGCGGTCGGAGTGAACGTAAAGGTAAAAGTGCAACTGCCTCCCGCCTTCACCGTCGACCCGCAAGTATTGGTCTGGGTATAGGGAGCACCGATCGTGACATTGGTGATGTCCAGCGCAGAACTGCCGGTATTGGACAGGGTGCGCGTCAGAGTAGAGCTCTTGCCGACCTGCACGTCTCCGAAGGAAACCTTGGCGTTGCCCAGGCTAACGACTGGGCCGTCCGGCGGACAAGTGCGCGTGCTCAAAACCAGCGGTGGCAGCGGCGTCTGGTTGAAGTTGAAGGCAGCGGTCATGTCGGCGGCGTCGAGGTCGCGGCTGGTGAGGTTGGTGAGGCCGTAGCGAGTCTCAATGAACTTCAACACCGAAGAAAACTCATATTCGGTGCTATCGATGTGTGCAGGTTGTGCGTAGGGAGAAATGATGATCATCGGAACGCGCGGTCCGAACCCGTAGTAGTCGGGGTTGGCGGGAGCAGCGTTATCGTAGAAGCCGCCGAAATCATCCCAAGTCAGGAAAATGGCGGTGGTGGCCCAGTCTGGTCCCTGCATGATGGCGTTGATCTGCTGCACGACCCAGTTCTCTCCTGCGCAAACGCTGGAGGGTGGATGGTCGCTATCCGCAGTATTGGGAACCAGCCAGCTGACCGAGGGCAGGTTGCCATTGTTCGCATCGGTTACGAAATTGCTCCAGCCCACCACGTGCTCGCCCCACAACGAAGAGTTGCGGATCTGGTTGAACGAATCGTAGGTGTTCCAGGCGTAGCCGGAAGTATTCTCTTGAGGCGCGTAGGACTTCCACGAGATGTTCGCACCATCCAGCAGATCTCCCAAGGTGGTATTGGTGAAGCAGGGGAAGATCGAGGATTGCACGCCACTCGTATTCTGCAACGTCACCGTGGTTCCGGTCTCGGCATCGCAACCCCAGGAAGAAAACTGCGGGTGCGTGGGCTCATTCGGATTGTCGATCGCATCGGCACTGGTGGCGGCGATGGTGTACATGTGATTGGGAAAGCTGCCGCCGTGCAGCGAGGAGAATGTGGCATCAGAGAGGGTGAAGGTTTGCGCGTAGCTCCAGTAATTGGGAATATCGCTCTGGTAGAACTGGGTCATCGACATATAATCGCCGCCGATGTTGCCAAACTGCACCAGATCGAACTGGTTCATCTTGCCATTGTTGATCGCGGTGAGAGCGTCGTTCCAACTGTGTCCCATGTCGCGAGAGCGATCAGGCGTGTGACCCAGCGTCAGGGTTTGTCCGGTGGAGATAGGCCCGCTGGTCGCGCCGTTAGCTCCGGGAAAGGTGCCGAAATAATTATCGAAACTGCGATTCTCTTTGATGATGAAAACGATGTGCTGAATTACATCGATTCCTTGTCCACCGCCGCTGGTCGCCGTTCCGGTCAGGGTCGCGGTTTGCGGGCTGTTTTGTGCGGTGTCGGTGATGGTGAGCGTTCCGGTGATGGTTCCAGTCGTGGTGGGCGCGAAGCTGACGCTGATCGTGCAACTGCCATTCTTTTGGAATGTAGTGCCGCAAGTATTGGACTGCGTGAACCCGGCACTGACCGTGATGCTGGTGATGGCAACTTTGAAATCTTTATTATTCGTTGCCGTGATGGTTTGGGCCGGGCTGGTCGTGCCCACCTGCTGCGATCCGAAGGTCAAGCTCGTGGGAGACAAAGTAATCTTTGCAGACGCGAGCGGCGAAAACAATATCATGCCAGCGAGCAACGCGACCACATAACAGCAAGCCTTAGAGCCTGTCAGTGTGGAAAAGAATCTTAGGGCAGGGGTATGCGAACTCATCACGGTCTCCACAGAACTCAGAGTTAAACCTACGTGGGCGATCCTTGCCCAGGACCTGGATCCACAGGCACCGCTTATTTAGGGGAGGAGAAACGCGGCCATCGCACCACCGAGTCACATTATGCTGAGAGTATGGGGCCGTCAAGATGAAGAAATTTTCACACTGGCAGTTGTTGCGAGCATTAACACCTAGCTATGCAAGAATTTGCACTCTAGACCTTCGGGAGGGCCGCCGACCCCCGCATCTGCGGTAGTGGGGTCATAGCGTAAGCACCACTACCCGCATCTGCGAATCTATTGAAGCTCTACTCCCAACTCCCGTACACTGCTCTGTTGCGATCCAAAACACAAATCATCGGCGTAGGATTTCTTGCGTGTGTGCTCGCGTTTTGCAGTGTGCCGCCACAGGCGCCCGTCGGGGAACGGCCGAGTCTGCCCGTGGGCAGGCTCATCGCGGGCCGGGAGATGACCAGCGCACGCGCAGGCCACACGGCTACAGTGTTGCCCGACTTTAAAGTGCTGATCGTAGGCGGCAGGCAGGAGCGGGGGGTCATCCTGGCAAGTACCGAAGTATACGATCCGAATACAGAGACCTTTTCCAAGGCCGGCAAAATGTCGGTGCCTCGCGAAGGACATATTGCGGCCGTCTTAGGGGATACAAAAATCCTGATCGCCGGCGGCTCGACGCGCGGGGGCGTGGTGTTGTCGAGTAGTGAGGACTACGACTTTGAGACGGGCAAATTCACCAAGCGCGGAAACATGCACGCACGGCGCGCTCATGCCGTGGCGATGGTATTGCGCGATGGCAAGCTGCTTGTTGCCGGAGGCGAGGACGCCAGCCAGCCGCTCGAATCCACCGAGACCTACGAGCTTCTCGACGGCAAGTGGACGGTCGCCGCCAAGATGACCGCGGCCCGCGCGCATCATACGGCTACGATGCTTTTGGATGGCCGCATTTTGATTGTGGGCGGAACTGGAAGCCATCACTCAGTGCTGGCCAGCGCAGAAATCTACAATCCAAAGACGAATGAATTTACGGCCACCGCGAGCCTGCACGAGGCGCGATCCGGGCACACCGCGGCGCTTCTCAGCAACGGCAAAGTGCTGGTCGCCGGGGGGGCCGATGCACAGGGCAATGCTCTTTCCTCGGCGGAGCTTTATGATCCGCAGACTGGAACGTTCACTCCGACCGGAAATCTCTCTGAGCCGCGCATGAAACTCCCCGAGGCAGCAGTCCTGCTGGATGGGCGGATCTTGATATTGGGGGGCGCAGCTTCGGCCGAGGTCTACGAGCCGAGGACAGGCACGTTTCGCACTGCGTCTGGAAGCCTGGATACCGCCCGCTATTATCCCGCAGCGATCAAGCTCATGGATGGAAGCACGCGCATCTTCGGGGGAGAAGACGCCCACGGGGCGAGCACCGCGAAGACGTGGATTTATCGCTAATCGTTCCTGAACCGTTTCTTGAACCACAGCCTTGAATGACTCTTGTATAAGCGCAAGAAGAAACAGCATCCCTCGCTTTTTCCCGCGCAACTCATCGTAAAGTTTCGTGTTTGTGTTATTGCAGTCTCAGGCGCAGCTTCGTCGAGGAAGGAAACACGAAGACAATGAGAAAGAAATCCCCCCCCAGCGCTCAGCTTGGCCTGCTCAGGTTTCTACTGTTGATTCTCGCGCTTGCAAGTTTATTAGGAGTTTTGGGATGCGGCGGCGGTAGCAGCGGTTCCTCGTTCACTGGCGGAGGCGGCGGTGGTGGCGGCGGGAATGTGCTACCGTGCACCTTCAATCCTCCCGCGTCGGGCGGCAGCACCAGCGGTGCGGGAGTAGGCACGCTAATCGCCAATGATTATTTTGGCATGCACCTCAATAGTGAAGATGCGCCCTGGCCGTTCTTTTCTTTAAACGGGTCCACTCAGACGCTTCCCTTCGGCAGCCAGCGCCTATGGGATGCCGGCATTGCCTGGTCGCAGGTCAATACCTCCTCGGGAGTGTACGACTGGACTACGGCTCCGCAAGACGCGGACACCTGGATGTCCGATGCGCAAGCGCACGCTCCCTTGAACGAACTCTATACTCTGGCTCGTACACCAATGTGGGCCTCATCAGATCCTGGCGACACCAGTTGCATTGACAGCGCGGAGAACGGCGGCGGGCAGTGCCATCCGCCCATTGATTTGAATACCGATGGCTCGGGTACGAACGATATATGGATCGCATGGGTCACGGCGGCCGCGCAATACAGCAAATCCAAAAAGGATGCGGGAGAGCCCGCTTTTCGTACTACGAGATATGGAACGAATGGAATACTACGGTGTCGTGGCTCGGAACGACGCAGCAGTTGGTTCGCATGGAACAGGATGCACGTTGCGTCGTTGAGGGCCCACCAAGCGGCAAATCGTGCTATCCCGAAAGCGTTTTCCCCAGCGGTAAGGCAATCGATCCCACGGCGAAGATTGTCAGCCCGTCACCGGTCGGAGCGCATCCCATGCTGAGTGCAGTCGCCGACAATTTGCAGACTTACTTTTCGACAACCGTAAACAACTACGCAGGCGGTTCCTTTTCTGACGTCATCGGATTCCACGGCTACGTTGGCACGGGAACCAAGTCAGGGAACACTGCGCTTCCCTGCCCCAGTCCTGAAGATGTCAACACGGTGATCGCGGACATGAACACCACGCTCGCCTCCTTCCCTCTAATCACAGCGGGCAAACCCTTGTTCAACACCGAGGGCGGTTGGAGCGAAGCCGACGTTGAGGGATTCACTGACCAGGACCGGCAAGCCGCGTTCCTGCCGCGCTACTTGTTGCTGCAGCAATCGGCAAATATCAGTCGCGTTTACTGGTATGCGTGGGACAGCAAGAGGCTGTCAAGCCTGTACAACGATACAACCGGTCAAGCCACTCTGGCGGCAACTGCGTATGGCGAGGTCAACAAGTGGACGGTCGGCGCCACGCTGAACAAATCGTGCAGTGCGGCCGGAACCGTTTGGACCTGCGGCTTCACTCGCCCAGGAGGCTACGCTGCTGTGGCGGTTTGGGATGCGAGCCAGGACTGCACTGCCAGTAGCTGTCCGACTCCGACGGCGTTTCCCGCGGCAGGCTATCTCGAATATCGGGATGTGGCCGGCAATGTGACGCAGCTTGGGACTGGGACTTCGGTTCAAATTGGAGCCAAGCCGATCCTGCTGGAAACGGCTCCGCTGCCATAAATTGCGATTTCTAGTATGCAGGTTCTTGCATACTTTATTTTGCACAGATGGACCGCAACTCCGCTGTTGACGCGGCTTTCCGCTCGTCCTATAATCACGCAGTTTGCAAACGAAACGCTCCAGGCGTTTCGTTTTGCCTAGGGTCGTCATCCCCCCCGCCGGAAACTCTGGAGACTCCCAGCCGGCATTGGCTCACATCGAGCGCGCACGCGTTGGGGCTCCTGGTTCATGAGGTCTATGTATGGTCTCGCACCGCAGCAGCTTCCGCCACAAAACTGCGTCTTGCCCCAACTTGTTTTTATCCTGCCTTATTCCCTCCACTGCATTGCCGCGTCTGGCAGGCGTATGCGCGTTGCTTTTAGCAAGCGTATTGATTCTTGCGGCAGGTAGCGCTCCCACTCATCCTCAAACGCTCAATAGCTACGGCAAGCTGCCCTTGAGCTTCGAGCCGAATCATGGCCAGATTGATTCTCAGGTAAAGTTCTTCGCACGCGGAGCAGGCTACACGCTGTTTCTCACGCCCACCGAGGCGGTGTTTTCTCTGCAACACAATCATGCGCGGCCTGGCGCTTCCCAGGATTTGGCAGACGCCGTTCTGAATGCACCGCAGCCGGAACATCAAACGACTTCTGTTCTGCGCGTGCAATTGGTCAATGCTGATCGCAACGCAACCGTGATCGGGTTGAATGAACTTCCGGGGCGGACCAATTACTTTCGCGGCAACGATCCCTCGAAGTGGACCACCAATGTTGAAACCTTTGCCAAGGTTCGGTACACGAATGTCTTGAAGGGGATTGACCTGGTTTATTACGGAAATCAGGGCCAATTGGAATATGACTTCGTAGTATCACCCGGAGCAGACAGTCGCCTGATCAACCTGAAGTTCAGCGGCGCTCGCAACCTGCATGTGGATAAGCAAACTGGCGATTTAGTTTTGCGCGCCGGGAAGGAAGAAATCCGCTTTCGCAAGCCGGTCGCCTATCAAAACGATGCGGGCGACAGCAAACATCTTGTTGCCGCCGACTACATTGTTGAATCCAACAACCGCGTCGAGTTCGCTCTCGGAGAGTATGACCGCAGCAAGCCGTTGGTGATCGATCCTACCCTGAGCTACTCGACGTATCTCGGCGGCAGCAGCAACGACTACGGAACTGCCATCACTGTTGACAGCACCGGAAACGCTTACGTAACCGGATACACAAACTCGGTTAATTTTCCGACCACCAGCGGAGCCTACCAAACCGCGTGCGGCGGCGGTTGCAGCGGAACCACGGTTGATGCCTTCGTGAGCAAGATCGATCCCACTGGCTCGTTCCTGGTTTATTCCACCTATCTCGGTGGCACGGCCAACGACTACGGTAACGGCATCACTTTGGATGCGTCCGGAAATGCTTTCATCGTGGGCCAAACGTTTTCCACGAACTTTCCCACCACGGCGGGAGCTTTTCAGACTAAGTGCAGCCCTGATAATTGCGCCAGCGGCGATGTCTTTGTAACGGAACTGGACTCCACAGGGTCACACTTGATGTATTCCACCTACTTGGGCGGCACGGGCAAGAACCAGGGCAACGCCATTGTCTTGGACTCGACGGGCAACGCGTACATCACCGGCTGGACTCAATCCATCACCTTCCCCGTTACTTCGGGAGCATTTCAAACCACCTGCAAATGCTCACAGTCGGTGGCCTTTGCAACCAAGTTGAACACCAGAGGTTCGGGGTTGGTTTACTCAACCTACCTGGGCGGTACTAACGGGGATGTGGGATATGGCATCGCGTTGGACTCATCAAACAACGCCTACCTGACGGGATACACGCAGTCGTTTGACTTTCCGACAACTCCTGGCGCCTACCAGAGTTCCCTGGGTGCGAATCGAGCGGCTTGGATTACCAAGCTGAATACCACAGGTACCGCATTGGTCTATTCAACCTATGTGGGAGGAACCACTTCGGTCACGACCCCGTGCGAAGCTTGCGGCACAGCCATTGCTGTCAACGCCTCGGGGAATGCGTATATTTGTGGTTTAACCGCAGAGTCCAACTTTCCGATCACGCCGGGCGCTTATCAAACAACTTTCATGGGTCCCACGAACGGACACGATGCCTTCCTTACAAAAATGAATCCGACGGGCACCGGACTTGTGTTCTCGACTTATCTTGGTGGAAACGGCGACACTGGTTCGACGGGCATCGCCATCGACCAATCGGGAAACATCTGGCTCAAGGGACAGACCAAATCTGCTGTGTTTCCCGTTACCCCGGGAGCGTTTCAGACTGTACTAGGAGGCGCGTTCGACGCCTTTGTATCTGAAATCGATCCCACCGGTTCGCAATTGCTGTATTCCACTTATCTGGGCGGATCCGGCACCGAGTATGGCGGGGCAACTGCTGTGCTGGCGCTGGATAATCAGAATCCGCCGAACGTTTACGTAACTGGCTATACCAACTCCACAAATTTCCCTGTAATCGCGGGATCGTTGCAAACTCACAACGGGGGGCAGAATGATGCGTTTGTGAGCAAGTTTTCTCCCAGCCCCAACGTCGGCCTTTCTGCCGGTCTTAACTTCGGAAACGTGACCGATGGCACCACAAGTGCCCCGCAGACTATGACGCTGACCAACACTGGCAATACGAATCTTATCGTCAGCAATGTCAACATCACCGGTCCAAATAGCGCCGACTTTGCTCAGACCGATACCTGCACTACTGTCGCCCCGCAAGCGACTTGCCCGATCACCGTCACCTTCACTCCTTCAATCGCCGGGACTGAAACCGCTAACGTATCGGTCACAGACAATGCTCCCGGCAGTCCTCAGTTGGGTAGCTTGACCGGCGTCGGTGTTGGAAACGGACCTGCGGTGTCTTTTAATCCGACCAGCCTGACTTTCGCCACGCAGTTGATCGGCACCAGCAGCACGCCGCAGAACATAACGCTAAGTAACATCGGAAATGCTTCTCTTGCGGTGACGAGCGTATCCGTTGGTACCAACTACTCTCAAACAAATAACTGTATTCCCAGTGTGGCGGCCGGCGCGAGCTGCACGATCACGGTTATCTTCAAGCCCACAAAACCAAATGTTATTGCGGGATCGGTCACGGTCACCGATAATGCCACCGGCAGTCCGCAGGCCGTGCCGCTCACCGGCACTGGCACCTTCGTCAACCTGTCGCCCGCAAGCTTGAACTTTGGAACTGTTGTGGTGGGTCAGTTGAGCACGCCGCAAACGGTCACTCTCACCAACACGGCTAAGTTCGCCCTGACGATCAAGACTTTGAAAATTACTGGAGCGAACAGCTCTGACTTCACCGAAACCAATACATGTACCTCCGTTGCGCCTGCAGGCAGCTGTACGATCACGGTCACTTTCAAGCCAACGACAACCGGCACCCGCACAGCGAACGTTTCGATCTCAGACGGTGGCGGTGGCAGCCCCCAGTTAGTGGCACTTAGCGGCACGGGCAGCACCGGCAAGTAGTCAGCCATCGCTTTTAAGCAGTGGCGACACCAACGCAGCGCCCGTCGCAGCGGCATCATTCACGCAGGCGGACTATCCAAGCACCGGCTGTTTCGCCCGGGCGCGCCGCGCGAACTTGTCCCGTGCAGACGCCAATCCCGACTATGCCCGAAAGAAAAGCCGCCTCGCGGAGGAGGCGGCATTTCGCATTCGGCCTTGCTGCTACGGAACCCGGAACTGAACATTGCTAGTGAGCGTCCCGCTGGGCGTTTTCACTTCGACTTCGCCTGTGGTCGCCCCGTTACGACAAGAACTGAACAAGCAAATGCCGCCACCCGCTAACCAGAGCTGCCCAACTACAAAGCAGTTTGCACGACGGAAACTTGACGGGAAGCACTTCAGCCGTGCGCATTAGGACGAACTGCTTTGCAGTTTGTACGATTCGATTCTTATCTTAACTTTTACGGCGTCACGTGGAATGGAACATTGCTGTCGAGCGTGCCGCCTGGGGTGGTCACCTTGACTGTGCCTGTGGTCGCGCCTGCGGGCACGGTTGCCGTGATTTCGGTACTCGAAAGCACCTGGTACGATGCTTTACTACCGTTAAAGCTGACGCTGGTCGTGCCCGTCAAATTGTTCCCGAGGATAATCACTTCCGCTCCCACCTTGCCGGATTGGGGCAAGGTTCGCACGAATGGACTGATGCCCAGCGACAACTCGAAAACCGTGCCGTAATTGTTTAAGCCGCCTTCTTCGGCAGCGCCGTAGAGATTGCCATCGGTGCCCTGGGCTAACGGGCCGAACGGATTGGCTCCGTCGGTGCAGTTGGTTTGCGAACAGAAGCTGTAAAGCGTAGTGATCGTGTGCGCGGCCGGGGTCACTTCGTAGATTGTGCCGCGGAGATTCACTCCACCCAGCCACGTCATCCCGTAGAACTTGCCGTTGGTTGCCTGCATGAGGCCACCGTATGGATTGCCTCCGTCAGCGCAGCCGCCTTTTGTATTCTCTTGCGAGCAAAAGCTGTAAAGGGTGGTCAGGGTTCCGGCGGCGGTCATTTCGAAAATCGTGCCACAACCTACAAATTCGCAGGCATTGCTGTTGGTGTAGCCTCCGCCGCCCGTAGTGCCGTAAAAGACTCCATTGACCTCAACCAGCGTGCCCTCCGGGAAGCCACCGTCCGTGTAGTCGAAGGTGTGCAGGATCGTAAGTTTTCCCGCAGGCGTGATCTCAAAAATGGTGCCGTAGTAGGTTCCGCCTTCGGTGGTGGTTCCGTAGAAATTGCCGTTCGACGCCTGGAGCAGGCCGCCTGACGGTTCTTTGCCGTCGGCGCAGTCGCCTACGCAGAAATTATAGAGAGTAGTCAGAGTTCCACTGGGGGTAATTTTGAAGACTGTGCCGTAGTCACTTATTCCGCCGCGCTGCGTAGTCCCGTAAAAATTGCCGTCGGTTCCTTCGACCAGCGGCCCGACGGGATTTGATCCATCGGTGCAGTTGAGTTGCGAGCAAAAATTGTGAAGCACAGTCAGTGTGCCACCCGGGGAAACCTTGAATACCTCTCCGGCAGCGAAGTGGTCGCTGCCATAATAGGTCACTCCATAAAAGTTGCCGTCGGTGGCCAGCACTAATTCCGATTCCGGTGTGCTGCCGTCCTTGCACTGGGGCTGGCTGCAAAAGCTGTAGAGCGTGGTGAAATCGCCGCCCGAGCTGACATCAAAGATCGTCCCGACGCTTCCAAATCCACCGTAGCCAGTCATGCCGTAGAAATTCCCATTCAAACCCTGCACCAGAGGACCGAAATAGGGAGTCGCGCCGCTATCCCTGTTGTCTTCGAAACTGGCGAGGCGAGTATACGTTTGCGCCGGCGCGGCAACCGCGGCAGCGATGAGAATCAAGAACAATGTGCAGGTGGAGTGTAAAAAGCCGTGCCGCCTCATCCTGCCTCCTCCCGGGTGCCGTTTCTTTAACGCGCTTATCCGTCATGCCTTCAGCAATTGGGCGATGTGCCCACGCGCTAGTCGTCTGCGGGACAGATCCCATCCGGGGGGGCTCGGTCGTGCACGAAAGCTCCCTTCTGGTTGGGCCTGCATATCGTCAGTAAGCCGAGGCAGGATTGTAGAACGTTGTGACCATGGTTGCCGGAATATCAATCGGATCAGTGGGCTTGATGACCGGATTGTTCCGGCCCGCCTCGTTCGGATTGAATACAACGAATCCAACTCCCGGCGAGCCATTCGGCAGCGAGTAATCATCGAACGGATAAACCGGATTATTGAACCCGGGATTCACGTTAGACACTCCACTGAGATCCTCACCGAGACCTTGCCAGCCAGCAAAGGTGTGGAACGTCCAACCGCTGGATGACGAGGCGCAGATATTCGGAGAGCTGGCGGTCGGCTGATTATGAAAGGCGTCCGGATCAGTGTTGAACGCGCCATCCGTCCGCCAGTAGAGATTACTCTGCCAGTTGTGCAGGCTGGTGATCGGGGAGCCACACGCATAAGTGCACCCCTCCTGCACGTAGAACTTGGTGGTGGAGTTGAGATCGAAGTAAAACAAATTGCTCGAGCTGTTGAAAATAAGGTTCGGGCCGCCGGAGGGACACACATTCGTCAAGTAAGGATTGCCGTTGGCAATCATCCCCTGGCGCGCGTAAGCGAAGATGTTATTGGTGACCGTGTTGGCCTTGTTGGGGAGTTGCGGTCCATGGGTCATGTTAATTCCCATCGCCGACACTCGATAGACCAGGTTGTTCTCCACCGTAACTAAGCCGGTCGAGCCGTCCAGATTGATTCCATAACCGCCGTAGCCGTCGTTGTCGATAATGGAGGCATCGCTTGTATCGTGAATCTTATTGTTCAAGATCTGATTCCCGCTCGCGACGAACGCAGATCCGCCCGTAGCGAAATAAATCGCGCCACCGTCATCCGTTACGCCCTCATATAAGTCATACACATGGTTGTAGGACGCAACGTTGTTGAAGCTGCCATTGGAATTCTTGTTGCCGGGTGAGCACGTGGGTGCCAGGCATACCTCGATACCACTGTGGTAGCCGTCGTAAATGTCGTTGTGTGTATAGGTATTGTCGTGACCGGCGCCCTGCACGATGGCAGGACTGCTGGGAATTACGCGGCTAAAGCCTTCGATGAGAGTGTTTTCCACCGTGTTGAACTGCGGCACATTAGCGTCAGTGTTTCCTGAGGCCGGCAAAAGGCCGATGCGGATGCCAAGCCCACCGACGTCATAAAGCGCGCCGTTCTCGAAGGTGTTGTAGGACGTGGTCGACGAGTTGTCAGTGGTCGTGAACTCGATACCGGTGCCCGAGGTTTCAGAAATGATGTCGCTGTTGAACGTGACGTGCTGGCAGTTATAGCAGCCGATGGCTGCCGTCATCAGCGGTTCCTGCTGGGTCGAGACATAACCTCCAGAAGCTGCCGTGAAATTGTCGTGCTCGAACTGCAGCCCCTGGAACGTAACGTACTGCAGGTAGGTCGCAGTCAATACTTGTGTCGACTGCGGAATAATGATCGTGTCGGTGGGCGGATTTTCGCCGGTGTTCGCGAGATAGGTCAAAGTCCAGGGAGTCGCCGAGCGATCGAGGAACCACTGCCCTGGTTGTGTCAGCACGTCTTTGACGTTCTCAACGATGTAGCGGTGATTGGGAATGAATCCGTGAACCCCCGCCTGCTGGTGCGTAGCGCCGGTCAGATACACAATGTGATTAACGCTGTCGATCGACTGAATACGCATTTTTGGCGTGCTCCACAATTCGAAATCGAGTAGTTCGATATCGCCTGTGGGATAGGGCGCATTCAGGTTTGTCCAGGTCGAACTGACATCGCCGGCATGATAGGTGAAGCGATCGAAGCACTCCCATCCGCTGCTCGTTACATAAACAGCGCAGTTCGCGTTAGGAGGATTCGCCGGCGGGGGCGATCCGGCCAAATAAACAGGGCCGACGTTCCGAAGATAAGTTCCCAGCGATCCCCCGACTCGCGGCCGCAGCCGGCGCCCACCGTTGTAGAAGAGGTTCTCGAAGTACACCGTACTCGTGGGCAACGTCACTTCATAGGTGTTGCCAGTGGTATTAGCCCATCCAGTCACAACCATCCCACCACTTAACACGGGTGTTTCGTTGGGATAATTTTCCCACAGAACTCCAAGCGTCGATGTGCCGGAATCAACCGCGGCGAAGCTCAACGCTTGCTGATAATAGTTCCCGCCCCTGATCTGCACGGTGATAGGAGTAGTGCGGCCGTTGGCGTTGGCCAGCAGAGCCTGAACCGCAGTCTGCGCCTTCGTGATGGTAGCAAAGGGTCCATCGGTGTTTGTGGAATTAGGCGCGGCCAGAGTGCCTGACCACGAGTTGTTGCCGTTGGTGGCCACGAAATAATCGGAACCAGTCCCGACGTTGACAGGAGCGACCGGGCTCGAAATGCCGGTATAAGTCGCGGTGATGGAGGCGCTTCCGTTAGCCACCGCGGTAACTAATCCACCCGCAACGGTCGCGGCGCTGGAATTTGATGTGGTCCAGGTGGCAGTTGAAGTGAGGGTCTGTGTGGAGCCGTCGCTATAGTGCCCAGTTGCCGCCAGTTGCAACGTGTTCCCGGCTGTAAGCAAAGCCGACCCTGGCGAAATGCTAATGGAGGTCAGCGTCGTTCCTCCCTGGCCAGTGCCTGTAAGGCTGATGGTCTGCGGGCTGTTCGAGGCGCTATCGGTGATTGTGACTGTGCCGGTTCGGGTGCCCGTTGCCGTAGGAGTGAAAGTCACTGTAATAGTGCATTTGGTAGCCGAGGCCAAGGAGCTGCCACAGTTATTGGTTTGAGCAAAATCCCCTGTAATGGTAATGCTGTTGATGGTCAGCGTCGTGAGGTTGTTATTGGCCAAGCTCGCAGTCATGGGAGCACTGCTGCTCCCAATGTTCGTGGTGGGAAAGGTCAGCTTCGTCGGCGTGACTGACACGCCAGTGACCCCGATACCACTCAGGCTAATGGTTTGCGGACTATTCGTGGCATTGTCGGTGATCGTAACCGTACCGGTGAACGATCCCGTTGTTGCTGGACTGAAAGTGACTGAAATCGTGCATTTCTTGCCTGCTAGAACAGTGCTTCCACAATTGTTAGTCTGAGCGAAAGGTCCGGTGATTGTGATGCTGGTAATGTTCAGCGTCGCAGTCCCGGTATTGGTAAGAGTGGCTTTCTTAACGGCGCTGGTAGTCCCCACCGCCTGATTGCCGAACTTCATGCTCGTCGTAGAGAGTGTGACCTGCTGCGCCGTTGCGGCGACAGTCAGCAGGAGAAAGGCCAGTCCAGCGAAAAACAAAGCTGCCTTGCGCTTGCCCAGGGTCTGAAAACGAACTACCTGATCGCGAATCCGCATATGAGCGCTAGTCTCCATTACATGCTCTATTACTAATACCCCTTACTGGCCGGTTCCACTCAAAGGAATGTTTTGGGTCGTGTTGCTGCCCAGATAATCTGAAATCGTTATGTTGGCCGTGCGCGTTCCCTTGGCCGTCGGGGTGAACGTCACGATGATGGAACAACTGGATTTACTGGGCAGGCTCGTGCCGCAATTGTTCGTGTCAGTGAAATCCTTGTTGTCCGTCCCCGTGGGGAGGATGCTCTTTATCGTAAGTTTCGAAGGCCCGTCATTGGTGAACGTGATCGTCTGAGGCGCACTCGACGTGCCGACCGTCTGCGGCCCGAATGTCAAACTCGCCGGAGTCCAGCTGACGTAGGTCCCCGTCCCGGTAAGCGTCACCGTCTGCGGGCTGGCCGGCGCGTTGTCTGTGACCGAAACCGTACCCGAGCGGGTACCGACCGTAGTTGGAATAAAGGTCACGCTGATGGTACAGCTTGCGTTGACAGCCACAGTCGTACCGCAGTTATTCGTCTGAGAGAAATCGCCGGTGGTTGCAATACTGGTGATCGTGAGTGTGGCCACACCGGTATTCGTAAGAGTTACATTTTGGGGCGCACTGGCGGTGCCGACTACTTGAGTTGCAAAGGTAAGGCTGGTCGGTGACAGAGTTACCGCCGGTCCCGTACCCTCACCCACGCCGGTCAGCGTAGTCGATTCCGGACTGTCGGGCGCGTTATCGGTGATGCTGACCGTTGCGTTCTCAGTACCGCTGATCGATGGCGTGAACGTCACGTTAATCGCACAAGTCGATTGCGGAGCCACACCGCCGGTGGTGCAGGTATTGGTCTGCTTGAAATCTGCGGCGTTAGCTCCAGTAATGTTGACCGCGGAAACCGTCAGCGTCGAATTTCCCGTGTTAGTCACCGTAATCGTCAAAGGCGCGCTGGTGGTTCCGTCGTTCTGGTTGCCGAAGTTAAGGCCAGGCGACAAGCCAACATTCGGGCTCGGAGCAAATTTGGTTACATAGCCATCGTAGCCGCCCGCCCGCTTGCTCTGAAACGCCCCTGTAGTCGTGGGAAACGTGGTTGAGTTGGTATAGCCCGTCACATAAATATTGGGCGGAACTTGATTGTCCAGCGCGAGCATAGTCGTGGCCAGGCCATACTCGCTGCCGGCAACGCCACCGAGGAAGGTCGAGTAATCCAATGCAGACCCGGCCGGATTCAACAGCAGCACGAACGCTTCTGAATCCAGCCCCGCAGTGAACGTCGTAGAGAAAGCTCCCGGAGTAGTCGGAAAATTACTGGAAAACGTATTGCCCTTCACATAGGCGGTACCACTGCTGTCCACCGCGATGGATGTAGCGCCATCATCGTTGCTTCCACCGATGTATGTGGAATAAACCAACCCTGTTCCCGTGGGGTTCATCTTGGTGACAAAGGCGTCGTGAAACCCACCGCCAAAAGTGACTTGGTAACGCGCCGGGCGTGGTCGGAAAGTTAGTCTCCCAGGTCAACCCGGCAACGTACGCATTGCCCTCGGCGTCCACAGCAATCGCAGAGCCGCAAGCCGCACACGCGCTCGTACCCGTGGCGGTTCCATTCAGATAAGTGGAATACGACCATTGCCGACGCGGTCGAATTAATTTTCGTCACAAACACGCCGGTCAGAGCGCCCAAGGTTGTCTGGAAAGCGCCGGTCGTCGTCGGAAAGTTCGTGGAATACGTGTAGCCCGTGACATACGCATTATCGGAAGAATCGACGGCGATGGCATAGCCATCGTCAGCGTTGCTCCCGCCCAAGAAAGTCGAATAAATCAACGCGGTGCCGCTCGAATTTATTTTTGTAATAAAGGCGTCAACGTAAGCGCTCTTGCAGGAAGAGCAGATCGGCTGAAAGACTCCCGCTGTGACTGGGAAGTTGCCTGATTTCGTATATCCGGTGACGTAGGCATTGCCCGAACTATCCAGCGCAATGGCGTTCCCTTCGTTGGTGGTTTTCCCTCCCAGATATGTGGAATAGACAAGCCCAGAGCCGGTCGGGTTCAGCTCGGTGATGAACACATCCCCGTTCACGCAACTGCCGCCACCGCAAGCCGGCTGGTAGACGCCGGCCGTCACGGGAAAATCCAGTGAATATGTCGTGCCCACGATGAAAGCATCGCCGCTGCCATCGACGGCGATGCCGTAGCCGTAATCCTTAGTACTTCCGCCAAGGTATGTGGAGTAGACAAGCGCGGTCCCGGTGGAATTCAGTTTGGTCACGAATGCGTTAATGTGAGTCGAACTGCAAGCAGTGCCGCCGCCGCAGGTGGTTTGATAAGCTCCCGCTACGGTCGGAAAATTCGCTGAAGCGGTGTATCCCGTAACGTAGGCGCTGCCGGTCGAATCCACGGCAATCGAGGTCGCATAGTCGTTGCCCGTGCCGCCAAGATAGGTCGAATAGCCCAGCGTGGGATCGATCACCAACGCTTTGCTGTGATCGTAGGATCCGAGCTGGAAAGTGACGCGGTTCTTCGCATCGAGCACGAAACTTGATTCGACGAAATGCTTCGCCGTCGCGGTCAGGCTGTCGGGTGTCCGCTGCCTGGTATGCCACCGGTTTATGGAAGTGGACGTCGCCGCCTTTTGTACTCAAGATCAAATCGCCGGTTTGTTGATCGAGATGTACTCTGCGAGCGCCCGCGAAACCAACGTTGATTGCCTTAGGGTCGCTGCCCGGCGCGACCACAAAATCGTATTCCAGCTGGCGCTGATTGCCGTAATAGACCAGATCGATCCCTGGGTACACTTCCCGATAGCTGACCTTGCGATAGTTCACTACATTCGTCCGCCAATTGCGCGAATCTTTTCCGAAGAAATAGTTTGTCGTGCCCGGCAGTTGATCCGCGCCGGCGACTTGCGCATTCTTATTAGCGCCGATCAAATGCATTCGCAGCACAGCGTTGGTGTGTGCCGGTTCCTGACGAGGGCTGGAGAGATCGCGGAAGCCGGCCATCGGAAGAGCAGTGCTCTCACCGGACTTTCTCTTGCTACCGCCGGCGGAGAGGGCCAGTACGGCTTCATCCTTGGTGAGGAAAACGGTGTAGCCCGGACCGCGGGAAAAAAATTTCACTCGCGCATCAGTCTGGCCCGCGTTGGGTTCAAAGCTGAGAGGAAGCTGGCCGTAGGTCTCGAGAATCCTGCTCTCATCCACCGCCGCGGGCTTGCTTGCGGGGGCAGGGCCAGCCGCGGCCGCGAGGACGGTTGTTCCAGAATCAATACGAGCGACTAATACACCCACCACCGCCAATAACATTCCGATCGTCGCGATGCGGCTGATAGTGGACACAACTGCGCCACGCCCGCGAACAATCCCGGGCAACCTAACCCATGAAGATTTCATGAAGCCCCCTGCTCCCCACATCTGATGAAACGGCAAACGAATCAGTAAGTAACTCAACGTTGCAATGCAAATCAGTTCGATACAGTCCAATTTAATTTCTCAAAAGCCGGGCAAAAAACCAGCGCGGGTTTAAGGTCCGCGCTGGTTTACTCTTGAAAACCGCTCTTAGTCCCCTGTACCCGAGAGTGCAACCTTCTGCGGCCCAGTCCAATCGGAATCGCCTATCTGGAAGCTCGCAGTCTGGGTTCCCGTCGCGGCCGGGGTAAAGGCCAGCGTGAATGTGCAAGTCGAGTTGGCCGGAACGCTGCCGCCCGAGCCCGCCACGAATCCGCACGTGTTGCTCTGGATGCTGAATACGTTGGCAGTGCCATTGACGAAGTTGGCGCTGGTGATTTGCATCGCGGTGTTGCCGGCGTTCTGGAACGTAACCACCGATGTAGCGGTGCTGCCGACTTTGGTTGTCGGGAAGGTGATCGTCTTGGGTGTAACCGCCACGGCGGTTCCTTCTCCGTTGATCAGCAAGCCCTGCTTCACCAGCGTGAAGTTGCCGTAATAAACCTGGGTCACGGTTTCGTTCCCCGCCGGATTCATGGTTGGATGGAAAGTGACGTCCGAAACGCAACTCGCTCCAGGCGCCAGCGTCATGTTAGGCAGCGTCATGCACGTGCTGGTCGATTGGAGAGTAAAGTCCGACTGGTTCACACCCTCCAAATCGATTTTGCTGAATATGATGTTCACCCCGCTCTCGTTGGTGAACGTGTTGGTTTTAGCTGCGGCGGTGGTACCGAGCAGCGTGGTTGGGAACGTCTGGGTACGCGGGCTCAGCATGATGGGAATGTTGCCCGTGCCAATTTCCTGATACGCGATCGCGGTGCCGTTCCTCGAGGTCATCACCACTTGCGCGTTCGCGTTCTCCGATGCCGTAGGAGTGAACACGTTTGAGAAGGTGCAGGAAGCGCCTGCGGCAACCGTACCGCCGGCGGCGGGACATGTGCTCGCGCTCGAAATCACAAAGTCGCTTGGAGCAGTTCCCACGGTGGTAATCGTTCCCATCGTGTAGGCTGTCGTCCCGTTGTTATGCAAGGTTATCGTCTTGGCTGCGCTGGAGAAGCCAGACGTCTGGGTCCCGAAAGAATTAATGGTTGGAGACAACACGAGCAAAGTGTCCAACTGCACCGAAACCACGTTGCCGGTATTGTCAGCAGCTGCGATATCCAGCTTGCCGTTTTCGTTGAAATCGGCGATTGCCACTCCGACTGGCGAACCCAGTGTCGGGAAAACCGATTCTCCCTTGAACGTGCCGTCGCCGTTGCCGACCAGCACTGAGGTGGTATTGTCGGTTTCATTCGCCGTGATCAGTGATAACTTCCCGGCGGCACTCATGTCCGCAGCCGCAATGGCCACTGCACCCGCGCCGATCGAGTAATCCTTGTGGTTCTGCAAGGTGCCATTGCCGTTACCCAGCAGCACCGAGGCCAGCTTGCCTGACGTGCAGACCGCGACATCCAGCGTGTCAGTACTGGTGAAATTTCCCACGACCACACCTGTGGGTGTGTTTGCAGTCGTATAAGGAACGGCTGTCTGGAAGGTGCCGTCGCCATTGCCCAGAAGGACGGAAACTGTATTGTCAATGCTGTTGGCGACGACCAGGTCAAGCTTGCCGTCTCCGTTCAGGTCGCCAATCGCCACGCCCATGGGTCCGCTTCCGACCCCATATTCGACGTGAGTCTTGAAGGTGCCATCGCCGTTGCCCAGCAGGACGGACACATTGTTGGTCTTGAAGTTGACGACGACGATGTCGAGATGGCCGTCTCCGTTCAGATCGCCAGTAGCCAGCGCCACCGGCGCTCCGCTGGCCGCCGTCGCATATTCCACATGACCCTGGAATGTGCCATCGCCGTTGCCCAGAAGCACAGATACCTGGCCCGAATATTGATCCGCCGTGGCCAGGTCCTGCTTTCCGTCACCGTTGAAATCACCATGGACGAGCGCGTAAGGGTTGCCCGGGACTGGATATTGCACGTGCGTCGGAAAGTTTCCCGTGCCATTGCCCAACAGAACCGAAATGGTGTTATTGCCGGTGGCGGTCGCCAGGTCCATATGGCCGGAACTGGTGAACTCCGCCGTGGTCACATCATTCGGCGTGAGGTCGGTAGTGTAGTCCGCTTTGTTCCACGCCACCGTGAACCCGTTCTTCACAATCTGAAAGTATTCGACGTTCGAGGACACGCCGCCCTGGGCAACTGTCACTTGCGCGGTTCCCGCCGTCGTGAGATCGGTGTTCGGAACCGAAGCCGTCAGCTTCTCGGCCGTCACAAAAGTTGTGGTGAGCGGCTTGCCGTTCCAATTCACCACCGCAGTGGAAGCGAATCCCGTGCCATACACGGTCATCGTGAAGGTGCCGGCACCAGGCGCTTTCTGTCCAGGCGACAAAGGCCCGTAGATTACGGGAACCGCCTGGGCCAGCGCCGCCGATGCTCCGAGCGCAACGACCATCATCACTGCCAGGGTTAGGGTTAAGCTCTGGGCGAAGCGGCGCGAGAAGGTTTCTGCGCCCTGGAAGTTTGCTGCCTGCTGCTGGGAGGTCTTCACGAATTCTCTCCTAATTTGAACTTGACGGTGGTTGCACTGACGATGATGCCGACGCCTAATGTTCTCGATAGCAAACAACACTGCTACCTGTCTTGGAGCCCCAAAACAATCATTTTGGAAGCATGCTCGGAAGGCGGGGAGGGAACAAATGCCAACGCGAGAAACCTCAGTTTCGTGCCTGCGTCCCGCGCTGTCAAGATGAAGTATTTTGCACGGAGTCTATCGGATAGAGAAGAACTTCTCCCTGTGTTTCCCTGCCTCGTTTGTTTGCCGTTTTTCCCGTCTAATCGGTCGCTTTGGCCTGCCACCCGCCTCCCGCTCTGGCGGCCAGCGAAGACCGTCTGCTACACTGACGGCAATTCATCGCCCAGACAATTCCAAAAATCCTTGCAACTACTGGCATGGTCCGGGTTAGAGTCAATAGCGCCCCTCGTCAAAACCCAGGGAGAATGGATAAGGATGTCAGGTAGTCTCTTCCCTAGTTTTCACAATTTTCATTTACGGAAGCATTTGGCGCTGGCGATTCCGCTGATGGCCCTTGCTGCACTCGCAGCCTGCAGCAGCGGGAGCAGTTCTTCCTCATTTCACGAACCGCCGCCCATCAACACCAACAACGTCTGCACGACTACTCCGTTCAGCGGCAACCCCGCCAATGTTCCTCAGCCAAACACGTTTTTCGGCATGCACATTCACGCCGCCAGCAATCCCTGGCCGGACACAGTCGTACCCACCGTGCAGTTCGGCGGCCTTCGCCTGTGGGACTCAGGCACAGGCTGGGCGGAGCTGAACCCCTCAGTCGGCATATGCAGTTTCGACCATATGGATGAGTGGCTGACCGAAGCCCAGGCCAATAACGTCGACATTCTGTACGACCTTGGGCGAACGCCCAACTGGGCCTCCTCTGTCCCCTCCGACAACAGCTGCGCCTATGCCGACATCAACGGCGGCGGTGGACAGTGCGATCCCCCTTACGACCTCAACCCCGATGGCACCGGCACAGATGATATCTGGATCGGCTGGGTCACTTCAGTCGTGAGCCGATACAAGGGAAAGATTAAGTACTACGAGATCTGGAACGAGTGGAATATTCAGTTGTTCTGGCAGGGCACCACGCAGCAACTAGTGCGCATGACGCAAGACGCCTCCTGCATCATCAAGGGCCCGCCTGCGGGTGGATGCAACCCAAACAGCAAATTCGCCGGTGGAACCGGACTTGATCCGAGCGCGCAGATCATAACTCCCGCGTCGGTCGGGGCAGGCACGTCCCAAAATGAGCTCGACGCCGCTGCCAAGAACATGGACATATTTCTCAATGAGACGCAGGCTGGCGGCATGGGCCCCGGAAACTTCGTCGATGTAATCGGGTTCCACTGTTATGTCAGCACCCAAACTGCAGGCGATTATCCCATCCCCGAAAATGTGACGACCGTGAACAACGCTGTGGCCGGAGTCAATGGCGTTCAGGGCAAACCCTTGTTCTGCACGGAGGGCGGCTGGGGCGACGTGGCGGAAGAAGGCTTCAGCGACGTGGACCTGCAAGCCGCCTTTCTGGCGCGCTATTACTTGCTGCAAAACTCCACCAGCGTGTCGCGCGTATATTGGTACGCGTGGGATACGACGTCAACCGACATCGCCCTCTGGAGCCCGACTGACACCACTCCGGCAGCACTAGCTTATGGAGAAGTTTACAAGTGGCTCAACGGCGCCAGTCAGAGTGGCGCATGTTCAGCCAATGGAACGGTCTACACCTGCAGCTACTTACGCCCGGGCGGATACGCGGCACTAGCAGTCTGGGATAGCAACTCCAACCCAAGCTGCTACACCGCCGGAACACCTACCTGCTCCACCTTCACAATTTCATCGCAATACAAGCGGTATCGCGACATTGCGGGCACCGAAACGGACGTTCCGGGCGCATCCATCTCAATCTCGGCCAAGCCAATCCTGCTGGAAACCAGCGCGTTACCCTAATTCGCGCACATTGCAATAACTAAGGAAAGCGGCTGCCGTCCTGCTCCTTCGTCGCCAACCGTACAAATAGTATGCAAATTCTGTCATCTTGACGCGCTTCCCCGTCCGTCTTACTCTGCATGAACGCAGTGTTGCGTTCCGCCTGCTTTTTCCCCCGCGGTCATGCGCACTTCCAAAGATATACAGGAGCCATAGCTGTCTCCTAATCCAACTCTGGAGCGGTCACAGATGAACCGTCCTACGCCCGGTTTGCTCGTTCGCCTCGGCCTGATTTGCTGCCTGTTGAGTGCCACCATGACTTTGCCGTTGTCGGCTCAAAAATGGAATCGCTACGGTCCCGGCACCCGCAGCCAGGCATCCGGGGTTTACGATTCCGTGACCAATACATTGTTCTCGTTCGCGGGACAGCACGCGCCCACCAACATCGACTTCAACGATGTTTGGGCCGCGCAGAACGTGATCCCTTCATCGACTTCCACTCAGGAGAACCTGCAGTGGATCAGAGTGTCGGTGTCGGGAAAGCAACCCACCAACCGCTTCGGACAGACGGCGATCTATAACTCCACCAGCAATCGCATGGTTACGTTCGGCGGCGGCACCGGCTTCCCCGGACCCTGCATCAACGAGCTGTGGGTCATCACTCACCTCAACGGTGTAGGCGGATCTCCGGGCTGGACAAAGATGGCCCCCACCGGAACGTTGCCCGGCGTGCGTGAAGGACACACCGCAGTTTACGATCCCAACACAAATAAGATGATCGTCTTCGGCGGCACCGACTGCAGCGGCAACTACTACAACGACCTTTGGATTCTGAGCAACGCCGACGGATCGACGGCCACGCCCTCCTGGGCCCAGGTCACGCCTGTTGGAACGCCGCCCAGCGCGCGCACCCAGGCCACGGCTGTCTATGACTCCGTAAACAATGTCATGACGGTTTACGGCGGAGGCACCACGAGCACGAACGTTTTGGGCGACGTCTGGACTCTCACCAACGCCAACGGTGTCACCGGCACACCCACGTGGACTCAAATATCGCCCACCGGCACCGCTCCGGCCGCACGAGTCGGTCACAGCGCAATCTACGATTCCGCGAACAACCGCATGGTGATCTTCGGCGGCGGCAATAACCACGGAAAAGTTTTGAACGACGGATGGATTCTCACCAACGCCAACAACATCGGCGGCACGCCCGGGTGGATCCAGGCGAAGTTTACCGATACCGCTCCCAATCGCGAGAGTCACGAAGCCATCTACGATCCGGTTTCCGGTGACATGGCGATCTTCGGTGGCGATAGTTCCCTCCCGAAGACTTTCACCGACGACCACGTCTATATCTTGACCAACGCCAACGGATTGGTAAGCGGTGCCTGGACCCAGGATGGTCCCGCTCCGCGCTACCACACCAGCGCGGGCTACGATACTGCGACCGACCAGATGATCGTATTCGGCGGAGAAACCGCCACCGGACCAATCGGCGATTTTTGGTCGAGCCCTGGAATCATTGCCGCCGGTCAAACCGTCACCACCACGCCCTTCAAATGGATACAGATTTTCCCCACGGGAACCGCGCCCAGCGCGCGCTACGGGCATAGTGGAGCATATGACGGCACCACCAACCACCTGATCGTTTTTGGCGGCGGCAGCAGCAGCACAACCTGCTTCAACGATTATTGGCTGCTCGACGATGCCAACTCCTCCAGTGGAACACCGTCGTGGGTTCAGATGACCGCGTCGGGTACGCCGCCTGCGGCGCGCCTCAATCACACCACGATCTATGATTCCGCCACCAACAACCTGATCATTTTCGGCGGATCGAATTGCGCCGGCGGCTATTTGTCCGACGTATGGGTCCTCAGCAACGCCAACGGAGGGCCGGGAACGCCCACTTGGAGTCAAGTTTCAACAACCGGTGTCGCGCCCTCGGCCCGCGAGAACGCCAGCGCGATCTATGACACCACCAACAACGTGCTGACGCTATACGCCGGCGATGCCGGAACGACCGGCCTCTCCGATGTGTGGACTCTGTCGAACGCCAACGGAACCGGCGGAACGCCCACGTGGACGCACGTCGTGCCCACCGGCACGGCCCCCGCGGCCCGCACTGGCCAAAGCTCCGTATACGATTCCAAAAACAACCGGATGATCATGTACGGCGGAAATAATTCTCTGACCGGCACCGCCTACTACGGAGACACTTGGATCCTGACGTTCGCCAATGGGATCGGGGGAACTCCGGCGTGGACTTTGGAAAAGGTAAGTGGCACCGCCCCCCAACGGCATTTCCACACAGCCTTCTACGTTCCCACCGACAATGACCTGGTCATCTTCGGCGGAGAGAGCATGATCACGGCGTCGCCATGGGATGACCGCGCCTTCATCCTCTCGGTGGCCAACGACCTATAAACCAATAGAAAACGGTTAGCGGTCCCAAGTTTTCCATTTCTTTTTTGCCGCACCTCCCTCGTCACGGTGGTTGGTAACCCTGTTTCGTATGTGCTTGCGATTTTGGAATCTGCGGCAGCGCCCGGGGGTTTGCCGAACTTTGTAATCTGCGCCACTATAAATGATATAAAACTGTCACCCGCGAAAGGCAGGTTCAGAAAATGGCAACCACCTTATCCAACAAGAAAGTAGCTGTCCTCGGGGCCGGAAAACTCGGAGGCATAATCCTGCAAGCGTTACTGCGCGAAGGCTTGCTTTCGAAAGAGCTCACCCGCGCCACAGTGCGCCACTCCGACCGCGCCTTCCGCCTCGCGGAAAAACTCCGCATCGAGGTTGGCACCGACAATGCCAAAGCCGTGCACGGCGCCGACATAATTTTCATCTGCGTGAAGCCGCAAACCGTGCAAGAGGTCCTCGAAGAAATCCGCCCCAACATTTCTCCGGGACAGCTGGTAATCTCGGTAGCCGCATCCGTGCCCACCAGCCAGATTGAAAGTGTTCTCGGTCCAAAGATCGCCGTAGTGCGTGCCATGCCTAACACTCCCTGCGCCCTCGGAGCCGGCATGACTGGCCTGTGCAAAGGCAGCCATGTCTCGCAGGATGAAATCGCGCTGGCCTGCCTGCTGTTCGATGTAGTAGGTAGAACGGTGGTAGTAGATGAGAAACACATGGACGCGGTCACCGGCCTCTCCGCCAGCGGTCCGGCCTTCATCTACATTATTCTGGAGTCATTAGCGGAAGCCGGAGTGAAAGTGGGCCTGCCCCGCGACGTAGCCACGCTTCTGGCGGCGCAAACCACAATGGGCGCAGCCAAGGTAGTGCTCGAGACGGGCGACCACCCCGCTCTGCTAAAAGACGCAGTGACCACTCCAGCCGGCTGCACCATAGACGGCATCATGGAACTGGAAGAAGGAAAGCTGCGCGTAACTTTGATCAAGGCGGTTGTAAAAGCCACGCAACGCGCCAAGGAACTAGCCTACAGCAGCTAGCGAACCAGCGAGCCGGGCGCAATTTAGTTCGTGTTAGCACAAGGTTCGTATCAGGGCACGCCTTCAGGCGTGCCCTTAATAACGGACTTGGGCTTCAGCCCCTGTGGCTCACACCCCCATGCCGAATGCTATGATTCGCCCATAGCGATGCGCCCCAACCCTTCCGCGGATCAAGTCCCTCGCTCTCCAATCCAGCGCTACGCCGCCCCATTCCTATCCGCCATAGCCGTGATCTACGCTCTGCTGGCGGGCCTGCACACGCTGCAAGATTTCGACCTGGGATGGCAGCTAGCCACCGGCCGCTGGATCCTCCAGCATCACAAGATTTTTTCTACGGATGTCTTCTCCTACACCGCACAAGGAGCGCCGTGGATCTACCCCGTTCTTTCCGGAATAATTTTCTACCTGACTTATCTCGCGGGTGGATACGCTCTGCTCTCCTGGATGGGAGCCGCAGCTTGCTCCGCAATCGTAGCGCTATTGCTTCGCCGGGACAGCATCGCCAGTAACGTTTTGGCGCTCGCCGCGGTCCCTCTAATTGCAAGCCGCACGCAGCCGCGCGCGGAAATGTTCACGACGATCCTGTTTGCCGCATTCCTGGGTATTTTATGGCGGCACCATCTGACTGGCCACGAGCCCGTCGGGCAGAGCAGTTTACGCCTGCGTCTTCTGCCTATCTTGATGCTCCTCTGGGTGAATCTTCATCCCGGATTTATCGTTGGCCTCGCGCTGTGCGGTGCCTATGTCCTGATGGAAATTCTCGATTTGCTTTTGCCCGAAAAACGCGCCGCCGCTCACGCTCGGCTGCAACGCGCATGGCCGTGGCTGGCTCTTACTACCGTTGCGACGTTGTTCAATCCCTGGGGTATTTTCGTTTACCGCGCACTGGTGCGGCAGCAACAGGCGCAAAGCCTGCATAATTTGTGGATCGTCGAATGGGAGGGCGTTCATCCTTCGTGGAACAGTTTGCACCAGGCGCTCGCTCTACGCGATCCGCAAAGCGCCTTCTGGTGGCTGCTGGCCATCGCCGTGTTAAGCGCTGCCATCGCATTGTGGCGCAGGCGCTGGGGCGCGGCCGCGCTGTTGCTCGGTTCCGCTTATCTCGCCGTGCAGCATGTGAGGCTCGAGGCATTGTTTGCATGCCTCGCCGTAACCGTTGGAGGCTCGCTGCTCGACGAGGCCTGGAAAAGGCGAAAGGCTGCGCTACCCGCGAAAGCACGTAAGAACAAAAAGAAGGCAGCTCTGCCCCTAGCAACAAATCCCCGATGGGCTCTCGCGGCACTTTTGCTTATCACAAGCGCGCTCACTGCCCTTGCCGGGGTTCGCTGCTGGGATCTCGTCACAAACCGCTATTACTTAAAGTCAACCCAGTTGTCGATCTTCGGCGCCGGGTTGTCGTGGTGGTTTCCAGAGCGGGCTTTCGAGTTCGTCGAGCGGGAAAAACTGCCGCCCAACATTTTTAACGGCTACAGTCTTGGCGGATATGTGACATGGCGACTGTTGCCCACTTATCCCGACTATATCGACAGCCGGGCTCTTCCTTTCGGTTCACAGCTTTTTTTTCGCGCTTACGATTTGAGCAGCGTAGAAGCGCCGGATTCGCCCGCCTGGCAACAGGAGGCCGATACGCGCGACATCAACATGATAGTGGTTTCGCTGTCGCGCTATGACGGAATCGCACGCTTCCCACAGCTTCGCGCTTTTTGCCAAAGCCAGTCCTGGCGGCCGGTTTACATGGACGAGGTCTCTGCCGTTTTTCTGCGCCGTACCGCACAGACCGCTTCCCTCGTCGATCACTTGCAGATCGATTGCAACAAAGTTTCCTTCGTGCCTTCCCCAGAACTGCAAGCCAAGGCTTCATCCTCGCACTTGAGTTCGCGAAGTGCGGCTGAGCTTTTCAACTTCTGGGCGAACTCGGGCGAGATTCTCTATACTCTCGGCCGCTATCCGGAGGCGCTTGCCGATCTCGATCGCGCCCAAGCGATCTTCGCCGCCAACGCACACCTTCACCTGATCCGCGGACTTCTGTTCGAGCACACCGGCCACGCGAGCGAAGCGGAGGCTGAGTTCCGCACCAGCCTTAGCGTTGAACCGAGCGATCAGGCCTGGTTTGTGCTGGGCCTGTTCTACATGGCGGAAAAACGCTATGCCGATGCGACTGAAGTTTTCCAGCGCTCGGCGGAGTCATCTTTGCGCCCGCACGATTCGTGGATGCTGCTCGGTCAAGCTTACTTGCAGATAAAAAAACCCGAACAGGCTCTCGAAGCCTTCGACAAGGCCGTGGCCTCAAGTCCATTTCGCAACGAGGGTGAATCTTTGGGTGCAAGCTTCAATTCGATGGTTGCGACCGGCCGCGCCAAGGCCTGGTATCAATTGGGAGATATAGCGCGCGCTGTGAGCCTTCAGGAAGACGCGGTAAAACTGGCTCCGAATGACGCCAGGCTGTGGCAGGGCCTGGCCGACCTCTACGATAAGGAAGGCCGCACCGCGCAGGCCGAGCAGGCGAGGCGGCGCGCCGCGGGCCGCTGAGTTGCGGTTGGGACAATTGCTCGGGTCCTTAGGCCCCCGCAACCTATGGGCCTCTTCGACCCACAAGTCTGCCTCGAAATTATCCAACTCAAACAGAAAGGCCGCGGCAGCTAAGCCCATTTCTTGGCTTAAGCGGCGCGGCCCATCGCTTCGACTCCTTAAAACTTACAGCGACCTCAGGAAGTTCACCAGATCCTGCTGGTTTTTCGAACTGAGGTTGTTGAAGTTGGTAACGCTCTGATTCGCTTCCGACGCACCGTAGGTGCTGTTGCCAACACTGTAGTGATCTTCAATCGCGGTCACGATGTTGTTGGTGCGGCCATCGTGCAGGAACCAGAGGCGCTGCCCGATGCCCCACAGCGGCGCGGTGCGGAATTCATCCGGACCCGCTCCGCCCTGCGCCAGCCCATCGGCCAGCCCAGGTCCCATGTGATGCACCAGCATATCGGAATAGAGGTTGATGGTAATGCTGTCCAATGCCGGCCGCGACGTATGCGGCGTCTTGAACGAAGTGGTGTGGCAGTAGACGCAACCGGCATTGGTGAACTGCGTTTTGCCGTTCCTGGTGGAAGTGGTGCCGGCTGCCGGAGTGGGCGGAGTCAGCCACTGGGTAAAGTACTCAGTGCGGGAATAATCGCCGGGGAACATTTCGGTCAGGATTCCCGGCGTGAAGTTGGTAACGGTTTCCGGCTGAGGATTGAGAACGCAGCCCGGGGTCTGGTCGATTTCAGTGGGGTAAGTTTCGTTCGTGACGCCCATTTCCACGTTCATCTGTATGGCCGACATCAACAGCGTGGAGCGGACCTGCGCCTTCCATCCGAAGCGCATAATGCTGCCATCATTGCCGCTGTAATTCGGGTGTCCAGTAATGCCCAACGATGCCTTCTGGGTGAGGTTCGCATTCATGTTGGCGATAATGTCGCTGTTGCGAATCACTTCCATCAGGCCGGCGCCGTAGGTCGGACTGACCTGGCGAAGCACCAGGTTGCCATCCGCCTGGGCGGTGGTAAAGTCAGGTTGCGAAATCGAGCAGCCGGTAGCGTCGCTGCGACCCGAGATCGTGAAGAGCTGGTGCACGTTGCCATCCGGAATGGTCGTGCCCGGCTGGTTGATGAAGCGGGCTTCCAGTATCGGACCGCTGGCAGATTCAAACGACGGCATGGTGTTGTTCGCGCCGTTGAGCCTATAGATGTTGAACAGAGGATTGGACGGCGGACTGGATCCACCCACGGCCGGATAGGCGTGGCAACTGGCGCAGGAGTTGGCATTGAAACGCGGCCCCAGTCCGCCATCGGTGGGAGAAGTCACGATGACGTCATGGACGCGATCGAATTCCGCGGTGATGCTGGGCTCAATCTGCTGTCTCGTTGGCGCTCAGCGTCCCCAGGAAACCTCCGGCATTGGCCGGCAGAGGCCGCGGACCGGGGTCGTGTAGCCAGGACGCCGACTTCGACCCGCCTTTGGCGCCTTTCGGAAAATAGCTGACCGCTCCGGCACACAGAAGCAGCAGCGAGCCACCGGCAGAACGCGGCGTCACCCACCTGGATTTGCTGGGTTGAGCCTGCACTTGATTCTTGTTGGTCCACAATGACATAGCAGTCCCCTTCGTATTCGTTATGCCGAAGCCTTACAGCGACCGCAGGAAGTTGATGAGATCCTGCGCCTGCGTATTGCCGTCAGAGCCGATTGCCGGGCTCAGATTATTGAAATTGGTGATGACCGCGTTCGCTTCCGAATTCGGATAAATGCCATTGCCCAGGCTGTAGTGATCTTCAATCGCGGTCACGATGTTGTTGGTGCGTGCATCGTGCAGAAAGAACTGTCTCTGGCCAATGCCCCACAGCGGCGCCGTGCGGAATTGATCGCCACTGGCAGTGCCTTGCGGGACGTTATCCGCCAGACCCGGCCCCATGTCGTGCACCAGCAGATCGGAATAAAGGGTCGCGGTCTGGTTGCTGAGCGCGGCAATCGAGGCACTCGGCGTGGTGAAAGAAACCTGGTGGCACATATTGCAGCCGATGCTCTGGAATACCGCGAAACCGTTGGCGGTCGAAGTGGTCGGCGCAACGGGCGTTGGTGGCTGCAGGAAGCGCATGAACAACGAGAAGCGCTCCAGGTCGCCGGGGAAGTTCACGGGTAGCTTGGGAGCTTCGCCGGTATCGTTGCGGTCATCCGGCACGCCCTTGGTTTTGTTGGTCCCGGCAGGAACCGGGAACGGCGGCAGGCAGCTCGGAATCGATTCGTCGTTCTCGCTGGGGAACGCCTCATCGCTCACGCCCTCTTCTACTGTGTAAGCTTCGCCAGAGAACGTAACCATCGACTTGTGCTGGGCCTTCCAGCCGAAGCGCGCGATGGTGCCGTCATCAGATTGGTTGGGATGTCCCGTAATTCCAAGCGACTGCTTCAGCGTGAGGTTCGCATTCATGTTGGCGATGATCTGGGTTTCCGGAATCAATTCCATAAGCCCCACACCATACGTAGGCGTCACCTGGCGGAAGATAATGTCGTTGTCAGCCTGGGCTTGCGTGAAATTCGGCTGAACCATGGTGGTGCAGCCTGGCGCATCCGTGCGGTTGGAGATCGTAAACATCTGGTGGACGCCGCCATCCGGGGTCACGCCGTCGGACTTATACGGAAAGCGTGCTACCACCACCGGCCCATTCGTAGTGACGAAATAAGGCATGGTGTTGGTGGCGCCCATCAGTTGGTAAATGCCAAACAGAGGATTGGTCGGCGGACTGGAGCCCCCCACCGCGGGATACGCATGGCAACTACTGCACGAGTTCGAATTGAAACGTGGGCCCAGGCCGACCGTCTTCACTAATGGTCCGCCCGCGACGAAGTTCACCTCGGTGAAAATTTGCGTGAGCCGCGTGGTGACGGCGTTCTGATTGGCGTTCAGAGCCGAATAAAATGTGCCGGCGGCAGCGGGCAACGGCCGAGGACCGGGGTCCGTGGGACACGGGTTCGAGCCACATCCCGAACCCTGGCCGTGGGCCACCATGGTGGGCCGTAACATCAAGGCCGCCGCCGACAAAACCAGCAACAGCGACACTGTCAGAAAGATGTAGAGGCGTCGGCGGGAACTAAACCCTGAGTTTGTCTGCATAGGAGAATCGTCAATTTTGCGCATGGATTTCCAACCTGTTCTCACGAAACGGTTCAGTTGCAACCGCTCATTACGGCGGCAACGCTACGAGGAATTTTTGGGGGAAAACTTTGGCGCGTGTGTCGACGCACCGAATGAAACCTACCGTATTACAGGCGACAAAAGGTGTCAATGAGAACATCTTCTCCGTGAAGATTCTTGCACACTAAAGTAATGCGGCATGTCGGAACTGGGTTAACCTAGTGGTAATTACATTTACTAAAGTTAATTATCTTGTGAATGTCACCAACGGGCCATTTACGTGTTTCCAACCGCGGAATATGCTATCTCCACGAATTTCTCGGGAGGGAAACCTTCCGACTCTTAGGTTCACTTTGCACTTTGCTGTTACCCTCTCAGACCAACATTTTCACGTCACAAAAGTTGGGAGACCGATGACTCCCTGCTGGATTCGAGGCGCTTTTGACCATGGCTCAAATAACCAGCCTTCCGCCGCAAAACAAAATCCGCGTCCTGGCCGCTGACAACACCTCCATGAACACGCAATTGCTGGTGGAGGCCCTGGCGCGAGAAGGTCAATTTAGTGTTACAGGATCGCCGTCGAAGCCGGCGGAGATTATCGCCCGGGTGAAGAAAGAGCTTCCGCACATAGCTCTGATCAGCGCCCGGCAAGGTGACAACGGGGCGGCCGGATTCGCCTTGTGCCGCGAGATTCGTTCCACTGCGCCGGCAACGCGCGTGATTCTGCTGCTGGACTCTTCCGAACGCGAGCCAGTCATCGAGGCCTTCCGCTCCGGAGCGCGCGGTGTTTTTTTTCGCACCGAGTCGCTGAGACTGCTCGCCAAATGCATTCTCTGCGTACACGCGAGTCAGGTGTGGGCCGGCAGCGGTGAACTCCACTACCTGCTGGAAGCCATTGCCGAACCGGCTCCCATCTGCCTGCACAGCGCGAATGGGGAAGCGCTGCTCTCAGCCCGTGAACTCGATGTGGTGGGCTGCCTCGCCGAGGGGCTCACGAATCGTGAAATCGCTCAGCGTCTCACGCTGACAGAACATACCGTGAAGAATTATCTTTTCCGAATATTCGACAAACTGGGGGTCTCCAGCCGCGTCGAAGTAGTGCTCTATGCGTTGAGCGGCGGCGGTCGTGCGCCGCAGCGACCCATCTCCATCGCTAGTCCGAAAACTACACTTGCGCCCGTGCTTGCCCGCAGTGCTTCGCCGATCAGCACGGCCAGAACCTAAAGCGTTTCTCAGAAACCTGGTTCAAGTTCATGTCCCTTAGCCCACCTGTATTCGCAGCCCTTCGGTATCTATAAACATCCACCCGGCTCGATAGAGTCCCTCTCATGGACTCTCGAAGTATTTGAGCGTCCTTTCGAAACCCCCTTCGAGAGGTAACTAAAAATGTTGTCCGACGCATTTCCCCCGGCTCGGAACCGCCAGCCATCTGATCGAACCGCAGTTCTTCGTGTACTCCTTTTAACCATCTCGCTGTTGGGCATTACCGTGCTCGACGCCTGTTCGGTAACCAGCGCCGCTTCCACCTCGGGCGCGTCCAACGAGAGTGCGGCCAGCGTACACCACTACGGCCGGGGCCTTGAACTTTCAGGAACGCTGCCTCCCGCAGAAGTCGGAGTAACTTTCGGCAGCACTTTGAATGTCAGTGGGGGATCCGCTCCTTATACCTTCTCTATCTCCTGGGGAAAACTGCCTCCAGGCCTGACCCTTAACACAAAGACCGGAACCATCTCCGGCCAAGCCACTCAAACCGGCACGTACAATTTTGGCGTCCACGTTACAGACCCGTCAGACCAGGCGGGAGGACACGCCTTCGTGATCACGGTCACCAATGCGCCCAGCGTAGTCGTGACCATCACTCCCACGACCGCTACGGTAGCCTCTGGCGCATCCGCCCAATTCACCGCCCTGGTCACCAACACATCCAACATAGCCGTAACCTGGTTCGCGTCTTCCGGAACCGTCTCGAGCGCAGGTCTTTACACAGCGCCGACGGTCTCTGTTACTACAACAACCACCGTGACAGCAACCAGCGTCGCCGATCCAACCAAGTCAGCCACGGCGACAGTAACCGTGACTCCGCCTCCGGTCAGCATTACCACCACATCTCTCCCCAGCGCGACCGCCGGCGCTTCATACTCGAATACCTTGAGTGCCACCGGAGGCAAAACGCCTTATATGTGGACGCTCTCATCTGGGTCACTGCCCACCGGAATTACCTTGCAGTCGGGGGGATCGATTTCTGGAACTACCTCGCAGACCGGCTCATTCACCTTCACCGTTAAGGTCACCGATTCTTCTTCACCCAAGCAAACTTCGTCGAAGTCTCTGACTATGACGGTCATGGCCGCCGTGGCGGTGAGCATCACTCCCACAACCGCGATCGTTGTGTCCGGCGCATCCACTCAATTCACCGCTGTGGTCGCCAACACGTCGAACGTCGGCGTAAGCTGGGGAGATTCTTCGGGAACGATCTCCAGCGCCGGCCTATATCAAGCGCCTACGGTCACCTCTACCACCACAGCCACGGTGACGGCAACCAGCGTCGCCGATCCCACCAAGTCGGCAACCGCATATGTGACCGTAACCCCACCTCCGCCGCCTCCGGTCAGCATTACCACCACATCTTTGTCGAGCGCGACTGCCGGAACGGCATACTCAAACACGCTGTCCGCCACAGGAGGCACAACCCCCTATGCCTGGACTCTCACTTCCGGGTCACTGCCCACCGGCATTACCTTGCAGTCGCCGGGGTCAATTTCCGGAACCACGTCGCAGACCGGCTCATTCAATATCACCGTTCAGGTCACCGATTCTTCTGCGCCCAAACAAAACTCGTCCAAGGCGCTGACTCTAACGGTGGCGGCAAACACCTCCGGAGGATCCATCCCACTACCCCGTTACTTCGGATTCTCCGAGTCGGATACAAACGGCGGCGGATGGCCCAGCGTGAGCTACGGCATGCAGCGCCTCTGGGATTCACCTCCGCTGCAGTGGCCCTCTATCGACACGGCTTCGGGAGTGTTTGAATTCACCAGCCTGGACTCGGATCTGGCACTGGCCTACTCACAAGGCGCCAAGGAAGCCATGTACACACTTGCTCGAACTCCCCCGTGGGCGACGGCCGATCCCACAGATGCAACCTGTAATTACACCACCGGCATGGGAGGCGGCCTCGGCGAGTGCGATCCGCCGAGCGATCTCAACAGCGATGGCAGCGGCACCAACGCCATCTGGAAGGCGTGGATTACTGCGATTGCAACTCACGTCAACAGCCCCGGCTATACGGCAACCCACGCCCACATTATGTATTGGGAAATCTGGAACGAGCCGGATACCAAAGCCTTCTGGGCAGGCAGCATCGCCCAACTGGCGCGCCTCACAGAAGATGCAAACTGCATCATCACCGGACGCGGCGTAATCCACGAGAGCGGCAACGGAACCGCAACTCCCTGCACCGCAACCGCGATCGATCCCACAGCGCAGATCGTCATGTCCTCGGCGCACGCCAAGGGCGCGGCGCTCAAGTACGGGCAGAACGAACTCTATTGCAACGACTCCCCTTCCACCTACCAGCTGCCGTGTCCCAATCCGCCCAACGCGATTGCGACCGCGGTGGACATCATCAACTTCCACATGAAGCCGGGCAATGAAAGCGGAAACAATTGTCCGGCGCCGACGCCCTGCACGCCCGAATCGGCCATGCAGATGTACATCGCTAATATTCGCGGCATGCTGCAACCCGCGGAGTTACTGAAACCGCTGTGGGATGGGGAAGCGCAATACTCCACGACTGGATTTAGCGGCGACTATCTCAGCTAACACAGATCTTGCGGCTTCCTTCGTGCCGCGCTTTTATCTGATTAACTGGTCGCTCAATATCTCGGGCATGGCCTGGTACGCAGCCAGTTCCCAGGCCGAGCCCGTAGAGGCCCAAACCTCCTACCAGCAGACCTACAACTGGCTGTCAGTAGCATCTCTCACCACCCCGTGCGCCGCTGTCGGCACAGTGTGGTCGTGCGGCCTCGCTATTTCCGGCAAGCCGTATCTGGTTATGTGGGACACTTCGCAAACTTGCACCAATGGCTCGTGCTCCACCGCGAACCAGACGGTGTCATCGCAATGGACGCATTATCAGGACATGACCACCGCCAGCACTCCGGTCACGATCTCGGGCAGCGTAGTCCCGGTGGGCATCAAGCCCGTCTTGCTCAACTAGCAAGACGCTTGCATAGGACGAACTCGTGTGGGAACGGGCGCCTCGCCCGTTCCGCCGAGCGAAGCGAGTCGGCCTCGCGGCCACAGGCTACCAGACGGGAAGAAAAAACTGAGGCGAAGCAATACCGATGGAGCAGGCCTTCAGGCCTCCAACCAGCGCGCAAACTCGAACCGGGCTTTAGCCCACGGTTCCCATTCTGCAAGATCCCTTATCTACATCTACCGCTAATCCTGTTCATGTACTTTCGCTCATCCAGGTGTAGGACCCTTTGGTATCTTTTAGCGTTGCCGGTGCATGTATAGAGTCCTGTCTAAGGACTCTCGTATGTCGAGCGTCCTCGAAACCCCATTCGAGAGGTGGCTGGATGTCGCACGACGCACTCCCCCCGGCTCAAAACAGCCGGCGATCGCATCAAGCCGACCTGTTCCGCTGTGCCAGTCTGATTACTTTGGTGTCCTCGCTTCTTTTCCTGGCGGCCTGTTCCGGCTTCTCTACCTCGAATTCGTCTTCAAACAACCCGCCCGCTGTGCAGGTAACCGTTTCGCCTGCCACGACCACGGTGGCATCGGCCGGAACCCAGCAATTCAGCGCTCTCGTAATCAACACCTCGAACGTGGCCGTAACCTGGTCCGCTTCGCTCGGCACGATTTCCAGCACCGGCCTCTACCAGGCGCCCTCGGTCACCGTCAGCACAAAGGCGACCGTCACCGCGACCAGCGCGGCCGACACAACAAAATCCGGAACCGCCTCCGTGGCCATAACGGCAGGCTCGTCCAATCCAGGCCCGCTCAGCATCACGACCAGATCCATTCCTAACGCGACCGCCGGCACCGCCTACTCGAGCCCATTAAACGCCACGGGAGGCAAAGCCCCCTATACCTGGACACTCTTCTCCGGCACGCTGCCCACCGGAATCACTGTGCACTCCACCGGCTCGCTCTCTGGCACCACCACTCAAACCGGGCCATTCAATTTCACAGTGAAGGCCACCGACTCCTCTTCGCCGCAGCAAACTGCCACTCAAGCTCTCACTCTGACGGTGAACAGTTCCACGGGAGGCGGAAACTATCCGCCGGCAAGTTATTTTGGATTCTCCGAGTCCGACACAAACGGCGGCGGCTGGCCCTCGGTGAGCTACGGCATGCAGCGCTTCTGGGATTCACCTCCGCTGCAGTGGCCATCGATCAACACGGCTTCCGGGGTATTTGATTTCACCAACCTGGATTCAGATCTGGCCCTGGCTTACTCTCACGGAACCACGGAAGGCATGTACACGCTGTCCCGCACTCCTCCTTGGGCGACTTCCAATCCCAACGATACAACCTGCAGTGACACCACGGGCATGGGCGGGGGCAATGGCGAATGCGATCCCCCGAGCGACCTGAACAGCGATGGCAGCGGACCCAACGCCATCTGGAAAGCCTGGATCACCGCCATTGCAACCCACGTCAACAGTCCCGGCTATACCGCGACTCATGCACACATCAAGTACTGGGAGATATGGAACGAGGTAGATACGAAGCTATTCTGGGTGGGCACCATCGCGCAGCTGGCCCGCTTGACCGAAGATGCAAACTGCATCATCACCGGCCGTGGCGTGATTCACGAAAGCGGCAACGGCACCGCAACTGCCTGCACCGCAACCGCAATCGATCCCACCGCGAAAATTGTGATGGCTTCCGCGCATGCCAAAGGCGGAGCTCTCGCCTACGGACAGAATGAGCTCTATTGCAACAATTCTCCTTCGGGGGAAGAGTTGCCCTGCCCCAATCCGCCGAATGCCATCGCCACGGCGGTCGACATCATCAACTTCCACATGAAGCCCGGCAATGAATCCGGAAACAATTGCCCGGCCCCAACTCCCTGCACGCCGGAATCGGCAATGCAGTGGTACATCGCAAACATTCACGGCATCCTGCAACCAGCCGAACTGGCAAAGCCGCTGTGGGATGGAGAAGCACAATACTCGATGAACGGATTCACCAACGCCTATACCGACCCGGATATGGCGGCTTCCTTCATGCCGCGCTTCTACCTGCTCAACTGGTCGCTAGGGGTCAACGGCATGGCATGGTACTACGCCGATTCCCAGGCCGAGCCCCCCAGGCGGAAACCTCCTATCAGCAGACTTATAACTGGCTGGTGAACGCCACTCTGGTCACTCCATGCGCGGCCACTGGTTCGGTCTGGTCCTGCACCATCTCCACATCCGGCTCCCAGTACCTTATTATGTGGGACGCCTCCCAAAGCTGCGCCAACGGAGTCTGCACCACGGTGAACCAGACAGTATCCTCGCAATGGACGCAGTATCAGGACATGACCGCGGCAAGCTCTCCAATCACCATCTCAGGAAGCGTAGTCCCCCTAGGAATCAAGCCGGTCGTGCTGAACTAGCGAATCATTGAGTCTGATCGACCCTCATGGCCTTGTCATTCTGAGGCCCGCGCTTTTTGCGGGCCGAGGGACCCCTGTACTCGCCGGCAGTGCCGCGAACGTCAGCGTCTGTAGCGATGCCAGCAGCTTGGCCGGGTGGCGCAGCCTTAACGATGTGCGTGTGCACCATCCCCACAGATGGTGCCCCATCCTTGCGTTCTTTGCACGAGCCTGCCCTGAGCCTGTCGAAGGGGTGGGCGGCGTTGCTGCCTGCACAATTTTGCCTGTGATAATCTGCGCCGCGGGCATCGCACCTTGGGCCTCCTGCGACGTGACGGACCCACTTGTCCAAAAGCTTCCGACTCCTGGCGCGAAGGACACACACCCACATTTTTTGGGCACGGCACTCGGATCGAGAGCCTTCCCGCCCGCTGCAACTCGTCCGCGGTCCAAGAGACTCCAAAATGTTCCCTATCGTGCAGACCTGACGATCTCTTTACTATTTAACAGTGAAACAATCCCATGTCTGACTTTGAAATTCGTTTTTTACGGCTAGTAAGTACACCTTTTCTGTAAGAGGTTCCTTCGGTATCAGCTTGTACATGGAAGGCTTGTTTGGCATCGGAGCCACTCCCACCTCGACATCAACCAATTGTTTATTCACCGTTTTCTGAAGGTGAAATAGTGCTGGCTTCAGGTCCTCGCTGTACACGACTAGGACCATCTTTGGCCCGACTTTCTCGCACGAATCCCCCCACTTGCGCAGGCTCTCCCCGATGACATCCTTATTGTGTGTAGCAAACGCATCTTTCAAATCTTTCGTCGCTTTGACATGACTTGGCTTTCCGCCCACGGGGATCTCATGCAGTGTCCCCTCACTTTCATAATAGACACCGAAGGTTTCCGGCAACGGGCCATCTTCAATGTGCTTCTTGCACGCAGCTCCCAAGGCAAGCACCGCCAACATCGAAATCAGCAGTACGATTGCGCCCCTGCTTTCTTTCATCCTTCTCCCCCTTCTAGGTCCGACAGATTGTAACGCCACCGGCCCCGACAACTGCCACGAAAATGCCACGCATCAAACGATGGTAAATGGCAGATCGCTGCTGCGCAGGACAACAAGGTCGATTGCCAGTAGCGGGAGAATGATTCTCTCATCGTCAACGCTCGATTCAAGCCCCCAACCGGAAGTTTCCGTCCAATGTTTTCCACAGGCAGACCCTGTGACATCTGACCTTGCGCTCAAAATTAAAATCGCGCGATTCGTGGTCGAGGCCGCAACGGTTGGCACAAGCCAACTTATCGAACCTCTAAGTCCTTTGTTTTGCTGATTTTAGTATCTAAGTCCTTTAGGCTCCCGATTTTGCGGGGAATTTCGCAGCGCTAACTCGATGATTCCACTACAGGGAGGGGGTTGGGGGGGTGGGGGGGTATCGAGAAGATGGTACAGACCGGGCGCATCTCTGAAACAAGACGCAAGGTTGTGTTGAAATATTTTTCGCGACTAAAACTCTCAGGCACTCAATGCGCCTTCCACTCCAAAACTCGTCGCCTCTCCCTCGCCCTGAGCTCCCAAATCGCATGCTAGACTTTCCTCTTGCCGACCGCACTCGATGACTTCAAGCGCCGCGTGTTCTGGATCATCGCGCGCACCTGCTTCACCTTCTACCACTGGTTCCCGCTGTTCGGCGCACTTCGCGCCTCGCTCGGCATCATTCAGCGGGAGGATAAATTCCTGGTGATCCATCGCAACGATGGCCGCGGGCTTTCACTGCCCGGAGGAATTTCCAAGTGGCGGGAAGCGGCGGAGGAGACGCTCGATCGCGAGATCCTGGAAGAAACAGGATTGAGCGTTACCGGAAAGGAATTGAAGCTGAAGTATTTCACCGACGCCGACGTGCCCTGCAACATCTCAGTGTTCGCAGTGCAAGCCAGCGGAGAACTGAAGCATTCCTGGGAAGGCTCGCCGCAGTGGATGACCGCGGCCGAAATGGAGCCGCGATTTGTCGAAAGTCAGCGGCCCGTGCTGCAAGTGATCAGGGAGATGTCGAGCAATAACAATAGAGGCCGTGAGAATTAGCTGCGACAATCTGCTGCTCGAAAGCAAAACGGCTCGCCACCGAAGTGGCGAGCCGTCATCAGCTTATTTTCGCGCTTGCGCGTTAGTGCCCGGTTCCCGACAAGCTCACCACCTGCGGCGACGATCCAGCTCCGTAGCTAACCGTCAGTGCGCCGTTGATCGTCCCGCTCACGCTGGGACTGAACTGCACGCCCAGCGTGCAAGTGCTGTTGGCAAGCACGCTGGTTCCGCATGGGATACCGCCTCCCGTGGTCGAGATGAAATCACCGCTCGCGACCACGCTGTTGATGGGAACTGCTGTAGTTAGATTGTTGATAACCGTGACCACCGAAACGGCACTGATCGAGCCAACCGTCACCGTTCCAAAGTTGATCGATGTGGGACTCAGCGTAATGTCCAGGAGGCCGGTTCCAGTGGCGTTCTGCACCTGAGTGCTGACCGAGGCGTTATCAATCACGGTCACGCCTCCGAGATTGGAGCCAGTCGTCAGCGGAGTAAAGGTAACAGTCACGGTGCATGATTTGCCGGCGAGCAGGTTCCCGCCACAAGGCGTGGCGCCGCTCGGCGTCGCCACGTAATATCCGCTACCCGTGACGCTGCTGATATTGATCGTGGCCGCGCTTGTGTTCTTAATGGTCGTGGTCTTGGAACTGGTCGTATTCAGGCCGACATTTCCGAAGCTCAGACTCGCCGGCGTGAAGGTCAACGGCGCTGTGGTGCCATTTTGACCTGTCCCCGTCAACCCTCCAGCGACAATGTTTCCGGAGGGAGTCGGAGTGATGGTCAAGTTTCCTTTGATAATTCCATTCGTGGTCGGCGTGAAACTCACCGCGAAGGTGCACTTGGCCTTTGCGGCCAGCGTCCCGTTACACGGGCTTGAGTTATTGCCTACCGCCGAGAAGTCGCCGCTGGTTGCCCACGTGAAGGTAGCGCTCTGGCTCTGGTTGTTAGTGAGCGTCATAGTCTGAGCGACAGCGGTCGTCCCCACGTTAGTGGCGGCGAAGGTGAGGTTTCCCGAAAGTGAAAGTGCAAGCTGGCCGCTTCCGCTGAGGGTGACGATATGCGGCGCGCCCGGAGCCGTGTCGTAGACTGTCACAACACCCGGCATCGACCCAACCACAGTGGGAGCGAACGTCACAGTAACGGTGCAAGCCTGCCCCGGAGTGAGCGTAACTCCGGTGCAGTTATTGGTCTGGGAGTAGCCTCCGCTGGCGGCGATGGAATTTACCGTAAGGTTGATGGGACCGTTATTCGTCGCGGTAATGGTTTGCCTCGCGCTGGAAGCGTTCAAGACCTGGTTGCCAAAGGCGAGGTTGCCCGGACTAATTGAGATCGACGCCGAAGCGCCGGTACCGGTGAGAGCAGCGGTTTGCGGACTGTTGCTGGCGTTGTCCGTGACCGTAAGCGTGCCGGTTGCCGGGCCCGTTGCGGTGGGAGTGAAGTAGACATTAATCGTGCAGTTGCCGCCGGGGGCAACCGGCTGCTGGCAAGTATTGGTTTGCGTAAACACGCCGCCGCCAGTGGAAATACCGGTGATGTTGAGGGCGACCGACTGATTATTGGTTACCGTTTCGACGATTGGCGGACTCTGCACCCCTACCGGCACATTTCCAAAATTTAAGCTGGTATTGGAAAGCGTGACGGGACCGCCGCACGAATTCATAGGCGGAAGTTTCGCCATCTGGGTGTACCAATATGGCTCGTACGTGCGGTTGGACGGGAGATATTCTCCTGCGACCCACACGGTGCATCCGTCGCTGGGATCGAGCACCGCCGAGTACCAGTCTCCCCAGCGATACCCCAAGTTGTCCGTGTCTTCGGCATCGCCATCGGTGAGAGGGCTGGCAATGTAACCATAAGTTCCTGAGGTGAGAGTGCCGGGAATGAAATTCAAGCTGTCGAGACCGGGATGCTCATTGGTGCCGCTGCCTGAAATTCCGAGAATGCCCTGAAGGTTGCCGACTTTGTCGCGAGCTACGCTGGGCAGAAAAACATATGCGTTAGGATCGACAGGGTCGACGATGGGATAGTCGGCGGCAAGGTAGACCGCATTGGGATACGCAGTATTACGTTGCAGAATGCGGATATCCGCTTCGGTCTGAGTAAAGCTGGTGGCGTTGGGAATAATCTGGATGGCATGTGCGGAAGTCCAAATACTTCCCTGCCCCCCGTCAGAGGTGTAATGGAAGAACTGCTGCATGCGGTCGGCGACTGAATCGATGTGGATACCGGTGGAGGAAGTAGAAGGCTGCGGAACGCAAACCGTATTGTAATAATTCAGCGGATTGAAACAGCCCAATTGATCGCCGCTGGCCTGCGTCGATGGCAGGTCCCAACTGTTGACGAAGGTTGGAGTGGGAGTGGTTGGCGCCCAGTCGATGGTCCACTGTTCGACGCCCTGCGTATGGTTGGGGTCGGTCAGATAGCTGGACTTGTTCTCGATGGGTTCGATCATGTAGGTGAACATCTCTCCGTCCCCGGATATCGGAGGAGTGGTGTCGGAATTGTTGGCCGGAACCCAACTGCGGCGCTGGTTGTAGGTAACCAGCGGATGAGCCACCACACAAGCCGGAGTGTGCGAGTTGTTCACGTATGGACTTGCGGTGCTGGCGCGCAGGCCGGCCAAATCGACGGCACACATCAGGACTCCCATGATGTTGTCGCTGTTGTTCGGGTCCTGCAAATCGTAGGTGATCCACATCGCCTGGTCGGTGGCGGCGGCATAGGGAGGAGTGGTGCTGGTGGAGCTTTGCCACAATCCTGTCTGAGGATAATCAGGATAGTAATAATTCCAGTGGGAGTTGAGTGGAATCACGTTGTCCAGGTCGTATTCGAAAGCAAACCAGCCGAAGGCGGGAGAAGTGGAGGAAACGTCCTCGACATTGCTGATGGCCACGCACATGTAGTTGTGAGCGTTGAGCTTGGACGTGATTCGTTTCTCCATGATCCACAAGTTGTACACGTTGTCATGGAGCAACTGTGAGTTGGGCGAGTAAGCAGTGGGGCAATTCGGAGTGTTGCCGCTGTTGTTGCTGTTCTGGCTCCACGGCCCGGCATCGGTCTTGGGGCTGGTGCTGCCGAGAAAGTTCACCGGTTGATTTGCGTTGACGCCGCTCTTGTACCAGCACTGATACTCGCTGTTGACGTGCTCGCAATATTCCAGCGTTCCGACGGCAATGGTCACATCGGGCGCGGCTGAAGCATTCGTCCCCTTGATCGTGCTGTTGAGTCCCGCAAACGTGCTCATGGTACCGCTCTGGGCGAAGCCGAAGCCGCAGAGCAATACGAGCAGGCTGGCGAGAATTGCCAGCGTGTTGGCTGATCGAGTCAAGGCGCGAAACTGCTGGTTGGAGGTTGCGTGAGTACACAGCGGCAGCGCAGGTCGCATGTTGGTATCCCGAGCCCTAGAAGTGGCCGTTCATTACTGCTTTAGAATGAGATTGTTAAGGGGGAACTGTAAATCAAACAGCTTCACTCTCGTGAGGTTTAGCCGCAAGTTGCTGATAGTGCAACTTCGCTTTCCGGTATTTCTGCCAGATTGCGATGGGGACTACAGAATAAAGGATAGGGACGGTTAAGTCAAAGCCGCGAAGTAGACTATGGCGGGCGCGGTCGCGAGTACGCTCCACCCAGGAAGCAGCTTGGGTCCCATCACTTACCGCCGCGTTGACCGGCCAGTTGCCGTCATATTGTTCTCGCCAAAATACGATGTAGCGCTGGATTTTTTGCTTGAGTTCGGGAGAGAGCACTTCGGGGCGCTGGCGATCGGCCACGATGCTGGCACTTTTTACCATGGAATGATGGTCGCCGTTGTAGATGGCGGAGCGGTCGGCGCCCTCGAGAGAATTCATTCTGGGATCGTAAGGCACGCCGATGAAATCGCAGATGGCGGTCAATGCGGCGACCGGTTCGCGCACTAGAGTCGTCGTATTGCAACTGGTGAATGGCTGCGCCGCGACGGACCAATTGGTCCGCCTCTTCTTTCATGCGCCGGCAGCCGAGCAGAGCGCGAAGATCCATTCCCGGACGAGCGAACCAGGGCGATTTTTTTGCCGCGCGCACGATGCTGCGGCAAACGTCCGCCGGATCACGCCAGATCACGATGAACTTCGCATCCGGAAACCAGTCGGCTAACTGGTTCATGCAATCGTAGTAATTGGGCGACTTGCATCCCCAAACCGTTGCGCCTTTCTTCCTCGCATACTGCTTTGCAACTTCGCGAAAAGCGTTCGGCAAGCCGACGGTGTTCTCTGGAATGGAGGCGCTGTCAATCTTGTGCCGGGTCAATGCACCGTTCCAGGAATCAACTTTCGGGATCCAGGATGAACTTTTACGCGGCAAGAAGAAGAGCGGCGACAGCAACGGAAAATCGGATTCGTACATGAGGCCGATCTGCGGGTGCTGGTTGAGCAGCGCGTACAACAGCGAGGTTCCTGAGCGCCACATTCCTACCACAAAAACCGGGCCGGAACTCATTGAACCAACAGGCTGCCCGGAGTTCTGCCGAACATCCGGGCGCGAACTCGGACTTTCCATCTTTATGTCGAGCGCAAGACTCATGCTGTGGCCTGCACCTGCGAGAACACTTTCATAAGATTGTTGTAGCCTTGCTCCGGGCCATATTTCGTTTCGCTCAAACGCCGGCCGCAAGCGCCCATGCGGGCCGCCCCAGCGGGATCGCCCACCAGAGATTGAATTTTCTGTGCCAGTTCGCCCGCTTTGCCAGCCTCAAATAAAAGACCAGACTGACCTTCATCCACGATGTAGGGCAACCCACCCATGCGCGAAGCCACTACCGGCTTGGCTGCCATGAACGCTTCGAGAACGGTCACCGGAAAATTCTCGTACCACTCCGACGGAACGACCAGGCAAAGAGAATTTCGCAGGAGTTGCCATTTCTCATCGCCGCTCTTGAAGCCCAGAAATTGAACGTTGGTCATTCCCTTCTGGCGGACATAATCCTTCAATTCCTGCTCCAGTGGCCCGGTTCCGAGGATCTTCAAAGGAATTTGCGGCATCTGTCCAAAAGCGCGAATCAAAGTCCAGCATCCCTTTTCCGGGGACAAGCGGCCCATGTAGATGGCATAGTTGCCGGTGTCGTTTCCGTTGGCGATTAAAGGCGGCGCGTAAACGAAGTTGGGCCGGACAAACAATTTGGAATCTGGAACGCCAGCCTCCTGCATCTTGATCTTGAAGAATTCGGTTAGGCAGATGAATCCAGAGATCTTGTTCACCATCCCCGCGAGCCGGTTGGAGCCCAAAGTGAGCGCATACAAGGCGCTGAGCGCGTAACTATCTTTGTAGCAGCGTTTGCGGACTGCGTTCAGATAGTTGCCGTCCTTGCATGCCTCACATATCTGCCCTTGCGTGTAATAGAAACCGTTCGGGCAAAAAGGACGAAAGTTGTGCAGCACTTGCACGGCAGGCACTCCCAGCGAATGCAGCTTGTGATAAACCGACGGCGAGAGCAACGGATAAACATTGTGAACGAAGGCTACATCGGGCCGGAAGCCGTGGACTACGTCTGAAATTTCATTGCTGCTCTTCCAGGAATAAACGGTCTGGGGGAAGAAATTCGCCTTCTCGATGGCACCGAACTCTTTGATTTCGTCGTTGTGCCGGGAATACAGAAGCACTTCGTCGCCGTGGCGTTCGAGCAATTCCCGCTCAGCCCGCACAACGGAGTCTTCTCCTCCGAACTGCTGGTAAGCTCCGTGTACGATTAGAACTCTCATGCGTGATTTCAGCCATTTCACTGCACTCGGTCATCCCGAGCGAAGCGAGGGATCTCGGTTCTTGCCCGGGTCGGCAACACGCGTAGCGCGGGCAAAAACCAGGATCCCTCGCTTCGCTCGGGATGACAGAGTCATTTTCGACGACAGTTTCATTTTCGCGGAAGGCTAAGCGGTCTCCTGCTTTCCAATGCCGAGCAGTTCTAGCGCAATGCGGTAGACAAACTTCGGATTGTTGACCAGGTAGCGTCTCCACAAGCGAGCCGGGTCCTGGTAGATGCGATGCAGCCATTGCACGCCCGTGACTTTCATCCAGTAGGGTGCGTCCTTGATTCGGCCGGTGTGGATGTCGAAGGCCGCACCCACGCCGAACATGAGCTTGGCGTCGAGTTTGGAGATGTAATGATCCATAAATCTCTCCTGCTTGGGCGTGCTCAGTCCCACCCAGAAGAAATCCGGCCTGGTTTCGGCAACCATGCGAATCAGTTCGGCTTCTTCGTCGGCGTAGAGAGGACGAAATGGAGGGGTGAAGGTGCCGACCACTTTCATGCCGGGGAATCGCTGGGTTAGCGAATCCTTGAGTTGTTCCGCGACCCCCGCGTTTCCGCCGAAGAAGAAGTGGGTGTAGCCTTTCTCCGCCGACAAGGCACAAAGGCGGAGCATGATATCGGGACCGGTGACCTGGCGCATTTTGAAAAATCCGCGAAGCCATCCCACCCAGACGGTGGGGCGTCCGTCTGGAATGGTGAGGACCGAGTGATTGATGATACGCTTCAAATTGGAATCGGATTGGGCTTCCATTACGCCTTGCACGCCGGTGACGCAGACATATCCTTTGTCGCCGAACGCAAGAGCCGATTCGATGCGAGCGAGGGCGCGATCCATGCTGGTGGCATGGACCTTGACGCCCAGAATGTTGACGCAGTTGTCAGTCATGGGATTGGACATGGCAAAGTTTCGAGATGAAGCTAGTCGCCGGCAACTTCAGCCAGTTCGTCAACTTCCTTCTTCTTCACTTCACCGGCAATCCACTTGTAGGTGATGGCCAGACCTTTTTCCAGCGGCATGTTGGGTTCCCAGCCGAGCACTTTGCGCAGCAGAGTGTTGTCGCTGTTACGTCCGCGAACTCCCTGTGGCTTAGTGAGGTCGTGGCGCTTGGTCAACTTTTTGCCTGCGATGCCGCAGATCATGTCGACCAGGTGATTGATGCTCACCATCTCGTCGGTGCCCAGGTTGAGGGCTTCGCGATGGTTGGAAGCCATCAGGCGAATCAGGCCTTCCACGCAATCGTCCACGTACATGTAGGAGCGCGTCTGGTCGCCATCGCCCCAGATCTCGATCTCGCCGCCGTTGGTGGCTTTCGCGACTTTGCGCGAGATGGCAGCCGGGGACTTTTCTTTGCCGCCGTCGTAGGTGCCGAGCGGGCCGTACACGTTATGGAAGCGCACGATCCGCGTCTCGAACTTGTAGTCGTGGTAGTAGTAACGGCAAAGCTCTTCGGCAAAAAGCTTTTCCCAGCCGTAACCGGGCTCGGGATCGGCCGGGTACGCATCTTCTTCCTTCAGCGGGGTGACTTCCGCCGCTGTCTGCTTGGACTGCGCGTAAACGCAAGCGGAAGACGAGAAGAGGTAGCGCTTCACGTCGTTCTGCTTGCTGGCTTCGAGCATGTGAGCGTTGATCAGGATGTTGTTCTTCGAGATGTCGGCGAGAAATGCGGTGATGTAGCCGATTCCGCCCATGTCGGCAGCCAGGTTGTAGACCTGATCGATATTACGCGTGGCTTCCAGGCAGTTCTCCCAGATGCGCAGGTCGAGCTGCCGGAAATCATCGGCCGCGGACTTCTCATACTCCGGCTGTTTAATATCCACGCCGCGAACCCAATGACCATCCGCCTTCAACCGCTTGACCAGATGATGACCAATGAATCCACCGGCACCCGTTACCAGAATTCGAGTCTTGTTCCCCATTTCGTTCACTCCCCCTAAGAGTTTATTGTTTTGTTTGCAGCTTGTGAAAATGTATTTCTACTTCTTTCCCGCGGTCCGTCCTCGGTCAAGAAATCTTTAATCTGAAATCGTGGACATCTGCCAGGCTCGCTGCTCCCGCGGCGCGGGGGCGGGCTCAGCCTTGCGTTGCACGCGCACAAACTCCGCATAGCCCAAAATCATGAAATAAAGCAGCGGACAGTGCCAGCTCAGTTCATCGTTAAAGAAGGAATGCAGAGTGAGCATGCAAAGTAATGCAAGACATTCGAGCGCGAGCTGGCGCTGCTCAGGCGAGAAAGCGTTACTGCGGATGCATTTGATCAGCAGCCACCAGGCAGCGATCAAGGCGCCGGCAAAGGGAATCAACCCCCAGAAGCTGGTGCCGATGATAACTTCAATCCAGTCGCTGTGCATCATGGCCGCGGCGCCGACACCCAGTTTGCCGAGGACGGCAAAGCGGCCGGCAGCGTAAGCGCCCATCCCGGTAAACGGGTGGTGCGACAGTTGCTCAATGCCATAAGCCCACCAGGCGGTACGTCCGCTTAGAGAACCAATCGCGCCCGAGGATTGATCGCGTTCGGCAAAGCTCAAAATCAGCTTGCCAGCCTTCATCCACATGCTTTGGCTCAGCAGGACCGACGCAAGCACGAAGGGAGTCAAGACCGCCGTTCCGACCAGCACGATTTTTCGCAACTGTTTCTGGAAGACCACGACCAGCATCACCGCAACCATAAAGGCGGCTTCCGAGTTTCTGGTCTGCGACAGGATCATGGAAACCAATCCGAAAATAAAGAGGAAGATGTACCATGCCTTGCTCTTGGCGCGGCCAAACAAGGGCATGAGCCGGCAAAGCGAAACCAGGCACAACACTGCGCCCGACGTTCCTACGCTGTTCGAAGCCTCTACGGGGATGACTCCGGTGAGACGGCCGCCATCCATCGCCTCCGTAGGCCAGATTGGAAGGTTAATCCAAACGCCGACGAGGGAAAGTCCGTAGAAGGTGAGCGTCCAATCCAAAAGGTTCTGATAGGTCAGGGATGAATCCGCGCTGGCAACGATTGCGGCGAGCAGAGAAACGTCCGCCAAAAACTCAAGCGACTTGTAAGCCGTCCATGAGGCGTTGACGGACCAGGCGGAGGAGGCTACGCATACGAGGCAATAAATTGCCATCGCGCCAGGAATCCCAGTGAACAAGGCGCGCATCCAGTTGGGCTTTTTCAAAAGCAGGCGGACAAGAAGAGCCAGCGACACGAACACTTCGGGCAGAATACGCGTCATCGCCCAGGCATCCAGTGGATTCGCCTTGGCAGCGCCCACATCGCGGATGCGGAACACCAGCATGCTGAAGAAGATGAAAAACCACAGTGGGTGCCACCAGGTCCAGTTCTGCCGCAGGATAGCAAGTTTTGCCCAGCCCTGAGGCAGCGCCTGGAAAACCAAGATAGTCATTGGAATCGCCAACAAAATCGCTGTGGCTGCGACGAGGACGCCGTAGGGCTTTGAACCAGCCATCAGAGACACGAGAATCGCAATAGAGAACCCGACCAGGACGAACAGCAGGATGAGCAGAATGGGATTGCTCCGGCGCAAATCCAAGCTGTGTTCCAGTGCCCGATCTTCCTGTCTCCGGTCTTCCGGTTTCCGATCTATGACACTGCTGTTCATCGTCCCTCTTTTAGCGCTTGCAGCACGCCGTAGTAGGCAGCCTTCTTGTTGAAATTGTCGTCGAATAACACGGGCTTGGCGTTAGGCATGTTCTTCCAATCCGAAGTGCGCAGCCAGGTGTAGCGGTCGGCGATGCCCCAGGTCATGAAGCCAATGCAATTGGAATCGAGCAAACAGGTGTGCACGATATTGTAGAAAATCTCTTTCTGCCTGGCAAAAAGCTCGGGAGAGTCTGTCGGACCTTGATAGACGTCCATTTCGGTGACGTGCACTTTGACGCCCACCTTGCGCGCGTTCGCTAGGAAGTCTTTGAACTCGTCCAGATAGGAAGGCCGCAACTGTGGCATCTCCCAGTGCATCTCGGTTCCTACCGCGTCGATCGGCGCGCCCGCGTTTTTGAGTCTCTTCACCAGGGCAAAGAATGCGTCGGCACGATCTTTTTCAATCCCAGCTTGCCCGAACGTGTCGTTGAGCAGAAGCATTGCGCTCGGATTGGCTTCGCGCGCGTATTGAAATGCCTTCACCAAGTACTGCTCTTCGCCCAGAGTCCGCGCCCAGCAACTGTTCCGCATCTGCTGAGTTGGCTCATTTGCTACTTCCCATGCGTAATACGAATCGCCACCGTGGCGGACGACTCTCTGAATGTGATCTTTCAATATCTCGTCCAGATCCTTCGCCGACCAACCGCCGCAAGTCACTCCGTTAAAGTGCAGCCACGAGGGTGAGGTGGGATTGTTGTACACGAGGCAATGACCCATGAGTTTCATGTTGTACTGTTTGGCGAACCTCATGGCTTCGTCCATCGCATTGAAATCAAAATGTCCGCGCTCCGGTTGGGTGAGGCCAGGAAAAACGATGGAGACTGCGGCATTGAACTCCCGTCCAAGAACCGGCTTATATTCAGGGTCGCGATTCCACATTCGTCCCTGGATAGTCGTGCCCACCCAAAAGCCCGTCTTCTCGGCGGCCTGGCGCAGAGCCTCGCCGTCAGATCCCGCGTCCTTGGCTTGAGACGCAGCTATAGGGACCATCAGCGCTATCATCGCTACAGCGGAAAGAATTTGCTTGAGTACCAAGGTCATCACCCTTACGTTACGCCCGGACTTCAGCGGTTACTTCTTCGCCCTGCACCGGCATGGCGAGGCCTGCGGGGTAGCCGGCCCGCAACAAGGCTTCGCCCGCATATCTGGTGACCATGTCAATCTGTGAGTCAGCTAGTTTTTCACGCCAGCCGCCGACCGAGCCGCTGCGAACAAAACGGGCATCTTCGCGATTGACGTTATGCTTGCGCAACAGAGTTCCCTTGCCCAGGGTAGCTCCAGAGTTCTTCGCCTTCTCTTCTTTCTCGCGCATGTTGCGCAGGGAATTATTCTCGACGGCGCGGCGGATGCGGCCTAGATCGCTCTCGATGCCGAGGAACTGCAACATTTCCACCAGTCCGTTCTCGGTATCGCGGCGCAGATCTTCGTAGCGCACGACCAGCAGGTTGCCGTGCTGCGCCAGCGGACAATTCAACCAGGAATCCACATGCGACTGCCATGATCCGAAGCGCGTGACCTTGCCTTGCAGGAAAGACTCGACGTATCCGTCCATGCCCTTGCCGTGATCGAAGTATTGTGAGAATCCCATTTCCTTGTCGCGCGCCCAGTTCGAGAGCATGACGTCGCGCAGATCGCGCATGAGATAAATCGCGCGCTTGTACTCGGAGCGGTACTGTTCGTGAGTCTTGATGAAGCGGCCGCCATTGGGCAGAACGGGCTTCATCTCACGGTGTGTGCCCATTTCCGGGAGCACTTGATTCACGTTGAGGAATCCGGCATCGCCTTTGGTAAGAATTTCCATGAGAACGAAACGCAGCCAGGTGTTGCCGGAGCGCTCGAAGGACGCAAACAATACATCTTTATCGTTCAAACCGCGGTGCTCCCACCACGCCTTTGGCGCCCGAAGTTTGGTTCGCGAAGCTTTGTAACGGAGTTCTTTTAGGGTCGTCATAAATTAATCTAGCTTTCACCTTGCAAAACCGGATTCAATACAGGAACTGACTTTGACTTGCGATTCAATATGTACATCGAGATCAGAAACGCCGCGAGATTGGCGACGATGATGCTCCAAACCACGCCCCAAAGGCCAAAGGCGCGCGTGGCAGGGACTCCGATCAAGAGCGAAAGAACGCTCGCCACGCAGCGGGCGTAGAAAATGGAATCTGGCGACTCGATGGCGCGCAACAGAATCGCGGGGCCAAAGGCCGCGGCCCACATCGTGGTTCCCAGCGCGACATAAGGAACGAAGTGGGCCACTTCCATATATTTGCCACCGTAGAGGAGGTGAAACACTGGGGTCTTGAAGGGAATCAGCACAGCCCAGTAAACCACCGCGCCGGCCACGAACAGAACCGTAATTTTCGCCACCAGGGGACCTGCGCTGGCGATTCCCTTTTCGCGGCAGACCCGTGCCGCATAGGGGAGAAATAGAATCGAAAGCGCCGTGTAGCTTTGCTCCATGGGCAGAGATAGATTCATTAGCGCCCGCAACTCGCCCGCCTGCGCCATCCCGGAGAAGGCGCTGACCAGCGGGTAATACATGTAATACGGAATCCAAGTCACGACTGAAACGGCCAGCGCCCACTTTCCGTATCCCCAGTGTTTGCGCCAGGCCTCGCGCCGCGTGGGCGGAACAGCGGTGTCCGGCGGCAGCACTTTATTGATTTGCGAGAGCAGGTAAAAGCCGGTGCCCAGCGCGCCGACTGCCATCAGCAGATAAGCCGAGAACGGAGAAATCAGCGCTTTCTTGTAGGCCACGAACAACCCGCCAGTAACCACCACGAAGTAAATGAATGCTCCAACCGCGGCGCGCGCCGGCGCCATATTCATGTAGTAGGAGCGGCGCATCAGCCAGAAAAAAAGAATGCAGGGCGATGCGATCGCGACCCCGGCCAACGCTCCGGGCAGGCCACTTCCCTTGCCCAAGACGGCGGCAATGGCGGCCGCGCCCCCCAGCAGAACCACGCCGAAGCAGGTCAGCATCAGGTGGATGCCGAGCAGCGTTTTCAGATATCCGCGCAGCGATCTCGCGATAGGCCGATCCGCTGAATACTGCCTGCGGCTCCGACGAGAAGCGATTGGTAGACATAGGAGAGCAGCAGGAACACTGAGAACGCGAGCGCGAAACGCTCCGTACTGCTCGGGCATGAGCCAGCGCGCCAGCAGAATGCCGATCAGGAAGTTCGATCCAGAAATCAGCCCCTGATCGACGAATCGCCAGGCCGCCCTTGGTGACCCAGCGCGCGAACTTGCGGGAGAATCGGTTTTTCTCAGTTTGGCCGCGCGCATCGTCGAGCGCGGCAGCGACCGCTCCGTCGCTGCACTCTGGATCAAGCAATTCTTCTGTATCGGACGAACTCATTATTGATCGGGACACTTATCTGGTATGAAGGTTGTAGGTATGAAGGTTATGGTTTTCTGACTATGAAGTTTTATTCTGCTGGAGCTAGCACAGCCGGCTTAGTAGCTGACAGCCGCGACGAGAGAACTTTCGCTCGCGGAGGGATGATGGAGCGCGTCATTCAATTCTTCGGCCGAGCAGCCGGACTTGCGGCTCTTTGAGCAGGCTGAGGTGGTCGCCGCTGATCTCGCGCAGATCGACGCCACCTGCGGCCACGCGCCACCAGATCGCATAAGGATCGTTGAGGCTGCCTGCGGATTTTTCTCTTACGCGAAACAGCGTGACCTGTCCGTCATAGGGCTGGACATCGTATCCCGCGGCCGCTGTGGCGCAAGCCTGCCGGACATTGCGCAATGCCCGCGGCAGCATTTGCAGTTCCAGCCGCTTGCGCAGCGTCATCAGCACGAAGCTGCCTTTCTTGACGACAAAACTGACTGCTCTTTCAGCGGAAGCTTGCGGAGATTCTGCAACTGCGAGCCGCGCGATTCCATCTTGCCGGGATATGTATCGAACAGCGCCAGCAGACGCCACTTCCTCGCCCTGTGCTTCGAGATGCTGCGCCATCTCGTAGGCGACCAGTCCGCCGAAAGAATAGCCGCCGATGCGATACGGACCCTCGCGGCTGCACCCGCCGAATTTCCTGAATGTAGCTCTCCGCCATTTCCGCGAACGCTGGTCAGGCACGGGCGCTTGCCATCGAGACCCTGCGGCTGCAAGTGCGTAAAACGGCTGATCCGGTCCCAAGATGCCGCGCCAGGTCGCGGAAGCCGACTACGTTGCCGCCGACGCCATGCACGCAGAAAAAAGGTGGGCGTCGAACCTTCCGGCTGAATCGGCACCAGCGACGACCACGAGGCCGACCAACCTCTCCTGCCGCAGCAGCTCCGCGAATTGTTCGACCGTCGGCGCTTGCAACAACGCGGCCAGCGGGAGCCGCTGCCCGAGCGACTGCTCGATGCGATGCATCAGCCGCGCGGCCAGCAAAGAATGTCCGCCGAGCTCGAAGAAATTGTCGCGAATGCCAATCTGTTTCTTTGTCCAGCACAGTTTCCCAGATCCTGACAAGCTGTGTTTCGAGCTCGTCCGCGGCGCGACGTACTGCGTTCGGCTCCGTGAAATCGGCGGGCTTCGGAGCCGGCAGCGCGCGCCGGTCCACTTTGCCGTTCGGCGTCTTCGGCATGGCTTCCAGCAGGACGAAGGCGGAGGGCACCATGTAATGCGGAAGTTTCTGCTTCAGGTAAGATCGCAGCTCGCTGCCGGTGGGAGCCTGCTCGCGCGAGGGCACCACGTACGCCACCAGATGCTTTTCGCCCGGCGCATTCTCGCGCGCATCTCCGCGCAATCACCGCCACTTCGCGGACTCCGGGATACGATCCCAGCACCGATTCGATCTCTTCCAACTCCACGCGATAGCCGCGAATCTTTACCTGATCGTCGGTGCGTCCGGCGAATTCGATCTCGCCCGTCGCGCAGATAGCGTGCCAGGTCGCCGGTCTTGTACATGCGCGCTCCCGGTTCGGTGCTGAACGGATCGCGCAATAAATTTCTCGGCGGTGATCTCCGGGCGGTTCAGATATCCCCGCGCCAGCCCCGGCCCGCAACGTACAGATCCCCGGCAATCCCGACAGGCAGCGGCTGCAGATGTTCATCGAGGATGTGAATCTTCGTGTTGGCGATCGGGCGCCCGATCGGAAGCACGGCCGGAATATCTTCGCCAGTCCTCCGGCTCGAAGCTGAAGTGACGATCACGCTGGTCTCGGTCGGCCCGTAAGTATTAACCCAGCGCACGCGCGATCCGGCAAGTTTGCGCCATGCCGCCAGCGCCGCCGAAGATGCTTTCTCGCCGCCTACAATGACAATGCGCAGGCTCTCCGGCAAGTGCAGCGTTGACTCGGAAAGTTCTCCGCACCAGTTCGTGCCAGTACGCGGTCGGCAGATCGAGCGCCGTGACGCGCCGCTCGCTGGACCCAGCGCAGGAAGTCTCCCACTGCCAGCGAGCATCTTCCTCGCGAATCACCAGCGCGCGCGCCCGCAATCCAGGTCGGAAATATTTCTTCGACCGCGATGTCGAAGGAGATCGACGCAAACTGCGCCATCCGGTCAGCAGGTCGTAATGCCGAATAGCTTCGACCGCTGCGACGTTGTGATTCACCAGCCCGCGATGAGTCAGCAGCACTCCGCGCGGCTTGCCGGTCGAGCCCGAGGTATAAATCACATACGCCAGATTCTCCGGCTTCACCGCCGCTGCGGACATTCTCGCGGCTTTCTGCAGGCGAACGAATTCCAGTCCGGCATCGAGAGTAAACAATTTCTGCGTCGAAATCGGTGACTTCCGCCAGCAGGCCCGGCTGCGTAAGAACCAGCGCACGTCTGCGAATCTTCCAGCATGTAGGCCAGCCGTTCTTTCGGATAAGCCGGATCGAGCGGCACGCATGCCGCGCCGGCCTTCAGCACCGCGAGCAGCGCCACGGGCAATTCGAGCGAACTCCGCAGGCAAATGCCCACTTGTCGATTCCGGCCCAACTCCGCGCTTCGCGCAGAAAATGCGCCAGCTGGTTGGCGCGCTGATTCAAGTTCGCGATAAGTCAGCCGCTGGTCGCCATGCTCGACCGCGATCGCGTCGGGCGTTCGCGCGGCCTGCGCTTCCACCAATTCGTGCATGCAAGTCTCGCGGGGATACTCGGTTTCGGTGCGGTTCCACTCCGCAAACTGCCGCTTCTCTGCCGCCGACAACATCGGCAGACGCGAAATCTTCTGCTCTGGATCGGCGACAATCGCTTCCAGCATCGTCTGGAAATGTCCCGCCATGCGTGCGATGGTCGCGTGCATCAAACAGATCGGTGCAGTAGACAAAGCGGCCCTGAACAGCCTCGGGCCGGTCGTCCAGTTCGAGATCAAGATCGAACTTGGCCGTGCCGATCTCGAGATCGAGCTGGTTCAGGTCCCAGCCGGGTTCGAAAGCTGGCGTCGGCGGCACCAGCGAAAACATCACCGGGAACAGCGGATTGCGGCTCGTATCGCGGCGCACCGAGAGTTCTTCGACCAGCCGCTCAAACGGAGCATCGTCGTGCGAGAGCGCGCCCAGCGTGACTTCCCGTGCGTGCGTCAGCAACTCGCGAAAGCTGGGGTCGCCCGCCAACTTCAAGCGCAGCGCCAGAGGATTCTGGAAACATCCGAGCAGCCTTCCAGTTCGAATGCTTGCGCCCGGAGGTAACCGTGCCGAGCACGAAATCTTCCTGCGCGCTGTAGCGCCGCAGCAAGCGCCGCGAAGCCGGCCAGAATCGTGGTGAAGAAACTAGTGTGTCTCGTCGCTGCGCGAGCTGGTGCAGACCGTCGGACAGATTCTTCGGAAACGCGAACCGATGCATGGCGCCGCGAAAACTCTGCAGCGCCGGCCGCGGACGGTCGGTGGGCAATTCCAGAACCGGAAGCTCGCCATCCAGCTGGCTCGACCAGTAAGCGCGCGATTCGTTCAGCTGGCGCTTCGTCGAGCGATTCGCGCTGCCAGTGCGCGAAATCGGAATACTGCATCCGCAATTCCGGCAGCGGAGAGGGCTGTCCCGCGAGCAACGCGTTGTAGACCGTGACCAGTTCCGGCAAGAAAACGTGGTAGATCGAGAAGCCGTCAAAAATAATGTGGTGCAGGAACAGATAAAGCCGGATATTCTTCGTCGCCCAACTGCACCAGCATGGCGCGCAGCAGCGGCCCGCGTTCCATGTCAAATGGCATTCGGGCCCGCTCGCGCGCCAGACGCAAGCGCCTCCGCCTCGCGTTGCTCGGCCGCCAGATGCCGCAGATCCACGACTTCGATGGTGAGCTCATACGGCGGCTGAACGATCTGCACCGGCGCCCATCGATCAGCTTCGAAAGTCGTACGCCAGGCTTCATGCCGGCGGATGATTTCAGCGAGACTGCGCTGCAGCGTCGGCACATCCAGCGCGACCGCGGCGATAGACCGTGACCGACTCGTTGTAGAGATCTTCGGCAAACTGGCAGTGCAGCCAAATTTGCTCCTGCGCGAACGAAAGCGGCGCTGGCCCCGATTCGCTGCGCGAGGAATTGCGGGCGCATCCTCGACCTTGTGCGACATCCGCGACTGCAGGTATTTCCGGATCAAAGCCTGCTTGCTCGTCGGCAGTGCCGCTTGTCGTGGCTTTTGTCTGCGACGGACTTCCTGCGCTTCATACGGGCATCCGGCTTGCACAGCGAGCGATCGTGCACGCTGCGGTTCACTTGTCTGCTGCGCCGCGGCCTGACGCCTTGCGTCTGCCGACTTTCGCCGAACTTCACTTTCAGCGCCTTCAATCCGCGCAGCCCAGATTCGTGCGCCACTCCAGCGGTTCCGGCGCAAGCGTGAGATCGGGGAAGCGCCGCAAGAGTGCCTCGAAGACGACCTGGCCTTCCACCCGCGCCAGCGGCGCGCCAAAACAGAAATGCGCGGCGTATCCGAATGCCAGGTGACGATTGTCTTTCCGGGTAATGTCAAAGCGGTCGGGATCGGGAAAACGTTCCGGATCGCGGTTCGCCGCCGCCATCACCGCGATCACCGCCTGCCGCTTCTGGATCCGCTTGCCGCCCAGTTCCCGGTCCGACGGGCACATGCGCGCCGTATGCTGGCTGGGACTCTCATAGCGCAGCATTTCCTCGACGGCCGAAGGAATCAGCGAAAGATCGTTGCGCAGCCGCTCCATCTCGTCGGGATTGCGCAGCAACGTGAGCAGGCCGTTGCCAATTAGATTGGTCGTAGTTTCCTGCCCGCCCACCATGGTCACGATGCAGTTGGCGATCACTTCTTCTTCGGTCAGCCGGTCGCCGTCAATTTCGGCGGTCAGCAGCGAATGAATCAGGCCTTCCCGCGGATGCTCGCGCTGCTGCGCGAATCGCGTCGTGGAAATATTCCGTCATCCCGGCGACAGCTCTCAGCACGCGCGGATAGCGATCCGGATTGTGCTGGAAGTTTCCCAGCATCTCGGCGAAATTCGCCGACCATTGCTTTCAGCTGATGATGATCGCTGGTCGGAACGCCCAGCATTTCCGCCGTAACGATTGCCGGCAGCGGTTCGGCCAGATCGGCAATCACATCGATCTCGGCCTTTTTCTTGCGCCTGAAATCCGTCCAGCAGACTGTTGACGATGTCCTGAATGTGCCCGCGCAGCTGCTCGACCCGCGCCGGCGTGAAAGCTTTCGATGCCAGGCCGCGCAGCCGCGTGTGCGCGGGCGCGTCCATGAACAGCATCTGCTTCACCATCACCCGCGCAATGGGGCTCAGCGACGACAGTCCCATCTCATCAAGCTGCGCGGGAG
>CAWHLT010000006.1:0-342227 GCA_963830295.1 uncultured Acidobacteriaceae bacterium
ATGTTTTACTGGTCAGTTGCGTATTTGTTGGGCGCTGGCAAATGGTCCGCCAACTTTCTGCACCGCATCCCAGTGCGTCAGAACAAAGTCCCACGCCAGTTTCTCGCCCGTCGGGATTGCCCATCACGCTCGTGACCACGCCGAGCGCATCCTGCGAGCGCACGTCCGGAGAAATGGAATAGTCCAGAGTCCGCTGCAGCAGTTTCGGATCGCTGAACTGGGGCAGCGTGAAGAGATACATGTAATATTCTTCCGGCGACTTGGGATTTTTCAGCGCGGTCATCAGCCGGTCATAGAAATCCTCGTCGCCGTTCAACGCCGCCAGAGCCATCGCTCCGCCCGCGATCTGCCGATCGACAGAAGACAGGATCGTCCAGAGCCTTGTCTGCAATCTTGCGCGCCTGCTGCCAGCACTTCGGGATCGCGCGCATCATAGCCCAATGCGTTGAACAGACGAGCCCGCAGCGTTCTCTGCTCGTCGCTCTCGCCCGGCTTGGCTTCCCAACCCACATCTTTCAGCATGGGCGTCAGATAGCCGCCGCAACCAGGCCGTGAAGGCTTCGCGGTCGCTATCCGTCACCAGATATTGGCCAATGTAGTTGAGCCGCCCGAGAACATCATCCAAAACCGCGCGATTGCGGTCGCTTCCCAGGCCCTGCGCGAAGGCGAGATAGTCGCCCACCGGCTCGCGGCCTACGCGGACCGACGCCCAGATATCCGTCTGCAAAGCGATCCGCTCTGCCGGAGAAAGCTTGCTCTCGGCATCGTTCGCGAGCGCTCGCACCGCATCGGGCTGGTAGCCAGCGCGGTAGTAGCCGGTCGGCCCCGGCATTAGCCAAAACCCATGTCGAGCAGCCTGGCAGCGTGAAGGTTTCTTCCTTCTTGGTGAGCAGTTCGCACTTCTGTGCCCCAGTGGACGACTTCAAGCACAGCGGAACTTGCCAGAGCTGATCATTCGGCGCCTGAAATTTTTCGCGGTCAAAGTAATAGCGCCGTTGATCCAGAGTCACCGTTGTCGAGTTGCCGGAACACTGCGACTTCAAATTGATAATCGGAACACCCGCCTGCTTCACAAAAGTGGGCATGATCTGGTCGACCGGCTTCTTTGAGGTCTTGGCCTGCGCATCCCAGAAATCGTCGGCGGTCGCATTGGCATATTGATGTTGTCTGGAGATATGCGTTGACGCCCGCGCGGAAAGTCTCTTCGCCCAGATAGGCCTCGAGCATGCGCAGCACCGACGCTGCTTTGCCATAGGCGATTCCATCAAACAGTTCCTGAATTTGTGCCGGAGTCTCGGCGGCCTGATGGATCGGACGCGTGTTGGCCAGCGAATCCGTGTTAAGCGTTCCGCCCGTGTCGCTCACATCGTCCAGATTGAAATTCCATTCCGGCTTCCATGCCTCGATCGGCTTGCTCGACATCCATGTGGCGAAACCCTCGTTGAGCCAAATGTCGTCCCACCACTTCATCGTGACCAGATCGCCGAACCACTGATGAGCCATCTCGTGCGCAATCACCGAGGCGATGGTCTTCTTCAAGTCGACGGAGACCTTGCTTCTCGTCGATCTGCAGAAGGACTTCGCGGAAGGTGATGCAGCCGGTGTTCTCCATCGCGCCCGCGGAAAAATCCGGAATGCCGATCAGATCAAGCTTTCCGTAGGGATACTTGATGTTGAAATATTTGTCGTAATAGCTGAGGACGTGCTCGGCCGTTTCCAGCGCGAACTTCCCCATCTCTTTTTTCCCGGGAGTGCTATAGACGCGGATCGGAATGCCGTCGGCCTCGCCCTCGATGTATTCAAAGTTGCCCACCACCAGCGCCGCCAGATAAGACGACATCTTGGCCGTGGTGGCGAAGCGCACCGTGTGCTTGTCGCCGGGTCCGGGCGTATCGGAAGGAACTTTCTGGTTCGAAATCGCCACCTGCCCTTTGTCGGCAACGGCGGTGATGTCAAATGTGGCTTTGTACTCGGGTTCGTCAAACGACGGAAACGCGCGGCGCGCATCCGTGGCCTCGAACTGCGTGGCGGCGTACTTGCGGCCCTGATCGTCTTTGCCCAGATAAAGGCCGCGCATCTCGCTGTTGAGGATGCCGGCATAAGTGATGTGAATGGTGGCCGGCCCCGCCGGCAGCGGCTTCTCGACCGCCAGCACAACCATTTCTTTATCTTTCTCGGGCGTGACCTTGGCCTTCTGTGTGGTTCCACCGCTGGTGATGGTGACATCATGGAAGTCGATATCAGCCGCGTTCAGCGTGATTTCCGAGGTCGGCTTTAGAACCCGGACGGAGATGGTTTCATCGCCCTCGAACGTGGCCTTGTCGAGATCGGGCGTGAAGGAGAGTTTGTAGTTCTCTGGAACGGCTACTTCGGGCAGCCGTTGGGCCGCTGCCAGGGAAAATGTCGTCAACGCAAACGCGAGTACCGCAAGAATTCGCTTCATAAGTTTCCTCGGGAGATCGATTGAATTCATTTCGTAACGGAATTAGTTTCAGGGCCGATTTCCAAAAGCTGGATGCAACAAGACGCAGTCATCGACCTCACCTCTATACGGAAGTCCGCCGCAAAAGTTCACTGCGGCATAGCAACCGCGCCGCTCATCACCGTCATCGCGCACCGGTTCGCCCCGAACCAGTAAGGGATCTCACGGTAATCTTCGACCGCAAACACAGCCAAATCAGCATCTTTCCCCGGCTCGATCGTGCCCTTCCGGTCAGCGACTCGCAGCGCCCACGCTCCGTTAATGGTGGCCGCCGCAATGGCCTCCGCCGGCGACATCTTCATGTGCGTGCAGGCCAGAGACATCGCCATCGGCATGCTCAGAGTCGGCGACGTGCCGGGGTTGTAATCCGTCGCCAGCGCCACCGGCACGCCCGCGTCAATCAACTTGCGCGCCTGCGGATATTCCTTCAGCCCCAGAAAATAATTCGCTCCCGGCACCAGCGTGGCGACCGTGTCATGCCTGGCCAACTCCGCGATGTCGTCTTCGTTCACGTGATCCATGTGATCAAACGACGCCGGATTGAAGCGCAAAAACGGCCGCAGCGCCGTCTCAGAAAGCTGGCCCATGTGAGCCCGCACGCTGAGCCCATGCTGCTTGGCGGCTGTCAAAAATCTGCTCGGTCTCGGCTGCCGTAAACGCCCCCTGATCGCAGAAAACATCGACGAACTGGGCGAGCTTCCGCTTCGCCGCCTGCGGAATCATCTCTTTACAGACGGCCTCAACATATTTTTGTGAGCGGCCCTGAAATTCTTTTGGGACGACATGCGCCCCCAGCAGGGTCGAAACAACGGTTCCCGGCCAGCGGGAGGCAGCGTCGCGGATCGCCTCCAGCGACTTCAGTTCCGACTCGACCGTCAGCCCATAGCCCGACTTGGCCTCAACCGTGGTCGTGCCATGCGCGGCCATGTCGCGCAGCACAGCCAGAACTTTCTCCGCCAGAACCCGCTTCCCTGCCTTGCGAACGCCTTCCAGGCTCGACCGAATGCCGCCTCCGGCCGCGGCGATCTCTTCATAGGAAGCGCCCTCGATGCGCTTCTCGAAATCCACCAGCCGCGGGCTGACAAAGACAGGATGGGTGTGGGAATCGACGAAACCGGGGAGGACGACTTTGCCCTGCGCAATCGATCTCGGTGACTTTCTTGCGATTCTTCTTCAGCCAGGGATCGCGCAGGGCGTCTTTGGTGGTGCCGACGGAAACGATCTTCCCGCCGAGGCAGAGCACAGCGCCGTTTTCGATGATGCCGAGTTCTTTGAGGTCGGGGCCACGGCGCGGGCCGGGCCTGCCGGAAGCAGAGTGCAGCGTAAGCAGTTGTCCAATATTGGCCAGGAATAGTGTCGACACTTTACGCACTCAGCCTCCGCACGCAGAACACCCACCACGGAGGCACGGAGACACGGAGGATTGCTTGGCGTCATAGCACCCGGCGCATGATTCCCCGGTGGAGAACCGACACGTTGAAATTGATAAGAAGGCCAACGCGCTTGCCCGTGAGCCGAAGATATGTGAGTAACTGCGCTTCGTGCACGCTGAGCTAGCCGTTCGACTGCTTTCAACTCTACAACAACTTCATCAGCCACGACGAGATCGATTCGGTACTTCCCGCCCGTCTCCCGACCTTTGTAAACCACAGGCAACTCGATCTGGCACGTGAAAGGGACACCACGAAGGCGTAGCTCTTCGCACATGCACTCTTCGTAAACCGACTCTAAGAGTCCCGGACCGAGCTGACGGTGAACCTCGATAGCAGCACCGATAATGGTCTCGGTCAAAGTCTCCGACAAAAGTCCAGAAGAACTCCGTGCCTCCGTGTCTCCGTGGTGGGTGTTCATTTTTCCGCCATCGGCACTCTTCACGCCATTCTTCTTCGCAAACTCCTTCGCCTCGTCATATCCCGCATCCACATGCCGAATCACGCCCATCCCTGGATCAGTCGTCAACACGCGCTCGATGCGCTTCGCCATCGCATCAGTGCCATCAGCCACCGTGACTTGCCCCGCGTGCAGCGAGTATCCAATGCCCACGCCGCCGCCGTTGTGAATCGATACCCACGATGCGCCCGCGGCCGTGTTCAGCAAAGCATTCAGCAGAGGCCAGTCGGCGACCGCGTCCGATGCCATCTTTCATGCTCTCAGTCTCGCGAAACGGAGACGCCACCGAGCCGCAATCGAGGTGGTCGCGGCCAATCACGATCGGCGCCTTGATCTTCCCTTTCTTCACCAGATCGTTCATCGCCAGGCCGAACTGCGCGCGCTCGCCGTATCCCAGCCAGCAGATGCGCGCCGGCAGTCCCTGAAACTTGATGCGCTTGCGCGCCAGGTCAATCCAGCGCCGCAGGATGCGGTTCTCGGGAAACAATTCCAGAACCAAATCGTCGGTGACGTGAATGTCAGATGCTTCGCCCGACAACGCCACCCAGCGAAACGGTCCGCGACCCTCGCAAAACAGCGGACGAATATATGCCGGCACAAAGCCAGGAAAGTCATAAGCATTCTTCACGCCGCGCTGAAACGCAAAAGTGCGGATGTTGTTGCCGTAATCAAACGTCACCGATCCCATCTTCTGCAAGCCGCAGCATGCCTTCCACATGCGCGGCAATAGCGTCGAGCGATTTTTCCTGATACGCCTTAGGATCGTTTTCCCGCAACTCGACAGCCTCGGCCAAAGTCATCCCATTCGGCACATATCCATTCAGTGGATCGTGTGCCGAAGTCTGATCGGTGAGAATGTCTGGCACCACGCCGCGCGCAGCCAACTCCGGAATAACGTCAGCACAATTCCCCACCAGCCCAACCGAAACATTTTCTTTCTTGCGCACGGCATTCTTCAGAATGCGCAGCGCTTCATCGAGCGTGGTGACCATGAAGTCGCAATAGCCGGTCTTCAACCGCTTCTTGATGCGCTCGGGATCAACATCAATCCCTAGAAACGCCGCGCCAGTCATGGTCGCCGCTAGTGGTTGAGCACCGCCCATTCCGCCCATTCCGCCGCTCACAATCAGCTTGCCCGCGAGGTCTCCGCCGAAATGTTTGTCGCTCGCTGCCGAAAATGTTTCAAAAGTTCCTTGAACAATTCCCTGCGAGCCGATGTAAATCCACGACCCGGCCGTCATCTGCCCATACATCATCAGCCCGGCACGCTCCAGTTCGTTGAACTTCTCCCAGTTCGACCAGTGGCCAACCAGATTAGAATTCGCGATGAGCACGCGCGGAGCATGATCGTGCGTCTTGAACACGCCTACGGGCTTGCCCGACTGCACCAGCAGAGTCTCGTCATTCTCGAGCTTCTTCAGAGTTGCTACGATGGCGTGGTAAGCCTCCCAACTGCGGGCAGCGCGGCCCGTTCCGCCGTAGACAACAAGGTCTTGAGGCCGCTCGGCGACGTCTGGGTCGAGGTTGTTCATGAGCATGCGCATGGCAGCTTCCTGCTGCCAGCCTTTGCAGGTGATGGAGTTGCCGCGCGGCGCGCGAATGGAGGTATAAGCCTGACTTTCCGTTTCGACGGGCATGAATAGATGTTACTTGCTGAGCGTGGAAGTGTTCAATGCTGGGACGCGGGCGGGAGCGAACTCACCAGGTGTTGTACGCGGTGCCATCGCTGGAAATCGTACTCGAGGCCGAGTGCACATCGTCGATGCCGGGGTCCTGCTGGTCCACGGTGAGCAGCACCTCTTCCTGCTTCACTTCCCAGTTCGCTTCGTGCGTCATCGGATCCTTGGGAATATCTTTGAGGTAGCCCGCCGACACCAGATCCTCCAGCGCTTGCGGCGCTTTCTGCTTGTCCAGCGTGTACTGCGAGATCAGCTTGCGCAGCTCAAACAAATCGTTCCGCAGGACGGCCTCGCGCGCTCTCACCACCGACTGGCTATAAATGGGGATCGCGATCGACATCAATATCCCCATGACGATCATCACGATCATCAATTCCAGCAGTGTGAAGCCCCGCTGCTTCACTGCGAAGCCCCACACCGTCTTTGTTCTTAGCCTTCTTACCATTTACCAGTCCTTGTACTTCGTGCCGTCCAGGCCCGTACCTTGCGACTTGGTGAAAACGTCGAATACGCTCTGCCCGCCCCAGGAGTCGGACTCCGGATCATCCTGCATCGAACGCATGCCCCATTCCTTGGTGCCAGTCATAGGATCGACCGGAATCTGGCGCAGGAAGCGAACTTTCTTGCCCTGCACATCCACGCCCTTCACCAGCGTTTCGAGATCGGGCGGATAGTTCTGGCTATCCACCTTGGTCTGAAACAGGTTCCGGTCGGCCGCGTCTTTGTAGCGGTCGATGGCGTCGCGCATCTCCCACAAGTCGAACCGCAGCAGGCGTTCTTTCTCCCGCTGTATGGTCAGCCGCGCCATCGGCACCGCCATGGTCGAAAGAATGACCACGATGGAGGTGGCGATAATCAACTCGAGGAGCGTAAAGCCCCGCACGGGCTTGGCGTTCAACCCGCATCTGAATGCTTGCAGCTTCATCTCACAAATCCTGATTCTTTGGCCCTGAACTTCAACTCCTGAACTTCACTCCTGATCTTCGCTCGTGAAACTCTGAATCCTGATTCGAAAAATCCGGATCGAGCAGATCGCACGTCTATTGCACAGTCACCGACGCCTGCGCTCCATTCACAGTAATGGGCTGCGAGTCAGGATCGCGCACTCCGCCCCGCGTGATGGTCAGCGGAGTCTGCCCACTGGCCTTCGCCTGAAATGTAAGCGTGAGCACCGCACCCTGCCCGGAGACTCCACCCGACCCCGGCGGCCGCGTTGCCGTGATCAGCAAGGTCCCAGTGGATTCTTCTTCGCGATGCACCAGTGCCACAGCCTGCCCATCCTGGGAGAGGAAGCCTCCGTTTGAAACGTTCACCAACTGCAGCTTGGCCGGATCGTAATTCATCTGCACCGGCACGGAAAACACATTCTGCGCCCCCGAAATCAGCAGGTTCACCACAAAGGTGTTGCCCTTCACCGCCGTAATCTGCGCCGGATCAAACAGGAAGTTCGCCGCCGGAGTCGCTGCCTGGTTCGGCGTAGCCGCCGGTGGTTGGGCAGCAGGCGCTGGAGTGGCGGGAGCCGGAGTGGCACCCTGTGCCGCCGGAGCAACCGCTGCTGCCGGATGGCTGACGTGCCGCAATTCGATGGTGCTGGCGGTGCCTATGTCGATGGGCCGCTGGTTCAACTCGCTGACCATGGCTCCGCGAATGATGTGCGGAGTGATGACGAAGACGGTCTCGTCCTGCGCGTGATCCTGCGTCCTCTGCCCAAAGAGGTATCCCAGGATCGGAATCTGCGCCAGGCCCGGAATGCCGGCCAGCGAGCGTGTCTGGGAGTCGTCGAAGATTCCGCCGATGAGGCTCGATTCGCCGTCTGCCAGGCGGATTTCATGCTCGATTTTTTTCTGCCCGATGATGGGCTGGCTGATGCCGCCAATGCTCGACTGCCCCACCACCGAAGAGATTTCCATGGTGATCTTCAAGGTGACTGCCCGATCGGCGTGCACGTGCGGTGTAACATCGATGTTCACACCGACATCCAGGTATTGAAACTGGGTATTGACCAGCGGGTTGATGCCGACGCCGCCGATTCCGGGCTGGAACGATCCCGTGGCCACCGGCACGCGTTCCCCGATCTTGAGCGTCGCCTTCTGGTTATCGAGCGCCCGCACCTGCGGATTCTGCAACATCTTAGTATCGCTATCGCCCATCACCGCCGAAAGGTTGGCGGAAGGAATCGTCACCTGAAAATCGGTCGCGTTCAGATTGCCCAAAGTATTCAACTGCAGCCCGGTGCCGCCCGTGGTGGGAGTGGTTGTACCCGTGGTTCCCGTGGTAGTCGTAGTGGTGTTGATGTTGCTCTGCAGCGTAACCGTAGCGCTGGTCGGCGGACTAAATCCCAGTGTGCGCGACTTGTCTTTGCTCACCTGCAACACGGCGATATCGACAACCACCTCCGGACGCGCCTTATCCAGATCATCCACCAGCTTTTCCGCCAGCGCGATCTGGTCGGGCGTCCCGCGCACCACCAGCGCATTCTGCGACAGCAACTGCTGCACGCGCTGCACGTCGAGCACGGCGCGGATCGCATTCACCACATCCTGCAACTCGGTGGGCGCTGACAGATTCGAAAGATAAAAAGTCTTCAGGACGCTCTGTTCCAATTCTTTGCGCTTCGCCGGATTATCCTGCGCCACAAAGATGGTGTTCAAGGTTACCGGCCGCCAGAAAGTCTTCGACTCCAGCGCCGTAATCTGCAACGCTTCTTCCAGAGTCACTCCATTCAGCTCGACCTTAATGCGCCGGGAAGTGTAGTCGTAATCGAACAGAACGTTGATTCCGGCCAACTGCCCAATGGTCTGATAAATGACTTTGGAATCTTCGGTGAGCTTGACGGTGATGGGTACGGTGGAGATGGGCGCGAGTTCGACGGGACCGGACGCTTCCCTGATCTTCCGCTCCAGGCTGTTCGGCGGGCCTGCCGCCGGCGTGGGAGGATTGGTGGCATCGTCGATCATCTTCCGCGTGCGCTTCAACTCCTGCTGCGCGCTGAAAAGCGAGGGATCGATGAACGCCGCCTTCTGAAATTCGCCGAGCGCCTCCTGCAGTTTGCCCTGTTCGCGCAGCAAAATCCCGTGATGGACAACCGTGGCCGCCGCCTTAAAGCGCATGCGCTGGAACGAGGCTTTGTACCGTAAATCCTTGGGCTTCAGGTCCCAAGCCTGCTTGTAGAACTCGTAAGCGGTTTCGTACTGCTCGCGTGCCTCGGCGTCCTGGCCCTTTTCATAGATAGTCTTGGCCTTATCGGCAATAGCAGGCAGGATGGCAATTACAACCAGCAGCATAACTGCCGCGGGCATCAGACGTCTCATTCGAAAGTCCTCGTCGATAAAGTCTTGCCGGACACGCGGTCCCTGCCCTCAGGCCAGCGAACCTGGGATTCACGTGAAGGCTACATTCGAAACAAAAAGAACGGGTTTTGCTGCGATTATAGCATCGCCTTTCGTGCCCACCCATGTGATTGCACACACGGGAGTTACACTCTTTAGTCGTAGTCCTACCGAGGAAAATCGGCTTCCGGCTCTCGGCCTCCGGCTTCCGGTTCCTGACTCCCGGGAAGCCGGAAGCCGCTCTTCGCTGCTAAGATTGAAGCCGCCCCATTGACTCAATGATTCAATGGCTCAATGATTCAATGGCTCAATCCCATGCCCCGCCAATCCAGCCACGAAACCAAGCCCAGCAAAGAAAAGGCGCCGCGCCGCGAACCGACAGCCTCCGGCCAGCGAGACGCCGCCGTTAATAGGATCGCTTCACATAACTACTTCTTGCTGGAAAAATTTGAGTGCGGGGTTGTTCTTACCGGAACCGAGGCCAAATCCGTCCGCGGAGGCCTGGCCAACCTCAAAGATTCCTACGGCCTGGTCAAGGACGGCGAACTCTGGCTCCTCAACGCCCACATCGGCCCCTACGAGCACGGCAACATCCACAACCACGCCCCCCTGCGCACCCGCAAACTGTTAATGCACAAAGAAGAAATCCGCAAGCTGATCGGCAAGACCCAACAGAAGGGCCTGACGTTAATTCCAGTCCGCATGTATTTCAAGAACGGCAAAGTAAAGGTCGAACTAGCCCTAGCCAAAGGCAAGCAGCTCTGGGACAAACGCGAAACCGAACGCCGCCGCACGGCAGACAAAGAAGCCAGAGAAGCCATCCGAAGCCGGAAGCGGTAGGAGGCGGATTTTTCATTCGCCCGTAAGTTAGGTTTGTCATTCCGAAGGCGGCTTTATCGCCGAGGAATCTGCTGTTTGCCTGCAGCGCCGAGTCCCCCGCCCCCTCACCACACCTCAAGCTTGATCTGGCGGTACCGATGAATAAGCTCAAAGTCGGCCCGGTTGGTAGTGATCAGACGGGCCCGGTGGGAGCGAGCAGTAAGGGCGATCAGAACGTCGAAATGCAGGTCACGCAGTTTGGCCGGTGCGAAGCCGTGATCGGCGCGGATGCGAGACAGAATTTCCCCTGACTCCAGCCAGTTTTTTTTCGTCGGAGTCAGGATCGGATGACTTCTTGCCAAGGCCCTGAGAAACTCACGATCTGAAGGGTTCGCCGCGCCTCGCCATAACTCCGCCAAAACTACAGAAGATGTCCGGATGACACCAATGAGGGACTGGATCCTGTCTCGATGACGCAACGTTCGGAGATCGTCAATGAGGACGGACGTGTCGAAAACACAGATCATCAAGAAAGAAGATCAATCAACGTGGCCTTCGAACGTGGCCTTGCCTTCATACTTCTTCATTAACTTTTTGAAGCGCTTCAGCCCAACGATTTCGCGCAGCGCGATGTGAACCGCATCAGTGCGGGATTTCGCCTTGAGCACTCTCACGGCCTCGTCGGCCAAGTCCGTGTCGAGCCGGATTGATGTCAGGGTTACAGCCATAGCGCCCTCTCTTTACTCATATATACACGATATACGATTCGTATATACAGGTCAAAAGGTTGTGGGCCCCCGGGACGAGGAAGTACTTAGGCTGTCAAAGGTTGAGGCGACGTTCGAGTTCGCGCACATTCCAACGAATCCAACGAATGCATTCGTCGTCCCTCGGAAGCGCGTAGTCGGCCAGACCCGAGGTATCCTCGTCCCACCCATAGCTTCTGCCCGCGAGCGTCAAGGCACTCCCACCTATGCGATCCCAACCATTAGGGCAGAAAGTCGGGTGAAAGGAGTGCTCGTAGATCCCCAGCACGCTGCCCCAGGCGTCATCATCGCGAGGACCAACACCCACCAGGCCAAAGCCCGACTGCCGCTCTGCCCGCTCCGACCATAGCGGCGAGATGTTCCGGACGGCGACCTTTTTTAGCGCAGAGGCCGCGTCGGCCTCCCCCGGATCTTGTGGGGTCCATTGCAGGGTTAAGTGGTGGAGCTCCGCCATTTCGGCAACCAAGTCTGGCTCTAACCAGGTGCCGATCGCACGCACAGCCACAGTGTAGACATTCGAGCACTCGTCGTACGCCTTGTCTCCATCCGCGTGTTCGAGGAATCGCTTCGTTCGGTACGCTCCCGAGACACGGCCCCACTCGTTCAGCGCGAACCACTTAGCAACATTCACGTCGTAGCTAAGGTCGGTCACGTCCGTCGGGCCGATGATCCCATAGTGTTGAAGCACACCCCGCGCTTGCACATTGCTAAGGACTTGGTTCGCGTGCTCGAAGACCCCTTGCTTGACGACGTTTGCTGCCACTCTGATCTTTCTACGAAATCGTCGAACCGACTCATCGTCGGGGCGGTTATGGGCACGGTAAATCCCGGGCGAAATAATGTCGGGGTATCGCCTAGGATGGCCGCGAAAGCCTAAAAATACCGAGAGCGGCTCTCGACCTTCGGGATGGTAGATCCATGAATTCATCACATACGTTTTTTCGGGGACCACGAAGAGGGAGTCGCAGAATGCAAAGGCCTCCCCCGAGCCGAACATGTCGAGTAGATCGAAGGGACTCAGCGTACCGACTCTTGCAAGGACGCTGTCGCGCCGCTCTGAGGTACACGCGGGGTTGATGAACACGATGTGCTTTTTATCAGGCTCAGGACGACGGAACACCCACTCGCCACCAAGGGCGCACCACAACGTGATTGATTGGTTGTTATCGATTGGTGTAGCGAGCCACCCCGGAGCAGGAGCGATAGGCCAAGGGGCGGGCACGCTTGAGGATCTGGGGGTGCGGACGATGTTATCCAGCATTGTCGTCAGATGCCCCAGGTGAACCATGAAAGGGCCGAATCCCATGCGCCTCTGTTCTGTCTCGGAGGCCAGCTCTACCCGCTCAGCCCACGTTGTGTTGCCCGATGAGTTCGCGGCGGTCGGCATCGAGCCGATTCTACACTGGAGACGATCTTACTCGGGGCTGGCTGCCCCCAGGATATTCAATGATGGTAAAATGCGCCGCATGATTCGATGTGTTCGATGCGGATGTTCTCGAATGGATTCGCAAGGGGTCGGGTGCGCTCTTTGCGGCGGATCGCCAAGTGTTCGCACGGAGCAGTGCTACATCACCGAGGACAGTAAGACTAAGCTCATGGAACATGCTGAGGAGTTGGAAAGGTTCGGGGTCACTCTCGAAGAACGTCACACTCTCGGGAAAGGCATCGGCACTGTAGAGGCCATTGGGTTGACGCTAGCGGTAGCGGATTCGCTCGATTCCGGTGTTCTTCGCAAACTTGTCCGGTACTTGCGCTCTATCGCCATTCCTGAGCTAGATATTATTCGGCTCCGATTAGGTGAGCCTGAGGAAGTCCTGGACGTGCTGAAAACGGATGAGGCCCAGAAGTGATTCTGAATCCTGAGCCCCATTGACCTATCCTCGGCGGACTGCCACCTGCGAAATTTGATTTGTCGCAGGCATGAGTGAGGGAAGCTCGAAAACATGTTCCATTCGCTTCGTTCCCTCAAACCACACGCATCTGGCCTGATCGTGCGTGCTGCCAAGGCCAAACTTTCCGATGTGGTCAATTGTCATTCTAGGTCCGCCACTCTTTAGCTGAACAACGTCCCCAACTTTCAACTGTTCGTCCATTCGCTCCTCCCGCTCTATTCTAAACCCCATTCACGGCAGACAAAACCCGGGGACGAGCAGATCGACGAAGCCATCCGCCTGCACGATAAGCTGCTGCTGATCCTGTCGCCGCACAGCATGGAGAGCGAGTGGGTAAAGACGGAAATCGCCAAGGCCCGCAAGCGCGAGGTGCGCGATCCCGAGGGCGTTCTGAAAAGACGCGTGCTGTTCCCCATCCGGCTGGCGCCGTTTGAAACCCTGCGCGACTGGGAGTGCTTCGACGCCGACACCGGCAAAGATTCCGCCCGCGACATTCGCGAGTATTTCATCCCCGACTTCAGCAACTGGAAGAACCACGACTCCTACCAGGAAGCCTTCCAGCGGCTGATTAGCGATTTGAAAGCGTCGGACTCAAAGCTGAAATGAATCTTGACTCGATTTCGATTTTGCACTACACTGTAGTGCATGAAGACCGAAGTTTATAGCTGGCGTCTTTCCGCCGCAAGAAAGGCTGATCTGGAGAGCGAAGCGCGACGGGAGGGCACTTCTGTGGCAAAGCTCCTGGAGCAAATCACCGCCGAATGGCTCACCCAGCGCCGCAACGGCCACTCCGCAGATGACGCAGAGCAGGCCGCTCTCCGCAAGCGGGTGATGGCTACTGTGGGAACGATCCGCAGTGAGGATCCAACGCGCTCGCAAAGGACCAGCGAACTCCTGCGGGAAATCATCTATAGGAAACACATGAAGGAATCCGATGCACTCAAGCGCCGCTTCGGCCGCCGGCCTGATTGACACCAGCGCTATTCTAGCGATCCTCGAGACAGGCGATGAATGGCACTCTGCCTGCCTGGAAGCGTTACAGTCAGTTCGCATACCGCTGCTCACGACCGAAGCGGTGCTCACCGAGACTTTCCACTTGACGGGGAAGAATCCCCACAACATCGAACTAGCTTGGCAGTTCGTCCGCTCGGGTGCGCTCAAAATTCATCCCATGCTTGACCCTGATTTACTTGAACTTCATGCTCTGATGGCTCGGTACGCAGACCGTCCGATGGATTTCGCCGATGCCACGCTGGTCCACCTCGCAGCTCGCGAGCGCCTCAGCACGATTCTGACCATCGACCACGACGACTTCGAAACGTACCGACTCCCTGGACGCAAGAAATTTACCGTCCTTCCCCCAAGAAGGTAGGTCACACCGCCATCAAAACCGTAAACCTAAAATCCGACATGCCGCAGGTCCACGAAGCCCTCCAGCGCTTGGACCGCGAACTAGCTCTCGCGCGTCAGGAGAAAGCAAAGCTGCTGAAGGTAATCCACGGCTACGGCTCGACCGGCGCGGGCGGCGACATTCGCATCGCCGTGCAGAAGCTTTTGATGGAGATGGCGCAAAGCAGCCAGATTCGCGGCTGCATCTTTGGAGAGAACTGGTCGAAGTCAGACGAACTGGCGTGGAAGCTTCTGCAATCTCACGCCGAACTCAAGAACGACTCCGACCTCGGCCGCCGCAATCGCGGGATCACGATTGTAGTGTTCTAGCGAGCGGCCTCCGCCTTCCGGAGGCCGCTTTCATTCCTACGACGCTTGCGTCTCCGGCGGAGTGCTCGGAACCACCGGCGCCACCACGGCGACGGATGTGAAGGTCTCCACCACCGCAATCGGTTGCACCATATTCTGCAAGTAGTAACTTACCGCCACGCCGCGCTGCCAGAAGCGCGGGATCAACAGAAAGAGCAGGGTCAACTGGCTGACGAGAAATGCACCGGCCACGCTGGCCGGCGGAACAAACTTCATCCAAACCCACAGCCCTGCAACCAGCACGATGGCCGCCACAATCGTGGTCATGACGTAACTGCCCAGCAGACTTCCCAAATCGCGCCAGGTGTGCCGAAAAGCCGAGCCGATCGACTTGCGCACTGCCCGCTGATCGCTTAACACCACGTCGGCCTGCGCCAGGTCGAACCAGATGCGCAGCACGCTCATCACCAGAAAAATAACGAGCAACCCGGCAAACGAAACATAGACTGGAAGCAATTCATTCGTGCTCTTCTCCGCAGCCGTGATCAGAGCGCCGCGTAGGCCGAACAGCGCTCCGGCCACAATGCCCATCACGATGCCCGCCACAATCATCAGCCGGATAAACCGCCACAGGTTCCGCCCGCAGGCGCGAAAGAAATCCTCGCGCGGCAGCCGGTAGGTCGAGGCATAGCCTTGCAGCACTCCGGGCAGAAACAGCGCGGTGGCCAGGAGGAAGAGGAACGCGAAATCGGCGGCCGGCGCGCTCAAAGCCTGAGTCTGCCCAAACTCCGGCCGGTTCAGCAGTTCACCAAATACGGCAAAGTCGAAGCCATGGACCAGGCGGTCGCCCAGCAGACTGTGATCCAGAATACTGTGCGCCTGATTGCTAAACGCAGCCGTCCCGAAGAAAGCTAGCATCAGATTCAGCAAATAGAACCAGACAATGTAGCGCTTGTTGCGCCCCACCATGCTCCATCCCCTGCTCAGTAAGCCTTGATTCTCTGCCATAGGTAGTTACCTCGATTCGTGTCGGATCATCTGCCTCTGCCGGGAGGACGAAAGCGACGCCCGCTCTAGACTCCCCACCACGCCAGCGCCTGGCTCACCCACTGGGTCACAAACATCCAGTAATTTGAAACTTTGCGCGCCGGCTTGCCATTCGCTTCCGCCGTGTGGCTGTTATTGAAATCGTTGCGGTCAATCTGGATCTTGTGATCCGGATCAATCTCCGCCGACGCGATCTTCGTCTTCTTGTCGTACGGACCGAATCTTGTCCAGCGTCTCGCACCGTCCCAGTGCTCGCGCATGGTTTCGCCGTTCTCAAACTTGATCTCCACATCCACCGGCATTACAAAATCTTCCTTGCGCTGCAGCCATACATAGGACCGATAGACCGTATCCTTGTCATCCTTCTCCGCCTTTTTCTTTTCCTCGTACCAGTTCATCGGGAAGAGATTCGATCTTCCGCACGCTGTAATCCATCACCGGCGTGCCATAGACTGCCTGGTTGAAGTACCAGCGCAAGTCTTTGCCTGAAACTTCTTCGATAGTCTTCAGGAAGTCTTCTTTGGTGGGATGAGTGAAGCGATACTTCATGAAATACGTGTGCATGGACTTCGCCATGGTGTCTTCGCCGATAATGCCTTCCAGAGTCAGCAGCACGCTCGCGGTCTTGCCATAGGTAATGCCGCCGTAAGAGTTCGAGTTGTAATACTCGTACGCGTTCTGCGCTATGGGATCGAGATCCGCCACGCCAATGTAACTGAGACGTTGCATCTCTCTCTCGCCCAGCGTGGCGCCCGCCATATTCAAAATGGAGGTGTCTTTCCCAAGAATCGAATCCAGCACTTTCACTTCGGTATAGCTGTTGATGCCCTCATCCATCCAGGCATCTTCGAATTCGTTGGTCGCCACCATGCCGTACCAGTACTGGTGGCCGAATTCGTGTTCGATCACAAGCTCGGGCAGTAGCAATCCCTGCAGGCATGAACCAGCTGCGTGTCCCCGGTAATGAACGTGGGATACTCCATGCCAAACGCCGCGGAATCCGGTTCGGGATCAACCAGCGTGATCGTCTTATAGGGATAAGGCCCATACCAGCGCTCGAAGTGATCCAGCGTTTCTCTCAGGATTTTTTCGTGCCGCTCCACCTGGTTCCAGTGCGCCGGCTGCATAAGAATTTGCATCTTCACCGGCCCCATCTGCCCGTTGAACACGCCGTCGTCTTTCACTCTGTAGCGTGGGCTGGCGGTCCACGCGAAGTCGTGAATGTCATCGCCGTGATAGGTGACAGGTCTTGGTGTTGTCAGCGTTGTTTGCCTCGCTGACTTTCACGCCGCTTGCGCCCACCACCTCAAACTGCGGCACCGTTAACTTGACGTCATACACGCCGAAGTCGGCGAAGAACTCGGTGGTGTTGTGATACTGATGGCAATTCCATGCCCCGTGCCAGAACACGCCCACCTTCGGAAACCATTGTCCGCCCAGCACAAAATCGCGCCTGTATCCGGAGCGCGCCTGCGTCTCAGGAAACTTGGTCTGGAACGTCATCTTGAACTGAACGTATTCACCCGGCGCAATGGGCCTGGACACCGGCAGGTCGATCACGGTCTTGTCATCTTTGTTGCCATCGTCGGGCGCGATGTAGTGCAGCTTCGAGGTCACATCGCCCTGGCCAACAACCTCAATGCTCTTGATTTCTTCCGAGCCGTAGTCCTTGTCTTCCCATTTCGCATAGCTGGTGTCGCGGCTGCCCATCAGCTTGGCTTCGTTCACCCATGTAGCCTTCTGCTGAAAAGCGTTTTGATAGAGGTGGAAGGGAAAATGATCGAGCGCCTGCCCGGTTACGTTGTGATAAGTAAGTACCTCGGTGGCGTTGACCACGTGCTTCACCGCGTCATAGTGCGCGTCGATCTCATAGTGGACGATGCGCTCCGACATGGGCTTGTCGGAATTGATGGCCAGCGTGGTATCAGGAATCGCCATCGGCCCGACACTGTTCGTGGTCATGGGAGCGGTAGCGGCAGTCACTACCGTGGCCGGCGCCTGCGGCGCCGCCGCCTTCGCCGAATGCCGCATCACGGCCAGGGAAAGAACGATCACGGAAACCAACGGGAACACTAGAATAATCCACCGGATCTTCATGGAAACTAACCTCTATTCATACTGTGGGATCGAATCATACCGCAGACAGGCGAACGCCGTCATCCTACAGAAGCCGCCAAAGAGTTATACGGAGCGGCCCAGGTAGAAGTTCCCGCGGATGCACGTCCCGCAATGACATACTTTTGCAAAAACTCGACAAATCTCTGCATCTACAGCAGTTGCCGCGGAATATACTGCGCTTAGCTGGGCCCTGCGCCGGGACTGGCGCTTTAAGACTGGCGGATCACTCACGGAAATAGTTCCAGCTCGAGGAAAGCCATGAAATGCCTGTTAGCCCTCGCCATCGTTTGTTTCGTAATTCCCGCGTTCGCCCAAGTCACAGCTAAGTACCAATCCCCTATCGCCGCCGCTGAAGCCGCCTGCGGCCCCAAGAATGTCAGATTCGAGGTCAAGATGGGCGCCACGGACCCGCCCCAAGCCGAGCCCGGCAAGGCTTTGGTCTTTGTGATCGAAGATCTCGGACAATGCCCAGACTGCAACAATGGCGTGAGCAATGCCGTCACCAAAGTGGGCATGGATGGCGCCTGGGTCGGAGCCAATCAGGGCAATTCGTACTTCTTCTTCGCGGCTACTCCCGGCGAGCACCATCTCTGCATCAACTGGCAGTCGCGGCTTGAGGTTCGCTCGCGAGCCTTTGCTATGGCCAACTTCACCGCGGAAGAGGGCAAGGTGTACTACTTCCGCGAGCGAGTCTTTCCCGGAGAGCATGACTACTCCTTCGATCTGGACCCGGTGAATACCGACGAAGGTAAATACCTGGTCGCCACGTCCGGCTTCAGCGTCGCGCACCCCAAGAAGTAGAATTTGTCGAGAGCGCGTCCTTCCGAATCTGATCCGCGGCCGCAAAGAATTCCGCTCACCACACCGTGGCTAGTTCGTCGAAACAAAGAACGTCGAAATCGAATCGTCGAAACATCGTCGAAATAACGACGGTCGAAACAACGACAGCGGAGGCCACACTATGCATCGCGCCGCACTTCTTCTCGTGCTCGCCACGTCTTTCTCATTCGCCCAGGACCATCCGGCCGGGCTCGAGCATCACGGCGATCAGGTCATGGGCTTCTCGCACGAGAAGTCCATCCACCACTTCGTTCTCAATTCCGACGGCGGCTTGATCGAAGTCCGCGCCAACGACATCAAGGACACGGCCAGCCTCGACCAGATTCGCAGCCACTTCCAGCACATCGTGCGCATGTTTTCCGAGGGCAACTTCAACGCTCCCATGCTGGTGCACAGCCAGGACGTCCCCGGCACCGCGGTCATGGCTCGCCTGAAGAACAGCGTGCATTGGGAGCTACAGGAAATCCCGCGAGGCGCTCGCATCGCCATCACCGCCGATAACAAAGAAGCGCTCGACGCAGTCCACGAGTTCCTGCGCTTCCAGATCGCCGACCACCGCACCGGCGACTGCACCGCCATCCGCTGAGACTGCGAGACTGGACTTGTATGGATGTCTTTAAGCCCCAGTGCGCAGCTGCGTGTTGATTTCCCGGGCCGCCTTGATCCCTGACATGAGCGCGCCCTGCATCCATCCCGGGAACGGAGAAGCGTGTTCGCCCGCGAACCACACTCCGCCTTCCGGTTTGCAAATTTCCGGATACCACTTCTGCTGGCCGGGCAGATACACGACGTACGCTCCCCTCTGCCATGGATCATTGGCCCACGACTTCACGACCACCGTCTCCAAGTACTGCCGCAGGCCGGGATGCACATCGTCCATATCGCGGATCACGCGCTCGCTCCTGTCGCCCTCACTCAGTTGGTCGAGCTTGTGCGCGTAATCTTCATAAACATAGGCCTGCAATAATCCCCGGCGGCCGGTTTTGCCGTACGTCGGATGCCACACCTCGAAGTTCTTGTCTGACGTTCCGAACCCATTCAGTCCCTCGTCCTCCCAGTAACGACGGCTGACCTGGTAGGTAGTGCGCACCACTGGCCCGTAGTAAAGTCCGTCGATCACCTTGCGTTTCGCGGGCGTCCACTCCGGCGTGACTGCAATGTTTCGCAGAACGGTAAACGGGATCGTGCAGATGACGGCGTCGCTCTCAATCTGATCCAACATGCCCGCGCGCCGGTAGGCCACACGGACGCGGCCCTCGCTGCGTTCGATGTGCTCGACAGCGCACCCGTAGCGGATCACGTCGCTCAGCTTCGCGGCGAATGCTCGCGGAAGCTGGTCATTTCCTCCCTTGATCTTCGCCAGCGACTCGGTGTGATGGTTGAAGGAATCGCGCATAAAGTCGAGCGCGGCCGAGTCCTCAAAGCCGAAGGTCACGTAGTGAATTGCATCCGGCGAAGCTCCCTCCTGCCGCAAAAAGTCCTTCATGCTGATGTCGGCCAGCCGCGCCAGTTCCGCCGGCCATGCGTCGCGGATTCCGCCGCCGATCTTCCTCATGACCTCGCCGTAGTAGTGTTCATCAAGGCGCGAGAGACCGATTTTTCGCTCCTCCGGCGTGAGGTCGAGTGGAACCTGCGACATGTCCACGGGTTGCCCCATGAGCGTCTTGACGCGCTTCCCCTTTAACAACTCGACCTGCGACAAGTCTTTCGGGAAAAACGGCTCCAGTTCAAGGCCGAAGTGATGCACCCACTCCAGCGTGACGTCATGAGTGTTGGGAATGCGCCCGGCACCAGCCTCGGCATACATATCATCGGAGAGACCTTCGCGGACGGTATGCACGCGCCCGCCGGGATGAAGCTGCGCTTCGAGAATGGTCACGTCGTGTCCCGCGTTTTTCAGTTCCCATCCCGCGGCTAGTCCAGCGAGGCCTGCACCCAGAATCGTAACCCGCTTGGCCCTTCCGGGCCGCTGCGCGACATTCCGCGGCATTGCCCAGCTCAGTCCAGACGACAGCCCCAGCCCTCCGGCGGCCAGCCCCGCGAGCCTCAAGAATTCCCGGCGATCGATCGACATGATTGGGAGGAATTACTACTCGATCACATGCTCTCTGCCAATTGGGCACAGGCCCCGCACGCCCGAGTGAAGTTAGGGGATTGAGCGGTCCAGGATAGCCCGCTCTTGCGCTCTCCGCGATTGCCGACGATACTGGAGTGGTCCCTTAATACGTTTAATTAACTATGAAAACGACAATCTCTCTCACTACGCCCGCTCAACTCGAAACCGAATCTCTCGTCGCAATTGTGCTCAACCAGGCGGAGCCGTCAACTGAAAAGAACAAAGACGCCAAACCGCAGCTCAAGCTCGCAACCAGCGATACCGCTGTCCAGTCCGTTCCCGCCGATCTGCTCGCCAGCGGCGAATTGACCGGCAAGCCGTTTGAAATCAACTTGCTGCACAAGCCCGCCGGATTGAAAGCCAAGCGCCTGCTGCTGATCGGCGGCGGCGCGGCGAAGAAGTTCACCAGCTACGAACTGCGTCGTGTGGCCGGAGCCGCCGTGCGCACGCTCAAGTCGCGAGGAATCCGCAGCTTCGCCTTCATCGCGCCCCCGGGCATTCCCGCCGCAGAAGCCGTGCGCGCGATTGTTGAGGGCGCGCTGGTCGGCAACTTCGATCCCGATTACTACCGCAGCGACCGCAAAGATCAGAAAATTGATGCGCTGACCATCCTCGCCAGCGGCAACAGCGATCATGCCGCGCTCGAAAAAGCCGCGCACGAATCACAAGTCATCGGCGAATCGCAGAATTTCACGCGCGATCTGGTGAACGAGCCTTCCAACCGCATGACGCCGACCATCCTGGCCGACCGCGCCAAAAAAATGTGCCAGGAAGTCGGTTTGAAATGTGAAGTGTTCGGCGCTGACAAGATCAAAGAAATGAAGATGGGGGCGTTCTGGAGCGTAGCCCAGGGATCCGACGAGCCGCCCGCGCTGATCGTGATGAAATACGAGCCCGCCGGGGCGCCAGAAAAACCTGTACTGGGCCTTGTAGGCAAAGGAATTACCTTCGACACCGGGGGCATCTCGATCAAGCCCGCCGATGGCATGGAGAAGATGAAATACGACATGGCCGGCGGCGCGACCATGATCGGCGCCATGCGCGCCATCGCCCTGCTCAAGCCGAAAGTGAAAGTGATCGGCATCGTGTGCGCCACCGAGAACATGCCCTCCGGCAAAGCGCAAAAGCCGGGCGATGTGCAGATTGCCATGTCGGGCAAGAGCATCGAAATCATCAACACGGACGCCGAAGGCCGCCTCGTTCTTGCTGACGGACTGCATTATGCCAAGCAACTTGGCGCTACCCATCTCGTCGATGCGGCCACGCTGACCGGCGCTGTCGTAATCGCGCTCGGCTTCGCCAATGCAGGCGTCTTCGCCAACGACGACGCCATGTACGAGCGCTTTCACAAAGCGAATGAAGAAGCCGGCGAGAAAATGTGGCGGCTGCCGCTCGACGACGAATACAAAGAGAACATCAAGTCCACCATCGCCGACATGGTCAACTCCGGGGGACGCTGGGGCGGCGCCATCAACGCGGCCATGTTCCTGAAAGAGTTCGCCGAAGACACGCCGTGGATTCACCTCGATATCGCCGGCACCGCCTGGATGGAAGATCAGAAGCCCTGGATCGCCAAAGGCCCGTCCGGAATCGCCCTGCGCAGCCTGGTTGAGTTCGTGAAGGGCTTCGCGGGATAGCGAAATAATAAAGACCGCTGGGGATGCGGAGGCGGCTTTGCCTAACAACTCTTGTTGGGCAAAGCCTGCGGAGGCCTCTGCCGGGCTCTTTAAGTCATTCTTATGACAGCGTTTTTGGCCCGGGCGTCATCTCATGCGCGGAGGATTCTATGAAAGCTTTGATGCTGGTGGGAGTTGTGGTGCTGGTGCTGGGGATCATTTCGTTCTTCGTTCCGTTTCCACATTCCGAACATCACGGCGTAAAAATCGGCGATGCCCATGTGGGCATCACGACGCACGATGACGAGAAGGTCTCGCCGATCGTCAGCATAGTTTTGATTGTCGCGGGGGCCGGCCTGATGATCGCGGGGAATAAGAGCTAACCCAGCCAAACGCGGTTGCCCTAAGGATGGGGCGTGATCGCAATGATGGTAATGACGGGAGTTCGCTTCTTGCCCTTGGTTTCATCTGGGCCGTATTGTCAAAAAATCCGGTAAGCAGTGGGCTTTACCGATTTCCCAGACTCTGTTATAAACCGCTCAGATCACAACGTCATCCGGGGCTCTACTCTCTGAAAACTGCCGCGCCCAGTTCTTTGCTCACGCCGGTTCCTGCCTGGGAGAATCAGGACGTGCTCTTTTCCGCTGCATTCTCCCTGCTCCAGGCCTCCATCATCCAGCACGCCTTCCCCGCCGCGTCCATCGCTGTAACTCACAGTGGCCGCCTGGTCGCTCTTAAAGCACTCGGTCGTCTCACCTACGAACCCGACTCGCCCTCAGTCAACCCCTCAACTCTGTTCGACCTGGCGTCCCTGACAAAAGTAGTAGCGACAACAACCATGGCCATGCTTCTCTACGAACGCGGCCTCCTCGATCTCGAAGCCCCAGTCTCCGCGATCGTCCCCGAATTCATTCGCGACTCCAGCAAAGATTCCCGCCGTCAGGAAATAAGCCTCCGCATGTTGCTGGCGCACTCTTCCGGCCTGCCTGCCTACGAAAAGTTATTTCTGAAATTCCGCACCCGCGCCGAACTTCTCCAGGCCGCCTTCACCACTCCACTAGCCTCAAATCCCGCAACCCGCGCCGACTACAGCGATATCGGATTCATAATCCTGGGAATCGCCCTCGAGCGTCTCGCCGACGAATCCCTCGACCGCTTCTGCCAGCGGGAAATCTTCGCCCCGCTCGCCATGACCGGCACAACCTTCAACCCGCCAATAGAATTCCGTGCGCAGATTCCTCCAACAGCCAATGATCAACAATTCCGCAACAGAATCATCCAAGGCGAAGTCCAGGATGAAAACGCCAGCATCCTCGGCGGCGTAGCCGCCCACGCCGGACTCTTCTCCACCGCCCAGGACCTCGCCAAATTCGCCCACGCCATGCTCAACGGAGGCCGCCCCATCCTCCGCCCCGAAACTGTCTCCCTCTTTACCCGCCAAGAACCCGCGCCCCCAGGCACATCCCGAGCCCTCGGCTGGGACACTCCCTCCACCCCATCGCAATCCGGAAACTATTTTTCTCCAAACTCTTTCGGACACCTCGGCTACACCGGAACCTCTCTCTGGATCGACCCCACTCGCCAACTCTCGATCGCGCTACTCACCAACCGAACCTGGCCCGACTGCTCCAATCAAGCCATCCAACAAGTCCGCCCCAAATTCCACGACGCAGTAATCGAAGCCCTGGATTCAGTCGATTAGGGCAACATATTGCCGATGCGGCGAATTTGCGCCCCTACGCCTTTCAGTTTCTCTTCGATTTTTTCGTAGCCGCGGTCGATGTGGTAGACCCGGTCGATGATGGTTTCCCCGTCAGCGACTAACGCAGCGAGGACCAGCGAGGCGCTGGCGCGGAGATCAGAGGCAAGCACCGCAGCGGCGCTGAGTGGAGTTTTCCCGCGCACGACGGCGCGGCGACCTTCAATTTTTATGTTCGCGCCCATGCGCACCAATTCCTGCGCGTGCATGAATCGGTTCTCAAAAATATTCTCGGTCACGATGGACGTTCCTTCTGCTTGCGTCGCCAGCGCCATAAACTGCGCCTGCATGTCGGTCGGAAAGCCGGGATATTCTTCGGTGGTGAGGTCAGAAGCAGCAAAGGGATTGTCGCCCATCACGCGCACGGAGCTGGCAGTGGATTTTGTTTTCACCCCCGTCTCCTTCAGCTTGCTGAGAATGGCAACAAGGTGCGAAGGGTCGCAGCCAGTGATGTTAAGGTCGCCCCCGGTCAGCGCCCCAGCGATGAGGAACGTGCCGGCCTCGATGCGGTCGGGGATGATGCGATGCTTCGCGCCCTTCAGTTTGCTCACACCCTTGATGCGGATGGTGGGCGTGCCCGCGCCTTGAATCTTCGCTCCCATCTTGTTGAGCAGCGCGGCCAGGTCGGCAACTTCTGGTTCGCGCGCGGCGTTTTGCAGAACAGTCTCGCCTTCGGCCAGAGTTGCCGCCATCAGCAGATCTTCGGTGCCGGTAACCGTAATTTTGTCGAAGACGATTTCCGCCCCGCGCAGCCGCGCCGCAGTAGCTTCGACATAGCCGTGGTCTTGCGAGATCTTTGCGCCCAGCAGTTCCAGGCCTTTGATGTGCAGATCGATGGGACGCTGTCCGATCGCACATCCGCCCGGCAGCGACACGCGCGCCCGGCCGCACCGTGCAACCAGCGGCCCAAGAACTAGTGTGGAAGCGCGCATGGTTTTTACCAATTCGTAAGAGGCCTCGGGGCTCGCGAGATTCTGGCAGTGAATCGTCGTGCGGTGGTGGGCGCGTCCGTAGCCCAGTTCCACCTCGGCTCCCATCGCGGCCAGCAGGTTCCGCGTAGTCTGAATGTCGCGCACTTGCGGAATGTTTTCGAGAATCACCGGCTCGTCGGTGAGCAGCGCCGCAGCCATACAGGGCAGCGCCGCGTTCTTTGCGCCGCTGACGCGCACGGTGCCAAGCAAAGGTTCGCCGCCGCGGATTACGAATTTATCCATTGAGTTAGAAGTTCGGGGTCACGGTTTATTCTAGCGGGGAATTGCGGCAGGGGTGGGTAATCGACAGGGCACGGCCTTATGGAGATTAAGAATCCTCACGTCCCGCGCGTAAAGAAAGGGCCATTCGGCCCATACAACAGCGTATGCCAGCTTCGAAAATCCCAACATATGCAGGAGCAATTGAGGACGTTTACCTCGCTTTTGCCCCTGCAATTGCTTTGCGGACGTTCCCTTCCGCTTTCTTCAATGCGGCGGCAGCCTGGCCGCGACTTACTCCCGCCGCCAGCATCACCACTGCCACCGGCGTTCGATTGCCCGAAGCTTTTAGAGCACAGCTTGCCGATTCATGATCAACTCCGGTCGCCTGCTCCAGTATCCCGACCGCCCGCTGCGTCAGCTTTTCGTTTCTCGGCACAACGTTGACCATCAGGTTGCCATAGACGTAGCCCAGTCGCGTCATGGCCGCGGTCGAAATCATGTTGAGAACCATTTTGTGTGCCGTCCCAGACTTCATACGCGACGATCCCGCAAGCACTTCGGGGCCGACCTGCGTAACAATGGCGAAATGCGCAGCGCGCTCGAGCGGGGAGTTCGGATTGCACGTTAGCGCGATCGTGCGCGCGCCGCGGCGGCGGGCTTCGGCGATGGCGGCGACCGTGAATGGAGTGCGTCCGCTCGAAGCTATACCCAGAACTACGTCGTGCTTCGCAGGCTTGCGCCGGGACATCTCTTTTCGCCCAGCCTTGGAGTCGTCTTCGCTGATCTCGGACGCAGATGCCAGAGCTTTCGCGCCTCCCGCAATCATGAAGTGAACCCGGTCGGTATTGAATGTGGGCGGGCACTCGACGGCGTCCAGCGCGGCAATGCGGCCGCTGGTCCCGGCGCCGACGTAGATGACGCGTCCGCCGCGGCGAAGAGCAGCAGTGACTTCATCGATGGCATGTGCGATCTGTGGCAGCACGCGGGTCACCGCCAGCGCAACCGTAGCGTCTTCCGCGTTTATGAGTTGCGCGATTTCGAGCGATGACCTGCAGTCCAGATCGCCGGCGGCCTGGTTAGCTTGCTCAGTGCCGAGGCCGCGTAGGGAGGATGGCTTGCTTTTCAAGTTGAAGCCTTTCATGCTTGCAGCACAGGAAAAGAGGGTGCCCCATCCTCGCGTTTTTTGCGAGCAGCCTGCCCAGAGCGAGGCCGAAGGGTGGGGCGCGATACTGCCTGCAGCAATGCGCCGGCAGCACTTTATCTTGGTTAGAAACCGAATCAATCCACCGACTTCACATCCTCCGGCAACTCTAAAACCAACGTGCATTCTCCAGCACTGCAAGAAACCGTCCCGCGCCGTAAAATCTTTACCGGGGTTTCATCCGGAACTTTCTGGCTGTACTTCACACTCCGAAGCGCATCCCCAACTTCCTTCATCCCTTCGCTGCCACTCACAAACTTCGCATCCTCTACCGCCACTCCCAATGCTCCTCCGCCGCCGAGCAACAAAAAGAAATCACCCCGCCCATCCTGCTTGCCCGCACTCTTAAACTTCACTGTACGCTCCCGATCAAACTCGTCTCGATATTTCGCCACCAGCCCGTCCACCTTGTCATCCCCGCCTGCCACAGCGGCCAACCGCCCTCGAGTCTCCATTTCCGGCCGGCGCGCGTTCAAGGCCAGAGCATACCAGCGCGCCGCTCCCTCTTTGTCGCCACTTTTTTCGCAGATCTGCCCCATGTGGTCGCCTTGGTTTCCGCGCTGCCCCAGCTCCCACGCGGCCAAGACATACTTCTTCGCCACATCCAAGTGCCCTTCTGCAAACGCCACCCATCCCAACGTGTCCCAATCGCGTGACAGCGTATAAGTTAATCCCAGATCGTTCTGATTAATCTGCTCCAAATTCAAATTCCGCAGCCGAGTCGCTGTAGACGACGCAGCCGATTCCGCGTACCGCCGCGCCACATCCAGATGCGCCCTCTTCCGCGCCAACTGATGAGCAATGTCATTCCAGATCACCGGCGTCGCCGATATCTTCACCGCTTTGTCAAATGCCTCCATCGCCTTCGCGTCCTGCCCAGCATTCAGATAAGCCTCGCCCACTCGCACCTGTGCCTCGGCACTGTCGGGCGTAATCGTCGCCGCTTTCTCCAACTCCGGAACCGCTTCCTCATACTTGTGCGATTCCAGGTACGCGAAGCCTAGATTCGCATGCGCATATTTATCCAGCGGCTGGATTTCAATCTGCTTGTTAAACCACTTCTCCGCCTCCTCATACTTCCGCTGCCTCAGATAGACCCGCCCCAGATTGTTGTAGGCATTCAAATCGTAAGGATTCACCTCAATCTGCTTCTGAAATGCGTTGATCGCCAACCCGTCCTGCCGATCATCCAAATACGCCAGTCCCAAATCATTCCACGCCTTCCTGCTCTTGGGATCGGCGTCAACGGCATGGTTCAACAGGTTGATTGCCAGGCCGTAGTTTCCGTTTTTCCGCGCCTCATTCCCGCTCCTGATCAAATCTTGAGCCTTCATGCCTGAAGGAATCGTGTGCGCATCCGCCACCGCACTTTCAATCGTCAACTGTTGCCCGCCGTCCGCCATCACCGCCTGGCGAAACGCCCGGTAGTCGTCCGCCCGCGCCGTCGGCAACTCCCCTTGCTTAAGAATCAGTTTCCGTTCCGCCGCGAAAACATTCCCTTCCACCTTGTAGCTCGATTGATACACTCCGTAATCGCGCTCCACTTTCACTGCCACCGGAACCCTGGCCGTATATCGGGCAGCCAATTCCAGTTTGAGCCTGTAAGTGTGATCGTTCGCCGGACCAAGCTTGAACGGCTCCGGTTTCGCCGCGCCACCCTCCGCCCCGGCGTCGTCCGAATCCTCTTCGCCTACATCATTTCCAATCGCCACCAGCCCAATCGTCAACAGCGGCAGCTTCAGTTCCAGTTTCTTCTTCGACCAATCGACAAAATTCGCCTTGCTCACGTCATAAGCCACAACAAATGCTTCCCGTGTCGCCGCAGGATCGCTCAACCTTCACCCCGCTTACCTCTCCTCCCAGTCCCTTATTCATCGCCTCAACCATGGTCTGCCACTGCGTCGAGGACGCATTCCGGAACCACATCCGCGCGTACAACTCGGTATCCCCGCGCAGCGTTTCCGTGATTCGAGCCTGCAGCTTGCCCGCTTCATCCACCTTCCCCTCGATCTCCTCAACTTCCGTATCTGGCGTCGGCGGGTCCGCCGGCGTCTCCTCCAAATGTGCCGTTCCCCCCGGAGGAATCACCAACCCCTGCTTCTTCCGGATCGCATAGGAGAGCAGCCGGAACGGCGCAACCTCCGTAGTCGTATCCATCCAGATTTCTTCTTTTCCCAGCGGCAACATCGTGATCGCATGATTGAACTGCGACGGTGAAGGCACATCCGGATCAAGCTTGCGGAAGGTATGAATCAGCACCGTCGAAGAATGCAGCCCCTCCGCTTCCAGCAGCGCCGCCAGCAATGTGTTCTTGTCTTTACAGTCTCCGTACTGGTTATGCAGCACATCGCCCGCCGCTTGCGGTTGATATCGCGCCAGCCCCAGCGACAAACTCACATACCGGAAGTTCTTCCCCACAAAATCGTAAAGCGCCTCCGTCTTTTCCAGATCCGAATTCAGCCCCTTGGTCAACTCCTCAGCCTTCGCCCGAACCTCTTTCGACGGCGCACGCCGATCCTTCTCCAGCCCTGCATACCATCGCCCAACCTCCTCCCAACTGCTGAACGTCGTCATCTGTACGTCCGCCACCTGGTCCGCGTTTTTCTTTTTCTTTTTCTTCTTCTTGTCCTTATCGTCCTTGTCTTTCCCTTCGTCCTCTTGCACCAGATGACTGCTGGTCCACCGGTAAATCCGCCGGCCGTTTTCTTCCGTGATTTTCGGGTCCATGCCCGGCTTGTTCTTCAACTTCACCGTCCGCTCCGCCGCTATGTCCACCTCCAACTGCTCATCCAGCACAATGCTCTGCTGATTGAAGTCCTGCTGCATCCAGAATTGCCCCGGCGCCAGCGCGGTGTGGATCACATTCACCGACGAGTATTCCAGCACGTCCCCGGGACGCAACCCCGGCACGCTCACATGCTTCTCCCGGTAATCGGTGTACATCGCCGCAAACTGTTGCACCATGCCGTTGACATCCTGCACCGCCTCCGGCCCCGCGGTCACAACCGTGCCGTCCGCCTTGCGCACGCGCACATATACGATCTCCAGCTTTTCGTTCTCCGAGTTATATCCAAACCGCAGTTGTCCCCACCGCTGCACCCCGGCCTCGCTCTGCACCCGCACCCGCACGGAACTTTCCTCGCGTCCCGTACCATCGCTCTCAAATCGGTAGCGTGATTGCGCTTGCTCAACCACGTACCCTTCCTTGGAGTAGTCCGGCTTCTTCTCCCCTTCGTCAGGAGTCACGGCCTGGGGCTTCACAGCCGTGGGCACCTCCGGTATCTGCCCCGGCACTTGTCGCCCTCCCGCGCTTTGACCGGGAAGAGCTTTCCCGCCGGGAGCTTGACCGGAAGCGCTTTGACCGGCAGGCGCACCCGTCTGCGCAGAGCGTCCCAACGCCACAATCGTCGAAGGCAAACAACCCAGGAAGGCAAGAATCAGGAAGAAACCGGAGCGCCGCACCACACTGCATGACATGCGCTGTGTTTTACCCCAAACCGCCCCCAGACGCAAGCGGCAGCAGTCCACCACCCTACAAGCAGAAGGTCAACCCAGAGGAAATTCGCTCCGCACACCTGCGAATGGGTTTACAATGGCCGTCACCTTTTCAGTCACAGCAACAATTTTCAGTTCAGTGAATCGTCAACGATAGACGGATACGTTGAAAGGAAGGTGGGCCATGTTCCGATCCTCATTGTTTCGCGATAGATATTTCCGTTTATTTTTCCTGGGTTTCTCAACCCTGATCATGCTATTCCCCGCGCGCCTCGCCCTGGCTCAGTCTACGGTAGGAACAGGCAGCATCGTCGGCACCATCACCGATCCCAGCGGAGCCGTGTTCGGCGGAGCCAAAGTCGCGATCATCAATTCGGCCACAGGTCAGGTCATCAGCCTCACCACCAATTCGTCAGGCACCTACAACTCCGGAGCCTTGATTCCCGGCAACTACAAGGTGCGCGTATCCGCCAAGGGCTTTCGCACCAACGAGACAGCTTTGACCGTACTCGTCGGCAATACCGCGAACGGCAACGTAAAGATGGAAATCGGCCAGGAAAGCCAGGTGGTCGAGGTGCAAGCCTCAATGGTAACGGTGAATACCGAACAGGCCACGGTGCAAGGTGTTTTGAACGCGGAACAGATTGAAAATCTACCCGTGAATGGCCGCAACTTCCTCGATCTTGCTCAACTTGAGCCGGGAGTTCAGATTCAGGACGGGCAGACCTTCGACCCCACCAAGGCTGGCTACTCCTCCATCTCTTTCGGCGGCCGCTTCGGTCGCACTGCCCGCATCGAGGTGGATGGAGTTGACGTTTCCGATGAGACTGTCGGCACCACTACCACCGATATCCCTGCCAGTGGAATTCAGGAATTTCAGCTCAGCCAGTCAAGCCTGGACCTCTCCAATGAACTCACCTCTTCCGGCGCGGTGAATGTCACCACCCGCTCCGGCACCAACGCGATCCACGGCGAGGCTTTCGGTTTGTTCCGCGACAGTTCTCTTGCCGCGGCGTTACCCACACCCCCCGGATTGTCAGCACCTGCCTTTCAGCGCTCCCAGTACGGAGGTCGTATCGGTGGGCCGGTAATGAAAGACAAGCTCTTTTATTTTCTGGACGGCGAACGCACTTTCCAGCATGAGCAGTCGCCGGTGCTGGTGGCCGATCCCTTTTCAGCGTTTTCCTCCACCTTCAACTCCCCTTTCATCGAAGACAACCTCCTGGGGAAAATCGACTACCAGCTTACCCACACCGCGCACCTTTTCTATCGTTTCAGTTATTTCAAGAATTCCCTGCTGGCCAACGCCGGACTCGGCTTCTCCGTCTACGACAACAAGGACATTACCCGCACCCACGTCATTGGACTCGATTTCAACACCGGTACCTTCACCCATAGCATCCGCTTCGAATATCTCAAGTTCCAGAACCAGATCGTTGACGCCACCGTCGGCAGCAGTTTGCCCCTCGCCAACTATCCCGTCGAAATACAGATGGGCAGCACCGGTCTGGTCACCGGCCCAAACTACCTCGCCCCCCAAAGCACGTTGCAGAGCAATCATCAGCTCAAGTACGACGGCAGCAAGACCCTCGGCTCCCACATCCTCCGTTACGGCTTCAATTGGAACCACATCGTAGGCGGCGGCTTCGCCGACTTCCAGAGCATCGCCCCCTACCTGATCACCAACGTAGGCAGTTCAGAAATGAGCTTCGCACAGTCTGGACCCTTTCCCGGCGGCCAAACCAATCCGCTGAATTACCCGGTGGAATATGTTTACTTGGGAAACGGCCTGGGATATTCCACCAGCACCCCGGCGTTCGGCTTCCCCGCAGGGGGAATTACCGACAACCGCATCGGTTTGTATATCGGTGACGGTTGGAAGTTGAGGAAGAACCTGACGCTGACCTACGGCTTGCGTTACGTTCGCGATTCCGGCCGCACCGACAGCAACCTTCCAGGAATTCCGGAACTGAGTCAGGCGCTGCCCGGGTTGGGCAATCCGGTCAACCAGCCCAATCTGAATCTCGCGCCGCAAATCGGCGTGGCCTGGGACCCTCGCGCCAACGGCAAGACTGTGATCCGTGCAGGCGTTGGACTGTTCTACGAGAACGCGATCTGGAACAATGTAGCCTTCGACGCTCCCGACCGGGAGGCAACCGGGGCCTTTGGGCAATTTCCCACCGCCTGCAACGGCTCCAACACGCCTCTGCCCGTGATCGCCACGGGAGGCCCGCTCCCTTTGGCAACGTTCTGCGGCACGTCGTCTGGTAACCCGGTTGCAATTGGCACAGTTGCCAGTCAGATCGAGGCTTACCAGCAGCAGTACCAGGCCTTGTCTCCCTTTAGCGTCACCCTGGCCAATCCCAGCTATGTAGGAGGTCTTCTGGATCAGGGCCTTGGCTTTGGTACGGGCGCCTCCATGTTCGATCCCAATTACAAAACCCCGCGTTCGGTGCAGATGAATATCGGCATCCAGCACGAGATCCGCCCCGGCATGGTCCTCAGCGCAGACTATGTCCGCAACGTGCAGACTCACTATCTCCTGGGAATCGACGAGAACCACGCGGGAGATACTCGCTTCTTCAATTTGGGGGGAGCGCAGCAGGCAATCGCCAACACCCTGGCCGATTGCGGTGCAAGTTCGATCCAGAATGGAATCACCACGCCCTGCCCGACAGGTTTCTACACCGATTCGAACGGCAACAATCGTCCCCTGATGATGGCAGATTTCGCCGGCAACGGCCTCACTTCCTCAGCGGACTTTGACGTGGCCTGCACCAACGCGACCAATGGTTTCGGCTATCCCTGCGCCTTTGGCGGCATCAATCCCAATGCCCCGCCCTTGCCTTTCCTGAAGTCGGTGGGCCGCTCCGTCTACAACGGCCTTCAGGTCAAGCTGGTGGATAATGTCAAATCCCCATTTCGCGGCATCCGCTACCTTAACTTCCAGGTGGCCTATTCCCTCTCCCGCTTCGAAAACACTGGTGGCGGCTCCGGAGACAGCCCCGCCGCCTCCGATCAGGACTTCATCATCAGTTCTCTCGACAACAATCGTCCCAATCGCTACTTCGGACCCTCGGTGCTGGACCGCACTCACCAGCTTTCCTTCGGTGGATATGCCGATTTGCCCGGCGGATTCCAGACCAGCCTGATCGCCCATTTCTGGAGTCCGCTCGCCGTCTCCGTAATTGTTCCCAACACGAATCTCGGACCAGGCGAAATCTTTCGCACCGACTTCACCGGGGACGGCACGGTTCAGGATCCCGTTCCAGGAACTCACGTCGGCAACTTTGGCCGCGGAATCAACGCCTCCAACCTCAACACCGTAATCAACAATTACAACAACACCTACGCGGGGCAGCCGACGCCAGCGGGCCAAGTGTTGATCCAGAACAACCTGTTCACCCTACAACAGCTTCAGACCATCGGTGCCACCACCCTGGGCCAGCCATTCGGCGATGGCGTAGCTCCCATGCTGCCAAATGCTCCTCCGGGACAGGTAAATCTGGCATGGCTCCGCGCCTTCGATCTGAAATTTTCCTGGAAGCACACCTTCCTCGAACGCCTCACGGTGCAGCCTAGCGTGGGTCTATACAACGTGTTCAACTTCGCCAACTTTGACCTGCCAGGCCTGACCCTGAACGGATTGCTCACCGGAGCCGCCGGGCAGATCAACGGAACAAACGCGTTAGACCACAACATCGATCGCGTTGGAGTTGGAACTGGCGTCTATGCCCTGGGCGCGCCCAGGCAAATCGAGTTTGGCCTCAACCTGACGTTCTAGTAAGGAGGCCGGTGCGTGTAGAACGAGCGCCCTCGCTCGCTGCCTTTGACGTTGATTTTGACACTGCCTCTGACCTTGGAATCTTGTAGGGCGAACTGTCCTGCAAGGAGCGACAGCGACGCAGCCGGACAGTTCGTGGGCAAGCGGGCGGGGAGCGCCGCAGCCGTGGCGCAGGTAGGAGCGAAGCGACGACCGGAGCCACGGCGAAGGCGCAGCGGCAACTCCCCGCGCCGCTGGCCAGACCAAACAAATCGGGCCGCCCGCAGGCGGCCCGTTGTTTTAGCTGATAGCTGACGGCTGAAAGCTGAGAGCTAGTCCCCCGCCACCGGCTCCGCCACTTCCGGCTTCGGAGCAGCGAGCCGATTCCCATTCGTCTTCAAAGCGCCCAGCGGAATGAATCCATTCTCCGCGACAGCCGGCTTCTCTTTCAAAACGACTTCGCGGTACAGCGAAGCCATGCGCGCGTTGTAAGCCTCATCGTTCTTCTGCGGCCCACGATGTCCCGGAACCGGAGTCTCCGAATGATCCACCGACAAAACCTGAAGCTCGGCGGCCGCTTTCTGCTTCGCATCCCGCGCCCGCGTCTTCTCTTCGCGCGCGTTCTTCGCGATGCCCAGCTTGTCCAGATCGTGCTGCAATTCGGTGGTCACAATATTCTCGCGCAGCAGAAGCGAGTGCGTCGCGTCGTCCATCTGCACTTTCTTCCCGCCCGCAAAAATCTCGTGCCGCCCATGCTCCTCATACCACTTGGTCAGGGTAGCCGTCATATGCATCTTCTCAATGATGTTCCGCCATCCCACGCCCGTGTTGTAAGCGCAGAACGAAATCTCGCCTTCCTGCGTAGCGTAAGGAATAATGCACTGCTCCGTCCGCCGGAAGTCGTAGTTGAACAGATCCTGGAACCACATCCCCGCAATAAACAGGAAGTTCCACCGGTCCTGCCGCCGCTTCATCACATCGTCGACCGTCCGGTCCGGACCAACCTTGCCATAATTCTTTCCGGTAGCGTTAAAGTTCTTGTCAAACTTCCGCAACAGGTCCATCAACTTGAAATGCGTAGGCGCTTGATACGGATCGTAATTCTTCATCAAACACAAGCGCCATCCCAACCACAGTAAGAAACTTCCCCCGCGCCGCATCGTTGACCTTGGCAATATCCTTAGCCAAGCTGATCCCCAGCCAAAAACGCAGTAACCGGCACAGCCTCCTTAGTCTCCTTATCAATCATCACCGCCATCCCCGTTCCACAATTAGGGTGACAACCGCAACTTAGTTGGCCCCAATCGTTTTTTACGTCGTTGGCGTGCATCAGGTCGGCCCAGTCGCTGAAGGTTCCCATGAAAGAGATGGGGAACCAGTCGCGGCTGGGTTCGCCTAGGCCGGTTTGATTTTTTACGTCGTGGGCTAAGTGAGAGAGCGTGTAGCGCTGGGCTTGGCGGCGGTCGTCGGTTACGGCTTCGTCGCGGCCGGTGAAGCTTACTGGTTGGAAGCTCAGGAAGCTGATCGTCTTCGGATTGTCTAGCGCGAACTTGATGATTCTTCCTACTTGTTCGTTGTTGATGCCGTTCACGATCGTTACTACCGGGACGATTTCTACTCCGGCTTTGTGCAGGTTTTCGATTGCTTTTAGTTTTACGTCGAACAGGTTGCCTACCATGCGGTGGGCGTTGGCGGCGTTGCCGATTCCGTCGAATTGCAGGTACGCGTAGCGCATGCCGGCTTCTACTGCCTGCTGGCAGAACTCAAAACTTTTTGCGAATTCGATTCCGTTGGTCGCGGCTTGGACGGAGTTGTATCCGACTTTTCTGGCGTAGCGGACTGCGTCGAGGAAATACGGGCTCAACGTGGGCTCGCCGCCGGAGAACTGCACGCTCATCTGCCGGCGCGGCTTGATGGTGATCGCGTTGTCGAGCATCGTGCTTGATTTCTTCCCACTGCAGTTCGTGGACGAAGCCTACCTGGTTCGCGTCCATGAAGCAGGGATCGCACATCATGTTGCAGCGGTTGGTCAGATCGATGGTCAGCACCGAGCCGCGTCCATATTTCACGGTCGAAGATCCGTGATGGTGCAGCTTCTCGTCGTTGTGCGCGACGATGTCGCGGCCGGGGAAAACGTCTTCCAGGTGCTTGGAGAAATCGGTGTCGATCGACATCACGTCTTCGAAGTGGCCGTGCTTGGGGCAATCTTTCACCATCAGAATCTTGCCGTCGCGCTCGACGATGGTGGCCTTGATCTCTCCTACTTTTTCGTTCATCAGAACTTCGTGCGGAAGTTTGCCGTCGAGAATCTGCTGGCGGATTTCAGGGACACACTTCGGGCAGAGCGAATCGGTGGAGCGGGGCCAGCCGAGCGGCGGCTTCGACTTTTCGTAGGACTTGAGCAGAGGCTTGTCGGACCATTTAGGGGTGGGCGAAGACGCTGGGGTTGATGCGGTTCAAACGGTCGAAGACAACCCAAGCGCCTTTGGCGGCGACGGTGACTGCTTTTTCTACGTACTTGATCGGCTTGCGCATGTTAGCTTCTAGCTCCTAGCTTCTGGCTCTATAGCTTTTCTGTGTGGGTGTTGGGTGTTTGGTCTTGGGAAACAGCTTGGCGGAAACTTTGCCTTGGCTTCGCCTGAGATCCTTACCCACAAAACCGGTCCCACAAACCTTGTCTGCAAAACCCAATTACCTGTGGCTCTCCCTGGGAATTGAACCTGGTTTGTACACTTTTCCCTGGGTGTTTGTCTAGTAGTGATGCTATTGGAGGGTAAGGAGTTGCGCATCTTTATCCCAACGAACGGGAGAAAAACGGGGTTTAGCGGTGATTGGGGGATTGGGTGGGGGTAAGTTGTTGAAAGGAAAAGGGGCTTTCTGGCTTCGCCGCTTGCGGGCGGGTGTAAGATGAGACGGAAGGCTAAGCTCGCGGAGGCGGCGTGAACTTTCAAGATTGAGTTTGAGCGGGAAGAGGATGGGCGGTGGATTGCCGAGATTTCTGAACTGCCGGGAGTCATGGCCTACGGGGCGACCCAGGCCGAGGCCGAGGCGGCCGTCGAGGCGCTCGCGCTGCGCGTGATTGCGGACCGGATTGAAGCGGAGAAGGTCGGACAGAAGACAATCAGCTTTGCTACGGCGTGAGGAACCTCGAAATGCGGGCGGTCGGCCCACAGTTAATAGGCGGCTAAACCCGCGCTCTCCTCTTTATCTAGGTCAACATTCGCGGGAAGGCTAAACAAGGTCACTCTCCCGTCCGCACGCCTAAATTCCCCTGAACGCAACATTTCAAGCTCTGACGAAGAAGGTTCCCCATCTAGGACTCGTTGCCGGCCGTCTAGCTCCGACAGTAACCAATTAATGACCGCCAGATTTCTTTCCTGCCTATTTCCTATGTCCGCGATGGCTCTTGGAATATTCAGGCACCCTCCAACCTTTTTCCCACGGCGGTACGCGCACATTCCGAACTGGTTATCTTCGCAAACAATGTGCCCTCCTGGGGGATGCGGACATGGACAGATCTTACTCATTGGCAGTAGTCTCCCTTATTTTAGCTTGAGCCGATAAGTGTTCCCCGTATTTGTCACCGAGTAATCCCTTACGGACCCGGCAGTTTCCGTCTTGAGACGAAAGCTCGCGAACAACTCGGCAAGCGTATTGCAGGATATGTGGCCCGCCACCATCCGCGATCCTAGCTCGGCTGTATTGAGGGCTTGGTAGTCAACCACAACACCGCCGAGCTCAGCCGCAATGTCTGCCGCCTGCCGGAACGTGCTATTCGCGGGAATTTCAAATTCCATGACGTCGTCGGGGACGAAAACTCTGTTGTAAAAAATCAGAACGACGAAGAACAGAGCGAACCCTGCGGTTCCGGATAGGGCAATTTTGCTGGTCGGGGTCGTCCACGTCGCGTCAAATACGGATGCCCCGGAAAGGAATCCTCCAGATACACCAGCGCACAACGCCGTGAGGAACTTCATTATTTTGCGCTGATCGTCCGTGAGCCTGGGTTTGACAAAGAATGCAACAATAAGAAAGATGACGAGCGCAGTGAGAAATCCGAACCCGATCCAGAGCTGGGGAGTCATGCTGTTTTCTCCTCCCTTGAATACTGCGTATGGCACAGGCTTCTTTCGCGCCTCAATCTCGTCAGGGGTACCGCCCAAGCCGATAAGGCTAGCAGAAGCGGAGACGTTGTCAATCTGAATTCTACGCCGAGCTCAAGTGCTCCTCTTTTCTCCGCTCCTGCGAGGCGTGGGTGCCGCGTAAAAAGCTCGTGCCTCTCCACTCTCGTGTTCCAGACGCCGCTCCACCAACTCTCCTGTTTCCGTGTCCAGCATCGCAATCTGCTGGTAGCGTGTGTGCAAATCGCAACCTATAATCATCATCGCTCGGCTCCTTTCCTCCGAGCCTTGGTCGCTTGAGCGCTTCCAAGTCTACTCGCTCGTTAGGAGCCGACACGGTTATCTCATCGGCCAATGGAGGTAAGAAGCGGGGCACCGGGCTAGTATGCAACCCCGAGTCCGATGCGAACACCATTTGCCCTCTGATAGACGGGGGCTGAGAACCCATCCGTGAAGGCGATGCTGAATTTAATGTGGGGGTTTGCGCCTGGCGAATAAGTCGCGGTTAGAACGTTTACTCCTTTCGCTCCTGTTACGGTCTCAAGATACGGGTTCCCGTGCCTGTCATTCACCGCCGTATGTTCTGTTGTGAACAGGTAGCGTCCAGTGAAATAGGACTCAAGGCTGAAGTTCCTGTACTGATAGAGGGCGTCCAACTCCAGCACAAACCTGCCTATGTCATAGGTTGGAATTGTTCCTACTACCGCCTTGGTAGTTGGGTTCTTCACGGTCGCGGTCGCAAGGTCTGCTCCAGCCTCGAACCCTGGATGAAAGTTTAGTCTCCATCCCGATCTTGGAAACCGGCAATCGGAGAAGTCCCCCTGGGCAGGCATCTTCGTGATCGGCGCAGTTAGCTGACAACCGGCAATCTTCTTCGGCACCCCATTCGGATCAGGTTTCTTCTCGTCGCGTAGCTGGAAATATTTCCTAGCGGTGCGGACTGCCTGGGTATGGTCGAGGACATTAGGGGAGATCGCAAAGTCTCCGGTGACGAGCATATTCCGATGCGTCAGCTCACGGTTGGTCTCATAGGTTGGTGCGAGATTGATCGCGAATCCCAAACCTGGAGGATTGAATATCCACCTGCCTGAGGGCGCAGAGAAGTCGATCACATCCTTAGCAGCTTGCCCATCGATTTTGTTGTTACCGATGTTCGCAGTCGCGGTGGCCGCCCTTAGCTGAAACGGTCCTTTCTCGTAGACGGGGGGAGCATCGATTTTGCCATCGATCACCCACGCCGGGGCGGCCCCAGTCCCCGCCGTTCCGGTACCACTTATCCAGAGCCAAGCCGCATCTTTCGTGGCCGGAGCCTTTGAGGCCGTGAAGGGACCAGCCTTCAGTTTCAAACCAGGCTGCTTGGAGCCCACCATCAGGACGTTTGACAAACCGAATATGGTCCCGGCCTGCCCTAGCCCCGATTTCTGCGTCGCAATCAGTGGTTTCAGGGAACTCGACATGATCGTTATTTTCCCGATCGAGTAGGGTTGTTCGATGACTCCGCTCTTGACGATCTTGTCAACGTCAAGCTCTTGGAACGCAACTCTTTCCAGGGTGAATTTCATGCTACCAATGTCGAGTACGACATCGCGACACTCTACTCCTGGGGGCTTTCCCGATTGACAAGGATCGGATTTCCCGACTGCCAAGACTATTAAAGGTGCGGAGCCGGCAGAAAGGGAAAACGCAACGGTAGAAACAAGGACTCCCGTGTCGTTGTTATTGGGTTGATAGCTTACCGCAGGTGTCGTGTCAATGATCCAAGGTCCCTTTCCGGCACAAGTGCTCTTGCCCGGCACCTCTCAAACACCAAAGCGTATTGCTGATCAGCCTGCAGGTCCGCACCGGAGACCAACACTAGCGTCCACATCGGCGGCACAAGCGGCATCGGTTCGATATTTGGCCCGGGGACCTCCCTCAGACTCATAACGGATGCTTTGATTCCTCCCGCGGTCTTCCCTATTTGTGTGAGCGTGGCATTCTTATTGGACTCACATCTCTCCTGGACTAGCAAGGCTTTCTTGCTCAAAACTACGTAGGACAGAGCCTGCGCGCCCGCACGTTGTGTATCCACCGCCACAATGAACGCCAAAATCGAAATAATCATCGAAATAATCGAAGACGCGGAGGGAATTAAGCGATTCCAACGCCACACGCCATCGGCACACGTTTTCTTCATAGTTACCCATCCCTCCGGCATTCCGATTAAGCCAACTTGGACTACCAGCCTAGTGTCTTCCCAAGGCCCCTCACCGTGTTCGGGTCAACACCTAAAACCATGTTCTGGTCGATCTTTGCCGGATAGCGCCCGTGGTTCTGGTCAGCAAGCATTTGCGCCAAAGTCGCCGAGCCAACCCCACTTTTTGCAGGGCTTCCCGGTCCTGCAGGGGCCGGTTTCCAGTCAGAACTACCTTTCTTGTTCCAGAGGCTCTCAAGCGTGTCGTCCCACTCTGGCGCATAACTGCACCAAGCGGCGACGACGATGTAGCTGCTGTTGAGCTGAGCTCCAGTGAGAAGATTTGCAAGTTTCGCGTTTGACTCGTCGAGATGAGCTTGCGCATCGGGATCCAGTTTTGGTGCCATCTTGTCTCCTTGGGCACGAAGTTCGTTGGAATTTCTATTTCATTCGCAGGGCAGTGATCTGCAAACTCCTCATGTTTCGGCAGCGATCAAAGCCGTAGCTGATGGATGGGTCGTGCGCGGTTCAAGGGAAGAGTCAACCCAGTCATATCAACCAAGATCAGCAGCGAGTACGCACAACACAACAGCCTTCGCCGGGGTCACTTCAGGAGCAGATTTGCTGAATACAGGGAAGCCGCACTGTCCGTCTGCATTTCTGTATCCCCAAGTGCGCGGGAGGGTAGCAAGGATCGAGAATGTCGGTAATGATTTATTTCTTTTGTTACGAAATGCGAACATTGGGGGGCGCCGTCAACATTTGGCCGATTTCTTGGGAGACATGTTGCGGAAGTGGTACCGAAATATCGGCTAATCCCTACGGAAATTTACGAAATCCGAACAAGGTTCGATTTTGTAAAGGGCATCCAAGTTGCGGACCTAAAGCAAAGTAGGTTCCTCGGGCTGAAGCCCGGTTCCTTTTTTTGAGGCTTCTGCAGCACGCCTTTAGTCGTGCCCTTCCCGGTCTTCGTGCGGGCATGGGTTCGTCGTGCGCTCAAGCAAAGTCAACAGCAGGTTCCTCACCGGGCCTTCGGCCCTGTTCGGAATGACAAGGGTTGTTGGTGGGGGTGGGCTTGTTCGCGGCGCTGGAAGCGCTGCTCCACCCTGGGGCTTTACGCGGCGCTTAAGCGCCGCTCTTCCACGGTGGTGCTGGCGGCGCGTGCCGTCCCTCACTTCACGGGCAGGGTTAAAAGCAAAGTCAACCGAGTCAAAGACAAATCAAGAGCAAAGTCAAAAGCAGCGGACAGGAGTGTCCGCTCCACACGGGCAAAAGTGGAGACCAATTGCGCCGAGCTGCGCTCGGCCGAGCGGGTCAGAGACCCGTCCGCGCATCACGTCCACTTCGTGGGCACATGCTTCGCTCAGGCATGACAGAGTCGCCTGACGGGCTCTGGCGTGTTTTCGGTCTGGCCAGTCGGGTTCGGTTTCTGGTTCGTAGCCTTCGGGGTAATTTTCGTCTATGCAGGCTTGGATGGTTATGGTTGGGGGATTGGGGAGTGGGGGATCCAGTAGGTGCCAGGCTTCGCGGTATTTTTCCAGGCGCATCTTTTTGGCTTTGCGGTGGGGGTAGAAGCGGAGCATGGGTTGCGGGGTGCAGACTTCTACGGGGATTATGTACCAGATATCGAGCGGGACTACGTGGGCGGCTATGAAGTCGATGTCGCGCTTGGTGTAGACGGCGCGGCCTTTGCCTACGGTGTACTCGGCGCGGGTTTCGTAGGCTCCGGCGCGGAGGCACTCGGTGCATTTGACCTGGATGCGGAAGAGTTGCACCTTCGGCCTGGGGCGGTTATCGAGGATGTAGTCGTATTTCTCGCTGTCGCCGAAGGGCTTGGAGATGGCGAAGCGGCGCTGGTCGCTGCGGTAGAGGAAAGCGATTTCGGAATGCTCTCCGGTGCGTTTGGTATTTTTGAGGACGCTGGGCAGGCGGGGGTTACGGGACTTTCTACGGGGCTTTCTGCGGCGACCGGACATCGGAACTCCTGAGAGAGAAACGCGGGAGCTTGGGGCTCCGGCTGATTGGGCTGGATTTTCGGGATATATCCCTAAGCTTTATTTTAACATTGGGAGTCAAGGGCGGGGCCGCCGAAAAGCAGGTTTCTCACCGGGCTTGGCGCCCGGTACGGAATGACAAGTCAGAGTCAAAGGCAGAAGGACAAGAGTGTCGGCCCCACACAGGCGGATTTATGAGCAATTGTGAGCATCGCTGGCTGGCCGGGGGGCGCATCATCGTTTCAGATCCAAAGGTTTCAGATGCCAGGGTTTCAGATGTGAGGACCCGTGATGACTGTGATCGGGATTAGTTTGAGCGTGCTGGTTCTGCTGTTGGCCGTGGTGATGGTTTACCGCATGCGGCGGCTGAAGCCGCAGATGGCGGGATATGCGTCGCAGAGAATGTGTCCGGCTTGCGGGTTGATTACGCCGCGGGCGAACCTGGCTTGCCTGGAGTGCGGGAAGACGCTGGTGAGAGCAGTGGTGAAGCGGGACGATCGGAGATAAGTTTGGGGAGGATTTGTTCGGATTCGGAACTTTTTGGTTAGAATTGGGTTAGTTCCTTAGGTATCGGAGGATGTGATGCTGGCATCTAATGAGCAGGCGGAGAAGACTGCTATGTCAGTTTTCGATGAGAAGTATCGAGTGGTAGGAGTGGAGGGCGACCGCTTGCTGGTGCGCGGAGTGCTCAGCGGCGATGTCCTGACTATTTTGAACTCCGAGCCTGAGATTCCGCTTACGTCGGAAGAATATCCGGTGGGGAAATTAATTGCCTTGTCGGACCCGTCTGGTGCGCCTTTGAATTAAGGTGGCGATCGATTCAAAGTGGCGATTCATTCAAAATCAAGAAAAATCAAAGGCGGCACGCGGGAGTGTCTGCTCAAGACTGGGAATCTGCATCGTACTCGCGGGATTTCGCGTTGTGGAGTTAAGCTAGAAGGCTAAGGTACAGGCCTGAGGAGGGAGATTGCGCTGCGGACGATGCGGCAACGAGAACGCTGAGGCGAACCGCTTTTGCGGAATGTGCGGAGCGGCTCTGGTGGGGAAAGATCCGGCTGGCGGGCAGGCGCCTGTAGGTGTGGGCTCTGGCGGTTCGACTGCGGAGCGGCGTGCGGCGAGTTCTCCGCCTGGTGCTGGCCCTCGTTTGGGGCCGAGTTCGGAGCCGGTGATAACTGGGCCGTCATTTCTGGGGTTGGGTGCGCCTGCGGGCGGAACGGGCGGGGGGCGCGGTGATCATCAGGCGGATGGCGGGCACGATGCGCTGCGGCCTTCTTCTAACGTGGATTATCTGCTGGAGGATGTTGAAGAGCCGCATCGCAGTAGAGGGAAGATGATTCTGGTTGTGGCGGCGCTGGCGTTGGCGGTGGGATTTGGATATCTGCACTGGAGGCGCGGGGGATTTGACTGGCTGAATGCGGGGGATAAGAAGCCTTCGGCCGCTGCTACGCAGACTCCGGACGCTGGACAGGCAGGTGGGGAATCGGCGGCGACGCCTGCTGCTGGGGCGGCTCCGCAGGCTGGCGCTGGGACAGCCCCTGGGGGCGCTAGTCCGGCGGACTCTGGTGCTGGGCAGACTGCGCCTGCGCAAACGGCTGCGCCCGCATCGGGTGATGCTGCGCCGGCCACGACGCCGCAGAGTGCTGAGCAGCAGAGTGCTCCGCAGAATAGCGCGGGGGATTCTGCGCCGCAGGCTGCTGATTCTGAGGCTGACAAGCAAGTGCCAGAGGTGAAGGAGAGGCCGAGGGCTGCGCGAAAGGCGGCGAAGCTTGCCCCTTCAAAGCTTCCGGCCACGAAGCCTGCGGCTGGGAGAGCTGGGGATTCCGTGACTGAGGCGGAGCGCTACATCTATGGGCGCGGAGCGGAGCAGGACTGCGAGCGCGGGTTGCGGATTTTGAAGCCGGCGGCGGAGTCGAATGTGAAGGCGATGATTTCTATGGGCGCGATGTATTCGACCGGAACTTGTACGCCTCGCGATTTGCCGACGGCTTACCGGTGGTTCGCGCTGGCGCTGCACAAGGAGCCTGACAATCAGTCGCTGCAGGAAGACTTGCAGAAATTGTGGGGGCAGATGACGCAGCCGGAGCGGCAGTTGGCGATCAAGTTGAGCCAGTGAGGGCAGCGGTCAGGGGCTAGTGGTCAGTGGTCAGTTTGTTGCGCCGGCGTTTTCGTTTGGGATCGGCTTGGGTGTTCCTCCCGCAGATCCATATCAGTATCGTACCGTCTATTGCTGCAAGAACAGGCTCATGCCCCGTCCGACAGCCCAAAATGAGATCCAGCGACACCCGCACCGCCTGAGCAGCTTCACTAAGTGTTTGCGGCGGCGCCAGAACAAATCTGAATTGACAATTCTTTTACAACTTTAAGACACAGATTTGTGGAAGTTGATATACGCTTCCCCGGCTGCGCAATTGACGTCCGATTGAAATACCGGAGGAACGTATGCGACTGAGGAGCAATCCGAACAAATCTTTGCTGTTCAACCTGGCGATCTTCCTGTTCGTCTCCAGCTATGCGTTAGGACAGGCTGGCACGCTTGACCCCACATTCGGGAGCGGAGGGATTTTTCAGGCGCCGGGCAGCGCGACGGCGGCGAATGCCTTGGCCATTCAGGGCGACGGCAAAATTGTGGTGGCTGGACTTGGCCTTGCGAGCAACGGCGGCGGGCTCGACACGCTGCTTCGCCTGAACACCAACGGGACGCTCGATACTACATTCGGCACTGGCGGAGTGTTCAGCGTTTCGCCCAAGGGTGCGGAGGAGGTCGAGGGATTCTTCGGTGTGGCGATCCAACCCGACGGCAAGATTGTTGCGGTTGCGAAGGGATTGGTGGGTATGCAGGTGGTGCGGGTTCTCTCGAATGGCACGCTCGATACTACGTTCGGCACCGGCGGCCTTACCACGTCGATTACAGCCTTCGGCGGAATCGGAGGCGGAGGACTGGCGTTGCAATCGAACGGGGATATTGTGGTGGTCGCCGGCTCGCTGAATCCGAGCGTGATGGCGCGCTTCAGCTCCAGCGGTCAACTGGATACGACCTTTGGCAGCGGCGGTCAGGTCAACCTGCAGTACGGCACGCCCACGCAGGTCGCGATTCAGTCGAACGGAAAAATTCTGGTGACCTCGGGCTTGAGTGGGAAACTGGTGTTCTTTCCTTTTCCGAATGCTCAAGCCGGGAGCATCACGCGCTATAACTCCAACGGCAGCGTGGACACGACGTTCGGCGCTGGGGGAACGGCCGCCACCGTGGCCTCGGCCTCGGCTCTGGTATTGCAGAGCGACGGCAAGGTCCTGGTGGGAGGCTCCCTTACTAGCAAGGTGAATGCACCGGGGACGGCGAACGACGTTGGCTTCGGGATTATTCGCTACAACTCCAACGGCAGTCTGGATAAGACTTTTGGCACCGGAGGAGTTGCGGTCACGGACTTCGGGGCTACGGCGAAATGCACCGGAGCGTACGCGGTCGCGGTTCAATCCAACGGAGACATCGTGGCGGGTGGGGCGGCCGGGAATACGCTGGAGGGAACCTTCATTAACTCCTCGTTCGGCTTGTCGCGCTATACCAGTGCTGGGCAGCTCGACACCACTTTCGGGACCGGCGGGATCACGATTACTAGCGTGGCCAGCGGAGAAATTTCCTGGGTGAACGCTATGGCGATCCAGAGTGATGGGAAGATTGTTGTGACGGGAAATGCGGAGTCGGGTGTGGATAGCGACAACGGGTACGTGGCGCGGTATTTGGCGGAGTAAGTTCTCTCGTGGGAGCGGGCGAGTCGCCCGCTCTCACATAACCCGCTCTCACGTAAGTTGGTGGTTGCGCAGGCGAACAGCAGGTTCCTCGCATCGCTCGGAATGACAACATAAAAAATGACAGCATAAAACAAGAGCGCGGCTGGGAGCCGCGCTCTTTCCAAACATAATCACGCACGCTCTAGGACTGCCAGGTTACTACTTTGTCGTGAACTACTGCCGGCTCCTGGATGGGACGAATGGGCGGAGGTTCCGGCTTGGAATCTTTGGGCTTCGCCTTCGACTCTGTCTCCATGAAGACCTTTGCGGCCAGTGATTCGGCTACTGCCGGCAACGAGACTCGCAAGGCTTCTTCAATCGTCTTGACGTAGTGAATGTCCAGGCCTTCGATCTGCTCGGGGGTTAGATCCTCCTGCACATTCATTCTGTTTTCCGCGGGCAGGATTATGGTGGTGACCCCGGCGCGCTTGGCGGCCAGAACTTTTTCTTTAATGCCGCCAACGGGAAGCACGTTGCCGCTGAGCGTGATTTCGCCGGTCATCGCGGTGAGCGGACGGATGCGATGCGTCGTTAGCAGCGAGACCAGTGTGGTTGCCATGGTTACGCCTGCGCTCGGGCCATCTTTTGGAATGGCTCCGGCCGGGACGTGCATGTGGATGTCATGGTCGGCGAAGAAATCTTCGGCGATGCCCAACTGCGCTGCGTTGGAGCGCACCCAGGTTAAGGCTGCTTGCATGGATTCCTGCATGACCTGGCCGATCTGGCCGGTCATAGTGAATCCACCCTTGCCCTTCATGGCGTTGGCTTCGACGAAGAGCACGTCGCCGCCTGAGGGAGTCCAGGCGAGGCCCACGGCTACGCCGGGGCGCTCAGTGCGTTCTTCGATCTCGCCTTCCACGCGGATCTTGATTCCGCCCAGAAATTCCTGAATGATTTCTTCGGTGACTACCAGCTTATCGGTTTTGCCTTCGGCCAGCCGTCGCGCCTGCTTGCGGCAGATGGTTCCGATGGTGCGCTCGAGGCTGCGAACGCCGGCTTCGCGGGTATAGTGGCGGATGACATAGCGCAAAGCGGCCTCTGGAAATTCGATCTGCTCGGCGGTGATGCCGTTTTCTTCCACCTGACGCGGAACCAGGTAACGGAAGGCAATGTGCAGCTTTTCTTCCTCGCTGTAGCCTTGCAGTTCGATGATCTCCATGCGATCGCGCAGGGGCTCGGCGATTGGGTCGAGCATGTTCGCGGTGGTGATGAAGAGGACTTTCGACAGATCGAACGTTACGTCGAGATAGTTATCGCGGAAGCTGGAGTTCTGCTCGGGATCGAGCGCTTCAAGCAATGCCGAAGCGGGATCGCCGCGAAAATCGCGGCCCACCTTGTCGATTTCGTCGAGCATGAAAACCGGATCTTTGGTTTCGGCGCGGCGAATGCCCTGGATGATTTGTCCGGGCAGTGCGCCGATGTAGGTGCGGCGATGGCCGCGGATTTCGGCTTCATCGTGCACGCCGCCTAGTGAGAGGCGGACGAACTTGCGGCCGAGGGCTCGCGCGATGGACTTGCCTAACGAAGTTTTGCCGACGCCGGGAGGGCCCACGAAACACAAGATCGGACCTTTCATGTTCGGTTTCAGGCGGCGGACAGAGAGATAGTCGAGGATGCGATCCTTGACCTTCTCGAGATCGTAGTGATCCGCGTCCAAAATTTCCTTGGCTTTGATGATTTCGATTTCCTGACCAGAAGTCTTGTTCCAGGGGAGCACAGCCAGCCACTCGACGTAGTTGCGTGTGAGTGAATAGTCGGCGGCCATGGGAGACATGCGGGAGAGGCGGCCCAATTCCTTGAGCGCTTCTTTCTTTACTTCGTCGGGCATGCCTGCGTCGTCGATTTTCTTTTTCAGGTCTTCGACGTCGCGCTGGCCTTCATCCTGCTCGCCGAGTTCTTTCTGGATGGCCTTCATCTGCTCACGCAGGTAATACTCGCGCTGGGTTTGCTGGACGCGGTCCTGCACTTCGCTCTGGATTTTGTTGCGCAGCTGCTGGACTTCGAGTTCTTTGGCCAGATGATGGTTGATCTTTTCGAGGCGCGCGCGAATGTCCAGCGTTTCGAGGGTGTCCTGCTTGTCGGGCGTAGAGAGCGAGGGCAACGATGAGGCGATGAAATCCACGAGGCGGCCGGGTTCGTCGATGTTCAGGGCCACGGTGGAGAGTTCGTCGGAAAGCGTGGGTGAGCCGGCAACGATCTGCTGGAAAAGCGTGAGCACGTTGCGCTGCAGGGCTTCGATTTCAGAACTGTCGGGCGGAGGAGCTTCAGGAATGGGCGACACGCGGGCGCGCATGAATGGCGACAACTGCGTGAACTCGCCCAAGCGCACGCGTTCCAGGCCTTCGGCAAATACAAAGAGGCTCTGGTTGGGCATCTTGACGACTTTGTGAACGATAGCGGACGTACCTACGGTATAAAGATCGCTGGCCTGAGGGCTATCTACGCGGGCCTCGCGTTGGGCGACTACTACGATGGTTTTGTCTTCGCCGAGCGAATTAATCAGCTGAACGGAACTCTCGCGGCCTACCGTAAGGGGCAGGACTGCGTGGGGGAACAGAACAGTGTCGCGCACAGGAAGCACGGGCAAGGGTCGTACGTCGCTGATTTCGCGCTGCTTAGTAACTTGCTCGGAAAGCGGTTGCTGGGCCATTGGCTCTCCTTGAGTGAAACTCACTCAAGCTTTAGATGAGATTGCTCGGGAAAGGTTTCACGGTCCCCGAGTTGGGGCTTATGCATTCTATCGGCTTCGCGGCGACTGGGACATGATGCCCAAGGTACCGGGGCTATTGCGGAGGAGCGCGAGCATACGCTGGCACGCTCTCGGCAGAATGAAGGTATTCTTTGCGAGCAAGCGATGCAATAGTTAACTTTTGATAATGACTGCGCGTATAATTGCGGACTGTGTCTTCCCTGCACTCGCCCGTCTGGGGCGGGATTTGGCTCGCTCTGTGGGCGGCCTGATAGATCCGAACTATACAAAATCAAAGAACGAGGTGTCGAATGAAACCCAGGATAACGTTGCTCTTGCTATGTGCCGCGCTTGCGTGGTGTGCAGTCACGGCTAATGCGGTGGGACACAACGCCGGGCCGGGCAAAACCCCGGCCCGATTGAAAGCCTATACGACGGTCAGGACCAACCCCGGAACGGGGGCGGCGACGCATGAAGCCATCGGCCCTACGCTTCCCTTGTGGAGATATCATGTCCACGCCAGTCGAGACGGCCATGACTACACAGGCGTGATGGTGGGCGTCGATCCGTTTTCTGAAAACAATCAAACGGTTACGGTTCCGACCCAGATTATTGCGGTGGTAATCAAGACCCATCTGGTGGGCCTTGCGATTAACAGCAATGGCATCATCGGGACGACGCCGGGGACTACGATTCTGGATCCGACGGCGGCGAATTCCGCGTGCCTGACCGCTCCCAACGACGTTCCCCTGACGCTGTTTCAGGAGTCGCCGATCTTCAACAATGCGTCGTTTACCTTTGGCAACACATTTGTTGGAGACACGCAATACCCTGATGCCTTCCAGCGCGCCAGCTTCTGGAACCACACACATGCGCGTGACAATCATACGATTCTGAGTCCGGTTACGACCACCACGGTTTACATCGACGTGCCGGAGGCTTACGGGTTGGCCATGGCAACCACTTCCCTTGGCCCTCCGGCTTTCTGCGCTCCGCTGGGGATCATCGACATAAACTGGTTTGACACTTATTTGAATCTTGTGGTGATTCCGTCACTGGCTTCGCAGGGAGTGAATACGGGTTCGCTGCCGGTTTTTCTGCTGGCGAACGTAGTGATGGCGTCTCCGGTGGCTGACATCAATACCTGTTGCATTCTGGGTTATCACGGTGATACGGCAGGTCAGACCTACTCGCCGATGGATTTCGACACAACCGGTGTCTTCGGATCCACTGTTTTCGATACCAGCGTCGCGGCCCACGAAGTGGACGAGTGGATGAATGACCCTATGGGCAGCAATGGGACACCGCCATGGGAAATGTCGGACAAGTGGTGGGCTGTCAATCGAACCTCGAGGTGGGGATCCGTTGACTGGAACCAACATTCCCACGGTGACGATGCCCAACGGCTACGGCTATCACTTGCAGGAGCTTGCGTTCTTCTCGTGGTTCTATGGGGGGCTTCCGCTTGGGGTGAATGGCTGGTACTCGGATAACGATACGTTTACCACTAACGCGGGACCGCCCTGCAAGTGAAGTAGGGCTAGCGATACAGCGGGCAGCGGCGTTTTGGCGCTGCCCGGTTTTTTTTGCGTCAAGATCAACTTCGCAAGCGTGACAAAGTCATAAGGACGGGAGTGTCTGTTCCAGATGGCTTCTCGTCGGATGAGAACAGCGGGTTCCTTAGCTGCGCCGTCCCCTTCGGCTTCGCTCAGGGTCCGGCTCCGGTCGGAAGGACGTGGACGCTGGGGAAGGTTTGCATGGGTCGGAGTTGCGGGTAACGGGATCTGCGATCAACTTCAAGGGCAAAGTCAAAAGCAGCGGACAGGAGTGTCCGCTCCCCATGAACGCGCTCGCCCGCAGGCACGCAAAATGAATTCTATTCCTGTTGCGGAGGGTTCGCACTGTGTCTTAAGGTGCAGCAGCTAACGCGCGACACTTCAGCCGGTCTCAGGAAAGCACCTAACGAATAGCTGCGTTGATGCAAACAGGATATTATTTCTTGGGAGGCGTGCCGAAGCCGGACTCCATCGAAGAGCCTATGCTGGCCAGCATTTGCCTGGCCGCGTCTGGCATACGGGCCGTTGGGCTGAAGTTCAAGGTACTTCTGGAAAGCCGCGGCCGTGCCCGGCGGCGCCACTATTTTGTCGCCTTGCAGGGTTACCTTGCCCATCATGACGGCGCCCTTCCGATAGTAACAATCCGCCTTGTTGGGGTCCGCCGCGATGCACTTGTCGAAGGCGGAGATGGCGCTGTCGAGTCTGCCGGCATCTGTCAACACTGCGCCAGCGTTGAAGTAATATCCTGCAGCATTCCCTGGATTCACCTGTGCCGCTTGGTTATAGGCCTTCACGGCATCGTCGATTTTGCCCGCCTTGCCGAGAGCCTCTCCCATGTTGTTGTAATACGCCGCCAGGCGCCGATCATCGTTGGGATTTTTCTTGGCGGCGGTCTCCATGTCTTTCTGCTTGATATCAATGCGCTGCGATAGTCGGCGACTGCTTTCTGCAGGCGCTTCGCCTTCTCCGCTGGATCGGTCTGCTTTAACGCCGAACCGCGATAAGCGTCGGCGATCTCGGCCCAGATCACATCGTGCGTAGCGTCAATCTGCGTAGCTTCGGTTAGGACTTTGATGGCGCTATCGGGGTCCCCGGCCTTCATCGCGGTGTTCGCGGCAACGACTTTTTCGTTCAGGGCCTTAACCGTGGCCTTTTCCTTCTCCTGCCTCTCCAGCGCCTCTTGCCTTTGCCTGAGTTGTTTTGGAGTCAAGCCCTGGCCCTGGGCGGCCTTTTCCTGAACCTTTTTCAGATCGAAGTCGAAGGTGTTCTCATCCAAGTCCTGATTTTCGAAATGAAGTACATGAAATCCGTTGACATGAGATAACTCCTTACCAGCTCTAAGATCTTCGGCATTCTTGTAGAGCGTGACCGTGTATATGCCGCTGGCGAGGCCGACCGCGGAATACTCGCCATTCTGGTGAGTATTGATCTGGTATTTCTGGCCGGTGGCCTGATTGACGAAGACCACAATTGCGTCGGCTAGGGGAGAGCCTTGGGCATGCAGATGCCCCTGACGCTTCCAAAAGTTTGGCCGAAACCCTGGGCCTGTGTGTGCCCCAGCGTTAGGAGAACGAAAACAGACATTGCAAAATACGTCCTCATCCTAGCCTCCGGCGCAAACCAAATTATCCCACGCGGCCCGGTTTATGCAGCGCGGTAAATTCCCAGGACTTTGACGAACTCGGCTACTTCGGCTAAGTGGCGTAGGGCGTTGCGGGCGGGTTCGTCGTCGCCGCGAAGGAAATCTACGTAGAAGATGTATTCCCAGGGGCGTCCGCGCAGGGGGCGGGATTCGATTTTGCTGAGGCTGATGTCGCGCAGGGCGAAGACGCTCAGCGATTTGAAGAGCGCTCCGGGAACGTTCTTCACCTTGAAGGCGATGGAAGTCTTGTTGGCTCCGGGTGGGATCAGGCGCTGGTAGCGGGCAGCGGAGGCTGCACTTCCCTTTCGCGTTGCGGTTCGCGAACTTCCTTTTACTTTGCGAATCAGGAAAAAGCGGGTGAAGTTGCGTTTGTCGTCTTCGATGCCGGCCTGGAGAATCTTGCCGGAGTATTCGCGGGCGGCGTGGCGGCCGGCGATGCGCGGCGGCGTCGGGAAAGCTTTGGGCTACCACGTGCTTCACGCTGCCTGCGGTGTCGTAGAACGGAACGGGGTCGATGCGGGGATGGTGGCGGAAGAAATCACGGCACTGGTCGAGAGCTACGGGATGCGATAGAACTTCGCGCACGGCACTTAGCTTCACGCCGGGGGCGGCGATCAGGTTGTGCACGATGCGCAGCAGGAATTCGGCTTCAATGAATACTTCATGAGCTAACAGAAGATCGGCGTGCTCGGCGACTGTTCCTGCCAGCGAGTTTTCGATGGGGATTACGGCGGCGGCTACTGATCCGCGCTGCACGCGTTGGAAGACTTCGGCGGAGCGGGCGCAGGGGACTACGGTGCAGCCTGGGAGCATTTGCTCGGCGGCTTCGTGGCTGAAGGAGCCGCGTTCGCCCTGGATGGCTACTTTCATTTAATAGGCAAGGTAGCTGGAGAGGGGGCGAAAGTGCAAATCCTTAGCGGGACGGCAAAGCCTTTCACCGCTGAGGTCGCTAAGAAAAGCGGCTGAGGCCGCTAAGAAGAGCTACGCAAAATCTTTTTCCAGCACCAGCGCGTCTACTCCGTTGGAATAATAGCGCGGGAAGGTTTTGACGACGCTGTAGCCGTGGCGTTTGTAGAACTGCAGGGCGGAGACGTTGTCTACCGCGGTTTCGAGTCCAACCGATCGGCAATGTGCCTGGCGCAGGCGTTCTTCGGCGGCGGTGAGGAGGAGCGAGCCTACTCCGGAGCGGCGGGCCTGGGCGATTACGTCTATGGTGATGATGTGGCCGGAGGAGCGGCCTGCTTCGGCGACAATGAAACCGGCTACGGGGATTTGGGCCAGCGGGAATGGCGGAGAATTCTTTTTGCGGTGTCCCGAATCGGGATGGGATGGGGATGCTTCGACAGCCAGCAGGGTGAAGGAAGCGCGGCGGCGGATGTAGAAGTTGAGTTCACTCCGCGAATAGGAGATTCCCGGAGGAAAACACCGCTGGTCGATGTGCCACAGCGTGTCAAAATCAGCGGACTGGAAATCCCGAATCGTGAAGGGCACGGGCTATTGTACCGGGGTAGCGTGGGCGGACGGAACACGGGGGGCTCGGAGGTTTCGAGGTGCTCAGCAGCACGCGAGGATGGGGATTGGTAAAACCGCCTTGGGAAGCCGTCGGCGCCGCCTATGGGCTGGGGGTCCCTTCGGCTGCGCTCAGGGCAAGCTCTTCTACTGCGTGGATGACAAGAGTAGGGCGGCCGGCAGGTTTTCCACAGCTAAAAAGCGTCGCCCAGCTCGAAATGAAAATTGAGTCCATTGGCCCCTTGCTTCGCCGCAACCTCGGACGTACCATACACATCATAGGAAGCAAGGAACGCGTCGTGGGTCGCCTTCTGCTGATTGACGTAGCCGGTTCGGTCGCCTTGCTGGGGCTGTGGTACCTCGTGTTTTCCACCTACAACCGAAAAAAAGGAGCGGCGGCTTTGCGCTGGGTACAGGCGGCGTGTGCCGGCAAAGGACGCATTCTGGAATCGCACTGGGTAGGCAGTTCGCATTTGCAGGCGCGGCTGCATTTTCCTTCGCGCTGGTTTGAGAATGCAAACGTAACGGTGAAGTTCAGGCCGCGCGCGCTGCCCGTGCACTGGCTGGTGAGTTGCTGGCACCGGCAGAAAGAAACGCTGACCTTCGAAGCCGATCTGGGCGGGTCGCCGAGCTTTCATCTGGAAGTGATGCGGCACCGCTGGACGGCGCAGAACCGTGGAATCTCATCGCGCAAGCGCGACGACAGGGAGTGGGATCTGTACCAGCCCGGGCCCATCATTCTGACCACGCGGACGCACTGGAAGCAGGATCCGAGCGCGGAGTTGAACGCGCTGATGTCGGCGCGGCGGCAGGAAATTGTGCAGGTGCGCTTTCGTCCGGAATCGCCGCAGTTTTCCGCTACGGTTCACCTGGAGGCGCTGGCCGATCCGGACGCGGCTGCAGGATTCGTCAGCGCTTTGCGCGAGATCGCCGCAGGAGCCTCAGCGCACCGGCAGTAGACGTCTCGTTTGCATTTTCTGTTATTCTCCGCACCTCATCTTACGAAACCCAGACAGATTCTGGATTGCGAGAATTTCCAAAACAACTAATCTTGCCTCACTCATCGGGTTCATTTCTTCTTGAGGGAAGAAAGCATCATGATGCAGAAATTTGCACAGAGGTAACCGAGGCGCACGTTCGTTTTTGCTGGATTTCCAGCCTGCGCACGTGCACAATATCGTATCCCCCGAAAGCTGCAATAGATTCCTAATCCCCCCGAGCAGCAGAGCCCGCGAGGTTCGTCCGTCATGCGCAACAACTACAGGATCGCCTGTCAGTGTGCCAGTGTCTTCGCAGTCTTTTGGTTCTCGACTTTGCTGTCAGCGCAGCCGGTTGTGAAGTTGTCTCCGACGATGTTGAGTTTCGGCAACCAGATGGTGGACGTCAGCAGTAGTCCACTGCCGATCACACTCACCAATACCGGCACTGCGTCGTTATCGGTGACGAACATCAAGATATCCGGGAGCAATCATGGCGACTTCTCGCAAACTAATAATTGCGGCTCGTCGCTGGCCGTCAACGCGAGTTGTACGATCAACGTAACCTTCACTCCCACCAAGACGGGGAGCCGCGTGTCCACAGTCAGTATTACCGACAATGCGTCGGGAAGCCCGCAAAGCGTGGCTTTGGCCGGCACGGGAGTGGCTCCAGCGGTCACGCTGTCGCCTGCCAGCCTCAACTTTGGCGGAGTACTGGTGGGAAAGAGCAGTTCAGCGAAGTCGGTCACGGTAAGCAACACGGGAACCGCGAGCCTGACGATCACTGCGATTGACGGTGACGGAGATTTTTCGCAAACCAATAACTGCACGGCAGCGTCGGTGCCGGCGGGAGGGTCTTGCACACTCACGGTTACATTCAGTCCGACGACAACCTGGTCTCGCAACGGCACCATTGCGCTGACCGATAATGCCTATAACGATCCCCAGCAGGTTGTGTTTTTAGTAGGAATGGGAAATAGCGGAGCTACCGCGAGCGTGAGTCCGACTTCGCTGAGCTTCGGCAACCAGACTCTGGGAACCACCAGCTCGGCGAAGACGGTCACTCTCTCGAACACAGGCACAGCCATATTGAACATCAACAGCATCCTGGCCAGTGGCGACTATGCGCAGACCAACAACTGTCCGGCTTCGCTCAACACCGGCACAAATTGCACGATCAACGTGACGTTCACTCCCACGAATACCGGCTCACGGACAGGAGACATCACCGTGAACGACACCGACCCGGGGTTTTTGCAGACGGTGAGCTCGAGCGGCACGGGGGTGGTTGCGAGTTCCGCGGTAAGCGTCACCCCGGGGCAGGGGTCGATTACGCCGATACAGACGGAGCAGTTCAGCGCCACGGTAAATGGGGTTACATCGACCAACGTGACCTGGGCGGTGGATGGCATTGCGGGCGGGAATAGTACTGTGGGTACGATTTCTACTTCCGGCCTCTACACTCCGCCGAGTACGAGTGCAACGCACATTATCAAGGCGACCAACAATGCGAATACCACACAGACCGCGGTGGCATTTCTTACCGTCACGAATTATTCGGGCACGTTCACGATGAAGAATGACTCGCTTCGCACCGGACAGAACCTGAACGAGATCGCGCTGACCACCGGCAATGTGAATCAGAATCAGTTCGGAAAACTCTTCACCCGGGCCGTGGACGGAAATATTTACGCAGAACCGCTCTATGTTCCCAATGTTGCAACCAGCGCGGGGAAATACAACGTAGTGTATGTGGCCACGGAGAACGACAGCGTCTACGCCTTTGACGCCGACGGGACAGCCACGTCGCCGCTGTGGCAAACCAGCCTGCTCACAGGCGGAGCCCAGCCCCTGACCACGACCGATGTTAACTGCACGAATATCACGCCGGTATATGGCATTACCTCGACGCCCGTCATCGATCCAGCGACGAACACCATGTTCGTGGTGGCCCGCACCAAGACTGGTACCACCGGCAACTACACTTTTTATCAAACTCTGTATGCCCTGAACATTACGACGGGCGCGATCCTGCAATCGGTGCAGATACAAGGTTCATTTACTGCACACAACAAGACGGTAACCTTCGATACTCTAACTCAGAACCAACGGGCTGGGCTGCTTCTGGCGAACGGCGTGGTCTATATTGCGTGGGCTTCCCATTGCGACAACCAGCCGTATCACGGCTGGGTGATTGGATATAACGAAACCACGCTGCAACAATCCGGTGTGTATACGACCTCACCTGACGGAGTAGAGGGCGGGATATGGATGGGTGGCGGCGGACTGGCGGCGGATGCCAGCGGCAACATTTTTTTCAGCACCGGCAACGGAACCTACGATGCCAGCACGGGCGGGGCGGACTACGGCGACAGCGTTGTAAAACTTACAGCGGAGGATGGAGTGCTGTCAGTCGGCGATTCTTTCACTCCTCTGGATCAGGCCAATCTCTCCGCGCTGGATTGGGATTTGGCTGCGGGCGGAGTGATGCTGCTGCCCGATCAGGAAGGTTCGTATCCTCACGTGATGCTGGCGGGGGGCAAAGGCAGCACGGTGTACGAACTCAACCGTGATACTTTAGGGGGATTCAACGCGACCCAAAATCAGAATTTGCTCACCGTGCCGGCAGTGATAGGCGCCGAGGTCATAGGATCGGGAAGCCGCGCCGCCGGTCCCGCCTATTGGCAAGAGCAGGTCTACTTTACCGGGTCCAACGGCTATCCGATGCAATTCAGCATACAGAGCAGCCTGATTTCGACGGTTGCGATTGCGCAATCGACCAAGCATTTTGGATATCCCGGCGGTTCGCCGGTGGTGTCGGCCAACGGGAACAACGATGGAATCGTATGGATAATCGAAACCGACAGGTTTGGCAGTAATGGCAATGCGATCCTGCGGGCCTTCGATGCTGCGAATGTCTCCCGTGAGCTTTACGACACGAGCCAAAATTCGACCCGGGACGCGGCTGGGCCCGCGGTGAAGTTCACGGTTCCAACCGTTGCCAATGGGAAGGTGTACGTGGGCACCCAGACCGAACTGAATGTTTATGGGCTGCTGCCGTGAGCGCGAGGTGATGGGTCGAACATCGCTCGTCGGGCATCCGAGTTCGGCTGTCCAAATATCGCGCGATTGATTTTGAGGTATTACGCCGCGGCTGAAGCTGCGCCCTTTCAAAACGACATCCCCGCCACCATAGACCTGAGTTCGCTCTTTCGTGATGCTGGCCGCTGTGCTATTGTTCCGGGCCATGAGTGATAGTTTCAGCAATCCGACGCCCCAGTTCGGCACGGCCGAGTACGCCACGAAGCCGGAGGGCAATCGCTGCCAGTTCTGCCAGCAACCGTTGAGTGGAACTTATTATCGGGTGAATGCTGCGATGGCGTGCCCAGGTTGCACGGAGAGGATGCGCAGCGAAATTGACCGGGACAAGCATGCGGCGTACGTGCGCGCTCTCGCCTACGGCATCGGCGCGGCTGTGGTGGGGCTGATAGGGTACGCGCTGATCGCCATCGTGCTGCAGGGTTGGGTGATCAGCTATATGTCGATCGGCGTCGGGTGGATTGTGGGAACCGCCATGATGAAGGGATCGAACGGTGTGGGCGGGAGACGCTATCAGGTTGCAGCGATTTTGCTGACCTATGCGGCGGTTTCGATGGCGGCGGTTCCCATCTGGATTCACTTTGCCAACGAAAGGAAAGAACAAAGGCAAACTCAGCAACAGAAGCTTGAGGACGAGCAGCGGCAGCTGGAACAGGAATCCGGCCAGCGGCCCTCGTTGCCAAAGCCTGGGACGGAGACACCCAAAGCGGCGCGGCCGGCCGTAAGCATATGGACGTGGCTGGGACGAGTGGCGCTGATCGGGCTGGCCTCTCCGTTTATTCAGCTTCGTGACAGTCCGGGATGGGGAGCGATGGGCCTGTTGATTCTCTTTTTTGGAATGAGAATCGCGTGGAGGATCGCCGCAGGCCGGCCGTTTGGAATCTACGGACCTTTTGCCGACGCTCCGCCATCTTAATGTGTAGGGGATGCACTGCGGAAGTGCATTTTTCTTAGCCGTGTCTACAGACAATCCAGACTTGATTGGCAATTGCAAACGCTGCTCGCAAGAGCTCGCGCCGGGCGCGCTGGCGTGCGACCAGTGCCATGGGCTTGTACACTCTGAAGAATTGGAGAAGCTCTCGGGGGAAGCGAAGGCGCTCGAGGCTAACGGAGACTTGCGGCAGGCCCGGGAGAAGTGGCTCACCGCGCTTCAGCTACTGCCGCCGACTTCGAAGCAGGCCGAATGGATCAAGCAGCATGCGCAAGCGCTTGATGGCAGCAGCGATTCGGCGCGACGGCCTGCACCGCGCGACAACCAATGGGCTCAACCGATAGGGCCGGCAGGTTCGATCTCGGCGCTGGCCGACAGTGGCAGAGCTCCGCAGACGCGGCGCTTCAAGCTGACCTCGCTGCTAAGTTTTGCCGCTTTCATCGCGATCTATTCGGCTGCGTCAGGATGGAAGTTCGGGATCAGCTTTGCGGTGCTCATTCTGATTCACGAAATGGGCCATTTTGTTGACATCAAGCGCCGCGGCTTGCCGGCCGACATGCCAGTCTTTCTGCCGGGCCTGGGAGCCTACGTGCGCTGGCAGGCGATGGGCGTGCCGCTGGAGACGCGGGCGCAAGTCAGCCTGGCCGGACCGCTTGCTGGATTTCTGGCATCGGTGGCGTGTGCCGTGCTCTGGTGGCAAACGGGCGATCCGTTCTGGGCGTCGCTGGCGCGAGTGGGTGCGATCCTGAATCTCCTGAATCTGATTCCTGTCTGGGCGCTTGATGGTGGACAGGCCGCGCTGGCCTTGAGCAAGGCGGAACGCATCGTCCTGCTCATCGCGTGCGTGGCGCTGGCGCTGGCGCTGAAGCAGAATATGTTTTACCTGGTGGCGCTGGGCGCGGGATATCGAGCCTTCTTTGCCGCAGATCTACCGGCTCATCCCAGCCGCACGACGACCATCTACTTTGTCGCAGTGCTGGTGGCTTTGGGTGTGATCATCCGGCTGATGCCGGGGCATGGCTTGGGCTTAGAGTAGAAGCTTCCCGAATCGCTTGGAGCGGGATAAATCTCTTTTATGCCTGCCATCAGCTTTTTCGATTGTCGAGGACCGCGCACTCGCGATATTCTTCCCTGTTGAAACCCAGCCATTTCAAGTACCTGTATCCGTGCGATTGCTTATCGATATTATTCTGCTTACCGCGAAGGAGACTTAAGGATATCCATGCCCAACGAACTGCGTAATTTCCTGGCACTCACATACGACGAACTGGAAGACCTGAATCTGGAGGCAAAGGAGCAGCGCAGGAACCGTGTGCCGATCGGCAAGGTCCAGGAGAAGCGGCTGAAGTATTTGACCGACGAAAAACGGATCAAGGCCGTGACCGTGATGTTCAGCGATCTGGAAGGCCGGCTGCACATGCTGGATTACGACAAGAAGTTTTTGATCAAGAGCTGGGACAACCTCACTTTCGACGGATCGTCGATTCGCGGGTTCACGGCGCAGCGGGAGAGCGATCTACGGCTGGGGATTGACTGGGCGGCGTTTTACTGGGCGCCGGCGGATGTGTTCGGCTCCGGCAAAGTGCTGGTGTTCGGCGAAGTCATCGACAAGGGCGGAACATCTTACTCGGCCGACATTCGCGGCGTGCTGAAAAACTATGCCGACGCCTTGCACGAGAAAAAAGGCTACACGCTCAACGCCGCCAATGAGATTGAAGGGTTCCTGTTCAAGGGCCCCGATGCCGAGCGCCGCTATCACGAAACCCTTAAGTTCGACTACGTTAACACCGGCGGATATTATCATTCGCTGCCGGGCGATGCTCTGCGCACTTTCATCGACACGACTGCGGAAGTGCAGCGCGCGATGGGCTTCCAGAATGAAAAGGACCATCCCGAGGTTGCGCCTTCGCAATTCGAAATCAACTACGGCTACGGTGAAGTTGTGGCGGCGGCCGACCAGATTCAGCTCTACAAACTGATTTGCCGCCAGGTGGCGACCAACATGGGGCTGACGGCGTCGTTTCTGCCCAAGCCGGTGGTGGGGGTAAACGGCAGTGGCATGCACACCAACGTTTCGATCAGCGATGGCGGCAAGAATTTGTTCTGGGACGCCAAGGGCGAAGAGAAGCTGAGCAAGATGGGCTGGGCGTTTCTGGATCGCATCCTCACGCACGGCAACGATATTTGCCTGCTGCTGAACGCGAGCGTGAATGCTTATCGCCGTCTCGATCCGCATTTCGAGGCGCCGAATCAGATCAAGGCTTCACCTGTTGACCGCGGGTCGATGATTCGCATTCCGATCGGCAACGAGAAAAGCATGCGCGTGGAAGTGCGCTCGGTCGCTCCGGATGCGAATCCGTACCTGGTGATGCTGGCGATTTTCAAGAGCGGGATCGACGGCGAAACCTCAAAGATCAAGAACCTGCGCCAGGCCGAGCGCTACTTGCCCGACAATATTTACGATGCGCTGGCGCACTTTCGGAAAGCGGAGTGGACTACGAAACTTCTGGGCGAGGATGTGAAGGGCCGCTACGCCGATCTGAAGCAGGCTGCTGCGGATCGCTGTCCGCGTCTGCTCGGGACGTTTGTGAAGGCGCCCGAGGTGCAGTATCACCACGACGTTTACAACCAGTTCCTGTGGAATTTGTTTTAGGATGCACTGTCGCAGCGCCGAAAAGCGCTGTGCCACCAAGAGCAAAAGCTGTTCCAACACCCTGACCTTGTGGTCAGGGTGTTTTTGCTACGACGGACTTACTGGCGTGACAATCCCGCGTCGATTTAGCGGCTACAATGCCTGACGGAGGATGCATGTCGAAATCGCGCCGGCAGTTCCTGACCCAGACCTCTCTAAGCCTGTTGGCGGCGGCAACCGCATACCGCAGCTTTGCGCAACAGCCGGCCGATCTCCCGCCCGGTGCGCCTCCCGCATTCGGAACCGGACCTGCAGTTGGACCGGAGGTCACACCCTCCACGTTTGCCGAGGCGGAGAAGTTGGTGCAGTTTGAGTTGACCGCAGGTGAGCGCGCGATGGCGGCAAGAAGTTGGCGCCAGACTATGGCGGCGCTCTACGAACGGCGTACCGGACCGCGCAGGGTCGTACTGGAATCGACGCTGGCGCCGGCAACGCAGTGGAATCCAATATTGCCCGGCCTGAGGGTCGGGCCTGAGCACGACAAATTCATTCGCAGCAGCAGCGATCCGGGGCCGCTGCCGGCGCGCGACGACGATATTGCATTCGCTCCGGTGACTCGACTTTCGCGCTGGATCGAACAACGCAAACTGACTTCGGAACGGCTGACGCGCATTTATCTGAAGCGACTGGAGGAGTTCGATCCCAAACTGCACTGCGTCATCACACTCACAAGGGATTTGGCACTGGCGCAAGCCCGGAAGGCTGATGAAGAAATCGCCGCCGGAAAATACCGGGGGCCGCTGCACGGCATCCCGTGGGGCGCGAAAGATCTGCTCGACACTGCCGGAATCCGCACCACTTACGGCGCCGAACCTTTTCGCAACCGTGTGCCGGCTCAAGACGCCATCGTCGTGAAGCGACTCCACGAAGCCGGAGCGGTGCTGGTCGCCAAGTTGAGCCTGGGTGCGCTGGCGCTCAACGACATCTGGTTCGGCGGGCAAACGATGAACCCATGGCTGACGGAAGAGGCTTCGTCTGGCTCAAGCGCGGGACCGGGCTCCGCTGCCGCCGCAGCACTGGTTGCTTTCGCGATCGGCAGCGAGACTGGCGGCAGCATCGTCAGTCCTTCGATGCGGTGCGGGGTTACTGGACTTCGGCCCACGTATGGCCGTGTGGCGCGCACCGGCGCGATGACTTTGTGCTGGTCGCTCGACAAGCTGGGCCCCATGACTCGCACGGTTGAAGATGCGTTCCTGGTGCTGCATGCGATCTCTGGTCCCGACGCCGGCGATCTGGCGAGCGTGCCCAGCAAACTTGACTTCGATGCCGGCGCAAGTGTGCAGGGGCTCCGGGTCGGATACTTTCCTCGTTGGATGAAAGAGGCTCCAGCCACCGCTGTGGATCAAGCGGCTCTTGAGACGGTTAAGAAGGTCGGTATGGTCCCAGTGGAGGTGTCGATTCCTGACTGGCCTTATGACTCGCTCGACCTGATTCTTTTTGCCGAGGGCGCCGCGGCGTTCGAAGAACTTAGCTTGAACGGAGGAATGAATGAACTGAAAGCGCAGGTTCCCGACGCCTGGCCCAACATATTCCGTGAAGCCCGATTCCTGTCGGCGGTTGACTTCGTGCAAGCCGATCGCTTCCGGCGCAAGGTGGCTGAAGAAATGGCCCGCGTCTTTTCGGAGGTGGATCTGCTTCTCGTGCCTTCGCTGCGCGACGAGATGCTGACCCTGACTAATTTCACCGGGCATCCGTCGCTCACCCTGCGGGCCGGTTTCGTGGAGGTAGCGAAAGCGCGAAGCGACTGGGCCCCTGATCCTAAGAATCCGATGCCCACGTTCTCGCCGCCGCGCCGCGTGCCACATGGCGTCACGCTGATCGGACGTCTGTTCGACGAGGGTACGCTGGGCAGCGCCGGCATAGCGCTGGAGCGCGCCTTCGGCATTTCAGACCAGCGACCGCCGGGGTTTTAGGCCGGCAGGCGCCGCGAACGAGTAGACTGTACGGACACGAAGGAGACGACATCCATGAAACGCGCTTTCTCGACATTCTTTTTATTTGTGGCCGCGATCGCAGTGGTTCGCGTCTCGGCGCAGGTGAATCCTTACAAAGATGGCACCCCAGGGGTTACGGGCTATCGCTCTGAGGTGCTGGCGGAAGTCTTGATCCAGGAGGACAAGTTCACGCGTCTCGCAGAGGCGATTCCGGCGGAGAAATTCTCGTGGCGGCCCTCGCCGGACGTGCGGTCATTTGCCGAGGTCTTCCTGCACGTTAGCGCGGCCAACTTCAACCTCTACAAACTTGTCGGCACGCCTCCGCCGGCGGGTTTCGACGTCAAAGGATTCGAAAAGTCGACGACCGACAAAGCGAAGGTCATCGCCACCCTGAAAGATTCGTTCGCGCATGCCAAGAAGGCGATCATGGCCATGTCCGATGCCGACCTCGAAAAGAGTCTGGATTGGTTCGGCGGCAAGAATACCGAGCGCGGCATTCTGCTCTTTATCGTTCGCCACGCCGCCGAACACCTGGGACAGTCGATTGCCTATGTGCGATTCATCGGCATCACTCCACCTTGGACTGAGGATATGCAGAAGAAACCGGCGGAGAAGAAGGAAGCGCCGAAGGGAAAACAGTAGCTGACTCCGGGGGCAAGACAGCAGATTCCTTCCCTGGATTCATCACGCGGGGAAGGAATCGCTGGTCAAGTCTTACAGAAATGCAGCTTACCGCGGCGGCAAGCCCGCGTTCAGGCTAAACACCGTGCCATCGGCGAAATTGCCGGTGGAGGCGTCGCCATACTCGTAGGTCGATCTCCACAGGACGCCATTTTTAGCTTGGATCAGCTCCACCGGGTAAGCACCGACCGCTGCGGTTTTGCTGAAAGGCGTAAAGCTCTGCAGCAAGGCGCCGTTGGTAGGCGAAATGGTCATAGGATCACACTCCTGTTGGCGGCACATTTGTGCAGAGCCGGCGGATTCGCCGTTTTTATATCACACGAGCGGATGTAGTTGTCATGAATTTGTAAAAGTAGGAGGGCGATCTGCATAAGCCAAGGGCAGCAACTTCATCGTTGTGCTAGATTCAGAAGCTTCATGGACGCCGCCCCTACTATCTCAACCCAAGGCCTGACCCGCCGCTTCGGAGAATTGCTCGCCGTCGATAACATCGACCTGCGTGTGGCGCCGGGACAATTCTTTGGTTTTCTGGGCCCCAACGGCGCGGGGAAATCGACGACGATCAAGATGCTCACCGGGCTGCTGGCGGCCAGTTCCGGGCGTATCGAAATCCTTGGGTTGGACCTGGAAAAGAATCCTGTCGAAGTGAAGCGGCAGATTGGGGTTGTGCCGGAAGGCATGGCGTTGTTCGGACTGCTGACGGGGTCGGAGTTTCTTAATTTCGCGGGACGAATGTATGGACTCGACCGCGAAACGGCCGCGAAGCGCAGCGCGGAGTTGCTCGACTTCATGCAACTCGCCGATCAGCCGAAGAAGCTGGTCACCGACTATTCGCACGGCATGCAAAAGAAGCTGGCCATGGCCGCGGCCGTGATTCATGGTCCGAAAGTGTTGTTTCTCGACGAGCCCTTCGAAGGCGTGGATGCCATCGCCGCCGGAACTTTAAAAGCGATGCTGCAAGGGATGATCGCGCGCGGAGCCACGATTTTTCTGACCTCGCATGTGCTCGAAATCGTGGAGCGGCTGTGCAGTCACGTCGCCATCATTCATCGTGGGCGTCTGGTGGCGCAGGGATCGCTGGAGGAGTTGCGCGCCGGCGTGGAGGCGCAGACGCCCGGCGTACCAGGAAAAGAATCCGGCGATGGCTTGGGTGATGGCGTAACTCCCGGCGAAAAGATGACGCTGGAACAGATTTTTCTGCGCACTGTGGGCGGCTCGCGCCGCCCTGAGCAGGAGCTTTCCTGGCTGGGTTGAGGGAACTAGCGGTCCGGACGTATCGAGCCGCGGCAACCGCAAGGTCAGAATAATTAGTCCACTTGACCCGGCGACCCAGGCGGCGTAAAAACCGCACAACGTGGTGACGACTCGGGAATCTTGCATCAGCCTGCTAGAATTCCCAGTGCCAAACGGCCTACTGATAACAAACAACAGGCCTTTCCGTAACAGTTTTTAAATTTCTCGCCAGGAGCAGGTATGAGCGCGTCGCAAGACGATCACTCCGTTGATCGTTCGCCCAAGGTTTCATCTTCAGCCGAAAATGGTAAGACTGCGATTCCTTCCTCCACTCGCCGCCGCTTTCTCGCCAGATTAGGCGGCGCCGCCACAGCGACGGTAGCAGCCAGTGTTCTGGGCAGTGCTCCGTCAGCTCTCGCCCAATCTGGTGCAGCCAATGATTCCGGCGGTATTTCGACGCCGGGCCTCAACGCGCGAGTGGCAAAATGTCTTGCCCTTCGGGTCAACGCAGCCACCGCAGACTCTTTGGTCGCAGTTCCGCCACACACTACCAATGGCGACGAGAACCGTTATCCCGACCATTCCGCCAGCTACAGCAAGGGCCTGCTGCAAGACGATATCGGAGTGGTCAATCCGGCCGCGTGGGCTTCTTTCAAGAAGGCGCTGAAGAGCGGCAAGAACAGCGACTTCGAGGCCATAATCATTGGCGGCACGCGCACCCTGAACGGCCCCCAAGGCGCCTACACCTTCGATATGGAAGGTCTCGACTCGGTGCAGTTCGGCAACGCTCCGTCCCCTGGTGATCCTTCGGGTCTGCCTGTGGTGCCTCCGTTCGACCAGATCTCCAGCGCGGCTTACGGAGCGCAATTGGTGGAGATGTACTGGGCCTCGCTGTTGCGCGATGTAGCCTTCACTGACTACGCGACAAACGCAACGGCAATCGCCGCAGCCGCCGAGCTAACCACCTTGCCCAACTACCGCGGTCCCAGAGACAGCCACGGGAATGTAACTCCCGATCTGCTGTTCCGCGGCAACTTCCCCGGAGAAACCATTGGCCCGTACATGTCGCAGTTGATGACTACTCCCACCAGCTTTGGCCAGCAGCCGATCGACCAGTTGATGAATACGTACCTGCCGAACATCGACTACATGACCGACACGACAACTTTCCTGCAGGTTCAGAACGGCATCAGCACCGGACTCAGCAATCAACTCGATCCCACTCGCCGCTACCTGCATGACGGGCGCGGTCTGTCGGCGTGGACGCACGCTGACGTGCTGTATCAGGGGTACCTCATTGCTTATCTGGTGCTGAGCACCCTGAAGGCACCCTCGAACCCCGGCAACCCCTACATCGGTTCCAGGACGCAGAATGGCTTCTGCACCTTCGGTCCGCCCGACTATGCGGCCTCGCAAGGAGAGGCTGCGGCTCGCTCCCTGGTTCGGGTGTGGTACCAGAAGTGGCTGGTTCACCTGACTCACCGTCCAGAATCAGGTGGAGGCGTCCTGCACCAGATCCTCACCGGCAACCAGAGCAAAATCGATGCGACGTTGAACAAGAATGTTTTGAACTCGCAAGCCGTGGCGCAGAGCTTCAGCAAATACGGCACATATCTTCTGTCGCAGCCTTTCCCAGAGGGTTCACCGACGCATCCGTCCTACCCCACCGGTCATGGAACGGTGGCCGGCGCCTGCATCACCTTTTTGAAGTTTTTCTTCGACGAAACTTTCGTGATTCCGAATCCGCAGGTGCCCTCGAGCGATGGCCTTTCACTGTCACCCTACACGGGCTCGGACGCGGGCCAGATCACGGTCGGCGGCGAACTGAACAAACTCGCGCGCAACGTCAGCTTCGGTCACGGTGTCCATGCCGGCATCCACTGGCGCTCGGATACTGATTGGTCCCTGACCTTGGGAGAAGCGATGGCGATCAGCGTCCTTCAGGACAAGGCCGAGTGCTACAACGAGAAGTTCAGCATCACATTCACTAAACTTGACGGAAACAAGGTGACGATCTCGAACTGATAAGCTCTTCCAGAGATACGCGCCTGACCGACCATGAATGAAGCGGGCCCAGTGTGAACCGACGTGCGCAACTGGCCGCCATCGCCTGGTTGCGCTGGAGGCTTTTTCTCAACTCGCTGCGCAGCACGCGGGGCACGCTGGAGTTGCTTTCGCGAACTGTGGTGTCGTTCGCGTTCGCCATCGGTGGAGTCGGCGGCGCCATCGGCATGGGCTTCGCGGCATATTTGGCAATTTCGGCAGGCAAGCCGGAGCTGCTCGCGCTCCCCCTCTGGTTTGTTTTTATCTTCTGGCAAGTTTTCCCCGTCATGGCTACGGCCTTCACCAGCAATCCGGATTCCTCTGACCTGCTGCGCTTTCCCCTCAGCTACGGCTCGTATTTTCTGGTGCGGCTGGCCTATGGCGCGGTCGATCCCGCAACCGCTCTGGGCAGTTTGTGGTCGTTCGGAATTTTCGTGGGCGTGGGATTTGCGAAACCGGAACTGCTCCCTTGGGCATTTCTCGTGCTGCTGGCATTTGCCGCATTCAATCTTCTCTTGATGCAGATGATATTCGCATGGGTTGAGCGCTGGCTGGCGCAGCGCCGCACGCGCGAGATCATGGGAATTCTTTTTGTACTTCTCATGCTGAGCTTTCAATTGATCGGGCCGCTCATGCGGCACTTCGAGGGACGGTCCCGGCCGGATGTAAGAAGATACATTGACGTTCTGACTCCCGTGCAGGGCATGCTTCCGCCGGGTCTCGCTGCCGATGCCATTGCGCAAGCTCTTTATCCGCACCTCATGACAGCATTCAGTTCGCTGGCGCTGCTGTGCGCTTTCGTGCTGGGGATTGGTTATTGCCTGCACGTGCGGTTGCGGGCGCAGTATCGCGGCGAGAATTTGAGCGAGGTGGCGGCCGCGTCGGTTGGGCCGCATGAGAAAGATCGGTCTCTGCGGTTGGGCTGGAATCTGCCGGGGCTCACGGCTCCGGTGGCGGCGGTCTTCGAAAAAGAAATCCGTTATATTCTGCGCAGCGGCCCCATGCTGCTCAACCTGATCATGCCGCTGTTCGTGCTGGTCGTCTTCCGTTTCGGAGCAATGAACTCCGCCCGGCGCTCCGGGCTCTTCTTTTCGCGAGCGCCTGATATGGCATTTCCCGCGGCTGTGGGATACACGCTGCTGATGCTCACCAATCTGGCTTACAACAATTTCGGCGGTGATGCCGGCGGCATTCAGTTCTTCTATGCTTCTCCGGTGAGATTTCGCGAAATTGTGCTGGGCAAGAATCTCACCCACGCCAGCATTCTGGCGATAGAGATCGTTGTGGCTTGGATCGCGGTCAGCTTCCTGTACGGCCCGCCTGCCCTCGACGTGGCCATCGCGTCGCTGGCTGGCCTGCTGTTTGCGGCGCCGATCAACTTTGCCGCGGGCAACCTGCTCTCGATCTATGCGCCGAAGAAATTGGACTATTCCTCGTTCGGGCGTCAGCGCGCCTCGCAGACGACGGTGCTGATGAGCCTGGGTGTGCAGATTTTCGTCGTGGGCGTGGGAGTCGCCGTGTTCTGGATCGCGCGGCACAACGGCAACTTCTGGATCGCGACTGTGATCTTGCTAGTCTTGGCGGGGATTTCGCTCGCGGGTTACACGATGATTCTTAATCGCATGGACGGGTTGGCGCTGCAGCGGCGGGAAACGCTGGTCGCGGAATTGTGCCGGGCGTAGTCCGGGCTCACTTCTTTTCCGGATTCGCCAGAAACCGATATCCTACGCCGCGAACCGTCAACAGATGCCGCGGCTGGGCCGGGTCGTCTTCAATGTAGCGCCGGAGGCGCACCATAAAGTTGTCGATGGCGCGGGTGTCGGTATCCTCGTGCAGGCCCCACACCTCTTCGAGAATCTGTTTGCGCGAAACCACGCGTCCGTCGTTGCGCACCAGATGGCGCAGCAGTTCCGATTCCATTAGTGTGAGGTGGACGACGTTGCCGGCGGTGCGCAGTTCGAGGGTGCCGAAGTCGATGGTTTTGCCGTTGAAAGAGAATGTTCCGAAGTCGCCGACGCTGGCCGCGTCGGATGTGCCCTGTGTGGCGACAGAATTCGCAGCTGCATGGCCAGCCCGCATCCACTGGCTGCGGCGCAACAGTCCTTGCAAGCGCGCCAGCAGGATCGACAAGTCGAAAGGCTTAGGCAGATAATCGTCGGCGCCCGCGGCAAATCCCTTCAAGACATCTTCAGGACTGCCGCGAGCCGTCAGCATTAACACCGGCACATAATTTCGCGCCGCGCGCAATTCCGAAACCACACTGAAACCATCTTTGCCAGGCAGCATAATGTCGAGCACGATGGCGTCGAAATTTTCTTTCTTGCTGAGTAAGCGGTCCGTTGCCTCTTCGCCGTCACCCACGACCTCCGCGGAATAACCCTCGGCTTCCAGATTGAAGCGCAATCCCTGCGCCAGATGGGCTTCATCTTCCACCACCAGAACCCGGCTCATGCCATTTCCTTCATGACACCGACCTCGGCAGTTCCAGCGTAATGGTGGTGCCCTGACCTTCGCCCGCGCTTTCGGCGAACACTTTGCCGCCGTGTTTCTGCGCGATCGACTTCACGATGAACAGGCCCAACCCGGTTCCCTTGACGTGCGCAAGGGATCGGTGGGTGACGCGATAGAAGCGCTTGAAGATGCTCTTCATGTCATCGGGAGGAATGCCGATGCCGTGATCCTGCACGCTCAGCACAATGCGCTTCTCATCGGGCATGTTCAGGCACACTCGGACATCCACCTCGTCGCCAGAATATTTGATGGCATTGTCGAGCACGTTGAAAACGGCGGTGCGGAGATCCTCGCCGCTGCCCAGCACGCGCATCGCTGTGCCGTTGTTCGAAGCCTCGTTCGAAGCTTCTTCGTAGCGGAGAGCCTCCAGCGGCAGATGATGGCGGGTTCGGGCAGCGTCCATGCACTCGCGCACCAGTTGGCGGAAGTCGACTGCGGATTTCTCGCGTCCGGCTTTCCTGTCTCCGGCGCGGCCGGCGCGTAGCACCTGCTCTACCGTCTCGGTGAGGCGGTCGGTATCGCTGAGCATCAGCCGGTAAAACTCCTGTTTCTGCGCCTCGGGCAGGTCGCGGCGCTGCAAGGTCTCGAGGTGCAGGCGGATGGAGGCGACCGGTGTTTTCAGTTCGTGGGTGACGGCGTTGATGAAGCTGTCGTGCTGCTCGCTGCGGCGAAGCTCGCGCAGCAGGAATGTTGTATTCACGATCATGCCCGCAATGATCAGGGCAAAGAAGATGATCCCGAAAAACAGCAGCACGCCCTCGCGCCAGTTGAGGATGATCCATCCAACATTGAGCGCAACCGCCAGCGCCACCAGGGTGATGCCCAGGAAGAGGAAGAAGACGATGGTTCCGCGGCGGCTCGTGATGCGCATGGCGTCAGAGTGATTTTAGCGCTTTCGCGGTCGAGGATTGCTAAAAGGAGGTCATTTGGAAGCCTTGCTCGTTACGGGTGCAATGACGATTTATCAACAGTAAGAGGGATGAAGGGCTAGGAAACCCATCCACCACAGACACGCTCTGACTTCTTCCATGCGCCATCTACCTTTTCAAACAACCACACACCTCCGCTTCCGCACAGTGAGCCGCAAACGAAGCTGTAGCTCACTAGCGCACGCCGATGCTCCTTATCGAATACGATTTCTGACACGGAGAAGAGGCCAGTGGAAAAGGCCCTATTTATAGCAGTTTCGACCGACTTTCCCTCGCGGAGGGAATTGCTTGGATCGTTGCTCTGGACAATCACGGCTTGCTTATCCGCGTCGACCAGCCTGATCTTCTTTCCGCCTAGGACGTCTCGTGTCAGGATGTGGAACGAGTGAGCAGCATTCGCAATGGACTGCAGTTCCATGTCTTTCAAGCAGCCGCAATCCGCGAGGTCGCGGTCGATGCGAAATGTCCTATTTGACACGTTCAGCAGGCTGCGAGAATTTGAGTTCCAACGTTCGAGAATGCCACTGTATATGGCTACCTCGTCTGCGCTAAGGGAATTCGGATTTCTGACTGGTCTTTTGTCAGAGAAAGCTGTAAGAGCACGCTGGATTTGAGCGCAGCTGTCATCGCGTGGTGCAGGCGGGGCAAGCCTCTTCGGTGTGAGTTCCGAAGGTGTGAGGACGGCTAACTGAAAGCGTCTTGTGAGAGCAAACGCTACCACAAGGGCGAGAACGGCTATGACGGAGATGCCGATAACTGCTCGTCGCCCCATGCTAAATCAGACACCATGGCGCGAAGAGGGGTTCCCGAGAGATGACTTTTGTAAACAGGCCGTTAACATCTTTTCGAAACAGAAAACCCGCCGGAAGGGCGGGTTCCATCCAAGAAAGCAGAGTGGGTCGTCTATCTAGTCGCCAGCCGCAGCGCCCTCAGCCAGGGCGCCTGTAATCAGGTGCCCGTTCGGTGTGGCTACCAAACCTTTTTCGAGGTCAGCCAGCCTTACGCGCTTGATGTCCCAGGCCAAGCCCAGCTGTTTCAGCGCCCAGATGCCATACCAGTTCACATCGACCTCATACCATCTAAAGCCATGCTGCGCCGCAGTCGGATGGGCGTGGTGATTGTTGTGCCAGCCCTCTCCAAACGTCAGCAGAGCAACCCACCAGCTGTTGGTGGAAAGATCGCGAGTGGCAAAACGTCGCGTGCCCCAGGAGTGCGTCGCCGAATTCACCAGCCATGTAGCGTGCAGGCCAACCACGGTGCGCACGAAGATGCCCCACATCAGAAAAGGCAGTCCGCCGATCGCCAGCAGAATCGCGCCCAGCACGATCATCGGAACATAGTGATATTTCGTGATCCAGACATGGAATTTATCTTTGGCGAGGTCGGGGACGTAGCGGGCCAGCGTGGTCGTGTCATGGTGCATCGACTTGCCCATAAGAATCCAGCCCATGTGCGCCCACCATTTGCCCTCGATGGGCGAATGCGGGTCTCCATCCTGATCGGAATATTGATGATGAATGCGGTGCGTGGCCACCCAGAAAATCGGTCCACCCTCGAGCGCAAGCGTGGCGCAGACAGTCAGGAAATACTCAACCCACTTCGGCGTCTTGTAGCCGCGGTGCGTTAACAGACGGTGATAGCTCATGCCGATGCCCAGGCTACCCGAAACCCACCACAGGAACATGGCGACGAACAACGCCTTCCACGTGAAAAAGAAAAGCGCCGCGACGGCGCCGACATGAAACAGCGCCATAAATACCGCGGTCACCCAGTTGATTTCACCTTTTGCAGCTTGCCGTTTTTCCAGGCTCTCCAGTTCCATATCCAATGTGGGCCCCATTTGCTGTTCTTGAGTTCTCTACCGCACATACTTAAGCTATCAAGAGAATCAGGCAATCACTGTAATACTTGTGTAATAGCAGGGTTGAGAAGCATTACGGAGGTACTAGGGCCGAACAACGTAAAAACGGCGCGGCCAAGGCCGCGCCGGCAAACCGATTCCGCTTGTTTTCTCGCTCAAGCTCAGGCGCTTTTCGGCATGTCTTTCATCATCGCCTTCATCCCTTGTTCCATTTCTTCCGCGGTCAGATCAGCCTTGTGAGTCCCGATGGACCACTTGTGGCCAAAGGGATCCGCCAGCTTCCCATAGCGGTCGCCCCAGAACATATCACTGACCGGCATTTCCACCTTTGCGCCCGCTTTCACGGCGCGCTCGAACGCAGAGTCCACGTCTTCGATATAAATGTGCAGTCCCATGCCTGTCCCGCCGGTGGACTGTGGCGATAAGGCTCCAAACTGGGGAAACTCGTCAGCGAGCATGATGATGGAGTCACCGATGCGCAGTTCGGCATGCATAATCTTGCCGTCAGGCGATTTGCTGACGCCTTTTTCTACCGCGCCGAATGCCTGTTTGTAAAATTCAATGGCGCGAGCCGCGTCGCGCACCGTCATGTAAGGTGTGATCGTGTGGTAACCCTTGGGAACAGCTTCAACCGCCATGTTGGCCTCCTGGGGGAGAAATTTTGAGCAACCGAGCTTACACCAAAATACTGCGATGAATTGTCAAAAGAGTGTTACAGCGGGTAGGAAAAGACTAGAAGAACCGGGTCACGCCTTCTTCGAGCACTACGACGCGGTCCTCGATTCCAGCCGCGCGCGCCTCTTCCTCCAGAAGTTGCAGGGGCTCATCCACCGGCTCGTGCGATAGCCGGAAGGTTCCATAGTGCATGGGCACCATCCAGCGCGCGTTCAGGTCGAGGAAGGCGCGAGTCGCATCGGCAGGATTGGTATGCACATTGCGAAAGGATGGCGGATTGTAAGCGCCGATGGGTAGCAGCGCCAATTCCGGCGACAGCCGCCGGCCGATCTCGCGAAAGCCCGCGAAGTAAGCCGTGTCTCCCGCGTGATAAACCGAGTGCTTCCCTGTCCGCAGGACGTAGCCGCCGTAACCGCGGTGCGAGTCCTTCAGAATGCGCGCTCCCCAGTGCCGCGAAGGAACATGCGTTACCGACAAATTGCCCTGCCGTGAACTATTCCACCAGTCCAGTTCGATGATTTCTGAGAAGCCCAGATCGGAGACCAGATCCGTCACATGGCTCGGAATGATGATGGCCGGAGCGGTTCCCCGCGTGCGCAGATTGTTCTGCACGATGGCGCGCAACGAAGGCCGATGTAGATGATCGAAGTGTGCGTGCGTCACCAGCACCAGATCGATAGCCGGCAAGTCGCGCACTCGCAGGCCAGGCCGCCGCAGCCGCTTCAACACAAAAAGCCAGCGCGCAAAGTTGGGATCGATCATGACGCTTTTCCCGCCCATCTGTAGGAAAAAGCTGGAATGGCCGATGAAAGTTACACCCAGCTCCCCATTCGAAGCCAGCCGCGGTTTATGCGTCTCGCCGCAAAGAGGAGTTACCGCAGAATGCCGCACCAGTCGCCCAAACTGCGATGCGCGTTTGCGGAGGGCCCGATTGCGAAGCGTTTGCTTGATCATCCTGACGCTGGTCTAGTTATTGGATGAATGCTGCCGAGTGCTGGCTCCATTTTAGTTCACGCTAGCGCCGTAAGGCGCTTGATTCGTGAGGTTCCCGTGTAAAGTTTTCTATTCGGCCACGCGGACCAAAACCGAAAACGATTAATACCGTCAAATAAAAAACCGCCAGCATCAGGAACGCTGGCGGCCGGATTCAACAGACAATCCTACTGCCCAGAAGTATTCACAATCCAACGTGAGCGAGGAATTTCCCGCTTCCCCTCGTCATCGTAATAGAAGTGGATCTCGTGATCTGACTTCGCGTTCGGAACCGGCTTATCCTCCAGCCCGCTGAAGGTCGGCTCGCTGCCCGGCATGGGCAGTGCAGTTTTGGTGGTATACATCGCTTCCGCCAACGTGGTGCCAGTCGGGGTCAGCGCATTCGCGAACACGCCGAAAGGATTGCCGTTCACGTAGGACACGCCAATGTAGTCCGCCACCATCGGCCCGTTATCAGAGACCGGCAGCCACGCCAGCTTCATGGGTCCGGCAATTTTCTTGCCCGCGGTCCAGGTTGAGCCCCCATTGGTTGAAGTGGTGTAGCCCACCTCGAGGTTGCAGGTGCTCGCAGTGCAATTCGCCGTCGGATAGAAGTAATAAACGATCGTCATATGAGCGGTGCTGCCGGAAGTTACAGGATCAATTCCAATGCCGGGCAGAAAGTGATCCACTGTGCTGGTAGTCGCGTCGATCGGAATGCGCGTGACCTTGCCCCATGTTGTGCCGTTCGAAGATGAACTCATCACGATGTCGTTCTCTTTGCAACCGGTGCGGAAGCGGCAATCGGACCACACCACGTACACAGTGCCCGCCCCGTCAATCGCTACAGAAGGCAGATCCGGATTGCGAAGTCCTCCGGCCACGTTGTGGCTCTGAATGCTGGCGATCGCCTGACTCTTGCCCCAGCTTGTGCCTCCGTTGGTGGAACTAAACACATCGATGCCGCCGCCCTGGAAGGGCACAATCACTGTGCCATTGGGCTGCACTACCGGCTCACCACCAAGGCCGCCGGCGTGGTCCGAAGAAGCCTGGCCCGCGCTCCAGGTCTGCCCGCCGTCGCTCGACACGCTCATCAGAACATCGCCGGTGCCGTAAGCCTGGTCCCATTCCGTGTAGCAATTGCCGTAGTAAGGACTGGTTGTCGTGTTGTCGCACACTGTCCAGTTCTTGTCGTCGAGGTGAGTCTTGTCGATATTGATCGGGCTTCCCCAATTCAATCCGTCCGTGGAGCGGCTCACTGCCACATCGCCGATATACTGCGCGCCCGGGCCCAGGCCGACCAAAGGCAGCGTGGAAATCAGCCACTGTCCGTGTTTCGCGTCATAGGCCACAGAAGGATCAGCCGCTGCGCCGTAAGTCCCGCTCTTGTAGTTCACAGTGAGCCCCGGCAGACTCCCAGAAGTCCAGCTCACCCCGCCGTTGGTTGAAGTCGAAAAGCCCACATCTGCGCTGCCCCAGCCGATCGAGCCCGGCCGCCGCGCTATGTGGAACGCGCTGACAATCGTATTTCCCCACGCAAAGGTATCGGGCTCAACCTCAGTCTTGTGCGTGCTGTCGCTGTTGGTGAAGGTGTCGGTGCTGATTTTCGCGAGCGATTGCCCTGTCGCGGTTGCGGTCATCCCCAGCGATATCGTCAACGTCAGCATGACTACCAAGAGAAAATGCAAACCTCGACCGCAAAACACAGAAAGGAACCTTTTCATCAGTGATTTCCTTACTCAGGATTTTCAAGCTTGGCAAGGGGGCCGGGAAACACTATACCCCCGGTCGTAGTTGGCTGTCGATGTGAAGGTTCTTGCATACTCTGACGCCCCGCTATTTGAATTGATTCACCACCTATGTCGCGGCTCGCTTGACCTCCATCGCGGCCCTCATATCTAATCGCAATTCAGCATCTTTTCACGAGGTGAACGCAACATGCGAGTTGCTTTCTTAGGTCTGGGAATTATGGGGCATGCCATGGCGACAAATCTGGCCAAGGCTGGCCATGAAGTCACGGTTTGGAATCGTACGCCAGGCAAAATGGTGGAAGGCGCGGGCATCGCTCCTACTCCGGCCGCGGCGGCGCAAGGCGCTGAGGTGGTCTGGATGTGCGTATCGGACACCGCTGCGGTCGAGAAGGTATTGTTTGGTCCCGAGGGGGTTGAGCAGTCGCTGGCTGAGGGCATGATTATCGCCGATTCCAGCACCATCTCTCCCTCCGCCACGTTGAAGTTTGCCGAGCGGGTTCACGCCAAGGGCGTAGCCTACGTCGACGCTCCCATGACCGGATCGAAAATTGGCGCCGCAAATGGCGCGCTGATCTTCATGGTCGGCGGAGACGAAGCTACCATTGAGCGCCTCAATCCCCTTTTCGCGGCCATGGGCAAGAAGATTTTCCGCATGGGTGAAACCGGCAAGGGCCAGGCCACCAAGCTGGCAATGAATCTGCAGATTGCCCTGATTTTCGAGGGCTTTGCCGAGGCGCTCACTCTAGCGACCAAACTCGGCGTAGATCCACAGCAACTCGTGTCGCTGATCGAGGCCACCATGGTGAAATCCGGGGTCGTGGAGTACAAGGCGCCCTTCGTACTGCAACGCGACTTCACACCGAATTTTCCTCTGCGCCTGATGCACAAAGACATCCTGCTCACGCTCGAAGCCGCCAAAGAAGCCCGCGTGAAATTGCCCGCTCTCGAAACTGTCGAGGAGATCTACGAACTGGCTACCGAAGAAGGCCACCAGGACTTGGACTACGCCGCAACGCTGACCCTTCTGGAAAAGTGGGCGGGCGTGCTGGTAAAGGGCGAAGCCGCGTAGGCGCGAAGAAGTCGACGGTGAATTCTGCGTCCGTCCGCAGCAACTCATGTGGCGACAGCCGCCTCGGCTGTCCCGCCTGGGCGAAGCCCGGCGGCGTTTAATGGCGCGCTCTAATACGCCAGCAGGATCCGCAGATCGCGCACATTGTTGCCCGTGGGCCCAGTCTCAATCGCATCCCCCAGCGCGCTGAAAAACGGATAGGCATCGAACTTCTCGAGTGCCGCGCTGGCCCCTAATCCGACCGATTGCGCGCGATTAATAGTGCTTCCATCCGCCACCGCGCCAGCTGCCAGACTGTTTCCATCAACCCCGTCAGTCCCAGCGCTGAGCACGGTAATGTTCTCTCCCGCAATCTTCTCTGCGCAGGCCAGCGCAAACTGCTGGTTGCGCCCGCCGACGCCGCCGTTTGTAACTTTCACCGTCACTTCCCCGCCAGAAATCAGACAAACCCGTTCAGATTTTCCTCTTAACTCGCGCAAGTTTTTCAATAGGTAATCAGCCGCGCGCTCGTAGTCCCAGTCGTCACATGAATTGTCCACATGGACGGCAAACCCAGCGCGCTCAGCGGCTGTCTTCGCCCGCTCGACTGCCGTCTGGTTGGAAAGAATCGTCCACCAGCGCGAACGGTAGAACCCCGGGTCGTCAGACTTCGGCGTCTCCTCAAGCGCACGGCGTTCAAAAAGCTCGCGCGCGGAATGTGGAAGTTGCGGCAGCAAGCCGTGCTTCCCAGCAATCCGGTAACAATCGTCCACGCTGGTCGAATCCGGCATCGTCGGGCCGGACGCAAGAGCATCAGGAGTATTGTCGGGAACGTCGGAGATCAGCAGAGAAACCTGTTGAGCCGGAAAGGCCGCCTGCGCCAGCCGTCCGCCCTTTACCGCCGAAAGATGTTTGCGGATGGCATTGATTTCGGCAATCGGCGCGCCCGAATGCACCAGGGCACGATACGTGGAGACCAGATCGTCGAGAGAAATCTCTTCATCGATGGGTTTCTCCACGATCGACGACCCTCCGCCGCTGATCATGAATATCACTAGCGACGCCGCGGTTTGCGCTTCCAGCGCCTTGCGAATGGCATTAGCCGCGTGAATGGATTCGGCGTTGGGCGTGGGATGTCCTCCGCGAAAATAGCGGAATCCGCGCACCTGCGCCGACGGCTCGACCGAACAGGCCACGATGCCTTCGATCACAGACTCACCGACGATTTGCGTCAGCGCCTCGACCATGGTGTGTCCGGCCTTGCCGATTGAGATCACCAACACGCGCGAATAGGACTGCAGATCGTAAAGATCCTCGCAGACGCGCAACACTGCCCGCTCACAATGCACATGCCGCGCAAATGCCTGAGCAATCGAAGCCTTAGCTAGAGCGTTGCGAAAGATTTCGCGCGCGGTGGCGCGCATCTGGCGAAACTGTGATTCGCGGTCGGGATCGGCAATCATGGCAGGATTATAAAGAACAGCTCTCAGCCGTCAGGGTCAGGAAATACAAAGCACGCGACATTGCCGCAGATATAGTCGAGAGGTGGTTAGCTCATATTTGACGGCTGATGGCTGACAGCTTCCTTCACCCAGCCTTCAATCGCCTCCCTCAGTTCGCGCAGCCGTCCCTCAAAAAAATGATCCGCGCCTTCAATCACGACAAGTTTTTTCGGCTCCGCCGCCGACGCGATCAGAGCCTCCAATTTCGTCCGCGGGCCAAACTGATCGCGCGCCCCGCTGACGAACAACTTCGGCTTAATGCACTCGCGCAAGAAATCAAATGTATAAACTCGCGGGGCTTCCACGTCGGCGGCCACAGGAATCGCCGGAACGCCAATACCAATCAACGCCTTCACCCGCGCATCCGGACACGCCGCCCGCAGCCCAACCGCCGAACCGAAAGAGAACCCCGCAAACACAAGAGGCAGATGAAATTCCCCGTCCAGCCAGTCCAGCGCGGCGCGAACATCTTCGACTTCCCCGCTGCCGTGATCGTGTTCGCCGTGGCTGAGTCCAGCGCCGCGAAAGTTGAAGCGCAGCACCGGAAAACCAAAACTGTTCAGCGCCTTCATAGTGTGGAACACAACCTTGTTATGCAGCGTCCCGCCGAACAGCGGATGCGGATGGCAAACCAGCGCTGCATGGGTTGCGTTCTCGGAGCCGGCGTTGAGCAGAGCTTCCAATCGTCCCGCTGGACCTTCGAGGAAGAGCGATTTTATAGTTGCGGGCTGGGCAATCACAGGATTCAGATTATATTGAGAGAAGTAAGAAACAAGAAGTCAGAATGCAGGAGCAAAGCTACTCTTCGCGAACTTCGCGGCCTTTCTTTGCCTCCTCCGCGGTTAAGAGCGTTTGGCCGCAAACAGCGCAAAGAGAGGCGCCAGGGATGCAAAGAAACACGACCTTAACTTCTGCACTCTGCCTTCTGACTTCAAGACTTTCCCGTCTGCTATTCTCTTCCCTAATGGACGCCATCACGCTCACTCGCCAACTCATCGACATCGAATCCATCTCGGGCAACGAAGCCGCCGTCGGAAACTATCTCTACGGAGAACTCTGCCGCGTCGGCTATCAGACTTGCAGAATTCCGGTTGAGAACGGCCGCTTCAACGTCTATGCCACATCGCCGGAGCATCCGAATCCGAAAGTGGTGTTCTCCACGCACATGGACACGGTTCCTCCATTCATTCCTTCCTCCGAAGACGACGCGCGCATCTATGGACGCGGCTCTTGCGACGCAAAGGGGATTATCGCCGCCCAGGTCGCGGCCTCGGAACGATTGCGCCAGCAAGGAATCTACGTTGGACTGCTGTTTGTCGTGGGAGAAGAGCGCGACAGCCAGGGCGCACAGGTCGCCAACGAATACGCCGACAGTCAGTCCGTGCGCAGCAAGTACTTAGTAAACGGCGAGCCCACCGAGAACCGCATCGCGCTGGCGTCGAAGGGAACACTGCGAGTCGAAGTCACCGCTTCCGGACGCATGGCGCATTCGGCATATCCGGAACTTGGCGAATCGGCGATCGACAAGCTGATTGCGGCGCTCGGCCGGCTGCTCGCGATGCCGTTGCCTTTCGATCCGGAGATTGGTCCGTGCACCTTGAACATCGGATTGATCGAGGGCGGCCGCGCGCCCAACGTGATCCCTGATTACGCTCACGCCGACTTGGTCTATCGCCTGGTTGGTCCGTCGCACGATCTGCGGCGCGAAATTCTTGCGGCCGCGGGCGATCAAGTGAAGACTGAGTTTCCGCTGGAGTTGCCGTTTCTGCGGCTGCGCACAGTTGACGGCTTGCCCACGATGATCGCCGCATTCACGACTGACATTCCCAGGTTGACCAATTGGGGCGAGCCGCTGCTGATCGGTCCAGGATCGATTCACGTCGCGCATACGGAAAGAGAGTTCATCGACAAGCAGCAATTGGCCGAGGCGATTGATTTGTACTGCGCGATTGCGAAGGGGCTTTAGGGCATCTCTCCCAAGGATAAGAGCGGTATACTAAGAGTACCTAAAAAGGTGCTCATTCGGAGGTGCCGTGCTCGACATCACTAAAGACATTCATTCGTTGACGACTTTCCGCCGACGTTCGGGCGACTTCATGAAACAGTTGCGCAGGACCAAGCGGCCGGTCGTGCTGACCGTGAAGGGGAAGGCGGCGGCTGTGGTGCAGGACGCCGAAGCCTATCAGCGCCTGCTGGATGCAGCCTCCCGCGTCAGCGCAGAAGAAGGCATCCGTCAGGGGCTGGAGGATTCGCGAACCGGAAAGGTCCGGCCCGCGAAGGAGTTCTTTGACGAGTTTGAATCCCGGCATGGCCTACCTCGTTGAAATCACTCTCCGCGGCGAGCGCGACCTTGAGCATCTGTATCGGGGAATCAACGCCGCAGGGTCCGATGCCGCGCGGAAATGGTATGAGGGTTTGAAGCGGCAAATCCTAACTCTGGAGAAGTTTCCAAACCGGTGCCCGGTGACACCCGAGAAAAAAACCCTCAGGCACCTTCTTTACGGTCGCAGGCCTCACGTCTACCGTGTAATCTACCGCGTTATCGGGAGACGGAAGGTAGTCGAGGTGCTGCACATCCGGCACGGTGCGAGAAGCAAGTTCAGAGCTTCGGATCTGAGTTGAACGGCTGCACTATCGGCATCGAAGGGTTCTCTCACGAATGTTGCGGGCCTTCCAGTTTGGGCTGCTCCTGCTGAATTTCTTCCGTGGTCACCGCGATCCGCTTCGATTTGCGATAAACGTTTGCGACCGCCAGCGTCCAGAAAGGCACCAGATCGATGCCGGGCACGAGCTTGGCCAGGAACGACGGCAGAAATTCCCAATGCCAGCCCAGAAGATGAATCATCGCGGCGCCAACGCCGAGATCGAGCAGGTCGTCGGCCGGCGAGATAGCGCCTTCGACGAACAAGGGGAGAAGGACGATTTGCAGCGCGTCCGCCAGTATGGCCACCACCATCGCCGTTCGAAAGCGCGGACCCGGCGAGATTGTGATGGTGTCTTCGGTCATGGCAATCGCTTCGATGGCGCTTGAATTTATTCTAAGCGATTGCACCGGAACCGACAGGACAAAAATAGGGTCTGTCCGGGTTGCTGGCGTGGAAAGAAAAGCCGCCGGGCTCGACGGATAGCGCCAGGACGGCCCTGGATACGGCCCTGAATTCTGGGCCGACGCGCTCAATATCACGGTTTGTACTCGAAGTCGACCAGGCCGTCACGGTAGTCAATCTTGATGTTCAACTGATGCAGCAAGGTGAAGCCGAGGGTCCCCGATATTTCGGTTCCGGCGCTTTCGCTTACGGAAGTGAGATCAAAGGCGATCAGGTCCTGATTTTCCTGGCGGAGATGGCCGAATTGCAGGATGGCTTTATCGGCGCTGTACACCTTGTTCACCGATCCGCTGATGCCGGTCACGGTGGTGTCCGAGTCGCCACGCACCTTGGTGATTTCGCGGGCGGCTGCGGGCGTAATGTGGTTGGTCAAAGCGCCGGTATCGAACAGAAAAAACTTGATGGGCGCATTCCCAACTCTGGTCGGAATCAACAGCAGGTGCCCGAAGCGATAGACCCGGGTGTAGGATTTCATCTCAGGCGCAATATAGAGATCGTGGAAACTGGAACCGGCGGCAGGCGCCGGTTTTTTTTCTGCGTTCGCCGCCTGGGCGGTGTCAGCGTCATCTGCGGATGGAACCGAATCTTCCTCACTGTGCAAGGCGACGGTTCCGGCGGAACTGGCGTCATCGTCCGGCCGTTTGGGTAGAGCACTGAGCCGCAGTTTTTCTTGGGGAAAATCGAGGTTCACCAGAAAGTCTTTAAAGACGTCGGCCCCGATCAGGCCTGCCTCTCCCACGACCGAGCGCTTCTCCAGGACTTCCACAGGACAGTTCTGAAACTCCAGCTCGCCAATCTTGATGGAGTTAGCCAGGCCAACGTATCCGCTCTTGTTGCCCTTGTCTCCGATGCCGCCGATGCGAGTCTCGGAGAGCTTGGTGATGCCAGCCTTCTCGGCGGTGCCGCGGTCAATGAGAATGCCGCTGGCTCCGGTATCGAGCATCAATTTGCTTTTGTGTCCGTTCACATTGACAGTCAAACCGTAGCCGCGAAGATGAGTAGGATCCAAGAGTAGGCGGACGAGCGGGGTTTCAGTGGAAGTTACCTTGTTGACCAGACGGCACCTCTGTCGAGGCTGATTGGCTAGCGACTTCAGATAATCGAGGTAGCGCTGGGTGTCGGCGCGATCCTCCGCGTTGCCGCCGTCAGCATTGGCGAGGTAGCTCTGCAAGTACTGGATGCGTTCGGAAAGCGGAAGCGTGGCAATCCAATGGTTTTCAATGTCAGGGTCGGTAGGATCGAGTTCGTGAGCTTTGTCGATCATGACCTTGCCCTGTTTATACATCGAAATGGCGTTTCTGATGCGGGACACGCCGAGGTAGGCGCGGGCCTCAGGGTTGCCGGAGTTTATGATCCTGACCCACTCCTGCTCCGCTTCCAGTATTTTGCCCTGGCGGAAGTAGACTTCCGCGAGGGCCACGCGCAGACGCGGAGAATTGGAGAGCGTCAAACCCTTGGCCGCGGTCTCAGACGCGAGACTCACGTTGCCCTGCTTTAGATAGGTACGGGTCAGGCCAGCATAAGCGTCAGGAGACGTCGGCTTTGCCTGCAGAACCTGCTGAAATTTCCCGATGGCTGCGGTGAGGTTGCCGCTGCGATAGAGCGCTAAAGCGTCTCCAAGTGGGCTGGAAGTGGGGGCGTCGGATCTGACAGTGATGGGAATTGAGGCCGGCGTACTTGCCGCAGGGTTCTGCGGCGCGGGCGATTGCCCGCCGCGTGCAGCCGCCCGAGCCGTTGGCTCGGCAGGCGGGGTTGCCGGCGACTCACTATCCGTTGATTGAGAGACGAAACTGGCAAAGCAGAGCGCGAACAGCAGGCTCGCGCGCGGAACCAAAAACATGGAACATGCCTTCAACCGGGCCAGGAATAGGGGAAGTCCGGCCTGCGGTGTTTGCAGTTTGTCACAGCGCGTGTGAAGTGTCGAGAATTCTTTAATACAAAATCCTCTGCGCGGGTGTACGTACCTGTTGAGATCCTTCACAAAGCACTTCTGGGAACGGAGCGTAGAATTAGAGCGGATGATCAAGCTTGGTGCGACACTCTTACTGGTTTCGATCACGCTGTTACCTAGCGCCCTGAGCGCAGACTTGTCGACCAATGTCCACTCTGTTGCTGCGGCTGTGGATGAGCACTACAACCACTTGCGCAGTTTGCAGGCGGAGTTTACCGAGGTTTATCGCGGGTCGGGGATCGAGCGAACCGAATCCGGGACGCTTTGGCTGGCGAAGGGTGGTCTGAAAAAACCTGGCAAGATGCGGTGGGAGTACCGTTCTCCTAGGGAGAAGTTGTTTGTGAGCGACGGGAAAGATGCGTGGTTTTACGTCCCCGGCGACCGTCAGGCTCGCAAGACTGAAGCTCGAAAGCTTGATGACGTTCGCTCTCCGCTTGCATTCTTGCTGGGCAAGAGCAAGCTGGAAAAGGAGTTACAGGGGCTGTCGCTGGCTCCTGACGTTACGCCATTGGTGGCCGGAGATGTTGTGCTGCGGGGCGTGCCGCAGGCTCTGGCCGACCGGGTGAGCGAGATTCTTCTGGAGGTCACGCCTGAACACAGGATCGTGCGCATCGTAATCAATGAAGTCGATGGATCGGTGACGGAATATCGCTTTAGCGATGAGAAGGAAAATGGAACAATCCCGCAGGGACGGTTTCAGTTCAGCCCACCCCCGGGAACCGAGACGGTGGAGAGTGAGCTGGGGCATTAAACACTTGGACGAGACGGATAGTCGTATCACGCTGATAAGTTAAGACTTACAGGACACGGCACCGGCCGCGTTTGGCTTCCCTCAGAGACTGAATGCCAGCATCTCCGTTGGGGATTGACGGCAGCTTCGGCTCGGTGCAGGGCGGGCGACTGGAGCATCCCACCGAACCTTTCCGGTCAGGTTACTTGCGATACTGGAAGAGGCAGCGAGTTGTAGTGATCGAGCCTCAGGATTGCAAGCGGGAATGTTAGACTGAGCGAGGGGATGGCGACGGAAGGGCAGCGAAAAGAATGGCTGCCTGGACGACCGAAATCATGGCGGAGTTTGTCGTAAAAGTCGCGGACGAACGGGGCCACACCCACCAGCAGGTGGAGCAGGGGTACTCGGTGGCCGAGGTGCGCGACCGCTTTGCCGCGCAGGGCTATCTGGTCCATTGGGTAAAACCCCAGGGACTGTTGTCGGGCGGCTTTTCTTTGCGCGGCGGGCGCAAGCTGAAACAAGCCTCGTTCCTCGTGTTCAACCAGCAGTTTCTAACCCTGATTAAGGCCGGGTTGCCAATTCTCAACTCGCTCGATCTGCTGATCAAGCGGCAAAAGGATCCCAATCTGCGTCAGGTCCTTGAGAACGTGCGGGAGCGGGTGAAGGGCGGAGAGTTGCTGTCGGATGCTTTCGCTACCCACCCCATGGTGCCGAAGATCTATACCACCACGCTGATGGCTGGCGAAAAGAGCGGAAACATCGACGAGGTGCTGAGTCGCTACATCAATTTTCAACGCCTGGCGATGACCTTCCGCAAGAAGCTGTTCGTATCACTGATCTATCCCACGCTGCTGGTCACCGTGGTGACGATCATGGTGATGTTTTTGTTCACCTACGTGGTGCCTAAGTTTGCCGAGTTGTTCAATAGCCTCGACGCGAAACTGCCGGCGATCACATTGTTCATGCTCGCGGTGGGGCAGAACGCGCAGAAATATTTCCCGTTCATCGTCGTCGGACTGGCGCTGGCGGGCTTTGTATTCTGGCAATGGAAGAAGACGGATCGTGGCGCCGACCAGATCGATCGTGTGATTCTGAGCCTGCCACTGCTGGGCGACATACGCCTGAAGCATCAGGTGGCAACTTTTTCGCGCATGCTGGCTACGCTGCTGCAAGGCGGCCTGCCGCTGGTGCCTTCGATGGAAACCGCGGGCAGTTCGATGAGCAGCCGCCGCATACTGAAAGGCGTCATGCGGGCCAGCGTAAGAGTTCGCGAAGGCCAGGGACTGGCCGGGAGTCTGGAGGAACAGAGAATCTTTCCGGACCTGGCGGTCGAAATGCTCGAGGTAGGCGAATCTACGGGAGCTTTGCCGGCTATGCTGAATTCCGTGGCCGAGTTCTATGAAGAGGACGTGCAGACGGCGTTGGGCGCGTCCATGGCTTTGATTGAGCCGCTGATTCTGGTCATTATGGCGATATTTGTGGGCGGAGTGCTGATTTCGCTGTATTTGCCGATCTTCACTCTGGGGGTGCACTAAAAGAAATTTGGTAATTTGGTAATTTGGTAATTGGGTAATATTGAGCCCGTCAAACCGATGCCCGTTCTTAAATTACCAAATTACAAAATTACCAAATGGTTTGGGGATTGAATGGCAACAGCCGACAAGAAATCACTTTTCGTAAACGGCGAGAACGGCGGACAGTTGGTGACGACGGGGAACCCCATCACCGACCTGGAACGCGCCCAGGACGTGGCGCGCCGCTATCGCTGCGAGTTTGTGGATCTCACCGACTTCCAGCTTCACCACGAGCTGTTCAAGAAGTTCTCCCCCGAGCTGATGTTCCGCTATAACTTCGTGCCGCTCGAAGAAACGCCCGATGGCAAGCTCGCCATCGCCATCGCCGATCCCAGCCAACTGATGATGATCGACGAGATCAGCCTGCTGCTGCAGAAGCGCATCGTCACCAAAGTAGCGACGCTGAAACAGATCTCGGACATTCTCAAGAAGACGGAGCAGTCCCAGCGCGTTCTCGAAGAAGCCAGCGAAGGCTTCCAGATTATTCGCGAGGATGAAGCCACCGGCGCCGAAGAAACTCTCACCATCGACAAGCTGACCGCGGGAGGCGACACCAGCCCGATCATCCGCCTGGTCGATACCACGATCTTCACCGCGCTGCAGCGCCGCGCTTCCGACATTCACATTGAAACCCGCGACGACTCCGTTGTAATCAAGTTCCGCATCGACGGCGTACTGACGCAAGCCATGCCGCCCATCGGCAAAGAACATCACTCCACCGTGATTTCGCGTATTAAGGTGATGAGCGAGCTCGATATTTCCGAGCGCCGCGTGCCCCAGGACGGCCGCTTCCGCGTGAAGTACAACGGACGCGCGATCGACTTCCGCGTCTCGATCATGCCGTCGATTCATGGCGAGGACGCCGTGCTCCGCGTTCTCGACAAAGAGTCGATGAGCGAAAAGTTCAAGTCGCTCACGTTAGAAGTCGTGGGCTTTGACGAAGACGATTTGAAGAAGTTCCGACGCTACATTAAAGAACCATACGGCATGGTGCTGGTCACGGGGCCGACGGGCAGCGGCAAGACCACAACGCTCTACGCCGCGGTCAATGAAATCAAGACCGACGAAGACAAGATCATCACCATTGAAGATCCGGTCGAATACCAGCTTCGCGGCATCACCCAGATTCCGGTCAACGAGAAAAAAGGGTTGACCTTCGCCCGCGGCCTGCGCTCCATTCTGCGCCACGACCCGGACAAAATCATGGTCGGCGAAATCCGCGACACTGAGACGGCGCAAATCGCCATCCAGTCCGCGCTTACCGGCCACCTGGTTTTCACCACGGTCCACGCCAACAACGTAGTCGATGTCATCGGACGCTTCCTGAACATGGGCGTCGAACCCTACAACTTTGTTTCTGCGCTGAACTGCATTCTGGCCCAGCGCCTGGTGCGTTTGATCTGCGAATCCTGCCGCACCCAGGTGAATTATCCGCCCGACGTGCTGGAGGCCAGCGGCCTCGATCCCGTGCAGTGGTCGAACGTGGCCTTGTATGAAGGCCCAGGATGCATCGAGTGCGCGGGCACCGGCTTCCGCGGCCGGACCGCGATTCACGAATTGCTGGATTTGAGCGACCGCATCCGCGAAATGATTCTGGCCAGAAAGCCGACGTCGGAAATCCGCCGCGCCGCACGGGAAGAAGGCATGCGTTTCCTGCGCGAATCGGCACTGGACAAGGTTCGGCTCGGCCTGACCACGCTGAAAGAGATCAATAAGGTCACCTTCATCGAGGCCATGCGGTAAAAGCCGTGGTCAGTGGCCAGTGCCCAGTGCCCAGTTTGACCCCATCGGCCACGGGCAGCTGGTCAGCACCTGAAGTGCCCCTTCAGCTATTGCAATTCGTAAGCTGGCGAGTTTGAATTATAGAAAGGTAAAAGCGGCGAGTGAAAAGTGTCAGCGTGCTGAACTCCGAATTTACTGGCCACTGATCACTAGCCACTGACCACTGTTCCCATGAGATCTGGCAACAACTCGGCGAAACCCCGGCTGGCGTGTGAAATCGCCGCCGATCGCGTGCTGGTGGGCCGGCTGTCCGATGACGGCCGCAGCCTGGCCGCCTGCGCCGCGCGCGAACTCGCACCCGGCAGCGTGGTTCCAGACCTGGTCGAAAGCAATCTGCGCCAGCGCGACGCCGTCAAAGCCGCGGTCGAGCAGACTCTTGAAAGTGTGGCGGGCCGCACCCACGATGTGATCGCGGTAGTCCCTGACGCAGCCGTGCGCGTGGTCCTCCTCGAATTCGATACACTCCCCGCCGACTCCGAAGAAGCCGCCAATGTGGTGCGGTTTCGTTTGAAAAAATCTTTGCCCTTTGACGTCAACAAGGCTCGGGTTTCCTACCATGCGCAGAAATCGAAAGACGGCGTCCGAGTCGTCGCCGCCGTCGCCGTGGCCAGCGTGGTCGAGGAATACGAAGCCGCCTTTCGCGATGCCGGATTCAGCCCGGGAGTTATCTTGCCTTCCATGCTGGCGGCGCTGGGCGCCGCGGAGGGCGAGCGTCCCACTCTGGTGGTGAAGGTGGATGCCCGCACCACAAGCATCGCAATTCTCAATGGCGATCAGCTTCAGCTTTTCCGAACCCTCGAAAACATGCGCGGGGTTACGATCACGGGAGATCAGCTGGCCGAAGACGTTTACCCTTCGGTAGTCTTTTTTCAGGATACCTATCATCTAAATATAGAGAAGATATTCGTTGCCGGAATATCGGACACGGGCAGTGCCGCTCCCGCGCTGCGCGCGCAGACCGGAGCGGACGTGCAGGAACTGGTGAGCGCTTCGCAGTTGGGAACGAGCACGGGCGGCTCCGTGCCGCGCTGGCGAATGGCCGGAGTAGTAGGAGCACTAATTTCGTAAAGGCAGTGGTCAGTGGCTAGTGGTCAGAGATCAGAAAGATCTACTGACCACTGACCACTGATCACTGGCCACTGACTTTTATGCGTCTCGACATCAATCTCGCGAGCCAGCCCTATGAAGATGCGCGGCAGTTCTGGCTGCGCTGGGGGACGGCTCTGGCCGTGGCGGTGATCGTCACGCTTGCACTGCTGACCTACACCGTCTCGAACTGGATGGCGGCCCGGCACGACCATGCCACTATCGCCACCTACCGCGCTGAGATTGCGCAGCGCGACCGCAAGCGCCAGCAGGCCGAAGAATTTCTCAATCGGCCGGAGAATCGCGCCACCCGCGACCAGTCCCAATTTCTGAACCAATTGATCGAGCGCAAGACGCTTTCCTGGACGCATGTGCTGGAAGATCTGGAAAAGGTCATGCCGGCGCGCGTCCATCTGATTTCGATTCATCCCGTACTGGATGAAGAGAACCAGCTCACGCTGAAAATGGCCGTCGGCGGCGATTCGCGGGAAAAGGCCCTTGAACTAGCCCGCCGCATGGAAGATTCGGGGCGCTTCACCCAGACCTACATCGAGACCGAGTCTTCAGCGGCCGCGGGCACTGGCGATACGGTTCAATTCAATATCAACGCGGTTTACGTTCCCGGACAATTGCCGTCGCGGGAGTTGGCCCCGGTTGCCGCAAAGATCACCAAACGGAGCAAGCCCTGATGCCAGACCTGCGGCAAACACGGAAGAACATCAAGACCTCGCTGGCGATCCTGCTGGGCGTGGATGTGGTGGCGCTCGGATTGCTGTTTTCGCCGCTGGTGGGTTCGACCGAGTCGCGCCGCCAGGAACTGAACCAGTTGTGGGCTGAACTGCAGACGAAGACCCGCCAGGTTGAGCCGCTGGCGAATCTCCCCGACAAAGTGCATACCGCGAACAAGCAAATCGCGGACTTCTACAAGAAACGCTTCCCCACTCAGGATTCGCAAATCGCCACCGAATTCGGCAAGCTGGCGGCGGCCAACGGGGTCACGATCGAGCAGGCACGATATCCTGTGAATGTGAAAGACGAAGCGACCGGCCGCCTCGATCCGGTGGCCATGGAAGCCGAACTTTCAGGCAATTATGTATCTCTCGCAAAGTTCATCAATGCGCTGGAACGCGATGACATGTTTTTCCTCATCAGCAGCATCACGCTGGCCGGCGAACAGAAGGGCCCCATCAAGCTGCAAATGAAACTGGAAACGTATTTGAAGGCGGGCGCGTAGTGAAACTGGGAACCGAGAACAAGAAAGAGATGATCTTCGCAGCCGCGCTGGGAGTGGTGCTCCTGCTCGTGGTGGTCTATGAGTTCATGCCGTCTTCCTCGACCATAGCGTCGACCACCCCGGCAACCACGGCAACCGACCCGGTGGCGGTGGTGAACCCTGCTCGCCCCGCGGCGCACCGCGGTTCTGCGCCGGTTAAGAAGGAACGCGCCGGGCAGAGCCTCGATCCTACGCTGCAACTGAAGCTCCTCGCCGCCACTGAGGCCATCAAGTACGAAGGGTCGGGACGAAACATTTTTATATCGCAAGCCGAGGACGTGAAGATTCCCACGGCGCTAGCCAGTGGCGCGACCGACCAGCAAAAGAAAGCTAACGACATTTATCATGCGCCTCCTCAGACTGCGGCGCAGCCGATTCCTCTGAAATTCTTCGGCTTCGCGAGCCGGCCCGGAGAACCCAAGAAGATTTTCCTCATCAAGGGCGACGATACTTTCATCGCAGGCGAAGGCGAGATCGTGGACCGCCGCTACAAAGTCGTGAAAATCTCTCCGACTTCGGTGGATATTCAGGACGTCGTCGGAAGCGGCCCGCCGCAAAGCATTCCGCTGACCGTGGGGAACCCATCGTGAAGCAGTTCACCGCACAGCGCATTAGATCGAAGAGCAGCGGGCAAACCACCGCCAGACCTCTTTCGCAGGAAGCCCGTCACAAAGTAGTTCGCCGTAAGAAAGAAGACGGATACATCCTGCTGACGCTGCTTCTCGTGGTCGCTCTGATGGGAATCTTCGCAATGGCCGCCGCCAGCAAAATTGACTTTGAGATCCGGCGCGACCGGGAACTGGAAATGGTCCATCGCGGCGTGCAATACTCGCGCGCCATCCGCGCTTATTACAAGAAATTCGGACGCTACCCAACCAGGCTAGAAGACCTCGACAACACCAACAATCTGCGCTACCTGCGCAAGCACTACAAAGACCCGCTGAACAAGAACAAAGATTTCAGGCTGCTGCACTTCGGTGAACAAGGTGTAACGCTCGCCGGAGGCATTGCCGGCGCCAGCCCCATCGGCTCGCCGGCGGGACTCAACGGCTCCTCGCAGAGCACCTCCGCGTTCGGCGCTTCTGGGTCAAATAGCTCAGCATTCAACAGTTCCGGATTCAATTCCGGAGTGAACAGCTCCGGCGTGTTCGCGCAGTCCTCCGGACTGGGCTCGAACTCAAGAAGCGGGCTCGCGGGCAATTCCGACTCGCAAACCACCGCCGGACAATCGGGAACGACTCCGGCTGCAGGAACTGATCCCACTCAGTCCTCTACCCAGGTCGCAGCCGGCGCCGACAAGGGAGATTCGAGTTCGAGCAGCCAGCAGCTCATCGCCTCCGGGCCCATCGTGGGCGTGGCCAGCATCAGCAAGAAAGACACGATTCGCGAGTACAACAAGAAGAAAAAATATAACGAATGGCAGTTTGTGTACGACCCAGCCTTCGACCGCGGAGGCCTGATCACCACACCGTATCAGCCATCGCTGGCAATGGCGCAAACCAATTTGCAACCGGGCGCGACCGGCAGTACAACCAGTCAGTCTCCGTTCGGGCAGCCGTCGTCCGGACAGTCCTCGTTTGGACAATCCTCGTTCGGGCAATCGGGTTCGGGAAATAATTCGAGTACCAGCGGGACGACGCCGGTGCAGCCAGCCACCACTACACCGCAATAAATGACGGTGCCCCATTTCTCGCGTCTTTTGGGAGAAGTGGGGCTTTTTATCCCGTAAACGACAGGCCTAAAATAAAACGGCCTCATCCGAAGATGAGGCCGTTTTCTTCCATCAGATTGTGGCGTTCAGCAACTTACACGCTAAACGACGATCCGCAACCGCAGGTGCTCTTCACGTTCGGATTCTCGAACTTGAAGCCGGCGCCTTCGAGCGTCTCGACGTAGTCCACGATGCAGCCGTTCAGATACATGACGGAGGTCGCATCGACGAACACTTTAAGCCCGTCCATGTCGAAAGTCTTGTCCATCATTCCAGCAGCATTTTCAAACTGCATGGAATACGAGAATCCGGAGCAGCCGCCACCCACTACGCCAATGCGCAGGCCGGCGGGTACAGGAGTCTGTTGTCCCATGATCTCTTTCACTTTTGAAACCGCGCTGGCGGTAAGCGAAACCGGCGGGGTCTTCTTGACTTCCGGATTGGCTTGCGGGTTGGTGTTCACATCAGGAACAGAGGTCGTGGCCATTCGTCGTATCTCCTTGGCTCTAAAGTCTATTAATTATAACAGAGGGTTCCAACTGGCGGCAGGGGTAATCGGGTAATCAAAATAACAAACCCGTGCTGCCAAAATCCCCTAGCTTTTGGATGCTGCCCGCCAGGTAACGATTCCTTCGGTAACACTTGCCAATGGGTCTATAATGTTCTGCGTTGGCCCTCCTCCACGTTGAGGATTGTAGGCTAAGCCTGCATCCCGCGATTCGGGGGAGATGCCTACTGGCTTCGAAACTGTCGAGGTGCCCTATGCTTACATGGTCTCCTTTAATGATTGGACTCGCGGTTGGATGTGGATTTTTCGCCGTCGGCCTGGTTGTCCTCCTCATCTATCGCAGCACGCTCACCATGCACGAGGATGAGGCGTTGTATCTCGACGACGCGAGCGCGCACATGCAAAAGGAGCAGACGGAACTGATCACGAAGGTCAACCGGCTCACCATCCCGGTCTGGGTCTTCGGCACCGGTTTTGGCGTGTTCTTGCTGGCGCTCGCGGGCATGTTTATTTATCAGGGACTGAACGCCGTGCAGTAGTACGGTTGCCCGAACGGTTACTCGAGTACCGAGGCGCGCCACTCCTTGTCGGGGGCTGAGGGAACTCCACTCCGCCCTGTCGCGCCTCAGCATTTGGAGACGCGCAGTGCGACGTGGTAGCGCCTCATTCCGTATCACTCTGGCCGCCTTGTCGCTTTCCGCCTGCGCCCTGTCTGCGCAAGTTCAGAAGCGGGAGGCAACTGCACCGACTGCAGAAAATCAGCGCCCTCTTCAACCAACCTTCAAGTCACAATCTACTCTGGTTCAGATTCCGGCGGTAATCACCGACAAGCATGGAAAGCCGATTCACGGGCTTAAGCAGGAGGACTTCCAGGTTTTTGAAAACGGCAAGGAGAAAAAGATCGCTGTATTCGAGGAGGTCGCGGCGAGCCACGAGCGGATTTCTGCCGCCAACCGCGCCGCAAATACCTTCAGCAACGTAACCGTCAACGCCCACCACCGCCATGCGCTTACGATTATTCTGCTCGACCAGATCAACACCCCATTTCTGGATCAGTTCTCTGGGCGTCAGCAGCTGATCAAATTCCTCGCCGCTAGCCTGGACTCGAGCCAACCCTTTGGGCTGATGATCCTGGGACGCAACGGAGTGCAAAGGGTGACCGATTTTACGCAGGACCCATCTTCGCTGATCGCCGCAGTCAAGAAACTCGGTAGCGAAATGCCCGCCATGCAGGGCTTCTCTATTGACGCACAGGCCGTCGCGGCTACCCAGTCGATCGACGAGATAACTAACTTTAGTCTCCATGACGGGATGTCCAGCAATCCAGGAGACAGGATGCGAAGTTTCGCTTTGGGAGCAGATGCGGTCAACGCGCGTTTTCGGCAGGAGCGAGCCATCGAAGACACGATGGGCGCATTCCTCTCGATTGCGTGGTCGCTCTCCGGAGTTCCCGGCAGGAAGTCGCTGGTGTGGGCCACGGGAAGCTTTCCCTTTTATATGGATTCGCCTTCATCGAAGCCCGAGAATCCGCGGCTTGCAGTGCTGTATGAACGGGCTGTGCAAGCGCTGAATGACGCGCAGGTTTCGGTCTACCCCGTGGACGTGCGGGGACTGGTTATGAATTCGCAGGCAGCAACCGACGGCCTCGGTTCACGAAGCGCAATGACAGAAGCGTGGAGCGGCAAGTCCGCCAGGTCTGCACGAGGCAGCTTCCAAGTTTCCACCATCGAGAATCTCAAGATTTTCGCCGAGATGACCGGCGGGCGTGCTTTCTACAACAGTAACGATTTGACCCCCGGCTTCCGGCAAGCCGCGGAGGATTCCTCCTCGTACTACGTGCTCGCATATTACCTCGATTCGCAAAACCCGAAACCCGGGTGGCGGAAGCTGCACGTGAAACTGCAACACAGCGGCGCCGAAGTGCGCGCCCGCGAAGGCTTCTTCGTCGGCGCCGCCGCAAAGGATGCCGAAGCCGTTCACAAAGCGGATATTAACTTTGCGCTGACTTCGCCCTTCGAGAGCACCGGCATTCCCATGTTGGTGCGTTGGAACCCCGCACTCACGCCGGCAGAACACCCAGGGAAGAACGCCGAGTTTGCCATTGTCGTGCCGGCGAACAGTGTGGTAAATGAGTCGGATCAGAATCGGTTCGACATCGACTTCATCTGGGAGGCCGATCGAAACGGCGCAGCGCCGCAAAAAGACGGCCGAACCGCGAAGGGCAGCCTGGATGCCGAGGGACTAGCCAAAGCCAAAACAGAGGGCGTCTTCTTCAAGAACGTTCTCCAGCTTCCGCCCGGAGAATACAAAGTCCACTTCGTAGTTCGTAACAATCTGAATGGCCGCATCGGCAGCGTCACAACCCCTCTCACCGTGAACTGAAGAACCCCGCCTTTGTATAATCAAAGGTAGGCGAAAGTGGCGGAATTGGCAGACGCACCAGACTTAGGATCTGGCGGGTAAAACCGTGGGGGTTCGAGTCCCCCCTTTCGCACCAAAGTTTAGGGCGGGTCCCGCATCGGCCCTTTTTTGCTTTTCTTGCCTAACTCTGTGCCCGCCCGAGTGCTTCTGTGTGAGCTTCCTCCCTCCTAATGCAAATCGCTTGACCCGACGATAGGTCACTAGGAAGACCTAAGGGGATAACTGCGATGAGCGAAGGTGACATTGTCCAGGATTTTCTGGCCGAGAGCTACGAGAATCTCGACCGTTTGGACCGCGATCTGGTTGGACTGGAGAAAAACCCCCAGGACAGCGATGCGCTGGCGGGAATATTTCGCACCATTCACACCATCAAGGGAACCTGCGGCTTCCTGGGTTTCGACAAGCTGGAAAGGGTCGCACACGTCGGTGAGAACCTTCTCACGCGCCTGCGCGACGGTCAGTTGACGCTGAATCCAGAAATCACGACTGGGCTGCTGGGCATGGTGGATGCGGTGCGGCAGATGCTGCAAGAGATCGGATCGACCGGCAAGGATGGTGAGCAAGATTATCCGGAATTACGAGAGACTCTAACTCGGCTGCAGACCGCTGAGGGCGCAAGCGTTGTCCTCGCGCCGGACCCAACGCCTGCCCCCGCCGAGTTGAAACCGTCTCCCCCCACAGAGGCATTGGCATCCACGCCCGAAAAGGAGACTGCTGCCGCTGCTCGGGAACTGGCCCCGCCCGCGCCCGATGGGCCTCCAGCCGAACTTCGAAAAAAGAAAGAAGATGCGCCGCGTAAGCCTTCCCGCGGCAAACTCGGAGGTGTGCTGGTCGAGCGTGGAATAGTGCAACCCGCCGACATCGCGCGGGCACTCGAGGAACAGGAACACGGAGATCGCCGCCGCCTCGGTGAGATTCTGGTGGCCCTGGGATTGGCCAAGGCGGAAGACGTGTCGGCGGCTGTGCATAGCCTGGACGCGAAAACCCGCGACGCCCCGCCCGAAACCATTCGCGTGGGAGTCACCCTGCTCGACAAGCTGATGACTCTGGTCGGCGAACTCGTGCTGGCCCGCAACCAACTTGTGCAACTCACGAATACGCTCGAAGACGCCGGCCTGCAGGCTGTCTCCGAGCGCATGAACCTGATTGCGACAGAACTGCAGGAGCAGGTCATGAAGACCCGCATGCAGCCCATCGGGAACATCTGGAGCCAGTTCCCGCGAACCGTTCGCGACGTGGCCCTCGGCTGCGGCAAGGAAGTCAACATCGAGATGGAAGGCAAAGAGACAGAACTGGATAAAACCATCATCGAGGCGATAAAAGATCCGCTCACACATTTGGTGCGCAATTCCGTGGACCATGGAATCGAACTCCCCGAGGCCCGCGTGAATGCCGGCAAGGATCGAGCCGGACGCCTGATTCTCCGCGCGTTTCATGAGGGCGGACAGGTCATCATCGAGATCACTGACGATGGCGCGGGCTTGAACGTGGAACGCATCCGCAAGAAAGCTACCGAACGCGCCGTGATTACCGCCGACCAGGCCGCGCGCTTGACGGAGCGGGAAATCTTCAACTTGATCTTCCTTCCCGGATTCTCCACTGCGGAAAAAGTGACGAACGTTTCGGGGCGTGGCGTGGGCATGGACGTGGTGAAAACCAACGTCGAAAAAATCGGCGGCACGGTGGATGTGCAATCGGCTATAGGCCGCGGCACCACGGTTCGGGTAAAGATTCCGCTGACCTTGGCCATCATCCCGGCGCTGGTGATAAGTTGCGGCGGTGACCGCTACGCCATTCCGCAGGTCAGTCTGCTCGAACTGGTGCGGATCGAGGCCGACGATGCCGTTAAAGGCGTTGAGTTGGTGCATGGCTCACCGGTGTACAGGCTGCGCGGGCGGCTATTGCCTCTGGTTTATCTCAACCGGGAGTTGAACCTCGCTGCCGATGCGAACGTCGCATCAGAAAGCAGCAACGCGGTCAACATCGTGGTGCTGCAAGCCGATGGGCGGCAATTCGGCCTGGTGGTGGATGAGATCAACGACACCGAAGAAATTGTCGTGAAGCCGCTGCGCAAACAACTCAAGACAGTGAAGACTTTTGCCGGGTCGAGCATCATGGGCGACGGCAAAGTGGCGCTCATCCTCGACGTGCTTGGCCTGGCGCAGCGGGCCAGCGTGGTTACGGAAATGCGGGAACGGGCCCTGACTGGAAAAGTCACGGAATCGGCAGCGAGCGCGGAGAAGCAAACCTTCCTCCTATTTGCGGGACCGGGCGATTCCCGCATGGCCATACCGCTGAGCGCGCTGGCGCGGCTGGAGGAGTTCCCCGTGGCGCAAGTCGAGATGTCGGGCAGGGAGTGGGTGACGCAGTATCGCGGGCAGATCCTGCCCTTGATTCGTCTCAACGTAGTGCTGGAAGAAAGGCGCAACAGGTTGCGGGCGTTGCAGGCTCTGCCCGCCATAGATTCAGGACCGATCCAGGTGCTGGTGCTCAACCATGAGGGCCGCACTTTTGGCCTGGTCGTGGAACGGATTCTCGACATCGTCGAAGAACTCGCGGACGTGAGGTCGGCGGCGACCCGGGCTTCGGTCTTGTATTCGGTTGTAATCGACGAACGAGTCACGGAGTTGCTGGATATTCCGGCGATCCTGCGCAGCGCGGATGGGATCGTTTCGCAACCTGGTTCTGCGGCAAGATCGGCGCAGGTTGTGAACTAGGCTACGGTGCCAAGCTCTTGGTTTTGCTTTATGTGAGTTCCTCGTTTTTGAAATTGGAAAATTTGAATTCGTCAGGAGAAGAATCATGCTGAAAACGATGAATGTGGGCACGAAAGTAGCGTTGGGCTTCGCGATGATTTTGCTGATTTTGGCGACCTCCAGCGGGGTCACTTATTACTCGGTCCGGCAGGTGGTGGCGATTTCCGCCATCGCCGAGGTGACTGCTAAGAACGCCACGCTCACCACAAAATTGCAGGGCGACCTGACCGGGAGAATCTCCGCGATTCGCGGCTACCTTCTGACGGGCAAGGACAGGGAACGCGACTCCTACGAAAGAGCTAAACAGGATTTTACAAAAACGATGGAGGAACTGCGACCTCTGTTGATATCGGAAGAGGCAAAGCAGATTCTGGCTAAAGGTCAGCAGTTATCGCTGGACTATGCCGCCGCAACGGATCACGTAGCGGAATTGCGGGCGGGCAACCACCAACAGGAGGCGGTCGATCTGTACTTCAGTCCTCCGGTGGCGCAATTACGGAGCCAGCTGCATGATGCGATAGCCGAGGAGGCCTCGTTCCAGGAGAAGAAGCACGAAAAAACGCAGCTAGAATCGACGGCTGTCGAGGCCAGGATGCGGACTCTGGTGATCGCCCTCGCAATTACCGGGCTTGCGCTCGGGGCAGTGGTCGCATTCCTGTTGGGCCGCTGGTTCAGCGGATCGGTAAATCAAGTCATGGGCTTCGTCGCCGAGCTTCGCCAGAACAACCTGGCCATCGCCGACCTGCAGGTCACCAGCACGGATGAAATTGGACGGACCTTCGAAGCCTTAAACACCATGAAGAACAGCCTGCGCGAGGTGATCCAGTCGATCTCAAAATCGTCCGTTCAGGTCGCCACGGCCAGCGAAGAGTTGAACGCCACCAGCCAGCAGATCACCGCCAACTCCGAAGAAACCTCGGCGCAGACCAAGGTAGTTTCCAACGCCACTCAGCAGGTCAGCCAGAATCTTCAGACCGTAGCCACCGGCGCCGAGGAAATGGGCGCCAGCATCAAAGACATCGCCAAGAACGCCACCGAGGCCGCCAAGATTGCAACCTCGGCCGTCAGCGCCGCCGAGGCTGCGAATGCCACTGTATCGAAGCTGGGCGAGTCTTCGGCCGAGATCGGTCAGGTGATTAAGGTCATCACCGCAATTGCGCAGCAGACCAACCTGCTCGCTTTGAACGCGACCATTGAAGCCGCTCGGGCTGGCGATGCGGGCAAAGGTTTTGCCGTGGTAGCCAACGAAGTAAAAGAGCTGGCCAAGAAAACCGCCAAGGCCACCGAAGACATCAGCCGCAAGATCGAAACCATTCAGGTCGACACCAAGGCAGCGGTGGAGTCGATTGGCACCATCGGCAAGGTCATCAACCAGATCAACGACATCTCGAACACAATTGCCACGGCAGTCGAAGAACAGAACGCGACCACCAACGAGATGGCGCGCAATGTCAGCGAAGCAGCGCACGGCAGCGGCGAAATCACCAGCAACATTGCGGGCGTATCCGATGCCGCCGAAAGCACTTCGCGCGGCGCCGGCGATACGCAGAAAGCGGCCCAGCAACTGGTTGAGACCTCGGCGGAATTGCGACGCTTGGTCGAGCAATTCAAGATCAACGCCGGCGAAAACAGCCGCGCTGCCAATGCAAATCCAGCGCGAAGCCTGGCAGCGCACGCCTAGACGAACGAATAGGAGTATCGAGATTCACTAAGCCAAAATTGGAGCCTTCCTATGCTTAGGAAAATGAAGCTGAACGTGAAAATCATCGGATCGATTTCTGCAGCACTGGCCCTTACAACGGCGCTCAGCTTCTGGGTCACGCAGCGCCGCGTAAACGGCCAGGCGGAGGACGCATTTCGCGACAAAGTGCGCCAGATTGTGGGCATGGCCGGAGCCACCCGCACGTTTTTCTCCGAGAACATCGATCTGATGGTCCCCGACAGAAATTTCAAGCACGTGCAGCAGGTGCCGGTGGTCGTGGCCTGGAATGTCGCCGAGCAATACGCCGAAACGCAAAAGATGTCCTTCCGCACGCCCACGCTGACACCGCGCAACCCCAAGAATCAGCCTGATGATTTCGAGCGCCGGGCGCTGGAAAGCTTCCAAAAAGATCCGTCGCTGAAGGAATTTTACGAAAGGAAAGTGGAGAATGGCGAAGACATAATGCGCTACGCCCAGCCCGTCCGCCTTACCGCGGACTGCCTGACCTGTCACGGAGATCCGGCCGGGAGAAGGATCCGTTTGGCTACATCAAAGAAGGAATGAAGTCGGGGGACTTGCGTGGAGCATTTGCCATGAAAGCTTCCGCGGAGGGACTGGTGCAGACTGCGCACTCCAACTTGATTGTCTTGTTTCTAACCAGCTTCGTCATGTGGTTGGCGGCCGCTTGCGTGATCTATTTTCTGATCCTCAAACTGGTGACGAATCCGCTGCGGTCCGCTTTCCATCTGGCCAATCGAATTGCCGGCAACGATCTGGCGATGGCCGACCTGCCAGTAGAAAGCGAAGATGAAATTGGAAGTACTACCGCGGCGCTGAACACCATGAAGAACAACCTTCGCAAAACCGTCGAAGCCATCGCCGAGACGTCCATTCACGTGGCCGCGGCGAGCGAGGAACTATCAAGCACCAGCCAGCAGATCAGCGCGAACTCCGAGGAAACCTCGGCGCAGACGAAAGTGGTTTCCAACGCAACGCAGCAAGTCAGCCAGAATCTTCAAACCGTGGCCACCGGCGCCGAAGAGATGGGCGCCAGCATCAAAGACATCGCCAAGAACGCCACCGAAGCGGCCAAGATCGCCACCTCGGCGGTGGGCGCGGCCAAAATCGCGAATGCTACTGTGACGAAACTCGGCGACTCATCTGCGGAGATCGGCCAGGTAATCAAGGTCATCACTTCGATCGCTCAGCAAACTAATCTGTTGGCCTTGAACGCAACCATCGAAGCTGCCCGCGCCGGCGAGGCGGGTAAAGGTTTTGCCGTCGTCGCCAACGAGGTAAAAGAGCTGGCCAAGAAAACCGCCAAGGCCACCGAGGACATCGGCCGCAAGATCGAGACTATTCAAGTCGACACGAAAGCTGCGGTGGAATCGATTAGTACGATCAGCGATGTAATCAACCAGATCAATGACATCTCCAGCACGATTGCCACGGCGGTGGAAGAGCAGAACGCGACCACCAACGAGATGGCGCGCAATGTCAGCGAAGCGGCGCAGGGCAGCGGCGAAATCACCAGCAACATTGCCGGCGTGGCCGATGCCGCCGAGAGCACTTCGCGCGGCGCGGGCGATACGCAGAAAGCAGCGCAGCAACTGGTGGAAACTTCCGCCGAATTGCGGCGACTGGTCGAGCAATTCAAGATCAACGCAGACAGCGACCGGAGGACGCCTCCGATTCAGGCGCAGAGCAGGCGAGCGGCTGCGGGCTCATGAGCCCAGCCACAAGCCTTCTTAGTTCTCCTGCATCACGGGCGAAATCGCCAGCACCCCGGCTGCGAGTTCCAGGTCGTGAAGATCTTCGCGGCTGAAATCCTGAGTGAAGCGCGGATCGAGGCCTTTGCGGGAAATTTGAATGACGCCCAGCACGGTCAAGTGCCGATCCAGTATCGGCACCGACATCAGCTTCTGGATGGGCGCGGGTGGCGCTGGGTCTTCCTCTTCGGCTCCCACCGGCTTAATCGTCTCGAAGATGCTGGCGTGTTTTACGCGGGCAAAATTGTTGAAGATCTCCGCCTTCTTGCTCAACGCGGTGTGAGCAGCCACCGCTTTGCTGGAAATCGGAATCGCTCCAGTAGTCCTCAGGTGCTCGGGCAAAATAAATTTGAGCAGGCCGCCTTCCAGGCGCAGCAGGGCAACCTCTGCATGCTGGACCTGAAACACCTTCGCCAACACTATGCAGACGTCCACTGCAGTGACGCCCTCTTCCAGCACAGACCCCAACTGGATCAGGTTTTCAGGGAGAATGATTTCATCAATAGCCGCGTCTTCAGGCTTATGGGTCATAGAGTAACTCGCATGTTCAATTTAGGAACCGCTTCTACTGCGGCATTTCGAATACCTATCGACACGTCTAGTGACATCCTACAACCCCTTTGGTTTCAGCAAAGTAGCTTACGACCATGACCTTTCGCGCCATTCTTTGCGACGGCACTCAGCCAGAAACCCGCAGACTGGCTGACATTTTTTGTCGGTTACCGCCGTGCTCCCCAGAAATTCTGCGGTCCGCACCTTCCCTTCGCGCGGCTAAGTCATTACACTGCATTTCTATGAGCCTTCCTGCCCAACCCAACGTCAAGCTCACAAACGCTCCCGAATACCGCGAAGCCTATGCCAACAGCGTGCAGATGCGGGTGAATGTCTGGGACTTCTTCATGGTCTTCGGCACCCTGCAGCAGCAGACCGAGAACCAGGTCGAGATCCGCAACTTTCAGGGCATCTACCTCAGCCCGCAACAGGCCAAGGCGCTGCTGGGGCTGCTGCAGCAGAACGTCTCTGGCTACGAAAGCGCCTTCGGCGAGATCAAGCTGGACCCGCGTATGACTGCGCCCGGGCCGGTGCACTAAACTGCCGCGGAACTCAGCGCGCGCCGGCTTCGCCTGGCCGGAGCGGCCCCATGCAATGGTCGCGCGCGTACCCGGCCCTGGTGTTCGCCGTCATCTTTATATTCATCATTCTGCTACACCTCCCCCTGTTGCAGCTGCCTTACTTCTGGGATGAAGCCGGCTACTACATTCCTGCTGCGCGCGATCTGCTGCTCACGGGAAGCCTGATTCCTCACTCCACGGTTTCGAACGCGCACCCGCCGCTGGTGATGGCCTGGCTGGCCTTGTGGTGGAAGGTGGTGGGCTACGCTCCGCTTGTGACTCGGACGGCCATGCTAGTCCTCGCAGCCTTCTCGCTTCTCGGTCTGTTTCGTCTGGCTGAGCGCGTTGCCAACACCAACGTTGCGATCGCATCTGTGCTGTGCACCGCGCTGTATCCCGTATTTTTCGCGCAAAGCTCGCTGGCGCAAGTGGACCTGTTGGCCGCCGGTCTTACCTTCTGGGCTCTTTCGGCGTATGTGGAAGGCCAGGCTCTCGCAACGATGTTTTGGTTCTCTCTCGCAGCCTTGGCGAAGGAGACAGCGATTCTGGCTCCCCTTGCTCTTGCTGGATGGGAGATTCTGGGTTTGGTCGTGCGAAGAAGCTCGCGGCGAACCCTTTGGCTGGATCGCGAAGCGATGATTCACGAGGAAGTGCGGGAGCAGATCAGTCGTCCCTCCGGGACTGGTTCAACTTCTCAACTTCCCCCAGCGCTGAAGCGCTGGGCTACTATCGCGCTGCCCCTCCGGGGCGCTTGGCGGCGCGTAGCCACGTTGTTAGTCCCGGCAGTCCCCCTCGCGCTTTGGTATGCGTATCACTATGCCCACACGGGATACGTATTCGGCAATCCCGAATTCTTTCGCTACAATGTGGCTGCCACGCTGAGTCCGGCCCGCTCTCTTCTAGCTTTCATCATGCGGCTGTGGCAAGTCACCGGCTATCTTCACCTGTGGGTTTTAACTTTGGCGATGCTGCTGGCAATGTGTCTGCTGCTGCCGCAGTGTGATTCGGGGGCCGAGCGCCCTCGGATCAGCTTTCCCGTGCAGATGGTTTTCTATGTGGTCGTGCTGACCTATGTGGTGGCGATGGCCTTGATTGGCGGCGCCGTGCTGGCTCGCTACATGCTCCCGGCCGTGCCCTTGGTCATCATTGTTTCGATCTCGACCCTATGGCGCAGGCTGAGTTACTGGCACGCGGCAGTGGCGCTGGTCGCCTTGGCATTCGTTGCAGGCTGGTTCTGGAACCCGCACTATGGATTTTCTCCCGAGGACAATCTCGCATACCGCGACTACATCATGCTGCATCAGGATGGCGAGCGCTTTCTGGAAGCTCGTTACCCCATGGCGCGGGTGCTTACGGCATGGCCGGCGTCAGATGAAATCTCCCGGCCATGGCTCGGTTACACTACGCGGCCCATGCGCGTGGTGCGTATCGAGAACTTCACGCTGGATGAAATGCTGTCTGCCGCCGAGTTTCGCTCAAATTATGAAGTCGCCCTGATCTTCTCGACAAAATACGAGCCCGGGCCCGAGCCATGGGATCGCTGGCAAACTTGGACTGAACTGAAGTCCCGCTACTTCGGCTTTCACCGCGACCTGCCGCCCGCCGCAGCGGCAAAGATTCTCGGCGGCCATGTTGTATTTTCGGAACAGCGGCAGGGACAGTGGATTGCGGTGATTGAGATGGAGAAAAACGAAGAGCAGAATGCAGAAGTCAGAATGCAGAAATAAGGTGCTTCTTCGCGAACTTTGCGGCGTTCGCGGTTAAGAGCTTTTGATCCCAAAGAGCGCGAAGTAAATCCGCTTTGGAACTTACTTCTGTGCTCTGACCTCTACTTCTGCATTAAATAGCACGAGTGCGTCTTGATCACCAGCCACACGTCGCGGCCTGCCGCGAGTTGCAACGCGTCGCGCGCCGCGAGCGTCAGATAAACTTCCATCTCTACCCCGCAATCCACATGCGCCGAAATAATCATGTCCCGTCTCTCCAGGGAAACAATCCGGCCGGGAATTACATTACGCGCGCTCAGCCCCTCGGGCTTTACGGTGGCTAAGAGAATGTCGCCCGCGCGAATTCCCACGCGCACGCGGGCGCCCATCTTGGCGCGGATCAACGGTGTTTCCAGCAGGACGAACGCTCCCGGTGTATGGGCCGGCAGGCGGCAAGTGATGGTGCCGCGATCCTCGTGGATCAGCCAGACTGTGGCATCGAAGATGTTTTCAAACCCGGCCAGTTGCGCCACGGTTTCCTGAAGCGGAGCGCTCAAAACTTCATGCGGCGTGCCCTGCGCAATGATGCGGCCCTGCTCCATCACCAGCACGCGTTCGCCCAGCGCGAGCACTTCTTCGCGGCTGTGCGTGACGTAAAGAATCGGAATGCGATGCGCCTGATTCCAACGGCGCAGGTCGTCGATGATTTTGGCTTTGGTCGCGGCGTCGAGCGCCGCAAGCGGCTCGTCGAGCAGGAGCACGCACGGGTCGGTCACCAGTGCTCGCGCCAGTGCCACGCGCTGCCGTTCCCCGCCGGAGATTTCCGCGGGATGCTGCCGGCGCAGGTGGCCGATGCGGAACTCCTCTAACATCGCCGCAACTCTCTGCTTGCGGGCCGGGCGCGGCAGATGGGCGAGCCCGTATTCGGTATTCTGTTCGACCGTGAGATGCGGAAATAATGCAAGCTCCTGCAGGACGTATCCCACGCCGCGCTTGGCCACTGGCACGTTGATGCGCCGGCTTTCATCGAATAAGATTCGCTCGCCCAGAGCGATTCGCCCAGCGTCAGGAGTAGCCAGCCCGGCCACGCAGTCCAGCAGCGTGGTCTTTCCCGATCCCGAAGCGCCGAACAGTATGGTGAATCCCGGCGCGGCGCTGAACTCCACATCGAGGAAGAACCCCCGCTCGGCGGATGGAAAGCTCTTGCGAATGCTTGCACTGAGAGTTGGGTTCGCGGGTTTTATTTCCGCAGGCGTGGGCATCGAGATTCGCTTTACTTCGCCGGACCCACCGTCCACAATTTCTGATGTGGCGTTCGCCGGTTCAGCCCATAGACCAGCGTCAGCACGGCGAAGCAGAAGGCCAGCAGCAACAATGCCATGGCATTGGCGGCGGCATAGTTGGAGGCCTGCACCTGATCGTAAATGCCAATCGAAACCGTGCGGGTCACGCCGGGAATGTTGCCTCCGATCATCAATACAACTCCAAACTCGCCCATGGTGTGAGCAAACGCGAGCATCACGCCCGTGACCAGTCCCGGGACGGAGAGCGGGACCACCACGCGGAAGAAGGTCCGCAGAGGCGAGGCGCCCAGCGTTGCCGAAGCTGCCAGCAGTTTGCGATCGACAGACGAGAACGAAGCCGCAAAGGGCTGCACCGCGAACGGCAGGCTGTAGAGAATCGAGCCGATCACCAGCCCGGTGAAGGTGAACGCTAGGGTGTGCCCCGTCAAAGATTGCCACCAGCGTCCCAGCGGGCTTTGGGAGCCGAGGGCGACGAGCACGTAAAATCCCAGCACCGTCGGCGGCAGAACGATCGGCAGAGCAACCATCGCTTCCACCAGGAATTTCCAGCGCCAACGCGAGAAAGCGATCCACCAGGCCAGCGGCAGGCTTATCACGAAAAGGAAGGCCGACACGACCACAGCCAGTTCGATGGTGAGCCGGAATGCCTGCCAATCGATCAACATTGTTTGCGGCCAGTTCTTGTTGGTTCGTCCTTACTTCAGTTTGTATTTGTGGTCAGGAGAAATGAATCCGTAGCGCCGCAGCAGGTCTGCGGCTTCCTCGGTTTTCACAAAACCCAGGAAGTCCTCCGCATCCTTGTGGTGGGCGGAGCGTGAAATCAGCACCACTCCCTGATCCAGTTGCGGATAGGCTTCGGCCGGCACGACCCAATATTTTCCTTTGCCCCGCAAGGCCGGCGCTTCGGCATGAGCCAAGGCCACGAATCCAGCCTGCGCATTGCCGGACTCCACAAACTGCGCCGCCTGAGCAACATTTTCTCCCAGCACCAGCCGATCTTTGACTTTCTTGTACAGGCCATAATGTTGCAGCGCCGCCGCGGCGGCGCGCCCGTAAGGCGCATGCTGCGGATTCGCAATTGCTATTTTCTTCACCGACGGATCAAGCAACACGTCCATGCCTTTGCGCTCGGGATCGAACGGCGAATCCTTAGGAACCCACAACACCAACCGCCCTACGGCATACCGATACAACGTTGCGCCTTCAGCCTGTCCGCCCGCGATCAACTGCCGGGGATAGTCCATATCTGCCGAAAAGAAAACGTCAAACGGAGCGCCATTCTGAATCTGCTGAGTCAATGCGCCGGACGCTCCGAAGGAAAGCCTCACCACCACTCCCGTTCGCTTCTCGTAGTTAGCGGCAACTTCCTGCAGGGCGGCGCTCAGGTCGGCCGCGGCCGCAACATTGATCTCGCGACCCGCTGCGCCGGCGCACGGGAGCGGCCCCCCCGCCGTCAGCACCAGCAAGGCAATCAGCCCTCGAACCATAGTACGTCGCTTCTGCATTGGCAGATGAGATTGTACAGGCACAAGGCAGTCCATCTGTTTCCCGGAATGGTCCCCAGCACTGTTTTGCGCGCCTTTTTCGTTGACCGCAGTCCCGTGCCCTCCCATACTTGCCACATACTTGAGCGTCTATGACCCTACCCAGACTGACCCAAACCGGATTGACCCTACCCAACTTCCGCCGCGCCGTTCGCGCTTCCCTGCTTGCACTGTTGCCATTTTCTTTGCTCTCGTTCGCGCAAGCTCAGGGTGCCAGGAAGACTGCGCCCGAAACGCCCATCGCCGATGCGGATGCCGATCACGTGCAGCAGCGCGCGGAATGGTTTTTGCGCGGCCGTGTGGTTCCCGGAAAGTCTTCCGCCGAGCTGCGCCATCGCGCCTATCAGGCCAAGATGCAGGCGCGCGCCGCCCTGGCTCGCGCTGCGCAACAGAACTCCCCCACTCCACCCTCATCCCCAGGATGGATGCCCTTGGGCCCGGTCCCGCTGGCTTCTGACGCTACCGGCAACGGATCCCAGAACTACAACCAGGTTTCAGGCCGCGCCACCGCGGTGGCGATTGATCCCGCGGACTCCACCGGCAACACCGTCTACATCGGCGGAGCGCAGGGCGGAGTGTGGAAGTCCACCAACGCGGCCGCGAGCACTGCCAACAACGTCACATGGACGGCAGTCACCGATGATCAGGCCACGCTCTCCATCGGCTCGATTGTGATTCAGCCGGGAAACTCCAACCCTGCGCAGAGCGTGATTCTGGTGGGTACGGGCGAACCTGACAACTCTGCTGATTCTTACTTCGGTCTCGGCATTCTGCGATCCGCCGACGGTGGCAATACCTGGACGTTAGTCTCTTCCGCGAACAGCGGCACTTATTCTTTCAGCGGCCTGGGCGCGACCCGCATGGCTTTCAGCACAACGCAGACTAACACGGTAGTCGCGGCCATGGCGGCAACGGCGGAAGGCGAAACCGATGGCGCACTCACCAGCAACACCTACCGCGGCCTCTACACTTCCACCGACGCCGGGCAAACTTGGACCTACAACACGCTCTTCTCCAGTGCAAGCGAGGCAACGTCAGCCACCTCGGTGGTATACAACGCCGCGGCCGGATTGTTCTTTGCGGCCATACGTTATCACGGCTTCTACTCTTCTCCCGACGGCCTTACCTGGACACGCCTCGCCACCCAACCGGGCGCTGCGGGATTGCTGAGCACAGCCAACTGCCCGCAGAACTACAGCACAAGCTGTCCTATCTATCGCGGCGAAATCACCGTCGTGCCGGGACGCAATGAGATGTATGTGTGGTTCATTTCGACAGGTACGTTTAGCCAACCTGCAGATCAAGGAATTTGGCAGAGCACGAACGGCGGCGCATCGTGGACCTCGATCAGCGACAGCGGCATCATCAACTGCGGCGACAGTGATGGCTGCGGCGTGCAGCAGGGAACCTACAACCTGGAACTGCTGGCCGTCCCCAACGGCAGTTCCGCCACCGACCTGCACGCCGGCACCATCAACCTTTATAAGTGTTCGATTAACTCCAGCAACCCGACATGTTCCAGCGCGCCGTTCATGAATCTCACGCACGTTTACGGCTGCAGTCCGATCGCGGCGCTCGCCCACGTGCATCCTGATCAGCACGCGCTCGCATACATGATCCCGTCCTCCGGCGCTGAATCCGGAGCCGATTTGATGTATTTCGCCAACGATGGCGGCATCTATCGCGCTTTGAACGGATACACCGGTCTCACCACAGGTTCGTGTTCCGGGACAAATCAATTCGACGATCTCAATCAGAACCTGGGATCGATGACCCAGTTCGTCAGCTTCTCGCAACATCCCACCGACGCCAACACGCTGCTGGGGGGAACACAGGATAACGGTTCTCCGGCAACATCGACAGCCACGACCAATTCGAGTTGGGGAAACGTGCTGGGCGGCGACGGCGGCTACAATGCCATCGATCCCGCAACACCAGCGATTGGTTTACCTCAAATCCCGACACCGGCTCTGGGTCGCTGAACATCAAGAGATGTACATCCGCACCCAATTGCGACGACTCCAGCTTTTTTGAAGTGGTCAACAGCAGTGATGTCGGCGGCGACGACGGATCGTTTTACTTCCCCTACGTCCTCGATCCGCAATCAACGACGTCGGCGCTGGTGGGAACCTGCCGGGTATGGCGCGGATCAGGCTCAGGCGGAGCCTTCACCGTGTTGAGCCTCAATTTCGATACGCTCGGTACCGGAATCTGCTCAGGCGGCGAGATCAACACCGTTCGCGCCCTCGCGGCCGGTGGCCCCACCAACGCGAACGGCTCGCAGGTAATTTATGCCGCCACCGACGGCCTCGGCCCGAACTTTCTTTCCACGCTTCCGGTCGGCGGAAACGTCTGGGTCACAACGAATGCGACCGCCGTTTCCGGTGTGAGTTCCACCTTCAAGAACGTCACGTTGAATGGCCCCGGCGGCAGCAGCATCAATCCGAATGAGGTGCCAATTTCCAGCGTGGCCATCGACACCTCCGACCCCACCGGCAACACCGCGTATGTCACTGTGATGGGCTTCACCGGCGGGCCGGGACACGTGTGGCAGACCACGAATGCGGGGACCTCATGGACCGATTGGACCAACTTCGGCGGCGCAGATCCGCTTCCGGATTCTCCGGTAAACGCGGTGGTCGTTGACCCCAGCGCGCACATTATTTATGTGGGCACTGACGTTGGCGTCTTCCAGAGCCCCACCTCCGCTCCCGCGTGGACCGAACTCGGACCGGCCTCCAGCACCCAACAAACTGGATTTTTGCCCAACGTTGCCGTCACTGCTCTCGCGATCTTCAACTCCGGTGGCCAGAAGCTTTTGCGCGCTTCCACCTACGGCCGCGGCGTCTGGCAGTTTGATCTCGTCGCCACACCAGATTTCCAAATCGCAGTTTCAGATACGCCGCTCACCGCATTCGCCTGGACTACCCCTACCTTCAACGGCACCTTAACGGCTGTAAACGGATATAACAGTTCGGTTGCGTTGAGCTGCACGGCAGGAACCAAGAGCCCTCCCAGTCCATGCACTCCCAATCCCGCAAGTCTCACACCCGCATCCACCGGCACAGCCTTCTCGGTTACCACGGGCAGCGCCATCGGCGACTTCAACTTCAACGTACAGGCTGTCGGTTCCGACCCGAATAACACAACTCACGTGGCCGCCGTCACGTTGAGTGTGGTGAGCTTCGGCTTGACCACGCCTTCCCCCATCACGGTGATCGCGCCGCCCGGCGCGGCTTCCCCGCCCGTGAGTTTTCAGGCCACGGCTCAGGGTTCGTTTAATCAGAGCGTCACAGTCTCCTGCAGTTTCAGCCCCAGCATCTCGGGCGCGGGCTGCACTTTCACTCCCGGCCCAGTAGTGAACCCAACATCCGCCATGCCAGTGAACATGACGGCAACCGTGACCGTCCCCCCCGGAACCACGGCCGGCAACTACACGGTAACGCTGCAAGCCACCACTGCGGGGGCCTCGGCGCCCACGCCACCTTCGTTCACGCTGGCTGTGACCGCGGCCCAGGACTTCACCGTCAGGTCCTCCACCCCAAGCCAGACCGTTGGCGCGGGACAAACAAGCGGCCCCTATAATCTGACGATCGCACCCACCGGAAGTGCGTTCTCTGGCATTGTGACTCTTTCTTGCAGCGGAATCCCTTCCGGAGCGCAGTGCAATTTCGCTCCCAATCCGGTTGTCCCAGGCAGCAATTCCGTAAGTGTGGTGCTGACCATCGCCACCAGCGCCGCCACCGCAGGAGGCACTTACACGGTAATGGTAACGGGAACGTCGGGGTCGCTCTCGCACTCGGCGTCGATCTCGCTCACCGTAAACACTTTTCAGCTCGCAGTCAGCCAGCCCTTTCCGGCCAGCGCAGACGCGGCATCTCAGCAATCCGCCAAAGTATCAATCACGCCCAACTATGGCGGCTCAGTCACGGCCAGTTGCGATGCCAGCGCGTTCTCGGGACAATGCTCTGTCACCCCCAGCAATCCCATACCGATCACCGCGGGAACTGTGACCACGCTGACTCTGACCGTTAATATCCCAAACACCGCAGCGCCGCAGCCGACGAACGTCTACAGCGTCAACCTCACCGTGACGGACTCATCGGGCCAACCCATTCAGACTCTGCCGCTCGCGCTCACGGTAATTCAGGATTTCACCCTCAGCGCACTCACGCCATCCACTACGCAGACAATCACCGCGGGGCAATCGATGAGCTACAACTTTAATGTGCTGCCGGTAGGAACGTCGTTCGCGAATGCGGTGAGCCTCTCGTGCTCCGGCGCGCCCACAATCTCGGTAATCCTTTTCACGCCCGGTTCGGTAACCCCGGGCAACAACTCGGCCGCGGTTGTGCTGCAAATCTCCACCACCCCTAACTCAGCCAGCCCATCCGGGCATCTGCCCGCGCTCTGGCTGGCGCTGCCGGCGCTTGTGCTGTTAGGAACGCGCCGTCGTAAAAAGCACGCCAGGCTCGCAGTGCCCGCTTCCCTGCTCGGATTATTTCTGCTGGCCCTCGTGCTTACCTCGTGCGGCGGTGGAGGCAGCAACGGCGGCGGTGGCGGCGGTGGCGGCCAGAAGCAAGGCACTCAGCCCGGCACCTATACCATCACCGTCACTGGCGCCTCAGGCACGCTGAGTCATGCAGCGCCCGCGACCGTGACCTTGGTCGTGAACTAGAAGCGACGGGATGCGGATGAAGATGGAGTCATCGCGGTATGATCATCGCTCATGACGGATTCACGCTGGGACGTCAGTCATCGTCGGTGGAGGCATTGTTGGCCTCGCCGTCGCGCTCGAGATCACGAAACGCTTCCCCCGTCTTCGCCTTCTGTTGCTCGAAAAAGAAGATCGCGTGGGCCAGCATCAGAGCTGCCACAATAGCGGCGTCATTCACTCCGGCGTTTACTACAAGCCTGGCTCGCAGAAGGCAAGGCTATGTGTCGAAGGTGCGCGCGCTATGATCGAATTCTGCCGCGCGCACGAGATCCCGCACCAGATCTGCGGCAAAGTTATTGTGGCCACGCACGCGGAGGAACTTCCGCGCCTTGAAGAATTGCGGCGCCGGGGCGAGGCCAACGGATTGACTGGACTTCGCCTCATCGGCGCAGATGAGTTACGAGAGATCGAACCGCACGCCAGCGGACTGCGCGCCCTGGTGGTTCCTTCTACAGGAATTACTGACTACGCAAAGGTCTGCGAGAAATACGCCGATCTGATTCGTGCGCAGGGCGGAACGATTCTCACGTCCACGGCGGTGACCGGCCTGCAGAATCCCCAGATGAGATCGTTGTAGAGACCACTGGCGCGTCATTCTCCAGCAACTTATCTGATCAACTGCGCCGGACTGTTCAGCGACCGCATCGCTGGCATGGCTGGCGGAAAGCGGGACGTCATGATCGTTCCGTTTCGCGGCGAGTATTACGATCTGATTCCGCAGCGCGCGTCGCTGGTGCGCGCTCTTATCTATCCCGTGCCCGATCCGCAGTTTCCGTTTCTGGGCGTCCATTTCACGCGGCGTGTAAGTGGCACCGTCGATGCCGGCCCCAACGCGGTTCTCGCCTTTCGCCGCGAAGGCTACCGTCGAACCGATTTCAACCTGCGCGACTTGGCGACATCGCTGGCGTTCCCTGGATTCTGGCGCATGGCCGCGAAGCATTGGCGCAGCGGGCTGAACGAATTTCACCGCTCTTTTTCCAAACCTGCCTTCGTTCGCGCTTTGCAGCGACTGCTTCCCGATCTGCGCCCGGAGGATTTAATCCCCGGCGGTTCCGGAGTGCGCGCTCAGGCCCTGCGCCGTGATGGCACGCTGGTGGATGACTTTCAGTTTGTGCCCAACGGTAGAATGCTGCACATCCTGAATGTCCCGTCCCCGGCGGCCACGGCGTCACTTGTCATCGGTCGCGCCATCGTCAACACGGCGGAGCAAGGCTGGCCCCTGCGGCGGCAGTAGGCGGTGAGATTGAATTACAGGATGCGGCTTCCGGCATCCGGAAGCCGCGACTTCGTGACTTGCGCCTTACCCCCGGCTCCGGCGTGCCATCTCTTTCACCGGTTCCACTGCCCTTTTCACCGCAATGGGCGCATGGCCGGCCTTGGCCTGCGCGCTCTCGTAGACTCTGAAGCAGTGCACGCATTGGTTGTCGGGAACGTTGGCGCTCAAGTCCTTGCGCAGACGGAAGACGTAAAGCACAACTTCCACGCGGCTGGAGACTCCCAGCTTGTCGAAGATGCGGAATAGATAATTCTTCACCGTGTGTTCGGTCAGTTTCAAACGGCTGGCGATCTCGCGGTTGGACAATCCCTCAGCTACGCAGCGAACTACATCCTGCTCGCGTTTTGAGAGAATCGCTTCCCCGCGGGAATCGACAAGTTGAGTCGGTTCCGACTCTCGAAATGCCTCAAGTAGATAGCGCAACTCTGCGCTGGTCGCCCAAACCTGGCCCTGATAGACATTGCTAACGCACTTGGCAAGTGATTTCGAGGATTCGGTACGCGAGAACACTCCTTGCGCGCCACAACGGAAAGCTTCAACCACGGCCGAACGGCTGGATGTGTCCATTATAAGTACGACCCGGGTCTCAGGATACGACGCGCAGACCTGGCGGGTAATATCAAAACCCAAAGTATTAGAATCCTCTAAGGTAGAACTCACTAAAACGACATGAGGCTTTTTCTGCGCGACCGCCTCCAGGATTGACGAACCTTTGGGCTCGATTCCTGTGACTTCGAATTGGCGGTCCTGCGCCAGCGCCTCGGCAAGTAATTGGCTGCTCATCCGAGTACTGTCAGCGGCAAGCACCCGGATCTTCTCGGTTCCCGGCGCTGAAATGACATGTTGAGACATTCTTTCTTCTCCTGTATGACGGGTAGTTTGAATTGAAATCATTAACGACTTCGACATCCTCGGGAGCATAGTTAGGGCAAATGCCGCCTTATCGACGACACAGAAAATATGGGGGGAAACTAAGTTTCAAGACGGGGGCGACCCACAAGAGATCACCCGCTCAGAGTACTCGTTGGTGAGACTTTAGACTCAAAGGCCAGGGTTGGTAAATGGCACGGGAGTGCTACTAGCGAAGGGGTCTTGGGTAACCGCAAGTCCAGTCATTGCTTAGATTTCCACAGAAGGTCTGAAGCTGCCCGGCAAGCGCTAGGAGAATAACCTCCCCAGCCGTTAGACTGTAGCATTCAATCTATCGACTCGCGGTGAGCGGCGGGCGTCAATCTCTAAAAAGAGGAGAAAACAACTTGGTTGTTCTTGTCATTGGGGGCGCGGGTTACATCGGAAGTCATGCCGCTCGCACGTTGCGGCGGCGCGGGCACGAAGTGGTGATCTATGACAATCTTTCGACCGGGCACGCGTTCCTGGCCAGCGGATTCGAACTGGTGCAGGGCGACATTGCCGATGCAGCCACGCTCTCAGCGGCCCTGCGCCGCGTCGATTCGGTCATGCACTTTGCCGCGCATGCCTACGTCGGGGAATCCGTCACAAACCCGCGAAAGTACTTCCGCAACAATGTGGAAGGCGGCTTGGTCCTGTTGAATGCTTGCTTGGATTGCGGCGTGCGCCGGATTATCTTCTCTTCGACCTGCGCGGTGTACGGAGTTCCGGCCAAGGTGCCGATCCCGGAGGACACGCCGCGCCAGCCGGTGAATCCATATGGCGTTTCAAAACTTTTCTTCGAGCAAGCGCTCGAAGCCTATGATCGCGCCTATGGCCTGCGCTTCGCCGCCCTGCGCTACTTCAACGCCGCCGGCGCCGATGAGAGTGGAGAGATTGGCGAGCTGCACGACCCGGAGAGCCACCTGATTCCTTCCGCCCTGCTGGCTGCGACCGGAGCGCGTGCTGAACTGGAGCTGTTCGGCACGGATTATCCCACTCCGGACGGAACCTGTGTGCGCGACTACATTCATGTGAACGACCTTGCGGATGCGCACGTATCGGCGCTCGAGCGCCTGGCGGGCGGAGCCGATTCGATCGCAGTGAATCTTGGGACGGGCACGGGCTACTCGGTGAAGGAAGTGCTGGACAAGATCGAGCAGGTCACGGGACGCAAAGTTCCCGCGCGCGTCGCTCCCCGGCGGCCGGGAGACCCGCCCGCGCTAGTTGCTGATTCGAGGCTGGCTCAGCAGGTCCTGCGCTGGAAAGCGACGCGCACGTTGGACGACATTGTGACGACGGCGTGGAAGTGGATGCAGAGCGCTGAAAAGAAAGTTCTGTCATCCTGAGCGGAGCAGATGGTTCGCGATAGCGAACCGTCTGCGGAGTCGAACGACCCCTACAGCCTTTACGTGACGCCGGTCGTGTAAGGAGTTCGCACGATGCACTCGGCAGACTTCAGCCCGCGGCATCCTGCGGTATCGAGAGAACTCCCTGCCGGGCCTTGCGCAGCCCCGTCGCGCAAGGGATCCTTCGACTGCGCGTGCCGATTCGCATTCGCGAATCGGTACGCTCCGCTCAGGATGACAGTTTTGTTTTAGGGAACAACGGAAAAGCGCCTACGCGACGCCGGTTTCCTGCATGCTGACTGCCGAGGCGGTAACGCTCTCCGCGCCCAGTTTTTCAGCTGAACCTTCGAGATACTCTTTCGGACAAATCAAATTCAGCACGGGCGTGGTCATGAACGTGGTGACCAGCGCCATCACGACCATCATTGAAAACAGCGCCGGCGAAATCACGCCAATATCCAGGCCGACGTCGAGAATCACCAGCTCCATCAGACCGCGGGCGTTCATCAGGGTGCCGAGGCCGGCGGCTTCGCGCAGCGGCATTCCGCTCAGCCGGGCGGCCAGCGTCGAGCCTCCCAGCTTGCCGGCGGTTGCGACCAGAATGATGAGGCCGCAGTACATCCACATGGTGGGGCCTTTCACCAGCGCTATGTTGGTGCGCAACCCGGTGAAGGCGAAGAACAGAGGCAGGAGAAGAGTTACCGTGATGGTTTCAAAGCGGTCGAGCACGTAACGAACGAAGACCGGCTCCTTGGGCATGATTGCGCCCATCAGGAACGCGCCAAACAAAAGATGGATGCCCAGACTCTCGGTCAGAAGCGACGACGCCAGCACCAGCAGCATCATGAAGGCCATGCGGTTCTCGCTGAGATGGCCCCATTTCTGATACGCATTTAAGAAGATGCCCTGAAGCATGCGCTGCACGCCATAAATCATGACGATGGCAAACACTATGATTCCGCCCAGTGTCACCCAGATCGAAGTGGTGGAGTGCGCGGCGCGGATCAGGACCACGATGTAGGCGAGAATGAACCATCCGGTGACGTCATCGACGGCGGCGCAAGCGATGGCTACGGTGCCTAAGCGACTGTGCATCATCTTGCGTTCCTGCAGAATGCGCGCCAGCACCGGGAATGCTGTGATGCTCATGGCTGCGCCCATGAAGAGCGCGAAACTGCTGAACGCTACGCTGTCATCGGAGAGTCGCGGATACAGGTAAAGCGCCAGAAATGCAGCGAGAACAAACGGCGCCGTGATGCTCACGTGGCTGCTGAGCACGGCAGCATGCCCTTCTTTCGCGAGTTCCTTTGGATTGATGTTCATTCCCACCAGGAACATGAAGATAATCACGCCGATCTGGCTCAAGGCGTTAAGAAATCCCAGGCTGGAGGGTGGGAACAGATATGCTGAAAAATGGGGCGCGATCCAACCTAGAAAGGATGGCCCCAGCATAATGCCCGCGAACATTTCGCCCACCACGCGGGGCTGCTGAAATTTCTTGAAGAGAGCTCCGGTCAAACGGCACGCCGTCAGAACTACGGCAACCTGTAAGACGAGGATGAAAAGATTGGGCATCAGCGCGTGCCCCCGGGGCCGCGCGGCTGCCTTACGGCGCGAAATTCCATGGGCGCGCATGAGGATGACGCGCAGCTTTCGACGGAGAGCGTTCCACTCAAAGTTCTTGGCTCGGCCACGGGATCGAGCGTGGCGGTTAAGGTCAGGCCACCATCACCGCACTCTGCCGCCTCCGGCGCGCCAGCAAATTGTGCCTTGATGCTCTTCCCCTCGAGGGTGCCGGTGGTAGTCTTCGTTCCGCCGCTCAGAGTGACGACCAGAGACTTGCCCGATTGCGAGATCGAAAGAGGTGCGTTTGAAAGCGAAGAAAGGAAGTTACCGCAGGGCGAAGCCGGCAGGTTGCTGGATTCTATTTTCCACGCACCGTCCACGGAAAACGGCGCAGACAAGCTGCGCCCGCGTTTCAGGATTCCCACCAGCCCAAGAACCGGCAGCGCCACGAGGAAAACATACGCAAGTACGAAGTTGCGGTTCGCGTGCGAAATTGCGTTTTCCCCCTGTAGAGCCACTTTAAGAAAGTAGCGCCGCCGTCCCGGCGGCTGTCGTGGCGGCGTCTCGCCGCCAATCGCGAAAGCCGGCGAGACGCCGGCGCTACCTAAAGCCGACGTCCTAGAACGTAGGCCGGAAGGCGTCCGAGGTCAAGTTGCCCAGCAGCTTGTGCCATGGATGCTTCTCGTTCTGCTCCACCTTCGCCACCATTGCCTTCATCTTGGTCAGAACCTCGGGCGCGTCCTCGTCATACACGTCGCCTTGCAGACAGCTTCAGGACGTCGAGCCGGTAGTTGTGATCGCTGATGAAGTAGGTGAACAGCACGTTCAGCCGGTAGTAAACCGAAATGAATTCGTACCAGTTCTTGGTGCCACGGCGAAGCTTGGTTTCATAGTCGGAAAATGCCTCGCGCGAGAAATCGTTCTTCTCGAGCGCGGTCAGAATGTCTTTGTGCGCGAAGCGCGCGCTGTTCAGCGCGATGCTTACGCCGGTGGAGAAGATGGGATCGACGAAGCGGCCGGCGTCGCCGACCAGCATGAACCGGTCGCCGGCCAGCTGCTTCATGGCATAGCTGTAATCGCCTTCATCCTTGAAGGGACGAATGCGATCGGACTTGCGCAGGGTTTCCTCGATCAGAGGCCGGCTGCCCACCGTCTCCCAGAAAAACTTCTCGCGGTCTTCTTTCGACTTGGCGAAATTCTTTTTCTGCGTGACCACGCCCAGGCTGGTGACCGTGTCGGTAATCGGAATCTGCCAGATCCAGGTGTTCGAAATCGGCAGGAAGTGAATGTAGATGTAATCCAGGTTGGTGTCGCGTTTCGCGAACACCTTGCGATCATAGCCATCGAACCAGGAGTGGATCGCGTACTGATCGAACACCGTGTCTTTAATCTTCAGCTTGAGCTGGTTCCCCAGGAAAGTCTGCCGGCCGCTGCAATCGACAACCATCTTGCAGCTGACGTGCATTTCTTTCGGGCCAATGTTGAAGTAGATATCGGGATGCTCGGGGCCGAAATCGACCCGCGCCACTTTCACGCCATCATACACACTCGCGCCGAGTTTCTGAGCGTGCTGCAACAGCATCAGGTCGAACTTGCCGCGGTCCACGTGGTAGGTATAGTTCCTGTCCTCCATACCTTCCTGTTTGCGCTCGTCGAAGCGGATGTCAACGTTATACTCGGGCGATAATCCCTCGAGGTCGTGAACATATCCGGGATTCTCGTCGTTGGTGGTCCAGACCGCGCCGAACTTGTGCGGAAACTTGGCTTCCTCCATCTGGCCGAGGAAATCCAAATCTTTGAAGACACGCGTGGAAGATGGGACCAACGACTCGCCCACGTGCGGACGCGGGAACAATTCGCGTTCGAACACCACGCACTTGACGCCGGCTTTCGCCAGGTAGCAAGCCATGCCGGCTCCGGCGGGGCCACCGCCAATGATTCCTACTTCAAAATCGGGTACGGAGTGATTCATGTTCGGTGCTTTCTCCCTTAAATGAGCCGTTCAGCGGCCCAAGCCGCGTTTAATGATCAGCCAAGCGGCGCGGCTTGAAGCCGCGCCCTTTCCAAGAAACTCTTAAACCGATGCCGCTTCCACAAACGCATCCGCCGTGAGGTCTCCAAGGAAACCGTGCAGAGCGTGATTCGGATCCCGCTCCACCTGTTGCACGATGTTGCGCATGCGGGTCAGAACTGGCGGCTCGGCGTCATCGTAAACGTCGCCTTGCAGGAGCTTGAGAACATCCAGACGATAACGCGGATCCTGCACAAACGCCGTGAACAATACATTCAGCCGGTAGTAAACGGTGATGAAGTTGTACCAGTTCTTGGTGCCGCGCTTGAGCGTCGACTCGTAAGTCTGAAATGACTCACGGCTGAAGTTTCCAGTCTCGAGCGCGCCGAGAATATCCTTGTGCGCGAATCGCGAACAGTTCAGCGCAATGCTCACGCCGGTCGAGAAGATGGGATCCACAAAACGTCCCGCATCTCCGACCAGAACCACGCGATCGCCGGCGAGTTGCTTCATGGCGTAGCTGTAATCGCCCTCATCCTTGAACGGATGCATCTGCACCGAACCCTGCGCCTTCAGGCCTTCGTAAAGCTCAGGACGGCTCTTGATGCACTCCCAGAAGAACTTCTCACGCGATTCCTTGCCTTTGGCAAAATTCTTTTTCTGCGTGACCACGCCGATGCTGGTGATCTGGTCGGTGATTGGAATCTGCCATACCCAGGTGTTGGTGATGGGAAGGAAGTGGATGAAAATGAAATCGCCCTGGGTCTGTTTGTTCGAGGCCATGCAGCGGCGGTCGTAGCCGTTGAACCAGGTGTGGATGGCGTACTGGTCGAAGTGATCGTCCTGAATGCGCCATTTCAACTGGTTGCCCACCAGCGTCTTGCGGCCCGAGGCGTCAACCACGATGCGGCAAGTCGTGCTCATTTCTCTCCTGCCCATCTTGTACTTGATGGCGGCGCAATTGGGATCGGTGAAATCAACACCGCTCACGTTCACGCCTTCATACACTTTGGCGCCGAACTGGTTGGCATGCTGCAGCAGCATCAGGTCGAACTTGCTGCGGTCCACGTGATAGGTATAGTTCTGGCTCACGCCTGGCTGGTTGCGCTCTTCGAAGCGAATGTCCACGTGGCAATCGGCCGAGACGCCGCCGAAATCCATGTTGTAGACCTTGGCATCGGAAGCTGCGGTCCAGGCCGCGCCGAACTTGTGCGGGAATTTCGCTTCCTCCATCTTGGGCAGGAAGTCGAGATCCTTGAAAACCCGCGTCGAGGATGGAACCAGGGACTCTCCCACATGTGGACGAGGCATCAACTCGCGCTCAAATACCACGCAGTTGACGCCGGCTTTGGCCAGGTAGGCTGCCATGCTGGAACCGGCAGGACCGCCGCCAATAATTCCTACTTCAAAATCAGGTGCGGACGAGTTCATATCTGCTGCTTTCTCCCAAAGATGATTGTTGGAAACGCCATCATGTAATCGAATCCGATTTTAGGTCTGGGCACTGTTGCCATTGCAACTCAGCTCAAGGGACAATAATCCCGCAAGTGAGGTGAAACATGCGAACCAGTAATTTGGAGGAGAGACGCGACTTTCAAAGGCCCGTCGTGTTTTCTAGTAGACCAGATTTTGCGCACTTCGCCAAGACTGAAATATTTTGCACAGTGTGACTTTAGTGGCGAACGTCGCAGAACCTCTCCCCAAGCTGGTGCGTGATTATCCTGTAGCATTTGTTCTGCCAACCGGTGAATCTTGTAAGCCACTGTTTCCAAAGGAATAAAGGCGAAATGATGAGGATAGCGCTCGGTGCCAGCAGGCACAGGGTTTCTTAAAAGTTCGGAAGATGTGCCACGGCAGGGGAAAGACCGGCGGTGGAGTTCGGTTTTCTTTGCGTTCTTCGCGACCCCTTTGCGCACTTTGCGGTTACGAGCTTTAGAGCTTTTGACCGCAGAGCGCGCAAAGGAGAACCGCAAAGCACGCTAAGAAAATAAAGCGTGATCGGAAAGTGCAGCACCGCCGAGAGTTCTCCATTCGGGGCCGCAGGGTTGACAGGGTGCTTAGACAATGGCAGCATCAACTCAATTGGGTACACTTCGTTTTACACGCCTTGTGCTCCCTAATTCTTGCCGTTACCTTCCAAGGGGGAATGCCTTGCTAAGTCCTAGTTCTCAGGTTTGGCTCCGTGGGATCGTGTTGTTGAGCCTGCTCTCGCTGGCAGGATGCGGGGGCGGGTCCGCTAGCTTCCAACAGCAAACCTCCGTCAGCATTAGCGGTTCACCTCCCGCCGCAATAGGCGTGGGCGCGAACTGGCAATATGCGGCCACGGTAAGCGGGACCTCGAACCAGACTGTCACCTGGACGATCTCGCCGGCAACCGCTGGCATGATAGATACGAATACGGGACTCTATATTGCGCCGCTCACGGTCCCGAGCCCGGCGAAGGTAACCATCACAGCCACCTCGCAAGCCAACCCGAGTCAGTCCGGATCGACCAGCGTCACCGTGCAGGCGACGGACCCGATCGGCTCGGTGAGCGGCGTCACCGCGCTGCCCTCTTGCTCGGGCAGTCTGTCAGGTGCGACTTGCTATCAGATGACAGTTTCTTGCCCTGGAGTCGCGGACATCACGGGGTATCTGAAAGTGAATAATCCCACACAGGCTCCGGTTGGCACGGTTCTCTTCGGAGTGGGTACGGGCGGCAGCGGACTATACGATGATCCCGCCGCCGGCGGCTTCATGATGGGAGAAACAACCGTTCAAAACGTCCTGGCGGGAAATTTCAACACGGTGCAGGTTTCGTTCGGCGCACCCTTTACGAGTTCGCAACCGAACGGCTGGCTGCAAGGGCCGGGCGGGGTTCGCCGGGTCGCCTGCCGCTACGCAACAATTGCCGATTGGGTTTATCACAATCCAAAGACAATAAACCCGAACCCTAACAACACTGCGACCACAAGCGCGCCCATGTGCGCCACGGGAAACAGCGGAGGATCGGGCGCCATCGCCTACGCTGTCTACGAATACGGTCTGGACACGGAGTTCGCCATGATCGAGCCCACCAGCGGTCCGCCGATGGCGCGAATCGATCAGGGATGCAGCCCCTGCGACACCTACACGGGCCCGATTTGCGCCAGTCCCACCATGAACAATGTGAACCTGTGCTATGAGTCAGCCGATGCCTCGGTTATTGACGAAGCTTACCAGAGCGCGGGCGCAACCACTCCCACTGTTTGCACGAATGCGGAGGTCGGGGGATTTGTGCCGGCTGGCCTGCTACTCTCTGACAGCATCATTTACAACCCGGCGGTTAAGATCTCGCTTCCAAACACGACCGTAAAACAGCTGTTCGGGGATCTGGATACCAGCAACGCTGTGCCCCAAGGCATGGTTTGGGGGCAATCCGTTTCGCCCAGCCCTCTTTCTGCATGCATTGTGGACGCGGGGCACCCGATCCCGGACGTGAACGATGGGGCCAGGCAGATTGCAGCTGACATCCAGCTGTACTGCCACTAGTGCCCTGAGGCGATGAAGAAGAGCCCGCGGCCCATGCATCTGGGCAGGATTCTGCCTGAGCTCAAGCATCTTCAAAGTGTCAGCCGCCGGAAAAAAGTAATTTGACAGCGACGGTGGAGAGTGACAACATAGCGGCAACGAGTATTCTTCGTTTTTCCTCCCCCCACAAGTTTTAACATTCTTTTCTCTTTCAAGCGGAGGGGCCCGTGCTGAATTCTGTTCTGCATTGCAAGCGACAGGTGTGTTGCCGCGCGATCGTGTTGTTGAGTCTGCTGCCGCTGGTTTCGTGCATTGCCTCGCCGCCGGGCAGCGGCAGCCAGCCGATTACGATCACGATTTCGCCGGCATCCGAGAACTACATGCCAGTGGGTGGAACGCTGCAATTCACCGCCTCCGTGCAAGGCAGCAGCGCGGGGGTGACTTGGACCACGCAACAATCCACTACGTGCAATGCCGCCGGCCCCAACGGCGGCGGCCTCGGGTCAATCACCTCCAGTGGGCTTTATACCGCGCCGCCGCAGGTCCCGGCCAGTCCCTGCTCCGTAATCATCGTAGCTACCTCGAATTCCGACAGCACCGTGTTTCAGCAGGTGCAAGCGCTGGTGCAAGTTAAAATTGCGATGAACACCTATCCCTCCACGATCCCAACTGGGGGAACCTTCCAGTTCACGGCGACAGTTACGGGAAGCACGAACACGCAGGCCCAGGACCTCTACTGGCAGGTAAGCCCTTCGACCGAGGGCCTGATCACCAACACCGGTTTCTACACCGCCCCACCGGCAGCCGCTTCGGGGATAACGATAACGGCGGGCTCGGCATTTGATTCGAGTTCAAAGCCGCCCACGACCACGGCAAACATTAACGTCACGCCGGTCAATATAACCATTTCGCCTACTTCAGCCATGGTCGGAACCGGCAATCAACAAACATTCAGGGCGACCGTCACTGGGGTATCGAACACGAGCGTCGGCTGGCTGGTTGCGGGCATTCCGAACGGCAATTCGAGCTTCGGAACAATCACCACCGACGCGTCCACCACCGTTGCGACGTATACGGCCCCGCTGACCACGCCGGGCGGCACCAACGCAACAATCACCGTCACTGCACAATCTCAAGCCGACAACTCAGCGCAGGCCAACGCAACCGTTACGGTCATCCCTCCGCCTTCGGTTTCGCCAAGTTCCGCTTCCATCCCGGTCGGTGGAACGCAACAGTTCACCGCATCGGTGTCTGGAGTCACCTGGAGCGTTGCGCCCGCGTCCGGTTGCAGCGGGAATATCGGCTCCATCAATGCTAGCACTGGGCTTTATACTGCCCCTCCGACTACGGTGGCACTCCCGGTGAGCCCTTGCCAAATACAGATTACCGCCACTCCCAGCACCGGACCCGCTGAGACGGCGTTAGCCAACTTGCATGTCGCGATTGCGATCACGAATGTCACCGCTTCACCGACCGCGATCGGAGTCGGCGGGAACTGGCTCTACACGGCCAGTGTGAGCGGCGCCAGCTCCGCGAACCAGGGTGTAATTTGGACCTCATCCACTACCAGTCCGGGGGCGTGCGCGAATCCTGGCGGGCAGTTCCTCAACTCGGCGACGCCCTATACCGACCCCAACGGCGGGTTCTACTATGCGCCGCTCTGCGCGCCGTCGGCACCGATGACCATCATCGCCACGTCGGCGTTCGACCAGGCACAATCGCAAAGCACGACCGTCACGGTTCAGCCGCTCGATTCCGTCGGCACGGCCATGCTCACCAGCACCGGCACGAGTTGTCCCGCGGGCATTGGCGGGACCACGGGTGCATCGTGCTACACGCTGGACGTATCTTGCCCCGGCGTTGCCGACTGGCCCAACACTTACCTCAAGGTGAATCAGCCCACGGGAACGCCGCTGGGAACCGTAATTCTGGGAACCGGCGCGGGCGGCAACTACGTCTACGACAATGACACGCCGGATTTTTTCTACACCGACACCAACGGTGATAACGTAAACGGCGGTTTGGCCGTGGTGAACGGCATTCTTGCGGCTGGCTACACTACGGTGCAGGTCGCATTCTCTCCCTTGGATAATCCAACCGAGTTCGCTAGCGGATGGCTTACTGGGCCGGGCGGAGTGCGGCGCTTGGCTTGCCGCTATGCGACCGTGGCGCAATGGGTCTATGCCAACATACAGCAATCTACCAGCGTGCCCATGTGCGCTACTGGAAACAGCGGAGGCGCCGGAGCTATCGGTTATGCGCTGACGAACTATGGAGAAAGCGACATCTTCACCATGGTCGAGGCCACGAGCGGTCCTCCTATGACGCGTCTTGATGAGGCTTGTGTGCTGCCATCGCAGGGCACGACGCAGAATTTCAACTGCAACGGGGTCGATGCAGTTCCCCAACCTCCTCTGAACTTCTCACTCTCGGAGGGACAGATCATCGATCCCGCCTATCCGGCGCCATATTGCTCAAACGCAATTAAAGGGACCGGAACTCAGGCTCCGAAGGATTTGTTCATCTCCGACAGCATCCTCGGCAGCTCGCTGCCGCCAACGGTCGGTTCGACCTATGTAAACATTGTGCTGGGAGGGCAGGACACCAGTTCTGCTCCTTTACAGGCCTTGACCTGGGGGCAATCGCTCTCGCTCACTGAAGCTCAGCGGCCCTGCGTCTCGGACGCGCCGCATGCGCTTCCCGCCGGTCCTCTTGGTGATGGCGTCACTCAGATCGTGGATGACATCAAGAGCCTGTGCAAGCTGCCCTAGTGGATCGGCGGGGGCTCAGTTGGCGGCATTGTCGCCGGGCCGCCTCGCTCGGCGGGGCGCGCGAAGGTGACCGTTCCCACACGAAGGTTCCTGGACGGGCCGAATAGCGGGCTGTCTACACGGGTTCCGATTGAAGGCGAAGCGCGGCTTGAATCTGGCTTTTCGCAGATTGTAGAAGTGCTTTACTTCTTTTATTTTCTGTCGTTTGGTCTCAAATTTATTCGTTTCCGTTCTTACCCTCGCCTGTTTTGTCTTGCCTTTCCTCACTTTGACAAAATTTAAAGCGGTGGTACCACCACTACACCGGGCGGCAGCCCTGAGCTATTCAGGGTAGCTAACCTGGTCGCCCTGATTAGGTGCCCTCTGTCCCACCTCGCATGGGGTGGTTGTGGGTGCCGTGAGTTTCCTAGGACTCGGCACGGCTTTAACACCCAGGCCTTACTTTTCCAGAGTAGGAGACTCTGCCTGTGGAAGGAAAGGTCAGATGTCACAATAAGAAAATAATTTTCTGTGGAAAACTTTGGGGGGATTCTGCTGCCTCAAAACCAAAAGCTTTTTAACCGTCAAGGTCGCGAAGAACATTCGCGAAGGTCGCTAAGAAAACCACGAAGAAAGCCCGCCTGTTGGCGGGCTTTTCATTGCTCAATCTTCTTCGCGCATCTCTCAGTTGCATGTCGATAGTTTGAAGTTGGAGATGCGGGTATCCCAGTTGACTGCCGTGCCGGTCTCACTGGTCTGGTAGTACTGGTTTTGATACCAGAAGGTGCAGCCGTCAACGGGATCGACCGTCATGCTGGTTACGTTGCCCCAGTGCGAGGAGTTTTCTTCGTCGCCGGTGCCATTCTGCAGCGTGATTTCAGTGGCGACAGTCTTGCTTGGCAGGCTCCAGTAGGCCGCGCGAATGCCGGGGTGCACGCCGCTGCTCGACACGCTGTATCCCACGCCTGCATTGCCGGCCTTATCCTGCGCGATGCTCGGCACGAAGCGGTACAGCGTGTTGCCGTTGGTTACGGTGCCGCTCTGATAGAGCGTGGGGTTGCCGGTGCCGGTGCCGCGGAGCTCATACCAGCGGATTCCGGTCTGCTGATTGGTGCCAGTTCCTACCTGCACGGTGTGGCTGACCAGGTACGATTCGTAGGTCCCGAAATTGTGGTAGGGCATGCGGGGCATCAGGCGATCGCCAATCGAGTCGATGTAATTGCTCGTGGTGCTGCTGGAAGGCTCGGTTACGCAAAATGTGTTGGCGGGTTGCAAGAGGTCGTAGCAGCCCGGTTCGTAGCTGGTGACGGTAAGTTGGGATTTGCCGAAGGTGGACTTGGTGGGAGCTGTCCAGTTGACGTGAAAGTTCCACAAATTCAGTTTGGTTGAGGTCTTGGCGGTCCCGTTGGCGGGCGGATTCTGGATGCTTACGAGGTATTCATGCCGGCCGGTAGCCGGGGCCGTTGCGCTGTCGATATCGGCGGGAATCAGGCTGTGCTCCAGATACAAAGCGCCGTTGGTTGGAATGGGGCTGGGATTGCTGAAGCACTGCTGAGCGCGAGCCGTGCCTCCGATGATCATGTTCGCGCGATCAAAGGCGCAGGCTACAGCGCCAATTTCCTGATACTGATTGTCCGGGTCCTCGAGATCGAAGGTGGCATAGTATCCATCCGCCCAAGTAGCGAACCTGGGGAAGTCGGGATAATACACGTTGCCATGGGAGTTGAGTCCAAGGTTGGAGGTAATCTGAAACTGGTAGGTGTACCACTTCAGCGACGAGGAAGTGAGGTCGGCGGTGTTGGAAACCGCAATACAGTAGTAATAGCTGTTAGCAACCTGGCTGGCGCGCCTGCCAATCACCCAGACGGAAGCGAGCCGATCGAACTCGATGGTGCCTTCTCCGCCACCCGTGCCGTAGCAATTTGACATGCCGGCATCCTGCCAGGGCGTGTCGCCACTTTGCGGAGACGACCACACCGGAGTGTGTGGGCTGGTCTTGCTGTAAGCCTGGTAATACGTGTTGACCCACTCCATGTATTGCAGCGTGCCGACCGCGCCATTGCCATCGATTTCAAGGCTGGGCGCGTTGAGTGATAATGCGTCCATGCCATCAAACGATGTGACCGTCTGGGCCTGCATGAAGCACGGCAACAGGACGAGGACAGAGATTAATGCCAGAAGTTTCGACCTAATGTTCATAAGGAGTGTTTTCTGCTTTTCTGTTTGCCGCGCGCGAACCCGTGCAGCGAGCGAGGGGGATGGTTCTTGGAGGCTAGCATGAGGGAACGAGGTTGACTAGGAGACGAAAGTCAGTGTGCAAAAAGCTGCAAGGTGAGAACGCCTTCCGTGCCAGGAATTGTAAAGCTTACTTCTTGAAGCGCGGGATCCAGCGCGGGACGGTGCGCCGGTATTGCTCGTAGGATTCTCCGAATTGGCGGTGGAGCGTGGGCTCTTCATAGAAGATGACGAAAAGATGCGCGGTCGAAAGCATCACGACGGCATACTCCGCCAGATGAGGAGCGCGAAAGAGGCCGGCTTCCCCCAGGATGACCAGCGCGACGCCGAGGTACATTGGGTTCCGCACGTAGCGGTGCAGGCCGCTCACTACTAGAAATTGTGGGGGAGCGATGGGTGCGGGCGTACCCAGTCCGCGCACCGCGAACTCCCACGCGCAGAGAAAGTAAATGCCGGCGCCAAGAACGATCGCAACGAACCCGAGCGCTGGCAGCGCACCGAATGCCGGGGCGGGAAAGCCTCCCACCAGATAGCGAGGAATTACAACCGCCACGGTCCCGGGAACAACGATGGTGAATACCGCCGTTTTTAGCAGCGGACCAAGCGCGCGCGCCATATCACGGCGAATAGTAGCAGAGCGAGCAGGCAGCAAGACAACCGGCACGACACTACCGTAAAATCAGGCGCTACGGAGAAGGAGAAGATCCATGCCAGCAAAATCCATGCCACCAAGATCAGTTGTCAAAGTAGTTCTCGGACTCGTGATTGTGCCTTGCCTGCTGGTCGGCGCGCTCGCACAAATGCCCAATCCCTATGGCGTGAGCATTTCCGTGGAGGACGCCAAGAAGGCGGCTGCTCCGGCTCTAGCCGAAGCCAGGAAGAATAACTGGGCGGTCGCTGTCGCGATCGTCGATCCTTCGGGCAATCTGGTTTACTACGAGAAGATGGACAATACGCAACTGGGCAGCGCCAACGTTTCCGTGGACAAGGCTCGCTCGGCGGCGCTGTTCAAGCGGCCCACCAAAGCGTTTCAAGACGCTCTTGCGGCTGGAGGTGAAGGTTTGCGCGTCCTCCGTTTGCAAGGGGCGATACCGGTGGAGGGCGGCGTTCCTCTCGTGTTGGATGGCAAGATTGTCGGCGGGATCGGAGTCTCCGGCGCCACCAGCGCGCAGGACGCTCAGTGCGCCAAGGCGGGTGCGGACCTCTTCAAGTAACCATGTTGGGAGGTTGACGGCTTTGGAAGAGTCCGCTCGCGGAGTGTCTTCGTCTGGATTACGCCCTCGCTCGGCAGGTAGGGCGAAGGCAGCGGCCAAGACAGCCGGCGCGACCTTACTGTAAAATTGATAGCGGAACAGAATCAGGATGCGGCCTCAGTTTCCCAGGGTGGATGCTGGTTCCGGATTAGCAGCTTTCTGAAACATCTCATTCGTAATCATGCGACAAGAAGAGATGAAGCGCGGCATTGCGCGCACTTCAAGAAATTAGGAGAAACGAATTATGCCAGTAGGCGCGAAGATTGCAAAGACAGCGGACCGTAAGAAGGTCATGGACACAAGTAAGAGCACGGATTGTCCGAAGTGCGGGAAGTCGACGCGCATCGTCAAGCGCATGAAGGACCGCGAGCGCGGCGTGCCGGGCGGGATTTATATTTCCTGTTCGGCGTGCGAGTTCCACGAGAAGTTGTAAATCATTTTCAGGTTTTTGGTTTGAATCGGCCGGAGAAAGGGGGCTAACTCCCGTTTTCCGGCCTTTTTCATACTTGTGACGCGGATATTCCCAAGCAACTCTGCACTGAACCAGGCCATCCAAAACACGCCCGGGCATAAAGGCACGGCGGGAAGGCTTTGTCTTCACGACGTGCATCCACTTTTGTTGGAGGCAGGAAATTATGACGCAACGCCAGGCCATTCTTCTTTGCATGATCCTCGGAATGATCGTGCAATGCAGTTGCGGCGGCGGCGGCGGTGGAGCTAGCGCCAGCGCGAGCGGCGGCGAAGTCGGTGCAAATGCTACTCCGCGCTTTGCGCACGTGTTGGTCTTGGTGGAAGAAAATCACAGCTTCAACGATGTGATCGGGAACGGCAACATGCCTTACTTGAATAGCCTGGCTTCTGCAAACGGCCTGGCGACGCAGTATTATGCCGATGCACATCCTTCCCTTCCCAATTACTTTGTGCTGACCACCGGCGAAGGGACTTCAATAACCGGAGCCGAGGGCGATTCTTACAACGGCGTGGTCATGCAAGATAACGTAGTGCGGGCGCTCACAGCTGCGGGAAAGACCTGGAAATGTTACGCCGAGGCGCTACCCTCGGCCGCATACATGGGCAGCGATTACGGTGCTTACGTTCAGCATCATGATCCGTTCGTTTATCTTTCCGACGTTCAGAACAGTGCCGGCCAGGCCGCGAACGTCGTGCCGTTCACGCAACTGGCCGCCGACGTATCGAATAACGACTTGCCTGACTATGCATTCATCGTCCCGAATGTAAATAATGACGCCCACAATTGTCCTGCGGGCATGACGACCTGCAGCGATGCGCAGAAACTCGCGAACGCCGACCAGTGGCTGGCCTTCAACATCAAACCTTTGCTGACGAGCTCAGCTTTTCAGAACTCGCTGCTGGTCATTACCTTCGACGAAGGCGATGAAACGGATAGTGCGCACGGCGGAGGGCAGGTGGCGACTGTGATCATCAGTCCGCTGGCGAAAGCAGGGTATCGCTCGACAACTTTTTACCAGCACGAGAGCACACTGCGGCTGATGATGGAGGGGTTGGGTGTGCCGGACTTGCCGGGAAATGCGGCGAACGCCCCGGAGATGAGCGAATTCTTTAAGTAGTCGATCATTTCCCGCTACCACCCAATCGATTCGTACATACATATGTATTGACAGCGCTGGTCCCTCATCGTTAGGATTAAAGCCGATGCCGGACTTCGGCCATGCGCTTTGAGTGGGACGATACGAAAAACGAGCGGAACTTCCTGAAACACCGTGTCCGCTTCGAAACTGCTGCTCTCGCATTCGATGATCGGAATGCTTTGACACAGCGCGACGAAGCGATGGCTGAGGAGGAACGGTGGATCACTCTTGGATCAGTCAGTTTGGATGCTGTGCTCTTCATCGTTCACACCGTGCGAGAGGTGGGTGAAACAGAAGTCATCCGCATCATTTCGGCGCGAAACGCTACGCCGCGCGAGAGGAGAAGATATGAGGAAGCTCACCAAGGAGCAAAAACGAGACATCGCCGCTATCAGGGCCATGAAAGACGAGGACATTGATCTCTCCGATATGCCAGAGGTCCTAGACTGGAGCAAGGCGGAGATGGGGAAGTTTTATCGGCCGCCGAAAAGGTCCGTGACCATGCGACTCGACGGCGATGTTATCGATTGGCTGAAGGGATACGGCAAGGGCTACCAGACGCGCGTCAATTTGCTTTTGAGGCATGCTATGGCGAGTACAGCGGGAAGAGACATCTCTAATTCATCACAAAGAAAGCGAAGCAGATCGCGCGCCGCCGTTTAGCCTGCGTCCTATTGGCAGAGGCGGTTTTTCCCCCTTCTCTATACCGCGACGGTGACCGACGTCTCCGTTCGCGTCACTGGCCGGTACAGCGTATCGCGCTCGATGGGCTCTCGACCGGCGGCGCGGATCAAGCGCTCCAATTCTTCGCGTCGCATGCCTTGCGGCGTGGTTGCGCCCGCGTCGTGGTAGATCTTCTCTTCGATTACTGTGCCATCCATGTCGTCGGCACCAAAGCGCAGTGAAATCTGCGCGATCTTGGCCGTCATCATTTGCCAATAGGATTTGATGTGCGGGAAGTTGTCGAGCACGAGGCGGCTGACTGCGATCTGCTTGATGTCGAGCATGCCGGTGGTCTTCGGCAAGTGCTGCAGGGGCGTGTTATCCGGATGGAAAGCGAGCGGGATGAAAGTCTGGAAGCCGCCGGTTTCATCTTGCAGAGCGCGCAGCTTGAGCAGGTGGTCGACGCGGTCTTCGTCGTTCTCGACGTGGCCGTAGAGCATGGTCGCGTTCGATTTCAGTCCGATCTGGTGGGCGAGTCTGGCGGTGTCGAGCCATTGGCCGCCATCAATCTTGTGGTCGCAGATGATGTGGCGGACGCGGTCGGCGAATATTTCTGCGCCTCCGCCGGGGAGCGAATCCACGCCTGAGGCTTTGAGTTGTTCCAGTGTCTCGCGAATGGAAAGCTTGGCGCGCTTCGAAAGGTACGCGACCTCGACCATGGTGAAGGCTTTGAGATGCACCTGCGGAAAGCGCTGCTTCAGGCCGGAGCAGAGATCGAGAAAATATTGAAACGGCAGGTCGGGATGCAATCCGCCGACGATGTGAAATTCGGTGACAGCCTCGGTGTATCCGGAAGCTGCGGTTTCAAACGCTTCCTCGAGCGCCATGGTGTAGGCGCCGGGCGTGTCTTTTTTGCGGCCGAAGGCGCACAGGCGGCAGGCCGCTACGCATACGTTCGTAGGATTGATATGGCGATTGACGTTGAAATATGTTTTGTCGCCATGCATGCGCTCGCGGACAAGGTTGGCCATCCAGCCTACGGCGAGGATGTCGCCAGTGCGGTACAGAGCAAGACTATCGTCCGCATCCAGGCGCGCACCCGCCAGAACTTTGGCGTGAATTGGGGCGAGCCGCGGATCGTCCGTCTGAAAGGGATGGTTCTGGCGCGAGGGAGACATCCCCTTGATGATATCTCAGGAGCACCCGTGAAGTCACAGAAAGTCGGCTTAGAGTAGTGGTGCAGTTTGATAGGGAAGCGACCAAACGCGCGATTGATGGATCGCAAAGAAGGCGACCCGTCGCGCGGCTCGCCCAGATCCTTCATGCGCAAAGAACGCTTGTTCAGGATGACAATCAAACCGCACCACTACCCGGCTTAGTGGCCGGCGATGATCCGGTCGCTTATTTTGCCGTACTCCGCTTCCGAGATGAGGTGCCGCGCTACGAGTTCGTGGACGTTTTTGAATGGACGCTCTGCGATGATGCGATCGGCCTCTCGCTCAGTTATCCCCGGCAGGTTGAGCAGGTCTTCGCGCGAAGCAGTGTTGATGTCGATGGCCTTATCGCTGCGCATGCCTTCTTTTACGCCTTCGACCACGGCCTTGGTGTCGCGCCGCATGGTATCGGTAGCTCTGGCGGTTTGCCTGCGGATTTCGTCGGGATTGTCTTTGTTGTTGGAGCAGGCTGTGACGCCTACGAGCGGGAGCGTGAGCGCGATGACCCATGCTTGTTGAAGACTGAGGAATCGCATGGGACTTTGATGCGATCACTTCCCTTGTGGTTGGAGCCTTCTTTGCGCTGCTTTCGAAAAAACGCAGTGGTGCCGTGGTTCTACGGCTGAGCGGGCAACTCCCAGCCTTCGTCCTTCATTTTGTTGTTGGTCCAGTGTTGCAGTTGTTCGAAGAGTGCGGGGTCGATTACAGCGAAGCGCAGGCCGACGCGGCCTTCTCCGCCGAACCACACGATGCGAGCCTTCGCGCGAAAGATGGTTTCGCTGTCGGGAAGCGGAAAGCTGACGTCGAGCAAGCCCGTAAACTTCATCGGTTCTTTCAGGCCGTCGACTCCCACCCCGCCGGTGCTCAGATTCACGCCCTGTACGCTCACTTCCTCACCGTTCTGATTCTTCAACGTGACGGCAAGCTGGATGCGCGCGCGGAAGAATTTTTGCTGCTCGAGGCTGATGACACCCAGGGCGTTTGCGCTCTCGCCAGTATTCACGTTGATGTTGTATTCCTTCAACTTCCGGCTGAGGGTGCGGCGCGAAATACCGAGTTGTTCCGCGGCCTGGCTGCGATGGCCGCCGCTGCGCTCGAGGGCGCGGATGATCATCTGCTCTTCCATGCTGTCAAGGTTGCCGACCGGCATGGAGGCGGTCTGACGTTGAGCGACCGGGCCGCCGGACATCGCTCCGCCAATCTGCGAGCGTTGAATCTCTGGATTCTTTGACTCAACCGCCACTCTGGCGATCAGATTTCGCAGCTCGCGAACATTGCCCGGCCAGGAATGCGAGAGCAACGCGGAGACCGCATCGGCCGCGAACGAACTCCCCGGAGTTTTCAGGCTGAGGAAGTGCTCGGCCAGGGCGACGATGTCCTCGGGGCGTTCGCGAAGCGGGGGAACGCGCAGTTGAAACTGACCGAGACGATGGAACAGATCCTGGCGGAAGCGTCCTGCGGCGACGGCGGCGTCGAGATCCTGATTGGTGGCGGCGACGATGCGGACGTCCACGGTGATCTTTCGATGGCCGCCAAGCCGGTAAAAAGGATATCCATCCAGCACGCGCAACAGCTTCACTTGCGTCTGCAATTGCAGTTCGCCGATTTCATCGAGGAAGAGTGTGCCCTTGTCGGCGAGTTCGAACAGCCCTGGTTTGGACGAATCAGCGCCGGTGAACGCGCCCTTCTCGTATCCAAACAACTCACTTTCGACCAGATTCTCGGGAAGCGCCGCGCAGTTGATGTCGACCCAGGGCCGGCTGCGCCGATGTGAGGATTGATGAATCGTGCGCGCAATGAGTTCCTTGCCGGTTCCGGTTTCGCCGGTGATCAGCACACTCTCGGTGTGGCCGGCAACACGATCCACCATGCGCATGAATCGGTGCATGGTGGGACTGGCAAGAATCAGGTTCACGCCGTCAAGCTTGCGCGAGACGGTGTGCGCCACTTCATCTTCTTCTGCAGTCCGCGCTCGCGCGGCTTTTTCTTGCAGGCCGTTCTCTTGCACAACCGGCGCCTGGCCCGGGGCCCTCGCAAGACTTGATTTTTCTTCTGCCACAGAGAGCATGGCAACCATTGCTGCCGGTGCTGAACGACCGTCCTGAAGCAACGTAATCGACAACTCAGCCGTGAAACTTTTCTCAGCCTCGCCCTGACACTGCAAGTAGGAGTGGTACTGGCCGTTCCGGAGTACCGCTTCCAGCATGGTCTTTTGCAATTGATGGTTTGCAGCGTTGTCGCCCGACAGAAACGCCGCCAAAGTCCGGCCGAAAACAACCGCAGGGGTGCAGCCGAAGATCTTCAGGGCAGTTCGATTGCATCCGGTGATGTTGCCGTCAAGGTCGGCGGAAAGGACCGCAATTTCTCCGATTGCGCTGGCATCGAGAGCCGCAGGCAACTTTTTAGAACCCGAGCGGCCTGCGCTAAGGCTAGCACCCTCTGCCGCCTCACTCTGCGAATTGAGATTTACTGATGGCATCCCGCACGTTTGGAGTTGATCTTGACACACAGAGCAGGCGTTGCAGGAAGTATGCGGCTTCCGCTGGTAACGAAGGTAATTAGTTGCCGTTGGTGTGACAGGAAACGGACCCGAAACGAATCCCATCAAGTCAATCGCCAAATGCCGTAGCACGATTACCCGGCGAGGTTACCTCAGTAAGCTATTTAGAACTCGGTAACAACAATAGGATTTCATTGAACTGGCATGCCAGACGTGTGCGCGGGAACCTCCCTGCGCCGCGGGCGAGGCCTGCCGCCTTCCCCACAACAAGAAGTGACGACTTTATGTCGACTGGGACCAAACTGTTTCTCGGGGTCACGGCCTCACTGGGCGCGGTAGTGCTGTGCTCCGCTTTGTGGCACTGGCAATCAGCAGACCTGGCTCGATTTATCTGTTACCTAGGCGTGGCCATCCTGGCTTCGAGCCTGAAGGTGCAGCTGCCGGGCATCAACGGCACGATGTCGGTAAATTTCCTTTTCATTCTTCTCGGCGTGATGGAACTGAGCCTGCCGGAAACGCTCGTCATTGGTTGCACGGCAACTCTTGTACAGAGCGTTTGGAACGCGCGCAACCGGCTGGATCCAGTGAAAGTCCTGTTCAACGTTTTTGGAATGATGGCGAACGCCAGCGCTTTCTGCTACGTCAGCTATCACTGGCTGGACAGGCGAATGGGCAGTAATAAACCCATTCTGCTGATGGTGGCGGCGCTGGTTTTCTTTCTCGCAAACACGCTGCCGATTTCAGTGGTCATTGCCCTCACAGAAAACAAATCCAGCCGCAAGGTGTGGTCGGAGTGCTATTTCTGGTCGTTCCCCTATTACCTGGTAGGAGCGGCTGTGGTGGGGTTGGTGGGAATCATCAACCAGCGCGCCGGATGGCAGACATCGCTGCTCGTGCTGCCCGTGATTTATTGGGTGTACCGCTCCTATCGCCTGTACCTGGGACGTCTGGAGGCCGAGAAAGAGCGGGTGGAAGTTGAGAAGCGGCACGTGGAGCAGATCGCGTCGCTCAACATGCGAACCATTGAAGCTCTGGCACTGGCCATCGAGGCCAAGGATCAGACTACGCATACACACCTGCGACGCGTACGGACTTACGCGGTAGAAATCGCGAAAGAGATCGGCCTGTCAGGGGACGAGATCGAAGCGTTGCGGGCGGCGGCGCTGCTGCATGATATCGGCAAGCTTGCCGTGCCCGAGCACATCATCAACAAACCGGGGCGGCTGACTCCAGAAGAATTCGAGAAGATGAAAGTGCATCCGCTGGTGGGTGCGGAAATTCTGGATCGCGTGGCCTTCCCATATCCTGTGGCGCCGATTGTGCGCTCGCACCACGAAAGATGGGATGGCTCGGGGTACCCCGCAGGTCTGGTGGGCGAAGAGATTCCCATCGGCGCGCGGATTCTCGCGGTGGTGGATTGTCTGGACGCTCTCGCCTCAGATCGGCAATATCGGCCGGCCATTCGGCTGGATCAGGCCATGAATACGGTGAAAGAAAAAGCGGGAACATGGTTCGATCCGAAAATTGTAGCGGTTCTGGAGCGACGCTTTGTGGACCTGGAACAGATCGCGCAAAACCAGGAAGAAGGATTCGTTCCCTCTGGATTCTCGAAGGGGCTGCGCGTGGAACGCGGGCTGGCTCCGGCTACTGGATTTGAGAAGTCGGCCGACAGCCCGCAAAACGAGTCCGACTTCCTGACGTCGATCGCATCGGCCCGGCAAGAGGCGCAGGCCATGTTCGAGTTGAGTCAGGACCTTGGCAACTCGTTGAGCCTGAGCGAGACACTTTCGGTGCTATCGATGCGGCTGCGCAAACTAGTTCCATACGACTCCATTGCGGTATACGTGAAACGGAATGGCTGGTTGCTGCCGGAACTGGTGAGCGGCGAGAACTTTCGCGTGCTGTCATCGTTGAAAATCCGCATGGGCGAAGGCTTGTGCGGATGGGTGGCAGAGAACTGCAAGCCCATTATTAACGGCAATCCGCAGGTGGAAGTGGGCTACCGCGCCGACCCTGACAAGCACGCGGTTCTGTCTTCGGCGCTGGCCGTTCCATTGCAAGGATTGAATGGCGTAGTCGGGGTGCTGGCCATGTATCACTCGACACTGGATGCGTTTACGCCCGACCATCTGCGCATTCTGCTGGCCGTGGCTTCAAAGGTGGCGCTCTCAGTGGAGAACGCATTGAAGTATCAGCAGGCGGAAAGTTCGGCGACCACCGACTTTCTCACTGGCCTGCCCAACGCACGTTCGCTGTTTGTACACCTGGCGCAGGAAGTGGCACGATGCCGGCGCATGAAAACTTCGCTGGCGGTGATGGTGTGCGATATCGACGGGCTCAAGAAAATCAACGATTCGTTCGGCCATCTGGAGGGAGACAAACTGCTGCGCGAGTTTGGCACGCGACTGCGAGACGCATGCCGTGGCTATGACTATGTGGCTCGCATGGGTGGCGACGAGTTTGTAGTCACGGCGCCTGGACTCACTCTTGAAGGCGCAGAGGAAAAGACGATCCGCTTAAACCAGGCGGCCGTTGAAGCGGGAAGGCACACCTGCGGACGAGACCTCGTGACGTTGAGCGTGGGAACGGCATTCTGTCCTGAGGACGGATATGACGTGGAGGCGTTACTGGCCGAAGCTGACCGGCGCATGTACTCAGTGAAGCAGAGTCATCACGCGCAAGCCACAGCGGACGCGAACACGCTGGCGCAGGGCGCTTCGGGGGAATAGATGCGAAGCCTCCGTTGGAAAATTGCCGGACACGCATTGGCTCTTGTAGCGACCGTTCTTATTGGAGGATTAGTTTCCGCTACCCTGGTGCGGCTTGCGCCGGGCTTCGATACGGATGAGCGAGAGCTGGATCCGCGCTTGAACGCACAGAGCGTGCAGGCTCTGCGTGACGCCAGGCATCAGGACCACAACATCTTCCGATTCTATTTCTCCTACATGAAGCGGGCGGCGAACGGCGACCTGGGAACTTCGCTCTCGTTGGGGCAACCGGTGCGCACGTTGCTGCGTGATCGGACGCCGCTTACGCTGCGACTGCTGACGATGGGGCTTGCACTGGCCTGGCTTCTGACATTGACCTTCGCGCTCAGCGCGGCGTGGCTGCGGCTTTCCGTTTACGACACCCTGACCACCGTGGTGAGCGGAACGTTTCTTTGCATTCCCGCCGCAGTGCTGGCATTGCTTTCGGTGCTGTGGAACGCTCCCGGCTCACTGGCAATTGCGCTGATCGTGTTCCCGCATACATATCGCTATACGCGAAATCTTTTGGTGAAGGCTTATTCCCGGCCTCACATCATCACCGCGCGAGCGAAAGGATTGGGTGAAGCGCGCATCCTCTTCTGGCATGTCGTGCCGGTCGTGATGCCGCAGTTGCTGGCCGTAGCTGGAGTATCGGTAAGCATGGCGGTTGGAGCATCCATTCCGGTCGAGGCCTTGTGCGGGTTGGCCGGGGTTGGGCAACTGGCATGGCAGGCGGCGCTGGCGCGCGATCTGCCTCTGCTGGTGAATATCACGGTTCTGGTGACGCTGGTAACCTTGCTGGCCAATTCCGGGGCAGATGTAATCGGGTATGTGGTTCGGGGCCAGGAAGCATGAATCTGTGGCAGAAGCTGGCGTGTGTGATTTTAGTGCTGGTACTGGGCGCGTCGGTCGCGGCAAACTGGCTGGCCCCCGGCGGATATGCCCGGCAGTACCGCGAAGCAACCGATGCGCCGCCATCGCGCGCGCACTGGCTGGGAACCGATGAAATTGGCCGCGACCGGTTTGCCCGCGTGCTTTACGGAACGCGGGTTTCTTTGTTGCTGGCTCCGGCTGCGGCGCTGCTTTCAACGCTGATGGCCGCACTGATCGGCGGACTCGCAGGATATTTGGGCGGCATCTGGGCGCGAATGGCGATGGCGGTGACCGATTTATTTTTGTCGCTGCCCTGGCTATTCCTGCTCATCACGGCGCGCGCCTTGATGCCGCTGAATGTGTCTCCATTGGTCTCGGTGCTGGTGACGTTCATGCTGCTGGGGCTTCTGGGTTGGACGGCCGCGGCCCGAGTTTTGTGCACGACGGCGGGTACTTTGCGCAGATCAGACTTTGTGCGGCAGGCGCGGGCCGCAGGGCTTCCGGCACAAAGATTGTTTTGGGTACATGTAGTGCCGAATTTGAAGCCCGTGCTCTACGCGCAGTTTTGGATTTCGATTCCGGTCTTCATATTGAGTGAGGCCAACCTGGGCATTCTCGGATTGGGTGTAGCCGAGCCCATGCCCTCGTGGGGAAGTTTGCTGAAAGAACTGGAAGGGTTGGTTTCCATTGGTGAGGAACCGTGGAAGTTCGTGCCGCTGGTTTTGCTGGTGGTGGTAGTGACGTCGTTTCAGCTTTTGCTTTCCAAGCAGGAGGAGGTGGCTGCATGAAGCGCCACAAGAATACGTTTTTAAGAATGACAAATCCATGCGGGAAAGCAACCGCACTTGCGGTGCTCTGCCTGGGATTTCTGTTCGTGCATGCTGAGGCGCAAGGCGGTGGCGAACTCAGGTTTTGCCTGCGTGCCGAGCCAAAGACTTTCGATCCGCTGAAGGTGGAAGACGATGCGTCCGGCGCAATTCGCTATCTGACGGGCGGCACGCTGGTGCGGGTGAATCGCAGCACTCAAGAACTAGAGCCGGGATTGGCCGTGTCATGGAAGGTTTCAAAAGACGGGCGGCAGATCTCGTTCCGTCTACGTAGCGGAGTCTCGTTTTCCGATGGCACAGCTTTCTCGGCGAACGATGTGGGTTATACCGTGCAGCAATTGATGGATCCGGCGCTGCATTCGCCCACCGGCGATGCTTTCCGTTCGGGTACAGGGAACGTGGAAACGAGAGTGATTTCTCCGACACAGATTGCGATTACCTTCCCGGCGCAAGTGGCTGGGCTCGATCGCCTGTTCGATCAAGTCGCGATTCTTTCCGAGCACTCGCCCAAGAAAGAAATGGCGGTGCTAGGACCATTCATGGTGGCCGACTACAAGCCTGGATCCTTCCTGCTTTTGAAACGCAATCCCAATTATTGGAAGACGGACGAACAGGGACGTAAACTGCCTTATCTGGATTCGATACGGCTCGACATTCAGCCCAACCGCGATGTGGAGTTGCTGCGTTTCAAGCGCGGAGAACTGGACCTGATCAACTCGCTCGACAGCGAGTATTTCGACAAGCTGGCTGCGACTTCGCCGCAACTGGTGCACGATGCTGGTGCGTCGCTCGATAGCGAGCAACTCTGGTTCAATGAGGTTGCGAAGTCGCCGATTCCCGCCTACAAAAAGAATTGGTTCCGCTCGGCCAGCTTCCGCCGGGCGATTTCGGAAGCCATCAACCGCGAAGACTTAAGCCGAGTGGTCTTCCACGGCCACGCACAGCCCGCGGTGGGGCCGTTCTCGCCGGCAAACAAGTTCTGGTTCAACAGCAAGCTGAAGCCTCAGACCTACAGTTCCGAAGCAGCGTTGAAGGCGCTGCAGGACGACGGCTTCCGCATGGAAAACGGAGCGCTCAAGGATAAAGACGGCAACCTGGTCGTGTTTTCGATTATCACGAACGCGGGCAACAAGTACCGGGAGCGCATGGCGGTGCTCATCCAGGATGATCTGCAAAAGATCGGCATTCACGTAAACGTGGTTACGCTCGACTTCCCTTCCCTGATCGAGCGCATGACTCAGACTTTCGACTATGAGGCCATCATCCTCGGCTTGACTAATGTGGATCTGGATCCGAACGGTGAAATGAACGTGTGGCTGAGTTCGTCGGAGAACCATCAGTGGAACCCGCAGCAGAAGACTCCCGAAACCGCATGGGAAGCGGAGATTGACCGCCTTATGCGGGCGCAGGCGTCTTCCAGCGATCCCAAAAAGAGGAAGGAATCGTTCGACCGCGTGCAGGAAATCGTGGTCGAGCAGGAACCATTCATTTTTTTGATTAACAAGAACGCGCTCTCAGCAGTTTCAACGGCGGTACACGGCGCGGCCCCGGTGATTCTGTCTCCGCAGACATTTTGGAATGCAGAACAGCTGACCGTGGCGGCGAAGTAAGGCAAACCTCTGCCACCGATTTACACGGATTCTCACGGATCTGGAAACTCAATTACTGAAAGAACTACGGATGTCGTCTGTCTCGCAAAATTCGATTCTGTTGTCAGCGCACTTCTCCCTGCAGTATGCGGGCAAGCCGCCGGTTCTGCGCGATGTGCAGCTGGAAATCCAGCGCGGCGAAGTGCTGGGACTGGTGGGACAAAGCGGCTCCGGCAAGAGCACGCTGGCGATGGCGATTCTCGGACTCCTCGATAAGAGACGGTCTCCCGCCCAGGGCACAATTCGATTTGAAGACACCGATCTGCTGCAACTCCCGGAGCGCGAACTGCGGGCGCTGCGCGGGCGTTCGGTGGCGCTGGTATTGCAGAGTCCCTTGTCTTCTCTGAATCCCGCGCTCAAAATTCGCACTCAACTCAAGGAAGCATGGCGGGCTCATGCTTCGGGCACGAACGCAGACTGCGCGAAGGCAATCCAAGCTTCTCTGCAAAGTGTTTCCCTGCCCTCTGACGATGAATTCCTGCGCAAGTATCCTTCTCAGATGAGCGTGGGGCAGGCGCAGCGCGTGCTGATTGCCATGGCGGTCATGCATCGCCCCGCGCTGCTCATCGCCGACGAAGCCACCAGCGCGCTCGACGTAATTACCCAGTCCGAGATTCTGGCGCTGTTCCGCGAACTGAACCGCTCCACCGGGATGGCGATTCTCTACATCTCTCACGATCTAGCTTCGGTGGCGGGAATTTGCGACCGCATCGCCATTCTGCATCACGGCGAAATTGTAGAGTGCGGCACGACCGAACAGATCTTCGCCAACCCACAGCACAAATACACTCAGAAGTTAATGGCGGCGATGCCGCGACTCGTGCCCGCGAAAGCAGATCTCCAAACAAAAACGGCAGCGGCGCCATAGGCCCTCTGGCGTCCTGCACCGTGGGTTCATTTCATTCAGCGTAACCACCACTGACACAACCAAAGTAACCGCAACCAGCACGGCCTCCGGGACAAACTGTCCCCCGCCCGCCAGGAGAGGACAGAGTGGCCCAAAGGCCGCCGTGTTTCGACCTTGATCTCCACTGTTATCAATAGCTTACGGGATGGTAATTGGCATTGGCCGTGCACCAGATAAGCCGGGTCTTAGCACGAACCTTGTGCCGCAGAAGGGTGAGATCATGTTGCAGACACTGAAACCAAAGAGCCGGAATCGAGGCCAGCGCCACAGCGCAGCGTGGGGAAAGCGCTTGAGCATGCTGTTGTTCCTCGTGATGGCCGAGACCGCCTTCGCCCAAACTTGGGCAGGCGACGGCGGGCCGGTCGGGAAGTTCGCTCGGGACCTGGCACCCATCGCTGCACGAGCAAATCACGGTGCGGCCGCAAATGAGAGCGTGAACGTCATTGTGCAATATAAACAGGTTCCTCAGACGGAGCAGGAAGGCCGAGTCCAACAGCTCGGCGCTCGCCTGAATCACAGACTTCACATGGTCAAGGGTATCGCTCTGACAATTCCGGTAAACGCGCTGCCCGCTTTGGAGACTGACCCCGAGGTTCTTTCCGTGAGCGTCGACCATCCCATGAAAGGACTGGATGACATCACAGACACCGCCACCAGCGTGACCGCCGCCTGGAGCGCAGGCTACAACGGAGCAGGAGTTGGCGTGGCCGTGATTGACAGCGGCATCAACGACAGCCATCCCGATCTGAAGGACTCGACCGAGTCTCATTCGCGCGTGGTCTATCACCAGGATTTCACTGGCACCACGACCTCTAACTCAAATGGAGCAAAGTACGACCTTTACGGTCACGGGACTCACGTCGCCGGAATCGTTGGGGGCAACGGTTATCTCTCGGGGGGGAACTATAGCGGAGTGGCGCCGGCCGTGAATCTCATCGACCTGCGCGCTCTGGACGCCAATGGCGCAGGCAGTGACAGTACCGTAATCGCTGCCATTCAGGAAGCTATTACGCTGAAGAACACTTACAACATTCGAGTGATCAACCTGTCGCTCGGGCGCGGCATATTCGTGAGCTACACGCAGGATCCCCTCTGCCAGGCAGTCGAAGCAGCCTGGAAGGCCGGGATTGTGGTCGTGGTGGCGGCAGGCAACTACGGACGCCTGAGCGTCAATGGCAGCAACGGATTTGGAACCATCACCGCTCCCGGCAACGATCCTTTCGTGATCACCGTGGGCGCGATGAAGAGCAACGGTTCCTCTTCTCCAGCGGCAGAGACGAAAGCGAGCTACAGCTCCAAAGGTCCCACCACATACGATCACGTGGTCAAGCCCGACATTATGGCTCCGGGTAACGACATCGTCTCGTTGGCGGCTCCTGGTTCTACTTTGGAGGCAACTTATCCTCACGAACTGGTCACGGGCAGCGACGGGAACAACGACTATATGGCGCTGAGCGGTACGAGTATGGCGACTCCGGTCGTAGCCGGAGCCGTGGCGCTGCTCCTGCAGCAGAACAGCGCGCTGACTCCGGACCAGGTGAAAGCGCGCCTGATGAAATCTACGTACAAACCATTCTCAATCGGTTCCTCTTCCGCCTATGTTCCCCATCTCTTGCAGACCTTCACCGACTTCTACGATCTGCTTTCGGTCGGCTCCGGTTTGCTCGATATGCAGAACGCAGTCGTCAACACCGACCTCGCTCCGGCCACGGTGGGCGCAGCGCTGTCTCCGTCGCTGGTCTACAACTCAGTAACGGGCGTAGTTTCCCTGGTTGAGGGAAACAGCAGCGTGGCATCGACTTCAGTGGTGTGGGGGACTTCAGTAGTGTGGGGAACGTCGGTAGTTTGGGGCACAAACGTAACCGGCAGCTCCGTGGTTTGGGGCACCTCATTGCCCTGGAATAGCAATTCACTGAGCGCTTTCAGCGTGGTATGGGGTTCGAGCACTGGCACAGGAACACAAGCCACAAGTGTGGTCTGGGGCGCGACGGCGACCACTGCCGACGCCGCATTCTCCGACGCTGGAGACGATGAACAGTAGCCGTGAGCAGTAAACCCAAAGAGAGGAGAGGATTATGAAACCCAATACACGGCTCACGCAAACATTCATCGGACTGATGGTCCTGGCAGCGATGGCAAGCACTCTGTTCGCCGGTCTGGCCAGCCATACCCTGCACCCGGCCTTTGCCCTGGCGGTGCTGGCGCTGGCAGCAGCAACATCGCGCATGAAGATCAAGCTGCCGGGCATCGATGGCAACATGTCAGTCAACTTGCCCTTTCTGCTGATGGCGGTGGTAAATCTCAGCGCGCTCGAAGCTGTCTTGATCGCCTGCGCGTCCACTGTTGTTCAGTGCTGGCCGAAATCAGACGGCAAGTTCAAACCGGAGCAGATGCTGTTCAACGTCAGCATGATGGCATTCGCCACCAGCATGGCCAACCTGATCTGGAATGCAGGCTGGCTGGGCAAAGCGGCGTGGGCTTCGGAACCGCTGATGCTGGCTTCGGCAACCGTGGCTTTCTTCCTGGGACAAACCGCTCCCGTCGCCGGCATCATCAAAGTAGCCGAAGGCGCGGCCATGCGGCGCGTTTGGCTTGGCATCGTGCAACTGTCGTTCCCCTACTATGTTGTGAGCGCGGGGATGACATCGATGACGAACCTGGTAAGCCACCATTTTGGTTGGCAGGCGGCGCTGGTGGTTTTCCCGGTGATGTATGGAACCCACTGCTCTTACCGCTTGTACTTTAGCCATGCGGCGAAGACTTTGCGCACTACGCCACTGGCAAGAACCGCCACTGCGGGAGCGTAAAGAAAAACAAGAGAAAGTTGAAACCAAAGACCGCCTGCAAAGGCGGCCTTTGTGTTCGCCCGATACATTAGTTGGGCATAACCACAGTGTCGATCACATGAATCACGCCATTCGATTGAAACACGTTCGGGATGGTGACCAGCGCCATTCCACCCTTCTCGTCTTTCAGCATGATGTGCGATCCATCGTGCAGTGACGCCCACAGCTTGCCACCCTCAACGGTCGTGAGTTCCGCCGTGCCGTTCCCTGCCTTGATCTGCTTTTTCAGGTCGGCGGCGCTCCAGCGTCCCGAAACCACGTGATAGGTGAGCACTTTGGTCAACGTCGTTTTGTTCTCCGGCTTCAAAAGCGTGTTCACGGTGCCGGCGGGCAGCTTCGCGAATGCTTCGTTGGTGGGCGCAAATACTGTGAACGGCCCAGGGCCTTCCAGCGTTTCAACCAATCCGGCAGCCTTCACTGCCGCAACCAGGGTGGTGTGATCGGCGGAGTTCACCGCGTTCTCGATGATGTTCTTGGTGGGATACATCTGCTGCCCGCCAACTACGGGATTCTTCATCCCGGCCACAGCGGAGGTTACGGCGATGGCAACGATAGCCAACACAACTGCAAATTTCCTGTTCATTGTCGTGATCCTTATCTTTCCAGAATTGGGTTTCTTGACCCTCACCTCCTGTACGGGCGGATTCTGAATTTGGATTGGATCACGTTGAGTATCCCGGCGAGAGAGCTGAGGGGTTGCGGACGAAAGCTACAGAGTCAATCCGCCATCAACCCTAAGCACAGCCCCGTTGATGAAGTCAGCCTCGTCCGAGGCCAGGAAAAGGTAGGCATTCGCGATGTCCCGAGGCTCGCCCAAGCGCCGCATCGGAGTCCGCTCCCGCATCGTTTGCAGCACTTTCTCCGGCATCTTCTTCACCATCTCGGTTGCGATGAAGCCGGGCGCAACCGCATTCACTGTAATGCCCTTAGGTCCCAACTCGCGCGCCCAGGTCTGCGTCATCCCGATGAGACCAGCCTTGGCTGCGGCATAGTTCGTCTGTCCGAAATTTCCAGTCAATCCCACCAAGGATGAAGCGTTGATGATTCTTCCCTTGCCACGCTCTACCATGTGCGGCGCCACTGCCTTAGTACAGTTGAACACGCCGGTAAGATTCACTCCTATCACCTGGTTCCATTGTTCCGGAGTCATTTTCAGCAGCGTAGCGTCGCGGGTGATTCCAGCGTTGTTAATAAGAACGTTGACCACACCGAACTTCTGCAGCACCGCGGCTACCATCGCTTCCACTTGACACAACTGCGAGACGTCCGCCGCAGCGTAGAAACCTTCTCCTCCCTGCGCCTGGATCGCCGCCAGCAACTCGCCCCCGTCGGGGGGCAAATCGCAAACCGCTACACGCGCCCCTTCGCGGGCAAAGATCAGGGCGGTTTCGCGCCCAAGTCCGTTCAATCCCCCGGTAATGATGGCTGTCTTTCCCTGGAGTCGCATTAGGCTCCCAATCTCCCCAATTCAGAAAATCCCGTAACATGCCTCGGATCAGAACCATAGCAGGTCCCTTTCCGCAAATCGTCGCAGCAGACGTCTCTCCACCTAATCTTTCGTGTTGATGGGCAGTAATTCACTTCCGGAAGTTCAGCGCAAATCGGAAGCCAGATTATGTACAACCTGAAATCCGGCGCCGGGGGGAATCGAAATGCCGGTTTCGACGCATTCCTATAAACGTGAAATTAAAGTTCAGACAGACCGAAAACCGTCTCTCCGGAAGGATCGCCGCTCGGGTTCAGTGTGATTAGCACCTCACAGTTTACTTCATAGCGCGCGTCCTGCAAACCGCATTTCAAGACTGGCCTTTTCATTTCGCATTTAATTCATGCTGACTTTGAGCGTTTTGTTGTGATTTTAAACACCAATTGCCACCATTTGAGCAGCGCTGGGTCGCAGGAATCGAGTGGCCGACGAACAAATGAAACCACAACTATCAAATTATTCGGAGGAATTGTTTTGAATTACAGGCAGGCGTTAGATTCCGATTCCCACTTGAGACGCGCTCCACAACTTTCTGCGCTGGCGCCAGCAAAGACAACTAAACTCCCCGCGTTGCCTGAGTGCCCCGAAAGGCACACAGGCAACAGGGGAGAGCTCTTTAGCCAACTTCTTCGTCTCTCACCGCGAGACTAGAAGTTGATCTTCACCGTCAACTGGATCAGTCTGGCCGAAGAGTCTCCGCCCAGGAACGATCCCAAAATGCTGGTTGGCGTGTTCACTGTATCCAATACGTGGCCGAAGTTTCCGTTGTTGATGTCATTCACCGGACTCTCGAAGTTCGGGTGATTGAACAAATTGAAGAACTGAGCTCCAAGTCCGACCCTGGCTCCCTCCCAACGCGGAATCGTGGTGTACTTCATGAGGGTCATGTCGGTATTGAAGTAGCGAGGACCGAAGAACTGGTTGCGCCGCTGATTTTCGGTTCCCGAGTTCAACTGATTCTGTCCGACATTCCCACCCGCAGCTAAATCGGGGAATGCCGATGCCGACAAGCAAGGCCCTGAAGTAACGCTGCTGGGGCTGTTGCAGGACGGAGTTGAGGTTCCCGCAAAGTTGGCAAAAACCGACGATCCGTAGCCGAAGCTGTTCAGGGTGTTGGAGGCGCCACTGTTCACGACCGTGTACGGCAAACCACTGCGGGCGAAAAGCGTACCGGAGAGCTGCCAGCCCTTCAAGAACGCTGTGGGACCCTTCGGGATTTCGTACACGTAGTTCGCGCTGAGGTAATGCCGCGTGTCATAGTCGGCATTGCCGTAGTTGTACTGAGCGATATTGTTGTCGTTGATGGGGTTGAGTAAGCTGCCCACCCTGCCGCTGCCGCCGTTGCCGGTGATGAACTGGTTGAAGCCGCCGTTGGAAATTTCATCCAGCGCGTGGCTGTACGTGTAGTTGATCTGCATTTGCAGTCCGTGACTGAAACGGTGCTGCGCCGTGAACGACAGGCCGTTGTAGTTGGAAACTGCAGCGGTTTCGATTTGTTGCACCGTTGAAAAACGTTGATCGGGCTGGTTTGCCGGCAAGTTGATGAAGCCATTCGGGCACACGGCAGCAGGGCAGTAGCCGTTCACGTTGTTCAAGAATGCGGTTTCGTGATAACCGTGATTGCCCACGTAGTTGATGGTGATGGAGCTATTGCTCCCAATCGCCCGCTGTACCTGGAAGTTCCACTCCCAGTACTCAGGGGCCTTGATTGCGCTCACGTTGTTGAATCCGGGGGTGGCGAAAACTCCGCCCGCCGCGGCTGCGTCAGCTTGAATCTGGGCCAGATTTTCCCCATTCTTGAACCCATTGGTAAGGGCAGCGTTCGACACAGCGGCAGTCGTGAATATATTGCTGCCATTCGCTACCTGCTGGGGCGATAGGTTGCCGAAAATCGCGTTCGGGAACTGGTTATACACTGGGGTATTCTGGGAGAGGGCATCCGCAATCTGACCGGGGAATGTATCCATGAACAGGCCGACACCGCCGCGGAACACCGTGTTCTTCAACATGGGTGGGGTCCAGGCAAAACCAAAGCGAGGCTGCCACGCGATTGTCGTAAACGACGGAATGGCCTGCCCGATGCCAGTCTGGATGGTCTGATTGTACGGCGTGTTCACATCGTGGCTGATGCTGTTGAAATTGCCCGCCAACCTTGCAAAACAGTTCGATGCGCAACTGGGGACGGAGTTGTGATCGGCGCGCAAGGCGAGCGTTAGCTTCAGGTTGCTCCTTACCTTCCACTCATCCTGCACGTACAAGCCCAGTTGGTAGAGTTTGATATTTTGCTCGAGCGCGGTGGGGAAAGACTGGTCAATCATCAGCCCCACGCCGTCGTAATAATTCGTCAAGCTGAGCGGAAGAACAAAACCGCTGGAGAACGGGCCGTAGTCGTGATCGCTGACGAGGTTCCGGTGGAAGTACAGCCCAGCTTTCAGAGTATGCTTATTCCCCAGGCTGTAGGAGAAGTCGTCCACTAGTTGATACCCGGTAACGTTGCGTCCCTGCGGCCAGTCAACGTCTGCGCCGCCCAGTCCTGTAAAGGCTCCATCGCCGTAAATCAGCGTAGTTGGGAACGCGGCCAGAGAGGCTGCGAGATTGGCGGTCGTGAAGATCGCGCTGTAGTACTGATCGGAGACGACCAGGTTATTGGCCGCTTTCGAACCGAACGCGCGGTTCCAGCTAACCTGGCCTTGATATTCAGGCTGGTTGCTGATTGCGTTAAAGATTGGGTTGATCTGGTCGGTCACCGTGGCTTGGACACCCTTGTCTTCCTGCAAGCGCACAAACACCTTGTCATTGTTCGTAACGTTGAAATCAAATCGGCCCGAGGTCAGGTATTCGTGGGTAAAGTTCGAAGCCGCTCCGCGATAGGAGTCGGCACAGGGGTTCGCGCCTGCTCCGAATGCGGCCCCAGTTACGGGATCGGTGAACGTCTGTCCCACGCACCCGCTGATATCGGCGGCGTTGGGTACCCCTTTTACAGCACGGGAGATGCCCTCCGCATTGTTGTAGAGGTTAAACATATTCTGGTAGAAAGGCACCGACTGGCTAAGGCCACTGCCCGGGATGTTCGCGTTGAATGGCTGGCTCAGGTTGTTAATGAGCGCAGTCTGAAATAGTGGGTCAGGAACTTGCACCTGTGTACTTGTCGGCAGGATCACTCGCAGTCCTTCGTAGTTCCAGAAGAAAAACGCCTTGTCCTTCTTGATCGGGCCGCCAAACGACGCAGCGTATTGGTTGGCGTTCACAAAGGGGCGGGGCGTGTTGTTTCCAACGTTGAAGAAGTTGTTGGCATTCATCGCCCTGGCCATCCCACCAGTAGTTGGCGTTGCCATGCCAACGGTTGGAGCCGGATTTAGTGATGTAATTCACGTTGGCGCCGGCGAACCCGCCGTACTGGCCAGAGTAGCCGTTGGTCACGACTGTCGCTTCCTGCACTTCATTGTTACCCAGCAGCAGGTTAGTCGCGCCCGAGTTGTTCAAGTTCAGAAACGGATCGTTGTCATACATTCCGTTCAATGTGAACAAGTTGGAACTCGCCGACACGCCAAAGCTCGAAAAGTTTCCAAAGCCCATGCCAGTGTTCATCACCGATCCCGCAGCCGTCTGCGCCACAAAGCTCAGGTCATTGCCGGGGTTTGGCACTTCTGCAATTTCGCGCGCGTTGAAAGTCGTCGAAACTTCGGCGGTCTCCGTTTGCAGCAATTCAGCCTGGCTCGTGACTTCCACTGTGGTTCCGGCCGATCCTACTTCCAGTTTCGTGTTGACGATCGAGGTCGAGCCTACGCTCACCGTCGTTGTCAGAGTGGACGTCTTAAAGCTGGTGGCTGAAATTGTGATGGCATACGTTCCCGGCTCGAGCAATGGAAACTGGTAGAAGCCCTGCCCGTTCGTCTTGGTTGAATTCGTGAAGCCTTTCTCAGTGCTCTTCAGGTTTACCGTGATATCGGGGAGAACCGCGCCGCTGGCGTCGGTTATGGTTCCGCTGATCGCGCCATTGGTTGTGCTCTGCGCCGCCAGCACGCCCGGCAGCACAAGAGCCATAATCACGATCAAAACAAATAGCTTGGTAGAGTTCGGCCGCATTGTTTGTCTCCTTTACTGGCCACGTCCGATGCATTCGCATCACCAGCTGTGCCGGAATTTCAGGACTGAGTTACAGTTCGACAGGGATAAGGTACGGCCGTACAACTGCGAACGGCGTGTAGACACGATTAGGCTTTGCATTGTGACGCAGTCTGACTGTGTTGTTCCGCGGGAAAGCAAAACATCTACTAGAAAATGAATTCCGCCGATTAGCGATCTACGCAAAAGGGGATAAGCGCAATTGTGACTGCTACTCGAAGATACATACTTGTTGGTATGATCGATGCAACACGCAAGTGGTATGCCGCATCACAAGGTTCGGATCGTGCCAAATCTGTGCCGAAGGAGAAAATGAATGAGCCAAAGGACGATCAAGATAATCGCATTCGGGAGCTCCGTGCTGGTATTGGCGCTGGGCGCGATCGCGCAAATTCAAGCACAATCCAAAACCCCATATCCCAGCATGGCTCCGCTTGACCAATACCTGATGGATCGAGATGCGGAGATCGCACTGGCGCGAAGCGCGGCCCCTGAGGCCATCTCACGCGATGCCGACGTCCTCGTCCTGGGAAGGCATGGCTACGAAACCGCAGTCAAAGGTAAGAACGGTTTCGTGTGTGCCGTGGAGCGAGGGTGGATGGGCCCATTCAATGGCGAATCTGCCGATGGTTTTTGGAACCCTAAACTTCGAGGCCCGCTCTGCTTTAATCCGCCGGCTGCCCGCTCCATTCTGCCGATGACGTATAAAAGAACGGAGATGGTATTGGCCGGCCAATCCAAAGCCCAGATCATCGAGGGCATCAAGACATTCATAAAGCAAGGGCTGCCGCCCCTGGAGCCTGGAGCCATGAGCTACATGATGTCGAAAGAACAGTACCTTACCGATAACGGCCAACACCACTGGGTAGCTCACCTGATGTTCTACACTCCGCTCATGGACAGTGCCGTTTGGGGTGCAGATCTGCTCTATTCGCCGGTCCTGCTGAATCCGCAGTTCCATGGCGACCCGGAACCAATCGATGTATTCATGGTTCCCACGGGCATGTGGTCGGACGGAACGCCCGCCCCAGTGAATAATTGACGACGCGCGAATTGACTATCAGGTTTAAGGAGTAAGCAGCTTCCCGAGCCCTGAGATGCAGCATTCCTCGAACAGAGGAAAGGAGTTGCAATCACCATGGGATTGTCACCGACTCTGCAAACTGCTATAGAAGGGCCGGCTTCGCGGATGCAGGAGCAGAACCAGCCGTCGCCGCGGGTCGCCATCAAGGTGAAGGGGAAAATTCTCTTCATCAGTCTCGGCGAAGTAGTCGCCGTTCAGGCTGAAGGAAATTATGTATCGCTGAAGCAGAACGGGAGTTCCTATCTGTTGCGCCAGTCAATTTCAGCGGTGGCCGAAAAACTTGAGCCGCAGGGATTCGTTCGGATCCATCGCTCGATTCTGGTGAACACCGCTTTTGTGGAAGAGATCAGGCCTTACTCAACGGGCGAATATGGTCTTCGGGTGAAAGGTGGAGAGGAATACACTGTTACCCGCACCTACAAGAAGAACCTCAAATCCCTCGCGGAATTCTGGATTGGCGCCGGCGGCGCCTTCTTCCCCGACTGACAGCGGTCATCACAGCGCGAACTGGCGAACGAATTCCTCCATTGCAAACGGGCTTAAGGGCCCAACAAAAGGGTGGCTATGCGAGGCCTGAAACTCGCGTCCGCCCTCGTTCCGGACGCAGCGACTCGATGTGGCCGCTCACCCTTCTTTGGCCGGATTGCATCGTCCGTGTATCCTGCGAATTCTTTGTTAAAACGACGTAACCCTCGTAAGTCGCGATCAGGAATGTAGCCGTTTCATTCGCGCTTATATCATTGCGCACTATCCCGCGTTTCTGTCCTTCCCTCAACGCCTGCGCGATTGCGTTGTGCCAGTCTTTAAAAATTCTTGCCGTCCTTTTGCGGAATCCCTCGTCAATACCTGACATCTCTTGAGACAGGTTAAGCAACGGACAGCCACGCTGGACGTCTTCTTTTTTCAGCGATTCGGACTGAACAATGCGGACCAAACCGTCGATGGGATCCTTGGCGTTCCGTAAGGGCTGCACCCACTTCTGGTGAAGGTTGCTCGCGATGACCTCGTCCACCACCGCATACCCGAGAGCCTCCTTATTATCAAAGTGGTAATACAGCGCGCCTTTGGTGACACCCGCTGCGGCCAGAATGGAGTCCAGGTCAGCGCTCCGAAAGCCAGAGCGGTACATCTCTTCGAAGGCGGCCCGCAACAGGAGTTCGCGTGTGCGCCCGGGGTTCCTCGACGTCGCCCGACTCTCTCGCGGTCGTTTTCTAACAGCGGACATACCAGTTAGTATGCACGTTCACGCGGGGGCGTGTCGAGCCGAACATTTTCACGCCCTGCCAGGTGGATTAATCGACCAGGCCTGTGAGGCGGGCGCGCGTAGTGTTAGGGAGTGCTTCGGAGCGTGCTCTGGCTTTCACAATGGTCGTCAGTCCACGAATATGCCGCCAGCGCCGATCCAGAATTCCGCAAGACATTTGAGATTCTTCTTGTAGGTGCGGGTAACGGTGTATTCCCTTCCACCTCTTACCCGGAGACCGTATTCGCCCGTCGAGTAGGGCCTGATCTCTTCCACAAAAGCGGTGTTCACCAGAATCGAGCGATGGATCCGGACGAATCCCTGCGGCTCAAGCTTTTCAGCCACCATTGAAATTGACTCGCGCAATAAATAGGAACTCCCGTTCCGCTGCAGCGATACATAGTTGCCTTCAGCCTGAACGGCGACCACATCGCCGAGATTGATGAAGAGAATTTTCCCCTTCACCTTGATGGCGACCCGCGGAGATGGCTGCTTCTGCGTCTGCATACTTGGAAGCGCCTGCATCCATATGGCCGTTTGGTTTTCTGTCGTTTGCGAAGAATCGGGATGTGGGATGGGGTTCATAGCAAGGCTCGAAAATTCCATTTCTAATAGTCACCCTGAAAGTGGTCAGGCACAATACCCACTTGACCCAATTCCGACATGGCCACTATTATCCCGCTATAAGTTCATTATGATTCCCCCGCAATGAAGAGAGTTGCCTCGGGCATACTGCCCGTCATCGCTGTTGACCGGAAGCTCCGGAAGCCTCTGCACAAGCAGATCTACGAGGCGTTTCGCATGGCTATTGTCGATGGCGCCCTGCACCCCGGTCAGCGCATACCGTCAACGCGGGCGCTCGCCTCGGAACTTGGTGTATCGCGATTCCCTGTTCTGAATGCGTACGCCCAGCTCTTGGCGGAAGGCTACTTCAAAAGCCACGTCGGCGCTGGAACGGCGGTTTCCAGTTCGCTTCTCGATCAGTTCATGCCGGGCCCACCGGTTGGCAAGGGACTCGCCGCCACGGGCTCCGGCCTTCGGGCAGTCGCACGCCGTGGTTCGCTGCTTCCACACTTGGAAAGTTCTCCATGGCTGCGGGGATGGGGAGCATTCGGCGTGGGGCAAGTGGCATTCGATCAATTTCCTCTCCATATCTGGTCCACCTTGATCGCGCGCCGTTGCCGCAGTATGGACGCCAAATCATTCCACTATGGCGACCCCATCGGGTCAAAGTCTCTCCGCGAAACCATTGCAACCTACCTGAGAACCGCAAGATCGCTGCACTGCGAGGCCGAGCAGATCATGATCGTCAGCGGTTCTCAGCAAACGCTTGAGATTTCGGCTCGCGTTCTCCTCAATCCTGAGAGTCGCGTGTGGATAGAAGAGCCCGGATACCTTTTCGCACGATCTGTCTTCACGCTAGCGGGTTGTCACCTCGTGCCCGTTCCGGTGGACAAAGAAGGTCTGGATATTAGCGCTGCCATCAAGCGATACCGGAAAGCGCGCGCCGCCCTGGTCACGCCTTCTCATCAATTTCCACTCGGTGTAACCATGAGCGCATCCCGGCGCTTCCAATTGCTGGAGTGGGCCCAGAACATGGGCTCCTGGATCATTGAGGATGACTATGACAGCGAGTATCGGTATGAGAGTTTGCCGATCGCATCGTTGCAGGGGCTCGATACAAACGCGCGCGTGATCTACGTCGGCACCTTCAGCAAAGTTTTGTTCCCTTCCTTGCGTCTCGGCTATGTCGTCATCCCGGCCGACCTCGTCGACCGTTTTCTAATCATCCGCCGCGCCATGGATCTCGGCCCGCCAACTTTCTTTCAGGAAGTGCTCGCCGACTTTATTGGGGAAGGCCATTTTGCGCGCCACATCCGCAGGATGCGCGTCCTCTATCGCGAGCGCAGGAGCGTGTTGGTAGAAAACATTCGCAAAGAATTTGGATCCATGGTTGACGTGCTGGGCAATGAGGCCGGCATGCATCTGACCGTCACGCTGCCGAGCGGAACGCGCGATGTGGAAATTGCCGAGCGAGCAGCCCGCCAGAATCTTTGGATTTGGCCTCTCTCCCCCTCTTACCTGGGCAAAAAGACCCACGCCGGCTTCATCTTGGGTTTTGGAAGCACGCCGGTAGAGGAGATTCCGCGCGCCGTTCGCAAGCTCCGCAACCTCGTTACCGCAAAATAAGAACGGTGGTGGAGCGGGACTCTCATGCTGCCCGAGTCGCCAACTCTCGAGGTTCTGCCTGCGGAAAGAGCCTTTCCACCGAACAGTGCGCGAGTGCCTCAGCTGGCTGGCTTACGTAAAGCTGCTCCCAGCAATCGGCCGGGGCCAGGCTCTTGCACGAAGGCGACAATGCGAACGTTCTTTGGATCTGTTCCGGGTTTGAGTTTCAGTTGCACGGTTTCGCCAAAGCGCTTTCCCTTCGGCAGTTTTCCGACCTTGGTGATCTGCTGCACCACCGCAACATGCGTCAAATGCCGGCCGCCGTTTTCGCCATGCAAGACCTGCGACTCCACCCGCTCAAGTGCAACTGCCACGTAGACATCCGCGCTGTGTTTACCGGAATTTTCGTCCGCTTCAATGCGAGCCCGAAGAATACCTGCATTTCCATCCACACTAACTTCGCCGATGCGCACAGAAATTTTGGCCGCGGCGGCAGCTTCGTGAAAAACTTTCTCCACTTGCTGCGCATCGTTCGCGCGCATTTCCCTGGCCCCATCCACGATGATTTGAGGTGTGTACGGCGTATCTAATCCAAGCGCGTGCACGTAGGCGACCTGCCGCTCAGTCATTGCGGGCGAGGAGTTCGGATCTTTCCAGCCATCGTGATCCCAATAATCCACGTGCTCGCTAAGCACAATAAGCTGCGCGCCCGGCACGGGCTGGGAAGTATCCATTTTCTCCAGCAGCGCGTCCGCGGGAGGGCAACTTGAGCACCCTTCTGAGGTGAACAGTTCAACCAGGATGGGATGCGCGTCTCTATCAGTTATCTCAGCAGTTGCGATTTTGTTCCCGATTTGCGAGCTGCGCCCCTCGATCACAGGCGCCGTTCGCAAGAACAAAACGCAGCACAACAGAATCGCCCATAGCGATGATTGCACTAATCTGCCTCCAGACACATTCACTATTTTGAGTGAGAAGATTCTCCGAGGCAATAGCCACTTTACTGGATTTTGTGCTGACCACTACAAATCAAGGAACTGTAACCCCGCCAAATGAAAGTGGGTGGTGCAGGTTCGATGTTTACGTGCGGTAAATCGTTCGTACCAGGCTGTGTACTTCCTCCAGGTAGGAATCCAGTTCGAAGGTCAGGCGCGCCCAGTCAAATCCCTTCAGCGCGGCACACCTCTTCACAAGAAGGATGAACCCTGCGTCTCCGGAGAGGTCTACTCGACGCTGTTCCGCGTAGCCATGATTCAAGCTGCTCATCCGGCAGAGCAAGTCGGCAAGGTGCACCAGGGCCACTAACTCGACAACCTGCGTCGCTTGCTCGGGCGAATGATGCTGCGTGACGACCTCGATCAGGTCGGGAGCGAGCCCCCAACTTTCGGCAAGCAGACGCCCGCTGTCACTGTGGGTGAAGCCCAGAGCCCGCTGTTCAGCTTCGTGCAGCGGAATCCCTTCGGTTTTGGCGATCTCGAACGCCATTCGGAATTCCTTAGGCAAAATCCAAAGGTTTACGATGATTCCAATGTCGTGAAGAAGCCCGGCGAGATAGGCCTTTGCGGGATCGCACAACTTGAACATTCGCGCCAGCTCCCGGCAGACCAGGGCGCATGCCATCGAGTGCTCCCAAAATACCACGGGATCGAGGCAGGTCTCGTCCTTCGGGAGCAGGTTCAGCACTGCGCACGACATCGCAATATCGCTGACGTGTTGAAATCCCAGGCTGACCACTGCTTCGCGTAATGATTCCACTTTTTGTCTGCGACTGAAGAGCGGGGAGTTCGCCATGTGCAGGCACTGTGCTGCCAGAGACTCATCCTGCGCCAGAAAATCTGTGAGTTTTTTCACGTCGAGCTGCTCCAGCGGCTGTTGCAGGTAGCGGAGCAGGGGGGCAAGCACGGCCGGGATGGTTGGAATCAGACGTAACCCGTCCAGCCGCTTCAGCAAAACATCCTTTGTCGTGGGGGCCGTTGCCAGGGCCGTTTTATGCTCAGGTGGCGATAGGTCGCCTTTCACGTAAGCCGTAGCTCCGGGCAAATGAACCAGGCGGAAGTCGTCACTCACTCCGTAAAGAGACTCCGAAGGGCCGAGAAACAAATATCCGTGAGGAAGAAGACTATCGAAGAATTGCTCAATGACCCGCCGTTTGGAATCTAGATCGAAGTAGATCAGAACGTTGCAACAGAAAATAATGTCGATGTCCTTCGCCAGCTTCATACGGGGAGGGTCAGACAAATTGAGGCGGCTGAAAGCCACGCTTCCGCGGATCGTCGGATGGACCCGCAGCTGATCACCGTAAGGAAGAAAATGTCTCTGCCGGCAGATGGGCGTGACAAGGCGTGTGCTGTGAGGACCGTACAGCGCTGCCGCGGCATGGGTGAGCGAGCGCTCGTTGAGATCAGTGGCCAGTATCTCCACGACCCAGCTCTTTAGTTGGCTGTCGGCCTGATCCAGCAGTGACATGCGGAGTGTGTAAGGTTCTTCTCCGGTGGAGCAACCAGCGCTCCATATGCGCAAGCGGCGCTGCGGGGCATTGGCCTTGGCCGCCAGAACGGCCGGAATCACGACTCGGCATAGGGCATCGAGTTGCGGCTGATTGCGGAAGAAGCAGGTCTCTCCGATCGTAATCTCGTTGAGTAAAGCGATCAGCTCCGCTTGCCGGAGGGGGCGGGTGGTAAGGCACTCAAAATACTCGCGCAGGGTTTGCACCTTGAGCACCTTCATGCGGCGCCCCACGCGCTCCTCCAGCAATCGGAGTTTGTTATTGGGGTGAAATACGCCCACCGCCTGATAAATCAGGTCGCGGATGTGCACCAGTTCGGGCTCGGGCGGCCCTGTGCGCACGGTTTACTTAGTGGGCGCAGTGGTCACGGAAGCCTTTCCGGTCGCTCACCTGCGGGTGATCTGCCGATTGTCAATCACACTCGCAAAGTTCGTCAGCTCAACGGGCGCGCGCCCAACCATGGACTCCATCGGCAGGAAGAGGTGAGCCCTTTAACGGACGCAAGCCTGACTTTGCCAGCAAGACGCTCAATCTCGCGGTGGTGACGACTGCCCGATTGATGGCGGGGTGGACGGCGTGGCGGAGAACTTCCGGCCATTCTACGACTGCGGGGCCGTAGCTACAGAAAACCGATTGAGTAAGTGCAGTGGAAGGCCCTCAGGGCTTCGCGGGCAGCGGCTGCCAGAGCTCAATCTTATTCCCATCCGAGTCATAGATCCAGGCAAAGCGGCCGTAGGATTCATCCATTCGTTTGGCGTCAATCTTTACTCCCTCTTGCTTTAAGCGGTCGAGCAAAGCATCCATATCGTCCACGATGTAATTAATCATGAACGGTGCGGGGCTGGGATCGAGATACTTAGTGGAGGCGGGAAAAACAGTCCAAACGGTAACGTGTTCTTTTTGCGGGTCGTCGTGTTCGCGCCACGGAAGCATCACGCCCTGGCCTTTGTCAGCCAGTCCAAGATGCTTCGAATACCATTCGCGCATCTGATCGCGATTGGCGGATTTGAAGAAGACACCGCCGATTCCAAGGATGCGCCCGCGCTGCTCCACTTTGACGGGCGGCTTCGACTTTTCAGGTTGCGGAGATTTCACGTCCTGTCCTCCCATTGAGCGGGCCGAGATGAGCAACACCGACCCGAGCGCAATTGTGCTCCACGCTATTCCTTGCATCGGCGGATTATACATAAGTTTCGATTTGAATGGAGAAATCGGTTCGCTCTTCGCTCTTCGATCAAGATTCGCCGCGATTCACCCTCTCCAGATCCTCGTGCCCGCCCTCATCGTGAGGCAGCCTTTCGCCGCCGCTCGCTCTCCCTCGTCATTTCGTTTATATCCGCCGCTGGACGTATCTCGATTATTCCACACTTCAACTTCACTCCCGGACATTGGGAAATGAGCTGAATTGCGTGATTCAGATCTCGCGCTTCAAGCACCTGTATTCCATCCAATTGCTCCTTCGTTTCCGCGTACGGACCGTCTGTCACTGCAACTTTTCCGTCCTTCCAACCTACCGTCACCGCCGTGCTAGCGGGCTGAAGAGGTTCCTCAGCGACCAAGTGCCCGTTCTTCCGCAGTTCGTCGTTGTAGCTAAGACACTCGTCCAGCACGGTATTGCGCTCGCCCTCAGACATGTTTTCGAACTTGCCGGGCTCGAGGTATCCCAAACAGATGTATTTCATCCATTCCTCCTTGTTTCCGGTAGTGCTCAGTTTGAACTCTGAATCTCACAAGGCGTCGTCCCGTCCTGTTATCGGATAGTCGTTCTGGAGACCGAAAATCGACAACTACTCTTTTTTTTAGCCTTCCCGCGTGGTACTTTAAGCGCCCGGAGATCCGCATGCTTTGGTTCTACGAATCCTTCTTTCCCGTGGTCTGGATCGTTTTTATTCTCTACTGGCAGATCAAAGCTGCGGACACCAAGGCTACCCAGCGTCTGGAGCCCGCAGCCTCGCGCATCCTCCGCGTCCTCATCTTCCTGATCGCGATCGCTTTACTCTCGGTACCTCGCATCCCGCTGCGCTGGCTTTACGTCCAGCTCTGGCCATCTGGTTATTGGCCATTCTGGCTGGGAGCCGCCGTCACCGTCGCCGGCCTTCTCTTTGCGGTCTGGGCGCGCGAGCACCTGGGCCGCAACTGGAGCCGCTCCGTCACCATTAAGCAAGGCCACGAGCTGATCACCACAGGTCCCTATGCGGTGGTCCGTCACCCCATCTACACCGGCATTCTGGCCGGGTTTCTTGGCATGGCGATTGCAATCTGCCAGGTGCGCGGGTTCATCGTTGTCGTCTTCATCTTCGTCGTGTTCTGGATGAAGCTCCGCATGGAGGAGGAGTGGATGCGCTCCCAGTTTGGGGAAACATATGCTACCTATGCCCGAAAGACTTCCGCCCTGGTGCCCTACATCCTCTGATCGTCTGGAATAAACTGGGGACGGAAGAAACTGGTGAAGAGGGCTGCACTGAGCCGGATCGATTTTCGATGCGAACTGTGGAGCAGAGACTTTCACCTTCATGAAGGTTCACAAATTTGCCTCAACCAAACGCCTGATCTGGACCGAGAGATGACCGATCCCTACGACATCGAAAGAATAAAGGCTGCTTTCCTCAAAGGCAAAAACCACTAACTAAGTCCAAACGCGAAGGAACGGGGCACCCACTGGTCTTGGTAATGCCCGCAAGATCAAAAGCCCAGGGCCACCCGGCCAGATTTTCCTGTCACTGTTTCAAGTAACGAAGCGCAACACATCCTGATTTAAAAATCTTTGACTCAACAAGTTTCAGCCGTAATTTCTCCGGCAGGCTAACGCCTTCCAACAACCGTCTCCCTTCTCCTGCAATGATTGGCCGAACGACAAAACGATATTCATCCACCAGACCAAGCTCGATAAGCTGTGAAGGAATATCTACACCACCGACCAGAATATCTTTGCCTGGTTCTTGCTTCAGTTTAAGTATTTCGTCGCGAAGGTTCGTACGAACAATTCTCGTATTTCCATCTTCGGCGCTGGCCAATGATCGTGAAAAAACAACTTCTTCTTGGAGACAAAGGCTTGAGCAAATTCGTTGTCCGCTTTTGTCTCGGACTGGCTTTTTGCGACATCCGGCCAATAAGGAACCATCAATTGATAGGTTTTACGCCCAAAGACCAGCAGGTCAACATCTCGCAGGAGATCCGTAGAATATTCAAGTGTTCGTCATCGAGCAAATTGTTTGGTGTGATCGCAGCAGCCATCCAGGGTAATGTTGATTGCGTAGATTACATTTCTCATTTGATTGTCCTCGTGAATTCTCGCGGCGACACTTCCGGCTTCTCTGCTAAACAGCTTTGCCAGTGGCGAATGCTTTGCGCAGCGCAGACTTCCAGCTCGCGCTAAATTGTTTGGAGACTTCGGCGTCCGGCACGAGGAGGTCAAATCCGTGAAAGGCGCCACGCACGACCAGGAGTTCGGTTGCGACTCCGGCATGGACGAGCCGCCGCGCGTACTCCATGTCTTCTTCGACGAACAGGTCGATAGAACCGACGCCGATCCAGGCAGGCGGCAGGCCGGCGACGCTGGCTACCCGGGCGGGTACGGCTGCTACCGGCACCTTGGACGAACCCGCTGGAACACCGAGCAGCGAGCTCCAGGCAAAACGATTGGCGCTCGCAGTCCACATAAAGTGGCCAACGGCGGGCGGCGCTGGGTGGGAGCTGCCCGTGCGGTCGTCTAGCGCGGGGTAGATGAGCAGCTGGAAGAAGATGGGAAGCTTCTTGTTGCGGTCGCGCGCGTGAATCGCAAGGCTCGCTGCGTGGGTGCCGCCCGCGCTCTCACCGCCCACGGCAATTCTGGAGCGATCAATGCCGAGCTCCGCCGCATGGGCGTGAACCCATTTGAGCGCGGCGTAATTGTCCTCAAGCGAGCCGGGATAGCGCGTCTCCGGAGCCAGCCGGTAGTCAACCGAGACGACGACGCAATGGCAATCCGTCGCGATCCCCTGGAGCAGGGGCATCCACCCGGGGTCGGTCATCATGAAGCCGCCGCCATGCATGTGAAGCAACAACGGCTTGCCCTTCTCCGACGGCGCAGGATCAACCACCCAAAGACGAACCTCGGGTGCTCCCGGCGGCCCGGGGATATGCCGCTCCACGGGCTGCGGCGCGGGAGCAGGTAACGGTGGCATGCCGGGCAATTGCCGGAACTTGGCGACCATCTCCGCTGAGAGGTCAAAGGCGGGGAACTGCTTGAGTACAGGAAGAAGTTCCGGATCGACAAGGGAATATGGGTCAAGGGAATACGGATCCGCAATCGCCGGCGAAGTTTCTGAGCGCGAGGCTTGCTCAGCCTCGGCCAGCGTAGCAGCAGGCGCGAGTGTCGTAGCCAGTCCAAAGCGGGCCAGACCAAAGCCGGCCAGACCAAAACCGGCCAGACCAAAGCCGGCGGTACGGATAGCGAAGTCGCGACGAGTGAGTTGATTGCTCATATCATTTGGTAGGTAAGACTCGATGCCAGCCTGTCAGGCCGGCATCGAAAAGAAACGCACGCACCTCGACCGGCGCACGGCAGGCGATGGCAGCCTTGCGCCCCCACGCCAGTGCCTCGTCCAGGTCAGCGGCTTCCAGTATCCAAAAACCGCCCATGTGCTCCTTGGTCTCCAGTGTACGGCCCGTCGGTGATGAGCACCTTGCCACCGGGTTGCGCCCGCAGCGATCTTCGCGTTGCCGGCTGGGGAAAGGCCGCAGGCGAACTTCCTGACGCCGGCAGCAATCATTTCTGCGGTTGAGCGCGTGGATATCTTCGCATCATCGCTTCGCCCTCGACGGACGGGTCGTAGTTGTCGGGGTGGTGAATCGCAACGAAATACTGGCTCATGAGTTCTCCCTTCCCCGGTGGCGGCTACATAGACGTCGTACGAGGCAGTCGCGAAATCGACAAAGCGCGGAGAGTTTTTTACTACTGGCGCATCTCAGCCGCGACGTCGTCGCCGAACTTCTCTTGGATATACTTTTGGGTCTCGGGATCGAAGTCGGTCAGGTCAAACATCCGGCGAACTTCGACCATTTCGTTATCCTTTCCGGGGATGCGCGAGGCCCATTCGAGCGCCTCTTCGCGCGACTTCACCTGGATGATCCAGTAGCCGCCGACCACTTCCTTCGCTTCGGTAAACGGGCCGTCGGTAACTTTCGATTTTCCGCTTTTGAAGGTGACGCGCGCGCTCATCGTCGCGGGCGGGGTCAGCCCGTCGAGCGCCAGCAGCACGCCGGCTTTCCCTAGTTCCTCGTTGTACTTGCCCATTGCCTCCATGTCTTTGAGGTCGGGCACCCAGCCGGGTTTTGCGTTTTCGTATTCTTTCGGAAACATGATCATCATGAAGCGCATTGTGTTCTCCTTGAGTATTGAGTATCGAGTGTTGTGCGGACGCCGTATCAGGGCCGCTACTTTTATATAAGAGCTTGGACCGCGCCGCAGCCTGAATGTTGCGAGTGCGCCGATTGCGCGGTTCCGGCTCCACTTACTAGTCGAACGGGGTGGCCGGAGAATCGACACGCGATTTGCCAGATTTTTCGCGTAGCCTATCACCCTGGGAAACACCTTTCTGGCGGGCCGGTTGCCCGGCCTTCACCACATAGTCGAACGGTCGGACGGAATTCGACCAAATCGTCGAGGTTTTTATTTTAGCTGGCGGTTGGGCGACATCCCCCATGGAATGGGTGGCCTAATCTGGGAACCGTCCCGTCTTGACCCACATTTTCGACAGGTCGTCTACCACAGTGCTGTTGCCGGAGGAATATTCAAGAGTATAGATGGTAATATCAAAACTCTGAGGAGCCACGCAGAGTGTCCACTGGAAGCCAACTCTCCCTTCTTCCGCACCCGGAGAAAGCCCTAGCAATCCCCCCAAGGCCGGAAGGCCAAATCATCGTTGGCGACACCCTTGAAGAGTTGAAGAAGTTCCATGACGAGACCTTCCAGCGCTGCGTCACGAGTCCGCCCTATTGGGGACTTCGCGATTATGGTATACCGGGCCAGATTGGTGCGGAGATGAAACTTGAGGACTACATCACCAAACTCGTTCAGGTCTTCCATCAAGTAAAGCGCACGCTGAAGAGCGACGGCACATTCTGGCTCAATATTGGGGACGGGTACACGAGCGGTGGGCGGACGTGGCGCGATTCTGACAAGAAGAACAAAGGACGGGGGATGGACTACCGCGCTCCCACGCCGGACGGCCTCAAGCCGAAGGATCTCATCGGAGTTCCTTGGCGTGTGGCGTTCGCTTTGCAGGCTGAGGGCTGGTATCTCCGTTCGGAAGTCATCTGGTACAAGCCGAACGCACAGCCGGAGTCGGTGAAGGATCGTCCGACCCGCGCTCACGAGCACGTGTTCCTCTTCTCCAAGAACGAACAATACTTCTATGACCACGAGGCCGTACGGGAGAATGGCGACAACGGCTCACCGCGGAACCTACGCTCGGTTTGGCAGGTGAACACAGAGCCATACGCTGAGGCTCACTTCGCGACGTTCCCCCGCGCTCTCATCCTGCCGTGCCTCCTCGCCGGGAGCAAACAGGACTCTACCGTGCTTGACCCATTCTTCGGATCGGGGACTGTTGGCCTTGCCAGCGGGGCCTTGGGGCGGAAGTTCGTAGGGATCGAGTTGAATCCCGAATATGCTCGGCTAGCGAAGAAGCGCTTAGGCTGGTGAGAAGTCCCACTCGCCGTGGACGATGCAGAGGCTCTTCTTCAAGTCCTTCACCTGCAGCTTGCGCTCCGTCCCGCCGTCGAAATAGAGCGCGAACTTCACATTGCCCTTCCCATCTTTTACAGTGCAATAACCCGGCTTCGGATTCTGCGTGCTTTCGAACCGCATCTCTAACTCGCCTTTCGCGGCCTCTTCCAATAACGCTTTGGGGATTTCTACGAGTTCGTAGTGCCAGAACTTCTTGACCCCCTCTTCGCGCTCCCATGCCCGGAGAGTCACTATGCGCTCATAATTCTTCATGTGTCGGAGGAACTGATCACGGAGTCCCTTCAACTGTTCCGGCTTGTTAGACCAATCGCCCTTGCCCAACTCCATGAACTTGGAAATCCAGATCGAATCAACCTTCAGATGAGCGTCGGCTTGGGTCTTGAGCGAGAACTTCGTGCCGTCAATCGTGACGTCGTGACCAGGGTTTCCCATAGGCGAACGTGAGCGCTACGGCCCGCCAGCTTCATCACGCGCTCCATCGCTCGCTCGAATTGCTCCTTGGTGAGTGGGCGTGTAGCAGTCCCGTGGTGAGCGAGTAAGTGAACGCCAAACTCTTCTAAGAAAACATCCGTGACCAGATCGGACTTCGCGTTGCGCTTTTCGGTCATGGCACCGAGCAGTCCGGTTACGATGCTGGACACATAGGCAAGCCTGCGAGTGGATAGCTTCCTGAGAAGCTCAAGCAGTTCTGGTGGGAGGTCGGGCACGCCAGCAGTGTAGATGTTGGGTAAGCCAAAATCCAGTTACAATTCGGTCGCGATGAACATTCGTCAAGTAGAACCGAATCCCGACGCGAAACAAGGACTCCCGAAAGGTGATCGCTTGTTCCACTTCTTCGCAGAGTCTTCCAAAGGCAAGGCCGAGTACTTCGTCGCTGTACATCAGGTGAGCGATGGTAGCATTCGCACGGCTTGTCAATGCATGAGCGCGATCTTCAACTTCGCCCGGAGGCAGGAACCTTGCTGCAAGCACGCGACTGAGGCGGTAAAGATCGTCAACTGGGAACTTAGGCGTTAGAGGTAATCCGGAATGTGGGGACAGGCGTACACCGCTTCCCGCGAGCGATACGCCACCGGACATTCTTTTATTTCAACTGCCGAATCCGCTCTTGCAGGAATTGCCGCTCTGGTTCCTGTTGGGTCAGCGCCAGCGCCTTCTCATACGAAGCACGGGCCTCAGCTGCCCTGCCGAGCCTGCGGTACATATCTGCACGGGCGGAATGTGCCAGGTAATAATTGGCCAATTCGCCTTGTTTTCCAGAAGAATGTTCCAACACCGCGTCGATATGCGCCAGACCGGCCTCTGGACCATCGCGCATGGCAATGGCCACGGCACGATTGAGCTCGACAACCGGCGAAGGCTGAATTCGTAGCAATTGGTCGTAAAGCGCAACAATCTGCCGCCAGTCGGTCGCGGCGACCGATTCCGCCTCTGCATGAACGGCCGCAATCGCAGCCTGGAGTGTGTAAGAGCCGAAGCGGCGCGACGTCTGCCCGGACTTCATGGCCTTCTCCAGCAATGCCACTCCCTCCGCGATCTGCTCGCGGTTCCAGAGCGAGCGGTCTTGATTCTCCAGCAAAATCAGCTCTCCGCTCGGAGACGATCTCGCGGCGCGACGGGATTCCTGTAGCAACATCAGGGAAAGCAGCCCCAGCACTTCCGGCTCTGGCCCGAGCTCAGTCAAAGGAAGTTCCATCAGCAACCTGCCCAGTCGAATCGCCTCGCCGGTTAGCTCGGCCCGCGTTACCTCCGCTCCCGCCGCAGCCGAATAACCCTCGTTAAAGACGAGATAGATGACCTGAAGCACCGCGCCCAGCCGCTCCGGCAATTCCTGCGGCGTCGGCACCTCGTAGGGAATACGTTCCTCTCGAATCTTTGCCTTGGCGCGCACAATACGCTGCGCCAGCGTTCGCGGAGTGGTGAGGAAACCCTTTGCAATCTCCTCGGTGGTGAGCCCGCACACCTCACGCAAGGTGAGCGCAACGCGCGCTTCCGGCGCCAGAGATGGATGACAGCAGGTAAAAATCAGGCGCAGCCGGTCGTCTTCAAGGCGATCGTTTTCAAGGAGGTGCTGCTCAAGGCTGCCGTCTTGATTGGACCCTTCCGCCGAACTCCATTGCGTTTCGAGATGGCGCGCGAGTTCGTCTTGCGACGCATCAAATCTTGCCCGCCGCCGCAGAGTATCGATGGCTTTGAATCGGGCCGTCGAAATCAGCCATGGCCGCGGGTTGCCGGGCACTCCACTCGCCGGCCACAGGCTCAGCGCAGCCGCAAAGGCTTCGTGCATCGCCTCCTCGGCAAGATCAAAATCGCCGAGCAAGCGGATCAGAGTCGCCAGGATTCGTCCCGACTCCACTCGATACAGGGAGTCAAGCAATTCGCGTATCTGTTCACGTATCTGATCTTGGGAAGGCTCGGACATGACACGCTCAGACATGACGGCGACCTTAGAGGCACTTATGAGATGGGTTGTAGAGCAAGCTGTGGTGCGGGCGGAGGGACTTGAACCCTCATGGGCCGTTTAAGCCCTGCGGATTTTCATACCGTCTACGGCTTTCGCCGCCCGGAGGTGACGCCCTTGCAGAGCTCACGCCAGGTTTGCGGTCTGGACTATCCCTTCACCCTCCCCCGGAACTCAGGGCTTAGGTGCTGCCCGTCTAGTCTCTACACCTTCCCGGATGGTGTCCTTCCGGGCTTGGCTCGGGATTGCCATTTCAGGGTTCCCCGAATTTGAGCAGTTCTGCATCGCCGGTTTCCCAGGCGAGCACTCAAGTTTTCCTTAAGTCCGCTGCGTATGCCATTCCGCCACGCCCGCGCGCGGCTGTCCTACTCATGATAGGGCAGGTTGCCCGATTTTACACATCCGTTTCCTCGTCACCGTTTGCGCTTGCGTGGGAGTCTCCACTTTATGCGTTTCGAATGGTCGCCAGTATTGCACAGCTAAAGCACTGCTGCCAGCTGAGGCGCGCACGCGCCCACCAGAAAAGCTGCGCTCTCATCGTGGCCGCTCAAGATTCTTTCCGTAGGTTGATCGGTGTGAGTCCGGGGGAAACCCGTTGCACAGGAAAAAGGCCGCGACCTCCAGCGTCACAGCCCTTCTTCATTCACATCTCTACTTTGTGTCGACGCACGTCATTGCAAATGGATCATCTTCCCACTCGCGTCGAGCGTGCCGCGCACTTTTACTTTCTTGCCCTCAAACTTCTGCACTTCATCCTGATGGTCGATGTCATAGGTGTTGCCGGTGGCGGCATCCTGAAACACATACTTGTCACCGGACTTTACGATCGTGCCCGTGAAGCTCTGGGTTCCCGCGGCCTGAGCCTGAGAATCGGGAGTTCGCTGCCCAGCCCGGTCGGGTACCTGGTTGGGTGCCTGGTTCTCCTGCGCTTGGTTCTCCTGCGCTTGGTTCTGCTGCGTCTGGTCCGGCGGCGCAGATTGCTGCGCTTGCGGATCTGCGGCCTGGCTCTGCGACGACGTTTGCTGCGCGCTCAGGCCAAGGCTCAGGAACAGAATCAATGCACTGACAAACCACAAAGACTGAATTTGCTTTTTCATGAAAATCCTCCAGAAGATTTTAAGACGCTATTTCTCGTTAGCTCTGCTGGCAGCAAACAGCTTGCCAAAGACCGTCCTGTAGCGTTGATTTCACGAGAGCAGGCATGCCGTTCTCCCTGCACGCCTTAGCCTCGCCTCGCAATGTGTGGCGCGTACGGGCTACGGAAGCCTAACGCGAAGAGTACAGGAAACTCCGTACCGCAAAATCAAGCTCATCCACAGCTCGCGCGCGCCCCCGAGCAGAATTTGCCCAGTCTGATGTTTGCCACGATTTCATCACGCGTTACCTCTGTACCATTTCAAGTGCTCCTATCCATTGCTAGGATGGTGGCCATGGCCAAACAGCGTGCAGTTCTATCGGAAAAGGTCTCGCAAGATCGCCCGCAAAAGGAACTCAGCATGAAAACTCGTTCCTTTATGCTCACTGTCGTTGTTCTCTTGCTTGCGGGATTAGCCGCGGCCCAAGGCGAGAAGGTCACCGAGACGCCCGTATTCTCGGCCACCTTCAACGGCCCGCTGAAGACCTTCACCGACGAAAACGAAGCCAAGACCAGCAGCGACGATTACTACCAGTCCTTCAATAAAGGCGTTGAGCAGACGGTAATCGTTCGCCACATCAACGCAGACATCCCCGTGGACCAATCGTCCTTAGACTATTACGCAGCGCAGGCGACCAAGCACGGAGAAATACTGGATGACCGCAGGAATGGAACAATTCAGGGTCATATCTATACGTATGTCAACCTTCACAACCACAAAATCGAAAACGTGGAACACCGCAAACGTCTGATGGCCATAATCCTGAGCCCGCGCCTGGTGATGTTCGTAATGGTAATGGCGCCCCCGGCTCAAGATGACGGCGGCGCCACCGACTTCGCCGCATTGACTGACTCGCTCACCATCAAAACAAAGTAACGCAGATCGAGTACGACCGACATCGCTGTCCGTCGCCTTCGACCCTGTTCGTGCGGAGTGGGCACTCTTGCCCGCTTGCTCTAGATTCTGAATTTGATTTTGATCGGGAAGGGCACAGCCTTAAGCCGTGCCGAAAATGCCGCCAAGTGATTCCGGCTTCAGCCACTCAGGGAAGCCGCCTACCGCTATGTCGAGCCTTGCCTGCGCATGTGATAGATCAGATAAATAACGATCGCAACATTGACCACCAATACCCCAACTTTGACAGGACTGAAGTGCCGGTAGATTTCGTAAATCTCAACCGGCACTAAAGAACTCGTAATGATTACGGTGAGCCACTCCCCCCAGCGCTTTCGAAGCCAGAGCCCAGTGCCTTCCGCCAGGAACAATCCGGCATACAGAAAGCTCCCTAACCCAAGTTTCTTGACTTGCTCCGGACTCACATGGGCCGCCTTCTCCAGAGCCAAATTGACAAAATGGCTTCCCGGGTCAAGCCTCATCGCCTCGCACCAATGCTGAAGCACGTTCCCCACATCCTTGTGAAGAAGCTTGAACAGCCCGACGCCCAGCGCGACCAGCAATGCGGCCTTAAGAAATTTGAATACCGCAATGAGCCGTAACAGCCGATCGTCTGACGATTTCATGCAGAACCATTATGCCTGAAGTGGCAGTGCGCGGATCGTTCGGGACGGGCACTCCTGCCGGCGTCGTTGGTCTTGCTCTTGCCGTTGATCGTGTGGAGCCGGCACTCCTGCCCGCTTGCCTTTGACTTTGGCTATGACTTTGATTTCGAGTTTGAGTTTGATCGGGAGGAGCACGGCTTCAGCCGTGCCATCATAACCCCCAAAACGAATCCGGCTTTGGCCAGTGAGGGAAACTGCCTCATGGTGAGAGGTGCCGTCGAGCTTGCAATAAAAGCAAGGATGGGCCCCGCGCGCGAGTCAGACAAAAAGATTGCCCTGCAGATGGAGGTCAATCTGGGGGAGCGCTTCAAGGAGGGCGCGGGCGGATAACTGCGCGAGTTCTCTTGGCTCCACTTTATGGAGCCCTCCGCCGTACACTCGGCCTTCAGACATAAGTTGTGCCGGCGTGATGCGCTGAAGCGCTTCGAACACTCTTGCTTCAAGTTCCGGTTGGCTTGTGAGTGCTTCCTGTAAGTGCTTCTTCGGATAAAGCATCAGATACACATTGTGAGCAGTCGCTTGCGATCGATTCCAGATGAACCGGAACGGATGCCTACCGTTTCTGATGCGCCCCATATAGGTGCAGAGGAAAGGCGCGGGCGGCCGCTGCTCCTGCGAATACCACGGAGCACGGTGACTGGAAAGGTAAGCATCGTGCACGTCCTGTGATCGGCCGTGCCGCAGATATTCGTAGAGGCTCGGCCACTTCGACTTAACTCTTTCTTCGGGTTCGTTGCAATCGAGGAGGTAAAGCCGGGGAGACACTGCGGGGGCTCCGTCCGGTAGCGCCTCGATGACGTCGGCAGTGATGTTCCTGGGGCCAGGCAGTATGGGCTTGAGGAACCGGCGCGGAATTTTCCGATCATCGGCCTGCTGCGAAGTCATGATGAAAAAACTGTTGGAGCCGGTCGCGAGTCCGCGTTTGATGGTGAATATTTGACCCAGTGTCGGATCGTCCGTACGTTCCTCGGTGGCGCGGGTCGGGAACTGTGTCCATTTGCGAGAGCGGCGGAGCACGTCAAGGGGTATGAAGGCCTCACTTTGAGGGCTGTCAATCGGCCCAGCTAACGAAAACCGGACGCGATGCGCCGGCGGGGGAGTTGCTTTCCGAAACACCACAACCGCAGATGATACTAGCGCGTCTGTGAACTGTACATCCATCGGGCAGAAACGATGGATATGCAAGAGCGTCACCCGCTCTGAGAGATACCGGCGAAGCGTCGCTCCATAGTTCACATCCATGAATTCCGAGGGAACGAGCCAGATGGCAAGCCCCTGCTCTTCCATCCAGTCGTGGCACAAAAGCATGAAAGTAACAATAGAGTCCCGCAAGGCCGCTGATTTCCGTATTCAGAGACTGCGCCAGACGCATCTTCAGGCGGTTCTTTTCAGGCCCCGATAAGTGGTGGTGGCGGACATACGGCGGGTTAGTGAGAACGAGGTTAAAGCGGAGGGCTGGAGGCTCCAGCTTCGTGAAATCACCACGCACGATATTGAGCCCGCTCTCGCCCCAGAGATCGTCGGCGCTCTTTGCGAATAAAGGGTCCAGCTCGATTCCAGTAGCCGCTGTGATTTTTTCCGGCGCAAAGACTTGCCTGACCGCCGAATAAAAAGAGCCGGTGCCGATCGCAGGATCAAGGAAGCTGTTAATCCCCTCTCCCGTCTGTTCCCGTGCATAGCGTGCGATGCATAAGGCAAGCTCCGGGGGTGTGGCAAACTGTCCCCATCTGTTACGTTCGGCGGCAGTTTTCAGGGCGTCCAGGCGGGTCTGGTGCTCCTGGCGCCTTTCCTCCGTGATGTGCAAGGCTGGAATTCCCATAAACAACTTTCAGATTCCGAGCTGGTCTAGGTCCTGGGTACGGTGCTCCCAAATCCAGTCTATGCCCTCAGCCGCCTCGTAGCCGAGATAGGCCGCATCAAAATAGCCACACAGAAAAAGAACGAACTGCACGTCTGCGCCGTAGGTGGCTTTGAGGTAGGTGATCTTAATGGCCTCTTCCTTGCGGCGCTTGTTGACGTTAGTGAAATCACCAGCGGATTTTGCTTCTATCAGTATCGGCAGATGGGGCAGTTGGGCCTTTTTGGGCTGAATCACTGCGTCGATTGGAATCTTCACCATCTTGGCTTCTGCGTTGGGAGTCTTCACGAGGACATTCATTCGAAAGCAGAACGTGCCAGGCTCCATCTCATTAAGCACCACCGCGGCCGGGTGCACTTTCCGCTTATATCCGCGGGCAGTCAGGTATTTCTCAATAATAGCAAGCTGGCGTTTTTCTTGGGCATTGCGAACGATAGGCTCGGAAACGGCGCCGCAGAGTCGGTCGGCGACGATGGTGGAGGAACGGTAGCGTTCCTCCTTTGTAGGTTTGCGCTTCTTTTCTAGCCACGGAAATATGTCCACGTCGAGCATTTGCGAAAGGATGCTTGTGATTTTTCCGAGATGTTTTTAAAGAAGGTCCGGGGACAGAAGGCGGGGAAGCTTACCCTCTTCGAGGCAGCCGACGAAATTCTTCGTTGAATCAGCAAGGCCGATGAGCCGGTCGCGTGCGAGCGGCGGACACGTGGACATGCGCAAAGTCGGCAGGATGCCGGGATTGGCCTTGATGACGTCTGGCGTTATTGTGGTCAGGTCCTCCGTGAGAGAAAGGCCCAGCTCTACGCTCTGTATGGTCTTCGTGCGGGTCTCGCGATAAGCCATGGGCGCAAACTTCATGAACCATTGATTGAACTGATCAACCGAGGCGCGCGTGTCGGCTTTCCACAGGTCTGGTTTGTTTGCGTTAATCGGCATGGGCTCTTTAGGTGAAATCCTACCGGAAACTGGCGGTGGGATGAATAGCTTCGTGGTGTCCATGCTTGGGCGAGGCGCAAGTCTGGGTTTCGGTGGTATTCCACGACGCCTCGACCGCGCGCTCCTAACCTACTGGACACCGAAAAGGCCACGATGCTCATCGTGGCCTTCCCTTTCGTATCCGCGTAATCCGTGGTGGCAAAAAATTTCTAGTGTCGTCCCCCGCCAGGCCCGCCGCGTCCACGATCACGCCCGCCGCCACCAGGACGTCCACCGCGCCCGCCGCGTCCACGATCTCGACCGCCGCCACCAGGACGTCCACCGCGCCCGCCGCGATCTCCGCCGTGCGGACGATCTCCTTGAGGACGGTCGCTACTGACCGCTAGCGGCGCGCCGTCGCGGTTAAAGTTCGGTTCGCCCTCAGCTTCGTCAGGGAAGTCGCCGCCGCCTTCAATCACCATCGTGCCGGTTGCCACCGGAGCAGACTCGCCCTCCGCAGCCGCGGCCACGGGTCCGCCTTCCGGAATCGGAGCCGCCGCCCATCTTCGCGCGCTGCTCTTTCAGAATCGCCTTGCGCGACAGCCGGATGCGGTTGCCCTCAACCGCGAGCACCTTCACCAGCACCTGATCGCCTTCTTTCAACTCGTCGCGGATGTCGCCGATGCGATGCTCCGCCACTTCGCTGATGTGCAGCAACCCGTCGGTCCCGGGAATAATTTCGACGAACGCGCCGAAATCCGCCAGCCGCGTGACTTTTCCGAGATAGGTTTTTCCTACTTCCGCCGTCGCCGTCAGGTCGCCAATGATCTGCAGCGCCTTCGCCGCCGACGCCTGATCGCTCGATGCAACCTTCACCAGTCCGGAATCTTCCACATCGATCTTTACTCCGGTCTGCTCGACGATCGAGCGAATCATCTTGCCGCCCGGCCCAATCAGGTCGCGAATCTTGTCGACCGGAATCTGCACGGTATAGAAGCGCGGAGCGAAGTCGGAAATCTTCTCGCGTCCGCTGGAAATAACTTCTTCCATCTTGCCCAGAATGTGCAGCCGCCCGCGCTTGGCCTGCGCCAGCGCTTCGCGCATGATCTGCGAAGTGATGCCGGCAACTTTAATATCCATCTGCAGCGCGGTGATGCCATCTTTCGTGCCGGCAACTTTGAAATCCATGTCGCCGTAATGATCTTCCGCGCCCGCAATGTCGGTGAGAATGGCATACTGCTCGTTTTCCTTCACCAACCCCATCGCCACTCCGGCCACCGGAGCCTTCAACGGAACCCCGGCATCCATCAGCGAAAGCGAAGCTCCGCAGACGGTCGCCATCGACGACGATCCGTTCGACTCCAGAATGTCCGACACCACGCGCATCGCATAAGGCCACGATTCTTCCGTTGGAAGCACGCCAGAAATGGCACGCTCCGCTAAAGCTCCATGCCCAATCTCGCGCCGCCCCGCCCCGCGCATGAAGCCAACCTCCCCCACACTGAACGGAGGAAAGTTGTAGTGAAGCATGAAGCGTTTTTTGGCTTCGCCTTCGAAGCCTTCGAGGCGCTGCATGTCGTCGCTGGTGCCGAGCGTTGTGGTTACAAGCGCCTGAGTTTCGCCGCGGGTGAAGATGGCGCTGCCGTGAGTGCGGGGCAGGACGCCGGCTTCGATCCAGATGTCGCGGACTTCGTCGAAGGCGCGGGCATCGGGCCGGCGTTTCTTCTCTAACACTTCTTCGCGGAAGATTCGTTCGCGCAGCGTCTCGTAATAAGTCTTCAATTTCGCCAGCGCTTCTTCGTCGTCTTCCGGAATTTCTGCCTGCAGCTTCTTCTTTATTTCTTTGACCAGCGCATAGCTTTCAGCCTTGGGATGCTTCTTAGTATCGAGAGCGTCGGAAAGTTCGGCGCCTACTTTTTTCTTTAGCTGGTCGTAATATTTCTGATCGAATTCCGGCGGCGTTACTTCCCTTTTCTTCTTGCCGGCCTTCGATTGCAGGTCTTTGATGGCGGCGCAGATTTTCTTGATCTCGGTGTGGCCGAACTCAATCGCGTCAACGACTACTTCTTCGCTGACTTCCTTCGCGCCGGACTCAATCATTACGATAAAGTCGGCAGTGCCCACGACCATGATGTTCAGCACGCTCTCGCGCATCTCGTCGTAGGTAGGATTGATGATGAACTGCCCGCCGATCTGGCCCACGCGCACTGCGCCGATGGGTCCGAGAAACGGAATGTCGGACAAAGTGAGCGCTGCCGATGCGCCGTTGATACCGAGCACGTCAGGATCATTGCTGGAATCGGCCGACAGTACAAAAGTGATGACCTGGGTCTCGCACTTGAATCCCTCGGCGAACATGGGGCGCACCGGACGATCGATCTGGCGGCTGGTGAGCACTTCGCGCTCGCTCATGCGGCCTTCACGTTTGATAAAGCCGCCGGGAAAGCGTCCACCGGCGTAGGTGTATTCGCGGTAATCGACGGTGAGGGGAAAGAAATCAATGCCTTCGCGCGGGTCGGCGTTGGCGGTTGCGGTGGAGAGCACGACGTTATCGCCCATGCGGACCACGGCTGCGCCGCCGGCCTGCTTGGCTAATTTTCCGGTTTCGAATGAGAGTTGTTTGCCGCCGGCGAGGTCGACTGTAACGCTGCTAACTTCTGGTTTCATGTTTCATCCTTTAGAACAGCTGCTGGCTCCTAGCTTCTAGCTGGAAGCTTCCAGGCAGATAGACAGAGGGGCGCGTCTGTGCTTCCCAATCGGATCGAGATTGGTGGGGTGGGATGCGCTCAAAAGATGCACGTTGCAGGATGTCCTCAATGCGCGGCCGGCTTCCGGAGGAAGGCGGCGTTCTCTCAGATACGTTTGTGGGAAAGATCCTCTTCGGAGATCGCTCTAAAGAAGATCACAAGGGTGGAGGCTTCATCGTATCCCACTTCTCGCAAAAGACGCGAGAAATGGGGCACCCAACTCTTTTCCACCCAGCTTTCCCGGAATTACTTGCGGATGCCGAGCTTTCCAATGACCGTCTTATAGCGCTCGGAATCGTATCTCTTGAGGTAGTCCAGTAAACGACGCCGTTTACTGACTAGCATGAGCAGGCCGCGGCGCGAGCCGTGGTCCTTCTGGTGCGTCTTGAAGTGGTCCGTCAACTGGCCAATGCGTTCACTGATGATGGCGATCTGAACCTCGGGACTCCCCGTGTCAGTCGCGTGCGTCTGATACTGGTCAATAACGGATTTCTTTTGCTCTCTGGCTAACACTAACCTGGTGCACTCCTGTTCTGTTTTCGATTTATCTTGGTGACAGTAGTGAGGATAACACGGCGGGGGGTGGGGGTGTAAAGGCGGGGAGCAGGGGCGGCGGGATGCATGCCGGGCCCTCCCGATTCCAATTCTGACTATCGCCCTACAACAGTGTCCGGGACCTCGGGCCGATGCGCGTCAAGGTAAATGATGACGTCCATGCCTAGGTACATAATGCAGAGAGCAGCGATCCCGAATATTTGCAGTCTCCTCCTCCTCGCCGCTGGATGTTGTTCCTCGGGCTTTGGCCGTTTCAAGAGCGCGACAACCAGGAAAAAAATGAACGCCAGAGTTGTTGCGTAGGAGAGGAGGTCCACAAAATGGTTGGTCCTGTTCAGCTTTTGGAGAGCCTCTTCGGGGGTCCGCTGATGGCCCACGGCGAGGAGTCGGGGCGTCCCTGCCCCCACGATTGTGCCGTGAACCGTTATCGGCGCGTCGGGCTTGCCTGCGTAGATAATCTGGACTGCTCCGCCGTCATATTTTTCTAGGATTCCAAACGACACCGGCAGCGCGTTCTTTGATGAGTCAGCGACGGGCTGAATCCCAAACTTCGTAACGGGGCGGCTTACGTGCAGTATCCGTGCCTCCAGTATTTCGGAATATGCGAGGTCGATGCTGACGGGTTCAAGCACATCCTCTCCTCTGATGGGCAGCTTGCCGCCGTTCCAGAAGTACACGATTGTCGTAACCACGCTCGCGTTTCCCACCGGGTGTCCTTTGTAGAGCACCTGAATGGGAGAGGGCGTCGCTATCGAGGAGTCCACAATCGTGGCGCGCGGTCCGACGTAGTAAAGAGGCATCCTCTCCTGGACGGATTGAGCGTGAAAGTAGAGCGCCAGCGAGACGCCGGTGATCCCGATCAGCGGACCAATGTATGGCAGGAAGCGCTTGATCATATTGCCGGGCTCCAGCGTCGGCACTATCTTAACCTAGGCCACCGCGTCCGTCGCGGTTTTCGGCGCGGGCGGGTGGCGCTGGGCTCGGGCATTCGGGTTCATCCGCAGAGAACATCAGGTTCCTCACCGGGCTTTCAGCCCGGTTCGGAATGACATCCCTTTGAGATACCAACCCTTTGCACAATCCCATCCAAAAGCCCTTGCACCTTACCCTTGGGGTAAGCTCTACAGTATCCGAGGCGAACCATGGGACAGACACACACTATCTCAGCCCTGGCAAGAAGTACTGGGATCAGGTCAAAGACGTTGCGGTACTGGGAACGGGTTGGACTGCTGCCGAAAGCGGCCCGAACTCAAACCGGGTACCGCATCTTCGCGGCAGACACGGGCCACTACGTGGAGTTCATCCTGAAGGCGAAAAGCGTTGGCTTGAGTTGTCAGAGATGAAGCAGGTCCTCGAAATGGCCCGCGAAGGCGAGAACCCGTGTCCGGCGGTGGTCGAGTGGATTGACGAGAAGGAGAGAGCGGCCGAGCAGCAAATCCGCTCACTCCGCGCCCTGCAGCGCAGGCTGAGGCGGTTTCGCGGAACTTACTCGGCACCCACGGCGGCGACCTGTGCACGGGACGACGAGTTGTGTTGCCTGCTCGAGGATTTGCCTAATCCGCAATCAGCGAAAGGAGATGCTTATGAGAAAGCTTTACGCGCTGGCCCTAGTTCTTCTGGTCGCACTCGGAGCTAAAGCGGCAACCGTGGCAGCGGCTGCGTGCTGTTGCCCGTCCTGCCCAATCTGCAAATAACTCGGAGGGCCGGGGGAGGCAGCCCACCCTTCCCCGACTTGATTGGCGGCACTATCTTAACCTGAGGCTGCCACGTCCGTCGCGGTTTTCGGCGGGCGGGTGGGGCTGGGCTCGGGCATTCGGGTTCATCCGCAGAGAACAGCAGGTTCCTCACCGGGCTTTCTGCCCGGTTCGGAATGACATCCCTGTTTTATTGCAGTAAAACGTTGATAAGGCGTGTGCCAATTTGGGCTTTCGCACAGGCTGCGCGTGACATCGGCTGCCGCAACCTTGCTCGTCCATCTTTAAACTCTTGTCATTCCGATGCGCGCTGAAAGCGCGCTAGGAACCTGCTGTCCTGTGCGGTAGCAAGGGAGCGTGGTCGCGCTGGCGAACAGCAGGTTCCTCACCGGGCTTTCAGCCCGGTTCGGAATGACAAGCCCTTTTTTATTGCTTCGACTTTTTTTGCTTCGACTTTATTGCTTCCACTCTATTGCTTCCACTCTATTGCTTCCACTTTTATTGCTACCACTTTTTGTCGCTTCAAACTTTTTATCGATTCTATGGGAACGTCTTGTGCCAATTTGGGCTTTTGCACAAGCTGCTTGTGACATCTGCTGCTGCATTTTTACTCGACCCATCCTTAAAATCTTGTCATTCCGACGCGCGCTGCAAGCGCGCGAGGAACCTGCTGTCCCGCGGAGTGGCAAGAGTTCGTGGTCGCGCGGGCTAACAGCAGGTTCCTCACCGGGCCCTTGACCCGATTCGGAATGACAGGCCTTATTTATTGGGCCCGATTCGGAATGACATCCCTTAAGAGTATCGAGGTGGCAATGGCCGAGCGGCTTTACTACGTTTACATCATGGCTAGCAAGAGCCGCGTGCTTTACGTCGGCGTGACTGGGTTTCTCATGGCGCGGGTCTTGCGGCACAGGGCCGGCGAGGGTGGTACGTTTACGCGGAAGTATCGCGTGCATCGACTGGTTTACTACCACGGCTTTCAGAATGTCGGAGACGCAATCGCGCGTGAGACCGAGATCAAGAAGTGGCGGCGGGAGAAGAAGGTGGCTTGGATTCGGGCGGAGAATCCTACTTGGGAGGATCTGTCGGCGGGTTGGGGTGAGACGGCAGTGATGAAGGTGACAGCGAAAGCAGGTTCCTCACCGGGCCTTCGGCCCGATTCGGAATGACATCCTTTCCTTTTCAGCCCGATTCGGAATGACATCCTTTTTTCCAAGGTATCATCAGGCGAACTCGATGCCGTCTGGTTGTTGGAGCAGGTGCCAGGCTTCGCGGTAGGGGTTGTTGGGGTGGGGTTTGCGGCGGTTTTTGGGGCTTAGGAGGAGGCTGGTTAGCCCCAGGATATGCGGGAGGGGGAAGATGAACCAGGAGTCTTCGGGGATTACGTAGGCGGCTATGAAGTCAATTTCGGAGAGTTTGTAGGGGACGGCGCGTCCGTGGATGCGGCGGTGGGCGTTGACGCGGTAGAGGCCGTCTACCAGTTGGGTGGTGGCTTTGACCTGGATGCGGATCAGACGCGGGCGGGCTCGGTCGGCGAGGTAGGTGCTGCGAGGGGATGAATTAAAAAGGTGGACGCGGTGGCAGTCGAGGATTACGTCGTAGCGCTCGCTGTCGCCGTAGGGGTGGGAGACTCCGAAGCGGAGGCGGGCGGCTTTTAGGGCGAAGGCTAGTTGGGTGATCTCTCCGCAACGCTTGGTGGCGTCTTCGCGCTCGAAGGGAGTTTTGGCAGGGTGGTTGGATGGGGTGGGCAGGGCTTGGGCCGGACGCTGGTTGCGTCTTGGGGTACGGCCGTTGCGTTTGGACAAAAGTCAGTTCTCGGCTCTCAGTGAATTGCCCGGAAAAAACAAAAGGCGCTGGCCCTGGGGCCTGCGCCTGTTTTTTACTCTCTATATATAGGATAGCAGGTTGAGGGGGGTAAACCCGCCAAGTTTTGCAAATCTATTTCTCCAATGATGGCAATGAGTTAGGGGGAAATCGTCGAGTTTTGCCTCTTGACAAGATTTTTGGGCTTGGGAGGAGAGCAGGTTCCTCACCGGGCCTTCGGCCCGGTGAGGAATGACAAGCCTTCTTTTTGCTTGGTTGTGACAGTCAGGATGGGGCGCCCCTGAACGGTAGTTTCATGCTGGTAGATGCTGGCTCGTCCTCTGCTGGGTCGGCGATGTTTCTCAGCTCGGGATACTTCTGAATCAGCGTGGGCGGGGCTTGCACTCTTTTGCCGGTGATCATGGCTTTCAGTTCCAGGGCGTTCACTCCGGCTTTGCTTTCGAAGTGGTTGTTGGTGATCACATACGTGGTGTGGGCGCGTTCGGCTACGCTTTCGATTTTTTCTTTCCATCCTGCCAGTTCGCGCTGGTTGTAGAGATAGTTGTAGCGGTCGTTGCGGTTGTCGGAGTCGGAACCTTGATCAGCAAACCAGTGTTCGTAGTTGCGGCCGTGGAGGCGGACGTAGCCGATGGCGGAGGTTACGTGTTCGGTGGGCGCCAGCGATCGGCCTAAGAGCGGCTGGTCGATGTTGCAGAAGCCTACATCTTTCTGTGCGAAGGCGGCCAGCGTTGCGGCGTCGTTCCAACTGGAGTGGCGCACTTCGACTACGCGCGGATATTCGATGAACTGGCGCAGCAGGCGCTCCAGATAATCGCGGTTGAGAGACGTGTTTTTGAACGACACGGGGAACTGGATCAGCAGCGCGCCGAGGCGGCCTTCGGTGGCGATGGCGTCGAGGCCTTCGCGGGTGCGGGCTTCGTCTTCGTCAGTGGGGCGGATGCTGGCGGCGGAAGTGGGCTCCATTACCGCGATGGGCGAGTGCGTGAAGGCGCGGTAGAGTTTCGCGGTGAAAAGAAAGTTCTTGTTCACCGCGGCTACTTTGCGGCACCAGAGCTTGGCCCACTCGGGCTTCAGCGGTCCGTAGAAACTGGTGTTGATTTCGGTGGTGTCGAAGAAGCGGGCCAGGTACTCGAGTGGATGCTGCTTGCGGTGGGACATTCCTGGGGGATAGAAGACGCCGTCCCAGTCTTTGTAGGACCAGCCGGCGGTGCCGATGCGAATATCTTTCTCGTGAACCTGCGGTAGACGGGCTTGGGCGGAGGATTCCATGCGCGGAACCGTGGACAGAGGGCAGGGGCAAGGTTAGCACAATGATGCGGCTTCAGGCCCTCGGCTTCCGGCTTCCGGCTTCCGCGCGGCAGATGTGAGCTAATCCGTTGGCCCAGACAAGGAACTTGCGGCGGGCTGCGGAGTGTGCGACACAGGAGTATGAGCTTCCGGTTCTCTTTCCCTCTGATCTTTTGCTTGCTCGCAGTGCTCGCGATCCCTCTGGCGGCGCAGGACACTGACAAAGACAAATCCGACGCCGATTACATTCGTTCCATGGAATTGAAGTGGACGGAATCCTACAAGCTGCGGCAGGTGGACATTCTCGCTTCGCTGCTGGCCGACGATTTCGTCATCACCATCGAAGACGGCAATATCTACAGCAAGACTGGCTACATCAGCCACAGCGCCGAGCCTGGCGTCCGCGTGGAAGTGGCTGAAATGTCAGACCTCAAGGTGCGCCTGCACGGGAACACGGCTGTAGTTACGGGCGCGTATCACGAACGAGGCGAGTCGAAGGGAAAGCGCTACGAATATCACGACCGCTTCACCGATGTCTGGATGCGAGGCGGCGGCAAGTGGCAGGTCGTGGCGTCGCATTACAGCGTCCCCACAAAGTAGTGGACGATCCAACCGGTGCGTCCTTTCGTGCGTACATACACCACCGACGCGCCATTTCATCCCGCCAATACACTGCCTACACTGAAGCTACCCTGACCGCTCGCGATATTGCGGGCTTGCCAAGGATGGGGACCCAAGAATGAAAATGAAACTGCTGTTGAGCGTGCTACTTGTGCCGGTCGTTCTACAGGTCATGGCCGGAGCTCAAACTTACAGGGAATCCACATTCGTTAGTTTTCCCTCGATTACAAATGGTCCGGTGTTGCCGACCGGCGGTTTGATCATTGATGCGGCAGGCCATCTATACGGATCGGCGCAGGGCGGCGTCAACGGCCTCGGAGCAATTTTCAGAGTGACGCCGGAGGGTGCTGTGAGCGTGCTGCATAGCTTCAGCGGGACTGATGGTTCCTATCCCAATGTCAACCCCGTTCGCGACGCAGCGGGCAATCTCTACGGCACCACCAGTCAGGGCGGGGCCAGCACTGAGTGTTCTTGTGGCACTGTGTTCAAGCTCACGCCTGGCGGAGAATTGACCGTGCTGCACAGCTTCACCGGAGGCTATGCCTACCCGAGCGCGTTAACGCTGGACGCGGCGGGAAATCTTTACGGATTCGAGTACGCGGCGAATGCCAATGGCGGTATTTTCAAAGTCACGCCTGACGGTTCGTTCTCCGTGGTCTACACTTTCTGCTCACTGGGTAACTGCGCCGACGGTTCGGCGCCGGTTGGCCGTTTGATCGTGGACCGGGCAGGAAATTTCTACGGGGCCACGAATCGCGGCGGGCAGTTCAACCAGGGTGCAGTGTTCGAGCTGACGCCAGAGTATGCCGAGAGCGTGCTCTACAGTTTCACCGGAGGCGCGGACGGCGGCAATCCCGTAGGCAAGTTAACGCAGGATGCAGACGGGAATATGTACGGGCTTACTTATGGGGGCGGCGCTGCCCCGGCTGCCTATGGAACGGTATTCAAGATCACTCCCGCCGGGGTGGAGTGGGTTTTGTACAGCCTTTGCCGATTGACCAACTGCACGGATGGGGCGCGTCCGGCAGGGGCGCTGGTGCTGGACGCTGCGGGCAACTTGTATGGCACGACCATACTCGGCGGCACGAAGGACGCCGGGGTCGTGTTCAAGATCACGGCTGAGGGAGTGGAAAGCGTTCTGGAAGACCTGACGATCGCAGCCGATGGCGGAAATGGCGCGGTGCTGGACAAGGCGGGAAATGTTTATGTGGAGATTTACGCAGGCGGAAAGAGCGGCCAGGGTTCGGTGGTTAAACTAACTAAGCAGGATTCTCCGGTTCGCCGCAGAGAACGACTTCCCTGAAATACGCTTTACGTAACGCATAAATCCATTTATACTGATCCGTGATCCTCGGTTACGGCGACAAGCGGACCAGAGATTTCGCGGCCGGCAAACGGGTCAAAGCCTTCTCAGGCATCGAACGTCCGGCGCGTCTGAAGCTTGACCGCCTTGAGGCGGCGGTCACGTCGCGGGATCTTGCCGTCTTGCCCGGTAATCGTTTTGAGATGCTGAAGGGAAATAGGAAGGGGCAATATGGCGTTCGCATTAATGACCAGTGGCGGATCTGTTTCGATTGGACAGAAGGTGCGTCCGGTCCGTCGAACGTAGAGATTGTCGATTACCACTAGGAGAATGCCATGCCCATCCCTGCAATCCATCCCGGAGAACATTTGGCCGAAGAGCTTGACGCGTTGGGAATAAGCGCCGCTGAACTGGCACGGCAACTCGATGTTCCAACCAACCGCATCACCGAAATCCTCAACGGACGGCGCGCCATCACCGGCGACACGGCTTTACGCCTGGCCCACTTCCTTGGCACCACTGCCGAGTTCTGGCTGAATCTTCAAAGCCTCTACGAAATCCGGATTGCAATGCAGAAATCGGGCAAGTCCATTAAGTCGCTGCCCACGCTCAAGCACTTCGAGCAGGTTCACGCCTAGGAGAATTGCTACCGCGTTCAGTCCAGCGATAGCACTACCCAATACACGCCCGTGGGATACGTTGCGGTGCGCGCGTAGCAGGCGCCTAGCGAAAAGCTGTGCAGGTTGTGGCTGGTGAGCGCGTGGCTGGCGTTGGCGGGCAGCGTTTCAGGATGCAGGCTGGTGTAGGTGAGCACTGTATAGCGCTGGGCTAGTTGATGAACGGGGGAGGTGCCGAGCTTGTCGGCTTGCGCCATGGAGCAGGCGGCATCGTCCGCAGTGGGCCGATCGCTGCGGGCAAGGGCGGGCTGGTTGGCCTGATGGCGCGCTTGCGCGACCGTCGCAGCTATGCGGTCTTTCACTTCCGCAGGGGAATAATTGGGGAGGGCGTGGCCGAAATCCTGCACGATGTAGAGCCGGTCTCCGCTGCGGACCACACCCAACCCGACCACGTTGTAAGCCGGGTTGAGCAGGTTCGCGCGGTGCGGAGGGGACAGCATGAGATGTTGTTCGGCCTGGGCCGCGTCAGCATCGAGTGCGACGTTTTCGCCTTCCTGATCGAGGGTCGTGCGGGTTGCGCTTCCCAGGCGTTGGGGCAGGGAGGGCTCGCCTTCAAATTGATGTGAAAGTTGGCGCGCGGCAAACATTGCTTGCGCGTGCACGCGGGCCGCATGGCTAAGACCGGCATCGAGTGTCAGACGCGGCGCGCCGGCTTGGGCCCGGGCTTGATTCGCCAGGTCCAGAAGCTGTTGTTCGGCCTCGGAGTCGTAATCACTAAAAGGAATGTCAGGAGTAGTTGCCGCGGCGGGCTTCAGAGTCGCACCCTGCGCGGATTGGCTGGCGGCGCCACCCTCGGATGAAGCGAGCAATCGAGTCGCTGGCCGAAGCGAGTCGGCGCCCATCATCAGCGCGATCGCTATCACGAATCTCAGGGCTCTTGGCATCGGCTTGTGCCTACTCAACGCGACCCCTGGGAAAGGATCCAAACTCAGGCTCAAAACTTGCTGCTGGTGCTACGCTAGAAGCTGGAAACCAGCCGGAGAAGTTACTTTCGCTATGGAACCTGGCGTCATTGGGGTCATTGGCCTGTTGTTTGGCAGCGTGCTTGCATGGCTTGGGCTGCGCTCGCGCACGGCCACGCTTAGGGCGCGTTTGTCATTGATGGAAAAGGAATTAGCGGCCGGAAAGGCTGATCTGGCGCGGCTTCAGCAGGCTCACACCGAGCTGGTGGCGGGCAAGGCTAGGCTGGAATCCGCTCTGGAAGCGGAACGGAAGACCAACGACGAAAAGATCGCGTTAGTCACCCGCGCCAGCGAAGATTTGCGCAATGCATTCAAGGCGATGGCCTCCGAGGCCTTGAAGAGCAATAATTCTTCCTTTCTTGTGATTGCTGAGGAGACTTTGAAGCGCTTTCAAAGCCAGGCCAGGGGAGATCTCGAAGCGCGGCAGAAGGCTGTGGCCGACATGGTTGCGCCGGTGCGCGATTCGCTGAATAAAGTGGATGCGCAGATTCAGCAGATGGAAGTGGCGCGCGGCGATGCTTACGGCGAGCTGCGGGCGCAGGTGCAATCGCTGATCACTACGCAGAAAGAGCTGCAATCGGAGACGGGGAACCTGGTGCGGGCGCTGCGCACTCCGAACGTGCGCGGGCGCTGGGGAGAGATTCAATTGCGGCGCGTGGTCGAGATCGCCGGCATGCTTTCTTATTGCGACTTCGCCGAGCAGGAGACAGTGACTACAGAAACGGGAAGGCTGCGTCCTGATCTAGTAGTGAAGCTGCCCGGAGGCAAACGCATTGTGGTGGATGCAAAGACTCCGCTGCAGGCCTTTCTTGAGGCGTTTGAAACCAATGATGAAGACGCGCGCCGCGAGTGTCTGGCGAATCATGCGCGGCAGGTTCGCGATCACATGAACACTCTCAGCGGCAAGAAGTACTGGGAGCAGTTCGAATCCACGCCGGAATTCGTGGTGATGTTTCTTCCGGGTGAAACATTTTTCAGCGCCGCGCTGGAACAGGATTCCAGCCTGATCGAGCACGGAGTCTTAAACCGCGTGATACCGGCGTCGCCGACTACGCTGATCGCGCTGCTGAAGGCAGTAAATTACGGATGGAATCAGGAGAAGCTAGCGCGCAATGCGCAGCGGATCAGCATGCTGGGCAAGGAACTGCACGAACGCCTGCGGCTGCTGGCAGCACACATTGCTGCGGTGGGGACGGGACTTGACCGCGCCGTCGAGTCTTACAACAAAGCTGTGGGATCGCTGGAGAGCCGGGTGCTGGTTTCGGCGCGCAAGTTTGCGGAGCTAGGTGCGTCCGTGGCCGAAGACATTCCGGAACTTGAGCCGATTGAAACTACGGCGCGGGCGCTCTCGTTTGAGTGGGATGAAGAGGATGCGACTGCTGAGATCACAGAGGATGAACGGAAAGCGGGATGAAAACCGCTTAAATGTTCCGACCGGAACATATCGCTTAAATGTTCCCACCGGAGCATTTTGTACGGATAACACTGTAATTATCTCATTGTACGTACAATATTCCTAAGTAAAGGCAATGGCGGGAGTTAGGGGTTGGGAGGCGGTTGGGGGGATGGCCGCAGGCTCACATTTTCTTCCGATATTTCCTCAATGGTGAGGAAATTCTTACCCTACCGAGCAGTTCCCTGCCCTTCGCGGTGAAAACTGCGCTCAAACCGAATCCGAAAGGGCGTAGTCCGGAATGCACTTCTGGCTTTCCGGAAACACTGCTCCACCCACTTTCCGCCTCAAGATAGCACCGAACGCCGCCGATAGCCTAATTGACGAGAGCTTCCGTCGCAGGCGCGATGGCAGACTCTCGTTCATCCCCTTCTCAGGTTAGCAATGTCAGGAGTTATCGAGCCGGTGAAGCGCGCTAGGGCATCTTGCGGCAAGGGAGGGACTGCCATCCCTCCGCCAGCACCGACCGCATTGGAGCGCATGGAGCATCTGGATACCGGACGGGAATTGCGCGAGCAAAAATACGCTCTGGACCAGCACGCGATCGTCGCCACCACAGACGTGCAGGGAACCATCACGTATGTGAACGACAAGTTCTGCGCCATCAGTAAATACTCGCGAGAGGAATTGCTGGGCCAGAACCATCGCATCCTGAACTCCGGTCACCATCCGAAAGAATTTTTCCAGCAGATGTACCGCACCATCGCTAACGGCGAGGTGTGGCACGGCGAGATCTGCAACCGCGCGAAAGACGGCTGGATTTACTGGGTGGACACGACCGTCGTCCCGTTCGCCGGAGAGAATGGCAAACCGCGCCAGTACGTCGCGATCCGCGCGGATATCACGGAGCGCAAGCGGGCCGAAGAAGCCCTGCGGGAGAGTCTTGCCACCAGCAAGATCGCGCTCAAGGAACTGGCCGATCAGAAGTTCGCGCTCGACCAGCACGCCATCGTCGCCACCACCGACGTGCAAGGGACCATCACTTACGTGAACGACAAATTTTGCGCTATCAGCAAATACTCGCGCCAGGAACTTGTGGGCCAGAACCACCGCATCCTCAACTCCGGCCATCATCCGAAAGAATTTTTCCAGCAGATGTACCGCACCATCGCCAACGGGCAGGTGTGGCGCGATGAGATCTGCAACCGCGCCAAGGATGGTCGATTTACTGGGTCGATACGACGGTCGTGCCCTTCCTCGACGCCTATGGAAAGCCCCGGCAGTACATGGCGATCCGCGCCGACATCACCGAGCGCAAGCGGGCGGAGGAGGTGCGCGAGCGCCTGGCGGCCGTGGTCGACTCATCCGACGACGCCATTATCAGCAAGGACCTGAATGGGACGATCAACGCCTGGAATCGCGGCGCCGAGAAAGTGTTCGGCTACCCGGCATCGGAGGCTTTGGGCAAACCGATGCTGATGCTGTTCCCGCCGGAGCGTGTCGAACGAGGAGTCCGGCATTCTGGCGCGCATCCGGCGCGGCGAGAGCGTTGAACATCTCGAAACCGTGCGTGTCCGGAAAGATGGCACGAAGATTGACGTTTCTGCGACGATTTCGCCGATTAGGGACAGCAGCGGCACGATTGTGGGCGCTTCACAAATTGCCCGCGACATCACGGAGCGGAAGCATGCCGAGCACGCCGCCCACGAAAGTCTCGCCACCAGAGAGGCGGCGCTCAAAGAACTGGCCGACCAGAAATTCGCTCTGGATCAGCACGCCATCGTCGCCACCACCGACGTGCAGGGGACCATCACTTACGTCAACGATAAGTTTTGTGCCATCAGCAAGTATTCCAAAGAGGAACTACTCGGGCAGAATCATCGCATTCTCAACTCCGGCTTTCACACGAAGGAATTTTTCAAGCAGATGTACCACACCATCGCCAACGGGCACGTCTGGCGGGCTGAGATTTGCAACCGGGCCAAGGACGGGTCGACCTATTGGGTGGATACCACCGTTGTCCCGTTCATCGGGCGGAAGGGCAAAGCCGCGGCAATACGTAGCCATCCGCGCCGACATCACTGAGCGCAAGCGGACCGAAGCGGCCTGGCCGAGCAAGCCGAGGAACGTCTCCGGCAGGCGGAGGAATTGCTGCGCTCCCAGCAGGAGTTGGAAACCCAGAAGCTCATGCTGCAATCGGTGCTGGACAGCATGGTCGAGGGGCTGGTCGCCGCCGATGAGCAGGGAAAATTCATCCTGTGGAATCCCGCCGCCGCGAGGATTGTTGGCATGGGCGCGGAAAACGTTCCCCCCGGCGAATGGAACACACACTACGGCGTTTACCTGCCCGACACCGTCACCTCTCTCCCGAACGAGCAGAATCCCCTGTGGCGCGCCATTCACGGCGAGGTTAGTGCGGCCGAGATCTTCATCCGCAACTCCGAGCTCGAGGAAGGGGTATGGCTCGAGATCAGCGGCGGCCCTTTGAAAAGCAAGGATGGCACGGCACGGGGCGGCGTGGTGGCCTTCCGCGATATCACGCAAAGAAAAGCGGATGAGCGGGAAATCCGCAAGCTCAATGAAGAACTCGAAGAGCGGGTGGCGCAACGCACCGCCCAACTGGAGGCCGCCAACCAGGAGTTGGAAGCCTTTACCTACTCCGTTTCCCACGATCTGCGGGCGCCGCTGCGGCACATTGGCGGATTTTCCAAGATCCTGATCGAGGATTTTGGCCCCGACGATGGCCCCGGAAGCGCGCAGTCATCTGGAGCCGCATCGAAGATGGCGCCCGCCGCATGGGGCTGCTGGTGGATGAGCTGTTGAATCTGGCGCGGGTGGGGCGTCACGCTCTCAATCTCCAAGCCACCACGCTGAATTCGGTGATTGAGGAGGTGGTATCGCTGCTGCAGCCGGAGACTGAAGGCAGGGCGGTGAGCTGGAAGATTGCGGACCTGCCATCGGTGGAGTGCGATCCCATCCTGATCAAGCAGGTTTTTCAAAACCTGCTGGCCAACGCTCTCAAGTTCACCCGGACCCGGGAGCGCGCCGTCATCGAGATCAGTCAGCGGCAGGAGAACGGAGAGATGGTCATCGCCATTACCGACAACGGCGTCGGCTTCAACATGAAATACAAGGACAAACTGTTCGGCGTCTTCCAGCGGCTGCATCGCGCCGAGGATTTCGAAGGCACGGGCATTGGCCTGGCCACGGTGCAACGCATCATTCACAAGCACGGCGGCCGGGTGTGGGCGGAGGCGGAACTGGACAAGGGCGCAACATTTTTCTTCACCCTGGGGGCCGAGCAAGCAACCGAGATTCAGCCCCCAGAAGCTACGCAGATGACTTTTGCCGCAGGAGGCCAAGTATGAACAGCAATGAAGTCGATATTCTTTTGGTCGATGATAGTCAAGACGACGTGGATCTCACTCTGCATGCCTTGCGCGCGGAGAACCTGGCCAACCACGTCTTCATCGCACGCGACGGAGAGGAAGCGTTGGATTTTCTGTTCTGCACCGGACCGCATGCCGAACGCTCCTTTGATCATCCCCCGAAGCTGGTTTTGCTGGATCTGAAGATGCCCAAAGTGGACGGGATGCAGGTCCTCAAGCAGATCAAAGGCGACCCGCGAACCAAGACCATCCCCGTTGTCCTCATGACTTCTTCGCGGGAAGAGCGGGACATGGTCAGCGGCTATGACCTGGGCGTCAACAGCTACCTCCAGAAACCGGTGGACTTCGACGAGTTCCGGAAAATGGTGAAGTTGTTGGGGCTGTACTGGCTGGTCACCAATCGGCCTCCCGTAGCCAACGGCGAGTTCCACGCGGCGGGACAGGCGAAATGAGCAGCGCCGGGACCAAGCTCGGGAAGCAAGACTCGGCCGCGCCTGAGGCAAAGCTGCGCGCCTTGCTGGTGGAAGACAACGCCCTCGATGCCGCGCTGGTGGTGCGGGCGCTCTGCAAGGACGGCTTCGATGTTGCTGCCGACGTGGTGCAGGATGAAGCTGCGTTTACTCGCGCGCTCCGCAGGCATCGGCCCGAGATTGTGCTCGCCGACTACAACTTGCCGACCTGGAAAGGGATGGAAGCGCTGCGAGTTTTGCGCAGCGAGGGTCTCGACATCCCGATGATTCTGGTTTCGGGAGCGCTGGGCGATGTGACTGCCGTCGAATGCATCCGGCAGGGGGCTACGGATTACGTTCTCAAGGATGGCTTGGCGCGCTTGCCGGAAGTCATCCGCCGTGCTCTGCGGGAAAAACAGGAGCGGGACTTGCGTCATCAGGTGGAACAGAACCTGGCCAAGAAGGTGGACGAACTGGCGCGCTCCAACGCCGACCTCGAGCAGTTCGCCTATGTGGCATCGCATGATTTGCAGGAGCCGTTGCGCATGGTGACGGCCTACACCCAACTGCTGGGGGAACGCTATCGCGGCAAACTGGACGAGAATGCGGATAAATTCATCGGCTATGCCACCGAGGGGGCGCAGCGCATGCAGGTGCTCATACAGGATCTGCTGGCATTTTCACGGGTGGGACGGAACGGTTATACCCATGGCAATGTCGACTGCAATGCCGTGATGGCCGATGTGCTGAAGACTCTGGCCCCCGCCATTCAGGAAAGCGGCGCCGTCGTCAGCCATGGGGAGCTTCCGGCGGTGTGGGCCGACCGGACGCAGGTGACGCAAATCTTTCAGAATTTGATCGGCAACGCCATTAAGTTTCGGGGAAAAGAGCCGCCGGTGATTTCGGTGCAGGCAGAGAAAGGGGATGAGCAATGGCAGTTCAGCGTGAGCGATAACGGGATTGGAATCGCCGCGGAGTATATGGAAACAATTTTCGTAGTCTTTCAGCGCCTGCATGCCCGCAACGAATATCCCGGAAACGGCATTGGGCTGGCCATCTGCAAGAAGATCGTCGAGCGCAATGGGGGAAGGATCTGGGTGGAATCGCAGGCCGGGTCCGGGTCCGGGTGCACGTTCAAGTTCACGCTGCCATGCGCAGGTGAGGGGGAAAAACCTGATGGGAAAGAAGAGGCGCGTCTATGAAGCCCGCCCCCGATGTGCTTGTCGTGGATGACAATCCGGCTGATGTGTCCCTGGTGTGCGAGGCGCTGGCGGGAAGCAAGCATCGCAGCAAGATCAACAGCGTTGGGGACGGCGTGGAAGCGATGGCATTTTTGAACCGCAGGGACAAATACGTGAACGCGATCCGGCCCGACCTGGTGATCCTGGATCTGAATCTGCCGAAGAAAGACGGGCTGGCGGTATTGGCGGCGATGAAGGCGGGCCCAGACTTGCGGCGGATTCCGGTCGTGATCTTCAGCACTTCCCTGTTGCGCAAGGATATTGTGCGCAGCTACGAAATGGGGGCGAACTGCTATGTCGCCAAGCCGGGAAATCTGAATGACTTTTTTTCCGCCATCCGGTCGATTGAAGAATTCTGGTTCGGGTTTGTAAACCTGCCACCACGAGGAGAGTAATGGATCCCAAAACTACGCAAGTATTGCTGATCGAAGACAACCCCGGGGACGCCGACCTGGTGCGACTGCGACTGGTCGAAGGTAAGACTCCGGTCAACGTGAACTGTGTCAGCCGGCTGGCGGACGGACTGGCGTCTCTCACGGTCGAAACTCCCTCGGTCGTGCTGCTGGATTTGAATCTGCCCGACAGCCGCGGGTCAGAAACCTTTCGCCGGGTGATGGACCACTCGCCCCATGTACCGGTGGTAATACTTTCCGGCCAGGATGACGAGGTGCTGGCGGTGAAGGCTGTGCATCAGGGGGTGCAGGATTATCTGGTGAAGGGAGACATCTCGAGCAAACATCTGGAGCGGGCGATCCGCTATGCCATGGAACGGCAGGCGCTTTTGCGCGCACTCGAAATCGCGCAAAAACAGCAAATCGATTTCAAGAACATGTTCCTGTCGCACGTTTCGCATGAGTTGCGCACGCCGCTGACCTGTATTCACCAGTACGTCACGCTGCTTCTGGATGGACTGGCGGGCACCATGACTCCGGACCAGACCGACCACTTGAAAACCGTGTTGAAAAGCGTGAATCAGTTGCACGCGATGCTGCGCGACCTGCTGGAGGCCACCCGCGCCGAGGGCGGCAAGATGCGGATCGAGCCGCGCTGCATCGCGCTCGGGGAACTGGTGCAGCAGACCATCGCCATGTTGCGCCCCATGGCGGAGGAGAAAAAGATTGGGCTGGAAATCGGGCTGGATCAACGCCTGCCGCTGGTGTACGCCGACCCCGACCGCGTGCTCGAAGTGCTCATGAACCTGGTGGACAACGCCGTCAAGTTCACGCCCGCAGAAGGATCGGTCATGGTGCAGGCCAGCATGGTGGAAGCCGACCCCGGCTATGTCTACATTTCGGTGAGCGACACGGGCCGCGGCATCGGTCCTGAAGCCAAGGCGCTGATCTTTGAACGGCTCTATCAGGACCCTGATTCAATCGACAACAACCGTTCAGGGCTGGGATTGGGGCTATTCATCTGCCGGGAAATCGTCCGCTTGCATGAGGGACGCATCTGGGTTTCGAGCGAACTCAGCCAGGGCAGCACGTTCACCTTCACCCTGCCCATATACTCCCTGGCCAAGCTGCTGGCCCCGGTCGTCACGTATCAGGATCGTTTGCGGCCGGCTTTTGTGCTGGTGCGGGTGGAACTTACGCCGGTCTCGAATCCTCCGCGAGGGAACTGGAAGGAAACCTGGATGCAGTGTCTGGATGTCCTGCGGCGCTGCGTCTATCTCGACAAGGATCTGGTCCTACCGCCGATGGGAACATCGGGAACGACCGAAACTTTTTTTATCGTGGCATCCACGGACTTGCAGCGCTCCGGAATCATGACCACGCGCATTCGCGAGCAACTGGATCGCATCAGCGATCTCAAAACCAAATGCACGGTGACGATCACCACGGTTCCAGTGGAGCTTCCACCCGATCAACGGGCGGATGCTCTGCCGGGACAGAGCGTGGGGCAGCAGGTTGAAAATGTGGCGAACTGTGTAACTCAGATGATCTTGACCGGCAGGGAAAGAAAGCAGTTGAGCGTTTCCAAGGGCGCTCGAATTTCACATTGATGAACTTACAAACAAATAACTAAGGAGAATTTCAATGCCGAGACCGAAGATTCTGGTAGTCGATGATGATCCTGATCTGGTGCGTGCCCTCAGGCTGCGCCTGCGAGCGAACAACTACGATGTCGCCACCGCTTCCGATGGCTATACCGCCATTGCGCAAGCCCAGAAGGAGCGCCCCGCCTTGATCATTCTGGATCTTGGCCTGCCAGTCGGAGATGGCTTTGTCGTTCTCGACCGGCTGCAGAACAGCGACAGCCTGTCGGGAGTTCCGGTGATCGTGCTCAGCGCGCGCGATCCTCAGATGAACGAAGAACGCGCCCTGAAGGCGGGGGCGGCAGCATTTTTCCAGAAGCCCGCGGACAACGATGAATTGCTGAACGTGATTCGAGTCAGCCTTGGCCCTGGAACCGCGCAGCAAGCGGCGTGGCCGTCTTAAGGGCGCGCCGGACAATCATCCTTTCCCGGCTCCTTTGAAGGCGCGTCCGCGCCCTATCGCAGGGCGTTGAGTCCGTCGCTCGCCTTCTTGAAGCTCGGGTCGATCTCGAGTGCCTTTTGAAAGCATGCCCGCGCGTTCGTGGCATCGCCAGCGGCTTTGTAAGCTCGCCCGATCCCGAACTGTGCACTGGCGGATTTCGGGTAATCGGCGGCATTCGCCTTCAACAGTTCGATTGCGCCGGGAAAGTCACCCATCTTCACCATCTGATAGCCGATGAACTCCACGCCATCTCGCGTCTCCAGGGCGGGGTTGGCGGCGCGAAATGTCCGATAGGTCCACATTACGGAGACCACATCGCTGCGCTCGTAGTAAAGCTGTTCCAGCATCTGTTGCAATGGTGTGCGCTCGAACTGCGGTGGACTGAAATAGCCAACATCGAAGTTCTCATTCAGCGTGATTGATTGCAGCGTCACTGAGTTCAGCTCTTTTCCGGTAGCGATCTCCACCTCCCGCACAGTGAAGGGGAACAGTACGCCGTTCACGGGGCGGTAGTCCCCGAACCGGTTCTCGGATTGCACTGCCGCTCCGAAGGCATGCACAGGGGCGACGCGCCGTTCGCCCAGAATGAGAAATGATTGGCGATCCAAAAACAGGTCCTTCTCGAAACCATCCGCGAGAGTCACATGCAACTTGTAAACCGGTTTGCCGGCGAAGAGTTCCTCTCCCGCTAGTTCTACGCGCGCGCCTAGCATCGCGGCATCGGCCAAAGAGTCGATCAATTCCGTGCCATGCCGGGTGGCGGCGGCCGCGGCTCCCACCGTCCGCAGAACAACACCCGGCTCCGAATAGTACTCCCACGCGCTCCCATCAAAGCCTTCGTTCACATCCACCTTCAGGTTCTTAGGATCGCCGAGGGTTCTGTAGTAGGGCCGCATCTTGGCCATATAGCCGTCCGGCATCACGAAATCCCCCTCGCGATAAGTGAGACGAAAAACAATGGAGTGGATGGCGTCGATCTTCCGCTGTCCGCCGAGCGCCTCAACATGCCGGGCGACAATCCGTTCAAGTGTCACGGGCTGTTGACATCTTCCTGGGACCGGCAAGGCAAAAGCGAAGGTTACGAGAGGCAGGACGATACCCTTGATCATAGGTAAGCTCAGGGGGGGTTTGGACGTCCGTAATATGAATTTGTCATCAGGCTTCCAGTCCGGCTACAGGTAACCTGTTCCCTCCCAGTCAGATACAAGATTCCACACAAACCTACAGAAAACCGTACACAGTTTCCCGGAACCCATCTATAATCTTGGAAGTTGCTTAAGATAAGGCATTTAGCGGCTCCGAAACGGGAAACGACATGGCAGCGAAGTTGCTCATGGAGCATCAGGCAAGTCCCGAACTGCCGGAAGGCGCTTTGCGGCTTGCCAGCCAGCCCGTTGGGGTGACCCTGAAGCCCATGAACCGGGAAAGTCAAGTTCGCTCGGTTGCTGTCCTGCTGTTCGTTCTAACCGTGGCAGCGGTCATCCTCGCCGGCTTCAATGTCAAAGCCGAGTGGAAGTTCGTGGTTCCGGACGATGGCGTCTGGTGGGTAGAAAACGGCGGCCGCCTTACGGCTGACCGAGTCGACCCCGCTGGGCCGGGTGCCAAGGGCGGTATCAAGCCTGGCGATCAACTGGTTTCCATCAACGGCCAGGACATCCAGAACATGTCTGGGCTGGAGCGCCAGCTCTACCGCAACGGCATCTGGTCAAAGGCTTCATACTCCCTTTTGCGGCAATCCGTCCCTCTCGATTCCAGCATCATCCTGGTCCCGGCGGAACGCTCGCTCTATAACGGGCTGCGGCTGATTGCGCTTATCTATCTGAGCATCGGCCTCTACGTCCTGCTGCGCCGCTGGACGGCTGCCGGGTCGACGCACTTCTATATTTTCTGCCTGGTCTCGTTCATTGCCTATTCCTTCAAATACACGGGCAAGCTGAACGACTTTGATTGGACGATCTATTGGGGCAACATCGCCGCCGGCGTGCTGCAACCAGCCCTGTTTCTTCACTTCGTACTTACTTTCCCCGAGAAACGTCAGTTTGTGCGCAAGCATCCGTGGCTGCTGGGGATGGTCTACGTTCCGGGGGCGCTCCTGCTGGCGGCGCACGTCGCCGCAGTGCGCTGGCTTCAGGCCAGTGAGCGGCTGCGCTGGAACCTTGACCGGATGGAGATGTCCTACAGCGCACTGTTCTTCCTCTCCGCGGCCATCCTGCTCTGGTACAGCTACCGGCGCGCCAGCACCACGATTCTGCGGCAACAGTTGAAGTGGGTGACCCGCGGCACCATTCTGGCCATCGTTCCCTACACTGTTTTCTACGTCATCCCTTATCTGATGGGTTCGCTACCCGGGGCGGGGATGAAAGTTTCCGCGCTGTCGCTGGCGCTGCTTCCGCTCACCTTCGGCTATGCCATCTTTCGCTACCGATTGATGGATGTAGACCTGATTTTTAAGCGCGGCGTGGTCTACACGCTCGCAGCGGCGATCGTGGTGGGATTGTACTTCGCGCTGGTCGCAGGAGTGGCTCTGCTGGTCCATAATTGGCAGCCCAATTCCGGTCCAATGGGACTGGTTCTGGCGGTGGTAGTCACGGCGCTGTTGTTCGATCCAGTCCGCAAATGGATTCAGGAGCGCATCGATCATTTCTTCTACCGCACCAGCTATGACTATCGCCGCACGCTGCTCGAGTTCGGCCGTGAGCTGGGCTCGGAGACCAACCTGAATACCCTGCTCTCTTCGCTCATCGACCGCCTGTCCCGCACTCTCGCGGTCGATCGCGTGGCGATCTTCCTGGCTGGCGAAGGATCGGGCAAGTTTGCGCTGGCCAAATCTTTTGGCTTGACCGCGGCCGGCAATATCGATCTCTCATTCCTGAACGCGCCACGCCCAGAGCAAGCTGGCCACCTCTTCTTCGAGAATACGCACCAGGTGCCCCGCGAGACGCCGGAGGCGCAGCAGGCCATCGCCCGGCTCGATCTGAACTACTACATTCCCTGCCACGCCCAGCAGAAAACCATCGCCGTGCTCGGCCTGGGTAAGACGATGCAGGGCGATTTTCTCTCCAGCGAAGACATGGAATTGCTTGAGACCCTGGGCGGTTATCTCGGCATTGCGATTCAGAACTCGCAGCTCTATGCCTCGTTGCAGCAGAAGGCGGCGGAGTACGAGCGCCTTAAGGACTTCAACGAGAACATCGTCGAATCCATCAACGTGGGCGTGATGGCGCTCGACATGGAAGACCGCATCGAGAGCTGGAACGCGCAGATGGAAGTGATGTATGCGGTGCCGCGCTGGCAGACCCTGACCCAGCCGCTGCAAGCCATTTTCCCGGCTGAGTTCGTCGAAGAATTCAACCGCATGCGGCAGGATGCGGGCATTCGTAACCTGTACAAGTTCCGCTTGAAGACGCCGGCGGGTGAAGTCCGCACCGTGAATGTGGCCATCGCCCCGCTGGTGACGCGCAAGTTCCAGGTCATCGGACGGCTGCTCATCATGGATGACATTACCGAGCGCGTCGATCTCGAAGCCCAGCTTTCTCAGGCCGATAAACTTTCATCCATCGGCTTGCTGGCGGCGGGTGTGGCTCACGAGGTTAATACACCTCTGGCCGTGATCTCCTCCTACACCCAGATGCTCAGCAAGCAACTGCAGGGCGATCCGCAGAAGTCGAGTTTGCTGGAAAAGATTACGCGGCAAACTTTCCGCGCGTCGGAGATTGTAAACAATCTGCTGAATTTCTCGCGCACCAGCGGCAGCGAGATTGGCGACGTGGATGTCAACAAAGTGATTGGCGACACACTCGCGCTGCTGGAACACCAGTTCAAAGTGGCCAAGGTGGAAGTGCAAAACGCGCTTGCCCCCAAGTTGCAGCCGATTCAGGGCAATCCGGGAAGATTGCAGCAAGTGTTCCTCAACCTGTTTCTGAATGCCAAAGATGCCATGCCGGGCGGCGGCACGCTGCGCGTGGCCACAATGAACGGCGAAAGCGTAAGCGTCTCCGTGTCCGACACCGGAACGGGCATCGCGCCAGAAAACATTCAGCGCATCTACGATCCGTTCTTTACCACTAAGACTGCGCCGCGTGAAGGCCAGACGCGGGGTACCGGCCTCGGCCTTTCCGTCACCTACGGCATCATTCAGGAACACGCGGGCAAGATTCGCGTCGAAAGCAACCCCGGTTCGGGCACGACGTTCATCCTCGACTTCCCTTTAAGCAAGAAGGCAGTCGGGTCCAAGGCGGAATATGTCTGATGCCGCCGTCATCTCGCGCACGTTCATGAATGGAGCGCCTGGAACGCCGGGCTTGGCGGGCGCGGTGCTCATCATTGACGATGAAGCGGGAATTCGCGAATCTTTGCAGACTCTGCTGGAGATGGAGGGCTTTGCCGTGGAAACGGCCTCTACCGGCGAATTGGGCCTGCAGCGCATCGGCGAACATCCTTTCGACCTGATCCTGCTCGATCTCGCGCTGCCCGGCCGGGATGGTATGGAGATTCTGGCTGAGATTCGTTCCCACGAAACCCGTCTGCCGGTGATCATGATCACGGCATACGGCACGGTGGAGAACGCGGTGCGCGCCATGCAGTCCGGCGCCGCCAACTTCGTTACCAAACCCTGGGACAACGAAAAGCTGCTGGCCGATGTCCGCGCCGCCGTAGGCTGGCGCCGCGCCGAAGAAGAGAACATCCAACTCAAGCGCGCCCTCAAGCAGCGCTACAACTTCGAGAACATCGTCGGCAAAAGCGAGCCGATGCTGAAAATCTTCGACCTCGTCGCCCAGGTTGCGAACAGCCGCTCCACCGTGTTGTTGCAGGGCGAAAGCGGCACGGGCAAGGAAGTCATCGCCAAAGCCCTGCATCTGAATTCGCCGCGCCACGACCGGCCTTTTGTCCCCGTCAACACCGGCTCCATGCCCACCGACTTGCTCGAGTCCACGCTCTTCGGCCACGTGAAGGGCGCATTCACCAGCGCCATCGCTTCCAAGAAGGGCTTATTTGAGATGGCGGACCGGGGCACGCTCTTTCTCGACGAGATTGCCACCATGGGCCTGGACACTCAGGCCAAGATTCTTCGCGTCTTGCAGGACCGCCGCTTCATGCACCTCGGCGGAGTGCAGGAGATGCAGGTGGATGTGCGCATCATCGCCGCCACCAACGTGGACCTGCGCACAGCGGTGCGCGAAGGCCGGTTCCGCGAAGATCTGTTTTACCGCTTGAACGTGATCACCATCGAACTGCCTCCGTTGCGCCAGCGCAAAGAGGACATCCCATTGCTGGTTGATTTCTTCCTGAAGAAGTATGCCGAAGAAAACGACCGCCCCGCGCGCCACATTACGCCGGAAGCGCTGCGGCCGCTGATCGCCTACTCGTGGCCGGGCAACGTCCGCGAGCTTGAAAACGTAATTGAGCGCGCCGTGGTCCTCTCTTCTGGAACCGAAATCGGCATCGACCTGCTGCCCGACCATCTGCTGGGGCGCGGTTCTGCCTTCACCCTGCACGATCCTCCGGCCGATGCTTCGCTGTTTGAAATCGTGGAAGATGTGGAGCGCCGCGTCATCACCGACATGCTGGAGAAGTGCAACTGGAACCAGACCGAAGCCGCCGAGCACTTCAAAGTGCCGCTCTCCACCCTGAACCAGAAAATTCGCAGGCTGAATATCGAGATCAAGAAGAAGACGCGGGGATAAAAGAAAGTGGTCAGTGGTCAGTGGTCAGTGGTCAGTGGTCAGTGGTCAGTGGTCAGTGGTCAGTGGTCAGTGGTCAGTGGTCAGTGGTCAGTGGTCAGTGGTCAGTGGTCAGTGGTCAGTGGTCAGTACTGTCCGGTTAAAAGTCTAATAAACGCAATTGGTTATGAGATTCAGTCTCCACAAGTCGCCCTCCGTCGAGCGAAAAGGCTTGCTGGATGGGCGTTTTCTCGAACGGCGACACGCTCAAAATCTGCAGCATGGTGGAAAGTTTCGCCTCCAGATGAAGCCGCTTGCGCACGATGGCCACCAGCAGATAGCTGCAGACCGCGATCCAGATTTGGGTCTTCACTGCGTTCTCCGAGGTTCCGTAAAAGGCTTTGACCCGGAGATTTTGTTTGATCCACTTGAAAAACAACTCGACCTGCCAGCGCCGGCGATACAGATCGGCGATCACGGATGCGGGCAACACGAAATTGTTGGTCAGAAACACCAGGCGCCGGTCGTGTTCGGCGTCCCAGTAGCGAATGCGCCGCAGCCGGGCGGGATAGCCGCGGGCGGGGTAGAACCACACCAGCGCGATGGTTTGGTCGCATTGCACGCCCGTGGTTTTGTCCACCGGATGGGACGCCAGCCGGGTAAAGCGGAAGTTCCTGCGCGCCCGGGTCACGAAGAAGGCGCCGTGCTCGGTCCAGCGATAGAGCCGCTGGAAATCGAGATAGGCGCGATCCATCACATAAAACGCGCCCGCCTCGGGGGTGAGCGCATCGAGCAGATTCACGTCGTGCACCTGCGCCGCCGTGACCCGGATAAAGGTAGGAATGGAGCCGCGCAGATCGAGCAGCGTATGCAGTTTGAGCGCGTGCTGAGCCGACTTGTAGCGCGCCCAGGGAAACAGCGTCATACACAGATCGATGATGGTGGAGTCCAGGGCGTAGACCGTGTGGGCCAAGTCCAGCCCCAGATCTTCGCGGCCATAGAGCTGCCGCGCCTGCGCGATGAGGACGGCGGCGAAGTCGGCATAGATGCGCCAGTCGCGGCTTTCGTTGGCATCGGCCAGAGTGCTGCGCGACACCGTGCCCCGAATGCCCAGGTGATACAGTCGCCGCTCTTGCGAGCGCAGGCAGGCGACGATGTCGCGCAGGCTCTCGCGGAAGGTCAACTGGGCAAACGCCATGCACAGAAACTGGTCCCAGCAGGAAAAACTTCGCACCCGGTAGTTGCCGTCGTAGCGCTGCACACATTTGCGAAACTCGGGGATGGAGAGATGGTCCATCAGTTGGGCGAACAGAGATTGTCCCTGGTTCATGGTGATCGCAATTCAAATCGATCACCGCCCTTTGCGCACCTAAGTTCCTATATGCCATTGATTTATAACCGTTCAACGAATTCTTAACCGGACACTAGTGGTCAGTGGTCAGTGGTCAGTGGTCAGTGGTCAGTGGTCAGTGGTCAGTGGTCAGTGAACCCGCACCACAGCTTCGATATCCGCACACTAGCTTGATTCTTCTGACCACCGATCACTGACCACTGACCACTGTCCTTCTGCTATAGTTTCGGGAAAGCGCGGCCGTCCATTCGCCGCTCCTTTTCCAAACCGCATGGAACTCACCTCGCCCAGCTACCTCGCCAAAGAAAAAGTCCAGACGGTTCAGGATTACGTCTTGTTCTGCGGCCAGGCCGTCGCAAATCTGTTTCGAACGCCACACTACTTCGCCGACATGGCGCTCCAGGCCGACACGATCGGCGTGGGCTCGCTACCTATCGTGGTGCTCACTGGCTTTTTCACCGGAGCGGTGCTGGCCCTGCAAGCCTCCAACACGCTGGAGCGTTTCGGGTCCGTCACTCTGGTCGGGCAGCTGGTCTCGACTTCCATGGTGCGCGAACTGGGGCCGGTGTTGACCAGCCTGATGGTCGCGGGGCGCAATTCTTCCGGCATGGCCAGCGAACTGGGATCGATGGTGGTCACCGAACAGATCGATGCGATGCGCGCTTTGGGCACCGATCCCATGAAAAAACTGGTCACACCGCGCGTGACCGCCACCGTGTTCATGCTTTTTTTCCTGACGATCATTTCCGATATCGTGGGGCTGGCCGGAGGTTTGTTCATCGCCAAAGTGCTGTTGCGTCTCGATGCCCGGCAATACTGGTCGAACGCCTGGGAAACGCTGGTGTTTCAGGACGTGTTCATGGGACTGGCCAAGCCGGTTCTCTTCGGCTTCATCATCGCGACTATCGGCTGCTTCTACGGTATGAACGCGCGCGGGGGAACTCAAGGTGTGGGCCGCGCGACAACGCAAGCCGTGGTCGCGGCTTCGGTTCTGATCCTGGCGTTCGATTTGCTCCTTACCCGGTTCCTGATGGCCGTGCTTTCGTTCCACTAACGCCATGTCCGCGCCCACATTGCCGCTCGATTCCGCCGCCCCAACTACCGAGGAAACTTCTGCGCCTGCCATTGTGTTTGAAGACGTGGTGATCGGCTTTGCCGAAAATGAAGTCTTGCGCGGAGTTTCCTTCCGTTTGAACCGCGGCGAGACCAAGGCGCTGTTCGGCGTCGCCGGCTCGGGCAAGAGCTTGATACTCAAGCTGGCGCTCGGGCTCATCCGGCCAGACTCCGGGCGCATCATCGTCCTCGGGCAGGATGTTACCCAGATGCGGGAAGAAGATCTGTTTAAGTTGCGGGGCAAGATTGGGATGGTCTTCCAGGAGAGCGCCCTGTTTGATTCTCTAACGGTGCGCGAGAACGTTGCCTACCGGCTGATGGAAGAGCACGGCGTCTATGACGAGGAGATCGACCGCAGAGTGCGCGAGGTATTACGCTTCGTGGAACTGGAGCACACGCTCGATCTCGATCCCTCGGAACTTTCCGGCGGCATGCGGCGGCGCGTGGCCATTGCGCGGGCGCTGATCACGCACCCAGAACTCCTGCTCTATGATTCACCGACCGGCGGCCTCGATCCGGTGACCTCGAACACCATCATCGAACTGATCGTGAAGCAACGCGATGTGAACAAAACGAGCGCCCTGCTGGTTACGCACCGCCTGCAGGATGCTTTCACCATGGCCACGCATCAGTTCGACAAACAAACCAACCGCATGATTCATCTTCCGACCGGCCAGCGTTGTGAAGTGCCTATGAGCTTCCTGATCCTGCGCGACGGCAAAGTGATTTTCGACGGCGACCTGCGGGAACTGGCCTTGAGCAAGGATGAGTACATCAGGGAATACATTTCGTAGAGCAGTGGCCAGTGATCAGTGGCTAGTAAAACCTAGGATCGCGTTTCCACCGCTTTTACTGACCCCTGACCACCGATCACTGACCACAGCCTTTTCACTTCATCAACTTCTCCACCTCTTCCGCCTTTGAGGGCAGCGCACCGCTCAACTTGATCAGCTTGCCGTCCGAGTCCACGTAATAGTCATCCTCGATGCGCACGCCCAGATTTTCTTCGGGAATGTAAATTCCAGGTTCGATGGTGAACACCTGCCCCGGCCCGAGGGGAGCGTTGAAGTCGGTAGAGTCATGCACGTTCAGCCCCACAGGATGCCCCAGGCCGTGGATGAAGTACTTTCCCAGCGGCTCTCCGTGCAGATCCTTGCCATGCGTGTTGATGTAGTCGAATGCAACTTTGTAGATCGAGTTAGGGTCGTCGCGCTTCATGGTCGACTTGCCCGAAACGAAAGCGGCGGCAGCGGCCGTCTGCGCGCCGAGAACAATGTCGTAGATTTCGCGCTGCCGCGCGGTGAAGTGGCCATTCACCGGAAGCGTGCGCGTGATATCGGAAGCGTACATTGAATATTCGCCGGCCGCGTCGATCACCACCACGTCCCCGGACTTCATCACCTTGTCGTCGTCGGAATAGTGCAGAACGGTCGAGTAGAAGCCTGAGCCGACGATTGGCGCGTAGGCGACGCGTTCGCAGCCGCGCCTATCCCACTCATACTGCATGAGTGCGGAGATTTCGTGCTCGTTGACGCCCGGCTTCACAGCTTTGAACGCGGCAAAGTGCGCCGCCACCGAGGCATCCACGGCTTTGCGGATGAGCGCGACTTCTCCCGCATCCTTCGTGGTACGCAGCGACGAGATCATCGGCCTCACGTCCTGCAACGATACGAACCCGAGCACCCACTTCATGAATTGCAGCGGTTCGGCCGAAGTGGATGACTGAAACTGATTCGCAACGTCGGTGTAGACCACGGGACGCGCGCCCACGTATTTGCGGACTTCGTCAGGAAGTTGCCCCAGGCTTTCCACGTGATCGAATCCCGTAGTTTTCGGCGCCTCGGGATCCTCTGGGCCAAGCATCGGGCCCCTCACTTTTTCCTGCGCCGGATTACGCGGAGGAAGAAAAAGGATTTCGGTGTAAACGCGCGCGGGCGTATCTCCCTTAGCTTCGGTGGCCGGTGCAATCAGCAACGCAGTGCCCGGTTCGGTCCGGCCGGAGAGATAGTAGAAATTGTCGTCCTGGCGGAAGGCGTAAACGTCGACGGGGCTCTCGGTGCCCGCGAACAGCACCACGACGCCATTTACCTTTCCAGCCAGTGCCTCGCGGCGCGCATGATAGTCGGCATTGGGCTGCCGCTCGATGGCAAAACTCGGCTCGGCGGCGGCAATAAAGAACAGGCAGAATACGCTGGCCAGAAAAAAAGCAGACTGCAATCTTCGCATTGTAGAATCCATCCGTTCGTTTGACGTGCGAACGCGCCCGCCGTCACCAGGGGCGCTGGCTCTTCGACAACAAGCTCCAAACTATTTCTCGCCGCCGGTGGCGCTCTGCTTGGCTTGCAGGAACGAGTCGACGTTGCTCTTGTCGATAAGAGCAGAACCAGTATCCACAAAGAATGGAATCGGCGCAAAGCTGTCCTTCGACCAATCGGTATCGAGCGATGACGGCTTGTGATGGTACAGGTTGTCGAGCATCTGCATGCCGACGAAAGCCATGGTGTACGGCTTCTGCGTGACGGTCGCCGTGATGCCGCCCTTCTTGATCCAGTCCAGGGTTTCGGGATCGGTGTCCATCGCCATCACGACTTTGTCCGTGATGTGATAGCTGTTGAGCACGCCGGCGACTTCCTTGCCCGACTGCGCCTCCAGGCAGACGAACGCATCGACCTGATCTTTTTCTTTGCCGATAATTTGAGTCGTTGTATCGAAGGCGATGCGCGGGTCGCCCTGAATGTCGACGACGCGCGTAATTTTGATGCCGGCATGCTCGAGCGCATCCCGATAGCCGCGCAGCCTGTCCTGCATGTTGTGCTGTTCGGGCATGGTGAAGACCACCACGTTGCCTTTGCCCTTCAACTCCTGCGCCAGGCGCATGCCGCCGCTCACGCCGGCCGCATAATTGTTGGTGCCGACGAAAAACAACCGCTTGCTGTCGGGCGCATCTGAATCCATGGTGATGACGGGAATGCCCGCGGCAATCGCTTTGTCGATGCTTGGTTTGAGCAGTGCGGGATCAGTCACGCCCAGCAGGATGCCCGTAGCCTTTTGCTGGATCGCCTGGTCGAGCGCGTCGCGTTCCGCTTTAGGATCGTAGTTGTTCGGCCCGAGGAAGTCAGCGCGTACTTTGAACAATCCCGCAGCCTTCTTGAAACCCGCGCCCGCCGCCTGCCAGTAAGGCACCTGCAGATTAGCGGCCACGAATACGTAGTACTCGTCGGAATCGTGAGAGCCGCAACTGGGCAGCCAGGTCGCAAAGCATGCCAGCACGAAAAGAGAAGAGAGCTTGCGGAAGCGGAGCATCGGACCCTCCTTCACCCGCCGACTTGCTTATGTGCGGAGTCCAGTCGGCGTGCAGGTCCCAGCGAGAAACTTTGGCGACAGGATTGTAAATGAGCAGTCAAGCGAAAGAAAGCGCAGCCGGCTCTCACACTCCCACCGGGAACGGCTTGGTGTGAGTCTCCGCGCTGAGCTCAACCCCAGCGAAGCGGCCTTGCAACAGCGACATCAATCCCGTGTACCAGTAACCCAACACGAACAACAGAAGGAACGGAATCGTGACATAGTTCTCGTTCTCGACCGCGTAGAACACAGTTAGCGCAAAGTAGCTGCCGATCACCAGTTCGAGCCACGGCACCCAGCCCAGGCGCTTGCGATATTTGGTAGCACCGACTTTGTCTTTCTTCGACTCCACGTGGTACTTGGGCGTGCGCGCGAAGGCGCTTTCCTTGCCGATGAGCGCTTCAATGACGGCCTTGGTGTTGGTAATGGTCAGTCCAATGCCGAGAGCCATCAGGAACGGCAGATACAGCAGCGCCCGCGGCCAGGTTTTCGGAAAGAGTTCACGCTGCGAAACCAGATAGAAGCTCGAAATAGAAAACGTCGATGCCATGAACAACGGCAGATCGATAAAGAGCATCTGAAACCATCCCTGATAAAAGCGGATGATCATCGCCGGCAACATGAGCACCGAGAGCACGATCATCAGCGGATAGCTGAGGTTCGCCGTAAGGTGATACCAGGCTTCGATCTTGGTGTGCAGTGGCGCGTCGCTGCGCAACACGCGTGGCAAAATCTTTTTCCCCGTCTGGATCAGCCCTTTGGCCCAGCGCGCCTGCTGCGTCTTGAATGCGGTCATCTCCACGGGCAATTCGGCGGGACACTCCACGTCCTGCAGATAGATGAACTTCCATCCTTTGAGCTGCGCGCGATAGGAAAGATCGGTGTCCTCGGTGAGCGTGTCGTGCTGCCAGCCACCGGCTTCATCAATAGCGGCGCGCCGCCAAACTCCGGCCGTGCCGTTGAAGTTGAAGAATACGCCGCTGCGGGCGCGCCCCGAGTGTTCAAGCACGAAGTGCCCGTCGAGCAGGATGGCTTCCACCTGGGTGAGAAAAGAGTAATTGCGGTTGATGTGCGTCCAACGGGTCTGCACCATGCCAATCTTCGGATCGGTGAAGTGATGGATAGTGCGCATCAGAAAATCTTCCGGCGGAGTGAAGTCGGCGTCGAAGATCGCAACGAACTCGCCCTTCGCCGTCTTCAGTCCTTCCGCTAGCGCTCCCGCCTTGAAGCCTTCGCGGTTGGTGCGGTGATGATAGCTGATGGGATTTCCCAGCGCAGCATAGCGCTCCACCAGGCCGCGCGCCACTTCAACGGTCTCGTCGGTGGAATCGTCAAGCACCTGAATGTCGAGCTTCTCTCGCGGATATTTCAACTTGCAGATCGACTCCAGCAGTCGCTCGACGACATACTGCTCATTAAAGATGGGCAATTGCACAGTCACGCGCGGCAAATCCTCAAAGTGCGCAGCCGGTTCCGTGGTGCGATTCTTCTTATGCTTGTAATACAGATAAACCAGAATGTAGCGGTGCATTCCGTAAGCTGCCAGCAGGACCAGCACAATGAAATAAGGAATCAGCAGCGCACGGTCGAATGCGTCAGTATGGTAAAGACCCTGAAAAGTCTTATCCAGCAAATGCTGGCGGAGGTAAGGCCCAATGCCTTTGGGGGCAGCCCACGCGGCCAGCAGCGGAGACACGATGAGATCAGAGCGGAGCAAGGGGTCCGGTGAAAACCTTTATTCTACCGGATTTGTCCGAGCTAGCCTAAACATGGCAGAGCATCAGAACCGGATTTCCCGGAGGTGGGCTACTGCTGGTCGTTGACCGCGGGAATTGCCTTGAGTTGCACACTCTTCCTCTCGCCCTCGCTCAAACTCAGCGCCCTCCCCTGCCCTTCGTAGCTCTTGAGAAACTCAGGATTGTAATAAGCTTCGCCGTCGACGCTCTCCCAGGCAAACAGAGTGTAATCGCCGGGCGGCAGACCTCGTAGCGTGAAGCGTCCACTTTGATCGGTGACCGCTTTGCGATAGCGATCAGGGCGGCTGCGGAAGCGCGCCTCGGGCACGGCCACAATTACTGCGTCGGCGACTGGTTCATCCTTCTGATTAGCGGCAACCCCCTCGGCCACAGCTCCGTTGGCGCTCGCCACCAGATCGAGCGTGGTAGTTCCGCTACTTACGCTGAATCCAGAGTCAGCCGCATCGCGGCCCGCTGCCACAGATTTCAGAAACCAATCCGGGATAGCACTTGCGTCAGAAATCTGAACCGAATAGCGTCCCGCCGGCACATTCTTCCACTCAAAACTGCCATCGGCATTCACGCGAGCCAGCGTGTCGAAGCTTGCTTCCGACATAAAAGGGCCGAGCATGTCATCTTCACCGTCAGTCGATTGCAGCAGGAGAAACACCCGGCTGGGATCGGGCCGCGCAACGCCGCCGGCTTCCATCCGGAGGCGGCCGCGAATCGAGCCGCCGGTTTGAGGCGCGAGTTTGAGACCCTCCACGTTCGCCGCTGTAACCTGCAGCGCCTGACGCGCCGTCATCGGCACCGGAGCGTTATCGACCGTGGCCAGAATGATGTAGGCCCCGGGGACAACATTTCGAATCTCGAAGCTGCCATCCCTGCGCATCTCCGCGCCATTCAGCACCAAGCTGAAGTCTCTCGATTGCAGCATGATCGAAGCCGTAGAACCGGGCGGCAGGTTGACCACTGAGCCGCGAATCGTCAGGCTGGGGCTGGGGGTGAGCGAGAAATTCACCGGAAAATCGTCGCCCGCATGCAACTGGATGGCTGCCGCCTGCCCACGGTCTCTGGTGCCGGGATAGTAAGTAGTTTGATACGCGGCAGGCGCGGGGCGGTCGGGGGCAGCGCCTCCGTTGTGCGAACCTGCCGCAGATGAAGCCCCGTTGGTTTCGATTAGATTTCTGAAGTCGGGCGGGGGCATTACCGAAACAAAGTAGCTGCCTGGGGCGAGGCCCGCGGTCCGGTATTCGCCCAGGTCGTCGGTGCGCCGGCTCCAGCCTGCTCCCAGTGGCTGCGTCCCGCTACAAATGTTTGCCGCATTACGGCAATCTGCGCCTCAGCCATGGGATCGCCGTCTTCGTCGGTGACGCGGCCTTCAATCACCGCGGCGGCCTGCAGATGTATGACCAGATCTTTCATCTCCTGGCCAGCGGTCAGCGTAAGCACGCGGCCGTCAGTCCTGCGGTGGTGCTTATCGATTTCCTGATAGCCGGTGCGTTCCACGAACAGGCGATAGCGCCCGGGCCCGATGTTTTCCATGCGGAAGCTGCCATCCACGCCGGTGAGGGCAGTATAGTTTCCGCCCTCGCTTTGGCTGTCGGCGATCAGTTCGATCAGCGCCTTCTTCACCGGTTCACTGCCCGGATCTTTGATGACCATGCCTACTACGACAGCTGTCGCCGGATGTCGCTCCGGCGTAGTGCTCGAAGCCGAAGAACTCGTTTCCCCAGACTGACTCTGCGCCAGGAGAGCGGCGCTGCACAGCAGAAGCATTAGTAGATACGCGCGAGCCAGCTTCATTTCCATTCGGTGCGAAAACTCGTTTCGTTCGGGGACGCTGAGGGTCGTCTTCCTCAAACCAGCCGCGGGGATCGGCCAGCTCTACTTGTATTCTAACCCGGTCCGGTCCGCGTCCTGAGAGTGATTTCGCATGTGCAAAGGCCATTGCTGGAAGGCCCCCGCTCCTCGTGCCGTCGCACACCTTTATAAACAACTTGATCGGTACGACAAATTGTGAAAAGGTTGCTGTTCGCGACAGGAGGTCGCCGAAGAATGAAAAAGGCAATTATGGTTGCAGTGATGGCTGTGGCAGCAGTGTGTGTAGCACAAGCTCAGGATGTAACCGGAGACTGGCAAGGCCCTCTGGCGATTGGGGCGGGCGTAGTGCGGATCGTGCTCCACGTCACAAAGTCGCCTGAGGGAACTCTTAAGGCCACGATGGACAGCCCCGACCAGGGCGCTCTAGGCATGCCCGTGGATTCGATCACGCTTGACGGAAACAAGCTAAAGTTTGTCACCAGCGCGGTCAAGGGAAATTACGAGGGCACGGTTAAGAACAACGGCACGATCACGGGGAACTGGCTGCAACCCCCAGCCAGGACTCCGCTGGATTTCAAGAAATCTACCACGCCGATCAAACTTGTACATCCAGATGCCCCACCGTCCGACATCGACGGCACCTGGGAAGGCCAAGTGACGGTTCCATCCGTTAACGACAACAAGCCGCAGCACCTCAGCTTTCACATCAAGAATACCGGCGACGGACTGTTGGGCACGTTCGACGATCCCGAAGTCAGCGTGAAGGGCTGGCCCGTGGTGTCGGTTGCCCGCAAAGGATCGTCCATTAAGATCGAGGTGCCGCAAGTCGGAGGCGAGGTTTCCGCCAAACTCAATAAAGATCTCAGCGTCATGAGTGGGGATTGGAACCAGGCGGACCACAACTATGCGCTGACCCTCAAGCGCGTGAAAGAAGCCCCGGCTGATTCGCAAAAATCAACTCCGGCTCCCGCGCCCGCCAAGAACTAAGGAGGAAACTAGGATAGGAATTATGAAGGCGCGCCCTACAACCGACGTCATACGCTTCCTAAGGTCGTCAAAATACGGGCGCCGGCGCTGCCGGGACAAACGTCTAAATCAAGATCGAAAGCAACGGACAGAGTCTGCCTGAGCTTGCCCAGGGGAGTATCCGTTCCAGGCCAGCATCGGTTCGCTCCGCTGACAGCCGAAGCGGCTGTCTCCAAATACGCTTTGCCGGGATGACAGGCGAACACCCTGGCCGAGAATTATTGGCGCCAGCTTGAGGAGTCTTCGCGTCCGGTAAAAATGTCATGAAGCGCTTGTTGGAAGCGCTGCTTGAGCGTTGCGGGCTCTGGAGCCGCTTGCGTGGCTTCGGTTGCGACCGAAACAATAGGCTAAATGGCTTCTAGTTCAGAAAATACTGCCGGTACAGGGTATCCCTCTGCGCTGGGCGGAATCCCGCATCGCGGATAATCCTTCGCAGCTCTTCTTCTGTGGTGCAGTTGGTCACGCCCGCGGCTCTTACTACATTCTCTTCTAACATGACCGAGCCTACGTCGTTGCCGCCGAAGCGGAGACCCATTTGGCAGACTTTCAGGCCTTGCGTGACCCAACTGGATTGCACGTTGAGGAAGTTTGAGAGATAGAGGCGCGAAATGGCCAGGACTTTCAGGTATTCGACGGCGGTGGCTTCGTCCCAGTGGCGGCCGCCCAGGGCGGTGTTTTGCGGCTGGAAGCTCCAGGGGATGAAGGCGGTGAAGCCTCCGGTTTCTTCTTGCAGATCGTAGAGTTCCTGAAAGTGGTTGATGCGGTGCTCGTAATTTTCGCCTACGCCGAACATCATGGTCGCGGTGGTGCGCATGCCGATCTGGTGGGCGGTGCGGTGGACATTGATCCAGTCGTTGGTGAGGCACTTGAGGCGGGCGATTTTGTAGCGGACTTCGTCGTCGAGAATTTCGGCGCCGCCGCCGGGGATGGAATCGAGTCCGGCATCGCGCAGGCGGAGAATCGTGTCGCGAATGCTGAGGCTGCTGTACTCGGCGATGGCGATGATCTCGGAGGCGGAGTAGCAGTGCAGATGAATCTTGCGGAAAGCGCTCTTTGATTCCGCGCAGCATCTTCTCGTGCCAGTCGATTTTGAGATCGGGATGCAGGCCGCCTTGCATCAGCACGCCGGTGCCGCCGAGTTCGACGGTCTCGCGGATTTTTTCGTAGATGGTGTCGAAGTCGAGAATGTAGCCTTCTTTCGCGGCGGGGCCTTTCAGCGGACGATAGAAGGCGCAGAAGGTGCAGTACTCGGTGCAGAAGTTGGTGTAGTTAATGTTGCGGTCGATGATGTAGGTGACCGTGCCTTCGGGATGCAGCTTGCGGCGGACCGCGTCGGCTTCCATGCCGATGCCGATCAGATCGTCGGAGTGGAACATCTCGAGGGCTTGAGATTTGGTTAGGGACATGTCTGCACTTTAATTCTAACGGAGGGCTGGGCTTGGGCCAAATGGGGCGCAGGATCCTTCCGACCAAAGGTCAAAAGCCTTTAACCGCGGAGATCGCGAAGAATGCCGCGAAGGTCGCGAAGAAATCTATTGGCTTACTTCTTCTTCATGCGCAGGTATTGAATGAGCGACAGCACCGCGCCGATAACCGCCAATCCGATCAGAATTGCCATCGCCGGTTTGTAGTATTGGGAGAAGAAACGCAGGATGTGGCGGCCGTAGTGGAATCCGAGGCCGGCCGCGATGGTGTAGCGAACGCCGCGGCCGAGCGTTAGCGCTCCCAGAAATTTCTTTGTCGAGTACTGCATCGCGCCGGCCGCCAACAGAAACGGGACAAACGGAAATGGCGGAGGCATCAAGGCAGGGATGGCAACGGCGGCGAATCCCCAGCGTGCAAAGGCTTTGGAAAATTGCGCGGCCCTTTTTTTCGAGAGCTTGCGCTCCATGGCTTCTTTGCCGCCCTTGCGCGCCAGACGCATAAGTAATGTAGCCGCCGATTACGGCGCCGACCGTGGCCATCAGAGCGTAGTAGGGCCACGGCTCGCGGTGCCGGGCGGCCAGCCAGATGGTAAGCACGTCCATGCTGCCGGTTAGCGGGATGACAGAGTTGTCGGCGATGCCCAGCAGGACCAGACCCGGTCCGCCCAGGCGGCGCAGATGCTGCCAGACAGGCATTGCCAGCAAGCGGATGTGGATGGAAGAGCATTCAGGTTTCAGGAGTTTACAGTTTCGGCTCTGGCTTACGCTATACAGGCTTTCGCGGGACTCAGGAAATCGATCTCAGGGCGCGGCAGGCAGTGCGCCGATCTCTGCCGCATAGCGATAGAAAAGTTGCAGTCCTTCGAGACAGCGGGGTCGAGATAGTAATAAATATTTTCGGTGAGATAGGAGCGCACTTCGGATTCGTCGAGGCCGAGATGTGGGGCCCACTCGCGCGCGATCTGGTCGAGGCTTGCGGGAGCGAGTCCGTGGTCGCGGGATTGTTGGAACATCGTAGCCAGGTCCTGCGCGTGCACACGAGCGTCGCTTCGCGACGCGGACGGGCGAAGGCGGCTGTCCCCACACGAGCCGTCGCACACATTCTCTGCAAAGCCTGCTCACGAACTGCCCAGAAGGCGAAGACGAAAGGCTTGCCGGTGTGGCGAATCCACTCTTCGGCAAGATCGAGCGTGAAATAGCGCGAGCGGTCGATCTGCAGCGCGGGGTCTCCGATGACTAATCGCGGCATCGTGCTGGGCGAGCATTTTTTCGAGATCCGGAGCCATCGAGGTGAACGTCCTGCCGCCACCCAGCCATTTTGCAAATAGAATTTTGGTCAGTGCGACCGAGGTCATCGAAGAGGTATCCAGTGCGACGGTACGAATTTTCTCGACCGGCACGCGGCTGACCAGCAGAATGGAGCGCACCGGGCGGCGCGAGGCAATAGCGACGCCGGGCAACACCACCAGCCCGGGATTTGAGCGTAGGCGGCGGCCGGAATGATGCCGATATCGGCGGTTCCAGCTTCAAGTGCGCGAGCGCATGCCGAGGGCAGCGTGTAGGAAATGTCGAACTCGCTGCCAGCCTCGCCGTGCTCGAAATCCCACATGAGGGGAGCGGTGTTGAGGTAGGAAATCGCAGAGATGCGTAGCCGTCTCATTCCTGTTTTGATTCTAGCAGACCTTTTTCAACAGGCCTTTTGTGACGGCTAACCTTGACAGAAGTTGGAGCAATGATTACAGTCCGCGCCAGAGCCGCTGTGCCGCGGACAGCCGAGGGCGGTTGTCCCCACATAGACTCTTAGCTCTCAGTGGAGTTTTCAATGAATGCCGTTGCCGCATCACCCTCCGCAACTCATATTCTGGAGTGGCTTGCCATCTCGCTGACGCCCGGCCTGGGGCCGACAAAGGCGAGAAAACTGGTCGAACACTTCGGCAGTCCTGAAGCGGTTTTCCACGCTTCGCTTACCGAACTGGAAAGCACAGGGATTCAGGCCGTCTCAGCGCAATCGATCGCCACCGGCAAATCGGCGGAATTGGCACGGGAAGAGATTGCGCGGGCTGCGGCTGCGGAAGTTACGGTGCTTTCAATGGAGGATCCCTGTTACCCCCCGCGGCTGAAGGAAATCTACGATCCGCCGCTGGTGCTTTATGTTCGCGGCAATCCCGAAGTGCTGACGCAGCCGGGTATTGCCATGGTGGGCACACGGCATCCCACGCCGTACGGCTCAGGGATGGCCGAGCGGTTGGCGTGCGATTTGGCAGTGCAGGGACTGGTGATTATCAGCGGTATGGCGCGAGGGGTCGATACCGCCAGCCATCGCGGGGCGATCTCGGCGAAGGGCAAAACGGTCGCGGTGTTTGGGACCGGCGTGGATGTGATTTATCCCAAAGAAAATTCGCGGTTGTCGGAGCAGATTCTGGCGCTGGGCGGTGCGCTGATCTCAGAATTTCCTCTCGGAACCTCTGCTTTTCCGCAAAATTTTCCCATCCGCAACCGGATTCTGAGCGGCATGTCGGTGGGAGTGCTGGTGGTGGAAGCGGCCGAATATTCTGGAACGCGGATCACCGCGCGATGTGCGCTGGAACAGAATCGCGACGTTTTCGCAGTGCCGGGCAACGTCACGAACAAGAATTCCTGGGGGCCGAACACACTGATTAAGCAGGGCGCGAAGCTGGTCGCGACCTGGGAAGACGTGTGGGAAGATCTGCCGGCGGAAGTGAAGCTCGCGCTTACTCCGACGGTGCCGGCTGAATCCGGCAAGGCGACTTCCGCATCTCTATTCCCGGACGAAGGGCTACCGCCGCATGAGAAGCGGATCTTGAGCTTGCTGAAAGCGGATGAGGCGACGCACATTGATGAGTTGGTGGAGAGATTGGAAAATGAAATGTCGTCGTCAGAAATTTTCGCAGCGCTGTTCGAGCTGGAATTGACGGGCAAGGTCAGACAGATGCCTGGGAAGAATTTTGTGAAAAGCTTTTAGCTTTTAGCTTCTAGCCAAACCCTTACGGGTAGATTCGCGTCGGAGCGTGCCGTGAGAAATTACAAGGATCTGCTGGTTTGGGAGAAGGCTCATAAGCTCACCTTGGCGGTCTACAAGGTCACTCTTTTGTTTCCCAAGGACGAGCGATACGGGCTGAGCAGTCAAGTGCGGCGTGCGTCCACTTCGATCGCCGCGAACTTGGCAGAAGGCTGCGGGAGGCGATCCGATGGAGAGATGGCACGTTACGTCCAAATCGCCATGGGGTCGGGTGCGGAACTGTCCTACCATTTCCTCCTAGCAAAGACTTGGGATTCGTGCAGAGCGCTGAGTACGAAGCCTTGAATGCGAGCCTAAGCGAGATCATGAGGATGTTGTCAGCGCTGTCCGGAAGGCTGAGGAAGCCCGCAGCGGCATAAGCATTTCAAGCTAAGAGCTAAAGGCTAGGAGCTAATAGCTTTCTACCGTAACTTGTTGCTTTCGTCCCATTCGTGCTAGTTTCAAAACGAATTCCTATAGAACTGAGGGTCCATTGTTAAAGAGTTTAGTCATTGTCGAATCGCCGGCTAAGGCGAAGACCATCCAGAAATATCTGGGAAAGGGATTTACGGTCGAGGCCTCGCTCGGCCATGTGAAAGATCTGCCCAAGAGCACTCTGGGCGTGGATACGAGCAACCACTTCGAGACCGACTACGTAGTCATCCCCGGCAAGGAAAAGGTTCTGGCCAAGCTGAAGAAGCTTGCGGGGCCGATGGATGCGATCTATCCTGGCGCCAGACCCTGACCGTGAAGGCGAGGCCATTGCGGCGCATCTTGCGGGAGAACTTGCGCGGAATGGCGGCGCTTCGAAAAAGAAAAAGAAGAAAGAAGATGCGGACGCGCCGCCGCGCATTCAGCGCGTTACCTTCAACGAAATCACCAAGCGGGCGGTGCAGGCGGCGTTCGAGCATCCTCGCGCCATCGATCAAAATCTTGTAGACGCGCAACAGGCGCGGCGCGTGCTCGATCGGCTGGTTGGCTACCAGGTTTCGCCGCTGCTGTGGGATAAGGTTCGGCGCGGACTTTCCGCCGGACGCGTGCAGACGGTTGCGCTGCGATTGATCGTCGAGCGCGAACGCGAGATCAAGGCGTTCGAGAAAAAAGAATACTGGACCATTGACGCGCACCTGGCGGCCAGCAAGCCTCCCGCGTTTGACGCGCGCTTCCTGGGCAAAGGCGATGAGAAGATTGAGGTCACGAACGGCGAGGATGCGGAAAAGATTCGCGCCGCGATCGAGCAGGCCGACTGGCTGGTACGTTCGGTCGACAAGAAAGAACGGCGCCGCAACGCAGCGCCCCCCTTTACCACCAGCAAATTGCAGCAGGATTCCTCGCGCAAGCTTCGCTTCAGCGTGAAGCGCACCATGATGATCGCGCAACGCCTGTATGAAGGCGTGGAACTGGGCGAAGAAGGGCTCGTCGGCTTGATCACCTACATGCGTACGGATTCGACCCGGGTTGCACCCGAGGCGATTCAGGAAGTGCGCGAATACGTGGGCAAGGAATACGGTCCCGCCTATCTGCCTGAGACTCCGAATACATATAAGGAGAAGAAAGAAGCGCAGGCGGCGCACGAAGCCATCCGGCCGACTTCGGCGATGCGGCATCCTGACCAGATCAAGCAGTACCTGAAAGAAGATGAATATAAGGTCTACAAGCTGATCTGGCAGCGCTTTGTGGCGTCGCAGATCATGCCGGCCGTATTCGACCAGACCACGGTCGATATCGATGCAAAATCGAAGAATGGCGATGTTTACTGGTTCCGCGTGACTGGCTCGGTACTGAAATTCGACGGCTTCCTGCGCGTCTACGAAGAGTCGAAGGAAGGCAAGGACGAGGAAGACGAAGAGTTGAAGCACAAGCTGCCGGCGCTGGAAGCTGGCCAGAAGCTGACGCTGAAGGAGTTGAAGCCGGAGCAGCACTTCACCGAGCCGCCTCCGCGCTACAACGAAGCTTCGCTCGTCAAAGAGTTGGAAGAGCGCGGGATTGGGCGTCCGTCGACTTACTCGGCGATTCTGTCGACGATTCAAGAGCGGCAGTACGTGCAGAAGCTGGGCGGAAAATTTACGCCGACTGAGATCGGATTAGTGGTCACCGATCTGCTGGTCGAAAACTTCCGCGATATTTTCGACGTGGCCTACACCGCCGGCCTGGAAGAAAAGCTCGACGAGATCGAAGAAGGAAAAGAGAAGTGGACGGACACGCTCGCCGAGTTCTACAAGAAGTTCACCAAGGATCTCAAATATGCCGAAAAGCATATGGAGAACATCAAGCGGATGGAGAAGCCCACAGACGAGAAGTGCGAGAAATGTGGCGCGCCGCTGGTGATCAAGTGGGGCCGGCACGGATCGTTTTATGCGTGCAGCACCTACGATAAGGAAGATCCGAACACCTGCACTTTCACGAAAGAGAATCCGATCAACCTGCCTGATCTCGATTCGGCCGACGTACAGGAGACGACGCAGGAAGAATATTGCGAGAACTGCGGCCGCGTAATGGTGCTCAAGCGCGGGCGTTTCGGGCAGTTCATGGCTTGTACGGGCTATCCCGATTGCAAGACTACGCGGCGGCTCGACCAGGGAAAGAAGGTTCCAGACATTCCGATCGATGAACTGTGTCCGAAATGCGGCCGGAATATGATGATCCGCCACGGGCGCTTTGGAGAGTTTACGGCTTGCAGCGGATATCCGGAATGCAAATATGTGAAGCAGAACTATATTGGCGTGAAATGCCCGGAATGCAAAGAGGGCGATCTGGTCGAGAAGCGCGCGCGCAAAGGCAACACCTTCTATGGCTGCGGAAATTATCCGAAGTGCAAGTTCACTTCGGCGCACCGGCCGATTGCCGAAAAATGTCCGAGCTGTGGCAGCGAATACCTGGTGCAGAAGTTTCTGAAAGACGGACCGGTGATCGCCTGCCCGAACAAAGAGTGCGACTACGAGCGGCCGGCTCCGGAGTTGGCGGCGGGGACGAGCGCGTAGAATCGATTGAGTAATTGAGAAATTTAGTAATTGGGTAATTTTCGAAAATACTTATTTGGGCATCCGCGTCGGCGGCGTGTTTTTTCAATTACTCAATTACTAAATTTCCCAATTACTCAATGACCCAATCCAACAGAGGTGTTCCTATGTCCAAAAAGGCAACCGCTACTGACGCTCAGCTCATCATGCAACTCTACGATCTGCGCCGCGAGGCGGAAATCCGCAAGGCGCGGAACTGGTGGGTGGCCGAGTTCTGGCCGCAAAATATCGACGACATCCTGAAGGTCTCCGGAGCGCTAGGCTCGCAGGAAAACAACTGGCTGCGCCAGGTCGGAGGATACTGGAGCATGGCCGCATCGTTTGTGCTGCAGGGCGCTCTCAATGAGGATCTGTTCCTGCAGCCGTCGGTGAGCGGCGAAATGTTTTTTGTGTATGCCAAGGTTCAGCCCTTTCTTAAAGAGCTGCGGGAAAAAATGGGTGATCCGCAAATGTTCGGGAACATAGAGAAGGTCATCATGGGTTCGAAGTTCGGACGAGAGCGGCTCAAGTTTACGCTCAAGCGCGTGGAGATGATGCGCGAGAAAAGGGCCGCGGCGAAGGCCAGCTAGCCCCGCAGTAATCGTTCGGTGAAGCGGCGGACGCCTTCGTCCGCCCTGCAAGCGAAGCGAGCACTCAGAAGCAGGGCAACGCGCGCAGCGCCCCGGACGAATGCGTCCGGGGCTACATACGCCAAACTGTCCATTCCATCGCCAGATCATCTGTTATCCTAGTCCGTTGTGCGGATGATCTGGTGGTTCCTGATCCTGGGTGTGAGTACGCTGGTCGTGGTGTGCGTTGCAATCGCCTTGTACATGCGTTTGCGCCGCCACTTGCAGGCCGCTCACGCCGCGCGGGATGGCAGTTCCACAGAAGTCGAGCGCGGGCATCAGCCGGGTGACAACGAGCACTGATGCTCCGTACCGAAGTTTGGAGACTCTTCCATGTCAAAACTTGCGGCTCAAACAATAAGTAGTCAGCAAGATCGCGTTCTCGAAGCCGCGCGGCAAGTCGCCATCGTGGTGGGCGCCAGCCTGTTCGTGGTATTGTGCGCACACATTACGATTCCAATCCCAGGCACACCTGTGCCGCTGACGGTGCAGAACTTTGGAGTGCTCCTGGTGGGCCTGCTGCTCGGCAGCCGGCGCGGCTTTGCGGCGCTCGCGCTTTATCTGGCTGAGGGCGCGATGGGCATGCCGGTGTTTAGTCCCGTGGGTGTGGGAGGTGTCGCGCACCTGCTCGGCCCCACAGGTGGATTTCTTTTGGCCTACCCGCTGGTTGCGTGGATCGCTGGCTATGTCATGGAGCATGGCCGCAAGACCTTCGCTCGCGCCGCTCTGGCTGGAATACTTGGTGAGGTTGTGCTTTTTGCCAGCGGTCTGGCCTGGCTTGCGGTTCTGACGCATTCGATAGCGCTAGCGTTTCGCTGGGGACTTTACTGGTTTTTGTTTGCCGAAATAATTAAGGTGATGATGGCGGCCGGAATTGCGGCGCGGTGGCATCGCCGTTCGGGTGCACAGCAGTAGCATGGCAGCACGCGGTTTGGAGTTCAAACGATGACAGTCATTTCGGAACTGGAAGCGCAACGTTCCGGCGGCAATCCGGCGTCGCAGGTGCGCGAGATCAGCATCGCCCACAGCCCGGATTCCGACGATGCTTTTATGTTTTACGGCCTGGCCACCAGCAAGGTTCGCGTGCCCGGACTGCGTTTCACCCACACCCTTTGCGATATCGAGACGCTGAACCAGAAGGCGCGCGAAGGCATTTACGATGTGACCGCGATTTCGTTTCACGCCTATCCTTATATTCAAGGCCTGTACGCGCTGATGTCGTGCGGCGGCAGCGTGGGCGAGGGTTATGGGCCGATGATCGTTTCGCCCCGCCCGTTTTCGCAGCTTGAAATCAAGGAAAAAAAGATTGCGGTTCCGGGCACGCTCACCACTGCCTATCTCGCGCTGCAGCTTTTTGCCCCCGGAGTGGAGACTGAGGTTGTTCCCTTCGACCAGATTATTCCGCAGGTGCTCGAAGGCAAGTACGAAGCTGGACTCATCATCCATGAAGGCCAGTTGACCTACGACAAGGCTGGACTGCACCGCATTGTTGACCTCGGCAGATGGTGGCAGAAGATGACTGGCTTGCCTCTGCCGCTGGGAGGCAACGCGATTCGCCGCTCGCTCGGCCCGGATCTTATTGCCGCGGTCAACCGCGCGCTGCACGACAGCATCCAGTACGCGCTTGAGCATCGCGAAGAAGCTTTGTCCTACGCCATGCAGTTTGCCCGCGATCTCGACACGTCAACCGCCGACCGGTTCGTCGGGATGTATGTAAACGAGCGCACGCTGGACTATGGTCCGGACGGGCGCGAGGCTGTGGTGCGACTGCTTGATATGGGGCACAAGGCTGGAATTATTGGGCCTGAGGTGCGGGTGGATTGGGTATGAGAGCTTTTAGCAGTTAGCTCGTAGCCCTTAGCTCAATTTTCTTGATGCAATCGGCCAGGTGAATTATCAACGTCCCGCTACTCGCCGGAACTCCTGTCGCCCGTGAACCCGCGATTCTGAGCTAAAGGCTAAGAGCTAAGAGCTTGCTTCCACAAACTCTCCTCATTGACGCCGACGACACGCTCTGGGAGAACAACGTCTACTTTGAGCGCGCCATCGCGATGTTCATTTCGTTTCTCAATCATCACGAGTTTTCTCCCGAGCAGGTGCGCGAGGTGCTCAACGATGTGGAGCGCGAGTGCATCGTGACACATGGTTACGGCCTGCACAGCTTCGCGCACGCGCTCGTCCATACGTTTGAGCGGCTTAGCGTTCAGCCGGTCACGCCAGAATTGCATGCCCAGATCACCGGTTTTGCTCACACCATCGAAAATCATCCGATTGAGTTGTTGCCGGAAGTTCCGGAGATTCTTGAGTACCTTTCCACGCGGCATCGCTTGATCCTCGTGACCAAGGGCGCGCTGGCGGAGCAGTCGGGAAAGATCGAGCGCTCGGGGCTGAAAAAATATTTCGCGGCGACGGAGATCGTCGCGGAGAAGAATCCCGCGGCTTACCACACGCTGGCTGAGAAATACGAACTCGCGCGCGATTCTACGTGGATGATCGGCAACAGCCCGAAGTCCGATATCAATCCGGCGCTGGCGGCGGGATTGCACGCGGTTTTCGTGCCTCACGGCGATACGTGGATTCTGGAACATGAAGAGTTGAACGCCGCTCCGCCGTCGCAGCGGCTGCTGATCGTAGGCAAGTTTGGGGAGTTGCGGGAACATTTCTGAAGGGCTTCACGATTGCCGTACCCCGCAGGGGCTGTGATCCCCAGCACGTATCGTCATCCCGAGCGAAGCGAGGGATCTTGGTTTCTGCTGGCGGCGGGCACACCGGCGGCGCAGGCAAGAACCAAGGTCCATGCTTCGCTCGGGATGACAAACCCGTTTAGTTCACGCCGCGTGCCAGCACCAAACTAACCAACAACCTGCTCTCGCGGCGCATTGTTCGCGCGTGCTACGCTCAACTTGCTCAGGATTCTCGCACCACTTCATCTTGGCCGTGGAGACCAATAATTTCCGCAGGCTGTTGCGCACCGTAGAGGCTCTCTCCGATCTGGGGCCCGAGCTTACGGCGGAGCGCGAATTTTCGGACACCGCGCGCCGCATGCTCACCGCAGTCATGGAAGCGGCCGGGGCGCGCGAGGGCGCGCTTTTCGTTTTCAACGAGAAGCCCACCATGCTGACTTCCGTGGCGGCGGAGGGCTTCGCCATGCTGCCCGAGCCCGCATTTATTCCGCTTCTGCCCAAGCACGCCCACGCTCTCACCGCGGCGCGCGGGCCGATCGTGTTGAACCCTTCCACCTATTCGGTCTTCCTCAGCTCCAACGGCAACGTGGCACCCGAACTTTTCAAGTGCGTGGCCCCGCTCAAAGCTTCCGGCAAGCTGGCGGGCGTTGTGGCGCTGGGACGCCGGCCGGGCGACGCGCCCTACGAAGACGCTGAACTCGATGCCATGGAGTTGCTGTGTAACTACATTGGGCTGGCGGTACAGAACCACGCGCTGACGCAGACCCTGGCGCAGCGCGTTACTGAAAACTTGCGCCTGATGGCTTCGCTGCACGGTTTTTACGATACCGCCCTCGAAGCATTCGCGACCGCGATTGATGTGAAGCACGTCAACATTCATGGCCACTCACTGCGCGTAGGCCGCTATGCGGCTGCCATTGGCGAGGCGATGGGCGTCGATGCCGGCGAAGTGGCCGCGCTACGCAGCGCCGGATATCTGCACGACATCGGCAAAGTGGCGGTTGACCGCCGCCTGTTCAGCAAGCCGGAAGCTCTGAACGCCGAAGAGTTTCGCGAGATGGCGGACCACACCGTGGTCGGCCATCAGATTGTGAGCAGCGTGCAATTTCCCTGGCCGAAGATTCACGAAGCGGTGCGCTGGCATCACGAGCGCAGCGACGGCTCGGGTTATCCCGACGCTATCGGCGGCGACGATCTGCCCCTGCCGGTGCGCATCATGGCGCTGGCCGATACTTTCGACGCCATGACCAGCGTACGTCCGTATCGCGAATCGCTTTCGCTGGGCAGCGCGTTGAGCGATCTGGTCCGCCTGTCACCGCAGAAATATGATCCCAGCGTGGTGCAGGCCCTGTTGATCCAGGTGCGCCGCGATGCCGTGGGCAGCAATCGAACTCCGCTTGTGTCCGACCATATGACCGTCAACATCGCTCCCGGCGATGTCGACCAACTGGCCGCGGCCCTGCAGCACAAAGTTTCTCGCGGGAAGATGTATTTGACTTAATCAGCTTCTACTCCCTAGCTCCAGATACCCCTTCGTCTTTGGTCATCACGGGCAGCAACCTTTTTTCTCTCTCCGGGTTGATAATTAGAAGAGTTCGTCTCGTTTGCCTTCTGGAGTCCTCATGCGTGTGGGCCGCACGAAGTTTTTCATTTGCCTTGTCTCTTTCGGCCTGGCGTGCACTGTTCCTCATGTGCTGGCTGGAAAGAAAGACAAAGCGGCGACCAGCCCCGGTGACAACGCTCAGCGGCGTGCCCTGCATGCGCTCAATCGGCTGACCTTCGGGCCGCGTCCCGGCGATGTGCAGCGAGTGATGGCGATGGGCGTCGACCAGTGGATTGACCTGCAGTTGCATCCCAGGAAAATTGATGACAGCGCGCTCGATGCCCGCCTGGAGCCGCTCCGCACCCTGCGTATGAACACGAAAGAAATTATGGAGGACTTCCCTGATCCGCAGGCGATCAACCAAGTGATGAACGGCAAGAAAGCGATGCCGTCCGATCCCGCGCGGCGTGCGATCTTCCAGGTACAACTCGCCCGGCTGAGGAGCGAAAAGCGCAAAAAAGAGGATGCTGGCAAGAATGCGAAGGCCGCTCCTGCACTTGAAAAGACCGGCAGCGTATCGACTGAACAATCAGCGATGGCGGTGAGTGCTGCGTCAGACAGCGCCAGCACCGCGGATAGCCCCGCAACGAATGGAACGATGAGCGATGCAATGAACTCCAGCGGAGGAAATGACGCGACCATAGCGGCTGCCGCAGCGCCGAAGAAGCCGACGCCCGAGGAGAAAGAGCTGGCGCGCCTTCGCGAGGAAAAACTTTACGGCGACCTCCGAATCCAGCAGTTGGCGGGACTGCCGCCGGACGAGCGCTTCAAGAAAATTCTCGGCATGGCGGTCGCGGAAAAAGTTGCTGTCGCCGATTCTCTACGCGGAGGCAAAGCGCCGGAACTGCTCGCAGGCCTGCTCCCAAAGCAGAAGGAAACTGTGCTGGCCATGAACAATCCGGCAGGCGTGGTCACGGGCGAATTGGCGCAAGCGAAGCTTCTGCGCTCCGTTTACAGCGACCGCCAGTTCGAAGAGGTGATGACCGACTTCTGGTTCAATCATTTCAACGTGTTCGTGGAAAAGGGTCTCGACCGCCTGATGCTGACCAGCTATGAACGCGATGTGATCCGGCCGCACGCGCTCGGAAAGTTCGAAGACCTGCTGGTGGCCACGGCGAAAAGTCCGGCGATGCTGTTTTACCTGGACAACTGGTTGAGCGTGGGTCCGGACTCGGCGAAAGCTATGGGAATTCCGGCACATCCCAATCCTTACGCGCGCTATCAGCGTCCGCAGCCCAAGCTTGGCAAGAGCGCGCCCGGCCTCAATGAAAATTACGGGCGTGAACTTCTCGAACTGCATACGCTGAGCGTGAACGGCGGGTACTCGCAACGCGATGTTACTGAGGTCGCCAAAGTTTTTACGGGATGGACGATTGACAACCCGGCACAGGGCGGCGGCTTCAAGTTCGATTTGCGTATGCACGAGCCCGGGCCCAAGTTCGTGCTGGGACATAAGATCAAGGACAAGGGCGAAGGCGAGGGCATCGAAGTGCTGCATCGGCTAGCCACGAGCCCGCAGACGGCGCATTTTATTTCGCTGAAGCTCGCACAGCGATTTATTTCGGACGACCCGCCCCCGGCTCTGGTCGATCGCATGGCGAAAACGTTTTTGAAGAAGAAGGGCGACATCCGCGAAGTGCTGAACACACTGTTCCATTCACCAGAATTTTGGGACGACCAAACCTACCGCGCGAAAGTGAAAACGCCGCTGGAATTCGTGGCCTCTGCGGTGCGCGCGACTGGCGCCGAGGTTGAAGATGCGATCCCGCTGACCCGGCAACTCAACAACATGGGCATGCCGCTATACGGCGCACAGCCTCCCACGGGCTACTCGATGAAAGCGGAAACCTGGGTGAGTTCTTCCGCACTGCTCAATCGCATGAATTTTGCGTTAGCATTAACCAGCGGCAAGATCAAAGGTGTGAAGGCGGATGCGGCGCAACTGGCTGGAGTCAGTCTCCCATTGCTGGATGCGACGGCCACGCTCTCCACGCTGGAAGCGAATCTGATCGCGGGCGGTGTGTCGCAACAGACGCACAACTCGATCGCGGCACAGATTGAAGCGTCAGCAAAGAACGGTGCGCAGCCCAAGCCAGGCAATAAGCGGATCCGCGCAAAATCGCGGATGCAGCGCGGCCCCCAGACGCAAGCACGATTGCGGGGCTGCTGTTGGGTTCGCCGGAGTTTCAGAGGAGATAGCCTCTAGCTACTAGCTTCTAGCTAAGCCCCATCGGGGCTTGGCGAGTCGCCGGGAAAGAGTAGTAGCCAGGAGCTAGGAGCTGTTTTCATGTCCATCACACGTCGCGTCTTTCTTCGCAACGGCGCGCTTGCCGTCGTGGGCACAGCGGCGATGCCGAGCTTTCTGGCCCGTGCCGCCATGGGCGCGGCCGAGCCGGGCATGCGCACCAAGCGGCTCGTTGTGATCTTCCAGCGCGGCGCCGCGGATGGTTTGAACATCGTTGTGCCTCACGCCGAGGCGCAATACTACGCCATGCGGCCCAGCATTAATATTCCGCGCAAGGCCGTGCTCGATCTCGATGGCTTCTTCGGCTTGCACCCTTCGCTCGCTTCATTTCAGCCGATGTGGCAGCAGCGTCATCTGGCGATTGTGCATGCCGCCGGATCGCCCGACGCCACCCGCTCCCACTTCGATGCGCAGGATTTTATGGAGGCCGGCACTCCTGGAGTGAAATCCACCGAAGATGGCTGGCTCAACCGCTCGCTGCACAACCTGCCCCATCCGCCGCAGAAATCGGCCTTCCAGGCCATCGCCATGGGGCCTTCGATTCCGCGCATCTTAAGCGGGCTTGAGCCGGCCATCGCAATGAACAACATCAATGATTTCGCAGTCGGCGGCCGGGGCCCGAAAGTGTCTCCGGTGGCGAACACTTTCGAGGCTATGTACGACCACTCGGTCGACACGGTGCTTCGCGGAACCGGCGAAGAGACGTTTGACGCGGTGAAGATGCTGAGATCCGCGGACCCGTCGAAGTACAAACCCGCGCCCGGCGCCGATTATCCCAAGGGACGCTTTGGCGATAGCCTGCGCCAGCTCGCCCAACTCATCAAGGCGAATCTCGGCGTGCAGGTGGCGTTCGCCGACATTGGCGGATGGGACCATCACGTCAACGAAGGCGCAACCGAAGGCCAGATCGCCAATGTGCTGCGCGACTTTTCGCAGGCGCTCGGTGCGTTCTGGACCGACCTTGGAGATCTCGGCGAAGACACGGTGGTTGTGACCATGTCAGAATTCGGCCGTACCGCGCGCGAAAATGGCAATCGCGGCACTGACCACGGCCACGCCAACGTAATGTTTGTGCTCGGCGGCCCGGTGAAAGGCGGCAAGGTTTACGGGCGCTGGCCGGGCCTTAATCAATCGCAACTCTACGAAGGGCGCGATCTGGCGTTGACTACGGATTTCCGGCAGGTGCTCGGCGAGGGCGTGGTGCGGCACATGGGGAACCAGAATCTGGCGGCGGTTTTCCCGGGATACGAGAATCAGCCTTCAAAGTTCCTGAGGTTCCTGGGATAGTGTCGCCGGAGGGTTGCCACCAACGCGCTGTCAGCTCGTGCCGACACCATCTCCAGCGGAGAGAATCCTCTTCGCCATGCCAGCCAGAATGTGATCAGCAAGAGCACGATCGTGATCACGACATTCTGCCAGGCATTCAGTCCCCACTGCCCTCGCCAGACAAGTTGCAGTGACGAAGAGAACGGCGCGAGATATGGAATCGGCCATTAATAGCCGTCGGGCCCGCGCGAGCCCAGCACGTCTTCAAACAGATGGATGTGAAAACTCAGGAGAGCGAGGAATCCTGTCTTCCACTTCTGCGCGGCAAGTGCGAACGCGATCGCGGCGACGACCAGCGCGAATGCCAGGTTGTGAAGCGAGTGGTGATACAGAGAAAACCACAACAGGGGATGAGCGGAGTTTCTGGTAAGTAGTTCGGGAATAATGCCGAGGCCGTCGATGTCGGGCGCAACGCAGGCGAGCGTTACGAGGGCGTTCAAGGTCGAAGCAGTTGGCGAACACCCATCCGGTGAAGAAGTGAGTAACCGGGCTCATGAGAGTTCTGCGCGCCTCAGGGGCTAAAGCCCGCGTCTTAATTGGGCCTAAAGCGGCGCGGCTGAAGCCGCACCCTTTCAAAGCCCTTATCGCAGCGCTGGAAGCGCTGCGCCACCCAAAATCGACGGCCTAAGGAATTCCTAGATTTCGACAAACACGCCGCCGGTTTCGATCTTCAGCGGATATACCGCAACCTTGGCGCTGGGATTCTGCACCGCCTCGCCGGTCTTTGGATCCCACGCCCAGCCATGCCACGGGCACACGACCTTGCCACCTTCAATCATTCCCTGCCCCAGCGGGCCGCCGCGGTGCAGGCAGACGTTGTCCATGGCGCTGTATGTGCCGTTTACATTGGCGATGCAGATGGTCTTCGCGCCGCAGGGAAATTCTTTGGCTTCGTCGGCGGGAGGAAGTTCGGATTCGGTGGTGAGCTTCGTAAAGTTCGGCACGGTGAGATTTCGATTGTACCGCAAGAAAGGCCGGCAAGATGCGCTCGGCAGTCAGGCGAACAGGAGGCACATCTCGTGTTTACAATAGCTTGCAGATATTATCAACAGGTTACGGAGTTTTTCAACAACTTACAAAGAATTCCGCATTAGAGGCGATTTAAGCCCCGGCAAACCCGTGGGCGGCCCTGGGGGGCCACCAACTCACTCGAATGCGTTCTGTGGCCAATTCTGTGCGTTTGCGGGGCCTCCTGGAAAAGGTTCGGTCCAGCTTCAGCGTAGTGCGCGCCGACGCCCACAACCTGTTTCCAACAACTTACAAAAACCGTGCTGAAAGGAAAGGACTTCCGGAGACATTGGGATGTCTGGTGGCCACTTGCATTCAATAACTTGTAGATAAGTCATTGAATCTACGGACAAAACGACGCTGAGCGAGGAACCTTCGCCAGTTTAGGTCCTGAAGCTGAAGGCTGATACCTGACGGCTGACAGCTACTTCGGCTGCAGCGTTTGCGCGATCATGACCTGGCGCTTAAAGTTCTCCAGCATATTCGGATCGAGGCGGACTTCGGTTGGCTTCTTTGCCAGCGTCATCGTGTCGATTTTGTCCTGCAGCTTGAGCAGCGCGTAGAAAAGATTTTCGGGACGCGGCGGGCAGCCGGTGACGTAAACATCCGTAGGCACGATTTTGTCTACGCCCTGCAGAACGGCGTAAGTATTGAACGGCCCACCCACCGACGAGCACGCGCCCATCGAGATCACCCACTTCGGGTCGGGCATCTGGTCGTAGATGCGCTTCACCACCGGCGCCATCTTCAAGGTCACGGTACCGGCGACGATCATCAGGTCGCTCTGGCGCGGGCTGGGGCGAAACACCTCCGAACCGAAGCGCGCAATATCGAAGCGCGCCGTCGACGACGCGATCATCTCGATCGCGCAGCATGCCAGCCCGAACGTCATCGGCCACACGGCGGACTTCCGCGCCCAGTTAAAGACGTAGTCCACCGTGCTGATCATGAAATTCTTTTCAAACTTGTTTTGCAGCCAGCCCATGCGTGACCCCGATCTCAAAACCAATCTGAAAAACGATCAGTGCAATTATACAGTTCAAGCGCCCGGCAGATGCCAGTCCAGTTGCCCCCCGGTCACGACTCAGCTACAAATAGAGTCCTCATGGATTCTAAGTCCGCCGCGGCCGCAGGCCGCGAACCCGCGCTCGCTCTGCTCGCCAATACGTGGGCTCACATTCGCACCTCGCAGTTTTGGATGGTGGCCATCGCCCTGTTCCTGCGCGTGGGCTGGATCATCGTCGGACATACCTACAAGTTCAAGGCCACGGACAATAACTTCGGCTTCGGCTGGGAGATGGGGCGCATCGGCGCAGCCATCGCGTCAGGACACGGCTTCAGCAACGCCTTCGGCGCGCCGACGGGACCGACTGCGTGGGAACCGCCGCTCTACCCTTATCTGACGGCGGGCGTGTTCCATATCTTTGGCATCTATTCGAGATCATCGGCGTTCGTTTTACTCTCCATCAATAGCGTTTTCTCTGCGCTCACCTGCATTCCGATTTTTCTGATTGCGCGGCGAATATTTTCTGAAAAAGTCGCGGTGGGCTCGGCATGGACCTGGGCGCTTCTGCCTTACGCCATGACCTGGTGCACGCGCTGGGTGTGGGAGACGAGTCTGTCGGCGCTGCTGCTGGCCGTGATTTTTTGGCTGGCGCTCACTATGGAAGACCGCGACGGGCTGGTGCCGTGGCTGCAGTTCGGCGTGCTTTGGGGCATCACGGCGCTGACCAGCACCGTGCTGATTTCGTTCCTGCCGGCCTCGGGACTGTGGGCATGGTATCACCGCGCGAAGCTTCGCAAGCCGTCGTCCGCCGGCGTGCTGCTGGCGTCGGTGGTTTTCGTGGCTTGCATTGCTCCGTGGACGGTGCGCAACTATCAAACCTTCGGCAAGTTTATTTTCATACGAGATAATTTTGGCGCGGAGTTGCGTCTCGGCAACGGCAACGGCGCCGACGGCACATGGATGCAATACTTGCATCCCACGCAGGATCTTTACGCCATGCGCCAATACACTTCGATGGGTGAACTGGCCTACATTGCCATGTGCCAGCGCCAAGCAGTGGACTACATCAAGGCAGACTATCCGCGATTCGCCCGCCTGTGCGTGAAACGCTTCGTCTACTTTTGGGCGGGCCCACCCCGCCTCGCGCAAATCTGGTGGCTGGCGCAGACAAAAAATTCACTCTTCCTAGCTTCTTCGGTACTCGCATTCTGGGGACTGGGGCGCGCACTGCGCCAGCGCAAACCCGGCGCCGGGCTGCTGTTCTGGCTGATCCTGCTGTATCCCGCGATTTACTACGTGGTGTATCCCGGCCAGCGCTACCGGCATCCGATTGAGCCGGAGATGACGATCCTGGGAGTTTATTTGCTCACCGAAGCCGGCAAGAAGAAGCGGACGAACGATGCAAGTCGGAATTGAGAATCGTGGCTGCGCTACCTAACGCGGCGCGATCTCCACTGACTCCACAGTAGTTCTCAGCTGAAACCGCGCAGCACGCTGGCACGTGGAATACCCTGCGGGCTTGGTCGTGTCCGATTTTGGATCGTCGCGAGTGACGCGGTAAGTCCGCAGCGTGTAACAGGTCGCCTCATTATGCTCCAGCGTGAGAATGTGCGGAGTGTTGGAATCCAGCGGGCGCGTCACCGGGGAATCGTTTTTGCTCTCGGCAGCCGGTGAGGAAGAATCAACATTCTTGCCTGACGCCGACTGCGCCGCAACCGTCGCAACACAGGTAAAAATCAACAGCGAGAGAACCAGCAGGCGTCGGACGAACATAGAAGCCTCCACTGAGCGAATTATAGCTCCGGTGGGGAACATCACGAAAGCGACTTCCGTATCTTGCAAGAGTGAGAATTGTTCTTTTTCGGTCACCGCACTCACCAATTTCAAATCGCTGCGTCTAACCCGTCGAAACGGAGGAAACATATGAACCGCCATCGCCAACTCCCCGCCTGGTCAGGTACCGTTCTGGGAACCATCTGTTCCCTGTTCGTGCTCGCCTTTGGAGCGCATGCCTCCGATCACCGGGGCGCATTCAATGAAGAATTCCATCAGACCTACACGATCGCTGCCGAGGGCCGTATAGAACTCGATAACATCAACGGCGACGTTCACATCTCCACCTGGGACCAGAATCAAGTCAAGGTGGACGCCGTGAAATATGCGAACTCGAAGGACCGGCTCGACGACGCGCGTATTGAAGTTGACGCGAGCGCTGAGCACGTTTCGATTCGCACCAAGTATCGCGACCACGACAACACTTTCAACTGGGGCTCGCGCAACAATCCCCCGAGCGTGGAGTACACGCTAACCGTGCCGCGCACCGCGCGCCTGGACGAAATCAAGCTGATCAACGGCGCGCTCGACATCACCGGCGCAACCGGTGAGGTGCGTGCCTCATGCATCAACGGACGGCTGGACGCACACAATCTCTCCGGGCGCGCTGAGCTCTCCACCATCAACGGCCACCTGGATGCCAGGTTCGACCAGCTCTCCGGATCGCCAGTCGAGTTGAAGTCGGTCAACGGCAGGGTCGAGTTGACCATCCCTTCGGACTCGAAAGCTGAGATCGAAGCCAGCACGGTTTCCGGCGGAATCGAAAACGACTTCGGGCTGCACGTAAATAATCACCAATTCGTCGGCCACGATCTACGCGGCGAGCTGGGCAGCGGCGGCCCGCACATCAGAATGGAGAACGTAAACGGCCGCATCGAGATTCGCCATGCCTCCGACGGCCGCGCCTTGAGCCCCGCGAAGGACCTGAGCCACGGCGACGATGACGACAGCAAGATTTAGGATTTGAAAGGGCGCGGCTTCAGCCGCGCCGCTAGCTGGTTCAAGGAGAACAATCGGGCTTCAGCCCCTGAGCGATCCCGCTTCAGTAGATTGTGTACCCTGGCGCCGGCGTCCTCAAATCAGGCTTCGTAGCCATCAGCAATAGCGCGCCCTCGCGCTTGAACGCACGCAGATCATCAAGGCTGTGAAACGATTTCGTCTGGTAATCATCGGGCGTGGGCGTGTCGTCAGGAATGCGGCAAGCCTCAACATTTTCGAAGGCATGCTTCTTCAGCAGCTCAACGTACTCGGCCGCCGAGCGCAGATGCACCGGCACCTTCAGCTTGTCCACCCACTGCAGCGAATATTGATTGTCTTTATATAGATTGATCAGGATAAACAGCTTTCCCCGCGGCGCCATCACGCGAAATAGCTCCATCAGCACGCGGTCCTGGTCGGGGTAGTAGTAGAACGATTCCACCGACAGCACTTTGTCAAAGAAATTCTCTTCCCACGGAATCTGCTGCGCCGATCCCCAGACGTAAAGCACGTTGTCGAAATCTTTCGACGCCGCGCGAGCCTCGCGAATCATCTCATCGGCCAAGTCGAGGCCCACTACCTGCCCAAATCCATCCGGCCCCTCGCCCACCAGCCGCGCCAGCAGCCGCGTCGCCCATCCCGAGCCACAACCCAGATCGAGCACGCGCTCGCCCGGACGCAGGTTCATCCGGCGAATCGTCTTCGCCGTAATGTCGAAGTGATGGCTCTCCATCTTCGCGCCTTCGCCGGCCGCGGCCCAGCGGTTGAATTCCTGCTGCAACTTTTCGTCGGGAGTGAGTGATTTTTCTGACATTTCGGCGCCTCTATCATTTTCTACCACAGCAAGAAAATCGCATAAAACATCCTATAGGATATGATATCTTATAGGATGTTACATGATCGAGCGTGCCGTTCTCGATACTTCGGTGGTTGTGGCGGCCCTGCGGACTCGGACCGGAGCAGGAAACGCCGTACTCAGGCTGGTCGCAAACCGGCGGCTTACACCTTTGGCTACTCCTCCGCTGTTTTTGGAATATGAAGATGTGTTGAAGCGTCCGGAGCATCGCATCGTCCACGGCTTGACGCTGGAGACAATCGACGAGTTCCTGGCCGAGCTTGCCGCCCTGGTCGAACCGGTAGAGGTGCGTTTTCTCTGGCGGCCCCAGGTTCGTGACCCGAGCGACGAGATGGTTCTCGAAGCGGCCATCAATGGCCAGGCGGATGCGCTGGTGACATACAATGTCCGAGACTTTGCGGAGGCGGGTAAACGATTCGCGGTTCCAATCCTCACCCCGCCTGACTTACTAAAGATGGTGAAACGATGAGCAAAGCTACCTATCCCTTAAAGCTGCCCCTCTCAATCAAGAGAGCGGCGCAGCGGCTGGCGCAGGAAGACGGCGTTTCTCTAAATCAATGGATCGCTTCGGCGGTGGCGGAAAAGGTTGGAGTGGTGGAAACCGCAGCGGAGTTTTTCAAGAAGCGCGCAGGCAACAAGACCGGCGACCGCCTCATGGAGTTCCTTCGCAACGCCCCCAAGGTCGCCCCCGAACCTAAAGACAAGATAAGGTGACCGTTGTGTCGCGAAACCTGTGATCTCAGCCGATCCGCTCCCTATTGCCGATCAGATATTCCTCCGTTGTGTGTTAGAGTTTTCCTCCACATGGCGACACGCCCTCAGAACTCTGCGCCGGAACCCAATCCCGGCTCCCTCTACTGCCCGAACTGCGCCGAAGAGGTGACTGATCCGCTGACCTGTGGCGACTGTTCCGCCGTCATCTGCCGCCGCTGCGGCACGCCGCTCGAATCTCCCGACGAACTCGGAATCGGATAATGGACCCGATATCCGTCACCAGCATTACCGAAGCCGCTGCCGAAAGCCGGAAGCCGGAAGCCACCCAACCCACTCTCATTCGCGGACTCAGCCTGCTCGATTCCGTTCTTCTCTTAGTCAGCGGCATCATCGGCTCCTCGATTTTTCTCACCGCCAAAGACATTGCTGGCCCACTGCCGCAGCCCATGCTGTTCCTGCTGGTGTGGGTCATTGGCGGCGTAATCTCGCTGTTCGGCTGCGTCGCCTTCGCCGAACTGGGATCAATGTTCCCTGACTCTGGCGGCCAATACATTTATTTGCGTGAGGCCTACGGCGACCTGGTCGCCTTTCTCTACGGATGGATGCTGTTCGCAGTAGCCAATGGAGGCAGCATCGCGGCTCTCGCAGTCGCGTCGGCTGCCTACACCGGGCAGGTCTTCCCCATCGTCTCGCAGGATCACGTGATTGTCTCGGTCGTTGGGATCGTAATCACCCGCGCCCATCTTTTCGCCCTGCTCCTGATCGCAATCCTCACCTATGTGAACGTTGTCGGCCTGCGCTGGGGCGCGCTGCTGCAGAATCTTTCTACGTGGACCAAGTTCGCGGCCATGGCCGGGTTTGTGTTTCTCGGATTCGCCATCGGGAAAGGAGACTGGTCGCACTTCCGCGCGCGCGGCGTCGGCCTGACTATGGGTCTTCATCCCACGCAATTGATCTCGGCCATGGGCATCGCCCTGATCGCGGTGTTCTGGGCCTACGACGGATGGGTCTACATCACATGGGTAGCGGGCGAGGTCAAAGAGCCGCGCCGCAATGTGCCGCTCGCAATGGTGCTGGGCGTGCTTGTGGTCGGCGCTATCTACCTGGCGATGAACGTGACTTATTTGTACGCACTGCCGCTCACCGAGATCGCCCGGCACGAAACCATCGCCCATGCTGCGGCAGCGGCATTGTTTTCTCCCCACGCCGCCGTGTGGCTCTCGCTCATGATAGCGGTCTCTTGCTTCAGCGCCGCCGCCACCTGCACGCTCGCCGGCGCGCGCGTGTATCTCGCCATGGCGCAGGACGGTGTCTTCTTCAAGCGCATGGCAGTCATCCACCCCAAGTGGCGCACGCCCGCATTCAGCCTGATCGGACAAGGCATCTGGGCCGCGCTGCTCACCGTCAGCGGCCGCTACGATCAGCTCTACACCTACGTCATCTACGGCATGGTGCTCTCCTACACGCTGACCGTGATCGGAATGTTTCTGCTGCGCTGGAAACGCCCGGAGATTCCTCGACCCTACCGTTGCACGGGATATCCCTGGCTCCCCGCGATCTATGTTCTTGTCGGCACGATCTGGACTCTGAACACCATCATCACGCGCCCCACCCAAGCTTTCTGGGGCACGGCGATTGTGCTCGCCGGCGTTCCCTTCTATCTTTATTGGAAACGAAGCACCCGGAAAGCTGTGTCATGAAAAGGCGTTAGCTGGTTCGTATCAGGGCACGGCTTCAGCCGTGCCGTTAATCGCCCATTAAGGACGCGGGCTTCAGCCCTTGTCCGGTGGAGTAACCGATGTTCGAGCGCTACACCGAGAAAGCACGGCGCGTAATTTTCTTCTCGCGTTACGAAGCCAGTCAATACGGCTCGCCGGAGATTGACACCGAGCACCTGCTGCTCGGCCTGCTCCGTGAGAACAGGCATTTGCTGCGCTGGCTGCCAAATACAAAGCTCGAAACTCTACACGCAAAGATTGAGAACCATTTGGCGCGGCAAACGCCAACATCGACCGCTGTCGATTTGCCGCTCAGCGAGAGCGCCAAGCGCGTTCTGAAGCACGCGGCCATCGAGGCTGAGAGGCTGGCCAACAAACACATCGGTGCCGAACACTTGTTCCTGGGTCTGCTCGACGAGGGAGAAAGCTTTGCAGCAGAGCTTCTGCGCGAAGGCGGGGCCGACGCGGCGACAGTGCGTGTACATTTTGCCGAGCAGCCACAGCCCCCGAAACCATGGTCATTCCAGCGCGCCTCATATTACGACTATGGCTTCAGGGCCCTCTCCGCAGAAACCGTCGAGATCCACGGCTTTCGCTGGAATGTTGACTACGTTCGCGACGCCGTAGAACTCTGCCGTTCCTGCAAATGGTATTGGCACAAAGCACCATGGATGCCTCGCGATGTCGCACTCGAGAAGAAAACCGGCCGCGTCTCATTCAACCTGGCTCTCGCCTCCGACTCCGCCAACTTCGAACTGGCCAAAGGCGGCTGGAAGAAAGACCACTGCTTTATCTGCCGCTGGGAGCTGTTCGAATCACAGAACGAAGCCGACGCCGAGCACGGCATCGGCTACACCAACGGCCACGACTGGCTGTGCACCGAGTGCTACACAAAATTCTGGGAGCGCCCGGACTTCTTCTCGTCTTCATACTCCGATATCACCTAGATTCAGCCCAAGAAAATTTCCCTTTTGCCCCGCAACTTTTCGCACGATTCCGGGTTACGTTTGGGTTGGAAGGCGATCTAAATCAATAAAGGTGATTTCGCGATCATCTTGACGTTTCTTTACAAGCATCTGGTTCCAGTTGAATTCGCTTCGCGACTGAAATTATGATGAGTCGTAAGCAGTATTGCAGCATCCTAACGAATTCGCAGACGCATCTTAAACTGCACACAAGAAACTGATAAGGAGGTTTCTCTTGAGAAAGTTAGCGATCCTCGCAGCCGTTTGTGCCTTCCTGTTTCTCGTCCAACTCGCCTCTGCCCAGCAAGGGGACATCATGTTCGGCGGCGGCACCCTCCTGTCGTCCGCGCCCAGTTCGAGTCAGCAGATTACTGGGAATATCGCGGAGCGGGGCGGCACTTATCTTAACATCGCCGGCGACTTCGTCGGCTTCAAGCGCCGCGTCGGCCTTATGGTGGAAACCTCCTGGCGGGCCAGTCAGGGTCCCTACATCCCAGGACAGATCGACTATCGCCCGATTCTGACCGACTTCAACGCGCTGTTTCAGCCCAAGCTGGGCAAGAAGGTTGGCCTTGATCTTTTTGGCGGCATCGGCATCGCCAGCACTCGCTTCTACTATCCCTTCACTACTTCTTGCACCTACTTTAACGGCTGCATCAACTACACCAGCGAGCATAACTTCATGCAGGACGCGGGTGCCGGGATTCGCTACTACGTCTGGCACCATTTTTTTGTCCGTCCCGAGATTCACTACTACCATATCGACGGTAACAGCAACACGAACACCGCGAACCCCGGTGGCTTCAGCAGCGACAACGTTTTTCGAGTGGGCGCCTCAATCGGTTTCACGATCGGCCCAGAATAGATTTTGACTACGCGAGCAATCGCGGATTTTGATATCCTAAACAGCCAATTCCGACAGTCCGGAAAGTGCTGCGGCTTTGCTTCACCGGAGGGTCGCTAGCCTGGCGGGTGCATCCCACAAACCATACGGACTGACAAGGGGGCTGTATTGAGAAAATTCGCGCTGCTCACGTTCGCGTGTGCGGTCCTGCTGTTCGCCGGCTTCGCTTCTGCCCAGACCCAAGTGGATCTGCTGGTCGGCGGCAGCACCCTTGAGTCCTCTGCTAAAGTCAGCGATTCCGCGAACTTTTCCCCGCTGGTGGAAAAGAATGGCATCTATGTCAGCATCGCCGGAGATTTCGTCGGCTTCAGAAAACGCCGCCTCGGCCTTAGCTTTGAAACGGCATGGCGGTATCACCAGGCCAGCTACTTCGGCTACGAAAACTACCGCCCCTTCTTCACCGACGCCAACGCACTCTATCAGCCGAAACTGACCAAAAAGCTTGGCCTCGACATCATGGCCGGAGTCGGCGTAGCCAGCAACCGGTTCACGATCCTCGGCTCCTGCAGCACACCCGGTTGCGTCAACTACACCAGCAGCAGTCACTTCATGGAAGACCTGGGCTTCGGCATTCGCTATCGGGTCTGGCACCGCCTGCCGCACCTCTTTGTCCGCCCCGAGGCTCGCTACTACCACATCCAGAACAATCAGGGGTTCAACTCCGACAGCGTGTTTCGCATCGGCGCGTCGGTGGGATACACCACCGCTCCCTGATTCGTACATCAGCGTAGCGGCCAGAAAAAAGGCGGCGTCCGCGGACGCCGCCTTTTCTTTCTTACTCAAATCCTCTACGGCATATGCTCGGCCTCTTCCGCTTCGTGGATTGCTTTCTCCAGATGCTCGATGGCTTTTTCGCGACGTCCATGGAAGTTACCCTCGGCGTGTTCCAGCTTCTCTTTGGCGCCGTGCATCATTTCGATCGCCTCATGGATGCGTGGGTGCGGCGGAGGCACCGGAGCCGCCACCACAGCCGCAGGAGTGGCCGGAGCCGCCGCCACTGCAGCAACTGCCGTAGCTGTCTTTGGACCACTGGCCGCAGCCGGGAAGGCTAGGGCTAATAGAAGCATTCCCGTGATTAATAGCGTCAAGAAACCAATTTTCTTCATGCGTTTTCTCCTCGTCCGACTTCCGGCGCGGACGCAGCCGATAAAATCACCGGCCGCGGCCCTGTCACCAAAAAGTCCGCGACCCCCGCAGTATAGTCGGGCGCAGACAAAACCTCCTGTGCCTAAGTTGGTTCCTGACGGTTCGAGAAGGCATTCCTGAGGGTTAGGAAAAACAGAAATCCATTGGCGGCGTTACATTCGCTCGCCACTGCCTAAGACTTACGCCCGCCTTCGGTTCCTCCACCACCAAAACAAGGCCGCCACCACCACCACCATCGCAACCGCTAAATCGAGCCGCTTAAGATCATGGGCCAGCCGATTCCAGTGTCCGCCAAACAAATACCCCGCGCCACAAATCACCGCAACCCAAACCGCCGCTCCAAGAAAATTGAACACCACGAACTTCCGCCACTGCATGTGCAGCGCTCCCGCCAGCAGCGAGGCCAGCACGCGCATGCCAAACAGGAATCGGGCAAAGAAAACGGTGACCGGCCCATAGCGATCGAAAAGCTGCTCGCCGCGCGCCAGGCTCTCAGCGCGGATGTAAAAAACATGCCGATACCGTTCGATCAGCGGACGCCCGCCGTGCCTCCCCAGAGCAAAACCCAACTCTCCGCCCAGAGTCGTCGCCACGGTCCCGATCACAATCACCCAGGGAAGCTTCAACTCATGTTCGGTATAGGCCAGAAAGCTCGCCAGCAATAAAACGGTCTCGCCCGGCACAGGCAAGCCGGCGCTTTCCAGCAACAACAGGGCTGCCACGGCCCAGTATCCGTAGTGCACGACCGCGCCCCGCAACAGCTCGATAATATGGTGGCTCATGAATTACGCGCCAGTTGCGGTGCCTGCGTTCCATCTCTAGCTGTCATCCTGAACGTAGCCGCTTTTCAGGCGGAGTGAAGGATCTCGGGTATCTGCGAATTATGGTCGACAATCTTGAAACTACCAACTGCACTCTGCTCAGGCAGGAACCTTCTTACTCGTCAGGAACTCAATCAACTCCTGGTTGAACTCCTCCGGACACTCCTCATAGGGCAAGTGTCCAATCCCCGGAAAAATGATCAACCTGGAATGGGGAAAGTATTTTGCCAGCCGCGCAGCCGAGGAAGCATACACCGCAGGATCCTTTCTGCCCCACATAAAAAGAGTAGGAACACTCGATAGCTTCGGCAGAATCGCCTCCAGTTCGCTCAGGTCCTGCGTCCATGTGCTCGCAATGCTCAGAGCATGATCGAACAATCCGGGCTTCGCCAGCGGCGCCGTGTAACCTGCGAGCGCTTCCGGAGGAATCTTGCTGCGGTCGCCGTACAAGCGAGCGTGCCAAAACGGATAAAAAAATGGTGAGCCCGCGATCACCAGCCGGAAAAAGGTCGCGCCGTACGAACTGCCAAAAAACGGCGCCAGCCACTGCCCATGCGCCGAATAAGGATTCGCCGGCGCCACCAGCACCAACCGCCGCAGCTTCGAACCAGCATCGTGCAATCTGCTATTGCCACTCAAACATTCGTCAGCCGCCATCATCGCCACTGCGCCGCCACGCGATGTCCCCAGCAGATCGAACGACGAAACTCCCAGGCGCTCAATAAACTGAAGCAGCCGCTTCGCCGTTCCCCGCGCCGAATGATCAAGTCCAGCCGGACGGTCCGAGAACCCTGCACCCAGCATGTCCGGTGCGTAAACCGTAGCGTAAGGCGCCAGCGCCGGCATCGTATATCGCCACGAAAAAGAGTATCCCAGCAACCCATGCAGCAGAATCAGCGCCGGCCCGGAACCTGTTCGCAGATAACGCATGCGCGCCCCATCCATCTCCATCCAGCATTCTTCCACGCCCGCGCCCAAAGCCGGTGCGCCCGCTGTAAAAACTTCCCGGTTGCACTCTGCAATTGCCAATTCCTTTAACTCCTAAGACAACTCTTTCCCTGCAACCAGCCTCTATGTAAGTGAATAACGCCTCTGTTCGCTTCGCTAGGGGAGCTTCGGCTCCCCGATTTTTATGAACCAGTGGCCGGTGGTCAGTGGCTAGTGGTCAGCACGAAGAAATCGGTGTTACTGGCCACTGATCACTGACCACCGACCACTGCCTTCCTCTTCTTCCTAAGCAATTTCTTCAGCACCCGAATCCCCTTATCCACATGCTTCTCCTCCAGCAAAAACGGAGGCAAAAATCGCACCACGGTATCGTGCGTGGAATTAAACAAAACGCCCTCGGCCAAAGCCGCATCCACAATCGGCCGCGCCGGCATCTCAAGATTGATTCCCTGAATGAATCCGCGCCCGCGCACTTCCCTGGCAGCAGCGCTCTTCTCGACGATCCCCTTCAACTCCTGTTGCAGATAAGCGCCAACTTTATTCACGTTGTCGAGCAGCTTCTCATCTTCCACAATCGCCAGAAATTCCAGAGCCACGCGGCAAGCCAAAGGACCGCCGCCAAAAGTAGTCCCATGCTGCCCCGGAGAAATTGCATTAGCAAATTCTTCCTTGGCAATAAACGCCCCCAAGGGCAAACCCGCCGCAATCGGTTTTGCAATCGCCACAATATCCGGAGTCACTCCAAAACTCTGGAACGCGAACATTGACCCCGTACGCCCCAGTCCGCACTGAATCTCATCAAAGATCAGCGCTGCCTTATGCCGTGTCGCAGCCGCCCGGCACTCCTGCAGAAACTCCACCGAACACTCATAAATTCCGCCTTCGCCAAAAATCGGTTCCAGCACAATCGCGCAGGTGTTGTCGTTCAACCGCCGCCCGGAGTCCTTCCAAGTCGTTCTGCGCGACAAACTTCACATCTTCCAGCATCGGCTCAAATCCCTTGCGATGCTTCTCCTGCCCGGTCAGCGACAGCGCCCCAAACGTCCGCCCGTGATAAGACCCCTCGAGCGCCACCAGTCGCGACTTCGCCTCGCCCCCGGCGCGATGTCCCGCCAGCCGCGCCAGCTTGATCGAGCCCTCAATCGCCTCAGTCCCGCTGTTAGAAAAAAACGCCCGCGCATTTCCAAACGAGCTGCCCAAGAGCCCACACAACTTCTCCGCCAACGCCCCCTGATACTCGTGGCAATAAAGATTGGAGACGTGAATCAGCTTCCCCGCCTGCTCCCGAATTGTCTTCACAATCCGCGGATGCGCATGCCCCAACGCATTCACCCCCAGCCCCGAAACAAAGTCGAGATAACGTCGGTCCTCCAGGTCGTAAAGAAACACGCCCTTCCCCCGCGTCAACACAATGGGATACCGGCTGTAGGTCCCCAGCAAATACCGCTGCTCCAGCTCCGCGATTTGTTCGAATGTTTTCATAGGAAGATCTGATTCTACAGGAAGACGAATGTGCCAATACGGGAACGAAAAGCGTCCGGAGGACGCCTGATAGTAGCCCGGCGTTTCAACGCCGGGTACGATAGCCGATATTGGAATTCCGTCCCGGAGGGACGGTTGAACTCTCTGGAGAATACCGTGGCGCACACCTACGTTTCTGAATTGATCCACTGTGTCTTCTCCACCAAACAACGCCGCAATTTAATACCGCCTGATATGCAACCACAACTCTGGGCATTCCTCGGCGGCATAGCCCGCAAGAACGGATTCAAAGCGCTCATGGTGGGTGGGACCGAAAATCACGTGCACATCCTGCTCTCGCTGCCGGCAACTTTACCCTTGGCCAAGGCCATGCAATTGATAAAAGGCGGGTCGTTTCATTGGATGAATGACAGATTTAAATCTGAATTTGCCTGGCAAGAGGGATACGGCGCCTTCACAGTTGGAGTCTCGCAGAAGAGCGATACGATCGCTTACATCCAGAACCAAGCGGAACATCATCGCAAGCGCAATTTCGAAGATGAATTTTTGGCCTTCTTGAAGAAGAATGGTATTGAGTATGATCCGCAACACGTGTGGGGATGAGTTCAGGCATCCCCACGGGATGCGGTTCCTCGTGTACGAACGCACCCGGCGTTGAAAACGCCGGCTGATTGTCAGGCGTCCTCCGGACGCAAACCTCGATCTCATCAACATCGCGCCGAGTGCTTCAGCAAACCGGTAACGTCTGGAGGACGTTTTGATAATAGCCCGGCGTTTCCAACGCCGGCTGCGATGGTGAGAAACGGAACCCCGTCCCGTTAGGGACGGTTGAGCCGCGTGGAGGGGGCTGGCCAACCTGTCTGGACGACCATAACTGAGGATGCGATCCAGCCTCTGGTGACGGTTGCCCTCCCTATCTCAAGGCTTCACCGGCACCAACGTACCCGCCAGCACCACCACATGCGTATCGTTGGGTAAAGTAACACTCTTCACACTCTTGGCTGGATTCAACGCAAACGTGTAGGCATACAGATTAAACGTTCGCTGATCCTTCGTTCCGTTGTCGAAATTGCGGTATGCCATGGCAACACCTTCAGACTCCCCGGCGTATTTCTGCGGAGTGAACCAGTCGCTCAAGCTCTGAGTGAATTTCGTACTCGTTCCATCCGTGTATTTAACGGTGAAAGTCTCGGAAACTTGATTCCCCTCGATCCCCGTCGCCAATAACATCAATGCGGAATACTTGCCCGAGGTCAGGGTAACCACTTGTCCGCTGCAACCGACCGCGTCAAGTTCATTAGCAGGACCAAAGGTAAAGAGCGTGCCGTTGAACACCCTCGACGTAGTGAGCAGCTTCGCCGAGTACGAATACCCTCCGCCATCCAATCCTCCGGTCGAATACGTCGTACCGTCGGTGTAGATTCCGTAAAGGTTGAATTCCGAAGTCAGATTCACCTCGGTGCCAGTTCCCTTTGTGCCCACGGCTGCGCTTACCGCCAAGCTAAGAGTAAGGGTTTGTGTGGTGCTGCCGGATGTGCCGGTAACCGTGACTGTGCTAAATCCGGTGCTGGCAGAAGCACTGGCTTTGAACACTACAGTCTGTTTATTCCCTGTGCCTTGCACCGAAGCAGTCACGCCTTTCGGCAGACCTGACACACTCAGGGTCACCGTGCCGGTAAAACCGTTTACATCCGTGATCGTGATCGCAGCATTTGCGGTTGAGCTCTGATTCACAAACACGCTCGTCGGTCCCGAGAGAGTAAAACCAGGCGCGCCAACCGCGGTATTGATCGCGCTCGCGTATTGCGCTGCAAGCCCGGTGCCGACGAAGTCGTCATAGAGCCACATGAAGCCGCCGATAATCCCGCACTGGTTGTGCCAGCCGGTCATCGTGGTCTGCACCTGGCTCGGCGTGTCGTTCTGATCCCACAATCCAGGAAACACCGGAACGGCGCCAAAATTCCATCCCGCACATGGATTATTCCCCGCGCCACCGGCATACGCCTGCAGGTGAACCCCATCCGCCGTGCCCGGAAGTTGACTATTAATCTGCGAAACCACATTCGTCCAATAACTGCTCTGGTCGAAAGCGTCGGGCATCACGTGATAGCCCAGGTTCCCCAGCATCACCCCAAACGAAATTGTGGTAGGCGAATTGAAGCTGTTCTCATCGTCGAAATCGATCGCATCCAGCGCCGGAATCGCAGCCTTCAGAGCCTGAAAATCCTGATACAGGATGCTGGTCGGCCCCGTCCCCTGCGCGTTGATCAGGTTCGTAATGTTTTCCCAGTCTCCGTAGTTCGAGGAGCCGATGCTGAACGTCACCCTCTTGACCTTCCCCAGCTTCAACGTCGCCATGTCCCCGGGAAAATCGGGATAGTATTCGTTGCCCACATAGACGCCGCCGGACGTCAATGGAAACTCGCCATTCAGATTCAAATCGCCGGTCGTGCTGACCTCGACGCTCCAGACAATAGCTTCCGAGAATCCGGAATTCTCAATTTCGGTGATGTTGGCTGAAGCGTTCTTGTAAAAAGGACCGCCGCCAAAAATCCCGGTATATCCAGTCTGAGCAGAAGCCGCCCCGCTCGAGAAGGTCACGACCAGAAGCAAGAAAAGACAAATCGTCGCAAGGCGGACGATCGCTGCCGGACGGCAAGGGCCTACAAACCTCAATTTCAATGAGTGATCCACATTATCTCCTGGGTTGGGGTGCTCGCAATCGTCGGAGGCGAATCATTCCTCGTGCCCCACGGCAGCGTAGAGGGTAGGGCTGCGTCCCCTCGAAGCCGCCACGATTATACACGTTCCAGCCCGAAACCCCAGATTGGGCGCGGCTTTCGGGGTGGCCTTCCTTTTGCGTTCCCCGCGAAAATCGGGTGGTGTAGTTCGGCTTTCTTTGCGTCCTTAGCGAATCCTTCGCGCACTTTGCGGTTGCAAGCTCTTAAAAGCTTTTAGGCGCTAAGCGCGCAAACAAGAGCCGCAAAGTTCGCAACGAATCAAAGGGCGCAATTGAGACTGCGCCGCTTCCGAAAATCGCGTCCACTGCAAACAAAGTGGGGACGGAGGTTCGCCGCCTTACTGCGCAGCAGTCGCCGTAGAGCCCGAAACAAACTCTCTAACATAGCCAACCAGTGTGCCGTTTCCTTTGTCCCACAAGTCGTTGTGCTCCACGCCCTCCAGCATGTGCAGAGTCTTGGGCTGATTGGCGCGATCGTAAAGCAGCTTGGGCATCCAGGGCGACGCAATTGTGTCAATCGTGCCGGAGACGATAAGAATAGGGATGTGCACGCTCGCAATTTTGTTCTTGTTCTCAAAATTGTTGGCGTCACCCATCCATTGACTCGGCCGCAGCAGAGTGCGATAGAGCGGGTCCTGGTTGGCGACGTCATAAGTGCTGGAGATCGGGCTGAGCAGAATGAGTCCTGCCGAGTGCGGCGACTCAAGCGCAAGCTGTGTCGCGACGCCCGAACCGATTGACCACCCTGCGATGTAAATATCCGAGGGGGCAAAGTGACGCTGCTCGATCAGGTAGCGCATAGCCGCGCGCGCGTCTTCTGCCGTGCGCGGGCCAGTCGCCTGAACGGCGCTGCTGCCGCCATATCCGCGGTAGTCGACCAGCAGCAGGTTCGCACCGGTTTGGTGGAGCAGCGGAGCCTCGGCGGTTGCGTTCCTCATCTCGGTTTCCAAAACTTCACCATTTCCGTGAAAGTAGAGGATCGCCTTGGTGGATTCTTTCCCGGCCGCAATCCACCAGGCGTGTATCTGGGTCGAGCCGTCTACCGGAATATGCAGGTCTTCAAAGGAAATGTTCAGGTCCGCGGGGGTTCTGTGTGGGTAATTCGTGGGCGCGGCGAAAATAAGCTTGGGCTCAAGGTAGTAATGAAGTGCGACGATACTCACAACATACAACAGAACTACACTGCATGCGACCCAAACCAAGACTCGCTTCCACCTTCTGTGCGTGCGCGGACGAACTGCTTGTGTCGCCATCATCCAGAATTTCCTCTCTGATCTGGAAAGCGGCACCCATCGTACATTCCCCTCTGCGGGTTCGCAACACGCACGCACGCGGGGTAGTAGTGCAGCTTGCAGAAATGCTCATGTGGGAAGACCCGCCATCGGCTGACCGTTGAGCGCAGCTCGACGCCTTCGGCAAACTGCACCACTACCGCGCCGCCGCTCTAATACGCTCCCCCGTTCCCCCCAAGCGGTGGCGTACTCCCGGCACACCCACTGCTCCAGACCCACTGCTCCGGGTACCTCGCACCTAGTTGCGACGGGCTAAGGGAACTGGCTCCGAAACACGGCCTGAATGTGCTCCAGGCGCGCCCGCAATTCTTTCTCTTCGTCAGTCAGTTCCAGTTCGGATGCGACGCTCATCGCTGAGCGGAAGTAATCCTTCGCGTCGCTGTAATACCCGGCGGGAGAATACGTATCGTACATCTCCGAGTAAGCCCGCTCGCCCGCCGCGGCAAGTTTGCGCATCTGCGCGATTCGCGTGGTCTCACGCCAGGCCGCATAATGCTCGCGTCCGCAAAACCCGAACGACCCTTCGGCGATGGTCAACCTGATCCCTTCGTTCGACTCTGCCCCACAGACCACGCACGCTGCCTGCACTCCGGTTTCCGGGGCGACGCGCCCAAACCACGGTACGCGCCGGTATCCCTCGTCATACATTGAAGCGTAGATCGGGCCCTGCGGCGTCGACGATCGCGTGTGCCAGTTCTTGCAATACGTCCAGTGGGGAACTGGAATTTCGACATGCCGGATTGCGCAAAAGCCGGCCGTTTCCGACAGCACACCCCATCGCCCGTCGTTGGCACGATTAAAACCGCAATTCGCACAATTATCCGGACCACCATTCGGCATAAGCAAGCTCCAACTCGCTGCTGGAAGTGAGAATGCGGACTGAGCGCAAGCACCGACCCGCAACCGGAAGCCGAAAGCCGGAAGCCGACTTTCAATACAGCCCCTTCTCCCCCGGAGGCTGCGTCTTCCATCTCCGGTGCACCCACAGCCACTGCTCGGGATACTTCCGCACGTAGTCTTCGATCACCGAAGTAAGTTTCTGCGTGTTGGCTTTGATGTCGGCCTCTAGGTCGCCCGTGCGCACCAACTCCACCGCCGGATCAAACCGCAGCCGGTATTTGCCCAGCGCCGCGTCCCAAATTGTAAACGTCGGCACCACCGCCGCATCGGTGCGCAACGCAATTCGCGCCGGCCCCGCAGCCGTGCACGCCGGGATGCCGAAAAAATCCACAAAGATCCCCTGCGGCGGAGTCATATTCGTATCCATCAACATCCCAACCACTTCCCCGGCTTTCATCGCCGAAAGCAATCCACGCACAAAATCATCTTTGTCCACGGCTTTGTTGCCGTGCATCGTCCGGTAGCGAAGAATGAGTTCACCGAGATACCTGTTGTCCATGCCGCGCATGAGCACGTGCATCCAATGCCCATGCATCGACAGAACAAACGACGAAAGCTCCCATCCTCCAAAATGCCCCGCAAACAGCAGCACGCCCTTGCCCCGAGCGTGCGCTCGCTGGTAATTCTCGAAGCCGTCAAACACTACAACTTCGTCAACGTTCTCCAGCGTGTAGTCGGGAAAGTGGCAGACCTCCGCCAATTGACGACCGAGCGAAGCGAACTCCCCGCGCAGAATCCGCGCCCGCTCCGCCTTACTTTTCTCGGGAAACGCCATGGCAAGATTGCGCATGCCAACCTGCCGCAATCGCACATGCAGAAGATAAACCGCCCAGGCCAGCGCAATGCCGATGGCGCGCGCCAGCGGGCGCGGCAAAATGCCCATGACTTTGATGAACGGCCACGCTGCCGCGTACTCAAGTCGCTGCCGCATTTAGGGAAGCGGAACGGTACCACCATCAAAATTGCTTTCAAACGAAACGCTGCCCCACGAAGGCCTTGTCATCCCGAGCAAAGCGAGGGATCTTGGTGTCTGCCTGCGCAGGCGATACACATCGCGCGCAGCAAGAACCCAGATTCCTCACTTCGTTCGGAATGACAAAGCTCTGCGTGGGTCCGAAATCAAACAGCAGGCCCGAAGCCAGCTACTTTGCCGCTGCCTGAGCCCACTTCGCCAGCGTAGTCAGAAACGAATTCGCTGCGGGCGGTGGTTCAATCTCTCCCACCAGCGACGTCTTAAACGGCACCATGCGTCCGTAGAATTCCCGCGTGCTGTCTTTGTCCTGCTTGATTACGGCTCCGTTCAGCGTGATTCCGGCGAATAACCCCCGCGCGCGCGAATAGGTCAGCACCTCCGCCCGCATCTTCCAGTCCGTATTCCCCTCGGCGTGCCGGCCCACCGGCCCCGCGGCCACCGAAGCGTCCGCTCCCAGCGCGAATTCGCTCGACAGCAGATGCTTCATTCCCTCTTTATTCATGATCAGCATCACCAGGTCCACCGCCTGTCCGCCGATCTGAAGGCCAAAGCTGCCGCCGGTCACAGTAAAAAATGCCGGAGCGCTCCACCCCTTCGGCGTGCGGCAACTGGCCAGCCCGCGGCCATACTTCCCGCCTACAAAAAACCCGCCCTTCAACATCGAGGGCACAACCGCCACACACTCCGCCGAGCCCAACACTTCCTGCGGAATTCCGGAATCCGGCGCACCCTGAATTTCGTTCAGCACATCGGCGGCCGCCTGCACCCGCTCCACGGCCTTGCCTTCTTTTTCATCGGCTGCAAGGGAGAGAGAACAGAGAGACACAATTAGGGTCAAGAGTAAGAGTTTTTTCATGGTTCCTCGCTCAGTCAAGAGTTCCCTGGGATCTGGTATTTGGATTGTAAACGAAGCACAGCATTTGCATTTGTCGTCACTGGGATTTCTTACTTGTCGGTTGACCGATCAAGACAGGCTACTTTTCCTCTACCCGCAGAATCTGCGCTTCGTGGTATACTTCGACCCAACTCGAGACTCCCCCAGGGTCTTTTGCAGGCCTTCTCTGTTCCGTCTCCGCGCAGTGGGTTTCAAATCTCAGGAAGGCGGACGCTTCCGCCTCGGAACGTTTCGATCATGGAGTGAAGTCTTATGAAGAATCTCAGGAGTTCCGTCACCTTCCAGCTTGTATGCTTCTTCTCCAGCCTTTTCGCCATCACCCTGGGCCCCGGCGTGGCGGCCCACGCTCAAACTGTCAGCGAGATCTACGGATTCTACGGTTACACTTTTGCCTACGGGGGCCTCGTCGCCGACTCGGCCGGCAATCTCTACGGCACAACCAATCTAGGCGGTACGGGCAATTGCCACTCGGGCTGCGGCACTATCTTCGAGCTTTCGCCGAACGGCACGGGGTGGACCGGAACCGTGCTCTATAACTTCGCCGGGGGCACCGACGCCTCCTATCCCGCGGCGGGTTTGGTCCTGGACACTCACGGTAATCTCTACGGCACTGCCTATGGTGGATCGGCAACATGCGGTTGCGGCACCGTCTTTCGCCTGTCCCCCGCTACCGGCGGTGGGTGGACGGAATCCATTCTCTACAATTTCAGTGGCAAAGGCGATGGGGCGCTGCCTCAAGGACCCTTGGTTTTCGACTCGATAGGCAATCTGTACGGCGCAACCTTTGAAGGAGGAACCTTCGGCGGCACCTGCGGAGAAGGCGGCTGCGGCTTGGTCTTCAAACTTTCTCCCGCTTCCGGTGGCACATGGACGCAGACCGTGTTGCACGCATTTTCTGGTGGAAGCGACGGCAGATATCCTGTCGGCGCAGTGACTCTAGCCGGCAACACTATCTACGGCGCAACCTCTCTAAGCGGAACGCTCAGCGGCTGCGGCGGCACCGGTTGCGGCGTCATCTTCAAGCTCTCTCAATCCGCCACGGGCTGGAAGGAAACCGTTCTGCACTCCTTCCATGGAGGCTCCGACGGATCGACTCCCCCCAGCGGACCCACACTCGACGCTGCGGGCGACCTGTTCGGCGTGACCAGCTATGGCGGCAGCACCGCCGACTGCGCTCCCCAGGGCTGCGGCCTAGCTTTCCGGTTGTCCTCTTCGAGTGGATGGAAAGAAACTGTACTTCACGCTTTCACTCACTCCGATGACGGTGCTTATCCAGTGGGACCATTGTCCTTTGACGCTGCAGGAAATATTTTCGGCGAGTCCGTTGACCCGGTTTGGTGCAACAGTTTTATCAGCACCTGCGGCGTCGTGTTCAAGCTCTCCCCTGAGCATGGGGGCTGGGATGTGGGCGCGCTCTACAAAATCCCGGGTGAATGGGGGCCGTCTGGTGGTCTGCTGGTCAACACGGCAGGCGACATTTTCGGGATGGGAGATGGCAGTTCCGAAACAGGAGTTTCCGGGGTCTTCGAAATCACTCCGTAGGGAGCTGGGGAGACAAAAAAATCGGGGCTGAAAGTAGTGACCCTAATCGCTACTCCCAACCCCGTCTCCCAGGTTCTGTGGTAGGTGAAGCGAGTATGAGGTGGAGTCACGCAGCTTACAAGATTACCGAGGTCATTGTCCCGAAGTAACTCAGTATCGGGGTTAGGGATTAGGGATTAGGGATTAGGCAAACCCTAACCCCTAAACCCTAACCCCTGCCCTTCTACTTCGCCGCCACCAGCGAATGCGTAATCGCATGCACCGACAACGCAATCCGGTTCTGCACGCCCACCTTGCGCATCAGTTTCGCCACGTGAGCCTTCACCGTGCGCTCCTCAATGCCTAACTGCGCGCCAATCTCTTTGTTCGAGCGTCCCGCCACCAGCATCTCCAGCACTTCTTTTTCCCGATCGGTGAATGTCACCCGGCCCGCCGGAAAAATCCGTCCCGGCGACGACGACACCCGCTCAATGAACATCGAAAGCACCCGACGCGGCGCCCACACCGATCCCTGGCTCACAATGCGAATCGCCTGGGCAAATTCCGCCGGCGAAGCTGCCTCGTCCACATACCCCTTGGCCCCGGAAGCGATCGCCTTCAGGATGGTCTCTTCGTCCACTCCCGAGCCCGTCACGATAATGCGCAGATCGGGCCGCGTGGCTTTCAGGCTGGCCATCACGTCAAACAGGTTCTGGCCAGAGCGGTTTCCCAGCAGGATCAGGTCCACGCCCTGCAGCGTGGAAATCTCAGGTAGGCCGGCGGAGATTAGTTCGAACTCAGGCTCCGTGTCGAACAAGGCGCGAAATCCCACAAACCTCAGCGGGTCGCTCTCCACCACGGCAATTTTAATGATAGGTTTTCTCGCTACTGCTGCTTTCATAGTTATCCCTGTGGGGCGTAGTGTGGTAGCTAGAGCATAGCGGCATTTGATCGCTCTGCAAAGAGAACGTGACCAGAGTTAAATTACGGGAGTAACATGAAAAAGAACGTCGAAAAGCCGTTCGGCAGCGGGATTTGGCCGATTAATTCTCGCCCCCGCCGTTCGCGGAGAACATTCAGCATGAGAACAAGGTCCCTTCGGTTTCTGTCCGTAATCGTAAGCCTGGCGCTCACCATCGCAACTCTCTCGGCGCCAGCCCCGGTCGCCGCCGCCCAAACTGCGGCCCCTGACTACAAGCCCAAATTCGCCGGCGACCCCGCCCGCTCCGATTCCGAAGCTGCCGCCCTCGGTTACATGCGCGTCGTCCTCCGCGCCCAGCATCAGTTCCAGAAACAGTACGGGCATTTCGCCACATCCCTCACCGAACTCGTCCACTCCGGCTCCTTCACCAAGCGCATGGTCGATCCCCATCGCGGCGACTACACCGCCGGTTTCAAGGGCAAGACCGACAGCTTCATCCTGACCATGACGCCCAAACAACTCGACGCCCAGCATCGCTCTTTCTACGCCGAAGACGACGGCAAAATCCACGCCGACGAAGAGAAACCCGCCGACGCGGACTCGCCCGTAGTGAAATAAAATCCTAAATCTTGTCATCCTGAGCGAGGATTGTCCTTCGCGCCCAAGCGCGAAGGACTACCGCAGTCGAAGGATCCCCTACCCGCATACGCCGGCATGGACCTCGCAAGGGATTTCTATCGCCGCCTCTATTTTCGGGGTGGCTCGTCCGGTTGAGGTGCTCATGCAGGGACTACCCTCGGCTGTCCGCCGCCAACGAAAACTCCGCCAGATCGCACTCACGTGAAGCCCCGCAAATTCGTGTATAAATTCAGCCATGCGAGCGACCGTATTCCCGTTGACTCTGTGGCTTCTTCTGCTCCCGGCGGTGCTGGCGCAAAACCCCGCGCAGCATCCTCAGAAAAAAATACCTGCAGTCGCGCTCCACGATCCGCCGCATGAGAGCGCAGCAGCCTCTCGCTCAGGTGCAGATGCATTAGATCCAGACCCTCTCTGGAAAGCCTACAACGCAGCCCTCGAACACGTAGCCGTTTGGAGAAACGAAGACGTGCGCAAGCTCAAGCCGCTCGCCGTCGCGCCAGATGGAACCGTAGAAGTCGCAACCGCGACCAGGTACAACGTCACCAGTCCGCTCTACGGCGACACTTGGGTCACAATCGTTCCCGAGCTGTTGACCATTTGCCGTCAGTTCAAAGGCGATGTCGCACTCCAGGTGCGCGAAGTGCTGGGCCTCCCTCCGAATCACGAAATACCCATGATCTTTGTCATGAAGGTCCAGCCCTCCGACATATTTCGGCCAACCCCTGATCCTACTCCGTGGACGTTGTGCCCCTGCGGCAATCCCGCCGGGAACCAGTGCACCTTTGACCCGCAGGTTCAATGCGGCAACAGTTTCCCCCGCGACGTTGCCCCTTCGCACGTCCAATGGATCGCCAATACCGCACTCAGCGTTCGTCAAATTCCCGGCGGCTTTCCCTGGACCCATCTCGGCTACACCTACAACTGGAAGCCGGGCGCTGACTCCTATGGGGCTTCTGAATACATCGTGAGAAAGGGAGCCAACGTCTCCGATGTCAAGAAGTTTTCCCTCGAGGAATACTGCAAACCGTGACTGGCGAATGGAGGAGTGCATCCTCCGCCGTGAAGAAGCGGCGGCGCGTGCTCTCCGCGCCGAACCCTCGGAGGCGTGTGGACTCGCAACTGCATCAGCGCTATCCTGTGTACAGGTGAAGTTCCCCCAACGAGGTGTGCGATGTCTGTAAACCTGATTGATCTGATTCAGTCCTCCGGCCCAATTGCGCTGAATGAGCTGAGCATGCGTTCCTCCGAGAGTGCCGAAGAATTGCTGCGCCGGCTGGAGGAATTAAGGAAAAGGGGAGACATCGTCGTGACCGGGCCAAAGTCATCCAATTTGATGGAATTGACCCCGGAAGAAGTTCCTCAATTGTCTGACACGGTGGTCGAGCTTTCTCGCAGCAGCCTGAAACGGGTATTCGCCAGTTAGCAAAGCAAAATGGCATCCATGCTCTTGCCGCCGCTCTTGGCCTTGCTGTTGGCATCGGTGACCGTTCTCTATGACTGCCATGTCTCCATCCAGGATCGCCTGAAGCGCGTGCCCATGCCCATCTATACCTCTCCGCAGGCCATCACCTTCGCCTTGGCTTGCGGAGTAGTTGCCGCGGTGGCCTTCGAGTTTACCGACGGACGTGGAGATAGCTTGGTCGACTCCGTGCTCGGCCTCAGGCAGGCCAACCCCTACCTGCGCGGATTAAGCGTCGGGCTCACCGTGCTCGTGCTCATTCGCAGTAAACTCTCCAGCATCAAGGGCGCCGAAATCGGCGGGGAACTTGTTTACAATGCCGGCCGGCTCTGGGTCATGTCATCCCTCAACTCCAGATGGCGCAAGTTCAAATCGAACTTCAATCAGCGGAACTTGACGAAAGCCCTGGCTTCGCCCGATTATGAGAATCGACTCCTCGTCGAACTGCGCGAAGCCGTCAAAATTCAGCCGGAAGACTTTCGCGTGTTCGTGGAAGGCCAGATCAAGAACATTCAACAAAGTCGGCCGCCGGGGGCGTTCAATGCGTCCGCCCTCGACTGGCAAAACTATTTTCGCACCATCACTAATCTTGCACTGGATTACGCCGGCCCCTCTGTCTTCGAGGGATGGGCCGGGTTCCAATAAAATCGACCCCATTTCGAAAGGCTAAAGGAATCATGCCAGCAACCATAGGTCAACCCGCTCCAGAATTCACCTTGAAAGATCAAGATCAAAAAGAAATAAAGCTCAGCGACTACCGCGGCAAAAAGCGCGTCGTTCTCGTGTTCTACCCGCTCGATTGGAGCCCAGTCTGCACCAAAGAGCACGCCTGCATGGTGAACGACAAAAAGCAATTCGACCAGCTGGACGCGCAAGTGCTCGGCATCAGCGTTGATAGCGTCTGGTCGCACAAGGCATACGCCGAAAAGATGGGCATCCATTACCCGCTGCTAGCCGATTTCCACCCGCGCGGCGCCGTCGCCGCCAAGTACGGCGTCTATCTTGAAGACAAAGGCATCACCGGCCGCGCCATCTCCATCATCGACCGCGACGGCAAACTAGCCTGGCACAAAAACTACGACATCCCCGTAGTCCCCGACATAAACGAAGTCTCGCAAGCCCTCGCCGGAGTGAAGTAGGAGTTTTGAAAGGGCGCGGCTTCAGCCGCGCCGTCCAGATCGGAAGGGATTGGGGCTTTAGCCCCTGAGGCATGAAACTCTCCGTCTTCATCGGCACCAGCCTCGACGGCTTCATCGCCCGCAAGAACGGCGAGTTCGACTTCCTCCCCACAGGAGGCGGCGAATCCCACGGCTACAACGAATTCATCGCCACCGTCGATACCATCCTGATCGGCCGCAAAACCTTCGAAACCGTCCTCCCCATGAAGCCATGGCCCTACGGCAACAAGCGCGTAGTAGTCCTGAGCAGCCGTCCACTAGATTTCTCAAAAGTCATCGGAGGAGTGGTAGAGCAGATGGCCGGCTCTCCCGCAGAGATAGTTTCGAAACTAGCTGCAACCGGCGCCCAACACATCTACGTCGACGGAGGCATCACAATCCAAAACTTCCTGCGCGCCGGATTAATTCAACATCTAACCATCACCCGCGTCCCCGTGCTAATCGGAGACGGAATCCCCCTCTTCGGCGCGCTACCGCACGACGTCCATCTCCGTCACATCGAAACCCGCCAATATCCCAGCGGCCTGGTCAGCAGCGAATACGAAGTCATCGGCTCAAAATAAAAACTCACGGAAAACCCGAGGGTGCCCCGTTTCTCGCGTCTTTTGCGAGAAGTGGGGCTCCTGACTCCCTACGTCCCCGCCCGAACCTCCACCGCCCGCCCACCCCGATAAATCACCACCAGCGGCTTGCCCCCATTGGCATAATGCAGAGTCCTCTCGGCAGACGAACTCCCCGCATCCAGCGTTCCCATTCCCACCGCGAAATCCGCCTGCAGTTCATCCATTCCCGGCTTCACTTCATGCTGCGCCACCGCCTGCCAAACATCCGCCGGCCAATGCTTGTACAACTCATGCGGATCCTCCACAAAAAACATTTCATCCGAATAAATCTTGTACTGCCCTTCGTTCTCAAATCCAATCGGCACTGCGTAGCTCTTCCCTTCCTTCTGAAACACCGCCATCACCTGCCGCCGGTTCCCTGCACCCGGCCCCATCTCCGCCTCCACATCTTTGATCTCCAGCCGCTCAATCGGCAACAACAACCCAGCCTCATGCCCGAAGTCCGTCCGCTTCCGCCCCGCATCATACGGATAATAGGTATACCGGTATCCTTCCTTCACCCACACCGGCTGCAGCGTCAACTGCTTCGCTGACTTCACATCAAACGGATAAAGCTTCTTAGGCGCAACGTAGTAATCGGCATTCGAATACCCGGCATTCTTAACCTGTTCTTTCTTCTGCGCTGCAAGAGAGTCCTCATGCCGCTGATACAAGATGTATCCCGCACGCACCCCCGCCACCACCACGGCCAAAGCCAAAGCAATCTGGACCCTCTTCTTAGCCTCTTCACTAATCATGCAAGTGCCTTACCCTGTGAACCGTAGCCTGCCCTGAGCGTAGCCGAAGGGTGTCCTCTGTGCTAGAGATTTTAGGAACGCGAGTAAACAGTCATCCTACGGTAAACTAGATGAAGCTCCGAAGCTCCGAGAAGGAACCCCCATGCCAACAGTCACCGAAGAAGACGTCCTAAGCGCATTGAAGAGTTGCTATGACCCCGAGATCCCCGTCAACATAGTAGATCTAGGACTGATCTACAAAGTGAACTTCGCGCCCCCAGATACACCCGATCAGCCCAAGCAGGACGTCTCCATCGACATGACCCTGACTGCGCAAGGCTGCCCCGAACACGTCAACATCAGCGCCCAGGTAAAGTCGCGCCTCGAGCAGTTGCCCGGCATCCGCAATTGCAGCGTAAATGTTGTATGGACTCCGCCCTGGACCCCCGAGCGCCTGAGCCCCGAAGCCAAGAAGCAATTAGGAATCGACTAGCCGGGCCTCCGGCTTCCGGAAGTAATCCGCGTGACCCGCCCACCGGAAGCCGAACGCCGGTAGCCGGAAGCCGCTCTTCCTACCCACCAATCTCGTCCCAGGCCTCGGACGCCGACCGCCCCGCCGCCTCAGTAATTCGCCGGCCGGCGCGAGCCGCCATCTCCATCACCTGCATGCTGCGGTCAAAATATTCGGGCAGCGACCGCCGAACCATTTCGAACTTCTCCGGAAACTCCGACGCCAGCACTGCCAACCCAACCCCAGTAGCCAGCACCCCCGCCGGATACTTCTTCTTCAAGAACAAAACCGTAGCCACTCCAACCGAACCCGCCACCACCGCTTTTTTCCAGCCGTCCATGTTTCCCCCTGAACCGCGATTGTACGCCGGTCATTCCGCCGATTCGCACCCAACTCGGATGCCTCTTCACCCTCCAGCGTTGTCATTGCAGGTTCGCAACTCGGTTCTCCGCCAACCTCGAATCGCCCACGCCTGTATACTTTTTTTCGTTCGGAGAACAAATGCCCAAAGGCAAGATCAACACGGGTCAAACAAGATTCATCCCGGTATACGCTCTAATCCTCTTGAGCGCCCTCGCATCCGCCCAAACCAAGCCCCGAGCCCGCGACCTGGGCGTCCCCTTCGACGGCGCTCCCGGCCCCAACAACGCCATTACCGACGTTAAAGGCGTCGAGGTCGGTCACACCACACTAATCTCGGGCGAAGGCAAACTAGTTGTCGGCAAAGGCCCGGTGCGCACCGGCGTCACCGCCATCCATCCCCGCGGCAAGTCCAGCAATGACGCCGTCTTCGCCGCTTGGTTCACCCTCAACGGCAATGGCGAGATGACCGGCACCACCTGGATCGAAGACTCCGGCTTCCTCAACGGACCAGTAATGATCACCAACACCCACAGCGTTGGGGTGGTCCGCGACGCCGTAATCGCCTGGAAGGTCAAGCACGGCACACCTGATATGGAAGGCTATTGGTGGTCGCTGCCCGTAGTAGCCGAAACTTGGGACGGCTATCTCAACGACATCAACGGATTCCACGTCCGCCCCGAAGACGCCTTTCGCGCTCTCGACGCCGCCCACTCCGGCCCGGTCGAAGAAGGCAACGTAGGCGGCGGCACAGGCATGATCTGCAATGAATTCAAAGGCGGCATCGGCACCTCCTCGCGCATGCTCGATGCCAAAGCTGGAGGCTATACCATCGGCGTACTGGTCCAATGCAACTACGGATCCCGCGACCAACTCCGCATCGCCGGCGTCAACGTTGGCCGCGAAATCCCCGAGCACACCGTCTGGAAAGACGACGTCGGCTCCATCATCGTGATCGTAGCCACCAACGCTCCGCTCATCCCTACGCAACTCAAACGCATCGCCAAAAAAGTTTCGCTCGGCCTCGGCCGCGATGGCAGCTACTCCGGCGACGGCTCCGGAGACATTTTCTTAGCCTTCTCCACCGCCAACCCCGGCGCCGTAAGCCCCAAGGGCCTGCACCAGCTAACCATGCTCCCCAACGATTCTCTCGACCCCATCTTCCTGGCCACAGTCCAGGCCACCGAAGAGGCCGTAGTAAACGCCATGGTAGCCGCCGAAACCATGAAAGGCATCAACGACCACGAAGTGATCGCGTTACCCCACGACCGCCTCCGCGAAGTCCTGAAAAAATACAACCGCCTCGAAAAGTAATCATCTCCAAGCTCTGTCGTCCTGAGCGGAGCAGACTCCTTCGCGAAGCGAAGGAGTCTGCGGAGTCGAAAGCTTGCCCTGAGCTTGCCGAAGGGGACCCCTCGCCAGCCAGCACAACGCAAGGCCTCTCAAGGAATTTCAACCACGACTCAAGATTCTGATCTCTCATTCCCACCTTAGAACTCTCTAATACCGTGCCTCATTACCTTCGCCGCCCAACCCCCGTGCCTATCACTCGCGTGCAAAAAGACTAGACTGAAAATTGTGAAGCGACACTACACCATAGCGCGCATCAAGGGAGGCATGCGGTTCACCTGCACCCGCTGCGCCCACCACGTCACCACCCTCGACTTCGACCTCCACAACGGCAACCTCCGCACCCAGGCCGCCACCGCCATCAACCGCCACGCCACGACGGTCCACCACGAGCCCGTAATGTTCTCCTCGCTCGACACCCAGCAGCTAATCTGGCGCTCCTGATTCTTGGTCGAAGAGTGGTTATGCGGAAGAGCGGCGCTTCAGCGTCGCGTAAAGCTCTCCTCCATTAATTGATGTCATTCCGACATCATTAATGTCATTCCGAGAAAAGCGAGGAACCTCGGCTTCGCCGGCAGCGCCACAACTCAGAGGAGAGTTGTGCCGTTGCTCAGTTGACCTTGACAATGGTGATGGTGGCGCCGCCGGAATAGCCGGGCCTGCCCTTCATCGTCGGAACAGGAACCACGCTGGAGGCCGTCCCCACTGTGGGGTCCAGAGTGAACTCGCCGATGGGGACGATTGGAGCAGGGCTGGAATTCGTCCCACTACTACTGGCACAAACGCCCGTCCAAGTGGTTCTGGCGACAACAGCGCCTGCCCAAATCTTTGCGTGCAGCTTATCGGCTTCGTCGTCGAGAGTACCTGAAACGCCAGCATCGCCACTGGCGGACTGGGTTAAGCCGCAGCTTCCAACCGAGCCAGTGCCAAGCGAAGTCGTGCGGACGGGTTTGCTTGTAAAGGAACGATCGTCATTAAAAACAATGGGAATTGGAGGATCGTCGCCGCCGTTCCGAATGGTCAGATGCTCCGCACTGCTATTGATCCGAACGGAAACGGCCAGCTTCAACGCGTAGTGATGCTGTACACAGCCGCAGTCCGTGGGGGGTCTCGTTTCGCCATCTCCAATTGTGCCGTTCCCTGACCCCAAGGCATCGATCCAATCCTTCGCTAGGTTGATCAAACCCTGATGAGTGATAATGCGGATCGGGACCGGGTTGTCATCTACCATATCCAGGCCCTGGCCTTTCAAACCACGGGTTCCCTTGAAGGCCTCCTCGATGAACGGCGTCCCGCCACGGTCGCGCGTGAAGTGATCGACCAGATCGTCGCCTCTCACTAACTGATCCTTAATTAATTTACAAAGCCCCGTATCGTCCAGGTTGATGAAATTCTTGTCACTGGTAGGAATCCGCCAATCTGGGAAGGCTCCATGACATTGCTGGCAAGCATGGAAAGTCGTCTTCTCGTCCACCTCGCCATTCTTATCCATCTTCAGCTCGTACGTTCCACCCGTATGTTCTGTGCCCTTGCGGAACGGGTTCTCGGCTCCATGGCAGTTGATGCAACGTGGCTGGCGAAGAACCTCGGCCATCTTCGCGAAAATGGCCTGCGCCCGCTTGAATCGATCGTCGGAAACCGCACACACCCTTTCCGTTCCGGGTTGGGGCGGTTGATCCTGCGCATATACCTGAACTAAGGCAGCACTCGCAAGGAGGCACCCAACGGTCCACAACTCCCGTCTCATAGCGCGGGATTCTAACACAGACCGGTGGCCATACAGCGCCGGGTGCCCCATTTCTCGCGTTCTTTGCGAGAAGTGGGGCCTTCCGCCGACAGCCGATCGACCTTCGGCCTACAACCTCGGGGGACTGGATGAACTCGGGCACAGATGCGAGCTTTCCCATTAATCCCCGCCCTGTCCCAACCCCGCACTTTTCCACAGCCTTCCACAGGCACCCCCTGTGACATCTGACCTTGCACCCCCTGTGTAAACTATAAGTAGTATGCTCCTCCGCCAGATCATCTCCGAGAAACTCTTCGCCACCCCCGCCAACACCCAATTCGACATCCGTAACACCTTATTTTTCAAGATTTTGCGCGTAAACCCTTTGCTTGCAATATTTTACGCCGACCTCTTCCGCCGCCACGGCGCTAACCCAAGCCTTATCAAAGACTTAGAAAATAGCTCTCAAAAAATTTTCACACAACAATCCACCCACAACCCAAACCTCAAACCACCGAAAGGCTCTAACGAAATGGCAGTCAAGTCAACCCCTCGCGTCTGTTCTCACATCAAGGTCAACGGCATCCGTTGCGAATCGCCCGCGCTGCGCAACGAAGTCTTCTGCTACTTCCATCAGCGGATGATCCGCGGCGTGCGCACTCCGCCCAAGTCACGGCTCCATCCCATGGCCATGCTCGAAAACCAGGAGTCCATCCAGGCCGCGCTCATGGAGATCGTCAACGCCCTTGTCCGCAACCATATCGACGTCCCGCGCGCCCGCTTGATCCTGCGCGCGCTAAGCATAGCGGCTCGCCACGCCGGCAAGGCTCATTTCGATTGCTGGCAAAGCGACATGGTGAAGGAAGTCCCCGAATATCCCGCAGCCCCGCCGGCCGCCACACCATTCGCCATTGCGGCAACCCAGGCCGCAGCCCTGGCCACCATCAACACACCGCAGGAACAGGAAGAAGAGTCAGAAGCAGAGCGCCTAAGCAGCGCCTTCCAGCCCGCGCCAGCGAACACTCCCAGTAATGCTCATCGCAAACCACCGGCAAGTGTGAAAAGCGCGCCAAGATCCCGCGCCGCAAGAAGCAACCGCAGCGGATGACTCGAGGGTCGGCAGCTAATAGCTAAGAGCTAACAGCTAATCTACCACAGCTTGATCCGTGATCAGCAGCCCTTTGTCAATGATCGCAAACGCCTCGCGCAGTTGCTGCTCGTTGATGCACAGCGGAGGGTTAGTGAAGAAGGTGTTCCAGCGAACGAAGGTGTAGAGGCCTTGCTCGCGGAAGAAGCGACCGAGAGCGGCCATCTCGTCCGACGTGCCATTGAAGGGAGCCAGAGGCTGGCGCGTCTTGCGGCTGCGAATCAGTTCGACGATGCCGAACAATCCGATGGAGCGCACCGCGCCCACCGAGGGATGTTTGGCCTGCGAGATCGGCGACCGAGCTGCTTCATGACCGCGCCCATCTTTTTTGAGTTGTCGATCAGGCCATCTTCTTCATACACGCGAATGGTGGCCAGCGCCGCCGCGCAGCCCATGGGATGGCTGTTGTAGGTGAGGCCGCCGTAGAACACTTTGTCCTGAAAGTGCTGCGCGATGTGATGCCGCATGCCGACCGCGCCGAGCGGAAGATAGCTCGAAGTTAATCCCTTGGCCATGCAAAGCAGATCGGGGACAACCTTCCAGTGATCGACGGCGAACCATTCGCCGGTGCGTCCGAAGCCGGACATCACTTCGTCGGCGATCATCACGATGCCGTACTTGTCGCAGAGCTTGCGCACGCCCTTCGAGATATCCATCGGGCGGAACGAGAACGCCGTTGGTTCCGGTGACGGGCTCGAGGATGAAGGCGGCGATGGTTTGCGGACCTTCGAGCTGAATGGTCTCTTCAATCATGGCGAGCGACGACTCGGCCGATTCCCATCCGCGCTCGATGCCGTGATAAGGATCGAGCACATGGACCACGCCCGGAATGCCCGGCTCGGCGGCCCATCTGCGCGGATCGCCGGTAAGGCTGATCGCGCCCGCGGTCGCGCCGTGATAGGAGCGATAGCGCGCGATGATCTTGTGGCGTCCGGTGAAGAAGCGCGCCAGCTTGATGGCGTTCTCGTTGGCTTCGGCGCCGCCATTGGTGAAGAAGAAGGTGTCGATGTCGCCGGGAGTGATTTCGGCAAGCTTCGCGCCAAGTCGCGCGCGCGGCTCGGTGGCCATGAATGGATTGGCGTAGGCGAGCGTTGCGGCCTGCTCGCTGATGGCCTGGATGACGCGCTCGTCGCCGTGTCCGATGTTGACGGACATGAGCTGGCTGTTGAAGTCGATGAAGCGCTTCCCTTCGGGCGTGTAGAAGTAGATGCCCTTGGCGCGGGCGACGGGAATGGGATCGACCTTCGACTGCGCCGACCATTCGTAGAGCGTGTGCTTGCGCGAGAGATCGACGATTTCTTTGCCGGACATGGTGGGAGTTTCAGTGATCGTGGTCATAGCAATCCTTTGGTTGCGCTTCAGCGGCAAAAGTCTTTACCACAGAGGACACAGAGGTTCACGGGGTAAAGCTTCAGAACTTGCGGCTGTGCTCTTTGGCCCAGCGTTCGACTACTACTTTCTTGTCGGTGTAGAACTCGATGGCGTCGCGGCCCTGGCCGTGGAGATCGCCGAAGAAGCTGTTCTTCCATCCGCTGAAGGGGAAGTAGGCCATGGGCGCGGCGACGCCGATGTTGATGCCGATGTTGCCTGCGGGCGCTTCGTAGCGGAAGCGGCGCGCGGCCGATCCGCTCGAGGTGAACAGCGACGCCTGATTGCCGTAGGCGCTGCGTTCGAGGAAGGCGAGCGCTTCGTCCATGCCGTCGGCGTGAACCAGGCTGAGTACGGGCCCGAAGATTTCGGTGTCGGCGAGATCGCTGGTCGCGGGAACGCCGTCGAGGATCGTGGGATTCACGAAGTTGCCGGATTCGTGTTGCTGGAATTTCGCAGTTGCGGCCGTCGAGCAGCACTTTCGCGCCCTGCTTTTCGCCGAGTCCGATCAGCGATTCGACGCGCTCTTTGCTTTGCGGCGTGATCACTGGTCCCATCTGCACGCCTTCTTCGAGGCCATTGCCGACTTTGAGTTTTGAGGCGGCGTCGGCGATCGAATCGCGGAACGTCTTCTGCGCTTCGCCGATGGTGACGGCGACCGAGACCGCGAGGCAACGCTGGCCGGCGCATCCGAAGGCGCTGTCGCTGATGATCTGCGTGGCCATGGGCATGTCGGCGTCGGGGAGAACGATGACATGATTCTTCGCTCCGCCCTGGCACTGCGCGCGCTTGCCGTTGGCGGCGGCGCGCGAGTAGACGTATTTCGCGACTGGAGTCGATCCGACGAAGCTGATGGCGCGGACTTTGGGATGGTCGAGCAGCGCGTCGACCGCGGCTTTGCCGCCGTTGACCAGATTCACTACGCCTTTGGGCAGTCCAGTCTTTTCGAGCAGCTCATAGATGTAGCGCATGGTGAGCGGGACGCGCTCGGAGGGCTTCAGGATGAACGTGTTGCCGGTGGCGATCGCGTAAGGCAGATACCAGAACGCGATCATGCCGGGAAAGTTGAAGGGCACGATGGCGGCGGTGACGCCGAGCGGCTGGCGGATCATCATTTCGTCGATGCCGCGGGCGACGTCTTCGAGGTTGTAGCCCTGCATCATCATCGGAATGCCGCAGGCGACTTCGACGTTTTCAATGGCGCGGCGCATTTCGGCTTTGGCTTCGGTGAAGGTCTTGCCGTTTTCCTGCGTGATGATGCGGGCGATGTCGTCGAGGTGGTCTTCGAGCAGCATCTTCAGCTTGAAGAGCGGCTGGATGCGGTCTTCCGGCGGCGTGCGGCGCCATTCGGGGAAAGCAGCGGCGGCGGCTTCGACGGCCTGCGTTGACTTCGGCAGCATCGGCGAGCGGGACTTGCGCCAGCGTTTCGCCGGTCGCGGGATTGACTACGTCGCGCCATTCGGTGGCGCGCGAGTCGGTCCAGTGGCCGTTGATGAAGTTGGTGAGCTTGATGGTGGGTGGTGCGGCTACGGTGGTCATGTAGTTCACCTCGACTTAATCGCGAAGAGCGGCGGCGCATTGTGAGAATTCCCCGCGATAACAATAATGATACAGCGTTGATAGGGATCCTTCGACTGCGGTTGCGCTTCGCGCTTGAGGCGCGAAGCACAATCCTCGCTCAGGATGACAGATGTTAAACTAGCTGTGCCACTGCGCCTTTCTTATCGCAAACCGTCGCCAGTGCGGCTTCCAGAACGTCCAGGCCTTCGTCGATTTGCTCGTTGCTGGCTACCAGCGGGACGAGGATGCGAATCACGTTGGAGTACGAACCGGCTGTAATCGTGATCAGGCCGTGCTCGTAGCAGTATTGCATGATCTGTTTGGTTTCTTCGGTCGCTGGAGTCTTCGGTTTCCGGCGACTTCACCAGTTCGATGGCCTGCATGCCGCCGAGGCCACGCACGTCGCCGACGATGGGCCAGCGGCGCTGCCATTCTCGGGCACGGCGCTGGAAGCGGTCGCCGAGTTCATTGGCGCGCGCGAGCAGATTCGTCTTTCTCAAACAGATCGAGTACTGCCAGGGCCGCGGCGCAGGAGAGCGGGTTGCCGGCGAAGGTGCCGCCTAGTCCGCCGGCGGCTGGTGCGTCCATGATTTCGGCCCGGCCAGTTACTGCGGCTAGTGGCAAGCCTCCACCTAATGATTTTGCGGTGACGATCAGGTCGGGTTCGATGCCGTAGTGCTCGCTGGCGAACATTCTGCCGGTGCGGCCGAAGCCGGATTGCACTTCGTCGGCAATGAAGAGAATGCCGTGCTTGCGGCAGAGATCGATCAGACACTTTGAAGTAGTCGGGCGGCGGCGCGATGAAGCCGCCTTCGCCCATTACCGGTTCCGCAATCACTGCCGCTACTTCTTCATTGGCGACGACGCGCTTGAAAGTGTCTTCGAGATGGCGCGCGCAGTAGAGATCGCACGACGGGTATTTCAAGTTGTAGGAGCAGCGATAACAGTAGGCGAAGGGGACTCGATAGACCTCGCCGGGGAATGGCGCGAATCCTGCTTTGTAGGGATGCGTCTTGCTGGTGAGCGCGAGGGTCATCATGGTGCGGCCGTGGAAGGCATCTTCGAACGCGATGATCGCGGGGCGCTTGGTATAAGCGCGAGCAATCTTGACGGCATTCTCGACTGCTTCGGCGCCGCTGTTTACGAAGAGAGTCTTCTTGGCGAACTTGCCCGGCGTGACTTCGTTCATGCGCTCGGCCAGGCGGATGTAGCCTTCGTAGGGCGTGACCTGGACGCACATGTGAAGGAACTTGTCGAGCTGTGCGCTGATGGCATCGACTACTGGTTGCTGGCGATGGCCGGCGTTGGCGCAGCCGATGCCTCCGGCGAAGTCGATGTAGCGGTTGCCGTCTACGTCTTCGAGCCAGGCGTCTTCGGCTTTGGCAACGTAGATGGGCGTGCCGTGAGACAGGCCGCGGGGCACGGCTTTCGCGCGGCGGGCGGCGAGCGCTTTGGAGTTCGGGCCGGGAATTTGTGTAAGCAATCGAATGGTTGACATGGTCAGTTCCCAAGTGGTCAGTGGTCAGTGGTCAGTGGCCAGTAAGTTCGTTTTTTTACTGGCCACTGATCGCTGACCACTGACCACTGTTTTTCAGTACCAGCCTATGGGCGCTTCGTTCAGATTGATGTAGACCTGTTTGGTTTCCAAGTACTCTTCGATGCCCCATGGGCCTAGTTCGCGGCCGAAGCCGGATTGTTTGTAGCCTCCCCAGGGGGCTTCTACGTAGGTTGGTTGCATGTGATTCACCCACACTACGCCTACGCGCAGTGCTTTCACGGCGCGCATGGCCTTGAAGATGTCTTTGGTCCAGACGGCGGCGGCTAATCCATAGGGCGAATCGTTGGCGATCTTGAGCGCGTCTTTTTCGTCTTCGAAAGGAATCACGGCGGCGACCGGGCCGAAGATTTCTTCGCGGGCTATGCGGGCGGAGTTCGTGACGTCGGAGAAGATGGTGGGCTGAACGTAGTAGCCTTTGCCCATCTTCTCGGGGCGTCCGCCGCCGGAAGCCAGCTTGGCTTCTTTCTTGCCGATCTCGATGTAGGAGTTGACGCGGTCGTATTGTTCTTTGCTGACCAGCGGGCCCATCTTGGTTTCGCGGTCGAGCGGGGGGCCTAGTTTGATCTTCTTGGCTTTTTCGGTCATGGCTTCGACAAAGTTTTTGTAGATTGATTTCTGAACCAGGATGCGGCTTCCGGCGGAACAGACTTCGCCTTGATTGATGAAGACCCCGAAGAGCGCGCCGTCGATGGCGGCTTCGAAATCGGCGTCGGCGAAGAAGATGTTGGGCGACTTGCCACCGAGTTCCAGAGTCACGCGCTTTACCGTGTCGGCAGCCTGTTTCACGATGATCTTGCCAACGGCGGCGCTGCCGGTGAAGGCGATCTTGTTTACATCGGGATGTTGAACTAGCGGAGCGCCGCAGGTTTCTCCGAAGCCGGTGATGATGTTGACTACGCCTGGAGGCAGCCCGCAATCGGCGAAATAGTTGGCGAATTCCAGCGCGGTCAGTGGCGTTTGTTCGGCAGGCTTGAGGACGCAGGTGCAGCCTGCGGCGATGGCCGGGGCGAGCTTCCATGCGGCCATCAAGAGCGGGTAGTTCCACGGAATGATTTGTCCGGCGATGCCGACTGGCTCTTTGAGTGAGAGAGACATCGCATTATCGGGAACCGGATTGACGTAGCCGACTACTTTTGTGGCGAGGCCGCCGTAGTATTCGAAACAGGTGGCTGCGTCGTTGATGTCGAACTCGGCTTCGACGATGGGCTTGCCGGTGTTGCGGCATTCGAGTTCGGCGAGCGCGGGGAGATTGGCCCGGATTTTTTCTGTCAGGCGGAATAGGACTCGGCCACGCTCCTGCGCAGTGGTGGTTGCCCATGGGCCATCTTCAAATGCGGCTTTGGCGGCGGCTACGGCGCGGTTGACGTCTTCGGAGTTCGCCTCCGGGACCTGGGCTATGACGTCTTCCGTGGAAGGATCGTAGACTGGGAATGTTTTTGCGGATTGACTCGCGGTCCATTCGCCGTTGATGTACATCTGGTAGGTGCGGACTTCTGTGGTGACTCCGCCGGGCATTTTTGTCGACCTCCTGATTAGCTCAGGGCCTGAAGGCCCGATATTTCATTCCGCTCTGCCGGCACGGCTGAAGCCGTGCCCTGATACGAATCTTTAACTGTCGCCGCGCGGCTGAAGCCGCCGTCAATCTTGTAATCCAAATCGCAGCGCTGAAGCGCTGCTCCACCCAAGATCAAATTTTGTCGACACCTAACGGCACGACTAAAGTCGTGCCCTTCCCGATCTCTGCGCGCCGCGCTTTGTGGCGGCCGTAGACGAAGAAGAAGAATGCGGCCAGGCCGATGAAGAACAGCGTGCCGCCTACCATCCATAATTCGTAGAGCCACAGCGACGTGATCTGCTGGGCCGGGAAGAATACTAGCGCACCGCCCAGAACGGTAGTCAGGAATCCGCTGGTGCCGGCCAAGAAGAGCGTGGTGCGGCTGTAGCGGCCGCGTGGAACGGGCTCATTCACTGCGAATTTGACCAGTGCGCCGAACATGTACGCAAACGGAAAGAGTTGCAATACGACCGCGAGCGATAGAAGCTTTTGAAAAGTTTCCTGAACGCCTGCGCCGGCGAAGTTCAAGATCACGAGCACGCCGGAGACAATGCCCTGAACGATCAACGCCGCGTAGGGCGTGGCGTAGCGCGGGTGAATGTTGCCGAGCCAGGAGGGCATGTAGGAATCGAGGCCGGCGACGAAGGGGATGCGGGCGCAGCCGCCGGTCCAGGCAGAACCGATGCCGGCGACGGCCAAGCTTAGCATGACAGCGAAGGGGACGGTGATCCAATTCACGCCGACTCGAGCCCCCATTTCGCTGACCGCTTGCACGACCCCTTGCAACACATTTACGCCTTTGCCGACCGAGATCAGAAGAGTGAGCGTCGCGGCTACGTAGAGTGTGCCGGAAAGCAAGCCGCCCAGGGCGACGGCACCGGGAAGCGTGCGGGCCGGGTCGCGGATTTCATCGCCCATGACGGAAGCGAGTTCGAGGCCGACGAGGCCGAAGCAGATTACGCCGAAGGAATTGAGAACGAAGCGCGGGTTGGCGGGGATCTTGAAGTCAGCGGCGGTGATGCCGGTGCCGAAGCGCGACCAGATCACTATGCCAAGTCCGATGAGGACTGCGGCGGCGATGAAGGTGCCGATTGCGCCCAGATTGTTGATCCACTTGCTGACGCCGAGGCCGAGGATGTTGAGCAGCGTGAGGAAAGCGAGCAGGCCTAGAGAGACGGACGCCGCGAAGAGTTTGTTGTCGGCGAGGCCCAGGTGGGCGGGGCCGAGCACGTAGACGGAGACGCCGACGAAGTAGAGCATGACGGTCGGCACATAGAGCATGTTGTTGGTCCAGTAACACCAGCCGGAGAGGAATCCGTGAAAGTCGCCGAAGACTTCTTTGGCCCAGAGATAGACTCCGCCTTCGCCGGGATAGCGGTGGGCGAGTTCGATTACGGCTATGCCTTGGGGCCAGAAGAAGAGAACGAGGGAGATGATCCAGAGCCAGATGGTTACGCCGCCGTTGGCGGCGATCGACGGGACTACATTGAGATTGAAAACGGCTACTACGAAGAGGAGGACCAGGTCGCGGCGTCCGAGGGCACGGATGAGGTGGGGCGGGGCGGGTTGGGCGGTGGTGGACATTGGTAGGGGCTAGGGTCTAGGGGTCAGGGGCTAGCAGTCGGTTGTTCCTGCTCAGGCCGCGCCTCAAGACTGAGTGCTAATCCCTAACCCCAGATCCCTTGTTCTAGTGCGCCGCCAGCGCTGGCTGGCCTGCACGTTCTTGCTGCGCTTTCGCTAACGATGCTGCTATGTCATCGAAGGCAGATAGATGCTTGTCGATATCTGCGTCTGTGTGCTGCACCGAGATCGTCCACTGCTCATCCCACCAGTAGGGTTGAGGCATCACGCCTCGGTTGACCATGGCGAACCAGTAATGACGCCAGAGGTCGATGTCGATGGCGGTCCAGTCGCGGTAGTTGCGAATTTCTTTCGGGTAGAACATTAGCGCGCCGTTGGCGCCGGCTTGTGCAATGTAGGCTTGCAGGCCGGACTTTGCGATGGTCTTGCGATATCCCTCGGCCAGCTTCTTTCCGAGTTTGTCAACGTGCGCGTAGTTGTCGCGGGTGAGGACTTCGCGGAACGTCGCGAGGCCAGCGGCCATGGAAACTGGGTTGGTGTTGTAGGTGCCGCCGTGGAAGACCTTGTGTTGGGAGATGAGGTCCATTACGGATTTGCTGGCGCCGAATGCGGCGAGCGGGAAGCCTCCGCCGATTGATTTGGCGAGGCAGATCATGTCGGGCTTTACATTGAAATATTCTGACGCGCCGCCCCAGCCAAGTTTGGCGCCGGTTTTTACTTCGTCAAAGATCAGGAGCGCGCCGTTTTTCGTGGCGATGTCGCGGAGTGCCTTTAGGAAGCCGGGTTCCGGCAGGCAGAGGCCGACGTTCATGAGGATGGGCTCAAGAATGATCGCGGCGATTTCGCCGGGATTTTCTTTGAAGCGGCGCTCGACTGTGGCCATGTCATTGAAGGTAGCGATGACGACGTTGGCGACAGCGCTCTTAGGCACGCCGAGTCCACCGGGAACGGACGTGGGATTATCGATGTCGCCGAAGTCGGGAGCGTGGGGCTTCACGCTGACCAGGGCAGAGTCGTGCAGTCCGTGATAGGCGCCTTCGAATTTAATGATCTTGTCGCGGCCGGTGGCGGCACGGGCCAGGCGGATCGCGTGCATGGTGGCTTCGGTACCGCTATTGCCGAAGCGGCACATCTCGATGGGGAAGCGCTTGCAGATTTCTTCGGCGAGTTCCCATTCCATGTCGTGAGGCATGCCGAACATGGTTCCGGTGGAGAGACGTTTTTCAACGGCTTTCATGACGGCGGGATGGCAGTGTCCGGCCATAAGCGCGCCGAAGGTTAGATTGTGGTCGATGTATTCGTTGCCGTCGAGATCGCGGAACTTGCTGCCGCTGGCGTCCTTCACGAAGATGGGCCAGGGGTCGTAGTGGCGATAGTTGCTGGCCACACCGAGGGGAATTCGTTTGAGATTCTTCTTGTGTGCTTCGGCGGATTTGGGCGTGCGCCGCTCGAAGGTGGCAAGTTCTTTTTGCAGATCGGGATACATCAAGATTGCTCCAGGAGAACTCAGGCCGGCTGGATTCTTAGAAGGCTGCGGGCCGTTAGGATGCCGGGCGGCTAGCCGCCCGGGTCTTGGTTTGCACTACTATTTTACTCTTTAAACTAGAAGTAGAACTTCAAAGCAAACTGCACCAGGCGGGGATCTTGCGCCTGGGTGATTTTTCCAAACAAAGTCGGGCCATCGGCAAAGTGGCCATCGGGATTATAAAAATTGGTGTGGTTGAAAATGTTGAAGAACTCTGCGCGAAACTGGAAATAGCGTTGCTCGCTCAAGGAGATTTTCTTGTGCACAGCGAAATCCCAGTCCTGGAGTCCAGGGCCACAACAGATGGCGCGCTGTGTGCCGTTGTTGAAGCTGCCGAGCGCCGGAACTGAAGCATTGAGCGGATTGGAAACTGCATCCGCGAAATCGCCGGGATTGAAGTAGTAATTGGGAGACGAGATGCCGAGCGCGGGAGCCGACAGTGTTTTCTTGGGATTCAGCTTTTGAAACGGCGCCACCTGGCTTGGCGCTTCGGTGCCTAGAAAGAAGATGCTGGCAATCAGTTCAGTATCATCCGCGGTATCGAGCCGGATGGGGAAACCGCTCTGGAATTGTGTGATACCGGAGACCGCCCAGTCGTCCAACAGCTTTCCCTTAAATCCTTGATATTTCCGTATGGGTAGCTCCCAGTCGTAGCTGATAACAAAGCGCTGCTTGGAGTTGAACAGCGAGAGCGCACGGCTAGCCCCGAAGTTATAGGGATTCAGGGTTTCTTCAAAAGTGGAGCCGTCGTCGATCGACTTGCTTAAGGTGTACGCGGCCTGAAACTGCAAACCACGTGAAAATCGCTTTTGCAGCATCATCTCCAGGGCGTTATAGGCGGAATTGGCGATGGTGTCCTCGGCGAAGATGTCGCTGAAAACTGGAACTCCATCCAACGGGCAGCCGGTTCCAGCAGTGAACGCCGGTAATGTCGGATTGCAGTTTGGCGAGGAATAGGGCCGCAATCCCACGAGATTGATGGTCTGGCCCGTGCCGTTGAGGATAGTGCCATTCGGCATATGGAAGGGGAAGCCAGTCGGAATGGTTACGCTCCACTGGCTGTCCTCCAAGAAGGGACCGCAGGTGGCTGCCAAGCCGTAGGACGACACATTGCCCGAGTTCAGACCGGCAATTGTGTTTATATCTACGCAGCTCTGAGGGGTTGAGGGATTGATGTCATGAGTGGCCAGCAGGCGATGGCCCTGTGAGCCGACGTAGCTGACCTGGAGCATCAGATCCCTGGAGAGCTCACGCTGAACGGTAAGGTTGTACTGCGTGGTGTATTGCGTTCGAAGATGCGGCTGGAATTCACCGTATAGAAGGATGGGGCGGAACAAGGAATAGTCGACCGACTGTCCCCGTGTGGGGGTGATAATCCCATTGAACGGGTTGGGGGCGGCAGGCACGGTGGACCCTCCGGACTGGTAGATGAAGGGCGTATTGAAGAAGGTCTCGAACAGAGAAGAGCTGCCGCCGAAAGGAGGCTCGGCGCCGAATTGAGCTAATACCAGTTCTTCGATGGGGTTATAGAAAATGCCCCAGCCAGCGCGGATACTGGTCTTGCCCGATTTGCCCGGACTCCACGCGATTCCAATTCTTGGCGCAAAGGCGTGGTAATAGGTGCTGGTCATGCCGGCGGGGACACCTTTGTCGCCGGGAACGACCAAGCCCGTAGGCGTAACGCCCACCGCGCCGCAATCGGAGGAGCTGACCCCGAAGTAGGTTTGACTCAAACCCGATAAACCACAGGGATAAACGGTGGAGTTCTGCCCGGGCCGGTAGGTCTCGACATGTCCCGCGATATCGGTGGGCGGCGTATCAAGTTCCCAGCGGAGGCCATAGTTCAACGTAAGATTGGGCTTGATTTTCCAGCTGTCCTGAGCAAATGGGTAAAACGAAGAGCCGCGCACGTCTTCTCTCTGGCCGGAACCTTGGGTAAATGAGTCAGCCAAGCCCAGAAGGTACCCCGCGTAGTTGTCGCCATCGCCAGGAATGATTGCGTTGGGCCCGGAGTTAGTGAAGGTGTATTCACCATTTACATCGAAGTAATAATACTGGTCAAAGCGCTGGCGGCGGATATCGATGCCGAACTTGAAGGTGTGATTTCCCTTGACCCAGGTCAAACCGTCGGACCATTGGAAACTGTTGCCGACCTGGGGCAACTGGCCTTCCCAATTGTTGCCAAATATGGCGCCGCCGCCAATGTTGACGAAGGGAACGCCAGTGAGCGAACTGGGCAGACCGGGAGTGATTCCCAATTTCGGATTGCTTCCATAGACACTGGTAATTCCGGATGAGTCCGACATGCCCGTGAAACAAAACTGTGCAGCTGCCCCGCTGCACGAAGATGTAACCGCATTGTTGGTTTGCGGCTTCAGGAATCCGAGCTGGCCTTCGCGCATGTAGGTGAAATGAGCTTCATTCACCAGGTTGTTCTTGATGGTCCAAGTGTGGGCCAGGTTCCATTGTTGAAAACGGTTGTTGTTGTAATTGCCGAAGTTGGGAACGTTTGCCCCTGCCTGCTCGAATTCGTTGAAAGGCTGGAGAGAGCGGATGTCGTTGAAGTAGTAATACGCCGTGAAATTCTGGTGATCGTTGATCCGGTGATCGAAGCGGAAGGTGAATTGATCTGCATTGTCGGTGCTCACGGGGACGGTAACGCTGGAGGTTGGGACATATTTTGCCAGGAGATTGGCGGCAACCGGATCCTGGCATGCGGCTGGAATGATGTTGTTGGGAAAGACCGACGGGGAGGTCGGCGTTTCGCCCGGCGCTGAAGAATTCCAATCGATAAGACCGGTGGCCGGATCAGGTGCGAGGCCGGCAACTGACGAAATTCCGAGGGCTTGATCGCAGGTAACCGTTCCGCTGGAAGTTGTGATGGAACGTCCGTCGAGGACTTGAGCGACCAGAGGATTGGAAATCCCGCCGGCAAATGGCCCCTGCACCGAGAAGTTTCCCCCGAATTCTCCGGTGCCCGCCGCCGGGTTGCCGGTGGGCACGTTCACTGCCTGGCTAGTAATGCCCTGGCGGACGCGACGCCCCTCATAGGAAAGAAAAAAGAAGGTTCGATCCTTCTTAATAGGGCCGCCCAGCGTGCCGCCAAACTGGTTCTGATTCCACTGCGGCCGGCCGGCCGTATCGAAATAATTCTTGGCATCCAGAACCGTGTTGCGGAAGTACTCGTAGAGATTGCCGTGAAGGCTGTTGCTGCCCGACTTTGTGATGACGTTGACCACCGAGCCGGAATTGCGGCCGTATTCCGCATCGAACGTATTGGTAATTACGCGGAATTCCTCGACGCTGTCGGGAGTAGGCTGCACCGTCGGCAGATTTACGAACTGATCGTTGGCGTCTCCGCCGTTGACACTGAAGTTGTTGGCGCGCGTGCGTCCGCCATTCACCGAAACCGCACCCGCGTCCTGGGAACCAAAGAACAAGCTGCCGTTGCCGTTGCCTAATTGCGCCTGCACGCCGGGCTGAAGCTGGAGAAATTGATAAGTGTCGCGTGAGTTGAGAGGAAGCTCGTTGATGGAACGGTCGTTGATCACCGCGCCCAACTGTGTGCTCGTGGTATCAACCTGAGGAGCTTCCGAGGTGACCTCCACTGTTTCCTGCGATCCGCCGATTTGCAGGGTGGAGTTCAGAGTCACGACCTGATTGACCTCAACTATGACGCTCTTCTGAACATTCTTCTTAAATCCGGTCAGCGCGAACTGGACGGTGTAGGTGCCGGGAACTACCTGGACGAAGGAGTAGTCGCCACTTTCGTTGGTCAATGCATCGCGAACGATGGCGGTCGCCTCGTTGGTCAGAGTGATCTTGACATTCACGAGGACGGCGCCGCTAGGGTCGGCCACGCGGCCCAGAATGCGGCCGGCGGCGCCCTGGGCGAGCAGCCATGTGGGGGCGAGAAGAGAAAACGCGAAGGCGAAGCAGACCGCTTTCAGACACATCCTGTTCCAGTGGGCTCGCAGTGACGGCATGGAACCTCCAGCATCTCGAAAAGAAGTTGTTTTTCTTTGAAAGCTATAGCTTGTGTGCGGCTGCAACCTTGCTATAATCCCGCAAGGTTAGAGAAGGGGCATGCGCACTGTCAAGGATAAAAAACGCGTCGCCTCGATAGAAAACTCTTATTGGCTGGTGTGGTGAAGGATGAAATCATCCCGCGTTAAACCATACTTGAAAATCGGAGATGTCGCGCGGCGTGTGGGAGTGTCGCCGTCGGTGATCCGATCATGGGAGAGCCTGGGGCTGACGCGGCCGCAACGCACCGAGAGCAAATACCGGCTCTACACGCCGGATGACGTGAAATTGCTGAAGCGTGTGCGTTTTCTGCGGAAGGCACGCGGATTGAATGCGGCGGCGATTGTTGAACTGCTGCGGCGGGAAGGGCGGGTGAAGCCGGCAGCGCGCGGCAATGCGGGAGCGATTGGCTCGCACCTGCGGAAGTTGCGGGCGAAGCGTCACTTGTCGCTGTCCCAGGTGGCGCGAGCGGTGGGAATTTCGGTGGGATTCCTGAGCGCGCTGGAGCGCTCGCAGATGAGCGGGTCGGTGGGAACGCTGCGCAAGCTGGCGCGATTCTATAAGACCAACATCCTGGATTTTTTCGATGCGACCGGAGCCGGCGGCCGGCAGGTGCGTCCGGAGCAAAGAAAAGTGCTTGCAGCCGGACCCGGAGTTCAAATGGAATTGCTGGCCTGGGGCAACACGGTGATGGAGCCGCATCTGTTTCGAGTCGCGCCGAAGGCGGGCAGCGGCGACTCTTACACGCACGAAGGCGAAGAGTTTCTCTATGTGTTACGCGGGGAACTGGCGATCACTCTGGAGAAGGAAGAATACCGGCTGAAGGCCGGGGACAGTTTTTATTTTGAGAGCGCGACAGAACATCACTGGAAAAATCCCGGGCAGGGCGAAACCTGGGTGTTGTGGGTAAATACGCCGCCGACGTTCTGAGGCGACGGAGATTGGAGGAGGCGCGATGAAGGCGCGACAATTGGCTCTGCTGTTGCTGCTGAGCATCACGATATTCGCGGGTTCGTGCGCGAAGAAAACGCCGTCACTGAACTTGCTGGTGTGGGAGGGATATGCCGATCCCTCGTTCGTCAAGGCTTTTGAGGAACAGCATCATTGCAAAGTGTCGGCGTCGTACATGGGGTCGAGCGACGAACTGATGGCCAAACTGCGCGGCGGCAGCGCCGGCAATTATGACGTGATCTCACCCTCGAGCGATGTGGCCGGGTCGATCGCATCGGCAGGACTGGCCGCTCCCCTGGATTTATCAAAGATTCCAAGCTACGGGCAACTGTCTCCGCAGCTCACTTCCCTGCCACTGGTGCGGGTGAAGGGCCAGGTGTTTGGAGTTCCGTTCATGTGGGGACCGGACCCCATGATTTACGACACTACGGTTTTTGCGCAGCCGCCCGATAGCTGGAATGTGTTGTGGGATTCGAAATACAAGGGCAAGGTCTCAGTGTGGGACGATCTCTCGACGGTCTATATGGCGGCGCAGGTTCTAGGGTACGACAAGCCCGATCCGTCACAGCTTTACAACTTGAAGGACGAACAACTTGAGGCCGTGAAGAAAAAGTTGCTGGAGTTGAAACCGAATATCCGCAAGATGTGGTCGACGGGCGGGGAACTCACAAACTTGTTTCAGAATCACGAAGTAGTGGTCGCCATGGGATGGCCGCTGATGACCAATCAGCTGCGCAAGATCAATTTCCCGGTGGGAGAGACGATTCCGAAGGAGAACACAACGGGGTGGATTGATCACCTGATGGTCACAGCGGGCAGCGAGAATAAAGAACTGGCCAACGAATTTCTCGAATACATGATCGAGGCGCAGACTCAGAAGAAAGTGACGGACGTGACTGGCTACACGCCGGCGAATCCGCAGGCAGGGCAGCTTATGACGCGGGAAGAAGTGAAGAGCCTGCATCTGGACGATGTCGATAACTACCAGAAACGGCTTTATTTCTGGCAGAACGTGCCGCGGCGCGCCAAGTACAACGAGATATGGAATGAAGTGAAGGCGGCACAGTAAGGGGGCTTCGGCTTTCGGGCCTCCGGGCTTCGGCTTATGACGACCAGTTCTGAGATTGCTATGACATCCGCTGCCGACCAGGCAGGTCGAGCAACGCTGCTCAGCATTCGCAACGTGGCTAAACGCTTCGGCAAGAATGTGGTGTTGCGCGATGTTTCTCTGGAGGTGGCGGAGGGAGAATTTCTCACCATCCTCGGCGAGAGTGGCTCGGGTAAGACCACCTTGCTGCGAATTATTGCCGGGTTTGAGACTGCGAGTGCGGGCGAGGTGTGGATGGGCGAGGAACGACTGGATCGCGAGCCTCCGTATCGGCGCCGCGTTAACACTGTGTTCCAGAACTACGCGCTGTTTCCCCATCTCAGCGTCGAACAGAACGTGGCTTACGGATTACGCGTGGCGAAGCGACCTGCGGCAGAGATCGCATCCCGCGTGTCGGAGGCGCTGGAGAAGGTAAAGATGTCGGCGCACGCGAAGTCGAAGCCGTCGAAAATCAGCGGAGGACAGCAGCAACGGGTGGCGCTGGCACGGGCGCTGGTGAATCGTCCCCGGCTGCTGTTGCTGGACGAGCCGCTTTCGGCGATGGACGCGAATTTGCGGCGGCAGATGCAGGTCGAATTGAAATCGCTGCAACGCGAAGTTGGCATTTCGTTCATTTTTGTGACGCACGATCAGGAAGAGGCCATGGTGATGTCAGACCGGATCGCTCTGCTGCGCTCGGGCGAACTGGAGCAGGTGGCGACGCCGCGCGAAATTTATGGAAGGCCGGCAACTGCGTATGCTGCGCAGTTTATTGGGCACACGAATCTGCTGATGGGTGAGGTGCGAGCGGGAGTGGTGCGATGCGGTCCGTTGACTTGGTCAACGGTTTTGCCTGATGGTCCGGCCGTATTTTCGTTGAGGCCAGAGAATGTTCGGCTGGCGACTGGGAATGCGGCAATGGCTGGGAATGTGCGTGTGCGCGGAAAAGTGTGCCATCAGGCATTTCACGGCGCGACGGAGTTGATTCGCGTGGAATGCGCCGACGGTTTGGTGCTGGTGGTGCGGACTCCGGGCAACATCGCACTGCTGGAGGATGCCGAGTTGGAGTTCTCTCCCTCCGATGCGGTTCTGGTGCGAGAGTCTCCGGAAAGAATCTGATGTTCTCCCGCGCGTACAAGGCGGTGGTCACGTTACCTCCTCTACTGTGGGTGACGGTGTTTCTGCTCGTGCCGTATTTGTTGATGTTCTGCTACAGCTTCTGGTCAGTCTCAGCGTCGCAGACGATCGTGCACTCGTGGAATTTCGACAACTATGGGGAACTGTTGCGGGTTGACGTTTATTGGCAGACGTTGCTGCGTTCCATGTGGATCGCGGCGCGTGTGACGATCTTCTCTTTAGTGCTGGGCTATCCACTGGCATATTTTCTCTCTTTTTACGCAGGAAGAAAGAAAGACCTGCTGTACCAGTTGGTGATCATCCCGCTGTGGGTCAGCTACTTGGTGCGCGCTTATGCGTGGAAAACGATCCTCGGTTCGGACGGCGTCTTGAATACGTTGCTGCAATACGTGCATCTCACGAAGCATCCGCTGGAGTTTCTTCTGTACAGCCCGTTTGCCGTGGTGCTGACGCTGACTCACATCTACACGCCGTTTGCTTTTCTGCCGATCTATGCCGCACTGGAGCACATTCCGCGCAATCTGGTGGAGGCGTCGCATGACCTGGGCGCAACTCCGGGGCAAACATTCTGGAAGGTGATCTTCCCACTCTCGATTCCGGGCGTGGTGGCGGGAGCAACGTTTGCCTTCGTGCTGAGCCTGGGCGATTTTCTTGCGCCGCTGCTGCTGGGCGGGCCCAGCGGCATCATGATTTCGAACATTGTGGTCAGCCTGTTTGGCGCGGCTTACAACTGGCCGCTGGGCGCGGCGATCTCGTTCTGCATGCTGCTGCTGGTGGTGAGCCTGCTGTTTTTCTCGGAGCGACTGGAAAAGAAATGGAGCTTCTCGTGAGCGCCACGAACTTCAACTCAGGCTCGCGCTGGTTGCTCGTTCACACCGTAGCTGTCTTCGCTTTCCTCTATTTGCCGATTGCAGTCCTTATCCTTTATTCATTCAACGGAGAAGGCGTGGGCGGATTCCCGCCGCATCATCTCACTCTAGACTGGTATCGCACACTTTTCGCCGACGGACCGATCTGGGATTCCGTGCTTAACAGCCTGCAGGTGGCGTTCGCGGCGATGGTGATCTCACTGACCTTCGGAGTGCCGGCGGCGCTGGCGCTTGAGCGGGCGCAGTTTCCTGGCAAGGCATTATTCCGGCGCCTGGTGCTTCTGCCGTTGATTCTGCCGGGCATTATCACAGGGCTTTCGCTGCTCATGCTGTTCAACGTGACGGGAACGAAACTGAGCCTGCTGACGATTATTCTTGGGCATGGTACGGCGCTGATCTCCGTGGCAACGACGGAGGTGTTCGCTGGCCTGCAGAAGCTTGATCGCGCGCAGGAAGAGGCGTCTCTCGATCTGGGCGCGAATTACTGGCAAACCTTCTGGAGCATCACGGTGCCGAACCTGAAGCTGCCGATTATCGGAGCGGCGCTGCTCATCTTTACGCTCTCGATGGACGAGATCGCGGTCAGCTTTTTTCTGATCGGCCGCGACAACACACTGCCGCTCGAAATCTGGGGACGGCTGCGGCGCGGCATCACGCCGGAGATCAACGCGGTATCCACAATCATCTTTGTGTTTTCGCTGGTGGCAATTATTTTCTGGTACCGCTTGCGCGTACGCGGCGAAGGCGTGCCAGACGCAGGCGCAGAAATCGTCGCGGCTGTGGAAGGAGATGCGGCATGAGTGCGAATCGCAGGGACTTCATCAAGTTCGTGGTCGCAGGGGCAGTGACTGCCGGATGTCCGATCGATCTTTCTTTAGTGGTGGCGCAAACCGGCGACTCAAAGAAGAATCGCGCCGCCGATGTAGATGGCGAAGACAACAAGATCTGCCATCAAGTGCGCGACAGCGGCAATCAGATATTCAAACGTCCTCCGGCTTCGAAGAGGCATGACGTGGTGATTGTCGGCGGAGGGGTCAGCGGACTCGCGGCGGCTTATCGTTTGCAACATCGCGATTTCCTGCTGCTCGAAAAAGAGCCGCACTGGGGCGGCAATGCTTATGGCATGGAGTACGAGGGCAGCACCTACGCCACTGGATCGGCTTTCCTCACGATCGACGAATACGCTTACAGTTTCGCCAAAGAAATTGGGCTGGAACTGCTGCCGGTCAACAGCCCGGACACCAGCATCATTCGCGGCGAGTTGGTGCCCGACACATGGGGCGATGGTCTCGACAAGCTGCCCTACCCGGCGACGGTTCGCGAAGGCTTCAAGAAATTCAAGAAAGAAATGCTTGCGATCAACGTGGGTCAGACCAAAGGGATTTACGACAAGCCGTTTTCCGATTTCATGAAGGGATATCCGGCGGAGATCAAGCTCTGGTGGGACACTTTCGGGCCATCGAACTGGGGAGCAACCAGCGAAGAGACGACCGCAGGTTTGGGCATTCTCAACTTACAGGAAATGGCCGACGAGAGCCGAGTGGACGATCGTTACACGTGGCCCGGAGGTTTGGGCGCGATCACGAAAAAGCTGGCGGAGATTCTGCAACCGAAATTCAAAGACCACCTGCAGACGGGCGCAACGATCGTGGCTGTGGTCACCGAAAAAGAAGAAGTGCACGTCACTTACATGCTGGGCGGCGAATTGAAGACAGTGGCGGCTAAAGCCGTCATCATGGCCACGCCCAAGTTTATTACTCGCCGCATCGTCGAGGGATTGCCGGACAAGCAGAGCGCAGCCATGAAGCAGATTCGCTACATTCCGTATCCAGTGGTCAATCTGATTTTCGACAAGCCGGTTTACAACCACGGCTATGACACCTGGTGCCCGGGCAGCACTTTCACCGACATGGTAGTCGCCGACTGGATTATTCAGAAACAACCGGGCTACAAGCAGAAGTTCAACATTCTCACTTGCTACACGCCCATGAAGGAAGAGGATCGCGGCTACCTGTTGAACGAAATCGGTGCACGCAAGATTGCCGCCAACGTACTCACCGACTTTCAGAAGCTGATGCCGGAGTTCAATGTCGATCCGGTCGAAGTGCACATTTACCGGCGCGGACATCCTTTGTATATGTTGACGCCGGGGCTTTACACGCAGGTGCAGCCACTGGCGCGGCATCCCATGGATCGTGTCTTCTTCGCTAATACTGATTCCGAGGGCCCGGAATCTACCACCAACACGGGAATACTTGCGGCGCAGCGCGCGGTGAAGGAAGTGGAAGCGCGGCTGGCGGGAAGGCCGATGCCGAAAGCGCAGGCGGTCGCTGGTTAGCCCTTGTTCTACTCGGGCGGACCCTCTGGTCGGCCGCGAAAAAGCCAGCGACTCTTTTTCCTCTCCTGGGTCAGAATTTGCAAAGGAGATCACCTTGAAACGACTCTGCGCCCCCTCTTTCGACTCAGCCCTTCACTCCGCAGTGTCCCGCTCCGAGTCCGATCGTTGCATCGGCCCCCGTGGATCCAAACGCCCCGAGCAGCGGATCGACATCAACGGTCACTATGATAATGCAGTCCACGCCAAGCCCCTGCCTGTAGGCGGGCGCTACATCTCAAGTCGACAATTTATTCTTTACTCCTGAATTTCACTCGCATACGCTTCTGCCTGAGGCTCCTATGCTTGAAGTACTTGGCGTTCACAGCACGGTTACAGGCGATGTTGACCGACGGTCATGCATGGATCACTCTCCACTACGCGAATGGGAACAGCGCGACCGTGGGTCTTTGGGCAACTGGCGATGTGTTCGGCGGACGCCATTTCATCTATGACCCTAACGGAGTTACCGATTCGACTGCGGAGAAAGGCGAAGTGCAGTGGGGCTTGGAAGCGAAGAAACATTACCTCGCGAAAGCGAGCCGCTACTACAAGCTGTACGCGAACCAATTGCAGCAAGTTGTGCGAGTACTCGGCGCATACACGGGATGGCGATTCAGCCATACCTGCGCAACCTGGGCCACCGACGTAGTAAAGCAGTTAGTCGGGGAGGATTTGGCGTCATCCGAATTGCTGGGCGCTACAAACACTCCGAGGGCACTGGGGAACGCGATCCTGAAGCTCGAAGCTCGAATCCCCACGTCTGTCGAGTTGCCTAGAGAGCTGCGCGTGATGGCGCAGGCCAGTCCGCCACCCCGGACCGCTCGAAAACCAGCGTGACGTTGCGCGAGCAGTTCGTGACGTCTGCCGTGTTCGTTCATCCCAGCTCTATAGTGCCATCTCGATCCTTAGTTTGCCGCACGCTTGCACCGAAGTGCGATCTAATCTCCTGAGAAGCCTCCGCACATAGTAAAGTTATAGATGGGGCAATGCAGCCCGAGCACCGGTTAGTACGCCCGTCAATCTGATCCATGAATAAAGGACAAACCATACTTTGAGTTTGAGCATTCGCAACATCGCCATCATCGCCCACGTGGACCACGGCAAGACCACGCTGGTCGATGCCATGCTGCAACAAAGCGGCACATTCCGCTCCAACGAACATCACGTCGAGCGCGTGATGGATTCGAATGAACTGGAGCGCGAACGCGGCATCACGATTCTCGCCAAGAACACGGCTATCTTCTACCACGACGTGAAGATCAACATCGTAGATACGCCCGGCCACAGCGATTTTGGCGGCGAAGTCGAGCGTGCGCTGAAGATGGTGGACGGCGTGATGCTGCTGGTGGACGCCAGCGAGGGTCCGCTGCCACAGACGCGCTACGTACTGACCAAAGCTCTGGAGGCGAACCTGCCGCCCATTGTGGTTATTAATAAGATCGACCGCCCGGATGCGCGCCCGCAGGAAGTGCTCAACGAAATCTACGACCTGTTTATCGATCTTGACGCGAAAGAGGATCAGCTCGATTTTCCTGTTCTGTATACGAATGCAAAAGAGGGGACGGCATCGACGGACATTAAAGGGCGGCGGCGAGGATCTCCAGCCGCTGTTTGACGCGATTCTGAAGACGATTCCGCTGCCGCAGGGCGATCCTAGCGGGGCGCTGCAGATTCTGGTGGCAAATCTCGATTACAGCGACTATCTCGGCCGCCTGGCCATTGCACGCGTTTTCACCGGGACGATGCATACCGGCGAAGACGTCGTGATCGCCAAGCTCGATGGAACGATGCACAAAACCAAGATCACGAAACTGTTTTCTTTTTCGGGGCTGAAGCGCACTGACATCACAGAAACAGTGTTGGGCGACATCATCGCTGTGGCCGGCGTGGAAGGCATCACGATCGGCGAGACGATTACGAACGCGGAGAATCCCGCGCCGCTGCCTCCTATCGTCATCGACGAGCCGACGATCGCGATGACGTTCACCATGAACACTTCGCCATTCGCGGGGCGCGAGGGGACTTACGTCACTTCGCGAAATCTGCGCGAGCGCCTGGTGAAGGAACTCCTTACCAATGTTTCATTGCGAGTGGAGGAAATGGGCACCACCGATTCTTTCAAGGTGCTGGGTCGCGGCGAGTTGCAGCTTTCCATCACCATCGAGATGATGCGCCGCGAGGGCTATGAACTCATGGTGGGCAAGCCCGAGATCGTCACCAAGCGCATTGACGGCAAACTCATGGAACCGGTGGAGCACCTCACGGTCGATGTGCCCGAAGGATTCGTTGGCGTAGTGATGGAGCAGTTAGGATCGCGCAAAGCCGAAGTGACCAACATGCACAATCACGGTTACGGCCGCGTGCGTATCGAGTTCCGCGTACCCAGCCGCGGGCTGATCGGGCTGCGCAGCCAGTTGCTCACCGACACGCGCGGCACCATCGTGATGAATTCGTTGTTCGACGGATACACCGAGTGGCAAGGCGAAATCCCGCATCGGCTTACGGGAGCGTTGATCGCCGATCGCGACGGGCTTTCGACGGCGTACGCTCTGTGGGGCCTGCAGGAGCGCGGCGAGCTTTTCGTGGGACCGGGCGTTGAACTGTACGAAGGAATGATCATCGGCGAGAACGCGAAAGATGACGACCTCGACGTAAACGCGGTGCGGGAAAAGAAACTGACTAACATGCGGGCTTCGACGGCCGACGAGGCGATCCGCCTGGTGCCCTTCCGATCGTTGAATCTGGAGCAGGCCATCGAATTCATCGCGGACGACGAGTTCGTGGAGATCACGCCAAAATCGCTGCGGCTGCGAAAGAAAGTTCTGCAATCGAACAAGCGCAAGCGGGGCGCGATGGCGACGGTCGAGGAAGGGTGAAGTCCGCGAGTCAATCCGAAAAAAACAAGGACAACGGGCCACTGCGAATGTTCCTGGTCCCATGCAGTTGCGGAACGACATTCGCTGTCCCGGGAAACTACGATCGCCAGGGCACGGCCTGGTTTCCCCCTTTTAACATGCCGGATTTGACAAACCTGCTATACTTCGTGCCGCATTCGACTGTTCGCCAGCTCCGGTCTCGATTTCCAGGAAGGTGCCCCCGACCTGCCAGTCCTGCCCCATCGAGCTCGCACTCCGACAGCTCAATGCAGAGGCAGATGAGTGAAGAATATTTTTGTCGGCAACTTGAGCTTCAACACATCGGAAGACGAACTGCGGACGATGTTTGAACCGTTCGGGCAAGTGGACCGGGTCAGCATCATGACCGACCGTGATACGGGACGCTCGCGCGGGTTCGGCTTCGTGGAAATGGCCAGCAACGAAGACGGCGAGAAGGCGATCACGGCGCTAAACGGATCGCAGGTGGGCGGACGCACGCTCAACGTGAACGAGGCACGCCCCAAAACCGAGCACGCCGGCGGCGGCGGACGCGATCGCGGAGGCCGAGGCGGTGATCGCGGCGGCGACCGTGGTGGCCGTGGCGGCGGACGCGGCCGCTGGTAATCATTCAGACTTCAAGCGTCACAACGATGAGTTCTCCCAACCGCGGGCAGAACTCCGCCGCGCGCGCTAGAGCGCCTGCGCAATCGCGCATTGATGCCTATCAACCCTCCCATGTAAACTGAAAGGGCCGGTCGTGCGCCCGTAGCTCAGATGGATAGAGCGATTGCCTCCGGAGCAATAGGTCGGGAGTTCGAATCTCTCCGGGCGCACCAGATTTCTTCTTTATCTTCTTCTTTTCCTCTCTATCCTCTTTTACCAATCCCTCATCCTTTCTGCTTCTAGAAATTCAACGGCCACACGTGTGCGTTACGCCTGTGGGGAGCGGAATTGCGCTGGTTCCCTGCTTGCCTTTTATCGTGATCTTAAGAACCGGGGGGATCTCAATGCAGTTGGGCGCAAGGCCGTCCTGGCCATGGTCGGTATCGAAGAAGCCGACTCCTGTTACTTCCACGATTCTGGGAGGCACAACTGGAACTGCCTTCGTTACCTGGGGCACGGCTCCAAGTTCGGTGGTGAGCGCCAGTCGCCCCGCTTTGAACGCATTCACTTGGCCCGAAGCGCAGGCTCCTGAACATTGTGGATCGGGAATCTCGGCAATGATGGTCTTCGAATGATCATTGGTATCGGCGAGCACGAGGTGAAAATCACGATCCCCGGTCGGCCCGGATTCCTCCTTCCAGGCGATCAGCAGGGCCGTGACGGTGAACTGCTGATTCTCGATCGGAGGTATGCGGCTATTCGCAGGCAGCGCGGCTGGGGCTTTCTTCGAGGTCAAAGCGGAAACTGAGGTATTTGTGGGCGTTGCAGCTGCCGGGGTGGCGCTGCCTGAATCGGACAGAGTTTTTATCGCCCAGCGTTCCGTTCCGCAATGGGTGCCGCAGGTTTGCCCGTTTGCACGAGGGATTGACGATGTCAAGACGAGTGCGAAACAAACTGCTAGCCATCGGTGCATAGTGCTTCCTTGATCGAGGATTCACGATTCGGGGTGGAAATGCAATACCCGGCAGTGTCTGCTAGAGACGCCTCGCTTTGCTCGGCTGAACGGGCGAGGCGCCCGTTCCCACACCAGCCCGTTTTCACACGAAGCTTTCCCACACGCGACCTTCTCCCACGTGGGTATGTTTGCATACTCAGACTCAAAGGGCGGCGAGGCGTCGTTGTACGAATAAGAAATAGAGAGCCAAGAGAATAAGCAGGACTCCGTTCACGCCGAGCACGACGGGCGCGGTGAATATGGGGACTAGCCATCCCGACAATAGATTGCCCATGGGCATGCCGCCGCGGAAGGCGAAGTTATAGACACTCATGACGCGGCCACGCATTTCGTTGGTGGTGATCAACTGCACGAGTGAATTCACGGTGGCGAAGACGGCCATCATGGAAGCTCCCACCAATATGAGAACGACGCCGCTGAAGGGCAATGACTTGGAGAGTGCGAATGCGGAGATCCCCGCGCCCAGGCAGATGAGCGCTCCGAGGGCGGTGAGTCCTTTTCGTCGCATGTTGCCGGCGCCGGCAATGGTCAGCGAGCCAATGATCGAGCCTAGACCCATGAGCGCGAGGAGGTTGCCGTAAGTTTCCGGGCCGCGATGGAAGATGTCCTTCACGAAGACCGGAATATAGGTACGCATGGGCATGCCCAACGCCGTCATGCAGAACGCGAGCACGATCAGCGGCTCCATGGACGCTTGCTTGCGAGCGAAATGAATGCCCTGCTTCAGGCTCGTTAACATTGACTCCGTCGTTTTCAAGGGAAGGAAGCGGGCGCTGATGATGGAGAGCGAAATGATGGGCGCGAGAAAGGACAGGGCGTTCAGGCCGAAGCACCACTTCTCTCCCAGCTTCGCCAGGGCTTGCCCGGCGAGCGCAGGCCCGACCATGACTGCCACGTTGAACTGAATGGAATTCAGCGCGATGGCGTTCGGCATGTCTTCTCTCTCGACCAGGGTGGGAATGAGCGCCTGGTAGGCGGGGCCGCCGAAGGCCTGGGCGAAGCCGGAAATGAAGGAAAGACAGAGTATGTGCCAGACGTGCACCACGCCAGTGGCGACAAGAACAGTGAGAATTCCGGCGGTCGCCATTTGCACATACTGGGAACCGAGCAGAATTTTGCGGCGCTCCACGCGGTCAGCGACGACGCCGCCGATCAGGGAGAAAAGAAAAATTGGGATGCCGCCGAGAAATTGATCGAGAGCCAGTAAGAATGCGGAGTGGCTGAGCCGGTAGATCAGCCAGCCCTGGGCGACGATCTGCATCCAGGTGCCGATGCTGGAGGTGCAGGCGCCAAACCACATCAGGCGAAAATCGCGGTACCTAAAGGCTTTAAAGACCCGGCCAATCACTTCAGAAGCGTAACATGGAGCTTGCGCTCCCTTGCCGCCACTGGCTGTCTTTGGCCAAGTTTTCTCCTCATGACCGCGAGCGGTACCTGTGACCGGCGTTAATTCCTTCTGTGCGTTTCCATGAATCATGATGTAATTAAGGGGAGACGCATTGACCCCACCCCCGGCGGCTTGCGGCAAACAGGAGCAGATCATGAGACGTGGCAAGCTGTCGAAAGTCATCAGCGGTGCGCTGCTGGCGGCCCTGGCTTTGGGGGGATGGGTGGCGGCGTGCGCCGCGGAGGAACCGGCGGGTGCGGCGTCCGCGAATTCGAGCCTGTACGTGAAAGTGCAACTCAACAGTCCGTTGAAGCTTTCGAAATTGAAGGCGGGAGATATGGTTGAGGGCAGCCTGGCGCGCGATGTTTATTCTTCCGATCGGGAGTTGTTCCCTGCCGGCAGCCGGGTGCGCCTGGCAGTCGACCACATGGAAAAAAGACGGAGGACGCCGGACGACCACTGGCCGTGGGCGGTGAAGGCTTTCACGCCTCGACATGAACCGTATCCAGTCTTCAAGATGGCTACCGTCTCTGGGACAAGCGGTGAAAGCGCACTGCAAGTTTCGCTTATCTCCATCAGCCGGAAGCGCGAGGTACACGCGCAAACAAAGAAGAAGAAATCAGGACAGCAAGGGGAACAGCCCGGCGACGTGGAAGTGAGTAAAGCTGGCGGCTTGTACGGGCCTGCGAGGCTGGCGGCGCCGATGATGGTGCTGGAGGCCTACAGCGTGGAGGGTGTAAAACCCTTTTCACCGAGTGCTGAGGGTGGATCTGCTTCTGGTCCCGATTTATCTGGCCTGGAAACTCTTCCGGCGGGCACGGCGTGCAAGATCCTTCTTCTCGGCGATATCAGCGCATCGAAGAGCAAGCCCGGCGATTTGGTGCAGGCGCGTCTGCTGGAGCCGGTGTTTTTGAATTCGCGCGTCGTGCTTCCGGCGGGGACGCTGATTGAAGGGAAGGTAGTGAAGAAGACTCCGCCGCGTTGGGGAAGCCGGGCAGGATCGCTGGCGCTGACGTTCACTGGGTTGACGCTGCCCGGTGGGAACCTAATACCGATTTCCGCGTCGCTTGCCCAAGCGGAATTGGACCGGAGGTCGCACACGAAGATTGACGCGGAGGGCCAGTTGCGAGGCGAGCGCCCGGGCAAGGCTTGGATGGCGATCAACCTCGGCGTGACCGCAGGCCTCGCCAAGGAAGTGGATGATGCCGCGCAGATCATCATCGAAGCGCTGGTCGCGACTGCAACCGACGCTTCCACGGCGGGAGTGTCCCGGATCGTGTCGAGTTGCATTTCCGGGATATACATGGTGTCGCGACACGGGCGCGATGTGGTTCTGCCGCGGTTCACAGAGATGGATATCGCGCTGGATCGGCCGCTGTCTGTGACGAAGAGCGTCGCGGCGGTGGCTTCTACCGTGGTGGTACACGGCAATTGATTTGCTCTGCAGCACCTCGACAACTAATCTCTACATGAATTACGACGCTATTCTGGTGGTTTCTTTCGGTGGCCCGGAATCGAAGGAAGAGGTGATTCCCTTCCTCGAAAATGTGCTGCGGGGACGGAACATTCCCCGCGAACGCATGCTGACTGTGGCCGAGCACTACTACCACTTTGAGGGCAAGAGCCCGATCAACCAGCAGACGCGCGAGTTGATCGGCGCGCTGGAAGCGGAGTTGGAGCGCAACGGGCCCAAGCTGTCGATTTATTGGGGAAACCGCAACTGGCATCCGCTGCTGCCGGAGACACTGCAAAAAATGCAGCAGGATGGCATTCGGCGCGCTCTGGCGTTTGTGACTTCGGCTTACAGTTCGTACTCAGGATGCCGGCAGTATCGCGAGGACATTGCGCGGGCGCAGAGTGAGGTTGGAGCGGGCGCGCCTGAGGTGGACAAGCTGCGTCCATTCTTTAATCATCCCGCGTTCGTTGAGGCTTCGGTTGAGCGTGTGCGGGACGCGCTCAATGCTGTCCCCGGGGATTCACGGAGTAACGTGCAGATCGTTTACCTTGCGCACAGCATTCCGGTTTCGATGGCGAACACCAGCGACTACGTTAAGCAATTGGAAGAAGTCCGGCGGCTGGTTTCGGCGGCGCTGGGGCATATGAACGATGCTCTCGTTTATCAGAGCCGGAGCGGCGCGCCGGGGCAGCCTTGGCTGGGCCCGGACATCCTTGAATATCTGCGACAGGTGCGGGCGGAGAATCTGGCGTCGGCGGTGGCGCTGGCGCCGATCAGTTTCATCTCCGATCACATGGAAGTGTTGTATGACCTGGATGTGGAAGCGCGGCAAGTGTGCGATGCACTGGCATTGCCGATGACGCGGGCGAGGACGGTGGGCGTGCATCCGAAGTTTGTTGGCATGATTCGCGAATTGATTTTGGAGCGGATGAATCCGGGGATGCAGCGGAGGGCTGTGGGATCGTTGGGGCCTCGGGCTGATGTATGCGCGGAGGGGTGCTGTCCGGCGCCGCACAGGGCAGTGGTCAGGGGTCAGTGATCAGGGGTCAGGGGGCTTACCTCAGGCGCTAAAAGCGCGAATCCATTTTCAGACGTAATGGCACGACTGAACGTCGTGCCCCTCCCAGAGTGATTTAGCGAACTGGTTTAGCGGCACGCACGAATGCGCGCCCTCAAGCTCACTTGCGCCAAGCCTTTTAGATAGGGCTGTGGACTTTGGGGCGTTCGTAGTCGGTGACTTTGGGATGGTCCTCGACCAAGTGCATGGTGTGAAGAATTGTCTCGATTACTTTTTCGTTGCCCACGGCCGTGTTGATCATCATGTGGTAGAGGGAGCGGGTGGGCCAGTCGGCGTCGAAGTAGTGTTTGACGAAGGCAATGCGCTCACGGTCGACGGTGTCGACTAGGTCTTCGGCCTGGGATTTCGTGCATTCGTCCTGAAGCAGGCGGCGCAGCTTTTCGGCGCGCGGGGCATACAGAAAGACGTGGAAGGCATCGGGTTGCTCGCGCAAGAAGTAGGGCGCGCCGCGGCCGACCACTACGGCATTGCCTTCCTGGATAATTCTGGGTGTGATCTGCTCCATCAGCGAGACCATGCGGTCGGAATCGAAGGCCTGTTGGCCAAGAGGAGAGCTGCGCTCGTAACTGCCGCGCCAGAATGTTTTGGCCAGGCGGTAGAAGGTGGTATCCATGCGCTCTTCGCAGCGCGAGACCGCAGCCAGTTCGACGTTGGCGAGGCGCGCGATTTCTTCGGTAAGAAGGCGGTCCCAGAGCTTCCATCCCAGGCGCTGGGCGAGTTGAGCGGCGATGGCGCCGCCGCCGCAGCCGTACTCCCGCTCAATGGTGATGAGGCGAAACATTGATTCCCCCAGGTCCCTCGGCGACTGAAGCCGGTTTTAGGAGGGAGATAGTTATCGCAGCGGTGAACCGCTGCGCCACCCAAAACCGCTACCTCGAGTTTACCGCGAACTAGTGTACCGCGATTCCGCCGCCGGGCTTGCCTTTTTTCATGAGGAACACCAGGGGAACCATGACCAGGATTGCGATCCCCAGGAGCCGAAAGTCATCGATGTAGGCCAGCATGGTGGCTTGGCGCTGAAGCGTACCTTCGATCAGAGCATAGGCCTGCTGGCCAGCAAAAGCCGCGTTTGCGCCGTGTGCCCGCATGGCTTGCGTAGTCCCCCGGAGCAACTGCTGAAAGGCGGGGTTGGAGGCGCTGAGATTATGGGACAGATCGTTGAGGTGAACCTGGGTGCGGCGATCGAGCATGGTGGTGACCAGAGAAATTCCGACACTGCCGCCGATGTTGCGGGCCAGGTTCATCAATCCCGAAGCGGCGTTGTTTTTGTCGCGGGGCAGGAAGGCGTAGGCAGCGGTGTTGATGGGAACGAACAGGAAAGCCATCCCGACGGCTTGAAAGACGCGAGCGGTGGCCGCGGTGCGGAAGTCTATATCAAGATCGAAACCGGCCATGTGGAACAGCGCCCCGGAAAGCACGACGAGGCCGAAAATCAGCAGCCAGCGTGGGCTGTAACGCGAGAGCAGGAATCCCACCAGGGGCAGCAGAAGCATGATGGTGAATCCGCCGGGCATCAGGGCGAGTCCCGATTGTTCGGCGGTGTAGCCGAGCAGCGTCTGCATGAATAGCGGCAGCAACAGGGTGCTGCCGAGCAGGGCAAAGCCCAGCATGAACATTAGCGAATTCGAGACGGCGAAGGTGCGATCGCTGAAGAGATGGAGATCGATAATGGGATCCTTGTGCTTCCACTCCCAGAAGATCACGAAGATTATCGAGGCTGCCGCTATCAGCGTGAGGATCACGATGAAATGCGATTCGAACCAATCGTCGCGCTGACCTTTGTCGAGGACGATCTGCAACGCGCCGAGGCCGAGGGCAACGAAACCGAGACCGACGTAATCGATTTTGGTTTCGCTGAGCTTGCGGCGCTTGAGATACGGCGGATCTTGAATAAGCCGCGAGGTCAGCAGAAGGGATAGGATCCCGACGGGAATGTTGATGAAAAAAATCCAGCGCCAGGTGAAGTTGTCGGTGATCCAGCCGCCGAGAGTGGGACCGATGGCGGGAGCGCTCACCACTGCAATGCCGTAAACGGCAAAGGCCATGCCACGCTTGGCGGGTGGAAAAGTATCGGCGAGGATGGCTTGCTCGCTGGGCTGCAGACCGCCTCCTCCAGCGCCTTGCAACACGCGGCAAACGATGAGCGTGGCCAGGTTGGGCGCGAGTCCGCACATGAAAGAACTCACGGTGAACAGGGCAACGCAGCCCATGTAAAAATTCTTGCGGCCTACGATGGAAGAAAGCCAGCCGCTCAGGGGAAGCACGATGGCATTGGAGACCAGGTAGGAAGTGAGGACCCAGGTGCTTTCGTCCTGTCCGGCCGAGAGGCTGCCGGCGATGTGCGGCAGGGCGACGTTGGCGATAGAAGTGTCGAGCACTTCCATGAAAGTCGCCAGTGTAACTGTGATGGCGATAATCCATGGATTTACGGCTGGACGCCAGGCATCGGCATTGGCGTCATATGTGGTGGCGCCAGCGCTCATCTCCTGATCCAGACCTTGGGATCAACGGACATTCCGGGTCTCAGGTAGTGATCGCTGTTTTCTCCGGGATCGAGGACAATTTTGACGGGAACGCGCTGCACGACCTTCACATAATTTCCGGTGGCGTTTTCGGGAGGCAGCAAGCTGAAGCGTGCGCCGCTGGCGCCAGCAATGCTGTCAACCTTGCCCTTGTAGGTTTTTCCGTTGGCATCGACTTCGATGTCTACCGGCTGGCCTACTTTCATCTCGCGAAGCTGAGTCTCTTTAAAGTCGGCGGTGATCCAGACATCGTTAAGGGGAATGACCTTCAGCAGTTCCTGGCCGGGGGAGACATTCTGCCCCACCTCGACGGTGCGGTCGCTTATTACGCCCGCAACCGGAGCAATGATCTTTGTGTATTGCAGATTCAGCTGGGCTTGATCGAGAGCTGCTTTCTTTTGCTGGGCTTGCGCCACCGCCGAGGCCGCTCGGGAGCGCGTGACCTGCATTTGCTGGGGAGCGGTCTGGGAGTTGCGCCAGTTGGCCTCGGCCTGCAGCAGTCTGTCCTTGGCTTGATTAACCTGGGCCTCGGAGGCAGCGGCAGTAGCGCGGGCGGAATCGACGGCGGCGGCGCCGGCTTTGGCGGCGGCTACGGCCTGATCGTATTGCTGCAACGAGATCTCCAGCTTATCCACAAGCTGTTTGTAACGGCCGAGATCGTTCTGCGCTTTAACGTTGTTCGCTTCGGCCTGGTCGAGTTGAGCCTTGGCTGCCTGCAACTGTTTATTGGCGGCGTCAATTCCTGAGCGCGCGCTGCGCACATCGGCCTCCGCCGATGAAACCTGGCTGGTGGTGCTGACCGAAGTGATGGGAACATTTACGCCGGCGGCGGCGGCGACGGCTTGCGCATCCTCGAAATCGGCTTTGGCACGGTCGTAAGCAGTTTGATAGTCGGCGGGATCGATTTCCACCAATACCGTGCCGGCTTCCACGTACTGGTTATCGAGAACATTCAACTTCATAACGTGGCCGGTAATGCGGGCGCTGATGGAGTTGAGGTGGCCATCGACCTGGGCATCGTCAGTAGATTCGTAACTGGTGACGTAGCGATAGACGAAAATGCCCAGCACCAGCAGCACTACCAGGCCGACGACGAGGGCGATACGAAAGCGGGGACTCGCAGTGCGCGAAGGTCGAGTATGGAAATCCCGTTCAGTGGAGGGCAGCGGCTGAGTGCGGCTTTGCGACTCGGGCCCAGCGGCGGGCGGAGTTTGCGTCGTCTGTTCCATATTGGATTAGTGTTCGCCTTTCAGATATCGTTTGACTCCCTGCTCGGCGTCGCCGATGGCGCGCGCCAGTTCGATTTTGGCGAGGTTGTGGGCGTAGAGACTTTGAATGTAACTCTCATGCGCGCTGGCAACGGACTCCTGCGCCTGCACCACTTCCAGGTTATCGGCCACGCCGGCCGAAAAGCGATCTTCCGACTGGGTGAGAGTCTGTTCCGCCAGGTTGACGGAGCTGCGCGCAACTTCGACTTGCTCGGCTGCTGAACTCAAATCCAGCAGCGATGCGCGAACTTCATAATCGATGCGGCCGCGCAGATCGGCTAATTGAGAACGCGCCTGTTTCAGTTGGGCTTCGGCTTCGAGGACGTCGCTGTGAACTTTTCCTCCCGCAAAGATGGGAATGTTCAAGCCTCCATTCACCTGCCAGGTTCCGTTGGAGTGGTCCGGGGTGACTCCGATGTCGCCGTAGTTGGCGTTTACGTCAAGAGAGGGATAGTGGCCGGCGGTCGCGGCGCGGCGTGAAAGCTCTGCGGCCCGGACTTGCGCCTGAGCGGCCTGATAGTCAGAGCGCAAACTGTAGGCTCGTTGCAGATAAATCTCAAGGGGCAGAGGCGTCAGCGCCTCGTACGGGGCCTTTTCGGTGAGGCGAAACTCCTGGCCCGGCGGGAGGCCGATTACCCGCGCCAACGACAGTTTCTGCTTGGCATAGTCATTGCGCGCGGAGATAAGCAGCTGCTGGCGGGTCTGCAATTCAACTTGCGAGCGTAAAGCATCGATGGCTGGAACCAGGCCAGCCTTTTTCTGGTCGAACGCCTTGTCGTACAGGGCTTGAGCGTTTTTTACTTGAGCGGCGGTGGCTTCGATGCGAGCGGCGGTGGCAATGGCCACCAAGTAGGCATTGCCTACGGCAAGCACAACCAGTTCACGCGCATCTTTGAAGGTGTATTGCGCGGATTTGAGGCTCTCGGTGGCAGCGCGCTGCTTCTCGAAGTCTTTGAAGCTGAATGACTGGGTAACAGAAGCGCGCGCGTCGAAGTAGTTGTAGGGACCGATCACCCGTGGAAGCGGAGTTGGGGAATGAAACAGGTTGCCTTTGAGACCAAGGGCAGTGAGACTTTGGGTCTGGACATCTTCCTGTACTCGCGCAGAAAGATTGGGCAAGAGGTTGCTGAGTTCCTTCCAGCGCTCGCCGCGGGCCGTGATGGTCTGGTCGCCGGAGAGCAGTAGGCCTAGGTTATTGCGGAGTCCACGGTCGATCGCGTCCTGGAAGCTCAGCTGCAAGACGTCCGGAGTCGCTTTGCCCTCCGGCTCGCTGCCGGTGAAGGGGCTCTGCGATCCGGGGAGAGAAATGGAAGGTGTTGGCGCAGAATTCTGAGCCACGACGCTGGTGGCAGACAACAGGAGTGTCAGAGCAAAGCCAAGAAAGCAGCGGTCTAGTTGAGGCAAGGAACGGGGCATTTCCTATTGTGAAAACGTCCCATACAAAGAAAGTCTTCGGGACGACCTTTCTCTTCGTGGCATAACAGCTTGTAACTGATTCGCTTAAACCAGCTCGCGATGCAAAAACCCAAGAACCCGGCAAGTCTGAGCTTAGATGCTACCGGAAAGCAACGGGGCAATCACTTTCGGTACTTCCCTGCTGGGACGCCGACCGATAGAGTATAAGGAGATCATCGGAAGAAAGCACTGGGGTCACTCAACTCGCATTCCGAGCGTCCCCTAACAATCGCAAGGCCACGAACTTCCACTCCCCATGCCCTCGTCGCGCGCAAAGCCCTCAACCAAGCAGTCCGCAGTCAAGCCGATTGACCGGCGCCGAAGGCGGCATCCCAGATACCGTGCCGACTTCCGAGTCTCCGTGAGTTGCCTGCTAGGAGATAAGTATCAGAAGCTTGAGGGACATTGCAGGGACCTATCTCAGGCGGGAATCGCGATACTCCTGGCGACCGAACTGAATGTTGGCGATGTAGCCGGCTTGAGCTTTTCGCTTCCGGGCTCGGAGCTTCCGTGGGAGGTGAGGGCCGTGGTCCGCTACCGCCGCGGATACCATTACGGCTTTGAATTTCTCGCCCTCACCGGGGGGCAGCAAAAGGCGCTCGCGACTTATTTCGAGGGCTTGGAACCGATCGACTGAAAACACATGAGTTGAAACTCTGTGTTGAGAGTCTTTGCCATAGTTTCCTTCACGTCTTCGAGTGTGCGTGAGAACGTGTGTCGTCCCTCCGGAGTCTCGCCGTGGCGTCTCTTCCGCCCTTTCGGGGTGGTTCCTATTCTACTTTCGACCCAAGGCTTGCCTGGGCTGCATTCCTGCGCCCCTTCGCGGCCGGCTTTGGCTGCCGTGGCGGGCTTAAATGTGCCGCCCCTTTCGGAGCGGGGACTATGACTTCAGTCATCTTGTGGACCAGGTGACCCAGGGTTCAACCTGAAACCGGAGAGTCGTACGAGGGAATCGCCATTTCAATGAGTGAATCCAAGCCTAAAGCAGCGGAGGGAATGGACTGGACGGGGTTACTGGCCGATCCGGAGATGGCACGGAACCTGGGAAAACTGCTGCAGATTTATCGCGATGCCCCGCCGGAGCGTCGAGAAGAGGCTCTTCTGGCGGCAATGCGAGAGTTCAAGAGAGAAGCATCTGGCGGACCCTCAACCTCGGCCGAGGCAACGACTGAGCCTCCGGCGAAGCAACCCTTGCCCAAGCCAATCTCCGCCATTCCTCCGTTTGAGCCCGATCTTTTCAGCGCGAACTTGGGACAGGATCGCAGGCGGCATCCTAGAATCCGTTGTTTTGTGGCCGTGGAGTTGCGGGTCAACGAGTCGAATGCTCCCATCTGGGGCAATCTTTCCAACACCAGCCTGGGTGGATGCCAGGTCGAAACTGCGGTTCACATTACCGGCGGCTCCAAGGTGGAGATTGGATTATGGGTCGCGAGCGGCAAGATTTGGGTGAAAGGCCTGGCGCTAAATGGCGTGGTCACTCGCAGCGCGCCGGCTGCTGGAATGCGCATACGCTTCGCCGGAATGGAGGCTGCGGAGAAAGAAAATCTTCGCCAGTTTCTTAAGTACGTCCAAGAGACCACACGAGCGTCGAAGAGCGAGAACAGCTACCTGCAACTGCTGAAATAGAACAATTGTTAGATCCTGCCTTTCCTTTCGTTCCTCTAGATCACACGTTTTTCACAAGTCCGGCGACATCGGCCCGCAAGAACTTGGTACACTCGACTGCGTAGCTGAAACCCTTTTCTGCCCTCGGAACTCTAATAAGTGGAGCACGTCAATTGAGGGCCTAGTTGTTTTCTGCGAAGGAGCGCGCATCGCATGGCAGTCAGCGAACAAGCGGTAGTGACCGGCAAGCAGTTGGACACGCTGTGCATTAACACGATCCGCACCCTGGCGATTGACGCGGTGCAGCAGGCCAACAGCGGACATCCGGGCGCGCCGATGGGGCTGGCGCCGGTGACTTACTGCTTGTGGCAGGAGTTTCTGCGTTACGACCCAGAAGATCCCCGTTGGCTGAATCGCGACCGGTTCGTGCTGTCGAACGGCCACGCCTCCATGCTGCTCTACGCCATGCTTTACCTTACGGGCGTGCGCGACGTGGACAAGGACGGGAATGTTCTGAAGACGCTCGCGGTTCCCCTGGAGGAGATCAAGCGCTTCCGTCAACTCGGGAGCCGGACTCCGGGACATCCGGAATCGCACATCACTACCGGCGTGGAAACTACTACTGGGCCGCTCGGCCAGGGCGTGGGAAATAGCTTGGGGATGGCCATGGCGAGCAGGTGGCTGGCGGCGAATTTCAACCGGCCCGGCTTTGAGATTTTCGATTTCAACGTGTATGCCATGTGTTCGGACGGCGATCTGATGGAAGGCGTTGGTGGCGAAGCGGCGTCGCTGGCCGGGCATCTCAAGCTTTCGAATCTGTGCTGGATGTATGACCACAACAACATCACTCTGGATGGTCCTGCGGATTGGTCTTTCAGCGAAGACGTGGCCACGCGATTTTTCGGCTATGGATGGAACGTAACTCGCGTTGCCGATGCCAACGATCTGGAGATGCTGGCGCGAGCGTTTGAGGTTTTCCAGAAGACTACGGATCGTCCTACCCTGATCATCGTGGACAGCCATATCGGATATGGATCGCCGCACAAGCAAGACACGAATGCGGCGCACGGAGAGCCTCTCGGGGAAGAGGAAGTTCGGCTGGTAAAGAAGTTTTATGGCTGGCCGGAGGATGCCAAGTTTCTGGTGCCGGAAGGCGTGCGCGAGCATTTTCAGGCGGGCGTTGGAAAGCGCGGGCGTGACGCTCGGGCACGGTGGGAAAAGCTGTTCGCAGAGTATTCGAAGGAGTATCCGGAGCTGGCGGAGCGGTTGCACCGCATGCAACACCGTGAGCTGCCTGACGGTTGGGACAAGAATCTGCCCGCGTTTCCGGCGGATGCGAAGGGCATCGCTACGCGCGAGAGTTCTGGCAAGGTGCTGAATGTGCTGGCCCAGAACATTCCGTGGCTGATTGGCGGTTCAGCGGACCTGGCTACTTCGAACAAGACCGCGCTGAAGTTTGACGGCGCGGGAGATTTTCAGGCGGGCGACTATGCTGGGCGGAATCTGCACTTCGGAGTGCGCGAACACGTCATGGGCGCGAGTGTGAACGGGCTTGTGGTTTCTGGAATTCGCGCATTTGGTGCAACGTTCTTTAATTTCAGCGACTACATGCGCGCCAGCATCCGGCTTTCGGCGCTGATGGAAGCTCCCTCGATTTTCATTTTCACGCACGACTCGATTGGCGTGGGGGAAGATGGGCCTACACATCAGCCGATCGAACAACTGGCGTCGCTGCGCGCGATGCCGAATCTGGTTGTGTTGCGTCCTGCGGACGCGAATGAGGTGGTGGAAGCATGGAAGATCATCGCGAAGTTGCAACACCAGCCGGTGGCGCTGGTGCTGACGCGGCAAAACCTCCCGACTTTTGACCGGACCAAGTACAGCGTGGCCTTCGGAACGGCGAAGGGTGCTTACATTCTGGCGGATGCGCCAGGCGGCAAACCCGATGTGATTCTGATGGGGACGGGCAGCGAAGTTTCGCTGTGTATCGAGGCCTACGAAAAGTTGATGGCTGAAGGGATTGCTGCGCGAGTGGTGAGCATGCCGTCGTGGGATATTTTTGAGCAGCAGGATGCGGCTTACAAAGAGAGTGTGCTTCCCTCTTCGGTGACCGCGCGGGTATCGGTTGAGATGGCGGCCACTTTTGGTTGGGAGCGGTACGTTGGGTTGAAGGGAAAAAAGATTGGCATGCACCGGTTCGGTGCGTCGGCTCCGTTGAAAGATCTGCTGAAATATTTCGGCTTCACTGTGGATGCGGTAGTTGCGGAAGCGCACAAGGCGATTGCGGAAAAGTAGCAATCCTTATCGAATCCCCAGATAGAGTCAGCCAGAGAAAATCGCAGGGAGAAAATCATTATGCAGCCTACCGGAGTTCTGGAAACCTCGAAAGCAACAAATCCCGTTAAAGAGTTACTCAACTATGGGCAGTCGATGTGGCTGGACTACATCCGGCGCGACCTGATCACAAGCGGCAAACTGAAAACGATGATCGATGACGATGGGCTCCGGGGCATGACTTCGAATCCGTCCATCTTCGAGAAGGCAATCGGCGAAAGCTCGCTCTACGACGACATATTGAAGTCGCTGGCCGCGCGCAATGATCTCGATACGACTGCCCGCTACGAGCAGATTGCGATTCGTGACATTCAGGACGCCGCGGATGTGCTGCGGCCGGTATATGACAGTTCGAAGTTCCGAGATGGGTACGTGAGCCTGGAAGTTTCTCCGCTCCTGGCGCTGAAGACGCAGGAGACGATTGACGAGGCGCGGCGGCTGTGGAAAGCGGTAAATCGCCCGAACGTGATGATCAAAATTCCGGGAACGGCGGAGGGACTTCCCGCGATTCGCCAGGCGATTGGCGAAGGCATCAACGTAAACGTGACTTTGTTGTTCGCGCAGGAAGTCTACGAGAAAGTTGCCGAAGCGCACATCGCGGGGCTTGAGGATCTGGCGAAGCGTGGCGGCAATCTCAAGAAAATCGGAGGCGTGGCCAGCTTCTTCATCAGCCGCATTGACTCGCTGGTGGATTCGATGATTAACGACAAGCTGAAAACTACGACCGACGCGCAACAGCAGGCATTGCTGAAAAGCCTGCTCGGCAAAGTTGCCATCGCCAACGGCAAGCTGACCTACCTGCGCTATCAACGTATTTTCAGCGGACCGCGATGGCAGGCGCTGGCGGCCCAGGGAGCGCAAACTCAACGTGTTCTGTGGGCGAGCACAAGCACAAAAAATCCCGCTTATCGTGATGTGATGTACGTCGAGGAATTGATCGGTCCCGACACTGTGAATACGATGCCCCCCGCCACCATCGATGCCTTTCGAGATCACGGACGGCTGCGCAACAGCCTGACCGAGGACGTTGCCGGGGCCCAGAACGTGATGGACAACCTGGCAAGAACCGGCATCTCGATCAAAGAGGTGACCAGCAAGCTCACCGAAGATGGCGTGAAACTGTTTGCGGACGCATTCCACAAACTGCTGGCGGCGGTGGAGAAGAGCACGCAGCCAAAAGGAAAAACCGCTTGAGCCGCCTGAAGACTTCGCTGCCAGAAACCCTCGCCACGGCGGTGAAGGCCGCCATTGGCGAATGGCAATCCGGCAACAAGATGCAGCGCCTTTGGCAGCGCGATGCAACGCTATGGACGGGCGACGATGAGGCAAACTGGCTGGGCTGGCTGGACATTGTCGAAGAACAGATCGCGCATCCCGTCGAATTGCGGAATATTGCGAAGGAGGTTTGGAGCGCGGGTTTCAAGGATGTTCTTCTGCTGGGGATGGGCGGATCAAGCTTGTGTCCTGAAGTTCTGCGCACGACCTTCGGCAAGGTTCCCGGATTCCCTGATCTGCACGTACTCGATTCCACCGACCCGGCGCAGGTGAAGGCATTCGAGAACAAGGTCGACATTGCGCGGACGCTCTTCATCGTCTCCAGCAAATCAGGCAGCACGCTCGAGCCCAACATCTTCAAACAATACTTCTTTGAGCGCACAAAGCAGGCTGTGGGCGCGGATCAGGCCGGCAGCCACTTTATTGCCATCACCGACCCCGGTTCCAAGATGCAGCAGGTCGCGGAAGCCGACCAGTTCCGTCATATCTTTTTTGGGCGGCCTTCGATAGGCGGCCGCTATTCCGCGCTTTCAAATTTCGGCATGGCGCCCGCGGCAGTCATGGGAGTGGACATCAAGAAATTTCTCGATCGTGCGCAGGAGATGGTTCGGGCTTGCGGACCTTCGACGCCCATAGAGGAAAATCCTGGCGCAGCACTTGGAATCATTCTGGGCACAGCAGCGCGAAACGGACGCGACAAAGTCACAATCATTACTTCTCCCGACATCTTTGACCTTGGCGCGTGGCTGGAACAGTTGCTGGCCGAGTCCACCGGGAAAGTTGGAAAGGGCATTATCCCAGTGGACCGCGAAGAATTAGCGGCGCCGGAGGCCTACGGCAGCGATCGCGTATTTGCCTACATCCACACAAAACATGCGACGGATGTGCGGCAGGACGCGAAAGTGGCGGCGGTGGAGGCCGCCGGGCATGCCGTACTGCGAATCGCGATGGCCGACGTGTATGACCTGGGCGCGGAATTCTTCCGCTGGGAAATTGCCACTGCGGTGGCTGGTTCCATCATCGGCATCAACGCTTTCAACCAGCCCGACGTTGAGGCCAGCAAGATTGTTACGCGGAACCTGACATCGGAGTATGAAAAGACCGGTTCCCTGCCCGCAGAAAAACCCATCTTAGAAGATGGCGGCATCAAGCTGTTTACCGACGAGAAAAATGCAGCGGAGTTGGCGCGGGCCGCCGGTGGAGACAAGTCTCTCGCCGGATATTTGAAGGCTCATCTCGGGCGCATCGGCGCGGGCGACTACTTTGCCGTGCTGGGATTTATCCAGATGAATGCCGAACACGAAAGAAAACTGCAGGCCATCCGGCACGCGGTGCGGGACCAGAAACGTGTGGCGACCTGCCTGGGCTTTGGACCTCGCTTTCTGCATTCGACGGGACAGGCGTACAAGGGCGGTCCAAATACCGGCGTGTTCCTGCAGGTGACTTGTGACGATGGCCTGGAACTGCCGGTGCCGCAACAAAAATATACGTTCGGCGTGGTTAAGGCGGCGCAGGCGCGAGGCGATTTTCAGGTGCTGGTGGAGCGCGGGCGGCGCGCGTTACGCGTGCATTTGCACGATGTGGATGCGGGGCTGGTTACGCTGACGGCGGCGGTGCAAAAAGCGCTGGAGTAGATGCGACGGCGAAGAACCGGCGCGGCTGCAAGGCGCTACCGTAAGGAGCAATGCATGCAATTGGGAATGGTGGGCCTGGGGCGCATGGGCGCTAACATGACGCGCCGCCTCATGCGTGGCGGACATCAACTCGTTGTTACGGATCTGAGTGCGGACGCGGTGAAGCAACTCGCGGGTGAAGGAGCCGGCGGCTCGTCTTCGCTTGAGGATTTAGTCGGCAAGCTGCAGCCGCCGCGGGCAGCCTGGGTAATGGTACCGGCAGGCGATCCTACCGAACAGACAGTGCAGAAACTGGCGCAGCACATGCAAGCCGGCGACACCATCATCGACGGCGGCAATTCTTATTTCAAAGACGACGTGCGCCGCGCCGGCCAACTCAAAGGCAAAGGCATTCATTATGTAGACGTCGGAACCAGCGGCGGTGTCTGGGGTCTGGAGCGCGGTTACTGCATGATGATCGGTGGACCGAAAGAAGCGGTAGACCGGCTGGATCCCATTTTCAAAACGCTGGCCCCGGGACGCGGCGATATTCCGCGCACTCCAGGCCGGGAAAAGCTTGGAGGCACATCCGAAGAAGGCTACATTCATTGCGGACCGTCAGGCTCGGGCCACTTCGTGAAAATGGTGCACAACGGAATCGAATACGGGCTGATGCAGGCCTATGCCGAGGGCTTCGATATCTTCCGCAACGCCACTAGCAAAGATTTGCCCGAAGATATCCGCTACGATCTGAACCTGCCGGATATTGCCGAAGTGTGGCGGCGGGGCAGCGTGGTGAGTTCGTGGCTGCTCGATCTTACAGCCATGGCTCTGGCGGAGAATCCGACGCTTTCAGAATACGAAGGCTACGTGCAGGATTCCGGCGAAGGGCGCTGGACGATTCAGGCGGCGCTGGAGGAAGCTGTGCCCGCGGATGTGCTGACGGCAGCGCTGTATGTGCGCTTCCGCTCGCGGCAGCAACACACGTTCGCAGAGAAGATGCTTTCCGCCATGCGGCAGAAATTCGGCGGGCACGTCGAAGCCGGCGCGGCCAAGACCAGCGCAACCAAGAAGAGCGCGTAGCAATTTATTTCAGCAGACAATTCTGAGGATCCGATCATGGCCCAATTGGCGGTACAGCCCACGACAACCCCAGCGCGCATCGGCAAACAAGGCGATCCTTGTGTGATGGTGATCTTCGGCGCCGCCGGAGATCTGACGGCGCGCCTGTTGATTCCCGCGCTGTACAACCTGTCCCGCGCGGACTTGCTTCCCGAAAGAGTTTGCGGTGTTGGGCGTGGCGCGGGCGCCAATGACGGACGAGGATTTTCGCAAACAGATCCTTGACGACGTCAAAGAATACTGCGGCGACTGTGTCGATAGCAAAACCTGGGAAAACTTTTCGCGCCGCTTCTATTATTTTGCCGGCGATTTCAATGACGACCAGCTTTACCCGAAGATCAAGGATCGACTGGCGCAGATCGACCGCGATCACTCGACGCATCAAAACTTTTTCTTTTACATGGCGACGGCCCCCAGTTATTTCGGTCCTATCGTTGAGAAGCTTGCCGCCAATGGGCTGATGGAGCAGAACGAACGATCACTGGCGACGGGTGATCATCGAAAAACCCTTCGGACACGATCTGGAGTCGGCCAAAGCCCTGAACCAGCAACTGCTTAAGCTCGCCGATGAAAAGCAGATCTACCGCATCGACCATTATCTTGGCAAAGAGACCGTGCAGAACATTATGGCGTTCCGGTTCGCCAACGGAATCTTCGAGCCCATCTGGAACCGCCGCTACATCGATCACGTGCAGATTTCCGTGGCTGAAACTGTGGGCGTGGAAGGCCGCGGCAGCTATTTCGAGCACGCGGGTTCGTTGCGTGACATGGTGCCCAACCACATCATGCAACTCATCAGCCTGACTGCGATGGAGCCTCCTATTTCGTTTGACGCGAATGCAGTGCGTGACGAACAGGCCAAGATTCTGCATGCCATCCAGCCCATCAGCGACGAGGAAGTGCTGAACCGCGCGGTGCGCGGGCAGTACGGGGAGGGCACGATGGATGGCGAAAAGAGTTCCCGCATACCGTTCCGAGCCCGACGTCGCGCCGGATTCACGCACCGAAACTTTCGTTGCCATGAAGCTGCTCATCGACAACTGGCGCTGGGCGGACGTTCCTTTCTATCTTCGCACGGGAAAGCGCATGCCGGCGCGCAATACCCACATCGTGATCCAGTTCCGCCGTGCGCCGTTCGTGCTGTTCCGCGATACTTCCGTGGAACACATGATGCCGAACCAGCTGGTGCTGCACATCCAGCCGGAGGAAGGAATCTCGCTGCAATTCGCGGCCAAGGTTCCCGGGCCAGGTGATGCGCCTGGGCACCGTGGACATGAACTTCGAATATCAGCAATACTTCGGAAAGCAGCCCAGCACCGGCTATGAGCGACTGCTGCACGATTGCATGATCGGCGACCAGACGCTGTTTCAGCGCGCGGATATGGTGGAGGCGGGATGGAGCGTGGTGAATCCCGTGCTTGATCTGTGGAAGGCGCTGCCTCCGCGGAACTTTCCGAATTACGCTTCGGGCACCTGGGGACCGAAAGAGGCCGACGAACTGTTTGGAGCGCGACGGCCGGCGCTGGAGGAACTTCGAGAAATGATTCTGGCCGGCGACATTGGGGGAACCAACGCGCGACTGGCCTATTTTCAGCCCCAGAATGGCCATCTTCGGCTGATTTCTGAGCAGGTTTATCCCAGCCGCGAATACCGCGAGTTTGGAGAAATCGTCTCCAAGTTTCTCAAGGCTCCGCCACCCTGCCCGAGGTCGCCTGTTTCGGAATTGCCGGACCCGTGCAAAATGGGCGCGTCGAGACCTCGAATCTTCCCTGGATCATCGAACAATCCCGCCTGGCGAAACAGATTCAATTGCCCGCCACATTGTTGATCAACGATCTGGAAGCGAACGCGTGGGGAATTGGCGCGCTCAGCCCGCAGGATCTGATTGCTCTCAACCACGTGGCGCCGTCGGCTGGCAATCAGGCGGTCATCGCGCCGGGAACCGGCCTGGGAGAAGCGGGATTGTTCTGGAACGGCAGGCAACATGAGGTTTTTGCCTGCGAGGGCGGGCACACGGATTTCGCTCCGCAAGGGGAGCTGCAGATCGAACTGTTGCGCTTCCTGGCGAGCCGCTATGGACATGTCAGTTACGAACGCATCCTCTCCGGACCCGGCCTGGTGAACGTTTACGAGTTTCTGTGCGAGAAAGGATGCGGAGAAGAGCCTGCCGGATTTGCCGGGCAACTGGCCGGGGAAGACGCGGCCGCGGAGATTTCCCACGCCGCTCTGAGTGGCACCAATCCGCGGGCCGAGCAAGCGCTGGATCTCTGGATCGCAGTGTACGGCGCGGAAGCCGGCAATCTGGCTCTCAAGGCAATGGCTACGGGCGGAATTTTTCTGGGCGGGGGCATCTCGCCGAAGATTCTTCCCAAGCTCACCGGGCCGCTTTTCATGCGGGCTTTTCTTGATAAAGGCAGGTTGCGTCCGCTGCTGGAGGGCATTCCGGTGCACGTCATCACCAACGACAAAGCCGCTCTGCTGGGGGCGGCGCGGTGCGCGGCGGCGAAATCCGGCAACGGGTGAGGTGCAAGGGTTGTGAGCGCGCACGCCTCGAAGTGCGCAGGCTGACTACTCCGCAGGATCTTTTTCAGGCGGCGGCGGAAGAAGTCCTACGCGCCGCTAACAAGCGCAATCGCCCAGCGCGGGCGCTTCACGATTGCTCTCTCCGGCGGATCGACTCCCAAGAACCTGTACACCCTGATCGCGGCCAATGCCAGCACCAGCCTGCCCTGGGAGCAAATGTTTTTTTTCTTGGGGGATGAACGCCACGTTCCTCCCGACGATCCGGAGAGCAACTACCGCATGGCCAAGGAAACCCTCTTGTCGAAGGTTCCCGATTCCGGCGGCCAACGTTTTCCGCGTCCCGTCCGAGAACCCGGATGCCGCCGCCGCAGCGGAAGCCTACGAGCAGACGCTGCGGAAGTTTTTCTAGTTAGCGCCCGGCGAATTTCCCCGCTTCGATCTAATCTTGCTGGGCATGGGACCGGACGGGCATACCGCTTCCTTGTTTCCGGAAACTGCGGCTTTGCAGGAGAAATCGCGGCTGGTCGTGGCCAACTGGGTGGAGAAATTGAAAACCAGCCGGATTACTTTCACGCTGCCGGTGCTGAACGCGGCCCGCTGTGTTGCGTTTCTGGTGAGTGGAACGGACAAGGCGGCGGCACTGCATGAAGTGTCTGGAAGGCAATGCCCCGGGCGAAAAATATCCCTCCAAAGCTGGTGCGGCCGAGTGAAGGCAAGCTGATCTGGTTCGTGGATCGGGCTGCGGCCAGCGAACTATCGACGGCTGCGTGAATAGATTGCGAGGAGCGTACAGAAGCTATCCGCGCCAGCCACCGATTTCCTTCAGGCCCTTGCCACGGGATGTTCGAAGAGCCGCACGCGATGGCGGGAGTGTTCGAATTCGTGGATGTCCGCCCACACTTCAGCCTGCCAGGCCTGGTCGTGGGTGGCGGACTCACCGCAGGTGGCGCAACGGGTGTGCAAGCTGACGGCACGCCACCGCCGCTGCCGCTGCGGAACCGCGCCGGGCAATTCGATGAAGACGCAGCGAACTTCCTGGATCTCCTCGTTTTCATCGAGCATGTGTTCGTAACGCAGCAGGTAACCGAATCCCAGCTTGCGGGCTTCGGCTTCGGCCTCGGCGCGAGTGTGAAACGGGCCATACTCCGCCCGCAGCTGTTCGGTGGAGTCGCAAGCCATCCAGAAGGTTTCTTTGTAGTCCATTCCGCCCCGCCCGGTACTGCGGCGCCGGCTCCAGCCTGCTTGCGAGCCCGCTCCTTTGGGTCAGCTCTCCAGATGCAATTGCAGGCCGACCGCAAGTGAAAAACAAAGCGTTCGATTTTTCAATGACTTACGACGAACATTCGACTGGTCGAGCTCAGGCGGAGTGCAAACGCTTTTGCAGCAAAGTTGCGCCGCTTTCCAAGGGCAGCAACGCCGAAACTTGCAAAGTTGCCAGCTTCTTCAAAGCCATACTGCGCCGCTGCCACGCCTGCGCAGGAAGCCGGGCGTTCCGATTCTTCCAGCCAGTTCTTGCCGCCGTGGCTGGCGACATACATAGCCAACTCGAGCCGGCTCCAGACTCCGAGTTTGTCGAAGGTGTTGCGCAGGTGATTCTTGACCACCTGTTCGGTTGTGCCCATCAGCTTGCCGATCTCCCGATTGGTAAGGCCCTCCCAAACCAGGGTCGCCACTTGAATTTCCTTTGGGGTCAAACATTCGCGCGGCATCATGACTTCACCTCCGCCTTCTCGAAGGCGGCGGTGGCCAGCCGCACGCGTTTGCGCCCATCCCGTATTCCGGCACGCAGAAAAAGCGTGCGCAAGTGCTGCTTCACGGTGCGCGGGCTGATGCTCAATGGCCGGCGATTTCCTTGTTGCTGCAACCCTGGACCAGCAAATCCAGCACCTGCTGATCGCGGGGCGTAACCTTCATCGTCGAGGTCCATCACGGCGTTCTCTCCTTGAGTTCCAGATTCTTCGGTTGTTTGTCTCTTACGATCTTATTTCTTCGATCCGATCGCGGTCCGCACTATTCGGTTAAGCACATCTTTCGCCAAACCTTCTCCTTCCGCCGCGCCCATGCTAAGGCCGCGTCTGCTCCAGCACTTAGGGTCGAGAACCAGGGCTTTCAGAAGAAATTCAGAGATGCCGTGCTAGGCTAGTGATTCCCAAATCGGGCCTGAAGGAATGGGAACCAATGACGCGGTCTGCACACCGCCAACCTGCGCTCGGCGGCGAGCACTGGGGTACAAGAGAACTACAGGAGGCTGCGACCCGGCTTGGAGCATAAGCCCTTTCTCTTCAGACTTTTGAACAGGTTGAGGGGAGCGATTCGCGATTTCGGCCTCAACGGGCGTGCTGATCAAGAACTGGCAGAATCCGCCTCTTTTCCCTGATACCAGAATCGTGCATGTACCGAAACTGTCATATTGCCGGCCGGCGACCGCTGTTCCATCTTGGTGCCTGGCAGACTGCTCTGCATTCTCTACGAAGGGCATTTACCACGAACCTTCAGAATGATGGGATGACTTGCAATCCGCGAAACTCTTTCCGAGATTCCCGGCCGCCTAGCTTTGATGCGAACCCGGATCTTCCGTGCCTCTGTTCTTTTTCCTGGTCTCCGGCTCCGCATTTGCCCAAGGCGGCCCGCCCTACTACACCAACGATCCGGGACACTCCCGGCAATCTCAATTGGGAGATCAATCTCGGGTACATGCCATTTTTGTACAGCGATCAATCCGTCTCCCACACTCCCGACCTCGACATCAATTTCGGCGTCGGCGATCGCATCCAGCTCACTTACGAAAATGCATGGTTGAGGGTTCAGAATCCTGCTCCCCGACTAAGTATGGCCTGGGTCAATCCAATCCCGGCGTCAAGTGGCGTTTCTACGATGCCGGTGAGTCGGGTCTCTCCATCTCGGTTTTCCCGCAGCTCTTCCTCAACAACCCGAATGACGCCGTCCGCCGCGGGATCACTCCGGCGAGCGAGGCATTTCTTCTGCCCGTTGAGTTCTCCAGGAAATTTGGCCCGGTCGACGTGGATTACGAAATCGGCTATCAGTTTGTCCACAAAGGACCGGACGGCTGGCTCACCGGCCTCGTGCTCGGCCACGACTTCACTCCAAAACTCGAAATGCGATATGGAGTTTTATTCCCAAGGCACTTTCCATCCTTCCGAGTACCAACCCACGATTGGCTTGGGCGCGCGTTACAAAATTCATCGCCCTGTAATCCTTCTCTTCATGGCCGGACGCAGCCTCGAACCTGCCGCAAGCAATCAATCCTATTTCGTGGGTTATTTCGGCATTCAGTTCCTGCTGCCGCCGAAGTCCTACAAAGCAGATTGACTCCAGAGAATAAGTAGCGTGGCTTGTTGAACTGACGTTCGGCATAAAGGCAGAGAGGGTCACGCTGGGGTCGATCATCAAGTTGTGCAGCGCGCTATGCAGCTGACGAGAGTAACCTGGGACAAGTGCAAAGCGCTGGGACTTCTCGCGGCAGACTCGATCGGCTTTCGCGATCCTGGGCCGGGATAAGTCCCTTGAATTCCTTCGAACTGACTGTAATCTCTTACATCATGAATATGGCCTCCTGGAATCGCGACTTTATCCGTCGGCTAAGGGAAACTGCGCAACGTTCTCAACATAGGTTTTTTGGCGGAAGAATTGCACTAGAATGGGATTTGGTCCCCCGCCCGGCCGACCTTTCCCCCGCCGGGCCGGCCACAGGCGGACAGAAAACATCGTGAGCGACCAAAAGAACAAACCAGTTCTCGACGAGCAGACTTTTGGAAAGCTGCTGGAAGCTGCCTATCGTGTTCAAGAGCACAACCGCAAAATGCGGGCACTGGAAGAGCGAGCCTGGAGTCGCAGAGCGAGCAACTCCGCGAGCAGGAACTGGCCAATGCAAGCTTTGCTGCAGGAAGACGAGCACGGGACGCGAGAAGAAAGTGCGCGCGAAGATGCCGACTACACGCTGACCCTGGCGGAAATTGTCGAAGCGCAACACCAGATTCAGATGCGCCATCTCGAATTGGATAAGGCGATGGCAGTGGTGGCCGAGAGAGTTGCACGAATCACGAACGCCAGCGGCGCGGGCATCGGAATTCTCGAAGGAGAAGATGGTGCGTTATCGTGCCGGAGCGGGCGCATCGGCTTTGCCCGCTGGAAGCGAGGTCCCTCTGCAGACCGCGATTTGCCAGCCAGCGTGCGCACCGGGCAGGTGATTCGAACCGAGGATGTGAATACCGAAGTTTTGTTCGATCCAGAACCGTGCCGCAAGCGGGGAATTCGTATCGCTGGTCGCCGTGCCGATCTACTACGATGGCGACATTGTGGGCGCGCTGGAGCTTTATTTCGACGAGAATTCGCGGCTTCGCCGAGCAGGACATCCACACCTGCCAACTGATGGCCGGACTGGTGACCGAAGCGATGGGCCGGGATGCTGGGTTGAAATCGAAGAAGTCGATGGCGGCGGAGCGGTCTACCATGCTGGCCGCAATTGAAGGGCTCAAACCGAATCTCGCAGCGTTGGCGGAAGAGCAATTCGAGGCCTCCAGAACAGATCCGGCGAAGCCAGACGCGGGGAAGACAAATGCGGGTGTGAGCGCGGCCGCTGCAGCGACATCTCCGTGCTGGAAGTGCGGCAGGGAAACTGTTGGCGGAGGAGCAGTTCTGCGGCACATGTGGCGCTCCGCCGCGCAGCGACGGCGAGCCATCCAGCATGCAGAGCAAACTGGCATCCGCCTGGCACACGCAGCAGGCGAGCACGAGAAGATCATCGCCCATCGTGCCCGGGACAGGGACAAGCCCGCCGCGCGCCGATTGCAGCGCCGCACGCGACACGAAAATCTGCACGAGATTGAGGAAGACACAGGAGACGCGAACCTGCCGGATCTATTCTCTCTGCCCGAGTTGGAAATAGCTGACCCTCGGTCGCCGAATCGTTCCAACGCCAGTGCGGACGAACCGTCGACTGGCGGATACGACCCCGTTTCCAACGCAGCTGAGTCGCAGCCGAATCCGAAGGACGATATGTTAAAGCTCCCTCCACCGCGCTGGTGAGGCCGCAGCCGAGGGCGAGAAATGGTCTGGAGTTCCGCGGCGAAAGCCAGGGATTTTCTGGAATCGCTCTCTGCCGACGCGCTCGCCCAGCGCGTTGGGACGCTTCTGGCGCTCCCGTCGCGGCGATTTTTATCTCGCAGTCGCGGTCATTCTGGTGGTGGTCGTGATTCGCTGGGGAATTTGGTCCAACCACTCCGTGGGCGCCACAGGCAGCGGCACTGCGGTTTCGTCGAAGCGCGAATCGGCGCAAGCGGCCGGCTCCCGACGCGGATCTTTCTATCTTTGACAAGTTTCTGATCTGTCTCGGGCTGGCGGAAGCCCCCCGAGACTCCGGAATACAAAGGCAATCCCGATACTCAGGTCTGGGTCGACTTGCACACCGCTCTTTACTACTGCCCCGGCTCCGATCTTTATGGCAAAACCCCGAAGGGAAAGCTCTCCAGCCAGCGCAAGGCGCAATTGGACCAGTTCGAACCCGCCAATCCCGCAAGGCCTGTGACTGATCCGCATAGCTTCTTCCCTTGCCGGCCCGATTTCCCCACTCCGAATTTGACAACCTTCTTTCCCCGGTAGTGCAATCATACGTACCGCCCTTCCGGAGAATGCCAGTGCCGATCCCTACGGACAAATCCGACAAGAATCACTTTGCCGGATCCTGAGCTGAATCCGCTCTTGAATCCGTTACTGGCGGCACACATGGGACGATGGGCGGAAGTTTATTTCACCGCTCCGCCCGAGAAGCGCGAACAGGCAGTTGCCGAGCTGCTCAGAGAACTGAAGAATGATTCTGCTTCAGAGCCTGCATCCGCGGAGTCTGGTTCTGCCCAACCTGGTTCTGCCCAGCCTGGTTCTGTTCAGGTCATCGGTCAAGCCCTCGGCGGCGAGAAGAGTGAAACCAAGGCTGAGGTCGCCGAGGCCGAAACCGACGCAGGAGTTTCCCCCAACCAGCGAAGCATCTCCTGACATTTGTGGTGTGTGCGCTCACAAGAACGCCGCGAGGACAAAAATTTTGCGGAATGTGCGGCGCGCCTTTGCAAATTTCGCCGGAGGCACACATTCCGCAAGTCGAGGCGCATGTGCCGATCTCCGCACCGCGTTGGGACCAACACGAACCTGCTTCTAGTGACAGCGTTCCAGAGCACTCGGTCGAGTCTGAGTTAACCCACGCTGCCGCCAACCGGGATCACGACCCGTTGAAACCAGCGTGGGCGCTGCCGGAAAGAGATCTTCCGCACTTCGCTATGGGCCACGGAGATGTGGAACCCGAGTCTCCTCGCCAGCAGCTACCGGGTCTACGCAGGCATGATGCTCGCAATCCTGCTGGCGCTCCTGGCCTATATGGTGTGGCGTGGTAACAAGGCCATTTTGGGGACTGCCGGAACCCAGTCCACAGCGTCGCGAACGATCCCATCTGTAGCCCCCGCTGCGGCACCCCCGAGGCGCCTACCGCTCCGGTAGCAGCCGCACGGCAGCCCGAAGCGAGCAGCAGCTCACCGTCGGAAGCCACCCCGGCGGCCTCCCGGGCCCCCAGCAGGAAGCGACCGGCAGCCGTTTCACGAAGAGCTCAGCCGGCCAGCCCACGGCATTCGATGCCGATCATGAGTATGGCTGGAAACACCTCCACGCTTGCCGTGGATGCGACCGGCGCGGACGAGTTGGCCACGGCTGAGAAATACATGAACGGCACCCAGGGGACGCCGCGCGACCGCAAAGAAGCTGCTCAGTGGTTATGGAAGGCAGTGGGCAAGGGAAACCTTGCGGCGACGGTCACGCTGTCCGATTTGTATCTGCGAGGAGACGGCGTGCCCAAGAGTTGCGACCAGGCGCGCCTGCTGCTGGATGCAGCCGCCCGCAAGGGCGGAACGGCCGCCGCTAACCGGCTGCGCAACCTGCAGGCCTTCGGTTGCGAGTAAAAGCGGAAGCCGAACTCCGCCTCTACTCGCAGCCGCAAATCAGGCCGGAAGTTGGGGCTCGTGCTTGCGCGACTCGTACCACAGCGCGAGTTCGACGCGGTTCCACAGCCCAAGCTTGTCATAGATCACGCGAAGATAGTTTTTCACCACGTGTTCGGTCGTGCCTATGGCATCGGCCACGTCGCGGTTCTTCAAGCCCTGGGCGACAAGCTCGATGACTCGGTTTTCACGCTCGCTGGGGGTACGGGGTCCGTAACGTTCGTTCGCAAACATAATTGCCTCCGGTATAAAAGGGTTGCGAGTTTTACTCGCTTGATTCCGCCAGTGATTCCGAAGCGGAGAAACAGCCGGTTGAAATGAGCCTTTACGGTTCTGCGGGCCATCTTGAGCTGGCTGGCAATCTCGGCATTGTCACAGCCTTGCAAAAGCAGTTCGACGATTTGTTGTTCGCGCGGTCCTAGCCGAACGGACTGCTCGTTCATCACGCCCCCTAATGATTTGGATTCGCCCTGCTCTACGACTTACACGCAACTGGGATATTTCCAAATTACGTAGCATCCACAATGCCACTTTGAGACGAAAATGGATGTGACGAACGAACACCCATTTCCACAGGCACTTACAGGCCGCACAGTCGGCTTCCAGAATGCGGAATCGGCCCCACCGCCCTGAGCCAGACGACCCAGTTCGATCATCAGGACGGCGCTCGAGATGCGAAAAGATGCGTAAAGTCAGCGTAAACCTTGTCCGGCATCGGGCTGGGAAAGCGTCACAATAGCGCGTTTTGGATGTGTCGCCGGGAGGGGCGGTTGCCTTTGTCAATTCCGGAAGGCTTGGGATTTCTCTTGACCGGGGCGGGTACCGGCCTCACAGGGATGAGAGCATCAGGCGAACACCCTAGGTGAAAATTGCCCGTCTCAAGAAAGAGCCCTGAACAATTTACATGATCTACCCTATGGAAAAAGGATATTGCGGACTTCCGATGCACGTCCAACGCCAAATTTCCACAGGTTGGCGCGCTTTAGTGTGATAAACGAGATCAGGTATCATGGAATCGTCCCCTTAATCCAAGCGGCTTCCTGCAAATGATCAATGGCAAGCACATCGCGGTCGTAATGCCCGCCTACAATGCGGAAAAAACCCTCGAGGTGACCGTCGGAGAATTGCCAGACCTCGTGGACACCTGCGTTCTGGTCGATGATCACAGCTCGGATGGCACGGTTGAGGTGGCGCGCCGCCTCGGCTTGCAGGTCTTTCAGCACGACCGCAACTATGGCTATGGCCGCAATCAGCAGACCTGCTATCGCGAAGCCCTGGCCGCGGGCGCCGATGTGGTTATCATGCTTCACCCCGATTATCAGTACACTCCGCTGCTGGTCACCGCCATGGCCAGCATGGTGGCTTACGAGGTTTATGACGTTGTGCTGGGCTCGCGCATCATCGGCGGGACGGCGCTGCGCGGCGGCATGCCGCTCTACAAATACATATCCAACCGGCTGCTCACCGCATTTGAGAATCTTTTTCTGCGTGTAAAGCTTTCCGAATATCACACGGGATACCGCGCCTTCAGCCGCAAGGTGCTTACCGAACTTCCCCTGCTCGAAAATTCTGACGACTTCGTCTTCGACAACCAGATGCTGGCCCAGTGCGTACACTTCGGTTTCCATATCGGCGAAGTGTCCTGCCCCACCAAGTACTTCGAAGAAGCGTCGTCCATCAATTTCCGCCGCAGCGTGAAATACGGATTCGGCGTGCTGGCCACCACCGTGCAATTCGCACTGCAAAAAATCGGAGCGCTTCACCTTGCCCGCTTCAGCGATCAAGGCCGCAAACTCGAACCCGGCCCACCCTCCTACTATGCGCGGAAGACCGAGGCCGCCCATCAATCATAGCTTCTGGGCGGACTGAACCGAGTGCGGATTATTCATCAAACTTTAATGGTTCCTTAACCAGCGCTCGTGTACCCGCGTGCGATAACTCCCGGCTTGCATGCTTTCTCGCTGGTCCGCGAGATGACTTTAGGTGTGAAGAGCAATCTGGTTCTTGTTGCAGACGCCGCTCCCTGGCGATACGATGACAGTATTGAACGATTTCGTACCGGTTAAATCGGTAAAGACGGCGGATCTATGATTGGCGCCATCAAAGCGCGACTCAAACTCATTGCGGGGAGACACCCGGCAGGCGCGGACCTCCCGCTTTTTTCCAGATGATGCATTCCTGATCGCATATCCTAAGTCTGGGAACACGTGGACACGCTTTCTGGTGGGAAATCTGTTTTATGGCGACCGCCAAGTCGATTTTCTAAACATCCCGGAATTAATTCCGCACTTCGAGGTGATGCCGAACCGGTTTTTCCTGAGAATGCCGCGGCCCCGCCTCATCAATTGCCATGAAGCGTTTCGTCCCCACTATAAAAGGGTTATTTACGTCGTTCGCGACCCGCGCGATGTCGTAGTCTCGCTGTTTCATTTTCAACGCAAGCGCCGGATGATCGAGGATGATTACCCGCTGCACCGTTTCGTCACCCGCTTTATTGCTGGAGAGACGGTCCAACCCCCGCGGATCGGCTCCTGGGAGCAGAACGTAACCATCTGGCTGGCAATGCGGCAGAATGATCCTGACTTCCTGCTTCTGCGCTATGAGGATATGTTGAGCGAAACGGAGCCTGCCTTGACGAAAATAGCTTCGTTCCTTGGCATAGAAGCCACGCCCGAACGAATTGCCAGAGCTGTGCAACGCAGCTCTGCTCGCGAGATGCAAAGCCTCGAGAAAGTTCAAGGCAGCGCGTGGCATCAAACCAAGGGCACGCGGCAGGATATCCAGTTCGTCCGCTCGGCGCGAGCAGGAGGCTGGAAAACTGCTCTCCCCGCAGAGGCGGTCGTCGAGATGGAGTCCGCATGGGGGCCGGTAATGGATCAACTCGGATACGAATGCTCTGCCGAACTTCCGGCCAATAGGCGCAGGGAGGGACGCTTTGGGGCCGGGGCGCGCCTTGGAGCACGGGCCTACGGACATCTTTCATTAGAAAAGCAGCCGTCGGCGGGAAAGGAATATACGGAGTAGGAACCTGAGCGTCATCCTACGATCACCTCTCGGATAGAACACTCAACATCGGTAGTGACCTTGTCGGAAACACGGTCTAAGGGCTATGATTGCCGGGCTGTGAGGTACCGACAATGCTAGGCCTATGGGATAAATGGCTCGGTCGCGGGGCTACTTGGCGGTTGCAGCGGCGAATGTTACCTCAGCTTCGGTGGAACCAGGAGATTTGGGGCGAAATGATCCGCCAGCATCTCGCTCAGCCCGTCCGTTGGCTGGACTCGGGTTGCGGGTGGCGCCTACTGGGTCGAGATCTCGAGCCGCTCGAAAACGAAATCGTCGGCCGGACGCGGATGGTCGTGGGCATCGATATTGACCTGCCTCACTTGCGCAAGCACCTCAACATCTCCCACCGTGTCTGCGGGTCGCTGGGTTCCCTTCCCTTTCCCGATGCCAGTTTCGATCTGGTCACTTGCAACATGGTGGTCGAGCATCTGCGTGCTCCGCTGGCGATTTTTCAGGAAATGTCCCGCGTCGTTGCACCGGGAGGAGCCCTGATGGTGCACACTCCGAACACGCGGAACTATCTCGTTTTTGCGAACATCGTAGCCAAAAAACTCCTGCTGAAGTCTTTGGTATTGAGACTCGTGAATGACGATCGCGCAGGCGACGATATTTATCCTACTCATTACCGTGCAAACAGTGTCCGCGCTCTCCGCAAGCTCGGCGAGTCTGCCGACATGCATCCGGAATCCGTGCGTTTCCTGACGCAACCGCAGCCCTACAGCGGCTTCTTCGCCCCGGCAGCGTTCTTCGAATTGCTTCTAATGCGCGCCACCATGATTCCTCCCTTCGATCGCTTCGCTGCCACCATCGTGATGACTTTCCGCAGACAGAGCGCTGATGCAACCGGCATGGCTCGCGCTGCGTAAGCACCGCCCGAAATCCCGTACTCCTAAACTGTTCTACACTGGTTGGGTGGTGAAGCTCTTCGTTGCGGTGTCAGGATTCAACATCCCGGTGCGGAGGAAACATCGGCGAATGCCGAAACGAACCGCAGGCGGAGTCTCGCTATGATCCGCCTATTGAGCGTGGTTGGGGCTCGCCCCAACTTCATGAAAATCGCTCCCATCAATGAGGAGTTAAAGAAATCTCTCGACATCGAACACTGCCTGGTCCACTCCGGCCAGCACTACGATGAACTTCTCTCCGGAAACTTCTTCGCCGATCTCGGCCTGCCCAAGCCGGACGTGAATCTTGAAGTCGGTTCCGGGAGTCACGCCGTGCAGACCGCCGAAATCATGCGACGCATCGAGCCCGTTCTGCTTGATTACAAGCCCCAAATGGTTCTGGTCGTGGGCGACGTCAATTCTACAATCGCCGTCGCACTCTCTGCCGTCAAACTGGGAATCGCCGTGGCACACGTCGAAGCCGGATTGCGCAGCTTTGATATGACCATGCCCGAGGAGATTAACCGCAAACTCACGGACGCAGTCTCCACCCTGCTGTTCGTGACCGAGCAGAGTGGCGTGGAGAACTTAAAACACGAAGGGGTGCCGGACGAGAAAATTTTCTTCGTCGGGAATGTCATGATCGACTGCCTGCTCCGGCATCGCGAGTTGGCCGCACAGTCGCCGATTCTCGACCGGCTTGGCGTACGTCAGAACGGGTCTGGCTGCCGCCCTTACGGAGTGCTTACTCTCCATCGACCCTCCAACGTGGACGGCGCCAAAACGCTGCAAGGGATTCTCAGCGCCGTCAGCGACCTGGCTGCGGAACTCCCGATATTTTTCCCGGTTCATCCTCGAACCAGGAAAAGTATCGAGAGTTTCAGTTTGGGGCGATATTTGACCGGCGCTGCCGGACGGAACCGGGGACTCGTTCCCCTGGATCCGCTCGGATATCTCGATTTCCTTTCGCTCAACGACCACGCACGTATAGTGCTGACCGATTCTGGGGGAGTACAAGAGGAAACCACCGCCCTGGGCGTACCGTGCCTTACACTGCGTGAGAACACAGAGCGGCCAGCGACGGTGGAGTGCGGATCGAATCAAGTGGTAGGAGTGGACCCGGATCGCATTCTCGCGGCCGCCCGATCCATCCTCAGGAATCCTGAGCGGCCACCGCAGCGTCCTCCACTTTGGGATGGCAGCGCGGCCCCAAGGATCGTTGCCATCATTCGCGAACATCTCCACCGCGAACGCGCGGGTCGTCTTTCTTAGGCTTCAGGGTTTTGCCTAAGACCTAACTTCTACGACCTAAGACCAGGCCTCTACGGCATGTGGCCCACGCGATGAGATTGCTACTGCAATCCCGATTGCGACGCCTGCACCGCGCAGCCGCCCGGCGTGGGCGATGTGCCGCAGGTCTGGTCGCTCAGAGTGGAGAAGTATACCTGTGAGGCCCCAGCCAGCGTTCCCGAACCAACAGTATTGTTGACGATAATTCCGCTCGTGCCTCCGGCCGCGGGCATGGCAGCAGTTCCCAGCGCGCCCACGTTCGTCCAAGTACATGTTCCGTCGCTGGTTGTGCCGCCAGCCGCGGCGTTGAACGTAACCGAAGCGCCTGAAGTGCAGGTGGCAGAGTGCGCCGGGATTACTGTTACCAACTCGACGTTGCTGTTGACGTCTAGGATCTTGGTACCTTTGCTGTACATATGGCTGGCCGCCCAGGCAGGCAGCGTAAACGCTGACTGCACTCCCTGATCTACCCACGTCACCGTGCCGTCGTTCGTGACCTGACCGACATGGGTAGTCCAGCTAGGGGAAGTGGCGTGCGATGTGCCAGCTTTACTCACGACCTGAATCTGAAAGTGGGTGTCCAAGACCTCCTGACCCACTGAATAGGAGGTCAGCGGTTTCCAAGGCGTATCCCTGAAATTGAAGATACATCCCCCAGAGGCGCACCCTGAGGAAGCCCCCGCCGTCTGCGCGCTGGCGAATATCCACTCAGTTGCACCTCCGGAAGCATTCGGATTCAGGATATCGGTCACGGGAGAGCAAGGCGTCACGCTAAAGCTGGTCGAGAGAACGGGCCCTGGGTTTGGGGTGCCGAAGGCACCAATCGTAATGGGCACCTGGTACAAGATCGGATCTCCTCCGGTATTGCCACAGACGTAAAGATTCCCGGTGGCGTTCCCGGACGCCTCATAGGTACTGTCAAAAGCGCCAATGTGCACCGGGCTTGGGGTCGTAGGTCCAACTGTACTGGCTCCCACCACCGCCTCCGATCCCGTATTGCCGGCAATAAAACTCGTGGTTAGCTGGTAAACGGCCGCGCAGTCAGACCCACCGGGGCAAAGCCCGCTTCCATCGCTCGGCGCGAACACGTATACCAGACCAGAAATGGAATCAACGATGGGGCCATCTGAAATCCCCGGGCCAGAATCTAACTCGCTGGAGAAATCCAACTGCCCGGACTGGGTTACGGCAGCCGTGGGGTTGACCAGATAAAGGAAGCCCCCCGTATCCGTCACAAACACATTCCCAGACCCATAATCGTGCACTGGGCTGTTGAGAGGCGTTGGAGAGATGGGGTTCACTTGCACCGGCCACCCGCCACTTCTTATTTCTGCGGGCACCCCTTTAAAAAATGGTGTCAGCTTATGCAGAGCGCCGGCGTTATCTCCCACATACGCAGTATCGTTGCCGTAATCATAGAAGACGGATGAGTTGCTGTCGCCTTGGATCACCGCCATAAAGGAAAGATCAAACGAGGTCCAGCAGGGCGCGGTGCACGTAGGATAAACGGCGTGAGTCACGTTCGGAACAGTCAGCGGGCTGCCCACCGTTTCACCGCCGGACGCGGCCCATTTCAACAGGATCACAATCCCCCGCCCCGCCGGATCGGTCTGCACCCACGAAACTTGTGTACCATCGTCCGACAACACTGGAGATGTCGTGATCGTGCTGTAAGAAACGTTGTAGGCCCAGTACACTGTCGGCACTGTGCCGCCGCAGCCGGAATAGAGGTTTGTGTAAGCCACGATGTTGGCTTGCGTAGGAGACCCCTGAAGGCCTGTGGCGTACACCACGAAATCGGGCTGGGTTGGCCCGCCCGCACAGGTAGCGTTGGTCCCTCGAAACGAGAACTTGGCAGGAAAATTGGTGGCGCCCACAGTCGCGCCGCTGCCCAAGTCCTGCGACCAGTCCCGATTAATTCCTGATTTCCCGCCAAAAAGATTCGCGCCAGAAAGATTCCTGCCGGAACTCGCAGCCTGCAGCGGCTCGACCCGCTGGGTCTGCCCGGCGCCGGCGGGATTAGAGAAGATCAGGTGGTGGCGACTCCAGTCGGTAACCACGGGTTTGGCGGCCGCGGAGTCCGGAGAAGCCTGACCCAGCAAAGCTGGCGACAAGACTAGCGCTCCGAGCAGTGAGATGCCCAACCGAAGAAAACATTCCTGGTTCTTTCTCATTTTTCTCCCTGATCTTGCACGCGCGCGCAACAGCCACAAGCGCAACGGCCTGCTCCAAAACCCTTGTCCCGTCTGCACTCGGACTCTCGGCTGGCTTGTTGGAAATCCATCATACACCCGCGTGTTTTGAGGAAATCCCAAAAATTTAGCAGCGGAAAGAGAGATTTCCACAGATATTTCCACTCGCCGGCCGCGCGGAGAGAATCGCTTCGGGTTCACGAAGTATCCCGAAGGTTCCTCGATTCATCGGTTTCCTTCGTGTGACTTCGTGTGCTTCGTGGTTCAGCTTCAAACTCTGCTAATCATCAAAACTCTGCTAAGGATTATTGCTATTCCCAGCGGTTCTGGGGTTGGATAGTCCTATCTATCACTGGCCATAGCTGACAGCAAATTTCACGTAACGGGCTTCCGGCAGCTATCGGCCCCGCGAAATCTCCTTCAGCCTGCTGCGTGGCATGCCCCGCAAATCGCTTTAGGGCCACGCAGAGAGCCACGGAAGGCATCGGACCACCCAAGGGCCACCTCTTTGATTTCGGTCGCAGCCTGAGCGAGGTAAATCGATTTAGCTCCCACGGGCTTTGGAATCAAACACTTACCGGCGTCCTGTATATCTTGTTGAAATACAACAACCTATGCCGGCAACGGTTTTGCGGGCTTGAAGAATCAAGCACTTACAAAAGGGATCGTCAGCCATTGACGGTCAGCAAAAACAAGACAGCGCTTCGCAATCTCCAGGTTTACTAACGGAAAACGGAAGATGGCTGACGGCTGGCGGCTTCTTGCTCTACACTACGGTGCAGACCAATGAGACTCTCCGTCGTTATGCCGGTCTACAACGAACGTGCCACGCTTCGGCAAGTCGTTGAAAAAGTGCTTGCCGTCCCACTATCGATCGAGTTGATTTGCGTGGACGATGGATCTACAGACGGCTCGCGGGATATCCTCGCGGACTTGCAGGCGAAGCGTCCCCAGATTCGAATTCTGCTGCAACCGAAGAACATGGGAAAGGGTGCAGCGTTGCACCGTGGCATCCAGGCAGCTACCGGGGACTTCGTCATTATCCAGGACGCCGATCTCGAGTACGATCCGGCGGAGTACACGGTGCTGCTGGAGCCGCTCATCGAAGGGAAAGCCGACGTGGTCTACGGCTCGCGCTTTCTTACCGCCCGTCCTCATCGCGTGCTTTATTTCTGGCATTCGGTGGGCAATTGGATTCTTACCCTGCTCTCCAATGCGCTGACCAACGTGAACCTCACTGACATGGAGACTTGTTACAAGGTCTTCCGGCGCGAGGTCATCCAATCGATCCCGCTGCAAGAAAAGCGTTTCGGATTCGAGCCCGAAATAACCGTAAAGATCGCCAAACGGAAGCTTCGTATCTACGAAGTGGGCATCAGCTACTGGGGCCGTACGTACGAAGAGGGAAAGAAAATCAACTGGAAGGATGGCATGCGCGCGCTCTGGTGCCTGGCGAAGTATTCCATCAGCGAACCGGCCGTTGCACTCCGGGAAAGCCACCTGCCCAACGCCACCACCCTAGCCGGGGACACGACGCAGAAGTTGCCCCCAGGGAGTAGTTGATCAGGGGGCACAGCCCTCTATAACTGCTATTAGTTCTTTGTAACCCGGGGTTTGGTCGGATTCGCAGAGTGAGCGCCGGGAGTCGCAGCCTGCCTGCCTGCCTTCGGCTTTTCATAAGTAGCGTTAATCCCCGAGTCTTTTCCGGCAGCTGTCGGCTTTGGCGTCGAAGCGCTCTTGGCCGCGCCCGCCCCGCTCTTATTTGAGCCTCCAGCGTGGATGTCCTGCCGCTCCAGATGACTCAGTTCTTTGTTCGCATTTGCATTGCTCTTCGCCGCGGCAGGCATGGCTGACGATGACGAGTGCTTGGGCGCCGGCATTGCGGATTTAGGGGTGAGCGGCTTGGTGGCGGCGCTCAGATTCGGATCGGGCTTGGCGGTTGGGGAATGAACCTGCGATTTCTGCGCCGGCGCCACACCGATCAAGACTGACACGATCATCGATAAACAAATTGCTCTGTACTTCCCCATAAGAACTCCCCCTCCGGGCATACCGCTCCCGCTTCTCTAATTAGAACACGTTTTCCGGCCCAGGGCTGCCTAAAGGTAATGGCCCACTTTGTAAATTTAGGGGCGCGCAACACGCTCTCTAATTGCACGCTCTCTAATTAATCGAGAACAGGTAGGCGGCCATGTCGCGGCTGTCTTGCGGACTGGCACTCAGGTCAGGCATGGTGGTGCCGGGCTTACGATGAGAAGGATTCTCCAGCCATTGCTCCAGGTTCCCAGGCGTGTTCGGAAAAGTATTGAGAAAGGTGCGGCGCCCAGCCCAGTTGGCCAGCGAGGGAGCGCTCTTGCCCTCTCCCTTGGGAACCCCCGGAATCACATGGCAGGAAATGCAGGAGTGCTGCGCCAGCTTCTTGCGGCCCAATTCCGGGTCGCCTCCAGTCATGCGGGCGCCCCTCGCGTAGTCGAAATCACGAGACCAATTGCAGGCAGCGGAGAGAAGCAGAAGCAGCGCAAGCAGAATCAAGCTCGACTTCCTCAGCTTGTGCGGGTCAGAGAGGTCCATTGAGCGCACTCATTCGAATTGAGTCTACTTCCCAGTACAATAGCGAAGCTGTGACCGACAGCACAGAGGTGAGGTTGGCATGCGATACGTTCTCACGCCACCTCTGCGCAAATGGGAGCTAAATTTCGCTTAGGAGAACACTATGAAATTTCTTGTGCTTTGGCATTTCGACCTGTCTCGCCTTGGTCCCGAGGTGGCCCGCGCCGTCATGCACATGCCGGAGTATGCCAGCAAGCTGGGAGACAAGTTGGAGTGCCGCTACCACGTTATCGGCAGTCACGGCGGAGCCTGGATTTATAAGGTCGCATCCAACGAAGAACTCGACCGTCTTCTGGCCATGTCGCCGGTGTACAACTTCGCGACCTACCAGGTGCTGCCGCTGGCCGAGATGCAGGACCCGATGACGACCACTGGAAAGGCCAGCTAACCGGCAACGGGTGCGCTCTTCAATCTTGTCTGAGTCAACCTATCCGGTTGAGCGAAACGCATGGGCCAAAGCATGAACATCACTGACTCAGGCTTCCAGATCGCGGCGCCTCTTACACTTCCGGAGGACGGGGTGGATGTTTGGCGCGTTGATCTGGAAGCCATTGCCGCTGACGAATCCCGTTGGCAGCAAGTGCTTTCCTCTGACGAGTTGACGCGCGCTTCGCGTTTTCACTTCGTGCGCGACCGTCAGCGCTTTATCGCCGCGCGGGCCTGGTTACGGATGATCCTGGCTGGCTACCTCAGAACCGATCCAAATGGTTTGACGTTCACCTACTCAGAGAAAGAAAAGCCTTCTCTCGGGCCGGCCTTCGACGGTAGCGATGTCAGCTTCAACGTCTCCCATTCCGGAGGAATCGCGCTGTTGGCTTTCACGCGCCGGCGGGAGGTCGGCGTCGACGTGGAGCAGATTCGTCGTGATTCTGACCTGGAAGCCATTGCCCGCCGTTTCTTTTCCACGCACGAGCAGAGCCAACTCGCCGCCCTGCCCGCCGAAGAACGGACTGACGCATTCTTCCGCGGTTGGACGCGCAAAGAGGCATACACGAAGGCAACTGGGGACGGTTTATTGCTCCCCCTGAGTCAATTCGACGTGTCTCTCGCAGCCGGGGGAGGAGATGACGCGCTGCTTGCCACTCGTCCCGATAGAGCAGAAGCAGCACGCTGGCTTCTGCGGGAAGTTCCGGCCGGGGCAGGCTATATCGGCGCGGTTTGCGCGCGCGGCCGAGATTGGAAGCTGAGGGATTGGTCGGAAAATCTCTGAGTTGCGGCATCGAGCCGCATGCAAGAGAAATTGCGCTACCCCCGGCTGCAATTCTTTTCACACCTAACTTCAGCAGAGCCTCCCGGTTGAATCTTTCCGGGAAGAAAGCATTTCCTTTCATTCGTTTACACGGACAGATCGTCGAGCCGCAAGGCCTTTCAATTGCTGCACCCTTTCGTTACTGATGGAACAAAAATCTTAGCTTTCTTCCTGTTGCCCGGAGTGTTACTCTGTGAAGTAACGTTTCGGGATTTCCTCTCCCACAAAAAATCTGCAATTCGGTTTCCCCCGACCCTGATGCAGTCTGGGAAGTAATCCAGTCAAATGCAATAAACGTAGTAGACATACAACGCAAAAATTCCAGGAGGCGCAGCACTTGACAGCCGCAACCAGCCATCTCATTCCGCCCCACGGCGGAGAACTCGTTCAACTCATCGCTCAACCAGAAAGAGTCGCCGAACTGAAATCCCATTCGAAAGAGTGGCCTTCCTGGGACCTGACCGCACGCCAGCTCTGTGATCTCGAATTATTGGTGACCGGCGGCTTCTCTCCGCTGCGGGGCTTCATGACCCGTGCCGATTACGAAGGCGTCTGCCACAACATGCGCCTGGCCAACGGAACCCTCTGGCCCATGCCGATCACGCTGGACGTGACCGAAGAATTTGCCAAGAAGCTCACGCCGGGCACCAGCAAAGTCGCGCTGCGTGATCCGGAAGGCGTGATGCTGGCCGTGCTGAACGTGGAAGAAGTGTGGCAGCCCGACCGCAAGGCCGAAGCGGAAGCGGTGTTTGCCAGCACCAGCGCCGCGCATCCGGGCGCTGATTACGCCATCAACAAATCGAATCCCTGGTATGTCGGAGGAAAAATCGAAGCGACGCAGATTCCCTCCCACTATGACTTTCGCAACTTGCGCTTGACTCCGGCGGAAGTGCGCGCCGAGTTTGCCCGCGTGGGCTGGCGCCGCGTAGTGGCCTTCCAGACGCGCAACCCCATGCACCGCGCCCACGTGGAGCTTGCCTTCCGCGCCGCCAAGCAAGTCGAAGCCAATCTGCTGATTCATCCCGTCGTGGGCATGACCAAGCCCGGCGATGTGGATTACTACACGCGCGTGCGTTGCTATCAACTGCTGCTTTCAAAGTTCCCGCAGTCGACCGCGAAACTTTCCCTGCTGCCGCTTGCCATGCGCATGGGCGGACCGCGCGAGGCCATCTGGCACGCGCTCATCCGCAAGAATCATGGCGTGACTCATTTCATCGTGGGCCGCGATCACGCAGGACCGGGGTCCGATCCCGCAACGAAGAAGCCGTTCTACGGCCCCTATGAGGCTCAGGAAGTATTCAAGAAACACGAAGCCGACATCGGCGTAACCATGGTCCCCTTCAATATGATGGTCTACCTCGAGGATCAGGATAAATACGTTCCTGACGACGAGGTGAAGAAGGGCGATCGGGTGCTGAACATTTCGGGCACGGAACTTCGCCAGCGCCTGAACGAAGGGCGCGAAATTCCCGCGTGGTTTACTTATCCCGAGGTTGTGGCGGAATTGCGCCGCAGTTTCCCGCCCCGCCACAAACAGGGCGTAACCATTTTCTTCACCGGGCTTTCGGGATCCGGCAAATCGACCATCGCCAATGTGCTGATGACGAAGTTCCTGGAAATGGGCGGGCGTCCGGCCACCATGCTGGATGGCGACCTGGTTCGCAAGAATCTCTCTTCCGAACTGGGCTTCTCCAAGGAGCATCGCGACATCAACATCCGGCGCATCGGATACGTGGCGTCGGAGATCACCAAGAACGGCGGCATCGCTATTTGCGCGCCCATCGCGCCTTATGACGCGACGCGCAAGTACGTCCGGCAACTGATTGAGCCCTACGGAGGGTTCATTCTGGTGCACATCGCCACTACCGTGGAAGTCTGCGAGCAACGCGATCGCAAGGGGCTCTATGCCAAGGCGCGCGCGGGAATTCTCAAGGAGTTCACCGGCATTTCGGATCCTTACGAAGTTCCGGCCGACGCCGAAGTCACCATCAACACCGGCGAACTGTCTGCGGAAGAAGCGGCGCAGGAGATCATCCTTCATTTAGAGAGGGAAGGTTTCATCGGAACCACAGCGGAGTTGGCCTAAGCGGGCGAATTGTCATGGATCTGCTGATCAAGAGCCTGGTAGGTTTTTTTGTTGGGACTCTCATCGGAATGACGGGGGTCGGGGGCGGCGTTCTGCTGCTCCCAATCCTCATCTTTGGCCTGCATGTGCCAGCGATGCGCGCCGTCGGATCGGATGCGCTGTTCAACTTCGTGACCAAGATCGGTGCAAGTATTGTGCATTTGCGCAAAGGCACGGTCCGGCGCAAGGTGGTCCTGGCACTCATCATCGGCAGCGCCCCGGGGTCTTACGGGGGCGTTAGTTTTCTGGTTTACCTGCGGAATCATTACGGCAACGGGGTCAATCATTTCATCACCGTGGCCGTCGGAGTCCTGCTGATTTGCATCCCGACTTTCCTGTTCTTCCAAAAGAAGATCGAAGACCGGGCTGCACAGAAGCCACCGACGATGAAGTCGTTCGCCTGGATGTCGCTCATCGGCCTGGTGGCGGGCTTCCTGGTGGGCATTACTTCGGTCGGCTCCGGCAGCATTGTCATGATGATGCTTCTGCTGTTCTACAGCTTTCAGCCGAAGGTGATGGTGGGCACTGACATTGTGCACGCCTTGTTGCTGACCGGCGTAACCAGCCTCCTCCACATGTTTGCACGCAACATCGATTTTCACCTGGTCGGTGCGCTCGTGATGGGCTCAATACCGGGAGGACTGTTCGGTTCTTATTTGAGCACTCGAGTACCGGTTCCGTGGCTTAGACGTATTTTGTGCGCGGTGCTGCTGGCGACGGGCGCGCGCATGTTGATGTCTTGAAAACAGTTCTCGGTTCTCAGTTCTCAGTTAAGCGCATTTTGAAGCAGACTGAACTTGTTAAGAGAGATTATGGAATCAAAATCTTACGCAGAAATATTGGAACGCATTCAGGCCGCGCTGGAAGCTTCGCGCACGGTATTCGCCCGCTTTACCCCGGGAGCGATTGAGACGGAATACAAGATCGGGCACGATCCCGTGACCGAAGCCGATCGCGCGCTCGACGCGGTTCTGCGCAAGGAACTACTGCGCGAAGGCGAAGGCTGGCTCTCGGAAGAGAGCGTAGACGACCCCATTCGCCTGCAGCACTCATGCGTTTGGGTGGTCGATCCGCTCGACGGAACCCGCGAATTCGTCAAAGGAATTCCGGAGTTCTGCGCGTCCATCGGGTTCGTCGAGAACGGGCGTCCCGTGGCCGGGGGAATCTACAATCCCGCCACCGATGAGACCTTTCTCGGCTCCATCGACTCCGGCGTCACCTACAACGGCAAGCCGGCCCGTCCCAGCCAGCGCACCACGCTGGAGGGCGCGTTGGTCCTCGCCAGCCGCAGTGAAGTGAAGCGCGGCGAATGGAAGCCGTTTGAGAACACTGCGCTGAAAATCCGCTCGATGGGCTCGGTGGCTTACAAACTCGCGCTGGTGTCTGCCGGACTGGCCGATATCACGTTCACCTTGACTCCGAAGAACGAGTGGGACGTGGTGGCCGGAGCGGCCCTGGTACTGAGCGCAGGCGGTTTTGTCAGCACTCTGGACAAAACGGCGCTGACTGCCAATCGCCGCAATCCGCTCCTCTCCGGCCTGCTGGCGAGTGGTCCCCTGCTGAAAGACGCTTTGCTTGCCCTGGTGGAACCGCATCTAGGTGTGGCCCAAGAGGCCCGCTAGCTATGAGTCTGCGCGTCCTTCAGCCCTCAGATTGCCGGTTCGCGAGCGCGGGTTATTCATCAAACTTCAGCAATTCGTTAACAAGCTGTCGGGACGTTACCAAGGACATGTTAGGCGATTGACAACATGGTGGGTGTACGCAACAATTAGAAATTGATGATTATCAATAAGGTCAGAGCGGGATATAGACTCATCACCGAGGGACAGGCGCCAGGTCCCGACCTCGATCTTTTTCCGGACGATGCCTTCCTGGTCGCATATTCCAAATCGGGGAACACCTGGACACGTTTTCTGTTGGGAAATCTCCTTTTCCCCGACCAGCAAGTCGATTTTCTGAGTATCCCCAGGTTGATTCCGCACTTCGATGTGATGCCGAAGCGGTTTTTCGCGAATATGCCGCGACCTCGCGTCATGAACTGCCATGAACCCTACCGCCCCCACTATAAGAGGGTTATCTATGTGGTTCGCGACCCGCGCGATGTGGTGGTTTCCCTGTTTCATTTTCAACGCAAGCGCAGGATCATCGAGGATAAATACCCGCTGGACCGTTTTGTTACCCGGTTTATTGCGGGAGAGGCGCTCCGTCCCGCTCGCTTGGGAACGTGGGGACAGAATGCGGGAAGCTGGCTGGCGATGCGCGAAAATGACCCCACATTCTTGCTGCTGCGCTACGAGGATATGTTGGCCGAGACAGAAGTCGCGTTGAAGAAAATAGCTCTGCTGCTGGGCATCGATGCCACACCCGAACGAATAGCGAGGGCGGTGGAGCGCAGTTCCGCTCAGGAGATGCGAAGCCTGGAGAAAGTTCAGGGCGAGGAGTGGCACCAATCCAAGGGCACCCGGCAGGATATTCCTTTCGTTCGCGCAGCGCGATCGGGAGGCTGGAAAACTGCCCTGTCAAGAGATTCTGTCGCCGAGATCGAGTCCGCATGGGGACCGTTGATGGATCGCCTTGGATATGAACGAGGCGGGGCGGACAGCGCAGTCGCTGAGGATCGAGCACACGCCCCAGCGCCTCACGATGGCCGGTGAGCGGGGTCTACGGAACGCAAGCGGGCTTCGACCAGCGAGACATCGCAAGGATGTGTCCTCGTCGCTGGCGCGCCGGGAGACGGTAACCGGACGCCGCAAGATCTGATCGAGCTTCCTCTTAATGATCTACGGAATTAAAACTGTTCTCAAGTATTTATTGGGGACGGATATCGCGGACCGAAATTTGGCGGTGTATCCGGACGATACTTTCGTCGTTTCTTACCCGCGTTCCGGAAATACATGGACTCGTTTCCTCATCGCCAGCCTGGTTTTTCCTTCAGAAGTTGTTACGTTTACCAACATTGAGCGAATGATCCCGGATACCTCTTCCCAGTCCAATCGGGCATTGAAACGTACGCCGCGACCACGAATTATCAAGAGCCACCAGTACTTTGATCCGCGCTACCGGCGTGTGCTCTACATCGTCCGCGACCCGCGCGATCTGGTGCTCTCCTACTACAATTTTCAAAGGAAGTACCGCCAGATCGCGAATGATTATCCGCTGGCAGACTACGTGGACGATTTTACTAACGGCAGGCTCATCTCCGCCGACTGGGGCAGTTGGGGTGAAAATGTGGCCAGTTGGATTTACACCCGTCAGAATCAAAGCGGGTTCTTACTCGTACGCTACGAAGATATGAAGAACAACACGCCAGACGAACTGCGGCGAATCGCAACCTTCCTCGGAGTTGAGCCGACGGCGGAGCGGTTGACCCAAGCGATTATGGCCAGTTCGTCGGAGCGGATGAGAGATCTGGAAAAAACCCAGTCAGATCAGTGGGTCGCTACGAAAAAACACCGGAAGGACATCCCATTCGTAGGAACGGCAACAACTGGCCGGTGGCGGATAGATCTACCGGAGCCCTTGGTGTCGAAAATCGAAGCGATGTGGGGAAGTTTGATGTTGAGGCTCGGTTATCCGTTGGTGAGCAGTGAATTCAGCCGTACTCATCCGGTTGCTGATGAAGTCGAATAACTACTGTCTTCTTCTTAATGCCTGACAATAAGATCCAGCAAAGTGAGCGATCCTTGGTGAGCGTTATCATTCCGGCCTTCAATGCCGCCGGCCATGTGCACGCTGCGTTGGACTCAGTATTCGCGCAGAGCTTCGCCGACTACGAAGTAATACTGGTCAACGACGGGTCGCCGGACACCGTGCAACTGGAGCAGGCCATCCAGCCCTATGTTTCTCGAATCACCTACCTGACCCGGCAAAACGGCGGTCCCAGCGCGGCTCGCAACCTCGGGATCCGGCACGCTCGCGGCGAATGGCTGGCCTTTCTGGATAGCGATGACGCTTGGCTGCCCCACTACCTTACAGAGCAAATCAAGTTCCTTCGCGAAGATCCTTCCCTTGACATGGTGTATTGTGACGCCATTCTTGAGGGCGACCCGAATGCGGCAGGCAAAACCTTCATGCAAATCTGTCCCTCGGAGGGACCGGTAACTTTCGAGAGCCTTCTGGTGGAACAAACTCAACCCATAACGTCCGGCACCGTGGTGCGCCGGCAGAAAATCACGGCAGCAGGATTGTTTGACGAAGACCTTCGCTGTTCTGAGGATCATGATCTTTGGCTGCGCCTGGTTTATGCCGGCGACAAGATTTCGTATTCGCGGCAGGCGCTTCTGCGGCGCTGTGTGCATCCGGACAGCCAGGGAGCCGCTCCGGAAAAGCTGCTGGCAGGCGAAATCCAGTCGCTTAGAAAACTACAGCGAACTCTCAATCTGAATGCCAACACCGCGGCGTTGCTCGTGGAACGTCTCAGAAAAATACAAGCTGTACATGCCTTCATTGAAGGCAAGGCATTTCTGCTGGCTGCGGAACCGGACAAAGCCCGCGAATCGCTGACGCGGTCCCACTCGCTCGCCCCCTCCATGAAACTTCGCACTCTGCTGGTTGGCCTTCGAATCGCGCCAAGTTTGACCGTATCGGCGGCGCGCTTCTGGCGTGATCGGAAGTCGCGGCGGTAGCCGAATCGCTGCGGTCGAATCCGAAAAAACACTCGATCAGCCAGGTTCAGGCGCACCCTTCAGCCTCGCTCTATCCCGCCAGCAAATCGGGCGGGTCACCATCGCTGCACATAATCAGTTGGAGTTGCAACTGTTAATATCGCAGGGGGTGTCGGGCGCTGAAAACTGGTATCACAGCCTACTCTTCTGGACCCCACCGTGATCGTTGGATGCCAGTTCTCTCAAGCTTTTTAGAAAGTCGAAGGTAAATGAAGAAGCTGGATAAAGTCGCCATCTTCAAGAATGTTGGCTCAAGCTGGTTTGCCCTTGGCATCAATATCATAGTTGGCGTCTTTATTTCGCCCTACATCCTTCACCACCTGGGAGACGACGCTTACGGTTTGTGGGTTTTGATTTTTTCCATCACCGGATATTACGGCCTGTTCGATCTGGGCATCCGTTCCTCCATAGTGCGCTACGTTGCCGCCTACACTGCTAAGCGGGATTATGCCGAATTGAGCCGGCTGCTCAGCACAGCCTTGTTGACCTACAGTGGAATCGGCGCCGTTGCGATTTTCGTCACGCTGGGTGGAAGTCTGTTTGTCGACTCCATCTTCCGCATCTCGCCGGACTTTCTCCACACCGCAAGACTGCTTTTCCTGCTCGTGGGTGCGGCCGTGGCCCTGGGCTTTCCCGTGGGAGTCTTTGGGGGGGTGCTGGAAGGCTTGCAGCGTTTCTACCTGCTGAACTCGACCAGCATCAGCGCCACCCTGTTGCGCGCGCTGCTGATCGTCCTGGCCCTGCGACACGGCTACGGACTGCTGACGGTGGCGCTGATCACGGTGTCGATGCCTCTTATTTCAGGCCTGGTCAACGCCATTGTGGTGCTTGGCATTTTGCCGGTGCGTCTGAGCTTCGGGAACTTCAACCGTGAGAATGTGCGGCGCATCGCCACCTATAGCAGCTCGACGCTCATATTCATGGTGGCAAGCCGCCTGCGCTTCAAAACCGACGCCATGGTCATTGGCACGTTTGTCTCTGCGGCAGCCGTCACTTATTTTGCGATCGGATCGCGACTGGTCGAATATGCCGTGGAGGTGGTCACCGGGCTGGCGCAGGTGTTCGTGCCTATGTCGAGCGAGTCCGACGCCACCGGAGACCTGGTTGGGTTGAGAAAAATTTTTGTGTCCGGGAACCGCGCCTGCGCCTTCGTCATTCTTCCCATGTCGGCCACGCTCATTATTCTTGGCAAGTCCGTGATCGAGGCCTGGGTAGGCCCCCGCTATGTGGCCACCAGCTATCCGGTTCTGCTGGTGCTGGTGATTCCATTTACTTTGATGATGGCGCAGGGTGCTTCCGGCCGGGTTCTGTTCGGGATGGCCAGGCACCGAACCCTGGCGATCGTGGCCTTGCTGGAGGGCGCCGCGAATCTTTTCCTGAGTATCTTTCTGGTGAGGCGCTTCGGCATTCTAGGAGACGCGATGGGCACCGCCATTCCATTGTTGTGTACAACTGTGTTCTTCCTGCCCCGTCATCTTTGCCGGCAATTGAAACTGAGCGTAGCGCTGTTTCTTCGAGAAGCATATCTTCTGCCGCTCGTGCTGTGCGCGCCGATGGCAGCCGTTCTGCTCCTCATGCGCCACTGTTTCATTGCCCATAATTATTTTCAACTGGCGATTCAGCTGGTTGCTGGCGCGGCAGTTTATAGCGTGGGACTGTTCTGGGCGATTTGGACGCACAAGGCCTGGCACGTGGAAGGCATCCATGATCTGGAGACGGCCAACCAGGTTGCGGCCGGCTTGATTGAAACGTACCAGCACGAAGAAGAAGTTTAACTTATGAATCTCTTTCGCGGAGGAACCGGCCAACAACCTTAAGCGACGCTTGATGGGTTGCAGACCTGGCCAGGCGTTCCGGAAGATCGACGGGAGTGGATGAACTGCGGACGGATCGCTTACGTGTTGCTGCGCTCTACCGATTCCCCTTTTAGCTGTAAGCGACTGTGCTGCCGGGTCGAACAAAATCGTCCAGTGGCTCTACGTCTACGCATACGCGCAGCCACAACTCCAGATTCAGCAAGCGCCAGATGCGATTCCCGTGATCGCGAGTGCCTTTGCGATGTTCGGCGAAAAGGCGTTTCACCATCTCGCCACGGAAGAGTCCCCGTTGCAGAGATCGCTCTCCAGTCAGCAGGCGCTCCAATTCATCCAATTGCGGCCCCGCCAGCCAGTATGCCCAGGGCGTTGGGAACCCCAGCTTCTCACGTTGCACGATCGCTTCGGGCAGCAGATCTGCCACTGCGGATTTCAGGATGCATTTCCCAGCCAACCTTCGAATCGAATATTTCGCCGGTATGCTCGCGCTGAATTCAACCAGCTTGTGATCCAGAAACGGGACGCGGCTTTCGATGGAGGCGGCCATGCTCATCTGGTCCTGTTTCATCAACAGCTCGACCAGATAGGTCTTGATGTCGGTGTACAACAGGCGGTGCAACAGGTCGGAGGAAGAGTGATTCCAATGCAGCATGGAGCCGGCGTAAGCATCTCCGCCGGACGCTCTCGCTTCCGGAGTTAGCAACTCCTGCTGTTCCGAATCGGAAAAGGCGGAGTAGAAATTGTCAAAATAAAAGGAAGGCCAGGAGGCGCCGTCGCGAACCAGAAAGGTGTGTTCCAGTTTTCTTTTCGTGGTAGCAGAAAGCGGACCGTCGTTGATCATCGTGCGCAGCAATCGCCGGGCCACCGCCGGTGTCAGCGCACGGTAAACCGAATCCATTCGCGAGTTCAACAGAGTCCACGCATAACGGGTGTAGCCACCGAGGGTCTCGTCGCTACCCTCGCCCGTAAGCACGACGGTGACACGTTCTCGTGCGAGCCGGGCAACAAAATAGAGAGCGACGCTCGATGGCCACACGATGGGTTCGTCTTCATGCCAGATCAAGCGGGGCAGAGTCTGGAAGAACTCTTCGCGGCTGAGACGAACTTCCTGGTGTTTCGATTTCAAGTGCTCCGCAACCGTCCGCGCATACGGGAGTTCGCTAAAGGCCTCTTCGCCGTAGCCGACTGAAAAAGTCTCAAGCGGTTCCTTGCGGATCTTCGTCGCCAGCGCCGCCACAGCGCTAGAATCCAGCCCTCCACTGAGAAACACGCCGAGCGGAACGTCGCTCATCAGATGGCTGGAGACGCACTCCTCCAGCATTTCGCGATAGCGGACGACGTAGTGCTCTCGCGGCCGGCTGCCATCATCAACCGCGACATCCAGATCCCAATACTGGGAAGTCTCTAATTCGCCATGCTCATCCAACTTCAGGGTATGGCCGGGCAGCAACTTGCGGATCCCGGCGTACATGCTTTCCGCGCCACTGATGTAACCGAAGGCAAGATATTCTGCCAGCGTTTGACGGTTGAACTCCGGCTTCATTCCCGGATGAGCGAGGACTGCTTTTATTTCCGAACCGAACAGCAAGGTCCTGCCGTCGTAATAATAGTAGAGCGGCTTGATACCCAGCCGGTCTCGAGCAATGAACAGGTGCCTTGTGGAGCGGTCCCAGATCGCGAAGGCAAACATGCCGCGGAGTTGCTGAACGCAGGCCTCTCCGTACTGCTCATACAGATGCACAATGGTTTCGGTGTCGCTCTTGGTTCGATAGCGGTGCCCGCGCGATTCCAGATCTTTGCGTAGTTCCTGGTGATTGTAGATTTCGCCGTTGAAAACAATCCAAAGATTCTCGTCTTCGTTCGTGATGGGCTGATGGCCGGTTTGAATGTCGATAATACTGAGCCGGCGCATGGCGAGTCCGACGTTCTCTTCGACGAAAAAGCCGTCGTCATCGGGCCCGCGGTGCGTTATCCGATCGTTCATGCCCACAAGCGAGTTGCGGTTCACGCGTGTGGCTCTATCAGGATGGAAGATGCCGCAGATTCCGCACATGATTAAACGCCCATCCTCTTCGGGTCGGTTCCCTGCACCGTTGCCTCTTCGACAACGAAAACGGAGTCCAGTGGACGCACTGGCGCAACGGTCTCTGGGCGGGAGGAAAACAGATCAACTTTCATGCCAGAACTATTCACTTCCACGTAGTCTATGCGCCGATCGCAGGAGATGACTCGTTGGCCCCCAGCATCAGCGTAGGAACCGTTGCAAACGATCAGGCTGTATTGCTCCCTTTCGCGGTTAGATGACCAATACAAGAAATCGGCGTCGCTCGTCCACGGCCCGCAAGTCCACGGACCGGGCTGATGGCGGAAGACAAAATCGTGCTGCTGCGCGCCTTTGGTGTAGCGGAATGAGGCCGTCGAGCTGCTCCGGTTCGCGTGCAGCCTCACGAGTTGTCCCGGATCTGCCTCGACCTCAATTCCGTCCATCAAGAGAGTAGCAAAATCAGCAGGCAGTTCGACTTCGGCGCCAAAATTGACAACGCTCGCGGACACCCGATGCCCATACACCGGAGACCAATCGTCGCGACGGACGCTTCCCTTCCAGCCGTGGCCTTCTGCCGTCAGCAGCATCAGGGTATCGCGCTCATCCGCAAAGACCTGGTCTCTCGAAGCAACCGGACCTAGCGTCGCGCCCATGTGCCATACAATGTCCAATCGATGAGGGCCGCTCCCCTCGGCGCGGTCCAGGACGAACCAGAAATTACCTTTGCGATGAAATATCCATCGGCGGTGAGTGACTGGGGAAGGCAAACGATTGTAGCCGTCGTGGCTGCCCACAAAGAAATCAAACTCTCGACCCGCGATCCAGCGTTCGACCTTGGCGGGCAAGCATTTCTTCCAGGCGAACGGCCCAATGGATTCTGCCTGATCCTGTCCATCCACCAGCATCGTGTTGTGAGCGCCGGTTCCGCGCAAGCGAGCGCGTTCGCCGCAGTTGCCGACATATTCGAATGTTCCTGGATCCATCAGAAGGTTTCGCCCGTTGCGAATCAAGCAGACGCTCAGCGCATCGGCGTGCCCGTGCCCTCCGTTACCTGATCCGAGTGGGCCGCAATCGATCACCAACTGTTGCAGAGAATCGGAATCTGCCATCAGGTAATAGCCGCTGCCGGCCAGAGCGGCAGAATCAGCGGAGGGTTCAACACTGGGCAAAGTTTCAAATTCGGCGAGACCATTCGGGCCAAGAAGCCAAAGCGTCTCTTCAATCGGTGCAGCCGCCACAAACTTGAAGTCTCCTCTTCGGTACAGAACGGCACCGGTGGCCAAGGGATCGAGCAAGTATTTCTGCGCATTGCGCCGGGCATCGAATAATCTTCCACCATCGTCATCGCCGATGGTGGGCGCAGCGCCGGCGCGGCCCAACAAGAGCAGAGCGTTCAACATCCTCTCGATAGACTGGTCAAACTCCGCTGGAACCGCAATGCCGCTGCACCCGGCCAGGATGCGCGCGTGCAGAAACATGTCGAGCGCGTAGACGTGGTAATACGTCGACTGCTCAAAGTAGAATCCATCTTCGTGGACTTGCGTTTTGGCGCCATCCAGCAGAATCTTCCAGCCGATTTCCTGCCATCTCTTTGCGCCTTTCAGACCCGGAAATGTTGTGCCGAGAAATAACAGGGCTTGCGCCTCGCCTAAGAGGTGTGTGTTGGGGGAAAAATAGGTCGAGAGATAGTTCGCGATGTGGCGCCCGTTGAGACCCAGCGCATGCCGCCACTTTTGACGCCAATCGGCCGTGAAGAGAGGACACTCCCGCAACAAAAAGAAAGTCCATATCCAGGACAGGCTGCGCAGTGCAACTTCCAGGCTGCTCGCCCAATTTATGCCGATGGGATAAGGGTTTTCTTTTTGCCAATGCGCCCACTGGGCCAGAATCTCGTTCGCGTACCGGTCATCTCCCGAAAGCCAGTAGGCCTTGGCAAGGGTGACGAAGTGCTGATGGCGGTTCAGTTCCCATGTAATCTTTGCGTCTCCAACCTCCTCGAAATCGAGGTACTTCACTTTGAACCAGGGTGTGCGCGGCCCACGCTTCCCGTGCACAACGTCGCAGTGCCAGTCGATCTCGCGACCATAGTCCAGGTTCTCGTAGCCGAGCAGGTCGAACTGGTGACGGCAGATTTTGTCGGCTTGCGAGACGATGTCATTTGCCTGGGAGGGAAATTGTCGTTTGAGCAGAGCGCACAGTGAAGACACCTCGGCAGGCCGGAAAAAAAACCGGCCCTGGAATTCTTCATTTTCAAAGTCGATTTTGCCGGTAAGGTCGTGGCCCATCCTGGACCGCAACAAGTCGGCGCGAGCGGTCAAAGATTGCCTCAACCGGTCAAAAACTTCGCGGCCGTCCATGGACGACAATTGGGCGAGCCTTTTGCGCAACGTGGAAATCTCTGCCATCGGTCGTCCACTCCGTGTGTAGTGCGGTGAGTTCGGCAACCTCTTTGGGGTTTAGGCCCCGAATATGCGCATTTCACAGCGCTATTTTCACACTGTGATCCATCTCAAATACTACTGTATTTTAGATCGCCGGGCGTGTGACGATTGGTTCCCAGCTGGCAGGTCCTCCAGGTTGTTACCAGAGTGCCTTATCAAAACCGGCCGCGCTTGTATACAATTGAAAGCGCGTGACTTAACGATAATTTCCGGGCATTTCGCGCGCATACCATCTGCTGTCTTCCCGACAACGAGGGGGAATAACGAATCCGCATGACTCAATCCATTAGCGTCTTCGGGCTCGGCTATGTGGGCACTGTCACCGCGGCCTGCCTGGCGCACAAGGGCCACAACGTGATCGGGGTCGACCTCAGCCTCACCAAGGTTGAAGCCATGCAAGCCGGGCGCAACCCCATTGTCGAGCCGCGGGTCGGAGAGCTTATTTCCGAAAGTCGCGCTGCCGGGCGCCTGCAGGCAACATCGGACTCTGAATATGCCGTTCTGAACAGCGACCTGTCGTTTCTTTGCGTCGGCACGCCAAGTCTACGCAACGGGAAACTCGATCTTGGACATATCGAGCCGGTCTGCCGGGAAATTGGACAAATCCTTAAGCGAAAGAAGCGGTTTCATCTTGTGGTCCTGCGCAGTACGGTACTGCCCGGCACGGCAGAGAGTCTCGTAATCCCTGCTCTGGAGAATTCCAGCGGCGAAAAGTTGGGTCAAGGTTTCGGCGTGTGCGTAAACCCGGAATTCATGCGCGAGGGCACAGCGGTCTCCGATTTCCTGGAGCCTTCCATAACGATCATTGGCGCTGCCGATGCGAAGCACAGCGCCGTGTTGCGCGAGATCTACCAGTGGGCTCCCGGGCGGATATTCGAAACCTCGTTTCGCTCGGCTGAAATGGTCAAGTACGTTTGCAATGCGTGGCACGCGGTGAAGGTTTCTTTTGCGAATGAGGTTGGGACTCTGGCCAAGCAGATGGGCGTTGACGCCGAAGCGGTAACCGAAATCTTCACGGCTGACGGCAAGCTGAATATTTCGCCAACCTATCTCAAGCCCGGTTTCGCCTTTGGGGGATCCTGTCTTCCCAAAGATGTGCGAGCCATCAACTATCGTGCGAAGGAGCTGGATCTGAATCTGCCATTGTTCCAGTCCATCCTGGCAAGTAACGATGAACACTTGGATCGTGCCGTCGAGATGGTGTTGAAGACCGGCAAAAAGAAAATCGGCATGCTCGGCTTGAGTTTCAAGGCGGCCACTGACGATCTGCGTGAGAGTCCTCACGTACAACTGGTGAAACGGCTATTGGGCGAGGGGCGGCAGGTTCGGATTTGGGACGATAACGTGTCGCTGGGCCGGTTGATCGGATCAAACCGGCAGTACATCGACGACGTGATTCCACATATTGGTTCCTTGCTTTCAACCTCCTTGCCGGACGTCCTCAAGGACGCGGAGGTAGTAGTCATCGGAACGCGGGGTCTGGCTCTTGATGAACTACGCAATTCGCTGCGGCCCGACCATATTGTCATCGACCTGGTGAACCTGGAGCGGGGATCGAGACCGGCGACCTCAGGGGACTACGAAGGGATATGCTGGTAACGCCGCGTTGGACATGAAAATCCTCTGGGTAAAAGCTGGCGGACTGGTTCCACCCGATACCGGGGGAAAAATTCGCAGCTACAACATCCTGCGGGAGTTGGCGCGCCAGAACTCGGTCACCTTCTTTTCCTTCTATTCGGCACATGACGGAGACCTGCATCCTTCACTGCGGGACGTGTTTGATCAGGTCGTCTGCGTCCCGCTCGCGCTTCCCAAACCCAAGAGTTCTGGCGAGTTGCGTGATTACATCATTCGTCTGTTTTCTTCAGAGCCCTACGGCATCACGAAGTATTGCCAGCCGGAAGTGCGGCGCAGATTGCACGAGTTGCTCAAAGAGGAAACCTTCGACGTCATCGTCTGCGACTTCCTATCGGCCGCCGGCGTCGTGCCCTGGGACTGGTCCGGACCCAAAATACTTTTCACCCACAATGTCGAGGCCGTGATCTGGCGCCGGCATTACGAGATCGCGGCCAACCCTTTGTGGAAGGCGATTTCGTGGGTGGAATGGCGAAGGATGGAGGCGGCCGAGCGACGGTATCTGCAGCTTGCGGACCACGTGCTGGCGGTTTCCGACACGGACCGCGATGCCTTCGCAAGCTTTCTGGAGCCCAAAAAGCTAACCGTGATTCCCACCGGTGTGGACGTGGATTATTTCCAGCCGCTGCCCGTGGAAGAAGCGCCGAATTCGCTGGTGTTCACCGGTTCGATGGATTGGCTTCCGAATGAAGATGCGATTCTTTACTTTGTGGAAGCTATTCTCCCTTTGATCAAAGCGGCAATGCCCGGAGGTATCTCTCGAGGTTGTAGGCCGGAATCCCTCCCGCAAGCTGCAGGCTGTAGCCGAGCAGGAAAAGAGCATGCGGCTCACGGGATGGGTGGAAGACATACGGCCGTTTGTGGCACGGGCAGCGATTTGCATTGTGCCCCTCCGCATCGGCGGAGGCACGCGCCTCAAGATTTTCGAAGCTATGGCAATGGGTAAAGCCGTCATTTCCACCACCGTGGGTGCCGAGGGTTTGCCCGTGCAGTCTGGCAAGGACATCCTCCTGGCGGATACGCCCAACGATTTTGCTCAGTCGGTGATTGGTCTATTGCGCGATTCCAACCTTCGTCGGCGTCTGGGAACTGGCGCCAGATCTCTTGTGCAAGAAAACTACAGCTGGGGCAGAGTAGCCAAGAGTTTTGCCCGCACTCTGCAGGATTCCATTATTGCTAAAGGCCGCGCAACATCTCCTGCAAATACGCCCCCCGCTCCGAAGCAAGCGCGCATAGCCGCAATCGCTAATCGCTAGCCAGTTGTTCGTCCCCTGTTGTGCCCCAAATGTATTACCCGCCATGTACTTCCGGGGCCAACCGGACAGTGCCCTGCCGTTATCTGTTCCCTCCCGGCCAAGACCTTAGATTGTCCTAAGACAATCGCAGCTTGAGACTCCATGAATTCAATTTTTTGAGGAATCCCCAATGTTTTTGGTATTACCCCCCGATGATCGCGAGAATGCGGCACCAATCGCCTTTTTCAAGCATTCCGGAATCGCGCTCTTGCTTTCGGCTCTGGCCTGCATTTCGACCGGTTGCGGTGGCCTTGCTCCATCCTCCAGTCCGGCTACATCCAGTCCAAGTTCTTCCGCAAGGCTCAGCTTTACGCCTTCCCGAATAACGATTTCTTCCGGCGCCCGCAGCAGTTTGTAGCCACACTAACATCCACTCCAAATACCGCTGTCGTCTGGCAGGCAAGCGCTGGCTCGATCTCCGAGTACCGGACTGTTCACCGCGTCCATCAGTAACATCTTCGACCAACATAACGATTACAGCGATGAACGTTGCCGTCCAGCCAGCCTGGGCGTCTCCCACTACGAATGCAGGTGGAGACAATCTTCCTGGTGCAGGGGGAACAACTAGTTCTTCGGCGCAAGTCACGGTCGGTACCCAGTCGGGAGACTCGCGATTTCGGCCCTGTTACCTTCCGCTGGCACTGTCCGGGGCTCCCTACAGTGGAAGTCTGGACGCGACTGGGGGTATTGCATCCTATCAATGGAGCATCACCGGCGGAGCACTTCCGCAAGGACTTTCGCTGAATCAAAACGGCGTAATTTCAGGTATTCCGGTTAAGGCCGGAACGTATACCTTCGTGGCATTCGGTGAAGGACGCATGATCTAAGTTTGCCACCAAATCCTTGACCGTGACGGTCGATTCATCGACCACAGGAAATTTTGACGGGCCAGCAGAACTTCCGCGCGTATACATACAGAGTACTCTGGCCGATACGCCCGCCTCTGGAGCGGTCACACTGGTGCCAAGCGGCGGGAATCTCCAGAACGCTCTGAACAACGCCAATTGCGGCGATACAATTCAACTGCAGGCTGGCGCCAGCTTCACTGGTATTTTCACTTTTCCCGCCAAGAGTTGCAGCGACAGCAACTGGATTATCGTCAGAACCAGCGCGCCAGATTCTGCTCTCCCCCCTGAAGGCACTCGACTGACGCCGTGTTATGCGGGAGTCAGTTCCCTGCCAGGCCGCCCCTCATTCAAATGCGCCGCCACGCGAATGTGACTGCCAAGCTTATAATGAGCGCCCAGGAGGGATCAGGTCCGATCCTGTTCGCATCCGGCGCCAATCATTATCGTCTGATCGGCCTCGAAGTGACCCGGCAGCCAGGGGGCCCCGTCGTGTATGACCTCGCATCCATACAGCCGACCACGGGCACGATGGATCACATTGTTTTTGATCGCGTATGGATGCACGGCACGGCTCAGGATGAAACCAACCGCGGAGTCCACCTGGGCGGAAGCACATACGTCTCGGTCGTGGATTCGTTCTTCACAGATTTTCATTGCGTCTCGATCACCGGCTCCTGTGGCGATGCTCAGGCAATCGTCGGTGGACTGGGCAGCAATCCCATGGGCCCTTACCAGATCGTGGACAATTTTCTTGAAGCCTCAGGAGAGAACATCCTGTTCGGTGGAGGGACTGCGACTCTTACCCCCGCCGATATTGAGATTCGCCGCAACCACATGTTTAAGCCTTTGATCTGGATGAAGGGCCAACCCGGCTATGTCGGCGGGGCAACGGAAATGCATTTATGGTCAAGAATCTCTGCGAACTGAAGAATGCGCAGCGCGTTTTACTCGACGGCAACATCATGGAATACACCTGGGGTGGTTTCTCCCAGGTGGGCTTCGGTATCTTGCTCACCCCCAGGAACCAAGGCGATGGCAATGGCGGGAATCTCTGTCCTAATTGCCAGGTCACCGACATAACCATTCGCAACGGAACGATCAGCCACGTCGGCGCAGGAATGCAGATCGCCAACCCCCTGGACGGCGTTGCCGCAGCATCGGCTGGCGAACGCTATAGCATCCACGACCTGGTCATCGATGACATCGACGGCGTGAAGTACAACGGCCCGAGTGAATTTGCGCAGATCTCTATGGGTGCAGGAGTTCCACTCCTGGAGAATGTGACCATCAATCACGTGACGGCTTTCCCGTCGTCCACGCTGTTCATAATCGGCGATCAGACCGCAATCAACCCGAAGATGGTGAACTTTGTCTTCACCAATAGCATCGTAAATGCCGGCAGGTATCCGGTGTGGTCCACGGGCGATGGTGGTTCGGCGAACTGCGCCGCGCACGATTCTCCGCTCACCACCCTCAACGCGTGCTTCAGCCCCTACACTTTTGCCTGCAACGCCATCATCGCGACCCCGAGCAGCTTTTCGGGCTCAACATGGCCAACTGTGAACTTTTTCCCGGCGTCCGTTGCGACGGTTCAATTCGTCAACTACAACGGCGGAAATGGTGGGGACTATCACTTGCAGCCCTCCAGCCCGTACGCTGGCGCGGCCACCGACGGCAAGAATCTGGGAGCCGATGTAGACGCCGTTTCGGCAGCCATCTCTGGCGTTCAATAGGCACAACCGCAACGGGGCAGTACACCGGTGCTGTAAGTTCGCGCCAAATCAACCGGCTTATAGATGCTGAGGTTTTGCTCTTTGCGGGGAGTAACTCTTATTACAGCCTGCGCACCATGCCCTGATAAGAATCTCTTCCTGAAAGAAATCCAAGAAATGGGCAATGGGCAGAGGGACGTTCGTCACCGGTTTCGGCGGCTCTCCTACGAAGCAATCTCCTTACGCGAGAGCTGCGGGATCGTCCCCGCCCCCATAAAGCTCAGCCGTCTCGTTGCCCGAGCCTCGACGACGAAAATCTCTCCCGCCGGACGAAGCACGCGGCGGAAGCCCACCTCCGCGAACCCGGCGCGAACCAGAGCACGCTGGGTGCCCCGCTCCGTCTGAAACGATTCCGTCCGTCCCTTCACAAACCCGAGCGTGCGTCCGGTGCAGTGGAACCAGATTCCATTTCCGAGGACGTAGGAACGGAACAAGGTGGGAATCGGACGAGGGAAGGCGTTGTGCCGCAGTTCGGCCCAAGTGAAAGCGGCTGGATGCAAAGTGGCGGTGAAGGAACCGCCGGGGACGAGCACGCGATGAATCTCCGCCAGAGCTTTGGGGATGTTCATGTAGGGCAAGGCCAGCAGGCAGAGTAGGCGGTCAAAACTCGCGTCCGGGAAGGGGATTGACTCGCCCGCGCCGTGGAGGTATTTGCGATTGGGGAAGCGCAGCCGCGCCTGTTCGAGACCACCCAGGTTGAGGTCGAGGCCGGTGACTTCGTCGAAAGGGGTAACGCCCCAGTCCGAGAGGTCGCGTCCGGAGCCGCAGCCAAGATCAAGGATTCGCATGTTTCAGGTCTTTCTTCATCTTCCCCCAGCGGGCGCGGGCGGCCTTTTCGCTCTTCTCTTGCGCTGGGCAGGCGTCAGTTGATTGTTTGTGGCGTCCGCCCCACGCCTGCCCAGCTTCGATAGATATTCTCTGACGGCTTCGTCGGTCACGATTCACACGTTAGCACCATGCTCGGCGGATGAGCAAGCAACTCCTCTGCAACTTCTCGACATGCTCCGCGAATGATCATATAACCGAATCGTAGTCGGGCTCGAAAGCGGCAGCAACCTCCAACCAGCGCTAACCGACGCCATTGAAATTAAGACACTGGCAAGAAATGGGCCGCCAACAATCTGATACAGTGAAGCAAGATCGTTAGTCGGTCTCACTTCCGGCCACCCTGCCATGCTTACAGTCCCGAGAAGGTACCAAGGTATGAGGTTTTTGTGCAGGAGTGTAGTCACCCCCGCAGAGGCGCGACTCCTATTATTGGTCCCGATTTTCTGGATGCTGGTTGGTCCGGCGGCTGCCCAAACATCTCCACGGCCCGGCGAGTTTGACGGTCCCGCCGAACTGCCGAGAATCTACGTGGAGAGTTCACTACGTGCGACTCCGGCTCCGGGGAGAGTTCTGTCCGCAGGTGCGGGTGAAGACCTCTCGAAAGCCTTGTCGAAAGCATCCTGTGGTGACACCGTGGAGTTGCAAGCCGGCGCCACTTTTGGCGCTCTCCTGCTGCCACAGAAGAATTGCGATGACTCGCATTGGATCATCATTCGAACCAGCGCCCCCGATTCGAAGCTGCCTCCGGAAGGCACTCGGCTGACTCCCTGTTCTGCCGGCGTCTCTTCCCTTCCCGGCCGTCCCGATTTGAGATGTAAATCCACCGAAAATGTACTGGCAAAAATTGAATTCAACGGCAGAGGCGGCTCCGGCCCTGTGACGTTTGCGCCGGGAGCCAACCACTATCGCTTGATCGGCTTGGAAATCACCCGGGCCACACCGGGCGTCTGCGTTTACAACCTGATCGAGTTTAAGGGAGCGGCCGATCACGTAGTATTCGATCGGATGTGGATACACGGCACGGCGCAGGATGAAACCACACGCGGAATTTTTCTCGGGTCAAGTCGATATCTCGCAGTGGTCGATTCCTTCTTCACTGATTTCCATTGTGTGGCAAGAACGGGCGCATGCACAGACGCTCAAGCTATCGTTGGCGGTTTGCGCGATCTGCCCATGGGCCCTTACAAGATTGTCAACAATTTTCTGGAGGCCGCAGCGGAGAATATCCTTTTCGGTGGGGGCGCGGCGACCATGGCGCCCACGGACATTGAGATTCGCCACAACTACCTCTTCAAGCCGTTGACCTGGTTGAAGGATCAACCCGGATTCGTCGGTGGCCGTGATGGTAGCCCCTTTATCGTCAAGAACCTGTTTGAACTCAAGAATGCGCAGCGCGTGCTGTTTGAAGGAAACGTTCTGGAACACAGTTGGGGAGGCTTCTCCCAAACTGGTTTTGGCATTTTGTTGACTCCGAAGAACCAGGGACATGGGCTCGAGAACATTTGCCCGAGCTGCCTGGTCACGGACATTACTATCCGAAAATGCACAATCAGCCATGTCGCCAGCGGTTTCCAGATTGCGAACAGGGTCGATGGCAAAGGGCGGGGAGCCCCGAAAGACGGGGGCCGCTATAGCATCCACGACGTCGTTGTTGACGACGTCCAGCCGGAGCTTTACCGGGGGTTTGGCATGTTTGCCCAGATCACTACGGCGCCGGTGTTTCCAAGGCGCCACCGCTTCACGACCTCAGCATAGACCATGTCACAGCTTTTGCTCCCAAGGCCCTGTTCGTGATTGGCGGCCCTCCATACGAACCGAAAATGTCAGGGGTCTCGATTACGAACAACATTCTGGTGACCAGCGGCAAACCAGTATTTTCTACCGGCGGCCCAGAGCAGCAAAACTGTATCACGACCCCGTTTGGTCAGAGTCCGAAGGATGTCTGCGTCAATGCTTCTCCTCGTTCATTTTTGATCATAACGTCATTATCGGGCCGCAAGACGAATGGCCGAAAGACAACAAAACATTGAAGAGCGTCGCGGATGTGGGTTTTGTTGATTTCAGAGATGGAAGCTCAGGGAACTACCACCTTTCGCCCCATAGCAAATTGAAGAACGCAGGGTCGGACCAAAAAGATATCGGGGCGGACCTGGATGCTATCGAGCAGGCGACGGCGGGGGTGCGGTGACCATCCGACTTTGCAATTTGACGTTCTCACCATTGAGCGAATCGATTTCTTCTCGTGATCACCGTGATAACATTTGAGCTGTGGCGCCTTTTATACACAACGATCGCAGTAGTTACCCCGTTTTCGTAATGGGATGTCACCGCTCGGGAACAAATCTCCTTTATGACATGTTATTGTCCTCTGGCGGATTTGCCATCTTCCGCGGTCTGCTGCCCGTTTTTGAGACCCTGATTCCCCGCTTCGGCGCGCTCGATCGGCGTCACAACAGAGAGCGCCTCCTTCAAACCTGGCTGCGCAGCAAAGGCTTTCGTCGTACTGGCCTTGACGCGGCCACACTCTCATCGCGCATTTTGGAGGAGTGCCACTCCGGCGCGGATTTCATCCGAGTGGTCATGGGGTCGGTAGCGCAAAAACAGGGTGCCCCCGCTGGGCGGTCTATGACCCCGACAATGTTCTTCACGTCGAGGCGCTGAAGGCTGGCATTCCGAACGCTCTTTTTCTGCATATCATCCGCGATGGACGGGACATAGCACTCTCCCTGAAGAAAATGGGAGGCTTCAGCCCGCTCCCGTGGGATCGAGCTGAGACGCCTAGTCTGGTGGCCACGGCTTTGTACTGGGAATGGATGGTTCGCAATGGCAGAAGGGGAGGAAGCAAGCTCCCCGCTGATTACATGGAGACCCACTACGAAGACCTGATTCTGAAGCCTCGCGAAACCTTGGAGAAACTGGGGACATTCCTTCCTCACGACCTGAATTACGACAGGATCCTGAAGTCCGGCCTGGGCCGGTTGTCCGAATCCAACTCTTCATTCCGCGAGGAGTGAAGCGCGGAAAAGATTAATCCCCTCGGAAGATGGAAACACCGCCTGTCGCCAGTGCATGTCGCAGCCATCGAAGCTGCCGTTGGCGATTGTCTCGAAGAATGCGGCTATACTCTGTCACTTCCAAAGGCGGAGCGAAACCTGGGACTGCGCGGACAGTTCCAGCGATCTTTCTATCGGCGATACTTGAGCTGCAAAATGTGGCTCAAGCAACAGACGCCTGCGGGACGCTCGGTGAATCTATCGGTACTCGAAATCGAGCCAGAACCTCGTGCCCGTGCGTAGCTCTAGGATGATCCGTTTGCCAGCGCGTGATAGATTTTGACCCACTGCTCGCGAACGACTTGCCACGAATACTTCTGTGCCTCTTCGTAGGCATTGCTGGCTAGGGTGGCGGCGAGAGCCGGTTCGCGTAACAAACGAATTACATTGGAAGCCAGCGCCTTCTCGTCGCCAACCGGAGAGAGCAATCCCGTACGTCCATGTTCGACCAGATATGGCATGGCTTCGGGTGAGGTCGTAACAACAGGTGTACCGGATGCGAATGCCTCGATCACGGATACGGGCATGTTGTCGGCCAGGAAGCATTGACGAAGATATCGGCCTGGTCGTAATAGCGGCCGATCTCGCTTCTCGACGCGATGCCCGGGAAGTTTACATTCTTCAGCCTCAGGTCGGCCACCAAGTTCCGCACATCCGTTTCCAGGGGGCCGTCTCCGACCAGGTCAAGAGTAGCATTCGCGTATTCCTTCTGAACTTCAGCGAAAGCCTTAACCACAACATCTACGCTGTAGTACGCGGAAAATCCACGGGTGCAGACAAGATGCGGCCGTAAGGGATTGCGCTCACGATAACGAAACTGGGAAAGATCGATGACGTTGGGGACAACGCAAGCGCGGAGTCCGAATTCGCGGAAGACGTCCACCAGATAGGCGGAGGGCACCACCACCTCGTCCACCCTCGCCAGCACGAACTTGCCTGAGCGAAAGCGCCGCAAGTGGTCGCGCGCTTCGCCACTGTGATAGTGGATCAGCACCTTTTTCGAGCGGAGCTTCGCGATAAGCCAGGCGGGTGTCGGCGCCAGAAGGAAAGACCAATACGAAGCGGAGAATACGT
>CAWHLT010000007.1:0-852500 GCA_963830295.1 uncultured Acidobacteriaceae bacterium
AACGTTAGAACCCTATCGGGACTGCCCCGAGATGAGGTGCAAGGTCGTGCGCAGGTGTTGCGCTCGGGGCAGTTTCGATAGGGTCGTTTGAAGTGAGCCGCTAGGGTTTGCGGCGGATGCGGGCTGCCCTATGGGATTTCAATCGATTTGCGCCTGCAAGGCCTTGCCAGAAGCGGGTTTTGCCAAAAAGGCAGTTATTGATGCTTATCGATCTTTCAATCAACGCTTCGCCTCAGGATGGCCTGATCGTAACGCAACACCGATCCTTCCTCAAGCCTCGCGAGTCTGGAACCTCCCCTGACCCCTCACTCGAGCACGCGGTAGCGTCCGCCGCGCTAGCGGCTTAGTTCAAACGCCCAAGCGTTGACCGATCCCCTCAGATCCTCTTTGTGGCTACTCGGAACTAATCCGCTCATTGCAACCAAGAAATGAAACTCGAATACTAGTCAAGATACGATGTCAAACGATTTGTAAGCCTGCTAAAAGAACGGAGTCAAAATTTAGCTCTCAGTGGCCCAGAACTCTGCCTGTGTGAGTTCGATAAGGGTTCGATAAGCGTTTCCGAGGTTGCTTTAGGGGCCTCAGGGAGCCATCCGTACCCTTTGCTTTCAAGTAGTTACGGACCCTGAGTTCCCTGTCACGGCAGCGTCTTTCTTCCTTCGCGTAAGTCCACGAAATCAGAAGGAGCCGTGACAGGGCGAAAATTGGCCATCAAGCGTAACTATTTTATTATGAATGAGTTATCTTGCGAATACAGCGGAAAGGCAGCGTTCTAACCAACTGAACTACGTCCCCTCTTGCTTTTCATACGGTTAGGGCCAGACCCGCATGTTTACTGTCTACTCTTCCTGTCAACCGTTTCGCCTGCTTCAATCCGTTCCACCGAATATAACCAGTTTTCGGTACAAAATGGACAGTAAATGGACAGTATGAAAAACCGCCACAAACCGTCCGCAGGCTATCGCGACGCCGAGCATCTGTCCATGCTCTGTGATGAATTGTAGCAGACCGAATTCAGATCAGTACAGGTTCTGTGCGAATGTAGTGCGCTTGAGGAGCATGTTCTGCACTGCTGGCAACTGCGCTTCCAACTTTCAGCGTCGATTCTCGTTAGGAAGTCTTATTTGCCAGAATTGGCTGGATGAAGTTTTACGCTGGGGCAATCGACGAGAAGCCGGTTGGCGGCGGCCGGGTGCAGGTTCGACTATGAGGCCGAACGGACAACCGCGACAGAGTTAAGTTGCTGGACCATGCCCTCCCAGGCCCCAAATAGAAAACGTCGGAGTGCAAATTAGCACTCCGACGGAAATCAAGAAACCGATAGACTCAGGCCTCCGTCTTCGGAGTCTTCGGCTTGATTGTTTTCTTGTCTCGTTTCGCCACAAACTCCTCGGCCACGGCCTTTTGGAGTTTCTCAGTATCCACTCGGTGGCGTTTCAGCGGCGTCCATAAGAACGCCAAGCCACCCGGTGGAGATTCTTGATGTCTGCACTCGCATCATGCCGCGCAAGTCGAGTTGACCTGCGCGGAGGCGGTGGCTTTGCGGTTGATAAATTCAGCGGCACGTTGTGCGTGGGCTGCGGCGGTGAACACTGCCCGGTTGTCAGCAGCCAACACTCGCAGCCAGGTTGCGATATAGGACGCGTGATCCTCGCGCGGTTCCAGAGCGATCTCCAGATCGGCGCACAGGAACGCGGCCCCAAGTTCAGCTACCAGTTCCTCGACCGCGTAACCTTCGCTCCCGAAGCGATGCCCGCCGAAGTCACGGTCGAGCCGGGTCTTGCTGCCTGTCCAGTGGGTACATTCATGGGCAAGCGTCGCGTAATAACTGTCCGCGTCCTGGAAACTCTCGAATGGCGGCATCTGGATCGCATCGGCGGCGATGCTGTAAAACGCACGATTTCCGCCGTGCCGGATGGTTGCTCCCAGAGCTGCGAAGAACTTCTCCGCGTGCTCGACGCGGGCCACAGGGTCGAGTGTAGGTGCGGCTTTCGCGTAATAAACTTCCGGCAGGCCGTCGATCTGCTCGACATTGAAAACGGTGTACCCCTTAAGGAATGGGATTTCCCGGTCGATTTCGTCGCCAGTCTTTTCGTCGGTTTCCTTGCGGGTGATGCTGTCCGCGAAGACGACGAGCGAGCCTTTCTCGCCCTTGCGGATGTGAGCGTCAAGCTCCGATGACTGTTTGAAGGTCATCCAGATGGGAGCCGCGAAGTTCTGTGCCATGGCGCTCGCCCACAGAGAGAGAACGTTGATTCCGCTATAAGGCTTGCCATTGTGGCGGAGCGGGCGGGTGATCCGTCCTGCCGCATGTTCGGCATTCCACGGCCGAACCCAAGGCCTCACGCCTTTTTCCAAGTGGCTGACGATCTGGTTGGTAATCCGGGTGTGGACGTCTTGCTTTTCGGTTCGCTGCATTGTTTTTCTCCTTTACGACCGTTTAAAAAACTTCATTCCCTCGTAATGGAGAGGTGTTGTGCAGAGCGGCCCGAGCAGTCACAGGGCAGCCGGGGTGTGGCTGGCGACAGCTTTACCCTTGACGGCGAAAGGGCCGTCTCTGCTATGGGTTTCGAACGAGGGAATGAGGGGTTTAAAACGCGGAGAGAACAAGGAGCCTAATAAAGGAGGATGACCGCATTTGAGAAAGCAGAGGCGCTGGCAAGTCAACGATACGATCGAGGCAGACTGCTCGGAGAGGCGCCGGGCGGGAGCTAAGTCCGCAATATGCAGGTCGGAACATAGCCAGGGTTCTGATACTCAAAAAGCTCAATTTCCCCGACAGACGTTAGCTGTTGGCCCAAGAGAATGGCAAGAGCCAACGGTCCGTAAAAGAAAAGTCGGGTGCGGCTGATCCGGTGATTCTTGATGATCTCTCCTAGGCGTTCACGCGCATTCTGAGCAAACGCGCAGGCATCCTCCGATCCGGAGATCGACTGGCTTCCGGGCGTCGTGGCGGGTGCCATGAACGCGAGCAGCCTCGGCGAGTGTCCTGTGCTGGCGATGTATCGCAGCACGTCCTCGCGACCATCACCGCGTATGTTGAGGCCTAGAACGAGGTCCGCGCCAGACCCCCCGCCTTCGGTCACTTCGACGTGGAGATCGTAAGGGTTCGTCGCTTTGGCGTCGGATCGCCATGGCTCTTTCGACGGTGGTTGCGGAATCTCAAATATCCAGCCGCCAACAGCAGGAAAAAACGCTCCCACCGCGATTCCTGTTGACAGCGCACATTTTCCCCGAAATCGAATTAATCGCTCGCTCCGTTCCGCGACAATCTTCTTCTTGAGGGATTCGAGCTCCGGCAGAAGTTGGTTATTCCAGACATCTTGCGGTGGGACTCGCCGCGAAGGGCGATCGAAATGCCCGGACCAGTCCAAGGCATAATCGGCCGGCGGATCGAATGTTTCTTTCGTCCAATTCTGCAGCCAAATGGTCAGGCTTTTCTCGCCGGCGCTGACGGACGCCACCGCTGCTCGTAAGATCTGCTCGATGTCGGATCGCTGCAGGACCGCGCCTCTTCGTCCCTGTATTGCGCGCAGCAGCTCAGCGAAAGCCGGCTGTACCATTGCACGGATCATTCCAGAATATTCGGGATGGCTCAGCAAGCGGCCGACAAACAGGTCGACGGCCCTGTCGTCATGATGCAAGTCGCCGTGCCCTATCTCGAAGGATACTTTGGAAAGAACGAACTCAATGCCGTCGTTGTCGGCCACGCCTACTTTTCGCAGCCGCTCTGTCAGCTCATCTTTTGTTGGGGTAAGGGCGTCGGCGGCGTCCTCGTAAAAGGGTTTCGCGCTCCTGAACCGGGAAAGCCCGGTTTCGACCGGACGCAGTTTGGAAGACAATGTCGGGCAGACCAATGTGAAGCACTTGTAGAGACCCGCTTGTTCCGCATCGAGGCGCCGGAAGCTAGCGATTACTTTCTTGAATTCTGCCGGTGCAACTTCGTGGTCTTTGACCTGGATGTGAATACGCTCGACCCGGTCGGCGTGCGTGTAACGAACATCGATGTCACCGGTACCCTCGTAAAACAGTTGATGGAATGCTGCTTCCAGCAGCCACGCAGGCAAGCGGCACGCCGTGTAGCGGGTCTGGAAATCGAATCCTTTCCCGGCATTGATACCGCCCATCGCTTCCGCTGAAAGCAGTGAACCGGCCTTCTTCTTCGTCCCGCGTGGCTTAGGAGACCCAGCCATGAATCCTCACTTACCAAAATTCGAGCCGAAAACATGGCGCCAGAGTTTGCGGCTATCCGACTCGTCCGTGCTGTCCAATGCCTTGCGCGCGGTGCTGGCCGCTGATTTGACCTGCTCCATAAAGTCTTTGAAGTCCGCAAACTGCCAGTGCTTCGCTACACTGACTGAGGCGTAACCGGGGTCAGAGATGGTGGGCACAATTCCGAGGTCGCGGTATGCCCCGTATGTGCGTTCCATACCTTCAAGTGCGTTGACTACGCCGGTTGCATGAGAAGTGGGAGAGCCGATGCTCCCGTGAATCATGCTTTCCAGGATGTATGACTTAAGACGGCATGATTCGCGAGGCAGCCTGTCCCGCCAGAATTTCATGAGTTTGACAACCTGCACGTAGTATCCGCTGGTGGCCTTGTTCTTGTCGGTTGCGGCCTGGATCTGGCCTTTCGGATGAGTTTTCACCCACTGGTTTGCCTCCCGATCCGGTATCCACAACGGCCCATCGTCGGCGGCAATCGGTGTCGCCGGAACAATGTCCAGCCATACACCTTTCGCCGCCTGGGCTCCTACCGACCGGCCTTGGCGTTTCGTCTCTTTGTAATATTTATCGAGAATCCCCTGCGTCCAGGCAAGAACGACTTCCGGCTCGGTGATGTCGGGATTGATGTCAACGACGCAGATTACGTCGACATCGTTGATGTCGTTGATCGCGGTGTGCCGCGCATAGGAGCCCGACAAGAAGGTGTCTTTGTGGGCGTCCTTGAATTCACTATCGTTGCGCAACTGCTCGCGCACTTTCTCGTGGGCGGCCTTGGCGTCAGTCACATCTTGATCACCGGGCTGGATGGAAGAAAGGAGATCCTTGAAGTCTGAGGAGAGTTCCACGATTAGCTTTCCTCTCCGGGTAGTGTAGGAAGCTCCTTCAGCGAGGCAATATCCAGGCCGTAGTTGCCGGCAATTGCAGACAGAAAATTCCCGCAGGCGGGGCATTCGGTGTCACGATCGAAGTAGATGCCATACCAGCGATGGATCGTCATTTCGTCGCTGCTCTCGCTCAATGGGGGCCAGGTAGCGTATTGCGTACCGGGCTCGGGGCGGTTCAGCCAGAGGTACCACGGCGCGTCGAAATCGCGGTTTAGGATATTCAGCGAACTCTGCTTGTTTGCGAGAAGTTCCAGGAGCGCCAGCTTTGCGACCATGTTCGCAATCGGCAATACATCCAGGGAAAGACCCGGTTCGACGGCCACAGGCCGATCAGAATAGGCGATCGCCTCGGCGTCGGCGCTAGTCGAGACTTCGACATCCGACGCTTCATCCGGCATGGCGGCGACGAAACACTGATGACAGGGGGATTTCTTGGGGCGTACACGAAGAACCTGTCCGCCATATGCCCGACGAAAGGCGCCACCGTAAACCGCGACCACCCCCGCGTCCACGCACAACTGATTGACAAGCAGTTTGCTGGGGCGGCTGTCCGTTCCGCAGACTACAACATCGGTTTTCGACACAAGTTCCCGGATCACTTCCTGGTTGTCGTATTCCAAGGACACCGGATGCGTTGAAACCTGCGCGTCCGGATTCTTCTCAAGGATCAGATCGCGCACAACGTTCACCTTGTAGCGCCCGACCTGTGAAATGCCGCCGGGGTGACGAACAACGTTGCCCACCGAGAGCCTGTCGCGATCGACGAGAATAAATCGACCGACACCGCACTTTGCCAGCTCGATCGCTGCGTGGGCGCCACCGGTTCCTACGCCGATAAAGAGGACCGTTTTATCCTGAAGGATTGTTGATTCAAGGATACCCGCGCGCCGTGTTGCCAGTTCCGGCTGAACGTCGGCGAAGCATATGTCGATCACCTGCTTAATGCCGTCCACAAGCCGCCAGCAACTGGCTTGATGAAAAGTGCCGTCCGGCGCGGCGAATGTGGCTGCGTCGTATACCGGAGTATCTGCCGGCTTCAGAATGATGTGAACCTGAGTGCCGGCGTGATGATGAGCCTTCTCGTCGAGAAGAACGGCAGCGCTATTAAGGACACACGATGGCTGTACGCAGAGCTCAACCTGGGTCAGGGCGTCGCCGTCATCCCAGGCCCCGAGGGTGAGGGGGAGGCACCCGTCTCGCTTGGCCTCCTGCCAGTGCTCGCGCAACCAGCGACTCGACAAGGTCGCGACCGCGAACATGTCGGCATCATCGGCTGTAATGTTCAGTGCGCGCGGCGCCTGTGCTCCTTCCGCGACGGCAACGATGGTCTTCTTCGTCTTGTCATACACCAGTTTCGTGCGGCCGGGCCTGCGTTCGGCGATTGATTTCATCGCCTCACGAATCATTTGCTGTTGCTGTGGATCATTTGTCATGCGATCTCCGCCATCGTTAGAACGAATTCGGCCAGGGGACGGCCTGTAGCGAGGTGTTGCTCATAAGCCTCGATCCAGATCATGCCCTTGAGAAACACTTTTTGCAGCAGAATGCCTGAGTGCCAGCGTCCGTCCCGCCAGTGACAAATCTGCGGCCATCCCTGCGGGTGCGGTGCAAGCGTGTGCATGTTGTGCGAGACGCCCAGACTTGAAACCAGGGTGCCGTCATACGTCCGCAGCGGGTTTGGTTCTGTCACGTACATGGGCGGGCGTTGCTGCGGATAGCCCGAGGGAATAGGAATGTAAAGCCGATACTGGCGACCGGAGTTCGCCGATGCGTTTCCCACAGCCCAATAGGTATCTGCTGATCTGTCCTGATACACGGTGAACTGATCAAATCCTTCGCGCTGGAGAACTTCGTGTTCCAGCACCAGTCTTTTGCGTTGATCATCTCTCCACATGCGAAACCCCTTTCTTACCCTCCCGCATGACGCGGTAGATTTCCAAAATGCCGGCAATGTCGAGTGCAACCAGTTTCGCGGGAGCATCAATCGGTTCGGTCGAGCCGTCTGCGCGGTTCATGCGATGCACTTCCAGAACCGGCATTGGCCAAGCGGACCCGAGCGCGAGCGCGAAGTAATAAGGTTCTTCGATCTTCGCAACGAGGATGTTCCCAAATCCGGTCACGTGATGTTCCACAGCGTCGCCGCTTGCGTTTTGCAAAGCTTCGGCAAGTTGGGCGAGTATCCGCTCCCGCGTTGCGGAATCAACGTCCGACGCCGCCTCGACAACAGGGGGCGCTGCATCCGTTCCGATTCGGATTCGCTGGAGCGAGATTTTCTCCCAGGCGTGTAGCTCTTGTTCGGGCAGGGCCTTTCTCGTGAGAAGCGCCTGACGAATCGGACTTAGTCCAGGGAGAACTTTGACCCGCAGTGGGGAGGGGTTCCCGTCCTTGTTGGACAGGTCATATACCCACGGATGAATTCTGACGATCGGTTCGTCCCGGCCTTCATCGAGCGTCACGATGATCTCCGCCATGTTCGTAAACTGGTTGCGGCCGGCTAGACTGACTATGCGCCGCCGATCGCCGCCGCTTGGCGCTGAAAGACCGAGCTTGTGGTGGGAGTGCCAGTCACCGAAATATCGGAGAGCCCAATCGGATGCCATGATCTCGCTGAGCTGGCGAAGGTAATCGACATCAAGACGAAAGTGTGCGTGGTCGCGTTGCGCCGCCGGCCCTGCCTTGGTGGCAAGAAGAATCGTTGGGACATCGTGCCATCGGCCGAATAGGTCGCCGCCAGTCTCGATCGACCACGCTGAGGCCTCGGCGGCGATGGCGCGTAATTCGGATTCCCAGGTCACCAGGAAACCGCGCGGCGCTTGCGGTTTCGAGCGGCGATTGATAATGCGGCTAAGGCGGTGAATGAACATCTCGGACTCCGGGGATTCTCGCAATGAACGAAGCAGACTGGTGAGCTGCGGACGCTCCTCGATCCAATCCCGCAGGTCGGGGGTCAGCCGCGTATCTGCCGCCGCAAGTTCCTCGGCAGGGATTTCAAGGACGGTCGCGATGCGATCCTTGAGCTCAGCACTCGGAAGGCGACGACCGGCTTCAATGTCGGCGACATAAGCCGGCGTCACGCCAATCTGCGATCCGAGCTGGCGCAGCGACCAGTTCCGGCGCAGACGCCTTTCTTTTACGAGTTCTCCAATGTCGGGCACGCAAACATTATCGACAACGTATGCATATCTTGTCAAGTAATGGTGGTTTTTCTAGCTAACTTCAAGTAATTAAAGGATATTGCCTCCAATATCGCATCGCCTGTGAGGTCATTGGTTTATGTTTGTTGATAATTGCATACCTACGGTTAGCAGATGGCGAATGTTTCAAACCTTGAACATGGTTTGAATTAATGCTAATTTACTAACCATGGGTATGCCAACAGGCTCCAAGTTAAACCGTCTGCAACGCGATCTCCCGGAAGGGCTGGTCGTCGATGCAAACTGGCTGGAGCGTCGGGGCTATTCAAGCGCCCTCAGGAGCAAATATGCTGCCCATGGCTGGCTGGAGCAGGTCGCCCGCGGAGTCTATCGCCGACCGACTGCGCTGCTCTCCAGCCCCCCGAAAAGGGACGAGCCACTTCGCTGGCAACATGTTGTTATCTCGCTCCAGACGGTGCTTGAACGTCCCTTTATCGTTGGCGGCCGGACCGCCCTGGAATTGCAGGGCTTCGCGCACTACCTCGGCGCCGGTGAATTGCGGGAGGTCCATTTATATGGCAACGAACGACCGCCGGCATGGATAAGCAAATTGAAGCTCGAAACGAAGTTTGTCTTTCACAATGCAAGAAAGCTCTTCAAGAACGAGGCTCCGGGCCATGTCGGACCCAGCCAGCAAGCCACCGGCACCCGATCCCGTAGCGATGGGCTTGTCCGGCAGCCATGGGGTCAATGGGAATGGCCGCTAATCCTCTCCGCACCGGAGAGGGCGATCCTCGAATTGCTGGATGAAGTGCCGCAAAAGGAAACCTTTCATCAGGCGGACATGCTGATGGAAGGACTGCGCACGCTCAGTCCGAAGCGGCTGCAGAAACTGCTCGTCGAGTGCCGCAGCGTCAAGGTCAAGCGGCTGTTCCTGTGGTTTGCCGAACGCCACAACCACGCGTGGCTGAAGCAGATCAATCGCGAGGGAATAGATTTGGGGACCGGCAAGCGCATGCTGCAGCGCGGCGGGAAGCTGGACCCCAAGTACGCCATCACCGTCCCGGAGAATCTCGATGCCGGTGGGTGAGGCTTACCGTCGACAAGCCGCGTTGCTGGTCAGCATTGTGCCCTTCGTAGCACCGGAGAAATGCTTCGCGCTCAAGGGCGGCACGGCGATCAATCTCTTCATCCGCGACTTGCCGCGCATTTCGGTGGACCTCGATCTGACATACCTCCCGGTCGCGGATCGCGACGCTTCGCTGACAGCGATTGATGCCGCAATGCGCCGGATCGCAGCTGCGATCGCCCAAGGCATCCGCGGCGCACACGTGGACGCGGTGGCGCCCCGTGGCGAAACTCGCACCACCCGACTGATCGTCAGGGCGGATGGGGTGCAGGTCCAGATCGAAGTCACGCCTGTCTTACGGGGCTGCGTCTACGAACCGGTGGTTCGCGGGGTTTCGCCGCGGGTCGAGGAGGAATTCGGCTTCGCGGAAATCCAGGTCGTGTCTTTTGCGGACCTCTATGGCGGCAAGATCGTGGCCGCACTCGATCGGCAGCACCCGCGCGATCTTTTTGACGTTCGCGATCTGCTGGCGAATGAAGGGATCGGCGACGAAACGCGGCGGGCCTTTATCGTCTATCTGGTAAGCACCAACCGGCCTTTCGCGGAAATCCTTGCGCCCACGCGCCTGGACATCGCGCAGGAGTTCGCACGCGGCTTCGACGGCATGACTGATTCACCCGTGACGCTGGACGACCTGATTCAAGCGCGCGAGCATTTAATCGCTGAGATAGTCGGCAAAATGCCGATTGATCACCGCAGGTTTCTTCTGTCTCTAAAAAAGGGCGAACCGGAATGGCCCCTGCTCGGCGTGCCAGGGGCGGAAGCTTTGCCGGCCGTGCGGTGGCGGCTGGAGAATCTCGCGAAAATCGATAAGAAGAAAAGGGACGCCCTTATCGAGCGTTTACGCGAAGTATTGCAGCTATAGGAGCCGATATGTCCACAGTCCCCCGGCAGTGACATAGTCATCCACGGGCAGACGAATCCTGTCTCCCTTCGCAAACGGCCGGCGAGAACGGTGAGGATGTGTAGCACTGTGCGATAATTCGCCTTTCATGAGTGCACAGTCGGAAAGCTCGCGCGCACCGAAAAGTACCGGGACATCTCTGCCCCAAGCGGAGCCGACGAACGATGGACCAGGTTTGCAGAGAGACCATATTACTGCGACCTCCGGGGACCTGGTCGAAGGTCAGATCGGAATCCTGCGGATCGCGTTCCCCGAGGTCTTCGTCGAAGGCAAAATTGATTTCGACAAGCTGCGGATGGCGCTTGGCGCGTTCGGGGAGTCCGGACCTGGCCGCTTTAATTTCAGTTGGGCCGGCAAGCTCGATGCGATCAGTCTCCTGCAAACACCGAGCCGCGCAACTTTAGTGCCTTGTTCTGAGGAGTCCGTGACCTTTGATGGGACCACCAACGTCTTTATTGAAGGCGATAATCTCGAAGTTTTGAAGATTTTATTCAAGCCCTACTTTGGGCGAGTGAAACTAATTTACATCGATCCTCCTTACAACACCGGCCAGGATTTTGTTTATCCGGATAACTATGCCGATCCGCTCAAGACCTATCTTCAGCTAACCGCTCAGGTCGACGCTGAAGGCAACCTGCTAACGAGTAATCCGGAGACCAGTGGCCGGTATCATTCGACCTGGCTATCGATGATGTATCCCAGATTGTTCCTTGCGAGGCAGCTTCTCAGGGACGACGGTGTCATATTCGTGAGCATTGACGATCACGAAGTACACCATCTGCGTCTGGTGATGAATGAACTATTCGGCGAGGAGAGCTTCCTGGCCTGCTTTGTCTGGCAGAGGAGGCAGGTGTCGGATAATCGCAATTTGAATAACGTCTCGACCGATCATGAGTATGTTCTCGCGTATGCGCAGGGCGCTGGCGTTCTCACGGGGACTGCGAAGGATTTGACGAAATACAGCAATCCAGACGACGATCCGCGCGGCCCTTGGATGAGCGATAACCTCACCGGCCTTGCGAATCGCGAACAGAGGCCCAATCTTCACTACGACCTCGTGAATCCGGCAACAGGGGCATCCTACCCTCCATCAACATCACGCGGATGGGCCTACGACCCAAGATCAATGGCCAGGTTAATCGCGGAAGGGCGTATCCTCTGGCCGGCGAAAGAGGACGGGCGGCCGCGGCTTAAGAGGTTCTTAAACGAGATTCGGAGTCAATTTACCGGCTTTTCTTCCATTCAGGACTTCGGCTATACCACCGACGGCACACACACGATTGAAGAGTTGTTCGGCGAAAAGCTGATCTCATTTCCTAAACCTGTCGAGCTTCCCAAAAAGCTGTGCGAGCAAGGAACCTCTTCTGACGGCGATGACATTGTGCTCGATTTTTTTGCCGGATCGTGCACGACCGCTCAGGCCGTGCTGGAATTAAATCGCGCAGACCGCGGGAACCGGCGATTCATCTGCGTTCAGCTACCCGAACCGACAAATAATAAGCAATTCCGGACAATTGCTGAAATCGGGAAAGAACGGATTCGTCGTGTGATTACAAAGATGATGAACGATCCCGTCCAGTCGCTGCCTTTAAACGGCCAGGAATTCAAAGAGGATCTGGGTTTCAAGGTCTTCAAACTGGCGGGGCCTAACATACGACCTTGGACTCCCGATGAGAATCAGGATCAGGATGCGTTCGCACAGAAGCTGGCATTATTCAACGATCCGCTTGTCGAGGGCTGGAAGCCGGAGAATGTGATCTGGGAAGTTGGACTGAGAGAAGGTTTTGGTCTTAACACCCGGTTTACCGCCCGCGAGCTCGCGAACGGAAACAAAATCTACGATGTCGTGGACCCGGATACCGATCAGACGTTCATCATCTGCCTCGATGATCAGATTCGAGCGGATTTCAGCAAGCACTGTGAGCTGACAGCGCAGACCCTGTTGGTCTGTCGCGATGTGGCGCTGGACGACTCCGCCGCCGCCAATCTTGCACTCCAGTGCCGGCTGAAGACTATTTGAAAGGCCGTTAAGTGCGACTGCAATTTGATGGTAATCAAGCGTATCAGTTGCGGGCGATTGAATCCGTCGCCGAACTCTTGCTGGGCCAACCCCGGAGATTAGTGGATTTTGCTGTTGTCGATCTTGGCCCGATGTTCGGATCGATCAACAACCGCCTCGATCTGAGCGAAGAGGAACTCGTTCAGAATCTGCAGCAGGTTCAGCAGCGCAACGGAATCCCGCTCGATCCGGCCCTGCAATGGATCGAGGAGACGATTCGCACCGCTGGCGGCGATCAGCATGTCCGTTTCGCCAATTTCTCTGTGGAGATGGAAACAGGGACCGGAAAAACGTACGTGTATTTAAGAACGGCGCTTGAGCTCAACCGTCGCTACGGTCTGCGTAAGTTTATTGTGGTCGTACCTTCTGTAGCCGTAAGGGAAGGGGTCATCAAAACCCTGAAAATCACGCAAGACCACCTGCGCGCGCTCTATGACAATGTGCCGTATCGCTATACGGTTTACGACTCCAAAAGCATCGCGAAGATCCGCCAGTTCGCCCAGAGCGACTCTGTCGAATTGCTGGTGATGACCATCGATTCGTTCAACAAGGAAGATAACGTCATTCGCCAGAGTACAGACAGGCTGCAGGGCGCGACTCCGCTTTTTCTCGTCCAGTCGGCCAGACCCGTACTAATCCTCGACGAGCCGCAGAACATGGAAAGCGAGGGCCGAATCCGGGCGCTCGCATCGCTGGACCCGCTTTTCGCCCTTCGCTACTCCGCAACTCACCGCAATCCCTACAACCTGGTTTACCGCCTCACGCCCTTCGAGGCCTACCGGCAATCGCTGGTGAAGAGAATCCAGGTTGCGTCCGTCGTTAAAGAGGACGACTTCAATCAGGTCTTCGTCCGCGTCGAGGAGATACGCACGGCCGCGAAATCAGTGCAGGCCAAAATCGCATTGCATAAGAGAATGGCGGGTGCGGCGATCAAGGAAAAGGCGTTTCTGTTCAAGCCCGGCACTTGCCTGGCTGACAAGGCGGACCGTCCGGAATACGCCACGTTCGTGATCGACGAGATCGATGCTGCCGAGCAAGTCGTGAAATTCAAGAACGGCGTCGAAATCGCGGTCGGTCAGAGCCAGGGGGCGGATCAGGCCGCACTGTTTCGGGAACAAATTCGTTATACGGTGGAAGAGCACTTCCGCAAACAGAGCCGTTTGAGGGCAAGCGGGATTAAGGTGTTGTCTCTGTTTTTCATTGACCGGGTGGATAATTTCGTCGGCTCACCGCCGGTCGACAAGACGGCCATCGGCGCCGCTGGCCTTTATCCCGGCATCATCCGGCAGTTGTTTGACGAGGCGTTCGAGACGCTCAAGGTCAAGTATCCGGATTTTGTAGACAAGAAGGCCGGCGAGGTCAGGGAGAGTTATTTCGCAAAGAAGAAACGGCACGGAGGAGCAGAAGACGCAATCGATTCAACGAGTGGGCAAAGCTCAGAAGACCGTGCCGCCTACAACCTGATCATGAGAGACAAGGAGCGGCTGCTGTCGTTCGATGAGCCTGTGGCTTTCATTTTCTCGCATAGCGCATTGCGGGAGGGCTGGGATAATCCGAATGTTTGCCAGATTTGCACCCTTAACCAGACCGTATCGGACGTGAAAAAGCGCCAAGAGGTCGGACGGGGAATGCGACTGGTTGTGAACCAGGAGGGACAGCGAAGTTCTGAAGACAGGGTGAATATTCTTACCGTGATCGCGAATGAAAGCTACGAACAGTTCGTGTCCGCGCTGCAGGCGGAAATGGTCGAGGCATTTGGAGAGGCGGGCGCCGCCCCCAGACCGGTAAACGCAAGAGAGAAACACGTCGCGAAGCGCAAGCCGCTAGAGGAATTACCTGCAGAGTTTGCGAATTTATGGGAGAAGATCAAGCCCAAAACGCGCTACCAGGTGACCGTAAACACAGACAAACTGATCACTGATGTTGTGGACTGGCTGGACCGCGTAAAGATTGATCCTCCTCGAATTGTCGCCTCAAAAGCTGAGGTAACAGTCGATAAGAACAAAGACTTGCTGGACTACCGATTTTTCGGCCACGGCGTTCTTGCCGCTTTGCCAGGCCGGCAGGGCACACCCAATATCGTCGCAATGATCGAGGATTTGATCGCGCACATAACGCCGCCGATCAAGCTGACGCGGAAAACCCTGTCCGCAATCGTGCTTCGCACAAAAGATCGTAAAGCAGCGCTGGACAATCCACAGGAATTTGCGTTGCACGCGGCCAGGATCGTCCGCGAAAAGGCGATCGAGCAGTTGGTGGAGGGCATCCAGTATTTTAAGGACGGGACATGGTACGACATGAGCCAATGGGTTGAAGAGGAAGAAACCGTCTCCGACCGGCTGATTCCTGTCGACAATTCGATCTACGATCACATCGTGGTTCAATCGGATACCGAGAAGCGCTTTGTCGAAAAGCTGAAAAGGAGAACCGACGTGCGCCTGTTCGTCAAACTGCCGGCATGGTTTAAGGTGCCAACGCCGCTAGGCCAGTACAATCCCGACTGGGGGCTGGTAATGGAGGAGGTTGACGCCTTTGGAGACAGCGGGCCTCTGCTTTATCTGGTTCGTGAGACAAAGAGCACAACGGTCGCAAGCGCGCTGCGAGGGACGGAGACGCAAAAGAATCACTGCGGCGAAAAGCATTTCGTCGGCGCACTCGCAGTAGACTATCGCGTGATTACGTCCGCTGACGACCTTCCATAGGCTATCGTTTCCACTCATCCTCCCAGACATCGAAGGGCATGGTCATAGTCGTCTTGCGGCCGCTATTCAGATCACGCTTGCGCTCTTCGCTCCACACCGCGAGAGACAAATAGATCACGGTTGCGCGCGCGAGCTTCAGCAAACGCAGCGTCCTCGCCGCAAAGTCCCCTTTATAGATCGAGTAACCAAGGGACGATGAGCCGGGTGCGACCATTTCTTGATGCAGCTGGAGATACTTGTGCTCCAGATGGTTGCGCATTTCGTTCAGCGATTCCGCATCCGGTTCCGTAACAGCCTTGAAATCCTCTTCAAACAGATCCTTGGACAACCAGAAAAGTCCGCGCAACGGCCAGTTACGATAAGAGACAAACTTGCTGAGTAAGGGAAGAGGAGGCGAGCCCTTCGGCTCATACCAGACGCTTCTGAACGATACTGTTTTCGGCTTGTGCCCGAGCTGAAGATGGTGGTTAAGAAAGAAGCTAATCTTGTCGAAAAGCGAATAGGCCATGCGAAAGGAGGCACGCATTTTCTCGGCAGCGAAAGAATAGGCCGGATAGTCAAGCGTGTTGTACAGGCGAACATCTCGATCGGAGAAGTGGATGCCCTTTGCGTGCAGCCCTTCATAGTACAGATAGCGCGCCGAAACGAATTCCTGTTTGATCTGATTGAAAAACCCGATCACCTCGGGCATGGCGCCCCGGCTGGCGGTGCCGACTGTAAGAGAAGGAAGCGTTAGAACGTCCTGCGCCGCAATGGACAAAGCACCCAGGTCATTCAGTGGAATGATGAATAGCCGTTGTGCCAGGCACCATGACCGATAGCGGCGTTCTTGCTCTCCATCGCCAAGAGCATATTTCTTGCCGGCGAGGCTCCTTCGGATGGTTTTGATCTTCACGTGTGACTCGATATTCGCGGCTTCTTTCCGAAAGAACTCCAGGGCAGGGCTGTATCCCAACCCCTCATAAAAAGCGTCATCCTGGACCGCTGATGTGAGGGCATCATGCGCGGCCACCAGCATGAAACCGGCGTGCCCGCCGTCGTAGAGCGCGCGGGCGTAATGGCTGAGGGCTATGCCCCGATTTCCGCGAGCCATGCCGAATTTGGCATCAAGATTCAATGCACGGTCGAAGGTTTCGACAGCCTCGATGAAACGGCCGATTTTATTCAACTGATTTGCGAGGTTGGTGAAAATCTGGCATTTCCTGACGACCGGCAGCTGCGAAAATCCTTCGTGCCTTAAAGCCCGCCGCAGTTCGAGAATTTGCGCCTGACACTCCGGTTGCTCCCAGGACCACGAATCCGGATTTGTCTGCATATGCGTTCGGTTCGCCCAGGCATTCGCCCGGAAATAGTGAACCAGAGCGGCATGATCTGCTGACAGGTGGCGATTCCCGAGCTCATCGAGGAGAAGAAATGCCTGGTCGGTTCCCGACGCTGACCGCGCATCGAAAGACGCATCGATTAGCGTTCCGACCTTGTAAAAAGCGTCAGCGTCGGAGAGGGCGGCAAAGTCGGATTGTTGTTGCGAATCCTTCGTCATGACAATTACTTGTGCCCACTCGGTTCACTCCGGGAGAAAAGAACGTTCCAGTCGAATTTGCCCGGCACGAACGATGAAATGTCAGCGAACGATCCCCGAAACGTATCCGTGCTCGTGGCCATCACGTCGGCACAGAATTCCAATGTGCTGGCCATGTAACCTTTTTCAACATCGTTTTCTTCCCCCCGGCCCCGGTTGTGTTCCGCCATCCGATAAAGAGCGAGCGGGAAGGAGTGAGCATGTGAAGAAAGGAAGCGGTAATACCCGCGCGTTGTAGGATCGAAGCGTCCCATCCTCTCCAGAATTTCATCCTGTGTCAGAATGCAGGTGCGCTCTGCCCTTAAGAGGGCCTTCCTCAGCGTTTCTGGCAATTGCTGGAAATAGCTATTCTTCTGAAGCAGCTCCTTGAGTTCAGTTGACTGCTGCTCGAACCCGACCAGCTGCGGGTCGGCCGGATTGAATGCGCGGAACATCCGGGAACGCTCCAGGCAATCGTGGAGTTGCATGACTTTCAGGCGGGCGTACCACTCCTCATCGCTGACCGGCTCAACGCCGAGGTAGTAGAACTGAAGCGCGCACTCGAACAGATTCCTGGCCTCGAAGCAATTGAACCAAAGTCCCAGTGCTTGCCGGCAGGATTTACCTTGCTCCGGGGACTGAGCCATAGGATGCTGACAGAAATCGTGCAGAGCCTCGTAAAGAGAACCGAGCCCCAGAACCGGCGCTGACCTGCATCCAGGCCTGCGCCTGCGTGCGAGGTAACGATGGCTTTTTCGACGGCATCGGTCAAATTAGCGAGCGAAGACCGATAGTATTCATCGAGATCCTTGCCTTCGATAAGTTTTCCTGCGGGTTCCGATTGCATATGATATTGAGTCAGCCCTCATGTCAGTCTTGGTGAGCTGAGCACTTACTACAGACGACAGTCACGAGAAATCACTCGGTCTACTTATACCGCGCTATCAGGCCGGTCACAAATGACAAAGCGCGATGACATCGGTGAATACTGCCGATAGTGTGGGTGTTTGGGGATAAAATGACTGACCAAGCAGACAGCGCCGTGCGGGATAGATAGCGTATCGACGAAATTAACATGCCGGATAAAAAGGACATTGACTACAACCGAAGACTTGAAGAGGTCTTCACGGAAACCGACGATGCCTTCTGGGATGATCGCTCGGTTGTATTCGGTACGGATAGCGAAAGAACCGCCAAGCTATTCGCGTATCTGAGGAGCGTCTGGTATCCATGGGAGCGGTCTGGTCCCTGCATGTACCGCGGTTGCACCGATCTTTCGATACGGCGTTCTCACACAATCCATCGGGCGGGCTCTCTCGAACGGATTGCTGAAGCGCAGCACGTTCTGACACCCCGACTGGACAAGAGCGCCCAAGTCAAAATGGAGCGCATCGGCGTGAATAACGCCTCGACGTTCCCCGGCTTTTGTGAAAAGCATGAACAGTTGTTCTCCGAATTCGAATCGACTGGTTCCTTATCCTCTATTCGTCATATTGCCCTTCAGGCGTTCAGGACACTGTGCCGCGAAATCGCACGAAAGCGACATGCAGTTGATCAATTAGAAAAGGGTTTGAAGGAATATCGTGAGGCACGGACCAAGCACTATTCCGTCGCCATCAAGAAGTTCGATCAAAGGGCGAAAATAAGCGCAGTCAAGGTGAAGGGCGATGGATTGGAGAAGCTGACCGTCTCAAGGCTGGAGGGCCAGAAAGCCGATCTCGCCGAGCTAGAGGGTGATTTGTACGATGAATTGTTCGTTTACATTGATTCCCAAAAGCCGGACCCTGCGCTCCAAGCTCTATCGTTCCCATTCGAGGTGCCGGTTTCATTGTCCGGTTTCGGTGTGCTCACGTATCGATCCGGGAGCAAGAAGCACCGCGCACTCTGCCCCTTGGGAATTCTGCCGCTCGCCGACGGAACGGTGGTGTTTATCGGTGCGGCGCGCAAACATGCTGCCGTTGTTGAGGCCTATCGCGAAGCTATGGAGCACGGATTCAATGGGCTGAATGCCATGGAATCTTGGCTGACCAACGGATCTGACCACTGGTTCATCCGGCCTTCGGCCTGGGCAGGAATTCCGCCAAACCGACAGGAACAGTTGCTTGGACTGCTTCAAAGCGAGGAAGACAATATCGGTACAATGCTCGATTTTTCCATCCTCGATGACGCTCGCCGCGCAATAATCGCTATGATCAACGGCAATCTCGAAGAGGCGGCGGATCAAGCAGGTGTCTTGGAAATGGTCAGAAGAGAATCAGCGAAACTGACAATATGAAAATGATACAGTCACCCCGTTCGCGGGTGCTTCCGACAAAACTGTCTTTTCGTCTGTGTCTGCCGGCACAAAAGGCCTCGTACAATATATCCATGCCAAGGCAATCCGAGTAATCATGTCGAGCCGCTTCTGATCGATCGCGCGGCAGCGGCGGAATTACCGTCCGCCGAAGGCGTGCGCGAATGGGCGCGCGAGAAACGCGCCTTTATTTCGAGCGTGATGGCGGAATTGGCCGAGGAGCGGCAAGCGGTCGCCGCCGGCGTTCGCGGCGTGGGCTTGCGTGCCGTCCTGTTCGAGGAATTCGGCGGCCGCGACGCGGACCCCGAGGAAGCGTACCTTGCGGAAGTTGAGGGCTCGGACATTTACATCGGCATTCTGGGCAGGCGCTACGGGAAGCCGCTGAAATCGAGATTTTCAGCGACGCACGCGGAGTATCTTCACGCGGAAAAGCACGCCTTGCGCATGGCGGTATGGACATCTTCCGCGGCGGACCGGGAAGGACATGAGCAGGCTTTTCTGGATGAGGTCCGCACATTTCATGTCGTTCCGGCATTTCGCACGGTCGATGATTTGCAGCGGCAGGTCGAGGACAGGATGAGAGCGATCGCCGCTGAAGACCTGGCGCCCTGGTGCAAATTGGGAAACATAGTGTTCCGCGCCATGGAGGTCGAAGATCGTGGAGCGGTGATCAATGTCACGGCGCGCGTGAAAGAGGATGCGGTGGCGCAGGCTCTCGAAGCGGCGCGCGGTGACCGGTGGAACCGCGGAACAAAGGCGCACTTCACCTGGTCTGGCCGCAGCAAATATGTGAAGGTCGCGGGCGTTCATGCGACGACCACCTCGCGCGGTCCAAGATGTTTCGCCTGGAGCTTGAAGTCGAGGAGGCTCCGCAGGATCCACTTTCGTGAGATGAGCGTCGGAGGGAAGACTCCGGCCGATTTGACCGAGCGTGCGTTTGCGAACGTGTTCTGTTCGGGGAACGCAATCCGCTCGCGGACCAGCACATGGGATTTGCAACCGAGATTGATGATCCGCTGGCGCCGTTGCGGGAAAGCCCGGTTTCTGAGGAAATCATTCGGCCGCTTTCGGAGTTGCTGGTAACGGACCTTCTCGTCGGCACGGGACGTGCCAGAAGCATTCGCACATTCAAGCTCGGTGTGGCAATCCGGGGACGGCGCAGCCTGACACTCGCCTGGGAAACGCCGAGCCGATATTCAAATGAGCCAGTGACGGTTCGCACTATCAGCGGAGAGGTGAATATCTGAGGCCCTGCCGCATTTCACCGCAGCGGAGATCGAGACCGCGGTTCTGGACAGCAGCGATTTCGTGGAGCCGACGCCCGGATAAGAGACATGAGCCAGAGCCGCTTAAGCGCGGGGCAGTCTCACAAAAACAATTTGTTGACCGCTTGCTCATCTACGGTGACTGAGAGTTCCACGTGTCCATCCCTCCCCAGTTGTGCGATCGCAGCATTCGCCTTCGATGGTGTGAATCCCCAGATTGATTCGAGGTCGGACAACAGGAACCCGGTGTTCTTGATTTCGAGAGGGCGAGAGTTCGTACCCTTCGTGTGAGGCGAAAAGACCAATCGCACACTTTTGTCCGGCAACAGGCCCAAGTGAAGCCTGCCTTCAATCATTGACATCTTCGCCCTCAACTAGACTCCCGCGAGGTCGGCGAGAGTTGGGATCTGACGTTGCGCGGGAGCGGTTTCCGCCATTTCAAAGATGTAGTGGAAGTGTTTGAAAAGCCGAATGACGAATGCCAACGCCGACTCCCGCTGCCCGCAATATTCGACGTAAATTTCGGTTCCCGCTCCGATAATCCTAGCCGACGATTGCAGCAGAATTCCGGGACCGCCGGGATTTATCTCCGGCTCTCCGATCTGAGGTACAGGACTACCGTGACGCTTCGGCTTGACGTGCTTTTGGCGGTTCGCAATCTGATTACAAATCTGCCAATCCACACTCTCCTCGACCGTGAGCCGTGCGAGTGCATCCCGTTGCTCTTGAATCAATGTCGAGTCTTCCTCCATCCACTTCCGCATCGAGTTCGCCGTCGCAATAAAGTTGTCGAGGTCATCGACGTTGAAATTCTGCATAAGACGCCGGAACTCCTTTTTGAGTTTCCCGTACCGTTCGCGAGAATTCTTATGCAGCATGGTCGCCCCCAGCGGCAGTCGCATCGAGCCGCAACCTTTGCCTTACTGTCACTGCATATTTTACTGCATCGTGGGCTACAGACGCAGCCGTATCAACAGTGTCACGCTTTGTGTAGTGTCGCCTATCCGTGGACCGAGTATCCGTCCCAGAGCCATCCCATCGACTACCGTTGCAGCGGAATCTTCGAGGTAATAGCGCAGTAGTGACACGGTGTCTCCGTCGGCCGCTTCAATCCTGTCCAAGTGACATGACAGACATTGCATCGATGTCTGCGCCGACAACAGCAGATTGCGAACCAGCAAATGTGGCGAAACCACGTCGCCGAGTTGTTCATCGGACAGAACTCCATTGTGAGAGCTTTTAGCCGGCCACAGCCAAATCGAAAGTTCGCCGAGGTAGACCGTCGCTCGCACCCCCTCGATCTCTACCTCCCCTGCAGATTGCGGCCCGCAGAAACGGACGAGCGGATAAAAGCGCTCTCGTATCAGTTGCACAATATGCTTGTTCATCAGTTTTCCTCCCGATTTACTTGATCGATCCGATTCTTGCTATTAATACTGAGCGGCTTTTCCATGTCTGCTCTCGGCGACGTTTAGAGACTAATTCCGTGGCCGTTGAGGTTGAGTCCGCTGCCGGTAGGAGACTGTGCGTTTTCCGCGACGGACTGCGTGAGCGAGTGGCCCGCTTGTTCAAGCGCATTTTCGCGTGTGATGGGCTGCGCGTGCCGGTCAAAGAACTGGCCTTGGCTGTCGATGTGTAACCAGCGGTGGGTTTCAGGATGTTGGTAGCTGTGGATGCCGTCGGTTTCGCGTTGCCACTTGTAGCCCTGGGCTTCTGTTGGAAGAGCTGTTTCGATGGGGCCGTACTGGCGGTTGCGCTCGGCTTGTTCGGGGGTGAGCTGAGATTGTTGTTCCGGTTTCAATTCATTGAGGTGTTGCATAGTGTGCTCCTTCGGAGTTTGGGATTGTGAATGCGCAGCGGGTGCCTCGTGAAAATCGAGGGCGGAGGTTTTGCTCACATCGGTGCTGAGGCGCTGGGCAAGCGTGGCGGCATCATTGGTGTAAATGTGGGCGTCCTGGGACGCGCGGGAGACGGAGACGTAGGCAAAGCGGGGGTTGAGGAGTTCGGAGAACGTATTGGTGTCCATATTGACGAGGACGCGGTTTTCGGTCAAACCCTGGGAACTGTGGCTGGTAACGGCATAGCCGTGATCGAAGTGCCGCATCCGAGCGGGGTCAAAATTGACAGTTCTTCCGTCATCCATTTTGACGGTCAAGCGATTGTCATTGCCGATGGCTTCGATCCGGCCGCGATCACGGTTGTGCACGTCGAGATCCTTATTATTGTGCGTGAACTGGATGCGATCACCGGTGGAGAACTCGCACGGAAGGTTGGTGTAAACATTCACTCCGCGCAAGCGCTGCGGATCGTAGGCCACATGCTGGCCATCGGCTCTGGCAACGGTCACTAGATTGTTTGCGGGATCGGTCGCGACGACCGTGGCGTAGGTGTTTTTTTCCAGGCCAAGCTGTTGGCTGCCACGAATGTACTGCACGGTGTCGCCGGGGTTGTACCTGGCGGCCCATGCTCGATCTGCGCCGCTCATGTCGTTTCGAGCCACGAGCACAGGGAAAGAAACATTCTCTTTTCCGAGTGCGCCAGAGGCTTGTAACTCGATCCTCACGGCCTGATTGATGTCTCGCCGGGAAGCGTTGTCGGGAGAGACGATCAAAGTTTTTTCGGGGTTCGAGGCGTAGTCCCTGGCGATGGCGGCGATGCGCTCTTGGGGATTGGAGAGCTCGGTGACGCGCCCCTGAGCTTGCAGCAGGGAGATGCCGGTGTGGGTCTCATTCCTGGCAAGATGTTCGACGGCTTTGAGCAGTTCGGGGTCTTTCTGCCGCACGATCTGGTCGAGTTGGGCGGTTCGCATTCCGGCGTCCTGCAGTTGCTCGAAGGGTTTTCCCGCGTCTACGGCCTGATGCTGGCGTGTGTCGCCGATAAGCAGAACGCGATCATGGGGGCCTAGCCGGTCGAGGAATTCCTTCATCTGCTGGGTGCTGGTCAGACTGGACTCATCAATCAGGAAAAGGCGGCGGTTTGCCGGGTCGTCGCGGTTGGTCTGGGCCTGCTCGCGGGTTCCCATCGCCAAATAGGCTTGCAAGGTGTCGGCGGAGATGCCGGCGGCCTGGCGCAGCTGGTGAGCGGCGCGTGCGGTCGGGGCGAAGCCCGCGACAGTGTAGCCGTTGCGCTGGGCAGCTTCGCGGATGGCTGCGAGAGCGGTGGTCTTTCCAGCCCCCGCGAGTCCCTGCAAACCGTGGATTTGATCTCTTGAGGTCAGTATCTCCTCGATGACACGGCGCTGGGCCGGGTTCAAAAACTCAATCGCAGCGGCGTGAGACGCAGCGCGTTGTTCGCTCATGATGGGCGGAACGGTGTTCTGTCCGCGCTGCATGTGCTCAACTGTCGCTCGTTCGGCGGCGATGGTTTCGGGCGTCGTCAATCGTGGCCCGGTGTCGTGCTTCTGAGCCTCTACTGTTTGGAATTCGCCGATAGCGTGGCGGTGCTCGAAGTTGTCGCGTACCTGGCTGAAGGTGAGGTCTCCCATACCGCGGCGAAGCGCATCGCGCATGATGTCGCGCTGGTCGATGACCGCCTCGCGCTCGAAGTTGCGTTCCTTGGCATAGGAGACGGCTTCCTGCGCGCGCTGGGGCGCGTCTGGCACTCGATTCTGTCCCTGCGCATGAACTCGTTCGTGGGCCTCTCGAACAACCCGGTCGGCCTGATTGCCGAACTTCGCGGCAAGCTGGCGGTGAGCTTCCATAACCTCGGCTGGGCGTACGAATTTCTTTTTTGTCGCGGGTGTTGTGGGCGGCGATCTGCGCGGCCTCCGGCCCGCTGAAGCCGCTTTTCGCCATGGCCTGCTCGATCTGCTGGCGGCGGGGACTGGAAGCGTCCAGATACTCCAGCGAATACCCTTTAATCTCAGGTGCGCCTTTTTTCCCTGCCTCGATTTCATAGCCGAGATTGCGAAGCCGAAAGGTCAGTTCCGCTTGATAAACAGCGGTGGCAAACTGCTGGCTGTCGAAAAGACTTTTCGGCTGGATGGCGCGTGTGGAGCCATCCTCGCGCTCCGTCATATTGAAGACGACGGCGTGGGTGTGAAGCTGGGGAGCGGCGTAGCCATTGACCGGGCGGGCGGTGTCATGCTCGAACTTTGCCGCGATGAATTTGCCGGTGGTCTCGGCGGCGTGGTTGCCACCGATCCGCGCCTGCGTGTACCGCTCCAACTCGGTGAGAGCGGCGGTCACTGCTTGCCGATGGGCTTCTCTCACCCGCTCATCGCCGCCAACTAATGCCGTCAAGGAAACGGATTTTGGGGCGGAGAACGTCGCGTCCCAACCGGCCCGGTGCTCGACCGGCTTGACGGTGGTTCCGTCTGCGGTGGTATAGGATTGCCCGCTGCGATGACGCACCAGTTGCTCGCCAGTGATGGGGTTTTGGCCTTCGCTCAACCGGGCAAAGTGCTGCGCGTCAACCGCTCCGGCAAGCCCGAATCGCTCGGCCAACTTGCCCTGCCACTCGCCGACGACGGCGCCGTCTTGCTTCCAATAGTTTTGCTCGGCAGACGTGAACTCTTTGGCGTGGTAGGTCTGCGCCTGGGCGGAGCTGAGGGGTTTTGAGATGGTGAGCAATGCGCCTCTTAATTCGTAATAAAGTCCAAGGTTGTTTGTGTCGGCTCCTCGGCGTTGACGATGTTGTCGGAGGTCTTCGCGCCAGTGTTCTTTCCGGCGTCGGGCGCAGCCCCAGCGGCGTTTGTTTCTTCGACCGGCTTTGCCTCAAGATCAACTGCTGCGCGCGGCGCTGCCGGCAGGGCGGGTGGGGGCGCGGCGGTGCCGTCGCGGGCTTTGGCCTTTATGTTCTTGGGGTCGAAGGTGAGCTTCTCGTCCGGCAAGTGTCTGCGCTCGAATGGAATCTGATGCCCCTCGATATCGAGGTAAGGAAAGGAGAAACCTGTGACGTAGTTCTCGTATTTGATGAAGGCGTGCAGGTCGGGCAATCCCGAGATTTCTGATTCCATCACTGCGGGCTCGACCTGGATGTCCAGCGCGAAATTTCTGCCCGAGCGCGTTCCGTCGAAGTGGCTTTCTTTCATGCGCTCGATTTCGACTTTGCCGATTGCCTTGCTGACCCACTCGCCTGCATTCGGCTCCTTGGTCTTCAGGAAAATGCTGGTCGTTGGCATGGATAGCATGACCTCTGCCAGGTGGCCGTAGATCACTTCCAACTGAGCCTTCCCCTGAAAGCCCATGATGATGGGATTGTTGCTTTTGCGGTTCTCGGTGAGGGCAGTGTGAAACTGGGGAAGACGCTGCAAGCTGGCCAGCTCGTCGAGCACAAACCAGACCCGTTTCTGGTGGGCTTTCGGTTCGTTCAGGAGGCGCAGCACGAGCATGTCGATCCATACGCTTTGCAGTGGACGAAGCGCCTCCCGCTCGGCTGGAAGCGAGGTGATGAAGATCCAACCCTGGCGTGTTTCCGACCACTCGGTTGCGGTCCACTCGCCGTTGCCAGCACCCTTGTGCGGCAACAGCCGAAGACTCTTTGCCACCTTGCTGAGAGACGCCAACACGCCAACTCGTTGCGGGGGCGCTGAGGCGTCGATGAAGTTGGCCACCTCTGTGCGAGCGACTCGATTGTCGATCTCTTTTGGGTTACTCATCCATTCGATAAGCTCCTCCGGGGTCGGTCCATAGCGCAGCAGATAAGCGAAGATCTGCTGCGGAATCTCGAAAAAGAACTCGCCTTTTTTGTCCTGCGGAGGCTGGAACAGCGACACCGCGATTGCGTCCGCTTCTGAACTTGTGCGCAACTCCTCGGCTGGTCCCCAGTAGGGGCATCGCCTGTCGAGCGGATTGAGAATGATGTCGTGCTTCGGGTCGTAAAAGCGGCGCGTGTACTCCAGCGCCGGGTCGTAGACGATGGCGGAATCGCCGCGGCTTCGAATCTGCCGGAGCATCTGCATAATAATGGTCGTCTTGCCTCCACCGGTGTCCGCGATGATCTGAACGTGTTGCGCCTCGGCCTTGGCCGGGATGCGAAGCATCTCCTTCAGACCGTCGATTTTGATGCCAAGTCCCTCCCCCTGTACCTTGCGGTTGAATTCTTTCGGCGTGAGCCGCTCCGTCCCTTTGAGCCGCCGGCCGTACCTCATTTGCTTGCGGCGTTTGATGTCCTTTCGGATGGAAAACGGGAGCTGGAGGAGCAACGATAGGAAACCGAAAAACAGTGGCAGCTGGTAAATCTCGGATAGGCTGTCGCCACCGTAAATCGCACTCTTGAGGTAGGCACTCAAGGGCGCATCGATGTAAGAGCGTTCCGGGTCCTGGTAGAGCAGATCATAGCCCGCCTGCAAGGCGGACTTGGAGAGCGCAAGCGGGAGCGGTTTCGTTCCCGGTTCCGGCGTGTTCCCGTCTGCCACGTCCGCGTCCGTGGCCGGTCGCGGTCGGATTCCGCGAGCGCCGATCATCACCAGGCGGTACTTGTCTTTGCGGCTGGCGGAGACGCTGCCCGCAACGCTCGACCGGATGTAGATCGGCGTGTAGAAGCGCTGCAGCGGAGTGTTGCCAAAGGTGAAGCGCAGGTAGACGAAAAGTCCGGTGAGGATCACGGCAAAGAGCACCGCGCCATAGGTGTAGATGGCGCTGTGCGGCGGGAAAATGATCGTTTCTTTTCGTCCCCAGTGAATGCTTGCCATTAGTCTTTCTCCAAGTCTGTCCGCGTCTTGATCGCCAAGCTGCGTTTGTGCTTTTTGACCTCGGCTATGATCCCGTCGAAGACTTCGGGTGTTATCTTCTGCCCTGTCGTGAGTGGTTTCAGAAGGTTCGTGAGCATGAGCCGAACGCCGATAATTTCGACCAACTCCGGGCTCACGGGTGGATCGCCGGAGTCGCACGCCAACTCGTCAAGAATCAGCTGCCGGATGAATTCGCCACGCTGCAGGCGGTGCTTTTTTGCCAGCTCGTCGAGGTGGTCCGTCTCGCGGCGCGTGAGTCTTGAAGAGACGTTGGTCATCCGCAACGACTCAAGCTTTCTCGCCCTGTCTGCAATCGAATCGTCATTCACTAGCGCCATGCTGTTCCCTCCCATTACGAATGAAGTCGCACGGATTCGCGCGAAGTCGCACGAATCCGTATTGCTCGTAAGATGTTGATCTTGCAGGTTGCTGTTCACGAATCCGTGCGGATTCACCGCACGACCCTTTGAGGGGTGGAGTGTCAAAATTCTTCCGGTGCGAAGCACCGTTCTTGCACCACCACGAAATTGAATGGACGATCATGCCTTCACTGCGCGCACAGAAGCCGTGGACTCCACCCCGGCTGCAAGCTTCTTTGTCGGCTGCTCCGTCGCACCATTGCTCGGGCCTTTACGCACACGCAAAGCGGGGGCAACCTGCTTGGCGTGTGCCGTCTTCAGGAAGTCCTGGAAGTCGCGGTCCTTTGAGAAGACATAGTTGAGCGCCTTGTCCACAACATCATCCGCGGATGCGTGGATGAAGGCGGCATACTGATCGACCTGCGTGGCGGTGACCTCATCGAGTCGGACAGAAGCACAGATGTGGCGGCTCTGGTTGATCTCAAGCAGTGGCATGTGGGTTCTCCTTTATAGGTAGTGGAATCAAGGAATCGTTCATGTGCAGAATTGGTTAGCAAGTCAGCAGCAATAGGCGCCGCAGTCCGTGCCGATGCTGTGGCATGTTGTACCTCGAAGACGGGCTCAATCAGGAAGCGTTTCGCGTCGCGGTCATAGCCGCGAAGCGCAAGCACCTCGCGGACAACGCGGCGGCCTGGCTGCCGTTCAACATGGACGACAAAATCGACAGCTTCTGCGATCTCGGCTTCGGTATCGGCGAACGTGCTTTGCGCGTGACTGCGCATCACGAGATTGGCGAAACGGTGAAGGGCTTTCTCTGCCGAGTTGGCGTGGATCGTAGCCATTGAACCCGCATGGCCCGTGTTGAAGGAATCGAGCAGCGTTCGTGCCTCGATTCCGCGGACTTCCCCGAGAATGATGCGGTCCGGTCGCCAGCGGAGAGCGGACTTTAGAAGGTCGTCGAAAGTTATCTTGGCCTTGAACGTATCCGTCTGGCATTCCGTCGGCAGAATGTTCGGCTTCTGGATCTGAAGTTCGGAGGTGTCCTCGATGACAACGAGGCGATCCTGTTCGGGAATAAAGTCGGCCAGTATCCGCAATAGCGTGGTCTTGCCGGTACCGGTTCCGCCACTGATAAGGAGCGTCTTGCCGCTGCGAATCTGCTCGGCTAAGAAGTCCGCAAGCGCCCGCGTCAGCGTGCCGCGAGCGATCAGATCATCAACTGTGTAATGGCGGCTGGTGAATTTCCTGATGATGAGTGCTGGTGTACAGCGCACGACCGGCGGGATGACTGCCGCCAACCGACTCCCGTCCGGGAGTTGTGCGTGCAGAAGTGGGTTGTCCTCGTCGAGCTTCTTACCGAGTTGATTGGCAATAACTTCGAGGCCGGTTTGTAGCTTGCCGGCGTCGAACGAAATGTTCTGCTCTTGGAACATGATGCCGTCGCGTTCGTACCACCACGAGGCGTCGGGATTGCCCATGATTTCGCTGACGTCTTCGTCGAGCAGCAGCGACTCGATGGGCCGAAGGAATGGAAGGATCAATTCGAAGCTCATAGTGGGAACCTCACAGCGATGGAAGCCCAGCGGGTAGCCGGGCTTCCGAGAGTGAAGAGCAAGGGCTTATGCAGCCGTTTCCTCCTGGGGCACTTCATCGTGATCCTGATCTTCCGGGGCGGCCTTTTCAGCGCGGTCCAGCTTCAGGATCGAAGCGACCCGAATTTCCCAGACGCGCTGCTTCGTGTCCGTCTTCTTGCTCTCGTACTCCCGGCTGCGCAGTTCGCCTTCCACCTGGATATGTGCGCCCTTGGTGAGCGTCTTGGCGAACTCCGAGAGCTTGCCGAAGACTACGCAACGGTGCCATTCGGTGTGCGAGATGTACTTGCCATCCTTCTTGTAGGAGGACTTGGTTGCCAGCGAAAGCGTGGTGACGCTGAAGTCGGCGCTGTTGGTGCGGGCTTCTGGGTTGCTGCCGAGGAAGCCGATGAGGGTTACTTTGTTCTGGTACATGATTGTCTCCGTTTGTTGAATCTCCCGATCTTGGTCGGGGCACCATTAAGCGAGTGGGCCATGCTCCCAAGTGCCGAAGCTCTGCATTTACGGAGGCTCCGGAGAAATCTTTTCGGCGGTCTTTCCGAACAAGATTTGGAGGGAAACCGTAACCCGCAGGGCGGCGCAGCCGAAGCAGAAGAGCGAGCTGCCGCAGGGCGCATGAAAAGGCCCGAAGCGGTGCCCGAACAAAGGCGGGATACATAACGGCAGACACGCTCCAGAGCAAAGCCTTCATCTGCGTCCCCGCGAGAGAAGCCCGCCACAGCGGCAAGGCCCTTCGCGTCGCTGATGACTCCTCTACAAGATCGACGCTCGCCACCGCCGTTGCGGGTCTGGAGGCTGTTGTTCGCCTGCTCGACAAGGCGCCGGGACAGGTGGGGCAAGTCAGTCGGATTAGTGGCGCGAAGCGACATCAATAAGCCTCTAGTCGGGTCGATAAATCTCTAGCTGAACGCCTGGTCGGCCCGGAAGCGAACGATGGTCAGGCCAAGAGGGTTCACGGCAAGCTCACTGTTCTTCACGTTCTCGCGGAAGACATAGGTAACGCTGGCTGTCCATCGCTCCCGCTTGAGCTCGGTATGATCCGCGGGATTGGTGTACACCTTCTCGAACTCGATCCGCGCCGAATACGGCGACTGCCGCAGGTCGTCAAGGACCACGTTCTTGATCTCCACATCGACGTACGGCAGGCTGCTGTCTTTGACGTAGTTCTGAATGCTGTTGTCCTTCCGCTCCTGGTCGATTACCGCCCGTTGTACGTCACTATTGAGGAAATAGAGTGAGGCGGTTTGGTCGCGCTCGATGGTGAAGCGATTGCGACTGAAATAAAGCTCCGCCCAGCGGGTGAGGTAATACTTGTTCTCCGCTTCCTGTGGTCGGTACTGGAAGTTGCGATAGTCGATCGCTTCGGCGTGGCCCACATCGTTAATCCGCACGATCATGGGGTGCATGTTGGCGAGCGCGTTCTGGCTCTTGTAGGTGAGCGCGGCCAGCGCGAGGCAGACGGCGGTCAACACGAGAATCGTCACCTTGAGATAGGTATTCATTACCAGCGGATCGCCATACTGTTCCAGGAAACGTTCCGCGGCACGAGTAATGGCCGGAGTGGCCGGTGTTTCGGTGCTCACTGTTTCTGTGGTCGTGATTTCTGTACTCATTGCTGGCCTCATTTCTTGTCTCTACCGGCGCGATTACATTGCCGCCCGGATTGCCATCATCGCCAAGCCCAGACCTCCACCATGTCCACCAGTACCGCCGGTGAATAGGCTGTGCGTCATGGTCGGAATCTTGAAGAGGATGTAAACATTAACCAGCACGAGAAGCACAAGAAGCGGCAATGTCTGGACCATCAAGGAAGGGTCCGACACGCTCTGGCCGAGTTGGATGTAGTAGTTCGTCAGAACATGAGACAGAACATTCATCGTGGCCGCGGCAACCACCTTGTAAAAGCTGAATCCGAGATACGCCTTGAGCCACCCCCAGAACAACCAATCGAGTTTGTCGAAGACAAGAAATGGGATGAAGATCGGCCCGAGCAATCCGATGATCGTCGCCGCAATCGCGCCGTAGGCCAGGATGGCGGAAATGATTGCGGCCAGCAGGGCTAAAAGAAACTGCACGACAAAGTACACAATGGCGTAGTACGGAGACATGACGCTGTTCAGCATCGACGGCCCTGTCTTCGAGGATGCCGAGTGGATCTCGTTCAGCATGGTGGTGGAACCATCGGACCCAATGAGGTTCACAAGATTGATCGTGCCGCCGTCGATGAAGCCCTTGATGGAGAAGCCAAGTCCTGGGATGGACGTGTCGTAATAGTTCACCATCGCGTAGGCGAAGGTGAGCAGCATGAAGAGGTTGAGGAACCTCCCCATGCTGAACCCGGCGCCGCCGTGCGCCGATGCGAGTGCTTCCTGCACGCCGAACCAAACCAACACGATGGTCGCCAATGCTATGACGATGTGAATCCCCATCGCGGTAATGGAGGGTGCCGCCGTGGCTGCAAGCGACTGGCACGCCTGAGCGATATAGTTGAAGAGACCTGTACCCATGTTTCATGCCCTCTTGTTTTCTTCTGCTTGCGCCTACTCAGTACGCTTGCGTGAGGAGATTCGCCGCGCCGCCGCTGGTTGTTGTGATGTTGGCGTTGTAGTAGCTTTCGTATCCTGCCGAGTCACGGAATGCCGATTTCATCGCGTCCTGCTGCTGCTTTTGGGCAACGATCTGTTGCAGGGCAAGATTGGCGTTGATCTGGTTTGCGTCCTGCAGGGTACGCAGTTGCAAAAGCAGGGCCTGATTGATGCGCTGCAGTTCGGCCATGATGGTCTGCTGGGATACGTCTTGGCTTTGTGTCGCAGCCTCAAGGTTGGCGATGTCGGTTTGTCTTGCGGTCTGATTGGCGCGGATGGTCCCGAGCGCTTGCAGGTTGTTGGTCATTACGGAGTCGGTGATATCGACGGTGGCTCCCTGCGCGGCAATCTGCATCTGTCCGGCAACGCTAGCGGTGCCGTAGCCGGGGATTACGTGGGCGGTATTCGGAACGCTAACCTGCTGGTACGAGGCTGCGGCTCCCTTTCCCGTATTCGCGGAATTGAGCCAGCCCATCGAATTGCCATAGGTGTTCGAGATTTGTTGCAGCAGCAGCAAGTCAGAAGTCGGAGACAGAAATCGCGCATAGAGCATCCGTGGAGCGAGAATCATCTGATGCGTGAGTTCGTATTGCTGCTTTGCGACGTTGTAGGCTTGCAGCGCTGTCGTGGCGATTTTGACGGTGTTGGTGAAGATTTGTTGGCCCTGCTCAATCTGCCGGGCTTCGTTGGCGATGGATTGTTCTTCGTGTTCGATCTGCGTAACGGCATGACCCGCCTGCGTAGGATCGAAGACGATGCCGGAACCGAATTGCGCCTGCGCTGCGGGTTGGAATGCCGTCACGAGTCCGACGGCGAGTGCGGTGAGGATTAGTTTCTTCATTGTCCTGTCCTTTCGTTTGCGGTTGGTCTGGTAATGCTCTTACAGCGATACGGCGTTACTGCTGTGCGGCAAGAATTTCTCTCTGTATCTGTGCAAGACGGTCAGATTCTGGCTTGCACCGCGCCTCGCGTGCTTTTTTCTTGGCTTCGATAGCCGCTGTCTGCTCCGCGGTCAGCTTCTCTCCGGTCATAAGTCTTTTGGCTGCGGCGCTGTCTTCCTCCAGGCAAGCCTTGGCATAAGCTGGGTATTCGGCGTTGTATTGATCCTGCAACTTCTTGATCTTTTCGGCTTTGCTCTGGCAGCCGGCAAGGGTGAGAATCGACAGGAATAAGAGGGAGAGGGCAACGATTCGCATTGAAAGCCTCCTTAAAACGTCTGCGGAATAGTGTGGTTCGAGTACGCAGGAAGAAGCAAGTCCTGCGTGAAATACACTTTCACGCGGTGGCCCTCCCGAATCGTGATAGTCGGCGGTATCTGTATGAAGCGATCAAGGATCGTGGTCGCAGACTGCGAAACACTGCCCGCAGCCCCGTTGGTGAATGCCTGGGAACCGCTCGTGGTAATGGTGCCGCCACCCTGAGTGATCTGGCTCGCTCCGGCAATCACACCCAAAGCGATCGAGGTGCCGAAAATCTGAAGGTAGTGGTTGTTGACCTTGTCTTTCAGCCCTTCCTCTCCGATCTGATCGAGACCCTGGAACTGGTCGAGATCGACGGAGTAACCGTCCGGCATAATCAGGCGGTGAAAAACCACGGCCATCCGCCGCTGTTGGCCGAAGCCCGCCGCTCCAATCTTCTTCGCCTCGCCCAAAACAACCGTTCCCTCGGGAATGATCACGTGTTGATGATCGTGCGAATACAACGGATTTGAGACAAGGACTTTGACCGGTCCTACGGCGTCTCCATCCAGACGATTCATGAGAACCGTGTCGAGAACCGAACCCTCGTAGACGAGATAGGGCTGACCGACGGCTGAATCGATATTGGCCTCCAGTGGGCGTTTATAGCCTCCGGGCGTGTCCTCCTGTTTTCCTTCGGCTGGTGGGGAGACGAGACTGCTGTTTGTCTGCCGTTCGGCAGGGCCATACTGGGCGGGCATCATCTGGCCTTGCTGTTGTTGTTGCGGCGGATCGGCAGAGCGGGAGTACACAAGATTGGAAGCGAAACGGGAGTCGTCTGCGCGTTCGCGTTCTTTCGCGGCGATCAACTGTGCCTGCTGTTGCACAGGCGTGAGTTGCATCTGCATGTTGCCCTGCTGCGCTTGCGGGCAGGGCTGGCCCGGAATACAGGGCACGGCAACGCCGGTCGGTCCGTAGGCCGCGGCTGCGGCCCGCTGCTGGGGCGTCGCAGACGCAAGCGCTGAATCTCCCATCGCAGCGGCGGCCATTGTTGCCTGCTGTTCTTTCTGACGTTCGGCCTGAAGCTGGTTCTTCAACTCCTGCACGTTGCTGTCGGTGTTGTCCTGCAAGGCTGGTTGCGGTGGTTGCCCTTTCGCGCTGGCCTGTTGTGCGGGCGTCTTCTTGCCGGACGAACTGAAGAGCGCCGCCACAATCACCAGCGATGCGGCCCCCAGATAAACGAAGGTCTTCAGGTTCTTCTGCAAGACACCTTTGGGCAGTTCCAGGTTGCGGCGCAACGTTGGCTCGGCTTGCGGCTCTGTGTGGGGAGTGAAGACGTTCTCGGTCATGACGGTGATCCCTTGCGCGTGAATTCCATCCGCTTCTTGCCCAGCTCCACGTATCCGCTGTCCATGATCTTCGGGATGATGTACGTCCCTTCCCGGAGGTCGTAGGTGACGAGGTTGGGTTTGCCGTCTTTCATCTCATAGACACTGAACTTCTCAGGCGCATTCGTCTTGATGTAGGTGAACCTGTCGTCGTGATAGATCGACTGAATGTCGAAGGGGGCTTCGTTTGCCTTGTAGGCATAGTCGAACTTGAGCCGTGTCGGATAGGCGCTTTTGTATTCATCCACCGCCTGCTCAACGTGCGACTGCAGAGCGGCAAGCTGCTGCCGCGATTGTTCGAGTTGGGCGGCGGGCACGAACTGCGGAGGGCCGCTCGCGGCCACAATCGCAGAACGATCGGCGGGCTCGACGATCACTTTCAGATCAGGGGTCGTCGATAAGGCAGAGATGTCCTGGAGGGTGAAACTGTAGATGTTCCCCTTGTCCGTAATGAGATTCAAGTTGGAGCTGATGCCTTGCTTCGCCGGATGCACAAAGCAAAAGTTGCCAACCACATCCACGATCCAGAACTCCTTGTCACCCGTGGCGGCTTCCATGATCTTCTCGGTCGTGGGTAGTTCGATAAGGGTCGTATATTTCACCTTGGCGCGGATGGGAACGATGTCCTGCGAGTGATACTGCACAGTGCGCGCAGAGTCTTGGGCGAAAGCACCGATGGAAGAAAAAACCAAAGCGCAATTGACGACGAATTTCAGATGCCGCATAGAGCTCTCCTTAGCGGTTGTTGTTCGAAGTTGATACGGCCAGCGCGCGCGGCTGGAATGGCCACTCTTCCGCGAGATGGCGAAGGCCATCCGCAAAACCGTGGCGGTCGAAATACTCCTGCTTCTTGAGGTTGTCGCGGGCGTTGTTGGTTGCCATCCAGTGCGAGACCGAATCGACGTTCAAATGCACTTTCTTGGAGGTCTGCGCCTTGCGAATCAGCATTTGGCCCGGTGGAACAAGGCCGTCGATAAGGTCCAGTTCCGTGTCGTTCAGATGAAATGCCTCCCGGTAAACGTCACGGTTCATATCCGGGTTGGCGAGAAAGATCTTCGTGGGGCAACTCTCGGCCACTATCGCCAGCATCCCCGATTCCTCAAGCTCTTTGATGGATTGCGTCGCCAGAATCATCGCCGCTTTGTGCTTGCGCCATGTTTTCTGCGCCTGCACCACATAATTGCGGATCGTCTCGTTCTTGATGAAGAGCCACGCCTCGTCGAGCAGGAAGAACTTGGGTGTGCCGAGCTTCTTGGGGTCAGTGATCTCATTCGATGCTCGATGCAAAACATAAAACAGCAGTGGTTCCAAGACTTCCGGCGCATCGTTCCAGCCGTGGAAATTGAACGTCTGAAAGCTTGTGAACGAAAGCGTGTCCTCAGCGTTGTCAAACAGAAATCCGTACTGTCCGCCGCGGGTCCAGCGGTGCAGGCGTTCTTTCAACTCGCCGATGATGTTGCCAAAGTTCGAGATCGTGCGCTGGTTCGGCTCCAGTACGTAAATCCGCTCGATCGCATCCCACAGCCGGCGTTCCTCCTTGAAGTCGAGCCGGTAACGCTGCTCGTTGCCCTCAATGAGCACGCGGAAGAAGCTGAAGAGAAACTGCAGGTTCTCTTTGGTCTGAGGCAGCGAGAAGGGGTTGATGGTGAAGTCCCGCGCTTCCTGACCCACATTGAGATACGAGCCCTTGAATATCGTCGTAAGCGACTGGAAGCTGCCGCCGATATCGAAGATGAAGGTCAGCGGCTTGTACTTCTGTGCGTTCTGCAGCAGAAAAACGCAGAGATAGGACTTGCCACTGCCGCTCATCCCGAGAATAAGGGTGTGGGCAACGTCGCCGGTATGCAGGTTGAGATAGTAGGGCGTGCTGTTGTCGGTTTCGAGCACAGCCAGATACTCCGTGCCGAGATGCGCGTTCGTCTTCTCGCCGGGAAGGATCGTAAACAGAAAAGACAGATCGGCGTAATTCGTGTTCAGCAGATACAACTTGCGAAGGTTCAGCGCATAGTTGCCGGGCACGGTGGCGAAATAGGCGTTCAGCTGGTTGTAGGTTTCCGCAAACAGATTGCCATCCGCGTTGGTGAAGAGGCCAGTGAACTCGGCCCCGAGCTGCTCCAGTTCGGGTTTTGAACGGCCGTACAGCACAATCGTGAGCGAGAAATCGCCCAGCGATTGACCGTCACCCAGGGCGCGTAGGCAGTCGCCAAGATTCTCAATGTCGGCCTGTTTGGATTCGTCCACCAGCACATCACGCGGGTTCGTCTTCGTGGCATCGTTGCCCATCTGGGAGACAAACCCGGTCTTCGACATATTGAAGTGGCGGCGGCGCTTGTTCACTTCTTTGCGAGCCTTGTCCGTCGGGCAGCGGCGTCCACTCCGTGACCACATAGAAGTTGGCCGGAATCTTCAGCAGCGCATCGAGCACCAGGGGCCGTGTTTCGGTGATGGCCTCTTTCATCGTCAGCACCCGGACGATGTGATCGCCGACGCGGAGATGATCGCGTTCGGCTTCGATGTCGGAGTTGACCACCTGATAGTCGAGAAACTGCGTGGACTGCGGCCTCCCTTCAACACGCCAGTCGTCGTAATTGAGCAAGCGGCGGAAGAATGTGAATTGTCCTTGTTGATTTAAGATCTCGATTTGCATGAAGTCCGCGAGCTGTCGAGCGAATGCCTGCACGCTCTGGTCGAGCCGTCGAAGATCGTGCTCAATATGCGTGCGCAACAGCGTCTTCATGCTGTCGTTGGTGAACTGCACTTTTAGTTCGCCAACGGCGCCCGCGGGATCGCGCAAGATTCGAGCGATTGCCGCGCCCACGCCGGTCTTCGACCTGGCGCCTTCGAGCAGAATGCAGTAGAAGATTTCAATCTGATAAAGATGGTCGCGTTTTGCTTCAAAGAACTTTCGCCGTTGTTCGATCGCTGCTTCCACAATCGGATCGTCATATTTTGCGAAGGGTATATCGGGGCGGTTCGATTTGAAGAGGTATTGGTAAACATGGAAGCCTGGGCCAAACGCTTTGAGTGCCGCTTCCAACCGCTTCACTGCGTACTCCTGTTCCGAGCGGTCCAGACTTTCGTAGTCCACGCCGGGAACGCTCAGAACCATGCCTAGATCGCCACTTTTGGTAAGGAAGGCCGTCTCGTTCCAGAAGCCGTAGAGGTTGATGTGGTCGTTGAGAGCCGCACTCTCTTTCCACGGCTTGATGACTTTATCGAGGCGCAGCATCAAACGACCTCCACAAGTGGGACTTGCTGTTTGGCCGCGTCGTAGCGCAGCTTGTAGCGTTCGGATTTCGCGAGGATGCGGAGGAAGGCCGGATCGCTGTTCGTTACCCAATGGCCGAAAGCAAAACCCCCAATGAATACGGCGATACCGGCGAGGATGGAATTGAAGAGGTTGAAGGCCCCCACTGCGCCGACGCAGACGAAGTAGAACAGCGTCCGTTCGACGCCCAAGTAGGTGAGAGGCTTGTGCAGGCTCTTGAAGACTCGATTTGTGCGATGCTTCTGCTGTGGTTTGTCGGGCATAAGTTCCTCGTTCCAGGCGCTGGTTGAAAGTGGCGCTATACGCCCCAGAGCCAACTCAGGACATTCACGGCAAGAACCGCAATGCCCGTTCCGGCGGCAACGCCAGCCAGCGCCTTTTTTGCGCCGGGTTCGCCATGCGCGAATCCGTAGCCGCCGATCACGATTGCAACCAGACTGGCAACCTTCGCGATCGTGCCGGTGAAAAGGCTTTGGATGGCGTTAAAGCCGGTGTCGAACGGTGAACCCTGTGCCATCGCGGCCACAGGCAGGACCAGAAGTAGGGTGACAAGAGCGGCGGTTGGACGTGCCCACTTCGACCGAGCAACGAGCTGGACTTGACGGACCAAAGGGACTTGAGACCAACGTGGCATATGCACCTCCGGCAGCACCTCAAAGCGGCTGCTTTTGGGGCAAAACTAACCTCACTCAATCACCAAGTCCAACGGCTTTTCGGCGGTCAGTTATCCGTGGGAGGAAGGCTGGGGCATATTAGAGCGATTCGGTCGGTAAACTTGTTGTCGAGGTCGGCATGAGAAAGCTCGGTAACCAACTCGCGATAAAGGACAAAGGCATGTGAGATCGTTCGCCACGTGCTCTTCGTGGTCGCCAGGCAAACCCCCACAGCTTTTTCCAACTGAGAACAATATGGGTGGTGACAGCGGCGCGAAGGCGTCGCCGTGTACTGAGGATGTTACGAAACTCGTGAACCGAACCCCGTCCTGCACGGATCACTGACGAGAAGCCGACTTCTCATTACCGATCTGGCCAACTTCCGCGAAGCCCGTTTCTGGACCGCTTCCGTCTTGCGGACAACTCGCCGTGGTCAATGAGTGTAGCGGTTGGCGACTGCTTGCCTTGGGCGCGAACGTGTAGTCTTACCTCGCTATTCCGCATCTCCCTGTTTTCGCTGCCATCGTGTCAGCTCCACGGTTATACTCTTCGCGGGGACGCGGACCACACTCCAGCGGCAGTGCAGAAGCACGGAACAGGAGCAAGTTATGAGCACCCGAGTAGCCAACGACTTTTCGCGGCGTCAGTTTTTGATTTCGAGTGGGATTGCGGTTGCAGCGGCGTGTCTCACTCCACCCCTACTCTTTGCGCAGAAAGGCCTGGTTGAAATCGCTCTAAAGGAATCCGCCACAGCCAAGGTCACGGTGCAGGTGCTTCGACGCAATATCAGCGTCCTGCTTGGCCCCGGTGGAAACATCGCCGTTCTTACCGGTCAGGACGGAAAGCTTCTCGTCGATGCCGAAGTCGTCACCGCGCGGCCGAACGTTACGGCGGCTCTCGCCAGCATCAATGCGGACCCCATCAAGCAACTCATCAACACGCACTGGCACTTCGATCACACCGGCGGCAACGATTGGTTGCACCAGGCGGGCGCAAGCATTTTGGCTCACGAGAATACCCGCAAACGTCTTTCGGTGGACACGCGAGTGGAAGGCTGGGTTTACACATTTCCGACCGCGCCCGCCGGAGCCATCCCCACAACTGTTTTTCAGGACGAGTACACGGTTCACTTCAACGGTTCGACCCTCGCCCTCAAGCACTACGCCCCTGCTCATACCGATTCGGACATCTCAGTACACTTTACCGAGGCTGATGTTCTGCACACCGGAGACACGTTCTGGAATCGCGAGTATCCTTTTATCGACTACTCGACTGGAGGCAGCATCGATGGTCAGATTCGTGCAGCGGAAGCGAACCTTGCGAAGGCGAGCGCAACTACGGTCGTGATTCCAGGCCATGGCGCAGTCGGGGGGAAAGCCGACCTAACGCTGTTTCGGGATGTGCTAATCGAGGCGCGCGAGAAAGTCGCCAAGCTCAAGAAGCAGGGCAGGACTGTGGAAGAGGTGATCTCAGCCAAACCGACCGCCCCCTATGATGCGGAGTGGGGACAGGGCTTTCAGAGTCCCAAGTCGTTTTTGGGATGGGTGTATCAGGGTGTCTGAATGCAGTATCGGCCAGCGTTGTGCCCGTCAACGCGGAGCGATCGCGATAACGTCGGGAAATAAGTGTCGTTAATAGGCCTGCTGCATTGGCCGGTCGGAACATCCGGCCTTCACATCAGAGTGAAGGCCGGATTACTCCTATGCGGCCGCTTGCTTGGGTTTCTTGAGGAATTCAAGCAGGTCGGCGTTGATCGTGTCGGCCTCGGTCGTGGGCATACCGTGCGGAAAGTCCTTGTAGATTTTCAATGTGCTATTCCTCAGCAACTTTGCCGACAGTGGTCCAGCGGCGACATAAGGCACGATTTGATCGTCCTCGCTATGCATGACCAGGACTGGCACAGTGATCTTCTTTAGGTCTTCGGTGAAGTCCGTCTGGGAGAAGGCGACAATGCCGTCATAGTGCGCCTTGGTACCTCCCATCATGCCTTGGCGCCACCAATTCCAGATAATTCCCTGAGAGGGTTTCGCACCGGGCCGGTTGTAACCATAGAACGGTCCAGCCGGCACGTCGTAATAGAACTGGGCTCGGTTGGCGGCGAGTTGCGCCTGCAATCCGTCAAATACTTCCTTGGGCTGACCGGTCGGATTGGACGCCGTCTTCAGCATCAGCGGCGGCACTGCGCTGATGATGGCCGCTGTCGCCACCCGGCTCTCGCCATGGCGGGCCAGGTAGTGCACCACTTCGCCGCCGCCAGTCGAATGGCCGACATGAATCGCATCCTTGAGGTCGAGATGTGCGGTCAGCGCCGCCAGGTCGTCGGCGTAGTGATCCATGTCATGGCCGTCCCAGGTCTGGCTGGAACGTCCGTGTCCCCGCCGGTCGTGAGCAATCACGCGATAGCCCCGTTTTCCGAAGAACAGCATCTGTGTGTCCCAATCATCGGCGGACAATGGCCAGCCGTGGCTAAATACGATGGGCTGACCCTTGCCCCAGTCCTTGTAATAGATCTCCGTTCCATCTTTCGTTGTAATCGTAGGCATGGGAATTCTCCTTGTGTGTTAAAGTCAGCCAGAATTGTGGACTTTGCCGGTCTGCAAGCGTTTCGAGCGTTAGCATTGTCCGAGCCTCAGCAAAAAGGCCTAGAATCATAGATCGTCTCGTCGCGCGAGAGTTGCGGTTACGAGTTCGATTCAGCATTTGAACCCGAGACTGGGCGCGTGTAAATGGGCGTAAACGACAAAGTGCAGGGCAAAACCGACATTACCACAACCGGAGCATTGACGGAGATAGGCATTTTGCTTTATCCGCGTGTGCAGATGTCAGCAGTCCTTGGACTCACCGACCTTTTCGGCGTGGCCAATCGGCTGAGTGCGGAGCACGGAGGCTCGAATCACAGGGAACTGCGCATTAGTCATTGGCAGTTACGTGATAGTCAAACTTCGGAGCTGGGACGAGTTTTCGATACCCACCAACAACCACCTCAAAAACTCGTCGGTTTGATCTTGCCGCCAAATCTCGACACTGACCCGCAGGGAGGGGCAATCCCCCAGCTTCAAGAATGGGTTGAAACGCAGCATGCCTCTGGCTGTATCGTCTGCTCGGTTTGCGGAGGCGCTTTTCTTCTCGGCAAGACTGGGCTGTTAAACGGACGATCCGCCACGACTCATTGGTCGTTCTCAGAGACGCTCGCCGAGCGATTTCCTAAAATTCGGGTCGACACTGAAAAACTGCTTATTGATGACGGGGACATCATTACGGCGGGCGGGCTTATGGCTTGGGTCGATTTGGGATTGAAACTTGTCGATCGCTTCCTAGGCCCGACCGTTATGCTTGAAGCTGCCCGGTTCTTTCTAGTGGATGTTTCGGGTCGACAACAGCGTTTCTACTCAAATTTTTCGCCGAAGCTGCACCATGGCGACGAACCCATACTCAAGGTTCAACAATGGCTTCAGAAGTCTGATGTGAGCAGGCTGAGTGTCTCCACGATGGCCGCAAAGGCCCGAATGGGCGAACGTACCTTCCTGCGCCGATTTCAAAAGGCAACAGGTCTTACGCCAACGGAGTACGTACAGCATTTGCGTGTGGGGAAAGCTCGCGAATCGCTTGAGTTTTCATCGCTAGCCATGAAGGAAATTGCCTGGAAGGTTGGATATGAGGACTATGGAGCGTTCCGAAGAGTGTTCCAGAAAGTCATGGGACTTTCGCCGGGTGACTATCGGCTCCGATTCAGCGTTCAAGGAAATAGAAATCATAGCTAATTGTAAGTTCAGTGAACACGAGACACCCTATTGTTCTGCGCCCGAGATAGTCTCGTAGGGAATAGCTCCCGCCCTTTCGGCTGCTGAACACAATGGCGGTTGGACGGGAAAACTAAAGTTATTCGGGCCAGAAGTCGGCTTGTGGGAAATTGGCATCATCCGACGAGAAACAATCTGACAAAGGAGGTCTCCCTTTCCTAACCAAAAGGCAACTCAGATGTGGATTGCAACGGTACACTGCGTTTCAGCCAGGCATGATCTCTGGTAACGCGAAAACGTCTTTGCCTGTCGATACACGGAAAGAGGAACATTTGTTGAACGACGCTGTTGTTCCCATTAAGTAGTGCAAGAAGCGTCAGGTGTAGCCGTTCGTGAGTGATGGGATCGACTTGCCATATGTGACCCTTACTGCCTGTTCCGATTGAACGAGAGATAACAACGCTGACAATTGGACCGTTCTCTAACCGAAGGCGCGATCGCCATCGACCGCCCTGCCGCTCAATCGAGACTTCGCTGGGAAACAACGCTTCAATCTTGCTAATAAGCTCTTCGCGCAGTGCTTGTGTCCGCTCGGAATGCGGCGAGGCGAGTTGCTGGCACTACAGTGGCTGGATGTGGATTTTCAGAATAAAACGCTGAATATTCGCAAATCCATTTGGCAACAGCATCTCGGTCCGGTAAAGACCGAGGAGAGCGAAAAGGAAATGCCGCTTGACGATGAGATGATCGCGGATCTTGAGCGATGGCGCCAGGAAACGCCGTATGCTCAAGATGGCGATTGGATTTTCGCCAGTCCTCGAATGGAGGGTCGCCAACCGTTATGGCCGGAGGCTCTCATGAGGAACTACATCGTTCCCGCAGCCAAGAGGGCGGGCATCACAAAGCGCGTCAACTGGCACGTTTTCCGCCACACGTTCTCCACCTTGCTTGCTGCAAACGGGGAAGACATCAAGACGGTACAGTCCCTTCTTCGGCATGCGAATCCAGGGATCACTCTGGGGACCTATGTGCACGCGGTGAGCAGCAAGAAGCGGGCGGCGCAGAGCAAAGTTGGTCGAGATGGTCCTGCCGCCGAAGAGCAAAGAGCAAACTGTGGTGGCGGGAGGTACAGCTTAATGTGTACCATCTTGTGTACCACCCGTTTTCAGCACTTGATGCTAAGCTGCTGAAAAGAATGGCGGGGACGACGGGACTCGAACCCGCGGCCTCTGCCGTGACAGGGAACGATTAACCAATATTTTCAATGATTTCGAGAGCACGGACGGCATTGTAAGTCATTGGAAGTACGCTGTAGGCGAAGCTATTGTGTACCACGATGAGTACCACATATTAGTTGGCAGCGGATCGCACCTTGCTGTTGACGTTGAAGTGGCCAAGCGCGACATCGTGTGAGCAAAATAAGAAACAGTAAACCAACTCGAAAAAAGTTGAACGGTGAGGGAAAGAACTCCGCGGTCAGCCAAACTGTCGATAATCCGGCGTTACCTTACTTCGACGAACTGCAATCTAGAGGAGAACGAACCGTGAGCAAATGTGAATCTGAGATACCAGGCTCGACTGCGCTTTCGCGTCCCGGACGCGAGAAGTATGCCCGTTTGCGATCGGAAGGATTTAAGGGAGCGAAAACGGCAAAGCTCTGCCATATCTCCAAGAACACGGCCTGCAGATGGGGGGCTGAGGATGAGGTTAAAGCGCGAATTGCCTTCTTGACGGAGCAATTCCTGCAAGGTGGACGCGATGAAAAAGAAAGAGTTATCCGGTCGATCACCTTCGGCACAAACGACGTCATCATGGCCTTGTGGGAAATAGGAAGTGAAGGCGAGTCGGAGCGTGCTCGTGTAGCGGCCCTGATGGGCTTGGCTGATATATTCCTGCTGCGGGCGAAGTGCATTCAGGACTTGAGAACGGGAGTCGGTTGGACCGATGACGAGGCCCTAGAATTCTCCAAGACCGGGGTTGTCCCTGAGCGTATCGCCGAGATCACAGGTGATCGTACCGTGGATGATCTCGCTAGAGCTACGCGTGCGGTCTGACTTTCAGAGATACCAGGCTCGACTGCGCTTTTGCGTCCCGGACGCGAGAAGTATGCCCGTTTGCGATCGGAAGGATTTAAGGGAGCGAAAACGGCAAAGCTCTGCCATATCTCCAAGAACACGGCCTGCAGATGGGGGGCTGAGGATGAGGTTAAAGCGCGAATTGCCTTCTTGACGGAGCAATTCCTGCAAGGTGGACGCGATGAAAAAGAAAGAGTTATCCGGCCGATCACCTTCGGCACAAACGACGTCATCATGGCCTTGTGGGAAATAGGAAGTGAAGGCGAGTCGGAGCGTGCTCGTGTAGCGGCCCTGATGGGCTTGGCTGATATATTCCTGCAAGACCGGGGTTGTCCCTGAGCGTATCGCCGAGATCACAGGTGATCGTACCGTGGATGATCTCGCTAGAGCTACGCGTGCGGTCTGACTTTCAGAGATACCAGGCTCGACTGCGCTTTTGCGTCCCGGACGCGAGAAGTATGCCCGTTTGCGATCGGAAGGATTTAAGGGAGCGAAAACGGCAAAGCTCTGCCATATCTCCAAGAACACGGCCTGCAGATGGGGGGCTGAGGATGAGGTTAAAGCGCGAATTGCCTTCTTGACGGAGCAATTCCTGCAAGGTGGACGCGATGAAAAAGAAAGAGTTATCCGGCCGATCACCTTCGGCACAAACGACGTCATCATGGCCTTGTGGGAAATAGGAAGTGAAGGCGAGTCGGAGCGTGCTCGTGTAGCGGCCCTGATGGGCTTGGCTGATATATTCCTGCTGCGGGCGAAGTGCATTCAGGACTTGAGAACGGGAGTCGGTTGGACCGATGACGAGGCCCTAGAATTCTCCAAGACCGGGGTTGTCCCTGAGCGTATCGCCGAGATCACAGGTGATCGTACCGTGGATGATCTCGCTAGAGCTACGCGTGCGGTCTGACTTTCTTTCCGTCTCCTAACGCTCTGAGACAGCTAACCAACGCTCCAAGAAAAGGAAGAATCGCAACTGAGCACACATTCCATTTCGTATCATAGTCGGATCATGCTGGTGACAAATGGTGCCAGAGCTCTTAGCGTCGCCACGATACGTGTTCATGCGCATTTGCTGGTCACGGATAGGGACAAATGGTGACGAATATCACGAAAGTTGACGACTCACCAAATAGCCTCATTTAAGTTATGATGCTGGGCTGCGTCAGCGCTGAACCATCCCAACATTTGCACCATCCATGAGATTGGCAAGAACGGCAGTCAGTCTTTTCTCGTGATGGAGTTTCTTGATGGCGTGACGCTGAGACACCGCATTGCCGGCCGCCCGATGGAGACGCAAGAAATCCTGTCTCTGTCAATCGAAATTGCCGATGCACTCGACGCCGCGCACAGCGCCGGCATCGTTCATCGCGACATCAAGCCGGCAAATATCCTTGTTACCAAGCGCGGCCATGCCAAGGTTCTCGATTTCGGCTTAGCGAAAGTGACGGGGCCCCTGGGCATTATCGCGGCTGATGGCCCGACGGCGGGATCCGCCTTGGAAGAACACCTGACCAGCCCCGGTCAGACGGTTGGAACCATCGCCTACATGTCGCCCGAGCAGGTGCGAGCCAAAGAACTCGACTCGCGCACGGACCTGTTTTCTTTCGGGGTCGTCTTGTATGAGATGGCGACCGGTACTCTGCCATTCCGGGGCGACACTTCCGGCCTCATCTTCGATGGCATCCTGAACCGGGAACCCACGCCACCGATGCGCTTGAATCCAGATGTTTCGCCGAGGCTGGACGAGATTATCCGCAAGGCGATTGAGAAGGACCGGGATCTGCGCTATCAATCGGCCGCCGAACTGCGAGCCGATTTGAAAAGGATTAGGCGTGACACAGAGTCCCAAGGAATCAAAACCCAGGCAAGTGCGCTGGAGGATCAAGCCCGTCGCCAGCTCGCGTCAAAGTCGATAGTGATTACAGCCCTTGTGATTGCATTGCTGGGAGCTCTCGGTTTTGCTGCATATCGCCTGTTCAAGCGCTCTGAGGCGAAGCTAGCTTTCCAGCACTGTCGCATATCTCGGCTCACGTCCACTGGTAACGTGGCTGAAGTTGGACTTTCCCCCGACGGCCGCTACTTGACTTATGTTACGACAGAGCGCGAGGGGCCAGCGTTGTGGGTGCAACAGATCGCCAGCTCCACGAATGTCCGACTGCTGGGTCCGCTTCCATCGGATGCTGGCTTGTACTGCACACGTTTCTCGCCCGATGGAAATTACATTTATTACGCTCAGTATGGCCCCAAAAGTGACGCCGTGGACCTATTTCGCCTGCCCGCGGTGGGTAAGAATCCGGCTAAAATTCTCAGCGACGTAGCCGGTGCTTACAGCATATCGAGAGATGGCACAAAGCTAGCTTTTCGCCGCACCAACACTCACGTAACGCCAAAGGAGTTTTATTTGAGCGTCGCCGATATTGACGGATCGAACGAGAGAAAAGTTCTCACACTTCTCGATCCAGAACGGTTCTGGCCTGAGGACTGGTCCCCCGATGGCACTAGCGTCATTATCGGCATAGACGAACGGGCAGCGGGCAATGAGAATGCTCTTGCAGTGGTTGCGATCAAGGAAGGCACCGAGCATAGATTCGTTCACCGCGCGATCATTCAGGGTTTAGGCTGGTTGCCGGATGGGAGCGGACTGCTATATGCCAGTACGGGTACGGAAAGTCCATTCACTCCATCGCAGTTGTGGATTCTTCCCCTTCCCAACGGAGAAGCACGCAGACTGACGAATGATCTGAACGAATATCAAAACGTGAGTTTGAACAGCGATGGAAGGAACCTGGCCAGCGTGCAAAAACAGATGAGTTCGTCCATCTGGGTGGCCTCGACTGCAAACCCATCCCAGGCGCAAGAACTGCCGGGCAGTGGGCATACGGACGGAGTGCGGGGGCTGGCGTGGCTTCCGCAGGACCGGCTTCTCTATCAAGGCTCCGAAATCAATCCGCAGACTTGGCAGATGGACCGCGACGGCAGCAACAGGAAACCGGTCACCAGACTGACGGACTATGCAGGGGAAGCAGTGGCGGCAAGCGATGGCTCGATTGTTCTTTTTACACATTTTGATAACCCTACAAAAAACGCCGGCATCTGGCGCGTGAATGCCGATGGCACGGATGCCAAACCAGTCATCACCGAAAAGACATTGGTTTGGAATCCCGAAATCTCCAGAGACAGCAAGTGGATCGTTTACCACTCGAATGCAAGAGGACTCATGAAGGCCCCGGCACAGGGCGGAACTGGAGTGTCGGTCGATCCAGAAGGCGGTTACGGGACGATTTCGTGTGACTCGCGCTGGATCGCCTTTGACCATTACGATCAAAAAGCGAAAAGCGATCAAATCGAGGTCGTGGCTGCCGATGGCAGCGGCTCACCGCGATTTCTGCCCTTCATTTCCGAAAACCAGGTACCGGGGGAATCCAACCTGGGATCCCTTCCAATCCGCTGGACTGCCTCTGGCGATGCGTTGACCTATGTTCGAACGAAAGACGGCGTTTCCAACTTGTGGGGTCAGCCGATCAATGGCGGCTCGGCCAAGCAAATCACCAACTTCACCTCCGGCCTGATCTGGCGCCACGCCTGGTCGTGTGATGGCAAGTACCTGGCGCTGGCTCGTGGAAGCCTTTCAATTGACGCCATCATGCTCACCGACCTGCGGTAAGGCGCATGGTACCTTTCGAGGCGCACGGGAGCAAGGTGAGGTCCACCAGGCTAAGACCATGGCTGACGCTAACAGGCGATAGCACGCAATATAAAAAGGCGCCCACTTTTGCGGTAGGTTGAGATTGTTCGCATCCACCAACCTAGCGAAAAGGAGCGCCTTTATGAGTCAAGAAAAGTATATCGGTATGGACGTTCATCAGGCCACCATCTCCGTTGCCGTGATGGATGCTCATGGCAAGCTGATCATGGAATGCCTGCTGGAGACCAAAGCAGCCACGATTGTGGAGTTCATCCAAGGACTGCAGGGAACTCTGGCCCTGACCTTCGAGGAAGGAACTTCGGCTGCCTGGTTACACGATCTTCTGAAACCCCACGTCAGCCGGCTGGTGGTCTGCGATCCGCGAAAGGCTGCTCTGTTGAAAGAGGGGAACAAGAGTGACCGGATGGATGCGCGAAAGTTGGCAGAGATGTTACGCACCAACCAACTCAAGCCGGTATACCACGGAGAGCATGGAATACGCACCCTTAAGGAGTTGGGGCGCAGCTATCTGACGATCACCAAGGATGTCACCCGCTCCATGAATCGGATCAAAGCGCTGTACCGCAGCTGGGGCATTCCCTGCAGTGGCGCCGGCATCTATGCTCCCCGTCATCGCGCCGAGTGGCTGGACAAGCTCGTGGAACCAGGAGTCCGGGTTCGAGCCGAGCATTTATACCAGCAACTCGATAGTCTGCAACCACTGCGTCTGCAAGCGCGAGGTGAACTCCTGCGGGAGAGTTCCCAGCATCCTGCGGTGAAGTTACTTCGTCAGATTCCTTCCATCGGTCCGATTCGGGCTGCCCTGCTGGTGGCATTGCTGCAGACACCCCAGCGTTTTCGCACCAAGCGGCAGCTCTGGGCCTACAGTGGTTTCGCAGTCGAGACTCACGACAGCGGCGAGTACCGCTGTGTGCGAGGCAAACTGCAACGCAATCGTGAGCGCATCACCGTGCGCGGTCTGAATGACAACCACAATAAGGATGTGAAGAATCTTTTCAAAAAGTGCCGCCATCTCTGCCAGCACCCGTCCTGGTCCCCTGCGCGACTTCATGTGGCTCGGGTGGACAAGGGGATACGACCGACGATGGCCCGTCTTACCCTGGCACGCAAGATCGCCGCAATCACTTTAACCATGTGGAAGAAAGGAGTCAGTTTCGACCCCAAACAGTTGCATCGGCAAGCAGCTTGAGCCTCTCCGGTGAAGCAGGCTTTCCATCTCGGGGATTCTCTCCGGCGGTCGGCGGTCGGGTTCTGGAGATGCTCGGTTCGAGAGGAGTATCAGTCAAAACGGTCTGGCCCTGCGTGCCTCGGCACCGAGTCACCCATTTGCACCCTATGCCCTCTCGGATAACCAGAAATAGCCATAGGCCACGAGCCTCGGATAGAACCATGGTTGCCTCGGAAGCAACCAGCTCGCTTGCTGCTCTCTCAAACTCGATGGCATCGTCACCATCAGCAGAGAAACTCACGAGAATGGACAACAAGCCAAACCAACGATGCGGCGGTCCCGGACCATCCTGCCACGCTTCAGCGTGGCAGCGTCGGAGGGAACGCCGAGAACTCGCTGGCGCTTGTGCTGGATAATGAACATCGATTCTCCGAGCGGAGAAGTCGTATCAGGATTCAGCCTACAATACGGAAGTCAGTTGTTGTAATCAAGCGATAGCAGCATTGCCCATGCTCTTTCTCCTTCGTCATTCGGAATATAGCGTGATCCTGCGGCCATGGACAGAACGTACCCGCCACCGTATGGTGAGGCTATGTCACCGTCCCCTGTTTTGATTGTGGGCGCTGGTCCTAGCGGACTAAATTTGGCGCTGGCTCTGGTCCGCCGGAACGTGGACTGCCGTCTCATTTCCGAGGCCAGTGGACCGGGTGAGGAATCGCCCGCCATGGTTGTGCAGGCGCGCACACTTGAATTCTATGGGCAATACGGCTTTGCACAGGAGGTCGTTGAACAAGGCGTGGTCGCCGAGGTGGGCGCTCTGCCCTCCTGATCGTGAAACCGGAAACCGTCATCGCTTGGCACCGCAAGGGCTTTCGCCTCTACTGGACTTGGAAGAGCCGACTTCCGAATGGCCGACCGTCTGCATCCCAAGAAATCCGAGATCTCATCCGCAGGATGAGTTTCGCTAATCCACGCTGGGGCGCGCCCCGCATACACGGCGAGTTGCTCAAGCTGGGCATTGAAGTGTCCCAGGGGACTGTGGCGAAGTACATGGTGCGTCATCGGAAGCCTCCTTTGCAGAGCTGGCGGACCTGCACTTCCGCAGGGCCACAGTCTGACTGAGACCCATGAAATTCAGCGGATAGAACGACGCACAGTTACGCCGCGCGTTGTTTTTTTATCGACCCGCGAGACCGGATGGACTTCTTGGCATGCACAGCCCCCCTACTCGTCCTTTACAAGCCAAGCTAGGGCTTCCTCGCGGGTCTCGAAGGCAGGAAATTCGCGCCGGGAAAAGCTTTTCAGACTCTTGGCGAACTCCTCAGGAAAGTGCTCTGCACCCACCCATGCAGTCTTCTTGATGTAGGGCTTATCGAAGACGGCGGCTTCCTTCATCACTCGAACCGCCTCCTCGTCAAACAATGCCCCAGTGAAATCGGAGAGTATCAAAACTGAACCCCGCGGTCGTATGGTCACAACTTCCGGAACAGCTTGGACGATCTCTTGTACCTTGCTTGGCCGACAGTTTGAAAGATCCACGAGGAGAATTTGTTTGCCTTGATGAGAAATGAATCGAATACGATCAGTCATGACTACCGTTTTCTTCGGTCCTCCGACTCGATTTTTCCCCTGATCGAGATACTTTCCCCGCTCTTTTGGTCAGTCGTGGAATGAGGGTGAGCAGTCGCGAGAGAATCTCAGCACGCCTTTCTCGGCGGGCCACAAAAGCAAGCGTTTCATATGTCTCTGGATCACTATTCCGCCAATAGTCAGCGTTCCAGCGCTCGATTGCTCGCAGTTCAGCCACGAGTTGCTCGACTCGATGCCATCCGTCGCAATTCGGGGCCAACCGCATTGGACGTTAGTTGGGCACGGCTATGACCATGAAAGTATCCAGTGTTTTCAGTGACTTACGAGGGCACGTGACACCGCCAGTGCCGACATTTCGGCAGAGTGCCGACATTTCGGCAGAGTGCCGACATTTCGGCACGCTCAAAACCTAAATAAAAACAAAGTTGACCCTAAAGTAAAGCTTAGGTTCTCGCCGATAGCGCTCTCTAGGAGGGGCACCATGGCTGCCGATTTGCGGATTCCCGTCGCTCAATACCTCAGGATGTCCACCGAACATCAAGGGTATTCACTCGATAACCAGCGAATAGCGATTCAGGCTTACGCAGAAAGACACGGTTTCTCTATTGTTCAAACCTACACCGACGGGTCTAAGAGTGGGGTAGTCCTCAAGCGCAGGAACGGTCTCCGTCAACTCTTGCAAGACGTGATGGGAGGTAAACCAGGGTACAACGCAATTCTGGTCTACGACGTTAGTCGGTGGGGCCGTTTTCAGGATGCGGACGAAGCTGCCCACTACGAGTTCCTCTGCAAATCTGCGGGCGTTCCTGTTCACTACTGCGCTGAGACATTCACCAATGATGGGGCGCCGCCGAACATGCTTATGAAGGCTCTAAAAAGAACTATGGCAGGTGAGTACAGCCGCGAACTCGGCGTCAAAGTTCTGGCGGGGTTGAAGCGCCTAGCGCGACTCGGTTTCAAACAGGGTGGATGTCCAGGGTACGGGTTTAGGCGCATGCTTGTTTCTGCCAAGGGGGAACCAAAGCTGCAACTCACTCAGGGCGAACGCAAGAGTATCACCACGGACCGTGTGATCTTGGTTCCCGGACCCATCGGAGAGGTGGAATGCGTCAGAAATATCTATCGAATGTTCGTTGACGAGGGGCGAACCGTGTACGGCATCGCTCGGGAACTTAATCGAAGGAAAGTGAAATTCGTGGGAGATTCCGAATGGGATTACACGGCAGTTTACAACGTGCTATCACACCCGAAGTATGCTGGTTGCAATGTCTTTGGACGAACTTCTCAAAAACTTGGAACTGCTTCAGTCCGCATGCCAGGATCGGAATGGATTCGGACACCCAAGGCCTTTGCACCGTTGGTGGATGAGGCGAAGTTTCAAGAGGCCCAGCGTCTCTTACTCGCGCGTACCATCAACAAGTCAGATGAGGAACTCTTAGCGGCTTTGCGTGTCTTGCTTACTCGCCGAGGCCGACTCTCCTTACGGCTCATCGCCGGAACTCCCGAAATGCCTTCGCCAGCCGCCTACCGAGGACGATTCGGCAGCCTGCGAAGGGCATACGAACTTATCGGATACGGATGCCCAAAAGACTTTGGACCTGTTGACCTTCGGCGTCGGACACAAGCACTGCGCGAAGAGCTTATTAGCAAGATTGAAGCGTTGTTTCCCAGCGAAGTCTCGATTGAGCGGCAGGGCGGTCGATGGCGATCGCGCCTTCGGTTAGAGAACGGTCCAATTGTCAGCGTTGTTATCTCTCGTTCAATCGGAACAGGCAGTAAGGGTCACATATGGCAAGTCGATCCCATCACTCACGAACGGCTACACCTGACGCTTCTTGCACTACTTAATGGGAACAACAGCGTCGTTCAACAAATGTTCCTCTTTCCGTGTATCGACAGGCAAAGACGTTTTCGCGTTACCAGAGATCATGCCTGGCTGAAACGCAGTGTACCGTTGCAATCCACATCTGAGTTTCTGGAGGCTGTGCAGGGTGTGCGCCCACCAACTCTGCGCGGCCTACCAACTTACTGAGCGACAGGAACGGGAGAGGCGGCAGGATTCATGGAGTGCTCGTTACGCGTCGCTATGAGAAGAGCAAGACGCTTTAAGTGTGACAGACTGTCGAGTCGTTTACCCCTAGCCAGCCACGCATCGTTTTCCTTAATACGTACACAAGTGCGCTGGTCCACACTCGGAACTAGATACAAGTCCTGAAATGCATCTCCCATTGCATTGCACCGGCAGAGCAGGGTTACGTTACTTCCCGCGGCACGAAGCACGGGCACCGTCCATCGTATTTTGCCCAAAGGCGTCTTGGTGGATGGGACTATTAGCGTCGCCACTCTGAGTCCATCTCGGAAACATAGGACCGGACGACCAAAGGGTTGTATTCGGTGCACGACGGTTTCCCCAGGGAATAGTTTGCAAATGTTCAACAAAAGTTTGTTCCGCGATCGCTCATGAAGGCGGCGCGTTTTCCACATGAGCTTTCGGACGCTTGGGAGGCTGAGAGGTTTTTCCGGGTAGACATAACCAACGAGGTCATAGGCTCGCTTCATACTTCCGAAGCGCCCTACAAAAGTACGCACGGCAGGGACTTCACGAGAGGTCTCAATCCTGTGGCCCGTTAGGGTGCCTTCCCGTTTTAAGAGTGATCGCAAGCGACCCAGCAATTCCTCGTCCGATCTGTAATATGTCCGGTCATGCAACATTCGTTGCGCGGCAGCGAAAGTCTCAGGATCAACGATTGGCTTGAAGGCTGCCGGTTTTACTACCCACTTCCCACGCGGAACGCTGATTAGCCGACTATTACCAAGCACATGTGTTGTGCGACCATACACTGCATCTCCCATGTATTTTTGGTTGGTGAGAATCTCCAAGATGGGTTCGTAGGTCCAGGACAAGTACCTTCCTGGAGGCTTTATTCGTCTGCGATTGAGTTCCCGCGCGATGGCATATGTATTCTTCCTTTCAGTGATTGCCAGACGATAAATCTCACGTACTATTGCGACCTCCCTGCGGGGGCCATGCACCAAGATGACTCTGCTGTCTGCAATGCTTGCAATCTCACCATGCTCAAGTAATCTCTTCGTGGAGCCGTCCGACGAGCGAAGCATTCTCCTCAACCCAAATCCGGGAGCTCCGCCAGCTCGAAAACCACGCTCGGCGATGATTCGCTTCGCACGTTCAGTTCTAACCGATAATTCGCGGCTGTACTCGCCAGCCATGGCGCGCTTCAACGCTTTCATGACGGCGTTCGGTAGTGTGCACTCGTTCGAGAATGTTTCGGCGCAGTAATGCACAGGAACACCCGCACCCTTGCAGATGAACTCGTAATGTGCAGCCTCATCAGGGTCTTGAAATCTTCCCCAACGGCTGACATCGTAAACAAGGATTGCCTTGTACGCCCTTTTATTGCTGAAAACATCTTGCAGCAAGTGCTTCAGTCCCTCTCGATGATTCAACGTAACGCCACTTCTGCCGGTGTCCATATAGGTTTGGACAATCCTGAAATTGTTGTTATAGGCATACCACTCTATGGCTTGGGCCTGGCTCTCAATTGAAAGTCTCTGCTGGAGCCTAGACATTCGGAGATATTGGGCAGCAGGGATGGGGGTGAGAGCTAGGGAGTACTCGGAACCATGAATAGGAGCAACAGCGAGCGCATCGCGATCCGCGCTGTCTCCTCCATCTCCACAAAGCCTTGTATCTTCAGCTAGGGTTTCATGATTTCCACTTTTCTTACTGAGTTTCAGATTCGGAGCCATGGTCGGCCAACCTTCGCCCAGAGAGTCGCTTGTTTGGGTCACGCTTGACCAGCGGATATTTGGCCGGGCGACGCCATTGTTTGGTTCTTGGCCCAAAGCGCTTGGGCCGTGGCATAAAACTCTGATAGGTCATTGAGCCTCACAGCCGCGCTCAGAAAAGGATCATTTCTAAACATGAAGTGCGTTCTGAATCCATCCAGATGTGGGAAAACGAAATAGCCCAATACACGTTCGTGCGAGCGTTTTACCGGGCAAAGTAATGTTATGTAGCTCCTCTCGGCGGAGTTAGGTTCCACAATCCAGAAATATTTACCGCGTCTTCGTATGGGACTGCAAAAAAGAACGGAAACTATAAATTGTCCATCAATTAGCAACACAGACCGTCTTCGATCAGGAAGACGCAAGATCACAACATTGTTCAGGAAAAGAGTTCTGATCATTTCAATCAATTCACGCCTGAGACGAATAGAGTTATTGAGACGATCACTTCTCAATTCCTGGAAGGGTGAAAGCTGGTACCCGACCTTCTGATAAAGCCTCCGGTAACTTCCAAACATGCGCCGAATTGAAGACAACGAGGGCAGGCCAGGAGCACTTTCCAGAATAGCCCCACTGAGACGGCCTTTTGTCTTAAGCAACCGACGAACCTTTTTCAAAATTACCCTGTTTGGTGAAAGGAGAGGCCGTATCCGCAACAAGAGCTGTACGCGGTCGAAAACCTGCTGGTCTACTATCGGCTGAAACGCTCCAGATTTCGCGATCCATTCCTGAGTCGGGACGCCTCTCCTGCTGCTTCGCATTCGTGTTGTGGTGCGATTCCAGACATTGTGCCCCGCATACATAGGGTTTTTCAAGATTTGGTACACAGCGCCGTGCAACCATTGCCGTCCGAAATGAGTGCTTCCTCGCAGGTTGAGATCATAAGCGATTGAGCGGCAGCTCTCTCCTTCCGACGCCATTGAGAAGATCGAATGGACACATTCGACTTCCTCAACGGGGCCTGGGACTAACACAACCCGATCAGTCTTTAGGCTCTTCTGTTCACCGCGCTCCAAGATTTGTCTCGGGGTGCCATTGGCCGACAACATCAACCTGCGATAACCATAGGAAGGGTTCCCTCCTACCCAAAATCCAAGTTGCGCAATTCGGCTCTTGCCTCGAAACTCCTTGTCACTGAGTTCTCGACTGTACTCCGCTGCCATGCTTCGCTTGAGAGCTTTCATCAACGTGCTGGTTGCCGTACCATCATTCACAAACGGCTCGGCGCAATAGTGAAGCGGTATCCCTGAACTCGAACAAAGGAATTCGTAATGGGCAGCTTCATCACTGTTAGGGAACCGCCCCCAACGACTCACATCGTAGACCAAAATCACTTTGTACTCCGCTTTACCGCTAACAACGTCCTTCAGCAGGTCACGGAGGCCAAGGCGGTTCTTGGCTATAACCCCGCTTTTTCCCGGATCGTCGTAGGTTCTCACTATCACAAAACCGTGGCGAGCAGCATATTCCTTGATCGCAGCCTTCTGATTGTCTATTGAATATTGCTGGGATTCATCCGACATGCGCACATATTGAGCAGCGGGAACAAGCTTTAGCAGCGGTTCAGCTTTCTCAACGCATTTTGAGCGGATGAGTGGAGCAGCGGGGGGCATTGCGTTGCCAATTGTAAGCCCTGGGATACCTTTGGCCTACCTCATTTGCAGTCGCCCGCCGGTTGCTTCGGCTTTGGTTTGCAGTGCCCAGCCACTTTCCTTTCGCCCTGCAATCATCTGTTGAAACCAGGCGATAACGCGTTTTGACCGCTGGTCAGTGAGTGAAATGGCGATTATCGCCAACCATCAGTTTCTCGATGCTTCTCACTGGATCCTTTTGGCGTGAATGTCCTGTCCGTCCCAGCGATGATAGGTGTAGCCCGTGACATAGCCCTGAGGCTGGCGAGCCGAGGCTATTGAGGACTGCCAATTTGCAATGATCGAGATCGGGCAACCGAAGCACTCGGCGACCGTAGTTCGGCTTGATTCTGTGTTTGCCCATAGCGACGGCCTCCAATGCCGCAGGCATTGGACGACGGAGACCGCATCGACGATTCAATCAGGGTGGGGGCGATGGGATTCTGAGCGCTGTGGCCTGTGGGTGTTGAAAAAGTCCCTCAACAGAACGCCTTTTCATCTGCGAGCATGCCGTCGCCAGTTTTCTTGTCTCCGTTCGACTAAGTGGTGGCGAGCAGAACGGGTGTTGTGGGTTGGTGGAGGAACCGCACCAGCCGCTTGATGTTCTGCGCAGCCGCTGCCAGGAAGAACTGCTCGCGCACGAACTTGAGTCTCGCAGGCGAATAGCGAGTGTTGCTACGTGGAGACAGAGGTTCTGGGTGTCCGGCAACCCAAAGTGACAGCTGTGGTTCGTCAAAACGTCCCGAACTGGTAAGAGCCTTCCTCCGCGGGGTGTGTGTCCGCCCCTTGATTCGTGATTCGTTACACCGGCACGAGGCTACTCCAAGCCACGGCCTTGCGGCGACGAAAAGGTCTCCCGCGGTTCTGGTTGGAAGGGTTGGGACTCGACGAGGTCGTTTGGCGCGAGTTTTTCAAGGACAAGGTTCCCTCTGGAACTGCAAGCACCGATAATTCATCCCAGGTCGGAGTGAGGTGACGAGAGCTTTAGCTTCCACCTTCGTCATGCACCGCGGACCGTTCTGTCCGTTCGTTCTAACTTTCTGTTTCGAAATCTTTCGGAACACGCCCGCGATACCTGGTTCTTGTTTGGGTCGTCCGCCGGGGTTCCCAGATTTTTCTTCTTGAAACTGAGACGCCTTAGGCGGTTTCTTGTAACCAACAACACTTTCGCAATCATTAGACATTCGCCACCTCAACTTTTTCAAAAGTTCTGCCATTCGCTCCCATTGCAGTATGAGAAGGCCACGGAGATCACGAAGCAAGCCGTGCGCCTTGCACCGGATCGAGCGTTTCCGTACATGAATCTCGCCAACTACACCATTGCCTTGCAACACTTCGACGAAACGCGGCAAATCATCCACGAGGCGCAGGTCCGAAAGCTGGATGATCAGGTATTGCACAATGTTCTTTATGCTCTTGCCTTTCTCAAGGCGGACTCCACCGCGATGGCGGAGCAGCAACGCTGGTTTGCGGGTAGACCTGAAGAGAACTTTGGACTGGCGCTCGCGTCCGACACCGAGGCGTATGCCGGTCATCTTGGCAAATCGCGGGAACTGACTAAACGGGCTGTAGACTCTGCCATTCGCGCCGACAGCAAGGAAACTGGGGCGATATGGCAGGCGAATGCCGCTCTCGAACAAGCGGCTTACGGCAACGCCGCGGAAGCCGGCAGATGGCGGCAGCGGCTCTAAAGCTTGCTCCCGCTAGTCAGGGGGTGGGGAGCGAAGCGGCACTTGCGTTTGCCATGGCGGGCGATACGGGAAAAGCCGAGTCCCTGGCACAAGATTTGGGAAAACATTTTTCCTTAGACACGCAAGTGCAGTCGCTCTGGCTGTCAGCGATTCACGCACAATTGGCGCTGGATAGAAAGAACCCGGTCGCCGCCTGACTGCCCTGCAAGCCGCTTCCGCCATCGAGCTGGGGCAGATTGTGTTCGTCAACAATATTTCCTGTCTCTATCCTGTGTACATACGCGGAGAGGCATACCTGGCAGCCGGACAGGGCAGTGCAGCCGCCGCCGAGTTTCAGAAGATCATCGACCACAGCGGCATCGTCTGGAACTGCTGGACGGGAGCGTTGGCACATCTGGGCGTGGCGCGCGCGAATGCCTTGCAGGCGAGAACTTTTCAAGGACAGGGGCAGGGAGCGGATGCCGACCTCGCCCGCGCTCGCGCCTCCTACAGGGATTTCCTCACCCTCTGGAAAGACGCCGACCCCGACATCCCCATCCTGAAAGAAGCCAAGGCGGAGTATGCGAAGGTACAGTAGCTGCATTACTTCCTAGTGGAAGCTCGTGTCGTCCATGTCTCCGAACGAACGGTTGATGGGCAAGCCGGAAGTTAAGTGTTGCATATCAGGCGTGGCTGTTGAAGAAGTCCGCGATAGGAATGTCTTTTTCGCTGCGATCATCGCTGCTGCCGAGTTTCTTCTTCTCACCTCCGCTACGTAGTAGCTTCCACAGAGGGGGCTGTTGGCTGGCTGAGGAACCGTACTAGTCGCTTGATGTTCTGAGCCGCCGATGCGAGGAAGAACTGCTCCCGCACGAATTTCATCCGGCGTAGGCGCAGGCGATGCAGCCCGATCAGATTCTTGAGTTCGGCAAACAGCGCCTCTATTTTTTCCGCTCCCGTTGTGCACTGGCGAATGCTGGTGTGTTCGACAGGTCCTTGGCGCGTGGTCGATAAATCGCAATATCACTCATTGTCGGGGTCAATTGAGCAGCGATTCGCTGTTCGCAACAGTTACTCCCGGTTTGCCCGGACCGATCATTGGTCGCATGCCAACCTGGGCACGCGATGGATAATGCTCTGATATGTCGTAAGAGGGACCCAGAACGATGCATTCGCGCGACGTTTCCAGTAGGGCCTTAAGGCGAATGCAATGCGACCACAAGTCTGGTATTCGGCCCTAGCGGGTAGACTTTCTGTCAGCGTCTTAGAAACCGAGTTCCGCGCTTCCCATAAGCCCGTTTCTGGACAAGTCTACGGTTACCCGACAATCGGGGGATTAGCAACGATAAGCCGTTTCTCGGTACCAATCGTGCAAATTTGCGGTAGTGGTGCAGCTTGAATCCTCTCACCGTTACTATCGCAACGGAGGCATGGAAACCTGCTTCGCTGAAAGCCATGCCGCCGCAGTCAAACATAAGGTAATCACGATTGAGAAAGCGATGGGTAGAATAAAGAGGTATCTCCAGCTCACAACCGTGATGGCCGCAAAGCAAAGGGCGAACGCCCAGGCCGTGCCACGCATGAGCCCCAAAGTCGCAGCCGGAAGGCCACCCAGCTGCCATGCCAATATCGCCGCGAATAGATAAAACACGCCAACAGAGAATCCGGCCGCCACAAAGAGATCCCAATACGTGCGATTGAACCCCTGCACGTCGAAACGAATGGACCGCATTGAGCCAAGAAGGGCATCAACTCCCCATGTGGGATCAGACTGGCGAAAGCCGAGTGTGTGTCCTACCGCGAAAAGTAGCAGAAGAACAGCAGCGATACGATAAAAGATGGATGCTTGCATTCTTGCCTCCAGTGATTGCGGCTGCGAACACAGCTACGGATCCTTAACTCTTCAAGTTCTCACACCTCAGCGGTTACCCGAGAAGTCTCTGGAACCGAGGATGTTTGGCTCCGATGTAGCCCGGCATTGATTATCCCCATCAGCAGCACAGTGACCAATTCGAATGAAATTTGCTTGGCCACTACCGCCCCTGGCCACGGCTGAACTGCGTAGTACGTCAGGAACTGGGGAAGTGAGGTCAGCATCCACACCGCAAAGCCAAAGCGGAGACCTTGACCAAGCCAGAGCCGAGATTGAATACCGCGATCGTAGATCCAGACCAACGCCGCTGACGAACAGGCGAATCCTATAAGCATGTAGACGAAGTGCCGATTGGCGTCTTCCTGTGTGCGGAGGAGTTGCGGACTAGCGGCATAGTCCCCCTGAAGGAGGAGGCCGTGTACGACAAACCCGAAAAGATTGGCCGCGATGAAGAGAACTGCCCAGCGCAGAACGAAACGTTTCATATATACCCTCCAAGAACCTTCAATGCTGCCGCGCTAAACGACCTCGTCCACGGCATTCCATAACTGAAAACATGCCACCGCGACTGCGACCAATTTGGTTGCCATCTTTCCCTCTTTTTTCGCTCGGCATCCGTCACTTGATCAACAGCATCGACGTGCTTCATCACTCCTACGAAAATCAGCGCGTTTTGGCTTGGGCGGTACGAATTTGCGCCATTAGGACGTCGCGAACGTAGTGCCAGTAGGGGACTAGCTTGAGGGCAGCTTGTGCGTATTGCTCGGCGGCCTTTAAGTCAGGCGTGGTTCGGTTCAAGTTTGACCAAGCCAGACTCATCAATAGTTCTGGTTCGCCCCATGTTGGCTCCAGCGGATCATTGGCACTCTCTTTGTGTTGCCGGATGGCATCCAGACCTTTCTCATAGGTTGCAATGGCGTTCTCCTGGCCGCCTCCATGCTCCGCAGGAGTGCTCCACTGATTCGGACCCACCACCCAGAGGAGCCGGGGGTTGTCAGGTGCTGCAGTCTTGGCCTCCTTAAGCAACATCGAGGCAGGTGTTAGGATTTCCCTCAACCGCTGAGGATCTTTCTCATTTTTGAAGACCCCTTCCAGGAAGAGCCGGTTAAACACGCAAGACACAGCCCCAACTTTTGCATCCACAAAAGCTGGATCTCTTTGGATCGCTGCGTCGAATTCGCTTTCCGCGTCCGTCAAATCGTCTGACAAATCCTTCGGTGTAGGGGTTTCGCCAAACCCGTTAGTGGCCTTGCGCCATTTCGCAAATCCACGCCAGTATCGAACGCGAGAAGCGAGTTCCGGCTCGTCAACAAACGGGACAAGCTGGTCGTAAAGTTGGTTTAGGGCTGCACGGTCGCCTTCGTAGTCAGCACGAAGTATTCGCGTAACAATCTTAACGACCTGTTCACGAGATGTATCGACGGCGGACGCGGCCAGCGACACGATCACAGAAGGCCGCGATGAAAGATCCTTCGCAAATTGTCGGTAGGTCCACTCGTTACCGCGAGCGAAAAAGTCATACGTCTGATCCCAATCCTTTCCAGTGCCCCACCCCACCATGGAAGAGACAACCTCTGTCTTACCGCCGCCAAGGTCCACAATCTGTACAATCTCTTGCAAATTGCGATCCTCGTCGCGTACCTTCTTCGGAAATTTATCGTTTAAGTTTACCTTGAGTGTAATAAGCTGTTGCTCGATGTAATTGATGATCGGCAACTGAATGGTACCTGCGTCTCCAATGGCGGCCTTCGGATCGTAATTCGTAGAAATTGTGCCCCCGATTTTAAGGTCGATCGCAACCACGGGAGCAATCCACTTGCTTAGTTCCTGCGGGTCAGTCCAGGCTTTCCAAACACTCTCCGTTGTTGCAGGCACGACCGTCTCGATCCGTAGCACGCGTTCGCCACTTTTGGTAACGTACGACGTATTGCGTACATCCTGCGCCGCAGCGTTGGAGACCGATTGTGCAACCACAGCCGTCACCAAAATCGTTGACGCCAGCATTCTTCGCATCTGATTCCTCTCAAGAACTTGCACCACTCGCCCTAGATCGTTCTGCCCTACAGACACAATCCACAGCGTGCCTTCTGGCACGGAGTTCTCCTGTCGTTCGATCCCTAACTTAGGGCGTACTGCATCCCCACGCCAGAAATTTTCGGCGAAGCGGCAAGTTTTGTCGGTCAACGATGGTGAACTCACGTCCGAGGTACGATAATTTGAAGCGAATCATGCGAAAGGCTATCAGGCGCTACGCGATTGTCTTGGCAGCATGGCTGCCGTTCTTCGCCATTTGGGTTTTCTTGGCGATGTTGTACGGGCACTATCCATTGCGTGCCGCACTCGTAACAGGCATGATTTCGATGGGCAGCGCGAGTCTGATGGGAATCGCTGTCTGGCATATTTGCCAACGCTGGCCTTGGCCCTTCCGGCTCGATTTGAAGTTCTACTTCCTTCAAGTCTTCCTTGCCTCAGGGTACTCAATTCTCTGGATTATTTCAGTCGATGGGCTGGAGGCACTACGCCGTGGCGCCAACCCGTTGCGAGATTTCGGGAAATCCCCGGTTCTTGGCTGGCAACTTCTGATGGGCCTCTGGCTATACGGCCTGTTCGCGGGAGTCTCCTATGCAGTTCAGACGCGGAGTCGGTTGCACGAAAAGGAGACGCTTGCCGCACGTGCCGAGGCGCTGGCTGCAGCTGCGCGTCTGGATGCGATTCGCGCCCGTTTGAATCCGCATTTCCTGTTCAATGCTCTACACACGCTGGCCGCTTTGGTGAAGTTCCAGCCAACCATCGCGGAAAACGCCATCGAGCGCCTGGGGGACATGCTGCGATACGCGCTGAAGGAAGATGGCCGTGAATTGGTCGAATTTGGCGAGGAATACGAGTTCACTCGTCAGTACATCGCCTTCGAACAACTTCGCTATGAGGACCGGCTCAAGGTTGACCTACAAATTGACCCGGAGTCTTTCCACTTCGACGTTCCGCCGTTTTCGATCCAAACCTTGGCCGAAAATGCCGTCCACCATGCGATCTCCATCCGTCCACAAGGCGGCTCAATTTGGATCAGATGTTCCTGCCGAAACGGAAGACTTAGCGTCAGTGTTCGAGATGACGGGCCTGGAGACAGCGCTGATCCTGGCCAATCGCACCAATTCGGGCTGCGTTCCCTGCGGGAACGTTTGCTGGCCGCATACGGACCTTCCGCTGAACTGACGGTTCAGGACGGCCAGGAAGGTTTTGAGGCAAGTTTTCTGGTTCCGTCGACCTCGGAACGCGATCAAAAATCAGTCGGTGGAGACCGATGAAAGGTTCCGTTCTAATCGCCGACGATGAGCCGCTGGCTCGACGCACCCTGCGACAATATTTGCTCGACCTCGGCTGGGAGGGGTCAATTCATGAGGCTCCCGACGGTGAAGCGGCGATTGTCGCAGCGAACGGGCAACGTCCTGACGTGGTGTTCCTAGACATCGTGATGCCGGGTGCGACGGGACTCGAAGTACTCAAGCGGCTTGAATATGAGCCGAAGGTGATCTTCACGACCGCTCATGACCAGTACGCCGTCACCGCCTTTGAACTTGGCGCTCTTGATTATCTGCTGAAGCCATTTGGACGCGACCGACTTGAACGCGTCATGCGTCGAGCACAAGCGGCGTTAGATGACTCGGCGATTCCTTTACTATCCCGCGTAACGGAATCGCTTGAACAGATCCGACCGCTCTCAAGACTCTTCGTGCGTGACAGCAACCGCATCGTCCCAATCCCTCTCGCAAGCCTTGAACGCGCACAAGGGGCTGATGACTACGTCACGATTTGTACTGCAGCGAAGCAATACCTCGTCAGCATCCGCCTGTCTGACCTCGAAGAACGCCTGCGGGGGACGAATTTCTTGAGAATCCACCGCTCACACCTTATCAATCTCGAATTTGTGACATCGATCGAGCCGTATGATGCCTCGCGCGTAGAGGTTGTCATGAAGAGTGGTGTGCGCATCGTCGCCAGCCGAACCGGCTCAAAGCGACTGCGTGATCTGGCGCTCTGATACCGAGGAAGTGATTCTTGACGGTTTGCTGACATGTGGTCGGCGATCTGGAGGCAATCCAGATGGGCACCGAAGCGGATCACTACGTGAAGTCGGCTTACGGGAAAGTGATCGCGATTGTTCTCGGTTGACGGGCAAACCTGAAGTTGTCCGAAAGCGGACACTGGATCGCATCGGTGGTTTTCGGCCAGCAAAACGTGACGTTGTCCAGAAGTCGGCTTCTGGGAGATCGCCATTTAATCTCCTCCAAGCCCGTTTCTGGATCGAATGACGGCAGAAGGTCACACGTTTCGCATCGCGCCGACACCATAAGCAATGCAGCGCTCTTTCCGGGCACCGACGGCCTGGCACGATCTCTCGCATTCGAGCTCGAGTACAATTCATCTGTTGATAGCCAGGCGGCTCATCTAAACACACCGATGTAGCGGCGGGGCGCGCGCCGTTTATCGCCAGCACATTAGCCGATCCTGACAGGCGCAGGACGCTATGCACAGAATCACGGTCGACAGTGTTGAAGACGCGGTCCGCGCGGCGGAACAACTCCAACGATCTGGTCGCCCCTATTGGTTTCGGGGGCAAGCCAAAGACTGGCCTCTTCGATCCAGCTTGGTGCGGGTGACCGCGGAGAATCGCGACCTGGTCCTGGAGAAGATTGCCAGATACGAAGGGTGGGTCAAGCACACGCCCGGTCTTGAGAATCTTGCGGCGAACACCGACGCAGCCATTGCTGTAGCTCAGCATTACGGATTACCTACAAACTTCGTCGAATTTACCACTCTGCCAGAGATCGCCGGGTTCTTCGCTTCAGAGAAGGCCAGTTCTGAGACGACCCCAGATCTTGCTTGCATTATCTGTCTTGATGTCGAGGATTTCAAAGAGTTCTGGCAACCGCTTGCCGAGCGCTACCGTCCCCCGGAATTCCTGGAGCTGACGGTGCCCGACCTCTGGAGGCTGGAGGCCCAACACGGTCGTTTCTTGTTCTGCCCATACGACAACGTGGAACGGTTATACGATTTCGACCGCATTTTATTTCACAATACCCACCCCTTGGGCAGCGTTGCGCGCGAAGACGTCTATCCGGAGCGCAAGAGCCATTTGGAGATTCTCCTCGATCAATACTTCATGAACGAGCGGATGATCGATGCCGAGCGCGCGTGGAGACCTGAAGGCGTCAAACAGATCGTGATCGAAGCCCCAACGAGCGGATGCGATCCCGATGTGTTTCCGAAGGGGCTTCCGGAACATCCGTCATGGGCGGCTGGCGCCCTTCGGCAATGGCTAGAGCTGCGAGCAGAACTGTTCAACAATGCGAGGACAGCGGTGAATTTTCGAATTCTCGTGCCAGATCCACGAGATAAGCCACGCCTAGTGACGGAGATCTCAGGACAACTTCTACATGATTTGTTTAAGTTGGTCGGCATTCGAAGCAAGCTCGTGGGCTGGCAGGTGCAGGTCAAAGCGGATTACAGACTACCCCGAGACTTCGAATCCCAGCTTGCGCTGAGATTGGCGCGCCTGTGGGATGGTTTGCGTCGGCTGCCTTACAACGACACAGACATATCCCTCGGCTTGGGCCTGTGCGTAGCGTTGGCGGCGGCTCTCGGCGGAGATTTCCGGAATCCGGACGCTCGGCACTGGGAGCGTGCAGCCGCCGATTGTTTGGAGGAGCCAGTTGAGCTGGAGTTCGGGGCGGAGGATGGAAGTTATTCGCGGGGATACGCTTCCGCAGCGGGGCTAACCGGTGCGATCAGACCTGACATCCTCTCTTATATGGCGGGCCCCTGGAGAAATCAGTTGGCTGGCAATGTACGAGGGATCCTGCAAACGGCCTGGACTCCCAAGAAAACCTTTGATCATGAACTCTTAACACCCCTCTTTGCCCGCGAAATAGCGCCGTATCAGGTCTTGGCGCGGGACACGGCGATTTTCTATTCACCCGCGCGGCTTGTGAGCTTGGGGTTGCCGTGAACGCACTCGTTTACTTGATGGGAGCCACCGGCTAACCAAAGGATGTACCCGGCGGCGGCCCGCCGCAAGTGATCGCAGACATTAGGCATCGTATCGCGCAGTTTCGATGATTCTGATCGTGTCACGTGCGATCCAGAAATTCAACAATTGAAGGACGGAGAGCGAAGCGGGCCAGAAGTCGGCCTCCGGGAAGTTGGAAATTACGTTGGCGATGGCCGCCGACTGCGGGCGAGTCACGGTCAACTCGTGAGCTGCGTTGCGGGGAGCGCACCTGGACAGGCGCAGCCAACCCAGGCTCCCGCCAAATCTTCCTAGCCAAGATCCGCTCGTCTACTGCGCTGGTTGGTTGCTCGTGGACGGTTGGTTCAGCTCTTGCTGCAACTGCAACAACTGACGCAATTGCTCAACATTGGCGGAGTTGGATGTCGGAACGCTCCGCGCCCTTGGTTGCAGGGAACCCTGATTAGGCTTGGGTGTCTGCTCGAGGACCACGTAGATCGGAGTATCCGCCGAAATCGTCACCACGATGTGCTGGGTGATCGCTAATCGGGAAACCTCCTCATCTCCAGCCTCGCCGACATTGTTGCTGACGCGCTCCCGCATTAGGTCCGACTCGCTCAGCGGATGGTTCAGACTGCCTTGTCCCACCAACATCGAGCCGGCTTGGCCGATTCCTGACAGCGATCTGACCAGGACGTTCTTTCCCGTGTTCTTTCCCTCAACTTTTCCTTTGAGCGGCCGCAAGTCCAAACCCGTGGCGGCGGCCTCGATGGGAACGACTGCACCATCCGGCATCAGCAGAGAATCGAACTGGACGTCAACGTAACCTGAACGATCTCCGTTCCGGATGTGCCCAACCGCTTTTGCTCCCGCTGGGACGATAATTTCTCCGCCCCGCTCATAGTTGTACTCGATCACCGCCAGGACCGGCGTTCGCACCGCGGTGCTGGCCGCTGATTCCAGGCGTGCACGCAATCGCGTACCCGTGGCCAGACCCAATCCCAATTCCGGTGCTGGATCATTGAAGATTTCGCGGGCCTGAGCATTGGCCGAACTGGCGGAGGCGGTTCGCACGTAGATCAGGGAAGACCTCTCCATGGCCTCGCGCTCTGCTTTACCCAAGTCTGGAGTCTCGGCGCCGGCGACCGAACCTGGCTGATAGGGCGGCGCTTGCCACGGCTGCTGGTCTCCGAAAGGCGGTATCGACCCCAAAGTTCCCGCTCCGCTCGCCACCTTTGCCCCCGCTGCCGGCTTGGTCGCAGTTCGTTGTAGATCTCGTTCGTTTAAGAAGCCTTCGTGAGATTCTTTTGTGACGGGCCGACCAGAATCAGTGATCGGAAATAGGCTCTTGTCGTTGCTCGCGGTGCCGCTCTCCAACGCCAAGTCCTCAGTAGCAGTGGCGCCACGACTCTTCGCTTTCTGTGGCGCGCCTCGATGGGGCATAGACGTAGCAACAAAGATCAACAGCGCGATGACGACCGCTCCAGCCCCGATGATCACAAACCGGTTCTGTCGGAACTGCTGCCGGGCTCTCTGTTTTGCTCTGGTTGCGAGCTCGGGAATTGGGACGTTTGCGTCCGGAGAGAGTGGCAGGACGTTGTTGCGAGCTTCATTTTCCTCTAGCTCCTGAATGACTGCAGCGTTGCCGTTGTCGTTGTGTCCGTTTGGATGAATCACTTTGCACCTCCCGAGACCGGAGCCACAAACGCAATCGGCGCCAGGACCGGACGGTCAACCTCTTCCGCTTGGGCAACCGCGAGCAAGAGCCGTTCCCTGGATTCCTTGAACGTAGGCCGGTCGAACACAACGATGCCATCGGCTCTGGCGCCAGGCGCGAGTCTACGGGAGGTAATCCAGTAGTCCTTGATCGCGACCGGCTCGGCCTTGATCGCTTTTCGATGCTTGTCTTTCGATGTCCCCGCAAGCTGTACTTGCGGCGGCAGTACTTCAATGGTCCGTGCAGAAGAGTTAAGAACGGCGAACGGCACGGCCATCTGTTGCTCTTTCTCTATCGCCTGTCCTACCGCAACCTGCAGTTGCTTGCCTTCCCAATGTGGATTCTCAATCCGTTCTGCCCTGAGCAAATCCTGCTCTTGTCTGCTAGGCTTCTCCGGGGCAGGGCTGGTTGGCTGGTTCTCTAAAGCAACGTTCTTTGTTTCGCCAACCACAAACATGGGATGAGTCGACGCAATTAGAAAGCTGCGCGGGCGCTCACAATTGAGGACATAGTCCACGGGCTCACTTCGGTCTGACTTGCCTTGGCTCACCAGGCTCAGCGAGATCTCATGGCCTCCTCTGGTGGTAATCAGGGCATTGGTTTGTGCAGGTTTTACGCTGGTTGCTTTGAAAAACACCAACTGCGGCTCGGCTTCGGAGTGGTCGGCCTTGAAAGCTCCCGGATCGCCCAGTACGACCGAGCTGACCTCCTCCAGCACGCGCACCGAACTGACGTATCCTGGCCGCAGGTGCAAGACCACAACCTGTTCTGGGTCAATACTCAAGTTCACGATTCGTGCCTGCGGCAACTCGGTTTGCGCCGAGGCCATGTGGAAAGGCAGGAAACAACAGATCGTTATCAGATGCACCAAACTCAAACATTTGTTCATCTCACATCTCTTTTCGCAGTGGTATTTTTACTTTCTGATTCAATCCCCGCTTCGCGAAGGTAAGTTGTTCTAATTGCTCGGACGTATGTAACGACATCTAAATTTCGGTAAGCAAGGCCTCGCCTGCCGATCGTGTCTTCACCGACGTAATAAGCGGCAGCTACGAGCCTGAGATCGTTATGAAACCGTCGCATCAACCAAGCGAGATAGCGCACGCCACCTGAGACGTTGTGATCGAGATTGCAGCGGTCGGTCACGCCCAACCGCTTGGCAGTCGCGGGCATCAACTGCATTAGCCCCACAGCGCCTTTGGGAGAGATCACGCAGGGCTGCCAATTGGATTCGCGCACGACAAGAGCCCGCGCCAGCGCAACGGGCACTCGGTAGTGTTGCGCGTAGGCCGTGACGTAGTATTCAGCTTCAATTCGTGTTGGTGCCCTACCCGATTGCGCCCAGCCGATCGAGATCGTGCAAAGCATTTCCGCCACGATGAGTACCAATTTCATGCTGCATTCCCTCGCGAGGCCTCGGCACTGTACTGCTGCGCGTCGTAAATGAGACTGGCAAATCCATCGCGCAGAAGCAGCTTTCGCCGGTCAGCTTCGGTCTTGGCCAGCAAAGGCAGGAGAATGTCCCTCATCTCCGGCGTAATTTGTTCACTTCCCAGAACTTTGAGCGCCTGCGCGAGGTCGAGAATCTCTGAGACTGAGGGTGGCTTTTCCAGGCTCCATCCGCGCAGCGCCTTGGCAAGTCCCGCCATACCGGCATGGAATTCGTGCGTGGAATCAGGCGTTCTCAGCGCAACAATCTCTGCTTCTCGCTCCGCGGTGGGGTGTTCAACTCGAAGGTAAAAACTGCGCCGGCGCAGGGGATCGCCGATGCGCCTCTCTTCATTCGATGTCAACACAACGAACGGAATGCTCCTGGCTTTGACGGTGCCCAGCTTCGGAATGCTCAACTGCCACACGCTGAGCAATTCCAGCAACAAGGCCTCAAATGCGTGGTCCACCTTGTCCAGTTCGTCGATTAGCAAGACACAAGGCTTTTCGCACCGCAACGCGCGCAGAAGCGGCCCGGCGCCGAAAAACTGCTGACTGTGCAACTCCGTCCGCAGGGATTCCCAATCCACGCTGACGGACTTGGCTTTGAGTTCAACGCAAAGCCTTTGAAGGGGTTCATCGAACTTGCCGATGGCCTTCTCCTCGTTGATGCCCTCATAGCACTGCAAGCGTTCGACTACGGTGTCCGCTGCATCCGCGACTGCGTACGCCAACTGAGTCTTTCCGCTGCCGGCGGGGCCTTCCAGCAGCAATGGCTTCTGCAGTCTCGCCGCCAAATACACGGTTGTAGCGGCAACCGAATCGGCGATGTAGCCCGTGGCCCTCAGCCGTTGACCAACTTCTTCAAGAGATGAAAACACGGTTGGCTCCTTGTCCGAGACGGATTTCTCGGTCGCGAGCGTCTGAAACTTAGACCGGAACGAGATTTCGGTCAAATCCCGAACGATTCGGGGTGCATTGACTGAATCATGAACCTCTACTACAACGCCAATGACAGGGCCGCGGTTGGAAGGGACAACCTGCAGGTGGCGGGTTCCTCTCAATAATGATTGGCCTAACCAGGGAATACCATGAATGCCCGATCATCCTTAGCAGTCGAGCTTGAGAAAACGCCGCACGCGTTGCGAGCGTCGGAACTCGCAAAGATCCTTTCGACGAGCAAGATGACCATCTATCGCCTTGTGGAACAAGGCGCGATTCCTCACTTCAGGGTTGGCGGGCTCATCCGTTTTGATCCGCAAGCGATTGCCGATTGGCTTCGCCGAAAGATGCCGTTGAACCAAACGGCCGCCTAGGCATGTGCATCGTCGGAGTCCGATGTTCGTCTCGGGAGAGGGAACGTGACATTGACCTTCTGCAGTGCTTCCTTGTCTCTGGCGGGTTTGAGGTAGCGCATCGTCGACTCCAAGTCCTTGTGTCCCATCCACGTTTGAACCGTTGTCAAATCAACTCCGGCGCGAAGATGCATGGTGGCGAATGTCGCCCGGAACTTATGCAGAAACCAGTTTTGGCAATATGGTCCTTTGGCGCAGCGCCCTTCCCCTGTGTCGCACAGGCCGCAATTCAGGCCGGCACGCCACGCTAAACTTTTGCATTGACGTAGAAAGTTGTGCACGACCCTGCCATTGCTGGTCGCGAAAACCAGCGCATGATTTGCGGATGCTGAGGCTTTGTGATGGCGCAAGCTGTTCAAGAGGCGGTCGGGAATCGGAACCTCGCGTTCTTCCCAATCCTTCGGAATAAATCCCAGCTTTGGCTTTGCCTTCACCCGAACAACGTGATTACCGAAGTCAATGTCGGGCCATGTTACGTGCATTACCTCGCCTTCGCGAAAACCAGTCATCCAGAAGAATTCAAAGAGTACTCGCTTCCAAGAGTTGCATTGGGCGAGAAACGTTTCGATCTCCTCACCGGTGTAGACCTCAGGTTCCGTTTCCGTGTAGCGTGGCCAGTCGCGCTTGCGGATCAATTTAGTAATTCCGTTCGCCTTGAGCATTGAGACGACAACCTGCACCTTAGTCCAGATCGTGCGGCGGGCAAGGCCTCTGTCGGACAAAAAGCCCATGAAACTCATGACGTCAGATCGTTCGACAGTGCAAAGCGGTTTTTCACGACACGATTGGCGGAAATATTCGAGAGCGGTCTTGTACTGGCTGTACGTTTTCGGCCTGTGGTGTTGGCGGGTTTCCTCGAGGAACTCGCGGCAAGCTTCAGCCAGGGTCGCTCCGGTCTGCTTGTCTTCGCCGACGATTTCGATTCCGAGCGCCTGGTTCTTGAGAACTTGCGCTTTGCGCTCTGCAACGGCAAACGCCTCGCTTGGATTCTTGCCCACTGACTCTCGATATCGTCTGCCATCGAGATACCACTCGATGTAGTAGGCGCCTTCTTTGTGCAGCTCGGGCCTGCCATCGATCAAGACGTAGTCTGGCCGAATTCGGCCATTGCCTGTGCGGACGACTGGACAGAAGCGCCAATTCTCAGACGCGGCACCGCCCAGTTTCACGTACTTTGTGAGATTGACGCGCCCCGCATGGGAGTTGCCGGTCCGCATCATATGACCTCCAAATCAGGCTTGGAGAAATTAGGTCCAAACGGAAATTCGGTCAAATTCTTAAGGCTTCGGGTCAACCAGGCGAGTCGCCGAGAGAGAGTGGTGAGTGAAGAGGAGACGCTTGAAGGGAGCTGGAAGCACGACGCAGCGCTTATTTGCTTGTGCGACGCGAGCGTCGGCTCACCGTATGGCGAGTTCGCTCCTGGAGTGTAAAGATCGCTGAATTTCATCACATACCGCCCGTCTAATGGGTTTTACGGTATGGACGACGGTATGGATGGCAGTTAACTCGTTGAAAGCAAAAGAACTGGCGGAGAGAGTGGGATTCGAACCCACGTTACCCTTTCGAGTAAACACGCTTTCCAAGCGTGCGCCTTCAGCCACTCGGCCATCTCTCCGGCGAAGCCTTAGGAAGGACGTAGTCTTCCGGAGGGCTATTGTCGCGCCGGCTCGGCTGCATTCAGAACCGAGTCGGCCTCAGGTTCATTCTATGGACGGGGACCCGCTAGCGCAAATCGGGCCCGAAGGAGTCGAAGACGGAGGCTTTAGAGACGAACACCGGAACATTCACGCGGACAATCTCTAGTTGAGCTTTTCCGGCACAGTGGGATCGGGCGCAGGCTGGATTGGTGTTGGCCGGTCGACGCACTGGAAGCGTGTGCGCCCGCCGCAGCACGCGCAGAGGATGCATTCACAGCGTCGGGGGCCGGCCGAGTGCCGGCAGGAACCGGAGGCGGCTTGACTCCATCAACGACATGATGGCTCAGGCAATAGAGCGCCAGTTCGAGGCGATCGGCGACGCCCAGCTTGTCGTACACCTTGCGCAGGTAGTTCTTTACCACCTGCTCGGTCGTCCCCACGCGAACTGCAATTTCTTTGTTCTTCATGCCCTGAGTGACGCAGGAAACGATCAGCGTTTCCTTAGGCGTGAGTTGGACTTTGGGGCGCGCTCCCGAAGGCCGCAGGCTGTGGCCGCGATAGGCCTCCATCACCCAATGAATGGCCTGGCTCTCGAGCCACGGCTCGCCGGCGGCAACTTTGCGCAGGCAATCGACCAGAATCTCCGGTTCCACTTCGCGCGACAGGATGCCGTGAGCCCCGCGGCGGAATAGATCCAGCGTGAGTTGTTCGTCCGATCCCGGTGTGACCACTACGATCTTCAGTTGCGGCGACTGGCGCAGGAGTTCCGTCACCGTTTCGACTGGATTCGGCGTCAGCGCCGACTCAAAAATCAGAACGTCTGCGGAGAACTTTGTCACTGCCGATTGGGTCTGGGGCAGCGTCTCGGCCTGGGCAACGACGCGGATATCGTCTTCGAGCGCAAAGATCTTGCGCAGTCCCGCGCGGAAAATAGCCTGGGTATCGGCCAGGATCACGCGAATCAACTGGCCGGAGCCGTTGCCCGCATGAGCGCCGTGATTTTCTCCCACCCTGACCGAAGTGCTCGCCATCAGTTTTCCTGTACCTATGCTCGCTCGAAATGGTATTCGTCAATCACCACGCCAACGCCGCGACGGCCTTTGTCTTCAAAGCTGCGGACCACGCGGCCATGGCAGTCAATCTGTACATCACAACGGGAGCCCACAACATCTCCCGGCAACAGGATGGTGAAGTCCACGATTGAACCCACGGGAACGTCGCGATCCATCGCGAAGAGCACGCCGTTGGCGGAAATGTTTTGCGTCTCCGCCGCACAAGCTCCGTTCTGCGACTTCAACTCCACCGGCAGATGCAAGGGAAACCGCGGAGCACTCTGCATTTCGGCATAGTGCTTGATCGCAGTCTGGGTCTGCGGGTCCATCATCAGTTGCTCGTCTGCTGCTTCGCCTGACACTGTTTCTAAGGAACCTTCCTTCCGGTGCGCGTGCACCTCGTAGCACATCCGGATTTCTGCGGAACTTATGGGCAGCGTACACCCAGGAATCAGGAGTGCAAAGTTACTGAAGTCATGGAACAGAAGGGTGCTAAATGCTTGCGGATGAATGGATTAGAGGGAATTTAGCGGCAGAAAAAGAGCGAACCGGCCGCGGAGGCCAGCACTCAGCATCAGCCTAAGAGAGCCTTGAGTTATATGAGTGATAAGTGCTGAATGCGCACCGCTAGAACTTGGTCACTTCCGTGAAATTAAAGTCGCGGATCTTCATCGCAGGCACGACCATATCAAACGATTCTTCGCCGCAGGAACGACGCGGCAGGCTCATGGCCTCGACGTTCGAGAGCATATGGATGAGGCTCTCGTTGAACCGGAAGTTGCGGACGCCCTGTTTCATTTTTCCGTCTTCCACCAGAAAGGTGCCGTCGCGAGTCATTCCGGTGACGATCTTTTCGTAAGGATCGACTTCGCGGATATACCAAAGCCGGGTGACCAGCACGCCGCGCTCGGTCGAGGCGATCATCTCAGACAGGTTTTGCGGAGTTTGCGGAGCGGCAAAAACAATGTTGAGCGGCATCTCGCCCATTTCGTTGGGCAGAGGAAATCCGTGGCCGGTGGCTGCGATGGGTCCGACTTGATCTTTCTGTTCTGAGCGTTTCATTCTTTCGGCCGTGGCCCGAGCGTAGACAACTCGCTTGACGACTCCGTTCTCTACCAGCGGCAGGCGCAATCGCCGCATACCTTCGCCATCGAAGGGACATCCGGTTTGCAGAGGATGCATGACGTCGTCCCAGATGGTGATGTTCTCACCGAAGAGCTGGCTGCCGATGCGGCCCGTGAGGAATGAACGCTGGTCGAGGATCGCCATGCCGGAATAATCCCAGAACATGAAGCCGACAATGTCGAGGGCGGCGGAGGGCTCGAGAATTACCGTGTACTTCCCTGCCGCGAATTTCCGCCGGATGAGCCGAATCGAGCGCCTTCTGCGCCGCGGTCTCAGCCATGCGAAGCGGATCGAGATTGGTCACGTCGGGCGAGTTGGCCTTCTGCCATCCGGAGGAATCCGCGCCCAGCATGGTGATGGAAACTTCCGCCAGAGTCTGCGTGTGCCAGTTGCTCAGTCCGCGCGAATTGAAAATGCCCTCGACGGATTCGGAACTGGAAAAGATTCCGGCGGTCGTGAGTTTGTGTTTCTGCGCGGCGTCGACAATTTTCTTCACTCCCTCGGCCCGAAGCTGCGGAGTGATGGCCGCGGTTTCAGCAAAGTGGCGTGAAGGAACTTGTGTCGGCGCGGACGACCGTTCGGCTCCGCTCAGGTGCTCGCCAGCGCTTCCTGCAGTCATTCGGGCATGGGCAAAAGATCAGGATCAGGATGCTGCACCTTGGCCAGAGCCTCTGAAGATTCAACTACGCGCCGCAAGCTATCGTCGTCAAACTTGTTAGTAGTGGCGCGAGCCGTGCGTCCGCCAAAGACGGTGCGCACCGAGACGACATGATTTTCGTCTTCGACATTTTGATGAATCGTATTGTTGGCAAAGCGAGTGAGAGCAAAGCGTCCGCCTGAGAAAAGAACTTCGACCTCATCGGCAGACGAGAATTTCCTAATGCGATCGAAGATGTCGGCGGCTTGATCTTGGGTTAGCATCGGTCGGTTTAGCATTGTCTTGCTCTTCTCTGTGCCTCTGTGTCTCGTGGTGAACTAGCTTCCTTTGTAAGCGCTTCCTACTTTGATCCCCCGAAACCGCGACGGCGCCGCGCCGTGGCCTGTGCCCATCACCTGTTGCGGCTGGCCTTTGCCGCAATTCGGCGTGCCCCAGAGCGTCCACTCATCGCGGGAACAGATCGCGTCCAGCGAATTCCAGAACTCCGTTGTGATGCCGGAATACGACGGGTTCTTCACCATGCGCACGCGCTTGCCGTGCTTGATCTCCCAGCCAATCTCGCAGCCGAATTGAAAGTTATATCGACGGTCATCAATCGACCAGGAGCGATTGGTCTGCATCAGGATGCCGTGATCGGTCGAGGCGATCAGTTGCTCGAGGCTCAGCGGCTTCTCGCCCGGCAGCAGGCTGATGTTGGTCATGCGAATCATGGGCAGGCGGTTCCAGCCTTCGGCGCGCAGCGTTCCGCCCGAGCGATTTTCGCCGATGGTGTGCGCGGTCTCGCGCGAACTGAGATAGCCGGTGAACAATCCGTTGGTGATGATCGGCGTGCACTGCGCGGGCACGCCTTCGTCGTCGAAACCAAAAGTTCCCAGGCCCGGCCCGTGCTCCTGGCGCGCGTCAGCGACCACATTCACAATCTCGCTGCCGTAGCGCAGAGTGCGCAGCTTGTCGAGCGTGAGGAACGAAGTGCCCGCAAAATTCGCCTCCATGCCCAGCACGCGATCGAGTTCGATGGGATGTCCGATCGATTCGTGAATCTGCAACCCAAGCTGAGAACTGTCGAGAATGATGTCGAACATGCCTTCGGGGCATTGATCCGCATGATGCAGAGCAACGGCTTCTTCCGCGATGCGGCGGGCATTCTCGGCCAGTTTCAATTCTTCAATCAGCTCGTAGCCTTTGTTCTGCCACTGCCCGCCATAGGAATTAGGATACGAACGTTTTGAATCTCGTTTCCCGCGAACGCGTATGCCGTATAGCCCGCGCCAGCCGAATATTTGGTCTGATGGATGTCGGTTCCCTCTGATGATACGAACCACTGCTCCTCGCGATTGAAGTTGAGATTGGTTTCGGCCAGAGTGACGCCGGCAACGGCGCGCAGCTCAGAGTCGATCCTTCAGCAACAGGGCAATATTTTGCTCGACTGAAATCGAGAATGGATCGATGGCATGCGGCGTAGTCCACTCGGCGGTCACAGGCTTTTCCGGAGCGAGGCGTACATCGTGCTGCTTCACTTGCGCCGAGGCGCGGGCAATTTCGACTGCGCGGGCGGCAGTGGCTTCAACGCCAGGACGCGACAGGTCTTCGGAAGCGGCGAATCCCCACGCGCCGTCGGCCAGCACGCGCACGCTCATGCCCACCGACTCCGCGTCAGACGCGCTGCCGACTTTGCCGTTCTTCGTGGTCAGCGCGCGGCTTCGCTGGCTGACGATGCGCGCATCGGCATAGCTCGCGCCGCGCATCGTGGCGACATTCAAAGCCCAGTTGGCGATTTGCTTCATGCGGAAATTCAAATTTACCACGGACACCGTTCGGCTTCGCTCAGGGCGGCTCTGACACAGAGACAGGAGAGAATCTACGGGGTGGCGCGCGCCACATCCAGCGCCTTCCTCACGGCCAGCAATTCCTTCAACACCTCGCGCAGCTTGGTGGATTCCAGCGCATTCGCTCCATCAGACTTCGCCACTTTAGGATTGTCGTGCACTTCGAGGAAAATGCCATCCACGCCGGCGGCCACTGCGGCACGCGCCAGCACCGGGATGAACTCGGGCTGTCCTCCGCTGACTGCTGCACTCCCGTCATCAACTTGCGCAGAAGGCAGTTGAACCGAATGCGTTGCGTCGAACACCACAGGCGCGAACTTGCGCATGATAGCGAGCGAGCGCATGTCGACGACCAGATTGTTATAGCCAAAACTCGTGCCGCGCTCGGTGAGAAAGACTTGCGTGTTGCCCGCCTCGCGGCATTTTTCCACTGCATGCCGCATGTCCCAGGGCGAAACGAATTGCCCCTTCTTGATGTTGACTGCGCGTCCGCTGAGCGCCGCCGCAACCACGAGATCGGTCTGGCGGCAAAGAAATGCTGGGATTTGCAGCACGTCAGCTACTTCCGCAACCTTGGCTACATCCGCCACTTCGTGCACGTCCGTAAGCACGGGGAGCTGCAAGTCGTCTTTAATTTTTTTCAGGATGCGCAGGCCTTCCTTGATTCCAGGCCCGCGAAAGCTGCGAATCGAGGTGCGATTGGCTTTGTCGTAGCTGGCTTTGAAGATAAATGGAAACTCGAGCGCGCGGGTCACGCCTTTGATGATCTCGGCCATGCGAATGGCGTGCTCTTCGCTCTCGATCACGCACGGACCGGCGATGAGGAACAAATCTCCGGAGCCAATGCGAACATCGCCGACTTGGAAGGAGGAAAGCAAAAGCAAAACCATTCACTGCCGAGCGCGCAGAGAGCGCCGAGATAAAACCGAGAAACATCCAGAGTTTTCGCTGGTGCATTTCTCGGCGCACTCGGCGATCTCGGCGGTAGACGCCCTTATCATCTTCTCGCTACTTTTTCCGGACGGTGAAACATCTCCACCGCCGCAGACTCTTTCACTGCCCGCCGCTTCGAGCCGTGCTCATAAGCAGCCGCGATGAACGTGCTGAACAGCGGATGCGGCTCCAGCGGCTTCGACTTGAACTCAGGATGAAACTGGCATCCGATGAAATGCGGATGATCGGGCAGCTCCACCATTTCCACGTAAGTGCCGTCCGGGGTTGATCCCGAGATGCGCAGCCCAGCTGCCACCATCGGCTCCTCATATTCACGATTAAATTCATATCGATGGCGGTGGCGCTCGCTGATTTCGAGCTTGCCGTATATCCTGTGTGCCAGCGTATTAGGTTCAATCTTGCAAGTCCACGCGCCCAGACGCATGGTGCCGCCAAGTTCTTCCACTCCGCGCAACTCGCGCAGCTTGTAAATCACGCGATGCGGCGTCGCTGGGTCGAACTCGCTCGAGTTCGCATCCGCAAGTCCAACCACGTTGCGGGCAAACTCAACACAGGCCGTTTGCATTCCCAGGCAAATCCCGAAGTAAGGAACTTTATTCTCACGCGCATAACGAATCGCGATCAGCATGCCTTCGATGCCGCGCTTGCCAAAGCCGCCGGGGACCAGAATCCCATCGTAGCCTTCCAGCTGCGCTTCCATACTGCTTGCGTCGTCGGCTTCCAGACCCTCGGCTTCAATCCAGTTCAACTGAAGTTTAAGATTGTGCGCCAGCGCGCCGTGCACCAGCGCTTCCTTCAGCGATTTGTAAGAATCTTCATACTCGACATACTTGCCCACAATCCCGATCGTGACCGTGTCTTTCGGGTTATACACGCGATGCACAATGTCTTCCCACTTGGAGAGGTCGCGATCCTTCGCCTCCATGCGCAAATATTTCAGCACCAGCGTGTCCACACCTTCATTGGCGAACACGAGCGGCACTTCATACACCGAAGCCACGTCTTTGGCCGTGATAACAGCTTCTTCCTGCACGTTACAGAAGAGCGCAATCTTCGACTTGAGTTCCTTCGCCAGGAAGCGGTCGGTGCGGCAGAGGAGAATGTCCGGCTGAATTCCAATGCTCAACAGTTCTTTCACCGAGTGCTGCGTGGGTTTTGTCTTGAGTTCCTGCGCCGCAGCGATGAACGGCACCAGCGTGACGTGGACGAAGAGCGTATCATCCCGCCCCAGTTCCTGGCGCATCTGGCGGATAGCTTCCATGAACGGCAGCGATTCGATGTCACCCACCGTGCCGCCAATCTCTACAATCGCCACGTCAACATCCTGCGCGACCTTCTTCATCGCCGCTTTGATTTCGTTCGTCACGTGCGGGATGACTTGCACTGTCTTCCCCAGATAATCGCCGCGCCGCTCTTTCGCGATAATCTGTTCGTAGAGCCGGCCGGTGGTCCAGTTGTTGTCGCGAGAAAGTTTGGCGTGGGTGAACCGCTCGTAGTGGCCGAGGTCGAGATCGGTTTCGGCGCCGTCGTCGGTTACAAAAACTTCGCCGTGCTGAAACGGCGACATCGTGCCCGGATCGACGTTGAGATAAGGATCAAACTTCATCAGATTGACCTTTAACCCGCGGCTCTCCAGCAGGCATCCGATGGAAGCCGCGGCCAATCCCTTGCCCAGGGAAGACACAACTCCGCCCGTTACAAAGATGTACTTTGCTGGCATCTCTTCCTCGCTCTAAATTGTGTTTGAAAGTTTGTGCAGGTGGGGTGCACGATCAATTATGCCAGAACATGCCTGTGGAAACAAACAGAAGAATGCTCATGTGGAGAATGCTCATGTGGGGACAGCCGCCTCGGCTGTCCCGCTGAGCGGAGCGAAGCGGCTTTTGGCAGAAGCCGGCGCGCGTTGACTATCCCGGTAATGTGGGCGAAAATGAATTCAGTACTCCCCGCGATCCCGATTTCGTCGGGCTTCGGTGTTTTGTCTTCCACAGTGGGCCTGTGGCGCAGCTGGGAGCGCGTCCCGGCTTTGCCGGAAGGGTCGTCGGTTCGGGTTGTTTCTTAACAGTGGGCCTGTGGCGCAGCTGGGAGCGCGCTTCCATGGCATGGAAGAGGTCGCCGGTTCGATCCCGGCCAGGTCCACCAATTTTATCCAGTGCCTTCCGTTTACATTTTGCAAAGTCAGAGCTCGAAGAAATTCTACATCGGCTGCGCAGCGGATCCACTTGCCCGCCTGGCTGAGCACCAACGTGGGCAGACGATTTCGACGCGTGGAAGAGGACCTTGGGCCCTGGTTTATCAAGAAGAGCGGTTCTCTACCCTTACCGAGGCGCGATCCCGCGAACGGCAGCTAAAGAGTTGGAAATCGCATCGTTCGATTCAGGAATTAATCGAGACGTCGAAGACGAAGGGCTAAGCGCGCCCCGGCATTGCCGGGGAGGTCGCCGGTTCGATCCCGGCCAGGTCCACCAAGTCTCATCCTCGCTGGTTCCGTCTTAAGCTCATGCACCCCGCCGCCTCGCAGGTCGGACCTTATCGAGCGCCTGCCCCAGATCCGCGATGAGGTCGTCAACATCTTCAATCCCCACCGAGTAGCGGATAAGCGCCTCGGGAATGCCCGCCGCAGCACGTTCCCGCCTGGTGGATTCGACATGGCTCGTGGTGGAAGGCGGACCAGCCACCGTCTCCACCGCGCCCAGGTTCGCAGCCAGATGTGCGTAGCGCAAACGCGGCAAAAACGATTTTACAGAATCGAAGCCGCCCCGGATGACAAAGCTCAGCACGCCTCCAAAACCGCGCATCTGCCGCCGCGCAACTTCGTGGTTCTCATGGGACGCCAACCCCGGATAGAAAACTTTCACCACGTTCGGATGTGATTCTAGGAATCGCGCAATTTTTAGTGCACTCTGGTTCTGCCGTTCAATCCGAAGATGAAGAGTTTTCATCCCTCGAAGCAGCAGGTAAGCCGACATTGCATCGAGGCAAGCGCCCGTGATCTCGCGAAAATGATAAATCTTTGCCACCAGGCCGGCGGCGCCGCAAACCACTCCGCCGAGCGCGTCCGCGTGCCCGCCGAGAAATTTTGTCGCGCTGTGAATCACGAGATCTGCGCCAAGTTTCACAGGTTGCTGGTTGATGGGCGTGGCAAATGTGTTGTCAACGATCACCACGGCTTGGTGGCGATGGGCCGCGGCAGCCAGGCGGGCGAGATCGACAACTTTGACGGTGGGATTCGTCGGGCTCTCCAAATACACCGCCTTGCATCCCTGGCCGATTGCGGCCTCGATGGCTTCATGATTGCCGGTCTCACACAACGCAACGTCAACGCCGAATCGAGGTAGGAATTCGATAAACAGCTTGTTCGTGCCCCCGTAAGTGTCCTTGATTGAGACGACACGATCGCCCGGCGAAAGCAGCGCAAAAAGCGTGTTGCTGATCGCCGCCATGCCGCTCGAAAAACTTGTAGCAGCTTCCGCCATCTCGAGATCTCTTACCTTCTCTTCGAAGGCGGCAACAGTGGGGTTCGTGTTCCGGCTATAAATATGACCACGGCTCTTTCCTTGCGCCACCGCGAGCCACTCATTCACGCTGTCGTAGCCGAACGAAACGCTAAGTGCCACCGGTATTTGAGTGGCGCCCTCCCACCCCTTGCCGCCCTCACCAGCCCACACTGACCGGGTTCCAAGCCCGGCACGATCTTTTTTCTCACTGCGTCGATGCACGGAAAGGTGCCTCCCTGTGATTGTAAAAATGTAATTCGAAATTCCAGCCAGCCCGGCCGGCATGCATCGCGGCGTTGCACCCTTCGCCACGCATGCGGATTATAACTGGGAGCGACGCGCAAGAATGCTAGGCTTATAGGGTGAACTCTCGCCGCATCGTACCGCTTCTTTTGATCTGTTCATTATTCGTCTTCGTCCTTCCTTCATCAGCCTCCACATGGACGGTGCAAGCGCAACCCGCGCGGCTGGTCAATGGTGGCCCTGTGTTGTTCCAGGTCAAGCCTCCAGCGCGGATGGACTCGCTAAAAGCAACCTGGCTGGGACACGATGTTTCCTTCACCTTCGATGCGAAAAGCAAAACCTGGTACGCGCTCGCAGGGGTGAGCTTTGAAACTGCTCCCGGAACCTACGCCATTGACCTGACTGGCGAATCTGAAGTGGGACCGGCACCCGGCAGGAAGTTATCGTTCAGCCACAGCTTCACCGTCTTCAGCGGCAAGTATCCCAAAATCCAAACTAAACTCGGTGTCGAAGGCAAGTTCACCGAGCCCACTCCCGAGCAGCAGAAACAAATCGAAGAGGGCCAGCAAATAAAAAAAGATTATCTGAACCGGGTCACGCCCGATCGCGAGTGGTCGGGCGCATTCACCGAACCGGCGGACGCAGCCATCTCTGACGTCTTCGGTTCCCAACGGATTTTCAACGGCAAGGCCACCAGCACTCACTGGGGCCTGGATTTCCGTGTCCCGACCGGAACTCCCGTCGCAGCCATGAATGACGGCACGGTGCTGCTAGCTCGCCCGCTTTATTTCGAGGGCAACTTCGTCGTGCTCGATCACGGCCAGGGCCTGCTCACCATCTACATGCATCTCTCGGAATTCAAAGTGAAGGAAGGGGATCAGGTAAAACGTGGGCAGGTAATTGCGTTGAGCGGCGGCACGGGCCGGGCCACAGGCCCACATCTCCATGTCGGCGTGCGATGGCAGGGCACGTATCTCGACCCCTCGGGCCTGATACGCTTGCGCCTGCCGTGAGTGGCAATTAGCAATTGCCCTGTTGGCGGCCTCCCAGGGCGTAGTTGCCAACCGCTAATTGCTGCCTGCCTCACGCGTTCCCGCCCGAGATCCCGCTCAGCCCGCGCGGAGAAATATCGCGCAACGCTTCCTTCAAAACCTCTTTCATTTCGAGATTGCGGATCAGCCGGTGCAAATAATTCGGATGCACGCCCAGAATGCGCGCGGCGTCGGCATAACTTCCTCGCGTCTGTTCCACGGCATCCAGAATCAGCTGCTTCTTCAATTCCTTCAGCGCCGCATGATACTTGGCCTCGGTCATCTCCGGCGGCGGAGTGCCCTCAAGCAACGACTCCGGCAGATCCTCGGGCAGAATCATATCCGACGACCCCAGCACCAGCGCGCGCTCGATCGCGTTTTCCAATTCGCGCACGTTTCCCGGCCAGTCGTAGTTCACCATGCAAGCCAAAGCTTCGCGGGAAACCGGCCGCGCCTTCACCTTGCAGCGCTTCGCATGTTTCTGCACGAAGTGCCGTACCAGCATGGGGATATCATCCTTGCGATCGCGCAGCGTCGGCATCGTAATCTTCAACACCGCCAGGCGATAGTACAAATCCTGGCGAAACCTGCCCTCGCGCATAGCCTCTTGCAGATTGCAGTTGGTAGCGGCAATCAGTCGAATATCCACCTTCACGGGATAATTGCCGCCCACCCGCTCAAACTCACGCTCCTGCAGCACGCGCAGCAGTTTGACCTGCAGCGTGGGCGTCATTTCGCCGATTTCGTCGAGAAAAACCACGCCTCCATCGGCCACTTCGAGCCGCCCTTTTTTCAGCGAGCCGGCTCCGGTGAATGCTCCGCGCTCGTGGCCGAACAAATCGCTTTCCAAAAGCGTTTCCGGAATCGCAGAACAATTAATCGCGACAAAAGGTTTTTCCGCCCGAGGACTGTTCCTGTGCAACGCCCGCGCCGCCAGCTCTTTCCCGGTTCCGCTCTCGCCCTCAATCAAAACAGTGGAATCGGTCGGCGCGACTCGCTTAAGGAACTGGTACACCTCTTTCATGCGCGTGCCTTCTCCAACTAGGCTCCGCTCCTGGCTGATCTCCACCGTCAGCCGTTCGTTCTCCTGCTCCAGCCAGTGCAGCCGGCGGGCATTCTCCAGCGCCACCGCAGAGATGCCTGCAATCGCCGTCACCAGCTGCAAATGCTCCTCCTTCAGGCGATTGTTGACGCTGTCGCTGTCGAGATAAATGCATCCGATCACCCGCTGAAACACGGTGAGAGGCACGCACACCAGCGAACGCACCTGCGATGCCGCCAGGCTCTCGACCTCGCGCAACTCGCTGCTCCCCGGCACGTCACTGCCCAGCATCGCAATTCCCTGCTCTAAAACCTGGCGCGCGACGGTCCGGCTCACCTTCACCAACTGCGATTGCCCCGCCTGCCGCATGCGGGCGAACGTGGAATTAAACTCATGACCCTCACGGTCCGCCAGCAGGATGGCGCCCCGTCCCGCCGGAACAACCTCAAAAATGAGGTCCAGCAATTGCCCTTGCAGATCGTTGAGATCGCGAATCGCATGCACGATTCGGCTGATCTTCAGCAGCGCATTCAGATTGCGCGCCACGCCCGACGTCGCAGGCAGCTCGCGCAACAAACGGTCGGGCTGAAGATACACCACATCCCTGGGATGGATAATCGTGGTTTCCGCCGCGGCCCCAGAGTCTTCGAATTCCACCCGGCTCACAGCCGCCGCAGTATCTTCATCTTCCAGCAGAAGCACGAAGGACGAATCGCCGGCGGCGATCTCGTCTCCGTGTTGCAGCCACTGTTCTTCGATCCCAGCGCCGTTCACCAGGGTTCCATTGCGGCTGTCCAGGTCCCGCACCCGGAATCTCCCGTCCTGCCAGCCGATCGAACAATGCTTTCGCGAAACCGACGGATCGACGACAGCAATCCCATTCGACGCTTCCCGCCCAATGGTGACTTCTCCCTCAGACAGTGGAATCGTTGCGTCTTTCAAGGGCCCGGAAATCACCAGAAGTCGAGGACGCATTTTTCTTTACCTCGTTGGTAGCGGCTAAGTTTGGATTGTCATCCTGAACAAGCGTTCTTTTGCGCAGTGAAGAGCTTGTCCCCGAGCTTGCCGAGGAAATCTGGGCGAGCCTCGCAACCTCTTGTCATTCCGAACCGGGCGCCAAGCCCGGTGAGGAACCCGCTTTGGGCAAGGCCGCGTTTGGCTCGCTTCCTTATCGCGCCCTTCTTATCACACTTTCACTCTGAATTCATGCCCGAAATGAACTTATTCCATTATCCGAACAGATAGTGGTCGCTATCCGATCGGATAGCATTGGGGTGCAGCATGCCGGATCCGCAATGACTTATGGAATCTCGGCCAAATCTGTAAATGCCCTGCCGACAGTGAGTTGCGAAGATCGCCGCCCTTCCTGACCAATCCCTCACCGACTGGCACACCGCATGCACTATGTGTGCGTGCGCGGGACCCGGTAAAAGGCGATAGGGGAAGCGCTTTTTGTTCCGTTCTTGCCGAGCCCGCGCACACCAGGGATCCGAGGGGCCCCCTCATCGGATCCCTGGTCGTTTTTGGGCTCCTCTTCATTCAATCGAAACTCATCCAGCCAATGTCATGCCGAGCGTAGTGGGATTGTCCGAAGGACAATCCCACGCAGTCGAAGCATCCCTACCAGCAGGCTCGCTGGCCGGAACCCTTTGCGGCGGCAGCGGGCGCCGGGAAAGCACATCTCAGGCGGACACGTCCGTGAAATTCCGACCTTGCAAAAGGGAGGGAGCTCGGTATCGTTTGTGAAACTCCTCCTATGAAACTAAATCCTACTTATTATATATTTACGGATTCTGTAGGATATGTCATACTTCTACATATGAGTACAACCGAGAAACCGCAAACCGTATGGTTCACGACGAAGGGGCAGGTCGTCATCCCGCTTCGCCTGCGCAAACAATTCGACATCGAGGACGGGACCAAGGCCGTGGTCCAAGCCACGCCGGAGGGAATCCTTCTCAAGCCAATGACCGCCGCGCTCATCAAGCGCGGGCGCGGCATCCTCAAGCGCGCGCCGGGGGGCAGGCCGCTGGCGGAGGACTGGGCCGATCACAAGAAGCAGGAAAGGTCAATCGAGGAGCGCCATGCTGGCTAAGATACTCGACAGCTTTGCGCTGATCGCCTACTTCCGCGACGAGCGGGCGCCGAGACGATGGAACATCTGCTCGTCTCCGCCGGTAAAAAGGACAGCCCACTCCTCATGACCGATGTGAACTACGCCGAGGTGAAGTACTCCATTGTGAAGAAAGACGGCGCGGAGGCGTGGGCGGAAGCCGCAAAGGTCCTTCAGGGCCTGCCCATTGATTTTCATTCCACCACCCGCGCGCTGGCCGACACCGCGGCCGATTTCAAGGCGCGTTTCAAATTAAGTTTGGCCGACGCCTTCGCCGCCGCACTGGCAAAGGAAAGAAAGGCTGAACTCGTCACCGGCGACCCGGAATTCAAGCCCCTCGAAAAGGAAATCAAAATTCACTGGCTGAAATAATCACAGCCCACTCCCTTAACCCACCACTCCCGCCGCACGCCAACGCTGCATGGCTGGATCGAGGTAATACTGAAAGAAGTGTTCGAAGGTGATTACGTTGACCGCGGCCTCATAGTCGGGACGAAGCACCTTTATGCGGGCGGGCACGACGATGTAAATCCTCGACTGAAGCATAGCTTCCAAATCTCGCACTGCAATTCCTTCATCGATCGTGGCGAGAAAAAAGCCAAGTCCCCTCGTCCCCTCGGTCACAATCTGGCGCCAGCGTTCTCTGAGCGTTCTCTTGATCGTGAAGATAATCGCGTCAGGCGCATTCCTGCGGAAGTGCTCGACCGACGGAAGGATGAAATCCGGCTGGCCGTTAATGATTGGCTGGGATGTGAAGGGATAGCGAAGGCGGATAAAGAGCTCTCTGATGAGCAGCTCAAACGCCTTTCCCGCCCGCGGCCGACGCCCCTGCGTGAGCCCGAGAAAGAACCGGTCAAGCGCGGAGAAATTCTGACCGAGCACTTCGACAGTTCTCCAAGCTGGTCGGGCACGACGGACCTGAGTTGTCAGGCTCCTCGCGAAGTCAAGAGATTGCCGTAGCTGCCCTTGCTGTCATAGGGGTCAAACACTCGCCACCCGCGCCGGCCTTGTTGAGCAACTTCCGCTAAGAACTCGCCGGCCGTGCGCAGGTGTACGTCGGTAGATCCCTTGTCGGTCGTCCGAACTGCATCGAACTCGTGATAGCAGTGATCGTCGAAGGACAGACCGCCATTTGCGAACAGAAAGACCTCGGGCACCCGCACTTGGTCTGCGATGAACAGACCGTCCTCCAAGAACGCCTCCCTCAAGGCCTCCTCGATTGTGCCGCAAGTGATTCGCTCGGGGTTCGAGAAGACTACTCTCCCGAACTCTTTGTAGTTGCCTCCGTCGCGATAGAGATAGCTGAACTCGACATTACTCATATTGGGGTCTCCCTTTTTATTGTTTCGCAAATATCTCTTCATTGTGAAACTTCAGGAACTGCGGGTCTGGCACAAAGTGCTCTGGCGGGCGAACTGGGGCCCCTTCGTATCGGAGTAGAAGTTCTTGATTCCCAAGACCGGAGGATTTTCGCTTTGCCTTAGGCGAGATCATCACCCTGAGCTCCGGCGTGACCGTAAGCAGCCCGGAGTCAAATGCGCGATCATGGAGAACATTCAAGCACAGTCCGTTCCTCGGGTTCGTTCGGTTCTTGACGTCAGTGGCCCACGGTACTATGTGGCTGGCATTGAGTAGTTCGGCGATCGAGCAGCCGGTTATGCAGCAAGTCGACCCGTAGGCTGCCAGCACAGCCGACCGAAAGAAGCCCTGATTGACCCGTGTTCTCACGATCGCCTCGCGGGTCTTGCCCTCGGGGAAGATCTTGGCGTCGTCTTCGAGTTCCTTGCTTCGGCCTGTAATTTGGATCATCAGGCGCTCGCTCTCGAAAGTGCGTTTCTCCCAGTCGCTCCTGAATTCCTCCCAAATCTCAATGTCCGCCTTCGCCCCGTGAGAAGCTCCTGCTATGTTTCGATCCTGCAGCGACGGGTCCAGTCGAGCGAAGTTTGCCAGCTTCCAAGAGACCGCTGACGGAGTTCGCCCGATGGCTCGCGCGAGCTCGATTACCTGCGGATTTGCTCGGTGAATTTTGCCGAAGGGAATCTTGCAGTACAGGTTGAAGGCGACGATCAACTCTTCGCGGGTCCAAGGGCGCCGGTCCATACGCGGGCAAGTTTACATCGCACCGATGCGCCCCAGGGGAAGAAAGTCGAAGATATGACCTGCCCGGGACTCCCGTTGGAATCGGTCGCGCAGATTCTGCTTTGGATGTTCGATGCCGCGGAGAACTCGGCGTACATGCGGTCTGTTGCGTCCTGTGCCGCTGTGATCACGCCGGATTCAGTGCCGTTGTGGGACTGGATGATCCTCCCGAGTTGGCCGCCGTCGCGGTCACGCACGTCCCGAACCACCACGTTCTTGAATCTTGGCACTCGCTGGTCGAACAAAAGAGAGTTCCTGTCGCCATTCGCCCTTGCCATGTCTAGAATCACCCCCCGCGATAGGGACAGAATACTGTCTATTGCCCGCGGATAACGAAACATAGCGAGCGAACGCATACCTTGGTGCTCGCGATATGGGACGGATCCAGTTTTAGGAATTGGGCGGAGCGCCACGATCTTTTTCCACAGCCCCATTGTGACATCTGACCTTGCGCACAGCTCCGGACTTGCGCAATCATGGTCGAGGCCGCGATGGTCGGCACAAGCCAAATCGCCGCGCCCCTAAGTCATTGGTTCTTAAGAACTTAGTATCTAAGTTCTTTGAAATCCCGATCTTGCGGGGAATTTCCCGCTAAAGTGATGATTCCAGAGATTATGCAAAAAGGGGGGAGGGGGGTACTGCCCCATTTTTGGTGCACTTTCAACCCAAGCGCGAGCCATCCAACACCCACCGCAACCGAGCCCCAAACTTTATTTCCAGAACACTCAGGCGGTTTCAGCTCGGTACTCGGTACTCGGGACTGCAACCTCTGCCACAGCCGCGCCATCACAAAACGTAACGCTGTTCCCGGAAATCGCCGGCACGCGCTCCCCCGGAACCAGAATCCCCACCAGGTTCAGCGGATCGGCCGCCGACAGCGTGATCGTTCCCGCAGAGGCATCGAGCTTGCGCATCGCCCGCACCGATTCCACCGCAACCGGCAGCGCAAACTGTTCGCCCAGAAATCCATCCACAAAACGCCCGCCGCGAATTTCGCCGCGATCCTCAAGCCGGCGGAAGCCGCCCAGCAGTTCGCGCCACGGAGGCAGGTTCGCCTCCCGCGCCAGCACATCGCGGACGACAATGCCGTAACGCCGCAGCAGCATCCAGCAAGCAGCCTCGACAGCGCGAGGCCGCTCAACAACTTCCTCGGCGTGCAACAACGCCCACCGCCCGGCATTGTGCCGCGGACGCGTCGTGCGCCCGCTGCCCTGCCCAGCCCGCCGCTTCGGGTCGATAAGCGAGCGCAGATTATCGAAACCATCAGCGGTCACCAAACCGGCAGCGACAAGTTCCCAAAGCGCAGTTTCGATTTCGGCCTTCAACTTATTCGTGCCACGGACGATATCGGCAAAAAAAGACGCGCCACGCTGCCGCAGAAAATCCAGCACGCCCTGTGCACCATGACTGAGACCATTGTTTTCCGACGCCTCCGCGCCGGGATGCCGCGGCGTCATCCAGTCCGCATCTTCCCGAACAAAAAACGTGATCGGCGCGACGCTGGTGGGAATCACTCGCCGGTGCCGCGGAGCCGCGTGAGGTTCTCCCCGATGGGCATTGGAGTAATCCAGCGTCGCCGGATGCGGCGACAACCTTCCCCAACCGACCGCGCCAGTCAGGCATAGCTGATCAAGCCATTTGGGATCGTAGTCCGCAACACGCCGAGCCAGAACCTGCCGCTCCCAGGCATTCGCCGGGACCTCAAACCCCTGCAGTTGCCGCAGAACTTCGAGCGTCCCGCGCTCGCCCGAAACCTGCGTCCCTGCGGCAACGTGCTGCCAGCGCAAGAGCCATTGCATGAATTGCGCCGCAGTAACCGGCTCGATCTGCTTGCGCAGCGTCGCAACGGTCAGCCGGTGAATGCGAGCCAACAACCGCCGTTCGCACCATTCGATCTCGTGTTCATGCACACCGGGCAGACGCTCAGAAGTACCAGTGAACGTTCCCCGCAGCACAGTCCCGCTCGCCTCCATGCGAAGAAGAGCATTCGAAATCTCAGAGGACGAGATCCCCAAAGTCTCGCCAAGCTGCGTCGCAGTAATCGGCCCAACATGTGACATCCATCCCGTAACCAGCGTCAACACAGCATCGTCACGAGTAGGAACCGAGGTCTCAACATCAGGCAGCACCCGCTCGAATTGTGCCTCGGGAAACAGCACACAGAAAGTTCTGGCGCGTTCGGCCGCAACCCAATAAAGCTTGCCGCCGCACATCGCCGACGCCGCGCGTCCCTCGCCAACCAATCGCTCGAAATGAAACTTCCACTGATCTGTGCTGAAATTGAGACCGGATTCCGGAAGCGCCACCAGCGTGTGCAGCACATCGTGCAACTCATCGGCATCGCGCACGTCTGGCCAAGCCTCTTCCCGCACCTGCGCGATCGCCGCCGGATCGAGCCCACCGACTTCTTCAAGCACCGATTCGGGCAGCATGCGCCGCATCTGCACCGCGCGCGCCCGCCGCTCTTCGAGCGGCGCGTCATCGAGAAAGGCATAGGGATTCGCATTCAGAATTTCGTGTGAAAACTGCGACGGAACCGGAGTGTCGACCGCGATACAACGAATTCGCCCATCGGCCAGGCCGCTCAGCACAGACCTGAGGCCATCAATATCCATCGCCTCGGTGAGTACATCTTTCATCACTTCGCCCACCAGAGGATGATCCGGAATCTGGCGCTCGCCTTGAATGTTTTCAAAACATGCTGCGGCATCGGGAAAAACCGAAGCCAGCAGATCGTCAGAGCGCATGCGCTGAATCTGCGCCGGAACTTTCTTACCGTTTTGAAAGCGCAAGAGCGCCAACGCACGGTTCGCGTCCCAGCGCCAGCGCGTTGCGAAGATCGGCGAATCGAGCGCCGCTTGCTCCAGAATCGGCTGCACCGTCGCCGCTTGCAAAAAGTTGAAGACGTCTGCGAGCGGAAAACTATGCTGCTCGGCCAGCGCGATGTTCAGGCCATTGTCGGTAGCCGCGGCCTGCAACTCGAAGTTGAACCCCACGCAGAAACGCTTGCGCAGAGCCAGTCCCCAGGCCTTATTGATGCGTCCTCCAAAGGGCGCATGGATCACCAACTGCATGCCGCCGCCTTCATCGAAGAAGCGCTCTGCAATCACAGTGGTCTGTGTCGGAACCGCGCCCAGAACCGAACGCCCTTGCAGAATGTATTCAATCGCCTGCTCGGCGCCGGAATCATCCAGGCCGCATTCATCTTTCAACCAACACACGGCTGCCGCGACATCCGGCTGCGTCGCGGAGAATCCGACGGGCGAGGTGTGCGGCAGCATCTCGCTGATCTTCTCCCGCAAAGTTCCAACGTGCTCGGAAAGCTCTTGAGTCCGCGCCGGCGCCTCGCCACGCCAGAACGGCACGCTAGGAGGCGCCCCGTGCGCATCCTGCACCAGCACGCGACCAGCATTGGTTTCGATGCGGCGAATCATCCACGACGTGTTTCCCAAAAGCATGATGTCGCCGCGGTTGCTCTCCACGGCGAAGTCTTCATCGACGGTTCCCACTACAATGCCATCGGGCTCCGCGACAACGGCGTAGAGCGAATTGTCCGGAATCGCTCCGCCGCTGGTGATCGCCGCAAGCCGCGCCCCGCGCCGGGGCCGCAGCTTGCCGTTGACTCGATCGCGATGGATATACGCGCCATAGCGCCCACGCTTCGCCGCAATTCCTTCGGCCAGCATTTCCAAAATCGCATCGAAAGTTTCACGCTTCAGGTTGCGATACGGGTACGCGCGCCGCGCCAGCGCAAACAGCTCATCTTCGCCCCACTCTTCGGCGGAGCATGCCGCCACAATCTGCTGCGCCAGCACATCCAGCGGCGAGTCTGGAATCATCAGCCGGTCCAGATCACCTTGCCGGATCGCACGCACCAAAGCCGCGCACTCCAGCAGATCGTCACGAGTCGTACAGAAAAGACGTCCCTTGGGAACCGCACCGCGCCAGTGACCCGACCGCCCTACACGCTGCAATGTAACCGCTATCGCGCGCGGAGAATTAATTTGCACCACCAGATCCACCGTGCCCACATCAATTCCCAGCTCGAGCGACGCGGTCGCCACCAGCACCCGCACCTGGCCTTCTTTCAACTTCTTCTCCGCCGCCAGGCGCAGCTTTCGCGACAGGCTTCCGTGATGCGCGGCGACATTCTCTTCGCCAATACGCTCACCCAGTTGATGCGCCACGCGCTCGGCCATGCGCCGCGTGTTCACAAACACCAGGGTCGACCGATGCTGCTCCACCAGCGTCACCAAGCGGTTGTAAACCTCGTCCCACATTTCGTTCGAAGCCACAGGCCCGAGCGGCATGTGAGGAACTTCCACCGCAAGGTCAAGCTTCCGCTTGTGTCCGATGTTGACGATAACGGGATCAGGCCGCGCTTTCCCGGAATCAGAACCGCCCGTGAGAAAATGCGCGACTTCTTCAATCGGCTTTTGCGTAGCCGATAGCCCGATGCGCACCGGCGGCCTGTAAGTTAGCGCCTCGAGTCGTTCGAGCGACAGCGTCAGGTGCGCTCCACGCTTGTCATCGGCCACTGCGTGGATTTCATCCACGATGACCGTCTCGATATCGCGCAGAATCGCCCGGCTCTTATCCGCGGTAAGCAAAATGTAAAGTGATTCTGGAGTAGTGACGAGAATGTGCGGCGGCCGCTTCAGCATGGCGCGTCGTTCGGGCATCAGCGTGTCGCCAGTGCGGACCGCCGTGCGAATTTCGGGCATCAGCAATCCACGTTCGCCTGCCATCGCGAGAATTTCCCCGAGGGGAATTTCCAGGTTTTTCTGGATATCGTTGCCCAGCGCCTTTAGGGGCGAGACGTAGAGAACTTCGGTGCGATCCGCAAGATCGCCCGCCAAAGCCTTGCGCACCAACCGGTCGATGCAAGCCAGAAACGCAGCAAGCGTTTTGCCCGAGCCCGTGGGCGCAGAAATCAACGTGGTTCGCCCGGCAAGAATGTGCGGCCAACCTTGCTCCTGCGGCTCGGTAGGCGTGGAAAAGCGCTGGACGAACCATTCCGCTACGAGAGGGTGAGCCCAGGCTAGCGAGGCAGGAAGGGACGGCATCGGAATATTGTAGCCGGAAGACTGAGTTTCGTAAAATGTTCGCCTAGAGCCACTCGCCTTCCTTTGTCACCTTGACCAGGGCGATTGTATGAGTATGATGAATATGAATAATAATCATCCGAATGGAAAGAGGCAGCGGAGCATAATGGCAAGCTTAAAAGTTTCTTCACTTACCAAAAAAGACATAAGTGCAACCGCCAAGAATTTTCGCTGGAATCGTCAAATGCCGAAATGGAGCGTGATTATTGATGGACGGGAATTGCCCGCGAGGCCCCTGGTCTTGCAGGCGGCAGGGGTCCCTCCCAATGATCCGACCAACTCGCATCAGGCCGTTGCAATTCTGAAAGAACGAGGGTTTGACGTTCGCTATCACGGCAAGACGATCGACGGCGAGACGCGAAGGGAAAGTCAGCCTGACATCGAGGATCTCATCCGCAACTTGCGCGGTCGCTTCAAAGGCCCGCATTCGCTGGTGGAGGATCGGGAACGCGAACACCGGACCGAGAAAGACCGGATAGGCTAGGCCGATGAACAGGACCTACGTCCTCGATGCCAGCGCGGTGCTCAGCCTCCTGACTGCCGGGCCAGGAGCCGGTCGTATCGAGCAACTGGTAAGGGAAGCTGACCGGTTGCGAACTCCGTTGCTGGTGTCGGTCGCGAACTGGGGAGAGGTTTTCTATCTCTCCTGGCAGCGGCATGGAGAACAATCCGCGCGAAAGGCTCTGGACGATCTCTCGCAGCTTCCAATTCGCGTTGTCGCTGTCGATCTGACTCACGCGATTAAGGCGGGAGAGCTTAAGGCACTTCACAAGATCCCCTACGTAGATTGCCTGGCGGCCGCTCTCGCCGTGGAGCAACGAGCCACACTTGTCACCTCCGACCGCGATTTCGAGAAACTCGGACGTCAATTTCCGATACTGTGGATCGCCCACTCCTGAATCAGCGGACTTACCGCGACTGCCAGGATTTCTCTCGATGCCCAAAGTCGCCGCCAAAAGTCGCGAGCTCGATTGATCGCCAAGGTCCTCGCTTGGAGGCACTCGGTCAGTCCACTCTTCTTCGTGCAACGCGGCTTCTACTCGATCTGGAAGGCGCACTGGACGGAGGCGCTGACCGCGATCTTCTGCGGTTGCGGCGGGGGCGGGGGTGGTGGCGGCGGTTGCTTCTTGTCCTTCCATGCGCCTCCGCCTCCCCCGCCACTGACCTCGACAAGCTCATTCATCGAATAGGTGGGAAAGGTTTGCAGTTGTGCCACGCCGGCCAGTTGTTTTACGTCCAGGCTCATATAGCGTAGCGCTCCGAGTTTCTGCCCTTTTTGCTCCAGGGCAACGGAAGCGCGGCCAATGGCGCGCCGCATGGCCTCGGCGACCGCCTGTTTTTTGGCAGCCTCTTCGTTGGCGAGGGAATAGGTGAGCGAACGAAAATCGGCGACGCCATCCTCGACCGATCCGTCGAGGATTGGGCCAATCCGCGAGAAATCATGGATGCGCAGCACGATGTTGCCCTGCACATAATAGGAGCGCACTCGTTTTTTACGGTCGCCTTCGTACACGGGAGCGACGGTGAGCACGCCGGTTGTCACATCTTCCCTCTTGAGTCCGTTTTGACTCCCGAGATCGACCACGTGCTGCATGGATTGGGTCGCTGCAGCGTAGGCGTGCTTGATGTCTTTGTCCTGAGAAAAATCTGGAACGTCATGGTGGCAAGATCGGGATCCGCCTCATAGGTTCCATCTGCCTGCACGACTAGCGTGTCGGCGATGAACTTAAGCTCGGGCATCTGTGCGGTTAAGGACACGGAACCGATAACTAGCAAGCCCAACGCGCAGAAAAGTCTTTTCATGGAATCTCCAGTAAGTCGTTCGTTACTCTTCAAATGAGTGAACGACTGAGCGCTCTCACCTTGCATAACACCCAATCTGGCTTACGACAATTCGTTATCTTGGTTAGCCCGCCACAGCTTGATCGCGGGTGAGTCCTGGCCTGCTAAAATCTTCGCGATGCCTAAACTCTCCGACCAAGCCCGCGCGAGCAAGATCAAGCTTCTGCTTTTTGACGTAGACGGCGTCCTCACGGACGGCAAGCTGTTCTTCTTGCCACTTCCGACAGAATCACAAACCAGCCGTATCGAGTTCAAGGGCTTTCACGCTCACGACGGCGCGTCGATCTCTCTGGCCCGGCTGGGCGGCATTCAGACGGGTTTGATCACCAAGCGCTCTTCGGAAACGGTGGCGATCCGCGCCCGCGACCTGAAGCTCGAATATGTCTATCAAGGTGTAGACGACAAGCGCGCGTGCTTCGACGAGGTCGTGAAAAAGGCAGGACTCAAGCCGGAAGAAGCTGCCTTCGTCGGTGACGACGTGATCGATCTTCCCGCCATGCGCGCCGGCGGACTTGCGATTGCGGTGAAGAATGCGCGCGCTGAAGTAAAGAAGGAAGCGCACTACACAACGCCTAACGCGGGCGGCGACGGCGCGCTGCGCGATGCCGTCGAGTTCATTCTCAAAGCCCAAGGCAAATGGAAACGGGTGGTGGAAGAGTACATCGGCGAGAGAAGCAGCCGTCAGCCATCAGCCGTCAGCCATCAGCCAAGAACCAAACGCCGCTGACTGTAACCTTTGCTTCAGTTACCCAGAAAGAATCGAGCGACCAGACAATTATGGATCGAGGATTGGTTTTAGCTGATGGCTGAACGCTGACGGCTGACAGCTAAAAACCCACCGGATGCTTGCTTGGGGCGTGCTCGGGTCAGCATCCGATGGGCTACCGTTTCTCCTTACTCACCCTGTTGTTTTCAGGAGTATTTCAATGATTAAACCCTAGAACTCCAGGAAGTTCCGTCTAATTTTGTAAAACTTTGTAATTGTTTCGCAATGCGACACATCGGGTAAACTCTGTAGTCGATTGAGTCGCTTCGGTTACGTTCCAGCCCTGGGCGAGAGAATATCCAGTCATTAATCTGACAGCACGGGTGTTTTTGAGGCCATCAGTTCGGTGAAACGCGGGTTTTTCCGCAAATCCGCAAACTCAACATCTTTGTACACATTCTTCAGATCCTTGTAACCGGCTTCCATTGCCTTCTTCAAATACTCGAGCGATTGGTCCGAGAAGCCCATCTTGGCATACAACTTCGCGACCGTGTAGTCGTAGCGCGCGCGATCCTCGGGACTGGGCAATTGCGCCTGCACGCCGGTGCGTGAAGTCCGCATAAACACGTCGGCATCCAATTCCAGCGCATGCTGGTACGCGGCCACCGCGGGATCAAACTCTTTCTTGGAAAAAAGAGCAGCTCCCAGATTGCTGTAGAACGACGCCGAAGTATTGTCCCTGGCAATCGCCTTTTCGTACTGCTTGATCGCCGCTGGGTACTTCTTGCTCTCGTACAGCACTACGCCCAGATTGTTATAGGCGTCGGCGTAGGCGTGATCGAAATGGATGGCGCGCTCGAAGGATTTCTTCGCATCTTTGTAACGCTGCACCATGAGGTCGGTGATGCCAATCTTATTCAGCAGGCGGGCATCATTCGGCTTCTTGGCCAGCGCCGCGTGATAATAATCGAGGGCGTCGAGATAAAGCTTTTCCGCGCGCAGTTTGTCGGCTTGCTGCTCAAGGGCCGCGGCGGTTGCGTCGGGGGCTGGAGGGTCGACAGCGCGTATCAGCGGAGGCGCGATCTGCACCTGCTCCGAATGAGAAACTTGCGCCAGCGCGGCGACAGAAGAGGTTACAACAACAAGAATCAGGCAGGCCTTCCGGCAGGACATACACACCCCCAGACAACCAGTTCCCACAAGGCCATTCTGCCACAGTTTTGGCCGGGCGGCGAAGAAATCTAGGTCCCAGGCTTTCGTCACGTGGGAGTCCGAGGACGCCCTGCGGAACATCCCGCGACGGCCCTTAAGGGTTAGACACCGGAGCCGCTGACTTTGTGCCGCCGGCGAGGCCGTGGATTCTTAATCGAAGTTGCGGCTAGATTCGAGCCCTAAATGATTGGCGGAGTCTCCGTCCTGATTTCGTAAATTTCCACACCGGTCCGTAAGGTGGGGGCATGAGTCGTGTTACGCTCACGCACAATTGACTGTGCGCTACGGCCAACCGGAAATCAATTAACTTCGCGAACTTCACGGCAACCCCACTTCGGCTCCCGCTCCGCTCACATAGTGACGCGCGTGGAAAACTGGTTTTGAGGAGGACACTACCATGATTCGATTCCTTCGTCGCGCATTGTTCTGCGCCACCATTTTCGCGTTAATCTCTGCCTGCGCTCAGGCTCAGGATTTCAAAAAGCAGGTAATCTACCAGATCGTTACAGATCGCTTCAATGACGGCAACACAGGGAACGACAACTGCACGCGGGGCGCGGGCCTTTACGATTCCACGAAAACAAATTGGAATCTGTACTGGGGTGGAGATTTAGCCGGTATCCAGGCGAAGCTGAGTTATCTCCACGGAATGGGTATCACTGCGATCTGGATCTCGCCGCCGGTGGAGAACATTGACGTCAACATTCCGGATGGCAGCGGGAATCCCACCGCGCCCTACCACGGATATTCAGCCGATGATTACATGAAGATCGACAACTTCTTCGGCGACTGCTCAGAGACCTGGACCGCCTTCGATAATCTCATCTCCGCCGCGCATAACCTGGGGATCAAGATTATCGTCGATTTTCCGGCGAACGACACGAACCAGCAAGATGCCGGCGAATACGGCTCTCTCTACAACAATGGCACTTTCATGGCGGCCTGCAACAACGACCCCAATGGCTATTTCCATCACAATCCTGAAATCGGCAACTTCGAGGATCGTTACCAACTCCAGTACTACATTCTGGAGGATTTGTGCGATCTGAACCAGGAGAATGCGACCATCGACGGCTATCTCAAGCAGTCGCTGCAAACGTTTCAGCAGAATGGAACCGATGCCTTCCGCATGGATGCCGTGAAACACACCACGTGGGGATGGGAGTATAGCGAAGCGAATTCGATTTATAACAATGCTCCGAGTTTTGTTTTCGGAGAATGGTATGAAACAACCAGCGACTCGCTGTTTGCGGATTCGGTCAAGTTTGCCAACAAGAGCGGCATGGCGCTTTACGATTATCCGCTTGGCCTCGCGCTACGTGACGTGCTTGGCAGCGGCAATAGCTTCACGGAAGTCGATAGCACGCTGAACACGGAAAACAGTAACTTCACATGGCCTAACGATCTTATCGACTGGGTTGACAATCAAGATCAACCGCGGCTGCTCAGCATGGATAACGATAACAATCGGCTCAATGAGGCTTTGGCGTTCGTTCTGACGGCTCGCGGCATTCCTACCATCTATTACGGAGACGAACAGTATCTGCACAATGACACCGGCGGCGGGGGCACGCCATACAATCGCAACTGGATGAGTTCCTTCAGTACGACCACGACTGCATACCAGTTAATCAGCAAACTTTCCGCGCTTCGCACGGGTACCAACGACGCCTTAGCCTATGGCACTCAGACGCAACGCTGGATGAACAGCGACGTCTACATCTATGAGCGGCAATTCTTTGGCGACGTCGTCCTGGTGGCCATGAACAAAAATACGAGCCAGGGTTATTCGATCACTGGGCTGTATACGGCGCTGCCCGCGGGCAACTACTCCGACTACCTGGGAGGCTTGCTCAGCGGATTCGGCATCACCGTCACCTCCGGCAGCGGCGGTAATGATCCTGTACAGAATTTCACGCTGCCAGCCCACACGGTGGCGGTTTGGGTGGCCAGTTCTGCTCCAACGGCTCCTGAAGTCGGGTCTATTGGGCCGACCGTAGGTCAGTCGGGAATGAAAGTAACAATCGCCGGCAAGAACCTCGGCGCTTCCAATGGGAGTGTCTTGTTCGGCACAACCAGCGCGACCATTAATTCCTGGACCAGCACCTCGGTTACGTTTACCGTTCCCAATGTTTCGAACGGCGTGTACCTGGTCCAACTTAAGAATAGTTCCGGGCAAGCCGCCAACACAATTCAGTTCACGGTGCTTACGGCGAAGCTGATTCCCGTAACCTTCACGGTGAATAATGCCAATCCCACTAACACGGGCGACTATATTTACCTGACTGGTAGCACGGTTGAACTGGGCGACTGGGGCACAACATTTTCCACTGCAATTGGCCCCATGCTCGATCCCAATTATCCAAACTGGTTTCTGAATGTTTCGGCTCCAGCCTGCCAGAACATTCAGTTTAAGTTCATCGACATTCAAGCCAACGGCACTGTGGTCTGGGAGAACGGCTCGAATCACATGTATACCGTTCCTTGCAGCGGGACAGGGTCGGTAAACGTTAACTGGCAGTACTAAACGTTGACCTGGACGGGCAAGGCAATCTGCTTTGCCCGTCTGCTAAGAGGCCCCATTTCTCGCAAAAGACGCTAGAAGTGGGGCGCCCGGTCTTTGCTCTACATGCCTTCGCAAATCGATCGCATTGTCAGGAATCCGCCCGGTCTGTTTTGTCAGGGATGCTCCCGGTCTGTACCCCACCAGGATACCCCCCTCCCCCCTATTTTTTGGCAAAATATCTGGAATCAACAACTTAGCGCGGCCTGGCCGCAAGATTGTCCGCAAAATCTAGATTTCAAAGAACTTAGATACTAAAATCTTTGAAACAAAGGACTTAGGGTGCCCGACTGGGCGGGTTCAAAGTCGTTTTGGCGCTACCGACTAGTGTTTCAAAAAAATTGGTATGACCGCAAGGTCAGATGTCACATAGTTTGGCCAGGGATCTCCTCGGGCATTTCACTGGCAAGCAGAGAGAAGTGATTGTGGAAGCCTTTGCGTATCAAGCACGGCGCTTTGGTAGCGGGGGATTCTTAGGAAATCCGAACGATTACGTGGCGGCGAGGGATCGGCAATTCGCGGATCAGGTGGCCGCCTTCCCAGAGGAAGTTGGTCTTGAGGATCTTGCGAAGGCGCTACGAAAGCGAGCGTAATCGATAGCGGCAGCCTACCCACTTCTCGCAAAAGACGCGAGAAATGGGGCACCCCCCGTCCGTGATGGCTCCGTGAGAATCCCTCTATGCACCTGGATGCTGCAAACACAGTAGGGATCCTTCGACTGCATTTGTCGTGCGCTTCGCGCGCGACAAATTTCGCTCAGGATGACAAGACTTGCTAGGGGCCGCGACGGCTGCTTCAGTGCGGTGCGGGCTGGGTGGTGTCTGGCGGCTTGGGCGGCGGGGTTGATTTGTCGTCTTTGAAGATGCCTGCGATTTTGCCGAAGAAGCCTTTTTTCTTTTGCGGGTCCGCGTTCGGGTCTTGGGACGTGGCTGAGTTTGCGGGCGGCAAGGGTTTCTCTCCGCCGCCGAAGAGGCGATTGAAGAATCCGGCCACCGCGCCTTGTTGATCGCAGGTTTCGCGGGGCTCGGTGCCGGCTACGAAGGCCGCTTCATAATCGTCGGGACATGTCGGCGTTGCCAGGCGGTTGGTGGCTTTGTCCAGTTGCACATCTACCACGCCTGTGGGTTGCGTGAAGCCCTTCATGTCGGAATACTGCGGCAGCGTAGCGGCCTTCTTCATGAACTCGGTCCAGATGGGCGCAGCGGTCATTGCGCCGCTTAGATGAAGATCGCTGTAGTCGTCATAACCTACCCAGACTACGCAGAGCAAATTCGATGTGTATCCAGCGAACCAGCCGTCGTGGGAACTGCCCGTCTTTCCGGCAGCGGGCAAGGTGAATCCGCGCAGGCGGACGGCGGTGTAGCCCAGGCCGTTGTTGATCACACCTTCCATCATTTTGGTCATGACGTAGGCGATGCGCGGATCTAGCACTTGCCGCTGATCGGTTTTGTAGTTCGCAATCACGTCGCCTTGGGCGTTGCGCACCGAGTTCACCAGGATGGGCGTAAGGCGCATGCCACCATTGGCGAACGATGTGTAGGCTGCGGCCATGTCTATTGGCGGAGCATCGTAGGAGCCCAGCGCCATGGCCGGCGTGGCCTTCACGGAGGTGATTCCCGCCAACTTGGCCAGGTCCGCCACTTTGTCGTAGCCCACTTCCTCGGCCACTTTCACGGTGGCATTGTTCAGCGACATGGCCAGCGCGTAGCGCAGGGTTACGTCGCCTTTGTATTCCTCTTTGTAGTTGCGCGGCTCGTAGATCTGATCTCCGTAGGCGAAACTGGTGGGGGCGTCGTTTACGGTGGAGGCCGGCGTTATCACCGTGGCTGAACCGTCAAGCGCGGTATTCATTGCCGCGGCATACACGAACGGTTTGAAGATGGAACCCGTGGGGCGCTTGGAGACAGCGTGATTCAACTGGCTCCAGCCATAGTCCCTTCCGCCGACGAGGGCCAGCACTGCGCCGGTGTGCGGGTCCAGCACGACCATCGCCACCTGCGCTTGCGGGCCCGGCATCACCGTCGTTTCCACCTTCTTGCCCACCTTCACCTTTTTGGTGCGCAGCTTTTTGACCTGATCGTCGACCAGCTTGATCCCGGTCTCGACCGCCTGCGCTGCTGCCTTCTGCAGGTCGGGATCGAGCGTGGTGTAAATCCGGAAGGACTGGTCGTTGAGATCGTGTTCGTTGAACTTGTTGATGAGCGTGTCACGCACCATGTCGACGAAATACGGCGCGTCGCTGGCCTCCACGTTCGGAGGCGCAAGCTTCAACGGTGTCGCCTTGGCCTTGTCCGCTTGCTCCCGCGTGATGGCGTGGTTTTCCACCATGGAATCCAGCACCAGGTTGCGGCGCTCGAGGGCGCGCTCGGGATGCCGGTAGGGCGACAACCGGCTTGGACCCTGAATAATGCCGGCCAGCAGCGCAGCCTCGGGCAGGTTAATGTCCTTCAAGTCCTTATTGAAATAGGTGCGAGACGCCTCACCGAATCCGCTGATGGCGAACGATCCGCGCTGCCCCAGGTTCACCCAGTTGGCGTAGAACTCGAAAATTTGCTGCTTGCTGAATTTCTGTTCCATCTCCTCGGCGATCAGCATCTCCGTCAGTTTGCGCCGGATGGTTTTTTCCGGCGTCAGGAAGAAGCCGCGCGAGAGTTGCATGGTGAGGGTGGAACCGCCCTGCTCGTGGCGTTGACGTGTTAGATCGATCCAGCCCGCCTCAAAAATGCGGATGAAGTTCACTCCACTGTGCTCGAAGAAGCGCCGGTCTTCGATAGCGAGCACTGCATCTACCATCACCTTGGGGATGTCGGTGTACTTCACGACTTGGCGCTTGGAACGCTGCTCGGAGTCGAACAGCGAGGTCACCAGTTGCGGCTCCAATTCATAGGCGGCAAGGTCATTGCCTTTGCTGGTGATCTGGCTGACCTGCCCGCCTTTGACGACAATGTGCGCCTCTTCGGGGCTGTGGTAGCTCTCAGGCCCCGGCGTAATCTCAATGCCGTCTTTCACCAGGTGGAAGGTACCGAATACCGACTGGTTGTCTTTATCGGAATACCCGGCGCGGCGCAGCGAGGCCGCGATTTCCTTAGCGTCTGCCTTGTCGCCATCCCGAACCGTCCGGGGCAGAGCATAGATTTTTGCCGAGTTGCTGAAGATGGGCGAGCGGAAGCGTTGCTCGATAATGCGGTCGTACTTGATGTAGAAGTAGCAAAGAAACCCGCCCACACCAACCGCCACTACCAGGAAGACGACCAACGCGGCGCGGATGACTGGATCGCGCGGCAGCCCGCGAAGTCCCTTGCCGCCCTTGCCGCCGCTCTTCGGGATTTTGATTTTAATCGCCACGTTTAAAGTTGCATGCCGCGAAGACTTCCTTATGGTCAGACGATGGGACGGGTCAAAAGGTTTGAACCGGATGACTGTCCCCCGCCCACACTTTCGATGCGCAGTGTCAGTATGTGATGTCTTCTATTATTGTACCGCCGCGCCCGCAAACAAGAAGAGACCCGCAGTTCATGCGGGTCTCTAAGCCGTCAACAGCCCTAGCCGAGGAATTCGGCCGGCAAAACACTTAAGACTACGGTGCGTCGTTCAGGTCGGAGACGGCAAAGCTCCCGCCGGGAAATCCCCCCAGCTCGTACTTTAGCAGTGAGATGAGGCCCGAACCGGTGTCAACGCCATAGGGCCCGAACTCAACCTCCGTCCCCTGCGAAGTGCCGAACAGGTATAAGCCGCTTTGATCGAATTGGCCAGCGTTCAGGTTCACACCGGTAAAGGGAGAACCCTGAACCCCCGTCAAAGTGCCGGAGGCTGAGATTTCAAAGCCCTCCATCGGGAGGCTGAGTCCGTCAAAGGCATATACGAAGGTTCCGCTGGGATGCACCACGAGATTTACCGGAGTGGCCGCTGTGGCGAATGGAGAACCGGTGACTTCCGCGATGACCCCCGTTCCCGAAGTGATGCCAAACACATAGATGTTGTTATCGACGCCTGAAATTCCCAGCAGGTACTTGCCGGAGTTCTCTCCCAGAACTTTTGCCATGCTGACGCCGAAATTGAATGGGGTGCCCGGTACCGCGGTCAATGCGCCGGTATTGCCGATGGCCAAAGCCGCGACTTGCGCACTATCCGCCGTCGCATAGAGATATTTGCCCTGGCCGTCAGTGCTCATTTGCGCTGCGGCGATTCCCGAGGCGAAAGGCGAGTTAGCAACTGCCGTCAAAGAGCCATCCGCCGCCCTGATGCTGAACGCGGAGATGTCTCCGTTAACCGAATCGCTCACAAAAAGAAATGTTCCGGCGGGGGTGGCCGTGATCGAAGTTCCTCCAGCTACAGCGTACGGACTGCCCGGCACGCTGGTCAGTGCGCCGGTTGCGCCGTTGATCGCGTAACCGTAAACCGTGCCGTTGTGGAATGCAATGTAGAGATACTTTTGGCCGGGCAGATTCACCACGACGGTCCCACCGTCGGGAACTATCGTTGACGGGAGCGGCGGAGCGACAAAGCCGGTTGCCTCCTGGAAAGTGTTCTTGCTGAGGTCCAGGGTATCGGCGGCCATGCCATCCGAGGAGCCAACCTCAGACAGGAGATATGCGTAAACCGTGCCGCTGCCGTTGAGTCCGCCGCCACCCCCCGAAGAGGAACAGCTCGAACTGCCAAAATTGGCGCCTTGGCTGCAAATGTAATGGCCGCAACCGGCCAGGCCCATCAACGACAGCGCCGCCACCAGCATGAAACCTGCTCGAACCCGCATCTTCATGAACTTCCTCCGCGTGATCCTCAATGCTGTTTCACTCCTCATTCATCCGTATCTGTTTCACTGGCCGGCTTACTGCGGATCTGTCACCACCCAGAACCCTTCATTGGGGAAGGTCAGGGTGGGGATCGGTTGGGTCAGTAGCCCGCCGGAACCCACCTCGTCCGCTCCTATCTGCGTAACCTGAGCGTTCGTACCGAGATCGAAGAAACTGCCCCAGACCATCAGAAACGCGCCGCTTTGGTCGAACTGACCCCACGTGCCTTCCGCCACATTGCTGAAGGGCGACCCTTGCAGCGCGGAGAGAACTCCGCTGCCTGAAATCTGGTAGCCTTCCACCCCGTTGAATCCGGTAGCGGTGTCGTTAAAGCTGAAGGAGTACACCAGGTTTCCGTTGGTGTTCGATTGCACCGCGATGCTGAACGGCGAGTATGCAGTCGTTACTGGCGTTCCCACGGGGGTCAGCGCTCCCGCACTCGCTCCAGATTGAATGCTGAACACATACAAATGATCGTCGTCACTCCCACTATAAAATGCCGATCTTCCGCTGGCTCCGATCATGTACTTTCCAGTTGGCTCTCCTGCCAGTTGCCACATCGAATAGTTGGCGCCGGCGCCAGTAACGAACGGACTGCCCACCACCGGCGCGAGTTTGCCGCTGCTGCCGATGGTGAAGGCTGCGATCTCGGAACCCCTGTGGGTGCTGAAGTCGCCGTTGATGGCGTACAGGTATTTCCCCAATCCATCCGTAGCCAGGTTCATGGGTTCGAATGGAACCGCGAACGGAGACCCACTGACCAGGGATAAGGCTCCGCCACTTCCAATTGTGTAGACGTAGATTCCGCTTTGCGTCGTGTCGGAAATGAATAACATCGTGCCCGCGGGGTTGGTAATCATGTTGCCTTGGCCTACTCCCGCTCCAAAGTTGGCCAGGAATGGCGCGGAGAGCGGGTTGACGCCGGCTATCGATGTCAAAGCCCCGGTCGACGAGTTAATTGACCATCCAAAAAGTTCCCCTACATTTCCGAATCCCGCATAGACGAATTGCTTTTGTGCGACCACCATGCCTACGCCGCCGGTGTTGGCGGGAACGGTGGGCGGGGTGTAGCTTGAAGGGGCGGCGAACGTCCCGGCAGTCGTGTCCAACGTATAGGCATCGATTTTGCCGGTCTGGTCCACGGCATAGACAAATGCCGCGTTTGCGGTGCCACCGCCTCCGCCCTGTGACAGGCCTCCGCCCGAAGCGGTGCAACTGGAAGAGCCAAAGTTGGCGCCTTGGGAACAAATGTAATGGCCACAACCGGCCAAGCCCATTACTGCCAGCACCACCATCATCAGACCTGCTCGACCTCGCATCGTCATGAACCGCCTCCGAGCTTCACTTCCCGTTTCTCTTTCGCGTTGTGAAAACACCGCAATCTGGAGTTTGATTGACCTAATCTGGTCGATCCTGATTTCGATTGATCCTGATTCGATTGATCCTGGAACCGGCCGCCTTGCGAGGTCCGCCAGCTGCAGCGGCCCCTGAGAAAACTCTCACCTATCGGCGATATTAGGAGGAAGGTAACGCGGCGACAAGGTTACGAATGTCACTGGCAGAGCAGCGGCCAGTGGCCAGTGGTCGGTGGCCAGTAGTCGGTGCCCAGCGTGGCCGCGATTTTACTGGCTATTAGTTTTTGATTGATCCCTGACAGAACAGCGGGCGCTGCCCAATCGTGGGTAACCAAAGTGGCCACCCTTTTACTGACCACTGACCACTGACTGACCACTGTTCTTCTACTTGTTTCCGGTGTTGGGACTGAAGTGCATGTCGAAGGAATAGAAGGGCAGGTTGACCGTCACCGAATAGTCCGCTGCGATGTAAAGAGCCGTCATGCCAGGAGTATTGATGCGTTGCACCGTCACCTGCTTCGGCTCGATCGGCAGGTTCTGCTCCTTGACCTTGCGCATGACGTCGGTGCGGACATCTTCATCCGTCTTCTGGAAGTTGCCGCTATCCATCAGGGAAACATTCCTGAGGTCGTCATTAAAGCTGTAATTGGCCATCATGGGCGGAACGACTTCAAAGCAGCACACCACTACCAAGAGGATCGCGAGAAATCCGACCAGCGCTTTAATGGTTCCCATAGGCTCGAAACGCCGCCGCCGACGGCATAGACCTCAAGCCCCGGCGCGCAGCACTCCTTGAAAGTATTCAACTATTGCCGCGATCGTAACATCGCGCACTTCCCGAGTCGAGCGTAGAACCACTTCCACGGTACCTTCGGTAACCTTGTTTCCGACTGTGATTCTAAAGGGGATACCGACGAGATCCGCGTCTTTGAACTTGACTCCGGGGCGTTCGTTGCGGTCGTCGAGAATTACATCGAACCCCGCGCCTTCCAGGCGCTTGGCGATGTCAGTCGCAGCGGTGAGCACGCTTTCATCCTTAACATTGACAGGAGTCACGACAAGTTCGAAGGGCGCAATCGCCGGCGGCAGCCAGAAGCCGTTTTCGTCGTTGCTCTGCTCGACCGCCGCGGTCAGGATGCGCTCGATACCAATGCCGTAGCAGCCCATGATCGGCATTACTTCCTTGCCGTTTTTGTCGAGCACCCGCGCGCCCATGGACTCCGAATAGCGGTAGCCGAGCTTGAAGATGTGGCCGATCTCAACAGCCGTATCGATGCGCAACGGGTTGCCGCAGTTCGGACAACCTTCGCCCGCAGTGACCGCTCGCAGATCGGCGTACGCCGTGGGATGGAAATCCTTCCCTGGCGTGAGATTCTTGAGGTGGTAGTTTTCCTTGTTTGCGCCAGCGATTAAATTCGCGCGGCCTTCGAGAGCTTTGTTGACTAAGAGAACTGGAAGAGCAACATCTTTCTTCAGATCCTTCGACCACTCAATTCCCAGCGGTCCCAAATATCCCGCAGGAGACTTGAACAGCGCCTTGATCTCGGCTTCCTCCATGGGACGTGTCGCGACGGCCACCGTTGAATTGAGCTTGGCTTCGTTCAGTTGATGATCGCCGCGCATCAAGACAACAATCGCCCTCGACCGGACCTTGCCAGTCTTCGCATCTTTTTTATCCGGCACCAGCTCATCGGCCATCAGCGCCAGCGTCTTGATTTTGTTCTTGGGCGAAACGCCCAGAAACCGCGCCACCTCTTCAATCGTCTTCTGCCCCGGAGTGTGCACCTCCAGCGGCTTGCCGTCGCCCTCCGCGGCAAGATCGTCCATCGGCCAAAGCTTCGACGTCGCCTTCTCCATGTTCGCCGCGTAATTGCATCCGTCACAGCTCACAATCTGATCTTCGCCCGCCGGAGTGCGCACCATGAACTCGTGCGATTCCTTCCCGCCCATCGCGCCCGAGTCGGCCTCCACGACCATGTACTTCAATCCGCAGCGGTCGAAGATGCGGCGGTACGTGTCGTAATGTTTTTTGTAGGAAACATCCAGCGCGGCCGCGTCGATGTCGAACGAGTACGCGTCTTTCATGATGAACTGCCGCACGCGCAAGAGGCCCGACCTCGGCCGCGGCTCATCGCGGAACTTGGGAGCGATCTGGTACCAGATCTGCGGCAACTGCTTGTAACTACGCAGGTCTTTGATCGCAATGGAGGTCATCACTTCTTCTTCGGTCATGCCCAGCACGAGATCGGTGCCCTTGCGGTCTTTGAGCTTGAACAGGTTGTCGCCCATCAAAGCCGCGCGCCCACTGGCCTCCCAAAGTTCGCGCGGATGCAGAGCCGGCAAGTAAAACTCCTGCCCGATCTTGTCCATCTCCTGGCGCACGATGGCCGTGATCTTGTTGAAGGACCTGTTGCCGAGAAAAAGATACGAGTAAACGCCGGCCATCAACTGCCGAATGTAGCCGGCCCGCACCAGAAACTTGTGGCTGGCGACTTCCGCGTCCGCCGGAGCCTCGCGCAGGGTGGGGATGAAGAGTTCTGACCATCTGTGCATAATGAGTACCGAGTTGCGAGTACCGAGTCCCGAGTTGCGATTCCCTAGTGAAAGCGACCCGTTGATCCTTGAAGAGAATTTATTATTGTAGCAGCGTGTTTCTTTGACTGGCTTCCAGGCCCTGCTAGGATGATTGCAGTCTTATGGCTAAAGCTCGTTACCGTTACAACATCACGCTCCGCCCCGAACCCGATGGCTACACCGCGCTCATTCCGGCTCTGCCGGACTGCGTCACGTACGGTCGCACTTTGGTAGAAGCTAGGAAAATGGCGAAGGACGCGATCGAGGGATACATCGAAAGCCTCAGGAAGCACAAGGAGCCGGTTCCAGCGTTCCGACGCCAGCTCGGTACTCGGGACTCGGTACTACGCAGTCAGCTGCCTCAGAATCTCTTTCCCCAGCTTCTGCGTCTCACCGAAGAATTTCTGATACTCGACAAACAGCCGGTTTAACTCCAGGGCTTTGTCCGTCGAGGGATGCTTGCGCAAAATCATGTCGCGCACATGCACCGGGTTCGGCAGGGTTGCATCTTCGGTCAATTCTTCCAGCGCCGTATTGGGATCATAGTGATACATGGGATTGAATCATTGAGAGATTGAATCATTGATCCATTGAAGACCAATTCGAGGCAACCCTCAAGCTCCTTTATTGTGCTTTGCTGTACTCAATGATGCCGCACAGATGGCTAACAACTCATTTGCTTCTTTCAACAGAAGAGAAAGCTTATCCACTGGCACAACACTTGTATCCGCCAGCAGTTCGAGCCAAAAGACTGTTTCATCCGCTTCCTCGACAACGACGCTGATCTTGGAAACGAACTCCGCGTGTGAGCGCGCCCTGCAAACCGCCCGGTAATTCGCTGCAACCGCCGTACCGCAGCGAAGTAATTGTTTGCCGATCACGTCACCCTCACGCGTTCTCGGCAGTGACCTAACAACGCCGACAATCCGGATGGCGAACTGCTTCGTCCGCAGTTTCATGGCCTCGGCCCTGTCCAGCATGTTCACAGGTCTTCAATGACTCAATGACTCAATCTCTCAATGATTCAATTCCTACACTAGTTCGGTGCTCCACAGATCGTGCAGGTGCACAATCCCTTCCAGCTTTCCGCCACCATCCACCACCATCAGCGAGGTAATCTTCTTCTCTTCCATCAGCGCCAGCGCGGTCGCGGCAAACTCTCCCTGCGCAATCGTGCGCGGATTCTTCGTCATGCACTCGCCCGCCGTCAGATCGAGCACATCCTTCCCGCGCTTTTCCAGCAACCGCCGCAAGTCTCCGTCGCTGATGATGCCAACCAGCCTCTCGCCTTCCACCACCGCCGTCACTCCGAGCTTTTTGCGCGACATTTCATAGATCACATCCGGCATCTTCGTCTGCGGGGTCACGCGCGGCAGCGCTTCGCCTGTGTGCATCAGCGATTCCACGCGAGCCAGCCTCTTCCCTAACTTCCCGCCCGGATGCAGGTTGGCAAAATCTTCTTCCTTGAATCCGCGTTTCTCGCTGAGTGTGACCGCCAGCGCATCGCCCAGAGCCAGCATTGTCGTCGTCGAAGCCGTCGGAGCCAGTCCCAGCGAGCACGCCTCTTCTGCAATCGAGCAATCCAGTGCCACGTCGGCCGCCGTCGCCAGAGTCGACAATCGTGTGGAGGATAAGCCAGAGACCGCATCTCCGGTCATCGCAATCAGCGGCACTTGCAGCCGCTTGATCGTCGCCAGCAGAGCTAATATTTCTTCCGTCTCTCCCGAGGCCGAAAGCGCCACCACGACATCTCCCCGCACTACCATCCCCAAATCCCCGTGCAACGCCTCCACCGGATGTAGATACAAAGCCGGAGTCCCCGTGGAACTCAGTGTCGCCGCAATCTTGCGTGCGATCAGCCCACTTTTCCCCATCCCAGTGACCACCACGCGTCCCGCGCATGCAAACATCAGGTCCACAGCGCGCTGAAACTCCGCCGCCATCGGCCCGCCGATGCGGTCCGCCAGCGCACGCAAGGCCTCCGCTTCAATGCGCACCACGTTTTCGCCGACATGCTTCATGAAGACGCGATCTTACCAGATGTGAAGGCTCACACCGCCGTGCCTGCCGCGGGATCACTAAACGCGTTGTCCGATAGAAAATCGGTCGTCAGGTAATGCTGGCGGCGCGCTTGGGTTGCCGCTTTCCACGGATCCTGAATGCGTTGCACCGATTCGTTCGCCATCGCCTGCAGCGCATCGCCGATCGACATGCCATCCTGCCACACTGCCTGATAAATGCTGTGTGTCCCGCCGTTGCCGAATTGATTAGCCAGATCCAGCATGAAACCCACCGCGCGTTCGGAGTTCAATTGCGGGGCGTACTGTTCGATCTGCGCATACGAACTGCGGAAGTCATTCAGCGCAGTCTGCACCTGCGCCTGTTGAAACGGCACCCAGAGCGCCGCCGCGCGGAACCGTCCGACCCACGGATCGTTGACCAGATCGAATGCCGCGTCCGTCGTTTGGCCCGTGGTGGGATCAATGCCGCCGCTCGCCTGCTGCGAGTGCGCGACCAGCCCACTCGCCACGTCGGCATCGCCTGCACCCAGAATCCGGACGAAGTCCGCCGTGCTGGCCGCGGAGAAAGCCTTCAGAATCTCCGTAAGCCGCCCTGGCTTCTGCGCCCACTGGATCAGCCCGAACGACAATCCAGCTTTGTCGGAGTTCAGGTTCAGAGCGCTGAATTTGCCGGCGCCTTCCATTTGCGCAACCACACTTAGGATTTTCGCCAGGCCGCTGTAATTGAAATTGAGCACGAGCGTCAGATATCCCCGCGATGCAATAGGTGCTGCGGCCGCCGCCTGCACCAAGGCTTGCAGCGCTTGAGCGTCTAACTGGTTCCCCGCCGGAAGCGATTGCTGCGCCCGAAAACTCTGCACGGCGGCGCTGGTGAGCGGGCCGAAGGTGCCATAATCCGGGCTCAGCAGGTTGGGCAATCCCTTCAGCCCCTGCCCGGCGAGCAGGTTTTGAATCACTCCTACGGATTCTTTGTCGGGATCGCCGGGGCCGATCGGATTTGCATCGGCAATTCCGGCGTTCAGGTCGTCGATGCGGGAAATCCCACAAAGGGCCATTAGCGTCCTCCTCCGCACATTTGGTAATTGAGTAATTTTGCAATTGAGTAATTTGAAAACGAAAAAATCCAAAGCACGCGCGACGCGCTTACAACCAGTTTTCAATTACCAAATTACTAAATTACTAAATTACTCAATTACCAAATCCCTAGAAGTGGTCCTCACTACTCTGGAAGCTAACCGGCTTCTGCCCCAGCACGGCCAACCCCTTGGCCTGGATCGCCCGGTCCCACGGCCCGGCTTGCCAGTTGTCCCGCGTCTTCGCCGGATGTTTCCAGGGCGGCAGCGAGAGCATCAGATTTTTCCCCATGGAGTGCAAGTAGGGCTCGTACATAGACCGCAGCTTGTTCAGTTTCTGCCGGGCTTCGTCCCCAGTTCGCAACTTCAATCCCGCAGCCGCCAGCGTTTCGCGTAGGGCGTCGAAATCGGCGTCTGGCAGCCGCTCCACGGCCGCCGGATCGTAGCGCGCATTCACCACCTGCGCCAAATCCACGGCCGCATGGCGTGCCATGGCGAATGTCAACCGCGCCTGCCCGGGATGAATGCCCTCAATTCCCGCAATGATCAGCGAAGTCACGTCCAGCATGGTCATCAAAGCGCCGAGCCACGACTCGTTGCTGTGCTGCGAACGAAAAAAACTCAGCACCGGATAAGAAATGTGGCTCTCCAGCAATTCCGCCGACCAGCGTTCCCAGTCGCGCAGACATCCATCGAGAACCAACTGGTCGATGGCAGGATTCTCGGTCGTCCCTGACAGCCGCACCAGCAACTCCGTCGCCGTAGGTGGCGATCCGGCGCGCGCGTCGAGCATCGAAATCTGAATCTCGCGCCGCGAAAACGACGCGTACACCACCGGAAGATAGCCAATCACCACTCCTAGAAAGGCGAATCCCATCCCCGCTTCTACCACCGAAAGAGCGCGTGCCGCGCTCGACGTCGGCACAATGTCGCCGTAACCCAGAGTGAAAAAGGTTTCCCCGCTGTGGTAGACGATTCTGCCAAACGTGATCGGCTCGTTCCCCAGTTGTTCGTGCCCGCCAATGCCATATTGCAGCAGGGCGAATCCAAGAATCAGGCACGCGGCCCAGAACGCAAGCAGCATGATCATCGACAGCGGCCCGAAGTATCCCAGAAAATTGTGCTGGCGTGAAGGTGTGCGGATGTGGCCGGCAATGTGCCTCCAGGGAATCCAGGTGCGGCGGTAAAACCACGCGGTCAGCCTGAAGTGCCGCGTCACACGCCGCGGCAGCACGATGGTCTCAAACGCGTCCAGAAGCACGACGCCGATGATGACGATGCCGAGGATCAACGCGGGAATGCTGCCGTGAAAGCTCATGCCAGATTCTCAGCTTGCATGGATGCGGAAGGAAGGGTAACAGATTCGGCGTCCGGCGTCCGGCTTTCGGCGTCCGGCTCCCGGCACCCGGCGTCCGGCCTGCAGCAGCGTGTTGGCGATTTTCCGAACGCCGGAAGCCGGGAGCCGGTTCTACTACTGCGGCTTGCTCTCTGCCGGAGTCTGTGCGGGCGTCGTAGCGGGAACCGTCGCCGGCTTCTTCGCGACCGCCTTCTTCTTAGCGACCGGTTTCTTCGCCGGTGCATTGTCATCTACCACGGTGATTTTCGGAGCCGCGGCTGGAATCTTTGCCTGCGCTGTTTTCAGGTCCGCGCGCAAACGCACAATCTCCTGCTCCTTCGACGTGGCCAGGTTTTCCAGGCGCTCGGCCAGCGCTTTCCGGCTTTTATCGAACTGATCCAAATCGTTGGAGAGCGCCTGGTAATCGTCCTTCGATCCAAAGGCGCCGGTCGATTCGACCACACTGGCGAGCACATAGCCGAGAGTATCGAGGTTGCGATAGAGCCGGAAGGTCGCGGCCAGGTCTTCGGGCGCATTGCGTTGTTTCTGAATGATCTCCGGCAACGCACTTTGCAAATTGTGCTGAACGGAATCCGCATCGGTGAGCGACCGCCTCTTGGTGGCGCCGTCGGTCTTCCAGCGTTCAATCCGCAGTTTCGCAAGGTCGGCCTGCGTGCTTTTGGCTGTGGCTTCCAGTTGCGCCAGCAAGTCGTTCAGTTGCGTTACCGACGCATAAGAAACCGCCGCGCCCTGCGGTGCAGGCGCTGCCGAGGCCAAAGTTCCCTGCGCGGAGTATTGCGGACCGGCCTGCGGGGCTGGAGCCGTAGCCGACTGGCTAAACGCGGTCCCAGCCCACGGCAGCAAGAACAGCCCAAAGGAATAGGAGAGGATGAGTTTGCGGTTCATTGTATGTAGACGGTGGCGTGCTATCTACAACAGGATATCGACAAGCCGAGGATAGTACAAATCGCAGCAACATAGTTTCCGTGGGTTTTCCAGATCGCGGAACGAAACCGGGGTGTTTGCCGTATCCTACCATTGAGGACGGTCCATGAAAACTCTGAAAGTCAGTTTGATCGCTTCTTTGATTGGAACCGCGGTTGGGTTGGGATCATGGGTGTTCGGCCTCGGGCAAGTCATGTGGCCGGCGCATCCTCAACTGGCCAGCTTTCTGCTGACCCTCGTCGCGACCATTGTGATTCAGATAGCCTGGCCCCGGCTGACCGAGAAGAATTCGCAGTAGTTCGCTCCGGACCCAGCGATTTTACCGACCGCTCTATAGATTCTCTTGAATGAAGCGTGGGCTGAGGTGAACGTCGAATTGCACCAGTGGCGAATCGCCAACCGCCTTAAAGCTGTGGATCTCGCCGGCCTTGATGACAAAAATATCTCCAGCGCCGCCCTCGAAGGTCTTGCCGCCTACCGTCCACACACCCCGGCCTTCGCGGATGAACTGAATCTCGTCATAAGGATGCCGGTGCGGACCCGGCCCCGATCCGGGCTTCCCATGGAATAGGAAGACCGAAACCTGGGTGTTGCCCTGCTCAACTCCACGAAACTCATGCGAACTACCGACAAACGGCAGGTCCTCCTGGCGCACGTGATACATCTTTCGTGATCCTCCTGGCAGGATTTGATTACTGTGTTGACGGTTTGGCTCCGCGAATACCATTGAGTGCTATGGCAATGCTACGCCAATTGACCAGGTGCACGTAGTCTCTCCGGGTTGCCAGACACGACTGACTTGGTTTGTTATCAGGGGCCTAAGTCCAGGTTCTCGGCGCAGAGTAAGTTCCCCGCACGGTCGTTGCTCGAACGCACCCAAGTTCCACTTCCACCATAAATCGACGATAATAATAAAAGTCGCTGCACGCGCATCAAATGAAACTATGCCCCGCATGGCTACAACATGGCCGAACTCCGCACGCACGCTACTGTGCATCGCCATCACCTTGATGATCAGCCTCGCACTCTACTCACCGGCGCAGGACCTCGCCAAGCGTCTCATCCTGAAAGACGGCTCTTATCAACTGGTCACGAAGTATGAGGTGAAAGGCGACCGCGTGCGCTACAAGAGCGCCGAGCGCGACGAATGGGAAGAACTTCCCACCGCCATGGTGGATTGGCCGGCCACCGAGAAATACGAGAAGGACCGCGTCACCTCTCCCATCCCCGAGGCCGCCGCGCTCGACAAGGAAGCCGACAATGCGCGTGAAGTTGAACGGTCGCGTCTGCCCGAAGTCGCTCCCGGACTGCGCCTGCCGGAAGATTCCGGCGTCTTCCTGCTGGATAATTATCTGGGTGAGCCGCAGCTGGTTGAAATGCAGCAGACCGAGGGCGAGATCAACCGCAACGTCAAAGCCAACATCCTTCGCGGACCCCTCACCCCCATCGGCAACAACGCCAAGCAATCGGTAGAACTCGAGGGCGAACGCGCCTCGCTGCACGCTCACGTCACGGTACCAGTGCTATACATCAAGGTGGACGAGGAAGAGCGGAAAGAGCCGCAACCCGGCGAAACCGCGTCGGCCCAGATGTCGCAGCCCAGCCTCGACGCTCCGCGGCCCGAGCAGCAAGGCCCTCAGCAACCGCAGCAGCCCCAGCGTGCCCAGCAGCCCGAGCAAGCCATTCTGCCGTTTAACCGCTTCCGCCTCGTGCGCGCAAAAGTAAAAAGCGGCAAACGCCTGGTCAGCAATCTGAAGCGCAACGCCGCCGGCAAAGTCAGCCAGGACCAGGATTTCGTGAACACCACTATCGACCGCATCAGCGGCGGCTGGTTCAAGCTAACTCCCACGCACGCTCTGGAACCCGGCGAATATGCTCTGATTGAAATTCAGGGCAACGAGGGTATGAACCTCTACCTCTGGGACTTCGGCATAGACCCCAAAGCCCCCGCCAACGTGAACCCGTGGAAGCCGGATGTGAAAGACAAGAAAAAGATGAACCAGCCGGGCCGGAGAAGAAATTGAACAATTGAGCGATTGGGTGATTGGACAATTCGAAAATCTGCTTTTCAATCACTCAATGACCCGATCGCTCAATCACTCAATTCACTTCATCAGTCCCCGCTGCGCAATGCCAATATTGTCGCGGGTCGTGTTCTTCACCAGATACATCATCTCGTCGGCCTGCCGGATGATGTCGTGCGCGTCGCGCGCGTCGTGCGGATACGTCGCCAAACCAATGGAAGCGCTCACACTCAAATTCATCCCTTCGTCGCGGCAGAAAGTTGTGGCACGTAGCGCCTCACGCAACCGTTTGGCCACCACCACCGCCTGATCCTTGGCCGTCTGCGGCAACAGTACGACGAATTCGTCGCCTCCGTAGCGGAAGGCGAAATCAATCAACCGCAGTTGCGCTTTCACCAGGTTGCCAATTTCCGCCAGCAACTTGCTGCCGATCAGGTGGCCGTGGGTATCGTTGACCACCTTGAAGCGGTCGATGTCGATGAACAGCACGCTGAACTCGTAGCCGAAACGCGACGAGCGGTAAACTTCTGTCTCCAGCGTTTTATACAAGTGCCGCGCGTTGTAGAGTCCGGTGCAATCATCGGTGATCGTCAGTTCCTGAATTTTCTCCACCCAGCGCGCATTCTCAATGGCGATGGCGGCGTAGTCGCAAATCGCCCGCAAGAAGAAAATTTCCTGCTCGCTGAAGTGCGCCATGTCCACGTTCACCAGTTGGATCACGCCCAGCACCCGCAACCTCGACCGCAGCGGTATGCAGATCACCGAGCGCGTCTTCCACTGCGTCGTCTCATCGACGCGCTTGGCATAGCGCGGATCATGTTCCACATCGGTCGAAATCACCTGTTCGCCGTGCTTCGCCACCCAGCCCGCAATGCCTTCGCCCATCTTCAAGCGGACGCTCTTCAACACCTCCGCCGCGGCGCCAACGGCAATCGCAAAGTAGAGTTCATCCCGCTGCTCATCCACCATCAACAGCGACCACGTATCCGGACGGAAGTATTCCGCCATCTTTTCCATGATGGTCTGCAGAATGGAGTCGAGGTCCAGCGACGACGTGAGCGCTTTGGCCACGTCGTGGAAGATGGTCACTTCCTGGCTCTGGCGGGTTAACTGTGTGCCGGTGGCCTCGGACATACTGATTCCTTGATCTTAGCTGGACGGAGTGACAGTTCCAAAAAAGTATATGGCTGCCCCGCTACGGGAGCAATGAACCTTGGTAACCGGAACCCCTAAAGCCAATGGCAGGAATCAAATACGGTCGAACTGAAGCAGCAGCTCGCGGCCCCGCCTTTCCCATCGCCAGGGGTACGTTTGCTGGGACTCGCCTCCCAAGGCAGTGCAAGAGCGTATTCTTATAAACATGCGCACAACCATACTGGGAGTTGCACTGTTGAGCACGTTCACGCTGGCTCTGCTTCTGGCGCCCACGCTGCCAGCCCAAAACGCCGCGCCCGTCGATCCCAAAACCATTCCCGTCATCGACGGCGGCATCGGCGACTGTTCCGCCGATTTCATGGTCAATGATTCCAATGGCGCGCCAGTGTATGACGCTAAAATCCGCGTCCACATCGCCTACCGGTTGATGAGCCTCCACAAGTTAGACCTGGAAGTCGGCACCAACGCCGCCGGCCGGGCCCGCTTCATCGGACTACCGGAAAAGACCAAGCAGGGATTATTCTTCCGCGCCTCGCAAGGCGACCGCGAAGGCTCCGCCTTCGACGACCCGTCGAAAACCTGCAAAGCGAACCTCGTCATCACGCTGGAGAAAAAACCTCAGTAAGGTTCTCTGGGATGCCCTGTGTAACTCTGCCTGCCCTGAGCTCAGCCGAAGGGTGGCTCCCGTGGTAAAGCTTTGGGGTTTCTCTGCTATCGTAGGTAACCTCCAGGCCCCGCCCGGTTGTGGCGTCGGCCCTTCCCTTCGCCTATGATTGTTGCGTTGCACGGTTAATGCGGACGGAACTTAACAGGAGCTGCGGGTGGGCGCCTTCGGGGAAAAATTTCGCAAACAGCGCGAGCAGCGTGGGCTTGAGCTCGACGCCATCTCCAATACCACCAAGATCAGCACCCGCATGTTACGCGCCCTCGAAGACGAACACTTCGATCAGCTCCCCGGTGGCGTCTTCAACAAAGGGTTCGTCCGCGCCTACGCCCGCCAGATCGGACTCGACGAAGAAGAAGCCGTAGCCGACTATCTCACCGCCCTGCGCGAGAGCCAGATTCAGCAGCAATCCATTCTGCCGGATTTTCGACCCCAGGCCGGTAAGCCAGCCCTAGCGCCCGACTTTGGCAGCCACCAGCACCACGCCAGCGAACCCCGCAACAAGATAATCGCCAGCGACGATCGTCCTGCCGACAATAGCGATGACAGCGATGGTGACGATCCCGAGCTTCGCACCGAAGAACACCGCAGCCAGCGCCTCCGCAATCACGACCTTCGCAATGAAGGCCGGCACAATGAAGATCGCCGCACCAACATTCCGAAATATCCCGCAGGAGACCCCGTCCAGCCCGCCGATCAATCTTCCACCCCGGTCCCTTGGGGCAAGCTCGCTTTGACCTTAGTTGCGGTAACGCTGGCTCTGGCCCTTTGGAATTTCCGGCGTCAAGCACAACCTGCGCCGGCGCCGTCCACCGCAGCCGCGTCCAATCGGTCTCCGGCTCTAACTTCCGCTCCAGCACCGTCGGCGACCCAGCCCTCCGGTTCTACCAGTTCGCTGAGCGCCGGGCCAGCATCACCCGCCGCAACCCCGCCATCAGGAACATTATCGCCAACCGTCTCAGCGCCCACGCCACCCGCAAACTCGGCAACGCCGCCTGCGACGGCACCCGCGCCCTCCCGAAACCCAGCCTCCGGGGCGGCATCGCCAGAAGTATCTCCCGATGATGAATCCGCAGTCAGCATGCGCCGAAACATCAAGCCACCCGCCATCCACGCCGCTGCTCCGGCCGCGACGCCGAAGCCGCACATCATTTTGACCCTGTTGATCCGCGCCGAGAAGACCACCTGGATCTCACTCACCGTAGATGGCAAACCCATCACCCATGAAACCCTGATCGCGCCCGCGCACACCTCCGTCCGCGCCACCCGCGAGATCGTAGTGAGAGCGGGAAACGCCGCCGGCATCAGCTTCCTGCTGAACGGCAAAGAAATCCCCGCCCAAGGCAACGACGGCGAAGTAAAGACCTACGTCTTCGACACCGCCGGAGTTCACGTTGTCCCGCAAGCCCAACCCGCTGCCGCGAATCGCCAGCAATAGTTACCAAAGACACCACCTGGTCCCGAAAATCCTTGCTGCCTCTTCCCCAAGGTTCTACCCTGCCCGGATGACTACGAAGATCATTGGGATGACCCTGTTTCTCTCCACGCTCACATTCGCGCAAAGCACACCCAAGGCAACACAGGCTCCAGCCAGACCGTCCACCGCGGCCACCAGTCCAGCACAGAATGCGCAGGGCCAAAAAGACGCAGCCGCCAAAGGCTCCGGATCACACGGTATGTCCGGCAACCACAAAGACGTCATGGGCGTAGCAGCCAACAAACCCCAGGCTTCCGGATCACACACCGGCAACATGATAGGCAATCATAAGGATGTGATGGAGGGCACAGCCCCGGCACCGGCCGCCGCAGGCAAAACTCAGGCCGCACCCGCCCCCGCGGCACAACCAGCACCCTCAGCCAGTCGGCCAAAGAAATAGAATTAATCCACCACACCAAAGCGTATCCATGTGAACTCAGACAATTCTGCTTCCCGAAACATCGCCTGGGGACCCTGGATCATTCTCACAATCGGCGTTCTGCTGTTCGCCCTCGGCATTACGCGCTTCGTCCTCAGGCACCACTTCAGTCTCACCGACGCGCTCAATTGCGGCCTCGCAGTCATCCCCGCCGGAGTCCTGCTTCTGGTCTTCGACTACGTCCTCCATCATGCCAAGCTGGTATCGGTGATCCCTATTTTTCTGGCCGGGATGCTCATCTTCACCTTCCCCGTTTTCGACGTCGCCCTCGGCCTGGCCCTGATCGGAGCCATGGCAGGCCCTCTGCGGGATAACTAGATCTGGGGGCGCCCTGAACGCAGTCGAAAGTCGGACTTCCTTTGCGAGAACATGGGCTTACGAGCGGGCGCGAATCTATCGCCCCATGCGCCGCATCGCCGAGAGCATGTAAACCCTCGACCGTAGCGCCGGCAACGGATCATCTGAAAGTTCGATTCCCTCTGTCAGATCTATGGGATCGAATGCGAGTGCTTTTTGTGCTGCGTCGCTATCGGAGACGACCGAAGTGATGGTGATCGTGCCCAGCTCAACGATCTTTCTGTCATCCGGCCAAACCACCGAAGAGTCGTCCGTAGGATCGCCCGGCCCCGGCAGTTGTACAACCAGGCGAAACTTCACTGGCTCCTGCCCGAGATGAGCCCTGAGTTCGTCAAACAAAAAATTGGGAGCCTTGGCCTTGCCCTCTGCGTCAGTCAGGTAATGTTGGCCGGCAACCGGAAGAATCTGGTAACGTCCCGCCTGCTTCCCCCCTTTTTTATCGACGAAGCGGAACGCATTGTTGCCGTAGAACGCCTCCGTGGCAAAGCTGACGGGCGTCGGCTTCGGATCCTGCACAAACTTCAGAGCGCGGGGATGCGTGGACAAAAACACTTCAATAGGCCAGGGATGCGGCTTCGTGCGATCCGTCGCCGCCCTCGCGTTGTGAAACGCAAGCACATCCTCCCCCGTGCCCACAAAGAAACCGTTGTGCGAAAACGAGACGATATCGGTTGCCTTGCCGCCTGAGAGCTTGAACCGAATCGCCATTCCACGCGGAGCGGCATCCGGCGAAGCATCCGCAATCGCAGGGTCAGGCGGCCCGTCGGAGAAGCGAACCGTCACAGGCACTGCGGGGCCGCGGAAATGCTCGGCCTGCGAAAGTTCTGCGGCTTCCTTTGTGGCAGCGAATGTTCCTTGGCAGACAATCCCCTTCGCATGCACGACGCGAAAGCCCGGCTTGTTGCCCGGCAATTGCACCATCGCATCAAAAATCTGCTCGGCAAGATCCTTATCTTTGCCGGATTGAGCTTTGTCAGATCGAGCTTTGTCGGCTTGAGGCGCGGCAGTCGAAGCAACCGGCGCGAGAAGCAGTGCCAGGAAAATCCCAGACAATATCAGCAGCATCCGCCTTCCTGGCGCAGGACGCAGTTCTTCGTGAATCATTCCACTCTCCTCAAGGTAAGTATCCTATCAGGACGAACATGAAGAAAAGTGGAAGCGGCCGGGCGCACCAAGAAAACGAAAAGCGTGGCTCCGAAAAACCACGCCTTTCGCCAAGAGCCGGAATAAAACCTAGAACGGACGCGGTGGGAACACCCCGATCGAATCGATCGTGAGCGTATTTCCGTCGGCCGTCGGGGAATGAGGAGTCTCAGTGAGCGAACAGCTACCCGAGCCCCCAGTTATACGGATACTGGCGATCTCGACATCCGGTTCAGCCACAAATAACGTGGTACCAGCTCCCGACGTGGTTGCCGTCGCCATGCCCGCTTCAAAGTTAGAGTTTTTCAGCACCCCGGAAACGCACGCAAAAGAAACAGCGCCTGTAGTCTTGTCGAAAAACGTGGCCGTAACCGTGTTGGATGAAAAATTACTCAGGTAAAGCAAATCCTCATTAGGGCTAAGCCAAATCGCCTCCGACCCGCCCCCGCTTCCCAGGTTTGAGTACACCACCGTTGGTGTCAGCTTGCCGGAAGAGATATCCGAGACTTCAACCAGCGGAGGAACATTCGTGCCGCCGAACACCGCGTAATGTCCATCGGCGGTGATATCGACTCCCGAAGGCGAGCTGTTATCCAACGTATGCGCAGTGGAGTACTGAAGGTCGCCGTTCGCAACCGGCACACCGGCACCCACATTGAACGATTCGATCGACCCATCTTGAAAACTGGCGACCAGAATGTGTTCATGCACCCACATATCGAGCATCGAACCGCCATTCAAACCTGCTGCGGCGACATCTTGGATAAATTTCAGTGTGCAACCGGGCATGATCTCGTAAGTCGCCAGCGTATTCGAGCCGGTGAAGCTGGCATAAACATATCCTCCGTTGTTGACCACGGCCATGCCGCTGGGCGCGCTGTCCGTGCTTTCCGCCTTGAAGGTGCCGGTCGCCGTAAGCGTCGCAAGCGAGATTCCCGCCACATCCGCACTGCCGGCGTCAGCCACAAAGGCACAGGTTTGCGTGGAACTATTCAGAACGCTCACCCGCTTCGTGGCTACGGCGCCGATGCCGTCCACTCCCGTGCCGCCGGTGTAGATGACGGCCGCCTGCTTGAGCGCCACATTGCCCGTAATGGTGTAGACGGTCGCGGAATTGCCCTGAGAGTTGTCGTTGTTCGTGATGAGGTAGTGCGAAGAGTTCGCCGCGTACAAACTCACTGTCGAAAGCCCAATGAGCGCAGCGGCCACACTCCGCAGTAATTGCGAAAGAGGGGTCATTGCTTGGTCTCCATCTCCTGACAAGGGGATGCGGCCCTTTGGGAAGTGCTTGAGATTTATCACTATTCAAAAGCTTTTTCCTTACGCTGAATTCCGTAGGATTCACGAAGGCTTCACTGATATTTCGCAAAGTAACCCCCGAGGGCGAGAATTCACCCAGGCAAACGCTTAGACGGAGGTGAAGCCAGAATTACGGGTCGCCTCGTCTCCCGACAATTCCCCCGAATTTTCGTGCTATAGTTCCACCCCGTAACACTGCGGCCTCTTGCCGCCAGACGCAAAGAGGCTTCGCCAGGGGGCCAGATGAGCATCAAACACTCTTCGCAATCCAGCTTTTCGCGGCACGGGTTTTCGCACTTCATCCGCTCAATCCTCTTCATCGTCGCTGCGCTCGCGCTGCTGCTCAGCGCCGCCTCGGCCAGCTCCACCAAAGTGATCTACGGTTTCGCCGGAGGCAACGACGGCGAATACCTCGACACCGATCTGGTGATGGATAGCGCCGGCAACATCTACGGCTCTACCGTGCAAGGCGGAGATTTCGGCAGCGGCACCGTCTTCCAGTTGTCGCCGTCCGGCGCGGGCTGGACCCACACCGTCCTCTACAGCTTCACCGGCGCCGCCGATGGCGCGGAGCCTTACAAAGGCGTCACCCTCGATACTCATGGCAACATCTACGGCACAACCGTCTCTGGTGGCGGAGGGTCCTGTGAAGGCGGCTGCGGCGTGGTTTTCAAGCTCACCAACTCCGGCGGCACCTGGACCCAGACCGTAATCCACCAGTTCACCGGAGCCAGCGACGGCTCCGGCCCGGGCAGCGGTCTGACCTTTGATCAGCAAGGCAACATTTATGGCATGACTCCCACCGGCGGCGTCTACGGCCTGGGCACCGTCTACCAGCTCCAACCGCAACCCAATGGCACGTGGATTCTGAACGTCGTCCATGCCTTCACCGGCGGCAACGATGGATCGTCCGCTTCAGCCGGCCGCCTGATCCTCGATCACTCCGGCAATCTCTACGGAGTCACGACCGTCGGCGGAGCGCACGGCGACGGCGTAGTCTTCGAAATCACTCACGCCAATGGCGTCTGGACGCTGACCACGCTGTATGCCTTCAAAGATCAACCCGACGGCGCATTGCCCTACGGCGGCGTGATCTTCGACAATGCCGGGAATCTCTACGGCACCACCTACTATGCCGGAGTCCACGACGTGGGTACGGTCTACAAACTCACGCGAACACACGGCACATGGGTTGAGACCGTGCTTTACAACTTCAAAGGCGGAAACGACGGCAGCAGTCCCATCAGCACATTAGCCTCCGACAAAGCTGGCAACCTGTACGGCACCACCAGTGCCGGTGGAACGCAATGTGACTGCGGCGCAATCTTCAAGCTGTCTCCCAACGCCAACGGCACCTGGACCGAGACTGTCCCCTACCGCTTCCCCGGCGCTCCCGGCGCCGGCTTCGCCTACAACGGATTAGTCTCCGACTCCGCCGGCAACCTTTACGGCGCCACTACCCACGGCGGCACCACCAACGACGGCACCATCTACAAATTCACCCCATAAGCTCGTCCATGATCGCATGCGACGTTCATCCTCGGTTCTGAAGGATGAGATACACCGCTCCCTCTACCTCAGGATTTCAGACCTACTCTCCATGCTCGCCACTTGACGCGTCGTCGGACTCTCTTTAGTTAGCTAATACCTCGGCAGGACCTAAGTGACAGCACGATTAGCGTGAAAATGCTGCGCTTAACTCCACTCACTCTCCGTAAGATACTGACAACACATGCTTATCCTGTTTTCGTAAAAGATTAACGGCGGATATTTTATTCACAGGCCGCGCGTCTACACTCCTCCTAATTCGTATCGCTCCGACTTACAGTCACAATCAGCCCACGCCACCGTCACAGTAAACACACATTCAAGGAGACTCGCATATGAAAAACCTTTTCCGCTCATTGCCGGCTATGCTCGTTGCCTTTAGCCTGGCATGCTCAGTTCCTGCCATCGCACAAACCAAATACGTCTCTACCTCCGGCAGTGACTCCAATAACGGAAATACCTCCGCCACCGCCTACGCCTCGCTGGCCAAAGCCCAAGCCGCAATAGAGACTTCAACCTGCGGCACCCGCTCTCAGTCTGCCACCATCAACATCGGTCAGGGCACTTACTACCTTTTATATAGCCCCACTAATCCTGGAACCTTGGTATTCACCTGTAAGGATTCCGGCACCAGCACTTACAGCGTAACTTGGCAGCCCAACTCTTCCAACACCGCTCCGGTCGTGGTCAGTGGCGCCATCCAGGTAGGCGGCACTGCGGGAACCTCTGGCCTCGGCCTTACTTGGACGCTAACCCCCGGTTACACCAACGTTTATCAAGTAACTCTGCCTTCGACTTACAATAACAACAACCCCAGCACACACCTGACTTACAATCTCCAACCCTTCGAATATCTGTATTACCTGCCCTCCGGCAGCAGCACGCCCACGCGCCGCCTGCGCGCCCGCATTGAGCAGTCAGCCGGCGTGGGCTACTACATCAGCGGCACCCACTGCATCTCCACCCAGACCGGTCTCACCGTCAGCATGTCGCTTTGCAACCTCGGCACCTATCTGAGAGTCTCCAGCCCGGTGCTTTACAATTCAGGCACGAATACGCCGAACTGCCCTAACGACGGGGTCAAGTGCCTCGATCGCTTTGTCTACAGCAGCAGCGGCCCCGACAACATTTTTAATTGGACAAACTTGAACGGGACCTACAGCGGCAGCACCAGCGGAACCGGCTTCTCCGGCCCCTGCAACGCCACCACCGGCTCTTCCTATCCAGAAGGCGACATCGGGCTCACCCTCATCGACGCCTGGACCGTCAACGCCATGCGCATCGCCTGCATCGACAACACAAACGACATTATCTATCTCACTGGCGCCACCAAAGCCAATACTGGCCTTACCAACTTTTTTGGCCCGAACACCAACCACCGCTATTACATCGAAAACGTTCGCAACGCTTTCATCGCCGCCCAGGCCGCGGGCCAGACCGGCTTATGGTATTGGGACCGCTCCACCAGTATCCTCTACTACATCGTCAACTCCGGCGAGAACCTCGCCAACGACACCGTGCTCATCCCCCAACTTCCCTACTCCTCCGTCATCGCCTCCGGACAGCAACTAAGTAATCAGTTCCCGCAGTCGGGAAGCAACGACTTCGTCGGGGGCAGTCTGCTCTGGGCCAAGGCGCCGACGGGCAGCGCGTCCGGCCTCAGCTATGTCAACTTCGACGGCATCACTTTTCAAATGGACGATTTCGTCCCCTCCTTCACCGGCTTCAACAATGACAACAACGGTGACACGGCAGTTCCTCAAGCTATTGATTGTGAAAGCTGCCAGCACGTCGTCTTCAATGGCGATACCGTCGCCTACACCTCGGGCTCGGGAATTCTCATCGCTTCCCCTCCCGGGAACACGACTACAACCGCTGCAGCCAACTACGATACCGTGGAATATTCCTCATTCCTCGACATCGGCGATAGCGGCATCCGCCTCGGTCACGTCGTCGGCGTCCACGATCAGTCCACCTATGTCGTGAATAACATCACTCTGAATCAGAACTTAATCGATGGTTACTCTCGCGTCTTCGCCGATGGCGAGGGCATTGCCGAAGCCAACGGCCAGGGCATCATCATTGAAAACAATGATGTCACCGATGGTTACCACGCCGGCATTTCCATCTGTCAGGAGAGTTGCGGACCTTTCAGCGGCGGAGTTGGAGTCAGCGGCAGTAACATCGTCGCCGAGTCCAACCGCCTGTGGAACTTGATGCAGGGCGTCACCTCCGACGGCGGTTCGCTCTATTACAACGTCGGCGGCCCCGCCGGCAGCGGAACCGGCAACACCATCGAGTACAATCTGGTTCACGACACCACCGATTCCCAGATCATCGATGGCTACATGACCATCTCTGGCACCGGCTACGGTGGTAACGGAATCTATCTCGATTCCCAGACCGCCGGCGTCAACGTTAACTACAACGTCGTCTACCACATGTCCGACTTCGCCGTCTCCCTGACCGAGGGCCCCTCCGTCACTTACTCCTCCAACCCCAATGTATTCAAAAACAACATTTTCTCCCTGGCACTGCAGGGCATGGTCTTCGAGCAAACTCCCTGGCCAGCTGGCTGCTCCACCAGCACTCCCTTCACCACCGTAGAGTTCCTTTGGAACATCTGGAACTTCGATCTCAACGAAAACACTCCCTCCACAACCGGTCCCACTCCTGGCTTTTCCTTCTTACAGGGATGCGCGAACTCCTGCGGGCAAAGCTATTACCAATTCCAGGACTTCGAGGCCAACGCTTACAACCGGGCCGGTACGCCCAATTTCTGCAGCGACCCTTACGCCTTCCACGTTTTGAAGAGCCCAACCTCAAACGGCTCTTGCACCTCCGGCAACTACAACACCACCAACTCCAACTTCATGTATTTCGACAGCGCGCCTCTCAGCAAGTCTTGGCAGCAAGGCACAACTCCGGTCACCATCGATGAAGATGACGGTAAGGGCCCCAATACCACTGACGTGGGACTTTGCTGGAATCCAGGCTTTGGCACCACCGGCAATCCCAGCGATTATGACATCACCAGCAACCCTACAAACACGCCCTTCAGTTACAGCTACACCAACTCCACCATCACTTCAGCGGGACGTACCGGACAACCCACGCCGGCCACCATTCCCGAAACCCTGCCCACTTACAGCTACACCAACTCCCAGTTCTAGGCGGCAATCGCCTCGGCCGCCCCGTCCTTGTCTCTGCGCTCTTCGCAGAGACAGGGCGGGGATTTTGATCTTCTTTCCATCGCGCGGGAGCCACACTTGGCCGGCTGGCCCAACCATCGCGGGGTTGATCTCGCTGATAACAGCAGGCTGAGGGTGCCCCATCCTCGCATCTTTTTCGAGGGTGCGACACGATGCTACCAGCGGCGGGCATAAGCCCAACTCCCTCCATCCGCGCCCTGCTCCCCCGAATCACTTCTCCGGTTCCCAGCCCTCCGGCAGCATATCGAATGCCAGCGTGTCGCGGTACGCAAACTGATTCCCTTCCAGCACCGCCACGGGCGTCAACATATGCCAGACGCGGTCATCGTCGAATACGTAACATTGCCCCGTTTCGCGCATGATGAAGCGATCCAATTCGCGTTTGTCGTTGCCGGTGATGATCACTTCCCCACCCTCAGCCCCGCAGCGCCCCACCAGTTGAGTGGCGATGTACTTTTCCCCGTCCTTATGCAATCCCGGCGGGCTAGTGTCGCAAGGCCGCCCCGGCGTGGCCGTGAATCGTATCAAATGGACGTTCACCAAATACTTCTTCCCCACCGTCGACAGCGGCAGGGAATGCAGCTGTTGAGCAATCATCTTGCGCACTCCGATGGACCCCGCCACCTCCGCCGGCAGCGCAGCATACTCTCGCGCCTGGCCCCCGATCGTCGTGTTGTATTTTTTCAGCTGCACATAGGGCGTGCTCTCTTCGCTCAACCAAACCTTCACCCCACCCTCAACAATCTCCGCCCGTGCACGATTTAATGATCGATACCGGTCACCACCCTCGTAGTATTTATCCCGACGGAGGGACCATGCCGCATGCGCCAATTCTTCCATCGCGCGCGCGATGTCCAAATCAACTCTGAGCGGCTGCCGGCTAAACCCGCGCTCAACCAGGTCGTTTCGCGATCGGGCATCGGTTGCAACCGGAATAAAGCTATCTTCACCCATGGCTACTCCTCAGAAATGGGCGCGTGGCGCGCCATTCGGTCCACCCCGCGCAGATATCACCCCACAAAATTGTTCCGCCAGCATCGTCGCCCACCCTTGCAAAAAACGCAAGGATGGGGCAACCTCTGATGAGGCAACCTCTGGAGTAATGGCGCACACAAACCCTGGTAGATGTGCGCCACCCGCCTTCGGGGCCTCAGCTGGTAATCGATCCATCACCATTGAATGACGCATGCGAATAGGTTGTTGAGATGAAGCGCTGGCTGGAACGGGCCCTGAAAATTCAACCAGGAGACTTGGCTTGCGGCGTCCGCCTGAGTTCTTGCCTGTTTCTCACCATCAGCGTTTATGTCATCGGTAAAGTTGCTCGCGATGCCCTGTTCCTCACGCAGTTCCCGGCCGTGCAACTGCCCTATGCGGATATCGCCTCCGGCTTTTTAGCCGGCTTCGTCGTTGTCCTCTACCTGCGCGTGGGCCGGCTTACCTCGCTGAGCAAATTGCTGGTGGGCAGCCCCCTGTTCTTTGCCGCCACCTTCACCGTTTTCTGGCTCCTCACCCGGCATTCCCGTCCCTTCTGGCTTTATCCCGTCTTCTATGTTTGGGTAGGGATGTTCGGAGTGCTGGCGCCCACCCAGGTATGGACTCTGGCGAATTATCTGCTGACCACGCGCGAAGCAAAACGTATCTACGGCATGGTGGGCGGGGGCGGCATCACGGGCTGGATTTTCGGCGGCTACCTCTCGAAAGTTGTCGCCCTAGCCTTCGGCACCGAAAGTCTGCTGCTCGCCATGGCCGCTCTGCTGGTGATTTGTTCCGCGGTCATGGCCGTGGCTTCTAATCGCGGCAAGCTTCGCCTCGATATGGCGAACGATCCCACCGGAGGCGTCGCGGGAACCGGCCAAAAAGATCTCGCAGACAGTGTGCGCGCTGTGTTCTCTTCCCGTTATCTGCGCGCCATTGCTGCCGTCATCTGCATTTCATCGTTCGTCACCACTCTTACGGGTTGGCAATTCAAGGCCGTCGCCAAGCAGTTTTCCGTAAGCACAGACGCCATGGCCATTTTCTTCGGCGACTTTTATTTTTACGCCGGCGTGCTGGCCCTGCTGGTTCAGTTGCTGCTCACTACGCGCCTGCTTCGCCGCTTCGGCATCGGCCCCATGCTGTTCATTCTTCCCGTCGTAATTTTGTTGGGTTCAACCGCCATGGTTGTCTGGGGAGCCATCGCCGCCGCTGTGTTTCTCAAGGGCGGCGATCAGGTCCTGCACTATTCCATTGACCGCTCCACCATCGAATTGCTCTATTTGCCGCTGCCCAACCGCGTCAAACTGCAGGCCAAATGGTTTATCGACACCGTGGTCTGGCGCTTCGGCGACGGATTAGCCGGAGTGGTCGTTCTGGTCTTCGCATCCCGCCTGGGGTGGACGGCGCAGCAAATCGGCTGGATTGCCATCCTTCTTATCCTGGGCTGGCTGGCCGCGGTTTTCGTCGTGGGAAAGCAGTACATCGTCGTCTTGCAGGAATCCATCAGCCAGCATCGTTTCGACGCGGAACAGGCCTCTGCCCTCGCTCTCGATCGCTCCACCCTCGACTTGCTGGCGAAAAAAACTCTCACCTCCGATCCCGCGGAGATCCTCTACGCTCTCAGCCTCTTCGAAGTCGAGCGCCAGCGCGCCGCTCACCCCGTAATTCGCGATCTCCTCAACCATCCCGCCCCGGAGGTCCGCCAGAAAGCCATTTCGATTCTCTCCGCGGCCGGCGATAAGTCTGTCCAGCCCTCCATCGAGGCCCTGCTGCAAGATCCCGACTCCGGCGTTCGCACCGAAGCCATGCTGTACCTCGCTTACCACGCTCATGTCGATCCGCTCACTCTGATGGCCGAAATCGACGACTGCGCCGATTATGCCGTCCGCTCCGCCGTGGCCGCCTACCTGGCCCGTCCCGGTCAAGCCCAAAACATCGAAACCGCCCGCCAGATCCTCGTTGGAATGTCCACCGAGGGCGGCCCGGAAGGTCAGCGCACTCGTCTGGAACTCGCCCGCATCCTCGGCGAACTCCCTGATTTCTTCGATCCCTTGGTGCCCACGCTCCTCGCCGATCCCGACCATCAGGTCGTGCGCGAAGCCATCCGCTCCGCCGCCGCCCTCCGAAAATTTTCCCTCGCGCCCACTTTGCTCGATCTTCTTACCAATCGTGAACTCTCCACCGACGCCGCCCAGGCCCTCGCCAAATTCGGTGACCACTCCGTTGCGCTGCTCCGCGACCGTCTCGCCGATGTCTCCACTCCCATGGAGACCCGCCGGGCCATCCCGCCGATCCTGGCCAGCATCGGCACTCCTGCGGCCACGCGCGTGGTATTGGACAATCTCCTCGAACTCGACACGGTCCTTCGTCTGCAACTGATCAGTGCGCTGAACAAGATTCACCAGAGGCATCCCGAAATCGCGCTGGATATGCAATTGGTGGAAACCATTCTCGCCGCCGAAATCATGGGCCACTACCGCTCCTACCAGATACGCGAGGCCCTCCGCCTTCCAGAAGATTCCGATGACCCAGTCATGCGCGCGCTCCGCGAAGCCTTTCAACAGGAACTCGAAAGAATCTTCCGCCTCCTCAAGCTCCTGCATCCCCATCTGGATTTGCACTCGGCTTATTTTGGATTGCAATCCGACAATGCGTCCGTCCATGACAATGCGCTGGAATTTCTCGAGAGCGTTCTAAGCCTGCACCTCCGCCGCATCCTGGTGCCGCTGCTGGATGGCAAGGTGAGCGCCGAAGCAAGAAGCGCAATCGCAGAACGTTTTGTACGCGCCAGCGTCGAAAATCGCGAGCAGGTCGTAGCCGAACTGGTCGCCAGCGACGATCCCTGGTTGAAATCCTGCGGAGCCTACGCCATCGGAACCTTCGCCATCAAGTCCTTGGAGGCGGAACTAGGACCGTGCCTGGACAGTTCCGACCCCCTCCTCCGCGAGACCGCCCGCGCCGCAAAACATCGCCTAGCCGCCCCCGCCGCGCCGGTCAAACCTCCCCGAGGCCGTTGATTTCGAGCGGGTGGGCCCACATCTGCATTCGACCTATCCTTCAAATAGACTTGGGTGCCCCATTTCTCGCGTCCTTTGCGAGAAGTGGGGCTCTTGACTTGACCTCACGATGAGTCCAGCCCATGTTCATCCATCACAGACACGACCTCGTAATTGTGCGTAGTGTTTCTTCATGCCTTGGGGCCTAAAGCGTTACTACGGCACGGGAAGCCTCCATTTCATCACCTGGAGCTGCTATCGACGCAAGCCGCTGCTTGGCAACCCCGAGCGCCGCGATCTGGTACTTGCCGTCCTCGAGTTGATGCGCGTCCGCTACCGTTTTGCCGTGATCGGATACGTGGTCATGCCCGAACACGTGCATCTACTGATTTCCGAACCGTTGATGGGCGATCCGTCGAAGATAATTCAGGCGGTGAAGCTGAGCGTCTCCCGGCGGCTGGCCATTGCGGGCAAATTCTCCGGCCGATTCTGGCAGAGTCGTTTCTATGATTTCAACCTGTGGGGCCAACAGAAAGAGGTCGAGAAGCTGAAGTACATGCATCGCAATCCGGTAGTGCGCGGACTGGTGGCGAGTCCGGAGGATTGGCGGTGGAGCAGCTACCGATCCTACGCATACGGAGAGGCAGGATTGGTTCGGATCAACGACTGGACCGGGTGGGAGGAGAAAATTCGGCGGAGCGCCGGTTGAGGTTCAAGAACGCATCAAAAATCAGACCTGGGTGCCCCATTTCTCGCGCGTTTTTTGCGCGAGAAGTGGGGATTTCCGTCAGAGCGAAATCGAAGGGCGGGGCTTTTAGCCTCCAAGCAGCAGACTCCATGCAAGCACAAAACGCAAGCGCGGCTAAAGTGCGAATGGTGCGCCATTGCTGCAAAACAGGTCGTAGCGAAAAAAACCCACTTCTCGCAAAGAACGCGAGAAATGGGGCACCCGGCCTTCACCACATAGTCGAACGGTCCCACCAGAATTCGAGAACTCGTCGAGGTTTTTATTTTAGCTGCCGAATCCGCTCTTGCAGGAATTGGGCGGATGGCACATCCCCCATTAGCGACGCACCCCTCAACCAGGCTGGACGCCCGCCCAGCTTCCTAAAGTAAACGGCGAACAATCCTGAACTCGTTCTCAAGTTTTGTAACTGAATCCTGATTCGACATTGCGACTCCCGCTCGAGGCCCGGTTCTAATTGAGGCAAACATACAGCGAACCTACTTATTTATCGTAGATGATGAGGTTATATGATGATATGCACATATTAGCGGCCCGCCTGAATACGATTTCAGTATTACTAAGTATTGCTGATCTACAAGATAACGTGACATCGTAACATATTGATAATACGTATATTATAAACACACAAGTATGCGATGGAAGCCAGCATACATTAGGATATAGCGAATAAACCACTTCAGTCAAGGTTATCCACCTGAAAACAAAAATGTTAACCGCACAATTAAATGTGCAATAATCTCACCGTATAAACATAATTGGCTTGACAACTAAACCTTTGACGTGCTCCCATTATTGCAGTACCGAGCTTCGGGCGGGAGTCACAATGTCGAATCAGGATTCAGTTACAAAACTTGAGAACGAGTTCAGGATAGTTCGCCGTCTACTTGCGCTAGCACTGATTGAAGGAAAGACGAAGGGGCAACAGATTCAGCTATTGTCTGATGCCGGAATGGAGCGCCAAGAGATCGCGCACCTGGTAAGCACAACGGTGGGGACCGTGAGCGTGGAGGCTTCGAATCTTAAGAAGCGGAGGTCGAAGGAATTACGTGGCAGAAGAAACCAGGACTGAATTGGAGAAGACTCTGAGAGCGCTATTGCTGGTCAATCTCGACTCAATGAAGCAGAAGGAGCAAATCGTGATTTTGGACAAGGCAGGCTTTGGGCCATCCGAAATCGCAACCGTGATCGGCTCAACTTCCAATACTGTAAACGTTCGGCTTTCGGAAATCCGCAAGCATGCTCGGAAGGGCAAATCAAAGTGAGGAGGGTTGTGTGATGGAAAAGGACGTTCAGGGGCAAATACTCGCGACCCTGCAAGACCTGCTGATTTTTCAGATGGCTTCCAAGGGTGTGCCCCAAGGCCAAATTCGCGAGGCCGTCGGATTGGACATGAACCGAGTAAGCCGGATCGCGAAGCTGACAAAGAATTCTTCGAAATCGAAGGAGTGAAATATGCCGGAGGTTGGCCTTTCAGAACTCATCAAGCGGCTGGATGCGGTGATCGGTCTTTTGGTCGTAACACTACCTCAGCCGGATCACCCGCGTTCTTCGCGGGAGCAGACAAAACTGTTGGATGCGACTGGGCTCGCGCCCTCCGAAATTGCCGGAATCGTTGACAGGCCGGCAACGTCGGTAAATTCAGAACTCGCCCGGCGACGGGGAAATGAGAATAACGGGAAGAAGGCGCGAAAAAAGGAGTAGGCGATGCCCAATGATGGAACAGAGCGGCTGATTGAGCTTTTGGAAAAAGTGCTGATGCTTCAGCTCCATTCGATGAAGGTCGCACAAGGCGACATCGCGAAGATGCTGAACAAGAGCAAAACTGACGTGAACAGCTTCTTGAAGCCCCTTGCGAAGGGGAAGGGTAAATGATTCTCAACGTTTCCGACAACACTTCGCATCGCAGGGATCAGATCGACAACCTCGTCGATCTGCTGACGAAAGCGCCAGCTCGGCAGGCTTTGGCGAGAGCCGTCAATTTCGGGAAGAAGCGAGTGAAGTCTGTTGGGGTACTTGCGGCGAAGCTCTCAATTACGCCGAAGCGAGTTACCGAAATCGGAAAGCCACTGGTGAACCATGCTTTCACGCAAGAACGAATCCTAGAGAACGGCCGAATGACAACCGCCTACGCGAAATTGGACCGCCATCGCGATGTGAAGAAAGCTCTACAACTCGCTAACAATAAGAAGCAGCGGGATGCATACCACACAAAGTCCAGACCTAAAATCACAGTCACGAATCAGACAATTAAGATCAAGACTCCATTCAAACCCAAGATCGACAGCCTGTCAGTGGATGAGGTTAAAGAATTTGAGAAGGTGAAGTCGGTAAAAAACATTCCGGCAGAATTGTCTCCGCCCCGCCTGCCTGAGGCGACTGTCAAGAAGGGAATCGTGAAGCTGTTGGGCGAGAAATTGGACCCGAAAGATTGGGGTGGCGAGTTAGATGACATTTTCACAACGCGGGCTACGATCAAGGGAAAAAGACGGAGAGCGGCGTTCGCACTTAAAGGTCCAGCGAAGAGCGGGCCGCTTGTGCCGAAGATGATGGGCAAGAACGGCGATCAGATTCAACGATTGTTTTCCAGCCCCGCTCAAGTGTTCTTCGTTCAGTATGAGGGTGAAATCAAAGAGAGCATTGTGGATTTGATGGCAAGACTGGCGATGGCTAAGGCCATCACGGAGACCGAAGTCTATTATGGCGTAATCGATTTGACCGACACGTATCGGTTGAGATTGGCTTACCCCAAAGCGTTTGAGGTCTGAGGGACAATAAGCCGGCGACAGACGGGTGGACTGGCCCCATTTTAAGCGATAGAATTAGGCAAAGTCCCGTCCGAATTCCCCAATTCCCCTCCCCGCTAACAACCCAATCCCGCCATCCAACATCTCAATTCCGCAATTGGATTCATCCCCCGACACTTGGGGCTAAAACCATTGCGCGGCCGGAATCCGTCTGTTAGCCTTTATAGTTGTCATTGCTAGGTTGAAGCGTGTGACCGCGTGCCGCTGCCCGCCCTGCGCCAGCGATGCACGCCGAAGGATCTGCGGGTCTCGCCACAAGGTAAGTCCAAAGCAGCTTTTTAAGGAGAACAAATTTTGTCTGCCAAAAATCGCATTCTATTTACTTCTGAATCCGTAACCGAAGGCCATCCCGATAAAATCGCCGACCAGATTTCCGACGCCATCCTCGACGCCTGCCTGGCCGAAGACACCTCCAGCCGCGTAGCCTGCGAAACCCTCACCGCCACCGGCCTCGTAGTCATCGCCGGAGAAATCACCACCAAAGCCTACGTCGATTTTCAAAACGTAGTCCGCGGCACCGTGCAATCCATCGGCTACGACAACGCCCTCCACGGCTTCGACTGCAACACCTGCGCCGTAATCTCCAGCATCAACAAACAGTCTGGCGACATAGCCATGGGCGTAGACACCGGCGGCGCCGGCGATCAAGGAATGATGTTTGGGTATGCTTGTGATGAGAATGAGGAGTTGATGCCTACTCCTATATCTTTGGCGCACAAGCTTACGCTGCGGCTGTCGCAGGTGCGCAAGAATGGAACGCTGCCCTTCCTTCGTCCGGATGGAAAATCACAAGTCACGGTTGAATATGATGCTCAGGGCAAGGTGCTGCGGGTGGATGCGGTGGTGATTTCGACGCAGCATGCGGAGACGGTGGGGAACGAGGAGTTGCGCGCGGGAATTTTGAAGCACGTCATTCAAGCGGTTATTCCCGCGCATCTGCTCGACGAGTACACCAAGTACCACATCAATCCCACGGGACGGTTTGTGATTGGCGGGCCGATGGGCGACACCGGGCTGACCGGGCGCAAGATCATTGTCGACACCTACGGCGGCATGGGGCGTCACGGCGGCGGGGCGTTCAGCGGCAAGGATCCGACCAAGGTGGATCGCTCGGCGGCTTACATGGCGCGGCACATCGCGAAGAATATTGTTGCGGCGAAGCTGGCGGGTCGTTGTGAAGTGCAACTGGCTTACGCCATCGGCGTGGCGGATCCTGTAAGCGTGCGCGTGGATACTTTTGGAACCGAGAAAGTGGATCCGGCGATCATTCCGGATTTGATTCGGGCGCACTTCAAGTTGACGCCGCGAGGGATCATTGAGTCGCTCGATCTGCGGCGGCCGATTTACAAGAAGACGGCGGCTTACGGGCACTTCGGGCGCAACGATCCAGACTTCACTTGGGAGTTAACTGACAAGGCGGCTTCGCTGGCGAGTGCTGCCGGGGTGCGGGAGCCGGCGCACGCTGGGCGCAAGTAGCTTTGGGGTTCTTGCCTGTAGCGGCAGGCTGCGGCGCGTTCGCAAAACCCAAGATCCCTCGCTTCGCTCGGGATGACACTCCCTGGTGGCGTGACAGCAAGATCCCTCGCTTCGCTCGGGATGACACTCGGAATTGTGACTTAGGTAAATGGACTCACCAAGGTGAAACGGTGGATGGGCCGAAAGTGCCACTCCCTAAAGGGCCGGTGGGGGATGCTGAATTTTCCGCCGAGTCGTGTATTCTGACTGAGCTAGGCAACCATCTAATCTCTCGGATCAACACAAAGTAGTCAGGTAACCAAACAGTTTTTCGCAGTGCAAGCGCCACAGGAGGCGTATGTCAACAGCAGCACAGATCAATAGCGATATCAAGAGCCTGGAACTGGCCGAACTGGGCAAGAAGCGCATCGAGTGGGCGAACCAGTCCATGAAGGTGCTGCAAATTATCCGTAAAGAGTTCATCAAAAACCAACCGCTGAAGGGGATTCGCATCTCAGCCTGCCTGCACGTTACGGCGGAGACGGCGAACCTGGCCATTTGCCTGCGCGACGGCGGAGCCGACGTGGTGTTGTGCGCCTCGAATCCGCTTTCGACGCAGGACGATGTTTCGGCGAGCCTGGTGCGCGATCAGGGCATTCCGGTGTTCGCCATCAAGGGCGAGGACAACGACACTTATTACAATCACATCCTCGCGGCCATCGATCACAAGCCGCACATCACGATGGACGATGGCGCCGACCTTGTGACTATCCTCCACACTAAGCGCACAGACGCTCTGGAAGGCGTGATCGGCGGGACGGAAGAAACCACCACCGGCGTGATCCGGCTGCGGGCGATGGCGAAGGAAGGCGTGCTGAAGTTTCCCATCGTGGCCGTGAACGACGCCGATACCAAACATCTTTTTGATAACCGCTACGGCACCGGGCAGTCGACCATTGACGGCATCATCCGGGCGACGAACTTTTTGCTGGCTGGGTCGAAGTTCATCGTGGCCGGCTACGGCTGGTGCGGACGCGGGTTGGCCAGCCGCGCGCGCGGTAACGGCGCGGAAGTGATTATCACCGAAGTCGATCCGACGAAGGCGCTCGAAGCCGTGATGGATGGCTTCCGTGTGATGTCGATGACCGAGGCGGCCAAGCTCGGCGACGTTTTCTGCACCGTCACCGGCAACAAGAGCGTGCTGACCAAAGAACACTTCGAGCTGATGAAAGACGGCGCGATTATTTCGAACTCCGGGCACTTCAATGTGGAGATCGATATTCCGGCTCTGGAGAAGCTGTCGTCCTCGAAGCGGACGACTCGCAATTTTGTTGACGAGTACTCCTTAAAAGATGGGCGCAAGATCAATCTGCTGGGCGAGGGACGGCTGATTAATCTGGCGGCGGCTGAAGGGCATCCCGCGTCGGTGATGGATATGAGCTTTGCCGATCAGGCGCTCTCGGTCGAATATATGGTCAAGAATTTCAAGACTCTGGAGAAACGGGTCTATCGCGTTCCCGACGAACTCGACAAGCGCGTGGCCAAGCTGAAGCTGGAGTCGATGGGGATCAAGATTGACCGGCTTACTCCGGAGCAGGAGGAGTATTTGGCGGGGTGGAGCGAGGGGACGTAAGAGCAGTGGTCAGTGGTCAGTGGCTAGTGGCCACTAGTGTCCGGTTAAGAATTCGTTGAACGGTTATAAATCAATGGCATATAGGAACTTAGGTGCGCAAAGGGCGGTGATCGATTTGAATTGCGATCACCATGAACCAGGGACAATCTCTGTTCGCCCAACTGATGGACCATCTCTCCATCCCCGAGTTTCGCAAATGTGTGCAGCGCTACGACGGCAACTACCGGGTGCGAAGTTTTTCCTGCTGGGACCAGTTTCTGTGCATGGCGTTTGCCCAGTTGACCTTCCGCGAGAGCCTGCGCGACATCGTCGCCTGCCTGCGCTCGCAAGAGCGGCGACTGTATCACCTGGGCATTCGGGGCACGGTGTCGCGCAGCACTCTGGCCGATGCCAACGAAAGCCGCGACTGGCGCATCTATGCCGACTTCGCCGCCGTCCTCATCGCGCAGGCGCGGCAGCTCTATGGCCGCGAAGATCTGGGGCTGGACTTGGCCCACACGGTCTACGCCCTGGACTCCACCATCATCGATCTGTGTATGACGCTGTTTCCCTGGGCGCGCTACAAGTCGGCTCAGCACGCGCTCAAACTGCATACGCTGCTCGATCTGCGCGGCTCCATTCCTACCTTTATCCGGGTCACGGCGGCGCAGGTGCACGACGTGAATCTGCTCGATGCGCTCACCCCCGAGGCGGGCGCGTTTTATGTGATGGATCGCGCCTATCTCGATTTCCAGCGGCTCTATCGCTGGACCGAGCACGGCGCCTTCTTCGTGACCCGGGCGCGCAGGAACTTCCGCTTTACCCGGCTGGCGTCCCATCCGGTGGACAAAACCACGGGCGTGCAATGCGACCAAACCATCGCGCTGGTGTGGTTCTACCCCGCCCGCGGCTATCCCGCCCGGCTGCGGCGCATTCGCTACTGGGACGCCGAACACGACCGGCGCCTGGTGTTTCTGACCAACAATTTCGTGTTGCCCGCATCCGTGATCGCCGATCTGTATCGCCGGCGCTGGCAGGTCGAGTTGTTTTTCAAGTGGATCAAACAAAATCTCCGGGTCAAAGCCTTTTACGGAACCTCGGAGAACGCAGTGAAGACCCAAATCTGGATCGCGGTCTGCAGCTATCTGCTGGTGGCCATCGTGCGCAAGCGGCTTCATCTGGAGGCGAAACTTTCCACCATGCTGCAGATTTTGAGCGTGTCGCCGTTCGAGAAAACGCCCATCCAGCAAGCCTTTTCGCTCGACGGAGGGCGACTTGTGGAGACTGAATCTCATAACCAATTGCGTTTATTAGACTTTTAACCGGACAGTACTGGCTAGTGGCTAGTGGTCAGTGGTCAGTTTTCAGTTTTTTGCGGGGCGGAGTTTGCCGCCCCGTTTTGCTTTTTCCGCCCGCCGCCAGTGGAAATAAATACTAAGGGCAGCCGTCAGCCGAGGTCGATGAGTGCTATCGCGATATTACGACAGTTAGAACGGCTCCGGCTTCCTGCCGCCGCCGCAAAGCTCCGCCGCATGCACCATCGCCTTGGCCACGCGATTCGCCGTCTCTTCGTCGCGAAAACTCCAAGTCATGCCGAGCCGGTCCGTCCACTTAAGATCAGGACAGGCTACGCGTTCTCCATCGGGCCTGTTATTCGAGGTGCAATAGGATCCTGGTTCTGCGCGAGGAGGATGTCCAAGAGAAAGTATGAAGAAGGACGGTTCGACTCGTCCTGTTTTCATCGGAAAACCTTCGTCAGCCAGTTCCTGCGTCCACCAATCGCTGGCTGGCATGACTTTCAGTTGCTTAACTGATCCGAAGGGAGTGATGACCCAGCTATCCGAAGAGCCGCTGATTTTGTAATTGTAACCTTGCCGCCGGAAATGCTGAAGCGGGCCCAGTCCATTGCCAAGCGGGAGAGCCGCACCATGAGTGAGCTGGTTCGGGAGGCGCTCCGCCATTACGACCGGCGTGCGTGGTGGGATGAGGTCAATGCCTACGGCCGTCAGCGCATCGAGGAACGCGGGCTTCGCGAAGGGGATGTGGATCGGTTGATTCACGAATCCCGCCGAAGCTCCAGGAAAGCGGCGAAACCTCCAGCGCGAAAGGTGCGCTGAGGTAGGGATCTTTCGACTGCGCATGCCGACTCGCTTCGCTCATCGGCATGCTCCGCTCAAGATGACAGGGTGAATCGGCGGACAGTTTTCCACGATTCAGGCTGGTATCATCCCCAAGATGAAGATGGCGCGGCGCGGGAAATTTATTACCTTTGAAGGGCTGGACGGGACCGGCAAAAGCACGCAGATGCGTAAGCTGGCGGGGGTGCTGCGCGCGGCTGGACATAAGGTGGTTGAGACGCGGGAGCCCGGGGGGACGGCTACGGGGGAGAAGATTCGGCGGGTGTTGCTCGACTCCGCGACCGAGGGGCTTGCGCCGCTGGCGGAGATGGCATTGATGTTCGCTTCGCGGGCGCAACACATTGCCGAGGTGATCGTGCCGGCTCTCGAGCATGGGCAGATTGTGCTGTGCGACCGCTTCACCGATTCCACCGAGGCTTACCAGGGCGGCGGACGGAAGCTGGGCAGCGGCGTCGTGATCGAGTTGCATCGTCTGCTGTGCGGAGGGTTGCAGCCGGATTTGACGATCCTGCTGGAGTCGGACCCGGCGATGAGCGTGGGGCGGGCGCGGCGGAGGAACCGGCGGGCGGTGCAGGGGGCGAATCCGGGTGCAAACAAGAGTGTGGGGAAACATCCGGATGAGAACCGGTTTGAGCAGCAGAGCCGGGCGTTCTTCGCGCGGGTGCGGGAAGGCTACCGGGCGATTGCCGCGCGCGAGCCGCAGCGCGTTGTGGCGGTGGATGCCAGCGGCGCGCCGGGGCAGACGCATCGGAGGATCGTGGAAGTTTTGCAGAGGAAGTTGAGATTAGGAAAAGATCAGTGAGCGATTATCCTCGAAGCCCTTGCTGCATGCTTCAGGAGTTCCCACCCTTGCAAAAAACGCAAGGGTGGGGCACCCTCAGTGTGGCTGCAACCAAATTAAGGCAAACCTTAGATCGACGGTCACCGATATGAAGGAATCGCGTACTCGCAAGACAATCACTGTGCGGCAGCGTTTGGCCAAGGCACGGCGTTTGCTGCGCAGACGTATTCCTGTGACGGTTTCTCTTGTTGACGAACTGATCGCTGAGCGTCGCGAAGAAGCGCGGCGAGAATCCAATTCACGCTCATGAGCTTTTCTGATTTTCACGGGAATGCCGAGACGGTTCGGCGCTTGCGCGAGATGCTGGCGCGGAAGCGGTTTCCGCATGCGGTGATTCTTGCGGGGGCGCGCGGGGCGGGCAAGTACACGCTGGCGCTGATGCTGGCGCAGGCTTTGAATTGCCTGGCGCCGGTTGAGACGGAGGGGCTGCCCGACTTCTGCGGGCAGTGTGCGAACTGCCGGAGGATCGCGCTGGCTGGCGATCTGGATGCGCGGTTTGCCGAGGCGGTGGAGGCGCGCGAGGGGCTGCGCGAGGCCGACAAGAAAGATACGCGGCTGTTTGTGCAGACGCATCCGGATGTGCTGGTGATTCCTCCCGATCCTCCGCAGATGATGATCAAGGTGGATCAGGTGCGGCGGGTGATTGAGACCATTTATTACCGGCCGGGGGAGGCGCGGGAGCGGGTCTATATCTTCACCGACTCGGCGTTTATGAAAGAGGCGGCGAATTCGCTGTTGAAAGTTCTGGAAGAGCCTCCGGAGTTCGCTACGATTTTTTTGCTTTCGGAGAATCAAGGCGAGTTGCTGCCTACGATTCGATCGCGAGCGATGGTGTTTCCGCTTGGGGCAGTGCCGGTGGAGGAAGTGGAGCGCTACCTGGCTGAGCATCGTCCGGAGTGGAAGGCGCCGCAGCGGGCGCTGGTTGCGCAATTGAGCGAGGGGGCGCTGGGCCGGGCTCGCAGTTTCGATGTCGAGAGCTATGTGGCCGCGCGCGCCGACGCCATGGCCATTCTCAACTCCGCATTGCTCGGAGGCGAGCATTCGGCGCTCTTCAAGATTACGGAATCTTATCGCGCCGGGGCGGAGGGGCGGGAGAAGACGGAGCGACTGCTTCGCACACTTTATTCGCTGCTGCGCGACCTGATGTTTCTGGGATCGGGAGCGCCTGAGATGGTTCACAACACTGACATTCAGAGCCATCTTACGAAGATGGCTGAGGCTGCTGACTTCGAATGGATCGCCGTTGCTTCGGACCGACTGGCTGAGGTGGAGCGTGGCATGCGGCGCAATCTGCTGCGGTCGTTGTCGCTGGATGACTTGAGCCTGGCTCTGGAGAAGGCTTAGGCGAGCACGTGTCGGTGGGCGATGGTGCCGTCCGCTGAAGCGGACTCGGTTTGTCCCACTTCCGCCATTCTGGCACTGCCGTGCCGGGCTTTCACATGACGCCGCTTCGCGGCTATCTACCGGCACTGCAGCAAATACGGCGCCCGGGGCACTTCGGGATGTGTCCGGGTGGAATCTACTCGGAGCCAAAGCGGTCTGCTATTCTTCGTGCCAATCCGGAGATGAACAAAATGCGTCTCAGTTGGGCAAGGCCGTTCCCAAGCTTCTTCCTCGTTTTATTTTTTTTCGCGACTTTCTGGTTTTACTCGGCGCAGGTTTCCGGGCAGCAGACTGCGCCCGCCGGCCAGAAGGTGATCAAGGATCCAACCGAATACAATGCCTACCTCGCCGCGCTTAATACGCAGAACCCGGCGCAGAAAGCCGCCGCGATGGAAGCTTTCCTCGCTCAGTATCCGGGCAGCGTAGTGAAAATCGATGCCCTGGAAGAAGCGATGGCCGCTTACCAGCAAGCCGGCGATCGAGACAAAGTGGCGAGCACCGCCAACCGGATTCTCCAGCTCGAACCCGGGAGAATCCGCGCGCTCGCGATTGTGACGGCCTTGAATCGGGCGCTGGCAACACAGGGCGATACAAAGGCGCTTGCAGAAGCTGGTGCGGACGCGGAGAAAGGGTTGAAGTCTTTGCCAGGCTGGCAGAAGCCGGACGGCATGTCGGATGCGGACTTCGAATCTGCGCAAGCAAATGGCGTCGATCTTTCAGGGAGCGGCCGGTTTTGCCGCGTTGCAGGCCAAGGAGTATCCGGCGGCTCGCGACCACTACATGAAGGCGGTGGAGAACGATGCCACGAGCTTGCAGGACGTTTATCAATTGGCGGTCGCCGACCTGGAGATGAAACCGCTCGATCCGAATGGTTTCTGGTACGTTGCCAGAGCGTTTCAGCTGGCGCAGGGTAATGCCGCGGGGCAGAAGTCAATCCAGGATTACGGCAAGGCCAAGTACCGCAGGTATCACGGAGGCGAGGATGGGTGGGACCAGTTGATCGCGGCCGCTGCAAAGCAGGCTGACCGGCCCTCCGATTTTTCTATCAAGCCAGCGCCGACGGCCGCGGAGATTGCGGTCAAAGCGGTCCAAGACAACGGTCCGGGCGATCTTTCCTTCGGTGATTGGGAGTACGTGTTGAGCTTCCGCGACGCCTCCCCGGCCAACAAGGAAGCTGCGGACAAAGTGATGCAGGCGATTCTTGACAAGGAGAAGCAGGGGACGGTGCGGATGAAAATTCCGGTGAAGGTGATCTCCGCGACATCAGACGCGATTCAGGCTGCGATCACCGACGATAACCAGAAGGCTAACAAAGCCGACATGCAAATCACTATGGCGAAACCCATGCCGCATCCGCCGGCTGCCGGGGCCATGATCGACGTCCTGGGTGTGATTACGGATTATGTGCCCACCCCCTTCATTTTCATCATGAAGGAAGGTGAACTGGCGAAGCCGGGGGCTTCTGCGACCCGGTAAACCGTTGAACGTTCCCGCTGGAACGATGTGCTGAGTGTTCCAACCGGAACATTTCAAAATCACAAAAACTTTCGGCTTAAGTTGTTGATTCTTCGTGGGCCTTTTTGGGCTACTCAACGGAATCAAGGGGTTAGGCTGTGGAAAAAATGTCTACTTTCGAGGAGGGCCCATAGCTACTCAAGTAGACTTGACGGGCGCTGCGTGTACTTTTTAAGGTACGCCGACGCGGACCAATAAGTGCAACGGCGATGTTACGCCAACTGACAAAAGCTGCAGCCGCAACACGCTCAATCCGCCGCTACGAGATGGAAAGCCGGTGAGGACAGCTCTGTACCGTGACTGGCATCACAGACACGGGGTCGCATAGTGATAGAATCGCAAGCCAGCCGTGGCACCCCAGGTCAAATGGGTTTCTATTCAAGCCGGCGTGTTTCGGGGGATCACAACATTTTTGGGTTTTAAGTGTTCGCAGGGTCTAGTTGATCTTGCGAACGTGAAACAACAATCCGACTGGAGACAAATATCATGAGGATGTTCCGCGGGCTCCCGCTGACTGTCGCTTGCCTTTGTGCACTGTTTATCGTAGTTTCTGCGGCCGCCCAGGAGGCGGATTCGGAATTCGAATCGCCTGACTCGATCAAGCAGCGCGAAGAGTGGTATCACCATCAGCGCGCCTATCCGCTCAAACACATCCCGGCAGGCTTGCGCGTGAAGGCGCTTCGTAAGCGGCAGTTGATGGAAGCCCATGCACTGGCGACGCAGCCGTTAAACACGACTCCCTGGACGTTTATCGGCCCGGAGCCAACCATACCTCTGCTTTCCGAACCCTTCACTGGCTCGCCCAATGTTTCTGGAAGAGTGACGGCGCTGGCGGTCGATGCGACCAACGCCAGCGTCATTTATGCGGGCGGTGCGGACGGTGGCGTGTGGAAGACGACCAACGGTGGTACCAGTTGGAGTCCGCTCACCGACACTCAGGTTAGCCTTGCCATCGGGTCCATCGCCATCGATCCCTCGAACCACAACATCATTTACGCTGGAACGGGCGAGGACAATAACAACCAGGATGGTTACACCGGGGCCGGAATTCTCAAGTCGACCGATGGCGGAACGACATGGACCAATCTGCCCGGACCTTTTGTGGGCCCCTTTGGCGCCACCACCGGCGGCGGCTCGATCGGCTCGCTGGCGGTCCATCCTACGAACGGACAGATACTGTTGGCCGGGGTAACTCTTTCAGGGAATGACGGAGTGTTCCGTTCCACGGATGGTGGCAGCACCTGGACGAATGTTCTCGGCGGCGCCGGATTTCCCGCGACGGCGGTTGTATTTGATCCGACCAACGGCAACAACGCCTACGCGGCCATCGGCCCGTCTTCAGGGACCTCATCGAACGGGGTTTGGGGATCGAAAGACGGCGGGGTTACATGGACTGGGTTGCTGACAGCGGGCAGCGCGCCGGCCGGCCGCGTCGCGCTTGCGCTAGCGCCTTCAACCCCAACTACGCTTTATGCCAGTGTCGCCAACGCCACCGATGGAAGCCTGTACGCGATGTATAAAACCACCAACTCAGGCACTACCTGGACCCAACTGACCTCCATTCCGAATTATTGCAATCCACAGTGCTGGTACGACATGGCGTTGGCGGTCGCGCCCAACAACGCGAGTGTAGTTTTTGCCGTTGGAGCGTATCAGTACGCTACCAGCTCGCAGACTACAGTGGTTCGTACGACGGATGGAGGCACCACCTGGTCGATACTAGGGGGCGGCGCCAATGGCGTGAACGTTCATACCGATGGTCACGCTGTCGCGTATTCGTCCACTGCCGGCATCGTGTACGTCGGGACTGATGGAGGCGTTTGGAGCTCGCCCAACGTCAGCGCGTCACCGTGAACTGGACCAGCCAGAATTCCACTCTTGGACTGACGCAGTTCTATAACGCGTTGTCAGTCGATCCCACAAATGTTAATCGCATGTTCGGCGGAGCCCAGGATAATGGCCCTCAGGCGTACACCGACTCTCTAACATGGAATGGGGTGGCTCCTTGTGGTGACGGAGGATTCAGCGCCATCGATCCACTCGTGCCCAACACCGTCTATGTGAGCGGGCACGGACCCTGCGTTGAAAAATCGACGACAGGTGGCGGCCTCAACACCTTCTCGAACGTTGCGCCGACCATTGCTTCCGGCGACCGAATCGCGTTCATCCCGCCCGTCGTTCTCGACCCTTCGAGTCCGTCCAATGTCTATGTGGGAGCGAATCGTGTGTACCAGTCCACCGACGGGGCAACTACCTGGACTGCAATCTCCCCTGATCTGACCCTCGGAGGGACGCTCGCAATCGTCGCAGTCGCACCCAGCGATTCCAATACGATCTACACCGGATCGAACGACTCGCTGATTGCGTTCACCAACAACGCCCTCTCGGGTACGAGTTCTACCTGGTTCGGCGGCAGTCTCGCTACGCGCGCCGTCACCGATATTAAAGTGGATGCAACGACCGCCGCGACCGCTTACGCAACCTACGGTGGGTTTTCCGGCTTTACCGACAGCGTCGGGCACGTGTTTAAGACAACTGATGGCGGCAACTCCTGGACCGACATCAGCGGAAACTTGCCGAACATTCCGGTTACAAGCATCGCCATCGATCCCGATGTAGCCAACACCTACTACGTCGGTACGGATGTGGGCGCGTTCTATACGAGTGATGGAGGTACGACCTGGTCGGTGCTTGGTACGGGCCTCCCCAATGTCGGAATTATGTCTATGGATTTTCAGCACGCCACCCGCACTCTGGTGGCGGGCACTCACGGACGCAGCGCCTGGGAACTGAGTCTGGCGACTGGTTTCACTTTGACGGTGACCGAGGCCGGGACCGGCTCAGGATCGGTAACCAGCAGCCCGAGCGGCATCACCTGCCCGAGCACCTGCAGCGCTACCTACAGCAGCGGCACGGTCGTGACCCTGACCGCGACAGCGACTGCGGGACAGACTTTTGCCGGTTGGAGCGGAGCTTGCAGTGGCACCGGAACATGCAAGGTGACGATGAGTGCCGCGAAGGCCGTAACTGCAACTTTCAACAAGGGCACTTCTACAACGACAGTAGTTTCAAGCAAGAATCCGTCCACGGTGGGCCAGTCGGTGACGTTCACGGCGACGGTTGGCCCTACCTCGCCGGCACCTACCGGCACGGTAGCGTTCACCTCGAATGGTACGAGCATTAGCGGCTGCTCGGCGGTTACGGTGACCTCGTCGCGCACGGCAGCCTGCACTACGACAACGCTGATAGTAGGCACCGACACAATCAAGGCCAGTTATTCGGGCGACAGCAATTACTCGAGCAGCAGTGGCACGGTAACCCAGACAGTGAACAAGGGCACTTCCACTACAACCGTAGTTTCGAGCAAGAATCCGTCCACGGCGGGCCAGTCCGTGACCTTCACGGCGACGGTTGGCCCTGCGTCGCCGGCACCTACCGGCACGGTGGCGTTCACCTCGAACGGCACGAGCATTAGCGGCTGCTCGGCGGTGAAGGTGAGTTCGTCGCGTACGGCGGCATGCACTACGACGACGCTGATAGTAGGCACCGACACCATCAAGGCCAGCTATTCGGGCGACAGCAATTACACGAGCAGCAGTGGCACGGTGACGCAGACGGTGAACAAGGCTACTTCCACCACGAAGGTAGTCTCGAGCAAGAATCCTTCCACGGCGGGCCAGTCGGTAACGTTCACGGCCACGGTCACGCCTGTGGGTCCGCCAACGCCCACGGGCACGGTGGCGTTCACTTCCAACGGCACGACCATCAGCGGCTGCTCGGCGGTGAAGGTGACCTCGTCGCGCACCGCGGCATGCACCACGACGACGCTGGCGACAGGCATCGACACCATCAAGGCCAGTTATTCGGGCGACAGCAATTACACGAGCAGCAGTGGCACGGTGACGCAGACGGTGAACAAGGCCACTTCCACCACGACCGTAGTTTCGAGCAAGAATCCTTCCACGTCCGGTCAGTCGGTGACGTTCACGGCGACGGTTGCCCCCGTGGGTCCGCCGGTACCTACCGGCACGGTGGCGTTCACCTCGAACGGCACGAGCATTAGCGGCTGCTCTGCGGTGAAAGTGAGTTCGTCGCGAACAGCGGCATGCACTACAACGACCCTGAAGACCGGCACTGACACCATCAAGGCCAGCTATTCAGGCGACAGCAATTACACAACCAGCAGTGGCACGCTATCGCAGGTTGTCAATTAAGAGACAACCGCGCAGTGGAAGCCGGCAGAGCTAGGGCAAGTCGGGCGGTAACGCGGAGTCTATGCTGCAAGGAGACTCTAATCTATTGTTTTCATTGGGTTACCGAGATTACTCTAGTGGTTCTACACCCTTCAGATAGATTGCTGCTGGCTCCCACCGCGCCTATAATCGTCTTACTCTGGTTTAGAAATTCTCCGTCAGGTTCCGGGTAGCGAGATGCGAGGGTGAAGTCTGTCTTTCACTTTGCCTTCGCCATGAGGATACGCCCGGTAATGCGAAAGCGCCTGCATATCGCACTGATGGCCAGCACCTTAGCCGCGACCTCTCTTTCTCTCAGGCCACTGCTCCGGGCCGACGAAGGTGGCGACGGATCGTCCGATAAAGTCACCCGCACGAAGATCACGGCCAGCGATGAGCATGGCCGGAAGATCTATGTCAATGATTCCGTGGCGGCTTCTCCTCGCCGCACAGAGGCGTCCGACGCGCCGCGGCGCACGCTTAAGTATTGGAGTTCCAAGGAGAACCGGTGGAAGCCGGTGCCTCCACCAAATGCGGCGGTGATGCGAGCTGCCCGGTCGGCGGCGGCCGAGGTGGACCAGTACATGGGGCATGATTCGAGCCAATCGGCGATCGCTAAGATCACGACCGCCAATTTCCATGGCCCACTGGCTACGTCTGCGGATATTGACGGCGCGATTGAGCAGGCTGCGGCACGGCATAACGTGGACCCGAACCTGGTGCGCGCGGTGGTAAAAGTGGAGTCAAACTTCAACCCTAACGCGGTGTCGCGGAAGGGCGCGATGGGGCTGATGCAGTTGATGCCGGCGACGGCGCGGCAGTTGAAGGTGAAAAATCCGTTTGACCCGGAACAAAATGTGGACGCTGGGGTTCGACACTTGAAGCAGCTTCTGGAAAGCTATGGCGGCGACGTCCGGCTGACGCTGGCTGCTTATAACGCGGGGGCAACGGCGGTGGCGCGCAGTTCCGGGGTTCCGCGCTTTGCCGAAACCCAAAACTACGTGCGGCGGATCACCAACTTGTATTATGGAGGGTCCGCCTTTAGCTCTGGCGCTTCACATGATCCCGTTACGGTTCAGCGGGATGCGCGCGGGGTACTGCATATCAGCAATACGGATTAAGTTCGCGGCACTGGCTTTATTTAATCTCTCTGGCACCCAGGTATTGGTTCACAACTGATACAAACTAGCGGGAACGAAGGCACGGGCGGTTTATCTTGAAAGGCTCATCGCGCCAGCGTCGTCTGTGGAGTGCGTTGCTTGTGCTCACCCTCTTGGCGGCGTTCACTCCTACCGCTGTGGCAGCGCATACACGCGCGCGCGCGCACCATTCCGACGCCTGGGCTCGCCAGCATTTCACTGCGGCCGAGCGGATGCGCGAGGCGCTGAACGGAAGACCTGCCGCCAGCCGGACGCGACGCGACTACCAGCGCGTGTTGAATGCCTACCGCGATGTTTATCTGGGAGCGCCCGCTTCCCCGAAAGCCGACCCCAGCGTGGTTGCGGTGGCTGAGACGCTGGTGGAAATGGGGAGGCGATTCAACGACGACAAAGTCCTGACGGAAGCTATTGGGCAATACAAGTTTCTGCGCCGGGAGTATCCCGGCAGCCGGTACCGTTTCGACGGGCTGTTTACCATCGGCGAGATTTACAAGGACGATCTCAACAACCCCGACGCGGCACGGGCCACCTTCCAGGAGTTTCTGCGGCGCTATCCGAACAATCGACTGGTTGACGATGCGCGGCAGGCCATCGCCGAAATCAACGTCGCCCAGATGAACCGTGAAGCGAGGGCCGAGAAAGCGGCGCAAGCGCGGCGGGCAGCGGAGAAGAAACAGCTGGGAAAGAACGGCGGCAAGGAGAAGGGTAAGAACGCGAGTGGGGCTGGCGATGATCAAGCCTCTCATGCGAAGTCTTCTGCCGCGCAATCCGTGAAAGACGATCCTGAGGCGCTGTCTGCGGGATTGCCACGCGTGACCGGCATCCGGCACTGGTCTGCTTCCGACTACACGCGGGTTGCGATTGACGTGGAAAGCAATGTGAAGTTTGTTTCCCGGCGGATTGACAATCCATCGCGCATCGTGTTCGATCTGCGCGATACCAAGCTGGCCTCTACTCTAGTCGGCAAGACCTTCGACGGGGACACCGCTTTCTTGAAGAAAGTTCGCGTGGCGCAACTTGGGCAGGGCAGCACGCGGGTGGTGCTGGAGGTTGACGACCTTTCCGATTACGACGCGTTTCTGCTGCCTGATCCCTACCGGCTGATCATTGATATTCATGGCAAGGATATTCATGGCAGGGATATTCATGGAAACGATAAGAGCGCGCCGGCGGATGTGGCAGACGGCGAGTCCTCGCCGACAGGACCTGGGGTGGTATCAAGCGATGAGGCGGCTGTGCCTGCGTCAGATAACTCTGTTGCGGGCAAGAAGGCGCCCACTTCAGTGGTGAAGAAAATCGTGGAGGCCGATGACGACACCAGCGCATCTTCGGCGGAGTTGGCGAAGCGGAATAATCGAGTGGGGAAGAAGAGCTCGTTGCGCGCGCGGAAAGCTGTGGTTGCAAGAACTCGGGCGAATGGTGAGGTTGAGGGCGACGCTGAAGCTCCGGATGCGAATTTCACCCAGTCTTCCGACCTGGGCATTCATGAGGCGAGGCCTACCGCGGGCGGGGACCGGTCGCTGATTCGCGCTCTGGGCCTGAAAATTGGCAAGATTGTGATTGATCCGGGTCACGGAGGGCACGATACCGGAACCATCGGGCCGAACGGGCTGGAGGAAAAAGATCTCGTCCTCGACGTGGGGCGGCGTTTAGGCAAGCTGCTGGAGACGCGACTGGGAGCGGAAGTAGTTTACACGCGCAAGAACGACACGTTCATTCCGCTCGAAACCCGTACGGCTATTGCCAACCAGGCGCGTGCGGATTTGTTCGTCTCCATCCATGCCAACTCGAGCCGCGATCCCGAGGCTCGGGGAGTCGAGACTTACTACCTGAACTTCACTTCCTCGCCGGAAGCGCTGGAAGTAGCGGCGCGGGAGAACGCAGTCTCCTCGAAATCGATTTACGAGTTGCGTGACCTGGTGAAGAAGATCGCGTTGAAAGAGAAGATCGAGGAGTCGCGGGAGTTTGCCGGGGACGTGCAGGAGTCGCTGCACAGCGGCCTGGCGGCGAAGAGTCCCGCGATTCGCGACCGGGGAGTGAAGAAGGCTCCGTTCATCGTGCTGATTGGCGCGAACATGCCCTCGATTCTTGCCGAGATTTCCTTTGTCAGCAATCCTACCGACGAGCGGCGACTTTCCACCAGCGAATACCGCCAGCGCATCGCCGAGTCGCTCTACCGCGGCATCGCCAAGTATGTGAACGGGCTGAGCGGGGTTAAGGTGGCCAGCAAGATGGATAAGGGCGCGGGGCAGTAGGTTTCCCAAGACCTTGAATCCCCACGGGGCCGCTTCTTAACGGAGGGTAATTCACCCGATCGATCTCGTTGACTCTATCTTATGTGAACTGTACACTTCATGTAATTGAAGTGGAGAGTTCATGCCTATAACAACTCCAGGTAAAAATGGCGTAATTGTTGTTTCAGTACTGAACGCCCGATCGAATCTGGGCAAACTTCTGCGTCGAGTCGATGACGAGCGCCGATCTCTGGTGATCGAGAAGCGCGGCGCCCCTAAAGCGGTATTGCTGAGCATTCGCGATTACGTGAAACTGGCTGCTCCCGAACCCGAGGTCTTAAGAATCATTGGCGAGGAAGCGGAGCGGAACGGGACGAGCACATTGACCGCGCGTCAAATTGACCGGATCATCGCGGCTGCCCGCTCGCGGAAGCCGAAGCGGTAATGCTGTCCCTCCGCCTGGTAATCGACACGAACGTATTGGTTTCTGCCGCGATTAAACCGGAGGGACCACAGCGCACCGTCTTGTTGATCGCCTTGACCAAGCCAGCACGCCTTTATGTGTCACCGCCGATCATGAAGGAGTACGGGCATGTCCTTGGCCGTCGAGAGCTGAGGATTGGGAAGGGTCTAAGGCTGCAGTTGTTACAACTCATTAAGAACCATAGCTATACGGTGGCTCCAACTCATCGTCTCGAAGTAGCGAGCGATGACAGCGACAATATATTCCTGGAATGCGCAGATGCCGCCCACGCCGACTACCTGGTGACAGGTAACCAGAAGCATTTCCCGAGATTCTGGAAGCAAACCAAGATCATATCCTCTCGGGAATTCATCGATCTTGCCGCGCCTCATCTCTCAAAATAGTACCCGGGTCATCCCCGACAGATTTCCCTTCGGAAACTTTTTCTCCTCCTCTGTGGTCTAATCACAGAAGGGGATTCTGTGCCCATCTGCTTACCTATACGCGGTTCGAGGTCTCTTCTTATATCGGCTGTCGTTGTATGTCTTATCGGCATGGCGCTAGCGGCCGCTCCGGGCTCGGTATCGCCAGTGCCGCCGATTCTGCCAAAACAGTTTGCCGGATGGCAGATTCAGGGTGTGGCTCAGGCCAGCAAAGATGCGGCTGGGGCTGATCCCACGAACGCGGCGCTGCTTAAGGAATACGGCTTCACGGATTTCGAGTCCGCTACGTATAAGAGTGACGATGGGCGCACGTTAAAGATCCGCGCGGCGCGGTTTGCCGATGCGAGCGGGGCTTTCGGCGCCTACTTGTTCTACGTGCAGCCAGCGATGGCGCGGGAAGACATTGGCGATCAGGGCGCTTCGGCGGAGCCGCGGGTGCTGTTTTATCGCGGGCATATTCTAGTGGAAGCGGTGTTCAGCAAGGTATCGCCCATGTCGCCCGCGAATCTGCGTGAACTCGCGGGCTTGTTGCCGCGGCCCGCTGGGAATGCGGGCAACCTGCCTCCGATTCTGGCTTTCATGCCGCATCACGGCTATGAAGCGAATACGGAGAAATACGCCGAGGGACCACTGGGGCTGGGCGCGATCACATCTCCGCTGCCTGCAGATCTGGTCGATTTCGCCACCAATCCTGAAGTCGTGCTTGGGCAGTATTCAACTCCCGGTGGCGAAGCTACGCTGATGCTGATCCAGTATCCGACGCCGGCTGTGGCCGCCGAACATTTGCGGCGCATCGATGCCGCGCATCACGCAGCTCAGCCCCAGGCGGGAGTTTCCTCGATCGAGAATGTTGGACCGTTCTTCGACAAGCGCACCGGGCCGATTGTCGCAATCGCGGCCGGTCCGCTTTCGCAAAGCGACGCGCAGACGCTGTTGGGCGCGGTGAACTACGAGGCCAGCGTCACCTGGAACGAGAACACCTACTTCGACAAGAAGAACAACATAGCCAACCTGCTGGTGAACATAATTCTGCTCTGCATGATCGTGGGAGCGATCTCGCTGGCGGCGGGAGTCGCTTTCGGCGGCGCCCGCGTGCTCTTGCGGCGCTATTTCCCCGGTCCTGTCTTCGGCCATGCCAACCAAACTGAGTTCATCTCTCTGGATCTGGGAGATGCAGCGCCGCAGGGCACCCAAGCCCGCCCTGGGCACAGGACTGACCCCTCAAACCGTTCATAAGTGCCTTAGAAATATTGGCTTACGATGGTTTTAGTGGGTTTTCGTCTCAAATTGGGACGAGTGGGGCGCGTGTTGATTAATTCTGTAAGTTATTGAAAATAAAGACATTTATTTACTAAAAATTGCTTGACACCCCCCTTTTTCGGCTCATAAGATTTTGTCACAAGAAAGTTTTGACGGAAATCTAAGCCTCCGTTGGAACTATTCTCCCTTGAAAAAGAGAAGGTCGCCCTGTTGCCGGGCGGCCTTTTCGTTTTGCGGTAAGTTGATTCGCATCCTGAACCACCGGTCGAGAGGCAACACTTCGACTGAACTCCAACGCGCGGATTGCGTATCATCTGTTGGGAATCATCTGTTGGGAATCGTCGTTTGAGATTTAATTGGGGCCGGTTCACGAATCGGCGGGAGAGGAATTCATGTTCTGCGATGGATGCGGCACCACGATGCAACCCGGCCAGGCTTTTTGCAGCCGGTGCGGCAAACAAATCGTCGGACCCGTGACGATAATGCAGCAACGTCCCGGACGCGTGCAGCGGCACCTTCATTTGCTGGGAATTTTCTGGTTTGCCATCTCCGCCTTCAATTCGATCATCGGCGTGGTTCTGTATATTATTGCCAACACGCTGCTCGCCCCCGGCGGGCCGGCGGGAGCGCCAGCTTTTCTGCGTCCCCTGCTGAGTGTGGTTGCAATTATTGTTCTGGGTGGATCGGCGCTTGGCTTCTGCGCGGGCTGGGGCCTGACGCATCGCGAGCCGTGGGCCCGCACCCTGGCCCTGGTCCTAGCTTTCCTCGTGCTGTTCATCAATATTCCCGTGGGAACGGCGGTGGGCGTGTACACCATGTGGGTGCTGCTGCCGGGCGAATCCGAGCAGGAGTATGAGAGCCTGGTCGGTGCTCGCGCCGCGTAAGCGTAGCGCCGGCGTCTCGCCGGCTTTTTAGTCGCTCAGTCAACCTTAGTCCCGCAGACAAGCCGGCGGGACGCCAGCGCTACCGTCCCTGCCCGGACCATCTGCGGTTCGCTGCTTCGGCAATTTGATAAACTGGAACAGTCCAACCCAGAGGCCGACGTAGCTCAGTTGGTAGAGCAGTCGATTCGTAATCGACAGGTCATCGGTTCAAGTCCGATCGTCGGCTCCATTCCAATCATCTCGTCAAAAACATCTCGCCCAGGCATAACCAGCGCAGGATCAGACGCGCCCCGCAAACTCCCGCGTCTCGGTTGAGACCTTGATTCTTTCCCCTTCTTTAATGAAGAGGGGAACGCGGATCTCGATGCCGGTCTCGAGCTTGGCCGGCTTGGTCCCACTGCCGCTTGCGCCGTCGCCCCGGGCTCCCGGTTCGGTATATGCGACAGTCAGCTCCACATGGGGTGGCAGCTGCAAGCCGATGGGGTTGCCGTTGTACTTGTGCAGCTGGACAATGGCTCCTTCGACAATGAAGTCCTGGGCGTCCCCGATCATCTCGCGGGAAAGGGTGAGGGTTTCGAAGTTCTCCTGGTCCATGAAGTGGAACCCGCCGTCGTCGCTGTACAGGTAGGATGCCTCGACCTTTTCCAGGTCAGGCTCCTTGAAGCGGTCGCTGGCCTTGAATGTCTTGTCGAAAACTGCGCGGGTGAGAAGATTGCGCATCTTCAGGCGGACCAGAGTTTGAGCGCCCCGGGCGGTCGGCGTGGAAACCTCCGCATCCAGGCACACAAACGGAGTATTTTCGAGTTCAAAGAACATTTTGCGTTTTACGTCGATGGCGTCGATGAGTGCGGCCATGATTTTTGTTTCTCCACGATTCGCGCAGCGGCGAAAAATTTACTTCCAGATCGGCGGCTATGCAGGAATGATCAGGCCTCCTGAATAGTCAGTCCGGCGCGGGCGGCGATCAAGCGGGCGACCTTCTTGGGGCGGAAGAACGTATAGGACGAAAATCTGGCTTCGCTCCCGTCGGCTCCATGAACCCAGTATTGTTGAACATTCCCGGCACGTTTGTGTTTGATGGCGGCCACCCGATCCCAGGCGATAAACAGATTCGCGGGCGCCTTCTTCGTGCCCAGGTTGAACTCCACGCCGCGGCCATCGAGCCGCACGTCGTAGCCCGCCATGGCGCGGCCCAGATTCCATAGCCACGGGCACATAGAACCCATAGCCAATGCGCTGAGCGACCATCGCAGGGCGCTCCATCCTCTGGCTGCGGTGAGGGCGCTCAGCGGAAAAAGCTTCGAAAACATTCCGAGCACCATGGCTACGGCCATGATAGCCGCGAAGATGCCTCCCATCATGGTCACGCCAATCAGGAACCTGTTGTTGCGCAAGACCACGGGCTGGGCGCGACTGATGGCTATCTGGGAATTGATGCCTGCACCCGGCCCTGGATCCGGAAACTCTGTCGAAGTCACGTTGCAACCTCCGCAGCAGACGATCTGGTCCACCGGCACGATTGAGATCTGAATGGGGGCGTTCAACTCTGCGATGCCAGAGTACTACGAAAGGGAGGGCAGTGCTCCACCGGAATCGGCGATCAAGCGAGTGCGTGGGCGGGATAGTTCTCGAACTCGCTACTTCTTATTCGTGGCCTGGCAGCCCTGAAAACCGAGTAGCACAGAAAACTTGCTGCCACCGTAGGAGCCCTTCAGGTCTAATTTCTGAAGCATCTGCACGCCATTCACCGGTTGGTATTCAACGAGCACGTTGAGATGAGTAAGCTCCGCGGGCTTGCCGCTGTCGTAGTCGGCATCGTATCCACTCAACAGAAATCCATTCGCCGACTTGGTCAGCGTGGGATGAATACTGGAGTGAAACTGCGGAGTTGTGACGGTCAGTTGGTTGATGGCGAAGTCCTTGGACATGGTGGTAACTACCTCGTCGCCGGTCTCCAGATAATGCAGTGTGTAGAGTGGCCCCACCGTCTGCAACTCGAATTTGGTATCGGCCTCGGGGAACGGCTTGTTGACCATGAACAAAGACCACGTGTCAAAAAAACCCGAGGTCATCTGCTCCATGCCGCCATAGATTTGAGCCAGGGCCTTGTTCATCTCCTCCGTCTGCCCGGTGAGTTCGTTGTGAGTCATGCTGGACTTGCCGTCCGCCCCGAAGCTAACGACAAAGTGAAGCTGGCTGAGGATCTTTACGGCAGCATCAGCGGCAGAGGGATTCTTCTCGCGCTCGTCCTGCAGCAAGGAATTCCAATCGGGGTTTACGTCACACTGGAACGAGGTCACGCCTTGCGTGCGAAGACTGTAATAAGCCTGGCGAGCCTGGGTCAGGGTCTGGCGGTCGGCAGCCGATTGGGCTGTGGCAGCGGTGGCAAGCAACAAAATAAGCGACGCCAGAGCGAGTCTGCTTTTCACAACGTTCCTCCTGATTTGTCGAATGGACCGGCAAAGCCGCCCACCGGTGGAGCAATTCGAGAACAATACTACTTAACGAAGTCTTTCTGGTGGAAAAATTTCCGCGACCAGAACCAGTTAAGTGTGCCAGACGGCCTCGGCCAGCGGTAGGGTACGGAAGTGTGGCCGGAACCAGTGGTACGGCAATCAGGCGAGTACCAGCCATGCTATCGGCTTAATCCTTTTCTTGTTGTACGCTTGGCGAAAGAAGTAGTACGGAGTCGCGCTTCTCCCGGTTCGCAGACTCTTTTGTGCGGGTTCAAACATTCTTATGGTTGAACAGGACTGGAACACTAACGAGCAAAATTCCGGCGAGAACCCCAGCATCGCGAAAAGGCAATATCAGGATCCGGCATTCCGGCACGAGCGGGTTTTTGAGACTATGGCGCTGTCTTGCGGCAAAGTCCAACCCACCCAATTTCAGTGCCATTTTCACCGGAATGCCTCGTAATCTGCCGCCAGACATGCCATCTTCATTCAAAGTTCGCGAAGATCCCAAGCTTGGTCTCGCGGCTGAGATGCTTCGCCGCGGCGGCTCCGTTCGGCTGGTGGCGTGGGGAACTAGCATGCTTCCTTCTCTGTGGCCGGGCGACCTGCTCACGGTTCAGAGCGTCACAGGCGACGAGGTGATGCCGGGAGACATCGTCTTGGTTCTGCGCGACAGCGGTTTCCTTGTTCATCGTCTGATCGAAAGGCGGAAAAATCAGGATTGCGTTCTGTGGATTACTAAGGGCGATGCAGTGCCCAATAATGATTCGCCCGCATCCACCTGTGAATTGCTTGGTCGAGTGGCCTCCATTTGTCGTGGAGGTCGCAGTTTTGTTCCCAGCCGGCAAGTCACGCTACTCCGTTCCGTTCTGGCTCGGATGCTGTGCCGCTGGGACCGATTCCGCAGTTTTGCTTTGCGGGTGCACGCGGCACGCCTCCAAACATGTCAAACACAGCCATGACAACTACCTTTGCCGCCACCGAGAAAGCGATTGTCTCTGTCGACATCGGCGGAATGGCGATCGCCCTGCGCACCGACGACGCCTCCTTTCAACGGCTGATCGCGAATCGCTACGCGGGTTTTATTGGGACTTCGCCACCTACACACTTCGAATTTGACATCGACCTGTACGAACCCTCGGAACCTGCTCCCGCCAGTGACGAACTGGAGGTGAAGATCGAAGCAGGCGAATGGTTGCTGAAGCGGGGCGACTTTCGCGCGAACTGGAATCCCGATGCCGGCATTGGTCACATCCGCCAATCGCGCAGTCCCTACGCCATCGATTGCGTGTTGCGCATCGTTCACAGTCTCATCTTGGCGCGTGAAGGGGGCTTCCTGGTGCACGCCGCCAGCGCGATTCGTGGCGGGAAAGCTTTTCTATTTTCCGGAGTTTCGGGCGCGGGCAAAACGACGATCTCGCGGCTGGCGCCGCCCGATGCGACGCTCCTCACCGACGAAATCTCCTACGTGCGGCGTGAAGGAAGCGGCTATATCGCCTGCGGGACGCCTTTTGCGGGAGAACTGGCGCGGGTCGGCGAGAACTGCTCCGCTCCGCTCAGCGCATTCTTTCTGCTTGAGAAGGGGCAACAAAACAAGATCGAGCCGATCAGCCCCACCGAAGCCATCCAGCGGCTGCTGAGAAATATCTTGTTCTTCGCCGATGATCCGGAGCTGGTCAACCTGGTTTTTCACTCGGCGTGCGAGTTTGCAAGTTTGGTTCCCATGCACCGCTTAGTGTTCGTCCCGGACCAGCGGGTGTGGGACATAATACGTTAAGCCGCCATTGCGTATGCCATAAGTTAGCCAAGGAGAGCATGATGGCTGAAAAATACATTGCGCGAAGCAAGGCGATTGCCGCCCGCATGCTGGGTGGCGAGATGATGGTGATGTCGGCGACGGATTCCACTTTTTTCACCCTCAATGAAGTCGCTTCGACGATCTGGCAGGCCGCGGACGGGCGCACGCCGCTGTCGGAGATCGTCGCCAGCAAAGTCTGCCGGGAATTCGATGTCGATCCGGAACGAGCGCAGCGCGGCGCCGAAAGCTTCGTCGACGAACTCTCGCAACACGGCATTCTGCTGGTGTCGGATCAGCCACTAATCGATTCTTCCCAGTCGATGGAGAGCCGGTGAGCCTACTCGCCGAGATGAATCAGAAAGCGCTGAACCTGGGCCTGCCCATCAGCGTTCACCTCGACGTCACTTACCGCTGCAACGAGCGCTGCGTGCATTGCTACCTCGATCACGACGATCATGGCGAGATGACAACCGCCGAAATCGTCGATGTGCTCGAACAGCTCGCCGATGCCGGCGTTTTTTTCCTGTCTCTCAGCGGCGGCGAGGTTCTGATGCGCCGGGACTTTTTTGAAATTGTGGAGCGGGCGCGCCGACTGTTGTTCAACGTTAAAGTGAAGACCAACGGCGTGATGATCCACGAAAAGGAAGCCGCCAGACTTCGCCAGCTTGGCGTCGAGCAGGTACAGATCAGCGTCTACTCGCATCGGCCGGAAGTTCACGATGCCATCACTAAACTGCCGGGGTCGCTGAAAAAAACCATCCGGGCGATTCGATTCCTGAAGTCGCAGGGGCTGAAGGTCACAATCGCCAACGTTCTCATGGCGGGCAATTTCTCCGACCAGCCCGGCGTGATCGCGCTGGCTCACGAACTGGGAGTCGCTTACACGCTCGACCCCACCATCACGCCAAAGATGGATGGAGATACGATCCATTCTCGCGCTGCGAATTCCGGGTTCCGATCTCAAGCAGGTCTTTCAATAATCCGGAACTGGTGGGCAACGTGGAAGAATTCTGCGCGCCTCCGCCTGCGCCGGGCGAAGACATGATGGACGGGTTTCCGTGCAGCGCCGGCCACACCGCCTGCTACATTTCTCCTTACGGCGATGTTTTTCCCTGCGTGCAGTTTCCTCTTCCCAGCGGCAATGTGCGGCGGCAGAAATTTCTCGACATCTGGAATCATTCCACGCAGTTGAAGGAGGTCCGCTCCATCCGCGCCCGGGATCTTCCCACCTGTTCGACTTGCGCCCACGTGGGAACCTGCACGCGCTGCCCCGGTTTGGCATACATGGAGGGGAACATGCGCGGGCCGTCCACGGCCGATTGCGAGAAATCGTTTCAGAGAACGGGCATTCCCTCGGCAAACATGCTGGCGCGAACGCGAGCAAGCTCCACGGGTCCGCTGATTCAGATCCAGCTGCGCTCACGGATGGCTCAGTTTGCGGGAGAAGAAAACCCCACATCGTTGGTTCGAAGACAACTAGATCGAACTATGCGTTAGGCGCACCGTTGTGAACGGGAATCGATGCTGCGATGAGTTGCGAAACTAGATCCATTACAATGCGAGTGAAGGAAGCTGTTGAGGAGAGATACGATGCGAGGGCACGCACTTCATTGGTTCTGCGTGGCGGCGGTATCATTTCTGCTGGTCATTCCGCTTTCTGGGCAGGCGGGGATGGAGAAAACCTCGGCCGAAGCGCGAGCCCTACGAACGCAAACGCACGTTGGGATATCCGCAGGACTGGAGCTCGCGGCACTTGCTGATGCCGGGCATGCGAGCCGAGGATGTGCTCGCGGCAGGAGAACGCGACCCGCGTTATGTTTACAACATGGTGATGCGGCAAGTGGCGATGGAGAGGCTTCCGCGGCGGACAGCGCCGAGGCCTCCAAGCCAGGCATCCCATCAAGATTGACTGGGCGGTTTCACTGGAGAACGGGTACGTGCCGCAGAACCAATTTCCGGCGAAATATCAGTTCAACGTAATCGCCGATAGTTGCAATTCCGATTACGTCTGTGTTTGGACTGACCGTGACTTCAGGAACGCAGGCCAACCTGGTCGGGATCAACAACCTTTACACGGGCGGGACGCTGGACATGCAATGGCGGGTCGCCCTGGGTGTCATTCGCCTACAACACGGTGACGCAAACTGGAGGCCAGATCAAAACCTCGCCGGCGATTTCAGAGGATGGGACGAAAGTGGCGTTTGTGGAAAGCACCAGCAGCGGTTCGTACTTCCATGTTCTGGTGCTTCCGAATCCGATTCCAGTGCCGCCGTCGCAATCGGCGGGACGGTGTTGGTCCGCTCAACTCCCACATACGTGCACGACGCCGACGACTCCGGGCTGCATGACGACGCTGGCCATCCAAACCAGCGCGACGGATTCGAATTCCTCGCCCTGGGTGGACTACAACACGGATACGGCCTACGTGGGCGCCGACAATGGCTGTGATTTACAAGATCACGCCCGGTCTTCGGCGGCGGCGCGCCGGCGCTGGTCAGCATCCGAGCGATGGCCGGTCACGGTCTCGACCCAATCACACAACAAGATATTGACCGCTCCGGTTGTGGATGACACGGCCGGCAGGATCTTTATCGGGGACGGAGAGGGATACTTGTATGCGGTCAAGCCTGACAAGCCCCGGTAAAACAATCGCGGCGCAGGTAGACGGTTGGATGGGCATACGACGGAAACAATGATGGAAGCGGCAAACCCGGCACGGGGATCGTGGACCCGCCGATTGCGGTCACGGATCCCGCCAATTCTGCAACCGACCAGGTGTTCGTCTTTACTGGATGCAGCATCGTGCTGGGCATCGGCGGGGCGGTCAGCCAGATTCCGGCGAACTTCGCCAGCTCGACTGTGCTCACCACCAGCAACACGGTGGACTTGGGATCGGCCAGCGGAACCGGCGATTGCACCGGGAGAAACGTACATTCGGGGCGTTTGATAATGCCTTCTGGCTGAATGGGTCAACCTCGGGGCACATGATCGCGTGCGGATTCGTATCGGAACAACGGGAGCCGCTGTCCGTCAAATCCAAAGATGTATTTCTTTCCTTTCGCGGTCGGACGCATTAACAAGCCACCGACTCCTCCAACCTTTATGATAAACAACACGATAGGGGACGAGTGTTCGCCGCTAACCGAGTTTTACGACGGAACAACGGACCGGCTTGTTCTTCGGCGTGGGAGGAACACGACGGATTCCTGGAGAGCTCGACGATTACAGCATCGTTGACCACACCAAACTGTGTGGGCACTCCAACCTCCACTTGCGTGACGTCGCCGAAGCGCTCTCGGCGGAACCAGTGGCATCATAATCGACAACCAATTATCGAACGGCGGAACGAACCTCTACTTCTCGACTTTGGCAGCGGGGTCGGTCAACGGCGGGAAGTGCAACGTGACGGGTGGAACTGCAAATCCCTATTGCGCCGTGAAATTGACTCAGTCAGCATTGCAGTAGACTTGGCGAGTGATTGCTGTCTGGCAAGGCGAAAGCCGGTCGTCTCGCGCCGACAATTCCCGGAATTTGATCCTTTTGGCGCTGGTTCCATTACTATGTGACAAGCGTCACAGTGGAACCGCGCCCACCTTCGGTAGTATTTCGGAGTTGACCGCAGCGGATGAATGGGATTTCGCAAGAACGTTTCTGGCCCGCTGAGGCAGCCCTTGCGAGCGGCGAATCCCTGGGGAAAGGATAACCGCGTGATTGTTGGAGTTCCGAAGGAAAGCTATCCGGGAGAGCGCCGGGTCGCGCTCGTTCCCAGCGTCATCCCTACACTAGCCAAGGCCGGACTTGAAGTGGTGGTGGAGTCGGGCGCCGGCGAAGCGGCAGGTTATCCAGATTCGGCTTACGTTGAAAAGGGCGGAAAAATCGTTGCCGGCCGCGCCGCCGTGTTCAGCACCGCTGACATTATTGTGCAGGTGCTTTGCTACGGTTCAAATGATGTGACGGGCAAGGCTGACCTTCCGCTTCTGCGTCGCGATCAACTGCTGATTGGATTTCTGCGCCCGTTCGGGTCCGCCGAAGTCGTTCAACAAATTGCCGCCGCTGGCGTTACAGCATTCTCGGTCGAACTGGTGCCGCGCACCACGCGCGCGCAGAGCATGGATGCGCTTTCTTCTATGGGGACGATCTGCGGCTATAAAGCGGTGCTGCTGGCAGCGGAGACCTCCATCAGAATCTTTCCCATGATGACCACGGCGGCGGGCACTATCACGCCGGCGCGGGTATTCGTCATCGGCGCCGGAGTGGCCGGACTGCAAGCCATTTCGACTGCGCGCAGGCTGGGCGCCGTGGCGTCGGCATACGATATGCGCGCCGCCTCCAAAGAGCAGGTGCAAAGCCTGGGCGGCCGCTTCGTCGAGTTGCCCATTGAAGCCAAGGATGCGCAGGATGCCCGCGGCTACGGCACGGCTCAGGATGAAAACTTCTACGCCCGGCAGCGCGAACTGCTCACGCGCGTGGTTGCGGAGAGTGACGTGGTCATCACCGCGGCTGTGATTCCCGGCAAGAAGTCGCCCGTGCTGATTACCGCGGACATGGTGAAAGGAATGGCGCCCGGCTCGGTGATCGTCGACCTGGCTTCTGAGCGCGGCGGCAACTGCGAACTGACCCGCGTGGGAGAGACGGTGAAAGAGCACGGCGTGTCGATTGTCGGCGCCATTAACCTGGCCAGCAGCGTCCCCTACCATGCCAGCCAGATGTATGCCCGCAATGTGGCGACGTTCCTGGCATACATAGTAAAAGAGGGCAAGCTGCAGCTCAATCTGCAGGATGAGATTATCCGCGAGACCATGGTCACGCGGGCTGGTGAAATCGTGAATCCGAGGGTGCGTGAGTTTTTCAAACTGCCGGCTTTGGCTGCAACAGGCTGATAGATTCAGAACGCCTATGCCTTGGGCCTTCCCTCGTGCGCGGCAGTTTACTGAGAAGCGAGAACTGGAGAAACAAAATGGGCGACAACTTAATCGACGCACTGTTCATTTTTATGCTGGCCTGCTTCATTGGATTCGAGGTCATCCGCCACGTTTCGCCCTTGCTCCACACTCCGCTGATGTCTCTGACCAACGCCCTCGACGCCATCGCCGTGGTGGGCGCGATTGTGATGGTAGGCGAGCACAAGAGCAGGTTCGCGACTGTGCTGGGCACCATTGCCATCGTCGCCGCCACCAGCAATGTTGTAGGTGGATTCTTCATTACCGACCGCATGCTCAAAATGTTCAAGAGCAGCCGTCCGAACAAGTGAGCCGCTGAACGAAATCAGGTTGCGTAAATCTTATTGAGCAAGCCCTTTTTGAGTAAATCATGAACGAGTTCGCCGGAAGCCAGCACGTCATCGAAGCCATCTATCTGATCGCCAGCGCCCTCTTTATTCTGTCGCTGAAGTGGATGAGTTCGCCCACAACCGCCCGCCATGGAATTTGGGCCGGTGAAGTCGGCATGGTGCTGGCCATCGCAGGCACTCTGCTGCACCACGGGATGGATTATAGGTGGATCGCGGTCGGCCTCGTGCTCGGCAGCGGCATCGGGATTCCGCTTGGCATGGTGCAGATGACCGCAGTCCCCCAGCGGACCGCGCTCAGCCATGCTTTCGGCGCGCTTTGCGTCACGTTAGTCGGCACCGCGGAATTTTATCTGGGAACGCAGAGCAGTTCAAAGTTCGGAATGTCCGTGCTGTCGATGGAAGTGATTCTTGGAGGACTGACATTCACCGGCAGTTTGATGGCGGCTGGAAAGTTGCAGGAGATCCTGCCCCAACGGCCCATCACGTACAAAGGACAGAATCTCGTCAACTTCCTGTTGTTCGGCGTCGCCGTAGCCAGTGCGATTTATCTTGTGCTGCACCCCGAGGCGAGTTATTTGTTCCCGCTGATCGTGGGAGTCTCGCTGATGTTTGGTGTGATGTTGATAATCCCGATCGGCGGCGCCGACATGCCGACCGTGATCTCACTGCTAAACGGCTATGCAGGTTTATCCGCAGCGGCCATGGGATTCGTGCTCCACAACAAACTGCTGATCATCGCCGGCGCGCTCGACGGATCTTCCGGCCTCATCCTTTCGGTAATCATGTCCAAAGCTATGAACCGGTCGTTTACGAACGTCTTGTTCGGAGCCTTCGGCCAGGTCCAGGCTGCTGCTGCCGGCGGCGCGGAAGCCCGGCCAGTGCACAGCGCCACGGCCGAAGAATCGGCGGCGATCCTGTCGGCTGCGAATAAAGTTGTGATCGTCCCCGGTTATGGCATGGCGGTGGCGCAAGCGCAGCATAAAGTTCGCGAACTGTATGACATCCTCACTAAGAAGGGAGTGGAGGTTCGCTTCGCCATCCATCCCGTCGCCGGACGCATGCCCGGCCACATGAATGTGCTGCTCGCCGAAGCCGACATCCCCTACGACCGGCTTATCGAAATGGAGGAGATCAACGGCGACTTCCCGCAGACTGACGTGGCCCTGGTGATCGGCGCCAATGACGTCACCAATCCGGCCGCACGCACGGACCACTCCAGCCCGATCTTCGGTATGCCCATCCTCGACGTAGACAAAGCTCACACCGTCATGGTGATCAAGCGCAGTATGAGTCCGGGTTTTGCCGGTATCGATAATCCTCTCTACTACCTCGACAACACCCTAATGCTTTTCGGCGACGCTAAGCAGTTTGTGGGGGCGATCGTGCGGGAACTGAGCGGGGGACGCTGAGAGGAGGACTCAACTTGCAATCGATGATAGCATGATATCACGCAGGTGTGATATCATGCTATCAACGTTACGGAGAGACTATGGCCCAGTTGGTTGTTCGCAATATTGAAAACGGGGTGAAGGCACGACTGCAGAGCCGCGCCAGGCGTAACGGCCGCAGCATGGAAGAAGAGGTGCGCGACATCTTGCGTGCAGCGGTGCATAAGGAGGATAACAAGTCCGTAGGCGGCCTCGGAACCGAAATTTCCAAGCTGTTTCCCAAGAGTGGACCAGATTTCGTGATCGAAGAATTTAAGGGAGATAATCTCGAGCCCCCAACCTTCGACGAATGATTATCCTCGACAGCAATGTTCTTTCCGAACTGATGCGCCCCAGACCGGAGGCACGAGTGATTGCATGGCTGGATTGCCAGCCTCAGACCTCCATTTGGACGACGTCGGTTACCGTCTTGGAAATGCGTTTTGGATTGCAGGTTATGCCCGCCGGGAAACGACGTGATATTTACACGCAAGGATTCGAGGAACTGCTTGACCGAATTGACCACCAGATCGCTTCTTTTGACACTGAAGCCGCACAGCACGCCAGTATCCTGATGGCTTCGCGAAAACTTAAGGGCCGCCCTCGCGAATTGCGCGACACGATGATCGCGGGAATCGTTCTCGCGCGCCACGCCACGCTGGCGACGCGCAATATTTCGCATTTCAATGATCTTTCAGCGATTCTTGTCAATCCGTGGAGCGCAATCGCGTGAAACCCGTCACAAAATCAACGTGGTCCTGCGAGTAAAACTAAGGACATCTGAAATAGTATGAAGGGCAGTGCGTTTTTTGTGCCCCACTGCTCGAGCTGAGAAGGTTGCCGTCGTCTAGTTGGTCGGCCAGACCACTCAGATCGTTGGCTATCAACGTGATCATCTGAATGCTGTTCAGGTCGGCAACATGTGATTGCAATCGGGTGGTATCGAGCTGGTATGGTCTAACCCGTCGAATGCAGGCGTCGATGGGACCGCCGAATCTCTTCAAGAGCTCCAACACAGCTTCCTGGTTGTAGCGAATTGAATTTTCCATATTCTTCCGCATGGTTTCTTGTCCCCCAGGAACTGCAATCAAAATGGCCGGTGGGATGTTCGCGAGCTTATCAGTTTGGAAATCCAAGATATTGCCGGCAAGCGACCGCAACTCTTTTCTTAGTTTCGTTGGCGATTCCTGCGCGGAAGAGTTGCTGCCGGCACGCTGGAAGTTCAGTTTTTTTGTTTCCCAGGCACGGTTTTCTTTTGCGAGTTCGGCTTTATCTCTGGCCAGTTGTGAGCTCCTGGAGACCAGAAACTGATGATCTTCGTATACGGTTCGTACGACCGTCCTGAAGTAAATAAAGCCGAAGAAGAGCACGGTAACACTGCCGACAGCCATTAAAGCAACAACCGCCGTTCCAACCCAGTATTTCCTCATGGCCGGGAGTCCGCGCATAATCCCCACGAGAATAACAATTGCAATGATCAGGAAAACTGGCGAGTACACGTTGGATACCAGCCATCCTAAACGGTTCGTTCCGAGGGACTCGGCAAATGTTGTAAACGACCTTGACAACAATCTGATCAGGGGAAGCCTCCATTCAGACCGGAGAACCGAACAAGCGAATGCGGCCAGAACGGTTACCGTAAACAATGAAGACAAAAAGTATCGAGCTGCAGCAGTTAGCTTTTTCATTTGAGCACCTCACTTCGCTTGGAATATACCGCCGGAAACTGTAAAATCAATGCACGTAAGGACGTGGTTGTGGTTCGGGCATTTCGCCGCTATCGCATCATGCGTCCTGTGCCTTTGTTCCCCGCGGTGTTCCGACGAAGCTTCCCTGAAGAAGCCAAGAAAAAGAGAAACTCGAAATCATGCTTTCAGTCAGTAATGTTTCTATGCGCTACGGCGCCAAAATTCTGTTCGATGAAGTCTCGGTGGCGTTTACGCCGGGCAAGCGCTATGGCCTGACCGGACCCAACGGCTCGGGCAAGTCCACATTTATGAAGCTGTTGAGCGGCGAACTCGATCCGCAAAAAGGGACAGTCGTTCGTCCGCGGAAGCTCGGCGTTCTGAGCCAGGACCAGTTTGCCTTTGACGCCTTCACGGCGATTGACACGGTCATCATGGGCAACAAGCGCCTGTGGACGGCAATGCAGGAACGTGACGCGATCTATACCAAGCACGACATGACCGACGAAGACGGCATGAAGCTGGGCGAACTGGAAGGCATCGTCGGAGAAGAAGACGGCTACACCGCCGAGAGCGACGCCGCGATTTTGCTGCAGGGTCTGGATATTCCGGACGAAGTGCATTCGCGCAAGATGAGCGAACTACAGGGCGGCCAGAAAGTCCGTGTGCTGCTGGCGCAGGCGCTGTTTGGGCACCCGCAAGCACTGCTGCTGGATGAACCAACCAACAACCTGGATTTGGATTCGATCCACTGGCTGCAGGGATTTCTGAATGTGTACGACGGCGTGGTGATCGCGATCTCGCACGACCGCCACTTCCTGAACAGCATTTGCACGCACATTGCCGACATCGATTACGAAACCATCATCACTTACACGGGATCGTACGACGAGATGGTGTTGGCCAAAACGCAGGTGCGGTCGCAGATTGAATCGCAGAACGCGCAGCGCGAAAAGAAGATTGCACAACTGAACGAATTCATCGCGCGCTTCTCCGCCGGTACGCGGTCGAGCCAGGTACAGTCGCGGCGCAAGGAAGTGGAGCGGTTGCAGGTGACGGAGCTGGCCAAGTCGAATATCGCGCGGCCTTACATCAAGTTCGAGCAGAAGCGGCCCTCGGGTAAGCACATCCTTGAGATCGAACATCTGGGCAAGGCCTACGGAGACAAACAGGTCATTCGCGACTTCACGGCCAGCATCACGCGTGGCGAAAGAATTGCGTTGATGGGGCGTAACGGGGCAGGAAAAACCACGCTGGTAAACGCGCTGCTGGCGAATTCTCCTACCACGCCGGAAGCCGAGTTGCGCAAAACCAGCGGCTACGATGGCCCGTTTGTCGACTCCGGCAAAGTGATCTGGGGTCACGAAGCCTCAATCGGATATTTCGCGCAGGACCACCGCAGCCTGATCGAAGGTGGCACGACTGTGCTGGAATGGCTGCATCAGTGGAATCCGGCGGCGGTCAGCGAAGAAATTCGCGGCCTCCTTGGGCAGATGCTTTTCCAACGCGACGAAGCGACCAAATCCACCAGCGTTCTTTCTGGAGGCGAAGCAGCGCGGCTGCTGTTCTGCAAGCTGATGCTGCAGAAGCCGAACGTGCTGGTGCTCGATGAACCCACGAACCACCTAGATCTGGAAGCGATCAATGCGCTGAACATCTCGCTACAGCGCTATCAGGGGACGGTGTTCCTGGTGAGCCACGATCATGATTTGATCGACGAAGTGGCGACCCGCATCTGGCACTTCGAAACTGACCACAAGCTCACGGACTTCAAGGGGACTTACGACGAGTACCAGGCGGCGGTGGTAGTGTAGGCGAAAAGCAGGTTCCTCACCTGGCCTTCGGCCGGGTTCGGAATGCCAACCTAGAGATGCACCCTCAATTGCACCATTTTCGCTGCATGTAAATCAACCAGGTTCTCCACAGATTTCCACAAGCATTTGGAGTTGCGTTTTCAGCCGCAAGTTGCGGATAATGGCTTCGGGGACGTACTTGCGCGGCCCCGCGCGCAAGACTCGTATCGCTGTGTACAGTCGAATCGATTTACTTAGAATTCTGCACCTCACGCCGCGCCAGTTAGCAAACTGGGAGCGGGCGGGGCTGGTTGCGGCCTCTCCGGCTTACTCTTTTTCCGACCTGCTGAAAATCAAAAAAGTTCGCGACCTTTGCGCCATGCGGGTGCGGCCCGCGGTCATCCGGCAATCGCTTGAGGCCATGCAAAAGCAGGCGTCAGGCATGGGAAACCCTCTGCTCGACGCCGGAGCCTCCTCCACGAACAATCACCGCGTCGCCTTCCGCCATGAAGGCAGGCTGCTGGAGCCGATCGCCGGTCAGTTTGTGATGGACTTCACGGCGAGAGAAAAGGTTGTAACCAGCACGCCCATCCCCTCTCCGGAGCCGGGTCCGCAAGAGAATGAAGCGGCAACATGGTTTGCCCGCGGCATTGCCTTGGAGGAGGACCCTGCCACGCAGACCGAGGCGCTGGCTGCCTACCAGAAGGTGCTCGAGTTTCAGTCCGAGCACGCGGCCGCGCACATCAACCTGGGCACGCTCTACTACAACCGGCAGGATTTCACGCTGGCGGAGAAACACTACCGCGCGGCCCTGCAGGCTGATCCGCGCTATGCGCTGGCGTACTTCGATCTCGGCAACGTTCTGGACGAAACCGGGCGCGTGCAAGAGGCTATTCAGACCTACAAGATGGCGATTCAACTCGCCCCCACCTATGCCGACGCGCACTACAACCTCGCCCTCGCCTACGAAAAAACCCGCGAGCCGCGCAAGGCGCTGAAGCACTGGCAGGCCTACATCAAGCTCGATACCACGGGGCCGTGGTCCGTCCATGCCCGCAATCAGATCCAGCGCATTCTGCAGGCCGACCCGCTGAAGCTGGTGCATTCTCGCCGCGGCTGAAGAGATGCTTAACCCGGTGGTGTTTAAGGTTTTCCGACACAACCCTCGCTCTCCATTCTGCTAGAATTCAAGGTCTGCCATTCCTCCGCCTGAAGGTGTTTATATGCTCGAAACCACACTGCAACCCGCCGTTCCCACGCCGCTCACAACCCTCAACGAAGACGAAATCCTATTCCGCGACAACATCCGCCAGTTCGCCGACGAGAGGATCCGTCCGCACGTCAAAGATATGGACGAGAAAGGCATCTTCAATAAAGACCTCATCCACGAATTCTTCCAGCTCGGGATCATGGGAATCGAAATCCCAGAACAATATGGCGGCAGCGGCGCAAAGTTCTTCGAGGCGATCCTCGCAGTAGAGGAATTGTCGCGCGTCGACGCATCCGCCGGCGTAGTGGTGGATGTGCAAAACACGCTGGTCAACAATGCGCTTCTGCGCTGGGGCAACGCTGAGCAGAAGAAGCGCTATCTGCCGAAGATGGCGGCCGACACTTGCGGCGCCTACGCGTTGAGCGAAGCCGGGTCGGGATCCGACGCCTTTGCCCTGGCGACCCGTGCTGAACTCAAGGGCAGCGACTATGTACTTAATGGCCGCAAGCTCTGGATCACCAACGGCAAAGAAGCCGGGCTCTTCGTCCTGTTCGCCACACTCGATCCCGCCGCAGGCTACAAAGGCATCACCGCTTTTCTGATCGAAAAAGACTTCCCGGGATTCAGCGTCGGCAAGAAGGAAGACAAGCTAGGCATTCGCGCCTCTTCGACCTGCGAACTGATTCTGGAAGACTGCAAAATGCCCAAAGAAAATGTGCTGGGCGAGCCGGGCAAAGGCTACAAGATTGCCATCGAGACATTGAACGAGGGCCGCATCGGCATTGGCGCGCAGATGCTTGGAGTCGCGCGGGGGGCGTGGGAATTTGCGGCGAAATATGCCGTCGAGCGCAAGCAATTCGGCAAGGCTATCGCGGAGTTTCAGGGAATCCAATTCCAGATTGCGCAGATGGCAACCGAGATTGAAGCCGCGCGCCTCATGGTCTACAACGCGGCCCGCATGAAAGACGCAGGCATGAATTTCGTCAAAGAAGCGGCCATGACCAAGCTCTTCGCCTCGCAGGTGGCCGAGCGAGTAACTTCGCTGGCCATCGAGATCTACGGCGGATACGGCTTTACCAAGGACTATCCCGTGGAGAAATACTGGCGCGACGCCAAGATCGGCAAAATCTACGAGGGCACGTCCAACATGCAGTTGGCAACCATCGCCAAGCTCCTGCTCGGCGGAAAATAAGCCCGGCCGGACTCGCGGGGCAGAAGTTCTCGTTGCCGAAAGACTCCTGTCTGTCAGGCGTTCCGCACTGCCGCGACGAGACTCGGCATCGGTTCCCTGCTCAATATGTGCATTGAATTGCACTTGGATCCCGGAATCCGCGTTCGGTAAGCCACACTAACCCAAGTAAATTCAATACCTTCCGGCCGAGCGCGCTATTGGCTCGCAAGCTGCAATCTTCCCATCTGCCTGCGTTGGTTAGGCCCAGGCTGGGGTGCCACTTGACTACTTTGTTCGGTTCCACATCAGTGATTCCGATCGCGGTTCCCACGAAGAAGCGGAGCCTTTTGCCTCTGCTCACTGTTCTTTTCCTGTTTTCCTACGGACTGATGACCCTGCTCATCGTCGAACAAGGTTCGGTGATCCAATCACAACGCAATCTGATCAAGATTCTAAGTCGTGACAGTACCGCTCTCTGGTCTGCAAGAGGCAAGGCCATCGGCGATCAGCAGACCGCCCAGGCACAAGAACAAGGAAAAAACCGCGCGCAGGCTCCGTCAACCCAGGCTCCGACAACTCAAACTCCGTCAACCCGGATTCCGTCAACGAAGACCCCGTCAACCCAGGCAACACCGCAACAGCGTTCGCAAAGCCGGATCGGCAAGACTGCGAAACCCGAACCCCAGGCTCCTCCCGTGCCTGCTTCGGATTTAGTAGATCGGCGTCGCTCTTTGAATACGATTTAGCGCCCGGGTGAGCAGCAGCGTAACCAATAAGCGTCCTTAGAACGCGTTCGGGAAATTTGGCGGCAATGAAGGTTCTGACCCTAGCCTTGTTGTTTAGTCTGGCGGCTGCCAAGCCGGCACAGCCCGTGCGCCGCCCATCCGGACAAGCCGAGCACCACGCCAAAGGTGGACGCTGGTACTTTGCCGCCAGCGGCCATGCGGTCTACTGCTATGGACCGGTAATGACCCTGCCCCAGGCCAACGGCGATCTGCAAAAAGTCGCCACCTTCTGCCGCGACGGCCAGACCGTCGTGCCGCTCAAGGACTAGCCGTTCCGCTCAAGGACTAGCCGACGCGGTATTCTGAATTCCAGAATTCCGGCAAACTGCACGCCGTGCCGCGCCCCTGTACACTGATGAGTCATGCCGGAACTCCCCGAAGTTGAAACCATTGCCCGCGGACTCGCCCGGCGCGTCTCCGGCGATGTGATCGAATCCATCTGGCTGGGCCGGAAGCCAGAGCCGCTGAAGTCTTCGGCGCGCGAAATCGCCGCCACGCTGGAGCACAGCCGCATCGCCACGGTAAGGCGCATGGGCAAGCACATCGTCTTTGACCTCGAAGCAAAAGAGCGTCCATCCCACCCAAGCCCAATGGATCGTCCACCTCGGCATGACCGGGCGCCTGCAAGTGTGCGAGCCGCAGGCAAACATTCTGAAGCACACGCACGCGATTCTAAAGCTGGCCTCGGGCAAGGAATTGCGCTTCGTCAACCCTCGCCGCTTCGGGCGGCTGAGCGTCGCCCGCGCCGGCGGCTTCGATGCCGGCGGCATAGAGCCGCTGGAGGCCGATCTCGACCGCTTCCTGGCGTTATTTCGCGGCCGTAAGACTCCCATCAAGAGCGCCCTGCTGAACCAGAAACTGCTGCGAGGCGTGGGCAACATTTATGCCGATGAATCCCTGTCTCGTGCCGGAATTCGACCGCGGCGCCGCGCCTCTACCATCACTCGCGACCAACTCTCCAAGCTGCTGGCGTCGGTAAAAGAGGTGCTGCGAGAAGCGATTGCGCTCGGCGGCTCGTCGATCTCAGACTATGTTGACGCTGACGGCGAAGAAGGCTTCTTCCAACTGCAGCACCGCGTCTACGGCCGCGAAGGCGAGCCCTGCCTGGTGTGCAAGACCCCCATCAAGCGCATCGTAATCGCCGGCCGCAGCAGCCACTACTGCCCGCGATGCCAGAAGTAAACCTTGTCATCCTGAACAAGCGAGCCGCGCGAAGCGTCGCGTCCTTTGCGACGCAATACTCGCGCGTTTGGCTCGCTTCCCTTGAGCGCGCTCCCCCGCAATTCTGATAACCTTCTTCTTCATGCCTGATTTCTCCATCGGAGTCGACCTCGGCGGCACCAACCTCCGCATCGCCGCTGTGAGCAGCGAAGGCCAGCTTCTCGAGAAAGTCACGCTCGGGACTAAAGTCATCCTCGGCCGCGACCAGGTCATTAACGAAATGTGCGACGCCATTCAGCATCTTTCCGCCAAGTACAAAGAGACTGGAAAGCTTCTTGGCGCGGGCATTGGAATCCCCGGCATCATCGACATGCAAACCGGAATGCTGCGCAAGTCGGCGAACCTGCCGGGCTGGGAGGATTATCCCGTGCGCGCCGAGATCGAGCGCCGTTTAGGAGCACGCGTCGTCCTCGAAAACGACGCCAACGTTGCCGCACTCGGCGAGCAATGGCTGGGAGCTGCCCGCGGCATCCCGAACGTGGCGGTGGTCACGCTCGGCACCGGAATCGGTGGCGGCATGGTCCTCGGCGGAAAAATCTGGCACGGCATGAATGGCATGGCGGGCGAATTCGGTCATGTCACGGTTGAACCTGAAGGCCGTCCCTGCGGCTGCGGCAACCACGGATGCGCCGAGCAGTATGCTTCCGCCACAGCGATTATGCGCATGGCCCGCGAGGCGATCGCCAGCGGCGAAGCACTATCGCTGGCCAGTGCCGCGTCGTCCGACGCTGAATTCGGCGCGAAGTCCGTCTACAACCTGGCGATTCAAGGTGACGAGCACGCCCGCCGCATCTTCCGCAGTTTCGGCCGTTACCTCGGCATCCTGCTCGCAGACCTGATCAACGTGTTGAATCTCGACATGTTCGTCATCGGCGGAGGCGTTTCGAGCGCCTGGGATGCTTTCGCTCCGAATATGTTCGAGGAGTTGCGCGAGCGTTCGCTAGTCTATGCGGCAACGGCTCCCGCCAATCCGTTAGGCAACGAAGCCCTGGGAAAAGAAGGCGCAGCGGCCCAAACCGAAAGCCGCACCGAACGAAAAACCATCATCACCCGCGCCCTGCTGGGAAGCGATGCGGGATTATATGGAGCCGCTCGGGTAGCGGGGCTGGAAGAATAGAAGTCCGCTCAATCGTTATCGACGAGCCTGATAGGCCCCATAAGAAATATGAATTGGACTCACCGCATGCCTGCCTTTATCGTCTGCGGTACGTTTGAATCCGATTCTCAGGCCACCAACACTGCCATCCAGACGAATGGGCGAGTGCGCTCACGGTGCGCGGCGCTGTGTGACCCGTCGTGTGAGGCCTTGCGCGGCATTATCGGCATTTACTAGCACTGTTCCGGCGCACCCCCACCCCTCTGAGAATTGCCCACCCTTCGTAAACAGGAGCAACCAAACATGATAAAACCAGGGCACAGCCGCTCCGTGCGCGCGTCACTATTTTCGGCCTGCGCCGTCATTCTTTTAGCTTCAGGATTGTTGACCGGGCTATCCCCGCGCTGCTTTGCCGACGATGGTCCTAAGCCCGATCCAGCCGGCACTGCCACCGGCGACAAGACTGCCGCAGTGGACGCCGCCGGCAATTCTTTCGTAGTCACCGAGCCCACCGACAAGTCCGCTCCGGACTACGCCGCGAACAAGAAAGCATTCGACGACTATCAGGCTCAGTCGGCGAAAGAACCGCTCGCAGTAAAGCTGGCCGACAGCGTAGGTCACGTTCGTGTCGCGACAAATTTTGCCTGGACATTGAACACCGGCTACCTCGTCCTGTTCATGCAGGCAGGTTTCGCCCTGCTCACCTGCGGCCTCGTGCGAAAAAAGAACGCTGCGCACCTGATGATGCTGAACTTCGCAGCCTATGTCTTCGCCTTCCTCGCTTATTACGCCGTCGGATATGCATTCCAGTTTGGAGCCGTGGCTATCAACGCCGCGCCCACCAACCTCGGCGGCACGCCAACGCTGAACCACTTTCTGATCGGCAGCGGCCAATGGGGCTTCGTGGGCGGCAAGGGATTTTTCCTTGTCGGTCCGGCCTATGACAGCGCCAGCAACTGTTTAACTCTGTTCGAAGTCGTGTTCATGGAGACTGCCGGCTACATCATCGTCGGCGCGGTGTGCGAGCGCATCACGTTCTGGGCATTCCTGCTTTGTGAACTTTTCATTGGCGCAATCCTTTATCCCATCTCCGGTTGCTGGACGTGGGGTGGAGGCTGGCTGTCGCAAGTAGGCTCCACATTGAATCTGGGCCACGGTTATGTCGATTTCGCGGGATCGACCGTAGTCCACGCCGTTGGCGGCTTCTGCGCCATGGCACTCGCAATTATCTTGGGCCCGCGGTTGGGCAAGTATGGCCCCGGAGGAAAGATTCGCGTCTTCCCCGCGCACAATATTGTCTACGTCGTCTCCGGCACATTCATCCTGCTCTTTGGATGGATGGGCTTCAACCCCGGCTCCACTCTCGGAGCCACCGACCTTCGCATCTCCGTAGTCGCCGTGAACACGAATCTTTCTGCCGTCGCCGGCTCCGCCGCCGCGATGGTCTTGTGGTATTTCCTGTTCGGCAAGCCCGACATAACCATGGCTTGCAACGGAATGCTGGCGGGATTAGTCGCGATCACGGCACCGTGCGCCTTTGTGTCTCCCACTGCGTCTGTAGTCATCGGCATGCTGGCGGGATGCCTGGTCTGCTTCGGCGTTCTCTTCAACGAGCGCATCCTCAAGATCGACGACCCCTGCGGGGCGATCTCAGTTCACGGCTATTGCGGATGGCTCGGCGCAGTCAGTGTCGGCATCTTCGCCGACGGCGTCTATGGCGCGGGATGGAACGGCGTGGGCGCAACCATGTATCTGGGCCATACGGGCCAGGGCGTGACAGGCCTGATCCATGGCGATACACGGCAGTTTTTATGCCAGCTCATGGGAGCAACTTTGTACGCAGCCTGGGCGTTCGGCGCAACCTACGCCGTATTCTGGTGCGTCAACAAAGTGAAAAGCATGCGAGTAGCGCCCGAGGTGGAAGAAGAAGGTCTCGACGTTCCCGAGTTTGGCATGCCCGGCTATCCGGAGGACGCCGTGGTCACTCCGTATTGACAATCTGCGTGCGGATCGCTGCGATTATTGTCGCGATCAGACTAACACTCATCGACCGGTGAGTGAGTGACAAGGCGAATTTCGGCATTTGAGAGGTGCTCGGTTTCCGATGTCCTTGCGACCTCAGTTCCTGCGTGATACGCTTTGCGCCTAGTAGGGAGCGCAAAGATGAGAGAAACCGTCCGGAGCTTACGTATCTATTTCATCTTGAGTGGGCTCGCGAGTCTTTGGTTTGGGTCTGTAGGTCTTGCAGCCGATCTACAGGTCGGGATTTCTCTGGCAACGATCCCTGCGGCAGCCATTGGAATTGTGGGTATCGGCTTGGCGCTGGCTTTCCTTTACGTAGGCATCTCCCTTCCAGGATTGCTGCGGAATTCATCGCACGGGATCGTCATGCTGCTCTACGTGAGCGCAGGGTGGGCGATCCTGACTTCCTTACTTGGCCTCCTGAATGGTCTCCAAGGTCGAACCATAGCCGTTCTCGCTATAAGTTTGCTGATCTTGTGGTATTTGCTGAAAAATGTCCGTCGGTTGGCAGCGGAATCGCAAAACATGCCGACAACCGCAGGAGAGTGAGCGCGAGATACCTGCACCTTGCCGACGGGTTATCGCAGTCAGGCCATTTCGCTGGACAGCCCGACTGTGGAACCGCGCTCTCCAACCCGGCGCGCCGCCTGCAGGAAAACCTGATTTTGCTCCGGCGTCCCAACCGTCACGCGAATGCAATTCGCCGCGCCCCACGACCCCAGCGGACGCACGGCCACGCCTTCATCCTGCAACCGGTTAGCGACAGCGGCGGCGTCTTCTCCGAGATCGCAAAACAGAAAATTTGCCGAGGTTGGAACCACCCGATAACCGAGCTCCGACAATCCCTGGGCGAGAACTCGCGATTGCAGCACATTGTTTTCCACCACGCGCTGAATGTGCTCCTGGTCGTCGATGGCCGCAATCGCCGCAGCTTGCGCGACCGACGACACCGAAAATGTGTTGCGCATGCGCGCGCAGTATCCCAACAATTCCGCCGGGCCCAGGCCATAACCCACGCGCAGGCCGGCGAGCCCATGCGCTTTCGAAAAAGTCCGCAGCACAACCACGCTCGCGCCCTGGCGAAGGTAATCGAGCGACTTCGAATACGTAATTTTTCGCAGCGCCGCGAAATGCAGAGCGAATTCGTAATAAGCCTCATCCAGAACTACAACCACGTGGCCCGGAAGCTGCGCCAGAAACCGTTCCACAACAGCTGCTTCCAGCATCGTGCCGGTAGGATTATTGGGGTTGGCCAGAAACACGATGCGCGTGTTCGAATCGATCGCCGCGAGAACGGCTTCCAGATCGAAACCGTCTTCGTCAGAGTGCATGGGCACTTCAATCAAACGCGCCCCCGCCGCTTGCACCGCCATCGAATACACAATGAAGGTGCGCGCACTGGTCACCGCGTTCAGACCCGGCGCGAGCAGCGTTTGGCATAGCAGGCTCAGCAACGCGGTTGAGCCCGCCGTAACCAGCACCTGCTCCGGCGGCAACCCGTGATGTGTCGCCAGCTTCTGGCGCAACTGGCTGCAATCATCGTCAGGGTAAAAGTTCGCGGCGTTCAGCACCGCCCGCATGGCATCGACCGCCCGCGCCGAAGGCCCAAAGGGATTTTCATTGGAATCAAGTTTGATCAGGCGCGACCGGCGCTCCAGCGCCGCCGGCGTTGGACCGGGAGCATTCATTGTGCCCAGGTTACGGGCCGGCTTGGAAACGATGTCGAAGAAGCGGCTCATGCTTGCCGCTCATCATGCCACGGAATGCTTTGTTCCCGCCATCGGTTTATTGCACGCGGTGCGGAGGCGGTCGACTTCCTGTAAAGTCAGCGCACGAAACTGCCCGGGCGGCACATCGAGCGTGAGTGGCCCGTAGCGTACGCGCTTGATCTTCTCCACATGGTGCCCGACCTTCTCAAACATGCGCCGGATCTCGCGATTGCGCCCTTCGATCAAGGTCACCTCATACCAGGGATTGGTGGCTTCCTTAATCAGACGAATGCCCGCCGGCGCAGTCCGCACCCGCCGCCCATTTTCAGTCGCAATGGAAACGCCCCCGCGCAGTCTCTCCAGCGCTTCGTTGCTCGGGACTCCAGCCACTTTCACTACGTAAGTCTTCGGAACCTGCGACGCCGCTTTCATCAACTTGTTTGCTAGCGCGCCGTCATTGGTCAAGAGCAGCAGGCCCTCGCTGGCGTAATCGAGCCGTCCCACAGGATACACGCGCTTCTTCACGCCGCGGATCAACTGCATCACCGTGGGCCGCTTCTCGGGATCGCTCACGGTAGTAACGTAGCCCTTGGGTTTATTCAGCACCAAGTAGACATGGTGTTGCGCGCCTTGCAGCAGCTTTCCATCTACTCGAATGTGATCAGTGTCCGGGTCCGCCTTGCTCCCCAGCTCCGTCACTACGGTGCCATTCACTTTGACGTGGCCTGCGCTGATCAGTTCTTCGGCTTTGCGGCGGGAAGCGATCCCAGCCGCGGCAATAATTTTCTGGAGGCGTTCAGCAGGCATATGTTGGATTGCGTTTTGAAAGGGCGCGGCTTCAGCCGCGCCGTGAAAGGCGCATACGAACAAAGCGCCTTTAGGCGCTGGACTTTAGTTCTGAACTCTCTGTGACTTCCACCTGAGCAGAATCGTCCTGTTCCCTCTGCGCCGCGTCTTCCGCAGGAATCAACTCGCCTTGGAACGATTCCGCCACCAGTTTCTCGAACTCTTCCATGCTGGGCAGTTCGTTGACGTCCTTCAAACCAAAACGCATCAAAAATTCCTTGGTCGTCTTGTAGAGAATTGGCCGCCCGATCACCTGCTTGCGGCCCGCGGTTGTGATGAGCTTGCGATCCAGCAGGGTCGCGATCACGCCGCCAGAATCCACTCCGCGAATCTCGCTGATTTCCGGCACGGTTGCAGGCTGCTTATAAGCGATCACAGCCAGCGTTTCCAAAGCCGGCAGCGAAAGCCGCACCGGCGGCTTCAAACTCTTGGCGAAGCTGCGCACCATCTCGTGCTGCTCGGGCTTGGTGGACATGCGATAGCCACCTGCTACCTGCCGAATTTCGATACCGTGGTCGGGCGCGCCGTAGTCGGCAACCAGTTCTTCCAGCGCCGCTCGCACCCGCGACTTCACCTCGGTCTCGTCGGCCGCACCGTCGGCTGTAACCGACTCCTTGACGAGCTGGACCATTTGTTCCAGCGCAATCGGCGTTTCCGCCGCATAAATTATGGCCTCGAGTCGAGCCTTTAAACTCATAGTAGGTCAGTAGTCAGTGGCGAGTAGTAAGTAAACCCAAGTGGCTTTAACTGGCCACTGATCACTGACCACTGACCACTGGTTTCATCTCCAATCATCGCGCACAGCCGCCTGCTCGGTCATGATGGCGTCGAACCCAACATGCTTGCGCACGGCGATCTCGCCGAACATCTGATCCTGTCGAACTTGAATCGCCTGCAGGCGCACCATTTCGAGTAGTGCCAGAAACATGCATACCAGCGCCTGCCGCGAGGGCACGCGCATCAAAAGTTGTCTCAGCCGGATGGGCCGCGCCTCCAGCGCCAGCCGCCGCCGCAGATAATCTATCATTTGGCCAACCGTTACAGTCTCTTCATCCACATTGATCACCGGCCGCGTGCGCACCCGCTCCAGAATCTGCTGGAACGTCTTCACCAGGTCAATCACGTCGGCCGCGATCTCCGGTTCAGTGCCTTCGGCATCCATGAAGTCTTTGAGCGCCGGATTCGTCAGCACCGCATCTTCAATCTGCTGTTTCTGCAAAAGCATCTGTGCCGCCGACTTGAATTTTTCGTGCTCCAGCAACCGGTTCACTAGCTCCGTGCGCGGATCTTCCAACTCCTCCGCCTTCGCCGACGGATCGCGAGGCAGCAGCATCTTCGACTTGATATGAATCAGCACCGCAGCCATGTAGATAAAGTCAGCCGCCACATTCACATCCAGCTCACGAATCTTTTCTACGTAATCAAGATACTGCTCCGTGATGCGGGCGATAGGAATGTCGTAGATATCGATGTCTTGCTTGCGAATCAGGTCGAGCAGCAAATCCAGCGGACCTTCGTAGACATCGGTCACCGAAACCGCAAACGGAGAATCGCTCTCTTCCTGCTGTTTGTCTTTTTCCGGCGCGGCGGCGGATGGTCGAGCAAATGTTCGATTCGCAACCAGCACCGGCGATGGCGGCTCGGGCGCTCCGTCCTCGGACCGAACGATTCTGTTGTGCATGCTACTCGGCATCTTTCACCGCTGGTGGCTCATATGCAAGCGACATCCCCATGGCGTCGCGCACCCCGTCCATGGTCACTGCTGCAACCTTACGCGCTCGTTCGCTGCCTGTCTCCAGAATATCCCAAGCCAGCCGCGGATTCTCCTCGAATCTCTTGCGCCGCTCCTGCATGGGACTCAAGAGTTGCACCAGCGCATCCGCCGCCCAGCTCTTACACTCGATGCAGCCAATACCCGCCGACCGGCAACCAACGTTCACCTTGTCCATAGTAGCGCGGTCGCTGAAAATCTTGTGCAGATCGCCCACCGGGCAAACATCCGGATTCCCGGGGTCCGAACGCCGCACGCGCGCCGGATCGGTCACCATAGTCTTCAGCTTCTGCCGCACCACTGGCTCCGGATCAGTCAGCAGGATCGCATTGCCGTACGACTTCGACATCTTGCGCCCATCGGTCCCCGGCAGCTTGGGCGCACGCGTGAGCAATGATTGCGGCTCGGGGAAGACATCTCCGCGCTTGCCGTAAAACCCGTTGAAGCGCCGCGCAATCTCGCGCGTAAGTTCAATGTGCGCCACCTGATCCTCGCCCACCGGAACCACATCCGCCTTGTACATCAAAATATCTGCCGCTTGCAGCACAGGATAGCCCAGAAATCCATACGTACCCAGATCTTTGTCTTTGATGTTCTCGCGCTGCTCCTTGTAAGTGGGAACCCGCTCCAGCCAGCCCAGCGGTGTGATCATCGAAAGCAGCAGATGCAACTCCGCATGCGCCGGAACATGCGATTGGATAAAGATCACGGACCTCTCTGGATCAAGCCCCGCCGCCAGCCAGTCCAGAGCCACTTCCACTGAATTTTGTTTCACCTGCGAAGTGTCGGCGTAGTCGGTCGTGAGCGCATGCCAGTCGACCACGCAGAAGAAGCACTCGTACTCCTCCTGCATGCGCACCCAGTTGTCGAGTGCGCCTACATAGTTGCCCAGATGCAGTTTCCCAGTCGAGCGCATGCCGCTGAGCACGCGCTTGCGCAATTTGGTCGAAGTTGTCATCCGTTTTGCAAAAGTTGTGGCGAGGCACAACAATACGCGCTCAAATTCACAGTCAGCGGCATCAGTGAGGGTAGATCGATACTACCATGCAAGCCGCAGCCAAAACAGTAGCGCGCGCTCGGTAGCGCAGCCGTCCCGGCGGCTGTCCAGCGGGCGTCCCGCCCGCTGCCCGAACTCTCAACTGATGCAGTCGCGTTTTAAACCACTCCCGCCACATGCTTTATAATTCGCGCTCCACGCGATCGAACTCCCCATGCCAAGTCTAGCCCGCAGACTCCGCCTCACCGACTACTTCACTCTGGCCTGGGGCAGCATGGTCGGCGTCGGCTGGCTGGTAGTCATGGACGACTGGCTGCTTCGCGGCGGCGCCCTGGGCGCGTTGCTGGGTTTCGCCATCGGCGGCGCACTCTTGTTTCCCATTGGCTGGGTCTACGGCAAACTCGTCGCTGCCATGCCAGACGCGGCCGGCGAAATCGCATACACTGCCGCCGCTTTCTCGCGCCCCATCAGCTTCTCCACCGGCTGGATGATGATGCTCGCCTACTTCATCGTCTGTCCCTGGGAGGCCGTGGCCGTCGGCCGCATCGCCGGCTACATCGTTCCCGCGCTCGATTCGATCGAGATCTACCGCATCGGTGGGCGGCCAGTCTATCTCCCGCACCTGGTAATCGGCTTCGGCTTGACGGCATTGCTTACCATTCTGAACTACCGCGGCATCCGCCTCAGCGCAACTTTCCAGAACTGGACTGCCTTCGGCACGCTCGCCCTGTTCATCGTTTTTGTCGTTCTCGGCGTCAGCAAAGGCTCGCCGCACAACTTTCCTCCGCTCTTCACTCACGCGCCGCTGGTTTCATTCTTACTTGTGGTTCAGATCGTCCCCTACTTCATGACTGGATTCGAATCCGTAAGCAAGGCCGCGGAAGAATCCGCTCCCGAATTTCGCGGCCAGGGATTTCTCACCGCCATCTGCACGGCCGTCCTGGTTGGTATTCTCTTTTACACAATCGTCATTGCAGCGGTCGCATTTGTGGCTCCCTGGCACGAATTAACCAGCGAGAAGTTCATGACCGCAGTCGCCTTCCAGCGCGCAGTAGGTTCGCACTGGATCGTCAACGTCATTCTCGTGGCGGCGATGCTGTCGCTGGTCAAGTGCTTCAATGGAAATTTCGTAGCCGCCAGTCGTCTCCTCTTTGCCCTGGGACGCCGCGGCCTGGTCGCGCCCCGCGCCGGCCAAATCCATCCCCAACATCAAACGCCGTCAACCGCGGTCCTCTGCATCGGAGGGGCCACCGCCGCGTGTATGCTTTTGGGAGACGCGATCCTGGTGCCCATCACCGAGGTAGGCTCAGTCGCCTGCGCCATCGGCTGGGCTGCAACCTGCGCCGCCTACATTAGTATGGGGCGCCCGGGCAATCTGCCGGGCCATTCCACCCTGTCAGCGAGCGAACTCTTCGTAGCAGGCTTTGGATTGCTCGTGGCCATCGCGATGTTGCTGATGAAAGTCGTTCCGGCGATCCCCGGACACTTCACAGTGTACGAATGGATCGCGCTCGGAATCTGGATTACCTTGGGAGCAATCTCGCACCGGGGGAAAGCAGATGCGATTCGAAGTTGACTCTTCTCAGCGTCCTCCGCGGCCGTTCTCCGCGAACTCCGTGTTAAGATTTTGAGCCCAGAATCGCGGAGTATGCAGAGAAATTCCGCAGAGACCGCGGAGAAAATCAAGAAACTGTTTCAGGAAAGAGGCGAAATCGATGGAATTTAAGCTCGCACCCAGTCGCGTGCTAGTCCTGTTGCTTGTATTCGCATCTGCGTTGCAGTTAATGGCGCAAACGCCGGCTGCTTTCGATCTCGTCATCACCAACGGCCATATCATCGACGGCACCGGCTCTCCCTGGTATTCCGGTGACCTCGGCATCCGCGATGGCAAAATCGCTGCCATCGGCAACCTCACCTCTGCACCCCGCAAGCGCACCATCGACGCCGGCGGCAAGGTGGTTGCGCCCGGCTTCATCGACATGCTCGGCCAATCTGAATTCTCCATCCTTATCGAACCGCGCCTGCCTTCCAAGATTTACCAGGGCATCACCACCGAGATTACCGGCGAAGGCGGTTCCATCGCGCCGCTCAACGACGCCATCATTGAGGCCGATCGCGACATCCGCAAGCGCCACCACATCAATGCGGACTGGCGAACCTTCCGCCAGTATTTCGCGCGCCTCGAAAAACAAGGCATGGGCATCAACCTGGCCAGCTACGTCGGCGCCACGCAAGTCCGCCGCATGGTGCTCGGCGACAACAACGTGCAGCCAACACTGGAGCAACTCGAGCAAATGAAAGCGCTGGTGCGCGATGCCATGAAAGATGGCGCGGTCGGCGTTTCTACCGCGCTCGAATACGCTCCCGCACCTTATGCGAAGACCGAGGAACTGATCGCACTTGCCGCCGAAGGCGGCAAGTTCGGCGGCATCTATTCCACCCACATGCGCAACGAAAGTGATGCCGTCCTGGAAGCCATCGACGAAGCCTTGCGCATCGGCCGCGAAGCGCACGTCCCGGTGGAAATCTGGCACATCAAGGTCGCCGGAAAAAATAACTGGGGACGCATGCCTGAGGTCGTCGCCAAAATCAACGCCGCCCGCGCCGCCGGTGCCGACGTTACTGCTGACACCTACGCCTACACGGCATGGTTCAACGACTTCTCCGCTTTCGTCCCGGCTTGGGCGCACGATGGCGGCGCTGCGAAACTGGTCGAGCGCCTGAAGGACCCCGCCACGCGCGCCCGCATCCGCAGCGACATGCTGACCCCATCCAAAGACTGGGACAACGAATGGCAGGAAATTCCCGGCCCCGAAGCTGTAATGATCGGCGTTGTGCAAAATCCAAAACTGCTTCCCCTGCAGGGCAAACGACTTTCAGAGATTGCAAAGCTTTGGAATAAAGATCCGATCGACGCCCTCTTCGATTTCCTCATCCAGGATCCCAACTCCTCTGTCGCCGTCTTCGGCATGTCGCAACCCGATGTCACACTCGCGCTGCAACAACCCTGGGTCGCAATCGACAACGATTCTTCCGGAACCTCGCCCGAAGGCATTCTGGGCCAGGAACATCCTCACCCCCGCGCCTACGGAACTTTCCCGCGCATCCTCCGCAAATATGTTCGCGAAGATAAAGCGCTGACGCTTGAAGACGCCATCCGCAAAATGTCCGCGCTGCCGACGCAACGCCTGCGCCTGACGGATCGCGGCGTTCTTAAAGCTGGCATGTGGGCGGATATTACTATCTTCGACCCCGCGACCGTCCGCGATCTAGCCACGTTCGACAATCCGAACCAACTCTCCGAAGGGATGGACTACGTGTTGGTGAACGGCGTACCGGTAATCGACCAGGGCAAGATGACGGGAGCATTGCCAGGAAAAGTACTACGTGGCGCAGGCTACGTTCCGTAGCCACAGGCATTCAGGAAGAGGGATTTCGGGAAGGGCACGACTTTCAGGCACGCCGTCAGGTGTTCAAGAATGAACGTGGGCTTCAACCCCTGAGTCACGGCTTCAGCTGCGCCTGCGTCTCCGGCGTAGTCAGCGCCACGCGCGGCTCTGCCACGGTTCCGGTAATACTATAAGCAAGCGAACCCGCATGCGCCGATCTCATGTCTGCGCTGCGAGTAAGCTTGAAATCCAGCACCTGCCCCAACGACGCAACCCCATTAACCTCGTACGCTCCCGCAGGAGAAAACAGTTTCCCATTCTCGATCTCAATCTTCCCAGCATGCAGCCGCGCGCGGCCCTGCCAGCGCGCGATTCGCAGTGGTCCCTCATCACTCGCCAGCAAAATATGCGAGAGAACTCCATCCCGCAGATCGAACTGCACCCCGCCTTCTGCCGATTCCCAGAACGCAGCGGAGTCCGCGCCCGATGCTGTAAGCCGGTAAGTTCCCCCCGCGGTTCCTGAAATCCACGGATCGTGCATTGCATCAGCCACCTGCTGCAGCGAAATCCCGGTCAAAGTCCCAGTCCCCGTGTAGACCACAGAGTCCCCGGCAAAATCTGCTCGCCAATCGCCAAGATGCTTTCCCCCCAGCACATCCGCCCGCAGATCAGAAATCTTCAGCTTCCCGTGTTCCAGTTCAAGCGAAGCGGAGACCCGGTTCGCAACCAGGTTGCGAATCAGCAGTCGCCCGGCATTCACCCTGCCGGATGCGCGCAAGTTCTCAAAAAACGACGGCGCTGTTGGCTCGGTGCGCGTCAGCAGCTGATACCACCGCCTCTCGCTCGGTTGCGGGCCCATCCACTTCGAGAGATCGCCCAATCCAATTTCATCGGCACTCAAATTGAAGCGGAGCAGGCACGCCCCCGGCGTTCCACACCCGCGCGGAAAAGCCATCGATCCAGTCCAGTGCGCATCAGCGGCTCTCGCGCTCAATTTTTCCACGCGGGCTTCATCATGCAAAAGCTGCAATTCCGCCGAGGTGATTTCAATCGGCCCATTCACTCCCCGCACGAGGGCACGCACATTGTGCAGTTGCACCGTTCCGGTTACTTCCGGAGAGGAAAATCCGGATGCGCTTCCAGACACGTTTCCCGCCCATGTTCCCGCGATCCGCAACTCCATCTCAGATGCGCCTTCCACAGTGGCCTTCACGGCCGGCAGTCCCAGCAGGCCGGCCAGGCGCAAGACGTGCGAAACCTCTCCGTCTCCGCGCACCACCACGCCATAACCCGACCGCGCCACCCAGCCTCGCGCCTGCGCCGGCGCTGGCCGCCCCAAAGCAACCGGGAAAGGTCCGTACTCAACGTGAAGTTCATCCGGAGCCGACAGAGCCTCAGCCTCCAACGCGCGGACAGTTCTGCCCTTCGATGGTGCACGAGCGCTGGCCCGTTCCGAGCTCAGCACAAACGGCACCGTCCCTGGAGCGAATTCCGCTTTAGTGCTCAACGACTGCAGCCGAAGATCAGTAAACTCGCCGCGACCGTGGAACTCTGCCTTCTGCGGTGATGCTCCATTCTCTTTCACCGTGAAGTTGCCGCGCACACTTCCCGAGGACACAAGATCCGCAGGCAGATTCTTCTTGGCACGCCGGACGAGTTGCGCCACAGCGCTCACTGGAACAGTCTCTACGCTCAAGACAAGATCCACCTTATGCACTCCGGGCAGCCCGGCATCGCCGCGTAGCGTAATAAGGCCATCGCTCACCGGAGCCGTGCAGAGAATTGCGTGCACAACACCTTCCGCGGAGCTGTAGCTGCCATCACAATGCGCCGTTAGCCGCAATCCGTCGCCGCTTAGGATGTCGTAGCGGTGGAAGTCCTGAATAGAAGTGTCAGCAGTTACCCGCATAGCCGCCGGAGCTCCGCCCAGCGTTGCGTTCAACCGAACTTCTCCCCGCCAACCCTTGTCATTTCCCGATACCAGCTTCGTCAATTGCCCCAGTTGAGCGCGGTCCCACTCCACGCTGAACTGCAGAGGAGTTTCGCGCAGGCTGCCGGCCCGTTGCCATATCCCGTTCATTCGCAGCAGGCCGGTATCGCTCAAATTCATGTCGGTGCGCAGCGGTTCTGCTTTCAGCCGCACTCCCCATGTATTCTCCGATTCCTGCCACAATGCAAAGTCCGCATTCAGCAGCGCGTAGGGCTTTTTTTCCTGCCCCGCTTTGAAGTTGATGCGGCCAGAGCTGGCCTCGATATAGGGAAATCCTGGGCGCGCTTCCGATTTCGGTTTCGCCGTGGGCGCCAGCGGCGTGCGCTCGGTGCGTTCCAGCAGAGCTTCCCAGTTCCAGCGCCCGTCCGCGCGGCGCACCAGATTCAAACTAGGCTCGGTCAGTTCCAGGCGCGCGATGTCCAGCCGCCCCCGCAGCAGCGACGTCAGCCGCACCACAGCCGTAACTTCGGGCGCGCGCAGCATTGGCTCCGCGCCGAATTCCGGATCTTCGTAGATGACCAGATTGTCCAGGTCAAAGCCGGGTTGCGGCAGGAATCTAAGATGGACCGAAGCAATCTCTACCCGGCGCGCCACCGCAAGGCTGATGGAGCTCGCAATCCGCGCCTTCAGCCGCGACACTCCCGGACGCACCAGGAACAAGGCCAGCAGAATTATTACTGCTGCGGCCACAACCCGCCGCTTGGAGGAAAGAGCTTTCACCGCACCACTTTCAGCGTTCGCCCCCACCGCGTCTCGTCAAAAAAGTGCACCACCACATGCGTCAGAAAACCGATACGGTCTTGCAGCCCAGATTTCAAGTACAGGTCGCCGGGCGTCTCAAATGACCAATAAATGAACATCGGGTTTCCCACGATATTCTCCTGCGGAATGAAACCCCAGTAGCGGCTGTCCAGGCTTACATCCCTGTGATCCCCCATCGCAAAGTAATGTCCCGGCCGCACTACCAGCTCTTGTCCGCTGATATGCGAGGGCAATTCACGCTTCCAGATGCGCGAAATGTTCGGGTCCGTCGGACGCACGGCAGGAAAGTTGTCGCGGTAAGGATTCGGGAACTCATCCGCATCGTGCCGCACATAGGGTTCGTTCAGTTTCTCGCCGTTGCGATAGACGTCGCCATTTCGCAGCTGAATGCGATCCCCGGGTACGCCAATGATCCGCTTCACAACGTACATGCCGGTGTAGGCGGAGTCCGGGTGCAGGAACACAACCACATCTCCACGCCCGCCCGAACGATAGGGCAGCAGTGGTCCCATCCACGAGGTCTTGGGCGCGAACTGAATTCGATTGACCAGAACGTGATCGCCAATCAGAAGCGTATTCTCCATCGAACTGGAGGGGATGACAAACGAGTGCACGACAAAAATCAATACGAACGAGAGCTTGACCAGCATCGCGGCCAGCGAAGACAAAAACTCGGATCTGCTTTCTCGCGGCTTGCCGCTGCGCTGGCCGTTCGGTCCGCGACTTTCCTTATCCGCGGTCTTCGATTTTTTCTGCGAACTCATCTTCACTGCACCACTTTCAGCGTTCGCCGCCACCGCGTCTCGTCAAAAAAGTGCAACACCACGTGTGCTAGGAAGCCCAACCGTTCCCCTATTCCGGTCCTCGTATACTGCCCCGCCGGCGTCTGAAACGACCAGTAAATGAACATGGGACGCCCGATCACATTCTCCTGCGGGATGAATCCCCAATAGCGGCTGTCCAGGCTCACGTCCCGGTGATCGCCCATGGCAAAGTAATGCCCGGCAGGCACGACCAGATCATCTCCCTGAACGTGCGACGCCAGATCCACGATCCAATTCGGATAAACGCCATACTCAGAAGACGGAGGTACGGCGGGGAAATTGTTGCGGTAAGAATCAAACGGTCCATCAGGATCCTGCAATATGTATGGCTCTTTCAACGCCTCGCCGTTGCGGTACACCACGCCATTGCGCAGATGAATGCGATCCCCAGGCACGCCGATAATCCGCTTTACCACATACGTTCCCGCATCGTGCGGATCAGGGTGCAGGAACACCACGATGTCGCCATGCCGCACCGGGCGATAGGGCAGCAGAGGCCCTACCCACGAACTCTTGGGAGCGAACTGGATGCGGTTCACGAACACGTGGTCACCGATCAGCAGCGTGTTCTCCATCGAACTGGAGGGAATTTCAAACGCCTGCACGGCAAAAGTAATGATGAACAATCCTGTCACCAGCACGGCGGCCAGCGAGGCGAGAAATTCCACGGTAGTCTCGCGCGGTTTCTCATCAACGCCCTCGACGTCCTTTTCCTTCTCTTTGCTGTCTTTCTTAGCCACTGTAATAAATCCATCCGTTCTTCAATCACTCAATGACTCAATCACTCAATGACCCGATTCTTCTCAGTTCACCACCCGCAGAGTCCGGTTCCAGCGCGTGATCTGAAAGATATGCGTGACTGCGTATGCAAAGTGATACAGTTTATCACTCACCGAAGACGGTGCCGCGATATCGCCCTCAGCGTCTTTCACCGACCAGTAAATCAGCAGCGGCCGCCCAAGAATGTTCGCCTGCGGCACAAATCCCCAGTAACGGCTGTCGTAACTATCGTCCCGATTGTCTCCCATCACAAAGTAATATCCCTGGGGAACGATGAGTTGCCCGTCCTCGACTAATTTTCGCAGTTGCAGCCACCACTCCGGAGTCTCGCCCGGTGCCACATCCAGCCGGGGGAAACTATCGCGGAACGAGTCGTTCGCGGGGCGGATGAAGTGCGCGTAAGGCTCTCTCATCGCCACTCCATTCACAAACACCTGCTTATTGATTAGCCGCACCCGGTCCCCCGGGACACCGATCACGCGCTTCACGAAATGCTGCGCCGGGTTTACCGGATAATGAAACACTACAATGTCACCGCGCCGCACACCGCGGTAAGGCATGAAATAGTCGCCCACACCGCCCTTCCCATAGACCAGTTTGTTCACCAGCAGATAGTCGCCCACCAACAGCGTATTTTCCATCGACGGCGACGGAATCTGAAACGCCTGCACGATGAATGTGATCACAAATACCGCGATCACCACGGTTCCCAGCAGCGATTGCAACGAGCCGCTAACGCCCACTCCACTCGCCGGCGGACTCTTTCGATCAGTCGCGGGAGGACCACCTGGAGACTGCTCCTCTGGAGACTGCGCCTCCGGAGAATTCTCGTCCGGAGAATGCTCCTCTGCAGAACGCCCGTCTGGTAAATGCACTTCTGGAGAATTCATTCAATCCACTTATCGACTCATGCCATTCATCTACTTCTCCGCGGACCGCGATCCGCGCGCCAGCCTCGCTCCGGCCGATTGCGGCCTCGAAGCCAGATAGGCGAGCAGCTGCCGCGCCGCATCCTGCTCCGCCGTCTTCTTCGTCGAACCCTGCGCCCGGCCCACGAACTCCGCCCGGCCTTCACCGTTCTTCGTGGTCAGGCGCACTTCCACCGTAAACGTCTTTCTGTGCTCCGGTCCCGCTTCCTCCACCAGCACATACGTGGGCTGCGCCAGTCCCAATCCCTGCAAAGTTTCCTGCAAAGCCGACTTGAAATCGTTCATGGGCAGAGTACCGCCCTCACGCTCCATCCGCGCCAGTTCAGGCGCAAGAATCTCCCGCAAGATAAACTCGCGCGCCGGCTCCATTCCGCCGTCCAGGTAGATCGCCGCCAGGATGGCCTCCAGCGCATCCACTAGCAATGCCGTCTTGCTGCGACCGCCGCTTTTCTCTTCACCCCGTCCCAGCCGCAGATAATCGCCCAGTTGCAGTTGCTGCGCGACTTGAATCAAGTGCCGCTCACTTACCACGTGCGCACGCAATTTTGAAAGCTCGCCCTCGCGAAACTGCGGAAAGCGCTGAAACAATTCCTCGCTGGTCACTAGCGCCAAAATTGCGTCCCCCAGAAACTCCAGTTGCTCGTTGTCGTTGACCTTGTACTTGCTCTCTCCAGCCTGCTGCGACTCCTGCTCGCGCGCCTGCGAACTGTGTGTAAGGGCCTGCTCAATCACCGCCCGGCGGTGGAAGTGGTAGCCCAACGCCGTCTCCAGCGCGGTGATTTCCCGTTCTTTCATGATGGAACTGCTAATACCGATTTGAAAGGGCGCGGCTTTTAGTCGCGCCGCAAAGCTCACCGGGAAGGTCAACTACGGCTTGAGCCGCGCAAGCTCTGCCTCAATTCTTCGCGGGCGGCGCGCCGCTGCCGGTCAGCTGCGTCAACCGATCCTTCTCTTTGCGCGCCGCATCTCCGGCATTCGTGCCTTCCTTCGTAAGGTCAACCGCTTGGTTGGCATACTTCAACGCCTCGGGATACTTGTCCTGCATATCCAGCGAGAGCGCCAGACGGAGAACCGTGATCGCGTCAACCGACTGCGGGATCGCTTCCACGGACTTCCGGAAATTTTCTTCCGCACCCGCCCACGCCTTGTTGCTGTAATCAATCGTCCCCAAAACGTAATAAGCCTGGGAACGCACATTCGCTTTGTACATAGCCAGCCTGTCCGGCGCAACCCCGGCTGTGACCACGTCCGTGTCCACGGTTATGAGGGCGCGCTGAGCATCTTTCTTGGCTTCGGCAAAACGCTGATCCCGATCCAGATCGGTATCCTTCGTCTGCTCTGCCAGCCCTTGCGCGATCCCCAGCAATGCATCCGGATCGTCCGCATCGAAGGTCAGGATTTTTCGCGCCATCTCCATATTTTTGTCAACATTGTTGGCCTGTTGGTATGTGCCCATCGCGGCCTTGTAAAGAAGTAGCCTCAACTCGCTGTCCGGAAACTTCGTGGCGAAATCGTTCGCCGCCTTCTCCAGCGCCGCCGCGTCCGTCAACGCACTCGCCGTGTTGAACGCAGCAAACTCCTCCTGCGTCTTGGCCATCGGCCGGCGCTTCCCTGCCGGCGCTGCCCCCTGCGCCGCAGGCTTGTCGGAGCTCTGCCCAAAACCGTTCTGCCCCAGCCCACACGCCGATATAATCAGCACCGCGCCCACAATAGCCGCTCGCTTCATGCTTTCTCCTCGGAAACATTTAGTAATTGGGAAATTGAGTAATTGTGTAATTGAAACTGCCGTCTATAGATTTTGTCTTTTCAATTACCAAATTACTCAATTACCAAATTACCCAATGTTCTCACTGCGGCTTCGCCGGAGGCTCATAAGCCTGCTCCAGCCCGCGTTCCGCCGCCGCCCGAATCTCCGGCAATTTCCCGCCTGTATCCAGCGCCGCCCGGTACTCCTGCAGCGCAGCCTCGCGCTCTTCTTTCATATCCAGAATCCTGCCCAGATACACATGCGACCACCCCAACACTGTCGGATCTCTCGTCGCCTCAATCGCCTTCTTGAAACTATCCTGCGCCCCATCCCGATTCTTGTTAGCCACGGCTACTTCCGCCAAAATAAACAACGCCCGCCCCTGATCTCCAATCTTCTTATCCAAAGCCTGCTGCGCCAATTCCTGCGCGCCCTTTGGATCGCCCGCGGCCAGCCGTCGCTCCGCCGTGACCAGCATCCGCCGCTCCTCCGGTCGCGACAACTTCACCAGCTCCGGCGAAGCCGCGCTGGCAAACTGCACCTCCGCCGCCGCTCTCTCTTCTTTCTTTATGTCAATATTGTCGAGAAAATCGCCATAAACTCCCCGAATGCCCGCCGGATCTTTTTCAAACGCCACCACCGCGTTGTAAAACGTTCGTGTCAGAATATAGCCCTGCTTCACCGCATCATCCACCGCCTGCGTCCGCATCGCCTCTTCCACCTGTTTGCTCCCGGTCGTGCGGATCTCCACCGCGCGCACCAGGCATTCCGTCACCAGCAGCGAGATATCAGTCTTGAAGCTCTCCTCCAGCGGCGCACGCTTCACCGATTGCAGCAGCGGCTCCAGCCGCTTGATGGAACTGTAATGCTTCGACGCCAGCGGATCGAACTTGTAGTGCAGAAACGTGTGCCGGATCTGGTCCATCTTCAAAGCCGACCGCGGCGTCTCTCCCGACGGTGTGTTCGGAGCCGGAAACACGATCACGTAATAATCCGAGCCGTAATTCCGCGCATCCGTCTCATTCGGCGAACCCATAAAATCCAGATAAACCGTGAACCTCCGCCCCAGATATTGCGCCGACGGCTCCTTCAAATAGATTTCCGTATCGAACACCATCTTGTGCAGCGGCTCGTGATACCGGTTCATCGCCGCCGCATAATCCCGGCGATGCCGCTCCCAGATGGAGTGCAACTTCACCTTGGCATAAAAGTTTTCCAGCAGCGTTCCAAACGGCGTAATCAACGCCGCATCCGGAGGCAGATCGTCCTCCTTCACCCGCGGCGCAAAATGCGGCGGACCATCCATATACAGCGCCAGCGAAATGTATTGCGACAAATTACGATTCGCATCCTTCGACGCCACATGCCCCTGGTAGAACTCGCACACCGCGGTCCGCGCCGCCTCGGCTTCCTCCGAATCCCGCAAATTCCGCTGCACCTCGGCCCGCACATTGCTCCGCGTAGCGTCCGAGATGGTCAAGTCCTGATCGTACCCGCAAGCATTCAAAGCCGTAAGCACAGAAAAAAGAGTCTCGCTGCTGTCCAAAGTGATCGCAATTTGATTCTGTGCAATCTGCGGCGCCGGTTTCGGCGGAGCCTTTGGCGGAACCGCATCCTTAGGCAGATCAGTTTTAGCAGGCTGATCCTCCCGAGCCGCGTCCTTAGAAGAAGACTGCCCCTGCGAAGATTGACCGGATGAAGACGGGCTCTGTGGAGATTGAGTCTGAGAAGACGGGGCCTGTGGAGCCTGATCCTGCGCACTCTGACCCGGCGCAGCCTGAGGCTGCGGAGCCTGGGGCAGCGCACTCTGATCCTGCCCCAAACAAAACACCGCCAGCAGCCCTAACACGGCCGCGAACCACGAACCTCGCAGTAGAAGTCTCAGGAATCCCTCCACAGGATTGGCATCGCACCAAGCGGAGAACACTCTCAAGTGTAAGGAATGCAGAGCAGAGGGTCAAACCGTAGCCCCAGCGTCCCGCCGGCCCATTGGCTGGCCAAGCCCGCCGGTCTTTACCTCACGCGACTGTACGCACGAGCAGAAGAAGAGAAGCGCCGCTGCCGTCAGGGAAAATCGCCCGCCAGTTCACCGGCGGGACAGTCGTTCAGCCGCGAAGCGGCGCAAGAATGCAGCCCACGGCGTAAGCCGTGGGTTGGCAGTGGAACAAGACCAAGCCCCGAGAGGGGCGGCAGACAATCCAAGACGGGCCTTTCGCCACGCCCTTAGACTGCAACTTAATAATCCCCGACTCACGCCGATCACCTCAAAACAAACGTCAGCGCCACTTAGGGCCGGTTCACATCGGAAACTTCCCTCGAAAAAGCCGCAAGATCCAGCACATACACTGTCTGGTCGCGGGTGAGAACCAGCAACCGCTTGCCATCGGGCGAGAACTTCTTGTAGGAAACCGAGACTGGAAACTTGTAGCTTTGCCGCAGCCGTGACGTGGCAAGATCGTAAACGTTCACCGTACCGTCGGCCGTCGAGACCGCGTATGCGCCAGCCACACTGGAAATGACTGGTGAATAGCCAAAAACATGCCCTGATTCTTTGCCGGAAGCGACCGAGTAGATAAGCACGCGGTCCCCGCTAACCTGCAAAGCAACACAGTCGCCGTCAACTGCGACATGTCTGACGGAAAATGAATACTTGTTGGTCTTAACCAGCAACTTGCCAAGAATGGCGTTGCTATGAAGATCAACAAGCTCGTAAAACAAGTCTTCTTTGTCGGCAGAGCCCTTCAGCTCGGGAAACTGTTTCAACTCTTCGCGAGCCGCGTCGGCAGAGACGCGCCAGCCCATGAGAACTGCGCTGTGATTGGGGGTGAAGGCAACGAACGGCGGTTCCTGGGGAAAGTGGCGAGACCAGACAGTGGATTTGGTCCGGAAATCCCGCAGGTCGTAGGTCCAGTCCTTGCGCCCGTTGGGATTGTCATGCGCTGGCGTGCGAACCATGAGATAGGGCCCGTCCTGGACTGCATTAACCTCGCCGATGGAAAAGACAGGGGTGGCGTTGCCAACGGAGTCGAGGTGGACAACGGCGCGCTCCTGCGCGTCGAGCTTTGGGAAATCGGCGTAAAAAGAATCGTCATCGGCAAACCACCCGGCGGTGAAACTATGGACGTGGTGCACGCGCGCGTTGTGGACGAGATCCCAGACGGCGCCGCGGCTGCCGGTAGAAACGGCGAGCCAGCTGAAATCCGCGGAAGCAGTGATGGCTCGGCTGTCGCCGAGGCGTGACTGGGTTAGCTGTGCGCGGGCAAGGATCTTCGGCGAAGGCAATTCCGCGAGGACAATCCTTCCATCAACCTCTTCCAGGACTACCGTGTTGTCATAAATGTCCCCGGCGCCTTTCTTTACTTCGGCGACGAGACGTCCACTGGTTAATTCGAAAAAACCGAGTTTGGCGCTCTTCAAAGGACCGATTGCAACGTAGTCGCCGTGCGCCGCAGGGGCTAGCCGCAGCCCTCTTGACAAGGCAACATCCTGCAGTCGCTCGCCGGTGGGGAAACGCGACAGGAAACACTTCCCGGAACGATAAATGATGGAGAGGATGCGGCCATTGTCGACGAAGGCGAATTCATCGTGGGCGAGGTTGCGGATTGAGGAGGGCAGATCGGCGTCGCGCCTTGCCACCAGATCGTAGGCGATGCTATCGGTCATGGTGCCTGCGAGGAAATAGTGGCCGTCGGGAGAGAATGCCAGATGGGCAAGCTCGAGGTTGGAGTTGGTTTCCAATTCGAGCAGGACGTACCACCAGACGAACCCCACTCGGGGGATCTGCAAAAAGTCTTTCTTCGAAGCGAGTTGGTTTCCGGTCGCCACCTCGAATAAGGAGAGAGTGAGTTGCTTGTCCAGGCATGCCAGAAACGCGCCGTCAGGTGAAAGTAGACTTTGCAGACAGCCCACTCGCAAAAGCATCTCATGAACCGACGTGCGGGTCTGACTGGCGATCTCCCAAATCTCCACGCGCAGAGACGGGGTTTTGAAAACCACCGACTTTGAGTCGGGACTGAAGAACGCCTTGTCGGCGTTGGGGGCTTCGATGAAAAAGAGAAACTGAAAGGGATCGCGGGTCAGCACGTGGATGCCACCATCGTCCTGAGCCAGGACGAACTTTCCGTCCGGGCTGAAGCGCAGATTGTTAATGTCTGGGCGCAGAGGCTGCGCGAGTTTCTGGCGCAGGAGTAATCCAGGCAAGGATTCCACGTGCCGTGAGGCGGTAGAGGCGACTACCTGCGATTGCCAGGACTCAAAGTCAGCCGAGGAGGATGGCGTGATGCGGGCGCACTCCGGCGGCATGGCGGAAACTGACTTGATCAGCTCGCGCAGACGGCGCTGTTCCGGCTTGGTGGTCCCGAAGAGATCGGAAAACCAACTGCCGCTCTTGCCATGTGTGGAGTTGAAGCGGTCCCAAAGATCTACATAAGCTTGGGGAGCGAGCCCCGCCCGCGCCATGGCAAACAAGGCGACCTGATCGGCGACGTACTCGTTCTCCTGGCTCTTGGCTCTGACATGAGTTGGGTTACGGCGCGCGTTTTCGAGGACACGTTGAAACTTGTCGAAGATGTCGGCTCGATCGCCAACCTCAGTCACTCCGAGAACCTGCTTCAGGAGCCGGGTCATGGCGATGGACTGCTGGTGCGTGACGATGTGGCCCATCTCGTGAGCCACTACGCCCGCAAGTTCGTCATCGCTGCGAGTGAGAGCCACCAACTTGCGGGTGATATAGATTCGTCCGCCCGACAGGCTGAAGCCGTTCACTTCCGGTGATTCGATGAGGAAGATGCGGAATCGAAGATTGTTGGGTGGCAGAAACTTCGCCAGACGTGCTCCTAAGGCTTCCAGATGCGACGTCAAAGCGGGGTCGTCAATCAACGGGAATTCCCGCGCCAGGCTTTCTCCCATGGCGTCGCCCAGATCGACTTCCTGCTGCTCCGTAAAGATGTTCTTTCCAGTGACTTTCTGAAGGGCAGGCGGCTGAGGGCAAGACTGCTGAGCGGGTAACCACAACGCCGAACACAGAACCAGCGTGGGCAGCAAGGACAAATGCATCTTCATGTCGGCGGATAAGCTTAGACCGGATAGGGCGGGCCGACCTAATGAAATCCGAGGGCGTTATCCCTTCCAAGGATTTCCACAGCCCCAATGTGACATCTGACCTTGCGCCCCACACAAAACTTGTGCAATTCTGATCGAGGCCGTGACAATCGGGTGAACCCGAATCGTCCCCGCCCTAAGTCCTTTGCTGTCTATATTTTAGTGCATAAGTTCTTTGACATCTAGATTTTACGAGGGAAAACTCCGTAACAGGGTGATTCCAGAGATTGAGGGGGGAGGGGGGAGTCCCCCGAAGAAAGAGCGAATCGCTCGCAAAGCGACCGTCGCCTCCTTCGGCCCTGCCGGATTTATTTTGGCGAGAAAGTCACTGCGACTTCGCGAGGTCGTTCTTCAGCAGGTTCACTTCCACACGCGAGCCTTTCGCGCCCTCCGTGGGAGCAGCATTGCCCAGCGCAAGCACGTAGATGCGGTAGGTTGGAATCTCGTGGTTCAGCACCAGGTAACGCACCACGGAATCCGCCATCTTTCGCGAGTTGGCGATCGAGGCCGCGCCCTGGCCTGAAGAGAAGCCCTGCACTTCGATGATGTAACCGTGCTGATTTTTCAACTGGCCAGCCATCTCGTCGAGCGCGTCCTTGGCCTGCTTGCTCAACACAGTCTGTCCCGGACGAAACCGAATCTCGGTCTGGGCGCCGGATTTGTACTGATCGATGTTCCCAACCTTCGTCTCTTCCGTGGCAAGGCGAGTGTTGAGCGAACTCGCAGTCTGCTGCGCCATCTGAGCCTTGTTCGCGGCATCTTGCGCATGCTCACCGGCCAGGCTGGCTTTTGCAGAAGCCAGCTGAACGCCCTGCTGCGCGCGCGCATCCACGTCGCGAATCGATTTGCTGTTCGCCGCTGTGATCTGGTCCAGTTCGTTGACCCGGTCGCTGACGGGCTGAACATGCCGCCGCACATATTCTTTGGTAGCAAATGGATGGAAGATAAGCGCTGACAGGCTCGGCTCATCGCCGTCCCAGAAATCATGGTTGGAAGCAGGCTGGGTGGAGGAAGGCTGCGATCCTCCTCGTCCCGTTGCTGCCGGCGCTGCGCCGGAACTACTCTGCTGCGCGAATGCGGCCAGCGCAAGGCCTGTGGACAACAGCAACGTCATGAATATGCGATTCATAAATCTTTCCTTTCCAGGTAACCGGGAAACGCTCCGGAATCGGAACGTTTATGTGGCAACGCCATTGTAACGCGAAGAATGACCTGCTGGTAGAGCGTGCTGATTCAGAAATTCGGCTGGAAAGTCATTGCCCGGGCTCTCGATTATGACTATAATGACCATGATGACCATGGAGATGGGTGGGGGACTCGCAATGGACGCGCAAGTGTGGACTGTGGCGGAAGCCAAAGCAAAATTCAGTGAAATTATCGAACGAGCCATGTCTGAGGGGCCGCAGACCATCACTCGCAAAGGCCGCACCGCCGCAGTGGTGGTGGGGGCGGAGGAATGGCAACGAAAGACAAGGCGTGTGGGCAACCTGGCAGAATTTTTCGCCGCATCGCCGCTGCGGGGGTCAGGACTGAAGATCCATCCCCTTAAGCAGCGCCCCCGGAAGATTCGTCTGTGAATTTTCTTCTGGATACCAATGCGGTTTCGGAATGGGTAAAGCCACGGCCAAATCCCGGCCTCATGGGTTGGATGGAATCGGCCGACGAGGACCGCATCTTCATCAGTGTCGTCTCGTTGGCAGAGATACGCTACGGCGTGGAACGCCTGGCTGCGGGACGACGACGGAACCGTCTCGAGGAATGGCTGCGATACGAGTTGCCCTTGCGCTTTGAAAACAGAATCTTGCCCGTCGACATCGCGGTTGCTGAAGCCTGGGGCAAAACCGTGTTAAGGAATGAGTCAGCGGGACGCCCAATCGGAGTGATGGATGCCTTTCTGGCGGCAACGGCAGAAGCCCATCAACTGACCCTGGTAACGCGCAACGTCTCAGATTTTCCACTGTTCAAAGCGGTTCTAAATCCCTGGGCCTAAGCACTGAAACCAGAAACCGAAAACCAGCGCTCCTAGCCCCGCACGCTGATCCGCGAGAACGAAAGCACAGCACGCGACGAGATCGGACGTCCCATCGACATGGCCGGACGGAACGTGGTGAAAATCAGCATTCTCTTCACCTGCGGCAGCAGTTCCTGAGACTCGCCGGGATCGGAAAGGATTTTGTAATCCTGCACCCGCCCATTCTTGTCTACATAGGCTTCGATGACCAGAGACTCGGTGTTCATCGCGCTCAAATTCGTGCCGAACACGCTATGCTGCAATTCAGGACCAGTCGTCAACACGGTCGGCACATCCTGATTGTTGGCCTGAACTTCTCCCGGCATCGCCAGGATCGCCGTCACTAAACCAAAAATCAACAGCGCGCAGGCCAGGCCAGCCGTGGCCGGAACCATGAACGCGTGCACGGTATTTTCCACCCGCATGCGCAAGGCTTCAAACCGCGGACGCCGCGTCTCCGCGGCCTCGCGCGAAATCGCCAGCCGCAGTTTCAGGCCAAGATCAGCCGGTTCCTGCACGCGCCCGACGCTCATCAACAGTTGCTGCGTTTGCCGGAGCAGTTGGTATTCCCGCATGCACGCGGCGCACCGCTCCAGATGCTCCTGCAACGCCCGCATCTCGGTCCCGGTGACCGCCCCGTCCAGATACGGCGACAAAAAATCCAGCGCTTCGGCGCACTTCATTGTTATTGCGCCGCGCTTCGTTGTTGGAGAAATGGAATCCATGCCCAAATGCCTCATGGCATCACCTCGACCCTTCGACCCCCTGCAGAAACCGATGACGGCGCTTCCTCGTCTTCGGGCGCTGTCAGCCCCAGTTCTAAACTCACCTCGCGCACATATGGCGCAAGGCGCTGCTTCAACGCGTGCCGTCCGCGAGTCAATCTGGACTTCACCGTCCCCAGCGAGATCTGCAGCACCTCCGCGATCTCTTCGTACGACATATCTTCCAGGTCGCGAAGAATCAGCGTCGTCCGGTAAGGCTCCGGCAGTTTCCGCAGTTCCGCGTCCACACGCTGCTGCACTTCGCGGTGCGCCACATTGTCGAACGGGGAGTCGGCGCGATCGGTCAGCGCACTCTGCATGGCGTCATCGCCGCCGGCAAATCCATCCGACTCCGCCGGTTCAATCGAAGTCTCCTGAGCCTTGTGCCGGAACCACCACCTTTTCCGGTTAGCCGCCTCATGCAGCGCAATCCTGTAAATCCAAGTCTTCAGGCTGGACTCGCCATGAAAACTCTTCATCCCTCGGAATACTTTCAGGAACACATCCTGTGTCACATCGGCCGCGTCGGCCGGATCGCTTACCATGCGATAGACCAGTCCATATACTGGCCGCTGAAATTCGCCGATGAGCCAGGCATAAGCCGATTCCGAGCCGGCCTTCAGATCAGCGACAATCGCCGCTTCCTCCGCCCGTGCTCCGATCGCGCTTGCCAGATCTGCCAAGGTTGTCACTCCCGCCAAGACGACGAATCCCGCCGCAACTAGCTACGATTATAGGAGCTTCTGCCTCATCCCGAACCGAAAAATCGCCTGCCTACATGGTGGTTACCGCAGCGTGTTACAACGCACACTCTAATGAATAATAGACTCCGAAGAGCCATCCTAAGTTCCCGCTCCGTAAGTGGTTTATTTGCAATGACCGGCAGGGATCTGCGGTAATGGGCTAATGGGGCTGTTTATGCCAATCCTGCTGCTGTTTCTTAGCATAGGCAATATCTACGCCGCCGCCCAATCCGCTGATGAGTTTTTGGTCCAAGTTATTGATAATATCTGTGAAACTGGCAGCAAGGTCAATCCCTGCGAATTGGATGGTAGCTGAGGATTTGGATGCAGCCCATTTCGTCCTGAGTTCATTAAGGGCCGGACTAATGCCAAAAATCTCGGTATCAACAATACCCACGACCTTTCCTTGGGGACTGAATATCGGGGCTCCAGAGAAGCCTTTACGAACTGGGCATTGAAAAATAAAAGTATTGAAAGGCTTGGGGCCAAGATCGGGATTGATACCCCCTTGGGTTTTGCCAGAAACAGTGCCTTCCAACATCATCGACGGGCCGACATTTGGGAACGATGGAATGATTACCAGCGAGGAGCCAATGTCAATCTGATCCCAGTCCCCCAATTCGACGTGCGAGAAATCTTTACCTGTGATCCTGAGAAAAGCGTAGTCGTAATTGGCTTGGTCTGCCGAGACGGGAGACAAGATTGGAACAGCGGGATATGCCTTGAAGGTATTCCCGCTGAATACTACGACCGTCAAACTGGCGGAGTATTCGCGGAAGTGCGAATCTCTGGTCGTAACAACGTGGTTGGCAGTGGCAACGATCCCGTCGCTGGAAATAAGGAAGCCATCCCCACTAAAGAAATTGCCTACATTAATTTGAACAACAGCGTCGTGGTTAATCCGGTAGATTTCTCCGCTGGTCAAATTATGTTGGGAGGATGCACTCAGGGAAAACAAGCAGGTAAAAACGACAGTGATCAATGTTCTTTTCATGACACTTCTCCTTGTGTCGAAGTCAATGACCCGACATGTTTCGATTGCCAGTTAACTTCTTCTGCGGGGGAAGCGCATTGAAAGCGCAATAATACTATGGTGGGCCTAGCAGTTCGGCAATAGTCCAAATGTGGTCGGCCCACGGTGACTAGCCCGCTGCCGGATCTCCGCACCGCGAGCCCGTTAATCCCCTGGGAGGCGGAAGAGGGGTAGCTCAGATAAGGTCTGGGAGCGGTATGCCCCGGAGGTCGATGTCTCAGCCCGGAGCGTGAATTGCGGCAAGTCATGGAGAGCGGTTCCCAATTATGCTAACCACCCATTCCGAGTAGTTGGAACCCTCAAACGCCCCACTCGCGCTATAATTGCGCGACTCGAATGGCTCTCACTTCCGGCACGAGGCTCGGCCCTTATGAAATCCAGTCTCTGCTGGGCGCAGGCGGCATGGGAGAGGTTTACCGTGCCCGTGACACCCGCCTCGACCGTACCGTGGCCATCAAAGTTCTGGCTTCTCACCTTTCCTCTTCTCCGGAGTTGAAGCAGCGCATGGACCGCGAAGGCCGAGCGATTTCCTCCTTGAACCATCCCCACATCTGCCAGCTCTATGACATTGGCTCGCAGAATGGCGCCGACTTCCTGGTGATGGAGTTTCTGGAAGGCGAAACTCTGGCGGACAAATTGCGCAAAGGCACGATGCCACTGAACGAAGTTTTACAAAGTTGGGATTGCCGTGGCCGAAGCTCTGGCGGTCGCGCATCGAAGCGGAATTGTGCACCGCGACCTGAAGCCGGGAAACATCATGCTCACTCAGGGCAGCGCGAAGCTGATGGACTTTGGGCTCGCGAAACCGCTAGGGACGCCGGCAGCGCCCTCGGGATCCGGGACTGCACCGCCTTCATTCACCGCGGCGGCCACCATGAGCGGGCCCACTCCGTTGAGCCCGCTGACTACGGCGGGCAGCATTATCGGCACCATTCAATACATGTCGCCGGAGCAGATCGAGGGCAAAGAAGCGGATGCGCGGTCCGACATCTTTGCGTTTGGCGCAGTGCTTTATGAGATGGTGGCGGGAAAGCGTCCGTTTGCCGGCAAGAGTCAGATCTCACTGGCGTCTTCGATACTTGAGTCCGATCCGGCGCCGATCAGCGGACTGAAGCCGAACACGCCGCCTGCCTTCGAGCACGTGGTGACAACCTGTCTGCAGAAAAATCCAGAGGATCGCTATCTTGCGGCGCACGATATCAGGCTGGAACTCCAGTTTATCGCCGGGGACAAGTCTTCCCCGTCGGCGACGGAAGCCGCGCCCAGCCCGCCTCCGGTTTCAAACAAACGCGAGCGGATTGCCTGGGCAGCCGGCGTTGTCGCGGCGATTGTGCTGGGTATGTTGACGGGAATTTTCTTTCACCGTTCAGCGCCGCTGCGCGTCACTCGCACGGTTATCGATCCTCCCGAGAAAGCCACACTCGATCTCACCGGCGACGCCGCGGGTCCGCCGGTGCTCTCGCCGGACGGAGGGATGTTAGCCTTTGCCGCTTCTGCGGCAGATGGCAAAATCAAGCTGTGGGTGCGTCCCATGAACTCGCTGGAGCCGCGCCAGTTGGCGGGGACGGACAATGCGATATTTCCTTTCTGGTCGCCCGACGGCCACTCGCTGGGATTCTTCGCCGAAGGCAAACTGAAGACCATCGACATTGACGGAGGTTCTCCCCAAACCGTTGCCGACGCACCGTTCGGGCGCGGAGGCGCGTGGGGACCCGGCGGCGTGATCGTGCTCTCCCCACTGACGCAGGCCGGCTTGATGCGGGTCAGCGCGAACGGCGGAACACCCGTTCCCGTAACTAAAGTTGACAGCACCCAGCACACCTCGCATCGGTGGCCATTCTTCCTGCCCGATGGCAAGCATTTTCTCTATCTCGCCATCCACCACGATCCCGGCAAATCTGCGAACAACACTCTTTATTATGCCTCCATTGATGGCGGCGAGAACAAGGCGCTGTTGCATTCGCAATCGAACGCGGTCTATGGCAGCGGCTATCTCCTGTTCGCGCGCAGCGAGCAATTGATGGCGCAGGCCTTCGACCCCTCCAACGGGACGCTGAGCGGAGAACCGCAAGTCGTGGCCAAAGGTGTGGTCAACGACCCGACCACCTGGCATATGGATGCCTCGGCGGCCGGTGAGCTACTGGTGCTGGCCAGCGGCGGGACCGGCGACTGGCAACTGTTGTGGATGGACCGCGGCAGCAAACAAATCACGACGGTCGCCGAAAAGCTTTCAAACCTGCAAATGGCCAGGATCTCGCCCCAGGGAGATCGCATCGCGATGCAGATTGACACAGGGGCGAATGACATCTGGGTGCTCGATGTGGCGCGTGGCATCAAAACCCGGCTTACGTTCGGTCCGGTTTCGAATATGTTCCCGGTGTGGTCGCCCGATGGCAAGTGGATCGTTTATACCGCCGATCGCAACGGCCGCTCGAATTTGATCCGCAAGCCGTCCGATGGCGGCGGCGCGGAGGAAATCCTGCTCACGGATGAACAAATCACCACAGCCACCGATTGGTCGCGGGACGGCAAATATATTTTCTACAATCGCGGGCCGGTGGGCAGCGAGGAAATCTGGGCTTTGCCCCTGGAGGGCGAGCGCAAACCGTTTCTGCTTGTGCCGCGCGCCGCAAACTCGTTTAGCGTGTTCGGACGCCTCTCCCCCGATGGCCGCTGGCTGGCCTATTCGTCGGCTGAGTCCGGTACCTACGAGATCTACGTGGTGCCATTCCACGGTGGGCAAGGTAAGTGGCAGGTATCAGCCAATGGAGGCATTCTTCCGCAGTGGGGCCGGGATGGCAAAGAACTCTTCTATATGGATACGAGTTACAACCTCTTCGCTCTGCGGGTGAAGGATGCGGGGGGCGCATTGCAGTTCGGCAGCGCGCAGCAACTGGTCAGCAACTGGTCGGCTCCGCAGGTCTTTTACGACATCAGCCCCGACGGCAAGAAAATTCTTCTCGACCGGATTTCGCAGCAGGTGAGCCAATCCGTCACCGTGGTGACGAATTTTACGGCGGGGCTGAAGAAGTAAGCTGACAGCGGTCGCCGTATCTATGGCCTTGCTGGGGATATAATTGCCCGACAAGAATGGCGCTCTCATCTGGCACGAAATTAGGTCCCTACGAAATCCAGTCTCTGCTGGGCGCGGGGGGCATGGGAGAGGTTTATCGTGCCCGTGATACCCGCCTCGACCGCACCGTTGCAGTGAAAGTTCTTGCCTCGCATCTGTCCTCTTCTCCGGAATTGAAGCAGCGCATGGAGCGCGAAGGCCGAGCCATTTCTTCGCTGAACCATCCCAACATCTGCCAGCTCTATGACATCGGCTCGCAGAACGGCACCGATTTCCTGGTCATGGAGTTTCTCGAAGGGGAAACTCTCGCGGACAAATTGCGCAAAGGCGCGATGCCGCTAAATGAAATTTTAAAAGTTGGAATTGCAGTGGCCGAAGCTTTGGCGGTCGCGCATCGCAGCGGCATTGTGCACCGCGACCTGAAGCCGGGAAACATCATGCTGACCACCGGCGGCGCAAAGCTGATGGATTTTGGACTGGCGAAGCCGCTGAGTGCGCAAACCGCGGCCCCAGGTTCAGGCACAGCTGCTCCTGCATTCACCGCGGCAGCCACGTTGAGCGGACCCAGCCCGCTGACCCCGCTCACTACGGCGGGCAGCATCGTGGGCACGATTCAATACATGGCTCCGGAGCAGATTGAAGGAAAAGAAGCGGATGCGCGCAGCGACATCTTCGCCTTCGGCGCCGTGCTTTATGAGATGTTGGTAGGCAAGCGGCCGTTTTCGGGGAAGAGTCAGATCTCGCTGGCATCTTCCATCCTGGAAAGTGATCCCACGCCGATCAGCGCGCTCAAACCGAACACTCCGGCTGCATTCGAGCACGTGGTGACAACGTGCTTAAGGAAGAATCCGGAAGAACGCTATCAGACGGCGCACGACATCAAGCTGGAGCTGCAATGGATTGCGGCAGACAAATCGTCTCCGACCGCCGCGCCGGTGACGGTCGTCCCGTCTCGCAGGCGTGAGCGTGTCGGCTGGGCTGGGGCTGTTGTGGCTGCGATTGTTCTGACTGCGGTTGCAGCCGTGTTGTTTTACCATCCGGCTCAGTCTGCGCGTTCTATCCGCGCCGTCATTGATCCTCCGGAGAAGACCACATTCAATCTGACTGGGGATGCGGCTGGGCCTCCGGTAATCTCGCCCGACGGCTCAACCGTCGCGTTTACGGCCGCCGGCGCTGACGGCAAGACTACACTCTGGGTGCGCCCTACGAACGCGCTGGAAGCACATGTACTGCGCGGCACCGAGGGCGCGTTTTTTCCTTTCTGGTCGCCCGACAGCCGTTCCCTCGGATTCTTCGCCGAAAGCAAGCTAAAGACAATCGACCTCGAAGTAGGATCGGCGCAAGTAGTTTGTGACGTACCGCTCGGGCGCGGCGGCGCATGGGGACCGGGTGGAGTGATCCTGTTCTCCCCGTCGCCCTCGGCGCCCCTCATGCGTGTAAGCGCCAGCGGCGGAACTCCGGTTGCGATTACGAAGGTGGACACAGATCGGCACACCTCGCATCGCTGGCCGTTTTTCCTTCCCGACGGCAAGCACTTCCTCTATGTCGCGCTTCACCACGATCCTTCCAAGGCGGCGAACAACACGCTCTTCTACGCATCGCTCGACGGCCGGGAGAATCGTCCGCTGTTCCGCTCTCAATCCAACGCGGTTTACGCCAGCGGTTTTCTTTTGTTCGGGCGCGGCGACCAATTAATTGCGCAAGCTTTCAACCCTTCCTCTGGAACGCTGAGTGGCGAGCCCCAGAATGTGGCCAAGGGTGTGATGAACGATTCCAGCACCTGGCATGTGGACGCCTCTGCTTCGAACGATGGCCTGCTGGTTTTCGGCAGCGGCGCCTCTGGCGACTTGCAGTTGGTCTGGTTGGATCGCAACACAAAACAGGTCAGCACCATTGCCGAAAATCTCTCCGACTTGCAAGCCGGGGTCCTTTCCCCGCAAGGAGACCGCGTCGCGATCCAGCTTAACGCCGGTGAAACCGACATCTGGGTGCTCGATCTGGCGCGTGGAGTCCGCACCAGACTGACCTTTGGACCGATTGGGAATGTTTCCCCCGTCTGGTCGCCCGACGGCAAATGGATCGCCTACTCCTCGGCTCGCAACGGTGGCTTTGCCCTCTGCCGCAAACCCTCCGACGGCAGCGGCGCGGAAGAGACCTTACTCACAGTCACCGATCAGCCCGCACTCGGCGATTGGTCGCGCGACGGCAAGTACCTGGTCTATTCGCTGCCCATATTGAGTGGCCAAGGACGGCAGATTTGGGCTTTGCCGCTGGAGGGCGAGCGCAAACCATCGCCGATCCTGGAGCGGGGCGCGGGTGGAAGACTTTCTCCAGACGGCCGTTGGCTCGCCTACAGCTCAGGTGAATCCGGCACGGTTCAACTGTATGTAGTGCCCTTTGGCGGCGGGCAGGGCAAGTGGCAAGTCTCAGCCAACGGGGGACGACTCGCGCAATGGAGCCGGGACGGGAAAGAACTCTACTATATGGACGGGACTTACAATCTTTTCGCGGTCCCGGTAACGAGTACGGGCGGCGCATTGCAATTCGGCGCTGCTGAAAAACTCATCGTCAATTGGTCTGCTCCGCAGGTTTTCTACGACGTCTCGCCCGACGGCAAGAGAATTCTTCTCGATCGGGTTGAGCAACAGGTCAGCCAGTCGGTCACCGTGGTGACGAACTTTACGGCGGCACTGAAGAAGTAAGCGAACCTTTAACAGGGTTCGAGTAGAGTTGGCGCTAAGTCGATGCCGTTGCGGTGCGTGCGGCACCAGAAAGCCTCTTGAGGATCTCCGCTACCGAAGCCAATAATTTCTCCGATCCCTTGTCCAACTCGAGCGCGGATTTTTCCAGGAACCCGAACGCTCCATCTTCCTGCAAGCGCCCAGCATTTTTCTGTGACATGCCGGTGATCACCACAACCGGAATCGCCTTGGTTACGGGATCCTTTTTCAGCGCTTTGAGCACATCCGGACCGCTCATCTTCGGCAACAACATATCCAGCAGAATCAGGTGGGGTAAAGTCTCGCGCGCCACATGCAAGGCCTCCTCGCCATCGCTGGCACTGCTCATCTCGTAGCCCGCACGCGCCAGCGCTCGCTCCGTCGCCAGTCGCAGAAACTTGCTGTCTTCCACCAGCAGAATCTTCGTCATTGTTCAGCTTCCTTGCCTGTTCCTTTACTGGTTCGGGGAACGCAATCCGCGGCCACATCAGCCCTGATCCCCACGGACTTCCATCTATCTATCGGCGGATTTGGATTTCAGAACAGCGTGGCGGCCCAGCGCCTAAGAGTTTTCTCACAGAAGCCGAGCACTAATAGGGATTGCAATTCAGAAACTGCGAAGAAGCCTGAGCGCGTCACGGTGTCACTTCAAATTGCTCAAGACCTTCTGCACCGCTGCCACCAGGGAACTTGGCCCCGCTCCCAGCATAAGTTCCGACTTTTCGAAGAACCCGGCAGATCCATCCTTCTCCAGCGCTTTCGCGTTCTTCGGCGAGAGGCTGGTCAGTACCATCACCGCAATCCCGGCCGTCGCCGGATCTTGTTTCAAAGCCTTCAGCACATCCGGGCCGCTAACCTTCGGCAGCATCAGGTCGAGCAGCACCAGAGCCGGCAAGTGCGCGCGGGCGAGCCGCAAAGCTTCCTCGCCGTCCCCGGCGCACACCACCTCGTACCCGGCCTTGGTGAGCGCCCGCTCCGTTCGACACCCGGAGGAACTTGCTGTCCTCCACCAACAACACCTTCATCGCTGAAGATTCCCTTCGTAAACAACCACGCGACTGATCCCAACTATGCGCTACCTCGCGCCGTCATGTCGAGGCAGAAAGCAGAGGCATGTTGGCGTCTGATGATCACTCGCGCCGGCGCTTCCTGTACCACGGCACTCGTCGGCTGCTATAGTCTAAATTCTGCAGGTGCTGTGGATTCAGGTTCATCGACACCAGGGGGGCACTTAAATGAAACTCTCAAGAATCTTGAGAGTGGTCGGTCTTTTCTTTTTTCTGCTTTTCATCTCGCTTCCAAGCTGGTCAGCAACGCCGCCAACCGTAACTATTTTCGTGGACGCCACTTCGGCGCCGCGCAAAATCTTCCACGCCAAGCTGAAGATTCCCGCCAGCGCTGGCGACCTGACGCTCTATTACCCGAAATGGATTCCCGGCGAACATGCGCCCGATGGTCCGATTGTCGATTTAGCCGGCCTCAAGTTCACGGCTGGCGTTAAAACTCTGAAGTGGCGGCGCGATCTGCTCGACGGCTTCACCCTCCACGTCGAAGTCCCCGCCGGCGAGACCGAAGTCAACGCAGAACTCGATTTTCTTTCTCCCGCAACCTTCGAGACCGGCTTCTCCGCCGGTTCCTCTGCGACCGAGAAAATGGCGGTCATCAGCTGGAACCAGGTTCTGCTCTACCCCAAGGGATACAAATCCGATGATCTCACTTACGTCGCAACCCTGAAACTTCCCGCCAACTGGAAATTCGGAACGCCGTTGCCCGTCGCGGCGACGACCGGCGATCAACTCAACGGCGAGATGCAGATCACATTTCAGCCCGCTTCTCTGACCACGCTGGTCGACTCGCCTGTAATCACAGGCGAATTCCTCAAGGTGGTGAAACTTGCCGAAGATCCTCTCACTGAAATGGACATCGCCGCCGATAGCGCCGCCGCGCTCGCGCCTCCGCAGGAAGTCTGGGACCACTACAAGAATCTGGTCGAACAGGCCAACAAACTTTTCGGCGCGCATCACTATCGCGATTACCATTTCTTGTTCAGTTTGAGCGATCACGTAGCGCACTTCGGGTTGGAGCACCACGAGTCCGATGACAGCCGCGTCAGCGAGCGTGCGTTGATCGATGAGAGCGAGCGCAAAGCCTCAGCCAGCCTGCTTCCTCACGAGTACGTGCATTCGTGGAACGGAAAATATCGCCGCCCAGCGGACCTGGCTACTCCCGATTATCAGCAGCCCATGCAGGATGATTTACTCTGGGTCTACGAAGGCCTCACTCAGTATCTGGGCGAGGTGCTGACCGCTCGCAGCAGCCTGCTGACGCCGGAGCAGGCAAGAGACAGTCTGGCCTTAACCGCCGCCGCCCTCGACCATACTCCCGGACGCACCTGGCGCAATCTGCAGGACACGGCCGACGCGGCTCCGCAGCTTTATTTCGCTCCGCGCGCCTGGGAATCCTGGCGGCGCGGAGTCGATTTCTATGAAGAAGACACCCTGAACTGGTTGTGGGCCGACGTCATCATCCGCCAGCAGAGCAAGGGCAAGAAAACGCTGGACGATTTTTGCAAGCTCTTCCACGGCGCTCCCAGCACCGGTCCCATGGTGAAGACCTACACATTCGATGATGTCGTGAACACGCTGAACGAGGTCGTGCCTTACGACTGGCACGCCTTCTGGATCGAGCGCCTGACCAACCACGGACCGGGCGCACCGCTGGGCGGACTGGAAGGCAGCGGATGGAAACTCACCTACACCGACACGCCGTCAGGAATGGAGTGCGCCGGCGAGTGTTCGTCGCACGCCGGTGCGAGATATTCGATCGGGATGGACTTACGCGAAGACGGCACCATCACCGACACCATCGAAGGCATGCCCGCGGCTGTGGCTGGAATTGGTCCGGGCATGAAACTGGTCGCGGTGAACGGCCGCCGCTATTCGCCAGAAATCCTGCGCCAGGCGATTAAAGCCGGCAAGAACACCACGACGCCCCTGGAACTGTTAGTTGAGAACACCGAGTATTACAAGACCTACAAACTCGATTACCACGGCGGCGAGCGCTACGCTCACATTGTGCGCGATGAATCGAAGCCGGATTTGCTGTCGGAAATCTTCAAAGCAAAGTAGAGTGTCAACCACACAAAGCAGTTTGTCGAGGGCGTGAAGGCGTGGCTTGAAGCCGCGCCCTTTCAAAGCGCCACCCAAAGTCATGATTGGGGTCGCCATTGCCTATCGAATACTGTCACGCAAGGAACGAAAAACCCTCCCGCCGGAAGCGGGAGGGTTCGCGATCCGGGATGATCGAGGTTAGGAGCGGACTACGTTGCCCGCCTGAAAGCCTTTGGGACCTTTCAGCAAATCAAACTCCACGGTTTCACCCTCGTTGAGCGAGCGGTAGCCGTTCTCTTGAATCGCGGAGAAATGCACGAAAACATCTTCTCCCGTGGAGCGCTGGATGAAACCATATCCCTTCGCCCCGTTGAACCACTTCACTGTTCCCTTCTCTCTCACAGAAAAACTCCTTTCCTCTGATCATTAAGAATTAGTTCCCCGAAGTTCCCGATCGTTGCCCCGCGCGAGCGGAGCGCCCCCTCAGGAAAGCCGATGAAACTCGGTTGTGTCTCTCTGTGTGCGGAAGAAATTGCCCCAAAGCAAAAAACTCCTTGGTTCAACGGCGCGCGAAGAAAATGCGGCGCGAACTTGTGGAGCCCGACCAGCGGCGCTGATTTCTACTGCCCTGCTCAAGACATCAACCTGCCTTACGAATTCATGACACAGCCAGGGCCGCGCCATGAGCGCACCGATAATAAGGATTATTAAATCGTTTCGCAAGAAAAATTAGTGAGTGAGGCCAAAATAGGGCTGGAAGTCTCACTTTAGCTTTGACACGGTATAAGAAATGGGCGCGTTTGACCCCAGACCTTCGTTACCCGGGAACACCCAACCCGGCCGCAACCCTTTGATAAGATTAGGGAATACGCCCATGCCCGATCCGGCCACCATTATCGCGCCGCCACCCACGGAAGACCTGACTGCGCTACCGCGGACCCCACGCCGCGCGCGTCCGGGCATGGCGCTCTCCACCCTGAAATACCTGCTGCGCACCGATGTACATACTTTTGCCTTCTCGGTTGCGGCTAACTCGATCCTCTCGTTTTTCCCTTTCGTGGTGCTGTTGATGACGTTGATCCGGCGCGTGTTTCATTCACGCGTGATGTACGACGTGGTGGTGGAGTTGCTGCGCGACTACCTTCCAGCGGGGCAGGAGTTCGTTATCCGCAACCTGAACGCCATGGTGAACTCGCGGCAGCGCGTGCAGGTCGTCTCGCTGATCATCCTGCTGGTGACTTCGACCGGCATATTCATGCCGCTGGAGGTCGCGCTGAACCGCATCTGGCGCTTTCCCAACAACCGCTCCTACGTAGGCAATCAGTTGATCGCGCTGGGGCTGGCCTTCGGCTGCGGCGTGCTGGCGTTGCTCTCCGTTGCCGCAACCGCCGGTAATGTGGCTCTGATGGGATTTCTGCTGCGCGGCCACGGGTCAGGATTTATTCGGGTGGTGGGATTTTTGGTGATGAAGGCTTTCGCCATCGCCGCCAGCATCGCCATCTTCTTCCTGATCTACTGGGTGCTGCCCAACGGCAAGGTTCCGGCGCGCGCGGTGCTGCCCAGCGCCTTCATCATGGGATTGCTCTCGGAGGCGTTGAAGTATGGCTACATCATGGCGCTGCCCTGGCTCAATTTTGCCGAGGTCTATGGGCCTTTCGCTCTGTCGGTGAGCATGATGTTCTGGGCGTTTCTCACCGGATTGCTGCTGCTGGCTGGCGCGAATCTTAGCGCGGAGGAGCATCTGCGGCATGGGCTGTAGCTTGCCGGCCTGGCCCAGATCGGGAACGACCTTTTAATCCACAGGCTCTTTGTGACATCCGTCACATCCGCGGCCCCGTGCGCCCCAATAGGATGATTCCGGTTTCCCAGATTCCTCCGAGCAGATAGTCCATTCCCAGGTGATCGCATGATCGGGACTTGCTGGCGTCTGCTCGCCATTTTTTCGCTGATCTTTTTTGCTTCGATCTTCGTAGAGCCTGCGTTTCTGAGCGGGCAGGAATCCCCCCAGAATCGTTTGCCTGCCAGCAGTCCTGCACTCGCGCCCGTCATTGCGCCGAACTCACGGCTGCGCCATTCCCCCCCGATCGCGCCCGTGTGGATTCCTCCTCCAGTTGTGCCACGGCATTACCCGGTGGCTCCGCAGTTGCCTGTTTTCCCGCACCTGGTGCAGTCGGCTGGGATCATCTTCTCCGGTCGGGTCACGTCCGTCGGGCGTGGATTCTCATCCTCCGGAGAGGCCTCATCTTCGACAAACGTCACGTTTCAGGTTGAACATGCCATGCGTGGCACGGCACCGGGGCAGAGCCTGACAATCCGCGAGTGGGCCGGCCTTCGGAACGGCGGCGAACGCTATCGCGTCGGAGAAGACGTGTTGCTCTTTCTGTATTCACCGGGCAAGTTGGGCCTTACCAGCCCGGTGTCTGGAGCGATGGGCCGATTCGCGGTGGATTCTCAAGGCAGCATCGTGATCAATGCACAGCAGGCCGCAGCCCTGGCGACGGATCCCCTACTGGCGGGAAAAAGCGTCGTCCCTTACCCCGTATTCACCCAGGCCGTACGGCGCGCCAGCGGGAAGGAATGAGGGGAGATGACCTTAGTGAAGAGCGTAGCTGTGCGTTCATTCCTCCTGCGGCTGGCTTCGGCCGCGGTCATCGTTCTTTTTTTTGCGGCGGTCGCGCGTTCCGGCGGTCCGGAGTATGTGGCAGGCTCCAGCTATTTCAACTCCGGGACCATGGGCCAGCCCATCACCTGGTCATTGGGGCAGGTAAATTACTACACCGACCAGGGCGATCTCAGCCCCATCCTGCCGAACGCTTCGGCCAACGCACTTGTCGCCAGCGCGTTTTCTCAATGGACATCCGTTTCCACCGCGGCCCTGACGGCGAACGCTGCAGGCCAACTTGCCGAAGATGTTAACGGCAGCAACATCGCGGTCAATTTCAGCGGGATCGTCACCGCTCCCGCCGACATCATTGCTTCCGCTACACAAACCCCGGTGGGAATCGTCTACGACTACGACGGCTCGGTTACAGATGCCTTGCTTGGCGCGGGCGCGGGCGATCCCTCCGAATGCTTCGCGAACGCAGTCTACGGCGGCGTGGATAACTTCGGTGCCGGCGCAAGTTTTCTCCACGCGCTGGTGGTCATCAACGGCCAGTGCGCGGTGCAGTCTTCACAACTTACAGACGTGGAGTACCGGCTGGTGAGAGTGCTTGGCAACGTGATCGGTTTGGGGTGGTCACAGATGAATCTGAACGTGATCACCGGCAATCCGCATCCCACGCCAGATGATTACGCCGGCTTCCCCGTCATGCACTTTATGGATCCGTCGAACTGCGTGCCGATCACAATCTGCTACGCCAATCCTTACCAGCTTGCACCCGATGACATGGCCGCGTTATCTCGCCTTTACCCTGCCAGCGCACCGTCCGCGACCGCCCGCATTTACGGCTCGGTTTATTTTGTGGACCGCCTGGGAAACATGGCCCAGCCGATGCAGGGCGCCAACGTGATCGCGCGCTGGATTGATCCCTCCACCAACCTGCCATCGGACGCAATTGGAGCTTCGTCGATTTCCGGCTTCCTCTTCACCGGCAACGCTGGCAATCCCATCACGGGATTGAACGATCCGCTGGGAAATCCTTATAGCGAGTTCGGATCATCCGATCCAACACTAGAGGGATTCTTCGATCTGGGTGGATTGACCATCCCCAATGGCGCGGGCAGCGCACAATATGAGATCTCAGTCGAGGCTTTGGACCCGGTATGGTCGGCTGGAGTGTGCCCCTACGATACTTCGCAAGTCGCGCCTTCGGGAACTTTCCAGCCGATCGTAGTGACGGTGAGCGCAGGCGGCGAGCTGGCGCAGAACATCCTGATGTCCGGCAGCGCCCAGCCCGTTCCATCGTGGACCGCAACCGAGAGTTGGAGCGCTCCCGCGCTGGTTCCGTCTCCAGGCGACTGGGTTGGGTCCTTGAGCGGCTATGGTGATGTTGCTTACTTCTTGATCACTGCTCAGGCAAACCGCACTTTATCGGTCGCTGTTACCGCCCTCGATGAAACCAGCGCACCCAGCGAGTCCAAGGCCGAACCCTTGGTCGGCATGTGGGCCCTCGGCGATCCGCAGGGCACGGTTCCACCAGCTTTTACCGCGGCTCCGTTCGATGCGGGGACCTTCGGCATGAGCCGTCTCGACGCGCAAATCTTAAATTCGAACAGCTTTATCATCGGCATCGCCGATCTGCGCGGCGACGGCCGCCCCGATTACCACTACCACGCACACGTGCTCTATGGAGACTCGGTGATCCCGCCGCGCGTGTCGGTGAACGGGGGCGCAATCACTTTGCAGGGCACCGGCTTTGCGCCGGGGCTCACCGTCACCGTGGGCAGCATAGGCGTGCCACTGCTGGCCACTAGCGCCGGGCAGATGCTGGCGGCAGTTCCGCCTCAAAGTGACGGCGCGCAAACCATCACCATCAGCGATCCGGTGAGCGGCGCATTCTCGATCATGACCGGTGTGCTCACCTTTGGAGCTGCTTCCACCGATCAGATCGTGCTGTTGCAGGGCGCAAATCCTGCAACACCGGTGGGAACCCAAGCCACCTACCCTGTGATGGTGCGCGTGCTCGCCGCCGATGGCGTCACTCTGGTGGACGGCGCGACCGTGGGATGGGCTACCACCAACGGCGCTACTCTCTCAGTCTGCGGCAGCACTACCAACTGCTCGGTGATCAGCGACGAAGGTGGAATGGCTTCGACGCTGGTTACGCCCGCGGCCACGGGGAATGCAGTGATCACGGCCACTCTCGCCCCCGGCGTCTACAGCCCGGCACAGTCGGTGGTGGCTACGCTGACGGCTACATCTTCGTCGATGGACATTGGAGTCGCCACACCATATCTCTGGATCGCCCAGAGAGCATCGGTCAGCGTACCACTCGGTGCGTGGGTCTTAAGCAATGGCAAGCCGCAGAGCGGAGTCACTGTGAACTTTGCTATCGCGCAGGGATCCGGACTGCTCAGCGCTCCGAGCGGGGCGACCGATAGCAACGGCTTCGCGTCGGTCACGCTGACGTTGACCAACTTTTCCGCCAACGTGCAGATCACCGCTTGCGTTGCGCCCGGAAACAATCCTTGCCAAACCATTTATGGGAACGCGGTGGCAGCCGCGCTGCTGAACCTGCAGGCGGTAGCCGGTGCCGGCCAAGTGATCACAGGGACGGCGTTTCAGCCTCTGAAGGTCCGCGTGACCGACAACTCCACGCCGCCGAATGTTGTGCTCGGGGCGAGCGTGCTGTTTCAATCCACCGTGATGCGTCCGGCAGGGACCGATCCGACGCTGCCGCCGGGCGACCCCACAGTCACACAAACCGGAATGCCCGTCATCCTCAGCGCGAGCCAGAGCACGGTGCAAAGCGATGTCAACGGCCTGGCGAGCTTGACGCCGTCGGTAGGATCGTCCACGGGCCCGTTGGAGATTCAGATTCAAGTCTCTGCCGGAGCCACAGCCGCACTGTCATACGAAATGGAGATCATCCAGGCCAGCGACAGCGGGAACGCTTCCCCCACCTTTAGCAAGTGGCGCGGAAGTGTTCCCGTCCGGAGGGGGTGGCTGCTTTTCGGGGAACCTTGACCGTGGAATCCAGCTTCATGTCATTCCGAGTCTTCGCGAAGCGAAGGCGAGGAACCTGCTGTTTTGCCGGCTCCAGCAAACAGCAGCTTCCTCCTTCGGTCGGAATGACAAAGTTGATTGCGCGACGAGCCTGGTCTAGTTCGGCCGCGTAACCCGGCGTGGCTTTTGTTTCGCCGAAACAGCCCTGATGATCATCTTCCGGTGCGCGCGCGCGGGCATGGGCACTTTCGCGCGATTGAGGGCCACGTTGACAAGGGCGAGCACTTCCGGATCGTCAAGCACGTGACCATCCGGTTCGTCCGCGTTGTACAGCCGGATGTTCCGCACCACATTGCCGCTGCCCTGCAGACGTTTCGCAGGATCGGGCAAGCCTGCGCCTTGCAAAAAGCACAGCGTCACGCGCCCCGGAGGCAACACGAGGGAGAAGATCGCCTCCGAGGGCCGCTCCGTCGGGCTGAAGCCGATCACCAGCCAGTTGTAGTTGTCGTAGACCATTTCGACGGCGCCAGGGACGAGCTTGCGCATTTTCGCTAGAGCGCGGCGTGCGAACGCGGCGACCTCGGGGTCGTATTTCGCGAGGAACGAGTCGAGTTGTGCATGGGCGTCAGATTGCGGGGGCTCGGTCTTTTTGCTGCCGGTTGACGACTTTGTTTGTGCCATTACGCTCTCCTCAGTTTTTTGTCATTCCGAGGCTTCGCGAAGCGAAGGCGAGGAACCTGCTTTTCTGCCAGTACCGGCAAACAGCAGGTTCCTCCCTTCGGTCGGAATGACAAAACTCTTAATGACCAGCCCTCTAAACCGCATCGTTTCCAGCCCGGTAGCCGCAGCCCGAAGCCCGCTCACTTCTTCGTCCCCTGACCTTTCGTCCACTGATCCACCCACGCGTTCACTGTTTCGTACCAAAGGCGGCTGTTCTGCGGCTTGAGCACCCAGTGGCCTTCGTCGGGGAAGTACAGCATCTTTGACGGCACACCCTCCATTTGCAGCGTGGTGAAGAGCTGGAGGCCTTCGCTTACGTCGAGGCGGTAGTCGCGCTGGCCGTGAATTACGAGAGTCGGCGTCTTGAAATTCTTGGCATACATGTGCGGCGACCACTTCTGGTAGCTGGCGCGGTTGTCGTAGGGAGTGCCTTTGAACTCCCAGTCGTTGAACCAGAGTTCTTCGGTGGTGCCCCAGGCGGATTCGGCGTTGAACATGCCGTCGTGCGACACCAGGCACTTGAAGCGGTCGGTGTGGCCGAGCACCCAGTTGATCATGTATCCGCCGTAGCTGGCGCCCAGTGCGCACTCGCGGTCTTTATCGATAAATGCGTAAGTCTTCTCGGCGTAGTCGAGGCCCTTCATCAGGTCTTCAAATGGAGCGCCACCCCAATCGCCGTTGATGGCGTCAATGAACTTCTGCCCGTAGCCGGTCGAGCCGTGGAAGTTGATCATGATGACCACGTAGCCGCTAGGCGTTGAAGAAGTTGGCGCCGCGAAGAGTTCGGCGTTCCAGCGGTAGCTCCACTCATGTCCCCATTGACCTTGCGGGCCACCATGAATAAGGAACTTCACCGGATACTTTTTGGAAGGATCGAAATTTGGCGCCTTGACCATAAAGGCTTCCACATTGTCGCCGTGAGCGCCTTTGAAGTCGAACGTGTCAGCTTTCACCATGCTGATTCCAGACAGCAGCGAATCGTTCAGGTGCGTGAGTGAGTGTGCTTCGTTCAAAGAGCAGCTTTCTTTACCGGCATCCACGTCGCCGGTCTTTGCGGGGCATCCCGCGCCTGTCGCGTCGCTTGTATAAATTTCAGCCGGCGCCACTTCCGACACACTGGAGAAAACTAACTTCCTGCCATCTGCTGTAACAGCTATGTCATCATCGGTTCCGCCTACGAGCGTCCGCACCAAGTGTGCCCCATCCGCTTCGATTGCATAGATCAGCGAATGGCCCTTGTGTTCGGAGCTGAAGTAGATCGTCTTTGAATCCGGCGACCATGCGATAGTTCCAACCCATTGTTTGAAGTCATGGGTCAATTCGGTCTTCTGACCTGTCTTACGGTCGTAGAGCATCAAGGTAAAGCGGTCGCTCTCGTATCCCGGACGCTGCTGGGCGCGGTAGGCGATGTAGCGGCCATCGGGCGAGTAGAGCGGCGTCGAGTCGCTGGCGGGATTGTCGGCGGTGATGTTCTTGGTGTGCGCTAGAACCTTCTCGGGCGTTGCGGCGCCCTCCGGCATGGTCGGGACGGTAAAGAGATCGTTATTAGTGGAAGCAGCCGGATTCTTGTCGTGATTCGAGGTATAGCAAACCTCCTTCCCGTCGGGCGAGAAAGCATAGTTGTCCTGCCCGCCGAGAGAGAAGACGGGAGCATCATAGTCACCGGGGGTGAGATCGTAGGGCGTGATAACCACGCTTATCGTGCAGAGCTGATTTTGAGGACACCCGATGCCTGGCTCAGTCTGCGGTGCTTTGACAATGAAAATGTGAGTGCGCTTGCCTTCCTTGTATGCGTTCCAGTGTCGGTAGAGCAGTCGATCAAAGATGAGGGCCTTTACCTTCGATTTCTCATGCTCTTCAAGCCTCTTGGTGTTGCAGTCCTCTTCGTCAAAAGAGTAGCCGTGGCATTCTGGATAGACGTCGGACGTGAAAAGAATGTTCTCGCCATCCGGCGACCAGAGCTCGCCGCCAGCTTCGGTCGCGATGCGGGTCCACTGTTTCGAATAGTTTACCTTTCCCGCGCTGCCGTCAAAATCCGCAATCCACACCTGCGACCCGCCTTCTTTTGTCGAAATAAACGCAAACCGCTTCCCATCCGGCGCCCAGCGCGGGCGATCGGCGTCCTGATCGGCAATAATTTCGCGCTCGCGCTCCTGACCTCCGGCCGTGGGCACGATCCAGATGTGCGGGGTCTTGGTGTTGGCTTCGAGGCTCACATCGACCACGCTGAAGATCACCCACTTGCCGTCGGGCGAGACTTGCGGATCGCCGACGCGCTTGAGCTTCATCATGTCTTCGAAGGTGAAGGGATGCTTGGCTTGGGCGAATGCGGGGAGAGCGAAGGCAATGAGGGCGGCGAGAGCAACAAAGCGGCGCATAAAAAGACCTCGTCAGCAAACGGAAAAGTGTAGCAGGATTTGCATAGCGCCGTCCGTAGCGCCGCCGTCCCCGGCGGCTGTCCAGTGGGCGTCCCGCCCGCTCACGGCCGAGCATCGAAACCGCGTACGTTTTTCCATCTCTGCGGATTGCCTGCCGCTGACCGCTCCGAGGGCGAGACGCCCTGGGGACAGCCGGCGGGACGCCGGCGCTACGCGAAAGCCCGGTCGGCCGAAGCCCGCAGCCCGGCTTATTCTTCGCGACAACCTCTTGATCGATCCGGCATCCAAATGTCGGCAGAACTGCGAGCGTCCGCCCCCAGCCTCACTGAGCGGAGAGGGGTCGGGGGAGGCCGCCGCGGTTCGCCGCCAAGCAATTCGTTGACTATGTCTGCCCCACGATCCACGGAATCTGGCCGGTTCGGGCCGCCTCGGGCGGGATGTTGCAGGCAACGTCTCTACGGTGAACGCAAATCCAGTAAAATAGAGGAATGAGACCGGTCTGCCGCAGTGTTCTGATCTTCCTCACGCTCTTCCTTCTGGCAAGTACGCTGACTGCTCTGCCTGCCGCCGCCCAGGAGGGTCCGCTCGAAAACACCCCGCCAAACGGCATCACGCCAGAGGAAATCATCAAGCGCTTTGCCATTAAGGAAAAGGAATTCAAGGAAGCGCGCGATCACTACACTTACCGGCAGGACATCACGGTGAAGACGCTGGACGGCAGCACTGCGACCGGTGAGTACCACGAGGTATTCGATGTGCTGTTTGACGATAAGGGCCATCGGATCGAAAATGTCGTATTCGCACCCCAGTCAACTCTAGAAAATGGCGGGCTTTCGCTCGATGAAGGCGATGTCCAGGATTTCCGCAACCGCCTGCCCTTTGTGCTGACCAGTGACGAGATTCCGGAATACAACATCCTCTATGTGGGCCAGCAGACCGAAGACGAGTTGCATTGCTATGTTTTCGACATCGCTCCCAAACAGATTGTCGGCAAGAAGCGATATTTCCAGGGACGGATCTGGGTTGACAGTCGCGATCTGCAAATCGTGAAGACCTACGGCCAGGCCGTGCCTGAGATTCGCGATACCAAGAAGAAGGGCAAGGAAGAGCATCTCTACCCCAAGTTCACTACCTGGCGGGAGCAGATCGACGGCAAATACTGGTTCCCCACCTACACCCGCGCCGATGACACGCTGCACTTCAACCTCAACGACATTCACATCCGCGAAGTCGTGAAGTATGAGGATTACAAGCGGTTCGGTTCGAGCGTGAAGATTCTGTATCAGGGACAGGAAATTCCGAAGGCGGAACCGAAGCCGGATGAGAAGAAGCCGGATGCGCCACCGAGCCCGCAGCCGCCGCAGAAGTAGCGGGTCAGCCGTCAGCCATCAGCCATCAGCCAGAACCAAGATCCCTCGCTCCGCTCGGGATGACACGCTTTAGTCCGGCGGATCAGTATGCGTTGCTTTGGCTGAGAGCTGATGGCTGATGGCTGACGACTTCAATAGAACAAATACTTCCTCCACTTATCATCCGACCGGCCCATCAGCCGCATGATGTGGCGGCTGGTGTGGAGATTGAAGGCGCGGGGCTCGCGCATCAGCTTCATGCCAGCTTCGAGCGGAAACTGGTTGCCCTTGCGGCGATTGCAGGGATGGCAGCAGGCCACAAGATTCTCCCATGTTGACGAACCTCCGCGGGAGCGCGGGATCACGTGATCGAGCGTCAGCTCACCAGAAGGAAGCACCGTCGCACAATACTGGCAGGTATTGCGGTCACGCAGCAGGATGTTCTTCCGCGACAAGGCGCGGCTCTGATGCGGGATTCGGCGGTATTCAAGCAGGCGGATCACCGAAGGCACACGCATGGCGATGCGTGCCGCATGCAGGAAGTGTCCATTCTCTTCTTCTGTCATAGCGACGCCCTTGAGCACCAGCACCAGGGCGCGGCGTGCCGCGCAAACATTAATCGGTTCGTAAGACGCATTCAGGACGAGCACCGGGGCGTGCAGCGCGTTACCGTTGCTGTCGCGATGCATGGCCGCCGCCGCGAACAGGCCGGCGGCGTGCCTGCCTGTTGGTCCTGCCTCGGATTCGAACCTGCCTGACATATATCTAGATCCCCACCGCTTTGGCCATCGGAACTCGTTCCGCTCCGATGCTCTCATCGATATCTTCGCTTGGTCCAATCTCCACATGCTGCGCCGAGATCTTCAACGTGCGCGCCACGGTTGCGACACAAATTTTGGTCGCGCCGGCGCGTCGCAAGACCCGCGCGCATTCGGAAACGGTTGTGCCCGTGGTGTAGACATCATCTACCACCAACACTTCGCGGCCTTGCACCAGTCCACGCTGAGCCACTGCGAAAGCGCCGCGCAGATTTTCGCGGCGCTGGTGACTGGTAAGGCCGATCTGCGATGCGGTTTCGCGCGTTCTCTCGAGAACTCCTGCACACAAACGCAAACGTTCCCGCGAGGGGCTGATCTTCAGCGCAGCGCGCGCAATCAGCTCTGCCTGATTGAAGCCACGCTGGCGAAGCTTGGCGCGGTGCAACGGGACGGGAGCCAACATCACGCCTTCCGCGGGAAACTCGGGTTCGAGCGTCGCAATCGCATCTGCCAGCATGCGTCCAAGAACATTCGCCGCCGGGCGCACGCCGCCAAACTTCAGCAGATGAATCAGCTCGCGCAGTCCGCTTTCATAGCTGCCGTAGGCCACGGCGCGCGCGAATACCGGCTCGACACGGCGGCACAATCCGCAACGGGGTTCGCCCGCTGCGCCCGCAACCGCATAGGGAGAAAACAAACGCTCACCGCACGTTGCGCAGAGTCCGCCCGCGATGGGGCGCATGGCAGTAAGGCATTCCCGGCAAACCGGTAGACGCGAAATGCTGACGAGGGGTGTACCGCAGATGCGGCAGTCCGAGGGAAACAAAACTGCGAAAAGACTTTCGGCAATCTGACTGGTCCAAACTCGTTCGCCCCAACTCCGCGCCATCGGGACTTCGCCGCTGTGGCTGCTTCCGGAAGCAATAGTAGGGCCAGCCACTGCAGCTTTGGCCTGGCTAGCCCGAATTCTGTCCCCACTACTGCTGAAGACGGCCTCCGTGATGCCCGCTGGCTTCTATTTAGTCGGCGGCTCTGCGATTGCCTGCTGCAATAGAGTATAACGGCGGCCGGGTCCGCTAGGCAATGTTACGCTAGGCAACGTTACGGTCGGCTCGCGACGCCGAGGTCGCTACCTTCTTCACCGCTACCGGAAGCCGTTGCTTCACCGGAACGAACAGCAGTCGATAATCCCGCCGGAAGCATTCCGAACAGCGCACCGGTTTTAGGAAAAAAACTGGCAGAAGATAACGCTCGGTGAATGTGCGGCGCCTCGAGCGGAAGGCTGTATCACTCCCGCAGTCGTCGCAGTAATATTCAAAAAAGCGTTGGAACCAGAGCTGGTCGGGGGAATTTCCTAGCACGTTACACCTCGCTATGAATTAAACCACGAAGGGGCAACAGACCGATTGGCTCTATTCTACCCTGAAGCGGCGCACAAGCCAACGGGAACGGTCTATTCCGCCGGTGCTTCCTCCGGAACCCGCATTGGACTTGTAATCCGCCCCACCAGCGTGCTAACGTGCCGCGGTCCCGTCTTTTGAATGAGTTACACTTCAAAATTGCTCTCATCCCACGCCTCACGAGGATTCCATCTATGAGCGGTCCAGTCCCTGAATCAGGACCTGGCGTCAAGAAACACATTCCTTTCGTCCCCGAGACTATGGAGATGAAGGAATTTACCCTCCGGGCGGTGCTGCTGGGATTATTTATGACGGTGGTCCTGGGCGCGGCCAACGCCTACCTGGGACTACGCGCCGGCATCACGATTGCAGCAACGTATCCTGCCGCCGTGATCGCGATGGCGGTGCTGCGGGCGTGGAAGGGTTCGCTGCTCGAGGAAAACATTGCTCGTACTGCGGGCTCGATTGGAGAGTCGGTCGCAGCCGGCGCGATTTTCACCATTCCCGCATTTCTCATTGCCAAAGCCTGGCCGTCGTTCCGTCCGGCAGACGCCTACTGGAAATCCACGGCGTTGATGACCGTGGGCAGCGTGCTCGGCGTTTTGTTCGTCTCACTGGTACGGCGAGTGATGGTGGAAGATCCGGAGTTGCCCTTCCCTGAGTCGGTGGCTGCGGCGGCGATTCACAAAGCCGGACAGCGCGGCGCCGAGGCCGCAAAATTTCTTTTCTGGAATATTGGCATCGGCGGCATTGTGTTCATGCTCGGTCGCTTTGGATTGTTCGCTGCCGACAAAGATTTTTTCTTTGGCGTAGGCGATCTCGGCCGCAGCCAGGTTCGCCTGGGCGCGGCAGGAAACACTCGCATCTTGGCGGCAGGCGGCACTACAATGGTTTCGGCGCCCAGCGTCAGTCCTGCTTACTTGGGCGTCGGCTATATTATTGGGATTCGCCTGGCATCAATCCAATTTTCCGGCGGTGTGCTGGCTTGGGGTCTGATGGTTCCGCTCCTCATGTTTTTTCTGGGGCCGCAGCTCAAGCAATATCTGCCAGCCGATACGCCCGACAACTGGGCAGCCTTGGCGGCGGCCGTGTGGAGATTTATCGTTCGCCCCATCGCGGTGGGCGGAATGCTAGTAGGCGCGGCCTACACCTTGTTCAAAATGCGAGAGAGCCTTACGGCGGGCCTGGGAAGAGCCTTCAAGGATTTGCGCCAGACGGCCGAGCAGCAGGCGAAACTTTCACGCACCGAGCGCTACATGAGTTCCAAGGCTGTGTTCGGTCTGATCGCTCTGATGTTCGTCCTCATGTGCTTTCTCTACATTCATATCTCGGGATTGCTTTGGCCGGCGATTTTAGCCGCGGTGGTGATGTTGATCGTCGGCTTTTTCTTCGCGACCGTCTCCGGCAGCCTGGTCGGAATGATTGGCTCTTCCAATAATCCGATCTCCGGCTTGACCCTTTCGACCTTGATCATTGCCGCGCTTCTCATGGTATCGCTTGGAGTTTCTGGAATCTCCGGCGTGGCGGCAGTGCTAGGCGTAGCGGCCGTGGTCTGCGTTTCGGCGGCAGTGGCGGGCGAGTTGTTGCAGGATTTCAAAGTCGGCTACATCCTTGGCGGCACTCCGCGTACCATTCAACTGGTCGAACTGATTGCCGTGGTGGTCGCCAGTCTCGTAATGTACTTCCCCTTGATGTTGCTGCATGAGGCGAATATCAAAGCGGGTGGAATCGGATTCGGCGACCGCCAGCTTTCCGCGCCCCAAGCCGGCCTGATGGCCACGCTGGCCCTGGGCATTGTCGGTCACGACATGCCCTGGCCGCTGGTGGTGGTCGGCATCTTCATGGGCATTGGGATGATCATGCTGCAGGTGAAGAGTCCCATGTTGGTTGCGGTCGGCATGTATCTTCCGTTTGAAACTACATTTGCTATTTTTCTTGGCGGATTGTTTCGCTCGTTCGGAGACTGGCTGGCGAAACGCCGCGGATATAACGCAGCGCAAATGGCGCGCGTGGAGAATGCCGGAGTTCTCACCGCTTCCGGACTGATCGCGGGCGAAGCGATTCTCGGACTGCTCTGGGCTGGCTTGCAGTTCGCCCCCGCCTGGGCCCGGCCGCAAATCTTTGACCATCCATCGTATCTGGCAGGGGTAGGCGTGATGGTCGCGCTGGCCGCTTTGATGATCCGTTTACCGCTTTCAAGCGCAGGCGATCCCAAGGAACCCGCGCCTCCGACAGCGATTATGTGAGGATGGTTGCGTGGCAAGGCCTGTGTGGCGCGGGCACTCTTGCCCGCGACTTCGCACAGCGAAGTGCTTTTGATTTCTCTTCCAATGTCCATAGCCACAAACATCTCATCAATTCAGCAACGCATCGCAGCTGCAGCGCGACGCCTTGGCCGCAACCCCGACGAAATTACATTGATGGCGGTCAGCAAGACGCAACCCCCAGAGCGCATCCGCGAAGCACATGAAGCTGGGCTCAGAATATACGGCGAAAACCGAGTTCAAGAGTTCGTCGGCAAAGTCGAGGCACTTCGGGATTTGCGCGCTGCCGAATGGCACATGATCGGCCACCTGCAAACCAATAAGGCAGCGAGAACCGCGGAGCTGTTTCGCGCTGTGGATTCTGTCGATTCGCTGAAGATGGCCGTGAAGCTGAATATCGCTGCCCACGCCCTTGGCAAGAAACTGGAAGTGCTCATTGAAATCAACGTTGGAGGCGAAGCCGCGAAGAGCGGCGTTGCGCCGGACTCTTGGGAACTGGAACAGTTGCTACTGGCTGCGCCCGGGTTTGAAGCCCTGACATATTGCGGACTCATGACCGTGCCTCCGTTCACGGACGATCCCCAAGACGCGCGGCCCTACTTCCGCAGGGTGCGCGAATTGCGCGATGCAATTCGGGCTCGCAAGCTGCCCGCCGTTGCCATGGACCAGCTTTCCATGGGCATGTCGCACGATTTCGAAGTCGCCATCGAAGAGGGATCGACGACCGTGCGCGTGGGTACTGCTATCTTTGGGGAACGGGCTAAGGCTTAACCACCCTCGCCAAGCTCAGGGTACACTCCGGAGACAGGGGAGCACAGCGGCTGTGAAAGTCTTCGATACGATTTGCGCAGGCACGCTTTTTGTTCTAGCGATCGTAGATTGCCTGCTCGTGCCCAGGACTTACACCGGCAGAATCTGGATCTTCGGCACTGGCCTGGCTTTGCTGTTCACGGCCATGTTGAACCTCGTGCGCATTCGCAACCGCGGCGTACAAGGGCTAAAGCTTTCCTGCATCACCGCGAATGTAACCATGCTCGTGTTCGCGATCGCACTGATGGCGAGCATCGGGAAACCGCGCACGCTGCAACATCCACAAATACCTTTGATTGGAGCGCTGCTGTTGGCCGAGGGTGCGTTTTCATTGAGGAAGAACCCTTGATTCCCATGCAAGAGTCGAGCGCGAGCGTGACATTTGCGGTCAAGGTTCATCCCCGCGCCAAGAAAAACGCCATCACCGGCGAGATCGGCGATGCCCTCAAGCTTTCTCTAACTTCGCCTCCGGTAGAAGGCCGCGCCAACCAAGCCTGCATCGAATTCTTCGCAAAACTTTTGAAGGTACCGCGATCTTCCGTTACCATTGCCTTCGGCCAGACCAGTCGCGCAAAAGCGATTCGTGTAGTCGGACTTTCGGCGGACGAAGTGCGCAGACGGATTGGGTAGCGCCGCCGTCCCTTCGACTTCGCTCAGGGCAGGCTTCGGCGGCTGTCATGCCCGGCGCTACCAGTGAATCAAGTTCCCAGGGAGCCATTCTTGAGCTTTTCCGAACGCTTGCAGGAAATTCGCACCGGCTTCGAGCGCCCCTTCTGGGTCGCCAACATCAGTGAGATATTCGAGCGCCTTTCCTACTATGGTGCGTTCGCCTCTCTTGCTCTCTACCTTCAGGAGCGTCTGAATTTTTCCGCCGAACAGACCGGAACACTGACCGGAATCTTTGGTGGCATGGTGTGGTTTCTCGCCATCTTCGGCGGCGCCGCCGCCGACCGGCTGGGCTTTCGCCGCGCCCTCTCGATGGCGTATCTCATCCTCGCGGCCGCGTATTTCCTCATCGGTTCCATCGGAGCATCATGGCTCGCCCCGGTGCGCAACGCCGTGCCGCTGAGTTTGTTTGTCGGCTTCATTCTGATCCTGCCCGCACTCGGCATCTCGCTGGTAAAGCCTTGCGTGGTCGGCACCACAGCTCGCGCTTCTAAAGAGAATGTCCGCTCCATCGGTTATTCCATTTACTACACCATGGTCAACATCGGCGGCGCGGCCGGGCCGTTGTTCGCGTCCTGGGCTCATCGTTACCTGGGCGTGGAGAGTGTTTACCGCGTTTCCGCGTTCTTCGTCTTCGCGATGTTCTTTGTGGTTTTGATCTTTTTTCGCGAACCACGCAAGCCCGGGGACGCGCCTCCGCCATCCATCGCCACCGTCGCACGGAATTTCTGCATAGTCGTCGGCAACTACCGGCTGGTTCTGCCCGTGCTGATGATCGCCCTGATACTTCGCATCGCGCTGTGGATTCATCCCACCTTCACCGTCCCATGGTGGATCTGGGTCTTACTGCTCGTGCTCGTCCTCGCCGGGATCAGCCGCTTCATGTGGTTTCTCGTGCTCTTCACCGGCTTCTGGATCGTCTTCTGGCAGCAGTACATCAGCTTACCCGGCTACATTCACGGCTTCATCAATCCTCACGCCGACGTTGAGATTATTCTCGTTACGGATGGCCTGGCGGTAATCTGCCTCACCCTTGCAATAAATTTCCTGACCCGCAAGATTCCTGCGTTTCAAGCCGTAATCCTGGGCACACTGATCACTTCGGTCTCCTGGATCATCCTTATCTTCCGCCCGACAGTCTGGGGAGCCATTCTCTCGATATTTGTGCTTGCGCTCGGCGAAATCATTCAGCAACCGCGCTACTACGAATACATCGCGCTGCTTGCGCCGCCGGGACAGCAGGGCACCTACATGGGGTTTGCGTTCATGCCCATCGGCATCGGCTCGCTCATCGGCGGATGGTTCGGCGGGACGCTCATGCATCATTTCGGAGAAGTCACCCACCAGCCCGAGCGTATCTGGTGGAGTGTGACCGCCGTAGGCGTGGTGACAACTGCTCTGCTGTGGCTGTACGACAGATATTTCAGAGTAGTCTCAGCCCCCGCAAAATGAAGCATAACGCCATCCCTGGCTGTTCGACGAATCTACCTTCGGCGGCGCGCTCTTCGGCGGCGCAATCCATGCAGACCCCAGCGGAGGTCGCCGCACTGATCCGCTGCGCGCTGAAGAACGGTGGTTCCGCCAAGCATGCCGAAGGCGTGCAGTGGTTTTTCAATGATGCAATCAAATCGCACGGATGGTATGCGGCGGACTTGCGCCGCACCGCCGTCCGCTTTCGACAGGAACTGAAGAAGGAACGCGGCCTCGAATTCCTGATCGAAGTTGCTAACCGTCTCTTCTCGGGCTCAGTACTGGAAGAAAAAGTGGCAGCCGTCTTCCTGCTGGAGAAACTCGACGCCGAACTTGGCGACGCAGAGTTCAAGAGGTTCGAATCCTGGCTCGACCGCATCAGCAGTTGGGCTGACCACGATGGATTGGTGCACTACCTGATCTCTCCGATGGTCGCGGCCAAGCCCACACGCGCAAAAGCAGTTTTCCGTTGGGCGAAATCGGCAAATCGCTGGCGCCGCCGCGCCGCCTGCGTGGCGCTGATTCGCGGAGCCCGAGCAAGGATGTTCTTCCCCGAAATCACGAAGCTGTCGAACTCACTTCTCTCGGACGAAGATGACATGGTGCAGAAGGGACTAGGCTGGCTACTGCGCGAAACCGCAAAGTTCGATGCCAGGCGCACGGTTCCATACTTGATGAAGATACGTTGGCGCGCTTCACGCCTGGTATTGCGCACTGCCTGCGAGACGCTGCCGCCAGCATTGAGAAAGCGGATTTTGGCTCAGAAATAGCTCAGCCACGCATCATTACGCCGCCGCTTCAAGCCGGCAAACCAGCGGCACAACGGATACAGCGTGAGCACAACTACAGCCCACACCAGATAAATAATCGGCAGAGAATATCCCCATCCCGGCGGCTTGGTGATGGGAAATTGGCCGAGAGTCGGCGACTCGAACATCCAATGCACCTGTCCGTAGCGCGCGTAACATACCGCGGTCGCCAGCAGATGAACCAGGGGTATGTGCAGCAGGTAATAAAACATCGGCACTTTGCCGATGATGAGCGCGGGCCGCAACCATCGCGGAGTTCCGGCGTCGACCGCCCACAGGAAAAGCATCGCCGGGCCCAGCGTCATCAGCAGGTACAACAGCGACGGTGGATATTTCGTGGTGTTCAAAAATGAAAGCACGGTAAAAGCTGCGGACCTCTGTGTGCTCCAAGGCAGCGGATCGCCGTAAACATTGATGCCGCGCAAAACCAGGAATGCCGCAGTCAAGCCAATGCCCAGCCGTAACAGAAACGCCTTGCGGCGTTCGGATGGCCAGAGGTAGATCTGTCCCAGTCCATATCCTGCCGCCGTAACTCCGACCCAGGGAATGAGCGCATAAGTCACAAAGATGATGCGGCCGGGGGTGTTCACAATGAAACCAGGCGAGTGCAGGATGGTCCAAATCGGGTTCGAAGATTGTACGGAGTCGAGCAGATTGTGTGTGGCAATCATTACGATGCCGAACGCAGTCACCACAGAAGCTGGGAGATAGACCAGAACTGACAGTGTGATCATCGCCCAACCCAGAGCCCACAAAACCAGAAGCAGCGTCACGTGGTAGTCGAAGTTAAACTGCCAGCCCAGACAGCGCGTCACGGCCAGTTCCAGGAAGATCAGCCAGAGACCTCGGGTGAATAGAAATCGCGACAACTCGCTCTTTGTTTTCTTGTGCGACGAGAGATAGGCGCCGGTGCCCGTCAGCAGAAAGAAAACCGGCGCGCAGAAATGCGTAACCCAACGCGTGAAAAACAGCGGGATCGTCGTAGTGGCAGGGTCAGTGGGATTGAAGCCGGAATTGCCAAAGAAATCGCGCACGTGATCGAGCGCCATGAGAATCATGATCACGCCGCGAACCACGTCGATCGATTCGATGCGGACGCGTTTCGTAACCACCGGCGCAACGACTGGCTCGGCTATCGCTGGCATCTAGCGCCATAGTGTAGCAAGTAGTCGCTCTCAAACGAACTGGGGCTTTCGAATGCAGTTCCTATGCGGTGATTCGCTCAAATCGCTCCCATTGTTTACAATAGAGGTTTGCCCATGGACCTGGCTGCCATCCAATCTGCGCTGCGCGAACGCAACATCGACGCATGGCTGTTCTATGACCACCATCACCGCGATCCCATCGCTTATCGCGTGCTCGGCCTGTCCGCAGGTCTGATGGTCACGCGGCGTTGGTTTTATCTGGTTCCGGCGCAGGGCGAACCCGTGAAGTTGGTTCACAAGATCGAAGCCGGACACCTCGATACACTACCCGGCAGCAAGCGCCAATATTCCGGATGGCAGGAGCTGTTCGACAGCCTGAAATCGATCCTCGCACCTTACCGCGACATCGCCATGCAGTATTCGCCAAACAACATCGTCTTCACGATTTCTTTGGTCGATGCTGGGACCATCGAACTGCTGCGCGGTTTAGGCAAGAACGTTGTCAGTTCCGCCGACCTGGTTGCGCAGTTCGAAGCAACCTGGAGCGAAGAGCAGATCAAGACGCACTTCGCGGCGCGTGACAGCGTGGATTCAATCGTGGCCGCGTCCTTCAAGGAAATCGGGCAGCGATCCCGTAACGGCGGAACCACAGAACATGAAATCCAGAACTGGTTCATGGAAGCGTTTCGCCGCGAGAATTTGCTGACTGACGATCCGCCGATCGTGGCCGTCAACTCCAATGCCGGCAATCCGCACTATGAGCCCCGTGCCGATCATCCGGTTCCCATTCGTGAGGGCGATCTGGTGCTGCTCGACGTGTGGGGCAAGAAGGACCTTCCAGGCGCTGTCTACTACGACATTACCTGGATGGGCTTTGTCGGTTCAGCGCCCACGGGCCGCATGCGCGAGGTGTTCGAGATTGTGCGCGACGCGCGTGATGCCGGCGTGAAAACCGTGACTGACGCGATCAACGCCGGTCGCCGCATCGCCGGATGGGAAGTGGATCGGGCCACGCGGAACCACATCAAGCAAAAAGGCTACGGCGATTATTTCATTCACCGCACCGGACATTCCATCGGCACCGACGTCCACTCCAACGGTGCCAACATGGACGATCTGGAAATTCACGATGAGCGCCAGATTCTTCCGAACTCCTGCTTCTCCATTGAGCCGGGCATTTATCTGCCGGAATTTGGTGTGCGCAGCGAGGTCAACATGCTGGTTCGGCCCGGTTCGGCGGAAGTTACTGGCAACATTCAACGTGAGATTGTGACTATCTGATGGCGAATCCCACTACAGTCAAGGCCAAGGCGGTGGAACCGGCGCAGCCCGCCAGCATGATGTCGGTCATCGCGCCTGCCATAGGCTGGCTGATTCCGGGCGCTGGCCATATCATTCAGAGGCGCTGGATTCGCGGCGCGCTGCTGCTCGTCTCAATCGGCAGTCTATATGTGCTTGGCTTGATGATGCAGGGCCACATCTACAAGGCGAACGGCGGCGACATCCTCGACATCCTGGGGTTCACCGGCGACCTGGGCGCGGGCGGACTATACATCGTGACTCTCGCCATGAACTGGGGCCAGGGCGCTGTCGCTTTCGCCATCGCCGATTATGGAACCAAGTTCATGATCGTCGCTGGACTGCTGAACTTCATTGCGGTGGCCGACGCCTACCATATCGCAATTGGAAAAAAGCAATGACCGTACAGCTCACGCACTTCAGCGCGGCTTTTGTGTTCGCGCTCTTCGCCTCCATTGTCTTCGGTATCACTCACCGCGAGACCACTCGTGAAATGATCCGCTACGGCCTGTATTGCTTTGCCATGTTCCTGGGCGGCGTTTTCGTAGCCGGCTGGGCCATGTGGCTGGTGCGACGCTGAGCTTTTAGCTCTCGGCTCTTAGCCTTTAGCCCTTTCTTGCAGATAACAACTTCCGTGCCTGATCCAGGAATTTCCCAGACTTCAGGCGATCGCCCAAAGACTTCGGAGTCACATTGAACAAGCCAAGAGCTAACAGCTAAGAGCTTCACCCTTCCCACACAAACGCATCGAACACCCGCTTCGAATCAAAATTTAGTCGGCGGTAGAGAGCAACAGCTCCAGCATTGGCCTCGGTCACGGTCAGCGAGAGCAAGGTGAAGCCGCGTTTCCGAAGAGCTGTAGAGGTCGCCGCCAGCAAAGTTTCGCCTATGCCGCGAGAGCGGTATTCGGGTAGAACGCAGACCTGCGTCACATGGCCAACATCAGCGCGCACCCGCGAGCATAGAATCAGTCCGATCAGATTCTTCGCTTTGCGGTCCACCGCCGCAAAAGACGATTCCGCATCAAACACTCCGCACCCGGGAAAACGCACAATGTTATTCAGAAAGCGCAGCGATCCGCTCAGCGTGTGGTACTGGTCGTTGATCTGGGCATCGACGTGGCCGCGATAAGCTGCCGTAATCACGGCTGCGGCAGGCTGGTAGTCCGCTTCGGTCCACTGCCGGATTTCGACATCCGGATGCGTCGCCGTCGCCTGCGTAACACGATTACTGAGATCGAGAACCATAAACAGCCGGGGATGGCGCTGAAATCCCTGATCAAGAAATGGCCGGGCAACGCCACCCGCTTCGTGAGCCAGCAACTGCGCTTCGACACGGTGGATTCCGGGAGACTGCTGCAGGGTCTCGATCACATGCATCAGCAACCTAATTTCGACCTCACGCGATTGGGGAAGACGGCCGCCATTCGCCACAAAAAGATCGCCCACCACTCCCTTGCTGCCTTCATACACGAAAAAACTGTAGCCAAAAATGCGGCCGCGCTCGATGGCGGCGTATCCCGGCAGAATCTTCGCGTCGACATAACGCAAAATCATCTCCGCCGAGCCGTGATAATCCCAGGAGAGCAAACTCGCCCAGGCTCGCGTCTCATCTTCGAGCAGGGGACGCAAATCCACAGAAGAAAAATGCCTGAGGTCGAGAATCTCCACGGATCTCCTGCAAAGTCGGCCCACAAAAAACACTCTGGCCTCGTTTGCGATGGCAGAACTCAGAGTTTAGTGGGTTGCTAGATTTGAGGCAAACCGGCAGAACACCCGGCGCCAACATTACATCTTAATGCGTGGCAGCTGCGCCCGCTGCAGCAACCCAGTAGTAGTTCACACGTTGCGCGGCGTAGTGTCCTAGATACGAGACGCGCCGGCCGACTACCAGTTTCGCAATTTCCGCCTGCGAATTCTCCGGCGCGACCAATAAGTGCTCTTCCCGCGGAACGCTACCCCAGTCGTAGTTGTAGGTCAGCCGGTTGCGATAAAACGTCAGGCCGTATTCCAGTTCGCGCCGAACATGATAGACAGCCAGCGGAAGTGGATGTGTCTCCATGCCGGCAATCTCACGCGCCAAGGGCCGCGCGGAGTATGTTTCGTCCAGCGCTACAGATCCCAATCTCAACACGATTCCCACAACCAGCAGGACCGGAATCACGGTGACAAAGCGCAACATGCGCAGGCCAGCCTTGCGCATCAGCGTGAGCGCGATTGCGGCACACAACACAAATGCAACGCCGAGGGCCCCCATCATCGGCCGCCCCCCCGGGAACCGATGCTGCGTGATCAGATACGCAATCAGCAAGGCCGGAACAATCGGCGCTGCCGCCAGCAGCGCGTGCAGCACCACCAGCCACATCGTAGGCGGCTCAGCCTCCTGCTGTTGCAGATGTTGCCGTAGATAGATGACTAACACTAGCGCGCCCGCAGGAATCGCAGGAAGAATATAGCCTGGCAATTTCGATTGCGAGATTGAGAAAAACACCACGGGTACCAGCAGCCAGCAGCACGCGAAAATGCCGAAGAACTTCTCGGAATCCCGAGCGGCTTCCATCGATCCTCGTTGAGCCCACCATGCACGCACAGCCTGAACCAGGGCCGCAGTCACGAAAACCGTCCAGGGGGCCAGGGCCAGCGCCGTTACCGGCAGGTAATACCAGAAGGGCTCGCGATGGTGATAGAGATTCTCTGAGAACCGTGCCAGATTTTGCTGGACGATGAATTCGCGAAAGAACTGTGGATTGCGCAACTGCACCGCGACATACCATGGGAGTGCGATCACACAGAACAGGACAATTCCCGGCAGCCAGAGTGATTTCAGAACGAGATGCATTTCGCCAACGATACTCGCGTAGAGAACGATCACCACAACGGCGAGAAACGGCGCGACTGGACCCTTCGCCAGCATCCCCAATGCCATGAAGGCATAAAAGACTGCAAGGTAAATTCTCTTCCCGCTCTCCCGCCAAGCCCACCAGCCGAGCATTCCAATCGCGAAAGCCGCGGCCAGCGCCATGTCTGTTGATGCAGCGCGGGCGTAGCCGACAATCCCGGCGAAAGAAGCCGCGATCAGCGCGCCATCGAGTGCGAGTCCAGGTCGGAAGCGACGCAGAAAAAAATACACGGCCAGTACCAGCAGAGTGGCATCGAGCGCCGAGGGTAGCCGCGCGGCCCAGTCGCTCACTCCAAAGATCGAATACGCCAGCATCGCTTGCCAGTAATAAAGCGGGGGCTTTTCCAGCCACGGTCGCCCGCCCAGCACCGGCGTGATCCAGTCGTGGCGCTCGAGCATTTCGCGCGCCACTTGCGCATAGCGTGGCTCATCCGCGCCAATCAGCCCGAACTGCCCCAGCCCATACAGAAACAGAAACGCGCAGAAGCCCGCCAGCAAGAGTGAGTCGGTGCGGGCGCGGTTGGTCATTGGAAGGTACAAGTTTCAAGGTTTCAGAGTTTCAAGGTTTCAAAGTGACCACAAGCGAAGTTTCATCGAACGCATCGACCCTCGAAACATTGAAACTTTGAAACCTTGAAACCTGCTGTCGATTATTGTACGGAAGGACCGCCGCGCAGCAGATCCAGAACCTGGCGTACTGCCGAGGCCAGCGGACCATCCAGTGAGCAACCGCTGGCGCATTCATGGCCGCCGCCGCCAAAACACTCCGCTACCCGCGCCACATCGAGTTTGCCCTTGCTGCGCAGGCTCACACGGTAACGTCCGTCGGGCAGTTCGCGGAAGAATGCCGCCACCTCAACCTCGCCGATGGACAGCACATAATTCACCAGACCTTCGCAATCCTCTTCCTTCGCCTCACAACGTTCCATTTGATTCTGCGTCACCCACGTCCAGCCGACGTGGCCCTCGGTATTGAGATTTCGCAGGGCTTCTCCGAGCAGCCTCATCTTGGCCACCGAGTGGGCGAAGTAAATACTGCGCGCACAGTGCGAAGGGTCAGCGCCCGCCAGAACCAGTTCTCGGGCCAGGGCGAAGGTATGCTCGTTCGTCCCCTGAAACATGAATGATCCCGTATCGGTCATCAGAGCGGTGTAAAGGCAGGTCGCAATCTCCGGCGAGAACGGCGTTCCCGCCTCTCGCGCCAACCGGAACACCATTTCCCCCGTGGCCACGGCATGCGGATCGATCCAGTTCACGTGCGCAAACGGCCGTCCGCTGATGTGATGATCGATGCTGATCAGGAAGCGGTCTTCCAGGCCCTCCAGCCGTGTGCGGTGAATGCTGTCACACTCCAGAATGATCGCCGCCTCGTAATCGCCGGCAACGCGACTCGCCTGCAGTACCTGATCAGCAAACGGCAATCCGCGATAGATGCGGGGCACGCCATCGTGCAGCACCACATCGGCCTGTTTTCCCATGGCGCGCAAAATCTGGCAGCACGCCAGCGCCGATCCCACGGCATCGCCATCAGGCCGCGCATGTGACGTAAGCACGAACCGGTCGCGCTGCTCCATTTGCCGAAGAACGTCCTGCAACATAATCTTTACGCCTTTTTCTCACCAGATCCCGCACGTGTCTTCATTCTCTTTTTCGCCCGCGCCAACAGTTCTTCCACCCGCGCCTTCTCCCGCTCCGAACGATCCAGCCGGAAATGTAATTCCGGAGCGCGCCTTATCCGCAAACGCTCCACCAGTTCGTGCCGTATGTATTCCTTGGCAGCGATCAAACCCTCAAGACTGCGATCGGCTTCCTGATCGTCGCCGTCCACATCCACCAGAACCTGCGCCGAGCGGCCATCGTCAGCCACATGCACCGCGGTCACGCCCACCAGCCCGATGCGAGGATCGGCCAGCTCCCCTTCCACCAGGGCTTCGATCTCCTCACGCAAAGCCTCGCCCAACCGCCCGCGATGATATTTGACCGCGCGCTTCTCCACGGCTCACCTCGACGTAAAACGCATGAGAATATCAGAAAATCGCCCGCAGATGTTGGCCTTATAGTGCTATTGTCGCGCACGAAGGAGGGATCAGGGTAAGTACAGAGGTAACAAGGCGATAGCGGGATAAGGGGCCGTTGGCCGTTAGTCGTTGGTCGTTAGCCAAGAACCTTAACCCGCGCCGGTTTTGCGAACGACTAACGACCAACGACTAACGACGGTCTCATAGATATTCAACAAACGAGTCCGCCACTTCAGCCCCGTGATTGTTTGCAATTCGCGTGGCCGTCCGCTCAACATTCTTCATCAATCCGTCCAGATAATCGCGGGAATCGGAGACGCTGACCACGCCAATGGTGGCGCGATTCCACACCGGGCTGGCCTCGAGTTCGGCAACCGAAACGTTAAAGCTGCCGCGCAGCCGGTCTTTCAGGCTGCGCACAACTTGCCGTTTATCCTTGAGCGATTGCGCCGCTTCGATGTGAAGTTCGAGCGTAAGGAAGGCGATCATGCAGTGGTCAGTGGCTAGTGGTCAGTGGCCAGCAAAACCTACCCAAGTCGGGTTTAACTGGCCACTGACCACTGACCACTGGCCACTGTTCTTAAGCAATTACTTCCGCAGCAATCCGCTCGGTAACAAACGCCTCGATCACATCGCCGACTTTGATGTCTCCATAATTAGATATGGAAATGCCGCACTCCATGCCGTTGGTAACCTGGCTGGCATCGTCTTTGAAGCGCCGCAGCGAGCCCACCTTGCCCTTGAACACCTGCACATTGTCGCGCAGCAGGCGCACTTCGGAGTCGCGCTTGATCAAGCCATCGCTCACTCGGCAACCGGCGACAGTCCCAACTTTCGGGATGCGGAAAACGTTCAGCACCTCGGCGCGTCCCTGATAGTGTTCCTTGAAAGTAGGTTCGAGCAAGCCGCTCATGGCGCGCTTGATTTCGTCCTGCAGTTCGTAAATGATCGAGTGCAGGCGGATATCGACCTTTTCCTGCTCGGCGATTTCCTGCGCCTTGCGCTCTGGCCGCACGTTGAAGCCAATGATGATCGCGTTCGAGGCTGAGGCCAGCAGAACGTCGGTCTCGGTAATCGCGCCCACGCCCGACCGCAGCAGCTTCAACCGCACTTTCTCGTTCGAGAGCTTGGTCAACAAGTCAGTGATCACTTCCACCGATCCCTGCACGTCGCCCTTCAGGATTATGTTCAGTTCCTTCGTGCCCGCAGCCTTGATCTGCTCCGCCAGCCCTTCCAGCGAAACGCGAGAACTCTTGGCCAGCGCCGCCTCGCGCGACTTCTGCTCGCGGTATTCCGAAATGCCGCGCGCCTTGTCGCGATCGGCTACCACAACAAACTGATCGCCCGCCTGCGGCAGCGCCTCCATGCCGATGATTTCCACTGGCGTCGAAGGCGGAGCCGTTTGCAGCTGCGCGCCGCGATCGTCAAACATGGCGCGCACTTTCCCGTAAACGTTGCCCACCACGAAGTTGTCGCCCGCGTTCAGCGTTCCATTCTGCACCAGCACCGTAGCCACCGGACCGCGGCCGCGATCCAGCTTCGCTTCCAGAACCACGCCGGTCGCCGCGCGTTCTGGAGTCGCCTTCAACTCGCCCAGATCGGCCACCAGGCAAATCATTTCCATCAACAGGTTCAGATTAGTTTTCTTCTTCGCCGAAACGTCCACGAACACAGTTTTGCCGCCCCATTCCTCAGGCACCAAACCACGGTCGGCAAGCTGTTTCTTTACCCGATCGGGCAAGGCATCCGGCTTGTCGATCTTGTTCACCGCCACAATGATGGGAACTTCGGCGGCGTGCGCGTGGTCGATCGCTTCAATCGTCTGAGGCATGACGCCGTCATCAGCGGCAACCACCAGCACCACAATGTCGGTAGCCTTCGCGCCGCGCGAACGCATGCGGGTGAATGCCTCGTGACCCGGAGTATCGAGAAACACAATCTCGCGGCCGAACGCCGGCGATTCCTTGTCAGTAATTCTCACCTTGTAAGCGCCGATGTGCTGCGTGATGCCTCCCGCTTCGCCCCCAGCAACATTCGTGATTCGGATGGAATCGAGCAGCGTAGTCTTGCCGTGGTCCACGTGGCCCATGATCGTAACCACAGGCGGACGTATCCCGGTTTCCGGCACCAGTTCTTCGCCGGCCGCGGCCGCATCAATCTCCTTCGCCGTCTGCTCTTCGAAGGTAATCACGTTCGTATCGGCGCCGAAGAATCGCGCCATTTCACTCGCCAACTCCGCATCCAGCGTCTGGTTGATCGTGGCGAAAACGCCCTTCGCCAGCAGCCGCGAAATCAGATCCTTGGCGCGAATCTCCAGCTTCTCCGCCAGGTCCTTCACGCTGATCCCTTCCGTGATCGTGATGCTGCGCGTGATCGGCATGGGCTCGTTCGACACCACCATGCGCGGTGGCGGCGTATAGCCCTTCATCGGGCCTTCCTTCACGCCGCGAGGAACATAGCGTTGCCCAGGCCTTCGCGCGGGACCACCCGGACGGCTACCAGGCCGTGTGGTTCCAGGAGGTGGAAGCGCCGGACCCACGCCCAGCGGACGCGCACCCGCAGGCGCCGACCGCGTGGGATGCATCGGCCTGCGCTCGCCGGGACGCAGCGGCGGCCGCGGCGCACCCGGAGGTCCGCCCGCAACCGGCGGACGGCGCTGGAAAATAGGCTGGCCGGGCACCGGACGCCCGGGCACTGGACGCGACGTTCCGCCAATCGGTACTCCAGGCTGCACGGGCGGCGGAGTGGGACGCAGTGGAGCCTTGTACACGGGCCGTGGCCCGGTCTGCGGAACAATCATGCGCGGCAACGGAGGCGGCGGAGCAGCGGGACGCGCCGCAACCGGAGCTGGTGGCGCAGCGCTCGCTGAAACTACTGGAGGCGCTGCCGCAGGCGGTACCTGTGCCGCAGGCGCGCAGTGTCACTGGGCGTGCCGGCGGCGCGCTGATGGGTGATGATGCGGGTGGAGATGCGACAACCGGGTGTGCCGGAACTACAGGAGCCGCTGCTTGTGCGGCCACGGGCGCCGCGGGCGGCGGGGCCACCACTGGTTTCGTCGCCGCAGGTACAACCACAGGCCGGCTAATGCCCGCTGGAGGCACGACCACCGCGGGTCTTTCCGCGGGAGCATGCGTCAAAGGCGGCGCTGCTGGACGCGTCGGCACTACTGGAGTTGCCGCGGCTTCTTTCTTCTGCGTGATCGCTCTCAGCACATCCCCGGGACGGGAAATGTTCGAGAGGTCAATCTTTGTCTTGATTTCTTCTTCGCCGCGAAATGGGCGCGAACTCGACTTGCCAGCCGGGGACGAACCTTCCGCCGAGGAGCGGATGTACACACGTACTTTCTCCGCTTCGTGCTCTTCCAGAGAACTGGAGTGCGTCTTCTTCTCGGTCACCCCTACCAACGGAAGCGTATCCAGAATAGCTTTGCTCTTGACTTCCAGCTCTCGGGCTAGATCGTTAATTCGAACCTTACTCATCCGGCCTTTCGTTTCCCCGCGTTTTAGTTAGGTCATCATCGACCTCGCGGAGTCGCTTTCTTCGGTCCCACGCCGTTTAACTGATTCCAGCGGGCCATAATTATTCCCTAGTTTCGGAAGCGGATTCTTCTTCAGGAGCGGCACTTGCCCCCCGGAATCCTCCGCCTGTCCTGCGTTCTCGTCCCCGGCAAGCGTGTCTGCCTCGACCGTGCCTTCATCAGTCGCCGCAACTTCCTCGCTCGCCACCGCTTCATCAGCGGACGCCGCTATGTCCACAACCGCAGGGATTTCCGCCGTAATATCCTCGGCGCCTGCCTGGGCGGGCTCCGCCACAACAGCCTCACCTTCGGCTGCCACTTCGCCTTCAGCCAGGCCTTCAACGGCCGCGCCCGGCTCCAGGCTGGCAAAGTAATTATTCACCGCAAGGCTGATTTTTTCCACCGTCTTCGGCCCGATGCCCTCAATCGCCTCAAGCTGCTCCGGCGTCATATCGGCCAGCGCTTCCACCGTGCTCACTCCCGCGGCATTCAACTTCTCCACCAGCCCATCGCCCAGGCCGGGCACTTTCTCCAGCGGCGTTGCAGTCTGTGGAACCATGTCCGCCATCTGCTGCTCCACTTCCTGCCGCTTCTCTTCCTCGCTCTTGATGTCGATCTTCCAGCCCAGCAGCTTCGCCGCCAGCCGCACGTTCTGTCCCTTCTTGCCGATGGCAAGCGAGAGCTGGCTGTCGTCCACCACAACTTCGAGATGCTTGCCCGCCGAATCAACCACAGTAACTTTGCTGACCTTGGCCGGCTGCAGCGCTTTCTCGGCAAAGGTCACCGCATCTTCGTGATACTCGATGATGTCGATCTTTTCCCCGTGCAGCTCGCGGATGATCGACTGCACCCGCATGCCCTTCATGCCCACGCACGCGCCTACGGCATCCACGTCCTTGTCTTTGGACATGACAGCGATCTTTGTTCGCTCGCCGGCTTCGCGCGCAATCGCGCGGATCACCACCGTGCCGTCATAAATTTCCGGCACTTCAGTTTGGAACAAGTGTTGCACCAGGTCCGGCACGGCGCGAGACACCACCACGCCCGGTCCTTTTGAAGCTTTTTCCACGCGCGCAATCACCACCCGCACGCGCTCGCCAATCGCGAACGACTCCAGCCGTGACTGTTCCTTGCGCGGCATGCGCGCTTCCGCCTTGCCGATGTCGAAGATCACGTCGGGACCTTCCACCCGCTTCACGGTAGCGTTCACCACTTCGTTCTACGCGTCCAATGTATTCGTTGTAAACGGTATCGCGTTCCGCCTCGCGCACCTTCTGGAAGATCACTTGCTTCGCCAGTTGCGCCGCAATGCGGCCGAGAATTCCTTCGGTAACTTTCGGCGTCCGCAACTCTCCACCGACTTCCAGGCTCGGATCGACTTTGCGCGCATCTTCCAGCGTAATCTGCAACAGCGGATCTTCCACCTGCTCCGGAGTCTCAACCACCGTCTTCACCGCAAAAGCATTGATCTTGCCGGTTTCTTTATCCAGCTCCGCGCGCAGGTTTTCCTGCGTCTTGTAGTATTTGCGCGTCGCCATCACAATGGCATCTTCCACCGCGCTCACCACAATCTGCGGATCAATCCCCTTCTCGCGGCTCAACGCATCGATCGTGTTGTAAAGCTCACTAGCCATAAAAGTAATCCGTTATAAGTCCGCTTCCGGCGCTCGGCTTCCGGAACCCCGCACCACATCGAACCGCATTTCCGGACGCCGGAAACCGGTAGCCCGAAGCCGCCTCTAGATTTCCGGCACCAGATTCGCCTTCTCCACATTGGCGAATTCGATCCCAATCTTCTGCCCTTGTTCCGCTGCCGCGCCCATCTTCCGGCGCGACTTGTGGCTGGCCACGCTCAGGTCCAGCGTCAAGCACCCTTCGCTAAAACTTTCCAGCCGGCCCTCGAAATACCGGTTGCCGTTCACCGGATTCCTCGTCGTCAACTTCATCCGGCTGCCAACAAAGCGCTCAAACTCACGCGCCTTACTCAGCTTCCGATCCAACCCCGGCGACGAAACTTCCAGCGTGTAGCTTCCCGAAATCGCATCCTCAACATCGAGGATCGTGCCAAACTCCCGGCTGAAGTTGGCGCAATCCCCATGCGTCACTCCAGCCAACACATCACCGCTCGCTGCTCCCGGCTTGTCCAAAAATACGCGCAGCATGCGGGCATTGCCACTCCCGCGAAACTCGACATCGACCACTTCCAGCCCGCTGGAGGCCGCTACCCGCTCCGCAATCTCGCGTACCCGATCAAGCTCAAGTGCCATGCATCCAATAACTTACAGCCCAGCTCGCCCGGCAGATTCCTCTGCAACTAAAAAGTGGGCTTGCGCCCACTGGTGTGCTTCGCCAAATACCGGTATTACACAACAGTTCTCAGTTCTCTAATATACGCCGGAGAGGGGATAAAAGACAAACGACCGCTGTATCGCGCAGGGAAGGAATGCTGCCTTGCTGCGGAGCCTGAAACTTCACCCAGTTTTTTCCATCACGCTCTAGTCTTCGTTGGACGCAAAGCGATCAACCCGAGACCGCCGTCTCCCACTCCACCTGCCCCTTCGACTCGGTCACACTCATCGGAACTCCAGGGCAAGCCTCCACCAGTCCAACCGAGAGCATTTCGTCCACAAATTGCGTCACAACTCTGCGCGCATGGTCGGCCCTCACTTTGCACTTAAGCTCCACCGCGCTGATCAACTCCGCGAGCGCCCTCGGCGCTTCCAATAATTCCCAAATCAAACACCCAGTCCCGCTAAAACTGTAGATGGACGCTAGACTTCCCGCCCTGCCCCGCACCGGCACAATAAGAGTTTCCCCGCCGACTACGCGGGAAACGACGCTCCGCGAGCGCGTAAACAGTTGCTGTTCCGGCTCGGATATCAACACGCAATCTCCTCGGTTCGAGTTTCGTAACACACGCCACTCATCGAATCTCAACCTTAGCTCATCCCTTGTTTGAGATTACAGGCACACTCCTCCCCGGAACAATCGTCCTTGCAATAGTAGGTACCCGATCGGTTATCGCTACCCGTGGTTCCTTACTGGCGAGAATCCTGCCCGAACACCTGACACCTACAGCCTAAGACCAATCTCCCAGCCAGTTGCTACAATGTAGTCCCCTCAACCATGCGGCTCGTCAGTCCACTATTGAAGCACGCAGTATATCCAGCTCTGCATCACAGCGGATTGCTCGACCGCATGACGCCGATGGCTGGCTGCTCAGTCGTGAACTACCACGGCGTTCTCCCTGGCGACCATTCCAGCGACGACACTTTTCTTGACGGAAATCTGGTGCGCCCGGAAGTCTTTCGCCAGCAACTCCAATTCCTGAAGTCTCACTATCACATCGTTCACCCCGACGACTTCCGTGCCTGGGTTGAGCAAGAAAAGCACGAACAAGAGAAGCATGAACAGGATGAGCACGCGCAAGGCCAGCAACTCCCCCGCCGTTCTGTTCTGGTGACCTGCGACGACGGACTGCTGAACACCTTAACCGACATGCTTCCGGTTTTGCAGAGCGAGAATGTCTCATGCCTTTTCCTGGTGACGGCAGCCTCGTGCAGCAACGACCCTGGCATGCTCTGGTACGAGGAACTCTATCAACTGATGCGCGTCAAGCCGCTAGCACCGGAGTTGCAACTTCCTCCAGCGGAAGCCGACAGCGAATCCTCTCCACCTTCGGCAAGTTTTCAAGCCTGCTGGTGGAGCACAGTAAGAAAAGCCTCGCGGTTAACCGCAAAAGCAAGAACAGATTGGATGGGTAAAGTGCGTGATCGCGGCGGAACTACGCAGGCGCTTCGCTCTGAAAGACGATGGCGCCTACTGAATATTGCTGAGCTGAAGCGTTTAGCTGATTCGGGAATGAGCATCGGCGCCCACACCCTCACCCATCCCGTTTTGTCGATGTGCAGCGACGAAGAAGCGCGCCGCGAAATTCAAGATAGCAAGCTCAACATAGAACGCGCGTTGGGAACGCCGGTGTGGGCATTCGCCTACCCCTTCGGCAACCCTTCCACTATGGGAGATCGAGAGCTGCGCCTGGCTCGCGAAGCCGGGTTCGCCTGCGCATTTCTGAACGTGGAACACTGGGGCTCCGATCCTTCTGACGTGTTCGCACTTCCTCGAACCCATGTAACGTCGGATACAACACTTCCTGAATTTGCGGCTCACCTGAGTGGCCTGCATGCCCGCCTTCAGCGTGCGGTGGGAGCATAGCGCGTGCTTCGGTTGCGTCTTCAGCCAGAATCCGGCATCCTTAGACCAGTCTGCAGTGTCTCGGTATGAGAGCCTGAAAACTCCGTGCAAGTAACCGTCCTCAAGGAAATTCCCGAAGACCCAGATCTCTCTGAGGCTTGGAACACCCTCGTGCTTGCCATGGATAATCCCGAGGTGTTTTTCACCTATCAGTGGGCATTGGCTGCCAGCCGTGGCTTTCAGAAGAATCTGTCTCCCCTGCTTTTTCTCATGTACGATTCCGGCCGGCTTGTGGGAGTGGTGGCGCTGGCAATCGATCCCAATGCACCCCGCGCGGCCTTTTTCCTGACCTCCAGCACCGCCGACTACTGCGATATCGTCAGCGCTCCGGAAAGTCGCAAAGCTGTGCTGCTTGCGCTGCTGCAGGAATTCCAGAATCTTGGCCTCAGCGACCTGGTTTTGGCCAACGTTCCCTCAAATTCAGCCACGCTCAAAGAGCTTCCCAGCGTGGCTGGATCGAACCATTTCTATCTCACATCGCGCACCGCCTACAGTTGCGGCGTCGTGCAGTTGGAGGGTGAGGAACAACGTGAAACGCTTCTCCGAACTCTGGCCACCCGGAGCAGAGAAAAACGCGCCATGAAGAAACTCTCCACCCTCGGTACGGTCAAAGTCATCCACCTTACGGAACCGGAAAAGATCGGGGAGAGCCTTGAGTCGATCGTCTCCGCTCAGATTTCGCGTTTTCTCGCCAGCAATCGCGTGAGCCCTCTGGTCGGCCCTGAACGCCGCACCTTCCTGCGTCAATTGAGTGATCTGCTCGCTCAGTCCGGCTGGCTCAAGATCAGCCAGTTGGAGATCGATGGCCGCCCCGTTGCCTGGAACTATGGTTTCCGTTTTGGAGGCAGCTGGTTCTGGTATCTGCCAACTTTCCAAATGGAGTACGAGCATGTTTCCCCCGGTTCATGCCTGCTTCGTCTCATGGTCGAAGAAGGCGCTCGCGACGCTTCTCTTCGATGGCTCGACCTGGGCCTTGGAGACGAGCCTTACAAGGAACGATTTGCCAACAATACCCGCGAGACACGCTACGTCCACCTGTCGCGCGGTTTCCCACGGCACGTCGCCAGTCGCGCCCGCCAGATGCTGACCAGCACGGCCGAGCGCTTTCCACAGTTCGGGAATAAAATCCGCGAGGCCCGGGCTTTTTGCCAGGTTGCAGCCAGCCGCATTCAGGAGACTGGAATCGTTTCCACGGCTCGATACTCGATTCGGCGGGCAGTCAGGCCTCTGGCATCCCAGGACGAAGTTCTGCTCTTCGAAGCTCCAGAACTTCAATCGCCTGAAGACCAGGCCAACTCTCTGCTGCCGCTGACACGAGAGCATCTGGTGGAAGCGTCGATCTGCAATGCTGGCGACTCGCACACCCTTCGCTATTTGATGCGGTGCGCCAATCGCCTCGCGAAACCGGGAGCGTCGGGCTTTCTCCTGCAAGATGACCTCGGCCGCCCCATTCATTTTTTGTGGATAGCGGACTATGACGGCTTCCGTTTATCGGAAATCGGCCACAATCTCGGGCCCTATTCTCCCATCGCTGCCATGATCTTCGACTGTTGGACACCAGCCTCCGATCGAGGCCGCGGCCACTATGCCGCCGCCATCCGCCAGGCGGCAGTAAATCTGCGCCGCGAAGGCAGACCAGCGTGGATCTTCAGCGGCGCGAGGAATGTCTCATCGTTGCGGGGGATTGTGAAAGCTGGTTTCGCATATCGCTATTCGCTAACCCGCCGCAGCAGGCTAGGCCGCGCCACCATAACCCGCCAAGACACCACCACCGCCATTTGACGAGGGCAGCAATTGCCGAGTTGGTTTACCCTGTGATCTCTGTGTCCTCTGTGTTAGAGATTTTTCCTGACACCCATTAACGGCAACCAGCAGGTTGCATTTCCAGATAATTTGAATTAATATGCAACCATGAGGTTGCATATATGAACGATCGTATCGAAAAGCGAATCGAACTCAAGGCTCCAATTTCGCGGGTCTGGCGCGCCCTAACCGATTACCGTGAGTTTGGCGAGTGGTTTCGCGTGAAGTTGGATGGCCCCTTCGTTCAAGGTCAGGTATCGCGCGGTCATATCACCCATCCCGGCTACGAGCACGTCAGATGGGAAGCCCTCGTGCAAAAAATGGAGCCCGAACGGCTCTTTTCCTTCACCTGGCCGCAGCTCAGGTCCCTCGAAATAACCGACATTCCATCAGACTACTCAGGCGAACCGACCACGCTCGTCGAATTCAGGCTGGAAAAAACCGCCACCGGCACATTGCTCGTCCTAACCGAGTCCGGCTTCGATAAGCTCCCCAGCGATCGCCGCCTCGAAGCCTTCCGCAGAAACGACGGCGGCTGGACCCAGCAAATGCAGAACATCGAAAAACATGTCGCACAAATATCGTAGCCGAACGTTCGCCAAGCGGCAGCGAAATGCCCCCGTATTTGCCGCACTCGGCGACGATACGCGTCTCTCGCTGGTTGCGAAGCTCTCTGCTGGGCAGCCACATTCGATCTCTCAACTAACCGAGGGTTCCAGGCTGACCCGGCAGGCGATCACCAAGCATCTTCGAGTGCTGGAGAGCGTTGGAATCGTGCGCAGCCTCCACCGAGGTCGCGAGCGCCTGTTCGAGTTCGATCCAAAACCAATTGAGGAGACAAAGAAATACCTCGACTTCGTCTCTGAGCAGTGGGATCAGGCGCTCACCCGGTTGAAATCGTTCGTCGAAGACTGAACGTATGGCGACAAACGAGCACCTTCGTGATACTTCGTGTCCTTCGTGGTTCGGGCGTTTCAGGTTCCGATTTGCCTCATTTCCCCGCGCTCTCTAGAATGAAGATTCACCCCACGCCAGGGAGCACTTCCAAAACTTATGATTCATTTTCCGGTACCCGAAGCTCTCACCTTCGACGACGTTCTTCTCTTACCCGCGCGCTCCGATGTAATTCCCGCGACCGCCACCACCCAGACCCAGCTCACCCGCAACATCAGCCTGAACATTCCCATCGTCAGCGCCGCCATGGACACGGTCACCGAATCGCACATGGCGATCGCGCTTGCTCAGCAGGGTGGCATTGGTATCATCCATCGCAACCTGAGCATCGAACAGCAAGCCAATGAAGTCGACAAGGTAAAGCGATCGGAAAGCGGCATGATCGTCGATCCGGTCACCATGTCGCCCACCGACAAAGTCAGCGACGCGCTCGAAGTCATGCGCAAATACAAAATTTCCGGCGTGCCTATCACCCAGGATGGCAAGCTCGTTGGCATTCTGACCAACCGCGATCTGCGCTTCGAGACCCGCTTCGATATTCCCATCGACCGCGTGATGACCAAGAAAAATCTCATCACCGTGCCTGTAGGCACAACGCTCGAAGATGCGGAAGAGATTCTGCACGAGCATCGCGTCGAAAAACTTCTGGTCGTCGACGACAAGTACAACCTCAAGGGACTGATCACCGTAAAAGACATCCAGAAGAAACTGAAATATCCCAACGCCGCCAAGGATTCTCACGGACGCCTGCGCGTAGGCGCCGCCATCGGCGCCACGGGAGATTTCCTCGAGCGCGCTCAGGAATTAGCCGAAGCCAAAGTCGACGTGCTCGCCATCGACAGTGCTCACGGTCACTCGACCAAAGTGCTTGACGCCGTGAAGCTGGTGAAGTCGAAGCTGCCCGAGATGCAACTGCTGGCCGGCAACGTCGCCACGTTCGACGGAGCCTGCGAACTGGCGCGCGCCGGAGCCGACGGCATCAAGGTCGGCATCGGTCCCGGTTCCATCTGCACTACGCGCGTGGTCACGGGCGCGGGCGTGCCGCAGATCACCGCCATCGCCGAGGCCTTCCGTGCAGTGAAAGACGCCGGCGTTCCCATCATCGCCGACGGCGGCATCAAGTATTCCGGCGACATCACCAAGGCGCTGGCCGCGGGCGCAAGCGCGGTGATGATCGGCTCGCTCTTCGCCGGCACCGACGAAAGTCCCGGCGAACTGATCCTCTATCAAGGCCGTTCCTACAAGTCCTATCGCGGCATGGGCTCGATCGGCGCCATGGCGCAGGGCTCCAGCGAGCGTTACTTTCAGAGCACCGAGGGCGATTCATCGGCCGCAGCGTCCGCCAAGGACGGCGAATCCAATCGCCTGGGCAAACTTGTTCCCGAAGGCATCGAGGGACGCGTGCCCTATCGCGGTTCAGTCGCCATGATCGTTCATCAGATGGTCGGCGGATTGAAATCAGGCATGGGCTATTGCGGCTGCGCCACCATCGCCGAACTCCTGCAGAAAACCCGCTTCGTGCGCATCAGCGGCGCCGGACTGCGCGAGAGCCACGTCCACGACGTGATGATCACCCGCGAGGCTCCCAACTATGGCGTCGAGTAAACTTTTCGTGGATCAAGCAAAAAGTTGGGTGCCCCACTTCCCGCGTCTTTTGCGGGAAGTGGGAATTCGAATCTTTCCGTCACATCTGCCGCTTGAACTCCGATCGCCACGACGTTCTGAAGGCTTGGATCGCCGCGATCCTGTGGCTCATCGTCATCGCCATCGAATCCAGCGCCCTGCTCTCTGCTCACAACACCAGCCGCATTCTTTATCCCCTGCTGCATTTCCTCTTCGGCATGGACTGGGAGCGCTTTGAAGTTTGGCACTTCTACATTCGCAAGTCAGGCCACGTCGTCGGCTATGGCATCCTGAGCATCCTGCTTTTCCGCGCGTGGCGAGCCACCTTGCCCGCGATGAGCGATCTGAAGTGGACACTGCGCTGGGCTACCATCGCCGTTCTGGTCACCGCTTTCGTCGCCAGCCTCGACGAATGGCACCAGAGCTTCATCCCTTCGCGCACCGGCACGGTGGCAGGATGTGGTTCTCGACACGTGCGCAGGAATCGCGGCGCAAGTCATTATTTTTCTGTGGTGGAGTGTTGAGAAAAAGAACGAGGGAAATCACGCCTCCATTCACCGATTTTCAGCTAACCATCGACGGCCTGTTAGCCAGCTAAAGCCGAAGCTCGGATTCCGGTTGTAACCGTCGATACCTCATATCCTCGGTTATGCTCGAACCGCCGCTTGCAACCTGCAAAATTCCCGCCGCGATCAGCGCCATCGCCGCCGAAAAGTAAAACGGAATCGCTGCGCCATAATGCTTCCACAATTCGCCAGTGATCAGGCTCGCAGGCTAAAGTGGCCACGCTGGTCACAAAGAAATAAATTCCCAGCGCGCGTCCGCGCACTCGTTCGCCAACAGTCTCAACCACCAGAGCCTTCAGCACAGGCTGCGTCAGGGCGTAGTAGAAACCATAGATCGCCATCGCAATCCAGATCGCCAGCGTCGAAGGTGCGCGCCCGAAAACAAAATAGACCGCGGCAAAAATCACGTAACCCGCCGAAGCCACCAGCCGCCGCGAAACGCGGTCGCTGAACCATCCAGCCGGCCAGGATGCGAGCGTATAAGTAATGTTGAAAACCAAGCCCAGCAGAGGCGCGAGCGCCACGCGAATGCCGACATTCTGCGCCCGCAAAACCAGAAACATGTCACTCGAATTGCCCAGAGAAAAAAGCGTCACCGCGATCAGAACGAAGTAGAAACGAGCGCGGGCAGCGCCGTTTCGTCGCCTCGGAAGGGAGCCCGACATCTTCTGCGCCTCGATGTGTCGCGTCTGTCTCGCGACTCTTTGCTAGGATCATGCGCGGCGCCTGTTTCGCGAATGCCCAGCAAAGCGCAACCAGCACGCACAACGCTCCCGGAACAGCGGCTGCCCAGAACACGCTTCGGATTCCGATAACGCGAGAGCAGGACCAGAGGCGGCCAGCGGCCCGGCGATGGCCCCGGCAGAATCCATCGATTGAATCAGCCCGTAAGCCGCGCCCGAGCCGGTTCTTTCGGCACAGACTCGGCGACCATCACGTCGCGCGGCGCTCCGCGCACGCCTTTGGCGAGGCGGTCGGTGAAGCGAATCAACAGAATTTGCGGCCACGCAGTAACGATCGCGAGCAGAGGTTTAACCGCGTTCGCCACAAAATATCCGGCAACCACGACCGGTTTGCGGCGATGGATGTGGTCGGTGAGATATCCGGAGAAAAGCTTGGCGAACGACGCGACGCTTTCGGCGACGCCCTCGATCAATCCCAACTGCGCCGGCCCTGCGCCCAGCGACGCCAGAAATGCCGGCAACACCCAGTACGCCATTTCCGTGGCGGTGTCATTCAGAAAAGAAGTGATGCCGAAAACGTAGATGTTGCGCGCAGGGGACGGCTCACGCTCGGCGGAGAATCGGGCATGAATTACTTTTTACCACGACGGGCACGAAGAGAGGATCAAAGGAGTTCTGATTCAGGCCGACGACTGACGACTGAACGACCGCTTCAGTACATCGCGTCGTACTTAGTCACCACCCACTGCCCGTCTTTGTTCTCGGTGGTGACGGTGAAGAGTTCCTTGTAGGTGCCGGGCTGGCCTCGCTGGTCAGCCGCTTGCCGCGGTAGTGAAGGATGGTCAGCGGCGGCTTGCTTTCCCACTCCGCCAACTCCCAGGAAAGAAGCGGATGCTTCGCCTCGGAGTCGCAGATGAAGTGGGCGTACTTCTTGCGGTAGTCGTGTTCCCACTGCGAGAGCAATTCGTCGCAGTGTCCGTCGCGCAATTCGCGAAGAAAAAGATTGGCGCTGTGCTCAATGGTGCGGTCACGCAGCGGATTCATCCGGATGCTGACCGGCAGGCCGGTGAGAGGATCGTGGTCTTCGGAGCGCGCCAGCACCGGTCCCTGATTGCTCAGCCACCAGATGTAGCCGAGAAATCCAAACACCAGCAGCGCGGCCACGCCGACGGCAATGCCGATCTGTATGCGGGTAAAACCCATCCTGAGAGAAAGTTTATAGGGATGGCAACTTACGGCAAGATTACCGGCGGGAGACGCGGGAGGACATGTACTACGGCGCAACCAACTCAGTGGTTCGGAACGCTGGGCGAATTGCTAGGCCGAATGCCATTTCCGTTGGTCACAGCGTTTCTTTCAGTCACCATGCGGGTGCTGGAGCACTTTTCGAGGGCGGCGGTTAGACGTTCTATTACCTGATTGAGATGACACGCGATGCTCCTGCCTAGCCCGGAGAACCGCATTTGTGGAAACCGGGGGGGGCCCGATGTGCCCGCGATCTCAATCGTCAGCGAATGTTTCACCGAAGAACTGCAGCGCGTCTGAAGTTCAACAACAGAAGCATTTGGAATTCGCAGTTCGTATCCGGTAGCTAAAACCATCGTTATTTCGGCAGGTGGATCCTTCATGATCGGCTGAATGCAGACATCGGAATTTACCCTGCCCACTTTTACCCCTGCCAAGCGAACAGCTGCATCGCTGTGAATGTGTCATAGCGTCAGAAAAATAAACCCGGAGAATCGAGTCTCGAGCGAAGGCAGGTGAAACAAGAAAAACGAAGGTATACCCACGACTGCAAGCCAATGCGATGGCAACCCTTCGCTTCATATGCTCCGTCGAGACGACGATTCCGGAGCAACCGCATAATAACACGCATCCGCAAGAAAATGAACGCACGCACGGCTTGAGCCGTGCGTGAATGGTTGTTTACTAAGGGTAATCTTGTATCGCAGCGCTGGAAGCGCTGCGCCACACAAAAAACTCTATTTCTTGTCTTCCGCTTCTTCCTTGACCGGCTCGATGCCGCCATCGTGCTGCGCCTGCGCTTCGGCGTCTTCCATGGCTTTCTTGGCTTCGGCGACTTTCTTGGCGCGGGCTTCGGCGCGCTTCTCGCGCTTTTCGTCCAGCACCTTTTCGCTGCCCAGCAGTTCGAGGAAAGCCTTGTCGGCGCCGTCGCCCTTATTCCATCCGGTGCGGATGATGCGCGTGTAGCCGCCATTGCGGTCGCCAAAGCGGGGGCCGACGGTGTCGAACAGCTTTACCAGCGCTTCATCGGTCATGAGGTAAGCGCCAGCCAGACGGCGGGCGGCAAGGTCGCCACGCTTGCCGAGCGTGATCATCTTCTCGACGATGGGCTTCGCGGCCTTGGCCTTGGGAACGGTCGTCTCGACCCGCTCTTCGACGATCACCGACGTGACCAGGTTGCGCAGCAGCGAGCGCCGGTGCGATGTGTTCCGTCCGAGTTTGTAGCCTGCTACTTTGTGACGCATGGGTGAACCTCAGTGGTCAGTGGCCAGTGGTCAGTGGCCAGTATTCAAGTTTCGTAATCTCAAAGTCAGCGGCTAGCGGTTTGTTTTACTGACCACTGACCACTAGCCACTGACCACTTTTCTTATAGCTCGTCGTCCGGTCCGTAGGCCGAAGCCGGCAGGACCAGATTCGAAGTCGGTCCGGGCACGGCGTTGCCGTGCTCGTCGATCTTCATGCCCAGGCTCAGACCCATCGAGGAAAGAATTTCCTTGATCTCGTTCAGCGACTTGCGGCCGAAGTTCTTGGTCTTGAGCATCTCCGATTCCGTCTTCTGCACCAGCTCGCCGATGGTCTGAATGTTCGCATTCTTCAGGCAGTTATAGCTGCGCACCGAAAGTTCGAGTTCCTCGACGGAGCGGTTCAGATTTTCGTTGTGGATTTCGGGTTTGCGATCGTCCGACGACGACACGCCGGTTTCGATTTCTTCCTCGAAGTTGATGAAGATGTTCATGTGGTCCTTGATCAGCTTCGCAGCCAGGCCGATGGCATCGGCCGGCGTGATGGAGCCGTTGGTCCACACTTCGAGGGTGAGCTTGTCGTAGTCGGTGATCTGGCCGAGACGCGCGGCTTCGACGGTGTAGTTGCACTTGCGCACCGGCGAGTGCACGGAATCGATGGGAATGAATCCGATGCCGAGATCCTCGTCGAAGTTCTTGTCGGCGGAAACGTAGCCGCGGCCGCGCTTCAGGCGCATTTCCATGTCGAGCTTGCCGCCTTCGCTGACGGTCGCGATGTAGACGTCTTTGTCGAGCACTTCGACATCGCCATCGGCCTCGATCATGCCGCTGGTGACAACGCCAGGCTGATCGGCGCGCAGGTAAATCGCTTTCGGCGCATCGCCCGCGAGCTTGAACGGAATCTGCTTCAGGTTGAGGATGATGTCGGTCGCATCCTCGACGACGCCGGGGATCGACTGAAATTCGTGGAGCACGCCTTCCATCTTCACCGCGGTAACCGCGGCGCCTTCGATCGAACTCAGCAGCACGCGCCGCAGAGCGTTGCCCACGGTGGTGCCGAAGCCGCGCTCAAAGGGCTGCGCCCAGAAAATTCCGTACTTGTCGGTGAGGGTGGAAGTGTCAACTGCGAGACGTTTCGGTTTCTGAAAACCTTTCCAAAGCATTTGTTTCTCCTTCGGCCGTTTGGCTCAATCTCGGCTCGCTGAGTGGTCCAACTCAGGTCGACGCCAGGAAAGGCTGATCTGGCTCGAAAAATGGACCTCAAAACCGTTGTTGGCCGTTTGTCGTTGGTCGTTGGCCAATCCGCTAACGACTAACGACGACTTATGACTACTTGCTGTACAACTCCACGATCAACTGCTCATTCACCGGCAGTTGAATATCTTCGCGCTTGGGCAACGAGAGAATCCGCCCGGTGTAGTTGTCGCGATTCACTTCCAGCCAGTTCGGCAGCGTGCCGTGGCTGGCAAATTCCTTGGCCATTTCCAGCACGACAAGCTTCTTGCTGTTCTCGCGGATGGAAATTTCCTCGCCCGCACTCACTTCATAGGAAGGAATGTTGACTTTGCGATTGTTGACGGCGACGTGCCCGTGGCGCACTAACTGCCGCGCCTGACGCCGCGATTGCGCAAAGCCCAGGCGGAAGACCACGTTGTCCAAACGCCGCTCGAGCTGCTGCAGGAGCAGTTCGCCGGTGACGCCACGGGTGCGCGCGGCCTTCTCGAAGTAGTTGCGGAACTGGCCTTCGAGCGTGAAGTAGATGCGCTTGGCTTTCTGCTTCTCGCGCAACTGCAGGCCGTAGCCAACGATCTTGGCCTTGCGGTCTTTCCCATGTTGTCCGGGAGCGAAGTTGCGCTTCTCGATGGGACACTTATCGCTAAAACATTTTGAGCCTTTGAGGAAAAGCTTCATGCCCTCGCGGCGGCATAGACGGCAGACTGCATCGGTATAACGTGCCAAGTTGTTCTCCTTTTAGATGACCGGTTTACGGGTTTGGCTTCACCCTTCGTCCCGGACGAAAATCAGTGGTTAGTGGCTAGGGGTCAGGGATCAGTTTAATGACGCTTCTGGTCCCTATCCCCTAACCCCTGGTCCACTTGCTTACACTCTTCTTCGCTTCGGCGGACGGCATCCGTTGTGCGGGATGGGCGTCACGTCGCGAATCGAGCGCACTTCAATGCCCGACGACGCCAGCGCGCGCACCGCCGACTCGCGGCCGGAACCGGGGCCGCTCACGCGAACGTCCACGCTGCGGACGCCATGATCGCGCGCCAAGTTGGCCGCGTTCGAGGCCGCCTGCTGCGCGGCGAACGGCGTGCCTTTGCGCGATCCGCGAAAGCCCAGCGATCCCGAACTCTTCCACGACAGAACGTTGCCGTTCATGTCGGTGATGGTCACGATCGTGTTGTTGAAGGACGCCTGCACATAGCACAGCCCGTGCGGAACGTGCTTGCGCTCCTTCTTCTTGAACGTCTTCTTCTTGCCTTTTTTCTCCGGTGCGGCAGTGCCGCCCGCTGCTGCTGGTTTTGCCATAATTAGTGTCCAGTGGTCAGTGGCCAGTGGTCAGTGAATCCGTGGTTTTGCTGACCACTGACCACTGAACACTGAACACTGCTCTTACGTCTTCGACGTCGCCTTCTTCTTGGTCGATACCGTTCCCTTGCGCGGGCCTTTGCGGGTGCGCGCGTTGGTGTGGGTGCGTTGTCCGCGGACCGGCAGGTTGCGGCGGTGACGGAAGCCGCGATAGGAGCCGATTTCGATGAGCCGCTTGATGTTCATCGAAACTTCCTTGCGCAGATCGCCCTCCACCATCCCCTGCTGCTCAATCACGGTGCGGATGCGGTTGACTTCTTCTTCGCTGAGGTCCTGGACCTTCTTCATGGGGTCCACCTTGGCCTCGTCGAGAATGGTTCCGGCGCGGGGATGCCCGATGCCGTAGATGTAAGTCAGCGCGATATTGATGTGCTTCTGGCGCGGTAAATCGACGCCTGCGATACGTGCCATAGTTCGTTATGCCTCCAACTGCTTTCCGGCCTTTTAGCTTCTAGCTGCCAGCCGCCAGCGAATCAAGGTTTAGCTAATGGCTAGAGGCCAGTAGCTAGCAGCTTTACCCCTGGCGCTGTTTATGTTTCGTGTTGACGCAGATCACCCGCACCACACCTTTGCGGTGGATGACCTTGCACTTGTCACAGATTTTCTTTACCGATGCTCGTACTTTCATACCAGTTCTCAGTTCTCAGTTCTCAGTTCTCAGTCAACAATCTGTTTCGACTGGAACCGAGTTGAGAACATCATCCTCACAATCTTATTTATAGCGATACACAATTCTTCCGCGATTCAGGTCGTAGGGCGAAAGCTCCACCGCAACCTTGTCGCCGGGCAGGATGCGGATAAAGTTCTTGCGCATCTTGCCGGAAACATGCGCCAGCACCTGGTGCTTGTTCTCCAGTTCCACCTTGAACATGGCGTTGGGCAGCGGTTCCAGAACCACTGCCATCACTTCAATCGCGTCTTCTTTACTCATTCGCTCCTTAGAATCAGTGGTCAGTGGTCAGTGGCTAGTGGCCAGTAACCGCTGCTTCCGCCGTACGAACAGCTATTTCGATAACTGGCCACTGATCACTGACCACTGGCCACTATTTCGTCAAAATCACCGGCCCGTCTTTCGTCACCGCCACGCAATGCTCGAAGTGCGCGCTGAAACTGCCATCGACCGTAACCGCCGTCCACTTGTCGCCAAGCACTCGCGTTTCCGGCTTGCCGTAGTTCACCATGGGCTCGATGGCGAGCACCATGCCTTCGCGCAACTTCGCGCCGTGGCCGCGCGCCCCGAAGTTCGGCACCTGCGGCTCTTCGTGCAGGCGCGTTCCAATGCCATGCCCTACAAACTCACGCACCACGCTGAAACCGTCCGCTTCCACGTGCTCCTGCACCGCCGCTCCTACATCGCCCACCGAGTTGCCGATGAGCGCCTGATCGATGCCGCGGTAGAGCGACTCCTCGGTCACCGTCAACAGCTTGCGCAACTCCGGCTTCACCGCGTCGCTGACCGGAACCGTGATCGCGGCGTCGCCGTAATATCCGTCGAGCACCACTCCGCAATCGATCGAAACGATATCGCCTTCCTTCAGCGCCCGCTTTTCCGACGGGATTCCATGCACAATCTCTTCATTCACTGACGTGCACAGCACGCAAGGATAATCGTAGTATCCCTTGAACGCCGGCTTGGCGCCGAGTTCCGCGATCTTCTTTTCGGCGGCGCGCTCCAGGTCCATGGTGGTGACGCCGGGCGCCACCATCGAACGCACTTCATCGAGAACCTGGCGCACGATGCGGCCGCTATGCCGCATCCGCTCAATCTCCGCCGCCGATTTGCACACAATCGCCATTCTTAAACTGTTACCAGTCTCTAGCTCCTGGTGTCCAGTTCTTCCATTGGAGGCGAACTGGAAACCGGAAACTAGAAACCCTAAGCATGATGGTCCTCAAGAATCCTGAAAATCTGCGCCGTAACTTCGTCCATCGGCAGATCGCCATTCACCGAGATCAATCTTCCCGTGCGCTGGTAATAATCCGCCACGGGCGCAGTCTGCTCCTGGTAGGCCGCCAAACGGGGCTGAATCACTTCCAACCGGTCGTCATTGCGGGTCACCAGCTTGGCCCCGTCAAGGTCGCAAAGTTCATCGACACGGGGCGGCTGGAAGTGGACGTTATAGATCCGCCCACAGGTGGGACAAGAACGGCGTCCAGTAATCCGGAGCAACAATTGATTATAGTCCACGTCCAGCCGGATCACAATTGGCCAGGCGCGAGTCGGGCGCGAGTTGTCAAAGAGCTTGTCGTCGAGCAACGCATCCAGCCATCCGGCCTGCGCCGCGGTCCGGGGAAACCCATCCAAAACATAGCCCCGCTTGCAATCCGGCTGGCTCAGCCTGTGCCGGACCATTTCACAAACCAGATCGTCGGAAACCAGCTCGCCTCGCGCCATAACCGCCTTGGCGGCCATGCCGAGTTCCGTGCCCTGGGCCACGTTCGCTCGCAGAATGTCTCCCGTGGAGACCTGCGGAACCACGTACCGTTCCATGATGCGCTTGGCCTGCGTACCCTTACCGGCGCCCGGCGGTCCAAGCAGAACCACGGGACCTACATCGCGTGAGGTTTCCTGCGCCATCAGTTGGCCAAAGCCTCCCGAACTAGTGTTCCCGGTCAGCCTCCCACAAGGCCATCCAGTTCCAGCAAGATGCAGCAACCCCAGAAGTAAACTAAGCCAAGTTTCAAAGTTTCAGGGTTCCAAAGTTTCGAAAAGCTGAAGCGCCCTGAAACTTGAAACTCTGAAACCTTGAAACATTTCCTTTAGGACCAGTTTCGGCGGCCGCGGATGCGTCCGCTGCGCGGCGTAAATCCATCGTAATGGCGCATGATCAGCTGCGCCTCGATCTGCGTAACCGTATCCATGGCCACGCCCACCACGATCAGCAGCGACGTTCCACCAAAATAGAAATTCACTCCCAAGCCCGTTCGTCACCCACACCGGAAGCTGCTCAAACAGCCTGCCTCCCAGCCAGAACGGCAAATGGTTCAGGTGAATGCCGGCGATCATCCACTCGGGGATGAAGGAGATGATGATCAGGTAAAGCGCGCCCACCAGCGTAATGCGGGTCAAAACTTCGTTAATGTAATCGGCCGTGCGCTTGCCCGGACGAATGCCGGGAATAAAGCCGCCATACTTCCGCATATTGTCGGCGACTTCGCTGGGATTGAAAACGATCGACACATAGAAGTACGCGAAGAAAATAATGCCCAGCGCATACAACACTGTGTAGAGCGGCTCGCCCCAGCCCAGCATGCGAATCATGTCGCCGAAGTAGCGGCTGTTTTTCAAGCTATAGCCGAGCGTCTGCGGCAAAGTCAGAATCGAAGACGCAAAGATCACCGGCATCACGCCGCCTGCGTTCACCCGCAACGGCAGGTGCGTGGACTGCCCGCCCATCACTTTGCGTCCCACCACGCGCTTGGCATATTGCACCGGGATGCGCCGTTCGCAGCGTTCGACATAAACAATGAACGCCACCACGGCAATCATGAACACGACCAGTCCAACCATCAACACCGGCGTGATCGCTCCCCAGGTTCCGTTCTTCGCCTTCTCGATAAGATCCTGCACGCCGCGCGGCAGGCCCACCACAATGCCGGCAAAGATCAGCAGCGACATGCCGTTGCCGATGCCGCGGTCGGTGATCTGTTCGCCCAGCCACATGATGAATGCGCTGCCCGTGGTCAGGGTCAGCATGGTCATCAGGATGAATCCGCAGCCCGGGTGAAGCACGAAGTCTCCCGCTTTCTCCAGGCCGATGGCGATGCCGAACGACTGCACCGCGCTGAGAATGACGGTGATGTAGCGCGTCCACTGGGTAATTTTCTTGCGCCCCAGTTCGCCTTCTTTTTGCAGCTTGGCCAGCGGCTCATACACCACGGTCAAAAGCTGCAGGATGATCGATGCCGTGATGTACGGCATGATGCCCAGGGCAAAGATGGTCATGCGGCGCAGGTTGCCGCCGGAGAACAGATCCACGAAACCGAGCAGCGACCCCGCGTTCTGATTGAAGGAATCTTCCAGCTTGAGGAAGTTCACGCCCGGGAGTGGGAAGATGCCCGCCCAGCCGGTAGATCGCGAGCATGGCCAGCGTAAACAGAACCCGCTTGCGCAGGTCGGGAATGCGGAAGATGTTAGCCAGCTTTCAGATTGAAAATGCCCCTTGCTCAGACATTACTGCAAGACCTCAACCTTGCCGCCTGCCTTGGTGATTTTTTCCTGCGCCGACTTGGAGAACTTGTGCGCGTGCACCGTGATGGCGATCGTCAACTCGCCATCGCCCAGAATTTTTACCGGATGCTTGGCCTTGATCACTCCCGCCTTGCGCAGCACTTCGGGCGTGATCGGCGAGGCGTGCAGCTCCTCGCCCAGCGCGACCAACCGCTCCAGGCTGACGATATTGAATTCCTTGCGGAAGATGTTGGTGAAGCCGCGCTTCGGCATGCGGCGGTGCAGCGGCATCTGGCCGCCTTCAAAGCCGCGGATCAGGCGCATACCGGTGCGCGAACGCTGGCCCTTGTGCCCGCGCGTGGAGGTCTTGCCCATGCCGGAGCCCATGCCGCGCCCCACGCGCTTGCGCTTTTCCGACGCCTTCTTCGGTGCTCGAATGTTGGATAAATTCATATCTTCAACCCCTTAGGTCTTGGGTTGATGGGTCTTGAGGTCTTCAGGCCAAGGAACTGGTCGACGCTGAGACCTGATCACCTGAGAACTGACAGTTCTACTCCAAAGATCTCAACCAGATGCGGAATCTTCGCCACCATGCCGCGAATCGCCGCATTGTCCGGACGCTCGATCACCTGGTTCAACCGGGTAAATCCCAGTCCCTTCACCACCAGCTTCTGCTTCACCGGGGCACAAATGGCCGAACCACCCACTTCAGGTGAATCTTTCCGGCAACCGCCTTCGGTTTCTTCGTCGTCATCGATAAATCCTCAAACTTCCGGTCTCAGGTGATATCTCGGCTTAGGAACTCGACACTGAAACCTATCGCCTAGACTGTCACCTAAGACCTGCTTCTACAACTCCTGCACCGTCTTGCCGCGCATGGCCGCAACGCTCTCCCGGCTCTTCAAATGCCGCAGCGCGTCGAAAGTCGCTTTGATCACATTGTGCGGGTTGGTCGTGCCGATCGATTTGGTCAGCACATTCTGAATTCCCACCGAAGTCATCACCGCGCGCACCGCGCCGCCGGCAATCACTCCCGTGCCTTCCGGGGCGGGCTTGAGCAGCACTTTGCCGGAGCCATAGCGTCCCAAGCATCAGGTGCGGAATCGAGGTCTGCGTCAAGTTGACCTTGATCAGATTCTTCTTCGCCGACTCAATCGCCTTGCGAATGGCCTGCGGAACTTCCTTGGCCTTGCCCGCGCCATGGCCCACCACCGCCGCCGATGGATCGCCCACCACCACCAGCGCGGCGAACGAAAGATTCTTGCCGCCCTTCACCACTTTGGTGACGCGGTTGATGGCGACGACCTGGTCTTTCAACTGGAACGAATTTGCATCGAGCTTCTTAATTACTGTTGGCATTCTTTTCCTAGCTTCTAGCTCCTGGCTTCTAGCGACTAGCTAACCCAAGCGGGTGAGCTAGCAGCTAGAAGCTAGAAGCTGTTCTTCAAAATTGCAATCCCGCTTCGCGCGCCGCATCGGCCAGCGCCTTCACCCGTCCGTGATAAATGTAGCCGCCACGGTCAAACACCACTTTGCTCACACCCTTGGCCTTGGCGCGCTCGGCAATGGCTTTGCCCAGAGTCTTCGCCGCCGCCACGTTGCCGCCGGTCCGCCGGTCTTCTTTTTTGCCTTCGGCGGAACTCGCCGAAACCAGCGTCTGGCCGTGCAGGTCGTCGATGACCTGCACGTAAATGTGATTCAACGAACGGTACACATTCAGCCGCGGACGCTCCGCCGTGCCCTGCATCTTCTTGCGGATGCGGTCGTGGATGTGCCCGCGCTTCTGATTCTTCGATTTCTTCGTAAGCATGAAATCCGTCCTTGGTCGTTGGTCGTTGCGTCGTTAGCCAAAGACCCGACACCTTCTCGACAACTCTCGGCATCATCGCTCTGGCCAACGACGAACGACCAGCGACGAACGCCGAGTCTCCTACTTCGCTCCGGTCTTGCCCACCTTCTTCTTCAATCTCTCGCCCGCATACCGCACGCCCTTGTTTTTGTAAGGATCCGGCGGACGCAGCGAGCGCATTTCCGCCGCCACCTGCCCCACCTGCTGGCGGTCGATTCCCGTCAGCGCGATCTTGGTCTGCTTGGGATCGACCGCGGCTTCGACGCCGGTCGGCAACGGGTACTCGATGGGATGCGAATATCCCAGGTTGAACACCACCATCCCCTTGCCCTTCATCTCGGCGCGATAGCCGATGCCGACGATTTCCAGTTCGCGCGTCCAGCCCTTGGTGACGCCTTCGACGGCGTTGTTCACCAGCGCGCGCGCCAGCCCGTGCACAGCGGCCTGCGAATCGTTCTCGCGGATGGCGACGATGTTTCCGTCCTTCTGCTCGACCTTGATGCCCGCGGGAAGAGCCGTATCCAGCTTGCCCTTCGGCCCCTGCACCAATACCGTGTTGCCTTCGATTTTGACCGTCACCCCTTTGGGGATCGGGATCGGCTTTTTTCCAATTCGTGACATAAGATTCCTTTAGCTCTTAGCTTTAGCTCTGGCAGCTTCATTCACATCTTACGCGCGCTCTTAGCTGAAAGCTGACGGCTGAGAGCTGAGAGCTGCTTCTTTACCAAATCTCGCACAACAACTCGCCGCCCACGCCTTCTTTGCGCGCCTGGCGTCCGGTCATCACTCCGCGCGGCGTCGTCAGAATGTTGATTCCCATCCCGCCCAGCACCCGCGGAATCTCGCTGCGCCGCACATAGACGCGGCAGCCCGGACGCGACACGCGCTCCGCCTTTGAAATCGCCGCCTCGTTGTGCGCGCCGTATTTCAAATAAATCCGGATGACCTTGTGACCTTCTTCTTCCGTGGCCTTGAAGTTCGAGATGTAGCCCTCTTCCTTCAGAATGCGGGCAATCTCCACCTTCAGCCGCGAAGCCGGAACATCCACCTTCTGGTGCCGCGCCTGCAGCGCGTTGCGCACCCTCGTCAGCATATCTGCGACCGGATCGGTCAACCTCATCGTTTGCTTCTCCTCTCGCCACCCGTTCGCTCCGCATCCAGCGGAGAACCTGCGGCGGCTTGCTCTACCGTTCTCGTTAGTCATCGCGCTCGTTAGCCAACGTGACCATGATCCTGCGACCGCGAGACTTCACTGTTGTCTCGCAAGGATCTCCGCCTTGGCCAACGACTAACGCCGCGAACGACGCCCTACCAGGACGACTTCGAAACTCCCGGAATCTCCCCGCGCAGCGCCAGCCCGCGGAAGCACAAGCGGCACAGGCCGAACTTGCGCAGATAAGCCCGCGGCCGCCCGCAAATCTTGCAGCGGTTGTGCCGGCGCGTGGAAAACTTCGGCGTCTTCTCCTTTTTCTCGCGCGCCACCTCAAACTTCTTCTCGATCTTCGCGTCTTTCACTCGTTTTGCTGTAGTCATGAAATCCTTAAAAAGTCTTGTTGTCGAAACTCTGAAACCGTGAAACTCTGAAACTCTTACTGCGTCCGGAACGGCATGCCCAGATGCTTCAACAGCGTGCGCGCCTGGTTGTCATTCGCCGCCGTGGTCACAATGGTGACGTTCATTCCCTTCATGCTTGTCGACCTTCTCGTAAGAAATCTCGGGGAAGATCAACTGGTCGTGCAGGCCGAGCGTGTAGTTGCCGCGGCCGTCGAACGACTTCGTGGAGACTCCCTTGAAGTCGCGCACTCGCGGCAGAACGATATTCACCAGCCGGTCGAAAAATTCGTACATGCGGTCGCCGCGCAGCGTCACCATGGTTCCAATGGCCTGCCCTTCGCGCACCTTGAACGCCGCAATCGACTTCTTGGCCTTGGTGACAATCGGCTTCTGGCCGGTGATCTGGCCCAGTTCATTCACCGCCGGATCGAGAATCTTCGAGTTCTGCGTGGCCTCGCCCATGCCCATGTTGACCACGATCTTGTTCAGCCGCGGAACCGCCATCGCATTCTTCAGCTCCAGTTCTTTCAACAGAGCCGGCGCCACTTCCTTCTCGAACTTGGCCCGCAGCCGCGGCCGCTCCTTGGCGCTGTGCTGCGCCTGCGCCGGAGCCTTCTGCTCCTGCGCCGAATCCTTCGAGCCCTTCTTCTCTTTATCTTTTGCCATCGTTTCTTCAACTTCCTCCACGGTTTCGAGTAATTAAGAAGCTTTAGCAATTGAGCTAATTTACGTACCGCGGTGCAGTCCTAAGTTTTCAATTACGCAAACTAGCTAAAGTTACGCTAATTGCCGAACTTCACTTATCCAGCGTCGTTCCGCACTTCTTGCACACCCGCACTTTTCGGTCGCCGCGCACTTCGTGTCCGATGCGCACCGGGCCGCAGGTCGGGCAGACCAGTTGCACGTTGGAAATCGCAATCCGGCTTTCCTGCTCGGCAATGCCGCCCTTGATGTTGCGCTGCGGGTTCGGGCGCACATGCTTTTTCACCATCATCACGTGCTCGACCAGAAGCTTGCTGTCGTTAGGAAACACGCGCAGCACGCGTCCTTCCTTGCCCTTGTCCCGCCCCGTGATGACTTTCACGTTATCGTTGCGGCGGATATCCACTCGCTTGTGTTCTGTGCTGACGGTTCGCATCTCAAACCCAATTTCTAATTGAGTAATTCAGTAATTTTGTAATTTGAAATTCAAAACCCGAACCCGCAGCTCCTGATTTTCAATTACCAGATTACCAAATTGCCAAATTACGCAACTTCTTCAAATCACTTCCGGCGCCAGCGAAACGATCTTCAAAAACTTCTTCTCGCGCAACTCGCGCGCCACCGGGACCGAACACGCGCGTCCCCACCGGCTCGCCCGCATCGTTGATCAGCACTGCGGCATTCTGATCGAAGCGGATATAGGTGCCGTCGCGCCGCCGATGCTCCTTGCGCGTGCGCACGATCACCGCCTTCACCACTTTGCCCTTCTGCACCTGGCCGTCGGGAGCCGCTTCCTTCACCGCCGCGGTGATTATGTCGCCGAGGCCGGCATTCAGCCCGGTGGAACCGCCGAGCGGCAGAATCATCTGCAGCTTGCGGGCGCCGGAGTTGTCGGCGACCTCCAGCATGCTTCTCATCATCACAGCCATGGCTTCAATCTCCCGTTTACCTTGTCATCCTGAGCGAGACGCTTTTGTCTCGCGAAGGATCCTGAGCGAGCCGCGCGTCGCGTCGCGTTCTTTGCGGCGCACAATCGCGCCTCTAGGCTCGCTTCCCTTTGCGCGCGCTTCCCTACTTAACGTCCTGCTCCAGCACGATCTCCGGCACCAGCGCGGTCTTGCGCACAATGTCTTTCAGCTTCCAGCGCTTCAGCTTCGAGAGCGGACGCGTCTCTTCGATCCGCACCACATCGCCCACATGCGCTTCGTTTTTCTCGTCGTGCGCGTAAAACTTCTTGTTGCGCGCCACCACGCGGCCGTAGAACGGATGCGCCTTCTTGCGCGTCACCTTCACCACGATGGTTTTCTGCATGCGGTTGGCGACCACTTCTCCCACCACTTCCTTGCGCCGCCCCTGCACCTGCTCGACCTGCGGGGTCGCAGACTTTCCGGTTGCGGTTTCCGCCATTAGCGTTTCTCCGTTGCGGCCGCGCGCGTGCGCTCGCCTAAAATTGTTTTGACGCGCGCAATGTCTTTGCGCAGCCCGCGAATCTTTTTCAGGCTCTCGGTCTGGCCCATGTTCAGCTGAAACTTCAGCTTGAACAGCTGGTCCGCGAGATCCTGCCCCTGGTGCTGCAGCTCGGCGTCGGTTAAGTTTCGAATCTTGTCGGATTTCATAAATAAGCTCTCAGCTTTCAGCTCTCAGCTTTCCCCGCCCGCCGCTTTTGCTGATAGCTGACGGCTGAAAGCTGATCGCCTTTTAATGCGCCGTCTCGCGCTTGACCAAAGTCGTGCGCAGCGGCAGCTTGTGCGACGCCAGCCGCATGGCTTCGCGTCGCATCCGCCAGCGTGACCCCTTCCATCTCAAACAAAATCTTTCCCGGACGCACCACCGCGACCCAGTGATCCGGCGCGCCCTTGCCCTTGCCCATACGGGTTTCAGCCGGCTTCTTGGTCACCGGCTTGTCGGGAAACACGCGGATCCAGATCTTTCCGCCGCGCTTCACGAAGCGGGTCATGGCCACGCGGCTGGCTTCAATCTGCCGGTCGGTGATCCAGCCCGGCTCGAGCACCTTCAGCCCGAAATCGCCAAACGCCAGCGTGCTTCCGCGCCAGGCTTTGCCGGTCATGCGGCCGCGCTGCTGCTTGCGGTACTTCACTTTCTTTGGCATCAACATAAATCAGCTCTTAGCTCTTAGCCTTCAGCTCTTGGCCAAATCTCTTGCTTCCGACTCTCGCGAACGACCGGTCTCGCCTTTGATCTTACTGGCCACTGGCCCTGACCACTGACCGCTTTTTTAAAACGCTCCCACGCCCGTCTGCTGCTCCCGCTTCTTGGTCGGAAGAATTTCGCCCTTGTACACCCAGCACTTCACGCCAATCACGCCGTAAGTCGTCCTGGCTTCCGAAAATCCATACTCGATGTCGGCCCGCAGCGTGTGCAGCGGCAAACGTGCCCTGCAGATACCACTCCGAGCGCGCGATTTCATTTCCATTCAACCGTCCGCTCACCCGCACCTTGATGCCCTTGCAGCCGAAGCGCAGCGCCGAATCCACCGCCTTGCGCATCGCCCGCCGGAAGCCCACGCGCTTTTCCAGTTGCAGCGCAATCGCCTCCGACACCAGCTGTGCATCGAGTTCAGGCTTGTGCACTTCCTGGATATCGACAAACACTTCGCGCGACGTGCGCTTCTGCAGGTCGGCCTTCAGCTTGTCGATCTCCGCGCCCTTGCGCCCGATGATAATTCCGGGCCGCGCCGTCTTGATAATGATGCGCAGCTTGTTGCCCGGACGCTCGATCTCAATCGAACTCACGCCCGCCGACTTGAGCTTTTCCTTCAGCTCGTTCTTCAGCTTGATGTCTTCAAGCAGCAGCTTGTCGTAGTCCCGCTCCACAAACCAGCGCGACTTCCACGGCTTGGTATAGCCGAGGCGAAAACCATAAGGATGGACTTTTTGTCCCATTGCTTCTCCTAATCAAATCCAAACCTTATCAACCCAAACACATAGATCCCGAAAACTCGCCGCTCAATCCAAAACTTGTCATTCCGAACCCGCGCAAAGCGCGGGTGAGGAACCTGCTGTTCCTCGTGCCCTGCCACCCTCTACTTCGCAGCCGCCTTCTTCTTCTTGCCGGCGCCCGCCGCTTTCTTCGCCACCGGAGCCCGCCGCTTAGCCGGAGCTGCCGCCGTCCGCGCTCTCGCCGGAAACGTGCGCCGCACCATTCGCCACGCTCCGCCAGCACCAGCGTGATATGCGAAATGCGCCGCTGATAGCGGAAAGCCCGTCCCTGCGGCGCCGGACGAATGCGCTTCATGCGCGGACCGTCGTTGGCGATGGCGCTCTTCACATACAGATTGTCGAGCTCGACATCCAGATTTTTCTCGGCGCTGAGAAAGTTCGCGTTGTCGAGCGCCGACTGCAGCAGCTTGCCCACATGCGCCGCCACCCGCTTCTTGGTGAACAGCAGCGTGTTGCGCGCCTCTTCCACCTTGCGCCCTTTGATCAACTCCAGCACCAGGCGCGCCTTCTGCGGCGAGACTCGCAAGTAACGCATTTCCGCTCGAAATTCCATAATCTCGTCTCTATTCTAAGTCTCTTCGCCCTTATGTTCCAGTTAACGGCTAAGAGCGAAAGCTAAACCTCTTATGCCTTCGGCCGGCGCCGCCGGCGCCGACGGAGTAATCGCTCCCGGACCTCCCGGAATGCCCGCCGGCTTCGCCGCCACTTCCGTCGCCGCCCGCATGGAGTGGCCTTTGAAGTTGCGCGTAAAGCTGAACTCGCCCAGCTTGTGCCCCACCATGTTCTCGGTGACGTACACCGGAATAAACTTCTTGCCGTTGTGCACCGCAATGGTGTGGCCCACCATCTCCGGAACCACGGTGGAACGCCGCGACCAGGTGCGCAAAACTTTTTTCTCGTTGCGCGAATTCATGCCTTCGACCCGCGACATCAGGAAGCCATCCACGAACGCGCCTTTTTTGGTTGAACGTGCCATAAATTTCTCGACCTCAAACTCTAGAACTTGTCATTCCGAAGTCGCGCAGCGACCAGAGGAATCTGCTTCCGCCGGCAGCGCTACTTCCTCCGCCGGTTCACAATAAACTTATCCGTCCGCTTGTTATTCCGCGTCTTGTACCCGCGCGTCGGCTGTCCCCACGGCGTCACCGGATGCCGTCCGCCCGAAGTCTTGCCTTCACCACCGCCATGCGGATGGTCCACCGGATTCATCGAAACGCCGCGGTTTGCGGACGCTCTTCCCAGCCAGCGCGAGCGTCCCGCCTTGCCGATGGTGATGTTTTCGTGATCGAGATTTCCCACCTGCCCGATCGTCGCCATGCAGTCCTGCGAAATCTTGCGCGTCTCGCCCGAAGGCAACTTCACCAGCGCGTAATCGGATTCTTTCGCGACCAACTGCGCCGCTCCGCCCGCCGAGCGCACCATCTGCCCGCCCTTGCCCGGCTTCAGTTCCAGATTGTGAATCGACGTGCCAGGCGGAATATTGCGCAGCGGCAGCGCATTGCCCACAAGAATGTCGGCATCCGGCCCGCTCACAACTTTCTGCCCCACCTTCATTCCTTCCGGCTGAAGGATGTAACGCTTCTCGCCATCGGCATACGCCAGCAGCGCAATGCGCGCCGAACGGTTGGGATCGTATTCGATCGTCGTCACGGTCGCCGGAATGCCCGTCTTGTCGCGCTTGAAATCGATGATGCGCAGCTTGCGCTTGTGCCCGCCGCCCGATGAACCGCATGGTCATGTCGCCGGAGTTGCGGCGGCCGCCGGTGCGCTGCTTTTTCTCGAGCAGCGGCTTATGCGGATGCCGCGTCGTGATGTCGTCGTTGACGATCGTCGTGCGGTAGCGCAACGTCTGCGTCGTCGGTCGGTATGTCTTGATTGCCATAATCAGCTCTTCTTAGCCTTTAGCTCTCAGCTCAAACTCGTTGTCATTCCGAACTGTTCGCCAGCGAGGAATCTGCTTCCCGCTGACTTCTTACAAATTCTGCGCGTACTCCGGCATCTTCTCGCCGGCCCGCAGCCGCACATACGCCTTCTTCCAGTCCGGACGGTAGCCGGCAAACTTTCCCCGCCGCCGCTCTTTTCCCGGATACATCGCCGTGCGCACGGAAAATACTTTCACTTTGAAAATCGTCTGCACCGCCTGCTTCACTTCCGTCTTGGTCGCTCCCGGCGCCACCTGGAAGACCAGCGTGTTCTGGTTTTCCTTGATCGCCAAGCCTTTTTCGGTGATCACCGGACGGCGAATAATCTGGTATGCGGATTTCATTACTAGGCCACCTCCGCCGCTTTTTCATGCCGCGTGCGCTTGCGCGGAGCCGCCGACGCCTTCTTCGCGCCTTCGTCTTCTTCCTTCGCCGCCTTGCGCTGCCGCTTGGGCAAAGTATCTTTCAACGTAAGCTGCAACTTCTCGATCGCGGGATGCGAAAAAATCACGCGATCATAACGCAGCAAGTGATAAGGATGAACCTCGTTGCCCGGAACCAGCTCAAGCCCTTCAATATTGCGCGCGCTCAATTCCAGGTTGCGGTTGCCGGAGTTCGGCGCATCCACGATCAGCACCGTCTTTTCAACCTTCAGCGCATCGAGCGCCGCCCGGAATTCCTTGGTCTTCGCTTCCTTCACGTCGAACGCATTCACGATCGTCAGCTTGCCATCGGCAAACTTCGCCGCCAGCGCCGAACGCAGCGCGCCCAGAAGCTTCTTGCGCGGAAACGCATAGTCATAGGAGCGCGGCACCGGACCATGCACCGTAGCCGCCATGCCGCCACAGTGGCGAACGGATCGAGCCGATACGCGCCCGCCCCGTGCCCTTCTGCTTCCACAGCTTCTTGCCCGAACCGGAAACCTGCCAGCGGGCCTTGGTCGCGTGCGTGCCGCGGTGCTGCCCGGCGCGGTAATGCTTCACCGCCTCCCAGAGCAGGTCTTCATTCACCGCGCCGAAAATTTCATCGGCGAGATCGAAGGTTCCGACCTTCTCTCCGCTCAAATCGTGAATATCAATCGTTGCCATATTGCTTTCGCTCTGACGCACTGGCCACTGACCACTGGCCACTGGTACTTACGCTTTCTTCGCCGCTCTCTTCGCCGCCTTCAACGGATCGACCGTAGCCGAACCCGCAAATCCACGACGCTCTCTGGGCGGCTTCTTCGCTTTCGTAATCACGATGTACCCGCCCTGCGGCCCCGGCACACTGCCTTCCACCACCAGCAGATTTTCGTCCTTATCCACACCCAAAACGCGCAGGTTGCGCTGCGTCACGCGGGCATGGCCCATATGTCCCGACATGCGCATTCCCTTGAACACGCGCGAAGGAAACGCCGACGAACCAATCGAACCCGTGATCTGAAACATCGATCCGTGCGACTTCGGACCGCCGCCAAAATGATGCCGCTTCACCACGCCCTGAAAGCCTTTTCCCTTGCTGACTCCCACGATGTCGACAAACTTTTCGCCTTCAAAAATCTCGACCAGCACCCGGTCGCCAACCTTCACCGTGCATCGCCGTCGCCGCGCCATCGCTCTCGAGCGGCACTTCGCGCATGAACTTCACCGGAGGAAGATTATTCTTCGCCAGATGTCCGCGCGCCGGCTTGGTCAGCCGCGACTCCTTCACAAACTCGACCAGGCCAATCTGGGCCGCCTCGTAACCGTCCTGTCGCCGACTTATGCTGCGTCACCACGCAAGGACCAGCCTGCAGCACCGTGACCGGGCGCACATCGCCCTTCGAGTCAAACAGCTGCGTCATGCCGACCTTCTTGCCCAGAATGCCTGTAACTCTTCGTCGCCATCTTCGTCTCCATTCCCAGCGTGGCTCGTCGATCTTGCAGCGACGGCTATTGGCTGAGGAGCACTTAAGCTCGTGTGGGAACGGACGCACTTCGTCCGTTCCGCGGGCGAAGCCCGCGTCTGCCTGCGCTACTTATGCTCTTTGCCGAACGCCTTAATCTCCACATCCACGCCCGCCGGCAGATCGAGCTTCATCAGCGCGTCCACCGTCTGCTGCGTCGGCTCGAGAATATCGAGCAGCCGCTTGTGGGTGCGGATCTCAAACTGCTCCCGCGACTTCTTATCCACGTGCGGCGAACGCAGCACGCAGTACTTGTTCTTCATCGTGGGCAATGGAATCGGCCCCGCAATCTGCGCTCCGGTGCGCCGCGCCGTTTCCACAATCTCGCCCGTCGACTGATCCAGAATGCGGTAGTCGTAAGCCTTCAACCGGATGCGAATTCTTTCTTTTCCAATCACGTTTCACTCTCTCTAACCCCTCCCGGCGTCTCCGGAAGGAAAGAACTGGCGGCAGGATGCAAGCCGCGTTTTTGTAGCGCCGGCGTCCCGCCGGCATTTCTTGCTTACTGCACAATCTCCGCAATCGTTCCGGCGCCTACCGTGTGCCCGCCTTCGCGAATGGCGAAGCGCAAGCCTTTCTCCATCGCCACCGGCGTGATCAGTTCGATCACCAGGCAGACGTTGTCCCCCGGCATCACCATCTCGGTGCCCGCCGGCAATTCCGCCACTCCCGTCACATCCGTCGTGCGCAGATAAAATTGCGGACGGTATCCCTTGAAGAACGGCGTATGCCGTCCACCTTCTTCTTTGGTCAGGATGTAGACTTCCGCCTTGAACTTGGTGTGCGGCGTGATCGATCCGCCCTTGGCCAGCACCATGCCGCGCTCCACATCTTCTTTCGCAATGCCGCGCAGCAGCAGTCCGGCGTTGTCGCCCGCCATGCCTTCGTCCAGCTGCTTCTTGAACATTTCGACGCCGGTGACCACCGTCTTGCGCGTGTCGCGGAAGCCGACGATTTCCACTTCCTCGCCGACTTTCACCTTGCCGCGCTCGATTCGTCCCGTCACCACCGTGCCGCGGCCCTGAATCGAGAAAATATCTTCAATCGGCATCAGGAACGGCTTGTCCAGCTCGCGCGCCGGCTGCGGCACGCTCTTGTCCACCGCCTCCATCAGCGCGTCGATCTGCTTCTCCCACTTCTCTTCTCCGTTCAAAGCGCCCGAGAGCCGATACCCGAATCACCGGCACATCGTCGCCGGGAAACTTGTAGCTCTTCAGCAACTCGCGCACTTCGAGCTCGACCAGATCGAGCAGCTCGGGATCGTCCACCGCATCACACTTGTTCAGCGCCACCACGATGTAAGGCACGCCCACCTGCCGCGCCAGCAGCACGTGCTCGCGCGTCTGCGGCATCGGACCATCGGTCGCAGCGACCACCAGAATGCCGCCATCCATCTGCGCCGCGCCCGTGATCATGTTCTTGATGTAGTCGGCGTGGCCCGGGCAATCCACGTGCGCGTAGTGCCGGTTCGCCGTCTCATACTCGACGTGCGCCGTCGCAATGGTGATGCCGCGCGCCTTTTCTTCCGGAGCGTTATCGATCGAATCAAACGACCGGAACACGATCTTCGGATTATGCTTCTGCAACACCTTGGTGATGGCCGCCGTCAACGTGGTCTTGCCATGGTCGATGTGACCAATCGTCCCCACGTTGCAGTGCGGCTTATTACGATCAAATTTCTCTTTCGCCATTTCTCTATTCTCCTCGGCTCTCAGCTTACGCCGGAACCCAATCATCACCGTCAGCTTCGTAATACGCGCCGACGAATTCCTGCTTCTCCACCAGTTCCTCGGCAATCTGCCGCTCGAATCTGCGCGAAATCTTCCGCAAACCGTTCGCGGAAGATTTCAAAACCGCGATGCCCGCTCCAGAAATCCCGAACCCGGTACCGTCCACTCGCTAAGCGAGACTCGCACTTCACTTCCGTAGCGATATAACCCTTGCGCTTGCCGCAAGAACCTGTGCCCAGATTCCATCCGGCCCAAAAACCAATTCCAAACTCAGCCCGCTTACCTTCTCTGACCCAGAACCTGCGGTCGACGACGAACCGCGGCGCTGGCAGTCACTTCGTCGTCCCCTGCACCTTGGCGATGATTTCCTCCGCGACCGATCGCGGAGCCTCCTCATAGCGCGCGAAGTGCATCGAGTACTCGGCGCGGCCCTGCGTCGACGAACGCATGTGGGTCGCGTAACCAAACATCTCCGCCAGCGGAACGATCGCCTTGATCACCTGCGATCCGGCGCGATGCTCCATGCCTTCAATGCGTCCGCGGCGCGAACTCAGGTCGCCCATGATCACGCCGGCATAATCTTCCGGCGTAACCACTTCGACCTGCCATCACCGGCTCCAGCAACACCGGAGAAGCCTTGCGCGCAGCTTCCTTGAACGCCATCGATCCGGCAATCTTGAACGCCATTTCGTTCGAATCGACGTCGTGATAGCTGCCGTCGTACAGCGTCGCCTTCACATCGACCATGGGATAGCCCGCAAGAATGCCGCCTTCGAGCGCTTCCTGAATTCCCTGATCGATCGGCTTGATGAATTCTTTCGGCACCGAACCGCCAACGATGTCGTTGACGAATTCGTAGCCCGTGCCCGCCGGTTGCGGATCCAGCTTGATCTTCGCGTGCCCGTACTGGCCGCGGCCGCCGGTCTGGCGAATGTATTTGCCTTCCGCTTCGGAGTGCTTGCGAATGGTCTCGCGATACGCCACCTGCGGCTTGCCGACGTTGGCCTCGACTTTGTACTCGCGCATCATGCGGTCGACGATGATTTCCAGATGCAACTCGCCCATGCCGCTGATGATGGTCTGTCCGCTGTCGGGATCGGTGTGAACTTTGAAGGTGGGATCTTCCTGGGCCAGGCGGCCAAGCGCCATGCCCATTTTTTCCTGATCGGCTTTCGTCTTGGGCTCGACCGCAACCGAAATCACGGGAACCGCAAACGTAATATTTTCGAGCGCGATGGGATGATCTTCGTTGCAAATCGTATCGCCCGTGCTCACGCCCTTCAGTCCGACCGCGGCGCAAATGTCGCCCGCCAGAATCTCGCTGATCTCTTCGCGCTTGTTGGCGTGCATCTTCAGCAAACGCCCAATGCGCTCACTGCGGCGCCGGCCCGTGTTCAGCACGGAGTCTCCGGTCTTAAGCTGCCCGGAGTAAACGCGAATAAACGTCAACTGGCCGACAAACGGATCGGCCATGATCTTGAACGCCAGCGCCGAAAACGGTTCTTTGTCGTCAGCTTTGCGGAAAATCTTCTCGCCGTTGTCGGGATTCAGTCCATGCGTTTCCGGCACATCGAGCGGCGACGGCAGATAATCGACGACCGCATCCAGCAGCGGCTGTATGCCCTTGTTCTTGAACGCCGTCCCCACCACGACCGGAAACACTTTCAACGCAATCGTCGACTTGCGCAGCGACGCACGCAGCTCATCCGCGGTAATCTCTTCGCCTTCCAGAAACTTGTGCAGGATTTCGTCGTCGTTCTCGGCAATGCTCTCGACCAGCTGGGCGTGGAATGCTTCGGCTTTCTTCTTCAGTTCGGCGGGAATTTCTTCGGTGACGTATTCGGCGCCCATCGTGTCGTCCACCCACACGATCGCCTTCATGTTGATCAGATCGATGACGCCCTTGAACTTATCTTCCTGGCCGATGGGAATCTGAATGGCAACCGGCTTCGCGCTGAGGCGCTTGCGGATGGTATCGATGGCATGCTCGAAATCCGCACCCATCTTGTCGATCTTGTTAATGAAGCAAATACGCGGCACGCCGTACTTATCGGCCTGGCGCCAAACTTTTTCCGACTGCGGCTGCACGCCGTGCACCGCGTCAAACACCGCGACCGCGCCGTCGAGCACGCGCAGCGAGCGCTCGACTTCCGCCGTGAAATCCACGTGGCCGGGCGTATCAATAATGTTGATGCGAATGTCGCGCCAGGTGCAGGTCGTCGCGGCGGACGTAATCGTGATGCCGCGCTCCTGCTCCTGCTCCATCCAGTCCATGGTCGCAGTGCCTTCGTGCACCTCTCCGATGCGGTGCGTCTTTCCCGTATAAAACAGGATGCGCTCCGTCGTAGTGGTCTTGCCGGCATCGATGTGGGCCATGATGCCGATGTTCCTGCAGCGTTCTAATGGGACTGTTCTGGGCACGACAATCTAACTCTTTCTGGGCTCCGAAAATAGCTACTAGCTCTTAGCTTTTAGCCGTTAGCTTAATCAACGCCCGGTTCAGCTAATTGCTAAAGCTAACTGCTAAAAGCTACTTCCTACCACCGATAATGCGCGAAAGCCTTATTGGCCTCCGCCATGCGGTGCACATCTTCTTTCTTCTTGATGGCCGCGCCTTTTCCATTGGCGGCGTCCAGCAATTCATTGCTCAACTTGTCGACCATGCCTCGTTCCGCGCGTCCGCGCGCATAAGTCAGCAGCCAGCGGATCGCCAGCGATGTGCGCCGGTCGGCATTCACTTCCACCGGCACCTGATAGTTCGCGCCGCCCACGCGGCGCGTCTTCACTTCAAGCAGCGGCTTGGCATTCTCGACGGCTTTGGTGAACAGCTTCAAAGCTTCGTCGCCGCCTTTTTCCTGCACCTTGGTGAGGGCTTCATAAAAGATGCCCTCGGCGGTCGAGCGCTTGCCCTGCCACATCATCGAGTTGATGAACTTCGTCACCAGATTCGAGCCATAAACGGCATCGGCTGGCACGGTCCGCTTTGCTGTATGTCCTTTACGAGGCATTTAAGCTTCTAGCTCCTAGCTCTTAGCTTCTAGCCTGAGCTTTTTTCTGGCCACTGATCACTGACCACTAGCCACTGCCTTAACCCTTCTTCGCGCGCTTGGCGCCGTATTTCGAACGTCCCTGCTGGCGGCCGGCCACGCCCACCGCATCCAGCGTGCCGCGAATCACGTGATAGCGCACGCCCGGCAGATCCTTCACGCGGCCGCCGCGGATCAGCACAATCGAGTGCTCCTGCAGGTTGTGGCCAACGCCGGGAATGTAAGTCGTAACCTCAATCCCATTGGTCAGCCGCACGCGCGCCACTTTCCGCAGCGCCGAGTTCGGCTTTTTCGGCGTCTGCGTGTACACGCGAGTGCAAACTCCGCGCTTCTGCGGACATCCCTGCAGCGCCGGACTGGCCGTCTTATACCGCGGCCGCTTCCGGCCCTTCGCCACCAACTGATTAAAAGTAGGCACTCTTTGCCGCTCCTTAATCGCTCTCTGACAAACCACCTAAAACCGCGCACTGCAATCGCGCACTGCAACTGCGTCTTACACGCGGCAGCATGCCGCGCCATCCGCTTTCCCGCGCGCAATCCGGGCTGGCAGGCCACAATCGGCCAGCCATGCTTCTCGCCGCACACGAATCACGGAGAGAGATTCTGGGTTCCCAATCTAGATTTATGCTGCCGACGGTGGCACCCGGCCAAAACTCCGGGGGTGCTCCGTATCGCCAGCTCTGTCCTGCATATCCTTCCGCAGACTGCCGTCGCGCCTTACTCAGGCGCTCCAGAAGCCCTCGAAGGGCGAAAGGCAGCGCAGGAACGTTTCAGCGAGGAAAGTTTCCGGAACTCTACTGCTCACTTCAACTTCACCGGAAACGCGTTTCTCAAAAGCTCTACCACAAGTTCCCGCACAACTTTGCGGAACTCACGGCACACAGCAAGCCTGGATTAACTCGCGGAACCAAACAACTATAGCAACTGAGTGGAAACATCGTCAACCCATCTTTTTGCATCCCACTGTCGAAACCGGAGCGAACCGGTTAAGCGCCTCCGCAATGCTGAACAGACGTCGCTGAGCGGCTTGCTGAATCCGTCTCCAGCCTCTACACTACGAGTTTTCCATTCCATTGAGCGGCTCGCCCATCGGAAACAACCGTGAGGCGACGAGAGGGTGCATGGGAAGGTTGCGTTTCGGTTCGTGGGCGTGGCTAGTCGCCACTATCCTTTATTATTATTTGTCTTGCCGGCATGCGGCGGCCACAAGCCTCCCGGGGCCTCGCCCTTTCCGGCAAGAATCACTCTCAACCCCAGCCCCAGCTATTCGCTGCAAGTGGGAACCACCGTACAGCTCACCGCCAGCGCGAGAACGGCAGCGAACCAGGCATTTCCCCGACGTTCACCTTTACCGTTACCCAGCCAATCCGCCGGAGTGCTCGACATTGCTCCCAGCGGCTTCGCCTGCGCCGGCACCTGGAATGCCCCGTCTTTACACCATCTGCACACCCGCCGGCATCGGGCATGGTTCAGGTGACCGCCTCGGCTCTCGGGCGCAACCAGCCCCCCACTCTGGTCTTCGTCCATCCGCCCATCGATAACATTCAGGTCAGCGTCGTTCCGCCCGTCAACTCTCCGCCGCCGGCTTGCCCCAATCAGCAAGCCTTGCCCGCCGCTTGCGACGCTCACCGCATTCAACGCAAAGCGCCAGCACAATTCATCTGTCTCTCGCAGAACCAGATCGAAACTTTGCAGGCCAGCGCCTTCAGCCAGGGCGTCGACATTACTGCTTCGGTCGGCCCTTTCACCTGGAGCCAAGCCAGCCCCGGACGTAGCGACCATCACTCCAATCGTGAACTCCACCTACAACGTCGCCACCAATCAGGCGACCGTGTCACCCGGCACTCCGGGGCAGACCCAAGTGATCGCCTCAGCCTCAGGAGTCTTCAGCCAGCCCTACTACTTCGAGACCTGCCCGGTGCAGTGCATCGCTCTCGAGCTCGGCGCAAACGGCCAATATACGGACCACGAGTTTCGTCACCAGCAAAGGAACGTCGGAAACAATCACTGCCACGGCGGTCGAGTCCAGGGCTGCATCGTGCCCAAGCCGCCGCTGACTTGGATTTCGTCCCAGCCGGCGGCGCTGGTCGCCAGGCAGCGCAACGACCGGATGCGCCGCCGGCGCCACTTGCCCATCACCACTCCCAGCCTGGCGCCGCCGCTATCACCGCATCCTGCACGCCGCCAACTTGCAACATTGGCTTCCCGCTGAATCCGTCGAATCTCGCTGCGCCCTACATCCCCCAGCCGGTTTATCCCGTCACCGCCATTTCCGGATTGGTGACTCGGCGCCCCCACTCTCCACCAGCGTGCTCGCGACGAGTCAGGACTGTTACAGCAACATCTCTGTGCGCGGTCGCGCTCTACAACATTGCGACCACCACCAACCTGCCCGGGCAGCGCCATCGACTGCCCACGCCGCCCAATTCTCTGATGTTCGATCCGGCGGGAGACAAGGCCTACATGGGCAGCGAATTCGGCGCCTTCGCTCATCACTCCCGCCAACATCGGAAGCTACTACCAACCCATTCACTTCTCTTCCCGCTCCGGGCACTCCTCTCGGACTCGTTACCGGCAAGGTCCTGGCCATCTCGCACAACGGCAACGCGGCCATCTTCTCCGATACAGTCTCCACTCCCAATCAGGTATACGTCGTCAACACCAGCACTCATCATCCACCACCATCACCCCGCTCGAACATCAACAGCGCAACCGCCGCCACATTTTCGCCCGATGGCTTAAGGCCTTCATCCTCGGCGATGGTGGCAACACTTTGTACGTCTATTCCGCGCTGCAATCCTTGCAAGCTACAGCCAATCCTCTGCCGACTCCCGCTACCTCGGTTGTTTTCAACTCCACGGGATCGTTCGCTTTGCTCTCCGGCGGAAGCGCCCGCCGGCCACCCTCGCCATCTACAACACCTGCGACAATTCTGCGGTCACCCTGACGCCGACTCTCGCCGGCGCCATGCCCGGTCCGCCTATGTTCCTGAAGATGGTTCCCGCGGGCAATGTCACTCTGGGCAACTCGCATTATCCCTATCCCTCTTCAAACCACAGGCCTCGACTTTTTCTTCGGCGTCGACAACACCGGCATCGACATCATCGCCACCAACTACGTCTCAGGACCCGTCGTTCGCCACTCTTTGCCCGCAGACGGTCACCCTCGCCCAGACTCACGGCGACACACTCCATTTCCGCCCTTCCACATCAATATCGATCAGGGCACTTTCCACCCCATCAACTTTTTCCTCTCGCCCGACGCCACTCAGGCCTACATCGTGACCACCGATCCAGGGCGTCCTGATCTATGGCTTCAACACCGAATCCGTCTCCCGCAATCCCGCTCGTCAACAACGCAACTCCGGTCGCCGCGGATATGACGGTGGATGGCACGCTGATCTACGTGGCCGGCTCCGACGGATTGCTGCACCAACTCAACACCGTTCTAGGCGCTCGACCTGAACCAGATCTCCTTCGTCCCGCTCCCCAACTCCACCAACAACTTTTGCTTCACTGGAGAACAACTGCCCGCTGAATATGGTGGCCGTGAAACCCTAGCAACCGTGGAACTAGCCGTCTGAGATGAAGATCGTGTGGGAACGGGCGCCTGGCCTGTCCAGACCTGGCGCAGCGCCGCATGGGGTTCCGCGCTTTAGCGCCGCTTTATGATTCTGGTTTGAGCAGCGCTTCCATGCGACATGTGCAACAGAGAATCGAAGGCCTCATGCGCTTAAGAGAATCAGTCTACGCCGTCTTCCCCAAATCCTTAGCCACACTATCGAGCACGCCGTTGACGAACTGCACCGACTCCAGGCTGGAAAACTTCCGCGCAATCTCGAGCGCTTCATTAATCACCACAGCGCGCGGCGTCTCCGGATAAGCCAGAAACTCCGCCACTCCGGCGCGCAGCAGGTTGCGATCCACCGCCGCCATGCGCTCCATGCGCCAGTGCTCCGCATGGCCCTCAATCAGCTTGTCAATCTCCGCCCCGCGGTCGGTTGCGACGCGAAACAAATCGTCCGCAAATCCCCGCACCTCGGCGCTGGCCCCGCCATGTTCCGCCCAAAACGTATGCCGCACCTGGTCGAGCGGTCTGCTTCCCCATGTCCGCCTGAAACAGCATCTGCAGAACCAATTCGCGAGATTTTCGCCGTGTACCCATAGAGCAGTTGCCAGTTTCCAGTTGTCAGTTGCCAGTTTACTGTAAGGAGGGATTATTTGCGCTTCGTCTTCGCGGCTTGGCGTCCTTAGCTTTCTCGCTCCGACTCTTACTCCTGTCATTCCGAGCACCACCCTTGTCATTCCGAGCGAAGCGAGGAATCTGCTTTTTGCTGGCAGCATTCCGGACGCTGGACGCTGCACGCCCGATGCCGTCCTTCAACGACGCCATCTCCACCGCCGCCAGCGCCGCCTCAAACCCCTTGTTGCCCATCTTCAGTCCGGCGCGGTCGATGGCCTGCTCCAAAGTCTCGCAAGTCAGCACGCCAAAAGCATGCGGCACGCCAGTCTCCTGCGCCGACTGCCCAATCCCGCGCGTAACTTCATTCACGATCACGTCATAGTGCGCCGTATCCCCGCGCAACAGACAACCGAGACAGATGATCGCATCGTACTTCTTAGTCTCCGCCAGCTTCCGCGCCGCCAGCGGAATCTCAAACGCCCCCGGCACTCGTGCCACATCGATATTTTTTTTCTCCGCGCCAGACCGCACCAACCCATCGATCGCGCTCAGCAACAGCCTCTCAGTGATGAAAGCATTGAACCGCGCGACGACAATCGCGAAGCGCCTGCCCGCAGCGTGTAATGTCCCTTCGAGCGCCCGTAAACTAGGCGAGGGAGGAGCCTCCACAACAAAACTCCGCTTGTTTTTCTTCTCCGTGACTCGATGCCCCCGTGGATTTACCCTGTGCTCCCCTATGACCTCTGCGGTAAAGACTTTGAGTTTTGCTCACTTCCCCTTGAACTGTGCCGCCCGCTTCTCCAGAAACGCCGAAGTCCCTTCCTTCTTATCCTCAGTAGCGCAAGCCACGGCGAACAACACCGCCTCCAGATACAGCCCCTCGCTCAAAGTCATCTCCATGCCTTTGTTCACGGCCTCCATCGCATACTGCACGGCCAGTGGAGCATTCGCAATAATCTTCGCCGCAATCGCCTCCGCCCGCGGAATCAACTCCGCCGCCACCGTGACTTCATTCACCAACCCAATGCGATGCGCCTCCTGCGCCGTAATCATCTCGCCCGCCAGCACCATGCTGCATGGCAATGCCTTTGCCCACCAGTCGAGGCAGCCGCTGCGTTCCGCCATAGCCCGGGATAATCCCCAGCTTCACCTCCGGTTGCCCCAGCTTCGCATTTTCGCTGGCCAGCCGCATCGTGCAAGCCATCGCCATCTCGCATCCACCACCCAGAGCAAATCCATTGATGCAGGCAATCACCGGCTTGCCCAGATTCTCGATCAGATTAAGAACGTTCTGCCCGCGATGCGTATACTCCTTGCCCGTAACCGCATCGTGCTTGGCCAGTTCGCCAATGTCAGCTCCGGCAATGAACGCCTTCTCGCCCGCGCCGGTAATAATGACAACCCGAATCGCCGCATCATTCTTGATGTCATGAAACGCCGCCCGCAACTCCTCCATGGTAGCCATGTTCAGAGCATTCAAAACCTTGGGCCGATTGACGGTGACGTAAGCAATCGAGTTTTTCTTTTCCAGAAGAATGTTTTCGAAGTTCATAAAAATTCCAGTCTGCCACGGATTTACACGGATCAAGATGGATTTCTAAATGTTCTGCGGGAAAAAAGCGTTGTCATTCTGAGCGAAGCGAAGAACCTATGCAATTCGTCGGCAGCACCGCGATTGCCTGTAACTCGGCGCCTCTGTGGTGAAGGTTTAATCCGTACGAATCCGCGGCCAGGATTTCACTTCCCCTTCGCCACCGCCGCCACTTCATCTTTGCTCAAGTCGCAACTGATGCAGCGCTGCGTCCACAGCCGGTGCCCAAACACCTTCCCGCAGCGCGGGCAGCTCCACTCCGTGAGCCACCACCCACCCGCCAGATAGACTCCGATCCAGCCCAGTAAAATCGCGAAATCCGCCCCCTCGCCCAGCTTGAGCTTCCCAATCACGAAGCCCAGAAATATAAAACTGAGAAACAGCACCACCACCAGATTCCGCCGCGCCACGTAGCTGTGCCACGCCCGGCGATATCGTGCAACATCCTGCGGACCGCCTTCGCCCGGAGCCTGATCGGTTTTTCTGCGCTTAAACATCTGCTTGAACTCTCATGATTGGATGGCGTCATCCCCAGCACAGCCGTTCTTCAGGCGAAGCGAGGGATCTCCCGGCTGACTTTTCTCGTGGTCGTCAAAACAGCTTTCCCAAAGCCGCCCCTACAGTTTATTCGCCTTCGGATTATTCGGGTCAGAATAATCGTAGAACCCTTTACCACTCTTCTTCCCGTACCACCCCGCCATCACCAACCGCTTCAGCAGCGGAGGCGACGCAAACCGCCGCTCCTTGAACTCGTCATACATCACATGCGTAATGTAATAAGTCGTATCAAGCCCCACAAAATCCAGCAGAGTAAACGGCCCCATAGGATACCCGCAGCCCAGCTTCATCGCATTATCGATATCTTCAATCGAACCCACGCCCTCTTCATACGCGCGGATGGCATCGAGCAAATACGGCACCAGCAGCCGGTTGACGATGAATCCCGTCTTGTCCGAAGTCCGCACCGGAACCTTGCCCAGCTTCTTGCCAAACTCATAAGCCGTCTGGTAAACGTCGTCGGCCGTGGCGATCGTCCGCACCACCTCCACCAGCTTCATCAGCGGCACCGGATTAAAAAAGTGCAGCCCGATAAACCGCTCCGGCCGCTTCACCGAAGTCAAAAGCTCAGTCACCGAAATCGAAGAAGTATTCGAGGCAAAAATCGCCTCTTTCTTCACCACGCCATCAAGCGATGCATACATCTTCTTCTTCTCTTCCACATTCTCGATGATGGCTTCAATAACAATGTCGCAATCGGCCAGGTCGGCCTTGTTAGTCGTGCCTTTGAGCCGCGCGCGGATCGCGTCTTTCTGCTGCGCCGTGATCCCCCCCTTCTCCACCGGACGCTCGGCAAACTTCGCCAAAGATTTCTCAATCCCGGCGAAACCTTTGTCGAGAAACTTCTGTTCAACTTCGAGAACAGTGACATCGAATCCAGCCGTAGCGCAAACCTGCGCAATGCCGGAGCCCATCAAGCCACAACCGAGAACACCAACTTTTTTAATTTCCATAGTAGAGCCTTTTTGCATTAAAGATACTTAAGATAACATTCCCACAATGCCCGAGCTCATTAGCGCGACTGCCAGCGCCTCGGATCGCGCCTCCCGTGAAAGCAGGCTATTACCACGATCCGATGCTCCTGGACTTCGAAGAAAATTCCATAAGGAAAACGATGCACTCCCGCCCGGCGACGGCTCCGGTAGACGACAGGCAAACTGTAATGGATGTTCGGCTATGGTTTCGACTGTGGCTTCGACCGCCTGCGCGAAACGCTCCCCTAGCTGCGGGCGAATATTTTCGTACCATGCCCGCGCTTCCAGCAAATCCTCATTCGCCTCAGGCGTCCAAACGAACGCGAACGTCACGGCTTCTTAAACAGTCCCGCCTTCACTTGCTGCCACGGGATTACGTCGGAAGGGTTTTGTTCATGCCGGGCGATTCGGTAATCAAGCTCGGCCCGTTGCGCATCGGTCAGAGATACGGCATCCGCTTCCAGGCTCTCCCAGACCGTATCCAGCAACTCCGCCTTCTCGGCAGGAGAGAGGCTGTCGATCTGGCTTCGCAAGTGATTCATACGCCTACAATATCATGCGGCACTTCCCTCCCAGGGGTCTCATTTCCACTTCAAGCACCGTCGCATCGATCCATCCGCCGCGCAGACTTGCGCGATGCCGGAACCCATCTGCCCACAACCTAGAACTCCAACCTTCTTGATTTCCATAACGATTACCTATCTTCCTTGGACTGCTTTCTATGCCGAAGAGCCTCGTACCCTTGGCGGACTAGGAAAAACATCATCAAGCAACTAAGAAGAAGAAAGAGGAGGAACAGCGCCGCAAAAAACCAAACGGGAAGGTTAAATACCCTCATCCCCGCTACCATGACAAAAAAGCATCCTAGTGCCAGACCACCAAATTCAATTACCTTATTCTTCTCCGCAATTCGCCAAAACACAAAGGCGTACATGCCACCAACAGCGAGGGCTGAGCACACTTGAATAATATTATTACCGGCTGTGGCATTCGTCTCCTCAAACGGCGGAGATCAGCAAACCTGTCAAGTCTTAATTCATACTCTCCACAATCATCGCAATCCCCTGCCCGCCGCCGATGCAAGCCGTAGCCAGCCCATACTTTTTCTTCCGCCGCCGCAACTCATACAGCAAAGTAATCACCAGCCGCGTCCCGGTCGCGCCCAGCGGATGCCCCAACGCAATCGCCCCGCCATTCACATTCACTTTCTCGCGATCCAGACCCAATTCTTTCTCCACCGCCAGATACTGCGCCGCAAACGCCTCATTCACTTCGATCAAATCGATGTAGTCCAAAGACAGCCCAGCCTTCTGCAGCGCAATCTTCGTCGCCGGCACCGGACCGCGCCCCATCACCTTCGGCTCAACTCCCGCAATCCCCCAACTCACAATCCTGCCCAGCGGCTCGATACTCCGCTTCCGCGCCTCCTCCAGCGACATCACCACCACCGCCGCCCGCCATCCACAATGCCGCTGGCGTTGCCGGCAGTCACCGTGCCATTCTTTCCAAACGCGGCCTTCAACTTGGCCAGACCTTCCATCGTGGTCTGCGGACGCCGGTGATCATCTTCCGTCAGCGATTCTCCCGTAGCCTCGCCCTTATGAATTTCGCAGCGGCACCGGAACCAGCTCTTCCTGAATGCGTCCTTCTTTATAAGCCGCATCGGCCTTCTGCTGCGAGCGCAGCGCGAACTCATCCTGCGTCTGCCGCGTGATGCCACTGCTGCTCGCCATACAACTCCGCCGTGTTCGCCATGTACAGCCCGCAATAGCTATCGAGCAGCGCCACCATCAGCGAATCTTCCAGCTTCCCGCCCGGAGCCAGCGTAAATCCATCGCGCCCGCGAATCACAAACGGAGCCTGCGACATGGCCTCCATCCCGCCCGCCAGCACAATCTTCGCTTCGTCGGTCTGGATCATCTGCGCCGCACGTCACAATCGCCTGCATCCCCGACCCGCACAGCCGGTTCACCGTCAGCGCCGGAGTCTCAATCGGCAGTCCCGCCCGCAACCCCACATGCCGCGCCCCATACAACGCATCGCCCGAAGTCTGCTGCGCATTGCCAAACACCGCATGATCGAATTCCTTGGCATCGATCCCCGCCCGCTCAATCGCCCCCTTGGCCGCAACCGCGCCCAACTCCTGCGCCGTAAAATCTTTCAACTTGCCGCAATAGCGGCCAAAGGGCGTGCGCGCCCCGCTGACAATCGCGATATCACCCGGTTTCAACATTGATTTCCTGACAGACCCGCGCTCAGAGCGGATCAAAAGTGAAAATCAAACTGGTTAGTGTAGCAGCGCACGAAGGAGATTTGACCACAGTCGAGCAACGATCCCATGGAGATCACCGACTACTTGGATGACGATTCGAGTCAGGCGCAAAGGAATCGAGCTGAGATAGGAATGAAGAATCCGCAAGTAGAACAATGCTGACTGAATCCGTCGCTGACCGTCCGATGCGTGCTTTACAGCCAGAATGGCCGCCACTTCTGCATTTACTGCATGCCGCTGACGTGAAGAGCACGTAGCAACAAGACAATGGAAGACTCGGTCTCCCCGAAGTGCCGAGTTGAAGCTCAAGCGGCGGAGCACCCGATCGCTCTAGATCTTAGCGGCTGGAATAACCTTACGCCACCGCCCCCGCGGCCAGCGCCGCCCCCAGCGCCACAACCTTCCCCGGCCCCTGCACCAGCGAAGTCGCCAGCGCATGTTCGGCGCGGTTGATCACTTCCGTCACAATGTCCACCGGATCGTAGCTCTCCCGCACCACAGCCTCGGCCAGCCCCGCCGAGAATTCCAGCGATGGCCTTTCTCCGCGCCATCTTTCGCGGGCAGACGCACTTCGGCGATAATCTTGCGCAGTTTTTCGATCGCCATCATCGCTTCTTTCTCCGCCGTGTCGCCGAGAATCATCGCGATGGTCGTCGTGTCGTAGCGAAACGCCAGATCATTGGTCCGGATGTTGGCCGCGAACTGTTGCCCAATCTTTTCCATCACGGCTTCCACCGCGGCCTCGCCATATTCCTTGATCAGCGCCGCGCTCCGCCCAAACTGCAGCAGCAGCACCGAAAGCGGCGACGCATTCTGCACCGCCCGCTTGCTCTCCGCCAGCAGCAAATCCAGATAGGAACCACGCTTCAGCAGTCCCGACTTTTCATCCGTCACCGAAAGATTTTTCACCAGCCGCCGCAGGCCCGCGTTATTCAGCGCAATCACCATCTGGTCGGCCAGCGTTTTCAGCACCACCGCATCGGTCTGCGGCCAGACCCGCGGCTTGTTGTGCAGCAGCGCCAGCACGCCCACCGAATCCTCGCCATTGCTCAGCGGAAACGCCAGCACCGAGGTCGTTCCCAGCTCCGCCACCGCCTTGCGCACGCTCTGCAACTCGGCGCTCTTCTGCGCGTCGGCAATGATCACCGGCTCACCCGAAGCAGTCAGACATATCCTGCAGCGCGCACATCACTTCCTTGATCGCCGCGGGATTCCCTGCCTTCACTCCCTTGCCGCAGAACTCCTGCACCGCCGTCGGCGCCGAACCCGGCGTGCGCATCAAGGCCACGCAGCGCGATACTTCCCAGTGCCCGCCAATTTCGTTCACCGCCGTCGTCAGCACCGCCGGCGCCGTCGCCTGGTGATAAAGCTTGCGCGTGATCTCCGCCACGCGCGTCACGTTGCGCATCTCCGCCGTTGGATCGACCGCCGGCTGCCGCTGGCGCTGCGGCTGCCGCAGGAGCCGGCGCGGCAGCCGCTGCGGGCAGCGGCGCCGACCCCGCATAGCTCGGCGTCACGCCCGCCGCAAGATAAAGCCGCTGCAAATCTTCGTTGCGTTCTTCTTCTCGCGGAAAAAGTTCCTGAATTCTCTGCAGCCGTTCCACCGCTTTGTTGCGCATTCCGTACTGCACCAGGATTTCCGCCTGCAGCATCAGATCCTGCAGCGTCGAAGCTCCCAGCGTCGCCTCCTGCTCATGCGCGGGCTCGGCCGCCGCTTTGCTCACCGGAGTGAATCGCGAAGCAATCGCCTTAAACTTGTCTTCGTCAATCTTGCCCTTCAACATCTCCAGCCGCTTCGTGTGCCCGGATTCATAAGGATCCACTTCCGCCGCCCGGTCCAGACATTCCGCCGCCTTGGCGAAATCTCCCGTGCCGCAATACACATCGAAAAGCTTCAGCAGAGTCTGGCAGTAATCGCCCTCGCGGTTCGACGCGTTGAACAGCTCGCTGAGGAACTCCAGCATTTCCGGCGACGCCCGCCGCGTCGCCGTGATCTCCTGCATCACCGCCACAAATTGCCGCCGCTCGCCGCGCTTCGCCTGGAACTGCCCCAGCTTGCGCGCCAGTGACACCGCCGCCTCATCCTGCTCCGCATCCACCAACTGCCCAATCAGCGCCGTCACCTGCGGCATCCGGTTGGGATTCTGTTCAAACAGTTGCCACACCAGCGGCTCCGCATCCGCATACCGTCCCGCGGCCAGCAAAGCTTCGGCATAAATATCCCGCAGATCCGGAGAATTCTTTCCCGCATTCACCTGCGGCTCGAGAATAAAAATCGCCGCTCCCACCTGCCCCTGCCCCAGCAGGCTCTTGCCGTAGGCCAGCGTAATCTCCTCGTCGGAGGAATCTTCCTGATACGCCCGCTCATACCACTGCGCCGGATCGCCGCCTTCCGCCGCCGTCAGCTGCGCCACACGCTTGAACGCTTCCGCCGCGGCCTTGCTTTCTCCCAGCTCAGAAGACAGCTCCGCCACTCGCAGAAAATTCGCCTGCAATCGGCTCCAGCGTCACCACCCGCTCCAGCACCTGCAATGCATCCTTCTTGTTGTCCAGCTTCGCCAGATCGCTCAATGCGGATTCATACGTGCCCACCGCCAGCTTCTTGTTCGATCCTTCCAGCAACTGTCCGAAGCGGAATTTCTGCTCCCAGGTCGGACTGCCATGCCGCGCCAGCTTCTTATAGGTCAGGCTGGCCCGCGTCGCATCTCCGGCATTCACCTGCCGCTCAAACAGTTCGCCCAGCAGCTGCACCGCATCGCGCGCCCGGTTCTGCGAAAGACACAAATCGGCCGACAGTTGCCGCACCGTATCATTTTCTGGATCGTCCCGCAGGGCCAGCAGATATTCTTCCAGCGCTTCGGCGGCCTTGCCCTTCTGCAGAAGTTTTTCCGCGCGTTCGACGCGCCGGGTCACCTCGGCTCGGTTCGAGCGCTTTGTGATCTCGGGCATGGGTACGGTTCTGGGCAGAGTACTGCTGCTTCGATTCTAGGAGCCCCCCGCGTGCCAGCAATCCGTAAGGGCCGCGCCGCAGATTACGAAAGTCACCGCAGAGCAGTGGTCAGTGATCAGTGTTCAGTGGCTAGTTAAGCCCTCGAGTCAACGATGTGCGAACTCCGTGGTCAGTGTCAGCGGCTAGTTAAGACTTATGCGGTGTGCTCCGAATCGGTCACCGATTCTCTGGGTCCACTGACCCTGATTTTGATATCGTGCCCCATGCCTCTCACCCGATCTCGTCCCCGAGATCGTCCGGAGGATCAAGTCCACGAACAAGGTCTCCACCATCAACTCACCGCCGGACAAATGACCATGGTGGCGGTCGGCGGCTCCATCGGCACCGGGCTTCTTCTCGGCTCCGCCGCCGCCCTCGAAATCGCCGGCCCCAGCGTAATCCTCAGCTACATCATCGCCGCTTTCATCGCCTACACCGTCGCCATGGCTCTCGGCGAACTGGCCAGCATGCATCCCGCCGCCGGATCCTTCGGCGTCTACGGCGAACTCTACCTCAATCAATATCTGGGATTTCTCTGCCGCGCCGCCTACTGGGCCGCCATCGCCTTCTCCATCGGAGCCGAACTCGTCGCCTCCGCCACCTACATGGGCTATTGGCTCCCCGCCGTTCCCGGCGAAGTTTGGGTCATCGTATTCTCGGCCCTACTTCTTCTGGTCAACCTGCGCAGCGTGGGCTCCTTCGGACGCTTCGAGTTCTGGTTTTCCATGATCAAGTTCGCCACCATCGTGGCCTTCATCCTGGCCGGCGCCGCGCTGCTCTTCAGCGGCCGCGTCGCCCCGCAATACACCGCCACGGCGGATTCTTTCCCAAAGGTCCAATCGCGCCCCTGCTCGCGGTATTCTGGGCCATCTACGCTTTCGGCGGCATCGAAATGCTCGCCGTCACCACCGGCGAATCGCGTTCCTCAAAAGACATTCCCCGCGCCGCGCGCCTCACCTTTTTTCTGCTCGCCGGCCTCTATCTGGGCGCCATCACCGTTCTGGTCGGCGTCATGCCCTGGAATCACGCTGGCGTCTCCGAGAGCCCATTCGTCAGCGTGCTCCGCCTGGCCAAAATTCCAGCCGCCGCCTTCTTCATGAATTTCGTAGTCCTAACCGCCGCGCTCTCCGGAGCCAACGCCAAACTCTACGTCGCCTCGCGCCTGCTGTTTTCCATGGGCCGCACCGGATGGGCCCCGGCCGCATAGGAAAATTAAACGCCTCCGGATCGCCTCGCCTGGCCTTGCTGGTTTCTTCCTACGGAATCGTAACCGCGCTCATCATCGAAAACTGGGCTCCGAAACAAGCCTTCGTCTACATCATGGGAGCCGCATTCTCCGGCCTGATCTTCTCCTGGGTAGTATCCCTCGCAGCCCACGTAAGCTTCCGCCGTCGCCTCACCGCTGAACAACTAGCCGCCCTGCCCATGCGCTCCCCCCTGGGCATCTGGGGATCGATGCTCGGCTTCGTCCTGGCCTCAGCGACAGTTCTCCACACCCTATTCGCAACCCGCATAAACGCCATCGGAGGACTAACCTTCCTGGCAGCACTAACCATCGCCTACGCCCTGCTGAGAACCAACAGGAGGAAATAGTCCGTCTTAACCTTGCTAACGAACTGTCAAACCGCTCAATCGAGAGTATCTGTCTTGCCGATACCCCGGTCTCGGTATTTTGGAGTAGATTACAAGCGCCAGCTATCTATGTCATTGACTCACGCTGAGGCCGATTTGCTTCTAAAGCTCCCGAAACACACCTATCCGGAAACGGTGCTTGAGCTGACGACATCGATGCCCATGGACAAGGATTGGGATCTCGTCTCACATGACCGAAGAGAGGAGTTCATCCTGACGATTGAACGAGGCAGAAGAAAAACCATTCGGCTAAAATTTCAGACCCGTGCCAGAAGTGTAATCGTCCTGGCACGGCTCGACATCGACGGCAGCCCGCATCGAAACCCGAGCGCACAGCCTTATCGCCCTGGAGAGCTGCTCACAGCCTCGCACATGCATCTATATCGCGAGGAGTTCGATGACAGGGTAGCGTATCTACTGAACGAGGTGCCGAGCTTTGCGTTCTCGTTCGCTGACGACGAATCCGCCCTGACACAATTCCTGCAGTTTTCAGCGGTGGATCCAATCCCATTGATACAGCGTGGAATTTAGACCGATGCGAACAGATTGCCAACACTTGATCGACGGATACATTGACTGGCTGAAGCAGGGCTTCGTGCTGGAAGAAGGCGGTGATCATTGCGAAATCACAACTCCTTTCCTTGATCGGCACAACGACGCGATCCAGATCTATCTGGAAGAAAAGAATGGCGGGTTCGTCCTTTCGGATGACGGCTACACGATCAGTGATCTACGATCCACTGGGTTTGAATTTACCACCCCAAAACGAAAGGCGCTGCTGACCAGCATCCTGAACGGTTTTGGGGTCAAGCACGAAGAGGGAGAACTGCTAACAACGGCCACTCGCGGCGACTTCGCCCAGAAAAAGCACAATCTTGTGCAGGCTATTCTAGCGGTTAATGACCTCTTCGCTCTATCGGAGCAACACATCCTATCGTTCTTCAAGGAGGACGTGAGGGCCTTCTTGGAGCAGCGCGAGATTCAAAAATTCCAGGACTTCAAACTAGCCGGAAAGAGTGGATTCGACCACAAATTCGATTTCGCATTACCCAAGACGCGCAATAAGCCTGAAAGAGTCCTGGAAGCCGTAAATTTACTCTCGAAGGACCAAGCGATTAGCCTCGCTTGGGCGGTAAGTGATGTCAAAGCAATTCGGGAGGAGCCTCTTGACGTTCTCGTATTCATTAACGACATCGTCAACCAACCTACCCCAGACAATCTGTCGGCGCTTCAAGCGTATGACATCAAGACATTGCTGTGGTCAGAGCGCGAACAAGCACTTCCGCTCCTGAACGGAAGCGGCGGCACCGCTACCGGCGGACAACAGCGCTCATTACCAACGTAAGCCCAACCCCCCGTTTTCTGCTGCTCTCACGCGCCCCGCCACGCTAGCCTCGATACAGGGCAGCCCCGAATCCAGCCCACGGATCCGATCTTGATTCCAGCCACACTGCTACTGCGTTCCTCAAATCCCAGCGCCTTCATCATTTACTGCGCATTCGGAATCTGCGCCGGGATTTTTCTTTTCATCAAAGGCTTCCGCCTCCTGCAGCGCCGTCACCTGATTCTCGACACGCCAGTCTCCAAAATTCGCAGCGCCTCCATGGGAATGGTCGAACTCAACGGTCTCGCGGTCGGCCCCTACACCCTAATCGCCCCCATCACTGGGCGCCCCTGCTACTGCCACCGCACCTTCGTCTGGGAGTGGAAGCAATCCGGCAAGAACAAGCAATGGGTTCAAGCGGCCGCCGAGTGCATGCACGTGCCTTTTTTTCTGGACGACAACACCGGCAAGGTGATGATCGACCCCACCGGCGCCGATCTCGACCTGCACCGCGACTTTCAGGAAGAATTCTGCGACTCCCTCTTCACCACAAAAGAAGAAGCCCCAGAGAATGTTCGCAATTTTCTCCTGCGCCACGGCGTGAGCACCACCAACAAAATCAAAGTGGAAGAGTTCTGTATCAAGCCAAAGAACGCTCTCTTCGTGCTCGGCACGCTCGACGAAAATCCCGGCCTCGCACTAACGTCGCAGCCCATTCAGGATGCCGAAACCTCGGCATTATTCATCGGAAATGCTCTCTCATTTTCCCTGAACTCTGAAAGAGTTCGAACCGCGCTGTCACCCGTGATCGGCGACGGCAACCTCTTCCGTGGAGTCCTGACCAGCGGCCTTCAGCACGATCCAAAGTTCGACGAGACTTATGAGAAAGCAATCTTCAAGGCATCCACTCGGGTAATCCGCCTTTCGCCGGATTCAGGTCCCACAAAAACATCGGACATGACCCAGCAGCAGAAAATCGCCGCCGCCCTGATGAAAGCGGGCATATCAAACCCCGCAGCGTGGGCCACCGCCGGAGTCACGCCCTCGGCAGCAGCCGCCAACAACGGTCCAAACGGCAACTCGTCTGGCCATGCACAGAGCGTCGGCACCCAAGTTCCACAGCAGCCGATAACCCCATCAGCAGATTTCGACCCTAATCCCCCGGTAGTGCTGATGAAAGGCAAGAACAATTCAACCTTCCTGATTTCCTGGCGCAGCCAGCGCGACCTGGCCCGCTCGCTGGGCTGGAAGTGCACGCTGATGATCTGGGGCGGCCCAGCCCTGGCCCTGCTAAGCCTCTACGCCCTGCTGACACTCGCGCATCTGATCTAGCCGGTGTAGAGCGGGCGCCCTCGCCCGCTTGCCGCGCAACGCAATGCCGTCCGAGGTGATTCTCCACATTGCGCAGTCGCGCTGGCAACTACGCCTCCGCAATTCCCACATCCACAAAACTCGCTCTAGTACAATGCCCCTGTGAGCCACGCCGTTCGCATTGGAATCCTAGGCGACTTCAATCCTGAATTCCGCTCCCACCATGCCACCAACGATGCCCTGCAGCACACCGCCCGCAAACTCAAATTGGAAGTAGATTCCCAGTGGATCCCCACGCCCTCGCTGACCGCTGCGGACTCAGAAAAAACTCTCGAAAGCTTCGATGGCCTCTGGGCCTCGCCCGGCAGCCCCTACAAAAGTTTCGACGGCATGCTCAAAGGCATCGAGTTCGCCCGCCGCCGCGACTGGCCCTTCCTGGGAACTTGCGGCGGCTTTCAATACGCCCTGATCGAATTCGCCCGCAACGTCCTGGGCATAGCAGATGCCGACAGCGCCGAAAATAATTCGGGATCAAAAAACATCGTCATCCATCCTGTAGCCTGCGCCGTGCCGAACCGCAAAGGCGAAGCCCCGAAGTTATCTGGCAAAGTTCCCGAGATCCGCCTCCGTCCCGGCTCCTATCTGCAATCCTTCTACGGCAAAGACAAAGAGATTGTGACCGAAGAATTCTTCTGCAACTTCGAAATCAATCCCGACTACGAATGGACAACCATGGAAGCCGGCTTCCCCGTGGTGGCGCGCGGCGCGCAAAGCGAAATCCGCGCCATCGAATCGCCCACCCATCGCTTTTTCGTAGCCACACTATTCCAGCCGCAATTGTCTTCGACAGAAAAAAAGCCTCATCCCGTAATCCTGGCCTTCGCCCAAGCCGCAGCCGACTGGTCCCGTAAAAGGCTGGAAGACAGCATCCTCGAATAGAAGGTTTCCAATGAATCGGCGAACGTTCTTCCCGTCTTTAGCAAGCGTTTTTATTCCTTTAATGTCAGCCGCATCCTGGGCAAAGCAACCCATTGCATGCGGACGCGAATGGATAAACTTGCACCAGAAAAACCCTGACCTTTTAGGCGTCGTAGTGCAGCAGTTCCCGGACAACGAAGACGACGCCGGAGCTTATCGTGGAAAACATCCGGGAATGATCATTTTCGTGTTCAAACACGGAAAGGCGCATCAAGTCGAATACACGCCCTCTGGCCAAGTCGAAAGTGGATTCTGGTTTGACATTCCAGCGGGGGACAAAATCTATGACCGCATCGACAGAAACATTGCAGACAGGCCCACCTGCGGATTTTGGGTGAAGCCCAACCAATAAAGCGAAGGTAGGCCAATCGCCCGCGCTCCCTTGCCTTTCCCTGTGCCCCCTCGTGCCCTCCGTGGTCAAGATCTTTTCCGCGACAAACTCACTGCAGGCCAGTAACTATTACCAAAGGTTGCCGAGTCCAACGAATTCCCCTAAAGCCCACGCCCGAGCTGCCGATCTTTCCTCCTATGGTGAACTCAATCAGCAGTACCCACGCCAGCCAAGCCACCGCAGCCGCGCAACCGGCGACCACCCCCAAACCTCAGCCCCAACAGACACAGAAGAGCAGTCCACAGCCTTCGGACACTGTCACGCTGAAAAGCACAGGCGACGTCGATCACGACGGCGACAGCCACTAACCTCACAAAACGTTAAACCCCTCGGGTTGAACCAAGGAAAATGGAGAGACGGACAATCGCCGTCCCTCCATTTTTTGTTCAGTAAGAGCTACAGGACAGCTACTTGCCCTCCGTCTGCTCCAGCACGCGGATGTACTCGACAACCGACTCGCTCCAGCCGTCGATGTGCGTCCACTTGCCGTAGCCCACGCCGTTCTTGTAGCTGGCCACGTTGATCACATAGCCCTTGCCCTTCGGCGCGGGCACTTTGTCGTGCGCCTGCTCGTCGCTGATGACGATCAGGCGATCGCACTTGTGCCCGCGGTTCAGTTCCTCCACAGCCTTGCCCAGCTGCGTGCTGTTGTGGCGCTGCGAAGAATCGATAGCATCGCGCAGAGCGAAGCCGCGGCGCGCCGGCACCTCCACCAGCGTGTCGGAGAAGCTGAACACCGCCACCTTCTCTCCGATCTCGCGCAGCAAAACCGCCAGCCCGTAGGCCGCATCGGTACGCTGCATCTCGGAGCGCTGCGAAAGCGGCGCAGTCATCGAGCCGGAAACGTCCACCAGGACAATCGTCTTCCCGGCAAGCTTCTCCTGCCCACCCACGCACTTCAGCATGGCCTGCTCCAGCGTCTCTTCCCACCGCGGAGCGTAACGCGCCGCAGCCAGAAACCGGAACGGAAGCACCCGCGCCGTGCTCATCGAACCCAGCGCCGCCAGCACCAACTCCTCCTCCACACCCGCATCCCGCATGTTGCGCAGGTTGCGGAGCAAAGCCAGCGCTCCCAGCTTCTGCTCGCGCAGCAGCCGCTCCCAGGCCTCGCGCTTGTTAGCGCCGGACGAGAGTGCAACCTCCCAAGTATCAGGAGTCATCAGCTCCCCCGCGATCAGCCGCTTCCACACTTCGGCCTGCGCCTCATCGCGCGGCTTGGCGTGCGCCAGAAAGAGCACATCGCGCAGCTTGATGGGTCCGCCCCGGTCGTACTTCGCCAGAGCATACTCATCAAACTTAGGGAAGGCCGCCGCCAGACCCTTCTTCACCTGCGCCGACATCGGAACGCGCCCGTCCTTCCAGTAGATGGCAACGAACTCCGCCAGTTCATCCGCACGCTGAATCACACGCGCCAAAGTCTCGGCCACAAGTCCGCGATGCGTAGCATGACGCGCCATCTCCCGCACCAGCAGCAACGGAGCGTGACGCAGCTTCATCTTCTCGCGTGCTTCAACCGCCAGCGCAGCCACCGTCTCGGCCGCAACCTTCGGCACCAGTTCCGCGATGCGCCCGGCAATCTCCACTCCGTCCTCGTAGAATTGGCTCTCCCAAAGCAGGCAAGCCAGCACCGAGCGCCGCAGTTGCAGCTCCGTCGAAATATTGCGAGCCGGCGCACCCTCATGCGTGCGCGCCCCAAAAATCGAGTTCAGCAGATTCAATCGAGCCATCTGTGTGGCCTCCTTTCAAATACCTTGTCATGTCACAACGTGTCATTCCGAACCGCACCACCTTGTCATTCCAAACCGCACCACTTTTGTATTCCGAACCGCGAAGCGGTGAGGAATCGGCTGTCGCTTCAATCGCCGGGGAACCATGCGACGACGGTACATTCCGATGCTCTGCCAATTGAGCTACATGACTTATGCCATGACGGGATTCGAACCCGCAACCTTCGGATTATCGAAGTAACCCTCGTCTTCACCACCGGCGAAACTTTGTATGTACTTACTTCAACGCGGCCACCGATTCTTCGTCCTGGAAATCACGGAGTGCTACGTTCTCCGCGATCCCAAGCCCTGTGCGGCTTTCCATCGCCAACAAAATTCCCTGGAACTCTGCCATCGTCTCCGCGGAACCCGCGCTATAGACAAACGCCCGCGCCTCAAACTCCGAAGCCTCCGGAAAGAACCTGCGATACAACTCGATCTTCTGCCGATCGGTAGCCTTTCCCAGATACAACTTGTAATCAATTCGCCCCGGACGCAGCAAAGCCTCGTCCAAAGTTTCAATCCTGTTCGTCGTCACCATGAACAGAACATTCGTCGGCGCATAAAAGCCATCCAACGCATTCAACAATCCCGAAAGCGTCACCCCGTTCCGCTCGACCACAGTTTCCTTCTCGTCTCGCGCTCCCGCCCCGCCATCCCCGCCCGCAGCCACACGGGTCTTAGGGCTCTTCATGCAATCAACGTCTTCAAACAGCAGCACCGAATTCGGTGTGATCTGGTTGACCGCGTTCATCAGAGTTCGGTCGTTAAAATCACCAAGATTAATCAAGTAGATCGAGAGCCCAAAATTCGCCGCCAGCGCCGACACCAGAGAGGTCTTCCCTGTCCCCGGAGGACCGTAAAACAAGTAGCCGCGGTGATATGGAATCCCCAGACGCCCGTACCTCTCCTTCGATGTCCTGAATTTCCCAATATCCCCCACCAAATGCTCTTTTTCGCCCGGCTCCAAAACTACGGAGTCTAGCCACCGCGGCGCATACCCTTCCACCAAATCCCAACCGTCGTTGTAAGTGAACAGACACGACTGCACACCCAGCCTCTTGATGTGGCATGCCACCACATCGTCAACGAAACTCTGCAGGAAGGCCCGCTTTCGTCCGACCGTCCTGAAGGTCAACGATTCGAGACGCCTGCCGGATCGCTCCCGCGTATTCTCGGTACGGTAGAAGTACACCGCAAACGGTCTGCCGCTATACCAAAACCAGTGCCTGCCCGGCGCCGGAATCAGCGCGATGCGTTCATTCCGCACGGCCGTATCCAGATCCACTCTGCGGATTCGCTTCAGAAACTTCTGCTCCAGAAACCATTCCTTCACCCAAACGAATGCCGCATCGTCATCCTTCACCGTGATCATCAGAGTGGTCTGCTCGACCAGCCATTCCCAACTCTTCTCAGGAATCGCTCGCAACGAGACGCTCAGGCCGCCAATGATCATGAGCAGCAATCCCCCCGAAGCAAACTGGTTCTGCCCGCTGAACACGTGTTTTAGGAATTCAAGCATATCCATTCGTGACGAGCATTCTCGACAAACGCACCCACCCTCAGCGACAGCTAAATCAAATCAGCCGGGGAACCAGCGACAAAGGAACATTAGGCGCTCTAGCCACTGAGCTACACGGAAACAATCTCCGTGACGGGATTCGAACCCGCGACCTCCTGCTTAACAGGCGATGTAACCCATGTCTTCACCACCGGCCGAACTCGTTCTAAATCACGGTCAGGGAACCTGCGGTCACGACCATTGTGCATCTGGAGGATTTGCACCTCCTCGCCTTTCGGCTTACGAAGGAACCGTGATCTATCACTACTGACCGAACCAAATTCCAAGCCACGGACAATTCCCCGCGTATAAGTACTGCAAGTTGATAACTGGTCAGGGAACACTCGGTCACGGAATGGGCTTGCGCCCTGAGGATTCGAACCTCACGCCCTAACCTCCAAAGAAGTCAGGCCGTTTCGCCCAGAGAAGTATCCGTCAACCTTTCACCACTGACCGTCTTGATCCCTCAACAAACGCAAGGGATTACCAACGCGCGGCCAACCAGCGAGCCGCACCAGCTTCAAAGCTGGGGGAATCACGGCAACGGTATATCGTTGTCAATGCGAAGGAACCGCTGCCTTCACCACCCAGCTCTTTTATTTTGTTAGCTTTGCGTTAAAGGGCGCCGAGGAACAAACTGACGCGCTCGGATGACGCCCTGAAGCAACCAAGGCCGATGATTGGCCGCGGTTGCCCGCTTAGCGATTTGTAGTTGTGATCCGCCAATTCGGGCGTCCTTTCGTAAGAATGAGATGTTTCAAGATGCCATAACTCCCAGTTTTACGCAAGAAAAAAATAAAAAGAAACAAAGATTTTTTTCGCAGACAGGATTTTTCAGATTTCAAAAGGCGTCTCTCAGCGTCCTCCGCGGCAGTTCTTCGCGATCTCCGTTTAAGAGCTTACGCCGGTAACCACTACCGGGGATTCCGAATCAACAATCAAACTAAATCGTCACCAACTCAAACACCGGATAACTCCCCGCCACCTCAACAAAGCTCTCCGCCGCCGACCCCGCGGCCACGGGAAAGTAGCGCTGCACCTCACTCTTGAAGCTATCCAGGTAGAATTTAAGAATCTCCGGCTTCTCCGTCTCCGCAAGCGCGCGCAAGCGAAAGTTCAGCCGTGCGCTTCCCTTCTTCAGCGTCACTTCCCCCGCAGCCTCGGCGTTGCGCACCCATTGCGTGCGCCCGCGCGGCGCCACCAGAAACCGCTTGCCCTTCCACTCCACCAGATTCACCGGAGTCGAGTAGAGCTTCCCGCTCTTGCGCCCACGCACCTGCAGCAGATATTTGTGAAGAAATGGAAGGCCGATCCCAACCAGAAATCCAAAGACACGATTGAAGATCTTCTCTACCGGCGTCGGCTCGCGAAAAACAGGCAGGCTGGAATTCATGAAACCAATTGTACGCGGCCAGCGCGCAACATCAGACAGCCTTCACAAACCGCAGCGAAGCCGAATTCATGCAATACCGCAACCCCGTCGGATGCGGACCGTCATTAAACACGTGCCCCAGATGCGCATCGCATTCTTTGCACGAGACTGCAATCCGCTCCATGCCCAGTGTGACATCGCTGATCTCCCGCACATTCTCCTGCGCGATCGGCCCCCAAAAACTGGGCCAGCCAGTTCCCGAATCAAACTTCGTCGTGGAACTGAACAGCGCATTGTCACAGCAGATGCAGCGATAAAGCCCCTTGTCGTGCAGGTTCCAATATTTTCCCGTGTAGGCGAACTCCGTATCGGCGTGCCGCGTGATCTCAAACGCTCCCGCAGGAAGCTGCTTCCGCCACTCCTCCTCCGACTTCACCACCTTCGCAATCTTCACCTTGGCCAGCCGCTTGCCGTCATCGGAAAATTGCACAATCGTAACTTCTCCCGGCTCCGACTTCACCGCGGCACTCACGCGCGGCATCCGCCAATGCCAAAGCAGTGAGCCCCCGATCACCGCTCCCGCTCCCGCCAGAAACACTCGCCGCGAGTGGCCCTTTTCCTTACCGCCATCCAAATCAAACATGACTCCTCCATAGTTCTCAGTTCCCAGTTCTCAGTTCTCAGCAAAAACCTTTCCTGCACGACTGGGAACTGAGACCTGCTACTTGCCCGTATACATCTCCGGAAACTCTTTCTTCAGATTCGCCACCTTCGGCGCATCATTAAACATGATGTAACTATTATCCGGATGCAGCGTCGCATAATTCTGGTGATAACCCTCCGCCGGATAAAACTCCTGCAGGGCCACCACCTGCGTCACAATCTTGTGCCGGTAAACTTTGGCCTGATCAAGCTGCGCGATGTAAGCCTCGGCAATCCGCTTCTGCTCATCATTTCCATAGAAAATCACTGACCGGTACTGCGTGCCGTCATCCGGCCCCTGCCGGTTCAACTCAGTAGGATCATGCGCCACCGAAAAGAACACGCGCAGCAACTCTCCATAAGTAACCTGCGACGGATCGTAAACAATCTGCACCGACTCCGCATGTCCAGTCCGCCCGCTGCTGACCGTCTCGTAATCGGGATTCTTCACCGTACCGCCCGAGTATCCCGAAGTAGCCGTGATCACGCCCTTCACATGCTGAAACACTGCCTGGATTCCCCAGAAACATCCCCCGGCCACCACCGCCGTCTCTTTCCCGTGACCAGCAGCCTTAGCCTCATCCACCGCCGGAGCCGGCACCGCCGCGCTAGCTCCGCCCCCAGCCTGGCAGGCAACCGCCACTGCCAGCACGGTCAAAATCATCGCCACCATCCGAACCGAAACTCTGGACATAATCCCTCCCGCCCAATCACCCCATCCAACTATTAGACTTACGAACCCAAAGGAAGTTTCGGATGTAGGCCAGTACGATCTCATGTGGGAACAGCCGACTCGGCTGTTCAGGCGAGCGCAGCGAGACGCACCTGCACTCACCATGATAGCGGGTATACAATGTGCCTGATTTTTCCGAGTCAACTCAGGAGCACACAATGCGCAACGCGCTAGCCGTCATTCTGGTAGGGGTCCTTCTAGCTCTAGCTCAACCGTCACACCTAACCGCCCAGGATCCGGAGAAGCCCGAGGAAAAAGAAGCCAAATCAGCCAAGCCCGACACCAAGCCCGCTCCCGAGCCAAAAGAAGAATCCTCCGTAACCGATCACACCATCAAAATCGGCGGCCAGTCGATCACCTACAAAGCCACAGCTTCCACCACGCTGATCAAAGACGACAAAGGAGAACCCACCGCCAGCATCTTCACTATGGCCTACACTCGCACCGACGCCAAAGACATGAGCCAGCGCCCCATTTCATTCGTCTACAACGGAGGCCCAGGATCCTCCTCCATCTGGCTGCACATGGGCGCATTCGGCCCGCGCCGCGTGATGACTACCGACGCCGGTCCAACTCCGCCACCGCCTTTCAAACTCGTAGACAATGCCGACTGCCTGCTCGATAAAACGGACCTGGTATTCATCGATCCCGTCGGCACCGGCTTCAGCCGCGCCGTCGGCAAAGCCAAGGACAAAGACTTCTGGGGCATCGATCAGGACGTTAAGTCCCTTGCCCAGTTCATCACTACCTACGTCAGCCGCAATGGCCGCTGGAACTCTCCCAAATTCCTGATCGGAGAAAGTTACGGCACCTTCCGCTCCGCCGCGCTCAGCAATTATCTTCAGAACCACAACGGAATGTATTTCAACGGCATCGTCCTCATCTCCTCGGTTCTCGATGTGGGCACGATCTCCTTCCACCCCGGCGACGACATGCCTTACATCTACTATCTCCCCAGCTACGCCGCCGCAGCTTCGTACAACAAGATGCTGAAGGATCCGCCGGCCGACCTCAATGGTTTCATCGCCGAAGCCCGCCAGTTCGCTACCACCGAATATGCCGGAGCCTTAATGAAAGGCGCGAACCTCTCTGCCGCCGAGAAAGCCGGCATCGCGAAAAAGTTATCCCACTTCACCGGCCTCAGCGAGGATTACCTCATCAAAGCCGATCTGCGCGTCAAGCTTTTCCAGTTCATGGCCGAACTCCAGCGCGCCCGCGGCCTCGCTACAGGACGCTACGACGCCCGCTTCTCCGGCCCCGAACCCGATCTGTTGGCCGAATACTCCTTCAACGATCCGCAAAGCGCGGCGGTCGAGGGAGCCTTTGTAGCCGCCTTCAACAGCTACGTCCGCGAAGAGTTGAAGTTCGGCAAGGACCTCACCTACAACACCTCAGCGGAGATCTCCGAATGGGATTGGAAGCGCACCGCACAAGGCAGAAGAGGCTATTTCCCCGGCTCTCCCAACGTCGAGCAGGATCTGGTAGACGCTCTAGTGACAAACACTCATTTGCACGTGGAAGTTGAGAATGGAATCTACGACCTGGCCACGCCGTTCTTCGCCACCGAATACACCATGACGCACCTGGGTCTGCCCGAAAACCTGCAGAAAAATATCAGCCTGAAGTATTACGACGCCGGCCACATGATGTACCTGCACGAAGCCGACCTCTCGAAGCTAAAGGCAAACGTAGCAAGTTTCCTCGACAACGCCACAAAGCAATAGGGCGGTGGGTCTGGGTCTCTGACCCGGACGCCGGGCGCAGCCCGGCGCCTCATTTTCTTTCTTGTCATTCCGAACCGGGCGCCAAGCCCGGTGAGGAACCTGCTGTTTTCAGCGGCAAGCTACGCCGCCAGTCGCCCCACATCATCCGCAGCCTTGTGTACCGCCAGCGACATCGCCACACGCGCCGCTCCGCTGATGATCATGCTGATGCCGACCAGCGTCCCAATCGCCCAAGCCGAACTAGACGGCCATTGCATGTAAATCATCGCCCCGAGCAGCAAGGTAACGATCCCGTCAATCAGCACCCAGATCGCTCCTTGGATCGCGCGCATCTTCACATACAGCACGATGTCGAGAATGCCCTCAATCAGAAACAGCGACGCCAGCAGCAACGTAAGCGACGCGACGCCAAGCAAGGGATGCACAATCAAATACCCACCGAAGCACACATAAGCGATGCCGACCAGCACTTTCCATATCCTGCTGCCCGCGCCGTGCGCGCGAAAAGCCAGCATCAGGTGAACGACGCCCGCCAAAACGATCAGCCAGGCGACGAGCGCGTTAACCGCCACGGCGGCAAGCAGCGGCAATCCAACCGCGACCACGCCGAACACAATCAGCAAAATGCCCCACACAATGGAAACCGTCGAAGCTTTCCGAACCATCTCAATCGGAGTGTTCTGTGCCATAGAGGCCTCCTAAACAGGCGGCATAAGCGTACCGCAAAAACTCCATGAATTGAAGTACAGGCTTTTCGGGTCGAAATGGTAATGGGTTAGTTAATTAGGGCTGAGCATCGGAAAATGGGCAAGTCGCCCCCGGACTCCCAAAACACACTTCACAAAGAACAACATCTGATTCCTCTTGACATTCGCCTTCCATTCGCCAACAATAAGCGCATGGCGATCACACGCAGGCAGCGCGAAGTTTATGACTTCATCTCCCGCTTTGTGGCGGAGCATGGGTACTCTCCTTCATTTGAAGAGATTGGCAACGGGCTTGACCTGAACTCGCTGGCTACCGTGCACAAGCACATCACCAACCTTGAAAAGAAGGGACTGCTTACCCGCGACTACAACCGCAGCCGGTCTATTGACCTGCTGCCGCCCAAGGGACGCCTAAAGCAGGCCATGAGCGTAAACACCGGCTTGGTGCTACCGCTTCTGGGGCGCATCGCCGCAGGCCAGCCTATCGAGGCCGTGCAGAGCAATGAGACCATTTCCCTAGCCGATTTCGTGCGCTCGAAGGAGGTTTTCGTATTGGAAGTCCGCGGCGATTCCATGCAGGATGAGGCCATCCTCGACGGTGATTACGTGATGGTGGAGAAGCTGAAGACGGCGCACAACGGGGACATCGTGGTGGCGCTGGTGGATAAAGACGACGCCACTTTGAAGCGCTTCTACCGCGAAGGCGACAACATCCGCCTGCAGCCTTCGAACGCGGCCATGAAGCCGATCATCGTGCCCGCGGCGTCCGTGGAAGTGCAGGGGCGCGTAATTGGCGTACTGCGGAAGTATTGAAAGCAGTTCTCAGTTCTCGGTTCTTAGTTCTCGGTTCTCAGTTCTTAGCTACCCGCTTCCGGTTAAAGCCGGGGCAAAACCTCTAACCGCGAAGAGCGCGAAGAACTGCCGCGAAGGTCGCGAAGAAAACCTGAGATTCTCAATCACAATGCAATGCCACTGTCGATTCCGAGTTCAATTAATGGGCATTATCTTTTTGTGTCTGGGCCTGGCAACTTACGGTCACGGACAAAGCCAACCGGCGCAGGCGGCACCACCTAAGGAGAAAGTTGTGACGAGTCACGCCAGTGGAACGTTTGATGTGAAGCTGACACCGCAGAAAGACGAAGGCGGCGATGACGCCGGTCTGGGCCGAATGTCGATCGACAAACAGTTTCACGGTGATTTGGAAGGAACCAGCAAGGGATTCATGCTCTCCTCGGCTGCAACCGTCGTGAAGGGCTCAGGGGGTTACGTTGCGATGGAGCGAGTTACCGGAACGCTGAAAGGCCGCACGGGGAGCTTCGTCCTGCAGCATAGCGGCACCATGACGCGGGGCACGCCACAACTGAGCGTCACGGTTGTGCCGGACTCTGGCACCCGTCAACTGGAGGGCCTTGCCGGGACGCTGACCATCAAGATCGATGCGGGGAAACACTCGTACGACTTCGAATACACGCTGCCGGAGGCGCCCTAAAGCTAGCATTAGGCGCCGGCTTCGATCAGTAGAGATGGAAGTTGACTTCGACGGCGATTTCCACGGCGACGGGTTCGCCATCTTTCATGCCCGGATCGAACTGCCATTTTGATACCGCTTCAACAGCTTTCCAGTCGAGCCCCATCCCCAAAGGTTGAAGGATTTGGATGTTTCGGGGCTGGCCCGTCTCGTCGACAACCAGCGACACCACGCCGGTGCCCTGGTACTTCGCGCGGCGGGCGCCTTCGGAGAACTCCGGTTCCTTATGGGAAATAAGCTTCGGCGGACCGACACCTTTTTCGGGGCGAAAAGATCCGGCGCGGGGCTGGCTCACTGCCGTTTCTTGAGATTTCGCGCCTTCCTCCGTAGTTGTGGAGACACCAGGGATCGCGGCAAAATCCTCCGAGAAACTACACTTGCTGTGTTGCTCAATGCCTTCGCCGGTCAAAGCTGCGAGCACACAAGGCTTCCAGTAGTCGGGGACGAGATCGGCAAAGCGATCGTTGGGTGTGAGAAAAATCTGCGACAGCACTTTATCCGCTGCATCTGCGGTTTCCACTCCCAGATCGACCTCAATGCGCAGGGATCGGTCTGCCTTCTCGTCCTTGGCGGGTTTACTGACTTGATCATGTAAGTCCTGAAAACGGCCGTCGAGCCAGCCCATGTGAAGACGCCTGGCATCCATCCTCAGATGGTCCCCGGACAAGCGAAGGTCCTCGACCCTTACAATCGCCGAAATTGTCCAATCATCCGGCGCGGACGGATTGATGGCGCGGGCGCTGGAGTCATAGCGCAGATGATCGCCGGAATAAAACCCGCGCAGGATTAAGGTCTTGCCTTTGTACTCGCCGTTGAGATGCCGTTCGACATCGCTTTCGGCAGAGGCGCCTGCGGGCCATAGCGCGGAAACCGCAATTGCGATCAGCACAGAACAGCGAAGTGAATGATGGCACGACATACCGTGGAATTGTACACAGAACGGCTGGCAGTTGAGCCCTTGCACTCTTAATCCAGGGTGGAACGTCGAACCTTGCGGGCCATCAAGACGAAACGCCCGGGGGTGTTATCCCGGGCGTTAGTCTTGTCTGAAAGCCGATTCGATCACGGCTAGAAGCTGCTTACCCAACGTGCCGGTCGAGAGCCTGCGCGATGGTTTCCTTGGGTTTGTAGCCGACGATCTGCTCCACCACTTGCCCACCCTTGAAGACCAGCAGCGTGGGGATGCCGGTGACTTTGTAGCGCATGGGGGTGGAGCTGTTTGCATCCACATCCATCTTGCCGATGGTGATCTTGCCCTGATAGTCCTTGGCCAGCTCCTCGACAATGGGAGCGATCGCGCGGCAGGGGCCGCACCATGTTGCCCAGAAATCCACCAGCACGGGCTTATCTGACTTCAAAACATCCTGGTCGAAGTTTGCATCGGTGACTTCGACGATTCCATTGCCTGCCATGTTCGTTTCTCCTCGTTGTAACGTCGCGATGTCGGCGGACGCTCCCGTGTTTTGGAACAACGAGTGTCTTTGCCGGGGCCCGGACGATCTTATCTGATTACGATCCTAATGAATACGATTTATGAAAATGCGTCCCTAACCTGGGGCGAACCTACTATCGTACCACTGCTGTTTGATGCGCGGGGTGGGGCGAAGGTCGCAAAGGAGCCGAGCGTGCGCTAGCGAACTTTTTCGGCAGGATTGAGTGACTTCAGATAGCTGACAAGCTGCCAGCGCTGCGGCTCCGGTAACTTGGACCAAACGGGCATGCCGCGGCGGACCACGCCATTGGTGAGGATCCAGAAGAGTGTTCCGGGAGTGGCTTGCCGTACCGGATCAGCGCGCAAGCTGGGTCCCTTTTTGCCGCCCTCAGCCATTTCGCCGTGACATTCGGCGCAGTGCTGGTCGAAGAGGTTTGCTCCCGCGGCCACGGCATCGGGATCGCCCTCGAGCGGATTGCGGCGTGCGGCGGCCTTCCTGGGAGCTTCTGCCAATTCGGCGTAGACGTCTTTTTTGTCGGGCTTGTAGCTTTTCTTTTGAGCGAAGGTCAGAGGGATCGCGAGGACGAGAACGATGGCCGCCGAAACCGCCGGAATACCTGGAGTCCTCGCCATCGCTATTTGCGGCCTCCGAGGATGCGGGCGACGGTTTCGCCGAAGCCGGAGAACTCGCGAGCGACTCCCCAGCGCAGCAGGAAACGATGGCTGTTGTCGTTCAATCCGAAACCCGGCGACAGGCGCAGGGTCCAATCCGAGGGCAGGTTCCAGGCCGCGACCGGCGCGAGATAGTGAGATGTATCGTGCAAGCCGAAGCTGTAGCGGTCGCCGAGGCCGCCGTACATTTCGACTCCGGCGATAAAGTGCTCACGGCAGAAGCTGCAGCGCTTGGCAGAGGCTTTCAGCGCCAACGGGCGGCTGGCGCCGATCGCATAGCCGAACTCCCAGGAGCGTCCGCCGGTCAGGTTCTTCGCGGCGAGCGTGTTTTCGGAGAGGTTCCAGCCCTGGAAAGTCTTCGAGAGCAGCAACTTGGTTTCGAGTTCGTGATTGTGTCCCCTGCGGGCGACGCCGTTGGGGGCAGCGTAGTCGGATTCGACGTCGTGGCCTTCAACCTCTTTCAATATCTTGTCAGCCTCGCTGATCTGTTCGTATTCGATATAGAGAGCCGGGTTGATGAAGTGTTCGCGCTGAAGCAGGCGAAAGCGGTTCTCGAAGCGAAAGCCGGTGAAGATGGTGCTGTCGTTGAAGGTCGTCTGGCCATCCAGGTAGAGTTCGGTGGTCCACCAGGCGGTTGCGCCGTACTCGAACTCGGCCCACAAGGCGTGAAAATCGTTGCCGGCGCGCTGAGTGCCGAAGGTCGAGAAATACTCGACCTCGAGGCTGCCGGGCTCTTCGAGGTAGTGGTCGTAAGTGATGATATAGGGATTCTCCTGTGCCGGCGCGGGCTGGGCGAGTACGAACAGGGCAAGAGCCAGAAGGCCAAAGAGAAATCGGACTCCAGGAAGCGGCGAATTAGTCGAAGTAACGTTCAGGGCAGATGTCTTCCAGTTGCAACTAGGTCGCATCTAAGTTACAGTTATGATCTTGCCGGATGTCTCTTGATCGCGTCAAGAGTTGAGAGAAGATTCCGTCGCAACGGGGTTGCGACCAGTTGCGACAGCCGAGGACAGATCCCCATGCCACTACCTCAAACCGAAATACCGGGGCGATTGCAAGCTCATCTTGCCGACCGTGGAATTCGCATGACGCTGCAGAGGCGGGCCATTCTGCGGGTTATGGAGACAGCGAGCAAACATCTGGATGCGGCCCAGCTTTTGCGCAAAGCTCAGAAGCTGGACGCGAGCGTGGACCGCAGCACGGTTTACCGGACTCTGCGGATGCTCAAGCGGCACGGGTTGATAGACGAGCTCGACCTGATGCACATCCACGGCGAGGGCCATTACTACGAGCGCAAGTTGAACCGGGACCACATCCACATGGCGTGCCTGCGTTGCGGCAAGATCATGGAATTCGTCAGCGATATTTTCGAGAAGCTGAAGGGGCAGGTGGAGAAAGACTGCCGGTTCCAGATTGTGGTATCCCGATTGGAAATTGGTGGATATTGCGCGGCGTGTTCGAAGTAGAAGGCTTCAGAGCGCAATTAAAAAGCGTCCTGGACCTTTCAGTCCAAGACGCCTCGGCAGCCCTCCCCCAGAACTGCCAAACCACGAAATGGATATTAGAGAACTAGTGATTTCGTGTAAACGTCACTTTGGTAATCGAGTTCTTTTTCAGTTTATGACGGCTTGCTGAATCGGAAACGCTGAACCATGAAGCAAGAATGGCTGGGTGCAGGTTGAAATGCCTTGCGGTGTCAAAGGCGGCGCGAGCGAAAAGGAATCCTTCGACTGCGGTTGCGCTTCGCCTTCGCGAAGCACAACCTCCGTCACGATGACAGGAGTAATAGGTTCCTCATATTTATTTCTGCTTGTGCCAGGTTTGGCCGGCATCGAGGGTGGTCCAGACTTCGGTGGTCGACGTGGTGACGATTCCATTACGCGGGTTCGAGAACTGAATGGCAATGATGTCGCCGGTGAGGGTGCTGGCGGCATCGGACGGACTCACTCTGGACCAGCGATTGCCGCCATCCCAAGTGTGGTACAGGGCGCCACCGGAACCTCCGGCCCAGACTTCGCCGGCGTTAGAAGTTACGGAAACTGCGCGAAAGATCGTGCGTGGGGTTGGAACCGGCTCCGCTTCCGCGGTTTTCACGCCGGCTAGCGCGCTGGGTTTCGGCGCAGACTTCGCCGCCATCCTGGCTTGAGATTTGGTTTCGGATTTGGTTTCGGATTTGGTATCCGAATTTGCCTCGGTCTGGACTTCGACAGCCGCGCCGCTCACTTCGACCGTGGTTCGGGGCTGGGCGCGGCGCACTAGATCGGCTCTGGTTGAATCATTCACGGCGATGTCCACGTCGAGCCAGGTATTGCCTCCGTCGATGGAGCGCTGCAGCCCGCCGCTGGCGCTGATGGTCCAGCGAACGTCTACCGGACTCTTCATGAGAGTGGGCTGGGCGTGCAGCAAAGGTGCGGGAGCGAAGGCCGGAGCCGCTTGATCAAGTGCGGGCTTCGCTTTGCTCAAGCCTTGCAGTTGATCAGCCGGCGCAGGCTCAGCGTCGCTTCGAGGAGCTATGGGGCCGCCGATGGAAATGCGGCCAGCTCGGGAGGTGAATCCATAACCACCAGTGGCGCTATGGGCGGCGCCCACCGAAGTTGAGCGGCGCATGGGCTCGGGCCGGGGGAAGATCGCGTTGGGAGCGTGAGCCTGTTTGTCGGCAGGCGGCTTGCTGACAGCCAAAGAGTTGGCGGCGCGAGGCGGCACGGCTACCGGCGACGGCATCTTCTTTGTAATCTCTGTTGGCTTGCCGATCTCCGTTCGTTTTTTCGATTCCGCTCGTGGAATGACTGGTTCTGACGCGGTCGCGGACGGAGGGGGCGCAGGACTCTGTGGGGCGGAGTCAGCCAGCTGCTCGCGGGACTTGAGACTGGTAGCAACCAGCGTTCTCGCCTGCTGGCGCTGCCGATATTGCAGAATGCCGACCGATGCGAGCAGCACGACCCCCGCAGCCACCACACCCCAACGAAGGACGGGCACGCTTAACCATCCAGTTCTGGCGCTGCCCGAAGCGGCGAGCGAGATGGTTTCTGTGACCGGCAAGGCCAGCGCTACAACCTCGCGGCAATCTGCGCAGAGGGCAATGTGCTCGAGCACGTGGTCTCGCTCGCCGCCGGACAGGGTGCGCTCGGCGAACGCGGTGAGCAGATCGGCATCGGGATGCGCTTCCGCCGTGGCAGGCGTTGCCCGCTGCAATCTGGCTCGCACGATTTTGGGGACGTCTTGCATTTCAGCTTCTAGCTCCTAGATCCTAGCTCTTAGCGGTTCGTTCCGACTTCTATTTAGTTAACGAATAGGCGCAGCTTATCCGGAGCCTTCCCTGGTTCTGACCTGCACTTTCTTCTCTGAGAACGTTGCAGCCGGAGAATCTTGCGCCAGGCTGCGGCGAATATCCACCTGCAGGTCGCGCACGTCCACTTCCAAAGCCTCCTCGGCCTGGCGGCGGGCCATGCCTTGTTGCATCATGCCAGCCAGTATCTTCTTGCGCAACGACTTTGCCAGCTTATCCACTTTGCGGCTGATGGTGGATTCGTGCACGCCCAACATGCGGGCGATTTCGGCCAGGGTGCGGCCATCGAGATAATACGCCGCCAGCACCATGCGGTCTTCACTATCGAGCGCGGCCAGAGCGGCGTCGGTGGCGGATTCCAGGCGCGAGTCGGCGGAGGGAAGCGGCTCGGGAGCGGGAGCGGCGAACTGCGCGCCGTCTTCGCTCTCCTCGTCGAGGCTGACCAGGCGTTTGGTGCGCCGGTAGCGGTTGACGAACTCCTGTGCCAGCACGGTGCGCAGCCAACCTTCAAGCGATCCACGTCCGGTGAAGGAGCCGAGCTTCGAAATACGTTCGCCTTCGCGCATGCTGGTGCCGTAGAGCTCGGCGTAGAGACTGTCAGCAAGGTCGCGGGCCGCGGAATCTTCACGCGCGATGCGCAATGCTGACTGATAAAGCTTTTCACGAAAGCGCGTGAGAAATACTTCCCAGGCGGAGTTGTTGCCGGCAGCGCATGCCCGCGCGAGCGCCAGTTCTTCCACACGCAGCGTCAGCAGAAAAGTGCGGGCCTCCGCTTCAGAACCCTCGGCGGGCAAGTACTTTGTGGCTACTTCACACAGAATCTCGCCGAAGGATTCGGGCGCGAGGCCGATTTTTTCGCAGCCGCTCTTCGCGTGCAGCTCGACCACCAGACCGGCGACTGCCGACTTGACTGCAGCGGAGATCGGTTTCGTGGCGCGCATTAGACGTGACGAGGCTACGACGGGTCGCTTCTCCGATGCTACCAATTATTAGACGCTTGCAACGTTAATTTTAGCCGCAAGCCGGCAACTCTTTTTCGTTCTTCCAGCGAGTCGAGTGGGCGGCGCGCCTCGTGGAGCTGGTAAACAGACCTCCTGGGACCGGGGCGCACCGCCCGCGCGGGAGGAGAGTTATGCGTCCGAGATTATTTGTGGCAGTGATCGCGGTGGTGGTCGTGGCCGGAATGGTCTCGCTGGACCTGCGGCCGGTGCAGGCCGGGGAGCAGCCTCCTACGTCCGGCTACAAGGTGCTGGAGCCGATCCGGCACGGAAGTTTAACCGTGTTTCCCATCGTCGCCCCCAAGTCCTACGCTACCGGCGAGTTTCTGACGCTGGATGAGGGATTGCGATCTGGAGAAGTGGTGGTGACCGAGTATGGAAATGTTCGCGGGCTGATGCGGCGCGGCGTCACACCAGCGGTGCGGCACGAAAACGCCGAGGTGAACCGGCTGGTGCTGATCAATAACTCGAAGCGCCCGCTGCTGTTGCTGGCCGGCGAGATCGTTACCGGAGGCAAGCAGGATCGCGTGATCGGCAAGGACCGCATCGTTCCCGCGGAAAGCGATCTCGTGGATCTTAGCGTGTTCTGCGTGGAGCCGGGGCGCTGGGTGGCGAGCAGCGATCACTTCGGAGCGTCCGGTACAACTTACGCGTCGCGGAGCAGCAGCGGGTACGCCCCGAAGGCAAGTGGTGGCACGATGATGGCCCAACCCTCTGTGCGCGCCAAAGCCATGGGCGACAAAGATCAGAACCAGGTTTGGGCTGAGGTGAAGAAACAGCAACAGGCAATGGTGACAGTCGAAGCGGCTGCGGCAACGCCATCACCGAGAGCCGACGAGATCCGATCCACCACGTCGTACGCCCGCGTGATGGAGAACGAAGACGTGAAACAAAAGGTAGACGAGATTGCCGCGCCAATCCAGCACAACTATGAGAGCCTGATCAAGCAACTGCGCGATCGCAAAGCGGTTGGCGTGGTGGTGGCGGTGAACGGCCGCATTATCTGGGCGGACATTTTCGCCAGTACGGAACTGCTGGAAAAATACTGGCCGAAGCTGGTGCGCTCGTATGCGTCAGAAGCGGTGGTGACGCGCGCGAAAGGCGGGGAGGCAAGCATGACGCAGGCCGAGACCTTTCTCGAAGACATGCAAGGACGCAGGGAAACGATCGAAAGCGAACCGGGAGTCTACCGTCACACGGAAGTGAACGGCGATGGATTCAAAGCGTTCGCGCTGACGTCACTGCTGCCGAAGACCGGCTTCGACGTGCACGTGGCGAAGATGGCGGAGTGAGGAAGGCAGTGGTCAGTGGTCGGTGGTCGGTGGTCAGTGGTCAGTGGTCAGTGGTCAGTGGTCGGTGGTGGTGGTCAGTGAAACCGAGGCACCTTCAAACTGGACACTGACCACTGATCACTGACCACTGACCACTGAAGTTTGGTACCAGTTCCGCCAGGCGGCGGAGTCATTGGGCAAGCGCTGGTTGGTAATGTCGGCTAGGGCCTGGAACGCCAAGGCATGAGTCTGAGCATCGAGCGCTGGATCGTCAGAATAGTTGATCAGTTGCGGCACCGTGGCGAGCCGCTGCTCGTGAGTCAACATGCCGGATTCGGCCAGACTGCACGCGGCACGTTCGCGCACGATCGGCGACGGATCGTTATGCAGGGCGTTGAGCAGGGGCACGATGGTTGAAGTTGTTCCCACTAATGCCAGGCCTTCGACGGCCCAACGGCGCACGTCTTCGTCTTGGTTGTTGCCGGAAGTTTTCAGGTGCGCGGTCAGCACCTTCACCACGCGATCCGTCTCAACGCCGCGGTTCCCCAGCAGGCCCAGACTCCACAAAGCCCAAATTTTCTGCGCGTGATTGGAGGAATCGGCCTGCCGCACCAGCAAATTCACGCTGGAATCGTTCTTGGTGAGTCCATAGGCTGCGAGTTGCACTTCGATGGCGGAAGTCCGCAGGCTCCGATCGTTGGAATTGAGAGCGACGGTGGTCAACTCGCTGAGCTTCGCATCCCACTTCAGCTGGCCGCGCCAGGCATCGATGCGCGCATCGATCTGAGCTGCGGACAGATCTCTAGTTTCGGTCGGGGTTCCGACCGAGGTTTCGGTTGTGCCTTCGCCAGAGTGGCTGACGGCGCGTTCCAGCAGAATCTCAGCTTGCCTCTGCGGCCTTTGGCGATCCAGTTCTGGATCCGCCGCGGCAGCAGAATTATGGGAGGTTTTTTGCGGCGAGAACATGCCGGCAGCTTTTCCCCAAACGGCCGCAGCACCTCCACCCGAGACCATTAGTGCCAGCGCCACACCCAACATTACTGCTACGATTGGAGACCAATGGGGGATTGAAGAAGACGACTTCTGGCCCGGCGCCGCCGGTTCAGAAGGGGTTGGTTGAGATACATCCATAAGCGAAGTCTAGGGACGGCCCGAAATACGGTAAAGTTACTTCGGGACCCGCCCCACTGAAATTGATGCAGAATCGCGGCCACCCGTGGCCCGAAACCGGCATCGGAATACAACGCCGCGGGCCCGGAAGGTTTGCGGAGGAAATCATGTCTGCCAAAAGAAAAGTCATGCGCCACTGGTTGGCGGCTTCACTCGCGTTGCTGGTTGCCGGGACCGCTCTCGCAGCAACTGGCCCGGGATACAAGGTTGTGAACACTTACAGGGTAGGTGGCGTCGAGGGCTGGGATTACTTGACCGCGGATTCGGCCGCGCGGCGTCTTTATATTTCGCGAGCGACCCACGTCATCGTACTCGATCTTGATTCCGGCAAGACGGTGGGCGACATTGCGGACACCCCGGGGGTTCATGGCGTCGCTGTGGCGCCGGAACTGGGCCGCGGCTTTACCAGCAACGGCCGCGAGGGCACGGTCAGCATCTTCGATCTAAAGACGCTTGCGACCAGCAGCAAAGTGAAGGTGGGCGACGGTCCGGATGCGATTCTTTACGATCCGGCAACGAAGAGGGTTTTCACGTTCAACGGCCGCAGCCAGGATTCGACCGCCATTGATGCGACCAACGGGACTGTGCTGGGCACGATCAAGCTGGACGGCAGGCCGGAATTTGCCGCCGTCGATGGCAAGGGTGAAGTGTTCGTCGCCATCGAAGACAAGAGTGAGTTGACAGCGATTGACGCGGCCAAATTGGCCGTCAAGACGACGTGGCCCCTGGCTCCCTGTAAGGAACCGAGCGGACTCGCCATGGACACCAGGAATCGCCGGCTGTTCGTGGGCTGCGACAACAAGGTGATGGCGGTAGTGAATGCGGATACGGGGAAAGTTCTGGCTACGCCCGCGATCTGTGAGGGCGTGGACGCAACCGCATTCGACGACGAAACCGGGCTGGCTTTTGCATCGTGCGGTGAAGGCGTGCTGACGGTTGTGCGCGAAGAGTCGGCCGGCAAATTCAGCGTTGCGGAAAATGTTCCGACGCAACCAGGCGCGCGCACGCTGGCGCTCGACTCCAAGACACACAACGTATACGTGGTGACGGCGAAGTTTGGTCCGCCCCCGGCCCCGACGGCGGATAACCCACATCCCCGGCGCTCTATCCTGCCCGACAGCTTTGTGGTTCTGGTTATGGGCAAATGATGCGTCTTCTTCATTCCTGCCGAGCTGTGGTTCGGGTTGGGCTGGCGACAGTTCTTTTAGCTAGCTGCGTCGTCCAACCCTGCGCGGCTTATTCCGTGCTCACTCACGAGGAGGTTGTGGATCTGGCGTGGAAGGACAACTTCCTGCCCCTGCTCAAAAAGCGCTTTCCAGCCGCAACCGACGACGATCTGAAGAAAGCGCACGCCTTCGCCTACGGCGGGTCGCTGGTGCAGGACATGGGCTACTATCCGTTCGGCAACAAATATTTCAGCGATCTCACGCACTATGTGCGAAGCGGCGACTTTATCGTCAACCTGCTGAAGGAAGCATCTGACATCAGCGAGTATGCCTTTGCGCTGGGCGCGCTGGCGCATTATTCAGCCGACAACAGCGGGCATCCCACTATCAATCAAGTAGTCGGCATTGAATTTCCCAAGCTTGCGAAAAAGTATGGGAAAGTGGTGACCTACGAAGACAATCCAAAAGCCCACATCCGCACGGAATTCGGCTTCGACGTAACCCAGGTGGCGAAGAACCGCTATACTTCCGACGCCTACCACGACTTCATCGGCTTCGAGATTTCGAAGCCCGTGCTGGAGCGGGCGTTTCTCGATACCTACGGCATTCCACTCAGCGATGTAATCAAGAACGAAGATCTGGCTTTCGGCACTTTCCGGCGGGCAATCAGCAGAGTGATTCCGGAGATGACTCGGGTGGCGCTGAGCACGCGCCGGAAAGAGATCGTCGCCGAAACACCGAACTTCCGGGCGCGCCAGTTTCGCTATTATTTGTCGCGCGCCAGCTATCAGAAAGAATGGGGCCGGACCTATCAAAAGCCAGGGTTCGGAACGCGTATTCTCGCGTTCTTTTTCAGGTTCGTGCCCAAGATTGGTCCCTTTAAAGCGCTCGACTTCAAGATTCCCACCAAGCAGACTGAAGACCTTTACATCGCCAGCGTAGACCGCACGATGGAGAACTACACGAAACTGCTGCAAGAGGCCGCGGCGGGAAAACTCCAGCTTACGAACACCGACTTCGATACGGGACACGACACACGCGCGGGCGAATACGGCCTGACGGACAAGACCTATGCCCGATTACTCGATCAACTGGCGGGACACAACTTCGACCAGATCACGCCCGATTTGCGGGCCAACATTCTGGCCTTCTATTCCGATCCGGCCGCGCCGAATGCGACCAAGAAAAAGCCCGCCGACTGGCAAAAAACTGAGGCCGAGGTCGAAAAACTTCGCGCGCTGCCAGACTCTGCCCCGGCAGTCAAGACAACTGAGGTCCGTCCGGAAAGTGGCGACCGAAGTGGAGTCTCCCAAAAAGGGTCGGTGCCGATTCGACCCTGAGCGGGTCGCCAAACGAGCAAGGATCGAACGACCGTTCGGTTGTCAAAGCCTCCGCTCGCCGTGTATTATCTTTCCACTTTATCGGCCCGCATTTATCCGCTTCACACTGCGTCGAATTTAACCTTGGGGCCTCGAGGATTTCGAAAATGACGGTTGTGGACGACAAGTTTTTCCAGGCGCGGATCACCAAACGCGTAGACTTCGCGCCCGATCTCTGGATGTTCCGCGTTCAATCGGGCGGGACGTTCAACTTTCTTCCGGGGCAATATGCCACGCTGGGTGTGGAGGACGGCGGCAAGCGCATTGAGCGTCCGTACTCGATTGCGTCGTCTCCCAGCGACAGCGAAGTCGAATTCTTCTTCGAACTGGTGCCCGAAGGCGCGCTTACGCCGCGGCTGCACAAACTGCAACCAGGCGACGGATTGCTGATGCGCAAGGCGCCCAAGGGCAGGTTTACACTCGATACGGGAAACGGTCGCACGAATCATTTGCTGGTATCCACGGTGACGGGCGTGGCCCCATTCGTGAGCTTCGTCCGCACGCTGTCGAAGGAATGGAAGGAAGGCCGTTTCGACGGCGCGCACAAACTGTATCTGCTGAACGGCGCCAGCCGTCCCTGGGAGTTCGGCTACAAAGACGAACTGGCCCGCTTCGCCGAGGAACTGCCGTGGCTGAAATATGTTCCCACCGTAAGCCGGCCGTGGGATCACGCCGACTGGCCGGGTGAGATCGGGCGCGCCGACGACATTCTGCGCAAATATGCCGACTCGTGGGGCCTCGACGCCAGCAATACTCACGCTTATCTTTGCGGCCATCCCGACATGATCGCGAACAGCAAGGCTATCCTGAAGCGCCGCGGTTTCCTGGATAAGACAGCGATCAAGGAAGAGATTTACTGGGTGGCAGCGAAGTAGTCGCGAGTACCTAGTCCCGAGCAGATTCTGCGTTGAGGATTTTCAGCTACTGTTCGCGCCGGCGCAAGTAATCAATAAACATCTGCTCTACCGGCTTGTCATAAGCCATCAGCACGTGGCGGACGGTGCGGCCGCTCACGACGTGGCAGACTTCCTCGGCAAGGTTTTTGGCGTGATCTCCGGCACGTTCAAGAGACTGAGTCATAAAGATGACTTGCAGGCTCGCCTGGCGCGCGATGTTTTCTGGATTTTCGATGTGACGCAAGAAAATCAGATTGCGCAGGCGGTCGATTTCGGCGTCGGAGCGCAGAACGTCAACGGCTTTGCCGACGTCTCGGGCAGAGAAAGCGTCGCCGACGTCGGTCAGCATCTTTTCGAGGATGGTGGCCATGTGGGTGAGGTCGCGCGTATCGTCAGAATCAACGCGGCCGGCGGCGGCTTGAGCGCTGTTGGCGAAGCTGAGGAGCAGGTCGCCAATGCGCTCCAGGCTGATCATGAACTTCATGCAGGCGAGAAGCTCGCGCGCCTCGGCGGGCTCGACCTCAGTGATGGCGGTGGTGACGGCGCTGTCGATTTCCATGTCGAGCGTGTCGAGTTCGCGCTCGCGCTGCCGCAGAGAGTTCAGCAAGGGCGCGGAACCGGTGGCGATGCCTTCAGCCGCAGCTCCAGCGGCTTCCTTGGCCAGGCGGCAGGCCTCGACCGTGCGGCGGACGATGTGATGATGGGCCGGTTCGGGGGGCAAGCTCTCTACGCGGGCAGTACTCATGAGGGTATCCCTTTGGGGGCAGGTGGAAGTGGGCGTCCCTGTTAACTCTGATTTTGACGTACCCATAGCCGGATGGTCAACGGCTCAGCATAGAATTTCTGTTTCCGGTATGGGTTAACGGGCTGTGAATTTTTGGTCATTTCTTGGGGTCAGGACGGACTCTCAGAAAAGCCAGCGGGGCGCCGGCCCTACGGTCTACTTTCGACGTTTCTGCTGTCTGGCTGCCTTACGCTGCTGTTTCTGATATTTCTTCATGGCTTTGCGTTGCTTCTTGCCTATCTTCTTGGAAGCTTTTCGCTGCTGCTTGGCTGCCTTCTTGGCCTCGCGGCTGTTCTCGCCGATGCTTCTATTTTCACGTTGAGCATGCGCTGGTATCGCCCCTGCAACACTCAGGGCGGCAAGCAGTGTGAGGGCGGCGACTCGCTTCATAACATCTCCAATCTTAACACCGAGGCCACGGAGCGGCGGCGGGCGGCCGGCGCTACTGTCTTGGTTCAAGCGGTGGGGAGGGTGAACAGAAAAGTCGAGCCGTGGGCTATTTCGCTTTCGGCGCGGATGGAGCCTCCGTGGGCGAGCATGATGTGCTTGGCGATGGCCAGGCCGAGGCCGGTGCCACCGGATTCGCGGGAGCGGGCTTTGTCGACGCGGTAAAAGCGTTCGAAGAGGCGCGGGAGGTGCTCAGAGGCAATCCCCGCGCCGAAGTCCTGAACAAAAAACTCCACAGCATGGGGAACGGCGCGGGCGCCAAGCACAATTCGTCCTCCGGAAGCACCGTACTTGAGCGCGTTATCAATCAGATTGGAAAAAACCTGGTGGATCGCTTCGCGGTCGGCGAGGACCGCAGGGAGATTTTCTGGCAGCGGGTTGGGTCCGGGAAAGTTCTGACTCTGCAAATGGTGAGCCGGAGAATCCTGGATTTGTAGTTCAATCCCGTGAGCGCGTGCGATTTCGCGGAAGCTCTCCTCTGCATCATGAAGAAGTTCGGCGGGGGGAACGGCCTCCGGCTCAAAACGGGTTTCGCCCGATTCGACGCGCGCCAGGGTAAGCAGATCCTCCGTGAGGCGGGACATGCGGGAAGAATTTTTGCGGATGATTTCCAGAAACTCGCGCGTGGGCGCAGTGTTTTCGGGAGTGCTGTCCAGCAATGTTTCCGCATAGCCTTGAATTGAAGTGAGCGGAGTGCGGAGTTCGTGGGAAACGTTAGCGATGAAATCGCGGCGAGTTTTCTCCACGCGCTCGGTTTCAGTCAGGTCGCGGAGCACGGCAACGGCCCCGCCGCCGGGCAGAGGCGCAGCGGTCACATCGAAGGCGCGGCCGGGAACGATCGAAGTCGCGCGAGCTGTTTTGACTTCACGCGTGGAAGCGGCGTCCTTCACCGCGGCGAGAAAGTCCGGATCGCGAATGGTTTCGACAACCGGCTGGTGCAGCCGCGTGCCTTGCGGGACCAGGCGGTCGATGCGTTGATTGGCCCACTGCACAAGTCCTTCGGCGCTGACCGCAATTACGGCGTCTTGCATGCTGTTGAGCAGGGTTTCGAGCTGGCGCTGGCTGGAGCGGACGGCAGCGAAACTCTGTTCCAAGCGGCGCGCGGTTTTATCGATGGCGCCAGCCACCCGGCCGATCTCGTCCGGCGCAGTCTCCAGGATGCGGGCCTGCAAGTCGCCTTCGGCGATGCGGGCGGCGACATCGACGATGCGATCGAGGCGACGGGCGGTCCAGTGAGCAGCCACGGCGGCCACCAAAAGGGCGAAGAGGAAGGCCAGGCCGGACGCCAGGGCCAGCCTGCGGCGGACCTGCGCTGAAACGGCTTCGACATCAGAGAGCGGGTAGGCCAATCGCACGGCGCCGCCGGAGATAGGCGCAGCAACATAGAGAAACGGAATTCCGATGGCTGCGCTGCGGCGTTCATTGCTCCCGACTTTTCCAGAGAGCGCGGCGACAAATTCCGGGCGCGTGGCAGGGTTTTCCATGCCGGCCGGACTCGCTTCAGAATCGGCGAGCACCTGGCCAGTGGGATCGATAATGGTTACGCGAGCGCCGGCCGCCTGGCCTTCCTGCGCGGCAATATCGGCGAGAGAGTGGCCGCTGCGGTCCGTTTCAACCCGGTGCGCGAGCAGTTGAGTCTTTTGAATTAAATTGCGTTCAATTTCGCTGCGCAGTGAAGCCTGCCAGGCGCCGCCGAGCGTGACGTCGAACATCACGGCGGCTGCAAGGATGACGACCACGAAGGCCGCCAGCAGCTTCAGGAAGATCCCGTTCCTCACTTCTTTTCTCTCACTTCGGAACCTCGAAGCGGTAGCCCGCGCCGCGCACAGTCTTGAGGTAGCGCGGGTTTTCCGGGTCCGGTTCGATTTTTTCCCGGATGCGGCGGACGTAAACGTCAACCGAGCGCGGGGTCACGTAGGAAGTGTCACGCCAAACGGAATCGAGCAGGTGATCGCGGGAAAAGACGCGCCCGAGGTGGCGCGCAAAATAGTCGAGCAGACGGAATTCAGTCGCGGTAGTGGGAACGATCTGTCCGCGCACACTCAGGATCATGGCGGCAGGGTCTATGGCGATATCTCCAACCTTGAGCGGGCTGGGTGGAAGCGGGCGTTCGAAGCGGCGCAAAACCGCCTTGACGCGGGCTACGAGTTCGCGCGGGCTGAAAGGCTTGGCGATGTAGTCGTCGGCTCCAATCTCCAGGCCAAGCACGCGGTCGGCTTCGCTGCTCTTGGCGGTGAGAAAAATCACCGGCACAGAGGCGAGGCCTGGAGTCTGACGAACCGTGCGGCAGAGTTCGAGTCCATCTTTGCCGGGAACCATGATGTCAAGCACGAAGAGCGCAGGACGCTGGCGTTCGGCGTCGGCAATTACCGTAGAGCCGTTGGGATACACGCGCACGGCGAAGCCATCGTTCTCCAGGTGGTGGCGAACGAGACGCGAAATGTCGGGATCGTCTTCGACGACGAAGATGCTGGGTTTCACGGCTTTATTGTAACGAAGCGACTTGCCAGTACCTAGTACCGAGTCGCGATAGTCGCGTCAGCAGCGCGATTTTCATTGGATTGTAACAATCAGGCTGGCGAGACTTGACGGTCCGGGCCTCTCGCCACCTGATTCGGTGGGATTTCTCATTGACTGGCGGCGGCGAGGGTGTTTTGATGAAATGCAGATCTGCTGCAGGAAATCCAGGAGGCAAACACTCAGATGTCGTTTGAAGAAGCGCTCGCCGTCGCGTCGAGGGACGAAGGGTTCAAGGCTACCGTATACGCGATAAACACTCTGCTGATTCGAAAGGGAGTGTATACGCAGGAAGAGTTTCAGTCGTTTTTTGTGGAGTGGGTCGAAAAGGAATTGAGGCGGAAGCAACTGGACGGCGCGAGTTTAGGCTCGGAGTGATCCTTTGAGAACGGTACTCGCACGGGCGTTTCGAGCAGTGAATGCCGATGTCGCACGCGCGGCACTCACATTGGCAGACAGGTGCCGGAACGGCTCTCTGCAGACTATTTTTTAGTGCGCGCATCGAAGCCTCCTTTGACGGACTATCCTGCTATTTGTTTAGAGGCACACAGCTCCCCAAAAGTTGCAATCAAAATATCCGTTGGGACGTTGCAATGTTTAAAACATTTCTTCCCTGGAATGTTTGAATCTGCTTTCTCCTCACATCGGATTTGGAGTGGGCTAAAAGTTCTGTGTTCTTAGACACCAACCAGCAAATTTCCCTTGTTGTCGAGGTGGAAGCGTTTGCCCGGCGGGATGACCGTGGTGGCGCTGTATTCGGTTACGATGGCCGGGCCAGAGTAGGTCTTGCCGGGGTTCAGTGTGTCGCGTGAGTAGATTCCTGTCGAGAGTTTCTTGCCGTCGAAGAAGACTGGGGCTTTGAGCCTGGAAAGCGAGCCGAGCTTTGCTCGCCCTGGACGGGCAAGAGTGCCCGTCCCCACATGGTCAATCTTCCCCACATCGCCTGTAGTGGATTTCACTGAGGCGCGCAGGCGCAGAGTTACCAACTCCACTTCGCGAGTCGGATGCGCGTAGCCGTAGCGGTGCTGGTGTTCGCGTTCAAATTCCTTCAACAGATTCCTGGCGAACGGCAGGTTGAGTTCGTATCCCTGGCCGCGGTAGCGAATGTCGACGCTGCGCTGATACCGGACTGTTCCCGGCCAGGCTTCCTCGTGAAAATCCTTCGCGGCCTGGTTCTGTAGAGTGGAGAATTCGCGATCCAGTTGCGCGGCTGGAAGCTTGCCGGAAGCGCGCCAGAGAACGGTGCGGGAATAATCTTTCACGACATCGCTGACCAGAATGCCGAGCGCGGAAAGCGCGCCCGGCATCGCCGGCACGATCACGCGCGGGATGCTGAGCGCCTCAGCTAGGGCGCAAGCGTGCAGGCCTCCAGCGCCGCCGAAGGCGACGAGGGCGAAGCCACGGGGGTCGCGGCCGCGCTCGATCGAGACCACGCGGATAGCTTTCTCCATAATGGCATTCACCACTCGGACGACACCGGCGGCGAACCTCTCGAGGCTCAGCGGACTTCCCTGCCGCTTCAGCCATTCGCGTGTGATGCGGCGGGTGCGGTCCAAATCGAGAGTGAAACCTCCGCCGAGAAAGCGAGCCGGCTGCAAGCGCCCGAGCAACAGGTTGGCGTCGGTAACCGTGGGCTGGGTGCCGCGGCCATAACAGATCGGGCCGGGGTCGGCTCCCGCAGATTCCGGCCCGACTCGAAGTACACCGCCCGCGTCGAAGCGGGCGAGCGAGCCTCCACCCGCGCCCACGGTGTGAATATCGAGCATTGGCACGCCCACAGGAAGCCCCGCAATTTCGGCATGGCTGGCCGTGGTGATGGCGCCTTCGACCAGCGAGACGTCGGTGGAAGTGCCTCCCATGTCGAAGGCGATGATGCGCTCGAAGCCGCTGGCGCGGGCGCTGGCGGCAGCGCCGAGCACACCTCCTGCAGGGCCGGAGAGCACCGTGCGAACAGGCTCCCTTGCGGCAGAAGCGAGGGATGTGATGCCTCCGCCGGATTGCATCACAAAGATGCGGGGGGCGGCTTCGGGCTTCGGGCTTCCGGCTTTCGGCATCCGGCACAGGACATGTTGCATTTTCCGGAAGCCGAGAGCCGGAAGCCGAAAGTCGCGCTTCCAGATTCTCCAGATAGTGCTGCATGGCGGGCTGCAGGTAGGCGTTGATCACTACTGTTGAAGTCCGCTCGTACTCGCGGAATTCCGGGAGAATCTGATGAGAAATAGAAAGCGGTACGCCTAGCGGCTTCAGGGCTTCTGCGATTACTAACTCGTTCTTCGGATTTGCGAATGAGAAGAGCAGCGAGATCGCGATGGACTCGGGCTGTTCGGCGGTTAGTCTGGAAACAAGCGATTTCAAATCCGCCGCTGAAGGCGCAGTCAGGATTTCCCCATTGCTTGCCGTGCGTTCTTCGATTCCGAAGCGAAGATCGGCTGGCACGAGAGGCTCAACACGATCGAAGAAGAAGTCGTAGAGCTTGGGGCGCGCCTGGCGTCCGATCTCGATGGCATCTTCGAACCCAGCGGTCGTGACCAGAGCAGTACGCGCGCCTTTACGTTCGAGAAGAGTATTGGTACCGACCGTTGTGCCGTGCAGCAGAACCAGTTCAACTGCGTGATCGATCTTTCGCAGGGCCTCCACGATGGCGCGGGAAGGATCGGCCGGAGTGGAAAAAACTTTCAGCATGCGCAGGCGGCCGTGGTCCATCCAGACACAGTCGGTGAAGGTGCCGCCGGTGTCGATTGCGACGCGGAGGGTTTGAGGACGGCGGGACATTGTGGTGGGCGTGGACGATTAGGGTAACATCCTGTGCAAACCCCACGGCTCGAAAACGATGGCGCACCAGAGTACGATCTTATGCATGGCTGTCGTTCCTGGAATTCACGAATTCATTGAAGGCGCGAAGGCGGGCGGTGTCCCCGATCAGTCTCTGGTAGGCATCCTGACGGCTCGGGGATGGCCCGAGAAAGAAGTTTACGAGGCGCTGGCAGCTCACTACGAGCGGTTGACCGGAATGGAGGTTCCCCGCCGCGGAACCACGGGTACAGCCGCCAAAGACGCTTTCTTTCACCTGCTGATTTTTTCGACCTTGGCTACATGGACGATCGGGTTGGGCGCGCTGGCTTTCACGCTGATTGACCGATGGCTAGCCGACGCCCTGTTTTCTCCGACATACTATCCAGGGTACGACATCTACAGCGCAGCGGAATCAATGGCGTCGGTGCTGGTGGCGTTTCCGATTTACCTTTTGGTTTCGAGGTCGGTGCTGCGTGATGGGCGAGGTCATCCGGAGCAATTGCAGTCGCCCGTGCGCAAGTGGCTCACGTACATGGCGCTGGTGATCGCCGCGTGTGTATTCATCGGCGATCTAATTGCTGCGTTGACTTACTTCCTGCGCGGCGAGATCACCTCGCGATTTCTTGCCAAGGCTTTTGTTGTGCTCGTGATCTCCGGGGGCATTTTCTTTTATTACTTCGGAGGCCTCAGGCGGTCGGAGCGATCCGAAGTTCATGGCAAATGGAGCAGAGACCGATGGATGGCTGGGCTCAGTACGGTGGTTGCAGCGGTAATGCTGATCCTGGGATTTTTCCACATTGGAGCCCCCAGTACGCAGCGAACCTTGCGCGCCGACGCTCGGCGAGTGCAGGATTTATACATGCTCAGCAGCAGGATTTATAACGTCTGGAGCTCGGCTCACAAGCTGCCGGAACATCTCGACGAGTTACGGGATGTGGCGCTGGCCGATCCGATTACCCGCGAGGGATATCAATATCAGGTCAAGGACGCAAGCAAGTACGAGCTCTGCGCCACCTTTGCCATGAGCAGCGGAAAGAACCAGACCCTGCAGCGGACCAGCGCGTGGTCGCATCAGGCGGGGCGGCAGTGTTTTCCCCTCGATGCCGCTCGGATGGCGGACAATCCTAATATTTATTTTCCAAACTGAGACCCCATGCGAATCGACACGTGCATGCGTTGGGGCACTTCCTGCTCATCCCTTCGTGGTAAAAGCCAGCGTCAGCAGTGTTTTCTGTTCCACCTCATGCGCTTTAGCGCTGCCGGTTGCGGGGCTGGCGCTCGAGCTGCGCTTTACTGAAAGCACATGGCGCTCCCCGGCTATGCGCTGTAGGCGGGGAAGCATGTTGAAGAGCGCGCCCATGTTGGCCGGCTCTTCCTGCACCCAGACGATCTCGCCGAATTCGCCATGGCGGGCGAATTCGGCGATCAGTTCTTTTTCCGGGAAGGGATAGATCTGTTCCACAAACACGATGGCTGTGGAATTATCTTTTCTCTTCTTGCGCTCGGCTTGGAGTTCGTGCCCGATCTTGCCGGTGCAGACCAGAATGCGGTCGGCTTCTCCGATTTCAGTGTCGGGAAGCACGTTCTGAAAATTCTTCTGGGTGAAATCTGCGATCGGCGACGACGCATCCGGGTGCCGCAACATGCTCTTCGGAGTGAACACCACCAGCGGCTTACGCCAGTGGCGCAAAGCCTGGCGGCGCAATAGATGAAAGTATTGCGCGGCATTCGAAGGCTGCGCAATCTGAATATTGTGTTTCGCGGCGAGCTGGATGAACCGCTCAATGCGCGCGCTGGAGTGTTCCGGCCCCTGGCCCTCGTATCCATGGGGAAGAAGCAGCACAAGGCCCGAAAGCAGGTTCCATTTGGCTTCGCCGGCGGAGATGAACTGATCGATGATGGCCTGCCCCACGTTCACAAAGTCTCCGAACTGAGCCTCCCAGAGCACGAGAGCCTCGGGGTAATCGCGGCTGTAGCCGTATTCGAAACCGATCACGCCGGGTTCCGAAAGAGTTGAGTTGTGAATTCCACAGCGCGCCTGACCAGACGCAATGTTTTCCAGAGGCACATACTCGTTCTCGTTCTCAATATCGATGAGAACCGAGTGGCGCTGATTGAAAGTACCGCGGCGCGAGTCCTGTCCGCTGAGCCGCACCGGAATCCCGGCCTTCGCCAGGCTGCCGAAGGCGAGGGCTTCGGCCATGCCATAATCCACAGGACGCTTGCCCGCGCCCATCTCGGCACGCTGCTCCAAAAGCTTCTTGACCTTCGGATGAATGTGAAAGCCCTCAGGATACGTGGTGAGATGATTGGTCAGCTCTGATAGTTCCTCCATCGAAAGTCCGGTTTTTACTTCGAATTCTGGTTTGTGCAAGCCTCCGTAATATTGGTCCCAATACCTGGGCAGGTCGCGCATCAACGGCTTCTTGGTGATCTTGCCGGCATCTTTCTGCGCCGATTCGAACTCGGCCTTGATGGCGGCGGCCTGCGCTGCGGCGTCAGTTGCGCCAATGTCATCAGCATAAATTTCCCACAGTGGCGGATGCTCTTTGATCTTCTTGTAAAGCAGCGGCTGCGTAACCGTAGGATCGTCCACTTCGCTGTGCCCGTGGCGGCGGTAGCCGATGAGATCGATGACCACGTCGGTGCCGAAGCGGTAGCGGTATTCCGTCGCGAGTCGGGCGACGCGCACCACCGCGTCCACATCTTCGCCGTTGACGTGGAAGATGGGAATCGACTGGCGCCGCGCAATGCAGGCGGCAAATCGCGTCGAGTGCTCTTCCAGATAGCTGGTCGTGAACCCAAGCAGATTGTTCACGACCACGTGAATCGTACCGCCGACGGTGTAACCGGGAAGATCGGCGTAATTCATAGTTTCCGCGAGAATGCCTTGTCCGGCGAAAGCAGCATCGCCGTGAACCAGCAGCGGAAGATATTTCTCGCGCCCGCCTTCGCCAGTCCGGTCCTGCTTCGCCCGGGTGCGGCCCACTGTAACCGGGTTGACGGCTTCAAGGTGGCTGGGATTCGAGACCAGATGGATGTGAACCTTGTTGCCGCTGCGCGTAATGTATTCGCCGGTCGCGCCCATGTGATACTTCACGTCGCCGGAGCCGAGAACGCTGCGCGGATCGACGTCTTCAAAGCCGGCGAAGATTTCCTCGGGAGACCGCTTGGTAACGTGGGCGATCACGTTGAGCCGTCCACGGTGGCTCATGCCCATCACAAGTTCAATAGCGCCGAGCCGAGAGCCGGTGTCTAGAATTTCATCCACCAAAGGAATCAGCGCAGTGACGCCTTCCAGCGAAAAGCGCTTGCTGCCAAGATACCGCTGCTGCATCACCTGCTCGAACACGTCCGCGCGGATGAGCAAATCCAGAATCCGCTGCTGATCTTTTTCCGTGACGACGGATTCAGGCGCAGGCGATTCCATCTGCTCATAAATCCAGCGTCGGCGCTCGGGCGCGTAGATGTGGTTGATCTCGACGCCGATGGTCGAGGAGTAGATCGAACGCGCCTCGCGGGCGTACTCGCCTTCAACCGCCAGTTCCGGAGTGGGACGCGGACGCAGAAAGCCAAGCGGATCAAGATCGCCCTCGAGATACCCCCATTGGCGGAAGGCGTTGAATACGCGCTCGCGCTCGGGATTCGAGCCATTGTTCGCAGAAGTATCGATGACAGCGGCGCTGCTGAATGTTTTAGATTTCGGAGTAGACATAAGTTCTCTACTAGGATAACGGATGCGCGGGGGGATGCGGGAGATTCTGCGCTTGCCAAACCTTTCACCACAGGAGACAACGGGAAACACGGGGCGGAACAAAAAAGCAGATGGCCCGTTGTTTGGGGCCATCTGCTTTGTGTCTACCACCTTCTGCGAACTACTTCTTCGCAGAGAAATCGAACAGGTCCATCAGATCGCCGATCGCTGGACTGTTCGTCGGAACGTAAGGGTTGCTGCTGGTGGTGACTGGATTCGGGAAATTATCCCGGCTGCGGGTGGTCAGCGGAGATAGTCCCCAGTTCGCTTCGATGAACTTCAGAATCGAAACGTGGTCATTGTACTGGTGCGAGATGTGCCCAGCCTTGGTGAAAGGCGAGACTGCGATCAAGGGAATTCTGGTGCCGTCCCCGAAGTAATCCAGCGGCTGAACGTAGCCGGAGTCGTAGTAGCCGCCGCCTTCGTCCATGGTGACGAGAATGGCGGTGCTGTTCCACAAATCCGCGTTGGCCTTCACGTCGTCCACGATCCTCTTGATGAAACCTTCGAGCAGAATCAGCTTGGAAGACGCCGGGTGGCCGTCGAGCCATCCATCAGGTTTGACGAAGGAGACGGCGGGCAGAGTGCCGTTCTTGATCGCCGAATACAGTTCGGTGGTGTCCTGCAAGTTCGCCCGGCTCGACGCGCTCTTCATGATCGACGTCGAGTACTGGAAGAAGTTGCAGATGTTGCAGTATTGGTTCCAGTTAACCACATAATTCAAATCTGGATTCTTCAGGTAGGGGTTCCACTGGTCGCCGTAATACGCCCACGAAACGCTCGCATCGTTCAAAGCATCGCCGATATTGCGAACCGATGACGGTGGAACCGTGAACACTGTCTCGGCCGGATCGTCGATGTCGTTATAGGCGCTGGAACCGTTCCCGTAGTATCCGGGATTGTAGTTGTTGAGCAGATAATAATGTCCCGCATCGCAGTTGGGATTGATGGGTGTGGTGAGCGCGCTCAGAAAATTGGTGATGGGCGCGACTCCGGGCTGAGTCGTGTCTGAACATTCGGTATAGCTTCCTCCGCCGTACGAGGCAGATCCGTAGGAGCCGCCGCCGTAACCGTCTTCGACATAGTAGTTGTTCGTGCCAGCCTGGGGATTCGGGTTTTCGATTTCGTCCACTACTCCGGCATTCGGGCTGCCTGCGGCGACCAACACATTGTGTGGGGGCTGAAGCGCATTCCCGTGGGAATCGCTAAACCAGATGGCGTCGCCCGTTCCCATCATGATGTGGTTAGCGCCAGTTCCGCCCATCACCGCCTGATGGTAGTTATCGCTCATCGCATACTTGTCCGCGAGAGATTTCAGGTAAGGCGCATCGCCCTGCTGAACGTTGTAGAAAGCCATCGAGGTCGAGCCCTCTTTGGTGGTCGTATCGGTGAAGCCCGCAGGTTGGGGAAGCCCGTTGTCGCCGGCGCCGATGGTGTCTTCGACCCAGGGAAACAGGTCCTGCGCGCAGCCCGTGGGATTCGTGGTTGAAGCATTTGCCGCGTTGCAATCAAACTGCTGCCACATCTGGTAGAAGCGATGCACGGGGCTGTTGTCGTAAGCATCGTAGGGATGCGTCGCAGAGGTCAGTTGGAATGGCCCCGAGGGCAGGGATGTTGCGTTGGGGATGCGGGTGTCGATCGCTCCGTGCGACAGCCCGGTGCCTCCGGTGGTCATGTAAACGTAATAGTCGTTCGGCAAAGCATTCTCAACCGCCTTCGCTGCTCCCACAGTCGCGAACGGTGGCGTGGTATATCCACCGGCCAGCACAGGTGGCAGCACCGAATAAGGGGTGTTGTCGGACGGATTGAGCTGGTAGGTCGTGGTGTCGCTGGCCGAAGATTGGCTGGCAAGAGAGAAGTTGGGGCCGGGCGTGCCGTCGGCGTTGACTATACCCTTGGATAGCAGATTGGAAATGGTGTCCGTTGAAGTGGGTTGGTAGGTAGCGAAGATGTGATCGAAGGTGCGGTTTTCTCCGATGATCACGATCACATGCTTAATGGGGGTGGTTGTGGTCGGCTTCTTGGCCGGTTCTTGAGCGGTGGACATGGCCGGCGCTCCGAGATTCACGAGCAGCGCAAACAAGCTCGCGCCAACCGCGACGTGTTGCCTGGTCTTTGCCAGGAAACTTTGTGAAGACATGGAGTTCCTCCTGAGAGTTTCGAAAGCTACACAACGAAGGGTAATGGGCGAAGAGTTAAAGCAACGTGAAGTGTAGATGAATTTCTCAACAAAAGAAATCAGGCAAACACATATCTGCGGGACGCGAATGCTGCGAATCATGTGCAGATTCTTGGATTCTGGCTGCGAATGCGACGGCCAGGTTAAGAAATTTCCACAGAATGCCAATCCGTCTAGGGTCTTTCCTGTAGGTGGGCCCGTGAATGGTCGCAATGGGGCGGAGCCTGGAGGCGAGCGGCCCTCCTGGCGTTCTTCGCGGCTGTTTCTTAGCAATCTTTGTGATGGCATGAAGAGATCGGCTCCTAGCCGAGTACATTGGTTGTCGTTGAACAAGACCAAGGCTCGGGGAAAGGAGCCGACATGTGGATTATAGGCTGTGATTTTCATCCGAGGTTTCAGCAAATTGCGTTTGTCAATACGGAAGGAGGGGAGTGGGGTCAGCGCCGTTTAGAGCACCGCGGAGCAGCGGAGCAGTTTTACCGCGGCCTGGTGGGGCAGACGGTGCGAGTGGGAATGGAAACCGGCGGGTCGTCGCGCTGGTTCGAGCGGTTGCTGGGGGAGTTGGGGCACGAGTTGTGGATCGGGGACGCGGCCAAGATTCGGGCGGCGGAGACGCGCAAGCAAAAGACCGATGCGCGCGATGCCGAGCATCTGCGCGAGCTGTTATGCAGCGGGCAGTTCGAGAAGATGCGCATCTGGATCCCGCCGGCGGACAATCGTGATCTGCGGCAGCTGCTGTGGCATCGCCACCGGCTGGTGCAGATGCGTACGCGGGTGAAGAATCAGTTGCGTTCGCTGGCCAGCAGCGAAGGCATGGAGCGCAAGCCCGGGCTGTGGAGCCAAGCGGGACAAAAACAGTTTCAGGCCCTGGAGTTGGCGCCGTGGGCGGGACGGCGGCGGCAAGACAATCTGGAATTGCTGGCCGAGTTGTTGCATCGCACCGATCCGCTGGACCAGGAAGTCGCGCAGCAAGCGGCGCAACAACCTGCGGCGGTGCGGCTGATGACTCATCCCGGCGTGGGTCCGATTACGGCGCTGGCTTTTGTGCTGGTGATCGGCGATCCCGCGCGGTTTGCCAACAGCAAAAAACTAGCCAGCTATCTGGGACTGATTCCCAGCGAAGACAGCTCGGGCGGCAAGCAGCGGCTGGGACACATCAGCAAGCAGGGCAACGCGATGTTGCGCGGTCTGCTGGTGGAAGCGGCGCACGTGGCGGTGCGGCACGAGGCCCAGTGGAAACGAGATTACCGCCGCCTGGCCATGCGCAAGAACCGCTCGATTGCCGTCGTGGCCGTGGCCCGCAAGCTGGCGGTGCGGTTGTGGTGGATGTGGAGGCGGGGCGTGGATTATGCCCAACTCAGCGCCTCCGGTTCGCATGCAGGGTAAGCCCGGTTTAACCGCTGGGGTGTAGTCCATCCTCGACTTAGTGAATGGGTTCCCTGCCTCCCTCGAAAGCGAGGGAGTTCGAAGCAGCAATCATGGTTCCGCCTCGCGGCGGAATCGAATACATGGCTGGTGGGGCCAATCCCACCGCAGGATTGAGAGGCGAGCCTTGGTCGGCACAGCAAGAACGAAAGCAAGAGCAAGAGCAAGAGCAAGAGCAAGAACAAAAGCTTCCAACAAGAGGAAAGTCAAAAACATCAACCCATCTTTCCTCTCAGCCAAAGTGTGCCTTGACTCCGCCGATCTCTTCATACACGGTTAAAGGCTGCTGCTTTTCGCAGGAAAACTAGTTTCCATATTTCCGCGGCACGCGCTTCGAAATATTGCAGAGAATCTCGTACGGTGAACTGTTCGCCAGGCGGGCATGTTCAAGCGCATCGACGCTCAAACCGTCGCGGGTTCCGAGCAGGATCACTTCATCGCCGACTGCAATCTCAGGAATACCGGTCACATCCACCAGCGTGAGGTCCATCGAAATGCTGCCGACGATCGGCGCATAGTGGTCGCGGACGATCACCCGCCCGCGATTCGATAGCTGCCGGTTATATCCATCCGCGTAGCCCACAGGCAGCACCGCAACATGTGCGGGCGCTTTGGTCACGTAAGTTCCGCCGTAACCGAGAGGCTGGTTGGCGGCGAAGTCCCGCATCGACAGAATGCGCGTCTTCCAGGTCAACACCGGCTTCACGGGAAGCCGCAGCGTTCCGCCGCTCACCTCCCGTCCCGCACGCTGGAACGGCAAGTAATATCCGTAGACCGCAATGCCCGGACGCACCATGTTGTTCCACGTTTCGCGCCGTGAGATCAGCGCGCTGGTGTTGGCCATGTGGATCAAACTCGGATTGAAGCCCACGGCGCGCACCATGCGCAGCGCCTCCTCGAAACGCCGCTCCTGCTCTGCCACCGAGGGCGCATCCATGATCTCGGAAGACGCCAGATGAGTCGAGAGCCCTTCGAGAACCAGATTGGGAGCCGCGCTCAGAGCCTTCAGCACAATGGAAAGTTGATCGAGCGATACACCCAGCCGGCCCATGCCGGTGTCCACCTTCAAATGCACCGCATGCCGCACTGATCCCGAAGCCGCGGCATTTTCCAGGGACTCGATATGCCAGGGCTCCCACACCGTGGGCGTAAGCCGCAAGCGGACGATCTCACCCTCTTCGCCGCGCCAGAAGCCTGTCATCAGCAGAATTCGCGATTCAATGCCCGCCTCGCGCAGCGGGATCGCCTCATCCAGCGAGGTAACGCCCAGCCACTTCGCGTCCTCCGCCTGCAGAGCGCGCGAGCATTCCACCGCGCCGTGTCCGTAAGCGTCAGCTTTCACCACCGCGCACACGGTGACACCCGCACCGGCATGCTTCACCACGGTGCGGAAGTTTTGCCGCAAAGCAGCCAGTGAAACTTCAGCCCATGTCGGGCGTGTAGCCACACGGCTCAAAATTTCTACGGTTGTCGCCACTGGCCTCGATTATATCGGGAGCAGCCCGCGCGCTCAGGTTACGCTTGGGCTACTCCCAAGGCAGTTTCAGTTTTCCAGCTTCTAGTTCACAGCGCAGACACTGGAAACCAGAAACTCGCTTTATCAGTTGCCGGCCAGCGAGAAGTTCACCGTGATCTGCGTTTCCACCTCGACTGGCTCGTTGTTCAAGATGTACGGCCGGTAGCGCCACTGGCGCACAGCCTCTTTCGCCGCAGGCACCAGCATGGGATGTCCAGCCAGAACTGTCAGGTTCTCGATGACTCCTTGCTTGCTGATCACCGCCTGCAACACGACCTGCCCTTGAATGCGCGCGCTTCGCGCCAGGGGCGGATAGGCCGGAAGAATCTTACGAACCAGGTCTCCCTCGCTCATGTGCGAGATGCGAATCGGAGGAGCGACCGCCACCGGCGCTACAGGCATAACCGGTCGTAGACCCACTCCCAAAGAATCCCGCACTCCATCGGGACTCCCCAGCCCGGAAGCTCCGGGGACGTAGGCACCAGACTGCCCAACCACCAGCGGACCGTCGTCGCTGGCATCTGGTATGCCTTTCGGAATTCGCGTGGGCGTTCTCCAGGCAATCGCTGCAGGACTGTTCGTTGCGGCAGCGCTTCCACTGGCTCGCGTTACGGTTGCGGGAGCATCTTCCAGAGGGCGGCCAAGGCTGACTGGTGTCGAGAGTGGGCGCAACGAAGGCAATCCCAGAGGGCGCAGCAGCGGCACGATCAGCAAAACGCCAACCGCCAACGCCTGTATGCCGAACGAGGTCAAGGCTCTCAATCCGCGGCGCGAGCGCTCGTCCCACGACGAATTGAGTGTAGAAGTGAACATGGTGTCCTCCTCGAATGAAATGCGTTGCTGGTAAGGACACCGGAAGCACCTTCGTTGGATGGGGGAGTGCAGAGAAAAGGCCGCGCATAAGCGCGGCCTTTGGGAACTTTTCCGGCACCTGCGGTGTCGCAGAAACTTTACTTGGGTGTGGTTGGCGCCGGAGCCGCCGGCTTCGGCGTGGCGGGCTTCGCCGGCGTCTTCGCGCCTGCGCCTGCCGGGGCAGGAGCCGGTACACCGGACGACGTGTTATAGGCATCAACGATGGCCTTTGTAATATCGACGCCTTCGCCCGACCATAGAACCTGGCTCTGCGGCCAATTGTTCGAGGTGTCGACAATTAACTGGAATCCATTGTCCTGCGCGTATTTCACGATCGTGGGAGCCATCTTCTGCAAAATACGCCCGAAGATCTCCTTCCCCTGCGTTTGTCCGTCTTCCTGGAAATCCTGGACGGCACGTTCAAGAGACTTTTTCTTGGTCTCAATCTGCTTGATGAGGGTGGCCTTGGCATCCTCGTTCAGCTTGTCGCCCTGAGTTTGCAGTTGCTTCTGCAAACCCTCAAGCTCTTCGTTCTGACCCTTGAGTTCGTTCTGCTTGGGCTCCAGCTTCTTTTGCAAGGCGTCGGCGTCGCGGCGGCCTTCGTTGGAACCGAAGACGGCTGCTTCCACGTTGATCGTTCCGACCTTGGTACCGCCGGTCGTGGGCGCGGCGGCCGCCGGACTCGCAGCCGCAGCAACTGGAGTAGATGAGGTCGTGGCAGCGCCACCGGGGGTTTGGGCCCATGCGGAAATCGTCAAGACTACCGCAACAGCCAGAAGAAACCGCAGAAACTTGCTTGTCATTGGATCTTTTAAACTCCTTGGACCATAGTTCCGTAATGCTTCGGGATAAACTCAGATTAGCCTCAGGCAACACCGGGCTGACCGGGCCGCACTCTCGGGTCTTCGTCTAAAACTTTGTCTTGCGTTTCCCTGTCTTGCGTTACTGGCAACGGGCCGCCGTCAGACACTCTTCTCTTAGACAAGGCGCTCTGGGCCGCCAGCGCCACACGCCGGGGTTGCGGACGTGTCGTCCACACTGGTCAGCTTTCTGCAATGGCGTGGTCGACAGCAATTATAGAGAGCACTATCAGCCGCCGTCAAACCTTCTGAACTGTAACCAATCGCCATTAGCCAGTAAAACTTGCGGCGCGGGGGCCCTCGCCCGCGAAAGCAGGCGGATGCTGGCACTACGCCCGCCCTTAGAACGTCGTCGCCACCGTGAAGCGGAATGTCTTGCGCGGTTCCCGCAGCAGGAAACTGGGGGAGTACGCGTTCCTGGCCAGGTTGTACGTATACCAGCCCGCCTGAGTTAAGTGGCAACCGGCCGGTCCGCAGACTTGCGGGAACATGTTGGGAGTAATCGGGATCGGCGGCGTTGCGGGACTATCCAACCGCAGCGGGTTGTAGGCCCAATAAACCCGGAAGGGCGCGTTGATCACCGGGAGGAACACCTGCAACTCAAGTCCGGTGGACATGCGCGGCCGCCAGTTGGTCGATCCCAGAACTTGCAGATCTTTCGACGGCGGCGGCGCCAACGCACTCCCCACAGTACAGGTATTGGCGGTGGCGGTTTGTATCAACAGTGGACATCCAAAAGGTTGACCGATTACGCCATCGTATTGTACCTGCGCAATCTGCAACTGCGACTTGCGGATAATGGGATCGATGCCCGTGTCCACGAACGGAGCCAGGGCCACCGGCCCCACGATCGTGATGCGGTACTCCAGGTTGGTGAACACACTGAAATCGCCGCCCGGGAAAACGATCTGGTCCACTGGAATTGGAATGGTCACGTTGCCCTGAAGCGGATTCGCTGGATTCTTGAGTACCGGCGTTCCATCACGATTCGTCAGCGCAATCGAGCCTACGCTCGGCAGGAACGCCACCGGGGACACCGAGCGGATATCGAAGCCGCGCAGATCGTTCTCGCCGCCCAGGTAAGCACGCTGGAAAGGAGGCGCAACCAGGCCACCAAAGCCGGTGATAAACGATCCCTGAACGTTGAAGCCCAGCGCGTTCCGCCCCTTCTGCACGGGAATGAAACGCTTGTATTGAACAATGGGCCGGACTGATCGAACTGTTCCTCCCAGGCCGGCGAGTTCCGCGCCCAGGGTGAACTGGTGCCCGGTGTGCGGCGAGATCGGACTGTTGATGGTGTTGAAGGAGAAGTTGGGGAAAATCTTGCTGGTGATAATTCCTTGCAGAGCATTGGGGCCGGAGATTCCGCGGAAGGCCAGAAACTCAAACAGATTCTTGGAGGCCGAACTGAGGGCTAAAAGCGAAGACCGGTCGAAGGAGTAGGTCGCTCCCACGCGGTTGAAGCGGCGCTTGTTACGCGCGCGCAGCGGATAGCTCAACGATGTGGTGAATCCCGCGCTGGATTGCGTGTAATTCTGCAGGTTCTGCAGAACCGCGTTGGGCAGGTTCAGGTTCTGCCCGCTGAAAATGGAGAGCTGCCGCGCCTGATCGTATTTGGTCTTGGTGTAATACACGTTGAAACCAAACTGCAACGGCCGGTCAAACATGTAGGGCTGGGTAAAACCGAAGCGGATGCTCTTAGCCAGGTTCCCGACGCTGGCTTGCACCTGAAGCGTCTCGCCCAGACCGAGGAAGTTATTGGTGGCGTAGTTGATGCCCACAAACGCGCCTTCCAGACCGCTCACGCCGCCGTTCAATCCAATGCTGTTCTTGCCCTTCTCTTTGACCTTCAGCGTCAGATCGACATAACCGTTTTTCTCATCCAGTTGGCGGGTGGTGACGTTCGGGTCGTCCGGCTTCATGACGTCGAAGTAACCCAATTGGTTCAAGCGCAGCAAGCTCAACTCCCACAGTTTCGAGTTGTAGACGCTGCCCTCTTCCAGTGCGACCTCGCGCCGGATCACCTTGTCGCGCGTCGTGGTGTTGCCCACGAACTCGATGCGGCGCACATAAAACTGCTTGCCCTCGTCAACGTCGATGTCGAGATAGATCAGTTTCTTTTCGTCGTCAAACCTGGTTTCCGGCACTGGAGTGAAATTGATGTAGCCCAACTCTCCATAGGCCTTGCGGAGTTGTTCGAGACCCTTGCCCACCTTCTCCTTGCTGAAGACGTCTCCGTCCTTGATGGGGAAGATGGATCGCAGCGCCTTCGAATTGGAGACCGCCTTGTTGTTCTTGAAAGTGATGCCACCCAGGTTATAGCGCTCGCCCTCGTCGACAATCATGGTGATGTCGACTGATTTGCCCGCCCCGCCCTGCAACAGCGGGACGTGGGCGCCCGCGTGACCGGTATCGTGAATCTCCGTTTTAGGCTGGCCCACGAGGTTCATTTTGAAATAACCGCGATTCTGGTATTCGTTGCGAACGCGTTCCGAGTCTTCATCGAGTTTGGTCGCGTCGTAGGTTCGGGCAAAGATGTTCTCCAGGAAAATCGAGTGCGGGATGCCAATGGGCCGCAGGTTCTTCATGGCGTAACGCAGCACCCGCGTTCTGACGTTCTTGTTGCCTTCGAACTTGATCTTGCCTACCTTTACCTTGGGACCTTCCTTGATCACAAAAGTGATTCCAATCGCGGCCGGAGGAATCTGCCGCACCTCGGTCCGTACCGTCGCAAACTGCCGGCCATGTTCTGCCAGCAGGCCTTTGATCACCACTTCCGCTTTCTTCACTTTCGTGGGATCGTACTGACTTTCCACCGACAGGCCAACCTTCGCCTCTTTGAAACGATCAAGAATGTCGCTGTTGGAAACCGAACTGGCGCCAACGTAATTGATCTCGCGGATGGTCGGCTTTTCCTTCACCTGGATAATCAGCCGCCAACCCTTCGGAGTCTGTTCGCGGCTGAATACGATGTCCTGGAAATAACCTGTGTTCCACAGCGAGTGGTAATCGCGCTCCAGCGCCGCAGGATCGTAGATATCGCCGGGGTGAGTGAAGATGCGGGCCTTGACCGTCTCAGCGGGAATCCTGCGGTTACCCTGAACGTTGATTTCGGAGATGATGTCGGTCTGCGCCCAGCTGGCCGAGGCGGAAAGCAGCACGAACATGATCCCCAGCGCCCACCCGAGCCCTTTCATTCTCCGGCAAAGCCGTTCAAATGAAGAAGATGGGGGATGAGCGGCGCCGGATGACCCGTGGCGATGCGCGGACACAACAATGTCTCGATGAGAGCAAAAATGAATCGGTACGACCTCAGCCTCTGGGATGTGGGAAAACGATCATTATACGGTAGAAAAATAGAAAGCGTCCAAGCCGCCACTCTTGCCGGTGGCTTCATGGAAGGGACTTGGCAGACTCCACCTCCACCAAGACGGAATAAAACGTGGCCGAGTTGCCCAGATCGGAAAGTTTTTCTGAGGTCAGCACGTTAATATTCCGGAATCCTGGACCCAGCTTGGCCCAATTCAGCCGCGCCGAGACCACTCCCGGCTGAACCGCGCCATCGACTCTGGCCTTCAGAAAGATTTCACCCCGATGGTTGTAAACCCTGATCGTTTCTCCGTCGGCAATTCCGCGCGCTCGGGCATCGGCGGGATGAATTTCAAGAAGGTTCGTCTCCTCCATCTCCTGGACCGATGGCAGATTGGAGAAAGTTGAATTCAGGAAGTTATCGGCCTTGCGCGCCAGAAGTTCTAACGGAAACGTTGCCTTCTCGATTCCATGCCGCGACTCCGCCGGAGGCTTGAACTCGAGGACGGGATCAAGCCCCTGCGCTTTAATCGCTTCACTGTAAAGTTCAGCCTTGCCTGAAGGCGTGCGGAAGTTGCCGCGAGCGAAGGGAAGAAAGGGTTCCGGCACAACTTCCGATGAAGTAGCGCCGGAAGCCGGAAGCCGGAAACCGGAAGCCGCAAAGTTCAAACGCACTTGCCCTTCCCGCTCCAACCGCTCGCGGGTGAGGCCAGACAGCCAAGGATTACTCGAGGCCAACGCGCCATCGATCATCTCATCGACGCTCTCACTGAAGCATGCTTCCTTGAATCCCATCCGTTCGGCAAGTGCACGAAACACTTCCACATTCGAACGGCATTCTCCCAGCGGCTCGATGGCCTGGTCCGACACTTGCAGGTAGTAGTGACCGTACGCGGCCTGTAGATCTTTGTGCTCGAAAAACGTCGTCGCCGGCAAGACGATGTCGGCGTAGTCGGTAGTGTCGGTGAAGAACTGCTCATGGACCACGGTAAACAAGTCGGGACGTTTCAGCCCGCGAACCACTTCGTTGTGATTCGGGCACACCGCCGCGGGATTTGAGTTGTAGACGAACAACGCCTTCAAGGGCGGATCGCTTAGCGTATTCAACGCCTTGCCCAGTTCCACCATGTTCACAGTTCGTGGCGTGTGCTGAAGCCCATCAGCCTTAAGGCCGGGGAGCGTCAGCGCATCTTTGTTCAGTCCAAAGGCGCCGCTGGTCGACATCTGCAACCCGCCGCCAATTGTTTTCCACGATCCGATGATGCAGGGCAGCATCGCGATGGCACGCGTAGCCATGCCACCGCCCTCCGACCGCTGCACTCCATAATTCAGACGAATTACCGAGGGTTGCACCGTGGCATATTCACGCGCCAGCTTGCGTATGTCTTCGGCGGCGATCCCGGTCCACAGTGCCACACACTCCGGCGAGTAAGCTTTAACCTTTTCTCGCAACTCATCGAAGCCCAGCGTGTACTTCGCCACGTAATCAGCATCGTGCAGCCCTTCACCAATGATTACATGCATCATGGCCAGCGCCAGCGCGGCATCGGTGCCGGGATTGATCGGAAGATACCAGTCTGCGCACGCCGCAGTCCGCGTGCGATAAGGATCGATCACCACCAGCTTCGCGCCTCTGCGCCGGGCCTCAACGATGAACGGCCAGAGGTGAACATTATTTCCGTGAATGTTCGAAGCCCAGGCAATGATGTAACGGGAATGAATGAACTGCTCGGGCTCGGTGCCCAGCTTCACGCCAAGCACAGACTGCAATCCAGCCTCGCCCGCAGCGGAACAAATTGCCCGCTCCAGTTGCGAAGCGCCGATGCGGCCGAAAAATCTGCGATCCATGGAGGCGCCATTCAGCGCTCCCAGCGTTCCGCCGTAAGAGTAAGGCAAAATGGCTTCGCTGCCGAACTCGGCGAGGATGGCGCGAAAGCGCGAGGCAATCTCATCCAGCGCCTCATCCCAGCTAATGCGCTGCCAGGTTTTTGTTTGTGTGGGAACAGCCGCCCCTTCGGCAAGCTCAGGGCAGGCTCTCGGCTGTCCAGGAGCGAAGCTCCGAGCTTGTGTGGGCGCGGGCGAGTCGCCCGCGCTGGCGGCGCAAGCCACTCCCTTCACCGCAACTCTCCGCATCGGATAAAGCACCCGGTCCGGCGAATAAACCCGGTCCAAATACTTCGCCACCTTCCCGCATAAAAATCCCCGCGTCACCGGATGCTGAGGATCGCCCTGAATCTTCGTGGCACGTCCATCCTCCACCGTGATCAGAACTCCGCAAGCGTCGGGGCAGTCGTGCGGGCATGCGGCATGGACAACTTTCTTCATAGCTTCAATGTTTCGATTATACGGACGAACCGCCCAACATAAAGGGCATCCGCACGTTTTCGGATGCCCTGATTTCGGTTGGATGCAGGAAGACGAGCCTACTTCAGCTCCAGCACTTCTTTTTCTTTACCCTTGCTCATCTCTTCCATCTTCTTGATCTCGTCGTCGGTGAGCTTCTGGATTTCCTCCAGCGACCGCTTCTCGTCGTCCTCGGTGATCTTCTTGTCCTTCAGCGCCTTCTTGATGGCGTCGTTGCCGTCGCGGCGGATATTGCGCACCGCGGTACGGTGCTCCTCGAGCACCTTGTGCAGATGCTTCACCATATCCTGGCGGCGCTCCTGCGTCAGCGTCGGCACCGGCACGCGGATCATTTTGCCGTCGTTCATCGGATTCAGCCCGAGTTCAGCGGATCGGATAGCCTTCTCAATCCCTCCGATTTGCGATGGGTCGAAGGGCTGCACCGTAATCATCTGCGGCTCCGGCGCGTGCACCTGGGCGATCTGGTTCAACGGCATCTGCGATCCGTAGTAGTCAACGCTAACGTTGTCCAGCATGTGCACCGAGGCGCGCCCGGTGCGCGTCGCCGCCATCGCCTTGCGAAAATCTTCCACCGCCTTGTCCATCCGCGTTTTCAGTTGTACGTAAGTTTCTTTCAGGCCCGGAATCGCGGCCATGGTGGCTTGCGCCATATCAGTCAGCTCCGTAAGAGTTCAAGAATCAAAACGCTGAATTATAAACCCAAAAGAAAATTTGCCACGGATTTTCGCGGATCAAACGGATCTGGAATTTCTGATCCGTGGGTATCCGTGGAGATCCGTGGCCAAGTCTTAAGCGCTCACCCGCGACCCAATCTTCTCCCCGCTCACCACGCGCCGGATATTCCCGTGCTGGTTCAGGTTGAAGACGATGATAGGGAGGTTGTTGTCCTTGCACAGGCTGATGGCGGTGGAGTCCATCACTTTCAGCCCTAGCTTTAGAACATCCATGTAAGTGATGTCAGTGAACTTCTTGGCGTCTTTCACCTTCATGGGATCGGCGTCGTAAATGCCATCGACCTTGGTAGCCTTGAGAATCACATCGGCCTTGATCTCCATGGCGCGCAGGGATGCGGCGGTGTCGGTTGAGAAGTAGGGATTGCCTGTGCCGCCGGCAAAGATCACTACCCGGCCTTTCTCCAAATGACGAATCGCCCGCCGCCGGATGAACGGCTCCGCCACCTGATTCATCTCAATTGCCGTTTGCACGCGGGTGTAGACTTTTTGCTTTTCCAGCGCATCCTGCAAGGCGAGTGCGTTGATTACCGTGGCCAGCATGCCCATGTGATCAGCGGAGACGCGGTCCATGTCGCGAGCCTGGTCGGCCACGCCGCGAAAGAAGTTGCCGCCGCCAACAACGATCGCAAGCTGCACTCCCAGCTGGTGGACGTCGGCCAGTTCGGCCGCGACTTCATGGATGCGTGCCGTATCCACACCGAAGCCCTGGTTGGCAGCAAGGGCTTCTCCGGAAATCTTGAGCAGAACGCGTTTGAAGGCTGGGGTTTGCATTTGTAGCGCCGACGCTTGCCCTGAGTGTAACCGAAGGGCCCCGCCGGCTGTCGCGAGAGCGTCCCGCCCTCGCTGCTGGCACAAAATAAAGAGCGCTCGCAGGCGCCCTCGAACTACTCCGCTTTCTGTTCCGTAGGCTTGGTGGTTGCGACCGTCGCTCCCACATCGCCCACTTTGAAGCGCGCGAAGCGCCGCACGCTGATGTTCTCGCCCAGCTTGCCAATCTTCGCCGCGATGAGCTGTGCTATCGACATGGTCTGGTCCTTGATGAAGGGTTGCTCCAGCAGGCAGACCTCTTCGTAGAACTTTTCCATTTTGCCGGCAACCATCTTCTCCGCGATATTCTGCGGCTTGCCCGAGGCCACAGCCTGCGCCAGAAAGATTTCCTTCTCGCGGGCGAAGTCTGCCGCGGTGACATCTTCTTTGCGCACGTACTTTGGATCGCTGGCCGCGATGTGCATGGCGATGTCGTGCACCAGATCCTTGAAGTCGTCGGTGCGCGCCACGAAATCGCTCTCGCAGTTCACTTCGACGAGCACGCCAATCTTGCCGCCGGCATGAATGTAGCTGGTCACCGCTCCTTCGCTGGTCACGCGCGTGGCTTTCTTGGCGGCGACCGAAACGCCCTTCTTGCGCAGAATCACGACCGCCTGCTCCATATCGCCCTTGGCTTCGGTCAGGGCCTGTTTGCAATCCATCATCGGGGCTCCGGTTTTTTCCCGGAGATCTTTCACTTGTGCCGCAGAAATATTTGCCATAGTAGTAGTGCTCATTGATTGAGAGTCCTTATGAATTCTGGGTTAGTGCCCAGGTTTCAAAGTTTCAGAGTTTCATGACGAGAAATGGATGGCTCGCACCACATACTGCCTAAACATTGAAACCTTGCAACTCTGAAACCCTGAAACCTATATAGCTAGACCCGCGCCGGACGACCCGCGCGGGTCTGATGTCAAACGCCCGGTTTGTTCTTTCTGACCACTGACCACTAGACACTGCTCTTAAACCGTCTGGCTCTCCACCTTGATTGGGACGTCGCCTTCCTCATTCGCAACCGGCTTCTTATGCGTCCCCGGACCCAGCACTTCCTCCATGCTGATGTTCTCGCCAAGGTCCGCCAGATCAGATGCTGCCGCAGCTTCCTGAGCGCGAATCTCGAGTGCGGCTGCCGCATCTTCGGCCTGCTGCATTTCGAGAGCCTGCGCCTGTTCTGAGGCCGCCGTCATGTCCGCGACCTGTTTGTCGCTCATCAACTGCGCGCCCTCGGCAATCGAGTCCGAGATCTTCGACGTAAACAGCCGGATCGCCCGCAGCGCATCGTCGTTACCCGGAATCACGTAATCCACTTCGCTGGGATCGCAGTTGGTATCGACCACCGCAACCACCGGAATGCCCAGCTTGCGCGCCTCGCGCACCGCAATCTGCTCTTTGTTCGAGTCGACGACGAACACCGCATCCGGCAACCGGCTCATGTTCTTGATCCCCGCCAGGTTGGCCTGCAAATGTTTGCGCTCGCGCTCGAGTTTGATGACTTCTTTTTTCGGCAGCAACTCGTAGCGGCCATCCGTGGCCATCTCGTCGAGTTCCTTCAGCCGCTTCACCGACTTCTGCACCGTAACCCAGTTGGTAAGCAGCCCGCCCAGCCAGCGCTGGTTAATGTAGAAGCCGCCGCATTTCGTCGCCTCTTCGGCGATGGCGTCCTGCGCCTGGCGCTTGGTGCCCACGAACAGCACAATCTTGCCCTCAGCCGCCAGTTCCTGCACAAATTTCGACGCCTCTTTGAACATTTTCAGCGTCTTCTGCAAATCGATGATGTAAATCCCGTTGCGCTCTCCGAAGATGTATTCCTTCATCTTGGGATTCCAGCGCTTCGTCTGATGCCCGAAGTGAACACCCGCTTCGAGCAACTCCTTCATGGTGATGGTAGCCAATGAACCTCCTTATTTAGTCTGCATCGGAAACCAGTTCTCAGTTCTCAGTTGCCAGTTCCTAATTAAAAACGCCGGGTACTGACAGCCGACAACCAGAAAAATCTCCGATTGCCATTCCCGTCCCCGCGCCGCTAGGCACGAGAAGAATTGAACACCTAAAACAGCTGTCAGCTTTCAGCCATCAGCCGAAAGCAAAATCCTTGTCATTCCGACCCCCGAGCGAACGCGAGGGGCTGAGGAATCTTGGTCTCGCTCGGTACTCGGTACTCGCAACTCGGTACTATCTCTTGCTGAACTGGAACCGTTTTCTCGCGCCCTTCTGGCCGTACTTCTTGCGTTCCTTGCCGCGCGAGTCCCGCGTCACCATGCCCTCGGACTTCAGCTTGCCGCGAAGTTCCGCGTTGAACTGCATTAACGCGCGCGCAATGCCCAGCTTCACCGCATCGGCCTGGCCGCGCACTCCGCCGCCCAGCACGCTGGCGATAATGTTGAACGAGGCCGCCGAATCGGTCGTGACCAGCGGCGCTTTCGCCGCCGAGCGCTGCGCCGGAGTTACGAAATACTCTTCAAACGCACGTCCGTTCACCTTGAAATCGCCGCTGCCCGGACGCAAATACACCCGCGCAATCGCCCGCTTCCGCCGTCCCGTTCCATAATACTGAACTAATTCTGCCATTTAGCTCCTAGCTCCTAAGCTTGTTCGCGTTCTCTTGTCATCCTGAGGCGACATGCCTTTCGTCGCCGAAGAACCTGGGCGCGCCGCGCGAAGCGCTGCGCACTTTGCGACGAAATAATCGCGCCTTTGGCGCGCATCCTTACGCCCGTACTTCCAGCTTCAAATCCTGCGGCTTCTGCGCCTCGTGCGGGTGCTTGTCGCCCTTGTACACATTCAACTTCGACAGCATGTGCGCCGCCAGCTTGTTCTTGGGCAGCATGCGCTTCACCGCGTCTTCAATAATCTTTTCCGGCTTGCGCGCCAGCCGCTTGCGGTAATCTTCGGTGCGCAGACCACCCGGATAACCCGTGTAGTGGTGATACTGCTTCTGTTCCGACTTCATGCCGGTGGTTCGAATCTTCTCGGCGTTGACCACAATCACGTGATCGCCTGTATCCAGAAACGGCGTGTACTGCGGATTCTCTTTGCCCATGAGGACGCGTGCCACCTGCGAGGCCAGACGCCCCAGCGTTTGCCCGTCCGCATCCACGACGTACCACTTGCGCACAATTTCCCCCGCTTTGGGGAAATAGGTTGACATCGGAACTCTCCCAGAATGAAAAAAAGTTGCGAAACCGCGATTGAATATAACAAAGAAGACCGCTCGTTGATTCTCCGGCGAGGACGCCAGACCATCAGGCGGGCAACCGCGAGACTTCCCAAAGTCTTTAAGATACCGGAGCCTGCAAGGGATTGTCAACGGAGGGTTAACAAAAGGTAGTGTCCTAATAGTGCGTTGCTAGGATGGTGCCGGCTCCTCAGCACTAGCCGCTATATCTTCGACTGCCTCGGTAGGAACAATGACGGGGACAGCCGATGCAACCGTGGCCCTGAAAGCCAATTCCGCCGCTATTTCGTTGGCCGCTTGCTTTTCGTGGGAACGATCCATGCACGGCATGTTCCTGACGATAATGTGACCGGGAATCTGTATATCAAATCGAACCTCAAGTCCACGGTTGAGGCCGTGAATATCTCCAACGGAGATTGCAACTGCTCCAAAGTTGCCCTTCTTGAACGGTCTGACAGAATCCACCATGTTTAGGGCGAGAGAGAGCCCATCTTTGTGATTGAGCCCACGCTTTTCAAAAGCCGCTGGCGCGACTGCGTCCTTGGTGGGCGTTAAGAAGTTTTTCCTGCTACAGCCTCTGTAGACGATGGTGTCGTCCGGTACAAGGTCGCCTATTCCAGAGGATTCCTCATCACACATTCGCAAAAGGGCTAGCTAACCATTGCAGGGATGACTGCAAGTATGCCGCGCTAGCATTTTCTTCCATATGACTGTAAGCAACGCGACCGTTTTCGAATCCTTCCCGGTACACATAGAACACATCTGGATCGGGACCGAACGTTGCCTTTACCCGTACTCCATTCGCTTTCCAAGTCACGTTTATCTCCCCGTAAGAAGGAGCCACTTCGGCGTTCTCAAGGCTTACGCTGGAAAGAATGTCAGCAGCTCGATGAACCAATACTAGACTCGGTTTCGGCTCATTGTTGCTCTCGTAGAGGTCGAGGTCGGAAACTGCGTCCACCAATTTATTGAACGCGCCAATATTAGTGATTCGCTGCGGCGTCACCGTAGAAGACGTTTGCCAAAAAGAATTGGGCAGTGCATTCATCACTTAACCTCTGTTTTCGATTGCAATTCAGCAGTATAGGACTCGGCTATTTTGATTCTCTCATTGAGCCACTCAACGAGACTCTTTGCCGTCGGAATATCCATTGCAAGCCCCGCCTCCAGTTCTCGCACAACGCCTTGGAGGCCTTTTCTCTGCTCAATAATCTCTTTTCCAATTTGTCCGCTGCCGTCAATGGCTTGTACCGTCACGTCAGGAAGGACTGGCCGCTCGCTGTAGACGGAACAAAAAAGACTCCCGTTAGGACTGAACCCACCAAATGCACCATTGACGTGGATGGTACGAAAATGAGGGCTCTTGACCCAGTGGAATGTCACCGAGGATGGATAATCAGGAGTCATGTGAGTTACTTGTATGCTCGCCTGTGGCCCGGAACCTGGCAAGAGCCCTCAGCGAGTGGGGGGTAACGAAAGTGCTGGGTCCAAAACTACAACGGGACGTGTCCCAAGTCAATGGTTTACATGGACTTATTTTGTTTCGCCTTTATTACGCTTCACTGCCGATCAGTTCTCCAATGGTCCATACATGATCTGAGATGCGGCTTTCCATAGCCGGGGTTACCCTTAGACTGCTGTGAACACGGCAGAAATTGTAGTAGGCAAAATGCAGCGCGACAGCCGCTTTCAGATGTGAAAGCTTTTTGCTGAACCCATTGGTGAGCCGCGTAAATCGCCGCATCGCCATACGCATGGTCAAATTGCTGCGTTCCACAAAGCTCGTAGAGATGTGATCGGGGTCAGGATCACCAATTCGCACCTTGGATATAACCCCCTTGATTGGCGATGGGGAGTACCTCCCTTCGGGAGTTTCCTGCCCGAAGTCGCCAAACATCTTGGTCAATTGCGCGAAGTCAACATCAAGGCCGAAGGTCTCCGGCACGCTGGCTGTGTAGTGATTCAGGCCATCCGTCGTAAGCTGCACGCGCCCATTCAGCCGCTTGTACAGGTCAAATAGAAAAACATGCGTGTCCATCCGAAGCCTCTTGCCAAGCATGAATGAGGGAATCAGTTTTGTCTCTGCGTCAATTGCGACTGTCACCCATTGGCTACCGAGTTCCGGCGAATCTCCCTTGCGAACCTGGCGCTGTTTCTTCCCGCAGAACGTCCATATCTCATCGACCTGTAAATAATTGATTTTCAAATTCCGCATTTTGGTATCCATCAAGGCTTGGCATTTCTCGCCAGCGGGAAAGCAACTTCAGCTCAGACTGAAAGTCCTTGAAAACGTGCCGGAGTTAAAGGCGTGACGTACTGGCGGCCTTTCTTTCCGAGGCCGCCACCAAGTCAGCAACGCAGTGTTAGGACACTACCTAACAAAATGGAGAGGCCGAAGGGATACGTCGGCGAACTGCCCGGAACGCGCCCTATTTCTTCTCCGCCATTTTCCGGGAGATCTCTTCCATCAGCTTGGGACGAAGATTGGCCAGCACACTCTCGACGATGCTGGCAACGTCTGGGGAGTCGCCCTTGGCCGAGGCTGAAGCTTCCTGCAAAGTCTGCTCAGCGCCCGCTGCCACTGCCGCGGCAGTCTCCGCCGGAACAGCCTCGGGCGCCGCGAATTTCTTGGAGTAAGACTGCGCCTGCGCCGCTTCTTCGTCCTGGCGCGTATCGCGAATCTGGCGCCAACTCGCCCACGCCGCTGCCGTGCTCTTAATCGCTTCGGAATCTGGTTTGTACTCCGCCGTGTGCTCATCACCATGGTCGATGGGAGCAAAGGCGCTGCTGACGGCAGTTGCCACTTCTGCCATTGCCGGCACAACTTCGGGCACAGGCTGCGATTCCTGCGGCTGCGATTCCTCCGTCTCCGTCACAAAAGGATTGGCAAGTTCGGCTGTTATCTCCGCTGCGGAGCCGACAGACTCCCCCACTGGAGCGGGAACTGGATTCGGTTCCGCAACCTCGGCGACGGGGGCTAAATCGGCAGTGCGTCGTAATGGGCGCAGCCTCGGGCGAAAAAGAATTCTCGGCAGGCGCCGCATCAAACACAGGCGCACCAACTTCTGGAGAGTAAGAGTTCTCCGGGGACGCAGCCTCAACTTCAGGCGCCGGAGCGACATCGGCAGAGTCGGGGGCGGCAGATGCCGCGTAAGCCGCATAGGCTTTCTGCATTTCTTCTTCGAGCGAGATCGTCGCCTCATCCCCTTCGAGTGCCACCGGCGTCGCTGTCCAACGCGATCCGCCTGCGCTCGCCTCAGTGATGGTTTCAGCGGTGGCTGCCATCGTGACCGGCTGGTCTTGCGCGTCCTCGGCCCTCGCGCCAGTTTCGATGCGAGCTTCTGCCTCAGCCGCAACAAATTCACCAGCTACGCCGTCGATTCTATTTTCCTGGACTTTTTCCTCGACTGGGGGCGCAGCGGCCTCTTCGAGTCGAGCCGAAGGCGGCTCGAAGCTTGCGTAACCGGTGGTTCCGGTAACCGGGGTTTCTGGAACCTGGGGTCCAGAGACGTTGAATTCAGAAATCTGGGCTTCAGAAGCTTGAGGCTGAAACGATGTGCTCTCGGAAACGTGAGGCTCAACCTGAGCCGCAGCACCTGCGATCTGCATCTGAGCCGCCGCGGCGGCAATCGCCGCGACTTCTGCAGGCGTCACATCCTTCGGCAAGCCGGCTGGCGCTAACGCCGCCACGTCCACACTGCTCTCTTCCAGTCTCGCCGCCGCGGGCTGCTCTTCTTCTTTTTTCTCCGCAGCTTTTTCCGCAGCGGTTGCCACCACCGTGCGGAGATCCCGGTTCATCGGGTTATAGAACGTAGACTCGTCCGCAACTTTCTCTTCAGGCCCCGTCTTCTCGTGAGGAAACCCAATGCGGGTGTTCCATCCATTGGTGTCGCTGGCAGTTTCTTTCTTGCCCGCGCGACTGCTTTCTTCCGCGGCTGCCATGGCCCGCGCAAAGCGCCCCGGCTTGGAGGGTTCGGCCCGCGGCACCACCTTATCTTCCAACTTCGATAAAGCGCTCAACAACTCGCTGGCTTCAAAGGGCTTGACGATGTAACCATCGGCGCGCACCCGTTGCGCTTCTTCCGGCTTGAAAGGTTCCAGCTTGCCCACACTCAGCAACACCGGAATCTGCGCCGTTTCCTGCGATTCCTTCAGGCGCTGGCACACCTCCAGCCCGCTGTAGCCGGGCATGTAAACGTCCAGAATGACGAGGTCGGGTTTCAGTTCGGCGATCTTTTTCAGCGCCGCCGAGCCGTTGTTGACCGCAATGACCTCGTACCCCGCGTCCGCGAGAATCTTCCGCCCCATGTTCTGGGCGGTCACGCTGTCGTCAGCCAGCAGTATTTTCCGAGCCAAGGAAATTCCTCGTTGCGGGGGAGATAACGCGAAGGTAACCTGCCCGTCAACGTAAGTCAATGATCAGACGGGATGTTACCCGGTTACCAGCGGTCAGCACCTACCGCGTCCACGGGGAGCTTGAGAACGGGTTGAGAAGGAAAACCTGCCAAATTCGCTCTCACGCGGCTAACCTCTCCACTGAAACTAACGTCCAAAGAAGAGTTATATTTGAGCAGCGTGCCAAGGGGCCGACTATGCCCGCACCCGCCACTCGCATCCGCGTTGCAGTCCTCGCAGCTCTTTGCCTTTTTCTCTCCGCGAGCTTCGGCGCGCAGGACCAGCGCATCAACCCCGATCTCACCGCTCACGAGTGGGGCACTTTCACCTCTATCGCGGGCAGAGACGGCCAGGCCGTGGAATGGTCGCCCTTGAACGGCTCGGTCGATCTTCCCAGCTTTGTGGAGCATCTCAGCGGAGCCCAATTCAAGGCCGGTTTGCGGGGCACGGTCCGTATGGAAACCCCGGTCCTCTACTTCTATTCGCCGCGCGAAACTGCGGTCTCCGTGAAAGTCGCATTTTCCAGGGGAGTGATGACCGAATGGTATCCCCACGCCAGCCATGTGGACCCAAATCCTGACAGGATTCTGGACCGGGAGGCTCTGTTCCGGCGGCACAGCAGCGGCACTATCGAGTGGGATTCCGCAACTGTATCTCCGAACTTCGCTGCCAGCCTTCCGCGCGGGAATCAACCCGGGGACGAGGAAGATAACCAGTACTACGCTGCGCGCGAGACATCAGCCGCACCTCTGGTGGTGAAGACTGCCGACGGCACTCAGCGGGAAAAATTTCTCTTCTATCGCGGCGTATCCGCGTTCTCCCTGCCCATCTCGGTAACCGTGGCGCCCGAAGGAAAACTGCACATCACGAATCTTGCGCGGCAGGAAATCCCCAGCCTGATCCTCTTCGAACGCCGCGGCGATAAGCTGGGCTACCGGCTCGCGGGGCCATTGCCGGGCGAAATTTCGCTCGACCCTCCCGAGCTGACTGCTTCGTTTGAATCGATGAGCCGCGATCTACAGGACATCCTGACCAGTCAGGGCCTTTATTCAGATGAAGCCCGCGCCATGATCGAAACCTGGCGGCAATCCTGGTTCGAAGAAGGCAGCCGACTGTTCTACATCGTGCCAGGCGGTTTTCTGAACTCGATCCTTCCGCTCACCATCCATCCAGTTCCATCGCAGACCGTACGGGTCTTCGTGGGCCGTCTCGAACTTGTCACTCCCGCGACCACGCAGGCTGTGGAGCGGATACTCGCCGCGCATGACATCGTTGGATTGCAGAAATACAACCGCTTTCTGGAACCGATTCTCGAAGAGATGAAGGTCGCGAATCCGGATCAAGCAGCGCAAATAGAGAAAGACTTGGATTTGACCTACCGCGCGCCCATGATTGAGCCGCAGACCACGAAGTGACGAACTCCGTGGGGTGCGGCTTCAGAACGCGATGATCTTCCTCAATCCCTTCTTTTTCTTCTTCTTGCTGCTTGAAACATCCCTGTCGGTGGCCAAGTCGGCGGTTGAGGAAGTCGCGACCGCTCCATTGCCCGAGGATGCTGACGCCGGCTGAATCTCATTGAGTTGCATCGGTGGCGGCAAGGCTGCATCCGACGCTGCCGCTTTCTGACTATCCGGCACCGGCTTCAGCTCGTTCGGATCAGGCACACTGGGCTTCAACTCATTCGGATCGGGCGCCGACGTCTTCAGTTCATTGGGGTCGACCGCCACGTTGGTCTTGCCGAAAGGCTGATTGCCGGCGGGGGACCGATCGGACCGCGGAGTTGGCTCATTCGCGCCAGGGGGGCCATCCTTCACTATCTCGGCACTCAGACCTTTTTCGCCAGCCGGCGGTCCAAGCGCCTGCCGCATCGATGATGTCACCACATCCCGGGCCGACAGCGGCGTCGGGTCTGTCAATGCGGGATCGCCCACCTTCGCAGCCTGGGCAACGTCAGGCCCCTTCTTCACCACGCTCATCAAGCGATCCAGAGTGTTGGCCTCGCGCCGGCTCTCCTCCTCTGCCCGGTTCTGCGCCAGCGCCGCCTTGGTCGGCCGCGGAATCGGCTGATGCAGAGCCGCCAGCCGCTTCTTCGCGTCCGCCTCACGCTCCATCGCCGGATACCGCGTAATGATTTGCGAATAAGCCGCTGACGCCTCTTTGGTCAGTTCCTCCATATATTTGGCCTTTTGCACTTCATCTCCGACGCAGCCCGGCGGAGTGTTAAAGGCCGTGCACACCGGTTTCGCCCGCAATATCGCGGTCTGCGCTTCAAAGTTCTGCCCCAGCATGTACAGCGCCTCATCGGCCCGGCTGTACAACGGATATTTCTCCACCAGCGACTTCAACCGTGCAATCGACGCCGGATACGACAGCCTGTAGTAGTAGAACCTTCCAATGCTGAACTCCCGATCGGCCAGCACCTCCTGCACTTCCAGCAAGCGCAGCTTCCCTTCCTTCACCAGTTTCGGATTATCCGGATACTGCATGATCAGATTCCGGTATTCATCCTCCGCCCGTTTGGCGTGGGTATAGTCGCGATCCGACTTCTCCATCTGCTGGTATTGGATGTTGGCGATCTTCAACTGCGCCTCGGCCGCTTCCGGCATGTTGGGGAAGAATGTTTCGAAATCCCGATAGACCTGTTCGGCCTGCGCCAGTGATGCCGTCCCGCCCTCGGCGTACCAGGAATCGCCCTCCGCCAATTTCGCGCGCGCGATGAACTCAGAGTCCGGGTAGGTGTTGATCAGGGTCTGCAGCGTCATGCGCGCCACGTCGAAGCGGTTGTGCTTCATCGCATCCATGGCCTTGTCGAACAAAACCTTGTCGGGCTGTTTCGACCCAATGTTGGCCAACGGATTGACGGACTTCTTGTTCGAGCAAGCTGCCGTGATCATCAGCAACCAGCCCAGCATCGCAGCGATTAAGACTCGACGTGACATTAAGACCTCGAAATGCTTATGGATGCACATGCATTATGTGGGACAGCCGCCCTCGGCTGTCCGCCGCGCGAAGCGGCTTCTTGCACCACTACACCTTCAGAGCTACCGCCTCGGTCGCCGCCTTTAGCAACTCCACCGCATTCTTCCTTGGATCGCCATGACCGAACACGGCGTTGCCTGCTACCAGAATTTCCGCGCCTGCCCGCACCACGTCGCCCACCGTGTCGAGCGCCACGCCGCCATCTACTTCGATGCGGTAGGTCAGCCGGCGTTGGCTGCGTATCTCAGTTAATTGCCGCATCTTGTGCAGCGTGGACGGAATGAATTTCTGTCCCCCGAACCCGGGATTCACCGACATCACCAGCACATAGTCCACAATGTCGAGCACCTCGGCCAGCGTTTCCACCGGTGTAGCCGGATTAATCACGACGCCGGCCAGACATTCGTGGCTCCGGATCAGGTGCAGCGTCCGATTCAAATGCCGGCAAGCTTCCTGATGCACCGAGATCCAATCGGCGCCCGCTTCGGCAAACGCCGGAATGAATTCGTCCGGATTCTCGACCATCAAGTGGCAGTCAAGCGGCAACTCCGTAACCTTGCGCAACGACTTCACCACCGGAGGCCCGATCGTGAGGTTGGGCACGAAGTGCCCATCCATAATGTCCACGTGAATGACACTCGCCCCACCTTCGCACGCGGCGCGCACCTGCTCGCCCAGACGGGCAAAGTCAGCCGAAAGAATCGAAGGTGCCAGCTCAATCAAACCTAGGCTCTCGTAGGGAAACAGCGTTCAGAAATTCTAACACGCGACGCTCGGGTGGGGCGGACACTCTTGTCCGCGAAAGACCCGCGCAATCACAAAAGTGGGTGCCCCATCTTTCGCGTACTTTGCGAAAGGTGGGATACACAAATCTCAACTCCTTGGGGTTTTGATGTGGCCCCAACTTCTTACGTGGACCCCTTCATCATCTGATTCACTTCCTGCTCGGCCCGCTCCGTCATCTTCTCGACGCTCTTGCGCATGATCGGCATCATGGCCTGCATGCCTTCGGCCGTCACTGCCGGCAGTTCCTGCAATACTTTTTGTCCCGTCGGCGTGGAGTAAAACGCGATCAGCGCGTCCATGTCGCCCTTCGTGAAATGTTTCTGGTAGGCCGGCACCATGGCCTGCATCATTTCGTCGAAGGGGATTTCTTTCATCATGCCGTCGAGCAACTTGTTGATCCGCGCTTCGCAATCCGCAGGCAGCTTGTCTTTGTCCTTTTCGCACTGCTCGTGTGCCGCCTGATGCATGGGCGCGGACATTGCCTCCACCATTTTCAGCATCATGTCATGCGAATGAATGGCTTGGAAATAACGCTCCACGTCTTCTTTCGTAGCAGCAGCGTCGGCAGCAGTTTGCGCCACGCCGGTCCAGCTAAAACCGGCACACAGCATAAGGGCAATTAGGAAGCGCTTCACGATCATCCTCCGTAAACTGGCATCAGCTCGACCTATTTTACCGTTCCCAACCGCAGCTATATTTTTATTGCAGCTTGGCGAACTCCGCCTTGGCTTCCTTCAACACGGGCACATCCGCGTCAGCATCCTTCCACAGGGTAAGAAAATCCTGATAGGCAGCTCGCGCTTTTGCCTTATCTCCGGCAGCGGCGTAAGCGCGCCCCAGTTGCAAATGCGCCAGCGCGCCGGCGAAGCAATTCGAGACCAATCCGGAATGGTCGACGATTTTCTGAAATTCCGCTATGGCGCCTTCCTGCCCAGAGGCAAGATACGCTTCCCCGCGGAGATAAACCGAATAAAGGCAAGAGGTATTCGCGTTACCAACGACCAAACCATAGTCCATGCTCGCGGCATTTCTTAGCTTTGCAATCGCACCCGCGGAATCTCCTGCGGTCAATGCCAATTGCGCCTGAATCGTGGGCAGCCAGTAGGACTGCACCACGCTGTGCAGCGGGTATCGTTTGGCCAGTTCCTCGGCCAGAGCGCGCCCTTTTGCGGGATCGCCGGCCCGCGCGAGAGCCAGAGCCGCCAATTGTCCTACGTCCCGGCTGTCGGGAGCCAGAGCCAGCCCGGCCGCTGCGTCACGCTTCGCTTCTTCAAGATTGCCGAAGGCCGCCTCCCGCCACGCGCCATAGAGGTACCAGATTGCCGCCGATTCCTTGTTGTCGGCACGCACGGCGGCCTCTACTGCGCGGCGTGTCAACTCCCGGGATCTGATGACATGGCCGCCGTAGGCTTCCGAATCCGCTTCCAGCGCCAGAATCTCATTCTGAAGTTCGGGCCGTCCTTCAAACCATGCCGCCTGCTCGGCCATCCCTTTGGGGTTCCTCGCGATGAATTCCACCCCATAGAGAACGTTGTGCAAAGTATCGTCATCCAGCTTGTGCGCGATAGTCTGCTGATAGACCTGGCGGGCCTCATCGAAACGGTTAAGAGCAGCCAGGAATGCAATCACGTTCTCGGCCCCAATCACATTGTCCGGATTCAGGCGCACACTCTCGCGCGATTGCTCCAGCCCCTGTTCCATCTTGCCTTCGCCGGCGTAAACCGTACCCAGATTGTTATGGGCAACGTCGTCGCGAGGATAGTTCTCCACCCATTCCCGGAAGGTTTCGATGGCCTTGTCCAGTTCTCCCGTGGCGGCCAAGTAGTACATCGTAGTAATGTGCAGCTTTTCCCGCTCGCTGGCGCGATCGCGAAGAGCGAACGCTCTGCTCAGATACTCGTTGCCCCGCGTGGGCTGGCCGACGTTGCCATACATGATCCCGACACCCTCGATCGCCGTTGCGAAGTTGGGGTCAAGATCAATGGCATGCAGGTAAACAGGAAGAGCCGCCGCAGAGCCTTTTTCTTGTGAGACTTTCCGCGCGATACTCGCCGCTTTCAGCGCTTCCAGTGAAGGCGTGGTTTCCTGCGCCAGCGGTGCGTCAAACTTCTGCACTGAAGCCAGCGATTCACCCAACTGTCCCCGAAGTTTTCCTGCAGCCTCGCCCAGCACGTCGAGCACTTTTTCTTTTCCAGACGCCGTCGCCTGTTCCTGCGCCAGGGTATCTCCATTCATGCAATTCACGGCCTTCAGTCCCAGCACGAATTGACTGCCCAGGCTGGCAATGGAGCCCGCGATGTAGGCCTTGCTGTCGGCGCGTTGGCACAACTCGCGCGCCACTTCCGGCGTGAGCGGCGTGTTAACCGGCTTCGTCATCAGTTTCAGCGTGGCGGCGACCTTCTCATCGGAAAGCACATTCAAAAACGGCGATTGCCGTAGCGACACGCTAAGCGCCTGCTTGAGCGCATCGTCGAACACCGCATCGCCGGTTGAGTTGGCAAAGTCTCCCACCACAATCGTGTCTTTCTCGGTAAGCTTGGCCGCGGGAAGATGCGTGTAGTAGTAGCCCGCGCCTCCCGCAGCGATCACCACCACAAATGCCGCAACCATCCACACCAGTTTCGATCGCGGGGCGCTGGCAGCGGCGTTCACTCCCGAACTCGCTCTCGCCACACTTTTTCCGCTGGATTGCGGCTTCGCGGCCGCGGCAGCGCTGCTCTCCGCTTTATCTTCCACAGCCACGGCCGATGTGCCGCTCGACTCCACTTCCCGCTTCAGCCGCTTCAAATCCGCCCGCATATCGGAGGCATGCTGATAGCGCAGGTCGCGATCTTTCTCCAACCCTTTGTTGATAATGCGTTCCAGTTCAGCGGGCAGATCGGGGTTCAGCCGCACCGGCGCAATCGGAGCCTTGTGCAGGATCGATTCGAAAAGTACCGCGGTCGTCTCCCCCCGAAACGGCAGCGTGCCCGTCGCCATCTCATACAGCACCGCGCCAAAGGAAAAAAGATCGGTGCGCGAATCGAGCGGCTTGCCGCGCGCCTGCTCCGGCGACATATAAGCCACCGTGCCCACGGTCGAGCCCGCATCGGTCAGTTGATCGACACTGGTGCCGGTTTGAGTTGCGTCTCCCGGCACCGCGGTAACTTTAGCTAACCCGAAGTCAAGAATCTTACCGTTTCCCCGGCTGGTCACAAAAATGTTGGCCGGCTTGATGTCGCGGTGCACGATACCCTTGGCGTGCGCCGCATCCAGCGCATCGGTCACGTCGAGCGCGACACGCAGCAGCGTCTCCAAGTTCGACCGGCGCGCTGTTGATGGTGTGCTTGAGCGTGAAGCCATCGAGAAACTCCATGACAATGTAGGCGCGCCCGTCCGCTTCGCCGATGTCGTAGATGGTGCAGATGTTGGGATGGTTCAGCGCCGAAGCCGCCTGCGCCTCGCGCTGAAACCGGCTCAGCGCCTGGGGATCGCGCGCCACGCTTTCGGGAAGGAACTTGAGGGCGACGAAGCGGTGCAACCGGGTGTCTTCGGCTTTGTACACCACACCCATGCCGCCGCCGCCTAGCTTTTCCAGAATGCGATAGTGAGAAATGGTTTCGCCGATCATTTTTAGTCGATCACGGTTGGCCGGGCTTGCTGTGTTGCGAGTGCCGCAAAGTGGCACCATGTTAGAGTGCCGCGCCGAGAGAGTCAATTTCCGGTTTGAGCCCTGCGCCATCTGCACTGGGGTGTCCATTTCTCGCGTTCTTTGCGGGAGTGGGATACGCGGGAGCGCGTGTTACCCTCGACGAACGTGCCCGCTATGCTCCACTCCGCGCCCGCTGCCTACGGACTGGCCGCCGTCCTCGCCTGGGGCACCAGCGATTTTCTTGGCGGCTACGCCACCCGCCGCGCCAACGCCTTCCTGTTCGCGCTGATATTTAATCTTGGCGGGCTGTCTCTAGTAGGCGCACTGGCCGCAGCCAGTCACGCGCCTCTCCCTCCGGGACGCGCTGTGGCGTGGGTCGTCGCAGGCGGCATGCTCGGAGGAACGGGCGTGGCCATTTTCTTTCGCGCACTCTCCGCAGGAAAGATGGGCGTGACCGCGCCAGTCGCCGCTGTGCTGGGCGCAGCGATTCCAACTTTGTTTTCCGTCTTCACCGAAGGCCTGCCCGGCAAGGTTCCAATCCTCGGCTTCGCAGTCGCGGCCGTCGGACTCTGGCTCATCACGCGCACGGACGAAGGCGCGAAGCCCGAAGGTATTGGCCTCGCCGTGCTCGCAGGTATTGGCTTCGCCAGTTTCTACCTTTGCGTCCGGCAGGCCGGTGACGCCTCAGTCTTGTGGATCGCGACTCTCACCAGAACCGGCGGCTTGTTGATCACTGGATTGATCGTCCTGCTGGGCGGGAAGTTTCGCGAGATTACTCCCGTTGGCGTGCGCCTGGCCGTGCTCACCGGTTGCATCGATTCCTTAGGTACGATTCTGTTTGTACGCGCCAGTCAGAGCGGACGCCTCGACGAAGCCGTTGTCATCTCCTCGCTCTATCCCGCCGTCACCGTATTGCTTGCGCGTTTGTTTCTGAAAGAACACCTCACGCGCTGGAGGTTTGTGGGGTTGCTGGCTGCGCTGGCGGCAGTGCCTATGATCGCGGCGCAATAGTGTCATTCCATATTCCGGAATATGGAATGCATTGACAATAAACATAAAAACATCACTTTATGCTTTATATTCCATATTCCAGAATATAGAATGAAGACATGAACACCTTGCGTCCTCAAGATGTTATCGTGCTTCTCAAGCTTGTAGCAAACAGTGACCAACCGAATTGGACCTATTCCGGATTGAGCAAAGCACTTGCCATGAGCCCATCGCAAGTATTCCGCTCTGTGGCCAGAGCGGAAGCCGCTCGGCTGCTTACCGTACCTCCTCTACCCTTGGGCGGAGTCGAAGGCATTTCGCTTTCTGCTAAGCCGAACATCGGCAACTTGACGGAATTTCTGGTGCATGGTGTTAAGTACTCTTTTCCAGTGGAACGCGGGGCCATGACCCGCGGAGTTCCAACCGCCTATGCGGCCCCTCCGCTGAATCAAATCATTGTTCAATCATCTGAGCTGCCACCGGTTTGGCCTTTCGCAGAGGGCAGAGTGCGCGGTACCGCCCTCTTGCCACTGTATAAGAACGCTCCCGAGGCGGCCCGGCGGGATCCAAAACTGTACGAATTGCTAAGTCTTGTGGACGCAATCCGCGATGGAAGGGCGCGAGAACGCGAGATTGCAGTCCGGGAATTGAGCGCGAGAATTGGCGTCAAATGAGTCGGGCTCAAAACGATCCGAATGAGGATTTGCTCCGTTCGGCTGTGGAGAAGTTGGCACCATTGCTGAATCGGGTTGCTTTCGTCGGCGGCTGCGCGACAGGTTTACTCGTCACCGATCCGGGGGCTGCTCCGGTCCGAAGAACCTTTGACGTAGACGTGATCGTCGAACTCGCTGCGACAGCGGCGGCAGCTTACGGAGAACTCATCGAAATTGAGGACAGCTTGCGACAACTCGGCTTCCGGGAATCATTCGAGGAGGGTGCTCCCAGGTGCCGCTGGGTTCACCACGATATGATCCTTGACCTCATGCCGGTTGATGAGTTAGTCCTCGGCTTCAGCAACCGCTGGTATGGCCCGGCGCTGGAGAATGCCCAGAAGACGAATATCGGCCGCCGCGAAATTCGCCTAATCACCGCGCCCTATTTTCTCGCCACCAAGCTGGAAGCATTTCATGGTCGCGGCAAGCACGACTTCCGTATGAGCCACGATCTCGAAGACATTGTGACCATCATCGATGGCCGACCCGAACTCGTTGACGAAGTTCATCTCTCCCCGACAGACTTGCAAAAATATCTGAGCGATCAGTTTGCAACCTTGCTGTCAAATCGGGGCTTCCTGGATGCGCTGCCGGGCCATCTACTGCCCGACGCCGCCAGCCAGCAGCGTGCCGGTCTCATTCTGCAGCGAATGAGACAGATGATCCTCGAAGGGTAGCCTATGGCACTTATCGAAATTCTTGGCCTGACCAAGATTTACCCGCAAGGCAAGCATGAAGTCCGTGCCGTGGACGATGTTTCGCTCGACATTCATGCCGGGGAAACACTCGGCCTGGTCGGCGAATCGGGCTCCGGCAAGAGCACGCTGGGACGCTTGATCCTGCGCCTCATCGAGCCGACCTCGGGCAGCGTCCGCTTCGAGGGACGCGACCTGCTCGCGGCCCACGGCGGCGAAATGCGCCGATTGCGCCGCGATATGCAGATCATTTTTCAGGACCCATTCGCCTCACTCGATCCCCGCTTCCGCGTCGAGGAGATCATCGCCGAGCCGCTGGTCATCCACGCAAACGCAGCAAGCGATCGAAGTGAAATAAAAGAGGTTGCCCCACGTCTCGCCGCATTTGCGAGACGTGGGAGGCTGGAACGCCGCCGCGCCCGTGTCCTCGAACTTCTCCGCGCGGTCGGCCTTGACGAATCGATTCTGCAGCGATTCCCCCACGAATTCAGCGGAGGCCAGCGCCAGCGCATCGGCATCGCTCGCGCCCTCGCGCTGCATCCCAGGTTCATTGTGGCCGATGAACCGGTCTCCGCGCTCGATGTGAGCGTGGGCGCGCAGATTGTCAACCTGCTCGCCCAACTGCAACGCGACTTCGGACTGACTTATCTTTTCATTTCGCACTCGATGCCGGTTGTGCGTTACCTATCGACGCGCATCGCGGTGATGCATCGCGGCAAGATTGTGGAAGTGGGCGATACCGAGCAGATCACCGAGCGCCCCGCCCACGCCTACACGCGCAGCTTGCTCGAAGCTACGCCGGAAGTGCAGGTCTGAACAAGTTTGGGAACTGCTAAGGCTAAAAAGCGAGGGGAGGCAGAGCGCCCGAGGTTGAGCCCTGTGCCATACTCTCTCGATGTCGCGCATTCCTACCAGCCGCTCCCGCGATTTGATCGAACTGATTCTCGGCTACGGGTTTGTGGTTGGCGTCATCTGGATGCCCGAACACTTGCAGCGCATCTTCTCGCCGATTGCGCTCGTGCTGACGTTGCTGGTGGTGCTGGCGCGCCGCAAAAGCCGCGATGAACTGGGCCTCGGCAGGCGCGGACTCATCCTTTCGCTCTGGATCTTGCCTGCTGCCCTCGCGCTCGCTGCGCTGAGTGTGTTCGTCGCGGCAAAACTCGGCACCCTGCACCCGCTCTACAAAGCTGACTTCACTCACATTTCCGGCTATGTGCTGTGGACCATTTACCAGCAGTTCCTTCTGCAGGACTATTTCATGGACCGCCTGCTGCGCCTGGTTCCGAATAAGGTCCCGAATGAATCCGCGGCTGTGACGATTGCGGGCGCGCTCTTCGCCGCGGCGCATCTGCCCAATCTCGTGCTCACTGCGGCCACGCTAGTGTGGGGCATCGTTTCGTGCGCGCTTTTCCGGCGTTATCGAAATCTCTGGGCTCTCGGCCTGGCTGCAGGGATTGCTCGGCCTGTGCTTCGCCGTCTGCGTGCCGGACGCGCTTCATCATCACCTGCGCGTTGGTTTGGGATATTTGCGTTACCACGCGACCGGGCTTGCTCCGTGAAGAGGCGCGTCCAGACTTAGGATTGCTGTCCCATTGCCTCGGCCAGCGAAAGACGGCTATCATCAGTCTCTTCGCAGGGGGCAAAGGCACATGGAAAACACACGAACCCTCCGGCAACAGCGCCATCGCCGTTTCATCAATCTGGTTGTGACCACGGCGATTCTTCTCATCGCGTCAGCCGCTGCTGCTCAAGATACAACGCCAGGCGTCGCGCCGCCCGGGGCGCAGGACCTGACGAAGTTCCCCGGATTGCTGGCTGAGTTCGGTCCATTGATGGAAAAGATTGAACACGGCGTTCAGTTTCCGCCACAGCGCGGCGAGAGCCGTCTGTTGCCTCTGCTGCCGGAATCCACAGTCTTCTATGCTGCTTTTCCCAACTACGGCGACGCTTCCCATCAGGCTTTGACAATTTTCCGCGAGGAACTGAAACAGAGACCAGTGTTACGTGATTGGTGGCTGCACGGCTCGATGGCTGCCGAGGGACCGAAGATTGAAGATGCCCTGGAGAAGTTCTATCGCTTCTCGCAATTCCTGGGAGACGAAATTGTAGTGTCGGGCAGAAGCGAAATGCCACTCTCCATCCGCGAGCCGGGTTCGCCCAAAGATCCGCACCTGCTGATTCTCGCGGAAGTGCGGAAGCCGGGCCTGAAGAGTTTTCTGCAAGAGACGGTGAAGGAGCTTGCCGGGAAATCGGAGTCCGTGGTGCACGTGTTTGACGCGCAGGAACTCGCGGCCGCCAAGAACACGAGTCCGGAAAAGCAACTTGTGATCCTGGTGCGTCCCGACTTTGTGGTTGGAGCGCTCGACGTGGGTGAACTGCGCAGCTTTAGCGCCCGGCTGGACCGCAGGGGCCACGAGTTTGCCTCTACTCCATTCGGGCAGCGGCTGGCGCAAGCGTATCAAGGCGGCACGACAGCCGTAGGCGGCGCTGATGTGCAGAAAATCCTGAAGCAAGTTCCGCAAGGTAATGACCAGAGCCAGCTCATGCTGCGGCGGAGCGGATTCGCCGACATGAAGTATTTGGTGTGGGAGCACAAGAGTGTGGCTGGACACGCAGCCAGCCAGACAGAACTGAGCTTCACCGGCCCGCGTCATGGAGTGGCATCCTGGCTGGCGGCGCCCGGGCCCATGGGCAGCATGGATTTTGTCTCGCCCAAGGCCGTGATGGCTTCCACTGTGCTACTCAAAAGTCCGGCAGAAATATTCGACGACGTGAAGGATCTCGCAGCCGCCTCGAATCCCAATGCCCTAGCGTCGCTGGCGCAGATGGAACAGGGGTTGAAAATCAGTTTGCAGAACGATCTGCTCGGCCGCCTGGGAGGAGAGATCACTTTTGAGTTGGACAGTCTCGCAAAACCAGATCCCGTATGGAAGGCCATACTCAAGGTCAACGATGCGGATCGTTTGCAGGCAACGTTGAATACCTTGCTGGCTACAGCGCCGGTCACCGCAAAGCAGTCCGAAGAGGGCGGAGTCACTTATCACACGCTTCAAATTCCATCCGCCGACAAGCCCCGCGAAATCGGCTACGCATTTGTGGATGGCTATCTGATTGTTGCGTCCAGCCGCGAAACCGTCGCCGAAGCGGTTCGCGTGCATCGAAGCGGTGAGTCCCTGGGCAAGTCCGCGAAGTTTCTGGCGGCGCTGCCACCGGGCTCCCTGTCGCAGGTTTCGGCGCTGCTGTACCAGGACCCGACCGCGTTTGCGGCATTGAGTATGCGGCAGGTGTCGCCTGAAATGGCGGAGTTGTTTTCGCATGCGACCGGAGAAACCGCGCCAACCGTGATCGCCGGATATGGCGAGGAAAGCGCGCTTCGCGAGGCCAGCCGAAGCGGAGGCGTCAACGCCGGAGCGGTCCTGGTGGCGGCGGCCATTGCGATTCCCAACCTGCTGCGCGCCAGGATCGCCGCGAATGAAGCGAGCGCTGTCGCCACGATTCACACGGCGATCATCGCCCAAGTCGCTTACATGAGCAGTTATCCCGAAAAGGGCTTTGCGCGCGACCTCGCCGCTCTCGGCCCCGATCCCAGCGGAGCGGGTACTCCGTCGGCAGATCACGCGAGTTTGATTGACGCCACGCTCGCGAATGCAAGTTGCACTGCCGGCAACTGGTGCACGAAGTCTGGATTCCAGTTCAGCCTTACGGCGGTTTGCGAGAAACAAGTCTGTGTCAACTTTGTGGTGGTTGGCACTCCTGTTAGCAGCAGTTCTGGATCAAGAAGTTTCTGCTCCACCTCGGACGCGGTGGTTCGCTTTAAAACCGGTCCTCCGCTGAGCTCGCCGGTCAGCGTGTCGGAATGCTTGGCGTGGCCGTCACTGCAATAATGGAGTCTCACAACATCCCGTTAAAACCACAATCCCCAAATCCAATCCACGCTGGCGTGGGTGATCGTCGATGCCGGAACGCGACGGTTCTCGCGCCACGCGCGTCCGTAGAAAATTCCGGCGATGGTCGCCAGCAGCACGTAGCGCCAATTGAAATGTGCGGACCGTTTGTTAAAGTGCGACAGTCCGAACAGAACTGATGCGACGATCAGCGCCGCACGGCGACCCACGCGGCGCTCCAGCAGGTTCTGCACCCAGGCGCGAAAGAAGAGTTCTTCCGGCACCGCGGTGAAGAAAAATATCGCCACCCAGCGCAAAAGCGCACTGCCGATACCCGGCAGGTTTCGATGCGGATGGATGAAACCCAGCGCCAACCCCAGCGCTAGAACGATGGGAGTAAAGAAAAGCAATTCTCGGAGCCCGGTTTTCCAGTCGCTCCATCTCAGGTGGAAATTGAATCCGGTTCCGTTGAGTTGACGGATCGCCAGAAATCCGTACAAGCCCGCATCCACCAGAAGCAATTCGTTCCAACCACGCAACCCCTCCGGCCACGCGCGATCAAACCAACGCAAATCCACCGCCAGACCCAGCACCAGCAGGATCAGCCAATCTCGCCAGTTGCCGTGCTGCTCCGCATCCGCGGCCGCGGCACGCAGCAGCACCCAGGCAACCACCACGGGCAGCCCGGCATAAAGCGCGAACCAAGTCCAGTGAAACATGTGCTGGGAGAGTGAGACCATCGCGTAAGGCGCGACCAGCAGGGCAGGGAGAGCGATGCGCACAGCCGCCGGCCAGCGCTGGATCGCACGCGCAACTCGCTCGGCGGCGCAGCCCAATAAAACTGCCGGAGCCAGTTCCAGCCCGAGCGCCGCAATCGCGACCGGCGTCACATTCTGCATGGGCCCATCTTAAATGTGACTCCGCTTAAATGTGACTCCGGTTAAATGAGCAATCCGCGCTCGCCGCTTGTTTCGCCGCCGCCTCCGGGCTAGAATTCCTTCGCATCCAACAGGAGGCCTCAATATGGCTGCCGCTCCAGCCCCACCGATGTCTACGCCCACACCCGAACCACCACCGCTCTCCGAGGGCGCGCGCATTCTCAACACTTTCATCGCGCCCTCGAAGACCTTCACTGACCTGCGGCGCAACGCGAGCTGGTGGGGACCATGGCTGGTGATCTCGGTGGCGGCGCTAGCGTTCTTCTTTGTCGTCGGGCAAAAGATTGGCTTCCGTAAGACCGTGGAGAATCAGATTCAGGCCTCGCCCAAAGAAACCGCTCGCATGGACCAGATGCCGGCCGATCAGCGTGACCGGGCGTTGGAGACCCGAGCAAAGGGGACGCAGTATTTCACCTATGGGTATCCTGCAGTGATTCTAATTTTCAATCTCATCATCGGTGCCGTCCTGTATGCCACCTTCAGGTTCGGAGCGGGAGCGGAGGTGGAGTTCAAGACAGCTTTCGCCATCCTCATGTACGCTGGCCTGCCCGGAGTGTTGAAGCTTCTGCTGGCCATCGTTTCAATTTCTGCCGGCGCGAGCCCCGACTCATTTTCTTTGGACAATCCGGTAGCCACCAACCCAGGCTACTTCATCAGCGCGCTGGATTCCCCAATGCTGCACCGGCTGGCTTCTGCCCTGGACATCTTCCTCATTTGGACGCTGGCTCTCACCGCCATCGGCTTCACCTGCGTCAGCAAAGTGAAACGCGGCACAGCCTTTGGCATTGTGTTTGGATGGTGGATTTTTATTACTTTAGCGGGCGCGGGGATTGCAGCCGCATTCTCTTAAAGGCCGGGATGAAACGTACTCGTTTGCGCTTAAGCAAGCCGTAGATCGAAGGCCACACTCTGAAAAGTTAAGGGGAACTCAATGAAACAGATTCCTGTTACATTTCTTTTCGCATCGTTGTGCGCTTGCGCAGTTTCCGGACAAGGACAGACTGCTACTGCTCCAGTTCCCTCTGCGTCAACGACTCCCCAGGCTGCAACACCGATAAAGAATCCGGTCACGAGCGTGCTGCGCATAATTCTGCTGCGTCAGCAGAAGAACATCCTCGCGGCCATCGACGCCATGCCTGCCGACAAGTTCAGTTACAAGCCAACGCCCGATCAGATCAGCTTCGCTCACCTTGTCGTCCACATCACCGAGGCGAACAACGGCATGTGCGCCAAGGTTGCCGACATTCCCGCGCCCAAGGTCGAAGAACTCAAAGAGACTGATTCCAAGGAGAAGCTTCTCGCGGCCGCCGGCGCATCGTTCGATTTCTGCACTGAAGCCCTGGCCAAAGTCGACGACTCCAAGCTGGGCGACAACGTTGACTTCGGACGCATGCAGGGACCGCGCGCCATGGGAGTATTTTTTCTGACCGGCGGATGGTCCGATCACTATGGCGCCGCCGCGATGTATCTGCGGCTGAACGGAATTTTGCCGCCGACGGCGCAGCCGAAGAAATAGCCGGCGGCGCGCTCCTTTGTTTTCAATACCTTATCTGTAAGTTATTGAAAACACTAGAGAGGGTTTCTCGCGATGGGATGCGAATCGCTTTCAGGACCTCGCGTAGAATGCCCTTAGAACGCACAGAAACGACTTGAGAGCGAGGTTGGCGCCTGCTGGCAGGGGGGAAAACCTCGCTGCGGGTTCCCGAAGGGCTAGAATCGCCTCTAATGCGAAAGTTATCTTTAAGCTAACATGTAATCGAACAAACAGCGAAGTGTTTTTCGTGGAAGCCGCCAGCAGAAGGCCGAGGCGCGCGTGGTCGCTTGCAACTGTGTGAGAGTGGAGAGTTTAGCCGTCCTACTTGATTTGCACCAGTTCTCCCGCCGTTTCTTCCTGATGACCAGCCAGCGCGGGGTGCTGCGGCGCGCAGCCTTTTTCCGTCAGGTATTCGCGGCGCATGTCGCCGCGCGTGTAGGTCGCGAGGTGCTGTTGGCATTGGGTACGCCTGCAATTGCAAGGTGAAGCGCAGCACGGCAATTGCGCTGGTCGCCGGATGGTACCTGTTCTGAAAGCTTGTGGCTGCGGCCCTCGCTTCCATGGGTTAGCGCGGTGACGAAAATCGTGGTCGAGCGTCTAATGGCAGATCAAGCTCATAGCTAATCCAAGGAGACCTTAAATGAAAAACAGCTTAGTCACATTTCTTTTCGTGTCTATGTTCGTCTGGGCCTGTGTTGCTGCAGGACAGGCACAGACTGCGGCTGCAGCTCCGCAAACCTCCACTCCGGTTAAAGATCCCGTCAGCGCGTCGCTCCGCATCATGCTTCCGCGCTCCCAGGGCAATATTTTGGGCGCGATTCAATCCATGCCAGCGGACAAATTCAATTACAAACCGACGCCGGACCAGATGACTTTCGGGCATCTAGTTACACATATCGCTGAAACGAACTTCTTTTTATGCGCCAAGGCGGCGGACGTGCCCGCACCCAAGGCGGAAGAAGTCAAGGACACCGATTCGAAAGACAAGCTCCTGGCCTTGGCCAAGACTTCTTTCGACTTCTGCAACGAGGGCCTGAGCAAGATGGATGATTCGAAACTTGGCGACAGCATCCAGCTCTTCGGGCCAAAACAGTTTCCACGCGCGATGGCCGCTCTGTACCTGGCCAACACATGGGCCGACCACTACGCGGAAGCCGCGACCGATCTGCGTCTGAATGGAATTTTGCCACCCACCGCGCAGCCGAAAAAATAACCGCACGTTATGCGTCTCGGTGGGGAAAACAGGAATAGCGCCCTACTTGATCTGGACCAGTTCGCCCACTGCTTCCGTTGCTGGAACCGCCGGCGCCGGATGCTGCGGCGCGCGCCATCCGTCGAAGATTGAAACCTGATGCACGCACGAAACCGTGCAATGCGGCGCGCAGCCTTTTTCCGTCAAGTATTCGCGGCGCATGTCGTCGCGCGTGTAGGTTGCGAGCGGCACTCCGGGATAGCCGCGCTGCTGTGAGCAGTAGTGCACCAATCCGTCTTCGCAGATGTAGAGATAGCGCGCGCCGGCGCGGCAGCGCCATTCATTCGGCAATCCCTGTGCGATGTTGTCCTGGAAGGCGTTGATGCGGGTGAAGCTGCGCTTCTCCATCGACTTCATCTCGTGATAGATCCGGCGCTCCTCGCCGCCCAGCGGCTGCAACTGGCCGCTGCCGTCGTGGATGATGCCGATGGTCGAGCTGAAACCCAGTGCGATGGCGCGCTTGCCGATGGTGAGGGCGTCCTGCGGATTCGAGATGCCGCCGCCCACGACTGAGTTGATGTTCACATGGAACTCGGCATGTTCGGCCAGCAGTTGCAGCTTCTTGTCGAGGACCTTCAAACTCTTCTTCGAAACTTCGTCGGGATTCACGTTATCGATGGAGATCTGCAGCCATTCGAGCCCGGCACGGTTGAGGCGCTTGATTCGCTCCGGCACCAGAAAGTAGCCGTTGGTAATCAATCCGGCGATCATGCCGTTCGAGCGGATGCGGCGGATCACATCGTCGAGTTCAGGATGCAGCAGCGGCTCGCCGCCGGAAATCGTAACTACGGCAGTACCGAGCGCGCCCAGCTTGTCGATGCGGCGGAACATTTCGTCCGTGGGGACGGGTTTTGAGAAATCGTCAAACTCGTTGCAGTACGTGCAGGCCAGGTTGCAGCGGCGGACGGGGATGATGTGCGCCAGCAGCGGATGATCGGTCGAAGCCAGCGCGCGCGCGGCCATGGCGGCTCCGCGCAGGTTGCGGTGCAGCGCTTTCGCACGGCGGCGCAGAGATGTAAGGGCTGAGGGCATGGATTGAATATTCTTATTACAGCATGGATACGGGATAAATGCAGGGTTCGCGACAGCGGTTGGCAAATTATGAAGGGCGAACGGCGCAAATCGGGGGATGCGTGAATGTTGCAAATTCGCTTGAAAAATCACCCCGGGGCGATCATAATTTTCCGCCGAGGAGGAATTAACCATGTTGAAAGCTTGGGGTATCTCTCTCGTCCTCGCATTACTCGCCCTGAACACCAGTGACAAGTCGCAGCAGGACTGGGCTCTGAATGCCACCACCATCGAAGCCTGCAGTTGCCCTATGTTCTGCCAGTGTTACTTCAATCCGAAACCTGCCGCCCACCACGAACATGGCACGGCAGCCCACTATTGCTTATTCAACAACGCCTACAAGGTAAACCGCGGGCACTACGGCCCGACCAGCCTGGACGGCGCGAAGTTCTGGATCACCGGCGACCTGGGCGGTGATTTTTCCAAGGGGCAAATGGACTGGGCGTTGGTTACGTTTGACAAGGCCACAACCAAGGAACAGCAAGAGGCGCTCGGCGCCATCATCCCCCATGTCTTCCCGGTAAAGTGGAACTCGCTCAAGACTACGGTGGGAAACATTGACACCTGGGAATTCACCAAAGATCAGGCGCACGCAACCATCGACGGCGGTAAGACCGCAGAGGTAAAGCTGCACCGATTTCCGGGAAACACCGACGATCCAGTCGTGATCAAGAATCTCAAATACTGGGGCACGCCCCGGAACGACGGTTTCATCATGATGCCGAATGAAGTGGAGACCTATAAAACCGGGTCTAAGCCATTCGAGTACAAGGGAACCAACGGGTTCATGGTTACGATCGATATGGCCTCGAGCGATTTAAAACCATAAACTTTGCCTCCTGCTCACCAAAACCTGGCCGGAGAATCGTGAGATTCTCCGGCTTTTTATTTTTAGCCATTCAGCAACACATGCCCTGCTTCGCGCAACAGGGCGAGCGTTCGGCCTGTGTGCTCCTGCGAAATGAAAATGTAATCCGTGTCCTAGGTGGAGATGGCGAAGATGGGCACGCCGTTATTAGACAGCGGCTCGATGAAAGAGAGCAGTACTCCGGTTTGCGAGAAGGGGAACGGGCCTTCGAGCTTGAGGCAGATCCAGCGCGGGCCGCAATCAATATCTTTCGGAATGTTATCGGCTGGGCACACGATGGAGAGTTCCTCCGTGGTGCGGGTGATCGAGGTGAGGTCGCCCTTTGTCGCCCACTGAGGGATGGGTGCGTCCGCAGGTTGGCACATCACGGCGTAGAGAGCTGGAAGTTGGCGGAACTGGACCATGGATTTAGAGACTCACGAGCTTATTACATCATCATCGTGGATAGATTTCGCGGGCAAGAGCGCCTTCGACTTCGCTCAGGACTGGTCCGCGCCACACGAACTAGCCCTCCACCGCTTTGCGCACCGCGGCTTTGGCTAGCAGGCGCGTGGAATCGAGCGTGGGGAGTGGCGACGATTCCGGCGTTACCAACAACGGGATTTCTGTGCAGCCGAGTACCACCGCGTCGCAGCCTTCGTCCTTAAGCGAGCGGATCACATCCACGTAATACGCCAGTGATTCAGGCAGGAATTGAGCGTTGACCAGTTCGTCCATGATGATGCGGTCAAGGCGTTCGCGCTGGTCGGCTGCCGGGACGCGGAATTCGATGCCGCCGGCTTTGAGTGCTTCGCGGTAGACCGGCCCTTCCATCAGGTAACGGGTGCCGAGGACAGCGAGGCGTTTAAACTGCCGGCGCTGGGCTTCTTTCGTCACTTCTCTTGCAATATGCAGCCACGGACGCGGCGAGCGATGCTCAACCAGATCGAAGGCCTGGTGGATGGTGTTGTCGGGGCAGATAAGAAAATCGGCGCCGGCGCGGACCAGCTTGTCCGCGGAAGAGAGCATGAGTTCGGCCACGCCGGCCCAGTCGTTCGCATACACGCGCTGCATGTATTTCGCGAGCGAGTGGGAATGCACCGAGACTTCGGGATGATCGTGCTTACCCAGCATCTGTGCGCCTTCGAGCGAGATGGTGCGATAGCAGAGCGCGGCTCCTTCGGTGCTGCAGGCGACGATGCCTATGTGTTGGGACACAGTTCTCAGTTAATGCGATGCACATTTTCTGATTTTCGATTGGGATTTTATATTAGCAGTCGCGATTTTATTTGAGTGGCTGGCTTCGCCCACGCCGGACAGCCGAAGCGCGGCTGTCTTTACATGATTCTCATCTTGCCGCAGCTGCGTCGAACAGGTTCAGGAACTCCAGCTTCTTTTCCGCCTGCAGGAATGACGCTTCGAAGGAGTTGCGGGCCAGCTCTCGCAGGTGCTCGTCGGTGAATCCGAAGAGATGCTGGGCGAGTTGATATTCGCGGGCTAGCGTGGTGCCGAACATCGCGGGGTCGTCGCTGTTTAGCGTGATCATCACGCCGTGGTCGAAGTAGGTTTTCGCGGGATGATCGTTGAGGTTGGGGCAAAGACCTGTGCGCAGGTTGCTGGTCAGACAGATTTCGACCGGGACCTGGCGTTGCGCGAGTTCTTCGACGAGATCGGGATCGTGGAAAGCAGTGAGGCCGTGGCCGATGCGCTCGGCCCGCAGGTTGAGCGCGCCCCAGACGGATTCTGGCGGGCCAGTCTCGCCGGCATGCGCGGTCAGCCGCATGCCGTGGTCGGCAGACCAGGCGTAGGCATCGCGAAAAAGTTCGGGCGGGGCTTTCTGCTCATCGCCTCCGATGCCGATGCCGACAACTTCGCGGTCGTGATAGCGGACCGCAAGCTCGAAAACTTTCTGCGCGGCCTCCGGCCCAAGCTGGCGCACAGCATCGAAAATCCACACGAGCGAGATTCCGAAATCGCGAGCGCCGCGAGCACGACCGCGATCGAGGCCTTCGAAGATGGCGGCGAAATCCTGCTTACGCCACAGGCAGACTCCGACCGAGACATAGACTTCGGCGTGCAGCACATTTTCTTCCTTCAGCCGCTGCATAAGGCGGTAAGCGATGAGTTCGTAATCGTCCGCCGCTCGCAGGTGCCCGGTGATGTTCTTGAAGGCCAGCAGAAAACCCTGGAAGTCTTCGTAACGATAGAGTGCATCGACTTCCGACTGCGTAACGCGCTCACCGTGGCGCTGGCGAAGTTCCAGCAACGTGGCGGGCTCGATTGCGCCCTCGAGATGCAGGTGCAACTCCGCCTTGGGAAGAAGGCGCAGGAAACTATTCGGCGGCCGATCGGGTGCGGAGGACATTACTTCCTGATTGTAGATTTTTGGGAGAAGATTTGCGAGGAGGGACGAGGGGTAGACTCTACCCAGAACTAGAGATGGGCAGAAGTTGGGTGTCACGAACAACTTCAATGAGCAGCGACAGCACTACGGCGTCGCCGGTGGTTGGGCTTGCTGGGGCGGTTCAGGAAGGTCGTTCCGGATGTCAATTTCCGCGATGTCGCCGGCGTAGCTTGCATCGGGCGCGGGGCGGTAACGCACGATGGCTCTCAGGCCTTCGAGATGATGGCAGAAGCTGAAGTGGTCGGCCCCGTACCAGATGGTGTCGGAGAATCCCCACAGAAATGCGCCCTTTCCGTGGAAGGTAAGCGCCCGGCCGTCGTGGTTGAGCACGAAAGACATATTTCTGTCCGGCCCGGAACAAGCAACCGATTTCACCGTGCCTTCGACGGATTGCATATCCTTCCACACAGTCATAGACGGGGCATCGCCAGCCGGCCTTTGCCCAGCCGGAATGGCATTCCAAAGCTCAACGGCTTCGTCATGGTCCGACCCGGGCCAGCGCTGAGCGACGAACGTGGCGAAGCTCGCAGCTTCAGCCCCCCTGCCCATCCGAAGAAGTATCTGCCCACTCTGCACATGATAGCCGGCGAGTGCGGGCTCGAGCTGCTCCGCTTTTCGGGAAAAAGCCAACGCGTTTTGCAGATCATTCCGGCGCATCGCTAGGCGTGCGAGTTGCACGTAGGCCGGTGCGAATTGCGGGTTGATTGCCAGCACTTTCGCCAGCGCGTCGTGGAAGGCATCTTGGTCGGCTGGGGCCTCCGAAGTCGCGATCGGCGAAAGCATTGTCTTCGCGAAGAGAGAAAGCGCGAGAGTTGGATCGAGAGCGGTCGCCTGCGCGAATTCGTTCAGGGCTTCTGCATCTTTCGCCTCCGAGAAATCAAGAAAGCCCATCATCTCGTGTGCCAGCCCGAGTTTTGCGTCATCCTTCAAGGCGTGTTCTGCAAGCGGCCGCGCCCCTGCCGGGTCTTGCGTCCACAAGTGAAAGCCGGCAAGCTCGGCTTCGGTCTCAGCCAGGCTCAGGGTGCGGGAGCCAAAACTTTTTTCCTCAATCTGAGTGGAATCCGGCAGAACGCCGGTTTGGAAAGAGATCTTTGCCAGGTAAGCTGCGAGCGCGCGATCCATTTCCTTGAAGTCCCCGAAGACCTGCTGGAAGGCTTTCTTCTGTTCCACGCCCTGCTGCAAAAGCGACGCAAACTGGTTGAGGCGCTTGCCGCGATCGAGGCCCGGAGCGAACATCAGGAAGTGAACCAACGCCCACGATTCCGAGTAAAACTGGTAGACCTTGTCTTCGTTGTGGTAGTAGGGAGAACTTTGGTCGACACTGATAAGCGTCTCAATCGGTATCAGACTGCTGCGCGGCATCTGGTATCGCGCGGGAGGGGCGCCAACAAAAATCTTGTGCTCCTGGAAGCGGGTGTATCCGTAGAAGTTGGCGAGGCCTTCATCCAGCCACACCGGGAGCCAATGGAAGTTTAAGTGAAGAATCGTGTGCGTATATTCGTGGTAGACGATCTCCTTCGCCCCATCCTCGCGCATGGAATCGAGCCGGACCATGACATATTGCTTCTCCCAGCCGTGATGGAATATTCCGGCGGGCTTGGCCCCTTTTAGTTTCCAGGTTGCGGCTTCCAGGGACTTGGCCGTCGGTTCGTCGAGAGCGGCGAATATTACCAGCGGAGCGCCACCTTCGAGACGAAACTCCGGATAGCGCTCTGCGAACACATAACGCATCTGCTCAAATTCTTTGGCAAGATGGCGGGCATCGTTCTGGCTGCCGTTGGTGAGTACGCGAAAATGCGGGCTGCGGATCTCGAGCCATGATTTTTCGTGGGCACTCGCAGGAACGTTCAAGATAGATAGCAACGAGAAAAGAAAAATTGCGCGTCTACGCATGACTTACCCACTATTTCCTGGCGAACTCGCTGCGGTGGCGGCTGTAGAAGTAATAAATCAGCAGGCCGAGCACCAGCCATCCAATGAAGCGTCCCCAGGTGATGACGGTTAGTCCGGTCATGAGGCCGCCGCAGAGAATGATGGAGATCAGCGGAAACCACGGCACGAAAGGCACTTTGAAGATGCGTTTGCGGTCCGGCTGGGTACGGCGCAGGATGATCACGCCCAACGAGACCAGCGCAAATGCGAAAAGCGTACCAATGTTCGACAGATCGGCGGCATCGGCGGTGGCCATGAGGCCGCCCGGAATGCCGACGGCAAAACCAGCAACCCAAGTGGACCAGTGCGGGGTCTTGAACCTGGGATGAATCCTAGAGAAGAACTTGGGAAACAGTCCGTCGCGCGACATGGCGTACCAGATGCGGGCCTGGCCATATTGAAAAACCAGCAGCGAGGAGAGCATGCCGGTAAGCGCCCCGATCACGATGATGGAACGCGACCACCGGCTGGCGCCGAGCACCTGCAGGGCGTAGGCGACCGGAGCTTCGTTGGCCTCGCCGGAAACGAAAGAGGTGTATTTCATCATTCCCAGCAGCACCAGGGAGACGCCGACGTAGAGTACCGTGCAGACAATCAGGGAAGCGATGATGCCGAAGGGCAAGTCGCGCTGGGGATTGCGCGCCTCCTCGGCCGCGGTGGAGACGGAATCGAAGCCGATGTAGGTGAAGAAGACGATAGCGCCGCCGGTAATGACGCCGCCGAATCCGGAGGGCGCGAACGGATGCCAGTTGCTGGGATTGACTAGAGCGCCGCCGACGACCAGAAACACGAGAATCGCGCCAATCTTGATGGCAACCATGATGTTATTGGCTTTGGCGGATTCGCGGATACCGCGCACGAGGAGAACAGTAAGGATGAAAATGACCAGGAAGGCGGGAACGTTGAAGTAGGAGCCCGTCCAGTGGCCGGCTTCCCAGACGGGTGTGGACCATTTGTCCGGCAGATTTATGCCGAAGGCAGCGAGTTGCGACTTGGTGTAAGCGCTGAAGCCGATGGCGACCACGACGTTACTGACTACGTACTCAAGGATCAGGTCCCAGCCGATAATCCAGGCGAAGATTTCGCCGAGTGTCGCGTAGGAGTAGGTGTAGGCGCTGCCTGCGATGGGAATCATTGAGGCCAGTTCGGCGTAGCACAGGCCGGCGAAGCTGCAGGCCAGGGCGACCAGAAAAAACGAGATGGCGATGGAGGGGCCAGCCGGCGGGCGTCCGTGCAGAAGGACGCCGGAGGTGTTTCCGGTCCGCAAGAGATTCACGATGATATCGAGAACTTGTGCGTGCCAGATGGAAGATGCCTTGAAATATTCTCCGGCGGCAGCGGTGCCGGTGAGCACGAAGATGCCGGAGCCGATGACGGCGCCGATACCGAGCGCAGTCAGCGACCACGGGCCCAGCGTTTTCTGCAGGCGTTGCCCGGGAGCCTCGGATTCGGAAATCAGCTTGTCGATCGACTTGCAGCAGAATAGCTGGTTGTCAGAGGTGCGTATGGTGGCGGTTGGGTCCGGAGATGATTGGGACAAGAGGTAGTTGTCTCCTGAAAACAAGCCTTTAGCCGTTGGCACTTAGCATTTAGCCGGGTTCTGATTTCATATCAGAAACTAAGAATCGTCCCGGCTAAATGCCAAGCGCTTGTTGCCAGTTGCCGCTTTACCGTTTCGACTGGCCGCGAGCCAGCTTCTTCACCTTGCGCTTTTTCGATCCGCGGGCGTAATCGCGGGGCTTCTTCGGCTTCTCCGCTTTGCTCTTCTTGCGCGAGGCCCGTTTTGATTTCTTGCGTTCTTCTCTGGTCAGCGTTGCTGTGTTTGCCATGAATGCTTTCCTGAATCTTAATTTGTAATTTGGTAATTGGGTAATTTTGTAATTCTAAGATCGGGATACCGTGAAATTATCAAATCACCCAATTACAAACTTACCAAATTCTTTTTAAGCGCGCTCCAGTTGCGCATACTTTTCCACCAGCTTCTTTAATCCGAAGCGAGGGAATTGTACCGTAAGTTTGGCTTCTTCGCCTTCTCCTTCTCGCTGATAGACCGTTCCTTCGCCATATTTGGGATGCCGAACTTTCTGGCCGGGGCGGAATCCGCGCTTGCCTGTGGGTTCTTCGACCGGCGTCTTCGGGACGGTGAACTTCTTGCCGCGCGAGGCGAAGAACTCGGCGATGTTTTCGATGGAGTTGTAAGGTTTGTCCGGGGCTGTGGGTGAACCGCGGGGCTTCGTCCCACCGGACGCACGAATGCGTCCGTCCCCACGTGAGCCTTGCCAGCTTGCGCTTTGATCTTCGTCCTCGTAGGAGTAGTGGGTGGAAGAGTGGTCGTCGCTGCGCGACTGAGCGGGCAAGACGCCCCCTCCCACACGGCTTGTGCTCACACGGCGCTGGCCTAGTTCTTCAATCAACTGGATTGGGACCTCTTCCAGGAAGCGCGAGGGCACACTGGCTTCCGGCAAATCTGTGCCGTATCTGCGGCGATAGACTGCGCGGGTCAGGATCAGCTGATCCATGGCGCGGGTCATGCCGACGTAGCAGAGACGGCGCTCCTCCTCGACGTCGTCGGGCTGGAGCATCGTGCGCGAGTGGGGAAACAATCCCTCTTCAAGGCCGCTGAGAAAGACCAGGGGAAACTCAAGGCCCTTGGCGGCGTGCAGGCTCATGAGCGTGATCTGCGAGCGCTCGTCGTAATCGTCGGCATCAGCGATGAGCGCGGCATGATCGAGGAACTGGTCGAGGGTTTCGCCTCGGTCGCGCGAATCGGCGGCAGCGTTGACCAGTTCGCGCAGGTTTTCGATGCGGGAGTAAGCTTCGGGCGTGTCTTCTTCTTCGAGAAGCTTGATGTAGCCGGTACGGTCAATCAGGAACTTGAGAAGATCGGCGGTTGTAGCGCCAGCATCTTGCTGGCCCGGAAGCGGGCGGGACGCCCGCTGCTCTATTGCGGGTAAGACAGCCGGCGGGACGCCGGCGCTACTGTCGGATTCGTCGCCCGTGTAGGCCCCGCCGAAGTCGAAAGCGGTGTTTTCGAATTCGCTGGGGTCGAAGGCGGAGGCGTCGTCTGAAAGTGAATCGCCTGCGGCGGCTTGCGCAGTTTGGGATCCTGCCGGCGTTTGCGCGGGCGAGCCGCCCGCGCCCACACGTTCTGATTCTTCTAGTTGCTCGGCGAATGTTCCTGCCAGCATGGCTTGAGCGTCGAGAATCAATTGTTGGAAGTTCTTCAGGGCCGCTAGCGCGCGTTGTGGCAGAAGTTGGCGGCGTATCGCTTCGCCCAAGGCGCCCCATAAGGACAATCCGGTCTCCAGCGCGAGGCGTTCCAAGGTATCGATGGTGCCTTTGCCGATGCCGCGAGTCGGAGTGTTGATCACGCGCAGCAGCGAGATTGAGTCGTCCGGGTTCTGGATTACCTTCAGATACGAGATCATGTCTTTGATCTCGGCGCGTTCGTAAAAAGAAAATCCTCCGACCACGTGATACTTGAGTCCGTAGCGGCGCATGGCCTCTTCAAATAGGCGGGACTGAGAATTCGTGCGATAGAGTACGGCGGCGCGCGGAGTTTCGCCGCCTGAGTTTTCACTCCGATCGGCCTCGCGCAGATATTTTGCGATGTGGTCGGCCGCAAACAGCGCCTCGTTTTCGCCGTCAGGCGCTTCGTAGTAGCCGAGCTTGGTGCCGCCCTGGCGCGAAGTCCAAAGATTCTTTCCTTTGCGGCGGACGTTGTTTGCGACCACCGACGACGCCGCCTGCAAAATATTCTGCGTGGAGCGGTAATTCTGTTCGAGGCGGATGATCTTCGCTTCGGGGAAGTCCTGTTCGAATTCCAGGATGTTGCGGATGTCTGCGCCGCGCCAGGAATAAATCGATTGATCCTCATCGCCGACTGCGCAGACGTTATGCCGCGCGCCCGCCAGCATGCGCATGAGTTCGTATTGCGGACGGTTGGTATCCTGATATTCGTCGATGAGCAGATATTGAAAGCGGCGATTGTAATACTCGCGCACAGGGGTTGACGTTTTCAGCAGGCGCGTGGCTTCGAGTAGAAGGTCGTCGAAGTCGAGAGCGTTGGCTTTGCGCAGTTCCTTGCGGTATTCCTCGAAAAGGTGCGCAATCTTTTCCGTCTTAGGGTCGGCCGATTGCAGGTAAAGCTCCTGGGGATCGAGCATGTGATTCTTCGCCCAGGAAATCCGCGAGAGCACGGTGCGTGGCGTAAGCTGCTTGTCGTCGACGCCAAGCCGCCTCATCACCGATTTCACGACCGATTGCTGGTCGCTCTCGTCGTAGATGACGAACTTCTTGGTGTGGCCGATGGGCGGCTGTCCGGGCGTTGTGGAAGGAATCTGCAACGCCTCAATGTCGCGGCGCAGAACGCGCACGCAGAATGAATGAAATGTCGAGATAACGGGCTTGGCAATGCTGAGTCCGCCGACAAGCTTTTCGACGCGTTCGCCCATTTCGGCGGCGGCTTTGTTGGTGAAAGTCATCGCCAGAATGGATTCCGGCATCACTCCCATATGCTCGATGAGGTAGGCGATGCGGTAGGTGATGACGCGCGTCTTGCCGCTGCCCGCGCCCGCGAGGATCAGCACCGGGCCCTCGGTGGTTTCGACGGCCTCGCGCTGCTGCGGGTTCAGTTGATCGAGAAAAGACAATGCGGAAGTGGCTCCGGAGCTAATGATTTAATTTTACAGGGGATTGATAAAGAAGATGCAACGGTCGAAAGCTGGTGGCAGGAGGCAGCGGGCATCAGGGATAGCTTCCCTACAAAAGTAACTTGATTACAGATTTGGGTAACCTATACTGCGTCGCAGGGTGCTGTAGGTGCCCAGATTTAATTGGCCCCGAGGAATCGGGGCCTTCACTTTTCGGGACTTCGCATCCGACTTTCACACCCAAGCCCCCATCAAATGTCCCATGCTGCCGCGCACCAGCAGGCCGTCTTTGCGGTCTTTGAAGTACCGTGCGTTGAGTTCCTCGCCTTGCAGAAATTCTGTACGGTGAAATCCCATCCCCTTCAGTTCGTCCTGCAACTTTCCAGGGTCGAAGAATAGTTGAAACGGTTCTCCATACCCGGCCACGCGTTTTGAAAGTGCTTCGAGGGCCTGCCTCTGCCCCGCCTTGAGCAGCATGGGATCGACCGCGAAATCAAATACCACACCGCTGCCGGCGGGCAGTTTTGCGATGAAGCTCAATGTTTTCATGCAGGCTTCGCGCGTAAGATATGGCGTCACGCCGAGCCATGAGAAAAACGCGGCGGCGATTGCGTTGAATCCAGACCGCTCAAGTCCATCCGCCAGCGTTTTCTGCTCGAAGTCGATGGGAACAAAAATCAAAGACGCCGGAACCGCAATACTCGCCGCCTGCAACTGCTCGCGCTTCCAAGCCTGGGTCGCGGGATGATCCACCTCGAATACTTGCAGGCCGGGGTGAGGATTGCGGTAGGCGAAGGTATCGAGCCCGGCGCCGAGGACTACGTATTGCGATACGCCGCGCGCGACGGCGCGGGCAAGTTCGTCTTCGGCGTAGCGGCTGCGTGCCGCCATGAATGCGCGAAATGCGCGGGAGAAAGCGTGGTGCTCTTTCGGATCGGACCTGAGCGCCTTCTCAGCTTCCGAGCCAATGATGCGCAGGGCCAGAGGATCATCGAGAACTCGTGGCTCGTCAAGCAGTTGATGCGCCGCCCGCCGAATCGCCACTCGCTGCGCAGTCTTGCTGAAGAAACCTTCCTGCATCGACAGGGCTAAGCCCTACCCCTCAGTTCTTGTCGGCGCGGACCTACATTCCGCACAGGGACAGACCTCGCGCAAGAATTTCCACGAATAAATGCCGAGGTCGTGGTCATCGTTCCATTTAAACCGGATGGCGTATTTGCCCATGCCTTCGGCGGAAACTGGTTTCGCGGCGGCTTTGAACATGGGCAACGCGCCGGGGGCAGGTTTGGGCGGTTGGCCCGGCTTGCGTCCAGCCTTGTCGCGCTCTTCGTTGCACATAGCGCAAGGGCACGCGTTGCGAAGATAAACAAAATCGTAGTGCGAAACGTGGCTGTCGGCCCATTCGATATCCACACCTGTGCCGGTGGTGAGGTTCACCTTCACCGACTTTGGATCTGTGGCCGCAGTAGGCGATTGAAGTGGGGACTGCATCGGTTCAGTATCGCATACCGGGCGCAGTCAGTTTGCGCAGGTAAAAGAGCAAACCAGATGACCACGAAGGACACTAATATCACGAAGGCCGACACTCGCTAGCCGCCGGTCTTGAAGAATGCCGTCAGAAAAAGCACCCCGAATAGCAGGTCGACGCCGCCGAGCGCCAGATCCTGCGGGTGCAGGCGATTCTGCAGGTAGAGCACGAGCAGGGTTGCGCCGTAGCCGAATTTCTCGAGGACAGAAGGAATCATCATCGGGCGGAGCCGCACAGGATCTCTTGCGATCACGATGAATGCCACCTGGAAGGCCAGCCCTACGCTGGCAAAGCCGTAATAGAACGCGGGATGAGTGATCGGGGGCGGATCGTTGCGGCCGATCGCATCGAAGATGAAATACAGAGGCGTAAGAATCAACACGCCCCAAATGCCAGCGATCCAAAATACGATCTTGGCGAATTTCATGAGTTCAGATTATTCGCCGCCCACGGTGAGGCCGTCAATCCGCAGGGTCGGCGAGGCCACAGAACCGCGAAACTCGAGGTCACTTGCGATCTCGGAAATATTGAAGAACATTTCCTTCAGGTTTCCGGCGACCGTGATTTCTTCGACCGGGTAGGCAAACTCTCCGCCGGAGATCCAGAGGCCTGAAGCGCCGCGGGAATAGTCGCCGGTCACCAGGTTCGCACCGTGGCCGAGGAACTCGGTCACGTACAGACCTTCTTTGATTTCAGAAATCATCTGCTTCGGAGTGCGGCTTCCGGGCTGCAGGAAATAGTTGCCGGGGCCTATGCCCGGCGTACCGGCCAAACCGCGGGAGGCATTACCGGTAGTCTTGAGCCCCAACTTTTTCGCGGTGTAGGTATTCATCAGATAAGAGTTGAGCACGCCATTCTCAATGACCACGGTTCGGCGTGTGGGAACGCCTTCGCCATCGAACGGGCTGGTGCCGAAACCTCCAACCATGGTGCCGTCGTCAATGATGGTGACGTTTGCGCCAGCGATTTTCTGGCCCAGCTTGCCCGCTAGAAACGAAGCTCCACGGTAAACCGAGTCGCCATTCACGCCTTCGAAAATGTGTTCGAGGATTGATGTGGCGACCATGGGATCGAAGATGATTGGCACTTGTGCGGTCTTTGCCTTGCGCGCGCCCAGGCGGCGTAGGGTGCGCTCGGCTGCGACTTTGCCGACCTGCTCGGGGGATTCGAGTTTGCTCAGCGTGCGCGCCACCGAGTACCAGTAATCGCGCTGCATCGCGCCGTCTTCAGTCTGCGCGATGGGAACGGCTGACACCGAACAGTAAGACCGGCGGTATTCGCCGACAAAGCCGTGCGAGTTGGCGAGGACTTTGTGGCCGGTGGCTGCGTCGAACGATCCGCCTTCGGAATTCTTGATGCGCGGGTCGAAATCGAGCGCGGCCTTTTCAGCGCGGCGAGCGTAGTCGATGCGGTCGGGACCGGGCAGCGAATAAACATCTTCGTGATAGAGATCGAGATCGCCAGTGAGCGAGCCTAACTGCGAGGGATCGGGAATTCCTCCGAAGGGATCTTCGGATGTGATCTTTGAAAGCTCCAGCGCGGACTTCACCATACGGTCGAGACTTTCGTTGGAAAAATCGCTGGAGTAGGTGCTGGCCGCACGCTGGCCATTGAAGACGCGGACGCCGATGGATCGCGATCCGGATTCTTTTAGCGTTTCGACCTGGCCGAGGCGGACCAGCGTGGAGAATTCGTCACCTTCGCGGACTACGCACTCGGCGGCGGTGGCGCCGCCGTTCATGGCGTGGCGGACGATGTCCTCGGCGAGTTCTCTTAAGTCAGTTTCGAGTTTCGGGTTTCGAGCTTCGAGTTCGGATAAAGGCATAAATTCATTATCCCAAGTTTGCGGGGCTGTGTCCCTTCCAAAGGCGTGTACGGCGCGGTGACGAGAATACCTCTGGACGGCTAGGGATCCTTCGACTGCGTGTGACCTTCGCGCTTTGGCGCGAAGATCACACTCCGCTCAGGATGACAAGCCACTAGAATCTGTGTGAATCCGTGGCAAAAGGCCTTACTGCATGAACCCACCGGGATCTTTCTTCGCGGTACCACCTACGGTCAGGCGATCGATCTTGATAGTCGGAATGCCCACGCCGACCGGCACGGCTTGTCCGTCTTTGCCGCAGGTGCCGACGCCTTCGTCCAGTTTCAGATCGTTGCCCACCATCGAGACTCGTGTCAGAACGTCCGGCCCGTTGCCGATCAGCGTAGCGCCTTTGATGGGCGCGGTGATCTGGCCGTCCTCGATCATGTAGGCTTCCGAGGCTCCGAAGACAAACTTGCCGTTGGTGATGTCGACCTGGCCTCCGCCGAAGTTGACGGCGTAGATGCCGCGCTTCACCGAGCGAATAATGTCTTCGGGATTGTCCTGGCCTGCGAGCATGTAAGTGTTGGTCATGCGCGGCATGGGGATGTGCTCGTAGCTCTCGCGGCGTCCGTTGCCGGTGTCGGCGATGCCCATCAGGCGCGCAGAGAGCTTGTCGCTCAGGTAGCCTTTCAGGATTCCTTTTTCAATGAGCACGGTTTCCTGCGTGGGCTCGCCTTCGTCATCTACATTCAAAGACCCGCGCCGCCACGGCATCGTGCCGTTGTCGATGACTGTGCATTTCTCGCTGGCTACGCGCTTGCCAATCAGTCCGGCAAAGGCGGAAGTTTTCTTCCGATTGAAATCTGCTTCCAGTCCGTGACCTACAGCTTCGTGAAGCAGAACGCCGGGCCATCCGGGGCCGAGAACAACTTCCATCTCGCCGGCGGGGGCCTCGCGCGCGTCGAGTTGAAGAATGGCTTGCCGCGCCGCTTCTTTGGCGAAGAACTCAGGACCTTTTTCGCCGAAGAAAAAATCGAGGGCGACTCGGCCGCCGCCGCCGGAACCGCCGCGAGCAGAATTGTTTTCGGTTTTAGCGATACAAGACACGTTCATGCGGGCGAGCGGCTGAGAATCTTCGGCGAAGGTTCCGTCGGAACCGACGACCAAAATATTTCGCAGTTCGTCGCCGTAGCTGGCGCGGACTTCCTGAATGCGCGGATCGTACGCGCGCGCGGCCTTATCGGCTCTCATCACCAGCTCAACTTTTGCAGTAATCTCGGCATCGACCGAAGGCAAAGTCACGGGATAGAGGCTGCGCGCCGCAGTGTGCCGGAAGCCGGCCACTGGAGTTTTCGCCGGTGCGCTGGCAATCAGCGCCGCCGTACGCGCCGCGTGCAGAATGCGGCTGGCGGAAAGATCATCGGTATAGGCGTAGCCGGTGCGCTCGCCGGAGACCACGCGCACGCCGCAGCCGGCGGAAATTCCCTGCGACGCCGACTTGACCATGGACTCGTCCACCATCAGCGAGGTGGAAGAAAGATACTCAAAATAAAGGTCGGCATAGTCGCCGCCGGCGGAAAGGGCGGCCGCGAGGTAATGTTCGAGGTCGTTTTCGGTTACGCCGTAATGCTCGAAGAAGAAGCGCTGCTTGTCTTTATTCAGAAGAGGCTGATTATTCAAGCTTTTACTCACAGAAATTAGATGCCGCCGGGCTGGAGGCAGACTCAGTTGGGCGGATTCGTTCATTATCCCACACGGCGCGGAGGCGGGCGGGCGAAACATCCACAGGCTGAGCGTGACGATGGTCACATGTCACAGACAACGGCTGGCGGTTTGTGGACAATGCGGGACGGAGATCTCCATGCCGACTGTAACGCCGCAAGCATTGACTCGAACCGTGCAGGACTTTCTCAGCGAAGCTGCGGGCGCAGTGGTGCTGGAGAATGGCGCGGTTGCTTTTGATTTGGCGCAATCCAAATACTCCATCTCCGGCGAGTACAACCGATGCCTGTTGCACCTGTGGTCGGCCGAGCGAAACGCTGTGCGGCGTGTGCTGGAGGCCGAGGTGAAGAATGGCAGGTTGCGTCTGGCTGTACAAAGGCTGGGTCAGGCTAGACCGTCCAGGCTGGAGATTTGCCGCGAACGCGACCGCCGCTCTCCTACTGCGAGACGGGCAGCGCGGGCGGCGTACGAACAGAAGCTGCGCCGGACGCTGGACCGGCACTTCACCGAGTTCAAGATCATAAAGCTGACGACCGGGGTGGACCTGGAGAAATCTTTTGGGCCGGTCTACACGCGAGGGTTAATGCGGCAGGGACGCTCGGCTTTTGCCGTCTTGGGGGTGAATGGGCAAGAAACGCAATCTTCGATTGATGCGGCACTCACCTTCGGCATTCTCTGGCTCGACGTATGCCGGCGGGCGCAGGCAGCGAATGTCCTGGTGGAAGGGCTGAAGATGTTTGTGCCGATAGGAACATCGGCTATTGTGCGGGAGCGAATGGCGAACCTGAATCGCGATGCAGCCAAGTGGTCGCTGTTTGAGTTGGACGAGCGGCACGACGCGCTGGCGGAAGTCGACTGCGCGGACCGGGGCAACGTGGCCACGCGGCTTGTACATGCCACCGACGATAACGCGGCGCGCGAGCGTTTCAGGGGTTCGATTGCCAGAGTTCAGCAGATTCTGCCGAATTGTGAAATCGCTGTGCTCTCGGCGGCAGAGATTACTTTCCGCTGGCGCGGGTTGGAATTCGCGCGGGTGCGACTGGGGTGCGTCCCGGGATCGTTTCACAGCACTGAGGAAATTGTGTTTGGCGTGGGCGCGGAGGAACGCGTTCTCGATAGCCGAAACGAAGCCGAATTCACACAGCTTGCGCGCTGCTTGCGGGATACCCGTCATCCCTATGGGCCGCGTCAGCATCCGTTGTGGCGGCTGCGGCCGGAGCGATGGCTGGAGTCCCTCGTGGTCGGCGATGTAAGCGTGGTGGATGGGCGACTGGAGGCTGCCTGCCGGTATTCACAGGTTCCGGCTTTCTCCGCCTGCGACCGGGCCATGATCGATGTGCTCACTACCACGCAAGCGGGTCGTCTAGCAGTGGTGGAACTGAAGGCAGATGAAGACATCCACCTGCCGCTGCAAGGGTTGGATTACTGGTCGCGCGTGGAGTGGCATCATGCGCGCGGCGAATTTCCGCGCTTTGGATATTTCGAAGGAAAAGAGTTGTCGGCCGAGAAGCCGCTGCTGTTTCTGGTGGCTCCGGCGCTGCACGTGCACCCGGCCACCGATACCTTGCTTCGCTATCTTTCGCCCGAGATCGAATGGGAGTTCGTGGGGATTGACGAGCGATGGAGAGAGGGAGTAAAAGTCGTATTCCGGAAGCGGCCTGAGCGGAGCGGGACACGTGGATCCGGCTTACATGATCGTGCAGCCAGTTGAACCGGGTGGTGTGCCTCGACCGAGGTTGCTGCTCAAAGAGTTCTATAGGGTCTACACCGGCCAATTCCGCCGCTGGTTCGCGATTACGGCTCCAATGTCCGTGTTGACATCGGCTGTTCTGTTGCTAGCGGACCGAAAGATCAGAGAGATCTATAGAAGCTTTCCGATCACTCAAATCTCCCACCACATGCTGGAAGTTGCTGAATCAGGCATGTTGCGCTTTGGCAGCTTTTTCATAAGCTGGTTTCTCGGCTGCTTTGCTCTCGCAGCGATTGCCACAGTCGTGAACAGTCTGGATAAGGGCGAAAGGGACAATGTTTGGATAAGCGACAGTTTCCAGCGAGCCCGCGACCATTTCGGGCCCCTGCTGTTGGCGGCGGTCGTTACGTTCGGCATATTCCTGGCAGGCATGGCGGCGATGGAATTTGTCGTTTTCACTTTGATTCGGGTGGTGGGACCGGCGCGCTCCTCCCGCTTCACCTATGAGGCGAGCTTTGTCGGGGTTGTGGTTGTATCCAGCATTGTCAGCTGGTTTGGTATGGCGATCCCGCTGATTCTCGCCGGAGATCGCGCGTGGGCAGCCTTGAGAAAAAGCCTGAAAATCAGCAATCGATACGAGGGTTTCCTCGCGTTACTGGTCTGTGAGTCCTTGGTAGGGTCCTACGTGGCTTGGTACGCAGTTCACTATGGACTGACCTTCTTGTTTCCGATCCAACTCCGATACACGGCGTGGTACGGGTGGCTCGTCTATGTCGTGACCATCCTGGCGAGTGCGGCCGTCCAGCCGCCAATGTTCCTTGGTTTTTCCCTCCTTGCCGCCAGCGAGTACTCCAATTCTTCATCCCTTCCAGGCGCCCAGCAGGCGGCGCAAGTCAACTAACTGGCCCAGGTGGTAGGCGTTGTGATCGGCCAAGAGCAGCGCCTCACGCAGAATAGTCTGCCCGTCGCCCCAGGGGATTAGGGCATATAGATCGGTCTTGGGATTTGAGACCAGAGTCTGCATGGCTTTCAGATCTTTGCGAAATTGTTGAACACTCCGGTTCCAGGCCGGCGCACTCGTTGGAGCTTCCGTCTTCGGCCAATAACCCTCAGGCCACTTGGGGGACGTGTATTTGGAGTTGCGGCTGAACTCGAGAATGTCCCACTGGGCCAGGCGAAGGTGTTCGAGCAACATCCAGGCCGTGTGCGGAAGCCCGTGGGGCTTTGCGCCGGGCAATTCCTCCGGTATGTCCTTCACCACGTCGTCAAACCTCGCGTGGGCGCCGCCGCCGTTGAGAAGGTAGAGCACGTGCTCGCGGAGTTGTTTGCCGTGTGGATCATTGATCGCCATCTTCGCTCCCTTCCTAAAAAGAAATTCTTTCACCACCGAGGCACAGAGACACGGAGAAAATCTTGGATCTTGGTTTTGCAGATTCCGGGTTTTCTCTGTGTCTCTGTGCCTCTGTGGTTAAAATACATTTCACTGATCGACTTCCGGTCCCTCGCCCCTGAACACGCGGCCAATACCACGGACGATGCGGCGCATGGGAAAGACGCCTTTGTCATCCGCAACAAATATTTCGCCGGCGCGGTGGCCTCGGTAGTACCAGCGCTTCAGGATCGCCAGGTGCTCCATCGTCTCGAGCGCGGGACGGGCGTTCGCTGGCGGCAGTGAATCGAGAACAGCCAGCACCCGCGACTCCATGGATTGCGATTTCATGTGCTCGGCGGGTTGGATCGAAAACACCACCGGGCCGGAGATTGCTCCGCTATCGATGCGGAAGAAAGTGACGGAATCCGCGAGATGGCTGGGCAGAACGATCAGCGCCGAAAGGCGGTCAAGGCGGCGAACGATTTCGGGAAACTGGCTCAGTACCGGCTTCAGCTTTTCCAGGCGGACGTGAATGGCGGCGGCTTCTTCAAATGCTAGATTGGCCGATGCAACCTCGCGCTGTGCGGAGAATTCGCGGGCCAGAGATTCTCCTCCGGAATCGAAATAAGCCTGCACGCGGTTTACTTCGGCGGAATATTCCTGGTCGGTGCAGCCTTTGAAGCAGGGTGCAAGGCACATCTTCATCTCGGAATAAATACAGCCGGGAAACTTCGGATCGGGATTTAGGTCATCGACACAGCGGCGCATCTTGAAGAAGTCGAGCGAATCGTTCATGAACTTCTCGGCAGCGGTACGCGACTGGAATGGCCCGTAGTAAAGATTTTGGCCCCTGGGTCGCCCCAGGCGCGTGGTGATGGAAGCGCGCGGATATTCATTTTCGAGATGCAGCTTGACCAGCGGCGCGAAGCGGAAGCGCATGCGGTAAGCGTAGGTCTTGGGGAATGCTTCGCGCAGAACTCGATAGAGCAGGAAGCCGGATTCGAAGTCGGAGCCGGTCGCCGCGTACTCGATCGAGCGCACGCGATCGCGCAGGTTGAGTTTCCTGGTGCGCTCTTCGACGGGGCCAAGCAGGCGTTGCAGACGGCGGCGCAGGTTCGCGGTTTTGCTAACGTAAGGTTCGGCCTGGGCGTCACCCCCGCGAAGCAGGAACACAGCCGGGGCGGCGGGGACGGCGGCAAATGCTTCAGCGTCGCGTTCAGGCGCGAACTGGAGGCGCTCGGTCAGCACGAGTTCATTCTAGTGGGGAAACAACCAAATCCACCACGGAGGCACTGAGCCACGGAGAAAACAAAATCATCAATCGCACGCATAGGCTGCCCACCCTGCGTTTCCCGGTACCTCTGTGTCTCCGTGGTGAAGGTCCTAGCGAAAGCTGGCGCTGCGGTACTTCTGGCGGAAGTCTTCGCCTTCCATCTTGATGATGCGGCACATTTCGTGCAGGCGCGAGCGCATGCGTTCACCGATGCGGTCGCCCAGGGTTTCGGCGCGCGTGGCGGCCCGGACGGCAGAACCTGAGCCGTTGGCGCCGGCGGCGGGCTGATCCTCGAAATTTGTTGTGATGATGGTGGTGCGGTTGTTGTTATAACGGGTGTTCAGGATAAGGCTGACCGTGTCCCAAACCCATTCCGTCGGCTTCACCGCGCCCAGTTCGTCGAGAACCAGAACGTCGGTTTCGAAGACGGGACGAAGAACATCCAATTCGGTGGTTTGAACTGCGGCGTTGTACGAATTCTGGATCTCTTTCAGCAGCTCCCGATAATCGTAGAACAGGCAGGCGATGCCTTTGTTGAGGATCAACTCCTTGATGATGCCCACTGCCAGATGGGTTTTTCCCGTGCCAATCTGGCCGATGATCAGCAGGCCCGTGCCATCGCGCGGGTCGTATTCCTGCGCAAACTTGCAGGCCGAGAGCTGCGCGAACGCGAGCGAGCGATGCGCTCCGGGAAAATCCGTGGTGTAACTGGCAAGTTCGCAATGCTCATATCTCTTGGGGATGCGGGCTGCGGCCAGGAGCACTCCGGCTCGCGCTCGCAGCTGGCAATCGCAACGCGTGACCCGCCGGTCTTTGTTCGTACTCGTACTCGTACTCGTATTCTTCTTCGTACTCGTATTCGCGTCTCGGGGTGCGCCGGGGCTGGCGGGAAGCGTCTTCCATCCTGTCCCTTCGCAAAGCGGGCAAACTTCGGCAGCTGTCTTTATCAACTTCAACCTTCTTCTGCAATCCTTTTAAGAGTGTGTAATTTGACTTTGCACCAGCGTGCCAGCTTCCTGCAAGTGCGAAACGAGAGCAGCCTGTGTACAAGCTGTGAAGGTGTGACCGGGGTTGTGGAGAACGAAGGAAAAACCGGTAGTCGGTGGTCAGTGGCTAGTGGTCAGGCAAAGACAATCTCATCATCGGCTTTTTCTGAACACTGGCCACAGGCTGCCACTGACCCCTGCCAACTTTTCCGGCCCACAACCCGCGCACCCAGCCCCAATCCGGGACAGGGGGGTGTGAAACAGGCTTCCGGCGCGGATTTTCACAGTTGACATTCTCCGTAGAGAGAGGAGAATACCCTCCGTCAGGTTTCCCAACTCGGCCACAAGCTTCTGTGCTCCCGGTACCGGCTGGGTATGCAAAATAACGAAACCTGCGAGGAGAAACATAATGAATAAGGCCGATCTGGTAGATAAGATCGCGGGCGCTTGCGAAATCAGCAAAGCGCAGGCTACAACTGCGGTTGATACGGCTGTGAGCAGCATTACCGCGGCATTGCGGAAAGGGGATCGGGTAGCTTTGATAGGTTTCGGCACTTTCTCGGTGTCGCAGAGAAAGGCACGCAACGGGCGCAATCCGCAAACCGGCGCCACTATCAAGATTGCTGCCCGCAAAGTCGCGAAGTTTACTCCTGGGGCAGAACTGAAGAAAACCGTCAATAAGAAATAGCGAACAGAGACTGTTGAATTTTCGAAACGGCAGGGGGTCGGCCCTGCCGTTTTCGTTGTCTGAAGTTCAGTCGCGTGTCTCGAGTCGCGAGTCCCGAGGAGCGGCGACTCGCAACTTGGGACTCGGAACTCATATGATCGCCCATCTGCGCGGAAAACTGCTGACCAAGCATCCCAACCAAGTTGTGGTGGAGACTGGCGGCGTCGGCTATGAAGTGAACATCAGCGTCCCGACGTTTTCTGACTTACCCGCCAACGGCTCAGAGGTCGCGCTCCACATCCACACTCACGTTCGTGAGGATCTGATTGCGCTCTACGGATTTCTGCGTCCCGCCGAGAAGCAATTGTTCGAGAAGCTCATGACGGTGAGCGGCATCGGGGCGAAGCTGGCCATCACCATTCTGAGCGGGATGGCGGCGGACGACCTGGCGGGCGCAATCCGCAGCAACGACGTGGCGCGCCTGACCAGGATTCCAGGCATCGGCAAGAAAACCGCCGAGCGCATGGTCCTGGAGCTGCGTGACAAGTTGCCGCCGACAGCAGGGACCGCGACTCCAACCATCTCTACGATGAGCGCCATAGAAGAAGACGTTCTATCCGCGCTGGCTAACCTGGGCTATCAGCGTGCAGCAGCCGAGAAGGCCTTGGCGAGCGCCGTCAAGAATAGCGGTGGCAAAAGCGGATCGTTCGACACCCTGTTCCGGGAAGCAATGGCGACTCTCTCAAAATAGTGCCTGCATCTCTTCCTGGTGTGCAATCGTTTGCACCTCCAGAGTTACCCCAGTAACTTTAGTATGCCCCTAAGGTAATCATTCTAAACATCTTAGTAGCACGTAAGGGCCATTCCAGCTGGCCCGGCGCTTGCGTTAGTACTAGTACAGGTGGCCAATGCCGATATTCACTAACGTGCGCAAGAACTGGCTTACGGCGATGATGCAACCCAGAACTGCAATCCTGCTAGGCGCCCTAATTTTGTGCCGGCCAGCGTTATCCCAGGAAGTATCTGCCGCGCTGCTTCAACCCGCAGCGATACATCCTGCGGCGATGGAACCCACCCCTATCGTGATGCCGGTGCAGCCCGCGACTCTATCTGAAGCCAGCCATCGCTTCTGGGATCGTGAGAATAGCCTTTTATTTGCCACAGCAGCTGCCTTCAACGCCGCCGACTTCGTGGTAACCCGCGACAACCTGCGCGGTGGCGGCCGGGAACTGAATCCCGTAACCCGCATGTTCAGCGGCAGTACCACTGGGCTGGCAGTAAACTTTGCCGGCGAGACCGCAGGCGTGGTCGGGCTAAGTTATTTCTTCCACAAGACCGGACATCACAAGATGGAGCGCTTCGTCTCCATGGTGAACATCGGTTCTTCGGCGGCGGCCGTGACGTTTGATCTGGCCCATCGCTAAGCCTTAGGCAGCTGGCGACAGTGCCAGGGTCAAAGGCGGCAACGAGAGTCCCTCGACCTCCACTGTCCAAACATCGCCATGGCCTGCCAGATGTCCAGCCGTGAGCGTTCCGGAGCTGACAATTTCTCCGGTGGTGAGCGGTTCGTTTGGGAATCTCCTCGCAATCGCCGTCCCAAGTTCCGCCAGACACAAAGCGGGACTCTTCAGCGAGTTCTTCCCGGATCCTTCTTCCACAAACTCTCCGTGCTTCGATACGCGCACCTTAAATTGCGCCAACTGGTTCACCAGACTGGTGATTAGATCCGGCTCTACGTGTAATTTCTCACCGACCACGAGTGCCGCGTGAAGTCCAAAGGACGCCACGAAATCGCTGGGCTGGAACTTCCAATCAGGGAAAGGACAATCAATGATTTCGAATCCGACGGCCAGCCAATCGACCGAGGCGAGGGCAGAGGCGGCATCGGGGACTCCTGCCGTAACCGGCTGTTTCAAGCCGAAAACAATCTCGGGCTCGACCTTCAGCGAACGGGTATGTGCGAGAGTCAGCACTGCCTTGTTGCTCTCGCTGTAGTGCACGGTGTCTTCATACATGTGGGCCCAAACCAGGGTTTCAAGTTTGAACACACGCCACATGGCTTTATTGGCGAAACCAACCTTGCAGCCGACAGCCCTGTGTCCTGCAGCCGCACGCCACTGCTTGAGGATTGCTTCGACCTCATAAGCTCTGTTCAAGTCGAAACCAGGACGCATGGAAGGGGCAACGGGCACCATCTCACCCGTCTCATATGCGGACATGAGTTCGCGCGCTACGTTTTCGGCATCAGGGTGCGTCATAGTATTGTCCCGGCCTAAGTTTGCCCGTCTTTCTGCGGAGTTTTCCCTCCGAGCCCATAGCCGCGAGGGTTCAAGCCGGTCTGTGGCCATGCGGGGAGAACCTGAGCATCTTATACCAGCCATTTCTTCCTTTAGGCTGCAGGCCTAACTCGGAACTATCGTAATTACCATGGTTACCTTCCTTTCTAGCGGCCAAAGATTAGAGTTAGCTTAGGCAATGCGCCCACAGGGAGAGGCACAATGAAAGAAGCGACAAAACTAACGATGTCAAAGCGATGTTGGAGTGCGTTCTCGCTGTTGGTGTGTCTGTTGTCTCTTCTTGCTTTTGGCCCGTGCACCGTTCCTGCCAACGCCCAAAGCGCAACCGTGCTGGTGGGTTCCGGATCGAGCGTACCGGCTCCTCTCTATAATCGGTGGACGCAGGAATACGCCAAACGGAATTCAAATATTCAGCTGCGCTACCTCACCGTCGGCACCAGCGAAGGTATCAAGCAGATCTCTCATGGAGCGGGCGATTTTGGCGCCGGGGAAGCTCAGCTCTCAGAGAAGGAACGGAAAGAGGGCGGTTTACTGGAGTTGCCGGTAGTGCTCATCGGAATCGTTCCCATCTACAATCTTGCGGACGTTCATCAGGAGCTTCGGCTTTCTGGCGAAGCGCTGGCTGGGATATTCCTCGGTGAAGTGAAGACTTGGAACGCGCCACAAATCGCAAAGCTCAACCCAGGAATTGATTTGCCGAATCTTCCTATTCAAGTGATCAACCGCCCCCCAGGGAAAGGCTCCAACTTCGTCTTTACTGAGTTTCTCTCCAAGACGAGTTCGAAGTTTCGCGCCGAAATTGGAACCAGCGCTTCTCCCAAGTGGCCAGTGGGCACGCCTGCGGAACGCAGCTCCGATATGGCAGAAAAGGTAAAATCCACTCCCGGTTCCATTGGATTCGTCGAGTATCAATACGCAGTAAAGGGAGGCATTGCCCATGTTGCCGTGCTGAATTCTGCGGGGAAGTTCGTGAAGGCCTCCGACAGGAGCATCGCCGCGGCGTGCGAGGCGGCAGAATCTCCACGGTGGAATAGTTTCTCCGCCTCATTGACCAACGCGGCGGGAGCTGATTCTTTTCCCATCACCAGTTTCACTTGGATCTACCTTCGTACCGGATTGCCTGATTCGGCGCGTTCCGCGGCGTTGGGCAATCTCCTCGACTGGGTATACACGGACGGCCAGCAATTTGCGGCGCAAGAAGGCTACTCCGAACTGCCCGCGCCACTACTGGCGGCGGTGAGAAGGAAAGTCAAGGATCTCCGCTAGGCTTGATCCGATCCAGAAAGTCAGAGCGATACCGAGGAGCGCAACCGCGCCCGGAATACCCACCCGCCTGTTAAGATTTCCTGCATTTAAAATTCGTTCCCAGCGACGGATGGCTTTATAATCTAGCGCGTTTCCCCTCCCGGCGTGGAGAAAATCAAAGAGTTGAAGGAGAGCCTTCAATGAAGCAAAATCGCAGGACTTTTATCAAGACCACGGGTGCGGTTTGCGCCCTGGCGACGACGAAGCGGCTGCCGACTGCCATTGCAGAAACCAAGCCTGGCGCGACCGAGGCACGCGGCATGGCGCGCGGACTCACCTTGCTGAACATTTTGCAGAACTCTCGCCGCGGAGCCGATTACCGCCTGGGCGTGAAGACCGACAAAGGGATCCTGGATGTAGTAGAAGCGGCGAAGATTCTGCGCATGCACGCGCCAGCGACGATCGACGATTTGCTTCAGAATCAAGATGGCCCCAGCCTGAATGCTCTCGTGGATGCGGCGCACAAGTCGCCGGCTGCGCAAAAAGCATTCCTCAAGGAAGAGACGATCGAATACGGCCCAGTGGTGACGCGGCCGGAAAAAATCGTCTGCGTGGGATTGAACTATCGGCAGCATGCCATGGAGATCGGCGCTCCCATTCCGAAGCAGCCTGTGCTTTTCAACAAGTTCAACACCACGCTCAATCATCACAACGGCACCATAAAACTCCCCGTGGATTTCGCCAACAGGTTCGACTATGAGGTCGAGCTGGTCAGTGGCGATCGGACGCGAAGCCAAAGCGGTCAGCGAAGCGGACGCGCTTTCCTATGTGGCGGGCTATGCGACAGGCAACGACTTCACTGCGCGCGACCTGCAGCTCGAAACCGGCGGACAGTGGATGGTGGGCAAGACTCCGGATCAGTTCGCTCCGATCGGCCCGTACCTGGTTACGGCGGACCAGATTGATCCCGACAACCTGAAGCTGGAGTGCCGCGTGAACGGTGAGACGCGCCAGTCCTCCAACACCAACGACTTTATCTTCAATTCGCGGAAGATGATCAGCTACATTTCGCGGGTCATCACCTTGAAACCCGGCGACATTATTTTCACCGGCACACCGCAGGGAGTAATCCAGGGCAAGCCCAAAGACCAGCAGGTGTGGCTCAAGCCGGGCGACAAGATCGCGTGCAGCCTGGAAAAGCTGGGCGAGTTGAAATTCGAGCTGGTGTAAATCAGGCGGTCCGCATGTGCAGAACCAATGCGCCTGGCCGCGCCCGAACGGGCACACACCGGCTAAAGTTCGCTACATTCCTTCGGAGGATTTATGCGAGTTTGTGTCGTGATCGCTTGTGTCGCCGGACTCACGTGGGTCGCCCTGGCGCAACAACCCACAATGCCGACTCCGTTTGGAGAAGATCGGAAATCCGGTGACGTCCCTGCCAACGCGAAACTGAAGGATATGTTCGAGTCAAAGATCAAGATGGAATGGGAAGCACTGAAGAACAAAGACAAGAAAGCATACGGCGAGTTACTTGCTGACGACTACCAAGGCGTAGAAGTGGATGGCAAGGGTGAGCGGACTAAGATTCAATCGCTGAACGAACTGGCAAGCCAGAATGTATACAACTACACGCTGTGGGGGCTGACCGTGATCCCAGTGGGACAGGATGGCGCTCTGCTGACTTACGAGGTCACCATGCAGTTTCCGCCGAAGTCGGCGATACGGCTCTCCCGGGTATACATCAGTGAACTGTGGATGAAACGCGCGGGGCAATGGAAGGAAGTGCATTATCAGGAAACTCACGTGAAGTAGCTATTGCCCCGAGATTTATTGCAACCAGAGCAAGATCCTCGCCATCCCATCTTCAGGGGGGAAATCTCATGCGGATCATTTGGATTGTGGCACTGCTGCTTTCAGGGAACCTTTTGTTGGCGCAAGATAACCATCCAGTCAACAGCGACCAGCACCCTGCGAAAGATGCCAAAGGGCAAATCACCTTACAGGGATGCGTGAGCCGGTCCAATGGCGATTACACGCTGATCAAGCAAAATCCGGCGGTGACGTACGAACTGCAGGGGTCCCGCAAGATTCGGCTTTCTCACTATCTGGGACAGCGCGTAGAAGTAAAGGGGAGCGAAGGGCCAACCATGAGTTCCAGTTCAGACGCTCTGAATAAGATTGGTTCCGCTGCCCCGGAAACATTGACCGTCACCTCGATCCGAACCATCGATAAGGATTGTTCGGTCCGATAAGTCCAGGAAGTTAAGAAGCACAGGTGCGCCCGTTAGTCGCAGTCCGGCGGCATGGCCATGATTTCTGAATTCGAGTCGCAGGGTGGCTTCTTCTTGGCTGGCTCGATCACCCACGGGTGACTGTAGCGCAGTATCCACAAGCCTTCGTTGTTGGTGAGAAAGATCAGGCCGTGTCCGCCATCAGGAAGCAGGCTGGTGACTTTGGTGAATGTCTCCAGCGTCTTGGGATTGTGCGGATCGCTCAGATCGAGCACCCGAACCGTCTCCGTGGGATGGCTGCTGCTGCTCAGAGTTGTCGGCGTCTTTTCGGGAGCTTCCGCGATGGCTACCTCGGGGGTGACCATCTCCAGATTTCCTGAAGTTGACGAGTTCGACTCCGCGGTTCGCTTCAAGAGGCTGGGCTTGTCCGGCTTGGAAACGTCCACGACCATAAAGCCTTGCTTCGACGCCTGTTGCACGTACAGGTAGTGCTTGCCATTCTCCCGCTGCAACAACATCTGGCTTCCGGCCGCTTGCGGCAAAGGCAGGTGAGCGATGACGGTTGCCGGAACGTCCGTGGGTTTTGGGGTGGGGTGGTCGTTTGCACCAGCCAGCAAAGCTGACAACAGCGGAAGCGAGAACGCGAGTGCGTAGATTTGCAAGCGTGTTCTGCGACAATTCTCCATAAATCACTTCACAATTCCCGGCGAGGAACTCGAAGCCAGTTCCCCGCCTAAGCCAACTATACCACCGAAGGACGCACGTTCTTCACTGTTGTGTAGCGACCCCGACGCAACCGTAGGAACTCAGCGTCGTACAGACCGCGCCCGCCTGAAGCGGCACAAAGACATGGTTGGTCTTAGGGTCCACCGAGATGCTGTGGGAATTGGATCCAGTCGGCATGTTGTATAGCCATTCGTTCGTTTTGGCATCAATGACGCCCATCTGTGCGGTCGGAAGCATATCGCGCGCTGCCAGGTAATACTTGTTGTCGGTGGGGTTATACCATGTTTCGTCCACGCCACCAACGGTGGTGATGGGCACGCAGTTGACGGTAGGAGCTGGCGGCATCGCGCAAACGATGTTAGCACCCGGTGTGAAAGTGATGATGTACTCGTTCGGCGGAAATGTCTTGCCATCATGGTCTGCACACCCCACCAGGAAGTTATTCCCCGGACCATGCGTGACGCTGGTCGGCATGCAATTCGGCATCACGAGGCTGTTGACCACGACAGGCCCGCACGAAACCCCTCCCGGGCAACTGGTGTCTGTCAGCCTGGGATCGATCACATCGATGCTCCCGATATTGATATTGCCGACTGAATTCTCATTCGCCAGCAGCAGAAAGCCGGAGTTTGGATCCCACACCATGCCGCCCAAACCCGCCGGCGATATAGCACCGGCACAAGCGCCGGTAGGGGCGGTTTGGCTGCAGAATGTCCCCAAGTTTTGGTCCAGGATCGGACCATGATGACAAGGGATGGTGTAGGAAGCGCCGCTAGGGGTTGTCCCGATGCCCGGCAGTCCCAGTGGACCATCGGCTGCCAACGATCCGGAAACGCCACTGAATACATGCGGGTTGGAGGGATCTGGACACGCGAAGGTTGCTCCCACATTGTTGACCGCAACGGTGTTAGTGAGTCCAACTCCTCCCGACGCCGAGCCTCCGGCGCCGTCGTAGTAGATTTGTCCAAGAATGCAGCTAGGGGGATTGAACGAGCCCCCGTTGCCGGGATCCAGTTGCAGTGACGGCGGTATACCCGTGCCGGAACCTTGCAGAGGATAAGTAGCAGGGTTGTAGCCCGGCGGGTATGGGCCGTACGCCAGGGTCTGGTCAATGGGCAAACAGTGCTGCCGCTGCAAGGTGTCCGCTGGGTTCTTGGCCACGACCCCCGACATGTCAATGAAGGTGATGAAAGGAAACCCCGGATCGCCGTTAATGATTGCGAGGACCTTATGCACGTTGTCGAACGACATTTCGTCGGCGCGGTCATCTCCACAATCAGTGGCCGAACCCGCTTCGCCGTTCCAGGAAGCTACGCACCCCGAGATGCCCTGCGGGCCGTCGTAGTCGGCCGACACACCGGTAGGTATAGTAGCCAGCACGGTCGGGGGCGTGGGTGGATTGTTGCCAAGGTTCATCGTGGTCAGATCGAACACCGCTACAGAAGCGCTTCCATTGCCGACGAACAAAGTGTTGCCGTCCGCACTCACCTCAAGGCCGTCCGGCCCGGACATGGGATTTACGCCGTTGCCGCGCGAAGCGCAGCACTGCGCCCCAGGGAATCCGCCGAAGTTGTGGTTCGCGCCAAAGCCAGTGATGAGGTGGAACATGGGCGCGGTTGGGCCTCCCAGCTTCGTCATGTCCGTCCTGCATCCGAAGCGGGTGAAATTGCCAAATACGTCCACGATAGGCGGAATGACGTCGAACCCAGTCGCGGGATCCGTCGCGCAGGGACTGGCGCCATTGCCCGCGCCCGAGATTGCATTAGAACCTTGAATCGAAAACATCGCGATATCCTGGGCCGTATCGATTACTTGCACGGCGATGCCAATACGGTCGGAAACGTAGAAGAGATTGTTTGTGCCCGATAACCCGCCGGCCGGAGGAGTCGCGATCCAACTAATGTCAAAGGAGTTGAAGGGACCGCCCGGCTCACCGGTGCCGTTGTGCTCGGGCACGGGAATGACATCAACAATGGAGTAAACGCCGTTGATCGTGGTGCCGCAAGTGGGACAACCCGGCGTGGTGCCGCAGCCGCTCAGGATTACAAACAGCGCGGTGAGAAGAATAGTAAGAAAAATCCTCGGTCTCATTTCGAATTTCCTCCCTGCGTTTTCCCTGCAGGACCAGCCGTGGCCAGCCCCGGCGTTTACTGAATTCGTCAACCGTTCCGTAGGCAACTGAGCGCGAACGCACTAGAACCGGAACTGTATCTGTTGCAAAACCACGTAATAAGTCTGTGGCACCGCGCCGATGGTGCTGGGATCCTTCAACTGATCGACTCCCAGGTTGACCTGGTACTTGACCCAATAATTGGGAAACCAGTTCACGCCGAAGGTGAACTCGTCGGTGTGGTAATCAAACGTTGGCACAAAGCCGGGCGTGTAATAGTTCAAGAAATTTGCGCCCGGTTCTCTGGCCTGGATTCCCATATACCGGAAGCCCACGCCCCACGCGCCGTACCCGTGTCCTTTGCCGCCCGGTGTGTCTGGGCCGAACAGCGGGTTTTTTACACGGGGTGTGCCGTTTTCCGGCTGCTTCTCACCCGTGAGCATATAGGTTGCGCTGAGGTCCCATGCCTTGGCGATGATTGATGGGAGACTCAGGAAGCCAAGCCCTCCCACTTGCTCGGAGCCTACGTTGTCACGCGACATATTGAGTTGGTCGAACTCGCCGCGCAGGGCAAACCTCGACTTGATGTAGGTAAACTCGCCGTTGTAGCGCTGAACCGGCCCGTTGATGGCGAACTGCGGGAAGAAGTTGTAAGCCTGATCTGGCAGGTTGCCGCTGAAGCTTCGATCCCCGGAAAGGCCGCGGGAGCGGCCACGGTCAGCGGATCCGCCAAACGCCAGACCCTTCAGCCACTCACTCTTGGACTTGCGCCACGGGTAGAAGCGAACACGACCAATGACTTCCGGTTGATTGGTGGTGTTGACGATGGCATAGCCCTTGCCGTTGAAGGCGCCCAGCCAGTACTGGACGACGCCACCGTCGATGTCTCCATGAAAGGCAATACCGGGGCTGCGGAAGGCTGAGGCGGCAGACGGGTACAACATCGACTGGAACCCGCGTTCCACGAAGTCCAGGTTTGTGGCGCCGGTTCCGGCTTCCTGAGCGAATGGCGTTTTGAACTGACCCGCCTGGAATTGGAACTCAGGCCGGATTCTTACGTTGAGGTAAACGTCGCGGACGATCGATCCCGTACCCGAGGCGGCATCCGTGAGCAGGGCAAAATCGAAGTGGGAACCGTAATTGCCCTGGAAGCCAAAGCGCGCGCGGCGCAAAACGAACGTGTCGGAGGGCGCGCCATCACCTTTGTAGGCGCGGTACTGGTCATCCACATAGCCGTACGGGCTGATGCTGAACTTACCGTCAGCGCTTCTGATGAAAAAGTGCTCGCCGCTCCATCCCGCCGCGAGGGGCGTGTCTTTCTTGGGCGCCTCGGGCTTAGCTTGATCCACCACCACCGCCGCCGGTGCAGGATCGGCCTCCACGAGAACCGCATTCGTCAAACGAGCGGAGTTCCGAGCTGGAGCGGAAACCTCCACCGGTTGGGAGGTAGCCTCCACCGGAGCAGCGCCTGCCACGGGCCGCACCTGAGCGGAACCTCCGTCGGTTGCCTTCGCCGCAACCAGTTTCTCGACCAAAGCCTTTAACTCTTCGATGGTCTGGCGCTGCGCAGCGACCTCGCTGCGCAACTGGTTGACTTCTTCCTTGGTGGCGCTCACCGCGGTTGACCCGCCAGCCTTGCCCGCAGGTTCCGTGCCTTGAGCTTGGGCGAGCCCTGGCGCCATGAAACCGACCAGCAGCACGAGGAATGTTATTAGTGAGCGCATGTGTGTCCTCTCCCGAGACGATTTGCAAAGCGGGCCTGCCCTCAAGTCATACGGACGAGCAGCCCGCGCGCTGCCCAGTCCGTTCGGGCGACGAAACGAAGGACTTCTAAAACCACAAATGAAAATTTCTGTCTTGTCCGGAAAGCGGACCAGTTACCTGACCGGGCGGGTTTACCACATGAAAATGGACACTGTCAAGAAATTTTTCGATCAGCCAGATCGTTCATGTCGATTCCGTGCACCCGTTGGCCGCGTTTTTTATTGGGTCACGGGGGCGGGGTGGCGCCTCAGTTCTGCTCGCTGACAGCGATGCAGACTGGCCTGACAGATTCCTGATAGATTTGTTCGTCGTTCGCGCCCCATGTCGTAGGCGAATTCTTCCCCCAGGTCAGTCTCTGATGGATATGGGCTTACACTTCGGCCAAGCCATTTTCCTGCTCATTGCGGCAGGGATCGCTGGCGCGCTGAACGCCCTAGCAGGCGGCGGCAGTTTCATTTCTTTTCCCGCGCTGTTATTTATTCGAATTCCCCCCGTGCCCGCCAACGCGACCAACACAGTTGCTCTGTGGCCGGGGTTGGCGGCCAGCACAGTCGCCTACTTGAAGCGGCTGAACGCACCGTCGCGGGTGTTAGTCCCGCTGCTTATAACCAGCGTCATCGGGGGCTGGGTTGGAGCCCTGCTGCTGCTTAAGACGCCGCAGCACACCTTTATGCGCCTCGTCCCCTGGCTATTGCTGGGCGGCACTTTACTGTTCGCTTTCGGCAACTCGCTCCGCTCACTCGCCGGCAAGTCGGCAGTCGTGGATGATCTGCGGGAGATATCATGGCTCGCGATCCTGCTGAGTTCGATCGCAGAGCTGCTGGTCGCGGTCTACGGCGGATATTTCGGAGCCGGCATCGGATTCATGGCGCTGGCCATGCTCGCCATGATGGGGATGCGTGACATTCATGCCATGGGCGCGATCCGAACGCTGCTGGCGGCCGCTATCAACGCTGCGGCGGTGGTCACCTTCATCGTGGCTGGAGCGGTGCTTTGGCCGGTGTGCGCGGTGATGATTGCAGGTTCACTGGCAGGGGGCTGGTTCGGCGCGCATTACGCGCAGAAGGCCGATCCTGGAAAGGTGCGGGCGTTTGTGATCGGCGTTGGCGTCTTGATGAGCGCGTATTTCTTCGTCACAGTTCGTTAGCAACTGTGCGCATGATCACGGCATCTCCCTTGCCGGAGCAGCTATAATCGCGGTGCGATTGGGGGCGTGGACGCTGGAAAGTCGCGCCAAAGGCAAGAACGAATGACCCTGAAGTCCGTACACACTCTGCTTGACGTTTTGCATTTTGCCGATAGTCACACGGCCATCGTCGTTCCCGAGCTTGGAGTCCGCGTCACCTACGATTCGCTCCGGAAACAGGTTCTCGACATGGCGAACGCTTTGGCCGCGTTGGGCATTCGCCGCGGCGATGCAGTAGCGATCGTTCTGCCGAATGGGTTGCCTGCGATTGTGAGCTTTCTAGCCGCCTCCATTGCGGGCACAGCAGCGCCTTTGAATCCGGCGTACCCGTATGAAGAATTTCTTTTTTTTCTCGGAGACACCGACGCCCGCATTTTGCTCTGTCCTCCGGTGGGAGCGGAATTCGCGCGCAGCGCGGCTGCAGACCGCAAGATTCCGGCGTTCTCCGTGCAAATGAGCGAGCGGGGGATCGTGCACCTGGAGGGTGCTTCCAACGGAGTTTCAGCCACCGAGCCGACCGCTGACGACATTGCTCTCATCCTGCACACCAGCGGGAGCACGGGACGCCCCAAGCGCGTACCGTTGCGCCATTTCAACCTGGCCGTTTCCTCGGCGAACATCGCGAATACCTACGCACTTTCTGAAGAAGATGTTGCGCTGTGCATCATGCCGCTGTTTCATATTCATGGATTGATCGCCTCGACCATGGCCACGCTGCTTTCCGGGGGAACAGTGGTAGTTCCGGCAAAATTCAACGCGCTTTCCTTCTGGCGGACGGTGCGGGAACATGCCGTGACCTGGTATTCCGGCGTGCCCACGATGCATCAACTTCTGCTGGCCCGAAGTCGCCACAATCCGGCGGAGGCTGCGTCTTTGCGCTTCATCCGTTCCTGCAGTGCGCCGATGTCGGCGGAACTCATTCACAAAATCGAGGACGTCTTTGGAGTGCCCTTCGTAGAAGCTTACGGAATGACCGAGGCTGCTCACCAGATGACTTCGAATCCTTTGCCGCCGCGGCATCGCAAGCCGGGATCCGTCGGTGTGGGCACCGGGCTTCTTCTCAGCATCATGGACAAAGCGGGCAATCATCTCGGCAAGGATCAGCGGGGTGAAGTCGCCATTCAGGGAGCGAATGTATTTCGTGGATACGAGAACAACGCCGAAGCTAACGCTCGCGCCTTTGTGCAAGGATGGTTTCGCACCGGCGACGAAGGATATCTTGACGCGGATTGCTATCTGCATTTGACGGGCCGAATCAAAGACATCATCATTCGCGGAGGTGAGAACATCGCGCCTCATGAAGTCGATGAGATTCTGCTCAAACATCCCGCGGTCGCGGCGGCGGTCACCTTTGGCTGCGCGCATCCTACGCTGGGCGAGGAAGTAGCGGCTGCCGTGGTCTTGCATGAGCGACATGGCGCCACGGACGCGGAACTCATTAACCACTGCCGAGAATCGCTGGCGGAGTACAAGGTGCCCAAGAAGATCTACCTTGTGGATAGCATTCCCACCACTGCCACTGGAAAAATTCGCCGGCGCGCTGTTGCCGCCGCGCTCGTGGACGATCAAGTTGGGTAACCAACCATGAAATTCCTGATCGCGGGAGCGGGGGCAATTGGTGCCTACATTGGGGCGCGCATGGCGCAGGCCGGGTTCGATGTCACTCTCTTCGCCCGCGGTCCACACCTTCGCGCCATGCAGGATCGCGGCGTGCAGGTCAAGAGTGCCGACGGAGATTTCATTGCCCGGCCGGCAATCGTCGGCTCCCTGGAAGAAGCAGATCCCTACGACGTCATTTTCCTCGGCGTGAAAGCGCACAGCCTGCCTAAACTTGTTCCCCAGTTGAAAGCTGTTCTGGGCGCGGAGACCACCGTCGTCAGCACACAGAATGGAATCCCATGGTGGTACTTCCAGGGTTTCGAAGGCGAATGGAAAGGACTACGTCTCGAGCGAGTCGACCCCGGGGGCGTGATTTCTTCGGCAATCGAACCGCAAAGCGTGGTTGGATCCATCGTTTATTTTTCGACCGAGATTACTGCGCCAGGAGTAATTCAACACATCGAGGGAAATCGTATTTCTCTCGGCGAACCGAACGGCGAACGTTCCGAGCGCTGCCGCCGGATTGCAGAGGCGCTCGTTGCCTCGGGCCTGCGCGCCCCCATCACGGCGCGTATCCGGCACGAGATTTGGGTAAAGGTCCTGGGCAACGCCTCGTTCAATCCGGTGAGCGCACTAACGCGCGCCACGTTAGTTCAGATGGTCCGTGATCCGGGAGTTTGCGCGGTCATCCGAAACATCATGCAGGAGGTAGAAGGCGTCTCCCGCAAGCTGGGCATGGAGTTGCCGGTGACCATCGATCAGCGAATTGCCGGCGCGGAAAAAGTTGGGGAGCACAAAACTTCCATGCTGCAGGATCTTGAAGCCGGACGCCCGATCGAACTGGAAGCGCTGGTGGGCGCGGTCGTGGAGCTGGGAGAGCGTGTGGGTCAGCCCATGCCCTACACCAAAACTGTGTACAGTTGCACGAAGCTGTTGGCGGAGTGCGCGGCGTCGACAAAAAAAGATTAGTCGTTCACCGGACTCACGCGAAACCACCGCCCGCTCACCGCTTTTACATTGCCCGACAAAAACAATTTGCGGGGGACTTGACAACGGAGGTATACTGCCTTGTTCGCTGGTCCACTTATCAGACCACTTGGAGTTCAACTTGATTGGTGCGGTCAAATCTGACTTTGACGTAATCCGCAGAAACAAAGTCTACGAAGAAGTCGCCCAGCAGATCGAACGCCTGATTCTGAAAAAACTGCGGCCGGGCGACAAACTGCCCTCAGAACGCGAACTCGCGGAGATGTTGCGAGTGAGCCGCAGTTCCATTCGAGATGCCATTCGAGGCCTGGAGTTAATGGGGCTGGTCGAGCCGCGTCAGGGGGCGGGGACGATCGTTCGCGAAGTCTCGTCTGAAGCTTTGGCTAATCCCTTTGCCAATGCGCTAAAACGGCGCCGGGAGCTGGTCGGCGAACTTCTGGATTTTCGCAAGATGCTCGAACCGCCGCTGGCTGCGCGCGCCGCCATCCATGCTTCTCCCGACGAAGTTTCAGAAATGGAAGAGATTTTGCGGCGGCAGGAGCAAAAGCAGTTTCAGGGCGACGCAGCCGTCGCCGAAGACGCGGAATTTCACTACAGTATCGCTCTGGCTGCCGACAATAGTGTCGTGCTGAAAGTGCTCGACATCATCATGGATCTGTTGCGCGACACTCGCGAACGCTCGTTGCAGGTGCAGGGGCGCCCGCAAAAATCATTGGCTGGCCACCGCCGCATCCTGGCCGCCATCAAGCGCCGTGATGCTGAGGCCGCAAAAGCGGCCATGCGACGGCATATTGAAGACGTCGAAGAGATCGTGCTTGACAAGTTTTGAAGCGCCATTCGTGAGTCCCACCATGACCGAAATCACTCCACCTCCTGTTACCGCGACCGTCACGCTGCGCGTGGCCGAATCGCGCGTGGAGGATGTAGGTCACGCCCTCGCGCGACTCGCGCCAACTGATCTGCGGCGCCTGGGCGCGAAAGCGGGCGACGTGCTGAAAATCACGGGCGGGACGCTTGCCGTTGCGCGGGCTGACGTTTCCGACGAAGGCCACGAAGGCATGATCCAGATTGACGGCACATGCCGCAGCAACTGCAGCGCCGGATTGCAGGAACAAGTGACGGTGGCTTTGATCGAGCGTGAGCAGGCTGTCGCCGTTCGCCTGGCGCCGTTGTGGGTAGGCGCCGCGCCCGCGACCATCGCACCCGACCGCATGCTCGAAGACCTTGTGGATGTCCCCGTTGTCACAGGCTGCGTGGTGCGCGTGCCGACGTTTGCTAAAGCGGTGAACTTCCAGGTTGTGCGTACGATTCCCTCGGGGCCGGTCGTGATTGGGCCGCGCACCGATATTCGCATCGTGGAAGGCGAGCAAACCGTAGCACGCGCTCCCGCAGTGTCCTATGAAGATATCGGTGGGCTGGAACGTGAAATGGGCAGGGTGCGCGAAATGGTCGAGCTGCCGCTGAAATATTCGCGCATCTTCGAGCGGCTGGGAATTCTCGCACCGAAAGGCGTTCTGTTGTACGGTCCGCCCGGCACCGGCAAGACTCTGTTGGCCCGCGCCGTTGCCGCCGAAAGCCGCGTGCACTTCATTCACCTCAACGGCCCTGAAATCATGCGGAAGTTCTACGGAGAGAGCGAGGCCAAGCTCCGCGAAGTATTCGAGGAAGCGGCACGCCACGCACCCGCGATCCTGTTCATTGACGAGATCGACGCGGTGGCTCCCAAGCGCACCGAAGTGGCCGGCGAGGTAGAGAAGCGCGTAGTGGCCCAGCTTCTCAGCTTGATGGATGGTTTTGTGGCGCGCGGCCAGGTCATCGTTATTGGCGCGACCAATATTCCCGAGGTGCTTGACCCGGCGTTGCGGCGTCCCGGCCGCTTCGATCGCGAAATCGAAATCGGCGTTCCCAATACTCAAGCCCGGCTGCAAATTCTCCGGATCCACACGCGCGCCATGCCGCTTGCGGCGGACGTCAACCTCTACGAGATCGCCGAGCATACTCACGGCTTCGTGGGCGCCGATCTCGAAGCGCTGGGCCAGGAAGTCGGCATGATTGCCCTGCGCGGCTTTCTCTCAGCCGTGCCCTTCGAGGCCGGCGGCGCTGCGACTGCTGATCTCGCATCACTGCAGGTTACGCGCGATGACTTTCTCGCCGGCTTGAAAGAAGTCGAGCCCAGCGCGACGCGCGAATTCTTTATCGAGAAGAGCAGTTCGACGTTCGCCTCGCTCGGCGGTCTGAACGAGGTGAAGCGGTTGCTCGATGGCGTAATCGAGCACTCTCACATGCACGACGAGATCTACGAGCAGGTAGGACTGGCGCCGCCGCGGGGAATCTTGTTCACCGGACCATCAGGCACGGGAAAGACGGCAATGGCAAGGGCGCTCTCCGGCGAGAAGCAGGTTCCACTCATCGCCATCGACGGCCCGCAGCTGTACTCGAAGTGGTTGGGGGAATCCGAGCGGGCGCTGCGTGAAGTTTTCAAAAAGGCGAGACGAACCGCGCCGTGCATCCTGTTCTTTGACACGATCGACGCGGTCGCGCCAAAATTCGGTGTGGATCAATTCGGCTCAGATGTATATCAGAGAATTCTGAGCCAGCTTCTGCGTGAGATCGACAACCTGCGTGACGTCAAAGGTGTGATCCTGCTGGCCGCCACCAATCGTCCACAGCGAATCGATCCGGCGTTGTTGCGAAGCGGGCGCTTCGACTATATACTCCCGTTCGCCAAGCCGGACTCTGAAGAGCGCGCAGCGATTATGCGGCTTTGCTGCCGCCGTGTACCGCTGGCGCCCGATGTCGATTTCGAGGAATTTTCCAGTCGAATGGACGGAAGTACCGGCGCTGATATCGAGAGCCTGTGCAAGAAGGCGACGCTATCCGCGATTGTGGAATTGCAGAACGGCCGTCGCCGCGCACCCTTCGTCGTTTTGCGGAGTGATTTCCTCGCGGTTCTCGATTCCGAGCATGAGCATGGCGATCCCAGGCAACTGAAAGTAGAGAATGCGTTGAGCAATAACTTTGGGGTTTTGTGCCCTGACGGATGTGACTGAGTGGCGATCTAAGTAACTACGCAGCAACGAGGTTTGATCATGAGTTACACGGAACTTACGGTTTGGACGCGCGGCATCATCATGGACAAAGAGGGTCGCGACATAGTCAATTCCATCTCCGCCTCCGCCCGCATTGAGGGCAAGTATGCACAGGCCATGGAGAATTACGTTGACAACCCCGATCGCACCAATGCCCCCACGCGAAAATACTGCCGCGTAAGCGATGACGTGCTCGAAAACGAATTGACCTATGAAAACGATCATCCCAACATCGTCGTACTGGTTGAGGGAACGATGGTCAAGGGTTGGGATTATATGCGCGGAATGCCTCCGGGTGGAACGCTGGTGATCAACACGCACTACACGCCGGAGTACATGATTCGCTTCGTACCGGGCGCTGAGCGGCTGAAGCAGCTGGTCTGCGTGGATGCGGCCCATCTGGCCGACCACAAATGGCTCTACTATCGGCTCGGCGAACTGGGTCTCGACCGTCTTTCGACCGAAGGCGCCGCCGAGCGAAATAAATCGATCGCGCCCGATATTGCCGCTCCGCTCATTGCTGCCGTGGTCAAAACGACGGGCATCGTGAAGATGGAAACAATCGAGCCCATGATTGCCAACAAAACTGCGTTCCACATGGCGCTCGAACACTTGAACATTATGCCGCTGAATCCAGTGGCTGCTTAGGAAGGATTACATGTCGACCAAGAACACACACATCCCCGATTGGCTTAAGGTTCCGTTCGCCGGGATCACTCCGGCACCCTCGCAGGAAAAAGGGCAAGACCTCTTCCCCACCGGCAACTGGCGCGCGATCAGGCCGGTGTATCGCGACAAGCTTCCACCCTGCAACAACGCCTGCGGAACCAACGAGAAGATTCAGGGCTATCTCGACCTGGTGAAGCGCGGCAAGTATCTGGATGCCTATGCGCTCATCAAGGAAGACATGCCTTTCCCATCGGTCACCGGCCGCGTGTGCTACCACCCGTGCGAGCAAGCCTGCAACCGCGGAAAATACGACGAGGCCATCTCCATTCGAGCGGTCGAGCGCTTTCTCGGCGACTTGGGACAGGCGCTGACCAACGACGTGGTTAAGGCCGGAAAATCGAACGGCAAGAAAGTTGCCGTGGTCGGTTCGGGTCCCGCCGGGCACAGCGCCGCGTATCAACTGGCGCGCCTCGGCTATGCAGTGACGATTCTTGAGAAATCTCCGAAGGCCGGCGGACTCAATCGCGGCGGCATCCCCGACTGGGTTCTTCCTCAAGCGGTTCTCGATCGCGAAATCGAGCGCCTCGAACAACTGGGCATCACGATCAAGACCAACGTCGAAGTCGGCAAGGACGTAACCTGGGACGATCTAAAAAAGAACTACGACGCCTGTGTGCTGGCCGTGGGACTCACCGAGCCCAATAGTGTGCGGGCCGAGGGCGAAAACAAAGCCGGCGTCCTCTATGGACTTCCCTTTCTGCGCGACATCGGCATGGGCACATCGAAAGTGAAACTTGGGGCTCGAGTCGCCGTGATCGGCGGCGGAAACACGGCCATCGACTGCGCCCGCGAAGCCCTGCGGCAAGGCGCGGTGGAAGTAACCATGATTACGGTCGAAGCGAATCCCCAGGAAATGCCGGCGGTTCCGGAAGACCTGCACGACATGATGGAAGAGGGCGTGGAGCTGATGCACGGCCTGGCCGTGACTGCGGTGCTTGGCGACGGCAAGGTCGAGGCGCTGCAACTCCATCCGGCGAAATTCTCCGGCGCTATCAACGCTTCTCCAATCACTGTGGATCGAGCGGCGCCAGCTCAGCGTTTCGCTGTGGACAACGTGATCATCGCGGTCGGGCAGCATTCCTCGCTCGCCTGGTTGCCGGACGAATTTAAGACTGAGCGCGGCACCATCAAGATCGATAAGTTCGGGCGTCTCGGCGACACGAACTTTTTTGCGGCGGGCGACATCGTCCAGCTTGGTGCGGGTCAGCCGCTGATGGTCGTCAACGCCGTCGGCGATGGCAAGCGCGTCGCGTTCAATCTCGACAAAGTATTGCGTGGTGAAAAGCTGCAGACGCGGACCATCCCCGTCGACGTCATCTTCGATCTGAATCGCATGAACATGACGTACTTCCCGCACTTCCCGCGCGTGCAGCAGGAACTGCTGCCGCCCACAAGCCGGCGCAAAACGCAGGAGGAAGTGATCCAGGCGTTTTCGGAAGAGCAGGCAGTCGAGGAAGCTGGACGCTGTTTCAGTTGCGGCACCTGTAACGCCTGCGACAACTGTTATCTCGTCTGTCCGGAGCCGTGCATCGCGCGTCCAGAGCGGTCGAACGGCCTTTACAAGATTCTGGTCGATTACTGCAAAGGTTGCCGCGTATGCATCGAAGAATGTCCAACCGGCTGCCTTGAAGGTGTGCCCGAGTTGGACTTTGATACCGGCGTGGTGCGAATGGATACCGCATTCGCAATCTCACCGGGATTGCATGGACGGCAGGCGCAGGAGTTGATGCATCTGGGAGACCGGCCCGCAAAGAACATTTAGAATCGGAGCGAATTATGGCAACGGCTACAGCAGGAAAAAGGAAAACAGTTCGAATCAACGGCTGCGTCGCCTCGGCGCAGGCCGCAAAATACGCAGACGTCGATGTGATTGCAGCCTACCCCATCCGGCCTTACACGGCGACCATGATGGCGCTGGCGCAAATGGTGGCCAACGGCGAACTCGATGCCGAATACATCGTCGCCGACAGCGAGCATTCGCAGTTGAGCATCTCACACGGCGCTGCGTCGGCGGGCGCGCGCGTCTTCACCGGCAGCTCGGGCGTAGGCGTGCAGTTCGCCTACGAACTGTATTCGCCGATCTCCGGCAGCCGCATGCCGGTGCAGATGATGATCGCCGACCGCACGCTCGATCCGCCGGGCGATTTCGGCTCCGAGCACACTGACGCGCTATCGACGCGCGACATGGGATGGATCATGGGCTGGTCCTGCGATGCGCAAGAGGCCTTCGACAACCACATCATCGCCTACCGCATCGGCGAAGACCCGCGCGTGCTCTTGCCGCAGATGGTCTGCCAGGATGGTTTCTTCGTCTCGCACATCACGGGTGACGTCGAATTGCCCGACCAGGCTCAGGTGAAGGAATTTCTGCCTCCCTACAAGCATCCTTACCCGCTCGACCCGCGGCACCCGGTGTCCCACGGGCCGCAGATCATGCCCGAGCAGGGTCCGCCACTCCAACTCGAGCGTGCCCGCGCCATGGAAGAGTCCATGGCTGTGATTGAACAGGCGCACGAAGAGTTCGCGCAGATATTTGGCCGGCGATACGATCCGTGGGTCGAAGAGTTCATGACCGATGATGCCGAAGTAGTTTTCTTCCTGCAAGGAGCCCACGCGGTGACGGCGCGTTTCGCGATTCAGCACATGCGCGACCGCGGCCTGAAGGTCGGCATGGTGCGGTTGAGAACCATCCGGCCTTATCCCACCGAGCGGGTGCGCGAGGTTCTCAGCAAGTTCAAAGTGATCGGCGTAATCGAGACCAACATGGGCCTCGGCAGCGTGAGCAGCGGTGGCGTGCTGTATGCCGAGGTCGCAGCCGCTCTTTACGAAAGCCAGCAGAGGCCGCTTGTCCTCTCATTCATGGCGGGAATGGGCGGCGAGGCGATTGTGCTCAAAGAATTTTATTGGATGACAGAAAAAATGCTGGATGCGCAACGGCGTGGCAAAATCGAAAAGCGCACCCATTGGGTTGGATTCGAAGAATAAAAGCTTTGAAAGGGTGCGGCTTCAGCCGCGCCGTCGGGCACTGCTCGATACAGGATTTATGTGGGAGGAATAATATGGCAACCATTGAAGTGGAACGGCAGTTGCTGCCGATTCTCGGCAGCCCGAACCAGGGAGCGCGTTTCTATAACCCTGAACTACCGTCGAGCGAGCCGTTTGTCCCAGGCCACCGCACATGCGCGGGCTGCGGACCTTCCATCCAGTACCGGATGACGAGCAAGGCCGCAGGCGACAACACGATCCTCGTCGGCCCCACCGGTTGCATGTACGTGGCCAACAGCTCTTACCTATGCACGCCCTACAACGTGCCCTGGGCGCACACGCAGATCGGCAGCGCCGGCAGTTTCACCGCGGGCGTGGCTGCGGCGTATGAAGCCATGATCCGGAAGGGCAAGTGGCAGGGCAAGTTCCCGAACATTATCTGCGAAGCCGGCGACGGCAGCGCCTCCGATATCGGCCTGGCGTCGATTTCCGGCGCGCTCTATCGCAATCACGACTGCCTGATCATCTGCTACGACAACGAGCAGTACGCGAACACGGGCATCCAGGCATCGTCGCGCACGCCCTATGGCGGCATGACAACCTTCTCGCCTCCCGGCCCTGAAGTTCCAGAAGGCAAGAAGCTCTTCCCCAAGGACCTCGCCCGCATGATGGCCGCCGGTCATCCCCACTGCTATGTGGCGACCGCAAGCGTGGGCTATCCCATCGACTTGATGAACAAAGTACGCAAGGGTCTGAACCACAAAGGCGCCGCCTACCTTATGGTCTACACCCCATGCCAGAAGGGCTTCGTGTACGAGACTCCGCGATCAATCGATCTCGGCCGGCTGGTTGTTGAATGCGGGCTCTATCCCATGTGGGAGTGGAATCCCGAAAAGCGTGTCTTCGATTACAGCTTCCGTCCGGCAAGCATGCGGCCGGTGTCCGAGTACCTGAAATTGCAGGGACGCTTCGGCCACCTTCACGCCGAGCACATCGCGACCTTGCAGAAGTTCGCCAACGAGCAGTGGCGGATGATGGGAGTTCAACTTCCCGAGGCTTTGATCCAGGCCGCGGATGCGAAAAATCTTGTCAACATGGCCTCGGCGGCAGAAGCCGCGGCCGTGGCGGAGACCGTATGAGCGCGAACACTACCACCAATCACGTTGAACCTGAAGTCGAGCCCGAAGGCCAGGAAAGTTACATTGTCACCGAGGGCAAGAAGCGCGGCTCCACGCGCGACGTTCGGCCGGAGGCGGCGTTTGACCGCTTTTACACCGTCCTGCGCGTGCACCCGGGTGACGCGATCCTCACCAACAACTGGCATACCAACGAAGTTCTGGATCATGCGCGCAATAACTTCGAAGGCGTAACGTTTGCCATGCGCACGTTGGAGGCTTGGGGCGCGATGATCGAGAACGATCAGCGCGCCTATTACACCGCCGGCGGACGGATATGGATCATGGATCTGGAACCCTGCGCGGCCAAGAAACCGCGTCTGCCCGGCACCGGACCCGGCAAAAAGTAAGCACACAACTTTGCGCCGCATCCTGCTCATCGACGACACACCGGAAATTGCCGAGCTTCTGACGTTCTCGCTCAGCGACCTCGGCTACTCGGTCTTCGCCGAGGGCTATACCACTGCCGTCAACGAATTGATTCTCGAGGAGCGCGCCGATGCTCTCGTGCTCGACTGTTCGGCCTTTGAGATGAGCGAGGCTCTCTTCGATAGCGTTCGCAGCCATCCGAGTCACGCCGAACTCCCGGTCGTGATCATCAGTGACACGCCGGAAAAGGCTGACGCGAGTCTCCGCTCCCGGAAGGCGCAAAAAATATTGCTGGTTCCGAAACCGTTTACCGGCACGCAGGTCGCAAGGGCGCTGGCGCAGCTGCTGGAATAACTATGCCTCTGTGGAGCATGGACGAGTGGCAGTACGTCGAGCGCGAGGTCGTCACCGACCCCAAAGGCAGGCAGTGGACTGTAGCTCTGATGGACGTGCTGGGACAAGAAGGCGATCCCGACCGTCCGGAGAAGTTGCTCGAATTGCAGTATTCGTCAGGCCGCTATTTCACGCTCGTCTACTCGGAAAGCGGAGCACTCCAGCGTGAGCGCGGTTACGGCTCACTGCCGGAAGCGACCAACGCCTACGGAAACCTGCTCGTAGCCGTCATCGACGGCAGCCTCGATCCATCCCAGCCAGTTTTCCGTCAGGATCTTGAAGATTAGCGGGCCTCAAAAGATCGCTGCGCCGTGGAAGAGCGGCGCTTAAGCGCCGCGTAAAGGCCATAATTGACGCGAGCTTCAGCCCCGGTGGTCGCTTATCGCCCCGGATCCAGATCTCTCATCACAACATTCAGCACCTGCCCCGTAGTCCTTGCGTCGCGCTCCGAAGCCTCCGCCTTCGCGCCGTCATCCCGGTAAGCCCGCGCCACGGCCGGTAACCGCGCACACCCGCCGCGAATCATTCCCGCCTTCTCGGCCACGGCTAGCCGCGTCTCGAACGCCCAGTCGGCTATCTTGTCGGCGGGCGCGCCTGAGGCAATCAGCGCGCTCAGCCCCTTGTGCTCCAGCGCATCGGTAACGATAGCCTCGAGGATTCCGCACGAAGTGCGCAGGGCCAAGTTATACTCGCCGTGCTCAAGCGCGCGCCGGCTATCGATGTAAGCCTGCTCGACCACGGACCGAAGTTCAGTGTTGTGAACGAATTCAAACCGCCGGGGCGGCGGAGGCGCCGACGTGGATGACGCCGAAATCACCGCGCCCTCATCCGCTCCGGAGAGCGAGGCCACGGCTTGCTCAAGGACGTCGAGCAGCCGCGTAATAATCTCAGCAGGAGCCACTCCTTCGATTGCACGGCCATCGGTAGAACGCATCAGGAAGCCCTGGCTGAACGCCCGCGCAAGCCAATGCGCCTTGCTGCCTCCGGATAGCTGATTGATCGTCACCCCACAATCTTCCTGCCAGGCCCGAGTCTGCCCGATCAGCGCCGCGTTCGAGGGATCAGCCGCCAAAGCGTCGCGAAGCTGCCGTCCGCGGCGGCTCAGGCCATCCAGGTGGGAGAGGTAAGTCTCTATCTGGGCTCGCAGGCTATCGTCCATAAATATCGCGCTTCCCACCACTTACGGAAAGGCTCGCAGGCCGAATCAGCCTTCCAGCACGGGTTTTCGGGCCATTGACAGTTCTTGACAAGCGTGTTAAATTCCGTATCCGACAACTGGTTCGATGAGTGGACCAGTATACAGTACGGTCCTCGGTCGAGCCAAAGGGATTATCGAGTTCACGCCCGCCCGGTGAGCTGGCACGACGAAGGACTCTGCCCGGCCCAGTGGTTCCGGCAGATGCGTTGTTCACGACTAACGCGCCGTCTCGGAGGTCCAAACTATGGCCGCAACCGCAGCTCCTCTCATTCATCCGTCGCGCATTATCAATCGTTGGATCCAGTTAATCGCCGGCATCATCGCCATGATGGCGGTCGCCAACCTGCAGTACGCCTGGACCCTTTTCACCAAACCCATGCAGGCTCACCTGCACGTCACACTTACCGCTATTCAAGGAATCTTCAGTCTGTTCATCCTGCTCGAAACCTGGCTGGTTCCATTTGAAGGATATTTGATCGACCGCATCGGTCCACGCTTGATGCTGGGCGTAGGCGCATTCCTGGTCGGCATGGGCTGGGTTTTCTCAGGCCGGGCAGAGACTCTGGGCAGCCTGTACTTCTGGTACTGCCTGGGTGGTGTTGGAGCCGGCATCGTTTACGGCGGAACCATCGGCAACGCCTTGAAATGGTTTCCCGATCACCGCGGCCTCTGCGTCGGCCTCACTGCCGGCGCTTACGGCATCGGAACCGCGCTCACTGTGGCCCCTATCGCGAACATGATCAAAGTCTCCGGCTACCAGCACACACTGGTCTTTTGGGGAATTATTCAAGGGTTTGTCGTGCTTGCCGCGGCTCTGTTCATGGCAAAGCCGCCCGATGGCTGGGCGCCTCCCAATTGGGCGGAGAAGGAAGCCAAGATCAAGCAACGCGTGCGCAGTTCGGCCGTGGACATGACGCCCTGGCAGATGTTAACCCAACCCTCCTTCTACATGATCTACCTTATGATGACCATGTTGTCGTTCGGAGGCTTGGTGGTTACGGCCCAACTCAATCCCATGGCAGTTTCCTACCATGTGGACAAAGTCGTCGTCGCCTGGGGCATGACCGCTCTGGTCATGGCGATCACCGTAGACCGTTACCTGAACGGCCTGACCCGGCCGTTCTGGGGATGGGTCTCAGACCACATCGGCCGGGAAAACACCATGTTCATCGCCTTCACCCTGGAGGCGATCGCGGTGTTTGCCCTCCTCCAATTAATTAACCGGCCGGTGTGGTTTATCGCGTTATCGGGCTTGTGCTTCTTCGCCTGGGGCGAGATCTTCTCACTCTTCCCCTCCATCACTGGAGATTTGTTCGGAAAGAGGTGGGCGACAACAAACTACGGCATCGTCTACACGGCGAAGGGAATGGGAGCCCTCTTTGCCGGCTTCGGCGCTGCGTGGTTGTTCGAAAAGACCGGCTCATGGACCAAGGTCTTCTGGGCGATGATTGCCTGCGACCTGATTGCCGCGTTCATGGCCTTGCTCTGGTTGAAGCCGCTGGCTGCCCGCATGATTAAGGACTCGGAGCGTGAGAGTCCGATGGCGGTCCCCGCCCCCATAAAAGCGCGGGGCGTGGCCTAGTCAAACAAGCGGTTGCCGCATAAACAAGGCTCTCTTCCTGTGGAGGAGAGCCTTTATCGATTATGCCCGATCGTTTTATTTTCCAATGCAGAACGTGCTGAAGATTAAGTTAAGGATGTCATCGGTGGTGGTGGCTCCCGTGATGGCATCGAGCGGCCGCAGTGCATTGTAGAGATCGAGGAGCAGCATTTCGTGCGGGACTTTGGTCGCGACGGCTCCGGTAGCAGCATCAAGTGCGGCCAGTGAGTCCTGCACCAGGCCCTGGTGGCGCGCGTTGGTAAGAAATCCCGCTTCCGCTTGCACTCCTGTCTCGCCGCCGATGTGCCGCAGAATCTCGGCGCGCAGTTCCGCAATGCCCTCGCCGGTCAGCGCCGAAGTACGAACGCGCGCAAACTGACCACTGACCACTGACCACTGGCCACTGCTCCCCAAGTCGCACTTGTTTCCGACCAGGATGGCGGGACGGCCCTCGGTGTGCCTCATCAACGCCTCGTCTTCTGCAGTTCCCGGTTGCGATGCATCAAGCACAACCAGCACCAGGTCGGCGTCCGCCAGCGCCTCCATTGACTTGCGAATGCCGATGGATTCCGCTTCGTCGAGCGCCTGCCGGATTCCCGCCGTGTCGACAAGCCGGATCGGAATGCCGCCGAGGGCGACGGTCTCGCTGACTAGATCACGGGTAGTGCCGGGAGTGGCCGTGACGATGGCGCGTTCGCGCTCCACCAGACGGTTGAACAGGCTTGATTTGCCGACGTTCGGACTGCCGACGATGGCGAGGGTCAACCCATCGTGGACGATCTTGCCGTAGGCGAACGTAGCGGCCAGCCGCTCGAGCGGCTGGCGGACAGTGGCGATGCGTTCGAGGATGGCTGCGTCGGGCAGCACGGAGACGTCGTCTTCCGCAAAATCTATGCCGGCCTCGAGCACGGCAATTAACTCAACCAGCTTTTGTTTGACAGGCTGCAATCGTCTCGACAAAGCACCCTCGAGCTGTTGCGCGGCGATCTTCGCCTGGTAGAGCGTCTGCGAGTCGATCAGATCGCGCACCGCTTCAGCCTGGGTAAGATCGATGCGTCCATTGAGAAAGGCGCGCATGGTGAACTCCCCAGGTTCGGCCAGCCGCGCCCCTGCCGCGATGCACAACTCGACAATCTGCCGAAGCACCACGGGAGATCCATGCGCAGCAATCTCGACGATGTCGTCAGTAGTATAGGAATGAGGTTTGGCAAAGTAAGTGACGACAACTTCGTCGATGCGTTGCTGGTCGGACCAGAGCCCTGGGTGCCCGATCCTAACCGCGGTTTTTGAGGTTAGAGCCTGCCCTGTGCCCGCCGAAGGGGTGGGGATTTTGACTTCTTCAGTATCCGTCACGATCGGCTCGATCAATTCCCCAAACACAGCCCGCCCCGGCTCCAATTCATGCTTCAAACGCAACATCGGCCCGGCAATCTCGCACGCCCGCGCTCCGGCAATCCGCACCACCCCAATCCCGCCGCGCCCTGGTGGCGTAGCGATGGCGACAATCGTATCGTCAAGGTTCACCGGGCGATTGTAGCGGTTAAACTGGAAGTACAACCAGCGGCCGAAGGGAAAAGCAGCACGCGGCCCGACAAACCTAGAAAAGAGGGTCACCCATTGTCAGTCGCCGACGAGCTTCTGCAGGCCAACCAGCAATTTGTTAAAAACTTCAATCTGGGAGATCTGGCTGTTCAGCCCCGCCGCCGGCTCGCCGTCCTGGCCTGCATGGATTCCAGAATCCTGTTCGAACGCTGCCTCGGATTGCATCCCGGAGATGCGCACATGATCCGCAACGCGGGCGGTATTGCCACCGACGACGTGATCCGCTCGCTGATCGTGTCGCATCACCTGCTGGATACGCAGGAGTTCATCATCATCAACCACACCGACTGCGGACTGCTGAGAGTGCGAGAGGACGAACTAAAAAAGAAGCTGGCGGAGAAAATGGGAACATCTGCCGGCGCGCCCGCACACTTTCATGCTTTCGACGATCTCGAAGAGAACGTCCGGGAGCAGGTGCGGCGGGTGAAAACGCATCCGTGGATTCCGAAGCACATTCCGGTGTGCGGGTTTGTTTACGACGTGAAGACCGGAAAGTTGACTGAAGTGCAAGAGGCTTGAAAACACTTACTGCACGACCTTCTCAATCTCCGCCTTCAACTGATCATAAGGCAGCGCCCCCGGATGATACATGGCGACCTTGCCCGCGCGATCAAGCAGCACCAGAGTCGGCGTGGTCGAAGCCCCGTAGACGTCGAAGTTGTATTTGCTGATGGGCACCGGCATGTCGAGCAGTCCGGAGTAGAAGCGATGGCGCACGGCGTCAATATAGGCAAGTTCGTCGCTCGGCGCAGCGTTCTCAACCTGCGCGGTGTAACCGTAGAGCCTCGTGGGGCCGAGCACGGTCAATCCCTTAGCCGCGAATTCTGTCCGCAGCTGCGTGATGATGGGAGCCTCCCCCTTGCAGTCCACACACCAGTGCGCCCAGAAGAAAAGCAGCACAGGAGAACCCTTAAGTCCGGCCAGCACCGGCGGCTTCGAACCAAGAAACTGCTCGCCCTTGAGCGCGGGCGCGAGCTTCCCTTCGAAAGACAGCAGGTTCAGGTTCTTCTGCAGGCGGGCGCGGATCGAAGTCGTGCCGTAAGTCTTCAATGCCGCCTGCAGAACCGCAATCGCCTGGGTACGCTGGCCGCGAGCCGCCAGCACCTGCGACTCGACTTCGACCGCTGCGCCGAGCGCAATCGGTAAGTGCGGTTCGGAATCAAGCGGGCGCTGCTTGAGCTGCTCCACAGCAAGCGCGCGAGTTTGTTTGGCGTAAGCCGCCGCCTGATCGTAGTCGCGATTGCTGAGAGCGGCGCGCCCCATCCACGAGTAAGCCTCGACGTACTCAGGCGTGGCGCCGTTCTTGGCAAGGTAAGACTTCAAGTCCGCATCGGCGGCCGAAAAACTATTCTGCGCCAAGGCGAGACGCACATCTTCCACAATCTCCGCCCAGGCCGGAGTCACGAGCGCTATCAAAATCAGAAGTTTCCGAAAAGGCATGTCTTAGATGATGTATCTTTTGCCGCTAACTGGCAAATCCAGGGCGCGCTCTGCAAGCGCTCAATGCCTCCTAAGCCATTGATCCATAACGCACTTATATCCCCACGTAAAGAAATGTTGTAGCTTTTTTAGGGCAATTCCCTTAAAATTTAGCTGCGTTTGACTTTAGAGTTCTTTCGCAGTACCCAGTTTCTCCGCTAACCAGCGCGTGACCTGCCTGCAGAAGAAGCCTTCCAAAGTTTCAGCGCTACATCAACAAAAAGGAACAAAGCAACACCATGGAAACAGGAACAGTGAAGTGGTTTAACGACGCCAAGGGCTACGGTTTCATCAGCCGCCAGAACGGTGAGGATGTATTCGTGCATTTCTCCGCCATTCAGGCGAGCGGGTTCCGCAGCCTCCAGGAAGGTCAGCAAGTGCAGTTTGACGTGGTCAAAGGCCCCAAGGGCTGGCAGGCCGAGAACGTGAAGGGTGCATAAACCACTTTGCAGCTAGACAATTCGAATAAAAGGCGGCCAGCGCTGGCCGCCTTTTTATTGGAGAACAGTGGCCAGTGTCTAGTGATCAGTGGTCAGTTGTCCCCTTGTGGTTTTACTACACTGACCACTGATCACTGACCACTGCTCCTTATCAGCACCACGTCCGAATCCGTGTGCCCGCGCGACATCGCCAGCCGCTTGCCATCCGGCGACCACTCAAAGTGGCTGATATGTTCCGACTTGAATGCCGTTTCCCATTTTCCCGCCGAGCCGTCCAGCGGCTGCCGCCAGATGTTGTCCACTCCGTTGTCGCGCACTACATACTCCAGCGCCTTGCCATCCACCGAGTAGTGGATCGGCCCGGTCCACGGCTTCTGCATCGTGATCTCCCGCCGCACCTGACCCGTGTTCGCCGCCACTTCTACCACCTGTTCCTTGTGCCCCTTGGCGTGATTCACGGTGACAAACAGCAGCGCCGTTCCATCCACGGAAACATCAAAGTCGAGCGTATGCAGGTCGGAAATTTTCTGCGCCGTGCCGCCCTGCAGCGGCGCCCTCATCACGACGCCTGAAGCCTGGTCGAAGAAATAGACCCACTGCATATCCGGCGAACAGCGGGGGAACGACTCATAAGACCCATTGGTCAGTCTTCTGGGCTCCTGGCCCGAGGCATCCTTGCTCCAGATATTAACCTGCTTGTTTTCGGAACTTAATCGCATATACACGAGGCGGCCATCCCGGCATGCTCGCTGCAGGAACTCGGGGACGCCGGGATCAGCCCCAAACATCGCCTGCGTTCCGGTTTCTGGATCAATCGCATGCAGGCGATAGTCCTTATCCGTGATCAACTTTCCATCCGGCATCCACGCAAAGCTGAAATCTTCGTTGGCTTTGCCCAGCACCTTGGAGTCAGAAGTTCCTGCTCCATCAGCCATAAGCTCAATATTCCAATGTTCTTCTTTGGCCACTGCCGCCAGCACAGGGACGCTACGCGCCGCGCTGATCATTTCGTAGTTGCTGGCATCGCGCGTGAACGGCGTCAATGCGCCACTGGGATAGGAAATGCGGACCACCTGGTTTCGTGTGTAATTTGAACTCGGCTCCTCGTAGGTCGCCAGCAACCCGCTGCCATCGGGCAGCCACTCAGGGCGCCACACGATTCCCTTTTCACTTCGCACCAGCGCCTTTCGCTGCCCGGAGTATGCGTCCACTACCTCCAGGCCTGTAAGCGCGCCCTGCGGTAGGAGGATACTGCACACAATCACCTTTCCATCGGGAGACCAGGCCGGATCTTGCAGTCGCTCCTTGTTCGGCCCGCTCACCAGCGGCGTCTCCGCTCCGCTATGAAGGTCTTTGACGATCAGCTGGTACTCACCCGCCTTCGGGTTGTCGTAGCGCATGAACGCCAGCTTGCCGCCATCGGGGGAGAACGTTACATTCGAGTCCACGTCCTCCGCGAGTTTCTCGGCACCTCCGCCCAGCAGCGGCGCGCGGTAAAGAAACTTCAGCTCATTGTTCCCCGGATCGCTGCGCACGAAATAAAAATAGTTCCCATCCGGCGAGAAACGGAGCCCGTTGTATTCCACGTTGGCGGGCGGCTGCACCTGTGTGGTGCTGTTGGTGGGCACGTTGCGCAATTGCAGACTGCTCAGGCCGTTGTTGCGCACCAGCGACAAAATATAGCTGCCGTCAGGTGAGATCGCGGCCAGCACCGCGTCGCCGCTCTCAGTTACTTTCGTGATCGTATAGTTCTCAAATGCCTGGTGCTTGCCGCGGCGGATCAGCGAATACACCCCATAACTTGCCGCTGCCAGCACCGCCAGCGCTACTACCGCCGCGAGGCCCGCCCCCGCTTTGTTCCGCCTCACAGCCGAGACGACAGCTGAACTCCGCCCCGCAGTTTGCGCCGCCGGAGTCGAAACCTTCGAGGAAGCCGGTGTCACCGATACAGCGCTGGAGCTTGTTGTCCCCGCCACCTTCCGTCCCGATTCCATATCGCGCTTCAACCGCTTGAGATCGCCGCGCAGATCGGCGGCTGACTGGTATCGCAGGTCGCGATCTTTTTCCAGAGCCTTCCCGATGATCTCTTCAAGTTTGGGCGGCAGCGAGGAATTCAGCTGCATCACGGGAACCGGATCGAGTTGAAGGATGGCGTGAAAGACCACTGCAGAGGTAGCGCCGGAAAAAGGAAAGTGTCCGGTAGCCATCTGATAGATCACCACCCCGAGAGAGAACAAATCGGTCCGCGTGTCGAGTTCTTCCCCGCGCGCCTGCTCCGGCGACATGTAGGCGATCGTGCCCACGGTCACCCCGGAGTCGTGAGGTGCAACGGCCCAGGCGCATCCTGCGTCGCGCCGATGGTTGTCATCTCCATCTCGCGATGCGCCAGCTTGGCTAGTCCGAAGTCCAGCACCTTCACCTGCCCGCGCTGCGTGATAAATATGTTCGCCGGCTTGATGTCGCGATGAATAATGCCTTTGGCGTGGGCGGCGTCGAGCGCATCCGACAGCTGGATACCCCAGTCCAGCAGGCGATCGAGCGGCATCGCACCGGCTGCAAGGCGGCGGTCCAGAGTCTCGCCTTCCAGCAACTCCATGGCGATAAACGACTGCTGCTCCCCGTTTTCAAGCTGCACCTTTTCGACCGCGTAAATGGTGCAGATGTTGGGATGATTCAACGCCGAGGCAGTGCGCGCCTCCAGCAGAAATCGGTCGAGAGCATTTTGATCGCGGGAGAGCTGCGGCGGCAGAAACTTCAGCGCAACCTTGCGCCCCAGATCAAGGTCCTGCGCTTCATAGACGATCCCCATCCCGCCGCTGCCGAGCTGGCCGGTGATGCGGTAATGCGAAATAGTCTGGCCGATCATGGGAATATCGAACGCGGAAATTAATCTTAGGAGGGTTAAGGAAGCCAGTCAAACCCGAGGTTAGTGGATAAGCGGAGCACGCGGCGCGAAGGACCAGGCAGTTCAGTGCGTGTAATCCTCACCGCGCGGCGCTAAAGTACCGCCGTGTTCTTTAGATCGGCCGGAACTGCCGATAGATTGAGAGTTGGCAAACTGATTTCCTATGTCGATTAAACTCCTCCCGGCGTCGCTGAATGCGGTCGAGCCTTCGCAGTGCATCTGATGCGTCCACCAGCCTCGTGCCTCTGAAACCGGGCTCGATCACCACGCGGGCCGGCCACATTAGTCTTGTTCCATCCGCCGACACTTTCGCCTGGTCGTCTTCTACGCGCCGCGGCGAGGCAAATCTCCTCTACGGAACGCTGGTCGAGGGTCCCCAGAGCGATGAGACGGGACGCTCCGGCGGGGAGTATGTCTCTGGATTGGCCTGGAGCCATCCTCTCGAAAGCACGGCGGTCGCCCAATACCTTTTCTATGCGGCCGATCCCGTTAGCTGGCGCGGACGCCTCATTGATCTGTACGCTTAGTAGCGAAGAGATTCTCCACAGACCCTTGGCCTGTCGCTGGCACACGTCGGAAGTTCTCCCCACTATGCCGTCTTCGCCAGATGGAGATCCTCCGGTCCCCGCACCGCATAATGCTGTTCCGGAACGGGGAAGCCGGCATGTTCCCGGAATTGGCGGCAGCGTAGTACACTGGCGCGGCTATGCTGATCATTGGAACGAAGGTTTTTTTCTGGGGATCCGAACTCACAACCGAAATGCTGCGCTGCGGAACCTGCGGCATTCAGGCTCGGTTCATTCAAAAAACCGGAATGAGATTCCTCGTATTCTTCTTTATCATTCCGACTATTCCTCTCAGCGGGAAGATGCATCTGCTGGAATGTCCCCAGTGCAAGACCCGCTACGCGCGGCAGTAAGGATTGCAATCCACGTACTCGCGACTCACTCGCTAAGCCGCAGTCGCATCTTCCGCTGCGCTTACGGAATCGAAGAACCGGAACAGTTGTTCCACCCAGGCCACTTTTAAGGAGTTGCGGACGCGCTCGTTCACACCCACCAGCGCAAGGTTCCGCTGTCTGTTCTGGCTGCTGACGTATGCCCCCACCAGCGAACCAATGCCGGCCGAGTCCACAAAAGCGACGCCGGTAAGATCCACGATCAGCAAGCGTGTGTTGTCGGCGCGCACCGCGTCATCGAATGCTTCCATCGTGCTCATCACGAGCGCACCCTCGAGACGAAGAACACACTGTCCCTCGGTCCGGCGCTTTTCGATAGTGAGGGTCCGTTGCAGCATCGGGGAGAAATATTAGCACCTGCACGAAGAATGTTGCCAGTGATTAGTGGTCGGTGGTCAGTAAAACCAAGGCGAACCTACTAGCCCACTGACCACTAGCCACTGACCACGGTTCTATGCCGCAGTGGCTTGTTCGGCTGCACTCACAGAATCGAAAAAACGGAAGAACTGTTGGACATGAGTGACTTTCAGCGCGTTGTGAATGCGCTCGCTCACCCCCACCAGCGCCAGTTGACGCCCGCTGTTCTGGCGCGTGACGTACGCACCCACCAGCGCCCCAATTCCAGCCGAATCCACATAGAGCACGTTGGTGAAGTCGATGATCAGAGAGCGTGAAGTATCGGCGCGCACGGTTGCCTGAAAGACAAACACAGTGGGCATGACGAGCGCTCCGTCGAGGCGAAGAATGCGCTGCCCCGTTTGTGCTCCGGGCGTGTCTTCAATGCGAAGGTTCTCTTGCGGCATAGGGGGTGATAGTAACGCCTGCGTAATAACCAATTGTTAACACAGTGTTAATTCGAGAGGTTTCCGAGTGGCGATGTCACTAACAAGTTCGGGAAGGGCACGGCTTTAGCCGTGCCGTACCAGACTTAATGAAGACAATCGCGTCCAATCGTGGCGAATTTGTGCGAGGGCGCCGTTAGACCCAGACTTATCAGACCCAGACTTAAGAGAGACTGGCACAGTTCAGAACAGACAGGACTTAGCTGGAAGCAAATTCCGCGCGGAGGACTTGCGAGGGGAATTCGCGGTCCAGAAAACGGCATCAGCCCATCGCGCACGATGCCCCGCAAATCGATTTGCAGCCCCGTAGAGCGCATCGGACCACGCGGGTGACCCCAAAGGCCGTCCGGGACCTTCGCGCCCCTCTGGCTTCGCGGCAAATCGATTCATCTCCCGGATGCTTTGGAATCAACAACTTGGGAGCCATCTCTATATCTTATTGAAATACAACGTCTTAGACGCCCGGTCTTCGGTCTTGGGTGTTTAGGTGTTAGGTTTACGCGTTTCCCTCGCCATCCAAAACCCCAAAGGCCTAAGACCCAACACCTAAGACCCAAGACCTAAATCGCTGCAGCCTGTTCCCGCCTTCGCGCCTGGATCTCAATGAAGACGTTGACCAGCGACACCGCCGCTGGCGTCACGCCAGGGATGCGCGAGGCCTGGGCCAGCGTGCGTGGCTGCACATGCGTCAGCTTTTCCTGCACCTCGCGCGAGAGTCCGCTGACCGAACGGTAGTCGAACCATCCGGGAATGGAGCGCTGTTCCGACTTTTTCATTCGCTCCATGGCGCGCTGCTGTTGCAGCAGGTAGCCTTCGTACTTGATTTCGGTTTCCACGGACTTCAATTCGTTACGGACTTCTGAAGAGAGCCTGGCCACGGGTTCGCACGGATTTCCACGGATAACTTCCCTTTCAAAGAACCCGGGAGCCAACTCGCGCAGGAGTGGCGCTAACTTCTCGATCACGATCTCAGGGCGCTTCAGCAGTTGCGCACAGGTCTGGCCGATCGCTGAGGTCAAATCGTTGGCTGGTCCTGTGGCGCTGCCCGTTCGGGCTTCGGGCTCCACGGCAATCTTGTCCAGCATTGCAGGCGTCAGTCTGGTTCGTTCCAGCAGTTTCTTCACGTTCTCCAGCCGCTGCTGCTTGGCTTGAAAATCGTCCCACGCTTCGTCGGAAATCAAGCCCACGCGGCGGCCGTGCGGCGTGAGCCGGCGATCGGCGTTGTCGATGCGCAGGTGCAGGCGGAACTCCGCGCGCGAGGTGAACATGCGGTACGGCTCATTCGTGCCCTTGGAAATGAGGTCGTCGATCAGGATCGCAGTGTAGGCCTCAGTACGGTCGAGGATCAGCGGAGGCTGCGCCTTCACTTGCAACGCCGCGTTGATGCCCGCCATCAAACCCTGGCACGCGGCTTCTTCATAACCGGAGGTGCCGTTGATCTGGCCGGCGAGAAAGAGGCTGGCAATCCTCTTCGTCTCGAGCGTGCGCTGCAATTCGGTGGGATCGATCGAGTCATACTCGATCGCATAGCCGGGGCGCAGCATCTCTGCGTTCTCGAGACCCGGAATTGTTTTCAAGATTGCAAGCTGCACGTCCACCGGCAGGGAGGTGCTCATGCCGTTGACATAGATCTCATGCGTGTTCAGCCCTTCGGGCTCGAGGTAGAGCTGGTGCGTTTCCTTGTCGGGGAACTTGACGATTTTGTCTTCGATTGACGGGCAGTAGCGCGGACCGATCGATTGAATCTGCCCGCTGTACATTGGCGAGCGATGCACGTTCTCGCGGATGATGCGATGAGTTTCCGGCGTAGTCGCCGCAATGTAGCAAGGCACCTGTGAGTCGTGATGCGCCACGCGCTTCGTACGAAAGCTGAAGGGCGTAGGATCGGCGTCGCCAGGTTGCTCCGCAAAGCGCGACCAGTCGATAGTGCGTCCATCAAGGCGCGGCGGCGTTCCAGTCTTCAGCCGGCAGCCGCGCAGTCCAAGCTTCTTCAGAGCTTCACCGAGGAGAACCGCATTCGGTTCGCCGGAGCGCCCCGCGGGATATTGCTGCTCGCCGCAGTGAATGAGGCCGTTCAGAAAAGTGCCGGTTGTGATGATCACAGCCCGCGCGCCCACGGTGCGGCCGTCGCGGAGGCGAACGCCGAGAACCCGGCTCTGAGGGGCGTCGTTAGTCGTTGGTCGTTGGTCGTTGGCAAAAACGCTTGCGCCATCGTCTTCGGCCAACGACCAACGACCAACGACCAACGACTCGACTTCCGCCTGCTTGATCTTCAGATTCGGCTGCGACTCAAGCACTTCGCGCATCTTCAGGCGGTAGGCCTGCTTGTCGCACTGCGCGCGCGGCGACCACACCGCCGGGCCACGCGAAGTATTCAGCAGCCGGAACTGGATGCCGACCGCATCCGTGATCTCGCCCATGATGCCGCCGAGCGCGTCGACTTCGCGTACCAGGTGTCCCTTGGCGATGCCGCCGACTGCCGGGTTGCACGACATCTGCGCGATCAAGTCGACGTTCAGCGTGTAGAGCGCAGTCTTCAGCCCCATGCGCGCCGCGGCCATCGCCGCCTCGCATCCGGCATGGCCGGCGCCGACGACGACTACTTCAAATTGTTCGGTGAACCGCTGCATAACGGCGTCCGGCCTCCGGCGCTCGGCTTCCGCTTCGCTCTCCCGCATTTTCGGAAAGCGGAAGCCGGAAGCCGATCTTGCCATTCATTCTAACAACTTACAGGCACCCGTGATCCCCATCACTTGCCGACCTGCGGCCTCGTCCGTATAGTAGTCTGTCATACCGTGAGCACCAGGAGGCCATCATGAATACCACACAGTTTTTCGAGCAACTGGAGTCATCGATCGCCAAATACGACTTGCTCTGCCATCCATTCTATAAGGCGTGGGCGGCGGGTGAACTGTCGCGCGGTGATCTGCGCGAGTATGCGCGCCACTACTACCATCACGTGGAAGCGTTCCCCTGCTACCTGGCCGAGCTTGCTCTGCGCCTGGACGAAGGCGAGTTGCGGCGCGCGGTGCTGGCCAACATGTGTGAAGAGAAAGGCGCGGCGGGCGGATCGGGAAAAGATTCGGTGCCGCACGCGGAGCTTTGGCTCGATTTCGCCGAGGGTATGGGAGCACGACGAGACATGAGCTGGCACTTGCCGGTCGCGGAAGTCGTGGAGCTGATGCGGTACTTCCACAATGTTGCGAGTGAAGGCACGCCGGAAGAGGCGCTGGCGGCGTTTTACGCCTACGAGTCTCAAGTGCCGCGCGTGGCCAAGGAAAAAGAACGCGGCCTGCGCGAGAGATATGGCGCCGATGATAAAACGGTCGGCTACTTTGCGCTGCATACGACTGCCGACGTATTCCACTCGAATGTCTGGCGCAAGCAACTGGAGAAGCGGATTGCAGCGAATCCGGAAACGGCGCAACCGGCGCTGGATGCGGCCGAGAAGGCCGCGCAATTGTTGTGGAAGGCTCTGGATGGGATTGAAGCGGCGCGCATGACGTACGCGGCCTAGGCTGAGGAAGACTTCGGGGGCTTTCGGCAGACTGGAAGACGCGGAATAACGTTCCGCCTCCGCAAGAAGCGGACCTCAGGCGCTGAAGCGCCGTACTTTTGACAATTTAACGGCACGAGTGGAACTCGTGCCCTTCCCGGACCCTGCCTGACCTTGAGTTTTTCCAATCAGCAATGGCGAAGCAAATTCCTCTCGGCGCGCGCGGCGAAGCGCGCGAAACCGTCGAGTTCAAACACACGCTGACCGCGCATCACGCCGAGTTGCCTCCGGTTTATTCCACGCCCGACATGATCCGGCTCATGGAGACTGCGGGCTTTCATGCGCTTCAGCCCTACTGTGAAGGCGACGAGATCTCGGTGGGGACTTCGATCAACATCCAGCATCGGGCGGCGAGCGGCATTAGCGCACACATCCAGGCCGAGGCCGTGCTCGAATCTTTCGATGGACGCTTCTACACGCTGCGCGTGACCGCACGTGATGACGTCCAGGAAATTGGCCGTGGCACCGTGGGCCGGGCCATCGTCAGCATCGGAAAGTTTGTGGAGAAGATGAAGGCTAGGTGACGAACACAGAGGTCAGAATCCCAAAAGCTTGCCAGACGATTTCAACTTCCCCGCCGCAGCAACTGAAACATGAGTGATCAGGTCTTAATCGAAGTCTGCGTGGACTCCGTCGCTTCCGCGATCGCTGCCGAGCGCGGAGGATCGGCGCGCGTGGAACTGTGCAGCAGCTTGCTCGAAGGCGGCGTTACTCCCAGCGCGGGTTTGATTGAACTGGTGCGGGCCAGAACGTCGATAAGCCTGCACGTAATGATTCGACCCCGAGGCGGCGACTTCTGTTACACGCCGGAAGAGTTCGAGACCATGCATCGCGACATTCTCGTCGCAAGAAAGTTAAAAGCAGACGGCATTGTGCTGGGCATCCTCGACATTAACGGCAATGTTGATATCGAGCGCACGCGCCAGTTGGTCGAGCTGTCGCGGCCGCTCGGTGTCACCTTTCACCGCGCGGTTGATATGTCCGCAGATCTTTTTCGCGCCTTGGAAGATGTCTGCACAACCGGTGCCGATCGGCTTCTGACCTCCGGCGGAGAACGAACCACGGCGCAAGCGATCCAACCGATTGCAGGTCTGGTCGAGGCAGCGCGCGGTCGGATCGCCATTATGGCGTGCGGCGGCATCGATGACCGGAATGCCGCCAGCATCGTCGAACAGACCGGGGTGAGGGAAATTCACGTCGGTTTGAGGAGCCCGGTGGCCAGTCCTATGACTTACCAGAACCCGCGGATTTCAATGGGAACGGCTGCGGGGCTTGAATACCAGCGCTTTCAGGTGCTGGAAGAAAATGTTCGAAGCCTGCACCGCGCAGTCGCGCTGGCTCGAATTTGATGCCTTCGATCCTGATTGGAGTGATTTCCGACACGCATAGCCTGTTGCGCTCTGAGGCCATCGAGGCTCTGCGCGGGTCCGACCACATCATTCACGCCGGGGATGTTGGCTCGTTCGAGATTCTGGAAAAGCTTTCGACGATTGCGCCGGTGACGGCCGTGCGGGGCAACGTCGATAAAGGAGCGTGGGCTCGCAGGCTGCCAGAAACTGAGGTGCTCGAACTGGGCGGCATTTTGATCTATGTGCTGCACGATCTGTCACAGTTAGACCTCAAGCCAAAAGCCGCGGGGTTCGCGGCTGTGGTCAGCGGTCACAGTCATGTCCCCAAACAAGAAATGCGCGACGGAGTGCTCTATTTCAATCCCGGCAGCGCGGGGCCGCGGCGATTCAAACTGCCCGTAAGCGTGGGTAGGCTCATCCTGGAAGAAGGTGGCGTGAGGGGCGAAATTCTGCAATCGGAAATGAAGCCGGCCTGACTTGTCCTTTGTCGTTGCTACAATCGCAGCGAGTGACCATTCCGTTCCAGATCGAAAACCGGGCAGGTCCCGCTCGCGCCGCCCGTCTGCTCACGCCGCACGGGGAGGTCGAAACTCCCGTGTTCATGCCCGTCGGCACGGTTGCGTCGGTCAAAGGCGTGCCGCAGGATATTCTCGAAGAACTTGGCGTGCAGATTCTTCTCGGCAACACCTATCACCTCTACTTGCGTCCGGGAGTCGAAACCGTCCGCAAGCTGGGCGGGTTGCATCGTTTTATGGCTTGGCCGCGGTCCATTCTTACTGATTCCGGAGGCTTCCAGGTTTTCAGCTTGAATGAGCTACGTAAAGTCAGCGAGGAGGGCGTCACATTTCGCTCGCATCTCGATGGCTCATCGCACTTTTTTACTCCAGAGAGCGCCATGGCGGCGCAGATTGGCCTGGGTGCCGATATCATCATGGCGTTTGATGAATGCACGGAATACCCGGCTGATCGCGCGCGCACGAAGGCCTCGATGGAATTGACCCTGCGCTGGGCGGAGCGCAGCAAGAGGTATTTTGAGAATCATAAGCAGGAAGTGCCGTGGAAAAAAGTGGTCAGTGGTCAGTGGTCAGTGGCTAGTGAAAACCAGAAACTCGAAACCGGCACTGCCCACACTGACCACTGGCCACTGACCACAGGCCACTGCCTTACTCAGTCCCTCTTCGGCATCGTCCAGGGCGGGATGGATCTGGAACTTCGAAAAGAATCCGCCGAGCGGACTGTCGAGATTGGTTTTCCTGGCTACGCCATTGGCGGGCTTAGCGTAGGCGAGCCCCGTGAGCGCACGCGCGAAGTGGTCGAGGCTACGCTTCAGTATCTGCCTGCTGACAAGCCGCGCTACCTTATGGGAGTGGGCACGCCTGAGGAGATCGTCGAATACGCCAGGCTCGGCGTCGATATGATGGATTGCGTGTTGCCCACGCGGGCGGCGCGCCACGGGCTGCTGTTTACTTCCGAGGGAAAAGTCTCCATCAAGCAGGCGCGCTATGCTCAGGATGCGGGGCCGCTTGACCCTAATTGCGGCTGCCGCGTTTGCCGGCGCTACTCGCGAGCCTACCTGCGGCATCTTTATGCTTCTAATGAAGTTCTGGCTCAGGTGTTAAATACCCTGCATAACCTGAGTTTCTACCTTGACACTATGCGCAGGGTGCGTCATTCTATTCAACTTGGGGAAGAGTCCCGTTTTCTCTAGCGTCTGGTCTCGCCGTACCGTGACCTTTCTAGGGAGACCTCCCCGGATGGAAGCCTGAGCGGTAGATGATCCGGCCGGAATCGATCAGCATCCCGTCGTGAAATGACAGGCCAGCGGCGTTTGTAGGCGTGGGCGGTTGTTCGCAGATTGAGGCCCTAATACTCAGTGAACATACAATCTTTCTTAGCGTTTCAAGCGGGCGGTGGCGGAATGGGGTGGTTGAGCGTCGCCCCTCTTCTCTTCATTTTTGGTATCTTTTATTTCCTGTTGATTCTTCCCCAGCAGCGCCGCCAGAAGAAATGGACGGCCATGCTGGATGCCCTTAAAACCGGCGACAAGGTGGTCACCAGCGGCGGTCTGCGGGGAACCATTATGGCCCTGAAAGACGATTCAGTTCATTTGCGCGTTCCTCCGAACAATCTGGTGCTCGAAGTGACGAAGGCCTCCGTGACCCAGGTCACGACCACGGAGGAAGAACAACCCAAGGCCAAGTAATGCGGTACAACCCAACTCGAACTCAGTTCTCATCATGAATAAGAATTTTCTCTGGAAGTTTGGACTCATCGTAGTAGTTCTGCTGGCCTGCCTGTACGGGATATTCGGCGTTCCGCAGAGCTTTACCGGCCACGGCCTGCTCGAGGCTATGACCAAACGCATCAATCTTGGGCTGGACTTGCGCGGTGGAACCCACCTGATCCTGCAGGTGCAGGTCAACGACGCGGTCAATGCCGATTCCGACAATGCCGTCGAAGTGCTCAAAGAGCAGCTCAACAAGCGCAAGATTGCCTTCTCCGATATCTCCAAACCTGATCCGCAGAACGCTCCCGACAAGATCGTGCTGAAGGGCGTCCCGCCGGATGGACGGAAGGATCTGCTGGATATCGTTTCCGAGCGCCTGCCTGAGTACAACGTAGGTTCGGGAGCGGATAACACCTGGGCTCTGACCATGAAGCCGCAAATGCTGGCGGAGTTGAAGAACAAGGCCGTGAGCCAGGCGATTGAGACCATCCGCAACCGCATTGATGCCCTGGGCGTGAGCGAGCCCACGATTCAGGAGCACAGCCTGGGCCAATATCAGATTCTGGTGCAGTTGCCCAGCGTGGATGATCCCGGCCGGGTAAAAGACATTATGCAATCCACCGCCATGCTTGAGATCAAGCAGGTGCTGGATGGGCCTTATCCGAGCGAGCAAGCCGCATTGCAGGCCAAGGGCGGTGTGATGCCGCCGGATGGGATTCTTCTGCCAGGGCACGCGGCTCCGGGAACCGCGAGAGATGAACAGGCCTGGTTTTTTGTGTCGCGCGTTTCCGCTGTAAGAGGTAAAGACCTGCGGGATGCGCAACCCAGCACCGACCAGAATGGCCAGCCGGATGTTAATTTCCAGTTAACCGGCGAAGGCGGGCAGCGGTTCTTCAACTTCACTTCCGCGCATGTGGGCGAGAGGCTGGGCGTAGTTCTCGACGGCAAGGTGCAGGAAGTCGCCAATATCAAAGAACCGATCCGCGATACGGTCCAAATCAGCGGCGGCAGCATGACCTCGCAGCAGGCCAAGGATCTGGCCATGATTCTGCGCTCGGGCGCGCTGCCGGCGGGCATCAAGTATCTGGAAGAGCGCACGGTGGGGGCGTCGCTGGGCAGCGATTCGATTCGCCACGGCGTGATGGCCGCTATCGTCGGCATGATGGCGGTGCTGATTTTCATGCTGGTCTACTACCGCGCGGCGGGCATCAACGCCGACATCGCGCTCATTCTGAACCTCATCATCCTGCTCGGCTTCATGGGCTATTTCGATGCGGTGCTGACGCTGCCTGGAATCGCCGGCGTGATCCTCACCGTCGGTATGGGCGTGGATTCGAATGTGCTGATCTTCGAGCGCATCCGCGAAGAACTGCGGAATGGCAAGACGCCGCCATCCGCCGTGGATCAGGGTTTCAGCCATGCCTGGATCACCATTGTGGATACGCACGTCACCACCATCGTGTCGGCGGCAATCCTGTTCATCTTCGGAACCGGTCCGGTGAAGGGATTTGCGGTCACGCTCACTTTCGGTCTACTGGCGAACCTGTTCACCGCGGTGTTCGTGTCGCGTCTGATTTTCGACTGGATTCTTAGCCGGAAACAGCGCGGGGAAGCGTTGAGCATTTAGGGAATTTGGTAATTGGGTAATTTAGTAATTTGGTAATTTGAAAATCGGGTCTGGGCTTTTCGTTTTGGTTTTTAAATTACAAAATTACCAAATTACTCAATTACCAAATCATTCATAAAATCGGATAAGAGGTAAGCCTGGTGGAGTTCTTTCGCAATACCAACATCGATTTTCTCGGCAAGAAGTGGTATTTTCTCGCCTTTTCGCTGGTGTTCAGTGTGGCGGGGCTGTTTTCCATGTTGTTCTGGCACCACATCCCGTACGGAGTTGACTTCCGTGGTGGCACTCTGGTGTATGTGAAGTTCTCGCACACGCCGGATGACAACGCTTTGCGCGCGGCGCTGGATCGCGCGGGCCTGCACAACTTCAAGCTCCAGCGCTATGACGTTCCGTCGAACAATGAGGAGTTGATCGATCTCGACGTGCAGGAAACCAGCGACCAGTCGCTTGATCGGGGCAAACTCAAGATTATCAACACGCTTGAGACCAACGCTCCGGCGGGCAAGAAGGATCTGAACAACGCCAGCTTCCTCGACATTAAGAATTACCTGATGGATAAAGATCCGATGCACCTGGGCTCGGATGCCGACCAGAAATACGGCCAGCAAGCCCAGGCGATCATAGACGCGCGGGACAAAGTGCATGGCTGGGTGTTGAATTCGTTCGATCAGCTCAAGGGGGTAGTGGATCCGGCGGTATTGGCTATTCTGCCCGACAGCTTCTTCCTGTCGGACTTTCATGTTTTCAACGCGGAGATCGTGGGGCCACAGGTGGGCGCGCAGCTGCGCAGGCAGGCGCTGCTGGCGACGGCTTACTCGCTCGCCGGAATGCTGATCTATCTGGGATTCCGCTTCGAGTGGATTTACGGAATTGCTGCGGTCGTTACAGTGTTCCACGATACGCTGATCACTGTGGGCGCATTCTCCCTGCTCAACAAGGAAATCTCCCTGACCGTCATCGCCGCCATTCTTACCCTGATTGGTTACTCTAATAACGACACGATCGTGGTATTTGACCGCATCCGGGAAAACATTAAACTCATGCGGCGGGAGAAACTGTCGGAGATCGTCAACCGGAGCATTAACCAGACTCTGAGTAGAACGATCTTGACAGCAGGGCTGACGTTCCTTACCGTACTTGCACTCTATTTGTTCGGGGGCGAGGTGCTGCGCGGGTTCAGTCTCGCGCTGGTCATCGGCATCCTGATCGGGACTTATTCGTCGATTGCGATCGCGGCTCCGATTCTGGTGGCATACCAGGATTGGCGGATTGAAAAGGGCAAGCGGGCGGCTGTAATGTCGGTCCGGGCCCGGTAACAACCCGATGGCGCAAACGGCGATTCTACGTTAGTCCTTTATTTGTAGAAGGTTGTAGGTATAGTTTGGAGCCGGGCGGGTTGGGTTGCCCATTCCGGCTGGGTGGTTCAGTTCGGGAGCAAAGGGGACTCGGTCGGTGTCTAAGTTTACGTAGGCTCTGTAGGAGGAACTCTTATGTTTGAAGATAGCCTTCTGGAATCGGGCGGCAGGCTGAAGACGAAGCGGGGACGGACGACAACTTTCGCTATCATTCTTGAGATAGGATTGATCGGCCTTATGGTTCTAATGCCCCTCATCTTCACCGAAGCGCTGCCCAAGCAGCAGTTGATGACATTCCTGGTGGCCCCCCCACCGCCTCCACCGCCTCCGCCTCCGGCAGCCGCGCCGGTGAAAATCGTAAAGCAGGTTCAGACCGATATCGTGAACGGCGAACTGCGCACGCCTACCAAGATTCCGCAAAAAGTACAGATGATCAAGGAAGACGAAGCTCCGCCGCCGACCATGGCGTCTAGCGGCGTGGTCGGCGGCGTTCCGGGAGGTATTCCCGGCGGACAGATGGGCGGCGTAATCGGCGGCATCATCAGCTCCACGCCGGTGGCTGTGCCCAAGGTCGCTACCCCGCAACGCGTGCGCGTTTCGGCGGGCGTGACCAATGGCCTGCTCGTGCACAGAGTGCAGCCAGCCTACCCGCCATTGGCGCGGCAGGCCCGCATTCAGGGAACCGTCTTATTGCGGGCGCAGATCGGTAAGGATGGTTCCATCCAAAACCTGCAGTTGGTCAGCGGGCATCCCATGCTGGTGCAAAGCGCGCTCGATGCCGTCAAGCAGTGGAAGTACAAGCCGTATCTGCTGAATGGCGAGCCGGTCGAGGTCGATACGGAAGTAGCGGTCAACTTCACCCTGTCCGGAGGTTAGAGTCCGGTCGCGGCACGCGGTAACGCTTGACGCTGTAGACTTGTGACGCAGCAAGGCTCGAAGTAGTTGGAATGGCCCTCCCCTCCCACCTAAAAACGGTGGCCGGGCGGTCCTTTGCAGGGCCAGGCCGCTGTGCCTTTTATCTCAGGTAAGCGAACCGGGGCTTTAACGGTCAACTTTCTGCCGTTGAGCTTTGCCTGGCGTTCAGATCTCGCATCAAAGTTTAAGAATTTCCGAGGAGGGAAAAGCAACTCATGTTAGCAACTCACCTGGCTGGAGAAGTTTTCAATCACGTACCCCGAGTGGCCGCCTGGATTGTGCAGGAAGGTGGCGCAGTGGGATGGGATCCGATCTCGCTATGGAAGCAGATGGGTATCGTAGCGAAGGCCGTGGTCGTCATCCTGTTCATTATGTCGGGCTGGTCGATCGGCGTCATGATTGATCGCGCCATGGCATATAACGCTGCCCGCAAGCAGTCTCGCGCCTTCGCCCCGGCGGTTGCCGGAGCCCTGCGCGACGGGCGTATCGATGAAGCGATCAAGGTCGCCGAGCGCAACAAGAAGAGCCATCTGGCCAAGGTTGTTACCGCAGGCCTGATGGAATTCAAGGCTCACCAGGATAGCCCCGGCGCCATCCCCGGCGAGACCATTGAAGCTTCCAAGCGCGCTCTGGAGCGCACTGAAGCCATCGTCCACGCTGAACTGAAGCGCGGATTGGGCGGTCTGGCCACCATCGGTTCGACAGCGCCGTTCGTCGGCCTGTTCGGCACGGTGATGGGAATTCTGAACGCCTTCAAAGGTATTTCCGAACAGAAGGCAACCGGTCTGGGCGCAGTCGCAGGCGGCATTTCGGAAGCGCTGGTCACCACGGCTTTCGGGCTGCTGGTAGCCATCCCCGCCGTCATGATGTTCAACTACCTCACCGGCCGCGTGGAAGCGTTCGATGTGGAGATGGACAACTCGTCGAGCGAACTGATCGATTACTTCCTGAAGCGCCGGGACGTTCGCCGGTCCTAGTAGTTTGGCTGCAAGTCCGCAATGAGTTGCTGTCCGGCGGCCGGGATCGCTCCCGGCGCCGGCCTTCCCAATCTCAGGCGGATTGGACCGTGTTCGAAGTAGGGAGATTAAGTTATGTCAATTGCAAAACGCAACGAAGGCGCCAACGTCAACTCCGACATCAACGTAACACCGATGGTCGATGTGATGCTGGTGCTGCTGATCATCTTCATGGTGATCACGCCCATGTTGCAAAAGGGCATCAGCGTGGATATGGCAAAAGTAAACAATCCCACGCCCATGCAGGACGCCGATAAAGAAGACGCGCTGCTGGTTTCAGTCATGCGCGATGGAACCGTTTACTTCGGCGCCGATAAGGTACCAACGGATAGTTTGACCTCCAAGGTGAAGGATCGCCTGACGAACAAGACCACCAAGACGGTTTACCTGAAGGCGGATGCTCGCGCCCACTACGGCAAAGTTGTCGAGGTAGTCGACGCGGTGCGCGCCGCAGGCGTGGACGATCTGGGCCTGCTCACCGATCAGAGGAAAAGCGCTCCAAACGCTCCGCCTACGGCGCCCACGCCGTCCGGACAATAGAGGAGAACGACTATGAGTATGGCACTTGGCGGTAAGGGAGGCCAAAGCGCAAACATTAACGTCACTCCGCTGATTGACGTGCTGCTGGTGCTGCTCATCATTTTCATGGTGATCACGCCTTTGACGCCGAAAGGTCTGGACGCGCTGGTTCCTCAGCCGCCTCCGCCGAACGCGCCCAAGAACAATACGCCGGACCGGACGATCGTGGTGCAGTTGATCGATCGCGGCGCCGGTCAGGATCCCGGCGTCAAGATCAACCAGGAAGACGCCACTTGGGATAACCTGCAGGGCCGTCTGGCCGACATCTATAAAACTCGCGCCGAGAAAGTCATGTTCGTGAAGGGCGATGACGCTATCCCCTTCGCCGATGTGGCCAACGTGATTGACATCGCGCATGCCGCTGGAGTCGATAAGGTCGGCCTGATTACGGCGAAGATTGAAGCCGGCGGCTAAACGCAAGACGCGGGATTCGTATCAGGGCGCGACTTCAGTCGCGCCGCATAACCCGCAGAATGAACTCGGCTTCAGCCGCTGTGGCGGAACCCGGAGAATGTTTTCTTCGAGAGTCTGTTAAGGCAATGCATCCCAAGGCCCGGCATCCGAGCCTAACGCGCGGCAGAACTTGTCAATTTGCTGTCTCTGGGCCTAGGATGCTGTGGCAAGGGAGACTTATACCGCAATGAATAAACACATTCGACTGCTGACGCTGGCGGCCGCTGCGCTGGCGCTCTTCTCATCTGTGGGCTGCAGCAAGCTGCGCGCCCGCGACCAGCTCAACAAGGGCGTCACCGCTTATAAGAACGCGAAGTACGAAGAGGCCATTGACCACTTCCAGCAGAGCGTTGCCCTGGACCCAACGCTCATTAATGCCAAGATGTACCTGGCTACCGCTTTCGCGCAGCAATACATTCCCGGCGTCGAGGATAAAGACAACCTCAAAATGGCGGAGCAGGCCATTGAGCAATACAAACGCGTGCTCGACATGCCTAGGGCGGCCCGCGATCAGAAAGTGAACTCCGCCAAGGGAATCGCCTACCTGTACTTGAACATGAAGAAGTTCGACGACGCCAAGAAGTATTACCGCATGGCCGCCGACATGGATCCCAACGACCCCGAGCCCTACTACTCGGTGGGCGTGATTGACTGGACCGCCTGCTACCAGCCGCGAATGGAAGAGCGCGCTAAACTTGGCTTGAAACCGGATGAGAATCTGAACCCAAAGAACAAAGACCAGAAAAAGGTCTGCGGCGAATTGAAAGACAAGAACTGGCCCTCGATCACGGAAGGCATTGAAAGTCTCGACCACGCGATCAAGCTCCGCCCTGACTACGACGACGCCATGGCCTATTTGAACCTGATGTACCGCGAGAAGGCCGACGTGGAATGCGACGACCTCGCTGCCCGCCAGGAAGATCTGAAGACCGCCGACCATTGGGTTGACCAGACTCTCCTCACCAAGAAGGCCAAAGCCGAGAAGCAACCCGGACAGCAGCAAGGCATCACCCTGGATCAGCCGAAATAAGCCCAGCCGAAATAACGAACGCTCTGTCATATTTGCCGCGAAGCGGCGAAAGATCGCAGCCCACAGCTTGCCCTGAGCCTGGGTTTGCTTTGTTTGCGCGCAGCGATCCCTGAAAGGGCGATAGAGAGCCTAGCCGCTTCCGCTGGGCAAAGCTCCTCTCCCAGTCGCCTGACGTTGGAAGCAAAGCCGTGAATTTTCAAATGATATTATCAATGAATCGGTTCTTCGTATGACGAGTGTGGCCTCATTGGAAGCATCGTCCCGCACCGCCCACGCATTGCCAGACGATGCGCTGTGGGTGGGATGCGTGTCCGTAGTCGTCCCGGTCTACAACGAGGTCGCGCACGTGGATGAACTTCTGCAAGCCATTCATGCCTCGCCGGTCAAGAAGGAAATCATCATCGTCGACGACGGTTCCACCGACGGCACTCGCGAGAAACTCCGGGCCATGCCGCTGGCCAGCGATGTGACGGTGGTCTTCCACGAAAAGAACTGCGGCAAAGGCGCGGCCATCCGCACGGCGCTTCAGTATGCCCGCGGAGAATACGTCCTGATTCAAGATTCCGACCTTGAATACGATCCGCAGGATTATCCCGCGCTGCTACGGCCTCTCGAGCAGCGTCAGGCGAATGTAGTTTACGGCGTGCGCCCAGACCGCCCGGAGCGTGGCCTGCGATTTTTCCTCGGCGCAAAGCTCCTGACTCACCTCACCAATCTGCTCTACGGAACGGGCATCCACGACGAAGCCACCTGTTACAAAGTCTTCCGCCGATCGCTGATCGCGCAAATTGATTTGCAATGCCGCCGCTTCGAGTTCTGCCCTGAAGTAACGGCCAAGCTCTGCCGCATGGGAGAGAAGATCGTCGAAGTGCCCATCTCCTACATGCCGCGCTCGGCGGGCGAAGGCAAAAAGATCCGCCATGCGGATGGCTGGCAGGCCATCTGGACTTTGCTCCGTTACCGCTTCAGCAGCCGCGCACGCTGGGCGCGATCAGAGCGCGCCGCCGCTCCGTTCGCGGTGAGTTTTTCCCGCGTGCCGCCACAGTGAAGAACAACTGACATGCGAGGACTCGATTCAACCGGAAGTGTCTGATGCGATTTATAGACCGCGAAGAAGTCGCGCGCCGGCTGACGTATGAGATGTGCATTCCGATCGTGCGCGACGCGATGATTGCATTCTCGCGCGGCGAGACGCGGCAACTTCTGCGGTCGATCATTCCTCTCGCCGATGGCCGCATGTTCGGCGTCATGCCCGGCGCGATGGGCCCGCGCGCGCCCTTTGGAGCGAAACTAATCAGCGTCTTCCCGGAGAACTTCGATCGGGGAATACAGTCGCATCAGGGTCTTGTCATTCTGTTCGATCCCGAAAATGGCGCGCCCGTTTGCGTCGTCCACGCGGGCGAGATTACGGCCATTCGAACAGCAGCGGCCAGTGCCGTTGCCACCGGCGCGTTGGCCCGCAAAGACGCCCGCCGCCTCGCGATCCTCGGCTATGGGGAACAGGCTGCAACCCATGCGCGCGCCATCAGCAAGGTGCGCAAGCTTGAATCCATCAAGATCTGGGGACGTTCGCGCGACCGCGCCAACGCTCTTGCCGAACGGTTGCAGTCAGAACTTGCTGCGCCAGCCTCGAGCGCAGGAACCGTGGAAGAAGCAGTCGCCGAATCCGACATTATCTGCACCGTCACCTCGGCAGCCGAGCCAATCCTGAAGGGCGCATGGGTTCGGCCGGGAATGCACCTGAATCTCGTCGGCTCAAGCCATGCGGGGCCGACAGAGGTGGACAATGATCTGGTCGTCCGTTCGAGATTCATTGCCGACAGCCGCGAGGGCGTTCTGAATCAGGGCGCGGAGTTTCTTCGGGCCAAGGCCGCGGGGTTAATCGGCGACGATCATATCGTGGCTGAGATTGGCCAGGTGTTGGCGGGCACAATCGAAGGCCGCCGCTCGGCGGAGGAAATCACCGTCTATAAATCGCTTGGCCATGTCGTCCAGGATCTGGCGACCGCGTGGGCGCTGTACTCGCAGGCCGAAGATCTTTCCTGAACGAAGATCCTCTCTGAACCATGGAAGACCGTGACCTGCATCACGGACCCAAGGCTTGGTTTCCTGTAGAATTCTGGGTTCGCTGACGCCGTACGAATCCAAGAGCATGTTCAAGAAAATCCTCATAGCCAATCGAGGCGAGATCGCGGTGCGCGTGCTTCGCGCGTGCCATGAAATGGGGATTGCCGCAGTCGTCGTTTACTCTGACGTGGATCGCGCAGCCTTGCACGTGCGCAAAGCCGACGAAGCCTATCCCATCGGCGCTCCCGCGGCCCGCGAGTCCTATCTGAACATCGGCAAGATTCTCGACGTAGCCGCGCGCTCCGGCGCCGACGCCATTCACCCCGGTTATGGATTCCTCTCTGAGAATGCGAGGTTCGCACAGGCCTGCGTTGACGCGGGAGTGAAGTTCATCGGCCCGACCGCCGCCGCCATGGAAGCCATGGGATCGAAAACGCGCGCGCGCCAGGCCATGGAGAAAGCTGGGGTTCCCTTTGTGCCGGGCACATCGCGCGGAGTCGAGTCGTTCGAAGAAGCGGAGCAGGTGGCGGCGAGCATCGGCTATCCGGTCATGTTGAAAGCAGCGGCAGGTGGCGGCGGCAAAGGCATGCGACTGGTGCACGCTCGCGAGCAACTCAAGTCGTCTCTAGAGGCAGCTCGCAGCGAGGCGGAGCGCTCCTTCGCCGACAGCGAAGTTTACATCGAGAAGGCTATCGTTAATCCGCGGCACATCGAGATGCAGGTGCTCGCTGACGAGCACGGCAACACCGTTTACCTTGGCGAGCGCGAATGCTCGCTGCAACGCCGCCATCAGAAGGTGCTGGAAGAAGCGCCTTCGCCCATCGTTGATCCCGACATGCGGCGCAGAATGGGAGAAGTTGCGGTGCGCGTCGCGCAAGCCGCACACTACACCAACGCGGGCACAGTCGAGTTTCTCGTCGATCAGGAAAAGAATTTTTATTTCCTTGAGATGAACACGCGCTTGCAGGTTGAGCATCCGGTGACGGAACTGATCACGGGGCTCGACCTGGTTCATCTGCAGATTCGCATCGCCGCCGGGGAAAAGCTGCCCTTCACGCAGGATGACGTGAGCATCCGCGGCCACGCCATCGAGTGCCGCATCTACGCGGAAGATCCCGACAACAATTATTTTCCCAGCCCCGGCAAGATCACTTTGCTGCTGGCGCCTTCTGGCCCAGGGATCCGCCGCGATAGCGGCATGTATGAGGGCTGGAACGTGCCCCTGGATTACGATCCGCTGCTGGCTAAGCTGATTGGCTACGGCAGCGATCGCGAACAGGCCATCGCGCGGCTAACGCGCGCCCTCGGCGAATATTTTGTGGGCGGGATCAAGACGAACATTTCGTTGTTCCGCCGCATCCTGCGCGATGCGGATTTTCGCGCCGCCAGGCTTGATACCGGATTCCTCGACCGGATGCTGAAGCGGCCAGAAGACAAGCGCCTGGATGCGAAGGCAGCGGAAGTGGCAGCCATCGCCGCAGGCATGTTCACCGCGCTCGGCGCAGGCGCGGGCGAGCGCGCGGAGGGCAGCGCTGCGCAGGCCAGCGAAAACAAGCAGTCCCACTGGAAGAGCGTCAGCCGCCGCGAGGCGCTGCGTTGAGGAAGTGCGCGATCTGTATGGCTGGCCACTGATCACTGACCACTGGCCACTGCTTCTATGCTCTACGACGTAACCATCGACGGCAAGAATTACCGGCTCGAACTCAATCGCGCCGAGGGACGCTGGTCCTGCCGTCTAGATGGCCAGGACGTGGAAGTCGATGCCATCCTAACCCGCCCCGATGTGCTTTCGCTGCGTATCGGGAACATGGCATACGAGGTGAAGTCGGAGCGGGTCGCCGACGATTTACATTTATGGGTGGGGACCACGCGCTTTGCCGCCGAGGTCCGCGATCCCCGCTCTCTGCGCGGGCGCAAGCACGCTGGAGACGATCAGGGTCCCAGAAAGATAGCCGCGCCGATGCCCGGCAAAGTTGTACGGTTGCTGGTTCGCGAAGGCGACGAGGTGGAACTCGGCGCTGGCATTGCCGTTGTCGAAGCGATGAAGATGCAGAATGAAATCAAGTCGCCGAAAAAGGGGAAGGTTCAGAAGATTCTGGTTGGTGAAGGCGCTACAGTGAATGCAGGGGATGTGCTGGCTATTGTTGAGTAATGAGGTACCTCAGCGGCTAAAACCGCGATTCATTTTTGCAAATCCTATAGCAGCGCTGAAGCGTTGCGCACCAAAGGCTTGCCAGCCTTAAACCGCCTCGCTTCGCTCGACGGGACAGCCGAGAGCCTTCCCTGAGCTTGCCGAAGGGCGGCTGTTTCCGCTTGTGCAACGTTACTTTGTCAGGCCGTTGCTGTCGAGCACCTTCTTTGCGAAGTAGTTCTCCACCTTGGCGGAATCGCGCAGCACTTCGTAGTAAGCGGCCTTCAGCAACTGTTCCCGGCGGTCATGGAGCTGCGAGCGAATGGCCTGCTGCACGCGAGGATCGGACAAATCGCGCTGCCCCGCGGGCTCCTTCGACACCAGCTTCACGATGCGGAACCCCATCACTTGCTTGTTCGCGGGGTTGGCCAACGTGATGATCGCACTGTACTGACCCGGCTTCAGTTTGATGACCGCATCGCGTGTGGTCGGATCGGTGTTGCGCAAGGATGACTCGGGAATCGTGCCCAGGTCTCCGCCATTGCCGGAGGTTTCCGGATCCTCGGAATAGTTCATCGCCAGGGTTGCGAAATCGTCGCCGCTATCCAGACGGTTGTTGAGCATCTGGATTTTCTTGCGCGCGTCGGCTTCGTTCTGCGCCTTGTTGTTCTGGTTGTGCACCTGCGGATTGGGCACGGGCGTCACGAAAATTTGCGCCAGGTGATACTGCGGCTCGATCAGATTGAATTCCGTTTTGTGCGCCTTGAAGTAGTCGTTGATGTCCTGGTCGGTTACGGAGATCTTGGAAGATACTTCCTTGTTCATCACCTTTTCGACGGTGATCGAGCGGCGGATGTCGCGCTTGAAATCTTCGAGCGTGATCTTCTTTTCCTGCAGCCGCTTGTCGAACTCCTGCTGCGTGTAGGGGGACTTGATCTCGTTGAGCTTGCGGTCCACTTCCTCTTCGGTGGCCAGCAGGCCGAGCTTCTCGGCGCGGCGCATCACCATTTCGTCGTCGATCAACTGGCGCAAAATGTTCAAGCGGAGAATAGTGGCTTGTTCGCCCGTGGGCGCTTGCTGCGCGCTAGCCACCTGATTGTTGTAGTACTTGTCGACGTCGGAGCGGAAGATCTTGCGGCCGTCGACCGTGGCCATCACGTCACCGCTGACTTGAGACTTGCAGCCCGCGAGCGCTGCCAGCGCGACGGCAGCGGCAAGTACTGCCGCAAGCCGGGAAAATTGTGTATTTCTTTTCAAACGATTTTCTCCATTACGCCTTCTCCCTCGTCGATGGTCGCGGAGCAACAGGAATCTGCGACGGCTCCAAACACGATCCTCGAATTAATCGCCCTCACTTGGAAGCCGGCGCCGCGGCCGCGGGCGACGCGTGCTCTGGCACGGGCAGGTTGGCGTCTTTCAGGGCGCGATCAAGCACGGCGCGCACCTGGCTGATCGGCACCGCGCCGTCGATCTTTTCTCCATTGATAAACATTTCGGGCGTCGCATCCACACCAACCGATTCCCCGTCTTTTATGGACGCCTTCACAGCACTCTCGTCTTGCGCCTTAATGCAGGCCTGCAACTTGGGCACGTCCACATTGTGTTTCTGCCCTTGTAGCGTGGTCAGACGGTCAATCGCTTCCAGGCGCGCCCCCGGCGTTTTTTCGCTGTTCACTTCGTGCTGGTTGGCATGAATGTAATCGGCGAAATCCCAATAGGCATCGACGTTCTGCGCCGCCAGGCAATTAGCGTCCACGGCAGCATGCATCGCCCAGGGATGAAGTTCCAACATCGGGTAATCCTTGTAAATGAATGTGACCCGGTCGCCATACTCCTTGAGAATTTCAGGAAACAGCGTCTGGTGCATGCGCGAACAGAACGGGCACTCGAAATCGTCGAAATTCACCAACACAACCTTGGATGCCTTGGCGCCGCGAGTTGGCCGCCCGTTGACATCGATCTTATTCATCGTCTCGACTAGCGGATCCTTGGCCAGATCAAATTTGATCAGCCGCATCAGGGAAGAACGGTCTTTGGAAACGACAAATGTAAGGTCCTGCTTCCTCCCCCCGCTATCCACCGTCACGACAACCGCGTCGTAATTGGGAAACTCCGGACTGGGCGAAGGCGCTCCTACCGTGACTTGCACATCGGGAGGCATCTTGTAGTAGGAGCGGACCTGGCGCTCGATTTTCTTGGTTAAATCGGGGACAGCCGGGGACGGCGTCAAAAGAGGATTGAGGTTAGAATGCTCGGACTGGGCAGCACAGCCCAAACAGACCATCAGCAGCAGTAAAAAAGAGCGTCGAATTAGAGTCACTAAAAACCGCCTTAACATCGCAGGATGAGTCTTGATTATCTCACAGCGCGGGAAGGGATGCGGGCGTGTGATCGCCGCATGATGCCTCGGTTTTTACTCTTTCGGGGCTCTCCGCATGCTCCGCGGCTGTTCTCCGCGACCTCCACGATTTAAGATTTTCGAGATGCCGCGGTTTCAAAACCCAAACCGCGGAGACCGCTGAGAACGGCCGCGGAGGTCGCGAAGGTAACAAATTGCGCGCCCGATTTTTTTGCTTCCTCAACCCGCCCGGCGGGATAACTTCTCGGCCGGCAGCAGAGCATTCATCGAGCCCGACCGGAAGCCCTCCAGATCGAGGGTCACAAACTTGAAGCCCAGAGCTTTGAATATGGTGGTAAATTCCGCCGCCATGGCGGGATCGAGCGCCCGCTGCAATTCCTCGCGAGAAATTTCAATGCGGACGATCTCCCCGTGATGCCGCACGCGAAGCTGCCGGAAGCCAAGCGCGCGCAGGGCGTCTTCGCCCTTCTCGACTGCGTCTAGCGCTTCCCGCGTAACCGGGCGGCCATATTCGATGCGGGATGACAGGCACGCGGATGCGGGCTTGTCCCAGATGCGCAGGCCGGCAGCCCGAGCCAGGGCGCGAATTTGCTCTTTGGAGAGTCCGGCGTCGAGCAGGGGCGCGGCGATATGGTGTGCTCTCGCTGCCTTTTGGCCGGGACGGAAGTCGCCCTGATCGTCCAGGTTGACGCCGTATGCGATGGAATCGAAGCCGCGTGCCACGCGCAGTTCCTCCATCAGGGTGAAGAGTTCATCTTTGCAGAAGAAGCAGCGCTGCGCGTCGTTGCGGACGTACTCCGGGTGATCGAGTTCCGAAGTCGCGACCACCTCCAGCGGGATCTCTTGTTCTTTGGCAAAAGCAACCGCATCGGCAAGCTGGGTGCGCGCCAGGCTGGGAGAGTCAGCGATGATCGCCAGCATGTTGTCCCCGAGCGCCTGATGTGCGGCCCAGGCGAGGTAGGCGGAATCGATACCGCCGGAGTAGGCGATTAGGAGGCGTCCTAGAGAGTGCAAGTGGGATTGCAGCAATTCGCCTTTTGCGCCGATGTTTATTCCTGCGGCTGACATGAAACCATGTTAGCAGGCTCAGTGCCAGCGCGAGCCGGGGACAGCGTCAGAAAAGGATTGAGGTTAGACTGACCCTTATGCAGCCTCCTAAGGGAAAACAAGAGCCGTCTGATTGCGCGGAGACGCGTCTGAGCGAGAATGACCCTCTGCTAACTCTGCGGGGCTCCCAAGGAACTCTGGGCCGATGAGCATGCCGATGAGTATGTGCGCCGGCTGCGAGAAAGCTGGGAGTAAGCGCACCACTGGCCACTGACCACTGATCCCTGACCACTGACCACTGTTCTCAGTATAGCCGCTCCTGCGGCCGCATGCTGCCGAAACCGCCGATGTTGGCCAGAGTGAACGTGAAGCGGAAGAGATTTTCGGTGCGCACATTGGCCACCGTGTAGTCGCGGTATTCCATGGTCACGCCGCAGCAATCCCAGTTGTAGGTGGTCTGGGCGCTGACAAACTGCAACGACCCGGTGCCCTCATCAAAACCAAAACTGCTGGCGGCACTGAAGCCGCGCTTTACGGGGCGGCCATATCCCAGTGCGAAACGAAACTGATTGAAATGGGCGGTCTTTGCCGACCCAGCACTCAAAGTGGACTGCCCGGGGATCTGCAATATGGCATCGCCGCCGCCAATGGTCACCTGGCCGAAGTGGTAGTTCGCCAGCAGAGTGCTGGCATTGACGCTGTTATTGTGGAAGTCGTAATCCAAGTCCCACTCCGCGTCGGTGCGTGAACTGGTGTCAACGCGCAACCGTGAAACCAGCGGCGAAAGATGGCGCGGCTGAGTCAGAAACGAGATTCCGGTCAGCTCGGCAGTGGTGGTGAACACGTTGCGCTGGCCGGAAACCAGCGCCCCGCCGAACGTGGGATCGAGAAAGTATTTCTGGGCCAGCTCCCAAGTGACGACTTCGCGCACCTGCGGCCCGGTCTGGCACGGGGCGCTCGCCAGCATCCTGGAAGTGGGATGCTGCCAGGGGATGATCGATTCCGGCGCAGGGCCGCCTACCATGAGAGCCTTCATGGAAATATCGCAGTCTTCCGGCTTAGCTGAAGTGCGTTTGGCGTAGAGGCGCGTCACGAAGCCATACTCGACTTCATGGGTGTCGGTGAGGATGTCGCGTTCATCGAATTTCAGAACATTGGCAAAGTTATTCACGCCGGTCACAAAGCGGTACTCCATGCGCGGCTCGATGACGTGCTTCCACTTTCGCCCCAGGAATTCTTTGCCAAAGACGCGCTCCAGCGCGGGGGGCCGCAGTTCCACAGCCGTCTCCAGAGCCTGGCGGTTGATGCCATCATTCACTGCAAGTCCTGGGTTTTCTCTCGTTTGTCCAACCAACCGCTCCGTGTAATAGGTTTCATGCAGCGTCAGCTCGGGACGCAAAGACCATCCGCGAAATAATAACGGCATTGAAATCCCCGGGTTCAAGTCGAATCGCCCGAGCAGGTTCCCGGTGCGGAACGCGGGCGTGCATAGTTGAATAAAGACCGGCCCCGAGCATTGCTGGGGCTCGCTGCGTGACAAGCCTGCGCCCGACACGTCAAATGACCAATAAAGCGGAGCGCGCCCCAAGCGTTGGTCCACGCTGGAGGAGTCAAGGCTGGGCGCGTGCGAAATCGTAATCACCTGTCCCGGAGTCGTGCTCAGGAAGTTCTGGTAGCGCTCCACAAACCCGTTTACGCTGATTCCGCCAGTGGACTTTGACAGAAAAGCCTGGGATTTCACTTCCGAATACACCGCCTGGCTGAACACCTCGTTGAAGGCCAGCCGAAAGAGAAACGAACTCAGGTAGTCGATGTTGGCCACGGCGCGGAAGCCATCGAGCGTTCCGGCTGAGTTCAGGCGAACATTCTCTCCACCTTCTTTGAGCGGAGGCGTGCCGATTCCCCGGTCAATCACTCCGAAATAAAACAGGTCCACGTAGGAATGTTCCGTGGGCATAGCTCGAAACTCTCCGCGCTGCTCCCAGCCTCGCAGCGAGAAGTACTCGGCGCCCACGGTCGCGTCCATCATGCGATCGATGGCCCAATAGTAGGCATCGCCAATCACGTTGCCCTTGGTGGAAGAGCGGGCCACAGTCGGCATCAGAAATCCGGATTGCCGCGCCTCTTTCTCCACCGGATGAGTCGCGAAGGGAAAATAGAGAATGGGGATCCCGTGCAGCAGAAAATTGCTGTGGTAAATCTTGGCGTTGCCGCCCACATCCACGCTTATCTTGCGCGCGTCGAACTGCCACTTGGGATGCGGTAACGCGCAGGTCGTTATAGTGCCGTCGTAAACCAGGTAGTGCTCGGGACTGATTTTATCGACAACCCTGCCGGTAAACGCGAAGGAGGCGGTGGAAATCAGGATCACCGCGTTGCCGCGAAAACGCAGGCCGGTCGTTCCCGTCACATCGTAAAAATGTCCCGTTTCCAATTCGAAGTTGTAGGTACCGTGCGATGCGCGGATGTGCTCGTCATTAGGACCGCCGTCAAGCGCGAAGTGCCCGGTAGCTGTCACCTCCTTCGAGTCAGAGTTGTAGGTGGCTTCATCGGAACGCAGCACATAGCTCTCATAGTAGATTTCGACCGCCCCATGCAGCTTGTATACAGAACCTTCCTCTTCCTGCTGAATGGCGCAAATGGTGTAGACGTTCTCTCCCTTCTCCTTTTGCGCCGCGGCGGCCAGGGCGCAGGGTGTGGCTGGAGCGGCCGCTGATTTTTCTCGCGAAGCTTTTCCCTGGGGATCTTTTTCGCGCGGATCTTGGGAGAGCGATTCCGCAGTGGAGTTCACAGGCGGCAACTGGCTGGTAACTAATGGCACTACGAGAAGAAGGTGACAAAGCACCGCCGCCGTGATAAGGAATCTCTTGCGAAGAGTCATCGGAGCAAGATCGCCGGAGCGCACGCAAAAGTGGCCGGAGGCTTCTACCGGCAGCAGTCGTGTGAACTTAGCACGCCTGAGCCTCGGGAGGCAAAGCCGCCCGAAGTTTGGATTCCGATGACGTCTGCCTGGTTATCTGACCGGTTATCGACATGGGTATCCGGCACGGTTATCCAGTTGGCTCTGATTTTTCTGGTAAGACTGTGATTCATGCCTTGTTCGCTTTGTGGTGACATCTGCCGCTGCCCTTCCGACGCGCAATCCGCTGCCGCGACGCGCTGGCTGCCCGACGCAGACGCACGCCCAGCCGCGCCGCCTGCTGATCTTGAAACTCCGGGAACCGAGGGACCCACGCACTATTCAGCGGAAGGTTCCTCTTCTGGCAACGACGAGGGCAAAGAATCCGCGCTCGCAGATTCCTCGCCCTGGCGCCAGGAAGTGGCCGCGCGGCTGAATCGTTATCAAGCCCGGCGCAAGCCTCGCCCACCCCGCTATCCGTCGCTGCGGTTGCGTTTTGAGGATCAGGATTCCGTTCGCCCCGGAAGCGGTTCCTATGACGAATCCCAGGATTTTCCGCAACGGATCACGACGAGTTCGAACCAGGCGCTGGCCTTGGACGGGTTCGCCCACACCGCCACTCATACGGCTGACCTTCCAGCATCGGCGCCGACGCTTGACGCTAAAGCCCACGCGGGGAGTGCAGCCTTCCCTGCTCCCGAATCGACACAGCGTCAGACGACAGACGCGATTACAGCCCCCACCAACTTCGCCAACACAGCCCCCAACACAGGCAAGATAATCGAATTCCCGCGCTCCTGGACGCCTCCGCTGGCTGCGCTCGATGAATTGGCTGAGCCGGTCCTCGATCGTGACCGCCCCCGCATCCTGGAAGCACCGGAAATTGTTCCGCCGCCTCCTGCGTTGGGAGGAATCACGATTGAATCTGCCCAGCAGCCGGAATTGGAGAAGCGTCCGGGCATCGACATCCCGCTGCAAAGCGCGCCGCTGGCGCGGCGCATTCTGTCCGCCGCCATCGACGGAATCATCATCGCGGCTTCCTGCGCACTCTTCGGATTGATTTTCTGGAAGCTGACCGCGACTCGGCCTCCACTAATCCAGATCATAGGGCTCGCCGCCGGACTTTTCGGCCTGTTCTGGGCCGCCTACCAATACCTGCTCGTGGTTTACGCGGGCACCACGCCGGGATTGCTTCTGGCGCGCTCGAGCTAGCCCGCTTCGATGGCAGCCGCTCTGGCCGCCCTCTGCGCCGCTGGCGCGTCCTCGCTTCATTTCTCTCCGCCGCTTCTCTCGGCATGGGATACGCCTGGGTCTTCCTCGACGAAGACTCGCTCTGCTGGCACGACCGCATCACGCACACCTACCTCGCTCCGAAGGGCTAGGACAGGTACTTAACGAATTGAGCGACTCTGCTGGCTTAGGTCCCGGTGCCCTCCCGGTAACAGGCCAGTTTCGGAATAGTCAACGAACGGCCTGGAGAGGAGTCAATTGACTTGCCGGATTCACGCACGTAGGATTCTGCTCCAGTGATCGGCCAGACCATCTCGCGCTATCGGATCGTCGAAAAACTCGGTGGCGGCGGCATGGGCGTGGTCTATAAAGCTGAGGACACAGAACTCGGCCGTTTCGTGGCGCTGAAGTTCCTGCCCGATGATGTTTCCCGCGATCCGCAGGCATTAGAACGTTTCCGGCGCGAGGCTCGTGCTGCCTCCGCTCTCAACCACCCCAATATCTGCACCATTTACGACATCGGCAGGCACGGTGACCAGTCCTTCATTGCAATGGAGTTTCTGGATGGCCTGACGCTGAAGCATCGCATCGGCGGGCGTGCTATGGAAACCGAGTTGATTCTTGCGCTCGCTGTCGAAATCGCCGATGCGCTCGACGCCGCGCACTCTAAAGGAATTGTTCATCGAGACATCAAGCCGGCCAATATTTTTGTCACCGAACGCGGCCACGCCAAAATCCTCGACTTCGGTTTGGCAAAGGTCAGTCTTGCAGACAGTTCTTCAAGCCAGATTGGCTCCCTTAACACGCAAACTCGTTCCGTGGACGCGGACCACTTGACCAGTCCGGGCACGATGCTCGGAACGGTGGCCTATATGTCACCGGAGCAGGTGCGTGCGAAGGAATTGGATGCGCGCAGCGACCTGTTCTCTTTCGGCGCCGTCCTGTACGAAATGTCCACCGGCGACTTGCCGTTTCACGGAGAAAGTTCGGCGATGATCTGTGAAGCCATCGTGAACCGCGCCCCGGTCGCAGTGGTGCGGCTCAATCATGAGGTGCCGGCCGAATTGGAACGGATCATCAATAAGGCTTTGGAAAAAGATCGCAATCTGCGCTACCAGCACGCCTCTGAGATCCGCGGCGACCTGATGCGATTGCAGCGGGACAGCGGCTCCGGCCGCCTGCCCGCGGTCCAAACTCCGGAAACCGCAGAGCGTCCGGCACAGCCGAGTGCGGCATCTGGTTCAGCGCCCGTAGCCGGAACTGTCCCGCCCGCAGCGCAGCGCTCGTCTCCCCAGGTCACGTCGAGTAGTTCGAGCGTGAGCGCGGTTGCGCGCGAGCACAAGTTTGGCCTTGCGGCCACTGTCGTGGTGGGACTGGTTTTGCTGGCCGCGGGTGGTTTCGGCGCGTACTCCTGGCTCAGCCGCAGCCGGCCAATGCCGTTTCAGAATTTCACCATCACTCAAGCCACGAATACAGGCAAGGCGCAGCAGGCTGCGATTTCTCCCGACGGCAAATATGTGTTGAACGCGCAGGACGACAACGGCCTGCAAAGCCTGTGGCTGCGCAATGTAGCGACCGGCAGCGACACTCAGATCCTTCCGCCGGCAGCGGCGGTCTACCGTTCCCTGGTCTTCTCCCCAGACGGCAATTACGTCTACTTTCGCAAAGCCGGCATCAGCACGCAAAGTGAATGGGATCTCTATCGCTCGCCGGTTCTGGGCGGCACGCCACAGAACATTGTTCGGGATATTGACAGCGGAATCACATTTTCACCCGATGGCCGCCGCATAGCGTACGCTCGCGCCAACGATCCCGAGGTCGGCAAGATGCGTTTGCTCATGGCCAATCTCGACGGCGGCGAAGAGACTATCCTGCAGATCACCTCGGCGAATCGCGTGCCAGAATCCGTGGCCTGGTCGCCTGACGGCAAACAGATCGTCGGCAGCATTAAAGTCCATGGCGATGTCCTCGGCACCATCGACCTATTCGACATTCCCAGCAAGCGGGCCCAGACGTTCACTTCCTTCAAGAATGAACTGACGTTCGACATCGTTTGGCTGCCAGGAGGTCAAGGACTTCTCACGACGTTCAACGAAAAGGGGCCGGGTTATATTCGCTCGCAAATCGGCCTGATTCCCCGTTCGGGGAGACAAATCCAGCCCGTCACTCGGGATACGAACGCGTATCAGGCGTTGACTCTTTCTGCGGACGGCAAGACTGCCGCTGCCGTACAAGTGAGGACGACGTACAGTCTTACTTTGCTTCCGGGCGCCGGAAGCTCCCCAAATTCTTCAGTCGGACCAATGGCGCAGGAGCAGGAAGTGCACTCGCTAGCCTGGAGCGCCGATGGCAAGCTGCTCGTCGGCGACAGTGAAAGCGTGCGACGGATGAACCTTGATGGCACGCAGCGATCGACGATCCTCAACGATCCCAACTCCTGGATCGTGGACCTTGCTCGTTGTGGCGACCGCTACATCGCTCTCTCCTGGGCTTTCCACGACAGCACGAACCACATCGGAATCTGGCGCGCCAATGGCGACGGCTCAAATCCCACGCAACTGACGCATGGGAGTTTTGATCGTTATCCCGCGTGCTCACCAGATGGGAAGTGGGTCTACTACTACGATAGTGACGGGCCGCATTTTTCCATGAGAGTGCCTGCGGCCGGAGATGGCCCGCCGGAACCTGTGCCAGCGAGCGATATCCGCAGCATGTATGGCTACGGGGCGGGCCAGGCCATTTCACCCGACGGCAAGCAGTTGGTTTTCAACGCTGATGTAAACGCCCCGGACACGCCGACGGGAGCCGCGAGCAAATTGGCTTTGGTAGCGCTGGACGCAAGCCGGCAGTCCTCTCCCGTTATGCTTCAACCCGATTCCCGGATGGCCGTAGCAGGTGGTGCCTTAGGGCTCACCAACGCCCTAACTTTCACTCCAGACGGAAAATCCGTCGCCTACATTATTCGCGATCAGGGAGTCGATAACATCTGGGTACAACCCCTCGAGGGCTCGCCCGGCCGCCAGATCACGAACTTCACTGCGGAACACATCGCCGAATTCCAATGGTCTCCAGATGGGAAGACTCTGGCCGTCGTCCGAGCCCACAACACATCCGATGTGGTGCTGCTCCGGGAAAAGTAGCGATGGAGGCGAAGCCCCACTCTCAGCCTCCTCTATGCTATCTTGAACGTTTACTCCAATAAGCAATCGCACGCACTCCTAAGCATGGCTACATCGGCAGGTTCCAAACCGGCCATAAAGGTCTTCGTCGCCACCACGGTGATGTTGAGCTTTATTTCCTTCTGGCGGGCTTCCGCCATTGTTCTATCGGACCTTGCCTCCTCCGCTTACTACGCCGGCGGTGACGCCGAGAAGGTGATCGGCAAGAGCGCTCCCTGGTTCATCCTCGCGGTCATGCTGTTCAGTTATGCGGTGCGGGCGTTGTACATCGAATCGAGCAGCATGTTCGTTCGCGGGGGCGTCTACCGCGTAGTCAAGGAGGCCATGGGCGGAGGCCTGGCCAAATTCTCCGTCTCGGCGCTGCTCTTCGACTACGTTCTGACCGGCCCCATCAGCGCCGTTTCCGCAGGGCAATACATGGCGGGATTCATCAAAGACATGGGCATATACATGCACCGTCCGCTCCATTTCTCTGACGACCACTTCGCCGCGGGAGTGGCCGTCATTGTGGTGGTTTATTTCTGGTGGAAGAATACGCAGGGCATGCATGAGTCCAGCCAGAAGGCGCTGCAGATCATGGCGATCACCACGGTGATGGTGGTAATTCTGCTGATCTGGTGCACCATCACGGTTTTGCGCGCTCCGATCCAGTTGCCGCCCAATCCGCTGCACGCGGGTATAGTGCCCCTGAACAAAGAGTCGCTCGGCTGGCTGGACACCGACTTGGTTCCGGCATCTTCCCCTCGGTTTTCTCACCACCATCATTGTTTTCGTCGGCTTCGGGCACTCGGTCCTGGCGATGAGCGGCGAAGAAACGCTGGCGCAGGTTAACCGCGAAATCGAACATCCCAAGCTGAAAAACCTGGAAAAAACCGGGCTGGTAATTTTCATCTACAGCCTGCTATTCACATCGCTGGTCTCGTTCTTCGCGGTAATGATCATCCCCGACAAGGTTCGGCCCGATTATTTTGCCAACCTCATCGGCGGCATCGCCATGTACCTGGCCGGCCCGGAAATCCTGAGGATGATCTTTCACGGCTTCGTGGTGCTGGTGGGCGTTCTCATCCTGGCGGGGGCGCAGAATACGTCCATCGTCGGTGCGAACGGTGTTCTGAATCGCGTGGCCGAAGACGGAGTGCTGACCAGTTGGTTCCAGAAGCCGCATCACCGTTTCGGCACCAGTTACCGCATCATCAACATGATCGTCGGCCTGCAGTTGCTTACCATCATTCTCAGCCGCGGCAACGTGTATGTACTGGCGGCGCTCTACGCGTTCGGCGTGATCTGGAGCTTTGCCATGAAGTCCCTCGCCGTGCTCGTGCTGCGCTACACCGAACCGGGGAACCGGGCATGGAAGGTTCCGGGCAACCTCCACATCGGCAAGACTGAAGTTCCGGTGGGATTGATTCTGATTTCCGCGGTGCTGCTGATCACCGCGATCGTGAACCTCTTCACCAAGTATGAAGCTACGATTGCGGGTGTGATTTTCAGCGCCGTTTTCTTCACCATCTTCACGCTCTCTGAGCACCATGTCGCTAAAGAACGCCACGGCAAACCCGAACAGCTCGATCAATTCCGCGTCTACGGCAACCAGGAACTGGGCAGCGGAGCCATGGGCGTGCGCCCAGGAAACATTCTGGTTGCAGTGCGCGACCCCCGCAATCTCTACTACCTGCGCCAGGTTCTGGCCCACACCAACACGGCCAAGCAGGACGTGATCGTGATGAGCGCGCGCCTCTACCATCGCGAACCCAGCTTCGGCGGCAGTTCGGTCATGGACGCCACGCAGGTCTTCGACCATTACGAGCAGGAACTTTTCACCGCCGCAGTGGCGGTCGCCGAAAAAGAAGGCAAGCCGATCTCTTTGCTGGTGGTACCTGCAACCGACGTCTTCGATGCCATCATGGTGACCGCGCAGCGGCTCGATTCCTCCCGCGTGGTCTGCGGCCTTTCGAACAAACTCACCGCCGACGAGCAAGCCAAACTCACGGGCGATGCCTGGGAGCGCATGCCCGAGCCCCGCCCGCGCTTGTGCCTGGAAGTCTGCGCTCCCGACGGTACGGTCCGCGAGTACCTCATTGGTCCGCACACCCCGCGCATGCGCCCGCAGGACGTCGAACTCATGCACAAGCTCTGGCTCGACATCACAACCGATCCGAAGTTCGCCGGAGCGCACCACTACCACATCGTGGCCCTGGCACTGGAGGAACTGAGGCGCGAGTTGAGCACGGAACAGCGCGCCCAGCTTCTGCAAAAGCTGCATGAAGAGATGAACAGCTCGGGCAACGCCACAGGCGCGCCAAACTAGAGATGCTCATGTAGTGACAGCCGCCTCGGCTGTCCGACCAGGGCGAAGCCCGGTCGCGCACTCAACTCGCAACGCCGAAAAGCAAAAAAAAGCTCCAGCCCTCCGGCTGGAGCTGTTCCGTTCGATTCTCGATCTAGTTGCCTCCCATGGAACCATGCGAAGCATGCCCGCCACACTGCTTTCCGCCGCAGCAATTCATGGCCGTCTTCTCGCCTTCCTTGTGCGAGGCGCAGCAGCCTTTCTCGTCCTTGCCCTTGCAGCAGTCACCGCATGATGCAGCCTTGTCGTTGTCACTCTTCATGCATGACTTCGCTTTCTCTCCGCCGCAGCACGCATCGGCTTTCTCTCCAGCACAGCAAGACATGTCTTTTTCGTCTTTGGCTTTCTCGTCCGCCCCAGCCATCTTGTGTCGGGTACAGGATTCTCCCTCTTTGGCGTCGGCTGTTTTGTGGCAACACGAAACCTTGGCCTGTGGAGCGGCGTTTTCCTGCGGCGCCGGAGAAGGTGTGTTCGGGGTTGCGGTTTGAGCCCATGCTGCAACGGCCAGGGCCAGGGCGAAGATGAATGCGGTCAATTTGAGTTTCATGATGAAGGAACCCCTCGACCACTAGGCTGACAGGGGTTGCGCGGGCCGTCTGTGATTTATGTCACAGCCCGTTGGTTACATCTAGCTCTTGAGAAGATGCTGCAACGACTCCCGCAACTCCCGATGCCGAAACGGGTACCCGCTCGAGATCAGCTTCCCAGGTTCCACCTTCTGGCTCCCAAGCAAAAGCTCGTCGCCCATCTCTCCGAAAACGGCCTTCGCCGCGAACGCAGGCATGGGAAAAATTGCCGGACGCGACAGCACGCTGGCCAGAGTGCTGGCAAACTCCGCATTCCGAACCGGTTTGGGCGCGACCATGTTCACAGCGCCCTGCAGCAGATCGTTCTTCAGAATGTGATGAATAGCGCCCACCATGTCCTGCACATCGATCCAGCTCATCCATTGCCGCCCGTCTCCGGTACGGCCGCCGAGGCCTAGCTTAAACGGCAGCAGCATTGCTCCCAGCGCGCCGCCTTTGGGGCTGAGTACAATTCCAGTCCGCAGGTGCGCCGTGCGAATGTCGGCTTGCACTGCCGGAGTGGTAGCTTCCTCCCACTCCTGGCAAACCGCAGCCAGAAATCCCGTGCCCGGCGCGCTTTCCTCGCGCAACGCTTCATCGCCGCGGTTGCCGTAGTAGCCGATCGCCGACCCGCAAACAAAAACCTGCGGCTTCTCTTCCGCCCGCGCCAAAGCCGACGCCAGATTCAAAGTCCCAACCACGCGGCTCTCCCGAATCTTCGCCTTCTTGGCCGCGGTCCACCGCCCGAAGATGCTTTCGCCCGCAAGGTGGATCACGGCATCAAATCCCGAGACAGCCTCAGGTGCAATCGGCGCAGCCGGATCCCACGCCACCTGACCTGCGCCAGCAGCCGTTCCGCGCACCAGTCGCACCACGGACCATCCACTCGTTCGAAGGGAAGGAAGAAGCGCAGCCCCAATCGGCCCCGACACCCCGCTGACCAGAATTCTCGAGTTCATGACGCGCCGATTGTCACTTTAGCAGTTAGCCGAGCCGCCGAACAAATTGCAGATGGATTTGAAATCTTTGAAGCACATGAAATGCAAGAACACTGGCGGCTGAACGACTTCCTAATTATTCCCCAGGACTGCCCACTTCTCTGCCTGCCGGAATTCTTCCCGCCGCTTTGCCCCTGTCGCGGCGTACCAGTTCCGCCACAGCGCAGGCTCGTTTCCTAAATGCTCATTCGTGATCTCGCGCAGCGCCTGATAGACCCACGTCCGCGTGGTCGCATCCAGCGATGCATCCTCCGTCAGGTCGATCAATCCCGGCACCGCCAGCATTCGCTGCTCGCGCGTGAGCATTCCCGATTTTGCCAGGCTGCATCCGGCACGCTCCCGCACCTCGAGCGACGGATCGTTGCGAAAGACATCCAGAAAATCCTTGATCGTATCATCCGTCCCCAGATGCGCCAGGCCCTCGACCGTCCAGTAGCGCGTCTTCTCCATCGGATCATGCATATACGACCGCAGAAACTCGTGAATCCGCTCCGGCTCGACGCCGCGGTTCGCCAGCATGCCCAGCACCCACACAGCGAATGTCCGGTAACTCGGGGACTTCTCTGCCGAAGCCATCAGCCGCTCGGCGGTCTCCTCCGTCTTCGGCAGGTTGTCAACTGCCAGGGTGATTTCGATCGCCGCAGCGCGCACGCGCAGATCGTTCGAGTAGAGCGCCGTCATCGACAGATCATCGAACTTCTGCGTGTAATGCACCCTTCCATACCAGCCTTCAACCATCTTGCTGATCATGCTGGTCGCGCCGTGATCGTGATTGATCGCCGCGCCCAGCAGAAATTCCATTTGCGCTTGCGGCGGCTGCTGCAACATCCACTCAATGTTGTGCTCGGAAAGTTGGGAGTGATCGGCCGGGACAGGGCGCCCGGGAACTGGCAGTTGCTCGCCTGAGGTAACAGGAGCGGCAGACTGGCCCAATCCCGGCGCTGACAAGGCGGATGCAAACACTCCAGCCGTCACAAAAACAACCAACCCGCGCAGCCCACAACGCGCTCGACCAAACACACTCACCCCATGCGCAGAATTCAGACTCCATCGAGAGCGTAGGCCAGCCCATGGCAAGCAGCAAATTACCGCCGTCACCAGATTACGGACGACAAGCTTAGGTGGCACAGAGCGCGGAGGACAGAGCTTCCTCGCTCTCGCAGAAAACGCGAGAGAGAGGGCGGATTACAGGCGATCCTTAAGGATTCGCTCCGTGTCCCGCCGCCCGTGGAGAATAGAGACCACCTGCAAAGGTTTCGTGTCGGGTCGATAGACAATCAGGTAGGAGTAGACCGGAAAGAACTTCACCGCCTCATCCGTCAAGTTCTTGCGCCAATGTCCAGCACCGGGGCTTCCTGCCAGGAAGGCGATCTTATCCCGAATGACCGACTCAACGCGGTTTGCGGTTTCAACGGTGCTTCGACTCTTGATGTAGAGCCAGATCTCGACCAGATCGTTTGCGGCTTCGGGCGCAAGGACGTAGCGCCTTGTCATTCAGGCTTGGCTTTCAGTTTTGCTAGGTAAGCATCGAGGCGGTCTTCGGGAACGCCCTCGCCCCGGTCGAGTTGATCGATGCCTCGCCGAATCTTCGTGTTGATCGCTTCCCGTTTCTCCAGCAGCCAGCGATCCTGTTCCTCCTGGGTCTCAAGCAGGCGGAGCAACACTTCCTCGACGCTGGCAGAACCGGTCGCTTGGATCTGTTTTTGGATTCTGGCCCTCAGGGCCGCATCGCGGATTTCGATATTCATCGTTTCTTCCCTGGCTCCAAGGGTACGGGAAAGCATCTGCTGAATCAACAACAAGCGCCCAAACAAACCGCAGACGGATTTGAGCTCGAATGGGAAATAAAGACACTGCCACCCTTCATAATGCCCTCCCGCTACTGAAGCGGTTAGATTCTACATGATCTTGGCAGTAGCGCCCGTTGCGGTTCTCGACGGGGCGATGGGCGCGACCTCCGACAGGCACGGCCCCAAGCAGCACTCTGCGCAGACGAGTGCTTATTTCACCATCCCGCCCTTCGCCGCCCAATCCGGCGCGGCCCGCCTTTTCGACGCCCTTAACCCCCGCACCTTCTACCACTTGAGCACATTTGTACATATACTTTGATGCGCACATTATCGCATGGACAAAATGTTCCGGTTGGAACATAACTCCAGTATGTTCCGGTGGGAACATTCAAGCAATATGTTCCAGCCGGAACATCCGACGCCTTTCAAGCCAGCCTTCCCCGTCCAGCCCGCCGCCCGGCTACCCTCGAACCTCCCTCCCTCCGCGGGATATAATCCTACATGGCGAGCCTGCGCCAACAGATCGCGACCACCGCTCTTACGCTCACCAAGTTCCGCGAGCTGATGAAGCGGATTGCGGAAAACCGTCCGCAGGACGATCTGTCCATCGTCAAGAAAGCCTACGACTACTCCCTGAAAAACCATGAAGGCCAGAGCCGCGCCTCGGGCGAGCCTTATCTGGTACACCCGCTGGAAGTCGCGCTGGTGCTGGCTGAAATGAAGATGGACCCGGTCGCCATCGCCGCCGGCCTGCTGCACGACTCGGTCGAAGACACCTCGGTGACCATCGTCGACATCAGAAAAGAATTTGGCGAGCAGGTCGCGCACATCGTCGAAGGCGTCACCAAGATCAGCAAGATTGATTTCGCCACGCGAGAGGAAGCGCAGGCCGAAAACCTGCGCAAGATGATGCTCGCCATGGTTGATGACATCCGCGTGGTGCTCATCAAACTGGCCGACCGCCTGCACAACATGCGCACGCTCGAACACCTGCAGCCCGACCGCCAGCGCAAGATCGCCGAGGAGACGCTTGAGATCTACGCGCCCATCGCCCACCGCCTCGGTATGGGAAAGATTCGCGGCGAACTTGAAGATCTTGGCTTCCTCTTCCTCGATCCCTCCGGCTACGAGCAGGTGGAGAAAGCTGTCAACGCGCGCCGCAAACAGGGCGAAGCGTTCCTTGCGAAGATGCAGGCGATCATCAACGACAAGCTGAAAGAGGCAGGCATCCAGGCCAAGGTGGAGAGCCGCATCAAGCGCCTGTTCTCGATCCACAAGAAGCTGCAGCGGCAGCGCATCTCCGTCGATCAGGTCTACGACTTGTTTGCCATGCGCATCATCACGCGCTCATTGCAGGATTGTTACGCAGTCCTTGGCATCATCCACAACATCTGGCGGCCGGTGCCGGGGCGCATCAAGGATTTCATCGCCATGCCGCGGCCGAATTTTTATCAGTCGCTGCACACCTCTGTGATCACAGAAGATGGAACGCCATTCGAAATTCAGATTCGCACCGAAGAGATGCACAAGATGGCGGAGGAAGGCATCGCGGCGCACTGGAAATACAAAGACGGTCCGGTGTCAGCGCAGGATGAGCAGCGGCTGGCGTGGCTGCGGCAGGTGGTCGAGTGGCAGCGTGACGTCAGCGATCCCAATGAATTTCTTACAGCGCTGAAAGTCGATCTCTATCCTGAAGAAGTTTATACGTTCACGCCCAAGGGCAAGGTTGTGGTGCTGCCGCGCGAGGCTACACCGATCGACTTCGCCTACACCATTCACACCGAGGTCGGCCACACCTGCGTCGGCGCCAAAGTGAACGGACGCATGGTTCCGCTGCGCCACAAGCTGCATTCCGGAGACATCGTCGAGATCCTTACGCAGGCTGGGCACAAGCCGAGCCGCGACTGGCTTGGGCTGGTCAAGTCTTCGCGTTCGCGCAACAAGATCAAGCACTGGCTCAACGTGCACCAGCGCGAGCGCGCGATTGAAATTGGCCGCAAGGTGATTGAGAAAGAAGCCCGCAAGTATCGCATCGCTCTGAAAGAAATCAAAGACGAAGAACTGCTGAAGGTTGCCAATGGTTATGGGCTGGGCAAGGTTGACGACCTGATGTCGGGTATCGGTTACGGAAAATATTCCGCGCGGCAGGTGCTGGCGCGGCTGTTACCGGCGGGGGCGACGCCTTCGATGGCAGGCGACATTGAGGCCGAGGGGCTGAGTTCAAGCCCCGGCGCGATTGCCAGCGTGGTGCGGCGCGTGTTTGGCGACCACAACGCGATCATGGTGAAGGGCCAGGGCGATATGCTGGTCTACCGCGCGCGCTGCTGCAATCCTATTCGCGGAGAGAGCATTGTGGGCTACATCACGCGGGGCAAGGGAGTGGCGGTGCACGCGGTGAACTGTCCGAATGTCACCAACCTGATGTACGAGCCGGAGCGCCGCATCGACGTGGAGTGGGCCCGAGACGACAGCACGCCCACGGCTTACCCGGTGAAGCTGACGGTTTACTGCGACGACCGCTTTGGTATGCTTAAAAGCATTACTAGTGTAATTGGTGATGCTCAAAGCAATATACGCAACATCGGCGCGCATACCTCCAACAGCCAGGCCAGCGTGGAGATCGTGCTGGATATTTCCGACCTCAAACATCTCGAGCAGATCATGGCTGGGTTGCGGAAGATTCCTGGGGTGCATGAGGTGCAGAGGCTGCAGAAGATTTAGAAGCAGTGGTCGGTGGTCAGTGGTCAGTGGCGTGGTCAGTAAACCAGATTACTTCCTGTAACAAATTGCAATGGACCCGTGGGCTCTTATTGGCCACTGACCACTGACCACGATCGCTAGTTCCAGCTGCTGGTCGGCTCATTAGGGGGCTGACTTCCGATATAATTTTGCGCACCCATGAACCTATCCTCCGGCGCTCGCCTTGGCCCTTATGAGATCGTGGCTCCTCTAGGAGCGGGCGGGATGGGCGAGGTCTATCGCGCCCGCGATACGCGATTGAAGCGCGAGGTGGCCATTAAGGTTTTGCCGGCGGGAATCTCTTCTGACCCTGACCGCTTACGGCGCTTTGAGCAGGAAGCCCTGGCCACCGCAGCGCTGAACCATCCCAATATTCTTGCGGTCTTCGACGTCGGCACGCAGGAAGGCGCGCCTTATCTGGTTTCTGAGCTACTGGAAGGCGAAACTTTGCGCGAGCAGTTGGGCCGGGGAAGGTTGGTGGTTCGCAAGGCCATCGACTACGGAGTGCAGGTCGCCCATGGGCTGGCGGTGGCGCATGAGAAGGGCATCGTGCATCGCGACCTGAAGCCGGAGAATCTGTTTGTCACCAAAGATGGAAGAGTGAAGATACTGGATTTCGGGCTGGCCAAGCTCACCCAGCCGCAGACCGGGTCCGATTCGGGAGCGCCGACCATCGGAGGTGAAACCGAGCCCGGCGCGGTGATGGGCACGGTGGGCTACATGTCGCCGGAGCAGGTGCGCGGGCAGAAGACCGATCATCGCACTGACATCTTTTCTTTAGGCACGATTCTGTACGAAATGCTGGCGGGTAAGCGCGCCTTTCAGAAGACCACTTCCGCCGACACGATGAGCGCCATCCTGAACGAAGATCCTCCAAGCGTCTCGCAAGTCACGGCCAACATTCCTCCGGCGCTGCAACGGGTGGTGCACCGGTGTCTGGAAAAGAATCCCGAACAAAGATTTCAGTCGGCTTCAGATTTGGCGTTTGCGCTCGACGCGCTGTCGGAAACTGCTGGTTATGGCTCGGCCACGACAATTCCCAGGCCTGCGAAGACCAGCAACCGCGTGGTATGGCTGGCCGCCGTCGCAGCCGTCATCGTCATTCTTCTTGCCGGCGGCTTTTTTCTATGGCGCCGTTGGGGCGTCAATCGGATGAGCCGGGCGGGGCACAGCCAGATAGTCCGCCAGCAGCTTACTTCGAGCGCCGCGGGCGATCCGGTTCTGGCCGCCGCTCTTTCGCGCGACGGCAAGTACCTGGCGTATTCGACGACGCTTTCAAAGAAAACCCGCATCCTCGAAATCGCGAGCGGAGAGCTTCGCGATCTTCCGTCTGCGGATGCACCAGCGCCGTTCGACTGGTTTCCGGATGGAAGCCACATGTTGGTGCGCAGGTTTGGGTCGCCCGGCATCTGGAAGGTCTCCGTCTGGGATGGGAGTTATCGGAAACTTCTAGATCAGGATATGGTGTGGCCGATCACGATATCACCGGATGGGTCAAAGATCGTGTATGGAAGGGAGCGCGAGATATGGCTGATGGGAAGTGATGGCGACGATCCGCATCGCATTCTTACGGCGGGCGCAGACGAATATCTGGAGGGGGTCGGCTGGTCGCCCAGCGGGCGCCGCTTGGTCTATTACCGCTTCCGCGGGGAATCCTACAAGGGCGAAGCAGAAATCGAGACTTGTGACCTGGATGGTGGCCATCGCACGGTTGTTTTGTCTGAGCCCGCTTTACGGGGACCGAGTTCGTCCCCGGCGGCGTGGCTGCCTGATGGCCGAGTGATTTATGCCGCCCGCACCTCGCCCTCGGCTACCACGTACGACCTCTGGACGGTTGCCGTCGATTCGGATACCGGCGAACGCCGGGGCGAGCCTTCCGCTCTTACGAATTGGGAGCGGGGCATGCCCGAATTTCTCAGCATCAGCGCCGATGGCAAACGGCTGATCTATGATTCACGCCGGGACGATGACGTTCTGTTCGTCGGCGACCTGCGCGCGCCTGACAAGAAACTCCAGTCGCGCCGCCTCACCGCCGACGAATGGACCAGCTATCCGGGCGACTGGGCGCGCGACGGCAGTTCCGTTTTCTTCGAATCACGCCGTGGCGGAAGATGGGTGATCGCCAAAGTGGCGCCGGACTCGGGAGCATCCGAAGTCGTGTTATCCGGCGCCGCCAGCTACTATAGCCCCGCTCTCAGCCCGGACGGTACGCGCCTGTTATTTAGCGAGAAAACCGACCAGCCAGATCCAGCGAGGAGGCTGATGAGCATGCCCATCGGTGGCGGTGCACGCTCAGCGATTGTGCAGGGTCGTTACACCTACCACTGTGGACATTCTGCCTCGGCTGGCTGTGTGATCGGAGACATTCAAGGGAAAGAACTCGTTTTCTTCAGACTTGATCCCATCAAGGGCAAGGGAGAGGAAATCCAACGGGTGAACGCCGATCCGTACGCCGTCTGGGCCCTTTCACCCGATGGGACGAAGATCGCTATCGCGCCCGCCGACGAAAAATGGATTCGGGTTTTGTCGATCCCCGACCACACGGTAACGGAGCTTCCTCGTAGCGGAACCTGGCAGATGGTGCAGCATGTTGCTTGGGCGGCCGATGGAAAGCACTTGTTCGCGACCGCATGGTCCGACCCCACGGGAAAATTTCAGGCCATCCTCTACGTTGATCTACAGGGGAACGTGCAACCCCTAAACGAAGTCAAACAAGGAGCGGGGTGGCTCATGGACATGGGGGCTTCGCCTGACGGTCATTATCTTGCCTACACCGAGAGACTTTATGAGGCCAATATCACCATGCTGGAAAACTTCTGAGCCGGCGGCGTGCGGGTGATCGCCTGACGGACTTATCGGAAGCACACGCGATAACAGAGGTGAAATAGGAGACCTTTATGCGCGAAGTTGTTTCCACCAAAGACGCTCCTCAGGCTATCGGCCCGTACTCGCAGGCCATCAAGGCACGGATTCGTATTCACGTCCGGCCAGATCGCCATCGATCCTGCGACGAGCAAGTTGCGGAAGATTCCCGGCGTGCATGAGGTACAGAGGCCGCAGAAAATCTAGTCGCCAGCCGCCAGTTGCCAGCTACCAGTAAAGTCGAGCCCGCCTTAACCCTAGTAAACAAGCGCAAGAAGGATTAGTCAGCGTGCGGAGGTGGAAACCTTTCGCCATCAGAACTTGAACTGAACGTCGAGTTGAATGCGGCGCGGAGGTTGGGCGGCCACGGGTTGGCCGAATAGGGGAGAAGAAATCGTTCCGATGTAGGTTATGTAGTTGGGGTGGTTTAGGACGTTGAAGGAATTTAAGGAGACGGAGAAAATCCTGGTTTCCTTTTTCCGCTGGGAGAGCGGGAAGTCGTGGGAAAGGTTCAGGTCGAGGCCGATGGTGCCGGGGCCGGGCAGGGTGTTGCGTCCTGTGCCTGGGGGGCGATCGTTGATGATGCCGTCGTGATTGTCGTCGGCGCCGGTGGTGATGTTGACGGGCTTGCCCGAATAAAGCGAGAGCGCTGCGCCCAGGATGAAGAAGCGGGTGGGCTGGCTGGAGGCTAGCAGATCGAATTTGTGGAGACGGTCGTTATCGGACCGACCCCAGTCAGCGGAAGGGTTGTAGCTGTTAGCGGGGAAATAGGTAATACCGCTGGTGTTGTTGTAAGTGCGGCTTAGTGTGTATTGAATTTGTCCTGTGAAATATTTGCTGGGCTTGCCGCGGAAGGTTAGTTCGAGGGCGTTGCCTTTGAGGTATCCCTCGGGCTGAATCTGGCGGTTTTGCCCGAGAGTTGGGACGGGATAGACATAGTTTCCTGCAACCAGGACGGGTGCGTTGGCGTCGATGGAGCGAAAAACGTCGATGCCGCGGTTGCCGATGTAGACGGCGCTGGCCGTGCTCTTTGCCGTGATTTGGCGCTCGACTCCAATGCTGTACTGAAGGGCGTAGGGGATGCGAGCGCGCGAGTCCAGCGTGACCACGCTGGTGGGCACCTGCGCCAGCACTGCAGGGTTTATCGGATAGGAGACCAGGGGTTGATCGACGATGAACCGGAGCAGGTTCACGCCGTTGAAGTGGAGGAGGTCGCCGATGGGGCTTGGTCCGGTGCGATCGTAGAAGACCCCGGCTCCGCCGCGAATGACAGTCTTGCTGCCGGGGGTGGGAGCGTAGGCGAAGCCGAGGCGCGGCGCGAAGTTGTGGGGAACATCGTGGAAGTAGTTTTGCCAGTAGTAACGGACTCCGAGGTAGAGAGAAAAATTCGGCCGCAGGCGGATGTTGTCCTCGACGAACGCGCAGATCACCTTCTCCAGAAAAACCACGTGTCCCTGGCCGGTTTGCACCAGGTACGTGGTGGGGCTTCCTGCGTTGTAATCGGCGCTGCTGGCAAAAGTGTAAGTGCCGGCGCGGTTGGTGAAGTCGTCGAGGCCACGGCGGCTGATATCGGGAACGTCGATGCCGAAGCTGACCTGATGTTTGCCGCTGGCGTAGGTGGCGAAGTCGGTCCCGTCGAAGTGATATTCGGTGCGGCGGGAATCGGCCTGCGCGCCGCCGGCGGTAAAGAGTCCGGAGATTGCGAGTTGGGGCGCAGCGTTGACGCTGGTGACGGAGTTGTCAAAGTGGCCGACGAGAAACCTCAACTGGTGAAGCCAGTGCGGCGAAAACTGGTGAAGGTAGCTGACGTTGATTTCGTGCTCGAGGAAGTGAGTGTCGGTGGCGGCGCTGGGAAGAATGGTGCCGCCCGCATTCTGGTTTTCGATGGAGCGATGTTCGTAGGAGTAGCCGACCCAGAACTGATCGCCGTTGGATAAATCGTGGAAGAGGCGTCCGGAGCCGAAGAAGTGATGCGTGGGGAAAGGGACGGTCTGCGCGAAGGGGCCGAAGCCGAGCGATTGGGCGGCGGCGATGGCCTGGCTGTCGACGATGGCCCGCTGGTCGTCGAGGTCTTCATCGAGCGCGAGCAGGAAGCTGGTGTGCTTGCCGTGGCCAATGGGGCCAGTGACGGAGCCTTCGTAATATTGGCGGCGCTCGGGAGGCTTGCCGATGGCAAAGGCGTTGGGGGCGTCGAAGAGAGCATCGCGAAACATGAAATTCAGCGAGCCGTGATAGGCGGGCGTTCCTCCCTTGGTTATTATTTCGAGGCGGGCGCGGCCGGGGCGCGAGAAGCGCGCAGAGTACGGATTGTTGTTGATCTTTACTTCCTGAATGGCAGAGGGTGTAACGCCGGGTCCGTTGGCCTCGATGCCATTGACGACCAGCGTGACGCCGTTGGTTCCAGTGGCGTTGTCGTCGAGGAAGCGGGACATGGTTGTGATGTAGTCCTGATCGAGAACTGGGACGCGGTCGAGCGCGTTGCGGTCGATGGTGTTGGCGTTCTGGTTTTCAAAACTGTCGGTGCTGACGAGCGGTGCGGAATCTCCGGTGGCAACGGTAACGGTTTCGTTGGGAACCGCAATCTGCAGGGTAAGCCGGAGGGGGGATTGACGTTTGGCGTTTACAGTCGTGTTGATGCGGGCATCACGGAACCCCTCGGCGTGAACGTTCAGAACATAGTCGCCGGGTGCGATGTTGTCGAAGCGAAACGAGCCGGAGTTGTCGGTAGCGACTTGAGCGAGCGGCTTGCCGTCAGAGGCGAGGAGCGACACCTGCGCCTTGGCGATCGCAGCGCCCGAGGGGTCAAGGAGCGTTCCGGTGATGGCGCGAGCGGAGGGAGTATGGTCCTCGACAGGGATCGCCGCTCGCAGGCTGGCGGACGCTTCGAGGCTCTGGGCAAAGAGCAGAAATGGGGACAATAGGCTCACAATCGTCACCAGCATCCAAAGGAATCGAGACCTCAGGTCTAATGCCTCCTGGAGGATAGTCGCCACGCGGGTTTTCATAATCAATACCAACAATAACCTAAACGCCCCATCAGTAGAATCGCGCTCAAGACCGAAACTCCGTGGTAGATTTGAGTTGCTGCGTGCAGGTGCGGTCATCAGCAGCGGAGATTTCCATGCGCGAAGTTGTTTCCACCAAGGACGCGCCTCAGGCGATTGGGCCTTACTCGCAGGCCATCAAGGCTAACGGATTCGTGTTCACGTCGGGCCAGATCGCGATTGATCCGGCCACGCAGCAAGTTGTTGCCGGCGATGTAGCGGCGCAGACCGAGCGCGTGCTGCGCAATCTGTCGGAGGTTCTGGAGGCCGCGGGCAGCGGATTGGGCAAGGTTGTGCGGTGCACCGTCTTTCTCAAGAACATGAGCGACTTTGCTGCCATGAACGCGGTTTATGGAAAATACTTCAGTTCCGCTCCGCCAGCCCGGTCCACCGTTGAAGTGGCGCGGCTGCCCAAGGACGTGCTGGTGGAGATTGATGTGATTGCGCTGGCGTAAGAAACCTTAAACACGGTGGACCCCTTCGGCTGCGCTCAGGGCAGGCACGGGGGATCACAGGGTAAACCGGGAAACCTGCGTGCATCTCTCCGCTTCTTATGGTTAAGATGTTTGTAGGAGGAAAAGCATGGCGAAGTATTTTGCGGCAATGGCTGTCATTCTCGTGATGACGGCTGTATTCGTGCTGGCGCAGAGCACAACTGGAAAATCCGCGGCTCCTGATACCAACGCTCCCACCAAAGTGACTGGCGACGGAATGAAGACAGAGTCGGGCCTGCAATATTGGGATATTCGTGTGGGCAACGGTGACGTGGCGAAGGAAGGCAGCCATGTGCGCGTGCATTACACCGGCTGGCTTACCACGGGCAAGAAGTTCGACAGTTCAGTGGACGCGGGGAAACCTTTCGATTTCACGATTGGCAACCGCGAGGTCATCAAGGGATGGGAAGAAGGAGTTGCCGGCATGAAAGTTGGCGGTAAACGGCAGTTGCGCATTCCGCCGGGGCTTGCTTATGGGGCGGATGGTTATCCGCCCGCCATCCCTCCAAACGCTACTTTGATCTTCGATATTAAGTTGCTCGGCGTGCAATAAAGGCAGGTGTTGGGTCTTGGGTGTCAGGCAGGTGGTTACGGCCTGGCTGCCTAAGACCCAGCACCTAAGACCTATGACCTGATTTCTATGCCTTGACCACTTTGCCGCTGCGCAGGCAGGACGTGCAGACGCGCATGCGCTTGGTGGTGGCGCCTACGCGAGCGTGCACGGGGCGCAGATTGACGTTCCAGCGCCGCTTGGTGACGTTGTGGGCGTGGCTGATGCGGTTACCGAATTGCGGCTTTTTGCCGCAGATATCACACTGTTGTGCCATGACTGCTATCGATCCTTTCAGAGGCCTTGGCCGAAACTACTATTCTACCGGATTCGGCCGTCGGGGACAATTCTGACTGGCTGATGATAGTGTCAGTTTGCAAGCCTCTGCTAGCGAGCCACCTCGCTTCGCTTGGCGGGACAGCCGAGGCGGCTGTCTCTACATGAGCACTCAAATCGACAAGGAAAACTCAACCATCTACAATTCGGTTCATGGGCGGACTCATCGAGCCAACGCAGGCAAGCGAAGAATCTGATTCCAGTCGGCGGACTATCGTTATCGCGGTGGTGGTCGTGATGGTAATCGCCGTGGTTCTGGCGGTTCTTCTTCGCTCCAAGCCCAGGAGCGCTTCGGGACCGCCTGCCTACGCTACGAACCTGAAGCTCTCGGATTTCAAGATGAGCGCCGCGGAGAACTTCGTTGGTGCCACTGTCAGCTATGTTGACGGAACCGTCACGAACTCGGGCGGGAAGACCGTCACGCACGCCGTGGTCGAAGTGAATTTCAAAGACGACATGGGACAACTTGCCCAGCGGGAAAATATTCCGCTGCAGGTTCTGAAAACCTCGGGGCCGTATCCGGAAGCCGTGGACTTCAGCGTCTCGCCGCTTGGGCCGGGGCAGAGCACTACTTTTCGGCTTACGTTTGAGGGCATCTCTGCCCAGTGGAACCATGCGTATCCGGACATTCAGGTCACCGATGTTGCGGTGAAATAGCCAACTCTCGCGAAGTCCGCCACTGTGTCATCCCGAGCGCAGCGAGGGACCTCGGTTTCTTTCTGCGCGCGGGTCAATGCCGGTGCCGGCAAACACCAAGGTCCCTCGCTTCGCTCGGGATGACAACCGGTTTTTGTCAAACATTCTACTTACCGTGCATCTGGGTACAATGACCTCATGTCCGATGGTAAGCCATTCCGGTTAACCGAGTCGGTGAAAGCTGCGGGTTGAGCGTCCAAGCTGAGTCCGGCGGCGCTGGACACGGTGCTTGGGAAATTAGCCCGGCAACACGACCCTAATGTTCTAGTCGGCTTTGACCGCGCCGACGACGCCGGAGTGTATCAAATCGCGCCCGACCAGGCGCTGGTGCAGACTGTCAACTTTTTCACGCCGGTGGTGGACGATCCCTACGTCTTCGGTCAGATCGCAGCAACCAATGCGTTGAGCGATGTTTATGCGATGGGCGGAAAGCCGCTCACGGCGCTGGCTTTGGTGTGTTTTCCGGAGAAGGCTGATCTCGAGATTCTGGAACGCATTCTTGCTGGAGGGTTGTCGAAGATGATCGAAGCCGGATGTACGGTGATTGGCGGCCACAGCATTCGCGACGAAGAAACCAAGTTCGGGTATGCAGTGACGGGGCTGGTCCATCCGAAAAAAGTTCTTGCCAACGCCGGGGCCAAGCCGCGCGATGCTCTCATCTTCACCAAAGCGGTGGGGACGGGCGTGATCTCGACAGCGATTAAGCAGGGCAAGGCTGAACCAGCGTGGATTGATGCTGCCGTTCAATCCATGACCACGCTGAACAAACAGGCCGCGGAAGTAGTTCAGCAAGAGTTCCGCGTGCACGCGATGACTGACGTCACAGGCTTCGGCCTGATCGGCCATGCGCGCGAGATGGCGCTGGCCTCCGACGTATCTCTCCGATTGCGCGCGGGCAGCGTTCGACTGCTTGCGGGCGCGCTTGAATGCGTGCGCGCGGGCTATATTCCCGGCGGCCTCAAGAACAATCGTGACTTCGCGGAATGCGTGGTCGGTTACAACGATGCAGTTCCTGAAGAGCTGAGAGCGCTTCTCTTCGATCCTCAGACTGCGGGCGGGTTGCTGATTGCGGTTGCATCCGAAGATGCCGCACGGCTCACACGGGCTCTGAAGGCCGCAAGGGTATCAGCGGTACAGATTGGTGAAGTTGTGGCGCGCACCAAGCGGCTGATCGCCGTCGAACTCTGATCGTCTAACTCCGATCGCAAGGCTGGAGTTGGTAAGCAAGACTAAGGGCGGCCATGATGGCCGCCCTTACTGAGAACTGACTACTAAGAACGGTCTTAAGCTCGCGCCGGACTCTCTCCGCCCTTAGCAATTCCGCGTCCCGGTTCCGGCTTCAACACCTGCTGTACGCCGTCGTCAGGCTTGGAAGGCGATTTCATCGGAGGCAATTCCTTGCCATCGACCAGGAGCAACACTTCAGAAGCGTCCAGCACTTCGCGCTCCAGCAAAGCTGCCGCAATCTTCTGCAGCGTATCGCGATTGCCTTCCAGAATGCTTTTCGCCGTTTCGTATCCCTGGTTTACCAGCTTGCGGACCTCGCCATCAATCTTGATGGCAGTGTCTTCGCTGTAGTCGCGGTGCTGGCTGATTTCGCGGCCCAGGAATATCTGCTCTTCCTTCTTGCCGAAAGTGAGCGGACCAAGATCGCTCATGCCCCACTCGCAGACCATCTTGCGCGCCATTTCCGTGGCCCGCTCAATGTCGTTGCCAGCGCCGGTGCTCATCTGGTTAAGGAACAACTCCTCGGCCAGACGGCCGCCCATCAGAATCGCAAGGTCGGTCTTCAAATACTCCCGGGTGTAGTTGTGCCGGTCATCGATGGGCAACTGCATGGTCACGCCCAATGCCATTCCGCGCGGGATGATTGTGACCTTGTGAACAGGGTCCGAGCCCGGAAGCTTGGCCGCTACCAACGCATGCCCTGCTTCGTGAAACGCGGTGACTTTCTTTTCCTCGTCGGAAAGGATCAGCGACTTACGCTCCACGCCCATCAGAACTTTGTCTTTGGCGACCTCGAAGTCGAACATCAGCACGGCCTTGCGGTTTTGCCGAGCCGCGGCCAGTGCCGCTTCGTTGACCATATTTGCCAGGTCTGCACCGGAGAATCCCGGAGTTCCGCGGGCGAGCACCGTAAGATCGACATCTTCGGCGAGAGGAATTTTGCGGGTATGCACGCGCAGAATTTCTTCGCGCCCGCGCACATCGGGGCGGCTCACTACCACGCGCCGGTCAAAGCGCCCGGGCCGCAGCAGTGCAGGATCGAGCACATCGGGCCGGTTTGTTGCAGCCATGAGGATAACGCCTTCATTCGATTCGAAGCCGTCCATCTCCACCAGCAACTGATTCAGAGTCTGCTCGCGCTCGTCGTGACCACCGCCCAAACCAGCGCCGCGATGGCGTCCGACCGCATCAATCTCGTCGATGAAGATGATGCAGGGGGCGTTTTTCTTGCCTTGCTCGAACAAATCCCGCACGCGGCTGGCACCGACGCCCACGAACATCTCAACAAAATCCGAACCGGAGATTGAGAAAAACGGCACATTCGCTTCGCCGGCGACTGCCCGCGCCAAAAGCGTTTTGCCGGTTCCCGGAGGTCCAACCAGCAGCACTCCCTTGGGAATTCTGCCGCCAAGTTTCTGGAACTTCTGCGCCTCGCGCAGGAATTCTATAATCTCGCGCAGTTCTTCCTTGGCCTCTTCCACTCCGGCCACGTCTTTGAACGTAACTTTTTTCTGCTGCATCGAAAGCAAACGCGCCCGGCTCTTGCCGAACGACAGCGCCTTGTTGCCGCCGGTCTGCATCTGGCGGATCATGAAGAACCACAGCGCTCCAAGCAGGATCAGCGGAGCCCACGTGCCCAGCAACTGCAGCGGCCAGCTCCCGCTGTTGGCATCCCGGAACGTCATGGCGACGCCCTTGGTCTGGAGCGACTTGATCATGTCGGGATAATTCGCCGGAACCGTGGTGTGAAAGGCGGAATTGTCATTGAGCTTTCCGCGCAGTTGCATGCCGTCAACGGTGACTTCATGCACCTTGCCCTGATCTACATCACTCATGAACTGGGAGAAGTTAATCTCTGCATCCTTCTGCCCATTGCGGCCCTGCTGAATCACGGTCCACAACACCAGGGCAGACACACCAATTCCCACCCAGAAGAGTACGGTCTTTACTGTTGAATTCACCAAAAGCTCCTGAAGAAACCGGGATTCGACACGAATGCGAGAAACCCCGAGGCTTCTGCTGTTAGTTTAGATGCCGTTCCGCCAATTTCGATTAGAGAAAATCCCTAAGACCACTATTCTACCTTTTCCGGAGGAAAAAGGCGCGTCGCTCTCAGCGTAACTTAAGTCATTTGGGGGGTTGGGCTTGCGGCCAGGCAGGGGATATTGCGGTTAGTCTGCTCCGCGGCGCCCAAACCGTAGCCGATGAGGAAAGTATCATCCACGAGAAAGCCGAAATAGTCCGGTTGCAGGGCGACGCGGCGGGCAGATTGGCGGTCGAGCAGGGTCACCAGCTTCACCGAAGCCGCACCTCGCGCGCGCAAGTCGTTCATCAGGAACTCGCTGGTCACGCCCGAATGTACGAGGCCCTCGACCAGCAGGATGTGCTGGCCGCGAATATCTGGTTCGTGGCTGAAGAATATTTCCACAATCTCTCCGGCCTGGGTGCCCTGCTGCTTACTGTACTTGGGTTTGATGAACTGGCAAACCACCGGAACCTCGAGCGCGCGCACCAGGTCGGCCATGAAGATGAAAGCGTTCTCCAGAACGGCAAGCGCCTGGATGGTTTGTCCGCGGTAGTCATCAGAGATGTGGCGCGCGAGTTCCTTCACGCGCTTCTGGATCTGCTCGGCGGCAATGACCTGGCGAAGTGTATCGGCTTTCGGCTCGTTCATGAAGTGGCGTGTCCTCCTAAGTCGTGTGCTCCTCAGGCCTGAGCGGCGTCTCCCGGATCAGCACCGCTTCTTCTCCTGCTTTGGCGCGGAATTTCGCGGGAACGGGAAACCCGCGCATCCACACGATCTCATCTCCGCTCACGGCGACTGGCCAAAGCCTGCGATCGGGCTGCACCACGTGACGCTCCTGCAACAGCTCCTTGATCTTCTTCGGCGACTTGGTATGCGCCGGCCAAAACCGGTCTCCCGGACGCCAGTTCCGCAGGGTCAGATGTCGCGACAAAAAATCTGCACGGAGAAGTTGCTGCGGATTATACTCCGCAGGCTGCGGCCCGGGAGTGCTCAACCCTGGGACGACGCGCAGGGCTTCGATGATTGCCCCGGCTTCAAAGGCAAAGACGCGCCCGGGGACTGGCAGTTCATACTCGTAGTCCGGAACAGGTTCCTGCTGCCGGCGCAGGTCAGGCGTGAGGAAGACGACTGCTTCCGGCTCGCGAACGAGTTTCCATCCCCGGGGAAGGCACAACTCTTTACCGCTTGGACCGTCCTCGGCGGCAAAGCGGAGGATTTCCTCGATGTGTTTGAACTCCAGCGGAATTGCTGCCTGCTCGCCGATCGCTTTGAGAACTCTTCTCTGCACGGCACGTGGCTCGGTCAGCAACCATGGTCGGCTCACGGAGGCATTCATTACCAGCCAGGGAGCGTCAGCGATTCGCGACCTCAAACCAAAATCCATCGGCACACATTGCGCAGGGCCACCCCCTACGGGTTCGATCTGAACAAAACTGATGTCCTGCACCTCGCGGGTCCACGCGGGTTCGGACCACTGCACGACCGTCCCCAGCCAGCCGGAGATTTCGTTCTCCCAGTAATCTTCCTCGTCGCGGGCGATCTCGGCAAGTTCAGAAAAGTTTTCAGCCACGACGGGATTGAATTCCAGCTCCAGTAGAGGCAGCACGAGACTGCGCACGCGGTTTCGCGTGAACTTAGTCTCAGCATTGGTCGAGTCATCGCGCCAAGGCTGTTTGAGGTCGTTCAGATATTGCTCCAGTTCGCGCCGCCGTACGCTGAGCAGCGGGCGAATGATTTCGCCCTGGCCTTCGCCATCGTCGTGCTCCACGAGGATGCGCGGAAAGATTCCCCCGAGCCCGCGCAGGCCTGTGCCACGAATCAGCCGCATGAGGACGGTCGCGGCCTGATCGTCGAGCGTGTGGCCGGTCGCGATCTTGTTCAGTTTCGCCTGCGAAGCCTGAGTAATTGGGATCGGGAAGGGCACGGCTTCAGCCGTGCCGTTAGGGCTGTCTGGAGATTCGAACTTTAGCCCCTGAGGCGATTCTGGCTCAATCTCATCGACTTCCGCCGATCCTAGAAGGCGGTGAAAAAATCCATGACGCAGTTCTCGTGCCGCAGCTTCTAAGCCTGAGTGTTCCTCGGCTGCAAGCTGCGCCACATTGCCGCTCTCGCTGTAAAACTGCAAACCCTGCTCGTGAGCGAGTTTCGCGACAAACTCCTGATCCGTGTCGGACTCCGCTCCGCGTAGCTTGTGGTTGAAATGAACGACGGAGAGAACGATGCCGAGTTCGTGACGCAAGTCGAGCAGCAGACGCAGCAGCGCAACCGAATCATTTCCGCCCGAAACCGCGACGCCGACACGATCGCCGGGATGCAGCAGTTCCTCCCGCCGGACATGCCCCAACACGCGCTCGGCCAATTCATGCACGGAAACATGGTACAGCACAATTTTCACAGCGGTCAGCCACCTCAGCTGCACTTCGCCAATCGCCAGACGGTTCGTCTCATGAGCGCTTCGGAATCGTCGCCTGTTCATTGAGGCGGTGGGCGCGTATCATCGGGCCACAGCCAGGGGGCTCAAAGGAATGTTGCCATGAGCATCTGTCGATACTGCGGTCAGAAGGCAGGTTGGTTCAGTGAAGCGCATGAAAGCTGTGTTCAAAAAGCAAATAAGGGAGTCGAAGCCCTGACGGCATGCATGGCAATTGCCGTCGCAGAGGGTAAGAAGTGTGGCGAAATCAAGGCGGAGCTGGACAAGATAGCTGCGGACGCAGCCGTCCCGCTGGAGCAGGTTCTGCCGGCCATTAAGGAAGGCTGGAGCCAAGGAGCGGAAAAGCGAGGCATGGCGCTGCCGATTGGGGAGCCGGAATTTTCGGCTATCTCCGATTTCTATCGTGCGGCGGGTTTAACTGAGGAGGACGTCCTGAAAACGGCAGGATTCAGAACGCTGGTTTTTAGCTTGCAGATCTGGACGGTGCTCAACGACGAAATAAGCCCCTATCAAGGACCGATCCGCTTCAACCTTCAGGCGGGCGAGGTGCCAGTTTCCGGAATCGCGAACGTCTTGCTGAGTGAGCCACGGACAACGAGTTCCTACGTCGGGAGCTACGCCGGAGCAAGCATCAGGGTCGCGAGTGGACTGTATTATCATTTTGGTGGGGTTCGCGGTCACAGGGAGCAGTCAACATCTATACAAGAGGCGGATTACGGATATTTTCTAGCGACCACGCGGGCCGTATACTTCGGCGGGACGGAGAAAGGCGTCAACTTCCGACTGCCATACAATCAAATCGTGCGCTTCCAGCCGTATTCGGATGCCGTCGGCATCTGCAAGAACGGCGCTAAGGAGAAAATCTTTGCTCCACAGCAGGTAGCGGACACCGGCTGGTTCCTCTTCAACATTCTGCAGGCACTCGCAGCCAGAGACTCTGGAGCAAAACTGCGGGCAACTTCGCAAGCTAGGGAAGATTCCGAGTGGCTCCGCAGTGAAATTCCTTAAAGGCTCGGGCTCTTCTCCGCAATCAGCTTCCGAACCTTCTCCAGGAACTCAGACGCTCCCATGTCCTCAGTCTTCTCTTTCCCGCGAGTGCGGACGTTCACCTTGCCTGCGTCGGCCTCTTTATCCCCGACCACCAGCAGGAAGGGCACCTTCTGCATGGCATGCTCGCGGATCTTCGCGTTCATCTTTTCATTGCGTGCATCCACGGTGACGCGCACGCCGATGGCCTTGAGCTGATCCGCGACCTTGTTCGCATATTCCGCGTGGCGCTCGCTGATGGGGATCATCGCAACCTGCACCGGCGACAGCCACACGGGGAACGCGCCCGCATAGTGCTCAATCAGCACCCCGAAGAATCGCTCGACCGATCCGTACAGCGCACGATGAACCATCACCGGTTGCTTGCGCGAACCGTCCTCCGCCACGTACTCCAGGCCAAAGCGCTGCGGCAGGTTGAAGTCGAACTGCACAGTCGAGAGTTGCCACAAGCGCCCGATGGCGTCTACCAGCTTGATATCGATCTTCGGCCCGTAAAACGCCGCTTCACCGGGGATGGTTTTGTATTCAATCTTCCGGCCTTTCAGCACCTTCTCAAGCGATTCGGTGGCGTGAATCCATTGCTCTTCGCTGCCCACGAAATTCTTGCGATCATCGGGATTCCACGTCGAAAGCTCGGTCTGGAACTTGTCGAAGCCGAAATCCTTCAACACATCCAGGGCAAAGTCCAGACAGCTCGCAATTTCATCTTCGATCTGCTCTGGCGTGCAGAAGATGTGGGCGTCATCCTGGGTGAAGCCGCGCACGCGCAACAGGCCGTGCATCACGCCCGAGCGCTCGTAGCGGTACACCGTGCCCAGTTCGCCCAGCCGGACCGGAAGATCGCGATACGATTTCAGCGAATCCCGGTAAATTAGAATGTGGCCGGGACAATTCATCGGCTTGAGGCGGTATTCGGCGTCGTCGAGTTCCATGGCGTCGAACATGTTCTGCGAGTAATAGCCCTCGTGTCCCGAGGTATAGAAAAGCTGCCGCCGCGCCACATGCGGCGTGTAAACCAGCGAGTAGCCGCGTTTCAGGTACTCTTCGCGCATCCAGTCTTCCATCTGTTTGCGGATGATCCCGCCCTTGGGATGCCAGAAGATCAGCCCCGGCCCCGCCAGTTCCTGAATCGAAAACAGATCGAGTTGCTGGCCCAGCACGCGATGGTCGCGCTTCTTCGCCTCTTCCACCTGCTGCAGGTGCGCGTCGAGATCTTTCTTTGAGAAAAATGAAGTCCCGTAAATGCGCTGTAGTTGCGGATTCTTCTCATCGCCCAGCCAGTACGCGCCCGCAATGTTGAGCAGCTTGAACGCTTTGATCTTGCCGGTTGACGGAATGTGCGGCCCGCGGCAGAAATCGACGAACTTGCCGGTGCGGTAGATCGAAATCTTTTCATCGGGCTTGGTGAATTGCTCGATGAAATGGCACTTCATGAAGTCGCCTTCTTTTTTGAACTCGGCAAGCCCCTGGTCGCGGGGCAGAAACTCACGCGCATAAGGAATGTTCTGCTGCACCAACTCCTGCATCTTCTTCTCGATTTTCTCCAAGTCCTCCGGGGTGAAGGCGGTGGGCCGGTAGAAATCGTAGAAGAATCCGCTGTCAGTTGCCGGGCCGTGGCCCAGCTTGGTCTCTGGAAAAAGTTCCAGCACGGCTGCGGCGAGCAGGTGCGCGGACGAATGCCGGTATATTTCGAGCGCCTCTGGATCTTTATCCTTCAAGAGACGAAGCTCGGTATCTTTTTCAAGCGGACGGGTGAGGTCAATAAGATCGCCGTTGGCCTTGGCTGCCAAGGCCGCGTCCGCCAGCCCGGGGCTGATGGACTTCGCAATATCGAGCGCGGTCGTGCCCTTGGGAACATCCTTCACGCTCCCGTCGGGAAGCTTCACATGAATGCTGTCTGCCATAAGTTGAAAACCTGCACGTGTACTGAATCTCTCAGTTTATTGGAGGGATTGGGGAGGGTCAAACGTACTTAGTCGGCGGGTAGTGGGTCTTAATGATCGCCACAGGTGATGCATTGTGGGTGAATCCGTGGCATCATGTACGCGAAAATCACAAGTGGGAGTGCAACCCGATAGGGCGCTCATTCTGCAAGCACTCGGAGAAGGAGCAAATAGATGACTGACGTGGCGAACGCCAAAAGCTTGTACGAGAAAACATTCGGTAAAAGAAGCCTCCTCAGCGTTTTGGTGGGTGGTTTCTTCGCGGATAAGAACAACGCCGCCTCCGTGATTGCTATTGTACTTGTCCTCACCCTCTGCTACATCGTGGCGTGGAAAGAAAAGTACGAGTATTGCCACGGGACTGTTGAACATCGTCTTCGTCGTTATCGGCTACTACTTCGGATCAAAGCGAAAGCAGGAAGACGATGGTGACTAGCACCTGTGGAAAAGATAAAGACGCACCACCTAGCGGCACCTACTGCGTGACGGTCGCCTGATAGCTGACGGTCTGCCAACGTCCGCTGCGTCGAACCCAGACGCGTGTGTAGCGATAAGGCCCGCTGAAATCTTCGCCAAGCTGGTGGCCTTTGACGTCGGCACGGGCCGTAACGACCGCGGTGTCGCCGTAGAGTCGAACCACCATGTCGGTGATGTTCATTGACTCGTAACGGAGCTGGCCGCTGCGGCGGGCGGTAACGGTTTCCTCTTTCGTCGTGACCTGGCCGAGCGGGGTGATGGCAACATAATCATCGGCCAATGTGCGCAGGGAGAAATCGGCGTCGCGATGCAGGCTGGCCTCTTTGCACTGGCGCTCCATGTCGACGATCTGGCGGATGGTTTCCTGTTCGCCGGAATCGAAGCCGGGTCTGGGGTGAACGGCCACGTGCTGGCCGCAAAATGCAGGTAAGGCTGCGAGCACGCAGAACAACACTACGCCACACTTGTTGATCACGACGAGACCTCCCCAATCTGGAGACAGAGATCTGCCTGCACCCGGATACGCAAAGTTGGATGCGCAAGTTCCGTGGAAAGATCGGGAAAAAGTGGTCAGTGGCTAGTGGCTAGCAAACCTTCACCACCGACAATAATCCCGGTGCGTTCAACTGACTACCTGACTACTGATCACTGACAATCAGCGACCCCTGACCTTCTAGTAGTGGTCCGTGACTGTCAGTGGCCAGCGATCAGTCAAACACCGTCAACGATCAAGATGTGTTCAACTGGCCGCTGACCCCTGACCACTGACCACTGTTCTTTAGTAGAATCAAGCCTCCTGCAACCATGAGCGACGTACGCCGCGGTCTTATCATCGTGAACACGGGGCCGGGAAAAGGGAAAACTACCGCGGCCATGGGGACAGCTTTGCGCGCGGTAGGCCAGGGGATGCGCGTGCTGATGTTGCAATTCCTGAAAGGCTCGTGGCACTACGGGGAACTGGATGCGGTCAAGGCCTTCGGTGACAAATTTGTCATGAGGCAAATGGGCCGGGGATTCGTGAAAGTGGGCGCCGAAAAGCCAGACCCGGAAGATGTGAAGATGGTGGAGGAAGCGTGGACCGAGGGCGAGAAAGCGATCGAGTCAGGCGAATGGGATCTGGTAGTGTTGGATGAGATCAATTACGCGATCAGTTACGGCATGCTCGACCCGGCGAAAGTGGTGGAGAGCCTGAAAAAGAAACCCGAGATGGTGCATGTCATCTTGACGGGAAGGAACGCACACCCCACAATTGTCGAGGCCGCCGACACGGTGACGGAGATGCGGCAGGTGAAACATGCATACGAGAAGGGCGTGATGGCGCAGAGAGGAATCGAGTACTGACATTGAGCAATTTGGTAATTGAGTAATTGAGTAATTTTCAAAGCCCCAAGCTTCGACGGTTGGGTTTTCAATTACCAAATTACTAAATTACCCAATTACTAAATTCCTATGGCTTGGTTCAAGCGTGAATCCGGGGACTTTGACTCTTCCGGCAAGAAAACTGTGCGCACCGAAGGCCTGTGGGTGAAGTGTGAGAACTGCCGCCAGATCATCTGGAAAAAGGATCTGGAGGAGAATTTGAACGTGTGCCCGAAATGCGAAAAGCACTTTCGCATCGACGCGCGAACTAGACTGGCGCTGCTGTTGGATGAGAATCAGTATGAAACCTTCGATGGGAATCTCTCTTCGACCGACCCGCTCAAGTTTGTGGACTTGAAGGCGTACTCGTCCCGGCTGCGGCAGGCGGAGCACGACACAGGACTGAAAGATGCGGTGATTAACGCTCACGGCAAGCTGCTGGGGCGGCCTGTGATCGCGAGCGTGATGGAGTATGCGTTCATCGGCGGCAGCATGGGAGCGGTAGTGGGCGAGATGATCACGCGGGCGGTGGAGCGCGCGGCCGATTCGAGGACTCCGCTGATCATTGTGTCGGCGTCAGGCGGCGCGCGGATGATGGAGGGCGTGATCAGCCTGATGCAGCTGGCCAAAATTTCGGCCGCGCTCGCGAAACTGGATAAGGCGAGGGTCCCTTATATTTCATTGTTGACCGACCCGACCACGGGCGGAGTGACGGCATCGTTTGCCATGCTGGGGGATTTGAATATCGCGGAACCGGGCGCGCTGATTGGGTTTGCAGGGCCGCGGGTGATTGAGCAGACGATCCGTCAGAAACTGCCAGCGGGCTTTCAGCGCAGCGAATTTTTGCTGGAGCATGGCATGCTGGACGCCGTGGTGCCTCGCAAGGAACTCAAGCCTTACATCGCGCGCGCGCTGGATTTCATGGCAGCGTAAAGCAGACGTCAGGATCGGTGTTAGCCCCAACCGTCATTCTGATTTGTCATCCCGAGCGAAGCGAGGGATCTGGGTGTTTGCTTGCGGCGGCAACAGAGGTGGCGCGGACAAGAACCTAGATCCCTCGCTTCGCTCGGGATGACAAGTGGTTTCTAGTCGCGATGGCCGAGAGCCGACAGCCTTGTCTACCCCCTACCAAACCGCGGTTGCCCGCATGTTCGCGCTGGGCCACGAGCTGGCGCAGACGCCTTCGCACAAATTCGATCTCGCGCACATGCGGGTACTGCTACGCGCAATGGATCATCCCGAGCGCCGTTTCCCGAGCGTGCTTATCGCGGGCACGAATGGCAAAGGTTCGACGGCGGCTACGCTGGCCTCGATCCTGCGGGCATCGGGCTTGAAAACAGGCCTGTATACCTCGCCGCATCTGGTGCGCATCAACGAGCGAATCCGAGTCAACGGCCAAGAGATCGGCGACGACGATTTTGCACTTCTTCACGCCGAGGTGGATCGGATTGCCGAGAGGTTGGTAGCGCGAGCAGAGTTGCCGTGGCATCCCAGCTTTTTTGAGATGATGACCGCGATTGCATTCGAGCATTTTGCAAGAGAGAAGGTGGATCTGGCCGTGCTCGAAGTGGGCATGGGCGGCCGCCTGGATGCGACGAATGTAGTTGAGCCGCGGGTGAGCGTGATTACCGACATTTCTCTCGATCATCAGAAGTATCTCGGGGACGCCGTGGGCGAGATTGCGAAGGAGAAGGTCGGCATTATTCGTGCGGGCGGAGTGGTCGTCACGCTGCCGCAGCAGCCTGAGGCGAATGATGTGATCGGAAATACGATCCTCGACCTGGGGGCGCGGGCGGTGAACGCTGTGGTTTTCGTGCCGCCGGTATCACCTGGTAGTCCTCAGTACCTCGTACCAAGTACCGAGGAAGCATTTCGCGCTGGCGACGAAGAGCCTTTAACCGCAAAGGTCGCAAAGGAAGACGCGAAGTTCGCCAAGAAATGCTTCTATCGGTATCCTTTGCGCGTTCTTGGAGAACAGATTCTGGTGCAGACTCCGCTGGTCGGGCGGCATCAATTCCGCAACGTTGCGCTCGCGATTGCAGCCGCGGCGGAACTGAGCGAGCAGGGCTTCAGCGGCATCACGCCCAAGAGTATCGAGCGCGGCATCCGCGAAACGCGCTGGCCGGGCCGGTTTCACGTCATCGCGGCGCGACCGGGCTGGCCTGAGATCGTGATCGATGTAGCACACAATCCGGCTGGCGCGTGGGCGCTGCGTTCGGCCCTTTCGGAGCAATACCAGGACCGTCCGCTGATTTTTGTTTTCGGCGCCATGCGGGATAAGGCAATCTCAGAGATGACAGAAATTCTGTTTCCGCTGGCGGAGCGAGTGATTGCAACCCGGCCACAAAATCCGCGGGCGGCATCGCCAGAAGAGATCCAGCAAGCGGCGGCTCGCACCGGCGTTGAAATTGAGATGGTGGAGGACGTGCGGCAGGCCCTAGAGCGGGCACGAGCGCTCACGAAACCTGGGACAGTCGTGGTAATTACAGGCTCGATTTATTTGGTGGGAGAAGCAATGCACAGCGTTGGGGCCGAAGTCTGAAACAGCTGCGAACAGTTTAGAATGGAAGTGTGCCAGACGTGAATTCGTCATCGTCCGTGGAAGCGGAAAGAGATGCGGTGCCAACGCCGGTTGCCGCGCCACGGCAAAGCCCGCACGCAATCCCGGGAGCGCACTACGGCTGGTTGAGCCGGCTGCGCTCGTATCTGATTCTCGATCCCCTGATCTGGTTCTACACCCTGGTTCTTGGGCTGCTGGCGCTCCCCGGCGGACTATTCGACCGCAGCGGACGCCGTCTGCATTGGTTCTCGCAGGCCTGGTCGTGGCTCATCATGAAAACGATCTTCTCGCCGGTGAAAGTCACGGGCCTCGACAAGATCGATACATCGAAACCGCATGTCTACGCGGTGAATCATGCCTCAGCATTCGACATTCCGGTCCTCTACGTTCACTTTCCATTTCAATTCCGCATCGTCTTCAAGAAGGAATTGTTGTCCTACCCGATTGTGGGCTGGCAACTGAAGCGCTCGGGACAAGTCTGCATCGACCAGCAGAAGCCGACCAATTCCATTGCGGCGATTCGCTCTGCGGTGAAGAGTCTGAAGGCCGGCATGCCGCTAGTCATCTACCCAGAGGGCGGGCGCACTCCTGACGGCGAGATCAAACCATTTCTGCCCGGGGCTTTTTTTCTCGCGATTAAAGCGCAGGTGGATATTGTCCCGGTGGCGCTGGTGGGGACGTACGAACTATTGCCCATGAACACCTACCACATCAAATGCCGACCGTTGGAGATGCGTGTGGGCGAGCCCATCTCGACCGCGGGGATGAAGATGAAGGATTTGGAAGCGGTGTCGGAGAAGGTGCGGAAGGCGATGGAGGACTTGTACTATGCCGAACGCCCGGTCCCGGCATAGGCTCAATTTTCTGCCGTAACTTTTCCTGTTCCCTCCCGTTATACCTGTGTAACACTACTCCGCGCGGAGAATCCGTTGAAGGCTCTGACGGCTCGGAACAAAGAACGCCAAGCGGACGAGCGGCTTCTGATCGAGGCGGCGCAGAACGACCCTGCGCGCTTCGCGGAGCTTTACGAGAACAACTTCGAGCGGGTGTATGCGTATGTGGCGCGGCGGGTGGGAGATCGCGCGGAAACCGAGGATTTGACCTCTGAGGTCTTCCATCATGCGCTGGCCAACTTGCGGCGATTTGAATGGCGGGGCATTCCGTTTGCGGCGTGGCTTTTCCGGATTGCCGCCAATCTGATTTCTGATCGCTGGCAGCACAAGAGCCGCGAGCAGGTGACAGACGGGGTGGAGATCGAATCCACGTCATCTAAGAGCATGGAATTCGAAGAAGTGGAGCGCCGGGCTATTTTGTTCCGTCTGGTCGATACGCTGCCGGCGGAGCAGCGGCGAGTAGTGGTGCTGCGGTTCGTGGAGCAGAAAAGCGTTAAAGAAGTGGCGCGGGAGATTCGCAAGACGGAAGGCGCGGTAAAGCAATTGCAGTTCCGTGCCCTCAGCAGCCTGCGGGCGCGCATGGAGGGTGCCGATGCCTAAGCGCTCTCTGAATCCGGGCAGGAACGACGCCAAGAAAATCGAGCAGTTGAACCGCGCGGTAGACGCTCTGCTGGCAAGGACGGACGGCAAGCCCGCGAAGGTGGATGCAGCCCTGGAGCCGCTGGTGCGCGTGGCGGCAGACTTGCGCGACCTGCCGCGTGAAGGATTCAGGAAACGACTTAAGTCCGAACTAATGGGAGGGAGAAGAACTATGAGCACCGTTGCTGAACCCGTTACAGCCGTTCGAGTAAGCGCTAACCCTAGACTGACTTTCAAAGATGCCGCCAAGGCCATTGAGTTCTACAAGAACGCGTTCGGCGCCAAAGAGACTATGCGCTTCGAAGTTGGCGGAAAAATTCCACACGCCCAGATCATGATCGGCGACTCGGCGATCATGCTGACTGAGGAGTGGCCGGAAGGAAACCGGTTCAGCCCGGAGACGCTGGGGAATTCACCCGTCATGATGTCGCTAGGTGTTCCTGACGTGGACAAATTTTTCGCTCATGCGGTTGGCGCCGGGGCCAAGACCGTGATTCCCATCACCGATCAATTTTACGGACGTCGCGAAGGAACGCTTCAGGATCCCTTCGGATACCTGTGGTCTGTATCCACGGTGACCGAAGAAATGTCCCTTGAGGAGATGCACCGGCGCATGGATGCGATGACGAAGGGCGATTCGAAAAGCAAGAAGCCGGCGGTCGATCCGGTTCCGCGCGGCTTCCGCATGGTGACGCCTTATCTGGTAGCCGAAAACGGGCCTGCATTGCTGGAGTTCACCAAACAGGCGTTTGGGGGCGAGGAGACCTTCCGCGCCGTCGGACCAGCCGGTGGACTGCACGGCGAGGTGCGGATTGGTGACTCGATGTTGATGGTGGGCGGTGGCATTCCGGGGCGCGAGTTCCGGGCCACGCCGAAAACTCACGCCCTGCATATTTACGTGGAAGACGCGGATGCGGTCTGCAAGAAAGCGGTGGCCGCAGGAGCGACCTTGATTGACGAGCCGCGCGACCAGGAATACGGCGAGCGCTCAGGCAGCGTGAAAGATCCTGCCGGAAACATCTGGTACATCGCCACGCACAAGGGAGAGAGCTACATTGCCAAGGGGTTGAATAACGTGAATGCGTACCTGCTGCCGCTGCGCGCCGAGCCCGTGATCACCTTCCTGAAGCGCGCGTTCGGGGGGCAGGAACTCGGGAAATATGCGTCGCCCGCCGGCGTGGTGCACCATGCGGAAATTCGCGTCGGTGATTCGGTGGTGGAGATGGGCGAGCCGCAGGGAGAATACTTGCCGATGCCGACAATGTTCTATGTGTACGTTCCCGACTGCGACGCGGTTTATCAGCGGGCGTTGGCCGCGGGCGCGAAGTCCATTCAGGAACCGGCGGACCAGCCTTATGGCGACCGTACTTCAGGCGTAACAGATCCGTTCGGGAACACGTGGTATATCGGTACGCACGTCAAGGACGTGACGGCCTAACCGGCCTGAGATCCAAATCATCGTTGCCGCTCAAGACAGGATCGCAAACCAATTGCGATCCTTGTCCGTCCCTCCGGCGTCTACAATTGAAGCTCGTCTTCCAAAAAGGCTTCATGACACTGACCAAGAATCAATCTGCTCACCTGCGTTGTTCCCCTTGGGTTCATCTCGCAATTGCGGTTGCGCTGTGTTGCACGGTTTCCATACCTTGCGTTGCTCAGAATTCTAAGCTCGCTACCGGAAAGCGTACTCAGATCGAAGCCGCGATCTCAAAGTTCATGGCTTCCTCCCACGCCCCCGGCATCGCCGTCGCGGTCGTCGAGAACGGCGAGTACGAGTGGTCTCAAGGATTCGGATTCGCTGATCTCGAGAACAACGTTCCCGCCAGCGAACACACACTTTTCCGTCTAGGTTCGATCTCCAAGCCGCTGACTGCCACTGCCGCGCTGCAGCTCTGGGAGCGCGGCAAGCTCGATCTCGACGCCCCGGTGCAAAAATACTGTCCTGCGTTTCCGCAAAAACCCTGGCCCATTTCTACTCGGCAGGTGCTCGGACACCTCGGCGGAATCCGACATTACAAGTCCGGCTCGCAGGACGACCCCGAGATCGGCAACACGAAACACTTCGACGATCCCATCCAGGCCGGGTTGAATTTCTTCAAAGACGATCCCCTCGTAGCGCAGCCCGGTACATCGTTTCATTACTCGACTCAGGGCTACACCTTGGTGGGCTGCGTAATCGAAGGGGCATCGGGGGCGAAATATGTCGACTTCATGCGCGAAAACATTTTCGGCCCTGCGAAAATGGAACAGACCCAGGCTGATAATCGGTTCGCCATCATCCCCTATCGCACTCGCTTCTATGAAAAAAAGGACTCTGGCGCCGTGCTCAATGCCGATTTCCTGGATTCGAGCTACAAAATCCCCGGTGGCGGCTGGCTCTCTTCCGCCCAAGACATGGCCAGATTTGAAGTCGCTATTTTGAATGACAGGTTGATCCGCCGCGCCACCCGCGAACTCATGTTGACTCCGCCCAAGCCTTCCGACGGTTCGCCAAACACTTACGCTCTGGGCTGGGGATGGGGCACGCATAACGAACACGAAGTCGCGGGCGTGGGCCACACCGGCGGGCAACAGGGTACGAGCACCGCCTTCGTCATAGCCCCTGACCAGCGCGCCGGCATCGTCGTGCTGGCCAACATGGAAGATGTGGACGCTGGCGACCTCGCCAGAGAGCTGCTGTACATTCTTGCCGCTGATTCGAACAAGAAGCCCTGAAAGCAGTTGCGATGAATCACGCGAAACGGTTTGCTTCTTTGACCACCCCGCCGCCATTTGAAGGCGGGGCCTGATCCTGTTCGCCGCTCAACAGCGGCGCTGCAATCCGCAAGGCCTCGATTTGCCGCTTCACCTTCAACAACTCTTGTTCCTTCGCCCGCAACAGTTCCATCACATCTCTCATGACTCTAGTCTCCAATCATTACACTAATGCACCGATGCGTCAGATGTTCTACCTTAAAACAAATTGAGGCGAGTAAACAGATCGAACAATGCACGAAGGTGCATCCGCGGCCGACATTTCAATGCCCTGAATGATAAGGATGCCCCTTCAAAATCGTGAACGCCCGGTAGACCTGCTCCAGCAAGACCACGCGCGCCAGCTCGTGCGCCAGCGTCATCCTGCCGAGTGAAATCGTATGCTGCGCCGCGTCACGGGCCGTTTCGCTGAATCCATCTGCCGGCCCGATCGCGAAGACCAGCGGCAGCGTATTGCGATCCTGATAATCTCCTAAGAACCGGGCGAACTCTTCAGACGAGAACTGCCTCCCGCGCGAATCCATCACCACCAGCGTCGATTTACCGGCGCTCGTCTTCCCGGCGGTCGTTTTCCCGGTGCTCGTCCCGCTCCTCGCCTTATCGGGCGCCGCCCTACCGCACATTTCGAGCAGCGCAGTCTCGTCCCGCAGCGCCAGCCCTTCCACCTGTGTGTAGCGCGAGATCCGCTTCAGATATTCGTCGGTCAGCGACTGGATCGCCGGCTCTTTCGTCTTCCCGATCCATGCGATTTTTATTTTCACGGCGGGCAATAACGTCACTTGCTTCCGGAGGCCAGCACCACCGATGCGCCGAAAACGATGCTCTCCCCTTCAACGTATTTGCCGATGGCCGCGTGCACCTGTTCGTGAATCTGCGGCCACATGTCGGCGGGCACACGGTCCAGCATGGGACGGAACGGCACCGACACAGCCCGCGCCTGCTCCCAAACTTCTTGCGGGGTGCCCGGCCAGGTCCATTGCGCGGTCTTGGTTTCTTCTTGCACTTCGCGGAAGCCAGCGCTCTGCAGCACGCCAGAAAGACTCCCAGGCTGCGCGAAGCGAAACGGATTCGGGCCGTCCGGCTGCAACAGCGGACCACCAACCTGCATGTGCACCACACCCATCATGCTTCGCCAGTAGGGTTGGTCGAATGATCCCCAGGCTAGAAAGCAGGCGCGAGATCCTGCGCGTAAAACACGATGCAGTTCGCGCAAGGCAACCTCCACGTCGCTGAAGAACATCACCCCAAAACGGCAAGTGGCGAGATCGAAAGTGTTTTCAGGGAACGGTAGCGCGTGCGCGTCGGCTTTCTGCGTGACGAAATTCTCGAGCCCGCGATCTCGTGCTCGTCCTTTTGCGATCTCGAGCAAGTCATCGCTCAGATCGAGAGCAGTGACCTGCCCTTGCGCTCCCACGCGCATCGCCAGGGTGATCGCGGGCTCACCCGTGCCGCTGGCCAAATCCAATATGCGCATGCCGGGCTTTGGCTGCGCGAATTCTACGAGCGCCTCCGTCACCGCCTTGCCCATCGCCGCCGATTTCGCCTTCCACTTGTCAGCCGCGATCAGGCGGTATGAACTTCCCCAGCCATCTTCAACCTTGCCAGTTTCCGATTTGGATGGCGTGGTCATAGGTACAAGGGACAAACGAATATCATTGCCGGGAGCACGAAACTACTCTTTCTTGCGACGAGGAGCAACCGTGGGAGCGCGCTTGCGCGGCGTTGCCTTTTCCTTCGGCGCGGCTTTTGTTCGCGTCTGCGGCTTCAATTCCGAGGGTTCCAGCCGCTTGGCCGTCTTCCACAGGCGCTCCAGATCGTAGAACTTGCGCGCCTTCTCGGAAAAAACATGCACGACGAAATCAGTGTAGTCGACCAGAATCCACTCGCCCTGTTTGTAGCCCTCGACATGCGCCGGTCGCACGCCCGCCGTCTTCAGGCGCAGTTCCACTTCGTCCGCGATGGCCTGGACCTGCCGCGGATTGGTGCCGCTGCACAGCACAAAGTAGTCGGTAAATGCTCCCGAACCTTTTTCCATCTCCAGGATGGAAAGTTCTTCCGCTTTTTTGTCGAGGCAGGCCTGAATGGCCGCCGTTACCTGTAGCTTCAAATCGTTTTTTTTCATTCAGAAGGTCGTTGGTCGTTAGCCCAGCTCAGTGTGATTTCTAATTGTAAATGACAGACCGCTTAGCGGCGTTTTCCATACGACGGCAAAGCCTCCGCCAGGATAATTTTGCGAAGGGCTAACGTCCAACGACTAACGACTCTTATACAGTCCCACTTTCTTAATGTAGTCGGCGACGGCCGGCTCAAGAAACCGTGCCAGCGGCTTGCCGGCGGCGGCAGCCTCGCGAATGGTGGTTGAGGAGATCGGCTGATAGACCTCGTCGAGGAGGTGGATCGTCACTCCGCTGAGAACCAAATCTCCCGTGGCAGCTTGTTTGTGAAACGGACGGGTCACTTCCTGCCGCGGGCGCAGGGTCTCGGGCAGCGCATTCGCGACGTCGGCAAGCGAATACCCAGGCCTGCTGGCAACCACAAACTCGCACTCGCGAAACAAGGCCTCAGCCTGATGCCACTTGGCGATCTCGTCAAAGGCATCAACGCCGATTAGCAGAAAGAGCCGGTCCGCTTTCTTCAACGACTGCTTCAGCCGCCTGACGGTATCGATTGTGTAGTTCGGCTTAGCCACGCGCATCTTGCCCTTGGCCGGTGCGGCCGCGTCGAAATCTTCCGGCGCTTCCAGCAGCGACGGCACGAAGTCTTTTTCTTGCGCTGTGGCCAGAGCAATCATGGCATAGCGATGCGCAAAGGCCGAGAGGGGCTGGCGCTGCTTGTGCGGCGGAACGTCGGCCGGCACAAAAAGAATTCGCGAAAGATTGCAGCGCTCCCGCGCGGCGCGCGCCAGCGCCAGGTGTCCGCGGTGGATGGGATCGAAGGTGCCGCCGAAAAGTCCTATATTCATGCGCCGTTAGTGTCTTCGTTTGCGGGCCCGCTTGGCAAGCCCAACTTTTTCAGCGGTCCCCATGCTGAGAGTGAGAAAGCGTTCAAGGGCATTGGCCGATGGTTCATGGTGGCGTGGTCTGTTTGGCACGCAGCCACACGATGAGAAAAACGCGCCCCCGAGAATCTGGAATGAACTCCTGTAATCTCGCACGTTTCACAACGTGGTCATAATATAGGTTGCATGCGGGTAACCCTCCCCCTACTTCGCATTCAGCCTGCCCGCGCGCCCATTCTCCGCTACGGAGTAGCCGTGCTCAGCACCACGTTGGCGCTGATTCCCGCGCTACTGCTTCCCAACATCACAGAAAGCCGGCTGGCGGTATTTGCCGTCGCCGTCATGGTGAGCGCCTGGTACGGCGGCTGGAAGCCGGGCCTGGTCGCCACCTCGTTCGCGCTCACCGTGAGCGCATACTTCTCGTTTACCGGGGAGCACACGCCCGCGCAATACCGATCGACGATGATGCGGCTGGCGCTGTTCGTTGTGCTGGCGCTTTTGATCTGCTGGTTCAATGCTGCCCTGCGCGCCGCCCAGGAGGGATTGCGGCGCTCCGAAAAACATTTTCGGTCGCTCGTAACCGACGCTCCGTACGGCATCTGCCGCTGCGATTCCGCGGGCCAACTGTTGGATGCGAATCCTGCACTGCTGGCGATGCTGGGATATTCCTCCGCCAAGGAACTGCTGGGGAAACACCTGGGAGGACTCTACGCGGACACACAGCAGTGGTTTGAACTGGCAGATCATTTGCACTCAGCGGCGCCCTTTAACGGCCTCATTGCCGAGTGGCTGCGGAAGGACGGCACCGCCATGATGGTGCGCGTCTCCGGACGTGCAGTTTCCAACGGCGGCAAGGAAAAAACCTTCGAACTATTTGCAGAAGATGTGACTGAACGGCGCGCTCTCGAACAGCAACTCCGGCAATCGCAAAAGATGGAAGCTGTCGGAAGGCTGGCCGGCGGCATCGCGCACGACTTCAACAATCTGCTGATGGTGATCTCAGGATACTCGGAATTTCTCCTCGACCGCCTCAGTCCGGAACCCGCTCTGCGCGGCCCGGCACAGGAAATTGCCAGCGCCGCCGTGCGAGCCACATCCCTCACGCGCCAGCTTCTTGCTTTCAGCCGAAAGCAAATGCTGGCTCCGAAGATTCTCGACCTCAATGGCGTGGTTACGGAAAACCTCAAGATGCTGACCCGCGTAATCGGCGAAGACATCGACCTGGTGATGGTTCCGGCGGCCGAACTCGGAGCCGTCCGCGCCGATGCGGGACAGATTGAACAGGTCATCATGAATCTCGCGGTGAACGCGCGCGATGCGATGCCCTCCGGTGGCAAACTGACCATCGAGACCTCCAACATTTCGCTCGATGAGGAATCCGCGCGCTTCCACCCGTCCCTGAAACCGGGAAACTATGTGATGCTCGCCATCAGCGATACTGGCGCCGGGATGGATTCAGAAACCCAGTCCCACATCTTTGAGCCTTTCTTTACAACGAAGGGCCCCAAGGGCACCGGGCTCGGGCTTTCCACGGTGTACGGCATCGTGAAACAGAGCGGCGGTTATATCTGGGTTTACAGCGAGGCCGGCAAAGGCACGACTTTCAAGATTTATTTGCCGCGCGTCGCGGCGACGGCCGAGTGCCCTGTGCAGGCCTCCGTTTCCGCAGAATCCGTCACCGCCGAGCCGGGGACGGAAACCATCCTGCTGGTCGAGGATGAGGCCAACCTGCGTTATCTGGCCCGGCAATTCCTTGAGAAGCAGGGTTACCGGGTGATGGAAGCCGCGGATGGCGCGGTCGCGATGCAGATCGCCGTAGCGCATGAAGGAGTAATTCATCTGCTGCTGACCGACGTGATTATGCCCGGCATGAATGGCCGCGAACTGGCGCAGCGTATTTCAGAAATTCGCCCCAACGTGAAAGTGCTCTACATGTCCGGCTACACCGAGAATGTGATCGGGCGCAATGGCACGCTGGACGCGGGTGTACGCCTGCTCCAGAAGCCCTTTACCCTGCACGATCTGAAAAGCAAGGTTCGCGAAGTGCTCGATTCCAGCTCATTCCCTCGGGAGGATGTCATGTCAGTTCATACCGCTCATGCCGCTGCGGCGCAAGGTCATCAGCCGTTACCTTCGTCGCGTGCCCAACGCTTTCAACTTCACCTGCCCCTAAAATACCGCCGTCTCAATGAAACGAAATGGCATGAGGGGGAAACCAGAAATATCAGCCGCTCCGGCTTGCTGTTCCAGGCGGAGGATCTTCTGCAGCCAAATGTCGTGCTGGAAATTAATCTCGTGTTGCCGGCGGAGATTGCGGGGCTCTCGGCCACTGAAGTGGTTTGTCGCGGAGAAGTGGTGCGTACCGTGCAGCCGGCCGGAGAAGAAATGCCTCCCGCCCTGGCCGCGAAGATTCTTCAATATCACTTCCAGCACGGATCACAATTGCCGCGGGCGTAAGTCAGTTTCTAGTTAAACCGTATTTCTCGGTACCGGGTACTAGGTACTAGATGTCAGCGCCTGCTGGCGCAAGGCGTCAACTTCCTTGGCCATGGCGTACTCCAGTTCCTCGATGCCTTTGCCGGTTACGGCCGAAATCTCGTAGAGCTTCAGCTTGTATTTTTTGCAATACCGTTTCAGCGCGGCCACTTTGTCCTTGTTGGCCACGTCGATCTTCGACGCGACCATGATCATCGGCTTTTCCTCCAGGTGAGCGCCGAAGCTCGCCAGTTCGCCGAGAATCACTTCTACGTCTTTCACAATGTCAGAGCGGCCACTCGCATCCGATACATCTGCCAGATGAACCAGCAGCCGCGTGCGCTCGATGTGCCGCAGAAACTGCGTACCGAGGCCTGAACCCGTATGGGCGCCCTCGATCAATCCGGGAATATCGGCGACCACAAAACTGATTTCATTATTCGCATCGCCGACCGCAACCACGCCAAGATTAGGCTCCAGCGTCGTGAACGGATAGTCGGCAATTTTAGGCCGGGCCGCCGAGATGCGCGAGATCAGCGTCGATTTGCCTACGTTCGGAAATCCCACCAGCCCAACGTCCGCGAGCAGTTTCAGTTCGAGGCGGTAGTTATGCTCTTCGCCAGGACGCCCGTTCTCGTGCTCGCGCGGAGCCTGGTGCACAGAGGTGGCGAAGCGGGCGTTGCCGCGTCCGCCGCGTCCGCCGCGGGCAATTACCATACGTTGATCAGGCGCCGAAAAATCGCAGACCTTCTCGCCCGTTTCTTCCTCGTACACGATGGTGCCGACTGGAACCTTCAGAAGTATGTCTTCCCCTTCGCGCCCGCTTTTATTCGAGCCTTCGCCGTGGCGTCCGCGCTCTGCCTTGTATTCAGGATTGAAGCGGAAATGCACCAGCGTATTGTGGCGCTCACTGGATTCCATGATCACGTCTCCGCCTTTGCCGCCGTCGCCGCCCGAAGGCCCGCCGCGCGGAACATACTTCTCTCGGCGAAAGGCCATGCAGCCATTGCCGCCGTCGCCGGCCTTAACCCGAATTTTTGCCTCATCAATGAACATTAGCTTGGAACATCCTCATGGCACTCCCAGAGTGGGCGAGAACGTCTCGCTCCAATGGTCCCTTGAGTATATCGGGTGACATCCGGTCCCACGTCCGCGACTCGTCCGGAAGATCGAACCAAGGCAATCCCGGCATTTGACAATCTTAAGAAAGTTGCCTCAACCTCGCACCGCAATCCGCCGATGGTATTCATTGAGCCACTCTCCCGATCAGTGATGGGCGCGACGCCAAAACCGCATCCTGCAAGAGACGTTTCTCCGCGAAACGCGTGGCCGGCCATTCTCCGCGATACCGTCGTGGAGGTTTTCTTCATGATGGTCGGAGCCATGGTCCTGGCGCCGGAAACGGGCAACCATCTAGTTCTCTCTGAGGTAACGGGCATGGTCGGAATTGCCGGTCCTTTGAGCGCTACCCTCAGCCTCCGCTGCAGCAAGGATTCGGCTACGCGGATCGCCGCTCAGATGCTCGGAATCTCCCCAGATAAGGCGGCAGCCCAGAAATGCGACGCCATCGGCGAAATCTGCAACATGGTGGCAGGTTCATTCAAAGACAAGATTGGTCTGGGCGACCGCTGCATGCTCTCGGTTCCGACCGTGCTCACGGGCAAGGACTATCAGATCCGTTCCCGGAGCGTGTACGTTCGGGTCGAGTTGCCCGTACTGTACGAGCACGAACCCATCTGGATTGCGCTCGATATCCGCCAGTAGGTGGGGCGCGGACGAAGAACCTGATCGCACAGAGGGAACTACTCCGCAACTTCCATCGGTTCGACCATCACGAATTTGCCCATCGAGCCCTTGTTCAGGAACTTGATGCGTCCCGTGATCTTGGCGAACAGAGTATCGTCTTTGCCGCGGCCCACATTGAGCCCCGGCTTAACGCGCGTGCCACGCTGCCGCACGATGATGGTCCCGCCGGGCACGATCTGCCCGCCGAATGCCTTGAAACCCAGCCGCTGCGCGTTTGAGTCGCGCCCGTTTCGTGAAGTGCCTTGTCCTTTTTTATGTGCCATAGAATCAGTTTCCAGTGGCCGGTTGCCAGTTGCCAGTAAGATCGTGTGGCGACGGACGCCTTGCCCGTCCAGTCTCTACCTTTTCTTATTCTTAGCTGCCGATTGCTTAGCCGCTTTCTTAGGCGCGGCTTTCTTCTTGGCGTGTGCCTTGGCGGACTTAGGCTCCGCTTCATGCTCCTCTGCCGCCGCAGCCTTCTTTACTTTGGGCTGCTTTTTCTCCAACTCCGGAGCCTTGAAGCTCTGCCCGTCGAACGCAATCTCGGTGATGCGCACCGCGGTGAAAGACTGCCGGTGCCCGCGCAGCTTCTTGTACTGCTTCTTGCGCTTGTAATGGAAAACGAGGATCTTGGCGCCGCGGCCTTCTTCCACCAGTTCACCGACTACTCGCGCACCCGACTCTGGCTTCGCGATCTGGCCTTGTCCACCGGACACAGCCAATATCTCCGGGAACTCCACCTGGCCGTCGGTGCCTGTTGCCAATTTCTCCACTCGAATCACATCTCCGGGCGCCACCCGGTATTGCTTCCCACCGGCGCGGATAACGGCGTACATACGTCTGCCTCCGTCAAAAATATCGTGAAAGTCAGCTCACCAACGCGACCCGTACACACGGGCGCAACCCTTGGGGTGCGCTGTCTCGTTGAATTACTTATGCTTGCTGTGTTTCCGCCCCGGCGCTTCAGCAGCCAAGGCAGGCGTCCCCAGAACGGGTCGGCGAGTACAGGCAAACTCAACTATTCTAGCGTGCGCCGTGGAAATCGGTCAATGCGCCGTTTTTGGGATTGGAACAAAATGTGGCAGAGTCGCGAAGCGATTACCTCTGTAATCGCCGGTAACGTGACTTCCCTTGCAGAAACAACCCCTCTCCGACAGTGTTAATACAACTGAACGTGAGGAGATTCCCATGCGCAACCGAATCATCGTTCTGATCTCACTTTTGTTCTTAGCCAGCATCACATGGGGCCAGCAGCAGCCCACCGCGAGCGGCAGCCAGCAAAGCATGCCGGGTATGAACATGCCCGGTCACGACATGTCGAAGATGCAGATGAAGGACGCTTCCATGTCCATCGACAAAGACGCGGACAAAGACACCGACGCCAGCGCCCACGCTATGCATTCCATGGAAGGCCACATGGACATGGGCCCGCATATGAAGATGACAGTGCTACGTCCCGCGAAGCCCGGCGATGCCGCCCGCGCCGAGCAGATTGTCGAAAGCGCCCGCACGGCCTCGGAAAAATATCTCGACTATCATGCCGCACTGGCTGACGGCTTCCACATCTTTCATGCCGAGACTCCGCAGAAGATGTACCACTTCACCAACTACGGCTACGCGATGGAAGCCCGCGCTCGTTTCAATCCCGAGCACCCTACTTCTCTGCTCTACGAAAAATATGGCGACGACTACAAACTGATTGGGGTGATGTACACCGCTCCCAAGCGCCTCGGCGAAGATCAACTTGACGAGCGCATTCCACTCAGCATCGCGCAATGGCACGAGCACGTGAACTTCTGCGCCCCGCCTGCAGGTCGCCAGAAGGAAGCACAGGCGCCGCATCCGCAATTTGGGTTAAGGGGATCGATCACAACGCAAGAGGCATGCGACGCCGCGGGTGGAACCTTCCATCCCGTAATCTTCAACTGGATGGTGCACATCTACCCGTTCGAAAAAGATCAGGCGGGCATCTGGTCGATCAGCCGTCAGCATGGCGACGCGGATTAAGTTCAGCCGGCCGCGCCGATTCGCGTCTGCCTTAATATCCTTCCGGCGGCAGCACGTTGTGTTTCGATTCGATCGCGCCGCCGATCATGCCGCAGTGCCAATCGCCAAAGGTATTCTTGTAGCAGTATCCTCCGGCGGTGGACTCGTCGGTGACCCAGCAGTTGTGCGTGCGGGCAAAAGCGTTTGACGCCGTCAACGTACTCAACGCGAAGCACTCGTAGAGCGTGAAACTGCCGCGAATGTCCCAGACTGGCTCACGAGGGTCGATGTCCGACGCGGTAATATTCGTGGTGACCAGGTTGGCAGCGTGAGATACCGAAGCGACTTGCACCTTGACGTTGGTCACCAGGAAAAGCGGTGTTAATCCGTTCCCTTTCTCCAGTTCGCAAATGACATACAGCCTGGCCTGTTCGGCCGATGGAGCTCCGTGGGCTGGAGCAGTTCGGCTGCCGCATGGTCTCGGCTCCCGCGTGCCATATTTCGCTCCAATGCTATTGCCCTTGGGCTGACGGGCCAGTGCGGCGGCCGTTTCGGCTTCTACTTTCTTATCTTCCGCGGTGGCTACGCGGGGACGAACATCAGCCAGGGCAACCGTAAAATCCTGTGGGCCATTGCTGGCGATCACGGTGCAGGTAACGACATATGCCCCCACCTTGCCGCTGTACAACACAGTATCTTTCACCGTGCAGGGAAGCCATTGACTAAACATCTGGACGTCAACGTGGTCGCCGACTTTAACGGATTGGGCCTGAACCGGTTGCAACAATCCAGTCGAGAACACGAAGCTCAATACGAGCACACCGACACCGAAGTTAACAATTTTTTTCATTCACTCACCATTATGGTTTTGATGGGCAGCCAATCGAAAGAGGCGGGAAAACAGGCCGATTGGCGGGAGATCAAAAGCAGGCGGAGTATAGCACGGACCGAACACCGAAGAATGTCGATCGGAAACGTTCCGCAGTCGTTCCCTGCTAACCGACACAGAGACGCCACGTCCAAAAGGCATAACGCAAACGCAAAAGCGTCGGGGAACTTTCAGCAAGAGTGTTACGTAATTGACATAGTTGCGGGCCGGCGGGAAACCTCTGGCTCGTCTCGAGGAACGGATTTTTTCACGTAGATTTCTGCGGGGTTTAGGGGATTCTCTCACTCTCGGTTTGGCGGCCCAGGTGAGAAAACCCCCATGCACAGCACGACAGGCCTGGCGGCTTATCGGCTGAACCCCAGCGGATGCATTGTAGGCGATTCGCGGCAAAACGCAATGGTTTTCTCGCGGACCTCATGAAAACCGGGCCGCCCTAACCGTTTCCCGACGCGATTTCGGGAAAGAATAAGGAGCAAGTCATGAAGTTCGCGACAGTTTCGAAGTCTCTCGTATTGGGGTTGTCGTTAATGCTGGCCTCGAGCGCTTTTGCGGCGACCAAAGCCACTCTGCAAATCACCCATCCTGTAACAGTCAACGGAACCCAGCTGAAGGCTGGAGAGTATAAGTTCGAGTGGGAGGGCGCCGGCCCCAACGTCGAATTGAGCATCATGAAAGGCAATAAAGTAATCGCCAAGGCGGCTGCGCACGTGGTTCAACTCGATACTCCGGCCGCCTATGATGCCGCGGTGACGAAAAAAACTGACGGCGGAACGGACTCATTGGCCGGTGTCCGCCTCCAGGGAAAAAAGCTTGCCCTGGAGCTGGGTGAAGCCAGCGACGGAATGCAGGCAGGCTCGAGCAAGTAACACGGTTCAAGACCAAAAATTAACGGGGAGCACAAATCGTGCTCCTCGTTTTTTCGGTAATCATGTGGCGACAGCCGCCTCGGCTGTCCGACGAGCGAAGAGAGGAGGCCCGCGTTACGGAGCCGCAGTCTTTTCCATCTCCGCGTTCAGATGCACGTTGCTTCCGCCACTCACCTTCAGCTTCCGCTCCCAGTCCTTGAAGCCGGTTTTCTTTATGGTTACCGTGTGATCTCCCTCGGCGACCTGAACGTCAGAAGGCGTATTGCCAACGAAGCTGCCGTCGATTTCGATGTCAGCCCCGGGTGGATCGGACTCGAGCTGCAGCTTCGCGGACACAGGCGCCCCGTTTTCAACGGAGCCGCTCGCGTTCGTATTTTGTGCTGGTGCGTTAACCGGCGCCGGCGGCTCGAACTTCGCGAGGTCCAGCTTCACATCCCCATTTACGTAAGCAGTGATCTCTGTCCCCTTTGGAATGCTAATGTCCTTGCCGTGCATAAACAGAAAAAACGGTGCCGCGGGAAAGAACACAATCGCAGTCGCGACCATTCCGCCTACCATGGCTCCAGTGTGGCCCCCACCTTTGACGTCCTTTACCGCTCGCAGCGCGGCTTTGTCTCCGCTAAACAGCTTCACGTAGTCGATGTTCATGTCGAGCTTTCCGCCTCGAGCCATTCTCCTTTTCGCTTGAGCTTCGGTAACCGTCGCGAAGGCCAGTCCTCCTTTTGGAATGACGAGCGTGCCGTTTACGGTAATGTCATCCACCGTCTCAAAGTCCACAGTGTCCCCCGTATGCGCATCCGCGGAAGATATCGTTCGATTCAGTCGGAGCCTAACCGGGGTCTCGTCTTCGAGCACGAACCCTTTCTTTGATATAAAGTCCGTCTGAGTGCCTACAGCTTGAGCCACTGGCGGCTGTGCGGCGGAAGCCGCGGGAGCCTGCGACGCCCCGTTCTGCGCTCCGGACGCGCAGCACAAAAACAGCAGCGTAAGCCATACACATACATAAACCTTCATTAGCGACCCTCCGGCTGGAAGAATCTTCAGAATGTTGGGGAGAAACCCTGGGGAAGGGCAATTATGCTCTTGGCAGGAACGATGTTCAACCCAATTCAGCACCGGGTCAACTAAAAAGGGAGCGCGAACGCGCTCCCCAAGAACTGGCGACTGATCACTAGCCACTGACCACTGTTCTCAGTACTTCGGCACTTTAGGATCCACGCGCTCAGCCCAAGCAGTAATCCCGCCCGCGAGATTCTGCACCTTGGTGAATCCCGACTGTTGCAGGAACGCGACGGCCTTCGCGCTGCGACCGCCCATCTTGCAGTGGACCACGATCTCGCGGCTCGAATCCAGCTCATTCACGCGCTTCGGCAGATCGTTCAGAGGAATCAGATGTCCGCCAATGTTGCAGATCTGATATTCGTGGGGCTCGCGCACATCGAGGACAAAAATATCGTCCTTTGCATCCAGCCGCCGCTTCAACTCTTCTACTTGAATTTCCGGAACGCCAGCGCCCACAGGTTTTTCCTCTCCACGAATGCCGCAAAATTGGTTGTAGTCTATCAGCTTCGTAACGGTGGGATGCGTCCCGCAAACCGGGCAATCGGGATTTTTCCGCAGCTTCAGTTCGCGGAACTTCATGCCCAGCGCATCAATCAGCAGCAGCCGCCCAATCAGCGGCTCGCCCACACCAAGAATTAGCTTGATTACTTCCGTCGCCTGCATGACGCCGACGAGCCCCGGCAGAATGCCGAGCACTCCGCCCTCAGCGCAGGAAGGAACCAGCCCCGGCGGTGGCGGCTCGGGATAAAGACAGCGATAGCAAGGCCCCTCTTTCGTCGCAAACACGCTGGCCTGCCCTTCAAACCGGAAAATCGACCCGTAAACGTTAGGCTTGCCTGTCAGCACGCACGCGTCATTCACCAGATAACGGGTGGGAAAGTTATCCGTGCCGTCGGCGATGATGTCGAAATCGCGGAAAAGTTCCAGCGCGTTCTCGCTGCTCAACCGCGTATCGAACTTCTGAACATTCAAAAATGGATTGATCCCGGTCAGCTTCTCCGCTGCCGAATCCAGCTTTTTGCGCCCCACGTCGGCGGTCGAGTGAATGATTTGCCGCTGCAGGTTGGTGTAATCCACCACGTCGAAATCCACCAGGCCCAGCGTGCCCACGCCCGCAGCCGCAAGATATAACGCCAGCGGCGATCCCAACCCTCCCGTGCCAACACACAGCACGCGCGCCGCCTTCAGCTTCTGCTGCCCCTCCATGCCGACCTCGGGCATGATCAGATGGCGCGAGTAGCGCAGGATTTCATCCTTGCTGAGAGTTACTGGAATTTCGGTGGCAGTCGCCATAAGGTCCTCGAGTGAAATTTTGGAGTTGCCAGATTTGCGAATAAGGGCGGGACGCAGCCACTAAAAACGATTGTCATCCCGAGCGAAGCGAGGGATCTGGGTTCTTGCTTGCGTCACGTCATCTCCTGCACTAGAGCAGTAACCTAGATCCCTCGCTCCGCTCGGGATGACAAAAGGTGTGCGTTGGCCACGCCTCCGGCAATGGAAGGCACGATGGAAATGTTATCACCTTCTTTTACCGCGGTCGCCTCTTTCTGCAGATAGCGGATGTCCTCATCGTTCACATAAAGGTTGACGAAGGCGCGCAGCTTGCCTTCCTCGGTGTAGAGATGTTTGCGCACCTCGGGATGCTGTTCCACCAGCGCGGTCATGGCTTCGCCCACGGTCCCGCCCTTCACTTCAACCGTTGATTGCTTGCCCACATACTGCCGCAGCGGCGTAGGAATATGAATTTTGCTCATAACTAATCATAAAAGATGCCGCGCAGGACTGGGAAGATTCAAACCTGCGCCGGCCCAGTCTCACAGCAGTCAAGATACGCCACGGTTCTGCCTGCCGTAGAATGAACTCGAAGACACCGAAGGAGAAACTCTATGACGATTTACGACAGCGCTCGAGGCAGAATTATTGACGGTGGCGGCGGTGGCGGCTTTGGCCTTCTGCGCCTGATTGGACTTGGCCTGGCCGCATTCTTGCTTGTGATTTTGCTGTTCAGTTCCGTGACCAAGGTAGGTACGGGCCGCGTCGGCGTGCTCACGCTCTTCGGCAAAGTGCAGACCGGCGAAACCCTCGGCGAAGGCATTCACCTCATCAGTCCGCTGAAGACCAATAATGAACTCTCCATTCAGACGCAGACCCTGAAAGAATCTGCCAGTGTGCCTTCCAGCGAGGGCCTCATGATGAGCCTGGATACTTCGCTCATTTACCATCTCAATCCCGACCACGCGTCAGACGTTTTCCAGAAAATTGGCGCGGACTACGAAAACGTGGTGGTCGAGCCCACACTCCGTTCCGCTATTCGTGAAGCAACCGCCTCTCACACCGCCAACGCTCTTTACACCGGCGAACGCGAAGAAGTGGCCAAGCAGATTTTCGACCAGGTCGTCGCTCAACTCACTCCACGGGGTCTGGTTGTAGAGAAAGTCCTTTTGCGCGACATCCAACTGCCCGCCACGTTGAAGGCTGCCATTGAAGCCAAGCAGCAGGCTGAGCAGGAATCCCTCGCCATGAGTTTCCGCCTGCAGAAAGAAACGCAGGAAGCCCAGCGCAAACGCATCGAAGCCGCCGGAGTCCGCGACTTCCAGCAGATCGTCGCCCAGGGTATCAGCGCCCAGCTTCTGGAATGGAAGGGCATCGAAGCCACCGAAAATCTGGCCAAGAGCGCCAACACCAAAGTAGTAGTAATCGGCAACAACAAGAACGGCCTGCCGCTGATCTTAGGGCAGTGATCTTCACTAGAGAAGCAGTATTAGGAAAATAGTAAAGGTTCATGGGACAGCCGCCCCTTCGGCAGGCTCAGGGCAGGCTCTCGGCTGTCCCGTCGCCGCAGGCGACGGCTTTGCGACGCTGCTACCATGACACCGTGCACCTGCTACTCGAAGTCCGCAACCTGAACATCGATTTCCCCGCCAAGAACCGCGTGGGAACGGGCGACTCGCCCGTTCTGCCCGCAGTCCGCGACCTCAGCTTCTCCATAGCTCCCGGCGAAGTGCTCGGGCTAGTCGGCGAATCCGGCTCCGGCAAATCCATCACATCGCTCGCCATCATGCGCCTGCTTCCACCGCAGGCAAGGGTTTCAGGTGACATCTTCTTTTCGGGGAACGGCACAACCCGCAATCTCCCCGCATTGCCTGACGATTCCATGCGCCAACTGCGCGGTTCGCGCATCGCCATGATCTTCCAGGAGCCAATGACCGCGCTGAATCCCGTGATGCGAGTCGGCGACCAGATCGCCGAGGCCGTTCTCGCCCACGGCAAGCATTCCAAGAACGCGGCCTCCCGGCTTGCCGTTCAAGCCATGACGGACGTCGCCATCCCCGAGCCCGACCGCCGCGCCCGCGATTATCCTCACCAGCTTTCCGGCGGAATGCGCCAGCGCGTGATGATCGCAATGGCCGTCGTCAACCGCCCGCAATTGCTGATCGCCGACGAACCCACCACCGCGCTCGACGTCACCATCCAGGCCCAGATCCTCGAACTCCTCGCAGAACTCCGCGCCAAGTTCGGCCTGGCCATGCTCTTCATCTCGCACGATCTAGCCGTAGTTTCGCAAGTCGCCGATCGCGTAGCCGTGATGTATGCCGGCAGCATGGTGGAACTCGGAACCAGGCACAGAATTTTTCGCTCCCCCGCACACCCCTACACGCGCGGCCTTCTGCACGCCGTGCCCGACCTCAAGACCAAACGCGGAGATCGTCTCGAAACCATCGAAGGCACGGTCCCGCCGCTGCATGCCATGCCGCCCGGCTGCGCCTTCGAGCCCCGCTGCAAATTCCGCATCCCCGAATGCACCCAAGCCCTGCCGCCGCTGGTAGAGGTCGCCGAAGGGCACTGGGCCCGCTGCCCGATCGTGAATACCGGGAGCGTGTTGCGTGTTTCATAAAGCGTGCCCCTGCTCTCCACTGATCGCGCCTTCTTCCTTCTCGTTTGCTTCCGGATTGCCGCAGCCGTGGGGGAACACGCGGGAGCATGTTTCCCACGAACTATTCATTCGCTTACGAGCACGTGGTGTAGGGGACAGGGTTGCTCCCCAGAAAGTTAAGCCCGTTGCTCCAAACCGCGATTGAGTTGCCGCACTGTGCCGTCACCGCAGTCGCCTTAATTACGTTCCCCGTCGGTGACGGGCTGGTTGTCCAGTTCGGGTCCCAGCTGTTAATAGTCGGATCGCTGCAGTCGCACATTGTCACTTGCGGACCAGAAACGACCGGTCCGGGCCCGAAGTGATTGCCGTTAATTGTGAACTCCGTTCCGGCGGTGATGACGCATTGCGTAGACGACACCCCTGGGGTATAAGTGCAGGTTCCGACCTGAATACTGGTAATCACGGCCCCGAGTGCGGTGTAGGGAACCGCGGCGCTCCACACGCCGCCGGACGTCTCCACCTGGATGCCCTTGGAGCCAGAGGACGGGTTGGTGTATACCCAGTTCACAGTTCCGGTAATCTTGGTTGCGGTCCAATTTCCGGATGGAACTGTAATCGCGTTGCAGTCGCAGGTGTTGACGCCACCGCCCGTACTCCCAAAGTTAGTGCCGTTGACGACGAGCGTATCGCCGGGACCCATTGGGCAAGGTGTTGTGCTTACGCCGACGGTGTAGGTGCAGCCCTCAACCACGATGCTGGAAATCGTGGGTGTTTGCGCGGAAGCGGCGGAACCGAACCACAACGCGGCCAGCAGCACTGGCCCGAAAAGCCGTAGCAATCTCATGAAATCCTCCTTGAAGCGATTTTGACCTGAGGTCAGGTCGAGCGGAGATGCTAGACCCTTCCTGACTCCACCGCTGGTTTTCGCCGATTAGTTCGCTTTTCGTAACAGGTAGTTGTTGCGGGTGTTCGGATACTCATGCTGCCAGTAACGCACGAGCTTCAGGCCAGCCGCTTCCGCCATGGCGATGAACTCGGATGGCGTAGCGTAGAAAGAGACTGCGGTGCCGGCTCGTATGACGGCGGGCTTCCCGGTAAGCGCCCACCAGGTCATCCTGCGGAGCATGCCAAACCACGTTCTCAGCCCGTGCTTGCGGTACAGGTAGGAAAGCGTTTCACGCCGTGTCGCAAACTGCGGAGTCGGGTCAGGCGTCTGCACAAAGGGAATCTCTCCCACGAAGATTCGCGCGCCCGGCCTGGCGATGCGGTAGATCTCGCGCAAGCTGGCGGGAATCCTGTCACGGGGGACCACCAGCAACACGCTATTGCAGACGATTACGGAAGCGCATGCGTCGGGGAGCGGGAGCTGATCGGTGAGCCCCTGTTTTGCGTCCAGGCCAAAGCGGCGCAACACACCGACTTCTTCATCGGTGGCGAGCAGGCCGACGGCGGTTCGGGCGCCGGCACGTTCCGCCATGCGAAGCAGGGTGCCATCGCCGCAGCCGATGTCGACAAGGTCATCGCCGGAATGAAGATCGACCGCTGCGGCAATGCTTTCGTGGATGAGACGGGTGATTTCCCGCTTGTCCCTGCCCCGCAGTGCCAGATCGTGCGGATCCCTGGCATGCTTCGCAGTCTCGCGGCAGTACTCCAGGTAGTCGTCAGAGCGGGAGATCGACGGCATGGACTATCGGTGACCCAACCAAAACAATTTATACCACGGCCGGGCGAAGGGCAGGAACGACCCGCCATTCGGTGGAGGGTTCCGCGGGACACTGGCCCGCCGCCATGTGGTTGATGCGAAATAGCGATGGCGGATGGACGCGGCCTTGTGTATCCTCGGCCTTCGCTTTCGTTCTATAATCCCCACTTTGTCTGGTGCTCATTGCGAATCCTGCTGCTTAGCGACATTCACGCCAATCTCGAAGCGCTGGAGGCCTCCCTCGCCGCCGCTCCACCCTACGACTTAGTTGCCAACCTCGGCGACGTAGTTGGCTACGGCGCCAGCCCCAACGAAGTCATCGAGCGCGCTCGCAGTCTGGGGAAAATTTTCGTCCGGGGAAATCACGACAAGGCTGCGACCGGCCTCATCGAGCTGGAAGATTTCAATCCCATGGCCGCCAGTTCCGCCGTCTGGACCCGCGACCAGTTGACTCCCGAGCATCACGAGTGGCTGCACTCTTTGCCGCAGGGCCCGCTCCCCCTCGAAGGCTTTCCTCAGGCCAATCTGGTTCACGGCTCCCCCGGCGACGAAGATGCCTACATAGTTTCCATCGGCGATGCGCTCGTCCCGCTGCTTGCGCTTACCACGCCGCTAACCTTCTTCGGTCACACTCACCTGCAAGGAGGTTTTTTCGCCAATGGCGACAGCGCCGATGGCTTCCGTCCCGAATACCGTACGCGTCGGGCAAGCCGAGTCGGTCTCGTTGCAATTGAAACCGAACACGCGTTACATGATCAACCCTGGGTCAGTCGGCCAGCCACGCGACGGAGATTGGCGCGCCGCCTTCGCCCTGTTCGACACCGAAGCGGAGGTGGTCCACTACCACCGCGTGCCCTACAACCTGAAAGCCGCCCAGGAGCGCATCATCGCCGCCAAACTGCCAGCCCGCCTGGCCACCCGCCTGGCAGCCGGCCGCTGAAGATTTACCCTGTGAAACCCCGTGCCCTTGTGGTTGAAGATTTTTCCGCGCCAGAAGGAAGCCGCTTGCGCCCGAAGCATCACAGCGTTGTAAACTCGACACCATGCCCTACCCGCGCGCCTCCGGAACTAAACCTCTCTTCTCTCATCGCGAGGACTCGCGTGAAACCCCGCCCGCTCACTACCTGATCGCGCACAGCGACGGCGGCGCCCGCGGCAATCCCGGCCCCGCCGGTTATGGCGTAGTAGTTCAGGATCAGTCAGGGAAAAAGGTCGCACACCTAAGCGAATACCTCGGCCACCAGACCAACAATTTCGCCGAGTATCAGGGCCTGATCGCGGCCCTCGAATATGCAATCCAGCACGGCCCCAAGGCGCTAAAGCTGATCAGCGATTCCGAGCTGCTGGTCCGCCAGATTAAGGGCATCTACAAAGTAAAGAATCCCACGCTCAAAGATTTGCACGCCCGCGCCAAAGAATTGATCGCGCAACTCGATTGGTTCTCCATAGGCCACGCTTTCCGCGAACACAACCAGGACGCCGACCGCCTGGCGAACGAAGCCATGGACAAAGGCATGGGACGTGTAGCCAAGAGCTAGCAGCAGAAGCGCTCATTCTGCCGCGGCAGTATGGTCGTGAACAATCTTCCAGCCCTCAGGAAACTTGCGGAATACCAGCGTGAACAACCCATGCGGAGTCTTGCCATCAGACATGGTCAACTTCCACGAGCCGCGCACAAAACCCGAGTCCTGCCCCAGCACCACGACGTGCAACCCGGAGAATTCCAGCTTCCCCATCTCGCGCCCGGGACTCGAATACGTCGCAAGATAACGGTCCATCGCGGCATGCCAGCCGTCGTACTCTTTCGCGCCAGAAAAGAACGTGAGTTCCGGAGAATTCCAGTAACCTGCCATAAAGCTTTCCAGATCGTGCCGGTTCCAGGCCTCGGTCTGCACCCGCAAAACGCGCTCAATAGCCTTCGCCTCATTGCCGTAGCTGCCCGACACGTCCTGGGCGAGCGCGTGATTACTGGCTGTGAGGAACCCGATCGGCAAACAGCAAGAGGAGAACAAGAAGCAGAAAACGAACCAGCGAAGCATGCAAACCTCCAAGTCCAGCGAAACTGAGCGCACCAGTTTCGCACGACGGAGGCACTCACGGGATCATTTCGATGCGGCCGCGGCCGATTCCTAGACCCTACGCGCGGCCTTCTTAACGGCGACGGCCTTGCCTGCAACTTCCCAGGGGCGCTTCGGCCGGTCCACCGGCGCTTTGTCGTCGTCCTTAAGCCGGTCGTAGTGGTAGGAATCGCTCACCGTCCCCAGCGACTCGTTGTAAAGGCTGGGCAGGCCAAGGGCGATCTTCAATTCTTCGGCAAACGATTGCAGCGCTTTCAGGTGGTCGGCAGTCGCTGGCACTTCCGTCTTCGAGGTCTTCAAAAACTGCTGGTAGCCGCGGTTGACCAGCTTCGAAATCTCGCTCCCGATCAGGTATCCGGGATATGCGAATATCTTCACGCCATCCTCGGCCGTCTTTTGAATTGCGGCTGATACGTTGTATTTTCTCAGGAACACACGCCCGTTCGTGCCCGGCGCTTCGGTCACATCAAAACCGTGGTCACGCAACCAGGCCAGCGCTTCCTCGTATGTTCGTGCTTCTATTGCTTTCGGCATTTTCTAGCTTCCAATCTTTATTCTTAGATGCAGGCGCTCAAATTGTGCACCGCTTATTTCGCGCTGCATCAAACTTGTAATCTGTACCATCTAAAGACAACATACTACATAGCCTGTTTCAATCTTCTTTGCATATTACGTTAGTCACGAGGAAGCAGTTCAAGCATGGGTCACAGTTCAGCCAAACTGGCGGCAACTTTTTCCGCGCAACACCCGCCGCAACCCGCCATCCCGCGTCCGGGGCTCAGTCTGCTGGAGCGCATCGGCAATACTCCTTTGTTGCGTTTTGACCAACTCACTGCGCAACTTCCCGGCGTTGCACTTTTGGGCAAGGCCGAATGGCACAATCCCGGCGGCTCCGTGAAAGACCGCGCTGCCGCCAGCATCGTTGCCCAGGGCCAGCGCAGCGGCCAGTTCAGTCCCGGCAAAATCTTGCTAGACGCCACCAGCGGCAACACCGGCATCGCCTACGCCATGCTGGGCGCGGCTGAGGGATTTCCCGTCACACTCTGCATGCCGCAGAACGTTTCCGCCGAGCGCAAGAAGATTCTCGGCGTCTACGGCGCAAACATTATTTACACCGACCCCGGCGAGGGCTCCGACGGCGCCATCCGCATGGCCCGCCAATTAGCCGCCAAGCATCCGGATTTATATTTCTACGCCGATCAGTATTCGAACGACGCCAACTGGCTCGCCCACTATCACAGTACCGCCAACGAAATCTGGCAACAGACCGAAGGCCGCATCACTCACTTTGTCGCCATGCTCGGCACCAGTGGCACGTTCATGGGCACGACGCGCCGCCTGAAGGAACTCAATCCCACAATCCGCTGCATCTCGCTGCAACCCGATTCCTCGTTCCACGGCATCGAAGGCGCCAAGCACATGGCCACAGCCATCGTCCCAAAAATCTACGACCCGCTGCTGGCGGATGAAAATCTTGAGATCGCGACCGAAGACGCTTATGCCATGGCCCGCCGCGTTGCCCGCGACTGCGGACTGATTCTGGGAATCTCAGCCGCAGCCGGCCTCGCCGGCAGCCTCAGAGTCGCGGAGAGGATTGATCTGGGGAAACAGCCCCCGGTAATTGTCACCATCCTCTGCGACTCCGGAGACAAGTATTTGAGCGAGAGATTTTGGACCGAATAAGAACACCCACCACGGAGGCACTGAGACACGGAGAAAAACAAGGGAACGATCTCTCGCTGCACATCTCCGTTTTGAAAATCCTAGAATTGCTTTTCTCCGTGCCTCAGTGTCTCCGTGGTGGATTTTGATTTCTAATGCTGAAGATCGCACCCAAAGACTATGCCGCCGTACGCCGTCACGGTGAGGAAACTTATCCGCACGAGTGCTGCGGCATTTTGCTGGGTCACACGGACGATGCCGGTACCCGCATTGTGACCTCGACCGCCCGCTGCGGCAACACCCGCACCGACTCGCCCCAGAACCGCTATAACATCGATCCCCGGGAACTGGTGCGCATCCAGCGCGAAGGCCGCGAGCGCGATGAGGACATTGTCGGCTTCTACCACTCCCACCCCGACCATCCGGCCCACTGGTCTCAGACCGATCTCGCCGAAGCCCACTGGATCGGCTGCTCCTACGTCATCACCAGCGTGGAAAAGGGAAAAGCCGCGGTCACGAACTCGTTTGAGCTGGCCGGCTCCGACGAAGCTGACAAACAGTTTCTCGACGAGACAGTCGAAATCCTCTGAATGACCAGCCCGGTTCGGCCACGCACGATTATGACTCGCTGGAAACCGCTGATCCAGTAAGGATCTTCCGTGATTTTCACACGTTACTAGACGGCCATTGAAAAAGTCGCGCGCCGATATGGCTGATGCCCAACTGCGAAAACCCGCGTCTGGCGCGCCTTCTGCGCGAAGGCGCCCGAAGCTCTGCACCAATTCCGGTCACCCGCCTGTGGATGCCCTGCACTCGACTGAAAATACGCGGGTTACAAATGCAAACTTTTCATTGACTGCGAAATTAAAAAGAGTAGAAACATAATCGTTCTTTGACAGCTTCTAAAGTTTTTCCGGTTGGTGCGGCGTCCGGGACTCAAGCGCAGTCACCCTCATCATGCAAATGACCAGGGAGGGCGAGCAAGGGTCTATAGCAAAGCGCTGGTCGAGGAGAACAAGAAGAAACGTCGAAGGCAAGATAGAGTTCCGAGGCGTTGGGTAGGTTTTTCCGGTTGGCGGTAAGCCCGGAGCCCGAGCGAAGATCGCGCGTGGTACCCCGCAAGGGAAGCTGCGATAGCAGGTCAAGCAAGGGTCGAACGCGAGCTACTGGCCGAGACGAATGGACCCAACACCACCTCGGAACTCTTATTTTTTTAGCCGCCTCCCTAAACTTCTCCCCGCAGCAGCCTCCCGCGGATTATCATGGAACGATGCAACGCGTGCGTACGAAACAGCACTCGATTCGTGTTGCGGTGAGCAAAACGGAATCCCCAAGCGAGAACTCCAGTAACGTCGATATCCTGACGAGCATTCGCAGAGGTCTCGCGCAGGCTCGAAGAGGAGAAGGGCAACCGGTTGACGATGTATTTGACGAACTGGAGCGGGAAGCTTAGGGTGCAGAAATCACGGCGCTTGCGCCAGCGCACTCACCGGAATGACCGTTTGGAATGAATTCAGAATATCACGAGCATACTCGAGACAACTGGCCTTCTCGGGAATTGGTGACGCAACCCGCTCTGGATATTCGTCATGCGTTCGGCCTTCGAGCAACCTGCCGTGTTTCGCCTTCCTCACCCCGCCCCACTGCTTGAAGAAAAATGGGACACGCGATTCTAGACACTGATCGCGGATCGAGATAACCCACTTCTCTCGCATTGGACGCGCGCCCGGCCCTGCTCTCGCCTCCAACAATGGCCCAACTAATTCCGGATAGGTCAAACATCCCTAAATCCTCGAGAAGAGGTTCGATGGATAGGAATCGAACGCGGGCCGGAGTTTTCCGCAAATCCTCGATTCGAGGCAACCCGTAATTCTGATCCTCAACGCTCACGCCCCACCAAATGTGGCCTTGTTCAGCGGCGAAACGCAGCCGACCGCTCAGCAACTCCCTCAGCCTCTCCGATCTTTTCGTGAGCACTTGGAACGTATGCCAGTTCGCTTTTACCATGACCTTGCAAACCGCTTCGATGTAGTCGTCGGGCACGCCGGGTTGGAAAAGATCGCTCATCGAATTCACAAACACGAGCTTTGGTGAACGCCAAAGGAATGGCTCGGTCAGTTTCGCAGGCACAAGTCGCAAATCGAACCCCTGCTCGTAGGGATGCCCTTTCACTCCGCGAAACCGCTCCGCAAACGTCTCGGCATAGCAATGCTTGCAGCCAGGGCTGATCTTTGTGCAGCCACGCACTGGGTTCCAGGTCGCATCGGTCCATTCGATATGAGAGTTCAGTGACATCTCAATCCCAATTAAACGTCGGCTGATCTGTTCCGTACTTTAAAACCTCATCCCAGAACTTGAGCGCCCGCTCGTGCCGCGAGAACAGTGCTATGTAATACAGGGGAAGGTTTTTCTCATCCGACCTGACCCGCTTCATCCGATGAAGAGGCGTTTCCAAGTATCCAAGAGACTGCATGCTTGCCGAGAACTCGGTTGCTAGAAATTGCGGGAACCCTATAGCCTTCCTTTGCGCATCTGCCCACCTGGATCGCCACGTTGTCGAGCCAAGAAACTCGTCAACCTTTAGGGCATCCTCGGCCACGTATCTTTCGTAGTTGCGATTCGCATCCATGTACAGTGCGAGCAAAATAAGAAAATCGACAAATCTCGCGTCGGCAAATCTCCGGATCGTCTCGAACTTTAAACTTATGTCGAAGGGATCCGCGAAACAAAGCGATAGAGTCGTTTCATCCCGCGACCCTCTTGGCACTTCGGCTAAGATATCGTCAATCCGCTTATTGCAGTCGCCGCCAACATACGCGACATCCGCTATATCCGAAGTCCGTTTGACTCTGATTTTGAGCGCCGCCAAATTGCTGTCGACGCGCTCGCAGAAAATATACTTATCGAATGAATCTTCCAGTGCCAGAGCGCGAATCGGAGATCCCGGCACTATTTTCGCCGTCCCGCGAATCCTGCTGTAACCAGCACCAGCATAAAGGTTGACATATACTCGCCGATCCCATTTATTCTTCATCCCGGAAGAAAAGAGCTTTGCGTACAAAGAAACGAGACGATGCTTTTCTTCAGCCCAAGAACCCACTTCAGGGCAGGGTAGGCCGTCATCTTCAAGCGGCGCTTCGTCTTCGGTTTTGGTCAAACGCGCCTCCTTTAGGGGAAGAAGCGCTTGTTCGTTCGCCTTTATTTCGCGTTAACTATATCGTTATTGTGACAGACTTTCATGTTATTCCGCAATAGCAAGTTTGCTTCACAGCGGTATATTCCCATGCTTCTTAGGCGGATTCTTGTCCCGCTTATTCTCCAGCATGGCCAGGGCCTGGATCAGCTTCTTCCGCGTCTCGCGCGGCTGGATGATCGCGTCAACAAACCCGCGGTCGGCGGCAACGTAGGGGCTGGCGAAGCGGTCGCGGAATTCTTCGATCTTGCCCTTCCGCATATCTTCTCGTTCCGAAGCCGTTTTCGCTGACTCCAACTCCCGCTTATACACAATATCCACCGCCCCCTCCGGGCCCATGACTGCGATCTCCGCCGTCGGCCACGCGTAGTTCACATCGGTGCGAATGTGTTTTGACGCCATCACGCAATACGCGCCGCCATAGGCTTTGCGCGTGATCACCGTAACCTTCGGCACCGTAGCCTCGGCGAAAGCATAGAGCAGTTTGGCGCCGTGTTTGATGATGCCGCCGTATTCCTGCGCGGTGCCGGGCAGAAATCCCGGGACATCTTCAAACGTGACCAGCGAAATGTTGAAGCAGTCGCAGAAACGGACGAAGCGCGCGCCCTTGATCGACGCATTGATGTCGAGCGTGCCCGCCAGCATTGCCGGATTGTTGGCGACGATTCCCACCGAACGCCCATCCAGCCGCGCGAATCCTACGACCATGTTCTTGGCGTAGTGCTCCTGCACTTCAAAGAAGTACGCGTCGTCAACCACCGCGTGGATCACGTCTTTCATGTCATAAGGCTGATTCGATTGCGCCGGCACAATCTTATCGAGAGCCGCATCGGCCCGGTCAGCCGGATCAGTGCACGCCTTGCGCGGTGGGTCGTCGATATTGTTTGACGGCACGAAACTCAGCAGTTCGCGAACCATCGACAGGCACTCGGCATCGTCGTGCGCCAGAAAGTGCGCCACTCCTGAGGTCTCGTTGTGCGTCAGAGCGCCGCCAAGCTGTTCTTTCGTGACCTCTTCATGCGTCACCGTCTTAATCACGTCCGGCCCGGTGATGAACATGTAGGAAGTCTTATCGACCATGAGAACGAAATCCGTAATCGCGGGCGAATATACCGCCCCGCCGGCGCAGGGGCCCATGATCGCGGAAATCTGCGGCACCACGCCGCTGTACAAAGTGTTGCGCAGAAAAATGTCGGCGTAGCCGGCCAACGAGGCCACGCCTTCCTGAATGCGAGCGCCGCCGGAGTCGTTCAATCCAATCACGGGCGCGCCCATCTTCGCGGCCAGGTCCATGATCTTGACGATCTTTCCTGCGTTCGTCTCCGAGAGCGATCCGCCGAACACGGTGAAATCCTGCGCGAACACGTAGACCAGCCGGCCCTCGATGCGGCCGTAGCCGGTGACAAAGCCGTCGCCGTAAGGCTTTTGCTCGGCCATGCCGAAGTCGTTGCAGCGGTGCGTGACCAGCTTGTCGGTCTCTTCGAACGTGCCGTCGTCGAGCAGGAACTCGATGCGCTCTCGCGCCGACATTTTGCCTTCTTTGTGCTGGCGCTCGCGCCGTTTTGCGCCTCCACCCTCTTCGGCCAGCCGGTTGCGCCGTTTCAGCTCTGCGATTTTTTCTTCGAGATTCATGGCGCAAAGATTATAGCGGGTGGGTCGAGACGTGCCTATAATCAGCCGAGTTTCAGCGTCGGAAGAAAATCGGTGTTGCAGGAGCAACTCATTGCGTTCAGTGGCCGTCGTCACCCTTGCGTTTCTATTCATCATCGAACTCTCTGCCTTCGCAGCGGACGCGAATCAGACAGTGGTGGACAAGCTTTTCACTGCTTACAACAAGGCAACTTCTCCTGGCTGTTCACTTGGCGTGATACAGGACGGGAACTTCATTTACCGAAAAGCTTACGGCATGGGCAGCCTCGAGCTTGGCGTTCCCCTTTCGCCTGAATCAGTTTTTTACATGGCATCGGTCTCGAAGCAGTTCACAGCGGCGGCTGTCGTGCTGGCGGCCGAACAAGGATTTCTTTCGTTGGACGACGACGTCCGCAAATACATCCCAGAACTCCCCGACTATGGGCACGTCATCACGCTGCGGCAAATGTTGCATCATACAAGTGGCCTCCGGGATTTCGAGACACTGTTGTACCTTTCCGGACGGCAAATTTCGGACCCTCATTCCAAGGATGAGATGATCCAGTTCGTCGTCCGGCAGAAGGGCCTCAATAACATACCTGGAGACGAATGGATTTACAGCAATACCAACTATTTCTTGCTGGCGGAGGTTGTGAGCCGCGCGACCAAGAAGTCGCTCGCCGAGTTTTCCGCCGAGAACATTTTTCAGCCGCTGGGAATGACGCATACATTATTTTACGACGATCACACTCTGGTAGTGCCGGGCCGCGTGCCTGCTTACGACCCCGGAGTCGGTGGCAAGTTTCTCGTGGATTGGTCAACAAACTTCGACCTCGTCGGACCCGGTGGACTCATGAGCAGCGTCGATGATCTGCTTTTGTGGGATAGGAACTTCTACGAGAACAGGCTGGGAAAGAAGTCCTTCCTCCAAGAGATGCAGACGCGCGGAGTGCTAAACGATGGCGCGAAGACCGACTATGCACTTGGCTTGGAATTGGGGACCTATCGTGGCTTGCCGATTGTCGAACACAGTGGCGGGCTCTTTGGTTACGGAACTGAAATTCTGCGTTTTCCGGGTCAGCGATTCACGGTTGTGTGCCTCTGCAACTTGTCGAGCGCGGGCAACTCCGTAACAAACCTCGCACGCAAGGTAGCAGATATTTATCTGGAGAAGGCCCTGAGCCGGGAGACCGGTGCGATCCACTCCTCAAGCAGTAGAGACTTCCCTGACCCAAGTTTCTTTGCTGGCAAGTATCTGGATCCGCAGAAACACTTTGTTTATTCGTTTACTGTTTCGGGAGGCAGCCTGATGGCCTGGGGCGCGAGTCTTCCGCGGGTGGGACCTAATCAATTCAAAGACCTCGGTACGGGCACCATCACATTCGACAGCTCCACCGGCGGTATGCAGGCCACGCTAATAACGGATGGCGAGACGTTTTTCGCAGGCAAGAGAGTTGAAGCGCCACATCTCGGCGATTCCGATCTAGCCGTCTACACCGGGCAATTTAGAAGCGTGGAACTCGATGTCACATACAATTTGTCGATCACCCACGGGAATCTGCTTCTTCAGAATAATCACAGCAGATGGAATCCACCTCTGAAGCTAAGTCCAATCGCGCAGGATGAATTCGAGGGTGGGGAGTTTAATATCGTATTTCGCCGAGATGCCCATCACGATGTTTGCGGATTGATCGTGTTTAGCATCCGAGCTCGCAACGTCAGTTTCGAGAAGGTGAATTGAGCGGTAGTCGGCTGCACTCCCCTGGACACGCGAGACGCCGTCCCTGCGTGAGCAGTACAAGACAGAGGTGTGAACGCCTACTCCAGATCCGATCCCAGGATCTGGTAGCGATATTTCTTCCCGTCCCAGAAGATGACCGAAGAGGTCGCCTCGCCCTCGCCCTTTTCTTCCATGTAAATTCCAAGCACAGTCCTTTTCTTCAGCGCCAGCCTTTTCACGGTCAGCGTCTGGAAGGGCAGGTTGATGAGAAGAAACTTGGGCTTCTCTTTGTCGGAACGCCAGGCATCTTTGCCCACACCGTGGACAATCAGCAAAGAAACGCCTTTCCGTTCGGGCACATCCGAAGCAAATGTCGAAGTCAGTTTGACGTCCCCGAAACCCATAAAGCTGTTGTATGGGTCAGCCACGCGAAAGCCGTATTCCGCCTGATCAGCCATCGGATTCTTGCAGCGGGCGGCCACGATAAGGTCGTCCACGCCATCGCCATCGAGATCGCCCACAAATTGCGGAGGCCCCGCCAGCAACGAACAGTTGTCGCCAAACTCCTTGTGCACATAGTCATTGGTGACGGCAGGCACAGGCGCCTTGGCGTGCGCTGGCGGCGGAGGCGGCTGCTTCTTATCGGCAGAAAGGGTTGCAGACGCGCCAGCGATCGCCAGCACAACCAGCACAACGCGTAGCGAGGCAATTTGGGTGTGGGACATAATGTACATACTTTAGTCCCGATTTTCTGGCGCGGGTATAGACACTGATGGTCACTGGTCACTGAAGTAACCACTATTTACGGAAGTGTTCCCACCCCAGGGGCTCGAGTTCATACCCCACGCCGCCCCCTTTCCTCAGAAAGATCTTGTTCCCCCGCGTGATGTGCCCGATCTGCGTGATGGGAACTCCGGCAATGCGTGATGGGACTCGCTTGCCGCGAGGCGCGGTGAACAGCAGTTCGTAGTCTTCTCCTCCATGCAGCGCAAGTTGCAGATCGACTTCCCGCGCCGGTTTGCCAACGCTGGCCCGCGGGATTGATTCTGCCTGCAGTTCCGCACCCACGCCGCTTTCTTCGCAGATGTGGGCGAGATCAGTCGAGAGCCCGTCGCTGGTATCGATCATCGCCGAGGCAATACCTTTTTCGCGCAGAATCCGGCCCAACTCGATTCGCGGCTCGGGAAAGAAATGCCGCGGATACTCCCGCGGATTCAGCTTCCGCTTGGGCTTCTTCCGCATCTGCCAGACCGCAGCCGCCGAACCGCCCAATTCCCCGCTCACATAAATGCGGTCTCCGGGCCGCGCCCCAGACCGCAACACGGCCGTCCCCTTTGCCACAGTGCCCACCACAATAATGTCAGCCAGAACTCCGTTGGGCGACTCCGCCGTATCGCCGCCGGCAAGGGTGACACGGTATCGCTCGGCCAGGCTGATCAAGCTGCGCGCGAAGCGGCCCACCCAGCTTTGCGGCAAGTTGCGAGGCACGGCCAGCGAGAGAAAGGCCGCCACCGGCTCCCCGCCCATAGCCGCAATGTCGCTCAGCCCACGCGCCAGGCATCGATGCCCGACCGATTCCGCCGAATGCCAGTCCCGCCGGAAGTGGATTCCTTCCAGCGTGAAGTCGGTCGTGACCAGGGTGTCTCTCTCGTTCTTCTTGCCTCGGCTCAGAAGTCGCAGCACAGCGCAGTCGTCTCCAATTCCGATCGGTATCGCAGGATTCTTCGCCAACGCCGCCATGCGGCGAACCTGGGCAATCAGCGCTTTCTCGGCAATCTCCACGACACCAATATAAGCGAGGCCCAGCTTCGGATGCTGCCATCGCCCTGTGGACTCGCCCTCGCACTCCTATGGGACCATTGGGCAGTTCTGCCTGATGGCCATTCGCTCCGGTCACCTGGCGGAAGGTGACCACCGGTTACTCAAGTCTTAAGTAACGTCTCATCGCCATTCGGGGCGTTGACAGGGGGAACCCAGTTTGTTACCTTTTACCAGACATTCAGACATCTTTGGTCGAGTAAGTTGGACCAGCTTAAGTTCTGCATTCCGTATCAATTGCAGATGGCAAGTTTGGGCTTGGTCTTCAGTTCTGGTAGGAAAAGGGCGCGTTAAGAAGTTTCCATTCCCAAGATGGGAGCGGGCCCGAAACAGTCAGGTAGTCCGAACAGGCTTTCTGCAACCTCAGAACTTTGCCTGGAGTTCCGGCCCTGACCAATCAAAAGTCGAAGAAGGAAGGCATTTGCATAAGCGCTTCTACATCCTTTTTGTGGCCCGCGGCGACGACGGCCAGCTGCGCAAGATCTCCATTCCCGTCCATTATTTGTATGTATTCGTAGTCGGCGCAGCCATCGGATTCCTCAGCCTTACCGGTATCGCCAGCTCTTATACCCGCATGCTGCTCAAGGTTTCGCACTATAACGAATTGCGCACGGAAAAAGAGCAGTTGAAGGATCGTTATTCCAGGCTCGAAGAAGTTGCCAAAGAGCGCGACGTTCAGGTCGCTTCCCTGGGCTCGATCGCCAGCGAAGTTTCCGCGCTTTACGGATTGAAGCCTCAGCCCGCGCTGGTCACTGCCTCCGAAAAGAAAATCCAGGATGCCGAGGTAAGTTCCTCACTCGACCAGCTTGGCGCCCTGCGCACCTCCGCCTTAACCGGAGCCGCAACCGTTGGCATCAGCCTCGGCATGACTCGCAACGCCACCACGGCCGATTGGGCCCGCGCCAATTCTGCGCCTAACCTCTGGCCGGTGGAAGGCCAGGTTACTGGCAGCTTTGGTGAGCGCCTCGACCCGTTTAACGGAGAAGGCGCATTTCACAGCGGCGTGGATATAAGCACCGCATACGGCCACGCGATCGTGGCGCCCGCCGACGGGGTGGTCACCTTCGCTGACTTCATGGGCGGATACGGCAAAGCCATCATGATCGATCACGGCCATGCCATCTCGACGCGTTATGGCCACCTCTCCGGCTTCGCCGTAACGGCGGGACAGCAAGTCCATCGCGGAGACACCATCGGCTACGTAGGCATGAGCGGACGCTCCACCGGCCCTCACCTCCACTACGAAGTCCGCATCAACGACACCCCAGTCAATCCCTACAAGTATCTCCGCATGACAGTAGCTCACAGCGGCGGCTTCCAGACCGGAAGCTAGAAGCCAGTTCTCAGTTCTCAGTTCTCGGTTCTCGGTTCTCAGTTCTCAGTTTCTTGCTCTTGCACTCTTCCCTTTCCTAAGCTACGTTCATCAAGAAGAAAGAAAGTTGTCAGTCCCAGTTCTCAGCCCTCACAAAGGCGGCAAGCGCCAATGTGAGAAGTAAGCACAAGGGTTCTACTGAGAACTGAGAACTGAGAACTGAGAACTGGCTTATGACCTCCTTCTTCCGGTCAGTACGGGAAGACATTGCCGCCGTCTTCGAGTCTGACCCCGCCGCTCGTTCCTATCTCGAGGTCGTCATCTGCTACCCCGGTCTGCACGCTGTGTGGGCTCATCACTTCAGCCATTGGCTCTGGCGACACCAGATGCGCTTCCTGGCAAGATGGGTTTCGCAAGTGGCGCGCCTGCTCACTGGCATTGAAATTCACCCCGGCGCAGAGATTGGGCGCCGCCTCTTCATCGACCACGGCATGGGCACAGTAATTGGCGAGACGGCGATCGTCGGCAACGACGTAACCATGTATCAGGGAGTGACACTAGGCGGCACCGGCAAGGAAAAGGGCAAGCGCCATCCCACCATCGGCAACAGCGTAGCCATCGGCTCTGGCGCCAAGGTACTGGGCAACATCACCATTGGGGATAACTGCCGCATAGGCGCTGGCTCGGTAGTGCTGCGCAGCGTCCCGGCGAATTCAACGATCGTGGGCGTCCCCGGACACATCGTTCTGCGCGACGGCAAGCGCGTAGTCATCACCGATCCCAAGGAGATCCGCGACCCACTCTCCGACGTAATCATCCAGCTTGCCAAGGAAGTGCACGAGCTCCGCGAGAAGCTCCAGCACCATTCCCACGAAACGCTGGGCGCCGAACCGAACCTGAACAACGGCGAAGGCGGCTCAACCACGAACATCTCTCCGCAGGATTTGTTTCAGGATGATTATCAGGATTATCAGATTTAAGTGCAGTGGTCAGTGTTTAAGTGCAGTGGTCAGTGGTCGGTGGTCACTAAAAGCAGGTCCCCGAGTCTTCTTGATGTTTCACTGACCACTGGCCACTGCACTACTGCCTTAACCCCATCCAGCTCTCCGACACTACCAGCGAGTTCCCCGGATTATGCGGATCGTACTTCACCGAAGTGGGCACTCCCAGCCGACAAGAATGCAGATTAATCCACTGGCGCAGGTAAGTAACATCCTGTGAGCATTCGTACGACACGCCCGCGACGTCATACTTGTAGATGAGCAGCACCGCGGCGTGGTGTCCGTGGTTGACGGGCAACTCCTGCACATCAATGACAGTGCCATCCGTGATGCGCCCCACGCCCTCGAGCCAAGTGCGGCGCTCGCGTTCCAGCTCTGCCGGCCCTTTGGGCTTGCGCCGCAAGAGCGCGTAAGCGCCGACGACCACCGCGCTGCCGCCGACCGCCATCAACGAATAGAGACGTAACGAATCCATACTAAGAAAGAAAATGTGAAACGATAGAGCGCAACTACGTTTTCGTTATCAGCATATGACGGAATGCACGTCTGCGGAAGTGGGTGGGGAGTTACCGAAGTGGCGGGAGCTGTGGAAAAGCGAAAACCAGTGGTCAGGGGTCAGTGGCCAGTGGTCAGTGGAGACCAAGGCTGGTGGGAGTTAGTTTGCAGTGGTTGATCTTCACTGGCCACTGATCACTGACCACTGACCACTGCTTTTTCACTTCTGCTTGCAGACAAATTCTTTTGCGATCCCGCCGAAGTCGCCTTCGGTTACCTGTCCGAACTGGTCGTCGCGCCGCGTCTTCTTGCTGACCACGAGTTTCCCGCTCCGGTCGCGGGAATAGAACCACTCCGAATTCGGCACCGCGCTGCCGCTGGCGCAGTTGAAGCGAACCCGCGCCCGCAGTTCCACAAACGGACCACCCTGCGGCAGCTTGATTGGTTCTTTATATTCGACGCGAACCCAGGCGGTGCGTAGCCCGTTCTTCTGAGATGTGACTGAGCTGACCAAAACCTGGTCGCCGCTCGCGGTAGCGCCGACGGTTTTCCATTCGCCCGCAGCCAGCGCCACCAGTCCCACCAGCAGGACCGGCGCCAGGACCACGGCGACCATAATGAACAGCCCCCTCTTCATAGGGGATGGAGATAAGCCCATAAGCACGCCCGCACACACTTTGGGCCAAAAACCGATTTCTGTCAACTTCTGTCAAGCGCCCGGAGAGAGCTATGCTATTCGCCTTGTGTTCGCCTTGCGGCCGGTGATAGGCTGGGAAGCCATGGAAACCCTGCACACCACAACCATGGCTTCAGCAATCGGACCACTGTTTCTGGCAGCGTCCGCCCAGGGATTAGTCGCGCTCGAATTCGACGCCCGCTTGCCGGGACAGCAAACGATTCGCCCCAATCCTCGTGACCTGCGGGAAGAGAAGAGTGGGCTGAAGTTCGACGATTCGCCTGCCCAGTTGCAGTCCTACGTCAGCGAACTGGAAGAGTATTTCGCCGGCAAGCGCCGCGAGTTCACCTTCCCACTCGATCTTCGCGGCACAGATTTCCAGCAAGCCTGTTGGCGAGCCCTGCTCACAATTCCCTACGGAGAGACGCGCACCTACGCTGACATCGCTCGCGCAATAGGCAAGCCGAATGCATTTCGCGCCGTAGGCATGGCCAACAATCGCAACCCGATTGCGATCGTCGTCCCCTGCCATAGAGTCATCGCCTCCGATGGCACGCTTTGCGGTTACGGCGGAGGGGTAGAGATAAAGCGTAAGCTGCTGGAACTAGAAGGAGCGTTGAGCGGGACGCTGGCGGCTAAGGAATTGCTAATTGTTGATTGCTGATTGAAAAGCGGATCGTCCCCAGGGCTTCAATCAGCAATCAGAAATCACCAATCAACAATTTCGTTGCTGGGTGCCGACAGCTCACAGGAACGCCCCGTGCTGCGATTCCAAGTACCCTTCCTGCCCAACGGAACTCCACGTCGAGCCCTAAGGTCCTTGGCGATTTCGGGTCGCTCTACGGGCGAGATCAATCGATTTAACTCACGGGATTAAGTGCCGTGTTTTGAGCAAGATACGGGCCTAGTTTTGCACAGGCCGACTCTCCGTAAGGTACTGAAACGGAGGGGGTTGGCGGCCTTGCACCATTCCTCGGGCAATCGAGGAATTACTTGTCGCATAAGCGCCACAGGATATACAATTGAAATGTATATCTAAGGGAGCAGTTCTATGCAGGTTTCAAAGTGGGGAAACAGTCTGGCAATTCGAATACCCGCCGCAGTCGTCAAGGCGCTTGAACTGAAAGAAGGCGACGACATCGAGATTCGAGTCGCGGGTAGCCGCGAGTTAGAAGTCGGCCGCGACGAAAGCCGGCAACGCGCCTTGGAGGCTCTGCGCAAGCTGCGCCGTCCTTTGCCTCCGGGGTATGTATTCGATCGCGAAGAGATTCATGGGCGAGGAAGCGGGAGCGATGAGCGCTAGGGCGTTCTTCGACTCCAACGTGCTGATCTACGCGATGGTCAGCGGAGACTCCCGCAGGGAGCGAGCCCAGCACCTAGTAGCGCAAGGCGGAGTCATCAGCGTTCAAGTCTTGAACGAATTCGTCGCGGTCGCACGGCGTAAGATGCGCATGCCTTGGCAGGACGTGGTCGAGGCGCTGGATGAAGTTCGAATCTTGTTCCCTTCGCCGGTTTCAATCACACTGGATACGCATGAAGCCGCGTTGAAGATTGCGCAACAGTACGGATATCGGTATCTATGACGCGCTGATCGCCTCTTCCGCTCTCGAAGCGAACTGCTCCACGCTTTATTCGGAAGACTTGCAGGACGGTCAGATTGTGAACGGCCAGATGACGATTCGAAACCCGTTTTGAGTCGCCGAGCCACCGAATCGGATTGTGGGGCCATGCTACCGAATAGACGGCGAAGATGCGGTACGGTCCAGGCTCGGCATTGTTAAAGGCTCCGCCATTAAGTTGGTCATAAGCCTCGGCAAACGATTCAAGCAGGCAATGCGGATTCGTTCGAATCCCTCTCGCTAAGCCGTTGCAGGAGAGAGGGGAGAATGTCAGGCGCATTCCTCGCATAAAACGTGACCACATCGAAACCTTCGAGCAGTTTTTCCTGCGGCGGAATGACGTTGGTTGGAAATGAGGATTCGGTTTTGTACGGGGACCAAACCTTGCCATCGAACTCCTTGCCGTACACTTCGTAGTAGAAGAGGGACGTTCCGTCAAGTTGAATGGAGTTTTCCTGCGCCACCGCTCCGAATGATCTCGGGGTGAATCAAAGAGCCAGTAGCCATTGTGCTTCCAGTACTTGATGTAGTCGGCAAAGTCCTCGTTTACGCAATCGCTGACTGAGTACACGTCATCGATGCCATGGATTTGAAAGCCTTTGGGCTTTTGCACGCGCTTCGCCATGTATCCAGCAGGAATCATTTCAACTTTGCAGCTCACCCAATCCAGAAACTTGTACCACACTCCCGCAAACGGCAGGAACCACGGCTTGCCGTTGTACAGGCCGAACGGCGCGCCAGGGAACGGAATGCCTACAAACGGATTCTCCGGCTTGTCCCGATCTGCGCAATCAACTCCGCCATCTTCTGGCCTTGATACGTAGCCATGGCTACGCCGTGGCCAGCATAGCCCACGGCGTAGTACATGCCATCGATCTGGCCGGCGTGGGGCATGATGTCGAAAGCGAAGTCGAGCGTGCCTCCCCAGACGTATTCCACTTTGGCGTCGCGCAGTTGGGGATAGACGTCGATCATGCCGTGGCGCAGGATTTCGGCGCTGCGGGGGATGGTCCGATCAGTCTCGGGGAAAAATGCGGCGCGTCCGCCGAATAGCATGCGGCGGTCAGGCGTGAGCCGGTAGTAGTAGAGATAATTTTTCGAGTCGTAGATCATGCGATTGCGCGGGCTGAGTTCGTGCGCCAGCGCCTCGGGAAGGGTTTGGGTTGTGATGATGTACGACCCGATGGGGATGAGTCGCTTCTGTAGCGCAGGAGTGGCGTTGCCGGTGTAGCCGCTGGTTGCAACAAAGACTTCGCGCGCCCACAACGAGCCGCGCGAGGTTGTGACCTTCCATCCTGCTTCGCCCTGGCTGGACTCGCGCAGCACGCCCTCGACGCGCGCATGCTCGAAGATTTCAGCGCCGGCTTTCATCGCGGCGCGGGCGAGTCCGGCGACGTAGCGCGCGGGATTCAATCCGGCGCTGACTTCATCGACCATGCCGCCGTAATAAACGCTCGAGCCGATCTCGGCGGGCAAGTCGGCTTTCTGTACCACCTGCAGTTTGTGATTGAACTCGCGCCCAATCACTTCCGCCTGACGGGCGTAATCGTCGAAATGCTTTTGCTTGCAGGCCACTTCAAGATGGCCGCAGCGCGAGAAGTCGCAGTCGATTTCTGGTTCCCGGACAATCTGTTCGACGCAGTCAATAGACTCAAGCGACGCGGCATACATGCGGCGGGCGAGTTCGCGTCCATACTTGTGGATGAGTTGGTCTACGCCCAGCTTCATGCCGGTCAGCACCATGCCGCCGTTGCGGGAACTGGCTCCCCAGCCGATGGTTTCGGATTCGAGGACGGCGACTTTCGCACCGCGCTGGGCGAGCGTGCGCGCGGCAGAGAGGCCAGTGAAGCCAGCACCGATTACGGCTACGTCGACGTGCTCGGGCAGCGGACGCGGTTCGGTCTTCCGGAAATCCGCCGTGGTGAGCCAGTAGTTGTGTTGTTGCAGAGTGACCATGGGTACCGTTTCTTGGAGACCTTCTCTTGCCGCGCCCTTCGAGGCCGTCGTTATATAAGCCGCGCCCTTTCAAAACGTCGTTACATGAATCCGCGCCTTTCAGAGCTCGTTACATGGATCCGCGCCTTTTCAAAACTCGCTACAGCACTGCGGTTTCGTGGATCAGGCGGCCTTCGGCGAAGCGCTCCAGATTCAACAACGACGCATCGATCAGGTCTGTTTTGCCCGTGAGAATGAGATCGCTGAGAATCCTTCCCGTCGCCGGGGCGTGCATCACACCGTGTCCGCTGAAACCATTGGCGAGAAAGAAACCGGGCACGTTCGGCGCTTCGCCCAGGATTGGATGATGATCCGGAGTCATTTCATACAGTCCCGCCCAGGCCCGCTTTGGGTTCACCGGAAGATTGGCGAAGCAAGGCACGCGATCGGCCGCGCGGGTAAGGATCTTCTCGACAAAAGCCGCGTCGAACTCGGTTTTGAATCCGGGCGTTTCTTCGGGATCGTTCCACGCCAGCAGAAACCCGCGAGCTTCGGGACGAAAGTGGAATCCGTTTGACATATCGACGATCATGGGCGCGGTGTGGGGAAATTCGTCAAAGGGTTCACTTGGGACCAGCATGCGGCGCAGCGGCTCAACCGGCAAATTCACGCCGGCGAGTTTGGCTACGCTTGCGGCCCAAGGTCCGGCGCAGTTTACAACCTTGCGAGCGGCCACTGAGCCGCGCGTGGTCTCGACCGACGCAATGCCGGTGGCGTCGCGCGTAAAACCCGTGACGACTGTGTTCTTCCACAATGTCGCGCCATGAACGACAGCGCAGGCCATGAATCCGTTCATCGCGCTGTAGGGATCGACGAAGCCGTCGCTGGAGCAGAAACTTCCGCCGACAATATCTTCGGCGCGCAACTGCGGGAACATGCCGCGAATCTCGTCGCCCGCCATCAGGCGCACGTTCTTCAGGCCCATCTTCACCTGCTCCGCGTAGTTTGTCCGGAGATAGGCCATCTGCTGATCGTTGGTGGCGCAGAACAGATAGCCTTGCGGCCGGTAGTCACAGGGATAGCCGAGGCGCTCCTCGAAACTGGCGTAGAAGGGAATCGAGTAAAGGGACATCTGAATGCTGACCGGAGTGGAAAACTGCGCGCGCACGCCGCCCATACTCTTTCCGGTCGAGCCCTTGCCCTGCGCCGATTCGCGCTCGATAACGAGCACATTGCCGCATCCCTGCGCCGTAAGGTGATAGGCGATACTGGAGCCAACGATCCCTCCGCCGATGATGGCGACATCCGCAGTCTGCATACACGTGTCGATCCGGACGACTCAGGATTTTAACGCAGAGGTCAGTGGTCAGTGGTCAGCAAAGGCGAAAACAAGGCGTTTCAGTGGCCACTGACCACTGACCACTGGCCACTGCCTCACAGTAACTTGCTGTGGTTACCGCGTGTGCTTAGGCTGGAATAGTATGCCCTTGCGCTGCCTATTATTCTCATCGAACAAGCAGACGGTCCAGCCGATCTGGCAGGTGCTCGCCGATCTCGGCATCGAGGGAGAACACTGCAATAGCGCAGTGGACGGGGTGGAGCGGGTTACAACCCAACTGTTCCAAATTGTGGTTACGGACTGGGAGGACCAGCCGGAAGCGGCGTTCCTGTTGAAGACGGCGCGGGATTTGAAGGCGGCGCACCGGCCGCTGATTTTGGCGATCGTCGGCGAGGATGCCCGGTTGCCGGAGGCATTGCGGGCGGGAGCCAATTCAGTTCTTGTAAAACCACTTCGGGCAGAGCAGGTGCGCGATACGATGAGCACGGCGTGCCAACTGCTTCGGTCAAAGTTGCAAGTATCGGCGAAACCGGCAGCACCGGTTGCTGCACAAGAGAAAGCGGAAACGGCTTCGGCGGCGGTGGTTAGCGCGGGGCCCGTGCCTGCCTCTGTAATCCAGGCGCCAGAGAAAACCTTCCGGGCGGGAGAATTCCTCACATCGGCCAGTGCCGCGCCGGGAGCAGAATTCGACACTGAAGCGGAATGTGAGGTTCAGAAGTCTCTGGACAAGGCCGCTATGGCGGAGGTTGACGCATTAACCGAGTTGGAGCCAATGGCCTCAGCGGTGGACGAGGCCGAAGCAACAGAGCCGGTTGAGCCTCAGAAGGCGCTGACGGGATGGGCATCCCTGCAAGCCCGGCTGACCAAACCGATCTTGCAGGCGAAGGAAGATGTTTCGGCGAAGAGCGAATTGCTGTCGTATGGCGACACTCCTTCCCACGGAGCACCGCCGGCTAGCCTAGCGGCGAAAGAAAAAAATCCGGTGGAGCAGGAGGCGGCACAGGAAACGGGATCGGAAGGCGCGCTCTTCGATTACATGGCCGGACACGACGGCACGCAACCGGCGCAGCGGCCAGGTTCGAACCGGGGAAAACTTCTCTGGGTGAGCGCGTTGGCGGTTGCCTGCGTAGTGGCGATGGCGGTGCCCCGAACTCGACGAAGCTTGCAGATCCTCTATCACGCTACCGTGCATGTGGCGGCAAATTGGCTGAACCCTCCGCCAGCCCCTTTACCGCAGGCAGTGGCGCTGCATGACAGTTTTGGCCAGTCGGGTGACGAGTACAAGATGCCGGTGACGGCGAACATTCCGGATGCGACGACGGATGCATCCCAGATTCGTGTGCTTCCGGTCATCGATCCTACGGCGAAACCGGACAAGAGTGCCGAGGCGAACAGCGGGCAGGCGCAGGCGCCCCCCGGCGAGAGCAATGCTGCCGATCCCAACCAGACAGGTCAAAGCCAGAACGGACAAGCGCAGGCTGGTCCGGAACCGACTAAAGATGCGGCCGCGACGGGAATCAGCGTTCCACCTGGAACTACTTCGGCAGCGCCTAGTCCAGCCCCCGCTGCGGCGGCACCGCCGAATGTTCCCGTAGCCCAACCATCTGCGCCGCAGCCGCGTCTGGTTACATCTACGGCGCAGCCTGTCACGCCTGCGCATACTGTTTCTGCCACGGGAACGGGCATTCCGTCGAGTCTGAAATCGCAGATGGCGTCCAGCACTCCGGACGCCAGCGGGAACAAGCCGGCCGAGGCAGCCATGTCAGCGATTGAGCCGGTGAACCTGCCGGAAGCAGCAGTGCGCGACCTGCTGGCTCAACCGGTTGATCCGCAATATCCACCAGCGGCAAAAGCCAGCGGACAGCGCGGCAGTGTGGTCTTGCAGGTGGTCATTGGGCGTGATGGCGCCGTGCAGGACGTAAAGTTTCTGCAAGGCTCGCTGATGTTTGCGCGGGTCGCCATCGATGCGGTAAGGCAGTGGCGCTTCAAGCCCTATTCCATAAATGGCCGCGTCGTATCGGTGCAGAGCCTGATCACGCTGAACTTCAAACCTCCGGCATAGCGGGTGGTGACGAAACTCGCTTTGGACCGTCTGAACCTTGCGGGCAGGTTCGGCCCATAAGGCTCGCCGTCCGGCCGAACAAGAGCAGCCACGGGACAAGAAATTGCCTCTACGCGATATAATGGTAAAAGTTCCTCAGGAAGCGACTCCTTTCCAAAAGAAGAATAAACGATGTCGATGAAGATTAAAGCTGCGGTGCTGGTTTCGTCCTTTGCTGTGTTGTTGTTTGTGGTGGCGGGTTCGTTTGGCCTTGGCGGCGTGCATGCCTCCTCGAACGACGGCTCCTACCGGCAGATGCAGGTGTATAGCGAAGTGCTGTCGCGGGTGCAAAGCGAGTACGTGGAAGATCCAAACATCCCCAAGGTGACTGACGGGGCATTGCACGGACTGGTGGAGTCGCTGGATGCGAACTCCAGCTACCTGACGCCCGAGGCTTACAAGGCCTACAAGGCGCACAAGTCGGAGGCCAAGGGCGAGATCGGGGCGACCGTCTCGAAACGCTTTGGATATGCAGACGTAGTTTCTGTGCTGCCGGGCTCACCCGCGGAGAAGGCAGGGATTGAGGCCACGGACATTTTCGAAGCGATCGAAGGCCGCAGCACGCGAGACATGTCGCTGCCGGAAATTCGCAGCGCGCTGTCGGGCGCTCCGGGCTCGACCGTGAACGTCGCGGTGGTGCGGGCGCGAAGGGCGGAGCCGCAGAAGATGACGATCACGCGGGATGTGGTGAGCATTCCGGCGGTTTCCGACAAGATGCTGGAGGATGGCGTCGGCTACGTGAAAGTGGATGCTCTGACCAAGGGCAAAGCGCAGGAGATTGCCGGGAAGATCAAGTCACTCGAAAAATCTGGCGCGAAGAAGCTGGTGCTGGATTTGCGGAACACGTCTCAGGGGGAAGAGACCGAGGGCGTTGCTGTCGCCAACCTTTTCCTGAACCACGGCACGATCACTTATCTGCAAGGGCAGAAATTTCCGCGAGAGGCGTTTAATGCTGATCCGGCGAAGGCAGTGACTTCCCTTCCAGTCGCCGTGCTGGTCAATAAGGGAACGGCAGGGCCGGCTGAGATCGTGGCAGCGGCGCTCCTGGAGAATGCGCGCGGCGACCTGGTGGGCGAAAAAACTTTCGGCGAAGGGTCGAAAACGAAAACGTTCGATCTGCCAGACGGCGGAGCCCTGATTCTTTCTGTGGCGAAATACTACTCGCCCAGCGGCAAGGCGATTCAGGAAACCGCCGTGACTCCCAACGTGCTGGTGGCAGACGAGGCGGAAAGCGCGGTCTCACTTGACGATGGGGACCAGGAGCCTGCTGCCGAGGAACCAGCAGCCAAGCCCAAGACCTCACCCGACGATCAGTTGCACAAAGCCATCGAGGTGCTGAAGAGCCGGACGAGTTAGTCCGTTTCAACATTCCTGGCAATTCATCGCGCGCCGTAAGGCGCGCGGTTTTGTTTTCTTTCTCCTTCGGAAGACTCCGGAAGAACGCTGCATCAGGTAAAATCGAGCAACTCATGCTGCGCTACTTCACAGCCGGAGAGTCTCACGGCGAAGCCCTGGTCGCGTTCCTTTCGGGCCTGCCCGCCGGACTGCGAGTGGACCAGAGCTTTCTGGACCGCGAACTCTGGCGCCGGCAACAAGGCTATGGCCGCGGCGGCCGGATGAAGATTGAAAAGGACAGCGCACACATTCTCTCCGGTGTTCGTCACGGCATCACGATAGGCTCGCCCATCTCCGTTCAACTCGAAAACAAAGATTGGAAAAATTGGCAGGAGTCGCTGCCGGTGGGCGAAGGCGACCCCGCGCGCCACAAGCGTGTCGCCTCTCCGCGGCCCGGGCACGCCGACCTGGCGGGCGCTTTGAAATACAATTTTCCGGAGGCGCGCTATGTGCTGGAGCGGGCCTCTGCCCGCGAATCGGCGGCGCGGGTTGCCATCGGCGCGCTCGCCAAAACGTTTCTGCGTGAACTCGGCGTTGAGGTGCTCAGCCACGTCGTCGCTGTCGGCAACCTGGCTCTGCAACAGGAAGTCCCTTGGGAACAGATTCAGGGGCTTTACGGTCAGGAAGAAATCCTGTTAAATTGCGCCGACAAAGAAACTGAGCAGCGCATGAAGGGCGAGGTCGATAAAGTTCTCAAAAGCGGTGACTCGCTGGGCGGAGTTTTCGAGGTGGTGGCCCACGGGGTTCCGCCGGGGCTGGGCACGTACGCGCAGTGGGACGAGCGCCTGGATGCGTTGTTGGCCGCCGCGGTGATGTCTTTGCAGGCGGTGAAAGCGGTGGAGATCGGCTCCGGCATTAACGCCGCGGCTTCTCCGGGTTCGGCCGTGCACGATGAAATCGGCTATGGCGAGTCGAAGAATTTTACTGGCTTCACTCGCACGCGCAACAATGCAGGAGGAATTGAAGGCGGCGTCTCCAATGGGCAGGAGATCCGCGTGCGCGGATACTTGAAGCCGATCTCCACCTTGCGCCGCCCGCTAAAATCGGTCGATTTTTCGACGCGCCAACCGGTGAGCGCCGCGTATGAGCGATCTGACGTTTGCGTAGTTCCGGCCGCTGGAGTCGCGGGCGAGGCCATGGTCGCGCTGACCCTGGCCCGCTGTGCGCTCGACAAATTCGGCGGCGACTCCATGGGAGAAACTTTGCGCAATTTCCAGGGCTATTGCCAGCAACTGAAAAACTACTGATTACGACCGACTGAGTACGACCTGAAAATGATCTATCCCATCGTAAAGTTCGGAAATCCTGTCCTCGAGAAGCCAGCCGACAAAGTCACCGTTTTCGACGGCGAATTAAAGATGCTGGTCGATGACATGTTCGAGTCGATGTACGCCGCCCGCGGTGTGGGCCTGGCAGCGCCGCAGATTGGCGTGCCGCTCCGCATCGCCGTGGTTGACGTCACGTTCAAGGAGGACCCCAACGCGCAAATCGTCCTGGTCAATCCCGAGATCATCCACAAGGAAGGCCGACACACGCAAAGCGAAGGCTGCCTCAGCATTCCTGAATTCCGCGAAAACGTGAGTCGCGCGAAAGTGGTGACCGTCCGCGCCCAGGATTTGACCGGGAAGGTCTTCGAGAAGACTGGCGATGACTTGCTGGCGCGCGCCTTTCAGCACGAAACCGATCACCTGAACGGCAAGCTGTATATCAGCCACATCAGCGCGCTCAAACGCGATTTGATCAAGCGCAAAATCCGCAAAATGGTTAAGGCAGGCGAATGGTAGAAGAATTTGTGATTGGGTAATTTGGTAATTTTGTAATTTCTTGCGTCTGCGGTTTGCGATTCTCAATTACCAAATTACAAAATTACCCGATTACCAAATGCCATCCTCGCTCAATCTCGTTTTTTGCGGCACGCCTCGGTTCGCTGTGCCGGTGCTCGACAAGCTTGTCGAGGCTGGATTTCATATTCAACTCGTGGTCACGCAGCCGGATCGCCCCAAAGGACGCGGCCTGGAACTCGTTTCTTCTCCGATTAAGCAGCGAGCTTTGCAGTTAGGATTGCCGGTTACTCAGCCCGAGAGCATCAAGAACAACGACGCCTTTCGCGCTCAACTTGCCGCCCTGAAGCCGGACGCCATCATCGTGGTCGGTTACGGCCGCATCATTCCGCAGTGGATGCTCGATCTTCCTCCGCTCGGCAACATCAACCTGCACGCTTCGTTACTGCCGAAATTTCGCGGCGCTGCGCCGATACAGTGGGCGATTGCGCGCGGCGAAACTATCACTGGCGTCACAACGATGAAACTCAACGCGGGCCTCGACACGGGCGACATTCTTTTGCAGCAGGAGATCCCCATTGACCTTAGCGACACCTCGGAGACGCTTGAACCGAAGCTGGCGGCCGTGGGAGCGGAGTTGACTGTAGAAACCCTGCGCGGGTTGCAGAGCGGCAGCATTCATCCGCGTGAACAGGATAATGCTCAGGCCACGCTCGCGCCTATTCTAAGGAAAGAAGATGGCCTGATTGATTTTTCTCGTTCCGCGACTGAGATTCTCAACCGCATGCGCGGCTTTCAGCCTTGGCCTGGCGCCTATACGAGGTTTCGGGAGAAGAACCTGCACGTGTGGAAAGCGTCTGCGCTCGATCGAGCGCTGCCCTCGTCTGAGTTAAGAGTGGAGGGCCGTAATCGCCTTCTTGCGGGTTGCGGAGAGGGCAGCGCGATTGAACTTCTCGAATTGCAACTGGAAGGCAAGAAACGAAGCTCCGCCGCTGACTTTATTCGCGGCTATCGCCCGCGGCCCAGCGAGAAGATCGGGGCGTAGTGCAACGAATTTTTTCTCCGCCGCGGCTGCTTCGGTCATACTGGCCAGAGTGAAATCCAAAACTCGCACTTCGCAATCCGCGATTTCTCCAGCCCGCGCGGCTGCGTTCGATATTTTGCTGCGCGTGGAGCGCGAGTCTTCTTATGCTTCGGAACTGCTCCATTCGAGGATGTACGACCAGCTCACCCTTGTCGATCACTCTCTGACAACAGAATTGGTGATGGGCGTTCTGCGATGGCGATCGCTGCTTGACTCGCAAATTGAGACGAGCTCTTCTCAGCCACTCTCGAAGCTGGACCGCGAAGTTCTTACCGCGCTGCGACTCGCGGTGTATCAACTCCGCTGGCTCAGTCGCATTCCGGCCCGCGCCGCAATTCATGAGAGCGTTGAACTCGTCAAACGCGCGCGCAAACATTCGGCCGCTCCATTCGTGAATGCGGTTTTGCGTAAGCTGGCTAACGTTCCGCAAGGTGACGACTGCTCGCACGCAATCAGCTCCGCCTCAGTCGAGACGCTCGCCGCCAGCAGCGCTCATCCGCTGTGGCTCGTTGAACGCTGGACTCAGGCCTACGGTATCGATTCCACTCTGCGCATTTGCCAGCACGATCAAACAGTTCCGGTCACGGCAATCCGTCTGCGTCGTCCCGAAGCAGAGGAACAGCTTCGCGCCGAAGGAATCGAACTTGTTCCCGGCGCTTTGCTATCATCTGCGCGGCGAATACAGCACGGGGACGTCACCAAGACAGCCGCCTTTCGAGCCGGGCTGTGTGTCATTCAGGATGAAGCTTCACAGCTGGTTGCGGCGCTGGTCGGCCGCGGCACACACGTGCTCGATTGCTGTGCAGCGCCGGGAGGAAAAACCGGCGCCATCGCCGATCACAATCCTAACGCCAGCATCGCGGCGGTTGAACTTCATCCTCACCGCGCACGTCTGCTGCGACAATTATTGAGCGCGCACGGCCCATATCACGAAGGTGAGGCCGCTAACATCTTAGTGATCACTGCCGATGCGCGGAATCTACCCTTCGCCGCAAGATTCGACCGCGTTCTCGCGGATGTGCCTTGCTCCGGCACAGGAACTCTCTCTCGCAATCCGGAAATAAAATGGCGGCTCAAGCCTGAAGATCTCGCCAATCTGCAGGAGCGTCAAATGGGGATTCTGAGCTCGGCGATGACTCAAGTTGCGGACGGAGGCCGCCTGATCTATTCCACATGCTCTTTGGAAAAAGAAGAAAACGAAGACGTGATCGAGCAGGCTCTAACGGAAGGCTCGGCATTTCGCGTAGTCGACTGCCAAGTTGAGCTTGATAGGCTTCAACAGGAAGCCGAATTAATCTGGCCGGGGCCTTCTTCGCTCACGCGCGGCCCTTACCTGCGCACGCTGCCCGGTGTTCACCCGTGTGATGGTTTCTTCGCGGCGATACTGGAAAAAATCTAGCCAGTTCACAATTGCCATACCTCATCACGAATTGTCATCCCCAGCGAAGTGAGGGATCTGGGTGTTTGCCTGCGCAGGCGACACTGCTGGTGAAGGCAGGAACCTAGATCCCTCGCTTTGCTCGGGATGACAAATGTATTTGCGCGCTCACTGCACTTCGAAGTTCACCACCGCGCCGGCCAAGACTTTCTGCCCCGCCGGCGGTGTCTGCGTGACTATGATGCTGGCAGGTGACGCTTCGGACAACGGAGCAGACGGCGCGGCGGGAGCCGCAACGGAAGTTGCGGGATTCGTGGGCGGCTGTGCCAAGCTGACGTTCCCAAGCTTGAAGCCCGCATCTTGCAGCGTGTGGCTTGCCGTGCCGAGGGGCTGTCCCACAAAACTCGGCATCACGTATGCCGGAGGGTCGGCTGCAGCCGTCACCAGCAGGCTTGTCTTAGGGGCCTCCACCTGGCTCGCGTTCGCGGGAGGGCTCTGCGCCAGCACAAGGTCGGCGGGCGTGCCCGGCAACTGCATCTCAGCGGTCGAAGCCACTTCCAGTCCTCGCCGCTGGATGTTCCATTCCGCTGCGCGCTCGCTCTGCTTCGTTACATCCGGAATCACGACGCGCTGCGGCCCCAAACTTCGCGCCACGCGCACCTGCCAGCCTCGCCGGACTTTCGTCCCCGGCAGCGGCAACTGCGTCATGATGCGTCCCTCGGGAATCTGAGGACTGTAATACTGCCGCTCGACTTCGATCTGCAACCCCAGCCCGGCAACCGCGCGTTCCGCCTCCGCAGGGGTCTTCCCCACGATCGCGGGCACCTCGACCTCCTGCCCGTGAATGGCAAATCGCATCGCCGTCAGCGCCGACACCAGGGCCACAACCACCAGCACCAGGGCCATCATCGCGAAGCGGAACAGAGATTTCATAGGCGTCAAAAATTATTCCTAAGCAACATCAGCAAAATCCTCGGATGGATCGAGAGCAATTGCTCCTAGTGCGTTTCGTCCGCGCCCGGCGAAGTATCTGGAGTATCTACCTTTTGCAGCACGGTGATGGGAACTTCCGGCGCGTCCTGGAACTGCCCCGGATCTTTGCCGGCCATCGCTGTCGTCATGAAATTCATCCAGATCGGCAGCGCCGCATGTGCCCCGGTTTCCTTTGCGCCCAGGGATCTCTTCTCGTCGAAACCCATCCAAACGCCGCAAGTCATGGTAGGCGAGAAGCCTACAAACCAGGCGTCCGTGAAATCGTTGGTGGTGCCGGTCTTTCCAGCGACCGGGAAAGGCAACTTGGCGGCCGCTGCTCCGGTTCCGTGCAGCACCACCTCGCGCAGCATTGCGGTCATGATGCGCGCTGTGCGCGAGCTGACCACATCCTTCACATCAGGATAATCCTCTTCCAGCACTCGCCCTTCGTAGTCGGTCACCTTTGTGATGTAGCGAGGTGTCACGCGTACACCGTCGTTCGGAAACACGCTGTACGCCGAGGTCTGCTCCATCAAAGTGATTTCCGCCGCGCCCAGCGCTACCGGCAAGTATGGCGGCAACTTGGCGGTGATGCCGAAGCGCTCCGCGTAGTCAATCACGCTCTTGATGCCTACCTTGCTCGCGAGCTTCAGCGCGGGAATATTTCGGGACTGCGCCAGAGCGCGCCGCAGCGTGATGATCCCCTCAAACTTTTGGTCGTAGTTGTGCGGAGAATAAGGGCCCGAGCCAGTTTCAAAAGTCACCGGCTCATCCAGAATCGTGTCGTCGGGGCTTCCGCCCCGGTCGATCACTGCCGTGTAAACGTAAGGCTTGAATGACGAGCCCACCTGCCGCAATGCCTGCGTCACGCGATCGAATTTCGATTCATTAAAATCACGTCCGCCCACCATAGCCTTAATGCTGCCGGTTGCGTTGTCGATGGCCAGGAGCGATCCCTGCGCGCCCGAATCCTGTTCCAGGCTCACGCGCGCTGCACCGTTCGGGCTCAAGCTTAGAATCCTTACGTAGCAGATGTCTCCTGTCTGCAGCAGATCAGGTATCTTGCGCTGCGTCCAGGCTACGTCTGATTGTCCCAAGGCCGCCGCGTAGCGTCCGAACTTCAGGGTTGCAATCCCAACGCCTGATGAAGTCACGAGCGCGTGAATGTATCCATTCACTTCCGGTTCGTCATCCCAATCGGGATGCTGGTATTTTTCGATCGTACCTCCTTCCGCCAGCACGTTCGCAAGATTTCCCTTCCAGCCATGCCGCCGCTCATAGGCCGCCAGACCATCGAGCACGGCCTGGTTCGCGGCCCTTTGCAGATCGACGTCAAGCGAGGTATAGACCTTCAACCCGCCTTCGTGCACCTGGTCGGCTCCATATTTGTTTTCGAGATACCGCCGGATCTCCTCTACGAAGTAAGGCGCCAGCGAGTTGGGATCATGCTGCAGATGCAGGACCACCGGTGCAGACCGCGCATCCGCAGCCTGAGGCGCGGTAATCTTCCCATCTTCGAGCAGAGCGTTGATCACCAGGTTGCGGCGACGCATGGCCTTGTCGGGGTGGTTGATCGGCGAATAGAGCCCCGGCCCTTTGGGCAGACCCGCCAGCAGTGCCGCTTCCGCTAGCGTCAGTTTCTTAGCCTGCTTGCTGAAATAAAACTCTGACGCTGACTCGAACCCGTACACTCCGTGCCCCAGAAAAATCTGATTGGCGTACAGGGTAAAGATTTGCGGTTTGGTGAAGCGGCGCTCGATCTGGATCGCGAGCATCGCCTCCTGCACCTTGCGATGAAAGGAGCGGTCGGGGGAAAGGAACAGGTTCTTCGCCAGCTGCATGGTCAGCGTCGATGCACCCTGGAGCCTGCCACCGGACTCAATGTCGCGGTACGCAGCGCCCACGATACGCCAGAAGTTGATTCCCGAATGCCGGTAGAAATCCTTGTCTTCAATGGAAACCAGCGCATCGCGCAGCACGGGAGCAAAATCTTCGTAGCTCGCGACAACCCGCCGCTGCAGCGCGAACGATCCAATCACCCGCCCGTGGTCGTCATACAACTCGGTGATTGAACTTGGACGGTAGGCTTCCAGTGCCTCGACCTGCGGCAGATCGGTGGTGTAGACCAGCAGAAGCCCCACGGTCGCTCCCACCAGAGCGGACGTCAGCACCAGCAGGCCAAACAACACCCGGCCCACTAACTTCCTTCCGGCAATCTGCACCGGGGGAAGATCTTCATAGAGCGACTTCATGGCGAGATGCGTTCAGAATAACAGGGCGCGAAGCGCCGGGCCACCGCGCGAGTCTGGCTCCGTGGGACCGGCTTTTGCCGAAACGCACTTTGTCCTTGCCCACGGGCTTTTTCCTAAAAAGCGCGTATGATTGCTACAATAACTGTTGTATTCTCTTGCAGTTCCGGGTCCGCTCACCCGATCGGCGCCGTTTCGCTAAAACTCCGGCCAACCTAAGGAGGAACTGTGTGCCCCCACGCACAGATCTCAGGGAAGTAACTCTATCCCGCAGAAAGATTCGGTGTTTGCTTGTGCATGACCATGTTCTTTTGCGGCAGGGTCTGCGCCGTCTATTGGAAGACGAGCCTGACATTGACGTGGTTGGCGAAGCCAGCAATGCAGCCGAATGCCTGCGCAAACTTCATGAGTTTCAGCCGGATGTTTTGCTTGCGGATATCGGAACGTTCGAGCGATCTGCGCCCGAGGCAGAACATCTTGTAGAGCAGGAATCTCCCCATACCACAATTGTGTTTCTAAGCGTGCAGGAGCAGGGCATACCTGCTTTTAGCGGCTCGCAGACCGCGACTGCAAACTGCTCGGTGCGCCAAACTTCAGCAGAGGAAGTCGTGGAGATGGTCCGAAACGTGTGCGGTGGGAACGCATCGGACCGTATTCCAGCAAGCCATATTCCTGGCAAGCATCAGCAGACGCGTGGCACGCAGCCCAGAGTCTTTCCTCGGGAGCGGGCTTTGACCGTGCGCGAACGAGAAGTGCTGAAACTTCTGGCGGAGGGAAAAACCGTGCGCTCGGCCGCAATGGTTCTTGGGTTGAGCTGCAAGACCGTGGACGCGCATAAGTTCAATCTGATGCGGAAGCTTGGCATCCACAACAAAGCCGAACTGGTGATGTGGGCCATTCAGAGGAGAGTTGTGAAGATCCCGGCGAATTTCTAGCTTATTTCCACTTATCGCTTGTCATCCCTCGCGGAGCGAGGGATCTTGGTTTTTGCCTGCGCGATTGGTGTTGCCGCCGGCGGCGAACACCAAGATCTCTCGCTGCGCTCGGGATGACCACTTCGGAACAAGGGGATCACGGCCGCGCGTAAGCGGCAAGTTCTGCGAGGCTGGAAACCTGCAAGTCTGGGTGAGCTTCCGCAGCCTTAACTGCTCCGACCCCTTTTCGCGCCGATGGACGATTGACCCAGACGGTGGCCAGGCCGAGTGACTGCGCCGGAAGCACGTCGTGGTAGAGGCTCTGGCCCACGTGCAGAACGCGGTGCGCAGGGACGCCGACACGGCTCAATGCTAGTTCGAAAATCTTTAATGAAGGCTTGTAGGCTTGTGCCTGTTGGGCGGTGATGATCTGGTCAAACTCCACTCCAAGTTGAGGTTGTGTCGCGGCGAAAAGGTCGTCGTCCACATTGGAAACGATCACCAAGCGAAAACGGCTCTGTAGTTCGCATAGTGCGCTTACTGTGTCGGGCCATGGCTTCCACAGCGGTAGGGACTCGGGCAGTGACTTCGCTTCCTGCTCGGTGGCCGAGAATTCAAGTTGTTCCCCGAATTGCCGCACAACGGACTGCAGCACTTCGCGATACGGGCGACATTCTCCCTGCTCGGCGCGGGCTTCGAAATCGCCATAGAGCTTCAGGATCGTTGCATCGTCAGTGTCCTTGCCGTGAGCCACAAGGATACGATGCAGGCAGCGGAGAATTCCTTCCTCCCAGTTGATGAGGGTGCCGTAACAATCAAAGGTGAGGATTTCAAAACGGTTGAAGTCGAGCATGGATGGCTGGCCTCTTGAGGACGAAGCTAAGTTTTAAGGCCGGGCAGAATCGGCACTTCTTCGCTGGCTTCAATCGCAGGTTTCGCATCGCTCTCAGCCTCAGCGGCAGAAAGGGAATCCTCAGGAACAGCGGCGGCTTTGGGCGCAAGGAACTTTGCGCTGTTCAGCAGTGGGCGTCCGAGGGATGCGTTGTAGCTGGTCCAGGGGCTCTCCAGGTCGGCTTCGCGCTCGAAGTGGGCGCGCATGGCCTCCATCTTTGAATCCAGATCGTCCATGTAGTGGAGCAGCAGCGCTTCGGGAAACATGGGCAACTTGGGCGAGCCGAACTCATACTCTCCGTGGTGGCTGATGATGAGATGCTCGAGCAGCGTCTTAAGCTCGGGCGGAAAATCCGGGAACAGCGCAAGCTTTGCCTGCAACATCTCAAGCTCGATGATTATGTGCCCGAGAAGCTGGCCGCGCGTGCTATAGGAAAACGAGCGATTGTAGGTCAGTTCGTGGATCTTTCCGATGTCGTGAAGAAATACGCCGGTCAGCAGCAGGTCGCGATTGACCTGAGGATAATTCCTGCAGACCAAGTCGCAAGAACGGCAGAGTGAGACCACATGGTCGAGCAGGCCGCCGATAAAAGCATGGTGCAAGGTCTTGGCGGCCGGAGCATTGCGATAAGCAGCCGCAATTTCCGGATCGGACATGAAGGCCTGCACCAGAGCCTTGAGATGAAGATTCTGAAAGGACACGACAAAGTCTGCCAACGTCTGCCACAGTTCGTCGATATTCCGCGTGGTCTTGGGAAGATAGTCGGAGAAGTCGATCTCCGTTTCGCCCAGCTTGCGCACCTTGTGGATCGTAAGCTGGAAGCGGTTCTTATACTTGTTGACCAGGCCTTTGATCTTGAGGAAGTCATCCTGCTCGAAGGCATTGAGGACTTCCTCCACGTTGTCCCACATCTTGGCTTCGAGTTGCCCGCTGCGATCGCCGAGGGTTAAAGCGAGATAGGGCTCACCCGTTTTCTTGGGCTTGATTTGCTTGCTGACCACGACAAAATTGGAAGTGATAATCTTGTTTTCGTGGCGCGTGCAATCGCAGATGTAGAACTCTTTCATTCGCTCCCATAGTGTAAATCAGAAAGCGGGCTGATGGTGCCGGGAGGAAGGATCGTGCTGGTGATGCCTCGCTCCGCTCGGCGACAGCCGAGGCGGTTGTCCCCACATGGAGCGTTTCTGTTTTCTAGATAATACCCAGTTTCTTTTTCTTCTTGAGCTTCTTTGTCGAGGTGGGCTTGGCAGAGTTGGTTTCGACCGGCTTGGTCTGGTTCGGGCTGGCGCCGGAATCGATGTAACCCTCCCGGTAGTCGATGTAGGCTTGCTCGCGCAGCTTGGTCAGATAGGTACGGAGGGCGGGCTGCAGTTTCTGGTAATACAGAGCGTCCTGGACGCGCGGCTCAACATCCTTGAACGGCGGAATGCCCGCCACCTGATGGCTGGTAACCTTCAAGATCACATAGCCCTGCTTGGTTCGGATCACGTCAGTAACTTCGCCGGCCTTCATGGCGAATGTTTTATCTTCAAGCTCCTTGGCAAGAGTGCCGCGCTTGAACGCGCCAAGATCGCCGCCCTGCGAGGCCGATGGGCCGTCGGATTCTTTCTTCGCCAGATCTTCAAACTTGGCTCCAGCGCGAATCTGTTTGAGCAGGTCATTGGCCTTGGCTTCGGCCGCCGCCAGAGCCGCAGCGTCGTCAGATTGTTTAGCGGCATCGGGGGCGGATGAATCGGCAGCGCTGGCCTGAGCCGGCGCAGCGGCGGCAGACTTATCCGCCGGCGCCTTCTTCGGAGCAATCAGGATCTCGCTCAGTTTTATCGCCTCGGGTTGCTCCATCTCACTCTTGTGCTGGTCGTAAAACTGCTGCTCCTCTTCCTTGGTGAGGCTGAGGTGTGCGCCCACTTCTTCCCCAATCACCTTTCGAGTGATGATCTGGTTCCGCATGTTCTGTTTGAAGTCTTCGTAGGAAATACCCTGGGAGCTGGCAGCCTTTTCCAATTCCTCCATGGTGTCCAGCTTCATGTCCTTACGCATCTGGTCGAGCTGCTTGATAAGATCCGTATCGCCGGTGATGTCGAGGTCTTTGGCTTTGGCCAGCAGAAGCTGCTGGTCGATAAGATCGCGCAGGACGTCCTTTTCGCGCTCCGCATAGAGCTTGTCGGCATTCGCCGGATCCTGTTGCTTCACGTCATCCTTGAGTTGATCTTTGCTGCGTTGGAAGTCGGAAAGCGTAATGATCTGGTTGTTCACGCGCGTGACAATTTCTTCAACCACCTGGCCCGCGGCAATCAGGGGCAGACAGGGCAAAGCGATCAGTATCAGGACCAGCTTCTTCATAAGATTTATGGTGGGCCGCCACGCTGAATGGCTCGCGGGCGAAAGCCTTTCGGATATTTTACTACGTCCCGCGCGGGCAGGCGCAGCCCTGTATCGGTATGATGCGCTGGCGCGTTTGCCAGGTTGCTGGGACACAGGCTAGGCGCTCCGCACCAGCGCGAGCGCGGTCATGTCGTCCGGATTCAGGGGTTCGCAGGTAAACTCTCCGACGGCATTCAGAATAGACCCGCAAATCGCCTCAGCGTTCGCCGAAGTATTGGCCCGCAGCCGCTCCTTTACGCGTTCCAGGCCGAACTCAAGGTCTTCGGCTTTGTCATCTTTGCATTTGCCCTCAACTACTCCCCGCGACACCAGCAGAAGAACCGCACCTTTTTCCAGACCCACGGTGGGGGCGTCGCAGGTAGCGTGCGAAAAAAGACCCAGCGGCAGGCCTGTAGACGCAATTTCGCTTATGCCGGTGCTGTCGCGCAGCAATCCCGGCGTGTGCCCGCAGTTGCTGTAGCAAAGTGTGCCGAATCTCTCGTGGTAACAGCCGATGAATGCCGGGCACGAGTGAATACCGCCCGCGGCTTCCATCAGAGTTCGGTTCAGGCGAAGGCAGAGGGTAACCATCGCATCGGACTCGTTGATGTCAGGCGGCCCAAACAGTTCGGCCCCCATGGTGCGAAACACCTTGGTTGCGCCGTCGAGGACGTGCTGATTGCCTTCGCGGCGTCCGGCAACATCGAGCAGGCCGAACAAGATCCGCTCCGGGCTGACTCGCACCGAGTCATAGAAATCTCCCGCGACTCGCTTCCCGTAGGTGGTGGCGGCGATTTCCGCGCCGTAAATCTTCGGAAACTCGTCCGCAGTCAGCTCCGCGGATGGTATCGCCATTGGGGTGTCGGGATGAAACAGGGCGCACATTAGATGCGAAGACCAGAGGCGAAGCTAGCACAACGGAGGGCGGTGGGCAAATCAGCTACTGGCCATATTTATCGGTGAGATACTTGGCGAGGTCGGACTCGAGCTGGCCGTAGTCGGAGTGAACGGTTGCGCGCAAAGCTGCTTCAGTCGAGCTACCCTGGTTGAGAAGTTGCAGGATCCGCTGGATGTCGCCCATTCCGTAAGAATCGTTGATGTAGGAGACCGCAGCCAGCGATTCCGCATAGGCCACATAGGCTTCTCCGCCCGATAAGCGCATGAAGCTGCCTTCCAGCACGGTGAGTGGGATATTGCGTTGAGACTTGAACAATCGCGCCATCTGACGGCCATCGCCGCCCAGAGACTTCGGTTCCAGAAGCTGCGCGATGCCCTCGTTTAACCAGACGGGGCAACGGCCAGCGGACAGCTGATTAATGAAGGAATGGGCGAGTTCATGCTTCAACACGTGCGCCAACTCAGAGGTCATGGAACTCAATCCGCTGATCGGGATGCGGAGTTTGCCGTCGTTGAGCGCGCCCGACCACGACGGCGCGCGTGTAACGTCAAAGAAAGCCTGCTCGGTGTAGAGGGTTACCAGGATGTTGTCGCGAGGCGGGGTGCCCAGATCGCGGACTAGATCGTCGTAGTCGGACTCCAGCGCCGCCAGGATTTGCCCACGGAATGTTTCTGAAGTCTGCTTGCCTTCATAGTGCATCACGAAATGGCTGCTCTCGCGCTGAGCGAAATCACTCTCGACGTTTTGCTCGCGCTGCGCTTTGTCCAGGTATTGCTGGACGGCCGGATCAGGACGCAGCTCGAGGGAATGCTTCCAGGCGGCAACGGCTTCTTTGCTGTGGTCGGAAGCTTGCTGCGCGTAGCCAAGCACAGTGTAGGCATCGGGCGACCGGGGCGCGGCGCTCACAGCGCGCTGGGCGTATGTTACAGCCTGCGAAGCGTTCCCCGTACGCACCAGCAGAGCGGCATAGTAGATAAGGACAGTTGAGTTTTCCGGCTGGAAGCGGAGAGCGCTGTCGAAGTAGCGGCGGGCCTCATTTACGTTACCGTGTTCGAATTCAAACTTGCCGGCAATGAAATCAGCCGTGGCGCTCAGTTCCGGGTTTCCTTTGTTCTCAAGCTTTGTTAGAGCGTCGGGGTCAACCTTCCCATCTTTCACAATTGTCTTGGGAAGGTCGCCTTCGTTGGCCAGGCTATCGGCCGGGGTGAAGGCGGGAAGTTCGGCCGAACCCTTGGCGCCGGAGGACACAGAGTGCATCGGCATGCCGCCCGCCTCGATGCGGTCCACCGAGGTCTTGGGGATGGCGTAGCTGTCATCGCCGATCTCGTATTCGTAGCGGTTGCCGTTTTCGCGAACGTGGTCGACCAGAATGGTGCGCCCATTCTTCAAATGGATCGTATCGGCCGATGCCGCCGCAGAGGCGAACATCAGCATCATAGCTAACAGGTTAGTGACACGAAGGCGCATTGAAGCGCATTCTAGCAACTGCACAGCCTCACACCTACGTGACGAAAGTACTGCCAACACGGTGCAGACCAGCCAAGGCTTTTGCTGTATTTCTGGCCGTCTTGCCCATCCCGCGGGCCTGGGGTCATGGGGCAACTCCAGCGCAGGCAATTACGGCGCGGGCGCACCAGCCCGGGCCTGCAGAGTCGCTTTATCTGCAATTGAGTAGTGTTGGACTCGATTCCACGCGAGTATTCAAGGTGCGGGACGCGGCCCTCGACCGGTCTGCAATCCACATCTCTTTGGAAGACGGAACCATTGCATTCACAAAAGATGTGCTGGGCAGGATCACAGGCGCGTTCTTCGAGGGCGATGGAGAGGTTTTGCTGGCTCCGCCCAACATTGTAGAACGAAATTCCATGAGCCTGTTCACAGGGATGGCAATTCTGGAAGAGCGATTCTCGACCGCCTACTTCCGGTTCAACGACAACACCGCCGCTGAACTGCAGCCGGGCCTTAGGGCGCCCGACGACGCCGAAGGGTTCGTTAAACGTTGGGACGAGACAGCCCGCAACCTGGCGCAATCCGAGGCCATGAGGTTGCTCGCGAGTTTCAGTGGGATGCTGCCGGTCGGAGAGGGGACGGTTTCGCCAGGTTCACCTGCGCCCAGAACCATAGATCCCGATGATCATGTGCTGCACATCCGGGTGCAGGGAAACAAACTCGGAGTCTTCGACATCTTCTTCGACTCGAGCGTTACGGAACAGGTCGTGGCCGGGCAACCCAAGACCGCAGAAGACGGCAGCGTTTATTACAACGTCTGGACCTCATTTTCGACCGGGAATGGCGGGCGTCCCCAGCCCGCCGCGAAACAGAGCGTCTCAACGATTCCAGCAGCAGAAACGGAGGCGCGCGAAGATTCGATTTCTGTGCGCAGCTATGTGATCGAGGCTCACGTAAAGCCTCCCAAACAAATCGATGCCGCGGTGGAATTGCAACTCGATGCAGTGCGCGGCGGATCGCGGTTCCTGGGATTCGAACTGTCGCGCTTTCTGAATATCCAATCCGTCGAGGCGGATGGGAAACCGGTGGAATTCATCCATAATCCGGCGGTGGAGGGGACGCGACTGGCACGCAGCGGCAACGATCTGGTGGGCGTGATTCTTTCAGAACCGGCACGTAAGGGACAGAAGATCAGCCTGCGCTTTGTCTACGGTGGAGAAGTCTTGGCGGAAGCTGGCAAGGGCCTGCTCTATGTGGGTGCGCGCGGCACATGGTATCCCAATCGAGGCATGGCCATGGCCGACTTCGATCTTACCTTCCACTATCCGGAGGGCTGGACGCTTCTGGCGACAGGTAAACCTGAGCCCCTCGCCAAGCCACCTGTACAAATCCCGGCAACCACGCTCGAGGACGCCGGCGGGGAGAAAACCGCGCATTGGGTCTCGGAACGGCCCATCCCCATAGCTGGTTTCAACCTTGGCAAATACGTGCGCGGTACAGCACAGGCCGGCGACGTCACCGTGGAGACTTACGCGACCATCGGCGTGGAAAAAGATTTCCCTAAACCGCGTCCTTCGCTATCATCCGATCCATCGCCGATGTCGGCCTACGCTCCAGCCTCCGGCGCCGGTTGCACCCTTGCCTGCGGCAAACCCTTCGCCGGCCCGGAACGCGACCGCTGTGGCAAGCGCTACTGCGCAGGCTATTCGTTACTATGCCGACCGATTCGGTCCATTTCCCTACAGTCAACTGGCCTTGACTCAGTTGCCGGGGCCGGAGAGCCAGGGATATCCCGGTCTGATCTTTCTGTCTTCCTATGCTTTCCTGTCGCCGGCGGAGCGTGGAGAGTTCCACCTCACACATCTTCACAGCTTGCAGGAGCAACTGGTACCAGCACATGAGGCGGCACACCAGTGGTGGGGAGATCTGATCGTATGGCAGTCCTATCGAGATCAATGGTTTTCGGAGGGCCTGGCAAATTATTGCTCTTTGATGTTGCTTCAGGAGCAGGATCCGGCCGGCTTTCGTTTGATCTTGGAGAAATATCGGAAGGACTTGGCGGATAAGAATAAAGACGGCAGTGTTCTCAAAGACGCCGGGCCCGTGACACTCGGAAGCCGGCTGCTTTCGTCTCGTTTTCCAGAAGGTTACGAAGCCATCAGTTACGGACGTGGAACGTGGCTGTTCCACATGCTGCGCTCGATGGTGGAAGACTCAGCCCAGATCGACGCGCGGAAAGACCGAAGCCACAGAGATAGAGACAAAGACAAGGGCAAGGATGCCGAAGAACCGTTCATGCGGTCTCTGCGGAAGGTCCGTGAGCGGTACGCAGGGAAAGCCATCAGTACGCGTGAACTGCTGGACGTTTTTGCAGAGGATCTCCCGCCCTCGTTGCGCTTCGAAGGAAAAGCTTCGCTCGATTGGTTCCTGGATGGCTGGGTGAACGGCACCTCTCTGCCCAAGCTGGAGTTGCAAGGGGTCAAGTTTACGGCGAAGGCGAACACTACGCTTGTAACCGGAGTGATCCGGCAGAAGGATGCGCCCGATGACTTGGTGACATCCGTTCCTGTCTATGCGGTTGTCTCGGGCTCAGCTCCCAGGCTTGTAGGCCGCGTGTTTGCCGACGGCTCCGAGACTTCGTTTCACTTATCCGTACCGCTGGGAACGCACAAGCTCCTGCTGGACCCGAACGGAACCATCCTCACAGCTCCGAAGTAAGCGCATGACTTCGCCCGAAGCGAACTGCCCTTCCTGAAAAAGAACTCGCTCTCTTCCACGCATGTCCCGAAATGGGATGAGGCTTGGAGATACGCACTACTCTGATTTTTGCATTCCGCCACCTAACTGACTGGTGGTCTTTCATTTGCGCGGTGCTGCTCCATCAAATTGAGGATGGCAGGCAATCTGCTGGATGATGTGCAGGATTCAGGAGTGGTCCATTTGAATTTCAATCGCGGAGTCAATTGTGCTGTCGTCGAAACAGCAATAGCGGAAATGCCAAGCACTGGGTCCGGGGGCGAGACCTCTCTGGTCTGCGAGATGAAGATCGGCGAAACCATGCTCTGTCCCCCTTTCGTCGAAGCCCAGCCGAGGGGCGGGACAGAAACCATTCTCCTGGCCGAAGACGAAGGGTTTGTGCGCAAGGCCACGACCGAGGTCCTTCAGTCGGCAGGGTACAAACTGGTGATTGCCCGAAACGGAGCTGAGGCTATTGATGTTTACCGCCAATTGTCCGAGCCGGTCGATCTGCTTCTTGCCGATGTCGTGATGCCGGGAATGAGCGGCCGCGAGCTCGCGGCTGAATTCGAAATCTTGTCTCCACACGTCAGGGTTCTCTTGATGAGCGGCTATGCCGGACAACTCGCCCGGTGTTATGTGTCGCCTGATGGCAGGACCTGCCTGGCCAAGCCTTTTTCTGTGCATACTCTCCTAAGAAAGGTGCGCGAGGTTTTGGACACGAATCCGTTTGATTTTGGCGCGCTAGCTTAACCCACTCCAGTTTTGCGGTAATGCGCGGCTTGCAGAATCTCGTGAGCAATCTGAGAAAGTGGAACAATTCTGTCCAGGATCCCCATTTCGGCGCAAACTCGAGGCATGCCATAGACGGCGCAACTCGGCTCATCCTGGCCCACGGTGAACCCACCTTCCCGATGAATAGCTTTCATCCCCTGCGCGCCATCCGATCCCATGCCAGTCATGATGACTCCCATAGCCCGCGAATGAAATTCGGATGCGACCGATTGCATCAGGAGATCGGCCGATGGAATGTGCACCTGATTCTCCGGATGGCGCGAGAGGCAGATCAGCGTTCGATCGGTGGAAAGACCCACCGTCATGTGAAATCCCGCAGGAGCAATGTAAACCACTCCTGCCTGAACAATCTGTCCATGCGATGCCTCGCATACGGAAATCGCGCAAAGCTTGTTCAGTCGCCCGGCAAAAGGAGCGGTGAAGCCGCCGGCATGTGCTGCACCACTAGAATTGGAACCGGCAGGTCGCGCGGAAAAGTCGGGAGGATCTCCTCCAATGCCAGTGGACCTCCAGTCGAAACTCCCACCGCAACGATCGCCGCAGTAGCGTACGATTTCTCACTCAGTGGCGCGTCCACCGCATGCGGACGCTTGCGCGGCAGGTCGAGCTGACCCCGCGAATGCCGCGATTCTGCAGCCGCCTTGATCTTGGCGACCAAATCCTCCCGAATATCAAGAATGTCTAAGGAGGTCGGCGAGAGCTGCTTGGGCACATAGTCGAAGGCACCCGCAGCAAGTGCACACAGTGTAGTTTCCGCCTCTTTGAGCGTGGCGGAGCTCACCATGATGACCGGGCGCGGAAATTGTGCCATGATGCGGCGCAGGGTCTCAAGCCCGTCGACACCCGGCATCTGCACGTCGAGCGTAACGACATCGGGATTGAGAGATGCAATTCTCTGCAAGGCCTCGCTTCCACTGGCCGCAGTGCCAACGACCCAGAGGCCCGGATCGGAAGCGACCATGCGGGTGAGCGCGGTGCGCATGAAGGCGCTGTCATCCACAATCAGCACACGTATTTGCGATTTGGCGGCTTCCATCTTCACCGGCGATAAAGGGCCCGGACCAGGCTGTGGACTTCGTCCACGCCTTGCACTGAGCTGCAGTAGTGATGCGGCTACCTTCGGATCGCCGGCCTGGCAGTAACCCTTCGAATAGGTCAATCGCGTTTCGCAAACTCCGCAGCCTGTGGACACGCGCTCAACATGAAACTCATCGGCAGACGAGAAGCGTTCCTTTAGAGGACATCAGGGGGTTCTTGCCACCTGCGCGCCCAGGATCACAATGTCTACACGGCGGTTCTGCGCCCGCCCTTGAGCTGTGAGATTGCTTGCGACGGGGTGATATTCCGCGTAGCCAGCAGCCGCAAGCCTTTCCGGCGCAAAACGGTGGCGGAGGATGAGGAGCCGAACCAGTTCCGTCGCCCGAGCCGTTGAGAGCTCCCAATTGGATGCCATCTGAGCGGTGTGAATTGGAATGTTATCGGTGTGCCCTTCAATGCGGAGCTTGTAAGTGCGGATGGCCAGAATTGAGGCGATACGGTCAAGGGCCGAGACGGACTCAGGCTTGATGGTGGCCGATCCACTATCGAAGAAACCGAATTCCTGCAGGCTGATGACCAGGCCATCCGTCTCACGATGCAGCGTGACTTCGTGCAGCGCAATTTCGTGATGTAACGCCTGTCGCAGCTGGCTCTGCAAGGTGGTGAGATCTGTCTCCTCGGATGTTGCTGCCAGAGAATCTTCAGGAGGCGAGGCAATGCGTCCAAGTCCAGCATTGTGTTTGACGTTCTCAATGGCCTGCACGGTGTTGAAAGGCATCGGTTCAGCGTTGTCCAGGGGAATCTGCGTGGTGGAGGCCGGAAAAACACCCAGCTCCTGAAACGCAACCTGGATCGCCAAGGAAAGTTTGCCGACCTTCCGCTTATCAACTTGCGAGGAGGCGTAATTGATATAAACATCCACCACATTCGTAGTCGTATCGTAGGTCAGGTTCCAGACGTGCTCGATGATCATGGCGCGGGAGACCTGGCGGCCGGCGTTGCGCATGAGGTATTCCAGCAGGGAAAATTCTTTGGAGGTCAGCTCGATTCGCTGCCGGCGCGTTCGGCGCGGTGTTCTATGCGATCGAGATTGAGATCTTCGACCACCAACACGGATTCCGACGGCAGGTGGCTGCGCCGCAGCAGGGCGCGGATGCGCGCCGATAGTTCGCTGAAGGAAAACGGCTTGGGGAGATAATCGTCAGCGCCGGTATCCAAACACTGGACCCGGTCTTCCACCTTGCTTCTCTGCGTCAGCACCAGCACCGGCAGGCTGGGGCGCTTCAGGCGCAAATGCCGCAGCACGCTCACGCCATCGAGCTTGGGCAGGTTCAGATCGAGGATCACAAGGTCGTAATCGAACTCGCTTCCCATGGCCCGCGCCTGCTCGCCATCTTCGACCAGATCGACAGTGTAGTGCTCCCCTTGCAACCCCTGACGCACGAAACCCGCCAGAGCCGCATCATCTTCCGCAATCAGAATTCGCATAAGTGGGCCTTAATCACAGACCGATTCTAGTTAGAGAAGGCTCAGTTGGAACGGAAACCGGTTCGCACGAAAGTGTCGGTTTGCAGAAACGGAGCGGGGTTTCAAAAGGGGACGAATTGCAATGGGCGCAACTCTTTGGTCGTCATCGAGGCCCGCGTTCTGGGGGCTCAGGACTCGCTGGCCGCATGGGTACCGCCGGCAGGTTGCATAGGTCCTTCGTTGGGAGTCCCCGGCTTGTAGCCGGGGACTCCGCTGCCTCAGGAGGACAGGGGAAAAGTATGGTGCGAGAGACACTCCTACAAACCGCAGAAGGCCAGTTAATCGGCCTCACCCTTCCACAGTTCCAGTTGCCGCCGCATGAGCCCGTAGCATTCGCAGGCGGCCTGCTCGAGTTTCGTGCGCTGGACAATTTTTACGGCCCCGCGGCTATAGGAGATCGATCCGGACTTTTGCAGGATGCCGGCAGCCACGGTCACGCTGGAGCGGCGAGTACCCAGCATTTGACCCAGCACTTCCTGGGTCAAGCCCAGAGACGCGCCACCCACACGATCGGCGGACATCAACAACCATCTGGCCAGCCGGTCTTCAACCTCATGCAGCCGGTTGCAGGCGGCAATCTGTGTGGCCTGCATGGCCATGATCTGCGAAAACTGCTGCAGCTTGCGCTCAAATCGCGGGCATTCACGCAGGAGGACTGCGAAAGCATCGCCATCCACTCGCAGCGCGGTGCCTTCGATTTGAACTACCGACCGCGTGGCCGAGGTGAGGAAGCCCGCAATCAGAGGCAACCCGACAAGACCCTCCTTGCCGACGAGGCCTACTTCGACCGTCTTGCCATCGGACAACACGCTGAGGACGGAGATGAGGCCGGTGTTGCAGAAATACACCGACTTCAACACTTCGCCGGCCTCATGCAGCACTTGACGAGGTTGCATGCGGACGAGTTCGAGTTTCGGCGCCACCAGTGCGAATTCGTGGCGCGGCAACTCGCGCAGGATTTCATTGTGGATGTGACCTCTCACACCATCAGAACCGGGCAGGTCCTGAATTCGCTTCGGAGATCGCTTGGGAGTCACGTGCGCTTGCAAGGTCAGTGGATGAGCTCCGGACGCTGCATATCGTCAAAGACGGCCTTGTCGCAAACCGGACAGAAAGGCAAAGACACCTTCCAGTTGGTTTCCGTACCGATAACCAGAAAATCGACATCGACCGCCTGCATTGCCAATCCGCAATGCCGACACTGACGCGGCGTCGCAGGAGGAAATCCATCCTCCAGAAACTCTTTGATGGATTGCAGAATCTGGGCCCGGGGGCGCGGCGTTGCCTGCATGGGACTATCCTGCCTCAAGACTCGGGAGGCAGTCGGCACGTCGGAAAACTTATGAATGTGCGCTTCGCGACAGAGGCTCTAGGCGTTTCGCAGCAGCTTCCAGGCTTCCCGATAGCGCTCGTAGCGGTAGACATTCCTTCGCATCGGCTGCACTGGACATAGCATGAGGCACGAGCTTTTCGTTTTCAGGACTACGGCCGCGGGAATGATGTACCACACCTCTTCCTGGACGATGTAGGCCGCGAAAAAATCGACCTTCCGCCGCGTGTAGCGCTTCCCTCCTTTGGTGTGAGGTCGGAATCCGCACTGATAGCCGTTGGCTAGCCTGTAGCTGGTTGACTTCACCTGAATTCTGAGAAGACGCCCTCTGTATTCGATGCCCACATCGTAAGACGACGAATCTCCCCAGGGTTTCGACACCATCAGCCCCTTGCGCAGCGCCCACGCCATGAACAACAGCTCCACCCACTCGCCGCGCTCTTTGAAGGTCTTGAATCCTTTGCACTTCGCCATGTCCCGCGCCTCATTTCGCCGTCCCAGTACCGAGTACCTAGTACCGAGTACCGAGGAGTCTGCCTTACTAGGGACTAGGTACTCGGCATTCGGACAAAAGAAAAGGCGCAGCCCGGGGGCCGCGCCTGATTTTCTTGAAGTTTTAGCTTATATATTTATTATATCACATTGAGAGGGCAAATGGGACATTTTTCCAAAAATATTTGCTCAATGCTATCAGGGACTTAACCCCGATCGTGCAGTCTTTGCCTATTGACAAAGTTTTCCACAGGGGTCGATTTCGCACCGCTGCGAGAGAAGATGTGCGCCAGCGCGCGAAGTCGATTCGCGGCGTGCCATCTTGCGGTGTGCCAGGCAGTCGTTCTGAACGAGGAGGACGGCATGAAGTCCCCGTGCGCGGTGAACCTGCACAATGCCGTTACCGTGTCGCAACAGCGCCTGGGGCAACGTGTGGCCCAGCTTAGTTCCGCACGAATGAATGAGGTGTGTGCTGCTCTGCGGTTTTCTCTGGGGTGTGATTCGGAACTAGTCGATGGGAAGGTCTACGTCGGTCCCCAGGTTCTCTCCCCACATTGCCCGCCAGGAGCGCGCCAGCACTGCCTATGTCCTAAGGATGCTCGATATTCGCTTTACATTCGCTCGCCATCGGTGGGACACTAGTTGTTAACATCGCTATTTTCCACAGGATGGCCATTATTCAGAGTTGCGCCGAGGCACTGACTCATTTAGGTTTCAATCACATGGGTGGACACACTATTGCTGTTGATTTGTTCGCTGGCGCTGGTGGACTAAGTCTCGGATTTCAACAAGCGGGGTTCGATGTTCGCGCCGCGGTCGAGTACGATCCGATTCATTGTGCTACCCACGAGTTCAACTTCCCAAATTGCGCGACGATCTGCCGGGATGTAGCAGATATCGACGGCGATTATATTAGATCGCAATCGAGCATCGGCGGAGCCGACATCACGGCGGTTATCGGCGGTGCGCCTTGCCAAGGGTTTAGCCTAATAGGATATAGAGCACTCGACGATCCGCGTAACAGGCTCGCATCACACTTCGTGAGACTAGTCAAAGATCTGCAGCCGAAATATTTCGTGTTCGAGAACGTAAAAGGTTTAACTGTTGGTCATCACAAAGCTTTCTTGCACGAGTTGATCGCCGAGTTCAAAGGAATCGGTTATTCTATCGTCGAGCCGTATCGAGTATTGAACGCGCTATGGTACGGTGTGCCGCAAGATCGCCAGCGCTTATTTATCATGGGTGCCCGTGAGGGCCAAACTCTACCATCGTATCCCGCACCGACACACCAGTCTGACAGGGCGAACCATGACATTCGCAAACTGCCTCTGACCCCCACAGTGTGGGACGCCATCGGCGATCTGCCTGAGGTCGAAGAATACGACGAGCTATCGGAGAGGGACTGGGTCGAAGCGAAGTTCGGTCGTCCGAGCAAATACGCGAAGACCTTGAGTCTAGTAAACGGCACGCGAATGCTGAAGCTGACTTCGAGTCTTCGCACAGTACACACGCCGAAATCCCAGAAACGATTCGAGAAAACGCCTCACGGGTGCGTCGAGGAAGTCAGCCGATTCTTAAAGCTCGACCCTAGCGGATACTGCAACACGCTCCGAGCGGGTACAGCGAGTGACAGAGGCGCGTTCACATCACCGCGGCCAATTCATCCTCACACGCCGAGATGTATCACCGTCCGCGAGGCGGCTCGTCTACATTCGTACCCAGACTGGTTCCGCTTCCACGTGACTAAATGGCACGGATTTCGCCAGATCGGCAACTCCGTTCCACCGCTGCTTGCAAGAGCCGTTGCTCTTCAAGTCGTCGCGGCACTACCGAGGACACTGAGGCCCGCTCCCAACAATGAGATTCCCAATCTTGGCGACCCAACTTTGCTTCCAATGAGTATGTCCGGCGCGGCAGAACATTTTGGGGTAGCATCGGATGTCGTGCCCCGTCGAAAACGGACCGCTGAAGCCGCCTATGCCTGATCCGAAGCCGAACCGCTACGAAGCTCTAATCAGCCGAATATCTCATGACCACTTCAAGGCTGGATTCACGGAGTTCGAGTTCGAGAGGAGTGAACTCAACAGCAATGCGAAGAAGTTAAAGATCAAGCTGCCGGATAATTTAGGCGACGTGATTTACTCGTTTCGTTATCGAACGGCCCTGCCGCACGACATTGTTGCGACTGCCGAGCGGGGCAAGGAGTGGATCATCGAACCCGCCGGCCGTTCTCGATATAGGTTCAAACTCGCGCGCATCAACCGCATTCTTCCCAATACAGCGCTTCTGGCGATCAAAATACCTGACGCAACCCCAGAAATTATCACGGCCAATGCCCTGACCGACGAACAGGCGGTACTAGCTAAGGTTCGGTATAACCGGTTGATTGACATCTTCCTCGGGATCACGACGTACTCTCTTCAGAGTCATCTGCGCACAACAGTCCCGAAAATGGGTCAGATTGAAATTGACGAAGTGTACGTTGGTGTTAACAGGAACGGCCAGCAATTCGTCGTGCCCGTTCAAACCAAGACCGGCAATGACAAACTTGCAACGATCCAGACATTGCAAGACATCGCGTGTTGCGGTCAAAAGTTCCCCTCGCTAACCTGTCGCCCGGTCTCGGCTCAGTACATAAAAAAAGACGACATTATCGTCCTATTCGAGCTTGCCGTTAGAGGCGACGACGTGAAAATCGCGGAGGAGCGACACTATCAACTCGTCCCAGCAGATTCAATCCAAGCCGAGGATTTGCGTACCTACGCGACTCGATAATCGCAATGGACAGGGTATCGAGAGAAGTTCGATCAAAAATCATGGCCTCCGTCCGTACATTTGGAGGAACGACCGAGCGCAAGATGGAGAGGTTACTTCGGAAGCGGGGGGTACGTGGCTTTAGGAAGCAATGGCCTGTAGCGGGAAAGCCGGACTTTGCTTGGCCGAAGTCTAAAGTCGCCCTATTTGTCGATGGATGTTTCTGGCACGGATGTCCCCGTTGTGACCGACCATCTAGAAGCAATAAAAAATTCTGGAAGTCGAAGATCGTATCAAATCGGCGACGAGATGCGCGAGTAGCCCGCAAACTGCGGAACGACGGATGGAGCGTTCTTCGTGTGTGGGAATGCCGGATCGGCGAAGAGCGCACCCTCTCCCGAATCATGCGGGCGGTCAGCAGATCTCATCGGGAGTAGTGGCGCGCAAGCCCCACATGTCACAGACTTAGTGCAGCAAGCAAACTAGATTGTGCTCAGGCCATGGGGACTCACGCGGTTTCACCACAGCCGGCAGGCAAAGATTCATGCCCCGGAGGGGCAGCCGATAGTCACGAAAATGCTCGACAGAAGCCCTACGCGCCCTGGCTCTGCCATTCTTTGACCTGCCGTTGCAGCAGACCATAGCAGTCACAGGATGCCTCTTCCAGATTGGGCCGGTCGAGGATGGTGACATTGCCTCGGGTGTAGTGAATTAATCCTGCTTTCTGCAGCGCGCCCGCCGACACGGTGACGCTGGAGCGGCGTGTTCCCAGCATTTGACCCAGGAACTCCTGAGTCAGGGGAAGATCATGAGAGCCGACGCGGTCTTGCGTCATCAGCAGCCACCGGGCCAGGCGTTCATTGACCTCGTGCAGCCGGTTGCAGGCGGCGACCTGGGTGACCTGCACCCCCAGCAGTTGCGCATAGCGGTTCATTTGCCGCTCCAGCGTGGGGCATTTGGGCAGCAGAGTCCGCAAGGCATCGGCATCCATCCGGAAGGCTGTAGCTTCGGCTTGAACCACAGCTCGGGTGTGGCTGGTGCGAAAGCCTGCAACCACTGGCGTGCCCGAAACGCCTTCCTTGCCGATGAGGCCGACCTCAACACTCTTGCCGTCAGGCATCACGTTCAGGATGGAGAACATGCCGGAATCGCAGAAATAGACCGATTTAAGCGTCTCGCCGGCTTCATGAAGAACCTGATGGAGCTTCATGCGCACGAATTCAAGTTTCGGAGAGACTGCTTCATATTCCGCCCGCAGCAGGACAAGAAGGATTTCGTTGTGAACCGGATTTCCGTCGCCATCTTTTCTGGATGACGCGGCTGCGCGACTGTTGCCATCTCGCTTCGAAGTTGGCGAAAGAGAAGTGGAGGAAGAAGACTTTGCCATAACGGCTCCTTGCGCAGCGAACACGCTGTCAGATTTTGCAAGGAACCGTCACCCTATAGGGCGCGGCGGAAAGATGCTAGAAGAGACACTTCTAGAATACTCTCTTTTGCTGGACTTAGTTGGAAATCAGCTAGCGGTGCGGTTTGAAAAACCTGCCCTTTCAAAACCAGTTCAACCGAGCCTTACCGGAAATCAGGGGCTGATCTTAATGTTCCGGCGAGCGTTGCGGCTGGCGTTGGTGCAGGCGTTCAGGCCTTAGGGCTTGAAGTTGGCGCAGGTGCAGCGCGCATTCCTCGATTCGAATCTCGATCACTTGGCGGATATGGGTATCGGTGCAGTCATTGAGGGCTGATTCCAACTTCCTCATTTTGTTGGTGATTTCCGCGATTTCTTCCGCTCGAAGCATGGGAACCTCCCACGTGGGGGCCGAATCGACGAATTTATACCACATCATGGAATGTTCTGCAAGGAACGCTATATTGTGCGCTGACGTACGGTGTTCGCTGTATGTACTACCGAGTTTCGGAGGACTAGGGTGGAGACGGTGCCTTACCCCGTCGCCGGCTCTTTCCCGCAGAGTTCGGATCCCGCCAGCAACCCGCCAAGGCACGCGGGGCTTAACATGTCTTTCAAGATCCTCATCGCTGACGACAGCACCTCCATACGCAATCTGCTGCGGCTTTTCATCGAGCACAATACGGACTGGCAGGTATGCGGTGAGGCGGAGAACGGCCAGGTCGCCGTGGAGAAAGTTGCCACGCTTCGGCCGCACGCGGTGATCCTTGATCTTTCCATGCCGGTGATGAACGGACTGGACGCCGCGCGCGAGATCGCCCGCATTGATCCGGAGGTGCAGATAGTCATGTTTACCATGCACGTCAGCGAGCAGCTTCGCAAAGACGCTCAAGCCGTGGGCATCAAAGATGTAGTGTCAAAGTCGGACACCATCGGGAATCACCTGCTTGCCTCGCTGAAAACCATCTGCGCCCAGCTCCCCGCCGCCTGACCTGGCAGGCTTTCCAGTCGTTGTATAAGCAGGCTTCTTCTTGCCCAACTCGAATCCTGAGAAATATTTTGCGTTCCGGCAATGAGAGGTTGTAAGGTTCGCATGGGAGAAATCCGGCCATGTCATTGTTGTGCGCCTACGCGGCGGTTGCAAGCGTGATCATCCTGGCCTACTTCTGGAAAGCCACCTGCAGCGCGCGGTCCTCTATGCGTAGCGAATGGCAGGTGTGAAGCTCCATATAATAAGGATGAGAAACCGAGTGAACACATGAGAACCAGACTAGCCATAGCGCTGATATGCATTCTGCCGGTGCCCGGAATTATTGCGCCGACGGCAGCGCAGGCCGCCCAGGGCGGTTCTTTCAAAACCTCCGATGGCATCAGCATTCACTACATTGAAGCTGGCAGCGGCCGACCGATCGTCTTCATTCCCGGCTGGACGATGGCGGCCTGGATCTGGCAAAAGCAAATCGACGAATTTGCGAAGAAGTATCACGTCATTGCGGTCGATCCGCGGTCGCAAGGCGAGAGTGATAAGCCTGCGTACGGCCACCTGCCCGAAACTCGCGCCCGTGATTATAAAGAACTGGTGGACCATCTTGGCCTGAAGCACCGGTTCTCATCGGCTGGTCTATGGCATGCGGCGAGTTGGTCAAATATGCGGAACAATTTGGCACCGACAACGTTGCCAGTTTCGTACTGGTCGATGGCTATCTGACCGACAAGCCCAGCGATCTGTTTGCCCCCATCTCCGGATGGATGAACTTCCTGCAGCAGGATCGCCAGAAACAAGCGGATGGTTTTGTCCGCAGCATGTTCAAGAAGCCGCAGCCCGAGGACTATGTGAAGCGCATCATCGAAACCTCTATTCAAGTTCCGGCCGATACCGCCGTCCTGTTGATCTACAACATGGTCGCCGTAAAAGATTTCTCACCCGGCCTGGCCGCCATGGCTGCAATGAAGACGAAGACCCCGGTGCTTTTCGCCTACCAGCCGGAGTCGCAGGCCAGTGCCGACTACTTGAAGTTAAGGCTGGGAGACAAACTTCGGCTGGAGAAATTTGACGGCGACGGCCACGCCCTGTTCGTCGACGATCCGGAAAAATTCGACCACGTGCTGGAAGACTTCCTGAAAACCGCCTGGTCGTCGCATTGAGGGAGAATCGAAACTTGCTTTCCAGACTGGGAAAAACGCTGCTCACCGGCACTCTGGCGTTGTACTTCCTGCTGGTGGCTTTCAACAACATCATCGACTACGACACCAACTTTCAATTCGTGCAGCACGTCTTGAGCATGGACTCGATCCCCGCCGATGCGCATGTGCAGTGGCGGGCCGTACGCAACCCTCAAGTGCACCACGTTGCCTATTGGACGATCATCCTATGGGAACTTCTGACGGGCTGTATCTGCGGACTAGGCGCGAAACGTTTGTTCTCCGCACTTCGCTCCAAGCAGGAATTTAACACTGCGAAAACATTGCCCATCGCCGGTCTCTGGATGGGATTGCTGCTCTGGTCGCTCGGGTTCATCACGGTCGGCGGAGAGTGGTTCCTGATGTGGGAGTCCAGCGTATGGAACGGCGAAGTGCCGGCCCTTCGTATGTTTATCCTGAATGCATTCGCTCTGTTGTTTCTCTACTTGCCGGATACTGCCGAGACCGAGTCGAATCCAAAATAAAACCTCTGAGCTTCGTGTAACTTAGTGTCCTTAGTGGTTGGTGAATTAACACCAATGCCCTTCGTGGAATTGCCAAGTCGCCGCATGCGCCTGGGGTTCGTCCCGTAAAGATCCATTACAGAGATGTGGGCAGCGTGCCGGTAACATTCATGCACGGCCGAGGCGATCCCCGAACTGAGCCGGGAGAACTGGAACGCGTGCATAAAGCGCTTCCACGCGCGAAGATGCGCTTCGTCGAGACTGGCCGGCATAGTCCACACAGCGAAAGAAAATGCTGGCAGGAATGCAATGAGATTCTCCGCGAGTTCCTGGCAGGGAAATAGTTCTCGGCCCCAGCCATCACGCGAAATTGATATTGCTCGAAAGCGGCAAGTCGCGCACGCGTTTGCCCGTCGCGGCAAAAATCGCATTGCAGAACGCCGCGACGAACGGAGGCACTCCGGGCTCTCCCACGCCGGCGGGCGGTGCGTTGCTCTCCGTAATGTAGACATGGGTGTGAGCGGGCGCCTCGTTGATGCGGGCCACCGGATAGTCATTGAAGTTCGATTGCTGAATCACCCCATTCTTTGCAGTGATCTCCCCGCTGCGCACAATGCTCGTGCCGAAAACCGCCGCCCCTTCGAATTGCGCGCGCAGCGCTTCCGGATTCACCACGATCCCCGCATCCACCGCCGTATCCACTCGAGGAATACCGATCTCTCCATCGTCGCTCACCTCAACCTCAACCACAGTCGCAACGTACGTGAGAAAACTGCGGTGCGCGGCAAAGCCAAACCCGTGCCCCTTTGCGCTCTTCTTTTTCGCCCACCCGGATTTTTCGGCCACCATTTCAATAACCCCCCGCAGCCGCCCGGTTTCCCAGGGATAGGTTTTGTAATCCGCGCCATAGTTCGGATACGTCACGTTGGTGAAGTCCAAAGTGCGCGGCGGCCCGATAAGGTCCAGCATGTATTCCACCGGATCGCGATGCGCGCGATGCGCGAGTTCATCGGTGAAACACTGAACTGCAAAACCGTGATAGATGTTGGCCACCGATCGCAGCCATCCAATCCTCACATGCGCCGGTGCCGGACCGTTCTCGATGCGGATGCTGGGCAAATCATAAGGAAGATCCGTCCAGCCCTGCGCCAGATGCGGAGGACCGCCATAGACCTGGCTGACATCGAAGAGCGAGCTGATCGGCGGAAACACCGATCTCTGCAACCACGCCGTGGGCTTTCCTTTTTCATCGACAGCTGCCTTCATGTACATCGCAGCCACCGCATTGTAATAATCAAACTGAATGTCGTCTTCCCGCTTCCACACCACTTTCACAGGCCGCCCCAGCTTCTTCGACAAGACAGCAGCCTCGGCAACATAATCCGGTTTGGATTTTCTCCCAAATCCGCCGCCCAGCAATGTAACGTGACAAACCACATCTTCTTTGGCAATGCCCAACTGGGACGACACAATCGCCTGCACCGCTTGCGGATTCTGCGATGGCGCCCAGGCCGTAACTTTTCCATCCTGGAATTCCGCCAGCGCCACCATGGGCTCCATTGGCGCATGCGCCAGCAGCGGAACGTAGTAATCCGCTTCCACCACATTTTCGGTGGGGAACGCTTTCTCGGAATCACCCACGCTGCGAATCACCTTGCCCGGTTTGTGCGCCGTCTCCCGCAGCTCTTTTTTGTATTCCACCGAGTCGTAGGATTCGTTCGGCCCGTTGTCCCACGTGATTTTCAATTTCTTGCGGCCCTGAAACGCAGCCCACGTGTTATCGGCAATCACGGCAACCCCGCCCAAGGGCTGAAACGCCGCCGGAGGTTTAAAGGGATCGATGCTCACGGTCTGCCGCACTCCCGCAACCTTCAGCGCTTCCTGATCGTCGACCGTCTTTACCTTCCCTCCGAATACGGGAGGATGTTCCACCGACGCATACACCATGCCCTCCATGCGCGCGTCCATACCAAACATAGCTTTGCCGGTGCAAAGGTTCTCCAGGTCAACGCTCTTCATTCCTTTGCCGATGTAGCGCCACTCTGCGGGCTTCTTGAGTTGCAGCTCTTCTTTCTTTGGCACGGTAAGGCGCGCCGCGCCCGCCGCCAGTTCGCCGTAACCCAGGCGCCGGCCGCTCGCCTTGTGAACCACCGCATGCAACTCGGTTGAACACTCGGTAGGCGCAACGTTCCATTGCAACGCCGCCGCCTGCATCAACATCAAGCGGGCTGTCGCCCCGCACTCTCGCATCGTGGTAAAAAACCTTCTTACCGATTGCGAGCCGTCGGTATTCTGATCTCCATATCGCTTGTCGCCAATCCCCTGGTCGACCTTTACGCGCTTCCAGTCGGCGTCAAGCTCGTCCGCCAGCACCAGCGGCAACGATGTGCGGATCACAGTCCCCATCTCCGACCGGTGCGCGACAATGTAGACGGTTCCGTCTGCCTGAATCCCGACAAAAAGGTTGGGATGAAACGCCGCCCGGTCCGCCTCGCTCTGCCAGCCCGCCGGCGCCCCCTGGGCAAAAAGCGGCGGAACAAACCGGACATACCGAATCGCGAGAACGAACGCCCCCGCGCCAAAAGCGCCTTGAAGAAATTTCCGCCGGCTTACGTTTTCGATTTGCCTCATGCCGTCTTCCCCGCTGCCAGCTTGATCGCCTGGCGAATTCGTTGGTAGGTTCCGCAGCGGCAGATGTTTCCCGCCATGGCTTCATCGATTTGCAAGTCCGTGGGGTGCGGCGTGCCCTTTAACAGCGAAGCCGCCTGCATGATCTGCCCCGACTGGCAATATCCGCACTGCGGAACATTCAGCTCCATCCAGGCTCTCTGAACCGGATGCAGTCCGTTGGCGCCCAAGTCCTCAATGGTTCGAATCTCGCTACCAGCCGCCGCGCTCATCGGCGTGACACAAGACCGGACAGCTTCGCCGTTCTTATGCACAGTGCAAGCCCCGCAAAGCGCCATGCCGCAGCCAAACTTTGTTCCCGTCAATCCCAAGACGTCCCGCACGTACCAGAGCAGGGGCATGTTGGGATCGCCATCAAACGTGCGCTCTTTCCCATTCACCTTAAACTTCACCATGAGGATCCCCTTTCCCTTGTCTCGCTTGCATTCTGCATACCACGTTTAAACAGGAGCCATTGGGGGCAGAACTCAGCCCACCTTCAATTTGGATCGGGTACGAGAAAGAATGTTTTTCCACGGTGTCAATATTTGGGCACCAGTCTGTTGATCGGCGGTCACCAGGTCCGTCGCGACCGAGCATTTCGCCGGGGGAACGCGGTTCCCGGATGGCAAAGAACTTGCTTCTATTCAGAAGGCCGGTGATTCACCACTGCCCGCGGTGGGCTTTGGATAGTAATCGCGACGGCTTGGAGGATAGTCATGAGAGTCGATGCCCGCTCCTATTTTCTCACTGCCGCAATGTGCGCCATTGTATTTATCTTTCCGGCCTCAATGCTGAATGCGCAAGACACGCACTTTCACAATGCGCCCGCTTCCAACGATCAATTGAAGAACCCATACGCCGGGCAATCCACTGCGGCCGTAGCTGGCTCAAGATTGTACGCCGCGAACTGCGGCTCTTGCCATGGAATTAAAGGGCGCGGAACCGGGAGCATCCCTCCACTCGCCGAAGGGCCGACGCAATCGGCATCGGACGGGGAGGTCTTTTGGTTTATCACGACCGGAGCCGCCGACAAGGGTATGCCAGCCTGGGCCAGCCTACCCGAGCACCAACGATGGCAGATTGTCACTTACCTGAGGTCCCTTAAGGGGCCAGCGTAAATTCCATTATCTGTTTCAAAGGAGGCACCATGAAAAGTCTTACATCAGATCAGGTGAAACTCGGATTCATTGGCTTAGGCAACATGGGAAGCCGGATCGCACAACGGCTGCTGGATCAGCAATACCATGTCCACGTATACGATCGAGATTCCGCGAAGGCAGAAACCATCGCTGCAAAGGGCGGCGTCGTTGCGAAGAACATTTTTGAACTGGCGCGCACTGCCGATGTGCTTCTTTCGTGCCTGACCAATGATGAAGCAGTGAGGAGTGTTTACACCGGGCCTGCGGGAGTTCTTAGCGGCGCACGGCCAGGAACCACTGTGCTCGAGATGAGCACCATCTCCCCCGAGAGTTCGCGGGAACTATACAGACTCGCCGCCCAGAGAGGCATCGAAGTAATGGATGTCGCGATCTCGGGCAGCACTCCTGCCGCCGAGCAAGGCACGCTAACCTTACTGGTAGGCGGCAGCCAGGATTTGTTCCGGGCTGCTCAGCCAATATTCCAATCTGTCGCAAAGCAATATTTTCTTCTGGGCGGTGCTGGCTCAGGGACAACCATGAAGTTGGTTGTCAACACTCTGTTGGGTCTGGGCATGCAAGCGATCGCTGAGGCCGTCGTGCTTGGGGAAAAAACTGGCCTTGATCGCAAAAAGCTGCTCGAAGTCTTATCGAAGACCGCTGTGATCGCTCCAGCCCATCTGGGAAAGCTGGCGAGGATCGCGATCGGGGATTACAGTCCTCAGTTTCCACTGCGCCTGATGAACAAAGACTTTGAGTTGATTCTCAAAGCCGCGGCAAAAACGCAGGTTCGCATGCCTGCAACAGAAGCTGCATTTTACGTAAACTCCGAAGAATTGGCTGGCAGTGACGGGGAGGACTTCTCCGCGGTATTGCGGAGAATGGAAGAAGTTGCAGGCCTCGCAAACCCACTCGTCTCGCACACGGTTTGATGTTGCGGGTAACCCCATCGCGCAACTGCCCCGTCCTCCGGGGCTGTTGACTTCCTTTCCCACGAAACGCAGAGGGTTCCATAAAAGGGGATGTCAAGAAAAAACACTTTTCCGTTCCTCTTGGAGTTCCCGAAGCCCGAAGCCGACCCCGGCGAACCCGATCCGTCAATCACTCCCGCCCCTCGCCCCCAGCGATAATTACAAGGACGCAACTCCGATGAAGTCCCTGCTCACGCCCGGCATTTGCCTCGCCGCCATTGCGGTGCTGCTGCATACTGGCCTGCTCGCACCCAACGTCGTGCTCGTCACCTACGCCTTCGGCGCTGCGATCGTCGCGGGGCTGCTGCTCGCCTGGCGATTTCATTCCAGCCGCATCTTTTTCGCCGTGCTGTCTCTCTTCCTCGCTCAACAGGCAATCTCATACTTCAGCAAAGGACACATCGCACTCACCGGACCAGGAAGCACCGCGCTGGCTGCTGTAGGCCTGCTCCTGCCTCTCAACTTTGTCCTTCTTTCGTTCCAACCAGAAAAAGGATTCACCTTTTCGAGCATCACGCCTGCCTCCTTATTATTGTTCATCCAATCGGTAATCGTTGCCGTGCTGTGCCGTCCCGAACTGTCAACCGCCGCGCCACGCGCTTTGCATCACGCCGTTACGCCCGCGCCGCTGCCTTTCGCCACGTTGCTGGCATTCGCCGCAGCCGCGGTAGTGTTGCTCATACGCTACCTGCTCTTCCACAAACCGGTTGAAGGCGGAATGTTCTGGGCTCTGGCAGCGTCACTCCTCTCGCTCTATTTCGGAGGAGTGGGACGAATCCCCACCGCGTACTTTGCGGCGGCCGCATTCACCCTCGCCGGCGCAATCGTCGAGACATCTTATCTGCTCGCCTATCACGATGAACTCACAACCTTGCCGTCGCGGCGCGCCTTCCACGATGCGCTGCTTCGCCTTGAACCGCCGTATTCCATCGCGATGGTCGACATCGACCACTTCAAGCGCTGCAACGACACCTACGGCCACGACACCGGAGATCAAGTGCTGCGCATGGTAGCGTCACACCTGGCGCGAGTCACGGGAGGAGGACAGGCCTACCGTTGCGGCGGCGAGGAATTTGCCATTGTGTTCCCCGGCAAAACCACCGGCGAAGTGTTGGAGCATCTGGAAAAGCTGCGTGCCACCATCGAATCCAGCAAGCTCCATCTGCGCGGCCCCGACCGCCGGCAGGAAACGCGCGGTCCCGATCGCCGCACCCAACGCGCGCGCGGCCGCACTCAAGGCCAGGCGATCCGCCAACTTTCCCGCACCAGTTCGGCAACGGAAATATCGGTCACTGCCAGCATGGGAGTCGCAGCCTCGAAGCGGGAGAATTCCTCTGCGGAAGAAGTAATCCAGGCGGCCGACAAAGCCCTCTACCGCGCCAAAGCCGCAGGACGCAACCGGATAGAAACCAGTTCGCCCCCCCGGCGCCGAACCCGTACCAAGGCCGCCGACATAGCGTGAGTGCAGAGCGTGTGCAAGCGTGAGGAAGAATCTTTAGGAAAGACTTCGAAAACGTCCGGCCCGGATCGCCACTCACGGCGGGAGCGTGGCGGCCCGGGCTCGTACGTTTTCGCAAGCACCACAGGCCGTGCGGTCAGCCCGCGGTCGAAGGAGGCTTCGAATTTCTCCGTCCACTGCCGGCACAGGCCGGACATTTCAAGCGGATAAATGCAATGCCTTCAGACTTACCACTGATGTCCACAGGCCGCGCAATGTATCCGGTACCGCCGCAGCGCGGGCAGTCCTTCGGATCCACTGATCCCCCTCAGTTGCTGATGAGTTTTTCATCAAATCGCGCTGGCAGCACAACAGAAGTGATCTTGTTACGAAACACGAACACTCCGAGTCTGCTCCGCGATGCCTGAGTGTCGGATTTCGACCCCGCGCCGCCAATCGCACCGACAACTCTCCTTCTGAAAGATGAATGACGTGCAATACCGCTCGATCGCGTGGGACGAAGTGAAGAAAACGGTATGGCCTTCGCCGACGGCTGTGTTTCCTCCAGGCGGGAATTGCGGGCGAGATCAACTACGAGTCAACCGAATCTTAAAATCCAAGAGCTGTGTTAAGCTAATGAAAACCCGCACGCCGGAGAGGTGGCAGAGTGGCCGAATGCGGCGGTTTGCTAAACCGTTGTACGGGCTAACACCTGTACCCAGGGTTCGAATCCCTGCCTCTCCGCCACGCAGTCTGAACTGCAGAGAAAGTCGGGACTTCTACCCCAGAAATATGCGGAAAATGCCCGTATTTCGCGATTATTCCAAGACGAACCGGACTGCAGAGAACGGACTGCCCAGTAGCGAAGTCGGTCACTGGCCCGCCTTTTCTCCGGAGGACAGATGCGCAGTCCGGTTTCAGGGAGAGCATTAGGCGAATGCAATGCGATCACAAGCCTGGGATTCGGGCATCGCGAGTTGACTTTTCACAGGATGACGGGGGTTACCGCGCGTGCCCCGTTAGTCAGAGTCTGCCATCTAGCGGATTCATAGTTCCCTGAACGACCGGCACCATATGCGCGAGACGGTCGTCAAAGAGCAGTAACTGGTTAAATACCGGGCGGATTACCTCGAAATAACCACGCCACACTTTGAACTGGCGCGGCTCGAGGCAGTCAAAGACGTCTTCTCGCACAACGCATGTTTCCCCCCCGGTGAACGCATCCACGGATCGAGTCAGAGAATAGACGTATCCGTAGGTCCCATTCTCGCTGTCATTGTGTATTTCGTGCCGCATGCCGTTTAAGTGGAGTGTCAACCAGGGCGCAAGAGGTTTTGTCCCTCCCAATTCCGCAGAGCAGAACTCCGTGAAGCACTTCACGAAATCACCCACCAGTTCCTTGCCAATTACTTTCTCCGGGTCGGTGCGCAAGTATTGCAGCTTCGCGTACTCCGCCTTGGTTTGCCTCTGGATGCGGATGTCGGGGTCGCTCACTGCGGCAGTCCCATCCGGTGCAGCAGGTCGGCGAAGCGGGGGTCTGGGCGAAGCGGGTCAAACCTCGCGTCCATTTTCACGTAAGTCAGCAAAGTAGACTTTTGCTGGAAAGCCTTTTCCAGTGCGGCGAGTGCCTGATCCTTATTACCCAACCCAGCAAAGACGAGCGCGAACTGATAGCTCGAAATTGGTTCCCGCTTCGAGCGACCTTCCAACTCCGAAAGAATCTGCTGTGCCTTCGATTTCTGCCCTGCTATGGCATACGCGTGCCCCAGCGAAGCAAGGGTGTTGGTGCTCCGATGCTTGCCAATGGCGTCAGCCTTTTCCAGTTCGGCGATAGCCTCCGGGGACATTCCCTTCTGTTCGTAGACAAGCCCCATTCCCCAGTGCGCGACGGAAAAGCCTGGGTGTTCGTCTAACACCTTGCGTAACTGAACAATTGCCAAGTCGTACTGTCGTCCAAAGTAGTAGATGACTCCGACGTTGGCCTTAATTACGGGCGACAGCGGGTCGAGTTCTTGTGCCTTCCTGATCTCGCTCAGGGCGTCGTCAATTCGCCCCAAGCTTGAAAGGTAGCGGCTGTAGCGGTGGTGTACAGTGGCATCGTTTGGGTTAAGCGCCAAGGCACGCTGAAATTCGCGTTCGGCATCCGCCCAGTCCCAGTCGTAGTACGTAAGAATGTACGCAAGAGATGCGTGTGCTTCCGCCAGCGAATCGTCAAGCTCCAGAGCCTTGGAGACGGCTGCTTTGGCTTTTGGAAAAACCTCATCAGGGAGTGCGCTCGTATAGAACGGAAGCACGCTGTAGTAATCGGCAAGTCCCGCGTATGCGGGGGCGTACAGAGGGTTTTTTTCTATCGCTTGCTGGAAATAATCTCGTGCCTTGGCTAAGTCCTCCGCCTCGCCGTTGTTCCAATAATATCGGCCCCGCAGGTAAGCGTCGTGGGCTTCAGGATCAACGGGATGAGGAGGTCTCCGCAGTCGAGATTTTTCCTCTTCTGTCAGCTTGATGCGAATCTGGTCTGCTACAGATTGAGCCACTTGGCTTTGCAGACTCAGAACGTCGCGCAGATCAGATTCGTAGCTCTTTGCCCAAAGATGCCGTTCGGGGGAGGCTTGTATCAATTGTGTTGTCACTCGCACCTTGCTCCCCGAACGCAGGACTGAACCCTCCATGATTGCGTCTACGTTTAGTTCCTGAGCGATCTGCGGTAGTGGTTTCTTGGCGTCTTTGTATTGCACTGCCGAGGTTCGAGAGATCACTCTGATGGAACCGATTTGCGCCAATTCGGTAGTCAACGCATCCGTCATTCCTTCCGCGAAGTACTCTTGCTCAGGATCGTGCGACAGGTTCTCCAACGGCAATACCGCGAGGGAGTGGATGCTTGCGGCACCGAGTTGGTGCTGGAAGTATTGGCGAAGTCCGCTCTTCAAACCCAAGAGCACAGCCACGAGCAAGACTAGGGAAATTGCCGTCGCGAGCACGACCGTTCGCCGGACAGGACGAGCGGCCACAGGCGCGGCAGGACTCGGATTTGTGAGCCGTCTCAGGTCAACCGCTAGCTCCTTGGCGGATTGATAACGACTTTCTGGTCGCTTATCCAGACACTTCACGACGATGTCTTCCAGCTTGGGCGGCACGTCAGGGTTGATTCGAACTGGCGGTACAGGTATTCGATTCACGATCGAATCAAACATCGCACCTGTGGTGTCGCCTCGGAAAGGCATAGTTCCTGTACACATTTCGTAAAGAACCGCTCCGAATGAGAACAAGTCCGTTCTCGTGTCCAAGTCCTTGCCCCTAACCTGCTCCGGCGACATGTACGCAACTGTGCCCAAAGTCGTGCCGGGAATCGTCAGGTGCTCATCTGCAACCTCTACGGTTGGAGCGGAATTCGACGGTGGCTGAGATTTAGACGAGAGCTTTGCCAGCCCGAAATCCAGAATCTTCGCCTGACCGCGATTCGTGACGAAGATGTTCGCTGGCTTGATGTCGCGATGAACGATGCCCTTCGAGTGTGCGGCGTCGAGCGCATCCGCGATCTGGATGCCCAGATCAAGAACGGTTTCGATCTCCAGCGGCTTGCCTGCGATCCGGTGCCGGAGCGTCCGCCCCTCTAGCAGTTCCATGGCGATGAAGCTTCGACCATCGGACTCGTCGATTTCATAGATGGTGCAGATGTTCGGGTGGTTCAGGGAAGACGCAGCCTTCGCCTCCCGCTGGAAGCGAGCCAGCGCCTGCGGGTCGTTGGCTACATCGTCGGGCAGGAACTTGAGGGCAACAAAGCGGCCAAGCTTCAGATCTTCAGCTTTATAGACCACACCCATCCCGCCGCCTCCAAGCTTCTCGATGACGCGGTAGTGCGAAATGGTCTGGCCAATCATTGGGTTGAAATCTTAGGACTAGGGATGGGGCAAGTCAATGAAGGTGAGGAAGTTGGCGATTTCTCGGCACGATGGTTCGTGAAAAATCGCCATAACGCTCAGTGACTAGAGGTCAAAACGTGCTAAGGACCTGATTTCGTCAGTTGACTTAGGTCAGTACTGATTGCTGTTGTGTAGATTCAAGCTCATTTTTTGACCCTGCGATAGGAAGAGTCCTATCGCGAGCAGGCCAAACGAGGCGCACCAGAGAAAGTATCCAATTCCGAGATCAGACCTGACAGGTACGTAGAACACGTACCACTGGCAGTTCACGACAAAAGCTGCTGTTGCGACGAGTGCTGCCGTACGGCGAAGTCTACGTGATGCCCGCCCCACAATCCACGTGAGGCGAGCACAAACAACCCGGTTGTTACGACGCCTACCACAGAGATCACCGTTCCGTACCATGGGTCGGCACTCTCAGCCCCGCAAGGTCGCAGCGCACAGGTCTGAGACAGAAAGACCTCCCATCCCGAAATGCTGTGGTCGAGCCTGCTACCGAGGAAACCCTTGATCGCCGGAAGGAACCATGAAGTCCCGTGAAGCAACCATGCTGTCGCAATCACAACATACCGCTTCGTCATCATGTTGGCCCTTGAACCGAAACGTTGCCACCACAAGTATATTCTTTGGCAGGTGCCGGGTGAGTAGGTTGTTGCAAAATCGCGGTTACACTCACCGACCCCGTTCCGAGCGCCCGATTGCGTCCCACGCCGCCAGCAGCGAGGCGAATTGAAGGGGAAACCGGGCTCTCAGCCCCGGTGGCCCGCAGGGGGTCGTTCCTAGCGTCTATTTTTGGCGGGCTTTCGCCCCCTATTTCGCCTCGGCCAGGAGAGGCCCACGGGTATAGCCTGTGAGACGATTCGTGATGGTCCGGTTTGCAACCGTTAGACTAATTTCACACGGTACATGAACACTCCGCTTGTTGTGATTCCCCACCCCCTGGTCCCGAACCAGATTCGAGAGCATGTTGAAATTTGTGGGAATTCTGTGTTTGTAAGTGATTACCGTTGAATCGTTTGTTGCGCTGATCCTGAAGTATGTTGAATCCTGTTGAACCTGGCAGGCGGGTGAGAACAAACGGCTTCGGGTCAACGTTTCATTTCACAGATTCTTGTCGATCAGCCGTTGCAGGCCTGCACGATAGCCGCGGCTGCAAGACAATTCCTTGCCATCCTTTAGAACAACAATGTATTCCCCGCTGTTCACCGGTTCCACTTGTTTTATTTTCTTGACGTTCACAATCGTCGAGCGGTGAATGCGAACGAACTTGTTGGGATCGAGTCTTTCGGAAATGTGGCCAATGCCTTCCCGGAGCACGTAAGATTCCGCTCCTACTCTCAGGGTCACGTAGTTCGCGGCAGCTGACAGCCAGTCAATCTCATCCAGATCCAGAAAGACCACACGGCCGCCACTTTTGAATGCCAATCGCCCGTCAGCCTGGGACTCCGCCTTGTTTTGGGTGAGGAAGTCGAGGATGCGGGAGGTCGTTTCGCGGTCGCGTGATCTGAGAAACTCGACTCGAGCCCTATTGATCGCACTACGAAGCCGGTCGCGGTCAAATGGTTTCAGCAGGTAGTCCAGGGCATGAGTCTCGAAGGCCTTGACCGCGTACTGATCGTATGCCGTGGTGAAGATAACGACTGGGATTTCGGCCGGCGGGATAGCCCGCAAGACTCCAAAACCGTCCATGTCGGGCATTTGTATGTCGAGCAACAACAGGTCAGGCTTGTGGGTTCGCAAAGCCGTTAACGTCTGCTTGCCATCGGGACACTCTGCAACAATCTCGATCCCCGGCTCGGAGCTCAATAGGATCCGCAACTTCTTGCGAGCTAGGCGCTCGTCATCGGCGATGATGGTACGCAACATTAGGCCTCCGCCCGCTTTTCACAATCGCGTTTTCGAATCTCTAGAGACGAATCGCATTTCGTGACGATAATTGGTGCCGACAGAACGGAATTCTCACGCAAACTTCGACACCGCCTTTACCTGGCGAACGAACCTCGAAGGTCTGTGCGTCTCCAAACAGTGTTTCGAGTCTTTCTCGCGTTGCTTTCAATCCCAATCCTGCTTTTGCCGGGAAGCCGTCTCCCTTCCCGAGTCCGGGGCCATTGTCCTGCACCCGCAGATGGAGGCTGTGCTCATCGTGGCTGGCGGCGATCCGGATCTCTCCCCCTGAGGAGAGTCGCGAAATGCCATGCCGCACCGCATTCTCCACCATCGGCTGCAGCAGCAAGTGAGGAACCTCCGCATCCAGTGTGTCAGGGGCGATGTCAAGAACAACGTTGAGCCGCTCCTCGAACCTTATTTGTTCGATGCCGAGATAAGCGTTCACGAACTCGAGTTCGCGGCTTAGAGTGGTCACATGGGCTTCGCCATCCTCTAAGCTCATGCGCAGGAGGTCGCTGAGGCGCGTCATCATCTTATCCGCGGCGTGGACATCGGTCAGCATCAACGCGGAGATCGAATGCAGAGTATTAAACAAGAAATGAGGCTGCAATTGGCTTTTCAGCGTTTGCAAATGGGCTTTAGCTAGTTGGGTTTCGAGCTGCGACGTACGTAGCTCTCTTTCCCGGAAACGCCGGTAATAAGCCACAGCATGTGCGATGAGAATAATAGGGACATAGGTTCCCGTAATGTCATCGACGACGTTCCGGAAGAAGAGTTGCTGGAAAGCGGACCACTGGATCCGGATTGCGTGAGCTTGCGAGTCCCAAACGGCAGAGGCCCAACTATGTGCCTGCGCATCCCAGTAGGCATAGGGTGTCACGCCGCGCAGGGAAATGTGTGCCACGGTGAAAATTAGGCCCCCCGCGAGATGCAAGAGAGAACGCCGCAACCAGTTGCCTCGTTGAACTGGGTAGCGGATGGCGAAGGCGAAGACGAAGGGTGTCAGTGGGAAATAGGTGAGGATCTGACTACACTCCATACCCAGCACGGTTGGAAAATTCGAGGTACCGCCCGTCGTGCGGTACACTTCATAAATCGAACCGGACGCGGCAAGAGTGACAAACGCCCACACGCCAAAGCTCGCTGCCCATATCAACCAGACGGGCTGGCCGAACATGACTTCGCGACTCACTGAACTCGCCGGTAGTTCCTCCCCCCGTGAGCCTGGAATCACATCGCCTCCCCAGTCTGGACAACGTCTGGCATGAAAATTAGAGCGACTGCAACATCCCACAATACATTGAAACACGTCCTGATCTGCGGTGGTTCGAGCTCAGTCCCTTGTTTTGGTGCATTGGCATCTGGTTAATGGTCGTTTGTCCCAGTCATGCTTCCGATGGACCGGCTTGATAGTGCAAGACGAATCGGCGGAGAGAAATCGAGATGGCGCGCCCGCCCCGCTCGCGACAGCGCGCACGAAAGAGAGCCGCGCTGTCCCTGGCAAACCACCACTGGTATCAAAATGCGGTGCACTTGTGACTGACAGGCTAGGCGAACCTCGACTGCGGATATAGTTGCCTATTTAGTAGGGCAGCCGAGAAGCAGAAGAAGCGGCAATCAAAAAAATCCTTCCGCGCCACAAGCCGGATTTGAGGAAAAAATCATTATGTCAGGTAAGGCTCTAGGAAGACTCTCAATCATCGTTGTGCTGACAGCCTTCTTTACGTCTTCGGTCGCAGCACAAGAGAGCTGGTCGTGGCCCGAAAAACCAAAGAACCTTCAGGTATTGCCGAAGGATTGGCCAAGTTCGCGCTTGCAACCTGTGATGATTGGCTTCACGCGAGCTCTGGGAGTTCGTTGCTCGTACTGCCACAAGGGGGAGGAGGGCAAACCACTTGGCACCTATGATTTTGTCTCCGACGAGAATCCGAACAAAAACCGTGCCCGAGAAATGTACCGGATGCTGGGAAGTATTAATGATCATTTGAAAAACATTCAGCCGAGCGGCGATCAGCGCGTCAACATGTGGTGCCAGACCTGCCACCGCGGCCGGCCGAGGCCGACGACGCTCGAGGAAGAACTCGGGGAACAGTATCGGAAGAACGGGGTTGAAGCGGCCCTCGACTATTACGCCGATTTGAAACAGAAGTACTACAGTCGAGGGCCGTACGATTTCGGGGAAAACGCGCTGAATAATTTCGGCTATGAAGTAATGAAGAAAGATCCGGCGGGGGCAGTCCAGGTCCTTCGGCTGAACGCGGAGCATTTCCCGGAGTCTGGCAATGTCTGGGACAGCCTTGCCGAGGCGTACATGAAAGCTGGAAATTTGAAACAGGCAGAGGCGTACTACCAAAAAGCTCTGGCGCGGGATGCAACCGATCAGAATGCTAAAGACATGCTGCAGAAGCTTCAGCAGTCCAAGAAAGAATAGGGCCCATGAAGAACTTTCTACTGGGAGTGTTAACCACGCTTTTGGCTCTTGCTGCGGGTACATTCGCGTACCTGAGATTGGGATTGGCCGAAGTGCGCGCCGATGTTCCGGGATCGAATTTGGAAAGTTATCTTATGTCCACCGCGGTCCATGCGTCGGTGAGACGGCACGCGCTGGAAGTTCCCAATCCAGTGCAACCAAGCAACGAAAACCTGATCGCCGGGGGCAAGATGTATCTCGGAGAGTGCGCGGGATGCCACGGAGCCCCAGGAAAGGCGCAGAAAGAAACTGACGATTCCCTGTACCCGCCGATTCCGCAGTTGCCGACGGGGACACAGTATTCCGAGGCACAGATTTTCTGGGTCGCCAAACACGGCATCCGCCGGACAGGGATGTTTGTCAACGGCAAATGGGATTCCGACCAAAAGCTGTGGACGATGGCCGCATTCATCAAGCGGATGAACGCCCTGCCGGAGCCGGTGAAGGAAGCGCTGGAGCCGAAGAAGGCCGCTGTGACTGATTCGAAGGATTCAAGCAAGCAACAGTAAGGTATCCGCTGGATTTGGTGGTCGCCGGCTCGAAGCTCTTTGCTGGCGAGATAAAGACCATTGACACCCGGCTCTTAGAGCATCTTCATGAACAGACAAGAATTGCTGTATGGACTGTCCCACCGATGGAGAGAGAGCCCCGAGTGCGTAAGCATCCCCGGAAGCGTCCAGTTCATTCAAAACGGGACATCCGCGAACGCTATGCACCGGAATTTCATCCCGTGAATTTCTGCGATCGGATTGTGCAGGCACCGTTCTCGGAGTAGGCGAGGCAACCATCGACCTGCCTCATTACTTTATCCGCGCAGGGAGCGCAGCAGTTTGGGAGCACACTGTTTCACTAGATGTATGGAATTGCGTAACGGCTCGACCCCTCAAAAAAAAACACCACCGTGGCCGTTCGGAGAATGAGTGCACCCCTTTTCGGTACGAGGTACCAGTTTTGTAAGACTAGCCGGTTTATCGCAGCGAACGGTAGCTACGCTTTTGTGGATTCTAAGATGAAGGCCACTCATAGGGCCTGATGTTGATGGAGATGCACACGTCCTTCTCAACTGTGCTCTCGTCCCCGCTTTCCGGTTGAACATACCGAGGTTCGTTTTCCTGGCAAGCCTCATGCAGACAGGAGTTCAGAGACCGAGTGTTTCGGTACTTCGGTCGCCGCTGCTTTTTACTCAGGAGGAATGAAAATGCACTTCAGGCGTGGATCGCTGTTAACTTTCTTGTTGGTCGCCGCAGTTAGCCTGCTGGCCAGCACACTGATGTTCGCCCAGTCCGCCACAACCGGGGAGATCATAGGCACGATAACCGATTCTTCCGGCGCTGTTTTGCCGAATGTCGTGATTACTCTAAAGAGTGTCGAAAAAGGATTCACGCAAAATGGCACTTCCAATTCTCAGGGCGCGTACCGGTTTTCCTTGCTATCCCCTGGGGTTTATACGGTTTCAGTGACCGCTCCAGGTTTTAAGACCACCTCGGAGACAGCAACGGTCACGGTTAACGCGACTTCGCCCGCTAATATCAAACTGGAGATTGGCAGCGCCGCAACCACGGTTGAAGTGACTAGTGAGGCGCCGCTCCTGCAGACTGACAGCTCAGAGATACAGACCACTATGAACACGCTCGCGGTTCAAAGCCTGCCGAACCCCGGAAACGATCTGAGCTTTATCGCTCAAACTGCTCCGGGCTCGGTAATGAATACCCAGAGCGGCTACGGAAACTTCTCCAGCTTCGGAATTTCTGCGACCTCAAACCTGTTCACGCTCAACGGCATGTATGACAACGATCCTTACCTCAATTTGAACAACTCGGGAGCCACCAACCTGCTGCTGGGAAACAACGAAGTTCAGGAAGCGACCGTGGCAAGCAACGGTTATTCAGGGCAATACGGCGGTTTCGCTGGCGCTACCGTGAACTACATAACCCGGTCTGGATCCAACAACTGGCACGGCAACGTCGCGTATTGGTGGGATGGGCGAGTAATGAACGCCAACGACTGGTTCAACAACAATACGACTCCGATCACACCAAGAACCTTCGTAAACGCCAACCAGTATGCCACTTCCTTGGGAGGCCCGATCAAGAAGGACAAGGCGTTCTTCTTCGCCAACTACGAAGGCCTGCGCGTTCTCATTCCGGTAAGTCAAACGGTAAGTCTCCCTACTCCGCAGTTCCAGGCGGATACCCTGGCGAACCTGGCGACGGTGAACATGTCGCAGTCGATTCCGTTTTACAACCAGATGTTCGGTCTCTGGAACAACGCGCCCGGGATCAGCCGGGCAACTCCTGAGGCCATCACGGCTCAGAACAATGGAGGATGTGGTGGGTTTACCGATTCGCCCACCGGGCTCGGCTTGACTGTAGCTTGCGCTGAAAGCTTTCGTTCAAGCATCACCAATCTGACTCACGAGTATCTGGTCGCGGGTCGGGTCGACCTGAATCTGACGAACAAAGACAAATTATTCATCCGCGCCCAGGAGGACAAGGGTCTCCAGGCGTCGTATACGGATCCGGTCAACAAAGTATTCAACTCTCAAAGCGACCAGCCAGAATACCAGGCACAGATCAGCTGGAATCGGGTCTTCGGCGCCAAGGCAGTGAACAACGTCGTGTTTTCCGGAGCGTACTACAGCGCCATTTTCAAGAATCCTAGTGTTCCAGCCTCGCTGGCAGCCTTCCCCACGACGCTGATTATGCTTGACGGGTCGTTCAACAATTCAGCCGCCGGTACCACCTTGGGAGGCCTCGATTTAATCTGGCCACAAGGCCGTAATGTCACTCAGTACCAGATAGTGGACGACTATTCCTACAACTTGAGCGCGAACCATGTCTTGAAACTGGGTTTCAACTTTCATCGCGACGATATCAGCGATTTCAGTCCGGGACTCAATTCGAGTGGCACGATGCTGGGTCTCGTCGGACCGTTTTACAACGGCCAGTCGATCTTCTACAACCAATCCTTCCCGCTCCGGCCCGAAAATCCGATTGCGATTTATTCATTGGGATGGTACGTGCAGGACGAATGGCGCGCAACGCCGAGCCTCAAGCTGACTCTCGACTTGCGCATGGATCACCCTTCAGATCCGGTCTGCCAAACCAATTGTTTTTCCCGGCTGACCAGTTCGTTCGCTAGCCTGAATCACGATGTGAACATCCCGTACAATCAGGCCATCGTTGCTGGTCTGCATCAGGCTGTGCCGTCGTTTACAAAGATCCAATGGCAACCTCGATTCGGATTTGCCTGGACCCCGTTTGGCTTGAAGAATACGGTGATCCGCGGCGGATTCGGATTCTTTGGGGACACATTTCCAGGGCAAATTGCCGCTTTTCAGTCAGTCAACGCGCCTTTAGTCAATGCGTTTGCTACGGCCGGCCCTCTCGCGCCACAACAGCCGGGCAACGTCTACTCCATGGTGAGCGCCGCAAACTCCGCTTTCCTGGCGGGCTACGCCAGTGGCGGAACTCTGGCCAGTATCACGGCGGCAAACCCTCTTTTTACGCCCCCGGCCATCGACAACGTCGCAACTATCCACAGCCCGATGTACGAAGAGTGGAACCTTCAACTACAGCAAAGTGTTGGACGGGCAACGAGTTTCAGCGTCAATTATGTAGGCAACCATGGCTACCACGAGACAGTCCAGTTCAATGGCGTCAATGGATACAACGCCACTGGAACCTTTTCAAGCCTGCCAGCAACTCCACCCGACCCGCGATTTTCGAAGGTGGACGACATTCAAACCGTTGGCGTTTCCAACTACAACGGTCTAACGATTTCCGTTCAGCACCGGTTAAGTTTTGGACTGCAAGTGCAGGGAAACTTTGGCTGGTCCCATGCTTTGGACGAGATTTCTAACGGCGGTTTCAATCCCTTCAATGCCGGCACTGCCGGTGGCGCCGGCAACACGCTCTATCCAGTGAACAATAGCAACCTGCGACAATTCAACTACGGCAATGCCGACTACGACACACGTAAGGTATTGAGCACCAACTACGTTTACCAGGTGCCGTATAAATATGGCCCGAAACTTCTGACCGCGGGCTGGCAGGTTTCGGGCACCTTTTTCGCACGCTCGGGTTTGCCATTCACTGTCGTCGACGGTACAACAGCGGGCGCTTTATCGGCCAACTACGGCGGACCTGTGTATGCCACCTATACCGGGGCAGCGTTGCCATCCTGCGGCGAAGGAGCGGCGTCAGCAACCGGTACTGCAACCAAACCCTGTCTTCCCTCCGCTGATTTCAGCCTGTCCCCCAATGGTTACGGTAATCAGCGCCGCAACCAGTTTTACGGACCCGGATACTTCAATACCGACCTCACGGTCATGAAATACACAAACATCCCTCGCCGGGAAAGCCTTAAGGTTGGCGTGGGAGTCCAGTTCTTCAATGTCCTCAACCACCCCAACTTCGACCAACCGGTCAACAACGTCGGTAACTCCTCGCTGTTCGGCCAGATTGTCAGGGACGTAAGCACACCCACGAGCATTCTGGGCTCATTTCTCGGCGGAGATGCTTCGCCCAGACTCATCCAGTTGACAGCGAAAATTAACTTCTAGACCATGCGGGTTCTCCGACAGGCAGGCGGTCTTGATCTTCAAGACCGCCTGCAAGCGGAGTTCTTTAGCTTGAAGAGTTGTTCCTTACTCACGATTGCGACGGCATAGACGATTTTGTCACCATCGGGAGAGACGTAGGGACAGGCTTGATCATCATGGGTCACCTGATAGGCCCAACTTACTGATTTTGCTTGGGCCCGTGCATCCGCCGCGCTAGAACCGTTCGCCTAGCTTGCATTAAGCTCCTACTCAAACGTCTTTGAGGCCCGATCAAAGTTTCGAGATATGAATGCCACGTTGTGGTCGCAGGCAATTGCACGCGGTACACTTAAGATGTGGCTCGTTCTTAGGACTAAGCTGCATTGGTACCTTACTGATGCGTGTTAGACACAGCCTTCTTCTCCTATTGCTCCTCACGACTGCGGTTCGTGCACTCCATGCACAGGACACACGTTCCCTTGAACAGCGACTCGCCCAGGACTTCAACTACGACGACCCGAAAGGGACGGAATCACGCCTGACAGCGTTCGCGCGCGAGGTCCAAGCGCAAGGGAACGTTGCTTTCTTCGCGGAGATTCTGACGCAGGTGGCTCGGGCCCAAGCGCTGCAAGGACACCTGGATGAAGCCGCCCGCACTCTGAATCAGGCTGCGGCGCTGCCTACGGAAGCCGCGCGACCGCGAGTGAGACTCTTGATCGAGCGCGGGCGCTTGCTGCGGCGCCAAGGCCACCCACAAGAGGCGCGCGTTAATTTCGAGAAGGCCTACGATGTCGCGGTTGCTGCACAGCAACCCGGACTCGCGGCCGATGCCGCCCACATGATGGCGCTGATGTTGCCGCTCGAGGAGCGCAAACTTGGACAGACCGCGGCATGGTGCTGGCCGAGCGGTCCTCGGACCCAACAGTACGCCACTGGGTCGGCGTACTCATGAACAACTGGGGCGAGCGTCTGGACGAACAAAATGATCATGAGGGAGCGGCTCTCGCCTTTGCGCGCGCCCTGTCAGCTCGACGGCTCGAGAACGACCCCTCGGTTAGCCGAGAGAGCGAGTTCGCTCTCGCCGTGCAACTTCGGAAGCTGGGCTTGTCGGCGCAAGCGCTCGCCATTCAAGACCGTCTCCTGCAGGAGGCGACAGCCGTCAAAGAGCCAGTCGGGGACATCCTTATCGAAAGGGTGGAAAATCTAAGGGCCATGAATAGAAAGGATGATGCCCGGCGCGCAGCAGAAGAAGCCCTTCGCTCGTTGTCGAGCCAAGGCGCGTCGGCGGAGCAGATCGATCATCTGCGCTCGGTGTTGAAGGACATATCAGGAGCAGGATCACCACAAGCGGCTCCCCAGTTGTAACCGCACGTAATGATCAAGAGCCTGGAACCCTGACCTCTTATCCATGTCAGATGGCAAGCCGGCCGCTAGCTTGCTGCTCAGGTATTTCTGAGACCGGTTGTAGCGCAATGGCGACCTAAAATCTCGGTTTTTTGACAATCCTTGCAAGACCATAGCAGCGATGCGCTGTCCCGGCGGCGTTCCGAGGCGGCCTGAGGAAAATCAACCTGACTTGGTCCCTGCCGGCGAAGCGCTGAATTTCGTATCGGCGTCAGGATATGTCATCCCGGAATCGTGCGTATACGTACCGGACAGCTATCCAAACTTGCAGAATGCGTCTATCAAATAGCTTTCCGTAAAAGCAACGACTCGTGCTCGCTATTCAAACACACATGAAGCAGCTTCGCTTCAATAACGGGAGGCGTACCTTGAAAACCCTAAGTATCCTGGCTCCCACGAAAGGAGCTAGCGCCAACGTGCCGCTGCTCAGACCTGGTTTTCTGTTGCCATTGTTGTTGATTGTTGCAGGGATCGCCCCCCGGGCACACGGACAACAGTACAGATTCCAACAGCTCAATTTCCCTGGGTCCACCTATTCGTTTGCCTCCGCGTTAAATAGTAGCGGTGTGGTTGTGGGATTGTTTGTCGATGCAAGTTCAGCATACGAGGGGTTTGTGTACAAGAACGGCAAGTATCGGGCAATTGTCTTTCCTGGGTCTGCAGGTTTCAGTCAAGCCAGCGGCATCAACGATGCGGATACAATCTGCAAGCCGAGTTCTTTAGCTTGAAGAGTTGTTCCTTACCCACGATTGCGACGGCATAAACGATCTTGTCACCATCGGGAGAGACGTTGGGACAGGCTTGATCAGCATGGGTCACCTGATAGGCCCAACTTACTGATTTTGCTTGGGCCCGTGCATCCGCGCTAGCGCAATGGCGACTAAAATCTCGGTTTTTTGACAACTTCTTGCAAGACCATGGTAGCGATGCGCTGGCCCGGCGGTGTTCCGAGGCTGCCTGAGGAAAGCCAACCTGATGGTCCCTGGAGGCCAAGGGCCGAATTTCGTATCAGCGTCACGATATTTCATCCCGGAATCGTGTGTATACGTACCGGACAGCTATCCAAACTCGCAGAATGCGTCTATCAAATAGCTTTCCGTAAAAGCAACGACTGCGTGTTCGCTATTTCAAACACACATGAAGCAGCTTCGCTTCAGTAACGGGAGGCGTACCTTGAAAACCCTAAGTATCCTGGCTCCCACGAAAGGAGCTAGCCCCAACGTGCCGCTGCTCAGGCCTGGTTTTCTGTTGCCCTTGTTTTCGAAGTTATTCTGGGGAGATTTCGAATGAAACGGCTTTTCGTCCTCGTGCTGCTCCTGACACCTCGGCTTCTCTCCACTTTTGCGCTAGACCGCGGTCACTTCGATACCTTGAACAAGCATGCCAGGGAAATGCGCGAACAGCAGAACTGGCAGGGATTGCGCGAGATATTGTTGGAGATGCGTCGCGAACTTCCCAACGATACTCCACGATATCTACTCAGGATGGCATCAGCGGAGACTCATTTAGGCCACACGGCGGCTGCACTGCACTTGCTGGAGCAATATGCTGCTATGGGCTTGCACTACGATGTAGCCAAGGATGACGATCTCAATTCATTGATCTCGGAACCTGGCTTTAGCAAGATAGCCGCCAGCATGAAGCGGCGTACGGCCACCATTTCCAGAGCTGAACAGGTTTGCGCGCTATCGCAAGTGGACGTCATGCCTGAAGACATCGCCTTCGAGCGTTCATCGGGCACATTCATCGTTTCTAGCATCCAGCACCATACCCTGTATCGTGTTTCGCTGCCCGGGAAAGGTGCGAAAGAGTGTACGGTAACTGAGTTGCCTCTCCCTCAAGAGGCCAAGCGCTGGCCGTCAATGGCCGTCTCAGCGGACCCAACTCGCAACGTACTGTGGATGACCGCTTCAGCCATGCCTGGGTTCATTGGCTTTCCCAGAGAAGATGCTGGCAAGGTGGCGCTTATGGAAATTGATCCCGCAAGCGGCAAGGTCCTTCACCAGTTTCTTCCAGAAGCCACCGGGCCTATGGCGCTGGGCGATATGTCCGTGAGCCACGACGGCAGCGTCTACGTGAGTGACAGCATTGGAGGTGGGGTCTACCGCTTGCAAGGCAATCCCGAGACGGCGCATCTCGAAACAATTGCAGACGGGCTGTTCTCTCCTCAAACACCAGTTCTCGCCCGCGACGGCAAAAGGCTTTTTGTGGCCGATTATCCCATCGGCATAGCGGTGATCGATCTGAAGGCACACTCCAAAGGCAGAATTGAGTATTTGCACACGCCGAATAATGTTGCTGCGGCCGGCCTCGATGGTCTATATCTCTACGGAAACTCACTTATCGGCATTCAGAATGGGACCGAACCTGCACGTATTGTCCGTTTTCATCTGAATCCTTCACAAACCGAGATTATTTCAGCAGACGTCATTGAGCAGGCAAGCGAACGTCTTGGTGAGCCGACCCATGCGGTAGAAGCCAATGGCTGGTTCTATGTAACCGCGAATGTCGGCTGGAACAAAGTTGACGACACCGGAAAATTAAAGCCCGGTGAGAAATTCACCGCGCCGATTCTGCTGCGTTTTCGAAGTCGATAGGCTTTTGGCTAATCCCGCCGCTTGCGGCGGCGGGGGAGCCGAATCCTGCTTGCTCCGGGAAGGAATCGGGCACATTTCCGAAAGGCTCGATCCTAAACAAGTTCGTCCGCATTCACCGCTCCACGATTGTGAACGTACAAAAGATAAAACAAGTAGAACCGGTGAACAGCGGGGGAATAGATTGTTGTTCTCAAAGATGGGAAGCAATTATCTTGCAGCCGCGGCTATCGTCCGGGACTGCAACAGCTGATCGACAAAAGCTGTGAATGAAATCTCGTCCGGCGAGAGGTGCCGGAATCTCGAACCCGCAGCGTCCAAGAAGGAAGAATTCTCCGGTGAACGAGGCCGCTATGAAGCTCATCGTACTGCTAATTCTATTCGCAAGCACGGTCGCGCAAGACCCGAGTGCTTCTCTTTCGCTAACAGATGCGGAAGAGATCGAAGCCGGCGAGGCTGTAGCAAAGGACTTCATTCAACAAGAAGGTATCGAGCCAACTCCTCAAACCAGGAAAATCGACGCCTACCTGCAATCTGTTGGAGATCGAGTGGCCGCACATTCTCGACGGAAACTGCCTTACAGATTTCGCTTTGATCCGGATCCCACGTTCAAGAGCGCGGGAGGTTTCCCTGGCGGCCAGGTTTTTGTGGGAGCCGGAATCCTCGCTTATATGGACACGGAGGATCAGTTGGCGATGGTGCTTGGACACGAAATTGAGCACATTGATCTTGGTCAGTGCCGCGATCGGTTAATACGGGTAATGACTGAGAAACACCTCTCTTCCAAAGACTTCAGCAAATTAAAGGTAGACCCATTCTTGCCAGGCTACGGTCACGATGGCGAATTCGCGGCCGACAGGGAGGGCGTCAATCTTGCCATGGAAGCGGGTTATTCCGCCAAGGCTGCCATTCGACTACTACAGACTTTCATAATTCTTGGCGAACAGATGCCTAACACGCCAAAGGAAGCAAAAAGCAATCTGGAGGCGCGCATCGCACAAATTGAAGAGATCGACCGCGCGAGCAAGTTGCCGAGACCGACAGTCGAGAAGCCTTTGGCTCTTCCATAAAGGTGCCAGCCCGACATGAACACTCGACGATGTTGCGGCTGTCAAACATTAATGCGCTCTTTTAAAGTTCGGTCCTCAAATTTATGCAGTCCGCATCGAAACTGCTGGTATGCATCCCGTGCGGTAGAGATTTCCCATGACTGGCGTCTAACCTAATTGCAACGGGCGCGGAGGCGTCAATGCGAAAGCAACTTAGGCTTTTAGTTTTCCTCCTGGTGGCGGACGTAGGATCGGCAGCCCAACTTACTCAACCGCCAGTCCCCTATGGCACCAACGATCAAGCTGGACACTACGTCCAGACGCCGGACGCAAAGCTTTACTACGAGCGCTATGGCGAGGGTGGCACGCCGGTGGTATTTCTGCACGGCGGTGAGTACGGATACATCGACGAGTTCAGCGAAGTAATTCGCCAGGTCAGCAAGCAGCGCATGGTGATTGCAATTGCGACGCGCGGCTACGGACGTTCCGAGCGAGGTACGCGCCCGCTGTCACATCACCAGTTCGCGGAGGATGCAGCTGTTGTCGTAAAAGACATATTTAAGTCCGGCGAGAAAGTTGACGTCATGGGATTCAGCGAGGGCGCTATCACCAGCTATGTTCTCGCGTCCCTCCATCCGGAACTTGTGCGGCGCTTGGTCGCCATAGGAGGCCCACTTGGAGCCTATGGAATGCCCATCGAGGATCTGGAAAACGATGAGGATCTCACTCCACAGATCATGCAACAACAAGTTCCGGATCTGGTGTCCAGGCGCAAGAAGCAGATGATTCATCCCGAACAATGGGATCAGCTGATCCGCGACCTCAACGCCATGTATCACAAATTTGTTTATGTGAAACAGGAAGAGATACGCGCCATCAAGGCGCCAACGCTCATCATGGCTGGCGATAAGGACCCGACCAGCAAAGAGCACTTCGCAGCGATATTCAAACTGTTGCCGGATGCACAGATGGCGATCATCCCTGGCTGCGGCCACATGATTTTCCGCTGCAAGCCAGATCTATTCATCAAGATGGTGTCTGATTTCCTGCAATGAACTTGAGAACACCACGAGCGAACACCAGTCGAGCATCTGTTGCAAACAACAGGAAATACAATCAAATGCCGAAAGCGGCGAACTCCTCTATGAATAGATCGAACAAAGTTAGGGTGGCAGTTCCTGCATTGATATGCGTTCTCGCCGCCTTTGTACAGATACTTAAAGCATCCGATGCCCAGAACTCCCGGGGGCGATACGAGCCCGACATACACACCAAGACTTTTCCCCTAGATTCTTTGGAGGGGTTGGAAGTGCAGAGCATAAGAGAGGACGGCGTGGACCCTGTGAAGACAAAGGCAGATGTTGCCAGCTATCGGGGACGCCGCGCGCTGCGGGTCGTCAACGAGGATGGCCTGACCGCCACTGGTACGCCAGCCGGCGCACAGGCCATCGCCATCTTAAAAGGCTCTGACTTCAGAGACGGTACGATTGAAGCCGACGTTGTTGGATTGGCACGAAAGGGCGCCCCCCCGACTACGAGAGGGTTTGTCGGCATCGCGTTCCGTGTGCAAGAGCATGGCTCTCGGTACGAATCTATCTATCTGCGCATGACCAATGCACGCGCCAACGATCAACTGCAGCGCAACCACTCAACCCAGTATGTGTCGCAGCCAGAGTTCACGTGGCAGCGGTTGAGGAAGGAGAACCCCGGCATGTACGAATCGTACGTCGATCTCGAACCAGGTGCGTGGATCCGGATCAAAATCGTGGTTACCGGCTCCAAAGCCAGCCTTTACGTCAATGGCGCCGACCAGCCGTGCCTGATTGTGAACGACCTGAAATTGGGTGAAAACCACGGTCAGGTGGCGCTTTGGACTGGCTCAAACACTGAGGCATATTTTTCGAACCTGACGGTAAGATAACCGGGGCCGCGCGGAGTGATCGTCGCGGAACCTCTTAGAATGAATGCAGTAGGCTTTCGCGACGAGGTTTCCTGCCATGAATGCGCAAAATACTTCGACATTGGAGAGCACGGGAAAAGAGAGCGCCCGCCTTCCTTTCCTGCCGCCTGTAGTAAAGAGGCTGGTCCGTTTCCGCAAGCGAGTTGACACTCATGTTTATCTCTCACATTTGCTCTGTTTATCGTGGCTTCCGCTAGCAATGGCTCCGCCCAGAACTTCGCCGTCGAGCATGTTTCTGTGCTTACGATGGGGTCTTCACTGATGTTAGAGGGTCAAACCGTGCTCATCTCAGATGGGCAGGTCACAAAGGTTGAGCGCAGTCCGCGTGTGCGAGTTCCTGCAGACTTTCAGAGCATAAACGGCCGAGCTAAATATATTCTGCCTGGGCTAGCTGACATGCACGTGCATTTGCAATCACCGATCGATCAGCACAGAAGTAGATTCAGGAATCTCAATCACTATCGCAACCAGACCATCTTTCCCAAACTGATGTGCGTGCCCCTCACCGGGAGGTCGATAGATGACCGCACCGGGTTCGTATTCGATGGTTCGGTGACGAAATTGGTCGCGAGCCACGCCCGTTAGTACTACACACAACGTCGCATTTTCATCATAATGACGAGGCACTCCAGATTTCGCTGCTTGAGTGAAGTGCGTGACCCGCAGGCTACCAGCAGTGCGTTGGCCGATGATGTTATACGGAGTAATGCCAGTGCGCATCACACGCGATAGACGTTGAGTGCCGTAGAACGTTAGCCGTCCGCCACGCAACTCCTTGGAACTAAGGGGTGTCGGATTTACGGATTCTGCCAGGAGAACAGTCGTTACAGAATTGCGCCAACACTTGGCGTTTGCCCAGCCGCTATTCCTGTGCCTAAATGACTAACGATTAGGGATCGGCTCTCCATGAGAGTCGCTGAGGCCGCTCCTACGCGGCCCCGAGTTTCGTGCCCCTAGGCAGCACATTGCAACGGAAGCGAAGGCTCCGGGTGGTTTGGTGTAACCCGGAAACTTTGCGGTTGTTGGCGAAATATCCCACTCGTCACGTGGAGCTAGATTAGGGGTGAGAATTCTCAGCTATAGCGGGCTGCAGCAAACGTAGTCCTCCAGCCGGACAGACATCTGGGTACTCAGCGTAGTCAAAGGACGTCCCATCGTCAGGCTGGAAACGTCTTAGCCAATCTACCAGTTTGGACACCGGGGCTGGAAATGGGCTCTCGCCGTCTGGATTCAACCACTGCAGACGCCAAGCTTCATGTTCAACCCAATTCCCGGCTGCATCCTGATGCCATCCGTCGCGTAACGGAATCTCCGCTGCAAAACTCTCAGCTTCCTGGCGAGTCAAACCGCCATGATACCCCGAGAGTTTTCGCAATTCAGCCGCTTCTAGAAAGTTGGTCAGCTGGCGAAATTCTTCCTTCGGCAACTTGCCATGTAGCCTCTGGGTCTGGCCGTTGTCCAACGACCGCACAATTCGATAATCTCCATCGCGAGCAACGGCGACACAGACGTGGTGCAGATCCCCCTGTCGCATAACAACGCCGGAATTGTCATAGGAAAACCGAGCCATCAGGTTGGGATCCGGGGGGTGGTATCGTTCCTGAGCGATTGAACTGAGGGCGACGAGAAGAATCGCTGATGTGAGCAGCATTTTTGAGTGGAGCTTCATTACAGACCTCCAAAAAGCGGCTAGAACATTCTACCTTGAGAACGTGCCCGACCGCACTTCTTGCGCTCAGGGCAGGCTCTCAATTAGACCGGGACGAACAACTGATTTCAGGTGCCAATACATAACAGCGGGGGACCAATCTCGGATCGACTCACTAACAACTGTGGTTCAATACCAAGGGCGGCTCGCCGCTACGCATAGCACGACGAGCCGTCAGACGGGCGGGCGGTCCAACCACCGTCACTCCAAATGAGCGGGAGATAGCTAGTAAATTGGTCAACACAGACAAGTGAGTGTTCTTATTGTAAGATTTCGACCCGGAGCGGCAGTCAGGAGGCTCACGATGCGCAGATGGTTCTCCTTCATCCATCTTTTGATCACCTGCGGTTTAGCGATCAATCTCGCTGCACATTCACAGGAATCCACAGAATCGCTAGAGCGGAAACGGCTGCTTGGCTACTACGCTGATGAGTCCCGCATTGACGAACTGGTAGTGAAGTTTTCGACAAAGTATCGTCCGCAAGACGTCGTCGTCCGGAACGTGACGCTCATTTCGGTGAGCCAGGAACGTGCCGTTCCAGGCCAGGCCGTGCTGGTGCAAAACGGTCGCATCACACGAATTGGGAGCTCAACATCCCTTAAGAGTGTTCCGGGAGCGCGAATTATCGATGCGCACGGACTCTACCTTGTCCCCGGACTGTGTGATATGCATGTGCACCAACTCGTCTCCAGCAGCCAGCATCTGCTGAACCTGATGGAAGGGGTAACTTCCGTTCGTGATATGAATGGCTTTCCCTGGACCCTACGAATGCGGGACTCGGTGCGACAAGGAAAGCTACTCGCGCCAAACATGTACATCACTGGACAGATCCTGAATGGGGAGCCGATGGGTTTTTATGCCCGCGTCGTAACCACACCGGAACAGGGGCGAACAGCCGTCCGCGAAGACAAGGCTGCCGGCTACGACTTCATTAAAGTACACAACATCATGAAGCCTGAAGTTTACGAGGCGGTGTTGGATGAGGCGCATAAACGCAACATCGATGTGGTTGGGCACATTCCTCAGGACATAAAGGTAGCGGACGCCATCAGACTGGGCCAAAAAACGATTGAGCACTTTAAAGGCTACATTCTCGACGACGGTTTGGTCATCAGCCAGGAAGATTATGTTTCAGCCACAAAAGGCGCAGATGTCTGGTTGTGTCCTACGTTTTCCACTTATCGAGACTATCTGCGCGGACCGGAGGTGATAACCACCCTCGGGCTTCCCGAAATGCGCTACACCTCATGGCGTGATCGAATCGATTGGAGAGAACGTGCCCAGGAAGGCATGACCCCACAAACCTTGGCTTTACAGCGAATTCTTCCCATGTCTGAGCAGATCTTCAAGCAGTTGCTTCCGGTGGGAGCCCGCTTCATTGCTGGCACTGATTCCGGGGGTGGTTTCGCGTTGATGCCTCCCGGCTTCATCCTGCATGAGGAACTTCGGCTCATGCAGAAGAACGGACTGTCTCCTCTGGAGACCTTGCGGACCGCGACTGTGAACGCGGCGGAGGCGATGGGACGTTCGGCTGAGTTCGGATCGATTGAGCCAGGAAAACGTGCCGACATGATTCTTCTCTCCGCGGATCCACTGGTCGACTCCTCGAATCTTTCCCGCATTGAAACAGTGATTGTTCGGGGCATCGTGTTGAGCCGGAAGGATCTGGGCGATATCGCGACAGGTGTTCGAGCCATCTACGACCCTCAGCCGACTCCTTCGTCACCGACGGCCGCGACCAGGTCGGACATTCGGATGATGATTCAACGCATGGAGCGACTCAATCGCCAGGGTTTTGTCTTCCGTGCGCGCACTCTACAAAGGATCGAGCAGCTTCTTCAGGAAGATGGCGAGGCCGAGGAGGCTGCCAGAGTCGCAAGGTTGCAGTAAATGTAAATGAGGACACCTGGCCGCGAGCCGCTGCCTCACAAACCGATCCAGGATGCGACAGTGATCTCTCGCGTCCTGACAAGCCACAGGCGGCGTTGCAACGGCGCAGGACTGCTGTCGGCAAACTTCTAAGCATCACCTTAAACCCGCGCCAGCGGATTCTGGCAAGGGCGGTTTCGAGTTTCGAGACTGCCTTTTTGCTGGCTGGGCACTACCATCAAGCGATCGCAGTGAAGAGAAGGTCCATGCCCTACCCCACCACGAGAAGTACGCGAAGGCGCACGACATTGCGGTCCGCGCACTCGAACATGAAGGTCGGGGGCAAGAAGCAGCGGGCGAACTGCGCGTCTTCCCGCTGTTTCATTGTTCCCCCTGAACTTGACTCTTTCCGCCAACAGAGCGGCAATGTTGTTGGCGGGCGCATCCCTCCAGCAGGGACTCTACGATCCCTACCGAAGTGTCCTGTACTTTACTGATCAAAACCACATTGATGTGTTTTCGCCGGCAAGCGAGAGTTGGCTTACGCCAATTGCCATACCCCAAGCCGATGCCAATTCGATTTTGCACGGTATTGCACTTTCTCCCGACGGCAATACATTGGCCGTTTCTGATGCGGGAGATGCGAGGATTTACGTATTGAATCCGGCTTCTCCGCAGACGGTAAAGTCCTTCAATGTGTAGAATTTCCAAGAAATCGAACCCTGCGGACTGGCAACGACAAACTCAGGCGTGGTTTATTACGCGACTTTTGACAACGACATTACGGGCACAAATGCGTTTCACAAGCTCAATACGAACACCGGCACAATCACTGACTTCATGGACGTTTTGGATTCCGGAGACCCATTCCACGCATTTGTTCGCGTGCTGCTAAGCCCCGACGGAAGCCTGGCGTACATCAACGAATATGGCGCTGCCTTCCTATTGAACACGAGCGATGACTCGCTCGACCTCGTGTATCAGGTCACGTCAAACGCAGGAATTCCCGAAATGGCGATTTCCGGTGACGGCAGTGCGGTCATCACTTCGGACTTCTTCACCGATGCTAATTTCAACCCACTGACTGAAGTCGGCTACGTGGATCGCGATGTTGTGCTCCCGGTCGCAGTCTTTGGGCAAAAGCTCAATTCGGACGGCAGCCTGATGTTTCAACCGCTAACCGACGCAGTCGATGAGATTGACGGCACCACCGGCCTGCTTCTGAACCGCGTAGCACTGCCGGTGCAAGTGGCGAACGTTTACGATGCGATGGCCATAGATGACGTAGACGGACTGCTCTTTATGATCACTGACAACGGCATCGTGCAGGTCAACGTGGGAGCTCTGCCTCCGGTTCCGGCTGACTCGCGTCGGCTAAGGGGGCTGATGCGGGCGGCTAGTCCAAAGGTCGCGAAGCGCTCAATGACCTCAGTTAAGAATGGGCAGAAAATGGCGGGCAAGAGACTCCCGCACCCGGAACTCCGCTACGAGAGTGTATCTAACACGCGTTCTCGACGTTCCAATCTTAGAGATCGGTATCCCAGCAAGTCCCTCCCGCAGTAGATCGTTGGATCAAGGAATTAAATTCCCTGATACGTCCCTGTTAATTCCCTGTTCGGATTTACGCCAATACAGCGTTTCCCCCCGCAGAATGTGCAGTTTAGAGAACAGCAGTGCGCTTTTCGGGCTCAAAATCTCGCAAATTCCCTGTTATTTTCCCTGTTAGCAGGGAATTGTCGCGGAGAAAGGTTAGCGCCAGACTGCGCCCTCCGCCAGTAAGTCTTAACTGCAGAGAAATTGTGCGTCCCCTTCTGCCGAAATACGCCAAACATGCCCATTTTTCGCGATAATTCCTGAGCAAACCGGACTGCAGAGAATGGACTGCTCGGCGGCAATAGCGGTCACTGTCCCGGATTTCTCTGCAAAGCATTTGGGCAGTCCGGTTTCGAGAAGGCACTAGGCGAATGCAACGCGATCACAAGCTGAAGATTCGGAGATGGCGGGTTGACTTTTATCGGCTCGCCGGGAACAAGGTTTCAGCGCTTCCCATAAGCCCGTTTCTGGATACCTTTCAGTCTGACCGTAGCGTTTGGCCATGCGGATAGCAGTTGCGGGAGATTCACCCCCTCATGCTTACCACCTTGAATGTTAACTCCCCCATACGGCAACGACTCATTGAGCGCGAGAGGAATTAGACATGCTCCAAACGCCTAAGCATGCTATGATTGCGCCGGTTTCCTTAAGGGGCCAACGAGCCGAAGGAACCTGTGTGCGGTCTTCTTACCTGTAAATCCGCAACTTAAATGAGAGGTGAAATATGCGCGCTTACATTGCCGGGCCATTATTCAATGAGGGAGAACGATGGTGGAATGCCAAAATCGATTCCCGCGTGCGCAAACTTGGCTTCGAGACCTACATTCCGCAGCGTGACGGCGTGAAGCTTCAGGACAAGAGTGATGTTCTCAAAATATTCGAGTCCGACAAGAACGCACTACTCCAGGCGGATCTGATCGTGGCGAACCTCGACGGCATGGACGTGGATTCCGGCACAGCCTGGGAACTCGGCTTCGCGGAAGGCTTAGGCAAACATTGCGTCGGCGTTTACAGCGACTGGCGGCTTCATTTCAAATACCAAACCGTGAACCTCATGATTCAGTGCTCGATCGACAAGGTGGTACCTTCGCTCGATGAACTGGAGAAATACCTGAAGCAGATGCTGGCGGATGAAAAGACCTACTTCCCGCAAGCGTCGTAGGCCTTCACTTGGGTGCGCGGAACCCCTCGGGCCAGTTCTGCACTACGGCAATTCTTCCTCCGGTTGGCATTTGTACAACCGCAAAGCGTTCTGCTTTTGGCCCCACATCGTAGACATACGAAAGAGCGTCGAGCGACAAATCGGAGCCTGCCTCTGCGGACGTGAACAGACGGCGCGGCTGACCCAGTTGAAGGTCCCCCGTAACGCTGACCGCTACCAGATCGTCGTCGGGATCAACATAGAAGATTTCGTTTCCAGTCGGACTCCATCGCGGATGAGTGCCGCCCGAAATTGAAATCTTCGTTTTTCGCTTGCCGTCGGGAAAGCTCACGGCAAAAATATCCGGAAGGTAGCCTCCCGACTCGGTCAACTGGTAAAGCACAAAGTGCTCATTGGGCGAGATCTGGGGAAGCGTTTCGTCCGCCGGGGTTTGAACCAACGGCATGCCGTTTCCCGCAAGTGGCAGATGCAGATACCAGATGTCGCGATTGCTACGGTTCGGTGAGAGAAAGTCATAAAGCAAGAACTGGCCGCTATGACTCCAATTCAGGAATATCTCTTCCACTGCCCCCAAGGGCAGTATCTTCCTGGCTTCGGTACTCTGGTCGAGTGATTGAACATAGATGCTACCGCCCGAGTCGAATGCGATTCGGTCTCCGCTGGGCGACCATACCGGGTGCCTCCTGTCAGCAAATTCCGATGTGATTCGGTCCTTCGTCCCACGCGGATCGTGGATCCAAACATCAAAGCCACCATTGGCATCTGCACCATCGGCTGCCACTCGCTGCCCGTCCGGGGAAATGCTTGGGTTTCGAATGACTGCTTGCGGCTGACCGATGGCTTCCAAGACCTTTCCCTGTCGGTCAACCCAAACCAGCCGGTTTTCTTTCGGAGGCCGGGTTCGATAGACGAGCGTGCCTGCTGACGAAACCGTCGGCGCCATTCCATCAGAAATTGCCTGGAATGGTTCGCCTGTCCTTCTCAGTTTTGCAGCGTCGAAGGGTAGAGCCCAAATACTGAATGAAGCAATACCGCGCTGAGTAGAGCTGCCCATCTGGTACAGAATGTGACCCGTGCGAGAGTAAACGGCCCAGGTAATGAACTCCGCCCGTTTGATCACGGAAGTCCGCTGCCCGCCCGTCTGGACAACAATCTCGGAGGAGTTATCTTGTTTGAGGCTTACATACATCAGGTTTTTGCCGTCTGGAAGCAGGCTCGGCCAATATAGCCAGTTCTCGCCTTTTTCTGGCTTCACGATTTGCCGAGGTGCTCCGCCTTGTTCATCGACTTCGTAAATGCCACCCGGACCCTGGCCAAACATGATTGTGCCACTGGGGGCCCAGTAGCCCCCACCCCATAAATCAAAGGGAAGGCGACACAGCGCACTGATGCTGTCTCCGGCTTTGGAAATCTTGTAGAGTTGACTTTGGGTGAAGTAAGCAATGTAGTCGCTCTTAGGCGACCAAAATGGCTGTCCGGCTCCCTCGGTCCCTTCCAGCTTGCGGGGCGCAAGAGCATGCAGGTCACGAATCCAAAGAGTCCCAGAGTCGCGATAGGCGACCATGGTTCCATCCGGAGAAATCGCTGGACCATCCCACTGGCGAATTTGGCCCTTATAGGAAAAATCGAATTCTAAGAGCGGTGGCAGTTGAGCTTTCTGCTGGTTCATCGGCTTGAGCAGCCAACTTACGGCTATCCCGCAGAAAAACACCACGGCAACGATTATGGCAAGTCGCTTTCCGCCGATCTTGCCTTCCACGCCCGTCTTCGGTGCTAGGCCCGATTCGACGGAACTTTCAGCCGCAGCACGCAAGTCCACCAGAAGGTCGGAGCTATGTTGGTAGCGCGCCGCCGGATCCTTCTCCAAACACTTCTCCACGGTCCATTGCAATCGAAGCGGCAAACCGGGCTCAAGCTGACCTAATGGAAGGGGCGGCTCATTCAGGATGCGGTGTATCGTGCTGTGAATGCTCTTGTGAATGCTCTTGGGAGTGTTTTTGGGAGTGTTTTTGGGAGTGTTTTTGGGAGTGTTTTTGGGAGTGTTTTTGGGAGTGTTTTTGGGAGTGTTGGGAGGTGGTTTATGGGAGTGCTCTTCGGAGTGCTGCTGGGAGTGCTCTTCCCTTGGCTGTGAATGCTCTGACTTTTCTTGCCCTGGAACGGATGGTGGCCGGACAATATTTCGTACAGAACCACGCCAAAGGCAAAAAATGTCCGCCCGTTGATCAACCTCCGAATCGCCAAACTGTTCGGGTGCCATATATCCCGGCGTTCCGATCACTTGGCCGGCAACCATGCCTGTAAGGGAGAAAGTTAACGTGGGAGAATTTTCTCCAACCGGTTCGGTCCGTGGGGGTTGGATCAACTTGGCGAGTCCGAAATCGAGAATTTTTAAGTGACCCGCCGATGTTATGAAAATGTTCCCCGGTTTCAGGTCGCGATGGACGATGCCCGCGGCATTAATGGCTGCCAGGCCTTCTCCAATCTCAATAGCCATGGAGAGAGCCTTTTGCCGCGGCAATCTCCCACGCCAGAGCAATTCCTGCAGAGTCTGGCCCTCAAGGTACTCTTCAACGATGTAATAGATTGGCGAGCCATCCGGACGGGTCTCGGAGCCAACATCGAAAATGGTTACGACATTCGGGTGGTTCAGGGCAGCGGCGGTCTTGGCTTCACGCTCGAAGCGAGCAAGACTTTCTGGAGACGATGTAGCCGCGGCAGGCAGGATTTTGACGGCCACCTTTCGCTGCAGCCGGGTGTCCTCGGCAAGGTAAACTTCTCCCATGCCGCCTTGCCCAATCTTCTTTAAAATCTTGTAATGGGAAATCGTTGATTCGAGCACGATTGCGGTCGCTTTCTTGAGCAGCGTATCTCTCGACTGTACCAATGTCAACGCTCCGCGCGAGTCGCGAGAATCCGCTGCGTAACGTGAAGTGATGTCCCGGAAGCTTCATGCCGAACCCGCTCACTTTTGCAGCGACGATCGAACTTCCTCGATGAGTCCATCGTCCAATACCTGGGCAGGAGCAACCTGGACACCAGTCGTATAGAACGGAGGTAGTCTCATTGCCATCTCAGACACTTCCGCGTGGGAAACACCTTCTGGCAGAAGAACGTACTGCAGGTTCGAAGGGAAGGTATCTGGAATCGGTCCTTCCATGGTTGAACCGTACGCGCCCATGATCATCAAGCCTTGCGGCGTATTCGGATCGGGGGAGTACAACGATACAAAAGTTCCATATTTAGGATGTGTCAACACATCGCCAGCCTGCTCTCGCACTGACTTGTCTCGATGATTCATCAAGACCCATCGGATGTGGGCATAGGCGCGGGTTACTTCCAGGAACGCAGTCCGGATCGGCGAGCGCTCCTCTGCACCTCCCAAACATACAAGCAAATTTCCGAATGGATCCAGAAAAGCAACAGAATTGTACGCGCCGCCGCGGCTACGGGCCTTCTTTGCCGTACGCAGCAGTACCTGCGCAAGTTCTCTTCCCGGAAGCCTGGGCTTGGGGCAAGTCACGCTGAACGCTTCTGAACACGTCTCCAGCAGGGCTTTTCTTATCGTCGAATTTCCCGGCAGGTGCTTCGGGTTGGAGAGCTTGGTCGGATCCTTCCCGCTGTTATTGTCGAACGCTCGGACATCATTCACGCTGCTCTCGAAAATCGTGTCGGTCAGGCAGTAAGTAGGCGCACTAATAGTCTGCTTAGCAAATGCGGCCCCCTTGCCACCCCGAAAGGCACGACGAATGGGAGTCTCTACACCGTAGTATGCAAACGACGACTGAGCAATGCTCCTCCATTTCGAAGGCACGGATGGAAAATCGAAAGCTTTGTTGTAGTTGATGCCGGCATAGGTGTCGATGGCTGAGACTCCCACATTAAAGCCAGCCGTGAGCAGGGCGCCGGCACACATCGCGCAGGGGTCGAGAGTTGTGATTACCGTAAGCTGCTTGGGGTCGGGCAGATTTAACCGTTTACGATTCTTGAAATACCAGTCGACGATTTGGCGCTCGCCGTGAGCCGTAGGATCGTGAAGCAAGAAGAGCTTGCTGTCTTCGAAAGCCTCCAGAACATTGTTGTGGAGGGCACAGATCACCGTCCCGCTTCGATTGTCAAGGAGAATCCCTCCCACTGCGAACGTGTTTTGTAAAGAGGCCTCAATGGATTTACCCGCCGCGATCTGGACTGCCTGCTCGGCATTTGCTGCTTTCTTTGTCATTCGCCCTTCCTTATTAAGTCAGGTTATGGTGACCGTTCGGAAACAATTGGATGCCGAGCGAACGGTCGGTCGGCGGGACCGAGTCCGAAGATCACCTGCAAGAATTCTTCTAGCTCAAATCAGGAAATACGAAGGATTATACTTCGACTCAAGCCTGGCACGTGGATTAGCTCCAAACCATCGAACTGGCATGGAGGGCGATTCCTCGGAACTCGCCGGACATCTTTCCGCTGGTTGGAAACACTCTCGATACTGTGATTCGCGTCAGCACGACCTGGATGTGACCCGTCTTCCTCTTTGCTGAGGATGACACCGTGTGGTATCGGCAGGAACATGTTACCGAGAGCCCCGTGACAATGTGTTAATGAGTCGGGTGGCCACAAGAACTATCGGATTGGGAAGAAATGGGCTGTTGGGGAACCATGGATTCATTTCCTCGAAGTCGGGGGCATTACGGCGTATCTTACGAATGGTGGGAAGCTGGAAATTGCCCAGCAGATCGCCGCCCACGAGTTGTCGCGCACGACTGGCCTCTACTACCGGCGCGACGACGATGTGCACCTGGGTGAGGTGGAGAGGACAGGGATCTAAATGGATAGGAGACTCACTGCCCGGGTAATTGGCAATGCCGACAATCCCGGCGGAGCGAAGCTCAAGAATCCCAAGAACGAGGCGGATAACCTGCCGGAGCGCCTTGCGCGTTGCGGATTCTCCATCATCAAGAAAATTGATTGCACAAACAAGCGTCAGGCCTCGTCGCGCATTGCCGGCACCGATTCGAGCAGAGCCGCCACCCAAATCGTTCTCGCTGCTCACTTGGCCTTCTGCCTGCTGTGGAGCCCTCTCAGCCTGTCCGCGCAAGGCTCACCGGCCACTTCGGTCCAAGCGGCGGCGCCGCATCGGGCAACGCAGGCCGGCCGGGCTGCTCCCGGCAAAGAGTCCGCGAAAAAAACAGCGCTGGCCACATCGGCCATTACATTCGAGAATGTGATTGAGCAATCGAAGATCAAGTTCAACCTCAAGAACAGCGTCAGTCCGCAGCGCTACACGTTTGAAACGATGGCTGGAGGCGTAGCGCTTTTCGATTACAACAACGACGGTTTGCTCGATGTTTTCTTTACCAACGGCGCCGCTATTCCGTCTCTGGAGAAAAACGATGCCAGTTACTCCAACCGGCTCTTCCGCAATAATGGGGACGGAACCTTCACCGATGTAACTGAGAAGGCTGGCCTGCAGGGGATCGGCTACTCGATGGGCGTCGCCGCCGGCGACTACGACAACGACGGGTTCGTCGATCTTTACGTCACCGGCGTCAACCGGAACCAGCTTTTCCATAACAACGGGGACGGCACCTTCACGGACGTGACGGAGAAAGCGGGAGTCAGCGGCATGGTCCCCAAGCTCGGCAAGGCGTGGTCGGTAGCCGCAGGCTGGTTCGATTACAACAACGATGGGCTGCTGGATCTTTTTGTGGTGAACTACCTTAATTACAACATCAAAACTGCGGCGCACTGCGTTCAGCAAGGACTTCCGGCCTACTGCTCGCCGGTTGATTTTCTGGGCACGCCGAACATCCTCTATCGCAACAACGGCGACGGCACTTTTACCGACGTCTCGGAACAGTCCCACATTTCCCAGTACGTTGGCAAAGGAATGGGTTTGGCGTTTGCCGACTATGACAACGATGGATTCACCGATATATTCGTCTCCAACGATACCTTCGAGAATTACCTTTTTCACAATAACGGAGACGGAACCTTTACCAACGTCGCGCTGCAGGCCGGGGTCGCGTACAACGCGTTCGGCAAAGCCATCGCTGGCATGGGCACGGATTTTCGCGACATCGACAACGATGGGAAGCCGGATATCTTTGAAACGGCGATGTTCGGGGAGGCTTTTCCGCTCTACAAAAACCTGGGGGATGGTCAATTTCGAGATGTCACCGCGACGGCAGGACTGAGTGCGCTGACCAGCCGATCGACGGCTTGGGGCGTGGGGATTTTTGACTTCGACAATGATGGGAACAAGGACTTGTTCACCGCCAACGCAGACATTCTGGATAATGCCATGGAGTTGGCGCACAGGCCGTTTGCGCTTCCCAATAGTGTGTTTCGCAACAAAGGCGGCATGGCCTTCGAAGATGTCAGTTCAAAGGCCGGAACCGCTTTCTCAGTTCCGGCGGCGCATCGCGGTGCGGCCTTCGGCGATCTCAACAATGACGGCAAGATCGATGTCGTCGTGGCAGTTCTGAACGGACCGCCAGAGATATGGATGAACCGCTCGGGCACCCAGAACGGCAGCAACCGAAATCACTGGATCATTCTGAAGTTGGTCGGCGTCAAGTCCAACCGCGACGGGCTGGGGACAAAGGTCAAGATAACCACTTCTCTGGGCAACCAATATAACCAGGCGACAACCGCGCTCAGCTACAGTTCTTCGAGCGATAAGCGCGTACATTTCGGGCTGGGTTCGGCCGGCGTCGTAGACAGCATTGAACTCACATGGCCTAGCGGCATCAGGCAGGTTTTGAAAAACGTAAAGGCAGATCAGATCCTCACGGTGACGGAGAGCGCCGCTCCCTGAGCTGCACGTATCTGTGATGGCCAAGACTCGATCTTGCACATGTGGTGGATCTGCGATCGCCAAAGGCGAGGGGCACGTAGGAAGAGGAGCCCAGTGATTAAGACCGTCTCTCAAACTCCGGGTTGCGAGGGCTGCCCGATGCGAAGGTTCAACGAGAACTTCGTGAGTCTTCAGCGTCCCCGTCCCGCTCGCGACCTCAATCGACTGGTCATTGCCGAAGCGCCGGGCGAAAAAGAATCCGACAAGGGCAAACCGCTCGTGGGCCCTGCGGGAGAAGTATTTGATTTTCTTTTAGAAAAGGCAGGTATCCCAAGAGATGGGCTAACGATCATTAACTGTCTTAACTGTCGCCCTCCGAATAATGTTTTTCCTACTGACAGCAAAGCGCGAGCCTACATAAGCAAAGAGGACGGGCAAATTGCCGTTGATCATTGTATGAGGCATCACGTCGATCCTGTTATTCGTGAGAGGGATTGGGCTAGGGTCGATCTCCTCGGCGGTAAGTCCCTTCGATTCGTGGCCAAAAAACAGGGAGGCGTTTCCAAATGGCGCGGCCGTCGTGTCGATATTGAGCGTGCTGGTCTGGCCCCTCTCGTAGGAGTGACCATCTACCATCCCTCTTATTTAAAGCAGTGGGGTCAATCCAAGAAGCCGGTTACGATCGATGACTTAAAGTCCAGTCTCGGCTAAGCCGCCGCAGTTCGGGGACTAATCCCGGCTCCGGAGGCTGTCTTCATTTTTGCCCGAGATTAGCCGACAAACGCTGCGCCAGCTCCGTTTGCCCATTACGTTGCAAAAGGTCGATCAGCCCTTTCATGAGTTCCGCATTGTTCCTCCCGTACGCCGCCGCCGTTTCGGCGGTCAAGTCGGCATCGGCAATTTTTCCCAGGTGGAAGTAAGATTCGCAAAGCATGTAAAGCAACTCCGGGGTCATGGTTCTGGATTTCGCCAGTTGCTCTGCCGCCTCTGACCAGCGTTCCTGGTGGTACCGGACCTCACCCATCTCAGCGATCGCCGTCTGATAATTCGGGTCGTTGGCGAGTTCCGCCTTAAATTGACTCTCGGCCCCGCTCAGGTCGCCCAGTTTCAGCGCCAGTATTCCCTCATAGGTATGAGCTCCTCGAACGGTGGGCTGAATTTCCAGCGCATGATGAAGGCTGCGCAGGCCTGCTTCCTTATCTCCCAAGCCGAGATATAGCTTCCCAATGAACACATAGGCATCCGCTGGAGTGGCTGCGGTTCCTTTAAAGCGTTCTCGATACAGATGCAACGCATCCTCTTCGTGATGCTCCGCCAACAATTGAGCGGCCTGGGCCGTGATGGGGCTTTCGCTTCCCTCACTCTCGACGGAGCGGACGAAGGTCATCTGTTCCATCATCAATTGATGCAGTGCGGCCTCGTGGTGGGCATCATCCGTCCTGCCCATCGCGGCATACGCCCGTGACAGATAGTAATGAGCCAACAGCCGCGTAGGGGCGAGTCGTAGCACCAATTGCAATTTATCAACGGCGGCCGGATAATTCTTCAGCTCCAGTTCGCATTGGCCAAGCCCGAAGAGCGAATCAACGTCGTTGGGTTTGAAAATAAGAATGCGTTCGAAGGCATTCCTTGCCTCCTGCCATTTGGCGAGCTTTACATCCACGTCGGCAAGCAGTTGCAACGCGGGCACATCATTGGGCTGGGATGCAACCGCTCGCGCGGCATACTGAGCGGCCTCGTTAAGATCCATCAATTTCAAATCCGTCAAAGCAATGTCATAATCAATTTTCGGCAGCGTGGCATCGGAATGCCGCGCCTTGAGCAGCCACTTCAACCCCGTCTCGCAATCTTCTGAAACGCACAGTAGTTCTCCGTACTTCTGCCACACCGATGCATTGCCGGGCTCGGCCTTCAAACTCAGCCGGATGGCGGACAGCGCCAGGTCGTTCTGTCCATTCAGGTGATAGGCCTGGGCAAGGTAATACTGAGCGTCTCCGTCGCCGGGAAGGATCTTGATGCAGTGCTGCAGCAGCTTGATGGCTTCTTCTTTTTGACCCGCCGCCAGTTTGTAGGCGCCAGTTTTCAGCAGGACATCGGCGTCGTTAGGTGCGAGCTTCAGCGCCTCTTCATAGGCCGCCGCCGCTTCGGAGGCGCGGCCTGCCTCCTCGAGCAACAAACCCTTCAGCTTGATTGCCGGCTCAAAATCCGGGTGCTGCGCAAGCAAACGGAGGACGAGGTTCATCGCCCCCTGCCTGTCGCCATGCTCGTCGAGGCTGAGCGCCTGCTGGACTTGCCGCATCAGCGGAGATTCGGTGGGACGCCTATTCTGCGCCCGGCCAGCGGTTCCTGCGGAAGCAATCAGCGCCGCACAAAGCAAGACCGCGTGAAGACGATTTGCAGGCCAGGCCTCGCTTTTCACTTGCGGCAAACCCCCGACAAAATGGTGAACAAGATCGAGAACCTCATAGACGAGCTTCCGTCGGTAACGAACAAAAGTCAACATCAAGTGGCAGGACGTTCCAATCAAGCGGATTGCTACGACTAACGCGCACGGAACACGGAGATTGTCTGAGCCGGCAGCGAGACGCGCACTTTGCCGCCGGCAAGTTCAGCGGCGCTATTGCCAAACACGGTCTGCAACTGGTGGGCGGTTTCCAGCGGAGTGTTTTCAACGGGGATGTCGAGCGCAACCTTCTTCGCAGCGTTGTTGTAGACAATCAGCAGTTTTTCTTCGGGCGACTCACGCAGGAAAGCGTAATAGGTGTCGTCCCATCCGATGTGCCACTGCTTTCCCGTACGCAGCGCGGCGTAGCTCTTGCGGAGCGCCAGCAGCGACTGCACATAGGCGAATACATCCTGTTGTTCGGGAGTGCGCCCACCGGCGGTGAAGGCGTTTCGTGGATCACCGGGAAAGCCTCCGGGAAAGTCACGCCGGTTGTCAGGGTCGGCGCCGCCCGGCATCGCGATTTCGTCGCCGGAATAAATTTGCGGTATCCCGCGCAAGGTCAGCAGCAATCCAAATGCAGCTTTGAGTTTGGCCGCGTTGCTGTCTTTTTCACTCAGGAAGCGCGTTTCGTCATGATTCCCGATAAAGGTAACCAGCATTTCAGGATGGGGATAGAGTTCGTCGTGGCGAAGAACATCGACAATCTTCCCCATCGGCGCGCCTTTGATGACTACGTCGCGCAGCGCAAAACAGAGGGGGAAATCGAAGACGGTAGCGACGCCGGAGTCGATGCCATCGAACTGTTTTCGTCCGCCTTCGAAGAATGACGTGATGCTCGGATCGCCGTCGGACACTTCGCCGACGTCCATGATCTGCGGATAAGCGAACTGCGGATACACCTGGCGCATTCGCTCATGCCATCCGCTCCAGAACTGGCGCGTGGAATAAGGGAATGTATCCTGGCGGAAGCCATCCAATTGCGCACTCTCCGTCCACCACATCGCATTCTGCGCCAGGTAGAGAGCGAGCGCGGGATCGTCCGGATTCAGATCGGGCAATCTGCCGGCAAACCAGCCCTCGAGCGTGTTGAGATACTCGCGCGGCGAAGCGTGCGGATCGACCAGCCCGTTAAAGGTGTAAGAGGGTTCCAGGTGATGCGCGGGCGTGCCATGAATCCACGTTGGCGTCGGTGGATCGTTGGCCCAGGGATGCTGAGGGCCGGTGTGATTGACGACGTAATCGATCAGTACCTTCATACCCAGCCGGTGCGCGTCGGCAACCAGCGCCTGGTACTCCTGCATGGAGCCCATGTGGTCATCGAGGGCGTAGAAATCGATGACGTGGTAACCGTGGTAGTCGGAGTCGGTATTCTTCCAGACCGGAGTCAGCCACAACGTGGTGATGCCTAGATCGTGCAGATATCCCAGATGCTCTCGAATGCCATGCAGGTCACCGCCGTGATACGCCCTGGGGTCGCTGCGGTCATATCGGCCAGTTGAGCCTGCGGGCTGATCGTTTGAAGGATCGCCGTCGGCGAAGCGGTCGGGCATGATCAGGTAGATGACGTCATCGCGAGAAAAGCCTTCGAAGCGGCCGCGGGAGTCCGCGCGAGCCAGCAGCGGCAACGGGACCGTCGTCGATCCCGCCGAAGTGATCAACCGCAAGGGAACGATTCCCGCAGGCAGGTCGAGAACTGAGTTGCAAGTGGACGAAGAGATAGTGTCCATTGGCAGAAGCTTCCGCACCCAGCACAGTCAGACCTTTGCATCGGGCTCTCCACGCGAGCGCCGCTCAGATTTTCACCGGTGAGCAGCAGGGTGAGCGCTGGCGTGTAGTTTACCCACCAGTTGGGCGGCTCGATCTTGCGAACGACCGGAGCCTGCGCCGCTCTGGTCTCCGACTGCGCGCCTGCGGGCAGCTTGAGCACGCATAGCAGGATCAGCGCCAGCGTAATGGTGCGTTTGTTCTTCATGCCGCGATCCCTATTCCGGCAGATCAACCGAGCAACGCGGGGCAAACAAATTCAGAAAGGAGATCCGAGTACCCACTACCCGGCTCATGAGAATCGGGAGACGCTTGAGACTTGTCGCAAGCGTCTCCCAGGGCTGTTTGTTACAAGGACACACGTAACGCGAGTTCAAGCTCACGATTCGGGGGGGCGACCCGAGCGCTGAACAGCTGACCGAAAGTGCCGTCGGTGTATTTGCTGTCCGGGTTCTGGAACTGCGGCGTGTTGGTCACGTTGTAGACCTGGGCGCGCAACTGCGGCGGTCACCCTCTCCTTGATCGGGATATTTTTCACGAGGGACATGTCCCAGCTGAAGGTTCCCGGACCCGGGAAGGCATTCCGTTCAAGACCACCTTGCCCAAACGGGCCAGCGGGAGCTGTGAAGGCGCCAGCTGGGCAAGCGATCCAGACATGCCACGAGACGTTGGTCTTGCATCCGCCGTTATAATCCGGACGGCCATTGCCGCTCGGTGCCCCAGAAATGTCGATCGGCGTGCCGGTGGCTCGCAGAATCACGTTGTTCCACTGCCAGCCGCCAAGCGCGTAATTCACTGCCGCTCGGCGCGTCGTTACCGAAAGCTTTTCCCCGTCCGAAGGGTAGCTCATAGATGGAGCTAAAGGTAAAGAGCTGGCGCTGATCCGTATCCGCGTTGCCGCGATCAAAATGCAGCAGCGGCGTTCCGTTGGCTCCCACGATGACGCCGCCGGATGAGCCGAATGCGGAGGGGGCGTTATCCAGAGTGTGCGACCAAGTGTAGGCCGCCGTCATTAGAAGTCCGCTGCTCATGCGGCGTGTCAGCTTTAGCCTGCAGAGCGTTGTAGTCTCCGTTCCCGATCATCTCCGTCGCATTGATAGTGCCAACACCGTTCGGGTTGATCGTACCCCCAACCGAGGGGAACCAGCTTGTGCCGGGGGGACAACCACTACAACCAGTGCCAAAAATGGTCGCGTTGGCGTTGAAGGTAGTGGCAAGATTACTCATCTTCGTTCCAACGTAGGCCACATCCACCGATGTCTTGCTGTCCAAGGCCCGCTCAATCTGAATGTTCCATTCCTGGATGTGCGAGTTGGGGCTGTTTTTCGGGTAGTAAATCACGTTGTTGCCGCTGGTCACCGCATTCGGGGCGATGCCAATTTTCGGCGGAAGGGGTCCCGTGGCGTCGGCGGGGTTGTTGTCTCCGAGGGGCCGCTGCTCCCGTAAACGTAAATCGGTAGCCGCTCCCGCAGGTCGTCGCCGTCGGACAGGCATAAAGGGTCGAAGTCCCGTTGAAGTCCGGGTTGTTGGAAAGTTCGTTGCCAACGCCGCCGCGGTCCAGGTAGTAGAACAGCCCATACCCGCCGCGGAGCACAGTTTTGCCGTCCCCAAACATATCCCAGGCAAATCCGATGCGGGGGCCGAAGTCATGCTTCGGCGTGTTGATGAGAGCGCGGTTGTATCCGGCCGCAGAGGCTGCGGCTGATCCGGCTTCAACCAGTTCTCCGGTCGCGGGATTGAAGTTGGACTGGTGGTTGCTGGCTTCCGTCGGCCAGGTGAGGAGGTCATAACGCAGGCCAAGGTTCAGCGTCCACCTGTGGTTGACGCGCCAGTCATCCTGCGCAAAGAAGCCATTCTCCCAGCTCCGGGTCTGAAAGTACCCGCTAAATGCGCCAACCGAGTAGGCGCCCATGAACCCGGCAAGCAATTCCGAGTCCTCATAGCCGGTAAAGGTTCCGTGGTGCGACGTCGGGGCTGGGTACGCGCCGAAGCTTCCATCGTCGATCCAGAAGTAGCCCTTGGCATTATTCCCCTGATCCCAATTCACATCGCGATGAATAATGCTGGTTCCAAACTTGAACGCGTGCTTGCCTTTGATCCAACTCACCGCATCGCTGAACTGCTGGGTGGGCTCGATAACGAGATAGGGGCCGCCGTCACCGATGTAGCTGATGTTCCCATACCATCCGCCGATGATGGGCATGCCGCCGAGCAGCGGAGAAGTGTTGGCATTTTGGATGCCAATGTTGGCCGCCGTCGGAACGCTGCCGTTGGGCTGCTGGTAACCGAGAAGATCCCGAATCCAGCCATAGTGAAATTCGTTGATGATCGTGGGGCTGACGATGTGCGTCCAGCCCGTGGCAACCTGGCGCGGATGGGACGGGTTGGTACCGCCGCCGCGGGGCAGGTTGTGAGTGGAGTCACTCAGATATTGCGTGCCATTCAGGAAATCCGTGCCCAGGCTGTAACGGCCGAAGACAGTGTCCTTGGAAGTGGCCACAAAGTCGATGCGCGCGTCGTAGTCGTTCTCATTGATGACCTGAGATTGTTGTTGGCTGAAGTTAGCGGTGTTGGTCGCGACGTTCGCACCCGCGATATTCGGGAGCGGGAACAAGTTCAAATAGCTAATCGCGGGACCAATCTGGTTGCCAGTTGGAATCATGTTGATGGTGGGCCCCGCCGACCCCGTCGTAGAATTGCCCACCCAGCCGAACGGCAGACAGGTCTGAGGGTTATAGACATATCCTAGGTCGGAGGCAAATTGCGACATCACGGTCTCTTGTGTGCCCACAAGACTGTATAGATTCGGGCAGACAGCAAAGTCCGGCGTACTCGTGGCGGTTCCCGTGCCACCCGGGCTTAGCAGTTCGGTGAAATCGCCTGTGCGCATCTTTGCCGTGGGTACCAGGGTGGTGATACCGCCAGCCGGTAGAACCTGGCGCCAACCCTGGTAATCGACAAAGACGAACAACTTATTCTTCCAGATGGGGCCGCCCAGCGACGCGCCGAACTGGTTGCGGCTTAGCGGCGGACGCTGCACACAGCCTGACTCGCCAAGGAAAGTACATTGGGGATCGGAAGTGTACTGAAACGCATCTGCGGCAGCGATCTTGGAACGGTTGAACCAGTACGCGGAGCCGTGGATGGCGTTGGTTCCGGACTTCGTGGCGACTTGGATGATCGCGCCTCCTGCGCGTCCAAACTCCGCCGGTGCAACGTTGGTGGTTGCCTTGAACTCCGCTACGTCTTCAATCGCCGGGAAAATTACGATCGTGTTCACTAATGATTCGTTGTTGTCAATGCCGTCCATAATGTAATTGTTAGCCTGAGGGCGCAGGCCGTTTACCGCCAGCGCAGCTCCACCCGAATCGTAGTTGCGCCAAGTCTCGGCTGCCGCCCCCCCAGGGCCGCTGCCGGCTGCGTTATTGCTGTAAGCACCGCGGCTCACGCCCGGGGCTAGCAAGGCCAACGTCGTGAAGTTGCGGCCGTTCAGGGGAAGATCTACTACTTGGCGTCCCTGAATTACCTCGCCCACGCTTGACGTCGTCGTGTCCACAATCGGAATTTCGCCAGTCACTTCAACCGTGGTGGAGGCGGCGCCAGTTTCCAGCTTCAGGCTGATCTCAATGACTTGCGAAACATCGATGGAAATCTCGGCGGTTGCCGTCTTAAACCCATCTTTCTTCACCTCAACGTGGTACTTCGCGACGGGCAGCGCATTGACGGAGTACTCACCCGAAGCGCCCGTAGTCGCCGTTACCACCCTGCCGGTTGCGACTTCGGTCATGCTGACGGAGGCGTTCGGAACCACGGCGCCACTTGGATCGGTGATCGTTCCAAAGATACGACCGGTATCCGTCTGAGCGAAGGCCAAGCCAGCTAAGCACAGCGTGATAAGCAGAAAGACAAAGAATTTGATCCTCAAGTGTCGCCTCCGATTGGGGAGTTCAGAGATTTCGATTTTCCACAGACGCCCGGTCGAATAGTGCATTTGTAGTACAAGGGCAGCGATGGCGAAAGTTTCACTATGTTTCAAGACGTTACTGCTGTAAAATGCTGCTGCAGCAGCAGGATGCAATCCTTTGTTACGTCGGTGTTAAATGGCTGTGACACACACTTTTGCCGCCGAGCAAGAGCACTTCTTCCAACAAATAGATAACATTATTAAAAGTCATAGCCTGCGAGGCTCGGAATCCCTCTGCCGGTTGCTGCAATATCTCGCAAAACAATCCCTCGATCAACCCCACGCGCCGCTGAAGGAGTATCAGATTGCCACCGAGGTGTACGGGCGGCCTGCGGACTTTGATCCGCAAACCGACTCAACCATCCGGGTGCAAGCTGGGCGTCTTCGGCTGAAGCTTGCGGAATACTATGCTACCGAGGGAGCCGCTGATCCCATCCTGGTTAAGATTCCGAAAGGCAGCTATCACCTCGCGTTCGAGGTGCGACCTGTCGCCGCAAGGCCAGCCGATTCAGGGGCGGGGCCGCAGAGCGTGCCTGCGCCGGTGGTGCGTGTGCCGGAACGCTGGCGGATAGCTCTGATCTTGCTGGTGGTCGGCCTCCTCGTCTCCTTGATGGCTTTAGGAAGTCTGCTGTGGAACCGCCGAATGGAAGGGTCCACGTTGGCCAAGCCCAGTACGGCTCGGGCCACCAACTCCCTGGCGGCGTTTTGGCGACCCTTTATTTCCGGTGGCGAGCAGCCTTGGGTGATCTTCAGCAATGCGGCCTTCGTGGGAAGGCCGGAGACTGGCATGCGTTACTACGATTCGCGTCAGGATTCGAAGGCCGCGGTGTATGACCATTACACGGGTGTGGGAGAAGTGCTGGCCATCCACGCTCTCGATGAAGCGCTCGGCACGTTGGGACAGAAAATCCGGGTAAAGCGCGGGAGTTTGTTCTCTCTCGACGACGTAAAAAATAACAACCTGATATTTGTCGGATCTCCCTCGGAGAATCTTTCGCTGCTCGACATTCCTAACATGCAGGAATTTGTTTTTCAGCGGGTGGCGTCGGGGCCGCGCCAGGGCGATCTTTCGATCGTCAACAAACATCCGAAGCAGGGAGAGGCCAGCAGCTACCTCGCCAGTCCTTCGGGTACTGCGCTCACGGAAGATTACTCGGTGATCGGGCTGGTGCCGGGAATGGGATATGGGAGGTACGTGATGATTCTGGCGGGAACGACCACTTTCGGGACGCAGGGCGGAGTGGAATTTGCTTGCCGACCGGAGACGGTGGAGAAACTGCTGCGTCAGATCCCCGGCTCGGGCACCGAACTGGTAAGGCCTTTCGAGGCCCTGGTAAGAGTCAACATCGCTCGCGGAGTGCCCGTGGGAGCTGAGTTAGTCAGCGTGCGTCCGCGCTAATCTCGTCATTCGATCTCCAACACCGCTCCTCTCCCGTCGTCTGGGACAGTGAGGGCGACTTTTCCTGGCGACAAATCCAGAATTGCGTCAAGGTTACGGCCGTTAAGGCGTGCCGTGTGGTTGCGGGGTGACCAACCGTAGATCTCAACTCGTATCTCTCGCCACCACGCGGGGTACGAGCCCTTATGCTCCCCAAGGCGCAGAAGCAAGCGCTCCGCATTTACCTCGCAGCGGAAATCCATTTGCAGATTCATTCCCTTCTTGTAAGCGTAAGTCTTGCCATCATCAAGGTAGAGGCGACCGGCGCATCCCTGGCCCGAGTAGACGCGAAGGGTGAGCGAGCCCTGCGGAATTTCATTAGTGCTTTGCGTCAAGGGAGCAATCGGCAGAATCGCACCCGCACGGGCAAAAACCGGAAGAGATGCGAGTTCGGGATGGATCTTGGCCGTGAGCGGCACCAGATCGGTGGGACTGGGAGGAGCGTTGAGATCCCGATCCGCCGCAGGCACGGGCTTCGGAACGAGCTGTCCCGTCCAATAGTCATACCATTTCGCCGAAGGAAACTCGACCACGTAATCATCGAGCCTATCGGGATAAGGCGGCGCCGCGATAAGGAGATCCGGGCCCAGAAGAAATTCGCCGGCCGCCTCAGAATCGACATCAATCGGGTGGTGATCGCTGGCGGCGTCCGGAAATTCAAGAAAGAGCGGCCGCTCGATGGGAACACCCGTGCGCGAAGCCTCTTCTGCCAGCGTGTAGAGATAGGGCATCAAGCGATAGCGCTCTTCGATAAACTTTCTACGGATGGATTCAGGCTCAACACCTCCCACCCACGGTTCCTGATCCCCGCTCCCCTTCTCGGTATGATCGCGGTCGATGGGCTGAAAGGAAGCGATCTCGATCCATTTTGTGAGCAGGTTTGGCTGCGGCGTTCCTACAAACCCACCCACGTCGGCGCCACTCAAGACAAAGCCGCTCAGGCCCAGGTTTTCAAGCATCGGTGTCGTAAGGCGAAGGTGATTCCACGTGCTGCTGTTGTCGCCAGTCCAGGTGGCGGCATAACGCTGGCCACCGGCGTAGCTGGCGCGCGTCAGGACGAACGGGCGTACATCTGGATTGATGCGTTGCAATCCTTCGAAGGTGGCGCGGGAGTTTTGCATCCCGTACATGTCATGAATCTCCGCGTGCCGGGCCGAACGCTTTATAAACCCGGGCTCGTCGATGCGGTGGATGACATCTTCGGGCATGGTCTTGGTGGGAGTGTTGAAGACTGCCGGCTCATTCATGTCATTCCAAAAGCCAGCGATGCCGAGCTTGGAAAAATCCCGATACAGTCCGCCCCACCAGTCACGAGTCTTGGCTTGTGTGAAGTCCGGGAAGACGCTGGGTCCCGGCCACACGTCTCCGGAATAGATGCTGCCGTCGGGATTTTTTACGAAGTGATCTCCCGCAATTCCAGTGTCGTACGGCGCATACCCATGGCCGGGATATTTGGCGATGTGCAGATCGGTGATGGCGACAATGTGAAAGCTCTTGGCAGCAAGCTCCGCGATCATTCCGGAAAAATCAGGAAACCGGTTGCGGTCGATGGTGAACGGACGGTTTTCCTGCTGGTAATCGATATCGAGGTAGATCACATCCGCGGGAATGTGGTCTGTCCGGAAGCGGTTTGCGACTTCAAGCACTCGCGCCTGCGGCGTGTAGCTGTAACGCGACTGTTGGAAACCGAGCGCCCAGATAGGGGGCAGAGGCGTAGTGCCGGTAAGCCAAGCATACGTTTCCACCACTTGCTTCGGAGTGGGTCCGTAAAAAACGTAGTAATCCAAAGGCCCGCTTACGGCGCCAAAGGAATATGTATCCGGGATCTCCTTGCCAAAGTCAAAGCTGCTTCGCCAGGTGTTGTCGAGGAAAACTCCAAAAGCGCGGCCAGAACGGAAGGCCATGAAATAAGGAATGCTTTTATAGATGGGATCGGTGGATTCCTGGAAGCCATAGGCATCTGTGTTCCACATCGCGAACGCCTGCCCGCGCCGATCCAAGGGGCCAGGCTTATCCCCCAGGCCGAAGTAGTGCTCATCGAGCGGCATTGCTTTATAAATGCGAAAGGATCGGCCGCGAAATTCGATCGGTTGCACGTCTTTTTGAAGAACACTTCCACTGTTGTCAGAGATCGTCAATGCAAAGGTCTGCCGGTCGATGGAAACGCGCAGAACCGGGGTCTGGAAGCCAACTGCATCCGAGGCGTTGTCAGCCGTTACCGCAACTCTACTTTGCCGCGATTGCTCGAGCACAGCCCACGAGGCGTCCTCTGCAAATTCTTTGGAGCGCGACACGCGTATGCGCACGACGTCGTCGCGCAGCGCGATAATTTGCATGTGCGCATCGCCATCCCGCAAGTCGATCCCATTCGGCAGCGCGGAAAAAGATGTGAGGTGATTCAGTTGGATGACCGATGCGTCGGTAGAGCTGCTTTGCCCTCGGAGAGGGATTGGCGCAACATTCAGGAGAAAGAAAACAATAAGCAAAAGAAAAAGAGAAGAGCGGCCATGGCGTGTATTTGCGATCATTTTCAGGGCAGCGGCCATGACAGTTTCGGTGATCGCGTGGCGATCCCGGATTACTTTAGCATTCACTGGCGGCTTTTCCCACTTCAGCTCTGTATCCTGAAAATGAAGCAGGAGTAGTTCTGAGATGTGCCGGTTTCGTTCGAGAGCAGAACCGCGCCACTACCCAGATCTGTTCTGCATTGACGCGCACATGGATTGACGAGAGAATAGCAGCCGTCCTGACGCTCAAAATCCGACCTGAATCTTACGTATGACTGTGCGAGCTGGTGCGTCCAAGAATCCTGAGCACTACCGGTTTTTCGCAGGATGCTTTGCGGCCCTAGCCAAAAGTGCATCAACCCAGGGGATCCGTATCGCCCTCCATTTCGTTTCCGCGCTCGCAATCTGTGTTGTCGCCTCTGCGTCCTTAGCTCAAACCTCAACTCAAACTTCTGCTCCCGTCGGCATGTCCATGCCCACCGCATCGCGGGTTCAATCGCCCGGTTGGTGGCCCACTAAAGGGGACGCCACACGAGACAGTTACGTGGGTACGGCAACGTGCGCGAAATGTCATGCTTCCAAGGTTGCGACCCAGCAAAAACACGCCATGGCCCGCGCCGCCGTTCCCGCCGCCGACGCGGAGATACTCCGCCAGCATGACCATCTCTCTTTCCGCCTTGGCGCCTACCGCGAAGAGATCGTAACTAAAGGCGGGAAAAGCGTTCTAACGGTCACGGCGAGCGATGGAGCGGCGCACCTCTCCACCGACCTGCTGTGGGCATTTGGCGTCGGTCACCTGGGCCAAACTTATGTCTACGAGAAAAACGGCGGCTACTACGAAAGCCATCTGACTTTTTTTGCGTCTACCCAGGATCTGAATATCACTCCGGGGCAATCTCTTGCCCCGCCCCGCACGCTTGAAGATGCCGCGGGACGCCGCATGCCGCCAGCAGAGAGCCGCGCATGTTTTGCCTGTCACACCACCGCTTCGGTGACCAACAATCAATTGGATGTAAAGGGCGCTGTGCCGGGCGTCACCTGCGAGGCCTGCCACGGACCGGGCTCCAGTCATGTAGCTTGCCATGAATTCGGGACAGCACGAGCAGGGCGCGCAGCTGATCATGAATCCCAGCCGTTTGAATCCGGTCGAGTCCGTGGATTTCTGCGGCGCGTGCCACCGCACCTGGGAAGATGTTGTGACGAATATTGGACTTGGCGCATTGAACCTCCGCTTTGCGCCTTACCGCCTGGAAAACAGCAAGTGCTGGAGCAAGCCAGACGCCCGGCTCACCTGCGTTGCCTGCCACGATCCCCATCAGCCTCTGGAGCACGATGCGGCGGCCTACGATTCACGCTGTCTGCAATGTCACGTCAATCAGCCCGGCGCAAAAACAACCGCCGATCACCGAGACTCCGATCACCGAGATTCAGATCACCCAGGCGCGGCCTGTCCGGTAAGCACGAAGAACTGTACGACATGCCACATGCCTAAAGTCGAGTCTTCCATCCAGCATTCAACCTTCACCGACCACTGGATAAGCAAACCCCTCCGATGACAGATCCAGGTCACTTTGGATTCGGATCTTTAGTCTACTTCTCGCGCTCGGCCCTCATCAGTCCGCAGTCCCGCGCCAGAAGCCACCGCAGACTCCGCCTTCTTCTTCTGCCAGTCCGCCTCGGCTGGCACCGTGATGGCGTCGAGTTTCTTCTTCTTCAGGCCAGCGTTGATTCCCGGCAGTTCTTTCTGCGCTAACTTCTGGAAGTCATCGATCACGTCTTGCAGTTCATGACCCAGCGACTCGGTGCGCGCCACCTGGTAGTCAGTAGGCTTGCCGTCGTATCCCGTCACCGCACCGTAGAGTTGCCCCAGCAGTTCTCGAATACGTTCTTCGCCCGTAATCATGCCGCCTTCCTTAGTGGCCACGATTTTCGAGCGCAGCACGTCACAATCTGCGGCGAGTTTCAATAGTCGCGGGCCCAGAGGATCTTTCACCGGAAGTTTGGCCGCCCGTGCGCCGGCCCCGTCGCGCACAGCTTCGATTGCCTCCACTCCAAATGTCATGTGCTCCAGCTCCTTGTAAACCTTCATCGAGAGATCGAATTGCGCCTTGCGGTCCCCCAGCGAATACTTGGCCCGCGGATCGATCGCAACATTCAGCTGCTCGGTGTACGTTTGATCTCCTTTGGTCAGCTTGACCGTATATGTTCCGGGCAGTACGCGCGGTCCCTGCGCCGCTTCAAACAGCGCCGAGGCCGCCGGGGCGACAGCCGGTGGCTTGACGTGCATTCCCCAGCCCGCGCGATTCAATCCGCGATGCTTGCTGCCGGCCACGGTGTCGATCAGTTTGCCATCCTGATCGAAAATCTCAATCTTCAAATCGCCGAAGATATGCCGACCTTTCTGGTAGTAAGTGATCTGCGCATCCGCAGGCCGATTCCTTCCACGGAAAGTCTCGTCGCCCTCGGACCAGCCCCCGCCCACGTCAAAGTACTGGATCGAAGCCCGTCCCGGAAGCAGCGTCGCCTCTTTGGTCATGACCTCCGCCGTAAGCGCGCGCAGCGGTGAGATGTCGTCCACGATCCAGATGCCGCGGCCGTGCGTCGCCACCACCAGATCGGATTCCCGCGGCTGTACCACAATGTCATCCACCGCCACCGCCGGGAAGTCTGTTCCCTTGTATTGCGCCCAGCGTTGCCCGCCATCCGTTGAAATCCAGAGCCCGAATTCTGTGCCCAAAAAAAGGACATTGCGGCTCACCGTGTCTTCCTTGATTACGTGCGCATAGCTGCGCACGCCGCTTTCCTGCGCCGGAAGTGCCGTCCAGGTCTGGCCGTAGTCTGTGGTCTTGTACACATACGGCTTTATGTCTCCGAACGTGTGCCGGTCGAAGGTTGCAAACGCAGTGCCTTCGTCGAAACGGCTGGCCTCGATAGTCGAAACCCAGGAATTCTGTCCCAGACCGCTGACGTTCGCCACCACGTTGGTCCAGGTTTTGGCTCCATCGCGGGTGATCTGCACATTCCCGTCATCGGTGCCGACCCAGATGATCTGGCTATTCTTCGGCGACTCCGAAATCGAATAGATGGTGGTGTGCATCTCCGCCGAAGAGTTGTCGATGGTCACGCCGCCTGATTCTTCCTGCTTCTGCTTTTCGGGATCGTTGGTCGTCAGATCGGGAGAGATTCGATCCCAGGACTGGCCGTGGTCGCGCGAGCGGAACAGGAACTGTGCCCCGATGTAAATCGTTCCTTTCTCATTGGGGCTCATGTGAATTGGCGTATTCCAGTTGAAGCGCAGCTTCTTCTCGCCGTAATTCGGCCAGGGATGGATGTCGCGAGTCTCGTGGGTATAGCGGTTCACCCGTCCAATCTCGCCACCCTGCGCCTCAGCGTAAATGTAATCGGGGTCGGATGTGTCTTCAAACATCCAGAAGCCATCGCCGCCAAACATGTTTTCCCAGCGCGAGTTGGTGACGCCGCCCGGATAAGAAGAATCGCCCACCCACGAACTGTTGTCCTGCAAGCCGCCGTAGACGTGGTATGGGTCCGCATTGTCAGCACTCACGTGATAAAACTGAGAAATCGGCAGGTTCATCTGGTGCTTCCAGCGATTGCCGCCATCCTCGCTGCGCCACAAGCCGCCATCATCGGCGGTAATTACGGTGTTGGGATTCTTGGGATTGATCCAGACATCGTGGAAGTCGCCGTGCGCCCCGCCCGAAACCCCGTTGAAACTTCTCCCACCGTCGTTGCTGAGCAGCAGCGGCCCATCGGGTTTGAAAATTTTGTTTTCATCCTTGGGGTCGACAATGAGATTGCCGAAATAAAATGGCCGCCACACCATGTAGTTGCTGGCATCCAGCCTGGTCCAGTTCGCTCCGCCATCGTCAGAGCGGTACAACCCTCGGCCTTTTTCCGCTTCAATGTTGGCGTACACGACCTGAGGTTTCGAAGGCGCCACCTGCACCGCGATCCGCCCATACGGTTTCGCCGGCAGTCCCTTGGCGATGCTGTCGTTGATTTCGCTCCAGTGAGCGCCGCCGTCTGTGGACTTGAACAGGCCGCTGCCCGGACCTCCCGAGCGGAACGTCCACCCCTGCCGCCGGAAATCCCACATCGCGGCATAGATGGTTTTCGGTTCCTGCCGGCTGCGTGAAATCATGGCGCAGCCGCTCGAACCATTCGCGCCCGCCAGAACTTTCTTCCAGGTCTTGCCGCCATCGGAGGTCTGGTAAACTCCGCCCTGGTCGCTGTCGTTCCATAAATGTCCCAAAGCGCAGACAAGCACATCGTTGCCGTTGGCCGGGTTTACCAGGATCTTGGCGATGTGCTCGCTATCTTTCAGGCCAACGTTGGACCAGTTTTCGCCGCCGTCGGTCGATTTATAGACTCCATCGCCCACCGATACGCTGTTTCGCACCCAAGCTTCGCCTGTGCCCACCCAAATGATCTTGGTGTTCGACGGGTCAATCGCCACCGCGCCGATCGACTGCACGTCTTCCCGGTCGAACACGGGCTTGAAGGTGGTGCCGCCGTTCACCGACTTCCATACTCCACCACTGGCTGCACCCACAAACACAGTAATGCGGCCATCCTCCTCCACGGCATCAACCGCGGCAATGCGCCCGCTCATGGTGGCCGAGCCGATGTTGCGTGCCGGCAGGCCCGAAACAGTCGCCGAGTCAAAGCGGTATGGAACTTGCGCCGCGGCCTGCCAGGGTGCGCACAACGCGGCTCCGGCGATCAACACCATCACTCCCCAGGAATTGCGAGCAGATCCATTCATAGTTACGAGTCCTTTTCCGCCACAAGATTTTCGTAGCGCCGCCAAATAATCAATGCACCCCGACCAACCCCGACTTCTTCTCCTCAGTCCTCAGCGACGCCGGCAGCGCGAAATCAGAATCTGGAATTGGTATGTTGATTTCGATCTTTTCAATCGCGGTTGTCTGTGCGCCAGGATTGCTCTTGGGCCCCTCGGAGATCGAGAATGGATACAAGACTCCATCCACGGGCTTGTAGGAGCCTATGTCCACGATGCGTTCTCGCACCGAACCCCGCACAAACTGCTGAATCTCCTTGCGGATTTCGAGGTAAGTATCGGGGTCGAGATAGTAGTAAATTATGTCGCCATTTTTCAGCGTGACCCTGAGCCGCAGGGCGTCATCGCCATCCACCAGGTCATGCCCGAGGTATTCAATCTTGTTGCCTTTTTCCGCGTAGTCAACAAGCGGACCATCGAAATCGGAGGCCAGCACCAAGTCACGCACCATATCCTCACCCATCAGTTCTGGATCTTTGCGCCCGCGGAAGGGATTGGTCTGCCAGCCGGTCGAGCCGTCGTAGGCCTGGACCGCAGTCATTCCCTGCATGGTGACGGTCTGTCGAACCAGGTCCGGACGCTTGTTTGTCTGTGCGAAGACTGCGGCGCGGCCTCTGGCATTCCTGAGTCTGCCGGTCGTCCGCCGGGTCTGGGCCGATTTGATCTTGCCGATCCCGCCTTTTGCCTCGAGGTTCCTGGCGACGAGTTCTTCCGCGGTTTGAGCGAGGGCAAACACAGTGAGGCTCAACGTTGCCATCAGCACAAATACCGCACGACTCATGGGCAGGCGCATAATTTTCATGGCAGTATTATCCCGCAGTCTCAATGAATCCCCACCAGCCCAGACTTTTTATCCTCGGGCCTTAATGAGGCCGGAAGCATAAAGTCGGCAGGATCAATGGTCACATTTGCTTCGATCTTCCGGATGGTGGTGGTCTGCTCGTCGGGATGGTCCTTGGGTCCCTGAGAAATTGAGAATGGAAACATCACGCCCGCCACCAGCTTGTAAGAACCCAGCCCTACCACGCGGTCCCGCACAGACCCGCGAATAAACTGCTGAATTTCCCGGCGAATCTCCATATAGGTGTCGGGGTCAAGGTAGGAATAAATGATGTCGCCGTTTTTCAGCGTCACCTTCAGCCGCAGAGCGTCGTCGCCATCCACCACGTCGTGACCAAGGTACTCCAACGTGCTGCCTTTCGCCTGATAGTCCACCAGAGGACCCTCAAAGTCTGCGTCCAGCAGCAGGTCGCGCACGTCGTCCTCGCCCATAAACTCCGGGTCTTTTCGTCCGCCAAAGGGCTGGATCTGCCATCCGGCTGAGCCGTCATAAGCCGTCACCGCCGTCATGCCCTGCAGCGTGAAGGTTTGCCGGATCAGGTTGGGCCGCTGGTTCTCCTGGCCCACGGACGCGGTAAAGCCTCCGCCAGCCTCGAATTTTCCGGTAATGCGCAGGGTCTTGATGGCCTTGATCTTCTCCATGCCGCCCCGCGCCTGGATGTTCCTGGCAATCAGTTCGTCGGCGGTTTGGGAGTAGGAAAAGGTACAGAGGCAGCAGACAACAAGCAGAACAGTCAAAGCGTGACGCATCCATCTGACTCCTATTGTGGAGGGACTTTTGGAACCCGGAGAACGAGAAACAGTACTCTACTCGGCAGTAGACGTTTGTTTCAAGTCTTGGTGAGCACACAGATTCCTCAATATTGCGCGGGATCACGCTGCGGTGCCGGTTTGCCAGCCTGTAATTCCCCCATGATTTGAGCGCCGGAACTGGTTCCCACCAAGTCGGCTCCCGCTTGCACGAGGTCCAGCACCTGCTGTGCACTCTTGATCCCCCCCGAGGCTTTAACGCGAACGTGAGGGGGAGCAAGCCGGCGAAGAAATGCGATTTGTTCCGGCGTCGCCACCCCGACAGCTCCGCCACTGGCGTTCTTAAGGTACGCTACACCCGCACCCACGCTGATCGCTACGGCACGTTCCTTCTGCTGCGCATTTAACAGTGGAAGTTCAAGCATAATTTTTACGGGAACCTGGCCCGCGGCTTTCACCACCCCGCTGATATCTTCCGCGTATTCTCGCTCCATGCCTGAGAGAAGAAAACCCACATTCGGCATGAGATCGACTTCCTCCGCCCCGTTCGCGACTAATTGCCCGGTCTCATACGCTTTGCCCGCACTGGTCATCGTCCCGTATGGGAAATCTACGAACGAAGCAACTCTGATCCCTGTTCCCCTGAGAACTTCTGCGGTCCTCTTCACCCAGGCCGGAGGAACCATGGCGGCCTGGAAATGATATTTCAAACATTCGGCGATGTGCTCTTCCCACCGCGCATGCGTCAGAGTATTCGAAATTATCGTGGACTGAATTCGGCTCGCCAACCGCAACGCCTCGACCTGTGAGGAATTCTTTTTTAACTCGCTCATGATCACTGCTAAGCTCTCCTCGTGTGTTCAAGGGACAGCAACCAACCGGGAGGCTTCAGGCCGCTCTGCCTATAAAACTGCACTACTTCTTCGCGCCTCGGCAGAGACGGGATTACCCCTTCCTTCGTGACGGCCAGGCCGCCAGTGACCACAGCAAACTCGACCGCAGACTCAAGGCTTTCGCCCGATGCAAGAGCGGTCGCAAGACCGGCGTTGAACGCATCTCCCGCGCCTGTAGTATCCACCGTCAGCATCCGCATGGCGGGGATGCGTTTGGACGACGACGCTGTCACCATGAGCGCTCCTGTTTCGCCCAAGGTCATGACAACGTTCCTGACCCCTGCCCGAATCAAATCGCGAGCCACCTCTTCCGGTTCAGTTTCAGCGCCCGGACTTCGGCCGGTGAGCACATTGGCCTCGGTCTGGTTTGGCGTGAGCACATCCACCAAATGCAAAACTGAAGCAGGCAAAGGCCGGACAGGCGCGGGATTCAGAATTGTCATGGCGCCTTGAGTTCGTGCGCACGAGAGGGCAGCCTCAGCCGCAGCCACCGGAATTTCAAGCTGCGTAAGCACCACTCCAGCGGAATTCAAAGCGCGGTAACATTGGGCAACATCGGCAGCCGACAGGAGTTCGTTCGCCCCTGGATCAAGCGCGATGCAATTGTTCCCGGTCTCGGCTTCTACCAGGATGAAACCGACTCCAGTGTGACGCTCAGCGGTCCGGTGGACGAACTCGATGTCAATTCCTTCTTCGCGATAAAGCCGCAGTGCAGCTTCACTAAATGCGTCTTCCCCGACTTTGGCGACGAAAGCAACTTCCACTCCAAGCCGCGCGCAACCCACAGCTTGATTAGAGCCCTTGCCGCCGTAGTCCACGCGATAACCCGAGGCCAAGACGGTTTCACCCGTGGCCGGAAGGCGTCTTACCTTCAACGTCAGGCCGGTCGCATAGCTTCCGACAACAGCAACGCGAGGAATGCTCAACGGGGAATCTCCTGAGGTCTCAAATCAGATTACTGCAACTTCGCCCACTCCGCGAGTAAGCCGGCACTTCTTCATTGTGAGCGTTGAGATCGGCGACCAGCATTGTCTCTGTCATCCTGAAGGCCCGCGCGTTTTGCGGGCCTGAGGCACTAAGGCCCCTTGGAGTCTTCACTAGTTGCCGCTTCGCAAACTTTTCCGGGACGGCCCCAGGATGGGTCACCGATCGGAGTGAGATTTGCCTCTGACAATTTCTGATTAAGCCAGGGAAGTCTGGTTCTTTTGAAGTCGCTCCATTCCAGAATGCCGGCTCTGACACTCTGGTTGGACTGGTTGTAAACGGCAATGGCCTGCGAAGGCACGGCGCGATCCCCACCTTCTACGACGCGCAGCGCTGATGCCATGTCACCGAAGGCGCTCTCAGGCCCGCGCTCCGGCCTGCAGTGGCCCCCGGCTTGGTTACAATCTTTGAGATTTCAGCTTGAGCGTCCACCAGCGCCGACTTAATCGCCGAATCTTTCTCGCCAACCTTCTGCTCCAGATCGGCAAGTTGTTTCCTTAGCGAAGCGATCTCAGCAAGCGCGCAGCGCGATTCCATAATTTTGGCGAATATCTGTTGACCGAGTTGCAACTGCTGGCGAAGTGTCTCGGAAGTGGCGGGGGAGCGTGGATCCATGACGACTTCTAGAGGCTGAGTCTGCGGCCTTCCGTCCACAGTGAGTCTGACTGTGTAGACGCCTGGGACAACTTTAGGACCACGGGGATTGCGGTATTCGGATTCTTCATCCATGCCGGGCCCGCCAGAACTGCTCCATGTTAGATTCCAGACAAAGCGATGCATCCCGGGAGTGGTTTGGAGGACTTCCGGTTTAGGGAACCAACGCTCGGCGATAGGAACCGGTGGGTGCTTCTCCGCGTGTCTATCTTCGGAAGAGAATCTGTGGACGAGTTTCTGTTGCGAGTCAAGAATCTCCAGCGAAATAGTCATGGCCGAAGATTTGAGGAAATAATCAATGACGGCTCCAGCAGGGGGGTTCTCGGCGGTTGGTTCCTCGGGAGGAAGGGGAGTGCCCACGAAGGAGTCGTTATCGATTCGAAATGCCGGCGCGGGATGGTAAAGCCAGAATCCATCAGCCTTTTGCGCCTCACACGCCTGCCGCAGCGGTGTGATGTTGTCCAGAATCCAGAAGGAGCGGCCGTGCGTAGCAACGATCAGATCTTCTCCGTGAATCGTTAGATCGCGAACGGAGGTCACGGGTAGATTGAGTTGCAAGGGTTGCCAGTCGTCGCCGTCATCGAATGATACATAGACCCCGAGTTCAGTTCCGGCAAAGAGCAGTGACTTACTCACGGTGTCCTGGCGAATACCGCGCAGGAAAGAGTCCGAGCCAATGCCCTTGGTGATCAATTGCCAGGTCGCACCAAAGTTGCGGGTCCGATAGAGGTACGGTGTCCGATCATCGAGGCGGCTGCGGTCCACCGCCGCATAAGCGACCGCGGGATCAAAGTGCGAAGCTTCAATAAACGAAATCTTGCTCCAGGCTGTCAGGCCCTTGGGCGTGACATCTTTCCAGGTTTTTCCGCCATCCCGCGTGAGGTGAATTAATCCTGTGTCGCTTCCGGCCCAGATCGTATCGTGGCTTAGTGCTGATGGCGCAATAGTGAATACTACGCCGTAGCCTCGTTGTTTCGCGATCTCGGTCGTGGTTGGACCTTCCGCTTTTTCTTCCGGTGGTTGCGTCGATCCGGTGAGATCGGGGCTGACGGTCTGCCAGTGCAGTCCGCCATCAACAGTTTTCATCACATATTGCGTTCCGAGATAAAGCGTTGTGGAGTCAGCGGGGGAAAAAATGAGGACTGGAGTCCATGGATCCCTATATTTGCGTTGATTGATCTCGGAACCAAATTCTGGCACTGGCCACGGAGTAACATCCTGGCTGAAGCCGGTTCGCCTGTTGTAACGGGCAACCGAGCCGTAGGTCCCACTCAAATAAATGATGTTGGGATCCTTGGGATCGGGTGCCATGTATCCACTCTCACTTCCGCCGGCAGGAAACCAATCGCGTGGAGTGATCTGGCCGTGATCGGTGCGGCTTGGAACGGCCGCACTTCCGCTATCCTGCTGCGCGCCGTACACGACGTAGGGAAACTGGTTGTCGGTAATGACGTGATAGAGCTGTGCGGTGGGCTGGTTGTACCATGTGCTCCACGTCTTGCCACGGTCGAGGCTGACGGTTGTGCCCTGATCCGTTCCGAGAACCATACTGGCGGAGTTCCTGGGATCGATCCAAATCTGATGGTAATCGTCACCGCCCGGCGCGCCACGGACAATCGAAATCGTCTTCCCTCCGTCTTCGGATCGGTAGAGAGCGACATTCGGGATATAAATAACGTTGGGATTTAGTGCGTCGATCGTGATGCTGCTGAAATACCAGGCACGGCTGGTGAGGCGAGGGTCCGCATTCTCTAAAGTCCAGTTCTCGCCACCATCGTCGGAGCGATACAGGCCGGCTTTTTTCGCTTGAATCAATGCGTAGACGCGCTGGCCGTCTGGCGCAACATCAACCCCAACGCGTCCCCAATCGCCATCGGGCAATCCGTTGCCGATCAGATGAGACCATGTTCGCCCGGCATCTTGAGAGCGGTAAAGACCACCGCCGGGTCCATCAATGGGAGCATACGTGCTCCACGGAGGTCGATGCGTATTCCATGTGCCGGCAAACAAGAGCTGCGGTTTGTTGGAGCAGATCGCCAGATCAGATATGCCGGTTTCAGATCCCACATCTAGAACCTTGGTCCAATGTGTTCCTCCATCGCTGGATTTGTAAACCCCGCGCTGTTCATTTGCTCCGTAAGCGTGACCAAGAGCGCCTGCGTAGACGACGTTCGGGTTTCCCGGATCAATCACGATCCGGCTGATTTGCCGCGTATTCTCCAAGCCTACGTGCGCCCACGTGAGGCCGCCGTCCGCGGATTTGTAAACACCGTTCCCGGACGACAAGTCGGAACGAATATCCGACTCGCCCGTTCCAACGTAGATCGTCTTGGGGTCAGACGGGGCCACCGCGATTGCCCCGATCGAGGCCACCGGCTGGCCGTCAAAAATTGGTCTCCACACAGCTCCGGCATCGGATGTTTTCCAGATGCCGCCGTTGACTGCGCCGAAATAAAAGGTCGTCGAGTCGCCCGGCACCCCCGCGACGGCAACCACTCGGCCTCCACGGAAAGGGCCAATGAGCCGCCACTTGAGGCCGCTCATCAGTTGCGGAGGAACCGACTGGGCAACCGATGAGCCCGCCAGTAGAAGGAAGAGCGCGATGAAACCCCGTCGGAAATAAGACCCAAGTTTGTGCAAGTGAACCTCACGCGGCACCGAGTCACCCAGTGCGCTGCTTCCCAATCGCGATGTCAAGGGCCTCGTCGAAATCCACGAAAACTCTCGGAGCCGACTTGCGCCCTCCGCCCGACTGAGAAAAACCTCAAATGTTCCGAATCGCACGACGGAGTTGAGCCGTCGGGGTTCGATAGCGCATTCGGCCTTCGCACAGGAGTCTAGCATTTCATGGCCGCACTCGTTGGCGATCCCACTGAACCACTACCGCGAAACATGTCTCATCCCATCGCGATGCGCCGGCAGGAAAACGCATCGCAAGATGGCGGGCTCCCTCCGGCACGCACATAAGCGCAAACCGGCGAGGAAGCAATTTCTCGTAGTCCACAAAGATTCCATGGAATAAAACCGTCGGTTGATGGTTGTACACAGCGAGTCTGAATCCGAGAGCAATCACCGGAGAAAGTTCTCCGGTTTCTCAGACCTGGGCCGGATGGAGTTCTTATTGAGAAGGAACAATGAAGATGGTAAATCCTTTTGATCTTAAGGCGGCACTTCTGGCCAAGCATGCGCAACATGTCGTGCTGATCCACTTTCCCGTTGCGCTGTTCATCACGGCAGTGGCGTTCGACCTTATCGCCCAATGGACGAAGCGACGTGGCCTGGCGCAGGCGGCCTACTACAACCTTCTGGCGGCGGCTATTTCAACTGTCCCAGTTCTCGTTACCGGGCTGCTTGCGTGGCAGTTCCAACTCGAGGGACAGAGGCTGAAGGGCACTCTATTGCTGCATCTCGTTCTGGCGTGTGTTTCTACGGTAATGATCTGGCTGGTGTGGTGGGTGCATTTCCGCGCGCGGCAAGAGACAGGTTACTTGCCTAGTTATCGCATGGCGGTGGAACTTCTTGCAGTCGCTGCGGTCGTGCTGACCGGGCATCTGGGTGGATTTCTAAGCGGGGTGAACTTGCCCGGTTAGATATCCACGGTGAATCCCGCCTGCCTTTTGTAAGACCCAGAGAAACAAGCCGCGACTGAACAAATTGTTTTTACTCACACTTTACTTATCCGTTACATTTTGCCGACAAACAGGAAAGCTCGCGAAGATATGGTCTCCACTATGGCCGATACGCAGACGCGAGACGCAGCAAGCGAGTTTGCCGGAGTCAAAACATTTGTTGGGAATAAAAAGAACCCCTTCCGGTTGTATCGGAGAGGAATTGAAAACTTAATCTCAAACCAAACTATTCAGGAGGAGTTGTGAAAGTTACCCTTAACACACTGATGTTTCTGGCATTATCAGTTGTCACGCTTCATGTCACGCCGGCGAAGGCCCAAACCAACGCAGGCTCAACATTTCAGGTGGTCCCAACACCGAACGGAAACAAGAGCAACAGCAGCATCTTTGCTGCATCGGCATCATCCGCCACCGACATTTGGGCGGTAGGGGATTCGACGATGCACTTTAACGGCACCAAGTGGACTGCTTTCCCGGCGCCCTTGATCAATGGTGAACTTACCGCAGATCTGCAGGGCGTCGTCGACATTTCCCCTACAGAGGCTTGGGCCGTGGGCAATGTGACCCTGGGAGCGAATCCAGGCCAGATCATCGAACAATGGAACGGGACCAAGTGGAGTCTGTTCCCAAACCCTATGCTCCTGCCGAATTCTCAAGCTGATCTTTTCGCCATAACCTCAACCTCGGCGAATGACATTTGGGCCGTCGGCAATCTGGTGCAAGACTTATCAAACGGCAGCGCAATAAGTTTCAACCTCTTTGAGCACTGGAACGGCACGTCCTGGACGCCGACACTTATAGAAGACAATACCTTCGAGGCGCTGACTGGCGTGTCCGCCGACGCCATCAATGATGCCTGGGCTGTGGGCTGGGTCGCTCCCCTTAGTGACGGCAGCAACGGAACGCTGGCGATCCACTGGAATGGTACGAATTGGACCGCTGCAGCAACTCCGGTAAACGTAGGTGAGGGGCCAAATCAATTGAACGCGGTGGTGACATTGGCCCCGGATAACGCGTGGGCGGTCGGCTTCTCCACGCCGGGAGTGGCGGGACAGTCTGCCACACTGACGTTGATCCTGCACTGGGACGGCACGACCTGGACGGTAGTGCCGAGCCCGAACGTTGGGCCGAATAGCTCGAGTCAATCGAACCGGTTGCTGGGATTGACGGCGAATTCGGCCGATGATATCTACGCTTTCGGTTCCTATTTCGCGGCCGATGCCTCCGGACACCAGATGACGCTCCTCCTGCACTGGGACGGCACCAGCTGGAAAATTGCTCCCAGCCCTAATCCCACCAAGGGCAACTTCCTCGACGATCTGTTGTTTGCTGGAGTCGTACCATCTCCGGGAAATGTTTGGATTTTCGGAAATGAAGACGAAGGCGCTCAAGGCGGCATGGGGACCCTGGCAATCCATTCCACAACTGCCAAGTAACCTTAGGTCTGACTTCCTAACCGTGGTCTGAAGTGGCGAGTGGAGACGCTCGCCCTTCGACTCACTCAATCTGGAATTCTTCCATCTTAGGTGGGAATAAAAGCGAGTGACGACAGTTACCCACTCAGAGCGTTTCGAACCATGGAGGACAAATGCCAAACAAAAAGCAGGATCTTATCGATCAAAGTTTGCAAGCCCTCAATAACGACGGTGTTGATCGTCGGGGCTTTCTAAAGTGCATGGCGTGGGCAGGTACCGGCCTCGTCTGGACGATGGCAGGCGGTATCCCAGTGTCGCGGGCATTCGCCAAGGGTTACGGCAAAGACGCTGCCAAAGGCGGGGACTTCAGCTTTGTGCAGATTAGCGACAGCCACATCGGCTTTAACAAGCCGGCGAATCCCGATGTCACCGCTACGCTGCAAACGGCAATCAACAAGATCAATGCGTTGCCCCAGAAGCCGGACTTCATCATCCACACCGGAGATTTGAGTCAGCTCTCAAAACCGAGTGAGTTCGACACGCTTGATCAAGTATTGAAAGGCGCTTCCGCCAAGCAGATCTACTTTGTGCCGGGTGAGCACGACATGCTCTCTGACAACGGCGAGCAATTTCTTCAGCGTTATGGCAAGGGAACTAAAGGATCGGGGTGGTACAGCTTCGATCACAACGGCGTGCACTTCGTGGGTCTCGTGAATGTCGCGAATTTGAAAGCCGGCGGCATGGGATCGCTCGGTCACGAACAACTCGAGTGGCTTGAGGACGATCTCAAGGGCCGCTCCGCCAGCACCCCGATTGTTTTGTTCGCGCACATTCCGCTGTGGACGATCTATCCGGACTGGGGTTGGGGAACAGACGACAGCGAGCAAGCCTTGTCTTATGTGAAGAAGTTCGGTTCGGTGACGGTGTTGAACGGTCACATTCACCAGATCATGCAGAAGGTCGAAGGCAAAATCTCGTTCCATACAGCGATGTCGACTGCCTTCCCGCAACCGGCACCGGGAACGGCTCCATCGGCGGGGCCGATGAAAGTGCCGGCCGAGCAATTGCAGAGAGTGTTGGGCATCACTGACGTGACCTATCTGGTGAGCGGTCGAAGCCTTGCGGTGATTGATTCGCCACTGGGCAGTTAACCCTGTATCTGACTGGCAGCAAGGAACACGAGCAAATAACGCACATCGAGATTTAGAGAGGACACATCATGACTAAGAAACAGTTTTGGATTTCAAGCGTAGCGGCGCCGGTACTGATTGCCATGATGCTGTTAGGGCTATCGTCCCGCGTCACAGCGAACGCGCAACCTTCCGCGGCAGAGGCTGCCGTAAAAATCGATAATTTTGTTTTCGGACCCCAGACGCTCACCGTACCTATTGGAACGACGGTTACCTGGACCAACAGTGACGACATTCCTCATACGTCAGTCAGCACAGAGGGTGTGTTCAAGTCCAACGTGCTGGATACAGATGAAAAGTTCTTTTACACGTTCACCAAGGCGGGAACCTATCCCTACTATTGCACGATCCACCCGAAGATGACCGGCAAGATCATCGTGCAGTAAGGCTCAGACTCTTGAGCGGCGTCGAAGCCGCGGGTGACCGTGTTCGAACGAAAAAGACGGCGCGCATCGCCTCCACAACAGAATTTCTGCGCTGCTTGCATAAAGATCTCCCAACCTTTGGTGCAGTTATAGTTTTCATGCGCTTTTCATCCGCAGAGTCGTATAATTGCGAACCCAAGGAAAAAAGCTTCGCAGGCGGTCGATTGACTAAAGACACGATTCTCGTCGTCGCGGAGGATCGAGCTATTCGGGAGTTTATGCTGCGTCTGGCCGCGGCAGCAAGACCAGCAGAAGCGGATCTGCCCAACTCTCAAGGTTCGCTCCCGCCGGGCCGTAAAGGGGCTATTGCAAACCACGGCGTGAGCGCGGCGCTGCCCACCTTGCGCAGCAACGATCCTCTAATTCTGATTGCGTCGCAGCGCTCGGAAACCAGCGCTGTCGAAACCCTGCGATCCGGTACAACTTGCCTGCGGCTGCCGCTGACTCCTGCCGGGTTAACGCATGCTGTGGATGCGCTTGTCCATCCCAGTGTGCCCAGCAGCGGCGGCAACCACATTCTTGGCGCGAGCCAGAAGATTCAGGAAGTCCGCCGCTATCTGTATCGGGTTGCTGCGTGTTCCAGCAACGTCCTGATCACGGGGGAAACCGGAACCGGTTGCGGTTTCGTGGAACTTCAATACGCAGAGTATTTGCGGTGAACGTCGTTCCCGGAGGCACGGAAGCCTATCTGAAATCGCTGATCGGACCCATTGACACAATCATCAACCGGCCAATCAGCAGCCCTCCGGACATCATCAACAGCGCCATGATGATCACCCGCAAGCTTCGCAACGCGCTCAACAATCGCCTTACGGCGACGGCCAGCGCGATTGGCGACCCTGCGATTGTGGCCAACGCTGTGGTTCAGTTCAACGGCGTAGGGCCCGACTTCAGCGGCAACTACCGGATTACGGGCGCCACTCACGTGATCGATAGCAACGGCTACCGCACCAACTTCAAAGTGAGGAAGGAGGTTATTCCATGAGCGCAACGCCAAAGGACTGGCCTTTCCCTGCGCCGGACCAGGAGGAAGAGGATCCCAAACGATTCTATGGAGTAGCGACTGCCACAGTCCTCGATCTCGCCGATCCCATGTTTCTTGGGCGCCTGCAAGTACTAGTTCACTTCATCGATTCCCTCGATTTAAGTGCGTGGGCCCGCGTCGCGGTGCCGATGGCGGGACAATTCTCGGGGTTCTATTGTCTGCCGAAGCCCGGCGATGAAGTGCTGGTGGCCTTCGAGCACGGCGACGTTAATGTGCCGTACATTATCGGGAGCCTGTGGAACGCGCTCTCGCCCCCTCCGCTTCTGAGTCCTATACCCCAGATTCGCGCCATCCGCTCTCCCTTGGGCAACCAACTGGTCTTCGCCGAATTACCGGTGCCCACACTTACCTTGCAGAACGGCCCGACGCCCCCTGAGGTGGTCCCCGCTCCACCAGTACCGGCCGCCTATCAGTCCATCGTGCTCGCGCCCACGGGAATCCTGGCTACGGCGACCACGGTCACGGTGCTCAGCGGCGCTAACGTGGTCACGATCAACCCAAGCGGCGTGAGCATCGCAAGCGGAGGCGCACTCACCTTGACCGCGACAAGCATCAGCATTACCGCTGGCCGCGAACGTAAGCATCACCGCCGGTGCAACGGTGACCATTACCGGCGCCTTGGTCGCGATCAACCCGTAACCTAAATATGGCCTCAACATCTCAAGGCAAAGCAGTTGCTTGATCTCATTCCCGCGGGCGATCAGGGAACCGTACCTCCGGAACGCATGGTGGCCGCCGGACCAATGCTGATCGTAATGGAGGGAGCGCCGAACGCCTAACCTCTATGCCGCTTCCATTGCCCAATCTCGACGACCGGCGCTGGCAGGACCTGACGCAGGAAGCCATTCCGCTCATCCCGCGATACGCTCCGCAGTGGACCGACTTCAACACGCTCGATCCGGGCATCACGCTCTTGGAAATGTTTGCGTGGCTGACGGAGTCGATGGTCTACCAGCTCAATCAGATTCCCGATGTCCGATTTTCACATTTGTCCGCTGTTCAACGGCCCGCAACCGCACATCGGCGGTCCTGTCATTGGAGGATGTCCGACAGTCTTGATTGGCGGCTTGCCGGCGGCTCGGGTTACTGATATGTGCATCTGCGCCGGCCCCCCCCGACATGATCGCGAAAGGCTCGGCTACCGTCTTGATCGGCGGCCTGCCGGCCGCTCGCATGCTGGACCAGAGCGCCCACGGCGGCGTGATCGTCACCGGCTTCCCAACGGTGCTGATCGGCGGTTGACCTGCGTTATGACGCGAGGCTCAGACTAGTCTTCGCCAGTCCGCTGGTTCAGTCCATGCTGCGGAGACATTTTTGCTATTGAACCGCTCGCCAGCAAGCAGTCATGCGCAACTCCTCAGGGCGCCGGAAGCCGCAACTGAAATTTGACCCGTGTCTAAAAATTGTCGCTCCCGATTCCTGCCTATGCTGCCCTTTTCTTTGGAACCTTCGCGCCCTTCTCGCGCGCTTCTGAAAGGCCAATCGCAATGGCTTGCTTGCGGCTTGTCACCTTGCCTCCTTTGCCGCCCTTGCCAGACCGCAGCGTTCCGCGCTTCCTGCGCCGCATTGCGCTCTCGATGGTCTTACCTGCAGCCTTGCTATACTTCCTACGACCCGCTTTTTTCTTTGTGGCCATGTGACCCTCCCGACTATCAGATGTACCTCCCGTGAGCGGAGTGCGAGAGGTTTCAAGTAAGCCGAACTCAGTGTTCAGGCAGCTCTGGCCCTAAGATGCTACAAGTGGAAGCGTCGTTGCCGATTACAGTGAAATAGCAGCGCCCATTCCCTGACCCGCACACCCGACATGCATTTCCAATTTTTTCCCGCTGGAGATCTTATCCGATTAACCCCGTAGGTTTCTTGCGGCGCGGCTGGAAGCCACGCCCCCTTCAAAACCGAGTCACTGCAGCATTACGGCTATCCACGCGCCTACTGGGATGTGGTCGCGGTCCGGTGGGATTACGATGTAGCAGTTGGCGCGGAATCGGGCTGCGATGTCGCCTGACCCCTGCCAGGACACGGACTCGACGTGCGAGTCTTCATGCTTGCCGGATAGAATTGCGGGCAGGAATCTTGTGAGACCGGTCTTTGTGTGGATCTCGGATTTCAGACGGGCATGCAAAAAGCTTAGCGGGCGCGAGTGAATTCCTGACAACGATTCGAGGATTGGCTTCGCAAACAGTTCGAAAGTGACCATGGTCGAGACCGGGTTGCCGGGAAGACCGAAGAAGTATTTGTGTGTGACTTCTTGAGAACCAGGGGCTGACGCCCCTGAGCGGGCGAGTCGCCCGCTTCCACGCGAGCTACCCTCACACTGGACTCGGCCGAATACTACCGGCCTTCCTGGTTGAATTTTTGCTCCGGTGAAGAGGAACTCGGCTTGCAGGTCTGCCAGCACCTGCTCAACCAGGTCGTAGCGTCCCATAGAGACGCCACCGGTCATGATCAGCAAGTCGGATTGCAGGCCTTCTTCGATCAGTTGCCCCAGGCGGCGCGGTTCGTCGGGGGCGATGGGCAAGAGCACGGGGTCGCCGCCGGCTTTCTGGATCTGCACCGCTAACGAATAAGTGTTGGAGTTGCGAATTTGTGTGGGGCCGGGTTCGGTGTCAATGTCTACGATCTCATCGCCGGTGGTGAGTACGGCCACGCGCGGACGAACAAACACGTTCAGTTGCGATTTGCCGACCGAAGCCGCGAGTGCTATGGCTGCTTCATTGAGTCGCGTACCTCGGTCGAGCAGAAGACTACCGCGTTTGGCCTCGGCTCCTTGGGGAACAATGTTTTCTCCGGGAGCGACGCTTTTTGTTATTTCGACAGAGTCTGCTTTCAGCGACGTGTGTTCCACCATCACGACGGCGTCTGCGCCTTGCGGAACTGGTGCGCCCGTCATGATGGAATACGCTTGGCCGCGGTTCAGTGTGGAGGGGAGTTGAGTTGGTCCGGCTTTGATTTCTCCGATTACCCTCAGCTCGGCCGGAAGCTTCGCTAGATCGGCGGCACGCACTGCGTAGCCATCGCGGGTGGATCGCGAGAAGGGAGGGATGTCGCGATCAGCAGTGATGGGCTCAGCGAGAACTCGTCCGGCGGCGTCGAGCAGATGTACGGATTCGTTAGCACCAGGAACCAGGTGCGAAGCATGGTCTTCGACTACTCGGCGGGCGTCTTCAAAGGTCAGGACTTGGGACATGGCTGGCGGTGCACTCATGCAGAGATAATAGACCCAGCGGCTTAAAGCCGGCTCAATTTTAGGGGAGCTTAGCGCGGCGCTGAGGCGCCGCTCTTCCACTTTGCGGCTTCGCGGCATCGCTGAAGCGATGCCCTGATACGAACCTGGTTACGGCACGATGAAGCCGTGCTTTTCCCAAGCCCTGCCGAACCCCGCTTCGGCCCGATGCACTTGGGCCGCCGGACCCTTCGACTCCGCTCAGGGCAGGCAGCCGGGGCGGCTGTCTCACACGAGCTTGCCGGCTCACAAAACTATCTGACCAGTTCTTGCCCCAGTACGGTGGGATTGCTGGCGTAGGAAAGACCCGTGTCGAGATCGACCACGCGGTCGCGGACTAGTTGCGCGATTTCGCCATCGAAGTGTTGCATGCCTTCGGAGGCGCCGGCCTTGATGGCGTCGAGCAAAGTTTTGCCTTCGCGCTCGCCTTTCTCGATGCATTCCCTGGTGCGCGGATTGGCTTTGAGGATTTCGGTGACTGGAACTCGGCCGCTGCGATCGGGCTTGGGCAAGAGCCGCTGGCATACGATGTAGCGGAAAGATTTGGCAAAGCGCTCGCGGATATTTTGTTGTTCGCCGGGAGAAAACGAACTCACGATGCGCTCAATGGTTTTGGGCGCGTCCATGGTATTGAGGCTGGAAAGAACGAGATGGCCGGTTTCGGCCGCTTCCAGCACCATCTCGATAGTTTCGCGGTCGCGCATCTCGCCGACCATGATGACTTTGGGAGCCTGGCGGAGGGCGGAGCGCAGGGCGTGAGCGAAGCTGGGGGTGTCGCTATGCAATTCGCGCTGATGGATGGTGGAGCATTTGTGGCTGTGCAGGAACTCGATGGGATCTTCAATGGTGATGATGTGATAATACTTTTCGCGATTGATGCAGTCGAGCAGCACGGCGAGCGTGGATGACTTGCCGGATCCGGCGGGGCCGGTGACGAGGACGATGCCATCGCGCAGTTTGGCGACATCGGCAAGATGAGCGGGCAAGCGGAGCGAAGCTAGAGTAGGGATGGAGGTGGAAATTACGCGCATGACGACGGCGCAACTTCCGCGCTGGATGAAGAGGTTGACGCGAAACCGGGCTACGCCGGCCAAGCCATAAGGAGATGTCGCAGGAGCCGTGCTCGCGAAGGGTTGCGAGCGCTTGTTTGTTATCGCCGATGAGGTCGGCGGCGAGGTAGCGAGTGTCGTCGGCGAGTGAGAGTTGCCAGTCCCGGGACTTGAACGGCAATGAGCTGGCCGTGAACCTGAACTTGCGGAGGCCTTCCGGGAGAAAAGACGAGATCGCTGATCTTTTCGGTGGCGCGCAACATGGCGCCCAGCAATGCCGGCGTAGCCACTTTGCCGTTGCCGGAGTAGCCTTCGAAAGAAACCGAGATTGCCGCGATGCCTGGTGCTGCCATTGCATCCTCACACGAACGAAGTAATTAGGGAATTGCGCAGACCACAGAGAGGGAAGTTTGGGAGCTAAACGGAATTGAGGCTCAGTGATTACACTTTACCGCGCCGGCGGGCGAAGTGTAAGGACAGTAAAGTACATAGTCCTTGGTAACGTCGAAGGGTGGTTCAGTTCTCAGTAAACGCTACCCGTCCTCGCGGCGGACCCTGAACTGACGCAAAGAAGGGGCGGCTGTTCGAGCCGCCCCTTCGTGCTCGACTCATGCGGGGAAGAGTTAATTGGCTTTTCTTTGGGAGGAGCCTTCTTTTTCCCGAAGCCGGTTTCGACGGAAGCGCCGATGCTGGCCAGCATTTGCTTGGCTACGTCGGCGTATGGACCGGTGGGCTGGAGTTCAAGGTACTTCTGAAAAGCCTCGGCAGTGCCGGCGGGCGCGACCATTTTTTCGCCTTGCAGTGTGGCCTTGCCGATGAGGTTTACGCCCTTCTGGTAATAGGCGTCGGCCTTGTTGGGATCGGCGGCGATGCATTTATCGAAGGCGGCGATGGCGTCATCAACCTTGCCGATGTTGGTGAGGACAGCGCCGGCATTGTAGTAATACTGCGCGGCAGAGGTGGGATCGGTCTGCGCGGCGAGGGTGTAAGTTTTTACCGCGTCGTCTGTTTTCCCGGCCTTAGCGTACGCTTCAGCGAGATTGTTGTAGTACGCGGCGAGAGTTTTGGTGGCGGCGGGATCTTTTTGAGGCGCGGCCTGCTTCAAATCTACTGCCTTTTGATATGCCTGCACTGCCGAATCCAGGCGCTTCTGCTTCTCGTCTTTATCGGTCTGCTTGTTGGCGGACATGCGGTAAGCGTCGCCCAGCTTGAACCAGATGAGGTCGCGAGTGGGGTCCATTTGATTGGCCGCGTTCAAATCGGCAATTGCCGTCTCGAAGTCGCCTGCGTCGGAGGCAGCCTTTGCCGCCGACAGTTTGTCATTGAGTGACTTCACAGTGTTAACTTCTTTCGTTTGCTTCTCTTTCGGCTTCCTGTTGCTGCTTGAGCTGTTCCGGAGTCAGGCCCTGCCCCTGGGCAGCTCTGTTCCTGTCTCTTTTTCAGATCGAAATCGAGCAGTGTTCTCGTCCAGCTGGACCGGAAAGCCGGCGACATGAAACAGCTCTTTATTCGCTTTGAGATCGTCGGCGTTTGATAAAGCGTGATTTTGTATTTGCCGGCAGTGATGCCCAGGGAGAAGTACTCGCCTTTTTTGTTGGTCTTGAGGGTGTATTTCTGGCCGTTGTCGATGTTGACCAACTGCACGACGCCGTCAGCGATGGGATTGCCCTGGATATCTTTGCAGACGCCTTTGATGGTTCCGGCGGCCTGCGCGAAGAGCGAGGGCGCACAGAGTGCCAGCGTCAAGAGAATGAAAGAGAATATTGCGAAATGCTTCTTCATTGTGGCCTCCCGGCCTGCTCACATTGTTGAATGTTGATTTCTGATTGTTGAATGAAAACATCGAGGCGCATCGGGCGGGCGTTTTTCATTCAACAATCGCAAATCAACGTTCCCTTGTATCACTGCTTCGTGCGTAGGGAATAGGATCCCTTATCCCTGCCGCGGCGAAGGCCCGCAGACGCAGCACGCAACTATCGCATACGCCGCAGGCGCTGATCCTGCTGGCTGTAGCATGACCAAGTTAAATCGAAGGGCGCGCCTAATTCAAGGCCAAGGCGGACAATTTCGGCTTTGCGCATGGCGATGAGCGGCGTGACGACTTCGATGCGGCCCTCCTTCGTGCCGAGCTTGATCACCCGGTTGAACGCTTCATAATACTCCGGACGGCAATCGGGATAGCCGGAGCTGTCCTGTTCGACCGCGCCGATATAGATTTTTTCGGCTCCCAGCACTTCGGCCCAGCTTACGGCGGCGGCCAAGAAAGTGCGCGTTGCGAAAGGGCACGTACGTGACCGGGATGTCGTGGCCGGGAGCGTGGCTGGCTGGATCGCTGCTGGGCACGGCAATGTTTTCGTCGGTAAGTGCGGAGCCGCCGATGGCGCGGAAAGCCTCGTTGCGCACGAGGAGCTTGTCTTGGATGTTCAAGCGCTCGCAAATCGCGAGGAAGGATTGCCGCTCGCGGGCTTCGGTGCGCTGGCCGTAACTTACATGCAATGCGGCGGCAGCATAGTCGCGAGCTGCAAGGGCGGCGCAGACGCAGGAATCCATTCCTCCGCTGAGTAGAACGATGGCGCGTTTTTTGCTTCGGTCATTTTTGGCTTCGGTCATTGAGCAAGTAGGCTTCTAGAAACTATCTCACAAACGGGTTCGGGAACGGCGCGCCTTCAGGTGTGCCGCCCAGGGATGAATACACGCGCTCAGAGGCCTTTACCCGACAATACCTCAGGCGCCACCCCGGACGAGGGCGTCCGGGGTTCCACTCGATAGTTTTCAGCTACGGGGTTGCCGCCGTTACCGGCAAGACATAGTTGACCGGGGCGTGATCGGCGAGGGGACGCAAGGCTATGTCTCCGATCCTCCAGGAATAATTCTTCAAGTAATCCTCTTCGGCTATGGTGCGGTCGCGATCAATGTAAGGATCGTTCGGATCAATTTGCTGCACGTTGCGATTGAAATCAATGTAATGAGATCTTGCCCGGAATGTGAGCGTATCCCAACACTTCCGGAGGCACTCGGGTGACGAGATCGCAGCAATCGACGTAGCGATGGTTGTCCAGCCCCTGCAGCAAATCGGCGAACGCCTGGTCGCCCACCCGCGGAGAGCCGATGGTATAGAGAGCCCTCGGCTTTTGCAGACTTGAGGCCAGCGTAGCCATGGCCGCACCCAGACTATGGCCGGTGAACAGGAACCGATATGCGGCGAACTCCTGGAGTGCAGCCTTAATTCCCGGCCAAACTTCCAGCAGGGCTTTGGCGAAACCCGAATGCACCTTGCCGCCGGCCTGCCATGGCTGGGGCGTGGCATTGAGGTCGTCCATCAGGTCGGTGGGATCGTCTTTGTCCGTGCCCCGAAACGAAAGGACGGCCAATGCATTATCGCCATCGAGCGCGAGCAAAGCATGCGAGCCTCCGCCGTTGGGAGCAGTCGCAGTCTCGAAGAACTTGCAATCGGTAAACAGAATTCGTCCCAGGATTTTGCGAATCCGGTCTTGATCAAAGGCAAAGCTGGTATCGAGTTGGCAGTATGCCAGCCGCGCCATCTCCACACAAAGCGCCGCATCGGATCGCGGCCGGCCGTAAGGAAAAAACACAGCATGCTTTGCGGGATAGTAAAGGTCATCTTTCTCAGCGCTATATGGAATTCCCATGGCAGACCTCCATGTTGTGCTAAACGCCTTTCACCGCTGGGTCCCAGATGAACTTGTGCAATTGCAGTCCCAGACGTACGGGAAGGTTATCAGAGAGTATCCACTCGGCGAACTCTTGCGGATCGAGAAGGCAGTGGGAGCTGTCTCGGGCGCCGGTCGCGTCTTTGCGGAACGCGGGCGAAAACAGAACGGCATTCACGCGATCGGAAAGTCGATGGCTGCTGGGTAAAATCGCGGGCAAATTCGTAGTCCGCTCTTCCGGTGAGCACGAACTTGACCTCATCTTGTTTGGTGAGGGTTTCGAGATTCTCGATGCGAAATGTATAGGGCTCGCCGGAGTTCGGGCATTTCACGTCGACGATTTTAATGACCCCGGCGGGAACCCGCTCGAGTGGCCGCTCTCCGCTGGTCTCGAGAAGCACTTGATAGGCGTCTTCCAGCAACTGCTGCATAAAAGGGACCAGGTCGCGCTCCTGCAGCATGGGCTCGCCGCCGGTGATCTCGACTAGGCCGCCGTGTGGGACTGAGCCGCATCACTTCTCCCATGATCGCCTCGAGTTCATCTTACGCCGCCCTGAAAGGTATATTCGCTGTCGCACCAGGAGCAGCGCAGATTACAGCCTGTCAGCCGAACGAAGACGCACGGTAGGCCAGCGTACGTCGATTCTCCTTGCAGCGATTTGTAGATTTCGGTGATCTGCATTCGTTGCAGGCCGCGTCCAGCTGCCACGGTTCGGGCGTATGGCGTCGAACGGACAGCCGCCGGGACGGCGGCGCAACGACTTACTCGCTGTAAGTCGCCGTGGTCGTGTCGGTCTCGTACACCGTTACATTTTTAATCCGCACGCGGCCGTTGGTTACGCTTTTCAGCCGCGAGTTCGATTCGTCATAAAAATATTTGGCAAGATTTTCTGCCGAAGGATTGATGATGGTGAAGGGCTCGATGTCATTGATCATCTGATGGTCAAGCCGCTCGATGACGTGCTTCATCACCTCGCGAAGTCTTTGAAATCGAGCAGCAGGCCGGCCTTATCCAGTTCGGCCCCGGCCAGCGTCACCCGTATCTTATAGTTATGGCCGTGCGGATTCTCGCACTTGCCCTTATAGTTGCGCAGGTAATGGCCCGCGGCGAAGGTATCGTCAACCGTTACTTCGAACATGGATTCCTCAGCGGTTCGGCGCCTTACAGCCCGAATCGCGTTTGTGGCGAAACAACCATTGTAACGCGGCATGGGCGGAATGCGGCTTGACGGCCCTCCGCCTCGAAATGTAGCTTGCCTATTCGTTCTTTTGCTGATTCCAGGAGCACTCATGCTGCGCCGAAATTTATCCGTTCTGATTCTCCTTGCCTTGCGCTAATTGCCCGACTGGCCGCCCAGAGCAAGGCGGAAACACCGGAGTATGACCTCAAGGGGCACTATACGAAGTATGAATACAGAATCCCCATGCGCGACGGCGTGCATTTATTCACTTCGGTCTACGTTCCAAAGGACACCTCACGCGCCTATCCGTTCCTGATCGATCGCACTCCCTACAGCGTGGGCCCGTATGGCGTGGATTCGTACCTCAAGCAACTGGGGCCCTCGCCCGAGTTCGATAAAGCGGGATACATCTTCGTCTTCCAGGATGTGCGCGGGCGATACATGTCGGAGGGGACGTTCGTTGAGATGCGGCCGCACATCGACATCAAAAAATCGAAACAGGATGTGGACGACGCCAGCGATTTATACGACACGATCGACTGGCTGCTCAAAAACGTGCCGAACAACAACGGAAATGCCGGCATCTGGGGGATCTCCTATCCCGGATTTTTTACCTCGGCGAGCATTATCGACTCGCATCCCGCGCTGAAGGCGGCATCGCCGCAAGCCCCATGACCGATCTTTTCATGGGTGACGACGCCTATCATGGCGGGGCTTTCATGTTGGACGCGAATTTTGGTTTCTATGCGTTCTTCAAGCCGCAGGAGAATCCCCAGCTTCCGCCCAAGAATCCGGTGCCATTCGATTATGGCACCAAAGATGGTTACGAGTTTTATTTGAATGCGGGGCCAATGGCGAATCTCGCAAAATATCTGGAGGGCAAGAGCGCGCTTTTGGAGGATCAGGTGAGTCACGACACTTACGACGACTACTGGAAGGCCCGCAACCTGGCGCCGCACATGAAGAACATTCATTGCGCGGTGCTTACAGTCGGAGGATGGTTCGATGCGGAAGATCTGCAGGGTCCGTTCAGCACATTCCATGCGATCGACAAAAACAACTCCGGAATCTTCAATGCGCTGGTGGTTGGCCCCTGGGTGCATGGCGGCTGGGCGCGGTTGGATGGTGAACATCTGGGCCGCGTCGAATTTTCATCCAATACCGGCGAATTCTACCGCAAGAACATCCTGTTTCCGTTTTTCGAGCAGTACCTCAAAGGACAACGGCGACGCAAAGCTGCCGAAAGCGTACGTCTTCGAGACAGGAACGAATGTTTGGAGACGCTATTCCGCGTGGCCTCCGAAAGACGCGCAGGCGAAGACTCTGTATTTCCGCGCCGGTGGCGGGCTTTCGTTCGATCCGCCAGCCGCCGAGTCGCCCGCGTTCGATGAGTACGTGAGCGATCCGGCGAAGCCTGTGCCGTTCGTGAACTATGCTGCTACTGAGCGTGCCGCAGGAATACATGGTCTCAGACCAGCGCTTCGCCTGCAGCCGAACGGACGTGCTGGTTTATCAGACGCCGCTGCTGCAGGAAGATGTGACGATTGCCGGCCCGATTTCGCCGCGGCTTTTCGTTTCGACCAGCGGCACCGATTCCGATTGGGATGTGAAACTGATCGACGTGTATCCGCCCGACTATCCCGACAGCAAGCTTGACGAGCTTAGGCCCGAAGACAGAGACAAGCCGCGTACGGATGTGGTTCTGCCCTCATTTGCGATGGGCGGGTATCAGCAACTGGTGCGCGGCGAGCCATTCCGCGGGAAAGTTTCGCCACAGTTTCGAAAAACCAGAGCCATTCACGCCGGGCAAGGTTGAGGAGATCAACTTCACTATGCCGGACGTCAACCATACCTTCCGCCGCGGCCATCGGATCATGGTGCAGGTTCAGAGTTCATGGTTCCCGCTTACCGACCGCAATCCGCAGACTTTCGTCAACATTCCAGACGCCAAGCCTTCGGACTTCGTAAAAGCCACCGAGCGCGTATATCACACCAAGGGTGAGGCTTCAGGAATAGTCGTGGGAGTGGTGGCAGCCCGGGCGCGGCCGAAGAACACAAATGAAGAGTTGAACAGCAGGATTCCCGGAGACCGAAACGGGCTGTGAGAAGTTCCGGCTGCGTAAGCATATTCGCCGTTCGCTGCGTACAATGCGGCACATACGCTTTCGCTACTGAGGTTCGACCCGCGCCTGCGGGATTACTGCGAGGCAGTAAGGACTGGTCCATGAACGTCCTGTTGCTTTCCATGCCGGATTCCTTCGAACACATGCCGCCGGCTGCGATTCGCATGCCGAACGGCGCGCTTACTTCGCTTGCGGGCAACGTCGATCCGCATCACCGCGTGGCCGTGGCTGATTTGATCCTGGTTCAGCGCCAGGTTCGTGAAACCGTGACCCGGCTGGTGCGCGAGCTTGATCCGGAGGTTGTTGGACTTTCCATCATGACATTTCAGCGCCGCACCGCCGCGCGAATTATCGACCTGGTGCGCTCGTTTCGGCCGGGCGTGAAGATTGTGGTGGGTGGATACGATCCCAGCCTTGCGCCCGAAGCTTACGAGGACATGGGCGTCGACTATCTGGTGCGCAGCGAGGGCGAAGTCACCTTCCGCGAATTGCTGCGCGCGATCGAAAAAGGCTCAGGCGTCGATGGGATTAGCGGGCTTTCGTAGCGGAAAGGCGAGAGCTGGGTGCACAACCCGGCGCGGCCGCCGCACCGGCTGGAAGACAAAGAAATCCGTCTGCCGAAGCGCGATGCGCGCGTGCTCAAGGGATACACCATGCTGGGCCGCCAGGTGGATGTGATCGAGACTTCGCGCGGCTGCACCTACGATTGCAGTTTCTGCTCCATCATCGAGATGCGCGGCCGCAACTTTCATACTTATTCTTTCGACCGCGTGCTGGCCGATATTCGCGACGCGCGCGATCACGGCGCTCGAACCATCTTTCTGGTCGACGACAACATCACGCTGAACGTGAAACGCTTCGAGGCGCTGTGCGAGGCCATCATTGCCGCCGGATTGCACAAGATCGACTACTTCGTGCAGGCAATGACCTCGGCCATCGCGAATCACGGAGAAACGCTTGCGCCGCTGATGCGGCGCGCCGGATTCCGCTACGTGTTTCTTGGCATCGAAAACATTCTCGGAAGGCGACCTGGAATTTCTGAAGGCCTCGGCCAAGAACACGGAACGCACCAACGGCCAAAATACCGGAAATGCAACGCTCAAAGCCATCGACTATATCCATCGCAACCAGATGCTCGTCGTCGGGGGATTGATCGTCGGCAGCCCCGGCGATACGCGCGAATCCATTGAAGCCAATTTGGAATTCGCGCGCCGCTATGTGGATTGGCCCTACATTCAGCATCCCACGCCCTATCCGCGCACGCCCATGACGAAAGACTTCCGCGATCAGGGCCTGATCATGAACGAGCGGCTCGAGGAATACGACGGTACCACTGCCGTGGTACGCACCGAACATCTGCCGGCAGAAGAGGTGGAATTCATGCGCTGGAAAGCCGAGCGCTGGATGAAGGTTCACCATATCCCCGTCGCGCTCAAGCATGATCCCAAGTTTGTTCTGACGACTGGATGGAAGATGCTGGGCCACACTTTCCGCGGAAGTTCGATCCGTTCGGCGCTGGGATTGGAGAGCCAGAGGAAAGTATTTGAGCGGTATCGGGAGATTCGGAGAGCGGAGCGGGAGTACGTGTGATTCGCCTGCGCGGATCGTTAGGCAACTCTAACTTGGCGTGGTTGAGATCGGCTGTTAATCTGCAAATCAGATTGCCACGAACATTATGCCAAGGCTGACCACCGGCGGACGGATCACCATTCCTGTTCGCATCCCCACCGCGCTCGGGCTTCGAGCAGGGGATCGCGTCGAATTCGTAGAAGTGGCAAAAGGGCAATTCGCCATGCGACCACTCAAACGCCAGGACCGAAAAACTTCTCGACCACGGCGAGGTCCGTAGTCTTCTTGTAATTCGGCAGGCTCTCGATAAACACGCGCCCATACTGCTTTTTCAGAATGCGATTATCGAGCAGCACTAGCAACCCGCGGTCGTGTAGCGAGCGTATCAGGCGTCCAAAGCCTTGTTTCAGCGTGATCACCGCCGCCGGCACCTGATATTGAAAGAACGCATTGCCGCCGTCGGCATCGATCGCCTTCACGCGCGCGGCAACGACTGGATCGCTCGGCACCGCAAAGGGCAATCGGTCGATGATGACGGAACTCAACTGCTCGCCCTGCACGTCCACGCCCTGCCAGAACGACGAAGTGGCAAACAGAACGGCATTCGGCGTCAGCCGGAACTCCTCGAGCAGCGCGGTCTTCGGAGCATCGCCCTGCCGCAGCATAGGAAACTCCAACTCGCCCAGCAGCCGCTGATAGATGTCATTCATCTGTGCGTAGCTGGTGAAGAGCACGAAGGCGCGTCCGCGCGTAATCTCCAGCAGTTTGCAAATGCGTTCCGCCGCCAGCGCCGCAAACTGTGGTGTGCGCGCATCGGGCAAATCGGGCGGCACATAGAACAACGCCTGATTCTCGTAGTCGAAGTGCGAAGGCAGCACCGATTCGCGCGCATGCTCGAGGCCCAGGCGCTGGCGGATGTACTCGAATCCCCCGCCGACTGCCAGCGTCGCCGAAGTGAGCACCGCACATTCCAGCTTCGACCAAAGACATTCGCGCAGGATGGGGCCGACATCAATTGGAGTAGCTTGCAAGAAGACGTTCTGCCTGCCTCCGCGAAAGCCTTCCCCAGTTTTCTCTGTGCCTCTCTGCCTCTGTGGTGGATTACCTCTCCCGCCCCGCCGCTCAATCCAGAACACGGTATTGCGATCGTCCGACTCCATTGCGAAGGCAAGCTGAACCTGAAGTTCCTGCGCCCGCCGCACGAAATTGAAAACCTCTTCCGGCTTCTGCGGCAAGCCCTCCAGTTCGCCAGCCAGCCGAGTCAGCGCCTGATTGAGCGCGACGAACTCGTCTCCGTTTTCTTCCAGAAACTCGCGACGCGTCTCGAACGCGAAGCGCCCCTCGCCCGGCGGCAAGAGCGAGAAGAAGAACTGCGACCGCTCCCGCAAACTCCCCAACGCACCCGAAAGCGAGGCCGAAAGCATCCGGTTATGCTGCAACGACGCCTCGACATCCCGCGCCAGATCTTCTATTCGCAGGTTGCTCACGGAGATCCCGAAATAATTTCCCGCCACATCTTCCAGTTCGTGCGCTTCGTCGAAAATCACCGCCGCCGCGTCGGGCAAAATCCCCGCGTCGGGCGCGCCATCGGCCTGCAGCTTGATGGCGAGATCGGCGAAGAACAGATGATGGTTGACGATAACAATGTCGCTCTCCATCCCGCGCCGGCGCATTTCGGTGATGAAGCAGCGCTCCCACTCTTTGCACTTCTGCCCAATGCACGCCTCTGAGCGCGCATCCAGCTTGTGCCACAGCCCGCTGGTCTCGGGAAGTTCGGCGAGTTCCGCGCGGTCGCCGGTTGAAGTTGTCTTCTCCCATGCGGCAATCGCGCGGTATTGCTCAATCTCCTCCAAGCCGCTTAGCACCGGCTGATCGGTAAGGTCGTAAAGTTTCTTGCGGCACAAATAATTGTTGCGGCCTTTCATGTAACAAACTGAAAGCCGTTGCTTCGAAGCTTCATCGCCGAAAGCCGCTTCTCCAAACAGCGCATGCTCCAGGAATGGCACATCCTTGTAGAAAAGCTGTTCCTGCAAATTTTTCGTGCCGGTCGAGATGATCACCCGTTTGCCCGAACGGATCACGGGCATCAGATACGCCAGTGTCTTTCCCGTACCCGTACCAGCCTCCACAATCAGGTGCCGCTTTTCCTCGAGCGCCTGCTCGACGGCCTGGGCCATCTGCAACTGCCCGCGCCGGAATTCATACGCGGGATGGGTGCGCGCCAGCACTCCGCCCGGGGCGAAGAACTGGTACAGAGAGGCGTCCCTGCCGCCGGACGAGCGACTGGGCGTTGCGGGGGACACGGGTTGGGAACCTAAAGCCACAGGAGTCTCTATAATAAACAGTTCCCAGCTTTCAGCAGCTGATCGCCTCATTTTGACTCAGCCCACCTACAACTCGACCAGCACTTTGGCCACCACAGCAGCGCGCGTTCCCACGCTCGCCATCGTGGGCCGGCCCAACGTAGGTAAGTCCACGTTGTTCAACCGCATCGTTGGCTCACGCCGCGCCATCGTCGGCGACGAGCCCGGCATCACGCGTGACCGACTCTACGGCGACGCCGAGTGGCGCGGCCGGCAGCTTCGCATCATCGACACCGGTGGCATCATTCCCGAGGACAAGGATTTCATTCCGTCGGAAATTTTTCGTCAGGCCCGGGTTGCGTTTGATGAGGCCGCCGCGATCGTCATGGTGGTCGATGGACGAACCGAAGTTGCCGCGCCGGATCTGGAACTGGTGCGCCTGCTGCGCAAAACGAATCGTCCGCTCTTCCTCGCGGTCAACAAAGCCGATACGGAAAAGCAGGCGCGCATTGTAGATGAGTTCCATCGCCTGGGAATCAAGCAAATGTTTCCGATTTCCGCCGAACACGGGCGCGGGATCGACGATCTGCTGGATGCCGTGTTTGAGGTCTTGCCGCCGCGGGCCACCGACGAAGACGGTGACGCATCACCAACGGCCAACGACCAAGGACCAACGACCGACGACGATTCTCCCGTCTACGAAACCAAGGTCGCCATCATCGGACATCCCAACGTGGGCAAGTCCACACTGCTGAATCGTCTCACTGCCTCCGACCGTGCCATCGTCTCGCCCATCCCTGGCACCACTCGCGACGCGGTCGATGAGATTATCGAACGAGATGGCCGGCGCTTCCGCTTCATCGACACCGCCGGCATTCGCCGCAAAGGCAAGACTCACCTCATGGCGGAAAAGCTCTCCGTCGTAATGGCGCGCAAGCATCTCGAAGGCGCCGACATTGCACTGCTCGTCATCGACGCCACCGAAGGCGTCAGCCAGCTCGACGCCGCCATCGCCGGCTACGCCCACGAGAGCGGACGCTCGATCATCATCGTCGTGAACAAGTGGGATTTGGTCACAGGCGGTGCGCAGCAGCCCGGCAGGCCGTCGAAGGCCATGCGCATGCGCGAAAGCAAGCGCCCCGGCGACCGCGACGCCTACGAGGAGCGCCTGCGCTACGATCTCAAGTTCCTCAGCTACGCGCCCATCGTCTTCATCTCGGCGCACACCGGCAAAGGCACGGAGAGAATCTTCCCGCTGCTCGAACAGGTCGCCATTGAGCGCCGCAAGCGCATCTCCACCGCGGCCATGAACCGCTTCATCGAGACCGTCAACTTCGAGCGCGCCTCGGTCCCCATGCGCTCGCGCGTGAAAATTCTCTACATGACGCAGGCCTCGGTCGCCCCTCCGACGTTTGTGCTCTTCACGAACCGCGCCGTGAAACTGCATTTCTCTTATCAGCGGTTTTTGGAAAATCAGATACGGAAAGCTTTCGGGTTTCTGGGCACGCCGATTTGGATTAAGAACCGGGCGAGGAACTGAGGGAGGTACGAACGCATGTCGCGAATGATAGCTGGAATCTCGTTTGTCCTTTTGGTCTGTTCCGTGCAGTCTTTTGGTCAAACGCCGACAGGAATACCTGAAACGCTACATCTGAAGAAGTTTGTCGCGCCCGCTTATCCTGCTCTTGCGCGCAAGAATCGTATTCAGGGGACCACGACCACTGAGTTGCATGTCCGACCTGACGGTATAGTCGAGTCAGTGAAGGTTGTAACGGCGCATGCGATATTTCACGAATACGTAGAGGCTGCGCTGCGACAATGGGTGTTCGAGCCTGCAAAACGATCTGGTGATCTGAAAGTGACCGTCGCCTTCAAACTGGACTGTGACGAAGTACACGCGGAACGCCTGGCAGAAACTCACGTCCAAGCTGATCTGCCGACCTTCGTAGAAGTTAGAACGTGCCCCGAGCCTTTCGTTACGTCGAGCAATTGACGAGACACCGCGTAGAAGGTAACTCTTATTCTCCCACCACTTCTCGATCCATCGTCAGCAGCCCCACGCGCTTCACCCCCGCGTGGTGCGCCACATCAATCACGTCTGCCACATACTGAAAGTCGACGTCAGCATCACCGCGCACGAAGACCACTTTCTCCGCGCGCTTCAAATAGATTTCCGCGAGCCGATGTTCCAGATCTTCCCAGCGCACATCGTCCTGATTGATTTTCACGGTCGGCGCCTGATCTTCATTCGTCCCCACAACCTGAATGACGACTGTGTGCGGCTGCGCGATATTTTTCGTCTGCTTCTGATCGGGCTGGGGAATCTGTGCGATCTCTCCCTGATCCTTGTCCATGGACACCACTACCATGAAGACGATGATCAGGGTCAGCAGCACGTCGATCAGCGGCGTGACGTTAATCTCGGGACCGCGCGCACCTCTGCCTGCCATGGAGAAAGACATGGGAAAGCTCCTTTGCTCCGGTTTGGCACGCGCGTGTCTGCAACATCAGACACCTCAGGCGCGGTGAGGGTTCCCTCGATGCGGACGAACAGCAGATTCCTCGTTTCACTCGGAATGACAAAGGTGGTCTACCCGGCCGGCGCGGGTGCAGGTGGTAGCGGTGGAACCGGCGGCGCAGGCGGTGCGGGGTAGAGCACGGCGCTCAGCGCCTGATACCGCGCAGCGAAGAAATATATGGAGTACGCGGGGAAGAATACGATTACCGGCACAGAAATCAGCGCCGTCACAAGAAGAAAAATTGCCAGCAGCACGCACCCAGCCACCACCGCCAGCGTGATCGCGCCAGCAGTCCAGCCCAGCCCTGCCGCTTTTCCGCCCAGCACGGCGGCGACCGCCACTCCCGCCGCTGGAATCATAATAATGAGCACAATGATGACCCCTAAAATGCCGAAAATGAGTCCTGCCACGATCGCCAGCACAATCTTCATTCCCACATAGCCCGCGTAGCTGCTCTTTTCGGCCTTCATCATTGCCCAAAGCCGGCTCCAGCCTTCCATCGCGCCAATGTTTTCCAGCGCCATTTGCGGCACCACAAAGTCCTTGGTCAGCACATAAATCACAGCCATCGCAATAAGGAAAGCCATGATCGCAAAAAACAGTACGATACCGCCCAGCACCAGCGGGACCACATGCTCCTTCGCATCGGTAAGCCATCCCATCGCGAAGGCAAAGCCCGCAGGAATTCCTAAAGCACGATCAGCCCGCCGAACATCGCCAGGGCGTAAAGCAGCCTCCACAGGAAATACCGGAATCCGGGCCCCTGTCGCCGGCTCCATCCTTCGCGGATGTGGCATTCCTTCGCCAGCACGCTGTCGAACAAGATGAAGCGCATCACGCTGCTGATGTACATCAGCAGAATGCCAAGCACGAATGCCGCCACCACGACTATTGCGACCAAACCGGCGATCAACACGGGATCGATCCCGGACAGGCTTCCTTTCGGAAGATTGCCGGAGCCGCGCGTAAGGTTGGAGAAATTGTTTGGTTTGCATCCGCTGGAGCTGAGTTCGCCGGCCAGCAATCCCACCAGCGCCAGGCGCATCCATTGGCCGAGGCGAAACGGCCCAAACAACTGGCGTTTTGTGTGTTCAATGGCAGGCGAGATTGCGTCCGTGGCGGAGAATCGCAAGCGTATACCTCAACGTAGGTGGAATGGGGGCAAGGTACTGCAAATGGACAATCAGGTCAAATGAATTTTGAGCCCGAGGGGCCGGGAGCGATGCAGTCGAGAAAACGAACTCACGGCTGGAACTCAGAAGCGGGAATGCAGAACTTTCTCCATCGTGAACAGAGGCGTGCCAAATAAATCACGCAGTCCGTCGTCTGTCCGCCCGAAGCCACATCGTTCATACAATCGAATGGCGGATCTGAGAAATGGAGTGGTGCTCAGAAACAGCCGGCCGCATCGCTGGCCCGAAGCCCAGTCTTCTACGCGCTGCAGCAGAGCAGTTCCGGCGCCAGTTCCACGGGCCGAGGGCAAGACTGCCATCCCGCGAACATAAACCGATTCGCCTTTCACAACCGCTGCCGCCGTGCCAACCACCACACCCTCGCGCAGCGCCACCCAGACCGGCCCCTCGCGCATGCGCGCCAGCACCTGCTCCGCGCCAAGAGCTGTTGCTGCGAAGCCGCCCGCCGTATAAAGCGCCTTGAACTCCACAAACGATGTATGCAGCACTGCGGCAATCACCGGTGCATCTTCCGGTCCAGCGAGACGAACCTCAACTTGCATGGTCGTTGGCATGGCGTAGCGGCCTCCGCGGCGGCTCTCAGCCGGCCACTCTCCGCAAACCGCGATTCAAGATTTACCTGCGGTAAGGGTCAGACTAGCCCGTTCCATCCATGAGTCAAATTCTTTCAAAGCCAGCTCACACTGCAACCGGTGCCGCTCTTTTCGGTCGCGAATCTTCTTCTCCAGGGCCGGCAGCAGATCGAAAGTAATATTCGCCGGCTGAAAGTGCTTCGCGTCCGCATGGGTCACATAGTGAGTCAAAGATCCAAACGCGCACGCCCGCGGGGGCGGCACCGTCGAGTCGCCGAGCGCGAGCGCCGACGCGTGCACTCCCGCCATCAGCCCGGTTGCAATCGATTCCACGTAGCCTTCCACGCCGCAAATCTGCCCGGCAAACAAAACTCGCGGATGCGCTTTCATCTGCAGCGTCTCGCTGCAGCAGCGCCGGTGAATTGATATAGGTATTGCGATGAATTTGTCCATAGCGCAGAAACCGCGCATTCTCCAGGCCCGGAATCAGCCGCAACACGCGCGCCTGCTCGCCAAATTTCAAATGGTTCTGGAATCCCACAAGATTATAGGAATCCGCCCGCAGATTTTCCTGCCGCAACTGCACCACCGCATAAGGCATTCGCCCAGTCCGCGGATCATTTAACCCCACCGGCTTCATCGGACCAAAGCGCAGCGTGTCGCGCCCGCGCCGCGCGATCTCCTCAATCGGCAGGCAACTCTCGAAGTAGTTCAGCTTCTCCCAATCGCGTTCCTCCACCGATTGCGCCGCCAACAGCGCGTCATAGAACCGGTCGTAATCCTCTCGCGTCATCGGGACAGTTGATGTAATCCGCCGACCCTTTGTCATACCGCGCCGCCATATATACGCGGGTCATGTCAATCGAGTCCGCCTCCACAATCGGACTGATCGAATCATAGAAATACAAATGAGGGACTGTTCGTGGAACAGGCTCGTGTGGGAGCGGGCGACTCGGCCGCTCAGGTTTTGACTCTTCTGCCTCCGCACTCAGCCGCGCAATCTCCCCGGCCAGCGCCTCTGAAGTCAAGGGCCCGGTAGCAATAAGCGTGATCTGCGGCCCCGACTCTTCAACAGCAATCACCTCTTCCCGCCGCACTGTGATCCGCGGCTCCCGCGAAATCGCCTCCGTCACCTTCGCCGCAAACGCCACGCGATCCACGGCCAGCGCATGCCCCGCCGGAACCGCGCACTCGCGCGCAATCTGAAGCAGCAGCGACCCGGCGCGCCGCATTTCTTCTTTCAGCAACCACGGCGCCGTATTCTCGCTATCCGACTTCAGCGAATTCGAGCACACCAGTTCGGCAAAATCCGCTGTCTGATGCGCCGGCGTCGAGCGCACCGGACGCATCTCACACAATTCCACTTCCACGCCCCGCCGCGCACACTGCCACGCCGCTTCCGACCCGGCCAGCCCCGCTCCGATAATGCGAACCCGAGTGCTCACGATGCCTTGTCCGCCAACCGCCGCAGCGCATCGTCGGTTAGTAAAACCGAGTTCCATTGCTCGCGAAACTCTGCCCCTAATGACTTGTAAAGCTCAATCGCATTCTCATTCCAGTCGAGCACCTCCCAGCGCATAGCGCAGCAATTGTTTTGCAAAGCAATCCGTGCCACCGCAGACAGCAACGCCATTCCGATTCCTTTCCCGCGAAATTGAGGACGCACAAAAACATCCTCGAGATAGAGCCCCGGCCCCGCCCACGTCGAATAGTAGTCAAAGAAAAGAGCGTAACCCGCAGGTTGCCCGTCCCACTCTGCAATCAGGGCGCGAAACTTTGGACTCGCGCCAAAACCATCCCGTGCCAGGTCTGCCTCTTCGATCACACACAGATCCAGCTCACGCTCAAACTCCGCCAGCTCGCGGATGAAAGTCCGCAGCAGCGTCACGTCATGAAGGGATGCAGGACGAATCAGGAGCATCAGAAAAGAATACATCAGCAGCGGATCTTCGACTCAGGCTGGAGCGTCCTGCAATGCGCGCGGCAGGCCCACTATTTCGATAGCCGCGTGGCAGCCGCGGCCACCAGCATCCAGCGCCCCTTCTCGTACACCCAGGTATCGACAAAGCGCCAGCGCTTGAACGAGGACTTCCCATCTTTCATAGTGGTTTCGCGGTAGGACCCAACCACGATGGCGGTGCTACCAAACGTGCGCACCGTCATGGCTTCCGAGACGATTTGCTCCAGCTGTGGCTTGGCTGACCTTACGCTCAACAAGTAATCTCCCTTGCTCACCAGTCTGCCATATTCGAGATATACGAGAGCATTATCGAACATCAGATCCAGAGCAGCGTTGTCATTGTGCGATTGCGCCACAACCCACTCGTGTTCCAGAGCTCGAATTGTTGTTGCGGGGTCGCCGGCGGCGGCCTCCTGAGCGCGAACCGGCTGCAGGGCGGCGCAGACCAGAATCAACAATAATCCTATCGTTCTCATTAAAATTTGCTCGCTGTCGCCAGCCCGGCTGCGAGCGCCAGGCGCTGCACCGGCCTCACTGCCCGATCCGCGTTATCAGGCCCGCAATCGATACCCACTGCCCCGCCTTACAGATCCATGTGTCGACAAAACGCTCTCGCTGCGCATAGGGTTTCCCGCGCTCGACTCCCTTGATCAGAAAAACACCGGTGACGATCGCCGTGTTGCCGTGCAAGCGCACCACCATCGATTCCGTCAAGAACTGCAGTGCGGTGGATGTCTTCACCTCCGCCAACAACTCCGCCTTGGTCTGCAACTTGCCGTCGGAGTCGACGTTGACGAATGCGTCGTCAAGAATCCTCGCCAGCGCCTTTGCGTCTTTGTTTAAGTAAGCCTGGATCCAGATACGCTCTGTCGCAAGAATCTTCGCTCCTGTATCGGAATCAGAGTCCCCTTGCGCGTAGCCTGCCGACGTTTCCGCGCAAGCCAATAGCGCAACTACCATCAATGTTTTCATTGCAAGACGCTCATTCGTACTATCGGCCAGCGCCATCCTCTGCTTGAGCGATTGCTGTCGCAACTCTGCACAAAACCAGCCAATCTGCGATGATAAAAACGAAACAAGAAAGTCCGCCCGCGTTTTTGGAGGATTCAATGGCGCGCATCAGCTTGATCGGCCCGGAAGAAGCGAATGCGGAAGTGAGGGAGATTTACGAGAAAGCTCTTCGCGGCAAGCCCGGCAACGTGCAGAAAGCGCTGGCCCATCGCCCGGAGATGCTTAAGAATTTTCTCGACTTCTACGCCAGCGTGGGACGCTCCCTCGACCGCAAGCTCTATGAACTGATCTACATCCGCGTCTCGCTGATCAATGGATGCCACTATTGCTCCAGCACCATGTTGCATCGTCGAAGCGCGTCGGCCTCACCGCCGAAGACTGGGCCGCGCTCAAGGCAGGAAACTATTCGCGCTTCAGCGAGAAAGAGAAGGCTGCGCTCGGTTACATCGAGAAGTTGACGCGAGCCCCGCATCAAATCACGGAAACCGACTTCGACGACCTGAAAAAGCATTTCTCCGAACCCGAGATCGTAGACATCCACATGCTCGCCGGCCTCGCGAATCTGACCAACCGCGTGACCGACCCGCTGGGATTGGAAGTGGAATTCCCGGAAGAAAAGCTCGCGTAGCCCCGGACGCATTCGCCCGGGGCGAGGCGGACGAATGCGTCCGCCCCTACGCGAACTCAGTTGGCCTCTAAAGAATTTCGCGGATGTTCCCGGTTCTCCGCGTCACCCGCTCGCGGTCCAGATATTCCAGCAGCGGAATCGCATATTTGCGGGTCACCCCGGTTAGCTCCTTGAATTTCGCGACGTCAATTTTCGCCGACTTCACTTTGTAGGCCGCAATCTGCCGTCGCAACTCCTCCAGCGCGCTGTGATGAAAGACCAGTTCGTCTGAAACCTTGATCAGCGCCTTCTCCCGCAGTAGCAAAGTGACGATCTTCTGCGCCCGCACTTTGTCCACCTTGAGCCCTGCAATCACTTCCTGCAGTGCAGGAACCTTCAGTCCCGCCGATGCGAACGCGTCTTCGATTTTCTTTTTCGATTCGGCCTCTTCATCCTTCATCGCCACGCCATGCCCCGGCAGGCGCACCAGGTCTCCAACCACTTCGAGCTTCTTCTCCCGCACCAGCATGGCGGCAGCCGTCTCGAACACTTCCGCGATCGAATCCACCTGCGTCCGCAATTCTTCCTTGCTGACTCCACCCACTAGAGGATTTTTCTTATGAAGATCCGCGACGCTGCTGATGATGTGCGATTTCAGCGCTTCCAATGCCGGCGCATCGAGGAATCGCTCACCTGTCCGCACCACCGCGTTCGTCCGCAGCGCCTGAGCCAGCTGTGCTTCGATCACATTCCTCGCCCACCCGGTTTCGGCTACCAACCGAGACATCGAGATTCCCTCGCGATGCCGCCGGGCAATGCGCGCTCTCAGAATCGCTTCTGCATCGCCGCCTGCAAGAGTGTTGAGGAAGTCGGCATATCGCGGCATGCGCGGAATCGGCGCCGCATCCAGCACAACTCCGCCGCCGATCGTCACCACCGGCGAAAATTGCCGGATGATAAACCGGTCTCCTGGCAGAAGCAGCGCCGCTTCCGGCAGCTTCAGCCGCGCAAAGGATTCCTGACCGGGCAAGAGCTGCTTCGACTCTTGCAGCACAACTTCCGCCACAGTCTCCATCGTGTAGGAATGAAAATGCACTCGCGCGCGGTCTTTCAGCGGATGGGGCGCCGAAGGTAACAAGCGCAACTGCACGTCAGCTCGCCGCGTCGAGCTCAAAGGTTGCTGGAGGCGCGAGGGTCATGCCTCGCGACAAGTCTTCGGTGCTCGCACCTGCCAGATTCAGCGCGGTGCGCTGGCCGGCGACCGCACTTCCGCGGTTTGACCGTGCACCTGCACTCCGCGCACGCGCACTCGCCGCCCCGTCGGGAAAACTTCCAACTCATCTTCGCGGCGAATCGTCCCGGCTACCAGCGTTCCCGTCACGACGGTGCCGAAGCCTTTCATGGTGAAAACGCGATCGATCGGCAGCCGCGCGATGGCATGCGAATCCCGCGGCTGCACTTCGGCCGCCGCCGCAACCATCGCCTGCTTCAGATCGTCCAGTCCCGCGCCGGTCAGGGAACTCACGGCGACGATCGAATTCGGTTTGTCCATGCTGGGTTTGTCCAGAAATGTGCCGCGCAGAAACTCTTCCACTTCCAGCCGCACCACGTCGAGCGTCTCCGCATCCACCGCGTCCGATTTGGTCAATACGGTGATGCCGCGCTGTACGCCGAGAAGTTGCAGGATGTCGAAGTGCTCCCGCGTCTGCGGCTTGATCGCCTCATCCGCCGCAATTACCAGCAGCACCAGATCGATGCCGCCCACGCCCGCCAGCATGTTGCGCACAAAACGCTCGTGCCCGGGAACATCGACAAAGCCCAGACGCAGCGTCTCCCCGTTCGGCGTCGGGCAAATCCATGTGCGCGAAGCCAAGGTCGATGGTGATGCCGCGCCGCTTCTCTTCCTCGAGCCGGTCGGCATCGATTCCGGTCAACGCCTTCACCAGCGCCGTCTTGCCGTGGTCGATGTGCCCCGCCGTTCCCACAATGATGGATTTCATCTGGCTGGCATCTTACCGGAAACGACTTCCATTGGAGCAGCGGACGCCTCGTCCGCACGGCTTGGGCGAAGTCCGGCCAGCTATTGCTACTCTCTCTCCGGACGAAAGCTTGCTCTGAGCTTGCCGAAGGGGCGTCCAGGACTCCATCACCGCGTCCTCAATCTTTTCAATAGCTTATGGATAACTTCAATAAGTTACAGACGATTTCAACAACTTGCAGGAGAATTTCGCATTAGAAGCGATTTAAGGCCCACGAAATCGGTCCGGTGACCTCCCCGGCGGGCCGCCAAAGTTGCCGGATGCGCTCAGGAGCCTATTCTGAGCGTTCCAGATGGCATCCTGCGTGCACGGTCGGTTTGTAAACGACCAATGAGCGGGCCGAGGTCTCGCGCCTGTTTTCAACAACTTACAAATTGCACAATGAAAACAAAGGACATCGCGCGGCCGATCCTTGCATGTACTGCTCTTAGAAGTTTTCAATAGCTTACAGATAAGTCATTGAAAACGCGGCGGCCGTGTAGCCGAAGCCGCTGGTCGGCTAGCCAAAAACCAAGGCCCCAAGGATTTTGCCAACGACCAACGGCCGACGACCTGGCGACTTGCGACAATAGAAGTTCCCCATGACCACCTCCATGACTCCTGCCTTTTCTCCGGAGACCCTCCGGCAGCACGGCCTTACTTCTGACGAGTACGAAAAAATCAAGCAACTTCTCGGCGACCGCGAGCCCACGCTCACCGAACTCGGCATCTTCAGCGTGATGTGGAGCGAGCATTGTTCCTACAAATCGTCGCGCGTGCATCTGAAGCGCCTGCCCACGCGCAGCAAGCGCGTGCTGCAAGGGCCGGGAGAGAATGCGGGCATCATCGACATCGGCGACGGCTGGGCCTGCGCCTTCAAGATCGAGTCGCACAATCACCCGTCGTTCATCGAGCCGTTTCAGGGCGCGACCACCGGCGTGGGCGGAATCCTGCGCGACATTTTCACCATGGGCGCAAGGCCGGTAGCGGTGATGGACTCGCTGAGGTTCGGACCGATCAGGGACCATGTGGGAGCAGCCGCGCCCGCTGTCGGCCGCGCCAGCGGCCGGGCTTCGCCCAGGCCGGACAGCCGAGCGCGGCTGTCTCCACAAAAACTGAGGCAGCGCAAGCTGAGATTCACAGGAATCATTCCATCCTCGAAGGCGTGGTCAGCGGCGTCGCTTCTTACGGCAACTGCTTCGGCGTGCCTAACCTGGGCGGCGAAACCAAGTTCGAGCCGTGCTACTCCGGCAATCCGCTGGTGAATGCATTCGCCATGGGACTGGTGCGCAAGGATGAAATCTTCTACGCGCGCGCCGCGGGCGAAGGCAATCCGGTGATCTACGTTGGCGCGAAGACCGGACGCGACGGCATCCACGGCGCGACCATGGCCAGCGAGGAATTCAGCGAAGCCTCGGAGGCGAAGCGGCCGAACGTGCAGGTCGGCGATCCGTTTCTGGAGAAGTTGCTGCTCGAAGCTTGCCTTGAAGCCATGCAGACCGGAGCGATTGTCGGCATTCAGGATATGGGCGCGGCGGGACTTACTTGCTCGACCTGCGAGATGGGCGGGCGCGGCGGCGTCGGCATCGAGATCGAACTCGATCGCGTGCCGCAACGCGAAACCGGCATGACTCCTTACGAAATCATGCTGAGCGAGTCGCAGGAGCGCATGCTGCTGGTGGCGCAGAAAGGCCGCGAGCAGGAGGTTTTCCGCGTTTTTGAAAAGTGGGGGCTCGATGCGGTCGAAGTTGGCAAGGTCACGACCGACAACAAATTGCGCGTGCTGCACCACGGCGAAGTGGTCGCCGAGATTCCGAATCAGGCGCTGACCGACGATGCGCCGGTGTACAAGCGTCCGCTGGCGCGGTGGGAGCCTCCGGTGCCGCGCGAAATGCCGGAGCGACGTCAAGTCTCAAACAGCGACTAAGCTGACTTTCACGCCACGCATCTGAAGCAGCTTCTCGCCAGCCCGAATATTTGCGGCAAGCGCTGGGTCTGGCAGCAATACGATCACATGGTGCAGACCAACACGGTGGAAGCGCCGGGCGCGGGCGATGCGGGCGTGATTCGCATCAAGAATCCGAATCCCGGCGAACCTCAGCGCGGGCTGGCGATGGCGCTCGATGGCAACGGGCGCTGGTGTTATCTCGATCCGCGGCTGGGTGCGATGCATGCGGTTGCGGAGGCGGCGCGCAAAGTGGCGTGTTCGGGAGCGACTCCCGGTGGGCGCAACCAATTGCCTGAACTTCGGCAATCCGGAAAAGCCGCACATCATGTGGCAGTTCTCGCAGACCATCGATGGCATCACGAAAGCCTGCGAGGAGCTGGAGATTCCGATCACCGGCGGCAACGTCAGCTTCTACAACGAGACGCTGGGCGAGGGCATTTATCCCACGCCGGTGCTGGGAGTGGTGGGGATTCTCGACGACGTGCAGCAAGACCGCGAAGATGCATTTCGCCGCTGCCGGACGCACGATCGTGCTATTGCGCGCGGGCGAGGCAGCCGATATCACCGATGTAGAGAGTGAGTTCGGGTCGTCGGAATACGCGAAGGAAATTCTGGGCGCGTTGTGGGGATATCCTCCGGAACTCGATCTGGAAAAAGAAGCGGCGCTGCAGAAGGCGGTCATCGAATTGATTCAGCAAGGCTTGGTGGAGTCCGTGCATGATTGCTCGGATGGCGGATTGGCAGTGGCGTTGGCGGAGAAGACATTTGCGAAAGGCGTGGGTGCGCGGGTGAATCTGGCGTCGGGCGGGCTTCCCGCGGAGTTTGTGCTGTTTGGCGAAGATGCGAGCCGCATCGTGCTCTCTTGCGACCCGGGGCAACGTTGCGCGAATCCAACAGGTAGCGGAGAAGCACGGGGTCGTGGCGGATGTGATTGGGGGAAACGATTCCGGAGCGGCTGGAGATTTCGGTGGATGGGCAGGTGGTTGTGTCTGCGGCGGTTGCGGAGTTGAATCGGGCTTATGAAGCGGCGCTGGAATCTAGCTTTGCGGACTGACCCGGAGTTGGTGGCGGCGGATTGAAAAGCTTGCATCGCGGAGTGCCCGGAGTAAGGGCGCCGCGAAGATCGCGGAGGAAAGCGTCAAGAGCTGAGCTTGGCTAAAGGCTGATTGCTAAATGCTGATTTCCGACAAATTTCACGACGAGTGCGGGGTGGTGGCGATCTTTGCGCATCCTGAGGCGGAGAAGCTCGCTTATCTGGGCCTGCATGCGTTGCAGCATCGCGGGCAGGAGTCGGCGGGGATTGTTACCTCCGACGGCCTGACTTCCCGCGTCGCACAAGGCGATGGGCCTGGTCGCCGACATTTTTACCGAAGATGTGCTTTCGAAGATTCGCGGCACGCTGGCCATCGGGCACACGCGTTACTCGACCGCCGGCGATTCGGCGCTGCTGAATGCGCAGCCGATTCTGGTGCAGTCGAATAAGGGCTCGATTGCGGTGGCGCATAACGGCAATCTGGTGAATGCGGAGGAAGTTCGCGGCCGACTGGAGCGCCAGGGATCGATTTTTCAGACGAACAGCGATACCGAAGTGATCGTTCATCTGATCGCGCTTTCGCGGGAGCACACTCTGCCGGAGGCGATCGCCGATGCGCTGCGGCGGGTGGAAGGCGCGTTTTCGCTGGTGGTGATGAGTCCCGACCGCATCATCGCGGCGCGCGATCCGCGCGGCTTCCGGCCGCTGGCCATGGGACGAATTCCGGCGCTCGAGGGGCAGAAGCGCGACACCATCGTTTTCGCCTCGGAGACTTGCGCCTTCGATCTGATCGGCGCCACTTACGAGCGCGACGTAAAACCCGGCGAGATAGTTGTGGTTGGGCCGGAAGGCATTACCTCGCGGTTTTATGCGACAGCTGCGCCGCAGTCGAGCTGCATCTTCGAGCACGTTTACTTTTCGCGCCCTGACAGCATGGTGTTCGGGCGCGCCGTGCAGACCAGCCGCGAAGAACTGGGCCGGCAATTGGCGCGAGAAGCGCCGGTGGAGGCCGATCTGGTGGTCCCTGTGCCGGATTCGGGCGTGACCGCCGCCGTGGGTTACGCGGCGGAGAGCGGCATTCCGTTTCGCTTTGGTTTGATCCGCAATCACTATGTGGGGCGCACGTTTATCGAGCCCAGCCAGAGCGTGCGCGATTTTGGAGTGAAGCTGAAACTGAATCCGGTGCGCTCGCTGCTGGAAGGCAAGCGCGTGGTGCTGATTGACGACTCGATTGTGCGCGGCACCACCAGCCGCAAGATCGTGCGCATGATTCGCAGTGCTGGGGCAAAAGAAGTCCACATGCGGATTTCGTGCCCGCCCACGATTTCGCCTTGCTACTATGGCGTGGACACGCCTTCGAAAAATCAACTGATCGCCGCCAACAAATCGGTCGACGAGATTCGCGAATACATTCGAGCCGACTCGCTCGCTTATCTTTCGCTCGAAGGGCTCAAGAAAGCTTGCGGCGAGGGCGAGAAAACTTCCTATTGCTCGGCTTGCTACACCGGCAAGTATCCTACGAACATTGTGGACGTGGAAGAGATATTGCCGGCGACTGTGCCGCGCTAAACTATTTCTGCGCTTGCACGACGCGCGGAATCGATTGCAGGTCCGGCCTGATTGAAACTTCTTTCCAATCCGGCAATAGATTTTCTACTTCCTCCGCGATTGTTCCGCTGATTTCCATGACCAGCCAGCCGCCGGGTCTGAGTGCGGCGTGGGCTTGCGGAATCAGACGCGCGATCACCTCGACTCCCGTGGGCCCGGCAAAGACGGCATTGCGCGGCTCGAATTTGCGGACTTCGAGTTGGACCTGATCTTCTTCCGATTCGCCGACATAGGGCGGGTTGGAGACGATGAGGTCGAAGGAATTGTCTTCAAATCCCGCGAGCAGGTCGGCTTCGTGGAAGTGGATGTGGCTCTCGAGTTGATGGCGGGCAGCGTTGATGCGGGCGACTTCGAGCGCGGCGGCAGAGATGTCGGTGGCGTGGATTTCGGCTTGTGGCAGTTCTTTGGCGAGCGCCAGGGCGATGCAGCCGGAGCCGGTGCCGACGTCGACAATGCGGCTTCCGGCTTCCGGCTTCCGGCTTCCGGATGCCGGATGCCACGGGCCGGACGCCGACGCTCGCAATGCCAGCACAGTTTCGATCACATGCTCCGTCTCGGGGCGCGGAATCAGAACCGCGGGCGTGACGATGAGATCCATACCCCAGAATTCCTGGTGGCCGGTGATGTACTGCGCGGGCACGCCGCGAGCGCGTTCGACGAGCGCAGTATCGTAACGGCTTTGTTCATCCGCTTTGAGTTCGCGCTCGGGATGCGCGTAGAGATAGGCACGATCGCAGCCCAGCGTGAACATCAGAAGCAATTCCGCGTTCATTCGCGAGGATGGGACTCCCTCGGCGGTCAGGCGGGCGACGGCGGCGGTGAGGGCCTGCTTCAGCTGCACAGAACCATTTCACCACAGAACCAGGAGTCGGAATCGGGTAGAAGATGTCGGATGTAAAAGCTCTTAACCGTGTATGAAGAGATCGGCGGAGTCAAGGCACACTTTGGCTGAGAGGAAAGATGGGTTGATGTTTTTGACTTTCCTCTTGTTGGAAGCTTTTGTTCTTGCTCTTGCTCTTGCTTTTGTTCTTGCTGTGCCGACCAAGGCTCGCCTCTCAATCCTGCGGTGGGATTGGCCCCACCAGCCATGTATTCGATTCCGCCGCGAGGCGGAACCATGATTGCTGCTTCGAACTCCCTCGCTTTCGAGGGAGGCAGGGAACCCATTCACTAAGTCGAGGATGGACTACACCCCAGCGGTTAAACCGGGCTTACCCTGCATGCGAACCGGAGGCGCTGAGTTGGGCATAATCCACGCCCCGCCTCCACATCCACCACAACCGCACCGCCAGCTTGCGGGCCACGGCCACGACGGCAATCGAGCGGTTCTTGCGCATGGCCAGGCGGCGGTAATCTCGTTTCCACTGGGCCTCGTGCCGCACCGCCACGTGCGCCGCTTCCACCAGCAGACCGCGCAACATCGCGTTGCCCTGCTTGCTGATGTGTCCCAGCCGCTGCTTGCCGCCCGAGCTGTCTTCGCTGGGAATCAGTCCCAGATAGCTGGCTAGTTTTTTGCTGTTGGCAAACCGCGCGGGATCGCCGATCACCAGCACAAAAGCCAGCGCCGTAATCGGACCCACGCCGGGATGAGTCATCAGCCGCACCGCCGCAGGTTGTTGCGCCGCTTGCTGCGCGACTTCCTGGTCCAGCGGATCGGTGCGATGCAACAACTCGGCCAGCAATTCCAGATTGTCTTGCCGCCGCCGTCCCGCCCACGGCGCCAACTCCAGGGCCTGAAACTGTTTTTGTCCCGCTTGGCTCCACAGCCCGGGCTTGCGCTCCATGCCTTCGCTGCTGGCCAGCGAACGCAACTGATTCTTCACCCGCGTACGCATCTGCACCAGCCGGTGGCGATGCCACAGCAGCTGCCGCAGATCACGATTGTCCGCCGGCGGGATCCAGATGCGCATCTTCTCGAACTGCCCGCTGCATAACAGCTCGCGCAGATGCTCGGCATCGCGCGCATCGGTCTTTTGCTTGCGCGTCTCCGCCGCCCGAATCTTGGCCGCGTCCCCGATCCACAACTCGTGCCCCAACTCCCCCAGCAACCGCTCGAACCAGCGCGACGACCCGCCGGTTTCCATTCCCACTCGCACCGTCTGCCCCACCAGGCCGCGGTAAAACTGCTCCGCTGCTCCGCGGTGCTCTAAACGGCGCTGACCCCACTCCCCTCCTTCCGTATTGACAAACGCAATTTGCTGAAACCTCGGATGAAAATCACAGCCTATAATCCACATGTCGGCTCCTTTCCCCGAGCCTTGGTCTTGTTCAACGACAACCAATGTACTCGGCTAGGAGCCGATCTCTTCATGCCATCACGAAGATCGCTAAGAAAGGCCGCTAAGGACGCAAAACAAACGTGAGCCTTTACCCGTTGCGATCGTTCCCAGTTTGTCTTTGCCACGCATAATTCAGATAAATCATCTGGCCGATGTGGTGTTGCATGTGGGCGGCGCATTGCACGACCATGGCGAGGCGATTCGCGGCATCGGTGCCTGTGCCTGAGTATTCCGCCGACCAATCTTCGGGCGTTTGCGCGCGGATGGTTTTGAGAACCATCTCTACGGCATCGTCGAAGCGCTTGAGAGCTTCCTCTTTCGACGGCGGGGTTAGATCGTTGAACTCGCGCGGGCGGTCGCGGACGTAACCGGTCTTCGCAATCTGCGCGCCGATGTAGTAGTTCAAGTTGCCGGTGAGATGCAGAACCAGGTGCCCGAAACTGTTGCCGAAGGGAAAAGGTTTTTGCCAGAATTGGTCGTTGGTCAGCGGCACTGCCAGTTCGTGGACGCGGGCGGCGTTCGCGGTGTAGCGGTCGGCGAGAACTGATGCGAGCGTGTGGTTGAGTTGCGGCATAGTCTGTTTTGCTTCGCAGGCAAGTCCGTCCACGCGACGCTCCTAAACCACGCTGGTGGCTTCCTGTTTTAACTTTTCTGCCTGGTAGTGCGTGGTGAGAGCTTCGATCAGCGGCTGGAGCTTGCCGTCCATCACTTGTTCGAGTTGGTGGATGGTGAATCCGATGCGGTGGTCGGTAAGGCGGTTTTGCGGGAAGTTGTAGGTGCGGATCTTCTCGCTGCGATCGCCGGAACCCACCATGGCTTTGCGCTCTTTGGCCAGCGCTGACTGCTGCTTTTCCATTTCGATTTCGTAGAGGCGGGAACGCAGCACGCGCATGCCTTTCTCGCGATTCTTGATCTGCGATTTCTCGTCCTGGCAACTGACCACCGTGTTGGTGGGAATGTGCGTGATGCGCACGGCGGAATAAGTGGTATTCACCGATTGGCCGCCCGGGCCGGAGGAACAGAACGTATCGATGCGCAGGTCTTTGGCTTCGATCTTGATGTCGACGTCTTCCGCCTCGGGCAGCACGGCGACGGTGACGGCCGAGGTGTGCACGCGTCCTTGCTGCTCGGTGGCGGGAACGCGCTGCACGCGGTGCACTCCGCTTTCATACTTCAGCTGCGAAAAAACGCGGTTGCCTTCGATGATGGCGATGACTTCTTTCAGGCCTCCGGCCGACGACTCCGAGGAAGAGAGCACTTCGACCTTCCAGCGCTGCGTTTCGGCGTAGCGCGTGTACATGCGGAAGATTTCGGCGGCGAAGAGCGTGGCTTCGTCTCCGCCGGTGCCGGCGCGGATTTCGAGGATGATGTTTTTCTCGTCGTTGGGATCTTTGGGCAGCAGCAGGACTTTCAACTCTTCTTCGATCGCGCTGACGCGGGGCCTCCAGCTGGTTGAGTTCTTCCTGAGCGTAGGCGCGCATCTCGGGATCTTTTTCATCGGCGAGCATGGCTTTGCTCTCGGCGATGCCGCGGGTCAGGTCTTTGTACTCGCGATATTTTTCGACGATGGGCGCGATTTCGCTGTGCGCCTTGGCAGTCTTCTGGTATCGCGCCGAATCGTTCACGATATCCGGCGAGGCGAGAGCGCTGGTCAGCTCTTCGTAACGGGCTTCGATTTGGTCTAAGCGTTCAAACATGGAGAACCGTCGTTGGTCGTTGGTCGTTAGTCGTTGGCCTTTTGCTTCAGGCGGCTTTTTCTCGCATCGAGTTGATCAGGCTATTCAGGCTTCGGCCTATGGCGTCTGCCTGACGCTAACAGGCGCTCGGCCTCTTCGCTGCCTAGCGTATTGTAATTCCTTTGCAATCATAACCTGCGTTTGCACCTCCAAGCAGAGATCCTCGCGCATGGAGGAGGAAATGTCCAAATTCTCCGTCGGAGCGATGGCCTTTGCCTTCCGCGATATTGCTGGGGACTCGAAACTGCTGCTCGTCGCAATTGCTGGCTCAGGCCATATAACTCGTGCTTGCGGGAACTGCCCTGTAGTCCGATAGACTTCAACTGCAAATTTCATCGCTTCTTGCCAAACTCGCAAATCCTTGAAAGATGCTGACATGTTGAAACCTCTCGTAAGCAACTGTAATGCTGGGTTGCAGAGAGGCCAACGACTAACGACAAGCGACCAACGACGGTTTCCCGGGTTGGGAACCCTAGGCAATCACCAATTCGCCGCCGCGTTCTTTTTCCAGGACCATGGCCTGATCGAGCGCGGTGATGGCGCATTGGGCCATTTCGTCCGACGGCGGCTGGGTCGTGATGCGTTGCAGCCAGAGGCCGGGAGCGGTCATCAGGGCGAAGAGCGAGCCGCGATGCTTGGCGGCGAAGCGGATGATTTCGTAGGACACTCCGGCGATCACGGGCAGCAGCGCGATGCGCGATGCGAAACGCGCCCAGAACGTGGTGTACGGAACCAGCATGTAGAAGCCGATCGAGATCAGCATCACCGTCATCAGAAAGCTGGTGCCGCAGCGCGGATGGAACGTGGAATATTTCTGCACCGCGCGATGTTTCGAGCGGGTCGCCGTTTTCGAAGGCGAACACGGTTTTGTGTTCGGCGCCGTGATACTGGTAGACGCGGCGAATGTCGGGGAACAGCGAGACTCCCCAGATGAACAGCAGGAACAGGAGCAGGCGTATCGCGCCATCGACCAGGTTGAAGACGATCTGGCCGCCCAGTGCGGGATTTGCCTTCTTCAGTTCCGTGGCCGCCAGCAGCGGCAGATACTTGTACATGAAGATGAAGAACGCCAGCGAGATGATGACGTTCACTGCTGCCAGCCAGCCGCTGATGGCGGCGGCTTTTTCGCGGGACTTGGACTTAGAGGCGTCCGTAGCTTCCGCCTCGCTTCGCCCGTTCGGCAAGCTCAGAGCCTGCCCTGAGCTTGCCGAAGGGGCAAGCTTCGGCGGGACAGCCGAGGCGGCTGTCTCCACATGTTCTTTGTCACTCTGCATCACTTCTTCGATGGCTACGTTGGCGGAGAAACGCAGGGCGCGATAGCCCAGGGACATGGCATAACCCAGCGTCATCACTCCGCGGACGATGGGCCAAGCCATCCACTTGTGCTTTTCCGAAGGACGCGCGAGCGGTTCGCTCATGGTAACCACTTCGCCCGAGGGTTTGCGGCAGGCGATTGCCCAGGCGTGCGGTGACCGCATCATCACACCTTCCAGCACAGCTTGGCCGCCGACCAGGGTTTCTTCGCCACTTTCAAGCGCGGGCAAAAGCTGCACAGCCACCAGGAAACGCACGAAATTTCGCAGAGAACGCACGGTAGTTAGATGCTCCAGTGCGCAAAACGCACCAAACACTAGAATACCACGGTTGGCAAGGGTTTCCGCCGGGTTGAGGCTGTTCTCCCAGAACCGCCGTTGGCTGAATTTCCCTCGATTCATGCGCTCGCGTCTTTCAGCTATTCTCGAAGCTGCTACAACCCCATGCAACGTCTTGCCGAAACTTGCGAAGCCATCGCGGCTACCTCCAAGAAGCTGCTAAAAACTGCAATCGTCGCGGATTATCTAAGATCGCGCACAGCGGATGAGGCGGCCGTCTCGGCCGTGTTTCTTTCCGGCAGAGCTTTTCCGTCGTGGGAAGAAACTACTTTGCAAGTGGGCGGGACGCTTTTGTGGCGCGTCGTGGCTGATTTCTCCGGGAGGGACGAAGCCGCGCTGACGGCCGCGTATCGCAAGCATGGTGACTTGGGTGCGGTGGCCGGGGAGTTGCTGCCGGAAATGTCCGGGCAGGGATTAGGCATTCTTGAGGTCAGCAAGATATTTCGCGAGATCGCGGCGGCGCGCGGTCCGGCGGCGAAGACTGCTCTGGTTCGCGATTTGCTGGGGCGAGCGACGCCTCTCGAAGCCAAGTACATCGTGAAAATCATGACCGGCGATTTGCGGATCGGGTTGAAGGAGAGCCTGGTGGAAGAAGCGATTGCCAAGGCTTACGGCGGTGCGTTGAAAGATGTACAGCGGGCGAACATGCTGCTCGGCGATGTTGGCGAGACGCTGCGGCTGGCTGTCGGGGGCAAGCTGGCAGAGGCGAAGCTGCGATTGTTCCATCCCTTAGGATTCATGCTGGCCAGTCCAATCGACTCGCCCGAAGAGGGACTGAGTTATTTCGCCGAGGCCGCAGTGGAAGATAAGTATGACGGCATTCGAGCACAGGCGCATGTTTCTGATGGGGACGTGAAATTCTTTTCGCGTACGCGGGACGAGATCACCGAATCGTTCCCTGAGTTGCCGGACGCGCTGGCGGGTTTGCCGCAGGATGCGATTCTTGATGGCGAGATCGTGGCATGGGAGCAGCCGGGGCGGGCGCGTCCGTTCAGCGTGCTGCAGCAGCGACTCGGGCGGAAGAAAGTGAGCGACCGCATGCTGCGGGAGATTCCAGTTGCTTACTTGGTGTTCGATGTTCTCTATGCTGGCGGGGAGTTGCTGATTGATCGTCCTTTGCGGGAACGGGGGCGGGTGCTGGATGAACTGCTTAAAGACAACATCCACCACGGAGGCACGGAGACACTGAGGAAAGCGAAGGATTTACAGGGTCAATTAAGCTTCGAGATGGAGGAGGAACAGTCGGTAGGGAGCATCGTCCGCGCGCCGGTATTTCGCGCGAACTCGCCCGGGGAACTGGAAGCACTCTTCGCGGCTGCGCAAGCTCGGGGCAATGAAGGACTGATGATCAAGGACCTGAACTCAACTTACACGCCGGGGAAGCGCGGCAAGTCGTGGCTGAAGATGAAGCGCGAACTGGCCACGCTCGACGTTGTCGTGACCGCGGTTGAGTACGGCCACGGTAAGCGCATCGGAGTGCTCAGCGATTACACATTTGCGGTGTGGGACGGAGACCGCTTGGTGAATATTGGCAAGGCGTACTCGGGATTGACCGACGTTGAGATCGCGGAGATGACGAAATGGTTTCTAGAGCACACGATTGAGGATCAAGGCTTCCGGCGCACCGTCGAACCGAAGATTGTGCTGGAGGTAGCTTTCAATAACATGATGAAGTCGGACCGCCACGACAGCGGCTACGCGCTGCGCTTCCCGCGCATCGTGCGGCTGCGGCCGGATAAGACTCCGGAAGAAGCGGATACGATTGAGCGGGTGCGGGAGATCTACTCCACGCAATCCGGTTCGTAGCCGGCCCCTCGCGCCTTGTTGGCGCAATTTAGTTTCGGGAATTTTATTTCGCGCAGCTTAGTTCGCGCAGTTTAAGGGGTCACCTCAAATACTGTGCCATAGCTGTAAGCGCCGCCGTAGGCTGTTGTACCGTACAAATTGCCTTCCGCATCCATGACCAAGCCAGACCATGGGCTGGAGCCATTTAAACTGCCGGGAAAGTCATAAAGAATCGTCTTTTTACCCGCCGGAGTGAGCTTATACACTGTCCCCGCTCCCACACTCCCGCCATCGCGGGTCGTGCCGTACAGATTGCCTTTTGCATCCCGCACCAACCCGCTGAACGGATTGAATCCATCCGTGCCGCCGGCGAAAGAGTAGATCACCATCTCCGTGCCCGCCGCCGTCACCTTAAACACCGTTCCACAGCCGTCACCGCAACCCGGGCCGAACGTTCCTCCGCCAACCGTTGTACCGTACAAATTACCATGCGCGTCCAGCAGCAAGCTGCCCTGAGGATCTCCGCCGTCAGCGTTGCCGGTGAAACTGTAAATCGTGGTTTTTGTGCCGGTGGAACTGAGCTTGAACACGGTCCCGCACCCTATCGGACAGTAATTGGCGTTCACCAAGCCACCATAGGCGGTTGTGCCGTAGAGATTGCCCTCCGCATCGCGGACCAAGCCCGATGTAGGAAAGTTTCCGTCGGCGCCGCCACCAAAGCTGTAAAGCACGGTTTCCGTGCCCGCCTGAGTTACCTTAAAGACCGTCCCGCACCCGCCGTCGCCGGTGCTGCAGCCCGTTCCCGTGCCGCCATAAAAAGTGGTGCCATACAGGTTGCCTTCACTGTCCAGAATCAGACTGTCCTGGGGGTCATTTCCATCGCCATAGGCCTTGAAGCTGTAGAGGACCGTTTCCTTGCCCGTGGGCCCCACTTTGAAGACTGTGCCGTTGTTGCTGCTTGCGCCTGCGGTACTTCCGCCTGCGGTGGTGGTGCCATAAAGGTTTCCCTTCTTATCCATGACGAGCCCGGCCCAGGGCCAATCTCCGTCATGCAAGCCGGGCTTGGTGGAACCCACAAAGGGATGCACCAGCGTCTGCGTTCCAGAGGGCGTCAGTTCAAACACAACGCCGCAAGAGTAAAGAAGAGAGTAGCAAGTGTCCCCGCCTTCAAAGGTTGTGCCGTAAAGGTTGCCCGCGGAGTCCAGCACCACGCCGCCGTAAGGAGTCTTTCCATCGGTCGTGCCATTGAAACTGTAGAGCACAGTTCCCGTTTGGGCTGAAGCAATTGCGCTGACGAGCAGAAAAGTCGCCAGGACGGCTGCGAAGGGTTGAATTCGATTGAAGGAGAAGATTGTGCGCTGGCTGGTCGCTGATTTCATGTTGCGCTCCATAGATCCGTTTGGGGGGAACGGTTTGGGTCAATCCTGATCATTCGTAACGTACGAAGGGCTGAAACAGTTCGCCGGATCACCGCTTCAAAGGAGGGGGGGGAAGCGGAACCAACATCTTATGCCGCCGCCGCGACGGGGTCAACTAAGTTTTCAAGGTCTTCTTTAATTACTTCTTTTCCATAACCGCTAATGGCTGTGGTGGTGATGCTCCTCGCTCTCGCCCACGGGAATCACGCAGCCATGCGCCACTTCGCATTCCACGTGCTCGAACTGAATCGTCGTGTGGTCGATGCTGAAATCATGATGCAGGCACTCTTTCACGTCGCGCAGAATGCGCTCGCTGACCGAGGGCGGAATGTCGGCAATCGAGATGTGGCAGGAGAGCGCGCGAGTTTCCGACCCTATGCTCCAGCAGTGGAGATCGTGCACATCGTTGACGCCTTCGATCGAGCGGATCGCACTTGCGACCATTTCGAGTTTCAACCCGCGTGGCGTGCCTTCGAGCAGAATATTCAGCGTCTCGCGCACAATGCCGAAGCCTGACCAGAGAATCAGCACTCCGATTCCGAAGGAAAGCGCAGAGTCGATCCAGTAGTCGCCCGTGACCAGAATCGCCCAGCCTCCGGCGATGACGGCGGCGGTCGAAAGCGTGTCGCCCACCTCGTGCAGCAGCGCGCTGCGGATGTTGACGTCGTTTCCAGAACCCTTGCCGGAGCGGTACAGCAGCAGCGCGATCACCCCGTTCATCACTACGCCCGCCGCGGCGACCCACATCATCACTGAGGCCTGAACGTGCTCGGGATGCTGCAAGCGGCGAAATGCCTCGTAGAAAATAAAAAACGCAACCGCGACCAGCGACACGGCATTCACCAGTGCGGCGAGCACTCCCGCACGGTGGTATCCGTAGGTCTTGGTAGAACTCGCCGGGCGCGCCTGCAAATAAACCGCCACCAGAGACAGCAGCAGAGCCAGAAAGTCTGAGAGATTGTGTCCGGCCTCTGAGAGCAGGGCCAGCGAATGCGCGCGAATGCCGGCCAGCACCAGCAGCACGATGTAGGCGAGGGTGACGCCGAGCGAGATCTTCAGCACTCGCTTGGGGTTGCCTGCGCCGTGAACGTGGACGTGCATTCTTTAAGTGTAAGGGCAGTGAGAGCGCGCTTCAAGGGCGGTAAGAGTCGGGATGGCTAGCCCGAGTTCGGGTTGAGAAACATGCAAAATCCTTCATATTGACGCGCTCTTGATCCTGACCTAGAGTTCCGAGGCGGGTGCATTATGAAGCGACACCTCTTTTTCTTTTTTTCTCGCTCTGCTGGCGGGTTTCGCTGCCGTGCGATCAAGCGCCCAGACCTTCTCCACCATCCTCACATTTAAGCAACCACTTGGAGTGGGAGCCTTAACCGTGGACGTACTGGGCAACTTGTGCGGGACGACGAGTGCGGGAGGAAAGTACAACTCCGGCGTAGTTTTCGAATTGGCCAAGCCCACATCGGCAGGCGGGGCCTACACATACTCGGTGCTGCATGACTTCGATGGCGCCACCGGTGGTTCGGGCGGCGGCAGCCTCCTGCTCGATGCCAGCGGGAACCTTTACGGCACCGCGGTGAAAGGCGGCATTGTCACATCCTCCTGTTCCTCGGGGTGCGGCATCGTCTTCAAAATGGATCATCCTTCGCAGCCGGGTCAGCCATGGACGTTTATCGTTCTCCACAGCTTTCAAGGCAGCCCGACGGATGGCCAGGAATCTTATAATCTCTCGCTGACCAGCCAGGGCGTGGTCTATGGCACAACTGTCTTGGGAGGAGCCGGGAATTTTGGCACCGTTTACCAGTTGACGCCCTCGGGTGGAACGTGGAATGAGTCCTTGCTATTCGACTTGAGTGCGCAAGAACTTCCCTGTAATCCCCCCGGCGCTCTGAACTTTGATTCATCCGGCAACATTTTTCTCGCGACCGAACTGGGCGGGGCGGTCAATGGGGGATGTGTTGTCGAATTGTCGCCGCCAATTCCACCTTCCACCACCTGGACGTCCACCGTCATCTGGAACTTTGGAGGGCGCACGGACGGTAGTTTGCCGGTAACCCCGCTTCTGATGAATGCGAAGGGCCAACTCGTGGGAGTGACTTTGTATGGGGGAGCCTATGCTGAAGGCAGTCTTTTCTACCTGGCTCAGTCGAGCGGCCGTTGGAGGGACCATGTTCTTTACTCGTTCGGTCTTCCCATTGCGTCCGGCTACTGGCCCCTCGGTCTTCTGCCCGGACCCACCTCCGACACTTATTGCGGGGGCACGATTGGAGGCGGGTACTGCACTTCGAGTTGCGACGGGACGATTTACGAGTTGAGTCAGCCCACCGGCTCCGGGGGACCGTGGTCACAGAGTGTTCTCTATACGTTTCACGGTTTAGGGGATGGATCTCTCCCGTATATCCTGATCAAAGACAGTGCAGGAACACTATACGGATGGGCCGAAGCGGGAGGATATTCCGGCAAGGGTTGTTCCGGAGGCTGCGGAACAATCTTTAAGATATCGTTCTAGCCAGATTAGCGCTGGATACTCTGTAAGTACCGGTCGTTGTAAACCGTGGTCGAGCTCTGCACAAACTCCAGAATGCGGTACATCTTTTCCCGCGAATCGCGGCTCATCTCCTTGAACTGCACCGCCACTCCCGAGCCGGGATGGATTCTGGCGACCGTGCCTTCGGCGCTCAAAGCGCCGTCGGCATCGGTGCTATCAATCGAGAAGACCAGCTTCAGGCTGGAACCGGGAGTAAGAATGGCGCTGGTTTCCACATAACAGCCACCCAGGCTGATATCCACCAGGTTGCCGAAGATCGGCCCGCCGCCCGGCTGAGGATACAACTCGATGGTAAGCCGGCAGTCCATGCGGGCATGCAGCCGCTGATCTTTCCGCGAAGGCTGTTTTTCCTTCTCCACATACATGCGGCGGTCGGCCTGGGTGAGAAGTTGTTCGGCGTCGTTGCCGTCTTCCGGAGACACAGCCATCCCCACGCTCAACGAGAGCATATCCTCTCCGCAAACATCGAATCCCGGCTTGCCGTGCCAGCGGACGAATTTGCTCGACTCTCTTGGCCGCGTCGCCGGAGGCCAGCGCCTGTAGCGATCACAACAAATTCGTCTCCGCCCATGCGCGCCACGTAGTCGTACTCGCGGCAGCTGTCTTTCAGCGCCTGGGCAAACAGGCGCAGCACGCGATTTCCTTCGAGGTGCCCGAAGCGGTCGTTGACCTTCTTGAATCCGTTCATGTCGCACACCATCAGTGTGAGCGAGGCGTTCTCGCGCTTGCAGCGGGCTAGTTCGCGGTCGAGTTGCAGGAACAGCGACCGGGCATTGGGCAGTCCGGTAAGGTAGTCGGTGGTGGCAGAGCTTTCCGCCTGCTGATATTTGAGAGCATTCTCGATGGCCAAAGCCATCTTGCCGCTTACCGCCAGAAGAATGCGCAAGTGGTCGGACGTAAACGCATCTTTCTCAGCGCGGTAGAGGGCGAGAACTCCGATCACGCCAGCCACTCCCTCCAGCGGCAAGGCCAGAGCTGAGCGCAAGGTACTGAATTTTCCGGGATCGTTCAGGTAACCCGGTTCCACTGACGGGTTGCCGTTCACAATCGGTTTCTTGTTCTGCGCCACCCAGCCGGAGAGCCCGTCGCCCAGCGGGATGCGCAAGGAAGAAAACAGGCGATAGTTATCGCCATTCACATATTCGGGGAACAAAACACCGTCGCGCAGAATGTAGATTGTGATTGCATCATAGGGAACCATCGGTTTCAGTTTTACCGAGAAAACAGAGAGCGTTTCCCCCAGGCTGAGCGACGCTCCCAGGTTCTGGCTCAACTCAAACAAAGACTGGGCTTCCTGGCGGGCGGCTGCGATCGACGAGAGAAACGTCGCTTCCCGCCCTTGCGAATCCGGGACGGCTGCGTTTTCAAATCCAGCATCGGGAGCTTCCCCGCGCGTGACCTGAGTCACTGTCGAAGGCGCTGTCGTACTATCTCCACCCGATTGCGCCACAGCCAGGGCCTCCAGAGAGCGGTAACGCTGCTGGAGCACGTTCACCACCCTGGGATCGAACGCCTTGCCCGACTCCGCAATCAGACGCTGCATCACTTCATCCAGCGGCATCGCCCGCCGGTATTGCCGGTCAGAGGCCAAGGCGTCCAGATAGTCGACGGCGGAAAGGATTCGCGCCCCGATTGGAATCTCCTCGCCTTTCAAGCCGAAGGGATAGCCGGACCCATCCCATTTTTCATGGTGAGCGCGTACGATCGGAACCACCGGATAAGGGAAGCGAACTCGCTCGAGAATTTCCGCTCCCACCACGGTGTGAATCTTCATCTTCTCGAACTCTTCCGGCGTCAGCCGCCCGGGTTTGGCGATAATGTGTTCCGGCACAGCCAGTTTGCCGATATCGTGCAGCAGTGCGGCGGCATGCAGGGCTTCCAGTTCGGACCCCTTCAGTCCCAACTCCTTGGCCACTTCGATGGCGTAGATGCGAACCCGCTGCAGGTGATCGTGGGTGGTTTGATCCTTGGCCTCAATGGCCAGCGCCAGGGCTTCGATGGTTCGCAGATGCAAGTCCGCCATCTCTTCCACGTGGCGCTTCTCGTCCTCCAGTTTGCCCAGATACAGACGGTAGGAGCGATAGATCAGATAAATGGCGGGGACAAACAGCAGCGACGTCTCCCAGTTGAAGGCGTGGTTGAACCATGAAATCGCCCCCGCGACGCCGGCTCCGACCAGGTAGTACGGGAACGACCAGAAATAGCAATCCACCAGAATTCGACGAAGAGGTTTCCCTTCGCTGAACGAAATCACAACCGCAATGCATCCCGCATTGATGATGAAATAGGTCGAAGCCGCCAGGCACAGCACCAGAGGACGGTTGACGATAAGCATGTTGGCCAGGGAGCTGTGATAGACCAGATAGGCCAAAGCGGTCGAAAGCGAGCCCGCGCAAACGTTGAACGTCAACTGGATGGCACCGGGTCGGCTGGGATAAAAACACTGCGCCAGCATGGAGATCGCGCCCAGAGTAATCGCCTCGGAGAAGCTCAACTCGGCAATCCCCACCAGAATGAACAGGAAGTTCACCGAAAGCGTGCCCGTAATGCCGGGCAGTGATACCCGCAACCGCGACGCCAAAACCGCGATGCCAAGGTAGCAGATGAACTCTGCGATGTTCTTGCTGTTCTGGTGCATTGCCGCCTGCAGCAGAAACACCGTGCCCCCGGCAATCACCAAGCCGATGAAAGCCCTGGCGCCGAGAGATAAGCCTTTCCACGAGTGTGCACTGGCGGACATAAGTCGCGAATCACCCCGCACCGCTGGTTCGGCCAGCGCGCGAGGATACTCGACATTCAAGGATAAGGAGTTAACAGGTTTAATAACAATGATTTGTGAGGGATCGCCGAAACTTCGGTAATGCTCCAAGTTGACTACCATGGCAACTTTTTCCGGATATCGCCGTTCGGCAGGCGATCCGGGCATAGCCTCTAAAACAGGACCGTCGAGCCCACCACCTTACTTGGCTGCTCGCTAACAAAGGCTGAACCGGTCCGTCCAGTAATGCGTAATAATAGATATAGCCATGCGCATGGTCGTGGACATCTTCGCCCAGATCTTCCGGACCCTCTGGGCGCACAAACTGCGTTCGTTTCTCACCATGTTCGGCATCGCGTGGGGGGTGGGTTCTTTGTTGCTGCTCGTCGGCTTGGGAGAAGGCTTCCGCTCCGGCAACAAGCGCGAGTTGGCGCAATATGGCAAGGACATCATGTTCATTTATCCGGGGCGGGCTCCGGTGGTGAAGGGCAGCATGAACTCCGCCCGAAACTACTTGCTTACCTATCAGGATTACGTCGACATCCGCAAAGAAGCCCCGCATGTACGCAACGCTTCTCCGGTCCTGATTCGCACCGATGTGCGCGCGGTCAGCGAGTTTGCCAGCGCCAACGGCGAGATCGCCGGGATCGAACCGCAGTTCAGTGAAATCCGTTATCTTCCAATCAACCAAGGGCGCTGGCTCAACGAGTTGGACGAGAGTCAGAGGCGCAACGTCATTGTGCTGGGCGATGAACTGGTCAAGAACCTGTTTCCCGGACGCCCCGCGGTGGGGGCCAGCATCATCCTCAACGACATCACGTTCGAAGTCGTCGGCACGGTGCAGCGCGTGGGCCGCGGTGACGATAACTCGACCAACATGCGCGGCTACTTACCCTTTCGCGTGATGGCGACTTTGTTTCCGCTCAAGGGCGAGAATCATGAAAATTCCATCTCATTCATCAACTATCAGCCGCGCGTAACCGATGAACACCTTGTGGCGCAGGATGAAGTCCGCAAGCTGGTCGCCCGCAATCACGGTTTCGATTACCGGGACAAGGATGCTTTCGAAGGCTGGGACACGATTCAGAATTCCAAAGCGGTCGGCTCCATCTTCGATGCCATGAACATGTTCCTCGGCGCGGTTGGCCTGATTACGCTGGCTTTGGGAGCGATCGGCGTGATCAACATCATGCTGGTGACGGTGAGCGAGCGCACGCGCGAGATCGGATTGCGCATGGCTCTCGGCGCCACGCGGCGCAGCATCCTGGCCCACTTTTTCTTCGAGGGAATCATACTTACGTTGTTTAGCGGGCTGGTCGGCATGGGACTCTCGGCCGGACTCATGGCCTTGATGGGCAACATGCAAGGTCAGGGAGGTTTCGATCCTCCAAAGCTTGTGCCCGCAACCGCGATTCTGGCGATAGGCAGCCTGACCCTGGCAGGTGTGATCGCAGGACTTTACCCCGCGCGCAAAGCCGCAATGCTGCAACCGGTTGAGGCGCTGCGGCAAGAATAGGACATAAGGTCTTGGGTGTTAGGAGTTGGGTCTTAGGATCTTCCCAGGACCTAACACCTAAGACCCAAGACCGGGACAAAGAGCTATGTTTCGCGATCTACTGCAAGAAGCTTACGGCGCAATGCGGCACAACCGCCGCCGCACCGCGCTCACCATGCTGGGCATGGCATGGGGCATCGCGACCGTGGTGATGCTGCTAGCGTACGGCGACGGTTTTGGACGGGCCTGCGCCAACATCTTCGCCAACTTTGGCACCAAGCTCATGATCCTTGTGCCGGGCCGCACGTCAATGCAGGCAGGCGGCCAGAAGGCGGGCGCCCAAGTCCGCTTCACCATGGAAGATGTTGATACTCTCACCACCAACCTACCGCAGATCACCCACATCACTCCCGAAGTCGACAAGCAGTGCAACGTCCAATTCGATACCCGAACCTTCGCCCTCGATGTCAGCGGAGACTATCCCAATGTCGATTCCGTCCGCGCCTTGAAACTCGACACCGGGCGCTTCTACAACATGCAGGATCAGATGCAGCGGGCCCGCGTCGCCGTCATCGGTTCCGAAGCCAAGGAAAAACTCTTCTCCGGACGCAATGCTCTGGGCGAGCGCATCCGCGTCGACGGGTTGAGCTTCGAAGTGGTCGGTATCTTGAAAGCGAAAATGCAGGAAGGCGACGGCGACATCAACCGCGCCATCTACGTCCCCTTCACCAGCATGAGCGATCTGAAGGACACGCACTACCTCGATTCCATTTGGTTCAACTACGAAACCCCGGATTACGAGCGCTTGGAGCAATCGGCCCGCGCCGTGCTCGCCGGCGAGCACAAGTTTAATCAAACAGACCGCCGCGCCGTCCGCGTCTTCAACCTGATGGAGCAGGTTCACCAGTTCGAAGTCATCACCATCGGACTGAAAATCCTGCTCGGCTTCATCGGGACGCTGACCCTCGGCATTGGCGGCGTCGGCCTGATGAACATCATGCTGGTCTCAGTCACTCAACGCACGCGCGAGATTGGAGTGGAAAAAGCCCTCGGCGCGCGCCGTGCAGACATCCTGCTTCAGTTCCTCGCCGAAGCGCTCACCATCACGTTCATCGGCGGGTTGCTGGGAATCATTTTGGCCTACGCTGTGTCGCTTTCCGTCGGCCGGCTAACCCTGTATAGCGCCATGGCGAAGAACGCCGAAGCCGGCGACATTCGCCTGCTCATCGCGCCCGGCACGCTGATCGTGGCTACTCTGATCCTGGCCGTCGTCGGCCTGATCAGCGGCATGATCCCCGCCCTGCGCGCATCGCGCCTCGATCCCATCGAAGCCCTGCGCTACGAATAGACTTCATTGCGGAGGTTCCAACTCTTCCAGCGCTACGCGGGCTTCTTCGAAGTTCGGATCAAGATCGAGAGCCCTCTGATACGAGATCAACGCTTCCGGCACGCGTCCCGCCGCACGCTGCAATTTCCCCAGCTGAAGATAAAGCCTCGCGTCCGGATGCTCGGCCGCCGCGCGGGCAAGCGCATCTATCGTCTGCTCCAGAGACGGCATCTTCTCTTCCTTATCGACCCGGGCAAGCCCCTTCAGCGCATCCGGATCGCCGGGATCAATCTTCAGACATTCGTTGTAAGAGTTTCGCGCCAAAGCAAACTGGCGCTGCGCCCGGTACACCCCCGCCAGATTGATCAATGCTCTCTTCTTCAAGAACTTGCTGTGCGCCCCCTGCAGCGCCGCCTGATATTCCTTCGCGGCCTCCTGCAGATTTCCCTGCGTCTCCCGGCAATAGCCGAGGTCGATGTGTCCGAGGGCGTCTTCTGGATAAATGCGCACGGCATTCTCGAAATGAAGCCGCGCTTCTGCGGCGCACTTTTGCCCGGTCGCCCGGAATGCCTCCTGCAGCAGCGCCGTCCCCACAATGTCCTCCGCCACGTAATTGTCCGGAGTCACTTGCAACGAGTGCGTGAACAGGGTGTAGCTGCTTTCCCAGTTTCCCACCTGTCTGCGAGTCAGAACAGATAGCAGGAGCAGAACTGCACAGGCTGCCGCCGCGCTCCAGCGTGGCTCGATGCCCCTGCTCTGCGCCAGGTCGGCAAGGCCCCAGACGGCAGCTATGAAGATTCCCACATAGGGCAGGTAAGCATATCGATCGGCCATTCCCTGGTCGCCCACCTGAACGATGCCGATCATCGGCACCAGCGTTCCCAAAAACCACAACCACCCGAATAATAAATAAGGTCGCGACCGCCGCTCCTTCCACACCAGAATGCTGATGGCAGCCAGGAATGCCAGGCACAAAAGCGTCTGCCAGATCGCCAGCCGCGAGCCTTGCGGCGCGTAGAACACCGAAAGGTGCACGGGCCAGACAATCTTCCCCAAATACATCACGTAGGAAAAAAGCGCGTTCACCACGCGATCTCTCAGCGGAAAAGCTTCCATCGCTTTCATAGCCACGCCGTGCTGAGCGATCACCGTAACCGTGCAACTGGCCGCGCTTAGCGCAAACAGCGGCAGCTTTTCGCTGAGCAATCGAAGTGCAGGAAACTGAGGCAAGGCAAGAGTCTCTGAAGGGGATTGCCAACTCCTGATCCGTTGCAGCGGCCAGTAATCCATCAACAAGAGAATGAACGGAAACGTGACTGCCATCGGTTTGGCCGCCAGCGCAAGCGCAAACAGCGCGTCCATACACCCATGCCGGACGATGCCAGGCTTTCGCGCGTACCAGAGATACGCCCAGAGTGCGAGCAGCAGGAACAGCATGCTCAACACGGTTTTTCGCTCAGCGATCCATGCCACGCTTTCAACATTGACCGGATGCAATCCAAACAGCAGGGCCACCATCAGGCCGCGCCCGATTTTGCCGGTAATGCGCGACAGCAGCAGAAACAAGATCACCGCGTCAATGGCGTGCAGCAACAGGCTGGTAAAGTGGTGCGCTCCAGCATCGAGGCCGAAAAGTTCACAATCGAGGGCGTGTGACATCCAGGTCAGCGGATGCCAATTCGAGAACTGCATGGAAGTCAGCGCCCAGCGGAAAGTCTCGAGCGTGAGCCCTTGCTGAACCTGCCGGTTCTGGCTGACGTAATCCACATCATCATAAATGACGAAGGGATGTCTCAGTGCCGGGAAATACACGGCAAGAACAACCACCGCCAGCAGCAGACAGAGCGCCCATGTGCGCCACTGATCCCCTTGCGGGGAGCGCCATGCAGCGTCGCCGGTGTTGCGCCGCACCGACCGTATCGCCTTGCGTGAAATTGTCTTCTTCGGCATCGCGCCAGTCAGGAAGCACTACGAGACAGGCCGGCATTCAGCCCCAATCTCTGATCAATGTAATGGAAATCCGGCGGCAACGTCAGCAACCACCAGCACAAACAAATCTAACCCATGGGAAAATCACATGACACGGAGAGGCTACTCCAGCTTGTCTCAGGACCGGCATCGTATATACTCCTCGCAATAAGCGCCACAAGCTCTCTCTGGTCAATCCGACCGTTTTCCTATAGTCGGGCATTGCGGCGTCCAGGGATCGCATCATGGATGACTCCAGATCACGATCTGACAAGAAGTCGGATGCCCAAAAGCCTGCGTCGACGGGTGTCGGAACTCCATTTGCGGGTGAGAGTTCGAGCGGAAACGTGCCTCTTTCTCCGCTCGACGACGTTACGCGCGCGGATTTTATCCCCGCGGCAGTTGATTCCGGCGCCACGATTGCCGATGCCGCACCCTCGCGAAGCACTTCCGACGCTACGAGCGTAGATGCCAGACCGAGGAATGACTTCGACGCCACACAGGCAGACATTGACGCCACCCTGGCTTCGGGAGCTTCGTTTCGCCGGATTTCCGCACCGTCACTCAGCGCGCCCGACAGCGCCGCCGTATTTAACATCGGCGAGGTGGTCGGTGGACGATATGAAATTCTGCAACTGCTCGGTGAGGGCGGCATGGGAGCGGTGTACAAGGCCACCGACCGAGAACTCGACCGCTTCGTCGCGCTGAAAGTCATACGGCGTGAACTGGCCTCGAACTCCGCCATGCTGGCCCGCTTTAAGCAAGAGCTGCTGCTCTCCCGCCAGGTCACGCACCGCAACGTCATCCGAATTTACGATCTCGGGGATGCTGACGGAGTGAAGTTCATCACCATGGAGTTCATCAAGGGCGAGGACTTACGCTCGCTCATTCGCGAGAAAAAGAAATTTGCTCCCGAAGAAGCGGTGGAAGTAATTCAGCAGGTTTGCCAGGCGCTGGATGCTGCGCACAGCGTGGGCGTGATTCATCGCGATCTCAAACCGCAAAATGTCATGCAAGACCCAGCGGGGCGAATCGTTGTAATGGATTTCGGCCTGGCCCGCACTGTGGAAGGCGACGGGATGACGCAAACCGGCGCGCTCGTCGGGACCATGGCGTACATGTCTCCGGAGCAGGCGTTGGGCAAGGATCTCGATCAAAGATCGGACATCTTCGCCCTCGGTCTGATCTTGTTCGAATTGCTGACCGGCAAAACGCCGTTCCACGCCGAGAGCGCTCTCGCCAGCCTCATTAAACGAACCCAGGAGCGTGCCATTTCAGTCTCGGATATCGACGCTCAAATTCCTGGTGCGTTGGCCGGGATCGTCAGCAAGTGTCTGGAACGTGACTTGAATGCAAGGTACCAGAGTTCGACGGCCGTTCTGACGGACCTGAATACGTGGAAAGACAAGAGAGCCGCCGGCACCATCAAGTTCGACGCCGCCGTGCAGCCCTTGGGAAAGAGTCCTCCATGGCCGCTCATTACCGGGATCTTGGCCGCCATCATCGTAGTGATGGCGGCGCTGATGGCTGTGCCCTCGGTGCGGCACGGGATTTTCGGCGGCGGTGGAGCGGCGCCGGTTGCCCCTCATCAGCCGGTCACCATCCTGGTCGCCGACTTTGTGAACCATACCGGCGATCCGGTTTTGGATGACACTTTGGAACCGATGATCAATGTGGCCTTGGAGGGCGCCAGCTTTGTCAACGCCTACAGCCGCGGGGATGCGCGCAAGCTGGCCAAGAAACTCCCCAATCCCACCGACAAACTCGACGTGCAGTCCGCGCGGCTGGTCGCGGTTGACCAGGGCGTGAACGCCGTCATTTCGGGCGAGATCAACTCGCGAGGCGATAAGTACACAGTCTCGGCGATCGCGTTGGACGCCGTGAGCGGCAATGTGCTCGCAAAAGCGGAAATAACCGCCGCCAATAAGCAGGAGATTCTGAGCGACCTTCCCAAGCTCGCCGCGCCGATTCGAAAAGCTCTGGGCGATAGCACGCCACCGTCTGTGCAGTTCGCTGCCGTCAGCGGAGGGTTTACCGCCACATCGCTCGAGGCCGTTCAGCAGGACGCTCTCGGGGTCGAAGAACAGTTCGCGGGCAAGTTCCAGGAGGCGTTCGATTCGTTCCAGAAGGCTGCGCAGCTGGATCCGAAGTTTGCGCGGGCGTACACCGGCATGGCGGCCATGGCCCAGAACCTTGGCAGATCCAAGGACGCCGTCGAGTACATGAAGCTGGCGATGGAACACGTGGACCGCATGACCGAGCGGGAACGCTATCGCAACCGCGGACTTTACTATCTCACTACGGGTGATTGGAACAATTGCGTTCAGGAATACACGCAGTTGGTCACGCGCTACCCCGCCGATCGCGTCGGCCAGAACAACCTTGCCAGCTGCTATACGCAATTGCGCAACGCGCCGAAGGCCCTGGAAGCGGCGCAACACGCAGTTCAGATTGTTCCCAGAGGTGTGGGGCAGCGGCTGAACCTGTCATTCATCAGTTCCTTCGCCGGAGATTTTGCCGCGGGCGAAAAAGAGGCGCGCGCCGCGCTGGAGATCAATCCAAAGGCCGCGCAGGGATACCTGGTGCTCGCGGAGGCGCAACTCGGGCAGGGTCAGATCGAGAAGGCGGCAGACGGGTACCATCAGCTGGAGAAATTTGGTCCGCTGGGCGCATCTACCGCGACTTCTGGACTAGCCGATCTTGCTGCCTATCAAGGAAAGTATGCCGAGGCCGCGCGCATCCTCGAACAGGGAGCGACTGCCGATGTGGCGGCCAAGATGCCCGACAACGCCGCGAGTAAGTACGCGGCGCTCGGGAATATTGAGGAAATGCAAGGACACCATGCGGCAGCGCTCTCTGACATTGGCAAGGCGTTGGCGAATAGCCAGTCTGTCCAGATTAAGTTCCTGGCCGCGCGCAGCTACGTCGATGCTGGAGACGTTGCTAAAGCGCAAAAGCTGGCGGCGAGCCTCTCTTCCGAAGCGACTGGCGAGCCGCAGGCATACGGCAAGATCATCGACGGGATGATCGCGCTGAAGAAGAAAGAAGCCAAGGAAGCGGTTAAGCAGATCACCGCCGCCAACAACCTGCTGGACACATGGATCGGCCGCTTCGAACTGGGGCGGGCGTACCTGGAAACGGGAGCTTTTACCGAAGCCGACTCAGAGTTTGATCAATGTGTGAAGCGGCGCGGCGAAGCCATCGAACTGTTTATGGATAACGTGCCGACTTACGCCTATTTTCCGTCCGTGTATTACTACCAGGGACGCGTGCGGGAAGGAATGAAGAGCGATGGGTTCGCTGACTTTTATAAGACCTATCTCGGCATCCGCGGGCAGTCGACGGAAGATCCCCTGGCTCCCGAAATCCGCCGCCGTATCGGCCAATAAACCAGCGGCGGAATCGATACTTCTGCAACAGGGCTAAGTTGCTTTCGGGCCGCGCCAGCTGAATAAACCGTTGCGGCTGCTCCTATTATCGGTCTGCTTCCTCCATTCAATCCATCTCCATCGCCATGGTGCCCGAAGCGTTTGGCTTCCCATCTCTAGTTCCCGGTCCCCGAAAGCGGAGCGATCAGCACGCCCAGTGGGGCATTATCGCTGAGGTTCAGGAAGGCGGAGCGCGAGCCTTTTTTCCCGGGCGTGAACGTGACCGATACGGTGCAACTGGCGTTCGCAGCAAGGGAACTCGGGCACGTGGTGGTTTTCACAAAGTCCTGCGGATTCGACCCCGTGATGCTGATAGTGCCGATGGCCAACGCCGTTGTTCCCGTGTTGCTGAGAGTCATGCTTTGCGTGCTGCTCTTGCCAACTTTTATCGTTCCGAAATTCAGGCTTGATGGATTGAAGCCGACCACGACCGCTGACAGAGGGATCTGTTGTGGGCTGCCGGGAGAATTGTCGGTGATTTTGAGTGTGGCCGAAACCGGACCGAGGCTGCCCGAGAAGAACACCACGGAAATGATACAGCTCTGCCCGGGTGACAGAGTGGATGGACACAAGTTAATGAGGGTGAAATCGACGGTATTGGTCCCGCTGCCAAGGGTCAACGACACGTTGCTGATGCTGGCCGTGGCCGTCCCCGTATTCTGTACTGTAATGATCGCGGGGTTCAGGTCGAGGTCGTAGTTAACGGTTCCAAAACTGAAGCTGGCCGGGCTCACGGTGAGCAGTGGCCCAGTCGCGGTTACGGTCTGCGCGACCTGCGGTGCTGCCGAGTAGTTCGTGTTGCCCAGTTGGTTAACGATCACCGAGCACGAACCCGTGCTGTTGGTCATCGTATAGGTTGCACCAACATTGCTGCACGCTCCGGAACTGGTAAAGGTTACCGCGTTTCCGCTGGCGCCACCCTTAGCCGCCACTGTGAAGCTGCTGTTGTAGGCGGCACTCGCTGGAGCGTTGGTGGTGAACGTGATCGTCTGTGCGGCCAGAGTCGCGGTTACGGTCTTCGTGACCTGGGCTGCTGCCGAGTAGTTCGTGTTGCCCAGCTGGTTGGCGATCACCGAGCACGTTCCGGTGCCGCTGGTCATCGAGTAGGTTGCACTGATGTTGCTGCACACGCCCGAACTGGTGAAGATCACCGCATTCCCGCTGGCTCCGCCCGTGGCCGCCACTGTGAAGCTCGTGTTGTAGGCGGCGCCCGCTGGAGGGTTGGTGGTGAACGTGATCGTTTGCGCGACCAGGGAGGCAGTTACGGTCTTCGTGACCTGCGGTGCTGCCGAGTAGTTCGTGTTGCCCAGCTGGTTGGCGATCACCGAGCACGTCCCCGTGCCGCTGGTCATCGTATAGGTTGCTCCAACGTTGCTGCACACCCCGGAGCTAGTGAAGGTCACCGCATTCCCGCTGGCTCCGCCCGTGGCCGCTACAGTGAAGCTGGTGTTGTAGCCGGCGCTCGCCGGAGGGTTGGTGGTGAACGTGATCGTCTGACTCATCTGACTCAGGGTCACCGTATTGGCAGGGGTGCTGGTAATAGGGTTGTAGTTGCTGTTCCCGGCCATGGTCGCCGTCACCGTGCAAACGCCGGTGCCGTTGTTGGCGGTCAACTGGTTGAGTTGAGCGCCCGTGACGGTGCAGGGGCCACCGGTCACGGTATAGGTAACCGCTCCGACCGTCGTGCCGCCCATGACGCTCAGAGTTTCACTCTGATTAAAGGTCAACGGAGTAGTCGTGATCAGCGTCAGCGCCGACTGGTTCGCCGGCTGGATGGTCAGCGTGCCGCTCACGTAAAGGAAATCGTAATTGGCCGCGGCCAGCGTGCCGGTCATTACCGTGATCGGATAGCTGCCCGCATTGCTCCCAGTCGTAGCTGTCGTGGACAGCGCCGGTATTCCACTTACTACAGAAGATGTGTCCCCATTCACAAAGCCACTGTAGTTATAAGTCAACGATGGGAGTGGCTGCCCATACACACTCGTGAGGTTGTAAGCCGTCACCTTAAGTACCGCCGGAGAAATGATGAACGACTGGGTCACCGAGGCGGCGCTATATGTGGCGTTTGCCGGAGCAGACGCCGTAATCGTGCACACGCCGCCTCCGGTCGTGCTGCCGGTTAGGCCGCTGATTGTGCATGGCCCCGACCGAGTGAAGCTGACCGGCAGGCCGGCAGAGGAGGACGCGCTCAACGAGAACGTGTTGCCATACTGCACTTCCTGCAAGGGCGCGAAGCTGATCGTCTGCGACAACGTGTTGGAACCTTGCGCCAGAATGGTGAACGTTCCTGAAACGGCACTGGCCGCGTTGTAGGCGGTAGTACCGGGTTGCGAGGCCGTGACGGTGCAACTTCCCGTGCTGTTGAGGAGCACGGTCGCCGAGGAGACGTTGCTCGTGATCGACTGAACACCGATGGAGCAGGTTCCCGTCGCGCTGAAGTTGACCTGCAACCCATTCGGCATGCCGGCCGACATGGCAGTAGCAGTGACTGTGAGCGGAGTAGTCGAAAGCGTGACGGAACTCGGCACGGGGCCCAGGGAGATGCTCTGGTTCATCGTGAGCACGGCCGGAGGTGACGGCGGACTCGAGCGTTGCCCGCCAGTTGTGTCCGGAACGAGGGTGGTTGTGATTGTGTAGACCACGGTTTTTGAAGTCAGATCCGGGTTCGTGTCGGTAAACGTCGTCGCTGGGGGATATCCGTTTATCCCGCTGACACTGCCAATCTCGATGGGCGTCGCGCCATCAGAACTGCGATAAATGGTGTAAGTGGACACGACTCCGAACACTGGCGCAGTCCAATTAATTGTGACGAATGCCGGAGATACACCTGCGGCCGATGGCGTCTCGGTGGCCGAAGGCGGTGGACGAACGATGGAGTTGGCGGTTTCATAAGTCAACTCACTGAATACGGGACCGCCGCTGCCCAGTGTGCTGCTGCCGCCGCTGCCCAAGGCAATGGTTCCTCCGCTGCCCAGGGTTACATTGCCGCCGCTGCCCAGGGTTACGTTGCCGCCACTGCCCAGCGTCACATTGCCACCGCTGCCCAGCGTCACGGTTCCACCGCTGCCAAGCGTGATGTTGCCGCCGCTGCCCAGTGCGATGGTGCCGCCACTGCCCAGCGTTACATTCCCGCCGCTGCCCAGGGTTACGTTGCCACCACTGCCCAAGGCAACGATGCCGCCGCTGCCCAGCGTCACGATGCCACCGCTGCCCAGTGTCACGGTTCCGCCGGCATTGGGCGTGATCGTTCCGCCACTGCTGTTAAGGGTATAGCTGCCGCCGCTTCCGAGTGTGACTGTACCGCCGCTTCCCAGGACTATGGTTCCGCCACTCCCGAGTGTGACCGTGCCACCGCTGCCGAGTGTGACCGTGCCGCCGCTTCCCGGTGTGATCGTGCCGCCAAGGCTGCCGACGGTAGCGGTGCCGCCGCTGCCGAGTGTGACGTTGCCGCCGCTGCCCATCGTGACGGTCCCGCCGCTGCCGAGTGTGACGTTGCCGCCACTGCCCAGCGTGACATTGCCGCCACTACCGAGCGTCACTGTGCCGCCGGCCCCCAAGGTCGCGCTTCCGCCGCTGCCCAGGGTGACATTGCCGCCACTACCCAGCGTGACGTTGCCGCCGCTACCCAGCGTCACAGTGCCGCCGCTGCCGAGCGTAACGTTGCCACCACTGCCCAGCGTTACATTCCCGCCGCTGCCCAGCGCAATAGTGCCGCCGCTGCCGAGCGTGACGTTGCCGCCGCTACCCAGCGTTACATTCCCGCCGCTGCCGAGCGCAACGATGCCTCCGCTGCCCAGTGTGACGATGCCACCACTGCCCAGAGTTACATTCCCTCCGCTGCCCAGCGCGATCGTGCCGCCGCTACCCAGCGTGACGTTGCCGCCGCTGCCCAGTGTGACGTTGCCACCACTGCCCAGCGTGACAATTCCACCATTGCTCGGGAGGGTATAGCTGCCCCCTGACGAGGGGATCGTCACCGAGCCGCCACTGCCCAGCGCAATGGTGCCGCCGCTGCCCAGCGTGACAGTACCGCCGCTACCGAGGGTCACGGTTCCGCCGCTGCCCAGAGTGATGGTGCCGCCCGCGCTGAGCGTGGCCGCGCCTCCGCTGCCTAGCGTGACGGTGCCATTGCTGCCCGGTGTTACCGTGCCGCCGCTGCCCAGGGTCACGGTTCCACCGCTGCCCAGCGTGACGTTGCCGCCACTGCCCAGCGTAATAGTGCCGCCGCTGCCTAGCGTGACGTTCCCCCCACTACCCAGGGTCACGGTTCCGCCACTGCCCAGAGCCACGGTTCCACCACTGCCCAGAGCTACGTTTCCGCCCGCGTTTACGTTCATCGGCGCTACCGAGGAACCAAACGAAAGCACGGTCGCCAGGGATGCGAACTCACCACCGGTGGCGCCTACCTGCCGCAGGTCGATGTTGCTCCAGTCGTTGTATCCCCGCATCTGCGTATTCAGCACGCCGTCGTAGTTAATGTCCTCCCCATTCGACCACGCAGGCGTAATCGGTGAAATGGGGGCGTTGACGCGATAGGCCTGAGCGCCGGTGATCGGAGCGCCATTGCAATACAGCGTGGCCGGGGCTCGCCGTCGTCCCGGTAGTGTAAGGAACGTACCAGGCCGAGGTGGAGTACGTCGCAGGGTGGCTCAACAGATCGGTCAACTGGGTTACGGTACCGGCCGTGCTCTCGTTCAAAGTGATTAGTTGCTGGTTGGAGAAATCGACGGCTTGATTCGGTCCTACGAGATCAAGCTGGAAAAGATAGTTCATTACACTGACATAGTTCGGTTTGCAGTTGGCTTCGAACGTCGGAATATAACTACCCGGCGTTCCGTCGTAGTAGAGCCCGCCGTGGGTCAAACCAAGCGTGTGGCCGATCTCATGGAACAGCGTGCCGGCTTCTACCGTGGCGCGCTTGCTCATATCCTGGTTCGGATAGGTCAACCAAAGGCCCAAGGTGATGGCTGAATCAGCGCCTCCCAGGTCTGAGTAACCCGAGATGCTTGAAATGGTGCCGGAAGTGAGGCCGATTTCAGGTTCAGGCAGCGTACTGTTGGGGTAGCTCCAGTTGGGGACGCCAGGACTGGCCACGGTAATCGTCGTCGAATTAGCACAGCCTGTCGTGTTGTAGACACCGTTGAGACCGGGATTTCCCAGCACGCCGGCAATCGTAATGCGGCTTGGGCAATAGTTAATCCCCGTGCCTCGGTTGACGGTCCCAATGGTGGTTACACCGCTGGCAACCGTTATCGAGGTCAAGGTTTGGTAACGCGTGTTCCAGGCCGGTATCGCCAGCGAGTGGCCAAACAGAACGTAGTGGTAGCTATCCTTCTGCCCATACGGATATCGAGTCGTGCAATCGCCACCTGACACGCAAGATGCAAAATTGCGCGGCCACAGCTTGGAAAATTCCAGGCTGTTCTTCCAGCCGATCACTCCCGGCTGGTTGGGGAACTGGCATAGCTGCGGCGGAGTGGTGGTGAGATTGTCGGTGCAGGTGGATTCGGGCACGGCGTTTCCAACTTCGAGATGGAGAACGACTCCATGCGCGGCAAAAGCCGCCGTCACCATCGCGAGTGGATCGTTGCCCAGAGCGTCGGGCGAGGGGTACAGATTTTCCTGGGTCGGATCGCAGGAGCCGTTTGCCAAGACGGCGCCGCACATGTAATCGAGTTGAACGAACAGGTCCTTCTCACCGTGGAGTGCGCCCGGTAAAGGAACCCACGTCGAAGTCGCCACATCGTAGTAACCGGGCTGTCCTGCATGGAAGTCGCCGAGCGGCGGCCCAGCTTTCCAGGCGTCCAGAATTCCGTCGTTATCACTATTGGTGACCGGCGTACTGAGAATCACCGCAGCGTAGGCATTGCCGGTATTCAGTGGCCCAAGGTACTGATTCGCATGTGCGCTGAGCGTCACGGAACTGGCGACGTTGTTGTTCCAAAGACTGCTGGCGGCATAAAGGCTGGTAAACTCTACCGTCCCGCCGAGCGCGTCGTAGAACCCCTGCATCGTCTGGGCTCCAGAGCTGGCTGGAATCGTCGACCCGTCGTAAATGACCACTGACTTGAGCGGGAAATTCTGCGACAGCACGCGATAGATCATTACCAGGCTCGCGCCCTCGGTGAGGGGTAATGCTGCTCCTCCGTCGGGCAAAGAAACCGTAAACGTGCCCGAGGCGTAGCGTATCCCGCTTCCGTTCGTTGCAGCGGGCAGGTAAGCGTTCACGTCAGCGCGATACACGCGCAGCGTCCCGCTGAACGAACCATCCGTGTAGGCGGCGTCTTTTCCTATCTGTTGGCCGGTAATGGCATACCCGTTGAAGGTTCCACTGGTGGAGGAGGGCGACGGCGTATTTTCCAGCGTCTCCCAGTACAAGTAAGCGTCAATAATGTCGGCGCCGTCGGGAACACCCTGGGTGGCACTTGGGTTGGCGGTGCTGCTGGGAATGGTGATGGTTCCGGTGGCCATGCCGCCGTGGCCGGTTCCCCGTAAAGTCACTCCGGCGGAAGCATAGTCACCGGTGACAAAGTAGTTGTTCAGCAGCGAAAGAGGATTTGGCGGCGGTGGTGCCGGCGTGCCAGTGGATACAAGCAGTTGCACCGCGGAGCCGACATTGACTTGCGTCCCGGCCGCCGGGCTCGAACTGATCACACTGCCGGAAGCCACGCTGTCGCTGGACGCGGTGCTCACCGTGCCCAGCACCAGGTCAATACCGGTGATGGAGGTCGTCGCCACAGCTTGCATCATACCAACCACGTTGGGCACGGCCACGGTAGCAGCCTGACCGCCCGTGCCGGAGGTGCCGTTGAGGTTGATGGTCTGTACCGCCGCAGACCCGTTGAGAGCGTTGTCGCTAAAAACTCCCGTGCCCGTGAGAAAGCCGGTGCTTTGCGGTGTGAAGCTGAAGCTCTCGGAGCACATTGCGCCCGGCGCCAACGGGAACGCGCTCGTGCAATCGAGGCTTAAGTTCTGCGTGAAATTTGTCCCCAGGGTCAAGGCTAGCGAACCCGTCAGTGGCTGATTGCCGACATTTTGAATGCTGGCCGATTTGGGACTGTCAGTGCTCGTGCTGCCCGTGTTCGTCAAGGCAAAAGTCAAAGATGGCGGCTGGGACTGATTGATCTCAAAAAGCGGGCCGTCTGTCGCCGCGAAGATCTGTCCTGTCGCACTGACCGTAACGGCGAACGGGTCGGGCGCTCCCGCGGTTAACAAAAGGATTTGGCAGTTGCTGTTGGTACAGCCGGCTGGTACCTCCACCACGCCCCCGGCGTCGATTTGGGTGCCAATTGTAATCTCGAAATCCGCAACGAGAACGTCGCCCGCGGGATCGACCGCCACGCCAAGCGGATAAACCCATCCGCTGCCGACCTTGGTCTGGCAGCTTGCAGTTGTGCAACCGGCCGGGATTTCCACGACTTGCTTGAGACCGTTATCGGCAACGAAGATGTCGCCGGCGGCGTCCACCGCCACACCGGCCGCGTTCGAACTACTTCCGGCGCTGTACAGCGGGATCCGGCAGTTGCTGGTGGAGCAGCCGGCAGGAATCTCCAACACCCCGATGGCACTGCCGCTGATGAAGACATCGCCTGATCCATCCACCGCTACGCCATAAGGACCGGGCGATGCAGACGCCGCGTAGACGACGCTCGCGCAGGATGGGCTGGCACAGCCAGGCGCAAGCTTCACCACCTCCCCGTACGTTCCAAGGCCTTGATCCGCGACGTAGAAATTTCCTGCACCATCGATCGCCACGCCTTGCGGAGTGCTGAAACCAGTGGCTACAGTTGTTGGAGTGCCGCCGGGCACAACCTTCAGCAGCCCTAGTTGATAGCTGACTTGGTACAGATTGCCTGCCGCATCGGTCGTCAGGCCGCCGCCGGGGCTCGCCAGATTGGGAACCTCGGTTACCTGGCTGCTATAGAAGATTTGCGACTGGAAGCTAAAAGGGCTGGTATAGGTCGTTGCGGGGCCAAAAGCAACCGCCGGTCCCTGACCAATGCCATACGCTGGAGTGCTCGCCAGCACATTGCCGTTGTTATCGAAGAGTTGCACCGCACCCAGGCGCAATCCCGGCGCGAGCGGGGCGAAGTTGACGTTGACGGTGCAACTGGCTGCGGAGATGGTGCCGGTACAGGTGCTGCCGCTGGCGAGTGTAAAGTCGAGATGGGATGCGCCTTGCGTGACCACCTGGATCGCGCCAAGAGAGGTGGTCGCCGCGGCGTAGTAGCTCAGCGTGATGGTACGGTTGCAGGGTGCAGGAGTGGTCTGTCCCGCGGGGCAAACGTTGACGTTGCCGAAGCTGCCATATTCGACCACGCGGTTGTTAGCGTAATCGGCGACGTAGAGATTACCGCTGCTGTCCAGTGGGACTCCTTCAGGATATCCCAGGCCGTTGGCACTGACCCCGCCGTTGTTCTGGGAGTTGCTGGTGAAGCTGCCCAACTGCCCGTAGACCCGCGTAGCCGTCGTGCTGCCGAAGGGATAGAACAGCACCCGATTGTTGAACGTGTCCCCTATGTAGAGATCGCCGCTGCTGTCCAGGGAAACTCCATACGGTTGATATAAGCTGTTGGCGCTGATCCCACCGTTGTTCGCAGAGCCGGCGGTGAAGGTGCCGCCCTGCCCGTAGACCTGCGTGGCGGTGGTGCTGCTGAAGGGATAGACCAGAACACGATTGTTTTTCTCGTCGGCCACGTAGAGATCGCCGCTGCCGTCCAGGACGACTCCAAGCGGTTCATATAGGCTGTTGGCGCTGATTCCGCCGTTGTTCACCGCGTTGGAGGTGAAGCTGCCTCCCTGTCCGTAGACCCGCGTGGCGGTGGTGCTGCCGGCAGGATAGAACAGCACCCGATTGTTACCGCTGTCGGCCACGTAGAGATTGCCGCTGCTGTCCAGGGCAACTCCATACGGATTATTTAGGCTGTTGGCGCTGATTCCGCCATTGTTCGCGGTGTTGGTAGTGAAGCTGCCGTTCTGCCCGTAGACCCGCGTGGCGGTGGTGCTGCCGGAGGGATAGAACAGCACCCGACTGTTCAGTAAGTCGCATATGTAGAGGTTGCCGCTGCTATCCAGAGCGACTGCATACGGATTATTTAAGCTGTTGGCGCTGATTCCGCCTTGGTTATTGCCGTTAGTAGTGAAGCTGCCGCCCTGTCCGTAGACTCGCGTGGGGGTGGTGCTGCCGCGAGGATAAAACAGCACCCGATTGTTGCCGGTGTCGCCCACGTAGAGGTTGCCGTTGCTGTCCAGGACACTTCCGGTGGGATCGGCTAAGCTGTTGGCGCTGACCCCGCCGTTGTTATCGGTCTTGCTGGTGAAGCTACCGGCCTGCGCGTAGACAACGTCCGCGGTAATAGACTTAAGCACGCCAGACTGGCTTGCCCCCGCCGCAACAAAACTCGCGCTAACGTTCAGCGCGGAGTTCATCGTCACATTGCAAAACGCACTTGCTCCTGAACTCGCGCACGCGCCGCCCCAGCCCACGAATGTAGAGGTCCCAGTGGCGTTCGCCGTCAGAGTCACAATGGTTCCGCTGGCGTAGCTTCCCGAACACGTTCCCGTAACCACTCCGTTGGCTTCGTTGCAGCTGATCTGTACCAGATTGTCGGTCACTGTGCCGCTGCCCGTGCCTACTTCCGTCACGGTGAGGGAGTAATACACCACAGTCGTGCAGGTCACCTGAATATTCGCAACGTTCGCGGAGCCGACCGTTCCGCTGCTATTCGTCGGCGTGCAAAGTTGCGCGGGGTTCGATGGCTGCGCGGGAATCGTGACCGCGTATGGGCTCCCCGTGGCAAAGGTCCCGGGGAAAGCGAAAGCTCCATTGGCGGTGATCGCCACGCTGGCCCCACCAATAGCATTTTGCAAAACCAGTCCGCTGCCGACCAGCCCCGTCACCGTCCCACCGATCGTGTACCCCGCCGCCACGCCTGTGCCGGTGAGCAAAATGGCCTGTGTAGCCGCAGGAGAAGGAGAAATAGCGTTGAAGTTGTTGTCGGTAAGCGTCAGGGATTCACTCAGATTCCCCGCGGTCATCGGAGCAAAAGTAACCGAATAAAGGCACTGCGCCCCTGGTGCCAGCGTACCCGGTGCGGGGGATGCTACGGTTATGAGCGGGCAGTCGCCTGCGCCGTTGCTGAACAGGGAGAAATCGGACCCGATGCTGGGATCGTTACCCGAGTGTGGAATCGGGAAGCTGAGCGTGGTATTGCCCGCGTTTTGCAGGGTTGTCGTCATCGAGCCGTCGGTGGTGTCCGATGACCCCACGTTCGTTGGCGTCGGGAAGGCCAACGTTGGCGGCTGCGCCCGCTTGAGTTCGTAAACTAGGGTGCCGAAAGTTTGGGGGATGAAGATATCGCCCATTGCATCCACCGCGACACCGTACGCTTCGGTTTCGCTCACCGTAATCTGGCAACTGCTGCTGCCGCAACCGGCCGGAACCTCAACCACATAAGGCGCCACTTCTTGCGCGACGAACACATCGCCCGCTGCATCCACCGCCACGGCTTCCGGTAGATCCCATCCCGTGCCCACCGTGGTCTGGCAGTTGCTGCTTGTGCAACCGACCGGAATCTTCACTACTTGGTTGAGCCCGAAATCCGCAATAAACAGATCGCCCGCTGCATCCACCGCTAACCCGATCGGATTAGAACTAACCCCTGGGCTGTACACCGTGAACTGGGGTTGCCCATTGGCTGGAACCTCCACGACGTCATGGCCGTTGAAACTGCTGATGAAGACATCGCCCGCTCCATCCACCGCTACTCCCAGCTGGCTATTCATTCCGCTGCCCACTATGACCTGACAACTACTGCTGGTGCAGCCAGCCGGAACCTCCACCACCTCATTCAGATTGTTATCTGCGATAAACAGATTGCCCGCTCCGTCTACCGCCAAACCTTGCGGGTACTGCAGGTTAAAGCCCACCGTGGTCGGAGTGCCATTCGCCGGAACCTTCACCACTCGTTGGTTGTTGTTATCCGAAATGAAGATATTGCCGGCCGCATCCACGGCAACGCCCTTCGGACTGTTCAGCGTGAAGCTCCCGGTGTTCACCGTCGTCTGCGAGCCCAGGCCAAACGCAACCACCGGTCCCTGGCCATCGCCGTAGATCGGAGTGCTCACCAAGAGGGTGCCGGAGCTATCGAAGAGCTGCACTGCGCCCATGCGCAATCCCGGCGAGATCGGCGCAAACTTAACGTTCACGGTGCAAGTGCCGCCTGAGGAAACCGTACCAGTACAGGTGCTGCCGGTGCCGAGCGTGAAGTCAAGATTGGCCGTGCCTTGCGTCACCACTTGGGTCGTGCCAAAAGTCGTGGTCGCCCCGATGTTGTACGTCAGTGCGAGAGTATTGCTGCACGGCGCTGGGGTGGTCTGCCCCGAGGGACAAACGTTGACGTTGCCGAAATTCCCCGGGGAACCCCATACCCAAGTGTCGCTGAACAGGCTGCTGCCGACTCCTCCAAACTCGACCACCTGGCCCTGAGCCGCGTTGTAAGCCGCGCTATGGAAGGCACGCGCGGCGGGGCTGGTGGCAGGGCTCTCCTGAGTCCAGTTGGCTCCGTCCCACACCCATGTGTCGCCGAGATAATTGTTACCCGCATCCTCTCCACCGAATAACACCATCTGACCGCTCTGCGCATCGTAGACCATGGTGTGGCCGTACCGGGCGGTGGGACTGGTGGCAGGGGTCATCTGAGTCCAGGTGGTCCCGTTCCACACCCACGTGTCGTTGAGTGGGCCAGAACTGGTTTCTCCTCCGAACATGACCACCTGATTGTGCACCGGATCGTAAGCCATGGCGCTGAAATAACGCCCAAGGGGGTTGGTGGCAGGGCTCTGCTGGGTCCATGTGGTCCCGTTCCACACCCACGTGTCGCCTAACGTAGCGCCGAAATCAGTAAATCCTCCGAACAAAACCACGTTGCTCTGCGCCGCATCGTAGGCCATGGCGTGATCGGCGCGCGCGGATGGGCTGGTGGCAGGGCTCTGCTGGGTCCATGTGGTCCCGTCCCACACCCAGGTGTCGTTGGAACGGAAGGGAGCATTATTGCTAAGGTATCCTCCGAACAAAACCATGTTACTCTGCGCCGCATCGTAGGCCATGGCTGACTGGTCGCGCGCGGGCGGGTTGGTTGCCGGGCTCTGCTGGGTCCATGTGGTGCCGTTCCACAGCCACGTGTCGCCGAGTTGGCCGTTGTTGTATCCCCCGAACAAGACTACTTGGCCGTGTGCTGCGTCGTAGTGCATAGTTGCCTGCCAACGCCCGCCGGGGCTGGTTGCAGGCGATTGCTGATTCCAATTCCCCATGAGCGTCTGCGCCTGCGCCGGGACGCAAAAAGCGCTGAGCAGCGTTAACACCGCTACACACAAGGCGACGGCTCGCGTCCAGGCGAAAGCCCGCCGCGATGTTTCGGGTCGAGTGCTCAAGCTCTGGCTACCGGAATGTTTGGAAAAAACGGACAAGCCTGCAATACACGCACTTGAGGCCAAGCCAGTGGACGAAGCGGTCATTTCAAGATCTCCTGGGATCGGATCTGCTGGCGAATGGGGCAACAACAATTACAGACAGTGAGGGCTGACCGCTAGTCGGGCAACGCATCCTCGAGGGGAACAAAACAGAAGCCCCCACGCAGCTCCACTCAGAACTTCACCCGGCAAACCAAGCAACCCAATTCCTTCTTGCCCCAGAAGACGACGGGTTTTTGGCCCGGACCTTGGCTAGGTTTCGCTCACCCCGCAATCACTCACGGAGGATTGCGATGGGGAAAGAAAGGCGGGGCAGCTTACCACAATTGCAGCTTTGAAATCTAGTCACACATTTGAGCGCTGGTTTTGCATACTGGGCGGCCGGCTGCTGGAAGCTGCGAGTGTTGGGAAGGTTGGTGGCGGCGCGTGGACTCGAACCACGGACCTACGGATTATGAGACCGTCGCTCTAGCCACCTGAGCTACGCCGCCATCTATTTTATTTACAGCAACTTACAGCTAGTACACTCGTAACTTGCATAGAACTGTCATAGAACGTATCATTGCTCGTCGCTGCAAACGACAAGGAGAGCGTCTGTGACAACTCGATTTCAGACTGGTTCGATCTATGAAGCGTACGGAGCATTTCACATCAAATATTACACGACTGTTCTACGCGAGGGCAAAGAGGTCCGCGCTCAGCGCAGTCATAAACTGTGCCGCAAAGATGACCAGCGTTACAGCGCAACCTGCAAGAAGGTGAAGAAACTTGCCAGTGATTACATGGCAGGGATCAACGCGAAGGACGGCACTGTTGAGAACCCCGACGGCATGACAGTCGCCCAGTTCTTCGAGAGTCGATACATTCCCTACTGCGAAGAGGTTTCACAGCGAACGGGCCGCCCCCGCCAGAGGGCGAATACTGTCGCGGGGCATTGGCAAATTTGGAAGCGCAATCTGAAAGCGCACTTCGGATCAACCACGCTTACAGCTTACGAACCTGTGCTCGGCAACCGCTTTCTGAAAACGCTAACCGCAACTCAGGGCAAAACGACAATCAAGCATGTTCGATCTTTAGGAAGTTCGATCTTCAAGCTGGCGGTTGCGGATGAGCTAATCAAGACGAACCCGTGGCGCGATGTGCAAGTTCCCGAAGATGCAGAGCAGGGCGACGACACTGCGCATTACACACTGAGCGAAGTCGAGGATTTAATTTCGGCTCTTGTCGCTCACGTCGATTGCCAGCTAGTGCTTTCCCTCGCTTGCTTTCTCGGTTTGCGGCCAGGGGAGGTTGCTGCTCTGAAGTGGGCCGACATCGAAGGCGACTGGCTGCACGTTCAACGCTCCATCGTGCGCGGCAATGTAGACAGGCCGAAAACACGAGAGTCAATCGCAAAGCTACCTATTGTCGATGCTGTGCGCGTGCCGCTTGAGTTGTGGCGCGAGAAGTCGAAGCCGAACGCTGAGTCTGCGGGTTGGGTATTTCCTTCAAGCAACGATACGCCTGTCGATCTGCACAACATGATTGCCCGCGTCATCATGCCCCATCTCGAAGGCAAGCGGAAATGCGTGCTCTGCAAGATAGTGCCGAGCGTGGCAAAGCAGATAGAGTGGAAGGGATTATATGCAGGGCGACGGTCTGCGGCGACGAACGTAATTGAGCAAACTGGCGGAGACTTCGCAGTCGCGCAGCAATTGCTCAGGCACAAGTCAGCGACTACGACGCTGACCTTCTACAAGAAACTGATGACTCCGAAAACGTTTCAAGAGCGTATGGAACGTGCTTTCCCTGCTGCCAGACAGCTAGAAAGCTGAAAGTCGAGCTAGACTCAGACCCCTCTGTAAATCAACGCCCAGACGCATTTACGTGCGTTCTGGGCGCTCTTTTCTGTGCTCTAGACGTGCTGCTATCTCATAGCAGAGCGACAGTCTATGACACTGTACAGACGTTCTGCGATCAATGTTTATGCGTGCCCCAGAGCGCATAGAATGTCTTATAGAACGTATGATAGCATTTGCAATGCAAAGTACTTGTCGCGTTTCACGAGCGCACACGAGCGCCCCCAAAGGCTCTTGTTCGAGAAACTGCTCAGTTGTCACGTCACGTACACGAAGAAATCATTTTTTTATTTTCTTGCTTGCTCTACGTGTGACAGCGTGACAGGCGCTCTATCTGCTTGGTTCTTCGATGCTTTAAGCTGCTCTGCCCGTCACAAAACCGTTGTGACACTCGACGTGACAGCAGCAATCGTCACAGAAAGTCGTGTGACGGCAGTCAGCTTGAGATTACGAAAGTATATGTTCAGAAGTAACCCGTGTTATCAAACTTATTATTGAAAATAAAGATACGCCTTGATATAACAGAATAGTCAGATGAGAGTCTGACAGTCGCGCAGAAGCAACATACGCCTTGGGCAAAGGCCACAGCCCAATACCCGGCTCCTTAGAAAGAGCAACCGCCGCTTAATAGCACGTGTACGGGGAAAGTAAGCCGACTCGCTACCTAATATTTTCAGGCACAGCGAGGTCTCGGCATTGCAACAACTCACCGATAAGAACCTAGATTCGCTCAACGCTGCAATTCAGGATGCAGGCTGCCCGATGTGTCTCGGGCTAACTTGTACTTGCGGCTACGGGCCCCCGCTTTCGGACGGCCAATGCTGCGTCCCGATCAAGTACCCCAACACAATTCAATGTACCCGCAATAAATACCACCTCTGCACGGTCGAAGTGTGCAACGAGCATGACTGGCTACTCGTAAGCGTCACGTCTCAACTGGACAGACCGCAATGAGAACTCACAACAATGCGGATCGTGTCTTTAACGTTGTCGGCGAACCTGAGGTCTTCATCGACCACATGCTCACCGCGATTGCCGACAAGTACAACGAAGGGTGGATCTTTGTTGTCGGACCTTCCGACGACTGTTCGCGGTTCGTAAGAATGATCGAGCAGGCTCGTCCTGATCTAGTCGGCAAAAAGTGGCACGGCTGGAAAGCCGACTTAGAGCTAAAAGACGGCTCAGCCGTACCGTTCTGCTTTGAGAGCGAGGCATGCGCGGAGAATTTTGTAACTACCGTTTACTGCAAGAACAAACCTGTCAATGTTCAGGGTGAGCCGTGGCATGGGCGAATCAAGGCTCTTGTTCTGCTTAATCAAGAAGGTCGCGAGCGATTCTTGCATAAAGTTGTCGGCGAGTGTAGCCCGTACGGATTGAAAACCTATCGCGTGACGACCGCTCAGCATGTTCCTGGCGCCCCCCATGTAATGCAGGTATGCACTAGTTTTGAAGGCTGGGAGGGCGTTCCGCTTTCAGTCGATCTTACTGCACCGCAAGATGACGGCTTAGCATTACGGGCGATTCCAACGGCTGCGATGTACGGCAAATGCTACGAGATAGCACGCCAAACGTACTGCCCAATGGGTTATGCCTATCCCGCAAGCGTGACTGGCGCGTCTGTGCTCGTGACTGGCAATTGCAACGTTCGCCCGAACATCTTCGGCGGTCTTAACGGCGATATTCACACGGGGAAATCCCTTTCTGCATCGCGGGCATTTATGTTGCTCGGATTGCAAGACGAAAACGGCAATCCGATCGGTGAGCAACTTGTCGTCGGTACGCCAGCAAGTGATCGGGGCTTATACAAGCTTTTTCCAGAAAAGGAATTCGTAAAGCGAATCCTCTACGAAGACGAGGGCCGCGCTTTGCTGGGAAAAGGAAACATTCAAGGCTCGACACTAATCTCCGTGCTCTGTGCGATGTTCTCTCGCAATCGTGGCGGTGTTGCAGACAAGTTCGGAAAACTGGAACTCAACGTTCAGCTTTCGATGTTGCTGAATTTCAAAGTCCGAGACGCATCGGAATTTCCTGAAATCTTTACGCACGCAACTTCGCATGGACTTTGGGACCGATTTCTATTCGGCGTTCTCGGAAATGAGAAATGGCGCTACACGCCGTGGGATTTCAGCGTCGAACGAGACGTTTTCAAGTTAGAGCCAAGCACGCCGCAAGTGCCGGCGGAAACATTTGAAGCTGCCCACACATGGAGCGCAGCTGGCGAAGATCGCGACCGTCTTGCGGAGTTGGCGCTTAGAGTCGCTTACGTCACATCGGCAATCAACGGCGACCCACTGGTCGGTGCTGAGGCCATGAATGCGGCTCTGCGGCTCATGGAGTGGCAAGAGCAGATTCGCAAAGTCTTTCAGCCTGCGAAAGGTGCGAACGAAGCCGAGGAATGCGTCAAGACCGTACTCGCGGCTTTCACGAAAGAAAACGGCTACAGCTACAACTGGCGTGAAATGGGACGAAAACATCATTGGTACGAGAAGTTTGCTAACACACTGTCTCGGACTAAGAAAACGTTGATTGGAGAAAAACTTATCGGGTTCGACAAAGCAACTGGCCGCCATTACCTAACTGAGGAGAAATCGAAATGAATGACACGGTGCACGACCTTGCAGAAGAACAAATGGTGCAGGTATTCGATCTTTACCGCACTGGTTGGACTGAGCCGAAGAAAGCTAAGTTTCTGGAAAGGATAACGCGAACCCTCTGGAAACGGGGGCCAATGACGACGGGCCAGTTAGCGGCCTATCTCGCGACAAGGATGCAGGATGAACTCTTCCAAGACGCGCTAAAGGCTTTGAAGGAATGGAAGATTATCAAACTGGAACCTCGACCGTGGGGCAGCGCCTACGTCGCTGAACTTGTTGCGGAGACGACGCAGTCTGGGGCTTTCCACGCGGTCAACTTGATATGCGAACGGCAAAAGAAGGGCTTGCCAGCGGTGGGGGAGTAATTCCATGGAACTGTTAACCATTGACGAATGCGCTGCGTTGCTGAAAGTCACGCCGCGAAGTGTGTACGAAATGACCTCGAATCGTGGTCGCGCCCGCAGTCAGCATCCATTGCCAGTGCTGCGGCTGAACTCGAAGTGTTTGCGCTTCCGCCGACAGGATATCGAGGCTTGGTTGGAACGAATTGCGAAGGAGAGCGAGTGACACGTCCACGGGGCAATCGAAATTCGGGTGCGAAGATCGCGGCGCGCCAAGCGAAAGCTGCCGAGATGATGAACGCGAATCCCGGCATGGCGCAAGGTGAACTCGCCGCCGCTCTCGGTATCAGCCGCCAAACGTTCTGGCGCGATTTGCAGTCCATCGAAGCTCGCTATGTCGATGGCTCAAAAGATGACGTGGCGGCATTCAAGAAATCCCAATACGACGCCTTGATACGGATCGAGTCGGCGACAGCGGAAGGAACAATTCCGCCCGACGTAGCGAATGCCTTGACTCGCATCCGAAGCGAGGTTGCGAAGCTGCTTGGGTTGAACGCGCCTGAGCGAAGCATCACCGCCCACATCAGGACTGACGCCACTGGTCGGTTCCACAAATTCGTACAAGCCGCAGCGGGGCTTACTGAAGCGCAACTGGAACAGGTATTCGCGTTCGCAGCATCGTTAGAGCGGGTACCGCTTGCTATGCCCCCGGGACCGCCGCCGCTAATGCTCGAAAGCGGCGCAGTGAGGAAGAACAATGACGCTTTGGGAGTTCTACCGTAAATTCCGACCGCGCACTTATACCGACAACTGGCATCTTGAGCAGATTTGTTGGGTTGTATCGCGCTGCCTAGTCGAGGGCAAGAATGGAATATTCGAGGCTCCTCCAAGGCACTCGAAGTCAGAATTGTTGAATGTTTATGCCCCCGCTTGGTGGTACCTCGATCACCCGACGGCGCACTTCGGGCTAGTCTGCAATTCAGATTCGCTGGCACGTAAGTTCTCAACTGCGTGCCGCAGTCTGATTCTGACTCCGCAGTATCAGGAACTAGCGCCGTACAGATTTACTGAAGACCGTGGGAATCAGTGGAAGATCGACACGCCCGAACAGACTTTAGATTTTTCCTACATGGCATCGTCTATTAACGGTCAGTTAACGGGCTTCGGTTTCGATGTTTTGATTCTTGGACGATCTCCTTAAGAGCGGGCGAGAGGCGAAGTCGGAATTGGTTCGTGAAGGCACTTGGGACAACGTTGCATCTGCGGCAATCAACCGTCTGAGTCCGAATGGAATTGTGCTTGCGTGTCAGGCACGCCTTCACACGATGGACACAATCGGCCATTTGTTGGCGACTGAGGGGGCAGCATGAAATTCCTCCAACTGCATCTCCCCGCGACGAACGACTCCGGCACCGAGGCGTTTTTTCGTGACGCTTATGCTGGCACGAATCAAATCATTGCCGCATACCAAGCACTTTGGCCCGATCGGTACTCACGCGCGAAACTGGCCGAGATTTTTCAGGTCATTCATCCTTATTACAAACGGGCGCAATACGACCTAGTCCCTTCGATGGGCGAGTTGGGATATTTCGACACCGAGAAATTCCTTCGCTATCAGCATCCGAACTGCGAGCAGGTCTGGATTGCCCTCGATGCGAACCAGACCGCGACGGAGCACGGCTCTTATGCGGCACTTGTAGGCATGGGGAGCTATCAGACGGCAATACTGAAGGTTCTCTCTGTGCGTCGCGGTCGCTGGCGGCAAGATGTCATGCACCAGCAGTTGCTCGACTTCTACCAGCATATTGCACGCATGACGGGCATTTTTCCCGAAGCTGTGGTGGTTGAATCCGCAGCAGGGGGCTATGGGGTAATCGACCTACTCTCCGGCCAGCTTCCTATCGTGCCGCTTTACCCGCGTGGCTCGAAAGAGGAACGTGCATCCATCCGTCTGCTACTTAGTGAACACAGGGCGCGTAGTCGCTGCCTGAATCAGCGCCGTGGTTAAAGGACTTCCTTGATGAGTTGCAGAATTTCCCGTTATGCAGCGCATCGGATCAGGTCGATTCACTGGTGCACTGCCTTGCTTTTTGCCAGCAGACCAGCGGAGTTCAAGCCGCGCGCTGTCAGTTAGCTATCAAGAGTACGACTGCACTCGAAGAATACAACCGCTCCGGGTCGTTTAAGGATCTTGATTCGTTTGACCGTGGCATGACCGAGGGAGAGCAACTGTTGCGGTGGATCGACAAAAACAACCAGTGGTAAGAGCACAACACAAATGAACCTACTTGATCTTGGTTTCACAAGAGCGTATCGCAAGCTGGAGCAAAAGGTCGCGGATGCTTACCAGAGCACCAAAAATGCTGCCATCGCACGGCGCTATGCGAAAGTCTCGGCAGAGCGCCGCAACGCTGCAATCACACTGTTATTGGATGACGCGAAGTTTCACGGCGTAAATCCGGCCAGTCTGCTTGGTGCGGAGCACGAGGAGCCGGGATACAGAGTCGGCAATCGGGGAAGACTTCGAGGGAGATTTATGAAGCCTGGATGGTTTCCCTTCAGAAAGGTCTCACGCTAGAAATCCGTTTCTCGCGGAACGCCAGACCAGTGGTTTCGCGGCAAAGTCGTTTCGTGGAATCCGTTTAGTTTTCAGTTTTTGCGGAACACCAGAAAACGACCAATGTGGTATTTGGAAGACGAAATTTGGGAAATCAAAGTTCACGCGGCGACCAAAGGAGCAGTTTATGAAGCTTACCGAAGCAATGAAGAAGTCTGGAAAATGGAAGTTAGTCGAGGGCGAGTGGGTTCTCGCAGAATCGACGCAGCCCTCACAGAAAAAAGAACGAGTGCTTCTCGTGGAGACTCGTCAGGAAGTCGGTAGCGACGACCGTACAGAGGACCGCACACCGCCGACAGAGAAGGAGGTAATCGACCAGCAGGTGCACAGCTACCAGAATGCCGGTCTGTCTCACGCCGAGGCGTTGCTTGCCGCGTGATCCGAATAGACTCCGCAAGGCTACTGCGGCGAAAAACAGGGGGAGTTCATGGTGACACCAGAAGAATTATTGGAACAGAAACTCGCCCATGCCCAACGGATACGGGCACAGCTTGAAGAAAAGAAGCGGCTCCTCCGTCATTACGAACAGCGATTCCCGCACGCGCCACAGTTTGCTCAGGAACAACGGCAATCCGTCCGCGTCTCCATGCACCATTTAGAGGACGCGATATTGGAGATTCAAAAATTCAAAGGAGAAAATGTATGACACAGGAATTCAAGGTGAGCGAAGTAAAAACCGCAGCGCGACCGCTGGATGAGGCTCAGATAGCCTTCTACAGGGGCGAATTCGAGGCTGGTCGAGCGGTTGCGCCAATCGTCATTGACGGCAATTTTAACCTTATCGACGGCACGCATCGACTCGCCGCTGCCAAGCAACTTGGCCGCAAGACGATTATCGGGGAGTTTTTCCACGTCGCTTCACCGCTAGACCACCCGGACGCTTGGAAATCGTAGACGCAATCAGCGCCGCGACGAAGCAGGCGGCGGCTTGCGTCCCGTTTATCGACCGGCGCGTAGCCAGTTCGATTCGCGTGCAGGTGTCGAACAAGAAAGCCCAGATCGCAGCGCAAGAAGGCGACCAGCAGAAAGCGGAGCAGACAATCGTGAAGCTGACTGGCAAGATCGCGGCGTGCCGCCCGCTGCTTAAGAAGTATCAGCAGGCGTTGGCGAAGCAACCGCATTTCTCTGGATTGGTAGATGAGACGGCGAAAAAGATTGCCACGTTTGAATCCGACCTGGCCTTCTGGAAGAAAGACCTCGACCGGGTCAAGCGCATCGTTGACAGCCAGAAAAAACTGCTGAAAGAGTTTTTGGCGGCTTCGCCCGGAAAGAATTATCCGACCAACGGAGAGATGTTGGTTGCGGATGACGAATTGAAACAACTGGAGAGAGAAGCGGCAGCCGAATTAAATGCTGCCAGTTTCTAAAGTTTGGGGTGTCAGGTCAGCAGTGTATAAGGATGTCCGCTGCTGGGCCAACCTGATACCCCAATTCACATTCCCCCGGATCGGTGGCCGTTGGCTCATGGGCGACCGAGCATTCTGGGGAACGCCTGGGCTGGTCAGTTGTGGTATTGCCGGTATCGCAAGAGCGGCAGGGGTTTTTCCATTGCCCTTCATAATGCCGCGACTGGCCAGCCTACCAGGCCGATAAAGGATTCGGTATGAAGAGAAAGAATCAGGGTAAAACTTTGCTGTATGCGCTTGCCGGATGACATCGACAGTGTCGATTGGGGGGAAATATGCGACGAAACGAAAAAAGGAAACTTCTAAAGGCACTCGCAGACTTGGGCACCGCCCTAAGGCAGTCGCTCGAAGTGGCAGAGTCGGCAGTCTCGGCGCTGGCCGAAACAAGAGCGTTGCTGGCTCAGAGCGAGGCTAACGCGGATTCGTGGCGGCAGCTATGCGAAGCGGCGCAACGACCGGCCAGCGTTAGCTTGCCGAATGAGATTAAGCCTGTTAATGGATGGGTGAATTGACAATGAGTGTAATCGCTATTTCTCGACAGCTACGGCTTCTTGAGGTCTTGAGGCTGCACGCATTGTTGCTCTGCCTCTTTGGGTGCGGGAGGTGCGGAACTCCCTTCGCGCGGCTTGATCAATTCAAGGTCAAGAACAGTATCGAGGATCAGTTCAGCAGCCGCGCCGTTCATGTGTCCAAAACTGTCTCCTCGGTATTGTCCGTTTCGTGCACAGAACACGTGGTATTCGGAACGCATGTTTAAGACACCGACAAAGGTTGCCATCTTTGGGACGTAGTACGGACTATCAGCCAATGGCGCTCCTTTGGAAACGGCTGGCCATCTGGGTTGGTACAGCTTCTCGTACTCATACGATTGGAAGGCAGGAATTCCTAAGCTCAGCAAAACGGGCCAGCGATATTCGTCGGTAAAGAAAGCCCCCTTGCAGTGCCTCTTTTATCACGCACCTTCCATCGTGCTAGCCAGTTCGCCACGCACAGCGATCCGCCTGCCCCGCCCACTGAGAGCAGATTCTGGAAAAGGTCACAAATAGGCATCACCGCCAATGAACTGGCCTCCGGCAACGCCTCGATCTTGAGGCCTGAAAACGAATCGAAGATCATCTCTCCCGGAAGTGTTCCTGCCGGTGCCGACTCGAACTCGACCTGAAAAAGAACCAGACGCACGAACGACCTTTCCCTCGCGCCTCAAGCGGTCGGCTTCCACCCCGGCGTTCTGAAATTCACGGAACTGTTCAGGAGCCTACGGCTTCCGAAGGTCGCAATGACAACGCAGTTGGGAAGATGTCAGTAATGCTCTCGAAACGATGGTCGCAAACTGGTGGCACCGAAGTGCAGCTTTCTTTGGAGATGATTCAGGTCGCCCGTCAGCGCTAGCTGCTTTCCGTCGGCGCTATGCAAGTTCGCGAAGAGATCACACACCAATTCTTGCCCATGTAGTGTTTTCGCCGCGATAATTACGATAGCGAGGATGGCTAGCGCAATTTTTAATCTCATCCGTGGAACCCCAGCGCGATCGCAATTATACTCAACTGTCGCTATCAGGCCATTACACTCTTTGAGCCTTCGAAAAGCTGATCGCACATTGATCGCACGTTCGCGCTGGGCTGAGTCGTAAGTGTGACGCAGCCCTATCCGATTCTGTCTGCACAACAAGTGCTACTAGACGTTGAAATGGCCTGACTTCTAAGCCCTAGAACGTTCTATCGCACATTCAGCGCGAAACATGTCGTAACTGCGCGCATAGAACGTGCTCAGGCGTACTGTAAGTGATTGAAAACAATGAGCGCGTAAGCGTAGCATCACTTTATGAGACCGTCGCTCAGCCACCTGAGCTACGCCGCCAGTTTGTTCACCACAACTTGAAAGAAATCCCGATGTGGATACTACCTGCTTACTGCAAGATGCGCTATATGCTGTCGAGCAGGAGGGCGATATGGGGCATTCTGTACCGCAGCTACATCTGCGAAGCCTCGGGATGGTTTACGCCCATCATCACGTAAATGAGATTGTAAACGGTGAGTCGAAGCAGGCGCAAACGGGTTAGGTCTCCCGCAACAGGACACAGCCAGCAACAGGAAACCACTGCGGCGCAGTTTACCCACCTCCATTTCCCTCTTGACTTCGCCTCCGCTTCCGGCTAATGCAATATACGGGGGAGGTGGTACCTCTAATTACGAAATGGTAAATACCCTTCATCAGAATTGCATCTTCCGCTAAGCGCTCCCGACCAATCCATGAAATCCATCGCCATCATTCCAGCTCGCCTGGCCTCTACCCGTCTCCCGCGCAAAATGCTGCGCGAGATCGCGGGCAAACCGCTGGTAGGCTGGGTGTACGAAGCGGTGCGCTCGTCGCCGCTTCTCGCCGAGGTGATCATCGCGACCGATTCCGAAGAGATTCTGGAGGCATGCCGCAGACACAACTGGAACGTGCGGATGACTTCACCCGACTCACCGCAGCGGCACTGAGCGTGTGCATGAAATATCGAACTCAATCGCAGCCGATGTTTATGTCAACGTGCAAGGCGACGAACCGCTCATCCGCCCGGAACAAATTGCCAGCCTGCTGGAAGTAATGAAAGACCCTGTAGCGCAGGTCGGAACCGTAAAGACTCCCTGTCCGCCGGAAGAAATCGGCAATCCCAACGCGGTCAAAGTTGTAACGGCTCCGGACGGCCGCGCTCTTTATTTCTCCCGCGCCACAATTCCTTTCGATCGCGACAAAACCAGCCCTCGTTACTTCAAACATATCGGCCTCTACGCTTACAGAAAGCCGGCGCTCGATTTCTTTGTCAGCCAACCGGAATCATACTCGAAAAAAGCGAGCGGCTCGAACAACTGCGCTTCCTGGAAAATGGAATCTCAATCCACGTAGGCGAAACCCCTTATGATTCTGTTGGAGTGGACACAGAGGAAGACCTGCAGCGCGCAGCAGAGATTCTGGGAAAGCGTTGAATTCTCGGTACTAGATACTTGACACTAAGCACTGGTAACTCGCAACTGAGGACTGCGGAGCTCGCTCCTGCGCGCGCCGCCACGCTTCCGCGGCGGCGACCCGCTTCGAGATTGCTGGGTGCGAGTGGAACAGCGCCTCAATCCACTTCGAGGGCGTGCGCTCCGCCAGATTCTGCTGCGCCAGCTTGTTCATCGACGAAATGAAAGGCTCCACGCTGGCGATCGATTCAAACGCGTAACGGTCGGCCTGCCGCTCATTGTAGCGCGAGTAGGCATTGAGCGCCGGCATCAGCAGCAACGAAAGCGCGGTCGCGGTAAGCGCCAGCAGAGGCAGATTGGCGAAATCGGAAAGCTCCTCCGTGAACATGTGACGATCGGCCGCGTAATGCAACACAAAGTTCGCCGCCCAGAAACCGAGCAGAGTAATTCCGGCCTGCACAAAAATACTCTTCAAAATGTGCCGGTGAACGTGATGGCCAAGTTCATGCGCCAGCACCGCCTCGATTTCTTCGGGAGCGTAATTGTCCAGCAGAGTATCGGCCAGGATGATGCGCCGCGTATTGCCTAATCCGGTGAGAGCGGCATTCGCTTTCTTGCTCTTCTCCGAAAGCTTCCAGCGGTAGACTCCGCGCACCCGCGTGCCCGCGTGCTCGCTCAATAGAACCAGCCTTCGCCGCAAATCCTCATCCTCCAGCGGCTCGAACTTGTAAAAGATTGGGAACAGCACCACCGGAGCAAGCTGCGCCAGCAATACGAAAAGCCCCATGAACAGCGCCCACGTAATGATCCACCAGTGCTGCGGGGACTGGCGAATCATGAAATACAGCAGCTCCACCACGACGCCGGCGAGCACCAGTCCCACCAGAAAACCTTTGCCTTCATCCCACAGCCAGGAGCGCAGTTTCTGGTTGGAAAGCTGGAACTTTCGCTCCAGCAGGAATCCGTAGTAGTCGAGCCCAAAGCCCAGCACTTTGCTGATCAGAATCAGAAAGAACAGATAAAGGAAGACGGCGAGCGTGTAGTTCTGGAATCCGCGTCGCAACGCGAGATCGCGCAACCAGCCGCTCCAGCCCGTGACCAGCAGAACCAACAGAAACGCGGTGCCGATGACAAAATCGGCGAACCCCAGCCAGCGGTGGATCCGGTTGTAGCGGCGCGCCTCAGGCGAGTCGGGGATCGAGGTTGAGGTTGAGTTTCCGGCGAAGGTCATGCTCACTTAGAAGTATCGCATTAACGCCGCGTCAAATGTGGAGTTTCGAGCAGGATCTGCGGCTCGCGAACCGGCGGTCTTAGCCCCTGACGAAGCTCTCCGCGGCGGTCAGGATTTCTTCCACCAACTCCGGCGATGCGGCCTCCGAGTAAGCGCGCAGCAACGGCTCCGTGCCCGAAGCGCGGAACAGGATCCACGCTTCCGCACCGTTGCCGTTCGTCGGCGCATCGAGAAAGAACTTGATGCCGTCGAGATTTTCTTTTTTCAGCACTCGGAAGCGTCCAAGGCTCTGCGTGCTCTCAGCCCGCGCCCGCTGAATCGCGCTCTGCTTAACATCTTCCGGAATGTGCAGATCGCGCCTGCCGTAATAGTGTGGGCCGAACTCGCGTTGCAGATCCGCAACCAGTTGCCCCAGCGGCTTGCCTTCTTCCGCCATCGCATTGGCCAGCAGCAGGCAATTCAGCACGCCGTCGCGCTCCGGAAGAAAGCGCGAGTAGCCGATGCCGCCAGACTCCTCGCCGCCGATCAGAATTTCATGTTCCATCATCAGATCGGCGGTGTATTTGAATCCGATTGGCGTTTCATAAAGTTTGCGGCCGCATTTAGCGGCGATGCGATCGAGCATGCGAGTGGTATTGAACGCGCGCACCACGTCTCCCGGCCACTTCTTGCACACCAGCAGCCAGTACAGCAGCACGCAGAAAATTTTGTGCGAATCCACAAAGCTGCCATCTTCGGCGACCGCTCCGATGCGGTCGGCATCGCCATCAGTGGCCAGGCCCGCATCGCATTTTTCCCTTACAACCGTTTCTTGCAAGAGCGCGATGTGCGGCTGGATTGGCTCGGGATTGATACCCGGAAACAGCGGATTTACTTCCTGGCGGATCGCGACGAACGGAACGCCACACTCCTTGAAAGATCCCGGCAAGAACTCCGCGTCCGGACCCATACATCGAATCGATGGCGAACTTGAACTTGGTTTTGCCGATCAGATCCATGTCGGCAAATCGGCAGACCGCGGCGATGTACGGCGTCTTTAGATCAGTTTCTTCGATGGCCGCCTGCGCACCTTTCGGCATCGCACCCGCGCTCATCTCTTCTTCAATGTGTTTCATGATGGCGGGCGTGGCCGACCCGCCGAACTTTCCTTTGAACTTCACCCCGTTCCAGTTCCATGGATTGTGACTGGAGGTAACCATTACTCCGCCCGCAGCGCCGTTGTCCTTCACCGCGTAAGATACGGCCGGCGTGGGCGTGTAATCGTTGGCCAGCTTCACCGGAATGCCGGCCACCGCAATCACTTCAGCCGCAATCCGCGCCGCGCGCCCCGAGGCGAAACGCGTGTCATAGCCGATGAAGACTCCGCGCTGCGCATCCTCATACTTCAACACATAGGAAGCAATGGCTCCCGCGACCCGGCGCACGTTGTCGAAAGTGAAGTCGTCGGCAATAATGCCGCGCCAGCCATCGGTTCCGAATTTGATTTCTTGAGCCATAGAAGATCAGCGTCTGGTGGTCAGTGGTCAGTGGATTCAAGGTTTTGCTGACCACTGACCACTAGCCTCTGACCACTTTTTTATGTCAGCTTGTGCAGTCTCTTCTCATCCAAATGCTTGACTACTTTGCCCACGTCCTGCGCGTGCTGCCGGGTCGTGATCAGCAACGCGTCCGGAGTTTCCACCACCACCAGATCGCTCACGCCCACGGCTGCGACAAACTTGCCCGGAGCATGAATGTAGTTGCCGCGTGCGTTCAGAATGAATACACCTGCGCCATGGATCAGGTTGCCCTCCGCCGGACTGCTCTTCGCGGTGTGATGTTCGTGCAGTGCGGTCCACGATCCCAGATCGTTCCAGCCGAAATCGGCAGGCAGGCAAAAGATGTTTCCCGCCTGCTCGCCCTTGGCCGAACGCGGCTCCAGCACGGCATAATCGACGCTGATGTTCTCACACCTGGCATACAGCCTGCGGAAAGTCGCCGCGAACTTGCGCGTGCCGAAGCTCGCGGCAATCTCTTCCAAAACCGGAGCGGTCTTGGGAAGATGTTCGCGCAGAGCATTGGCCAGGGTGCGGGCGCTCCACAAAAACATCCCGCTGTTCCAGAAATAATTTCCCGCACCCACGAAAGCAGCGGCTTTCTCCGCGTCAGGTTTCTCGGTAAATCGGCGCACGCGAAGGGCGTCGCCCGCGAAGCTGCTGCCCGCCTCAATGTAGCCGTATCCGGTTTCCGCCCGATTCGGCCGGATGCCAAGCACCACAATATTCTCGCCCGCAGCCGCAATCTCCACGCCACGTGCAATGGTCGCGCGGTAACCTTTTTCGTCAGCAATGACATGATCCGAAGGAAACATGCCAATCACCGCATCGGGATGCTCGCGCAACAAAAGAAAAGCGGCAAGTCCGATCGCCGGTGCGGTGTTGCGCCCCAGTGGCTCCGCCAGCACTTGCGCCTTCGGCAGTTTCGGAAGCTGCTTCAAGATCGCAGGACGCAGATCTTCGTTGGTGATGATCCAAAACGTCTTCGGCGACGCCATCGGCATCAGCCGTGCCACCGTCTGCTGGATCATGGTTTGCTCGCCATCAAGCGCCAGCAACTGCTTGGCGCGCTTCTTCCGACTCAACGGCCAGAAGCGCGTGCCCCGCCCGCCGGCAAGGATCACAGGATAGAAATTTGAATTCTTAGCCAATGTTTTCGATTCCATTCCTTACATCCGCGTTTCCGGCTCGGGCAGCGCCGCGCCGGGGACCCGCGCCCTCAGAAATTCCAGCGCCCATTGCGGCCGCACTTTAAACTTCCCGGCCGACGCCGGCACCACCACCGCATCGCCTTTCGCCAGCGTCACAGGCTCTGCCGCGGCCGCCTCCACAACTCCGCATCCCTCAACGGCCACGAGAATCTGCACCGAACTATTGCCGGAAGCGTCGCGCGTGCTCAATTCCTGCGCGTCCTTTATCTCAAACATATCCACGAGGAAATACGGAGCAGCCACCAGCGGAGCCCGCCGATTCTTACTGCCCGGCATCTGCGACGGAGCCGGCCTGACCACTCTTCCCGACGCAACTTTCAACTTCACAGCGGCCAGACCTTCTTTCAAATGCAGCTCGCGCGGCCGTCCATAATCATACAAACGATACGTCGTGTCGGATTGCTGTTGCGTCTCCACGATCACCGACCCCGGCCCCAGCGTGTGTACAGTGCCGCCACAAACATAAATCATGTCACCGGTAAAAACGTTGAGCCAGTTCAGCAGTTCTTCAGCACGTTTTTCATGGATTGCCTGTTCCAGCTGCGCAACCGTCACGCCCGGTTTCAATCCTAAAGCAATCTGCGCTCCCGGCTTCGCGTGCGCCACATACCAGCACTCGGTCTTGCCCCAGGGCTGGCCTACGCTCCGCGCCTGCTCGTCATCGGGATGCACCTGCACCGAGAGTTTCTCATGCGGAAAAAGAAACTTCAGCAGCAGCGGGAATCGCCGCGCATCGCGTGCGGCATCGCCCACCAACTCCCGCTGATACTTCTCGCTAAGCTGCGCCAGCGTTTGCCCGGTCAGCGGACCATTCGCCACCTTGCAGTCGTCGCCGGTAAGCCAGGCCTCGCCAATTTTTTCCTCGAACTGCCGATTAGGATAAATCGGCGACAGATCATGCGTTCCCCACGGCCTCGGATCGAACGCCGGAAGCATCAACAATGGGTACAGATTGCTCATAATCAAGTGCTCATTCAGGTCTTAGGTGTCAGGTCTCAGGTCTTGGGCGCGACACTTCAAGGATGCTAAGCACGACGACCCAAGACCCATGACCCAAGACCCATTAACAAAAAGAGGCCGTTCGCGAACGGACGGCCTCCGCCGAACCTGATTATCCACTAACGTATCTGAAACTTGCGCCTATAACGCGGCAAAAAACTTACGCATGCGTTCCAGCCCGCGATCCAACTCCGCCTTCGAAGTCGCATAAGAAACGCGGATGTGATCGCCGGTCCCGAATCCCTCGCCAGGCACGGTGGCCACGTGCGCTTCCCGGAGCAACCGTCCGGCGACGTCCGACGCCGACTTCACGCCGCCGCGCCCTAAGAATGCCGAGATGTTCGGATACGCATAGAACGCACCCTCCGGCAGCGTGCAAGTCACTCCCGGAATTGCCCGCAATCCTTTCACCACATGATCGCGGAGTTCGATATATTCCAGCCGCATTTTCTCGACGCACTCCTGCGGCCCCTTCAGCGCCGCCACCGCCGCCTTCTGCACAATCGACGTCGGATTCGAAGTTGACTGGCTCTGCAATTTCGACATCGCGCTCACAACCGCCGCCGGCCCCAGCGCATACCCCAGCCGCCAGCCCGTCATGGCATAAGTTTTCGAGAGCGACCCCAGCACCACAATGCGCTCTTTGAACTCGCGCAACGATCCCACAGAAAAGTTCTTGCCCGTGTAATTCAGGTAAACGTAACACTCGTCAGAGAGCACCCAGATGCCGCGCTCGTGCGCCAGCCGCACAACCTCCGCGAGATCCTTCGCGCTCATCACCGCGCCCGAAGGATTCGAAGGCGAATTCAGAATGATCACTTTGGTCCGCGGCGTGATCAGCGCCGCCACCATCTCCGCCGTAACCCGAAAGCCCTGCGACTCGTCCGATTGCAGCAGCACGCACTCGCCGCCGGCATAGCGGACAATGTCTTTGAACGAAACCCAGTAAGGCACCGGCAGAATCAGTTCGTCCCCGTGATCTACCAGCACCTGGATCGCGTTGAATAGCGCATGCTTGCCGCCAGTCGAAGCAATCGCTTCTTCCCGCCGGTAGTCCGAATCGAAATCCACCGCATGACGGTGCACGATAGCGTCGCGCAACTCCGCCGTGCCCGGCACAGCCGTGTATTTCGTGAAGTTGCCCTGAATAGCCGCGATGGCCGCATCCTTTATATGTTGCGGCGTCGCGAAATGCGGCTCGCCCGCGCCAAAATCGACCACGTCGATGCCCTGCGCGCGCAACTTGTCAGCCTCGGCCACCACCGCCATCGTGGCAGAGGGCTCAATGCGGTTGATTCGGTCGGTAAGTTTCAGAGCTTCCGTGGTCGCAGTGGTCATGCTTTCTTTTTCCTTTTCTTTTCTCTGCCGCCCAAACCCGGAGGCAGGACTTCGTGCATCGCGTCGTGAAATTTGTACGCCGGATCGATTTTCTCGCGCAGCTTCTGCTCCACCACTTCCGGCACCAGTCCCTTCACTGGCCCGCCCGCTTGCGCCACTTCCCGCACCAGCCGAGAGCTGACGTAAGAATACTTGTCGGCCGGCATCATAAACACGGTCTCAAGCGTGGGCTCGAGCTTGCGGTTCATCAGCGCCATCTGCAATTCGTATTCGTAATCGCTGATGGCGCGAATGCCGCGCAGAATGCAAACCGCTTCCATCGACTTCGCGTACTCCACCATCAGCCCGTCAAACGTGTCGATGCGCACATTCTCCAGATGCGCCGTAAGCGCCCGCAGCATCTCCAACCGCTCGGCCACGCTGAACATCGGCGTCTTCTCGGAGTTCCGCAGAATCGCCACCACCAGCTCTTCAAAAATCTTCGCGCCCCGCTCAATCAGATCGAGGTGTCCGTTCGTAGTCGGATCAAACGATCCGGGATAGATGGCAAGACCTTTGTTCAATAGTCCTCGCAGGAACGGGCCGACTGAATACAAGATTCTATGCGGGCGGGAGGAAGTATGGCAATTCCGGAATCGGAGCTTACAGTAGCGCCGCCGTCCCGGCGGCTGTCCGGCGGACGTCCTCGCCCGCCGCCTCTGACTTTGAATTTGGTGAGCGAAGGAATGGCACAACCGTGGAAGATCGGGCGAGGGGCCCAGCCTTTACGCTGAATTCAGTTCTCGAGCCTCCGTGGTCGCACCACGGTCTACAGACGCAACCTCAACTCTTACTTCGACGCTGGCGGCACATATTCCTTAGGCGCCGCCGACCCTTCGCCAAAGAAGTACTGTTCCAACTGCTTCACAATGACCTCCTGATCCTCGCGCCGCGCGGGGTTCAGGCGGTATTCGTTGAGCAGCATCTTGCAGTGCTCGGTCCACATCCTCCACGCTTCCAGGGAAACGTTGTCATAAACCTTGCGGCCAAGGTCATTGTCAAACGGAGGCTCGTCCAACCCGGGCATTTCTCTTTTCAACATCACGCAAAACACGGTGTGCGCCATACACTTCCTTAAGTCAGAGGGTTGAGTCAACAACCAAGATTACTACAAGGGCTTCGGTCGTCGGGCTTCGGCGATCAGCGAAGCGCATTTTGCCGGGAGCCGGAAGCCCGAGGCCCTATTTCTTCTCCCCAGCCTCAATCGAAACCAGCTCGATTTCAAAAATAAGCGCGGAGTTCGGCGGAATCCCCTGGTTGCCGCCCTCTCCATAAGCCAGATCGGAGGGAATGAAGAGTGTCCATTTCGATCCCACGGGCATCAGTTGCAGCGCCTCGGTCCATCCTTTGATGACTCCAGTCACGGCAAACTTCGAGGGCTGGCCGCGTTTGTACGAGCTGTCAAATTCTGTGCCGTTAATCAGCGTTCCGCGATAGTTGCAGGCCACCGTGTCACTAGCCGTGGGCTTCGGCCCCGTGCCGGCTTTCAGGATCTTGTACTGCAAACCGCTCGGCAGGGTGATGACGCCCTCTTTGCCCTTGTTGGCGGCCAGAAAATCGTCGCCTTCTTTCCTGCTCGCGGCCGCCGATTTCTTGATCAGGTCGCTCCTCATACTTTCCACTGCGGCCTGCGCTTCCTGATCGGTGAGCAGCGTCTTGCCGCCTCCCAGGCCGTCCTTCAAACCGCGCGCCATAACGGCCGCATCGAATGGAACTGACTGCTTGTGAAGAATTTCCGCCAGCTTCTTTCCATTGCTCATCCCCAACGCGTAACTGAATTTTTCTTTTTGCGTCTTCAGAACCATGGGAGCCGGGCCCTTCGCCGCTGCAGCGGAATGCGGCCCTGCCGCGGAAGTCTGAGCCTTGGCCGGAGCAGCAGAAGTTTGACCAGCCGGAGCAGACGCCGCAGGAGTGGAAGAAGGAGGTGGAGTCGTGGCCGGCGTGTCTTGCGCCAGGGCATTCCCCAGCAGCATTCCACCCGCCAATAAGTTGACAGTAACGATCAAAAATTTATGCATGTATAGATTGTCACACTGACCAGTCGCCTTCGCAAATTGAGGAGATCTCGCAGAGGTGCTCGTGTGGAATTGTCCCCGTCTCGAATCACTGGTGAGCCCGCCGGCTTCGGCGGAGGGGCAGTCGCAGCTGGTCAAGCCAAGCTGGCCAGAGTGAGTGCAGGCGACCACTTGATCGAGGCGCAGGCGGTAGGCCTGAAATGGGAGGCGACGGTCCGAGTCGAAAACCAGGGCAGATCGTCGTGAAGACAGGCTTGTCGAATCTGAAATTTGCTGCAAAGTGGGTTGGCGAATGGGTTGGCCGCACAGACTATGGCGAAGTGACTCGGCGATCTGGAGATACTCTTTTCTACAGTGATTATGTTGAGCGGTATACCTTCCGGGTTAGGCAGGATGCTGCCTGTAGCGTCACCCACGAAAACAGTTTCGCTAATAGTTTCAACAGTAACGGTGAATCGGAGTACTCGCTAGTCCAAAGAGTGATTGTCAACGCCCGTACCGCCAATTTTTCCCAACAAACGCTTGCTTGTACGTTCACGCCGGGGCGGAGGCATCGGAGGCGTAGGAGTTTCGGTAAGCGCTGACGGAAACCTCACTTTTACGAAGTGGTTTGGAGATAAAGGGCTGATCACGGCTCCCCTGCAACGCAAACAGTGAGCAAAGGAAGCTCCGGACCGTCATTGCGGCCATTAGGCGGATTAGCATGAGTGTCCCTGGTGGAACTGTCAATTCTGGTTACAGGGCTAATAGGAGCCGTCGAATTAGCGAAACTAAATGGCCCTGGTTGACTCGACTTTCGCGCCTTTCCGGTTCGGACACCGAAAACCGAACGAATGCGAATCAATCGGTGCTAAAGGAGAAAACCAATGCGGTCAAAAGTGAACTGCCAAGGGCTTGGTCCTGAAACATTGTGCCCGGTTACCCCTTCACCAGGATCACGCTGGCATCATCGCGTAGACCCGAGCCGTCGGCGAAGGAGCGCACGTCATCGAGCAGGCTCTCGGCGGAGGCGTCGGTTCGCGAAAAATGTTTTTGAAGACGAACCAATCCGTACTCTTCGTCCGCTCGATTTTCAGCCTCGGTGATTCCGTCGCTGTAAAACACTACTCGAGAACCAATGGGAAGCTTCACTTCCACCTCCGAGAAGTCTCCTGGTCCCAGTCCCAACGGAATTCCTCGCTCCACGTCGAGGAACTGGGCTGACACGCCGGTAATCAAGAGTGGCCGCGGGTGACCGGCGTTGGCGAAGGTCAAAGTCCGCTTAACGGGATCAAGCACGGCATACACCATGGTCACAAAGCGGCCGGCGGGGAAGTCCTCCACCAAAAGGCGATTCAGCTTGGTCAGCACTTCGCCTGGAGTGCACGCAGCCTCGGCCAGCGATCGCAAGATGCCACGAGTAGCGGACATGAGCAGCGCAGCAGCGGTTCCCTTGCCGGAAACGTCGGCCAGCACCAATCCCCATCGCCCATTATCCATGGGAATGAAGTCGTACCAGTCGCCGCCCACGGCGCCCACGGGAATCGAAAGCCCGGATACGGTGAAACCAGGAATGGAGGGAGATGTCTTGGGGAAAAGGGCCTGCTGAATGATGCGGGCCTCCCGAGCCTCGCCAGTCATTTGTTCGCGTTGCCGCTGTTCCTGCTGAAATCGGCGAGCGTTGTGGATTGCCACTGCCACGTCGCTGCACATGGCCTGAAGCAGCCGCAACTGGCAGGGGTTGAAGGCATCTAGTTCGTTGTGGGAGGCGGTAAATACCCCCACTAACTGCCCTTCTACCTGGAGGGGAATTGCAACTTCCGAGAGCGTGGATTCTTCACAGCCAATGTAATAAGGGTCCTGGCGCACATCGGGCGCATAGTGCATCTGGCCAATGGATGCGACGTGTCCGACCATGCCTTTCCCGATCTTTAGGCTGTGGCGGGGGCCGCAGAGGTCGCAGCCGGTGCAGCCACGGGCGCACGCTAGCGACAGTTCGCCGCGCTCTTGGTTGTGCAGGTAGATGTCAGAATCCAGACATCCGAACGAGCGGGCGACCTCGTTCACGACTTTGTCAACCAGTTGATCGAGGTCAAGGATGGAGCTGATTTTCTGAGCCGCCTTTTGCAGCTTGAGGAGATCCTCTACCTGATCGAAATTAAGGCTACGAGAGTTTGAGGCAAGTGATGCCGAGAAGTTTGGACTGGCTGCCATGGGTCTTTTCCAAGACACTGCTCTGCAACGAGAGATGATTTATTCGATGATTAAGACTCTTTTTTCGAAGACCTGATTTTGGGAAAGTGCGGAATGACGGGCCATCCGGGCCTTATGTCCCCCGACACGAACCGTTTTCCCGAAGTTGGCTTGGGAGCCATGACCACCCTCAAGTCTCTTCCAATCCGAGGCTGTCGTTTACCGCATGGCGGAGACAAGTTAGCGCCAGACTGCGCGCTCCGCCACGCAGGTCTTAACCGCAAAGAAAGTGCGCCGTCCTTTCCCTGGAAATAGGCGAAAATATACCCATTTTTTTCGCGATTATTTCTCAGCCGGCTGGATTGCAGGAAACGGACTGTCAGTTGAGAACCGGGGTCACAGCCCGCTCGATCTGCACGCTCGGAGGCCGCTTTAAGGTCTGCATTACTACGCAATACTGTTCTGTTTTTTCCAGCAATCCTCGCAGTTGTTCTGGCGTCGCCTTAGGTGCATCAACATCAATACGCAGACGAATGCTTTCAAAGCCTACCGGCACATCTTTCGATATGCCAAGGGTACCTCGCAGATCCAGGTCTCCCTCCACTGTGACCTCAATGCGTTCCGTGAGTATGCCCATAGCCGCAGCAACCATTTGACAGGTGATCTGCGCGCAAGCCGCCAGAGCCCCAAGCAAAAGATCGCCCGAACAGGCGCCGGCACCGGCACCCCCAACTCCCTTGTGCGCCTCGGCTCGGTAGATGGCACGTCCAAGATCGACGGAGCACGATATCGGTACATCTGTCTGCCCGCCTTTGGCACGGATTGTGATTTTCGAGGTATCTGGATCGTTCCGGTATTGCTCTTTCAACGGTTTCTGAAGGGTTCGAATATCCACGGCAACCTCACCTTATGTTTTTGTACTCGCGAGCCCAGACGATGCCCGGGCATAGCGTTTTGAAGCCGCTACACCTGCATGGTAGCATCTGTGGACATCGGAGGGGCCATGCCAAAGTTCGTCATTGAACGGGAAATCCCGGGGGCAGGAAATCTAAGCGAAGCCCAATTGCGGGAAGTCTCGCAAAAGTCGGTCCAGGTTCTGAAGGGGTTGGGTCCCGAGATCCAGTGGCTCCATAGTTACGTAACCGGTGACAAGGTGTACTGCGTCTATCTTGCCGCCGACGAAGCGATCATCCACGAACACGCCAGGCGCGTCGGCATTCCGGCCAACCGAGTCTCCGCTGTTCGCCGACTTATCGACCCGACCACGGCAGGGTGAGCGCAGGATGAAGCTTGCGAGTGTGTTCAGTATTTTTTTCGTCGCTGGAGTCAGCCTCACGGAGTTGCCATTGCGCTAAGACAAGGGAGACGAAGACTCGCTCATCAGCACCTCTTCAATAGCCTCCTCGACCGGCAAAGCCGAACCTTCTAACCATGCGGTCGCGGCTACGGAATTGGTCAAGGCCTGCCGTGCCGGCTTCAAAGCGGCTTCCAGCTTGGCCTGCTCCGTGTGTGTGAGCGGAGCGCCAATGTTTTGGCGCAGCGCAGCCGCTGCGCCTGCCAGTCGCAGCGAACGCCCGGCTTCGAGTTGAGCAGCCGCCGAACACGCGGAACACTCCAGCAGGCGCGCAATTCCGCGTTTATGGTTCAGTTCCCGAAAAAGTTTAATGCTTTCGCTGTACAGAGCGCGCGCGGTGGAATAGTCGCCCTGTTCTCTCGCCAAGCTCCCCAGATCGGCGAGGGTGCTGGCAATGCCCCAGCGGTCTCCGAGCTCGCGAAAAATCGCCAGCCCCTGTTCGTACAAGGTTCGAGCGGCGGAATCACCCTGGTCGCGCGCTACGTCCCCTTGGTAGTTTAGGGACCAGGCGATGCCTGTCCGATCTCCCAGTTCTCGGAAGATCGAAAGGCATTCCGCCTGCAGAGCGCGCACGCGGCCATAGTCTCCCTGTACCTTGAAGACGTTGGCCAAGTTACTGAGGGCGCGGGCCACAGCCTTCTGGTCGCCCAATTCTCTCCACAGCACAAGGCTTTCTTCGAACAGAGAGCGCGCAACTGCTACATCGCCCCGGTCGAAAGCCAAGACCGCCAGCGCGTTTAGAGAGACGGCGACACCCGTGTTGTCCCCCAACTGGCGCGCGATGTCTTGACTTTCGCCCATCAGCACATCCGCCGAGGCATAATCCCCCTGCTCGCCGGCGAGCACGCCTGCCGCAAACAGGGCTCGTGCACGCGCCTTCGTGGGAGCCTGCGCTCCTGCGAGCTTCAGCAGCTTACCCAAGCTATCCCTGCCTTCAGCGAGGTGCTCGCGAATCTCCCAAAAACGAAACAGCGCGGTACCAAGACGCAAGCCCCACTCCGCGTCTCCGGTTTCAGTCAGCCACTCAAGAGCTGCGCGAAAGTTGTCATGTTCGAATGCAAAGCGTTCCAGCCATTCCGCGCCCACCTCAGTAGCGTCCTCCTCCGCCAGCACTAGGCAATAGGCGGCATGAGCGCGTTTCGTCAAGGGCTGCTCCCCGCTTGCCTCCAGCTTTTCCTGAGCGTACTCGCGAATCGTTTCCAGCATTACGAACCGAGACTCACCCACATTCTCGATCTGCTGAACCAGACTCTTGTCCAGCAGGGAGGCCATGCCATCGAGAAGGTCGAGATCGAGGTCGCCCCTGGTGTCGCAAACGGCTTCCACCCCTTCCAGATTGCATCCGCCCGCGAACGCAGATAATCGTCGAAACAGTTTCTGCTCGGCAGCGCTGAGAAGGTCGTAGCTCCAGTCCATGGCCGCACGAAGCGTTTGTTGCCGCTGGGGCAAGTCGCGCGCACCACCAGTCAAGAGTTGCAAGCGGCTCGCCAGGCGGGTCAGCATCAAAGCGGGGGAAAGTACCTTGACCCGGGCGGCCGCGAGTTCGATCGCGAGGGGCAGACCGTCTAACCGGGCACAGATCTCAGAGACGGCTGCCGCGTTTTCTCGACTAAACTCAAAATCCGGCTTGGCGGCGATGGCGCGTTGTACGAACAGCGCAACCGCGGGGCACTGTGACAGAACCTCCACCGAGGGTTTGGACCGTGAATCCGGCAGCGCCAGGGGTGGAACAGGAAACTCACGTTCTCCATACACATGGAGGGCGGAACGGCTGGTTACCATGATCTTAAGGTTGGGAGCGGTCGCCAGGAGATCCGCCACGGTGGGAGCCGCCTGAACCAAGTGCTCGAAGTTATCCAGCAGGAGCAACATGGACGCGCGGGATGCGCCCTGCAAATTCCTCTTCAGTGTTTCGAGCGCCGAGCGGCCTCCTGCCTCCCGGATTCCCATAGTTTGAACAATCGCGGAAGCGATCAAAGCCGGATCGCCTAGCGACGAGAGCGGGACAAAATGAATTCCGCCCGGAAAGTGCTCAACCAGTTCACCTGCCACCTGTACGGCGAGTCGAGTCTTACCCATCCCGCCCGGACCTGTGACCGTAAGCAGGCCTGTTTCCTGACGCATCAGAAGTTCTTTGAGGGCAGCTACTTCTTTCTTGCGCCCCACAAATCCCGTCCGCTGCACAGGAAGAGTCATCGGACGGGGTTTTAGCTTTACTGGCTTTTCCGAGTTTCGGTCGTGTAGAGCTGTCAATTCGTGCGCTAGATACTGGGTAAAAACCGGGTCTGCGGCGCGGGCGTCCGGTCTGGCAGGGATGGCAGCGACAACCGCCCTGTCCGTTTTTTTCATTTCCCCCTTTAGCCGTTTTAGCTCAGCACAAATATCGGCCGCGGACTGGGAGCGAAGCTCGGGATCTTTTTCCAGAGTTTTGTTGATGGCGCGTTCCAGGTCGGGGGGCACGTCAGGATTTAGCCGCACGAGAGCTATAGGAGGGTGTTCCAGAATGGCGTTGAAGACCAGTGCCAAAGTGTCGCCTCGGAAGGGCAGGGTTCCCGTACACATCTCGTACAACACCGCGCCGAACGAAAACAGGTCGGTGCGAGCGTCTAGTTCCTTCCCTTGCACCTGCTCGGGGGACATGTAGGCGACCGTTCCCACCGCACTTCCGGGGTTGGTTAGATGTTCCTCGGATTCAGTGGTCAGGGTACTCGGGGCGGTATTCTCAGGCTTGAGGATAACCTTCGCCAGCCCAAAGTCGAGAATCTTCGTCTGGCCTCGATTCGTGATGAAGATGTTCGCAGGCTTGAGGTCCCGGTGAACGATACCTTTCGAGTGCGCGGCGTCGAGCGCGTCGGCGATTTGGATGCCCCAATTGAGAACCGCTTCGATCTCCATAGGCTTGCCGGCGATGCGGGCCCGGAGCGTCTGCCCCTCGAGCAGTTCCATGGCGATGAAGGTTCGTCCGTCGGCCTCGTCGATTTCGTAAATCGTGCAGATGTTCGGGTGATTCAAGGACGAGGCAGAGCGGGCCTCGCGCTCAAATCGCTTGAGCGCTCTCTGGTCACAGGCCAGGTTCTCCGGCAGGAATTTCAAAGCGACGCGCCGACCCAGGCGGATGTCCTCCGCTTGGAACACCACCCCCATGCCGCCGCTGCCCAATTCTGACAGGATCCGGTAGTGGGAGATCTGCTTACCGATCAAGTTTCCCGGGGCGGCGGCTTGTGGCTGAGGGGCAACTGCAATGGGCGAAGCGGGGCTGGCTTCTACAACAGGAGCAATGAACCGGTAACCCCTGCCGGTGATGGTTTGCACAAAGCGTGGCCGCTCCGGATCGTCTTTCAGCACCTGGCGAATCTTGCGGATGGCGGCGTTGATGCTGTTGTCAGTATCGAGGAAAACGTCTTTGCCCCAGATCCTCTCGATTATCTGGTCGCGGGTCACGAGCTGCCCTTTTTTCTCAATTAAGAGCAGTAGCAACTCCATCGGAATGCGTTCCAGCTTGAGAACACGGCCCGCGCGCCGCAGTTCGTAGGTGCGCGGGTCAAGATCGAAATCGTCACCGAATCGGATCGAGTATGACAATCTGACGGGGTCAGAGGCCACGGCAGCAACTCCCACGAGTGCTCGCTAATTCTACATCGGTTCCACCACGCCTGGACAAGCCCAATCTTTTCCGTGGCTTACGAATTCATTTGGATTAAGCAATCCTTAAGGCGTCCGCTATGGTCAAACCACGCCGGTTGCGGCAGTATGCGCCATGTAGCAAGCAGCAAGTCAATCAGTCAATCTGGAGAGGAAACACAAGGAGGATCACATGAAGATCAAGACGAAGTTCGGTATGCTCGCTGGCTGTCTGATAGTTCTTGGCGCAACCTTCGCGGCGGCGCAGGGAAATGCAACCAACCATTCCGGGAACGGGCAGGCCGCTCATGAATCTGCCGCGCCCGACCTCGTTCAACTCGTTCGCGATGCCACAAAGCAGTTCGGTGACGTCAACGTGGCTACCGGGGCCGGCTACGCGCCGTTCCTCGGCTGCGTTACCGGTCCGGACCACGGTGCCATGGGCGTGCACTACGTCAATGGCGCCCTGCTCAATGGTGTGCTGGATGTCTCACAGCCGCAAGCCCTGATTTACGAGCCGTCGGACGGCGCCATGCGGCTGGTGGGAGTCGAGTACATACTCTTTGCAGACGCCTGGCTGGCAGCTCATAACAACACTCCTCCAGTGCTGGATGGCCAGGTCTTCCAATTCGTTGACAGCCCAAACCGCTTCAACGTACCTGCGTTCTTTGAGCTGCACGTCTGGGCTTGGCGGGACAACCCCCAGGGGGCCTATGTCGACTGGAACAATCACGTGAGTTGCAACCGTCAATAGCGTCGGGGGGATGTGGGAAGCACGAAGTGCTTTCCACATCCCATGCCCGGGTTGATTGTGCAGGACAGCTGAGCTTAGATAATCAAATTCTTTGCTTGTAAAAATCAGGAAATGAGGGAAATTACCATGCCAAAATTCGTGATCGAGAGAGACATTCCGGAAGCCGGGAGCTTATCGTCCGAGCAACTGCAGGCGTTATCGCACAAGTCGTGTGGAATCCTGCGAGAGATGGGCCCTGAGATTCAATGGGTTGAGAGTTATGTAACGGATGACAAGATCTACTGCGTGTACGTCGCCCCTGACGAAGATGCGGTGCGTAAGCACGCCCAGCAAGGCGGATTTCCGGCGAACCGAATCTCGCGAATTCGGTCGGTGATCGATCCTACAACCGCGGAGTAATCGTAGAACTCAGCGGCACCGGATCTCTGCATTGGGGTACATTGTTGTCAGCTTCGCCACAAATTCGGAAGGAAGGGTTCCATGCGCAACTTACTATCGAGTACTTTGCCCCCGTGGGCGGCGCTACTGCTGCTCGCCGCGCCCGGGCTCTTTGCAAAAACACGCACCTTCCCCCCGGCGGATGGAGGTTACATCGGTCTCTCGAATTCGCTACAGATGCTGGTCGTGACCACCAGGAACTGGGACGACTTGCAGGGGAGAGCGCAACGTTATGAACGCTTCAGCCTGAAGGGCAAATGGCATGCCGTAGGACCGGGCTTTCCGGTCGTGGTCGGCAAAACTGGACTGGGCTGGGGCCGCGGCATCCAACCCGAAAATACAAGCCCAGCGGATGGCCCGGTCAAGCACGAGGGAGACGGAAAAGCGCCGGCCGGCATTTTTGTTCTAACCACTTCGTTTGGATACAGCCCGGACCCCCTCCCTGGCGCGCGAATGCCTTATAGAGCGCTCAGCCCGGGAGTGGAATGCGTGGACGATTCCGCATCCAGCCACTACAACCAGCTTCTCAATGCAGAAGGCATGATGAAGGATTGGAGTAGCTTCGAACTGATGAGGCGCAGCGATGAACTCTACCGCTGGGGGGTGTTCGTCGCCCATAACAGCAATCCGCCACAAAGCGGCGCGGGGTCCTGTATTTTCCTGCACGTCTGGCGCGGACCGGATCAGGGCACAGTTGGGTGTACCGCCATGCAGCAAACCAACATCGAATCTCTCCTCCAGTGGCTGGACCCGGGCAAACACCCGGTGCTGGTTCAACTGCCAGACCCTGAATATGCCCGCTATCGAAAAGCATGGTCCCTGCCTAGTCATCCGTGAACGGAAGGAATCGCCTCCGGCTCAGTAACTCGCCATCCACCTTACCGAAATCTTCGCACTAACAGCGTGTGCCGATCTGAACGATACAGGCCGAGGACATAAAGCGTGGCTTTTCCCTTTGTCGAATAAATGACCTGGCGAATCCTGAGCAGGGGCTCATTGCGCGCAACTTTCAGAAGATTTGCGGTCGCGGGGGCGGCGGCGGTCGCATCCATTTCTTCGTCGGCATAAGCGATTTGAATCCCATAGCTGGCTTCCAACAGGGAAAACAGCGACCCGCGAGCGATCGCAGTTGCGAGTGATCCCGGCGAACTCCTCGGCCGGCAGATAGCAGGTTTCCACTGCGAACGGTTCGTCAGCCGCGAGCCTGAGCCGTTCCAGTTTGAGCAGGCGAGTGTTGGCCGCTAGAGCCAGACGGGCCGCAACTTCCTGCTCGTTGTCAACTACGCCGAACGACAGAACTTTTGAGCAAGCGGCCAAACTTCGAATCGCCATCTGCTCGGTGAAACTGGTCAGCTTGTTGAAGTGAACTTTGGGTGGCGCTACAAACGTTCCGGCGCCACGCCTGCGCTGCACCATGCCCTCCCGTTCGAGCGCGGTTAAGGCATGACGCGCCGTCATCAGGCTCACCTGGTGGATCTTCGCCAGCTCCCGTTCGGAATCGACTGCATCCCCTGGTTTCAACTGCCCGCTTTCAATGCGCTTCATGATCGTTGCTTGGATTTTCTGGTAGGCGGGCATTCCATTTGCGCGGCTGTTTGGCATGAATTCCCCAATCATCCGGATCAGAAACGATGATGTCTACTTTGCCTGTCGGATAAAACATGGATCTCTGAAAATGTGCTATAGAGCCGAATATCCCGGAAAAACAGGCGCTCGGAGCGCTCCACTACGCTTCTCTCTTCCTCTGTACTATAGAGCTTTCAGAACCACCACAGGTAAAATCGCGGCACAAATGAGACTCACCATAAACCTTCCCTATGAAACTTGTAAAGAGCGTACTGCAGGATACAGCGTAAAAATTATGCATTTCGTGCGTAAACGCTCCCGGCCTTCCTGGATTTCAGCCCTTGTTTTCCACAGGGCCTGCGGACAGGCGCCTGCCGCAGACATCGCTTCTGGCAATGGTGCTATAGGTTAAGACTAAAAGCGGTGCGGAAATAAAATTTTAATCATCGGTATTTTTTTCTTGACGACGCACCCGCGATTACTATATAGCATTGGTCCTAATCTTATTGCACTATTTTTGTGTGTTGTGGTTATTTGGCAGGTTCGGTTCGACGAAAAGCGTTTCCGGAGGTTCTGCGATGCGAGAAAGTCGATGTGGGTTGGGATTTTGTTGCTGGTTGGGATGCTCGGCACAATGCAGTCGGCGTGGGGCCAGGAAGTAACTGCGTCCATCGTGGGCACGGTGACCGATTCGAGCGGTGCGCCCGTCAAGGGCGCCGTGGTTACGGCCAAGGACACGGATCGCGGAACAGTCTGGAATGCGACGACCAATGAAGTCGGAGACTACAACCTGCTGCGTCTGCCGGTGGGGAATTACGGTGTCAAGGCGACGGCCCCAGGCTTTGAGACGTCGGTGTACCCGCCCTTCACCCTGGTCCTGAACCAGACTGCCCGCGTAGATGTGCAGCTGAAAGTCGGCAAGGTCAGCGAGACCGTGGAGGTGACTGGCGCTGCGCCGATTCTCCAGACGCAAGACGCACAAGTCGGCACCGTGATCGATGAGAAGATCACAGATTCCCTCCCTCTGCTTTCTCGCAACTACCTGCAACTGGCGCTACTAGTGCCCGGAGCCACCAACCCTAACCCTCAGACATTGAATCAGGCGCAGGTGCTGCCAAGTTCAGGCCGGCCTCTCATTAACGGAAATCGTGAGCAAGCCAATGCCTACTACCTCGACGGAGTGACCAATCAGGAAAAGAACAATAACGAAGTTGCCTACCAGCCAGCTCCCGACGCCATTCAGGAATTCAATGTCATCAGCCAGAACCCCTCCGCTGAGTTTGGCGACTTTGAAGGCGGCGTGATTAGCACCAGCATTCGCTCGGGCACAAATAAATTCCACGGCGACGTTTGGGAATTCTTCAGAAACGACGCTTTGAATGCTAATACCTGGTCCGCTGGATTGTCCGAGGGATTGCCTTTTGTGCCGGGTACCAACCAGCCGAATGGCGTTCTGTTGAAGCCCCGCATTCACTGGAATGAATTTGGCGGCGCCGTAGGTGGGCCGATTATCAAAGACAAGCTGTTCTTCTTTGCGGATTATCAGGGACTGCGTTCGCCAAAGTCGTCGTCGGCAGGATATGGTCTGCTCACGCCAAGCGAGGTAAGCGGCAACTTTGGCCAGCTCTGTACGCAGAATGGCGGAGCATTCAACGTCGCCGGGGTCTGCTCCGGTGGAACCGGGATACAACTTGTTTATCCAAATGGGCCGAATGTGGGGATGCCGATCCCCAACAATAACTTGGCGACTGCTGGGTTGACAATTGACCCGGTCATTGCCAATCTCACCTCGCTCCCGGCTTATACGGCAGCGCAACGTGTGATGGCCAATTCAGTTACCGGCGCAAACTACTTCGCCCCCACCCAAAGCAAATTCAATAACGACCAGGGCGACCTCAAGATCGATTACGCAATTTCGCAAAAGAGTCACGTTTTTGCGCGCTGGTCGCAGGAATATATCAATAACCCTGCAACCGCCTCATTTCTCCTTGCCGATCCCGGCAATTCCAGTACAGAGCCGGTGAAGAGCGGAGTAGTCAACTGGACCTACGCCATCAGGCCTAACATGCTCAATGAGGCGCGCATAGGCATCGTTGACGTGCAATACAATCAAACCGATTACAACGCCGCCGATGGCAACCTGGGACAAACTATCGGTATTGCAAACGCCAACGAATTCAGTCCGGGCCTGCCGATCATCAGCGGCGGCAACGTTTCAGCTGGGTCGAACAACCTTGAACAAACCTTCCATACCGGCACTGGCGAATTTGAGGATGTGCTGCTCATCACGCACGGCCGTCACACGTTTCATACCGGGTTCCAGTATTGGCGTGACCGGCTCAACTATGTTTATCCGGGCAACAACGGTTTGCTCGGCTCAATTAGCGCATCGGGGCTGACGGGGAATGGTTCGGCTGACCTGTGGCTGGGCTTGCTCGGCGGCGGCGGGCGCGACGCCGGCGCTAATGAATTTGGCTTGCGCGACAGCGTCTTTGGCGCGTTTGTACAGGACGACTGGCGTGTAACCAACGAGTTAACGATCAACGTCGGGCTCCGCTTTGAAGACCACACCCCGCGCTATGAAATCCATGACCGCGAGGTGAACTTTAACTTCGCAACCGGCGCGGTCATCCAGGCGCACGGCAATAGTGGCCTCTACAACAACTACCTTGGCATCGGCGATTGGGAACCGCGCATCGGCTTCGCCTGGTCTCCTCGATTCTGGAACGGCAAGACGGTCATCCGCGGCGCAGTCGGAATGACCTCCTACCTGGAGGGCGGTGGCGCAAACCAAAACCTGACCACCAATTGGCCCTTGACGAAGATCAGTTCGACCATCACATCCGTCAATCCGCCGCCGCTTTCGAATCCCTTCCCCAGACAGCTCCGGCCTGTGCGACGGTGGACCAGGCGTGCTTCACGGGGCCGACGCGCGCGTTGGGCACGATTAAGGCCTGGCCTTCCAACTATCGCCCCGCCAACGAGACTCAGTGGAATTTCTCCATCCAACAAGAAATCGCCAAGAACACCACGTTCCAACTCGGCTACGTGGGATCGTTTGGCACTCACTTGCTAAACCTGATGGATTGGGCACAGGGGCGGCTCGTGAATGCGGATGGAACAATCACTAAGCCCGGAATCGTGGGAGCGCAGGTGCTACCTTCGCCCTTCCTGGGCGGGGTGTTCGGCAGTGCGAACCTCTCCGCCAACTCATTCCCGCTCTATACTGCAGGCGCTGCCTCTAATTCCAACCAAAGTTACAACGCCTTGCAGGCGGTGTTGAAGAGGAATCTGGCGAATGGACTAGATGGGCAAGTTTCCTATGTCTATTCCAAGTGCCTGAGTAATTCGCCGGGATTCTATGGAACGTCGAGCTGGGGTGGGAATGGAACGCAAACCTCCATGGGATTGCCCGGCTGGCAGAACATTTATGATCCTCGATCGGACTGGGGACCGTGTTACTACGACACAACGCACGCGTTGACCGGTTTCGCGAGCTATGCGATTCCTGTGGGCCGCGGCAGGCAATTCGGCCATGACATGAACAAAATAGCCAACGCGGCCATCGGCGGTTGGGAGATCGCTCCAATAGTCAGTTGGCACTCGGGATTTGCGCTCACCCCAATTCTTGGCGGATTTAGTGACCCCTCGGGCGCGAACGGCGCGGGTATTTTGTTCGATGTGTCTCGACCCAATTGCTCGGGCCCTCCGGTCTACGAGAAGAAGAAAGTGGTGAATGGCCCAGGCTCGGCCTATATTCAGTGGTTCAGCCCAAGCATATACAGCCAACCAGCGGCGGGGTCTTATGGCAACTGCGGCGTTGGTTCTGTGCGAGGGCCCCACTACTCAGACGTTGACTTAAGCGTTCACAAGGACTTTCCTATAACCGAGGGTACGCGATTGCAATTCCGAACCGATTTTGTGAATCTGTTCAACCATCCGGTTCTGGATTTCCAGGGTGGGCCGAGTGCCTTCGCCTTAACTTCCGGAATCATGGGCCAAATCAACTCCTCGCAGGGCGAACGAAACATCCAGTTAGCGCTTAAGTTCTACTTCTAGCCTATGTATCATAAGGGGCAAGCGGTTTACGCTTGCCCCTTTTTTATGCTGCCATTTTCATATACCCGGCTGTTCTTGGCGTGCACCTTGGCGGTGTCTTTGAGTTGGGCGGCTCAATCGGCTGTTCACTCTGAAAAGGTCGATCTTTCCACTTCTGGTAAGAAAGGCGTCGAACTTGCCAAGAGCGGCCATTGCAAAGAAGCCCTCCCGCTTCTGAAGAAGAGCGCGGCAGCCCATATCACGGACAAAGACCTGAAGCGCGAGGTTGGGTTCGCCGGGGTTCGCTGTGCAATGTCCGCCGATCAACCCGACGCTGCGATTGACTTCCTTCGCTCGCTGAATCACGAATTCCCGCGCGATCCTGGCGTTCTCTACTTGTCGGTTCACACCTACTCCGATCTCTCAACTCGAGCCTCGTCACAGTTGGCGAATACGGCGCCTGCTTCCTATCAGGCGCAGGAACTTAGCGCTGAAGCGTTGGAAGTCCAGGGGAAATGGGAGGAGGCCACCGGGATATACCGGCTCATCCTGCGGGAGAATCCAGATTTAGCTGGCATCCACTACCGGCTGGGGCGCGTTCTGGTATCCAAACCGGATTTTGGGCCGGCTGCCGCCGAGGAAGCCAAACAGGAGTTCGAGAAGGAGTTGCAGATTGATCCCGGCAATGCGGGCGCCGAATACGTCCTGGGCGAGATGGCGAAGCAGAAGAAGGAGTGGGACGATGCCATCCAACATTTTTCCCGTGCGGCCAAGCTAGATGCGGGGTTTGGGGATGCGTTTGTCGGGTGGGGCGGCTCGCTGGTGGAGGTGAAGAAATTTTCGGATGCGATCGCGCCGCTGGAAAGCGCAGTCAAACTGGAATCCGGAAATCCTGCGGCGCATTACCTGCTGGCCATAGCCTATGCTCGGACCGGGCGAAAGGAAGACGCCGACCGGGAATTTGCGGTTCAAAAGCAGTTGACTCAGAAGGGAGCAGCCGGCGAACCGGACGCCGCTTCCCAGCAAAAACAGAACTAGCCGGCGGAGTTCGTTGCAGGTGAGATCCGTTCTCGAACCCAAACAAAGTCTGACCACAGTGAAGAATCAGTTCCCGCACTCGCTCCCAAGGCCGGCGGATTTATCCCGCCGCAGCTTTCTCCGCGGCATCGGGGGCTGTCTTGTTCTTCCCGGACTGTGGCCTCTCCAGTCGCACTCAACTCCGGTTTACCCGTTCGAGAAGATTCCACCCGCAGTGAGCGGGATCTCATGGACGCACGTCAACGGCAAGTCTCCACAGAAATACTTGCCGGAAACAACCGGCGCGGGCTGCGCCTTCCTCGACTATGACAACGATGGTTGGATGGATATTTACCTGGTGAACAGCGGCAAGTGCGATTTCTATAACCCTGATCCCCCACTTCGCAACGCTCTGTACCGGAACAATCGCAATGGAACTTTCACCGACGTGACCGCCAAAGCCGGAGTCGGCGGCGGCGGCTACGGTCAGGGAGTCGCGGTAGGTGACTACGATGCAGATGGTTTCCCGGACATTTATGTCACACAGTACGGCAGAAGCATTCTCTATCACAACAATGGCGATGGCACGTTTACCGACGTCACTGAGAAAGCTGGAGTTGCCGCTCCGGGGTGGTCATCGAGCGCCGTCTGGTTCGATTACGACAATGACGGACGGCTGGATCTGTTCGTCTGCCGCTTTGTGGATTTCGACAAGTTCAAAAGCTTGCCTTGCGAGGCCGATGGCAAACCTGGCTACTGTATTCCCCGGCTTTACAAACCAATGGCAAGTTGGTTGTTCCACAACAACGGCGACGGCACTTTCACCGACGTAAGCAAAGCCTCAGGGATCGGTAAGTACCTGGGCAAAGCCTGGGGAGCCGTGGCCACGGACATTAACAATGACGGGCGCATGGACCTTTTTGTGGCCAATGACACGACTCCGAACTTTCTGTTCGTAAATCGGCCCGGCGGAGTGTTCGAAGAAATAGGAGCGCAAGCTGGCGTGGCATATAGCGATGCGGGCCGGCCCCGTTCCGGGATGGGAGTGGATTCCGCCGATTTTGACGAAGATGGCTGGCTGGATTTATTCGTGGCCAATATCGACCATGAAACGTATTCCCTGTACCGCAACAACCACGACGAAACTTTCGATGATCAAGCCGGACCGAACGGCATTGCGTCGGCCACGCGCCTGATGAGCGGTTGGGGCTTGAAGTTTTTTGATTACGACAACGATGGCAATCTCGACCTGCTTCTGGCCAATGGAAATCCAGACGACCTGATTCAGGTGTATCACAAAGATGTCTCTTACCAGGAACCTCTTCTGCTGTTCCACAGTACAGGCAAGGTTTTTCAAAACGTCAGCGATCAGAGTGGGCCGGCCTTTGCGAAAAACATGTCGGCGCGTGGGTTGGCCATCGGCGACTTCGACAATAATGGGGCGATTGACGTCTTGATTTCCAACAATAATGAAGCGCCAGTTCTTCTGCGGAACAACGTTGGCAGCCAGAACCACTGGCTGGGACTCAAGTTGGTCGGCAAGAAGGCGAATATCGACGCCATTGGCGCTCGCGTCAGCTACCAGGCTGGCGATATGCAGAGGAACCGCATGAAAGTAGGCGGTGGAAGCTATCTCTCGTCTCATGACCCACGCATTGTGCTGGGAATCGGCCAGCGCACCAAAATCGATTTACTGGAAATCCACTGGCCTCAGCCCAGCGGGCTAAAACAACGAGTCACAGATCTCCCTATCGATCGTTACATCACGATTGTAGAAGGCCAGGACAAGTGGAAGTGACGGCGGAAGGCCTCCGCCGGAAGGCATCGGTCGTTGCAGGGCGCGAATGAGAAATACCTCGATAATCGGTGTGATTCTTGGGCTACTGGCAGGACTGAGTGTCTCTGGTCAAAGTGACACTCGGTCGCAGCAATCGTCCGCAAGGCCGGCCCAAGCCTCAGTCGCGTCCCCCAAAGATAAGACCTCACCTGCGCGCGATAATTATGCCGGAGACTCTGCATGCGGCTCGTGCCATCAAGAGAAAGTCGACAGTTTTCAGCAAACCGCTCATTGCCTCACATCGAGGCTGCCTGACAAAAATTCTATCCTCGGTAATTTCGCGCCCGGCGCAAACGCACCCACTACTTCAAACCCGGAATTAACTTTTCGGCTCGAGGAGAAGGCCGGCGGCTTCTTCCAGACCGCGGTGCACGGGATACCTCCATACACCACGGAGCGCACCGAGCGGTTTGGCCTGGTAATAGGATCTGGAGGGAAGGGGCAGACCTACTTATTCTGGAAAGGAGATCAGCTCTTTCAACTTCCCGTTTCCTACTGGAACGAGCTTGGCTGGGTGAACAGCCCGGGATACCGCGACGGTGTCGCGAATTTCGATCGCCCCATCATTCCACGTTGTCTGGAATGTCACGCAACGTATTTCGAGTCGATTCCACCTCCACCCAATCGATACAGTAAAACTGATTTCGTAGTTGGCATCACGTGTGAAAAGTGTCATGGCCCGGGACGCCAGCACGTGCAGCGTGAAAGCTCCAAGTCTTCTGTCTCTTCCGACTCTGCCATCCTCAATCCAGCCAGGTTTTCTCGCGACCGCCAGATTGACCTCTGCGCCTGGTGCCATGCGGGCCAGGGGGTTGCGCTTTCCAAACCTTTCACCTATCTTCCCGGCGAGCCTCTCGACAAGTACCTCGAATTGCCGCAACCCGCTCCGAATGCGCAAGTTGACGTGCACGGCAGCCAGGTCGAACTGCTGGAAAAAAGTCGCTGCTTCCAGCAATCGGCCATGACATGCCTGACCTGCCACGAAGTGCACACGCCACAGCACGACTTGTCAGTGTTCTCGCAGCGTTGTTTGAGTTGTCACAAACCTGAAACCGCTATGTTCCCAAAGCTGAACCACCAGGTCGTGAGCAATTGCATCGATTGCCATATGCCCAGGCAGGAAACGGATCTCATAGTTTTCGACTGGAATGGCAAAAAAACCAAGCCCCAGGTGCGAAGCCATTGGATAAAAATCTACAGAGCGACGGCCCCGCCCAATTAAGCTGAGGTAGTGCTATTGCGATCGCGACAGCGAGGAGGCCTATTCGGGCCCTGGCTTCGCGCCTGAAGAGCTTTGCTGAGGGAATCGGGAGACCCAGGTTCTAAATCATATGAATCAGGGTACTGCGCTTCAAACAAGCTTCACAGCCGCTTCCTTCGGCCACCGATCAACCACCCGAACGATTCAAGCGTGCGCAGAATCAGAACGCTAGGATTTTACTTCCTCGAAACTGAAATGCTTGTCGAGCTTTTCGTACGGCTTACCGTCAACCTCGACATACGGGTAGACGAAGTAGTTGAGTGCCGGACCATCCTGCTTAGGAGACAGTGCGATATCGCGGCCGGTCGATAACTGCACCCGATTGGCGTCAACGCTGCCGAAGAAATAATCTCCTTTCTCCTTCGCCTTCCATGCCTCTGAGATGTCAACGGGAATCCAACCGGTTTTTGGCGCGTAGAACTCAGCCCAGCAGTGATAACCAGCGATATCTCCTTTGTCTTTGTTTTCGGGGAGTGGAAAACCGATGTCGAAGCGGGCGGGAATCCCATCAGCGCGCAACATGCCGATGAACGGGGAATGGAAGTCCGTACAATTGCCCCGCTTGGCGTCACAGGCCCACACTGCGTCCCCGCGTCCCCAGCCCGAGCCGGTCTTGTCATATCGCATATTCGTGAAGAGGTAATCATAGGCAGCCTTGGCCTTTGCTACCGCGCCGATCTGAGACCCAGTTACCTCGACTGCCAGCTCCTTGATCTTCCCGTCCGTAGGGATCAGACTGTCAGGCGCAATCAGTCGGCTCATCGACGCGGATACGACGCTAGGCTTCTGGTCTGTCTGCTTGAGTTGCGCATAATCGCCGCGTGAGTCCTCGCGGCGCGTGATCTTGCACTCGACGGTGAACTCTGCATTGCCAGTAGCCGGATCTTGGATTTCCGCATACATCATCCTATTGCCGTACTCGGCCTCCTGCGTCATTCGCGTTTTGACCGGAGCCTTGACCGCCAGAACGCGCACCGTCTGATGCTGATCCGTTTGTGGCACCGGAATCCAGACGCGCACTCGTTTCGTTCCGGGGGGAATATCCTTCACAGTGAAGTTGTAGGTAAAACGAAAGGTGCGGGTTGGAGGGCTGAATTTCTGGGCATTCGTAGTGGCCTGGGCGGCCAACTGGCACGCCGGAAACTGAGGTGCCGCAACAAAGAGCAGCAGCAACGACGACAGAACTCGCAGCCTCATTGGAACACTCCTCAATCGGCGGACATAGACCGAGATTCTACCAGCAGCCGACACGAGTTGTCAGGGCTTCAGAGAAAGGCTCTGGCGATAATTTGTAGCGATAGCCTCGCTGACGACAAGATGATCTGCGAATATTTCCAATCTGGTATAGCATCCACTGGACAAGGTTCATCATGACAACAATCGCAACCTCACCGCAAAGTGAATTAGCCCCAGTGGCTCGCGAACCACGAGCAGCAAACGGCCTGGCAATCGTACGACTGACGATCGGCGCGATGTTTGTGTGGGTCTTTTTCGAGAATCTGGGGAAAAGCCTGTACACACCGGCGGGCTACGCGGGTCTGATCAGTTACTACATCAAGAACAGTCATTCGCCGGCCATTTGGAAATCTGTGATGGCACTGGCAGCAAGCCACGCCGCGATGGCGGCTCCTATGCAGGCCGCGACCGAGATCTCTCTCGGAATCCTGCTTGTCGTAGGTCTGCTGACGCGTCCGGTCGCCTTCGTAGCCTTTCTCTACCTGGGCAGCCTTTGGGTGTCTGAGTGGGGCACTGCATGGATTTGGGAGCTTCTGGTTCCGGTGCTCGCATCGCTCGGGCTCGCTATCGGAAGCGCAGGGCGGCGATGGGGCGTTGACGCGTGGTTGTCGCAACGGTGGCCATCTTCGCCCTTGTGGTAATCGGATCAAGTTCACGTGCGAGTGTCAGTCATCATCCCTACCCATAATGAGGCGCAGGCAATTGAGCGCGTCTTAGCGGATCTCCCGTCCGATCTCACGACGGAGGTCATCGTCGTCAACAGCAACTCGAACGACGGGACGCCCGAGATCGCCGCAAGAATGGGGGCTCGCGTGGTTCACGAACCCCGGCGTGGCTACGGGCAGGCGTGCCTCACTGGCCTGGCCGCAGCGAGTTCCCCAGACGTGGTTGTGTTCCTTGATGGCGACTACAGCGATCGGCCCTCCGAACTGCCAATCCTTCTAGCACCAATCATTGAAGGACGTGCGGACATCACGCTCGGTTCGCGCCTGCGGGATCCGCGTTCTTCTGGCGCGTTGCCCTGGCATCAGGTGTTTGGGAACCGTCTCGCCGCAGGCGTGATCAGACTTCTGTATGGCGTGAACATAACAGATCTCGGCCCGTTTCGCGCTGCCCGCGCGGACGTACTACACTCGCTCGCGCTCGAAGAGACCACCTACGGCTGGGCGGTTGAGATGATCCTGAAGGGTGCGCTGGCTGGATTCCGCGTGGTTGAAGTTCCAGTAAGCTATTACCCGCGCATCGGAAAATCGAAGATCAGCGGCACGGTTAAGGGCACGCTCGGCGCTGGCTGGTTCATTCTCAGCTTGATAGTGCGTTATTATTTCCAGCGTCGAAGAGCAGGCACATCACGGCCAGCGTAGATCCGCGTCAAAATTCTATGAAATCCGCAAGCGAGACGGCGGTACCTTCGTCTGAGAGTGACCGTGTGCTGGTAATCATGGCGAAAGCGCCAAGGCCGGGCGCGGTCAAGACGCGCCTGGCTTCAAGGCGTTCTCCCACAGCTGTCACTGCACTGTATTGCTGTCTTTTGGAAGACACGCTGGCACTGGCGCGATCATTGCGCAGTGTGAAAGTTGCCATCATGTGCCCGGACTCGGACGTAAACGAGCTGGCGCAACTAGCCGGCAGTGGAGTGAGCGTAGTTGCGCAGAAAGGTGAGGGTCTTGCTGCGGGGCTCACCTCGGTGTTTGCAAACTTCGCGGCGTCTGGCCGGCACCGGGTCGTTGCCTTCAATAGCGACAGCCCGCACCTCCCGCGCTCTGTTCTGGAGGATGCGTTCGAAAGCCTGACCGCACATGATGTGGTCGTGGGGCCGACGCACGACGGAGGCTACTATCTCGTCGGCGCAAAGGCTTCGCATCCTACGCTTTTCGCTGGCGACGCAATGGGCACCAGCAGTGCACGGGAGAGACTCCTCTCAAGCGCACGAGCGCTGGAGCTTTCCGTAGGCTTGGCAGATTCCTTTTACGACATCGATGTAGTTGACGACTTGAATCGGTTGGCAGAGGAGTTGCGCCTGGATCCGGCAAGGGCGCCACGCACAGCGGCGTGGCTTAAAGAGTGGGAGTCTGCGGTGGCGCGATCTCAGACGAGCACGGGAGAACTGTGAAGGTCACCCCCCAGTGGAGAGTGTACATACTCGGCGCGACATTGTGCGTGGCGCTAACGATCTGCTCACGCAACTTCAGCGACAGGGGTGGGCCGTACTTCATGGCCTCATTAACGCTTGCCGGAATCGCGTACCTCTTGGCGATCCGTGAGTTTTTCGCCACGCCCAAATTTGAACGACGGATTGCCCGGCGCGTCGTCGTCATTGGGCTGGTCCTGGCTGCGGTGTGGCACGTCGAATTTCTTCCAGTGTCGCCGGGCCCCGATGATGATATCCACCGCTACGTTTGGGACGGCCGCCTGCAGAGGCTCGGCTACAACCCCTATGTTGTCGTTCCCAGCGATCCTGCCGTGAAGGAGCTTCATACCCCGGAAACCGGCAACTTGAACCACCCGGATTTAGCAAGCCCATATCCACCGGGGGCGGAGCTTTTCTTTCGCGCCGTCACCGCGATTCACGAATCTACCTTTGCACTGAAAGTAGCGTTTGAGATTTGCGAGCTCGCCATTGTTTTCGTGTTGCTCGATCTGCTACGTTGCACCGAGCAGGGTGCGCAGCTGATTCTGGCCTTCGCCTGGAACCCATTGCTGGCCGTTGAAGTCGCGGGAAGCGGCCACATTGATATTGTTGGCGCGCTATTGTTGGTAGCATCCGCCGCTGCGCTGGGGCGCCGATGGCGGACGACTGCGGCCGTCGCACTTGGGCTCGCGATAGCAGTTAAATTTCTTCCGGCCGTACTCTTGCCTCTCTACTGGAAGCGGGTTCGCATTCGCGACGCGGCGCTGGCGGCAGCCGTGGTCGGACTCCTATACGTGCCATTTCTTGATCGTTCATTTTTTAATCATGGCCGCATTCCGATCGGCTCGCTGGGCGTGTATGTGCGCAGCTTCCGGTTTAATGGTCCCTTGTTCGCGTCGCTCGATCAGGTGGCGCCTTCGGGGTTGCTGGCTGCGCTGGCACTGCTCGCCGGCTTGCTCACTGCGATGTGGCTGAGGCGCAAGGCCGCGGCATTGTCTCCGGATGCGTTCGCTTGGCCGATGGCAGCATCGCTTCTGTGTGCACCGGTCGTCTATCCGTGGTATCTTCTCTGGCTGTTGCCGTTCCTGCGGTCGGCTTCGACCGTTCCGATCATCATCTGGACGGTGAGCATTATTCCTACTTATTACATTTGGCATTTGCGTGCGCTTGGTCGTCCGTGGGTGCTCCCAAGCTGGATTATCCTGGCGGAATACGGGTCGGTGGCGATGGCTGCCGCGATTGTCGCGTATCGCCGGTACAAACGGCCAGCGGCAACCCCACGCTCGACTGACTAAAGGCATTTGTATCTGAAGTCCTGTGCCCTACATCCAAGGGAAATCGGTTCAATTTCACTGAGGAGCGAACTCCATGACAAGTCCGAGCCGTGCGACAACAATGACGACCCGCCTTTTGGCTTTCGGAGTGGTAGTCCTTTCTGCAACCTCCTGGGCGCAGACCCGCCCGCCCATTCTCGAACAAGTTGCCAAGGCCTATGGCCTGGATTCGTTCGCGCAAATTGATGCGATCCGCTACACCTGGAACGGGGAAATCACTGGACTCTTCAAAGCTTCCCGCAAGTGGGAGTGGGAACCCAAAACTGGCAAGGTCTCCTACGAGGGAAAAGACAAAGAAGGTAAGCCTGTCAAGGTTACCTACATGCGCTCCGAGCTAAACGACGACACCAAGAAGCAAACGGATGCTGGTTTCACCAACGATAATTACTGGCTCCTGTTCCCGTTACATGCTTATTGGGACACGAGCGCCAGTGTGACCGATGAAGGGATGAAGAAACTGCCGGGGGGGACCGGATCAGCCAGACTGGTCTCGGTGAAATATGGAGCGGAACTCGGCGGCTACACGCCCGGCGACACCTGGGACCTGTACGTCGGCAAAGACAACCGCGTCGAGTACCTCGAGTTCCATCACGGCGGGAACCAAAAGCCAAGCCTCGTCAAAGCAACCTGGACGGGCTATAAGAAAGCAGGTCCCCTGGTAATCTCGACCGAGCATCGCGGTACCGCCGACGGCAAGCCGCTCCACATCTTCATCTCTGACGTGGCAGTTAAGGTGACAGGCTCTGACAACTGGGTGGACGCGAAATAAGACGTCCGCGCAAAAGGAAGGTGAACTTGCCCATTTCTTGAATTGATGCCGCTACGAAGGCGGCGGGCTTGGAGTTTCGTCTTCGCCTGAGGAAAACAACAGAGTCTTTGGCTGTGCCCAATCTTTCATGGCCGGGGCAGCCACGAACGTTGAGTTCATGGTCAAGAACTCCAAAAAATACGCTGCGACGCGCGGCAGGGGCCTGTCCGCGCGTCAAACACTGGGAGCTTTTGAATCCTCCCTGGCAATCACCACGGTGGTGCAGGAACTGCTGAGCTTGGGCAGATCGCGATTCGCGGCCATGTGGAGTCGCAGGCTCTGACGTTCCCCGCGGACGATCGGACAGTAGCAGTCAGGCTCTAGAAGTGCGCCCTGGAGGCGCCGACGTCCGGCACAGCCACCACGGCATGTGTCCCGGAACTCGCAGGGCCGACATGCTTCGGGAAGCGTGCGGGCTTGTTCGAAGGGCGCAGAGTCTAGAATGTCGAGTCCCATCGAGATTAAATCCGACAGTGGCTCCCCCGCACCCGGCCAATAAACACAGGGCTGTGTGGTGGCGCGCGGCGTAAGCCTGACGGTGCTTACCCCGCATCCTCCTCCGAGCGGCGGAAGGCCCGCCATCGCGCGAACCAAGGGTTCGCCAATAGCGATTACATCAGTCTCCTCAAACAGGCGCCGGAACCCCTCCCAGTACTCTGCGTAGGACAGCGCATAGATGTCGGATCGCACCGCCTGGTACACGTTTACGCGCAGAGGAGCGTCAAACTGTTTGGCCACTCTCGCGACGTCCGCCAGACGCAAATAGTTCGCCTTCATCATGACCGCGATGACCGTGACAGGCACCCCGAGCCTTGCGCAACGTTCTGCCTGGCGGTGAATCAGTTCCCAATTGCCGGATCCGCGCTGCGCATCCTGCTCGGCCTGCGTCGGATAATCGAGAGAGAACTCGATGTCGTGGAAGCCGCGCAATTCGTCATCGTGAAGAACGGCGACACTGTGGCCGTTGGAAGTGATGGTGAGCTTGACGGGTTGTGTACGCAGGTAGCCCAGTATTGCCCTGAAGTCTGGATGCATCCCGTTTTCGCCAGTGCCAAGATTCACTGCGCAGACAGGAATGCGTTCCATGACAGACTTCACTTGTTCCAGCGAGAGACGGTCGGTACGAACAGGATCGCGGTAGCAGAAGGAACAGGAGAGGTTGCACTCGTTGGTAAGCCCGAGCCCCAGCGAAATCGTGGCCTCGGGCGCCCTCGCGCCCGATACGATGGATGATGATTTGGCGGTGATGCTATTCAGAATCATCCTCCACAACCGTCAAGGCAACCGCGCGAAGCATTGCGTGTAGCGCGCTACTGCGGCATACTCGGGTCGGCTGCCCAGTTGGCGCTCCAGCGCAAGAATCCGATCATACTCGACGCTGCGAGAAATCCGCGGCGGCAAGTAATCCGCAAGCACGCGTACACCCCGCTCGGCAAGCATTGCCAGCGATGCCACTTTCAACATGGCTTGCAGGGTATCTGACGTAAACAATCGCACGCGGCCCCCGTACAAAGACTCTTGTCCCCATTCCGCGCTGAGGGTATGGTCCGCAACTGCCAAATCACCTGCCTGGATGGCGGCCTTGAATACTTCGCCGGCCCGGTTCCGCACAAGGATCGACAGCATCGCTGAAGAATTCCGCAAGGCGCGCGCCGCGCCGCACAGGACTGCAATTGGGTTCTCGAGATATTCCAGTACGTTGTGGCACAAAATTACATCGAACGATGCAACAGGAAATAAGTTTGCCAGTTGGTCGGCGTCGCCCAGTTTCAGTGCCATCTTCTCCATCACCCCTGCTTCCAGTGCGGCGCTACGCGCGATATCCAGCATAGCCGGAGAGGAATCCAGCACCGTGACGTGAATGCCAAGTCGCGCCAGGCGAACAGCCGTCGCTCCTGTGCCGCACCCGACATCCAGCGCACGCAGCGAGTCGTTGGCGGGAAGAGGAATAAATTCTTGCAGATTGTCAAAGCTCAAGTCGGAGCGCAACCGTCCCTCGGGCGTTTCGAGGTAGGCGGCGTACTTCGCTGCGCCGACCTGGAAGCGTTCCCTGTCGTCATTGGCGGTCTCCCTCATGCACTCACCAGCGACGCGAACGGGGTACTCCGACTGAGTGGAGGACGTATACTGCGCTGGGGCTGCTTACCATCCAATGACTTCCAGCGACGCCGGAGATCTTCAGAAATTCTTGCCCGCGGCCTTGTGACGAGACTTCCGCCACTTCGTTCGTTGATAATCCATAGCAGCGCCAAGCGCGTATTTTACCGCATCTCTATTGCGGCCAAATTACCTGCACGGCAAAGCGCAACGTAAATCGGGTTTTATAAGGACTAGAACGCGGCTGCGGGCATTCGCCGTCTCAATCTCATGCACCTGCTTCCGGCGGATTGGCGAGCGGCTGGATCATGTGCAATCCGCACTCGGTCTTCGAGGATCCGGACCATCGGCCTGCCCTTGGATCTTCTCCGGGGCGCACCGCGCGCGTGCAATACGTGCAACCGATGCTCGGATAGTTGAGGTCGTGTAGCACATTGTAGGGCACATCATGCTTGCGCACATATTGCCACACCTGCCTGGAACTCCAGTCGGCAATAGGATTGATCTTCACCAAGCCAAATTTTTCATCCCATTCGATTTTCGCGGCGCTTGCGCGTTCGGCGGTTTGATCGCGCCGGATGCTGGTGATCCATGCCTGTAGTTCGCCCAGCTTGCGCCGCAGCGGCTCAACTTTCCGCAGGCTGCAGCAATGGTCCGTGTTACGTTGCCAGAGTGCCGGACCGTGAACACGCTCCTGTTCTTCAGGCGAAAACAGCGGATATACCCTCTCGATCGTGATGCCATATCTTTGCTCAACCTGATCCATCAGATTGTAGGTCTCAGGAAACAACCATTCGGTGTCGAGGGTGAAGAGGCGAAAACTCCGGCGCACGCGGGAGGCCATGTCGATTACGGCCATCCCTTCGACCCCAAAAGCGGAGGAGATTGCCACTCGATCGCCGAACGTGTCGAACGCCCACTCGAGGACGCGCTCTGGTCTCCAGGATTCGGCGACTGCCTGCAGCTTCCCAACTACCTCTTTCATGCCGAAATCTCCTCATCTTCTGGCAAACTTTGGAGCGGCAAGAAAGCACTTCGCGCGAACCCGGCTTCCAGGCTGTTCTCCGCGTAGGGGAAACTCGCCATTTCTTCGATTGAATTGAGGTCAGCGAATTTAACGACTTCGCCGACGATCAGCAGCGTTGGAGCCGCGAGCTTCGGCGCACGATGAAGGTCCGAAATTGGGGCTCGGTGTATGTGCTGCTCAGGAGTGGTCGCCCGTGAAATGATTGCGCAAGGAGTTTCCTTCGCGAATCCAGCAGCGAGCAGCCTGCTGGCGACTTCTGCATAGGCGTAGCCGGGCATGTACACGACGAATGTTGATTCGGGGTCAGCGAGCCCGCTCCAATCCGCAGCGGAATTCTCAGAAGCACGATGACCGGCCGTCAGCACGAGAGTGGACGACGAGCGCCGATGCGTCAGAGGTATACCGGCTGCTGCCGCGGCTCCCAAGGCTGAGGTCACGCCGGGAACAATTTCGTATTCGATATTCGCACGCCGCAGCGCGGCGATCTCCTCCCCACTTCGGCCGAAAATCAGCGGGTCTCCGCTCTTCAGCCGCACGACTTCCTTCCCTGAAGCCGCCAGCATCACCAACAGAAAGTTGATTTCCTCCTGCCGAATGCTCTTGCTCCCGCAGCGCTTACCGACGTTCCGCACCTCGGTGGTCGCCGAAATCAGATTCAAGATTCCAGGCGGCACCAGGTCGTCATGAAGCACCACGTCAGCGGTACGCAGCAATCGCAGAGCTTTCACCGTAAGCAGATCGGGGTCGCCCGGTCCGGCACCCACCAAGTACACCTTGCCGTTCATGCCGTTACCCTCCGTTCGTCTCTCGCCGAGTCATCGATCGTTAATTCATCTTTCGCGGACTCCACCAACGCAGCCTTCAAAGCTTCACGGCTTGCCAGCGAGTGCAGCAGTTCGCTTTTTTGTGCGGGGTCAAGATCGCTGGCCAACACAAGCTTTCGCGTCTCGCCCAGTTCTTCCACCCATTGGGCGTACCCCGGACCGAACTGCCGCTCGAGCTGCTGCCTAAGCTTTTGCGCCAGAGAAGGACTTCGCCCATTCGTGGAAATTGCGATCTGAAGATCACCACGCCGCACCACAGCGCCATAGTAGAAATCGCAATACTCTGGATCGTCCACGACGTTGCACAGCACCCCGCGCTGCTGCGCTTCGCGATATATCGACCCGTTGAGAGCGCGCGATGCCGTGGCCACGACCGCCAGAACTGTTCCATCGAGATCCGCAGCGGTGAAGGCGCGGAGTTCGAGCGTGATCTTTCCGGCCTGGGCCCAGCCCCGCACAGTCTCAGCTGCCTGCAATGCGATCACGCGGACGTGCGCGCCGGTATCGATGAGGCCGCCGATCTTAGGTTCGCCAACTCGCCCGGCGCCGACCACAAGGCAGCGCCGGCCTTCGAGTTTCATAAACATTGGAAATAAGCTGCTCATCTTTTCCTCGATCTAACTCCTCCGATAGTCCCGTTAACCTTCCACACCACTGGGCACGCGCCCCTCGGGCAGATCGCGGACCACTGCCTCGACGCACTCACCCGCCAGAAAAGCGCGCAGGTCGGCGTCGCTGTGGCGAGCGAAAAAGTGGCGCAGATTTTCATTTGGACTGCCGTCTGCGAGATATCTGCGCAGCAGGCGCTCGATGGCTTCGGGAACCTCAGTCGCGAGGCAGCGAAACCCCACCGGCCTCGCGATGGCCTGATTCAGGCCGAGCGCCCCGCCCAGGCAGAAGTAATAGGCGTCAACCATCTGTCCATTGACCTTGATCTTTTTCCCCTCGATTCCGATGTCGGCGATCCAGTGCTGCCCGCAACTGTTCGGGCAACCGGTGACGTGCAGTTTCAGATGCTGCTCAAAACCGGGCAACCGCTCTTGCAGTTCCTCAACCAGCCAGCGCGAGAAAGACTTGGTTTCGGTGATGGCCAGCTTGCAAAATTCGGTGCCGCTGCAGGCAACCGCCCCGCGCCAAAACGGCGAGCCGCTCACCGGCAAACCGATCGCTCCTAACTCTTTGGCCAACTCGTCCGCTCGAAGACGAGGGACGTTGACGATCAGCAGGTTCTGCATGTTGGTCGTTCGCAATTCGCCGCTCGCAAATCGATCGGCGAGATCGGCCGCCGCTAGCATCTGTTCGGGCGTAATCCGGCCACGGAGAACCGTTGCTCCCACATAGCAGTAGCCCGGCTGTTTTTGCGCATGAATGCCGATGTGATCGCGGTAGACGTCAGCCGGAGGGTGCTCAGTCTCGGCAGGATCGAGCTGAAATCCAATCCGCCGTTCCAGCTCGTTTTGGAAGTCATGTGGCGTCCAGCCATGTCGCAGGAAGAGAAATTTCAGGCGCGCCCGTTCGCGGTGTTCGCGGAGTTGATCGGAGTCACGAAACAGTTCGGCAACGCCTCGGATCACCGGCAGAACCTGGTTCCAGCGCACGAAGGCATTCAATGGTGCGCCCAGATACGGCTCGGTGGAGAGTCCGCCACCCACGCGCAATGCAAAACCTATCTCACGCTTCCCATTGACGGCGCGCTCGGTCGCGGTCAAGCCGACATCATTGATTTCCGGATACGGGCACCATACGCGGCAACCCGTGATGGAGATCTTGAACTTGCGCGGCAAGTTGTAGAACTCGGCGTTTCCTGCCAGCATGCGATCCGCTTCCAGCGCGAGCGACGACGCATCGCAGATCTCATCTGCATCCACACCCGCAACCGGGCAGCCTGTAATGTTGCGAGTGACATCGCCGCAGGAACCGGTCGTGTTCAGTCCGACACGCCAGAGCTCTTCGAGCACTTCCCGGAGCGCTTCAATCGTGACCCAGTGCAATTGGATGTTTTGGCGCACGGTGAGATCGGCGATGCCGCGCGCATAGCGGTGGGTGAGCCGGCGATAGCTCGCAGTTGGTCCGATCGCAAGAGACCGTTGGGCATTCGAATACGCAGCATGAAGAACGGCAACGCCAGCCCCTGGCCGTCCTTGCCGCCGACCACTCCCAGGCCGTCACCCTGCGTGTAGACTCCCCACCAGCGGAAGTAGGTGCCGATCCACTCCGGCGGAATTGAGGCGAAGCCTTCGCGTGCGAAGCGGCGAATCTCGGCCAGTCCGTCCCAGGGATTCATCGCCCGTTTCAGACGTTCCACCTTTTGCGCTTTGCTTTCTTTGACCGGACTCGCCATCGACGGACTTGCCATAAATTGATTTCTCCATGCTGGTTTGGACATGCTGTGGCACAAAAAAACCCACCGCCAGAAATGTTTCCTGGCGGTGGGTGATTAGTGCTGATGATGCTATGAAACTCTTAAGTCAGCAGCCTCCCTGCGCCAGGACACACGCATGCACAACAACAACATGCGCACATGCTGATCTGGCGAAGATTGCTGAAACTCGTCATCCTATGAGGATAGTAGACGCGGTAATCGAAGCGCGTCAACTTACTTTCGGTAGTTTTGGATGCATAATTTCGATAGGAAGCATCAAAATCTTATGGTCTCACTAATCCGCGGCGCCGATTGAAACTGCGGCCCCACTACGACTATAAGGCTGCGATACTATTAAAGACCTAAAATGAACTACTTGCGGCTCGTGCGGAGTCTGGCGCCCCTTATCCTTTTTGGCTCTCTTGCTAATAGTTTCCTACCAGCACAAACTGCCGCAATTTCTGGTTCCCAAGTAGCTTCTTCCGCGGCAGCAGTACGCGCCCTGCATCTGCGGCGTGGCATCAACGCCAGCAACTGGTTCGCGCAGGTTTACGACAAGGCCGGTTACACGAAGGAACATTTTCAGAACTGGACTACTCGGGAAGACATTGCGCTGATTAAATCTATGGGATTCGATCACGTGCGGCTGAGTGTGAACCCGCAGCCGATGATGGGGAACCATCGGCCCGACGAGATTCCGCCAGAGTATCTTGGCTATCTCGACTCTGCAGTAAGGATGATGCTGGACCAAGGACTGGCCGTGGTGATCGATCTTCACCCCGAAAGCGATTTCAAGGCCCGGCTTACCAAAGACGATAACTTCGTGCAGGCGTTCGCTGATTTCTGGCGGGCGCTGGCGCGGCATTATTCGACTTGGGATGCGGAGCGGGTATTCTTCGAAATTCTGAACGAGCCGGAGTTCGGCGATCGCTACCGATGGTACGGTGTGCAAGCGAAAGTGGCGACAGCGCTGCGCGAAGGTGCACCACTGCACACGATCATCGCTGCCGGAGCACGCTGGTCGGACGATGACGACCTGATTTTTCTTGAGCCCTTGCGCGATTCCAACGTGATTTACAATTTTCATTTCTACGAGCCTCATATTTTTACCCACCAGGGTGCCTCGTGGGGAACGTATTCCTGGCAATGGGTGAGGGGTGTGCATTATCCGTCGTCGCCCGAGTCGGCGGCGAAAGTGGCGGCAGGCGTCCCCGACGCGGTGGATCGTTTGCAACTGATCCGCTACGGGCGCGATCACTGGGATGCGGCGCGCATTGAAGCCGAGGTTACACAAGTCGCGGAATGGTCCCGGCAGCGCGGTGTTGCGGTGGTTTGCAACGAATTCGGCGTGTACCGCGCCTTCGCGGAGCCGCAGGATCGCGAGGCTTGGATTCACGACGTGCGCACTGCGCTGGAGCGGCACGGCATGGGATGGACCATGTGGGATTATTCCGGAGGTTTCGGCGTGGTGACGCGAAAAGATGGGCGGAACATCCCCGACGAAATTACTCTGCGCGCGCTGGGGCTGAATCAGGCGGCGCGCTGACAGCGGATCATTGCAAAACAGCCTGCCGTGGCTTAGGGCTCCAGTTCGCCAGATACAAAGTGCACATCAATGCTCCCGCAATTAAAGGAACGACCATGCCGGCCCTCAGACTGCCGAGGCGATTGGAGCTGTAGCCTAGCAACCACGGCAAAAATGCGCCTCCAAAGTTTGCCATAGTGAACATGACGGAACCCACACGCGATGCTGCTTCGCCGAATTCGCGGGACAAGAGAGAAATGGTAATGGGATAGACCGCAGCAAGCCCAAGCCCAGCGATACTCGCGCCCGCCAGCACGCCAGGCAAGCTATGAGATAAGAGCACCCACGTCATTCCCGCACAGGCCGTCAAGAGTCCGGCGCGCGCCAATGTGATCTCCTCGACTCTACGAAGCAGCAGTGAAGCCAGCCACCGGCCTGCCATTAGAGCTGAATAAAAAAAAGAAGGACTCATCAAAGAACGATCGAGCGGCCAATTGCCTAATGTCTTGGCATACGAAGCGATCCATCCCCCTACGGAGTTCTCCACTCCTACATAAAGAAAGAAAAGTGCGCCGAGCAACAGAACGGGCCTGCTCCTCCAATCGACTTGCACGGCACGCTGCGCAACATCGGATCGAGTCGCTTGGGGCTCCACAATATGCGTCGGCATGGCCGCAATGCCAAGTGACACCAGGAACAGGAGTCCAGCAAAACTGGCCAGCAGAAGCGACACCTCGCTTCCACGTGCGGCGGCGGCCACCAGGAACGGGCACGCTACCGCTCCCAGGCTCCAGGAAAAATTCAGCAGGTTCAGGGCCGCGCTCCGCCGCAACTGGTTTACCTGCGCCACGAGCAGGTTCGCGGCGGGAATCGCGAGTCCGAGGCCTGCTCCATAGAGCGCAATGCAGCCCGTCCCAAGAAATCGCGAACCGTAAGGCAGCGCTGCCACCCCAACAGCCATCGCAAGCAGGCCGGCTCTGATCGAGAACCGAAATCCCCAGCGAGAAATGCATAGTCCGGAAAGCGCCACGCCCACGGTGGATGCGAGGAATTGAACTGTAAAAAGCGACCCTGCTTGCGAGTAATTCAATGACCATCTCGCCGAGAGCGTAGGCAACAGAGGCCCCAGCAGCACGGTCACAATTCCGACAGGAACAAATGCTGCATGCGCCGCAATGGTGAGGGGCCGCGAAGAGTTCTCGGCATGCGGTGTGTGAACGAGTCTCATGGAAGAGGTGCTGGGTGGAGTTCAGACGAGTAAAAGAGAGCCGACAACCAGGTACTTTGTCGATTGGAAAAGAAACTCACTCCTTACCGCAATCCTACAACTCTTGCGATTTCCCGCACTCTCGCTTCATCGCGCACTCGATCAAATGTGGGGCGCACATTCAGCCAGATCAAATCCGTGGCCCGCATCTCCTCGGCGCGCTGCAACTCCGCGATCGCGTCCTCGTTCCGGTTCAAGCCTAGCAGCACCTGGGCGAACAGGACAGGTGATACATAGTTGCCCTGCGATTTCTCTCGAAGGCTGTGGAGCATCTGCCCGGCGCTTTCGAAGTCGCCGGCTGAGGCCCGAGTACGAGCCAGCGCCGCCTCCATCTCTGAGCTTCCGGGCGCCAATTCGAGCGCTCGCGTCAGCGACCGGATGGCCTCTTCCTGCAAGCCCTTTTGCTCGTACGCCTGCCCAAGAAAGTAATGCGCCAGCGCGAAGTTTGCATCCACTTCCAGTGCCTTCTCGTATTCGCAGATGGCGCGATTGGGATCTCGCTCAAAATAAGCAATCAATCCTGCCGTCGTCACGATAGCCAGTGAGAGGGGATCGTTCGCGCGTGCCGCCTCCAGCTGCGTTCGCGCTTCCTCAAACCGCCCGAGCGGAAGCAGGAGATGAGTGGCATACCAGTGATGAGCGGTCCCGTAATGCGGGTTCAGGTCAATCGCGTTTTGGAATCTCTCCTCTGCCGCTGCCCAGTTCCAGTCGTACACGCCCTCGACGCATCCCATACTGGCGAACCCTTCCGCCATCTGCGGATCAATCGCCAACGCTTTTTCTGTGGCCTCTCGCGCCAGGGGGAACACTTCCTTCGGATTCCGTGTCCCCTGCACACCCTGGACCACATAGCAATCCGCCAAGCCGGCCAGAGCCGGTGCAAAGCTCCCGTCCTTTTGCAGAGCCTGCTGGAAGCTCTCCACCGCCTTCTGAATTTCCGCCGGTCCGCGGCGATTCCAGAAATATCGCCCCTTCAAATAGAGGTTGTAGGCTTCTGGATTCTTCGTTGTTGGCTTTACCAGCGGCTGGTCCAGCCCCAGCTTCACCCGCAGCTGCTTCACGATCGCGCCGGCAATCTCCTCCTGAATGGCGAACACGTCTTGCAGTTCCCGGTCATAGCGTTCTGCCCAGAGATGGTATCCGTTCTCCGCGTCCAGCAATCTGACATTCACGCGCAATCGGCTTCCGGACGTCCGCAAGCTCCCTTCCAGCACCGTCTGCACACCCAACTGCTTGCCCACTTCACGGATATCGGCATCTTTGCCGCGAAAGCGGAGCGCGGAAGACCACGCGGCAACCTGTAGGCCCACTGCTTTGGCCAAAGCTCCAATCAGTTCCTCCGCCAGCCCGTCGCAGAAGTATTCGTTTTCCACGTCCGCGCTCAGGTTCACGAAGGGCAGCACGGCAATCGACGGTTTCCGGCTCTGGACTGGCCACGTCCCTGTGTCTGCGAGACTCTTCCCTGGCGCTCTCGAATTGACCCGCTGCAGATCTGCCAGCAGCGCTCCGCCATCGGCATAGCGATTTTCCGCGTTTTTCGCCAGCATCCGCGCCAGCACCATGTTCAGTCCGCTCGCCACCATCTCCCGCGACATCGAGCCTTCCGGCGTGGCGGTCAGTATGGCGCTCGCCGTCTCCAGAGGCGACTTCTTCTTGAATGGATGAGTTCCGTGCAGCAACTCATACAGGACCATGCCCAGGCAGAAAATGTCGCTGCTCGGCGTGGCCGGCTCCCCACGTAGCTGCTCTGGAGACATGTAATCCAGCGTGCCCACGATCCGCCCCGGCGTCGTGATTTGATCCTGGTTTAGGTCGAGGGTCAAGTCCTCTGGCGAACTCAAAGCGCTGGCCGGCTTCTGTAGCGCCAAGCCGAAATCCAGGATTTTGGCCCGGTTCTCCTCGGTGAGGAAGAGGTTCGCAGGCTTGAGGTCGCGATGCACCACGCCCCGGGCATGCGCCGCTTTTAACCCGTCCGCGATCTGAACAGATAACTCCAACACCAACTCCGGCGCAAGCTTCCGCCTTTCGATGACTTCCTTGAACGTCGCACCCACCAGGAGTTCTTCCACGAGGTAAGGCTGACCGTCGTGCTCACCCAGTTCGTACAAAGTGCAAATGTTGGGATGATTCACTGCCGACAGAGTTCGAGCCTCGCGTTGCAGCCGCTTCGCCGCATCGCTGAACTGGTCAGAAATCCTGGGAAGAAACTTGATGGCAACGAGCCGTCCCAGGGTGATGTCCTGCGCCTCATACACTACTCCCATGCCTCCTCGTCCAAGTTGTTTGAGGATTCGGTAATGGGAGATCGTCTCGCCTATCATGCCGATTATGAGTTAAGAGAGTTTAGCACCGTGCCGAAGATCGCCGGGCCCAGGACGGAACGTACCTTAAAGGAAACCACTTCTTTCCAGCTATTACGCCAAGCTGGAATGGAGCACTTTCTTTAGCATCCGCGGCACTGTTTATGCTATACCTTTCTATCCTTTCCATAGGGGTTGGAGGCAACCCGAATGAGCCCACGCGCCGGTGGTGCCGTCAAGCCTACACAGCTACACCCACGCAAAAACCTGAGCAGCCTGGCAGTCGAGATTGATAGAAGGCTCCCCAAACGGCGCGACATGTCGTGCCATGACTACCTCATCGCCTTGCTGCACCTGGGTTCTTCGCTCGAGCACGCGCTCATGGTGCAGTATCTCTACTCTGCTTATTCGCTGGGCGGGGACCAGGTGCCGGAAGAATATCGGCCGATGATACAGCGATGGCGGGAAACTATACTCGCGGTGGCTCGGGAGGAAATGGGCCACTTGCTGACCGTCCAGAATGTACTCACGTTTCTTGGCGCCGGTCTTAGCCTTACACGCGAAAATTTCCCCTGGGAAATCGAGTGGTTCAATCTCGAGCCGTTCACGCTGGGGGCGCTCGCGTGCTATGTCTATGCCGAGATGCCAGAGAATGAGGCCTTCCCCGATAAGGTGCTGATTGAGAACCTCGCGCGCGAGCATCTCGCGAAGAACGGGGGAAACCCCAAGGAGATCAAACTCCACCCGGTAGGCGAGGTCTACGACGATATCATGAAGCTCCTCAAGGATCCCGAGCTTATTCCTGACACGGCGTTTCAGGAAGAAACTTATGTGTTGCAAGCGTCCTGGGACGACTGGGGGCGAGGATACAAACCTGACCCGCGGCCTCTCGATCCCGAGGGGAATCTCGAGAAGATTTCCACTAAGGCTGAGAAGGCCGAGCAATTCCGGTCGCATGTCATGATCGAACGGGTCGCAACCCGCACCGAGGCGCTGGCGGCGCTGAAAGCGCTAAGTATTCAGGGCGAAGGGCCGCTTGCCCCCACTAAAGGAGAGGAATGGTCGCACTTCAAGCGTTTCATGGCGATCTTCACCGAATACCAAGAGGAAATGAAAGGCCAGAAATGGAGCCCGACATTCCCGCTGCCAACCAATCCCCACACTGAGGAGAATTCTTGTGGGCTGCATCCGGACAATTGTTGCATCACTTCGATTAAGTCGCGAAATTGGGCGATTCTGTTCAACCTGCGATATCGAATGCTTCTTACCTTTTTGATGCACACCTTTCAGGTGGCGCGCGTCAGCCGTCCGGGCGAACCAAACATTCGTGGCATGCTGATGCACAAAGTCTTCGGGGAAATGTATAACCTCAAGACGATTGCGGGGATACTCGTGCAACTGCCGCTGCGCGATGATGGCAGCCCGATGCATGCCGGTCCGCCGTTTGAGCCGCCATACAATCTGAGGCTGCCGCCTGCGGACGTCGATTGTTGGTGCCTGCATCTGGATATCCTCGGGACCGCCTCTGGCATTTGCAAGAAAATCCTGGAAAGCGATCCGCGCCACGAGGACCGCGCTTATATTGAAACGCTGATCGATATCGACGCGCAGACCAAAGACTGGATCAATCAGATTCTGGCCGGAATGAACACCACGGAGAGATACTAATGACCATCCGCGCATTGCGCATACTCCCGCCCTTTGCGATCGGAAGGCTTGGCTCCGCGAAGGAGCCGCTCGATAATTTCACCATTGCAGACGACCCCGAACATCCGCTGGGATTTCGACTCATCCGGGGTGCCGAAACCCTTACCGTCAACGACGAGGGCAAGATCAGCAAACAACGGCCCCCGGAGACGGTGCACTTCAAGCAGGACGGGCACATCCGCCCGGTGGCCCCTTTTCTTGAGGTGTTTGCGGTGATGGGCAAAAAGCCCAGCGACGAGCTTTTGGTGCCGCTGGATCTCGATCTGCTGGCCAGCCTTCGATTGGATGCGACTAAGATCGAGTGGCGGGTATCTGTTGCCAACCGCAAGGTGCTCCGCCGCACTGGCAATGAGCATGATCTGGTGGCCGCGCACATCGACTGGTTTTCCGATCATGAATCACACAAACTGGAAGGCCACTGCGACCATTTCATTTCGCGGGAAGCCTGCATTGATTTCGGGCGGGTGCAATACATCAATCCCAACGGCGATATCCCAGGAATCCGCTTACGATTCACTCCCGCGAACGGATTGATTTACGGGCCTAGCGGGATTGAGGATCCGGTAGTTCCTCCTGATCGCGCCATTTACGATAAAACCAAGGACTGGTTCGAGTTCGGAGACAAGCACAAACCCGCTAAGAACCAGACCGTTCCGCCGTCACTCTACGCGATCTTTCCGCCAGCGCCTTCGTGGCTCAACAACAACATCGCGGTAAGCCGAGGCTATCTCGATGATGCGTGTGACGGTTTCGTGGAAGTCCGCCTGACACTCACCAGCGGCAAGCAACTCACAGCCATGGCGCGCATCTGTGCGGCCCCGCCGGCGCTGGTCCCTGACTCGCTGTTCGTGCGCAGCCTTGCTGACGACCTGGAACAGGTGATAAACGGTCCCGTGGTGTCGCGCGATGAGCCTTACGAGGTTACGCGCGATCGCGCCGCGGATATTGTGAGGCGAGCTTACGAAACTGTGCGCTTCATGAACGTGACGGTGATGAACGGAAACAACATCAAAGGGCGCTCCGCGCTATTGCTCGACTCGATGCCCGAAGAAGAGGCGGCGGATACGGAGCGCGCGATCCGCCCGGTGATGTCGCCGGAAACGGTGGATACGCTGGCTATCATGGTGCTGCACGAAGAGGTGTACGCCGCGCTCCGCGGCGGGGCTTCGACCTGGTTTGTTAACCTGCTGCGGAAACCGGAGGAAGTCGCGGATTTCACCGACCGCGGCCGCCGAAAAATGCCTGCCCTGATGTGCGGCGCAGACAATAACTATCTCGCGCTGACTTACCGGCAAATCGATACCATTCGCAAGCTTGGCGAGGATGCTCCCTTCCATTCGAAAGCGGTTGAACACAAAGTGGGCCCAGAGCCGCTGCGGCCGCGCAATCTTTCGGCGCAAATCAATTATGCAGCGGCGGGCAATCCGGTCAGTTCGCGACCAGTGACTTCCGTCGCCAACTGTTGTCCTGGCCTTGAAGTGGACTTCCGCGCGGTATGGCGGCGCATGTTCGAAGGGATAGTTCTGCGCGAGTACGACAATCTGGTCGTGGAGGTCGAGGATCCGCGCTGGAAGCGACTAAAAGGGCGTCGGCTGCTGCGTGTCCGCCCCCCTAGCGGAGGCGCCTTTGAAATGATGACGCCAATCCGGGGGCCGGCGGCCAGCGACCCGGATGGCGAAATCATACTGTCCACTCAATTCAACCCGCATGGGCTGGCTGCCCTCGAATGGTCCAATGCGCTGGCTCATATCCTATGGAAGAACCAGGGAAAAACAGTTATCTGTGACTTCACGAAACCGCTGCGCAAAGACGAGGCGGAGATGCAGCAACCCTTGATCGAAAGAGATGGAGACCAGCCACAGAATTACGTCAGCTTCAAATTCAAGGTGCGGCATTTCTTTGAGGACGATACCGCGGTGATCTCCGCAGCTCTGGCGAAGGCGGGAGAACTGACTCAGGGACTATGCTCGCCGTGGCAGAACGATTATCGCGAGTGTTCCTGCTACTACTGGGCCTCGGCCCGACCCGACTACATCAATGTCGAGCCTGCGGGAAATGGGCTAAGCAAAGGCGACAACTGGCTACAGAAAGATCGCACCGGAGACTATGTACCGGACGATTACTCGGACGAGCGCCTCATCCTCTATGACGAACTCTTCAACCAATGGGAACGCTGGTTGAGATTTCAGGTGGGCGGCAGGGATGTGCCTGAGGAGAAGGGCGCAAATGGCAGCGGCGTAAAGGACGGCAGTTGAGCAGCGTTGACGCACGCCGTTGCATGAGCGCGTCGGCGCCGCGCATTCCCCAGGCCCACCTGATCGAAACCGCGCTCGGCCAACATCTCTTCGTCGCCGATGGGAGCCGCCTGTTCGATGCCGATGCTAGTCTCTTCGCGGGATTCGAATCGGCTATAGCCGAAGGCCGTGCGGACGAGATTGACGAACTCCTGAAGCAAGTGGGACTTGGCGGTCCTCCGCTCATCGACGACATTCCGTTGGCGCCGCCTCCGATCCATGCACTGTCTCTCGCCGTGGCGCAGAAGTGCAATCTCGGTTGCACTTACTGCTACGCGCAACAAGGCGAGTTCGGCGGCGCTGCAAAGAATATGCCGATGGAAGTCGCCGAGCAGGCCGTCGATCTGCTCGTGGGCGGCGCCGAGCCCGGCGCCAAGCTGAATCTCGCATTCCTCGGCGGCGAGCCTCTCGTCAACAGACCTGTGCTCCGGGCCGCGACACTGCGTGCGGCAGAACTCGCTGCGCGCCGTGGGATTCCGATCACTTTTTCCATCACGACCAATGGGACGCTGCTTACTGACGAAGATGCAATTTTCTTCGAGACGCATGGATTCGCGGTCACCGTCAGTCTCGACGGTCCGCGGGAAGCGCACAATGCATTGCGTCCGTACAAGAATGGCAGCGGAAGCTTCGACGCGATCATGCGCAAGCTCGAACCCTTTCTCTCTTGCCAGCGGCGCATGCAGGTTTCGGCGCGCGTGACCGTGACGCCGCGCAATCTGGAACTGTGCCGCGCTCTTGATCAATTCATCGACGCTGGATTCCACAGCGTTGGTTTTTCACCGATGCTCAGCGCGCCCAACGGCAACGGCGAAATGCAAAGCGCCGACCTCGAAGTCATGCTGGGTGAAATGATCGAATGCGGGCAGGAGTTCGAGCGCCGCTCACTTGCAGGCAAGCGCTATCCCTTCGCCAACATGGTAAACGCCATGCGCGAAATTCAGCGCGGCACGCACCGGCCATACCCGTGCGGCGCCGGCGCAGGATACCTCGGTGTCTCCGCCGACGGCGATCTGGCGGCGTGTCATCGTTTTGTCGGCGATGAAGCGGGCAAGATGGGATCTCTCACCGATGGAATTGATCTTCAACGGCAAACGGATTGGCTCACGCAGCGCCACGTGCACCGGCAAGAGCCGTGCCGTTCGTGCTGGGCGCGCTACCTGTGCGGTGGCGGCTGCCACCATGAAGTCATTCGGCGCGGCCGGCCGGCCTGCGACTACATCCGTGGTTGGCTGCATTATTGTCTCGAAGCCTATCTTCGCTTGTCGCAGGAGCGCGTGGCCGCGCTGGGTCGCTGAGGAAGGGATCGTCAAAGAACCGGTTCGTCAGGGAAGATCTCGCTGAGGTGACAGCTTCATGGCCAAGATCTGCGTGATCGGCGGAGGACCCGCAGGTAGCACCTTCGCTGCCCGGATGGCGCAGCTCGGCCATGATGTCTTTTTGATTGAGCGCACACGTTTCCCGCGCAGGCATCTCGGCGAATCGCTGAGCCCAGGTGTACTGCCGCTGCTCCAAACGACGGGCGCGCGCGAAGCGGTTGACGCTGCCGGTTTCCACCGCGTGCGCCGCGTCCACGTGAAATGGGACGGCGAGCCTCAAATACGCGAAGACCCGCGCGAGCAGGGCCTGCTGGTCGACCGCGGCGACTTCGACCGGATTTTACTGGAGCGCGCAAGGGCGCTGGGGGTGCAGGTACTGCAGCCGGCACGTGTCACTGAATGCAACAGCGACGACGGCGGATGGAGTGTGAATGTCAACGCCGAGGGTGGTACCGTTCGGCTTCACGTTGATTTGTTAGCCGATGCTAGCGGACGCTCGGGAATCTCCGCGCATCGGCGTCGCACCGGCTGCCGCACACTCGCGCTATACGCTTACTGGCGTGGCGGCAATCTCCCCCAAGAGCCGCGTATTGAGGCCGGCAGCGACGCGTGGTATTGGGGCGTGCCGCTGCCGGACAGCACGTATAACACGCTGGTCTTCGCCGACGCAGAGCTTTACCGCGCCGCACGATCGGGCCCACTGACCGTGCGCTTTCTCGATCTGCTCGGCCGCTCCGGCCTGTTGGCCGGTTGCCGTGACGCCAGCCTAGCCAGCTCTGTCCTAGCTGCCGACGCCACACCCTATCTCGACGAGGGAAGCGTGACACCATCGAGTATTAAGGTAGGGGACGCAGCACTCGCGATCGATCCGCTCTCTTCGAGTGGCGTGCAAAAGGCGATCCAGAGCGCGCTCGCGGCTGCCGTCGTCGCCAACACGCTGCTGCGCAGGCCCGAGTCGCGCGACGCCGCGATGCGTTTTTACAAGACAAATCTCGCCGGGGCATCTGAGCGGCATTGCCACTGGGCGGCTGGTCATTACGGTTCGGTGGCTGCACACACGGGCAGTAAATTCTGGAAAGACCGTGCGTCGCATTCGGAATCAACACCTTCAGTTTCCCGGCCGCAGATTCCCTTTGACGCACGCACTCTTTCCGCGACGCGGGTCGAGTTATCACAACAACTCGAATTTGTAGAACTGCCATGCATCGACGGTGACTTCGTTACGGTAAAGGTGGCGCTGCGCCATCCGAATCTTGAGAGTCCCGCCGCTTACCTTGGTGGCTGGGAACTGGCGCCGTTGTTGCGCCGGCTGCCGGCCGGCTTTACGGCGACGCAGATTGTACGCTCGTGGTCGAATGAAATTCCGCTGGAATCCGGTCTGGCAATAGCCGGGTGGCTGTTGAATAATGGAATTCTCGTAGAGGTCGTTTGTTGCGCGAGTTAGATTGATGATTTCCATTTCCGAATGGCTCAAGAACCTCGATCTTGAGCAGTACGCCCCCATCTTCGTTGAGAACGAAGTCGATTTCAGGACTCTTCAAATCCTGACCGACAACGACTTAAAGGAACTCGGTCTGCCGTTCGGACCGCGCAAGCGATTGCTGGATTCGCTGGCGAAGTCGATGCAGCCCGAGGTTCCCGTGCCCGCCACTACAGCGGGTGAACGCCGCCAACTCACCGTGATGTTCTGTGACATGGTGGGGTTCACCGAACTGGCCCATCGCGTCGACCCCGAGGTCCTGCAAAGCATTATTCGAAGCTACGAGGACGCCTGCGCGGTGTGCATCACTCGCTACGATGGTTACGTGTTTCAGCGCCTGGGCGACGGCATCGTCGCCTTCTTCGGCTATCCTCTGGCGCACGAAGGGGAAGCCGAACGGGCCATCCGCGCCGGATTGGAGATCGTAGATGCAATGGCTATCCTCGACGTGCAGGCGGTGGGGCACATCCAAGTGCGTATCGGTATCGCCACCGGCATCGTGGTGGTGACATCGCGCGAACGCGGCGCGGTGGGTGAGACCATGAACCTCGCTGCCCGGCTCCAGGCGGTCGCTAAACCCGGCAGCGTTGTGGTGAGTGAGCGAGTCCACCGGCTGGCTAGCGGAGCATTCAACTACAAGGACTTGGGCGAGCACGACTTGAAGGGCATCGCGCGCCCCACTCGTGCTTATCGAGTCTTGAGCGTGGGTACGGCGGCGAGCCGCTTCGATGCCGCCACAGGTGCCGGACTGACGCCATTTGTTGGACGAGAGCACGAAATCGGCGCACTGCTTGAGCGTTGGCAACTCGCCCGGAACGGCACAGGCCAGGCGGTGTTGTTGTCAGGCGAGCCGGGAATCGGCAAGAGCCGCATCGTGAATGCGCTGCGCGAGCGGATTGAGGCTCAAGGGATTCAGTCTCTACGGTTTCAGTGCTCACCTTTCTACGTCAACAGCGCTTTCCATCCGATCAGTGCCCACTTCGAACGCGCGCTTAATTTCGGGCGCGACGAGCCTGCCGCATCCCGGCTGGACAAACTCGAGGCGCTGATCGTGGGAGGTTACGGCCTGCCCCTTCGAGACACGCGGTTCATCGCGGCCATGCTCTCCATCCCCTACGAAGAGCGTTATGGCCCCCTTGCGATGAACCCGCGGCTTATCAAAGCGGAGACAAACCGTGTTTGGGTGGACATCGTGAAGGCCGCGGCACGCGCGCAACCATGCCTGATGCTGTTCGAGGATGTGCATTGGGCCGATCCCACCACGCTCGAAGTGCTGAGTATGCTGATTGATCAGCTCGGAAACCTTCCTCTGCTGGTTGTGCTCACCAGCCGAGCAGAAGTCCGGCCGCAATGGTTAGAGCATGCGTATTTCTCCGTGCTCAATCTTTCCAAGCTGACTCCGGCGCAGAGTAGCGCGCTCGTGTCAGGGCTGGCGGGTGGGAAGGCGCTGCCTGCAGAGCTAGCCGGGCAGATCGCTGCAAAGACCGACGGCGTGCCGCTATTCGTGGAAGAACTGACGAAGGCGATACTTGAGTCTGGCGACTTGATCGCCGAGGGGGATCACTACGTTTACGCGGGCACATCGGCCGGAGTTTCGATTCCGGAGACCCTGCGAGATCTTCTGACGGCGCGTCTGGATCGCGTGGCGGGGGTTAAGGAAGTCGCGCAGGCAGGCGCGGTCATTGGGCGCGAGTTCAGCTACGAATTGATCTCGGCTTTGAACCTGATGCCCGAGGTAGAGCTCGGTCGCGCGCTCACGCAGTTGACGGAATCGGAACTGGCGTTTAGCCGGGGCACAATCCCCGATGCGGTATATACCTTCAAGCATGCACTTGTACAAGACGCCGCCTACGATTCGCTGCTCAAGAGCCAGCGGCAGCCTCTTCACGGACGAATCGCGCGCGTGCTGGAAGAGCGCTGGCCCGAGATTCGGGACACAGGGCCTGAGTTGTTGGCCCATCACTACACTGCCGCAGGCCTCAACGAGGCCGCAATACCGTTCTGGCGGCGCGCCGGTGAGTTGGCGATGCAACGTTTCGCGCTGCCGGAAGCAGTGTCGCATCTGCGCACGGGCATGACGCTGATTGGGACGCTGGCGGATGCGCCCGCTCGTGATCTTGTGGAACTGGAATTCCGCACCGTGCTCGCCCCCGCAGTGGTCGCAGAGCGGGGCTGGGGACATAGCGAGGTCAGCCGTATTCTCGAGCCTGCCTGGGCGCTTGCCGAGTCGCTGGATCACCGGCAGGGCTATGTGCCGATTTTGAATGCATTGTGGGTACATTATATGTGCCGCGATCAGCTCGCCGTGTCGCTTCAATGGGCGGAAAAACTTCTGGCAGAGGGCGCTGCAGCGCACGACGACAGTCTCGAAATCGTTGGTCACCGCGCGGCGTCGGCATCATATTTCTGGCTCGGCAATTTCGTCCTGGCACGCAAGCACGGGGACATGGTTCACTCCATGTATGACTCGCAGCGGCATTGGCACGTCGCTCAACTTACGAACAATGATCCACTCACCGGCGAGGGCATCTACCGCGCGCAATATCTCTGGATGCTCGGCTACCCCGATCAGGCCGTGGCCGCCAGCAACACGAGAGATGAACATGCGCGCCGCCGCAACCACCCGTTCGATCTTGCATTTGCCCTCACTCTTGGCGCCCAAGCTTTTGATTTCCGCTGCGAGCCCGGAGAGTTGCTTCGTCGAACGGAAGAGGCCGAGCGGATCGGCCGTGAGCACGGTGTTGCGCTGTTGTGGGAAATCATGGCCGAAATCAGCTTGGGTATTGCATGGCTGCGCTGCGGGCGTTTTGCCGACAGCGTAGTACAACTCGAGAAAGCAATCCCGCGACTCATGGCGACCGGACATCGCATCTGGGTGTGGTACTTGCGAGCGCTGCAAGCCGAGGGTCTCGCTTTGACCGGCGACCTGGAGGGAGCCCGCGCACTGGTCGACGAAAGCGTGAAGCGGATTCGGAACGGCGAAGAGCGCTCGCATTATGCCGAGGTTCTGCGGCTCAAGGGGTGGTTGCTGATGCAACAGGGCAAACCGGAAGAAGCCGAAGGGGACCTGCGCGCTGCAATTGATGTCGCTCGCGGCCAGCAGGCAAAGTCGTGGGAACTCCGCGGCGCGACGACTCTCGCCCGCCAACTCGCCGATCGTGGCGACCGCGCATCGGCGCGCGAATTGCTCTCGCCCGTCTATGGCTGGTTCACCGAGGGTCTCGCCACAAAAGATCTAAAAGAGGCAAAAGCTCTGCTTGACGTGCTACAGTCTTGAGCCAATGTCGAGCCGTGCCGAATTGAAAAGTAAAACGTCGTACAACAATAAGGAGCGAACATGCCCGCTGCGCAGCAAAGCGCTGATGAGAAAGCAATCCGCAAGCTCGATGTAGAGTGGGGCGATGCCGCCTGCAAGCACGATCTCGAGGCCGTAGTGGCGTGCTATGCGAGCGATGGCTCGGTCGTGTGGCCAGGGTCTCCGGCTGCGCACGGCACGGCGAACATTCGCACCGCCTGGAAAGAGATTTTTAAGCAGTACAAGGGCCTTACTCTCAAGTTCACACCCGAACGTATCGACATCGCGCACGACGGAGACATGGCGGTTGACTTTGGAAAAGTTGCGTTTGGGCACGACACGCCGCAGGGCCACGTCGAGGAAACGGCCAAGTACGTAGTCGTTTGGAAGAAGGTGCGTGGCGTATGGAAGGTCCTATACGATTCTTACAACATGAACCAAAACGGATGAAGACCAATGCGCATGGCGCTCTTGGGTTGCCCCCCAGACTTTGGCTCAGCCGCCGTCCATGTGTACCTGCTGGTGCCATTAAAACAAAGGATTGGATCAGTGCTCAGAAATTAAAGCGATAGCCGAGAATCATCTTGGCAATCAGATGGTCGGTGGAGCCCGTGAGCCCTACACCCAGACCGAAATTGATCTCCCATTGCGGAGCGATATTCAAGTCAATCGCAGGCAGAATCTGGTGCTGTTGTTGCGAGACAGCGTCGAATCCTGTTACTGGGCCGACAGAGCCGTAGTATTCCAGTCCTCCGGCTACTTTCGGAGAGAAATCGTAGCTGAATTTCAAATTCGGTGAAAAGACAACGCCCTGATTAACGCTTTGCCCATGGAAAGACCGGTCAAGCGTGGGGTTCAAAGACCAATACCAGCGTCCGATTTTTTGGTCCACGATGGGACGGATTTCCCACGTCCAGGTGTCGACGGAGTATTGCCGCCGCTGGTATCCGATTTCATTTGAGAGGCTCACACCCACGGGCCAGTGCCATTTCTTGGGGACGGCAACGCGCGGCCGGATGTGATCGCCTACCCACTGCCAGCTCTGGCCCTCGGTTATGGAGGTGAAAATGTAAAAGCCGCACTCCAGCCAGTCGTTGAAGCCGTGCGTGATCTCCACGGTTTCATGCTGGGCGTGATTGGTGGGATAAACTCCATCCACCATGGTCTTCGAACCGTTGATTGTGAAATTGCTATGGAGTTCGACCATGGTGTGTCGGGGATTGACGAGTTCGGATCCGTACACCTGGATTTCATAGTTGTCCTGAGCGCTGGCAAATGACACAGCCAGAATAACGGTCAGCAACACGAGTGCGAGAAGCGCACCATGCACAAGGCTCCGACATAAGAAAATCCGGGCTGCTATACGATGTCGGTGACTCATGGCCGAATATACTCACAACGTTCCATTAGGAAGATTATCAGCTACGAAAAGAATTCGGTCAGAGAATGAATGACAAGTTGGTGCTTTCAGGATCTCGCGGCCTTGGGACGCCGCGTCTCGGTTACGGCTGCGTCCAATTTTGCACCGAGTGCGCTGAATGCGGCTGTGGGCCCCTGCCAGCGCAACTCATCGACGTTGCTAAAGAGTGGGATGTCGGTCCGGAGCGTAGCCAGCCTTCGAAAAAGTACTGCGCGATCTCGATCGCGTGTAAGCATTTCGGCGAGGGCGCTGGCATTTGCAGCCTTTACGTGCCACTGGCGGTAGTCCGCAGGAATCGCTTCAAGATGCCCAAACTTTGCGAGGACAGCAGCAGACGATTTTGCACCCCAACCTGGCAGTCCCGGATAACCATCTGCAGCATCTCCCACGAGAGCCAGGTAATCGGGGATCGATGCGGGCGAGACGCCGAACTTCTGCACCACACCTGCCTCATCTAATGTGCCGCGCGTCCGGCGATTCAACTGAACGATCCGGGTGCCGCGCACACATTGAGCAAGGTCCTTGTCGGGCGTGCAGATGATCACGTGTTCGACGCGCGTATCTCGAGAAGCCGCTGCCGCCGCGGCCGCAAGTGCATCGTCGGCTTCGAACTCCACCATCGGCCAGACCACAATACCCGCGGCTGAAAGAGTATCTTCGAGCAGTGGAAATTGCGCCAGGAGATCAGGTTCGATGCCTTCGCCTGTCTTGTAGCCCGGCCACAGTCCATTGCGAAATGACTCAATGACATGATCAGTGGCAACGGCGATGTGCGTGGCGCCGCCCTTAACCATGCCCAACACGGAAGCGAGGACGCCTCGGACAGCTGCGACCTCGTTCCCGTCTGAAGCCCGGGCCGACGGCAGCGCGTAGTAATGCCTGAATAGTTCGTACGTGCCGTCAACGAGATAGATGTCCAGGCGAAGCTCCTGCTAGTCTGCCGCTCGGCTCGAGCTCGGAATGCTTTTTGGATAAGGGAATAGCGGGCAGTGCCGATTATGCCACAATGATCGTTTGAGCACGATTTTTCAGCGGGGTCAGCAGCGCTTCCACGAGATCCGTCACACGCTAAGTTGACGGATCTCCGACTGATAGGTCCTTGGCAGTAGTGATCTGCCGAATAATCCAATTACTGCTCAGCCCTCACCGCGAAATCCGGGGCGACATCGGCGGCATGATCTTGACGGGTTCCCGGCGATTGGTGGACGTTCCCATCCAATGTGCCAGCGGCGTCTGAACGCCGATCGCGTGGTTCTGTGATGTCCGGAGGTCCGAAGTGGGCAGCGCTACGTGGGATGAACTTGTTTCCGCCACGCGCGGCGCCGTTACAGCCAGAGGCCGAACCACTGGGTCCACCGCGATTGGAAAGCGTTCCCAGCTGCGCAGGCTGTTCAGCTCAGATGCGCGAACCAGGATGGCGTAGGAACGAGCCGTCGATGGCGCCAACCCGGCAACCATGACGGGATGTGTGGCCCGGATGCTGTTACCCCGGCGCGGGTTGTTGATTGGAACTGCAATCCTGTTCTTCGCAGTTGTACTTGACTTGGAATTGACTGTCGCAACCGCCGCCGGTTGCGCGGAGTTGTTCGAGCTGCGTGCCGCGCCGGACGCGACCGTAAGCACCACTCCGGTCGCAGTGTAGCTCACCGTGAAGTGGAAGCTGGAGTTGATGGCGATGGTGCTGTTGGAGAATGTGCCGGACACGCTGCTGGCGGTCAGAACGGTAAAGGTCTCGCCCACAGTGAGGCTGGACTGGAATCCAGCAGCCACGGTGAAAGCGATGGTCCCTGCCAGAGCGGCGGTGCCGCTGACCTTGAGCTGGCTGTATCCCGAGCCCGCCGTAGTTCCGTTGACCAACCCCGTCATGTTGCCGGTGGCCAGTTGCTTGTAGGTGCCGGTGATTGTTAGCAGGCCGGCCGCTCCGCTGTCGCCGACATTGATGGTGACGGCGGTGCCGCTGGCGTTGCCCACGGTTGTGTTCGCCACCAGCGTGCCGGCACCGAAGATCTTGCCGCCGGTGAAACTGGATGAGCCGGTGGTGCCGCCGGAAAGCGTGCCATCGATGGTGGTCGTGCCTGCAGTTTGGTTATAGCTCTTGCTTGTGCCGCCCACGGTCAAGGTTGTGCCCTTTTGGACAGTCACAGTACCCGAGTTGGTGAAATTGCTGGCGGCCGTGGTTAAGGTTGCGCTGCCAGCCAGAGTCAGGGTCTTGGTGTTCGTTGTCAGTCCGCTGAGCGCGTTGACACCGTTGGAATTGATGGTGCCGCCTTCGAGCGTAAGCGTAGATGAGTTCGTGGTCACGCTAATGCCGGCGGTGGTCAAATCCAGATTGCCGGCCAGGACAAACGTGCCACCCGACAGCGTGGTGCCGCTGATCTGAGTCAGCTTGGTGGCTGTGAGACTGTCCCCGCTGTTGATGGTTAAAGTGCCGGTGTTGCTGAAGCTGGTCGCAGTGGTCGATACATTGTTGCTCGTGCCTCCGATGGTCAGCGTGCCGGTGTTGGTGGCCAGGGATGCCAGAGCGCTGGTGCTGTTGGCGTTCTCAATAGTGCCTCCGGCCAGCGTCAGATTAGCCGCGTTGGTGGTAATGGTCTGGGTCGCGCCTGTCAGGCTCAAGTTTGCATCCAGCACGTAAGTTCCAGCGGTCAGCGACCCGCCGCTGATCTGACTCAGCGTTGCCACCTTGAAACTCTCCCCCCCAAGAATGGTCAGCGAGCCGGCATTGCTGAAGTTGCCCGCGTCGGTGAACGCCGTACCGCCGATGGTGAGCGAGCCGGAGGAAGTGATGCTGGTCAGGCCCGCGATGGCGTTGGCGTTGAGGCTGTTGTAGGTGTTGATCAGCTGTCCGCCGCCTTCCTCGGTTACGTTAGCCGAAAGCGTGGTGATGCCGTTGGGGCCGGCGTTCCACTGGATATTGGCGCCGTTTGCGATGTAGGTCCCGCCGGTCAGAGTGGCCGTGCTCTGGTTGTCGTTGGTAAAGAAGTTGACCGATCCCGCAGGCCCTTCGATCGTGAGCGTGGCCCCGGTCGCTTCGACGGTGCCAGTGTTATTGAAGTTCAGATTGCTGACATTGATGACCATGTTGCCGCTGGCGTTCGCGTTGATGGTGCCGGAGTTAACCAGGCCCATTTGGCCGTTGCCGATTTGCCCTGCGCCTTGAATCGTTTCCGCGTTGGTGAGCACGTCGAATCCGGTCGCTCCAAAGATGTAGTTTTGCGAATTGGCGGACATTGTCACCGTGCCGCCGCTCAGCGTCACATTGCCCTCAATTACTAGCTCAGTGAAATTTCCCGAGGAGTTCAGCTGCACGGCGCCGAGTTGCGAGTAGGTTCCGCCTTCCAGGTCCAAAGTAGCATTGTTATCGATCTTCAGGACTCCGCCTGCTGAGTTGTTGATCGTGCCGCCCAGCACGTTCGTGCCTGACGCGATCTCAATCGTTCCTGTGGAACTGTTGGTGAGCGTGCTGCCGCCATGAATCGTTCCGCTGTTCAACTGCAACGACGATGCCCCGGTCAGAGTTATGGTTCCTCCGTTCACCGTGGAATTGGTCACCTGGATTGTGCCTGTGTTGGCGGAGATCGTTCCCCCGGTATTGTTGACCGTCCCAGTGCTTGAGAGTGCTAACGTCGACCCGGAGGTCGCTTCCAGCGTGCCTGTGTTGGTTACGCCCCCGTTGGCCTGGATGGTGATCCCCGACGTCTGGTTCGAGTTGATCGTACCCGAGTTCACCAGCGTCATCTGGCCGTGGCCGATCTGTCCGGCGCCGGAGATGGTTTCCTGGTTGGTCAGCGTGTCGGTCGAGAGCTGACCGAATATGTAGTTCTGAGTATTATTCGAGAGCGTCACCGAGCCGCCACTCAGCGTGACATTCCCTTGCAACACTAATTCGGTGAAGTTTCCGGACGAGTTCAGTTGCAACGCTCCCAGTTGCGTGTACGTTCCACCCTCGAGGTCCAAGGTCGCGTTGTTATCGATCTTCAGGATGCCGCCCGCTGAGTTATTGATCGTTCCGCCCAGCACATTCGTACCCGAGGCGATCTCGATCGTCCCCGTTGAGCTGTTGGTCAGTGTTCCCGCATGGATCGACCCGCTATTCAACTGCAACAATGACGCCCCCGTCAGCGTGATCGTTCCTCCGTTTACTGTTGAACTGTTCACCTGCACTGTACCGGTGTTAGCCGAGATCGTTCCTCCGGCATTGTTGACGACCCCCGTGCTGGATAGTGTCAAAGTTGCTCCAGAGGTCGCCTCCAGCGTGCCGGTGTTAGTTACACCGCCGTTGGCTTGGATCGTCATCCCGGAAGACGCGTTGGAATTAATCGTCCCGGAATTCACCAGCGTCATTTGCCCGTGTCCGATCTGCCCGGCGCCCTGGATCGTCTCTTTATTGGTCAGCGTATCCGTCGAAACTTGGCCGAAAATGTAATTCTGGGTGTTGTTCGACAGCGTGACCGTGCCGCCGCTCAGTGTGACATTTCCATCCAGGACTAATTCGGTGAAGTTGCCCGACGAGTTCAATTGCAGCGTCCCTAGCTGTGAGTACGTCCCGCCTTCCAGATCCAGAATCGCATTGTTATCAATCTTGAATGTTCCGCCCGCCGAGTTGTTGATGGTGCCGCCCAACACATTCGTGCCGGATGCGATCTCGATCGTCCCGGTTGAACTGTTGGTCAGCGTACTGCCGCCGTGAATCGTGCTGCTGTTCAACTGCAACGAGGACGCGCCGGTTAGCGTCACCGTTCCCCCGTTCACCGTCGAACTGGTAAGCTGAATCGTACCGGTATTGGCAGAGATCGTTCCCCCGGCGTTGTTGATGACTCCCGTGCTGGACAACGCCAAAGTCGACCCGGAGGTCGCTTCTAGCGTGCCGGTGTTAGTTACACCGCCGTTGGCTTGGATCGTCATCCCGGAAGACGCGTTGGAATTAATCGTCCCGGAATTCACCAGGGTCATTTGCCCGTGCCCAATCTGCCCTGCTCCGGAAATCGTCTCCTGATTGGTGAGCGTATCGGTTGAGACCTGGCCAAAAATGTAATTCTGGGTATTGTTCGACATCGTTATGGAGCCGCCGCTAAGCGTGACATTGCCTTCCAGAACCAGCTCCGTAAAGTTCCCCGACGAGTTCAGCTGCAGTGTTCCGAGTTGCGAGTACGTCCCACCTTCCAGCTGCAGCGTTGCGTTGTTATCGATCTTGAACGTTCCGCCCGCTGAGTTGTTGATAGTTCCTCCGAGTACATTCGTGCCCGACGCAATCTCGATCGTCCCCGTGGAACTGTTGGTCAGCGTTCCTCCGACGAATGTGCCGGTGTTCAACTGCAAGGTCGCGGCGCCGGTCAAAGTCACATTTCCCCCGGTGACGTTCGAACTATTTATCTGCACCGTGCTGCCGTTGGCCGAGATCGTTCCCCCTGTGTTGTTGACTGTGCTCATGCCGGTGAGGGTCAAGGTTGCGCCCGCCGTCGCTTCCAGCGTACCCGTGTTGGTCAATCCATCGTTGGCGTCGATCGTCATCCCGGACGATTGGTTGGCGTCGATTGTTCCCGAGTTCACCAGCGCCATCTGCCCGTGCCCAATCTGCCCCGCGCCCTGAATCGTCTCTTGGTTGGTCAGCTGGTCGAGGGAACTCGCGCCGAAAATGTAGTTCTGGGTATTGTTCGACATCGTCAGCGTGCCGCCACTCAGGGTTACGTTTCCGCCCAAGATCAGTTCGGTGAAGTTGCCAGTTGAGTTCAACGTGATCGTCCCGGCCCCCGAGATGTTGCCGTCGACCGTCACGAAGCTGTTGTTACCGATCGTTAGCGTTCCCGAATTTGCGAGCGTGCCACTGTCTACCAGAGTCTCGCCGGTGACGTTTAGAGTATCGCCTGTATCGATGGTGAGGGTGCCGGCCGCACCGGCTGCTCCCGAGGTAAGGTTGACGGTGGTTGACGCGGTACCAATGGTCACCGCATCCGAGCTGGTCGGCACGCCGACGCTCCAGTTGGTGGAGGTGTTCCAACTGCCGCCGCTCGCCCCCTTCCACGAGTCGGCGGTGAGGGGCGGGAACGCTCCACGCTTGGCTGCGGCTGACTTTCCGGCCTGCGGAGCCTGACTGAGTCCCGGCTGGCGCAACACCTTTCGCTTCGATTTGCTGGCGCTTTGACCAGCAGCCAGACCGGAAAGTGTGCCAAAAATTGCAACCAGGCAGACGAGAGTGAGCGACAGTGTGACAAGACGAACCGACGCTGGGCGCATGGAACGCTCCGGGAGAAAAATTTTGCGTGCTCGACCGACTGGTTCGTGGGACAATGTATCCGCGAAACGGCTTGCCAGTGGCCGTAGGACGAGCAGCCTACACTATTCCGCGCTGCATGTCCTCAAATAATTTCTAAAGAATTCTAAAGCGTGGCTAACCCTATGAATTACAAAGGCGCTGCACAAGACGTTGGCGAGAGTTTCGGGCGCGTGTGGCGTTTCGCGGATTACGAATTTGACGAGTTGGGACGGGAGTTGAGGGTCAAGGGCAGGCCGGTAGAGCTGGAATTGAAGCCGCTCGAGATCCTCCTGCAGCTTCTTCTCCATGCCGGCGAGGTCGTTACCAAGGAAGAATTACTGGAGTCGGTCTGGCCCGATGTCACGGTGGTAGAAGGATCTTTGGCCACGGCGGTTTCGAAGCTGCGCAAGGCAATGGGGGATGAAGACCATCCAGCTATTGTTACCGTTCCTCGCGTCGGGTACCGGCTGGGCGTGCCGGTCTACTGCAAGACGGTTGCTGCGGCCGCCGGGCCTGAGCTTGGATTCAAAGTCGGTGATGCGGTGCCGGGACGAGAACAATGGCGGCTCACTCGCGCCATGGAACGCTCAGGATCGAGCGAAGTCTGGTTGGCTGAGAATCCCAAGACTCACGAACAACGCGTGTTCAAATTCGCGGGCGACGGGGTGCGCCTGAAGGGGTTGAAGCGGGAGATTACAGTCTCACGTTTCTTGCGAGAGTCGCTGGGGGAGCGGCCGGAGTTTGTCCGCATCCTGGAATGGAATTTTGAGACCCTCCCTTTCTTTCTCGAAAGCGAGTACGCCGGGCCGAACCTGGCGGAATGGGCCGAGATGCGGGGCGGACTTTCCAAAGTGCCGGGCGAAACCCGCCTTCAATTGCTGGTTGATGTTGCCAAAGCGGTGGCCGACGCACACGGCATCGGAGTGCTTCACAAAGACTTGAAGCCCGCCAATATTCTCGTTGTGCCCGGAAGCAACGGAGGGTGGCAGGTCAGACTCGCGGATTTCGGCAGCGCCTCCTTATTCGATCCGTCGCGGCTGCAGGCGTTAGGAATAACGAACCTTGGATTTACTCAAACCGTCTCGCTCGAATCCCAGGCGGCGTTGACGGGAACACTGATGTATTTGGCTCCCGAAGTTCTGGCGGGGCAATCGCCTAGCGCCGGCGCCGATGTATATGCCCTCGGGGTCATGCTCTATCAATTGACCATTGGCGATTTTCGCAAGCCGCTTGCTCCCGGCTGGGAAGCGGGGATTCAAGATCCCCTGCTTCGTGAAGACATTGCGGACGCGGCCTGCGGCGACCCGGCCAAGCGGCTCAATAGCGCGGCCGATCTGGTGGAGCGTTTGCTTACGCTGGAGAGACGCCGCATCAGGCGCGACGAACTGGAAGCTGCGAAACAGCGCGCGCTCATCGCCGAGCGCAAGCTGGCTGAGACTCGCGCGCGGCGGCCTTGGGTGGTGTTTGCGGTGATTGCATTGGCGGGCGGACTGGCGGTTAGTTTCGCGCTTTATCGGAGAGTTGCTCGCGAACGCGACAATGCCAACCGCCAGACCGCGATCGCAAGTTCCATCAACCATTTTCTGGCTGACGATTTTCTCGGGCGGAGTAATCCGTTTGTGAGTGGCAAGTCTGTCGAATCGCTGATGGACGCAATCAAACAGGCCTCGCCCAGCATCGACCGGAAATTCAAGGATGAGCCGCTGATCGCTGCGCGACTTCACCAGACGATTGCCCGAGCACTCGACAACCGGACGGATTATCCCGATGCTCGCCAGGAATATGACCGTGCTGCGACCCTTTTCAAACAGGTGGATGGCGAGTTGTCGCAAGATGCGATTGTTATTCAACTTCAGCGGGCCACCCTCGAGGCGCGAAGCTACGAGAAGGACTCTCTTCCCTTAGCCAAATCGATTCTCGAACAACAAAAAGCGCTGATCGCAAAACTGCAGCGTCCGCGGGCGGAGCTGCCGGTCTGGCTCTCGTCCGCCCAGGGAATGATTGCACTCATTGACAACGATGCGAAGGCTGCCGCCCAGAACTTCCAGGCGGCCGTGGAGAAAGTAGAGGCCCTTCCAGAATTCGACGAGAGCGCGCGCCTGACCTTCAAACAAAGGCTGGGGTTTTGCTACATTCGCCTCGGCGAGGGCGAAAAGGCGGAGCAGACATTTCGTGACCTCATTGTTGCCTTCACGCGAGTGGCGGGGCCGGACAGTCCTCATGTGTTGCGGGTCCGCCTCAATCTCGCGCAGGCTTTCATGATTGAGAAGAAACACGCGGAGGCAGTGAAAGAGACCACCGCCATCTATCCGGAGTTTGTTTCCCGGCTGGGTCCTGACCACGAACTTACTATGCAGTTGCTAGCGACGCGCGCCCAGTCGGAAGCCAGCCTTGAGCTGTGGGATGACGCGGTCCGCGACGACCTTGCCATCTACGATCTGGCCGTGCGAAAGCAGGGACCGCTTTCGTTCTTCGCGGTGGCAACGCTTACAGACGCCGCACTCGCTCAATGCCGCGCGGGTCACGATCGCGAGGGTGAAACTAATGCTCGCAAGGCTTATGAGGCGTCTGCCAAAGCGTTCGGCGCGCGCGCCGGCTTGACTGGAGCGACAGCGTACACTTTGGCAAGTTGCCTGATCCGCCCGGGCAAGTTGGACGAAGCAACGACACTATTGCAGCAAATTGATGTAGCGCCAGTCACGCAACTCACCGGCGATCCCGATTGGGGTGCGGGCGTCGCGCTGGCACAGGCCGAGATCGCTTATCGCCGCAATAACTACGATGCAGCGCGGGCGTATGTTCAGACCGTAACTCCGGTATTTACTCGCAAGGACGCAGAGCCATTTCAGAAGAGTGCATTTGAATCGCTGAAAGCTGCACTGGAAAGGCCCTCACTGCAGAAGTGAGCATCCGCCTGCGCCAATGAAAACGCGGCGCGGATATGATTTACCCGCAAAAGCATCTGCGTGCCGCTATCCAGCTTCACATTGCTCTTCCCGAACCGACAAATACCCGGCTTCCATTCAAAAGATCGCGGCATCCTAAGTCGCATGCAATGCGAACCGCAATCCTCGAAGACGGATTTTCCGATCGGACACCACTTCCGCACTCCTCCGGAGCCTTCCCCAGCGCCTATCAAAGAACCGCCGAATCCGCTGGAGAATCCGGATGCTCCCGTGCGCGAGCCCGATCCCGACGAACCCGCGCAGATCTAATTACACTTTCTTGTTGCAGGCTTAACCTCCGGCCACGGATCTCACCGAGATCTTTTTCCCGTTGAGCGTGCCCATAACTCTCACGCGCTGCCCTGCTACTCGCTTCAACGTCGCCAGGTCACCCTCGAGCAAATAGGTTGCATCGCCATCGACGAGGGCGAACTGCCCACCTCCGTGCACACAAGCGAGAGTACAATCAGTGGCGGTTTTGCCGATCGCAGCCGAATGTTGCGCCCCGCATTGCGTGTCTGTAATGAGACCCTCATAATTCTGCACCGGAATTTCGGATGAAGGCTGCGATTGATTTGATAGTGGTTCGGCGGCAGCGCTCCCGGCGACCATTCCCAACGCTGCAATCATCATGGCCAAGGCGCAAGCGATGGCGCTCACTACCGCGATAGTCTCTAGCCAGAAACGAGGTTTCGGCGACGAACCCGGTCCAGCTCCAGGCATCGCGATTAAGACCGCCGCCTGTTTCACTTTTGTCTTGGTGAACATTTAGGAGAGCAGCTCGATGCTGGTGATGTGCAGGCTGGTGCCTTTCGCGTCGAGAGTTCCCTCGATTTTCACCTGTTTTCCTTCATAACGTTTCGCTTTCTCCTGGTCGTCAAGCTCGTAGACGTTGTTTCTCGATACTTTCAATATGCACCGATTGCCATCCTTCACGATTGTCCCTGTGAAGGTTTGCGCGGCTGGTGGCTGTGCCTGAGGGTTCGCTGATTGCGGCGGCTGCGGGTGCGCTGGCTGATCGGGCTGTTGTGCCGCACGGTCAGGCGGCGGTAATGGCTGCGGCACGGGTTCCGGTTTTTGCACTTGCGACCACGCTATGAGTTGAGGCCCAAGAATGCCGGATGGAAGCACCGGGTCCGGCTGGCTTCGTTGGTCTTGCGTGCGCATAAACGGGACACTGCCCAATACGAAAACCAACGTGGCTAAGAGGCATGTCTTTCGCTTCATAACTGACCTCCGAAGACGAAGCGGTGGCCAGCCATGTATCCGCAATTGGCGTGCCATCACGTCCTAATGATTGCCTAACTTGCGGGCGCATGATAAGCGCACGCGTGAAAATCTTGGCATTTGCTTATGCGTTTTTACACATCGTCAAATCGCCCGTCTATACATCGTTGCCTGTAATGCCCGGCTCATGGGGAAAATTTTGAGGGAGAACTTCGGTCGGACAATCGGTCAAGGGAGTTTTCCGAGCATTTACCAGATTCACAGTATGGGCAAGAAAAGCCTCTCTCGACTATTCTGTGGCTCTACTGACAGACGCCCCCATCGAGCAGGTGCCAGTTCACTGGGGACAGACACCTGCTCCCTTCTCAAAAGTTACTTGACATCCTTTAAAAGGGGAAATGCAAAATACACGTTGACATGGTGTCGGCTTCATTGACTTCACGAGCCATGGTTCTCGATTGTTCTGTAGCAAATTGGACGCGAAGAACTGAGATGGTTGTAATCGCTGTCGTCAGAACCTTCCCAACCTTGCAATCTTTTGCAGCAACTAAGTTACGAAGGCGATAAATTCCGAAAGCGTGGGGAATCCGCGCTTTCTCAGGAGGAAATTTCATGGCAGACGATATGGAGAAGAAGGGACAGCAGGGTGGACAATACGGACAAGGGCAGCAAGGTGGCCAATCCGGACAGCACGGACAGACTCAGCAGGGTGGCCAGCAGGGACAAGGCCAGCAGAGCGGTCAGCCCGGCCAGTTCCAGCCCAAGAAGGGCGGCCAGGGACAAAACGAGGGAGAAGACGACCAGAACCGCGACCGTCAGCGTCGTGCTTCCTAGTCTTTTCTTCACTGCAATGATTGGCTGATAGCCTGGAAGTCCCAGCCGAAAGGCTGGGACTTCATTTTGCTGGTAAATCTGCAAAGCCAGGGTCTACGTTCTACGCGCGCCAACTTGAAGACAAAATTGTTGGGAGGAAAAGCCAATGCCAGCCAGGAAGCAGCCAAAAAAACAGGAGCCCTTGCTAAACACCGTCGCCCGCAAACTAGGGCACGCTGCGGGAACTCTCACCAAGGCGACCCATGAACTGACGCAGAACCTTGCGGTGCTCCCAGAGACCCTCACGACAAAACTGCGCGGGGCTGCTGAGCTCGAAGCGCCGGCAGGGCGGCGACGGTCTCACCCCCGGCATCCCGCGAAGAAAACAATTGGCAAGGCAGGTCGCGCGCGGAAATCCCGGATGAAAAAACCCTCTCGAAGAAGTTCGAAGCGTGAAGGCGCTAAGAAATAGATAACACAGGCCGCCTTCTCCGCACAGCTTGAACGTCTTGTTAAAAAAATCTTCGTCGTACAGCCTCCGGTGTATTGTTCCGACCCTCGGCTACGGTCTACTTTCGGAAAGCCGGGCACATTCCACAGGCATGGAAGTGGCGCGGCAGATATAAATTTCAGGGAGGAAACAGTGAAGAAGGACTCATTGCAAGAACTCTATATCGATGAACTTCGTGACCTTTACAATGCGGAAACGCAGCTCGTAAAAGCGTTGCCGAAAATGGCCAAGGCCGCCTCAAACGATCAACTGCGCAAAGCGTTCGAAGAGCACCTGGGCCAAACCGAGGAGCATGTGTCGCGCCTGGAGCAGATTTTCGAACAACTTGAGCAGAAACCCTCCGGCAAAAAGTGTCTTGGCATGGAAGGGTTGGTCAAAGAAGGATCTGAAACGATGAAGGAAGACTATGCTGAGGCGGTCATGGACGCCGCCATCATTGGCGCAGCCCAGCGGGTCGAGCATTACGAGATGGCCGGTTACGGAACCGTCCGCGCCCTCGCCGAACTCCTTGGCGAGACTGATCACGCCTCGTTGCTGGAACAAACGCTGGAAGAAGAAAAGCAAGCCGACCAAAAACTAAACCAGCTTTCCCAGGAAATTAACCCGCAGGCAGTTCAGGGTAAGGGAAGCACGTCCACTGCGTCTCACGAAGGTCGCAGTACCTCAAAAACCAAGAGAGTTGCCTAACGGGATCGCGGAATGGAAGGGCGGAAAGCCCTTCCATTTTTTTCGCTCGTATTGGATGTACGGAATTTACCCTATGGCGCTTTCCCCTAGGGATAACTACAGTACTTACACCATTCCCTGCGGAAAAAACCCGCATATGCTTTTGAGGTATATATGATCCACAATGCTTCCCCATCCAGGCTGCGCGACTGGCGCGAGCTTTACACCGCTGCTCTGTTCGAGACCGACAAACACAGGATTCCCGCACGCATTGCCGATGCTGAGAAGGCGATCATTACCCGGGCAAGGGAACTGTTCGCGGCCGGCTCCGACACCATAGAAGAGGACCAGGCCCTGGACGATGCCCTATATGCCTTGCGGGCGCTCCAGAGCTGTATTGAGTTTCGCCGGGCCGCCTAAACCCTTTGACTTGGGGATTCGCTCAGACCTTCCACAACAGGGCCAGAGCTTGAGCCGCGTCCGATAGGGCGCGCTTTTCCGTCCCTGCCTGCGAAAGTGCTCCTCGCTGAAAGATGGGCGCGCGATATTCCAGCCTCTTTCTTGAGGCTTGATCAGCTTGATGAATCTTGCACACGGCTGTCTCGAATGCACGTCTGAGGTCCTCTGCAGCGATCGGCCGAGGGGCTTCCATGCGGGTTGCAATCTTGTATGCCATTTGGAGAAGCGCTCACTTTCACTCTCCGCACAATAAATTCCCTCTGCTTGTTGGGCAATACCGTGCAGCCCTGTTTGTACGTCGATTATTCCCCTATTTTTCGGCTTGCGAAGTGTAAGGGCTCGGGGAAGACTCCTCGGACATTTCACCCAAGGCCCACGGTACTAAGCCGGAGAGTGCAAGCGCACCATAACAGCTGTGGAAGGACTTCCGGCGGGCAAATGGAGGGGTAGAAAAAAAGTTACCGGGACATCGTTGATTAGACGATGCCCCCGATTGGAAACGCTTAGCTTGCTTTGCGGCGGGACCGAACTTCCACCTCGGTTTCTCTTTCAGCGGAGTCATCCCCCGGCTCGGTTGTCTTGGTCTTTCCCTCGTCGGCAGTCTTCTCTGCAGCATCCTTCGCATTGCCCCAGGCGTTTTGCACCTTGCCCTCGGCCTGCTTCATTGCTCCGTGGACCTGTTTCTCCGGATCCCCGGTCCATTCACCAGCCTGACGCTCAATGCGCCCAGCAACGTCCTTGACCTTGCCTTTCACTTGATCTTTGTTCATGAACCATTCCTCCCGAATAAAATTTGGGTTCCGAATTTCTCCACAGGTGAAAGTGCGCTGTGCCGAAACTCTTGGATCACACTACGCTTCGGCCTTGGATCAGGCGGATCAGAACCGCAACCACCGCCAGCACCAGCAGAATATGAATAAATCCACCCAGTGTGTACGAACTCACCATACCCAACAGCCACAGAATCAGCAGCACGACGGCTATAGTCCAGAGCATGTGCGCCCCTTTCTTTGGTAAGCTTTGGTTCCAGCAAACGGCGACCGCAACTGGAGTGTATGTGGGTTCCCCTCGTGGCAGGTATCCTGTAAAGTCCCTACGTCGAGCCCTATATCGCTTTATGTGCGACATTGTGCGACGGAGGTGCGGGCGGGCGTCGTCTTCAATACTCAATAGACCTGAACGATCCCGTTCCGCACCGCATAGAGTGTAAGGTCTGCAACGGAATGCAGGTCGAGTTTACGCATAAGGTTCGTACGGTGAGTTTCCGCGGTCTTGACGCTGAGGCTCAGGGCGGTGGCAACTTCCTTGGTAGTCTTTCCTTCCGCCACGAGCTGAATCACTTCTCTTTCGCGAGGCGTCAGCACGCACTTGTCCGCAGGATCGCTCTCATGCGGACGCAAATAACCATCCAGCATCATCTGCGCCACTTTCGGAGTGAAGAACGTTCGGCGATGCTGCAACGCTTCTACCGCCGCCACCAAGTCCCGGCCAGCATCGGATTTCAGCAGGAAGCCGCGTGCTCCAGCTGCCAGTACTTCCCTCACCACCTGTTCGGAATCGTGTATGGTCAAGATCAGAATCCGAGCCTCAGGAGTCATCGCCAGGATTTGTCGTGCTGCATCCAACCCGTTCAGGTTCGGCATTCCAACATCCAGCAGGAGCACGTCGGGTTTCAACTTGCTGGCAAGCTCAACCGCTTCGCGACCGTCTCTGGCTTCGCCACAAACCTCCCATCCCACATGGTTTTCCAGCAGCGAGCGAATTCCTTTTCTTGCTACCTCGTGATCGTCCGCGATAAGGATTCGAAGCACGCTCAAGCTCCACCTCCCAGAAAAGGCATCGGAGATCCGATACGAAGCTTCATCGGAAGTTAATTTCGACCGTCGAGTATAGTTGCGCGAAAGAGCCGTATGGGTTGCAAGCAAACCACAAAAAGATCGCCCGGCTGCGTACGCTGTCGAACAAATACCCTTTGGATGAGCACGAAAATTGCCAATCGGCAATTCCTTGCGTTTCAAAGCCTTAGTTGAAGATCGAGAGGATTCAGCGGATGTAAGTTTTCCCTCCCGTCGGCAGCCCGACAGGCTTGCTCAGGTGTTTACCCTAAAGGAACTTCGCCCGTCAAAACAACGGCGAGCAACAAAAGTAAGAACACCGGAGTTTCAGGCCACCGTAGTTTCCGTCGGGCGTTGAATCTGCGGGGGCATTTGTATCTGAATGATGTTGTTCTTAATCGCATACACCACCAGATCGCGGATGGAGTGCAGGCTGAGTTTCCGCATGATGTTGCTGCGATGGGTTTCTACCGTTTTTGTGCTCAAGTTCAGTAGCGAAGCCACTTCCTTGGAACTTTTTCCTTCCGCGAGAAGCTGCGTAACCTCACGTTCTCTGGCGGTCAGGGTCGGCAGATTCGGTGGCTCATTCCGCGATACCGCGTGTCCCTTGTCGAGAAATCCCGCCAACACCAGGTCGTTCACCCTGGGCGTGAAGAACATTCGCTTGCTCTGCAAAGCTTCCACTGCGGACACGAGGTCGCGCGCCGCGTCGGATTTGAGCACAAAACCACGTGCTCCGGCATCAAGCGCCTCGCGGATTACCTGATCGGAATCGGTGATCGTAAGGACGATCACTTTGAAGTGGGGATCGTGCTGCATGAGCTGGCGAGTAGTATCCAGGCCGTTGAGGAATGGCATGCCAATATCCACGATCACAACATCGGGCTTCAACTGCTTGGCCATTTCGAGCGCCTCGCGGCCGTCAGAAGCCTCCCCGCACACTTCCCAGCCCTCATGCTTCTGAAGAAGCGCACACAGACCGCGGCGTACGATTTCGTGGTCGTCGGCTAACAGAATACGCAGTTTCATGGCTAATCCTTCCTTCCAGATACGGCTCGCGACACAGACTCGGACTGGCTGGCCCCATAGGGACCGGCGTGCGGGCCCGTTGCCAGTGCTGTAAAAACACGATGCTGGCTCACCGCGTCAACCGCCTCCAAAAGATCGCGGGCAGCGTTCGACTTCACAACATATCCTTTGGCGCCGGCATCCAGGGCCTCCCGCATCATTTGCGGAGAGTCGTGCTGGGTGACAAACAGAACTTCAGGATCCGAACTCTTGCGCTTTCGCTGAATCGACCGGCACGCCTCCAGTCCATTCATTCGAGGCATGGTAACGTCCAGCACCACAACATCGGGTTGCAAACTGTCGATCTTGTCCAAGGCCTCGAGCCCATCCGACGCTTCGCCCACTACTTCCCACCCAGATCGCCCCTCTAACAGAGTCCGCAGCCCTTGCCTCACAATGGGGTGATCATCAACCAGCAGTATGCGGACCGCCATAAGGTTTCTTGGCTCTCTGATGTCAGCTCAGGCGATACAGGTTTCCGGCTGGCTCTGATTTCACCTCTAGTCCGTCTCAGCCGTGGGGCCCTCATACGCACCAGGCGGAAACGCATTTCTACGCGAATCGCTTAGAAACTAGCACGGGAGCACTGCCCACCGAATACAGTGTATCCTGTATTTGGGGCCGCCCAAGGTTCCCCGCGAAGCTCAATTCTGGAGCGAATTCGAATTCGTGGCTGGGAAATAGGTTCCTGCGCGCAACAAAGCCTCCACGGCCTGGACAATGGAGCCAACATCTGACTTCGCGCAAGCCCCACGAATCCCGACCCGGCGGGCCTCCTCGGCCAACTGCTTCGAAAGATGAATCGTAACCATCAGAATTGGAATTTCAGGAAAGAGTCCGGTGATTTGCCGCGCAACATCGAGGCCATTCAGATCCGGCATCTGGAAGTCCAGCAGAATCATGTCAGGCGGATTCTTTTTTACGCGCTCCAGCGCTTCTCCTCCGGTTCGAGCCTCGTCGCAAACTTGCCAAGTGCTCTGCTGCTCAAGTAGAGCCCGAAGATAGTGCCGCACCGCCGGATTGTCGTCTACCACCAGAATTCGAACCAAGCGGCACCTTTCTTCCTCATGGCACAGATTTGAGTGACCTTGAAGTCCTGTTGGTCGCTCTTTTCTTGCCATTCTCTTTTTCTACCATAGGTTTGCGGCCACCCCCCCACAATACCGCGAACCCCTGAGTAACCCGAGGGCGCACGGCCGGGAAGTCAGCCCGCTACTTGCTGACTCCGCTATACGACAGGGTGAGTTCAGGACGGGTATTGCTTTTTTCCGGGGACGAGGACTCTACCACCGGATTTGCGACCGCCCGCCGCAGGACTCTCCGCTTTGGAAACAGCAGGTCGCGCATCTTCATCTTCGCCTTGTGCAGCTGCGATTTTGAATTCCCCACCGAGCAGTCCAGCATCTTGGCAATTTCGTGATGCTGGTAGCCTTCGACTTCATGAAGAGCAAAAATCTTCCGGCACCCCTCGGGCAATTCCTGCATGGCGCGCCGCAATGCGATCCGATCGATCGCACCGCTTAGCCGCAGATCCGCTTTCCCGATGTCTCGCCGCAAAGAGGGCGACTCCGAAGACACCGGCTCGTCTAGAGAAATCGGCGGAGCCTTACGGCGGCGCAGCTTCATCAGCACAGTGTTGACCGCAATCCGGTACAACCAGGTCGAAAAGGCGGAGTCGCATCGGAACGAGCCGACGCTGCGGAACACCTGCAAGAAAGCCTCTTGCGTCAGGTCTTCGGCCTCGGCAACGTCCTTCGTCATCAGCAGGCATACGGAATACACGCGCTTCTTGTGAAGCTGGAAGAGCGTAGCGAAGGCCTCTTCATCGCCGCACTGTGCGCGCTGCACCAGGCTGCGTTCGGATTCATCCCGCTTGGCCGCTTCTTTGGCTGGGGCTGGAATCACATTAGGAATCGCATTCGTCTCGGTCGCGGAAATCACGCAAGTCGCCACTGTTAGTCTCCTTCTCTCCAACTAAAGTGTGGTTCACTGCTCTCCATGATTCCGGGAGCATTTACTTTCTGAAAACACACTAGCGGCAATGCGATCCACGGCCTATCAGGATGCCCCTGTAATTGACTGGCAGACTTGCTGTACAACTTAGGAGGAGTTCAATGCGCTGGGATTTTGATTTCAATTGTGGTGGCAAGGCGCAATGGCGGGAACAAACCCTAACATCCCTAAAAGATATAGAAGGGCGCAGGCTTGCAAAAGCCGGCGCCCGTCCCTGAATTACAACCCGTCAAATTACAACCGCCCAGCTAAAAGCAGCACAAGTACGACCACGACCACCAAGCCTAGCCCGCCGCTGGGATAATACCCCCACGATCTGCTGTAGGGCCACGCTGGTAAAGCTCCGAGCAATAACAACACAAGAACAATGAGTAAAATTGTCAACACGAGAAATCCTCCAGTCTATCGTCCGTCTTCTTGATTGAACTCCGGGGCCCAAACCGAACAACAGCCCGAGCCCCATTTAAAGCAGTCTCGGTCTTAAATCTTCAACGGCTGGCGTGTTCCTTGGCTTCGCTCGAATATTTCCTCACAGCGTCGAGGAAAGGTTCACTCGCGCCTTTCGGGCGGAGTTTCCCATTCAAGATATCCGAGAAGGGCACGAAGCTCCCGTAAAGAATTCGGGTTTCGTCCTTATCTTGCGTAATTGCGGAACCACTCAAATCAATTCCCGCAAAAATGCCACGGGCTCGTGAGTAAGCCAGCACCTCGGCTCGCATTTTCCAGTCTGTGTCAGCACCGGCGTCGCGTCCCACAGGACCTGCGGCTACAGACGCCTCCGCGCCCAGCTTGAATTTGCTCGACAACAAATGCTGCATACCGGCGTCATTCGTCACAATCATTACCAGGTCGACCGCTTGCCCTCCGAGTTGCAATCCCCAGCTTCCCCCCGTAATGGTAATCGGTGCAGGAGCGCTCCAGTGACCGCTCTCGGTCCGGCACGTAGCCACACCTTTGCCATGGCTGCCGCCGAAACCGACAGCTATCTTCACCATCGAGGGAACCACTGCGATGCACTTCGCTTCCCTCATCACCTTGTCAGGGATGGCTTTGTCCGGAACCGCCATGATTTCGTCGAGAACCCTCGCGGATGCCTCCAGACGTTTATCGATATCTGACCGGTCTTTTTCGTCGGCACACCAGCCCGCGCTCGTGAAAAGCAGAACGCCAGCGCCGAGCACCAGGAGATACTTCGCAACCGTGGAGCTGAATCTTTTCATAATCGGACCTCTTCCGTTTCTGTGCTCGAAGCGAGCAACCGTTGTGAATTTTCCTGCATGGCAAACCCTAGCTTTTCCCTTGTTCCGGTGCCATCCGGTGCAAGCTGTAAAGTAAATTTGGGGCAAGCCGGAGAGCAGGACAAAAGGTTTAAGTACCTAGGGCCGACTACTGTAGATACTCTCGAGGAGTACAGTCATCGCCGTATTAACGCCAAGAATCCGGTGCACTGAACACAAGAATCCTCGGGGCCTTCCGAAGTCCGACAGAATATCCGAAAAGGCCCCGCAGAATTCCGGCATCGCGACACGCGCAGTGGTTCAATTCAGGCGGCGCTTTGTCCATCGGCCGAACCTTCCCCAGATGCGATGTCTTCGGCGCCTGTGACTTCCATGATACCTTTTGCGCGCTTGATCTCCTCGGATGTCTCGCAATGAACCGCAACCAGAATGCCGCCGTTCAACAGTCTTCCTTCGTACCTCTTCGCCTCATCTTCGGGAATACCCACTCCGATTAGAACTCCGGCAAATCCACCAAGAGCGCCACCTACTCCAATCCCCGCAAGAGCTGCAACCAGGGGCCCAGCTGCGATTACGGGTCCGATGCCGGGAATCGCCAGTGCCCCCACCCCGACCAGCCAACCCAGCGCCCCTCCCACTGCTGCTCCCGAGCCCGCGCCGACTGCCGCCCCTTCCGGCGCCATTGTGCCTTTTTCGGTTACCAGATCTCTGGAGCCGAGATTTTCCGGCACCAAAACGGAAACATCCGAATTCGAAAATCCAACATCCCTCAAGGCCGTGACCGCGGTTTCCACATCGCTTCGCGTCAGGTAAATTCCAAACATTGATTTGTTTTTCGCCATCGACACATCTCCTATGAATACGAGTTTTGCCGTGGGTTACGGGCCGCGAGATTGGATCCCTGAGCGGAATCACGCCGGCTGTTCCAACGGAGTCCAGACTCCGTCATGCCGCGGCTCAATCCAATCCGTGGAAGTCCTTAGGCGGGAACAAACTGCTGGGTACGTGAGGATGTATCACGGGTGCATGTCGCTTGGACTAGACGAATCGTGGAGCGGGCATCAACTCGCCAGAATCGTTCACAGGGACTTCAGGAAGCAATGTCTGCAACTTCAGCGGGTACTTTCGAAGAAGCAGCATGAGCAGGGAAGATGGCAGTGACTCGCGTGCCGCCACTTCCCGATTCGATCTCCAGCCGCCCTCCCAGCTGTCGCACCCGCTCCCTCATGCCCTGGATGCCTACACCGGCTCGAACCGGCATCGGCATGCCCTTGCCCTGGTCACGAATCTCGAGGGTCACTTTACGCGATTCGCGGGTGATCGTGATGCTTGCCGAGTTGCTGCCGGAGTGACGGTGAATATTCGTGAGGCATTCCTGAACAATGCGGAAGATTGCGGTCTCGAACTCAGCCGGCAGCCGTCCAACCCTCGGATCCAGCCGCAGGTCCACGCCGATCTTGCTGCGCTCGGCAAATCCTTCCACATACCAACGCAACGCCGAGTGCAGCCCGGCCTCATCAAGCAACGGCGGGTGCAGTAGATGCGACATCGTCCGCAAGTCTCGTGACAACTCTTCTATAAGACGCAGGCTGCCTGTAACTGGCTTGGCTAGTTCGGAGTTATTCTTCTGGAGCTCCTCCTCCACCGGAACCAGGGTCAGATTCAACGCGACCAAGATCTGCCCGGCCGTGTCATGCAGTTCGCGGGCAATCCGGCGTCTCTCGTCATCCTGCATCTGCAGCAGCCGCGCCGACAGCATCCGCAGTCTTTCCTGGACGCGATCCAGTTCGCTGGTGCGTTCCCCTACCCTAGCCTCCAACTGCTCATGAGCTTCCCTAAGCGCCTGTTCAGCAGCCTTGCGTTCGCTAATATCCCGGCACACTCCCATCATTTGTGCCGGCCGGTTTGAGGAATCGCTTATGACCTGCGCATTCGCCTCCATCCAGCCGAGACTTCCGTCCGCCTTGATTTGGCGATACTCCGCGTGATATTTGCCATCGCCCTCCAGTGCTTGCTGAATTGCCTGCTCCACCTGTGGACGGTCTTCCTTGTAAATACCTTCCAGAAATGCTTCGACGTTTCCTCGGAACGATCCCGGTCGTAGCCCGTGGATTCTTTCCATGTTTTCCGACCAGCGGACACTGCCACTTTCGATGTCCCAATCCCACGTGCCGATATTCGCTGCCTCCAGGCAGAAGCGCATTCTTTGTTCGCTCTCTCGCAGCGCCTGTTCGACCTGCTTTAGGCGCGTGATGTCACGGGCGATTTTGGAAGCGCCCACGACCCGGCCAGACGCATCCTTTACCGGCGAGATTGTCAGCGAGACAAGAACTTTCCTTCCGCCTTTTGCGATTCGCACGGTTTCGAAATGTTCAATGCGCTCTCCTGCTCGCAAGCGCTGCAGGATATGAACTTCCTCCGCCTGTAATTCCGGGGGGATGATGAGAGAAATCGGCTTTCCCAGGACTTCCTGCTCCGTGTATCCGAAGATTCGCTCCGCACTACCATTCCAGCTCGTAATGATGCCGTTCAGGTCCTTCGCAACAATCGCGTCGTCAGAACCTTGCACGATTGCCGCCAGCCTCGAACGCGTTTCTTCCACGTTATCGGTTTTAATTACTTCGTCTTCCGGCGTTTGCGTCTTTTCCATGGCGTTCACGGCACCGCGGAACCCTCAGGCACATCGAGGACCGCACTTGCATTTGCTTCGCGCGCCACCGAACTACGGGGAATCAAGAGTTCAACCAGGGTTCCAGGATGCGCGTTCCTCAGCCGCAACTCCCCACCCAATTCCTTGGCACGCTGCTTCATGCCGCCGATCCCAACTCCCACACTGTCCGGCTGCAGCTCCGCAACTCTCTTGCCGATTCCTTTGCCATCGTCCCGCACCGCGACCACGATCACCCCTTCCTTTTGAGTTAACGTAATCCACACCTTGCTCGCTTCGGAATGCCGGAAGACATTGGTGAGCGCCTCTTGAACGATGCGAAAAACCGCAGTCTCTACCTCCGGCCCCAGCCTCGGAAAATCGCCGGGCTGGACGTCGAGAGAGGTTTCGATGCCGCTCCGTTTTGCCAGCCCCTCCACGTACCAGGAAAGCGCCGAAAGCAGGCCGACTTCATCGAGCAACGGTGGATGCAAAAGATGAGACATGGTGCGGACTTGCTGAATGGCATTCTCAATAATACTGCTGGCCTGAGTCCACGCCTCATCCGGCGGTTCAGAGGATTTGGGTTTCTGCAGGATCATCCTATCCAGCACAATCTTGGCCACGGCAAGCTCCTGCCCTAACCCGTCGTGCAGATCGCGCGCCAGCCGGCGCCGCTCTTGATCCTGCAAAGTCATGAGGCGGATGGAGAGACGCCGCAATTCGTCCGTCCGACGGTCCACCATCTTCTCTAGCTCCGCGGCGTTGTCGCGAATCGATTGTTCCAGCAGTTTGCTGTCATGAATGTCAGAACAGGTTCCGTACCATTTGATGATCTTTCCATCCAGGTCCCGAATCGGAACCGCGCGTGATCGAAACCAGCGGTATGTCGCCTCTTTGGACTGAAGGCGATACTCCGCTTCGTAGTTTGTGCCCGATTCGATACAGCGCATCCAGTCCGCCATGGCTTTTTGCTTGTCATCGGGGTGCACATAGTCCAGCCAGCCGAAACCATTCGCCGATTCTGGAGAAGCGCCGGTAAAGTCATAAAACCGGTCGCTGATGTAATCCCTCGATCCGTCGGCCTTGCGGCTGAAGATTATGTCTGGCGCGGTGTGGATTATGGCGTCCAGTTCCTGATTCTTTCCCACCAGCTCCATGTTAAGTTGCAGCAGCAATTCCGCTTTGCCGGCCAGTTCTTCCGTTCGCTCCAGCACGCGCTGTTCCAGTTCGCGATTCAGCGTTTCCAGTTGCCGCGTCTTGCGGTGCAATTCGCCGAATACCCTGACCTTCGCGCGCAAAAGCTCCGGGACAACCGGAACCGAAATGTAATCGACGGCCCCGTGCTCGTACCCTTTGAGTTGGTCCAGGTCAGTTAAATGCACCGCCGACACAAAAATAATCGCGGTCCTCTGAAAACGCGGGTGCTGCCGAATCATCGCAGCCAGTTGAAAACCATCAAGCTCGGGCATGCTGACATCCATGAGAACAACGGCAATGTCATTCTTCAGAAGGACTTCAAGAGCCTGCTTCGCAGAAGACGCTTTAATCAGGTTCTCGCCCAGCCCACCGAGCATGACCTCATAGCTGAGCAGCTTGGCGGGCTGATCATCCACCATGAGGATATTGATTTTCTCGTTTGTGCCCATAAAACGTTATCTATGCAGCCACATGCGCAGCGACGAGAGCAGTTGCTCCGTATTGACCGGTTTAGCCAAATACTCGGACGCTCCCGCCTCCAGACATTTCTCCCGGTCGCCCTTCATCGCCTTTGCCGTCAGCGCGATGATCGGCAAGCGCCGGAAGTTGGGGTTCTGCCGGATCACCTGCATGGTCTCGTATCCATCCATCTCCGGCATCATAATATCCATCAAGACGATCGCAATATCCGGCGTCGATTCGATCTTGGCGATCGCCTCCCGCCCGGTTCCAGCCGTGATCACGTTCATACCACGGCGCTCGATCACGCTGCTGAGGGCGAAGATGTTGCGCACGTCATCGTCTACCACCAGCACTCTCTTTCCCACCAGCGCATCGTCAGAGTGGTGCAACCGGTCCAGCAGTTTCTGTTTTTCCACCGGTAGATCTCCGACCACGCGATGCAGGAACAAGGCAGTCTCATCCAGCAGGCGTTCCGGCGATTCCACACCCTTCACCACAACGCTGCGCGCCAGCGAATGCAGCCGGGCATCCTCCTCCGGAGATAGCTCCTTGCCGGTAAAGACCACGACCGGCAAATCACTCAAAGACGGAGTATCACGGAAACGTTCCAACACCTCGAAGCCTGAAATATCAGGCAGACGCAAGTCAAGAACTACGCAGTCGAAGGACTGCTCATTCACGATCTGGATTGCATCCGCTCCCGTGCTTACGACCGTGACATCAATGTCGTCATAACCCAACAGCTCCTTGATGCTCAGTTGCTCCGCTGGATTATCTTCGACCACCAGCAATCGCTTCCGCCTGGGAGCCGAATACTCCTTAATGCGGGCCAGCGCCGATTCCAGCCCCTCTGGCGTGGTTGGTTTTGTAACGAATGCAAACGCTCCCCGGGTCAACCCGTGGTGACGGTCTTCGTCCAGCGTGAGCATCTGCACAGGTATGTGCCTCGTCGCCGGATCCTGCTTCAAGTGGTTCAGGACGGTCCAGCCCAGCATATCGGGCAGGAAAACATCCAGAGACACCGCGGTCGGATGATATTCCTGGGCCAGCGCGAGAGCTTCCGCGCCGCGGGTAGCGATAAGAACTTTGAAGCCCTTGTCCCGCGAGAGATCACACAACACGCGTGCATAGTGGGGGTCATCTTCCACGATCAGCAGGATTGCATCGTCAGGCTGCAGGTTCTCCCGGTCATCGGGAATTCTTTCGACCGGATGTTCCACCACAGACAACGGCGCCGGGGTAACGGACGATGGAGATTTTCGTTCCACCGCCGCCGCACTGGATGTGGAGGGCCCCACATATGTCTGGGGTAAATAAAGAGTGAATGTGCTGCCCTTGCCGGGAGCGCTGCGCAGCTGAATTTCTCCGCCCAGCAGACTGGCCAGTTCGCGGCTGATCGCCAGCCCCAGACCCGTGCCGCCGTACTTGCGGCTGGTGCCGGCATCTGCCTGCTGGAAGGCCTCGAAGATTATGCGTTGCTTCTCCTGCGGAATGCCGATTCCGGTATCGGAGACTTCAAAGGACACAACCGACGCCGCCTTACTCAGAATCGGATGCCCCTCGGCCCAACCGCTTCGAGCCACCGACACCGATAAGCTGACTCCTCCCAGCTCGGTGAACTTAAAGGCGTTGGACAACAGATTCTTCAATACCTGTTGCAACCGTTTCGAGTCGGTGACCACGCTCCGGGCAAGGTGCGGATCGGTGTGCACCTCAAAGCTGAGATGCCGGTTTTCCGCCTCATGCCGGAAGGGACGTTCCACCGCATCCAGCAGGCTGGCGAAGTAGACTTCTTCGGCTTCCACGGAAACGGTTCCAGATTCGATTTTCGACAAATCGAGAATGTCCGTGATCAGGTTCAACAAGTCAGTTCCGGCGCCATGAATGGTGCGCGCGAACTCCACTTGTTTTGGCGTCAGGTTCGCGTCTGGATTGTCGCTGAGCTGCTGACCCAGAACCAGAATACTGTTCAGAGGTGTGCGCAACTCGTGCGACATGTTGGCCAGGAACTCGGACTTGTACTTCGAGGTCAGAGCCAGTTCCTTTGCCTTGTCTTCCAAGGCGCGGCGGGCTTGCTCGATTTCCTGATTCTTGCGTTCAACTTCGACGTTCTGTTCGGCGAGCTGCTGCGCTTTTTGCGCGAGCTGTTCGTTGGTCTGCTGCAGTTCTTTCTGCTGCACTTGAAGTTCGGTGGCCAACTGCTGTGACTGCTTCAACAACCCTTCAGTCTGCATGGTGGCCTCGATACTGTTAAGCACGATGCCGATGCTGGCCGTCAGTTGCTCCAGGAATGCCAGATGGGAAGTTGTGAAATTGCTGAGCGAAGCCAGTTCAATCACCGCCTTGACCCGGTCTTCAAACAGCACAGGCAGCACGATTACGTTTCGCGGAACCGCCTCGAACAATCCGGAACGAATTGCAACCGTGTTGGGTGGCAGATCGGAGATCAGCATGCGCCGTTTCTCTGACGCGCACTGCCCCACCAATCCCTCGCCCAGCTTCAAGCGCCGCAGATGCCCGTCTTCGCCATCGCCGGCGAAGGCTGAGAGCAGCACCATCTCCGCCGATTCCTCGCCTCCCATTTGATAGATCACGCCTTGCTGCGCGCTTACCAGTGGCGCCAATTCCGACAAAAGCATGCGTCCCACGGTCGCCAGATCGCGTTGCCCCTGCAACATGCCGGTGAAGCGGGCCAGGTTCGTCTTGAGCCAGTCCTGCTCCGTATTGCGATCCGTCGTTAGACGGAGGTTGTCGATCATGGTATTGATGTTGTCTTTCAACTCGGCGACTTCACCGCTCGCTTCCACCTGAATGGAACGCGTAAGGTCGCCTTTCGTGACAGCGGTAGCGACTTCAGCGATGGCGCGCACCTGGTTGGTCAAATTGTCGGCCAGCAGGTTAACGTTTCCGGTGAGATCCTTCCACGTTCCCGCGGCGCCGGGCACATTGGCCTGGCCGCCGAGGCGGCCTTCCACGCCGACTTCGCGCGCAACGGTCGTGACCTGGTCGGCAAACGTGGCCAGCGTGTCCGTCATATTGTTAATGGTTTCAGCCAGAGCTGCGACCTCACCCTTCGCGTTAACCGTCAGCTTCTGAGTTAGCTCGCCATTGGCGACGGCCGTCACCACTTTGACGATGCCGCGCACTTGTTCCGTCAGGTTGGCGGCCATCACGTTCACGTTGTCGGTAAGATCCTTCCACGTTCCGGCGACGCCCGGCACCTGCGCCTGCCCGCCCAGCTTACCTTCCGTGCCTACTTCGCGAGCCACGCGAGTCACTTCGGCGGCGAAAGCGTTGAGCTGGTTGACCATGGTGTTGATCGTGTTCTTGAGTTCGAGAATTTCTCCCTTCACGTCCACGGTAATTTTTCGTGACAAGTCGCCGCGAGCCACGGCAGTGGTGACCTCGGCGATGTTACGCACCTGGCCAGTAAGGTTTCCAGCCATAGCGTTCACCGAGTCAGTGAGATCCTTCCACGTTCCAGCCACGCCCGAAACGTTAGCTTGTCCGCCGAGACGCCCTTCGCTGCCCACCTCACGCGCTACACGCGTCACTTCTGCGGCGAACGAGCGCAACTGTTCGACCATCGTGTTCAGCGTTTCTTTCAGCTGCAAGATTTCGCCGCGCACGTCCACCGTGATTTTTTTCGAGAGATCGCCGTTCGCAATGGCCGTCGCGACTTCAGCGATGTTACGCACCTGGCCGGTAAGGTTGCTGGCCATGAAGTTCACGTTGTCGGTGAGATCTTTCCAGGTGCCAGCAACGCCGGGAACCTGCGCCTGCCCGCCAAGTTTTCCGTCGGTGCCGACCTCGCGGGCCACGCGGGTCACTTCGCCGGCGAACGCATTGAGCTGGTCCACCATGGTGTTGATCGTGTTCTTGAGTTCGAGAATTTCTCCTTTCACGTCGACCGTGATCTTGCGCGACAAGTCTCCACGGGCCACAGCAGTCGTTACTTCGGCGATGTTGCGAACCTGACCGGTGAGGTTTCCGGCCATCGAATTCACCGAGTCAGTCAGATCTTTCCACGTACCAGCAACACCGGGCACGTTGGCTTGTCCCCCCAACCGCCCTTCAGTTCCCACTTCGCGAGCCACGCGCGTTACCTCACCGGCGAACGCGTTAAGCTGGTCCACCATCGTATTGATGGTTTCTTTGAGCAGCAGGATTTCGCCGCTGACATTGACCGTAATCTTCTTCGAAAGGTCGCCGCTGGCGATCGCAGTCGCCACTTCGGCGATGTTACGAACCTGTCCAGTTAGATTGCTGGCCATCGAGTTGACGGAGTCCGTAAGGTCCTTCCACGTGCCGCCCACTCCAGGCACTTGCGCCTGGCCACCAAGTTTGCCGTCAGTACCTACTTCGCGCGCAACACGCGTCACTTCCGATGCAAACGAACGCAACTGGTCAACCATCGTGTTGATGGTGTCCTTGAGTTCGAGAATTTCTCCTCTCACGTCGACCGTGATCTTGCGGGACAAGTCACCACGGGCCACAGCGGTGGCCACCTCAGCGATGTTCCGCACCTGGCCAGTAAGGTTGCTGGCCATGAAGTTGACGTTATCGGTGAGATCTTTCCAGGTTCCGGCGACGCCTGGCACTTGCGCCTGCCCGCCGAGTTTGCCTTCGGTGCCGACTTCACGGGCCACACGTGTGACTTCGCCGGCGAATGCGTTGAGCTGATCCACCATCGTGTTGATGGTGTTCTTGAGCTCGAGAATTTCACCTTTCACGTTAACCGTGATCTTGCGCGACAAGTCTCCGCGCGCCACAGCCGTGGTCACCTCGGCGATGTTACGGACCTGACCGGTAAGGTTTCCGGCCATCGAATTGACGGAGTCGGTTAAATCCTTCCAAGTGCCGGCGACGCCGGGCACGTTGGCTTGTCCGCCGAGACGCCCTTCCGTACCGACTTCGCGGGCCACGCGCGTTACTTCACCAGCGAAGCGGTTAAGCTGATCTACCATCGTGTTCAGCGTTTCTTTCAACTGCAAGATTTCGCCGCGAACGTCAACCGTGATCTTGCGCGACAAGTCGCCGGTCGCGATGGCAGTCGCCACTTCGGCGATATTGCGCACCTGGCCAGTCAGGTTGCTAGCCATGAAGTTCACGTTATCAGTGAGATCCTTCCACGTGCCGCCCACACCGGGCACCTGCGCTTGTCCGCCCAGCTTGCCTTCTGTACCCACTTCACGCGCCACGCGGGTGACCTCGCCGGCGAACGCATTAAGTTGATCGACCATCGTGTTGATGGTGTCCTTCAGTTCGAGAATCTCTCCTTTCACATCGACCGTGATCTTGCGCGACAAATCGCCCCGGGCAACAGCGGTTGTGACTTCAGCGATATTCCGCACCTGCGCCGTCAGGTTGCCGGCCATGGCGTTGACCGAATCCGTAAGATCTTTCCAAGTACCGGCAACGCCCACGACGACAGCCTGCCCGCCCAGCTTGCCATCCGTACCTACTTCACGAGCCACACGCGTTACTTCAGAAGCAAACGAGCGCAACTGATCGACCATCGTGTTAATGGCTTCTTTGAGCTGAAGAATTTCGCCGCGCACATCGACTGTGATTTTGCGCGAGAGATCGCCGCTGGCCACAGCCGTTGCGACTTCAGCGATGTTTCGAACTTGGCCGGTGAGGTTACTGGCCATTGAGTTCACGGAGTCCGTAAGATCCTTCCACGTGCCGGCCACGCCCGGCACCTGCGCTTGTCCGCCCAGCTTGCCGTCTGTGCCGACTTCGCGCGCCACGCGCGTGACCTCTGCGGTGAACACGCTAAGCTGCTGAATCATCGTGTTAACGATATTGGCGGAGCGCAGGAACTCGCCTTCCAGCGGACGCCCGTCCACGTCCAGGCGCACGGTCTGGGTCAGGTTCCCCTGAGCGACTGCGGCGATGGCACGCGTTACACCTTCCGTTGGCCGGAGCAGATCCTCAACCAGCGTATTGATCGATACTTCCATCTCGCCCCACGATCCTCTGGATTCATGAAAGCGGGTGCGCTCGCGAGTCCTTCCTTCTTTACCCACGACTTGCCCGACGCGCTTCAACTCCTGCGCCATCTGCTGATTGGCAGCAACAATGGAATTGAAAGTATCTGCGATCTTGCCCGACAGTCCAGTCCATGAGCCCGGCAGCCGAACCGAAAAATCGCCGTTCCGCATTGTCTGCAGGCTGGCCAGAATTACGCTAAGATCGCCGGAAGCAGGCTGAGCATGAGCAGAATTCCCGTTATGCTTGCTCTCCTGACCTTCATCCGATGCACCATTAGCCTCGGCAACTGCCGGGGCTTGATTGTTTCTCTTCATGGTCTTCTCCAGGACCGGGGTATGTGGCGCTTTAACAAGCCTTCCTTTGGTTGAGGTTGCGCGCTTTGTGGCGGATTTGCAGCGGACCCGCTCAGGAAGGACTTAAGGGTTGCCTGATACAAGGAACTCGCACGTGGGCTGGCAAGGGCTGACATGCCACCGAAATCAGGAACAGCGAAATCAGGGTGAGCCCGAGCCATTTGTATAAGTTGGAAACTGAGGGAACTCACAGAACGAACCTAGATTGAAACACGAAAAAGTGCAGAATGACTCTAGGGTCTTTACTGTATTGAGGGCGGGAGCACCCTACCTCCTACTTCGCGCCGGCGTTCCACACATAGAACTTGCCATTGTCGGCCACCGTCTCAATATTAAGGCCGCTGGAGGCCGCCGCACGATGGACCGCGGAGCGGAGATTCGCCAGACCGACGCCGCCCACGTCCGCAAGTGGAATCTCCAGGGCTGAGCCCGGTTTCAGCGTCGCCAGCTCTTGCACGATTCCCTCCACCAAGGCGTGGTGCTTTCCGTGCCTGCCCCTCTTTAAGCCCGCGATCTCAACCTGCTGATACTTCGCCCCTGGCTGCGGATTCTTCTTTTGCTCGCTCCCCATGTTCGGTCTCCTCGTTACGCGAAATTAAGATAGCAGAAGACAATATCTGTGTCAATTATATGTTTAATGTCCGTTTCGCTACGACTGCTTATGTGATATTTTTCTTATACGTTAGCGATACTATTATTCTGTCTGCCGATGCATCAATTTCCCTTGTTCGATGCGTTCGCATTCCCTTGTGCGATCCGTTCGCGCTAGCCACGAAACACGAAAACAAATATTCCACCTATTTTTAGTGGAAGGGCTATGCTCAATCCCTTAGTGAAGGGACGAGGTCCCTCGTGATGAAAAACATGTGGCAAGACTTATATACCGCTGCAATCCTGGAACTCGATCGCGACCTGCTCCCGGGCAGGGTGAAAGCGGCTCAGGCAGCCATCCAGCAGGCCAGGCAGGAATTGACAAGCAATCACAGGCTGGCGGCTGCGGAAGAGGCGCAGGCCATGGCGGAAGCTTTGCACACTCTGCAATTGCTGCAACGTCTGGAGCTCAGAACGTCAATGCCGAGCACCAGCCAGGAACGACGTCTGGCAGAAGGGTAATTTTTATGGAACAAATGTGCCGCGAGACCGCAAGGCCAGCACGCAGCAGACGACAGTTGATTATGGTCGAATTGCTTCGTCATGCCGTGATCGTGACTGACCCGGGCAGGTTGGCGTACCTGAAAGCTAAAATTGCGAAACGTAAGGCAAAACTGGTATGGCATGGCGCGAGACCTCGGCCCACCTTGAAGGAGTGGCCGATCTGGTAGCGTTTCGGTGACTCTGCAAGGTAAGGATGCCGACTGATCCCATTGTAAGAACTGGCGGTGCCAATGACGCGCGCCGTTACGGCCTGGCGATATTAGCGGCCTTCGCCGCCCTCTTGCTCCGCCAAGTGCTCGCTCCCTTTTTTGGAGAGAACAACCCTTATCACACGGTTTGGGCGGCGGTAGTCTTCTCCGCATGGTACTGCGGACTTGGCCCGTCCATTGTCACTACATTGGTTTCATGGGTCGGTGTCTGGTACTGGTTCCTGCCGCCCGCCAATTCCTTTGCTGTTCAAGATCCCCAGACTGCAATTTCTGGAATGATAGGTTTCCTGGTCTTCTCCGGGATGATCATCGCTCTCGGGGAAGCAAACCGCCGCTCCCTTGCGGAAAGCCAGTGGGCCCGGGGACAACTGCGAAAAGCGCATGACGAACTCGAGCGAAAAGTTCAAGAGCGAACCGCAGAGTTGAACATGGCTGCGGAGAGCCTGCGTGAACTCTCGGGCCGGCTGCAGCAGATGCGCGATGAAGAGCGCCGCCAAATTGCGCGGGAGTTGCATGACAGCGTGGGCCAACTGCTCGCGGCCCTGAGCATGAATATGGCGATCGTGCACCAGCAATCCGACAAACTCGACTCGAGAGGCGCCCGCGCCATTTCCGAGAATGCCGCAATCGTGGAGCAAATCAGCCGGGAAATTCGCACTATTTCCCATCTGCTGCATCCCCCCTTGCTCGATGCGGCCGGCCTTGCCTCTGCTCTTCGCTGGTACGTCGATGGATTCTCCGAGCGAAGCAAGATCAAAGTCGACGTGGATATCCCGATGGAGTTTGGCCGGCTTTCAGACGAGATGGAGATAGCAATTTTCCGCATGGTCCAGGAGTGCCTCACCAATATTCATCGCCATTCCGGCGGAACCTCCGCTGTAGTCTGGGTCCATGAGGAGGATCACCAGGTTCTGATTGCGATCCGGGACCGGGCAAGGGCATACCTCTCGAAAAACAGTTGGAACTCAGTTCGTCGGGTCGAACCGGAGTAGGATTCCGCGGCATGCGTGAGCGTCTCAGGCAATTGGGTGGGAATCTGGAAATCCGGTCCGGCACCACAGGCACAACGGTGCTCGCGACCTTACCCATTCGAAAGCCGATGCCCATTGAGGAGCAAAAGTCAGGCGCAGCCTGATCTTCTATTCTTTAGCTTGGCTCCAATGTTGTGAGACAGAGGCCGCATCAACTCCTTTTCTTCTCCCCTTTATCGCTCGCAATTCCGCCGACTTACTAGGGTGATTCCCGTATGTTCCTGTGACACCTTGCCTCGCTAAGCTTGATCGGATATTCGTCAATAAGCGATCTCTATGCGCCTGTTGAGCGTCCGGCTCATTGTGTCACTCATTATCGGCATCACATTGGTATCTCTAGGTTTTTCCTACTACGAGGTCGTGGGAGAAAAACGCGCCCTCCGCAGCGACCTCGAACACCGCGCCGAGGTTTTGGGCGAGAGCGTGGCAGGCAATGTTGAGAAGTCGTGGGAAACAGGATCAGAGCGGGGACTGCAACGGCTGGTGCAGCGCTTCGGCAATCGTGAACATCTGTTGGGAATCGTCGTCTATGACCGCGACGGTAAAGTCGTGGCGATCACTTCCGGGTTGGGAGATGTCGTCAAGGCAACTCCGCCGGAAGTGGTCAAGGCCATGACCGAGGGTCACGGAGAGAGTTCATTCGTCCGCATGAACAAGACTCCGGTGCAAATTTTGGCGCTACCCCTGCACCGCCAGGATGAAGTTGTGGGCGGGCTGGCAGTGGTGCACGACGTGAGTTACATCCGGGCGCAAAGCCTGCGCGTCTGGCGTCAGGCCTTTCTGAAAGTTCTAGTCCAAGTGTTCCTCATAGTTTTTATCACAGTGCTGATCGTGCGCTGGAGCATCGCCGGCCCCATCGCGCGCGCCGCCCAATGGATGCGCGCCCTTCGCATGGGCAGAATCTCCTCGCGCCAGCAAATGCCGGACCTGGATCTGTTCCGGCCGCTCGCGTGGGAAGTAGTGACGCTGGCCGAAAGCCTCAGCCAGGCCCGCAGCGCCGCGGAAAATGAAGCCCGCCTGCGGGAAGCCTCGGAATCGATGTGGACGGCAGACCGGCTCGCAGTGCAGGTGCAGACTCGTCTGGATGGCGCACGCCTGTTTGTTGTCTCAAATCGTGAACCCTACATGCATCAGCGCAATGGCAAGTCACTTGAAGTGGTCGTGCCTCCAAGCGGCCTGGTGACCGCCTTGGAACCGGTGCTCGATGCCTGCGATGGAACCTGGATCGCACATGGCAGCGGAGACGCCGACACCGAGGTCGTCGATGCGCACGACCGCCTGCGCGTTCCTCCCGACAATCCACGTTATACCCTGCGCCGGTTGTGGCTGAGCAAGGAGGAAGAAGAAGGTTACTACTACGGCTTCGCCAACGAGGGCTTGTGGCCGCTTTGTCACATCGCTCACACCCGCCCCATTTTCCGGGCACAGGATTGGCAGCACTATCAAGAGGTCAATCGCAAGTTCACTGCTGCCGTACTCGAAGAGATCGAGGACACGCCCAAGCCGGTAGTGCTTGTCCAGGACTATCACTTTGCTTTGCTGCCCCGCTTGATCAAGGAAAAAAGGCCGGACGCACGCGTAGCCATTTTCTGGCACATCCCGTGGCCGAACCCGGAAGGCTTCGCCATCTGCCCCTGGCAGCGTCAACTGGTAGAGGGATTACTGGGAGCCGATCTGGTTGGATTCCACATTCAGTCGCACTGCAACAACTTTATGCAGACTGTGGACCGTGTTGTGGAATCGCGCGTGGACTGGGAACACTTTTCCGTATTGCGCCAGGGTCATCGGACCCTGGTCCGGCCTTTCCCCATCAGCGTCGACCTTACGGACGATGAATCCATCGAGAGTGACAATCACCGGGTTAATTACCTCGAGCGCTCGAACTTGATGCACAGCCTGGGCGTGGAAGCGGAGTTCATGGGGATCGGCGTTGATCGCGTGGACTATACCAAGGGAATTCCCGAACGCTTTCGGGCGATCGAGCGGTTTCTCGAAAAGTATCCCAAGTACCAGGGCAAATTCACATTCGTGCAGATTGGCGCCCCCAGCCGAACTCACATCAAGCGCTATCACGACCTGCTTGCAGAAGTGGAAGCCGAGGCGGAGCGAATCAATTGGCGCTTTCAGACCAGCAAGTGGAAGCCCATTATCTCTCTGAAGCGGCAGCATAACCATCAGGAGATTGAGCGCTACTACCAGGCCGCCGATCTTTGCCTGGTGACCTCACTGCACGATGGCATGAACCTGGTGGCAAAAGAGTTTCTCGCCGCCCGGCGCGACGAACGCGGCGTATTGATCTTAAGCCAGTTCACCGGCGCCGCCCGCGAATTGCGCGATGCTTTGCTGGTGAATCCCTACGACATCGATCAGACCGCCGAAGCCATCCGGGCTGCATTGGAGATGGAGCCGGAAGAGAAGCAGTTGCGCATGCATCGCATGCGCAGAGTGGTAAAAGAACACAACATTTACCGCTGGGCAGGAAATCTGATCACCGAACTCTGTGAGTTAAGGCTCGATGTGGATCGCGCTCAAGAAAAATTTCACAGCGTAACAGCCGCGTCGGCATGATGTAGCGTTCACGCAGTGAGGAGGAAGTGTTGAACTCGGACGCAAAGCCTCAGGTCGAATCGCTTTTGCGAGCCGTGGCCCGGTCTCCTCAATCGCTCCTGATGCTGGACTACGACGGTACCATCGCGCCGTTCCGGGAGGATCCGGCGCAAGCACTTCCGTACCCCGGCGTTTCGCCTCTGTTGCAGCAGATCATTCGCACACGCAGGACGCGCCTTGTAATCATCTCCGGGAGGGATGCTGGCGAAGTCATTCCCCTGCTCGACATTGAACCCCACCCCGAAATTTGGGGACTCCACGGATTGCAGCGTTTGAAGCCGGACGGAAGCGTCAACCTTTCCTCAATGGACGAGCGCACCGTATCAGAATTGGCGGCGGCGGAGGATTGGCTGCGTTATCAGCAACTCGAACACAAAGCCGAATTCAAGACCGGCAGTATCGCCATGCACTGGCGGGGTCTGGATGAGTGCGAAGCTGAGGCGGTTCGAGGGCGAGTGCTGCTGGGCTGGAGGCCGCTCGCGAAATACACGCGATTGGCCCTGCTCGAATTCGATGGCGGCATTGAAATCCGCGCCCACAATGCCGACAAAGGCGACGCGGTCCGCACTCTCCTGAACGAAATGAATCCAGATACCCCAACCGCTTACTTAGGGGACGATGCTACCGACGAGCACGCATTTGAGGCCGTAAATGGTCGAGGTCTGAGCATATTGGCGAGAGCACGCTTGCGGAAAACCGCCGCTCAGTTGTGGCTTAAGCCGCCTGATGAAGTCCTCGACTTTCTGAACCGGTGGCTCCATGCCTGCCGGCAACGGGATTTATTGAGTAGTGACAAGGCTGTGGAGGTGAATGTATGACGACGACCGCGATTGCGCCCAACCTGCCGCGTACTCCGGTGAAGCCTTTTTACTTCAATACGTCCGCACATCTTCTGCGCATTACACGCCAGAAGGCGAGCACGCTCGCCGAGTTCCTGGACGCTCTGCGGGACTGTCCCGAAGGCTCCATCTTCCAGCATAGTTTTCAAACCCTCGAGGAACATCACTTCATCCGGGAAGGCTTCTCCAACGACTTTGCGCACTGGGTGTTATCAGCCTGCAACGAGCCCAGTCTGGCGGAAGGGCTAGCCAGCGTGGACGTGCGCGAGTTCACATCAGTCGCAGAATTGCGCGAACGCTTTATCGAGATTGTGGAGAACTTCCTGCGGCGCACTCCGGCCGCCGCGGCGAGGATGGCCCGTGAAACATTCTATTTCTGCGCTTCTGACAGCGTAGTCATTCCAACAAGCTTCGTTGCCCATACCCTGCGCGAGTTCGCGGAGGGCCTGCGCGGCGTAAGCGTGCACAGCATTCATCATCATTTCATCGAGGCGCGCCTGCGGCTCAAGCTGATGTCGAATGATTTCTCGCAATGGTTGTACGAAGATCTGGGACTGGCCGAAGCGGCTCGCCAGTTGAATCGGATCGACATTTACACCGGGACCCTCGAAGACGTTCGCAACCAAATTATCCGAATCGTGGAGAGAGCGCTCACTTAGTGCGCGCGCAATTATATGGAACCAATCGAATCGCAAACCGAAAACGGCGTGGTTCAAAAAGAGAGTGAACCGGATCTTGGCGCCGTCTCGTCTCCCGCCGCGCCTGTCCGTCAGGAGCGGCGGAAAAAGCCCCGCACCTGGGAGACTCCCCCGGCGCCCGTTCCTCCCCCGCGTCTGGATGACTACAAAAATATTGTCGGCGCGCCTGACATCGACGAACTGAAGTATCTCGCAAAGGACTTGGAGGGCAAGACGGTAAAGATGGTGAACTCCACCGCGGTCGGTGGAGGAGTCGCCGAAATGCTCAACCAACTCGTCCCCCTGCTCAATGAACTGGAAGTGAAGACCCACTGGGAGGTAATCACCGGAGGAAACGACTTCTTCGAAGTGACCAAGGCCTTCCACAACGCGCTTCAGGGCAGCAGTTACGAGCTCACGCAGCAGGCTCGCGACATTTTTCTGATGCACAACGGATTGAACCGCCAGCGCATCCAGTTTACCGAAGATGTTGTCGTGATCCACGACCCTCAGCCCGCGGCACTCGTTCAGGAGCGTGAGAAATCGCCCCGCCGCTGGATATGGCGTTGCCACATCGATCTGTCCAATCCCAATCCGCAGGTGTGGGACTTCCTCCGGCCGTTCATCGAGCAATACGACGCGGCGATTTTTTCCTCACAGTCCTTTACCCGCCAGCTGCAGATCCCCCAATATTTGTTTTATCCATGTATAGATCCTCTGTCTGAGAAAAATAAGGATCTCGACGACAGTTTTGTGCAGAAGGTGTGCGACGAATTCGGCGTCGATCGTTCCCGCCCCATCGTGACGCAAGTTTCGCGATTTGACCGCGCCAAAGATCCGGTCGGCGTCATCCAGGCCTTCAAGCAAGCCCGCAAATATGTGGATTGCCAGTTGGTAATGGCGGGCGGAGGAGCCACCGATGATCCCGAGGGTGCTGCCGTTCTCAAAGAGGTCAAGGATGCTGCCGGCGAGGATCCCGACATCATTATTCTCGATCTGCCTCCCTGGTGCGCCCTGGAAATCAACGCCCTGCAGCGGGCTTCAACGCTCATCGTGCAGAAATCGATCAGGGAGGGCTTTGGCTTGACCGTTACGGAAGCTCTTTGGAAGGGGAAACCGACGATCGCCGGAGCCGTCGGCGGAATTCCGAATCAGATCATCCACAAATTAACCGGAGTGCTGGTGCATTCCGTGGATGGTTGCGCCTATCAAATGCGTTATCTCTTGACCCACCCGGACTTTGCCAGACAGCTCGGACAGAACGGCCACGGGCATGTGAAAGAAAATTTCCTCATGACCACCAATGTCCGGCGCTGGTTGTTGCTGATCAGAATCCTGCTCGCTGGCGGGACAGAGTAATCAGCCTGCCAGGGCGCAACCATTTCACGAAACGCCGCGCCTATCCAACCGGCAGCTTGGCCGTCACCAGCGTGCCGCAACCATTCGAGTCAACCCTCAACCCTCCGCCTAATTGGCGTAACCTTTCCCGCATTCCATCGATGCCCACGCCGGGGCGGCCGTTGGACGCACCCGCCGACATCCCTTTTCCCATGTCCCGTACTTCCACGTAAATATGATCCGAAGACTTGCGGATGCAGACCGTCGCGGTCACGCTTCCAGAATGCTGCTGCACATTCGCGAGAGCTTCTTGAACAACTCGGAAGAGCGCAATCTCTTTTTCGCGAGAAAGCCGCCCGAAAGTGTTCGATATTTCCACTGTGACTTTGATGTTGCTGCGCTTCGCAAATCGGTCGGCATACCACTGAATCGCAGACGGCAATCCGATTTCGTCCAGCGTGGGCGGATGCAACAGATGCGACAGCTGCCGAACTTCCCCAAGCAGATTGCGCACCAGGCCGGCGCTCTCGGCGATCAACTTCGATTCGCGGCAGCCCTCGGCTCGGTCCGCGTCTCCAAGCACGCTGAGATTCATGGCCACAGTGGCCAGAACTTGTGCGGTGCTCTCATGCAGCTCATGGGCCACGCGGCGCCGCTCTTCATCTCGGATGAGCATCAGTTGGCTGCTCAGCGTGCGCAGGCTCGTTTCCGCGTCTTCCCGCTTCTTCACTTCCTCCAAAAGCTGAAGATTCTTGGTTTGCAGCTCCGCGGTCCGTGCCTGCACGTGCTGTTCAAGCTCCTGCCGAAGCCGCTTGTGTTCGTCGACCTCGGTCTCGAGTGCCTTTGCTTTTTGCTGCAACTGGGCGATAACGCGAAGGCGCTGCCCTTCGCTCGTGACGCCCATGTAGCCTTCGGTCGGAATCACCGCCGAGTGTTCATTGCACACCCTCACCAGCAGCTCTGCATCTTCTTCCCGACTGAAGCTGCTTATCGGATATGCGCAGAAAAGGGAGAACGACTTCCCCCGAGCCAGGTCGTTCCACAGCTGTTCCAAACGGATCGCAGCGCCCGTTTTTCCATCGGCCCAAAGCAATGCGACCATCTCCCCGAATATCGCGACTCGCGGCTGGTCGCCGCTGGCGCAGGCTAGCGCCTTTGCAATAACTTCCCCAACCACTCCATTAAAGCGGTCCTGGCTCGGCCACCCATCCGCCATGAACGTCGCTAGAAGCTCGGCCGCATCCAAGACGATAAAGCGCCCGTTCTCGATGAGTGTGGCAATATCCAGCCCTTGGACCCCGAGCCACTGCAGAAGGCCGTTGCGGTGTGCGTCTGTCGCCACGACGATGGCAGCATCCCCAGCCCGCAGTGCATTCCCGATGTAGTCGCTCAACTCCTCGAGCAGAAATTTGTCTTGAGAATAAAACTGGACGCCGTGCTGATGGTCGCCGTGTTGGCGCCAGGAGCCCTCTTGTATCCGGTTATCTGCGCTGGGGGTCGCCGTGCCTTGCATGATCTCCTCACCCGGTTCCCGTCAAACCCGTAAGCGGTCAGACGTAGAGTCCTTCGCCATATATAGGATGCCACTCTTTATCTAGTAGCGGCATACAGTGTTCCCGGTAGGAAAAAATTTTGGGATCAGCCCGCACGAGGCCGGGAGATATTTCAGGATGCACGGCAAACGGTTATGCACTGGTCGCTTCTGCGCCCTCACTACCCTTCTTCGGTATCGTTGCGCCTGGCTCCGCTTCAATGGTGACTTCCACCTCGGCGCCTTGCTTGAGCCGTACTTTGTCGCCATTCTCGTCCGTGAGGGTGTTTTCGATGCGCAGCTCTCGATACAGATGGTCGGCCCCTTCCACGGCGATCTGAACCTTCTCAGGCACACTCGGAGACGGAGACTTGACGATCTTTTCCACCGTTGCAGTCAGAGTGGTACTTGGTTTATCGCTCATAAAAAGTTCCTCGCAATGCGAACCTTGCCCGCTCGACATGCTACCGGAAATCGTGGCTACGCGTCCAATTGGAAATCGATCCGCCGCCCACTTTGCTCCCTATTCGGGCTTTGACCCTGAATCGGTGTCCCTCACCACGTTCGCATGCTCGCTCTTGTGATGGAAGTCCAGCCCGATGTGCGGTTCCGATTGCGTGCCCGTGATTTGAATGGGGACCTCCGTGCCAGCTCCATCTTTGCTGAAAAACGGATCGACCGGCTTCAAAAGAATCGACTTCCACCCAGTCATCATTTGTGAGACCTTGGCATCAAGCCGGGCCTTTCCGTGAAAGTCAAACTCTTTCCCGTCTAACCCATAGTCGCCGGTCATGTTGACATGCGTTCCCGGGATGAGAAAATGCAGCAAAGAAAACGACAACCGTCCGTCCTTCAGAGTGAACACCCCCTGCAAATCAACCGGCACATTCTCCCCGCTCTTCTCCTTCGCCTCTTTGGGCTTTCCCTCGCTCCGCAAACTCAACGAATCGAGCTTGTCCTGCACCTTCTCGTTCGTGAAGTGCGCCTCGGGCACATGAAAAGTGCCGTCCAATTCCAGTCTGTCGGCCACACTCTCGTCGCCAGGCCGCAGGCTCAATCTCGTTTTCATCTGCAAGGGACCGGTCATAACCGGCGGGTCTGTGCGTACGCCCAGCTTGAGCAGATCTTCAATCCGCGCTTTGTCGAGCACGACGTCGAGTTCTATGTCGTGACCCTTCGCCGTTTTTACGCGAATCACCGATCCGTTGGCGGTAAATGAAGAGTGCAGAAACCTTGCACTTACCGGACGCAGATATGTGTCTCCGCTGGTGCCGTCAACAATGGCGTGGAACGCCGTATGTAGCGGCACCGCATGCCCGCTCGTCGCGACTCGGAAGTCTGGCGTATCGGTTTCTCCATGCACTACGATCCTTCCTAGAGTTCCCGAGTATTCGCCCGTAGAGGAGAGGATTCCTCCAATGCCTTTGATCGTACCCAGGTCTGCATGATCAAAGGAGTAATCCCCCTGTACCGGCGTGTCCCGCGGGCTGTCTTGTTGCCACGGCCCGAACAGACCGCTCGACTGAATGTCTCCTACGGGCTTGGGATTGACCAGCGTGGCATCAAACTTAAACGGTTGGCCGGGACCAATATCCTTCAGTTTCAAGTTTGCGATGGCAAATTCCAGCGGCGGTTTGTCTGCGTTCGAGGTGTTAATCAGGAGTTTCGTATCTTCACACACAAACTGATCAACGAAGATGGTCATCTTCGCTCGTGACTCCATCTTCGTCACTTGCTGCCGATTTCCCCGGGGCGGGATATTCAGATCCAGACCTCTCACATACACGGTCTCTACATGCATGGGAGAACGAAGGAGGCTGCGCAATGAGCTGTGAAAGCGGAATTCCCGGATGCTGATCAGAGGCTGAATTCCGGGTTCGTATGGGTTGGGATCGTCTTTTCCGAAAAGCTTGACGCCGCCTCCCGCAACCTCAACGCCGTTGACGACGGAAACCTGAAAATTCGCCAGTTCCACTCTGCTCTTAAAGCGATTCGATAGAGTATTGATCACTCGCGCGCGCAGAATCGGTTCAGCTTGTTTGATCGCCAATCGCACCGCCACTGCTGCGCTGGCCAGAGAAATGACAGCGACCAGGGCGATCCATTTCCCGAATTTCGCTCGCCGGCTTCCCGGACGACTTGAGATTTCACCGGACAACAGGAACCTGCTCCCTGTGAAAGACTGCGGCCGGGCAACACACACCCGGCCACACAAGTCTTTCACGGACGATCAATCACGGGCGACCAACCACGGACGATCAATCAACCCTTCCCCAGAACGAAACTGCTACCGGCGAGGCCTCGCCGCCGGAGCCTGGCGCGATTGCAACCGCTGCATCTGGGCCATGTGTCTTTGCTGTAATTGCTGCGTCTGTTGCTGGTGCCTCTGCTCAACCTGCTGCTTTCTGGCGTCGTTCGCCTTTTGACTTTCTAGTTGCTGATGTTCCTTGTCCTGCTGTTGCTGAAGCTTCTGCCGCTCCTTCTCTTGCTGTGCCGCCAGTTTTTGCTGCTGTTGCTGGTATTTCTTGTCCAGCTTCGCATCCCCAGTGTTTGGCGCTGCAGGACGCTCCATCGGCGGAAGCTCCTTGGGATGGATGGCCGGGTGTGCGGCTAGGGCGATTCATCTCCGCGCGCACCGCCAGCACGATTTGGTGGTTTGTAAGTACCTCCTGCCTCTTTCGCCTCGACCACTCCGCGGCCGCTGAATTCTCCCGGCCTTGACGTGGCGGCGATCGGCGGCTTGCCCTGGTTCATTGAGGCTCGAAGCTGCGGGTTGCCGCGTGCCGCTTGCAGGTGCTGGGTTTGAGCTGCCACCGGCGGAATGTGTCTTTCTCGCGCGGCCGCTTCCTCTTGAGGAGTTGCACGCGCCCTAATTCCTCCCTCGCCCCCGTTGTAGCTCACGCGAGTGATGTTGTTGTTGACCTGCACTCGCTCGTTGTAAACGTTGTGAATCTCAGTGACGTTCACGTTCAACACTTCACGGTTATAGAAAAAGTGTCCGCCCTCCCAACGTCCGCCCACGAAGCCCGTGCCGAAATAACCGAACCCATAATAGATTCCGCCGTAAAAACCCACGGTCGGACCCCAGAAACCCTCATGCCAGAGAAATACATCGCCGCCCCAACCCCACCAGCCCGGGGTCCAGAGGAAACCCACCTCAGGGGCGAGCAACCACGTGCCCGGCACCCAATAGTAATCTGCGAAATCGTCGTCCCAATACCAATACCCAGGCACCCAGAGATACCCATCGCCGGGGCAAATCGGTTGTTCATATACCGGAATTGCCGGCGGCCCGAACGTGATCGCCACCCTGAACTGCCCAAACGATGCCGCCGACATGGCTAACACCACCAAGCCGAGCGCCAGCAAACGAACTGTCAGCGAACGAACGGAGATATTGTTACGCATTGTGTCCCTTCTTTCCCACTCATCCTTCGCTTGCCCGGTACTGCTCTGCTGCTGCGGGTTGCGCGGATTGAGCGGCCAGGCACAACTCATGGTACGCTCAAAACCTTTGATCCATTAACCATCACTGCTCGCCCGTCTCATCACTACATCGTGCTTATCTTGATGTAGCGCCGCAGGTCTGGAAGCGCCGTAAGAAACACATATCCGGCAAAAAGCAAAGACGCCGCACCCACCATCATTACTACCGTTGACGCCGCTCCTGGTTTGTTCACACAACCTCCTTATTTGACAACTCCATGCTTCGATGTCTCCCCGGCCAGGAAGGTAGCCAGCAAAACCGCCTTGCTGCGTGATTGACCTATTCAAGGGTTGGCTAAAGAAATAAACAGTCGGGGATTGGTGCGACGAAAAACACGTACAGAGCGGATTGTTGTTGCGATGAGGGCGAGCATTTAAACCTCGCTTACGGCGCACGATTCAGGCCGTTGCCGCTACACTCATCCTCTCGTCCAATTCTTGCAGAGTCGCGGACTCCTGTGCGCCGGTGTGCCGCAGTACTTCCCGCGCCCATAGTGTTTTCGCTCCCTCTGTGCAGGAAACGTACACCAGAACCCCAAGGTCGTCCAGTTGATCCTCGAAGCGTTCCGCTTCTTCCTTCGAAAAACCGAGTCCCACCAGCGTGCCCGTATTTCCGCAAAGGGCAGGGGCTTCCCGGGCCACCATCAGCGCGTGAAAGTAGGCCTGTGACCGGATGAAGAACCCTACGGTCGGAATCACTACCGCCCCGAATTCAGAGAGCCAGCCGATCAGCCCGGCTGTTACCGCGCTGGCTTCCCTTTCAGAATTGAAAAGGCTTGCGTCCCGAACGATCGACGCAATGGGGTGCGCAGGCGACAGCATCATGCAGATATCTTCGTTCTCAAAACCAGCCTGGTTCAGATTGCGCACGATATCGGTCAGGGCGATGTCTTGCGAGTAAAGTCCGTATGCGGCTGCTGCATTCACTGCCATGGCGATTGCTCCACGTAGGTGCTATTTCTGCGGGCGTTCAGGGGCGCTCGATTTGTCGCGGTGATCGGAAAGAGCCGGAGTGCGCCGTTCCGTCCGGCTGGATCATGCGCAAAATTACACGTTTCACTGACCTATGACACTCGGGTAAATCATGTAGTTCAGGAGGATTTAATCGGAATTCGTAACACAATATTCATCTTCGGCCCCCGACCATCAAAGTCATTCAAAATGGACTAACCGGGCACTTCCGCCTGCGAGTACCCACGCTTGGCAAGAACTTCTTGGCCTGTGTTCCAAAGTTCACAGTCTGCGAAGAGGCTTCGGAGGTGTAACGTCCTTGTTTACATGCCACAAGCTGCGCCCCGACGATTGGCACGTCTGTTGCAACAAACACCAGAAACAACGCGATTAAGGAGGTTTTCCCCATGAGGAAGTTTCTTCTGCATTGCTCTCTGGCCGCATCCGTTTCTCTCTTGACCTTAGCCATGGCCCCGTTAACCCATGCGCAACAGGCTGACCAGGACCGTGCTCCCGCGACTCCTCAGCAGACTGACCCGGCCGCGGCTCAGCAGCAGCAAACGAACAACGAGGCCCAGATGCCCGCCTCCGGCGACACTACCACTCACGAGGCCCAGACCTTCAGCGGTTTTATCGAGAAAGAAAAGGGCGAAGTCGTCCTGAAAGACCCGGTTACAAAGGTCAGTTACAAACTCGACAACACCGCGAAGGCTAAGCCATTTATGGGCAAGCAGGTGAAGGTGACCGGCAAGCTCGACATGAACAGCAACACCATCCAGGTAGACGGCATCGAACCACTCTCATAAGGTTCAGGCTCTGTGCCGTGTTCCCTTGCGCGGAGGGATCCAACCCTCCGCGTTCTGAACTCATATGAACTTGTTGTGCAAGATTTGAAAGCAACTAATTTGAAAGCAACTAAAAAGAAAAGAGCGGAGGTTCTTGATATGCAGACCCGGCCTCAACAATACGATCTTCCGACCGCGGTAACCTTTCTGATGGCGGGGCTGGGAATTGGCTCGCTCCTGGCGATTCTGTTCTCCCGTCATTCGCCCCGGTCGGCGATCTCCGCATCCGGCACAGTTCGACGGGCCTTCGAGTAGAGGTCTACCACTTGATGAGAACCCTAGCCCGGCGGCAGCAGCATCCCCTTCTCCAGATGCCGGGTGATGTGTGCATACGAAGCCGCATGCGGATCGTGCGTCACCATCATAATCGTCTTGTGGAAATCCTCATTCAATCGTTTCAGGATTTCTAAGACCTCAGTGGCCGAGTGACTATCCAGGTCACCCGTAGGTTCATCCGCCAGCAACAGCGTAGGGTCGCTCACAATCGCCCGCGCAATGGCCACACGCTGCTCCTGTCCTCCGGAAAGCTGCTTGGGAAGATGGTTCAGCCGGTCTTCTAAGCCCACCAGTTTCAACGCAGTCACAACATGGTCACGCCTTTGCTGCGCGTTGAGCTTGGTCAGCAACAGCGGCAGTTCCACGTTTTCAAACGCGGTCAACACCGGAATCAGATTAAACGTCTGGAAGACATACCCGATGTGTTCATTGCGCCAGTGCGCCGCCTGCGAATCGCTGAACCGGAAAACATTCTGATTCTGCACCAGCAATTCCCCGGACGTTGGCCGGTCGATGGCCGCAATCATGTTCAGCAGCGTAGTCTTGCCCGAGCCCGATGGCCCCATCAGCGCCATGAATTCGCCGGCCGCGATGTCAATCGAGACGTCGTCAAGGGCCGTCACTTGAAAGGCCTCGCGTTTGAAAATCTTGCTGACATTGCGCGCCTGCACAACTTTGGTTCCGGTAGCGACTTTGTTTTCCATAACCGTGCTCATGATGATCACTGCCCCTTGATTTTAATCGTGTCTCCGTCCTTCAGGTCTTGCGGCCCTTTCACGATCACGCTCTCGCCGCCCACCAGTCCGTCGACCAGAAACCCATCACTGCGCTCGCTCAGCACGTGAACCTCGCGCCTGGTCGCCTTTCCATTGAAGGCCAGAAACACTACCTTCTTGCCCTCGTGATCCCGCAACGCACTTGCCGGCACAAAAGCTCCCGCCGGTTTCGCGCTCGTGGCCTTCTGCTCGTCCGCCAGAAACTTCACCGTGGCATTCATTTCCGGCCGAAGATATTCATCCGGATTCAGCACTTGCACTTTCACCTGCACCGTCGCTTTCTGCCGGTTCGCCTCAGGCGAGATCTGCGCAATCTCCCCTTTATACTTGCGGTCCGGATAAGCGTCAGTCGTGACGATACCTTTCTGTTTCGGACCGAGCCGCGCGAAATCCGATTGCGCGATATCCAGCTCAACCTGAATATCGTTCAAATCCGCCAGCGACACTACCGACCCCTGCGGCCCGCCAGCCGCCGCGCTGGCAAACTGCGCGGTAATCAGTTCACCTTTTTCGGCGGTGCGGTCGAGAATCGTGCCGGTGACGGGCGCGCGAATCACAGTAGCGTCGAGCTGTGATTTGGCGTAATCAAACTGTCCTTGAGCTTGCGCCACCGACCCGCGTGCACGTGCGATCTCTTCCTGTCGCGGGCCAATCTTCATCAGTTGAAAAGCTTTCTCCAACGAATTAACCCGCTGCTGGTCCGACTCGAACTTTGCCGTCGCGTCGTCCAGCGCCTGCCGCGAAACCACGCCCCCGGCTGAAAGCTCTTTGGTGCGGTCCAAAGTCAGCTTGTCATTCACCAGCGTGGCCCGCGCTTCGTCAAGATTGTGCTGCGCTTGTTGGATTTCTTCCGGCCGTGATCCGTGCTCAAGTTCATCGAGATAAGCGCGAGCATTGTCCAACGCGCCCTTCGCCTGGTCGTAGGAAGCGCGGAACTCCTGGTCCTCCAACCGCACCAGAACCTGGCCCTCCTTCACCTTGTCGCCTTTTTCCACGCCAATCCAAGCCAGGCGTCCGGTGACTTTGGAATTTACGTTGATGGTGTGATGAGCGACGATATAACCGGTAGCCGAAAGCACCGTTCCACCGACATCGCTGCTTTCCGCCGACGCGCGCGCCACTTCCACCTCCGGCACATCGCGCGAAAGCAACCGATAGGCCAGAGCGGACAAGCTCAGCACGGCCACAATCACGATCCCAATCACAATGTAGCGGCGGGCCCAGGCCGGCGGTTCTCCATTGCCTGCACCGCGCTCCGTGCGGTCGATGCGCAAGCTCTGCAAGTCTTCGTGTTTTGCGTCAATCGGCATAAGAATAGAAAAGGCGTCCGGCCTCCGGTTTTCGGCCCCCGGAACGCAAGATCTTCTGGCCTGAAGCCGGAAGCCGGAAGCCGCTCTTGTAGCTGTTCAGTCTCATAAAGGCTCTATCACCCTCGCAGCGCCGTCAGAATATTCTGCCGCGCCGCGTGCCACGCCGGAGCAAATCCGCCCACCAGTCCCATGATCAGCGCGAATGCAATCGCATACGCCGCAACTCCCGCCGTAATCTGCAGGCTGAACACCACCTCGCTAAACGTCACCTGGTTCGACGTTCCCGTCTGCATTCCATTGAAGGGCAGCATCAGCAGAATTCCCACCAGCGCGCCCAGCAAAGCCAGCATCAGCGATTCCAGCACAAACGACGTCAGAATCGCCGGACGCGAGAATCCCAGCACGCGCAACGTCGCAATTTCGCGCCCCCGGTACGCCACTGCGGCATACATCGTATTCATCGCCGCAAAACTCGATCCAATGGCCATGATGATCGCCACCACAATACCGATTACTTTGATAGGACCACCCGAACTGGTCTGCTTCGCGTAATAATCCGTCTCCAGCACTCCTTCGAGCTTTAGGCGCTGGTCGTCACCCACGCGCTTAGTAAGAGCGTCCGCGGAAATCGCATCGGTGGCGCCCAGGTAAGCCGAGGAATATCCACCCTGCCGGTCGAAGTCCGTGACCATCTGATTCACATCGCCCCAAACCTCCGATTCATAGGCCGAGCCGCCGGCGTCAAATACGCCAACCACTTTCCACGCTCCTTTGCCGAACTCCATCGTGTCGCCAATGTTGGCATGTGTAAAGCGCGATCGAATGGACTTGCTAACCACCACCTCGCGCTGCCCCGTCTGGAACCATCGTCCATCAATCAATTTTGCGCTGGGCCGCAGCTCCAGGCCATCCGGCATCATGCCGCGCACCGTAACATTGACTTCTCCCGTCCCATCTTTGCGCGGGAGCACGATCACCACCACCAACTCGCCGGATGCCATTGGCTCGCCATGGCTATCCTTCGCGATTCCGGGCAGCACCTTGAGCGTGGGAAATAGCGCAGCATCGAAGCCGCCAGACAATTCCGCCTCCGATCCCTTGCGCAGCACCAGCACATTCTGCGCATTCCCGCTCGAAACGAAAGCCTTTTTCAACCCCGCCAGCAGCGCCATCAGAAAAATCGCAGTGGTAACCGTCAACGCAATGCCCAGCGCGGTCATGATGGTCAGCCCCTTGCGAAGCCTCAAGTTGCGGATGTTGTAACTGATCGGTATCGCCATAAGTAAACCCTATCTTCGCACGGCCAGCACTCAGTAGCGCCACTCACCCGATATGCCGCAAGCCCTCCACAATATTTATGCGCGAGGCGCCGTAAGCGGGAATATACCCACTCAAAAATCCTACGATCATGGCCACCAGCAATGACAAACCCACGCCGGGCAACGTGACCCGCATGTCCGTCGGAACGCCGATCGCCACCGACGAATGCGTCAACCAGCGGATCAATCCCGCCGCGGCCAATATTCCCACCATACCGCCCGACAGCGCCAAAGCCACAGCTTCGAACACGAATAATGACAGCACCCCCTGGCGGGTAAAGCCCAGAGTTTTCAAGACCGCAACTTCGCGCGTCCGGCTGCGCACCGACATCGCCATGGTGTTCGCCGATACCAGCAGAATGGCGAACACCACCGCGCCGCAAATGCCGAGAATAAATGCCTTCACATTTCCCAGCATTGCCAAAATCGAAAGCTGAAAAGCCTTTTCGCTCTCCGTCTTCGTCCGCTGCGGAGAGTTGCGGAACATATCATCGACTTCACTCGATACCCGCGCCACGTCTCCCGGTTCGGCCACTTGCGTGGCATACCAGCCCGCTTTGCCTTTGAACCAGTCAATGGACTCTTCCAGATACTTGGCGTTGAAATACAGCGCGTTCTGCGGCGGATCGCGATGGTAGATGCCGCGAATCGTCAGCTCAGGATTCACCGGAAATATCGCCCCAAGCAGCGTGATCCGGTCGCCGATCTTCCAGCCATACTTGTCAGCCAGCGTCACATCCACCAGCGCTCCCGCGCGATCCCGCTGCCACGCCGCGGCCTGTTCCGGTGGAACTATCTTGTCGGAAGCAACCTTCAGATACTCATCCGGATCGGTAGCGATCTGAGCGAAGGCATTGCCCGAACGGTCATCCTTGTAATGATTTCCAAAATAAGTCATCGGTACCACCGCCACCACTCCCGGAATGCGTCGAATCTTCTCCCGGTAATACGCGGGCAGTAAGAACGATAAAGAAACTCGGTCGCGCGTAATCACTCGTTTCGCCGTAAGGGGCGATCCCATGTCAACGTAAAAAGTGCGCCAGATCGAAACCATCAGCGTCAGCAACAGCAGCGAAAAACTGATGCTCAACATCGTCAGCAGGCTCCGCCGTCTGTTGCGAAACGCATTGCGCACCACAAAACTGCTCAACGTCATAAATTAAACCCGCCGTATTCAACCCGTCGCAATCAACCCGCCGCAATCAACCCGTCGCAATCAACCAATGTGCCGAAGCCCTTCCACAATCTCCACCTTCGATGCGTGATAGGAGGGCACCAGAGAACTGAAGAAACCGACCAGCGCCGCCGCTCCCAGAGCCAGACCAAGCGTTCCCAGCGTAACTTCCATCTGCGCTAGGAAAAAGCCCATGGGCGACTTCTTCATCACCGTCAGTAGCAACCACGCGAAGCCGCAGCCAAACAGTCCACCCGCAATCGAGAGCGACATCGCCTCACTTACAAAAAGTCCCAGGATCGTCTGCCGCTCGAAGCCCAGGGTCTTCAGCACGGCCACTTCGCGCGTCCTCTCGCGAATCGACATCGCCATTGTGTTGGCGGAGACCAGAAGCGTGGTAAAAACCACTGCCATACAAATGCTGAGGATGAACGCCTTCACATTGCCCAGCATGTTCACGAAGGTAAGGCCGAAGGCTTTCTCGCTTTCAGTCTTGGTGGGCTGCGGCGAATTCCGAAACATATCGTCAACCGCGCTGGCGACTTTGCTTACGTCCTCCGGCGACCCTGCCATTATTCCGAAAGTGCCCGCCTTCCCCTTGAAATCCGGCACCGCCTCTTCCAAATATTTCGCGTTGAAATAGACAGTCTTGTTCACCGTCGGCCAATGATGGATGCCGCGAATCGTAAGTTCCAGGTTGACGGGATAGATCGTGCCCTGCAGCACGATGCGATCTCCCAACTTCCAGCCAAATTGCTTGGCCAGTTCATCGTTCACGATCACTCCAGCCCGGTCGCGTTGCCACGCCGCAAGCTGGTCGGCCGGTATCTGCATCTCCGGGAAGACTCTGGGAAACTCGTCGGGATCAGTGCCAAACTGTGCGAAGAAGTTTTCCGGCTTGTTATCCTTATATAGGCCGCCGAACCACGAGTTGGGCACTACCGCAACCACACCCGGCACAGCCCGGATCTTTTCCCGATAGAAGCCCGGCAAGTTGAACGTAAGCGACACGCGGTGTCTCGTCACCAGCCGCCGCGTCGATTCCGCGCTCCCCTTTGAAACATAGAAGCCGTGCCACAACGTGATCATAAAGGTCAGCAGCAGCAGGGAGACTCCCACGCTCAACACCGTCAGGATGCTGCGCCGCTTGTTGCGGAGGGCGTTCTTGGTGACAAATCGGGTCAAAGTCATATTTTGAAACCCAGTTGAACTCCGGGGAAGACGCGGCGTGCCGCGCAGCGGACCAACTCAGTCCGTGCAGTCCTCAAGCATAACGAACAAGCCCGCTTCCCACAACTTTCGCCCATCCCGCAAGTTCAACCTCGCGAGCGCCAAAACTACCCCCATCCATACTCGTTTAGCGCGCGCCTAGACGCCAGTGGAGATCGTCATCCGCCCTGCATGACAATTGTCACCCTCGTTTGTTTCAAGAGAGTTACAACGCTAGCTGCCAGAAGTCGCAATGTCACGCCAATCGGGCGGGGCTATATTGAAACCCGCAATTTGATGCGGAGTCCTTTTCCTTTATGATCCTCTAAGAACAATCCGTAGGAGCCCAGGAATGATTCGAAGAGTTGCTGTGCAAATTGGAATTCTCGTACTACTTGCTTTCATCGTATGCAACGCCTACTTCAGCCTCGGCTACTTGAAACGTATGCAGAGTATCGCCGCGCTCACGCTGGAAAGCTCAGCCATTCAGGCGGAACTCTCGGCTGTTCTGAAAGATTTGACCGATATGGAAACCGCTCAGCGCGGATACCTGCTTACCGATAACCCCTCCTACTTGCAGCCCTACAATAATGCGAAGGCCAGAATCGAAAGCGATTTTGTCAATCTTCGAGCCGGGCTCGCCAAACGGACGCAGACCGATCCATCGCTCGAGCCGCAGTTGGAGACTTTGGCCAAATCAAAGCAGCCGGAGATGGAGCGCTCCATTAGCTTGCGCCAACAGGGATATCGCCTTCGCTCATTCAAGCTGGTGGATACTAACGAGGGGGAGGGCTACATGGATGAGATTCGCCGCATCGTTTCCTCGCTATCGTCTATGGAAAACAGCAATTTTGCAAAATTTGATAGCGAGAGGATTGCCGCGCTGAAACATGCGCTGCGGGCGACCATCATTGCCAATTGCGTTTTGCTTGGACTGGCAGCATGCCTGTTCGGGCTGATGGGTTACCATGCGCGGGTGCTCGCAAAACAAGAAGCACAGAGTCAAGAAGAGTTAGTCATTCGGGATTTACAACTCGAAAGACTAACGTCTGCCCTTTCCGGTCCAGTCCGTTACAATGTCAGTACCATCAATACGATTCTTGGGTTACTGCTGGAGAAATACGGGGGATTCCTCCCAAAACATGGGCAGCAATATGCCGAACAAATCAAAGAAGCTGCGGCGCAAGTGGAGCGATTACGACAAGATTTGGTCGGTAGCCGTGACTGCGAAAGTGATGTAAAAGCAGCTTAGACGACATATCGCCCCTGAGGTTGATCCTGTTGGCCTATTGTCATGCAGAATCCCGTCAAAGAACGCATCGTAAAATTGCGAGAGGAAATAGCGCAAATCAGTGAAGCCAACCGTCTCTACCTGAAGGGCGGCAAGAAAATGCCCGGCGCAGCGGGGGATCATGAGCGTCGGCTGCAAAGATTGCAGGAGATCCTGGATGAGTTGGTGGCGCTGACCGACTGGAAAAAACTGTAACAAAGTTCTAAGCACACAACACAGCTGGAATCCACCCCTCCGGAGCCGCTCGGCAAATCACTGAAACCCACCTGTCCCAATTTTTCTCCCAAACGCGGGATTACGGCGGTTTATCGGGATTCATTTCGAATTTTCCCATTCGTAGAATCAGTAACTTACAGATTTTGCCGGACGGTCATCAGTACCTTGGTAACTCGAACCTCGAACCGCTGAGCGATATCCTAGCCTTAACCTGCCCCGGCTTTTAACCACACAGCTTCCACTGGAGGCTGCGCGGCTTTTTTCTGGGATGAGGCACGGAACCATGTCCACAAAGATCGGCCACTTCGAAATTCTCAGTGAACTGGCTAAGTCTGCCACCGGCGCTGTCTATAAGGCGAATGACCCGCAAACCAACCAGACGGTTGCGTTGAAATTGATCCAACTGTCTGCCTTTGGCGAACGCGCCGCCGAACTCGAGCAATGCCTGGTCGCAGAAGCCGAGACCACCAAGGTTTTAAGCCACTCCAATCTCCCGCCTGTTTTCGGCGCCGGAGAAATCGAAGGCCAGTTCTGCGCCGCCATGGAATACATCCAGGGCAACAGCATCGCCACCATGCTCGCGCGCAAAGAAGGCTTCTCCATCTGGGATCTGCTCGATATCGGCCGTCAGGTCTCGAGCGGCCTCGATCACGCCCATTCCCACAAAGTCTTTCACTATAGTTTGGAGCCTGCCAAGATCATGTGCGGCTGGGATGGCACCGTCAGAATTCTGGGATACGGCGTCTCCAGCGTAGGCAAGTTTACTTCACAAATTCCCGGCGTCCCAACCATCCTGCACTACATGTCGCCGGAGCAGGTTCGCGGTGAGGATATCGATGCCCGCTCCAACCTCTTCAGTCTCGGCGCCATTTTCTACGAAATGGTCACCGACAACAAAGCCTTTGACGGAGCGGACGCCGATTCTCTGCGCCAGAGTATCCTCCAGAGCACGCCGTCGCCTCCCCTTCATTTAAATCCCAAACTCCACCCGCTGCTCAGCGATCTCATCATGAAAACTCTCGCCAAGGATCCGGGCGAGCGCTATCAGAGCGGAAGGGAACTGCTGGACGACCTGGAGAAATGCAAGGAATCCAAACCGCAGGCGGCCAAGCAGCCAGCCGCGCCCGCCAACAGCTCAGCCATTCCGCAGGCCGTCAAAGCCGCAACCCAGGCGAAATTTGTGGGCGCGTCCGCTCCACCCGCTGCACCCAAGCCGGTAAGTGCGGTCCCAGTTCCAACCCGCCCCGCCGAGCCTACGCCCCAGCCTACTCAACCCGCTGAAACGAGACCCGCAGCTCCTGTATTCGCTCCCGCCAAGGCTGTAGCCGCCGCCGTTTCGGCAAGCAGCCAGACTGTGTCGTCAACGCCTGTCAAAGCTCAGGCGAACACCGCGCCCCCATCCTCCATGCGTTCCTCCGTCCTGGATGAGCCCTCCGTACAAGCTCCGCGAGCCCAGGCGCCAAAGATCGCCGTCGATCCCATGATGGCCGAAGACGAATCTCCGTCGCGCACCGGCAGCTTGAGTTTCTCGGAGATGACCGAACTGCCTCCACTCAAAGAGGTGTACATCGCGCCTCCTCCGCCGCCAACACCGCCACCGCCGGCCTTCGGGCAGCCAGCTTCTCAATCTCGCAATTCAACGGTCTATGAGTATGAAGCGGAGAAGCCGAAAGTTCAGCCCCGCGAAGTCGCTCAGAAAGCGATGAAGGAAATCAAGGGCGTCCCACCGCGCCTGATGGTTTACTCCATCGCGGGCGCTGCGGTCGTGATTTTAATCATCGCCGTCGTTCTGGTCCTCCATGTCAACACTCTGAATAGTGACGACTCACCTCGCCCCACTGCCGCCGAGTCGACAACTCAACCAGCGGCCAGTCAGCCTCAAGCCCGCACCCAGCCCGCGCCCTCACAACCGGCGCAGCCCGCGGCAACTCAAGCCGAGCCCAACCCCACAACCGCTGAAGCCGAGCCAACGCCAACCCATACTGCCAAAGGCAAGAATGCCCGGAAGAAAGCCGCAGTCACAGCAACTCCGTTGGTAGTCCCCGGACAGATTGCCGTCGATTCCGTCCCTCAGGGCGCGCAAGTCCAGATCGATGGAAAAACTGATCCCTCCTGGGTAACACCCTTCACTCTGCCGGGATTAGACCCCGGCCAACATACGGTCACCGCCACCAAGCCCGGTTACTCCACCGACACGCGCACCGTCGGAGTCACCTCCGGCAGCAAGTCGTTCGTAGTAACGCACCTCGCCCAACTCACGGCGACCCTTGCAGTCTCCAGCAGTCCCGCCGGAGCCAACATCTACATCGATGGCAAAGACACCGGCAAGCTCACGCCCGCCCAGGTTTCCACCGACAAGGGACAGCACACAGTCCTGGTACGCAAGTCCGGTTTCCTCGACGAGACCAACAACGCCCAATTCACCCTGGGACAGACCGTGAACTTCTCGCCCACACTGCGGCCGCTCGGCAACGTGGATGACATCAAGACTGTCGGAAAGATGAACAAGTTGTTTGGCCACAAGGAAGCCCAGGCCATGGGCACCGTCAGCGTCAAGACCCAGCCCAAGGGAGCCCAGGTCGCCGTCAACCAGCACATGCTCGATAAGAACTCGCCGGTAGACTTCAGCCTCGACCCCGGCAACTACATCATCGATATCACCATGAGCGGCTACAACCCCATCCACAAAGTAATTACAGTAGACAAAGGCGGTAAAGCCGTAATCGACGAAGTCCTCAAGCACGACTAACCGCAGCGTCTGCTGATGCGGGGAAACCGGGGACAGACGGGTGGACTGCACCCTGGAGTGGACCCCAAAACTGAGACATGGAAAATGGTGACAGTTCTCGAGGAGGAGAACGGATGTCACAAGGGAAGCAGGCTGAGTATGCGATGGAGTTGAAGTTGGCGGCGGTGCGCCGGGTGCGAGCTGGGGAGAGTGTAAGGGCGGTGGCGGAGGAGCTTGGGATTCGGCGCAAACGTCTGTATGTGTGGAAAGATCGGTATGCGGAACTGGGTGAAGCCGGACTGCGGCGGCAGCGTGGAGGCCGACCGCGGAAGGAAGCACCTGATGCGGGCCACGACGTGGAAGCGAACGCGGGCCGCGGGGAGTTGCTGGCGGCGCGGAAGCGGATTGCGGAGTTGGAACGCAAGGTGGGGCAGCAGGAACTGGAACTGGATTTTTTCGGCGAGGCCTTGCGGCGCATCAAAGTGGACGGGAAGCGATCTGCACGTTGATCGCGGAGCGGGCCGGGCAAGGCGGCCTCACAGTGGAACGGATGTGCGAACTGAGTGGGGTGAGCCGAGCGGGATTTTATCGGCACTGGGAAGCATCGGCACCGCGCCAGGCGGATACGGCATTACGAGATGCGCTACAGCAAGTTGCGGTGGAAAAGCGTTTCTACGGCTACCGGCGAGTTCAGCGGGAACTGCGGCAGCGCGGATACTGGGTGAACGCCAAGCGGGTGCTGCGCCTGATGCGCGAGGATAATCTGCTGTGCCTGCGCTCTCGGCGTTTTGCCCCTCCCACGACGGACTCCCGGCATGGCTGGCGGATTTGGCCGAACCTGGCGCGTGGCTTGGTGACGCGCAACCTCAATGAACTCTGGGTGGCCGACATCACCTATGTGCGATTGCAGGAGGAGTTTGTCTACGTCGCCGTGGTTCTGGACGCGCATTCCCGACGCGTGATCGGCTGGGCGGTCGCAGAGCATCTTGGCGCGAGCTTGGCGGTGGCAGCCCTGCGCATGGCCTTGGCCGAACGGCAACCTGCGCCAGGATGGATTCATCACTCTGATCGCGGCATTCAATACGCTTGCGCCGACTACCTGACGCTGCTGGCCGAGCATGGCGCGCAGCCGAGCATGAGCCGCGTGGGCAATCCCTATGACAACGCCAAGGCCGAGTCTTTCATGAAAACCCTCAAAGAAGAACAAGTGCGCGGCCATCAGTGGCGCAATCTCGACGCTCTGCGCGCCGACTTAGGAACTTTTCTGCAGACCACTTACAACCACCAACGGTTGCATTCCGCGCTGGACTACCAAACCCCGGCCGCCTTCGAACAGCAGTTCTCTATCTAACCCAGGGGGCGACTTCTACATAGCTGAGTGGGGCAAGAGGGCTGACCGCCCCCTCGCCCCACGCCCCACTCCCCCGCGTTACAATCTTTCCAACAACACAAACTGTCCCCAGTTTCTTTGTCTCACCCGAAGGGTGCAGTCCACGGGACGTACCCCATATCCCGCAAGTCCATGTATTTAGCACTCACCCCCGCCAAGTGCCAACAACGTGGCCGATCTCCAACGCTTTTCCTTCGCCCTGTGTCTTTTTAACCGCGTTTCGCGGCGCTTTTCCTAAACCCCTCCCTCCCAGCCACTTGCCGCCCGCCAACTATAGCTTTAAGGTGGTTTTCCAAGATTTCCGAGATATCCACAGTGTTCCGGTAAAACGTGCGTTATGTTCCAGCCGGAACATTAAGCCACTCTGACAAGGATTGTCACAGGGCTTTAGTGAGGAAGCTTGAAGTTCACCGTGATCTGTGTCTGAATCTCAACCGGCTCACCGTCGAGCAGATACGGTTTGTACTTCCACTGTTTCACTGCCTCAACCGCGGAGTGCGCGAGCTGCGCATCTCCGCTGAGAACCTTCACCGCGGTAATGTCGCCGTTCTTGGAAACCGTTGCCAGAAGCTCAACCGCGCCATCAACCCGCCTCTGCAGCGCGGTCGCCGGAAACTTCGGCGGAACCTCTTTCACCAGCAATCCCCGCGACACGCCCTGCGACACATGCAGAACCTGAAGCACCGGAGTAGCGACCTTCCCGCTGCTCACCAACGCAGGAAGCGCCGCACTATTGCCCGCAGAAGCAATCCCGGTAAGGCTCGGAGCCGGAGCATCGGCTGCTGCCATCGGCTTCGCGGACGGACGAGCGTTGCCGCTCCTGATCACAATGGGTTGCGCGACTAACTTAGCAGCCGGCTCTTCCGCTGCCGTAACTTTGTTGGCCGAAACTTTGTTGGTCGCAATATTGTTGGCTGCAACCGTGGAATCGGCTGCGTTTGCAGTTGACGCGACAGCCGAAGATGTATCGGGAGACGGCGCGACTGGAGCCGCGCTCGGCGCCACTGTAGGAACCTTGGCAGCAGTCGTCACCGGTTGCACGGCTACGTGCGTGAAAGGAGCAACCTCTCCGCCTGAACGTATCCATTGCATCCACACTGCGTAGCCAAGGGCTGCAACCAGCACAACCGCGGCCACTGCCAAAAGCGCCTTCTTGCTTCCGCCGGAAGGTTTTGCGCCGCTTTCAACCGCGCCTCCGAACGAGAGTGAATTCGCAGGAGCACACGCATCGTCAGCCGAAGAAACGCTTTCATCCGCGACTTTCTCGACCGGATTCTCTGGTTCCGAGACAACCGCGGCAGGCTTGGGTTCAGCTGCAGTACTCGGTTTCGGGTCGCGGGCTGGTGCAGGCGCACTCGCAGTGCCTGTTCCGAACCCTCCCGAACTCGGCGAAGGTTTTACCGTCTGCGGCGAAATTTCCGGCTGGCTCGCCGCGCTTCTCATCTCGAGCGCAACGGTCGAAGGCGCAACCAACTCATCGCTCTCTATCCCTAACAGATCAGTGTCTGTAAGATCAGCATCCGTGATTTCCGCGGGAACAGACGCCACAGCTCTCGGCTGCGTTCCCGGTTTCGAAGCCGGAATCGTCGCACTCGCGGCCGCACTCGATCCCATTGGGATCGTAGCTTTCGACAGCTGGGAAGACGGCGCTGCCGGCTTCACGACTGCGCTCGCGGCTCCGGTTGCGGGTTTTGCCGCTTCGCTTTTGCGCAACAATCCGCGCGCAACTCGCAGCGTGCCTTTCGCCTGCTCCACATTCACCGGCTTGGTGAGAACCAGGTTGGCGCCGATCCGGAAGGCCTTCGCCACTCCCGCTTGCCCCTCAACCACCGCAACCGCCAGAGCGGAATGGTTATTAGGCGCGTTGCGCGCGCTCTTGAACAGCAACGTGGCGTTCTGCTCGTTGTCGCAGTCAACCACCACGGCGTCGAAGTGTTCGTTCATCAATTTCTTGACCGCGGCGAAAGGCTCGGTGCATGGAATCACGGAGAAATCCAGCTCGCTGAGAACCTGCGTTACGGTGCGAGCCGTCTTCTCGTCAGGACAGAATAAGAGCGCTTGATAACCCATACTGAGGTCATCCTAGGTACAGCCGTAAGCCTCATCAAGTTACGGTAGTAATTCAATTTGAGGCCGTTTGCCTTGCCAGAATGGGCTTTTGGCCCTTCAGGGTGCCAGAAAATCCGCCCCGGAAGCATTAAGACACGGAGAAGACTTATCTGATAAATCCCTCCCTGTCTTCGTGGTGGGTTTTCTCCACGCTGCGGATACAATACCGTTTCATGCGCATCCCGCTCTGGCTCAAAGTTGTCTGGACAGCATGCGTAGTCGTGTGGATCCCTTTGTACTGGCGCCAGTACGGGCTGCAGAATTTTCTTTTCTTCTGCGATATCGGCAATCTCTTAATCACCGTCGCGCTCTGGATGGAGAGCCCGCTCCTGTTTTCCTGGCAGGCCACCGGGCTGCTGTTGTTCCAGAGTCTATTTACAATCGACCTGGCGAGCGCTCTCATCAGTGGACGGCACTTGATTGGCGGAACAGAATTCATGTTCGACGCGAATGTTCCGCTGGGGATTCGACTGCTAAGCCTGTTTCACGTGGTGACGCCGCCGTTGCTGCTGTGGGCGATCTGGCGTTTGGGCTACGACCGGCGAGGTTGGAAGTTTCAGACGCTGACCGCGTGGATTGTCGTTCCCATCAATTATTTCTGGCGCCCGGAAGAGGATGTGAACTGGGCCCGCGGCCCTTTCTTTCACGAACAACACGCAGTCCCCGGATTCTTATACCTGCTGATCTATCTCACCGTTGTTCCCGCCGCGGTTTATTATCCGACGCATCGCTTGCTGCTCTGGCTGACGCAGCGGCGGACGAGGCCTTAATCTGAAAACTCAATTTCGTTCCAGGCTCGGCCGCATGCGCCCGCTGCGCACGTAACGTTCGTGCCAGCTCAGGCTTTCGTTGAGCAGGTGCGGGGTGTGTTTGCCGAACGATAAACGTTCCGCGCGCTCCTGGTAATCGAGCAGCAGCGAACGATAATCCGGGTGCGCACATTTTTCGATGATGACCTTGGCTCGCTGGCGCGGCGACAGTCCCCTCAGATCGGCGAGCCCCTGTTCGGTTACGACTACATCCACGTCGTGTTCGGTATGGTCTACGTGCGACACCATGGGCACGATTGTGGTGATATCGCCTTTGTGCGCGGTTGACGGCGCCATGAAGATCGCGAGATATCCGTTGCGCGCAAAATCGCCAGACCCTCCAATTCCGTTCTGAATTCGCGATCCCATGACATGGGTGGAATTCACGTTGCCGTAGATGTCGGCTTCAATCATCCCGTTCATACCAATCACGCCCAGCCTGCGGATAATTTCTGAATGATTGGAGATTTCCTGCGGCCGCAGAACAATCCGCTCGCGGAAGTTCGCCATCTCGGTGTTGATCTTCGCCCCCATTTCAGGGCTGAGGGAGAACGCGGTTGCCGAAGCGCAGGTAAGCTTGCCGCTGCGCAAGAGCTCGATCATGCCATCCTGAATGACCTCAGTGTACGAAGTCAGGTTTTCAAAATTCGCTTCCAGCAGGCCGAACAGCACGGCATTGGCAATGTTCCCCACGCCCGATTGCAACGGCAGCAGTGACGGCGGAATGCGGCCTTTTTTCACTTCCCACCCGAGGAAGTCCAGAATGTGTCCCGCGATCAGGCGCGAGGTGATGTCCGGCGCTTTGAATGAGCTGTTGCGGTCGGGCGAATCGGTGAGCACCACGGCCGCGACCTTCTCCAGAGGAACCTGAAGATAAGGGGTGCCAATTCTTTGCCCCGGATGCACCAGGGGAATCGGCTGGCGGTTCGGCGGTGGTTGCATCCCATAGTAGATGTCGTGCATGCCCTCGAGTTCAGCCGGCTGCCAGGCGTTCACTTCGACAATCACCTTCTCTGCCTGCTCGATCCAGGTCCGGTTGTTGCCCACCGAGGAACTGGGAACCAGCCGCCCGTCTTCTAGAATCGCTGTGACCTCGATCAGCGCCCAGTCCATCTTGCCGAGGAATCCGTACTCCACATATTGCGCAACATGGCCGAGGTGGATGTCCATATATTCCATCTCGCCGGCATTGATCCGCTTGCGCGTTTCCGGATCAGACTGATAGGGCAGCCGGAGCTGGATGCCTCCCGCCTTGGCCAGCGCTCCGTCCAACTCAGGCCCAGTGGAAGCGCCAGTGAAAATGCTGACCTGAGCTTTCTCGCCACGCAGGTTTGCATCCGAGATAAGACGGGCCAAGGCCATGGGCACGGCTTTTGGATAACCGGAACCGGTGAATCCACTCATGCCGATTCGAGTGCCGAAACCGATCAGCGACGCCGCTTCATCGGCGCTCATGATGCGCCCGGCCAGGTCGGAATTCAAAACCCGAGAAGTGACAGAGGGAAGGGTAGTGGTGGCCATAGAACCTCACGATAGCCAAAGGTGGCTAGAGACGTAATGATGCCCACCGTCTGGTGAGCAAGCCTGTGATCGCAATCACAAGATGTGGTGACGGACAAACCGGGGGGATTTACTTTTTCGGCTGGGTGGATGAAGCATCCCTGTCGTTTACTTCGGACGGCGTCGCCGGTTTGCCCTGGCGGGAGTCCGTTATCTGTCTCACCGCATCTTTCTTCGCGGCCGGATCGCCGCCCAAGTAAAGAGTCTGCGATGGGGACGCCAGACTGGTCCCTGAGTCCTCCACAAACTTCATGATGCGCAACAGCAGCTGTTCGCGGACAGCGGCAAATTCATCGAAATCCCGGGTCATGACGTAGGAGACAAGTTCCACATTAATAGCGCTCGCGGCCAACTCGGTAAGCCGCACGCGAATCGTGTTTTTCTCAATCTTTTCGTGGCCCGATAAAACGGCGCGAATTTCCGTAAGCACATGGCGGAGTTGCTCAGCCGAGGTGTCTAAATGCAGCCCGAGCGTAGTTTTGAAAAGAATCTTGTCGCGCCGGCTCAGGTTCTCTACATTGATGGTCGCGACCGTGCCGTTGGGAATGGCCAGCAGCGTTCGCTCCTCGGTGCGCACGCGAGTAGAGCGCAGGCCGATATCCTCGACTGTTCCGGTGCGGTCGCCGAACTTGCAGACGTCGCCCACGCGAATCACTTCATCGCCCAGCACCGAAACGCCGCCGAACAAGTTGGCAATGGTCTGCTGTGCGCCGAAGCCCACGGCCAGTGTGCCAATGCCGACGCCCGCCAGCGCCGTGCTCATGTTGAAGCCCAGCACGCTGAAAACCAGAAAAATCGCCATCACGACGACCACAGCTTTGATCATGCGCTCGCCCAGCAACATCAGCGAGCCGGTGCCCGAGTGTCCGCGAGCCAGAGCCCGGTTGCGGATGCGCTGCAAGAACCAGCGAACCACGCGCCACAGAATCCAGTTCGCGCCAATTATGACCACGACCGCGACCAGCTGGTTGTAGTAATGCCGCGGCAGAAGGGCAATGCCAAGGTAGCTGGCCAGAATGCGGTGAATGAGCGCGCCGGCGAAAAGCCACGGGGGAGCGGAAACCGAGCGCCAATGCGCCCCCCCGACTTCCCCATGCCGCAGCGCCCACCAGCGCAAAGGAAACTTCAGCAGCACTAACAGGAGCCAGGCAACCGCTGCTGCCACGGGAATCAGCAGCAGCAAGGCAAACCATTGCCACAGCGGCATGCCGGCGACCTGATGCTTCACGGTCCACGCGGGCAAGCGCGTTTCCACTTGCCGCCCTTCGACCTGCTCGTACAGGTCGGGGACTTTGGCCAGAGTGTCGGAAGAAATCAGCCAGATTTTCCCCGCCGATGGATCGGTCACTCGAACCAGTTCGAGTTCGGCTTCCACGTCGCCGGCCGACATGGTCCCGAGCCTCTGTCGGCCGGGCGGGACGTCTTCCTGCAGCGTACCCTCCGGCTGCCGGCTTGGCCGCAGGCTGCCGGAAAATGCTTTGTTCATCGCGGTGTTCAGCTTCATCGCCAGCGCATCGCCTTCGCTCTGCCGGCGCGCCGGGCTCATCTGCAAGTACTGGGCGGCGATGCCGTAGTTGCCCGATTGCGCCGCCTGCAGAAATCCGTAGACGGTTCCATACGGGGTATCGCGGCCCAGTTGATCGGAGGAGGTTGGGGAAGTGCTCGCGGGAGGCGTTGTTTGCAGAAGTTGGGTCAGCGGGCTCTGCGCCGCAAGCGGCAGGCAAGCCGCGAAAGCAAGGGCGAAGAAAATAATTCCTTTCGAGAATTTGGTCATGAGCTTCTTCCCGCTTACGTGCGCTTGGGGCGGAATACGTCGGTGCTGGTGCCAAAGAATACTTCCGCAGCTTCCATCATCGTCTCAGAAAGCGTGGGATGCGGATGGATGCTCATCGCTACATCTCGCGCGAGCGCAGCCATTTCGATGGCCAGCACTCCCTCTGCAATCAGATCGCCGGCGCCAACCCCAACAATCCCCACGCCCAGCACGCGTTCGGTTCGCGGATCGATGAGGAGTTTGGTCATGCCTTCAGGACGGTCCAGCGTGACGGCGCGGCCGGACGCGCCCCAAGGAAATTTTGCAACTTTGATTTCGCGGCCTTCTTTTTCCGCCTGAGTTTCAGTCAGACCGCACCAGGCCACTTCCGGATCGGTGAATACGACCGCTGGAATCGCAGCCGGTTCGAATGCGACCTTGTGTCCGGCGATGGCCTCGACGGCGGTGCGTCCTTCATGCATCGCTTTGTGCGCCAGCATGGGCTCGCCGACCACGTCGCCGATTGCGTAAATAGAAGGATCGGCAGTCTGTAGTTGTTTGTTCACTTCGATGAACCCGCGCGGATTGACATGCACGTGCGTGGTTTCGAGCCCTTGGATCTCTGAGTTCGGCTTGCGTCCCACCGAAACAAGCACACGATCGAAAATCTTTTCGCGATCTTTTTCTTGCACCGCCGCGCCCTCGAAGGTCGCACGAATTCCTGCGCCATCTTCTTTCAGTGAGGCGACGGTGGTGTTTAGCAGAATTGCTGCGAACACTTTCTCCAGGCGTTTATGCAGCGGAAGAACCAGATCGCGATCCGCGCCGGGCAGCAGCCCCGGCAGCATTTCCACCACTGTGACGCGCGTGCCCAGCGCCGCATACACCGAACCAAGTTCGAGGCCAATGTATCCGCCGCCCACCACCAGCAGACTGCCGGGAATATCTTCCAGATTAAGCGCGCCGGTGGAATCCATCATGCGCGGCGAATCGAGGTTGAATGCCGGAATGATGGCAGGCCGCGAGCCGGTCGCGAGAATAATCCGGTCGAAACTGAGAACTGCTTCGGTGGCGTCGGCTTTGCTTATTCGCAATGTTGTCGAATTCTCAAACGCGGCGCGGCCCTGAATGTATTCCACATGGCGCTGCTTCGAGAGCAGGCCCAGCCCTCCGGTGAGTTTCTTGACTACGCCCTCTTTCCACGAGCGCAATCGCGCCAGATCGATCTTCGGCGCAGGAAATTCGATGCCCCAGTTTTTGGCCTGCTGCGATTCCTCGATCAACCTGGCCACGTGCAGCAACGCCTTCGAAGGAATGCAGCCGCGGTAGAGGCACACGCCGCCGGGATTCACCTCCGGATCGATCAGCGTAACGTTCATGCCAAGATCAGCGGCGAGAAACGCGGCAGCGTAGCCGCCCGGCCCACCGCCGACTACGGCGACGTGCAGCTTACTCGTTTCCGGAGTTTCGTCTTGCGTTTGGTTGAGAGTTTCGTTCATGAGAGCTTTCTTCGGGATATTCTCTTGCGTATCGCGCGGCAACACCTATCCCTGCACGGAAAGCAGGAAAGGCTGCTCGAACGCTTCCGCGACCCAGCGCAGGAAACGCGCGGCGTCCGCGCCGTCAATCAGGCGATGATCGTAGGAGAGCGAGAGCGGCAGGATCAGCCGCGGCTCGAACTTTCCGCCAATCCACTCCGGCTCCATGCGCGAACGCGAAAGTCCAAGAATGGCAACCTCGGGATGATTCACAATCGGGGTGAACGCCGTGCCTCCGATGCCGCCCAGGTTGGTAATGGTAAAGGTGCCGCCTTCCATGTCAGCGAGCGTAATTTTCTTGTCGCGGGCCTTCTGCGAAAGTTGCGACAACTCGACTGCCAGCTCGACGATATTTTTCTTGTCCACGTCGCGAATCACCGGCACCAGCAACCCGCGATCCGTATCCGCGGCAACCCCGATATGGATGTACTGCTTGTAAACGATTTCTTCCTTCTCCATATCGATGCTGGCGTTGAATTGCGGAAAGACCTTTAGCGCGGCGGCGCAAACCTTCAGCGCGATCGCGGTCACAGTCATCTTGCCGCCGGCTTGCTCGGCCTTGGGAGCAAAACGCGCGCGCAATTGCTCGAGTTCGGTGATGTCGGCGCGGTCATGCTGCGTGACGTGCGGAATCGTGTTCCACGATTCCGCCAGATGCTCCGCCGTCTTGCGTCGCACCCCGCGCATTGAGACGCGTTCGATCTTTCCCCACTTGGCGAAGTCGGGCAGCTTCGGTTCGATGAAATGTCCGGCGCGCGGCGGGGCCTGAGCGGCCACAGCCACAGCGGTCACTAAAGCTTTGGCGTAAGCTTTGACGTCATCTTCACTAATGCGTCCGCCCGGTCCCGTGCCCTTAACTTCATAAATGTCGACGCCGATTTCGCGGGCCAGGCGGCGCGTGCTCGGGGCCGCAGGAACGGGTTCGCGGTGCTCAGTCCCAGCAACCTTTCCCAATTGCACTGGCATGGAGAACGTGGCGGGCCGCAGCTGCGGCTGGTCGGGAGGCAGCGCCTGTTCCTCGGTCTTGCCCTCGGCACGAATCGCGGCCTGAAAAGCCAGCCGCGCGCCGTGCTGCCCGGTGACATGCTCGACCGGGCGACTGGTGGGACGCACCGTCTCAGCCTGCGCTGGCCCCGCGCCCTGCAAGGTGAATATCACCTGCCCAACTTTGATTCGCTCGCCTTCCTTGACCTTCACTTCGTTCACAACGCCGCTCACCGTTGACGGAACTTCAACCACAGCCTTGTCGGTTTCGAGCTCCATCACCGGCTGGCCTTCAGAAACTTTCGCACCGGGAGAGATCATCAACCGCACCAGATCGCCCTCCGAAATGTTTTCTCCCAGTTCCTGCAACCGGAACTCGCTGGCCGCCGGGCCGTCGGTCGATGGCGTTCGTTGCTGAGCCGGCTGAGATTCTGCTTGCGCCGCGCGAGCCGGCTGCGGCTTGACAGCAGCCGCCGCAGTACCGGAAGAAGCGCTGGAAGGAACATTGGAAGAAGAGCCCGAAGAAGTGCCGGAAGAAGCCTGCGCCGGCGGAGCTTTTTCGACTGGTCTCGCCGTTTCTTTTTGCTGCGGAGTTTCCTTCACCTCCGCAGCCGAGGCTCCATTACTATCCGCGGTAAAAATCACCTGGCCAACTTTTATCTTGTCGCCTTCCTTCACCAGAATTTTATCGATGGTTCCGCTTATCGAAGAAGGCACCTCCACCACGGCCTTGTCGGTTTCGAGTTCCATCACCGCCTGACCTTCGCTCACGGTCGCACCGGGCGCAATCATCAGGCGCACCAGATCGCCCTGTTCAATGTTTTCACCGAGTGCCGGCAGTTTGAATTCGATCACTGATTCCATTCCTTATCTGTTAGCAAGGCGGCGCGGCCTCGCTTTTGTCATCCTGAACAAGCGTTTTTTGCGCAGTGAAGAGCCTGTCCCGAGCTTGCCGAGGGAATATGGGCGAGCCGCGCGACTCAATAATCGCGCGTTTGGCTCGCTTCCTCATCCCACTGCACCAGCAAAACGGCACAACCTTAACTCGTAGCCGGGTTCAGTTTTTCCGCATCGATCCCAAGATCGCGCACCGCCTCCTTCAACGTCTCCAGGCTGATCTTCTTTTCCCGCGCCAGCGCGCCTAGCGTGGCCAGGACAATGTGCTTCGCGTCCACTTCGAAAAAGTCGCGCAGAGCCGCCCGGCTCTCGCTGCGGCCAAAGCCGTCGGTTCCCAGCGACACCAGTTGTCCGGGCACCCACTTCGCCAGCGATTCCGGCAGCACCTTCATATAATCAGATGCCGCAATGAACGGCCCCGGCGCATCCTTCAGAGTCTCGGTAACAAAAGGAACCCGCGCCGGTTCGCCGGGATGCAGCATGTTCCAGCGCTCGCAGTCGTTGGCGTTGCGATAGAGTTCTTTATAGCTGGTCACACTCCACACATCCGCGGCTACGCTGTATTTCTCTTTGAGAATGGTCTGCGCCTTCAGCACTTCGTACATGATGGTTCCGCTGCCCAGCAATTGCACGCGCAGCTTCGCATCCTCATCCTGCGCGTCCGAAGTGTTGAAGCGGTAGAGCCCGCGCAATATGCCCTCGCGCACATGCCCGCCCCTCGGCATCTCCGGCATGTGCAGCGGCTCGTTGGTCACCGTCAGGTAGTAGAAAATCGATTCCTGATCCACGTACATGCGCTTGATGCCATCTTGAATGATGATCGCAATTTCATACGCGAACGCCGGATCATACGCCAGCAAGTTCGGCACCGGCAGCGCCAGCACGTGGCTGTGCCCATCCTGATGCTGCAAACCTTCGCCGGCCAGCGTAGTTCGCCCCGCTGTTCCGCCCACAAGAAATCCGCGGCAGCGCATATCGGCCGCAGCCCAGATCAAATCGCCGATGCGCTGGAACCCGAACATCGAGTAATAAATAAAGAAGGGGATCGTATTGATGCCGTGATTCGCATAAGCCGTGCCCGCCGCAATCAACGAGCACATCGACCCCGCCTCAGTAATTCCTTCCTCCAGAATCTGACCGTTCTTCGCCTCCTTGTAATAAAGGAGCGTGTCCATATCGACCGGCTCGTAAAGCTGCCCCACGCTGGAATAAATCCCGACCTGCCGGAACAGCGCCTCCATGCCAAAGGTGCGCGCTTCATCGGGAATGATGGGCACAATCAGCTTGCCCAACTCCGGGTCACGCAGCAACTTCGCCAGCAGCCGCACAAAAACCATGGTCGTCGAGGCTTCCCGTCCCTCGGTGCCTTTGTAAAATTCTTCGAAGTACGAATCGGGAAACGGCTTCAGCGGCGGTGCCTGCACCTTACGTTGAGGCATGTAGCCGCCCAGCTGCTTTCGCCGCGCCTGCATGTACTTGATCTCGGAGCTTTCATCCGAGGGCCGGTAAAATGGCGCGTTGTGCAGTTCTTCATCCGGAATCGGAATCCCGAATCGCGAACGGAACATCGACAGCTCCTCATCATTCAGCTTCTTTTGCTGGTGCGTGATGTTCTTGCCCTCGCCCGCTTCGCCCAGGCCGTATCCTTTAATAGTCTTGGCCAGAATGATTGTCGGCGACCCCGCGTGATCCACCGCGGCCCGGTAAGCCGCATGAACCTTGATGGGATCGTGCCCGCCCAGCCGCATCCGCGCCAGTTGCTCGTCGGAAAGATGTTCGACCATCTTCAGCAACCGAGGGTCTGTGCCGAACAGATTCTGGCGGAAGTAGGCTCCGCTCTCCACGAAATATTTCTGATACTGCCCGTCGCTGATCTCGCCCAAACGCTTCACCAGCAAGCCATCCCGGTCAGCGCGAATCAGGCTGTCCCAGTCTGTGCCCCAGATTACCTTGATGACGTTCCATCCCGCGCCGCGGAAAATCGCCTCCAGCTCTTGAATGATCTTCCCATTGCCGCGCACCGGACCATCCAGCCGCTGCAGGTTGCAGTTCACCACGAAAATTAAATTGTCCAGATTTTCCCGCGAAGCCAGAGTGATCGATCCCAAGGATTCTGGCTCATCCATTTCGCCATCGCCCAGAAACGCCCACACCTTGCCGCCGCGCGATTCCTTCAGGCCGCGATTCTCCAGATAGCGAATGAATCTCGCGTGATAAATCGCCTGAATCGGTCCCAGCCCCATCGAAACGGTGGGAAACTCCCAGAAATTCGGCATCAGCCACGGATGCGGATACGAACTTAGCCCACCCCCCGGCTTCAACTCGCGGCGAAAATTCTCCAGCTTCTCTTTCGGAATGCGTCCTTCCAGATAAGCGCGCGCATAAATCCCCGGTGCGGCGTGGCCCTGAAAATAAACAAAGTCGCGGTCGCCGCTCTCCGTCCGCGCCTGAAAGAAATGATTGAAAGCAACTTCATACAAAGTCGCCGCCGAAGCGAACGTCGAGATATGCCCGCCAATCCCCTCCTGAATCTTGTTCGCTCGCACCACCATGGCCAGGGCGTTCCAGCGCACCAGGCTCTTGATGCGCCGCTCCATCTCCTGGCTTCCGGGAAAGGGCGCTTGCTGATCGGATGGAATTGTATTCTGGTAAGGAGTGGTCGCCGAAAAAGGAAGATTCACTCCCGCGGCGCGCTTGGCATGCAGCGCTAACTGCTGCAGCAGCCGCCCCGCGCGCACCGGGCCGCCGCCCTTCGACAGCACATAGTCGAGCGAGTCGACCCACTCCCGCGTTTCCAATACCTCTTGACCGTTAGTTTCCGTCTGAGCCACGTCTGATATCTCCGTCGGTGAAAGCCGAATATTCCATGATATTGAATTGCGCGGAATTTTGCTGAACGAATGGCTACGACCTTGTGCGAATGAACCGAAAATGTCCATGTAGAGACAGCCGTCTCGGCTGTCCCGCCGAGCGAAGCGAGGCGGCTTCTACGGGAGTGCTGGCGGAAGAATGCACCCGTGGCCAAACCATCCAAACGTTCTACAATGCGGAAGGGCTCGCTCACGCGCTGACTCACGAGGTCTCCCAATGTTGCGAATTGTATTCCTGGTGCTGGCAGTTGCAGTCGTCATAGTTGTAGTTCCGCGCCTGATCTCAGGCGCGCGCGCCGCCGCTCCCACTGCCGGCAGTGCCGCCCCCGATTTCACCCTGCCTTCGCAGCAAGGCGCCCCCGTCAGCCTGAAGGATTACCGCGGTCGCTGGATCGTCCTCTATTTCTATCCCAAGGATCAGACCCCCGGCTGCACGCGCGAGGCCCACAACTTCCAGGCCGATCAATCCAAGTACACCGACCGCCACGCGGTCGTTCTAGGCGTAAGCGTCGACAGCGTGGACTCTCATAAGAAGTTCTGCGCCAAAGAAGGACTAAACTTCAAGCTGCTGGCCGACAGCGACGGCAAGGTAAGCCAAGCCTATGGTTCGCTCACAGATCTTGCAGTGGTAAAGTTTGCCAAGCGCAATACCTTCGTGATCGACCCCACCGGGAAGGTCGCGAAAGCCTATACCAGCGTCAATCCCGTGCGCCACAGCGATGAGGTGCTCTCCGCGCTCGACGAATTGCAAAAACAATAACCCCGTCATCTCAAGAAGCCGCGTCGTCAGCGTTGCGAGCCAGTTAGAGATCTGTTCTTTCCGAGCTCTGAAGGACTGGCCCCCAAGCCTGTAAGAGGCTGTCATCCCGAGCGACGCGAGGGACCTGGGTTCTTGCCTGCGCCACCCGTAATTTCGGTGTAAGCAGAAACCTAGATCCCGCGCCGCACAAAAACGGCGCACCTCAGGACAACAGCGCCGCCCATTGATTGCCCATTTCGGGATGATTTCCACTGTTTATTATTCAGATTCGCCTTTTATTCGCTTCAATCTATATGTATAATCCGGCCAGATCAGTTCTGCACTCTCGAAGGAGCCACACTCCCATGGCGGATGAACGCGGCAAGGCAATCGAGCTGGCGGTTTCACAGATTGAAAAGCAATTCGGCAAAGGTTCGATCATGCGGTTGGGATCGAAAGAAGCGATCGTCCCCATTGCGGTGATCTCAACCGGCGCGATTTCGTTCGACGCAGCGTTAGGCGTAGGCGGGTTTCCGCGCGGGCGCGTGATCGAGGTCTTCGGCCCCGAATCTTCCGGCAAAACCACCATCACGTTGCAGGTAATCGCTGAGGCGCAAAAGACCGGCGGCATGGCGGCGTTCGTCGATGCCGAGCACGCACTCGATCCCGCCTATGCCAAGAAGCTGGGCGTAGACGTCGACAACCTCCTGGTCTCGCAACCGGACTACGGCGAGCAGGCGCTCGAAATCACTGAAGCGCTGGTGCGCTCGAACGCCATTGACGTGCTGGTCGTCGATTCGGTGGCCGCGCTCGTGCCTAAGGCCGAACTCGACGGCGAAATGGGCGACAGCCACATGGGCCTCCAAGCCCGCCTGATGTCGCAAGCCCTGCGCAAACTGACAGGTACGGTTTCCAAGTCGCGCACCTGCCTGATCTTTATTAATCAGATCCGCGAAAAGATAGGCGTGATGTTCGGCAATCCCGAAACCACGACGGGCGGCCGCGCGCTGAAGTTTTATTCGTCGGTGCGCATCGACATTCGGCGCATCGCCGCCATCAAAGAAGGCGACGTAGTCACCGGCTCGCGCACCCGCGTGAAAGTAGTGAAGAACAAAGTGGCCGCTCCGTTCCGCGAAGCCGAGTTCGACATTCTCTATGGCGAAGGCATTTCGCGCGAAGGCGACCTGCTCGACATCGCCGTAAACAACAACATTCTGGAAAAGTCCGGCTCCTGGTTCAGCTACAAAGGCGAGCGCATAGGCCAGGGCCGCGAAAACGCCCGCCAGTTCCTCAAAGACAACAAAGACACCATGGCCAAGCTCGACACCGAAGTGCGCAAAGCCCTAGGCTTGCTCGCAGCCCCAACCCAACCCGCAGCGGGAGCACAGACTCCGCCGCAGGGCGCGCGAGTGACAACGATGCCGAGCGCGGCTCCAGAGGCGGCAAGAGCACCAATAGCTGCGAAACGATAGGTGGGTATTTCTTAGGACTGTCATCCCGAGCGAAGCGAGGGACCTGGGTCCTTGCTTGCGCCAGCCATCAATCTCGTCGCAAGCAGAAACCCAGATCCCTCGCTTCGCTCGGGATGACAACCTTCATGTGATAACAGCGTTTATGAGATGACAGCGTTTATGATCTGATTGACAATCAAATCATGGCGGCAACTCACTCTCACTCCCAACCCGGCACAGTCCTCGAGCCCACCCTCGTCTCCATCCCCGAAGGCTGGTTCCTCATGGGCTCCGCCTCCGGTCAGGATTGCGAACGCCCCATCCACCGTGTCTGGATCGACGCTTTCCGAATGGCCGCCACGCAAGTCACCAACGCCGAATACGCGCTCTTCTTGCACTCCATGAAGTCCGACCCTCCACCATTTTGGCACGACGAAAATTTCAATCATCCCCAGCAGCCCGTAACCGGAGTCTCCTGGTTCGACGCAGACCATTACTGCCAATGGCTGGCCGAGCAAACCGGGCGCCCCTACCGGCTTCCCACCGAAGCCGAGTGGGAACGCGCCGCCCGCGCCGATCTCGATCAAAACGATTTCCCCTGGGGCACAAACCCGCCGCAATCTCTCCCCAATTACTCCACCCGCTGGCAAACCGGGCCCGAGCCCGTGGCCCAATACGCGCCCAACAACTTCGGCCTCTATAATATGTGCGACAACGTTCACGAGTGGTGCAGCGACTGGTACGACCCCAACTACTACGCCGTCTCGCCCGAACAAAACCCGCTAGGCCCCGAGCTTCGCGCAGGGATGAGCCAGCGCAAAGCCTCCCGCGGCGGATCATGGCGCCATCACGTAAAAGTCTCCCGTTGCTCCGCCCGCTCTAGCATCCCGCCCGACTTCCACTACGCCGACTACGGCTTCCGCGTAGCGTGCGACGCCATATAATCCGTGTGGTGATCCGTCCGGCCGACAGCTTCATATACTCTTGTCATTCCGAAGCGGGCGAAGCCCGGTGAGGAACCTGCTGTTCGCTGGCAGCGACTCCGACCTCGAGGTCAAGCAAGAATGTTTAGCAACAATCTCTTGAGCCGCAAGCGCATCCTCATCACCGGCGGCGGCACCGGACTCGGCAAAGCCATGGCCCACCGCTTCCTCCAGTTAGGCGCCACAGTCTACATCTGCGGCCGCCGCGAAGAAGTCCTGGAGAAGACCGTAGCCGAACTGAACGCCCAAGGCCCAATCCACGCGCTCCCCTGCGACGTCCGCAATCTAGACGCAGTCGAAGCCATGATCGACACCATCTGGAAATCCGGCCCGCTCGACGTTCTAGTCAACAACGCCGCCGGAAATTTCATCGCCCGTACCGAAGAACTTTCCCCGCGCGCATTTGAATCCGTAATCGGCATAGTCCTCCTGGGCACGCTCCACGCCACCATGGCCTGCGGTCGCCGCTGGCTCAAAGCCAACCACCCCGGCACTGTGCTATGCATCTCCGCAACGTACGCTCCGGTAGGTTCCGCCTATGTAGTTCCCTCCGCCGTCTCCAAAGCCGGAGTCGAAGCCCTGACCCGCAGCCTCGCCGTAGAGTGGGGCAATCGCGGCATCCGGATGAACGCCATCGCTCCTGGCCCCATTCCCACGCAGGGCGCGTTCTCGCGAGTTCTCCCGCGCGCCGACCTGGAAGTCCTGGCCCTAGATCGCAACCCCATGCACCGCTTCGGCACAAAAGAAGAGTTGGCAAATCTAGCCACGTTCCTGATAAGCGACGGCTCGTCCTATATCAACGGCGAAGTAATCCGCATGGACGGCGGAGAATTTCTCCAGGGCGCCGGCGAATTCAGCGCGCTAGGCCGCGCCCTAACCAACGAAGACTGGGAATCCCTAAAGCCCCGCAAGAAGTAAGAACAGGGTCCAGGTGGAGCAGCACTCGGGTGGGGAGTAAGCGGGTGAAGCGGGCCCTCCAGGCGCGTCAATAGCGACTTAAGATGGTCGGCCAGCCCTGAGGTGAGCATTGATTCAGCCATCTCGTATGCCATGCGCAGCGTTGTGGCACACGACGGCAAGACGTTGTGTCGCCTTCAGCCGGAAATCGAGAAAGCACGACGGCCCTCAAAACCCATCGATGAGCGTTATCGCGATTTATCGCCAGTCGACGTGGTAGATTAGCGCGAAACGCAATGTCGGCTTTCCAGATAATCCGACCTGCCCTCGTTGGAGCGGTGAAGTTGGTCATATTGGCCGTCGGGGTTTATGCAATCTGTGCGGCGGCTCTCAGCATTCTACGGGCGAGTTCCCCAACCTCGAAAGAGGTATGTGATCGCGTGAAAATCGGAATGACAGTAGATCAAATCGATAATGCAACGAGGTCTCTTGAAGGATGGCAACTTCTGCGGGCCGATGGCGTGATGGTGATTTCCACTGGTTCGCACCGTGACAGTCCCGTCTGTAGAGTTGCGATTGACCCCCAGACGCATAGAGCCGTCTCCAACTCTATGGGGCCGCTGCAACAGGGCGATTGGCCTACCCTATGAGAACATTCTGGCCGAAATCTTCGGGCTGGCTTCTGTTCGGGTTGGCGGCGATTATTGTTCTTTGGCCGCAGCTCATTATTCCTCTTCGTGGTTACGGAACGCTTTCATTCGCTTCGGCCTATCGCGAGGTCCGTATCGGCATGACTTGGGATGAATGGCTGCAATTGCAGCGACGACACGGCGTCGAGTGCGTCTGCGATGCGACAGATTGTTACGTTGATGATCTGTTGCGAACATACAACGTGACGTTCAGAAGCGGAGAGAGCGAACCGCTGCGAGTCTACTCGAAACAAGCCTACGTACACTTCCCAATTCGACCCTCATGGAAACTGTTCCATCGTTGACGCTATCAGGTATTACGTCAATCTGTGATCTTCGTCATTGCCACTCCTACGCTCACAGGCCTACACTTAGGGGCTCGTCAGGGGCATACCTCCTGTGCCTGCTCGCGAGAGCCATCTCCTTGCCTCAATGGAGCTAGTCATGCGTTTCTCGCACTTAGTGGCCACTCTGTTAGTTCTAACTTCAGCCGCGATTCCGCAATCCGTGGCACACGTTCCCGCGAGCAAGGGAAAACCTGAGACCGGCTGGTCAAGTCTGCGGCCTGATGCTCGGCGCGCCATCCTGGCGGCGCTCGAAGAGGACGGCCCAGGCTGGATTCAGCAGGCGGAGCTGACCGCGTCCGACGGGGCGCCAGGTGACTACTTTGGCATTTCCGTCGCGGTGGACGGCAGCACTGTTGTAGTAGGGGCCGGGAGCAGCGGATCGAATTCGCTCTTGGGGGCGGCATATGTGTTCGTCGAAAGCGGCGGAACGTGGACTCAGCAGGCGGAGCTGACTCCATCCGACGGCACCGAAGAGGATCAGTTCGGCGCCTCCGTCGCGATCAGCGGCAGCACGATCGTGGTGGGGTCCCCGCAGCATCCGTTTTCGATGGCAACGAACGGTCTTGGAGCGGCGTACGTCTTTGTCGAAAGCGGCGGGACGTGGAGTCAGCAGGCGAAGCTGACTGCGCCCGACGGCGCGGCGGGTGACAACTTTGGCCATACCGTCGCGGTGAGTGGGAGCACGGCCGTGGTGGGAGCCCCGTATCACGTGATCGGCTCGAATCAGAATCAGGGTGCAGCGTACGTGTTTGCGTCAAGCGGCGGAACCTGGACCCAGCAGGCAGAGCTAACCGCGTCTGACGGTGCGGCAAATGACCAGTTCGGATGGTCCGTCGCGGTGAGTGGCAACACGGCTCTGGTGGGGGCCCCTGGTCACTGGATCGGCTCGAATGAGGTGGGTGCGGCATATGTGTTCGTGGAGAGTGGCACCGCGTGGGGCCAGCAGGCGGAGCTGACCTCGTCCGACGGGGTGGCAAATGACTATTTCGGTTCTTCAGTCGCGGTGAGTGGCAGCACTGCGGTGGTGGGGGCTCCTGGTCACGGGATCGGCTTGAACGTCAACCAGGGTGCGGCATATTTGTTCGCGCAGAGCGGCAACACGTGGAGTCAGCAGGCCGAGCTGATCGCGTCGGACGGAGCGGCAGGTGATTACTTAGGCTCGTCCGTCGCGGTGAGCGGCAGCACGGCTCTGGCGGGCAGCTGGCTACACACGGTCGGCTCGAATGTGGAACAGGGTGCAGCGTACGTGTTTGCGCCAAGCGGCGGAACCTGGACCCAGCAGGCGGAGCTAACCGCGTCTGACGGGGCGAGGTATAACGGATTCGGCGTGTCTGTCGCGGTGAGCGGCGGCACGGCCCTAGCGGGCGCCCCGAGTCACGAGGTTGGCTCTAGCCCTGCACAAGGTGCGGCGTACGTATTCGAGTCGGTTCCCGGTGTCACGTTTTCGCCCATTTCGCTGAGCTTCGGCAATGAGGCGATCGATACGACGAGCGCCGCCAAGACGGTGACGCTAACGAACACTGGCACGGCTACGCTGGATATCACCAGCATCGCCATTACGCTAGGCACCAACTTTGCAATCTCAAGCAACACCTGCGGAGCCACGCTGGCCGCGGGCAAGACTTGCAAGGTGAAGGTTACCTTCACCCCCACGGAGCTGGGTGCGGCAACCGGGACTCTCAGCTTCACCGACAATGCTTCCGGCAGCCCGCAAACGGTCTCGCTGACGGGCACGGGAGAGGCACAGGCCACGCTCACGCCCAGTAGTCACTCCTTCCCCAAGACGAAGGTAGGCAGCACGAGCGCTGCTTACAGCTTTACGCTGAGAAACAATTTAGCAACAACTCTCACCGGAGTCTCCTACTCAACAAAAGCTCCATTTGCCGTATCAGCCTCAACTTGTACAGTCACGCTGGAGAGTAAGAAGAGTTGTACGATCAGTGTGACGTTTTCACCGACAAAAACTGGCACAGCGACAGGCTCCCTGACGGTCGTCAACAGCGCCAATGACAGCCCCCAGACTTCCAGTCTGACGGGCACCGGCGACTGAGGCAATCTTTAATAGCTTTCGGCCCGCAGAGATGTGGGGCTTTTGTTCGAGGTACCGACAAGTAACAGTCAGCGTCGATTGGCACTAGCAGGCCATAGCGCTCAGAGCCCGACTAACGAGTGAACTGGCGATGCCGCAATAGTATCTACCTTGGGTGACCCCGGGTCGCGTACTCCTCATTTCAGTACGGGATAGAAACACGGTTATTGTGGAAGCCGAGGCGGGAATTTAGAAAATTCGGATGCTCGAATCAGATCAAATTCAGACCGTCCCACCGGTCGGTAGAGTGTCGTAAGGTTGTCGGCCATCCGCCCCAGAATATCGCACTGTCCAGAAACTGCACTTTCATTTCGGAGTGCCCTTGTATGCGAAGCCCAAACCCACCCCCCGGCATCCAATTCAACAATGGAGGTCAATATGTACGTTGTTCTCGGAGCAAGCGGCAACACTGGACACATCGTGGCGCAGAATCTTTTGGCCCGCCAGCAGAAGGTTCGCGTCGTCGGCAGAAACGCAGCTCACCTTCAATCTCACGCGGCCCAAGGTGCCGAAGTATTTATCGGCGATGTCACCGACGCAGCCGCCGTCACCAAAGCTTTCAACCACGCAGACGCAGCCTACGTAATGATTCCACCCAACATCACCAGCAACGATCCCCTCGGTTACGCCGAGCGTGTCAGCGACGCCATCGCGGCCGCCGTCAAAAACACAGGGATAAAAAATGTCGTTTCCCTCAGCAGCATCGGAGCCGACAAAAACAAAGGAACCGGCCCTGTCGTCGGCCTTCACAACCTCGAGCAAAAACTCAACCACATCGATACCGCGAACGTGCTCCATCTGCGTGCCGGTTACTTTATGGAAAATACTCTCGGCCAGGTCGGCGCCATTCGCATGGCCGGCGCCGTCATCGGCCCCATTCGCCCTGACCTCAAACTTACCATGATCGCGTCCCGCGACATCGGAGCGTTCGCCGCAGACGCCCTGCTGCGCCTGGCTTTCCGCGGCAAGCAGACCCACGAACTCCTGGGCCAGCGCGATCTCGATTACACCGAAGTCGCCGCCATCATCGGCAAGGCCATCGCCAAACCCGATCTCAAATACGTCAATCCGCCCGACGATCAGATTCGAGCCGCCATGGTTCAAATGGGAATGTCCGACCAGTTCGTCGGCCTGCTCCTCGAAATGTCAGCCTCACTCAACTCGGGATACATGCGCGCACTCGAACCGCGCACGTCCCGCAATACCACGCCGACATCGTACGAAGACTTCGTAGCCGAGTCATTCGTCCCGGCCTACAAGCAACAAGCAGCCGCGTAACGATCGAGCGTAGAGAAGCCTTGTGTGGAGAAGTTTGTGTGGAAGTGGGCGACTCGCCCGCTGCTTCTGATTTTGATCTTGATTCTCTAAAGCAAACACGAAACAAAATGGCCACGCTCACTTCCGAACGTGGCCTTTATTCATCTTAGCTGAGGGGCATCCTCAAAACGGCTCCGGCTTCGCCCCGCCGCCGCACAGCTCGACCGCGTGCACCATGGCCTTGGCCACGCGATTCGCCATCTGCTCATCCGAGAAATCGAAGGAGTTCCCTCCCTTTATGTCCGTTCTGCGCGCATTCAGGACAAAGACTCCAGGGTCGATTCTGCAAGTCCATTCGGGATGCCCCGCCGCCGTGTCGATTGCCTTCTGATTCTGGTCCGCCGGCAGCACCACGATGTCACCGACGGCTTTCAACGAGAACCCGACATCGAGATCCGCGAACGTGGTCCCGTTTCTCACCGTCTTCCAATGAAAGCTGACACGGCACGCGCCCGGATCGGCCACCACTCCGGTGGCTTGTACCTGGAAGCGATCCGTCCAGTCGCTGCCAGTGGCGTTGTCGTGATAGTAGCCGGCGTAGTTTATCAAACCCACGTCATTCAGCTTGTCCTGGATAAACTTCATCGTGACTTCCAGGCTCGGCCCTTCATCCGCAGGTTTAGGCGGAGGCGGCACAGCCTTCTTCTGCTGCGCCAGCCCACCGCTCACAGCCAAAACCATAAAGCAAATCATTCGCAGGTAACGTTTCACTGACTCTCTCCTTAGAACGGTTCCGGCTTGGCCCCGCCTCCGCAAAGCTCGACCGCGTGCACCATGGCCTTAGCCACGCGATTCGCTATCTGCTCATCGGGGAAAATAAAATCGTTGCTTCCCTTAATGTCGGTGCGGCGCGCCTGAAGCTCAAAGAGCGGCGGATCGACCCTGTAATTCCGCCCGGCTCGCCCCTCTCCGATGTCCACCGCCTTTACGGCTTGCTCGATCGGCATCACCACGATGTCGCCGATGCTTTTGAGCGAGTACCAAGTGTCGAGATCCTGGATCACCGCTCCGTCTCGTTCCGTCTTCCAATGGAAGCTGATGCGGCATGCACTTGCGTTCGCGACGACATTGCTGGCCTCAGTCCTATTCCGGGTGGTCCAGTCGCTACCCGCCACGTCGTCATGTACATACACAACATAGTTCAGCGTCCCGATCTCGCCCACCTTCTCCTGAATGAACTTCATCGTAGCTTCCAGGCTCGGCCCCTCGTCCGCAGGTTTCGGCGGTGGCGGCACAGCCTTCTTCTGCTGCGCCGGCGCCGCACTCACGGCCAAAACAGCAAAGCAAAGTAATCCCAGATAACGCTTCATCGCTCCCCCTAGAACGGATCTTTGCTGCCCCCGCCGCAGAGTTCGATCGCATGCGTCATTGCCTTAGCCACTCGATTGGCCATCTCCTCATCGCGGAAGAGAAATTCATGAGCACGAGGCGGACTGAACTCCAGCAGATTAGGACTTGGGATGCAACTGGAGCCTGTTCCAATGCAAAGAAATAAGCTCCAGCCTTGCGAGAAGTCAGTGGCTTGTTTCACTACGTCAAATTCCAGATGAACTGGATTACCAGGTGACCAATGCCCCGTAACCGCAGGAATCGCAGGTGCGGGAGTGTTTCCTGTCACGGTCCCATGGAAGCCATAGAGCTGTACCGAATCTGCCGAGATGGGCATCTTTTTGGCAGGAGGAGCCGCGAAATCCAAGCGGTAGTGATAATTGCCGCCCGCCGGGTTGCGGGTAATCGCCACATCCAGATCGTTTCCCTGGATATGGTAGCGCTTTACCGTTTCCCCGGAATCAGTTCCATCGAGTCTGCGGCGAACCCTCATCACCCACGCTGGCGGATTCACGTTGGAACTGCGGGCGGGATGTCCGTTATCGGCATCGGATTCATCGACTGCTTGTCCAAGAGTCATTACCGCTACGTCCTGAATTGTTACAAGCTCGAAGCCGCTGTCGTTGCTGATTTGCAACTGGCCATTCTTGGTGATGCTGCGGTGGTATTCGATACGGCACGGAACAGGGGTTGCCTTCACACTCGTGGTCTCATAAGCGAACTCGTTCACTGAATCTGAGTTGTTCAAGGAGTCATGCCCATGGACGGCATAGCTGATTTTTTCTTCCTGCGAAATCTTGTCTGCGACAAACTTCATCGTAGCTTCCAGGCTGGGCCCCTCGTCCTTAGGCTTCGGCGGAGGCGGCACAGCCTTCTTCTGCTGCGCCAAGCCCGCACTCAAAGCCAGAGCGGCAAAGCACACTAACTTCCAACAACGTTTCATCGCTACGCTCTCCTCAGAATGGTTCAGGCTTGGCCCCGCCGCCGCACAGCTCCACCGCGTGATTTAGAGCTCGAGCGACACGGTCAGCCAAGGCGGCATCCTGAAAATAAAAAGCGTTCCAGAGGATCCAGAATTTAATCTTCTCTCTCGGATTCACCCTCACCGATAACGTTGACGGCTGCGTAGACGTGGCTACCCACTCGGGATGCCCCTGTAACACAAAATCCTTGTTTTCGAACTGCTCGAAGGGTTCGACCTGGATATTCTCCGCCGCGGCAAGAGGCACCGTAATATCCACCTCGTTAGCCGACTTGCCATCGTTACCCACTGACTTGCCGTCAAGAGTGAGTTTTTCATGATATCGGACGGAGCAATCCGACGGGTTGGCAACGACTTTGCTTAGTTCGAAAGTCCAGCGATGGGAGAAGGTTGTGTTATCGGTGGTTTGATTGGCGAATGTCATGAAACTCACACCCCCGAGGTCGTTCAGCTTCTCCTGAATAAACTTCATCGTAACTTCCAGGCTCGGCCCTTCGTCCTTGGGTTTCGGCGGAGGCGGCACAGCCTTCTTCTGCTGCGCCACCGCCGCACTCACGGCCAAAACAGCAAAGCAAAGTAATCCCAGATAACGCTTCATCCCTCGCTCCTTAATCTGGCTCCCTCATATCCCTCCCGCATTGCTGACAAAGGCCGCCTTCACCACGCTTGCTTCTGCCTGTGCCGCTTGATCCTGCTCCTGCCCCAGCATGGCGCTCACGCCAGTTTCCGGCGTGCTCGGCACGTCGTCCATCGCCGGACGCGGAGGCGCCGCCATCGCCGACTTCGGCGCCGCCGGCAATCCTCCCTGCCCTTGCTCGGAGTGCAGCTTCGCCACCGCATTATCCATTTGAGCGCGCAGGTTGTTATCCATCTCTTGCAGGTCCTGCACCGCCACCTCCACCTGCGCTCCCGCCGGACAATCGCCCTTCTTGCCGCTGGCCACTGTCAACGTTGCCGTATCTACTAGCGACCCCGTCGCCTTCACCACGCCAATGATGTCGCCTCCAGTCAGCGCGCAGTTGCCCTGATCCGAGGAAACGTTCAGCAATGTGCTCACCACAAAGAAATGCTTGGGCTGCAGGATCTCCTGCAACTGATCCACTTCCGGTGTGGCCTGGTCGCTGGCGACCGCGTTCTCGGAAGCCAGCTCCTGCCGCACTTCTTCCGCAACCGCAGCTCGAATCTCCGGCGTGATCGGAGTCGCAGTCTGCGCATAAACCTCGCCCTCAGCAGCATCCTCGGCCGGAGCAGCGTCATCCGCAGCCAAATCATCCGCCGCCGCATCGGCATCTGCTTCCGGCTCGAAATCCTGCTGTTCCTGATACGCCTTCGCCAGCGTCGCTCCCAAAATGTAATCCGCCATCCACTGCGCCGGACTGCTATACGCCGACAGCGGCGCGAAATACCCGCTATAAGCATTCACCCACGCATCGCCCGTCCATCCCCACGCATACGCCGCCGGCGTAGCCCACGGATAGTACGCCCAGCCGTAAAACTCCGGCCCGTAGTAGACTGCAGGCGCATAGCTCACCAGCGCCACCCCGCGATAGGTATAGGGCCTGAACGTCTGCACATAAGTTGTGTTCTTGGTGAAAAAACCAGACCTCGGCGCAACATAAGTCCGCTGCACCAGGCTGGCTCCGGCATGCGCCACCGGGCGCTGCATGTATCCGCTGTGCCGTCCGTAACTCACCAGCGTGGCGTGATTCGGAAGCTGCTTCACCACCGTCCGCCCGCCATGTGGACCGTACTGAATCTTCATGCCCGCAGCCTGCACCGAACGGAATCGCCCGTTGGGAGCAAACTTCGCGCTGCCGCCCTGCGCGCTCTTGAAAGACGTCAGCGTGCCGTTGGGACGCAACCCGTACTGCCGCCCGCCCGACGCCGCCAAGGCCAGCCGTCCGCTGGATTGCACCGTAACCTGCCCCGTGGGCAAAGCCCGTTTGTTCACTCCCGCGAGCGATGCGCGAGCCGTGTTCACCTGGCTCACCACGCGCTGCGAACCTGCCGTCGTAAGCACGCTGTGATTCGATGTCTTAGACGCAATGCTGCTCGCCGTCGGCATCGTATAGGCTGCATGAATTGGCATTGGCGAAGATGCGCTCACCGTAGAACCCGCGCTGCTGGATTGCTGGCTGGCGACGCATGTACCGGCGATGAATGTACCGGCGATGAATGCACCGGCGTCGTACTGGCGGCCGAGCCCGCGCTGGAGGAAGCCGCGGCGTGCGGCGTGTACACCGTCGCCCCGTTCACATGAGCCGGCGCACCCGCACTGCTGGGCGTTGAAGAAGAAGCGGCGCCTGCACTCGACGCCGCGTGTGGCGTGTAAACCGTCGGCCCAGACGTCGACGGTTTGGAAGTTGTCGCGCCACTGCCGCTGCTCGAAGCAGACGACCCGGCTGCGTGCGGCGTATACACCGTGGCCGGATGCGAAGGCTGAACCGGCGCCGGAGTATAAGCGCGCGGCTGAGCCGGCGTAGAACTATTATTCGGCGTGTAAGCTGTACGCGGCTGAGAAGGCGTCACAGTACCGTTCGGAGTGTTCCGCGCCGGCGCAGGCGTGTTATTCGGCACGTAAGCCGGCTGCGCCGGACGGCTGGGCTCGGGAACTACAACGCGCTGTTGCTGCTGCTGTTGCTGCTGCCGCTCCCGTTGCTGCTCCGCTGCCCGCTCCCGTTGCTGTTCTGCCGCACGCTCCCGTTGCTGCTCGGCCGCGCGTTCGCGCTGTTGTTCCGCCGCACGCTCCCGCGCCTGCTCGGCTTGCCGTTCGCGCTCTTGCTCGGCCTTCTGCGCCGCCGTCTGCCCAAAGGCTTGCACGCAGCCAAAACTCAGGACCACGCTCAACGCCATCCCCAGAACAACGCTCTGTCTCGCACCTTTTGTCCAACTCATTCCCTGGATTTTCATTTTGTCCTCCCCCTTCTGCTCTCGTATCAGTTAACTCTGGCTTTGAACAAGGACGCAGCCTATAACCGCGCCGTGAAGCCTTTACAGAATCAACAACGCCTTTAGCCGCCCCACCATGGCCATCCTCATTGTTGCCATTGAACCTTACCCGTACAAGAATTCGCCGCGTTTTCCGTGTGGGCGAAGCACTGATATTGCATCTGCCCCGAGTCCGCGCCGCAACTCGAAATCTTCCCCGTCCCGCCCAATTTTTCCCCCGGTGAAAGTGCAAAAGTCAACAGCGAACCCGGATCGTAACGCCCATTCTTGTGAAAAATAATTGCGCAGTCGATCGCCTGCCCGGACGCATTCGTAAACCAGAAGTCCGCTTCGCCCGCACAGTGCCCCGGCCCGCTGGGCATCGCATCCTCGATCTGCACCCCTTGATCCAGCGAATTGCACTGTGGCGGAGCCGGGTTTGGAACCTGCATCTGGACTTGTGCCTGCAGAACCGCCGCAATCACAGGATCCGCCCAGAAATCCCGCGCTTTCTGGGCCCACTTCGGAACAGCGCTGGCGGTACCCCCCATCCCCAATCTGGCGATTTCGGCTTCCATTCCTGCTCGGTATTCGCCGCGGGAATTGAAAGCCAGTCCTGCATCGAACGCCTGGGCCAGCACATCTTCATTCGGCAGGGACCTGCTGCTCTCGGAGCCGACCGCCTGCAGCACGACGGTAGCTTGTTTCGCATACTGGCCAGTCGGATTTAATTCCAAATACTTTTGCAACGCTGCCCTCGTCCCGAGTGGGGAGACCATTGCCTTACCTTGGAGGGTCGATAGTGCCACCATGTTCACGCCCTTATGGTAGTACGCGTCAGCACGAGTAGGATCAAGTTTGATCGTGAGATCGAATGCTGAGATCGCCTCCTCTGGCCTGCCATTGTTGGTTAGCACGGCGCCCATATTGAATGCGTAGGTTGCCGCACCATGGTTATCCACCTGAATCGCGATGGCGTATTCGCTTAACGCCTCATCAACCCTTTTACTTTTAGAGTATGCATCCCCCAGATTGTTATGGTACGCCCCCACCGCCGGCCTGATCCCAATCGCCCTCTGGTAAGAATTAATCGCCTTGACGTAATCCCCGGAACTCCGATAGATGTCTCCCAACTGGGCCCACAACAGATCACGCGTTGCATCGACTGCAAGAGCAGAGTTCAAAATCGAAGCTGCTCGATCAAAGTTCCCCGCCGCCCTTTCCTGGTTCGCCAAAATAATCTGGCTGTTGAGATACCGAATCTTTTCGTTTTCGGTCTGTACCCTTTTCGTCTGTTCCTCCGGGGTCTCCTGCTGCCCGAACGCTTGCACGCACCCAAGGCTCAGGGCGACGCTCAGCGCCATCCCCAGAATAACGCCCGCTCTCGCGGCCTTCGTCCAACCCGTTCCCGGGGTCTTCATTTTATTTTCCCCACTTGTCTCCTACCCGAACTCTGGCCTTGAAAGGGCGTGGCTTCCAGCCGCGCCGTTAAGCCTCTACAAAATCAACACCGGTTCAGCCGCAGAAACCCGCCACCACATATCAAAACGGCTCCGGCTTGCTGCCCCCGCCGCAAAGCTCCACCGCATGCACCATTGCCTTGGCCACGCGGTTCGCCATCTGTTCATCAAAGAAGTCAAAAACATTGGCACCCTTGTCCGTCCGGTGCACTTTCAACACAAACACTGGCGGATCCACTCTGAAGTTCCACGTGGGATGTCCCTGCGCCGTCGCCTGTTCTTTCAGGTCCTGGTCCATCGGCATTACCGTCACGTCCACCACACCGCTCAACAACAATCCCGCCTCCGACTCCGGATTTGCCGTCCCGTTCGCTGAGGTCTTCCAGTGATAGCGGATGCGGCATGAACCCGCTTCCGCCGTCACTCTCGAAGCCTCAACCTTGAACTGGTCCGTCCAATCCCTCCCCGCGGCGTTGTCGTGACCATAGGCGGCATAGTTCAACGCGCCCACATCGCTCAGCTTGTCCTGTATAAACTTCATCGTGACTTCCAGGCTCGGCCCCTCGTCCGCCGGCTTCGGCGGAGGCGGCACTTTTTTCTGCTGCGCCAGCGCCCCGCTCACCCCCAAAACCGCCACAAAAATCGGCATCAAACCACGTTTCATCGCTTGATCCTCCTAGAACGGCTCCGGCTTGCTGCCGCCGCAAAGCTCCACCGCATGTAGCATGGCCTTCGCCACGCGGTTTGCCATGTCTTCATCGGAGAACCGCAAAACGTTGGTCTCCTTTGTATTCTTGCGCACCAGCAGCGTGATGATGGGCGGTTCGATTTTGAAACTCCATTCCGGCGCTCCCGATGCCGTTGCCGCCCTAAAACGGTTCCGGCTTCCCGCCCCCGCCGCACAACTCCACCCCATGCACCATCGCCTTGGCCACACGATTCGCCATCTGCTCGTCGAAGAAATAAAAACTGTTGCTCCTGCTCAAATCTTTCCTTCGCACTTTAAGAACGAAGACTGCGGGATCGGCCTGGGAACTCCAGGAAGGATGACCCACTGCCGCGTTCAACTCCTTCTGCTCCTGATCGAGCGACAAGTATGACAACATCTTCCACGTTCTTCAGGTAAAACCATTCGTCGAAATCCCACACCACGGTCCCGTTGTTTTCCGCCTTCGCATGGTAGTCAATACGGCATCCGCCGGAGTCCGCAACCACCTTGGTGGCAGCTCTTCTAGACTGCTGCGTCCAATCGTTGCCTGCGATGCTGTCGTGAACATACGCCACGAAATTCACAGCGCCAACCCCGTTCAGCTTGTCCTGGATGAACTGCATTGTGGCTTCCAGGCCCGGACCATCGCCGGTGGGCTTTGCCGGAGGCGGCGTCGCTCTTGCCACTTGCCCCGGCGCGTGTGCCAGCGTGAGCTTGGCTGCCTCAAGCTCTTTTTGGACTTTTGCCCGTTCCTCCTCATCCACCTCCGCGGGAGCGCTACTCTTCCATTCCTGGATAGCACGCTCCCAGCACCCGGCGGCCAACTTTAAGCGTCCCGTCTTTTCGTACATCTGCCCAAGATGATCGTGTATCAGCGGATCTCTGCTCTGACGCTCCGAAGCTTGAATCAAGTTAACCTCGGCAGCCTGATATTGCCCCAACTTGAAGTAAACCCACCCCAGCGAGTCGAGAAACTCACCGTTCGCCGGCTCCAGGTCCACCGCTTTCTTGGTCATCGCCAGCGCTTCATCAAGTTTCGCACCGTGTTCGGCCAGCAGATAGCCCAGATAGTTGAGCAGGGCGGCGCTCTGCGGATCGGTGGCCAGCAACCTTCGAAAAATCTCCTCCGCCGCGGCATATTTCTTTTCTCCTTCATAACGGGCGCCGCGAAGAAATCCAACGTACTCCTTGTCACCATCCGTGGCAGACAACTGGAGGGCCTTATCCAGAGCCTCGTCGGCCTCCGCCCAGCGCTTGAGGCGGCTGTACATCTGACCCAGCGCGGCGTAAACCTCACGGTCTTCGGCTGTGCCTTTCAGCAGCGCTTTCACTTGCCGGAGCCCTTCCTCCGGCTGGCCCGCCTCAGCCAACTCAGCCGCGTATAGAATTTTCAGGCTGCGGTTATCGGGAAATTTCTGCTGCGCTTCTTTCGCCGCGGCGGTCGCCAGTTGCCACTCCCGGTACTGCCGGTAAGTCTCGACCATCTGCTGGTAACCCCGGTTCGCACTTTCGTCCCCCAGGGCCAGCATGCTGCGGAAGGCCTCGATAGCGAGTCTTTCGTTATTGTTGTCGCGATAAATCGCTCCCAGACGCTCCAGAAAAATAGCTCGGTTGTTCTTATCCGGCTGACTGTAATTGCCGTCCAGCTTGCCGGTCATCAGCAACAAATCTTGCATAAGCTGGGCTGCTAGCTCCCACTGCCCCTGAGTCTGGTAAATGACAGCCATTCTGTAGGCCACGTCGAATGAGTTTGGGGCCGCAGCATCAGCCTTCTTTAGAGATGCCAGCGCTTCATCGTACTTTCCTTGCGCCCGATACGTCTCGGCCATGTCCAGATATTTCTGAGCGTCACTCGTGGTTTGCGCGTCCGCCGCTGCACATACGGCAAGAACCGCAACCCATGTGGTCATCCAGCAACGCCTCATCACCGCCCCTCCCTAAAACGGATCCTTGTTCCCCCCGCCGCAAAGCTCCACCGCATGCAGCATCGCCTTCGCCACGCGGTTGGCGGTATCCTCATCGCGGAACATGAACCAGGTGATGTCGCCCGTAGAATCCTTGTCCTGCGGAGGCTCTTTGCCCTTGTTATATGTCGAATGGAACGAAAAGGCGTCCTTTTTCGTGCCTTTCAACACTAGGTCATAAATCGCAGGCGTGTAAGACACTGTGATCTCAGGATGAGCCGCTTCCGCTGCGCCCCGGTTATCGCGGTCCTGTGCGGATTCGACCACGATCGAAACCACATCCTTAAATGGGCTTGTGCTCGTGTAAACCATTTCCCGGCGCAAATCATCCCCGCTCACCGCTTTTCCACCTTCGTTATACGTGGTGCCATCGGGAACCTCGATCTTGATGGTGCCCTTCTTTTTCGCCTGCAGCGTGCAAGTCGAGGCATCTCCCGCGGCCTCGGATATAAGAGAATAGGTTCGAAAAAGAACTCCGTTCGCGTTGCTCCGCGTCATCACGAAACCGACCGTGCCATGATCGTTCATCTTGTCCTGAATAAACTTCATCGTGACTTCCAGGCTGGGCCCTTCATCTTTGGGTTTCGGAGGAGGCGGCACACTCTTCTTCTGCTGCGCCGGCGCCCCGCTCACCACCAACGCCGCGAAACAAATCGTCATCAAGGCTCGTCTCATAGGGAACTCCTGTCGTGCAGGGATCTCGCAAAAACCTCTCGCGACTACACCCCAGCGCGCGGTCGAGCTGCCGCGTCCACTTATTCGGATGAATGCGAGTCCGCGCACACCGAATGCGTCATGCTTTAATGTTCACTGCAAAGATTAAAGAAAAGATTCGAAAGGCCTTCAGTCGGGGGAGATTTTTGCACAGCAGTTACTCAAATAGCAATGGTACTTTCGTGGGGCAAACCACTGCCCAAGATATCGAAAGCCGGACGCCGAAAACCGGACGCCGGGTGCCGAGCGCCGGAAGCCGAGCGCCGGAAGCCGGACGCCGGATTCTACCCAGCCTCCGCCTGCCGCATGCTCCGGATCGCCGTATGCGCCAGGCTCTCCACCACCGCTACATCGCCTTCATCGAAATTAAAAGGCTCCGGCGCAAACACCATCAGCAGCCCCACTGTATCCCGCTCATAGCGTACCGGCGCAGCCAGAATCGACCGCACGCCCAGCCTCCGGCAGCTTTCCAGATCCACTCGCGGATCCACTTCCGCATCGTCGCAGCGCAAAGTTTTTCCCTCGCGAAAGCACTCGCCCGAAAGCCCCGAGTTCACATCCAGCCGCGTCCCTAAAGCGGGCGCGCTGCTTCCCACGCTCGCACGGCAAATCACGCCCTCCTTGTGCACCAATGCAATCGCCGCACTCGCGCCCCGCGTCAAAGTCCGCGCACGCTCTCCAATCAACCGCAGCGTAGCCGAAAGATCGGTTCCCAGGGAATTGAATTCATACTGCACCGTCGCCGAACTATGATTTCCATCTCCCGCCGCGCGTGCCCCCGAAGCCTCGCTCTCCGCTTCCAGACTGATCGTCATGTGCTCCCGCTCGCGGCTCTCCGGCTTTCCGCCCGCCGCGCCCCAACCCCATGCCCTGCCCACCGCCACCTTCGGAGCGATGTGGCTGGGCGCTCCCGCATTCACCGTCAACCATTCATTCAACCGCCGCCGCGCTGCCTCGGGCAAATCCGAGAAGCGCACTCCCGCCCGTCCCAGCGCATCGGCCCACGCGATATAGCCCGTAGTCTCCACGTGCCCGCTGGGCGAGAGATCAATCTCCATGCGCACCGGCCGATCCTTGTCGATGCTTCGGCTGTCAAGCACATCGCTCATCTGCATCGACAACCCCTCCTCGCTAAGATCCAGAATCATCCCGCCGCTGACACCGTCAAAACTCGCAAACGCCGGCGCATGCACCATCTGCCGCAAACACCGCCGCCGCTCCGGAACGAACTCCTGTTTTACTGCCATGGCTCGTGGAGGGTAAGAACTCCCCCTTAGGATCATGGGATCGTTCGCGCTCAGAAAAAAGTGTTAGCCCAGATTCCCCACGTCAAAGCCCCACCCTTGCTGCACAACTGTGGGTCGCCCGCCACAAGACCCTCAATGATGCAAAGGCTCGGCACACGCGCTCAGTCAGATGCGGCCCCGCCGGACAAGCCTTGAACGGCTCCGTGTGCCTTGGCAAAGTATTCCAAGAGCGTGCGATGTACGAAGATATAGTTCCCTCCCACTTTACGCAGAAACACCCGCTCGGCTGCCGTGTCCAGCAGCGAGGGTATGTTCCAGGGGATCAGTTTCCGGCGGTAGAGCAGCCATCGCGTTATGAAATGATCCATCAGGAAGTATCCGCCTAATTCGAGCGCGATAAAAAAACCCATCAACGGCAGGAGTTCCACACCGCGGGCGATGCTGGCAAGGTTACTGTCCGTATCTTGAATCCAAACGCCAGCCAGCAACATAAAAGCCAGCCCTACGATTACCGCTCCAGCAAAACAGAGGATTGAACTGCGCATGGACCGGTCTAACGCGATTCTTGGCGAGGAGCGAACGCTAGCCAGCCGTCCCCTCGCTAGGGAACGTATAGCTCCCGCAATTCCGAACGCGCCCGTGCCTGCGAGACCGTAAACCTGCGCTCCGGCAAGGAAGTCGTGAGGAAACCCCGCGATTACGCACCCCCCCGCACCCAAAATGCTGCCCAGCGCTGCACCCGCCAGAGCGGCTTTGAGAGTGGAGCCGACAAAATTCTTAGCGCCCGGCCAATACACCTCCAGGACTTCCGTCGGCGTAGTCGAGCGGCCACGCAAAAGCGCCAGGAAAGTACCCACAGGAGCGGTTAGGAACCAATACATCGAATCCCCCGAAAAGAAGGAGCTGTAGAATCCCGTAAAGTGGTTCCCAACCAAATCAAGCATCGCGAAATTCAACCAGCCCAGCACTCCGCTCATCACCGTCACGATAAAGGTGAGGGCTGCGAGAGCCATAAACCGTATCTTGCGGTCGCCGGCCCAGCCGGAACGAATATCCTCCAACCGCAAGACCGTTTGTGCTCGAGCGACCATGCGCGAGGCCAGCCACGAAAGACAGCCCTGGATTTGTTCCGCGGTAAAATGCTGCTCCCTTGTGCGGCGCTTGAACATGGCCGCTACGTAGGCCGCAAACATCTGTTCTCTGCGCGCTTCGATCGAACCGGCAACAGCCGTTTCGACAACGCCGTCCGATTGATTCTTGTAGGCTAAGGCCATGACGCTCAACATCAGCGGCGTATCCAGCAGCTCCCACAGGCCCTCATCGGCTTTCAGCGCCCGCTGCACTCCTTCCAGCGGTTGCCCGGCAGATTTGACGTAGGCTTGAATCTGAGCCCTGGTGAGCGGCTGCACGGCCACGGCTCCCGGTAACCGGAGCTTGGTGGTCAGCGCTCTGTACTCCTCGACGCGGCTGCAGACCACAATCGGTACGAAGCCGTGCTCCGAGCGATAGCGATTGATGGATTGGACGCAGGCTTCGCGCTGGTCCCTGACCACCTCGTCCAAGCCATCGAGCAAGGGGAGAATCTGCTCGTTTTCGACCCACTCCTGCGCAAGCTTCTTGGGAACGTCGCTGCGCAGCCGCAGTTCTTCCACGATCCATTGCTCCAGCGGGAGCGGACGCAAGGCCCAGGAAGAAAGGTTCAATATCACCGGAATCGCATGGCTTTCGTCATCGCCTGCGCGATCCAGAAGTGCGCTGGCCAATTCCAGCAGCAGGGTGGTCTTGCCTGCGCCTGGCGCTCCAAGGATCAGAAGCTGTCCCTGCTGATCGTCAAACACGTTCAGCAACGGCGTTCCCGGTGGCAGCGGCTGCGGATCCTCCTGCGGACGCTGCACCACCATATCGAGACCGTGTATGACCGCGCCTGCCTGAGACTCCAACCCAAGATCGATTCGCGCCACGTTGTACAACGAGTGTTCCAGAACTCCTTGGATCCAATCCATGCGTACGCGCTCAATCATCCGGCCGCGTTGCGATGCCTGCCTGACGTGGGGACGCGGTTCGAGCGCCTTGAGAATCAGATCGGAGATACGCTGAGTATCGGCAGGCCCGTTCCACACGCACTGCTGAAAGCGGTTCACATAAGCGCTGAGCGGGTAACGGAGAAGTTGGTCGTCATAGTTGACTCGAATGGGAATGATGCCAGGCCGTTTGTTCTTAACGTTGAGCGCGTGGGCCTGCTCCACCTCGGCTACCACCATGGGACTCTCTGCCGAAGCTGCCGAAAGCAGCGCGATCAAATAGTCCGCGGCGCCCAGATTGTCATGAATCACATCCCCCCACTGTTGTCCCAAGGGAATCTTGGTATCGATGAAAACGTGATGCCGGGAGGCAACGGCATCCGCCAGGGTTCCGGCAAGAGATTCATCCGGATCGGTGTGCTTGTAGCTAATGAATACGCGCGCCACGCGGCGTATTCTACCCCTATTGTTGCGAGGATGCAGCCGCGATTTTTGTACACCTCAACACCACCCTATTGTTTCTCGAAATTGAACGAACAGGGCCGGCCCTCGACCCGTGTCCCGGTCCCCTTGTCGAACCTTGAAGTGGGCGTCGATGTTGTAGCCGTACTCGGTACCGCGCGGCCTGCGCGTCCGGGACGTACTCCTTCGACCCGGTGCGCCCTGTGGCATAAAACTTAGGACCTGTTTAACTCGAGCTGCTAATGCCCAGATAACTGTTCACCGCAGTGACCGTCAGGCTGAGGGTGGACGCGATTTGCGATACCCTCTGCCCCTGGTCATAGAGTTGATACACCTGTTGTGCCTCCGCGAGTCTCACCGTATCCGCGGAGGCGTTGGTAGTTGGCTGAACGGATGGAGCGGGCGCAGGCCTCGCGGCAGCGTTCGCAGCCGCAGGCGGCGGAACCGGCAAGGTGCTCGAGATGGAAATACTCATGAGCAGCTCCTTTCCCTCTTACCAACGAGAGATCGGCATCCGCAACCAAAACATGAATTAAATCGCACTAACCCCGTTCCTTGTCATCTCGACGAGCGGGCGAAGCTTAAATCCTTGTCATTCCGACGCGCGAGCGAAGCGAGGCAGGAGGAACCTGCTGTTCTTGTCATTCCGACGCGCGAGCGAAGCGAGACAGGAGGAATCTGCTGTTCTTGTCATTCCGACGCGCGAGCGAAGCGAGGCAGGAGGAATCTGCTGTTCTTGTCATTCCGATGCGCGAGCGAAGCGAGGCAGGAGGAATCTGCTGTTCTTGTCATTCCGATGCGCGAGCGAAGCGAGGCAGGAGGAATCCGCTGTTCTTGTCATTCCGACGCGCGAGCGAAGCGAGGCAGGAGGAATCCGCTGTTCTTGTCATTCCGACGCGCGAGCGAAGCGAGGCAGGAGGAATCTGCTGTTCTTGTCATTCCGACGCGCGAGCGAAGCGAGGCAGGAGGAATCTGCTGTTCTTGTCATTCCGACGCGCGAGCGAAGCGAGGCAGGAGGAATCTGCTTTAGGCGGTCATGTTGCAGTACTCGCCCTACTGCCACTGCACCTTGGCCGTGCATTGCGCCGCCGTATTTTGAGCGTGCGAGAAGCACCGAAACTGCATCTCGCCGGTATCAGCTCCGCAAGTCGAGATCTTTCCCTGCCCCGGAGCCAGGGTGGAAATAAGAACGGAGTTGGGATCGTACTTGCCGTTCTTATGAAAAATAAAAGCGCAGTCAATCGCTTGCGTAGAACTATTGGTAAGCCAATAATCAGCTTCGCCTTTACAATGACCCGGCCCGCCAGAAGCTGCCACCCCGCTGGAGTCGTCAACCTGCACCATCTGATCCACAGCAGTGCATTGCGGCGCCGCGTTCGATCGAGTTGGCGACGGCGCTGGCGCCACGGCCTCAGCCCCTGCCGGAAACGTGAAATTGACCACGCCAGGCTGCCCGGCATTTACCGCGACAGTCTGCGTCTGCGCTCCATAACTCTCATGCCATGCAGTCAGCGTGTAGTTCCCCGGCGGTATGCCGTCGAGACTGAAGGAACCGCCGTCGTCCGTGACCGCATAGGGTCCTCTTACAACCACGATGTAACTTCTCATCCAGGGATGAATGTTGCACTTCACCGGTATCACATCCTCGTTGGCCCAACTTACTTCGATGGGCGGCGCGCCCGGAGGCTGCGACTTGTTCCACTCCGCATTCTTTGTGGGGGCCGGATGAATATTGTGCGAGGTCTGGTCACTGTTCATGAGCCTCATTGTCTGACCCGCATCAATCGCCGCCACATGCCGCACGAACTGACAGCCTCTCTGATCAAACTGCACTGGCTGTGACGGCACGCCCACTCCGGCAGGAAGGCCCTGGCTGACATAGAGGACCACGTTCGCAAGTCCCCCGCTCGCGCCGACAACCATTGTTTCCATAGTGGCAGGGTTATTCGCGTGAGCGCTTGCGCAATACGGGTCCTTCGACATGTCAATCAATCTGGGCTGAGGCACTTCGCCGGCAAACGTCACCGTTCCGGTGATTTGGCCGTGCACTAATGTCCCGCTAACCGCAAGAACCGCAAGAACCATCGTCGTCCACCAACGTTTCATCGCTGGTGTCTCCCCGGTTGGGCCGTAAATAAGGCCTCTCGCGGCGTGCCTTCGAACAACCTACTGCTTCTCAAACGCAAACGAACACGGCCGCCCTTCAACCCGCGTCCCGGTCCCCTTGTCGCCCTTGAAGTGCGCGTCAATGTTGTAGCCGTATTCGGTGCCCCGCGGCGTGTCGCGTCCGGGGACGTATTCCTTCGACCCAGTCCGCCCCGTGGCATAAAACTTTCCCGTCCCCTCCGCGCCAATCTTGCCCTCAACCAACAGGAAGCCGGGCTGCCCCTCAGTACCATGCAGCCCGCGAAACTTGCCGTCTTTCACTTCGCTCACAAAACGATACGAAAACCCAAGCGCATCCCGAAAGTTTTCGCACGAAACAGTGGTGAGCCACTTCCCATCAAACGACTCCCCCGCCAGCGAAACACCGGGCAGGATCAGCGAAGCCAGAACCACCAGAACTCGCACCGCCGAAAACCGTGGCTTCTTCAGTAGCATCATCATGCCTGCTCCGTTAGCGGCGACCAGACTATCCCGTGATCGCGTGGCTGATCGCCTGCCACCAGGAAGGATTGTGCCGGAACATGTAGACCGAGAGGCCTTGGCCCACGAACAACAACGGCAGCGCATACTGATATACCTTGTGCACGCGCCGCTCGACCAGCAAGTCGCGCACCACGCCGAGTAGCATCAGCAAATCCAGGCACGGAAAGTAGAGATTATGGTCGAAAATGTAATCAAAGCGGCCAAAGGGCGCGTCCATCAGCGAGCAGGTCGCGATGAAGATCAGCCGCCGATGGAACTCCGGCTTCGTGCGCCAATAGATGGCCAGCGCAATGCACGCCCCAAAAGCGATCATGTCATAGAACGGGATGCTCAGAAAAGCATCCGTGTCGTTCATATGCAGTTGCGCCTTGTCAAAGCGAGCCATGATGATAGCGGTCGTAACCCCCAGCGGAGCCATCACCGCGGCCAGCCCGGCGCCAAACCATCCTATGGAACGATGCCAACTGACTCTGTGCACGCGCACCAGCGTGGACTGGAAAATAAAGAAGACCACCCACCCCGCGAAAGCCGCGCCATGAATCCACAGAATGAATGGCCGCGCTATCTTGGGATGAAACAGGTTGTCGCCGACGGTTAGCCGAAAGCCGGACACCACAATCCCAGCCAGCAGCAGCGACATCGCGAAATAAAAATACCGCTGCACAATCCCGCCGCGGCCCGTCAAAGTCCTGCTACCCAGTTTTTTCTCCGTGCCAATAGCTGGCCGGACGTGTTCTACGTTGACCGTGGACATAGTAAGGATGAGCCGGGATTTCCCTTTCCCCGGCGAACGAGAGAATACAACGTCAAGCGCCCGCGATGCCATCTTTTTCGGATTTGCTCAACAGACCCTTGTCATTCCGGCGCGCGAGCGAAGCGAGGCAGGAGGAATCTGCTGAGGCCGGGGGTGCCCCATTTCTCGCGTCTTTTGCGAGAAAGCTTGCCCTGAGCGAAGCCGAAGGGTGGGGCTTTTTGTTTGAATCGGAAAAAAATCTAGCCCGCTACTTCTTCCTCTTCCTCCGCACCGGCTTCCGCAAAATATCCCAAGCCTCCCGATACTTCTCATACTTCGACCGCATCTTCCGGCTCTTTGGAGAAAGTTTCAGCGCCTTCAACCCCTCCACCACCCGCACCGGCAGCACATACCATGCCCCCTCCGGCTTCGCGTAAGCCACCAATGCATCAATGTCCTCCGCCGTATACGGCTTCCGCGCCCCATTGTGCGCCCCAAAACTGTACGTCCCATCCCGCCCCACCACATGCGCCGACTTAACCTGCACCCTCCAGAAATTAAAACTCCTCCGCGCGTTCACAATATAGTCATACGATTCGCTGTCTCCCCAGGGCTTAGCCGCCACAAACCGCAGCCCCACCACCTTGGCAATAAACTCCGCCTCCGCAATCTCCCCCAACTGCTTAGGCTCAAGCCGCAACCCTGCTTGCGTGGAGCAAGCTCGTGTGGATTGTGCCTGTCTGGATTGTGCCTGTGTGGAGCGGGCACTCCTGCCCGCTGCTTTTGACTTTGATGTTGATCTTGACTCTGACCTTGACTCCTTCTTCCCCCGCCGCCCATCCCAATCCTCAGCCACAGCCCAAATAGTGATCGTCTCCCCGTCCGCCACTCCGCCCACCACCAAATCCTTACTCATAACCACCCACTCCTTTTTAGTCTTGATTCAAGGTCTGTCATCCTGAAGCGACAGCCCTATCGTCGCTGAAGGATCCCTACCGCCACCGGGCTCCCAGCATTGTCATCCCGAAACGACCGGGTAAACGTTGCTGAAGGACCTCAATCTCCACCGGCCTATCGTTCCGCACCCCACCCAAAACGCAAAAACCCCCTCCGACCACCGGTCGGAAGGGGCTTTAACAAGCCACCTCGGCTATAACTAAATGATTTCACCCGCAATTTCCGAAATCAAGAAAAATCGCGCCAACTCGGGAAGCGCAATACCCACGAAAGTAGACCCTACAAAAGTAGACATGACACTGCCAAGGATCGGTGCTAAGCCCGAGCAAGCTTTGTCATTCCGACGCGCGAGCGAAGCGAGCCAGGAGAGCCTGCCCTGAGCGAAGCCGAAGGGAATCTGCTGTTCGATAGGAGCCGATAAGCTGCGTGCGGTAAAGGATCCGGGAAGGGCACGACCTCGGTCGTGCCGTTACAGCGGCAAAATCAATGCGGCTTCCAGCCGCTGAGGTTTGCCTATAAGGCGAGGGCAGGTGCTCCGTCAAGACTGCCGGCGGCAAACTCAATCACGGCTTTGAGCTTCGGACGCGCTAAAACGGGGCCAGCCGCTTGTCTGGGCCTTCGATTTCGTCCTTGGCATCGAGGAATTCTTCACTCCACGGCTTGCCTGCGCACCCGGGGCACTCCTCAATCATGTTGCCCACAGCGAAACAGTGATAGCAGGTTCCCTCGGAGCTGGCCCCAGGGAACTTATTGCATGTCTTGCAGGGCGTGAAGAACTCAATCTCGAGGGACCGGTGTTCGCCCCATAGTTCGCGTTCGCAGACGATGCACATTTTCATCGCAGGCGTGTAGCACTCAATCTGGAGGAACCGGCGTTGGGCCATATTTCTGCCTGGTAAGCCGATAATCCCTTGGGCCGGCGCGACTCATAGGTCCAGTCGAGCACTTCGCCGTGCATTTCCCGCAGCCCCCAATACAGCCCCGTGACCTCCTTCTACGTTCTCCAAATCCGAATTTAGGATCGCCTACCGCAGACATCCATCCCAAAACGGAAAAGGCCACGCTGTTTCACAACGTGAGCTTTATTTATGCCGGCAACGACCGCAGTTTATCCTGAGCTTGCCGAAGGACTCCAACACACTTGGCGCGTGCAGTACCATCGGCCCTGCGGGGCTTAACTTGAGGCGCTTAGAAGGCGTGAGCGCGCGCCCTTCGCGCCCGGGAGCCTTCTGCCAAATCCTGAGAGCGGTTTGTAGCTGCCATCCCAAGGGTAGCTCCCAATAGGATTCTGGTCCAACTAACTATAGACCTTCCGCAGAAGCTACAAGCGAAGTACGAAAGAAAGCTCCCGCGCCAGGCCTCAGACATCCATGCGACTTTCCGAATTTGACCACGTGCCTCACAGGCTGAACAAACAAACTCACTTGCCACGATCCACCTCCCGTAACGAGCTGGGCCCTCGTCTTGGCTGGTTTGGGTTCCACTATTCTCGCGGCTCGCGATGCCTTTGATGGAAAACAGATTTAATTGGTACTTATGCTATCGTCTTGTACATTGTGGAACCATACCTGTGCCTTGTCAAGAGCTTTTTCTCGGAGGGCAATGACGCAATGGCAAGAATCCAAAGGAGCTTCCGTGTCGAAAAGCACCTACTGAACCAGTTTCGTCACGCCCTCGTTGATCGGGACGAGAAAATGACACGCGTGATTAAGGACTAGATCCGAAGTGTTCACGGCAAGCGAGATGGCAGGGCGACTATCTCAACCGGGATCGGCCGGCCCCATTTCGACAAAGGAAGCCGCCATCACAGCCGAACACTGGAAGCTGCTTCGCTCTTAGGAAATGCTCTTCAAAACCTTCAGCAAACAAAGAGGCCAGCGGTTCTCCCGATTCTGAGTGGGCGGTTGAATTTCTCGACCAACTCCCCGTAGTAGCGGTCGTGAAGGATCTCGACTACCGCGTCCTATGGACCAACAGGGCCTATTGCACATTGACGAACAAGCCGCAAAGCGAACTGATCGGCAAGATGCCCGGGAAATCTGCGGAACCAGCCCTGACATCGAAATACGCGGAACAAATCTTGCTCATGAGAAGATGGTAGACGGAAAAGAAACCCTATCGCTAGTTGAGGAATCAGGGTGGAGGCAAAGTGCTTGCATCGACTAGCACTGCGGTTTCCGATTTTTGATGAGGATGGAGAAGTTGTCCGGATTGGAGTCGTCGCTCTGGATTTACCAAAGAAGGTCAGCTCTTCGAATCCTGCTCCCTCGTTCAATATACTTCGAGAATCGAGCGCGCCTAGAACGGCGAAGCACAAAAGGAAAAGGCCAATCTGATTTCTCAGACTGGCCTTTATTAATGCCGGCAACGACCTACGCTCCCACACACTTGGCGCGTGCAGTACCATCGGCCCTGCGGGGCTTAACTTCCGTGTTCGGGATGGGAACGGGTGGATCCCCCGCGGTAAGATCACCGACAAGTCGGAGCTGTCAGCTCTCAGCCGTCAGCTCTCAGCTTCTTGCCGAGGCGGACGATTCGTGCTGATGGACAGCAAACTTGGTGGCTTCAGCGGACAGCAGGTTCCTCGCTTCGCCCGGAATGACAAGGTCATTTATGAATGACCGCATCACTCGCGGGCTGAAAGCTGAGAGCTGACAGCTGAAAGCTAGCTTTCAAAGATCCTGAGGACGATGCCTCACTACTGAATAGATTGGTGTGGCTTACTTTCTTCTTTGTTTCCTTCCAATTTCAGCCACCGTACATCGGCTTTGCTTTTTACTTCGTCCTCGAAGCCGAAGCTTCGGTTTAGATTTCAAAAGCGTCGGCGCACAGTTGTCAGCATTTTCTTTTCTGCTCCGCCCAGATTCTGGCGTTCGAGAAGAAACGTTGCCTTCAGCTCAGCTCAGGTTTTAGCTGATGGCTGAAGGCTGACGGCTGACAGCTGTTTCTGCACCGAGTAAATTTTATGGTCAAGCCGAACGGGCGATTAGTACTGGTAAGCTACGAGTGTTGCCACTCTTCCACCTCCAGCCTATCAACCAGGTAGTCTTCCTGGGCCCTTCTTATCCCTTTTGGGTTGGGAGATCTCATCTTGAGGAGTGCTTCCCGCTTATATGCATTCAGCGGTTATCACTACCGAACTTCGCTACCGAGCGGTGCCATTGGCATGACAGCTCGAACACAAGAGGTTCGTCCATCCCGGTCCTCTCGTACTAAGGACAGGTCCTCGCAAATCTCCTACGCCCACAACAGATAGGGACCGAACTGTCTCGCGACGTTCTGAACCCAGCTCACGTACCGCTTTAATAGGCGAACAGCCTAACCCTTGGAACCTTCTACAGCTCCAGGATGCGATGAGCCGACATCGAGGTGCCAAACCGGAGCGTCGATATGAACTCTTGGCTCCGATCAGCCTGTTATCCCCGGCGTACCTTTTATCCGTTGAGCGATGGCCCTTCCATGCAGAACCACCGGATCACTAAAGCCTACTTTCGTACCTGCTCGACTTGTAGGTCTCGCAGTCAACCACGCTTATACTTTTGCATTCAACGCCTGATTTCCAAACAGGCTGAGCGTAGCTTCGCGCGCCTCCGTTACCGTTTAGGAGGCGACCGCCCCAGTCAAACTACCCGCCTAACTATGTCACTCTCCCGGATTACGGGAGTAGATTAGAACCACAGATCTCGCAGGGTGGTATCTCACCGTTGGCTCCTCCAAGCCCGAGAGCCTGGAATCAAAGCCTCCCACCTATCCTGCGCAGCAAGGGCCATAGTTCATAGTTAAGGTATAGTAAAGGTGCACGGGGTCTTTCCGTCTAGTTGCGGGCAACCGGCATCTTCACCGGCACTACAAGTTCGCCGTGTCAGTCGGCAAGACAGTCGCACTTTCGTTACGCCATTCGTGCAGGTCGGAACTTACCCGACAAGGAATTTCGCTCAAGTGTGTTACACCATCCATCTCGCTCGGGATTTTCTTCGCACTGATGCGGTCAAAAAGCTTGAACCGCAGAGTACGCCGAGATCGCCGAGCAACAAGGAAGGGAAGTGGACATTTCTGCCACTCTCTGCATGTCGCCATGCAGTTCGGACTATATCTTTTCCAACAAACATTTCGTTGGAATCTGGCATATAGTCTCTGAGGATTCCAGCAGGATCGAAGGCTAAACCTCAGGGGCTGAAGCCCCATCAATTTTTGCCGCCGTTACGGCACGGCTGAAGCCGCGCCCTGATACGAATCGTTTTGCGGCACGACTGAAGTCGTGCCCTTCCCGAACTTATCAGTCCCGAACTCTTCACGAGTTCAGTTTCTTCCTGCTGGCCTTTCCTGCTGATTGTCTGCACCCAACTCATTTTCACGCGAGACCCCCTCAGGGGCTAAAGCCCCTTGAGATTTGAGCGCCTCTTACGGCACGGCTAAAGCCGTGCCCTTTCAAAGCACATCGCCTCTTTCGAAGCACATCGCGTAGAGTGGGATACTCAGATTTTCCAGCATATAGCCAGATTTTACTAAGGCTAGCGAATACTAACCTTAGGACCGTTATAGTTACGGCCGCCGTTCACTGGGGCTTCAGTTCGAAGCTTCACCTTGCGGTTGACCTCTCCCTTTAACCTTCCAGCACCGGGCAGGCGTCAGCCCCTATACGTCGTTTTCGACTTTGCAGAGACCTGTGTTTTTGTTAAACAGTCGCAGTGCGCATTTCGCTGCGGCCCCCTCGAGCTATGAACTCTACCGGGGCACCCCTTCTCCCGAAGTTACGGGGTTATATTGCCGAGTTCCTTACCAACTGTTCTCACGAGCGCCTTTGGATATTCTCCTCGTCTACCTGTGTCGGTTTGAGGTACGGTTTCCTTATGTTCTCCTTAGAGGTTTTTCTTGGCAGCGTGGAATCGGCAGCTTTCCTCCATACGGAGTACTGCTTTGCGCCTCAGTGATAACTCTCTCGCGGATTTGCCTACGAAAGACACCTTACGCGCATCGACCGCCATAGCCATAGGACGGCCTGCTTATCCTCCTGCGTCACCCCATCGTATAACGAACACAAGGAAGGTCCGGAATATTAACCGGATGTCCATCGGTTACGCCTTTCGGCCTCGCCTTAGGGACCGCCTGACCCTGAGCGGATTAACCTTTCTCAGGAAACCTTAGACTTTCGGCGCGGAGGGTTCCCACCTCCGTTATCGCTACTTATGCCGGCAGGGTCTCTTCTCAACCGTCCACCAGTGCTTTCGCTCTAGCTTCAAACTGTTGAGAATGCTCTCCTACCACGTCCCGGCTTGCGCCGGGACATTCGCTGCTTCGGTAACAAGCTTAAGCCCCGTTAAATTGTCGGCACCGGACCGCTTGACCAGTGAGCTATTACGCTTTCTTTAAAGGATGGCTGCTTCTAAGCCAACCTCCTGGCTGTCTGGGCGTTCCGACTTCCTTTCCCACTTAGCTTGTATTTTGGGACCTTAGCAGGCGATCTGGACTGTTTTCCTCTCGACTACGAAGCTTAGCCCCCGCAGTCTGACTCCCGTATTGGTTGTTCTATGGCATTCGAAGTTTGATTGGATTCAGTAAGCTGGAAAGCCCCCTAGTCCATTCAGTTCTCTACCACCACGACAAATCATACGAGGCTAGCCCTAAAGCTATTTCGGAGAGAACGAGCAATCACGGAATTTGATTAGCCTTTCACCCCTACCCTCAGCTCATCGGAGCTTTTTTCAACAAACACCCGTTCGGCCCTCCAGTGGATGTTACTCCACTTTCAGCCTGGCCAAGGGTAGATCATCCCGCTTCGCGTCTATTCCTGCCAACTGATTCGCCCTATTAGGACTCGCTTTCGCTGCGGCTCGCTTTCGCTTAACCTTGCTGACAAGAATAACTAGCCGGCTCATTATGCAATAGGCACGCGGTCAGACTTTCGGCTTGCGCCGCATAGTCCTCCCACCGTTTGTAGGCACACGGTTTCAGGTACTATTTCACTCCCCTCGCAGGGGTTCTTTTCGCCTTTCCCTCACGGTACTGGTTCACTATCGGTCAGAAGCTAGTATTTAGCCTTACGGGATGGTCCCCGTAGCTTCCCGCAAAGTTTCTCGTGCTCCGCGGTACTCAGGTATCGACTTCGAGTTCAGTTCCTTTTCACCTACGTGGCTATCACACTCTATGGCCCCTCTTTCCAGAGGGCTTCGGTTAAGGACTGAATTGGTAACTCTACTATTGTCGACCCTACAACCCCGGCCACACCCGAAGGTGAGACTGGTTTAGGCTGTTGCGATTTCGCTCGCCACTACTATCGCAATCGAGGTTTCTTTCTTTTCCTCCTGGTACTGAGATGGTTCACTTCCCAGGGTTCGCTCGTGCGTGACTATGGATTC
>CAWHLT010000007.1:857500-1642698 GCA_963830295.1 uncultured Acidobacteriaceae bacterium
AGCGGGATTGATCTCGACCGTTTGAGGCGGCGGCTCTTTGCTCGTCAGCTGCTCCCGCTTCGTGTAGGGAAAAATTCGGAGGGCTACGCCGTGGGGGTCTCTGTCAATTCGACGAAAATATCCGCCAACGATCTCTTCCATTTCGTATTGACCCCATAGCGACGCATTCAGTGGCTTCCCCTTCTTGTAGAAAACAACATGCTTTCCCTCGGTTCGGAGGTCATAGTCGGCAAGCGGGTGGCGCGATCTTTCATGTTCCAGGAGAAAGTTCACCGCACTTCGAATCTTGGAGATGTGTACGCCGTGGATTCTCCGTAGGCCTTCAAGGACGTAGAGTTCTACCAGGTTTTTGAAGGACAGCAGCGGGGGCTCTTCTGACGCCAAGGTTACCAACTGATTCGGCTCTGCCGTCCAATATGCAAGAGTCGAGGGCGGCACGTGAAAATACCGGACGGCTTCCATCGGCGAGTAGTTCGCCATATCCAGCACGTTTTGTCGCGACTTCTGCATGGGCGGAGGGGCAAGCATAGAACAACCGGATCGGTGTGTCACTACTCATTTTCGTCCACCTAGCAGGAAAAAACCAATGCACGGAGGTAACTCGTGAGTTTCAAGTCGGGAGCCGCCTCTGGGGGCACTTACCTCGTTTGATCCCTCGTCAACAGATGCCAGGCTTCTTTTGTATTGGGCGTATTTGGAATTTTGTCGGTGAGGGGTTAGGAGGATGTCGGGTTGGTGGTTGGTGGCGGCGAGGGGGAGGATGTAGAAGATGTTGGCGGGAATGACGTACGCGGCGAAGAAGTCGATTTGGTCGGGGGTGTAGGGGATGCCGTTGTGGTCGAGGTGGCATTTGTAGGAGTTGCCGCGGTGGAAGATGGTGCACTTCACCCATTCTTCGCTGTCGCTCCTCAGGGCAGGCTTTGAATGCGGAGGAAGCGGCCGTGGTGGTCGACTACGAGGTCGTAGGGGCATTGTCTCCGTAGGGTTTGGAGAGGATCAGGCCTAGTTCTATGGCGCGGAGGATGAAGTGGAGTTCGGCCCATTCTCCGCGGAGTTTGGGGTGGTGGATGGAGTGGCCTGGGTTGCGATTTGGCATGGTTGTCCCTTGGGTGAAACGGTTCTTCTTGCGTTCCTGGCACGCGGCGGCTTAAGCCGCTGTTCATTTTTGAGGGGTTTGCGGCGCGGCTGAAGCCACGCCCTTTCAAAACCGGGATACTTTCGGCCATAAAAAACGCGACCCGGAGGGGCCGCGTTCGTTTTCCTACTATAAGTTTAGTATATCATGCAGCAATGGGCAGTTGGGTCAGGTTTAGCGGAAATATATCTGGCTTGGAATCATGGACGTAGAGGGAATTGTGTAGTTTTTGCCTATTGACAGGAAAATCCTCGAAGGCCGGGCTAGCAACGGCAGAATCGCGGAGAAGGCGGAGAAGTACTGCGCGGACGGCCCACAGGAGTGTCTGCGCCAGATGGCCCTCCGCTTGGGCGCGTCATGAAGAGCTTTCAGAATCCCCACTTCTCGCAAAAGGCGCGAGAAATGGGGCACCCCTCCTTTATTGATTGTCTACCTTCATCCTAGAGGGCGAAGTAGGTTTTGTGGTGGAGGAGGCTGTTTTCGTCGCCGATTACTACCAGGTCGGGCCAGGCTGGAGTTGTGGTGATGAGCAGGCGCAGGGTTTTTGTGCTGGAGGTGGGTGGGACGTCGAAGGCTAGTTGGGTGGTGTAGAAGTCGGAGGGCTTGAGTGGAGTCAGCAGCGGCGTGCCTTCTACGGCTACTGGCGGGTATTGGTGGTGGGAGGAATCGTCGATTAGGAGGACGGTGCGCGGGCTTGGAGTTAGCGGGGCGTCTTTGGGGCGCGTTGGCGACGTGGTGGTTTCGTCGAAGCGGGTGCGGATGGTGACTACGTAATGGGTGGCTCCGGCGGCGGGTTCGGTTTTGACGTCGAGGAGGGAGTAGGCGAGGTGGCAATCAATCTCGCAAAAGTATTTTTCCTGGGTGCGGGTGAGGACTTGGGGGCGGCTGGCTAGAGAGAATCCAATCAGGAGCGCGGCGTAAACGATTGCTCCGGCGGAAACTGTCAGGAGGCAGGCGCGGGCCAGCTTTGGCTTGCGGGCGAACCAGGCTATGGCGGCTGCGGCGAGGGCGAGGACTACTCCGGCAGCGGCGGCGAGGAATGCCATTACTGCGAGTGGAGCGGGGAAATTCATGTTGCTGCTGATGTGGGGCATGGATTTTATCTCCAGAGCAGGGCTGCGGCTGGGCTTACGTAGGGATAGATTTCGTCGTTGATCCAGTAGCTGGTGAATAACATTGCGAAAAGAGTTCCGAGCGAGAAGAGGGCCCAGCGGCTGCGCGTCCATGCGGAATTTGGCAACTGTTGGATGGCTAGATCTGCCAGGTACGCGGCGCAATAGCAGAGATTGGCCAACAGGGCGAGGACGGAGACGATCCCGAGCGAGGACCAGGTCATGGCTGGGAGGAAGTGGGTCCAGTCTTTGAATAGCCAGAACAGGGCGGTCGCGGTGAGAGCTGCGTTGTAGAGGAGGCGGCGCGGTTCCCAGAAGCGGGCTGCGTTGCGGATGGAGAAGTTCGTGTTTTCGGCAATTGGCAGGTCAGAGGTCATTGGTTTCATTTCTCGTTTCTGCGGTTGTGTTGCAATGTACTTTTCGTTGCAAAGTTTGCGGGCCAAAAAATTTTCTTTTATTTTTCTTCGCGGGTCACGCGAATCCATTCCTCCATTTGATTCAGGTAGTGAGCGAGGGCGCGGCGGCCGGTTGCGGTCAGGCGGTATTCGGTGCGGGGGACGCGGCCTTCGAAATATTTCAGGCAGTTGATGTATTCGGCTTCCTCGAGTTTGCGGGCGTGGACGCTCAGGTTGCCGTCGGTGGTTTTTAGGATGCGCTTGAGATCGTTGAAGCTGAGGCTCGGGTTGGTGGCCAGGGCGCTTACGATGCCGAGGCGAATGCGTTCGTGAATCAGGCGGTCGAGTTCGGGGAGTTGGAGGGCGTGGGCGGGGATGTGCTCGCGCGCCGGAGTGGCGGCTTTGGTGATGGGCTTGCGGCGCTGGGTGAGTGCTCTAGCCACCGTGTCTCCTGGCGATGAGAAATCCAAAGAGGATGTGCAGGCCGCCGAAGCCAGCGGCGAGAAAATAGTTCGCCCAGGATGCTGGGGCGACGATGGCGAGTGCTCCCGTGGCCATGAAGCAGAGGCCCATGACGGGGACGATGGAGACGGAGTAAGCGCCTCCGGTGATGATGCCGGCGCCATAGAGCAGAAGCCAGGCGGGCGCCAGGGCGGATTCGAGGCCGGCTCGGTAGAGCGCGAAGGTAAGAAGTGCGCCGGCGATCAGCGGGGGAAACAGGCCTAGAGCGACCTTGCGTCCGGGTCCGGTGAAGAGTGGGAGGCCGCGGCGGTTGGCCTTCCAGCGCATGGAGAGAAAAGCGATGAGGGCGGCGAGGAAGGCTTCAGCCAGCCAGACTTTTAGCCAGGCGGCGGAGTTCGCCTGGTGCGCGGTGAGCTTTTGTTGGGCGAGCGTCATTTGGGCGAGCCAGGCGGCGGCCAATGCGGTTGCGCCGAGGATGACCTGTCCCCAGCCGGGGACGGCGGTGAAGGAGGCGGAGCGCTCCATGGTATCGCGGATGAAGCGGAGGTCGGCGGCGGGATCGGCGGGCAGATCGGGGGCCTGCATGGGCGCCGGGGGCGCGGTGCGGTGGGGACGGCGGAGGCGGTGATGGCGGGGATCGGGCATTCAGGAGGACAGATTAGCGAAAGCGGGCTTACATGTCAAGTACTTTGTGATGTAAAGTAATATTCCTAAGAGCAGCGCCTAAAGGCGCATTCATAGCCCGCCATTACGGTATGCCTGAAGGCATACCCTGATACGACTCCTAAACGCACCGTGGAGCGCCCCTGATGTGCGACTCTTCGCTCGACCACGGCATTTCGGGGTTATAATCCGGCCACCGATGAACCTGACTTCCGGCGCTCGACTTGGCCCTTATGAGATTGTTGCCCCGCTCGGCGCGGGCGGGATGGGAGAAGTTTTTCGCGCGCGCGATACCCGGCTCAAGCGTGAAGTCGCCATCAAAGTTCTGCCTCAGGGAACATCGCTTGATCCTGACCGGTTGCGCCGGTTTGAGCAGGAGGCTTTGGCTACTGCTGCCTTGAATCATCCAAACATTCTGGCAGTTTTTGATATTGGCACGAACCAGATTGGCACGGAGCAGGGCTCGCCTTATGTGGTGTCGGAATTATTGGAAGGCGAGACTTTGCGCGAGCGGTTGCGCAGCGGGTCGATCGCAGTGCGCAAGACTTTGGATTATGCATTGCAGATTGCGCATGGATTGGCCGCCGCGCATGAGAAGGGGATTGTTCATCGCGACCTGAAGCCGGAGAATTTGTTTCTCACCAAAGATGGGCGGATCAAGATTCTGGATTTCGGGCTGGCCAAGCTGACGCAGGCGGAATCGGGCGATCGTACGGCGCAGGCCACTCTGACGCACGTTACAGAGGTGGGCACTGTGTTGGGTACGGCGGGATATATGTCGCCGGAGCAGGTGCGGGGCGTGGCGGTGGATGCGCGGTCCGACATTTTCAGTTTTGGGGCGATTCTTTACGAGATGATTTCTGGCAAGCGGGCGTTTCATCGGGAGACGGCTGCGGATACGATGAGCGCGATTTTGAAGGAAGATCCTCCGGACTTTGCCGAAACCAATCGTAATGTTTCTCCGGCGCTGGAGCGGATTGTGCAGCACTGCCTGGAGAAGAATCCGGAGTCGCGATTTCATTCGGCCAGCGATATTGCGTTTGATCTTGAGCATCTTTCCGGGATTTCGAGCACTACTACGCGGGCAGTGCCGATGGCGGGCGCGCCGCCGCGGGGAAGACTACTGGCAATGTTGGCAGCTGGTGTTGCGCTTGCCGTGGTGATGCTCGGAGTGGGTTGGTGGCTGGGTCGAGGCAGCGGACCGGCGCCTCTGGCTGAGTACAAGCAGATCACGTTTCGCACGGGTTCGATCGGGAGTGCGCGATTTACGCCCGACGGCAGCGTGATTTACAGCGCTTCGTGGGACGGAGGGGAAAGCCAGCTGTACACGTCGCACACGGATGATCCGGGGGCACGTGAACTGGGCCTGAAGGATGCGGAGCTGCTTTCGGTCTCCAGGGGCGGAGAACTAGCGGTCCGGCTCAATACTGTGCGTTACAGCGGCTATATGCGAGGCGGGACGCTGGCGAGGGTGCCATTGAGCGGAGGCACTCCACGAGAGGTGCTGGAGAATGTGCAGGATGCGGACTGGGCCGCGAACGGCGAGAGCATGGCGGTGGTGCGCTACGTTCCCGAAAACAGCCATTGGCGCCTGGAATATCCCATTGGCAAGGTGATCTTCGACAGTATCAACTGGATCAGCAAGCCTAAGATTTCTCCCGATGGCAAATGGATCGCTTTCGCCGACCACGAAAACCCCGATGGCGACGATGAAGGATCGGTCGCGGTAATTGCCGCTGACGGCAAGGACAATAACCTGGACAAGAAACTTTCGTCGGGTTGGAGTTCTGTCGAAGGCGTGCAGTGGTCACCGGCCGGCGATGAGATTTGGTTCACCTCTAGCAGCACTGGCGATGCCGAGAACCTGCGCGGCGTAACCCTTTCGGGTAAGCTGAGGACGATCACCAACGTGCCCGGAGGCATGTGGCTAGAAGACATGCGGAACGGAACAGCGCTGATGATTACTCAACGGCAGCGGATCGGTGTGAGAGGTGTGGCTGCGGGCGAAAAACAGGAGCGGGAACTGGGATGGTTTGGATGGTCGGTTCTGCGCGACATCAGTCCGGACGGACGGAAAATCCTTTTCGATGAGGAAGCCGACGGTGGTGGGCCGAACTACACCGTATTTCTGCGCGATACCGACGGCTCGCCTCCGGCGCGAATTGGAGAGGGGAACGCTATTGCCATATCTCCGGATGCCAAATGGGCGATTACGAGGCCGGCCAAAGGCGGACCTCTAAACTTGGTGCCGACTGGAGCGGGCGAGGCAAGAAAGCTGACGCACGACTCCGTAAGCTACAGTTCGGCTCACTGGTTACCGGATGGCAAACGGCTGCTGGCCACGGGAATTGAAGCCGGGCATGGTGCGCGCGACTATCTGATTGATCTGAATACAGGCGACTCCAAGGCCATCACGCCGGAAGGCGTCTACGGTATCAGGCTGTCGCCCGATGGCAAGAGCATCGCGGTGGTGGGACCCGACGGGAAGTCGGGAGTTTGGCCACTCGAAGGCAGCGGCATGCGCGCGATTCCTGGCTTGGAGTCGGGCTATTACATACCGGGATGGTCGCCGGACGGGAACTCCGTGTATGCGGCCAGCAGCCGTGCCGGTCAGAAGAACTGTACGATCTTCAAGGTGAGCATCGCCGATGGAAAGATGCAGCTGTGGAAGACCTTTGGCGCGGAAGCAGGAGCAGGCGTCTCGAACGTCGACGCTCCTTTCTTCTCAAATGATGGGCGTGCCTATGTCTATGGCTATTCGCGTGTCCTGTCGGAGGCGTACGTGGTGACGGGGTTAAAATAAGAGTTGCTGGGTTCTGTGGGGGTGGGTGATGGAACTGGGCAAGCTGTTGGTCATCTTCGGGGCGATGCTGGCGGTGGCTGGGGTCGCGGTGATGCTGCTGGCGCGCTGGCACATTCCGCTGGGACGGCTTCCGGGGGATTTTTTGTATCGCGGGAAGCATACGACGGTGTATTTTCCGCTGGTGACTTCGCTGATTGTTAGTGTGGTGGTTTCGATTTTGCTGTATGCGGTGAGCCGGTGGCTGGGGTAGTTTCTCTTTCGCCGTTTTGCGGCTTTGTTCATTGCGCATGAGTTCACCCTGGGGCTGCGCGAGTAGCTCAGTCGTCCCTACGGGACTGGTTCCTTTTTTCTAACCTTGACCCAGCGCTGAAGGCGCTGGGCTATTATCGCGATTCCCCTCCGGGGCGGACTAGCGCGCATGGAACTTCCTTCTTCCTGCCTTGGAGTACACTGCCCTCGATGTCTTCCTTGAGCGATCAGATGGGATTCCGGTTCACGGCGCCGGAGCGGCGGGTTTGGACTGTGCGTGCTCTTGTCGCGGCGGTGCGGACTCATGTGGAGCGGGAGTACTCCGATGCGTGGGTTGAGGGGGAGATTTCGAATTTTCGCGCGCCGGATTCGGGGCATCTTTATTTCACTTTGAAGGATGGGAATGCGCAGATTCGGGTGGTGATGTTCAGTTCGAAGGCGCGGCTGCTGCGGTTTCGTCCGGCGGACGGGATGCAGGTTGTCGTGCGGGGGCGAGTGACGATTTATGAAGATCGCGGCGAGTTGCAAATTGCGGCGGAGTACATTGAGCCGAAAGGCGCGGGCGGGCTGCAGGTTGCGTTTGAGCAACTGAAGGCGAAGCTGGAAGCGGAGGGATTGTTTGCGGCGGAGCGGAAGAAGGCGATTCCGGCGTTGCCGGGGCGGATTGGGATTGTGACTTCGCCGCAGGCGGCGGCGCTGCGCGACATTCTGAATATTTTGCAGAGGCGGCATCATTCGGCGAATGCGGTGATTTATCCGGCGCAGGTGCAGGGGGATGCGGCGGCGTTTGAAGTGGCTAGCGGAGTGCGGTACTTCAACGAGACGCAGAGTGTAGAAGTGATTATTGTGGGGCGCGGGGGCGGGTCGGCGGAGGATTTGGCGGCGTTCAACGAGGAAGGGCTGGCGCGGGCGGTGGCGGCGTCAGAGATTCCGGTGATTTCGGCGGTGGGGCACGAGACGGATTTCACGATTGTGGATTTTGTGGCGGACCTGCGAGCGCCTACGCCATCGGCGGCGGCGGAGTTGGTGATCCGGTCGCGGGTGGAAATTGAGAATCAGGCGGAGGCTGTGCGGGAGCGGCTGGTGCGGGCGATGGAGCGGCGGCTGCTTGAGGCTCGGAATGCGCTGATGGAACGGGCGCAGGACGGGACGTTCGCGCGCATGATGGACTTGATCCGGCAGCGGCAGCAGAAGGTGGATGACCTTACTTATCGATTGGAGCGCGGGGAGCGGCAAGCGTTGGAACAGATGCGGCGAAAGTGGGAGACGCTGGCGGCGGCAGTGCGACATTACGATTTGCGGCGCGTGCTGGCGGGGATTCGCGGAGAACTTGAGGCTGGAACCGCGGCTTTGGCGGCCGCGATGCGGAATCAGCTTTTGCAGAATAAAGTTCGCATCGAGCGCATGGGGCGGGCGCTGGAGGCATTGTCTCCGCTGGCGATTCTGGAGCGCGGGTACGCTCTGGTGTTTGACGGCGCGGGTCAGCTGGTGAAGGATGCGGCGCAAGTTTCGGACGGCGATGAAATTTCGGCGCGCGTGGCTCGAGGAGAGATCCGGGCCACGGTGAAAGAAGCGAACACGGATAAACTGAGACAGCCCTGAGCCTTCTTGCCATCTCGAGTGGCGCGAGGGGTCTGGGTTCTTGCCTGCGCAGGCAGTATCGCGACTGCAGGCAAACACCGAGGTCCCTCGCTGCGCTCGGGATGACAAGCCAAGCGTGGGATAGATACAGGCTCCGATAACGCGGCGCACCATTATTTATTATTTATGTGGCGGGCGCTGCACGGGATGCCCACCGAGGATGACGTGGGTGCGCTCGCGCGTCATGCGGATGCGGCAGCGCAGCCGCTCCGGACCGACCCTGCACGTGTTGTCGCGGAACTGGACCCATGCGACTTGATCCTCACCCACGATCATCCACGCCGTTGCATTGGTGGCGTGGTTGGTCTGGTCGAGATAGTAGGCCGCGGTGAGATCGATATCGGCAGCATCGGCATTCATCTGTTCGCAATTGTCTGGGGCAGACGCGCCTGCGGCGGTGGAGGGTGCGCAGTAGTCTTCGTCGTGTTCCAGCAGAATTTTTTTGTTGATGCCGCCGATGAAATAGCGCGTGGTCACGGGCGGGACGCTGGATTCCGCCGACCACTGGCTGAGGGCTTCGGCGAACGCGGGAGGAAGCTGGCCGAGCTTGAGCGATTCTTCTTTTACATTGCGGGAGAAAACTGTGACCGTGGGCGTGGGTTCGCCATTGGTGGGTTGAAAATAAAATGCGGCGAGCGCGATGCCCTCCTGCATGTCAATCCAGACGAAGCCTCGGCCCTTCAGGTAGGGTCCGGTGCTGCCCGAGACCATTGCATATCGTCCATCGCGAACTTGAACCGAAAATTGCGATCCGGTGAGCACCCTTTCGAATGCGTCGGAGGGCGACATATCCCAGCCGTAGTGGAACGTGGAATCGGGGAGCACGCTATGCATGAGTTTGCGGAATTGCTTGTCGCGAACGGCGTCGTTGGAGGGCATCCCCGCAAAACGGTTTAGGAATGCGAGCTGTTCGGCGGGAATCGGTTTCTGAAATATGGCTCTGTCGTATTTCGAAACCGGGGCCTGCGGCTCGGCAGATTGCGTGTCCTGGGATTGGACTTGAGGTTCCTGCCCGCTCGCTTGCGGCTGCACCAATTCGTTGGCTGCAACATCGGGCAGCACTATGATGGACGCCATCAAGAACAGCGCTGCGCATACCGGAAGGCGCAACCGAGCAGGAATGCGCAAAGACGCGCGAAAGGGTGGCATGGTGGGATCTCCTTTCAGCCGGTCGCTAGCATTTTACCTTTGTTTGGCCGATTTGCAAGAACCTGCTAATTGTCATCCGATGACGATCTGCTGCATTAGAATGTAGGGTTCTGCAAGGTTCGAATTCTGCCGAAGGGAGATCCGGTGACGCAGATGCTGGCGCGATGGTCGAGTGTGTCGTTTACGGTGCTCGACATTCTGCTGGTCGCGCTGGTCATTTATGAAGTGCTGGTGATGATCCGGGGGACGCGGGCGGCGCCGATGCTGGCGGGACTGGCGGCGGTGGCGGCGGCGTTCTACCTGGCGCGGATCGGCGAACTGGTCACGTTGAACTGGCTGGTGAGCCATTTGCTGCCCTATGTGGTGTTCGCGTTGATTGTGGTGTTTCAGTCGGAGATCCGGCATGTGTTGTCGGATGTGGGGCGGCGGGTGAGCTTTCTGCGCGGGTCGGCGGTGGGAGGAGATGCTTACGATGACATTGTGCTGGCGGCGAATTTATTTTCGCAGCATCAGACCGGCGCCTTGATGGTGATTGAACGCGAGATTGGATTGCGGACTTATATCGAGAGCGGCGTAGCCATGGATGCGCGGCTCTCCTACGATTTGCTGGCCACGATCTTCCGGCCGAGCGCTCCGTTGCACGATGGAGCAGTGATCATCCAAAAAGACCGGCTGGCGGCGGCGGCGTGCTTTCTGCCGCTGTCGATGAACCCGATATTGTCAACGCAAATGGGGACGCGGCACCGGGCGGCCATTGGGATTACGGAGGAGACGGACGCGATCGCGGTGATTGTTTCGGAAGAGACAGGCGCGATCAGCATGGCGATTGGGGGCAAGATCGAACGGGATCTGACGGTGGAACAACTGCGGGAGCGGTTGAGCAGCGAACTGCGCAGGTATATGTCGCCGGTGGGCCTGCCGACGGTTGCGCCGCTGAGCGATGACTCGGATGCGGGCCTGGTATCGCCGCTGCGAACGAGCGCGCAGATGAGCGCTGAAGAAGATTCCACACCGGAAACGGAGCGCCCACTATGAAGAAGTTCTTGCGGCGGTGGGTGCTGCACAACTTCTGGCTGAAGATTTTGTCGCTGGTGCTGGCGACAGGACTGTGGCTGGCGATTTCGCCGGATCAGGAACCGGCGGAAGTGGCGGTGCGGGTGCCGATCGAATTTCAGCATGTGCCTCCGCAACTGGAGATCAGTTCGGTTACGATTCCCGATGCGCAGATCCGGGTGCGCGGGCCGGAGCGAATGATCCGGGAACTGCGGTCAGCGGACATTCACGCAGAGCTTGAATTGGGCGACGCCAAACCGGGCGAACGCACGTTCGATCTGACAGCGCAGCAGATTCATGTGCAGCGGAATTTGACCGTGGTGCAGGTGGTGCCGGGGCAGGTGCACCTGAGTTTTGATACGCGGCTGACGCGCGAGGTGGAGATTCACGCGCGAGTGACGGGGAACTTTGCGGCGGGAGAGCATGTCGGCAAAGTGCTGGTGGATCCGGAAAAAATCAAGATCACGGGGCCGCAGCATCACGTGGAACTAGTGGACGCAGCCACGACCGATCCAATAGACGCATCGGGGACGACGACTACTGCGACCTTTGTGACCAACGTGTACGTGCCGGATGCGCTGGTGCAGGTGGTGCAGGCAACGCCGGTGCGAGTGACGGTGATCATGGAGAAGACCGCACCGGCGGCTAGCGGGCGGTGAACCATCGATTCTCTTTCGATCTGCTGGTTTGGTAGTTCTCAGTTATCATCCTCGGTTGGACATTTCAGGTTGTCATCCGGCTCACTTTGGAATCCGAACCATCCATGAGTATTCAGAGCATGAGTATGCAGAGCAGACAGTTGTTTGGCACGGACGGGATACGCGGCGTGGCCGGCGAATTTCCGCTGACCGACGAAAGCACGTACCTGATCGGACGCGCGCTGGGCCATGATCTGATGCGCGGGCGGCAGAGGGCGCAGGCAGTGATGGGGCAAGACACGCGCGAATCGAGCGCCTGGATTGCGGACCGCGTCGCGGCAGGGCTGGCCGCGGTGGGCGTGGACGTGCACAGCGCTGGTGTGATCACAACGCCGGGAGTCGCTTACCTGGCGCGGTCGCGCGGACTTGCGGCGGGAGTGGTGATTTCGGCATCGCACAATCCATGGACGGATAACGGGATCAAAGTTTTTTCCGGAGATGGATTCAAGCTGACGGACGAGCGCGAGCTGGCGATCGAGAAGGAGATTTTTGCGCTGCTGGCGAAGCCTGGGGCGATGGAAGACACTGCGATGAAAGTTGCCCGGCCCTCGCTGCCGGGAGAGACGGCGCTGCGCAAGGCGTACATCGAGTCGCTGGCCGGAAGCGTGTCGTCGGACTTGAGCGGGCTGCGGGTGCTGGTGGACTGCGCTAACGGGGCGGCTACGGCGGAGGCTCCCGAGTTGTTTCGGGCGCTTGGAGTGCAGGTTGAGTTTGTATGCGTGGCACCCGACGGGAAAAATATTAATGACGGGTGTGGGGCGCTGCATCCGGAGACTTTAGGGAAGGCCGTGGCTGAGTCTGGCGGGAAGTTTGATTTGGGCGTGACGTTTGATGGCGATGCCGACCGGGCGCTGTTTTGCGATGGCGCAGGGCGCGTGGTGAATGGAGATGGCGTGCTGCTGCTGACGGCACGGGATCTGCAGTCGCGCGGGAAATTGGCGGAGTCCACCGTGGTGGCGACGACTATGTCGAATATGGGGGTGGAGATCGCGCTGAAGAAATCCGGCATTCGAATGTTGCGGGCGAATGTGGGCGACAAATATGTTCTGGAAGAGATGCTGAAGACAGGGGCGACGCTGGGCGGGGAACAATCGGGCCATATTATTTTTCGCGATGGCGATGCGACAACCGGCGATGGTCTGCTGACTGCTTTGCGGGTGATGGATGTGATCGTGCGCAGCGGGCGGTCGCTGGCGGAGCTGGTGAGCGACCTGAAAGTGTTTCCGCAGAAGATTCAGAATGTGCGGGTGCGGGAGAAGATTCCGTTTGCGCAGGTGCCGGAGGTGCAGCGGGCCATTGACGCTGCTGAACGAGAACTGGATGGGAATGGGCGCGTTGTCGTGCGGTATTCGGGGACTGAGGCTTTGGCTCGCGTGATGGTGGAGGCGGAGTCGGAGGAGCGGATGCAGGCGCTGACGGCGGGCATTGCGGGGGAGATTCAGAAGGCGCTAGGCGTGTAGGTTGCAGTTCGTATCACTCGAATATCGGCAGCTATTCTCGCCAGCACCTCGTCCATGATCGCGTCGGGAATGCTTTCCAGCTTCCTGCCACCGCGTGCGGCGAGATCGAGAGCGCGAGGCTGGTCGCAGCGGATAATCCCTGTCGTTTTGCTTCCGGCTCCCGTCAAGGGCACGGCAAAACCTGCCGTCCGCGCGAAATTACCGCCGCTCGTGATCGGAAGAACCACGGGGACTTTCGTGATCCGGTTGAAGGCATCCGGCGACACGATCAGCACCGGCCGGCGGCCCTTTTGCTCGTGGCCTGACGAGGGATCCAGACTGACGAGCCAGATTTCGCCGCGCTTCATCGCTGGTGCCATGGTTCGTTCCCTCAGATGAGTTCGCCGCCGACGGGCTTGCTATTGAGCCATTCTCGTTCTTGTTTCGAGCTTAGTTTCGAACGACGGGCCCTTGGATCGCATTGGGCGAGCAGTTCGTCAAGTGTATAGCGTCGACGCGGCCGCGGCTCCACGACGAGACGGCCCCTTTCAATCGCGATGCCGACCTTGGCGCCGGGCTGCAAGCGCAGGATGTCGAGCAGCGCGGGCGGGACGGCTAGCATGACCGAGCCGCCGACTTTGCGCAGATTGGTGGTGTGCATAAAAAGATTTTTCCTTAGTTATATTTTAGTATAACATGAGCCGGGTCATTGCACATCGGAATACACGGCATCGCTTTCCACGAAATCCCCGGAATTCACTGGCCCTTGCTTCGTGCTCATGGAACTCGCTCCCAAAACTCTGCAGAAGTTCAAGAAGTACGCCGGTAGCCCCCACGCTTTGAAGGCCTCCGGACCATCCATCAACGAGTAATGCAGATGCGGGAAGATCGAGTCCCCAGCAAAGCCAATGCGGCCAACGAGTAGCCCTGCCTGCACGCGATCGCCAGCTTTCACAACTACGCTGCCGGCTTAATATGAACCAGCAGGCTGTATTCGCCATTCTGGTGATCAATCAGCACGAAATTGCCAATGTCTTTGGGATCTTTGCCAGCGGGAAGCTTTGGGTGTCCGATCTTCGTGGCCCCAACATCTTCAAACCAGTTTTCGGGAATGTCATTCGCAGTTGCAAGAACTACTCCTGTTCCAGGCGCGTAGATCGGCCGGCCATAACCGTACCAGTTCTCCAGCTTGCGAGGATCGTCGTGGTACTCACGGCCTCGCGCATCCAAATAAATGAAGTCGCTCGCGAAGTTATTCGAGTTCGCAGTGATACCGAGCGCCTGCACCCCAGGATCGCCTAACGGCACCCGTAGGTGATGGGCATAGAGATCGTGGCCTTCCCAGACAAAGATCTTCCCGCGCAGCGGTAAAATGAGTGGCGTTTTGTCCTCGTATGTGCGTGGGATGACGGTAAACTCCTGGCGGAAATCACAGTCATCGGGTAACCTGTGACGGTTTTCTTCTCGCTGCCGCTCGTTCGATTCGCGTAGGAGGCAGAAAGAATACTCCAGTTCCGTGAGCCGTACAGACGATTCGAATTCAGAAAACGGATTGAACACATCAAGGGTTTCTCCGGGCGCGAAAACCTGTCTGCCGATCACGGCAATGCTGGGGGCATATGCGTCGGTGTTGATCGCTTTCCGGAGCGCCAGTTGGTGAGCCGAATCGTATACGCTCAGTCCAATTTGCGAAATCCGCAGGGTCACGTTACTTACGTTCCGCACCATGATGTCGAAATTCAGGGACTGATTGCCGCCGCGCACCTCGATGATGGGGCGCTCGGGCGCCGAACGGATGGAAACGACGGGGGATGCCGGCCTATGCAGAACGCAGCGCACTCACACAGCAGCACAAGCAAAGCAGGCAGCGGCGCAGTCCGGTTAATCATGAGAGGCCTCCGGAATCCACCGGGAAATGGTTGCGGCGATTTCTATTATTCCAAGTCTCTCCAGTTGGGGCCTACTTCCATTTCTACCAACAGCGGGACCGCTAACTCGTGGACTTTTTCCATTTGCTCGCGGACCAGAGGCTGCATCGTCTCTACTTCTTTTTCGGGGACTTCGAACACTAGTTCGTCGTGAACTTGCAGGGTCATTCTCGATTTCAATTTGCGTTCTTGCAAAGCAGCGTCGATGCGGATCATGGCTACTTTGATCAGATCCGCGGCGGTGCCTTGAAGCGGGGTGTTTACTGCGGTGCGTTCGGCGAAGCCGCGCTGGGTGAAATTTTTGCTGTTGATGTCGGGGATGGGGCGGATGCGTCCGTGAAGCGTTTTTACTTTCAGGTCGCGGCGGGCTTCTTCGAGCGTCTTGTCGATGAAGGCGCGGACGCCTTTGTATTTTTCGAAATAGTTGGCGATGAAGAGTTTCGCTTCGGCGGGCTCGATGCCTAGATTTTGTGACAGGCCGAAGGCGGAGAGGCCGTACACTATGCCGAAATTTACGACTTTCGCCTGACGGCGGTGGTCGGAGGTGACCATTAGCGGCGGGACTCCGAAGACTTGCGATGCGGTTAGGGTGTGGATGTCGTCGCCGCGGCGGTAGGCTTCGACCAGCAGCGGATCGCGCGAGAAGTGAGCGAGAAGGCGGAGTTCGATCTGCGAGTAATCTGCGGTTAGAAGGACGTGGCCGGGTTCGGCGATGAAGGCGGCGCGGATGCCGCGTCCCAGTTCGGTGCGGATGGGAATGTTTTGCAGATTGGGGTTGGCGGAAGACAGTCGGCCCGTTGCCGTGCCGGCTTGATAGAAAGTGGTGTGCAGGCGGCCGGTGTGCGGGTTGATTAACGCTGGCAGCGTGTCGACGTAAGTCGATTTCAGCTTGGTGAGCTGGCGGTAGTCGAGAACTTTTCTGGCGATAGGGTGCTCTTCGGCCAGAGCTTCGAGGACGTCGACGGCGGTTGAGATGGTGCGTCCCTTGCCGTATTTCACGGGCTTGGGAAGGTTCAGGCGATTGAAGAGGACGTCGCCGAGTTGCTTGGGGGAACCAATGTTGAATTCGGTTCCGGCAAGTTTCTGGATTTCTCTCGCTTGAACGGCGATTTCGCGTTCGAGTTCGGTCGACATTTTGGCGAGGGCGGCGGTGTCGATTTTTACTCCGGCCTGCTCCATGCGAGCTAGAACGGGCACCAGCGGCAGATCCATTTCTTCGTAGAGCTTGGTCAATCCTGCTTGTTTAACGTCGTCGCGCAGAGCCGCCGCGAGCCGGCCGGTTACGTCGGCGGCTTCGGCCAGATCGCCGCTCAGCCTGAGATTGAAGCGGCGGAGGGCAACATCTGCGAGACGGTGAGACGAATACGTGGGATCGAGCAGGTAGGAGTAGAGCATGGGATCGTGCTGAACGCCTTGCAAACTGATGCCGAGGGAATCGAGCGCGTGGATTGCGGCTTTGTAATCGTGAATTGCTTTAGGCGTGGCAGCCGTGGTCAGGACTGATCGAAGTTTCGCGGCTGCCTCGCTGGAATCCAGTTTCACGACCGCGGCAGAACCTGCGGCTGCGGAGATGGCGATGCGGCGGGCGTCAGGCGGGGAAGTGGGTGCCGGCGACGACGCGGCGGTTAGGGCCAGCATTCCTGACTGCGGCACTTCCTCGATCACTTCTTCGTCATTTTCTGAGAAGCGGTTCTGTTTCTTCCAACTCTACGGCGATGGCCAGCGCGTGTTCGGGTGCGACAGAGTTGAGAATGTTCTCCACATCCGCGGCGGACTGCGCTTCGCCGTAGTGAGCTTCGGTGACTTGAGCTTCCGGTAGTAATTCCTTCAGCAGCGAAGTGAATTCCAGTTCGGTGAAAAGCTGGCGGAGGAGATCGAGATCGGGCTCGCCGGCGCGCATGGCTTCGACATTCAGATCGACCGGAACGTTTGTGTCGATGGTGGCCATGCTCTTGCTGAACAGGATGGTGTCGCGATTGTTCTGGAGAGATTCGCGGTAGGTTTTCTTTTCGACTTCGTTGGCGCGGTCGAGAGCCTGCTCAACGGTGCCGAAGCGCTTGATGATTTCTACCGAACCTTTTTCGCCAATGCCGGGCGCTCCGGGAATGTTGTCGATGGAGTCGCCGCGGAGGGCCATGATATCGATGACACGTTCGGGCGGAACTCCGAGAATTTCTTCGACCTTGGCGGCGTCGCAGATCAGGTTGTCTTTGGGAGGGTTCAGGATCTGCACGTCGTCGTTGACGAGCTGCATCATGTCTTTGTCGCTGGAGACCACGTATACGGGATGCTTCGCAGCCGCGGCTTTGCGGGCTAGAGTGCCGATGACGTCATCAGCCTCGAAGCCGGCAAGTTCAAGGATGGGGATGCGGTAGGCTTCGAGGGTGCGGCGGATGTAGGGGATTTGCTGCGCGAGGTCTTCCGGCATGGCGGCGCGGTTGGCTTTGTAACCTTTGTATTCGACTTCGGTGAAAGTTTGCGTCTTAATGTCAAACTTGCGAATGGTGGTGACGGCTTCGGCTTGCGTGGCGCGGAAAGTTTTGGCGGCTACGTCGAAGACTGCCGCGAGATAGTTGGGAGAGAAGTCATCGCGCAGCTTGCGGAGCATGTTGACGAAGACGTAGATCGCGGCGGTGGGAAGTCCGGACTTTGTGGACATGGAACGCTGCCGCGCCATGGCGTGGTAGGCGCGGAAGATGAACGACATAGTGTCGATGAGGAAGATGCGGTTGGGGTTGGAGGATGGCGGTGGACTTGCTTTGCTGGATTCCGGTGCCGAAGATTTTGTTCGGGGGGGCAAGGCAGTAGTTTAGCAGCCGGGGCAGGTGCAAGAAATCCGTCGCCTCGGGCGCTGCAGCGGAGCGCCTCGCTGCGCTTTGCTGAACGGAAGAGGCGCCCGTTCCCACACGAACTTTTCTAGTTAGAAATCTATTTTGAAGTTTGCCTGCACTATCTTTTTCGCGGCGCTGCTGGAGCTGTTGCGGAAGACCAGATAGTACTGCGCCGGATGATCCAGGGTGGCGGGCAGGCCGAAGCTCACATCTTGATCGTGGGAAGCGTCTACGGAGTAAACGGTGTCGGCGGGTTGGCCGCGGAGAAAGTCGGCGTACTGCGCGCCATTCATCAACAAAAGATCGACGTCGGCGCTTTCGTCGCTGGACTGGACTCCGGCCTGGCGCACGAACGAACGAAACGTTCCGTGCAATTGGGGACTGGTGGCGTGAGGTGGAACTTCGAAAGAAAATTTTGCCGGGGCGGACACCGGGAACGTACGGTTCACGATGGCGGTGCTTGTGCCAACAGGGGATTCAGCAATGTGATCCAGGGCGTGGGGCTTTCCAACCCTGCGCTCCTGGGGAGCCTGATCCTGCTTCTGGTTCTGCATCCACTGGGCGAGTGGCCCTGCGACTTCGACCGCTTTGTCGGAGCCTTGGGTGGCTGACTTTGCCTCAGACTCGTCGGTGATTTGGGCCTTCGCTGCGGAATCACGATCGTGGTAGTAATAATAGCCCCCGACCAAAGCGGCACCCATCAACAGGCATGCAACTCCTTTTAACATCGGTTCACATCCTCCCCAATTTAATAACTTACCGCGAGGAGCTCTGGTGACCAACAGTCTTTGCGGTTGCGGGAGTTACTTCGGTTTGCCGTACTCGGTGGTGTAGTGCAGCTGGATTTCGCCGCAGGTGCCTTGCTCGGCAGAGTAAACGACGCAGGTGTCGAAAGGGCGCGAATATACGTGGAGGCTGACGGCACGCTGATTGAATTCGCGAGGATTGAAGACACGGTGGACGGGCTCGAGCGGGTCAACGGCGCAGGGGTGCGACGCATTCATCTCGACGGTTTCAGTGGCCTTGATCGTACTTTTGCCGAGCGCGAGGTCCTGGTGGACTACGTGAAAATTTTCCACGAGCAGGCGGCCGATGGGGACGGCCATCCAGCAATTCTGGTCGCGGTGGTTGTGGATGGAGCTGATCTGGCCCACTTCCCAACAGATGGCGACCAACTCGTAGAAAGAAGTCTTGTCGATCAGGTTGCGGGTGTAGTGCTGGCGGTCCCAGGTTAAATAGGGATCGAGCGAATCTGGGTTGACAGGGGAATCTTGCAGGAATTTGTGGAGTTGCTCGGTGTGGTCGAATGCCGCCTCAGGAAACTTGCGGAGCGCGGCGACAAAATCGTGAATTCGAAACTGTTTCAATGCTGTGGCCATGGGCTGCTCCCGGAAGAGTATAGCGCAGCGACTGCGCCCTCAGTCGAGAACCAACACCTTTAACACATCTATGAAACTGTCGGCTGCGTCAAGTACTTTTGTGCAGACTACGGCGTGCACTCGGGAAAGAGTGCCATTTCGCTCTATGAGAAGGTTTTGCCATCGTCAACCCCAGGCTCGCTGCTAATCGTTCGGTCTGAACTTTCGGTTCGACCTAAACATCTATCCGATCTGACTTCGACCATGATTATGACTTCAAACTCCCTTCCGCGGAAGGGAGCGGGACGCCCGAATCAGAGGAACGGTGTTTTCCCACACACCATGTGTTTAATCGAGCTATCCCACGTGCGAACCGGGCGGTGGCGCTGCCGGCGGATCTTCGGCGTTGCGCCACAGCCAGTACAAACTTACGGCCAACTTGCGCGCCATGGCGGCGATGGCGAGGTTGCGTTGCCGGCGCATGGCGAGGTGCACAAAACGACGACGCCACTCGGCATCGCAGCGCGCCGCCGATTGGGCCGCCTCCACCAGCAGGTAGCGCAGCAGCGTGTTGCCCTGCTTGCTGAGGTGTCCCAAGCGCTGCTTGCCCGCGCTGGAATCTTCGCAGGGAATCAGCCCCAGGTAGCTGCCCACCTGCTTGCCGCAGGCGAAACGCCGCGGCGAGCCCAGCACCAACACAAAGGCCAGCGCCGTGATCGGGCCCACTCCCGGATGGGTCATCAAGCGCTGCACTTCCGGCCGTCGCTCGGCTTCCTGCTCGATGGCCTGGCTGAGTTGGGCGATCTGCGGCGTGAGCTGATCGAGCCACTGCAGCAGATCGTGGCGCCGCCGCGCCGTCCACGGAGGCAGCGCCAACGAGTCCAACTGCGCTCGTCCGAGCTTGCTCCACAGTCGAGACCGACGCTGCACGCCTTCGTTCAGAGCCATGGCTTGCAACTGGTTCTTGACCCGCGTCGGCATCTGCACCAGACCATGGCGGTGCCACAGCAACTGCCGCAGATCCCGGTTCTCCGGGCTGGGTAGCCAGAGTTTGGGAAAACGATCTTCCCGCAACAACTGCAGCAGATGCTGCGCATCGCCGCGGTCGGTCTTCTGTTTGCGCACGCGCTGGGCCGCGATCTTGGCAGGATTGCCGATCCACAACTCGATCTCCAGCTCCGCCAACATGCGCTCGAACCAGCGCGTGTGCCCGCAGGCTTCGATGCCCACCCGCACGGCAACGCCGCGCTGCTTCAGTTCGCGATAAAACCTTTCGGCTTCGCCCGAACTGTGCTCCAGCCGACGTTCGCCGCGCTGTCCGCTCTGCTCGTCGCACCAGGCAATTTGCTGCATGCTCGGGTGATAATCGCATCCTATAATCACCATGTTCGGCTCCTTTCTCCCGAGCCTTGGAGGTTGACACTCCCAAGTCTACTCAGGTCTGAGGAGCCGACAGTTTCATGAAATCAGAGGGCACAGAGGATCACAGGGTAGATCAACATCGATCGGCGAACATGCGGTCTCCCAAATACGAGCGGTGAAGATCAAAGTCATTCTATGAACATGCAGTCTCCGTAGGAATAGAAGCGGTAGCGCTTAGAGACTGCGTGTTCGTAGGCGCGCAGGATGTTGTCGCGTCCGGCCAGAGCGCTTACCAGCATCAGCAGCGTGGATTGGGGCAAGTGGAAGTTGGTCAGCATCGCCTTGACGACTCGGAATTCGAACCCTCGTTCGGGATCTGGATAGATGAAGAGATCCGCGGCGGCCTGGCCTGCAACGATGGTTCCTGCGCCGAGGCGCACCGCGTGTTCCAGAGTTCGAACTGTGGTGGTGCCGACAGCAATAATGCGGCGCGACGCGCTGAGAGCTCGATTAATGGCGGAGGCTGCCTCGGTGGAGATGACATACGTCTCGGAATGAATCTGGTGATCTTCGACGCGCTCCACGCGGATAGGCTGGAAGGTTCCCAGGCCGACGTGCAGGGTAATATCGGCGGTTTCGACTCCGCGCATGCGGGTGCGGTCGAGAATCTCCGGGGTGAAATGAAGGCCTGCAGTGGGGGCTGCGATCGACCCACGCTGCTGGGCATAGACGGTTTGGTAGCGATCGCGATCACCGGGGGAATCGGGACGCGCGATATAGGGCGGGAGCGGGACGTGGCCGATGCGATCGAGAGTGGCGAAGAAATCGTCGGCTCCGTGCTGGGGCTGATGCTGATGCGGATGAAAGACAGGCTCAAAGCGGATGCCGCGCACGCCGAACTCCCCGCGGGCTAGGACCTGGGCTTGCAGCTCATCGTGGTCGCCGAAGAACAGGCGTTCGCCCACGCCGATCTTGCGGCCGGGCCGCACCAGACATTCCCAATCGTTGGGCTGGGTAGAGATCTGGCGGGTGAGCAAGACCTCGATGCGTCCGTGGAGGAAATCCCGGGCCGCCGGATTGCGCGGACTGACCGGCTGGGCGCGAGCGCCTTCGCGACGGCCGTAAAGACGCGCAGGAAAGACGCGGGTATTATTGAAAACCAGCAAATCTCCGGGCTGCAACAGGTCGGGAAAGTCGCGGAACAGCCGGTCGGTGTATCCTCCGGCTCTGTGAAGATGGAGCATCCGCGAGCCGTCGCGAGCGGCGAGCGGCTCCTGGGCAATAAGGTCATCTGGAAGATGGAAGTTGAAGTCGGAAACCAGCACGGAGTCAGATTATAGGAGGATTCGTTCTCAGAGGAATCAGGGGGAGTTTCGGCGCGGCGGTCAGACTTTTTGCGTGATTATTCGTCGGGCTTTGATAAACTTGTTTGTCTGATCGGGCCAATTGCGGTACTATGCGGGGGCTGTAGATTGTGCCGCTTTTTCGTCACTCCCCCGAGAGAGTATTTCCATGTCCGCTGAACGCAAACACAGGGAAGACATTGTTCGCTACGGGCGCATGTTGCACGAGCGCGGGTTCGTGGCGGCGATGGACGGGAATCTGTCGGTCCGGCTGGACCGCGAACGGATTCTGGTAACGCCGACCTGCGTGAGCAAGGGAGCGATGAAAGCCGGCGACATGGTGATCGTTGACCTTGAAGGCACAAGGGTCGCAGGCCGGCGGAACGTAACCAGCGAGATCGGGATGCATCTGCTGATTTACCGCACCCGGCCCGACATTCAGGCGATCGTGCACGCGCACCCGCCCACCGCGACTGGATTCGCCGCGGCCGGCATGGCGCTCACCGAGCCTCTGGTTTGCGAAGTGGTGATGGGGCTGGGATGCATTCCGCTGGCGCGCTACGGCACGCCGGGAACGTCGGAGTTGGCGCAGACGCTGGAGCCCTATGTGCCGCACTACGATGCCATTCTGATGTCGAATCACGGCGTGGTGACTTACGGCGATACCATCGAGCACGCCTACATGAAGATGGAAACGGTGGAACACTTCGCGCAGATTGCGCTGGTGACACACCTGTTGGGGCGGCAGCAACCGCTGACCGGCGTGGACATCGAGAAGCTGATGCTGGCGCGGACGAAATATTTCGGCGGCAAGATGGCTGCGTCGCTGCCGATTGCGATGGTTCGGGAGCCGGAAAAGGTAAGCTGATAGGAAGCGCCTCGCTGCGCTCGGCTGGACCCTTCGACTTCGCTCAGGGCAGGCTCCCGAGGCGGCCGTCTCCACATGATGTTTCCTGATTGTCATCATTCCTCTGACTCATTCCCCTCCGATTCGAAAGCGAAATCCTGCGCGGAAATTCACGGGCAGGGCGGGATAGCCGACTACTTCGTTGTAGCGGCGATCGAGCGCATTCCCCACGTTGGCATAGGCAGTGACGCGAGAATTGATGGCATACCAGCCTCCGAGGTCAACACGCACATAGCCGGCAGCGTGGTCCACCAGCGTGTCGATAAAATCGGAATCCGGGCGGCGGCCCACGAAACTACCGGCAAGGTTTGCCGCCCATCGTGTCCCCAGATAGTTGAGCAATGTGGTTGCCGAGTGCTTGGGGCGGCGTAGCAGCGGATTTCCCGTCTCGTACAGCGGGGTGCCGCAAGCATCCTCAGCGCAGTAGGGCGACTGCAAATACTGCGTCGAGGTATAGGTGTATGCGGTGGTGAGCAACAATCTCTTCTGGATCCTTCCTTGCAATTGAATTTCAGCGCCGTGAGCCAGAGATTCCTGCACATTGAAAAATTGGCCCAGCGTGCCGGCGGATTGCCTTGGTATGTGACCGTATTGGTTCCGTATTCGATCTGATCGTGGAAGAGATTATTAAAGTAAATCGCATCGAAGACCCAGCGGCCTGCGAGCAACTTCTGCTGAAAGCCGGCCTCGAAAGCTCGAGTGCGCTCGGGCAACAGGCCGGGGTTCGGGAGATAGTAGGGAAGGCCGGCGAAAGTCTCGGTGAAATCGGGCTCCATATACGCCGTCGCATAGGAAAAACGCAGGCGCGTTCCGGAGAAAAAATCTCCCCCCCGCAGCGCCTGCAGAGTCAGGGCAATCCGCGGCACACCTGTGTTGCCGAAAGCGCTGCTGTGAACGAAGCGTCCGCCCGCAACCACAGACAACCTGCCCAGTGTGAGCTGTTGCTGCAGGTATGCGTCTTGGTTAAGGCGCTGGCCATGCGTGGGCGGAGGAAAGGCTGGGTATCCGAAGTATGCGCTCTCGTTCTCGATGCGATATCCGAAAGTTGTGTGTGCCCAGGTGCGCTCCAAGTAATCGCCCTGATACTCAAATGCCACGTGGTTGATGTCGTAGTTGTAGACGGAGCCAAAGTTGTAGAGGTTTCCTTCAGGGCTGAAGTCGTTGTAACGGTATAGGTAATCGGATGCGGTGAGGCGATGCTGCCATCCGGAGGGAGCCGCGATTGTGAGTTCAGTACTGCCGAGCAGAGTGTTGGTCTGCGCGTCGCCCACCGGAAGAGGCGGGACAAATTCCACGCCATTGAAATTCCACGCCCCTGGCAGCCCCGTATGGCTGTTGGAGTGGCGAACTCGGACCCGCAGAGAGACCTCGTCGCTCAACGCAACTCCTGCGTTTGCGCCGGCAAGCGAATCCGAGAAAGAGTCGTTTATTCCGGCCCCGTTGCTGTTGAACTGATCGCCAAAAAAGTTGAAGTCGAAGCGTCCGCGAGCGCCGGCCAGAGATGCGTAGCCGTTGGCGGTCTCGAAATTTCCTCCGTCCGCGCCGAAACGGAACTCAGGGACTCGAGTGCTTCCCGTGCGTGTCCAGACCTGCACCACACTCGTCATGGCATCGGAGCCATACAAGGTGCTCTGCGCCCCGCGCAGGAACTCCACGCGGTCGGCTTGCGCCAGCGGCAGAGTGCCGAAGTCGAACGTGACGCCCGGTTCGCTGATGTAAACGCCATCGACAATCACTTTGTTGTAAGTGGACTCGCCGCCGCGAACAAAAAGTGACGACAGCGCACCGTATTGCCCGTAACGATTCACCACCGCTCCGGGAAGGAAACGCACAGCGTCGTCTGCAGCCACGGGTTGCATGGTTTCGAGCTGCGCATTTTCCAGCGTGGAGATGCTGGCGCCGGTCTCTTCGGCCAGAGCCGGAGTTCTGGTCGCCGTAACGACAATGGTTTCCGAGGCCGTGGCGAGGTGCAGTTGGATGGTGAACTGGTTTGAAGCGGCGTGGGATCGAGGGGGACATCGAGGTCCGTAGTCTGAAGGGCGAAGCCGGGGGCAAGGACACGAATCTGGTAACTGCCAGTGGAGAGATCGCCGAAGGCAGCGATTCCCTCAGCAGAAGTAGTGACTATTTTCAGCGGTGTACCTTTTCCTTTTGTAGACAGGGAAACCTGTGCACTCGCGACGGCAGCGGATTGAGGGTCGATGACTTTGACTTTGAGGTCGGCAGCGGATGCTGCCGCGAGAGCAACGAAAAGTAAAAACGAAGCGCGATGTGCGCGCATAACCATCCTCCTTTTCACGCGAAAGGGGTTAAGGTGGACGGTTTACGCCGGTCTCCTGGCTTTGCGAGTAAGGATGCGTAAGCAATGGCTAGCAATTGGCGGTTAGCAATTAGCCCGAGCATCCGGATCTGCAGACGGCCTTCCCGGGATTGCTCCCAGTGACCGGCTGCGATGTTCTCGCTTACAGTTGCGCGGCAGCGCGGGAATTGCACCCGCTTCCCTGTCTTCGCCGGAAGGCAAAGACGCGCAAACCGAAGGACATTTCAAAGAACGGAAAATACTGGTGTGAGGAATTTACCGGGCAAAGCTGTTGGAAGTCAAATGTACTGCCGGGAAAATTGCCGCGAAGCGCAGAAGACCACCGGTACGCGTTGAGCTCTCTCAACCACCGGCCGGTGTCAGCAGGCCCAACTCATAAGGATATTTGGCCTGCAGGGAACCGATCAATAAATCAAATTGCGAATGGCCGCGCAGATTTTTCAGGCTGGGATCTTTCAGAAAAAACGGCCAGCAGGCGAAGCCGGTATCAACGCTGCGCTCCAACCACTCGAACGCTTCCTCCGGCCGGTTCAGAAGAGCAAGAATGCAGGCAATCTGATAATAGGCATGGTGGGCGTGACCGAAACTTTTCGGGTTCCGACAGGCGCTATCCATGCAGCGTAACGCCTCGGTCCCATTGCCGAGGGAGGCGGCCACTACGCCTTGAAAGCTGATAATCAGAGGATCGTCCGCGACAAACCGAAGGGCTTCCTCGAGCAAGCTCCGAGCCTCGACCCATTCGCTGGTCAAGATGGCAAGCTGCAGGGCAAAGTGCATCGCGTACTTGCTCGCCGGGTTCTGGACGCGCCAACCCTCGATCTCTTCCCGCGCCCGCTCGTAATCTCCACCCCACAGAAAAACCTGGCAAATACTGTGGCTGACGGCTTGTTTCGGGTTGAACGGTCCGCCCCGCTCAAACATGGTGCGGGCATGGTCGAGCAGTCCGATGTGGGCGAGGATCGTCCCCAGGCGGCTGTAAGCGTGAGGCAGATTTTTCTGGAGCGCGAGAGCGCGCTTCAATTCCGAAATCGCCTCGATGTGCTGGAAATTTCGTGAGGGCCCCCACAGCAGAAATGCCTTGGCGACGTGGCCTTCGGGCAGAGCCGCATCCAGATCCAGGGAGCGTTGGCAGTGGAATTCGGCTTTTTCCAGCCAGTTGCGCCGAGGGTCGAATTCGAAGTTCCTGGTCGCGCACACAAAAGAAAGAATCGCGTGCGCGAGTGCGAAGGCTGGATCGCGCGCCACGGCATTCATCAGATATTGCGTCGCTTCTTCCAGCAGCCTGGCATCGCCCGAAGAGCTTCTCTGGTAGCCCTGAATGAATTCGGCATAGGCCAGCGGATCGCGACTGTGGCGGGCACGGCTTGGCAGGGCGCGCTTGTGCAGGGGACGCTTTAATGTCCGAGCTATATGTGTCGCAACTTCATCCACATGCCCGAACGGCCGGGCATTGTCGAGAACAAATTTTCTAGTAAAGCAACCGCTCTGCGAATAGGAATCAAACAGTTCCGTGGAGACGCGCGACTCATTTTTGGAGGCCTGAATCGCGCCGTGAAGCACGAAGCGCACTCCCAAGCGCGACGCTGCTTCCGAGGCCGGCGCGTTCGTGGGCACGTTGAGAATTGCAGAAGTAGGCAGCACGTCAACACCTTGGAGGTTTGCGAGGCGCGAAACCAGGCCATCGGCAAAGCCGAGGCCAAGGCCCTTGTCATTCTTGAGGTCGCCGGAGAAATGCAGCGGCAGAACTGCGAGCGACGTTCGATCCACATGCCCGGAAAAATCGCTCACCGCGGAGACGCCGCCACCCCCTTTGTCCCACGCTTCCTCAGCGGGATAAAGAGGACCGATCACGCGAATCGAGCCGATGAAACGATAACCTTTGCCGACCACGGTCTCCAGAAAACGCGGCCTATCCGCATGATCTCCCAAAGCGGTGCGGATTTTCCGCACGATGTTGTTGATGTTCCGCTCGGTATCGATGAAAAGATCCGCGTGCCAAAGCTTGGTTACGATATCCTGTCGCGTGACCAACTGCTCGCGCCGCTTGACCAGGAAGATGAGTAGTTCCATTGGCTTTTTCTCGATCTTCACCCTTCGGCCGAAGCGGCGAAGTTCATAGCGGCCCAGGTCAAGTTCGACATCATCGAGCCTCGGACGAGGCTTGGCAGATGTAATCACGAGCCGGGTCTTGAGGTGTAAAGCCATGGCTCTCAGTGGCCTACAAAGATACACCAAAAATACACAAAAGTGACGCCGGACTGATTGCAAGCGCAGCAAGATCGCGAGATATTGAGCAGGGTCAAGGGAAGAAATCGAGCAGAACAGAATCTAAGGAGAAAAGCCGATGAGAAGAAATGTTTGCTTGTGCTTAATGCTGGCGTTACTGGCCGGCATCGGGACGTGGTGGCTGAAGCAGCCGCGGGTTATGGCAGCATCTCCCGCCATGGAGAAAAACGTGTTTCCAGCCGATGCAATTCCGTACGGCCCTGCCCCGCCATTCGTTTTGCCGGGCGCGCAGCTTGCCGTTCTGGAAGGCAATCCTATGGCACCCACCGGCGACTACACGATTCGGCTGAAGATGCCCGACGGATACCGCATCTTTCCGCATTGGCATCCCAAGCGGGAGAATGTCACGATCATCTGCGGCACTCTGAAAGTCGGCATGGGCGACCACTTTCAAGAAAGTGGCATGGGCAGCTTTACCGCGGGCGGTTTCGCCTACCTCGACCCAGACATGCATCACTACGTAATGGCCAGCGGCGAAACCGTGGTTCAGGTGCATGGCATGTCGCCGGTGGAATTTAATTACGTCGATCCCAAGGACGATCCGCGAAAGAAGAACTAAAGAGGCTGAAGCGGGAGACCCCGGGGGCGGGCAACCGCCCTCAGGTTGGCTCGTAATGCGGGAACTCCTCCGTTCCGACCTTGCCCACGTTGGCTTCTGCGAATTCGCGCACGCGGTCGAGCGAATCCTGCAACTCCTGTTGGTAGCGCTCGAGGTCTTCGTCGCGGGCACCTGCCGGAACCGGGATGAGTTTGCCGAAGCGCATCATCACGCGTGAAAACGGCTTGGGGATGATCAGCCGATCCCAGGTGTTGAGCACCCAGGCATGTTCGACGGCGATGTGAAACATCGTCAAGGGAACGCTGGACGACCGCGCCAGCGCAACCGGTCCGGGCTTTACTTTGTAGCGCGGGCCGCGCGGGCCGTCGAGGGTGAAGGCGACTGCCCAGCCCTGCTGCAGGGCGCGGCGCAGGCCGAGCAGGGCGCGCACGGCGTTGCGGCTGCTGGATCCCTTGACGGCGACGAATCCGAACTTGCGGATGATGCGTCCCATGTATTCGCCGTCGTAGCTGTTGCTGCTCATCACGCGGATTCCGCAATTGCGAAAAACATAAGTGGCCGGGATGATGCAGGCGTGCCAAAAAGAAATGATCAGCGGCCGCTGGCCCACGGTTTCCTGCGCGCCCTCTTCGCGCGAAAGGCACACCCGCAGGGTCGGGCCGACGAGGCGGATGAACCAGTATCCGGCGAAAATGATGATTCGCAGAATGATTCGCTGGCGGAGGCTGAAGCGCCGGGGATCGGTAGCATCGACGACACTCTCTGGCGCGGTGACTTCGGGCACGAAGGTATTGTAACGGGGTCGCGGTGCGGCTTTATCAATATCAGTGCCAAGAAAAAACCGGACGCGTTAAGCGTCCGGGCAGCGTGAACTGCATAACCTAGGGAATCAATTCGTACACGGTTCCACTGTTGGCGGTGCCGCCTGAGGATGTCGTTCCATAGAATTTGCCGTTCGAGCCGCGAAGAAGGGGGCCATTTGGTCCGCCACCCTCGGACTGGGAAGCGAACTCGTAGACTACGGAATACGCGCCTTGAGCACTGATCTGGTAAACGATTCCACCGTAGATGCCGCCCGATCCTCCCTGAATGGTTGTGCCATACAAGTCCCCCTTGGAGTCAGAGGCCAAGGGCGACTCGGGATAAGCTCCGTCATTCTGAAAATCGCCGAAGGCGTGCACAATCGTCTCCTTGCCGCTGGCGTCTATTTTGAAAACAGTTCCGAGGCCGTTGCCACCCTGGAATGTGGTTCCATAAAGATCGCCCTTGGGAGTTCGAAACAGCGGTGCGTCAGGAGATTCCCCGTCAGCGCCAGCGACAAAACTGTACAGCAGGGTCATCTCGCCCGATGCGCTGAACTCGAATACGGAGCCGTAGTTGTAGGTCCCACCAGCCACCGTCGTGCCGAAAAGGTTGCCGGCCGCGTCGCGAATTACACCGGCTTGGGGATTTTGCCCGTCAGGCTGACCCGGGAAGCTGTATAGAACTGTCTCCGTACCGTTCGCGTCCACCTTAAAAATTGTGCCATAGCCGTACTCGCCGCCCGCTTCGGTGGTGCCGTATAAGTTTCCCTCCGCATCGCGGGTAAGACTTCCGTAAGGGAGCGCGCCGTCTGAGCCGCCGGTAAATGCATGAAGCAGTTTTTCCTGACCGCCGGGTTCGATTTCATACACAATCCCGCAACCTGCGGTGCAGTTCTTGCTCCAGATCCCGCCTTCATTTGTTGCCCCAAACAAGTGACCTGATGAATCAATCACCAGCCCGCCGTAGGGAGTTCGGCCGTCTTTTCCCTGTCCGAAGCTGTGCAGAACGGTTTCGTTCCCTGAGGCGTCCACCTTGAAAACGATTCCATACTTGAACGCTCCGCCAGCGTAGGTGGTGCCGTAGAAGTTACCCGCTTCATCCTGCACGACGCCCGAAAACACCGGCTCATTCCCGTCCACTCCTCCGCTAAAACTGTAGAGTACTTTGTCGCTGTAGGTCTGAGCTTGAGCCGGAATGTGCGCCGCCAGAAGAGGCATCAGGGCGAACGTCAATCCCAGGGCGTAAGAGGTCCAGCGCCTCGTGCTCACTGACCCTCGACCAAACAGTTTTCGAAAATCTGATTTTGCCGATTGCATTTCGACGGGCATGGGTTTACTCCTAAGAGGCACTATTGCGAGCGATGCTGGCGTGCATGAGATGCCAAACTAAGGCATCAGGTTTACGCGTGAAGTGGGTGTTGCTAGCTTTCCAGGTAGGCGTCGATCCACTCTTTGACTCTCTGGCGGCGGTCGTCGGTAGGTTCGAAGCGAACTCCGAAGGATTTGCTCTTGCGCCAGGTCACAACCCCGCGAACGCTCACGCGCGGCAGCGTCAGCAGAGAGAATGACACATCGACATTGGTTCCCGCAGGCATATCCTCGGCGCTCTTCAGCGACATGCCGCCAGAGCTGAGATCGATGCTGGAGGCGGCCAGGCGGTGGCCGTCATGGCTCACCACGGTGACCTCGGTCATGATTGGGACGCGGGCATAGCGGCGGAATTCGTGAAGCACCAGCATGTGCGTGGCGCGAACCAGCTTCATCGCCGCGGGCCGTTCCAGCGGTTCCTGGAACATGGCGTTGATCCCATACTTGGAATAGCGCATCGCCTCTTGCGCGCTGCCTCCGAGGCCGTAAAGCACGAGGCGGCTGTTCGAGGGAGACGTACGGGCAGCCTCCATGACGGCTTCAGCGCCGGGTCTGAGATTGAGCACGCAGGCTTCGAATTTCTCCTGGCGCAGGCGCTCGGCCGCGCCTGAGGAAACCAATACCGTCTCAATTCCGAACTGGCGGAAACATTCGTTCAGAAGGAATCTGGAGGACTCTTTCAGATCGACCAACGCAACCCGAGCCACCACCTTCTTGGCGGGAGAAGCAGGCGTGCGGGCCGGGGCGGTGCCGAAGGCTCTTTCCATGTCAGCGAGACCGGTTTCCAGTACGTAAAGTTATTGTGGCGTGCCGGGGAGAAGATGGAAAGACCCTAAGGGGCAGGGCTGGGGAGTACAAAGGTGTCATTACTTGAATTGGACTGGTGGGCGAACGTGCAAAAAGCTGCACGCCCGACTCTTTATCGCGAAACCGCCAGCCTGGTGCCAACGTTGCTAAGAAGCTTTTCCGCAGCCTCGCCGGGATCCTGCGAGGCAAAGTTCTCGTCCAGAATCAGAACTGAGACAGCCGGGTCAATTTCCTCCAACATCTTTTGGGTCGGCTTGCCGTGTACGGCTTGAAACCGCGCGGAAAGCACCACCAGTTTTGCCTTCGTAGCTTTGAGCAGGATGCGGGCGTCGTTAATGCTGAGAGTGGTCAACGCGTTATATCCGGCGCTGCACAGCACTTCCCGCAGGAAGGTGCACACGTCGATCGACTCGAAAACGCAAAGCATGCGCGGCCTTGCATCCCCGGCTTTGCCGCGCGAATAGCGCGAGCCCAGGTATGCAGCCGTGATCGCTTCTTCGACCGAATCATAGGTTTCAAACTGCGAGAGCAGGCTGGTCAGTTCCAGCATTTTGCGGATCCTCGGTTTGAGGCCGCAGAGCTTGACGTCTCCGCCCTTCGCTCGCGCGGCGCGCATCAGGCGCACCAACGCCCCCAACCCGCTGCTGTCAACAAACTCCACCTGGTCAAGCTGCAGCACGATGTCGCCGTACTTGTCGATGGAATCTCCCACCATAGAGTGCAGCGTAAATACTTCGTTGCCCGCCACAATCCTTCCATGGCACTGCACGATCAAGACCTCGCCCACCGGGCGGCTTTCCATCCGTAGTTGCATCCGGCCTCCTTGTATTATTGGAGGCGAATCTTACGTGGGCGAAACCGGCAAGTCAATGAAAGCCTTGGAGTAGTCGCAAAGCGGTTAGGAAATCGACCAACTGCGGGCTATTGCAGGTTGAGGGTGCAGACGCGAAGCTTCAAGAAAGAAATGAAGATGGAGAGATCAGCCCGGTAATTGATCAAGGTCTGAAGGATGCTGATCCGCTTCCCTCGGAACACAATCAAGGATGGCCGCCTTCTTCGCATTGAGAGAACTTCTCGCCATTCCTACGTGCCGCCGAATGGCGATGCGAAGCTGCCGGGCGAGTTTTCTGAGTTCCGCCTCGGCTTCCGGACGAAATGAGCCGTGACACAGATCGCGAATCGCTGCGATGATTTCTTCGATCTGCGCATCGGTCGAAGTCGGCACGCCCATATTCTACCGAGAGGTCGTCCCTTGTTCGATACAGTACTTACCGTAGTCCGGCTTCGAAATAGCCGCACCATGTGGAGCTATACAAAAAGGCTGCGGTTCGCAGTTTCTGATGGTATGGGAATTCGTGAAATATCTTCGTACAGCCCCCTACTTCCCGCTCTCAGGGTGCGCTGCTAAACCCTTCTCCGCGAACCATTTGGAGCGCTTCATTGGGTGGCGAGGGTTTTGAAAACTTTGGCCCTAGCCGTGCCTTACCCATGGAATGAACAATCGAGAAAACTTTGGGGACGAAAGACAATGGCGAAAGCTCTGCGAATTGGTGGCAATCGAGCCCGACCCACAGCGGCTGTCCGAGTTGGTGGACCAACTTCTCAAAGAGCTGGATGCTCGGCGGGAAGCTCTACGCGAAAGCGAGAAAGCGGCTGGCCCGACTTTGAGCGACGCTTAGCTTGCCGCGCGTCGCTAGCCGTTCATCGATGGTCGTTCGACAAGACCGAGGAAGACCAACATTGGTGATGCGCAAGTTTTTCCCAACGACTAACGATCCGTTCTCAGCTAGCCGTGAGCGGAGCGGAGGGACCAACGACTAAGGCTCAAGACCGGCCACGCGGTCTTCGGCCTGCACTAAAGCCGGCGGCCAAAGCTGCCGATGAAAAGCTAAGAACCCCTGTGGGCATCAAGGCTCAAGCAGCTCCCGTTCACAAGTCCGCCGCTCCCTGTATCGCCAGGCAACCGATCCTGACCGCAGAAGAGCGCGTGGTGGGCTATGAGCTATTCTTCCGCGAAGACCGCGAACAGCGCCGCTTTAATTCCGATGGCGATAGCGCAACCTCCGCCACCATCAATACCTTGAATTTGGTCGGGCTCAATGTTTTATGTGACGGACGCCTCGCCTTCATCAACTGTACCCACCACACCCTGTTGACTGATTACTTCATGCTCCTTCCTCCAGACGATGTTGTGATTGAGATACAGGAGACCGTCCCGCCCGATGAAGATGTGCAGCGCGCCTGCCAGCGGCTGAAGCAGGGAGGATACTCAATAGCCCTCGACAATTTTGAGCCGGGCGACCGCAGGGAAGCCCTGGTTCCCTATGCGGATTTCCTCAAAGTCAACATCAAAAAAATCCCTTCGACCGAGTGCGCTTCCCTGGTCAAGCGCTATGCCACCGCGAGTTGCCGCATGTTGGCCCACAAAGTGGAAACCCGGCTACACTTCTTGACCGCAGGGAAGGCCGGCTTTACCTGGTTTCAGGGGTATTTTTTCCGCCAACCCGAAAGTATGCAAGTTCGAGAGATTTCCGCTAACCAGGCCACCTACCTTCGTCTTCTGAATGCCGTATCCAAAGCCGAAGTGGATTTTGCCGAGATCGAATCTCTCATCAAGCACGAACCCGCGCTTTGTTACCGGCTGCTGCGGTATTTAAACTCTCCAGTTCTAGGGCTGGCGTCACCAGTTACCTCGGTTCGGAATGCCTTGAACCTGCTCGGCGAAAAAGAATCGGTCCGGTGGATACGAATGGCGACCGCCTTTAGTATGGGCCAGGAGAAGGCTTCCGACCTGGTCCTGTCATCGCTCGTACGGGCCCGTTTCTGCGAGCTGGTCGCTCCGCGGACAGAGCACGGCAACGCCGATCTCTTCTTGATGGGGATGTTCTCCTTGATCGATTCGATCCTGGCGGTGCCGATGGGAGTAGTAGTCGAACAATTGTGCCTTGATGTGGCGATCAAAGAACAACTGCTGGCCGCAAAGTCGGGCAAGAAGACGCCGCTATCGCCGGTTTACGATCTGATGCTGGCCCGCGAAGCGGGCGATTGGGGACTGGTTACGCAACTGGGGAAACAGCTTAATCTGTCGCTATCTTTCGTCGCTGAAACCTCGAACGCAGCCATGTGTTGGGCGCATGAAATCACCAGCAAGGCTCGCCCGCCCGAGGCACACTGATCCAGACGTGCTGCAGGAAGCGAAAATGAAAGTCCGCTTCATGGAGCGCGCTGACAAGGACCCCGCAGCGCTGCTCCCTGAAGTGCATAAAAGCATTCGCCAAGCAGTCAGGATTTCTGCTCAGCCAGCTCGGCCATCCATTCCCCGCACGGGAAGAAATACAACGAGGCAACAACATCTGGCAAGCCCGAGTGAACCGCAGTTAGCGCTTCTATTTTGCGGTCCGCGAAGACGAGTACGTTATCTTGTCGATAATTCCGCATCCAAAATAGGGCAAACAGTTCGGACGTTCTACGGCTTTACTACTCTGACCATCTCCGGAACAGCAGCGCACCGTTAGTCCCGCCGAAGCCGAAAGAATTCGACATCGCGTATTCCAGCTTGGCCTTGCGGGCGTGATTGGGAACAAAATCCATGCCGGCCGTGTCCGGGTCCTGGCTGACGAGGTTGATGGTGGGCGGCAGAATCTGATCGCGCAGGGCCAGCACCGTGATGCCGGCTTCAAGGCCGCCAGCGCCTCCGAGCAGGTGTCCCGTCATCGACTTGGTAGAACTGACCGGAAGCTTGTGCTCGCCAAAGAAATTGCGGATGGCGTGCGCCTCCAGCGTGTCGCCGATGGGGGTCGAGGTGCCGTGAGCGTTGACGTAATCCACTTTGTCTGGCGTGATGCCAGCATCGCGCGCCGCGTTGCGCATCACGCGGAATCCGCCTTCGTGCTCGGGAGCAGGCTGCGTCATGTGGTAGGCGTCGCCCGACATGCCATAGCCAGCGACTTCCGCGAGAATGGTTGCGCCGCGCCTCTTCGCGTGCTCGAGTTCTTCAAGCACTAGAATGCCCGCGCCCTCTCCCATGACAAATCCGTCGCGATCCTTGTCCCAGGGACGGCTGGCTTTTCCCGGATCGTCGTTGCGCACCGATAGGGCACGCATGGCTGCGAATCCGCCCACGCCCATCGGCGTTATGGCCGCCTCTGACCCGCCGGCGATCATCACGTCCGCGTCGTTGTGCTGGATGATGCGGAAAGAATCTCCCACCGAGTGGGCACTGGTGGTGCAGGCGGTCGCCGTCGCCTCGTTCGGCCCCTTGGCGCCGAACCGCATGGAAACATGCCCGGCGGCAAGATTGATGATGGCGGCCGGAATGAAAAAAGGAGAAATCTTGCGCGGCCCGCCTTCGAACAGCGCAGTGTGTTCCCGTTCGATGATGTCGAACCCGCCGATCCCGGACCCGATGTGCACGCCCACGCGCTCCTCGTTCTCCGGCGTGATCTGCAGGCCCGACATTTTGAACGCTTCATCCGCCGCTGCAATCGCCAGGTGGATGAACCGCCCCATCTTCTTGACTTCTTTTTTTTCGATGAACTTCAGCGGATCGAAGTTCTTAACTTCGGCGGCGATCTGGCAGGCGAAGGCGCTGGAGTCGAACTGGGTGATGCGGGCCACGCCGCTCTTGCCCGCGAGCACGGCCTGCCACACCTCCCCGGTGGTGTTTCCCACTCCACAAATCAGGCCGATGCCGGTAACTACGACCCTGCGTCCCAAACTACTTGCCGCCTTTCGAATGCTTCCCGATGTAATCGATGGCGTCCTGCACGGTGCGGATCTTCTCCGCGTCCTCGTCCGGAATCTCGATGTCGAAACCTTCCTCAAACGCCATTACCAGTTCGACCGTATCCAGTGAATCCGCGCCCAGATCGTCCACGAATGACGCGCTCGACGTCACTTCGCCCTCATCCACGCCCAACTGTTCCACGATGATCTGTTTTACCTTCTCTTCCACAGCTGCCATGATTTTCCTCGCTTAATCTCGATTTGATTTGAAATTCGTTGCCCGGGATGCAAGATCGCCGGCTGCAGGTCGCCGGATGCAAGATCGTGCAAAAAAGGCGAACGTGTAGTGTATCGTCCCGGTAAATGGCTGTAAAGGAAGCGCAGACCCTTGCAGGTCCGCGCTGTAATATACCTTCAGCATCCTAAACTTCGCCGCTCGCAACGGTCAAACCATATGCGTGCTGTCGTGCAGCGCGTAAGCTGCGCTCAAGTGTCGGTGAACGGAGGAATTACGGGCCAGATCGGCCTCGGGCTGCTGGTTCTGCTGGGCGTAGGCCGCGACGACACCGAAGCGGATGCCAGCTACTTATCAGAAAAAATTACAGGCTTGCGAGTTTTTGAAGATGCTCAGGGAAAAATGAACCGCAGCCTGCAGGAGGTCGGCGGGAGCGTGCTGGCGGTCTCGCAGTTCACGCTGTACGGCGACGTAAGACGCGGCAAACGCCCCTCATTCGACGACGCCGCTCCGCCGGAAAAGGCGCGTCAGCTCTACGAGTTCTTCGTAGAGCAAATTCGCGCCGCCGGCCTGCGCTGCGAAACCGGGCGCTTTCAAGAAATGATGAAGGTGGAACTGGTGAACGAGGGGCCGGTGACGATTCTGCTGGATTCGAGGAAGGAGTTTTAGCTTCGCCGAACAAACTCTATCCTATGTGCTGCTCGTTTCCAGCAACGGGTCAGCCTGTTCCCGCGCCAGATCAGCCAACTCCAACTGAAGATTACCGGGATTGGTGGCGTAAGCCAGACCAGTGTCCATGTCGAGCATGCCTTCGCGAATCATTCTGTCGATCTCGCCGTCGAAGTGCTGCATGCCGTCCTGGCTGCCGACACGCATGGCATCCAGCAGGGTCTTGCCCTCGCCTTCGCCCTTTTCCACATAATCTCTCGTGCGCAGGGTGGACTTTAATATCTCAATGGCTGCGATGCGTCCAGTCCCATCCTTACGAGGGATGAGTCTCTGCGAGATGATGTAGCGGAAGCTCTTCGCCAGGCGGTTTCTAAGGGTGTGCTGTTCGGCCATGGGGAAAGCTCCCACAATTCTCTCCACCGTTTTCGACGCGTCGATGGTATGCAATGTGGAGAGCACCAGGTGGCCGGTTTCCGCCGCTTCCATTGCGATCTCGATGGTTTCGCGGTCACGCATCTCGCCGACAAGAATTACTTTTGGAGCCTGGCGCAGTGCCGCCCGCAAGGCCAGCGCAAAGCTGGGCGTATCGGCGTGCAATTCACGCTGATGAACGATGCAGTTCTTGTGGGGATGCAGGAACTCGATGGGATCTTCGATGGTGAGCACGTGATAGGACTGTTCTTTATTAATTTTGTCGATGATCGCGGCTAAGGTAGACGATTTGCCGGAACCGGTCGGGCCGGTTACCAGCACGATTCCATTGCGCAGGCCAGCAATCTTCTCCAACTCGGAAGGCAAGTTCAGCGATTCGAAGTCAGGGGGCTTGCCTGGAATTACCCGCATCACGATGGCACAGGTGCCGCGCTGCATGAAGATGTTGACCCGAAACCGGTTGGCGCCCGGCAGGCTGTAGGACACATCGCAGGACCCGAGCTCTTTCAAGTTATCCGTCGCATGTTGGTTGTTGCCGATCAAATCGGCCGCAATGCGCCGGGTGTCCTCACTGGTCAGGGCGCGCGCAGCTCCGGCCGGAGCCAGTTTGCCGTTGATTTCCACCAGCGGCGGCTTTCCGGGCGAGAAAAAGAGGTCGCTGATCTTTGCCGAAGCTCTTAGCATTGCCGCCAGAAGTTCAGGGGTCGACATCGGCGCGGCGGCAGGCGCAGCCGCGGTTGCGGCCCGGGCACCGGCGGCAGGCGCAGCCGCTGGAGCACCGGCAGTTGCAGGCCGCGCAGTGGGAACAGGGGCAGCGGTAACAGGGGCGGCACCAACCGGACCAGCATTCGGCGGACGACTTGTGGGAGAAGACATAAGGAAGGTTCTCGTTGCTCCTCCCGATCGTACGATAACCCCGTCTAAATTGTTGGCAATGCAGGCGCGGTGCGGTTACGTAGGTCACGCCGATGGCCTATTGTCGATGCGCAGGCGAGTGGGCTCAGCGCGCCTCAAGGATCGCATCGGCGACGCGCGCCGCTTCGACCGCAGCTTTTACGTCGTGGGTTCGCAGAATGTGCGCACCTTTGAGAATCAGCGCGGTGTGCGCGGCGAGATTTCCATAAAGCCGGTCGGCGACAGCAGCGTCTTTTCCATCCTTAGCCAAGGCGCGGCCAAGGAACGACTTTCTAGACGTACCGGCCACCAGCGGAAAGCCCAGCGATTGCAGTTCCTGAAAACGAGCCAGCAGCGGATAGTTCTGCTCGAAGTTTTTTCCGAAGCCGAAGCCGGGATCGAGCGTGATCCGTTCCCGGCGCAGTCCGGCCAGCACAGCCGCTTCCACCCAGTCGCGGAGTTCGCGCTTGACCAGCAGAACAATGTCGCTCGCAGGCGGCAAGGTGCGCCACTCTTCGGGGCGGCCGCGCATGTGCATCAGAACGACACCACATTTTATTTCGGCAATCGTTCTCGACATCTGCGGATCCCAGCGCAGCCCGCTTACGTCGTTGACGATCTCAGCTCCGGCCTTCACAGCAGCGCGTGCAACACTCGCCTTGTACGTGTCAATGGAGATCACCGCATCTGGCCGCAGTTTCTTGAGCGCCGTGATCGCGGGCAACACGCGCCGCTCTTCCTCCTCCGCGCTCACGGCAATCTTCGCGCCCGGGCGCGTGGATTCTCCGCCAACATCAATAATGTCCGCGCCCTCGTCGAGCAAGCGGAGCGCGTGTTCGATAGCTTCCTTGGCCTCGAGATACAAGCCGCCGTCAGAAAAAGAATCGGGTGTGACATTGACGATGCCCATGATCAGCGTCCGCTTGCCCAGGTCCAGCGTGCGCGGGCCAAGGCTCCACTGAAAGACAGCCCTCATGCGGCAGATTCTAAATCAAAGAAGCGATTGGAGATGCGAGCACGGGAATTCGGGCAGATTCTGGCTCCTGAATTTCTCGTTTGTGGTCTGACGCCGGGAGCCGGACGCCGGAGTCCTACCGGCGGCGCACTGCCGCATCGCGCATGCGCATATTCCGAAGCGCGCCGGGACCCGTGCCAGTAGGTGGCTTGCGCATTCCGTCGAGCAGGTCTTTCAGCACCGTCGCGTTGTTGTGCGTTTCGTTCTTCGAGGCATACAAGAGCGTAAGGCGTTTCCGTTTGTGAGCCAGGCTGTAAAGCTTCTGTAAATCTCTTTCGGCTTCCGGTCGGGACAATTCTTTCAGGTAGCGCTTGCGAAAAAGCGTCCACCGTTCCGGCTGCGCGTTAAACCACTTGCGCAGCTCGTCGGAGGGAGCAAGATCGCGGAGCCACTCGTCCAGGGCGATCGCGCCTTTTCGCAAACCTCGCGGCCACAGGCGATCGACGAGAACGCGCGTTCCATCAGAGCGCGACACCGGCTCGTATACTCGCTTCACGGCGACTGGCATGGATTTGCAGCTTTCCTCTATCATTGTAAGTCGAGCGGAATGGCGGCGGCTGTGGGAAACTGCGCACAAATTGCGCAAGAGCGATGACAAAAAATGCGAGTGATCGAAGTGATTGAGCGTGAGCGCCTGCTTAGGCTAGCGAAATGTGGGCGTTGGATCAGCGCGGCTCTGGCCGCAGGCCTTGCGATCACTGCGCTCGGAGGCTGCGATGTCGAGCGGCGCAAATCTGATGCCGAACTCGGACTCACTCCCCAGCAAGCCGCCGGACGCAAACTTTATGACAACAACTGCGACCGCTGTCACCGGCCTTATTCCACAAAAGGTAGAAAAGGCCCAGGACTGAAGGGCGTGTTCCAGCACCCATATCTTCCGTTGAGCGGTCTGCCGGCGAACGATGAGCGCGTCACCGAGATCATCCGCTATGGGCGCCACGAAATGCCGGGCTACAATCAAACACTGGACGCGCAAGGCCTGCAGGATCTGCTGGCCTACCTGCACACGCTGTAGCATGATGTGTTGAATCAACCGTGCGCAGTACGTTCTCTTCGTGGGATAATCTCCCCGTGAAAAACGCCGCCCAATCGGAGCTTTTTCGCAAGCTTCCTTCCGTCAATGAAGTGATGGCCGTCTCTGCGGTCAGCTCGCTGGCGGCGAGCTATGGCCGCGACTCTACCGTGGACGCGGTGCGCATCGTGCTGGCGCGGCTGCGGGAAGAGATTGCCTCAGAACTGCTCGACGAAAATACGCTGGAACTTGCTCTTTCGGGCTTGGCCGGAGCTGTGGAGAACCAGCTTCGCCAGGCGCTGAACTACTCTCTGCGTTCGGTGATCAACGCCACCGGAGTGATCCTGCACACCAACCTCGGCCGCGCCCCGCTGGGCGATGCTGCGATTGATCACATTCGCAAGACGGCCGCGAGTTATTCCAATCTTGAGTTTGATCTGAGTGCGGGTGAGCGCGGCAAGCGGGATGTGCATGTGGACCGGCTGTTTCGCAGGCTGTTGAGTGAGGACATTCCTGTGACAGCATCTGAGAAGAATGCCGCCGCGCTTCGCGCTGGCGGGACAGCCGAGGCGGCTGTCTCTACACGAGCGGTCTCGACCATCGTCGTGAATAACAATGCTGCGGCGGTTTTGCTTGCGCTGAACACTTTGGCCGACGGCGGAGAAGTTATTGTCTCGCGCGGCGAATTGGTGGAGATCGGCGGGTCATTCCGGATTCCGGATGTAATGGCGAAATCGGGCGCGATTCTGCGCGAGGTGGGCACGACCAACCGTACCCGCACCGCCGACTACGCGAGCGCCATTACCGAACGCACGCGGCTGCTGCTGCGCGTGCATCGCTCGAACTTCGAGATCACGGGTTTCACCGAGCAGGCCTCGACGGGTGAGCTGGTCGAACTGGGGCGCGAGCGCGGCATTCCGCTGATGGAAGACCTTGGGAGCGGCGCACTGGTTGACTTGCGCTCGGTTGGAATCGGCGGCGAGCAGAGTGTGCTCGACAGCCTGCGCGGTGGCGTTGATGTGGTCACCTACAGCGGTGATAAGTTGCTCGGTGGCCCCCAGGCCGGGTTGATCAGCGGGAACGCCCAACTGGTTGCACGCATGCGATCGAATTCTCTGTTTCGCGCGTTGCGCGTGGATAAGGTGATCTATGCCGCACTGGAAGCAACTTTGCTCGCCTACGTACAGCACGATCACGACGCGATTCCCACGCTGCGCATGATGCGCCTCACCAGAGAAGCCATCGGCGAGCGGGCAGCGGCGCTGGCAGCCCGAATTGCGGCGCCCAAGTTGAGAGTCGAAATTGTGGATGGAGAATCCATCCTCGGTGGTGGCGCTGCACCATCTTCTACTCTGCCCACACGGGTATTGGCGGTCACTTGCGAAGGCCTCAGTGATGATGAACTGGCCTCGCGCCTGCGCAGTTCAAATCCTCCTATCATTGCGCGCGTCGACGAAGGGCGTGTGCTGCTCGATTTGCGCACGGTGTTTGCGGAGCAGGATGCCGCGGTCGCGGCCGTGCTGAATCAGATCGTTTCCTGAGTTTCCGCATCCAAACAGTGTTGGCGATTCTCTACACGGTCGGGCATTCGACCCGCGCTCTCGGCGATCTGACTGAGACACTGCAAGCGCACGCGATGCAGACGCTGGTGGATATCCGCGCGTTCCCGATGTCGCGGCGGCTGCCTCAATTCAATCGCGAATCTCTGGAAGCAAGTTTACCGGCGGCCGGAATACGGTATGTCTGGATGAAGGAGTTGGGTGGCTATCGCAAGAAAACTCGCGAAGAATCGCCTCATATCGGGCTGCGCAACCCCAGCTTCCGGAATTATGCCGACTACATGTTAACTGCGGAGTTCAGAAACGCCGTTGCTGGCCTGGTTGCGCTAGCCGAGCACTCACGCACAGCCTACATGTGCGCGGAGCGCGTATACTTCCGCTGCCACCGCATGCTGGTTTCCGACTGGCTGGTCGCGCACGGACATGAAGTGATGCACATTGACGGGATGGGACCGCTCAAGCCGCATCGCGTCACTGCCGAAGCGCGCATGATCGATGGCGAACTCATTTACCGTAGTGACCGGTTGTTCTAGAGTGTCGAAAATATGATTGTCGGCACAGGCATCGACATCGCCGAGGTTCCACGCATCCGGCAATCGATTGCGCGCTTTGGGGATCGCTTTCTGCGGCGAATCTATACGGCGGGTGAAATGCGTTACTGCGATTCCAAGGCCAACCGCGTGGAGCGCTATGCAGCACGCTTCGCCGCTAAAGAAGCGGCGATGAAGGCGCTGGGCACAGGCTGGAGCCGCGGCGTGCGCTGGCGCGATTGCGAAGTCGTTCGCATGCCGGGCGGACGCCCGACCATCGCCTTTCACGGACAGGCCGGCGAGATCGCCGCCAGGCTGGGCGTGAAGAATGCCGCGCTCTCGATCTCGCACACGTCTGAGCTGGCTATTGCACAAGTGGTTCTGGAGAATTAGCTGGCAGTAGCGCATATTGGCTTTCGCTCGCTTACGATGCACGGGAGATCCCTCGCCCCGCTGGAGAAAACGCGGGGCTTCGGGATGACGCACTCGGGAGGACAGACGCCGCATTCTGCCGGGCCTTCTGCTAGACTGGCAAATTCCATTTCATCATGTCTGCAACCATTCAGGCTGCCACTTCCGTTCGCTCGACTGCCGCGATTCCAGAACGCACTCTTCTTTTAGGTTTGGGCCTGACCAGCTTTGCCGCGTTGCTGCTGGAGCTGTCGCTCACCCGGTTGTTCTCGGTAGTGCTCTTCTATCACTTCGCGTTTCTCGCGATTTCGATTGCGCTGCTGGGGCTGGGCGCCGGCGGCGTGTTCGCATATCTATTCAAAAATCGCCTCGGCAAGACCGGCACGCGCGCGCTGGCAGCGAGGCTTTGCATCGACAATGCGATTCTCGTGCTCATCGTGCTCGAAGTTATCCTGCACGTTCCGGTATCGCTCTCGGTAACGGGGAGTAATTTCCTGCACCTCAGCGCGATCTACGTGGTCGCGGCACTGCCTTTTTTCCTGACTGGGTTATTGTTCTCGGTCGTTTTTGCGCGCGAGACCTGGCGGGTTTCGCGGCTCTACGGAGCCGATCTGTGCGGGGGAGCGGTGGCCTGCCTGGCCGTGGTTCCGCTCCTCAACTGGATCGGGGCGCCGAATACGATTCTGGCGGCAGCCGTGGTGATGGCCATGGCCGCCATGATCTGGGCGCCAGCCCCAATCGCACGCAACGTGGCAGGAGGACTGGTGGCTTTGTTCGTGATCTTGATCGCAGCGAACCATTCCAACCGGCTGATCGATGTGATCTATGCCAAGGGCATGTTTCGCGACCCGGAGTGGGTGGAATTTGCTCGCTGGAATGCATTGTCACGCGTGGAAGTGGATCGTCAGGGCCAAGCTAAGACGATCGTCATCGACGCCGACGCCAACACTTACATCATGAATTGCGACCTGGCACACTGGCACGACACGGAGTGGGAGCGGGATCTCATGTCAGCTCCGCCGGCGCTGGCCAATGTTCTGCGGCCGCACGGGGAGTTTGCGATTATCGGGCCGGGCGGCGGTGTAGACGTATTGCGCGCGGTGGCAAACGGCAGCCCCAGCGTGACCGGCATTGAAATCAATCCCATCATCGCCGACTCGATCATGCGGGGGCGTTATGCCGAGTACTCGCAACATCTCTACGAGCGGCCCGAGGTTCACATTCACGTCACTGACGGCCGGTCTTATCTGCGCTCCACGCCGCAGAGGTTCGATGTCGTGCAGATGACGCTGGTGGATACCTGGGCGTCGACCGCAGCAGGCGCTTTCGCGCTGAGTGAAAACAATCTCTATACGATGGAAGCGTTCCGGGAATATTTTGAGCATCTGAAACCCGACGGCATGATCGCCATCACCCGCTGGGAGTTCCGCCAGCCGCGGGAGGCGCTGCGTGTAGTCTCGGTTGCGATGCAGGCCTTGCACAGCCTCGGTGTCGCGGACCCGGCGCACAACTTTATCATTGCCTCGCAGGGGTCGCTCAGTGAAGACGGGATTCCGGTGGTGGTTCTGGCGAAGAAGAGCGCTTTTACCGCGGAGGAAGAATCAGCGGTGCAGGCTCATTTCGATGAATATGACGAACTCACTCCGCTCTACCTGCCATCGAGTCCTGCAAAGAATCCTTTTGCCGATCTGATCGCGAGCAACAATCCTTACCGCTTCGCGCGGAGTTATGCCTACAACGTGGCTCCGGTCAACGATAACGCTCCATTTTTTTTCTTCACGCTCAAGCTCGGGCAGATCTTAGGCAAGTCAGAGTTGAGCCAGCAGGGAATCGACTGGAAGGTGAACCTGGGTGTGGTGGTACTGATGCTCGTGCTGGTTATTTCTCTGGCCGCGGTGCTGGCCTTCCTGATTCTGCCGCTTGCGCTGCATGGAGGCCGTCAGTCGCCGCTTCCGCTCCTTTATTTTGTCGCCGTCGGTTTGGGCTACATTCTGGTGGAGATTGCATTTATCCAGCGCTTTGTACTTTTCCTGGGACACCCAACCTACGCCCTGACCGTGGTCATTTTTCTGCTGATGGTGTCGAGCGGCGCGGGGAGCCTGTTTTCGCGCCGCTGGCTGCGCCGCACACACATGGCGTGGATGCCCATCACTCTGGTGATTGCGGCACTTCTGGTGGATTTGTTCTTCCTGCCCAACTGGCTGGAAGCGTGGGTGGGATTGGGACTCTACTCGCGAATTGCGGTAAGCGGCCTTCTGCTGGCTCCGCTCGGCTTCGTGATGGGAATGCCATTCCCCACAGGCCTGCGCGCGCTGGCTGCCGGCCCTGTTGTTGACGTCCCCAGTGGGGCAAGCGCCAAAGATAACGCGGTGGAATGGGCGTGGGCGATGAATGCTGCCGCCAGTGTGCTCGGCTCCGTGCTGGCCATGGTGATCGCTATCCAGTTTGGCCTGAACGTGACCCTGGCCTGCGGAGTAGCGTCCTACCTGCTGGCTTTATTGCTGCTTCCCGCCGTTCGACCACAACGGGCTTAGGACTGGGCTCCGGTTTTGTTATGATGCTGCGAAGGGACACGAGGGGCGTGAGCCTGTTCTGTCTTCTTTGCGTCGCCGAAGGGCGCAGTCGCGGTCTGAGGAAATCATTTGCCGAGCCAGAAGCAACTCAAGTGGTCGCAACTTCGCGTCGGCATCACGGTGATCGTCGCCAGTCTCGTGCTGGCTTTGCTTTTATTTCTGATGTCCGGAACCACCGGCTTGTTCTCCAAGCGCATCACTCTGATTTCATACTTCGATAATGCGGAGGGTCTGCGGCCCGGCGCGCCCGTCCGGCTCAGCGGCGTGGATATCGGCAACGTCCTGCATATTGTGATTGTCCCTGATAAAGATAAGCAACTTACTCCCGTCAAAGTGGTCATGAAGGTAAGCACGAAGTACATTTTCAACCTTCGCAAAGACACCAAGGCTTCCCTCGAGACTGCCGGCGTGTTGGGCGAAACTTTCATGGATATGGACAGCTCGGAGGCCGTTCTTGGGCCGGCGCAGGATGGCGACACGCTTCCCACTCGCATACATCCCGATTTCAACGAGGTGGTGCGTTCCAGCCAGAGCACCCTGCAGAACATGGATGCGCTGCTCAAGCGCGCCGACCGCATCCTGGCGTTTGCAGAAAGCGGCAAAGGATCGCTGGGCAAGTTGATTTACGATCCCACGCTGTATGACCGCTTGTCGCAAACGGTTGCGGAACTCAAAACCGTTGTTGACGAGATCGCCAAGGGGCAAGGCAGCCTGGGCCAGTTGATCAATAAGAGCGATGCCTATGAAAAGTTCGTCGCCACGCTCGATAAGATGAACGCAGTAGCCGACGACCTGCAACAGGGCAAAGGCACAGCGGGGAAATTCCTGAAAGACCCGACTCTTTACAACAACGCCAACGAAACTGTCGCGAACTTGAAGAAGGTTAGCGAAGACCTCAATGCGGGCAAGGGAACGGCGGGGAGGTTCCTCAAGGACGAGGAACTGGCGAAGAAGATCGATACCACGATGACCAAGCTCGCCGCTCTCACCAGCGAACTTGAGGCAGGCCAGGGAACCGCGGGAAAACTCTTCAAGGACGAGACGCTCTACAACAATGCCAACCAGATGCTGGAAGAGAGCCGGAACCTGGTGAAGGCCATCCGGGAGAACCCCAAGAAGTATCTCAGCATCAAGCTTCATGTCTTCTGATATCGATGACGCTTATCGGAGGCGAGGACTTGTCATCCCGAGCGAAGCGAAGGATGACAACTCACACTGGCACCGCCCTCAGTGTTCTCCGATACCGAAGATCGCGCTCAGAAGTAGGATCGTTAGCACTCCAAAGGAAATTGCCCCATACTTCCAATCTTTTTCGCGCAGAAATAGGACGCCCGCAACCACGACGCGAACCACGGGCGTAGCCAGCATGAGCAGCACGCCCGCGCGTTCGATTTGCAGCGGGATGCGGCCTGGGACGAAAAATCCAACCAGCAATCCGGCCAGCATAATGATGAAACACCCGAACGCGCCGACGCGCAACACCAGCGCAACCACACGATCGAAGGCGGGCTCCCGCAATTGACTCATGGCGCGCCCCCGGCGAAAAGGTGCACGAACAGGCGACCCGCAAGATAAAGCATGATCCCCACCAGCAGATAGACGACATATTTCGTCTGGATGCGCGGCGCAAGGCGAGCGCCCAGCAGTGATCCCACGAACACACCTACTGCGAGCGGGGCAGCGACCTGCACCAGGATGTCTCCGCGGCGGTAATAAACGATGGCGCTGGCCGCAGCCGTTACTCCAATCATGAAATTCGACGTTGCCGTAGCCACCATCAGCGGGACATTCATGAAGATGAACATCACGGGAACTTTGATGGGACCGCCGCCGATGCCGAGCAGCCCGGAGAGTCCGCCCGCGACCAGAGACGCGGCCAGCCCGAGCGGATAACGCTGTGGTTCGTACGATGGAATCACGGTTTCACCGTTGCCGTTAGGCGGGAGTTCTTCCTGGTCTTTCACCTTGCCACGGCGTATCAGAATCATGACGGAACTGTAGAGAAGAAACCCGGCGAACAATCCCTCAAGAAGGCTCCGGTTGAAATACCCCACGAGATACGCGGTGACTGCGGCGCCAAGAGCGGTTGCCAACTCGAGCGTCATGCCCAGACGAATATCGGTGGTGTGGCGTTGAAGATGCACGGACGAACTCGCGGCCGAGGTGGTGATCACGGCGACAAGGCTGGTGCCAATCGCCTGCCGGATGGGAATTCCAAAATGCAGTGCGAGGATGGGCGTAAGCAGAATGCCGCCGCCGATGCCGGTCAGCGCTCCCAGCAATCCCGCGAAGAAGCCCAGTAAAACAAGAAGCGCGCTTAGCATTGCCGCTGCTATGACGCTACCCGCGGCGCGGATGTGGATTCAGCCTGTTCGTGCGCGTGATAGCTGGAACGCACCATGGGACCGGACTCGACGTGGCGGAAACCAAATAGGCAACGCTTCGTCCCGCAAATCGCGGAATTCCTCAGGCGTGTAAAAGCGGGCGATGGGCAAGTGATCGCGCGAGGGACGCAGATACTGGCCCACGGTAAGAATGTTGACGCCGCGGCCGCCGAGATCGCGGAAAACTTCGACCAGTTCTTCCGTGGATTCGCCAAGGCCAACCATCACGCCACTTTTCGTCACCATGCCCGGAGAAAATTTCTTGGCGTTCTCCAGCAGGGTAAGCGTGCGCTCGTAGCGGGCACCGGAGCGCACGGCGCGATAGAGACGAGGCACGGTTTCGGTATTGTGGTTGAGAACGTCGGGCTTTGCGTTGAGCACGATCTTCAACGGTTCTTCCAAGCCTTGAAAATCCGGAATCAACACTTCAATGCGGCACTCGGGAATCAGTTCGCGAATTTCGCGAATGGTCTCGGCAAAAACTATGGCGCCGCCAACGTTGTCATCGTCACGGTTCACGCTAGTCACCACGGCATGTTTCAGGCCGAGCGTGGCCACAGCCTCAGCCACGCGGCGCGGCTCATCCCAGTCGATTGGCTCTGGCCGGCCCTTCGGCACGGCGCAGAACCCGCAGCGGCGGGTACATATATCGCCCAGCAACATAAATGTAGCGGTCTTGTGATTCCAGCATTCGCCGATGTTCGGGCACTGCGCCGATTCGCAGACCGTGTGCAATCCCAATCCGCGCGCCAGCTTTTTAAGATTGTGAAAGTTGTCCCCAACCGGGGCTTTGGCGCGCAACCAGTCGGGCTTGGGCATGCGCACTGGCGGTCCAAGGTCGATCTGGATCAATTGTAAAGCGCCTGCCATCTTTCCGATTCTACCAGTTCGGCCTCACCCCCTGAGCAAACCGTGGCCCTTGAGCAAATCTTTTGGCCATCGTAGAATGCGGCCACCATCGGGGGCACGAGTTCATGAGGAAATTCTGCAAGTGGCTGGGCTTTGTCGCACTGACGATCGCAGTCATCTTAGTGGTCGCTATCAGCTTCACGATCGGCTGGAGGCCGTTTCTGGGCGCGCGAGCGCGACCGCTCACCGACCGCAAGTTCGAGCCCTCGCCCCAACGTCTGGCGCGCGGCCGCTACCTCGCCAATTCGGTTTCCGGGTGCATGCACTGCCATTCGGAACACGACTGGACGGTGCCCGGCGGTCCGGCGCTGGAAAGCAAGCTGGGCGCCGGCGAGGTCTTCCCCCTCGATGGCTTGCCGGGAACCGTGGTCGCGTCCAACCTCACACCTGATCCCGCAACCGGAGCCGGCACTTGGAGTGATGACCAACTGGCTCGAGCCATACGGGAAGGCATCGGCCACGACGGCAGAACTTTGTTTCCACTCATGCCATACGAGCACTTTCGAAACATGTCGGATGAGGATCTCGCTTCCATCGTGGTGTATCTACGCTCACTGCAACCGGTGCAAAACTCGCTGTCCCGGACCGCGATTATTTTCCCCGTGAAATATCTGATCCGGGATGCTCCCCAACCCGTGACCTCGCCTGTGCCCGCCGACAATTCTTCTGACCCCGCCCGGCGAGGTGCGTATCTGGTGCAAATCGCGGGCTGCTCCGACTGTCACACACAGCAAAAGCAAGGGCAGCCTGTCCCCGCCATGGCCTTCGCCGGCGGCTTCGAACTGAAAGGTCCATTCGGAACCGCGACCAGTTCCAACATTACTCCGCACCCGTCAGGCATCTCGTACTACGACGAGAACATGTTTATTCAGGCCATGCGGACCGGCAGAGTTGGAGCCCGATCCCTAAATTCCATCATGCCCTGGACTGTATACCGGAACATGACGGATGACGATCTCAAGGCTGTATTCGCTTATTTGCGCACCTTGAAGCCGGTGCAACATCGGGTGGACAATTCGCTGCCTCCAACCCTGTGCAGAATCTGCCAGGGAAAACACGGAGCGGGAGACCAGAACTGATCGCGCTTGCTAACCCACTTCGACCAGCCCGTAGGTCTGCTGCCAGCGCGTGCGCAGTGCAACCAGGGCGCGGCTGATTTCCACTTGCGTGATTTCGGTATTCGGCCCGGCGACCACCGCCGCTGCTTCGCGCTTGGCCAGTTCCAGCAACTGCCGGTCGCGAATCAGGTTGGCCACGCGGAAGTCGGGCATCCCGGCCTGCCGCGTGCCGAAAAATTCTCCCGGCCCGCGCAGTTCGAGATCGAGTTCGGCAATTTGGAAGCCGTCGTTGGTTCGCACCATGGCATCGAGACGGCGCTCGCCCTCTTCCGTGACTTTGCCGCCCGTCATCAGGATGCAATAGGACTTCGCGGCCCCGCGCCCGATGCGCCCGCGCAACTGGTGAAGCTGCGCCAAGCCAAAGCGCTCGGCATGCTCAATCACCATCACAGTTGCATTCGGCACATCTACGCCCACTTCAATCACCGTGGTCGCCACCAGAATCTGCAACTCGCCCTTCTGGAACATGCGCATGACTTGATCTTTCAACTCAGAATCAAGCCGCCCGTGCAGCAGCCCGACCTTCAGATCGGCGAACACTTTCCCGCTCAGTTCGCGATACATCTTGACGGCGGCCTTCAGCTCGGTCTCTTCATTTTCGGCGATGACCGGGTAGACAACATACACTTGATGTCCCTTCGCGGCCTGCTTGCGCACAAAATCCCACACTTCGGGCGAACGGTCGTCTGTAATTCGTCGCGTGATGATCGGCGTGCGGCCCGGTGGAAGCTCGTCGAGCACGCTGAGATCGAGATCGCCATACAACGTAAGAGCCAGTGTGCGAGGAATGGGCGTAGCCGTCATGACGAGAACGTCAGGCTCGGCAAGATTTTTCTCATCGCTACCTTCGCCCGATTTCTTCATCAACTTCAGGCGCTGCAGGACGCCGAAACGATGTTGCTCGTCGACGATCACCAGGCCCGGCTTCGCGAACTCCACTTTTTCTTCCAGAAGCGCGTGGGTGCCGATGACAAGCTGCGCATTCCCCTGAGCGATGTGGCGTCGGATTTCGCGCTTGCGGTCAGCCTCCAGAGAGCCGGTCAGCAGGACGATCCGGTATCCGGCATTCTCCAGAATCCTGCGCGCGGAAAAATAATGCTGTTGCGCAAGAATCTCAGTGGGCGCCATCAATGCGACCTGGCAACCGTTTTCGATGGCAATAATCGCCGCCTGGAAACCAATAATGGTCTTTCCCGAGCCTACATCTCCCTGAAGCAAACGCCGCATGGGGTGCGGCTTCTGCATATCATCAGCAATTTCTTTCAACACCCGCTTCTGCGCCGCCGTGGGATGGAACGGCAGAATCTTCTTGATCGCCTGACGCACCCGGTCATCGAGACGAAAGGCAATCCCAGTTTGCGCCTTCTGCTGGCGCCGCTTGAGTTCCAGTCCCAACTCGGTGAAGAACAATTCCTCAAAGATGAGCCGGATGTGCGCTGGCGTGCGCGACGACTGCAAGTCCTCGAAGCTTTCTCCTGCCTCGGGCCAGTGGACTTTCCACAAGGCCTCACGCGGCGAAACCAGCGCCAGACGCTCGCGCACGGCTGCCGGAATAGTTTCGGCGAGTTCGGGAGTCAGATCGTCGAGCGCAGTACGAATGACCCGGCGAAACCAGCGCGCCGTTACACGCCCCTGCCCTGCCGACTCGTAGATAGGCACAATGCGCCCCACTTCTAGAGACGAAGCGGCCTTGTCATCGGCGGCGTCTCCGGGCGCGTCGCCCAGCATTTCAAACTGTGGCTGGATGATCTGCAGTTCTCCACTGCGCGAATCTTGCTCAACTTTTCCATACAGCGCGATCAACTGGCCAGCCTTGAACTTGTCCTGAAGGTAGGTCGCATTGAACCAGAGGCATTTCAGCTTGGATCGCCCCTGCCCCACGGTCAACTGGAAGATAGGCATGCGCCGGGTGCGAAACAGCCCCGAGTTGCGCACTTCGCCAATCACGGTGGCCATCTCGCCAGCCCGCAATTCCGCAATGCCGCGCGGGTTCAGCCGGTCTTCGTAACGAAACGGCAGATAATGCAGCAGATCGCCCACCGTGGCAATGCCCTTGGCGGCAAGAATCTCCGCCAGTTTCGGGCCAACTCCCTTGACGTACTGGACCGGCGTGGTGAGTTCAAGCATGGCAGAGGTTACGAAGGAATGTTAGCAGGCCGCGCGACCTGGAAATTCACCACTCTCGCAGACCGGAACCCAAATGCTATGACCCCGGTGTCTAACCCCTCGATGCTCATCAATCTGCTCCAAGCTCTGTGCGCCATCATCCTGGGCAACGTGGCCTACTTCTTTCTGGCACCCTCCCTCCCACTGCCACGCCACCGCCCATTCCAGCTCGACATAGGTCTGCTCGTGGATTTCTGGTTTTGCATCGCTGCCTATGGCCTGATTCGCACCGCCAGAAGGTGGAAGTAATGCCATCTGGTCGAGTCCTACAGGCTATTCTGTAGTTACTTTAGGAACCTCGGCCAAACCTCCCGGTCACGTTACGATATCGCCTGAGTCATGAATAACATCGCGGTCCTGTACGATGCCGGCCAGGCCGTGCTCTCCACCTTTGATCCGGACGAGGTGCTGCAGCGCATCCTGGCCATCGCACGGGACTACTTTCATTTGCGCAACGTCGCCATTCTGCTGCTGGACCGGCAGTCGCAGCAGCTGCACGTCCGCTCGCAGATTGGCTGGGATGAAGGGCAGGATAAGATTCGCTGGTCTCCGGGCGCAGGAATAACCGGAGCCGCGGCGCTCAAGAAACAACCCGTTTACGCCCCGGATGTCACTCAAGATTCGCGCTATATCTGCTCCGCGAAATCTACGTGTTCTGAACTCGCCATTCCCTTGATGGTTCGGGATGAGGTGGTTGGCGTGCTCGATTGCCAGAGCGACCGCGAGGACCATTTCGACGCCGAAACCATCGACCTGCTCACGCTGTTCTCCACCCAGGCGTCAATTGCTTTGCAGAACGCGCGCCTTTACTCTCTGGAGCAGCAGCGTACCCGGCAGCTGCAGGCGATCAATGCCATCGCCCAGCAAACTACCGCGGTTCTCGACCTTGAAGATCTGCTCAGCAGGGTTTGCCAGCTGATTCAGGACGCATTCCGCGTATCGCACGTCTCGCTGTTCTTGCGCGAGGATCACGACCTGGTGCTGCGGGCCCATCACGGCACGCTTACGCCTCGCATTCCGCAGGGCGGCCGCTTTCCGGCTGAACCCTGGGCGGACATTATGGCCAGCAACCGCACGGTGACGGAAACAAATCTGCGAGGCGGCCCCACCGGCACGAAGTTCTTCGCGGAATCAGCTTCGCGCATGTGTATTCCTCTGGTCTCGTTCGGGCACACGCTGGGAATTCTCGCGCTCGACAGCTCGCAGCCGGATGCGTTCCGCGATGGCGATCTGCAATCGCTGGAGTCGGTCGCCGACATCTGCGCCACCGCCATTCAGAATGCGCACTATGTCGAGCGGGTAAAACAGTTGGCCTATCTCGATGGACTAACCGGCATTTTCAACCGGCGCTTTTTCGAATTGCGCTTCATGGAAGAGATTGAACGCGCCCGCCGTTACGGCACAGGTATGGCCGTCATCATGGCTGACATCGATCAGTTCAAGCGGCTCAACGACGAGTTCGGACACGTGCTGGGCGATGAGGTGCTGCGCCAGGTGTCATCCCTGTTTCACCAGCAGTTGCGGAAGATTGATGTGGTATGCCGTTACGGAGGCGAGGAGTTCGGCATTCTGCTCACGCAAACTGACGCGCAGCATGCCCTGAGCGTGGCGGAAAAACTGCGCAAGATGGTCGCAGACTGGCAATTCCCCGGCGTGCCCCGCACCGTTACGATCAGCGCCGGAGCCGCCGCCTACCCCGATCACGGCACCACCCGCGACGACTTGGTGCGAGCCGCCGATGCCGGCCTCTACGCCGCCAAACAGGCAGGACGGAACAAGGTGTGCCTGGCGACTGAGAGAAAAATCAGTGGCCAGTGGTCAGTAAGATCGCCGCGCGGGGCAGGATTTTCTTACCGACCACTGGCCACTGGACACTGATCACGTTGTTTTAGATGTCTCGCCCGTCGCCGCCGAACTGCAGGCGAAGCTCCTCCATCTCCTGCTGTAGCTTCTCGCGGCTCTTCTCGAATTGCTCCTGAAATTTGGGCCCGAATTCCTGCTTCAGCTTCTCGGCTTGCTCCTTGATCGCCTTCTGTTGGGAGCACATAGACTTGCGCAGTTCCTCCGCGGCCTTGCGGCCTTCTTCCTTTGCCAGTTCCATCTGGGGCTGAAGCTTGGCGATTTCGTTCTGCAGTTCACTGAATTCCAACTGCCTTTCCGCATCCACCTCGGGCTCTTCCAGGCTCTCTTCAATCACTTCGCCAGACTCTTTGCGCTCCGGCAAAGTAAGCGTAAGGGTTTGCTCTTTCTTGTCCCGTATCACCCCCAGGCTCACCGATCCCGAACCGTGGGAGTGCAAAGCATGGGTGAAGTCACTGGTATCATGCACCGGCTCATCGCCGACCTTGGTGATCACATCTCCTGCATGCAGGCCGGCCTTTTCCGCCCGGCTTCCCTTTTCCACGGACCGTACCAGCACTCCATTTCCGTTCTTCGCGCCAAAAAATTCCCCAAGCTGCGGCGTGAGATTCTCCACCATCACTCCGCTTCTCATCGATGAATGCACGTAAACCACCCCAATGTTCGGGATGTCAACGTCGATGTTGGGGATGGGCGGAATCTCGACGTGGAAGTCCTTGTCTTTGAATTTGCCCTTCGGCCACACCTGAGCAAATTCATTGCGCCGGTCCGCCAGTTGCACCTTGATGGTCATCGGCGCGCCATCGCGGCTCAGCCCTAGCGTAACCACTCGTCCCGGCGGCGTTTCGTGGATCATCCGCTGCAACTGCGACTTGCTCTCGATAACCGTTCCGTTCATAGTCAAAATCACGTCGTGTTCCTTGATGCCTGCTTTGCCGGCGGGGGCATCCTGATCGACCATCGTCACTTCCACGCCTTGTTCTTCCTTCAGCTTCAAAGCGCTCAGGCGTTCGGTAGTGATGTTTGCGATGTCCACGCCGAGGTAGGAACTCGTATCCGACTCGTCGCTGAAAAACCCTAAAGGCTCCGAAGAGTCAACCGACCATCTTTGTCCGGCTTGAGCCATGCTGAGCAGCAAAGGCAGCAGGGCAATCGTCGCCACAACGTGTTTGCGCATGTCCAACCTCCTGAAATGTTGAACTTCTGTCATCCTTCGGCGACGGCTTCATCGTCGCCGAAGGATCTGGGCGAGCCGCGCGAAGGATCGCGGTTTGTGCGATCCGTTAATCGCGCGTTCGGCGCTCGCTTCCTTGTCGCTTCCTTACCGGCTCGCCCGCTTGAACCAGATGTCACCGGTAGTCGTCCGAACTTTAAGCACGGGGCCGCCTCCGTTCAACTTGCCCTCCGCGGTAAGCGTTCTCGGGCCCCACTGGTCGCCCTCGCTGGCCACATGGATGTCCGCGAAGTCAGAATTAATGTGGTGCCCATTGCCCAGTTCCACACTGGCGCGAATTGACACGGCAACGTCCGGGGCAATGTAGACCGTGATGTCGCCCGTAGAGGTCTCAAGCACAGAATCGTTGCGCTCCGCCCCGCTGTTGATGATCTTCACCGTAATCCCGCCCGCACCTGTCTCCACACGGGCTGAAGGAACACCGTCCAGCTCAATGGATCCCGCGCCGGAATTCGCGCCCACCCGCCCTTTCGCCGACGCCAGGCGAATACTGCCCCCGCCGGTCTCAATCTCCGCCGGACCGCCGATGTCTCCCAAAGTCACACTGCCCCCGCCGGTCGACGCTTTGACTCTCCCTGAGCAGCGCTTGACCTCCACGTTTCCGCAGCCCGCCTCAATCACAGCGCCCTGTTCGCAGGAGAGCACAATCACATTGCCACCGCCAGTCTCTGCCTGGATCGTACCTTTGACCGACCCGATCGAAATGGCGCCGCCGCCGGTCTCCAGTTTCAAATCTCCGCCTACCGTTCCGACGTCGATTGAGTCGCCCCCGGTTTCTGCAGTCACTGGGCCGCCAACGTCATCTATACGCACCTTCCCGCCGCCGGTCTCAATCTCCACACGTCCGGCGACGCCCGTCGCTTCTACTGTGCCCCCACCCGTCTCGATCTTTACCAGTTGCATCTCGCGCGGAATGTTAATCACAAACTCGCCCGAGAACTTGCGCTCCGACCCCGTCACAATCGTCATTCGCGCCGGACCGATGTGAACCCCGTGCACACCCTTGCGTTCCCCCACCACCCACGCCGTATCCCCTTTAACGAATGCGCTCACTTTGTAGTTTTGGAACTGATGCCGCGCATCTTCCTCGGACGACGCATTTGAGTGCATATGAAAGGAGAAGTCGATGCCCGGCCGCTGCGCCCCGTGCACAGCCACCGAGCCTGCATCGATCCTGACTCTCAGGTTCTTGACTCCAGCCAGCGACCCCGTGATGACCTGGCTCCAGCCGCTGCCGTCGCGGGATACTTGTGTTTCCTGCGCCATGGCCAGCGGCGTAAGCAGGCCCAGCAGACAAACCAGGCCGGCGAATTGTGGCGAACTCCTCAAAATAACACCTCAGTTTCTATAAAGACGTCAATCGATCCGTTTCAATCAATCTCCGGCAACTGCGCCAGCATGGTACGCGCCTGCGATTTGATGTACTGGCTTTGATCCTTGGCCGCCAGCGTCATCAGCACGCCACGCACGCTGCCGTCCGCCTTCACCGGCTCAATCAGCCGCAAAGCTTCAGTGCGCACGCCCGGATTCGAATCATTCACCAGCGCTTCCAGCACCACGTCGCGCACCCGCACATCGTTCTTCACAAACCCACCCAGACCATCCAAAGCTTTCAACCGCACTCCCGGATTCGTGTCGTAACGCAGCGCGTATATAAGCGCATCGCGCACCTGTGAAACATCGGGCTTCTGGGTCAGCAAATCCACCGAATCCATGCGCACGCCGGAATTGTAATTATTGCGCGCGGCAAACAGCAGCAGTTGCTGGATGCGCTGGTCGTTCATCGATCCCTGCGTCTCCAATGTGGAAACCGTGTTGTACTTGATGTCAATTTTATTCGTGCCCGGCTCCTGCGTGATGGACTGGATGCCGGTAATCGAACTTTCGACGGGAGGGGGAGTCGTGCCCGCCGGACCTTGAGGCGGATGAGCAAATACCCTGTACGAAGTCCCCATGCCGCCGGCAAATCCGAGAATCAGAATCGCCGACGCCAGCGCGGGAGAAAAGCGCACCTGCCGCAGCCAGTTCGCCGGATCGAAAGCCAGCCGATGCCAGAAGCCGCCCTGCTCAGCCGTCTCCAACGCTTCCTGCAAACGCATGCGCGAAGCGGCCAGCAAGTTAGGCGTCGGGTCCTCGGCCCGGTCCTGTGACAACAGAGCGTGGAACTCCTGCTCCGCCTTCAGTCCCGCCGCGCAGTCGGCGCAGCGCGCTACATGCTGCTCCAGTTCATGGCGGGCATCATCGGCCAGCTCGCCATAAACATGCAGCGTGATATTTTCTCGTACCCATTCGCACTTCATAATTCAAACCCCCTCAGGGGAAGTATCCAGGTTCATGTGGGGACAGCCGCCCTCGGCTGTCCGCTGGGCATTAGCCCGTCTCTTTCTTACCTCATATCCGCCAACTGCCCGCGCAACTTCTGCGTAGCCCGAAACAAAGTATTCTTCGCGGTCTCTTCCGTCGTGTGCAAAATCTCACCCACGGTCCGCAATTTCAACCCGTGATAATGCCTAAGCTCAAACACCATTCGCTCGCGCGGAGTCAACTTCTCCAGCGCTCCTGAAATCCGCGCCCCCAACTGCCGCCGCATCAAATCGCGCTCCGGATTCGCTCCGGCCCGCCCATCCGCCACCTGATCCAGCAGGTCATACTCCCCGCCATTGCCGTCTTGCGCCACCGGCGCATCTTCCTTGCGCACCGTCTTCTTGCGCAAGTGATCCAGGCAGAGATTGGTCACAATGCGGTAAATCCACGTGTAGAACGAACACTCAAACCGAAAGCTTCCGATGTTCTTGTAGGCTTTGAGGAAGGCATCCTGATACACGTCCTGAGCGTCGTGCTCGGCGCCGGTGAGATGCAGCGCAAGCCGCAAGACCGCCTGGTCGTAGTGACGCACCAGTTCCTCGAAGGCGGCGCGGTTGCCGCGTTGCGCCTCCCGGATGAGGATCGTATCGTCTATGCGGCGTTCTTGCCCAGCCATGCGGCCCCGCGCGGGGTCTTGGTTCTTGCGTTCTCCGTTACCGCTGACCTTCTCCGCCCGATACTTCGCTCTCGAGAGCGTCCGTTCGCCAACCGCAAGTGTGATTGCCAAAACATCGGCCGGCATGTTTCGTCGTTTCCTCGCAGCCCGGTGTCAATGCCGTACCCGCGCTTGCATTGGAATAGACGGCTAGTCAGAGGAACCGTGAGCAGAAATTATAGGCTGGGATGCCGGATTTCCGCTTGAAGCTCAACAGTTTGAATGGAGGGCAGAAGCCCACGACCCGCGTCATACACACAGAGTGGGGAATTACCCAGCACGCCCGGTCGCAGCTGTCCCAGACCGACGGGAGGCTACGGCATCAGTGCCGGTTCTGTAGGAGCATAGCTCTGATCATAGGCCGCCAGTCGCTGGCGGGAGGTGCTTTCGAAGCGCTCCCTCCGGAAGATGCGCCGGTTCCGTCGGATGCCCGATTCCAACAGTGAACTTGCGGGCTGTTCGGAGGTGCCTACGTCACCGATTGGCAATCTCGACAAGGCGGTATCCATCCGCGTCGGTCCGGAGTTTGTTTAATTGCATGAGCGAAAACTGCGGAGCCCTATGCCGGCATAAACGGTCAAACGGTCCTAATGCCTTGAGTATCTCGTCACGCGCCGTTTCCGCAAGATCGAATGTTTCCTCCTCGACGAGGTGATCGTTAGACCTCGTCGGAGACCTTGAATGCGCGAGCGATAAGAATCGTGCAGACGCGTTCGGGTAGGAAGGGTAGTGCCGATGAGAACAATGTGGAGTCGGACGCGTCGGGCGTGAACGGGAAGATCGTCAGACTGGGGGTGGTTGCCGAAGACCCGTGACGGCTGTACTAACGCCGAGTCGACTGGCGCGCGATAACTTTGACGTCCCTCACACCTCTCCCAGTGAATCACCTCTCGGGCTCTGGAGCAGGGGACGCATATGAGCGCAGCCCCGTGAGCTGAGGAAGAGGGGAAAGCTAACGCTAGCAGAAACGAAGGCCTCATCGCGCACGCTCCTCCTCGGAAACCCTACTCCGCGACTGTCTGCTTCTCTTCTCAATCACCACTTTCAAATGCGCGGTCACATCCTTATGCAGCTTTACGGGCACGGTGAACTCGCCCAGAGTCTTCAGCGGCTCATGAAGCTGGATCTGCTTTCGGTCCAGATTGATTCCTTTTTTCACGACAGCTTCGGCAATGTCGCCAGAGGTGACCGAGCCGAACAGTTGATCGTGCTCGCCGGCTCGCTTCTGGAACGAGACCGCGAGCCCCTCAAACTGCTTGGCCAGTTCTTCGGCCTGCGATTTCTCCTTGGCCGACTTGCGCACTGAGGCAGCCTTCATCTGCACGATGACGGCCTTGTTGCCGGCAGTGGCTTCAATGGCCAGCTTGCGCGGCAAGAGAAAATTGCGCCCATATCCTTCGGCAACCTTCACCACGTCGCCGCGCGCTCCCAACTTACTTACGTCTTCTTTGAGAATGACTTCCATGGTATGACTCCGGTCCTAAGCTATTAGTTGTTAGCTCTTAGCCTTTAGATAGGCCCTCAACTCTAAGCTCGACGGAAGCTAAGAGCTAAAGGCTAACAGCTAAAAGCTGCTTTTCTACGATGCTCGCCCGGCGAACGGCAGCAAAGCGATATTTCGCGCCTGCTTGATGGCCGCAGCCAGCCGGTGTTGGTGCGGCGAGCACACTCCGGTCAAGCGCCGCGGCACGATTTTGCCGCTCTCGGCCACAAACTGCCCGAGCAGCCGGTAATCTTTGTAGTTGATGTCAGCGATCTTCTCGGTGCAGAACTTGCAAACTTTCTTGCGCCGGAAAAACTTGCGTCCACCTTCACGCGGCGGACCGCCGGGCCCGATCGTCCGCCTCCGCCTCCGCCTCCAAATCGCGGACGGTCTCCTCCGCCGGATCGCTCCCCGAAAGGCCGCGACGGCCGCTCGGTTGACGCTGGCGCTGGTGCCTTGGTCTCTTCAGTCATAACGCTCCTTAAAAATCAGGGGTTAGCGGCCAGGGGCTAGGGCTCAGTCGTTTCGTTTCTGCTAGCGCACGCAGCACTAATCTCTGACCCCCTAATCCCTAGCCCCTGCTCTTACGCCGTTGCTGGCGTCTCCGCCGCCGGCGCCGCAGGCGCTTCCTCCGGCACCGCCGCAGGCTGGGCGCTTACCTTCTTTTTCGCATCGCGCAGCTTCTTGATCTTGTCCAGTCGCTTCTGTTCCAGGTCGACGCGCACCGTGAGGAACTTGATCACCGGCTCGGTCACGCGCAAGCGGCGCTCCAGTTCGTGCACCACGGTCCCCGCGCCCTCGATCGTCATAAGAATGTAGACGCCCTCACGGAACTTCCGCACCACGTACGCCAGGCGCCGTTTTCCCATGCGATCGATACTCTTGATTGAGCCCGCCGCCGCAGTCACCGTCGATTCCAGGTTTGCAATCAGCTTGTCGAGATCTTCGTCCGCCATATCTGGCCGGACAATAAACATCAGTTCATATGTACGATTCATTTCTGTCTCCAAGCAGTGGCCAGTGATCAGTGGTCAGTGACCAGTGACACCGCAACCGCAAAGCCATTTTGTCCAATTTGTTTCCGAACGCACTAACCACTAGCCACTGACCACTGATCACTGCTCTTCCTTCCGGTTGAACCGGTTCATCGCCACCGCCGGACCGTCTGTCAAGATCGCTTTCACCGCTTCTGCGGCGGTATCAATCATCTCGTCCACCACCGCCAGGTCGGCCTTGCGAAACGGGGACAACAAATAACTCTGACCGTCTTCCACCTTGCGTTCCGGAGCCACGCCGATCCGGATGCGCAAAAACTCCTGCGTGCCCAGCGCTCCGATAATCGATTCAATCCCGTTGTGCCCCGCCGAACTCCGCCGCGTGTGAATCCGCAACGTGCCCAGCGGAAAATCCAGTTCGTCCTGGATGACAATCAGATCCGCTTCCGGCTTCGCTTCGTACTCCACCACCAGCTCACGCACCGACAACCCGCTCAGGTTCATGTAGGTTTCAGGCTTGGCCAAAAGCACCGGCTCGTCCCCTACTGTTATTCGCGCCGTAAGCGCCCGGCACTGCCGGTTCCTGATCTCAACCCGATGCTCGCTGGCGATCCGATCCACCACCCGAAAGCCCATGTTATGCGGCGTGAACTGATACTCGCTGCCAGGATTTCCGAGCCCAACAATCAGTTTCACGCTGTTTCCGTATCCTCCGCCGCTCGCAGTAAACCCTCTTTGTCATCCTGAGCAAGCGTTCTTTGCGCAGCGAAGGATCAGGGCGAGCCGCGCGGAAGCGTCGGGTTCTTTGCGACGCAGCAATTGCGCGTTCGGCTCGCTTCCTTACTTCTTCTCCTTCTTCTCGGGCTTCTTCTCCGCCTTTTCCGGCTTCTCGGCAGTCGCCGTCTCGCCCTCTTCCTCGGTCTCGGCCTTGCCCTTCTTGATGACTTCGGGCTCGGCGGGAACCGCTCCAGCTTCCGCCGCCACCGCTTCCGGCGTGGCCACAACTTCTTCCTTCACTGAAGTCACGTGGGCCACAGGCTGGTTCGCGTCCGAAAGAATCTTCACTTTCTCGTTGCGTGGCAAATCCGAGACGCGCAGCACTTTGCCGAAAGTCAGATGGCTGATATCGACATCAATGTGGCTTGGGATATCGCCCGGCAGGCACTCGATCTCCACCTCGCGCAATATCTGCTCGAGAATTCCGCCCTCCGTCTTCACACCCTCGGCCGTGCCTTGCAGGACGATGGGCACGCTGACCCGGAGCGCCTTGTCCATGGCGATGCGCTTCAGGTCGATGTGCAGCAGATGGCCTTTGATCGGCTCATATTGCCAATCCACGATCATGGCCTTGGTGCGCTCGCCTCCATTCAGCGCAAGATCGAAAATCGTGTTGTGTCCGCTGTCGGAGTGCAAAATGCGCAGCACGTGCCGGGGGTCCACACTCACGGCAACGGCATCCTTGCTCGCGCCGTAAACCACGGCCGGAATCTTGCCTTCGCGGCGCACCCGCCGCGCCTGATTCTTGGTGCCAGCCTCGCGCGGTTGCGCTTCCAAAACATTCTGTTCCAATGTAGTCGCCATAATTTCGATTCCCTCTGTAAGTATTACCAGGAAGCACTGTCATCCTGGCGAGCCGCGTTCTATGCGCCGCATTAATCGCGCGTTTGGCTCGCTTCCGTATTCAATGGGTCTGCCTTAAACAAATAACTTGCTCACCGAAGTCTCTTCGTGATTGGCCTGGATCGCCCGGCCAATCAATCCCGCAATCGATAGCACGCGGATCTTCGGCTCCTGTTTGGCCTCTTCCGTCAGCGGAATGGTATTGGTGACCACCACTTCGCGGATCACCGATTTCGCAATATTGTCGACCGCCGGGTGCGACAGCACCGCATGCGAAGAACAGGCATAAACTTCAGTCGCGCCATTCTCCATCAGCGCCGTTGCGGTTTTCACCAGCGTACCCGCCGTATCGATCAAATCGTCAATGATCAAACAGGTCCGCCCCTTCACATCGCCGATCACATGCATCACTTCGGCAACGTTCATCTCCACCCGCCGTTTGTCGACGATGGCCAGTGCCGCATCCACCTTCTTCGCGAAAAACCGCGCTCGCTCCACGCCGCCCGCATCGGGTGATACCACCGTCAGGTTCGGCAGGTTCAGCTTGCGGAAGTGATCCACCAGCACCGGCGAAGCGAACAGGTGATCCACCGGGATATTGAAGAATCCCTGCAACTGCGGCGTATGCAAGTCAACGATCAGAGCCCGGTGCGCTCCCGCAGTTGTCAGCAAATCCGCCACCAGCTTCGATGAAATCGGACTGCGCGGCTTGTCCTTACGGTCCTGCCTCGCGTATCCGAAATAAGGCATCACCGCCGTAATTCGCCGCGCCGACGCGCGCTTCAGCGCATCGATCATCAGCAGCAATTCCATCAGGTGCTCGTCCACGCTGGTGCTTCTGCCGCCGTCTTTGTGAGCCGCGCGGCAAGTCGGCTGCATTACAAACACATCGCAGCCGCGCACGTTCTCCTGAATCTGCACGTACGCCTCGCCGTCGGCGAAGCGGATCACCTGCGCCTGCCCCCGCTGCATCCCCAGAAACTGGCAAACTTCATCCGCCAGCGGCTCGTTCGCCGTCCCGCTGAAGATCTTGAACTTCTCGTCCACCCGCGAACGTTGTTTACGATCTGCCTTCTCGTCGGGCATGGGGGGGACTTGTTTCTCGGTCTTCTCCGTTTTTTCCGCCGGCGTGACTAGAGTGGCCATAAGAAGTTCTCAGTTCTCGATTCTCAGTCTTGGGCTCCAGTTCTTAACTGAGAACTGAGAACCGGGAACTGAGAACTGATTCTTGGCTGGGCCGCTAGGATTCGAACCTAGACAAAGTGCTCCAAAGGCACTTGACCTACCATTAGTCGACGGCCCAGTAATTATTGTTGATTTTGGATTGTTGATTGTTGATTGAAACCGGGATCAACCAACACTCTATTGTCAATCAACAATCAGAAATCAACAATCAAAAACTCGCCGCCAAACTCGGCTCATGTGGCGACGGGCGCCTCGACCGTCCAACCGAGGGCGAAGCCGAGCGCCCCAGGCAACGACGTCCGCCCCGCCCAACCCTACTCCGCCACAATCCGCTTCCAGTACTCCCGCCGCGTCAGCGTAACCGTCGCCTGCGCCGCCCACCCCTGCCTCCGCAGCCGCGCCGCCGCCGCACGTGCCGCCTCTTTCGAAGCGAACAAGCCGTACAACGCCGACCCGGAGCCCGACAGCGACGCATACTTCGCGCCCGCGCGCTCCAGCGCACTCTTGCCTTCACTCAGCTCGGGATACTCAGGAAAGACGACTTGTTCAAAGTCGTTCTCGATCCCGGCCCGGACAAGCTCGAGAAGCGGATTCTCGGCACGGCCCCTTCTAAAAGGAGCACCGGAGTAATTCTCGCTTAGCCACGCCGAAAGCCCACGGCCAAGCTCAACCATTCTATCGGATGGTGCGGGGAGCGTCAATTCCGTCGCATCGACGGATGTCCCCGTGCCACGCGTTCTCCGGTCCCACTCCCCAAAAGCGTTGGGCGTCGAAATTCCCACGTCCGGAGTCACCACCACGCACGCCGTGGCCGGCAAATCCTCTAGCGGATACACCCGCTCCCCGCGGCCCACGCCCAGCACCGTTCCTCCCAACAAGAACAGCGGCACATCCGATCCCACCTCCGCCGCAATTCGCAGCCGCTCCACTGCGGACAAACGCTTCTTCACCACCCGCTCCAGCCCCAGCAGCGCAGCCACAGCATTCGCCGACGCTCCGCCCAGCCCACCCTGCACCGGCAACCGCTTTTCAATCTCGACGACAACCTTTCCTTTCGCACCCAAAGCCCGCATGGCCTTCTCGATGATGCGGTAGCACGTGTTCGATTCGCCCTTCGGAACTCTCGAATCGGAACACTGAATCTCAATCCCGCTCCCGCGCCCCACGCTCACTCGAATCACGTCATGCAACCTGATCGTCTGATACACGGTCAGCAGCTCATGAAATCCATCCTCGCGCGCGGCTCCAATGCGCAAACCCAGATTGATCTTTGCGAAGGATCGGACAGTAAGGGTCATGGAAGAACGATTGTAAATTCAATTGGCCGATTCGGATGGGTGATCTTCAGGCGACCCTGCCGAGCCGCAGCGCCGGCAAGCTTCTGTGCCAGATTCTTCATCTTGACAGCCCCTCCCCCGCAGAGGACAATGCCGCATTCGTTCGCCGGCACGCGCATCTAAACGCCTCCTCCCGCTGTGTCGAAAAAGGATGCCAAACCATGAGACATGAATCGACACCACCAACTGCAATCCTCGTTTCGACCTGCGGGCTAGCGTTAGCAATCGGGTTGGGGCTTGCCGCAATTTCCCCGCCGGCGCATGCCCAGACCCTCACCACCCTGTATTCGTTCACAGGGGGCGCCGACGGGGCGGGGCCGACCGGCGTGGTCCGCGACTCGGCCGGCAACCTCTACGGCACGACTCCTTATGCAGGCGATCTCAATTGCGGCGACCACGCGGGCTGCGGCACAGCGTTTAAGCTGGATGCCACCGGCACCCTGACCGTCCTGCACACCTTCACCGGAGGAGCCGACGGAGCCGCGCCCGCGGGAACCCTGTTGCTCGATTCGGCCGGCGACCTCTTCGGCACTACCGGTGACGGCGGCAACATCAACTGCTACCTGGGCACCATGGGATGCGGCACCGTTTATAAGCTGGATGCGGCCGGCAACAAAACCATGCTGTACGCCTTCCCCGGCTCGCTCGACGGATCGTTCCCGAACGGCGGTTTGGTCGAGGATGCGAAAGGCAATCTCTATGGCACCACAGCCTGGGGCGGCGTTGCCACCTGCAATCAGTGCGGCACCGTGTTTAAGTTGCGCGCGACCGGCGGTACAGAAACCATTCTGCACAAATTCACGGGCCGGGGGGACGGAAACCTCGTCTACGCGGGAGTGATCAGGGACGCCGCCGGTAATCTTTACGGCACCAGCTATTACGGCGGCGCTTACAACCTGGGAGCGGTCTTCAAGGTCGATAGCACCGGTAAGGAGTCCGTGCTGCACAGCTTCAGTGGCGCCGACGGAGAAACTCCCGCAGATCCCTTGCTCGAATCCGGAGCGTACCTCTATGGGGTCGCCCGAGGAGGTGGATCGTACAGCATTGGAACGCTCTTTAAGGTTGATAAATCCGGCAACGTGACTGTGCTGCACAGCTTCGGCGCACAAACCGACGGCAGGCAGCCCCAGGGAGCCCTGATCCACGACGCCGCCGGCAATCTTTACGGCACCACGTTTTCTGGTGGCGCATTCGGCTGCGGAACCGTGTTCAAAATGGACGCAACCGGCAAAGAAACTATTCTGTACAGCTTCGGCTGCGGAGCCGACGGGCTGGGACCCAACGCGGGAGTGATTCTGGACACGGCAGGCAATCTCTACGGCACCACCCAATCCGCGGGCGCCTTTGGCTGGGGCACGATCTTCAAGATCGCACCTTAATCAGGAATATCTAGGAATCGGAACCATAACCGGCACGCCGTCGCGGAGTCGTATTTCAAGTTCGATGTGAACGCTCAGTTGGGCTCCACCGCCCGATACACCACCTTGGTAATCTCGACCCCTGCCCAGAATAAGCGCATTCTAATTGTGATTCCAATCACATGAACCGGTAACGGTCCTCCCGCTGGAATCGCACGTCCGCAAACACGAGCGCTACCGCCCCTAAGCGGACCCCTGTGAGCGCTGTCCCGCAAGTTGGGTGTAAGCCGTTGCGCGCGGAGAGTATGAAGATTCATCCAAATTCCAGCCCGCGTTGCACCGCGACTTCGCAAGCGCGAGCAACGGGCGGTGGGCTATCAGGGGTTTTTGCAATGCGAACTTTAATTACTCGTTGTTCTTTGCTGCTCTCGCTTCTTGTGGCCGCAAGCTTTGCCGCCGCGCAGGACACCTATAGAGTCATCCCCGTCGCGGACGGTGGAACCATCTCCGGCACAGTGAAATGGTCCGGACCGGTGCCTCACGAACTGGATTTCCCCATCACGAAGGATCCGCAGATCTGCGCCCCGGACGGAAACAAGACCGTTAGCCTTGAGCGCCTGATCGTCGGCCCCGAAGGCGGCGTGGCCAACACCATCGTTTACCTCAAGAACATTTCCGCGGGAAAAGCCATGGACCTACCCGAGCAGAACCGCCATCTCGATCAGCGCCATTGCCGCTACATCCCGCACATTCTTCTGGTGCCCCAAAACGCGGACCTCCAGATGCAGAGTTCCGACGCCACCCTCCACACCATCCACATGCAGGGCGCGGCCAGCTACAACCTGCCATTCCCTTTCCCCAATCGAATCAGCTCGCGCAACATGTCGACCCCCGGCCTGGTCAATCTTCGCTGCAATGGCGGCCATGTCTGGATGAATGCCGAGATGATGGTCGTCCCCCATCCCTACTACGCCGTCACCGACGAGAGCGGCCGCTTCGAGTTCACTGGCGTGCCGCCGGGCACCTATCAGATCGTCGCCTGGCATGAAGGCTGGGGCCTGGCCGGCAAGGAGCAGGCCTACGACGTTCTAACCGAGCGCAGCGTGCAGCGGCCGGTCTTCACTGAACCAAAGAGCTGGGAGAAACCTGTCAAGGTAGGGGCCAACCAGTCGAGCACAATAAATTTCGTGATTGGCAACAAGTAAGCACTAGGGCGGGCGCCCCTCGCCCGCCAACTGCGGGGTCAAAAGCAATCGTGGAATTACACGATCTCGATAGTGGGGGGTTCAAGCGAAGACTTGATCCGTGCAAATCCGTGGCAAAAAGAAGTTAACCTCTTCGCTTATACAGAATCGCAAACTCGAACCCCGCATTCGCCGGAAACAACTCCGCAACTTTTCTCAACCGCTCAGCCAAAGCCGAAGGCGCAAGCAGCGGATAATCCCGCTCCCGCAAGTCGTAGTAATCCACATCCAGATAAAGCGAAAGCAAATAGATCGAGATCGTATCGGAAAATGTAGCCTCGAAATATTCGTTCTTGAAGCGCTCCGCATCTGGACCGCCGGCCGTCGCCAGCTTCCGCGCTTCCCAGGCGTCAACCGAAGTCTCGCCCCGCGTCCCAGCCTCAACCTGCTTCCAGGCCAGCTCGCTGAATTCGTCTGAAACGCCGGCGCACTCAACCAGTGCATGCCCCACGTTGATGTAAAACTCAAAGGCCACGGAAAACTTGTCGTCCGTAAGCCGCGTAGAGATAAACACGCACTGCGAATCGCCCAGATTCAGGTTGCGATGGCAAACCGCATTGTCGCTAAGCGCCACATCGTATCGATCCGCAATCAGGATCTCGTCCCCCTGGCTAACCGTCAGCGGCACAAAATAATAAGCCTTGCGCTTAAGCGCAGAAGCAATCTTGGTAGGTACCGCCGCAATCATCCGCTCCAGATCAAACGACCCAACGGAGTTCTCCCCCGCCACGGCGTAACACACCCCGTTCGCCGCCTGCGAAACCGGCGTCATCCGGACCACATCCGCGGGACTCCGCGTAATAGCTGGCGCTGCCTGCGACATTCTTGCTCTTTTATACACTACCGAGCTAGCTTAGACGTATGCCGCCGACCCCGCGCCCGCCTCGCTGGTATGCCATCCCGGTGCGCGTCCTTCTAGTCACGTTCATCGGCACGCTGATCTCGTTCGCTGTAAGCCTGCTCCTCGGCATCCTCGGGGTCCTCGCCATATCCGCCCTGCGCCACACGCATGCCAACATGACCATCGCTTATCGCCTCATCGCCCTGCCCTCAGCCCTGGTCGCGGGCAGCATCATCTTCGTGCTGGCGCTGGCCATGGAAATCCGCCACTACCGCCAGTCGAAAACCCTGGCCGCAATCGAGAGAATGAGCTGAAGCTCAGAACGCGTGGGAACGGGAGCCTTCGCCCGTTCAGGTAATGCTCGCGTGGGAACGGGCGCCTTCGCCCGTTCAGCCGAGCGCAGCGAGGCGCAGCTTCTGTAAGCGAGGCGCTACAATCAAATCATGCCGCCCCGCATCGCCATCCCCATGCCGCACTCGATTGATCTCGAATACGGCGAGCGCGCGATTCCCCAATATGAAAGCGCCATCAAGCAAGCCGGAGGCGAACCCATTCGCATCCCGCTCGACCGAACGGCAGCCGAAGTTAAGAAGATGATCGAAAGCTGCGACGGAGTACTCCTGCCCGGCAGCAACGCCGATGTTGACCCCGCAAGGTTCGGCGCAGCACGCTCCCCGCACACCGCCGCCGCCGACGCGCGCCGCGACGCCGTCGACGCACTCCTGCTCGAGGACGCCTACAACCTGCGCAAGCCCGTCCTCGGCATCTGCTACGGCCTGCAAAGCCTCAACGTCTTCCATGCCGGATCATTAATCCAGCACATCCCAGACTTCCTACCGGAAGACTTGCGCACGCGGGTCAATCACGAAGCCGGGAAGAAGGTAGCAATAGCGCACGCAGTAGAGATTGAGGACGACTCGAAGCTGGCGGAAATCGTGAACGGGAGGGATAGGGCAGGGCGCAAGCTCGTCGTGCCCGTGAACTCTTCGCATCACCAATCAGCCGAGACGATCGGCGACGGATTGCGCATCTCCGCCCGCTGCCCCGACGATGGCATCATCGAAGCGCTGGAGGGCACTGCCTCCGACCACTTCGTGCTAGCCGTGCAATGGCATCCCGAGCGCTCGGTCGATCAGGACGAACCCTCTCGCGCGATCTTCCGCGCTCTCATCCAGGCAGCAGAGATTAAAGGAGCGGAAGCGCCGCGCCACTAGGTTAAGGTCGCTTCGTCTTCTTCCGCGCACTCTTCGGAGCCGCGCCCCCCTCCAGCAGCACCACCACGTGCGCAACCGCGGCGTTTTCCAGATTGAGCCCCTCCGGGGTCTTCGCCTTCAACCCGACGCAATCGGCGCGCACCCCGAGCAACTGTGCAACGCGAACCCGAATCGCCGCAGCATGCGGTCCAATTTTGGGAGCGGCCAGAATCAGGCTGGCGTCGAGATTCGCCACGCCATATCCCGCATCGCGCACGCGCTTCAGCGCCTCGCGCAGAAAGACAACCGAGTCCGCACCCTTCCACTTGGGATCGGACGGCGGAAACAGCGCCCCAATATCAGGCGCAGCCACGGCCCCCAGCAGAGCGTCAGTGATGGCGTGCAGCAGCACATCGCCATCAGAGTGCCCGCCCAATCCCTTGTCGTGCGCCAGCGCAATGCCGCCAATCTTCAGCGGAATCCCAGGGTGAAATTCGTGCGAGTCAAACCCGTAGCCTATGCGCGCCGTCGGTTGTTGGTCGTTGGTCTTTGGCATTCCGGGTCAGTGCCGATCCGCACTCTTCAAGTAGAACTCGGCCAGTTCCATATCCCCGGGCGCGGTGATCTTTATGTTCCGCGGCGATCCCATTACCACCGCTACTTCGTGGCCTGATCGTTCCACCAGCGAAGCTTCGTCAGTGCCCAGGAACCCGTCCGCCGACGCTTCATCGAACGCTTTCTTGATTACGGAATAGCGAAAGCCTTGCGGCGTCTGCGCCAACACGATGCCCGCGCGCGGAATCGTCGCCTTGATCAGTGCGCCCTCGGACGTGCGCTCGACTTGCTTCACCGTATCGACAGCGGGCATGCCGGCAATCGCCGCGCCGTACTTCTTTGCCGCCTCGATCACTTCCTGAATGATTTCGCCGGTCACAAAGGGACGCACCGCATCGTGCACGAGAACGATGTCATCGGCGGTGGCGGCTACCGCGTTCAGGGCGTTCTGCACTGATTGCTGGCGATGCTCACCGCCGACGACCAGCTCCATTTTCTTCTTCAGCACATCCTTCGCTTCACTCTCAAGCCGCGCGCGAAACCCCGCAATTTCGCCTTCCCGCAGAGCAATCCAGATTTCACTTACGGCATCGACCGCTGCAAACCTGCGCAGCGTGTGGATGAGAATGGGCGTGCCGCCCAGTTCGGTGAACTGCTTCGATGGCGGTGACTTCTTTTCGCCCTTGGGGCCGACCGGCATGGGAGCCATGCGGGTGCCAAGCCCCGCAGCCGGAATTATCACGACCACCTTCATAGCGGGCTGTAAGTATACGAGCGCCGGGGTTGGAGTTCAAATGCGAGCCCGTCCGGCAGTGACCTAACTTCCTTCACACACAGAACACAGAGGCACGCCTTCTAAACCGCCGCGCCTAAGGCTGAGGCTTGGTCTCCACCAGGGTGTTCGGGACCACTGCCGGCGGCACTGCCGTGCTCGTGACAATCGGTACGGTGGGCGGGACCGCCACGCTGGTGCGACTGAAGGCGCGCTCATCCCACTTGCCGAAGATCATCTTTCCCGCCGTCGTCTGCAAGACCGACGTGACCGAGACATCGATGGTTTTGCCTATCATCTTCCGGGCGTTATCCACCACCACCATGGTGCCGTCATCGAGGTAGGCCACGCCCTGGTTGTATTCCTTGCCTTCCTTCAGGATGAAGACCTTCATGATCTCGCCCGGCAACACGATAGGTTTGAGCGAGTTGGCCAGTTCGTTGATGTTGAGGACCTCGACGCCCTGCAGTTGCGCCACTTTATTCAGGTTGAAGTCGTTAGTGATGATCTTGCCTTCGTAGACCTTGGCCAGTTCGATTAGCTTCAGATCGACCTCGCGAACGGCGGGGAAGTCGTCTTCCACAATCTGGATAGACAGCGTCGCCATTTTCTGCAGGCGCTGCAGAACGTCGAGTCCGCGGCGGCCGCGGTTGCGCTTCAGCGAGTCAGCCGAATCGGCCACGAGCTGCAGTTCGCGCAACACGAACTGCGGCGTAACGATGATGCCATCCAGGAAGCCGGTCTCGGCAATATCGGCGATGCGGCCGTCGATGATGACGCTGGTATCGAGGATCTTGTAGCTCTTCTTGCCCTGCTTCTCGCCGCCAAAGATGCCGCCCAGAGCAGCGAGGTTCAGTAGGTCGCCCTTGCTCGCGCCCACGATCAGACCCACGTAGGCCATGAGCAACATCACCAGGATTTGCAGGAAGCTCTGAGTGTTTCCGCCCGGGACGCTGCTGCGAATGACCAGGGCAAACAGGTAGGCTCCGCAGATACCGAGTATGCTCCCGATGGCGGCGCCGATCAGCCGCTTGAGGCTGACCCCGCGCAGCTTCCATTCGAACAGGACGATGGCCGCCCCCACCAGCGCGCCAACGCCTGCATCCAGGTTGCGAGGCAACCCGAAGGGAGTAATCACGTAGCAGGTAACTGAAACTACGATGACAAAAAGAAGACGAACAAGAATTAAATCCACAGTATGACCTCCTCCGGATGCAGCTTCGCCGTAGATCTGGCGCGATGCACCGGTGCCATTTCCTCGCCGCCCCGGGCGGGAATCGGCAAATCAGCATGCGGGGCGTGGGAGAATTAGGGGAATGAATGTACGCCCCGTCCCGGCCCGTGGAGGCGTGGCCGGGAGGACCCTCAGTAAACTTACGCCTAGAGTATATACCCGAGGGCAAACTGGCGCGCAAAACAAACATTGCCGCCTTGCCTGGACAAAATCCTACAGTTCCTCCGGCTCGTCTATACAGTTTCAACCTTTCAGTCAGGTGATCTGCGTCGGGCATCTGAACCCGGTAATCTCGCGAACTGCTGAACGAACATGCAGATCGCCAGCAGTTAGCCATCACGATGGCCTGGAGGATGCTCATGCGAGCTCTAAGATTTTTGAATGTAGCGATATTGTCGCTGCTGGTCGGAAGTGCAGCCCTTGTCTATGCTCAGGACGAGAAGCGACAGGACGAGAAACAACAGGAAGACAAATCAGGACGGGAAGAACCCAAGCCCAAACAGGACGAGGCCAAGCCTCCTCGTCATGATGAGGCTAAACCCACAAAACAAGACAACCAGCAGGGTCGGCAAGATCAGAAGCGCGAAGACCAGTCGCGTGAACAACAGATGAGGCCGGAAGGGCAGGAGCATCCGGAACAACGGCAGGCCGAACATGCCCGCCCAGCCGGAAAGGGCGGCCATATTCCTGATGACAAGTTCAGGGCTCACTTTGGCCACGACCATCATTTCAGGGCAAGAGGCGTGATCGTGCAGGGCCAGCCGCAATTCCAATATGGAGGTTACACATTCGAGTTAGTCGATGCATGGCCTGGAGACTGGGCCTACGACGACGACTGCTATATCGACTACATCGATGGAGAATACTTCCTGTTTGATTTGGCGCACCCTGGCATTCGGATCGCCCTGTTTGTTGTGTTGTAGGGCTGTGTTGTAACCCAGCGCAGCGCCAGTTTTTTACCGAAGGTGGCTGTTCTGAGCCGCGGATTCAGTTTTGCTGGATTCAAGCTCAGAGGGGCCACCTTCATTTCTGTCTCTTGATCCTGACCACTGTCGCCCCCAGCAATCCCTTCATTGTCACTCCGGAGTTCTGGCACTTGTTACCAGATAAAGTTTTGTGAGCCGGACCTCGTGCCGCGCAACTTTCGTGTCCCGGCAAGCTTTGTAATACTTGGATGTGTACGAAAACAGAAATGAGGAAGCTATGAAGAAGGCAGCATTCGTCGTTGTCCTGCTCTGCTCCGCATGGGCTTGGGCCGGCAATCCGAGTCCGGCGGAATACAAATTGAATGTGCATGTCAGTTCATCGCGCCTGACCGAAGGCAGCCGGTCATGGTTGAATGTCATCATCGACGGAAAGAAATGTGAACTCCAGGGGGTCGGGACCGAAGCCGTCCTCGCGCCCGGCGACTACAAGGCCAAACTCATTAAGGATGAGCACAAGACTTCCTATGACTCTTTTCAGGTCTACGAATTCTTATTTCCCGACATGAAAACCAGGCAGTACCATCTGGTCGGGATAACAGAGTAGACGCTTCGCCAATCGTCAGCCGCGACAACTCGATTTTGTCCCAAAGGAGTCCGAGTTATGCGCCTCTCACCCTGCTAAACTTTCCTGCATGAAAGCCTTAGTGATTACCAGTCTCACAGGCCCGGACGCACTTGTTATCCAGGAAACACCGGAACCTACTCTGAAGCCCGGACAAACGCTGGTCCGCGTTGCTGCCGGAGGCTTGAACTTCGCTGACTTCATGACCACCCAAGGGGGTTATCCCGGAACCCCCGCGCCTCCGCTGATCGCCGGACGGGAATTTTCGGGCGTGCAAGAAACCAGTGGAGGCCGCGTGATGGGCTACATCCAGTGGGGAGCCTTCGCCGAGAAAGTTGCCGCCTACCCGCAGATGCTGTGGCCCATCCCAGAACACTGGACCGACGAACAGGCCGCTGCCTTCCCCGTGAATTATTTCACTGCCTATCTGGGTTACTGGCAGGCGGGTATGACACAACCCCCTGCGGCTGGCCGGACGCATCGCGCGCTCATTCATGCCGTTGCCGGAGGCGTGGGCACGGCAGCCGTGCAGATCGGACGTATTCTCGGTGTTGAGATGTACGGGACCTCGTCGTCAGACGAAAAGCTGGCAAGGGTGAAGGAACTCGGCCTGCAACACGGTATCAATTACAAGCAGCATGATTACGAAGAACTGGTGAAGAACCTCACTCATGGCGAAGGCGTGGACGTCGTCTTCGAAATGCTGGGCGGTGAGCACACCGCGAAGAGCTTGCGCAGCCTGCGCGACTTCGGGCGCGTCATCCAATACGGCACCGCGACCGGCAAGCAACCACAACTTGACGTGCGGGCGCTGTATGCGAAATCCGCCAGCTTGCAGGGCCTGTGGCTGACTTACCTCTCGCAGAAGCGCGAGATCATGGAACCGGCATGGAAGCAGCTCTCATCATGGATCGCGGAACGCAAATTGATTCCTGTGATTGGCCAGGTGTTCCCGCTCGCGCGCGCGGTAGAAGCTTACAAGTTGCTGCAGGAGGGCAGGAACTACGGGAAAGTTGTGTTAAAGATCAAATGAAACCTAGCAGCTAGCCGCGTTCTATCCGATGATTTAGTGTCTTTTGCCCAGAATGCCATTTCGGATGCCATATGGTAAAATCAATGGCATGAAACTTTACCTCGATAAATCGGGCAGAGTGGTCTTACCCAAGCCGCTGCGCCAGCGCCTTGGACTAAGAGCTGGTGCAACTCTGGAAGCGACGGAAGCTGCTGAAGGGCTTTTGCTGCGGCCGATCACCGAGCGGCCATCGTTGGTCGAGCGTGACGGCTTCCTGGTGCATACCGGACAGCCGACCCGTGCTTTCGACTGGCAGCAACTCTCCGACGATCTGGAGCAAGAGAGGCTGCGGGATATTTTGGGCCGATGAAGATTTGAACCGCGATAATCCGCCCATGAAGGTCTATTGCGACACTTCCGTGCTGGTCGCCGCGTCAGTTGCGGTTCATCCGCACCATCCTCAAGCCAGGGCCCTGCTCAAGCAGGTTCGCGCGAAAAAGCTGGAAGGGGTAATCAGCGCGCACGGCACGGCCGAATTTTATGCTGTGCTGACTCGTGCCCCACTGACGCCACCCGTCCATCCGAGTGAGGCGTGGCGGCTGCTCGCGGAAAACATTCTGCCTTATTTTCACGTCGCCTCTTTCAACTCTGCGCAATACACCGCGGTGTTGCGGGAGGCGGGAGAAAATGGGTGGACGGGCGGCCTCATCTACGATGCGCTACATTTGGCCGCCGCCACCAGTAACCATTGCAAGCGAATTTATACTTTCAATTTGCGTCACTTTCTGCAACTCGCACCACAACTGCAAGAGACCATTTGCAGCCCTTAGCTGCATGGAAGCAGACGGCGTGCAGAGTCGCGGAAAAAACAAATCACGCTCGAAATCTGGGGAATCACTAACTCACGAATCGTGCGGCTACCCGGTGATTTATGCATCCTCCTCAAATACCCACTGCTCACTTACCACAAAGTTAACCAGCGAGCAGAGTGCAATGGCGATACCGTTCGCGACAACATAATTCACGTGACCGACGTCGACCAACAATTTCATGACCGCGAGATTGCCGAGAATAGAGATTCCACCGTTGCTTAGATTAAAACGCAGCAGCCGCGGCAGGGACGTCCTCCATGACGGGCGCACGCGGTCTGCCCATGTATAGCGCTCGTGCCAGAGGAAGTTGTGGACGACCGCTGCCTCCACGGCGAAGGCAGTGGCCAGCAGATAGTTGAGATTGAATCCGCACTTCAACGCGAACAGGATGGCTAACTGCACTCCGATTCCGAGGGCGCCGACGGCATTGAACTTCAACCAGCGCAGCGTTAGTCTTCGACCGGTTCGGCGCTCGGTGATTTCGATTCTCACTTGGCAATCCTTTCTTCGCGATAGAGCCGCAGGGTGTTTTGTCCGGTGAAGAAGACCGTCATCAGTGCCATGCCGGCGAGACCGATTGCTCCTCCTGCGTCGAACAGTCTGTAATACGCGCCGAGAAAATGGATTCGCGGTTTCCAAAACAGCGCCAGGTTGCCCGCTGCCAGCAGGATGCGCAGTTCGGTCGGTCCAAAGCGCCAGAACGACAGGTGAAATTCGCCCAGCGCGTGGGTCGCCAGATAGGACTGGATCGAAAGCATGAGGAACCCAATCAGCAGTCCGATTGCGATCCAGGGGTGCACGATCCCTGACAAGGCCAGGCCACCCATCAGAGCCAGCGCGCCGAAGCTATCGACCATGTGGTCCACATAAAAGCCGTAGCGCGGTCGTGTTTGTTGCCGCACCCGTGCCAGCGTTCCATCGAGCGAGTCACCCAGCCAGTTCAGCGCGAGACAGGCAATCACCCCGAGCAGCGCTTGCCGGTTCCACGGCGTCAGCGCATAGCATGCACCCGCCCCGATTTGCGCCACCAAGCCCAACACGGTCAGATGGTCGGGGCCAATCCACGGCGGCGTGCGCGCGGCCAGCCACAAGAGCGCACGTTTTTCGGCGCCCGCCACCCAGCTTTCCTGCACTCGCCGGATCGCCGGGAAGGGCCGCGCCCGCTTTATCTCTAACAACACGAGCGGGTTCACCTGCTCACATAAATCTGTCATCGTTTGAGATGCGACACTTGCAATTACACGGCTTGGCATAACTGCCTCCTGGTTTCAGAGTCTCGGGAGTGAGGTCTCAGGTCTTGGGCGAATCCTACGACTTGACACCCCGACCTGACGCCTGCACCATGGTCACTTTGCGACGAAAGCCCGGCATGGGACAATGCACTGCTGCTCAAGCGCTCCTCAAGCGCAGATCAATCGGTAAGTGATTGCTGCCGTAGAGGGTTACAACCAAGGATCATCCAGCGGGAAGGCTTTTGGGGTTGCCCCGGACTAGCGTATTTTGGGATTTGGAAGCCGGGATCGCAGAATTTTCTGCCAGCTCCCACTTAACTAAGGAAAGCAAGAGTCGTGTTCTGGTATTTCATCTTCTTCTTCATTTCGGGATTCTGTAGCGTCCTTTACGAACTGATCTGGCTGCGCCTGTCCATGGCGCAATTCGGCGTTACCACCGCCATGGTTTCCATTGTGCTGTCGGTTTTCATGGCGGGGCTTGGTTTGGGTTCATGGGCCAGCGGGGCATGGATACGCCGGCGGCAAGAAAAGATCGGCTTCTCGCCACTCCTTCTTTATGCGGCGATCGAATTGATGATCGGCCTTGGAGGAATTCTCGTCCCTTATGAGCTTCGTCTGGGACATAGGATTCTGGAGCGGCTTGGTTCAACTTCGTCGGCGGAATATTATGTCGTCTCCGGCATCTGGGTCGCGCTCACATTGATTCCCTGGTGCACGTTGATGGGAGCAACGATACCGGTCGCTATGCTGGCGATCAGGCGCGTGTTTCCCCGCGAAGCTTCCCGGTCATTCAGCTATTTGTATATGGCTAACGTGGCCGGCGCGGTCGTGGGAACTGGTCTTCCGTTAGTTCTGATCGAACTGCTGGGGTTTCGCGGAACCTTGAGGGTCGGCGCCGCTTGCAACCTGCTGATCGCGGTTCTGGCTCTGGCCGTCTCAAGCAGCATGGCGCAGGCAGAAGTTGGACAAGCGCATGGAGAATTACCGCTACCTGCCAGTAAGCCCACGACCGCAACCGGCGAAGGATATCTTTTAGCTCTCTTGTTCGGCACCGGTCTCACCAGCATGGGCATGGAAGTCGTCTGGGTCCGTGAATTCACGCCTTACATCGGAACCGTGGTATACGCCTTCGCGTCCATTCTGGCCGTCTACCTGACCGGGACATTTGTGGGGTCACGTATCTATCGCAGCTGGAACTCGCGGCGCTTGCATGAAGGCACTTTGCCCTGGACGTTGCTGGCGCTGTTCTCACTGTTACCGCTAGTGGCGGCCAGTCCCAGTATTCATCTCGACGGCTTCATGCGCCTCGTAGTGGGCATTGCACCCTTCACCGCGCTGCTCGGATATCTGACGCCCATGCTGGTTGACCGCTGGGCTGGAGGCGATCCCGCCAAGGCAGGGAAGGCATACGCGGTGAACGTTCTGGGCTGCATCCTTGGTCCGCTGTTGGTTGGCTTTCTACTGTTGCCGCGGATCAGCGAACGCTGGGCGCTGCTGTTGCTGTCGCTGCCTTGGCTGATCATTGGTCTCCGGGGCATTCGTTCAACGCGTCTGTCTGGATCGGCGCCTAGTTTCGTGTCCCGCCTGGCGTCTTTCGCGCTTTTGCCGGCGGCAGTGTTACTGTTCACGGGCAGCAAGAGCTTTGAAAAGCAGTACCTGGGTGGCAAGGTTTTGCGGGACTCGACCGCGACTGTGATCGCAAACGGAACTGGAATGAACAGGGAGTTGCTGGTCAACGGCTACGGCATGACCATGCTTACGCCGATAGCCAAGATGATGGCGCATCTGCCGATGGTTTTCCTCGACCGGCCTCCGCAGAATGCTCTGGTGATTTGCTTCGGCATGGGGACGACCTTCCGCTCATTGCGCTCCTGGGGGATTCCGGTGACGGCGGTGGAACTGGTGCCCAGCGTACCGCGCTTGTTCCCTTATTTTCACAGCGATGGCTCGTCGATTCTGAGTTCACCTTTGTCTCATGTGGTGGTCGATGATGGCCGCCGCTATCTGGAACGCACGACGCAGCAATACGACGTGATCACGATCGATCCTCCGCCGCCAGTCGAGGCTGCCGGGTCCAGCCTGCTTTATTCCGAAGATTTCTATACCGTGCTGCGGCAGCATCTCCGTCCGGGGGGCATTCTGCAACAGTGGCTGCCGATTGGCGATCCGGAATGCGTTGCGGCCGTGGCATTGGCCCTGCGCCGGTCTTTTCCCTATGTCCGCGTGTTTGCCTTTGGAAAAAATTGGGGATTTCATTTTCTCGCCAGCGATCAAGCGCTGCCCGTTCGCACTGCGAATGAGCTGGCCCAAAGACTTCCGGCCTCCGCCGCCGCGGATTTGATCGAATGGGACAAGCAACCCAACGCAGAAGCCCGATTCGCGCACCTCTTGAACTACGAACTGCCCATCGATCAGCTTATTTCAGCATCTCCCGCCACGCCCGCGCTCAGCGATGACCGGCCCATCAACGAGTACTATCTCGTGCGTAAGGAACTGCGGCCTTGAAACCCGGGACCGAGGGCGAGAGTCTGATCGGCAAGCGCCAGTGTCAATAAAGGAACCAGACAGGTTCGACTTGAACGATAAACTCAATCGTTCATCGAAGGCTCTGGTAGGCTTTGAAAGAAATTCACGTCGCGCGCGCAATAACAACTTGGCGTTAGCGGCGTAGACCTGCGGCCCATGACCAGACTTCTGCGATTCTTTCGCCCTTCGCACCAGCACTCAGCCTTCTCTGGCACGCTGTTGTTCATGGCGACGGTCATGCTGTCGCGTGTAATCGGCTACGTGCGCGAGGCATACATCGCGTTCGCATTTGGAGCGGGCCCACAGACCGACGCTTACGTCGCCGCCTTCACTCTGCCTGATTGGCTTAATTACATCGTAGCCGGTGGCGCGGCGTCGATTACATTCATCTCCATCTATACGCGGTTTCTCGCGGAGAAGCGCGACACCGATGCGCAGAAAACTTTTTCGGTAGTCATCACGGTCATGACGGCGGTGATGATCGTGGGCACCATCATCACTGAAATCTTCGCGCCGCAATTCGTGCGCTGGATGTTTCATGGCTTTTCGCCCGCGCAGGTGGACCTGACCGTCCATCTCACCCGTATTCTGCTGCCGGCGCAGATCTTCTTTTATGTCGGAGGAGTCGTTTCCGCCGTCCTACTCTCGCACCGTCTGTTTCTGTTTCCTGCTTTCGGGCCGTTGCTTTATAACGTGCTCATTATTGCGGGAGGGGTAATCGGCGGCCACCACTTCGGGATTGCCTCTCTGGCTTACGGCGCGCTCGCGGGAGCGGTCGTAGGGCCGTTTCTGGTCAGCGTGATCGGCGCGGCGCGCATCGGCACGGGCTATCGCCCTTCGTTCGACGTCACCAATCCCGCGTTCCGCGAGTGGGTGAAGCTTTCGGTTCCGTTGATGCTCGGCGTCTCTCTGGTCACAGCCGACGACTGGATCCTGCGACATTACGCTGCCCGCGGCGCGGGGGACATCTCCCACCTCAACTATGCCAAGCGATTGTTCGCCGTACCGATTGCCGTGTTAGGCCAGGCTACGGGGCAAGCCTCTCTGCCATTTTTCGCGCGCCTGTTCAACGAGAAGCGTCTGAAGGAATTTGCCGAGACGGTAAACGATTCCGTATACCGCGTCTCTGCCGCGTCGCTTCTCGCTACCGGATGGATGATGGCTGCCGCCTTTCCGCTGATCGATCTGGTCTATCGCCGCGGACGCTTCCTGGTTTCCGACACGCAAACCACCGCCGTATATTTCTTCTGGTTCTCGCTGTCGTTAGCGCTCTGGTCCGCCCAGGGACTTTACGCCCGCGCCTTCTACGCTGCCGGCGATACTCTAACTCCGATGGCTGCCGTCACAGTGATCACGGCCGCGTCGTTGCCGGTGTATTCGCTGCTGTTTCACAGATTCGGCGTAGTCGGGCTGGCGTACGCCTCTGACATTGGCATTGGAGCGAATTTGCTGGCGCTGGCTTTTCTACTGCACTACCGAAAGCTGGTTTCGCTGAGAACCCTGCGTTGGGATGAGCTTGGGAAGTCCGCGTTGACTGCGGTCGTAGCCGGAGTCGTAAGCCTGGAAGTCGCACGAGGTGTCACGCCGTTCATTTCCGGTCACGGCAGTCGCATCGCCGACGCGCTGCAACTAGCATTGATTTCACTGACCTGGTCGGCCGCGACCGTCGTGGGCTTGTGGCTGCTGAAGTCGCAATTGCCCAACGACCTCCGTCGCCGCAAAGCAACGGCGTACCCCGGAGTCGCCGAAGGCGAGAGCAAGGAAATTATGGGAGCGGGAACGCAGCCGTAGGCGAATTACCGGTCGACTTTCCGGCTGGCGCGGAAGTGAAGGTACCAGACAAGAGGGCCTGCCTCGAGAATTCCACAGGTAAAGAAATGAACCGTGTCGACGATATATCGCGAGTTCACCGCGAGGCCGGCCTGAACGCTGTTTAGTATTAAGCGCGCGACAAGTTGGCCAATCCCGAAAGAAACAGCGCCCACCAATGCGCCGTTCCACGGTCGCTCCTCCAGATCCATCGACAGAATCAGCCCGGCGACCGCCCCTACCAACGCTTCTCCAACGGCGAGAAGAGGCCCTTCCTCACCCAGCCAGCGAATCATCGTTAAAGTAACTACGTATACGGCAGGCCATACAAGGGCAAGCAATGCGAGGTGGATCCTGCGGAACGTAGGCCGAAACCGGCGCAAAACGGTTACAACGATTAGGCCCGCGAAGTATTGTTCGATGATCCATATTACCCAGTTTGCAACCGCAGCTCGGCTGTGGGGCGCATGCTGAAACTGATCGGAGAGGTAGGAAGCGATGATTGAAATAACCGTCCACAGTGCCGCGACGTAAGCGGTGTCAATCAGCACTGGACCCAGAAGGTGGGATAGTGAGCGCGCCTCCGCTCCCAAGCGTTGCGTGTCTTCTGTCGGCTTTCGACGCTCATCATCGAGCCGCTGCTGCTCCGCCACATGTTGGCGCTGGCCCGCTTCATCGATGCTCGACTGGCCTCCACTCCGAACGTCCGAGATTGCTGGAGTGCCCTGCCCCGCGCCTGGCGCCGGAATCAATGTACCGATCAGACCCTGAAGGGGGCGAGCATAGTCCTGTCGGAAATCAGCGTGTTGCACGCGCCGCAAGCGAAAAGGAATATCGCAGTCGCGGTGAATCACCGGGATGACAGTTTTCCTTTCCTCCAGTGCGAACGAAACCTCATCCATAACATTCTGGGACTTAACCGCGGCTGGAGAAAGAACCACAATGAGGCGCGGGCAGTTCTTCAGGGCTTCCTCGACCGCACTGTCCCATCGCTGCCCCGGAGTGATGTCCAGCTGATCCAGCCACACGTTCGCCCCGGCCGCTTTCAGGTCTCCAGCTAGCCTAAGGGCGAACTCGGAGTCTTCACGGCTGTAGCTGAAAAACGCCGCTAGCTTAACTTGTGTCACAACTGGGGCTCTCTTGTCAGGGATAGCTGCGAAAAACGATATCTAAGTTCCGACATTGTAAGCCATCTGCGCGGCAAACGGGATTTGCAGGAAGCAACAACTCGGCCAGTTATTGTGGGAACCCGACGTTGCAAGCGATGGAGGACCTCGAAGACAGCACGCTGAAGTACCTGACTCAAGACTGTGCTGCGCCAAGAAGTCGGACTATCTTTTTTACTGTTACCTTTGAAGACAGGTCCGCATGAGCATTTACGTTGAGATTCTTATTCGCGGCAGCATGGACGATCTCTGGCAAAAGACCCAGGAGCCGAAGCTGCACGAACGCTGGGATCTCCGCTTTTCACAGATCGACTATCTTCCCCGCTTGCCCGGAGAGACTCAGAAATTCTTGTATTCCACTCGCATTGGCGCCGGCGTGCGAATCAGCGGCGAGGGCGAAAGCACTGGAGAACGGGACGAGTCTTCTGGTCAGCGCACATCAGCTCTCAAGTTCTGGTCGCAGGATCCCAAATCGCTGATCGAGGCGGGTGCCGGCTACTGGCAATACACTCCCAGCGAAAACGGAATTCGCTTTCTAACTTCTTACGATTACCGCACTCGACGTGGCGCAATCGGTAAGATCACCGACAGCCTCGTGTTCCGTCCGCTGATCGGCTGGGCGACCGCGTGGAGCTTCGATCGGCTCCGCTTATGGATTGAAAAAGGCGTCCCTCCAGAGGCTTCTCGCAACTCAGCCGTAGTTTACTTCTTAACTCGCATAACGATCGCGCTTGTCTTTTTCTACCATGGACTGGTCCCAAAGCTATGGTTTCGCAGCCCCGATGAGTTGGATATGCTGCGCAACCTGGGTGTAGCTTCATTCGCCTTGCTTACAGCTGTCGCGGGATGGATGGAGATCGCTTTCGCTGTGCTGTTGATTATTCTGTGGCGAGCGCGCTGGCCTCTGTGGATAACGATTGTGGGCATGATTGTGGCAACCGCGTCGGTAGCCCTGGGCTCGCCCAGTTATTTTCACAAAGCTTTCGATCCACTGACTCTCAATCTTTCGGTTGCGGTGCTTGCGGCCTGCGGGCTGGTTGTGGCTGAGAACGTTCCCACAGCAAGCCGCTGCCTTCGAAAACCTCCTCGGAGCGAGCCGTGAAATCAATCTACGAACAGGCGCTGGGTGAAAAGTTCAAGCTGATGCATCCGCGCATTCAGCAAAGGTTCGGGTTCAGCAGCTGCGACAATCTCGCCAGCATCGGCACGGGCACAATGGATGAACTTTGGCACGGAAAACCTTACACCCTGCCCTTCCTCTACCTCGGAAGCGCGCGTCGCATCATGTTTCCTGAGCGCGGCCGGTCTGTCCCTTTCACGATCAGGAATTACGCGTACGTAGACGAATACGGGCGCGAGACTGTGACGTGGATTCGAAACTTTGCCACCCGCAAGCCGCGGCGCTTTGACGCTTACATGATCTTCAGTCAGCAGCGCGGGCGGATCGTGGATTACCTGGGCACGCACCAGCATCTCGCCGTCGATATCGATCTATCTGTCGATGAACGAGGCGGGCTTCGCCTTCGGTCCGGCGCGCAGCGTTTCTACGAGGGCTGGGTCGACTTCAATTTCCCGCTGATCTTCTCCGGCATCGCGGACGTCTGCGAGTGGTACGAAGAGCGGGACCAGCGTTTCCACATCGAAGTAAATGTGTCGAATCAAACCTGGGGGCCGCTGTTCGGTTACCGTGGTTCTTTCGACATCGAGTGGCGGGCCGTTGACAAGGCTCAGATTCCGGCCGATATCTTGCCTGTGCGCTGTGAGCGCAGGGAGTAGACATTCGAAGCTTGTCTTGTTCCTTCTTTTCAGACCTCGCAGCGAGCCGGGCTGGTTCACAAAAACAAAGCGGCGGACATTCGCATGCGCTGCGAACTCCGCCGCTGATCTTATTGCAAAAACCTGTTGCGAGCCCGTCACCAACCCAGGCGAGAGTCTGTACTCAAAAACCTAGGCGCGAGCGCCAACCGCCGCCGGCTCAGGCGCCGGAGCGCTCTTATCCTCGCCGTTGGGCTTCTTGCCTGTGCCGGCGGCCGCCTTTGCGGATGTCGATGCCGCCTTTGAAGTAGGCGCCGTCTTCAATCGAAATGCGCGCCGCCACCACGTCGCCGGTGAGCGAGCCATCGCTGCGAATATCCACGCGGTCGCTGGCGGTCAGGTTGCCGCGCACTTTGCCTAACACCACGATCTCGCGGGCATTGATGTTGGCCGCGACTACGCCGTTGCGGCCGATGGTGACGCGGTTTCCCGCCAGGCTGATCGAACCCTCGACCCGGCCATCGATGTAGAGCGACTCCGAGCCGGTCACTTCGCCCTTGATCACCAGCGATTTGCCGATGGTCGCCTGGTCCGCAGTGGTAGTGGTAGTGTCGCCGGACGCGGCGCAACGGCGGGCTCATTCGCCATCATTGCTGGGGCACTCGGGGTAGGCATGGTTGGACGTTCCGGCTCGGCCGGCCGCCCGGGGGTCTGAGGCTGATTCGTCGGCTTCCACATGGATGAAAAGTTCCTTTCCTGGTTGGGATTAGGGATCACGCGCCGCACTTGCGTGACCAAATCGAATTGTACTCCGCTGTCTCAAAATGAGCGCTGTGGAAAAGCCTTTATTTTCAACGGAGTTTCCTAGCTTGGTACGTCCTTCTGTGGGCATCGGAGCATGGCGATCGAACGCGCCAGCTCTCCCATTTCGACCTCCTTACCGTGTAAGGATTCCCGAAAAAGCTCGCGCAGGCGACAATTCCACATGGTGCTCGGAGTATGCTCTTGGCTCGACATTCATTTGATCGTACGTCTGAAGACGCAACCTCGAGGAGCACACCATGTCTGAATCCGCCGTCGTTACTCCTCCAGCCTTCACCATCGCCCGGCCTCAGCCAGGCGAATACGCGCCCTACTATGACCGTTACATTTCTTTGATTCAGGGTGAGGACATTCTCGACACGCTCGACCAGCAGCGCCGCCAGACGATGCTGCTGCTCTCCGGCCGCGACGATGACGATGGAGACTTCCGCTACGCGCCCGACAAATGGAGCGCCAAGGAAGTTCTCGGCCACATCTGCGACACCGAGCGCGTCTTCGCTTACCGCGCCCTGCGCATTGCACGCGCCGACACGACGCCCCTCGAAGGCTTCGAGCAGGACGACTACGTGCTCAACGGTCCTTTCGCGCATCGTCCGCTGGGCGATTTGGTCGAGGACTTCATCGCGGTGCGCCGCGCCACGCTTTCGCTGCTCCGCAATCTCGACGAAGCCGCATGGTCGCGCCGGGGCATCGCTAACAAAAATGAAGTGACCGTGCGGGCGCTGGCTTACATCATCGCGGGACATGAGCTGCATCACCGCAGGATTCTGGAAGAGAAATATTTTGCTAGCCGGCAGTAGCGTCGCAGATTCCGGGTGATCAGCAAATCTGGGTTATGCTGAGAGCTGACGGCTGATAGCTGACGGCTTCTTCATGCTTTCCGACTCGACCATCCTGAAACACATCGCCCGCCAGCCCAAGCGCGCGGCTGGATTTAAGCAGCTCGTCCGCGAACTCGGGCTGCACGGCGACGCCCGAGGCGAACTCGACGGGCTGCTTCAAAAGCTGGTCGCCTCCGGCGATCTGATTCAGCTCAATTCCGACCGCTACGCGCTGCCGCAAGCCGCAGCCGACAAGAACCTGGTTGTCGGACGCCTCACCATGCACCGCGATGGTTTCGGCTTCGTCATCCCCGACGCGAGTTCGCTGAGTGCGTCTCTCAAGTCGCGCCTCGCGGGGGATATCTTCATCCCGCCCCACGCAATCGGCAATGCCATGCACGGCGACCGCGTGCTGGTCGACATCACCGCCGTTCGTCCCGATGGCCGTGCCGAAGGCCGCATCGTACGTCCGGTGGCACGCGCGCACCCCACGGTGGTTGGGATTTTTCACTACGGCCAACGCCACAATTCCGTGAAACCAATTGACAGCAAGATCACGATGGACATCGTGATCCCCCCAGGTGAGGAGTATCCCGAAACCGAAACCGCGGAGGACGCAGGGCGCGCTGAGAAACGAAAGAAGGCAAAATCCGTGGATCGCGTGCTCGGCGACGAGGCTGCGCGCCCCGCGCAATGGGACGATCTCGAAGGCGTGGTCGTTGACGTTGAAATCACCGACTGGCCCACACCCACGCAAAATCCGCGCGGCCGCGTCATTGAAATCCTCGGCCGCCAGGACGACTTCGGCGTCGACGTCGAAATCACCATTCGCAAGTTTCACCTGCCGCACCACTTTCCCCCAGTCACGCTGGAAGAGGCGCAGAACATCCCCGTCGTCATCCCGGCCCCTGAACTTGCATATCGTCGCGACTTCCGCACGCTTCCAATCGTCACCATCGACGGTGAAACCGCGCGCGACTTCGATGACGCGGTCACGGTGCGCAACCTTCCTGATGGAAATTTCGAGTTGCAAGTCCACATTGCCGATGTCGCCCAGTACGTCACGCCCGACTCCGCACTCGACCAGGAGGCGCGCCTGCGCGGCACAAGCGTTTACTTCCCCGACCGCGCCGTGCCTATGCTGCCGCTCGAGCTTTCGACCGACATCTGCAGCCTGCGCCCGCACCTCGACCGGCTGGTGCTGTCGTGCGTGATGCAAATCGATCCGCGCGGCGAAATCGTCGGCTACGAACTGAGCGAAGGAGTGATCCGTTCGGCCGAGCGCATGACTTACACCGCCGTCAATGCCGTGATAGAAGGCGATGCCGCCGCTCGCGAACGTTATGCGCCGCTCGTCCCAACATTTGAACTCATGCGCGATCTTGCTCTTATCCTCAACCACAAACGCCAGCGCCGCGGCTCCATCGACTTCGATCTGCCCGAACCGGTCATTGAGTTCGACGAATTCGGCCTGATGAAGAGCATTACCCGCTCGGAGCGTAACATCGCTCATCGCCTGATCGAAGAGTTCATGCTCTCGGCCAACGAGTGCGTCGCGCACTATCTGGAGTCGAAGCGCATCGCCTCTCTATATCGGATTCACGAGAAGCCGGACGCCAAACGAGTTTACGATTTCGAAGTGATCGCTGCGACGTTCGGGTATTCGCTGGGTGTGGGCGCGTTGCCCATTCACCGCGTGCAGTTCAAAAGCGACCGCCGCGCCGCACGCGGCACGGGTAAACAGGCGCGCACGGTCGAGGTTCCAAAAGAAGTCCACATCACGCCGCGCATGTATCAGAAGTTAGCGGCGAAGATCGCGGGCAAACCGGAAGAGCGCATCCTGAGCTACCTGATGCTGCGCTCGCTCAAGCAGGCGCGCTACTCGGAGGAGAATCTCGGCCACTTCGCGCTGGCAGCACCGTGTTACACGCACTTTACGTCGCCCATCCGCCGCTATCCCGACTTGATCGTGCATCGCATCCTGAAAGCAGTGCTGCGCGAATCGGCAGAGAAGCGCGACGGAGATGTGCCGGTTGGAGTTTCGGGTGCCGTCGAAAGTAGCGCGGACGAGTCTCACCCCGATTCGGTAGCTGCCCCCGGTTTGCCGAAAGCCGGCGCCACGCCTTGGTCCAAACGCCGCCCTCGCGAAGCACTAGAGCCGCTCGGCGGTCCTCTCAAGATCGAAGAACTGCACGAGATTGCCGAGGAGTCCAGCCAATGCGAGCGTCGCGCCGACGATGCCGAGCGCGAACTCATGGAGTGGAAGAAGGTCAGGTTCATGCAGGACCGCGTCGGCGAAGACTTCGACGGCCTCATCACCAGCGTCACCAAGTTCGGCTTCTTCGTCGAACTCACCGATCTGTTCGTCGAAGGCCTGGTCCCGCTGAACACGCTCACCGACGACTGCTACACCTACCACGAAAACACTCGCCAGATCATAGGCCAGCACTCGCGCAAGGCCTACAGTCTCGGGCAAAGAATTCGCGTGCTCGTCGACCGCATCGATCCCGTGGAGAAGAAAATCCAATTCGCCATTTTGGAGGAAGCGCCGCGCCGTCCCACACCCAGACCTTCTTCCAAGAAATCGAAACGCAAGCGGAGGTAACGGACTTACAGTTCAATCCGAACTCCGATCACCGAAACCGCGCCGCAGGTGGTAAAATCCTCTGGTTAACCCCATCCGCTGCGGAGCGAAGCAGCGGGTTCCTTCCTAGTCGGGACGTGGCTCAGCCTGGTAGAGCACTCGCTTGGGGTGCGAGGGGTCGGCAGTTCAAATCTGCCCGTCCCGACCATTCAACTCACTGGTCTTAAGTCTTGGGTGTCAGGTCTTAGGGAACGCACTTACATTTCAATTCTCTTTGGCTGGCGACCTCGATGCCCGCTGGAACCAAGAAAAGCACTTTGACCGAAGCCCTCTCTCCCTCACAATCGAGGTAATTACGCTGGCCGTCGTGCCGCTCTCGTCGCAGCTCTTTCCAAGGCCGCAGTTGCAAGTAGTTCACTCTCGGGGGAATTCTTATGTCTGGGCAAGTCATTTTGGATTTCGATGATCAGGCCGACGCGCTACGCTTTGCTTTGGCCGCAGGCTCGGTGATGGCGGGCGAGGAAGCTCGCGCCACCGACGATCTGGTTCAGGAGACCTCACGCGTCAGCCGCATCCGCCTGGACGCCACGAATGCGGGAAAGATCAAGAAGCCCAATCCGGAGCGTGTTGCGTAAAGACTCCGGGCTAAGAATTCAGCGGGCTCAGGCACATGGGGCTTCGTCCGGCCAGCATTGCCTGTACCTGCCCCCAGTCCAAGAATCTAGAACAAGATCCGGACGGCCAGCTGGCCGATGCGCGGCGCCGGTCCGCGAAAGCTCCCGCAGACACGGAATCCTACACTCGCGAGTCACGGACTATGAGTTCGCAAACCCCGTGACTAGGAGAGAGATTACATGGGCTTGTGTGAGTAAGCAGAAGGGTTCGTATCGGAAAATGGATGAAGCACGGGTGCTGAGCTGGAGACATCCCTCGCGAATTATCCCGTGCGGCGGGCGGAAAGCAGGTTCAGAATTTCGCGCAGGCCCTGGCGGATGTGCTGGAGTTCGGCCGCCGATTGTGCGGGGAACGGAATCGCGGCCTGTCCTTTATCGGGTTTCGCCTCAGAGCGCAGTTGCTGGCGCGCGCCCACGATGGTGAATCCCTGCTCGTAGAGCAACTGCTTGATGCGCAGCACGCTTTCCACGTCGCGGCGGCGGTACATGCGCTGGCCGGTGCTGCTCTTCACCGGCTTGAGTTGCGAAAACTCGCTTTCCCAGAAGCGCAGCACATAGGCCGGCAGGCGGCACAGCGTGGCGACTTCGCCGATGCGAAAGTAAAGCTTGTCGGGGATGAAGATTTCATCCGACTTGTTCTTGCCCGCGCTTTTCTTCCTGGCAGTCATGTTCGAACTCACGGCGATGGGTTTCATAATTGTTACATACCGCTGAGAGATCGACAGGAAGAATTTTGAGATGCCGGCCCGTTAGCAATTGGAAGCTGGCAATTGGCGCCCCGGCCCGTGGAGACCAGAATTCGAGCCCAGACCAAGGCCAAAGGCTAATGGCCAACTGCTAACTAGCTCCAAAAAGGAAACGCCTCTCAAGAGGTGCTTCTCCTGAGAGGCTGGTTAAATTCTTGGCCCATGCGAAGTATCGTTTCGCAAACGGTTAGTGTTTCTTCTTTTTTGCCTTCTTCTTCGTTGCCATGAAGGTTCCTCCGTGAACGATTTTCCCTTGCAAAGGGTGTCACAACTTTACGGGACCCGATCACAAACGCCACCCAATCTCTAGTACGGGCAGCGCCCTTAACACAAGATATTGCGGCAGTGTGAACGCAGTGTCAACACAATAATGCACTGAACAGAAGAATTCTCCCTAAGGAGCGTCGTTGGTCGTTCGTCGTTCGTTGTTGGCCACGCACTGCCGGCAGCTTTGGAGTACTTGTTCGCCATCCGATCTGTGGCCAGGAAATCCCGCTTCCCAGCATGAACGATGTTGGCCAACGACCAACGACTACCGGCCAACGACAGGTTTCCGGTACACTGCGCCTCATGCGGCGCGATCCTGTCGAACTGGAAATCTTCAAGAACCTGTTTCACTCCATTGCCGAGGAGATGGGCGCGGCGCTGCGGCGCACCGCGTTTTCGCCCAACATCAAGGAGCGGCGTGACTATTCGTGCGCGGTGTTCGACGGCACGGGCGCAGTCATCGCCATGGGCGACCACATGCCGGTCCATCTAGGCTCCATGCCCATGTCAGTGAGCGCGGCGATTGCGGCGCACGAGATGGCTCCGGGCGATGTGGTCATGCTGAACGATCCTTTCCGTGGAGGAACCCATCTGCCCGATATCACGCTGGTAGCGCCGGTGTTTGTGCGGGATGGAGTGCGACGCCGGCCCACTCCCAGGGGCAGCCGAGAAAATCCTCGTCCGCGAAAAACCGGCCACCATCCCCTCTTCTACGTAGCCTCCAGAGCTCATCATGCCGATGTAGGCGGCGCCTTCGCCGGATCGATGGGACTCTGTCGCGAGATTTATCAGGAAGGCCTTCGCATTCCCCCGGTGAGACTCGTGCGGGGAGGGGTGATGGATCGCGATGTGCTTGCGCTCTTGCTTAACAACGTGCGCACGCCTGAGGAGCGCGAGGGCGACCTGGGCGCGCAGATCGCGGCCTGTTACACCGGCGCGGAGCGGTTAAAGGAAGTGTGCGCTCGCTACGGCATTGATCGCGTCAAGGGCGCGGCGCGCGAACTGCTGGCGTATTCCGAGGAACTGATGCGCGCATTCCTGCGGCAGGTGCCGCCGGGGACGTATCGCGCCCAGGATTTTCTGGACAACGACGGCATCAGCGACAAGCCAGTCAAGATCGCCGTCACGGTGAGCGTGGAGCACGAAAAAACGCGTCGCGCCCCGCAGCCAGTAATTACTGTCGATTTCAACGGCAGCGATCCACAGGTCGAAGGCAGCGTAAACGCAGTCGAGGCGATCACGTATTCCGCGTGCTTCTATGTTTTCCGTTGCCTCCTCGCGGAGGACGTCCCGGCAACCGCTGGCCTCATGCGGCCCATCCGGGTCATCGCCCCCGCAAGGACAATTGTCAACGCGCGCCCGCCAGCGGCCGTCGCGGGCGGCAACGTAGAAACTTCGCAGCGCATCGTCGACGTTCTGTTGCGCGCGCTGTCACAAGCAATTCCAGATCGCATTCCGGCGGCGGCCTCAGGCACCATGAATAACCTCACCATCGGTGGCATCGATCTGCGCACCGGCGAGCCCTTTGCTTATTACGAGACGATTGCCGGCGGGATGGGCGCGCGGCCCACCAAGCCCGGCGTCTCCGGCGTGCATACGCACATGACGAATTCGCTGAACACTCCCGCGGAGGCATTGGAGTATGCCTATCCCTTACGGGTTCGACGCTACGCCCTTCGCGCCAGCAGCGGCGGCGCAGGAAAGCATCGCGGCGGCGACGGAGTTATCCGCGAGATAGAAGTGCTAACAGATTGCGAGGTCACTCTGCTCTCGGACCGGCGCACGCTCGGACCCTGGGGTCTGGCGGGCGGTAAACCAGGTTCGCCGGGAAAAGCCAGCGTAATTCGCATCAGCGGATCAACCGAAGATAAGCCCGGGAAGTTCAGCGCGCGGCTGAAAAAAGGAGAGCGCATACGGATTGAGTCGCCCGGTGGCGGCGGGTGGGGGGCAAGTTGACGCGAAGCAACTTGATGGTTGATTAATCGCACCGGGCAGAGTACACGTTAATCGGAAAGGCGCAGTTCGCCGGTTTCAAAGCAAAGTTAAAACTCGAAGATTCGAAACGAAAAAAGTTCGAAACGAAAGAGGAAATCTCTATGCACGTCGTCAAATCCGTTGGAGTGCTCTCCGTAGCCAAAATCCTGGGCTTGATGTATGCCTGCCTGGGGCTGATCTTTGCGCCCATGTTCCTGCTCATCGGAGTCCTGGCATCAGCTGCAGGCCAGCATAACAATCCCGTGGCAGGCATCTTTAGTATTGGCTTTGCGGTGCTCTTTCCAGTGATCTATGGCGTGATCGGGTTCATCGCGGGCGCGATTGGCGCGCTGCTTTATAATCTGTTCGCCCGCTGGGCTGGCGGTTTTGAACTACAGATCGAAGTGCGCCCTCAGACTCTGACCGCGCCCTATCCCGTCATCCCTCCGCCCAGCCCTGCATCTAATTCGTAGACGCCGGAGTTCCTATGCCTGATCTCGCTTCTCTTTATCTTGACGAGGCCCACCGCCAGATGCGCGGACACAAGCGCCTGGCCGAGGGCGCGATGGCCCAACTCAAAGACGACGAGCTGTTTATCGCGCTCGACGCGGAAGGGAATTCCATCGCCGTCCTGGTGAAGCACATGGCGGGCAACATGCGCTCACGCTTTACTGACTTCCTTACCAGTGATGGAGAAAAGCCCGACCGTCACCGCGATCAGGAATTCGAACTGAACCCAGCCACGACCACGCGCGCTGATCTTACGAAGTGGTGGGAGGAAGGCTGGGCGCGGGTGTTTACGGCAATCGAGGCGCTTAAACCGGAAGATGTGGCACGCACGGTGACGGTCCGCGGCCAGCCCCATACCGTACTGCAGGCCATCAACCGCCAGATTGCGCATTACGCGCAGCACACCGGGCAGATCGTATTCCTGGCCAAGCACATCCGCTCCGGCAAGTGGAAGACGCTGAGCATTCCGCGTGGCAAGTCGGAGGAGTTCAAGACGGTTGCCCCGAAGCCTTACAAGCCCGGCACCAAGTAGCGGTAGTGGCCAGTAACCTTCCAGTTGAATAGGACATCTTCCATCTTCGGACCCTCGCCAATGTTATGCACCACCATGTACCGACTGCTCCATCGCGACTTCTGATCAACAACTATGCCGATGTGTGGCACTCCGCCCCCCAGATCCCATGTCACGAGGTCGCCGGGCAAGTAATCTTCCGCGCGGTTGGTGGTGGGCAGAGTTTCTCCTTTGCGCCGGAAGAAGACCATCAAGTTGGGCACTCGGCGGTGGTCGATGTTCGAATCGGGATGCACGAGCAGCCAACGCTTCCTATTGGGATAGGCGTCGAAGTTCTGCAGCATGTCCTCGTGGACTTCTTTCTGCAGATCGACCCCGACTGCCCGGTAGGAGCGGACGATCTCATCGGTGCAAACACCAGTATCGGCGGGAACGTCTCCGCCGGGATACGGAATTTGGACGTAGGCAGACACATAACGAACAGAGTGATGCGTCCGCTCGATCGCAGCCGCGACCAGCCGGCGCAGAAATTCACGGCGAGAGTCCGCTGCCTGGTTCGTCTGAGCGAAGGCTCTGGGCGGGAACATGGTGCATAGGACAATTGCCGCCAGCCAAAGTCGATTTTTGAGTCGGACCCGCATTTACACCGATTGTAGCGGTCGCGAGGGGCCTGGAAGATGTCGACCCGCCCACAGTGCTAGAATCATACGTTTTGTGTCTAAGTCTGAATTCATAAGGTAGTGTTTATGCCATCCACGATGCTGGCCGTCGTCAAGCCGGAAGCTGCGCCGGGCGCGGAGATTCGCGAAGTCAAGGTTCCCGCTTTCGGGCGGAATGACGTGCTGGTCAAGGTGAAGGTCGCCTCCATCTGCGGCACCGACCTGCACATCTATAACTGGGACCGCTGGGCCCAGAACCGCATTCATCCTCCGCTCATTCCGGGACACGAGTTCTGCGGCGAGGTGGCGGCGTTCGGGGATGAGGTCACCGGCGTGAAGGAAGGCGATTTTGTTTCCGCCGAAATGCACGTGGCCTGCGGCAAGTGCCTGCTATGCCGCACCGGCGAAGCTCACATCTGCCAGAACGTGAAGATCATCGGCGTCGACGCCAACGGCGCCTTCGCCGAGTACGTTGTCATCCCCGAATCCAACATCTGGAAACTCGATCCCGCCATTCCGCTGGACTACGCCTCGATTCTCGATCCGCTGGGCAATGCGGTTCACACCGTGCTGGCCGGAGAGATCGCCGCAAAAACCGTGGCCATCACGGGATGCGGGCCGATCGGTCTGTTTGCCATTGCGGTAGCTCGGGCTGTTGGCGCAACCACCGTGTTCGCTATCGAAGTGAACGAACACCGGCGCAAACTCGCGCGTGAGATGAAGGCCGACTACGTGCTCGATCCGTCAAAAGAAAATGCCACAGCGATCGTAATGGAAAAAACCGGCGGCCTGGGCGTGGACGTGGTCCTCGAGATGGCCGGCCATCCTGACTCGATTCGAACCGCCTTCGACATCGTGCGGCGCGGCGGAAGAATCTCCCTCCTCGGCTTGACCTCCAAACCCATTTCACTGAACTTTTCCGAAGACATTATTTTCAAAGGCATCACCGTGCAGGGCATCAACGGACGCCGCATGTACCAGACCTGGTACCAGATGACCGCGCTCCTGAAAGCCGGCAAACTCGATCTGCACCCGGTGATCACCGACCGCATCCCAATGAAAGATTTTTCCAAAGCGATGGAGCGGCTGAAAACCGGCGAAGCCAGTAAAATATTGGTGTATCCCAACGGCATGCGCTGAAAAGGATTGTGTGGCGCGGGCGCTTTCGCCCGCGACTCTTGAAACCAAGATGCACTTGCAAGAACAAGAATTGCCGATGGAAGTGACCTATGGCCCTTGACGCATTCGTACGCTGCACCTGCATTCGCGACGGCAAGGCCAAACCCCACCCGTTTCCCGACCGCCTCACCTTCGACGAGTCCGGCGAGCCTATGCTGACGGGCGATCCCTCCGAAAAAGAGTGGGAAGCGCACGATCGCTGGCTCTCGCAATCGTGCGAGCACGAGGGATTTATCATCTCGTTTTTCTTGGGCAACATCACAAAAGTCGGGAATCTGCGGAGCTTTCTGCGTCACCTGCAAGGCAAGCCCGGGCCGCGCTTTCCCATTCTGCTGGAGAAGGTCTTATACAACGGTACGCACACCGGCGACTGGATTCCCATCAAGGATTCGCCGAAGCTGCTGAAAGAAGTAAACACGGTGCTGCATTCCAGCGACATCCTGGCTGACTCCGAGAAGGAATTCTTTACCAACATGAAACTTCTCTGCGAAGCCAGCATTCAGACCCGGAACCCGATTATGTTTTGACCTGTTTCGACTCTGCGGTATTAGACTCATGGTCGGCTTGAATCCGTGTTGATCCGTGTAAATCTGTGGCAAAGAACTTTCGAGGTTCTATGAGCCCTGCAACCCGCACCAATCCGCTCTCCTATCTCACCACCCAGCTCAACGAACTCAAAGCCAAGGGCACGCACTTTAAGCTACGCGTGCTTGAGGACGAGCAGGCGCCGGTCTGCACATTCGACGGCAAGAAAGTCATCAACCTCGCCTCGAACAATTACCTGGGCCTGACCACGCATCCCAAGCTGCGCGAGGCCGCGCTCGATGCCACGCGCAAATACGGCGTGGGATCGGGCGCGGTGCGCACCATCGCCGGCACCATGAAGATCCACATGGATCTGGAAGAGAAAATCGCGCGCTTCAAGAACGTCGAGGCCTGCGTAGTTTTTCAGTCGGGCTTCGCCGCGAATGCCGGCACGGTGTCAGCAGTCCTGGGCAAAGACGATTTCATCATCTCCGACGCGCTCAACCACGCCTCGATCATCGACGGCGCACGCCTGTCGAAGGCCCAGATTCTGGTCTTCCGCCACAAAGACGTCTCCCACGCCGAAGAGCAACTCGCCAGCGTCAAAGACCAGCCCGGCAAGAAGCTGCTGATCACCGATGGCGTCTTCTCCATGGATGGCGATATCGGCCCGTTACCCGGCCTGTGCGACGCCGCGGAAAAATACGGCGCGATTATGATGGTCGACGACGCGCACGCCTCTGGAGTGCTAGGCCGCAACGGCCGCGGCACCATCGATCACTTCAACGTACACGGCCGCGTCGATATTCAGGTAGGAACGTTGTCGAAAGCCATTGGCGCGCTCGGTGGATATGTCTGCGGGACGCGCGACCTGGTCGATTTCCTGTATCACCGTGCGCGTCCGTTCTTATTTTCGACATCGCATCCGCCCTCTGTAGCGGCAACCTGCATCGCAGCCTTCGACGTCCTCGAAAACGAACCCGAGCGCATCGAGAAGCTCTGGGAGAACACACGCTTCTGGAAAAAAGAGCTCGGCCTGCTCGGTTTCGACATCGGAGGCCGCGCCACTCCAGCCAGCGAAACTCCAATCACGCCAATCATCATCGGCGACGGCAAGCTCACCATGGACTTCTCCCGCGAGCTCTTTAAAGAGGGCGTCCTCGGCACTGGCATCGCATTTCCGACAGTCCCCGAAGGCAAAGCCCGCATCCGCACCATCATGACCGCAACGCACACGAAGGAAGAATTAGATCAGGCGCTGGAAGTGCTGGGACGGGTGGGAAAGAAGATGGCAATATTGGCGTGATCTCCATTGCTGATGGCACAGCAATTATCGCGGCTGAATTCCCAGCATGCTCAAGCCGAATACGGCTGCAATCGCGATCAGCGCAAACAAAAGTAGGCCAATCAGTCCCCAGCCGATTGCTTTCCAGCCGCTCGAGGGCAGGATGGTCGCATTCGCTATCTGCTACGCCGCAAATTCGCTCTCCTGGATTTTCGGGAATATGACATAAAATGCCGCCTCGGCGCCAAGCCCAACCATTCGCGTCAGACCTTCCGGAATCAACATGAGAATCAGCGCCACTACAGTGGCAGCCAGCACGGCGAGGATGGTCACCGTTCTGGCTTTTTCGGGGTGCCTCATTCGACGCAAGCTGATGGCGGAAACCAGCGCACCCCCGAGCGGACCAAAAAAGAATGCGATCCATCCGGCTGCTTTCGGCGTAAACGGCGGTTTCAGTATTTCCGCTGGAAGCGGTGGGCCCATGCTGTAGGAACCTTCCGGGCTTGGACTGATCGTTGAAATGACAGCCTCCTCGAATTGCGTAAGATTAGCAGCCGGCCAGCTAAGGCTCAAATTTCGCAGCGGATGATAAAAGCCGCCTCAATCCGCCCGGTACACAACCCTCCCGCCCACAATCGTAGCCACAACTTTCCCCGTAAACTGCCACCCGTCAAACGGAGTGTTGCGCGATAACGACCGCGACTTAGCGGCCTCGAACGTCCACCGCTTCTTAGGATCAAAGATGGTTACATCGCCGAAGTTGCCGCGCTCAAGCGATCCGCGCCCGCGCAGGTCGAAGACGCGCGCCGGGCCAGCGGTGAAAAGTTCCACGATGCGGGTAAGAGGAATCTTGTGCTCGCGGTGCAGCTTTGTGATTGCGAGCGCGAGCGCAGTTTCAAGTCCCGTAATGCCGAAAGCAGCGTGCTCGAACTCGATCTGCTTCTCGTGCGAGGCGTGCGGAGCGTGGTCGGTAGCGATAGCGTCCACGGTGCCGTCGGCAAGCGCAACCAGAATCGCTTCGCGGTCGGTCGCCGAGCGCAGCGGCGGGTTCATCTTGAAATTAGTGTTGTACTCGCCTACGTCCTCATCTAGCAAAGTGAAATGGTGCGGGGTGACTTCGCAAGTGACGCGCGCTTTGGCGCGCTTGCCACGGCGCACCGCCTTCAGCGCGTCGGACGTGGAAAGATGCGCCACGTGCAGGCGCGATTCGCGAATCTGCTGGGCGAGACTGACGTCACGCTCCACGATGCCGGCTTCGGCAGCGGCCGGCATGCCCCGGAGCCCCAGACGAAAGCTCGTAGGGCCGTCGTGCATGGACCAGCGCTTCGTGAGCCGCGTATCTTCGGCGTGCTGCACTACCGGCAGGTTCAGCTCGGCGCCGAGGCGCAAAGCCGCGCGCATCACATCATCGTCAAGGATTGGCTTGCCATCATCCGTGACAGCCACCGCGCCGGCACGCTGTAGTGCCGCAAAATCGGTGAGCGCCGCGCCGCGCGAGCTGCGCGTGGCAGCGGCGATTGGAAACACGTTGACCACCGCGCCGCGTTCAGGATGTCGTAGCCACGCAACCCACTCGTCCGTATCCACCACCGGCACCGTGTTCGGCATGGTGCAGACGGAAGTGAAACCTCCGGCGCCGGCAGCGGTAGTGCCCGTAGCGATCGTCTCTTTATAACTTTGCCCCGGCTCGCGCAGGTGCACATGCAGATCAATGAATCCCGGGGCAACGATCAGCCCGCGCGCATCGAACTTCTCGTCAGCGCCGCCGCGCACCTTGTTCGGCAGCGCCACTTCTGCCACCCGCCCATCACGCAGCAGAACGTCCATGGGCGCGTTGATCTTGGCCGCGGGATCGATCAGGTGGCCGCCTTTGATCAGGAGCGATCCCGGCTTGGATTTATCGTTCGCCATGCTGTCAATCCGTGTCGATCCGCGAAAATCCGTGGCTCATTTAGCTTTCCCTAATGCCCGCGCCAGAATCGCCATGCGCGTCGGAACTCCATTGTGAACCTCGTCGATGATCACTGATTGCGGCCCGTCGGCGACTTCCGTAGTCAACTCCAGGCCGCGAATAATCGGTCCGGGATGCATGACGATGGCATCGCGCCTGGCCAGCTTCAGACGAGCGGGCGTCAACTGATAGTGCGCAATGTAGTCCTGCAGGCGAATCTTCTGGCCGGCAAGGCGTTCTTTTTGCACGCGCAAAAGCATGATCACGTCCGCACTGCGCAGCGCCTCTTCGGGATGACGAGAGACGCGCAGGCCGGGCGCGAGCGTGGCTGCGACTTCAGGCACAAACTCAGGTGGACCGCACAGTATGACCTTCACTCCGAATTTCGAGAGCAGATGGCAGGCCGAGCGCGCGACGCGGCTGTGAAAGATGTCGCCAATGATCGTCACTTGCCTGCCCTTGAATGACTTCTTGTGTTTCAGGATGGTGAAGGCGTCAAGCAAGGCCTGAGATGGATGCTCGTGCATGCCGTCGCCGGCATTGATGACGGGAATATCGAGGTGCTTCGCCATCAGATGAGGCGCTCCCGCGCAAGGATGCCGAATCACGATGGCGTCCGCGCCCACCGCGCGCAGGGTGTAGCCCGTGTCGAGCAGCGATTCGCCCTTCTCGATGCTCGATCCCGAGGATTGCACCAGCGTAGTGATAGCGCCCAGCAACTTAGCGGCGATCTCGAAAGAAGATCGCGTTCGCGTGGAGGCTTCGTAAAACAGCAACACGATGCGCTTGTTGCGCAACAGCGGACGCGCCTTGAGCGGATTCATCCGCCGGGCCAGCTTCAGCAGGCCCAGGATTTCCTTCTCCTCCAGGTGCTCGATGCCGAGAAGCGACCCGCGCGCCGGTTTGTTCATTTCGTGAGAATTCAAACGCTGCATCATACGCGGGCGGTGAGGCTCCCGGCAAGGCCGGTTCCGGGCCGCTGATCACAGCGGATGCGGGATCGGTTGCTTCGGACTGTCAAGCCAAGACAGGCAGCGGCTTACGGCCGTTTCCGGCGGCCCAGGAAGGCGCCGGTCAAAGCGCCGGCGATGCTGCCTGCGGCAATGGACACCAGCAGCAAGGCCACCATGGAAAAGATCAACATTGCGGCCAGGCCTTCGGGTGTTTTCATACGTTCGAAGACGGCTTGCACCTGCGGATCCGTCGAGCGCGACGCCGCCTGCTGAAGAGCTTCGAGCATCTTCTGACGAATCTGCCCACCCGTGTGAAACAAAGCCGCAGCCAGGGCCTCCAGGATCGCCGAGATGCCAAAGAAAAGAAGCCCGCCCACAGCCCCCAGTTGCGCTCCTGAACGTGGATTGACGCCCCAGCCTGGGCTCCGGCGTTGGTATAGAGTGACGGCCAGGAATCCGGCCCCCAGCCCGGCCAGCAACGGAACCATTAGGCCAAGGGCCATCACCACGGCCGAAACTAACGCTGCGATCGCGCAGGCGCGAAGCGCCCGTGGCCACACGATTCCGCCCGAGAGGGCGGCAACCCTTAGAGGCGGTGAAACCACTGGCCGCTCCAACGACAAAACGGACGGATCACTAAACGGCACATCGGACGAGACACTCCCCGCGACCGGCACCGCCGCAGCCTCCGGCACGGCCACACGAATTTGCGGCGCGCCGCACCGCAGGCAGAAGGGCTTGCCGTCTTCAATGCTATGCCCGCACTTATAGCAGGGATGGTCCATCGAAACTGAAGAGAACAACTAGCCTGAAGGTAGCGCACGATGAGCGGCAGGCGCAAGGCGGAGTCCACCTCGGCGGTTCTCCTCGAAAAATAATTTCATCGCTATAGGCCGCTTGCCTCGTTTCCGGCAACTAAGAGTCATACGTTCTAATTCCACGAATCCGATGAGAGGTGTGCAGATGAACAATTTGATCAGATCGATTCTCAAGACCGCCGTGTACTTTCTGGAGCAGACGGACCGCGTCGCGAGCGACGTCCGGGACCGCGTCTCTGACGGCGTTGACCGCGCGGCCGGCCGGGTGGCGGACCTGCGCGACCAAGCGCAGGAGCTGTACGAGGGCCCGGATCATACTCTTCGCAACGTGCTGACGTTCGCAGCTGGTGTGGGCGTTGGAGTCGGCGCTGCGATCCTGTTCGCCCCGGCCAGCGGCGAGGAAATCCGCAATTCCATCAGCGAAAAGGTCCAGGACATCGGCGGCCGGGTTGCGAGCCGCTTCTCGCCCGAAACCAAAACCGCTACTGGGACGGAAGGCCGCTAGGTTCTCTTCAAGGCTCAAGCCCAGCCGGAAGGCAACAAGCCATCCGGCTCGGGCGGCCCTGCGCCTTACGCAACCGATAAAAATTAACCAATAACTCTCGGGAGGATCACCAATGAAATTTCTCTTGCAAAATACCGTTCGCACCACGCTATTCACCACCCTGCTCTTGAGCGGCTGGGCGTTAGCAGCCGCCCAGGATAACAATCAAAACACCCCACCGGCAGCGGACAACACAAAAGTCAATCAGCGCGACCGCAACCCCAACGAGGCTACTGCCGACCAACAGAAGATGAATCCTGGAGATCGCGAGACCACTAAGCAGATTCGGCAGGCGATCGAGAAAGATAAGTCAATTTCCACCTACGGCCACAACGTCAAAGTCATCACGCAAAACGGCATGGTCACGCTCAAGGGGCCCGTCCGTTCCGAGGAAGAGAAAAAAGCGATTGAGGCCAAAGCTGGGGAAATAGCTGGTGCCGACAAGATCACCAGCCAACTCGAAGTTAAAGAAAAGCGATAGCGATAAAGATTGGCAATAAATAGGCAACCATCAAAAAGGAGAACTCTACCATGGCAGGAAAAAATACAGCGGTATTTGGGATTTATCGGGATTACGCGGGCGTTGAAAATGCCGTAGACACATTGAAGTCTGCAGGCTTCCGCAACACCGACATTTCGGTGGCGGCCTAATTTGGATTTTAGGTCTTGTGGCGGTACTCCTGTGGGCCGGTTGGTCTAATCACTTTCATGAAGGCATCGTAAGAAAAACAGCATCGGGTAAGGTGCAAGCCCTCCTTGTCCCCTTGCGGTCGGATAACATCCCTGTAAACGATCTCTCCAAAAAAGTATGGGAAGGCTTTAGCTTCCATCACCTCGTCCAGCTTCCCTTCATTCCGAATCCAAGACTCTGGATGGATGGGAACCTGATTCAAGTTCCAGGTTTCGCCTTGTACGATCAAATTATCCCCGCGCCGAGGAATGAAGATCGGCGAATTCATGGTTGGGGGAGGAATCGGGAGATCATCTGGGATGCAATTAAGAATTACCGGTTTGAAGTGGGCCTCTACAATATCCGCAGGGGTCTTGCCCTTGTTAACGGCAAAGAACAAATAGCCTTCCAAACCTTCAATTTTTGTCCATTCAAATTCAATCAGTATCCACGGACGTTCGGCGTTGATGACGGCTTTGGCATTCAGCAAGGCTGCTTCAGCGGCTCTCCGAGTTGCTTTAGTCTGTTGCCATATCACCCATCCAGTTATGCTAGCTACCACTACGAGCGCCCAATTGGACCATTGAACGGCTGCATACCATTCTGGTGTTTCCTTGCCATCGTGCTCTGCTATGGTTCCGGCGCTCTGATTACAATTCACGGTGACAGGCTGGGTCTCTCTGACCGCGCATCGAACATCATTGGCTTGATTCTCGCTCTTAGCATCGCTCCCATCTGGTTTCTTGGCAGGGTTTTGTGTGAGAAGGAGCAGGATGAAAATAATGCTCGCCGTTTTCATAGCGGCACAATTGTACTACAGAAATACCTTGACAAATTACATTCTTGTAGTACAGTAATAGACATGGCAAACGTACTCCCAAAAGACAAGCAAATCGCGGTTATCGCGGCCTTGACGGAAGGTTCAAGCCTTCGCTCGATAGAGCGAATCACTGGCATCCACCACGATACGATTGTGCGACTCGCCGTCAAAGTCGGACAGGGATGCGCGGCCTTACTCGATTCCTCCATGAGGAACCTGCCCTGCAATCGCCTAGAGATAGACGAAATCTGGGGATTCGTTGGAAAGAAAGACCGGAACGTGCGCGAAGGCGAGGACGGAGTAGGCAGCGTGTGGACATTCTGCGCGATTGACGCGGAAACGAAGCTGGTTCCCGCGTTCAAGTGCGGCAATCGTGACGCTGCTACGGCAAAGGCTTTCGTGCAGGACATTGCTAACCGTATGGCCTTCCGCGTGCAAATCTCCACGGATGGGCTTGCGGCATACGTCCCGGCGATGGAAGCGGCCTTTGGCGAGTTCGTGGACTACGGCCAGATCGTCAAGACTTATGGGCACGAGGAAGTCAGCGACAATCGCCGCTACAGTGCCCCCAAGTTCGTTTCGTCGGAGAAGAAAGACAGTTATCGGGAATCCAGATGAGCGCCTGATCTCTACGAGCTACGTTGAGCGCCTGAATGCGACTACGCGGCTGCACATGCGCCGCCTGACTCGCCTAACGCTGGCATTCAGCAAGAAGCGCGAAAACTTTGAGGCAGCGGTTGCCCTGCACTTCGCCTACTACAACTTTGTGAAACGCCACAATACTCTGCGATGTACACCAGCAATGGCAGCGGGAGTTACAGGAACGTTCTGGAGTGTGGGTGATTTATTGGAGGCCGCAGCATGACGAGCGAGACGAGAACTTTCATTGAAGCCACGGACATCGCAGGTGTCGAAATCGAGTGCCAGTACTGTCACTCGACTATTTTCTATCCGATAGTGGCTTTAGCGGACGCCAAGAAACTTCCCGCCAATTGTCCGCAGTGCAATCACGGCATGTTTGATGTGTTGCCGACTAATTCCCAATCGCAATATACCCAATTTCCAAGCTATCCCGCAATCGACGATCTTCAGAAAATCGCTGCTAGTTTACGTGACTTGGTTCGTGAAAGGACGGATATTCATGCGAGTATCCGTTTTCGCGTCGATGAATTGTTTAGGAATAAGCAATGAGCCATATCGACGAACTCAAGGAAGCGATTCATAAACTCCACGGGGCGAAGGCAACGCACCGCGAGAGTGTTCCCGTTAAAGAAGTTTTCAACGGGGAGACGGTTTGGGATGGGATTGTGGAAGTGTTTCACTTGGAAGGCCACCCCAAGGCGAATACGGCTTATGCGTGGTTGCACGATACGGGCGACCCGTCTAAGCCAACCCAACACGTTGCCGTGCTCCACGTTCCGCCTGTGGTATCCCCTCTAACCGCCGTAAGAGCCTTCATCGTTCAGGAGTTTAGAAGCAATGCTCAAGCCTAAAAAAGCCGGACGGCCCAAGCTGCCCAAGGGCGAAGCGATGGGCCGGGTAATCCAGGTTCGCTTTACCGCTGAGGACGAAAAGGGAATCGCAGCGGCGGCGAAGGCCAGTAAACAGACCGTTTCAGAGTGGGTAAGGAGCACGGTTCATGCCAGTCTGCAAAGCTGAAAAGTTCAAATTAGGCCACTACCGACATTTCAGTACTGTTTCCTGAAAACGTCGGCACGAAAGATTTCGCAGTCAAAAAGGAAACCAAGGCTCCCGAGGGCGCAGCAGCGGGCGCGGGAACGGGCGCTGTGATCGGTGGCGGACTGGGTTGGCTGGCGGGCATCGGAGCACTGGCCATCCCTGGGCTCGGGCCCTTCATCGCGGCCGGTCCAATTGTCGCGGCTTTAGCCGGGGTCGGAGTCGGCGGCGCTGTGGGAGGCATCACTGGCGCTCTGATTGGCATGGGTATCCCGGAGTTCGAAGCCAAGCGTTATGAAGGCCTCGTAAAAGAGGGCGGCATCCTTCTCTCGGTACATTCCGATGATTCCGAGTGGACCAAGCGCGCAAAAGAAATTCTGGAGCGCACGGGCGCGAAGGATATTTCTTCTACTGGCGAAGCCCATGCTGACTTTGCCAAAAGCGACAAGCCGATGCAGCGCGCAAGCTAGGCTATTCAGAAACGCCCCGGGGGATGAAGTCTCCCCCTGGGCTTTTTTATTGAAGGGTGTGGAGCGGGCACTCTTGCCCGCTCTGGCTTTAGAGCACAATCACAGAATTCATCATGCCAGCAGCTTGGCTGCGTCTTTGGCGTGGTAGGTCAGGATGATGCTGGCCCCGGCGCGGCGGATGCTTTGCAAAGATTCCATTATGACGCGCTCGCGTTCAATCCAGCCGTTGCGGGCAGCGGCTTCAATCATGGCGTATTCCCCGGAAACTTGATACGCGGCCAGCGGCAGATCGAAACGCAGGCGGGCGGCGGAGATTACATCGAGATAGGGCATGGCCGGCTTGACCATGATCATGTCCGCGCCTTCTTCAATGTCGAGTTCGATTTCGCGCATGGCCTCGCGCAGATTGGCTCCATCCATCTGATAGGAGCGGCGGTCGCCAAATTGCGGCGCCGAGTCCGCGGCCTCGCGGAATGGCCCATAGAATCCCGAGGCGAACTTCGCAGCGTAGGAAAGTATCGGCGTGTTGATGAAGCCGGCGTCGTCGAGGGCGCGCCGGATCGCAGCGACGCGGCCATCCATCATGTCGGAGGGCGCGATGATGTCGATGCCCGCGCGAGCGAGCGAGACTGATGTGCGCGCCAGCAGTTCCAGGCTGGCGTCGTTATCGATTTCGAATTTCGATTCAACCGCGTGGGCCACGAGCGATGCCAGCTCGTCGATGACCTTTAATTTTTCCTCATGGTCTCTGACGGCCGCCGTTCCCCGTCTGGCTCGCATAGCGTCTCGGGCGGCCGCGCCCAGCGACATTGGCGTCGCCGAAGATTTCACGATCCCGCAGTGTCCGTGTGCCATGTATTCGCAGAGGCACACATCGCCCATCAGAATCAGGTCCGGGACTTCGCTTTTCATGGCACTAGCGGCCCGTTGCACAATGCCGTCATCAGCCCAGGCGCCGGTGGCCACGTCGTCTTTCTTGTCCGGAAGGCCGAACAGAATCACCGCGGGCACGCCCAGGGAATAAACTTCCCGCGCCTCCTTTACAGCTTCATCCACCGAAAGGTTGAACACCCCCGGCATCGAGCGAACCTCCCTGCGCACGCCTTCACCGGGACAAACGAACATGGGGTACACAAAGGCTTCAGGGGTAAGTCGGGTTTCACGTACCATGTCGCGAAGCTGGGCGGTACGGCGAAGACGGCGAAGACGGGTAACAGGAAAGGCCATTGGCAACCACCTGGCAAAAATTGAGCGCCTTCCAACTCTTGATTTTAGCAGGATTCGGCGCCGCTGAAGGACGGTCTTAGGTCATAGGTATTCGTCTTAGGCTTGCGATCAAGAACTCGCCGTGACCTATGCTGCCGGTCCCCATGGCCTAAGACCCGACACCCGCAACCTAAGACCCGCATCCAGCGGTGACGAAAGTAATGGGCCCAACCGGATGCCGGGTAAAAATCCCCCATTTTCTCCATAAAATGAGAGACGGATGAGTCTGTTCAGACGGCATCGCTGGTTTGCGTTCGCGGGCGGGATTACCCTGTCATTCGCGCTGGTGTCATTGACCGTGCCACGCGGTCCCGTGCTCACCGGAATCTTTGATATCGGCTATCTGCTGCTCACGCTCACGGTAGGCGGAGTCATGCTGGCCAATGCCTGCTCGACCCAGGGCGCCAACCGCCGGTTTTGGGCGCTCATGGGATCGGGCTGCATTCTCTGGGCTTGTAACCAGGCGGCCTGGGTCTATTGCGAGGTCGTGCGCCATATAGAATTTCCCGATCCCTCGATCATGGATGTGTTTCTGTTTCTCCACTTGGTTCCCATGATCGCAGCTGTCGGATTGCGTCCGCATCGCAGCGAAGGTGAACAGAAATTCCGCGTGGGCGCTCTGGACTTTCTCATGCTGGTGGTCTGGTGGGTATTCCTGTACGCGTTCGTAGTGTTCCCGTCGCAATACGTGTCATTGAATGTCGGGGAGTATGACCGTAACTTCGGCCCACTCTATATGTTCGAAAGCGGAGTGCTTGTAGTGGTGCTGGGCATCGCCGCCCGCGGCGCCTCTGCCGGATGGAGGATGGTTTACCTGAACCTGATGGCCGCCAGCGCCCTCTACGCGATCGATTCGCAGGCCGTGAACCTGGGGCTCGCAAACGGCGCGTACTACACCGGAAGTCTCTACGACGTTCCCCTGATGGCCGCGGTGTGCTGGATGTTGGCGACCGCACTGACCGCCCGCACATCCCAGCCCGAAGCCGCGCCTCCTAAAGCGGAAGACAAATGGGGCGCGATGGCATTGCGCCTCGCCATGCTCGCGATGCTTTCTCTGCCCGCCCTCGGACTCTGGGCCTACCGCTGGGATACCTCGCCCGCTCCGGCCCGTACCTTTCGCCTGTTCACCATTCTCGCCGCGATGCTCGTGCTCGGCGTCTTCGTGTTCATGCGCCAATATCTTCAGGACCAGGCCCTGATCCATCTGCTCGAAGATTCCCGCCGCAGCTTCGAAAATGAGCAACGCTTGCAGAGCCACCTGGTGCAGCGAGAGAAACTGGCTTCGTTGGGCCAGTTGGTAGCCGGCGCCGCACATGAGATCGACCACCCCCTGACGGCGATCATGGATTATTCCGAGCAGCTGTGGTCGAATGAGCGCCTGACCAGCGAGCAGGACGCCTTGGTGCGCAAGATTGTGAATCAGTCCCAACGCACCCGCGAGCTGATCGCCAACCTGCTGAATTTCGCGCAGCAAGGTTCGGGCGAGAAAACCATGGTGGATTTGTCCACCCTTCTCCAGCGCAGCGTGCAAATGCACGGGCTACAGCAGCATGATCAGAAAATCCGCATCGAAACCTCGATCGCGCCGCACCTGCCCCATGTATGGGGCGATGGCCATCAGCTATTCCAGGCCTTTGCCCAGATCGTAGAGAATGCTCTGGACGCGCTCGAAGAAGCCGGTGGCGGCTCACTCCACGTCAGCGCCCAGCATGAGGGCGAGGAAGTAATCCTGCAGTTTTCCGACAGCGGCCCGGGAATAAAAGAGCCGGAAAAGGTCTTCGATCCTTTCTATACCACAAAGCCAATCGGCAAAGGCACAGGTCTCGGACTAAGCGCCGTCTACGGCGTGATCCAGGACCATCGCGGACAAATCACCTGCCACAACAAGCCCGAGGGCGGCGCCGTCTTCGTGCTGCACTTGCCCGTCGCCAGCCGCGCCGAATCCCACGCACTGGCCGCCGCCCACTCGTAGGTAGAACTTGCACCCCCGGGCGTCATCTCGAAGGCCCGCGTTTTCTTCAGCGGGACGAGGGATCTCCTGTAAACGTGCAGCCGTCCCCTTTTCAAACTGGACCTTCACTCGCACTTTCATTCTTCGCGACCACCCTTCCTGTAACATAAATCGATGTCTCACCCGCTCCTCCACAACTCCGCGCGTGTGCTCGAATTCGACGCTCTCCGCCAACTTCTGCGCGGATACGCCTCCTCGCCCCTGGGCCAGGCAAGAATTGCATCGCTCGCCCCTTCCACCGATTCCGCCTGGATTAGTGAGCAGCAGGAGTTGACCGCGGAAGTCCGCGAATTTCGCCGCGCAGGCGGTCACTTCGATTTTTCCGGCCTGCTCGACGTCACTAAATTACTCCAGCGCTCCCGCATCGCCGGCGCCGTGCTCGAGACCACCGACATTCGCGACGTAGTGCTGGTCGTGGACCGCGCCGCCGAGTGGCGCGAGATCGCCTTCCATCCTCCAGCCAACATGAAGACGGAATGGCGAAGAACGAAAACTCTTTCAGAAAGCGTGCCTGACTTCACCGAGTTCCTGCGCTATTTTCGCAACAAGATCGAGCCCGATGGAACCCTCGATGACCGCGCCTCGCCCGAACTGGCAAGAATTCGCCGTGAGATCGAAAAGCAGCGGCGCACGATTCAGGAATCGCTGCGAGGCTACTTGCGGCGCCTGGCCGAGGGCGGCGCGGTGCAGGACGAATTAATCACCATCCGGGGCGAGCGCTTCGTTATCCCGGTAAAGATCGAACAGAAGCGGCGCGTGCAGGGTGTTGTCCACGGAGCAAGTTCCAGCGGCCAGACGGTTTTCGTCGAGCCTCTCGAAACCATCGAGCAGAATAACGAATTAGTGCGCCTGCTGGACGAAGAGCAGGCCGAGATCCATCGCATTCTGCTGGAGATGACCCGCCGCATCGGCGAACAAGCGGAAGCAATCCTGTCATCAGCCGAGGCGCTCAGCGAACTCGAATTCCAGTTCGCCAAAGCCCGCTTCGCCGAAGACTACACCTGCGTAGCCGTCCAGCTAAGTGGAGATGCGGGCAGCCCCCATGAGTCCGAGGTCCGGCAAGATTCATGTGGAGACAGCCGCCCTCGGCTGTCGGCGAGCGAAGCTCGCCTTCTTCTGCACAATGCGAGGCACCCGCTCCTGGAGCGCAATCTAAAGTTAAGAGGCGCAACAGTAGTTCCAGTCACTGTAGAACTGGAAGGCGCCCGCCGCCAGCTGGTAATCACCGGCCCCAACACCGGCGGCAAAACCGTAACCCTGAAAACCATAGGTCTGCTGGCGCTGATGGCGCAATCCGGCATCCCGGTTCCCGCCGACCGCGCTGAGATGCCAGTATTCGATGCGGTTCTGGCCGATATCGGCGACTATCAATCCATCGAACAGAATCTCTCAACTTTCTCCGCGCACGTCACCAACATAGATTTCATCTCCCGCACCGCCACCCCGCACTCCCTGGTCCTGCTCGACGAACTAGGCTCCGCTACCGATCCCGAAGAAGGTGCAGCCCTCGCAGTCGCAATCGCCGGACACTTCGGCCGCATAGGCTGCATGACCGTGATCTCGACGCATCACACATCGTTGAAAGTCTACGGCGCGAACACTTCCGGAGTGATCAACGCGTCGGTAGGCTTCAACGAGGCCACGCTGCAGCCAACCTACGAGTTGAAGATGGGAGTGCCCGGAGCCTCTGCGGGCATCAACATCGCACAGCGCCTGGCACTAAATCCCGCGATCATCGATGCAGCGCGCGCCCGGCTGGGCACGCAGGCGCGCGACGTAGGCGAATTTCTCGACAAACTTCACGCCGGACTGCGCGAAATGGAAGGCGAACGCCTGCATCTCAAAACGCGCGAGCAGGAACTGGAGCAAGAGAAGACACGCCTCGCCACCGAAGGCAAGAAAGAACAGCAGGCCAAGATTCGCGAAATGGAGAAGAAACTCGAAAGCGTCCTGCGCGACTTCGAATACCACGCGCGCGAAGCGGTAAACGCGGTCCAGGAAAAAGCGGCAGCCCAAAAAGTCTCGAAAGAAGCCGAACGGCGCATCGCCAAGTTGCGCCGCGAATTCCGCGAGCAATTCGATTCCACCGTAGTGGCCCACGCCAGCGGAGCCGACGAAGGCGATCCTCACGCCCAGCCCCAGGTGGTAAAGCACGTCGCCGAAGGCGACACCGTAAAGCTGAAATCAACCGGCCGCGCCGCAACCGTCCTGCGCAAGCTCGATGACTCTCACTTTGAAGTGGCCATGGGCGCAATGAAGATGAAGGTAGCGCGCGACGACATTGCACGAAGTGTTTGGCAGCGCGCGCACAGCGGATTCTCCGGTGAAGGCAGCGCGAGCCCGCGGAATTTCCGTGTCACTCGAAAACGAAGGCCAAAACGCGCCGTCAGAAATCAACGTAATCGGCTACAACGTAGACGACGCCACCCGCGAAGTTCAGAAGTTCGTAGACCGCGCCTTTCTAGCCGGCCTGCCCCGAGTCCGCGTAGTCCACGGCAGCGGCATGGGCATCCTCCGCAAAGCCCTCCGCCAGGCCCTGCAGCAACATCCCCACGTAGAGAAGGTAGCCGAGCCCCCGCAGAACGAAGGCGGCGGTGGTGCCACGGTTGTGGAGTTAAGGGTGTAGATTTGTCATGCTGAGCGGAGGAAGATCGTCCAAAGGACGATCTTCCGGAGTCGAAGCATCCCTACCGCCACGCCGCTCTCTCCAGGGGAAGGCATTCGCCGGTTCCAATCCGGTCCGCGGGCATCCCGCATGTGACCGAGTTGTGACAGATGTCACAGCTTCCCACCGCAAAATCTTCCACCCTGTCATGTTGAGCGGAGGAGGGTCGTCCGAAGGACGATCCTCCGCAGTCGAAACATCCCTATACTCACATGACTGCCCGAGAGCGCCGCACCTACTGCGTATACATAATGGGCAGTCTTTCCGGAACCCTGTACATCGGTTTCACGGGCAATCTACACAAGCGAGTATTCGAAGACAAGTTCCATCAGATGGAAGGCTTCACCAACAAGTACGACGTGGAACGCCTTCTCTACTGGGCGTCTTACGACGATGTCCACCTGGCTATCGCGCGCGAGAAGCAATTAAAGGGCTGGTCGAGGCCGAAGAAGATAGCACTGATCGAGTCCAGAAACCCTCACTGGCTAGACCTGGCCCAAGATTGGTACCCATGGATGAAACCCTCCCCTCTGTCATGTTGAGCGAAGGGGGATCGTCCAAAGGACGATCTCCCGCAGTCGAAACATCCCTACCGCACCACGACTGCCAGTGGACAGCGACGCCGCTTGCGCGTACATCATCGGCGGCATCTACGGAGAGCAGTGGCGTTGCTAGGGATGCTCCGACTCCGAAGGATCGTCCTTCAGACGATCCATCTCCGCTCAGCATGACAAAGGGGAATATTCGTCAGGCAGGTCTGCTTTTCCTAGGGGCTTCACGGGATACGTGCGTATTCCACAGCTTCTCCACAACAAACCGGTTCCGGTATATTCCCATCAGCCCCACTCTAGCTCACAATCCCAAAGGGAGAAGTGTCGGTCCCCAAAGTTCCATCCATGCCCGCTGAAGACTTCAAAGAAACCGTGAAGCAGCAGGCGGACATCGTCCGCATCATCGGCGACTACATCAAGCTGAAAAAGGCCGGCGCGCAGAACTATACCGGCCTCTGTCCCTTTCACGGCGAAAAGACGCCGTCGTTCTCCGTGCATGCCACCAAGCAGTTCTTTTATTGCTTTGGTTGTCATGAGAAAGGGGATGTTTTCAAGTTCATTCAGAAAGTTGAGAACATCACCTTCCCCGAGGCGGTGCGCCTGGTGGCGCAGAAGATGGGCATCCCGCTGCCGAAAGCCATTTTTTCCAGCGAGGGCGAGGCCCGCGATGCCAAACTGCGCGCCCAGTTGCTCGACGCCCAAGAACGCGCCGCCATATTTTTTCAGGAATGCTTGAGGCGCCCCGAAGGAGCGCGCGCACGCGAATATCTGCAAGGACGCGGATTGGATGCCGAGACGATAGCCCGCTTCCGCATAGGCTACGCCCCAGATTCCGGCTTCCTACTGCGCGACCGCCTGGCCAACGAGTTCAGCGAAGAGGTCCTGCGCGAGAGCGGGTTGTTTTCATGGAAGCAGGAAGAGGGTCGCCAGTCGTCGGTCGTCGGCCATCAGCCAAACCAGAGCGATGCCGCTGAAAGCCAGAGCAGTAAGCCAACGACCAACGACCAACGACCAACGACGGTTTATTCCAAATTCCGCAACCGAGTAACGTTCCCGATCGCCAACGACGCAGGAAAAATCATTGCCTTCACCGGACGCACCCTGGCCACCGACGAAAAGTCCGGCCCGAAGTATTTGAATTCACCAGAGACAGGCATCTATTCCAAGGGCAGGGTCCTGTTCAACCTTGACAAGGCCAAAGAGGCCATCCGCAAGCTCGATTACGCCATCCTGGTCGAAGGCCAGATGGATTGCATTTCGGTCGACGCCGCCGGATTCCACAACGTGATCGCCAGCTCAGGCACCGCGTTTACAGAAATCCAGGCCAAGCTTTTGCGCCGCTTCAGCAAGAACGTGGTAGTCAACTTCGATCCCGACACCGCCGGTGCCAAGGCCACCGAACGCACTCTGGGCTTGCTCGTCGAAGAAGAATTTCAGATCAAGGTGCTCACGCTAGAGCCGGGCTTCGACCCCGATCTCTACATCCGCCGCAAAGGCAAAGACGCCTACGGCGAAGCGCTGCGCAACTCGCAGAAGTACTTCGATTATTTGATCGACCGCGCCCGAAACAATTTTCCCGTGCGCAGCGCCGAAGGCAAAAAAAATGCGGTGAACTATCTGCTGCCGCATATTCAGCGCGTCCCCAGCCGCATCGTCCGCGATGAACTCGCCCAGGAGATCGCCCAGAAGCTGGGTATCGATTCCGCCGTATTGCGCCAGGAGTTGCGCCACGTAGCCTCAGACCGGTCAGCCGCCACCGTCAAGTCCAGCGCCGAGATGCAAGCCACCGATGCGGAACGCATTCTCATCCGCGCGCTTGCCTCGGCGCGGCAAATGAATCCTGATGCGGAGCATCTCACGGTGCGCGACGGCGCCCGCGACATTGTTAAAGACGAAGAATTCGACCCGGCCCGTCAGGCGCAATACGCCTTCCAGAGCGAAGGCCTGCATCGTGGCCTGGCCACCGAATCCCTCGTCGAGGCCCTGCTCAATGCCGGAGCCGATCTTGCCGATGTTATGGAAGTGCCGTGCTCCGAAAGCGAGCGCCGAATGCTGGCCTCCATCCTGCTGAAAGAGGACGAAGAGCTATCCGCCGAGCGCCTGGAAGGCGCAGTCCGAGCCCTGCGCCGCATTCACCTGCGGCGCCGTCTCGAACAAGTGCAGCGCGAACTAACCAAGCCCGGCCTCGGCGACGATAAAGTCTTAAGGAACGAGTTGCTGCTGGAGAAGGATCGCCTAAGCCGCGCCCTGCGCGATCCCAGCCTGGCCGAAGATGGCCTCCGCTCCCCCGGCAACAAGAAAAGTGCATGAAACAAAACAACGATTAAAGACATCTAACTATTTGGCAGGATTAGATTTAGCGGACGGACGGCGGGAACAGCACCGGGGCAAGTGATAGACGGAGCGGCACTTATGTGCTAATATCTGTAAGTTTGTGCTAGGCGCACAACTCCGCGCTACCCCAGATTCCCACCTTTCAAACTGTACCACACGCTCCCCGCGAGCGAATTGAAGAATTTGAGGATCACCTTTGGCTCTCGAAGACAAGTACGACGACATTAAAAAGCTGGTCGATGCCGGCAAAGAAAAAGGCTATTTGACCTACGATCAGGTCAATGAGCTCATCCCGCAGGATGTGGTGAGTCCCGACGACCTCGACGACCTGCTCACCACCATGAGCACGCAAGGCATCGACGTGCTCGAAGGCCCCAAGCTGCCTTCCGCCGCGCTCGATAAGAAGTTCGATGAAGGCGAAGAGGGCGAGGATGTTGAACTCGATCTCACTCCCGGCGCTCTCGAAAAAACCAACGACCCCGTCCGCATGTATCTCCGGGAGATGGGCACCGTCCCCCTGCTCACGCGCGAAGGCGAAGTCGAAATCGCTAAGAGGATAGAGCGCGGCCAGATCCGCGTGCTAAAAGCTCTCTCCCGTTCTCCCATTGTCATCCACGAACTTCTCGCTATGGGCGAAGACCTCAAAAAGGGCGTGCGCTCCATCAAAGAGGTGGTCACCTTCGATGAGGAGGAGATCACCGACGAGATTCTGCAGAACCGGTTGAACGAATTTACCGGCAAGATCGACGCCATGGCCAAGCTTTACAAAAAGGTCGCCGTGGTGCAGGAGAAATACGCTGCCGTGTCCTTGAAGAAACGCCCCAAGGATCATCGCCGCGCTCGCAAGAACTTCGCCCGCGCCATCGTGCGGGTTTCCATCGCGGTGCGCAAGCTCGGATTCACCAACGCCGAGCGCAAGCGCCTGATCGACCGCGTCAACAAAACTGTCAACAGCATGCGTTCGCTTGACCGCCAGGCCGGCAACCTCGAGCGCAAAGCGGAAGCCACGCGCAGCGAAGATCAAAAAAAAGAATACCGCCGCCAAGCACGAGCCGTCCGCGGTGAGATCGAAAAGCTCGAACAAGAAGCCGGGCTCCTGTTCCAGGAGATCAAGCGCACGCAACGCGAGATCATCCAGGGCGACATGGACGCGGAGCAGGCCAAGCGTGAACTGATCGAGGCCAACCTGCGTCTGGTAGTTTCGATCGCGAAAAAGTACACCAACCGCGGCCTGCAGTTCCTCGACTTAATTCAAGAAGGCAACATCGGCCTGATGAAAGCCGTCGACAAATTCGAATACCGCCGCGGATACAAATTTTCGACGTATGCCACGTGGTGGATTCGCCAGGCCATCACCCGCGCCATCGCCGATCAGGCGCGCACCATCCGCATCCCGGTGCACATGATCGAGACCATCAACAAGTTGATACGCACCTCGCGGCAACTGGTGCAGGAGCTGGGACGCGAACCCACCAGCGAGGAAATCGCCAAGCGCATGGACATTCCGGTGGCGAAAGTGCGGAAGGTGCTGAAAATCGCGCAGGAGCCCATCTCGCTCGAAACGCCAATCGGCGAAGAGGAAGATTCGCATCTCGGCGACTTCATCGAAGACCGCGCCGTAGTCTCGCCCGCGGAAGCGGTAATCAACGTAAATCTAAAAGACCAGACCGGACAGGTTCTGCGCACGCTGACCCCGCGGGAGGAAAAAGTAATCAAGATGCGCTTCGGCCTGGAAGACGGCAGCGAGCACACGCTCGAAGAGGTAGGCCAGTCCTTCGCCGTAACCCGCGAACGCATCCGCCAAATCGAAGCCAAGGCGCTGCGGAAGCTGCGCCATCCGTCGAGGTCGCGGAAGCTGCGCGCGTTTATGGATGGAGTCAGGGACTAGCTCTACACACCCTTGTCATTCCGAATTGGACCGAAACCCCGATGAGGAACCTGCTTTCGACGTCCGAAGGCAATTGCCGTTGACATGCTCGCCTTGGCTGGTACGATTGGAATTGGCAAACGTCGTCCAGTGCCACTAAGTGTTTGGCGAACAGCGTTCAGTGCGGAAGCCCCGAGTGATCCTCGGGGCTTTGGCTTTCCACTGGGTCGTGATATGCGAAAAAAGTCACCGAGAACGCGCTTGCGTCTCGCAGTGCTCGAGCCGGAAGTGCTCAGGCTGATCGGAGAGGAGTCGCGGCGAGAGGGCACGAACACGCTAAGCTCGCGACGGATTGAACAGGTTATCAAAGCAGCTCGCGTGCAGGAGAGCAAGCGCAGACGCCGCTCGGACTGATACGGTTGGCGTTGGCAGGCGTCCGTCGGGTACCACTAAGTGTCTGGCAGACGGTGTTCAGTGCGGGAGCCCCGAGCTAACCCTTGGGGCTTTTGCTTTCTGGAGATGATGCCGAAGCTGCTTGACAAATCGCGCGACCGATCTATCATAGTTCGGTGTTTGGCGGACAGCGTCTGGTATCTTCAAGCCCCGGGGGATTCTCGGGGCTTTCGCTTTGGCGTTGCATCCTTCGCGCCTGCGGAAGTTGCGGACGTTTATGGACGGATTTGGTAAGAATTTGCGTGCAGGGACGGCCCGCCGCGAACGCTCCAGACAGGATGGATGCATCGTTGTCAGCGCCTGCTCAACCAGGACCCATAACTTCTAATCGCCCATTTGTCATTCGAGATCCGGTACATGGTTATTTGGTGGTTGCAGCCCACGAACGAATAGTGGTAGATGACCCGGTTACGCAGAGATTGCGTCGAATTACGCAGACGGGATTGGCGGAGCATGTGTTCCCGGAGGCCCGAACGTCCCGCTTTGTACACAGCCTGGGCGCCATGCACCTTGCTTCACGTTTTGTGCTGGCAGCATTGGAAAATGCCGACGAGGAGGTAGCTGTAAGATTTTTCGACGATATCGAGACGCGTGTTCCGAAGTACTCGGGCGTGGGTGATTCCGTCGCTGACCTGCTGCAGCAAGCTGGCACCCTAAGCGCACTTGCCACGGTTCGCTCGTCGTTCCGACATCCGAGTCTAAAGAAGCCTCGAATTCGCGATCTGATGGCGGTCGTTGAGGCCAGCCTGCGGCTAGCTGCTCTCTTTCACGACTTGGGCCACCTCCCCTTTAGTCATGATGTTGAGTATGCCCTCAAAGACTACGCAGCATTGCAAGAATCGCAGAAGAGAGGCCTATCGGAGCCGTTCATGGCAATTGCTGGAGCGGAGGCACCGCATGAGGAGATCGGCCACCGACTTGCGGAGTTGGTTTTCCAGTCCTTGGCGGCCGAGACTAGTCCTGCGGTCAGAGCAGCATTCGAGATGGCGACAGCTATTTTGAACACCAAGACCCCCATGTACGATCTTCAGAAACGTCCTCACGCAACGACGATGCAATGGTTGCATTCCCTTGTGGACGGGGAGATCGATGCGGATAGGGCCGATTACCTGCTACGCGACGGACGGGCGTTAGGGTTGGATTTCGCGCATTACGACGTTGACCGACTCGTTAGCAATCTCGTTTTGATTTATGACCCTGGCTTGGGCTTCGTTACCGCTGTGAAAGAAACCGGGCTGGCTGCTCTTGAGAGCTATTGTCTTTCGCGGTCGAGGAGCAATCAGGTTTTCGTCAGGCATCATAAAGTTGCTCAGGCTTCCGCTGCCTTAAGGCACGCGTCGGTAAGGGCATTTGGTGACATCGTAGCTGCTCCACTTGTGAGCGTTATAGAAGAGCTAGGCGCGGCTAGCCTAACCGGGAAAAGAGACCTACTGCGGAAGTTGGCACTTTTCGATGATACCTGGTGGGTGCAAGCACTTCGGGAACTGCAGAAAGGCGAGACCGATAGTCTCACCATTGCATGTTTGGATCTGACTCTTGATCGCGGGAGAACGCTCCAAAGTGTGTGGAAGCGAAAAGGGGATCTCAATGATGGCCAGTTTAGAGCAATCAACTCTAGAGTTGATGACTTGATAGCTCCAGGAAGCGGCCCCATACGTTTAGCAAAGAAACGGCGACAACTCCTGCAAATGGGAATCCTAATCATGCCCTTCAGGTTCAGGCCGTACGCTCGCCGCGAACCGGACAAGAAAAGCGTCATGATGATCAAGGGCAAGGATCGGACGGAGCCCGCGTCCGTAGTCTCAGCTTTGATCGATGACCTGCAAGACGCTTGGGACAGGGACATTCACTTGTACGCCTTCATCGGCCGCGACAGTAGCTTGTCGCTTAACAGCGTCATTGATGCAGTGCTCGAAGAGTAAACGCTCGGCCTTAGACCAAATCTCAGCCTATTGACGAAGCGGTCCTCCTACGACAATAATTGCTCTGGGGGCATCCGAAATGTTTGATCTCAGAGCCGCTCTCGCTGGCATTGACGGCACACACCTTGACTTCAGCGCTCTTGAAGACTTTCTCGGGCGAATTCGCCGAGAGAATCTGGGCGATATGTCTCCTGAGGTGGGAACGCGGGAGCTGCTGGCGGTGGCGCTTCAGCGGAATTGGATTCGAGAGGACGAGAACGGACAGTTCCATATTGAGCTGCCGAAGGCCGCGTAGGCCCTTCTCTTTATTGCCCCTATCCCAGCTTATGTCTTCGGCGCAGTACGCAGAAATTCTACCAAGCGTGCTCCGGTTGCTCTTCCTGCCCGCTTCTTGAAGAAGTCAGCCGCAGTCTCCGCGGCATGCGCAAATCTACGCACGGCCGGTTGCCGTCTCTGCCGCGCCCGCCACAGGTCGTACTTCGACTGCATATTCATCCACAGCTCTGGCGTGGTGCCCAGGGCGGCCGCCAGACGGATGGCCATAGCGGCGGAGATTCCGGCCTTGCCGTTGAGCACGCGCGAGAGCGTCATGCGCGTGGTTCGCAGATGGGCTGCTGACGTGGTCACGGGCAGGTCTCCCAGGTGTTCGCGGAGAACTTGGCCGGGATGAGGTGGATTGTGCATTGGCATTGGGACTTCTTCACGAGTGTAATCGGTCGATCGTGTCGTCCCTCCGGGACTCGGTTCTGTTTTCTTCACTTTTCCCAGCGCTGGAAGCGCTGGGCTATTATTGGGCGCCCCTCCGGGGCTTTTGGGGCGGCGGCGTTCGAAAAATGCCGGATCGTGTAATTCCCATTTTGGGAATCGTTCCCGCTTTTTTCTTAGAATCTTCTTGCCTTCGTCTGCGAATGGCTGTCCAATAAATAGATGTGGCGGCATTCGCGAATTTTTCTACGAATGCCGCCTTTTTCGTTCTGGGGTGGGTGATGAAGAAGCGGATACCGAAAGTGATTGGCAAGAAACTGCGTGGGGAGTGGGCGGAGATGCGGTTCATGGTGCGCATTGCGGAGCTGGGGATACCGATCAGCAAGCCGTGGGGAGACTCGAGGAGTTTTGATTTTGTGGTGGGGCGGCCGCGTCACTTTGTGGCGGTGCAGGTTAAATCCACCATCTTTGAGTTGGAAGAGGGTTGGATGTGCACGGTGTGCAGCAGCAGCCATCCGTATCCGCCCGGGTCGTTCGACTTTCTGGCGGCTTACGTGGTTTTCGAGGATGCCTGGTACATCATTCCCGAGGAAGAGATTCTGGGGATGAAGTCGATCTCGCTGCACACCAACAACAGCCATTCCAAGTATGAAAAGTACAGGGAGAACTGGGAGTTGCTGCAGCGCGCGGTCGACGCTGAGCCAGTGGTCGAATCAGAGCCGGGAGAGATCGACGACATCCAGGGGTGCGCTGAGGAATTCTCGGGGGAGTGGGCTGAGTGAGGAGGGGAAATATTATTCGCGGACTGACGGCTCACTCGGCGGCTGAAGCCGCGGTTGATTTCTTGTGGGGGCTTTACGGCGCGGCTGGAAGCCGCGCCCTTTCAAAACATCCCTGACAGCCGTCTCTTTTTCGATCCCGCGGTTTCCTCCGCACTTTTCCTCAGTTTTCCACAAGGAAGTTTCGGCGTCCACAGCTTCTGCACAAGGGGGAAATGTTTTTTAGTTGCGGCTCGCAATATTCCGGATCAGAGTGGGTCCAGCGAATACGTGGCAATTCTCAAATCTTGCCAACGGATGATTTGCGGTGACGCGGGCGGCAGACTGGCAATTCTCGAGGGTGAATTGCCAGGGGAAATTCGGAAACGCGCGTGAGCGCGTACCGGGTGCCCGGGCATTGCGGCCTCCTCCCCAGTGCGCTCATTGAGTGGGCTGGGCCGCTGGCTAGCCGCAGGGATTGCAGAGAAGCGATTCTCCGAATCGCGCCTCTGCATTCAGTACTGGTAAACGTGGCACTCCTGCGGGAGCGCTGTCGGACCAGTACCATCGTCCCGTTGCTCCTAGCGGCGGGAAGGCAAGAGGAGAGATCCACGAGCGATGCGGCGCCGATGGCTGGTCGGCGCCGCATTTGTTTTTGCGAGCCCTGACTTGCCTCTGCTCTTGACTTCGTATTCGCCATTTGTTCTCCTACATTTGGACTCCGAGATTGGGCGCTGCCCGCGCATCAACTTTTTTTTAATTGGGATTGGTTTTTCCAGAGGATGCGCCTCGCGTTCACAACCCACATCGGGTTAAGGTGCGTTTAGAAATTCGAGAGCCTGGGGAAAACCTAAACACTTGGCCACCACTGAATACAACATCAGCACTCTTCCGGCGAACGTAGAAGCGGAGCGCTCGATTCTGGGCGCGATCCTGCTGGACAATTTTGCTTATAACCAGGCTGCGGAACATCTGCGTATCGAGGATTTTTCGCTGGATTCGCACCGGCGGATTTATGGGCGCATGGTCGATTTGGCGGAGTCGTCGCGTCCAATCGACATGATTACGCTGATCGAGGAACTGGATCGGCACAAAGATCTGCAGGCGATTGGCGATGTGGGGTACGTGTCGAGCCTGCTGGATGGCGTTCCGGACCGGCCTAGCATCGAGCATTACGTCAAGATTGTGCGCGACAAGGCTTTGCTGCGCGGGCTGATTCATGCAGCAAATACGGCGATTGCGCGGGCGTCCGATCAGTCCGATCTTGCGGAGGAGGTACTCAGCGACGCCGAGGCTGCGATCTTCCAGCTTTCAGAGAAGCGCATTGGGCGCGGCTTCATGGGCGTGCAGGAGATTGTTCGCGAGTCGTTTGGCTCAGTCGATGGTCTGCTGCAACGGGGGCAGCGCATTACCGGTCTGGCCACGCATTACGACAATCTCGACGAGATGACCAGCGGACTGCAGCGGTCGGACCTGGTGATCATTGCGGCGCGGCCTTCGATGGGCAAGACCGCGTTTGCCATGAACATCGCGGAGAATGCCGCGATCAAGGACCAGCAGGTGGTGGGAGTGTTTTCCCTGGAAATGTCGCGGGAGGCGCTGCTGCTACGCTTGCTCTCGTCGACGGCGGAGGTTGACGCGCACCGGATGCGGACAGGAACATTCTTTCAAGATGACACGCGCAAGCTGTCCCGAGCACTGGAGCAACTGGCGCACGCGCCCATCTTCATCGATGACACGCCTGGGATTTCGTTGAGCGAGATGCGCGCCAAGGCGCGGCGCTTGAAGCAAGCGCAACAGGGAAGGCTTGACCTGATTATCGTGGATTACCTGCAGCTCATGTCGGGCGGCAGCAAGCGCTACGAAAACCGAACGCAGGAAGTGTCGGCCATTTCGCGCGGGCTGAAGGCGCTGGCCAAGGAACTGAGCGTGCCGGTGATTGCGCTCTCGCAGTTGAGCCGCGCTCCGGAGAGCCGGGGGGGAGACCATCGTCCGCAGCTTTCCGATCTGCGCGAGTCGGGATCGATCGAGCAGGACGCCGATCTGGTAATGTTCATCTTCCGCGAAGAAGTGTATCGGCAGGACGATCCTGACCTGCAAGGTAAAGCGGAAATCATCATTTCCAAGCAGCGCAATGGACCCACGGGCAAGCTGATGCTGGCCTTCCGCAAGAACTGCACCAGATTTGAGATGATGGCTGAAGGCAGCATGGGGCCGGAGGAGTAGGTTGCCAGAGATACAGGATCGCCTGTAGTTTTGCGGGTTAACTACCTTAAGAGATTCGAGTTGCGGGCGGCAGGTGCGCTGTGGAAAAGCTTGTGGAATTACTGGCCGTGCCAAAAAATGTCTATCGGAAAAACTGCTTTGCCAACTCACTTTGGCGAATTCGCCGCCTTGTAAGGTCCTGAATAGTAACCAGTTAGGCAATTCACTTGGCATTAACATGGGCGGCAGCCGCGGAAAGGCGGGTTATTCCCGTATTGGAGATTTGCACATTTCGCGGTTCCTGATCTCTTGAATTCCGTTGACGGATGCCAGCAGTTCAACGCTCCTGGAAGGCTCATCGCGGCGGAGCGCGATCATGGCTTGAATCTCTGGTAGCTGAACTGCATTCCAGATTGTTCCGTTTGGAAGGGCTTTCGACGTTTCCGCGGCGAGCTTCTCCGCCAGGGCTTCTACCACTGAACCTGTTTCACGAAATCGGTATTCGGTAGATATTTCTCCGAATGTTCGTCTTGGTGTACGAGTATTTCTCCGGCCCAATCACGGAATCCACTCTCGGCAGGACGGTCCCCCGATTCGATTCTTTTAAGTCTTCAGGACCGACCAGTCCTTCCGGCGGCAAATCCGGCAGCCCGCGTCCGCCATTCACCGGCAACAAGTAGGTTCGCGGCTCATTCGGTGGCAATCCGAATTGCAAGGCCAAATACTTCCCATCCACGCTCCACCATACTAAACAGGCCCTGCACACCAGCACTGGTCTGCCCCCGCTGTTCGGGTAGGCCAGCGTTTGATAAGGATGATTCTTATCCGCGTCGTCCTTCTCGAAGGTCACTATCCATCGCCCGTCCGGAGACACCGCAGTCAAATCCAGAACTGCCTGCTCAAGCAGTTTCTTCCTGCCCGATCCGTCCGGTTGCCGGGTGTAAATGTAATTCTTTCCGCCCTCGCCCGCCCGGTAGACCAGATTCCCATTGGGCAGAAACATCGGCGAGTCCTCGTTCTCCACGGACGCTAGTTGCTGAGGCGAAGTCCGGTGATCCGTCGATGCAATCCACAAATGCGCAATTCCCTTTTCGTCCTTCTGCACAAAGGCCACACGGTTTCCGTCCTCTGTCACAGAGTAGCTCGCGTAGTGTTCTGGAAGAGTTTCGTCTATCCCATACCCGGGTACGACCCGGTCGCTCTTCCCGGTCGTCAGCTCTGTGCTCCACAATTCGGCTACATCGTTCTGCCCAGCCCTCATCAAGTAAAACAGTTTTGTTCCGTCCCTTGAAAATGTCGTGGAAAGCGCATCTCCCTCTGACGACATCTGGTGTTCCCCTTTTGCATCGTGAATCCAGATCGTCGAATACTGTGTTCCCACCGAGGTTAGAAACGACCTGCCATCCCGTGCCATCGCGATCCCTTCCTCTTCCGTTGGCCCGGATGTCACCTGCTCAGGTTCTCCTCCAGGGAAGCGTTGTCTCCATATGTGAAACCGCCCTCCCTGTTTCGTGCTCAAGTAGATCCACTTTCCATCCGGCGACCAGGTTCCTGTGGAACACGTCGCGCCTGCGGGCCCAACCAACTGCTCCTTGCCGCTGCCATCGAATGGCACTACGCGGCATTGCACAACTTCGCCTGTCTCGTTCATCTGATTGGCAACCAACACCCACTTTCCGTCGGGTGACATATAAGAGTGGTGGGCCATGCTCCGGTTTCCCGCAGGCACATACACATCCCGGCTTTGTCCTCGACCCTCATCGGTGGTCACCACGCCCATATGCAACCCGCTTTTGATCTCCGAAAACAGAAGGCGCTTTCCACTCTCAATCCACGTCAGCGAGGACGCGTTGGGCAACATTAGGTGCGGTGCCCCTCCCAGCACTGGTACTTCCCAGGTATTCCAGGGGTCCACCGTGCCATAGTCGATCCGGGTCCCGTCCGGTGAAAATGCCGGACTCAACTTCAACAGCTTGTCGTGCGTCAGTTGGACCGGCTCACCTGACGGCAGCATCTTCACGTACACGTCCCCCGGCACCAGCAACGTGCCGCTCCCCCTGATGAACGTGAGCATTCTCTCGTCCGGCGACAATGCCGGGTATACCGCCGCATCGGTAAAGAAAGTGAGTTGCTCCCATTTGATCTGGCTCGCTGGTGCAATTCGCGTGCCTCGCACGTATAGATAAGTCGCGAGAGCCCCGATTAATAGCAAAACCCCGAAGAATGCGAGCGAGAGCATTCCTCGGTGTCTTCTCGCTTCGCCCAACGGTGTTGCAGCACTTGATGACCGTCTAGACGCCGCAACCATTCCTAGGCTTGCGGTGGGGGCAGGGCTCGCGTCTACCGAGCGCCCGGACTCTGTGTCCCGCTTCAGCCGCCTTAGTTCGGAACGCATATCCGAGGCGCTTTGATAGCGGAAGTCGCGGTCCTTCTCCAAGGCACGATGGACAATGTCTTCGAGCTTCGGAGGAATCTCACGATTGATACGTGCTGGAGATACCGGACTCTTGTTAAGAATTTCGTTGAAGATGGCTGCCGACGTCTCGCCCTGAAACGGAAGCTTTCCCGTCGCCATTTCGTAGAGAACAACACCAAACGAGAACAGATCGGTACGAGCATCCAGATCCTTGCCGAGCGATTGCTCCGGGGACATGTACGCAACGGTTCCCACCGCCGTACCGGGGCTGGTCAGGTGCTCTTCCAGCGTTACGGTAGATTGCGCGCCAGCTTTTCCGATGTCGAGGACGGGTGTCACTTTCGCCAGTCCAAAATCGAGAATCTTCGCGTGTCCTCGCTTCGTGAGAAAGATATTGGCTGGTTTTATGTCTCGGTGCACGATCCCTGCGACATGAGCGGCATCCAGGGCGTCGGCAATCTCGATGGCCAGGGAAACAATCAGTTCAGTCTCCAGCGGACGACCCGCGATCTTGTGTTTCAGCGTCATGCCATCCAGAAACTCCATGACGATGAACGAATGGCCTTCGTGCTTGCCTATCTCGTGAATCGTGCAGATATTGGGATGATTTAAGGCCGAAGCAGCGCGAGCCTCGCGTCGAAAGCGTTCTAATGCTTGCGGGTCTTGCGCGAGGACTTCGGGCAGGAACTTTAAAGCAACGTAGCGCCCAAGCTCGGTGTCTTCGGCTTTGTAGACGACACCCATCCCGCCGCCGCCCAATTTTTCGACAACGCGGTAATGGGATACTACCGTGCCGAGCAGTTTCGATTGCGCTTCCTTTATCCCTGCCTCGCGGGTCACCAGTTTGCCGATCACTTCCAGAGCCGGCGACTCCATGAAATGCTCGGCCTTTGTCTCCTGAGCCAATAGCGACTCCACTTTGCTCCGGAGTTCGTTGTCGTCCCCACAGGAGCGCTCGAGGAATTCAGTGCGGAAGCTCGGGTCAAGCTTTAAAGCGCGCTGGCAAAGCTCTTCGACCCGGCGCCAAAGTTCAGGCTCCATGTTTCAGTTCCCCTCGCCCAACTCCTGCAGCAACCACATTTTTGCCAATTTCCAGTCTCGTCCGACTGTCTCTGCCGAAACCCCCAAGACCTCGGCGGTTTCTTCAACGCTCAGCCCGCCAAAGAATCTAAGTTCTACAACCCTGCTTTTTCTGTCGTCTATTTCGGCCAACGCCTTCAAGGCTTCATCTAGGGCAACGATATTCGCATCGGGTTGGTTGCACACCGACGGAGCCTCCTCCAACGACATGTGAGGCGCGCCTCCGCCCCTCTTCTGGTAACCGCGGGAACGGGCAAAGTCGATCAGAATGCGCCGCATCAGCTGGGCTGACACGGCAAGAAAATGCGCCCGATCCTGCCAATTTACTTGTCCACAGTCCACGAGCCGCAGGTAGACCTCGTTAACCAGTGCGGTCGTTTGGAGGGTATGCCCTGGGCGTTGCCCCGCCATATAGTGTTGGGCGACTCGATGCAATTGCTCATAGACAAGAGGCGTGAGTTTCTCCAGAGCATTCTGGTCCCCGGCAGTCCAAGCCTTTAGCAGCCGAGTGACTTCGTGAGCCGGAGAAACAGCCACCTGAGCCTCCACAGTTTCAATACTTTACACCGGTATTGGCCAGAACACACGATTGTCCCGTTTCCTAGAAGCAGTCTCTGTTCACAACCTTCTGATTCAACCGGTGACGGTTTTGACCTCCATTTCCCGTCTTACTAGATGCAAGGCATTCGAGAGCCAACTTCTGATTAAGGAGGACAATATGAAATCTCTGTCACTGAATTCCATTTGTGTCGCCAGCTTACTGGCCGTCTTCGCGATGCCATTATTGCTGGTCGCCCAAGAACCATCAGCGATGCAGGAACAGAAAGCAAGTCGTACTCGCTCGACGCTCACCGACCTCGGTCCACAGGAGCGGCCCAACACTGACGACCAGAATACTCGTTACACCATCCAGGATCTCGGTGTTGTTGGAACCAATCCCACCCAGCCTGGCCAGCCATTCGTGATCTCGAACAGCAGTTGGGTGAGTGGGGGCGCCGACGTCGGTGCGGCCCTGCATGCTGTTCTATGGCGGGGCGGAAAGATGATCGACATCGGAAACCCCGGCCTTGGCGGCAACAGCATGGCTTTTGGCGTGAACGAACGAGGCCAGGCGGTTGGAGAGGCAGAAGATACCGCAACAGATCTTTCGACGACGGAGGACTTCTGCGGTTTTCAATTTATGGGCTACTCTTCCTCGCCGACGCCATGCGTCCCGTTCATCTTGAAGCAAGGCAAGATGGATCCGCTCAAGACCCTGGGGGGCGTGAATGGGGTCGCCATGCAGATCAACAGCCGGGGCGTGATCGCCGGCTACGCTGAAAATACAACGACGGATACTGGTTGCACTGCGCCGCAGATCTATCAGTTCAAGCCTACTGTCTGGTTCGGAAACACGATTCAGGCGCTTCCGACGGGGAGCGATGCGGAAGGTGTGGCGTTTTCGATTAACGACCTGGGCCAGGTGGTCGGCGCTTCGGGAAACTGCGCCCCGTTCAATCCAATATGGCTGTTCAATCTATCACCCACTCATGCTTTGCTTTGGCAAAACGGAGTGGCTACCGACCTCGGCAGTCTGGGAGGGGCGACTAACAACATAGCTCACGATATTAACAATCTCGGTCAAGTGGTCGGTGGCTCCGATCTGACCGGCGACGCAACGACTCACGCATTCTTGTGGGCCCCGCAAACCGGAAAAATGAAAGACCTGGGTGTAGTCGGCACCGACTTCTGGAGTTTGGGGCTCGGCATTAACGATGGAGGTCAGATCGTCGGCGCTTCGGCAAACGCTGACTTTAGTGTCCTTCGCGCGTTCGTGCGCCAGAACGGAGCGCTAGTCGATCTCAACAGTCTCGTCGAAGGAACCACCACTCTGTTTTTGGAGACCGCCTGCTCGATCAATTCCAGAGGTGAAATCATCGGGTTCGCATACGACGCGAACACTGGTTACACACACGCTTATCTGGCAATTCCAACACCGGGAGCCTAAGCCAGCAACTCGAAATGGGCGCAAGCCTCTGGCGCTTCAGATTGGGTGAGGGCGAACCTCAGGTTTGCTCCGCCCATTTAAGCCCGCGTGATCCGGCCGGATCGCAAAGATCCGGCCTTCGCTTTCGCGATTGTGGGCGGATGACGAGCTAACCGGAAGTTGTTCCCACATCAATTGCTGTCTTCGCCTACCTTCAGGACAGCTAGAAATGCCTCCTGGGGAATATCGACGCGGCCGATTCGCTTCATGCGTTTCTTGCCTTCTTTCTGCTTTTCGAGGAGCTTGCGCTTGCGGGAGATGTCGCCGCCGTAGCACTTGGCGATGACGTTTTTGCGGATGGCGGAGACGGTTTCGCGGGCTATGATTTTGGCGCCGATGGAGGCCTGGATGGCCACTTCGAACATTTGCCGGGGGATGAGTTGCCTCATTTTCGAGACCAGCAGTTTGCCGCGCTCGTAGGCGAAATCGCGATGCACGATGATGGAGAGCGCGTCCACCGGCTCACCCGCCACCAGGATGTCGAGCTTGACCATGGGCGACTCCCAGTAATCTGCCAGGTGATAGTCGAGCGATGCGTAGCCGCGCGAGACTGACTTCAGGCGATCGTAAAAATCTAAAACGATTTCGTTCAGTGGTAACTCATAGTGCAACATCACACGCGACGAGCTTACGTACTCGAAGGTCTTCTGCTTGCCGCGCTTTTCTTCGACCAGCTTCAGGATTCCGCCGACGTATTCTTCGTTGGTGAGGATCGTGGCGAGAATGACCGGCTCTTCGATTTTTGCGATCTCGCTGGGATCGGGCCAGCGCGAGGGATTGTCGACCTCGATCATCGAGCCGTCGGTTTTATAAATTTTGTAGCGGACGCCGGGTGCGGTGGTGATGAGTTCGAGGGCGAATTCGCGCTCGAGGCGCTCCTGGATGATTTCCATGTGCAGCAGGCCGAGGAAGCCGCAGCGGAAGCCGAAGCCGAGCGCGACCGAGCTTTCCGGCTCGAAGAAGAATGACGAGTCGTTCAGGCGGAGTTTTTCGAGAGCTTCGCGCAGGCGGGTGTGCTCGTGCGCGTCTACGGTGTAGAGCCCGGCGAAGACCATGGGCTTGATCTCTTCAAAGCCGGGGAGCGCGTCGAAGGCGGGGTTGGCGTCGTCGGTGATGGTGTCGCCGATTTTTGTGTCGGCCACGTTCTTGATGTTCGCGATGAGGAAGCCGACTTCGCCGGCTTTCAGTTCGTTGATCTCCACCGGCTTAGGCGACTGCACGCCGAGAGTTTCCGCGTCGAAAGTTGTGCCGTTCGACCACAGGCGGATTCGCTGGCCCTTGCGCAGAGTGCCTTGAAAGACGCGGGTGAGTATCACCACGCCGCGGTAGGCGTCGAACCAGGAGTCGAAGATCAGGGCCTGCAGACGGGCATCAGGATTGCCTTTCGGCGGCGGAATTCGCTTCACGATGGCTTCGAGAACGTCTTCCACGCCCTGGCCGGTTTTCGCGCTGATGAGCACGGCATCGGAGGCATCGAGGCCCACGGCGCTTTCAATCATTTCTTTGGTGCGCGGGATATCGGCGCTTTGCAGATCGATCTTGTTGATGACGGGAATGATTTCTAATCCGTTGTTGATGGCGAGGTAGGCGTTGGCGAGGGTTTGCGCTTCCACTCCCTGGGAAGCGTCGACTATGAGGAGAGCGCCCTCGCACGAGGCCAGCGAGCGCGAGACTTCGTAGGAGAAATCAACGTGGCCGGGGGTGTCGATGAGATTGAGCTGGTAGGTTTGGCCGTCGTGGGCGGTATACATCATGCGGACGGCGTGGGCCTTGATGGTAATGCCGCGCTCGCGCTCGAGGTCCATGGAGTCGAGCACCTGGGCCTGCATTTCGCGCGCGGTCAAAGATCCGGTCAGTTCCAGAAGGCGGTCCGCCAGCGTGGATTTGCCGTGGTCGATATGCGCGATGATCGCGAAGTTGCGGAGGAAAGCGGCGTCCATAGGGTTCAGTGGCCGGTGGTCAGTGGTCAGTGGTCAGTGGTCAGTAAACCGAATCGAAACTGGCGTTCAGCAACTTGCAACTGCTGGTGAGAGACCGCAGGCATAATCCTTAATCTTAACAGGCGGGAGCCAGTTCTCACTGCATTCAGCTTAGTTGGTAGTGTCCTAAATCGCGTCGCACTTTAGGACAAGACCGCTTAGTTCAAAGGCCTTCAACGCGGAGGGTGCTAAGAACCGCCGCGGAGTTCGCCGAGAGGCAAATCGATTGACTTGGAACTTATTCCGATAGAATCAATTTCCGTGACTCTTGTTCTCGCTTCCGCTTCGCCGCGCCGGCAGGAGTTGTTGCGCAACGCTGGGATTCCGTTCACCGTGCAGCCAGCCGACATCAACGAAACTCCGCTGGCCGGAGAATCTGCGCGAGATTGTGCGGAACGGCTGGCGCGGGAAAAGGCGCTGGCGGTTTTTCAACGGCATCCGCAGCAATGCGTGCTGGGCGCGGACACGATCGTGGTGGTCGATGACGCCATCCTCGGCAAACCTTGCGATGCAAACGATGCGGCCCGTATGTTGCGATTGTTGTCTGGGCGGACGCATGCGGTGATTACGGGAGTGTGCCTGGTGGGGCCAGGGGTCAGGGGTCAGGGGTCAGGGGTCAGCGACATCACGACCGCTTCTGAAACTACACTGGTGACTATGTGCGAGCTATCCGACGACGGGATCCGCGATTACGTCGCTACTGGTGAGCCTATGGATAAGGCTGGGGCTTACGCGATTCAGGGGCTGGCTTCGCGGTGGATCCCGCGCATTGAAGGCGACTACAGCAATGTGGTGGGGCTGCCGGTGGCGTTGGTTTACCGGATGCTGCGTGAACAGGGGATGCTGTGAGGTGGGGCGCCTACGAGGCGCAGAGGCGGGAACGGGGAACGCGGTCAGTGGACGGAAACAGCTAGGACTTCTTCTCTTCTTCCTTTTCCTTCTTCGGATCTTCGCCTTCCTTCATGGCCGCTTTGAAGTTGCGGATGCCTTCGCCCAGGCCCTTGCCGACGGCGGTAAACTTGCTGGTCCCGAAGAGCAGGAGTGCGATCGCTATCACCACGAGCCAATGCCAAAGCGAAAACTCACCCATAACTCCTCCATTTTCGAAGGGCCAGCGAAGGTTGCGCAAGCTGGCCGCGGCCATCAAGAAAAGTCTAGGCTAGCTTACCGGGGGAGTCAAAGAGCGGATTGCCACAACGGTCCACATGCTCACGGAGTTCCGCGCCTGGAGTCTATTCTTGATAAAACAGGTTTCGTGGAGGTGGGTGGTGGTTGGAAAACTTCGCGTTCTTCTGCTCGCCGCAATTGTTTGGTGCCAGACGTCTTCCGTGGTGTTGGTTCGAAGCGCGGCCCAGGCCGCGCCAGACGAACATCGCAAGACCAGCGAGCCCTACACGGGGGACCTCTCTGTTTTTGACTCGCCGGGGCGCGACAAGCGCCTGCAGATCGATCGGGTGATGGACCTTCTGGGGATTACGTCAGGAAAGACGGTGGCCGATATTGGCGCAGGGTCGGGGTGGTTCACGGTGCGGGCGGCGCGGCGCGTGGGTGAGGGCGGTATGGTTTATGCAGTGGACATCAACCCGGAATCGATTCGTTATGTTGATGACCGTGTGCAGAAGGAGAAGTTGCGTAATGTGAAGACCATACTCGGCAAGGCGGACGACCCTCTTCTTCCGGCGAATACCGTTGATGCCGTTCTGCTGCTGAAGACATATCACGAAGTTGCCGAGCCGGTTGCTCTGTTGCGGAAGCTGCGGGCGTCGCTGCGTCCCGGCGCGAAGGTGGGGATCATCGACCGCAACGGAAATGGCGAGGATCACGGCGTGGGCCGCGACGTTGTGCTGCGCGAAGCTGCGCAAGCTGGCTATCGGCTGCTCAAACAGTATGACTTTGTGAAGGGCGACAAGATGGATTACTTTCTGGTGCTGGTCGCGGAGAGTGGCGGTTAAACTTCCTCGATCATTCCCGCGAGCAAGAGCGCGCGACGCGGTAATTCGGAAATGACGATGAATTCATGAACTGCGTGCGCGCCGTCGCCCACGCCGCCCATGCCGTCGAGCGTTGGGATGCCGAGGCCTGCGGTGAAATTTCCATCGGAGCCGCCGCCCACGGCGGCTTCTTCCAGCGTCCATCCTACTTGCTGCGCGATGCCGTTGGCCTTCTTATAGAGCGCCGCCACTCCGGGGGTTCGCTCCATCGGGAGGCGGTTGATATCACCCGTCATCTCAAGTTTGCAATGTTTGTCGAATGGTTTGAGAGAACGCAGCGTGCGGTCGATGCCGGAGGCTTGCTTCGCGTGCTTGATGCGCACGTCAATGACTGCGGATGCCTGGGCGGCGATGACGTTTGAGCGTGTGCCTCCTTGAATCAAGCCAGGATTTACGGACACGCCTTGGCGCAGATTGTTCAGTTTCACGATCACACCGATCTGCCGCGCGAGTTCCAGGATCGCGCTGTGGCCTTTGCCGGGATCCAGTCCCGCATGCGCGGCTATGCCTTTCACCCGCAGCATATATTCGCCCACACCCTTGCGCGCGGTTTTTACCGCGCCTCGGAGCCCGGCGGCAGGCTCGAGGACGAGCACTCCGGCGGACTGTTTCGCCAGGGCCTCGGTAATTTTTCGGGAAGAGTGGCTGCCCACTTCTTCATCGGACACCAGGAAAACTGTGACTGGCCGCGGCAGTGCGCCGTGCCAGGTTTGCAGGCCTTCGATGGCATGGAGCATAAGCGCGATGCCGGACTTCATGTCGAGAACGCCCGGGCCGTGCAGGCGTCCGTTGTCGATTTGGCAGGGCATGTTGGCTAGTGTGCCCAGTGGATAAACGGTGTCGTAGTGGCCGAGCAGCAGGGCCGGGCGGCGATTCGCCTGGCCTGCGAAGTCGATCTGCAAGCTGTCACCGAAGTCGTTGCTGCGATGGAGTTGAGTTTGTCCGCCGAGTGCTTCAAACTTGGCTGCGAGGAACGCGGCTATGCGATCGACGGACTGCTTGTTGTCGCTGGGAGACTCGATTTCGACGAGCTCGCGAATCGTGTTAACCATCCGGTGCTGATGCTCCGAGAAACATCGCAAGCGGTCGGCCCACGCGGGCTGCGGCTCAGTCATTGCCGATTTTCTTGCTTTCTTACTGGGCACAATTCCCTCTCGCTGGAGCCACAGACTCACCGCGAATGCAATGCGGTACAGTATAATCTTCAGGCTGATTGAGAACGAAGCATGATTGAGAGCACTCCTGCTGATTCCAACACGAGCGCACCGAAGACCGGGCTCGACATTCACGACATTCTGAAAATCCTGCCGCACCGCTATCCCTTTCTTCTGATTGACCGCGTGCTGGAGTTGAAACGCAAAGAGCGCATCGTAGCCATCAAGAACGTCACCATCAACGAACCGTTTTTCAACGGCCATTTCCCGGGATTGCCCATCATGCCGGGCGTGCTGATCGTGGAAGCGATTGCGCAGGCCGGCGGCGCGCTACTGCTCACCGAAGTGGAAGACCGGACCGACAAGGTGATGGTGTTTACGGGGATTGAGCGGGCGAAGTTTCGCCGTCCGGTGAGCCCCGGCGATCAGCTGCGGATTGAAGTGGAAGTGAAGGGCTGGCGGGCCATTGCGCGCATGATCGCGGTCAGAATGCAGGGCGTCGCGTATGTTGATGGCAAGAAAGTGGCGGAGGCAACGGTGTCGTGCCAACTCATAGACAGTTCGCGCGGGCGCGGCCAGGGTTCGGATGGCGCTGGCGAGGCCGCGGAGTGAAGCAGGATCCGGCGCTCGGCGTCCGGCGTCCGGAGCGATGATTCGATGATTCGATCATGAATGTTCATCCTACCGCCATCGTCGATGCGCGAGCGAAGGTGCCGGCATCGTGCCAAGTTGGCCCTTACTGCGTAATCGGTGCTGAGGTCGAGTTGGGCGAGGGCTGCCGCCTGGTGTCGCATGTTGCGATCGAAGGGCCGACGAAAATCGGCGCTGACAACGCCTTCTTTCCTTTCTGCGCCATCGGCATGGATCCTCAGGATGTTACCTACAAAGGCGAGCCGACGCGGCTGGAGATCGGCGACCATAACGAGATTCGCGAGTGCGTCACCATCAGCCGCGGCACGGTGAAGGGCGGCGGCGTCACCAAAGTTGGCAGCTACACGCTGATCATGGCTTACGCGCACATCGGACACGACAGCGTGATCGGTGACCGCTGCATGCTGGTGAACGGAGCCACGCTCGCCGGGCATGTGACCGTGGAAGAGTGGGCGGTGGTCGGCGCGCTGTGCCCGGTGCATCAGTTTGTGCGCATCGGCGCTCATGCTTACGTGGGCGGCGGGACCACCATCACGCAGGACGTGCTGCCGTTCTCGATGACCTCCGCGGCGCGCGACACGCATGCGTACGCAATGAATAAAGTTGGCCTTGAGCGCCGCGGTTTTTCCAAAGAGCGCATCCGCAAGATTCATCATGCATACAAGACTTTGCTGGCGTCGAAGATGAACACATCGCAGGCGCTGGAGAAGCTGAAGGCTGAGGCGGATCGCGGGGATGATGTGGATATGCTGATTCGATTCATCGAAGCGTCGGAACGAGGAGTGATTAAATAAAAGTGGCTAGTGGTCAGTGGTCAGGGGCCAGTAAAATCGGGCGCTGATTCTGACCACTGACTACCACTGACCATTGCTATGCGCATTGGGCTCATCGCCGGCAACGGTAAGTTTCCTTTTCTGATATTGGATGCCGCGCGCGCCCAGGGATACGACGTGGTCGTGGTCGCGATCAAGGAAGAAGCCTTCCCAGAGATCGAGGATCGCGGCGCTACATCTGTGCACTGGCTGTCGCTGGGCGAGCTTTCGAAGTTGATCGAAACGTTCAAGCGCGAAGGCGTGCAGCGCGCTATTATGGCCGGGCAGGTGAAGCATAAACAAATTTTCTCTGCCATTCGTCCGGACTGGCGGATGGCAAAACTGTTGCTTTCACTAGCGACGCGTAGCACCGACAGCCTGCTTGGCGCCGTGGCCCAAGTACTTGCCGAGGAAGGCATTACGCTGGAGAATTCCACCGCGCTGCTTGAACCGTTGCTGGTGAAGCCGGGAACGCTCACGCGGCGCGCGCCCACCGAGCAGGAACGCAAGAACATTAACTACGGGCGCGCCGTGGCCCGCCAGCTTGCGCAGCATGACATTGGCCAGACGGTTGTGATCGCCGAAACCGCTTGCGTGGCGGTCGAAGCCATGGAGGGCACCGACGCCACCATCGAGCGCGCCGGGCGCATCATGGGTTCGCTGCACGGCGATGCTTCCACGCTCAGCCGCGCCCTCACCGTGGTGAAGATCGCCAAGCCCAATCAGGATATGCGCTTCGATGTCCCGGTGATTGGAGTGAAGACCATTGAAGTGATGCAGGCCGCGGGCGCGAGCTGCCTCGCGCTGGATGCGGGGAAGTGTTTGCTGCTCGATGGAGATAAGGTTCTCGACGCTGCGAATGTTGCGGGGATCGCGGTGGTGGCGGACCAGCCTGATTGGTCCAGTTTGGACTGTCCCGTTGCTTGAGGTCACAATTTGTGACCTCAAGATCTGCTAAGGGACGAGTGTCCTCAGGGCAAGCCGTGCCTTTCCCGAACACAGTGATGTAAGCAGTATTGATACTTCAGGAAGAAGGCTATAGGACATGATTTCCCCAAACTCCGAGCCCAGCCTATCGCCGACCAGCTTCGCCGCGCCTTTGAGGGCAATGCCTGGCATGGTCCTGCCCTGCTTGAGCTGCTGCACGATGTGGATGCCGCCACGGCTGCGGCCAAACCTCTTGCCTAACGTTCACAGCATCTGGGAACTGGTGCTGCATATTGCTGCCTGGGACGGTGCGGCTTGCCGCCGGCTCGGCGGAGAGAAATGTGCAACCCAGGGTACGGCGAATTTTCCTGTCGTTTCTAAGCCCACCGCGGCCGCGTGGCGCAAGGCTGTCGCCAAGGCGAAACATACGCACGATGTGCTGGTGAAAACGGTCGCGGCGCTGCCAGAGTCGCGGCTTGCGCGACGGGTTCCGGGCAAGAGATACGATTTCTACACATGCTGCACGGAGTGGCGCAACACGAGCTTTATCATGCGGGGCAGATTGCAATTTTGAAGAAAGCGCAAGCCCGACGCGAGAATTGAGCCATCGTGTAAGCGAGTCATTGGGCGATTGAAAGCCATTGCGCGATGCGCATCCCAATCGCTCAATTACCCGATCACTCAATTACTCAATCCTCTCACCACTGCTTGAAGATCACCGCCACCGCGGCCACGATCATCGCGAATCCCACTGCATGGTTCCAGCGCACGGGCTGCTTCAGGTAGAGCACCGAGAACACGGAGAACACGACCAGCGTAATGACCTCCTGAATGGTCTTGAGTTGTGCCGCGCTGAACTCGTAGGAGCCAATGCGGTTGGCCGGCACCTGGAAGCAATACTCAAAGAAGGCGATCATCCAACTGATCACGATCACTTTGAACAGCGGCACCTCGCGATATTTCAGGTGGCCATACCAGGCGAAGGTCATGAAGATGTTGGAAACGGTAAGCAGGGCGATGGTTCGCATGGGGTGAAACGACTCTCCTTTCGCGGTCCTTGAATCGAAACAAACAACGTTTGCAAGCAGGGCAATGCGGCGTTCCAAATTACCAAATTACTCAATTACAAAATTACTCAATCCCTTCCAGATGCTCTTTCCTGGCTTTACGTTTACAATTTATTGTCCTGTCTGGCAACCAGCCGGCCGAGAGTCCTTCCTGCACGCTGACAATCCGATCTCCGTGGCGGTGGTGGGTGTGGGCGTCTTTGGACGCAACCACGCCCGCGTTTACAAAGAACTGGAGCAGCAGGGCGAACCGGTTCGGCTGGTAGGCGTGGTCGATCCCGATCTTGACCGCGCCGATGCAGTGGCGCGCGAGTTCGGCTGCCGCGCTTTCGGTTCGGTCGAGCAGATGCTGACCACGCACAGCGAAATCCGCGCGGCATCGGTGGCGGCGCCGACGGTCCATCATCTGGAAGTGGCCCGCGCACTTATGGAAGCCGGCATTGACGTGCTAATCGAGAAGCCGCTGGCCGCGTCTCGAGCCGAAGCGAACGAGTTGGTGCACCTGGCGGACACTCACAAGCGCATCGCCCAGGTTGGACATCTTGAGCGCTTCAACCCCGCGGTGCGCGCCACGATCCCGCTGCTCACGCAGCCGATGTTTTTCGAAGTGCACCGGCTGAGCGTCTTTACGCCGCGCTCGCTCGACGTGGACGTGGTGCTCGACCTGATGATCCACGATCTCGACATCGTGCTCGCTTTCGCGAATTCTCCGGTGAAAGAAGTTCGCGCCGTCGGCTTGCCGATTCTTTCCGGCAAGGTTGACATCGCCAACGTGCGGCTGGAATTCGAATCGGGATGCGTGGCCAACTTCACCGCCAGCCGTGTCTCCACCGAGCGCGTCCGCAAGCTGCGATTCTTTCAGCCCCAGCAGTATGTTTCGGTCGACTACGGACGCCAGGAAGTGCTCGTCTTCACGGTTGGGGCCGATGCGGCGACGGGGGCTCCCACGGTCAATCCGCAGATTAAAGTCGCCAAGCCGCCGGTCACTTCGGAAGAACCGTTGCACGCAGAGTTGCAGTCGTTTCTGCACGCGGTACGGCAGCGCTCCGCACCCGTTGTGCCGCTTGAAGACGGGTGCCGCGCACTCACGCTCGCGCTCGACATTGTGGCTGCGATTCGCGAGCATGGGAAGAAGGTCGGACTTGGCGGCTTGGCGAAGGCGAAGGGCTAGATGGCATTTCCTATTCGAGTTTGCGCTGTTTGCTCAGAAGAATTCGAGCTGAAGCCGGATAAACCCGGCTTTGCCAACCGCTGCCCCGCGTGCAGCGAACCCGAACCTGCTGATCCCGCAGTAAAGGGAAGCATGGATGCCGACGAACGCAAGTCTCTGGCTGAAGCGAACGAAGCTCGGAGACGAGCCATGCGCGACCTCCTCTATCGCAAGGATAGCTGAGGGCTTTCTGCGTTCCGGCCGCAGATTCTGCGGCGTTTTACAAATGTTTACACACCTAAGTCCCACTCCATTCGCGAGTGAGCAGAATCCCTTGAAAGATGCGAAAATAGAGTAGCTTGTCTGTGTATTTGCTGCGTCATCCATGGAAGGCCGGATGCAACGTAGCGTGGGGAATGTGTGTCTAACGGACAGGCCTGGCTGGGACAAGCGTTGCTCAAACAAATTTAGTTCATGCCCATTACGCAAATTCCATTCCAGGATCCCGTGGCTCCTCCCGAGAAGCCGCAGCCGGAGCAGCTCGGCCTGTACGATGCCCGGGGATGGGAGACGGCATACCGCGATCTGGATGACGATGCGGCGCGCGTGCCGCACCTGCTCATCCAGTTGCAGGACGATCTGGCGCGCTCGCGCCGACGTGAAGCGGCGTGGATTTCCATTATTGTCCACATGATTCTTATCGCCTTCTTGTGGAAGATTGAGTATTTTGAAAAATACCTTCCCTGGCATCCGGACGCGGTGGCGAAAAAGTCGGTCAACTTCAAGGATGCGACTTTCCTCGAGCTTCCGCCGGACTTGCAGAAAGTGCCTCAGAAGCCGAATACGAACATTATTGGCGAGAAGAACCGAATTGCAACGAGCGCGGCATCCTGACCTCGATGTCAAAGAGTTACGCAAGGCGTTAGCCAGTCCGCCTCCTGGGGCGCCGGGATTGAATGCGCCGCAGACGCCCGCTCAGCCTTCCGCCAGCGTGGCGCCGAGTCAGCCTGCGCCGCAGCAGCCGCCCCCTCCGCAAATCGCCCAGTTACAAACGCCCAAGCCGGACATCCAGAAAGAGTTCAGCAAGTATGGCCGTTCCATGTCGGCAGGGGATCAGATTCAGGAGGCGGCCAGGGAAGCCAAACGGGGAGGCGGAGGCCAGGGTGGTGGCGGCGACTTTGGATTAGGCACAGGAGCGCGCGGACGCCAGGTGAGCGGCAACCTTGAAGTTCTCAGCGACATGCAAGGCGTGGATTTCGGCCCCTACCTTCAGCGTGTGCTGCATGACGTTAAGCAGAACTGGTACAGCGCAATTCCAGAATCCGCGGTGATGAAACACGGAAATCTGATCATCGAATTCGCTATTACCAAAGATGGGAAAGTTGCGGGCATGAAGCTGGTGGCCACTTCCGGAGACATTCCGCTGGATAGGGCGGCTTGGGCCGGCATTACCGGCTCGGACCCATTTCCAGCGTTGCCCAGTGAATTCGGGGGACAATACCTCGCGCTGCGTTTCCGCTTCTATTACAACCCCACGAAAGAAGAACGAGAAGGGTTGCAGTAGGCCCTGAAATCCCCAACCGCGCTCACCAACAGCCTTCTACCAAATCCGGCAACGGTTCTGATTTACCATCGGCGATTCTGCTTTGCAGTGAAACGCTTCCTGGAATTGCGGCATGTTCGAAACCACTCCATTGACGCGGTACTTCTCCGGCGAATGGGGGTCCACCGTAGCGCGCAGCCGCTTCGTCTCGTCGCGGGTGTGACCACACCAGCTTTGCCCATAGCCCACAAAGAATCTTTGCTCTGGAGTGAGATCGTCGAGCGGCTGCAACTTCTCTCCCTTGGTATCGTCTTTCCACGCCATGTAAGCCAGAATCAGCCCACCCAGGTCGGCAACATCCTCGCCCAGAGTCAGCTTGCCGTTGATCTTGATGTCGTCGATGATTGTGTAAGTTGAATATTGATCCGAGATGCAAGTGGCTCGCTTTACAAATTCTTTTTCATCGTCGGCGGTCCACCAGTCGCGCAGGTTGCCTTGCGCGTCGAACTGGCGGCCCTCGTCGTCGAAGCCGTGAGTAAGTTCGTGGCCGATGGTTCCGCCGGTGTCACCATAATTCGGCGCCGCGTCGGATTTTGGATCGAAGGCCGGCGGCTGCAGCACTCCCGCCGGAAAGTTGATGTCATTCATCTGCGGATCGTAATATGCATTCACCGTGGGCGGAGTCATTCCCCACTCGCCGCGGTCGACCGGCTTGCCTATCTTGGCTAGCTGCCGGTTGAATTCAAATTGGCGGGCCCGCTCTACGTTGCCCAGTTCGTCTCCACGAATGATTTCCAGCTTGCCGTAGTCGCGCCACTTGTCGGGATAGCCGATCTTGTTGGCCATTCCATTCAGCTTGACCAGCGCCTGCTGCTTGGTCGCCGCCGACATCCAGGGCAAAGAATTAATGTCCTGCTCCATGGCCGCTTGAATTTCCTTCACCATCTTCAGCGCTTCCTGCTTGGCCGATGGACTGAAATATTTCTCCACGTACACCTGGCCGAGCGCTTCGCCCAGGTCGCCGTCGACGTATTGCGTGCAGCGCTTCCAACGCGGCTGCAACTCCTGCTGGCCACGCAAGGTCTTGCCGTAGAAAGCGAAGTTCTCGTTTAGAAACGGCGAGGAAAGAAACGGCGCATCCGCATGCACCAGGTGCCAGCGCAGGTAGATTTTCCAGTCGGCCAGGCTTTCCTTGTCGAGTTCCTCATTCATAGCCTTGAAGAAGCCGGGAGATGCAACATTCAGCGAGGCCAGCGACCGCAGCCCCACCTTGGTGAAATAAACCTTCCAGCGAAAATCGGGATTGATTTTTTTCAGCTCGCCGCTGGTCATTTTATGATCCAGATTCTTAGGCTCGCGCCGCTCCACCCGCGTCATGGAACCTTTAGCCAGCGCAGTCTCAATGCGCATCACGGTCTGCGCCTCCGCAGCCGGCACCTCGGGATTGTCCCCGAGCAGCTCGAACATCTTCTGCACGTGCGCCACATAGGCCTTCCGCAGCTCGACCGACTTTGGGTCGTCTTTAAAGTAGTAATCGCGATCCGGCAGGCCGAGTCCTCCCTGGTCCGCTTCCGCAATCACTTGCGAAGCATCTCTGAAGTCCTGGGTCGAGCCAAAACGAAACAGGATGTTGTCATCCACCATGGCCGCGGCTACGTCGGCGATCTCCGCCTTCGAATGAATTTTCGCAATGCGGTCCAGATCCGGCTTTAGCGGCGCGGCGCCTTTCTCTTCAATAGCCTTCTCGTCGGTACAAGAGGCGTAGTAATCGCCAATCTTTTGGGTAGCCGCGTTGCGCTTGGCGTCCGTAGAGGCGGCAGCCTCCAGAATCGCGCGCAGCCGCACTCGGTTCTCATCCTGCATCTTCGCATAGAGGCTCCACGAAGACTGGTCGGGAGGAATCGGATTGTTCTTCAGCCACCCGCCGCAGGAATACTGAAAGAAGTCCACACAGGGATCTGCACTTCGATCCATCGAGGTGACGTCGAGCGCCGGCTCGTACTTTGCAACCGCGGCGGAGTTCTGTTGAGCGCCAGCAAGAGAAATCAAACATGCAACCACAGCCGCGATCCGACAACTGCGTACGAGTGCCATAAGAATCCTCTGACGAATTGAAATTGCCGCATCCCAAAATGCTACAGTTGCGGAAGAAGGCGAAAAGAACGCCCGCGGCTTGTTCGGTAAATGGAGAAATCTCGCCGATCCAGAGTAAAGATAGTCTCGATCCGTTCGCGCCCTGCCAGATAAACCAAGGTGGCGTCGGCAAGCTGCGGCCGGATGCTCTGATATTTCTCCAACACCTCTGCAATGGGCTGCGATTCCGGTCCCTCCAGCGAAAGCAATTTTACAAAGGGCGTATCGATGCTGTCCAACAACCGTCGGACCGCGCGCGGCGAATGCCGCAGAAGCCATGCGGCCTCAGTGATCACCGGCCAGCAGGTGTAGAGTGGGCTATCCAGGACCGCAAGAACATGAACGCAGGCCTCGTGATGCGCGTCTTGGTCGTCAAGAATCGCAACCAGTGGACCCGTATCGACGAGAACCCGGCCTGCTGCCGGCCGTCTCATTTGCTTTTTCCAAAACCTTCAAAATGCCGGCGGTTCGTGCTGAGATCCTTCGGACCATGGCTGGCGCAGCCAATAAGCCCCGCCGCCTTCGCCGCTTCGTAAGCCGAACCTCGAACCGGCTCCTCTTCAAGATAGTTCTCGACAGCAAGTCGAATCAGTTCCGACGGCGTTCGCCCCTTATCCCGGGAAGTCCGAAGAAGCCTTGAACCCAGATCTTCGGGAACCCGAACCGTAAAGCGTTGAGTAGCCATGTCAGACATTATACACTGTCTGTCAGACAATGTTCGACCGACACACGCCATTCATCCCTTAGATCTTTCTTAACCGGATCGATCCATCGCCGGTATGAATCACCAGAAGATTTCCGCCGCCGTTCAGCTTGCCGTGAACCTCGCCTTCGCGAATCTTGCCTTCGGTCGTAATCGGCATATCCAGATCGATATGGCCATCCCCGGTGTGCAGATCCACGTCGGCCGCCAGGTTTTCCGGCACTTCCAGCGTGACCGTGCCATCGCCGCTCTCCAGCCTCCAGCCCATAGCCAAAGCCGATCCCGCGGTCGCGCGCGCGTCGACGCGCCCGTCTCCGGTCTTGAGATCAAGCTCGTCAAAGCGGCCGTTGGCGCGGATGTGGCCATCCCCGGTCAGCGCCCGCAGCTTGCCGTCTACGCCCACAATCTCCTCCGAGCCATCGCCGCTGTGCAACAGCATCTCGCCCTTGAAGTTGCTTAGTTCGATCTTGCCATCGCCGGTGCGCAGGTCAACCCGCCCCTCGCGCGGCATCTGGATGTTCACGTCGACGCGACGATCGTTCCATCCAATCGAAAAGCCGCCGTGCGGAAAGCGCACGTTAATCTCGACCCTATCGCCCGTCTGGTGCTCTTCAATCCGGATGCCGTCGTTGCCGATCTTGTAGTGCGAGGTCGTCACCTTCGCTTCAATCGTGTTCTGGTCCCAGGTGGAGACGTGAATGTTGGCGTCGGAAGTATCCACCCGCAGATCGGGCTTGCCCGTGAGCGTGTAGTTCTTCGACCACTCATCAGCCCGTGCTGGTAGCGCAGCCCAAGAGCAAACCAACCCGCCGAGAACCAGGCCCATGAACAAGCAGCGTTCCATACCTATGCGTCTCATAAGAATCCTCCGCCGGGCAAGCGCACTACCGCCCAGCCTCTTAGACGAGATTACGCGGAATTCGTGAGTTTAGTTCCGTTGAAATCATGCGTCAGGGGCGCGGATTTCCCAATCGAAAGTTGCCCGCAGACTTACTCGTAGACCCAGATATCCAAGACCTTCCCGTTTGCGCTACTCAACCAGAGTTTGCCGTTTACGATACCGCCGCCGGTAAGAGGCCGTTCGCCCGACAAGGGAACGGATGTTGCGTTGTTCACGTTCCAGACGGATAGGTGCGGCGGCTTTCCGCCATCGCCATCGAAGTAGAGGATGGCAGCCTGACCATCGCTTCCGAAGGGGGATATTCGCGCAACCACGCCGGTATCTTTAGCGAGCTTTTGCAACTCTGCGCCGGTCGCGGAATCGAGCACGGTGATGCGATCGTCTGGACCACCAATCAATGCGCGCTTGCCGTCAGCCGTGAAAGCGACGCCGAAGCTCTCTAGCGTCAAGCCGCGATACTCATGCAGCATCTTCCAGTTCGAGCTGTCGTAGAAGCGAATTGCGGTGTCTCCATCCGCAGTGACCAGCAGTTTTCCGTCCGGGCTGAAGCTGCACGCGAGCAACCCGGCAAAATCGGAGTGTAAAGTTGCCAGTTGTTTCGGCGATCCACGAAGATCCCAAATCTGTCCGGGCCGGTCGAGCGGACCAACAACAATCCCGCCGGAGTCGGGAAGGAATTCAAGCGTCTCGATGCGGTGCGTATCGCTCTTCCATCGCTTGGCCCCGGCTGTTCCCGATGTCGGCACCACTTCCACCGTGCCGTCCCAGAAACCCACTGCAAACCAGCGACCATCGTGCGAATAGTTGTAGCCGGTGATTGACGGCTCTGCGGCGAAAGAATGTTCCGTCGTTCCCGAACGAACATTCACCAGGAGCACGGTATTGTCCTTGCACCGCAGCGCGACCTGGCCTCCCGTGGGCGAAATCATCTGGAAGGTGGACTCGCACGGCAGAGGAACAGTAGTCACCGGCTTCATACCCGCGCTCTTGGCGGGCTGAGCAAGGGAAGCAATCAGGAGCAAAAAAATCGAGCACGACAGCGTGATCTTTGCCGGCATCAGGCTTTCTCCAGAACGATGTCGAAGGTCACAGCTGCAATGACCTGTTTCGGATCGCCTTTGAGCACGACCGGGCGCACCAGTTCGCGGCTGGTGATCAGCGGGTCGCGCGAAAAGTTCTTATCGGGATCGCCGTCGAACACCGGATCGCTTGCGAAGTAGAGCTGGGTGGTCAGCGGTTTGTGTCCGGGCGCGGTCACGAGGTAGTGAACGTGCTGGCACACCCGGTCGGGATAGTGTCCCGGCAGAACGCTCTCGAAGCCGTAGTGGCTTTTTGAGTCAGGCTGCAGGACCGAGCGGTAGTGATAGCCCACGTTGTCATAGTGACCGAAGTGGTCCGTTTGCCAGATTTCGACCTTCGCGTTGGGAAGAATCTCTCCGCTGACGCTGTACACGACGCCCGCAACCGAAAGAGGCATGCCGGGATCGCCGGGCGCGCGCAACACCGAAACATGCGGCGCATCTCGTTTGTAAAATGGACCAAGTTCGTTGAATGGAGTGGGCTGCCGGTTGGTCACAGCCGCGTCCCAGGCTCTTGCGATCGCGGATAACGAAGTGGTGGTCGCAAGCGTCACTGCTCCCAGCGCAACACACTTCTCCAACAATTCTCTGCGCGATTGATTCATGGCAGCCTCTTCTGGCGCACCGAGTATAGACGAAATCTTGTTGAGCCGGGTTCTCTTCTCAACCCTGACACGGGATTCGAGCTGGCTATTCCCGCACTTGCCGTCTCACATACGCCATACGAATCAGAGTCCGCTCTGAAAACGGCACGTAGAGCAGCGCCGCGCTGGCCGCGAAGGCTGCGCCCAGGCCGATCTTCTGCATCAGCAAGAACGGAGCCACTGCCCACAGCTGATCCAGCGCCAGAATGAAAGGAAACATCTGCTGGAACTTCTCGCCGAGCCGCTGGTAGTCGAATCCTACCGCAGAGAGCAAATAACAGCGCAGCGGGATTCCTGCACCCGCTGTCACCATCACCGCAGCCAGCAGAACGGCCGCGCCCCATCCCGGCAAGAAGGAATCCGCGATTGCCACGATCGCATGCAGACGAAAGAGCGCGACCACGTAGAAGACGAGATACATCACTTGGATCAGAGCGAACAATCCGCGCGTCAGTCCGCGATGCGGCATGGGAACTTCCAGCTCAGGGTGGAGAGTGAGCCCTGCCGATGCCTCGCTATGCTCGGCTGGACGGGCGAATGCGCCCGTCCCCACACGATCCGCTTCCACATTATCGGTTACGGCCGCTGTTCCTACACTGCTTGCTCCCGCACTGTTCTGCACTGGCGCTATGAACCGGTATCCGCGCCGCGCCAGCGTCTCGATGTAGCGCGGACTCGACGCCGAATCGCCCAGAGTTTCGCGCAGCTTGTTCACTGCGGTGTTCAGGCTATGGTCGAAATCCACGAACGTATCGGCAGGCCACAGTTTCTGGCGCAACTCTTCGCGCGTGACCACGTCGCCGGCGCGCTCCAGCAGCAAAGCCAGCACCTGAAACGGCTGCTCCTGCAAGCGCAGCTTGGCTCCGCTCTTGCGCAGTTCACCGGCGGCAAGGTCGAGTTCGTAGACTCCAAACCGCACGATTCTGCCGGAGTTGCCTGGGAAGACTGCCATGACACGAAAGACGATCGACGCGTAGTGTAGCACCAAGCTTCAGCGCGCCCGCGTGCGTAGCAACCGCGCTCACTGATTCTGGGCGGCGTACAATAAAAGTTGTGGTCCGCGCTCAACACCAGAACGATTCCCACAAGCATCACCGGCACCCGATTTATGCCACGGAAACGTTTGGCCTGCTGCTGATCGCTTTTCTACTGCTGGCGCTCACTCTGATTCGCTACTGGCACGTCATTCACTGGAGCGTGCGCTGACGGTGGCTTCCGTGCAGCCTGAACCGCTGCTGGTGGTCGTGCTTGGCCCCACGGCCAGCGGGAAGACTGCGCTTTCCCTTTCTCTTGCGGAGCGCTTCGAAGGCGAGATCGTGAATTGCGATTCTGTCGCCATGTACCGCGAGTTTGACATCGGCACCGCCAAGCCCAGCGCGTCTGAACGAGCTCGCGCCCCGCATCATCTGCTCGATTGCGTCGCGCCCACCAGCCATGTCACGGCCGGCGAATACGCCCGCCAGGCGCGGCAAGTGCTCGAAGAAATTAAAGCGCGCGGCCATTTGCCCATCCTTGTTGGCGGGACCGGACTTTACCTGCGCGCCCTGCTCGAAGGACTTTTCCCCGGCCCGCAGCGGTCTGAAGAATTGCGAGAGCGATTGCGCGAACGAGTCGAAAGCCGCGGATCGAGTCATCTTCACCGCATTCTCCGCCGCCTTGATCGCGCTGCAGCCGAGAAAATCCATGCCAACGACACACCCAAACTCATCCGCGCCATTGAAGTTTGCCTCGCGTCGCGGCAGAAGATGACAGACCTTTGGCAGCAACACGGACGCGATCCGCTGCGCGGTTTTCGCATCCTGCGTATCGGTCTCGATCCCGAGCGGCAAGCACTCTATGCCCGAATCAACCTTCGCGCGCAACAGATGTTTGAAGGCGGCTTGGTCGAAGAAACACAGCGCTTGTATGAGAAGTATGGCCCTGCCGCTGGCCCGCTGTCCTCGCTCGGTTACCGGGAAGCAATGCAACACATCCGCGGAAAACTAGCGCTCGAGCAGGCGCTGAAAGCTGCACAGCAAGCTCACCGGAACTATGCCAAGCGGCAGATGACCTGGTTTCGCCGCGAGCCGGATGTGCACTGGCTGCGCGGCTTCGGCGACGATGCGCAGATTCAGCGGACCGCGGCAGAGGGGGTCTTAGGTTTCAGGTCCTAGCAATCAAGGCTCGCCTCTAACTCAACTGTTACAAGTTCACGCCTGACACCTAAGACCTGAGACCTTCCCTTCTGCTATCGTTCCTCCATGCGCCGAGCACTCGCTTTTATATTGTCCGCTCTCATCCTCTCTCCGCCAGCGTTTACCAAAGACAAATATCAGCGCCCCGGCCCCATCCACCTGACTCCCGCCGGCGAAAAATGGGCACAGAAAACGCTGCGCAAGCTGACTCTCGAAGAAAAAATCGGCCAAGTGTTCATGATCTGGTGCCGCGCCAGCTTTCTCAATGTTGAAAATCCCGAATACCTGCAATGGCGCGATGCTATGCAGAAGTATCACGTCGGTTCGTTCGCCATGACCGTGCATGTGGACGGTCCGTATCTTCTGCGCAGCGAACCTTACGAGGCGGCCGAGCTTCTCAACCGGCTGCAGAGCGAGTCGAAGCTGCCGCTCCTGTTCGCGGCCGATTTTGAACGTGGCGTCCCGATGCGCCTGATGGGAGCCACGGTCTTCCCGCACGCCATGGCTTTCGGCGGCGATGGCAGGATAGAAGACGCCGAAACTTTCGGCCGCATCACTGCTGAAGAGTCGCGAGCCATCGGCATTCACTGGAATTTTTTCCCCGACGCCGACGTAAACTCGAACCCCGCCAATCCCATCATCAACACGCGCTCGTTCGGAGAAGATCCCAGGCAAGTTGGCGATCTGGTCGCGGCCTACATCAAAGGCGCGCATGAAGGCGGAATGCTGACCACGGCCAAACATTTTCCCGGTCACGGAGATACAGCCACCGATTCACATCTCGGCGTCGCCAGCGTTAACGTGGATCGGGCTCACCTCGACGCGATTGAACTGCCGCCTTTCCACCGGGCTATTGCGGCAGGCGTTGATTCCGTCATGGTGGCGCATGTGACGGTGCCGGCGCTCGACCCTGACCCGAACCATGTGGCGACGATCTCGCCGGCGATTGTCTCTGACCTGCTGGAAAAACAGCTTGGCTTTAAGGGAATTATCGTCACCGACGCGCTCGACATGGCCGGCCTGACCCACCTTTTCGCCAACAACATCGGCCGGGCCGCAGTTGAGGCTTTCAAGGCGGGCAATGATCTGTTGCTCATTCCCGCCGACTTTCCCGCTTCTTACAACGCCATGCTCCAGGCGGTTCAGTCAGGCGAGATATCCCGCGAACGCCTTGACCGCTCTGTGCTTAAGATCTTGAAGGCAAAGGCATCTTTGAGCCTGCAGGATGCCCGCATGGTGAATATGAACTCCATCGCCAACCTGGTGGGCAAGCCCGGAAACCTGCCTTTCGGCCAGCAGGTGGCCAATGCCGCGATCACGCTCGTGCGCGACAATGGCAAGGTTCTGCCCCTCAAATCTTCGCCCAAGATTGGGGGAACCGGGAAGACCGCACTTCCGTATACCACACAAGAGGAGACGCGCAATCAGGTGGTTGCAGTGGTCTTCTCAGACGATGTGCGGACTGACTCTGGGCGCGCCTTTGATCGCGAATTTCGCGCGCGAATCCCGGATGCGCGCGTAATGTACGTGGATCCGCGCATCGCCGCCGGGATGAACGCTGTTGTGCTGAAGGCGGTGGACGAAGCCAGGATTGTGGTCGCGGCCGTCTATGTGGTCCCTACCGCGGGCAAGATTGGGAACTCGGTCGCGATGGCGGATGCAACCGGCGCGCTGCTGCAGCAAGTACTCGATCGCGCGGCCGAAAAGACTGTTGTCGTCGCCATGGGAAACCCTTACCTTGCGGCGAACTTCCCGAAGGTGGAGAATTACTTGTGCACGTTTTCCAATGCGACGGTATCGGAAGTAGGCGCTGTTAAGGCGCTGTTCGCGGAAACGGCCATTCGCGGCCATCTTCCGGTGAGCATTCCGAATGTCGCCCTGCGCGGCACCGGCATTGAGCGCCCGGTGCAAGTTGCCACTGGAGGGTCTCAACATGAGCAAAAGTAGCAAAAATAAGTTCAGGCCATTTGTCACACTCGCAGCCAGCCTCGCGGCGCTGTTGCTCTTGTCCGCGTGCAGCGTGAACGTGAAAAAAGAGGCGAACGGGCAGGACAAACAGGTGGACGTCAACACGCTCTTCGGCGGAGTTCACGTCAGCAAACAGGCGGATGTCTCCGACATCGGTCTGGCGGTTTATCCCGGCGCCCGCCTGAAAAAAGAAAATGATTCCGACCACGGCGATAAGAGTGCCAACGTAAATATCTCCGGCTTCGGCTATGGAATCAAAGTCGTGGCGCTCGAGTATGAGTCTGACGATGCGCCCTCAAAGGTGCTGTCTTTCTACAAAGACCAGTTGAAGAAGTACGGCAACGTGCTGGAATGCCACACTTCCCATCTGAACCTCGACATGAAGAGGGGGCACCGCTCGGGAAACGATTCGAATGAGTTGACCTGCGAAGGCGATCACGGCAGCAACTTCGAACTCAAGGCGGGCAGGAAGGACGATCAGCATATCGTCGCGGTCGAATCGCAAGGCAAGGGGTCGAGCTTCTCGCTGGTGTATGTACGTCTGCACGGCAAGGACGCCGACATCTAGCGTTTCGAGTCTGGTATCTAGCAGGAGGACAGTTTATGTTTCGTTACTTAGCCTCATCGCTCGCTCTGGCTGCCGCGCTGGTTCTGCCGGCGGCCGCACAGGACTCCAACAAACACGACGACAGCTTCGACGTGCGCAGCACGGTCGGCGACTTGCACGTCGGCAAAGATGCCAGTGCCGAGAAGGCCGGACTCCCTTTATATCCCGGAGCCCGCCCCAAACATGAGAAGGACAACGATCCCGTCAACTTTGGAATCTTGACCGAGGCCTTTGGTTTTAAGATAGTGGTCGCGAAATACGAATCCGACGACGCGCCCGCTAAAGTCATCGATTACTACCGCGCACACTTGAAGAAGTACGGTAAGGTCCTCGAATGCCACACCAAGGAACACGGTGGCGACGCCCACGCTGACATTCACGACGACGATAAAGACTCCAAGGAATCCAAAGAGTTGAAATGTGACGGCGACAACAGCGGCCCCGTCACCGAACTGAAAGTCGGCAAAGAGGACAACCAGCACGTCGTCGCCGTCGAACCAAACGACGGCCACACCGGCTCAACCTTCGCCCTGGTCTACGTTTACGCGCGAGGCAAACACGGGGACATCTGAAGCCAGAAGGTAAGAGGGCGGCCTACGCCCCCGCGCTCTGCCCCTGGAACTTCACCTCCACCAGCTTGCGGTCCTCCTCGGACACCTGGAACATGGCGCGCGGTTTCAAGCTCATGAAGCTGGCCACAAACACCTCGGGGATCTGTCCGATGCGCGTGTTGTAGGTGTTGACGTCGTCGTTGAAGAACTCGCGCCGGTCGGCGATGCGCTCTTCCAGTTCGCTGATGCGCGTCTGCAGCTTGAGGAAATTTTCATTGGCCTTGAGCTGCGGATAGTTTTCCGCCACGGCAAACAGGCCGCGCAATGCGCCCGTCAGCATTAAATCAGCCGTCGCCTTCTGCCCAATGCCGGCTGCATTCATCGACGCTGCCCGCGCCTGCGTCACCGCCAGCAGCGTCTGCTGCTCGTGCTGCATATACCCCTTCACGGTCTCAACCAGGTTCGGGATCTCGTCGTGACGCTGCTTGAGCAGCACGTCAATGTTGGCCCAGGCGCGGTCGTTGTCGTTGCGCAGGCGCACCAGCTCGTTGTAAAGGATGACAACGTAGACGAGCACTCCCACCGCGAACAGCAGGAACGCCGCCCCTTGGATCACGCTTCCGCTCATCGTAATTTAGCCTCGGCCTCGGCCGCACGAATGATTCCAGTGAAACAGCAGACCGGCCAGGTACGCAAGTAACTTAAGAAACAGCGGCCAAGGTCACTGAAACCAGACGGGAATTAGCGGCTCAGCCGAACGCAAAAAGGGCTGAGCCCGTGAGCCCAGCCCTTCTTCAAACCACTTTGATGCGGCGTTTACGGCTTGTGCGGAGTCAGATCGCACGCGTGTTTCACTTCGTCCAGGTTCAGACCCTCGGGGGAGAATTCGGCGATTTCGAAACCAGACTTGGTTCTGACTTCCACATTGAACACGTGGGCCCCGATCATGCCACGAACCGTACCCTTGTCCATCGACAAGATGTTGCCCCGCAGCCAGTTCCAACCCTTGTGGTCATGGCTGCCGTCGATGCGCACCATCACCCACGCCTTCGGTGTGTACCAACCGAATGGATAGGGCTGATACCAGTAGCCGGGGTACCCTGGATAGCCCGGATAACCTGGGTAACCTGGCCTGCCCAGTCCAACCCCGGCATTGAAGTCGGCACCCTTATATTTTCCGTCCGTGCAGACCAGTTCAATTCGCGGCTTGTAGTCCTTGTCGCCCTTGAAATAGTTGTTTGCCAGCAACTCGAAGCGGACCTTCTTCGCGCCCGTCATCTTGTCTTCCGACTGAAACTCCATCCAATTGCCGCCGGCGCTGACGCCGTCTTTCTCGTCCTGGTAGGGGCTCATGGCGCCCTGTTGGCCTAGCGCCGAAATTGCCGCTGCCGCCACCAAGAGGAAGGTCGCAAATACCGCCGCAGCGTAACGAATTTTATTGTGAAACAAAGGTAATGATTTCAAGGTCTCCTCCCGTACGTACCTATCCCTACCCTTATTGAACCCCCTTTGCGGCCAAAAGTTGCTTGGGAAAAAGCCTCTTTTCGAGGGCAGCTTCTTCACCGGGCGTCGGTCTTGGAGTCACTGATCTTGAGATCGATATAGACCTGGGGACGGTCGTCGAATTGGCTAACGGACTTGGTGTCGCTCTTGCGGCCGTTGTACTGGGCGTAGACCTCGTAATCCACCGTGGAGAGGCCGGGGAAGCGATAAGTGCCCTCTTGCCCCACGATATAAGTCTTCACGGCGTGGGTGCGGGTATTGGTAAGGTATACGATGGCCCCGACGACAGGATTGTCCTGCGGATCGAGTACTTTGCCATAGAGCAGGCGGCCCTGGGGCTTATCTTTCTTGTCGGGGGCGGCTTGAGCCGCCACGCAAAATATCAGAAAGAACGAGCCGGCGATGAGAGCGGCGTTCTTAAGAGGCGAGGTGCGAGTGGCAGGAGCCTTTTTCCCGTGCCGGTACCATCCGATCTGCTCGATCTGATCCACTGCATCTCCTCGGCCTAACTTTGCGATTCATTCTATCGGATCAGGTGCAGACCGATATCGACCCGCTCGTCATACTCTACGTGGACAGGGACCTCTTCCGCCAGATGCAATGGTTGGCCATCTTTAGTTTTTACGCCTTTGAGATCGGCCCAGACGACGTAGTCGGCCTTGCCGGCGGGGACGCGCTGGGCGAATTCGCCGGAATGATCGGAATAAACTTCCCATTTAGATTTCTTCTCGCTGGAGCGGCGAATCTTTACGGGTACGCCATAGACGGGACGACTGTCAGGATCCCAGACGGTTCCGAAGATGAGGGCGTATGGATCGTTCGGTTTCAGCTTCTTAGGCCCGGGCAGTGCGTGCGCCGCCGGCAAGACGCGCGGGCCCAGAGTGGCGAAAAGGAAGACAAGCAGGCAGAAGGAAGACACTAGCGGAACGGTCCGCTGGGGCCTATGTGTCGTCACCGTCTTCGGTCTCCACTTCTTCTTCCTCTTCCACATAGCCAGCTTCGATCGCCTTTAATTCCAGGGGACTGGTGGTCACCACTTCGAAGTCTGTGCCACACTCGGGGCAAGAGACGATCTCGCCCTCGTCGACCTCTTCCTCTTCGACATCCAGATCAGTTTCGCATTCAGGACAAAGAACCATGATTCCTCCGCTTCCCTTCGATGCCATTTTCGACCTCTTCTTCGATGTCTTCTTAGACTCCCTTGATAATATTTAGATTCTCTCTCGCCGAAGGTCAAGGGGGCGGGGGCTGTAGGGCCAAACTTTTTGTCCAGCGGTAACCAGCCGTTGGCCTTGACAATTCCCATGCCGGAGCCTACATGATTTCTTCTCCCAAGAAAAGACTGAGGATTGCGGCGGTGGCGCTGCTCCTGGCCGTCAGCGGCGGAGTGCAGGCGCAAAACCCGGGTACTGGTGCGCTGGAACCAATGCAGGTCGACAGCCGCATCTCGGCAGCGTTGCGACAGATTTCGGCCGAGCGTATTCGACAGAACATTGAAAAGCTGACGAGCTTTGGAACCCGGGCAACGCTTTCGGCGCAGGACGCGGGTTCGATCGCAGCGGGACGCGGGATTGGCGCTGCGCGCGAGTGGATCAAGTCAGAGTTCGAACGTTATTCGAAAGACTGCGGCGGCTGCCTGGATGTGAAAAGCGACAGCTTCACCGAACCGGCGGCCGACCGGATTCCCCAGCCAACCCAAATCACCAAAGTTTATGCGGTTCTGAAGGGGTCGGATGCGGAGAATACAAAGCGCATCGTGCTGGTGACCGGGCACTACGATTCGCGCAACAGCGATGCGCTCGACGGGAAGGCCGACGCTCCGGGCGCAAACGACGATGGCAGCGGAACCGCCGTCAGCCTGGAATGCGCGCGGGTCTTGAGCAAGCTGATGTTTCCCGCGACGATTATTTTTCTGACGGTCGCAGGCGAGGAGCAAGGGCTGAACGGCAGCCATCATTTCGCGAAGATGGCGAAGGAACAAGGCTGGAACATCGAGGCCGTGCTGAACAATGACATCGTGGGCGGAGACAAGAGCGTGGAGCAAGATCACTCGGTGGTGCGCGTGTTTTCCGAGGGACTGCCCGCTGCGGCCACGGAACCGGAAATCCGGCGGATTCGCGGCTTGGCCGGCGAGAACGACTCTGGGTCGCGGCAATTGGCGCGCTATGTCGCCGATGTGGGCCGCGGTTATGACGTAGGCGTGAGGCCCATGCTGGTGTTCCGGCTGGACCGTTATCTGCGCGGCGGCGACCACTATTCATTCAATCAGCAGGGATTCACTGCGGTACGCTTCACCGAATTTCGCGAAGACTTTCATCATCAGCATCAGAACGTCCGCACCGAGAACGGCATTGAATATGGCGACTTGCCCAAGTTTGTGGACTTCGACTATGTGGCCCGCGTAGCGCGGCTGAATGCGGCGACGCTCGCATCGCTGGCATCGGCTCCGGCACCTCCGGTGAACGTTCACTTGTTGACCAAGAATCTGGAGAACGACTCAACGCTAACCTGGGAAGCTTCTCCCGGCGGATTGGCCGCAGGCTACGAGATTCTGTGGCGATCCACGACCAGCCCAGAATGGGAGCACGTCCAAAAGTGTGGCAATGTTCTGCGCGCTACCCTGAAACTTTCCAAAGATAATGTCATCTTTGCAGTAAGAACTGTGGATGCGCAAGGGCACCGCAGCCTGCCATTGGTGCCCTTGCCGGAACGCTGAGTTTGGGTATCTACTGCTAGTAGAGCGTGTACCAACAGGAGTGTGAGCCTTGCGCAGTCGCGGTCGAGAAATGACGTTGAGCTTTCCGCCCTTTACCCGGGCGGTCATCTGGTTGCTGGGCATCAACACCGCTGTATTTCTGCTATTGTCCGCGTTCGGCTCGCGCGCCGTCATCGATTGGGTCTATTTGAATCTAGGGCTCGTACCCAGCCAGACGGTATTTCATTTCAAGATCTGGCAGATCGTCACTTACGGCTTCATTCACATCGAATTCTGGCACTGGTTCGGGAACATGCTGGGGATCTGGATGTTCGGCTCGACGTTCGAAAGTTCGTGGGGCATGCGCAGGTTTCTCGAGCTATTCTTCGTCGGTGTGGTCGGCGCCGCCCTCACCACAATTATTTTCTCGTTTGCCCATATCCTGATTAAAAGTCCCGACATCCCGACCGTCGGCGCTTCGGGCGGCGTTTTCGCCATTTTGATGGCTTTCGGCCTGGTGTTTGGCGAGAACGAGATCATGCTGATTCCGTTCCCCTTTTTGATCAAGGCAAAATACTTCGTGTTGATCCTGATTGTGGTGACGGTGGCGTTTGCCATCGGCGGCAGGGGAGGAGTGGCATACCTGGCTCACCTGGGCGGATTGTTCTTCGGATATTTATACGTAAAGTTTGCGCCCGCGCGCGGAATGTCGGGACGGTTCTCGCTTTCAGAGTGGTGGTACGGATTGAATAATTCCTATTACCGCTGGAGGCGGCGGCGGGCGGCGAAGAAGTTTGAAGTCTACATGCGCAAGCACGACCGCGACGTCCATTTCGATGAGCACGGAAACTACGTCCCGCCCGATGACGATCCGCGAAAGGGCAACGGCGGATCGAAATCAGGCTGGGTGAATTAGCGGTGGCCAGGGGCATTGTTTCCTTTGTGTGTGCAATCCTCTCCGGCCTTTTCTGCCTCCCGATGTTCCTCTATGGAGGCTGGCTCCTCAAACTCTGGATCACCATCCAGCTCCAGCGATGTGTGTACTTGGAATATTCCTATCTGACAGTCGGTATCGCCTTCGTGTCGCTCGGCATAGTCGCCCTGCTTTGCGCTCTGTATGCAACGCGCCGGCGGGGTTATTGGAGCGCGCTGTTTGCTTTTCCCGTGATCGCGGGCTTGTGGACCATGGTGGTCATGCCCAACATTGTTCCCAATGACGCGAAAAGCGCGTACCACATCCAAAATATGGCGAGCGAACTGAAAACGTTCAGTTCGGAGCACGGCCTTTTCCCCGATCGCGAAACCGCACTGCCGGCCAAGGATTCGAAGGAGCTTAGCCCCTATTACCAGCGCGGACGCCAACTGCCGTTCCGCATTGTGTGGGTTCCGAACTCAACTGGCCCGTTTTTGAATAGCCCTGGCCCTTATCCAGGAGTGATTTTTTATGCGGTGAGCGCGAACCAACGGGAGGTGTGGCTGACTGGCACAGAACTGCGTTTCCCGCGTACGGCAGGCAATCACGCGCAGTTCCTTAGTTTTCTTTCGACCGACGGCGATACCCGAGTGCTGCATTTGCATGCCGGGCAAACAGGGCCTTCGAAGTAAGCCAACCGGTGACAATAAATTCTAGCCGAAGAACGCCTGAAACTCCCCCAACACTTTTCCCGCTAACTCTTCCCTCCCAACTTTGCCTTTGAAACCTAAATCGTGGCCGGCACCCTCGACTGGCATAAGCCTGGTTGCCGCCGGGATAAGCTTTAAGGCTTGTTCGATTTCCGCGATCGAAGCGAAGGGATCGCGCGTGCCTTCAACAAACAGCGCACGCGTGTGCAGATTGAAGAAATGCTGAGTGCGGAGCTGGTCAGGCTTACGAGGTGGATGCAGAGGATACGAAAGTAAAAGCAGGCCGGCGACCAGTTCTGTGGCCTTTCCCGCTCCTTCTTCGGCAAGCTCGGCGCAGACTATGCTCGATTGCCGTCCGCCGTAGGAGTGGCCGCCGAGAAAAACGCGGTTGCTCGCAGCCAGCTTGCTGATTACAGCGACAGCATTTTTCAAGCCAGCGCGATCGCGCTTGGCGTCGCCCGGCCCCGATGGACCGTAGGGCCGATCCTGACGATAAGGCAGATCGACGCGCAGCACGACGAACCCGGCGTCAGAAAAAGTTTGCGCCAGCGCAACCAGAAGAGGAGCCTGGCAGTTCGATCCAGCGCCATGACTCAAAACAATTCCGCCGCCGTTGGGATTGGCTGGGCGATGCAGAAGGCCACGCACGAAGGGGTCCATCGTGACATCGGTGAAGACTTGCGGGTTGGAATCGGTGGACATTTCGAAGACTTTTTTGATCCTCAGCAGGCCGTCCGAGCGCCTCGCTACGCTCGGCTGGACAGCCGAGGCGGCTGTCCCTGCATATTCAAAATTAGCACCTTACACGCCCACTTCCTCCAGCTTCTCATACACTTTCAAGATTTGAATCTCATGTGCCAGACGCGCCCAGCAGCGAAGCAGTTCGGGATCTTCCAAAGCGGCGCTGCGAGCCTGCTCGGAGTTCCAGTAACGAAGCAGCAAGTATTGAGATCCGCCGCCGCGGTAAAGCAGGTCGCGGCCATAGCCTTTGTTGGCCACGAGGGCGTTTAGCTCGCGGATGGTTGCGAGCGAAGCAGCCTCCATGCCGGGGGCCGGCTCCCAAATCGCGACCGATAGGAATTCCTGGGACATACTCCGCGATTATAGCTTCTGGCGCGCCGCGGTGCGTTTGCGTGGCGATTGCGCGACCGCGCCTGCCTCTTCTGAGGTGACTACATGGAGGCGCATGAAGTTGGTGGAACCGGAAGCCTGACGGGTGCCCGCGACCACTCCCACCACGTCTCCGGCTTTGAGCAATCCGCGGCTCAACAGCTCATACTCAGCCACGTCCACCATGCTGTCGCTGGAGAGGCCCTGGCCGCACTTCATTGGATGAGCGCCCCAGTAGAGGTTGGTGCGCTGCGCCACGGTTGCGTTGTGCGTGAACGCGTAGATGGCGGCCTGCGGCCGGTACTTGGAAATCATGCGGGCAGTGTTGCCGGTCTCGGTGAAAACAGCAATGGCGCCCATGGGCAGGTCTTCGGCGGCATGCGCGATCGACTCGCAAATAGTTTCGGCGACGGAGAGGCTGTGCCGGTCGCGGCGGCGGCGGGGCAGAGTAAATTCGCCCATGTTGCTCTCAGCCTCGATCACGATGCGCGACATCATGGCGACCGCCTCACGAGGATAGTGGCCGCTGGCCGTTTCCGCGGAAAGCATGACCGAATCGCTGCCGTCGAAAATGGCGTTGGCCACGTCACTGGCCTCGGCGCGCGTGGGGCGCGGGTTTTCGATCATCGACTCGAGCATTTGCGTCGCCGTTATGACTGGCTTGCGCCAAATCGCGGCCCGGCGGATCACATGCTTTTGAATAACCGGAACTTTTTCCGGCGCCATCTCGACGCCCAAATCGCCGCGCGCAACCATCACTCCATCGGAAGCTTCCAGGATCTCTTCGAGGTGGTCGATGGCCTGCGGCTTCTCTAGTTTGGCAATCAAGGGAGTGTCGCTGCCGTGGGCCAGGACGATTTGCTTGACCATGTTCACGTCGGCCGCGGAGCGCACGAAAGAGAGCGCGACCGCGTCCACGCCGTGTTTCAGACCAAACTCAAGATCTTTGCGATCCTTCTCCGTCATGGCGGGAATCGATAAAGCCGTTCCGGGCAGATTGATGCCCTGATGCTCGCCCAGCATCCCGCCATTCAGAACGTCGCAGACCACATCCTTGCCGCGCACGGTGCGGACGCGCAATTCAATGAGACCGTCGCGCAGAAGAATGCGCGCGCCGGGGGTGACTTCGCTCGCCAAGTCGGGGAATGTGGTGGAAATGCGCGTGGGCGTGCCCGCTATGTCGCGCGGGGTAATGATCACGCTCGAGCCGCTTTTCAGTTCGATCGGCTGGTGGTCGGTCAGGCGCCCAGTGCGGATCTTGGGGCCTTGCAGATCCTGGAGGATGCAGACGGTGCGGTCTTCTTTTTCGGCAGCTTTGCGCAGGCGTTCGATGTTGCGGGCGTGATCTTCGTGCGTGCCGTGAGAAAAATTCAGCCGGGCAACGTCCATACCGAGGCGAAGCAGGTCGCGCATCGCGGCTTCGGAGTGGCAGGCAGGGCCGATGGTACAGATAATCTTGGCGCGGCGCGCGGACGCGGGCATAGGGGATGAAGCGGGAGTCCCCCCCCGAAGGAGGAGTTTTCTTTCGCCGGTTGTGGGTTGCTGGATTTCACTTTCTTCTTTTTCAATTGATCTCTCTTGTTGTCATCCCGAACAAAGCGAGGGATCAAGGTTCTTGCATGCGCCGCGATCTACGAGCCCCTGCTGGCAGAAACCCTGATCCCTCGTTTCACTCGGGATGACAACCGGGGGTTCCCGGCGTCGGGGGTGCCTATGAAGCCTCGCATTCTAAATCGACGCCCGGGGGCCGTTAATCGCTGTTAACTCTCTTCCCAGCATCGCCCGCGGGAACAGCATGGCATTGAATTCCGCGCCCACCAGGATGACGAGCGAAACCATGTACATCCAGACCAGCAGGGCAATGCCGGCGCCGAGCGATCCGTAAATGATGCTGTAGTCGGCGTAATGGCGCAGGTAGAAGCCGAACAGCAGCGTTGCCGAGAACCACATGGCGGTAGCGAGCGTCGCGCCCGGAATTACGCTGTGCCAGGGCTGGGTGCGCGGAACCGCATTGTGATAGATGAGCGCGATCACCGCGATGCTGGTCAGGGTGGCAATCAGCCAGCGGATGACGGTCCACATCAGCAATATGTAGGGGCTGAATTCACGCGCAGTGTAGAAAAGAATGTCAGTTTCGATTTTGCTGCCGAAGGCCACCAGCAATGTGGCAAACGACATGGGGAGAAGCGCGAAGATGACGAGCAGGAATGAGATCAGCCGCTCCTGAACCAGTCCCCAGATTTTCGGCAACTCGTAACAGCGGCGGAAGCCTTCCATCCACGAAATCATCACGCCGGAGGCAGTCCACAGGGTCAACAGCGAAGTGGTGATGAGCAGTCCCACCGGGCGTTGCGCCGCGCCCCGCAGGAAACTCATCGCCGCGTTGCTGCCGGCGGGAAGGATGCGGGATAGTGCGTAGGTAATTTCGCGCATGTAAGGCGCGCCTTGACGCCAGGTCGCCAAAATGGAGCCCACGACCAGCAGGGCCGGAAAGAAAGTGAGAATCGAGGAATAGGCGGAAGCCTTCGCAATGGAAAAGGCATCGTGCTGGAAGGCACGCCAAACAGCCAGCCGCAGGAGGCGCAGAAAACGAAGCATGGCTGGCCCTAGCTTAGGGCCAGGAGGCGCGGGTTGCAACGAAGGAAGCGGCCCAGGTTCCTCAGTCGGCATGAGCTTTGGGTTCGCGTGCATTAATTAGAATCAAAGTTACTGTCATCTTGAACGGAGTTGCCTTTCGCGAAGCGAAAGGCAACGGAGTCGAATCGAAAGATCCCTACGTTCACTCAGCTCTCGCGGTACGGCGCTCGATGAGAATTCCCTGCCAGGGTGAGCACAGTGCCAGCCGATAGGATCCTTCGACTACGCAGGCGCTTCGCTACGCGAAACGCCTGCTCCGCTCAGGATGACAAAATAACTACGGGGCGAATTGATTTCGCCCCCGGTATTGGTTGAGTCACGCTTACTCCGCCGCCAGTTCCTCGGTTTCGCCCTCGTGGCGCATCATCTCGAGAGCGCGTTCGGCTTCTTCGTATGCCGCCGAGACTTCCGCCTGTACCTTGGCCGCGGCCTCTTCCATTTCTGGCGAGAGGCGCACGTTGCGGTAATACTCCATGCCGGTTCCGGCAGGGATCAGGCGGCCGACGATTACGTTCTCCTTGAGGCCGCGCAGGTAATCGACCCGGCCGTTAATCGAAGCCTCGGTGAGCACGCGCGTGGTCTCCTGGAACGACGCCGCCGAGATGAACGAGTCGGTCGCGAGCGACGCCTTGGTTATCCCCAGAAGCAGCGGGCGTCCGGTAGCGGGCCGGCCGCCTTCTTTGATCACGCGCTCGTTCTCTTCGCGGAAGTGGAACTTGTCGAGCTTGTCTTCCAGAAGGAACGTTGTGTCACCCACATCCTCGACCTGCACCCAGCGCATCATCTGCCGGACAATCACTTCGATGTGCTTGTCCGAGATGTTGACGCCCTGCAGCCGGTAGACTTCCTGGATTTCGTTCACCAGGTAGGACTGCAGTTCTTTTTCGCCGAGCACGGCAAGGATGTCGTGCGGGTTGAGCGGGCCGTCCATGAGCGGTTCGCCCGCCTTGACGCGCTCGCCTTCCTGCACGTTGATGTGAACGCCGCGCGGCACCGAGTACTCTTTTTCTGTGCCGTTGTCGGCCTGTACATACAGTTTGCGCTGGCCTTTCGAAACCTCACCGAACTTCACCGTGCCATCGATTTCGCTTATGACCGCGGTTTCGTGCGGCTTGCGCGCTTCGAACAGTTCGACCACACGCGGCAGACCACCGGTGATGTCTTTGGTTTTGGTAGTCTCGCGCGGGATCTTGGCCAGCACATCGCCCGGGGAAACCGCGTCGCCATCCTGCACCATAAGGTGAGAGCGGGAAGGCATCAGGTAGCGTTTGCTGGTTTTGCCTTTGACCACGATGGCCGGCTGCCGTTTCTCGTCGGGCGAATCGCCCACAACGTGACGCGACAATCCGGTGACCTCGTCCACTTCTTCGTGGAGCGTGACGCCTTCCTGCAAGTCCTTGAACTGCGCCGTGCCGCCGATTTCGGTGAGGATGGCGAAAGTGTAAGGATCCCACTCCACCATGACCTTGCCCTGCTGCACCGGATCGCCGTCGTTGACCTTGAGCTTCGCGCCGTAGATTACGGAGTAGCGCTCACGCTCGCGGTTCTTCTCGTCCACAACCGCAATCGAGCCCTGGCGGTTCATTACCACCAGATCGCCTGTCTTCGACTTGACCGTCTGCAGTCCGATGAAGCGCACCGTGCCGTTATTCTTGGCATCGAGACGCGACTGCTCGGAGACTCGCGATGCCGTGCCACCGATGTGGAAGGTACGCATGGTGAGCTGCGTTCCCGGCTCGCCGATCGATTGAGCGGCGATTACGCCGGTGGCTTCGCCGAGTTCGACCAGGCGTCCAGAAGCCAGGTTACGGCCGTAGCACATGACGCAGACGCCGCGTTTCGATTCGCAAGTGAGCACCGAGCGGATCTTCACCCGCTCGATTCCGGCGGATTGAATCGATCCGGCAAGTTCTTCCGTGATTTCGTGGTTGATGTCCACGATCACGTTGCCGTCGTAGTCTTTGATCTTCTCCAGCGATACGCGGCCCACGATGCGGTCGCGCAAAGGCTCGATAATCTCGCCGGCTTCGACGATACCCTGGACGTAAATGCCGTCCACGGTGCCGCAGTCGTACTCGCTGATGATGACGTCTTGCGCCACATCGACGAGACGCCGCGTGAGGTAGCCAGAATCCGCGGTCTTGAGCGCTGTGTCGGCCAATCCCTTGCGGGCGCCGTGGGTCGAGACGAAGTATTCCAGCACGGTCAACCCTTCGCGGAAGTTTGCCGTGATGGGGGACTCGATGATTTCGCCGGAAGGCTTGGCCATCAGGCCGCGCATGCCGGAGAGCTGGCGAATCTGCTGTTTCGATCCGCGGGCGCCGGAATCGGCCATGACGTAAATCGGATTGATGAAGCCTTCCTTGTCGCGACGCTGCATTTGCCCGAACATCTCGTCGGCAACTTTTTCGGTGATGGCCGACCAGATTTCGATGACCTTGTTGTAGCGCTCGCCGTTGGTGATGGCGCCGTCCAGGTATTGCTGTTGCACGGCGACCACTTGCTTTTCGGCGTCCTTGACCAGCGTCTTCTTGCTGTCGGGGATGACCATGTCGTCAATGCCGATGGAAAGGCCGGCTTTGGTTGCGTACTTGAAGCCGAAATCCTTTACTTCGTCGAGCATCTTGACCGTGGTCTCGAGTCCGAACCGGAGGTAGCCGTAGTTCACCAGCGCGCCAATGCCCTTCTTCTTGAGCAGGCCGTTGATGAAGGGCATACCCTCGGGCAAGTGATCGTTCAGGATGGCGCGGCCCACCGTCGTGTTGACGAAGGCTCGCTCCACGTGAACCGGCTCGGTGTGAATGATGTCCTGATCGTCGTAGGCGGTGGTCAGGTCAATCAGTTCGCCGGTGTAGCGCAGGCGAATGGGGGAAAGCGTTTCCACTTCGCCCGCTTCCAGCGCCATCAAGACTTCTTCGATGTTGGCAAACACGCGGCCTTCACCCTTGGCTCCGGGCTTGCCTTTGGTCAGGTAATAGAGACCGAGAACCATGTCCTGCGTGGGCACGGTAATGGGCTGTCCCGATGCGGGTGAAAGAATGTTGTGCGAGGCCAGCATCAGGACGCTGGCTTCCACCTGCGCTTCCGGAGACAGCGGAATGTGCACGGCCATCTGATCGCCGTCGAAATCGGCGTTGAACGCCGTGCAGACCAGCGGATGAATCCGGATGGCCTTGCCTTCGACGAGCACCGGCTCAAACGCCTGAATGCCCAGGCGATGCAGCGTGGGAGCGCGGTTCAGCAGCACCGGGTGGTCCTTGATGACTTCTTCGAGGATGTCCCAAACGATGGGCTCTTGCTGTTCCACCATTTCTTTCGCTTGCTTGATGGTGGTGACGTTGCCGGTCTGTTCGAGCCGGTGATAGATGAACGGCTTGAACAGTTCGAGCGCCATCTTCTTGGGTAAGCCGCACTGGTGCAGCTTGAGTTCGGGACCGACCACGATGACGGAACGTCCCGAATAGTCGACGCGCTTGCCGAGCAGGTTCTGACGGAAACGGCCCTGCTTGCCTTTAAGCGTGTCGGATAGAGACTTCAGCGGACGGTTGTTTGCTCCGCGCAGCACGCGGCCACGGCGGCCGTTGTCGAACAGCGCGTCGACTGCTTCCTGCAGCATGCGCTTTTCATTTCTGACGATGACTTCAGGCGCGTGCAGGTCCATCAGCTTCTTCAACCGGTTGTTGCGGTTGATGACGCGGCGATACAGATCGTTCAAATCGGAGGTCGCGAAGCGGCCGCCGTCGAGTGGAACCAGCGGGCGGAGCTCCGGCGGAATCACGGGGATGACGTCGAGAATCATCCAGTGCGGTTTATTGCCGCTGCGGCGGAAGGCCTCGACCACTTTCAGGCGCTTCGTGTACTTGAGCCGCTTCTGCAGCGAGCTCTCATTCTTCATCTTCTCGCGCAGTTCAACGGCGAGACCATCGGTGTCGATGCGCTTGAGCAGTTCCTTGATCGCCTCGGCGCCCATCATCGCCTTGAAGCCAGCGGGACGGTATTGCTGGTCCAGTTCGCGGAACTTGGCCTCGTCCTTGATAACCTCGCGCTCTTTCACCGGAGCGTCGCCGGGTTCGACCACCACGTAGGCCTCGAAATAAAGCACAGACTCGAGGTCGCGCAGCGAAATATCGAGCAGGTGGCCGATGCGGCTGGGCAGTCCTTTGAAGAACCACACATGCGAGCAGGGCGAAGCCAGCTCGATGTGTCCCAGGCGTTCGCGGCGGACTTTCGACAGCGTAACTTCCACGCCGCACTTGTCGCAGATCACGCCGCGATGCTTCATGCGCTTGTACTTGCCGCAGAGGCATTCCCAATCGGTTACGGGGCCGAAGATGCGGGCGCAGAACAGGCCGTCCCGCTCCGGCTTGAAGGTGCGGTAGTTGATGGTCTCAGGCTTGGTGACTTCGCCATGCGACCAGCTCCGGATTTTTTCCGGAGAGGCAAGGCTGATGCGGATGGCATCGAAGTCAGCAATCGTGTTTTGCATTTCGAACGGGCTCGAACGAAACAAGGTGTTCCTCCGCTTCCTGCTCTCAAGGGCAGTGGCCAGTGGTCAGTGATCAGTGGCCAGTTTTTATGTTCCGCGGCGCCGAGAGCGAAAGCCCCACGAAACTGTTCCTTCAAAAGTCCAAAACTTTTCGGCAATGGTCCCGGCGGGAGGTCAGTGCCGTTACTGGCCACTGACCACTAGCCACTGACCACTGCTCTTAATCTGCTGCCGCGCTGGCCGTGGGCTTCTTCTCCCCGGTCTTGATCAGCTCCACATCCAAGCAGAGCGATTGCAATTCACGGATCAGCACGTTGAACGATTCCGGCACGCCCGGCTCCATGGCCGCTTCGCCCTTGACGATGGCCTCGTAAATCTTGGTGCGGCCGTATACGTCGTCGGACTTCGCCGTGAGCAACTCCTGCAGAATGAATGCCGCGCCGTAGGCTTCGAGCGCCCAGACTTCCATTTCTCCGAAGCGCTGTCCGCCGAACTGCGCCTTGCCACCCAAGGGTTGTTGGGTGATCAGCGAGTACGGCCCGATGGAGCGCGCGTGAATCTTGTCGTCCACCAGATGCGACAGCTTCAGCATATAAATGTAGCCGACCGTGACCGGCTGTTCGAACTGGTCGCCGGTCATGCCGTCGTGCAAAGTGGTCTTGCCAGACGTCGGGAGGCCCGCATGCTCAAGCAGCGCTTTGATCTCGCCTTCCTTCGCGCCGTCGAATACCGGTGAGCCCATATACACGCCGCGCGCGAGCGTGGGTGCGAGCGCTTCCAGTTCGTCGTCGCTCATCTCGGCGATGATGTCGGCAAGTTGCGAGTCCTTGAACAGCGCCTTCAGCTCGCGACGAATCGCTTCGGTTCGCGTGTTTTCCTTGAGCAAGTTGGTGATCTTCTCGCCCAAAACAAATCCCGCCCATCCCAGATGGGTTTCGAGAATCTGGCCCACATTCATACGGCTGGGTACGCCGAGGGGATTGAGCACAATCTCCACGGGTGTGCCGTCTTCGAGGTACGGCATATCCTCTTCCGGCAAAATGCGGGCGATCACGCCCTTATTGCCGTGACGGCCGGCCATCTTGTCGCCCACGCTCAGCTTGCGCTTCATCGCGATGTAGACCTTGACCAGCTTGATCACGCCCGGCGGCAGCTCGTCGCCCTTGGTAAGTTTTTCCTTCTTCTCGTTGACGATTTTCTTAAGCACATCGATCTGGCGCGAGGTCATTTCCTCGATCTCGTCAATCTGCTCATTCACCCGCGGATCCTTGTCGGCATATTTAATGCGCTTCAGGTTGCGGGTCGAGATGCGTTCGATCGCGTCGCGGTCAAGGATGTTGCCCTTGTTCAGCAGACGCTTGTTGGTGCGCTCGTCGTGCAGGTCGGCCTGCACTTCCTTGCCGCCGAGAATGTTCTCCAGACGCTTGAGCCGCTCGTCGGTGAGAATCCGGATCTCGTCGGAAAGGTTTTTCTCGAGCTTGCCGATCTGCGTCGCTTCGATCGACTTGGCGCGCTCGTCCTTTTCCTGGCCCTTGCGGGAGAAAATCTTCACATCGACGATGACGCCCTCGATGCCCGGCGGGCAGTAGAGCGATGCGTCGCGCACGTCGCCGGCTTTCTCCCCGAAGATGGCGCGCAGCAACTTCTCTTCCGGCGTGAGCTGAGTTTCGCCCTTGGGCGTAACCTTGCCCACCAGAATGTCGCCCTGCCGGATGCTCGCGCCGATGCGGATCACGCCCGCTTCGTCCAGATTGCGCAGCATCGACTCGCTGACGTTCGGAATATCGCGCGTGACTTCTTCCGGACCAAGCTTGGTGTCGCGCGCTTCGATCTCGTACTCCTCGATGTGCAGTGAAGTGTAGTAATCGTCCTTCACCATCTTCTCGGAGACGAGAATCGCGTCCTCAAAGTTGTAGCCGCGCCATGGCATGAAGGCCACGAGCACGTTGCGTCCCAGAGCCAGTTCACCGTGATCCGTGCAAGGGCCGTCGGCGATCACCTCGCCCTTGATCACGCGTTGTCCTTTTTTCACCACCGGCTTCTGGTTGATGCAGGTGTTCTGGTTCGAGCGCTTGAACTTGGTGAGCTGATAAATATCCGAGCCCACCTCACGCGAAAGCTGCGTGGGATGGTGTTCGCCTTCGACGCGCACGATGATGCGGTCGGAGTCGACCGAATCCACAATACCGTTGCGGCGAGCGAGAACCACTGCGCCTGAGTCGCGCGCGGTCACGCCCTCCATTCCAGTGCCGACGATCGGCGCTTGCGCGCGGAGCAGCGGCACGGACTGGCGTTGCATGTTCGCGCCCATCAGCGCGCGGTTGGCGTCGTCGTGCTCCAGGAACGGAACAAGCGACGCGGCCACAGAAACCAGTTGCTTGGGGCTGACGTCGACATAATCGACTTCATCGCGGCTTACCAGCACAAAGTTGCCAGCCTTGCGGGCATTGACCAGTTCGGCCACGATGCGGCCTTTCTCGTCAAGCTCCACGTTGGCCTGCGCGATGGTGTGCCGGTCTTCCTCCCACGCCGAAAGATAAAAAGAGAACGGATCAACCTGCGCCGGCTTCTTGCGCTTCTCTTTCAAATCATTGTTGATCTTCTCGATCTCATGCTTCTCCATGTGATCGCCGACCTTGTAGTCGCTGTCGCCCGTGTTGACCACGGTGACATAGTCGATCACGCGGCCGCCCTTGATCTTGCGGTAGGGCGACTCGATGAAGCCGTAGTCGTTGATGCGCGCATAGCAGCTCAGCGACGAGATCAGCCCGATGTTCGGACCTTCCGGCGTCTCGATCGGGCAGATGCGGCCGTAGTGCGTGGGGTGTACGTCGCGCACTTCGAATCCAGCGCGTTCCCGCGACAGACCGCCCGGCCCAAGCGCCGAGAGGCGGCGCTTGTGCGTGATCTCGGAGAGCGGGTTGGTCTGATCCATGAACTGCGAGAGTTGAGACGATCCGAAGAATTCGCGGATCGCAGCCATCACCGGTTTCGCATTCACCAGGTCGTGCGGCATCGCTGTCGACATTTCCTGGTACACGGACATTTTTTCTTTAATGGCGCGTTCCATGCGGACCAGGCCAATGCGGAACTGGTTCTCCATCAACTCGCCGACCGCGCGCACCCGGCGGTTGCCCAGGTGATCGATGTCGTCCACCGATCCGATGTTCTTGCGCAACTTCAGCAGGTAGCCGATGGTGCCGTAGAAATCGTCGGGATCGAGGGTGCGCTTGTCGAGACTGGTCGCATCCTGATTCTCGAATAGCTTGATGTTGAACTTCAGCCGGCCCACCTTCGAGAAGTCGTACTTGCGCGGGTCGAAGAACATCCCGTGGAACAACGCCGTGGCCGTGTCGAGCGTCGGCGGATCGCCGGGACGCAGTTTGCGGTAGATCTCAATCAGCGCTTCCTGCGGCGTCTTCACCGAATCGCGCTTCAAGGTCTGGCTAATCACCGTACCCACGTCATCGCGTTCGGGGAAGAACAGGCTCATCTCCGTCACGCCCGAGTCGAGAATCTTCGAGACTTTGTCTGCCGTCACTTCGCTGTTGGCTTCGAGCAGCACTTCGCCCGTGGTCGTGTCCACCACGTCGGCGGCCGCCCATGCGCCCTCAAGATCGGTAACGTCCACTTCGATCTCGGAGATCTTCGCCTTCTGAATGTCTTTCAGGATCTGCGCGTTCAGCTTGCGGCCGGAGTGCGCGATTTCCTCCCCCGACTTGTTCTTGACGCTGTGCGCCAGTTTCATGCCCAGCAGGTTCGTGGGCTTCTCGCTGGCAGGGTCGAGCGTCCAGTAAAGTTTCTTGTCTTTAATCGCAATGCGATCGACCGTATAGAACGTCCGCAGAATGTCTTCGCCGGAACGCAAGCCCAGAGCACGCAGGAAGATCGTTCCCAAAAACTTGCGCTTGCGGTCGATGCGGACATAGAGCACGTTCTTCTGGTCGTACTCAAACTCCACCCAGGAACCGCGATAGGGAATGATCTTGCCCAGGAAATAGGTGCGATTGTTGGCGGTTTCGAAAAACACGCCGGGCGAGCGGTGCAACTGGCTGACAATCACGCGCTCAGTCCCGTTGATAATGAAAGTGCCGTTCTGCGTCATCAGCGGCACATCGCCGAAGAACACTTCCTGCTCTTTAATATCGCGGATCGACCGGTTGCCAGTCTCGGCGTCCTTGTCGAAAATCGTGAGGCGCATCGTGACCTTGAGAGGCGCGGAGTAGGTCATGCCCCGCTCTTCGCACTCGGCCACGTCATACTTCAACTGCAGCCCGACGGGGTCGCCGCACTTGTTGCAGAAGTCCGGCGTGTTGGCGTTGTAGGTGCCGCACTTCCGGCATAGCACATCGCCGGGATGGAACGGATCCGTGATGACGGTATTGCCGCAGTTCTTACAAGTGGTGCGCAGGTGATGCAGCCCTTTCAGGTGGCCGCACTTGCACTCCCAGTTGCCAATGGCGTAATCCACAAACTCAAGTTGTGATACGTTGCGGAAGTCGGTGATCGGGAAGACGGACTGGAACACCGCCTGCAATCCGCCGTCTTCGCGTTCGCTGGGCAGTTTGTCCATCTGCAGAAAGCGGTCATAGGAGCGCTTCTGCACCTCGATCAGATTCGGGATCTGAATGGTTGCTGGAATTTTGGAAAAATCAAAGCGTTTACGGAAGGCATTATTCTTCATCGTCAAGAAACTCCCAATGTCAGGCGCAGCCGAGCGCTGCGATTACCCGCGGAATGTGGGGCGCACATCGCGCCGCGCTGCTTAGCTGCTGTTGCGAACCTGTTGAAGCCTAGAAAAGTGAAGCGTGGAAAACACGACGATGCGCCCGCAGGGACAGTGGTTCCCGCAGACGCCGTGCAAGGCGTTTCGCCAATCTGAATTTGTTATCTTTCGCGCCAGTTCTCTTCGGCCGTTTCCGTTCCGCCTGCCCACGGAACAGTGCCCAAGCTTCCCTGCGGGTCTCGCCCGCGATTGAGTGAGGCCAAGGGAAGCGGTGTTATATAGATGCTAACACTACCGCCCCGGCTTCACAACCAGAACGTGAATATTTCTAAGGCTTGCAGGTAGCGCCGGCTTCTGGCCGGCTGTCGCGAGGGCGTCTCGCCCTCGCTGATGGCGGCGAGACGCCGCCATGCCAGCCGCCGGGACGGCGGCGCTACATACTACTTCACTTCGACGACAGCGCCAGCCTCGGTGAACTTCTTCTTGATGGTCTCGGCCTCGTCCTTGGAAACGCCTTCCTTGATGTTTTTGGGCGCTCCATCCACCAGCTCCTTGGCTTCTTTCAAGCCCAGGCTGGTGACCTCGCGTACGGCCTTGATTACATTGATCTTATTGGCGCCGACTTCTTTGAGCATGACGGTGAACTCCGTCTTCTCCTCTGCCGGAGCCGCGGCTGCCGCAGCACCGCCGCTCGCCGCCATTACCGGGGCCGCGGCTGCCGCCGAGACGCCCAGGCGCGCTTCCAGTTTCTTCACCAGTTGGGCCGCATCCAGCAGCGACAACCCTACGATTGAATCTTCCAGCTGTTGCAGGTCTGCCATTTTAGGTTCTCCACTCTTCAAGTTATGAATTTGCTTGCTTTCGTTATCTTTGGCCGGGTTTCCAGTGCGGCAAGCTCATCTCCCGGCGCCAGACAACGCCAGAACCAGAACCGCGCAACCCCTGACTTCGGATAACCGAATCTCTTTGTAGCGCCCGCGTCCCGCCTGGCTTTAAGCCTGCGCTTCCGCGGGAGCTTCGGCCGCAGGACCGCCGCCCGCGAACTTGCCCTTCTCCACGCCCTGCCCAAGCACCACCGCGACATCGCGCCCCACGGCATTCATCACCGTAACCAGCCGCTGCGCCGGCGAGTTAATCAGAAACAGCAGCTTGGCGTAAATCTCTTCCTTCGACGGCATGCTGGCCAGCGCTTCGATCTCCTTGATCGAAATCACCCGGCCCTCGACCACGCCCACCTTGAAGGTAAACTCCGGAGTGTCTTTGGCGTACTTGGTAAGCGCCTTGGCCATGGCCACAGGGTCGCCTGTGGTATAGGCAATCGAGGTGACTCCGGTCAGATTCTTCAACCCGTCCTCAACCTTGGTGCCCTTGGCGGCAAGTTCGGCCAGTGTGTTCTTCACCACCTGATACTTCGCCCCCGCGCCCCGAAGAGCCTTGCGAAGCTCGTAGTCCTGAGCGACGGTCAGTTTGCTATAGGTAGCCACAACGGCGTTCGAAACATTTTTCAGTTCCGCGCTCAGCTTCTCGACCTGTTCTTTTTTTCTAGCTTTAGTAACCGGCATTGCCTAATCCTCTTAATAATCTCGTGTACTTGTCTGCTCGTGTGAGGATGGACGCATTCGTCCGTCCGCCGACCTTTTTGTCATCCTGAGGCGACAGGTTTATCGTCGCCGAAGGATCTGGGCGCGCCGCGCGAAACATTCTCGCGTTCTTTGCGAGAATGCAAAATCGCGCGTTCGGCGCGCTTCCTTAATTAGGCCTTGGCCGCAGTCTCAATCGGAGACGTATCCAGCGAAATCCCCGGCCCCATCGTCGAACTCAAAGTGCAGCCCTTGATGTACTTCCCCTTGGCCACCGACGGCTTGGCCTTGATCACGCTGGTGATCAACACAGTCGCGTTCTCGATGAGCTTGTCGGGCGAGAACGAAATCTTCCCCACTGGCACATGCACCAGTGCCGTCTTGTCGGTGCGGAACTCAACCTTGCCGGCCTTCACTTCCTGCACCGCCTTGGCCACATCCATCGTGACCGTCCCCGTCTTCGGATTCGGCATGAGGCCCTTGGGACCCAGAATCTTGCCCAGACGCCCGACGGATTTCATCACATCGGGAGTAGCGATCAACGCGTCGAAGTCGGTCCAGTTTTCCTTGGTGATCTTCTCGACCATCTCTTCGCCGCCCGCGTAATCGGCGCCAGCCGCTTCGGCCTCTCGAATCTTGTCGCCAGAAGCAATCACCAGAACTTTTTTCGACTTTCCCAACCCGTGCGGCAGCACCACGGTGCCGCGCACCATCTGGTCAGCGTGTTTGGGATCGACCCCCAGCCGCAATGTGATCTCAACCGTCTCGTCAAATTTCGCAAACTTGACCTTCTGCAGCAGGGGAACAGCATCCTGCAGGATGTAAGGGCGCTTTTCCACTGAAGCGTGCGCCTTGGCGATATTCTTTCCTTCTTTTTTCATTGTGCTTTCCTCGTCTCCCACCGCTGATCAAGCCTTCGATTAGCCGTGGTGCATTTGACAACCCGTAGCGCCGGCCTCTGGCCGGCTGTCCCGCGGGCGTCTCGCCCGCGAGGCCGCCGAGACGGCGGCGCTACCCAACCACTTCAATTCCCATCGATCTTGCCGTCCCGCGAATGCTCTTGATCGCCGTCTCAACCGAAGCGGCATTCAAATCAGGCATCTTCTGCTTGGCGATGTCTTCCACCTGTTTCAATGTCACCTTGCCAACCTTGTCCTTATTTGGCGTGCCCGATCCCTTTGCGATCCCAGCAGCGCGCTTCAGCAGAATCGAAGCCGGCGGAGTCTTGGTGATGAAGGAGAAGGACCGGTCGCTATACACCGACACCACGACCGGGATAATCAGCCCCTCCATCTCTTTCTGATTTGTCCGGGCGTTGAATTGCTTGCAGAACTCCATGATATTGATCTGCGCCTGGCCCAGTGCCGGACCCACCGGCGGCGCCGGAGTCGCCTTGCCCGCCGCAATCTGCAATTTTACGAAACCTGTAACTTTCTTTGCCATAATTCCTTTTCCGCCCAGACTCACCGTGAGTCATTGGGATAAACAAAAATTGCTCGAATCTCTTGCTTCCGGGCCTTTGATCTGCTCGCTCTGGCCATGACAATTACTCGCTTACCAACCCGTATGGGGTGCCTCTTATTGGCCCATTGAATCCCATGCCTGAGCGAATAGTGTAGGCATTCATGCCCCCGTTCACCTGAACAGGTAGCCAAAACGCCGTCAAATGGAATACGCGATCCACATCTGCTCACGGCGTCCACCGAATAACTACTACGCCACCTTCTCCACTTGGTTAAACTCCAACTCCACCGGGGTCGAGCGGCCAAAAATCGTTACCATCACCTTCAGTGTTTCGCGATCTTCATTCACTTCATCCACAATGCCCTGGAAGGTCGCAAACGGCCCTTCTGAAATTCGCACGGTTTCGTTCTTTTCGAACTTGACCTTCAACTTAGGCTTCTCGCGGCTGTCCGCCACTTTGTAAACGATGTGCTGCACTTCTTCGTCGGAAAGCGGCGTGGGCTGCTGCCCGGTTCCCACGAATCCAGTCACGCGCGGCGTGGATTTCACCACGTGCCACACATGGTCGTCCATATCCATTTCCACCAGCACATAGCCGGGATAGAACATGCGCTCCGACGTATATTTCTTGCCGCCGCGCACTTCGGTGACCGACTCGGTTGGGATCAGCACTTTGCCGATCTTGTCCTGCAGCCCGAAGGCCTGCACCCGCGACTCCAGCGACTCCTTCACCTTGCGCTCAAACCCCGAATAAGAGTGGATAATGTACCACTTCATGTTCGGATTGCGGGGCGGTTCGCTGGTGACGGCAACGCCCTCCGCGCCGGTTGACTCCCCACTCGCGGCAGCTTCGTTTTTTTCTTCGTCCTGCATGATCAAGTTGAACTCCGGTTTGCGCGTTTCCGACTTACTTAGTGCCCCCGAAATAGCTATACAAGAGGTTGACGCCCCTCTGAATCACGTTATCGATGACGAAAAAGTAGACGCCAAAAATGAATACCGTCACCACAACCACTGCGGTGGTGCCGCGCACTTCCTTCCACGACGGCGCGGTGACCTTGCGCATCTCGGTGCGCACGTCGTTGTAAAACGACTTGGCTCGCTCCGGCCAGAGCTTCAGGCGGTCTCCGAAACTTCCGCCGCCGCCTGCGATTGCGTTTGCCATCTTCTTTGTCTCCACTGCCATACTTCCTGCGCTCCTGGTCTTTCCCTGCGTCCGTCCAAAGTCTGGCAGGGGCGGAGGGATTCGAACCCCCAAGTCCGGTTTTGGAGACCGGCAGTTTAACCGTTGAGCTTACGCCCCTAAAATCAGTGGTCGGTGGCCAGTGATCAGTGGTCAGTTTTTTCTGACCACTAGCCACTGACCACTGGACACTGCTACTTCACTTCTTTGTGCGGCGTGTGCTTGCGGCAACGGCGGCAGAACTTTTTGAACTCCAGCCGCTCCGTCGTCGTCTTCCGGTTCTTGGTGGTCGAATAATTCCGCTCTTTGCAATCACCGCACTGCAACGTAACAATCTCTCGGGGCATCACTCACTCCAAAACAGCTTCTAGCTGTTAGCTCCTAGCTTTTAGCTTTTGTCATCCTGAGGCGACGGCTTTTCGTCGCCGAAGGACCTATGCAACTTTCTCGCTTCGACCGGGCCGACTCGCCTTTCCAAGTTCGCCACAGTTTCGGACCGAAGCTCACAATCAATCCTAGCGGCAGCAAGGACACTAGCCATATACCCGCTGCTTCGATTGCTTGCCATTCTGCATTGGTAGGCATGCTGTCTCCAGCCGACCATCAGGTTTTACAGACAGCTGAAAGCTGATGGCTGACAGCTGCCCCTACGTCACTATCTCCGCAATCGTTCCCGCGCCCACGGTGTGCCCGCCTTCGCGAATGGCAAACCGCAAGCCCTTCTCCATCGCCACCGGCGTGATCAACTCAATCACGAGTGAGACGTTGTCCCCAGGCATCACCATCTCGGTGCCCGCCGGCAACTCCGCAACTCCGGTGACGTCGGTCGTCCGCAAATAAAACTGCGGACGGTATCCCTTGAAGAACGGCGTATGCCGCCCGCCTTCTTCCTTCGTCAGGATGTAGACTTCCGCCTTGAACTTGGTGTGCGGAGTAATCGATCCACCCTTGGCCAGCACCATGCCGCGCTCCACATCTTCTTTTGCAATGCCGCGCAGCAGCAGGCCGGCATTGTCGCCCGCCAGTCCTTCGTCGAGCTGCTTCTTGAACATTTCGACGCCGGTCACAACCGTCTTGCGCGTCTCGCGGAAGCCTACAATTTCAACTTCCTCGCCGACCTTCACCTTGCCGCGCTCGATACGCCCCGTCACCACCGTGCCGCGGCCCTGAATCGAAAAAATATCTTCAATCGGCATCAGGAACGGCTTGTCCAGCTCGCGCGCCGGCTGCGGCACACTCTTGTCCACCGCTTCCATCAGCGCGTCGATCTGCTTCTCCCACTTCTCTTCGCCATTCAAAGCCCCGAGAGCAGAGAGCCGGATCACCGGCACATCGTCGCCGGGAAACTTGTAGCTCTTCAGCAACTCGCGCACTTCGAGTTCGACGAGATCAAGCAGTTCGGGATCGTCAACGGCGTCACACTTGTTCAGTGCCACCACGATGTAAGGCACACCGACCTGCCGCGCCAACAACACGTGCTCGCGCGTCTGCGGCATCGGACCGTCCGTCGCAGCGACAACTAAGATTGCGCCATCCATCTGCGCCGCGCCCGTGATCATGTTCTTGATGTAATCAGCGTGGCCCGGGCAGTCGACGTGCGCGTAGTGCCGGTTCGCCGTCTCGTACTCGACATGCGCCGTCGCAATGGTGATGCCGCGCGCCTTCTCTTCCGGAGCGTTGTCAATCGAATCAAACGACCGGAACACGATCTTCGGATTATGTTTCTGCAACACCTTCGTGATGGCCGCCGTCAACGTGGTCTTGCCATGGTCGATGTGGCCAATCGTCCCCACGTTGCAGTGCGGCTTATTGCGATCAAATTTCTCTTTCGCCATAAAATTGCCGTGCCTCGCTTGTCTTAAATCCGTAATCGCAGTCAGTAATACTGGTACAACTTCTTAAACTTATGCCGCAGCCCCGTGTCCACTGTTTCCAGCTTCGACAGATAAAACTCGCGCATCTGCGCCTGATCGGAGAGCGGCAGCGCCTGATACAACTGCCACGCGCTCAACTCTTTTCCCGCCGCCGATCCAACTTTCGCCAATCGAACTTTCGATCCGCCCGTAACCTCTTCCAGCAATCGGGCCGACAGCACCGCATCAAATTCCCGGACGCGAATTCCTTTGCGATCCAATTGCTTCAGGAACCGCTCCACCATCGCGGGCAAGAACGCCTGCTCCACTGCGGCCTGCAGCTTCGCAAATTCCTGCTGCTTCTCAATCTTGATCGCCGCCTGCTCGAAAGCCATCATCTCACTCATTAAGATCCCTCGCAAAAAACGCTCGGGATTTCGGCTGCGAACTCGCCCCTTCGACTCCCGCTCAGGGTCACGCCCGCAAATCGCCTCAACTCTGGAGCGGGAGACGGGAATCGAACCCGCGACCAACAGCTTGGAAGGCTGTGACTCTACCACTGAGTTACTCCCGCAAAACCCAGCTGTCAGCTTTCAGCCGTCAGCTCTCAGCCAAACCTCAGCGGCTAAAGCCGCTTGTTACTGCACTTCCGGCGGCACGGCTAAAGCCGCGCCCTTTCAAAATTCCTGGAGCCGATGACCAGGATTGAACTGGTGACCTCTCCCTTACCAAGGGAGTGCTCTACCAACTGAGCTACATCGGCCCTGAAACCAGCTGTCAGCTCTCAGCCAAACCTTCTCACTCCGGCTTGCTCCCGCCGTCCGGATGTATGACATCTTTGCGCCGCACCCAGCTCTTGAACGCGAACAGCGCCAGGATCAGCAGCGTCAGCAACCGGATCCGCGAATCACTCAGCGTGGCATATGCCAGAGCACCCAAAACCACGTACGCAATCAACGCCATCGCCAAGCGACTCATAATTCCCGCCGCACTTGAAACTGGTACCTCAAATTCTGGTGCTACTAAATTCTGGTGCACAGGGAAGGATTCGAACCTTCGTACCTCGCTAGGAGGGACAGATTTACAGTCTGTTGGCTTTAACCACTCACCCACCTGTGCAAAAACCGCCGGGCGATGCAGCCGTTGCGCTCATCCCGCAGGCAAGTCGCGAATCCGCAGACCGGTGCAGCACACTTCTACTCTGGTCCATCAAGCTACATTTTCGCAAACTAGACTTTCGCAAATCAGGAAACCGAGAATCGCGCTTACGGCTTACTGCGCGAAGATCACTGCATACAGGATCAGTTCCGAATGAAGTGCGTTGGAAAAACCTGTTGCGCCACCTAGAGTTTCCGCTGCCTGCCGGAAGTTCGAATTCATTTCCTGCTCTTCATATGCTGGAGCTGGCGAAGGGATTCGAACCCCCGACCCTCGGTTTACAAAACCGATGCTCTACCGACTGAGCTACGCCAGCGTACGGGGACAAGTGTCCTCACAGACACAAGTATACCCTTGATCCCTTCCAGATGTCCGGGACAATTTACTAAGTTATCACAACGGGCAAATTTCGCGCAACCGCCCGCCATCCAGAGTCGTCGTGGCCCTGTTACAACCCGCTGCACAGGCTATAATGGCGCGACCCCATGGCCCTCACCTCCGGCACCAAACTCGGTCCCTACGAAATCATCTCCCCGCTCGGCGCTGGCGGCATGGGCGAAGTCTATCGCGCCAAGGACACGCGTCTCGACCGCACCGTCGCCATCAAGGTTCTGCCGTCGCATCTTTCCTCCAACCCGGAATTAAAACAGCGCATGGAACGCGAGGCCAAAGCCATTTCCGCGCTCCAGCATGCGAATATCTGCACGCTCCACGACATCGGCTCTCAGGACGGCACCGACTTCCTGGTCATGGAGTATCTCGAAGGCCAAACTCTCGCCGACCGCCTGGCGAAAGGCCCTCTGCCCCTTGAGCAAGTTCTGAAGATTGCAATCGAAATCGCCCAAGCTCTCGAGAAAGCACATCAGCAAGGCATCATCCATCGCGATCTGAAGCCGGCGAACATCATGCTGACCAAAGCGGGCGCCAAGCTGATGGACTTTGGCCTCGCGAAGCCGGGTCTGGCAAAGCCTGCGTTGCCCATTACCTCGCAAAGCATGGGCCCGTTCACTCCATCCACACCGACCATGAATCTTGCCTCGCTCACAGCGGCGGTGTCGCCGCTCACGCAGAAAGGTTCGATCGTCGGAACATTTCAATACATGGCTCCGGAAGTTCTGCAAGGCGCCGAAGCCGACGCCCGCAGCGACCTCTTCAGCTTTGGTTGCGTTCTCTACGAAATGATCACCGGGCACCGCGCGTTCGAGGGGAAATCGCAGCTCAGCGTATTCACTTCCATTCTCGAAAAGGATCCGGAGCCGATCACCGCCAGCCAGCCCCAAGCCCCGCCCATGCTCGAGCGCGTGGTGCGCGCCTGCCTGGCCAAGGATCCCGCCGACCGGATGCAATCCGCGCACGACATGGCGATGGACTTGCGCTGGATCGCCGAGTCCGCATCCACTGAATCAGCAGAATCTTCTCCGCAGTTCAAGAAGTCTTGGACTGCCGGCTTTGCAGCTCTTCTGCTCGCCTTCGTCGCCCTCGCCGGATTGGCCGGATACTGGTGGGCAAAGTCCTCCGAACAGACCATATCGGTGCACGCCGAAATCCCGCCGCCAGACAAATTTTCTCTGGAGACAACCGGCGACGCCGGCGGCATGCCCGTGCTTTCTCCTCAAGGCGACAAGATCGCGTTCGTGGCGCACTCCGGCGAAGCCAAGCTGCTGTGGGTGCGGTCGCTCAACGGTGATTCCGCGCACGCTCTCGATGGCACTTCGGGTGCGGCGCATCCTTTCTGGTCGCCCGATGGCCGCTCCCTCGGCTTTTTTGCGAACGGTAAGCTGATGAAGATTCCCGCCACGGGCGGCCCGATTGTGAGCTTAGCCAACGCTCTTAATTCCCGCGGCGGAAGCTGGGGGGGCAACGATGTGATTGTGTTCGCCCCCGACTTCCAGGGTGCTCTCGAGAAAGTGAGCGCGCAAGGCGGCACGGCAACGCCGGCAACTGAGCTCGATAAAACCAAGCATTCCACCCAGCGCTGGCCTTGGTTCTTGCCTGACGGCAAACATTTTATTTTCCTCGCCACCAATCATGCCGGAGGCGATCCCAAACGAAACGGAATCTATTTCGGGTCCGTTGACAGCACGGAGAGCCGCCTGATCATCGCGACGGAGTCGGCGGCCGAATACGCATCCGGCTACCTCCTCTACCAGGCCAGCACGGCGCTGGTGGCGCAGCCTTTCGATCCACAAAACGGCGCCTTGTCGGGTTCTCCCCTTCCTTTGGTGAACGACCTCCGCAACGATGTCGGGGTGTGGCGCAGCATTTTCGCCGTCTCCCAGAATGGACTCATGGTTTACCAGGCCGGCAGCGCTGACGCGGCCAAGAGCCACCTGGTGTGGTTCGACCGCTCGGGGAAAATGCTGGCGGACTACGACCCGCAGGAGTCTACGACCACAACGGATGCGCTAGGCCTGCTTGGTGTGCGGGATGTTCGTCTCTCGCCGGATAACAAGCGAGTCGCATTCGCCAGCGGAACTGGCATTTGGACGCTCGACTTCGACCGCAAAACTAGAACGCGGATCACCTTTGACCAACAGGTGATTCAGGAACCCGCCTGGTCTCCAGATGGCAAGACGCTCATTTTTTCGTTGCAAGTCACCACCGGCGGCGGCCAGGTAAATATCCAATCCAAAGCCGCAGACGGTAGCGGTACCGAGAAGACGCTATCGTCCGAGCAGAGCTCCTACCGCTACCCCGCCTTGTCCCCTGATGGAAAATATCTAACCTACCTTTGTTGCGAAGGCGACAAGATGGTTTCCCTCTGGGCACGGCCACTGAACGGAGACGCTAAGCCGGTTGTGGTTGTGCGGCCGCCTTCGCTGCAATCCAACGTTTACTTTTATCGAATTTCTCCCGACAGCCGATGGGTCGCATACACTTCCGATGAATCCGGACGCGACGAGATCTACCTCACGACCTTCCCCGAAGGAAAAGGGAAGTGGAGGGTTTCGTCCAATGGCGGATACTTCGCGGCCTGGAGCGGAAGCGGTAAGGAACTCTTCTATACCGGTATCACGGACGATCTGTTTGCCTGCCCGGTGACCCCGAAAGGATCGGAGATCGAGGTCGGTACGCCTCAACATCTGTTCCACACGCCTTTAGTCGCAATCGGCGTGTTGTTCGACGTTTCCTCCGACGGCAGGCGTCTGCTGGTGAACCACCGGGAAGAAGGAGCCCAGGCCCCGCTTCAGTTGGTCACGAATTGGCCGGCGGAGTTGAAGAAGTAACTCCGTGTGGACCGTGGTCGTTCGCCTGGTGCCTCTGGATTTCTCCCCACAGTGTTATCATTTCAGCCCTGACCGCATTCCATGCGAATTAGGCGCACCTTCCCCATCGTCCTCGCGGTCGTCGTCATTGCCGCGGCGGTGACCCTCTCCGTCCAGCTGCGCAAGCACGCTCCGCCGGAGCCTGCCCGCCTGTTGCCTGGCGCCGATGCATTTCTGTATGTCAATCTGGGCACCGCGCGAAGACTGAATCTGGGCAAGGATTGGCCCCCGGTCAGCCACGCTCCCGAATACGAGCAGTTCATCCGCGAGACTGGCTTTCAGTTCGAGCGCGACCTGGATAAAGCTGCCTTCGCGGTCCATTACCCGGCGAAATGGCCCGGCGGCGGAACCGGCGGCACCTCCCCGGAAGTACGATTCTCCGAAGTGCTCGAAGGAAAGTTTCAAGGCGACCGGGTCACCAACTATCTGCGTAAGGTGGCCCAGTCAGTCGAGAACTATCGCTCGGTCGATATCTTTACGATTCTTGCGGATGGCAGATCATTCCGCATCGCGGTGCTAAGTCCCGATTCGGTGGCCGCTTCCAATCATGACGATCCCGCCGTCATTCATGGAATGATCGACCGTTCGAGGCGGCTGGCTTCACCATTCGGGGGCCCGGCGCTGTTGCGGCAATACTACAAGCACGTTCAGTTGGCCAGCCTGGCGTGGGTGATTGCCCGCATTGATCCATCTTCACCCGAAGCCGGCGGTTGGAACACAGTCATCACCACGCCGGCCACGCTCGTCGTCTCCGGGAGCGCTCTCAACCCGCTTCATCCCATGGCTCAAACAGTTCACCTTCGCGCCGAAGCCTTCTCCCAATCGCCCGACGAGGCGCGCGCCATCGCCGACAAGGCCAACGTCTTCATCGCGATGACGCACGCTGCCGAGTCTTCTGTGGGAACCCACGGCACTGATGCCGACGTAAAAGCGCTTTTCGACAGCTTCCAGATCAAGCAGGAGGGTGACCATGTGGTGCTGACCGCCGCCATGCCCTTCGGATTCCTGCGCAAGATGCTCTCGGGCTCTGCGCCCGAGTCGAACGAGCCTGCCAGCGCTCCGTCGCCTCAAGCGCCGGCGAAATCACGCTAGTTAAATTGGGCGGTAGCTTGCAACTAAACCTCGTTCCAATCGTCTGATTCTTACGGAGAGCAACCCCGGCGGGTACAATAAAGACGCATGTCGAGCCTACCACTTCCGATCGCCGCATTTTTTGCCGGCCTGATTTCATTCCTCTCGCCCTGCGTGCTGCCGCTCGTGCCCGGATACCTTTCCCTGATTTCCGGCGCAGGCCTCGAAGAACTCAAAGCGCCGCAGGCTCACCTGATGCGGCGGGTAATGGTGAACTCGATAGGGTTCATCCTCGGCTTCAGCGTTGTCTTTGTCGTTCTCGGCGCGGCGGCGACTGAAATCGGCCAGGTGCTCGGAATGTACAAGCACACTCTGGCCAGAATCGCCGGCGTAGTCATCATTCTTTTCGGCTTGCACCTGACCGGCATCTTCAAGATCAAAGCTCTCTATACGGACGCTCGCCTGCACAACGTGAAAGGCAGCAGCACTCCTTTCGGCGCGTTCGTTATTGGTTTCGCTTTCGCCTTCGGCTGGACTCCCTGTCTGGGTCCGATCCTCACAGCGATCCTCACCATCGCTGGGGAACAAGACACGCTGGTAAAGGGGATTCTGCTGCTCGCGGTATATTCACTGGGACTGGCCGTACCGTTCCTGTTGACATCGCTCTTGATGGAACGTTTCCTGAAGTTTTACAGCCGCTTCCGCTCGCACATGCATGCGCTGGAAGTGGCCTCCGGCGCCTTGCTGATCGCGCTCGGAGTGTTGCTAGTGATCGGCCGCTTTACTTTAATTTCGAATTGGCTGTCGTTCCTGAATCGCTTTGCTTTGTGATTTACAGAGCATGGTCGTCGATGGTTTTGAAAGGGCGCGGCTTCAGCCGCGCCGCACAGACCCAGTGGAGAGACGGGCTTTAGCCACTGAGGGCCGGGAGCTGATTTCTGAAACAAGATCCTGAATGGAGAATTGCCGTGAAACGTAGCCCGTTCGCTCTGGTCGTCGTGGCCTTCGTAGTCGCGCTCATGCTGTATTTTGGCTATCATCAGGCGCGGCGCAACCCAGGCTCGACCTCCCGTATAACCCAATCCACCATCGCTCCGGATTTTTCTCTGGAAGTGCTCGGTGGCACCACCATGCGCCTCTCCGACCTTCGCGGCAAAGCCGTGCTGCTCAACTTCTGGGCGACCTGGTGCGGCCCGTGCAAAATAGAGATGCCCTGGTTCGTCGAACTGCAGAAAGAATACGGCACGCAGGGATTGCAGATCGTCGGCGTAGCCATGGACGACGGCAGCAAGGAAGACATCGCCAAGTTCGCCAAGGATATGGGCGTGAACTATCCCATTCTGATCGGAAAAGAATCTGTAGGCGATGCCTACGGCGGCGTCCCCGCTCTGCCGCAAACCTTCCTGATTGGACGTGACGGCAAAATCGTGGACAAGATCGTTGGCCTGAGGGGCAAGGCCGAAATCGAGGATTCAATCAAGAAGGCCCTGAATACGCGGCCCGCCGCGAGCCAGGCAACAGCTTCAGAAAAGAGTTCAGGTCCACAATGACGGTCGATCAAACCAAGTGGCGGAAGGCCGAAACACGTAGCGCTCGCCTCAGCACGCTGCTCACACTTATTCTTCTCGCGACCACCAGCCTCTCAGCTCAAACCCCCGGCAAAGCTCCAACCGTCACTATGGCTGCGATCCCGCTGGTAACGGCTCAACGCGCGCACCAGACCATGGTGAGCATGAATTTCCGCATCCCGCCCGGCTACCACATCAATTCAAACGCACCCAAGTCGGAGTTCCTCATCCCGACCGCCCTGAAGATGGACCTGCCCACCGACATCATCCTGGGAAAAATTGAATACCCTCCCGGCGAAGACAAGAATTTCCCCTTCTCGCCCGATGAAAAGCTGAGCGTCTATAGCGGAGACTTCACCATCACGGTCGCCGTGCACCCGCTGCACTCAGTCGTACCGGGAAAATACGAAATGCGCGGAGTCCTCCGCTACCAGGCCTGCGACAACGCCGCCTGCTACCCGCCGAAAAGTCTACCCGTGAACTTTGAAGTGAAGGTCGTGAAAGAACCTGTGGGACACCAAACAAATCCAGCGCAGAGCCCGCACGTGCACAACTAGCCCTTCATCTTCAGCACAACCGGCTTCCGCCTCGACCACGAACACCGAATTACCCCGTGAGCCCCCGTGGCCTCTATGGTCAAGCCTTTGATTCTGGTTTTTCAGGCCTCAAGCTGGCATCCTGATCGGCGCATGGCGTCGCGCTGGCGAGTGCGAGAATCACTCCGGCAAACAGCAGCGTGTCAAAGAAGTAGTTGATTCCTTCAACTTTCACGTCGGTGCTCGGGTCAGCCAGTGCCGCGAGCAGAATCGGCCCATAGATGAACAAAACCAGCGGCACAATCCACGCACCCAGATAAGTTGCCGCCATCCGCGTTTTCTTGTTCACCAGAATGCACGCTCCGGCACCGAGAAGAATTGCGCCCGTCAGATAGCTAATGAGCATGTGCCCCGGAATCCACGCGGGCAGCAATTTTTCAAGCGGAACTCCGGGGACGTTCGCCGGGTGCAGAAAATGCTCAACCCCATAAAATATAGCGGTGATCCCGAGCACTACGCGGCCCAGGGTTATGAGCTTGCTCCCGACCTGCCCGCCACCTCGCTCACGCATCGCGTTTCCCGCAAGAATCCAGCCTCCGCCCCCGAACGTCATTTCGCGGAGGGTCAACGTCCAGCTAAATCTGTCTCTGGGGTTGGCGAGAGTTCCGGGGATGTCCAGCATCGCCACAAAAAGAAACATCGCGATCCCGAACAGCAGGCCCGACCAACGCACCTGAATTCTTGTGGCAATGCTCAAAGACGCGGCCAGCAGCGCAAAGCCGAAGAAATACGCCCAAAACAATCGCCATGGCATATACGGCGGCACCATGGTCATGAGGCCTCTTGCGGCCGCGAGATGCAGGGCACCGAAGACCGCCAGGGGAGCGGCGAAACACAGATTGCTCAAGGCTACGATCTTGTCCAGGCCGCGCGCCTGCACGATATCGGTCTTCGCGGCCCACAGCGCAATAAGGAAAAGCACGACGCCGGCGCTGCACATCGAAACCACCGTGCGGGAGATCTCGAAAAATGCAGGAATGATGGAGTGCATGGGGATGCCAGGCGTATCGCGCGCTCAAATCCGCGCGCGCTTCCCGGAGTTAATTAGCGCATTGAATTGTACGATGACAAGTAATTGACGATATCTGTTTGTGACAGACTCACGCCCCCGAGTGGAGAACGGACAGGTTTCGCCTTTCGTCTTACATTTCTTCGCCGCGGCACGCGTTTAGGCTACGGACACGACCTTGACGCTGCGCCAACATGCGCACAACCAGCGGGTTCCGAAACGGAACGCTCGTGAAAATTAGGCTGCGATCAGCCTTATTTGGCACGCACCGCGCCCCTAATCTGATCTCTGGGCCCGTGGTGTAATTGGTAGCATATCTGCCTGTCAAGCAGGAAGGTACGGGTTCGAATCCCGTCGGGTCCACAGCATTCCCTGGTTCGGTAGGGAATCTGACGAGGAGTCTCTGACAGGCTGGCTCCTCAAGTAACCTTGACTTCTGGTTGTTACCTCTCGATAATCGTATTGAAGCTTGACAGGCAGATATGCTGACCCCGAGTGGAAGACGCGCTCGGGGTTTGCTTTTATGCCCGACGGTTAAAGCCTATTCATCGCTTTGCAGACAACATCTTCAGAGCTTTACGGGCTGACGGCCCCGAGTTGAATTCCGCGCTCGGGGTGTTGTTCTGGCGCGCTTCTACGCTTTCCTGCTCTGCTTCTTCTCCACCTTCGCCCAGGTATCCTTCAGCGCCACCGTCCGATTAAACACCAGCTTGCCCGAAACCGAGTCCGGATCAACGCAGAAATATCCCAACCGCTCAAACTGATACCGGCCGCCCGCAGCAGCGCTGGCTAAAGACGGTTCCAGCTTGGCGTCTGAAATTACTTCAAGAGATTTCGGATTCAGGTTCGCGGTAAAATCCTGTCCTTCTTCTACCTCGCCAGGATTCTCTTTGCTGAATAAGTTTTCGTAAATCCGCACCTCGGCGTCGATGGCATTCGCGGCCGACACCCAGTGAATCGTCGACTTCACCTTGCGCCCGTCCGGCGCATTGCCACCCCGCGTCGCCGGATCGTAGGTGCAATGCACCTCGATCACTTCGCCCTTACCGTTCTTCACCACGCTCCTGGCTGTGATGAAGTATCCATAGCGCAGCCGCACCTCGCGGCGGGGCGAAAGCCGGAAATATCCCTTCGGCGGATCCTCGCGAAAATCATCCTGCTCGATGTACAGTACACGCGAGAATGGCACCTTCCGTGTGCCGGCGCTCGCGTCCTCAGGATTATTGACCGCCTCCATCTCTTCGACCTGATTCTCCGGATAGTTGTCGATCACAACTTTCAGCGGGCGCAGCACCGCCATCACGCGCGGCACGCACTTATTCAGATCTTCGCGGACGAAGTGTTCCAGCATCGCCAGCTCGATCGATCCCGTAGTCTTCGAAACGCCGATGGACGCGACGAAATTACGAATCGCCTCGGGCGTATAGCCACGGCGCCGAATCCCGCCGAGCGTAGGCATGCGCGGATCATCCCATCCGCTGACACGCTTTTCCTGCACCAGTTGCAGCAGCTTCCGCTTGCTCAACAGCGTGTACGTCAGGTTCAGGCGGTCAAACTCAATCTGCCGCGACGGAAAAATATCCAATTGCTGGATGAACCAGTTGTAGAGCGGGCGATGGTCCTCAAACTCAAGCGTGCACAGGGAATGGGTGACACGCTCGAGCGAATCTGACTGCCCGTGCGCGTAATCGTACATAGGATAAATGCACCACTTGTTGCCCGTGCGGTGATGCTCGGCATGCAGAATGCGGTACATGACTGGATCGCGCAGGTTCAAGTTGGGCGACGCCATATCGATCTTCGCCCGCAGCGTGCGCGACCCATCGGGAAATTCACCCGCACGCATACGCTCAAACAAATTCAAATTCTCTTCCACCGACCGGTTGCGGTAAGGACTGTCTTTGCCCGGTTCAGTCAGCGTTCCGCGATGCTTACGAATCTCCTCAGCTGTCAGATCGTCAACGTAAGCCTTGCCATCCTTGATAAGTTTGATCGCCCATTCGTAGAGCTGATCGAAATAATCCGAAGCATAGAACAGCCCGTCCCACTGAAACCCCAGCCAATTCACGTCCGCTTTGATCGACTCGACGTATTCAGTCTCTTCCTTCGCGGGATTAGTGTCGTCGAAACGAAGGTTTGTATGGCCGCCAAATTCGTCGGCCAGTCCAAAGTCGATGCAGATTGCCTTGGCATGTCCAATGTGGAGATAGCCGTTAGGCTCGGGAGGAAAGCGCGTCTGCACGCGGCCATCGTGCTTGTTGGCCTTCAGGTCTTCCAGAATAATGTCGCGAATAAAGTTCGAGGGAGCAGGCGAGGGCGAAGCAGCCACAGCTTTTTCTCCAGCTTCGGTTGGGGGATGAGCGGCATTCATCACATTCGATCTTACCGCAAGATCGAACTTCAACGCGCTATCTGGCCACAGCCGCGTGTACTTTAAACCGAACTCTTTCCTTCTGCTGAAGATAGTGAACGATCCCAAATAGGTTACGAGCTTGCGGATTGCCCGACGGGCCGAGCATTCGCATCAGGCTCTTGGGCGAGTGGTTTGTCCCCACTGCTAATTCGCCGAAGCCCCCCGTGGCATGAATGTAATCGCGCAATACCGTTTTGCCTGTCTCCACGTCTCCGGAAAGAAAGCTCTCCACCGCTTCGCGCAACAGTTCCTTGCGGAACGCGGGATCGCGCCGCGCCCGCGCCTGAATCGTTTCTTTGAAATCTCGGGTGAGAGCCACTCTCAAACCTCCTGTTTTCTTCTTCGCTTATAGTCCTGCCAGCGGCTTAGTGCGCCCGCGATGTCTTTCTGCTGTCGTTTCTTAGTTCCACCGCCGAGCAGCAGGATCAAGTATTGGCCATCCTTGCCGAAATAGATCCGGTAACCTGGGCCAAAGTCGATCCTGTATTCATAAACACCGCTGCCCACGCCCTTTGCATTGGAAGAATTCCCTTGCGCCAACCGCGCCAGCGCGATGGTTACCTTGGCGGCCGCCGGCGGGTTGAGACCGTCGAACCAGTCAGCATAAGAGCTGCGGCCGTCAGGTTCGAGATATTCGAGAATCTCGACCGTCTTCAATGGTAACATAAATGTTACCTTTCTTGAAACCGCAGCAGCCTGATCTGCTCCTATCCCCCCATCGTCAGCACCACCCGGAACCTCGCCCGCCCGCTGATCATCTGCTCGTAAGCCTCGGCAGCTTTCTCCAGCGGATAGCGCTCGATCATCGGGCGCACACCGCTGAGAGAACTGAACCGCAGCGTATCTTCCGAGTCTTTCGCCGTGCCGGAAGGCCAACCCTGAATGGTTTTGCGGCCACCGATCAACTGCAGCGGAGTCACCGTGAGAGATTCGAAACCCGCACCCACGACCAGCAGCTTTCCATTTCCCGCCAGCCCATCGACTAGAGCCGAGATCGATTTTGAGTCGGGAGCGGTGGCCAGAATCACACGCGCTCCTCCCAGCTTCTGCAACGCTTCAGCGGGAGCGCCGGCACTCGTGTCCACATATTCATGAGCGCCCAACTTCTGGGCCAGCGGCTGCTTGTCTTTGCCACGCCCGATGGCGACAGTACGGAACCCCATCTGCCGCGCGTACTGAATCCCGAGATGGCCCAAGCCCCCGATCCCCTGCACCGCGACCAGGTCGCCGCCGCGCGCGCCCGAGTTGCGCAGGGAATTGAACACAGTGATTCCGGCACAAAGCAGCGGAGCGGCTTCGTCTGCGGGTAGGTCATCCGGCATTGCGGCCACTGCTTCGGCCGGCGCCACCATGTATTCGGCGTAACCTCCATCGAAGGTAATGGCGGTGATCTTCTGGAACTGGCATAGGACGAAGTCGCCGCGACGGCAAGGGTCGCACTGGAAGCAGTGTCCGCCGTGCCATCCCACTCCCACACGCTGGCCGGGCTTCCATAGCGTGACGTCGGCACCGATCGCATCGATCCGCCCCGCAATCTCGTGGCCCGGCACCCGCGGATACTGAATCCCTGGCCAAATTCCTTCCTTGACCAGCGCATCGCTGTGGCAGATGCCGCAGGCCTCCACCTTGATGCGCACCTGCCCGCGTGCGGGCTCTGGCTTTGGACGCTCGACGATTTCGAAATTTCCTCCCGGCTTGCTGACTTGTACGGCTTTCATGCGGATTCCTTTCTGTGCGACTTCTGAAGGTTGTGACGGGAAACCTTGCGGAGGCTTTCTGTTCTTTCCAAACTCAGCCTGTGTTTGAGTAGATAAAATTTGATGCGGTGAGGATGCAACAAAATCGGTGGAAGTACTCCAATGCCTCTGATTGTGCCTATGCGATCTTCTGCAGCGCCTGCTCAATTCTCGCCAAAGTGGTTTCCCGGCCCAGCACTTCCAGCGTCTCAAACAGCGGCGGCGCATTCTTGCGCCCGCAGACCGCGACGCGGATGGGCTGAAACATCTGTCCGGCCTTCAATCCAAGTTCCTGTGCAGCGGCGCGCAGAGCCTGATCCAGGGGATCGTGCTTGAACTCGACATTCGCCAGCGCTTCGCGGGCGCGCATCAGGACTTTCAGCGCCATGGCAAGATCTCCCTTCTGCGGAATCAGTTCAGCCTGATCGTAAGGAGGCAGTTGGTCGACAAAAAAGAAGTCAGCCGCGGTTAGCACATCGCGCAGCAGCTTGATGCGCTCGCGGATCAGCGGGGTGACCCGCAACATCTTTTCTGCCGTGACGTTGAATCCTGCGCCGCGCACGATCGGCAGCAGCCGCGCGCTCAAATCCTCTACCGGCAAGCCGCGAATGTGCTCCGCGTTCAGCCATACCGCCTTAGGATCGAACATCTCCTCCGGAGTTGTCGCCGGTTCCTTGAAATTCACCACCGCATTCGAACGGTTGATGCCTTCGAGAGAAAACAGCTCAACCAACTCTCGCAGAGACATGTTCTCGCGATCATTCTTTGGCGACCAGCCGAGCAGGCAGAGAAAATTGAGGAAAGCGTCAGAAAGAAATCCGGCATCGCGGTAGGTGGTGACGCTGACCACGGACCCGTGACGGCGTTTCGAGAGCTTGGTACCATCGGGCGCAACCAGCAGTGGCAGATGGGCAAACTGCGGAGGAGTGAAGCCGGCGGCTTCGAAGATCAGAACGTGCTTGAAGGTATTTGTAAGATGATCCTGGCCGCGAATGATGTGCGAGATGCGCAGGTCCGCATCGTCGGCGCACGAAGCCAGGTGGTAAGTCGGCATGCCGTCGGAGCGGAGCAGTGCAAAATCTTCAATATCGGCGGCGGACTTCACCTGCTCGCCGTAAACCGCATCGGTAAATCTCACCACCCCACCCTCGCGCGGCACGCGAAAACGAAGCGCAAACGGTTCTCCCGCCGCGGCACGGCGGTCGCTCTCGGCACGCGAAACTTCACGCGCGCCGGGATTGAACAGCCAGGTTCCCTGCGCGCCAGACTTTTCCGCGTCACCCGTATGCGCCGGAGTGAAATCGCGGTAAGCAAGGCCTTTCTCGAAGATGGTCCATGCAGTGCGGCGGTGCAATTCAATCCGTTCCGACTGTTTGTACTCTTCGTCCCAACCCGGCGTGTCGAAACTTAAGCTTAGCCACTTCAATCCGTCGAAAATGGAATCCACCGAAGCCTGCGTGTTGCGTTCCACGTCGGTATCGTCCAGCCGTAGAATCATGGTGCCGCCGTTGTGGCGTGCATAAAGCCAGTTAAAAATAAAAGTGCGGGCGCTGCCCACGTGAAGAAATCCGGTAGGCGAAGGGGCGAAGCGCACCCGCGGCTTGGCTCCAGAGGATGGCAAAGGAGTAATTTCAGGCATAAGTAGCGAAGTTTCGATGGTATGGCGCGGAACAGGCATCGTCAACCAGCATCGTCAACCGCCCGGAAAACCAGGTCGTTTAAGTAACTGATTCCAAGTAACTAGGGTCAGGGACACTGTACTTAAATCCTGTTGTGCTCACAGCCCTGCATGTGAAAACATTAATGATCGGCCTTCTCCCAAGTTGCTCACCAGATCTTCGCGGCAGAGACCTTCGCGGGAAGCCTTCACCACAGGCTCATGAATAGTATCGCGACCAGTATCGTCATCATTCCGGGCGTAGTTGCCTTGCTGCTGTGCCTGCTGTTCACCTATCTCTACCAGCAGAGCCGCCAGGCTTACTTCCGCGCTTGGCAGGTGGCCTGGGCCTGCTATTCCATTCACTACGCGCTCGATGCCTTCCGCTATTACTATCCGCCCGCGCCGGCTGCGTTTTTCTTCAGCTCTTTATTTTCGGTGGCGATGGGGATCAGTATCTTCGTCTCGACGCGCCTCACCCGCGGATTTTCCCGCGGCCGCTGGTACGAAGGCGTCCTCGCTTTGGCCGGAACCGCCGTGGCCTGCGTCGATCTGCGTAATCACTTATTAACCGGCGCGCCCCCTACAGGTACAGCAATTTTCCTGAGCACAGTGCTGCTGTATTGTTCGGCAGCTTTTTACCTGCACGCTCACCGCAAAGGCTCGGTCGCTTTCCAGATCCTAGCGTTCTCATTGGCACTCTGGGCGGTACTGCTAGCTTCCATCCAAGCAAGCAGTCCCTGGATGGAAATGTTTGGCAGCGTCGGCCATGTTCTCGGCCCGGTACCGCAGATGCTGCTGGGCATCGCCATGGTAATGGTTCTGTTTGAGAACGAGCGCAACGCCGTGCAGGAGAATACTCTCGCGCTCTCCACGCTGGGAGTCGACCCGCGAAGATTGCTCTCGGCCGACGATCTGCTGCCCAGCATGCAGTCGGCGCTCGACCGCCTTGCCGGCGCTCTGTCCGCGAAGCAAGCTGTTATTTACATCTCGGAGCGCTGGCGCGGTCTGTTGCCTTCGGTTGAGCGCGGATTTTCTTCTGAATTCGTCAATCTTCTCATCCGAACCGGGGCCGGAGAGTACATCTGTGAACTGGCCTATCGCCAGGGCGGGCTGTTCAACGTTCATGACGTGGCCCACATGACAGAACCGCTGCCCATTGGCTCAACCGGGTCATTCGCCGACTTCAAAAAAGTTCTCACCGATGCCTGGATCCGCAATCTCACCGCCGTCAGCCTGCAAACTCGCGAGCACGCCTTTGGAGTGATTTTATTTCCTCATGCGCAGCGCAAGGCCTTCGGCACGTCGGGCCCGCGTCTGATGGTGGGGTTGGCCCTGCAACTCGGGCTCACGCTCGATAACTATCTCATGGCGCATGACGCCCACCGGCGCACCCAGGAGTACGAACTGCTCACCGAAATCGGACAGGCGATCAGCTCGCGGCTCGATCAGAATGAAGTGCTGCGCACCATCCACACCGAACTGGGACAGATTTTCAACACCAGCGATTTCTACATCGCCTTTCAGGAGGGAGATGTAATCCGCTTCGAACTGGAAGTGGAGAATGGCCGCACTCTGCCCAAGCGCTCGCGCAAGCCGGAAAATGCCTTCACTGAATATGTGATCCGGACGGGGCAGCCGCTGCTCATACGATCCGATCTGGAAAAGACGCGAGCGCGACTAGGCGTCACCTATTGCCCTGAGCAACCGGCAAAATGTCTATGCGCGGCGCCCATTCTGCTGGGCAATAAGCCGGCGGGCGTGATGATGGCCATGAGCACGGAACGTGAATTCGTCTTCGAGCAGCGCGACCTTGATGTGCTCATGACCGCCGCCGGCCAGGTCTCGGTTGCGGTGGAGAACGCCCGCCTCTTCGCCGACGAACAACGGCGCTCGCGCCAACTCGCGTTCCTCAATAACATTTCTCGCACTGCGATTTCGAGCGATGATCCCGTGCACATGCTTGGCCAGATCGTCGGAGAAATCCAAAAGAACTTCAGCTTCGATCACATCGGAATCGGCCTGCTCGATTACGGAACCAAAGAAATCGAAATCAAAGCCGAAGCCGGAGCCACCGCCCATGCCATGGGCAAACGCATTCCGCTCGGCGTAGGAATTCTCGGGCGGGTGGCGCGCACCGGCGAGCGTGCGCTGGTGCAAAACGGCCTGGAGGGTCAGATGGGCGCGATTCTGCCGGAGTCGCGCTCCGTGCTGTGCATTCCCATCACTTATGGCGAGACGCTGCTGGGCGCGCTGAACATCGAAAGCCGCAGCGAGAGCGCATTCAACCCGCAGGACGTTCTTATTCTCAACACCCTGGCCGACTTGCTGGCCACGGCTCTGCACAATGCCTTTGTCTTCCAGAAGCTGCAACAGCAATCGATTACTGACGGACTGACAGGCATTAAGACCCGGCGTTTCTTCTGGGAAGCCCTATCGGCGGAGTGGAAGCGTGCCTCGCGCTCCGGACGCCCGTTCTCCGTGGTGCTGATCGACCTCGACAAGTTCAAGGAAGTCAACGACAGCATGGGTCACTTCGAAGGCGATCTCGTGCTGGCTCGTGTAGGCCGCCTGCTCGAGCAAAAGTCCCGGCAGTCGAACGTAGTGGCGCGCTATGGCGGCGATGAATTCATCATCCTCATGCCCGAAACCGGCCCCGAGCAGGCCCAGGTGCTGGCCGAGCGCTTGCGCCAGTGGATTGTTACCGACCCCATGCTAAGCGAGCACAACATCACTGGCAGCTTCGGCGTGGCCAGTTTCCCCACGCACGGCTTCTCCATCGAAGACATCATCCGCGTGGCCGACGCCGGCATGTACGTTTCAAAACGCTCCGGCGGCAACCTGGTATCGGCGGCCGAAGAGTTTGGCGCCGGCGAGGAGTTCGCCGCCCAGCGCCAGCAGATTTCTTCCTACATCGAGGGCTTTCTGCAGCGCGAGCATAACGGTCCCGAGCATCTCGAAGAACTGGGCCAGATGCTGGTGAAACTCTGCGGCGGCGAAGAAGACTGCAACGTCCCCCTGCTGAAGGAATCGATCGAGGTTCTAAGCCGCGCCGCCGAATCCCGCGAACTGCACACCCAAGGCCACGGCGACCTGGTGGCGCGCTACACAGAAATTATTGCGCGGGCCCTGCGCCTGCCTCCTGAGGAAACCGCCGATCTGGTCTATGCCGCGCGCATCCACGACGTCGGAAAAATCTTCGTCTCGGAGCGCATTCTGAATAAACCGGGCCCGCTCACCGACGACGAGTTCTTCCTGGTAAGAATGCATGCGCGAGTGGGAGCCGAGATCGCCGCCATCCTCCCTCACAGCGCCATGATGCGCCAGGCCATCGAGCATCACCACCAGCGCTTCGACGGCACCGGCTATCCCGACGGCGCCAAAGGCGAGCAGATTCCGCTGTGGGCGCGCATCATCGCCCTGGCCGATGCCTATGCCAACATGCTGACCGAGCACTCAATTGCAGCCGCCCGCACTCCGGAACAAGCGCTCGATGAACTAGCCAAGATGAGCGGCACTGGGTTTGACGGAATGCTGGTGCGCTTGCTTCTGCGCGAGTTGAAGTCGGAGCGAGCCTCCTCGGCAAAAGATGGATTCTAAGGTCCTCGGAGATGGCCGCTCAGCGTACCTGGTGTAAGTCCCGGCAACAACAACTGTGTTGAGAAATATTTTTTCAGCGCGTCTGAGGGGCGCTGACGATCTCTAGACTTCTCGAATTTCGCGCACCGCGCGATAAGCCTGATCAATGGCGGCGTCGGTTTCGGCTTCGCCACCGGAATCGGAATTGGCGATGGTAATTCGCCCAAAAGGCTTGCGTCCGATCACCCACGGCTTGTCTTCTTCCTTCCAGTCCGGATCAAACAGAGGGTTGGGATAGAAAGCATAGCCGTGCGCCCAGCGGTTGACGGTGATGCCCTGGATATCGCGCGCAGGATCAAAGCCCGCCGGCCCCAGCATGGATCCGAGTTGCTCGCGGATATTGCGCTCAAAAGTGACGAACGGGGTGCGCATCAGCTCAGCCCGTCCTGCGCGATTCTGCTCGCGCTTCGTCAATCCAGGCTTGCCTGGAGTTCGCAGCATGAACAACACGATGGGTTGTTCCGGATCATGAGAAAAGTGATAGCTGCCGAGACTGACCGGGAAATCAAGCATGGTGAAACTGTGATAGCTCCCGGGAGAGACAATCTGGTGAATTCCGAGTTTATGGAAACTGGTCCAGTTGGAAATGGCGACGTGCGTGTACACGAGCGGCGCCTTCACCAGATAGGAGAGCGCTTCCTTCTGCTTTTCGGGGAGTTCCGGGCAGAGGTACGGAATCATGGTGTTGTAGCAGGCCAGCAGACAATTCTTCGCACGCACAACCTGTAGCTTTCCGCCGCGTTCGTAAGCGATCTCAACCTCCTTTGCGGTTTGCGCCGGTCCGATGTGGCTCACGTGAACCACGGTGCTGTTGAGGCGAATGCGCACAGCGGAGCCCGCAGCATCGAGACTGCTGTAGTCTGTCGGTGCGGTAACGATGTCATCCATCGTTTGGCCGGGAATTGAGCCAGGTACGAGCCTGCGCACCAGCATGCGGGCGATCGAAGCGTTACCGTCCGGAAAATGGAAAATGTAAGGTTCTGTCTGGCGCGCGTGCTCTGCCGTTCCCAGGTTCAGGCCGTCGAAGCCCGGATAGCTGACGGCTCCATAATCGTCGCCTTCCGCATAACAATAGTATGCGGGTGCCGCATCAATGCCTACGGCGAACAAGTCGTTGGTGTAGGTCTGAAAGAAGGGGAGCGCGTCAGGAGTGATCTTGCACACCTGGGTCAGGAAGTCTGCGTAACTGATTTTCTTGAGACGCGCGATCTTCTCGTCACGGCTGAGACTCGGCAGATAATCCTTTTTTTCCGTAAACACCCGGACAATGTCGCGCCGAACATTTTCGGAGAGCGGGGCGTTGGCCAGAAATTCGGGCCACGGGGTCTTGCCCATCCCCGGAACGATGCGATCCTCGCCGAAGGTTGCACGATCGTAGAACATCGCGGTACCCAGTCGACTGTAAAGCTCCCGGTCGTACGCCTTGTAGAAGCGCTGTACGTCAATGCCCAGCTCGACCAGCAGACCCATCGCGTCCTTGCTGTATTGGGCGGGATGTTCGATGGACATCGTGCCGCCGTGTGCGATCAGTGTGCGATTGCCAACGCGAAACTCGTTGCGTTTGGCGTGTCCCCCGAAATCGTCGTGATTGTCGAGAATCAGGATGCGGGCCTTGTCGCCCGCGATGTGGCGATAGAAATAGCCGGCAGCGAGGCCGCTGATGCCTGCTCCAACGATGACCAGATCGTAGACTTCGCCGGTGCCCTCCGGTTTCCCGGACTCGGTCCACGACTCGCCATCGCGCAACCGATGCGCATAGGTGAAGGTGCCGTCGTGGTTTCCGCGCATGCCACCGAGGGCCGGGGGGTAGTAGCCGGCAGCTTTTTCAGGAGCGTAAACCGGTTCGTCAAGGGCCAGTGCCGCAGCAGGAATCAGTGCGCTGCCGATGCTGAGGGCGACTCCATTGAGAAAGTCGCGGCGCGAAATGGAACGATCCATCCCCAGATATTTGTCGTCGCTCATATGAAAGGAAGTGCTGCCGATTATACCCGGCGAGAAGAGTAAAAGGGAGTGGGACGCGGCAGCAGCCCGCCTATTAGATGAGTAGGATGAGTTCTAATCTCAGCTCCCTACCGATCCGCGGACTTGCAACTCTCAACCATAAACTGGAAACTAGAAACCATGCACCTATCTCTCACCGGAAAAGTAGCCCTAATCACTGGCGGCTCCCGCGGCATCGGCGCAGCCACAGTTCGCATGTTCACCGCAGCCGGCGCAAAGGTCGTATTCAATTATCAGAAAGCGAAATCGCAGGCCGAAGCTCTCGCACAGCAATGCGGCGAGGCAAACTGCCGCGCAGTAGCCAGCACTCTCGACACCCCAAACGCCGCGCGCACCCTGGTTTCCGAAACCGTCAAACACTTCGGCAGAATCGACATTCTAGTAGCCAACCACGGCGTCTGGCCCGCCGAAGATGTCCCCATCGACCAGATGACCGACGAGCATTGGCGTTCCACTCTTTCCATCAACCTCGACGCGGTCTTCGGCCTGGTCAAACACACGGTGGCGCAGATGAAATCCCAGCCGCGAACCGGTTCCGCCGCCGGACACATCGTCCTCATCAGCTCCACCAGCGGCCAGCGCGGCGAGGCCTATCATTGCGACTACTCCTCGACCAAAGGCGCCATCATCAGCATGACGAAGAGCCTCTCCTCAGAGCTAGCCCCGATCGGCATCTACGTGAACTGCGTCGCCCCCGGATGGGTGGAAACAGATATGTCGAAACCCACCCTGGACGACCCAAAAGGCGCCGAAAAGGTCCTACGCACAATCCCTCTCGGACGCGTAGGCAAGCCCGAGGAGATTGCCGCCCCGGTGCTATTCTTATGCACCGAACACGCCGGCTTCATCTCCGGCGAAATCTTCAACGTAAACGGCGGCGCTGTACTGGTAGGGTAGCGTGCGTAGAGCGGTACCTGCCCTGTTTTGCCGAAGTCCCGAGCGAAGCCGAGGGGGAAGTCGAAGGGGCCCCGCCCGCCTGGATGCGGCGACGAAAAAGCGGGCGGGAAAGCGGTGCCGGCGCACAGAAACACCGCAAGCAGCTACAATTCTCCTTTCGTGCATCACACTAATTTGCTGTCAAAGTTTTGCTGAGGAAGATTTGGTATCAAGATCCACGGAACATGTTCCGCTCGATATGTCCTGAATGAAATCGGTTAAATGAAAGTTCTGCTTCTTATCCTCGTGCTGGCTTTTACGCTGGCAATCTCTGGCTGGCGCCAGCCTGCGGCCTCCTCACAGGCAGGCCCGCAGGCGGCTTCGGAATCTGCCAGCGCCAACTCTTCCATCCCCGCAGACCAGGAAAACGCCCGCAAGGCGCGAGCCCTGCTCAATCAGGCAATCCAGGCGCTGGGTGGCCAGACCTACTTAAACATCCGCGACATGCAGCAGCAGGGACGCACCTACAGCTTCTACCACGGCCGCTCCACCGGCGCCGGAGCCCTGTTCTGGCGCTTCGTCGAATATCCCGACAAGGAGCGGCTCGAGGTCACCAAAGAGCGCGACGTGGCCTACATCTATAGCGCCGACAAGGGCTACGAAGTCACCTTCAAGGGCGCTCACCCCATGGAGTCGAAGGATCTGGAAGCCTATCTGCGGCGCCGCAGATTTTCGCTGGAGACGATGTTGCGCGTCTGGATCAACGATCCCAATGTGGCTTTGTTCTATGAAGGCACCGCTCTGGCCGGCAACCTGGCCGCACAGCAGGTCACGCTCATCAACTCGAAAGATGAGGCGGTGAATCTCTTCTTTGATATCGACACTCATCTGCCGCTCAAAAAGAGCTACGCTTGGCGCGATCCGGTCGACAAACTGCGGGACGAAGAGGAAGAAATCTATGACAACTATAAGCCGGTACAGGGCGTGATGACGCCCTACAGCTTCACCCGCTACTACAACGGAGACATGCAATCCCAGCGCTTCATAAACTCGGTGCAATTCAATCAGGGGCTCAGCCCTGCCATGTTCGACCCCAATTCCGGCTACGATCCAAACAAGGTGCCCAAGAAGCAAAAGTAATGGCCAGCGTTTGCAAGCCGAGGAGTCCCAATTCCGAACCTAACTCACTGAGGCGCCTCCATTTAGAGGCGGCCCAAGCCGTAACCAGGAAGGTTCCAAATCCCCTTTAAGCCACGGCACTGTGGCTTTTTTACCACAGCCGGTATCGGCGCGGCGGCTGTAATCTATTCATTCATCGGGACATAACCAGACGCCTTTGACTCAAGAGCAGACAGTCCGCTCGGCCGTGGAATGCAGTGGAGTCGGCCTCCACAGCGGCGCTCCGGTCTCCATGCGCATCCTCCCCGCTCCTCCCGGAACGGGAATCGTCTTTCACCGCGTCGATCTCGACGGCTTTCCGATCGAGGCCATCAGCCGCAACGTAGCCCGTGTCAGCTACGCCACCAGCCTGATGAAGAAAGGCGTCCTCATCTCCACCACCGAGCATCTGCTCTCCGCCTTCATCGGCCTGGGCGTCGACAACGCCATCGTCGAACTCGACAACCTTGAACTCCCCATCCTGGATGGCAGCGCTCTGCCCTTCGTCGAACTGATCCAGCAAGCCGGACTCCGCAAGCAGCGCCGCCCGCGCAAGTATCTGAAGATTCTTCGAGAAGTCGAGATGCGCGAGGGCAACAAGTTCATCTCGGTCTATCCCGCCGACAGCTACTCAGTCTCGTACTCCATCAATTTTCCCCACCCGCTCATCGGCAAAGAGACTTTCCAGGTGGAGCTTTCCAACGGCAGCTACCTGCGCAAGATCGCTGCCGCGCGCACCTTCGGCTCGCGCGAAGACGAGAAAGCCATGCGCAACATGGGACTGATCCGCGGCGCCTCCCGCGAAAACTGCATCGTCCTCACCCGCGACGGAATCGAAAACGGCCCGCTGCGCTTCCCCGATGAATTCGTAAGACACAAAGTCCTGGATCTGGTGGGTGACCTGGCGCTGCTAGGGAAGCCGATCTTAGGCAGGATCGTAGCCGACCGCGCCGGCCACGCCATGCACACCGCGCTAGTCTCCCGCATTCTCCGCGACAAGAGCCTGTGGGAAGAAGTAACCCGATCGGAAGAAGATCACGCCCCGGCAACGCCGTACAGCTCTCAAGCCTCCGCCGGTTCTTCTCTCTAAGTAAAACTTATGTGGCGAAAGCCGCCCTCGGCTGTCCGCCGGGCGAAGCCCTGCGCTGGCATCGTCTGATCCCGGCAACTTTTCCGCAGCGCGCCGTCCTTGTTGTGCCTTCTGCAGGAATAACAGTACCTCAGGAAAGGTACGGAAAGTGCCTGCATTATTTACAGTCGTTTCCCGATCCCACCCGCCACAGTTAAGAGCGTAATAAGTGAGTGTCATTAACCTTGAAGGAGCCTCAAGGATGCGACTTAATAAGTCATAACTGGCACTGCATAAGTCATAAGCCACTAACTTCCACACTTACTTAGCTTTTGTTTAACCGGGCCTTTAAGACTTGACCATCGGAGGACGAAAAGTATGCGCTTCAGAACGTTGCCAATTTACGTAGGCTTGATCTTCACGCTCAGCTACTGCATTGCGCAAGCTGGGGAGGCTCAAGACATCGAGAATCATCCAGGTGCGACGCACCCGTTAACAACGCTTAGTAATTTTAACGAGATCACGACGGGCTGGCAGCAGTGCACAGGTTCCTGTGCCGGCGGTACCAACCCTAGCGCCACATTCCAGGATTTCCACATCACTAATCCGTCTCTCGATGACCAAGCCATGGAATTGGGGCTCACGGGTCCTGTCTCGTGTCAGTCGCCGTGTAATACCGGCCCGAATAATGGTTGGTATTACGACACGGGCGCGGCCGATTCCAACACCACTTTTGAGTTAATCTTCTGGTTCTACGCTCCATCCAACACCGATGTGGTATCCCGCGAATTCGATCAGTTCCAGTACCTGCTGGCCGGCGACGGCGGAGCCACAAAGAACACTCGCCTATACTGGGGTACGCAGTGCGTAACCGGCGGCGACTGGGATGTCTGGAATTCTTATAGCGGAAGTTGGGTTAGCACCGGCAAGACTTGCAGCTACGGGCTCGGCGTATGGAATAAACTCGACATTAAGGTGCATCGGGTCAGCGGCGATACCTCCTGCAGCGGCGGTTACCCTTGCATGTATTACGACTACGCAAAGCTGACCCCCAAAGGCGGCGCCACCACGACCATTTTTTCTAACGAAAAAACCTCAGCCGGAGCGTTGCCCTCGGGTTGGGGTGAGCAGACGGGATTCATGATTCAACTGGATGGCACGCCAACCTGTCTCTCGAGTTGCACGATAACTGAATATATTGATGAAGGAAGCTTCACGTACTGACAATCTGCTGCGATTCGGCGGGCGTCCTGATTGAGATTACCCCGACTGTCTGTGGTTCCCACCTTGCGTTTTTGCAAGGGCGGGAACCACAGGCGTACAAGTACGGGAAAGTGCCTGCGCGAACCTAAGCGTCAGGAGGCGACCTTCGGAGCGGCAACGTAGCGGCGGCACGGCGTTTCAGATCACGCCGTAGCGCGGAACCCGCTGCCTTCCTCTAGACCAGCTCAGCTCACGGCGTAACTTCAAATACCGCCCCGTTGCCGGAACTGTTCCCCGGTGTCGTGCCGTAGAGATCGCCCGCGGCATCCAATACCAATCCCGCTCGTGGAGCATCGTCAGAGGGCGTATTCCCCCAGCTATAAAGCACCTTCTCTGTCCAGCTCCCGCCCACAGTGGGCGCCAGCTCAAACACCGTTCCGTAGCCGTTCGGGCCGCCCGCGCTGGTCGTGCCGTAGAGATTGCCGGCGGCGTCGAACACCAGGCCGGCCTCAGGAATGTTCCCATCCTTACCGTTGCCGAGGAAGGTGTGCAGCACTCTCACCGACCAGCTGCCGTTCTTCTGCGTTAATTCGAACATCGTTCCAGCGGGCGCAGGACAGCGTTGCACGCCGCAATTCTGCGTTTGGCCGCCAACCGAAGTCGTCCCATAGACGTTGCCGGCCGCATCGAGGATCACCCCGGCGTCAGGATAGTGCCCCTCGCCGCTGCTGTTGAAGCTGTGGAGCACTTTCTCGGTTCCCGTCTTGCGAATAATTTCGTACACCGTTCCCGCGTTGTAAACGCCGCCAATGTTCGTGGTGCCGTATATATTTCCGGCAGCATCGAGAGTGACCCCGCCGAAGGGTTCGTACCCATCTCTATTGTTGTCGTTAAAGTGATGCAAAATCGTTTCGGTCCAGACCCCGCCCGCCGCGGGCGACAATTCAAAAACGGTCCCGCTGTTGTACCGGCCCCCGAAGACAGTGGTGCCGTAGAGATTGTCGGCACTGTCGAGCGCCAGACTGCCAGTAGGAGTGTATCCGTCGCCGGAATTGTTGAAACTATGCAGGATCGTCTCGCTCCAGGCTGCGCCTGCCGTGGGCGACAACTCGAATACCGTCCCGAAACCGTGAGCGCCGCCCCCGTACGTGGTGCCATAAAGATTGCCGGCCGCATCAAGCACCAGGCTCGACTCGGGCGAAACCCCGTCCGTCCCATCCTGGTTGAAGCTATGCAGAACCGTCTCAGTCCAGCCCCCGCCTGCCGTCGGTGACAATTCGAAGACTGTTCCCCAGCCCAATTCGCCATCAAAGGAATAGCTGCCGCCGTACAAAGTCGTACCGTACAGATTGCCCACGGCACCGCGGACCAAAGCCGACTGGGGTGCGCTCCCGTTGCCGTCGAGCACGCCGCCAAAGGAATACAGCGCCGCCTCGGTCTGCGCCATCGCGCGTGTGCCCGTCATCGCAAAGCCCGCAATAAAAATCGCTAACACCACAGTTAATTCAATGGAGGGCTTCCTGGTTCGCATGGAAAATAACTCCTTCGCAAAACACGTATGGGGGAGACGACCGGCGGGTTCCGGCAAAGGCACCAAATATCCCACTGGAAGTAGCCAGCGTCAAGATGAAGGATTTTGCAAGCAGCGTCATCAGGATGGGGAACAAAAGGCTCTTGCCAAAACCTAGCGTCGAACTCCGACGATCAACCAACGCCCACCCCAGCCGCGAAGCGGCGGTATGGGAAAGCCCAGGGAAGTGCCGGGAGACCGGAAGTGAAACCAACAGAGTCCACTTCAGCGGACGGCACGCGTTTCGTGGCCGGCTCGCAAGTCCGGGACAGGTAAGGAGGAGCGAAACCGGATCCTGAAAGGACGGCACGCCTGCGCAGCAAACTGATAATTTCCTTGACTTCCCTCTCCCACCACGCTCTAATATTTGTTGAAGCATTAGTTCTTTGACATAAAAATATCATTAGGCTAAGTGCCCCCCGAATCAGGATTTTGCCCACAACTCCTTTGCCGTCAAGATTTTAGCGGGGAAACGCGAGAGGCACGACTGATTCTAAAGGACTTAACCAAGTCAAACCCGAGCTAAGTCCTTTAGATGGAAGATTTTACGGATAAGTTATTGGAATCAATATTTTAGCAGGATTTTGTCGCAGCTAAATTCCGTAACTAACTGATTCCAAATATTTTACACCCCGAGAGTACAATATTTTTTCTCGACGGGATCTGCCGCTGAGCCACGCTCCAGCCCTAAAGCCTGAGACCCACGACCTAAGACCCAAGACCCGTCCTAGTCAGCAGGTTCGCAAGGAACGTCGTCAGGCTCGTAACCAGGTTGTTCCTCAAGCAGCCGATTCAGTTCGGCGCGGGTCTGGTTGAGAACAGCAGCGGCGAACTGCCGCGCCGACCGCTGCCTCTCAACCGACAGATCCTTCACTCGCATGTTCAGTAAGGGAATGTCTTCTTCAAACCAGCGCAGCGTTTTCTGTACGCGAGTGATGCGGTAAGCGGTAGGAAGCATGGCAATCGTTCTCCAGTATCCCACCAGATTGCCACGCGCGCACGTCGCCAGAAAGTTACAAACTGAATACCTGGGAACCAGGACAAACAGGGGGGCTGGTTATTGAATAGCTTCTGGACTCAAGCCTGCCGCCTTTTCCGTGCCGGACGGAAGCTGCTTTTCCATGCGTTCGGCAAGCCATTTTTCGAGCAGCTGTTGAGAACTCGGGGGCACTTTCAGAAAGCGCAATCCGGCGTGTCCCTTGAGGTCGGCCCAGGCCACTTCCGCTTCGATCTCCAGAGCCATCTTGGTTTCGGGCAGAGTAAACCGCAAGCGGGGATTGGCATTTTTCGGGATCGCCTGATGCAACATCAGCGCGATGCCGCGCTCGCTGACGTTCGTGCTGGTGGCTCTCAGTTCTTTTTCATGGAGCACCACTGCGACCAGCATCTTCACCGGATGGCGGAAATAGCGGCGCCGCTCGCGCTCCATGAAGCTCAGCGCTGCGTGAAAGCAGCGCGACGCATTCAAGCTGCTGATAGGTTTCTGAAGCACAAAGTTCACGCCCATGCCAAACGCTTCCTGCGTCGTCGTTTTCTTTCCGTTCAGCACGGCAAAGGTGACGGAATTCCGGTTGCTGGGAGTGGCGCGCAGGCCCTCCAACACTTCCAGCCCGCCCTGCAGGTCATCGCAGTCCACAATGACCGCATCGAACTTTTCTGAGATGAGGATCTCGCTGGCCTTCTTCGCTTCCTGGCAGATTTCGACGTCGATCGACAGCTTTTCCAGTGTCGGGCGCAACACGCGGACCACTTCCGCATCGCGGCTCAGAAGAAGAGACTCCAACGTCATCCTCTGATTCTAGCCTTCTGCGGCGACCGCCAAAAGTGACCAAGGTGTAGGGTTGTATGGGCAGATTGTGGACAGCGAGCGACCGGCATGAACCTCGCCTATCTTTCTCTAGGATCAAATGTCGGCGACCGCGAAGCGCATCTGCGGGATGCGGTAGCCAGGCTAGGCGCAGCCGGCCGCGTGGCGGCAGTCTCGTCCTTTTACGAAACCGAACCCGTCGAGTTCACGAACCAGCCGTGGTTCTTGAACTGCGCGGTCGCGCTCCAAACCAGCCAGACCCCGGAGCAGCTGATGACCGCGCTCCTCCGCATCGAAGAGAATATGGGCCGGCGGCGCGTACAGAAGAAAGGTCCAAGATCGATCGACATCGACATTCTGCTCTTCCGGATCCGCGAGACGGAAGACACGATCTTGGATTCGCCGGAACTCACCATCCCGCATCCCGCCATGCACCAGCGCCGCTTCGTCCTCGAGCCTCTGGCCGAGATTGCGGCCGACGCCGTGCATCCAGTATTCAAGAAGACAATCAGCGAACTACGCGACGCGCTGCCGAAGGGACAGACGGTTAAGAGGATGCCGGCCCGAGATGGCCAACGACTGACGACCAACGACTAACGACAGCTCTACGGCACAATGATCCGGCTACCAACTTCCTGCGGCGTGACCACGGCCGACTGCTTCTCAGGAAACTGAGCCAACAGAAAATCGACGAAAGCCCGCGACCTGGGGCGGCCCGAAGTGCGTCCGTGACCCAGCCGAACCAGGAATGCCAAGGCCTTGAGCACGTCGGAATCGCGCAACGTAGAGTATCCCAGCTGCTTCTGCTCGACCTCGCGAAACTGTTTCAGCATCTCTTCCACTTGCGCTGCGACCGCTTGCTGCGTGACGCTGGTCAGCGGTTGCTCGTAGTGCAGCCCGGAGTTCACCAGCCGCTCATAGCTCGTGCACATCGCCGACAGCGCAGCGATCAGATCGCGATCATTCAGGCTGCGGTCGGCTTGAGCCGCTTTGGTAAGGGCGTAAGTGAGACCCATGAGGAGATGCTCGCGCTCATAGGTGAACTGCTCCGAAATCTCGACGTGGAGAAACAACGCCGCGGGGTCGAATTGGTCTGCGGAGCGCGGCTTCTCGTGTTCGCGCGCCTGCTGCAGATAGGGGCAGTCGCTGGGACAATCCAGCGTGACCTCGCGCTGCTCGCCGCAACACTGCGGACAGATGCGGCCGTGCACGGCGGGACAGAAGCGTTTCTCCTTGCGAATTTCACAGATCGCGCAGCTCAAATCCGAGTTCTCCCTGCAAGCATTATGGCACTGGATGACGACCCTGTCGGCAGCAATTAGCAATTGGCAATTAGCAGTTAGCCCAACCGCGCACCTGATCGGGGTTGCGTTCGTCGTCTCAGAACCAGGACTGCTAATTGCTAATTGCCAATTGCTGGAGGTGGCGCGCCAATTAAGGTAACCGCCTAAGGTAAGCGCTCTGGTAGGCGTGTTTGGGCCATTTTGGGACTCTCGTCTGCGAATGAGCATGTAAAAATGGCCGTTTCCGTGTGCTATCTGTGCGGAACCCGCGTAGAATAAGGGTGTTTTCCACAGGGCAGTGATGTAAGATCAAGCCCGCTGGAATTAAATTCAAAGTCTTTCCCCAAGGAGGAAAAATGGCATCAGGTTTAACCAAGACTCAACTCGTCCGTCATCTGGCCGAGAAAACGGAACTTCCCAACAAGACAGTCGCAGGTTTTCTCGAGCAACTGGCAGACGTCGCTGTCAAAGAGACCAAAAAAAACGGCGTGTTCGTTGTGCCCGGCCTGGGCCGGTTGGTGAAGGCGCACCGCAAAGCCCGCATTGGACGCAACCCGCAGACGGGCGAGCCCATTCAGATCAAGGCCAAGACCGTGGTCAAGTTCCGCGTGGCCAAGGCTGCCAAGGATGCAATCGCTCCCAAGAAGCCGTAAGGGTTTGTGTTGAGATCGATTCCGAAGGCCGGCTCAGGCCGGCCTTTCATTTTCTGCAAGCTTCGTGTTTCGCCTGCCTATGCTGAACTGGATCGTAGTGGGAATTGGCGATATCGCGACCCGTCGCGTCATTCCCGCGATTCAGGCTGAGCCCAGAAGCCGCTTGTATGGATTGGTCACACGCGATCCGCGCAAGGCCGCGCCTTACAACGTTCGTTCCTTCACCACCTTGGACGAAGCTCTCCCCGATCCCGCAGTGCACGCTGTCTACGTCGCGACCCCCGTCTTCCTTCATGCGCCGCAGACGATCCAGGCTCTTCGCGCGGGCAAGCACGTGCTGTGCGAGAAACCCATGGCTATGAACGAAGCCGAGGCGCGCTCGATGGTGAAGCAAGCGGAAGAGAAGGGGCTCACTCTCGGCGTTGCCTATTATCGGAGATCGTATCCAAAAGTGCTGCGCGCAAAGGAATTGCTCGATGCCGGCGCAATCGGCAAGCCCGTGCTCGCCGAACTCACTTGCCACGAATGGCGGGATGAAGCGGGTAGCCCGCGCAGTTGGCTGATCGATCCGGCGCAGGCCGGAGGCGGGCCGCTCTACGACATCGCCTCGCATCGAATCGACGTGCTGAACTTTTTATTTGGTCAACCCTACCGCGCCACAGGCCACGTTGCGAATGCAGTTCATCACTACCCCGTGGAAGACAATGCGACCGTGATGATCGACTACGCGAGTGGCGTGCGCGGCATCGTGGACGTTCGGTGGCATTCGAAGATTAGGCGCGACGAATGCCGCATCCGCGGCACTGAGGGCGAGATGGAATTAAGCCCGCTGAACGGTCCCGAGCTGATCTATCCGGGCGGCCGTGAGAATCTCCCACCGCACGCCAACCTGCACTATCCCGCCGTCGAGAACTTTGTGGATGCCGTGCTGGGCAAAGCTCCCCTGCTGGCGAGCGGAGCGTCTTCCTTCTGGACGGACTGGGTCATCGAACGAGCGCGGCGATAAAGAGGCCTTACCGTCGCCGCCCATCCAGGCCCCATACCGTTCCTGCATCGGCGGCAAAGAAGACGACGAATAACAGCAACAGCGGCAGATGATCAAGCTGCGCGCCAAAATAGCGCCAGACCGGAGCGCCCTGACCCGGTCCCCACCAGGTGGCAAGAGTAAAGTTCAGCATGTACAGCGCGCCTAGCACGGAAGCTGGCCGCACCCAGAAGCCAAGCAGCAGGCTCATCCCGATGAAAGTTTCGACGACGCCAACCACGTATCCCAAGACTACGGCGTGCGGCAACACCAGGCCGGAGAGTACCGGGCGGTAAAAACTCACAGCTTCGCTGGCGATGAAATCGTGGAGGTATCCCTGGAATCCGCCATGAGCAAAGCCGGGGCCAGCCAGCTTGTATTCGCCAAACAGCAGAAAGAAGACGGACGTTGCAATGCGCACGACAGCGATCGTCTTTGCCGCTGAGGTTGAAGTGTTTGCCATCAGGTTAGGAATGCGAGACGCTGGGAACTGCCCTAGCCTCCGGGACCGTCATTCGAGACATACTGCTCGAGCGCGTCCAGTTCGTGGCTGAGGTCTTCGACGCGCCACTCCAGCAGATTGCGGATGGAGAGAATCCCCAGCAGCTTGCCGTTATCTTCAGCGACCGGCAGATGGCGGAAGTGGCGCTCCAGCATGGTGGTGAGCGCCTCGCCCGGGCCGGTGCGGCGCGTCGCCATCTCCACTGGCGTGGTCATCAGTTCGCGGACCGGCGTGGTCTGCGGGTTGGCGCCGCTGAGCGCCGTCTTGCGCAGAACGTCGCGTTCCGTGAAGATTCCGGCAACCCGGTATTCGGAGTCGACCACGGCTACGGCTCCGACATGATTATCGAGCATTTTGTTGATGGCATCGGCAACCGTAGCTTCCAGCGGAACCGACGCAATTTCACGGTCACAAAGATCCAACACGCTCATAAACACCTCCTCCAGCCTTAAAACATCGCAACCGGGACCAATCCGAAATAACAAACGGGATTGATGAATTATGCTCACGCCGGAGCCGATGTCAAGTGAATTGAATCGATTTAGAGAATCTTTGTTTCGCTTAGGCCGAAAAACGGGAATTACACCAACGGGCTTTCTGGTTTGGATTTTGGGAGTTACCTCTCTTCGAGATAAGCGTCCGCCTCGATTTCGACCAGCATCTCAGGCAAGATCAGGGCGCTCACCTGCACCATCGACGTTGCCGGGCGAATGTCGCCAAAGAACTCTCCGTGCGCCTTGCCGATTTTTTCCCACTCCGCGATGTTCGTCACAAACATGCGCGTGCGGACGACATCCTTCACGCTGGCGCCCGCTTTCTGTAAAGCGCTCTCGATGTTTTTCAAGGTCTGCACGGCCTGGGCGTACGCGTCTCCCAAGCCCACGACTCTGCCGTCCGGCCCCGTCGCCGTTGTGCCTGAGACGTGGACGTACGGTCCACACTTTACGGCGCGCGAGTAACCCACGGTAGGTTCCCAAGGTGTACCACTGGAGATGTTTGTTCGTTTCATGTTTCACCCTTTCTATAGAACATTATCTTGCGGATCATTATCTTGCCGATCAGTCTAATTCGCTTCCAGGTGTGGTAATTAGCAGCCGCGCCCTGCATGTGCCAACAAAAAATGCGCGGCAACCTTGCAAGTACTTGCACACCTCAAAGTGATTAGGAAAAATGATGCATCGGATAAACAAAAGTCACTTGCGTTTATGTCGTAACTGGGATAACTAGTTACTCAACAAGATTCGGAAGCCCTGCTGCAGCAGGCGCTTTCGGGGGGATTTGAAGAATGATTCCAGAATCTCATCCGCTGCGGCAGTTGTTCCAGGAACTGGTGGGACGCCGGTACGCCGAGGAGATCGGCATCCGCGATCCAGAAGTGGTCGCCTATGTGTCGCACTTGCTGGCAGAATTTTGCGAGACCGATCAGTTGTTCAAGATTCACGACGTGGCCGATCGCCCGCTCAGCGACCTGGGCGAGATGCTGATGGAGTCCGATCCCGTTTACGGCCCTGCGCCGTCGTTCGACCGCGAACGTCAGGTGCGCAAGCACATTGGCGACTACGCATTGTTCTTCGCCGGAATGTTTCCCGAGAGCATCAATCACTTCCGCCTGCGCCGCCACCGCCTGGAAAATTTTGTCGAATGGATGAAGGCCGGGAAAGAAAGCTATTACATCGTTTCGAAGTTCGAGCACTTTGAGTACGCCAAGGTAGCGCCGTTGTTTGCTCACCTTTCGCGCGAGTTCGAAGGCTGCGTCTATGGACTTAACATGGTGAAGAACGATTTGCAGGAAATGCAGCATCCGATCGTGCGCCGTGCCGGCGAACTGCTGATGTAGGGCTCGTGTGGCATGGGGCGACTCGACCCTTAGCAGCACCCAGCATGTAAGCCAACCCCAAAAAATCAATTGTTCAGGTCTGGTGGCCCGCCTATGCGGTAGAAGCTGAGCGCCGTGTTTCCCTGGGCCAGTTTACGCACTCTCATTAGCGATCCAAATTCATTTCCGGGATCGAACTTCTTTTCGTGCTCCGCGATCACCAACGACATAGCCCACACCAATGTCGAATCGGCCAGCGCGGTAAGCGTGTCTTCGTAGGCCTGTTGCATCCGGTATGGCGGGTCGAGAAACACTACATCAGCGGAGACATGCTCGCGCTTTAGCCGCCATAGAACTCCGGCAAGATCATCGCGCAGAATTCTGTATCCCTGCGCGATTCCCAGGCTCTGCAGGTTCTGCTCAATCACTTTCACTGCTGCTGCCGAAGTCTCCACGAAGTAGACCTGCTTGGCGCCGCGGCTGAGCGCTTCAATCCCTACCGCCCCAGTGCCGGCGAAAAGATCAAGCCACACGCTACCCTCGAGCGCAGCGGGATTGCCCGCCGTGAGCACGTTGAACAGAGTCTCGCGCAAGCGGTCGGAAGTCGGGCGGATATCCTTCCCGCTCGACGAGCGCAAAGGATGCCCCCGGTATTTGCCGGCGATCACGCGCATGGTTCGTACCTTCGAGTGGCGGAGCCAATATATCTTTCCATGTAAAATAACTGTAGCAGCCGGATGCGCGATAGCCGAGCCACAGAACAGGGCGCAGTCAAAGAGATATGAGAAGCTGGTCCATTCACGTTGGGCGTTTGTTTGGAGTTGAGGTTCGTCTTCACCTTACGTTCCTGATTTTGCCCCTGTTTGTTTTCTGGACGGAATATAACGCGAACCACCCAGCCAACGGTCCGCGGGATCTGGGGCTGGCGGGAATCGTGCTGGCTTGCGTTGCGGCCCACGAGATCGGACACATGCTGGTTGCCCGGCGCTACGGGTTGATTCCGAAGGCGGTCATCCTTCTGCCGCTCAGCGGCGTGACTGTATTTGATGAATCGCACGTGGAGAAGCCGGAGTCCGCTGAGGCGGCGTGGAAACGGGAGGTCTGTATCGCGCTCACCGGACCGCTGGTGAATCTTGTGTTCGCGCTGGTCGCGGCCGGAGTGATCTCTCTGTCTGGTGTTGGAGCGCATCTGCGGGAGTGGCCTTTTTTGCAGTCGAACAACCTGCCGCGCAGCCTGGTCTGGGCCAATCTCTATATAGCCGGCTTGAATCTTCTGCCCGCGTATCCCCTTGACGGCGGCCGCATTCTGCGGGCCTTTTTCGCGCGCAGCATGGATGCCGCAGCGTCCACACGTCGCGCCGTTTCGATCAGCCATGCCCTGGCGATGGTTCTGATGGTCGCGGGTTTGTTCAGCAACACCTGGCTCACCATGGTGGGTCTGATTATTTTTTCGGCGGCTCAGCTTGAGGAACGGGCGGTCATCTTCCAGTCGGTGCTGGACAATGTGAAGCTGGAAGAAGTGATGCTTACCGACTTCGCGACTCTATCGCCGGCGGATACGCTGGAAGACGCGCTGGATAAGGCAGTGCATTCGTTGCAGGACGATTTCCCGGTAGTTCGCGGCAGCGACATGGTGGGAGTGATTTCGCGGCAGCGCATTCTGGAGGCGCTGCGACTGGAAGGCAACGGCTACGTGCAGGCGGTGATGAACAAACTTTTTGAGGTCTCCGCGCGGCAGGAATCCCTGGCTTCCGCCTTTCGCAAGCTCACATCGCGCAATCTCAGCATCATTCCGGTAGTCGAAGATCAGCGACTAGTGGGCATTGTCACGCTGCAGAATCTGATGCACTCGATGGCTCTGCTGGCGGAGAGCCGCAAACTGCGGCGCAATGAGTCGAACTCCTGACGTGATCTTCCTGCCTTAGAACAGCCGCACTGCTTTCGCCTGCCGCACAGCTGGAATCTTCTCCAACTTCTTTAGCACCTCGTCCGGCACAGGGCCGTCTACGTGAACCACGGCGATGGCTTCGCGTGGCTCCGAGGAAGTTGCCACGCTGCGCCGCCCCAGCGAGAAGTCTGCGATATTGATCTCGCTTTCACCCAGAATCGTACCCACCTTTCCGATCACGCCCGGCACGTCGCGGTTCCGCAGAAAGATCAAGTCGCGCCCGAGCGGAGCTTCGACATCGATGGCATCGATGTGGAGCAAACGCGGCAGGGTACCCCGAAGAACCGCGCCCTTGACCATGTGCTCTTCCTTTGAACTTTTCAGAAAGATGGAAAGCACGCTTCCCGCGCCGCCCGCCGAAGCCTTCGCCTTGTGGGCTTCGTGTATGACGAGTCCGCGCTCCTCAGCCAGAGACGCCGCATTCACCAGGTTGGCTTTTTCCTCCAGTGCCTGGTTGAGGATGCCCTTGATGGCCCCGTTGCGAATCAGTTCCGTCTTCCACTCCGCAATGTGGCCGCTGTAGCGCAGCGAGACTTCTTCAATCGAGCCTTCGGAAATCTGCGCCAGAAACGCTCCCATGCGCTCCGCCAAAACAATGTAGGGCTGCATCTCGGCGTACTCTTCGGCGGAAACCGAGGGCACGTTCACCGCGTTCTGTATGACGCCGTGCTTCAGGTACTCCCGGACTTGCTGGGCAATCTGTACGCCCACAGCTTCCTGCGCCTCGAAAGTCTGCCCACCGATGTGCGGCGTGAGAATCACGTTCTCCATCGCCTGAAGCGGCGAGTTCTTCAAGGGCTCTTCGCTGAAAACGTCGAGCGCGGCAGCGGCTACGTGACCCTGTTTCAGCGCCTGCGCCAAATCGGCTTCATGCACCAGTTCTCCGCGCGCGCAATTCACCAGGCGGACGCCCTTTTTCATCTTCTGAATCGCGGCATCATTGATCATGCCCGTAGTCTGCGGAGTGAGGCCCACATGCAGGGTGATGTAATCCGCTGCCGCATAAAGTTCATCCAGGCTTCCTAGCCGGATGCCTTGCTCCTTCGCTACGCTGACGGAAACAAAAGGATCATGGGCGACGATCTCCATTCCGAACGCGCGGGCGCGCCGCGCTACTTCCATGCCGATGCGGCCCAAACCGGCGATTCCCAGCGTCTTGCCCCGCAGTTCCGTGCCTTGCAGCGACTTCTTTTCCCATTTGCCAGCGTGCATGAACGCGTCGGCGCGGCAGAGATGGCGCGCCATCGCCAGCATCATACCCAGCGTATGTTCCGCCACAGCCACGGCATTCGCCCCGGGCGTGTTCATCACCGCAATGCCCTGCCGCGTGGCCGCGTCGAGATCGATGTTGTCGACGCCCACGCCCGCTCGGCCAATGACGCGCAGCTTCTTGGCATGGGCGAGCAGCGCCGCGTCGGCCTGCACAGCCGAGCGCACAATCAGAGCGTCGGCTGACTCCAGTTGCTCGGCCAGCTTGCCGTTGAGTTGGTCAGCCGTGAGAACAATCCACCCTGGTTCATTCAGCTGCTCCACCGCTGAGGGAGAGATCTTTTCCGCTATTACGATTTTCACTGGCACGCTCATTTTCCTGGTCAAAGCCGGCAACGTTTTGTCTGACAAACTGTTGACAGACATTTGACGTGCTCCTGACACAGCGACTTTCCTTCATTCGTAGACTCCTTCCATGGGCAAGCGCCCATGGAGGATTATTATGAAAAGCCTGGCAATCGTGTTGCTGGCCACGTTGTGCACCTTCGCGCTGGCGTGCGGCTACAGTTCGCACTCGACCACTCCCCCAGCAGCCGGAGCGATGCCTGCCATCGTCACACTTGTTCCGAATAATGCAAATGCGGGCAGCACCAGTGTTGTACTGACCGTAAACGGCAACACATTCAACAGCAACGCGACGATCAACTGGAAAGGCGCGGCATTGACCACCACCTTTGTGAGCAGTGGCCAGCTCATGGCCACGATTCCAGACGCAGACCTGGCAACTTCCGGTACGGCGGCGGTTACGGTGGTCAATCCGGGAACCCCCGGCGGCATATACGGCGGCGGCACTTCGCCCGAAACGTCTAATAGCATGACGTTTACCATCAACTAGCTACCCGGAGCGCGCTCCGCTCCTCAGGCTCCGACTAGTTGCCGCTTGCCTGAGAGTGCGCCCGCGTACACTTCCTGCGCGGCGCGCACTGCCGAGCCATATTCGACGGCCTTCCCGGTGGCGCGGGCGAGGACGTGTTCGAGCGCGCCAAGAATGCCGATCGTGTCCAGATAGTCGTAGTAGCCGATGTGCGCGATGCGAAAGAGCTGGCCCTTCATTTCGCCCTGGCCGTTGGCTACCACGGCGTCGAACGACTCGCGGAATTCTTTGACCATCTTGCCGGAATCGATTCCATCGGGCGAGCAGATCGCGGTGAGTGCGGCGGCGGGCGAAGTTGCGAAGAGCTTCAATCCCACGGCCTGCGCGCCCGCACGCGTCATCGCGGCGCAAAGTTCGGCGTTGTCGACGAGCGCTTCGCGTCCCTTGGCCACGTCGCCGTTGCCCATGCTCCGGATAAATTCTAAAGCGGCTCCCAGCGCAGCAAACAGAGAGGTTGCCGGCGTGTAGGCAGATTCGCCTTTGGCCGCAGACTTCCGTTCTTTGCGCAAGTCGAAATAGAAGCGCGGAGAAGTCGTCGTGTCCATGCGCCGCCATGCCCGCTCGCTCACGGCGCAATACGCGAGGCCCGGAGGAATCATCAGCGCCTTCTGCGACCCGCCGATAATCACATCCACGCCCCAGCCATCCACGTCGAGATGGGTCGTGCCCATTCCGGTGATCGCATCGACTACCAGCAGCGTGCCGTCACCAGTGGCGCGTACGATTTTCGCGATCCCTTCCACGTCATGACGCGCGCCGGTTGAACTCTCTGTGGCCTGCACAAAAACTACGCGCACGTCGGGAGTGAGTTTGACGCGAATGTCATTCAGCGAGAACGTTGAACCGTAAGGCGCGGTCAACACGTCCACCTTGCAGCCGAACGCCTTGGCCAGCCCGGTCCAGCGCTCGCCGAAATTACCGGCGGTCAGTACCAAAACTTTGTCGCCGGGCGACGTCAGATTCGTCACCGAAGCTTCCATCACGCCCGTGCCCGAGCAAGCCAGCACCAGAACGTCGTTGTGCGTGCCAATGAATTCCTTCATGTCCGCGAGCACGCGCTGGAACAGCGCCCGGAAGTCGGCGGTACGGTGATGCGCCGTGAATGACGCCATAGCCGTTTGCGCCGCCGGCAGCAGGGGCGTTGGCCCGGGAGTAAAGAGACGGTTCTTGCGCAGCATTGGGTAAAGGCCCTTTGACTGGAGATAATTTATAAGTCTACTGGAACGCGTGACTTTCTGGTGTTGTGATGCCGGTCACCACGCGGCAGGCTTCTCCGTCGTCCAGAACCCAGCGTCTATAATTCCCTCATGAGCCTTGTCGAACAGATTCAGAAAGACATCACCGCCGCCATGAAGGCGCGCGAGGAGCAGCGCCTCTCCACCCTGCGCATGGTCAAGAGCGCGCTGCAGAATCGCGCAGATCGAGAAGATGGCGCCGCTTGATGACAAAGAGTCCCAGGCCGTGCTGACCACGCTGATCAAGCAGCGCAAGGAATCCGTCGAGCAGTTCACCAAAGGCGGACGCCAGGAGATGGCCGACAAAGAAGCCGCAGAGATCGTGCTGATCGAAACCTATCTGCCCAAGGCCGCCGGCGAGGCCGAAATGGTCGCCGGAGTGAAAGCTGTGATCGCCGAGATGGGCTCGCCCACGATGAAAGACATGGGAACGGTGATGAAGAATGTGATGGCGCGCTTCTCGGCTGCGGGGATGCGCGTGGATGGGAAGATGGTTAGCGAGGCGGTGAAGCGGGAGTTGGCGGGGAAGTAGAAGCTCGTGCGCTACTTGCTCCTCTGCAACTCCCGGTAGGCTTCGCTCTTCGAAATCCCCCGCTCTTTTGCCACTTTCTTCAGCGCGGCCTTCTCGTCCATCTTCTCTTCCGCCATGATCTGCTCAACTCTCTGGCGAACGGAAAGGCGGGCGAGAGCGCCCGTCTCCACACGAGCCTCTCCTTCTTCAGCTTTGCCGATGAGCAGCGTGATTTCGCCCTTCACTCCGTCGCGCGATTTCAACGTCTCCAGAACTTCGCCGCGCTCGGCCGCGCAGAAACTCTTCGTGCAGCTTGGTCACTTCGCGCGCGATCACCACGTGCCGGGCATTTCCCAGAACCTCGACCACATCTGCTAGGGCTTCGACGATACGGTGCGGAGCTTCGTAAAAAACCTGCGTGCGCGGCGACGTCTTGATCGCTTCCAGCGCCGCCCGCCGCTCTCCTCGCTTCGCCGGAAGAAATCCGCTGAAGCGGAACGAATCCGTGGGCAGTCCGCTGGCCACCAGCGCCGCCAGAAAAGCCGACGCTCCCGGAATCGGCACCACCGGCACATGATGTCGAATGGCCAGCGAAATCAGGCGAAATCCGGGATCGGAAATTCCCGGCATGCCGGCATCGGTCACCAGCGCCACACTTGCTCCCTCTTGCAGTTCTTTGACCAGCTCCGCCGCGCGCGTCATCTCGTTGTGTTCGTGGTAGCTGATGGTGCGGGTGGTGATGCCGTAGTGGTTGAGCAGTTTCTGCGTCTGCCGCGTGTCTTCGCAGGCGATCAGGTCGACTTCCTTCAACACGCGCACCGCGCGCAGCGTGATGTCTTCCAGATTGCCGATGGGCGTGGCCACGAGGTAAAGAGCAGGACCCGCAGTATGGGAGGACTTCTGTATGCCGCCGTCAGCTTGCGCGGGCTCCTGGCCTGACTCCTTCATGCGCGAAGTGTAACACCGCGCGTGCCATGTCCTCCTCTCAGGTTTACCTGAAAAATGTTTCCTCAAACGCAACCCTGCGGAAGACAATGGGGTTAAACTCGGTAAGGCATTTGCGCACGAGCGACAAAGAAGAGGCCGCGCCGGCTGCCAGCTTTCCTTGGGGAAACTCGCTCGACTCCGCTGCGCATTGCGAACAAATAAGCCATGGCCCGATCTGCGCTCATTTCGATTTCAATTCTCGCTCTTTGCTGGTCGGTCTGTAATTGCGGAACTGGGGCGCGACCAGCATCGTCCCCACCCCCGCCACCGAATGAGGAGGCCTTCGCCTGCCCCTCCGGCCAGACCGACGTGATGCAATATTTCGTGATGGGAAAGCAATACAGAGAGAGCCAGTTCATGAATGGAGAACCGAACCCTATCTACACGGAGGTGTTTCCCGATCAGGACTTCGCCGCCAGTGGTTATTGGTTCTGGCTGAAGAGTTCCAGCGCGCATGGGTTCGATGTCAAAGCCTTCGACCAGAATTACGTTTACATCCGTTCGACCGAACTCACGTGGACTGACAACACGACATTCAAGCGATTCGTCAGCGATTTGCCAATTGCTGCCCGCTGTGTCGCTGCCAACGCTGCGGGACCTGAAATTCAGGCGCCCAATACCAGCTTCCAGTATTTTTCCTCGTGTAGTGCTTACAAGTCCAGCAACCTCGGAACCGCACGCAACGATTTGGATGCCCCTGTACTGATGGATACCGGAGGAAACACAGGGCAGGTTTCGACCAGAGTTCTGCACTATCGCTACAACTGCGACAGCGCATTTCAGAATTGCGTTAACGAGGAGCAGTTCTTTCTGGCGTCCGGATTTGGATTGTGGCAATGGAAGCACTACCAGAACGGTGTGCTCGTTAACTCGACGTTGATAAACAACATCCAGTCCGGCAGTGCCAGCGGAACCTTGCCCTGTACCCAGAGCTATCAGCCCAACCCGTGAATTGACGCCATCGAACCTGCGCCCCTAGAATCAACAGGAAGGACTTTTTCCTCACAACCGTCTCAAAACCCATGCCTCTTTACGAGTATCAGTGCGAGAAGTGCGGCCACCGCTTCGAGAAAATCCAAAAATTCTCCGACAAGATGGTGAAGAAGTGCCCGAAGTGCGGCGGCCGTGTGGAGCAGATGATCTCCGCCCCTGCCGTGCAGTTCAAGGGATCGGGCTGGTACGTCACCGACTATGCAAAAAAGTCGAGCGCGTCCGCTTCGGACGGTGGCAGTAAAGACTCGAAGAAGGACGACAAGTCCAAGCCGGACAGTTCGTCGAAGGAAGGTTCCGCCAAGGAAAGTTCATCGACGGAGGGTTCCTCAAAAGAGAGTTCCTCGAAAGAGGGCTCCAGCAACGAGAGTTCCACGAAAGAAAGCACGAACCGGGGTAAGTTCGTCCCGCAAGCCCGACAAGCGCAAATAGCCTCTCTCTTATTTCAGTTCCCGCTCAAAGTGGTCTTCTATCATGTGGAACAGGTGAGTGCGCGCATCGCTTCCCGCAATGCTGTGCGTCTTGTTGGGATAAATCATCAGCCGGAATTGCTTGCCTGCTTTGATCAGTGCGTCAATCATCTGCATGCTGTTCTGGAAGTGCACGTTGTCGTCTCCGGTTCCGTGAGCCAGCATCAACGCACCATGTAGCTTGGCAGCCGACTTGGTCACGTCGGACTCGGCGTAGCCCGCCGCGTCGTCCTTGAGCAAGCCCATGTAGCGCTCGGTGTAAATGCTGTCATAGTTGGTCTGGTTGGTGACGGGTGCCACGGCAACTCCGGCGCGGAAGCGGTCGGAGTGCGTCATGGCGTAGAGAGTCATTGAACCGCCGTTCGACCATCCCCAGATCGCGAGGCGGTCTTTATCAAGTTGCGGGTACTGCGCGAAAAGCTGATCGAGCGCGGTGAGCTGATCTTTCAGTTCGATGGCGCCGAACTCGTGGCGAATCGCGGTCTGGAACTTGCGGTCGCGGCCGGGCGTTCCGCGATTATCGACGGCGAAAATCGCGAATCCCTTGCGAGCCAGGATCTCATCAAACGCGCTCGTCGGTGCCTTCAGAACCATCTGCGCCGCCGGCCCGCCGTAAATATCCACGATCACCGGGATCTTGCCGCTCGTGGGTGAGTCTGGAGGGAGCAACAAACGGCCGTAAAGGGTCGTGCCATCCTCCGCTTTGAACTCCAGGAACTTCGGAGCGCGCAGTCCATATTCGACGACTTCATCGCGCGCCTGCCAGAATGGAGTGCATGCTCCTCCAACGGCGCATAGCGACATTCGCGGCGCTGCCAGCGGGCCCATAGAGGTCCATACGTAATGCTTTCCGTCATCGGAGAAGTTGCCGAAGTTCAGCCCTTCGTCATGCGAAAGCTGCCGCGAACCGCTTCCATCCAGCTTCACCGAAAAAACCTGGCGCTGCCTGGGGTCACCCTGGTTGGAAACAAAAAACACCGTGCCCGCCGCCTCATCCACTCCTTCAATTCCCAACACCACAAAGTCGCCCTGCGTTAGTTGCCGCTCTAGCTTTGCATCGGCGGCCATCGGGTCCTGCTTGTCGATGGTGTAGTAGTACAGATGCATGTTCCCATCGCGCCAGCTCGGCCACAGGAATCCGCTACCGGACTTCAGAAAGCGAACTTCGACGTGCTCGAAGTCGATCCATGCGCCGGGAGTGGTTTCCGTCAGCACAATGCGCGATTTCCCCGACTTGGCATCGACGAAATACAAATCCATTTTGTCCTCGGTGCGATTGAGCAGTTCCGCCCAGATCACTCCACTGCTAACCCAGCCAAATCGAGGGATGTAGGTCTCCGCATCATTGGTCAGCGTAATCCAGCGCACTTTGCCCTTGCCGGGATCCGCCACGCCGAGCTTTACTACGGGATTTGGATCGCCCACTTTCGGATATTTTTCGGGATCCACCGTCGGATGCGTCGGGATTAAGTTGACGAGGGGATAGGTCGGAACCTTGGTTTCATCCATGTGCAGAAAGACGATCTGCTTGCTGTCAGGCGACCAGAAATAATTGCTGCGCACAGTCAATTCTTCGCTATAGACCCAGTCGATGTCACCGTTAAAAAGGTCGGCGGCTGTGTCTTTGGTCAGCGCCCTTTCGCCTTTACCGCTCACCGGGCGTACGTAGAGATTGTGTTTGCGCACGTAGGAGACATGGTTGCCGTCGGGAGAGAACTTGGGGTCGCCGCTGGGATCGGGCGCCGAAGTGAACTGCACTGCGGTACCGGTCGCCAGATCATAAAGCCAGAGCTGCCCCTGGGAATCGAAAATCAGGTGCTTCGAATCTGGCGCCCACAAGTAGGCTGCCACGTGATAACGCGTCAGGCGCTCTCTTTCACGCTCGTCCTTCACTTTCGTGGCGTCGGGGGCGAGGGAAGCCAGCTTGGCGGCGCTGACCAGAACCTTCTTCTCGCCCGTGGCGGCGTCAACATACCACAGTTCGCCTTGTTCTCCCTTGTCATCGCGTTGCACAAAAGAGAGCTTGGTTCCGTCAGGACTCCACTCAGTGTTTTCGGGGCCGCGTCCGGTCAGGCCGCCGGAAGCGAACATTGCTTCAATGGTAAGTGGCTTGACCGGGGGCGACGATTGTGCGCAAAGCGGCGGTGCAGACACAGAGATAAGGGCAAAAACGGAAACAAAAGCGGAGAGGGAGATCTGTCTTTTCACGTTGAAACCTCAGGATTAAAGAGACTCAAAGATAGACGCACAGCGAACGAAAGAGTTTACACCCGCAAAGGCCTACCGTGGGCCTGCTTTCGCTGGCTGCTCAACCGCGAACCCGCGTTTCCGCGTGGTAGAATCAAATCTGAGCCGTTCCGGGATGCTTCCAGAAATAGAAAACCTGTTGCGCCTGCAAGAAGCGGATAAGGAAATCCGCCGTCTGCAGGACGAAGTCGCCGAACTTCCCAAGCGCGTTGCGGCAATCGAGCGGAAACTGGCCGGCACCAAGGCCGCACTGGAAGCGGCCCAGGCTGCCGTCAAGGTCGACGAAGCCACCCGCCGCAAGTACGACACGGCCATCAGCGATCTGCGCGGCAAGATTTCCAAGTACCGCGACCAGTCTCTCGACGTAAAAACTAACGAACAATACAGGGCGTTGTTGCACGAGATCCAGTTTGCCGAAAAAGAGATCGCGGCCACCGAGGACAAGATCCTCGAGTTGATGGTGAATGCGGACGCACGCGACAAGGAAGTGAAAGCCGCACAGGCTGAACTGAAGGCGGAAGCCGCCGAGATTGAAAAAGAGAAAGTGGAAGCCCGCCAGGTCACTGCAGAGGATGAAAAACAGCTAACCGAATGGCGCGCCAAGCGCGACCAGATGCGGGCTGGCGTGAATGAAGATCTACTGCGCCACTACGAGCGCGTCGCCAAATTTCGCGGCAGCGGCATTTCCGAGGTGCGCGATCACAAATGCATGGCCTGCCAGGTGATGCTGCGGCCGCAAACCTACAACGAGGTGCGCACTGGCCAGCAAACTGTGGTCTGCGATTCCTGCCAGCGCATTCTCTACTTTAATCCCGCGAACGAAATGCAGGCGCTTGAGCCCGAACACAAACGCTCGCGACGCCATCATCCCAAGATCGATGCTCCTCAAGCCTGGTACTACCGTCAGGAATATGGCGATTCCGGCGAAGTGTTCCTGTGCTTTGCCAATGCCGCGGGCCAAGCCAGCCGCCGCGTCTTCGATATGGGCACCGGTCGGCTTATCGGCGACATCCTCATTCGCGAAGGGGATTTCCGCCATGCTTTCCCGGAAGATATCACCGGCGCGATTCGCCTGAACGGAAGCTGGAGCGAAAAGGAAATAGAAACCTGGGGCATCGAAATGCCCATGACCGCCCTCGATTCCCTTCATGTGGATCTGGAGGCCGCGCAATACGAGATGAGTTCGCGCTCCTCAAAAGCTGAGAAGCCCGTGGCCGTTCCCACCGAGCAAGCTGCCAGCTAGCCGTACAACCGTCGACTGGCCGTTCACTCGCCTCTCTAGTTTAGAATCTCTAAACTTTCCCGGAGAGCGCGAATGCTACCCGCAATCGATTCCTACAGCGTGACCGCCAAGTACTACGATGGCGCCTACGCCGCAAAACAAGATCTGGTGGACCTGCCCTTCTACCTCGACCTCGCGGAAAAAACCGGTGGCCCGATCCTCGAAGTGGCCTGCGGCACGGGGCGGGTTCTGCTGCCCATCGCTCGCAAGGGAATCGAAATCCACGGAGTGGACAACTCCCGGCCCATGCTCAATATCCTGGAGAAGCATCTCGCCCGCGAACCGCAGGAGGTTCGCCGGAAAGTTAAGCTCCACGAAGGCGACATGCGTGACTTTCGCCTGGGCTCGCGATATCCGCTGGTAATCATTCCTTTCCGCCCCATGCAGCACATGCATACAGTTCAAGACCAACTAAGCGCGCTCACAACCGCCGCGGTCCACCTCAACGAGGGTGGAATGCTCGCCTTCGATGTTTTTTATCCGAAGTTTGATGTGATTGCTTCGAGAATGGGCGAGGAAGTGTTGGAGTTCGAATGGAGCCCGAACCCTGGCTCGACAGAGGTCGTGCGCCGTTACTTCAGAAAAGAATCCGTCGAACAAAATTAATCAAATTTTCTACTTCACTTTTATCTATCGCACGTTTCGCGGCGGCGAGTTGATCCTGGAGGAAACAGAAGCATTCCAGCTGAGCTACTTTACGTATCCACACTTGCAGGCGCTATTCCTGCTCGCTGGCCTGCAGCCCGTGGCGGAGTACGGTTCTTTTTCGAGAGCGCCCCTCGATAACGGCGCCGAGCAGATGATTTTCCTGCTGCGGAAGAGGTCGGGCCGCTCCTAGAAAGTTGCAGTAGACCTTGGATGTTCTCGCGGGCATTGTCAGTTAACATCGGATGCATGGTCCGAAAATTAGCCACTGCTGATTCAGGTTTCACCGTCGTCATCTCCCCGCGCGGAGCATCCCGCTTAAAAAACGGCCACGTCTGGGTCTACCGCTCCGACGTCGTTTCGGCTGAGGGAGTTCCGCCCGGGTCACTCGTCGCTGTTACAGATCACCGCGGCCAGCACCTGGGCAGCGCCCTCTATTCCAGTTCGTCGCAGATCGCTATCCGCCTGATCTCGCGCGACCCCGTCGCTGACTTACCCGGGCTGCTTCGCCAGCGCATTGCTGATGCCATCGCTTATCGCGAGCCGATCATCCACAACACCAACACATATCGATTGATTTTCAGCGAAGCAGACTTCTTGCCCGGACTCATCGTCGACCGCTACAACGACATTCTTTCCATGCAGATCCTCACCCAGGCTATGGATGTCGAAGCCGTGCGTGAGGTCCTCACTACCGAGTTGACCGAGCGCCTTGACCCCGCTGCCATTGTCGAGCGTATGGATCCGCGTGTCCGCCTACTCGAAGATCTGCCGCCGCGCCCTTCCGGCCTGGTCAGGGGCGAAAAGACCTCGACGATATTCGCCATGAACGGCGTCCAGTTCCACTTCGATGCGCTTGAAGGTCAGAAGACTGGAGCCTTCCTCGACCAGCGCGAGAACTATGCCGCCGCTGCCCAATGCGCACATGGCGAAGCCCTCGATGTCTTCTGCTACCAGGGAGGCTTTGCCCTTCATATGGCTCCGCATTGCCCTCATGTCACCGGCGTCAACAGTTCCCGGCCAGCGCTCGAAGTGGCCGACCGGAACGCCGCGCTGAATAGCCAGAGCATCGAGTGGATCGAAGCCAACGCCTTCGACCTGCTCAAGGACTATGCCGTTTCCGGACGCTATGACACAATCGCCCTCGATCCTCCCGCTTTCGCGAAAACCAAGCATGACCTCGATGCCGCCCTCCGCGGCTATAAAGAACTGAACCTGCGCGCCTTAAAGATGCTTCGCCCCGGCGGTGTGCTGATCACCTGCTCCTGCTCCTACCACGTCAGCCAGGCGGATTTCCTTGAAATGCTCGCGGCAGCAGCCCGGGACGCTCACCGAACCTTGCGTCTGGCCGAGGTGCGGGGACAAGCGAAAGACCACCCCGTCCTGCTAAATGTGCCGGAAACTGCCTACCTGAAGTGCGTGATAGCCATTGTAAGTAAATGAAAACAATGCATATTTATATATTGACAATAACACACTCATATTTTATGCTTCTTCCATAATAACTACGGCATCGAATGTAGTGACTAAAGTCCACTGATGTGAATAGATGGGCTTCTCACTAAATTCCACGCCAAAATTTCAGAAGGAGATCACCACCATGACTGTACTTACCCGTTTTGAGCCTTTCCGCGAATTTTCCACCCTGCAGGACCGCATCAACCGCGTGTTCCGCGAAGCGTATACCCCGGCTGGCCAGGATGAAGCCCTGACCACCTCGAGCTTTGCCCCCGCCGTTGACGTCTACGAAGATGAGCACAACGTGACTTTGAAGATTGAAGTCCCGGGCATCGACGAGAAAGACATCGACGTGCGCATCGAGAACAACACCCTAACCGTGCACGGCGAGCGCAAGATCGAGAAGGAAGAGAAAGAAGAGAACTACCGCCGTGTGGAGCGGCAATACGGCAGCTTCACCCGCACCTTCACCCTCCCTACCACCGTAGACGCCGAGAAGGTTGCAGCAAACTACGACAAGGGCGTGCTGAAGATCACTCTGCCCAAAAAGGCCGAAGCCAAGCCCAAGCAGATCAAGGTCAATGTGGGCGGCGAAAAGACCCTCGAAGCGAAGGGTCCCAGCAAGGCCGCCTAACGTGAACGGCCAATGTGGGGACAGCAACCCTCGGCTGTCCGGTCGAACTCAGCTCGACTTGCTTTCGCGGGAGGCGGCAGAAATTGCCCGTCTCCCGTTTCTTTTGGCGTCGGCAGCCTGCCCTGGCAAAGCAAGTATCCCGCCTGCTATCGTGGCAGCGTCTTCGCCCCCGCATCTAGCATCTGAAACTAGACACCAGAAATAGGAGTTTCCCCATGGCAATCCGTTGGGACAAATTCACAGTAAAAGCACAGGAAGCCGTCCAGCGCGCGAATGACCTCGCCTCCGAGCACGGCAATCCCGAGCTGCTGCCCGTCCACTTGCTCGCTGCCCTGCTTGAAGACAAGGAGGGAATCGTTCCGCCCGTGCTTGAAAAAATTGGCATCGGCCCGCAGGCCGTTCTCAGCGATATCTATCGCGAGATCGAGAAGCTTCCCAAGGTTTCCGGACAAGCGACGCAAGCCACGCTCTCGAACGTCGCCAACAAACTGCTCGAGCAAGCCTTCAAAGAGGCCTCCAACTTTAAGGATGAATACGTTTCCACCGAGCACCTGCTGCTCGCCATTACGCACCTCAAGCAGGACGCAGCCCAGCAGATTCTTGCCCGCCACGGCGCCACCAACGACGCGATTCTGAAAGCGCTGATCGCCGTCCGCGGCTCGCAGAAAGTCACCGACCAGAATCCCGAAGCCAAGTACCAGGCTCTCGAACGCTACGCGCGCGACCTGACCGAGCAGGCCCGCCGCGGCAAACTCGACCCCGTGATCGGCCGCGACGAAGAAATCCGCCGCGTGGTTCAAGTTCTCTCCCGCCGCACGAAAAATAATCCCGTACTCATCGGCGAGCCCGGCGTCGGGAAAACTGCCATTGTCGAAGGCCTGGCGCAGCGCATCATTTCCGGCGATGTGCCTGAAGTGCTTAAAAACAAGCGCGTGGTCGCACTCGATCTCGGTGCCATGCTGGCCGGAGCAAAATATCGCGGCGAATTTGAAGACCGTCTCAAGGCCGTCTTAAAGGAAATCGAAGACTCGCAAGGCCAGATCATCCTCTTCATTGACGAGCTTCATACCCTGGTCGGCGCCGGAGCCGGCGAAGGCGCGATCGACGCCTCCAACATGCTCAAGCCCGCGTTAGCCCGCGGAGAGCTGCGTGCCATCGGCGCAACCACGCTCAACGAATACCGCAAGTACATCGAGAAAGACGCGGCCCTCGAGCGCCGCTTCCAGATTGTCTTCGTCGGCGAGCCCAATGTCGAGGACACCATCGCCATCCTTCGCGGCCTGAAGGAGAAATACGAAGTGCATCACGGCGTACGCATCAAAGATTCCGCGATCGTCGCCGCTGCCACGCTTTCGCATCGCTACATTTCCGACCGCTTCTTGCCCGACAAGGCCATCGATCTCATCGACGAAGCAGCCGCCTCGATTCGCATCCAGATCGATTCGCTTCCCACTGATATCGATCAGCTCGAGCGCCGCGCCACGCAGCTGGAAATAGAAAAGCAGGCTCTGAAGAAAGAAGAGGACCCAAATTCCAGAGAGCGCCTGTCTGTCATCGAGAAGGAGCTCGCCGGGATTCGTGAGAAATCAACCGCGCTCAAGGCGAATTGGAAAAAAGAAAAGGATCTGATCGCCCGCTCCCGCGAGCTGAAAGAAAAAATCGAGAAGCTCAAGATCGAAGAGCAGGCCGAAGAGCGCAAAGGCAACTTGCAGCGCGTTGCCGAAATCCGCTATGGATTGTTGCGGCAAGCCGAAGAAGAGTTAACCAAACTGAGCGCCAAGATTGACGGCAAAGGTACGGGCGCGCCGCGCATGTTGAAAGAAGAAGTGGACGAGGAAGACATCGCCCGCATCGTCTCCAAGTGGACCGGCATCCCGGTCTCGAAGATGCTCGAAGGTGAAGTGAAGAAGCTGGTGACCATGGAAGATCGCCTGCGCCAGCGCGTCGTCGGCCAGGATCAGGCTCTCGAGCGGGTTGCGAATGCCATCCGCCGCTCCCGCGCCGGGCTGAGCGATCCCAAACGGCCCATAGGCTCATTCATTTTTCTCGGTCCTACCGGCGTCGGCAAAACCGAGTTGGCCCGCGCCCTCGCTGAATTTCTTTTCGACGACGAGCGCGCCCTGCTGCGCATCGACATGTCCGAATACATGGAGAAGCATTCGGTCGCGCGTTTGATCGGCGCGCCTCCGGGCTATGTCGGCTATGAAGAGGGAGGCCAGCTCACCGAACAGGTCCGCCGCCGTCCTTACGCGGTCGTTCTCTTCGACGAAATCGAGAAAGCGCATCCGGATGTTTTCAACGTCCTGCTGCAAGTGATGGACGACGGCCGCCTCACCGACGGCAAGGGCCGCGTCGTGGATTTCAAGAATACGATCCTGATCATGACCTCGAATATCGGTTCGAGTTATCTGCAGCCCGACCACGTGCAAACGCCCGAAGAGTTTGAGAAGGCCAGCGAACAGGTTGTGAACGCTCTGCACGGCCACTTCCGGCCCGAGTTCCTGAACCGCGTCGATGACATCATCGTCTTCCGGCCGCTCGGCAAAGAACAGTTGATCAAGATCATCGAGTTGCGGCTGGAAGATTTGCGCCGCCTGCTAGCCGACCGCAAGATTTCGATCGAACTCACCGACACCGCGAAAGAACTTCTATTCACGGTCGGCTTCGACCCGAATTTCGGAGCGCGCCCGCTCAAGCGCGCGATTCAAAAGCTGATCCAGGATCCGCTGGCTCTGACGATTCTGGATGGCGAGGTTCTCCACGGAGATCACATAATCATCGATGCCGACAAGAAAGCCGGCAAGATGAAATTCGAAGTCAGCAAGCGCGTGGGAGAGAAAGAGCCGGCAAAAGCAAAGCGGTAAAGCAACGGGATTGTCATCCCGAGCCAAGCGAGGGATCTTGGTGTTTGCCGGCAGCAACGGGACCGGTGGCGCGGGCAAGAACCAAGATCCCTCGCTGGCGCTCGGGATGACAGTGCGTGCGCAGAATGTTTCCGCTGTGGCACACTAGCACCATGCCCAGCCATACTCTCGGTGATTTCGAACTCAGCATCTTTTCCGACGGCACCTACCCGCTTGACGGTGGCGCATTTTTCGGCGTCGTCCCCAAGATCATGTGGTCGCGCAAAGCCGCCGCTGATGAAAGAAATTACGTCCAGGCCGGACTCAACTCGCTGCTCATCCGCACCGGCAAGCAAAACGTGCTGGTTGAAACCGGAATGGGCAACAAGCTCTCGGACCGTATGGTGAAGTTCTATGGCCAGCCCGCACAGTTGCTGGCAAATCTAGCCGACGGCGGAGTCGCTCCCGAGGACATCGACATCGTCATTAACTCGCATCTTCACTTCGACCACTGCGGCTGGAACACGATCCGCAAAGACGGAAAGATCGCACCAACGTTCCCGCGCGCAAAATACTACGCGCCGGAAGGCGAATGGCAATACGCGCGGCGTCCGAGCGAACGCGACGCCATCAGCTACATCCCCGACAACTACGACCCGCTCGTGCAGAGCGGCCAGATGACGCTGCTCAAGGGCGGCGAAGAAATCGTCCCCGGCATCTCGGTAAAAACTTTCCCCGGCCACACTGCGAATATGCAGGCCGTGATCGTGAACGGTCGTCCGGGCCTTGAACGGGCGCGGCCTCAAGCCGCGCCGGCAGCAGGTCAGGAAGATAACAGGGCTTTAGCCCCTGAGGGAACCACCGCCTGCTATATCTCCGATCTAATTCCCACCACCGCGCACATCGACCTCACATGGGGCATGGGCTTCGACCTCTACCCGCTGCAGACCATCGACAGTAAGAAGCAGTACTACGCGAAGGCGATTCCGGAGAAGTGGGTGACGGTTTTCACGCACGATCCAAAGACGCCTTGGGCCTATGTGGAGAGGGATGAGTTGGGGAAGATGGTGGCGCAAAGCGTGTAGCTCACAGCAAGTTTCACTGCTGCTTACTGGAATCCTTCGAATCAGGCACCGCTGCCTTCTTCGGTTCCAGCGCTTCCCTGACGGTCGCGGGCAACGCATTCATCCGCTTGATGAATGCTGCAATGGTCCACAGCTTTTGGTCGGAATCCCATTTGCCGTTGGCGAACATTCCGGCTCGGCGGATGCCGTGTTTCGCAATCCAGAAGATCTGAGCTTCGCTGTACTCTGTTCCTGCTGTGGGCAATTGAGGGATGGGCGGGTATAGGCTGTCCCCCGATTCCTCCGGCTTCCCCGGGGTCCCGTGGCACCCGCCGCACTCGCCGAGATACATTTTGCCCCCGGCGATCAGATTCTGGTCGGTCGGCTCGACCGGATTCCGCATCTCCGGCGCCTCACGCCGCACCGAGGCATGCACTGCGGTCGCGAGCAGAGAGGTCTCCCATTGCGGCGGAGGGATGTCGGCACGAACCTCAGCCAAGCCGAGCCTCAAATACAGCAGCGTCCCGCCCGCGAGAATTGCAAGAGTGGTGATGATTCCGAGCAGGAAATACTTCATGGTCCCTCCCCCTCATATCCAGTAAACTATGCCGTCAACAGACATACGCATAGACGGGGGCCGACCCGAGGAGGTTGCCCACCCTTGGCTATTCGGCAAGGGAAACCGCGATTGGTCCGGATAGCCGGGCTCCGAAGAACTCTTCTACCCGCCCCAGAATCTCCACCGCGCTCTTCGACTCATAGATCGACTTGCGCAGCCCCGCTCCCCCCGGTACGCCGTGGGTGAACCAGGAAGCGAACTGCTTCATCTTGCCAACGGCATCGGGGAGTTCTTCTTCGATCAGCATCTCGAAGTAGGTGCGGATCATTTGGTAGCGATCGGCCTCAGAGGGCTCGTCGTAGGGCCGCCCTTCAGCGGCTAAGGCCGTTCTAGAATTTGCGTCGTCTGCGGCACGACTAAAGTCGTGCCCTTCGCGATCCATTCCGGCGCAATGCTGCTGAATCTGCCGGAAGATCCACGGATTCGACGGCGCTGTCCGCCCGATCATTACCGCATCGCACCCGGTCTGCGTGACCATGGCGCAGGCATCCTCGGGCGTGCGGATGTCGCCGTTGCCGATCACCGGAATCTTCACCGCATCTTTTATCGCGGCAATCCACTCCCAGCGGGCCTGGCCGCTGTAGCCTTGCTCACGTGTACGCGCGTGCAACGCGACTGCTGCCAGACCGCACGATTCCGCCATGCGCGCCAGTTCCACGCAAACGATTTCGTCGTCGCTCCATCCCGCGCGGAACTTCACGGTGAAGGGAATCTTCACCGCGGCCCGCACCGACTCAAAGATGCGGCCGATCGCCGGCAGATCGCGCAGCAGTCCCGAGCCTCCGTTGCACTTCACGACTTTCTTTGCCGGGCAACCCAGGTTCAGGTCGACGAGGTCAAAGCCCAGACCTTCAACCATGCGCGCCGCCTCGGCCATCACCTGCGGATCGCTGCCAAAAAGCTGCGCCGAAATCGGATGTTCGTCTTCATAGAAATGGAGATAGCGCTTGGCCTTCTGGTCCTTCTTGCGGAGCACACCGTCGGCCGAGGTGAACTCGGTCATGATCAGCCCGCAGCCGCCAAGGTTGCGGATGAACCGGCGGAAGACCGTGTCGGTGACGCCAGCCATCGGCGCGAGTACTGTCGCCGGAGCGATCGTCACTTCACCGATGGACAGGTTTGCCGGGACTGGCTCGCTTTGCTCGCTGGACCCTTCGGCTTCGCTCAGGGCAGGCTTGCGAATGCGCCCGTCCCCACACGAACCTGCTCCACCCGAGCCCCCGCCAACCGAGATGTCCCATGACTTGCGCACAGGTCTATTCTACTTGGCCATCCAAACAAAAGCCCTCGCCGCTAAGCGAGGGCCTAATTCTCGGGTGTAACCGTGGTAATCCGTGGCAAAGAAGTTAATTCTTCGACGCCTCGGCTGGCTTAGCCGGAGCAGGCGCGTTCTTCGCGTACTTGCGGCGGAAGCGTTCCACGCGGCCAGCCGTGTCCATAAGCTTCTGCTTGCCGGTAAAGAAAGGATGGCAGGCAGAGCAAATTTCCACGCTGATATCGCCTTTATGTGTAGAACGAGTAACAAACGCATTGCCGCACGCGCAATGCACGCGCACTTCGTTGTAAGCGGGATGAATGGCAGGTTTCATATGGATTCCAATCTCGTTACGAATCCTTAGATTCTACCGGAATGCCCCAGGATTCAGCAACGCCAGAGCGGCCCACCCCGCCGCCCTCAGAACCGGAACTGGTACGACACTTTCACAAAGAATTGCCGGCTGTCGTTGATGTAGCTCTTCGCCGTGTACAGGCCCGCCAGCGGATCTTGCATCAGGCTGTGGTCCAAATTCTGTAGGTCGCTGTTATAGCCCACATAAATCGCCGTCCCCGGATGCACAAGATAGGTGAGCAGGAAGTCGGCGTTGAACTGCTTCTCGGTCGGCAGGTAGGTATACAAATAAAATGGCGTGCCATTGCTCGCCAGGTTGAATTCCTTGCCCGGCGTGTTCGCGAGTACAGAGTTGTATTGCAAAATCAGGCGCAGCGAAAGTTGCGGAGTAAATTGCCAATTCCACTTGCTGCGCACAATGTGGTTGTCGAAAATACCTTTTCCAATCGGAACGCCGGGAGTCTGCGAGGCAGCCACTTCCGAAAGCGCAAAGAGATATTCGCTCTCGGTCGCCCGCAAGCGCTCAAACAGATACGTATTCTCAATCTTCAGCGGTTTCACAGGACGGAAAGTCAGCGTTGCGGTGCCCGTATTTAACCGCGAGAGCAGCGACTTCGGCAGCGCGTTGAAAAGCGTCGGCGGCAGCGGGTTCGTCGGAGGCACAAAGTTCGCCCCATCTCCCCAGAAATAACTCGCCCCTACCGTGACCTTTGGAAAGTAGCCGGTTTGGAACTTGGCTCCGCTGCGGTGCTCATGGTAGTCCTGGTTCCCAATTACGCCCGTCAGACCAAGGAACGCGAAGTCCTGTGGCCGCAGGCGTTCGCGTGTCTCTTCATACGGCACGAGCTGTGCAACCGTCTGGCCCCTCGCCCCTATCGTCAAGTACGGCTCGTAGTCGGTATCCAGCCGCGTTCCGTTGTGGTCCCATGTGTTGTGGTTATAAATGGCCGGGCCCCAAGCCGTAATCCATCCTTTCTTGGGACGAAAGAAGTAACCGGCATGCTGCTGACTATCGCGAATGTCGACCCGGTTCACGAATCCCGGGACGCTTACGAAGCCCGGACTCACGTCCTGATAAGAACCGGTGTAAAGGAAATGCAGCCCGTTGTGTTTCACGTCAAGCCGATCGGCCGGACCAGCATAATAATTGCCGTTGCCGGCATTGCCTGAGTCGAAGGGAAACAGGTTGGTCTCGCAATTGTTGCTTGAGTAAGAGGAGGCGAAGGGATTGCCGGCCAGGTTGCTTGAACTTACTACGGCTTGACCCTCCACGATCCAGTTCTTGCTGACCTTCAGCCGCGTGTCCAGTCCGCCCACCCGATTAAACTCACCGGTCGTCGGACACTCCCAGTCTGTATATAGCGCTCCCACGCTTGACTGCTTGAAGATGTCGCGGCTCACCCGCGCAACCGTGAAGTAGGAGCGCGTCCCGGAAAGCGGAAAATAGCTTGGTACCGCCAGCCCGGGGGCGCGGTCGTCCGTCGACATCACTCCAACCGAATACGGACCTTCCTTCCCCGTTAGCCGGATCCCTGCCGACAGGTCCTGAATATTGCGGGTAAAAAATAAATCGAACGGTGTGCGAAAGTAATCTTCATTTTCCAGAAAAAACGGCCGCTTCTCCGGAAAATACACTTCGAAGCGCTGGTTCACCGTGATCTGCGGGTCCTCTGACTCCACCTGGCTGAAGTCCGGATTCGCCGTCAGGTCCAGCACAAAGTGGTCGCGAATGACGAACTTCGCATCCATGCCGAATTGCCCCTGAGCGGTCGCCTTCTGAAAAAATGGGTTGGCGGGGTCAACCGTGTCCAGCGCGCGAAAGCCACGCATGATTCCATAGGGAATAAGTTCGATGTCGCGCCCGGGAGAAATGCCCTCAAGCCCATACAGCGTCGCCGCTTGCCCGAGCCGGCCTTCAATCTTGCGGGAAATTTGCGGCCAGAATGCGTCCTCATTCTTGCGCACGATTCCACGGTACAAAATGATTCCCCATTCCTGCTCTCTCGACGCCGGAAATCGCAGGCTCTTGAAGGGAATCGCCATCCACACCACAAAACCGCGACTCGTGACTTTGCCCCGCGAATCCCAAACCGCGTCCCAGGAAACATCCCAATTGCCGCCGGCTTCCTGCCGTGTGGCCTCGGTATAAATCGCATCCCACTGCACGCCCAGCGGTGTGGTCTGAAACTCATACGCTCGCCGCCGGTCGTGAAAGGTATCGAACATGACCGCAACCTGGTCATCGTCGTGGATATCCTCGCGCCGCGACATCCGCCCCCGCACTTTCTTGGGATCGTCGAAGCACACGAACACGATATACACATTCTTCTGGTCGTACCCCAAATAGGCGGCCGTATCCTCGGAAACTTTTTCGCCATCGTGCGGATTGCGTTGCACGAAGCCCGTCACCTTCGCCATTTGCAGCGCGATCTCGCCCTCGGGCTTCATTTCCAGGAAGTCTTCCAGCACCGGTGCCCGGGTTAAACGTGGAATCGTCAGAGCCGGGGGCGCGATCGCTGACTTCGGCGCCGGTTTCACCTCGGGGTTCTTTATCGGTGGTTCCGGCAACTGCGCCGATGGTGGCGGATACTGTGGCGACGGCTTAGGTTCTTGTCCCGGCGTGGGATTCGTTTCAGGAGACGGAGCAGGATTCTGGGGTGTTTGCTGTGAATTGTGTCCAGGCGTATTTTGCGGCGAAGCCGGTTCCTGCACCGCTGAATTGGAACTTTGCACCACAGCAGCAGTCTGCGGCGGGGACGCACCCCATCCAACTTCCGCGGCTCCAGACAGCGTCACCGCGGCCGCCATTAGGAACCTCAGAAGCTTTCTGACCGCAGCAGCCCGACTTCGGACCAAAGGCAAATCGCCCCCATCTCTCACAGTTCAGGCCTTGAGAGGAATCCAGCAAGATACACCATGAGCGGCTCTCAAGAAACATGCAAGTATTGTCTTTAAGGTTTCACGAACAAGATTGTGAAGGGTTTCCGGTGAGTTTGAAGCTCAATGGATGGCTAGGCTTCGAAGAGCGACCGCGACAGGCCTGATTGCCGAATAATGGACATCAGGGTCCCAATGCAAGCTCGGAATGGTCCGGCACAGGCACGGTAATAGTTGAATTTTCAGTCCGTTCCTGCATAACCACGTGGCTGCCCCTGCGTCGAACCAAACTTCGCGCCCGGAAAACACACGCAGCCTACCCAACCTCGACCTCAAGCCGAGTTACAAACAGCTCGGAATGTCCACGCCGTTCGACTTCCGTTGGATCTGCAGTTTCAAGAAATAACTCAACGGCCTCCCGTAATTGTTGCGCGCGGACTCAATTGTGTCGCCCTGGCTGGCAACATCCAGTTCGGGGCACAGAGAAACGTATCCGTTACCTTCACGTTCAATAATCGCGGTGACCTGTCGCAGTTGTTTCATGGCCCTCCTGCCAATCGCCGTCACGTTTTAGAACAACGGATTCAGAATAACGAACTCTGCCGCCGGCTGGGCGTGATTCCAAAATAATCGTAGGCCAGCTGTGTAGCCACGCGCCCGCGCGGAGTCCGGTTCAAGAATCCAATCTGCATCAGGAACGGCTCGTAAATCTCTTCAATCGCGTCCGGCTCTTCGGCCAGCACCGCCGCCAGCGTATTCACACCCACTGGCCCGCCCTGATATTTTTCGATAATCGTCAGCAACAGCCGGCGGTCTACTTCGTCAAACCCATATTTATCTACTTCCAGCATCTGCAGCGCGGCCTGCGCCGTGGGCAAATCGATCTTGCCCGCCCCGCGCACCTGCGCATAGTCGCGCACTCGCCGCAGCAGCCGGTTTGCGATGCGTGGCGTACCCCGCGACCGGCTGGCAATCTCAATCGCCCCCGCGTCATCGACTTCCACTCCCAGAATCTCCGCCGACCGCTCCACAATCACGCGCAAATCCTCCGGCGTATAAAACTCCAGCCGCAGCACAATTCCAAACCGCGACCGCAGCGGCGCCGAAATCAATCCCGCTCGCGTGGTCGCGCCAACAAAAGTAAACGGCTTCACTTCCAGCGTGTGGGTTCGCGCCGAAGGCCCTTGCCCGATAATTATGTCCAGCTTGTAGTCTTCCAGCGCCGAATACAGCAGCTCTTCCAGCACCGGCTGCAGCCGGTGAATCTCATCGATGAACAGGACTTGCTTATCCTGCATGTTGGTGATAATCGCCGTCAGGTCGCCCTTGATCTGCAACAGCGGCGCAGCCGTAGGCTGAAAGTGCACGCCCAATTCATTGGCAATAATATTCGCAAGCGTAGTCTTCCCCAGCCCCGGAGGCCCGTAGAGCAGCACGTGATCCATGGCCTCGCCGCGCGACCGCGCCGCCTCAATCGCCACCGCCAGATTTTCTTTGACTTTGGTCTGCCCGATAAATTCGCCCAGCCGCTGCGGCCGCAGCTTCAGCTCAAACGAAGAATCGTCCTCCACCGCCGCCGCCGATACCAGCCGGTCCGGACTGTAATTCAGGTTGGGATTGTTCTTGGCAGTGGCCACTGGTCGGATGGTAGAACGAAATGCGAAACGGCGCAATTGCGGACTTTGAAGCGTCAATAAATTTATCTATACTTTTGTCTATAATGCTATAATCATCGTGATATGGCCCTTAGTATCAAAAGCATAGAGACAGAGCATCTGGCCCGAGAGATCGCGGCAAGAACCGGCGAGAGCCTAACCGGCGCCATCCAGAAAGCATTGGAGGAGCGCCTTGAGCGCCTGAATAGCAATCGCAGGAGCCAGGCACTCGCGGCGCAAATTGATGACATTCTCCAGCGCGTTGACGAAATGCCCGACCTGGATGCTCGCACTCCCGATGAGATTATCGGCTATGACGAAAATGGCCTTCCGTCGTGAGGCAAACTCGCATGAGGCAAACTCGCAATGGTCATTGACACCTCGGCCCTGGCGGCAATCTTTTTTCACGAGCCGGAGCGCGACGCCTTTCGTAACGCCATCGTTGCCGCGAGCAGCCGCCTCATCTCCGCCGCGACCGTCCTCGAAGCCGGCATGGTGATCGAAGGCCGCAAGGGCGGCGGAGCCGGACGGGAGTTCGATCTATTTGTCGTCCGCGCCCAGATACAGATTGTTCCCATCGATGCCGAACTCGCGGACCTCGCCCGCTCTGCGTGGCGCAAGTACGGAAAAGGCCGTCATCCGGCGGGGCTGAACTTCGGCGATTGTTTTTCCTACGCCCTCGCGAAAGCGGCCGGCGAACCTCTGCTGGCCAAGGGTGCGGATTTCGCCAGCACCGATGTTGTCCTTCATTCTTAAGTTTGACTGAGCCTCTACTCTTCCTCTTCCTTCACATCCCCCCGCGCCGCCTTCGCCTTCTCAATAATCTTCTCCTGCAACGCTCCCGGCACGGTGTCGTAGTGGTGCATTTCCATGTTGAAAGAACCGCGCCCCTGCGTCATCGAGGTCAAATCCACGCCGTAGGTCAGCATCTCCGCCATCGGCACTTCGGCCTTTACAACAGTATTGCCGCCCTTGTTATCCATACCCTGGATGCGTCCCCGCCGGCTGTTCAAATCGCCCATGATCGAGCCCGCAAAGTCGTCCGGTACCGTGATCTCAACCGACATCACCGGCTCCAGAATCGTGGGCTTGGCCTGCTCCATCGCCTTCTTGAACGCGATGCGCCCTGCCATCTGGAAACGACATGTCGTTCGAATCCACATCGTGATACGACCCGTCATAAAGAATCACGCGGAAATCCACCACCGGAAATCCCGCAAGATACCCGCGCGCCGCCGCATCTTTGATTCCCTTTTCAATGGCGGGAATATAGTTCTTCGGAATCGCGCCTCCGAAAATGTCGTTCACGAACTCAAACTGCCCGCCCCGCGGCATCGGCTCCATCTTGATCTTGCAATCGCCATACTGCCCGTGTCCGCCAGTCTGTTTCTTGTGCCGACCCTGCACATCGGCTTTGCCGCGTATCGTCTCGCGATACGGCACTTTCGGCGCCTTCAGCACCACTTCCGTGTGATACCGCTTCTTCAGCTTAGCCACTGTAACTTCAATATGCTGCTGCCCCGTCCCCGCGATCAGAAACTCCTGGGTCTGCGCATCCCGGAAGAATCGCAGCATCGCATCTTCTTCAATCAGTTTGTGTACTCCCGGTCCCAGCTTGTCTTCATCGGCGCGGCTCTTCGGCTCGATCGCAAATGTAATCGCCGGTTCCGGCAGCTTCACCCGGGGGTAAAGAATCGGCGCGGATTTATCTCCCAGAGTGTCGCCGGTCAAAGTGTCTTTCAATTTCGCCACAGCGCCGATATCGCCGGCATGCAACTCCGTCACCGGCACCGCGGTTTTCCCCTGCATGATCGAAATATGCGACAGCTTCTCCGTCGATCCGCGCGAGAAGTTCTGCGCCGTCAACTCATTCTTCAGCACGCCGGAGAAAACCTTAAAGTACGAAATCCTCCCCGCGAACGCGTCCGAAACAGTCTTGAACACATACAGCGACACTGGCTCCGCATCCGTCTCGTGCCGCTTGGGCGCATCGCCGTTACCCGATGCCGCCGGCTCGCCCTGCACCCACTCATGCTCGGATGGCGCCGGAGTGTAGTCGACAATAAAATCCATAACCCGGTCAGCGCCGATGTTGCCCAACCCCGAAGCAAAAACGACGGGAAAGAGTTTGTCCTCTCGAATCGCATTGTGTAGCGCCGGAATCAGATCTTCTTCCGCCAGCGTCCCCGCTTCGAAGAACTTCTCCATCAGCTTGTCGTCGCCCTCGGCAATCAGTTCGACAAGTTGCTCATGAGCTTCCTGCACTTGCCCTCGCATATGGGCCGGGATCTCCGTCTCCTTGCCTTTTCCATTCCCGCCCAGCTCATACGTGTAGGCCTTCATGCGCACCAGATCGACGATGCCGCTCAGATTCTTCTCGCTCCCAATGGGCAGCGCAATCGGAATCACATTCCGTCCAAACGCATTGATCAGCGACTCCAGCACGCGCTCCGCATTCGCCCGGTCGCGGTCCATGCGGTTCACCACAATCAGCCGCGGAGTTTTGTACTCCTCGCAATCGTTCCAAACCCGCTGCGTCACCACTTCCACGCCGGCCACACCGTCCACGACAACGATCGCCGCATCCACCACGGGCAACACCATCTTCGCCTCGTGCACAAACATGTTGAACCCCGGCGTATCGATCACGTTGATCTTCGTCTTGCCCCACTCCACGTAGGCCGCCGACGCCGCTATCGACATCTTGCGCGCGATCTCTTCCTCGTCGTAATCGGTGGTTGCCGACCCGTCATCCACCCGCCCCAGCCGCGGCGTTGCCCCCGCCGTATACAGCATGGCCGAGAGCAGCGTGGTCTTCCCCGCATGCCCATGCCCCACAACTGCAACATTACGAATGTTTTCCCCGGAATAGACTTTCACAAGTAGGCTCCTTCGCAGGCGTGGCGTGGAAAGACAGAAGGCCCAGAGTCAGAATGAAGAACAGTGCAGTATACAGGCCAGCCCAACATACCTGCCAAAACCTAGGATGCTAACACGCGGGATGCAGACGCCTCAACCTGGGTATATCTCAGTTTGCTGAGATGCTCATGGAGAGACAGCCGCCTCGGCTGTCCCGCCGAGCAGAGCGAGTCGGCTTCTTCGCGGAAGCCGGCACCGAGGCACAAACTCCGCGACCGTGCAAAGAGGTACTCGTACGATGTATCATCCTTCCGCATGCTAGGCAACCGCACCAACGAGCAGTGGATCTCGCAATACGCCTCCAGCCATCAGCATCCCATAAACCGCATCTGCCACACCCTCGGCATCCCAACCATCGTGCTCTCGGTCGCGGTTTTTCTCGTCAGCATCTTCATCCACCGCCTGTGGCCCTACGCGCTGGCTCTGTTTGTCTTGGGATGGATTCTCCAATTCATCGGCCACGCCTTTGAAGGCAAGCCTCCCGAATTCTTCAGCGACTGGCGTTTCCTGTTCGTCGGCGTCCGCTGGTGGTGGGCCAAGATCCAGGGCAAAGCCTGATTCGTATCAGGGTGCGACTTCAGTCGTACCGTAAAATCGCAGAAGAAGAATCGGCTTTAGCCGCCGGGACAGACTCCATCAACCTTAATCGATCCCGAGTCATCGAAAAAACCGCCATGTTCCCTCAACTAGCCCGCTTCACCGACCTCAGCCTGCTCCTCACGCGGCTAATGGTCGGCTTGGTCTTCGTCACCAGTGGCTACACCCATCTCAAAGACCCCGCCGCCCGCGCCAAGAGTATCGGCATGTCCAAACCGTTCACCATCTTCCTCGGCGTAGCCGAAGTCGCCGGAGGCCTCGGTGTGGCTTCCGGAGTCCTCACCCAACTAGCCGCCGTCGGCCTCATCCTCATCATGTTCGGCGCCATCCAGAAAAAGATTTTCGTGTGGCATACCGGCTTCTGGGGCGAGAAGTCATCGGGCTGGCACTACGACCTCATGCTCGTCCTGATGAACCTGGTCATCGCCTTCACCAACGGCGGCGCGTACGTGCTGATGCGGTAGCACGCTACTACGGGGTGCCTCGCCAACGGTAGTGTCCTAATAATGCGTTGCTAGGATTTCTCAGCTTTCTTTTCGAGCAGCAGCGTGACGATGCAATCATCGTGAACGGGCTTCCCATCGTAGGTAACTTTGCATTCTTCAAAGTTGCAAGGCTTGCCGCAGATCGCGCAGATAGGTACGTAGGGTTGGTTCGGAGTTGTCATAGAAAGCCCGTCTCCTTGCGGCAGGTTTCGATAACCCGGAAATTCTATCAGCGGCTCAAACCGTGTCAGTCCGCTAGCGCACTCAGTCATTTTGATACATTTGCAGGCTATTAATGCATTGATGGATGGCCTCTGGAATCCCTGCGCCACAGGCATACCTCGTCAACCTCCCGCTTGCACCCGCCGACGATTCCGTTCTATGCTAGCCCCATCTTAGGGTTCTGACCAAAGCATGCATCGCCTGACCGCCAGATTGTTACTGCTCTTCGCGCTCGTGGGAAGTCTTGTCCCATTGGCGCTAGCGGCGACCTCTGCACCGCATGCATGCTGCCTCCGCAAGGGACTTCATCACTGCCAGGATTCGCTGACTCCAGAATCCGAACAGCTTGTAATCCACGACGCCAGTTGCCCCAACCGGGCATGTCGCCGCGCCGTCACCACGGGGAAATGGGCCTACGCGCAACCGCGTCCCATAGTCTCTTTCCTGCAGACCATCAACCCGCTCCCGCCAGGAACGGAACCCAACTCTCCGGCCAATCCCTCGGCAGAATTCCTCCCTTCCCGCGCTCCGCCCGCCTGCTGAAGCTTCCTCCAAGGCTGACTTAGTTTCGTTTCCTTAACGCACGAGCGTTCGTCGCAGGATTCGTGCGGCGCTGCCGATAACATCGGCCGCCGCCCGCGAACGCCCCTACTCCGATCCATAAGGAGACAAAAATGACCCGCAGGACGAGCCTGATCATCATCCTTGTATTGCTGACCAGCATCGATGCTTTCGCCAACATCTACGGCGCCATCCGTGGTGTCGTGCACGACCCGCAGCATCGCCCCGTTCAGGGCGCTATGGTGATGCTGAAAGCGAAATCGTCAGACTGGTTCAAGACCATCACCACTGGCCCCAGCGGAGAATTTGAAATCAATGCCGTGCCCCTCGGCGACTATTCCATCTCCGTCGCCAGCCCAGGATTCGCACAGGCCGCACAGGATGTTACGGTCATCTCGGGAACCGTACCTGTAGTTCACTTTCAATTGCAGGTAGCGACGGCAACGGCGAAGATAACCGTTTCAGCAGCGCCCGAAGTTGCTCCCACCGACTCAGCCACACCCATCACGCTGATCAACCAGCTCGATATCGCCCGCACCCCCGGCGCAGACCGCACCAACAGCCTCGCCATGATCACCAACTACGTTCCCGGCGCCTACGTCACCCACGACATGCTTCACATGCGCGGCGGGCACCAAACCACCTGGCTCCTCGACGGCATCCCCGTCGTCAACACTGCCATCGCGCAAAACGTCGGCCCGCAATTCGATCCGAAAGACCTGGAATATGTCGAAGTCAATCGCGGCAGCTACGGCGCGGAGTTCGGCGACCGCACCTACGGAGTCTTCAACGCAGTTCCCCGCACCGGCTTCGAACGCAACAATCAGGCCGAGCTAGTTCTTAGCGCCGGCAACTTCTACCAGACCAACGACTCCCTAAGTTTCGGCAGCCACACCGAACGCTTCGCCTACTACGCCAGCGTCAACGGCAATCGCAGCAATCTGGGCTTACAGCCGCCCGTTCCCCAGGTTGTGCACGACGCCGTCAACGGCGTCGGCGGATTCGGCTCCTTCATCTTCAACGCCGATCCCTCCAATCAGCTTCGTCTCATGACTTCCCTTCGCCGCGACTATTTCCAGATCCCCTACGATCCTTTCCCCAACGACATCGAAAACAGTCCCGGCAGCGGTCAGTACTCCCCCAGCATCGGACTGCGCGACGGCGAGCACGAAGCCGATGCCGGAGTTTTATTCACCTGGGTCCACACCATCAACTCGCATCTCATGACCACAGTCTCGCCCTTTTACCACTACAATCGCGGCAACTACAACAGCAATCCCACCGACATTCCAATCGCCACCATCGAAAACCGCGGTTCCACCTACGCTGGAGGTCAAGCCAGCTTCGCCGCGAATTACAAGAAGAACGACCTGCAAGTTGGATTTCTCAGCTTCTACCAGCGCGATAACCAGCTCTTCGGCGCGATCTTCAATGATGGCAGCGGAAACCCAACCATCAACGATTCCGAACACCCCACTGCCAATCTCGAAGCCTTCTTCATCGACGAGAAATTCAATCCTTTTTCGTGGCTAACGCTATCTGCCGGCATGCGCCCCACGCGATTCTCCGAAGGCAACTTCGCCGTCACCTCGACTGCGCCGCCAGTTGACGAGTCTGCCATCAGCCCGCGCTTCGGCATCACCGCCACCGTCCCTCGCCTGCGCTGGACATTCCGCGCCTTCTACGGACACTACTATCAAGCCCCGCCGATCGAGACCGTCTCCGGCCCCGCTCTGATTAACTTCACGCAGCAACAAGGTCTGGGATTCGGCACCCTCCCCGGCGAGCGCGACGAAGAACATCAGTTCGGCGTGAACATCCCTTACCGCGGCTGGGTCCTCGACGCCGACAATTTCAAAACCAGCATCGCCAATTTCCTCGACCACAACAACATCGGCGCTTCCAGCATCTTCTTCCCCATCGCCGTTTCCAACGCCCGGGTTCGCGGATGGGAACTCACCCTCCGCTCCCCGCGCTTCGCCCACCGCGGACAAATTCACCTTGCCTACTCCAACCAGATCGCCGAGGGCGCCGGCACCATCATCGGCGGTCTCACCGTGCCAGGGGCGTTCTCTCCCCAACTCCACCCACTCGATCACGACCAGCGCAACACGCTCAATCTGGGGGGAGATGTTTCACTCCCCTGGCGCGCCTATGTTTCCACCAACGTCTACTACGGCTCGGGATTCCACAACGCTTTCCCCGCCGCGCCCTACCCGGGTGATTATCTGCCGCAGCACACCAGCTTCGATCTCTCGCTCGGCAAAGACTTCGGCGAACGTTTCACCGCCTCGCTCACCGCCCTGAACGTGGCCAACCGCCGCGTCGAATACGACAACAGCCTGACCTTCGGCGGATATCACTGGAACCTCCCGCGCGAAATCTACGTAGAACTCCGCTACCGCTTCCACTATTGAAGCCGGAAGGTAGTAGTAGGAGCACGATCGGAGATAATTAGGAGATCGAATATGATTTCAAACAGTACACAAAGACTTTGTCATCCCGACCGGAGCGGAGCGCAAGCGAGCGGAGTGGAGAGCCTGCCCCGAGCAAGCGAAGCGCGCCGAGGGGGACCTGCTTTCGTCGGCAGCGTATCGAATGCTCGACTCCATTCATCCTTGCACCGTCCAGCATTGTTCTGCCTCTTCGCCCTGCTCACTCTTTCCGCAGCCTGCAATCGCAGCACCTCACAGCCAGCCAGCGCAAGCCCTCAACCCGAAGCCAAGCGTTATTCCCTCAAAGGAAAAGTAATCTCCATCGACAACCCAGCTGGCTCGGCTAACATCAACAACGACCCCATCCCGAACTTTATGGACCAGATGGTAATGCCCTATCCCATTAAGCCCGCAGCCGCACTCGATCAACTCCAGCCCGGCGACTCCATCACCGCCGACGTAGTAGTCGCCGAGCCGGGTAAGTACTGGCTCGAAAACGTCAAGATCACCGGACACGAGAAAGCCCCAGCCGGCAAGTAAATAAAGAAATTGATGATTGATGATTTCTGATTGTTGATTGAAAATCGGCACGACAAGGTTTTAATCAACGATCAACAATCACCAATCATCAATGGAAAGAGGAAGCAATGAAGTACGTTCTAATAGTGCTTGCCACGGCAGGAATCGTAGTCTCCGCTCTAGCCCTGCGCGAACACTACCGCACCGAAGGCGACTCCCCCTGCAGCATCAACGAGCGCTGGGACTGCGGCATAGTCAATCACAGCCCCTACGCAGTGCTAGCTGGTATTCCAGTAGGAGCCCTGGGCATGGCAGGATATCTCCTCATGGCCGCCCTAGCCTGGCGCCGCGCCTACCGCCTCGTCCTGCCAGCAGCCCTGATCGGACTCGCATTCTCCCTGTACCTCGCACACGTTGAGAAAGATATTCTCGGCGTCTGGTGCATCTACTGCGTAATCTCGCTGGGCATTATCTCGCTGATCACATTGCTAGCGCTGGGAACCACGGTAGCCTCGCTATTCCACAGACCATCCGAAGCTTCCCCATAAGTGTCGGCTACGAGAATGCTTTTTTTCACACAGCCAATGCCCATGTAGGGACAGCCGCCTCGGCTGTCCAGCGACCGAAGCGAGCCCCAGAGCACCACCCGCCGGGAAGCCACCAAATCTAGCGCCCATACCTTGCCAGTTCTCTTCGGCTTTTCTTCAGCAAGCCCCAAGCCTCGCGATAACATTCGAAGCAGTATGACTTCTTTTTTACCGGAGGGGCCACGGTACTCAGCATTACACTCCATCTTTGCCGCTCACCCAGCAGCGCCGACGCGGGGATCAGGTACCAGGCATTCTCGGGAATCACGTACACTGCGAACACGTCAAGCTGCTTCGGCGTGAAGTCCTTCATATCTCTGTGACTGGGCATGAATTGCAATAGATACCCTAACTGCAGACGGTATGCGGTGCCCTTCACCTGCACTCGAAGATAGTTCGCCCCGTGTTCGATCCCGAAATCGTAAGCCCGCATTTCTCCCCACGGCTTGCAGACGAAAAACCCCCTCTTCGCCGCCTCCGCCATAAACACCAACTCCACCCACTCGCCCCGTCCGCGAGGAACTCGAGGAATATCTGCAGCCCCGGCAGGAATGGTGCGTAGCCGCGGTGGCGGCTCCGGCTCTCAGTTGTCGCGTCGATCACCAGTTTCGCTTCGCCCGTCCTTAGGCGTGCGGTCCCCCACTGCTCGGTCAACGCCATCAAGAGGTCACCGAACCCGTAACCCCGGCCAGATTCCTCGAAGCGTGAAACTCCCGTTTCCAATGCCTTTTCAAGCGCTTCTGCGGAAGTACGGAGTGAAGCATACCTTGGGTTCGTCTGGAGGCTTCCAAGGACACCGATGCCCAGATCAGCGATACAGAAGGCGGCTCTTCGTTCCTCGAGCTCACACGCGACTAGGCTCGGCACCTCGCTCGCGCTGTGGTCCCAGATGTTATCGAAGATCTCGCTGAGTCCGGCGGTTATTACGCGGGCCCCATGCAGCGAAAACCCAAGCTTAACCACACGCTTCCTGACGGCGTAAACGAACGGTCTCCATTCCCGGTCGCTCGGGCGAGCGACGAAAGTGCGCAGTTGCAGAATGCCGCTTTCAGTTGCTTCCGCCGCTCTGGCATGCGGCCAATCTAAGCTGTCTAGGAGGGACCAACTCGAACTGGGACCATCTGTGTCGATTCTCAGATGGGAGGCTACATTTCGAATGCAAGCTAGCTCGACGGCAGCCGCCAGTGTAATGCCATCGCTCGGAATTCTTACTCGGTGGGGCCCCTGCGCAACCAATTGGTGCACGGACTCGATGTCGGCAGTTGTCAGCACGATTGCAGATACTCCGTCGCCACGTCGGGGACCACCTCCGACAGGCACTTCCGCATCCGGCTGGGTACGCGTCAGCGACTCGATTTAAATATCCAGGTTCTTCACATCCAGCGCATTCTCTTCAATAAACTTCCGCCGCGCTTCCACATCCTCACCCATCAAAGTGGTGAAGATGGTCTCGCACTCGGCAATGTCTTCCAGCTTCACCGAAAGCAGAGTCCGCCGCTCCGGATCCATAGTCGTCTCCCACAACTGCGGAGCCGTCATCTCACCCAGGCCCTTGTAGCGCTGCACATCGTAGCCGCGGCTGCCTTCTTTCTTCACGTAGTCGAACAGCTCGCGCGCCGTCGCCTTCTCGACGGGCTCGATCACGGCACGATTCTTGGGTGCAGCCTTCGCAGTTTTCTTTCCCGACTTTCCATCGGACTCGCCCGCTTCCGACTCCGCGCTCTCTTCTTCCGCTCTCTTCCTCAGCGGCGGCGGCTGCGCCCTTGGTCACAGCTTCCACCACAAACGGCGGCTCCAGATAAGGCTCGATCTGCTTGAACTTCGAAATCAACTGCCGGCACTCCGCGCTCGACGCCAGCTCCCAGTTGATCATGTGCTCCGACCCCTGCGAGTTCACGAAGCGCACTTCCCACAGGTTGTGCTCTTCGTCGAAGACAGCTTCCACGCTCTTGAACTTGCGGTCTTTCTGCAGCTTCTTCAGTTCCCGCTCCAGCCGCTCGATCTTTTTCGGCGGACTCTTCTTATCGCCCTCGAAATCCGCATGCTTCGAGAAATCCAGCCGGGGCAGCAGCTCCGTGACGCTCTCATCCCGCAGCCGCTTGTTCACCTTGTCGAAGAAGTTCAAATACTCCTTCAGCACGCTCATAAATCGCGTCAAGTTCGCGCCCTCCAGCTTGGCCGCGCCCTCGCCGTAGCGCACGATCAGCCCATCGGCCGCGCGCTTGAGCATGATTTTGTCAAAGGCTTCATCGTCTTTCACATACTGCATGCTCTTGCCCTTTTTGATGGAATACAGCGGGGGCTGCGCAATAAACACGTTGCCGCGCTTGATCAACTCCTGCATGTGCCGGAAGAAGAACGTCAGCAGCAGGGTGCGGATGTGCGAGCCGTCCACGTCAGCGTCGGTCATCAGAATGATTTTGCCGTAGCGCACTTTCGTGGGATCGAAATCATCCTTCGCAATGCCGGTGCCGAGCGCGGTGATCATGGCGCGAATTTCTTCGTGCGCCAGCATCTTGTCGTAGCGCGCCTTTTCGACGTTGAGAATTTTTCCTTTCAGCGGCAGAATCGCCTGGAAGCGCCGGTCGCGGCCCTGCTTCGCAGTCCCTCCGGCCGACTCGCCCTCAACTAAAAACAGTTCGCAGCGGTTCGGATCGCGCTCCGAGCAATCCGCCAGCTTCCCCGGCAACCCGCCCGAATCAAGCGCGCCTTTCCGCCGAGTCAAATCCCGCGCCTTGCGCGCCGCCTCGCGCGCCCGCGCCGCATCCACAGCCTTGTTAATAATTTTCTTGGCGACGGTGGAGTTCTGCTCGAAAAACGCCCCCAGTCTCTCGTTGATAAACGCCTGGACTACGCCCCCAATATCGGAGTTCAGCTTGCCCTTGGTCTGCCCTTCGAACTGCGGCTGCGACAGCTTCACACTGATCACCGCCACCAAACCTTCGCGCACGTCGTCGCCGGTTAAGTTTTCTTTTACATCCTTGAACAAACCCATCTGCTGCCCAGCATAATTAATGGTGCGGGTTAGCGCCATGCGGAAGCCGGAGAGATGCGTGCCGCCGTCGACAGTATTGATGTTGTTGGCGAAGCTGAACACCGACTCCGAATAGCCGTCGTTGTATTGCAGGCCAATCTCCATGGCCACGCCGCTGCGCTCCGCCTCCATGTAGATCGGCTTGTCGTGCAGCACCTGCTTGCCGCGGTTCAGATGCTTGATGAATTCCGCGATGCCGCCGTTGTACTTGAAGTCTGTATGCTTGGGCTCGCCGCTCTTGGCGTCGGTCGTGCGCTCATCGGTCAAGCGTGATTAGCAGGCCCTTGTTCAGGAACGCAAGCTCGCGCAGCCGCTGCGCCAGCGTGTCGTAGTTGTATTCCGTCTCCGTGAAAATGGTTCGATCGGGCAGGAAATGAACCTTCGTCCCGCGCCGCTTGCCGGCGCCCACCTTCTTCATCTTGCTGGTAGGCTCGCCCTTCGAGTAAGTCTGCTCCCAGGTGGCGCCATCGCGCCAAATTTCCAGATCGAGTTCTTCGCTCAGCGCATTCACGCAAGAGACGCCCACGCCATGCAGCCCGCCCGAAACTTTGTAAGTGGACGAATCAAACTTCCCTCCAGCATGCAGCGTAGTCATCACCACCTGCGCCGCAGAAACTTTCTCCCCATCGATGTCCATGTCATCCACAGGAATGCCGCGCCCGTCATCGATGACGGTGATCGAGTTGTCGATGTGAATCGTGACTTCAATCTTGGTGGCGAAGCCGGCGAGCGCTTCGTCTACGGAATTGTCGACCACTTCATACACGAGATGGTGCAGGCCCAGATCGCCGGTCGAGCCGATGTACATTGCCGGACGCTTGCGCACCGCTTCCATTCCGCCGAGCACTTTGATCGAGTCGGCGTTGTAGTCGCCGTTGCTACCGCCGTTTCCAGCGGTGATCGGCGTCACAATTCCGTTTTTTGTTTTGGTTTCGACGATGGGAGTATTGATCTCTTTGGTGGCCATTCCGCTCCGCGGGAGAATGCCCCGACTTTCTCTCAGAACCAGGCCCGGTTACTACTGGAAAACTGCCTTAGAAACTTGCCCCAACCCAGGTCCGAAGTGCGCCCAACGAATTGACTTCAAGTTATTGAAATGTCTTATACTTAGGTTCGTTTGGCGACTGTTGAAATTATACCACGGAAGGCCGCGTTTTTCGACCCTCGCGGGACCCCGAATCGGCGCAGTAAACGCAGCCGCCGACTGCTGGCTAAATCAAGCTGCTGCATCTGACCACATATCTTCCTATGTGGAGTATACTGTGGAATGGATTCCACATATGCAAATCGTTCAAATCGTGCTGGATAAAAAGCTGTTACACGCCGCCGACCAAGCCGCGAAGCGCACCAAGCGAAACCGTTCCGCTTTGGTGCGCGACGCCCTGCGGGAACATCTCCGCCGGTTGGAACTGCGGGCCAGCGAAGAGCGCGACCGCCAGGGCTACTCGCGACAGTCCGCAAGCCGACGCGGAAGCGCGGGGTTGGGAATCGGAGGCCACGTGGCCGGAAGAATAGCCCGAGGCCGATCGCGGAGAGGTTCGGCTCTACCAGTTTGCCGCGCCCGACAAGAAACGCCCGGCCCTCGTGCTCACCCGCAACAGCGCCATCGCGTATTTATCCACAGTCACGGTTGCGCCGGTCACTTCCACGATTCGCGGCGTGCCATCGGAAGTCGTTCTGAATGAGGAGGACGGGCATGAAATCCCCGTGCGCGGTGAACCTGCACAATGCGGTTACGGTGTCGCAACAGCGCCTGGGGAAACGTGTGGCCCAGCTTAGTTCCGCGCGAATGAATGAGGTATGTGCTGCTCTGCGCTTTTCTCTGGGTTGCGATTCGAACTAGTTAGCGGGATCTTTCTGGGCCCGAAGTCTTTCTTTTTTCTCCCGAATTGGTACGGTTTCAAAATATTCCTGACCACACAGCTCGTTTCGCGGGTAGCTGCCCATAAAATGCTTGCAGGCGGACGATTCGTTTAGGAGGGCATTGCCAGTGGGTACTGGACGGCGTTCGCCAAATGTCGAGTGGCTTTGCAGCCACTAGGGTTCGACTCCCTTGCCCTCCTCGGGTTACTCGATACCAAAGTTTCTTGACAATTCGAGCGCCGCGTTTATCATAGTAAGTGTTTGGCGGACGCCGTTTAGTATCTCGAAGCCCCGAGCGATGCTCGGGGCTTTGGCTTTTCTATCCGTTCCTCCTCTGTCGCCACGTCGTCGGCGCGCTTGCATCGCTCGCAGGCGGACGAATGCGTCCGCTGCTACGTGATTGCCCGCGAGGTTTCATTTTCCGGCACCTCGAATCGGTTCGCCGCCATCTAATCGACCGTCCCTGATAAGATAAGGGGACAGGAGTTCCGACCAAATAATGCCAGTTCCTGTTTCACAGATGTGGACGGTCACGTCCTACGTGCTGCGGCAGAAGCTCGCCGGGCGGAAGCAGTATCCGCTGGTGCTGATGCTCGAGCCGCTGTTCCGCTGCAACCTGGCTTGCGCCGGATGCGGCAAGATTCAATATCCCGCGCACATCCTGAAGAAAGATCTTTCTCCGGAAGAATGTTTCCGCGCGGTTGACGAATGCGGCGCGCCCATGGTTTCGATCCCCGGCGGCGAGCCGCTGATGCATCCGCAGATCGGCAGAGATTGTTGAAGGCCTGGTCGCGCGCAAGAAATATATTTATCTGTGCACCAACGCGCTGCTGCTGAAAGAGAAGATTCATCTCTTCAAGCCGAGCAAATACCTGACCTTCAGCGTGCACCTCGACGGCCAGCGCGAAGAGCACGATCTCGCCGTCTGCCGCGAAGGCGGATACGACATCGCGGTCGATGCCATCAAAGAAGCTCTTGGCCGCGGCTTCCGCGTCACCACCAACACCACGCTGTTCGACGGCGCCGATCCGAAATCGGTGCGCGCTTTTTTCGACGACATGATGGAGCTGGGCCTCGAGGGCATGATGCTCTCGCCGGGCTATTCCTACGACAAGGCGCCCGACCAGAAACATTTTCTTGGGCCGCGCCCGCACGCGCCGCATGTTCCGCGCGATCCTGTCGAACCGCAAGAAGAACTGGCGCTTCAATCTCTCGCCGCTTTTTCTGGAATTTCTGATGGGCAAGCGCACTTACCCCTGCACGCCGTGGGGCATGCCTACCTACAACGTTTTCGGATGGCAGAAGCCCTGCTACCTGCTGCAGGATGGCTACGCGGAGACTTTCGCCGAGCTGCTGGCGACTACGAATTGGAGCAACTACGGGACTGAGTCCGGCAATCCGGCGTGCGCGAATTGCATGGTGCACAGCGGCTATGAGGCTTCGGCGGTGAACGCGACGTTCAGTTCGCTGGGCGGATTCCTCGCCACGGTAAAGGCAACGCTGTTCACGAGATATCGCGATGAAGAAGCGCTGCGCTTGCTGGACGAACCGCAAGCGCCGGTGCATCCGCTGGTGCAGATCGCGCCGACGAGCGAAGCTCTGCACGAAACGCGCGCGTAAGCTGGTGTCGTCCCCTTCGGCTTGGCTCAGGGCAGGCTCTGAAGGGACTTTGTCCTTCCGCGTTAACCTAGCCCGCACTGACGTGCGGGCTAATGAATACCGTCGCTTCGCGACTCTGGGAACGCTATGACAGGCAAAGAATCCGGCCACATCGACCACGAAGCGGCGCAGGCCGTGCCTCACATCAATCCAGACGCGCTCGAAGTCGCTCCTGGAACTGCCCACGAACAACTCGAAGGCTGGATTCCGCAACTCGCCAGCGACGAAGAAATCCGCGTTGCGCTCGAAAAAGCCTTCGACTACCGCGGCGACGTGACCATCACCCGCAAAGACGGAACGAAAATCGAAGGTTATCTTTTCGACCGCCGCACCGCGGCCACACTGAAAGACTCCGTCGTGCGCCTATATCCCAAAAACTCGAACGAAAAAGTTTCCATCTCCTATGCCGACATCGCCGCTCTCGCCTTTACTGGACGCGACACAGCCGCCGGCAAAAGCTGGGAAGCCTGGATGAAGAAATACGCGCAGAAAAAAGCGGCCGGCGAAACTAACATCGCGCTCGAACCGGAGCCTTTGGACTAGTGTGAGCCCATAGGGCCAGTGATAGCGGAGGCAAGGAGCAGGTTCCTCCACTCCGCCGTCGCTGACGCTCCGGCTCCGGTCGGAATGACAAAGTTTATCGGAGTATCAGATCACTTCGCAGCTTTTCCACCCGCCCCGAAGCTCAACCCCTGCACCAACTCCTCGACCTCATCCTCAGTTCCCCCGATAAACGTAAACGAAACCGCGTAGCCGCGCGCCAGCACCACCAGCGTCGACTGCCGCATTACCCGCGTGCCGACATCTTTCTGAAAATCTCCCCGGACTACAGTCTTCGTTCCCACGGCGAATTCATAAGGCTCTTCCTCAACCTCGAATGCCTGCGCCTTTGCCACCTCGGTTACCGGACCGAAATACTGCGCCGCATCCTTGAGCCCCGGATACTGACGCCGCGCTCTCCGCTGCAATTAGAATCGACGCATTCACGTCTTCACCCTGCGCCTGCGGAGGCCGCGAAAACGCCGCCAGCAGCACGCGCCCGGCGCCTGCCGCTTTCTTGTCGTCTGCTTTGTTGTCCTCGCCCTCCTGCCTGTTCATCTCCTCGGTCCGCAACACCCAGCCTGGCGGAATCTTGCACGCGAATCCAAATGATGCGTTGCGGTAGACGCCGTTGCTGATTGCTCCGGCATCGAGCTTCGGAGCCGCGCCTGATGGGGACTTTCTGATCTGCTTTGAAGCGGAAGACGTGGAGGATAACGAGGGAGGCTGTGCTGGCGCCTGCGCCCGAAGCGTTCGCACCGCCAACACAATTGCCAGAAAACTATAAAGACAACTGCAGAAAACTCGGCGGAAACCCATACCGCTATGTTAACCGAGTGAGCGGACTCTAATTTCCTGAGAGGGTAAAATTCACCAGAATCTGCGTGTCCACCACGACTGGCGTCCCATTGAGCAGATAGGGCTTGTACTTCCACTGTTTCACCGCTTCGATCGCCGCGGGCGCGAGCGCAGGATCTCCGGAGACGAGTTCGATCGTCTCGATATCGCCGGCCTTGTCGATGATGGCATGCATGACGACCGTTCCCTGAATCCGTGCTTTCCTTGCCTCCGGAGGATATCCGGCATTAACTTTCTTCACCAGCAAACCCGTCGATACTCCCGCGGAAACGCGCACCCGTTGCGGAGCTGCGACCCTGGGCATGGCTGCCGGCGCAGAACTGCTCACACCATTTATCGTGCCGCCCTGATCACTGGAAATACCGCCCGGGACATCCCCGACGACACCCGTAGCCGCCGGCGAAGCATCAGGTTTAGCCGCGCCCGTAGCGCCGTCAGACGAATCCAATCGAAAGGCGACCACCGCCTGCGTTTCCACCTCTAGCGGTTCCCCGTCCAGCAGGTATGGCTTGTATTTCCATTGCTTCACCGCGTCCAATGCCGCCGGAGCCAACAACGGATGACCGGAGATGAGAGTAACCTGGCTTACCTCGCCCGCCCGGCTGATCGAAACCTTCAAAACAACGTCACCCTGGACGCGCGCGGTACGTGCCACCTGCGGGTACTCGGGCTGCACCTTCTTTATAATCAGCCCTTGTGAAACACCCGCTGACACTCTTACCCGGGTGGGTAATTGCTCTTGCCGGGCAGAAGGCTCTTGAGCAGGAGGCTCGCTCTTGGAGTCCGGCGCGGGTTCTTGCGCAGCCAGAGCACCGCCCAGGCAGAGCAAGAGGCACCAAATCAGAAATCTGCTTCCACGCTTCATTTCACTTCTCCGAATCTACGCTGCCCGCCCCATCACCGGCTGTGTGCAATGCGAACACCGCCGCGCCTCAATCGGAATCTCGCTCAGGCATTCCGGACACTTTTTGGTCGTCGGATCAGGCGGCTTCTCGCCACGATTCATTCGCGCCACCAGGGCATTCACCGGCGTTACCACGAAGAAATAAATTGCGGCGGCAACCAGCAGAAAATTCACCAGCGCCGTCAGAAAGGCTCCGTACGGAAAAGGCGTTTGGCCGATCTTGACGGTCAGGGCCGTAAAGTCAGGCTTGCCGACCAGCAGCGCGATCAGCGGATTAATCAGCGACGCCACCAGGGAACTGACGACGCCTCCAAAGGCCGCGCCAATCACAATGCCCACCGCCATATCCACCACGTTGCCCCGCAGAATGAACTTCTTGAACCCGGATAGCATAAGACACGCCTCCAAATGAGATTGGTCGCAAATGTATGACAGGAAGGTCTGCAGGTCAAGCGCAGAGGCCGGATTAGGCTGTGATCTCGACCTCGCCCGTGCGTCCGTCGTAGCTGAGGAGCCATTTGCGCATTATGTCGCGACCTATCAGGCAAGAGAAAAATGGCTGGCGAATAATGGGGCATGCCACTACACGCGTGGCGTCCAAACTGGCCAGGTTAGTTCCCGGGAAGGAAATTGCGGCGGCATATGCTGGATACTCACCAGCCTTTCCGCCAACCGCATTGATCATTTGGTGACCGGTCTGCTTGAGCTTGCAGGTCTTTGCAATCTCGGGGTTAATCACTGTGAGAGATGCACCGGTGTCGATTAGGGCGTGCACAGGTAATTCAGGAAATTCTAGCCCCAGCGGTCGCCCCTCATCGACTTCCAAGCGGGTGGCGCTGATGAGTATTGCAATGTGAGGGCCTTGCAGAAGTAGCTCGGTCGGGGTGAAAGGCAGCTTTACCACGGCACCTTTAATGAATAAGGTAAACAGGTTCCTCAGCCCAGATCTGTTTTACGAGAAAGTTTCCCCGGATACCGAACTTACTGACACCACCTCTAAAGGCTGACTCATAGTCCGGATAAAAGCCCCCCACAGTCGCGTCCGCAATAACTACAAATTCTCCGGCATGACTCTGCAGCCATTCGCGCTTGTGCTGCTCAAACACCGTGAGTTCCTTCTGCAATACCTTTTGTTCAGCAGCCACGGTATCCTCGACGACTAGTTTTGCTTTCGGGTCACACCATATTATAATATTATAATAGCAATGCAAGCGAATTCTTGGTAGTGCCTCAGTGTGAAATTTATGCAGATATTTTATGACGGCGATCCGGGGGAATGGGGAATTGCAGGCGCTGCCTCAGCCGTTCGGCATGTTCATGAAGAGCCAGTCTCAGCTCTTCACATATGGCGTTCATTTCAGCGGAATCGGGTTCGCTGGCTATAGCTTTCTCGCACAGGATACGGATTCGATCTTCTAGGCGAGAATACATGATCGTGATTCTACGCACGAATACGATAAGTGTTCGATACCGTACATACCGTAGGTTGAGGCACTACCGAATTCTTTATGGCGAAGCGGAAGAGGCTTGCCGATGACGCGGAGCAGGTAGCCGTCTATCTCACTCCCACAGAGAAGCTTGTCTTGGACGTCATCGCGGGCCGCAGGAAGAAGCGTCGAGAAGAGCGAACGAGTCCGAGCGAGATCGTCGTTGATGCCCTCTGGAAGGTCCTTACCGAGAGCGAAAATATCGCTAAGGAGAGAATTCGGGACCTTTTGGCAGTTACGTCCGTTGTGGCCGACGGGCCTAAAAATGTAAAGGTCTTCCCAAAGAAGTGAAAGTTTGACTCCGCTCAGATCCGCATCGGCATCACGATATACCGGTACTTGTAATCATCGCCTTCAGCCGGCCGCAACTGACCTGCCGATTGCGAATCCTTCAATTCCAGGCGCACCTCGCCGGTCCCGGCGGCTTTCAGGAAGTCCACCAGGTAGACCGCGTTGAAGCCGATCGTCAGCGTTTCGCCGTCGTACGGAGCCTCAATCGAATCCTCAGACTCGCCCGCCTCCGTCGACGATGCTGAAATCTTGACCTCGCCCTTTTCCAGCTTCAGGCGAACCGCGCGTGAGCGCTCGTCGGCAAACTGGGCCACGCGCTGGATTGCCGCGCTCAGATCTGCATTGTTCAGCGTAATGCTCTTGCTGTTGTCCTTGGGCAACACGGCCTCGAAGTTCGGGAATTGCCCGGTGAGTTGCCGCGAGGTCAGCAGGCGCGATCCGATGCGGAAGAAGAGGGTTGAGTCATCTTTGGCAAACTCAACGGTTTCCGCGTCGGTCGAATCCAGCAGCGACTTCAGTTCATCCATGCACTTCTTGGGCACCAGCGTCTTCATCTCGCCGGAGACGCCTTCAAACTTTTCCCCGCTACGCTCGCAATGTGCCAACCGATGACCGTCGGTCGCGACCATCGTGATGGATTCCGGCTTCAGCAGCATCAGCGCGCCGTTCAGTGTGTAGCGCGACTCTTCACTCGATATCGCAAACCCGGTCCGCGCAATCAAACCGCGCAAAACCTGCCCCGGAATCTTCACTACTCCCGTTGTTGGAAATACGGGCAGGCTGGGGAAATTTGACTTTGCCATCCCCACCATTTTTGTGTTGGAACGCCCGCAGCGGATGCTGACCCAATGATTCTCCAGCAGCTTGATCGTGATGTCGGCGTCCGGCAGCAGTTTCACGTAGTCATGCAACTTGCGCGCCGGAATCGTGCATGACCCTTCCTTCTTCACCTTGGCGTTGCAGGATGTGCGCAGGCTTAGATCCAGATCCGTCGCCGTAAGCCGCAGTTCGCCATCAGCAGCCTCGAATAAATAATTGGACAGAATAGGGATGGTGGTCTTGCGCTCGACCACGCCCTGCGTAGCCGTCAACTCCCGCAACAACTCAATCTTGCTTACGGTGATCTCCATCGTCTCCACCGCAACCGCCGCTTCCACCGGCATAGACTTTGTTCTCCCTGCCGCTTGCTACTTTTATTACTTCCCTTATATCAAATACAAAACCTATAAAACCAGCAGTAACCGTAGGCAGGCCGGAGAAGTGGAAAACTTTGGCAACCGACCTATTGTCACGACTTTTGGGAGGAGTCCTTCGTGTGAGAAATCGGTCCCCAACTCGCCGGTAGCCGTACAACAAGATTTCCGCTTCTGCCATTTCTCCCCGCCCTTGCACAGTTTCCACATCTCATTCACAGCTCACGAAAAGGAAGACCGTGCCGCGCGGTGCAAAACGCCAGAACCTCCACGCCTATCCGCCTAATTGCTCAGTCAGCTTATTGAGCAGCCTGTTCAAATCTTTATCGTTCTTGCGAAGCTCTTCAATCTTCTCTACCGAGTGCAATACGGTCGTGTGATGTTTTCCCCGAATTGCCGGCCAATTTCCGGCAGCGACGCCTCGGTCAGTTGCTTGCATAGATACATCGCAATCTGCCGCGGATATACGATGGCCCGCGAATTGTCCTTCGCTTTAATCTCCATCAGCCGCAGTCCGAACTGTTCGGCGACCATTTTCTGGATTGACTCAATCGTGACCTTGCGCGCCTGGGAATCGATAAAATTCTTTAGCACCTGCTGCGCGTAAGGCAGTGTAATCTCCGCCCCAATTAACGACGAGTGCGCCACCAGCCGGATCAGCGCGCCTTCCAGTTCGCGCACGTTCGACCGGATATTCTGCGCCACATACAAAGCCACATCGGTCGGCAGCGTAACTTTTTCCTGCTCGGCTTTCTTCTGCAGGATTGCCACCTTCGTCTCGAGGTCCGGCGGCTGAATGTCGGCAATCAATCCCCACTCGAAGCGGCTGCGCAACCGGTCTTCAATCTCCGCCAGTTCTTTGGGCGAGCGGTCGCTGGCAATCACGATCTGTTTCATGGTGTCATGCAGCGCGTTGAAAGTGTGGAAGAATTCTTCCTGCGTCCGCTCCTTGCCCGTCAGGAACTGGATGTCATCGATCAGCAGCACGTCGACGCCGCGGAAGCGGTCGCGGAAGCTGGTCATCTTGTCGTAGCGCAGCGAGTTGATCATGTCGTTGGTGAACTTCTCGCTGGAAACGTAGCAGATGGCCGCCTGCGGCTGCCGCCGCTTCACCTCGTGCCCGATGGCCTGCATCAGGTGCGTCTTGCCCATGCCCACGCCGCCATACAGGAAGAGCGGATTGTAAGCTTTCGACGGACGCTCGGCCACCGCCTGGCACGCGGCATGCGCGAACTGGTTTCCGCTGCCGATCACAAACGCGTCAAAGGTGTAGCGCGGATTCAGTTGCGCCGCGCCATCCCAGTCAAACCGCGCCTGCGCCGGAGCACCCCCCCCTGACCAAGCTCCGCCCGCCGAGAGCCCGCCATTGTGCCGCACCGTCGTCGCCGCCGGATCATCCTCCGGAGTCACGAACTTCACGTCGTTGAACTCCAGCCCCAGGTTGTCGATCGCCTCCTGGATCAGGTCCGCGTATTTGTCGCCTGCGTGCCGGAACTCCGCCGTCGGAACTCGTACAAACAGAATTCCGCCGCTGGAGTGGCTGTAGCGCGTCGGCTTCAACCATGTGTCGTAGGAATGCCGGTTGATCTTTTTTTCCAGCGCATCCAGAATGCGCGTCCACGGATTGGGGGAAAGTGTTGTGCCTTGAACTGACATAAATTATGAAATACCCGCCGCGGCGTCCCGGCGGCTGGCTGAGGGCGCCCGTCTAAAACTGCCGTTTACCTGCTCGCTGATGGAACTCTTAACTTACTGAAGAATGCGCCTCTAGTGTCGTGCGCGGTTGTCATGGTGAAAGAGATTTTCGAAAACCAACAGTGCCGCATACTAGCACAAAATATTTTTCGTCGAACGAAAATCTTCACGCGAAAGTTCTTCGGGCACACGATTCAGAACCCGAAGCAGTGCGCCTGTCAAGTGTCAAAGATGTAACTGCAACCAACAAGGTGCAACTCATCGCGAAAGTTTCGCTGAAGGCAGAACTGAGATCGTCAGCACCATGGGCGTTTGATTTTATACCAGGAAACGCAGTGTAGTGGGGAATGGCGCGCGCGGTGCGAAATGCCCGCTACGGATCTTCGTACAGACGATCACGGGCAGCGGTTTCATCTTTCGGCCCGTCGCCCGGCTCGTCGCCCCGCTGGTCGCCTGAAGACAGATCTTCCGGAACGGACAACATCCCGGCGATCTGTTCAGGATTCAAACCTGCGGCAAGTAATGTCTGAGCCATCGCCCTCTGTTGAGCTTTGTAACGCTCGCTCGGTATGAACGCTTCAGCGATGGTGTCGCTCTCTGCCCACAACCCTCGCTGGTCAGGATACCCTCGCTGTTTGGCCATACACCCCTCGCTTTGAAATTATGCGATTGAGGATCGGAAAAATTGCTTCATCGCCCGTATGTAACGAAGGAAATCACATTGCCCTCGGGATCGCGTACCTGAAAGTCAGTTCCACCCCAGGCCTGCCTGGTGAGTGTTTGCGCGAACTCCACCCCTCGCGCCTTGAATTCCTCAAATAAACCCTGCACGTTCAAGACTTCAATGGAAGCGCATATCAGCGATTTCTCCCGGGCGGCGGCTTGCGCGAAGAAAGGTTGCTGCACGTAGCGCATATGCAGGCAAACGCCATCTCGCGATACCGCGCCGTAAAACGGCGGAAGGCCGTGGAGGAAGTCGATCTCGAAACCCAGCTTCTGTTGGAAGAAACCGGCGCATGCCTTAACATCGCGAACCAGCAGGATCGGCGTCACATTCTTCAGGACCGGCGGGCCAGACGAAGCGCGCGGCGTCTTGGACGCTCCGGCCGTTGCCGCTTTCAACTCCGCCCAACTGTGATGCCCGGCCTCCACCGCGACGATCTCCTGCGCCAGGGTAAGAGTGAAGTTAAGGGACAATGCCTCGCGGTCGGTCAAAGACTGGTAGCGTTCGAGCCTGCGTATCCTCCCGCCAATGGAATAGTCTTGTTCGCGATGCCAGCGGAGCAGTTGCTTGGCTTGCTTGCGGTATGTTTCGATGGTTGGCATAGGCACACTCCTGCTGAGATTCTTCAGCGGGCGGGCCTAGCCCTTTCGGCGGGGATGCCGACGTGCCCCACAGGGGAACAGCGGTATGCTAGACGGGAACGTGACCGGCTGTCAAAGCGCATAACTCGCTATCCGCTGCCTCGATGAGGCAGCTGAAATTCAAACTGACACAGTGACCCGGGAACCGCCCTTTGCCCTTACGCTGCTCCGTCATTTATACTTACCGTTTGCCCTAACACTGTCGAGGGAATCAGGAGCAGCTATTTTTCATGCCCAAGCGTACATTCCAACCTAACCGGCGCAAGCGAAGCAAGAAGCATGGTTTTCGCACGCGCATGAAGACCCAGGGCGGCAAAAAGGTGCTTTCCCGCCGCCGCGCCAAGGGACGGAAGCGGGTTTCCGTGAAGCCCGGCTTCCGCGAGTAGTTTTTCCGGTGCCGCTCACTTCCACAGTCGAAAGCCTCAGCCGCCCGCCGCTGTACGAAGGCAGGATGGCTGATGCCGCGCTGCGGAGTTGCCACACAGATGCTCGGCCCTACTTAGCCATGCCGCCAGAGAAAGCAGCCCGGTTCCCGCGCACGGTGCGTCTTCTGCGCCACGCGGATTTCGAGCGCGTCTACAAGCAGGGACGCCGCCACTTTTCCGCGTCCTTCACCGTTTTCTATTGGCCGCGACCGGAAACGGAAACGCTGGCCGCCGGCACTGGACCGGGCTCGGGCCCAACCCGTGGTTTGCGGATAGGATTCACTGTTGGGCGTACCCTCGGAGGTGCGGTTCAGCGCAATCGGATGAAACGGTGCTTGCGCGAAGCGGTCCGTATGTCGCCGCGGCCCAGAGTTGCCGCAGACATTGTCATCAATCCGAAGAAATCGTTGTTGGTCACAGACTTCGCCGCCGTACTGAACGAAGTCACCCGCGCCTTCGTAGTAATTGAACAGAAGTTGTCGCAGGCTCCGCCGGAAAAAACGGCGCAGGAATCGTCAGCGAAGAGAATTGCCGGAAGCCGGAAGCCGGAAGCCAGAAGCCGCTCTTGAGCAATGTCGCCAAATTCGTCACGCTGCAACTGCTGCGAGCCTACAAGTGGGCTATCTCGCCCCTGCTGCCTCCGGCCTGCCGCTACGTGCCGACCTGCTCCGAATATGCCATGGAGGCCGTCGAGCGTTACGGCGCTCTGCGCGGCGGATGGATGGCTTTCACCCGCATTCTCCGCTGTCACCCATTCGCCCGCTCCGGCTACGATCCGGTGGTAAAGCAGGCGGCGGCTCAGGGTGGGGCAGGCGTTCCAGGCCCGCATTAACGCAGATAATCGAGTTCAGGTTTTAGCCCCCGGGGTACCTAAGGTAAACATTTGGCCGAATATAAAAATCCGCAGCAGGAACCCGGCGCCGAGCGCAAACTCCTTCTTGTTTTTGTTCTGACATTCGTCGTCCTGATTATTTTCCAGCCGCTGCTGAAAAAATTCATGCCGCAGCCGCCAGCGCCCCAGCCGCAGGCGCAGCAGCAAAACCAGGCTGCGCCAGCACAACCCGCAGCCGTGGCCTCCGCCCCAACGCCATCCGCACCGGTCGCTGCCGTCGCGAATACAGTCATCAAGCAAGCCTCCTCAGAAGCCGACACGGTCATCGAGAACGATCTCTACAAAATCACCTTCACCAACCGCGGCGCCCAGGTCAAATCCTGGATCCTCAAAAAATTCAACAACGACGCCCAGAACGGCCTGCTCGATCTGGTGAACCCCGCAGCCGCTCAAAAATTCGGCTATCCGCTCTCGCTCTGGACCTACGACGAAGCCCTGCGCACTCGTCTCAACTCCGCACTCTACGTGTCTAGCGAGACGCGCTCAATTCTGATGGGTGAGGAAAACGCCAAGGTCACGGTGTCGTCGGCCAAAGGGGAGCTCGCCGGACAAACCCTGACGGCCCCCGCGTCAATCAGCTTCGAATATGCCGACCAGGATCTCGTGGTCCGCAAGACTTTCCATTTCGATCACACCTACGTTCTGAACGTCTCAACCGAAGTCACCTACAAGGGCTCTGAAATCTTCGCCGCGCCCGCCTGGCCCTCCGGATTCGGCGATCAGGTCACGCCCGCCGCCTACGCCGCCGCTCGCATCGACTATCACAGCGACGTCTCTACCGACCGCACCGCCCTGGTCTTCCCGAATTACGTCTTGCGCCTGCCGGCAAAAAGCGTCGGCGGCGGCAACACGATAAAAGGTCCTTTCGAGTGGGCCGGCGCCGGCGACCAATACTTCACCGCCATTTTTATTCCCGACGATCCCGCCTCCGCTGCCATGGTCACGTTGCACTATGGTATGGAGATTCCGCAGAAGCCCGGCTTCAATCCCGTGGGCTCCAATAAAGAGACCGCCAACGTCGATGTGCTGGGCGCGGCCGTGGGCAGCCTTCGCGGCCCCACCACCGAACGCATGTATGTAGGCCCGAAAGAACTGGCCGTGCTCGATGCTGTCCCCGTCCCAACCATCAAGACCGACAACCCCGATCTGCGCGGCATCGTCGATTTCGGCTGGTGGGGCATCCTGGCGCGTCCGCTCTTCCTTTGGCTCAAGTGGACCTACAACCACATCGTCCACAATTGGGGATGGGCCATCGTCCTTCAAACCCTCATCATCACCATCGCGCTGCTTCCGCTGCGGATCACGCAGATGAAGTCGATGCTGAAGATGCAGCGCATCCAGCCTCAGATCAAGTCGATCCAGGAAAAATACAAGAAGTACAGCCTCCGCGACCCGCGCAAGGCCGCCATGAACGAAGAGATCAGCGGCCTCTATAAGAAGGAAGGAGTAAATCCCGCCGGCGGCTGCCTGCCCACGCTGATCCAGTTCCCGTTCCTCATCGCTTACTACCGCATGCTGGGCGTAGCTCTCGATCTCCGCCATGCCCACTGGCTCTGGATCACCGATCTTTCCGCGCGCGACCCGTATTTCCTGCTGCCCATCCTGATGGTGGTCAGCATGTTCGCCATGCAACGCATGACCCCACAAGCTGGCATGGACCCCGCGCAGCAAAAAATGCTCCAGTGGATGATGCCCTTGATGATGGGCTTCATCTTCTTCAACCTGCAAGCGGGATTGAACCTGTACTATGCCGAAACCAATTTGATTTCGATCGTGCAGCAGGCCATCATGAACCGCACCAAGCTGGGCAAAGAAATGCGCGAAATAATAGAGAAACGCGCGCGCAAGAAAGAGAAGTGATTGAGCTATTAGCTCTTAGCCTCTAGCTCTTAGCGTGGAGCGCGCGGGAGCCGGCATTGCGATAAGATTTGATTTCAAACGCAAAGATTTACCCTGTGAACCCCCGTGCCCTCTGTGGTGAAAGGTTTTAGGTTTCAAGCTAAAGGCTAAAAGCTAACAGCTAAGAGCTACCTATGGATAAACTCGCCGCCGCCAACCGCATCAACGAATTCCTCCAGTCCGTCGTCACCAATGGAGGACTTCACCTCCGCTACCGCATCGTGGTCGACCCTCCTGCGCAAAGCGACTGGGAGAAGCCGGAGATATTCGTCGACTTCTCCGGACCCGATTCCACGCTGCTTTTAGATCGCGGCGCCGAACTGCTCCGCGCCCTCGAACTGCTGACCCTCGAAATCCTGCACCTGCCCTCCGGTGAGCACGAAAAAATTTCTTTCGACTGCAAGAACCAGCGCTCCATCCGCTTGCAGGAGCTTCGCATGGCCGCCAGCGTAGCCGCCGAAAAAGTTCGCCAGACCGGAGCGCCTTATCATTTCGCTCCCATGTCCTCGCGCGAGCGCCGCATCCTTCACCTCGCCCTCCGCGACCAAACGGACCTCCGCACCGAAAGCGACGGCGAAGGCTTCAACCGCTGCGTAGTCCTCTACCCCGCGGACTACAAACCCGCACCAGGCAGGCAAGCCCGCCGCACCCTGCCGTAGCGCAGGCCTATTATTTGCAATGTCATCCTGAGCGAAGACACGCGATCCGCGAAGCGGAACGCGTGTCGCAGTCGAAGGATCCCTAGCAGCCCGTGCCATCGCCGGCTCCGCAAGGAGTTTCGACTATCGCCGCGTCTTGCGTCTTGCCCGTGCGCACAGGCACAATAGCTTTTCCACCGATTCAATCCATGAGGCTTCCATGCACCCAGCTCGTCAAGCAATAATTCTGTTCGCGACACTACTTCCGATGCTGATCACACTTTCCGCCGCCCAGACCTCCGCCCTAACTTATCCTCAACCTCGCCGCAGCGACCAGGTCGACGACTACCATGGCACCAAGGTCGCCGACCCCTACCGCTGGCTCGAAGATACCGACTCCGCCGAAACCCATGCCTGGGTCGAAGCCGAAAACAAACTAACCTTCGGCTACCTCGCGCAGATCCCGTACCGCCAGGCCATTCACGACCGCCTCACCAAGCTCTGGAATTACGAGCGCTTCACCACTCCCAGCCAGCACGGCGGCCGCTACTTTTTCCAGCACAACACCGGACTGCAACAACAGAACGTTCTCCTCGTTGCTGAATCCCTGCACGCCGAACCGCGCGTCCTGTTCGACCCCAACACGCTCTCCCCCGATGGCACTGTTGCCCTGGCCGGCACCGCCATCTCCGACGACGGCAAGTTAATGGCTTATGGCATCGCCACTTCCGGCTCCGACTGGAACGAGTGGCACGTCCGCGACGTCGACACCGGCAAAGATCTCTCCGACGATCTCAAGTGGGTGAAATTCTCCGGCGCATCCTGGACCAAAGACGGCAAAGGTTTCTACTACAGCCGTTACGACGAGCCCACCGGCGCCACCTTGCGCGATACCAATTATTTCCAGAAGCTCTATTTCCACCGCCTCGGCACCGCTCAATCCGAAGACAAACTGATCTACGAGCGCCCTGATGTCAAAGAGATGATGTTTGGCGGCGGCGTCAGCGATGACGGCCGCTATCTCATCATCACCGTTGTCAAAGACACGTCGTCGAAGAACTGCCTCTATTACAAAGACCTTACCCAGCCCGATTCGCCCGTAGTGAAATTGATCGATGTCTTCGAAGCCCAATATTCCTTTGTCGACAATGATGGCCCCATCTTCTGGTTCCACACCGATCTCGACGCTCCCCGCGGCCGCATCATCGCCATCGACACCCGCCACCCCGAACGCGCCAACTGGAAGACGCTGGTAGCCCAAGGCCCAGACAAGCTTGATTTTGCCAACACCGTGAACAATTCATTTCTGCTGGGATATCTCAAAGACGCCCGCACCGAAGTCCGCGTCCACGACCTCGCCGGCGCTTTCGTGCGCAACGTCGATCTGCCCGGCATCGGCACCGCCGCAGGCTTCGGCGGCAAGCGCACCGACAAAGAAACTTTCTATGCCTTCACCAGCTTCACATCTCCGGCCACCGTCTATCGCTACGATCCGCAAGCCGGCAAGAGTTCCGTCTTCCGCCAGCCCAAAGTCGATTTCGATCCCTACGCGTTACGAAACCAAACAGGTCTTCTACAACAGCAAAGACGGCACCCGCGTCCCCATGTTCCTGACGTACAAAAAAGGCATCAAGCTGGACGGCGAAAACCCCACGCTGCTCTACGCCTACGGCGGATTCGATATCTCTCTAACCCCGTTCTTCACCGTGCCGAATTTAGTCTGGCTGGAAATGGGAGGCATCTACGCCCAACCCAACCTGCGCGGCGGCGGCGAATACGGCGAAGAGTGGCACCAGGCGGGCATGAAACTCAAAAAACAAAACGTGTTCGACGACTTCATCGCCGCCGCCGAATGGCTCATCGCCAACAAGTACACCTCAACGCCCAAGCTCGCAATCCGCGGCGGCAGCAACGGCGGCCTGCTCGTCGGCGCCTGCGTAACTCAGCGCCCCGATCTCTTCGGCGCAGCGCTCCCTGAAGTCGGCGTCATGGACATGCTGCGCTTCCACAAATTCACCATCGGCTGGGCCTGGACCAGCGACTACGGCTCCTCCGACAATGCCGAGGATTTCAAAGCCCTCTACGCCTACTCCCCGCTGCACAACCTGAAGCCGGGAACAAAATATCCGCCCACGCTGATCGCAACGTCAGACCACGACGACCGCGTCGTCCCCGGCCACAGCTTCAAATTCGCCGCCACCATGCAGGCCGATCAAGCCGGCCCGGCCCCAGTCCTGATCCGCATCGAAGTAAAGGCTGGCCACGGCGCGGGAAAATCAGTCACAAAATTAATCGACGAAACCGCCGACACCTGGGCCTTCGTTGCCCACAACCTGAATATGAAAGTGGATCTGCAATAGTAGCGATGCTCATGTGGGGACAGGCGCATTCGCGAGCCTTCTCCACGAAACTGTCCTCGTGTCATCCTGAGCGAAGTGGCTGGTTCGCGAAGCGAACCAGCCACGCAGTCGAAGGACCCCTAGCACGCATGCGCGATTGATGGCCCCGCAAGGCATTCTCACCGGGACGCGTGTTCTGGAGCTGCCCCCAAACGTACCCGGTAGGGGGATCTAATTTGCGCGGAGCGCCCGATTGCAACGGCACCGCGGAGAAACGGCATGCACAAATCGTATGCTATCGTGGGCGCATGGATCTTGATCTATTGAAGCGCGCCATTGGACTCATTCTTTGTGCCTTCGTTTGCCTCGTCAGCGCGGCGCCTGTCCAGGCACAAGAGACCAAGATGGATAATGCAAAGCAGAAATTCACCGGCTACCCTCCCGCTGTGTACATGCATTCTTTCCTCGCGTGTCCCAGCGACAAACCGTGTACTCAAACAGAAGACTTTCGTGTCGATCCCGTGCCAAAAGGCTGCTGCGTGTTAACCGTCACGAACGGCGACGGCCCAGGCGCAGACGAAGTCAGCAGCTATGAAGTATTTCTCAACGGTCAGCGAGTGCTTCCGCCCGGCAGAGCCAGAAATGTTCAAGCGGCGGTGAAGGTACTAAAAGACAACACCTTGAAAGTGATTCTTGCTGGCGGACCGCATTCCAAAGTCTTCATTCTGGTCGCGTACGACCCGCGCGAGTCGACGTAATCGCCGGCAGACCGACGAAAGTAGAGGCATAGGTCGCAAGGTTTTACCCCGTGTTCCCCGTGTCCTCTGTCGTAAAAGGTTTTGTCGTATGCCCCTACCGTCCCTCATCCGCCGAAGGCCCATAAACCGAAGGCACCGCCACCTCATTCAACCGCAAATAAACGCCCAACTGCGCCCGATGATGAATTACATGATTCATCACCATCCGCCGCATCGCGCCCATGCGCGTCCCATCGTAAAACGTTTTCTCGCCCATCGAGAGCTTCCACTTCTTACCCCAATGTTCATCGCTGGCGCCTGCAATCCCCGCGCGCAGCGCCGCTACATTTTTATCGAACAACTCCAGAACATGCTTCTGCGACTCCGCAACAGTAGGCTTGCGCGCGACTTCCCCTGCCGGACGGTTGGCAAAATCCAAAGCATCATCTTTCATCACCAGCACTCCCATCCCCGGCAACTCCGCAATGTGTCCCGCCAGCCGCCCCAGCAGCATCGACTTCTCATGCGGCTTCCAACCCAGCTTGTCCTCCGGAATCCGCTCCAAAGTCCGCCGCGCAGATGCCATCTCCAAATCAAACTCCGGCAAAAACTCCGCACTTATCCCCATAGCACCTCCCAGGATTTTCAAGAAACCAAGATACAAGAGAAACCAAGATACAAGATAAATGATGTGGGGACAGCCGCCTCGGCTGTCCAGCGAGCGAGGCGAGCCATCAAGTACAGACGCCCGCCCTTAGCCTTGGATGTCAAGGCCACAAATTCGCTTCCAGAAACTCTGTCAGGGAAGTTTTCTAACGAAAGAAGGCCACGAAGCGGGACATGCAGCCGTTTATTCGTACGTCCAGCAATCGGATCGAGAAAAGAAAGCCAGCAAACTCCACTATTACTAACCAGGTTCGCCCCAGATGAAATTAAGTCCCCATCCACTTCCGTTCGAGATCCAGCAAGGCAAGTGACCAAGAAGAGCCGAAAGCCAAAAAATATCCCACCAGTGAACCACCCAGATTCGTACCAACAAGAATACCCCTGCTTGCCCTGAGCAAAGTCGAAGGGTTCTCGGTGTTAACGATTTTCTCGAAAAAAAGAGCGGCCACAAAGGCCGCCCCAATCTCTAGGTACTAGGTACTGGTACGGTACTCGGGACTCGCAACTAGGGACTATCTTCCAGCTGCCGCCGCCGCCGGCATCATCCCCGCAATCGCCATTCCCTCAATCCGCGCCAAAACATTCTCCACGCTGGCCCCGGTATCCGTGCAAGCATCCACATAAGGATGCCGGCTTCCATCCGCGTGCATCACCAGCACGCTAATCTCCGCGTGCGCCTTCTTCACGATATAAGGCAGATGATGCCGGTCATTCCGGCTGAGCGTCGGACCCAGCACCACCAGGTCGAACCCGCTCTTGCCTACCGCCGTTTCCACTGCTTTTCGCCCCACTGCCTGCTGCACCGTGTGCCCAGCCTTTTCAAATGCCGCGGTCGTCACCGCCTGCGCCTCCGCATCCCCTTCGCCATAAAGAATCTTCAGCCTAGCTGCCTTCGCCATGAGTAGTAATCCTCGCTCGGTACCGGCATCCCCCACCAGTACTCGCCACTCACGGTAGCAACCCACTCACGGCATGAGTACATCACCGAAGACCAACACCAAACGGGGACAATAATGCGCCTGCAGAGGCAAGGCTCATGTAGGGACGGGCGCATTCGCCCGTCCGGCCTGAGCCTGCCTGTTTTGCCGAAGCCCCGAGCGAAGCCGAGGGGGAAGCCGAAGGGGCGAAGCCCGGCCGCACCGGAGACGAAAGCCCGCACCGGAAGAAAGCCCGCAACGAGAACGAAGCACCGCGCAACCCCATCCAATCCCTTCCACTCAAAAATCAAAACTCAATTCTTCTTCCCCTCAACCCATTTCCACGCTACACTCTTGCCCCAGAGGGGTCTCATGTTCTCCGCTCGCTACGTCGTCCCCATTCTTATTGTCCTTACTCTCACCGCGATCTGTTCCGCGCAGCAATCCACCGCCACCTGCAATCTCGATGACGGCCGCCAGGTCTACATCCGCTACAACCCCGTCAACGGCAAAAGCGAAAAACCTCCCAATGGCAAGCCCTGGGCTCCCGGCGGAGTTCCCATGACTCTCTTCACCGAAGCCCAGCTCACCTTCGCCGGAGCCACAATCCCCGTCGGCGCCTATAGCGTTTACCCCATCCCCGGCAAAGACAAGTGGAGCCTCGTCGTCAATAAAAACGTGACCCCCGGCGCCGCCTACGACGAGAAACAGGACATCGCCCGCGCCGCCGTCGAAACCGACCCTATACCTGAAGCCGCCTCCGTCCTCGAAGTCGCCTTCGCCCACTACGGTTCCAAATGCACCCTCCGCATCTACTTCGGCAAAGTCGCCACCTTCGCCGACTTCGTCGCCAAGTAGCTCAACGCAAGCGGGTGGAGTGGCCTTAATAGCCCTAGTATTTCTCGCGAAGGCATGACGGCTGGGAGATCAATCCTATACAAATTGCCTGAGGGAATCAGGGGCAATAATTGACAGGCGCTGGGAGCAGCGCGACTCTGGCTCTGAAATGGCCGCGCACCCACATCTTCGCGGGGAGCCACCTGACTATGACCCTGGCTATGAACCAGACATCGGGGAAGAGAAGGATGAACGACCGCGTGACCCGGTTGTCGATCAAGCGAAGGATGCGATAAGGGCGTTTTTCGATCAAGAGCGCACGAATGTGTTTTACAAGCAGCAACTTGAGGTGATCTTTGAGGACGATGTGGAGGATGAGAACGGATACAAGCGTCGTGGGTTCTTTCACTGGGTCACGTCACGAGCCTTGTCGGAACTGGCAGCAGAGGGGCACATCGCCGTCGAACGCGAAGAACTGCCCGGTATCGGAACCATCACGCTGTACCATGCTACAACACACCGCTACTGGCGGAGGCAAGCACAGGATGTGATTTCGCTGGTTAGCCAGTTCTCTGCACCTGCATTCACAGCAGGGCTCGGAGCACAAGGCGAACTGATGTTCGATGCTGCGCTGCCGACCGTGGGCTTCCTGCCGACCGCACGCAAGGTCAAGGCATATGGCGGCAAGGAATGGAAAGAAACCCAGCACGATCTAGACCGCGTGTTCTGGCGTGACGGTATCGCATATGGCGCAGAGATAAAGAACACGCTGAAGTACATCCCACGCAATGAGCTAACAGTGAAAATCAAGATGTGCCAGCATCTCGGTCTAAGACCACTCTTCATCGTTCGAGCGGCAGCAAAGAGCTATATCAATGAAGTGCGTCTGCTAGGCGGGTTCACGCTGGTGTTCAAGTATCAGCTTTATCCGTTCGGGCAGAAGGCGTTCGCCGACCAAGTCCGTGAGAGTTTGCGACTGCCTGTGGATAGCCCAGCGCGAATTTCCGATGGGACAGTGCAACGTTTCTTGAAGTGGCATCTGAGGACGTTGGAGAAGCCGAAAGACGACGCGAAGGAATGAACCCTGTGAATTGCTTATGCAATTCACACATCACAATTGCTAAGTGTTGATGAATGAGTGGTTTGGCGGTATCCCCTATGAATACAATATGCTCTGGTCCTGCTGGGGGAGTTCCCGCGGGACGTGCCCAATTTCCGCATCCAAGGGGTTCGTTCGTCAGATGGCTTTCACAAGCCGGAAGGCGACTTCCCTCCACCCTCCCGAGTCCCCAACCCAATCACCATCGCCATATCCTTCGGATAAACCACGTCCCGCCCTCGCGCCAGAAAATGGTAGTAGATCGCCATCGCCGCGCCATACGATCCAAATCCCGCCGAGACTGGACGCGAGTGCGCCGCCAAACCAACCACCAGTCCCACCAACCGGAATCCCGACGCCCCATTCGCTGCGCTGCTCCCCGCTTCTCCCGCGCTAAGACTTCCCTGGCCAGCATCCCGATCCGGCGACGCCTGCGAAGCCGCCAGCATCACCTGAATGCCAGTAGTCAAATACCGTGTCCGCGGAGTAGTAACCTGCGCCCCACCTTCCGAGTCCAATTTCAAATGCTCGCCTTTAGAGACAGCCACCGCTTCCAGACTAGTCTCCACTCTCTGCTCCAGCCCGTTCGGCGGCGCAACCTGATGAAACAAAATCCGCAACTGGCCGTTCCGCCCCAGCCGCCGCGCCCGCTGCGCCTGCATCACCGACCCCTTAATCACGCTCCCCTCCGGCAGAATCAAATGATCCGATACCACCAGCGGTTCCGTAATCAACGCCTCCACAGGATCTCCCCTCTTAGCCGTAGCCGAACTCAACGCCGTCACCAGCCGCGCATGCACCACACTCCCCGTCGGAGGCGGCGTCCCCACATTCGTCAGCGCCTCCGCCTTCACCGCCTCCACTCCAAAATCCAGCGGCTGCTGCAAGTCCGCGTTGAAGCTGGTCCCCGCATCAATGTATTGCGGATGCACCGGCATCTCCGCCAGCGCAATCCGTTTCAGCTTGTGCATCTTTCCCGGCTCGTGGATCTGCTTCTGCACTTCGCTCCACTGCCGCTTGATCTCTTCCCGCGTCTCGCTGACCTTTTTACCCGCCGCATCCTCCACCTTATTTTTCTTTTCCGCCTTCTCGTTCGCCGAAACAAATCGCAGCACTCCATTCGGAGCCGGCGACGCCACCGTCTGCAGCGCCACACACCGCCCGTCCCCCATCACCAGCTCATCAAACTGCACATGCACATTCCGCCGCGGAGAAAAATTCCCATCCGTAGCCTCCAGCGTCCGTACCTTCTTAGGTACAGCATCAATCGCCGCCAGTTTCCCATTCACCACCGTCCCCACCGGAATCAGCAGCTTGTCGAATGAATAAACCGGCTCCGTTGTCACGCCATGAATCGCTTGTCCCACCGCCCGCACCCGCACCTCCGAATCCAATGCCACCTTGATAGGAGTCCCCGCCGCCAAGCTCATAGGAACCATAACCGAAGCGCCCTCAGCGGCATTTCTCCGCGAACTCGGCGATAAGGTGTTGAAGGTGGTGTTGTCGTCGCTTCCCGCCGGAGGCCGTGGCCTGAGAGTCTGCCCAAAACCAACTCCGCACAAACAAACCGACAACGCTCCAGCACCAATCCCCAACATAATTACACGCATGGAAATACTCCCCAATAGACGATTTCAGGTGGCGCAGCGCTTCCAGCCCTGCAATGAAGGACCACGTAGAGTCTGGGCTTCAGCCCCAGAGGCGCAGTGAGTTATGAGAAGGAGAACAACGGGGAATGGTTGCCATCCCCCTGGACCCCCACTTCTTGTCCACAATTCTATTCTCTCCGCCATGATTTCTGAGACAATTTCTTCTGAGACAATTTCCGAAATGCGAATCCTCCTGATCCTCCTGGCCGCCACCGCCGTAGCCCAGTCCAAGCCGCAAACCCATCCCTCCAACACCACCGAAAGCCTTCGCGGAGCAAGCGCCGTCTCCCGCGATATCGCCTGGGCCTCCGGCACCCACGGCACCTATCTCCGCACCACCGACGCAGGCCGCACCTGGCTCCCAGCCCAGGTCCCCGACGCCACCACTAGTAGACTTCCGCGCCGTAGTAGCCTTCTCCGCCGACGAAGCTTTCCTCATGTCCGCCGGTCCCGGCGACCAGTCCCGCATCTACCACACCACCGACGCCGGCAAAACCTGGCAGCTCCAATTCACCAACACCAATCCCAAAGGCTTCTTCGACTCCATGGTTTTCTGGGACAACAATCACGGCATAGTCCTCGGTGATCCCATCCCCGATCAAACTGGTAAAGAAACGGGCCAACTGAAATTCGAACTACTGATGACGAATGACGGCCAAACCTGGACCCCAATCCCACCGTCTCGACTCCCGCCGGCGATGGAAGGGGAAGGCGCTTTCGCCGCCAGCAACACGAGCCTAGCGATCCTTCCCAGTCAGTTTGTCATTCCGAGCCGAAGCGAGGAACCTGCTGTCCGCCGGCGGCGCCAATGCCGCCGGCCCCGCCGCTCCACCGCTAGCACAACCGTGGAAGAGCGGCGCTTCAGCGCCGCGACAGCCCCCCGAAAGAGAAGGGGCTTCAGCCCCGGACCCCAACATCTGGTTCGCCACCGGCGGCAAAGCCGCCCGCGTCTTCCACTCCCCCGACCGCGGCCAGACTTGGCAAGTCTTCGACACTCCCATAATCCACGGCCAGGACTCTACCGGGATCTTCTCCATCGCCTTCCGCGATCCCAATCACGGAGTAATCGCCGGAGGCGACTACAAACATCCCGAACAGGACGGACCCAACCTGGCCTTCACCAACGACGGCGGCAAAACCTGGACCCTCTCCCAAATCTTCCCCCAAGCCTATTACTCCGCCGTAGCCTACGATCGCCACATCAGAAATCCAAAAAGCAAAGACCTCGACGACAACCAGGCCCACATCCGCCTCTTTCTGGTAGGCCCCAAATTCGTCTACGATTTCCGCCCACCCAAAAGCCCCACCCGCATCAGCCCGAACAAGAAGTCTGCCATCCAATTCAACGCCGCCAGCCCGTTCCCCGAAGGCGGAACCCTGGCAGTAGGCCCGAAAGGCTCCATAGCCATAATCCCCTAAAGCCCTACCCTGTGAACCTCTGTGGCCTCTGTGTTAAAGCTTTTGACTTTTGCCCCCAGGCCCCTCACCCAAAGTAGCGATAAATCTGGAAAGGGTGTACCCCGTGAAACCCCGTGACCTCCGTGGTGAAAGTTTTTGACGTTTTGCCCCCCAAAGCCCCCCCACCCCAAAGTTTCCATAAACAAGAAACAAAACTTGCCCCCAAGCCAGAAACCCATTACCCTAGTCAAGCATCTACTGGTACCGGTAATGTTCACCCCGCACCCCAACCTGGCGGATGACGTCAACCACGCCATCATTCAATCGGAAATCGAAGGAGGTGTCTTTCTCCACGATCTCCCGCCCTCCACAGTCCTCCACATTCAAACCATGCACCACTGCTACACCGCTGTTCTTCTGGGCGGCAGCGAAGCTCTAATCTCCGGCCATCCCGAATTCTGTCCTGACCCGGTTCAAGTAGCCATCGCCGGTTCCACCTGGGGAGGCTCCATGCTGAAGCTCCAATACGTTGGCCGCGGCATGCACCTCGAATTTCGCCACCCCGAATACCCCACTCCTATAGTCACAAGCCCCATCCAGGAAATCCGCGACACCCATCCCATCACAATCCCCGCCCGCGAACTGGACTCCCTGCTAGACTAATTCGCGCGCCCCAATTCCCCACTCTGTCATCCTGAGCGGAACAAATACTCGCGCGCTTAAGCGCGAGTATTTGTGTAGTCGAAGGACCCCTGCAACCGCTGGCGGTACCGGCGCCATTGCAGGGCATCTCTACCAGACTCGCCTGCAGAATTTTCTCCGTGCCTCCGTGTCTCCGTGGTAGATTTTGTTGGTTCCCGGTACAATCAATCCGAACCCAAATGACTATCACCACCCGCGAAGTAAGCCACGTAACCATAGTCGACATCAGCGGCCGCATTACGCTGGGCGACGAAACCGGAAACCTTCGCGACACCATCCGCCGGCTAATCGACCAGGGCAAAAAGAAAATCGTCCTCAACCTCGCCAAGGTCAACTACATCGACTCCTCCGGAGTAGGCGAACTGGTAAGCAGCTACACCACAGTCCGCAACGCGGGCGGCGAACTAAAACTCCTGGCCCTAACCAAAAAAGTTCAGGACGTCCTCTACATCACCAAGCTCTACACCGTCTTCGACATCAAAGACGATGAATTCACCGCCGTAAAATCCTTCGACTACTTCTTCGCGAAATAGCAGTGGTCGGTGGTAGAAGTAGTGGAGTGGTCAGTGATCGGTGGTCAGTAAAAACCAGATCAAATGAGCGGTCCGGATTTTACTGACCACTGACCACCGACCACTGACCACTCTCTTCCAGGGGAATCAAGATTGCAACAGTGGGATGGAAGGGCTTCCTCACAGCTCGGTCCAAGGTTCCTCTCCCCTGCAGAACGCGGAATTTAACAGATCTGGTGGGACGGGACGCGGAATATTAACTACTCTGGTTCTTGGAAAATTGTGAACTCTTCATGGTAGGGTAGCGCCCGCGTTGATAGGGCTGCGGCAAATCGCAACGATCCAGCGTCTTTCACTGACCACCGACCACTGACCACCGACCACTTACTTTCGAGTCTCCAGCGCGGCGAGTAGTCCATTTAGCATTCGGCCTATTTCCGCTGCGGCACCAAGCAGAGTCTCGCGCTGATTTGTTCCAGGTAGCCTAAATCTATTGCGATCAGAATTTGCGTCTCTACTTCGGTGAGTGAACCTCTAGCATTCCCTAAGAATTGCTTGAACTCTCCTGTTGATCGCCTTGCCTGACCTTCTGCTATGTTGCTGGGCACGGAAACCGCCGCTCGTCGCATTTGGGAGGTTAAACCGTAGGTCTCTATCTTCGGGAACGCCTGCGTGAAGCGATAAACATCCAACACGAACGCCATCGACTTTTTCCAAACGACTAAGTCGCGATAGGACTGGACGATGGGCTTAACTGAACATTGCATTCGCCTAGGATGCGCCGTGGAGGCAGCGCTCAAGTGTGACATCCGTCACTGCGGCCCTGTGGATTTCCCGAAATGGCAATAGGGCAGTGGTCGGTGGTCAGTGGTCAGTGGTCAGTAAGGGCCACGGGCCATTGCGATTTGCCGCTGCAATCTTTCATCGATCGGGTTTCACTGACCACTGACCACCGACCAGTACTGTCCGGTTAAAAGTCTAATAAACGCAATTGGTTATGAGATTCAGTCTCCACAAGTCGCCCTCCGTCGAGCGAAAAGGCTTGCTGGATGGGCGTTTTCTCGAACGGCGACACGCTCAAAATCTGCAGCATGGTGGAAAGTTTCGCCTCCAGATGAAGCCGCTTGCGCACGATGGCCACCAGCAGATAGCTGCAGACCGCGATCCAGATTTGGGTCTTCACTGCGTTCTCCGAGGTTCCGTAAAAGGCTTTGACCCGGAGATTTTGTTTGATCCACTTGAAAAACAACTCGACCTGCCAGCGCCGGCGATACAGATCGGCGATCACGGATGCGGGCAACACGAAATTGTTGGTCAGAAACACCAGGCGCCGGTCGTGTTCGGCGTCCCAGTAGCGAATGCGCCGCAGCCGGGCGGGATAGCCGCGGGCGGGGTAGAACCACACCAGCGCGATGGTTTGGTCGCATTGCACGCCCGTGGTTTTGTCCACCGGATGGGACGCCAGCCGGGTAAAGCGGAAGTTCCTGCGCGCCCGGGTCACGAAGAAGGCGCCGTGCTCGGTCCAGCGATAGAGCCGCTGGAAATCGAGATAGGCGCGATCCATCACATAAAACGCGCCCGCCTCGGGGGTGAGCGCATCGAGCAGATTCACGTCGTGCACCTGCGCCGCCGTGACCCGGATAAAGGTAGGAATGGAGCCGCGCAGATCGAGCAGCGTATGCAGTTTGAGCGCGTGCTGAGCCGACTTGTAGCGCGCCCAGGGAAACAGCGTCATACACAGATCGATGATGGTGGAGTCCAGGGCGTAGACCGTGTGGGCCAAGTCCAGCCCCAGATCTTCGCGGCCATAGAGCTGCCGCGCCTGCGCGATGAGGACGGCGGCGAAGTCGGCATAGATGCGCCAGTCGCGGCTTTCGTTGGCATCGGCCAGAGTGCTGCGCGACACCGTGCCCCGAATGCCCAGGTGATACAGTCGCCGCTCTTGCGAGCGCAGGCAGGCGACGATGTCGCGCAGGCTCTCGCGGAAGGTCAACTGGGCAAACGCCATGCACAGAAACTGGTCCCAGCAGGAAAAACTTCGCACCCGGTAGTTGCCGTCGTAGCGCTGCACACATTTGCGAAACTCGGGGATGGAGAGATGGTCCATCAGTTGGGCGAACAGAGATTGTCCCTGGTTCATGGTGATCGCAATTCAAATCGATCACCGCCCTTTGCGCACCTAAGTTCCTATATGCCATTGATTTATAACCGTTCAACGAATTCTTAACCGGACACTAGTGACCACCGACCACTGACCACTGACCACTATTTTCGACTCCGCAGCAAAGAAGTAATCCGCTCATAATCATCCACACTCGCATACTCAATCACAATCTTCCCCTTCCCATGCCGATCCCGAATCCTAACCCGCATCCCCAAAGTCCGCTCCATGTCCGTCTGCGCCGCCCGCACATTCGGATCCATCCACCGCGCCCCGCCCTTTTTCCGCGGCGCTCCCGGCAAAGTCTGCCCCGGCAGCATTGCAAACGATCCGTTGATTCGCATCACCCGGTCCTCAATCTGATCCCACTTCAACTGGTGCGTAACCACTTCTTCCGCCACCGCCTCAATGTACTGGTCATCCTCCAGCCGCAAAATCTCCCGCGCATCCGTAAAGCTAAGCCGGCCCTCCAGCATGTAGTCCATCACCTTGCGCGGCAGCCGCAACAGCCGCATGTAATTCGACACTGTCTCCCGTGACAATCCAATCCGCTGCGCAATCTCCTCCTGCGTCAGATTGAACTGCTGGCTGAGCACACGGAACGCCTCCGCCTGCTCCAGGGGATTCAAATCCTCGCGCACGATATTCTCGAGCACGGTCATCTCGGCCGCTTGTTGCGGAGAAAGCCGGCGCACCAACGCCGGAATCGTCTCCTTCTCCGCCATCTTGGAGGCCCGCAACCGCCGCTCCCCCAGCACCAGCGTGTACCGCCCCTCCTCCTCCGCCGGCCGCACCACTACCGGCTGCACCACCCCATGTTCCTTGATCGAATCCCGCAGCTCAATCAGCATGTCCTCATCAAACACATACCGCGTCTGGTAAGGATTCTTGTCAATCGCCTGGATCGGCAGGAAAACCACCCGGTTCCCAATAATCCGGTCATCCGCCACAGCCTGAATAGAAATCACCTCGTCACCGGCGTAAGGTTCAAACGCAGGCGCAGCCAATGTAGGCTCATCGAGTGTGGGGACAGGCGATGAGGTGACAGCCGATGTGGAAACGGCAAGTGTGGGGACGGACGCATTCGCCCGTCCAGCCGCGAAAGCGGCGTCCGCTTGCAGTTCCGGCGAAGCCAGCGCCTCAACCGCAGCCTCCCCCACACCGCTCTTCTCATTCCAACCCACGCTCTTGTCATTCCGAGCGAAGCGAGGAACCTGCTGTTCGCCGGCGCCACCACTACTCCCGGCACCCGCTGAGACCGGAAAGGGCACGGCTTCAGCCGTGCCGCTCTGAGCCGCAAATGATTCGGGCTTCAGCCCCTGAGGAGCAGCAGCCGTGCCAGACTCAGTACTCGGGACTCGCGACTCGGGACTGGCAGCCACCACCCGCGGCCCCGGCAACAACGAAGCAAGCCCCCGCCCCAAAGCCCGCCGCTTCTCCACCTTCTCGTCCTTCTTCTCCCCCGAATGCCCCGCTAACTTCTCCGCCGCACTAGTAGTCATCCCCGATTTCCCCCGTGAACCTCTGTGTCCTCTGTGTTAAAAGCTCTCGCAGTTGGCGGCCGCTCGCGACAACCTATGTGGGTGCCCCATTTCTCGCGTCCTTTGCGCTAAGTGGGGCCTTCCCGTCTACGAAGAAGTCTTCTTCGGCCCGTCGTGTCCCGGATCAATACATTGATGTACATCAATATAATATATCGACGTACATCAATATATCAAGCCGTCTTATCCATCTCCGTACTAACTGGCAACTGGGAACCGGCAACTGGCAGCTCCTTCCCCAGAATTTCCTTAGCCAGCCGTATATAACTCTCCGCCCCCTTCGACCGCGGATCGTACACCAGCGCCGCCTGCCCATGGCTCGGCGCCTCCGCCAGCCGTATGTTCCGCGGTATGGTTGCCGCGCACACCTTTGCGCCAAAATAATTTCGCAGCTCAGTTGTCACCTGCTGCGCCAGATTGGTTCGCTCGTCCAGCATGGTCAGTACCACGCCTTCAATCTCAAGCCCCGGGTTCAATTCCACGCGGATGCGTTCCACTGTGTCCATCAGCTCGCTGATGCCTTCGAGCGCAAAGTATTCCGCCTGCATAGGAATCAGTACAGAGTCAGCCGCGACCAGCGCGTTCAGGGTGAGCAGATCAAGCGCTGGCGGACAGTCCAGCACGATGTAGTGGAAGCGATCACGCAGTGGCGCGATCGCATCGCGCAAGCGATACTCGCGCCGCTCCATCTCAACCAGCTCAATGTTTGCCCCGATCAGGTTCTTGTGGGAAGGGATCAGCCAGAGCTGTTCCAGTCCAGTCGTGGCCAGCGCCTCTTCCCCCGAGGCGCTGCCCAGCAGCAGGTGGTAAGTAGAAACACGCTCCGGATCCTTGACCAGACCTAGGCCGCTGGTGGCATTCGACTGCGGATCGCAATCGATGAGCAGTGTGTTCACTTCAGCAGCCGCGAAGGATGCGGCCAGGTTGATGGCAGTCGTAGTCTTCCCCACGCCGCCCTTCTGATTGGCAACAGCGATGACACGTCCCATAAATTGTCGAGGAGCCAGAGCTGTTCGCAGAATAGTTCGATTCGCATTTCGAATGCAAGGTCGAATTGTTGTGCACAAGCAGAATTTGTGTGCAAAACGCGTCCAGTGTTCCTGTCGGAACACTCAACGCATATTTCAAAGCGCTAAGACCTTTCGGAAAGCGACGTATGTTCCGGTTGGAACATTGGAACCACTGTTACCAAGAGATCTGGTTGGCTGGTGTACTGGGTTGGAATGTTCCGACTGGAGTGGGCTAGTGTTCCGATCGGAACACTCATCGCAATGTGCAATGTTCCGGTGGGAACACATCGTCACTATGTTCCTGCCGGAACATATAGTCATAGTGTTCCAGTCGGAACATTCGTGCTAAGTGTTCCGGTGGGAACCATGGGCGTTCTTTCGCGGTTGGAGGCTCTCAATACCACAGATAGCGTTGGAGCTAAGTCCTTTTAATACAGTAGACTACTAGTAACTCCTTTGTTTTCAATGTGTTAGCTTTATTCGCGCTAACTAGCTGATTCCAGGAATGTTACTGGACTTATCTGCTCATTTTTTATTTTTTCATCCAGATCGCGGGTTGCCGCTGGCGGTGCTGACGTGGTCCGGCGCGGTCGAGGGCGCCTGACGCCGCATGGTCTTGGCTGCTCAGAACACCTGGGTCTTCGCTACTTTGCCGTTCTCAAAGTGCACTACCCATCGGTGGCCATTCTTCAGGTAGAACCAGGTTTCCTTCAGATTCGTGTTATCGACGTCGTCCACCTTTTTCTGATCGGGGTCGCCGAAGGCCATCAGCACCATTTCATAGGTCATGTTCTCGACCACGGTGTGGGCTTCGATGGCGTTGCGAAGTTCCGCAGGCATGTCCTTTTCCGAGAGTTTCTGCTGGATGCGGCTTACGTCGAGCAGTCTGGACATGAACCTGAGAATGTTGTCGGGAGCGATGTCGGTGTCGTTGAGATCTTTCTGATATTTCAGATTGAGGCGTGAGCCCCCGGCGCGCTTGTAGGACGCGCCTACTTTGTTGGCGTGGTTGCTGCCGCGGCGTCCCTCGCCGCCGCCTTCGAGATGGATCTCAATCTTGTCGCTGTCGATCTTAACGTTAGTGATGGTGACCCACTCGTCGCGCTCGACGCCCACGCCCTTGGCCTTGAGCCACTTGGTCATCTCGGCCAGATCAATTCCGCGATCGTCGGTGCGCTTGTTCGAGAGAGGTACGTAGTACACATCGAGACCATCTTTGTAGGCAGGCAGGTCCACGAGAGCCTTCACGTCCTTGCCCAACAACAGCGTGCTCAACTGATCCTGCGCACTCTTCGACGCGGAAGCGTGAGCCGCCACCAGTAATCCCAATATGAGGCTGGGCAACACCGCCCAGCGAATCCAACTCTGCTTCTTGTGGTTTTTACCCATCCTCATCTCCTCTGCCGCCTTCATGCCAACCGTAGCAAAATCAGGCTGGCGCAGGATGACACACGGAACCTTACATCCTGACACCATTCGCACAGATGTAAATGGCTCTTGGGTGCTAGTCTTGGCTGCGCGCCGCATGATGCTCTTCCAGGCAGGCGCTTGTCAAACCGGATATTAGTTCGTCTTCTGCGGCGGGTTCAGGTAATTGTCCATGGGCAGTTAGAAGTACATCAGCTCGGTGCCTTTGGCGTCATTGACGCCGGTGACGTAGATGTGGGCGCCGGCGAGCGGGCGCGGAGATGTCTTCGACATCGAAGAAGAGGAATCCGGATTGGGTGTTGTGGGGCTCGACGGCTTTGGCGGCGAATTGCGAGGATTCGATTTCGTCTCTTTCTTTCTCGCTGACGTGCCTTTCACTTTCTTGTGCGGGATGGGAATCGGCTCCGGCGGGTCGGTGTTGGCCCGGGGATTGGTGATGCGGCGGTAGATGTCTTCAGGCGAAGCCGGGGTAAGCTTGGAGCGGTTAGCGGTGGTGAGCGTGACATGCATGTTGGCGATGGAGATGGGCTGGTCGCCGTCGTTGGTGACGACGAAGAAGATGGGCAGGAATCCGTGTTCGTGAAAGTTCACGGAGAATATCTTCGCCTTGTCGGGAGTGTCGTAGGGATCGGCGGCGATGGCGACTTTCTCGTCGGTGTGGTCGTCGTGCGCGGGATAGGTTTTGCGCGGGATGGGCGGCAGGTCTTACGAAATCTTTGGCGGCGAGGACAAGAGCGAAAATGGCGATTGCGCAGGAGACACGCACCACGGGGGAGCCACGCATTCAGCGTGCTGCATGCTTTCGATTATAGAACTGGTTTTGCAAATGTTCCCGAATGAGAATGACGTCCCTCGGGGGCTGAAGCCCAATTCACATGTCCGCCTCTAACGCAGGCCTGAGAAGGCCTGCTCCACCCGCCGGCTTATGCCCCCATTCGACTCTGAGACAGACTTCCCGAGAGTTTGTTTAGAATGGCTGAACTTGATCTCTTCTCTCTATAGCTTTCTCTACAGCGTGGCGCTGGCGGTGGCGATGTTGGCGAGCCTGCCTTACTGGCTCTTCCAGATGGCGCGCCACGGCAAATATCGCAAGGGCTTTGCGGAGAGGATGGGGCGGGTGCCGGCGCGGCTTCGGTTGCCGGCGAGAGCAGGAGCCGGTGATCTGGGTTCACGCGGTTTCCGTGGGCGAGGTGCTGGCAGTTGCTGGGTTGGTGGAGGAACTGCGGCGCCGCTTTTCGCGAGCATAAAATTTTCATTTCCACGACCACCGACACTGGGCAGGCGCTGGCGCGCAAACGCTTTGGCGAGGCGAATGTGTTTTATTTTCCGATGGATTTCGCGTTCGCGATTCGGCCTTACCTGCGGGCGCTGCGGCCGAGACTGGTGGTGATTGCGGAGACTGAGTTCTGGCCTAACTTCATGCGGCTGGCGCATGCCAGCGGGGCGCGGATTGCGGTGGTGAATGCCCGAATTTCGGACCGGTCGTGGCCGAGTTACCGGCGATTTCGCGGATTGCTGCGAAGACTGCTGGCGAACGTGGATTTGTTTCTGGCGCAGACGCCGGAGGATGCCGCGCGGCTGCAAGATATTGGCGCGAGCCGGAACGGGTGCGGGTCAGCGGAAATCTGAAGTTCGACATCCCGGCGCCGGCTCCGCCGGCGATTGTGGAGAGCTTGCGGAAGTCGATTGCCGCGAGCGGCGGCTGGGCCGGTGCTGGTTTGCGGCAGCACCGTGGATGGAGAAGAGCCGCTGCTGCTGAAGGCGTTTGAGAACCTGCTGGTGCAGCATCCGCGGGCGGTGATGATTCTTGCGCCGCGGCGTCCGGAGCGCTTTGCCGCTGTGGCCGCGCTGCTGGAGCAGATGTCGATTCGCTTCTGCAGGCGATCTGTCTGGAATGGAGAGCCTTTGGCTGGCGGAGTGCTTTTGCTGGATACAATCGGAGAGTTGGCGGCGCTTGTATGCGCTGGCTGACATTGCCTTTGTGGGCGGGAGCCTGGTGCCGCACGGCGGGCACAACATTATTGAGCCGGCGCAGCACGGCGTGGCGACGGTGGTGGGAAATCACACGGAGAATTTTCGCGACATCGTGAGTTTGTTTCAGAGCCGGGACGCGGTGCGGAGTTGTTGGTCCGGCGGAGTTGCCGCTGGTGTTGCTGGAGTTGCTGGCCAACGATGCGGAGCGAAACGCGTTAGGACAGCGCGCCGCCGAAACCATGCGATCGCAGATTGGAGCCACGGCGCGGACAGCCGGACGAACTGCGAGGAATTGCTGGCGCGGCCATGAACTTGAATCCCCTGTCTGCTATTTACGGTGCGGTGGCGGGAGCGCGCAATGCGCTCTACGACCGGGGATGGTTGCGCTCGCGGTCGCTGCGAGGGTCGGTTATCAGCGTGGGAAATCATTTCGACGGGAGGTTCGGGGAAAACTCCGTTCGTTATTTTGCTGGGGGAGTTGTTGAAGGCGCGGGGAATTCGTTTTGATGTGCTTTCGCGCGGTTATGGACGCAAGACTCGCGGCGTGCTGCTGGTGGATCCGGGCGGGCTGCCGCGGGATTTCGGCGATGAGCCGCTGCTGATTGCCAGACGGTTGCAGGCTCCGGTCGTGGTGGGGGAAGATCGTTATGAGGCGGGGTGTTTCGCGGAGTCGCGATTCGGCGCGCAGATTCATTTGCTGGATGATGGGTTTCAACATCGCGGACTGGCTCGCGATTTCGATATCGTGCTGGTGACGCCGGAGGATGCGCGCGATCGGTTGCTTCCTGCTGGACGGCTGCGGGAGCCTTTGCGTTCGCTTGCAGCGGGCGGATGCTGTGGTGCTGGCCAGCGGGGCTTCGCCGGAATCGTTTCCGCTGGCGGGCAAGACGGTGTGGCGGGTGCGGCGGGGGATTGTTGCGCAGAGATATTCCGCCGCGGCCGGTTGTGTTCTGCGGCATTGCGCGGCCGCAGAATTTTCTGCTGCAGTTGCGGGCTGCGGGCATTGATCCTGTGGCCGAGGCATTCTTTCGCGATCATCATGCGTACACGGAGAAAGATGTGCGCGATTTGTTGCAGCTTCGGCAGCGCAGCGAAGCTGGCGGCTTCGTCACCACGGAAAAAGATGCAGTGAATCTGGGCGGATATCTGGCCGCGCTGGCGCCGCTGGCGGTGGTTCCGGTGAAGATGGAGCTTGCCGACGCGGCTAACGCTGTGGATACCATGCTGCGCGTGATCGAGGAGCGGCGGCGGCGCTCGTGAGAAAATGCCGGAGAGCAGTGGTCAGTGGTCACGGTGATCAGTGGTCAGAAAATCGAGGCGACTCACTGACCGCTGGCCACGGACCACTTACCACTGCGCAACGTCGTTGCACGATGACGACAACAATCTAATGACGAAGCATTTGAAGGAAGTCGAGCGGCTGCGGAAGATCGTTGAGGCGTTCCCCAAGGTCACGATCACGGTGCTGGGGGATCTGGTGGCCGATGAATTCGTGTTTGGAGAAATCTCGCGCGTTTCGCGCGAGGCGCCGGTGCTGATTCTGAAGCATCGCGAACGTACGGTGGTGCCGGGCGGCGGGGCGAATGCGGTGAATAATCTGGCGGACCTGGGAGTGAACGTGCTGCCGGTCGGCGCCATTGGCGACGATGAGCCGGGACGAATGCTGCTGAAGTTTTTTCGCCACAAGCGCATTCCGGTCAGTGGCGTGTTGAAGGACAAGAGTTATACGACGGTCACAAAGACGCGGATTCTCGCGGGCATGACGCACAATACGCGGCAGCAGGTGGTGCGCGTGGATCGCGAGCCGGAGAATCCTCCGAACCGGCACTTGACGCGCGAAGTTATTTCTGGCGGCGCGGGAGTATTTGCGCGCGTCGGATGCGCTGCTGGTTTCCGACTATGGATATGGATCGGCGAGTCCGGCGATCGTGAATGCGTTGCGGCAGGCGGGGCGGCGAAGAGTTGTGATGGTGCCTTTGATCCTCGATTCGCGATATCGGCTGCTGGAGTATTCTGGCGCGACGGCGGCGACTCCGAACGAGCCTGAGGTGGAAGCGGCGCTGGGCATTCGCATTGGGCAGGACTGGGAGAAGGTGACTGCGGGCCGGGAAACAAGTGATGGAGCGGATGAAGCTGCAGTCGCTGCTGATCACGCGCGGGCGGGACGGCATGGTGGCGTTCGATCAGAGGCACGCGCCGGTCGACATTCCGATTTTTGGTTCGGACGAAGTGGCCGATGTGACCGGAGCAGGCGACACGGTGATTGCGGCGTTCAGCGCCGCGCTGGCCGCCGGGGCCAGCACGGAAGAGGCGGCGCAGTTGGCCAACTACGCGGGCGGAATTGTGGTGATGAAGCGCGGAACGGCTACGGTTTCTCGCGAAGAACTGTTGCGCGCGATCGAGCAGGCTCCGCCGGCGACTCGGCCGCATTGAGTCGAAATCTTCAACGCAAGGCGACGGAGGATCACGGGGTAGATCACGCGCTTTATAGAGTATGAACAACGGAAAGATCCTGAGTCGCGGCGAGTTGCGCGAGCGCGTGGAGCAGTGGCGGCGCGCCGGGGAGCGCATTGTTCTGGCCAACGGCAATTTTGATTTGCTGCATGTGGGCCACGTGCGCTATCTGCGTGGCGCGAAGGAGTTGGGCGGCAAGCTGGTGGTGGCCATCAATTCCGACGAATCAGTGCGGGCGCTCAAGGGCGAGGGCGTCCGGTCGATGCCGGAGGAAGAGCGCGCGGAAATTGTTGCGGCGCTCGCCGATGTGGATGCGGTTGTGATTTTTCCGGAGCTCGATGTGCGCGGCTTTGATTCGCGAGATTCGTCCGGATATTCAGGCCAAGGGCACGGACTACACGGTTGACTCGGTTCCCGAGCGCGATGCGGTGGCGCGAATATGGCGGGCGGGTTGCGATCGTTGGCGATGCGAAGGATCATTCCACCAGCGAGATTATTCGTTCGCGGCTGGGGCCGAGGCAGCCGTGAGTTTCGAGTCGCGTCGGTCAGTCTCGATATTACTTCCGAAGACAAAGATCGAGCGGCTGCTGATTGTGCGCCTCAGCGCCATGGGAGACGTGATCCACACGCTGCCCGCGGTTCATGCTTTGCGAGAGGCGTTTCCGCAGGCTCACATTGGTTGGCTGATTGAAGAGCGCTGGGCCGAACTGCTGTGCGCGCCGGGATCGCCGCGGCGGGGTGTGCGGTCTGCGCTGCGGCCGCTGGTGGATGAAGTTCACACGGTGAACCTGAAGGCGTGGGGGAAATCTCCGTTTTCGATTTCGACTCTGCAGCGCATCGCCACGGTTTGGAACGATGTGCGTGACGCGCATTACGATGCCGCGGTGGATTTGCAGGGGGCGATGCGGTCGGCGGTGCTGGCGCGGTTGTCGGGGGCGCGCGTGGTGTATGGGGCGGCGGAGCCGCGAGAGTCTCCGGCGAGCTTGTGGTACACGCGGAAGGTAGTGCGCACGGGCAGGCATGTGATCGAGCAGAATCTTTCGGTTGCGAAGCGCGTTGTCGGGCACGAGGAAATTGTCACCGGACGGATATTTCTTGCGATGTTCCTCGTGATCCACGAGGCTGAGGTGCGGATCGGACAGCGGCTTGCGGAACTTGGCATCGGCGATTTTGCCATTTTGAATCCGGGTGCGGGTTGGGGCGCGAAGCGATGGCCTGCGGAGCGGTATGGCGAAGTGGCGCGCGGGTTGGCGGATCGGGTGTGCGCTCGATTCTGAATTATGGTCCGGGCGAAGAGGAGTTGGTGCGAGTGGCGGAGGCTGCCAGCGGCAGGGACGGCGCGTGCGCGATGAGTTGCACGCATCACAGAATTGATTGCGTTGACGCGGCGCGCGCGGCTGTTTATTGGTGGCGACACCGGGCCGCTGCATCTGGCGGCGGCTTTGCGGGTTCCGGTGGTCGCGATTTATGGGCCTACCGATCCGGCTCGCAACGGGCCTTATGGGACGCGCAGTGTTGTGTTGCGGAGCGCGGAGAGCATTACTTCGCATGCGCGGAGGGCCGCGGCGGATGAGGGGATGTTGGGGATTGGGAGTGAGGCGGTGACAGCGGCGGCTCAAGCCCGTTGCTGGCCGATACTCAGGGGCTAAGGCCCGGATTCTGTTTGGAGGCATTTACGGACGCCGCTGAAGCCGCGCCGCGGTTTCAAAGCTTGCATGGCTGAGTGGTCACATATCGCGCGGCGGATTCGGGTGCCGCTGGGATTTATTTTTGCCGTGCTTTATTTCTGGTTGGCGCGGCCTTCGTGGCGATCGATGGCGCTGGGTGCGATTGTGGTTGTGCCGGGACTTGTGATTCGGGCGCTGGCTTCGGGACATGTGCGCAAGAATGAGTCGCTGGCGACTTCCGGGCCTTACGCTTACACGCGCAATCCGCTCTATTTGGGATCGCTGCTGATAGGGTTGGGATTCTGCCGTCGCGGCGCGCAGTTGGTGGGTGGGATTGGCCTTGGTGGCGATGTTTTTTGCGATCTATGTGCCCGTGATTCAGGGATGAGGAAAGATTCCTGCGGACAGAAGTTTCCGAGTTTGACGAGTATGCGCGGCGGGTGCCGCGGATGGTGCCGCGTCTCACGACACGTTTTGGCGGCGGTGAAGCTTCGGGAGGATTTTCCCTGGATTTGTATTTGAGGCATCGCGAATACAACGCGCTGCTGGGATCGTTGGCGCTGACGGCGGCAGTGATGGTGAAGATGAAGTTCTTACAGCGTTAGGCGGGGTGAAGGCGCTGCGCCACCAAAAGCGATATCTTGTTTTCAAGACTCAGGTGACGCAGCGGTTTGAAGATGGGCGAATCAGCAGTCCGCGCAGGCCTCTGCGGACTGGAAGGCAGCCAGTGCCTCGCAGAGGCTGGGGTGAATCTCGAGAACGGAATCGAGGTTGGTAAGACCTAACAGATCGCGCACAAACGGGCTGGGGCTGGCAAATTTAAGATCCGCGTTTTGCATCGAGCCCAAGTGTGCAGATAAGCCAGCTCTCCGATGCCCGCACTGTCGATGGAAGTGACGCCGCTGAGGTCGAGAACCACCTTAGAGCCGTTTTCCAGCAGTTCGCCGACCGTATGCGCAAGGGTTGCAGCCTCGTCGCGATAAACGACGCGGCCCTGACCGTGAACGATCATCACATCGCCGCAATTTCGAGTTTCCAAACTGAGTTTCAACTTCGACTCCTTAGGTTGTGCTGCGAGAGCAGCCGCGCAGTGCGGCTGCAACCACGTTTCCCAAATCGTGTTGATGGATGGCATGCTATATACATAGACGCGCGCGGGGCGGTTTCGGAATCATTAAAAAAGAATGAATTTAATGGATAGGCGCAAAGCCTGAGACTGCATAATCTTGGCGGGCCAGACATCCTGGGCCTCCGTTAGACTGCATCTAACGAATTTCGCGCATTCAGGTAGAATTTGCTGCTGGCACAATTGCCAGGGAGGAATCATTTTCGTGTCGAAAACCGCAGCCGTGTTTCTGGCGTTTCTGAGTTTGATGCTGTTTGCAACCACATCGAAAGCGCAACTGCTGCCGAGTGGAAACGTGTATGCCGGAGTTGGTTACGCCGATAACGTCGATGTGGTGAACCGCCTAACATTTCGCCAATGGGAAGGCTCAGCGGAGGTGCTGCCGTTTCACAGGTTTTCATACCTGGGAATCGTGCTGGATGGCAGCGGGTTTTACCGGACGGGTGTTCACCAATACAACCTGGTTCTTGGTCCACGGGTTTCGAAGAACTACGGCAAGTGGCGGCTATTCGCGGACGCGATGGGCGGGTACAAGATTTCCAAATCAGGCGGCGAGAGCTTCCATACGGTGATAGAGGATTTCGGCGGGGGAGTGGATCGCAAATTTCAATTGCTCTTCATGAAGAATTTCTCCTGGCGGCTGCAGTTCGACTACATGCACAGCCATCAATTGAGCGCCACCCAGAATGATGTGCGGGGAACGGGTGGACTGGTGTGGCACTTCTGAGGGGCAACCAGCCTCGATCGTTCCAACGTCTAAATCAGTCTCCGAAACTTCCGGTAGCGACCGGGGTTGGAGCGGGTGTGGCACACGTGTGAACTCGGGTGCTGGAGGAATATGTATGTCGGTTTTCCTCACTGATGCGTGCGCGTTTCGTTCAAGTTATTGTTGCCGCCATTAGTTTCATTCTCTGCGCTGCAGCCCATGCGCAGGTTCCGACGAGCGGAAACGTCTTTTTCGGATACTCCTTCGAAAACGCCGGGGCGTCCTCGTTTGATCTCACTAATTTGGGGCGACCAAACCTGAACGGGTGGGAAGCATCGCTGGAAGGCAGGGTGCTTCCCTGGGTTGGGATAGTGATGGATCTTGGCGGGCACTACGGCTCGCAGAGTTATCAGACCCCGTTGCCGCCGAATGGAACAATAGGCACGGTAAACGTCAACGGCCACGAGCTTACGGTTCTGTTTGGGCCACGGGTCTCGGTATCGGTCAGGAAGTTCCGGCCGTTTGCGGAAGCTCTGTTTGGCGCAGCTCACATCAATACGACCTCAACTTCCTCCCAAGTGTTAGTGGACAATTTCATGCAGCCCAGCGACACGTCTTTTGCCACCGCGCTGGGCGGCGGCCTCGACTATAGGATCATGGGGCCGGTCGCGTGGAGATTCCAGGGAGACTACGTGCAGACGCGATTATTTGGGGCCACGCAGAACAACGTTCGGATATCGACGGGCATTGTGTTTCGCTTTTGAGCAGAGCTAACCGGTTCTCTCCGATGTGAAAACAGGATCCGGCTGGTTGGCTGGATCCTGTTCTTTGTGGCCACCAAGAAAACAACTGTAAGAAACTGGAGCGCGCCCACGGCTTAGGTCTGCCAGTACTTGTGGTCGCGGAGGAAGTAGTTTTCGTTCCAGTAGTTCATTGCCGTCTTCAGGAACAGCCAGCCCACGCGCAGATGTCCCATTTTTTGGAAGCGGCGGTTGGTGGTATAGACGCCGCCGCGGACGATGCCAAAGCGTCTGCGCTCGACTTGCTGGCTGAGAAAGTAGTCCTCGGCAAAGAGAACTTGCTCGCGAAATCCGCGAAGCTCGCGGAATTTCTTGAGGTCGAAGAGCATGAACATTCCCGTAGCGAAGGGATGGTGGAGACGCGAGAGATACTGAAAGAAATCGTTGCCTGCGTAGAAAAGTTTGTCGATCCAGCTGCCGCCCCGGCACAGGATGTTTGTGGTTACGCAATGAAGCTGCTTGCGCTGGGCCAGTTCGACGGCCCGACGCACGACCGAAGGATGCGCGAGTTCGATATCGGCATCGAGAAATAGAACGTAAACGCTGTCGGCGTGAGCTGCGCCCAGGTTGCGGCCGACCGAGGGCATTCCGCCGCGGATCACGCTGACATTTAAGCGATCGCGGAAGCCGAGAACGATTGCGGGAGTGCCGTCGGTTGAATTCGCATCAGCTACCAACACTTTCGTACTCGACATCTTCGAGTAGTCCTGATTCATCAGTGAAGTCAGCAAACGAGGAATCAGCTTCGCCTCGTTCTTGGCTGGAATCACGATCGTCAGTTCGCTCAGTGTATTCATGCTCGTTGTATTCATGAATTTGAACCCCCTGTTCGTTAACTGTGAGATACGTCAGTCGGGAGTCAACCCAACCGCCTGAATTGTAGTAGTGGATTCCGTCCTGTTCGACGTGGACGGCCTGGTGAGTGTGGCCGCAGAAAATGCGGTCGGCGTCATGCTGGCGCGCATAGTGCAAAGCTCCCGAAGAAACCTTCGACGACATGCGGAGCCAACGCGTGTTGAGCCGGTCGATCAGCCGCACAATCGGTTTGCTTTTGAAATCGAGCTTCTGCAGGGCCAGATAGAGCGATGTTCCCAAGTGGCTCAGCCGCACATTGTTTACCTGAAAACCGTCGAACTGGTGGCCGTGGATCGCAATGTGGCGCAGTCCATCGAACTGCCAGGCATAGCGCTGGTAGACGCGGACGCCGACCAGGTGCGACATGATGTTGGTCAGGCCGTGGTCGTGATTGCCTTCTACCCAGACGACTTCAATGTTGCGCTTGGGATTCGAGAGCTTGCGGATGTAGCCGAGGAATTTCCAGTGGTCTTTGGTGAGGCGCGCGAAGTTGAGGTCGGCAAAGATGTCGCCCAGCAGGATCAGCCGCTGAAAGCGATTTTCCTTGAGCACCCGCGTAGCTTCGCGGGCGTGGCTGGTCTCTGCACCGAGGTGCAGGTCGGAGAGGATCAGCGTGTTGTACACGGTCAGATCCATGGTTTAGTTGTAGCAGGGGAATGTTACGGGGCGATGAAATGTGCATCAAAATTGGTGCAAGGTAACTACGAAAGTAACCCGAGCAACTTGTGAGTAAACAAAGGGTTTGGACGGCGATCGAGCGGGGAAATGTTGCGGCAGTGTGAATGCGGAGCGGCTTTTCACGTAGACTGAATTTCTTTGAAAACCATATTTCTTTGAAAACCATCGGGCACATTCTGGCGAAGTACACGGCGTGGATTCTGCATCTGCTCACGCCGCTGGGGATTTGGGGTGTGTTCGCGATCGCGTTCGCGGACTCGGCGCTGCTGGGCATGCCCGTGGACGCGGTAGTGGCGTTCTATGTTTATCAGGATCACCGGCGCCTGATTCTGTACGTCCTGATGGCGTCGCTCGGGTCGGCGGTCGGCAGCATTCCGCTTTACATCATCGGATACCTGGGTGGCGAGAAGGTGCTGCGCAAGCGGATTTCAGAAGAGCGATTTCAGCAGATTCACCGCTCGTTCGAACAGCATGAATTCTGGGCGCTGATGTTTCCGGGAATGCTGCCGCCGCCGACGCCATTCAAACTGTTCGTGCTGGGAGCGGCAGTGTTTGAGATGCGGTTCCGCGATTTTCTGGCAGCGATTTTTGCGGGGAGATTCGTGCGCTTTCTGGTTCTTTCGTTGCTCGTGCTTTGGTTTGGGCCGCAGATTGTGGGACTGATGGGGACGGTGGTGCGGCAGCATTTGTCGTGGCTTTTGGGAGCGGTGGGGGGCGGAGTGCTGGTGTGGTTGCTGATGCGGAGGAGCAAGAGGCGCAAGGCAGGCCTGAGTTGACCAGCGGCGGGCCAGATTGAACTATGCGCGCCTCGCTTTGCTCGGCGGACAGCCGAGGCGGCTGTCCCTACGTGAGTTTGTTACGCGGCGGCGACGTGGTCGCTGGATTTGTGGATCCAGCCTGACAGCGCATGCAGGAAGACTGGCGTCCCGAAAAACGCAATCGAGAAGAACAGATCGCTCTCGACCGTGCCGCGGAAAAATGGGAGTCCGGCGGCGTAAGACATCATCAATCCGCTGAAGGTCTTGGGATACATTTCCCAGGCGGCCCAGACCGCGAAATTACTGATCAGGAAGAATGAAACTGAACTGGTGAGTGCGGCGCCGATGACACGTACCGGCCCAGCCTTCTCGCGCAGGTTGGTCCCGAGCCAAAGGATTGCGGCGTACCACGCCCAGGTGACGAGATGGTCCCAGGAAAGAACATAGGAATACATGAACTTGGTGAGGACGACGTCTGTTGCTGCCAGCAGCACAAGAGGAATCCACATCTGACGCCGCGAGCCGCGGGCGCCAAAGAACAGCAGCGAGGCCGCGATCGGGGTGAAGTGCCAGGCGTGCGGCAGGACATTGAACGGACCCGCGAAGGGCAGGAAGCGGACGGCGATGGCGAGTAGAACGAATAGATAGGGCAGCATGAGCACCTCGGGACTGAAGTATTATTCTGGGCGCGGAGAGGCGGGTACGTCAAGGGACGACTCGCGGCTGTATCGCCCGAAGAGCTTCGCTGCGCGATGCGGAACAGCCGAGGGCGGTTGTCCCCGCGCGAGTTGTTGCGGCTCAATCTGGTTCTGGGAAAGCTTTATGATTCTTGCCGGAGCCGTAGATGTCTGCTACTACGTGCAGGTTCTTGTCGAGTTGGATGCCGGCGCTGAGCGCCTTACTTGGCTCACCGCGACGGTTCAGCAGGCTGGGCAGTTGCGCGAATCGCAGGTCCTGGAACTCAACGATATAGCCACCTTCTGGCGGCTGAAGTGTCTCTGTTTCCGTGATGGGATATTGCGCCCAGTCCAGGTAGACGCGCCCGAGGTAAGACTTCTTCGCGGCTAATGTGACTGGAGTTTCCGCAGGCTTGTAGCGGATTTGGAGACGGCCCTCGGGATCAACTTCTGGTCCCAGAGAATCCACCGGGGCGAGGGCGAAGAAGGCGGGAGTCTCCACCACGCCATACCAGCGGAATGGATTTGTCATGGTCGGATAGGCGGAGACGCGCAGCGGGTCCGCGCCCTGGTAGGTGCGGGCGGCAAGGGCGCTGACAGCGCGGCGATGCTCATAATCGCGCAGTCCCCACAGCAGAACCACTCCCACCAGCGCGAGTGTGGCGGCGAGCCGGCCTCTCGGACCACGGTGGCGAGCGCCGATTTCTTTGTCGATCAGCGAGAAAAAAGACGGGACTATTAATCCGAACAGAAGGAGGCCGAACAGGACTGGTTCGAAGATGAAGACAATGTCCCAGGAATACCACTTTTCGGAAAAGGGCCAGAAGGGACGGACCCCGTAATTATTCGTGAAGTCGAGCAGGATGTGACTGAGGCCCGCGAGGCAGGCGTAGAAGAAGAGCAGTCCCCAGCGCGGCGGCAGATTTGGATCTTTCAATTTGCGCCCGCGCAAACGCCAGAGCAGGTAGACGAAGCCGACTACGACTGCGGCGTCGAGAGGCACTCCGAGGAAGGAATGCGTGAAGCCGCGATGATGAGCGAAGCCGAAGGCCGGGCCGCCGAAGCGGCTGAGGATGTCGAGGTCAGGAGCCTCTGCGGCTAGAGTTACGGTGAGCGTGGCCAGCGCGGTGGTGCGATTGAGTCCGGCGCGGCCCATGCACGCGCCCGTCAGGAAATGGGTGATGGGTTCCAAGTGTTAATGAAGTTACTTGGAGTCGCGCCTTGGCGCAAGGTTGCAAGAAGTGTATCTGGGGAGAAGTGGTCTTCTGTCGGCAGTTGCGCACGGTGCCTCGCTTCGCTTGCCTGACAGCCGAGGCGGCTGTCTCTACATGAGCATCGATGTGACTTCATCGCGGCGGGGCCAGCAAGGTCAGTGCGTCGGGCGCGATGGTGATTTCTGCTGGCAGCGTGCCTACGAGTTCTCCGTCCGCCTCGACATAGACTTTCGGCTGCGGTGGTGCGGAAGTTGATGCTGGCAGATACTGGCACGAAACTCGCGTGCTATACGCCAGATCGATGCCGGGAATCTTCCAACTACGCCGCAACAATCCTCGCGTGACATAGAGAAGATACGCCAAGCGGCTGGCAGTGCGGCAGAAGACCAGGCGCAGGTCGTTGCGGTCGAGAGAAGCTCCTGGAGCCAGTTCTTGCAACACCCCACCAAAATTTCGGATCCGCACGGCCATTAACTCCGTGACCTCGGCTCGGTGGGGCTGATCTGAGCCGGTCTCGGCGAATTCAATCTGAAAGCGGGTCATGGGATGGCTAAACCACAGATTCCAGGCTTTGGCGTAGTAGGCGGCCATGCCCATGCGTTGCTTGGTTCCGGTGTGGAGCTTGTAGAAAAGGTGGGCATCGACGCCGGCGCCTGCTGTGACTGCGAAGAAGCGCGTGCCCGACTGACCTTCGAGGTCGAGATACTGTATGCGGCCCAGGGCAACACGGCGTGGCGTGGCGTCCAAGGCGGCGCGGGCGGCGGCGGCGATATTCATGGGCAGGCCCAGGTCGTGGGCTAACGCGTTGGCCGTGCCCATGGGCAGAATCGCCAGGGCAGCGGGGGTGTTGGCCAGCACCTGGATTATGTTGTGGATGGTGCCGTCGCCGCCGCAGGCGAAGACTGTGTCGCAACCGGCCAGGATTGCCTGCCGGGCCTTCTCCTCGGCGTGACTGGGAGAGTCTGTGAGGACGAGATCGGCCTCGATCTGTGCACTGCGGAGCAACGCGAGAACGGAGGCCAGCTCCGCGGTGCGCCGCTTGCGGCTGCCGCCGGAATCGGGGTTATAGAGTAAAGCCGCCTTACGCATGGTGGGATCGAAGCTGGATTGTACCTGAGGCGTCGCAATGTACTTGGCAAGGAGTCTGCGTTTGGAATAAGCTGTTGCCGCTCGGTAAGGGGCGTCTCCCTGGGACTCTTCTCTTGACGGCCTCTTTGATAGATTCGAAATCAGGAGGGTTGACCAGATGAAAACTCTGGCGCACGTTCTCTGTGGAATGCTTTTGTGCCTGGGCGCCGCAGCTCAGGACCACGCCTCGCATGCTCAGCCGCATAAAGTTCAGGAACATGCGGTCACTCTGGTGACTGGGCTGGGAGACCTTCATCACCCGGTTTCTACGAAGAACGCGCAGGCGCAGCAGTTCTTCGATCAGGGCTTGCGATTTATCTACGCTTTTAATCACGACGAAGCGGCGCGGTCGTTCCGGCATGCGGCGGAACTCGATTCGAAGATGGCCATGGCGTACTGGGGCGTCGCCGAGGCGGTGGGACCGAATTATAACGATCCGGCCGATCCTGACCGTTACAAGCAGGCGCACGAGGCGGTGGAGAAGGCCGTGGATCTGTCTGCGAATGCTTCGCCGAGTGATCAGGCCTATATTCAGGCGCTGGCGAAGCGGTTTCCGGCCGATCCGAATTCTGATTTGAAGAACGCTGCGGAAGACTATCGCGACGCCATGCGGCATGTGGTCGAAGAATTCCCCGACGACCTGGACGCGGCGACGCTCTTCGCTGAAGCAGGCATGAATTTGCATCCCTGGGGACTGTGGCACGTCGATGGCACGCCGGAGGCGGGCACAGATGAAATCGTGTCTACCCTGGAATCGGTGATGAAGCGCGATCCCAATCATCTGGGCGCGATCCACTACTACATTCACGTCGTGGAGGCGTCGTCCAATCCTGAGCGCGCGCTGGCGGGAGCGAACAAACTGGCCGCGCTGGCGCCGAGCGCTGGGCACATCGTTCACATGCCGGCGCATGTCTACATCCGTACCGGCGACTATGAAGCTGCCGTGAAGACAAATGAAAAAGCGGCGGAAGTCGATCGCGCCTACATCAAGGCGACCGGAGTGCAGGGCATTTATCCGATGATGTATTACAGCCATAATCTGCACTTCATCGCGATGTGTGCGGCTATGAACGGCAATTATGCGGAGTCGAGGAAAAATGCGGACCTGCTGACGGCAAATGTCGGTCCGCACGTAAAAGACATGCCTCCCCTCGAGGGCTTCATGACAATTCCGATGGCGGTTGAGATTCGCTTCCATCATTGGAATGAAATCCTGAAGTTGCCGCAGCCCGATGCGGCGATGAAGACCGCTAATGTGTTCTGGCACTTCGGACGCGGGATGGCCCTGGCCAGCACGGGCAAAGCGACCGATGCTGAAGTCGAGTACAAGATTGTTTCCGACGCCGAAGCGGCCACGCCCCCCGATGTGATCTTCCAAATGCCGATTAACAATAAAGCCAAGGACATCATGAAGATCGCCAAAGATGTTCTGGGGGCGAAGATTGCGGTGGCGAAAAAAGACAATAGCGGCGCCATTGTCATGCTGCGCGAGGCTGTGGCCATCCAGGACACGCTCAAGTATGGCGAGCCGCCCGACTGGTTCTTCCCGGTGCGCGAATCGCTGGGAGCTACTTTGCTGATGAGTGGGGATGCAAGTGGCGCGGAGAAAGTGTTCCGCGAAGACCTGGAGCGGAATTTGCGGAACCCGCGGTCGCTGTGGGGGCTGCATCAGGCCTTGCTACAGCAGAAGCGCGGGTATGACGCGGGATTCGTACAGAGAGAGTTTGAGGCGTCGTGGAAGGGTGGAGTTCTGGCGCTGAAGCTGGATGATTTGGTGTGAACGTTGGTTAGCTCTTCCGGGCTGGCTTTCGCCAGCCCTTTTTCTTTGTCCACAGCTATAATCTGCCCGATGGTTCCCTCAAACAAGGACGTCGAAAAAAAGCTCGAATCGCTGCGCGAGAAGATTCGACACCACGAATACCTGTACTACGTCCTCGACAACCCTGAGATCAGCGACACCGAGTTCGACAAGTTGATGCAGCAGTTGAAGGATCTGGAGGTGGAGCATCCGGAGCTGGTGACGCGCGATTCTCCTACGCAGCGCGTTGGCGGCAAGCCGCGCGAAGGGTTCGTCAAAGTGCCACACTCTTCGCCAATGTTGTCGCTCGACAACACCTATAACGAAGAGGAATTGCGGGACTGGGAGCGGCGCGTGCACGAGCTGAGCGGACGAAAAGATGTGGATTACGTTTGCGAACTCAAACTCGACGGCATGTCGTTGGCACTGATTTATGAAGACGGAAAGCTGGTCCGCGGGATTACTCGAGGTGATGGAAGTGTGGGTGAGGATGTCACGCTCAACGTGCGTACTGTGCGGTCGGTGCCGCTTTCGATTCCAAAAGAGAGGCTGAAGAAGGCCGGCATCCCGGTGGATTTCGAGGTGCGGGGCGAACTGCTCATGCCGCTGGCTGCATTTAAGAGAATGAATGAAGAGCGGGAGAGCAAGGGTCTGACTACGTTTGCGAACCCTCGAAATGCTACGGCTGGAACGGTGCGACAGCTTGAATCCAAAGTGACGGCGGAACGGCGGCTCGATTATTTCTCTTATATGCTGCTGAACAATGGCCGAACTTATTTCGATCGGCATTCCAAAACTCTGGATGCGCTCGATGGGGCAGGATTCAAGGTCAACCAGAATCGCAAGCTGGTGCATGATATCGACGAAGCCTGGGCGTTTATCAAGCAATGGGAGGCGAAGCGCGACTCGCTGCCTTATGAGATTGATGGCATCGTCATAAAGGTGGATCGAACCTCATTGCAGGATGAGTTGGGGTTCACGGGCAAAGCCCCGCGGTGGGCCATTGCTTACAAGTATGCTGCGCGCGCTGGGATCACGAGGCTGGAAGACATCCGGGTGCAGGTGGGGCGCACAGGCAAGCTCACACCGGTCGCGATGCTGGCGCCAGTTTTGATTGGCGGCACAACCGTGCGTAATGCGACGCTGCACAACATGGATGAGATTGAGCGGCTGGGTGTGAAGATCGGCGATTGGGTGCAGGTGGAGCGCGGCGGCGATGTCATTCCGAAAGTGGCCAAAGTCATCGAGGACAAGGATCATCCACGCGGGCATAAGAGTTTTCATATGCCGGAAACTTGCCCCGTCTGCGGCACGAAAGTAGTACGGACTGAAGGTGAGGTGGATTATCGCTGCGTCAACGCGAATTGCCCGGCGAAACTGCGCGAGACCATTCTGCACTTTGCCTCGCGCGGGGTGATGAATATTGACGGCATGGGCGACGCACTGGTGAATCAGCTTACCGAACGCGGCTTGGTGAAGAATGTGGCGGATATCTACAAGCTGACGAAAGCCGACCTGCTCAGCTTGGAGCGCATGGGCTACAAATCGGCGCAGAACATTTTGGATGAGATCGAAGCGTCGAAGAAGCTGCCGCTGGAGCGGGTGATCTACGGGCTTGGCATTCGAATGGTTGGCGAGCGCACGGCGCAGTTTCTGGCTGAGCATTTTGGATCGATGGAAGCGCTGGAGAGAGCTGGAGTGGAAGATCTGCAGAACGTGAATGAAGTCGGTCCGCGCATCGCCGAAAGCATTGTGGAGTTCTTCAGCATCGCGGCCAATCGCAAGCTGGTCGAGCGGTTGCGTGAAACTGGGCTTACGTTAACCGGACAGAAAAAGCAGCGTGGCACGAAGCTCGCTGGCAAGACGTTCGTGCTAACGGGAACACTGGCGCATTTCACTCGCGATGAAGCCAAGAAGATGATAGAGGATGCCGGCGGGAAGGTCACTGGCTCGGTGAGCAAGAAGACGGATTATGTGGTGGCGGGGGCGGATGCGGGATCGAAACTGGATAAGGCGAAGGAGCTGGGAGTGGCCGTGATCGATGAAAAAGAGCTGGAGAAACTGGTCAGGTGACGAAAAGACAGTACCATGAATATCCCGCATACAAAGCGGGATATTCATGGTGGCACCCATCCCCGCGCTTGAGGTGAAAACGTCCCTCAGGGCTGAAGCCCGTGTCAGAACGGGCTCAGGCGGCACGGTTGAAGCCGTGCCCTTCCCGAGCCGATTCCTAAAGCAAGCAAGTTTACGAAGTCTCCGCCCTCAGCGCGGCTGTCATTCTCTTCCACGTTTCCTCCAACGTCTCCGGCAGAATCCGCGTCTCGCACACCACTGACACGAAGTTCGCATCCGCGACCCAGCGTGGCAGGACGTGCATGTGGATGTGTCCGGCGATGCCGGCGCCGGCGGCTTTGCCGATGTTCATGCCGAGGTTGATGCCGTCGGGGTGGTAGAGTTCGCGCAGGACTGTTTCCATGCGCTGCGAGAGCGCCATCATTTCGCTGGCGGCTTCTGAAGGGAGCTTTTGCAGTTCGTCGAGGTGCGCGTAGGGGACAATCATCACGTGGCCGGGCGTGTAGGGAAACGTATTCAAGATGACGAAGCAATGCTCGGCGCGATAGACGATGCGCACTTTTTCGTCATCGCCTGTGTTCACTGCATCGCAGAAGACGCAGCCCGATGCCTTCTCAGCAGTCGAGACATAGGCGTAGCGCCATGGGGTCCAAAGGTAGTCCATCAGAGGCAGGGTAGCAGATGACGGGCAGATGCGGGTACGGACGCCAGCACTTGCCGATCTGCTATTGGACTTCCATCTTCATCGGCTTCCACCACCACTGGTGACGCTTGCACTGCGACTCGAACTCCGGATTGCAGCGGGCGTGGAAGGTTCTCTCGGCGATGGCGAGGCCCAGCCCCGTGCCGATGAACATGTCAGAGGACCAGTGATCCCGCGCCATGAAGCGACTGAAGGTCACGGTGAACGCTGCGCCATAACTGAGTGCACGCGCCCAAGGCTTGGGATATTCGTCGGCCAGCACCGAGGCCATAGCCCAGGTAAACATGGCGTGGCCTCCGGGGAATGAAGTGTTAATGGCGTGATGCTTGAAAAAGTCTCCGTGATTGTTGCCCTCATCGGGCCGCTGGCGGCCGGCAATTAACTGCATCGGGGTGTAGATCAAGAACGTATTGATCAGGGTCTCAAGTTCGAGTTCACCCGTCTCTCGGGCGTGGCGATGCTCGGTTTTAGCTCCGTAAAGGTAGATCACGGCCAGCGAGCCGGCTAATCCTCCCAGGGTGGTGTCGGAAATCGCCTGATATGTCGTGAAATTCGAGTGCGGAATATTGTTTTCAATGTGGCGATCGGCTGCGAGGAATGCGCCGGTGCCTACCAGAATTACGGCGTCCCATTTGAGGTTATGAGCTTCGAACGGCCCCTTGTAGATAAGCTTTTGATCTTGTCCGATCCGGATGAAACTTCGTTTCACAAACCCCGGCTGCTGGTCGGAGGCGGCTGAAGCATCGGGCGCGGCATCGGGAGACGGGTTATCCGCGCTAGGCGTCTCGCCTCGAAAGTCGCCTATCCGGAAGTCGGGTACCGGAGCCTGCTCACTGACCGGCGCAGCAGGCAGAAGCGGCGTTATGACAGGCGATTCCTGAGAGTTGGCAGCGACCGCGAGAGCGGCTACCAGCAAGGCTGTATTCGTCAGTTGGAGAATTGATTTGTTCAATGTGGTCTCGTAAGCGCCTCAAGTTTCGAGAAAAACGCCACATTTGGATGCAAATTCCGGAGAAGGGTAGGCTCCGCTGCTTAAAAAATGTGAATAGATTGTTACTTCTGAGCGGCAACCGCAGACGTGCCCTTGCCCTGGGCAAAGTCAGCGGATAATTACGTTTGACACTGTTTGCGGGGCATTGCTATAGTCGAATAGTTCCCTTTGGACGCGGGTTTCTGTAAAACGTCCGGCAGCTGGGATTGTCCAAGCTCACTCGCCAGGGTGAGCCCACCACAACCAAACGACTCACTCCAGCAGTCCGCTAAGCAGGCCCGTATCCTCCCCGCACCGAGTGCGAGGCACAGACGAGAGGCTTAACCTTGTTCGACGACACCACCAGCCACCAATCCAATTCCGCCACTGCCGTCGTAACCGAAGCAGAACCGACGGCTGCCGAACCTACTTCAACCGAACAGAACCTGACCGAGCAAAGCGTGACTGAGCAGAACCTGACTGAGCACGCTCAGGCTCCGGTTGCAACCGCCGCTCCCGCTTCCGCCGAGGAAGTGCCGCGTCCAGCGCCCGCCGCCGACGACAAGCACGCCAGCGAAGACTTCGCTTCCGCGCTCGAGAACTTCACCACAGAGACCGAAGAGGCCGTAGGAGAAGACCGGGTTATCAAAGGCACGGTGTTGAAGCTGACGGCGACGCACGTGGTGGTCGATATCGGAACGAAGTCGGAAGGCATGTTGCCGCTTTCGGAGGTGCTTGATCACGAGGGCAAGCCGAACGTAAAGCCAGGCGACGAAATTGAGGTGATGCGGGAAAAGGGACAAACCGAGGAAGGCTACGTCAACCTCTCTCATCAGAAGGCGGCGCGCATCCACGCCTGGGACGAGATTGAAAAAGCTCACCACGAGAAGCGGCCGATCAAGGCGGTGGTAATTGAGCGGACCAAGGGCGGCCTGACTGTCGATATCCTCGGCGCACGCGCGTTTCTTCCCGGCTCGCAAGTGGATCTGCGGCCCATCCGAAATCTGGATGGCATGAAGGGCCAGACGCTCGAAGTCACGGTCATCAAGGTCAACAAGAAGCGCGGCAACATTGTCGTCTCGCGCAAAGAATTGCTGGAAGGCGAGCAGAACGAGAAACGCAGCAAAACTCTCGAACATCTGGAAGAAGGCTCGATCCTGACCGGAGTCGTGAAGAATCTGACCGAGTACGGCGCGTTCGTCGATCTCGGCGGGCTCGACGGACTGCTGCACATCACTGATATGTCGTGGGGAAGGCTCACGCATCCCCGCGACCTGGTCAACGTCGGCGACCAGATTCAGGTGAAGGTGCTGAAGTACGACAAAGAGAAGCAGCGGGTTTCTCTGGGCTTCAAGCAGTTGACACCCGATCCGTGGCTTGATGCCGAACATCGCTATCCGGTAGGTGCGCACGTTTCCGGGCGTGTGATCAGTGTCACTGATTACGGTGCGTTCGTCGAACTGGAGCAGGGCATCGAGGGACTCGTACACGTCAGCGAAATGACGTGGTCGAAGCGCATGAAGCATCCTTCCAAGCTGGTCAACGTGGGCGATCAGGTGGAGTGTGTGGTGCTGAATGTGAATCCCGGCGAGCGCCGCATCTCGCTCGGCATGCGGCAGCTGGCGGAGAATCCCTGGGACGCGCTGCATGATAAATATCCGGTAGGCATGACGGTCGAGGGACGAGTGCGCAACCTGACTGACTTCGGCGCGTTCATCGAGATCGAAGATGGCATCGACGGACTGGTGCACGTCAGCAACCTGAGCTGGACCAAGCGCGTGAAGCATCCTTCGGAAGTGCTGAAGAAGGGCGACCGCGTGAAAGCCGTAGTGCTTGCCATTGAACCCGACAAGCGGCGGCTGTCACTCGGGGTAAAGCAGCTTCAGCCCGATGTGTGGGAAAGTTTCTTTGCGAGCCATCACGTGGGTGATGTAATTCACGGCAAAGTATTGCGCGTGGCCGCGTTTGGAGCTTTTGTCGAAATCGCCGAGGGCGTGGAAGGTCTGTGCCACAAGTCGGAAGCAGTGGATGGAAACGGCCAGCCCCTGCATCTTGAACCGGGCGTCGAGCACGACTTCAAGATCATCAAGATGAGCGCGGAAGAAAAGAAAGTTGGACTCAGCATTCGGGCTGTCGGCGAAGAGGCTTCGCGGTCCGAGGTCGAAGCGTACAAGCAGCCGGTATCGAGCACCAGTTCGACCATCGGTGAGCTGATCTCGTGGAAGCGCGCCAGCAACGAGAACAACTAAGTCGGCTTGTCCTCCGACCGGCTGTCATCCTGAGCGAAGAGCAGCTTCGCGATAGCGAAGCTGCTGCGCAGTCGAAGGATCCCTTCTCACCTGGCCTCACGCTCTTTAGGGAATTCCTACGTCGATTCGGTTTGGCCTCGCTCCCCACCCTGTTCTAGAATCATTCGTTTGCCTTTACTCATCTGTTCCTACTGAGGACATCACTTTGCCTGAAACTATCTACGACGTAGCCATCATCGGCAGCGGCCCTGCCGGATATACCGCTGCCATTCGCGCAGGCCAGTACGGCCTGAAAACAGCGCTCATCGAGAAAGACGGATTTCTCGGCGGCACCTGCCTGCACGTGGGCTGCATCCCTACCAAGGCGCTGCTGTTCAATGCCGAACTCTGGGATCACCTGAAAGACGCGAAAGAATTCGGCATCGAGGGCGTGGACGCGCGCAAGCTGAACTGGGCCGCGATTCAGGAACGCAAGGGAAAGATCGTCGCCAAGCACGCCAAAGGCCTCGAGTTCCTGATGAAGAAGAACAAGGTTGAGACCGTGAAAGGCTACGGCAAACTTACAGGTCCGGCGCAGAAGGCGTTATTCACCGTCGAAGTCGTCAACGACAACAAGGCCAGCCATCTCAAGGCGAAGAATGTGATTCTGGCCACTGGCTCCGAAGCTCGCATGATTCCTGGCCTCGAGGCCAACGACCGCGTGCTCACCAACATCGAGATTCTCAGCCTGAAAGAAATTCCGAAGTCGCTGGTCATTGTGGGCGCAGGGGCCGTAGGGGTCGAGTTCGCTTCGATCTACCGCTCTTTCGATTGCGAAGTGACTATCGTCGAAATGCTGCCGCGGCTGGTTCCGGTCGAAGACGAAGAAGTTTCCAAAGAGCTGGCCCGAGTGTTTCGCAAGCGCGGCATCAACTTCCACACCAGCGCGAAGGTAGACAAGGTTGAGAAGACGAAAGCGGGAATTGCTGTCACCATCACCGTCGACGGCAAACAGCAGAAGATCGACGCAGAGAAGATTCTGATTGCCGTAGGCCGCAAGCCGCGCACGCAGAACATCGGTCTGGAGCGCACTAAGATCAAGCCGGATCGCGAATTCATCAAAACCGACTCTTGGATGCAGACCGCCGAGCCCGGCGTCTATGCCGTCGGTGACATCGTGCTGGGCACGCCGCAACTCGCGCACGTCGGTGCCATGGAGGCGCTTGTCGCTGTCGCGAAGATCGCCGGCAAGCCGGGCAAGCCGATCAACCCCGAACACATTCCGGGAGCGACGTATTGCCATCCCGAAATCGGCAGCGTCGGCCTCACCGAAACCAAAGCCCGCGAGGCCGGATACAACGTCAAAGTCGGCAAGTTTCCCTTCACCGCGAACTCGCGGGCGTCGATCGTCGGCCAGCACGAAGGCTTCATCAAGATCGTCTCCGACGCCGATTACGGCGAGATTCTCGGCGTGCACATCATCGGCCCGCAGGCGACGGAATTGATCGCCGAGGCCGTCGCCGCCATGGAACTCGAAGCCACGGTGGAAGACTTGATGTGGACCATCCACGCCCACCCGACCTTGGCCGAAGCCATGCTGGACGCGGCGAACAGCGTGTATGGGATCGCGATAAATGCATGAGTAGAGGATTGCGAGGAATTGGGCGAATTTAGTAATTGAGTAATTTGAAGAAGACCCCGAAGTGCTGGGAGTCTTAAAAATTTCTCAATTACTGAAATTACCCAATATACTCAATGATTTCGGTTGTCCAACTCGGCACGGTCGACTACGCCACCGGCCTACGCCTGCAGGAACAGCTAGTCGCCCTTCGTAAAGAAGAAAAGATCGGCGACGTCCTGCTCCTGCTCGAACACAAGCCCGTCATCACGTTAGGCCGCAACGCGAAAGCCGCCAACGTAATCGCCTCGCCCGAAGTTCTCGAACAGCGCGGCGTCGAACTTTTCGAATGCGACCGCGGCGGCGACGTCACCTTTCACGGCCCCGGCCAGATCGTCGGCTACCCCATCTTCGACCTGCGGGGACATGCTCGTGGGGCGGCGGACGCCCCGTCCGCCCAGCGCAAACACCTGGGCGCAGTAGAATTCGTCCGCCGGCTGGAAGAAGTTCTGATCCGCACCTGCGCCGACTTCGCGATTCCAACGAAGCGAGTGCCAGGCCTAACCGGCGTTTGGACGAACAACAACTCCTTGTCATTCCGAGCGGAAGAGAACGATTCGCAGAATCGTTCTCTGGAGTCGAGGAACCTGCTGTTCGCCGGCGCCGCCGCGAACGCTCCTCCGAAGCCAAACTAGCCGCCATCGGAGTCCACATCTCCCGCTTCGTCACCTCGCACGGCTTCGCCCTCAACGTAAACACCGACCTCAGCTACTTCAATCTGATCATCCCCTGCGGCATCACGTCGAAGCCGGTCACCTCGATGCAGCAAGAACTCGGCCAGCCACTCGATCTGAACGCAGTCGCCGAATCCATCTCCCGCAACTTCGGCACAGTGTTTTCCAGCCAGATGCTCTGGGTCGATACGCTCGATGCGCTCCTCGGCCGCACAGTCGGCGTACCGATGCAGCGCCCGACTGAACTTCGCCAAATCCACAAAGAAGACGACACCACTTGGGCGTGACTTATCCCACAAGGGATCCGTCATTTCCGGCGTCAGTAAGCGCCTTGGTTGCCTGAGCAAGCATTTCGCGGTGGTATCTGATCTTGAGCCTCAAGTAGTAAGGATCAATTTGAAGGCCCCTTTTTTTGTTGAGAAGTTGCCCTGTTGCAGTTTGAATTGCAGCCCTCTCCAGCACACTACGCACACTACCGCACGACAGATCTCCATCGGTGACCACGTCAACACGGGCTCCGCCAGCCTCCATCAACGCATAGTACACGATGTATTCTTGTCTGTACCCTGCGTGGGCTTCCGGTAATTCCTGAAGCGTGACATCAGATCGCTAGCCTTACCAATGTAGGATACTCGTTGTTAAGACTCAGGCGGTACACACCCGGGACCTTCGCCTGCCTTGCCTCCCTTGGCTCCTTTGGAAAGACGATTTTCCCGTGGACGACCCTCACAATACCGTCGCCGAAAGGCCGCCAGATTATCTCGATGGGCATGTGGACTCTTCTACTGTAGGCGGTCCGGCTTAAAGGCATCGAATTCAGCCTTTTTTTTCAAGCCGGGTTTCAGAGCAGATCGCTTTGTAATCAAGTTCGTAGAGAGCGTTCAGCAGGTCCTCCATGAAGTCAATCGCCTTCTTCATTCATCTCGGCCGCGCTCCTGAAGCCTATGGGCTGCGTCGTTGCGGGCACCAACTAGCTCAATTATCGCGGGAACTACCTCAGAAGGAACTCACCCAAGGCCTCAGCAGGCTTGTCTTTTTTCTCGGTACTGATTCTCTTCTCGGATGATTTGAGCAGAGCGCCCACCCCGATTTGACACACCAGCAATCTGCCTTGATTGTAAGATATCGGGTTTGTTCATACAGCCGTGTCAGTTTGGGTGCCAGGTTACGGAACGGCTTAGGTTATGAGGAGGCTCGAGGACGGCAGGTCCTCCGATCTTGGCGGGAAATACGTCGGATAAAGCGGCTCCTCGGCTACGCCGATGAACAGCCATTCGAAACTCTCCTCCTCGCGGGCGAGCGCAAGACAAGATAGAAGTCTGATCTCGCCGGGTTGCTCACCCTCATGCACGAAGCGGGGCCTCACATATCTTGCCCGCAAAACGTGATTTGTATCGCCTACGCATTGGTTGCAGAAAATCTTTTTCGTTTCGTGCATGTTTTCGCTCAAAGTGGCGCTCCCCCCCTTTGCCGCCCGGTTCGGGCGGCTCTGAGATTCGCGCTCAGTATAAAACAATTAAACCCACTCCCTAGCCCTTCGCCCCGCTCTCGCGATACCATCAAACAGCGCCTCGCGCGCCTCACCATGGCAATCAAGAAAACGAAGTCCAACTCCAAGCAGCAGCTCAACGGCAACCGTCGCACGCAACGGTAGCTTCTCGACTCAGTCACGCCAAGCAACATCCGACCTCCGCACCTACTCCATCCCCGACACGCGCCTCGAGCATCCCGATCTCTCCGTCAGCCAGCGCATCGAAAAAGACAAAGACGGCACCGAGCACGTCCGCTACGAAGTCACCGGCAATCTCGACGCGCCCGTCCCGCCCATCCGCGACTCGAAATATCTCGACCAAGCAGCAATGCATCGAGATCTACCGCTACATGCTGCTCAACCGCAAAATGGAGGTCGCGCTCGAAAATCTCTACAAGCAAGGCAAAGTGGTCGGCGGAGTTTATTTCGGACTCGGCCAGGAAGCCTGCTCCTGCGCCTCCGCCTACGCGCTCGATAAGGACGACTGGTTCGCGCCCATGATCCGCAACCAGGGCGCGCTGCTGGTGCGCGGCTTCGCCGCCAGCGACACCATGATGCAGTACATGGCCAAAGCCGATTCGCCCACGCGTGGCCGCGACGGCACCTCGCACTTCGGCGACATCGAAAAGCGCAACATGGTCTCGCCCATCTCCATGCTCGGCGATCTTATTCCCGTGATGTCTGGCGTGGCGCTGGGCGCGCGCCTCCAGGGCCGCAACGTCGCCGTCATGACCTACATCGGCGACGGAGGCCAGTCCACCGGCGTCACCTACGAAGGCATCAACTTCGCCGCCGTGCAGAATCTCGGCCTCGTGCTCTTCGTCGAAATCAATCTCTGGGCCTACTCCACGCCATCAGAAATGCAATACCGCTGCAAAGATCTCGCCGAGCGCGCCATCGGATACGGCATCCCCGGCGTGATCGTCGACGGCACCGACGCCTGCCAGGTCTACGACGCCGCCCACGACGCCGTCGAACGCGCCCACCGCGGCGAAGGCCCCACCATGATCGAAGCCAAAATGATGCGCATGAAAGGCCACGCCATCCACGACGCCGCCGCGTATGTGCCGAAGCCGATGTTCGACTTCTGGAAAAAGCGCGACCCGATCGCGCGCTTCGAGAATTATCTGGTGAAAGAAAAGAAGTGGCTGACGGCGAAAGAGAATGCTGAATTGATTTCAGAAGTCGAGCGCGTGATCGAAGCCGAGCGCGAGATCGCGGTGAACTCTCCGATGCCGACGCCGGAATCCGCCGAGGGCGGCGTCTTCTGCGAAGACGGCTGCCACGAAATCAAGCCGAAGTATGGGATGCCGAAGGTGAAGAAGGGAACCGGCGGTTTCAAGGAGACAGAAGCGGCGGTGCATTTGAAGTGATGTTCTCGGTGCCAGCGTCGGTGGATTGACGTCATCCGTCCCGGGATTTTTCGCGGATTCCATGCCACATCGCGAACGCCCTACCTGACCGCGAAACTCCAGCTGTCCAACGCAAACTCGTACTTCCGGCGAATACGACCGTGGCAGACTGTATGAATACTTGGCCTGTTCGCCGTAAGAGAACCGCATTTGAAATCTACGTCCGAATCCTCTGGTGACTCTTATCCACGAAGTAGGTCATTGTTTGTGTGGACTTATGGCAGGGCTAGCGTTCGACGGAATTTGGTCGGTCCCGTAGAACTGGATTCGCCATAGACGATTCCATTGGCAATGGAATCGCAGCCAACGTGGGTGGCACGACGTGATACTCCCAAGAGCTAATCGGCGCTTCCTGTTCGGGTTGCCGGCATACATCGCTGGCGGACCTGTAGCTAACATTCTCTCGTTTCTTGGCACTTCAGCGGCTCTGAGGGAGATTCGCACCTAGCAGATCTAACGCGGTTTTCGCTGAGTGACTCATTCATCCTCGGATTCGGAAACTTGATTCCGTTCCGTCGCTTCGGATTTAGTTCGCGACGGAAGGCAGGTTAGGAATGCGCTCTAGTAAGAGCAGGGACCGGTGGATTTACATACTGAGACGACAGTCAGCCATTAGCATGGGAAATGCGCTCCTGCAGATCTTACCGCGGCACAAGTAATTGATCAAAGTGACAGGACAGTCAACAATTTGCTTAGCAATGGCTTGCATACGCTGAGGCGGACGGGAAGGGCAGTTACGATTTAGCCGCCAAATATCTGGAAGGGTGTTTGGCCATGTGTTCAGATGGCGGCGCCGGATTTTCGCGAAGAACTGATCCTCGCGGCGGCACGATTTCAAGCTACGAGGTGCCGGAAAAGTGATCTCGCGCGGCAATGGCTTCGCGACGGGAACCCAGGCAAGCTAGAGGTCAACCGCGCGTGCATAGAAGCTGCCTCATTCTGTGTCGTTCCCTGAAGATAAGATCAACGAAGCGCTGGCATCGCAAGGTGAAGAACTTACATGCCATGGTCCATTAAGGAATGCACAGGAAAATGCTTGGAAACAGCAAGGGAATTTTCGAGCAGGAGTTGGATTCCAGGAAAGGAGCCTCTACCGATACACTTCCCGTCCGATGCCCAACAGTGAGCACAAGAACGAGCAAGACTCCACGATGCACTTGATACACAACTCGATAGTCGCCGACCCGAATCCGCCAAGCGTCAGGGACGGCAACCATCTTCTTGCATCCCGCAGGAAAAGGATCCTCTCGCAGAGCTTCAATCTTGGTGGACAATCGTCTCTGAGCTTCGCGCGGGAGTTTTTCCAATTGCCGCAACGCCAGGGGCTTGAACTGAATCGTATAGGCCACAACCGCCGCCGATCCTACAGCTTGAGGTCTTTCTTAATCTTCTCCCAAGGAATCGTGCGCGGATCTTTCAGCGCTTCGCGCGCCGCCGCAACATCAATTTCGTCTTCCAGTCTTTCCAAGAGTTCTACGTCCTCAATGGGCACCACGGCGGCGACAGCTTTCTTGCCGCGGTGTACGATAACTCTTTCGCCGCGATATTCGGCACGGCTTAGAATGTCTGAGAAGTTCTGCCGCGCCTCGCTGGCGGTAAGCTTGCCGAGCATTTCGAGAGTCTCCTGTCCCTATTGTACGTAACGTAATATAATAGCATTTTGTACAATTTGTAACAAGCAAGATCTTGAGGCACCCTAACCCTATGCAGCTCACCTACCTCGAAGCCATCCGCCAGGGAATCTGGGAAGAAATGGACCGCGACCCTTCTGTCTTCTGCCTCGGCGAAGACATCGGCATCTACGGCGGCGCGTTCAAAGTCACCGACGGTTTCATCGACCGCTTCGGCGCCGAGCGCGTCATCGACACGCCCATCGCCGAGTCCGCCATCGTGGGCGCAGCCTTCGGAGCCTCGCTCACCGGCATGCGTCCCGTCGCCGAATTCCAGTTCATGGACTTCATCGGCTGCGCCTTCAACCAGATCAGCAACATGGTCGCGAAAACGCATTACCTCTGGGGCGCGCCCGCTCCGCTCGTCCTCCGCGGCCCCAGCGGCGGATACGTCCACGGAGGCCCCTTCCACTCGCAGAATCCCGAAATGTGGTTCGTCCATAATCCCGGCCTGAAAGTGATTTGCCCGGCCACGCCCTACGACGCCAAAGGCCTGATCAAAGCCGCCATCCGTGACAACAACCCCTGCATCTTCTTCGAGCACAAATATCTCTACCGCCGCATCAAGGGTGAAGTCCCCGCGGAAGATTACGTCGTCCCCATCGGCAAGGCGAACATCGTCCGCGAAGGCCGCGACCTCAGCATCATTACCTATGCGGCCATGGTTCACACCGCGTTAGAAGCAGCCGAGGTTCTAAGAAAAGACGGGATCGATCTCGAGATCCTCGACCTTCGCACCGTCTCTCCACTCGATCGCGAGGCCATCGCGCAGACCGTGAAGAAGACAAACAAGGTCATCATCCTGCACGAACACTCGCGCACAGGTGGCCTGGCCGGCGAGATCGCCGCTATCATCAACGAAGAAGCCTTCGACGATCTCGACGGCCCCATCGTCCGCATCGCCGGCCTCGACTCCGCCGTCCCGTTCTCCCCGCCGCAGGAAGAACATTACCTGCCGAAGGTTAGCGACGTAGTCCGCCAAGCGCGCAAGCTGAAAGCCTATTAAGGTTCGGCGGGCAAGTCGAGACATGTGGGACCTACCGAGCCCAGGCCTGTACCCATCTCCACCGAACTAGCGCCCCACCCACACCATCTGCCACAATGGTTGCTCTCGGAGGATCCATGGGCAAGTTCTTACTCGGCGTAATCGTCACGCTTCTAGTTCTCATTCTCGGCGGACTCGGCTTCGCCATGCTCGGCTTCTTGCCCACAAACGCAAACGTAGCCCCACCACAGCTCGAGAAGCGCATCGCCATGGGAGCCGTCGATGCCTCCATGGAACGCCACGCTCCCCACGTCGCCAACCCCGTGCCACCCACAGACCAGAACCTTGAAGACGGCATGAAGCTTTACACGATGAACTGCGCCGTCTGCCATGGCGGCCTCGACCGCAAGCCCTCTTCTCTCTAATTCCCTCTACCCGCCCGCTCCCAACCTGATCTCCAATCCGCCCGATGATCCCGAGTGGCATGTCTTCTACTGCATCCGCACCGGCGTGCGCTACACCGCCATGCCTTCATGGGAAAAAACTCTAAGCGAGCAGGATATGTGGAAGATCACCAGCTTCTTGTCGCACATGGAAAAACTGCCGCCCGCAGTTCAGGAGTATTGGAAGACGAGCTTCGGGGTAGCCGCACCGGGTGGGGATGAAGAAAAAGGGAAAGAGGAGCAGAAGCACGAATAAGCACCAATACGCCTTTGTGCCATAGACGGGATGGCGAAGCGAAGCTTATCAGCGAGAGCGAAGGGGCAACATCCACTACGCATCCGGGCACCCGCCCGAGATGCGAGTTGACTGCGTGGGTCCCCCTGGCAGCTACGTAAATGGGCAAGCGGTCTTACAGGGATGGCATTCCAGTCTTAGCCTCGCTCGCGGTCCCGGGGTAACTGGGCACATCGCCCGTGCCAACGGGCCCTCTGCGCACTTCGACAACAGTCGCCTCTGTCTGCGCTCCGGTGACGTGAACCGAACCGGAGGACACCAATATGCCGGTACCGGTTTGAACCGGAACGAATTGCTGAGAGCTCGCAAAGCCGGAAACTATAACGGTAGTACGCGGCTGCTTCATAGGCTTCCCCTCCTAATTCTCCCACCCCTGGGAGTCTGCATTAAATTCAAAGTCGGTCGTTCCCTTTCGAGCCGCGAACCCCTTCGTACAGAAGGAGTGCGTCGTGGAGTCGGTTTCAATGACGGCCACGTCGAAGCAAAGATATTTCTGCTTTTCGGTGCCGAGTTCAGCGCTAAGGTTGACTTGACGATCTATGCGCAAGAATTCCTCGTATAACCGGTACAGCCCCCACAAATCTTTTTCGACCTGCTCCGACGGCTTAACCACTTTCAAACCAAGACGCACCGCCTCATCGCGCGTGATCGTATATTCGTGAGAATACAATTCCTCAGTCAGCTTTCGCACGATCGACTCCAGCTTCTCTTTGTCGGTCTCTGCATTCATGTGCATCAATAGGAGGGTCTTAGCAAGGTGCCGGATGAGGTTGTGGTTTCTCAGAATGTTTCCGAGTGCCAACGGGTGGACTTTTTCTGTAAGAGCCGAAAAGGCCTGAGCCAACCCCGCCGCGTCAAGCGCTGCGTGCGACTTCGCAAAGTTCAAATACGACGTAACATCTTCAACGCTAATGGGAATCCTGGGCCTGGGCTTAGGACGCGCGGTTCCTTGTATGTCCTGTTCATCCAAGATTGGATTGAACTGGTTTGTGACCGAGGGGTTGACAGGGCCCAATTCGCCCATCGCACCCATAACAATTTCGTCGGCACCAAGTGCAATTAGGGTTCCGGCGCTGTGTGCCATATATGGAACCAAAACGTTGACCTTCCCTGCAAATTCCCGAAGCAGACTCATCAACCGAAGGGGCGTTAGGATCTGACCGCCCCGAGTAATCAAAACGAGATCTAGCTTGTCTACATGCCCAACCCGCCCGACTAACTCCCTAAGCAATCGGACGGCATCCTGAGCAACCTGCGCCCCCAGCAGTCCGCGGTTGGAGGTGACAAATGCGATGACTGTGGACTCTCTCTCCTTGGCGATATTACTGAGAAACGGTAGCCTCTTCTCACGTGCGTCCACCCGCGCTTTCTTGTGCTCTGCGATGAGTGCTAGGCGCGGGTCGACTGGCGGCGCTGGAGGCGGCATAGTCTGCTTGCTCACGAGTAAGACCTATAGGGAGGGGACTCGGCCCCTCCATGCTAGCCGTGACACGACGGACCCTAAAGGTACCATAGGACCCCCGTCCTATGGTGCGCCCACACCTGATTTTGTTACAAAAGCCGAACATCGCAAGATCTTTCACACTTAGGTTCCCACTCTTTCCATCGGCAAGTCTGTGCCCACCATCACATAAAATTCCTCTTAACTCTGCGGAACCGGCTCCGTTATGCGTATGTGTACCCGCGATTCGGAGCCTGTGCGCGGTAAGGGGGCGTAAGCTACTGATTCTACGCGCCCAATTGTTGGGCGAAACGTCGCCCGAACGGTCCGCGGTGGAAGCACCGAAGGCGGACCCAAATCTCAGACGCTGCATCGTTCACCTTTCCCACTCCATCTCCCGCACCCGCTATAATGCTCGTTTGCGTCCGGCCCTCCGTCCAAACGTGGGCCGCGTGGAAGGAAATTATGCCGACTGACATCATCATGCCCCAGATGGGCGAATCCATCGTCGAGGGCACCATTACCAAATGGCTGAAGAAGCCCGGCGACAAAGTGCAGCGCGACGAGCCGCTATTTGAAATCTCCACCGACAAGGTCGACGCGGAAATCCCCGCGCCCGCGTCCGGTGTTCTGCAAGAAATTAAGGTCACGGAGGGCACAACGGTTGGTATAAATACGGTTGTCGGCACGATCGCCGTAGATGGCGAAGCCGCAACCGCGCCAGCAAAGGCCGCCCCGGCAGCCCCCGCACCGCCAACGAAAGAAGAAAAGCCAGCTTCAGAAAAGCCGGCTTCAGAAAAGAACGAAGAGAAGAAACCCGCCGCCGCGCCAGCCCCAACGACCGCACCCAGCCCCGCGCCCCCGCAGGAATCCGCCGAAGACGAAGAAGCCCGCTCGTCGCCTCTGGTCCGCAAGATCGCCCGCGAACACGGCATCAGTCTCTCGCAAATCTCCGGCACCGGGCTCGGCGGCCGCATCACCAAGCAGGACATCATGGCCTTCATCGATCGCCCGGGATCGCAACCTCCCAGTGTGGGGACGGATCGTGTGGGGACGGACGCATTCGGGAGCCTGCCCAGAGCGGAGTCGAGGGGGCCCGCCGAGCGCAGCGAGTCGTCAGCGCCACCGGCGCAGCCGGCTTCCCGTCCCGCCACCCCCGCAGCCTATCCCGGCGACCTCGTCCCCATGACCAACATGCGCAAGATCATCGCCCAGCGCATGATCGAGTCGCGCCGCACCAGCGCTCACGTCCACTGCATGTATGAGGTTGATTTCACCCGCATCGTCGCTCTCCGCGCCAAACACAAGAACGCGTTCGAGCAGCGCCACGGAGTACGCCTCACCTTCATGCCGTTCTTCGTGCGCGCCGCCATCATCGCGATTCAGCAGTGGCCCATCATCAACGCATCGATCGAAAGCGACAATATCCGCTACCATCGCAACATCAACGTCGGCATCGCCGTCGCTCTCGATTGGGGACTGATCGTTCCCGTCCTCAAAAACGCTGGAGACCTCAACTTCCTCGGCCTGCAACGCGGCATCACCGATCTTGGCGAGCGCGCCCGCAGCAAGAAGCTAAAGCCCGAAGATGTCGAAGGCTCCACATTCACCGTCACCAACCCCGGCCAGTTCGGCGCCGTCTTCGGCCTGCCCATCATCAATCAGCCAAACTCGGCCATCATGGGCGTTGGTGGCATCACCAAGCAGCCGTTGGTGGTCACCGACAAAGAAGGCAACGATTCCATCGCCATCCGATCGGTCGTTCACCTCACGCTCGGCTACGATCACCGCCTCATCGACGGCGCCGTCGCCGACCAGTTCATGGCCCTGGTGAAGAAGACGCTTGAGAATTGGGGTGAAGAGGTCGGCTAGAGTGCACCGGCGGCGGGTGGGGTATTTGCGGATGGCGGCTGCTTGCACCAGGTGCTTGCGTTGAGGCATTCCACCGTGCCGTCGATTATTTTGGAGATGCCCTCGCGAAATTTGTCAGGCGCAATTATCTCCCGAGCGGCGACGGCATCGACGGTGGAGAGTGCGCTCTGTAGAAACGACATCGCCGCATCTTTCTTCTCCGCTCCGGACTTGCTCGCCGCATTCGGCGTCAGCGCCACATTCAATGCGCCATTGGTCCCCAGCGTCACATTCAATGAGCCAGGAGCCACTGCCGTTCCGCCAGCCGTCACAAACGCCGGCCACGTAATCACCAGCACACCGGCGGCGGGCGTTCCATTCGCCATGTAGACGGTGTCCACCACGCTGGTCAGCGCGGGCCCGCTCTGGGGGGCCGGCGAAGCCGCGTGCGGTATCACTTCTGCCGCTCGCGGCTTCGCCGTCAGGGGGGCTGCCGGCTTTCCCGCGGAAGCTTCTTCTCGCGCCCAGACCAACGCGCTCGATGCCATTACCACCACCACCGCCGAGAACACCCAATAAAAAAGCCGCCCCGTCGGGCGGCATATCTGAAACATACTTCCTCCTAAAAAACTCTACGCTGTCATCCTGAGCAAAGGTTGTGCTTCGCGATAGCGAAGCACAACCGCAGTCGAAGGATCCCTACCCGCTGCACGATCGTCGGTGCAATGAGGTGTTTGGATCGCTCGACGTCCAGAGCTTCTCTTAGCGCCCTTCGCGGTTAAGAGCTGTTTCTGCCCCCGAAGCCCGCCTCTCAACGTCCCAGCAAAAACCTCTCCACACTCTGCACATAAACATCAGCGAAATCAGCAACCGGCCGCAGCCTCTCGATCAGCTCCATGCCATCCTCCACCGTCCACCCCATCACTCCCAGCAGCGCCAGCGCCATCATCGGCGCCCGGTGCACTCCCGCCGCGCAGTGGATATACAACTTAGCCCCGTCCTTCTCCAGAGCTGCCAGCGCAAACTCCACCCCGCGCCTGAACACTTCCGGAGGCTTTGCCTCAAAATCGTCGTCCACCGGATTCCAGCAAACCGCAATCCCGAACGGCTCCGCCAGCGGCGTGTCGTCAAACTCGATCTGCATGTCGATGATGTGCGTGATTCCCGCGCGCGATACCGCCGCCATGTTGTCCGCGTTCCAGATGCCGCCTCCGACCGCAATCCGGTCGTTCAGCCACGTTATGTCCATCCCCACCCTGCGTCCTCTGACGCGGACTTTTCTGTCCGCACGAACATTCCGATGAAACTCAACCAGCGGATCGCCACCTGCTGGAAATGCATCCACCAGCTTTCTCCCACGCGATCCCACCTGCGGCGAAACCGACAGCGCAGCAGGCCTGCCCATCTCTCCCGCACTCCAACCACCGCGTTTCATTCTACGGTATCCCCTCCGGTCTTTCTCCGCGCTAAGAGTCATGACTTTCCCGCCACCAGCGACACTCCACGCCAAGACTCGCGCTGGACTGGAACCTATTGCACGCTGTCCCCCGGATCCAACTCGTCCTCGCGCTCTGCCCCTGGTTCATTCTCCCCGGCGGCCGCTGCCTTCCCGCCCTTCGCATCGCTCGCCGGCACAGCCACCTCATCATCCTCGTCGTGATACACCGGCTCGGTCGGAATTCCCATCCGCGTCAACAGCGTGTGCGCCAGCGTATCTTTCAGCGGTACTGGTGCCGCCGTCTGCTCCGTAGCCGGATACAATCCCACCGCCTCAAACAAATATTTTGCCGACGCCAATTGCCCGGTCGTCTTCGCCACCTCAATCACTTTGTCTGCGATCTTGTTTGCCGAGTTCTTGATCTTGTTATCGATGCCTTCCCGAACCTGTGCGATGTCTTTCCCTTTCTTCGCTCTCGGCGCACTCTTCTTCGCCGCTTTCTTTGCCGCCGCCTTTTTCGCCGTCCCCTTGCCTTTTCCCTTTACCTTCTTCTTGATGCTCACAGCTCAGCCTCCACGTAAAACGTGTGGGGACAGCCGCCCTCGGCTGTACTCCGGGCGAAGCCCGGAGGGTTGCCTCTGCGCCAGCAACTCTGGATTCCGTCCCGAGTTCCACCTTGCCCCAAAAAACGGAAGGCGCGCTTTGCAGCGCGCCTTCACACAGTATTGCTTTTTTCTTTACTCTATAAAACAAGTATATCACAGTGCATAGGGTGAATGGGACATTTTTGAAAATTTATTTTCTCCACGTTTTCAACCACTTAAGCAAAACCGGGCCCCTCGCCCCTCTTGACAACTTTTTCCACAGGCATTTCTTGTTCGTATGACCATAAGCGTTCACGGCGCCTCCTCTTTCGTCTCAGGCAGACGATCCAACAACTCCGCCTTAAGAAATACCTGGCTCAGTTCGTCAATCAAATCCGGGAGCCTGCGTTCGATCGTCTTGCGGGTGCAGTGAAGAATCCGCGCCGCAGCCTCATGGTCATATTCCTGCAGGCAAACCCGCGCGATTAGTTGCCGGTCGAATTCCTGCAACCGGCCCAGGCACTTCTCCATGTCATGCAGAAAGATCACGCGCGATTCGAATGTGGTTGCGGTATACGCGGTGATCTTGGCGCGAAATAACTCCCGGCCAAGCAGCGAGGGCAAACGCCCCGCTTCCAACGACCACTGCATGTAGCGCCGCAACAACGACCATGTTTTCTTTCGGTATAGCCAAATATCAGGATCGCGATCCTCCCACCCCGCTTCGGACGCATCGTCTCGCAGTACCCGGTTCACCTCTTCCGCCGCCGAAAAGTTATGAGCCGGCAGACTTTGCACCAGATCACACGCTGTCGCCGAATTGCGGATAGGCTGCTCATCCGCCTCAGGCCCCACTGGTTCCGGCCTGGCCGGCCTATCATCCGCCTGGGCCCCAATCCAATCCACATATCCGTTCATGCCACACCCCCCTCTGCGTCCAGATCCAGTCCCTCGTATTCCTCATAGCCCTCGAAGTCGACATCGGCTCCCCATCGCACCTGTCGCGGCAGCCTCGCCGTTTCCGCTTTGCGCGAACCTCGCGGCAACTCGCTCATCGCCAACCCGCAAGCCACGCAATAGACTTGCCCTCCACCCACTGGACGCAGCCACAAACCGCCGCAGCGTTCGCAATACTTCAGTTCGAATTGCAACTCGTTTCCAGAACTGCTCTCTCTTGCCTTGCCTTCCATCACTCCTCCTGAGGCTCCGGGCTCGAATTGCGAACCTGAGCGGTTGTGGTTCACTGTTTTGCCGAAGCCCGAAGGCTGCAGCCGAAAAAAAAAGCCCTGCGCCGGCCGCCGCTTCAAAAGCGGAAACCGAACGCAGGGCTCGTTTCTCTTACGATGACCTGCTTGAGCTATTTAATTGTTGAACAACCTGTTGCTAACCCTGCGGCTCCGGTTCGTCCGGCCTCCGGGGGAAGAAGGCCTAACCCGATTGCCGCCAGTTATTTAGGGTTCGCTCGCTATGCCGCCTTCCAGCATCGAACTGGCATCGCGCTGCCGAAAAAAACCCTCCTCGTAACCCGACTTCAATACCCGGCCGTTCTGCACGACCACGCTGATCCGCCCGCTGAAGTTCACCGATCTCAACAGCCTTTCCATGGCTGCCGAAAGCACCTCGGCGGCCCGCACCTTCCGGCGGAATTCGACGAAGTCCTTTTCTTCCTTGCAGTTATCTTCACTACTCATGGCTGGTAATTCCTGGCGAAACCGAATTTGGGTTATACGCTGTGGCGATCGTATAGCTGCCAAATATCAGAGTCAAGGTCAGATAAACCTAAGTGGCCTGTGGAAATCTTTTTTGTTAGCGTATTGCTATAAACACCGTGCTATACTCCCAGCTATGAAATTCCGAGTGCTGCAAGACAACCTCCGCGAAACTCTTTGGGGGCGCATCGATGAAGGGGAGTTGACCGGCCTCCGCCTGGCCCAACAGACGGGATTCAAGCAGGCCCATATCTCTAACTTCTTGAATCGCAAGCGCGGCTTGAGCCTCGAGGGCATGGACCGCGTCCTGGCGGTCCAGCATCTTTCCGTGCTGGACCTGCTCGACCCGGCCGAGGTCAACAAGCGCGCTTCGATAATGCCACCCAGCAACGACGATTTCCAGAACGTCCTGTTGACCGATGGAAACGTCGCTGCCACCCAACCACTCATCACCAGCATGCACGTCAAGGAAATCCTCAAATTCAAGAAAAGCTTTCTCAAAAAGCTGAAAGCCGAAACCGAAGGCGATCGTGAGCAGTGGGAGCGTTTCGTGCTCATCAAAGTGGACGGCCGCGAAGGCATGAGCATGTATCCGCGCCTGCTGCCCGGAGCCACACTCCTCATCGACCGCCACTACAATTCACTCAAGCCCTATCGCAAGGGCGAGTTCAATATGTACGCCGTGCTGAAGAACGAAAATTGCACGGTGAAGTACGTCGAAATTGCCGGCAACCACCTGATTCTTCGGCCCCATAACCAAGCCTACCCCATCGAAGTGATGACCATGGAAGATGGCAAGTCCGCCTCCGACTACCTGGTCGGCCGCGTCTGCCACGTAGGAATAGAAACGTAAGAGCGGTGTCGGGTCTTAGGCCTTAGTCTTAAGACCTGACACCTATGACCAAGCAGCCCGTGCTCGAACACTGAATTAGCTGATCTGCTCAACAGCATCAACCTGGAACAAATTTCTACCTGCCCAGCACCAGATCGATCCCCGAAAAAAGTAACTCCAACTTTGACCGCGGGAGTTTGCCGACGCGTTCCGTCAGCAGTGCTTTGTCGAGAGAAATAACTTGCGACACATTGGCGACGGAATCTTTTGGCAGCCCGGTAACCCGCGCGGATAAGCTGACGTTGCCCGGAGCAGGAGCCCATTTCAGATTGCTGGTCAGCGGAACGCAAACCACGGTGGAGATTCGGCTCTGGTTGAGCGCGTCGCTTTGAACAACCGCTACTGGCCTACGAAAGCCTGGGCCTGAACCGGTCGGGGCAGGCAAATCTGCCCACCAGATCTCGCCTTGCGAGATCACCACTCGCTCTGCTCCAGCCGTCTGCGGGAAGCCGCCGCTACGAAGGGGTCGTAACTCTCACCGATTTCAGCCAGAGCCTGATCCATGGCCTCAGTGATTTTGTCGGGCGAGCGGCGCGCCACATACTCGCGCAAGGCATCGCTAAACAAGCCGGCTCCGTGACTTCCGCGTGCGCCGCGCCAGGCGTTCCGCCACGTCGAAAAGTTCATTGGGAATGGAGACTGCCGTTTTCATACCAAAAGTATAACCGCGCTGCCGGCAGTTGGCAAGACATAAACGGTCTCGCTGCCCCCCACCTCATCATCCCCGCACTCTGCCCGAGACCACAGCCACCCTGTTGCCAAAGTGAAAACCAGCGCGCCCTGCATGGCACTCTCTACTCCGCCAGGCTGTCGAACATCTTGAACAGCTTGTCTCCGGTGGGGCGATAGATTACATATCCGGTGCCCGTATCCTTGGTCTCGCGAAACAATAATTCTGCGCGGCCATCTCCATCGGCATCAATCGCGTCAATCAACTCCAGCCGCGGGGTGACGTCGAGGTGGAACTTGTCGGTCACTCCGGAATACAGCTTGCGCAGATTGCCATAGATATCGGTTCGCGCCGCCAGCGTGATCGAGTACTGTTCGGGCGCTGCGGCTGCGCCCGGCGCAGCAGGAAAGTGCGCTTCGGCACTCAAGATCATTACCGGCTGGTTGTTCACCCATACATCGAAAGTCTGAAACCGAACATTCTCAAGCACCGGCGGCACGAGCTTTGGCGCGGGCTTGTGTCTCTTGGCTGTCGTCTTGGCGGCAGCAGGAGGAGGCGTGGCCGGAATGCGGTTCTTCGCCAGAGCAATCGCATAAGCCTGCACTTCATCGGTCGCCAGGGCAACCATCTGGGCGCGTCGGTCTTCTTCCTCGCCGCTCTTCCAATAAAACCTGTAAGGCCGCGGATCGGGTCCACCCGCATCGGAAATGGCCGCGACAAGTTTCACGGGCGAAGCGCTCATCGCGGCAAGGGTTCCCGAAGACGCACCCGTCTTGGATTTGTCGGCCTGGGAGGTTTCAGCAAAATCATCTTCTTGCGGTGCGGACTGCGCGGGTATGCCTCGGCGCAACGTGGGTCGATAATAGTTTTCCAAGCTTTTATTGGACGAAGCCTGACCTGGGGAAGCCTGACTCGGCGAAGCCTGAGCCTGAGATTCCTTTCCTTGCGGGGATGGAGACGGTGGAGTCTGAGCTGGCGTCGCTTGTCCAGAGGAAACTGATCCAGACGGCGCTTTTCCAGGCGGAGCCGATCCAGGCGAAGACGATTCCGATGAAGCCTGCCCCGCCGCCGGCGCAGCGGACTTGGGCGGATCCGGGCCGGGAGACGCGCCTCCCGCGGAAGCGCCCGCCGGGTGGGAAGATGCTGAAGGCGAGGCTGTGCCAGTCTTTTCCGCTGAGCCAGCGCCTGCGGGAGTGCTGGAACCAGATGCGGGCGCCGAGGTGGAAGCCGCTGCTGGCTTCGCTGTATTTCCCCGGGTCAGCCGTGGCCGGTCGTCGCTGCCGCCGCTACCGCCGCCGATCCCAACAGGCACGTCCTCTGCTTTGCGCGTGGTCTTCGGGCCCTCCACTCCCCGTGGCAAATAAGAGCCCGCGCCCAGCCACGGATGCGGGCTGCCGGGCGTCTTGCTGTGCAGGGCTCCACTGATCGTGAACAGTCCCTGCGGATCGCCCGCCTGTTCGGCCTCATAGACGGTACCGCGTTCCAGAGCCATGGGCACTGGATCTGCTTTATACGCGCTGGCATCGTAGAACTTGCCGTCGATTTGAATTGCGACCGGAATTAACGTCCACTTGCCGCTGCTGGCCAGTTGCAACACAGCCACCGCCCGCGGCCCTTTGAGATTTTTTTTGGCTTTCTTGTCTTTATCCTTGTCTTCGGGAAGCTTCTCCTCAGGAATCTCCAGGGGACGCTTAAGCTGCGGCTTGTCCTGCGGCGCCGCCGTGCCAGGCCGAGCCATCACGGCGAGAATTCCCAAAACGATGACGGCCCATCCCCATCTACGGCACAAGAAGTTCTTGGACATAATTCTGGACATAAGTCGTTGCGGCCCCGGCATGGCCAACGCTAAGATTGTGGACACGGTCGTCAACCGGGACTTCCCCGGAGACCCGTACTTCGCTGGAAATGAGGCGTTCATGAGCATCAATGTCAATGATAAGGCTCCCGAGTTTACTTTGCAGGACGAGAATGGAAAGGAAATCTCGCTGAAAAGTTTGCGGGGTAAAGTGGTGGTGCTGTATTTCTATCCTCGCGCGGATACTCCGGGATGCACCATCGAGGCCTGCGAGTTTCGCGACACTTACAAACAGATGCAGAAAACCGGCGCCGTGTTACTTGGCATTTCACCGGACACACCGCAGGCGCAGAAGAAATTTCAGGATAAATTCCAGCTGCCCTTCCCCCTGCTGGCCGACGCCGACAAGAAAGTCGCCGTGGCTTTCGACGTGTTGAAGGAAAAGAACATGTATGGCAAGAAAGTCATGGGCATCGTCCGGACCACGTTTATCATTGGGCCGGATGGAAAGATCCAACACATCTTTCCCAAGGTGAAGGCAGAGGGGCACGCGGGAGAAGTGCTGGCTTATCTGAAAGAGTCGGCAAAGGGCGCGGCGTAGCACCGCCGTCGCTTCGACAAGCTCAGGGCAGGCTCCGGCGGCTGCTGGCGGACGTCTCGCCCGCCTGTGAAGGAAGTCAGTGCAGGGAACAAAACAATGCCTACCCACGTACCCTCCAGCAGCAGGAGTGTATCTGCTTTCATGGCTCGATGGAGCCGGAAGGAGAAAGACCATGCGCAACACTGTTAGGCAGTTCTGGATTCTTGCCATACTCGTACTCGCCGCTGCGGCGTTCGCCGGCGCCGACGACCATGGAGCGATGGTGCTCATTTTCAAAGATGGACATCGGCAAAATCTAGACGTTGCGGATATCGCGCGCATCGACTTCAAGTCTCCGGCGATGATCGTCTTCAAGGATGGACACAGGCAAAGCATTGCTGCTGCGGATGTTCAGAGCATTGAATTCGAAAACTTTGCGAATGCCCTGGCGCCCAGCCGGGATCGTTTTGTGGGCAAATGGCAGGTGGGCAGGGGAAATGGCAGCGATTTCTATATCACCCTGGAACGTGATGGTGAAGCCAGGAAGTCGATCGACGCGCCCCGTGGCACTTGGACCGTGGTGGACGGAGAGGCCCGTATCAGCTGGGACGATGGCTGGCATGATGTGATCCGGAAAGTTGGCGCGAAGTATGAAAAGCGGGCTTATGAACCCGGCAGATCGTTCGACGAGGCGCCGACGAACATTACCGCCGCCAAGACTACCGAGCCCAGACCCATTTAGCCGGTTTCGTCATTCAACGGTTGGCAGTCAGGCGGAACGATCCTGCTCCTCCAGTTTAGGATTTCGCGCTATGGGAAAGCAGGCAAGCGCGGTCGCGGCCATCACGGTTCAACCTCTAGATCGCGCATTCTTCGCCCGCGGTCCGCGGCGCGTGGCGCGCGAACTTCTCGGCAAGGTGCTGGTGCGCGATGGCGGAAAGCTTCGTCTGGCGGCCCGCATCGTCGAAGTTGAGGCTTATCTCGGAGAGAATGATCCCGCGGCTCACTCTGCCGCCGGCAAGACCGCGCGTAATTCAGTCCTGTTCGGACCGCCCGGCTACGCCTACGTTTATTTCATCTATGGCAATCACTACTGCCTGAATGTATCGTGCGAGCGCGATGGAAAGGCTGGAGGAGTTCTTTTCCGCGCTGCCGAACCGCTTGCGGGAATTGAAGAAATGGCGCGGGCGCGTAAGCTCGTCATACACGGGGCACGCGATCTGGTTCGGCTAACGAGCGGCCCGGGGCGGCTGGCGGAAGCTTTCGGCATCACGCGCGTGCGAGACAACGGAGACGATCTCACCTCGCCTGATTCCGGATTATGGATTGGAGACGACGGCTTTCGCCCGGGAAAGATCCAAATCACACCGCGCATCGGCATCAGCAAGGCAGCCGACCAGCGCTTGCGGTATATTCTTGCCGGAAACGAGTTCGTTTCCGGCAGAAGGACGCCCGCCAGAGACTAAAGTGTGCGCTCCCAATTTGACAAACGGGTGTAGACTGTCCCTCGGGTCGAAATGCCCGGAAGCCGCTGTGCTCAAGGCGTTTGACGACTGCGGGGTATTCGGCAGAATCGAAGATCGGCGAAATGGGGCCTCGCCGAAGGAACGCCCTGGCGAATGATCTTCCGGAAAATGATTGTCCGGAAAATGATCTTCCGTTTTTCCGCATCCCCCCGACGGAACGATCATCACATGCAGTGGGAGCCCGCGTGCGCCGCTTGGGTTTATTTCGCGCTTCACTCGCCACCACTCTCGTCACCCTGACGATTCTGGGCGCGGCTATGCCGGGATTTTCGCGAGGGGTGAATGGCGCGCCAGTCGCAGCCGAGACTACGGCGGTTCCTTCCAACATTGTGATCGGATTTGTGGGCGGCTTCGTTCGCCATGACAATCCGCATCACGGACCGGTTCAACTGGCACAGCAAATCCAGCGCGCGGTTCCGAAAGACACCTACATTCGAATTTTTGAAAACCGGCGCAGAAAACACGCCCATGACGCCATCCTGCGCCTGCTGGATACGAACCACGACGGCGTTCTTTCCGCCGAGGAGAAATCCCGCGCCCGCATTATTCTGTTTGGCCACAGTTGGGGAGCGTCCGCGGCGGTGCTGCTGGCGCGCGATTTGCGGCGGGAGGGTGTTCCGGTTTTGCTGACCGTGCAGGTGGATAGCGTCGCCAAGGTGTGGCAGAACGACTCCGTGATTCCCGACAACGTCGCCGAGGCCGTGAATTTTTATCAGCCGCATGGCATCGTGCACGGGCGGGCACGAATCACAGCCGCCGATCCGGCAAAAACAGAGATCCTTGGGAATTACCGCACGGACTACCAGAAGAATCCGGTCGTATGCCGCGAGAGTTCCTGGTTCGATCGCGTTTTCACTCCCGGCCACATGCAGAGCGAGTGCGATCCCCACGTCTGGTCGCGGATCGGAGACCTGGTGCAGCAGCGGCTGGTGTCTCCCGGAATTTCTTCGGGCACTACGGCGGCGGTCTCCGTCGCAACCCATCCCTAACGCCAGGCCTTCCACGGATTCTGAGCACCCTTGTCATCCCGAGCGAAGCGAGGGAGCTTGGGGTTTGCTCGCGGCGGCAATACAGCAGGAGCAGTCAAGAACCAAGATCCCTCGCTTCGCTCGGGAGGACAGCGCTTGACTGGACAGCGCTTAATAAGATCGCGCCTGGTAAGAATGACAATTTCTACTGCAAACGTTTGGGGAGCAGGATGTTATCGATGAGCCGCGTCTTGCCTACGAATGCGGCGACCGCGGCCAGCGCGCCTGCGGAAACGCTTTCAACCGGATTGAGGTTGTCGGGGTCTACGATTTCGAAGTAATCGAGGCGGGCTGATTTCTCTTCCGCAAATTCTTCCTGGGCGGCGGCCACCAGTTTTGCCGCGTTGCGTTCGCCGGCCTCCCAGGATTTCTGCACGCGCACGAGCGAACGATGCAGCACCAGCGCATGCGTTCTCTGCTGCGCATCGAGGTAGGCGTTGCGCGAACTCATGGCCAGACCATCGGGCTCGCGCACAATCGGGCACGCAACAATTTCCACCGGGAAGTTCAGATCGAGCACCATGCGGCGAACGATCGCCACCTGCGCCGCGTCTTTCTGTCCGAAGAAGGCTGCATCTGGCTCGACGATGTGGAAGAGTTTGGCCAACACCGTGGTGACTCCGCGAAAATGGCCGGGGCGCGAACGGCCGTCCAGTTTGCCGCTCAGCCCCTCCACCGTAACCCAGGTGACGGCGCCCGCGGGATACATTTCCTCGGCCGATGGAGCGAAGAGCAATTCCACTCCTTCTTTTTCGAGGAGTTCGCAATCGCGCTCGAAGCTGCGCGGATACTTCGCCAGATCTTCCGTCGGCCCGAACTGCGTGGGATTGACGAAGATCGAAGCTGCGACCGCGTCGCACGAAGCTTTTGCCGCCCGCACCAGCGACAAGTGGCCCTGGTGCAGCGCTCCCATGGTGGGCACGAACCCCAGGCGGTTGCCGCCGCGCCGCCGTGCGCGGGACGCGGCTCGCATGTCTTCGATGGTGTTGCAGATTTTCATTGTTATTGGGTCGGGAAGCTGAGCCTCAGGATGTCGGAATCCAGTGGATGGCGACGTGCGCACTCTCGAGGTCGCCCTCGACAATACCGCGGTTGCGCCGGAGAGCGACTCTGTCCTGCTCGGAAACGGTCGCTTTCTCTTCCATGAGGATCGCGACGGCGCGTCCGTAAGGCCAGGCGGTTGCGGGCAGCCGCGCCAGCGCATTCAACACTTCTTCCGGTTTCAGAATTTGTTCTTCGTTGGCGGCGGTGCCGCTGAGCAGCCCCACGCGGTCAGGAAGGATGACGAGATAGGGATTGCTCCAGTGCCGGGTTTCTTGCGCCGAGGGATACTTCGCCGCATCAGCGGCGGCGATGCTTTGCAACAGAGTGGCCGCATCGGGCGCCGGTGGCGCAGTCTGCCGCGAGCAAGCTTGAAGAGAAAAGCTCGACATCACCAGTAAAACAAGAACAGCGTGCGAAGCCGGCTTGCGGACAAGCTCGACCGGTGCACCAACTCACCGCACCACCATGGGAACGTCGTTCTTCACCGCCCAAACCAATGCGACCACCCAACCGATCATCGTCCAGCCCAAAAAGAAGTTCAGCAGCACGATGGCGGCGATGTCTCGCTTACTGCGGGCGAGAGCAATGATCGAAGGCAGAAAATACATGACAAAGCCGAAGCCGAAAAAAGGCAGGAAAAACGCAGGAAAGAGGTGCGTCATAGGAACCTCCTCAACACACTAGCCTAGCACTATCGCCGCTTGGATTTGAAGCCTTACATCACGATTTCGAGTGATCCGTGTAGATCCGTGGCCAAGATTTTCTTACGACCGCATCGCGTGCTTGCGCGCGAGAACGGTATCCAGCCCGGCTTTGGTGTCTTTCGGCAGATGATACGACTCCTCATCTGACGGATACTGCAGCGATTTCACATCGGCGCGAAACGCCTGCACCGCTTGTGTGATCAGCGCGGCCGCGTCGCCGTAGCGGCGCACAAACTTGGCCGGCGGGGCAAACGTCAGATTCAGAATGTCGTGGAAGACGAGCACCTGGCCGTCGCACTCCGGACCGGCGCCGATGCCGATGGTCGGCGTCTCAACTTCGGCGGTAATCATCGCTGCCACTTCGCGCGGAATACCCTCGAGCACAAGGCAGGCCACTCCGGCGCGATCGAGCGCGACGGCATCGCGCATCAGTTGCTCGATGCCGCTGAGATTCTTCCCCTGCACTTTGTAGCCGCCCATCACGTTGACCGACTGCGGAGTCAGCCCGATATGGCCGGCCACGGGGATTTCGGCGTCGATCATGCGGCGGATCAGGTCGGCACGCTTTTCGCCGCCTTCGATCTTCACCACTTCCGCGCCGCCTTCTTTCACAAAGCGCGCAGCGTTGCGCAACGCGTCGTCGGGCGTCAATGTGATAAGACCCGTAGGGCATGTCGGCCAACAGCAGCGCGCGCTTCACGCCTCGGCGGACGGCTTTTACGTGGTGCAGCATCTCGTCCACGGTGACCGAGAGCGTGTTTTCGTAGCCGAGCATGGCCTGGGCGAGCGAGTCGCCGACCAGAATCATCTCGATGCCAGCCTCGTCCACGAGACGCGCCGTGGCGTAATCGTAGGCGGTGAGACAGGTGATGGGTTCGTTACGGAGTTTCTGCTCCCGGATGGAAGCAGTGGTAACCTTCCGGCGGGTGGAATCTTGGCCAGGAAAGCCGAGAGGCCCGCCAATCGGGGTGATGCTCATTTTGTCCTCCAGTGCCCCTCCGGCTCGGCCGGATAGAGCCTGTTCAGCATCTTCGGGGATGCTCGAAGTATTCTAACCTCAACTTCGCGCATTTACCAGTAATTGCTGCCCGAGCTCTAAATACATGTGCTTCAATTGCTTAGGGGCGGCGACGCACGCGGAGAGAATGATGTTCGCATCCTTGCCGATAATGCTAGGAGAGGTACTTTATGCGCCGTGGGGTGGTCAACTCGAGAGGCCAAGTCACAATTCCAGCCGAGTTGCGTAAGCAGCTTGAAATCAAGCCGGGCGCTCGCGTCACTTGGTTTGAAGAGAAGGGCAGGCTGGTGCTGGCTCCGATGACCTCGCGGCGCCTAAAGGAAATCAGGGGATTTCTCGAGCCCAAACCCGGCGAGCCGTCTGCGTTTGAGGAGTCGTTTAGAGAACGGGCGCGGGAACGGCGCCGTGACGATATTAAAGCGGCACATTACGATGCTGAGTTCAGGAAAACGACGGCCAAAGCAGAAAAGATCATGACGCGCTATCGCAAGACTCTTCGCGCTTTGTCAAAGTAAGGGCCGACCTCGATGCGGAAGTTGAGCCAACGACCAACGACCAACGACGGTTTTCAAGCGCCCACCGCCTCCTGCCCGCCCAGCGGTAAAAAATATTGCGTGCCCTTGATCGGCTCGGTGACTTTGCGCAGCAACTCCTGCAGGTCTTCGTTGCGGTCGACGAAATCTATGTCGGACGTATTCACGATCAGCAGGTCGGACGACGTGTAGTGAAAGAAGAAGTGCTCGTAGGCCTTCACCACTTCCTCCAGATACTCGTCGCTGACGGCGCGCTCGCCGGGGGCGTTTTTCTTCTTCAGGCGTCTCTTCAGAACCTCGGGCGTGGCTTGCAGGTAGATGACGAGGTCGGGCGTGGGCAACTGGCCGCGGAAGTGGTTGTAGTAGCGATTGTAGGTGTCGAGTTCCTGGTCGGTGAGGTTGAGGCAGGCGAAGAGTTTGTCTTTTTCGATGATGTAGTCTGCGACCACCGTCTTCTGGGAGCGCGAGCCGAGATCGAGCGCCTGCAACTGCTCGAAGCGCTGCACCAGGAAGGTGAACTGCGCCTGAAATGCGGCGCCCCGCTCGCCCTCGTAGAAAGAGGTCAGAAAGGGATTGGACTCGGGCTCGATCACGCGCTGCGCATTCAGGCGCTCGGCCAGGATGCGGGCCAGCGTGCTCTTGCCCACTCGGATGGGACCCTCCACCGCAATGTAACGGGGCAGCTCGAAAAGATTAGCCATGGACTTGCAATGATCCGGAATTTGCAGGATAGCTCGGATGGAGCCGGGTGGCAATTGAGGGAAGAGTTAACAGGAGCAATTTGGTAATTTGGTAATTTTGTAATTGAGTAATTTGAAGAGCGCCGGGACGTTCAATTTCCAAATTACTCAATTACACAATTACTCAATTCAGCCGTTTACAATCCCCTCATGCTTGCGCTTGCCTTGACTGGCGTTTCCGCCGCGGCTGCTGTTGCAGCGGGATATCAGTCGATGGCGCCTACGGGGCAGTGGTATGGGCGGACTTTTACTGGGTTGGCGCGGGGCTCGCGCCAGATTGCGCTGACCTATGACGACGGTCCCAATGATCCGCACAGTTTGAGATTGCTCGAAGTCCTTGCGCGGCACGGCGTTCCGGCGACTTTTTTCTTGATTGGGCGCTACGTGCGGCAGCGTCCGGACATCGCGCGGGAAGTTGTTCGAGCCGGTCACATTGTCGGAAACCATACTTTCACGCATCCGCTGCTGATCTTTCAAGAGCGAAAGCTGAAATCCGTCAGGAGCTTTCCCAGTGCAGGGTTGCTTTGCAGGATGCCGTTGGCGAGCATTACAATCTGTTTCGTCCTCCGTTCGGCGGACGCCGCCCTGCGGTGCTGCGCGTGGCTCGCGAGCTTGGCCTTGAGCCTGTCATGTGGAATGTCACCGGCTACGACTGGAATGCGCCGCCTGCTGAGGTCATCGAGCGCAAGGTTGCAAGGCAGATTCGCGGAGGCGATGTGATCCTGCTGCATGATGGCGGGCACAAGCAAATGGGAGCTGACCGGTCTCAGACGGTGATCGCTACGGATCGGCTGATTGCGCAGTACAAATCCGAAGGTTATGAATTTCTCACGATTCCGCAGATGATGAGCCGATGAATTCAAAGCGAAGATCAGGAGCTGTCGAATGAAATATCTCGTTCTTTTTCTTCTTTTGAGCGCTGTCGCCTCCATTGCGCAGCCCAAAGCGCTTTTCTACATGACGGACAGCCCAAACTCGGTCGAGTCTTTCGTTGAGCACGCCGACAAAATCGACATTCTCGTGCCTGCCTGGTATCACGTTGACGGCAATGGGCTCGTGTGGGGCAAGCCCAATCCTCACGTGCTCGAAATAGCCGCACAGCACCATGTGCCGGTCATGCCCATCGTGGCCACTTTTGTGCAGGCTGACCTGCACAAGCTTTTCACGACTCCCGAGGCAGAAAAGGTTTTCATCGACTCGATTCTCAGCGAATGCAAACAGAATCAATACAGTGGCTTTCAGATTGATTTCGAAAATGTGCTGTGGACGGACCGTGATCTGCTCTCGAACCTGGTTGCGGATACCGCGGCGGCGCTGCACAAAGAACGGTTGCAGCTCAGCATCGCCACGGTGCCCAACGGTCCCGGCGCTCCCGGAAATAGCGGCTACTCGCACTGGCTGTATGCCAACTGGCGCGGCGCATACGATCTGAAGGCGTTGGCTAAGTCTGCCGACCTGATTTGCCTGATGACCTACGATCAGAATACGCGCTGGACGGCGCCCGGGCCGGTCGCGGGATATCCCTGGATGGTGCAGCAACTGGAATATGCGCTGCAATTTGTACCCAAAGACAAATTGTCTTTAGGCATCCCGATTTATGGTTATCACTGGTTTGCCGGAGAGCCGGGAAAGGATGAGAAACCGAACCCAAGCGCCGAGTACCTGGGGCAGCAACAAATTGATCAATATCTGGCTGCCTATAAACCGCGAGTCGAGTGGGACTCATTCGATCGCGTGGCGTGGTTTTATTTTTACCAGGACGACAATCGCGAGTGGGTCTTTTACACCGACAAGCGGGGATTTCAAGAGCGCCTGAATCTGGTCCGCGACCGCAATCTGCAGGGATTCTGTTCGTGGGTGTTGGGAACGGAGGATCCTGAAATCTGGAATGTGTTGCCTTCGCACAAATGAGGATTATGATTTGGCAAACGCCAGCTTCGCCGCCGCGATCGTCTGCTGAATGTCTTCGGTGGAGTGAGTCGCGCCCATGAATGCCGCTTCGTATTGCGACGGCGGCAGATAAACTCCGCTATCCAGCATGCTTCGGAAGAATTTTCCAAACGCGTCGGTGTTCGACTTCGAAGCAGAATCCCAATCCGTCACTGGGCCTTCCGTGAAGAACCAGGTGAACATCGAGCCCACGCGGTTGTGGCACAGCGGCACGCCCGCATCTTTGGCGGCGGCGGCGACTCCTTCGACCAACTCTCTGCTCAATTTGTCGATGCGCGAATAAATTTCCTGCTTGTGATCGCGCAGATGCTTTACCATCGCACATCCCGCGGCCATCGCCAGAGGATTGCCGGAGAGCGTGCCTGCCTGATACATCGGGCCCAGTGGCGCGACCAGATTCATGATTTCGCTGGGACCGCCGTACGCGCCGACCGGCAGGCCACCGCCGATGATCTTGCCCATGGTCGTGAGGTCGGGGCGAATGCTGTAAAGTTCCTGCGCTCCGCCGAAGGCCACGCGGAACCCGGTCATCACTTCATCAAAAATCAGCACCGACTTCTCGCGCTCGGTTAACAGGCGCAATGCCACCAGGTAATCGTCCGCGGCGGGAACGCATCCCATGTTTCCCACGACCGGTTCCACGATTACGCAGGCAATCTGATGCTTGAATTTTTGGACAGCGTACTCGACTGCGGCGATGTTGTTGAAGGGCAGCGCCAGGGTGAATTGGGTGAACTCCTCGGGAACGCCCGCGGAGCCTGGGATTCCGAGAGTGGCCACGCCCGAGCCTGCCTTGACCAGCAGTGAATCAGAGTGTCCGTGATAGCATCCCTCGAACTTCACAATGTATTTGCGTTTGGTGTAAGCGCGCGCCAAACGAATGGCTGACATCGTGGCTTCGGTTCCGGAACTCACGAAGCGAACCTTCTGCATGGATGGATACGCCGCCAGCACCAACTCTGCGAGGTCGGCCTCGGAAGGCGTGGACGCTCCAAAGCTAGTGCCATTGCAAGCGGCGCTGACAATGGCATCGAGCACGTCGGGCGCGGCGTGGCCGAGAATGAGCGGTCCCCAGGATCCAACGTAGTCAATGAATTCGTTCTCGTCAGCATCCCAGATGTGCGAACCTTTGCCGCGAACAATGAAGGGTGGCTCGCCACCGACCGAACCAAAGGCGCGCACCGGCGAGTTCACTCCGCCGGGAATCATGCTTTCGGCGCGTTGCTGCAAACGGCGCGATTGCTCGACTTTTCGAGAAGCTGTGGACGGCATCGAAGCTCCCACAAGAGGATTCAACAGACATTCACCAGATAGGGCTGCGCGATTACTATAGCAGCGCCCCGGCAAACGAATTCATCAGATATTTACGATTTCGACATCATTTTGCAACATCGCATCGGTAGCGTGGGGTCATCAACTGCCCTTCTAACCGGGAGGGTTCAAGGACGGCTTCGGGGGCTCCGAGCTGTCCTTATTTTATTTGGGCAGAACCCACCGCGAACAGCGGACAGCGCAACTTCCCAGCACTCTGGTTTTCTTCGCGAAGGACGCAAAGAAAATCAACCTCAGCCACTGCCAACACAAGCCTTTGACTTCCCCTCGCGCTCACCCTAACATGACTGTTCCGCGCTTGCGCGCCTCTCATGATCGGCCAGACCATTTCACACTATCGAATTCTGCAGATGCTCGGCGGCGGCGGGATGGGTGTGGTTTACGAGGCCGAGGATCTCAAGCTGGGGCGGAATGTCGCGCTCAAGTTTCTGCCGCAAGAGCTGGCAAAAGATCCGCAGGCTCTGGAACGCTTTCGCCGTGAAGCGCGGGCGGCATCGGCGCTTAATCATCCGAATATCTGCACCATTTATGACATCGACCAGGCTGATGGCGTCTGGTTTATCGCCATGGAGCGGCTGGAGGGCGAAACGCTCAAGCACAAGATCGCGGGCAAGCCGCTGGAAACCGATTCGGTGATTGATTGGAGCATTCAAATCGCCGATGCACTCGACGCGGCGCACTCCAAGGGCATTGTGCACCGCGACATCAAGCCGGCAAACATTTTCGTCACCACCCGCGGGCAAGCCAAGATTCTGGACTTTGGTCTGGCCAAGCAAACTCCCGCCCAGACTAGCGGCTCGGCGGCGCTGTTAGCGGCAACGGCGGAACAGCAGTTAACCAGTCCCGGCACCGCGCTCGGGACAGTCGCCTACATGTCGCCTGAGCAGGTTCGGGGCAAGGACCTCGATGCCCGTACTGACTTGTTTTCTTTTGGAGTCGTGCTCTACGAGATGGCGACCGGCGTAATGCCGTTTCGCGGAGAGACCTCCGGCGTGCTTTCCGAGTCGATTCTCAATCGTGCGCCTACGCCTCCAATTCGCCTGAATCCAGAAGTTCCCGCCAAACTGGAAGCGATCATTGACAAGTCGCTGGAAAAAGATCCGGAGGTGCGTTATCAGTCGGCTGCCGAACTGCGCGCCGATCTCAGGCGCTTGAGGCGGGACACGGAGTCGGGAAAAACTCCGGCGAAAACCCAGGCATCGCCTGTAAAGCGCGCGCTGCCGCTAAACGCAATTCTGGCTGCCGTGGGGTTGCTATTGCTCGTCGCGGTTGCGGGTGTGTGGTGGATGTGGAAGACCCCGCAAAAGTTGGCGACTGCTATGCCCGGGGCCAAGACCTCCCTTGCGGTTCTCCCGTTGCAGAATTTGAGCGGTGATCCCGCGAACGAATATTTCAGCGATGGCATGACCGAAGAGATCGGCACCAAGCTTTCGAAGATTGAAGGGATCAAGATCGCTCCTCCCGCCGCGGCCGCGCGCTTCAAGGGCATGCAAAAAGACCCCAAGGATATGGGGCAGGAGCTGGGAGTCCAATATCTGCTGCAAGGCAGCGTGCGCAAAGCCGGCGAACAAGTACGCATCAGTGTGCAACTGATCGATACTTCAACCGGATTTCAAACCTGGGCCGATGACTTTGTTGGCGACTTGAAAGATGTTTTCTCGCTGCAGGACCAGACCGCGCTGAAGATCGCGCAGGCGCTCAACCTGAAGCTCACGCCACAAGAGCAAAAGGCTGTCCAGCGCCGTTACACGCAAAATCCACAAGCGTACGAAGCGTATCTGCGAGGCCGCGCGCTGATGGATTTCATCGATCAACCCAAAGCCCTGGAAGCCGCGCGCAACAATTTCGAGAAGGCCCTGCAACTCGATCCCAACTACGCTCCGGCGCTCGCCGGACTTTCGGTGGTCGAGAGTTTTTACTACCGCAATCTCGATTCCAGCGAAGCCCACATGCGTCAGGCCCGGCAACTCGCCGAACGAGCGCTCGCTATCGATCCGCAACTGGCCGAGGCGGACGTGGCCATGGGCAACGTTTACGGAAATATGTTCGACTACGTCCATGCGGCCGAGAAAGCACGCGAAGGGACCATCTCTGAACCGGACAATGCACATGCCTGGGACCAGCTCTCCTGGGCCCTTGCCTATCAACAGCCACCTGACTCAGTAGGCGCCGAAAAAGCTGGGCGGGAGGCGATTCGCCTGCAACCTAGCATGTTCCAGGCACATTACCATCTTGGTCGGGCCTTACTGCAGCAGAAACGATTTCCGGAAGCGATCGCCGCGATGGAGCAGGCCAAGCAGATAAGCCCCACTTCCAGCACAGCAGATTTCGGCTTGGCCCAGATTTATATCGCGCAAGGGGACTATGACCGGGCCATTACCACACTGCTGAGCTTGCCCAAAGCCGATCAGAGCACCCCCGTCGCGCACTATCAGCTGAGCTCAGCTTATGCAGGTCGTGGAGACAAGGACAAGGCTCTGCTTGAACTGCAGAAGTCGGTCGACCTGGGTTACCGCGATTCTGCCGCGATCAAGTCCAATACGAACTTCGATTCCTTGCGTTCAGACCCGCGCTTCCAAAAGGCGTTGGGTCAGGCGAGCCAGCCCCGATAAGCCTTGCTGGCACAACCAATTGCGATGGCGACGACGCAGTTCGCGCGCGCGTTCCGTTACGAAGAGTCCGCTGAGTGGCGGGAACAAAACACGGGACAGCAATTTCTGCGCATGAACTGGGTCGTGGGCACCGGCCGGACCGCGGCCGCGTGCTCCGCATGCAATGGGACGCAGATGAGGACAGCTGAGGCGCTGAGTCCCATCTGTAACATTCCCTTAACCATTCCTGCGTAAGCTCGGTGGGTCGGTGGCGTTTTTCAGCGACAACAAAGCTGCCTTGCCAAAGGACCGCCGGGCTGAGTGGGACGAGTTAACTATAGTTAATTCCAATTAGGATATGATGGCTACCGAGGGGATCGACCATTGCCTGTGACGAATATCACAACTGCGGGTGATGTTACGCCTTGAGGCAAATCCTCCACGGGCCTAAGTTGTATTTATGAAATTGAAATTCATTTTCAATATTGCGAGGACCACCCTCGGGCTCACAATCGCGGCCGCCTGCGCGCTCCCCTCGCTGGCCCAGCAGCCGGACCTTCCGCGCGCGGCGAATTCGACGCCCCCGGTACAAGCAGACTCGCCGGCCCCGGCGAGCGTGGCGGATCCGCCCCCCGGTGATGATCCGCAATCGATGTTCCCTCACTTCAAGGACACGCGCTTCTGGCTCTCTGGCCAGGCGAATTTCATCTTCCAAACCCATCCGCCATTCCATGCTGACTACAGCGGCAAGAACAGTCTCAGCCCGAACTACGAGAAAGCCACATCCCGGGTGATGACGCTCTACACCGGCGTTCGGCTCAACAATTCCACAGAACTTCTGGTGGACATAGAAGAGGCTGGCGGTGCCGCGCTCACCACGGGCCTTGGTCTCGCCGGGAATACCGATCTCGACATCGTGCGCAATCCCCTGTTGAGCAAAGCCCCTTATCTGGGCCGGGGAATGATTCACAAGGTATTGGCGCTCAGCAAAGATAAAATTGAAAACCAGCGCACAGCCTTCTCGTTTTTTGAGGAGCTGCCACGCCGCCGTCTGGAAATCCGCTTCGGCAAGTTCAGCATGCCGGACTTTCTCGATGTCAATTCCGTGGGCTCCGACACCCACTTTCAATTCACCAACTGGACTATCGACAACAACGGCGCCTGGGACTACGCCGCCGATACGCGCGGCTACACCGTGGGCCTGACCGCCGACTTCGAAGACCGCAACTGGGGCTTCCGCTTCGGCGAGGGACTCATGCCCAAGGTTGCGAACGGAATCGATTTAGTTTGGAAACCGTGGCAGGCGCACGCAGAAAACTTTGAATACGAACTACGTCACGGGATCATTCCGAAAAAGTCGGGGATCGTCCGTCTGTTGGCCTTCACCAACTATGCGAACATGGGCATCTATCGCCAGGCCGTTGCCAACTTTGAGGCAGGCCTCACGCCCACTCCAGAAATCACCGATCATCCCTGGCACATCACCCGCAAGTACGGATTCGGAATCAACCTCGAGCAGAACCTCACGCGCTACCTGACGGCATTCGCCCGGTTCGGCTGGGATAACGGCAAGACGGAATCCTTCGCCTACACGGAAGTCGATCAGACCTTTGCCGAAGGAGTGGGAGCGAAGGGCGCGTGGTGGCATCGCAAACAGGACCGCGCCGGCGTTGCTTTTGTATCGAATGCCATCAAAAAAGATCACCAGACCTATCTCGCCGATGGCGGTCTCGGCTTTCTGCTCGGCGATGGGAGGCTGAACTACGGCCGCGAAAATATTGTGGAGACCTACTACTCAATCCACGCGTGGCGCGGCATCTACGTCGGCCCCGGCCTGCAACACATTGAGAACCCCGGCTACAACCGCGACCGCGGTCCCGTGCTCGTGCCCGCGTTCCGGGCGCATGTGGAGTTCTAGAGCCAGCGACCGTGGGATCTGCTTGCCCGACTCAAAGAAATTCGTCCAGGATAGCCGTCTCGAATTCTTGAATTCGAGCAAACGCGGGATCGTTTGTGATAAGGCCCGTAGCCGCGGCCCGAAGGGCAGTTGCGGCCTGCAGCGCGTCTGGCGTGCGCAGTCGATAGGCTGCGCGCATTTGTGCCGCAATGTCCGCCGTTTCCAAATCAGGTGCAATCCACCGCAGGTTTGGATACGTTGAAAGCAAGCCATAGAATTCATCGACTCGATGCTCGTTGTTCTCACGGTACGAAGGAACCAGGAGTTCGGTCATTGTAATGGTAGAAGTCACGGCCTCATGGCCCGCCTTCTCTACCCACGAGAAAACCGCATCGGCGAGCGGCAGATACCGCTCATTCGCTTCCATGTGATAAATGAGGATACTGGTGTCCAGAGCGATCCGGCGCTGGCGCTGGAGGAATATCCGGAGTCGCTCTACTCCCAACTCTCGCGTTCCTTTTGAATGTGTTGCGGCGGATAGACGTTCCGCGCTATTCCCCGGAGGGCCAGCCGGTGGGATGCCGGCTTCTGCAGCAACAGTACTCGCTTGCCGCGGACTACGACCAGCACCTTATCGCCGGCTTTTAGGTCGAGCGCTTTCCGCGCTTCCCGCGGTATCACGATCTGGTTCTTGGAAGAAATAGTCGCTTGCGCCATACTTTACATTCTAGCACAATGTAAAGCGCTCGAGAACTTATTTGTCAATCTTCACGCCCTTCCAGAAGGCGACATGCCCTGTGATCTGCTTGGCTGCCGGCTTGGGCTCCGGATAAAACCAGGCTGCGCCGGCGTTGCGCTGGCCTTTGACTTCAATGTCGAAATAACTCGCGGTGCCCTTCCACGGACACACCGTGTGCAGCTCGCTCGGTTTGAAATACTCTGTACGAATTGCGTCCGGCGGAAAATACTGGTTGCCTTCCACTTCCACCGTCTTGTCGCTTTCGGCGAGCACTGCGCCTTGCCAGGTTGCTTTTGCCATAATGCCCATTATAGATTCCTGTCAGGCTCAGCGGTTTCACAACGTTGTAGGACAAGATGCCAGAGGCGGCAACCGGCACGCGTTTTAACGGACACTCTTTTAACGGACACTCCATGGTCGGCGCGCTGGAGCGCGTTTTGGTGTGTTCTCCGCGCACGGCCGGCTGGAACCAACGCGAGTATGCTGCGCAATGGCGTGATCTTGGCTTCCATCATGCGCCCGACTTCGAACGTGCGCAGGCACAGCACGATGCTCTGTGCCGCGAGCTTGCAACGGCCGGCGCCGAGGTTATCGAGTTGGCTCCCGCGCCGGATCTTTCCCTCGATGCTGTCTATACGCATGATGCATCGCTGCCTACCGATTTCGGCGTAATCGTGATGCATCCGGGAAAGCGGAATCGCGTGGCGGAAGGCCCGCACCATGGTTCATTCTGCGAGACTCTGGATATCCCCACGCTGGGCAAGATCGTTCCTCCCGGCACTACCGAGGCGGGAGACATTGTGTGGCTCGATGCCAACACGCTGCTGATCGGCAACGGCTATCGAACCAACGCCGGCGGCATTCGACAAATGCGCGATCTGCTAGCCGCGAAGGGTGTGGACGTTCTCTCCGCTCCGCTGCCGTATGGCGCGGGGCCGTCTGCCTGCCTGCACCTGATGTCCTTGATCAGCCTGCTCGAAGAAGGCACGGCGCTCGTCGATCTGCCCTGGCTCGCGGTCGAGACTGTGGAACTGCTCAAGTCTCGCGGATTTAGCTTTATCGAAATCGACCCTTCCGAGCGCGACACTTTGGCCTGCAACGTCTTGGCGCTCGGCGATAAGCGCCTGCTGGCAATCGAAGAGAATCGCAAGACGAACGCCCGCCTACGCGACGCCGGATTCGAGGTGCGCACCTTTCCCGGCAGCGAACTTTGCGTGAACGGCGGCGGGCCTACCTGCTTGACGCGTCCGCTGTTGCGTCTTTAGCGCAATCGCTCATGTGAAAACAGTCGCCCGGCACAGGCTCAGGGGAGACCATCGGACGCGGTGTGCTATGATGTGTACATCTTAACACAAGGCAGGTCCAATGAGTACAACTATGACAATCCGCTTAGAGCCGGCAGTCAAGGATAGGCTTGACCGGTTGTCTCAAGCGACGCGCCGCAGCAAGTCCTTCCTGGCAGCCGAGGCTATTCGTGAATACGTCGAGACAAACGAATGGCAGATTCGCGAGATTCGGGCCGCGCTCGCGGAGGCTGATGCCGGTAATTTCGCGAGCGATTCGGATGTAAAGGCTGTCATGGACAAGTGGGATGCCCACGAAGATTAAGTGGCTGAAAGCCGCCTTGAAAAACTTGGACGACGAAATTAGCTACATCGCGGCGGATGAACCCACAGCAGCTACGTTAGTGCTGCGTCGCATTAGAGAGGCGGTCCAGTTGCTGGCTACCCAGCCCGCCATAGGCCGCCCTGGCCGGGTCGCTGGAACACGCGAGTTGGTGGTTTCTAAGACTCGTTATCTGATTCCCTACCGCGTCCGGGACGGAGTGATTGAGATTCTGCGTGTCTTTCATGCCTCGCGTCGTCGGCCAAAGCGCTGGTAATCGCTTGACCAACCACCCCGCTTCACTCCTGCTAAAATAGTTGTGCATGCTTCTTCCCTTCGTCCGCGAACTCTTCGCGGACGTAGAAATGCTTCCCGCCTTCGCGCGTGTTGCCTCCCACCTCAAGGAGGGCACGGGGCGTACACGTGTCTCCGGCCTCACGCCCACGGCGAAAGCCTTGCTGCTCGTGCTGTTCCAGCGTTCCGCCGGACGCCCTATCATCTTCGTCGTCAACGATAACCGTGCCGTCGAAGACTTCGTTCCAGTGCTTCGCGGGTTTTGCGAACTCACCGCTGCGTGCGATCCGGAATCCGTCATCTCTCTCCCGGCACGCGACGTCCTCCCCTTCCAGAATCTCTCGCCGCATCCCGAACTTCAGGAAGAGCGGGCGACAGCGCTCTGGAAAATTGCGACCGGGGCCGCGTCGATTGTCGTCTCGCCAATCGCGGCCACCGCTATCCGCCTGCGCTCTAACGATTATTACGTCGATCTCGCGCGCACCATCCGCCGCGGCGAATCGTTCGATCTCGAGGCCCTTCTCGCGCACCTCAACACGGTCGGCTACGCCTCAACCGATGTAGTCGAGATGCCGGGTCAATACGCGGTACGCGGCGGCATTCTCGACGTCTACTCGCCCGAAGCCGATCGCCCGCTGCGCATCGAGTTCTTCGGCGATGAAGCCGATTCGATTCGCAAATTCGATCCAGCCTCGCAACGCTCTTCCACTCCTGTAGATGAGGCTCTGCTGCTTCCGCTCACCGAAACTCCGGTCAGCGAACATTTGCTGGGCGCGATTCATACGCGACTCAGCGGCAGGAGAATCACCGGTAACGAAGAAATCGTCGAAGCCGCCGTGCGCGCCGGGGGAGTGAACGTATTTCCCGGCTGGGAGTTCTACACTCCCGTCGCTGGCGCCGACAGTACGATCTTCGATCTCATTCCCCGCGCCGCCGTTCTGCTGGACGAACCCGATCAACTCAAGCAGGAGTTCGACCACTTCTGGGCCCGGGTCGCCGAAGTCCACGAGCGCAGCGGCATCGGCAATCTCGTTCGCCCCGAAGATTTGTACCTCGCTCCCGAAGACTGGTGGACGAAGACCGCGGCTCTGCCCGGCGCTGACGTTGAGCACCTCGGCATCACCCGCAGCCTGAACGAAGAAGCGGTTTCATTCCTCACTCAGCCCTCGCCCCGATTCCACGGCGCGGTCCCCGCGATGCTCGAAGAGGTGCAGAAGCTCAACGCCGATGGCAAGCGCGTGCTCTTCGCCGTGCCCAACACCGGCGAAGTCGAGCGCCTGGCCGACGTTTTCACCGAGTACAACGTTTCGTTCAAGCTGGGAAGCCGCACTCGCGGCGGCGAAAGCTATGCCGACGAAACCAGTTACTTTGCCGGAGAAGTTTTCACCACCACGCTCGCCAACGCCTACGTCCCCGATGGAGTGCTTCTTCCCGAAGCCCATCTCGCAATCTTCGGGGCGCGCGACCTCTTCGATGAGTCTGAGTCGGTTGCGACGCGTCCGCAGCGCTCGAAATCCAAAGTCTCCGCCTTCCTCTCTGACTTCCGCGACCTGCAAGTTGGTGACTACGTCGTGCACGTCGAGCACGGCATTGGCCAGTACCAGGGATTGAAGGAGATCAACCACGGCGATGGCCCCGCCGAGTTCATGCTGCTCGAATTTGCCGAAGCGGCGCGGCTCTACGTTCCTCTCACGCGCCTTGATCTGGTGCAGAAGTATCGTTCCTCGGAAGGCGCCAAGCCGGCTTTGAGTCATCTCGGCACGCAATCGTGGGCGAAGACAAAGTCGCGCGTTCGCAAGGCCATGAAAGACATGGCCGACGAACTGCTCAAGCTTTATGCCGAGCGGAAAATGGCCGTGGGACACGCCTTCCCGCCGGGCAATGAGTGGTTCCGCGAGTTCGAAGATGCGTTTGAATTCAACGAGACCGAAGACCAGGCCCAGGCGATCAAAGATGTAATTCGTGACATGGAGTCTTCCCAGCCCATGGACCGACTGCTCTGCGGCGATGTCGGCTACGGCAAGACAGAAGTTGCCATGCGCGCGGCATTCAAGGCCATCAACGACAACAAACAGGTCGCGGTTCTCGCCCCCACCACTGTGCTCGCCTTCCAGCACTTTGAAACCTTTAAGCAGCGCTTCGCTCCGTTCCCAGTCACGATTGAGATGATCAGCCGCTTCCGCAATGCGAAGCAGCAAAAAGAAATCCTGCAAAAAACCGAAGCCGGCAAGATCGACGTGCTAATCGGCACCCACCGCATCCTTTCGAAAGACATTAAATTCTCCGACCTCGGCCTGCTCATTGTCAACGAAGAACAGCGCTTCGGCGTCCGCCACAAAGAACGCATCAAGCAAATGCGCAAGCAGGTGGATGTGCTCACCATGTCGGCCACGCCCATCCCGCGCACGCTGCACATGTCTCTGGTCGGCCTGCGCGACATGAGCGTGATCGAAACTCCGCCCAAAGACCGCATGGCTATTCAAACGGTAGTAGCCAGTTGGGACGAGAAGCTGATCCAGTCTGCCATCGAGCAGGAACTCGAGCGCGGAGGCCAGGTATATTTTGTGCACAACCGCGTCAACACCATCTGGGAAATCGCCGCGAAGATTCAGGCGCTCGTTCCCCCAGCGCGAATTATTGTCGGCCACGGACAAATGTCGGAAGGCGAACTCGAGAAAGTGATGCTGAAGTTCATGCACCACGAGGCCGACATTCTGGTTTCGACCACGATCATCGAGAACGGCCTCGATATTCCGCTATGCAACACGATTCTGATCAACCGAGCCGACCGCCTCGGACTCTCTGAGCTTTACCAACTGCGCGGCAGAGTAGGACGATCCAGCCGCCGCGCCTACGCTTATCTGATGCTTCCGCCGGAAATCGAACTCACGCCGATCGCGCGCCGCCGTCTCGCTGCGCTGAAAGAATTCTCCGACCTGGGCGCAGGATTCAAAATCGCCGCCCTCGATCTCGAACTGCGCGGCGCAGGCAATATGCTGGGCGGTGAGCAGAGCGGACACATTGAAGCCATCGGCTTCGAGCTTTACACCCAAATGCTCGAGCGCGCCGTGCGTGAGATGAAGGGCGAGGCCGCGCCCGACGAGGCTGAAACCCAACTCAATCTCGGCCTCAACATTCGCATTCCCGCGGACTACGTTCCGGAAGAGAATCAGCGCCTGCAAATGTATAAACGCGTCGCGAGGGTCGAGACCGAATCGCAATTGAGCGACGTAGCCGCCGAGTTGGAAGACCGCTACGGTACTCCTCCGCCGGCAGTCCGCAACCTGCTGGACTACGCTTCGCTCAAACTGTTGTGCATGAAAGTTGGCGTAAACGCCATCGAGCGCAAACGCGACTCGGTCACGCTGAAGTTCCAGCAGAATGCATCCGTGGATCCCGAACAGCTAGCCCGCTTCGTCTCTGCCCAGCGCGGCGCGCAGTTCACACCGGATGGTATGTTGAAGTTTGTTTTGAAAGCGACGGCCGCACAGGAGGTGCTGCACGCCCTGCGCACCATACTGGAGCAACTGGCAACCAGTTCATCGCCGGTTGAGTCAGGCGCAAAGTAGCGTTCGGGTGAACGAATTGGGTTAAAACCCATTATTCGTATTGATACGTGTCCTTGCCCCAAGGGAAGGTCAAGGAAAGGGAGCATCCATGCGAAGTAACACTCACCTTCGTCCTTCCTTTTTCTTTTCCCTTCACCCCTGTACCCAAAGCAAAATAGAAGTTCCCATCCGAATCAGCTTTAAGCTGGCCATCATGGTGCTCGCCCTCTGATTCGGATAGAAATTGGAGGTCGGAATTTGGCTCGTAACCACTACCTTGCAAGGCTACCAGTGAGGAATTGGGGGCAAGCATGACCTCCTCCAGGGAGCACTTCTTGTCCGTCACACGATTAGGTATGGGGACCAAGCTGATGAAAGCCTGAAGATGCTTTTCGTCATCGGAGACGAGGGACAGACGAATCGGCTCGCTTTTTACGGGCGTGAACTGCATGTGAATCGGGCTATTCGGACCGACTCCCTTGCACGTCCCCGGAGTTCCCGCGCAAACGGCGAGCCCGGCCGCGTCAAGCGTGACACCGGCCATACCCACCTGAGGCGTGAGCCGGTTCGCGGGCCACGTCACGATTTTGTACTTCAGAGTAGATGGAAAGCCAGAAGCAGTAAGCTGGTAATAGATTTGATGTTCCTGAGATCTTTCAACCTCGCTCACCGTGATGGAAGCTCCCGGGCTATTTGATTTCGGGTTCCAGGCCTGATTCTGCCTGGCAAGCTCCGCCATCTTTTCTGGAGCGTTTTGTTCCGTAACCTGTGCGACTGCACATGACAGTATCGTTAGCACTCCAGCAAGGAGAATGAAGACACGCCACATGGCGGAGTACTTTATCACGAATCCGAACCCGACCGTTTACAATTGTTCGGCAGCTAAAGACGAAGGTCCAACGACCATCGACGAACGACCAACGACGCTCTTATGCCCATGAAAGTCCGCAAAGCCGTATTCCCCGCAGCCGGCCTCGGCACGCGCTTCCTGCCGGCAACCAAGGCCCAGCCCAAAGAAATGCTCCCGCTGGTGGATAAGCCCATCATTCAATACGGTGTGGAAGAGGCCATGGCCTCGGGCTGCAACCAGATTCTCATCATCACCGGGCGCGGCAAGCAGGCCATCGAAGACCACTTCGATGTCAGCTACGAGCTGGAGAAAATGCTTGAGGAGCGCCATAAGACGGACCTTCTCCAGATCGTGCGCTCCATCTCCGACATGATGTATGTGGCCTACGTCCGCCAGAAAGAAGCTCTCGGCCTCGGCCACGCTGTGCTTATGGCGCGCGAGATGGTGGGCAACGAGCCTTTTGCCGTTTTGCTGGCCGATGATGTGATCGACGCCAAGATTCCATGCTTGAAGCAGATGGTCGAGGTCTTCGATCAGACTCAGTGCTCGGTCCTGGCCACGCAGATCGTCGAAGGAAAGATGATTTCTTCCTATGGAGTTCTCGACGTGAAGCCTGTCGAAGCCAGCCGCTTTGGCGAGCGTCTGTATGAAATCAAGAATATGGTGGAGAAACCCAAGCCGGAAGATGCGCCCTCAAACCTGGCCATCATCGGCCGTTACATTCTTACGCCCGCAATCTTCGATTGCCTCGCCAACACGCCCACTGGCGCTGGTGGCGAACTGCAACTCACCGACGGCATGCGGCTGCTGCTGCAGAAAGAAAAAATGTACGCCTACGTGTATGAAGGCCGCCGCCACGATACGGGGGACAAACTGGGATTCCTAAAAGCCACGGTGGAGTTTGCTCTCAAGCGAGAAGACTTGGGGGAGCCGTTCCGCGAATATCTAAAAGGATTGAAGCTCTAGAGCAACGCCTCACTGCGCTCGGCTGGACCCTTCGACTTCGCTCAGGGCAGGCTAAACCGAGGCGGTCGTCCCCACACCAACCAATCAGGCTCTACCACTTCGATCTAGGTGGAACTTTTCAGCTTTTTCGACTTCTCCTCCACTCCGCGCGCGAGCTTCTCCTTGTGAGTGTCGAGTTTCTTCGCGATAGAAGCATCGGCAAGCGCAATCATCTGAGCCGCAAGAATTCCAGCATTAGTCGCGCCCGGTTTCCCGATCGCGACTGTCGCAACAGGAATCCCCGCCGGCATCTGCACCGTAGCCAGCAGAGAATCCATCCCCTGCAATGCGGTAGATGGAATCGGCACTCCGATCACGGGCAGCGTGGTGTGAGCCGCGATGACGCCCGCCAGATGCGCCGCACCTCCCGCTCCTGCGATGATCACGCAAATGCCGCGCCCCGCGGCCTTCCGCGCAAAATCGGCGGTCCGGTCCGGCGACCGGTGCGCCGAGGTTACGTCGATTTCATAGGCAATTCCAAATTCCTCCAGAGCCTTCCCCGCCTCGCGCATAATCTCAAGGTCAGAATCACTGCCCATCACAATCGAAACCAATGGCTTGCTCATCACTCTCCTAAGATATGCTCCTAAGATTTGTTCCTCAGAATTATTTCTTCGTGGCTCGTGCCGCAATATCCTTACGATAGTGCGCGCCCTCAAAATGAATCTTCTCGCACGCCCGGTAAGCGCGCTCGACAGCAGCCTGCAACTCCGGCGCACGCGCCGACACGCCCAGCACACGCCCGCTAGAGGTGTAAAACTCTCCATCACGCTTGGAAGTCCCGGCGTGAAAAACCTTCACGCCTTCCATCGCCGCAGCCTGGTTAAGTCCCACAATATTTTTGCCCACCTCATATGTTCCCGGATAACCTCCCGAGGCCATCACGACGCACACCGACGCATCGCGCGACCATCTGAAATCGCCTTCGCTGACCCGGCCTGCAATCGAAGCTTCCAGCGCATCCAGCAGATCACTCTCCAGCCGCATCAGGATGGGTTGCGTCTCGGGATCACCGAAGCGGCAATTGAATTCGAGCACCATGGGACCGCGAGCCGTCATCATCAGCCCACAGTAAAGCACGCCCTTGTACTCAGTGCCTTCCGCCTTCATGCCTTCGACCACGGGCCGCGCAATGTGATGCACCAGCCAGTCGCGCATCTTGTCATCAACAATGTCAGCCGTTGAGTAAGCGCCCATTCCGCCCGTATTGGGTCCGGTGTCGCCATCGCCCACACGCTTGTGATCCTGCGCCGCAACCAGCGGGGCCACGCGCTCTCCATCACTGAGCACGAGAAACGAAAGCTCGTCGCCTTTCAAACACTCTTCCAGAACCACACGCGAGCCCGCCTCGCCCACCATCTTGCCGCTGAACATTTCAGCCGCCACGCGGGCAGCCTCGTCCTTCGTAGCTGCGATCACCACGCCTTTGCCAGCCGCCAATCCGTCGGCCTTCACTACCACGGGCAGGTGAAAGTGGATCAGGGCCGATCGAACCTGCTCCACGGAATCGCAGATCGCATAAGGAGCGGTTGGAATATGATGCCGCTGCAAGAATTCTTTCGCAAAGCTCTTGCTCGCCTCCAGTTGCGCCGCAGCCTTGGTAGGACCGAACGCCGGCCATCCGCGCCGGGTAAATTCATCCACCACGCCCAATGTAAGCGGCAGTTCAGGCCCCACAACGGTGAGGTCCGGCCGCAATTGCTCGCCCAGAGCCACCATCGAGTCAAGACTCTTGAGGTCAACCGGCAGACATTCCGCCTCGTCCGCGATGCCGCCGTTGCCGGGCGCGCAGTAAAGCTTCGAAACGCGCGGGGACTGCCGCAGCTTCCATACCAGCGCGTGCTCGCGTCCGCCGTTGCCGAGAACCAGAACTTTCATAGCTAGAGAGAATCAAGGTTAGGGGCAGAGCGGGAAGGCTGTCAAACGGGCGAAGGGCAAGTCAGAAGTTTGAAGTCGGAATGTAGAAGCAGGACCCGATCCGCTAGCGCCGAGATTCTTGCTTCTGCATTGTGACTTCTGACTTATCCCGCGCTCCCCTCTGTGGCAAAAGCCTTTATTCTTGCCATTAACCACGCTTAACTCCGTCGTATAATCTCCCGAGATGATTACAGTTTCCAAAGAGGACTATCTCAAGGCCATTCTCGAGGCCGAGAGCGAGGGGGAATCCGTCATCTCGGCGCGACTTGCGGACTGGCTGAAAGTGTCGGCCCCCGCCGTCACCATGGCGGTTCGCCGGCTGAGGAAGGACGGCCTGGTTCGCGTGCAGGCCGATGGACACGTACGCCTCACAGCCGCAGGCCGCAAGATTGCGCGCAAGCTCACGCTGCGCCATCACCTCATCGAACGCATGTTGGCGGAGCTTTTCGGCATGGAGTGGTGGAAGGTTCACGACGAAGCGGAACGACTGGAGCACGCGGTGTCGCCTGACTTCGAAGCCAAACTTCTGGCGAAACTCGGCAAAAAAGGCGCTTGCCCTCATGGCAACCTCAGCGAGATGGAAAGCCCAGCCAGTCGTCGCCATCGTGGCCTGACACTGCTCGCCGATGCCTCGCCCGGTCCCATTTACGCCGTCAGCGGCATTTATGAACGCGACCGCCGCCTGCTGGAATTTCTCGAAGCGCGCGGCATTCGTCCCGGCGCCAGGTTGCGCATTCTCGAACGCAATTACGACCAGACCCTCACTCTATCCACCCGGGCCGGCAACGTTTCGCTGGGCCGTGCGGCAGCCGAGCGCGTGTGGGTTTCCGCCGATCTGCAACCCGTTCGCTAGCAACTCGAATGCGGGTGAGCAGCATTCCCGGCCTCACTAGTTAACTATGGTTTATTCGGTCGTGTATACTCAAGCTAATCTCTGCTGGGAGAAGCTTCTGCCCGGGCGCATCGGTGGAGATTATCTGGACACCAACCCTGCGATCGATGAAGCCTGCCGTCACCCAAAACGCAGACGAAGCCGTAGTCATTACTCACGAAGACGTTGATCGCGCCCATGATCGCGTGCGGGTCTCTACAGCCCGCGCCCAGCGAGGCTTTTCCTCGCGGGCGCGCCTGCTTTGGCTGCTGGTTGGCCCTGGCATTCTGGTCATGTTGGGAGAGAATGACGGCCCCAGCATGCTTGCCTATGCTGCCACGGGCGCAAAGTACGGCATCGGATTCTTCCTGCCTTTCGTCGCCCTGACGTTCTGCATGGCGATCATCGTTCAGGAAATGACTGTCCGCCTGGGTGCTGCAACCCATCGCGGACACGCCGAACTGATCTTTGAGCGCTTCGGTCCCTTTTGGGGCTGGTTTTCCATGATCGACCTCGGCATCGGGAACTTCCTAACGCTCATCACTGAGTTCATTGCCGTCCGCGCCGGGCTCGGCTTCTTTGGAGTGCCGCCCTGGATCGCGATTCTGATCGCGCTGGTCATCCTGTATGCAGCGCTCATGAGCCACCGCTATTGGACTTGGGAACGCATCACGCTTGCCGCCGCGATATTCAACTTAATCTTCATTCCAGTCGCGCTCATGACCCATCCGAGTTGGCACTCGGTTGGCCACGCCTTCATCACCTGGCAACCGCTTCCCGGCTTCAATAAAGACACACTGCTGCTCATGCTTGCCGATATCGGCGCGACGGTGACGCCCTGGATGCTCTTCTTCCAGCAAAGCGCCACCGTCAACAAGGGAATGACGACCAAGGACATTCGCTTTGGCCGCATCGACACGGTACTAGGGGCTACGTTGGCGGCGGCCGCGGCGATCGCGACCATTCTCGCTACCGCGCCATTGTTCGCCCATCAGATGACGGCCGACAATTTCCAGGCCGCCGAGTTTGCCCAGGCCCTTCAGCCTATCATCGGCCGCTTTGGAGCATCGCTCTTCGCGCTCGGAATGGTCGAAGCCGGCATCGTGGCCGCTATCACCATTTCGGCTTCTTCCGCCTATGCCTTTGGAGAGGTCGCCCACAAACCGCACAGCCTTAACCTGCCGATGGGAGAGGGCAAGTCGTTTTACGCGGTCCTGAGTCTGTGCGCGGTGGCGGCCGCGGCCATCGTTCTGATTCCGGGCCTGCCGTTGGTTTATGTCGTTCTATTGGTGAACGTGGTCGCGGTTCTGGCGATGCCGCCTGCTCTGGTGTTTCTCTTCATGCTGGTGAATGATAAAGAAATCATGGGCGACCTGGTGAGCCCGTGGTGGGCAAACGTACTGGCCGCCGTAGTGGTTGTAATCCTTGCCGGCGCTGGCTTGCTGTTCGGGATCAGCATTATCGCTCCGAACATCTTTGCCGCTCTGGGCGGGACCTAAACAGAGGAGAGCCAGACATATGGTGCAAAAAGAAGAAGGGCAGGATCTCAATTCCGACAGAAGCTGGGTCTTGTCTTCGCTCGAACACGATCAACTCGTGCGGGCTAAGAAGCATTTCATCCCGAGGCGGCGACTCAAGGGTTCCCAACTTCTTATCCTCTGGGCACTTCGCCTCTACCTTATTTTCATGATGGCAGTCGTCGCGTACCAGGTGTGGATTGCCCGCGCCTATCGATAGAAAAAGAAAAGCCGCTCTCGCGAGCGGCTTCCGCATTTCTGCGCTGCAATCAAATCAGTGCGTGAACGCTATGTTCAACCCAGTGGTAAAGATCACGTCGTTCTTCTTCGCGGTCGCCGGAGGGTTGGAGACATAGATATCGCCGAACTGGTTCTGCCAGCCCAGCCATTTGCTGATCTTCGTCACCGTGCCGAAGTTGAAGGTCATTCGGTACTCGCTCGTATCCGACAAGTCTGGGAAGAAATACAGTTTTTCGGTGAGGATGGTGGTCTTCCCCGCCTTGTGCGTCAACTCTTCCCCCAGGGTGAGGGCGGCGAATTTGTTGGTCACCCCATAGGAAGTGAAAGTGGGCGGCATGGTGGCGGGCGTAACCGGCGGTCCGTCGGAATAGGTCTCATGCGTGTAGTTCAGGCCGGCCAGAAGGTCGAGCACGGTCTTATCAGACTTAATCGCGTGGTAGCCGAGACCCCCGGTGTAAACCGCGCGCAGATCCAGGTCCTGCAGCGCGTTCGCCATAAAGTCTGCCGCACCGAAGCCGAACATTCGCGCGCCGACGTTGCGATCGTAGCGGAATCCTCCCTGAGTCAGATTCGCCACTGTGCTGGGAGTCGCCAACTGGTTCTGCGTGTCGATGGAGTTCACATACAAAGTGATCTTGTCATGCAAGGTGGGATGCACGGCGTTGAAAGCCAGCGCAAGATTTTCAGTTTCGCTGTTGCCGCGGGCCAGCGAGAAGCCCACGTTGACTCCGCCGTTCCACCCGTGCCGCAAGCCGGGATGCAACGACTTGTCGTAAGCGGCCTGCTCGGCGTCATTGCGGATCAGTACGACACTCGCAGGAGGAACTTCCACCGTGCCGCCGGTCTTGGTGGCGACTTCCAACTTTCCATTGCTGGTCGTGACTGGTCCGACGACAGTTTTCTTGTCCGACGTGCTGACGTGCAATTCTTTATCGGTGGTGATCTGGGTAATGGCGGCAAACTGCACGGTAACGTCTCCCGCGAACTCGGTGTGCAGTACCAGAGTCTTGCCGTCGGACTTCACGACCGTACCGGTCAGGTGGTCGCCGTTCTTCAAGGTGATCTGGTCGGCGAACGCCGCCGACGCCAGCCCTAGAAACACAATCAGTGCAACAAACTCGACTTTACGCAAAGGAGCCTACCTCCAGCTTTCAGAGTCAGTTTCACAGCTCAGATGCTATCTAAGGGCCCCAAGGCTACTTGGAACAGAACAGAGAACGGCGACAAAACTGCGGCTTAATCAAAAGAAGATTACCGCCCGCGACGCGAGCGGTTAGCTCTTGGTTTCCTTGGAATCCTTGGATTCGGTGTTCTTGCTCTGCTCGGTCGGAGCCGAAGCATTGTCCTTCATGCCCTCTTTCAGGGCACGAATCCCCTCACCCAGCCCTTTGCCGAGCTCAGGCAGCTTCCTGGGACCAAAAATCAGCAGAGCGATCGCGAAAATGATAATCAGGTGCGTTGGTTGAAATAGACCTTCAAACATCAGAACCTCCCAAGGACCACACTATGAGCTATTTATACGGTACCGGACGGGTATGGGGAAGTCAAACCTTGCCTCCGGATGCCCAACTCGGCTCGAACCCGGCTTCTTCTTTCCTTTACGTGAAGTGGGTTCCCGTCCTTACCCTCGCAGTTTGTCATCCGGGGGGAATGAAAGCTGTGACAAGAATCACAGCGCGCTGTGACCCCGGCGAGCTGCTCTAACCGAATCCCCCCTGTCAGCTCCGGTCCCATTACTTCCGTGACCTTACCTCCTGCTCCATCGCGGGGCTAATGTGGGATTGCGGTTTCGAACACTGTGGACTACGCCACAGCGCAGCGCAACAGTCAACGCAACCCAGCAAGCCAAACCGTTGTCGGAGAGTCGAGTGAAGCACAAGGGCCTGTCAGTCTTTCTGTTTCTTCTTGGAGCGGCACTGGCTGCCTACTCCAGCGAAAGCCAGCCGGTGAATTCCGTCCAGTTGATGGCCTGGCTCACGGCCGGCGTGCCCAGCAGCCGTCTGGTCCTAATCGTTGAAGAGCGCGGCATCGGTAGCATCCCCAGCAAGGCGGAGATTCATCAGCTTCAAGCTGCCGGCGCCGACGTGGCTCTGGTCCGCAGGCTGACCAAGGCATACCTGAAGGCGTCCACCACTGCCCGACCCGCGCAGGCGGTAATGCCCTCTGAGATTCCCCCGACGCTGGTGCAGGCTGCTGCCGATGCCAAAGCTCAGCGCTTCCACGAAGCCGAACTCGCCGTGCGTCAGGCCCTAAGCTCCGATCCCGAGAATGCGGCGCTGCACTTCGCTCTGGGCGCGATGCTCCGCCAGCAGGGGCACTTCGACGATGCTTTCGAGGAAATCACGCGGTCCGCGCACCTCATGCCGGACTTGCCCGAGAACCATAGCGCATTGGCCTATCTTTTCTATCTTCTCGATGACGGCCCCAACGCGATTGCGGAAGCGCGCACCGCCCTCAGCATGGATCCGCGCAACGCCGAGGCGTATCAGTTTCTCGGCCTCGCACTCTACTCGAACGGACGTTACCGCGCTGCGGCACACGCGTTCCTCGAATCGCTCGCCCGCGATTCCGATAACGTAGATACCTACTACGACCTGGGCATCACTCTTCATGCCGATGGAAACATGCCCGCCGCCATCGCCGCCTATCGCCAGGCTCTCCATCTGAACCCGGCCTTCTGGCAGGCGCATTCCAATCTGGCGTTGATCTTGCACGAGCAAAACAAGCTCGACGAAGCCATCGCTGAATATCAGGAAGCCAAGCGCATCGCGCCTGATGTTGCGTCGGTTCGCAACAACCTGGGCAACACCTTCTGCGACAAGGGCGACTTCGACTCTGCCATCCTCGAACTGCGCGAGCTGTACCGCCAGCATCCCGATTGGGAGCAGGGACACACTTGCCTGGCTCGCGCCTATATGTCGAAGAAGGACTACGGCAGCGCCATCGACGAATTGCAATTGGCGGTGCGGCAAAATCCCACCGGCTCGGCTGAGCGCCGCGCTTTGGGTGAGGCGCTCCTGCTGGCTGACAGGCTGGAAGAAGGCGTGCACGAGCTGCGTCTCGCCGTCAGCCTCAGTCCCGATTCCGACGCAGCCCACCATGCTCTCGGCACCGCGCTGTTCCAGCAGCAAAAACTGCAGGCGGCGGAAAAGGAATTCCGTGAGGCGCTTCGCCTCAACGCTTCGCCCGACAACCACTACTCCCTGGCGGCCTGCCTGATGAGCATGGACCGCTATGAAGAAGCTTTGTCAGAACTGAAGACCGCGGCGCGGCTTGACCCCGAACGCAAGCTCTATCAGGCTCGTCGCGACGAACTCCAGAAGCTGATGCAGACGCAGTTGGAGATGCAAAGCAAGTGAGGCGCACGAAGCAGCAGCAACGCCGTGCGGCCGCTGGGACAGTACCGGGCATTGGACTCCCGATATTACCGGCCGGCCCGCGCACTGCTTAGACTGGAACTCAAGGCCCTGGAGATTGATTTTATGGATGTGACGCGATCCACAACCGCTGCAGCCGCCAAGCCGGCAAAATCCGTTCTGCCGGAAAATGATGTTCGCACCAATGATGTTCACGCCAGTGTTCGCAGCGATATGCGAAACGCGGTCCGGCACGACGCCGAGGCCCCGCGCAAATCTTCAGGCTACGGCATGCCTTGCGCCAACTGCCGCCTGTATTATCCGGCCAACGTCGACACCTGTCCGGCTTGCAACAGCCGGGAGCGGGTTTCTCCGAACGTAGTGCCGGCCAATCCGAAAACGCAAACCGCTGCCGAACCCTTGCCTGACACCGCTGTGGTCGAGCAGGAGCGAGAAGCTTTCCTCAAGGAGTTCAAGTCCCAGCTTTTCGCAGCGCACGCCGAAGTGGCAAGTTCGCCAGTGGCGTGCACTCTGGGCGAACACCACGCGCAGGGCGCCGAGGCAGCCTCGATCTGCAAGCCGTGTTACGACCGGCTGCAAGAGCGTGCCGATGTCTACGAAGCTGCACTGCATATCGACCTGAAAGAAGCGGCGCAGATCATTTATGACGCGGTGTGGGCCGATCCCTCCGACCCCAGCAAGACCTATACCAACGCGGCCAGTGCATTGCTCAGCGAATTGCGCAGGCGTTCCGGAGTCTCCAGTCTGTTGAGTCCGTTCCAGCCGCTGGGCAACTGAGACGTTCGAACCTATTGCGGCTTCACTGGCACCCATTTTTTCCCGGCGTATAGCTTGTAGCCGGTGCCATCCTCGACCATCTTCAGCGGTACGGCTCGCTTTAACTCCGTATCGGTTTGATAGGGGACGCTCAGCAGGTCTTCGCTGGCCACATTCATGACCACGAACTTGTCGGCGGTAAACCCAAAGCCGTATTCTCCCGGCGCCAGCTCGGACCCGCCGATGTTCAGCTTGGATTCGGTGATGAGCATGCCCTGATACTTTTCCTGAATCGCGGTTGAGTACCCCGAAGCATCGACCAGAGCGCCGAATGTGACTTTGCCGTCGGCCATTTGAAATCCTGTGGCGTTCCGCAACTGCACCGGGGCCTTCTGTCCGCGCAAAAAAAACTCTGTAGGCGCCACCTTCTTGAGTTCTTCGCTGCTCAGCAAGTGCTGCGCCGCCTTCTGTGCCAACGCCGAGGTCAGGACCAGGAGTGCAAGAGTTCCAGCCGCTGCTAAACGCATCTTCTTCATGGAGTCGTTGTCCTCGATCAGTAGAGAATTAAAAAGCTCACGGGGAAATTTAGCCGTTTCCGGCGGCGGGCGCAATGTAGCAGTACCGAGTACCCGTACCTAGTCCCGAGGATGAGGCTGCTATTGAATCGCTTTGGCCGCAAGATTCGGATAGTCCGCTGGAGCGGTGCGGCTTACTCTGTCTCTATTATGACTTCCACCAATCTCACTTTCCCTGGCATGACTGGCGATGCCATACTTGTTCAGGACGCAGTCGGCCCAATGCCTGTGGCGCACTCAAACTCGATGAAGGCCGGTGATGACCTGCACTGGAACGCGGTCGTCGCTCGCAACGCCGAGTACGACGGAAAGTTCGTCTTCGCTGTCGCCAGTACGGGCGTCTACTGCCGGCCATCGTGTGCAGCGCGGCGTCCGCGGCGCGAGAACGTGACATTCTACTTGCGGCCCGAATTGGCCGAGAAAGCCGGATTTCGGGCTTGCCTGCGCTGCCGGCCGAGGTCGTTCAGCGGCAATCCGCAGTCGGATTCCGCGAAGGCGATCTGCCGCTACATCGAGCAGCACCTCGATGAGCCCATCACGCTCGAGCGCCTGGGCAAAGTGTTTCGGCAAAGCCCCTTCCACTTGCAGCGCCGCTTTAAGGCCGCGCTCGGAATCACGCCGCGGGAGTATGCCGACTCCTGCCGTATGCGCCTGCTCAAGCGCAATCTTCAGGCTGGCGAAAACGTGACCCGCGCCATGTATGACGCGGGATACGGCTCCAGCAGCCGGCTGTACGAGAAGACCTCGTCGCAGCTTGGCATGACGCCCGACAAATACCGCCGCGGCGCCATCGCTGCCTCTATTCGCTATGCCTGCGCCGATTCGCCGCTGGGGCGCATGTTGATCGCGGCCACCGACAAGGGCATTTGCTCGATTCAGTTCGCGCCTTCCGACGGCGAGTTGATCGAAGGCCTGAAGCGCGAATTTCCTTTTGCCGTGCGCAAGCCCGACGATGGCGGGTTGCAAGCGTGGGTTGCCGCGCTGCTCTCGAAGATGACCGGGCGGGAGTTGAATGCCGCGCTGCCTTTGGACATCCGCGCCACGGCATTTCAACGGCGGGTGTGGATTTACCTGCAGTCGATCCCGTTCGGGGCGACGCGGTCTTACGGGCAGGTGGCAAAAGCAATAGGGCGGCCTACTGCTAGCCGTGCCGTAGCGCGAGCTTGCGCTACGAATCCTGTTGCCGTGGCGATACCGTGTCATCGCGTGGTCCGCGAAGATGGCAACATCAGCGGTTATCGCTGGGGCGTGGAGCGCAAGAGGACGTTGCTGGAGATGGAGCAGCGCGGAGCGTAGGCTCGGGCTTCGATGTTCGGGCTTCGGCCAGACTGATATGGATCACGAAATCGCAGATCGATCCCCGAATCGGGATCCCTCAAGCGCCTCCGCAGGAATGTGTTGAATCCGCCAAAGTCCAGCTTTGGTGGGTGCGCTGGTTTGTGGTGCGATAGGTGCGGCCGCGATCGTCGCCCTTCGGACAGCCCTGCGGAACAGACACGAGGCACATGCTCACGGGATCGCCCCTCTTCGACCGTTCGATCGCCGGCACGCGATCGTAGCCAACCTGATAGCCGCCATTGGCAAAGCTTACGGCGCTGCCGGAATCGGGTGCGCCGTCGAGACGGCTCCCGACCGATTTAATCGTGGTGTTGGCACACTCGCCCACCTTCTTGGGCAAGTCGCCCGCCTGGGCCGTGAGGCAGAACGTCAGGCATAAGCCGGTGATTGAGAAGAATTGCTTGCAATGGGACATCGAACAATCCTCCGCTGATCAGCAGCGAGTTGTAAAGACTGCACGAGACTACGATAATAAGCCAGGGATGGAGAATAAGCCATGCAAGTCAACCTGCCCCCCGATCTTGAATCGTTAGTCAAGAAGCGTCTTTCCAGCGGCGGCTATGACAGCGTCGAAGAGGTGTTCCGCCGCGCTCTTGAAGCTCAGGACGCGGAGGAAAGTTGGACCGACGAGGAACGGCGGGCTTTGACGGCCCATATCGAAGAAGGATTTTTGCAGGCCGAGCGCGGTGAGCTGATTGAGGGCGCTCAGGCCCGCCGTGAGATTCAGGCGATGAAGGACAACTGGCGTCAAGAGCGCACGCCGAAACGATGAGCGGTTACGTTCTCACGCCGCTTGCCAAAGCTGACATTTTCGAGATCTGGTCCTACATTGCCGACGATAGCGAGAAGGCCGCCAACCGCGTCGAAGAAGCGATTTACGAGGCGTGCGCGTTTGTCGCTGAAGCTCCCATGCGTGGCCATTCTCGTTCCGACCTCACCAGCCGTTCGCTGCGTTTCTGGACGCTCACGCGTTACCCTAACTACACGGTTGTTTACCGGCCTGAGACTTCTCCGCTTCAGGTGGTCGCCGTTCTGCACGGAAGAAGAAATATACGGCGTATTCTGAAACAGCGACAATGATCCATTCGCGAAATAACTGTCCAGTCGTCTCGATTTACGGTCGTGTCTTGTTTGTGACACTACCCGATTTACTTTGGGACGGAGGGCACTCCTCGAATATACTGTGCGCCACCGTCGAGAGGAGCGACGAATCGTGAAAACATTTTCTATGATTGCCGTCGGGTCGCTCGTACTCTCGCTGGCTGTTCTGAGTTTCGGCTGGAGAACAGAAAAGTCAGTATTCGCTGCTTCAGGGGATGTGGTGCCGACAGTTGCCAAAGGCGCAGATTACCACAATATTTCACGGGGCTGGAGGAGTTGTACCTGAGATATTTGAAGTTGAGGAAACAAGGGGTCCGTGGGTGCGCGTGAAGGCTGTAAAAACCCAGATCTGGGCGGCTGGATATTAGGGGGTCTGGTTGAACCTCGAAGCGATTGATCAAATCGCGATAGCCCCGCCCCCGCCTCCGTCAGCAAAATGATGATCGCGAGATGGGTATTTCTGGATGCCGTCAAATTGCTGTTCTTTGGCGGGCCACCACTGCCCAGTTCACGAACGCCAGCGCGATCGTCGCGACCAGGATAAGTGACTGCCCAAAATCCACACGCGTGACCAGGACCACGCACAGGATCACGCCCAGCACGGCAAGGAAATCTCCCGCGGGCAGGTTGAACATTGCGCTTGCGCCTTCGAGCCGCTTCCGACGCAAAACTGGCAAGGCAGCGCAGCCTACACCGTAGTAGAGCAGACGGGCTACGGCGGAGAGGGTTACATTCCATTTGAAGTCGCCGATCAGGGCTAATCCCCAGACCATGACCGCGAAGACCAGGATCGAGACGTAGGGCGTGTGGAAGCGGCTGTGCACGGCGGCGAAGGCTTTGGGGAAATCTCCTTGCTCGGCCAGGGCGAAGGGCACGCGGGGCATGGCCAGAATTTTTGCGCTGAGATATCCGTAGAAAGAGATCAGCGCGCCGACCGCTACGAGCGCGGCACCCACGGGACCGGCTGTCAGGCGCGCCACGTCGGCCAGAGGGCGCTGACTGTGCGCGGCGTCGGGCAGGACTCCCACGACCACCCACTGGATGAGCGCGTAGATCACGGTGCAGACCGCGAGGGCGGTGAAGAGCGAAGGGAGCGTCGCGGCGGGGATTTTTTGCTTCGCTCATGGGCGCCAGCGCGGTTTCGAATCCGCCGTAGGCGAAGACCAGAAGCAGCATGGCTTTCAGCCATTGGCTGGTGCTGGGGGGCGCGATGGGTGCAGTCGCAATTGCCCAGTGATGGCGCTGGAGCACGAACACGCCCATAACGATCACGGCGAACAACGGCACCAGCTTGGCTGCGGTGAACACGTTGCTCACCTGCGCTCCGGCGCGGACGCCACGAATGTTGATGAAGGTGAGAAAACCCACGAGCACGGTGAGGATGATGGCGCGCGGCAGGGGATCTTTCGCGTGCGGAAAGAACTCTCCCAGGTAAATCACAAACAGGTTCGCGTTCGCGGCCGGCGCGGAGACTTGTCCCAGCCAGAGCATCCAGGCGGTTTGAATGCCCATCAGGCGACCGAAAGCGACTCGGGCGTAGAGGTAGGGACCTCCAGCCTGCTGAAAGCGCGATGCGACCTCGGCGAAGCAACCGATAATCACGCTCATTCCGGCGCCGGCCGCGAGCACGGCGTAGGGGCTGTAGTTGCCGATGAGAACTGCGACCTGCGAGGGTAGGCCGAAGACTCCGCTGCCGATGATCGAGTTCACCACCAGCGCGACCAGGCTCCAGCGGCCGATGGCGCGAATCAGGTTGGGTAGGGACGGGGTGGTTGAGCCGGATACCATCCGTGCGTTTGTATCACGAGAGACTATGCCGGAGGGAGTCTCGCCTGGGGCGCCGCGCTTCGCCCCATCGGCGCGCTTCGCTTGCTCAGGGCAGGGCAGGCTTGGACCCTTCGGCTTCGCTCAGGCAGGCTCGCGGCCGCGGCCGTCGCCACATGGTTTGCGGCTTAGACAGCGGACGGCCGTCCCTGCAGGGCATAGGTAACTTTGGAGCAGATGGTAACTGCACCGATGGCTAGACTGGAAATCCGCCACGGGACTCGTGTTGTGAATGCCCGAAGATCCGTCTAGCGATGGCGTTAAAAGCCTTGCCAGTAGCGGAGTTCGGAGGCATCGGGCGCGGGGCATGAGTTCGTCCGACCAAAGTAACGGCTTGAATTACCAAAGCGCATGATCGTGGGACATCTATCCGCTGGGCGCTGCCGATGAGATGTTCAGACACGCGATCGTTAGCGTTTCCAATTACTGCGGCCCATGGGGAACGAGACTGAGATGGACGACCTTCACACACGGATGGTGCGCGTTACCGAAGACTTGCGTGCGATTCAGCGGGAGCTGAATTGTGCCGCCATGCAGGCGCCCAGCGATCCGGAATTGATGGAGGCTTTGAGCGCGCTGCCGGAGACCGAAGCCATCCAGGTGCTGTGCAAGTCGCTCGACCAGATGCGCCACTTCCTGTGGTTCTACACGCAGGTGATGAGCAACGATCCCGAACTGGGTGACAAGCTGCGCCAGTCGAATGCCTCGCAGACGGTCGAAGACCGCAAGGTGGACACTTCTTTTCTTGATAAGCTCACAAGAGCTGATGAGGCTGTGCTGTTGCGCTATCTGGCGGACGCGAAAGACCGCAAGCCGAATTAGATCATCAAAGAATCAATTCGCCACGGATTACCACGGATATACCAAAAAAAATCTAAAAGCTCTATCGGTGTTGATCGGTGAAAATCCGTGGCTAAGAAGCCGCGCGACCCCGAACGAACGTGTGGCGCACTTCCCCGCTAGGGCTGAGAACCACCAGATTGGCTTCCGCCCCCGGAGCGAGGACTCCGCAGCCTTGCGCCAAACCCACTGCCCGCGCGGGATTCAGCGTGGCAGCACGCACTGCGTTCTGCAGGCTCCAGCCCGCGTATTGAGTCACATTCTGAACTGCGCGGTCCATGGTCAGAACGCTGCCGGCGAGTTTTCCGTCCATCGTGCACCTGCCATTCTTTACTTCGACCTGGATGGGGCCGAGCTGGTAAACGCCGTCGGGCATGCCCGCGGCGGCAGTGGCGTCGGTAATCAAGACGGAGCGCTCGACGCCCTTGGCCTGCAAGAAGAGCTGCACGACCTCGGGCGCGACGTGAATTCCATCCGCAATAATGTCGGCGGTGAGTTGGCTGTCAGTAAGCACTTCGGCGAGGATGCCGGGATCGCGGTGATCCAGCGGCCGCATGGCATTGAAGGTGTGCGTGGCGTGGCGTGCGCCTGCGCGAACGCCAGCACGGGCGGCTTCCAGCACCGCGTCAGAGTGGCCGATGCTCACGCAAACCTTGCGCCGCGTGGCCTCTGCGATCACCTCGAGCGCTCCGGGAAGCTCGGGGGCAATCGTCATCATGCGCACCTGTCCGCGCGCGGCCTGCCAGAGGCGTTCAAAAATTTCCAGCGTGGGCTCGACGAGATATTCCGGCGGGTGCACGCCGCGGCGCTTGTGACTGAGGAATGGACCTTCCAGATGGATCCCCAGCGGCCGCGCCTGCACAGCGTGGCCATTGCCCGAGCCGGAAGCAATGGCCCCGGCCAGCCGTTCCAGTGCGGCGCAAGTCTCATCGAGCGGCGCAGCCACAGTTGTCGGAAAGTAGCCGGTGACACCATGCGCGGCCAGGAACTTGTTCAGCTGCCGCAGCTCGGCCAGCGAGGCGCGCATGACATCGAGGCCGGCGCCCCCGTGCATGTGAATGTCGACGAACCCCGGCGCAAGAACGGCATCGGCAAAAGTTTTTGTAAGATCGACCAGCGTTGCGTGCTTCGGGATTTCCTTCTGCGCGCGCGAGCAAACCTCGGAGATCAGGCCGTCCTCAATAAACAGGAGCGGGCCCTGAATCTCTTCCTGCGGCGTATAGAGGCGATGAGCGCAAAGGGCAATCATAGTCGGTCAGATCGGGTCGGTTAGATCAGGTCGTCGCATTATGTTCTTCAGATGATGGCCGTCAGGTTATGGAGCGCTCGATCGCGGCGCGTCATCAGTGTAGCGCGAAAACCGGTTCGGGCAAGCGGAAGGGAACGGGCCAGCGTTGCAATGTTATAATCGTACTGCCTATCGAGAAGTGAAGCGCGCGGGTGGATGGCTTTCCTTGCTGCCGCCCGCCTTAGTCGGGGAGTGGCTCAGCCTGGTAGAGCACCTGGTTCGGGACCAGGGGGTCGGAGGTTCAAATCCTCTCTCCCCGACCAATCTTTTCAAACACTTAAACGTCACTTCTGGTTTTCCGTCTACATTGATGGTGTCGAAATTGTAGACGGTCGAGTTTTTCTGGATTTCCCGCGGGCTTTCCATCGAGAATTACAACCTGATTTTACTGCAAGAACTCGCGCTATACGTCCAAGCAGAACATCAATTTAGAGTCCAAAGGTCCGTGATCGTTGTTCGCACCTGACGGCCCGATGAGGCGACTCCACCTAGGAGAATGATGGATGCATTTTCCGGTATGCCGACCGGGTCCGTGAGTTCTTGTGCGGGACGGTAGGTGGAAGCGAATGCCCGATAGAAGCGCTCGTAGACCAGCGCTTCGGCAAAGTGCTACTGGTGGATGAGCGTCTCGCGAAAACGTGGGTCGATCTCACTCATTTCCTGGATGGCCTTCACTCGACCTCCAACTTCCGTCGCTGTCTCAAGGCCGGATCGTCGGCAATCATCTTCAGCGGCAAGGAAAAATCGGGCTTGGAAGACACGATCCAACGTTCCGCGTAGAGCATCTGCAGAGAATTCACACGGGTGACGACTTGAGGTTCATGGGCCGAAGGCGTCCCACTTTCCATTGGCCCGATCTGTTGATTTACGCGAATCGAGCTCTTACATGAGATGGGGCACGGGTCGGTGAATTATGGTGGGTCCTCAGCCTCGGCCATGGTAGCAGATGGCCCAGCGGCGGGTGGAGGGCCAGCGGGCACGGCTCTGAGCGAGCAGAATACACAAACCATCGAGGATGCCTGTTTCCCGCAGGGTGACTTCGGAGGAAACCAAGGCCCGGTCGATCAGGGATCACCAGATGTACCCGCAGTTGCAAAGCCACGAAGGCGGTTTTGAGACCGACACCGCACGGTCGGCACGAAGTAAGAGGACACGGAGTAGAATTATTTAACGAAAGAGGTACTGACGGTCCATGCCCCTCCTTAAGTTTATGGCTATAGTGGCACTCGTTGCTTTGCCTCCTCGCACCGCTCTGCTAGGCCAATTTGCGCTCCCTCCTGTTCACCACACGACGTTCCATGTCGAGGGGACCATCAGCGGCCCTCCCGATTTTATGGAGTTAGAAATCGTGCCAGGGATCGAAGTCCAGTTCCAGAGTGAGCGGAGCACCAGGAATGTAACCGCTGACAACAAAGGGTTCTACCAGGCAGACCTTCCGTTAGGTCTCTATACGATGACCGCTAAGGCTCCGAAGAGCGGCCCTCGGGGGTATGATTTCCTCCAGGAGTACGTTCGCCCTCTGTTCCGCGTAACGTCCCCAGGAACCCTTGTCCTCAATGGCACTCTTTATATGGCGCGTACGAGCTGCGATGCTTTAGTGCGCGGCGACATAACCCCAGAGCAGCAGGTTGAAGAGAGAAAGGACGCTTGCGGGGGGGTGGACCTTGTTCCGATTCCTTCGGACGACGGCGCGCCATTCCAGCTTTACATTAAGTATCCGAATCGGCAACCTACTGATCAAGGTTACGTTTACAGTAGTGGCAGTATTGCTACGGCGGTTGTTCCTGTTTTCGTCGCCTATAACCTTTTCACGCTAGCGGCTAATAAGGTCAGCTACGTCGCGCAGAGTCGGACAATTGTCGCTACCGGCAACGTTGTCGCGGTGAACGGAGCCGGTCTGACCGAGCGTGCTGACACTATGACCTTCAAGGTCGAGAACGGCCAGGCTCTGAAGGTTCGATAGAGCGGATTGCCGGGTTCAACGTTCTGATCAGCAGGTGACGGGCCTCAGCAGGAGGTTGCGCCCGCCCTCCATCTGCTTCCGATAGCGAAGCCATGCGCACAGCGCGTGCTGCACGTAGTCGATGCGAACCTCGGACGAATCGAGCGCCCGACTGATGATTGCTCCCGGCATCCCACCCGCTTCCCTTCCGTAGACGATTTGAGCGCGCAAGAGGAAAGCGATGCCCCTCCCGGTGGCTGCCTCGACCCTGGCTCGCAATTCATCTTTCGGCAGAAACTCCAGAGCGGCCAAGAGTCCCTCTAGGCGGGCAGCGACCGGAGCGGTGCGGCCGGTGGGATCAAACGCGCCGTCCAAGCCGACGGGGGCAGAGCCCTTAAATTGATCCCGCAGAATCGACTCGCATACTTGGACCGCATGCCGCACGAGTTCTTCGCGCGAGGCCGAACATCCGGCCTGTTCACAATAGGGAAGCAGCTTGGCGGTCGCGATCAGCGCCCAATGGTCCGCAGGAGCGATGGAAAGCCCGGTCCGGCTCTTGGCTAGATAGGACAGTGCCTTGCCAGCGGCCACAAGCCATTCGCGGGAGTGATCGGCCTCATAAAGGGCAATGAATCCCAGGGCGGCTTCGCCCGGATAATACAGGACGGTCCAGTTCGGCACGGCGCCACCCTCCGCCCGATACTTGTGAACGAAGCTGCCGTCGTTCCGTTGCAGGAACAGGGCAAAGCGGCCTAGGCCTTGCAGTTCTTCGAGCGGCACCGAGTTCGGGTCCACTTCCCTCGCCGCAGCCAGCGCCACGAGACCAAGGCCCGTACCGCCCAACTCCGCGTAGCGTTCCCGCGACTTAGAACTAGAGCGACGACCTTCGGGATTATCGGCCAGTGGTTGTGACCACACTACCTGCTGCCCTGGACGAACGCCCGGTCCGATATAGTTCTGCCGCAGAAACTTGGCTGCTCGGATCAGTGCGGCAACCGCCTGAGGGTCCCGGTGAGAGCGATTCAACATCGCCAGACCATACATCGCGCCGGCGTGCCGGATGATGTCGTAGGAAGAACTCTCTTTGCCCGAGCCGATGTCAACCTTGTAGACAAACTTGCCATCTGGACCACATGCCCGCTCCAGATAGCTCCTGGCAAGAGCGATAGCATGGTTGACGTCCGTTACCGACGGGGCGTGCGCATCACCAGATGCATCGTGACTGGTTCGATCTGCGCTCTGGAAGGCAACGGGCAGGGCGGTCAGCAGCACGACAGGAAAGCACAGAAGAAATGATCGCCTCAGCAACCACCTTGGACCGCCGATACGGCGCCACTCGGGAATTGTCATTCGTCCTAATACCCTTCAATCATACACAGTCTTTTGCGTCGAAGTAACAAACGGGATCTCTCCGCGACCACTCCGAAGCCGGGACGTCCGACGACCCCAAGTGTAGACGATTTTGTAGCGGTCAGAGCACCGAAGCTCAACAATGATCAACAACGTGCGAGGGCGAGACCGCAACTCATTCAACACCAATCACTTGCGATCTACAGAATTCAATAGAGTTCAATAAGTGCTGGAATCTGGTTCGGGACCAGGGGGTCGGAGGTTCAAATCCTCTCTCCCCGACCAATTGTTTCCAACTACTTACAGCGGTGGCAGGACCTTGAAGGTCAACCCACATGGTTTTGCACCAGGGGCTCTAGCACGGCAACCCTCATAAATACTGGATTTTGCCCAGCGAAAAGGGCGGGAACCTTCTACAAAATCGACAACAGCGATGTGGTTCTACGAACCAGAAGATCGGGAGTTCGACTCTCTCAAGGCGCACATATTTTCAGTGAGATGGGGACGAGGCGGCTGTTAAACGAAAAAGTACCGTAGGGAAAATCCAGGGATGGGGGACTTCTGCGATCTGGGCGTAATCCCAAGGGCAAGGTCTTTTCGAGTAGCTCCCGTAGGAGACGAAAATCAAAACATTTTTGTCTTGGCGATTCGCTTTGGCAAACGCTTGAACGGCAAGTTCCACGTCCTCAACGTATCTGTGGTGGCCGTCAACCCAGTGATCAGCCCGTTTGCTCTTTGGAAGCGCAAGAACAGGCCGGTGGCGTCCCAGCTAAACCCGTCTTTCATCGTAGGAATAAGCCTTCCTTTTGTCCCCGACAGATTCGACATGACCAGATTTCCGCTGTCGATCGTAATGGTAAAGGTTTGCGGGAGTTCTTCTGGTCGCTGTAGGTGCCCACATATTGGCTCAAGCTTGTCGGAGGTTCTACAGAAGTCATCTTCAGCATCACGTCAGGCGAGGCTCCAAACATCGATCGCGTCAAACTGATCGTGCCGTTATGATCATAAAACTCAAAGTAGACAGGAATATCCGCAAGCTGGAACTTCGAGGCTCCCAATTCTCGGAGCGCAAATCGAGGGTTTCCCCCCGCAAGAAGTTGGTCGCCTTCCAAAACGAAGCGTGACGTGCTTCCCTGTGCAGGGCTGTAGTACGTTCCAGCGTATTTTTCCAATTGAGTGCTCGAAACCTTCGAAAATGCCTCTTCGGTCATGTGCTCTCGCAGATAAATCCCTGCGATCGTCCGCGCGATATTCCACGGTTCAATTTCCGCAGTATTGCAGAGAATTGCGCCTTGAAAATCGTAATCGGGATACACAAACAAAACAGCAAGGTAACCCATGTCGGCACCACCATGCCCAATTGTGCGTAACCCGCGATCTCTGGCAATCACTACTCCGTCACCGTACTCAAGCAGCCTGCCCCCCGTAATAGTTCCCGTCTGCTCCAGTTGCCGGACGATCTCCCTCCCGAGGACTGCACCCCCAATAAGCTCTTCGTTCCACTTGGCAATGTCTTCGAGGGTAGTGAAGATTCCAGTTGAACCCCACAATCTCGTCGATTTGAAATCTGTTCTGATACCTACCCGACTCGTCCTTTGAGTATGAGTAAGCGCGGTTCGGAACGAGCCACTGCTTTTTATCCAAGAGGATCGTGTGGCTCATTCCCAGCGGACCGAAGATTCGCTCCTCCATGAACCTATTCAGTTGCTTCCCACTGGTCCTTTCGACAAGAATTGCTAACAGAAGATAGTTGGAATTGCTGTACAGAAAACCCGTTCCCGGGTTAAAGTTCAGGCTGCGCTGCTGCGCGATGATCTTGAGGAACTTTCCTTGTGTCAGTGGACTATCGTCATCACGGTCACGCAAGTCAACCAAATCATAGATATCCCGGAGACCGCTCGTATGCCAAAGCATCTCTTGAATTGTGACTGGCGCTTCGTATTGCGGGAGTTCCGGAATGTATTTATGAATGTCGTCAAGAAGAGCCAGCTTCCCGTCCTTTGCAAGCAGTAAAACTGCCATCGCCGTAAACTGCTTCGTCGCGGATCCAATCTGGAATGCCGAGCTGGGGCGAATAGGGATGCCGTATTCCAGGTTCGCCATGCCGTATCCTTGCTCGTAGAGCTTCTTGCCAGATCGGTACACACTTACAGCACACCCCGGACCATTATTTCGGTCAACTGCTTTGAACAGCCCGTCAACCTCAGTGCTGCGCTCGTCCGCGACACAGGGCAGCGAGGTCAGTAACAACAGCAACATGGCAAGTTTCACTTGCAATCGAGTCCTCGCGATGCAATCCTCCCTAGCACGCAGAGCCTGTCTGACCTTGACTCGTGCAGAGGTGGGTGGACGCACATACCTTCCTTGGTCAGCGACATTATCAACTCGAGTAATTCATTCGGCAGATGCCTCCACCTTTGACGCGCTGTGCACGTTAAGGGTTAGCGGCAATTGCGGGCTTTGCATTGCCCGGCCGCGCAACTGGACAAGCTCCACAGTCGAGCCCTTTTTGGAGCACACTCAATGCCCGAGTCGTGAAGTCCTGCATTACCAATCGTTTGCGACCTACAAAATTCAATAGACTTCGACAAGTGCCGGAATCTGGTTCGGGACCAGGGGGTCGGAGGTTCAAATCCTCTCTCCCCGACCAATATTTTCTGTCCGTTCCGGAGACACAGGTAACAGAACGTTCCGGGGCCGGTGGCCCAGGCTTCGACCTCGCCGGCGTCACCCAACACGGTGGGAGCCCCTCGATAAGAGCGAAGGCGGTGTCAAGGACAAAAATATCCTGTCGGTGTTTTTGGCACCGCTTTTTTGCCAGAGAGGTTGAGGACCAAGACTCTGGAAATCTCACGCTGAATCACCCATCGGTGGTGATCTTCTTCCGAAGATTGTTCCACCAACCATCGATTCGGCCTAAACCGCGACCATGATTCTTCTATGCGAACATCCCGTCTCTACGGGATGCGAGAGCGCCCAATCAGTCCTGCGGTCTAGCTTGCGCCGACCAGGGGCACCCGCGGGTTGCTCTCGATGCGAACGATCTCTGGATAGGGCTATCGGTACGTAGCATCCAGTAGAGTCGTACGGCTAACTTGCGCGCCGCCGCCACCTTGGCCACGCCTTTCGGCTTCTGATGACAGCGATGCAAATACTGCTTTACGAACTCGGGATCGAAGCGCACCGCAATCTGCGCTGCTTCCACCAACAACGAGCGCAGCATGCGGTTGCCTTGCTTGGTGATCGCTCCCAGCTTCTGCCTCCCCCCGAACTTTCCTCGCGCGGAATCAGTCCCAGATAACTGGCCACCTGCTTCCCCCGGGGAAAGCGGCTCACGTCGCCGATGGTCAGCACATACGCCAGCGCCGTGTTCGGTCCCACTCCCGGCTGCGTCATCAGCAACTTCGCCTGCGCGATTCTCTTCCGCCGCCCGTTGCACCGCATCGTCGAGTTTTCCGATCTGCTGGTTTAACATCGCCAGCAGTCCCAGCAAATCTTCCCGCCGGCACGCCGCCCATGGTTTTAACGGCAGCTCGCGCAGCATCTTCTGTCCCGCCTGGCTCCACAGCTTGCGTTTCTTCTGCACTCCCTTATTCAGAGAAAGGTGTTGCAGTTCGTTTTTCACCCGGCTGCGAATCTCCACCAGCTTGTGCCGATGCAGCACCAGTTGCCGCAGGTCCCGCTGCTCCCGGTCCGGAGTCCATAGCCGCGGAAACCGGCCCTGCACCACCAACTTCAGAATGTGCGCCGCGTCTCGCTTATCCGTCTTCTGTTTGCGCACGTAACTGGCTCGGATCTGCGCCGCATCCCCGATCCAGATCTCGTGCCCCAGATCTTCCACCCACTCGATGAACCACTGACTGTTACCCGTGGCCTCCATGCCAATCAGCACTGGCTCCGCCAGTTGCTGATAAAACATTTTGGCCTCGCCCGTTGCATGCACCAGCTTCCGCTCCCCACACTCCCCAGTCCCCGTGTCCAGCCAACTCACTTGCTGCCAGCTGGGATGGAAATCACATCCTATAATCATCATCTGCGAAGGCTCCTTTCTTTCCCAGCGTCTTTGTCCTCAAACCAAGACTACCGGGTCAATCGAGCCTTCGCTCTTATCCAATCAATCCTTCGCGTTCTTTGCGAAGGGTGGGAATCGAGAATGCCTACATCGGTGGCAGTTTAATGCTGCGCGGCACCAGGTGCGGTCCACGCTGCGCAGATAGCCCGCACAAAATTGTGCAAGCTGCATCGCCGCCACCCTTGCAAAAAACGCAAGGATGGGGCACCCTCAGTGGGAATGGTGCACACAAACCATCGTCAAAGGTGGGACACCCGCCATGGACTGTCTCAACTTTATGGACCGAGCCTCGTTACTGGGACATTTCGTTAGCTCTTCCTATTTGCGGCTTGGCGACTGACCAGCGAATTGATAATTGCATGCATCGAAAGCGCGATTCGGTTTTGGACTCCAACCTTGCGCATCATTCTTGATATGTGTGCCTTCACTGTGCGCACTTCAATACCGAGCGGCCTCCCGATTTCCTTGTTGGAGAGTCCCGCTACCAACATCTCAAGGACTTCTTTTTCGCGATCGGTGAGAGGCTCGCCTCCAAGCAGGGTTCGCTTCCCGTGAGCACCCGCACATTCAAGGAACATCGAAAGGACGCGTCGCGGAGCCCAGATTGAACCTTGGTTTACTGTGCGAATTGCTTGGAAAAATTCGCAGGGTGGGGCCCCTTCAAACACAAAGCCTTTCGCTCCAGAAGCGATGGCGCTGAGAATGGCTTCATCGTCCGCCCATAGGCCGCACTCGCGGCTCGCCGAAGAAAGCGTCGCGGTGTTTCGGATGCTTACTCCGAAAGCGTTCCGGTATCAGAATCTCGATCGCACGACCGAGCAGTTCCTCACGCTTGTAGCCAAACAGGTTTTCCACCTGCGCATTCACCAGGATCATCTTGCCTTCTTGGTTCACCACCGCAACCGCGTCTGGGGCAGCTTCCACCAAGCCGCGAAACTTCTGTTCCGCCAGTTGACGAGCCTCAAGTTCTCGCCAGAGGAACCGGTAATGAAAGCCCAAGGAAGTCAGTGCTAGAAGAAGAGTAGTGATCGACACCCATGCGGAGGAGACGAGGAGACGCCGGGAGGTCGGCGTCCGTACGGCGAGTAATTCTTTTTCGTTGCTCCGCATCTCGTCGACCGTCTCGTCGACTTCAGAAGCAACGAGCAGACCCTCCCCCGCGATCTCACTCTGCCCCCGCGCATCTTGGGGAGCCGTTCTCTAAGATTGACCGACTTCTCGTAGAGTTCCACTCGCGAGTGCACCAGACGTTGGAGTTGGCTGGAGAGCTGCTGCTGTTTGGGATTGTCCCTGGTAAGATCGGTTATCCTGTCGAGCTTCTTACCGGTATCGAGAATCGCAGCATTGAACAGGTTTAAGAACTCGTCACGACCCGTACTTACGTATTCGGCGCGCGCACGTTCGGCCGTTTCGGTCGTGCCGCTCAATTCTCCGATCGCGGCTTCGACTTCACGGGTGTGAATGACCCAGTTTTGACTTTCTACAAATCGAGTCATGAGGACACCGGCAGCTGTGCCGCTCCCCAAAAGCAAGCCCACCGCGCATACAAAAGCCACCTGCGCTCTTCGCTGCGGCGACACTCTGCCAGGGGTCAAGTACATCTATAGGATCCGTTAAGTTTATAGGCCGGCTGTGAGCACTAACTCGTCTTACTGTAGGGCTAAGTAATCGTGTCGTATGTAGTGAAAACACAGGAGCCGTGTCAGGCATTCGCCGACATCCACGAAAATAGCGCCTGCGGCGGAAACATCCGTGGCCGCTGGCTTATGCTTGGCGCTGCCGTTCTTTGTCAGCAACGGCCTGGACGGGCTTCTTTTCAGGCCAGATAGGGACCGGCGGCAAGAACAGCGGACGGTAGTGCCTACGAAAACACGAATGGCATCTCACGACCTGGAGGAAGAAGAACATACACACTTCATCACGCCACGTCTGGTCGTGAACAGTACAACTCTTCAGCCTTGCCGCAATAGGGGCATCTGTTGAACCCGATTCTGCGCACGCTGACAATCTCTCCAAACGAGTCACAGCCCGCATCGATGGAAAATTGCTGAGCAAGTAGAAGTCATTAATCAACCACTCCAGAACTGGGGAGGCCTGCCGCCCGTGATCGCAACGAAAAGGAGACCCTCATCTCCTTCGGTGGCAAGCTCCCCAGTACCCGTCGCGCCAGCCGGCTTCCCAGCGTCAAGCAGCGCGCGTGGCCGCGATACGATGAGCCGTCGAGATCTCCACGTGCAAGGTTTCCAGAGTGGGGTTAGTTTCGAGCTCTAGCCTTAACATCTCGACGATGGTGTCGTAGTGCTCACGTTGGTAAAACTCAACGCTCTCCCTCGATTCCCAGAAACTGAGGCAAACGATTCGTTCATCGTCCTTGTGTCCCTTAGAACAACCAAGTCAATAAAGCCTGGCTGCTTCTGCAGGGTTGGCAACACCTCATTGCGCACCTTCTTGGCTAATACGTCGGTCCTACCTTTTTTCGCCTGGCACTCCACAATGCGTGTAAACATCGGTCGATCCTCCTTCTGGTTGAATTTGTCTAACCATCAAGGTCTTGCTGTTCCCGCCAATCCAGGTAGGCTCTGGCAGTTTGTATCGCCTGTTCTAAGTTCTGTTCTGTTTCTTCGTACACCTCGGTCCCCTGCCGAAACACAAGCACCTGATATCCCGATCGGTTTCCCGGATCTTGTATTGGCATGACGGCTGCCAAGTAGTGACCCGACCTACAATGCGTTTCAAACGTAACCATGTTCACCCTCCTATAGGTCTGGTCGGATTCACGAGCGATGGGCGCAGAGCCGCTATCTTAGGGAGAGAGCCACTGGGACTTTCGGGCTCTGCGCCAGGGTGCCCCAGTTCATGCAACGTACTGTCTTTGAGCAAGGCTGTCTATCGGGACTTGGCCTGACGGTTGTAGGGAACTGCCCGACAAAGATATCGCCGAAGTTGTCTTGGTGCATCACGGAGCTGTTTGCAATCTCGCGCAGATGCCTCTTGCGCTAATATCTTCAAGACGCCTGTGAACGCGCTGGTTCGATGGGAGTCAACATTCATGCGCAGTGACCTAGCACCACGACACTGATAAAACGGGAATTTCTATCCGTCAGAGGGCGGGGGGCTGGCTACGCATGCGGTAGGCGGCAACAGGACTGGACGCACCGGCGCATCTTTGCGTGATCTCAAGGTCAGGAGAAAGGCACCGAGCTCCGGTACTGGATTCATTCCGTCCAGGTCTGGGTACCTCGGGAAGATCCAATAGAGTAATGCCGCGCTTTCCTCGGCAGTGAATCTCTGATTTGCGCTCATGGGCCAACCTTGGCTGGCCTATGCTGAAAGAAGGGATCTTGCGAAGCGGTCATCAACCCTTTCCCCTGCACCTTTGGGCTCTGATAGTGGTACGCCCTCGCTTTGCGATAGACCGTAGTTTTCCCAATGCCCAACAGGCGCGCCGCCAGCAGGTAATTCCCGCCGCACTTGTCTAACGCGTCGCAAATTACCCGACGTTGCACTTCGTCCAAAGGGAGAATAATCCCGAGCGGCTCTCGTATTGTCTTAAGGAAAGTGGTCACAAAGGCCTCCCTAGTGGAGACGTCGAGACGTTGCGCTAAACTGCTCAGCTCCTGCAAACTACCGGTTCCCAGCAAGGCTGTCTATCGGGCGTCGGCCTGACGGGTGTCAGGAACTGCCCGACAACAACATCTACAAACGTTCCTTTCGCCTGACGATCCAATGTTTTGACCCCAAACGCGCCGGAGTTGAGTTATTGCTAGGCGGTGCGTTCGGCCTCAACATTTAGCATCCCCGTCTCCAGCGCATACCGAACCACGTCTGCCCGCGTATGCAGGCCGAGCTTTTCCCGAATGCGCGCCCGGTACGTCTCGATTGACTTTCGACTTATGCTCAGGAGAGCAGCGATTTCTTTGAGTGTGTGCCCGTAGGCCAGCATGCTGAGAACTTGCTGTTCGCGGTGGCTGAGCAGTTTTGTACCACTCTCGGCCTGTCTGGCGAGCAACTCATAGAGTTTGCCATTCAAGCTGGGATCGATAAATCTTCGGCCGCGAGCGACGGCACGGATCGCGTTGCGCAGCTCTCGGGGCGTCGCCGATAGCAGTACGTAACCCAGCGCTCCGGCTGCCAGCAGCATTCCGAGGTAAGCGTGGTGGGTTTCACGCCCTAGAATAACGATGCCGGCGCCGGGGACTTCTTTGTGAATGGAATCGATCACGACCGCACAACCTAGCCGCGCTTCGCCAAGCACGATGACCACGTCGGGTTTCAGCTTGCTTGCTTGGGACGAGGCTTCTTTGCTGTCAGTCTCCCCCGTGACCTCAAAGCTCGCTTCTGAGGCTAGCAGGTGCTTTAACCCGAGGCGCGGGATTGCTTCGTCACTGATGACCAACAACGTAATTACTTTCATCAAAAACCACAGCAATCGCGGCTGGCGAGTACAACTATCACGTCTGCTTTCGACGTCTGCCGGGCCATGCGCTGACACTGGTCAGCTCCGGCTGCGTCTCTCCGTTGGCTTCGGCGGCTGCAGCGATTTTGCTTCCTTCCGAAATGGACCTCAAGCTTTGCGCCGTTGGTGGCCTCAAACTTCACAGAGAACTCTCACTGTTCAGGGCAAATTGCGGAAAGTGCTGCAGAGCGCGTCAGACGATCGGATCCAGACCTACTGCGATAGCCCCTGCACGACGGGCCAGCGGTTATAGACATGTATTAAGAGATACAACCGACAGAGCGAATGATCAAGTAGCCGTTGGCAATTGCGTGGTAACAGTTAGAGTTAGGGGGATGCCTGTAATGCCTTTGGTTTACGGGCCCTTGCCGGAAGAAACCTGGAGTCTTTCAATCATCTTAACCAAGTCGGCCAGAGAGTTTGCCTGCATCTTCTCCATCGCTCGGCTGCGGTGAACCTTTACTGTGTTTTCTGCGCTTCCAATCTGGGCCGCGATCTGCTTGTTGAGCATGCCTGAGACGACCATGATGACGACCTCACGCTCTCGGGGACTCAACGACTGGAACCGCTCCCGCAGCACTGCAATTTCCGAACCCTGTTGACGTCTAGCCCGATCTTTCTCGATCGCCAGATGAATCGCATCCAAGAGATCTTGGTCGTGGAAGGGCTTGGTGAGAAATTCCACGGCTCCCGCCTTCATGGCCCGTACCGTCATCGGGACGTCGCGATGCGAAGTGATGAAAATGATCGGAATCTGAATATCGGTTTCGGCGAGCCGGCGCTGCAAAGCGAGTCCGCTGAGTCCAGGCAACCTGATATCGAGGACGAGGCAACTGGGCACGTTCGGAAGCTTGCTGGCGAGGAACTCGTTCGCGGATCCGAACATCTGCACTTGCAAGCCTACTGTTCCGATGAGGCGCTCGATCGCACTACGAACCGAGGGATCGTCATCGACAACGAAAACAATGGACTCGGGTTCGCTCATGAAACCCCAGCGTCATCGGTTGGTAGCGTGAATTCGAACAGCGCCCCGTGAGAGCTGGGTCCGATTCCAAGCCGGCCCCCATGGGACTCTATGATGGAATGGCTGATCGAGAGCCCCATTCCGATGCCTTTCGCTTTCGTGGTAAAGAATGGTTCGAAGATGCGGTCCGCCAGCTCCGGCGCGATTCCTGGTCCAGAATCCTGAACCTGAACCAAAACACCATCTCGGTTCTTTGCCGACCGGATGAGAATTTCGCGCCTAACGCCTTTGGACGAGATCGTTGCATCAATCGCGTTCATGATGAGGTTAATCAATACTTGTTGCAACAGCACCGGGTCGCCCGGTACCTGCGGCAGGTCAGACGCCAATTCGGTGCTTAAAGACACATGGTTTCGGCGCACTCTTTGCTCATGAGACTGGTTACGTCTTGAATAATTCGGTTGATGTATAGCTCTGTCCTGTTGGGAGACCCCTTCATCAGCAAGCCGCGAATCCGCGAAATGACGTCGCTTGCGCGAGTACCGTCGTTCACAATTCCTCTAATCGCCGCCCGTAATTCATCCCGGTTCAGGGTGGCACCTTCGAGTCGGCGCAAGCAGAAGTTGCCGTTGATCACGATTGCCGTGAGCGGTTGGTTGACCTCGTGAGCAATCGTCGCAACCAGTTCTCCCATCGCAACCACGCGGGTCACGCGGTGCTAGAGCCTCCTCCTGTGCAGTGACGTGCTGCCATTCACTTTGACGACGGTCCACAGACGAAGTTGTGACGGCCGCCAAGAGCACAAGCAAGGCACAATGGCAATTCCCAAGTTGCCAACGGGTGTGATGCTCACGGCGTGGGAAAAATCTGGAGGCGAAGCGGGGACGAAACTTGCGGCAGCCATTCCTGTGTAATGCATTGCAGAGACAGCGGCTCCCATCACAGTGGCGCTGCCCAGCCTTCGCGGAACACTCCATCTGGTCTCCTCTCGCAGATCGAACGCCAACAGCAAGGCGATCAGAGAAAACAAGACTGCGAGCAAGATGGAACACGTCACCAGAAGGGGGGAGTACAGGGTAATGGCCGGTAATCTCATTGCGGCCATGCCGATGTAGTGCATGCCGGCGATGCCGGCGCTCATAATGACACCGCTCCACAGGGCCTCAGCCCAACCCATTTTGTGGCGGCTAGCCATATACAGGCCGACCGCGGATGCGAGGACAGCCACCAGGAGTGAGCCCAGAACTGTCGGCCAGTAATACCGGACGGGTACGGGCAGATGGAAGGCAAACATCCCCTTAAAGTGCATCGCCCAGATGCCGATGCCCATCGCAATAGCGCCACCGCTCAACCATGCCAGGCGGACTCGGCCGCGTGCCGCGTTTACGCGTCCCGAGAGGTCGAGAGCGGCGTAGGAGGCGAAGATGGCTATTAACACTGAGAGCGCCACTTCGCTGTAGTCGTAGGAGCCGGTCAAAGTCGCGGTTGCAGAGATCATAACGAAGATCTCCTCTGTCGGTTTGGGGCGAGCCCCCCTCAAGTCACCGCAAATCAGCAGCTAGATTGGTCTCAATTAGACCGTCTTGTAACGGAGAACCCTAATTTTGCCTGGGCCGGTCCACATCGGAAACAGTTTACGCTTCCTTATCGGGATTGCACACAATCCGAGTTTCCGAAGCCTCTTCGTCCGTCAGTGTTCAGATTTCAAATTTTGGACAAGTGAAAACGGGCACCATGCTGCGCGGACATTTAATCTTCAAGAAAACGCAGGACATATCCGTTTTCAGTGTGGTGACGTGAGTGCTCTATCAGGAGATGAGGACGGAGATCCCTGTGGACAGCGACGTAATTCTTATTGTTGATGACAGCAAATTTATTGCGCAAGCCTATTCCCGAGTAGTGATGGGTTTGGGCTATCGAGTTCTCATTGCCTGCGACGGTAAAACTGGACTCTTTGCTGCTGAGAGTTGCAAGCCGAACTTAATCCTCCTGGACATGCTCATGCCCGACATGGACGGTCTGGAGGTGCTGCGAACGTTGAAGCGGACCCCGTCTACGACCAATATCCCAGTGTTGGTAACCAGCAGCCTGTCGGAAAAGAATTCCAAGAAACTCATCGAAGAAGGGGCGATGGGCTACTTTGAAAAGGAGTCCATGACTCAGGAGAAACTGGAGAGCGCCATATCCGGAATCTTAAAGAAGCGTTTGTTAGTTCCGAGTGACGAAGAGAGCCAGCTTTAGCGCAACTTCGGTGCCCTGGCATTGCAAGGCCGGGCAAGGCTGCCAGTGTGGGCTCAAGCAAGTAAAAGACACCAGGAGGCCATTACGAGTGAAGTCATCTTTAGTGTATGAACGTGCATTTGGCAGACGAGGAGAAGTTGCAGGGAGTGGTTCCGATGGTAACTCTAACTTCAAATTCAGTCTTGCGCGGGTTAACCAGGAATTATGGCTCGTACTGTCCCTCTTCATCATCGCGGGACTGATCAACTGGCTTGTTGCGTCACACCGTCTGATGGTTGGGTTCTACACGCTGCCGACGCTCTTCTCGGCTTACGTCTACGGTCGAAGACATGCGGTGTTGACGGCATGCGCGAGTATTTTCATCGTGGTCGTCCTCGTACTGACAAATGCGAGTCTCTTCGTACGTTCGACGCAATTCGTTTCGGAGTATGACCAGTGGGCCGAGTTGGCTACCTGGGCAGGCTTGCTGCTAATCACCGCCTACGCGATGGGAACGCTGTATGAGCGGAAAGAACATCATTTGGCTGAACTTCGCCAAACCTATTTCGGTCTCCTGACAATTCTGCAGCAGTTCATTTCGAACGACAAATACACCCACAACCATTCATACAGAGTGGCCTTGTACGCCTCAAGCATTGCCACTCGCATGGGATTTGACGAAGGGCGTATTGACGATGTACGAGCTGCGGCTCTTCTCCATGACGTAGGCAAGCTCGAAACGAGCAGAGAACTTCTTTACAAAGCGGCCAGCCTCACTCCGGAAGAGATGACGGAAATGCGTAACCATGTTCAAAAGGGGGTGGCCTTGTTGGAGCCAGTGGGAGGGTCATTGCGAAGAGTGCTGCCCATCATTCTGGCACATCACGACAAATATGACGGTTCGGGCTACCGCCCTTACAAGGGTCAGGAAATCCCGGTGGAAGCCAGAGTCCTGGCCGTAGCTGACGCCTATGACACTTTGACGGCTGATCGGCCATATCGCCGGGCGGTTACGCCGTTTGAGGCAAAGCAATTAATTGTCTCGGGCGCTGGAGCCAGCTTTGACCCAACCGTCGTCAACGCATTCGTTAACGCCTTCGAGCACGGGGAGATGGAAATACCCGAGGCCCTTGCGATATGAGCGAATTTGTTGCTGCCCGAATGAAGCCAAGCTCGAAAGGGAAAGATCTAGCGGGAGCCAGGATAGGAGTGAGGGCCCTACTTGTGAGTGACGACATACGTATTATCGATACCCTTTGCCACGGGATGGAGCAGATGGCGATGCATGTCAACATTTGCTCCGATATCAGTTCGGCAACCCGCAAACTCTGTCATTCAAAGTTCGAGGCACTCGTGGTTGACCTTAAGAGTGCAGCACAAGCTCTGGAGCTTATCGAGAAACCTCGCGAGACGACAGCTCACAAGGGAGTCATAGTATTTGCGATCTTGAATAGCAACACCGAGATGCCCAGTGCGTTTCGCGGTGGAGCCAGCTTTGCCATTGTGAAACCTTTCCCTCCGGGTGCCTTAGCGCGCACTCTCAGGGCGGCATATCCCCTTATGGTCCGGGAAAGAAGGCGCTCATTTCGTTGTCCACTACAGATCCCTGTACAAATTTCCGGCAATACGCACGCTGATTTCGTCGCCAATTCAGTGAACATCAGCGAGGGTGGGATATCCCTCGTGAGTTCCGTCATTCTTCACGTCGGCGAAAGGCTGATGCTCAAGCTCAACCTGCCGGACGCAGCGAGCGCAGTCAGAATCAATGGCGAGGTCTGTTGGGCTGATGAGACCGGACGGGTAGGACTAGAGTTTGTTCAGGTTCCCAGAACTGTCGCGGAACGATTGCAATCTTGGCTTGGCGACCGCCTGGAGGAATTTCTGCCGTGCTGATCGAATCTCAGCATTGGCGCCGCGCGATGATGCGTCATGCGGTCGTTTCCATCTTATTCGTGCTGCTGTACGTTCTACTTAGCCGGCCCGAAGTCATTCTCTTTGGTCGCATTGGATTCGTCGCCTGGTATCCCGCCGTCGGTCTGGCTATGGCGCTCATGTTGGGAATCAGCCCATGGTATGCGCTTCTGGTTTGTTTCGCCGTTGCTTTTACTGGCCGGGTCATTTACACCCAGCCGATCTTGTCCTTCAGCAACACGATCGACGCGGGAGGAATAGCCATTTGTTATGGTGCGGCAGCATACGTGTTGCGGGGCCCGTTACAAATCGACTATGGGCTACGCCGCCGGCGAGATGTGGTCCGCTATGTTCTCGTTAGTGGGGCGGCGTCAGCCTTAGCAACGATTATTGGTGTTGCTTGTCTGATCGCCGATCACGCTATTATCTGGCAGGAATACAAGGCGGACGCATTAGCATGGTTTCTGGGTGACACGATCGGCTTAGTAGGCATTGCGCCGTTTCTTCTGGTCCATGTGTTGCCGCATGTTCGAAGGTGGCTCTCACTGGAACCCTCCCTCCAGACAACCGGAAAACGCCGGAATAGCCGAAAACACACTTTTGGTGATTTTGGGGAAGCCTGTGGCGAGGCTCTGGCCATTCTTGCAGTCTGTTGGGCGATGTTCGGGAACCATGATGGACGCTACGGGCATTTTTATACGTGTTTTATTCCGATCATCTGGATTGCGATGCGCCATGGAGTCCGGGGAGTGGTTAGTGGCCTGCTGGCTCTAAACCTCGGGATTGTTGTCGCGATCCATTTGTTTCTACCCAGCGCGGACGTCGTCGCCAAAATCAGCCTGTTCATGCTAGTGGTGTCCGCGGCCGGACTGATAATAGGTTCTGAAGTTAGCGAACGTCATCGTTTGGCAATTCATCTGAATGAAAAAACTGCCTATCTGGACTCACTGATACAGAATAGCCCGCTAGGGATCGCCGTTCTTGATCGGCAAGGCTCGGTCGAATTGGCGAACTCGGCTTTCGAGAAGCTATTCCAGCGCGACCGGCACGAACTGGCTTCGATTGGGATTGCGAATATTAGCGTATTTGACGACGAGGGCACGGACCCCGCCCAACTGATTCCGCAGATCTTCGCGGGAACTACGCTGCACAGGACAGTGCGTCAGCGGCGCAAGGACGGCCAGATTCTTGACCTGGCAGTACACGGTGTCCCGTTGCTGCTACACGGTGAGGTACGGGGGGCATACTTAATCTATGAGGACATTTCGGACCAGATCAGGGCGGCCGAACGCCTGCGCCTCCAAGCCACGGCTTTGGAAGCAGCATCGAACGCTATCGTAATCAGCGACCCAAAAGGAACAATTCTTTGGACGAATCGTGCATTTGGCAACTTGACTGGATATGCGACTGAAGAGATTCTCGGAAAAAATCCACGGTTATTGAAGTCGGGCAAGCAGACTAAAGAGTTCTATGCGAATCTGTGGCAGACCATTTCTGCAGGAAAGGTCTGGCACGGTGAACTCACCAACCGTCGCAAAGACGGGAGTCTTTATACGGAGGAACAGACGATCACTCCCGTATGCTCAGACAGCGGAAACATTACCCACTTTGTAGCGGTTAAGCAGGACATTACTGAGCGCAAGCGCACCGCACAAGAGTTGTGTGACCGCGAGGACCGACTCCGGTTGATTCTCGAGTCGAACGGCTGAGGCCATCTATGGCATTGACCAGCAGGGCCGCTGCACTTTCTACAATCCTGCCTGCCTGCGCTTGTTGGGCTATAAACACTCGGATGAATTGCTTGGCAAGAACATGCACGATTTAATTCATCACTCTTGTTCTAACGGAAGAAAGCTTCCAGAAGAAGAATGCCGGATTTTCCGCGCGTTCAAGACCGGGCAAGGGACCCATGTTGATGAAGAGGTATTGTGGAAAGCGGATGGAACAAGCTTCCCTGCCGAATATTGGTCATATCCCCAACGGAAAGGGGAGGACATAGTTGGGGCAGTGGTTGCATTCATCGACATCACGCAACGCAAAGCCGCTGAGGAACAAATCCGATCTTTGGCATACTATGACGCTCTCACCCGCTTGCCCAATCGCATTCTCCTCCAGGATCGCCTGGCTCAGGCCCTTGCCAGAGCTGACAGAGGCCAAGACAAAATAGCTCTATTTTTTCTTGATCTCGATCGCTTCAAAGTCGTCAACGACTCGCTTGGTCATTCAGTCGGCGATCTCCTCTTGCAGGAGGTTGCAGAGCGCCTCAAACGACAGACTCGTGAACAGGACACGGTGGCGCGGTTGGGCGGGGACGAGTTTGTGATCGTGCTTTCTGGCGTGAAACAGATAAAAGACGCTGCCATTACCGCTGAGCGAGTAATGAACGACCTGAGCAGTGCTTTCGTCATTCAAGGTCATTCGCTCAACGTTAGCTGCAGCCTCGGTATCAGCATCTTTCCGAATGACGGCAGGGACGGAGAGACCCTGGTCAAGCATGCCGATGCAGCCATGTACTGCGCCAAGGAAAACGGGCGAAATAACTTCCAGTTCTTCACCCAGAACATGAACCGCGACATCGTGCAGAGACTCACCTTGGAGAACAGCTTGAGGCTGGCTTTGCGGAGAAACGAATTCTTCCTGATGTATCAGCCCCAACTGGATATCACTACCGGCGAGATCTCTGGAGTCGAAGCACTAATCCGCTGGCAGCACCCGAAATTGGGGCTCGTCGCTCCCAACGAGTTCATACCGATCGCAAAGAATAGCGGCTTAATCATTCCCATCGGCGAATGGGTGCTTCGCACCGCCTGCGAACAGGGTCGAAAATGGCAAGATGAAGGTTTGCCCGCGGTGCCCGTAGCGGTGAATGTGTCAGCCATGCAATTTCGTCATCAGGGCTTCCTCGAACTTGTCCGCAGAGTGTTGCACGAGACAGCTCTGCCTCCCCAATACCTTGAATTGGAGCTTACGGAGAGTCTGATATTGTCAAATGCAGACGTGATGCTTTCAAGGTTAAAGGAATTGAAAGAGATGGGGGTAAGACTCGCCATCGACGATTTCGGGACAGGGTATTCAAGTTTCAGCTACTTGAGGCAATTTAGGGTTCACAAGCTGAAGATTGATTGCTCATTTGTCAGAGACATCTGTTTGGATGCGGATGACGCAGCCATCACAGCGGCGATTATCAGCGTGGCAAGGAGCCTTAATCTGAGGGTCATTGCCGAGGGTGTCGAGACCGAGAAGCAGGTGGCTTTCCTTCGGGCGCATCATTGTGACGAGATCCAAGGATACTATTTCAGCAAGCCTTTGTTGCCCGAGGAATTTGCAGAGAAGCTGCGAAGCAACTCACGATTGACTTCCGTCAACGATGTCGGCTCTGATCCGATACTGGCCGACGCCGCCAGTTCCCAGGTTGCACCTTTCCGAGAATCGGCTTTAATGAAGTAGTTACCAAGAGACTACGCGCCGGTGAGGGATCGGTATCACGCCTGCATGCCCGGCTTGGGACATTGACCGCTGAGTGCGCCCGTGTAGCACACCAGCCTCGTGTGCATCACTTGCACGAAATCTCCACAGCACTACTACCGCTGAGAAAAGTTCGATGGGAGCTGTCCTCCACCGAACGCAAGCAGAGCGGGACTCCGTGCCCGCCAAGCTGCGAAAAGGGATACCGCAGCCTCGACACTCATCCATGCGATTGTGACGGTTTGCACCCGTCGAATGTCGCCGCATGGCGTCTGGAGAAGCTATTTGGAGCGCGGAGGCCATTCACAGCATTATGGCACTGTACACCAACATCGAGGCAGCAAGAGCCATCAAGCAATGACAGATGAGAGTTCGCCCAGCTTAAACTGCTGATCTTCCTCAGCAATCCGCCCACGCTCTCAAGTCGCTCGACTTTGCTGATTAACTGTGGTTAACTATAGAGCATCATCTACAGTTAATCCATCTAAACTTGCTCGTGATGGAGAATTGAAGAGGTACGCTTTCAAATGGGATGCAGTCGCCTTGTTTGGTTGGTCGTTGCTATCGCAGTTCTCTCAGCAGAGGCATTGGGTCAAGGCGAGACCACCAGCGCGATTGTGGGCCAAACGACTGACGCGACCGGGGCGGTCGTTCCGGGGGCCACGGTAACAATCATCAGCCATGATACAGGATCAAGGCGCAGCGCCAAGACGGACGATGCAGGTCGTTTCAACTTCCCCCAGCTAAAGCCGGGTGCATACGGAGTCAGAATTGAAGCGCAGGGGTTTGAGCCACAAGAGGCGGATAACGTCTTCTCAGGTCTGGGGCAAAAGCAAACCGTCAACTTCATCCTGAGAGTAGCTCGCTCGAACGAGACCGTTGAGGTCAGTTCGGAAGCTCCGATCATCAATCCTAGCAACGCAAACACATCAACGACTCTCGATGCTTCTGCACTCGAAGACCTGCCCAATCCGGGAGGCGACTTGACCTACCCCTTGCAGTTCGCTTCCGGAGCACTCATCAACACGGCTGGGAGCGGCAATGATTTCGTTGGCGGCACAAACGGGTACGGCAACGTGGAATTCAATGGACTTCCCGCGCTTTCCAACGGATACATCGTTGACGGACTGGAGACCAATGATCCTCTCACCAACCTCAACAGCGGGCTTTCAACCAATCTTGTCTTGGGGTTAAATTCAATTTCCGAAGTGACCGTCAACACTCTGTCCTATTCTGTCGATCAAGGCAGGTACGGCGCGTCTCAGGTTAACTACGTCACCAAATCTGGCACGAACCAGTTTCACGGGAACCTGTACGAACTCTGGAACGGTTCGATCCTCAACGCGGCGGACTATTTCACGAATGCCACACCGGGCAACCACAAGCCGCGCTCGAACGTGAACCATTTCGGAGGCAGCTTAGGCGGTCCGATTGTTCACGACAAGTTGTTCTTCTTTTTCGACAGCGAGTGGGTTCGGATCGCATTGCCTATCGTCACGCCGACTACTGTGCCAACTCCAGCATTCCAGCAATACGTGTTGCAGCAGCTTCCGCTCGGCGGCACTGACTCCGTGACGGGATCAACCTACGCCCCAGCCCCACAACTGGTGCCCTTTTACCAGAAGATGTTCTCGCTCTACGGAAAAACCAGCGGGGCACCTCGGGCAGTGTTGGGGTGCCCATTCAATTCGGACGGCACTCTGGCTTCAGGCCCTACGCCAAGCGGCAACGGCTGCGCCAATCGGCAAAGTATCTCGCACTCCAGCGACGACCACGAGCAGGTGCAGACCGCCCGAATCGACTACAACATCAATACGAACAACACCGCATGGTTTCGTTTTCAAGCCGATACAGGCGTGCAGGCTGCCTACACAGACCCGATCAATCCGCTCTTCAACTCCATTTCTCCGCAGCCTCTCTACTCGTTCGCGGCTGGAGATACGCATGTGTTTTCGCAAAATCTGGTGAACTACTTCAATCCGGCATTCTCATGGTATGAGAGTCTGTTCGCGCCGAGCGACTTCCAGAAGACTCTCTCTGCCTTTCCAATCGTGCTACAGGGCAACGGGGCAAATGCCCCCTTCACCACTATCGGAGGTCTCGACAACACTTGGCTTCAGGGAAGACGTGCTTCTCGGTTCTTCATCAATGACAACCTCGCTTGGAGTCGCGGATCACACGAGATCAGGGTGGGAACAAATGTGCGAATCTTGCGCTTGAACGACTATGATTTCGGCGAAGGCACGGTTCCCCTCGTCGTTTATACCGATCTGCCGCAATTTATCTACGGTGTGGCATCCACTGCCACGAAGACCTTCCCGACCAACCAGAATGAACCATTCAACTTCTTAAATCTCGATCTCTACGCGCAGGATACGTGGAAGGTCACCCCCAAGCTTACATGGACGGTCGGTATCCGCGACACGTTCAATTCCAATCCGCTGAATCCGCACGACCAAGTTGCGCGTCTTCGAGGCTCGTTCGATTCGATCTCGCACGATGTCAATCAGCCGCTCAACGCTGCGATTCAGACGCACCTTGGAAATCTGTTCTCATCCACTCCGCTGGCGATTCTGCAACCAAGGACAGCGATTGCGTGGCAGTTCGAACCGAAAACCGTGCTGAGAACTGGTTTCGGACTGTTCAGCGACATCTTGCCCGGAACGGTCGCCGATCTCGTGGGAATGAATCCACCTTACGTGCGAACGTTTCAAGGAGGTCTTCTGGGCACGGTGGGCGGTGCCGCGATTGCGCCGGGAGTGCCGAACAGCGCAGTCGATGCGACTGTCGCCGCAGACCAGCGATTTAGTTCTGGCTTTGCGAACGGACAACTTTCCTGTGCATCTCCGCTCGCAAATGCCGCTACCTGCCTGCCGCCAGTCGCCATCTCTGCCGTGCCAAATGGCACACTTCACGCGCCGTACTTCATGGAGTGGAGTCTAGGGATTGAGCACCAGTTCGGAACGACCGCCAGCATGCAAGCTCAATACGTCGGCACGCGTGCCGTTAACCAACCCTATCTCACGCAGGTTAATGGTTATCAAACCGTTTGCCAAGGATGCTTCGCGCCCTTCCCATACTTGCAGCCGACCGACCCTCGTTTTGGTGCAGTCACTCAGCTTTCAACCGGGGCAAACAGCCACTATAACGGGCTACAACTGACCGCGATGAAGCGCCTGAGTCATGGGCTGCAAGGGCAGGTCAACTACACTTGGAGCCATTGCTTGGACACAGTATCGAACGGCGGGTTTCTTCAATTTTCTGCTGGTGGGATTCTCTCGCCGTTGCCGGGAAAACTGGCTCGCGATTATGGTCCGTGCGATTACGACATCCGACACAACCTCACTGGACAGTACGTCTACCAACTTCCAATAAAGGTGCGAAGCCATTCGCTTGGATACGTAGTGAACGGCTGGCAGCTTTCGGGCACAATGTTCTGGCACAGCGGAGTTCCATTTTCGGTGCTGAGCACGCCCTACTCCGCGTGTGTGAGCACAACCCCTGGCGCGCCATGTACGCCGAAGGGAATCGTGCAGGGCAGTGGTCCGCAGTTCGCGAACGTCGTACCCGGCGTGCCACTCTACGAACACCATCCAATTCCGGGCGTGACACAGCCCGGTATCATCCAGTGGCTCAATCCCGATGCGTTTGTCTCGGCTGTCGATCCGAGTACCGGAGCCTGCTACGGCGGCGACAACCCTCAAAATTGCCAGTTCGGGAATCTCGGTCGCAACGCCTTGCGCGGCCCTGATTTTTTCTGGAGCGACTTCTATCTGACGAAATGGTTTCCGGTGACCGAACGTCTGAAACTGCGATTCGATGCTCAGTTCTTTAATATCTTCAACCATCCGAACTTCGGTCTTCCGAGCATAGTGCTGGCTGGCGTCCCGGGCAGGACATCCACACAGACTGGTTTCGGGGCGCTGACCTACACCACGTCGCCGCCAACTGGCCTGTTAGGGGTTGGGCTAGGTGGCGACAACAGCCCACGCATGGTCGCAGTGCAACTACGGCTGGAATTCTAAAGAGTTCGGGCAGGGCAGGTATCAGCCCTGTTCTAACAAGAACAGCGCCAATGGCACGGAACCTTTACCGAATACTGCCTCCACACGCGCTTGCTGCTCATGGTTTGCCATCATGCCGCGCTTCGTGTGAGAGATGTCACGGCTGCGACGGGTCGCGGCAGTTCGTTCAAAATTTCGAGGGTTTCTTTTGTCTCCTGCAAGATCAACTCGCCAGTTTCTCGACCGATTTCGGGGCTTCTCCGGCGTTCCACGAGATTCCTTCCGTGGTTAGCCCAAAGCAGAACCTGCCTTCACGCGACACCCGGCTGATAACTTCGGTAATTAGCTTAGTCTTTCTTATCCATGCCATGCTAATCGCAAGCGTGGGTAAATAAAACGGATATGAAGATGTTGCATCGGTCATTTCAGCCGGTCACCGGAACCATTTTGGTTGCCGACGATCAAGCTTCGAACCGTGAACTGCTGGAAGAACTGCTAACTCCGCAGGGCTTCAAGGTGATTTCCGTTCCAGACGGCACTACGGCTCTTCTGAAATTAGCTGAGACCCAGGTTGACCTCGTGCTTCTGGACGTGATGATGCCTCAACTGAATGGGTTTGAGGTGTGCGAGAAGATAAAGACCGACCCAGGAACCTATCTCATACCGGTTGTCTTGATTACCGCTCTATCTGACAAGCAGGATCGAATCGAGGGCATCAAGGTCGGTGCGGATGATTTCCTGACCCGGCCGGTGGATCGAACCGAACTGCTCGCCCGTGTCCAGTCGCTTTTGAAACTCAAGCTCCGTACCGACGAATTGGAGCGGGCGGAGTCCGTTCTTTTCTCTCTGGCCCGTAGTATCGAAGGGAAGGACCCACACACCCACGGGCACTGTGAACGATTGTCGGATTACGCGACTAGTTTGGGAGAGCATCTCGGACTCGCGGAGGATCAGATTACCGCTCTCCGGCGCGCGGGAGTCGTGCATGACGTCGGAAAGGTTGCCGTGCCCGATGCGATCCTTTTGAAGCCCGGCCGCCTGACCGAAGAGGAATGGAAGGTTATGCGGCAGCATCCCATTGTTGGAGAACGTATCTGCGCTCCCTTGAAGTCGTTCCGGCTGGTGCTTCCCATCATCCGACACCATCACGAGAAATACGATGGCTCGGGATATCCCGATGGGCTTCGAGGAGACGCAACCCCGGTTACCGCCAGGGTAATGCAGATCGTCGATGTTTATGACGCGCTGACGAGCGAGCGACCGTACAAGAAGTCCTTTTCCACCGCCGATGCCCTTCAGACAATGAAAGAGGAAGTCGCCAAGGGCTGGTGGGATCCCAAGATTTTTGACCAGTTCTACCAGCTTGTAACCCGCGGCGCGGCAAACTCCCTATCAAAGCGGGCGGCAAGTGGACGTTAGCAGTAAGAACATCCTGCGGAAATGAAAGACTGGAGAAAAAAGTCCGAGGTTAGCATGGTAATACCCGCCACCGTGGGGAAATGGCTCTCCGCAAGCCGACGGCGCCTGTACACCCTAATCATCCTATTGATGGTTGTGCCGATCGCGGTTTTCGCCTATTCCGTGGGAGAGGTGTTAAAACACCGTGCCGAAGCGCAGGCGGCCACCGAGAGCACGCAAATTGCACGCGTCTCGGCTGCGCTGGTTTTGGAACACCTTCGCGAGAGCACTGCGTTTCTGGAGTCGATTGCCAGCCGCCGGAAGTTTCGCGATGCGTGGGCCCAAAGGGACCTGAATTCAGTCGAATGGGACTTGCGACAAGCGAGCAACCTGCGCCCTGATTTCGCCTTTGTCAGTGTCTACGATCTCGACGGCACGATGCGCGGAATCTATCCCGCTCAGCCAACTCTGCTCAACCACAACTTCGAGTTTCGCGGCTGGTACAAGGGCATCGCTGGCCAATGGAAACCATACGTCTCAGAGGTTTATCAGACCGCAGTCCCACCTTACCAAATAGTCACAGCCATTGTAGTTCCAGTGACGGACGACGCGGGCAAGCCGACAGGCATCCTCATGGCGCCGTTCGCTCTCGATACCCTGAGCCAGCAGTTGTTGCAGACCAAGCTCGAGGGGGGATGGACCATCTCGCTGGTGGACCAGAGCGGGCATCTATCGGCCCGGCCGAATATAGATTCATTTAGGCCGGCGATTGACCTGAGCGGATACGAACCTGTAAAGCGGGTCCGAGAGGGCCTGGCTGGCAACGGAACCTTTGCGCGGGACAGCACCACGTTTTTTGCGAGTTATGAACCGCTGCCTCAGTACGGCTGGGGTGTTCTGGTGGAACAGCCCTCGGTTGCGACACACCAAGGCATCTGGATTGTCGAGAGGCGAGTTTGGCTTCTTGGCCTGATGTTTCTCGCGGTCGGACTGGTTGTTAGCACCTTCATGGCCTCGTTGTACTCGCAGCTTGACACCGGCAATCGGTTCCTCGATTTATCGATCGATATGTTTTGCACGGCCGGTTTCGACGGATTCTTTAGGACCCTGAACCCGGCTTTTGAGAAAACGTTGGGCCACACTACTGTCGAACTTCTGGCCAAGCCTTATATCGAATTGATCCATCCGGACGATCGAGCGGCGACGGCGGCAGAGGACGGCCGTCTCCAGAACCGGGAAGTTACGGTTGCCTTTGAGAATCGTTATTTGTGCAAGAGCGGGTCGTACAAATGGCTTATGTGGAATGCTGTTTGCGTGCCGGAGCAGGATCTCATCTATGCCATCGCGCGTGATATCACGGAACGCAAGCGGGCGGAAGCGGAGCTGCGCGCGAGTGAGGACCGATACCGTAAATTATTTGAACTGAATCCCCAGCCCGCCTGGATCTACGAGCGCGACACAATGCGTTTCCTGGCGGTGAACCAGGCGGCGGTCGAAAAGTACGGATATTCAAAAGAAGAGTTTTTGGCCATGACCATTCGGGATATTCGCCCCTCCGAGGACGTTCCCGCTCTTATCGAAACCGTAGCCGGACTTCGTGACGGAAAGCACGCACTCAGTTTCTGGCGGCATTGCAAGAAAGATGGAAGCGTCATTTACGTTGAGATTACATCGTACTCACTCACGTTTGCGGGTCGCCCCGCCGATTTTGTGATCGCAGTTGACGTCACCGAGCGCAAGCGCGCCGAAGAAGAACGCCACAAATTTACCGCCAGCCTGGAAGCCGCCAACCGCGAGCTTGAGCTCCGCAACCGCGAAGTCGAACGGGCAACCCACCTGAAGAGCAAGTTTCTCGCCAGCATGAGCCACGAGTTACGAACCCCGCTGAACGCAATTGTCGGCTTTTCCGATCTTCTGGCCGAGGGAACTCCAGGCGAGCTCAATGTAAAGCAAAAACGCTTCGTTGACCACATCAAGAAAGGTTCAGCGCACCTGTTACAGTTGATCAATGACATTCTGGATCTCTCCAAAATCGAGGCCGGGCAACTCGAACTGCGATGCGAAGACTTTCAGGTAAAAGATGCTTTGCCGGAGGTGCTCTCCACCATCCGTCCTTTGGCCATGGCAAAGAACATCCAAGTTCAACATAAGCTGGAGGTGGATGGGACCGTCTATGCTGATCGGGTTCGTTTCAAGCAAGTCTTGTATAACCTGCTGAGTAACGCGGTCAAGTTCACGCCCAAGGGCGGGCGCATCAGCATCGAATGCGTTGAAGAAGGGAATTTCGTTCGTCTATCGGTCACCGATACCGGGATAGGCATCCGGGCAGACGATCAAGCAGTCGTCTTCGAAGAATTCAGACAAGTGGAGGGCAGCGGCGGTACAACCCATGAGGGTACGGGACTGGGGCTTGCCATCAGCAAGCGTCTTGTCGAACAACAAGGTGGAAAAATTTCACTGGAAAGCGAACCTGGCAAAGGCAGCCGATTTACTTTTACTCTTCCGGTGGGATCCTCCAAAGCGGCCTCAAATGTTCTTCCAGTTCGAGAGCCCGGCCATCCACCCACTGCGGCGGAAACAAATCCCCGGAAACCACTCATTTTGGTTGTGGATGACGAACTCGCCGCCCGCGAGCTTCTCGCCAGCTACCTGGATTTCGAATATCGGATCGTCATGGCCGAGTCGGGAGCTGAAGCCGTCAAGAAGGCTCAACAAATACGCCCGGACGCAATCACCCTGGATGTATTGATGCCCGGCGGTAATGGCTTCGATACCCTCGTCGCGCTCAGAAAGGCGCCGGAGACGGCGAACATTCCGATCATTATTGTTTCGATCGTAGATCAGAGACAAGTCGGGTTTGCTTTGGGTGCGGCAGACTACCTCATCAAGCCGATTCGCAAACCGGCGCTCTTGGAGGCCATTCGCAAGCACGTGCAGCCTTCCGAGGATGATGATGCGGCCATTCTACTGGTTGACGATGACCCCAAAACCCTAGAGTTGTTGGAGGAGACCTTGCGCTCCGCGGGATACGAGACGCAGAGCGTCCAAAGCGGGGCCAGAGCCCTGGAAGTGCTCTCTTCTAAAGTGGTAAGTGCTGTCTTGCTGGATCTCCTGATGCCGGGCGTGAACGGTTTTGAGGTCATCCGCCACGTGCGGCAAGAAGCCACTTTGAAAGATCTGCCGATCTTTGTGATGACGGCAAAGACTTTGGCGCACGAGGAGATCGCTCTTCTCAGTGGCGAAACCCAGGCACTGTTTCAAAAGAATGGCTCTTGGCAGCAACAGCTCATTGTCGAGGTTGGAAAGGTCGTACAAGGCCGCAAGCTGGCAAAATCTGCGGGACAATCATGATCAAAGTTCTTATCGCTGAAGACAACGCCGTCAACCGTGAACTGCTCCGCGAGCTGCTGGAGGTGCGTGGATACACGGTGGTGGAGGCATGTGACGGCGAGGAAGCGCTCCGTGTGATTGAACAGACTCAACCGGACATACTGCTGCTCGACATTGGAATGCCTGTATTGGACGGCTTTGGCGTCGTGCGTGCCCTCCGCGAGAATCCTCGCTTAGCTACATTGCCCACGTTGGCCGTTACTGCTTATGCCATGCAGGGCGACCGGGAGAAGATATTGAGTTCAGGGTTTGATGGCTACCTATCGAAGCCCATCAACGCACGTTCTCTCGTCGAAGAAATCGAGCGCCTCTCAGGTAAACGAGATGAGAAAGCACGGGCAGCAGCCGGCAAGTAGGGGAATCGCAATTCTGAGTGTGCGCACGAAACGCAGTGCCTATTTTTTCTACTTCTGTCATAAAACCTCGGATCGACTGCTGATTTTGTTCGCTCACCTTCGTGAAACGGATCCCTTGCCGCGTGTCATGTGCCCAGACCACCGTGCCAGCGGCGCTGACATCTACGTGTGAAACCGGCAGGCGAAATGACAATTGCACTGCATCCCCCGGTTGCAAGCCACCGGCTTCCACCTGAATCCCGCCCTGACTAATGTTCCAGGACACTCCGCGCACGGTTCGAGAGCCCACCTCGCAAGTCACGTCGGTCTGGAGTGGAACACGGATGGATCGCCGCCGGTTCTCCAACATTCCTCCGCGCACGGTCCGGAACAAGATGCCTAGCTTTTGCCGGTCCACGGGCTTCTGGAGAAAAAAAGTTGCTCCGATGGCAAATGCGTCTTGCATGGTTTGTCTATCATCCCGGCCAGTCACGATAACGATTGGAGTGGTTTTATTCCAGGACGAACTGCGGATCCGCTTGGCAAGCTCGAAACCGTGCAGGTTTGGCATTTCCAGGTCCAGGAAGATGCCATCAAATCTCTCCTTATCGATCAGGCCGGCAGCTTCCCGACTATCGCTGACTGGGCGGACCTCGGCCTCAAGAGATGTAAAAACCTCCGCCATCAATTCCAAACTTGCGATGTCATCCTCTACAACAAGGAGCTTCAGCGATGCCATGCATCTCTCCCTATTCGAGCGACCGATCCACCCGGCCTTGCCAACCATCATACGTCGGACTGTCAAAGTTCACCGGGTCGCCGTCCCCGACACGCCACAGTTAACGACGTATCCCTCACCGCCGTGTAGCCTGCTAAAGCGTGTCGTGCACTCCTTTGCCGTCCGATTTAGCGGCTTTCGGGCTTGTGCCTGGATCACGGGCCGTTTGGAAATTATTCCGGGCCAGAAGTCGGCTTATGGGAAGTTGAATTTGGCCGACCGGGAGTCGAGTCATGTCCGGCTCGGAAATACTTCTCACGGAAGCTGACTGTGGTTTCGCCGTTTCTTCGATGCCACAGTAGACGATTTTGTTATTCCGGCGAGCGTTCAAAGTGGGAATTCTGATCAAGTCCCTGTCGACATAGCCGATGAATCTACAAGGATCTCTATCTCTCGAAGGGGAGCCACCCCAAGGCGCTCGTGAATCTCGTATCCGGGTGACTCTCTCAAGCAGAGTTCCGTCGCCGCTTGCGCTTCGACAAATGGGATCTGGCAAGTTCACTTCCGAAGGAAGAATTGATGAGGCTGGCTCTAGAAACGCGGAGGGCGATTGGTGGTTTGCGGCGCGTGCGGGCTGGTTTTATAGCGCTGCTGCTCTGGACACTAGTTGCCACTGCCGCCGTCGCGAGCGGGCAGAGCACAGACATCATGGATCTGAGCCCCGAGGCACTCAAGAGCGTTCAGGTTTATAGCGCCTCGATGTACGTGCAGAGCGACCGCCAGGCCCCATCCTCCGTAACTGTGATTACCGCGGACCAGATTCGCCAATTCGGCTACCGGACTCTGGCCGATGCTTTGCGCGGTGTGCGGGGATTCGACATTACTAATGATCGCAACTACTCCTATGTCGGCGTGCGCGGGTTCTCTCGCCCCGGTGGATATAACGATCAGGTCCTGCTGCTCATCAATGGCCACCGCCTCAATGACAACGTCTACGATCAGGCAGAACTGGGCACGGAGTTTCCTCTTGACGTCAACTTGATCGAGCGCATTGAGATCGTCCGCGGACCCAGTTCCTCGCTGTATGGCACGAGCGCCTTTCTTGCCGTCATCAATGTGATTACAAAAAGCGCGCAACGGGCCAGCGGCTTGGAACTTTCCACCGATGCCGCCGGGTTCGGCTCCTACCGCGGACGCGCCACCCTGGGCGGAACCTATCACGGAATCGATGGGCTGCTTTCCGGGACGATCTACGACAGCGCCGGCGCCGCTCGTCTCTTCTTTCCAGCATTCGACAGCCCGGCGACGAACTACGGAATCGCCCAGGACGCCGACCGCGACTCCTCGCGAAGTTTCTACGGCAGCCTCCATTTCCGCCAATTCACTCTGGAGGCCCTGGCGGGGACGCGGGAGAAGGGCATACCGACGGCGTCCTTTGGGCAAGATTTCAATGACAACCGCAGCCAGACCACAGATTCCAAGGGATATCTGAGACTCCGCTACAGCCGCCCGATTTTTCAGGACGCAGAATTCATCGCCACCGTATATTCTGACCGCGCCATTTACCACGGTGTCTACGTTTATGCGCCCTACTCCGGGCAGGTGTTGGATGTCCTCAATGAAGACGCGTCGCGGGGGGACGTTTTTGGGGCCAATGCACGAATCACTAAGACTCTTTGGCAAAAGAACAAGGCGACCCTGGGGATGGAGTTCCGGGATAACTTGCGCCAGGACCAGACCAACTACAACTTAAACCCCTTTCAGCCCGTGCTGGACGATCTTAGAAGTACACAGGAATGGGCGGCTTTCGTTCAAGATGAGTTCACCATCAGGAAAAGCCTGATTCTCAATGCGGGCCTGCGTCACGACCAATATCAGCAGTTCGGTGGAACAACCAACCCGCGGGTTGCACTGATCTACAGCCCACTGAGTCGAACTACACTCAAGGTCATCTACGGTCAAGCCTTTCGCGCCCCCAACAACTATGAGCTTTACTATAGCGATCACGTCAGCGTTGAGCCCAACCCTGCTTTGCAGCCGGAAAAAATTCGGGCGGAGGAGTTCGTCTGGGAGCAAGACCTGGGGGCTGATTTTCGTCTCTCTGCCTCAGGCTTCGCCAATCAATTCACCGATCTCATCAACCAGCAAATCGATCCGAAGAACGGCTTCATTGTTTACGAAAACTCAGAGAGCGCGCACAACCGGGGTTTCGAGTTCGAGTTCGGAGGGAAGATAGCCTCCGGCATCGAAGGCCGGCTGAGTTACACCCTGCAGAGGACAGTAGACCCGTCTACCGGCCTCTGGCTGCCGGATTCGCCCGCCCAAATGGCAAAGGCCAACATCATTTTTCCCATGGCTCGCCGCAGGCTGACGTTTGCATTCGAACTGCAATACACCGATTCCAGAAAAACTGTAGCGGGATCGCAGGCCGGGAGCTACGTCGTCTCTAACCTGACCATGACCAGCCGTGAGTTTGCCAAGGGATTTCGCGTTTCCGGCAGCGTCTATAACGTTTTCAACAGCCTGTATAGCGACCCGGTAGGAGCAGAAATCGTTGGATCCATGGTGCGGCAGAACGGCCGCGACTTCCGGATTCAGCTCACGCACACGTTTCACCTTCAGTGAGCATGGCAAGATGCCGACTCTCCCCCATCCCGAATGTGCTTCCTCAAACGGCAGACAACGCCCAAAAACTAGAGGCGCATCGCGCCGTCGCCGAAAAATCGCCGTTATCAGGCGACCCCTGGTCGTGAGTTTTCTGACTCTGGCCGTCTGCTTGCAGTTTTCGGCGCAGCCATTGGCGCAAACGGTCGAGGAAAGCCGGGTCAAAGCGGCTTACTTGTACAACTTTGCCAAGTTTGTCGAGTGGCCGCCAGGGGTATTTCGTAATCCTGACGACCCGGCGGTGATCTGCGTGGTTGGCGATGAGCGCACCAGTGATGTGCTGGAACCGGCAATCACGGGAAAGAAGGCGAACGGAAGACCGGTGGAAGCCCGCAGGCCGCATTCCACTGCGGAATTCAAATCCTGCCACGTTTTGTTCATCGGTTTCTCCGACAAAGAGCGCATCGCGCAGTTGTTGAACACACTGCAACGATCGAGTGTACTCACGGTCGGCCAAAGCGACCAATTCATTTCACTGGGTGGAATGATCAATCTCGCCTTCAAGAACACCACCATCGAACTGGAGATTGCTCCCGAGGCTTGCGACGCGGTCGGCCTGAAGATCAGTTCACGGCTTCTGGTTGTAGCTCAGTTGGTGAAGGGCTCGCGCCACATCGGAGTCGAGCGATGAAGCTCCTGCCCGAGATTACCCTGGCGCGCAAACTGATTCTTACCATGATGGCCACCAGCAGCGTTTCCCTTCTGGTCGCCTGCATCCTTTTTCTGAGCTACGATGTCATCACACTTCGCCACAGCATTGCCGACCATCTTGATAGTCTGGCAGATATTACCGGCGCCAACGTAGCCGCCGCGCTCACCTATAACGATCCCAAGAGTGCCGACCTTGTTCTCAGAGCCCTGCGAGCGGAACCGAACATCGTTGCAGCGCGCATCTACGATGGGCGAGGCCGGGCCTTTGCTTCCTATCGGCGGGTTCCCTCCGGGCCCCTGGCCCAACTTCCCGACCTTGCGCCTGCGATCGGCGACCAGTTGGAGCGGGACCGCGTCACCGAATGCGTTGCCGTCCTATTTGATGGGGAATCGATTGGATCCGTGTACCTGGTTTCGGATTTGCAGGAGATCCATAGACGTTTGCGACGGCTTATCGTATTCGTTTTGATTCTGATGGCCGCCTCCTCGGCAGCCGCTTTCCTGGTGGCCATACTGCTGAAGCGCCTTATTTCAAGGCCGATTCTCGACCTGGTTGAGACCACAAAGACGATTTCCAGGGAGAAGAATTTCGGCGTCCGCGCCCCCAAGCACGCGGCCGATGAAGTCGGACTACTGGTGGATGGTTTCAACGAGATGTTGTCGCAAATCGAAGTCGCCGAGAGCGCCATTCGAGCTGCACACGCTGAGTCGGAACTTTTTATTAACTCCGTTCCCTCCATCCTGATCGGGACTGACAATGTTGGTCAAATCACACGTTGGAACTTGGCCGCCACAAACGTGACCGGCCTGCCGTCCGACGCAGTCCTGGGCAAGCCGCTTCAGAACTGTGGGATTCTCTGGTCGCAAACACAAACCGGCGAAATCGATTCATGGTTCCGCGTGGAGCGGTCGGAGAATCGCGAGAACGTGACGTTTGAGAGAGACGGTCACAAACGCTTCCTCGGGCTGACCATCATCAATGTCAACCTCATCCCCGGAGGGAAAGGTACGGGATTCCTGATCACGGGCGCCGACATTACCGAACGCAAAATCCTCGAAGAGCATCTGCGGCAGGCGCAAAAGCTAGAGGCCATCGGACAACTGGCCGCCGGCATCGCTCATGAGATAAATACGCCGGCGCAATACGTCGGCGACAACGCCAAATTTCTGCAGGAGATGTGGCCCGTTGTCGGCAGTACTTTGGCTCTGTGCATGCGCCTTCGCGAAGAGTCTATGGCGGGGTCTATCGCTCCGGAGACAATCGCCGAGTTGCTGCTGTGTATCGAGAAGTCCGATCCTGCCTACCTTCTCCAAGAAGTTCCGCAGGCCATTGCTCAGACCCTGGAAGGGGTGCAGCGGGTTTCGAAAATCGTCAAAGCCATGAAAGAGTTTTCCCACCCCGGGTCGGAAGGCAAATCCGCGATCGACATTAACCGCGCCATTGAAACCACCATTGCCGTCGCCCGCAACGAATGGAAATACGTGGCCGATGTTCAGACGTGTTTTGCTCCTGACTTACCTCCGGTGCCCTGCCCTGGCGGGCGAGTTCAATCAGGTCATCCTGAATTTGCTGATCAACGCGGCTCACGCCATCGGCTCGGCAAACGGATCTCGCTCGGCAGCCAAGGGAACCATCACCATCACCACGAAATGCGCTGGCGACTGGGCGGAGGTGCAGATACAGGACACCGGATCGGGAGTGCCAGAGAACATTCGCGGCAGGATTTTCGAGCCGTTCTTCACTACCAAGGAGGTCGGCAAGGGCACAGGACAAGGCTTGGCTTTGGCACATACCGTAATCGTGAAAAAGCACGCGGGCCAGATATGGTTCGAGAGTGAAACAGGAAAAGGCACAACATTTTTTCTGCGCCTCCCCCTGGAACCTTCTGAAACTTTGCCGTCTCCCGCCGCACCGGCAACCGTGAAGCGGGCCTGACCGCTACTCCGGTAATTTCGGCTCTCTAAAGGAATTGGGTGTGATTGCCGATAAGAATTGTGCCGGGTACGGGCTGAAGATTACCGGTGAAAACAAACTGGCGGATGAAGGTGACCGGGGTGAAGCAGAATACCAATCTGGAGATCAACTGTTGCCACCTGGCGCGAATTCTCCTGGTGGATGACGAACCGTTGGTGCTCGATGGGCTCCGGCGCTCGGTGCACACGGAGTTTATTGCCGATCTGGCTGTGGGTCCGGAAGCCGGCTTAGCGCAGCTGAGGAAGCACGGGCCGTATCCGGTTGTGGTCTCAGATATGCGCATGCCTGGCATGGATGGCGCGGAGTTTCTAGCGACCGTTCGAACCATTTCACCGGATTCCATCCGTGTGATGCTGACCGGCTGCAGCGACGCTGCGACCGCCGCGCGAGCGGTAAATGAGGGACAGATTTTCCGCTTTCTCACCAAACCGGTGAAGGCGGGAACACTTCTGGCGACGCTTCGCGCATGTATCGTACAGCACGATGCCGCACTCTTCGAGAAGCAACATCTCAAGATCACCATCGAAGCATTGGAACAGCTGGATTTAGGCACCCTGACTGCCTTGGCCCGCGCGATCGACGCGAAATCGGCATGGACGGCGGGCCACTCCGAGCGGGTGACAAATCTGGCTCTTAAGATGGCGCATGCCATGGGCCTGCCTGCCAAGAGTCTCGACATCATGCACCGCGGAGGGTTGTTGCACGACATCGGAAAGATCGGTACGCCGCCGAGCATTCTGGATAAGCCCGGCAAACTCGAACCTGAGGAAATGCAGATCATGCGGGACCACGTGAAGATCGGAGTGCGGATCCTCGAACCCATCCCATGCTTCCGCGATGCATTGCCCATGGTTGCCGAACATCACGAATGGTTCGATGGTTCCGGTTACCCCGCAGGCCTGGCGGGCGAAAATATCAGTCTGCATGCGCGCATCCTTACGGTTGCGGATTGTTATGACGCCATGGTTTCCGATCGACCCTACAGGAAAGGCCTTCCAAAGCAGCAAGCGTTTGAGATTCTGAAACAGCAGTCGGGAACACAATTCGACCCGATGGTTATCGACGTTTTTACGCGATTGGCTGCCTCAATCGGGCTTATATGAGCCCGTGAGTGCACCAGCAGGCCCTACTTGCCGCGACGAGACTTGTGCCGCGTGATTTTCCGTCCGCTCTTACCTCCGGTTGGAGTACCAAAGGAACGACTGCATCGAGGGCATTGCTCAAGTTCAACAGTCACCATGCCGAATACCTCAATGAACGGCAAATGGTGGGAGACGATTCGCAGGGTAAAGGAAAGATTGCGGTTTCCACGGTGCGCGGGCAGGACTCGGTCCAAATCTCTGTCTCCGACAATGGGGTGGGAATACCCGAGGCGACACGCTCTCGCATATTTGAGCCGTTCTTCACCACCAAGGAAGTAGGAAAGGGGACGGGAAAGGATTGGCCCTCGCCCATACCGCCATCGTGGGCGGCACGGAGGCAAGATATGGTTCGAGTCTGAAGTGGGGAAAGGAACCACATTCTACATTGAATTGCCCTGGTACAGGCTTCGGAAGCGTAATCATGGCGAAGCGAATTCTATTTGTCGATGACGAACCCATGGTGCTGACGGGACTGAAGCGCAGTCTGCGCCTCATGCGCTCGGAATGGGAAATGGTCTTCGCGGCGGGCGGCGAGGAAGCCCTTGCCGCGATCAACCAGCAGGCCTTCGACATCGTTGTTACCGACATGCGAATGCCGGGAATGGACGGAGCGCAGTTGCTCGAAGAAGTGCAGAAACGCTCACCTAAAACCTTGCGGATGGTGCTCTCCGGGCAATCGGATCGGGAGACCATTCTGCGCTCGGTCAATCCGGCTCATCAGTTTATTTCCAAGCCGTGCGAAGGCGAAGAGCTGAAGTCGCGGCTGATTCGCGCTTTTGCTCTCAAAGACCTGCTGCAGAATCCGGATCTGCGCGAACTGGTGAGCAAGCTCGATTACCTGCCGAGCCTGCCGCACGTGTTCTTGCAACTGAACGCGGAGTTGAACCGACCTGAGCCCTCCATGCAAAAAGTCGACGAGCTGATTGGAGCCGATATGGCAATGACAGCCAAGATCCTGAAGCTGGTGAACTCGGCTTTCTTTTGCCTGCCCTGCGAAATCTCCCGGGCTTCACACGCCGTCAAATTATTAGGTCTGGATACGCTGCGGACCCTGGTACTAACGGCGCATGTATTCTCGCAATTTCAAAGCCCGCTGCTGACCGTAGACGATGTTCAGAAGATCTCAGACCACGCCCTGGCAGTCAGCAACAGCGCCAGGAAAATTGCGCTCTTCGAGAACGCCGATCAGCGCATTCAGGACGAGTCTTTTACCGCCGGCCTGTTGCACGATGCCGGCAAGCTCGTCCTGGCCGCCATTTTAGGAGAGCGGTACGGAAAGGTACTGGAGCACAGTCAGACGCCGGACGTGGGACTGTATGCGGCGGAGCGCGAACTGCTGGGCTGCAGCCACGCCCAGGTCGCGGCCTATCTGTTTGGCCTATGGGGACTGCCGGGCGCGATCATCGAAGCCGTCGCCTGGCACCACAACCCGGCCGGCAGCCTGAGTGCGAAATTCTCGGCGCTGGCTGCTGTGCATGTGGCCAGCGCGTATCACGATGACAAAAACAGCTTGCGACTGCGGGACCGAACGGCGATCGATGCGGCCTTCCTGGCTGGAATCGGTTGCGCAGACCAAGAGAAAGCATGGCGGGACAAGCTCGATGCCGATGGGCAGTAACGGAAAAGAGAAAATCATGGCGGAAGGATTCCTCCAGAGAACGACGATGAAATCCGGGACGAGAGATCCAAGGCGATGACTTGGCGCGGATATCCACCGCTCGGCGTCACTTAGGGGACCGGTCCGGCTGCCAGTTGTACGGTGGAACATTCTGATTCAGCCGAAAGAAGTTATGTGGATCATAGTGCGTCTTCACCGCGACTATACGGTCCCATCGTTCGCGATAAGCTTCGGGCACGCGATGCTGCTCATCGCCGCTCATAAAATTTACGTAAACGCCCGGTTTCATCGCCGGCCGCAGTTTGTTGAATAGTGCTCGAATCCAGGAAATATTGCCGGCATCGGCGGACGCTTCCAACCAGTTGGCCAGCAGATTCATGATGAAGGGAGCGCCGCGATCGCCGAATGCGGTCTCGTGCGCGGCGATCTGCGCCGCCGCGCCCCCAAGATAGGCAAGTTCAATCTGAGTTTCCGGTGACGGAATCGTAGCGACTGCGTCCACCAGACGATCGATAGTGCTGTCGTCAAGATCAGTGAAATAACCTGATTTGGTGTAATAGCGCCGGCCATGGGGGAAAGCGGAGTCCGCCATGGTTTGCAGATACAGGAAGGAGACACTTTTGCTGCTTACTGAATCTGGACTGCACATCGAAAGCGCGCGCTCCAGGTATGGGCGGCCAACTTCTGGGTCACCGGTCCAAACCAGGGAACTGCTGGCTACGGGCCGTCCGCGGTGTTCAACTGGTACCGTGTCTGCGTGCGGAGCGAGGCGGAGATCGATGTTCCACTTCAGGTCGAGCGGCGCTTCGGCCATGAAGGCTCTCCAGAATTCCAGAAGTGACCGAACATCAGCCTCTGGAGATAATCCTTCAGCGAGCACAACCGAGGTAAGCGGATGGAGTTTCACTTCGAATTCTGTCACCACTCCGAAGTTGCCGCCACCTCCACGCAAGGCCCAGAACAGATCCGGATTCTCTATTGCGTCGGCGCGTACGACGGAGCTATCGGCGGTTACGAGCGTGAACCCCTCCACGTTATCGCATGATAATCCGAATCGCCGGGTGAGCCATCCGGTTCCTCCGCCCAGAATTAGTCCGGAAGCGCCGGTATGAGAGACGACGCCGGAGGGGAAAACGAGTCCTGCTTTTTGCGTTGCGGTATCAATCGATCCCAACAGACATCCCCCGGCGATCCTCGCCCTGCGCGCCTCGGGATCAACCGTAACCTGGCGCATTCTCGACAAGTCAATCACCATGCCGCCATCGCACGTGCTAAAACCTGCGAGGCTGTGCCCTCCGCAGCGCACGGCGGTGACAATTCCGATTTCAGAAGCAGCCCGGATTGCGTTTTGCACGTCGCTTACATCTGCGCAGCGCGCGATAAGGCCTGGGGTGCGCGCAACCATGGCATTCCAAATCAGACGCGCGTCTGGGTAGCCGCTTTCGCCGGGGCGCAGCAGATCACCTTTGAATCGGTGCTGGAGCGAAGAGTAAACTTCTTCGCTGGCTGCAACCATCTCGGGCTCTCCCTGTGTGGTTCCGAAACTCTTGACCACCAAGGGCACGAAGGTACACGAAGGAAACCCTTGAGGCAAACAGCCTTTGTGGCCTTAGTGGTCGCCTTGCCCGTTTGTGCTGGAAGTCTTACGCTGTTGGCCTCGCACATACAGAAGCGAGATCAAAGCCAGGAAAATGGAGAATGCTGGAACCGACCATTGCAATCCTTCTACGAAGAAGGTTGTAACTGAGATCGCTAGCAGCAACAGAATGCCGACCACGGTAAAGAACGGGTGCGCGCGCAAACGCATGGGCAAGTTCAGTAAGCGCTCGCGCGCGATGGCTTTGCGAAAGCGCAGGTGCGTATTGAGAATCACCAGCCACACGAAGAGCATTCCGGCGACTGCGGTCCCGTAGAGTGTGAGGAAAGCGTTCTTAGGAGCAAAGATGGCCAGCAGAATGGCTGCGATTATCCCCGCGGTTGAAGCCAGCAGCGCGCGATGCGGCACACCGTTGCGGCTTACCTTGCCCATCCATTCGGGCGCGTACCCGCCCCGGCCGAGAGAAAAAAGCATTCGAGTGGAAAGGTAAAGGTTGGTATTTACGCTTGATAGCGCCGCCGTGAGCACAACGAAGTTCATGATCGCAGCCGCGAAGGGTATATGAGCCGCAGCGAATGCCGTCACAAAAGGACTGCCGGAAAGCGTGGACGAACTGCTGGTCTGGTTCCAGGGGACCATCGTCACCATAATCGCAATCGCCAGCACATAGAACAGGATCAGTCGCCAGACAATACTCCGCATGGCGTGCGGAATGGAAACTTCCGGATGCTCGGCTTCTCCCGCGGTGACGGCGATAATTTCTATCCCCATGTAGCTGGTGACAGTGATGGTGAGCGAAAGCCAGACCCCTTTCCAGCCCATCGGCAAGAAGCCTCCGTGCTGAGTCAAGTTGGCCAAGCCAATCGGGTGCCGGGAACCAACGCCAAGAATCAACGACAAACCCACAATGATGAACGCGACGATGGCGGCCACTTTGATCATCGCAAACCAATATTCGAACTCGCCCAGGCGGTTGACCTGCATGGAATTGAGCGCCACCAGGGCGGCCGAAACCAACACCACCCAAATCCATTGCGGAACATTCGGAAGCCAAAAAGAAATGTAAATGCCGGCTGCTGTCACTTCAGCGCCGATGGCAATAATCTGTGCGACTCCGTATGTGGCTCGAACCGAAAAGCCTGCCCATGGATTTAGGTAATTCTCCGCGTAAACTCCGAAGGCGCCCGCGACCGGATGAACGACTGCCATCTCCGCCAGCGCATAAGACAGGATCAGAGCAATGCCTGCTCCCAGAAGATAGGAAACAATGACGGCGGGTCCAGCCAGGCGGATGGTGACGCTGCTTCCCAAAAATAAGCCAACGCCGATGGCGCCACCAATGGCCATCATGGTGAGCTGCCTTTGGCCCAGACGGCGGTGGAGACCTTCCGCTTCCGGCGTTGCAACCCTCGCACCGGTGAGGGTGGCCTCAAACGCCGCACCACGTTGATCAGTCATAACTGCCAACACCGGCAGGGTCGAGAACCAGTAGATCGATATTGTTCTTGAGAACTTCCGCGACTGCCTTCACATCGTCCAGAGTGTTGTACACATGGAACGAAATCCGCAAGCCGTCGTGACGATTCGATGCGACGATGCCGCTTGCGGCGAGCTTCTGGACCAGCAAGGTTGAATCCTCACACTGCAATACCACCAGTGGCCCAGGGCTATCCGGGGGCGTTTTGGCGCGAATGCCCAAGTCGCGGGCACAGCTCAACAGCGATTGCGCGAGCCCCTCGATGTGGGCTGCAATATTCTCCATGCCGATTTCTTGCAGCAATTGGAATCCTGGCATTGCTGCGTACACGTTGGGCACGGATGGCGAGCCTGACTCGAATCTTCGTGCGGTGGGAGATAGAGCGAATGTTTGCGGATCGTAGGCGAACGGATTGGCTTGCGCAAACCATCCCGTAACTGTCGGAACCAGCGCGGGAATGAGTTCTTTGCGAACATACATGAAGGCAAGGCCGGGTGGACCGAGCAGATATTTGAGAGTTCCAGTTAGAAAAAAGTCCAGGTCCAGGGCTTTGACGTCAACCGGGCGGGTTCCGCAGTCCTGGTAGTCATCGAGCATTATGAGAGCACCGGAGCGGTGGGCAATTTGCGTGATAGCACTCACCTCGGAACGAAATCCGTTCTTGAAGCAGACGCGCGTGAGCGGCACGATCAGCGTATTGCGGTCGACCAGCTTCTCGTAATGCGCCGCTGGAATGCGATTGCCTTCAGCCTGCACAAATTCCACGTCAGCGCCTCGCGGGCGCTGAGCGAGCCAGACGTGGCCCATGGTAGGGAATTCGAACTCACCCAGGACCACCTTCTTCCGTTCGCGGAAACTCAGCGCGCTGGCAACGCCATTGATGCCGGCCGAGACGCTGGTCACCATTGCAACTTCATCGGGGCTGGCGTTGATGAATTGTGCGAAGGCAGTCCGCGCTTCCTCATACCGGTTCACCCACGTTTCCCACGGCGAGCCCTGCTCGTGCCAGCTCGCGATGTAGTCCTCCAGGCCGGTCTGCACAGCGTCCGACAGCGCGCCCTGAGAGCAAGTATTGAGATAGATTTTGTGTTGGAAAATGCGGAAGCGTGAACGAATTCTGTGGATTTGTTGGTCGGTCAGCATGGTTATGCGTGAACGTTGAGGTATCAGTGACGAATTATCTGAGCCAGCGCGATTCCGAACCCGCGCACTTCTTCGACGGTATTGTAGTGCACCAACGATGCCCTGACCGCGCCGCTCTCTGTGGCGAGCCCCAATCGCTTCATCAGCCGCGGGGAATACATGTGGCCATCGCGCACGCCGATGTTTTGTTTCGCGAGTTCTTCAGTGACTTTTGCCGGAGACACGTTCGGCAAATTGAAGGATAGGGTTGGCACTCGTTCACAGATCCGCTCTTTGTCGGCGACGCCATAGACGACGGCGCCGCAATCGTTCAGCACTTGTAGCATCTCGAGCGTAAGCGATTCTTCGTAGGATCGGATTGCCTTAAACGCACGCAGCAGCGCAGCCCGCCTCGATTGCGGTTTTTCCGGTTCATCCTCGGTCAGACTCCGGCCCAAGCTCTCCAGGTAGCGGACGGCTGCATCCATCCCGGCAACGTTTTCATAGATAAAAGTGCCCGCTTCGATTTTTCCAGGCGGCTCGTCGGGGATGAACTCCTCGCGGAAGGTCGGGAGCGCTTGAAGCAATTCGCGACGCCCCCAGAGAAATCCCATGTGGGGAGCGAAAATCTTGTATCCCGAGCACACCAGGTAATCGCAATCCAATGCCTGCACATCGATCAGGCCGTGGGGGCCGTAATGCACGGCATCGAGAAAAAGTTCTGCCCCGGCCGCGTGCGCCACTTGCGCCGCCGCCGCGACGTCCACAATCGAGCCGATAGCATTCGAGGCCAGCGTGCACGCCACCAGGCGAGTTCTGGATGACAACAAAGGGATGAGATCTTCAGCGTGCAGATTGCCATCGTCACTCATTTTCCACCAAAGGATTCGTGCTCCGCTCCTTTCCAACGCCAGCCAGGTGGCGACGTTCGCTTCGTGGTCCATATCGGTAACTACAATCTCGTTTCGCCTGTCGAGGGTTTGGCCGATGGCGAGGCTCACCAGCCGAATGAAGGAAGTGGCATTCATGCCGAAGGCGATTTCGCTGGCGTCGCGTGCGTTCACCAAATCAGCAACACTCTGCCGCGCGCGTGAAATTGTCGCGTCCACTTCGCGACTCTTCCCATAGCGTCCGCCGCGTTGCACGTTGCACTCGACGAGATGATGATTCACAGCATCCAGCACGACCTGCGGAACCTGTGCACCTGCCGCATTGTCGAAAAAGATAAATTCCGGGCGCGTCAGCGCCGGGAAAGCGGCGCGAACGGCTTCGATGGGAAACTCTGCGTTCGGTTCGGAAAGAAGTTCGGGGTTGAGAACGCCTTTGGACTTAAACTGCAAGCAGTAACTCCAGGGTACCCTTGGAAAGCCAGCACACAAGTCTTGCCAAATGAGCAGCGCCAAACCTATACTCCGCTGGCGGCGCCCGTCAAGAGCGACTTAAGAACAAAATATGCCTGTATCGGTGACCAACTCCAGGCTGATCTACGACGCCTTGAAGACCTGTGACATCCGTCTGCTCTCAGCTCTGCCGGAAACCTGGCTCGTACATCTCATCCGGATGGCGGACGACGACCCTGAGATGATTTTGGTGCGTCTGGCGAAGGAGGAAGAAGGCGTCGGCGTCTCGGCCGGAGCGCACTTTGCCGGAGTTAAGTCGGCCATGCTGATGCAGAACCATGGCTTCCTGGCATCCATTAATGGGATTGTCTCTTTCGCCCATCTATACAAGATTCCGCTCTTGATGCTGATCAGTTCCCGAGGCTCCTTCGGGGAGCGCGATCCGTGGCAAACCCAAGGCGGCAACGCCACCGAACCAGTTTTGCGCGCGCTTGGCATCCCGTATTCTTTCCTTGATTCAGCGGACGCGGTCAAAAAGCGAATCCAGCAGGCGCAGACCCTCGCCGAAAGCAGCTTGCAGCCGGTTGCGCTTCTTTTGACGCGCGACCTCATGTGGGAGGAGTGATGCTCCGCCTCGATTGCCTTCGGTCTATTTATTCGGAACTCGAAAAGTCTCTGGTGGTCACGATCATGGGAGCGGTCGCGGCTGAGTTGCACTCTCTGGGGCATCGCCCCAATTTCTTTTACCTGCAACATGCCATGGGCCTGGCTTCTTCGACCGGGCTGGGGCTCGCTCTATGCCTGCCGGAAGAAAAAGTGATTGTGATCGATGGCGATGGTTCGCTCTTGATGAACCTTGGCAGTCTTAGCACGATGGCGCGGTATCGTCCTGGGAACCTGGTTCATGTCGTTTTCGACAACGAGAGTTTGCTGTCGGTCGGCGGCTTCCCAACAGCCACCAGCACAGGGACGGACCTGGAAGGGATCGCCCGCGCCGCCGGCATTCCGCGGGTGGCGACAGTGCGCAGCGTGAAAAATCTAAAAGCCGCCGTAACCGAAGCCGTGCATGGCAATGAACTGACAACCATCATCGCCAAGGTCGAAGCCACTGGCCCCGCCGGCTATGTCACCGACCTGTCGTTGCTTGAGAATCGATTTCAATTCCGGCGGTATATTCAGTCGCTCAAGAGGCGCTGAAGATCGGGCAGTCCGTTCGAATCCCGATCAAGCGGCGGTAGAGTGCCGAAACGCAGAGCTTATGAGGTGAGCGAATGTCTAGCGTCCTGGCGAAACTGCTCGAGGAATTAAGCGCGGGGCGGCTGCGGATCATCGATCTGACCCAGCCCTTGAGTCCGCAGACTCCCTTGCTGCCGCTGCCGCCGCAGTTTAACAACACGCCTGCGTTCAGAATCTGGGAGTTGTCGCATTACGATGAGCGCGGCCCTGCCTGGTACTGGAATGGGTTTGAGACCGGCGAGCACACCGGCACGCATTTTGATGCCCCGGTCCACTGGATCTCTGGGAAAGACCTTCCAGACAACACCGTGGATCGGATCCCGCCAAAGAAATTTGTCGGCCCGGCCAGTGTGATCGACATCAGTGCGGAAGTGGCAAGAAACCCAGATTATCTGCTGACACCGGAGCGCATCCGGCAGTGGGAAGACCAGCATGGCCGTATCCCGGCAGGCGCATGGGTTCTCTTACGCACAGACTGGTCGAAGCGAAAGGACCCCAAGGACTACATCAACCTGAAGGAAGATGGACCTCACACTCCCGGACTGGCCAAGGAAAGCTCGGCCTTCCTTGCTCAGGATCGAGATGTGCTGGGCCTTGGTGTGGAGACAGTCGGGACCGATGCGGGTCAGGCCGCCACCTTTGACCCGCCCTTCCCCAACCACTACCTTATGCACGGCACCGGCAGGTTTGGATTGGCCGGTCTGTGCAACCTTGATCAGCTTCCGCCGACTGGAGCTATCGTGGTCGCTGCACCGCTGAAAATCGTCGGCGGCTCCGGCAGTCCTCTGCGGGTCATTGCCATCACCCCTTGAAGCACAGCGAGTCAGCAGGGCCGGGAACACGCTGCAGCCTACCAGTTCTTCGCGGAGAACCCAGGAAGGCGAATAACGATGCCGCCCCCCGCGTCAGTTCCCCTAAGTTTACTGGGCTTATATCCCCTTTATAAATTTCTTACCCCATCTTTATGAGTTTTCAGATGTGATGGTGATTCCAACCAAGAAATAAAGCCGGCAAGAGCCGTCAGTGAGAGAACCGGACTTGGACCGGAAAGGACTCCACCTTGAAGATCATGAGAGCTCTCTTGCATAAGCGCCCAACGGTTTCGGCCTTCTTCCCATTGCTTGTCTTGAGTCTCGGTATTGGCCAGACTGTGCGTTGTTTTGCGCAAACTCAAATGCACCCCGACACGCAGACGAAAGTGGCTGCTCTGCGCGAACAGTTGCCCAATGATGCGGGCGCGGCGAACAGCACGTCGACGGCGGCCGGCCGGCCCACGGCTGCCGCCGATCCGGCAGTGACCCTCTCGATTGAGAAGGAGCTTGCAGCCATGAGGGTGCGCATGGAGGAACTGCAAGCAGAACTGAACGAGCTGAAGGGTCGCACTTCGGCGGGAGAGCCAGCGGTGTCTGCGGCAGAATCCGGCAAACTCGGCGCACCAGCGCCGATGATTGCCACGAGCAGCGCTGCCCCGACAACCGGCGGTTTGTCCGGTGGGTTGGCGACGAACTCGTCTTCCCTGGCCGTATCTGCGCCGGCTCAATCCCCCGATGCGGCGTCCGGAAAGAAGGAGAAGATCGTACCTTTTTCGGATTGGGACTGGACCTGGTTGAACGGCAACCCGCGTAACAAAGACACAGCTTTTGATTCAAAGTTCTTCACTCCGGAAATCAGAGCCGACGTCACCTACTCCTACTCTTTCAACAAACCAGTCGATAACTCGATGGGCGGGTCCAGCGAGCTGTTTCGTTCCAATGAAATCCAGTTGGAGCAACTTGGCGTGGGCGGCGATTTTCATTATGACAACGTACGCGCCAGGTTGATGACTCAGTTTGGCATGTATTCCACGGCGACGATCCGCAATGACCCGAGCTATGCCAAGGGACAATGGAATATCGCCGACGCAGACCGCTACCTGGCAGAGGCGTACGGTGGTTATCACATCAACGCGTTGAACGGGATCAATATTGACGCAGGAATCTTCATGTCGTATATCGGCCTGTTCAGCTACTACAACTTCGACAACTGGGCCTATCAGCCTTCGTACGTTTCCTCCAACACACCCTGGTTTTTCCAGGGAGTTCGGATACAGATTTTCCCCAACCCGCACTTGAAGATCGAGCCTTGGATTATCAATGGGTGGCAGTCCTACGGCTCGTCCAATACGCGCAAGGGTCTGGGTGGACAGATCAAGTGGACTCCAAGGCCATGGGTAAATATCATCTCCAACAATTACGGGCTCGGCCATGACGACCTGTACATACCGAATCGCGGCCGTGTCCATACCGACGACAGCATCGAGATCAAATATTTCGACAAACCGGGGAAGACGCTCGATAAAATGGCGTTCTCATTTACCGGCGATCTGGGTTGTGAATTTGGCCCCAGCACGACCACTTCGGCAGGCGTGTATTTGCAAGGTGTGGGCTGCCACGGCAACAGAAGGGATGCAAAATCGATTGGGGGAGACTATTTCAGTGCGGGAATCAATCCCAAGCAGAGCTTTATCGGCTATATGCTCTACAACCGCACGTGGTTTAAGAAGGATACTTACGGATTGACGCTGGGCGGCGGTCAAATCAACAATCCCGGGCGCTATCTGGTTCTGCTGCCGCCAATCAATGGAGAAACTGCCTCTTCCGCGGCGATTAACGCGCCTTACTTTACCGGAAATCCCTCGGACCCATTCAAGGCTTGGGATACCTCGCTCACGTTCGACTATATGCCGAGGCAGTGGCTCACGTTCCGCTGGGAGTATGACTATCGGCACGCGAGTGTGCCCTATTGGTCCGGCCACGGGGGAGTTACGCCTCCGGGCTCTGGCGGAGTGCCTTACACTAATAACGGATCTCCGCAATTCTTTGCCTGCAACGACGGGAATACGTCGGGGTCCTTGAGCCTCAGCGGTGCAACATCGGCCTGTGCATCACAGGGAAGCACCGTATGGTTCCCCGACCTGCGCCGGGACGAACAGCTCATCGACATCGACATCATGGTTAAGTTCTAGGACTGAACTGGAATCCCGTTAAACAAAAGACTTCTCGTCCCTGCTGAACACCGATGGGCTCATTTGACGCTGTCGCCGGGAAAATGTCTTCTCTGTCCACTCACCCCTGCCTCCAAGGGACTGAGTCTGTTTTTCTCCAGGCATCAAGGGTCATGTAAAATGCGCGGCGGTTGTGTACGACGATGTCATACACTGATCGGGGATCGCAATGCGCAGAGTCCAATCGATTTGGCTGCTCCTTCTTCTGTTTGCGTTGTCCGCCGTGTGCCAGACAGCGCCGGTTTCGCCCGCGGCGACCGAGGCGCGAGCTGATTCGCTGCTCAAACAACTAAGCCTCGAAGAGAAGATTGACATCATCGGCGGAGTTGACGACTTTTATATTCGCGGCAATCAGCGGATTGGATTGCCGCGTCTCAAAATGGCGGATGGACCGGTGGGAGTCAGGAACTATGGGCCATCCACGGTGTTTGGCGGAATCGGCCTCGCGGCGACATGGGATCCCGCACTCGCGCAACGCATCGGAGCAGTAATTGGGGAAGACGCCCGCGCCCGGGGCGTGCACTTCATGCTGGGGCCGGGCGTCAATATTTATCGGGCCCCGATGTGCGGCCGGAACTTTGAGTACTTCGGAGAAGACCCTTTCCTCGCCGCGCGCACTGCCGTCGCCTACATCAAGGGCATGCAAAGCCAGGGCGTAAGCGCAACCGTCAAACACTACATCGGCAACAATCAGGAATACGACCGGCACAACATGGATTCCGTAATCGACGAGCGCACCATGCGCGAAATTTACCTGCCGGCGTTTGAAGCCGCAGTGAAGGAAGCGCAGGTAGGCGGGGTCATGGATTCATACAACCTGACGAACGGCCTGCACATGACGCAAAACGGCTACCTCAACATCGATGTAGCTAAGACGGAGTGGGGGTTCAGGGGAATCATGATGTCGGACTGGACTTCCGTCTACGACGGAGTGGCGGCGGCGAATGGCGGCCTGGATCTTGAGATGCCTTCCGGGAAATTCATGAGCCGTGCAACCTTGTTGCCTGCTGTGCAAGCGGGCAGAGTGAGCGAGGCCACGATAGATGACAAGGTGCGGCGCATCCTTCGCATTGCCATTCAGTTTGGATGGCTGGATCGGGATCAAACCGACCCATCGATCCCCCGTTTGAATCCTGAAGGCGGAAACGCGGCGCTGGAGGCCGCGCGGGCAGGAATGGTTCTGCTCAAGAATGATGGCAATCTTCTGCCGCTGGAGAAGGGAACGATTCAATCCATTGCAATCATCGGTCCCGATGCTTCCCCGGCTGTGCCCGGAGGTGGAGGCAGCGCTGAAGCGAAACCATTTACGCAGGTGAGCTATCTGGAAGGGTTGGTAAGCTACCTGGGCAGCAGCGCAAAAGTTTACTACGACCGCGGGATACCATCTCTCGACGAGATCGCCAAGCACACTGAATTTACCACGGAAGCGAACGGGGGCGAGCCAGGTTTGAAGAGGGAGATTTTCATCAACGCCACGCTAAGCGGCGCACCCTCCGGCACTGGGGTCAACCGTCATGTCACCTTCCAACCAGCGCAAGGGTGGGATCGCGCCGACAGCGACATCTCCATCCGGTGGTCGGGGGACTTCACGCCTGCCACTCCGGGCGAGTACCTCGTTCTTGTGCAAGGTCCGAGAGAAAACGGCGGCTACAGACTCTATATCGACAAGAAACTCGTGTTCGACAACTGGACGGATTGGTATGCATTCGTCAGCGAGGTCTCTATGACGCTGGCGTCTGGACCGCACCAGATTGAACTGGATTACTATGCGCACCACGGCGGGAGCAGGACCACTGTGAATCTCGGCATTGTGCGCGCCGAAACGTTGGTCAACGCGGAAGCGAAAGCATTGGCTTCACGCGCCGATGCGGTGGTGCTGGCCGTGGGCTTTGATGCCTCCAATGAAGGCGAGGGTAGTGACCGCACGTTCCAGTTGCCTCCCGGGCAGGATGAACTCATACATCAGATCGCAGCAGTCAACAAGAACACAGTCGTTGTCATGACGTCCGGCGGTGGCGTGGACATGGCCGCGTGGGTGGATCGGGTACCGGCCCTCTTGCAAGCCTGGTATCCCGGTCAGGAAGGCGGCAGGGCGCTGGCGCAACTGCTGTTTGGCGAGTTCAATCCTTCGGGAAGGTTGCCGATTTCGATCGAACGGCGCTGGCAAGACAATGCGGTCCACGGCAGTTATTATCCGAAAGACGGCGAGAAGAAGGTCGAGTATAGCGAAGGCGTGTTCGTAGGCTATCGTCACTTCGACAAGTCCGGCATCAAACCGCTTTTCCCGTTCGGCTATGGGCTTTCCTACACGACTTTTGCTTACAAGAATCTTACGGTGACGCTGGGCTCCGCCGATCAGCCGGTTACGGTGGCCTTCGATGTAAGCAATACAGGCGCCGGTGCCGGAGCGGAGGTCGCACAGGTTTACGTTGGGGACCGGCACGCGAAGGTTCCGCGCCCGGTCAAAGAATTGAAGGGATTCGCAAAGGTGGAGCTCAAGCCCGGCGAGACCAGACACGTCCAGATTGCGCTGGACCGCCGAGCCTTTTCCTATTACGACGTCAAGAATCACATGTGGACGGTTGCTCCGGGAGATTTCGATATCTATGTCGCTCGTTCGGCGGCGGAGATCGAACTTACCGGAAAGGCAACCCTGCGGTAGAACATCATGAACCCGGTGCGGGCTCCGCACCCAGAGAGAGGACCCATGCTTTCAAGCAAGGCTCACCGCTGGCTCGCAGTTTTCGTATCTCTGATATTGCTCACGGCAACTACGGCGGCAAAAACCCGGGTCGCCAAGGTGGCATTCGGACATACGCCGGAAGGGATGCCGGTCAACATCTACTCGCTGGTGGAGGGCAAGATTGCAGCCCGCATCATTACCTACGGAGGAATTGTCGTTTCCCTGCGCACGCCGGATCGATATGGAAAACTCGCCGACGTGGTGCTGGGTTGCGATTCGGTGAAGGAATACGTAGAGCAGACTGCACATTTCGGCGGCATTATCGGCCGCTACGCAAACCGCATTGCGCATGGCACCTTCCAGCTTGACGGCCAAACCTATTCCATTCCCAAAAACGATGGCGACAATGCGCTTCACGGCGGAACCCGTGGCTTCGACAAGGTGGTCTGGGCGGCGAAACAGATTCCGGACGGAGTCGAACTCACTTATGTGAGTAAGGACGGGGACCAAGGTTTTCCGGGCACGCTCACCACAACTGTCCGCTACACCTTGAGCGGCGGAGCTCTACGAATGGAGTATTCGGCGACCACTGATAAAGATACGGTGCTGAATCTGACCAATCACTCGTATTTCAATTTGAAGGGCCAGGGGAACGGCGACGTTCTGGGTCATGTGCTGAAGATCGACGCTTCCCGCATCACTCCGGTCGATGCAACTTTGATTCCTACGGGAGAACTGAAGTCAGTGGAGGGTACACCGTTCGACTTTCGAACGCCGCACGCCATCGGAGAACGGATTGATGCGGACGATCCTCAGCTTCACCTTGGTCATGGCTACGACCACAACTTTGTGCTGGATCATGCGTCCGGCCAGTTGGTCGAGGCGGCCGAAGCATATGAGCCAACCACAGGCCGGATCCTGCGGGTGCTGACAACCGAACCCGGAGTGCAACTCTACACAGGAAACTTTCTGGATGGATCGATCAAAGGGAAAGAAGGCCGGGTCTATAAGCGGCGTTTTGCTTTTTGTCTGGAAACACAACATTTTCCGGACTCGCCGAACCACCCCAGTTTTCCTTCGACGGAATTGAAGCCGGGGGAGAAATTTCACAGCCTGACCGTGTTTGAGTTCAGCACGGGGAAGCGCTGATATTTCTTATCTTCAGTATTAGTATTACTCCTGTGATCTTGGCGCGCTGAGTGTCACACCGCCGTTCGCAATTTGGTTGCGAGGTTACTACCGTGGCGACCAACGTAACCTGTGGGAAGGGCCCGAGATGTAAGAGACTTCGAACAAGCCTCCCCGCGATTCAGTAAATTCAAACGGAGACAACTCCATGCGTACCAAATTTGCTCTGGCTCTCTTCGTGATGCTGGCCGCAGCAGTCGCCACGGCGCAAACCTTGACGCGATATGAATATCCGAGTGACGGTTTCAGGGCCAGTTTTCCAAGTAAACCCGAGCTTCAAAAACAAAATGTGCCCACCGACGCGGGGACTTTCGAATTGCGAGCCTACCTTGCGGAGTCGGACGAATCGGCAATCTACGTCGGTGTCTGTGACTATGGCACCGCGACGAGTGGACGCGACGCGGCAACAGTTCTGGAAGGTGCCTACAAAGGTGCGATATCGAATATCCACGGTCATCTTGTCGGCGAAATTCGTTGGATCACGCTCCAGGGCAACCGTGGAGTGGCGTTCGAGGCGGAAAATGACACGATTCACATCTCTGCTCGCATTTACTACGTCGGCACCACGCTGTACCAGGCGTTGACTGCCGCACCTATCAAGACCCCGTTTGCCAAAACCGCGGAGTTTCTCGACTCTTTTGAGTTGATTAAACGCACGAACTAAGAATAGCGTGGGATATTGCATCCGCGCATACGCTCGGATTAGTACCATTTAGTACCAGAGTTGGTACTCGTTGAACCTGCCTTTGGCACTTCTCTGATTGCTCCCTCCAGTACGAGCGCCTTCCCGAGGTCGGATCCCCGCCTAGATCGCTTTTGAACCTTGCCCTTGCCAGCCGCGCAACCTATGCTCTGCGCTGGGGATTGCTTCGTGAAACGAGTCCGCGTGCTGGTGGCAAATCATCCACGACTGATGCGGGAATTGGTGATGGCCACTATTGCCGACCAGCCCGATATCGAAGTTGTGGGCGAGGTGCAGAACGAGAGTGATCTCGCGGATATCGTCGAACAAGTGCAGCCCGACGTTCTGATCATTGCCATCAACAAATACTTCTACACAATTCTGGGCAACCGCGGCGATGGCCGCATCCAGGTCATCTCTTCCGACCTTCGCCTGTTCGGAAACTGGAGCGACCTCGCGGCCCTGCCCACCCACAACAGCGGCCTGGAGATTCCTCTCGCGGTGCTCAAGGATCTGGGTGCAGACCTTGCCGCCGATCTTTTCCTGGCTTCTGAAATCCCTCCGGGCACCGGACTGGGCTCCTCCGCCAGTGTTTGCGTGAACCTGTTGAAAGTGCTCACCACGTACCTTCGTTGCCCTTTGTCAAAGTACGATCTCGCGGAGCGAGCCTACCGCATCACGCGCTTCGGGATGGAACGCCACGTGGGCAAGCAGGATGAATATGCCGCCGCTTTTGGGGGTCTCAACTACATTCGGTTCAGTCCGGACGGGACCACTCAGGTCGAAGCTCTCCAGCTCGATCCCGGTGTTCTTTCCGCGCTGCAGTCGAATCTCATGCTGTTCTTTACCGGAGCGGCCCACCATTCCTGGGACATCCTCGCCGCTCAGGAAGAGTCCACCCGGCTGCCGGCTGGCCCCGCCGTGGAAGCGCTGCATCAGGTGAAGGAAGCTGCGGCTCTGATGAAAGAGGCTCTGTTGTGCGGGGACCTGGAACACTTCGGCCATCTACTCGACGACGCCTGGCAGGCCAAGAAGCGCATCTCTCATCGCATTTCCAATGCGCGCATTGACGCCCTCTATGATGCTGCGCGCGCGCATGGCGCACTGGGCGGCAAGATTACCGGAGCTGGCGGCGGAGGATTTCTGCTGCTTTATTCCGAGCCCACTTGCCACGAGGCTGTGCGCGCCGCGATGCAGCGCGAGGGTGTGCAGGAGATGGCCTTTGCCTTCGATGGACAGGGCGCCCAGGTCATCGTGAACGACCCCTTCATTGACCACGACCAGCGCGCTGGGACGCGCTGGACATTCCTGCCGCTGGCGGCAGCGGCCGCGGGCTGAACCATCCAAACTTCGAGTCCGAGACTTCCATGAAAGCCTTTTTGCTGGCCGGGGGGCACGGCACGCGTCTGCGTCCGCTCACCGATTCCGTTCCGAAGTGCCTGGTGCCGATCCGGGGCAGGCCTCTGCTAGACATTTGGCTCGATCTCTGCGCCCGCTCTGGCATCACCGAGGTCCTCATCAATCTGCACGCTCACTCGCAAACCATCGCGCGGCATCTGCAGCAGATCGCCTCGCCCGTGAATGTTCGCGTGGTCCACGAACACCGATTGCTTGGTTCAGCAGGCACGATCGCGGCGAATCGAGGCTGGATCGGTTCTGATTCTGCATTTTGGATCCTTTATTCCGACGTTCTCACCAACACGAACTTGCGGCGCATAAGTGAATTCCATTCCCGCCATCAGGACATCGCGACTCTCGGTCTTTACCAGGTGCCCGACGCTTCCCGCTGCGGTGTGGCCATTACAGACGAGACGGGAGTCATCACCGAGTTCGAAGAGAAACCTCAAACTCCGCGCAGCAATTGGGTCTTCTCCGGCCTCATGGTGGCAGGCCCTCGCCTCTTCGAATTGATTCCACCCTCTATTCCGGCAGATATCGCTTTTGACGTTTTGCCGCGACTTCTCGGCAAAATGCGGGCCTTTCCCATCACGGAGTACTTGCTCGACATCGGCACGCTGCCCAATTACCGGAAAGCCCAGATCACGTGGCCTGGCCTCGCCTGCGACACGGCATCACCGGACCAAATGGAGAGGCATGTCTCTTGCACTCCTCAACTGGCAGGCTATGGGCGCGACGCACAGAGCATCCCCCCCGGAGAATCCTCATGAGCGCAGGCCCATTGCGTGGCGTAATCTTCGACATGGATGGCGTCCTCGTGGACAGTCACGCGGCGCATCGCAAAGCTTGGCGCTCATTTTTCAAGACCCTGGGACGCGAAGTGCCCTCGTCCGAGCTGGACTTCATTCTCGACGGCCGCAAGCGCGGCGACATACTGCGCCACTTTCTCGGGAATTGTGCGGATCCTGAACTCGAGGAATTCGGGAGGCGTAAAGATTGCATCTTCCGGCAAATGCGACTCGAGGTTGCCCCGCTTCCCGGCGCGGTCCGCATGGTGCGCGACCTTCATCGCAGCGGGCTCGCTTTGGGTCTGGCCACCTCCGCCAGCCGCAGCCGCGCGCAGTCGACCATGGTTGACTTGGGGTTGCTCAATTGTTTCCAGGTGGTCGTGACCGGGGAAGAAGTTGCTTTGGGCAAACCGGACCCTTCAATTTACCGGCTGGCCAGCAACCGCATCGGGATCGAGCCGGAATGTCTGTTGGCGGTGGAAGACGCTGTCTCAGGAATTCGTGCGGCGGTGGGTGCGGGATTGCGCTGTATCGGGGTGGCGTCGCATGAGACGCCGGAAAAACTTACCGGCGCCGGCGCGGCTCACGTGGTGCGGGACTTCGAGGGCGTCACTGCGCATGACCTCGAATGCATTTTGCTGCGTCGTGATCGCGATGTCGCCTCTCCGCGGGCTGCCGCAGCTGGCCACACTTAAACGCCAAGGCCTTCGTCGCGACAAACTTCCACGATGGCAAGCCGGTCCGGCGCGCCCACCTTGCGCAGCATGCGGTGCACATGGTTCTTCACGGTTTGTTCGGAGAGGTTCAGGCGGCTGGCCATTTCCTTATTGGTGAGACCCTGCTGGATCAGACCCACCAGTTGTTGCTCTCTGCGGCTGAGGCCAAGCCTGTTCTTTAGGTGCAAACTGGGAACTGCAGGCTTATGCCGCGCGACCCACTGAAATAATGCGACGGAGAGCACGGCTGGACATACCGCCTCGCCAGCGGCAACCGCGCGGATGGTCCGTGCCACCTCCACAGCCGAAGCGTCTTTGAGTATGTAACCGAGCGCGCCCGCTTGCACCACGCGCAGAAAAACGGCCTCATCGGCCTCCATGCCCACCATGACCACTCGGATCGCGGGATCGAGTTGATGCAGTTCGCGCACAACTCCGTGGTCGGCCAAAACTGGAACGACCGAATCGAGCACCACTACATTGGCTCGCGTGGCGACAATCTGCTCAAACATGTCGGGGCCGTACGTTCCCGCTCCGACCACGCGGATTTCATCCTTCTTCGACAAGATGCGCAATAAGGCCTCGCGCAGCAGCCGGTTCTCAGCCAGCAGGAAAACTGCCGCATCCGGTCCCGATAATCCTGACGCTACAGTTCCCATCTGCTAACTAACCTCGCCTCGTACTTTTCGCCCCGCCTGAAAATTTCCCGCTAAGTCGCCTGTTCCGTTTTTCTTTACTTTCCAACGCTAGCTGCCGCGCAAACGTGCGGTCAAGGGGAAAGCTCGTCAGGACGAGCTGTGATTCCCCTAGCGGGAAGCTTTCTACTAGATTCCCGAAAACGGTCTCGGCGGACCCAAAAATAGGACTCAGAGGTAATCCCGAAATTAGCGGGAAGTCTGCATTTCGAATCGCGACCGGGATTACTCTCTCCCGATCAAAGAGGGAAAAGGGAAGAGAGAAAATTTCTTGCGATCCTAGTTCGACGGGCTCTTGCTCAAGCGATCCGCTTCTCGCTGCTCGGCAGTCGCTTCGCCGGGAAGGTTGGTGAGTGTATATATTTCCGCCATGCTTCGGTGAGGGTCCGGCGCTTGAGGCCGCAGTTCTACCGCTTCTTTCAGATAGTGAAGCGCGTCGGAATATTGCCGGTCACGCTGGCTTTTCCCTGCAAGATCGAGCGTGAGCTGATAGAGCAAGTCAGTCGTGCCGGGATCCTGCGGGTTGAGTTGCTGCGCGTGGTGCAGCACCTTATACGCCGGAACAGCTTCCCCAAGCTTCAGCAAGACGGCTCCATAGAGAGCGTTCAACTGAAACAAATCCGGCCAGCGCTCGATGACCTTTGCGAGACACGCGCGCGCCGACTCAAACTGATTCAGTTGGAAATACACCAGCGCGAGGTTGTACTGCATCTGCGGGGATTGCGGCGCCAACTCCGCAGCTCGGCGAAAGGGCTTGAGAGCCGCTTCCAGATCGCGGTGCTGCGCGTAGAGCGTGCCCAGCGCCGTCAGTTTGTCCGCGTCGTCGGGAGCATACAGTTGTTCGCAGAAGCTGCGCGCCTGTTCCCGCGGACTCTGATCCAGTTTCTTGCCGCACTCACCCTTCAGCAAGGGCTCATCGTCCTGGCGCCGGCGCAATTCTTCCGAGGCTGCCAAAGTTTTCTGTGCTTCGTCTTCGTGCCCCTGCTTGCGATAGACAAATGCCAGCTGATACAGCGCCAGAGGGTCACGGGGATTGAGGCGGGCAGCTTCCTTCAGCCAATTCTCGGCGGCCGCTAAATCGCCGTGTTTAAAGTAGGCGACTCCGAGATAATACGCCGTGTCTGGAAAGGGCGGCTTGGGTTTGGCAGAGGCCGCCTCTTTCAAGTTGCGGATAGCGCTGTCAAAGTTACGCTCTTCCAGATCCAGTCTTCCCAGGTAATACAAAACATTGGGATGATCGCCAACTTCCTGGCGCACAGCTTCCAGTTCTCGGCGGGCTTCCGCGGACTTGTGCGATTCGAAAAGCGCGACGGCTAGAGGAAAGCGCGCGCGAAGAACCAGACTTGGATCGAGTTGCAGTGCGGCGCGAAATTCGCCGATGGCCACCTCATACATATCCTGTTTCAAGGCGTCGTAGCCTCGGCCCAGATGAGCTTCCGGCGTGTCCCCCGCAGTTGAGGCACCAGCGGTAGATGCCTGACTCGCCGCCGTGCCGCTCAGCCTCACGGCTAATATCAGCACCGCCACCCCTGCCACGATCCTTCGCCGAAGGTTCGAAGTCCTCATTCAATGCTCGCGGGCTGAGACGCCAGGAATCGGATTATTATATCTGCACCCGATATCTGTACCCGCCACCGGGTTCGGGGGGGCGCAGACCCGCTGCCGACGAGGCTTCTGCCCGCCACTCCACCCAGCCTTGACGGGCTTCGGTGCGACTGTTAGATTTCGGTCCTACACCTGAATCTCCGGGGGCACCGCTCTGAGTCGGGCAGGGAAGACACGTCATCCGGCCGATCTCCATCCACTAGACCCAGGCCGCCGCGATTTTCTCGTGCGTTGCTGCCAGGGCGCCTCGGCAGCGATGATTCCCGCTAGCCTGCGCGGTTTCACTTTCCCGTCCATCTTTCCTTTCGATTCTCCTCCTGCGATTTCATCTGACGCCGAGTTCCATCTGCGCCCGCACTATCGAGCGCAGCGTCCGCTCGATGCCCTGCTCCTCAAGACGCAGGCCGGCCTCGACGATTTCGTCACCGAAAAATACCGTGACCAGATCGCCCCCATTTTTGCGGAATGGAGTTCGAGCCTGCTTCAATCTCCGCAGGATTTGAATGCTCTTGAAAGAATTCTTGCCACAGATTTTTCGGGATCATCCCTGCAGCCGGTTGACTCCCGACTCGTGCGTCCCGGGCCGGCGCTTGAAGTACATCAGAATAAATTCGCCGCCCAGTCGAATCTGGCGCGGGATATCTTTCTTCAGGAATTGCGAGCGGCGATGAGTGTTTTTTCCAAGCTCGCGACAGCGGAATTCCAGGTGACCAGCATCGAAGCAGGTTCTGTGTCTACTTCTCAACTGCCCGAGCGGCTGAAGACTCGCGTGCGTTACGAGTTGGTGGGCACAGGCGCTGGTTTCCATCGAGAGCAGCGAGTCGGAAATTGGGACCTTGAATGGAGGGCGTATGCTTCCACACGCGGCGACTTCCTACTCCAGAACTGGAAAGTCCTTGACGAAACGCGAAGCCGCTCCGCCTCCCCGGTCTTCATTGACATCACGGCGCCGGCGCTTGGCAACAATGCTTCCTACTCTGCTCAAATGCTGCGCGGCGTGGATTACTGGCGCACGGTTCTCGACGGCGCCTGCGGCATCGACATCTACGGACACAATGGAGTCTCCGCCGCCGACATCGACAATGACGGCTTCGACGATCTCTACGTCTGCCAGCCCGCCGGACTGCCCAACCGGCTTTATCGAAACCGCGGGGATGGAACGTTCGAAGACATCACGGAAGCATCTGGCTTGGGCATCCTCGACAACGCAGCGTGCGCACTCTTTGCCGATTTCGACAATGACGGGCGCCAGGATGTAGTCGTCGTGCGGGCGAGCGGCCCGCTTTTGTTTTTGAACCAGGGCGGCGGCAAGTTTCGCCAGAAGCCAGGCGCGTTTCAATTCGCCAGGCCTCCGCAGGGAACTTTTACCGGCGCAGCCGTCGCCGATTATGACCGCGACGGATGGCTGGACATTTATTTCTGCCTCTACATCTATTACCAGGGAGCGGGCCAATACAAATATCCGCTTCCCTATCACGATGCCGAGAATGGTCCTCCTAACTTCATGATGCGGAACCAGCGCGATGGAACCTTTCGCGATGTGACGGCGGAATCGGGCCTCAATCAGAACAACACACGCTACAGTTTTTGTTGCGGGTGGGGCGACTACAACGGAGATGGCTGGCCCGACCTCTATGTGGTGAACGACTTCGGCCGGAAGAACCTCTACCGCAACAACGGTAATGGGACCTTTAGCGATATGGCGCCACAGGCAGGAGTCGAGGACGTCGGAGCTGGCATGAGCGTTGGCTGGTTCGATTACGACAACGACGGCGCCGAGGATCTTTACGTCGCCGATATGTGGACAGCTGCCGGCGAGCGCATCTCAGAACAAGAAATCTTCAAGAGAGACTCGCCAAGAGAAATTCGGGCTCTCTATCAAAAGCACGCCATGGGCAATTCTCTTCTTCGCAACAGCAGGTTTCGTAACAGCGAGTTTCGCAACCGCCTGCCCGGCGATATCGGAATTTTCCAGGATAAAACCACATCTGCCGGAGTTGGAATGGGCCGCTGGTCGTGGTCAAGCGACGCATTCGACTTTGACCATGATGGCTTCCCCGATCTCTACATCGCGAACGGAATGATCTCGGGTGCCGCACGCCAGGATTTGAATAGCTTTTTCTGGCGGCAAGTAGTCGCCCATTCGCCCGACCAGGCGAAGCCTTCGCACGACTATGAACAAGGATGGAGCGCAATCAACGAACTGATTCGCGCCGACGGCACGTGGAGCGGTTTCGAGCGAAATGTTTTCTACGCGAACAACCGGGACGGAACTTTTTCCGACGTTTCCGGCGCAGTCGGACTGGATTTCATCGAAGATGGCCGCGCCTTTGCGCTCGCCGATTTCGATCATGACGGCCGGCAGGAAGTTTTCCTGAAAAACCGCAACGGCCCGCAGTTGCGCATTGTGAAGAATGTGATTAAGAATTTGCCGCCATCGATTGCATTCCACTTGCGCGGCACGAAGAGTAATCGCGATGCCATCGGCGCGGCGGTTACGGTGGAAACCGAGTCGGGCCGCCAGACTCGCATGTTACAGGCCGGATCAGGGTTTCTTTCCCAGCACAGCAAGGAAGTATTCTTCGGCGTCGGAGAAACCAAGAATCCCGTGCAGGCATCGATCCGCTGGCCGAGTGGCCTGATGCAAAATCTTCACGACCTCCCCCTCAACCATAGGATTTGGGTGGAAGAAGGAACTGAGACATTTCGAGTTGAAGCGTTCAGAACGAAAGACTCATTGCGCAGCTTGCTCCCTCTCGTTCCGCCGCAAGAAACCGAATCGCTGCCCTCGACGTTTGCGGCCTGGTTGCTCGCGCCTGTTGCCGCGCCGGAGTTTTTTCTTCCTGACTTGACTGGAACAATACGGACTCTGGTTGAACTCAGGGGAAGACCCTTGCTGCTCAATTTCTGGGTCACACAATCGGCAAAGTGCCAGGCAGACCTGAAATCGTTCAACAAATTCCACGCAGGCTGGGCGGTTCATGGCCTTCGACTGCTCACGGTGAACGTTGACGACCCTGCCGACGCCGAAAAGTTGCAAATGTTAACTCGCGAGCGGCGGCTTTCCTTCCCCATTCTTCGCGGATCGCCTGACGTGGCCGGCATCTACAACATCCTGTGCCGTTACCTGTTCGACCGGCATCGTGACCTTATCTTGCCAACGTCCTTCTTGATTGACGACAAAGGGCAGATCGTTAAGGTCTATCAAGGCCCTGTGAATGCTGAGCAGGTCGGCCAGGATTTCCGGCACATTCCACAAACTGAAACTGACAGGTTGGCACGAGCGCTGCCTTTTCCCGGAGTCAGCGAAACGTTCGAATTTGGCCGCAACTATCTTTCCTACGGCTCAGTGTTTTTTCAGCGCGGCTACTTTGATCAAGCTGCGTCCTCGTTTCAGCTTGCACTCCGCGACGATCCAACGAGTGCCGAAGCCTGCTACGGACTGGGAAGCGCTTATCTGAGCCTGCAGAAAACGTCCGAAGCGCGCGATTGCTTTGAACGCGCTACGAAACTTCGCGCCAGCTATCCTGACACTCTCGCCAACGCCTGGAATAACCTCGGACTTCTCGCCACGCAGGAAGGCCGCACGGAAGAAGCGATCCGGCATTTCCAGGAAGCCCTGCGGCTGAATCCCGATCATCTGATCGCTCTTAACAATCTGGGCAACGCGTATCGCGCGCAGAGAAACTGGGATGCGGCTCGTAAATCTTTTGAACGCGCTCTTGCTGTCAGCCCCAACGATCCCGACGCAAACTACGGCCTGGGGATGATCTATGCGCAAGCCGACGACGCAACTCACGCTTATGAGTATCTCCATAGAGCCCTACAGTCTCGTCCCGACTACCCGGAAGCGTTGAACAACCTCGGGATACTTTACTTGCGCACAGAGCGGCGAGATCAGGCGGTCGCAAGTTTCGAACAGTGCATCCGCGTTGCGGCTGCATTCGATCAGTGTTATTTGAACCTGGCCCGCGTTTACAGCCTGGAAGGCACTCCCAAAAAAGCGCGCGCCATCTTGCAGGAACTACTCAAGCAGCGTCCGGACCATCTCCAGGCGCAGAGCATGCTCCAGCAGCTTCCGCAATAGCCCCCGGTCCTGCTGATGTTTAGTTCTTTGCGGGCGGTTGCTCGCTCGTGCTCAGCAGGTCTACAAACATTTTGTAGAACTTATCAATGTCCAGATCGTCCTGCACCTCGACCGGCTGCACCTCGGTCTTTGTCTTATCCCGATCGTTCCACCGCAGAGTATTGCCGTAGCCGGCGCCGCGGCCCAGGTCCACATCCATGAACAGCGTTTCCTTCTTCGTAATCAGGCTCGGATCAAGCCACGCTGCCGCTGCCAACTCATCCCACAAATAGTTGTAGCTGCCACGCAGGCGGGCATACCGGCCAATATAGCGTGCCGCCGCAGAATCCCCCGCCTTGATGCGGTTGATCAGGTCGGCAGTCAATCTCGTTTTTACTGAAATGTCCACCGGCGTGCAGACAATTTTCTTCCACGGCGCAGTGAGCACAATGTGCGCCGCTTCTGGATCGAACCACAGGTTGAATTCGTGAGTTGGAGTATTAACGAACTCAGGATCGTCGGTCCGCGGATTGAAACTGCCTCCCATAAACACCAACTCCTTGGCCAGCGCCGCGAATCCTGGATCGATGGAGAAAGCAAGGGCAAGGTTTGTCATGGGGCCGCCCTCGTAAATCGTCACCTGATGCGGAAACTTATGCACCATGCGCAGCAGAAAGTGAGCAGCATCCTCATCGGCTGGCTTGGTTGCGGGCTTGCCTTCCGGCATCTCGCCCAACTGGTCTGCCGGATGATAGACCCTGGGAGTCCATGCGCCGAGCCACGCCACAGAACCATACTGCCGCTCCCAAAGCTCAGTATCCTGCTTCCGCCTGACGAGTGGATACTCCGCTCCTGGCACGACCGGAATATCGGTTCGTCCAACCAGTTCGAGCATGCGCAAAGTGTGCGCCACCTCTTCTTTCAGCCACTGATCGCCGGTCACCACCGTGATGCCGAGAACGTCAGTTTGCGGCGACTGGATGAGCAGGAGCATCGACTGCTGGTCCGTCCCAGCGGGTCCGGCTGCGTCCTGATCGATGATGATCTTCCGCTTCTCCTGGCCTACGGATATGAGAGATGTGAAGCAGGAAGCCAGCAGCGCCACTGCTGCGAAGTACAGGATTCCGCGCGATCTCATCGGTCGCCCTCGCATTTCATGAACATCGATTTAATGTAGAGATCGCACAGCCTTCAAGTCCACCCAAAAACTGAGGGTTGCTCTTTTCTTAGCATCCGTCCTTGCCCAGATTGCGGATGGCAATGCGAACGACTAGAATGACGGACCAACGCGCGAGTGCGGCTCCGACTTGTCTTTCCAACTCGCGCTTGGCTTATGGCCCGCGTCCGCGTCTCCGCACATGACCCTCGCCTTACCGCCTGCACTCTGGCGCTGACTGTAATTCTTGGAGCGGCCACCTTCCAGGGACAATCCATTGAGGCTCGATCGGAACCTTCTGCGACACCAAGTCTACAGGGGTTCGTGCGAGATTCCGGCGGACGACCGGTTGCCGGCGTCAAAGTTTGCCTGCAAACCAAGGATTCGCAACCAATCACGGCGCATACCGATTCGGCAGGAGCCTACCACTTTTCCGCGGTTCACCAAGGCGTCTATAGCCTGCGCGCCGAGGCGACTGGCTACAGCACCGCAACTGTCAGCCCCGTCGTCTTCGGTGAGAAAGAATCCAAAACGATTGACCTCACGCTCGAGGTAGAAAAGACGCGGCAAGGTTCGACACACCAGCCTGACTTTTTCGACGAACCCCACTTCACCGTGGCTGGTGTTACCGACACCACAAATCTTGGCGGCCATGGTTCCGATACGATTATGCGAAACAGAGAAGCCCTGGCGCAGGCAACGGCATCGCTTAGCGGGCCAGCACCACTCGGTTCCCTGCATGTTTCGGAGAATTCCGGGACGGAAGAATCTCTGCGCAAAGCGCTCGAGTACCAGCCGGAGAGCTTTGAAGCCAATCACAAGCTTGGGACCTTGCTGGTCGCCGAAGGAAAGGCGCGACAAGCCCTCCCTTATCTGGAGCGGGCTTCTCGACTGAATCCCGGCGATCCCGGGAATGCCTACGAAGTTGCGCTGGCACGCGCCGACAGCGGAGATTACGAACGCGCGCGCACAGATGTTCGAGCCTTGATCGTGGCGCAGAACAAATCCAGTCAGCATGAAGCTGAGCCGCATCACTTGCTGGCAGAAGTCGACGAGAAACTCGGCAATCCCCTTGAAGCGGTGCAAGAGTATCAACGTGCGGCGGAACTGAACCCGGACGAGCGAAATCTCTTCGATTGGGGAGCTGAACTGCTGCTGCACCGCGCGGTTGAACCTGCATTCGAAGTTTTTACAAAAGGCAATCATCTATATCCGCACTCCGTCCGGATGCTGGCTGGTCTTGGCGCATCCTGGTACGCTCGCGGCTCCTACGACAATGCGGCGCAGCGTCTGTGCGAAGCCTCCGACCTCAATCCCAGCGATCCCAACCCATACTTGCTGATGGGAAAAATGCAAGCGGTCGAGGCCGCTCAATCCAACGCCGTCATCGAACGACTTCAGCGATTCGTCAGGCTTCAACCCCAGAATGCCCTCGCCAACTACTACTACGCAATCAGTCTTTGGAAGCGGCGCAAGTCGCCGGAGGACGTGGCAGATTCCTCTCAGCTGAAGTCTCTGCTGGAGAAGGCTGTCCATCTCGACCCGAAACTCGGCCCAGCCTATCTGCAACTCGGAGTGATCTACGCAGAGCGAAACGATTTATCGAGCGCAATGGCCGCCTACCGGCAAGCGATCGAGGCCGATCCCAGACTCGAAGAGGCGCACTACCGGCTGGCGCAGGCCTACCGGCAAGCGGGCGAATCTGCGAGCGCGCAAGCCGAACTGCAACGATACACAGAAATATCGAAGGAAAAAGCCGCCGAAACCGAACGGCAGCGGCATGAACTCCAGCAGTTTGTGTATGAACTGCGCGACCGAACGCCAGCCTCGCCGCCGCAATAGAACCACGCCCTTCGTTTGCAAAGTCAAAAGGCAGGCTGACTCAAACCCAGCCTGCCTTAAATTGAAATGCGATTCCGGCCCGCCCTAAAAAACAAGCTTCAGCGCGAGCTGAATAAGACGCGGGTCGTTGAGCGTAGAGCTGATCACGCCAAAAGTGGACGGAGCATTGATGTCCTGCATGTTGCTGACGCCACTGCTGCCCGGCAAATAAAAGTGTGGATGGTTGAACAGGTTGAAGAACTCCGCCCGGAAATCAACCCGCATGCCCTCGTACGGTAGCGCAAAATGCTTCACGAAAGACAAATCGGTATTGACGAAGCGGGGTCCGCTGACCGGCGCGCGAGGAGAATTTCCGAGTTCTCCTACCGTCATTGGGGAAGCGCTCGTGGAAACGAAAGCACAGGGGTTGAACCAATTCTGCAGTGTGTGCACCTGGGCGGGCGCGTTGCAGCTCATATTTGCCGCCACCTGCCCCCCTCGGTTCGGATCCCCCACTTCGTTGGGCCGGTTCACGCTGCTTCCGTTCCACTGGAAATTCACTCCAGAAGTATTGGAGCTGTCCACTACGAACAATGGGAACCCTGAAATGGCACGTTCAATTGTGTTCACCTCCCAACCGCCGGCAATAGCATTGGCGGCCCCGTTCCAGTTACTTCCGAATTTCTTACCCTTGCCGAACGGCAGATTATAAGTCACGCTGGCCGTGAACTGGTGGTTAAGGTTGATCTGGGAAAGGCTCCAGTCAGCATTGTGCGTTCCGGGCAGAGGCCAGTATGTGGCGCCCGGAAACGAGCCCAAGCCGTCCACCATCCCTGAGTCGTAGGTATGCGAGTACGTGTAGCCGATCAGAGCGTAGATCCCGTGCCGCGCGCTCTTCGTCTCAGCCTTGGCCTGGAAGGAATTGTAGGTGGCTTGACCGTCGTCACTCTGGTTGGAAATAGTGCCGAAGGTAGGGTAGGGGTTTGTTGTGGTGCTGAGGCCGCAGCCCAGCGTGTAACCGGGTTGAGCATCGGCGCCACCGGGGCACGCCAGGGGCGAATGGACATTCTGGTTCAAACCATCCACCAGAATGTGCGAACTGCGCGATCCGGCATATCCGGCGGTGACCACGATGTTTCCAGGAATCTGGTGCTCCACATTCAGGTTGAACTGCTGCACTCTCCCCTGTTTGAAGTCCAGGTTCTGGGCGTAAAGTGTGCCAGGGAACGAAGTAATGGCCGGAGGCGCAGTGTAGGGCCCGATTGCGCCACCAGCGAGGCTCTGCAAGAACACGCGCTGTACGCCGCAATTGAGCGTGGTATTACCAAACGGGCAATTCGGGACGCCGTTGAAATTATCCGATTCGGCGAAGTATGGCGGATTCTCCCACAACCCCTGCCCACCCTGATTCCACGAGGAGTCATGAAAGATCGCGTATCCGCCACGGATCGCTGTGTTCTGACTGTTGAATGGCTTCCACGCGAAACCGATTCTAGGTTCGATCGCGGTTTTGTCCAGTTGAATTCCAACATCCGGGCCGGAGGGAACGCAGAAGTTACAGCCCGCAAGCGCGGAAGAAAAAGCGGAAGTGTTGCCCGCTACAAACAGCTGGCCGGTGGCGAAATCGAAGTTCGCTTGGCGATTCTCGGCTTCCTTGATGGGAGTCGTAAAGGCCCAGGCGAAGCCCAGGCTCAGCGTCAAGCTATTGGAAACACGCCACTCGTCCTGCACGAAGGGGCGGAACAGCTTCCAGCGGCGCCCCGTGGTGGCGCCACGGAACGTCTGATCATGAATTCCCAGGCCAGCCTGGCCCAGGAGAAGATCCGCCGTGTCGTCACCGCTTATACCGAACGGAATCAGAAAGCCATCCTGGAAGGCACCGCTCTCCACGTTCATCTGTTGAGCGCGGATACCCATGCCAACGCGGACGTCGTGCTTGCCGCGAATCATGTCGAACGAATCGGAAATCGAGAACACGTTCGTACCGCCCTGGAACGGTGAAAATCCTCGATCACCCACCGACCAGTAACCGCCGCCAGTCAGCACAGAGGTCATTCCGCAACTGATGCAGTCTTTGGTCGACTGGTTCAGGCTCGCGGGGTAGCCAGTAATGCTATCGCACGCACTGCCCAGGTTGGCGCCCTGAATGCCAATGCTGGAAGCATAGCAAGTGCCGCTTTGAGCCGAAGTGAAATGGTTGAAAATGCGGTTAAATCCGGCGTTCACCTGATTCACGGTGCGATCGGACAATACGTGGGTCTCGGAAACTGCTATGTTCCGCCCGTGGTTTTGAATATTTTCTGAACTGCCGAAGGTGTTGAGTTCAGCGAACCCCGGAGGGCTGCCGCCGGGAACAAACGAAACCGCCTGGTCATAACTGAAGCGGGCAAAGGCAGAATCCTTGCTCGAAAAATTGTGATCCACCCGAATATCGAACTCGCCTTCATTGATGCTCCGCACCGGTGTGTTGGTGAAGTTAAAGCCCAGGCTTGGGTTTGGGTTGCTCACATTGCTCTGAGGATATAGCTGGAGGATCTTCTGGCCCGTTGGGTCGATCATGTTCCCGGGGATCTTGTCGCACGTTTGAGCACCCGCCGGCTGCACGCCGCCGGGACCCGCCGGAATCGGATTGTCCGAGGCATCGCACTGGAACGGCTGGAAATCGAACAGGTTCGTAAGGTGGAAGAATCTAACTTCGTTGTTATACTCCGCGTGGGGGACTCCACGCGTAAGACCAAGGGGATCCAGGCTGAAGTCGGCGCCCGTCGCTAGCGAACCGATCATCGCCTGGGTCGGAACCAGGCCCGTAAACGGTATTCCACGCCGCTGTCTCTTGCCCTGGTAGTCAACGAAGAAGAACGTCTTATCTTTCTGAATCGCGCCGCCCAACGCACCGCCGAACTCGTTCAGATTGAACTTTTGATTCGCCGACGCGAAACCGAAATCGTAATTCTTGGCATCCAGCTTGGTGTTGCGGAAGAATTCAAACAGCGATCCATGGAACTTGTTCGAGCCTGACTTGGTTGTCACCAGAACCGTAGGACCAGCGCGTGTGCCCCACTCCGCCGAATAGTTGTACGTCAGAACCTTGAATTCCTGGATGGCATCAATCGATGGCAGAATCGCAATGCCGCCCGCTGTCAACTCGTTGTTGTCATTGCCGTCCAGCAGCCAGTCCGTACTCTGGGCGCGCGATCCGCCCACCGACAGCGAAAACGTTCCGCGCGTCGAGACCTCGCTGCTGGGACCGGCGTTAAAGAAGCTGTTGGGGTTCGTCTCCTGTGTTGTGCCGGGGGTCAGAGTCGCCAACTGCACGAAGTCGCGCCCGTTTAACGGAAGTTCAGCCACCTGTTCGGAAGTAATGACCTGACCCAGAGTTGGATTCGCCGTCTCCACCGCCACTTCGGTCGCGCTCACTTCAACCGCAGTCGAGACCGAGGCGGGCGCGATAGTGAAATCCAGTTCGCGGTGCTCGTCGACTTGCAGCCGAACGTCCTTCTGCTCGGCGGGACCGAAACCCTGGGCGTCCACCCGAAGCGTGTAAATCGCGACTGGCAGCAGTGGGATCTGGTAGTGCCCTGAATCGTCGGTCTTCGCCTCACGCGAGACGCCCGTGCCCTGCGAGGTGGCTTTCACCGTCGCGCCAGATACTACGGCGCCCGCTTTGTCGGAGACAGTGCCTGAAAAACTGCCGGTCGCCTGGCCGTACAGCAATGGACAAACCGCGAATGCAAGCGAAAAGACAACGACAACGAGCAGCGCCCTCTTATGCAGCATTGCAACCCTTTCGGCGGCCCCACACCGCATGACGCACAGACTTTCCCTAGGCATTGATCTGGGAGATTTTTGCTGTAGGACGGCCTTATAAATCCCCGCTCCGTCTTAAGTCAAGACTTTTCGATAGTAGAAAACTATTAGGCAGAGTTTCTTCCCTGTTTTGCACAGGCAAGGACAACCGAACGGATTATTCGGACTCGATTCTCTTCGGTAACCGGGCCGGACCGAACTAGTTTCGTCCTTGAAGCGACCATTCGGCGTCAAAACGCGCACGATCATAGAAGGACTTTTGCGTTCCGACCCCGGTAGTCGAAAGTCCAGCATAGAGATTGGCGCGGCGCACGGCTTCTCGTTCCGCTACTTCCTCAGCAAGGAATACAGCGAAACTCCCGATAAATGCATCGCCCGCGCCCGTGCTGTCGATGCTTTTCACGGCAAACGGTGGCACGTGCTCACTGAACGCTTCGCCCGCCAGCAGAGATCCGCTGGCACCCAGAGTGATGATGACCCGCCGAATTCCGCCCGCCACCAGTTTCTCCGCGCACTTCTTCGCGTCTTCAACATTACGAACTGCAATCCCGCTGATGGTTTCGGCCTCGCTCTCGTTCGGAACAAAGTAATCGAGTCCAGCCAGAGCGCGCACGTCAACCGCCTGACCCGGAGCAGGGTTTAGGATGCAGCGAATCCCATGCGTTCGCGCGAATGCAACTGTGTAGTAGACAGTTTCGAGAGGAATTTCAAATTGCAGGACGATGCAATCGGCAGCCTTCAAGATTTCACCCGCGGCGTCAACATCCGCGGGTTTCAGCGCGTCGTTGGCCCCCTTCACTACCAGAATGCGGTTTTGTCCGTTGGGCTCGACGAAAATCGGAGCGACGCCGCTGGATAATCCCTCAACCTGCTTCACGTGGGCAGTGTCAATGCCAAGTTTCTTAAAGTTTTCGATGGTAGCCGGACCGAACAGGTCACTTCCGACTCGCGCCACCATGAATACATCCGCGCCACAAAGGCGGGCGGCGACCGCCTGATTCGCGCCTTTGCCCCCAAATCCGAGATCGAAGTTTTGTCCGAAGATCGTTTCCCCGGGTTTCGGGAACCGATCCGCGAATGTGGTCAGATCAATGTTCGCGCTTCCCACTACCGCAATCCGAGGGCGTTTGGCCATAGTTTGTTCTCTTCGAGCTGTGAGAAGGCCGAGTCTATTTTGGTGCTCCCGATTGTGTCAACGCGGTGCCTCGGCGGCGGACCGCCACAGCGGACAAATTCGATGTTGCTCTTTTCGCGACCTTCGCGGCATTTCTTAGCGCACTTCGCGGTTTACTTGCTTCGACTTCCCGACGAGAGCTCTTAACCGCAAAGTCCGCAAAGAAAGGCCGCGAAGATCGGAGGGACCTGACTCGAGGAATAGTACAATCACACGGATTTAACCAAAAGTTTTCTGCTATAGTTGCGTTCCGCGGAGGTCACATCCCATGACCCGAATTGTGCGCTGTGCCTTGATTCAAGCCAGCAATGCGCTCAGCACGGAGCGTCCCCTTGCCCAGATCAGAAAAGCGATGATCGACAAGCATTTGAAGTTGATCGAGCAGGCGGCAAAGAAAAAAACGCAAGTTCTGTGCCTGCAGGAACTTTTCTACGGCCCTTACTTTTGCGCCGAGCAGAATGCGCGCTGGTACGAACTGACCGAGCGCGTGCCGGATGGCCCGACGGTCCGCATGATGCAAAAGCTCGCTGCGAAATATCGCATGGTGATTGTGGTTCCAGTTTATGAAGAGCAGATGCCCGGGGTTTATTTCAATACTGCCGCAGTGATCGATGCCGACGGCCGCTATCTGGGAAAATATCGCAAGCACCACATCCCGCACTGCCATCCCGGATTCTGGGAGAAGTTTTACTTCACTCCGGGCGATGGAGGGTATCCAGTCTTTGAGACCAAGTACGCGCGGGTCGGGGTCTACATCTGCTACGACCGCCACTTCCCCGAGGGCGCGCGCATCCTTGGATTGAACGGCGCGGAAATCGTCTTCAATCCTTCAGCGACCGTCGCCGGCCTCTCGGAATATCTGTGGGATCTGGAGCAGCCTGCGCATGCGGTAGCCAACGGTTATTTTGTCGGGGCCATCAACCGCGTCGGCATAGAAAAGCCCTGGAGCATCGGCGAATTCTATGGCAAGAGCTATTTCTGCAATCCGCGCGGAAAAATCTTCGCGCAGGCCAGCCGCGATAAAGACGAAGTAGTAGTAGCGGATCTCGATCTGGAAATGATCGCCGAAGTTCGCAAGGTCTGGCAGTTCTTCCGCGACCGCCGTCCAGAAAGCTATGCCCCGATCACGACGCAGAGTGCAACTAGCGCAGCGGCAGACTGATCGTGGCGTCGCCATCCCGGCGGCTGTTCGGCGCCGCTTGCGAGATGCTATCGGCAGACTGCCAAGATGCTGCTACGTTGAAGAACTCAAAAGCGAATGACAACTCCCAACTCCCGCATCGAATCCAGTCCTCTCTACAACCCTGACCTCGCGCCGGCCGATGCCTCCCGCCGGCATTGGGGCACATACAACTTCGCGGCGCTGTGGATTTCGATGTCGGTGAACATTCTCACCTACATGCTGGCGGCGAGCTTGATCCAGGGTGGAATGAACTGGAAACAGGCGGTGCTGACAATTTTTATCGGCAACGTCATCGTGCTGGTGCCGATGTTGCTGAACTCTCACCCCGGAGCCAAGTACGGCGTTCCGTTTCCCGTGTTAGCTCGCGCTTCGTTTGGAGTACTCGGGGCGAACGTTGCCGCCGTGCTGCGGGCATTGGTGGCGTGCGGGTGGTTCGGAATCCAAACCTGGATCGGCGGCGAAGCGATCAGCACCCTGCTCGCTACGCTCGCCCCCGCATGGAAAGACTTTCCCCATGCCACGGCAATTTGCTTTCTTCTGTTCTGGCTGATCAACCTCGCCGTAATTCTCATGGGGATCGAATACATCCGCATCCTGCAGGGAATTAGCGCACCGGTGTTGTTAGCGGTTGGTCTGCTGCTTTTGGCATGGGCCTATCACGCTGCGGGCGGCTTCGGCCCCATGCTGGCCGCGCCCTCGCGCTTCAACAACTTTGCCGACTTCCTGAAGTTTCTGATTCCAGCGCTCAACGGTACGGTGGGATTTTGGGCAACCGTCTCCTTGAATATTCCCGACTTCACGCGATTCGCGCGCAACCAGCGGGAACAGGTTATCGGCCAGGCCCTCGCCCTGCCGACAACGATGACTCTTTACGCTTTCATTGGCATTGCCGTCACCTCGGCCACAGTCGTGATTTATGGCAAAGCAATCTCAGACCCCGTGCAACTGCTCAGCCGTTTTCATTCACCAGTAGCCGTGGTCATCTCACTGATCGCGATTCTGCTGGCCACGCTGAACGTCAACATAGGTGCCAACGTGGTATCGCCGGCAAACGACTTCTCCAACCTTTGGCCTCGCCGAATCAGCTTCCGCACTGGCGGCGTGATCACGTGCTTCATGGGGATCGCCATGATGCCGTGGAAACTGCTAGCCAATTACAACACGTTCATTCTTGGCTGGCTGGGCGGCTACGCCGCCTTCCTCGGGCCGGTCGCAGGCATCATGATCTGCGACTATTTCGTGGTGCGGGGGCGCGTCCTGCACGTGGATGATCTCTACCTTCGCGGCGGAATCTACGAATATTCCAATGGCTTCAACTGGCGCGCCGTAATCGCGCTCGCGCTGGGAGCAGGGACAGCGCTGATCGGTCTGGCGGTCCCTTCCGTGCGAGTTCTTTATGATTATTCCTGGTTTGTCGGCTTCGCCGTTTCTTTTGCAGTTTATTACGCGATGATGAGGTTTCAGCGCCCGGCCGCGCTTGCTCCTGTGGCCCTCTCCTAGCTTCAGCGTTTCGACTTCACGGTCTCCTGAAAGACCGGCAGAACTTCTCTCGCATAGATGTCGAGTGACTGCTCCTCATCCCCACACATCAGATACAGATTGAATTGAGTAACCCCAACGCTGGCCAGCTTGCGCAGTTTTTCTTGATGAGCCCTAGCCGGCCCGACCAGGCAGAATCGATCGACCACTTCATCGGTGACAAAGTTCGCATTGCTGCTATCCACTTCGCAATGGTGCAGATAATCGTAGCCGCCGCGATCCTGCACGTAGGCAGTAAGCGCCGCTGGCAGATCTTGCGGCTTGTACTGGCGGATCAGATCCATCACGTGATTTGAAACCAGCGCCGGGAACCAGCGCACGCGTTCGCGCGCTAAAGCAAGATCATCGGAAACCCAAACCGGAGCGGCCGACATCACCTCGATCTGGCTCATGTCGCGTCCCGCGGCGCTGGCGCCTTCTCTTACGAAGCCAAGGCACCAGGAAATCAAATCCGGATCGGCAAACTGAAGAATGATTCCGTCGGCGACCCGCCCTGCCATGTGCAGCACCTTTGGCCCGTAGCCGGCGATCCAAACCCGCGGGGAAACCTTGGCCCACGTGAGCTTGGTCGGCTGGCCTTCGTACTCAATTTCACGGCTGGCGGTCAGATCGCGAAAAATCTTTACCGCAGTTTCCAACTGCGACCAACTCACCGGCTTTTTGCCGAGCACGCGTCTCGAACTGTCACCTCGTCCAATCCCCAGTTCCATCCTGCCGCCGGAAATCAGGTTCAGCGTAGCGAACAGGCTCGAGGTAATAGTGAGATCGCGGGTTGCGGGATTGGTGACCAGCGTGCCCAGCCGCATCCGCTGCGTGTTCACGGCCATCAGCGTAAGCAAAGGGTACGGATCCATCCACAAAACGTGGGAGTCGAAGAGCCATCCATACTCGAAACCGGCAGCTTCGGCTTGTCGCGTCAAACCGACTATGCGATCGACTGTGATGTCTGGCTTTAGCGTAATGCCAAATTGCATGGCGGACTCCTTTTGTCGCTCCAGCAATAACACAAGCTGAGGAGCGGCAGTTTAGCATAGAATTCGCATTTGATTTCAGCCTCGGGCGGAGGACGCGATGGGCTTTGACACAATCATCGGCAATGGGTCCGTGGTGACCGCGGCAGATACCTATGTGGCGGATGTTGCGATTACCGATGGCAAGATCGCGGCTGTCGGCAAAGATCTGCCGCGACAGAACGCGACGAAGATTCTGGACGCGTCCGGAAAGTTTGTTTTGCCAGGCGGAATCGATGTTCATACCCATCTCGATATGCCCTTCGGAGGTACTACCAGCGCCGACGATTTTGAAACCGGCACGCGCGCCGCGGCTTTCGGCGGAACCACTACGCTGATCGACTTTGCTATTCAGTACAAAGGCCAGCCGCTGCGCAAAGCCTTCGACACCTGGATGGAAAAGGCTTCGAAGAAAGCCGTCAGCGACTACGCCTTTCACTGCATCGTCACCGACATCGGCAATGGTCAACTGCAGGAGATGAACGCTCTGGTGGGTGAAGGAGTGACCAGCTTCAAGCTGTTCATGGCCTATCCCGGCGTGTTCATGCTCGACGATGCCAGCATCTTTCGCGCGCTGCAGACCACCGCGAAAAACGGCGGGCTCATCTGCATGCATGCCGAAAATGGGAGCGCGATCGACGTCATCGTGCAGCAGGCGCTGGCCGAAGGGAAGAAAGCTCCGAAATATCACGCTCTCACGCGTCCTACTACGGCGGAAGCTGAGGCCGTATCCCGCGCGATTGCGTTAGCGGAGATTGCCGGGGCGCCGATCTACATCGTGCACTTAAGCTGCAACGAGGCTCTCGAAAAAGTGCGCGAGGCTCGCGATCGCGGGCTTCCCGTTTACGCAGAAACCTGTCCCCAATACTTGTATCTATCGATCGAGAATTTTGACGTTCCCGACTTCGAAGGCGCGAAATATGTCTTCACGCCGCCGCTTCGCGAAAAGTGGCATCAGGAAGAGTTATGGAACGGCCTGAAGCGCGATCATCTGCAGGTCGTCTCCACTGATCACTGCCCATTCTGTTTTAAAGAGCAAAAAGAACTCGGGCGTGACGACTTCACGAAGATTCCCAACGGCGGCCCGGGCGTTGAGCATCGCATGAGCCTGATTTACTCCGGCGGCGTTGCCCAGGGCCGCTTCAGCGTGAATCGATTCGTCGAACTGGTTTCCACCACTCCGGCAAAGCTTTTCGGTTTGTATCCGCGCAAGGGAACGATCGCCGTCGGAAGCGATGCCGATCTCGTGATTTTCGATCCCAAGCGCAAACACACGATCAGCGCCAAGACTCATCACATGCGCGTGGATTACTCGATGTTCGAAGGGATTCAGGTGACTGGCATGCCTGAGGTCGTTTTATCTCGAGGGCGAGTCGTGGTTGAGGGAGACAAGTTTCTCGGCCGGGCCGGGCAGGGAGAGTTTCTTAAGCGGTCAACTTACTCCCAAGTCAACGGTTAATTTTTCACAGTGCTAGCGCAGCGCCGCGAACAGAGCTTCCTTCCAGCGTTCGTTGTCGATTCTCCAGCAGACTTTGGTCTTGCGTTTCGCTTCCAGGGCTTGCGCCCATACTGCGCGGTTGCGCTCATCCTCCGCCACATTCAGCCGGTCCACGACAGTCATGCCTCGTGTTAGCTCGCTCTGCGTCTCAACCTCCACGTAGTGTTCGCTCCACTCGGTTCCCACCGTTGGATCGAGCGCGATGCACATCGCCACCGGATCGGGCAAACAAATTCCATCTTCTCCAGTCTGCACTTTGTACGCCTCGCGCGCGTGGCTGTTGCATTCGATGGCAAACCAGGCGAGCGCGTTGTTGAATCCCTGGATCGATCGCGATATCGCTCTCATTCACGACTGCTTCTCCGCGAGAGAGTTGCCAACCGACGAGTTCCACTGGGAGTCCGCTGAGCATGACCATGCGGGCAGCCTCTGGATCGACCCAGATGTTGTATTCGGCCGCCGGCGTGACATTGCCCTCACAGCACGGAGCGCCTCCCATGACCACGCAGCGGCTGACTTTCGCGGCGATCGTTGGCTTGCTTTGCGAGCGCCAGCGCAACGATTGGTGAGCGGCGCCAAGCGTGACGAGCACCAGTCCGGGATTGGCCTCAATCGTCGTCGATGATCGCATCGACCGCATGCAGTTTCTGCGGCAGATCGACTGCGGCGCGCGGATAGTTGTGGTCGCCGAGTCCATCGCGTCCATGAAACCAGGTCGCGTTCTCATACGTGCGAAGCAGAGGCTTCTCCGCGCCCGACATACACCGGAACATCCGCTCCGCAAAGTTCAACGGTGTAGAGCGCGTTGCGAGTGGCTTGCTGAACGTGCACGTTCCCGGCGACCATTGTGATCGCGGCCACGTGCACGTCAGGCGCGCGCAAAGCCATGATCAGCGCGACGGCATCGTCGGAAGCCGTGTCGGTATCGATCAGAAAGTGCGTGGCACGCGCGTAAGGATAGCAGAGCATCGGTGCGCTTGCTCGCGGGCTCGATCGGCTGACTCGAGCGCAGATACTTGTGACACGAATGCAAGAGGAGTACAGTTACTCATTTTGCAGCCCCAGAGAGTCTCAAGGAGAAACGATTGTTCACACCACCGAGTCTGAGCGTTGCGCTGTTGATGATGGTCACGAGCGCCGTTTGCTGGGGATCGTGGGCAAATACTTACAAGGGCGTGAAGAATTATCGCTTCGAACTTTTCTATTGGGACTATGCGATCGGCATTTTTCTGATCTCTCTGGTGGTCGCGCTCACCTGGGCAGCACGGGGCACGATTCGTCGAGCTTTCTGAACAACGTCCATTCCGCCGACAACTCGAACATCGTGTGGACGCATGGTCGGCGGCGCGATTTTCAATCTGGCGAATCTGCTGCTGGTGGCTGCGATCGATATGGCCGGACTGGCGGTGGCGCTGCCGGTTTCGATCGGAATCGCGCTGGTGGTGGGGACCATGCTGAGCTACATTCTGCAGCCGAAGGGAAACTGCTGTTCATGGCGGTCGGCGTGGCGTGCGCGCTGATTGCGGTGATTCTTGATGGCAAGGCGTTTGGCAGTCTGGCAGCGCGGGCGCACGGCTTCGCGCAAGAGCATCGTCATTTGCGTTGTGTCGGGCGTGCTGATGGGGCTGTGGAATCCGTTCGTCGCCTATGGCGCGACGCGCGGCAATGCGCTCACGCCGTATAGTTCCGTGGTATTTCTCACACTCGGCGCGCTGCTCTCGTGCTTCATCTGGAATTTGTATTTCATGAAGAAGCCGCTGGTGGGCGAACCGGTGGGCTTCGGCGGATTTTTCAGCGGGCCGCCCTCGGGACATCTGCTGGGACTGCTCGGCGGAATGATCTGGGGCATCGGGACCGTGTTCAATGTGGTGGCCGGAAGAGTCGACCGGCTTCGCGCTGTCCTATGCCATCGGGCAATCCGCGCCGATGGTGGCGCGCTGTGGGGCGTGTTTGCGTGGAAGGAATTTGCAGGGGCGGGATCGAGGGCGAAAGATTATCTTGGCGCTGATGTTTGTGTTTTATGGGCTGGCGATTCTGGCTGCTGGCGCACGCCAGCGGCTAACTAGCTTCGTCTGAGTGGCGCACGCAACTGGTGCCCTGAGCGAAGTCGAATGCGGTCCGCCTTCGGCCGGCGCCGTCGAAAATCATAGTAAGCCGCCCCTTCGCTGCAACGCTCCGAACGAGGAATGGGGCACCACAGTATTTCTGTTGCACTACGTGCCGCATCTACTGCGGCCGCGCCACTACTTCCTCTGATGCGGCTGATGAACAGATTCAGGAAGCGGTCTGCGTCGGAGGCCAGGCAGACTCGCGCGTTCGGCTTCAGCTCGATCGACGCCCTCGATTTCGTAGTGGTCGCCGTGCAGAACGTTGTTCTCGTTCGAGCCCATGCGATTGGCGACGGTCTCTCCGCGCGTGAACTCGCCTTTGGTCTCGACATCCACATGCATGTCTTTGAGCGTCACGAGAGTCGGGTCGATAGCGATGCCTACCGCCAGCGGATCATACATCGCGGCTCCGCTGTATCCGCTCTTCTCGCTGCGGGTCAAATAGAAGTCGGCGATCTTGGCGATAAAGTCGCTCTGCGGTCCGTGCAGAGGATTGCAGCTCTGCAAGATACTTCCGCGTGATCAGAGTTCGCTCACCCACATCGGAGCCGACCATCGTCACCATCCAGCCGGCATTAAACACAATCTGCGCCGCCTCCGGATCGTTGTAGATGTTCGCTTCCGCCGCTCCGTTGACATTTCCGCCGGTGATCGAACCGCCCATGATGACGATATCCTTGACCAGAGACGCGATCGAAGGATCTTTCGAAACCGCCAGCGCAATATTGGTAAGGGGCCCGACCGGAATCAGCGTGATCTCATGCGGATATTTGTGGACCATCTCAATGATGAGATCCGGTCCAAAGCTTGGATCGGCCTTGCACTTCGAAGGCGGCAGTTCGACGTCGGCCAGTCCATTCTTTCCATGCCAGAATTGTGCCGTGATCAGCTTCTGATTCAGCGGATGTTGCGCTCCGCCGGCCACCACAACGTCGCAGCGTCCCGCCAGCGAAACGATCTTCAGCGCATTTTCCAGTCCTTGCTGCCCATCCACGTTGCCGGGGACGACCGTCAGCGCTTCCACTTTCAACTCCGGAGAATTCAGCGCGAGGATGATCGCCATCGCGTCGTCCGTGCCCGGATCGGTGTCGATGATGACGCGCCGCGGCGGTGGATTGAGCGAAAGCGTTCGTTTGTAGAGCGAGAATGAACGAACGAAATGAAAGCAGAAATAACCGCGAAGTCGCATCACAGAAAGTCCTTTCTATGAATGATGAATGAGCCTAGAGCAGCATGCCAGCGATTGACGCTGACATCAGGTTTGCCATGGTTCCTGCCAGCATCGCGCGAATTCCGAGCCGCGCCAGTTCGCTCTTCTTGTTGGGCGCGAGCGCTCCGATGCCGCCGATCTGGATTCCGATGGAGCTGAGATTGGCGAATCCGCAGAGCGCGAACGTGGCGATGGTAAAAGAGCGCGGATCGAGCGCGGCCTTCATCGGTCCGAGCATGGAGAATGCCACCAACTCGTTCAGCACCATGCGCGTGCCGAGCAAAGTTCCAATCACTCCGCAGTCGTGCCACGGAACGCCGATCACCCAGGCAACCGGAGCGAAGACAGCTCCGAAAATTTTTTCCAGACTTTCTGGGAACCACGCCACCCAATGGTGAATTCCACCCATGATGCCATCGGCCAGCGCGATCAGAGCCAGGAACGCGATCAGCATCGCGGCGATGTTCAAGGCCATGTGCAGGCCATCGGTCGTTCCTCGCGCAATCGCGCCGAGCAGATTCTCTTCTTTCTCAGTTTTTTCTTCAGCTTCGGGCATGACAACGCGTCCGGCGGTTTTCGGCTGCTCGGTTTCGGGCACGAGCATCTTCGCCATCAAAAGCGTTCCCGGCGCCGTCATGATCACCGCGCTGAGCAGGTGTTTTGGTTCGATGCCGAATGCGATGTAGGCCGCCATGATTCCGCCGGAGACATGCGCCATGCCGCTGGTCATCACGGTCATGAGTTCCGAGCGCGTCAGATCCGGCAGAAACGGCCGGATGGTTACCGGGGCTTCGGTTTGTCCCATGAAAATGCTGGCCGCGATGTTGAGTGACTCCGCGCCGCTGGCGCCCATCACGCGAGTCATGACCCAGGCGGCAATCTTAATGATGAGTTGCATGACGCCGAAATGATAGAGCACCGCGAAAAATGCGCAGATGAAAATGATCGTGGGCAGTACCTGAAATGCGAAATAGAAGCCTAAGTTCGAACCTTGTTTCCCCAGGTCGCCGAAAACAAACTGCGAGCCGACGTAAGAGTAGCTAAGCAAGCGACTCACGACGTCGCCGGCTGCCGTGAAAAGCGCGCCGCCCGGAGTCGATTCTCAGCACCAGAACAGCAAATGCGAGTTGCAGGCCCAGGCCCCACGCCACGGTTTTCAGCTGAATTGCGCGGCGATTGGTCGAGAAGGCATAGGCCAATGCCAGCATAGTCACGAGGCCGAGGATTCCAGTGAAGCGTCCCATTCAGTTTTTCTCTCCGGGCTTTCCGATCACGCGATGGACCAATGGCCGTTTCTCGCGCGGGGCTGAGTCGGAAATCTGAAAGCTCTCTTCAAGCAGCTGCCTCGCACGCGCCGCACGGGTTTCTGCGTTGTAGTAAATCGTCGCTAACGGCTCGCCGGCAACGACGGCATCCCCAACTTTCTTGTGAAGCACGATACCCACTGCAGGATCGACGGAGTCTTCTTTCCGCTCGCGGCCGCCGCCGAGAATGACACATGCGGTGCCCACCTGTTCGCACTGAACAGATGCGACGTATCCAGTCTTCTCAGTCGAAAGCGTCATCGTATGTTGAGCCTGCGGCAGTTGCTTCGGATCGTCGATCGCTCGCGGATCTCCGCCCTGCAGTTCCACCATCTGGCGAAATCTATCCAAGAGCTTTGCCCGACGCGATCAGTTTCTCGCTCTGCTTCTTTCCCTTTCGCGACCGTGTCCGCAGACTCCGCCGAGATGGAGCATCCAACCAGCGAGTTCGAGGCAGAGCTGGCGCAAATCTTCCGGTCCCTGGCCGCGCAAGACTTCCACTACTTCGACGACTTCCAGTGCATTGCCGATCATGTGCCCGAGCGGCTGATCCATGTCCGTAATCAGCGCCACCATCTGTTTGCCCATGCGTTCGCCGGTTTCCACCATGAGCTCGGCTAGAAAAGCCGCGTCTTTTTCGCTTTTCATGAACGCCCCGGAGCCGGTCTTCACATCGAGAACAAGTGCGTCAACGCCTTCGGCAAGTTTTTTGCTCATGATGGATGCGCAGATTAGATAGGGACTCTCCACGGTTCCCGTGACATCGCGCAGGGCGTAGAGCTTGCGATCGGCGGGAGCGATTTCCGCAGTCTGACCTATCATGCAGCAACCGCAAGTTTCCAGAACACGGCGAAATTGAGCGACCGGAAGATTCACGTTGAAACCGGGGATCGCTTCAAGCTTGTCCAGCGTGCCTCCGGTATGCCCGAGTCCACGGCCGCTGATCATGGGAACTGTCACGCCTGCGGCGGCGGCGAGCGGCGCCAGCACGAGCGAAGTCTTGTCGCCCACGCCACCGGTGGAATGCTTGTCTACTTTCTTGTGCGGGAATTGTGGAGAGGTCGAGCACCTCGCCCGATCGCAGCATTGCATCCGTCAGCGCGGCGGTCTCGGGCCGAGTCATGCCCCGCAATACAACCGCCATCAGCCAGGCTGAGACCTGATAGTCGGGAATATCGCCGCGGGTGTAGGCGTTCACCAGCAGATTCGATTTCGTGTTGCGATAATTCACCGCCGTCGCGCTTCTTGCGAATCACATCGATGGCGCGGAACGTTTGGGTTGAAGCCGGCGTTGGATTCACTGGAGACGGAACCCTTCCGGAAGCAGTTCGGTGATATGAGCTTGCTTGGGACCCTTGGCGCCTTGAAAATAGATGGTTGCATCGGGGCCGAATTCGTAGATAACTTGACGGCATGCGCCGCAGGGCGCGCAGGGCACTTCCTGGTCGTTGACCACAGAGACGGCGCGAATCTCGATCTTTGGACCAAGTTGCGCGACAGCCGAGAAAATCGCTGTGCGCTCGGCGCAGTTGGTCATTCCGTAAGAGGCGTTCTCCACATTGCAACCCGAGAAGATTCTTCCGTTCGAGAGCAGGATGGCGGCCCCGACCCGGAATTTCGAATACGGCGCGTGCGCGTTCTTCATGACCTTCTTTGCAGACCGCAGCAGTCGCGTCGATACGTGACCAGGCAATCGCTTGTCGCTCATAACGGAAAATGTTTCGCGGTGAACCTGTGAAATCGAGGGCCATTGTAAACCCTGGCTGTAAAAATCATCTTTTTTTCTTGGGGCGCATCTGAATGAAAGGAAGACATCGGCGATTACGCCGCGGCCTCGCGTTGAGGGATTTCCTGCCGTACAATTACAACGCCAGCGAGCTGGCGTGCAGCGAAACTGCGGTGCGACGAAACCCAGTGCCAATCGATCACAACTCCGAAGCGACGCACGAAACGACAGGCAAGGCTCGCGACCTGCAGGCTTATGCCGGAAATTCTATCGCGATCCTTGGCGGACGTCCGCTTCAGCCAAACTCTGGAATTCCGCTCGATCTGAATTGGGTGCAGGAAGTTCGAGTGAATACCAGCGCGGTGGAACGCCGCGCCCAGACGCAGGTAGCCCGGAGGACAGTGAAGAAGGACTGGCAGGCGGCGTGGCTTCTGCGAGCGATCTCCTGCATGGACCTGACCACGCTTTCCGGCGATGACACAGAAGAACGTGTGCGCCGCCTGTGTGCCAAGGCGCGCCAGCCGTTGCAGCAGGAACTGATTCACAAGCTGGGAATTGAAGAACTCGAAGTGAAGGTCGCAGCGGCTTGCGTCTATCACGTGTTTGTAGAAACCGCGCTGCGTGCTTTGGAGGGTAGCGGAATACACGTCGCGGCAGTGTCCACCGGATTTCCGGCAGGCCTGTCGCCGCTGGCTGAGCGGGTTGCAGAAATTCGCCGCTCGGTGGAGGCAGGCGCACATGAGATCGACGTTGTGATCACGCGCGCGCACGTGTTTGGCGGACGCTGGCAGGAGCTGTACGACGAAATTGCCGCTTTCAAGCAAGCCTGCGGCGCGGCGCACATGAAGGTGATTCTCGGGACCGGCGATCTGCTGACGTTGCGCAATGTGGCGCGCGCCAGCGTCGTAGCCATGATGGCGGGGGCTGACTTCATCAAAACTTCGACGGGCAAAGAGGCGGTCAACGCCACGCTGCCCGTGGGCTTAGTGATGACTCGTGCCATCCGCGAATATGCCGAGCAAACGGGGATGGCTGTCGGATTCAAGCCGGCCGGTGGAATTCGTACCGCCAAGCAGTCGACCGATTGGCTGGCCATGATGAAAGAAGAGCTGGGGCGGTCGTGGATGCGCGCTGAGTTGTTTCGTTTTGGTGCGAGTGGGCTGTTGGGCGATATCGAGCGGCAACTCGAACACCATGCTACGGGACGATACTCGGCAGAGTACCGTCATCCGATAGCGTAGTCGCAAGCGTTCAGATTGACGAAGTCTGAGAATTGAGCGATCGACATGAGCATTGCTGAAAAATTTGTGACCATGGAGTACGGCCCGGCTCCAGAAGATCCGAAAGAGGCGCAGGCTGGCTGGAGCGTCACGGCCGTCGTTTCGGGCACTTCATCGGTGGCACATGGCAGGCACCCGCTGCCGGTGAATATTTCGAAACAGTCGATCCCTCCAACGGAGAGAAACTGGCTCGGTCGCCCAAGGTTCATCGGCGGACGTCGATGCCGCCGTGGACGCTGCTGGTGCGGCATTTCCCAAGTGGCGTGCGCTTACTCCGCATGTCCGGGCGCGTTACCTCTATGCCTTGGCGCGGCTGGTGCAGAAACATTCCCGCCTTCTCGCCGTGCTGGAAACGATGGACAACGGCAAGCCGATCCGCGAGAGCCGGGACATCGATATTCCGCTGGTGGCACGCCATTTCTATTACCACGCGGGCTGGGCACAACTTCTTGAGCAGGAATTCCCGGAGTACGAACCTTGTGGCGTCGTTGGTCAGATTATCCCGTGGAATTTTCCGCTGCTCATGGCGGCGTGGAAGATTGCTCCCGCGCTGGCTACCGGAAACACTGTGGTGCTGAAGCCCGCGGAATTCACGCCTCTGACTGCACTCGCTTTCGCTGAGATTTGCCAGGAAGCGGGATTGCCCGCCGGCGTCGTCAACATTGTGACCGGAGACGGCTCGACTGGCGAAGCGCTGGTCAAACATCCGGACGTGGACAAAATAGCGTTCACAGGTTCGACAGAAGTTGGACGCGGGATTCGCAGTGCGACCGCCGCCACTCACAAGCGTTTATCGCTTGAGTTGGGAGGAAAATCGCCGTTCATCATCTTCGATGACGCTGATTTGGACAGCGCGGTCGAAGGGCTTGGTTGATGGAATCTGGTTCAACCAGGGGCAAGTATGTTGTGCCGGCTCGCGCCTGTTGATGCAGGAAAGCATCGCCGAGACTTTGATCGGCAAGATTCGCGAGCGCATGAGCAGCCTCCGCATTGGCCTTCCCCTGGATAAAGCGATTGACATCGGCGCGATCGTAGCGCGCGTGCAGCTGGAGCGTATCCAGCGCATGGTTGATCAGGGAATCGCGGAGGGCGCGACCTGCTGGCAGCCGCAAGTCGCTTTGCCTGCGCGCGGCTTTTATTATCCGCCGACGCTGCTGAGCAATGTGCATCCCACATCGATCGTCGCGCAGCAGGAAATTTTCGGGCCGGTGCTCGCGGCGATGACTTTCCGGACTCCGAAAGAAGCAGTCGAGTTGGCCAACAACACGGTCTATGGTTTAGCAGCCTGTGTTTGGAGCGAGAACATCAACGTGGCATTGCATATTGCGGCGCAACTGAAAGCTGGAGTGGTGTGGGTGAACTGCACGAACCTGTTCGACGCGTCCTGCGGCTTCGGCGGCTATCGCGAGAGCGGCTACGGGCGCGAAGGCGGAAGGGAAGGCTTGCTGGAATATTTGCAACCCTCCTGGTTCAAAAACGCTCCGGCGCTGCCTGCCGCGACCACGCCGCGCGCTCTGCCCACAGGCGATCAAACAGAGGACGAGGCTGCGGGCGGCGCTCCCGCCATTGATCGCACAGTGAAGCTTTACATTGGCGGCAAGCAGGTACGGCCGGACTCGGGCTACAGCATGGAAGTGCGTTCTGCCGACGGACGTTTATTGGGCGAGGCGTCACTTGGCAACCGCAAGGACATCCGCAACGCCGTCGAGGCTGCCCACAAAGCGGAAGCGTGGGCAAAAGCTACTGCACACAATCGTGCGCAGGTTCTTTACTACTGCGCCGAAAATCTTTCCCAAGTCCGCGAGGATATTATTCGCGGACTCACTCCTGTCATTGGGGCGAAGCAAGCCGCGGCCGAACTGGATCTCGGCATCGAGCGCATGTTTTCTTACGCGGCCTGGGCTGACAAGTTTGATGGCGCCGTGCACAATCCTCCATTTCGAAACATCGCGATTGCCATGAATGAGCCGCTTGGGGTCATGGGCATCCTCTGTCCCGCGGAAGCGCCACTGCTGGGTTTTCTGTCGCTCGCATTGCCGGCCCTCGCTGTGGGGAACACGGTGGTTGCCGTTCCTTCGCAGACCTACCCGCTCATCACCGCCGACCTTTATCACCTCTTCGACACAAGCGATCTGCCGGGAGGCGCTGTAAACATTGTGACGGGCTATGCTTCGCAACTCCTCAAGGTTCTGGCTGAGCACGACGATGTAGATGCGATCTGGTCCTTTGGCGACGAAGCCAGTGCCGCGGCAGCGAAAGCGATGTCGGTCGGCAATCTGAAACAGGTCTGGACGAACGAGGGGCGGGCCATCGACTGGTTCAATCCGAAGCTGGCCGAAGGACGCTGGTTTCTCGAGCATGCGACCCAGGTAAAGAATATCTGGGTTCCTTACGGCGAATAATCGACGAGACCTGAGTTTTGCGGATAAAACTTGGCCCTGCCGAATGGGAATTGCTTTTGTTCTGGCTCGGCGCTAGCATAGTCGCCAGCATTCTTGTCCGCGCGGCATCTTCGCTCACATCATGCAGGTCTGGCTTGATCTTTCGTAATTGATCTCGTGCTCGATTTAAGGAGGAACTATGGGCATAGCAGTGGCACCGCAGATTCATCCGCAGGTCGCGGAGTTTATCGAAAAGCCGCGCAAAATGTTGATCAATGGCAAATGGGTAAACTCCATTTCCGGCAAGACTTTTCCCACCTACAATCCCGCTACCGGTGAAGTTCTGGCCCAAGTGGCGGAAGGCGATCGTGCAGACATTGAACAGGCTGTAAAGGCTGCACGCAAAGCCTTCGACCTGGGCCCGTGGCGCCGGATGACTGCATCCGAACGCGGACGCCTCATCTGGAAGCTCGCCGATTTACTGGAATCGCATACCGAAGAATTCGCCTACCTGGAGAGCCTGGACAATGGCAAGCCTCTCACCATCGCCAGGGCCGCTGATGTGCCTTTGGCCGTCAACCTGTTTCGCTATATGGCGGGCTGGACGACGAAGATCGAAGGCAACACGATTCCGATCTCGGTGCCGTACACGCCGGGAGCGAAATATCTTGCTTACACGCTGCGAGAGCCGGTGGGAGTAGCGGGGCAGATCATTCCCTGGAACTTCCCGCTGCTGATGGCAGCATGGAAGTTGGGCCCGGCGCTGGCCTGCGGCTGCACCGTGGTATTGAAGCCGGCGGAACAGACGCCGCTTTCAGCGCTGCATCTGGGCGATCTGGTGATGGAAGCTGGATTCCCCGAGGGCGTGGTCAACATTGTCCCGGGCTACGGCGAGACGGCAGGCGCCGCTCTGGCAGCTCATCCCGACGTGGACAAAATAGCATTCACAGGTTCCACAGAAGTTGGGAAGCTGATTGTGCACGCTGCTGCCGGCAATCTGAAGAAAGTGTCGCTGGAACTTGGCGGCAAATCTCCCAACGTCATTTACAAGGATGCTGATCTCGATTCTGCGATCCCCGGCGCCGCGAGCGCGATCTTTTTCAACCACGGCCAATGTTGCTGTGCCGGTTCGCGTCTCTATGTCGAGAAGCCGATCTTCGATCGAGTCGTGGAAGGGGTCGCCGAGCATGCCAAGAACATCAACGTGGGCTCGGGTCTGGACCCTGAGACGAGCATGGGACCGCTTGTATCTCAGGAACAGCTAACGCGCGTTTGCGGTTTTCTTGAGGCAGGTTTCTCCGAAGGCGCCACGGCGCTTTCGGGCGGTCACAGAAAAGGCGACAAAGGCTATTTCGTCGAGCCCACCGTTCTCGTGAATACTCGCGAAGACATGAAGGTGGTGCGGGAAGAAATTTTCGGGCCGGTGGTGACGGCGATGCCGTTTAGGGATCCTGAGGAAATCATGACCCGCGCCAACGACAGCGAATACGGCCTGGCTGCTGCCGTCTGGACGCGCGACATCGGCAAGGCCCACCGCACTGCGGAACTTCTCCGCGCCGGTACGGTGTGGATCAACTGCTACAACATTTTCGACGCGGCGATGCCCTTCGGTGGATACAAACAATCTGGATGGGGCCGCGAGATGGGGCACGATGTTCTAAACAATTACACGCAAACCAAGGCGATCTGCACCAAGATAGCCTAACGACAGCCATGAAAAAGGGACGGCGTTCATCGCCGCCCCTTTCTGTTTTCTGGCTTCACTTCCCGATAGTCCTATCTCTCCATCAGGAGAACTTTTTCGGCATCGTCAATCTCAGTCAACTTGACCTCGATCACCTCGTTCATGGTCGTCTGAACGTTACGGCCCACGAAGCTGGCCTCGACCGGGATTTCGCGGTGTCCCCGGTCAATCAGCACGCACAACTGCACGCGCCGTGGCCGGCCGTGCGAGAACAACGCGTCGAGCGCGGCCCGCGTAGTTCGTCCGGTGAAGAGAACATCATCGACCAGAACGATGTTCATGTCCTCAATCGAGAACCCAATCTCTTTGTCCTGCACGACCGGCTTGGGACCGAGCGTTGAAAGATCATCGCGATAGAAAGTGATGTCCAACGTGCCCACTGGAACCTTGGCGTTCTCGATGCGGGTGATGATCTTGCCTAGGCGCTCAGCGATGGGCACGCCGCGACGGCGAATCCCGACCAGGCCCAAACCTTCGACGCCCCCGTTCTTTTCAACTATTTCATATGCCAAGCGGACCAGCGTGCGCTCGATTTCTGATGCCGACATTAGTTGTGCCTTCTGGCGCAGACCCGTCTTGCGGGAGGGAGTTTTCGCATTCATCGTCACATAGGCCTCATAAGTTTCGCTTCCAGTGATTGGGGCTTTGCAGCAGCGCGGCCTCCCACTGTATTCAACGCAGCGCCAGAGGTCAAGCGGAGGCGCACTTCTTGGAAGGAAATCAAATGTTTTGTTGCTTGCACAATGCGTTTTCAACAGAAAGGTGACTGCGGCCGGCGGAATTCTTTACTTTCACAGTGCGAGTCAGAATACCGTTGTCACTTTGCAGAGCCTCCAGTGTAATCAATTGGGGCGTTGCAGTTGCGCCATCGCCCGGCAGAATTCCTACACCCTGATCCCGTCCACCGGCCTTGGCACGATAGAGGGCTGCGTCGGCAAGTTCGATGGTTTCTTCCGCGCACAGGGCTTCGTATGCGGAGCGACTCCAGGGGAATGGAGCCCAGCCTACCGAACAGGTCTTCCGCACTCGAACTCCGGGCCCGAGGTCGAAAGGTTCCGCCGCCATGACGTCCAGAATTCGCTCGCAGAATGCCGGCGTGCCCGCCGGATCTGCTGAACGGGACATGATCAGGAATTCCTCTCCTCCCCACCGCACCAGAACATCGGACTTGCGCACGACTTTGGTCAGACGTTCGGCCACGCGCTGCAGAAAGCGATCGCCGGCGGGATGACCGTGATGGTCGTTCACTTGTTTGAAGAAGTCCACATCCACCATGATGAAGACCAGATCGCGGTGATCCAGCTTGCGAATGTCGCCGCCGCGGGCCCGCTCATAATTTCGCATAACCTGCCCGGCTTCTGCCGCAAGAATCTCTTCGAGATACCGCCGATTCCACACGCCCGTCAATGCGTCAGTGAAAGAGATTTCCTGGAGTTCAAGATTCTTGCGCTGCAGTTCGTGACTGTGCCACCTCAGGGACTGTTCCTTGCTTTCCAACTCGTCTTTCAGTTTGCACGTTTCATCAAGATTTTGCCGCGACATGTGCAGCAAGTGAAGCAGTTCCCGATCCATCCAGTGTTGCTTGATGAACACCAGCGTACCCATGAAGACCATCGCCCCTACGGTCAGCAACAGCCTGTAGGAGCGCACTCGCGGCGGGGCGCCTCCGCCAAATTCCGCCCAGGCCACCATGAGCGGCGTGGAAAACACTGCCAGCATCGCCAAGCGTGCGGTCCACATGCTGTGGTAAGGACGGGGTTGGTGGTTCGTGGGCATATCCAGCGAAGCCTTTCGTGCGATGAAACCCACCGCTGCGAACAAGGCCATGCCGGCTACCAGCGGAATGTCGTAGAAACTCCCAGTGTAGTAGTGATGATAATCGATGGCGACGCTTGCGAGAATGGAACCCGAGCCGTAAAATATTGCCGCTTTCAAAAGCTGGCCATACAGCGCGTGCCAGCTTCCCTGGCTGCGTTTCCAAACCAGGCCAACACCTACGATTAGAACAATCTGCTCGCATGCGTAGAGCAAGTCGAAGCTGCGGCCATACACCGCTTCATTCGGTGAAACGTATTGCCACGGAATCACGATAAACAGATATAGATAAAGCCACCACGTGAGCAGCAGGAAAAAATCGAGTGAGGCGAGTCGCAGGGAATGGTCGTTCTGTTGAACATGTGGCTGCACCACGAGCGCGGCCATCATGGGAACGACATGCAGAAACAAAACCACGTCTCCGACAAAGGGGTTCGGCACTTCCTGCCTTAGAAAAACCTCGAAAAAAGTCCACAAAACTTGGGTGCACAGCCACATCCCGCAACCGGCTGCCATGAGAGCCCAGAAAAGCTGCGCCTTTTTGTAGCTGGTCCTGACATTCGAGAGGACAGACAGCGTTGCCCACAACAGCAGAGCAGACTGGGTCAGGTCGCCAAAAGCTGTGAGCCCGGTACCGCGTGGAGCCAGCGTTGACACGACAAGCTGAACGCATACCACCGCGCACACGATTCCCGTCCACCTGCCGGGTTGCTTTACGGAAACTGAACTCACACCAAGAGTGTATGTTCCACCTGAAAGGCACGTATATTACGGAAGTAATCACGCCAATGGTTGAACGATGCGTTCCGTTCCTATTCGATGACGGCTGCGAAACGCTGAACAAACCGGAAAACATCCTGATAGGAGTTGTACAGTGGGATACGGGGGCAACACGGAAAGTATCAGGCTCCCGCCAGTCGCCCACGATACCTTCCTCGGCCAGCCGCTCGCACAACGCCCGTCCGTTCTGGCGGATGCGGATGGACATTTGCGCGCCGCGCCGTTCTTTTTCGTGTGGAGTGATAATCGAGAATTTGTCCGACATATTCTGATTCAGTAAGAATTCCAGATAGCCGGTCAACGACAGGCTTTTGGCCCTCAGCCGTTCCATGCGCGCCTCGTGGAAAATGTCCATGGATGCTCGAAGGACGGCCAGGCTGACGATCGATGGGTTGCTCAACTGCCAGCCGTCGGCGCCAGCCATCGCTTGAAACTCCGGCCCCATCTCGAACCGCGAACTTTCGTCGTGCCCCCACCACCCCGCGAAACGAGGCCGATCCCAGGAGCGCGCATGCCGTTCATGAACGAAACAACCGGCCACGCACCCTGGACCGCCATTCAGATATTTGTAGCTGCACCATACGGCAAAGTCAGGGCCCCATTCGTGAAGCTTTAAAACCAAGTTGCCGGCTGCGTGGGCCAGATCGAAGCCAACTGCACAGCCCTGTGCGTGGCCCAGACGCGTGATTCGCGCGAAATCAAACGCCTGTCCGGTCGCGTAATTCACGCCTCCCAGCATGATCAGCGCGATCGCATCCCCTCGCGCTCGATCAACGCGTCAATGTCTTCATCGCGAAGGCAGGATTCATCCGGACGCGGAGTCAATTCGATCAGCGAAGTCGCAGGGTCAAGACCGTGAAAGTGAATCTGCGATTTCACTGCGTATTGATCGGAGGGAAAGGCCCCGCGCTCGACAACAATTTTGTGTCTCTGCACGGTCGGGCGATAAAACGAAACCATCATGAGGTGCAGGTTCACGGTGAGCGAGTTCATCACCACAACTTCGAGAGGCTTTGCTCCAACAAGTTCCGCGGTTTGTTCGGTAAGTAGCCGGTGGTAGGGCATCCATGGGTTCTTGGCATGAAAGTGACCTTCCACCCCTAGTTCGGCCCAGTCTTTCAGTTCCTGGTCCACGTACGCTGCTGCGGTCTGAGGCTGAAGCCCGAGCGAGTGGCCGCACAGATAAACGCAATCACCACCTTTCGTCTTCGGGATCAGGAAACACCCACGGTACAACTTCAGCGGATCGCGCTCATCCGCCGCGATTGCAAAATTCTCGCCAAGTTGAAACTGCGGTTCGATCTGGAAGTCGGTCACTGCCTTAGCTCCAGCGGAGTGAGATCGTGGCGAATCAGTCGGTCCGCTTTGGCCCAGTCGAGATCCTCAACGCGATTGTTGGATTCGCATAGGTCAGCCAGGATTCGGTCCTGCACTGAGCCGCGAGCCAGCGCAACAGAGTACGGAATGCGGTGAAACGTTACCATGGCATACTTCGGCACGAACAGGTTGGGATATCGCGCCTCCAGCGCCAATTCCACTTTTTTCCGAAATAAAAATCGGGGATCGGCAACTCGATCTCTCATCTCCACAAAATTCTCGATGGCCATGTCTGCGATGGCATCGGTGTTTATCTTGCGCTCTTTTTCGAACTCGGCGAATACGCGTGGCCAGTCCGCGCTGTGCGTATCGAGCAACCGAGCCAGGAAGGTGCAGTCTTCGAACCCGCAGTTTATTCCCTGGCCGAAGAAGGGGACGATGGCATGAGCCGCATCACCCAGTAGCAGCGCTCGTCCTTCCACGTGCCACGGCGAGCACTTGATGGTAACCATCGCACCCGTGGGGTTTGCGAAATAGTTTTCGGCCAGTTGTGGCATCAGCGGAACTGCATCCGGAAAACGGGATTCGAAGAATTGTTCCACCTGCGCCGGCACAGTCAGGCCGGCAAAGCTGTCTGCGCCCTCAAACGGCAGAAACAAAATGCAGGCAAACGTGCCATCGATGTTAGGCAATGCAATCAGCATGTGGTTGCCGCGCGGCCAGATGTGCAGGGCGTGAGTTTCCAGCAAGTGCTTTCCTTGTGAACCGGCCGGAATGGTCAACTCCTTGTAGCCGTAGTCGAGATATTGTTGCGAGAAGTTGAACCGGTTCAGCTTGAGCATTTCCGCTCGAATTGCCGATGCCGAACCGTCACAGCCGATCACAACACCTGTCTCCCGCGTCGTTTCCTCTCCCGTTTCTTCGTTGCGCAATCGTACAGTGCCCGTCTTCGAATCGTACCGCGTGCACCGCCGATTGAAATGAATGGTCGCACCCTGTTCCTCCGCCGCGTTGATGAGCGCGACGTTTAACTCGGCGCGGGAAATCGAGTTGATGACCTCCGCTTCGTCCTTTCCATACGGCTGGAAGGTGAGTTCTCCTGCAATCGAATGCATCATGCGGCCCTTCATCGGGATAATGATGTTCCGCATTCGCTCCCATAGGCCGGCCTGTTGCAAGGCGTGAATGCCACGTGTCGACAGCGCCAGATTGATCGACCGTCCGGCACTCATGCGCACGCGCCGCATGTCCGGGCGCCGCTCATAGATTTGTACCGCAAATCCCCTTTTCATCAGGAGAATCGCCAGGAGGGGACCATTCAGTCCGGCCCCGATCAGTGTGATTTTTTCAGGTGTGGCCTTCATTGAGAGATTTGACGGGCAAAGTCTTCGACCCAAAATGCTTATGAGTAATGTTTCATTCCGTCAGCAGCGTCCTTGCCTCCCACAATTCGGGGAAGAATTTCTTGTCGAGCGTGAGCTTTAAGTAGGATGCTCCCGCACTTCCGCCTGTGCCCATCCGGATGCCGATGATGCGCTCCACCAGTTGAATGTGGCGCAGCCGCCAGCTCACCACCAGTTCGTCAAACTCGGTCAGGCGCTCGCACACATCGATCCAGTCGCGATGATGATGTTCATCGGTGTAAAGCGCATGGACGGCGCGAGCGCGAGCTTCGAATCGCTCCTTGTCAGTCGCTCCCTCGCTGGCGGGCGCTAGTTTACCCATTGCCTGCAAAGCTCCGAAGAAAACGTCATGCAGGGATGGCTCCTCCAACCGGCGCTTCAGAGCCGCATAAGCCTCCGGCGTCGGCCGGTGATAGCGAAGCATTTTCTCATCCTTCAAGCCGCACAGAAATTCAATCTCGCGAAACTGCTCGGACTGAAATCCGCTGGCGGGCTCGAGCAGGCCGCGAAACGCGAGAAAATGTGTAGGCAGCATGGTTTCGAGAATCGTGAACTGCTCCACCAGCACCCGCGTGATCTCGGTGCAGCGGCGCAGCAAGCGGGCCGCTTCATAGACTTCGTCGCGCGATTGCGGAGCCATGCTGGCCCGGCGCAAATTCGCGACCACCGCATCGAGGTCGTGCAACAACTCCTTGAACCACAACTCGTAAGTTTGATGCACAATAATGAACAGCATCTCATCATGGTGCGGCGGCGAAGATTGCGACTGCTGCAATTCCAACAGTTCCGGAACTTTCAAATATGAGCTGTATGTGAGTTGCCCGGGCTCGGGCGTAACAGGAACTGAATTGACACCAGCGGCAGAGTTCTTGTCCCCGGCCTCGCCCGATTCGGCTTCGAGCCCCAAGAAGCGGATTGCATTCCCGCTGAGAAGCTTGGCCTTGGTAGGTTGCGGCAGATTACTTTGGCGGATGAGTGATCCGACGCGCTCCTCGCCCAGAGGAAAGGGGTAATCGGAGCCTAGCATCACTCGATCCACTCCCATCGATCCCAGCAGGAATTGCAGCGCGCGCTGGTCGAACACCGCGGAGTCTGCGTAGAAGCGGTTCAGATAGTGGCTGGGCGGGTATTCGGACTCACCACGCGCGATGGGATGATGATGCCAGGCATTCTCCATCCGACCAAGCAAGTATGGAAAACTTCCGCCACCGTGCGCGAAACAGATCCGGAGCGTGCTCGGCAAACGATCCAACGCGCCACTCAAAATCAGCGCGACGACCGAGAGTTGCGTCTCCGCCGGCATGCCCACGGTCCACGGCATCATGTATTTCGGCATGCGATCACGCCCAAACATTTCCCAAGGGTGGACGAGGACAGCCGCACTCTCATCGGCGCAATGCTGAAGAAAAGTCACAATCCCGGAATCATCCAGGTTCTTGCTTTCGACGTGATTGCCAATTTGCACGCCGAGATGTCCGGACTGCATGCAGCGTGTTAGTTCTTTGCAGGCAGCGTCAATATTTTGTAACGGGACTTGGCAAAACGATTTCAACCTGCCCTTTCCCCGGCTGCAAAGTTCGAGCGCGGCATCGTTGAACAACTGCGCGCAATCGAGCGCATGTTCGATGGGACGTTCATACGCGAAGAGCACCGGCGTAGCCGAGATGACTTGCAGGTCAACGCCATCGCGATCCATCTCCCGGAGGCGGACCTCCGGATCCCAACAAGCGGAATAAATATGGCGGAAGAATCGGTCTCCCACCATAATGTCGGCTTTGCCCGGCTCAGTGTGTTTGATCCAGGGCCAGTTCGGCGTGCCGTAGCGCGCCGCCAGGTCAGGCCATGAGCTGGGAAAAAAATGATTGTGAATGTCGATGACTTGCATGCTTCACTTGCCTGGGTGAATCGTGCCGCAGTGCTTGCACTTGCGCCGGTTCTCGTCCAAATAGAACTGCTCAAAAAGCGGCGGCAAGTCCTTGACGATACTTTTCAGTTTCACTTCCGCGCGATAAATCAGTTGGTGACAGTTTGGACAGTACCATTCAAATGCGTCCGAAGAGCCCTCGGGGCGGGGCACTTCAACGACTACTCCGATGGTATCTGCCGGGCGCTGCGGCGAGTGGCGCAGGTGCTTGGGCAAAAGAAAGATCTCGCCTTCTTTTATCGGCACTTCCAGCGGCGGTTTGCCGGGCTTTTCCATAATGCGGAGAGAGATGTTGCCCTTCAACTGATAAAAGAATTCCTCCGTCGGATCATCGTGATAGTCGCGTCGCTGATTTGGCCCGCCCACCACCGTCACCATCATTTCGCCGTCTTCCCAAACCTGCGCGTTTCCCACGGGCGGCTTGAGCTTGTCTTTATTTTCTTCGATCCAGGCTTGAAAGTTGAAGGCCTTCAGATTCTTGATGGATGCCATCGTGTCTCCTATTTCAGGGGTTTGTAAGCCGTGGCCCTGATTTCAATCAGCAAGTGCGGATGCGGCAACTGATGCACGGCCACCGTGGTCCGCGCCGGACCATCGTATCCAAAGAATTCACCATACACTTCGTTGTAACCGGCGAAATCATTCATGTTCACCAGATAAGTGGAAATCTCGACTACATCCTGCAGTTGCGCCCCTGCACTCTGCAGGATGTCACGAATGTTCTCGATCACCGCGCGCGTTTGCAAACGAATGTCGAGCCGGGTCGTGCCAAGCGAATCGACTTCGGCGCCGGCAATGGTGTTGTCGCCGCGGCGCGCGCTGGTTCCGGACACAAACAAAAAGTCGCCCGCTTGCTTGACATGCGGATACTTGCCGCGCGGCGTCGCTTTCCCTTCGACGACTTTGCTCTCTGTGCCACTCATCTTCTTCTGTCAGCTTCCCCCGTCACATTCACAGCCGAATGCAGATGTTGTTCAGGTCGGAATAGAAATTCAGCGAATGCGTCCCACCTTCGCGGCCTATGCCGGAAAGCCCCGCCCCGCCAAAGGGAGTTCGCAGATCACGCAAGAACCAGCAGTTCACCCACGTGATGCCAACATTAATCTGTTGCGCGACACGATGACCGCGCTTCAGGTTGCTGGTCCAGACCGACGCCGCGAGCCCGTACTTCGTGTCATTGGCCATGGCGACAGCTTGCTCTTCCGAATCAAATGGCGCGACATGGCAGACGGGTCCAAAGATTTCCTCTTTCACACACCGCGCCGATTCCGGGAGTCCAGTATAGATGGTTGGCTGCACGTAAAAGCCATTGTCACGATCATCGCCGAACTTTGGAACTCCCCCACCGCTTATCAGGGTTGCGCCTTCTTCCTGGGCGAGACGGTAGTAGGAGAGCACCTTCTCGCGATGCTGCTTCGAAATCAGTGGCCCCAAGTCAGTCTTTTGGTGGTTCGGCCAGCCCGGATGCAGACCCTCCGCTTTCTGTTTCAGCGCATCCACAAATGCATCGAAGATCTTGCGCTCCACGTAAACGCGCTCTGCGCACAAGCAGACTTGCCCGGTGTTAAGAAACACAGCGTCGGATAATCCGTCCACTGTCTCTTCAAAGTTGCAGTCCGCGAAAACGATGGCCGCATTTTTCCCACCCAGCTCAAATGAGACCGGCTTCACCGTGGGCGCCACTGCTTTCATGATGGCTGCCCCGGTTTTTGATTCGCCGGTAAACGTCACCGCGTCAACGTCGGAGTGTTGCGTCAGGAATTCTCCTGCGGACCCAGGCCCAAAGCCGTGCACCACGTTATAGACGCCGCTCGGTATCCCCGCATCTTGCATCGCCTCGGCCAACAACGTAGCGGTAGCGGGGGTCTCCTCCGAAGGCTTGACGACGACGGTGTTCCCGCATGCCAGCGCCGGCGCTACTTTCCAGGTGAGCAAAAGCAATGGCAGATTCCACGGCGTGATCACGCCGACGACGCCCAAGGGCTTGCGTACTGCGTAGTTCAGAGCTTGTGCGCCGTCTGGAGTTTCTGTCTGAAACGATTCGAGCCCAGAGAGTTTCACGAGATCGGCGAAAACGCGAAAATTCGCCGCAGCGCGAGGAACATCGAGCCTTGAAGCCAACGCGACAGGCTTGCCTGTGTCGGCAACTTCCGCCTGAACGAAGCAATCGAACCGCTTTTCAATCGCATCCGCGACCTGGTGCAGTCGCGCCGCACGTTCGCGAACGCCCAGCCGTCCCCATTCTCCGCCTAACGCACGCCGAGCCACATGAACTGCCTCGTCTACCTGTGCATGTTCAGCTTCGGTGACTTGCGCGATCACCGTTCCGTCGGCGGGATTCACGTCCGCAAACTCGCGCTTTCCAGGCACGAAGCGGCCATCAATGTAATTCTGAATCAATTTCACGAGATCTCAGGCAAGCCCCGGCAATCGTAGCAGGGCTGAGTAAGGCGAGGCAAACCGCGCCAGCTGGGTTAGCCGTGCCGTTCTCTTAGATAGCGCTGCAATGCATCGCGCCAGGAAGGCATCTCGATTCCGAAAGCATGAAGACTGGCCGGTGACAAAACGGAATACGCGGGTCGGGGCGCGGGCCGCGCCATCTGCTGGCTGCTCACCGGCCTTACAGTTGTGGGAAGCCCGGTGCTGCGAACAATCTCTTGCGCAAACTCAAACCAGGTGCAATCCTCCGCGTTGGCCACGTGCACAATTCCCGCCGCGTTCTTTCGGCACAATTGCACGATCGCACGTGCCAGATCAACCGCGTAAGTCGGAGATCCGCGTTGATCGTTCACCACGTCGAGCTCGGGGCGGCTCGCAGCCAGCTTCAAGATCGTATCTGGAAAGCACTTTCCTCCCGTGCCGAACAACCATGACGTTCTGGTAATACAGCATTCCGGCATCAACTCCAGCAGCCTGATCTCCGCCTCGGCCTTGCTTCGTCCGTAGACGCTCCGTGGATTGCGTGCATCGCCAGCCTCGTACGGCGTGGCCTTCGTTCCATCGAATACGTAATCGGAGCTGAGAAACACCAGGCATGCTCCAACTTCTTTGGCCGCCGTCGCAACATTCACTGCTCCATCACGGTTCACGGCAAAAGCCAGGTCGGGATTGTCCTCGCATCCGTCTACATCGGTGTATGCAGCGGCCAGGACGACCCACTCCGGGTTTGATTCCTGCACCGCCTGCTGCACGCGCTTCACATCGCGGATGTCAGCACCGTGTGAGGTGAGCCCAGTTACAGTATCTCCGTTCCATTCATGCATGAGCGCTTTGCCCAGCAAACCGGAAGCGCCAAAAATTGTGACTCGCATCGGGATCTAGTCGTAACTTTCGGCGTCGCGGAAGGCCGCGCCCCGCTGGTCTTTTGCGGATATGATCGGCTCGCCATCCAGTTCCCAGTTGATCTTCAGGTGAGGATCGTTCCAGGCAAGAGTGCGCTCGTGTTCGGGGGAATAAAAATCAGTAGCCTTGTAAAGCACGTGGGCTTTTTCCGAAAGCACCCGGAAGCCGTGCGCGAAGCCCGCGGGGATCCATAACATGCGTTTGTTCTCGCCCGACAATCGCACTGCTTCCCACTGGCCAAAGCTCTGGGCGTTTCGGCGCAGGTCTACGGCAACATCCAGGATTTCTCCCTCGGCAACGCGCACCAGTTTTCCCTGCGAATGCTTTATCTGATAATGCAATCCACGCAGAACGTTGCGGGAGGAGCAGGAATGGTTATCCTGCACGAACTTCTCATTGATCCCCACATCGGCCATGGCCTGCTGGTTGTAGCTCTCGAAGAAAAACCCACGCTCGTCGCCGAAGACGCGCGGTTCCAGGATGAACACCCCAGGCAACGTGGTCGGAATTTTATTGATCGCATCCATCGCAGGGCGAACTGCCTGAACTGCATTCATCAGAATACCTTCTCCCGCAAAAGTTGCAGCAGATATGCGCCGTAAGTATTGTTCGTCATCGACTTCCCAATTTTCTCCACCTGCTCTGCAGTGATGTAGCCGGAGCGCAGCGCGATCTCTTCAGGGCAAGCCACCATCAGGCCTTGTCTTTTCTCGATGGCTTGAATGTAGAGCGACGCATCCATCAGCGACTCATGCGTGCCCGTGTCCAGCCAAGCCATGCCTCGTCCCATGACCACAACTTCCAATTGACCGCGATCGAGGTAGGTCTTATTAACGTCGGTGATCTCCAACTCGCCGCGGGCACTGGGTTTCAGCGATTTGGCAATCTTCACCACCTGGTCATCGTAGAAATAAAGTCCGGTGACCGCGTAACGAGATTTCGGACGGCTGGGCTTTTCCTCAATGCTGAGCGCTCGTCCGGCACTGTCGAATTCCACAACTCCATAACGCTCGGGATCGTGCACGGGATACGCGAACACGCGTGCACCTCGAGTCTTGGTTGCCGCGTCCCGCAAATCTTTGGCGAGGTCGTGCCCATAAAAAATATTATCGCCCAGCACCAGGGCGCAAGGGTTGGCACCAAGAAAATTCTCTCCCAGCAAGAAGGCCTGTGCGATTCCTTCCGGTTTTGCTTGGACCTGATATTGCAACTGGATGCCAAACTGACTTCCGTCACCCAGCAACGTCTGAAACTTGCTCACGTCCTCGGGAGTAGTAATGAGAAGGATCTCGCGAATCCTCGCCAGCATCAGCGTGCTGAGCGGGTAATAAATCATGGGCTTGTTGTAAACCGGAAGCAGGCTCTTCCCCATGGCATGCGTCACGGGATACAAACGGGTTCCGGACCCTCCCGCTAGAATGATCCCCTTATATGGAGTGCTGTTCGAGCCCTGCATCATAGGATGATTCTTATGATCGATTGCAACTCGAGAAGAATAGTGGGTTTCAATCCACTGACGGTAGCTTCCGCTAGTCACTCCGCGGACCCACTCTTCATTCTCCAGGTACCACCGTACGGTCTTGCGAATTCCACTTTCAAATGTTTCTACTGGACGCCAGCCGAGCTCCCGCTCAATCTTACTCGCGTCCATGGCATAGCGCCGGTCGTGTCCGGGACGATCCTTCACAAATGAAATCAGAGTGCGTCGTGGCGTGCGTTGGCGTCCTGTCATTTCGTCCACAATGTCGCAAATGGTTTCTACGATATCGAGGTTGCGCTTCTCATTCCAGCCACCGATGTTATATGTCTGCCCCACCCGTCCGCGGGTAAGCACGGTCGCGATGGCTGCGCAGTGATCCTCAACATAAAGCCAGTCCCGAACGTTCTGTCCGTCGCCGTAAACGGGCAGCGGTTTGCCGTCGCGTGCGTTCAGGATCATCAGTGGTATCAATTTTTCCGGGAACTGAAATCGTCCATAGTTATTCGAACAGTTTGTGGTAAGCGTGGGCAAACCATAAGTGTGGTGGTAGGCGCGCACTAAATGGTCGGAAGCCGCCTTGGACGCGGCGTACGGACTGTTGGGGGCGTAAGGATTTGTTTCAGAAAAAGCGGGATCCTCTGGCCCCAGCGAGCCGTATACCTCGTCGGTGGAAATGTGTAGAAAGCGGAAATCTGCTTTCTCTTGCCCGGCTAAAGCTCCCCAATATCCCCGCACTTCTTCCAGGAGCGCGAAAGTTCCATCCACGTTCGTGCGGATAAAATCATCCGGCCCCAGGATGGAGCGATCCACATGGCTCTCGGCGGCAAAGTGGATTACGGCGCAGGGCTTGCGGCGCTTCAGCAAGCCGCGCACCAGGCCGCGGTCGGCAATATCTCCGTGTACAAACTCGTACCGGCGTTCGTTTGCGATGCTTTCCAGGTTGCGCAGATTCCCCGCGTATGTAAGTTTGTCCAGATTCACGATGGGAGCCGAATCCCGCTCCAGATGTTGCAGGATGAAATTGGATCCAATAAAACCTGCCCCACCAGTGACGAGGATCGTATTCTCCATATGTTGGAAGTTGCTCTGGATCATTTGCACGCAGCCGCTCACGGCGCTGTCGGTGAGGCGGACTGTTCATTGTAAACAAAAAGGACGGGTTTCCCCGTCCTCTTTGTGGTGCGCGGTTTTGGAATAGAGCTAAATATTTCGATGCACGAGTGGGTTGCCTTTATCCTGCCTTTCGCTGAGCCGGCGGTGTGGCAGTTGTTGCGCGGCTGATCGACTTTCTGGCAGGAATTTCTGCCGACTCCCAGCCCATCATCTCGAGATAGACTTTTTCGATCGCTGCGGCAATTTGGGACCACTGATAATGCTCGCGGATACGGCGCTTGGCGGCTTGCCCCGCGGCTTCGCGCACGGCTGGATTCGCAATCAGAAATCGCAGGCGATCGGCCAGGTCCGCCACGTCCCCGCGCCGGAAAGTGAACCCAGCCTCGGCCACAGCTTCCCGATTCTCGGCAACGTCACTGCTGAGGACGCAAAGGCCTGCGCCCATGGCATCCAGAAGCGCCAGGGATAAACCTTCAAGGTCGGACGGCAAAACGAACATCATGGCATTGGTGAGCAATTCGTCGAGAACTTCTCCGGAAACCCAATCCAGCAGCTTTATCCGATCGCTGGCATGGGTGCGTAACTGGCGTGAATAATCGTCGCAATAGCTTGACGCGCCCGCCAGTACAAGCTTTACATCAGTGTTCAACTTTTCATACGCATCGACCAGCAGGTGACATCCTTTTTCTGGAGAGAATCTGCCTAGAAAGAGAATGTATCGGCCCGGCTCCAGGCCCCGATCAAAGATTTTGTCAGGCAAATGCCGGTCGCGCAGCAGGCCTCCGTTCGGCACATAAGACGTCGCCGCCCCATGAACTTCGATGTAGTGTTTCTGCAACGCTTGGGAGACCACCATCGTATGCGTCGGCAAACTCACGGCCGCCCGTTCCCCGAGCCGCAGAACAGCCGAGGCGATGCGCCCCCATTTCTTACGCTGCCAGTCGAGACCCTGCACGGTGACCACGGTCTTCCTTCCTGCCAGACGTGGGATAAAGGAAAAAAGCGCAGGCCCGAGCGCGTGATAGTGCACGATATCGCAAGGCCGAACGAGAACATGCAGCGTGCTCAGAAACGTGTGCACCAACGTTTCCAGATGTTTGGAGCGGATTGTCGGCAGGCGCACAATCTGCATGCCATTGTGCTCTTTCCCGGGCGGCGTGAAATACGTGCGGCAATAAACGGTGACGCGGTGTCCCATGCCAGCCAGCCGCTTCCCAATCTCTTCATAGTAGGTCTCAATCCCGCTATACTTTGAAACTACGCCCCGTCCGCCGATGAACGCGATGCGGAGCATTTTTTTCTGCAAGTCAACTTGAGGAACGTCAACCGGGCCTGGCGCCTTTCTCATCGACGCGCCCAGCGATTGCCTCTTTCCGTCAGTCAGACGTTCGTACAAGCCAACCAGCCGCTCGTAGTGCGCCATCGGCGTGTAGTTCTGCCGCATCTGCTCCCGGCCCGCTCGTCCCATTTTTTCAGCGAGTTCCGGTTGTGAGCTGAGAAACCGGATCGCCGACGCCAGTTGTTCTACATCGCCGGTCGTGTACAAGAGCCCAGTCTTGCCCGCAAGCACAAGTTCGCGCCGCGAGCCCAGGTCTGTCGCGACCACAGCGCGCGATTGGGCATAGGATTCGAGAATCGTTTTGCCGAGCGTTTCATACGCGTGCGACGGGAGCACGGTAAAGCGTGAGTGGGCAATCGCCCGATCAAGTTCCTCCCCCCGCATCTGGCCGGCAAACTCCACGTTGGCCAATCCCAACTCGTTGGCCAACTGCTGCAACCTTCCGCGCTCAGGCCCCTCGCCCGCAATGATCAGGCGAATGTTGGGAAGGCGCTGCATCGCATGCAGTAAATCGGCTACTCCTTTCTCCGGGGACAACCGGCCGAAGTAAAGCAACGGCCCGTTTGCGGTGTTACGTTCCAGAGCCGGCTTTATGCGCTGGAAGTGGGGCAGAACCTCGAACTTGGCCGGATCCCATCCATGTTCGACAAACTTGTCGCGTACGAACTGGCTGGGCGCAAGAAAACAGTCCACGCATTTCCGGTAGGTGCCGAGCCATTTGTGAACATACGCCTCGGCCATCAGCGTCATCCGCGCGCCCCATCCCGGATAACATTTCTCCTTCAACGAGTGCCAGAATTTTCCGCCCTTGCAAGCTTCGCAGGCTTCTCCGTGAGCGACCAGGTTGTAGCTGGGACACAGCACTTTGAAATCGTTCAAGTGATAGACAACTGGAATGTTCTGTGCTTTCAACTCCCACAAAATCGAGGGCGAGAGGTGGTGATAGATGTTCCGCACGTGGGCGACGTCCGGCTGGAATTCCCCGATCATCGCGCGAATCCGCCGCCGGGCCTCGCTAGAATAAATCGCGCGGCCCGCCAACCGTGCCTTGTGGAACCGTCCGCTCTGGCTCTTGAAATTAACCTGGGGCATAAAGTGGCGATCATACGGGGTGGGTTGGCCGCGAGAATCGGACATGGAAAACAGCGATACCTCATGTCCCATGGAGCGCATAAGTTCCATGGCTTCGAACAGGTAGACCTCCGTACCGCTGAATGGGTAGTTATATTTGTTGCAATACAAAATCCTCATGAGGAGGGCTCCAGTCTTGGGGTGAGAATTCCTGGGTCGCGATCCGTTGCAGGAACCGGTCGCAAAAACGAGTCAGATTTTTCCTGCGGCTGAAGTTGTGAAGAACTTGCATTCGCGCGGCATGCCGGATCCAGTCCAGCCGGCTGATTACATAGCGGTTCTCCACACCCATCTGTTCCTGAAGGAAGAGAATTCTCGCGACGAAATCCTCCAGCGAACCAGGGTCATATAGGAAACCCGTCTTTCCGCCTGCGACGATCTCCGGGATTCCGGTAATGGCGGGCGCGAGCACGAGCCTGCCCCGTGCCATTGCTTCCATCAGCACCAGTGGAATTCCCTCGCTGCGGCTGGTGAGCGCGACCACATGGGCGCGCCGATAGAATGAATCCATCTGATCACGGGGCACATGGCCGAGCAGTTTGATCTGGTCTTGCAGATGGTTCTCGCCGATGAGCAATTCCAGACGGCGACGCTCCGGTCCTTCCCCTGCAATCACACACTCAAATTCGGACCCAAGGTCGCGCAGTCGAGCGCAGGCACGAACCAGAAACGCGTGATCCTTCACCGCATGCAGGCGTCCCACGGCCAGCAGAGTGAAAATTCGAGGTGTGCCAGAACGCCGCCGCCGATATTCCACACGCTTTGGGGAGTCAACCCCAAGCCGCGAGACAACGAGCTTCCCAGGGTCGATTGCCGGAAAATGCTCCCGAATGTAGCGGCGGTTGTACTCGGAGATCGTGAGGCAAAATTGGCAATTCTCCAGCTTGGTATCGAGATAAGCGCCATCGAGCAGCAAGTCTGAGCCATGCAGGGTCAGGCTGAAGCTCACCCCCAACAACCGGGCCGCCACCATCGCGATCCAGGAGCCGAAATAGCCGTGATGCGCATGGATGTGATTCACTCCGCGTTGTCGGAGAAGCACGGCGTAATAGGCGCCCAGCCAGGTGTGCAGAAGGGCTTTCAGCCGACGCCTGGGCGATTCCTTCCCGCGCAGGAGTATCCGCGCCATCAGCGCGGTAATCCGCTTCCAGCGCCTCGCTGCGAATCCAAGCGCTTGCAGTAGAGTCAGCAATCGAAGCGGTTGCAGGCAGAGAACGTCAGGTTGAGAATCTGTACGGATCGGTCCGTGCTGCGCCGGATCCGATCTGCGCACACTGCCCGCAATGACCTGAACTCCTCGCTGCCTCAGTTCTAGAATTTCTTCACCCACATAGGGCTCCACGGCTGCCGGAAATTGATTGGCGAGATAGGCGACGGTCAACACGGAGTCGTGGAGTTGATCTCGGGGCCATCTCGAGAAAAAGGATGTACTGGGTTCGAGATCTCGAAGAGCGCGCCGTTGCTGTGCGGCCAGCATTCCGGCCATGGCAAACAGTAGCCCATTCACAAACTGATAGTTCATCACCACGATGGCTGCATTCGCCCAATAGATGCCAAGCAAAACCGGCCACATGGAATGAAACTGCCGGTTGAGCAGGCCATCGCATTCCGCTTCCGGAACCCTGCCACGTCCAAGCCGAAAGATCTCCCACATCAGCCACGCGTAGAGCGCTAATCCCAGGATGCCATGCTCGACCAGCAACTCCAGGTAAGTATTATGGGGATCCAACTCCTTCTTTTCCTTGTAGCCGCTGACGTGCCGCGCCAGCTCCTCCGGCATCTGGTTTACGCCCCACCCGGTGAATGGCTTCTCCAGAAACATTTGCCAGCCGCCGTCGTACACGGCTTGGCGGAAATCGAGCGGGCCGGATTCGTGCAGCCGGTCGGTGAGCGCGCGTCGCTGGTCGTCAAAACTCAAAGTGATGAGTAAACCCAGAGATCCGACGATCGCCACTGTGATGCAGATCCGCCGCAGCCTCCGGTTGCGCGAGCGAAAGATCAGAACTACGACGCTGACCGCGAACGACACCCAGACGGCGCGCGTCATCGTCGCCAGGATTGCCACGGGAAGCGAGGCGAGCAGCACAGCGGCTCTAAGCCCGCGTATTCTTCCGCGCAGGAGTGCGTGCAGCGATAGCACACCCAGCAGATTCAGAGAAACCCCGTTCGCCACAGCCTGCAGAAACGGTCCTCGCGCCCGGTCCGCGTGATAGCCCAGGCTTTCATCGAGAATGAAGCGCGGAAAAATCAACGACTTCGCGCCTGCCAGGAAAGCGATCGATGTGAAGCATAGGTAGGCGAGCACGACCAGGGCGAAGACCTCGAATTGCCGCAGCCGCCTTTCATCCCGAAACACCAGCCCTGCCAGGTGAAACAGCGCGAATGGCACAAAGAATTTCGCTGCGAGCAAGGACCAGCTCTGGGCATCGAATGGTTGTTGCATGACACTGGCGACCGCCAGAAGCGTCAGCCCGATCATTGGCCAAGTCGCACGCTCCACCGCCAGCAACCGCTGCCGGGTCACAACTGCTCGGCCAGCCACTCCGAGGATCAGCAAAACGAACGCTACGCGATCGATCGCGTAGAAAGATACATCCGAAGGACGCAGCAGCATGGCCGCCAACGCCGCGAAAAAGAGCGCAGCCGGCGCAATCATCATTGCCTGAAGGGGACGCAGCCCCAACCGAAGTCCTCGACAGGCCGCCTCACTTGCCCACGAAGAGGGCGCAGCCAATCTTGCAGATGCCGATGACATCACTCCCCGCCCCCTCGCAGCACGACCCCCGCCGTCTTCAGTAGAATCCTCAAGTCCATCCCCAAGCTCCAGCGGTGGATGTACTCAATGTCCAGGTTCATTCCGGCTTGAAAAGACGGGTCCCGTCGCGCCGTGACCTGCCAAAGTCCCGTCATTCCAGGCAGCACATCCAGACGGGGCAAGTGTTCAATCGCATAGGCGGAAAAATCATCCAGCGGATGCGGCCGCGGCCCGACGAGGCTCATTTCGCCTTTTAACACGTTCCACAGTTGCGGAAGTTCGTCCAGACTGTAGCGGCGGAGAAACCGTCCGACCCTCGTGATTCGTGGATCGTCTGCGATTTTGAAAACCGGACCTTGTCGCTGATTTCGCTCGCGCAGGCCATCTTTCAAAGCGTCCGCATCACGAACCATGGTGCGAAACTTGTAGCAGCGAAACGGTCTGCCTTTGCGTCCTGCGCGCGGCGCCGCATAGAGCACAGGCCCCGGCGAATCCAGGCTTATGAGAATTGCGAGTAGGGCCAGCGCGGGCGCCATCAGGATTAGCGCCGTCCCCGCACCCACCACATCCAGCGTGCGTTTCAACAATAATCCTGCGACCGGCAATCGCTCTTCGTGCAGGCCAATCAAGGGAATATCCCCGATGCGTTCGGTTTCCCGGGTCGGCTCACAACCGAATAGATCGGGCGCCAACTTTACGTCTAGGCGCAGTTGGCGCGCGGCGCGTACCACGCGCAAAGTCTTCTCCCGATCATGCGGCCCCGCCAGAATCACCTCGTCCACGAATCCGGCCCGGGCCAGTTCTGCCAGTTCGCTGATTCGCCCGATTACGCCGTTCCCCAACGGCTTCCAGTCGTCCACAAATCCGCAAACCGATCGGCCCAGTTCCGGGTGCCTTTCCAAATATGTGCCTAGCCGCTGTCCGAGTCCGCCTGCTCCCACGATGAGGACGTTCCGCGTGCCACCTGAAGCGCGCACGTCATAGTTTTTTCCCTTCTTTTCTGCCCATCGCGATGCCCGCAATGCGCCAGAGTGCAGAATGCCGGCGATCCGTGCGAACGCTGATTGCAACCAACTCTTCCCACCTGTCCTCTGGGTTGACCCGGCCACACTCGCAGGAAAAGCGTTCGCGCCACGTTTCCGGCCAGGGCCCGGGAGCGGACCTGCTGCAGTCGAAGGCGAGAACTCGGCATAGCTCCCCTTCTCCCGCTGCGGCTTTTTCCGCCCGCCGGAGTCGGATCCTAGGATCAATCGCGCAGCCCACTCGGTTCCCTGAGGTTTTGGCTGCCCTGGATGTAAAAAGGGAGAAGACACTTCAGATCAATTCCAACTCGTACCCCTGGATCTCAATTGCCAGCGAGCGCTGGATCGATTCAATAGAAATCACCAGCTTTCCCTTCTCGTGTTGCACGAGCATTCCCTCCAATCCGTGGAGGCAACCGCCCCGGATTCGGACGCGCTGCCCAGGGTGGACGAACGCGTGCAGGGAGAAGAGACCTTTGCTTTTCAGCAGCAACTGCAGATCTTCAATCTGCTTCGACGGCACCGCCACAACCGCCCCCCCAAAGCTCACGAAGCCGATTAGCCCCGCGGTCTGCAATACGCTTTGCCGCGCAACCTGGGACTGATCGATATACACGAACGCGTATCCCGGAAACAGCGGAGTCGTCACCATCTTCCGCCGATCGCTCCAAACATGGTTTTCGGTTAGCAATGGCAGGTAGACTTCGCAGCTTTTATGGTTAAGCTGTGCCACAACCTTCTTCTCGAACCGGTATCGGGTCTGCACCGCAAACCACTGTTGCCGTGGAGCCAATGCGACGGCCCGTGGATGAGTTTCGACCCAACGCATGCCGCTTGCCGTCGGGAGCCCATAGCTACCGCTCATTGGGTCCCATCGCTAATTCTCGTTTTCTTTTGCACAGCGTATTCAACTCTTAGCAGCTACTCGCAAACTTGCAACTCTTTGGTCCAAGTGCAACTCCCTACAGCCGCCTGTAAATCCGCTCTGGGACAGGAAATGTTCTCTCGCTCAGCAAGGTTCCCAGGATTCGAGCCTGCGCAGCTTCCAACCTCTCCTTGATCTTTCGCGCAGCGGCTCTCCGCGTGCTGTGAGCGCCCAGCACGAGAATGATTCCGTCTGCCAACTGCCCCAGCACTTCGGCCTCACTGGACAGCCCTGCCACTGGCCCGTGAATCACGGCATACTCAAACTCAATTCGCAGCCCCGCGAGGCAGGAAAGCCAATACGGTCCCACCCCAGACTCCTCGCGGCCCTCGCGCGATCCGAACGCCTTTACGCGCCACAAGTTGGTTTCTAACTGATCGGACCAGGATTTGATCACACCGCCGCCACCATCTCGAGGATGAGCCCGCACCATTCCTGTCTGCGGTTCGCGGCCTACGATAGCGACATCGGCGCGCGTCTCAAGCGCCAGGGCTTGACCCACGTGATCGCAAATGCCGGCCACATCTGTTTTCGCTTCCGTCGCACTGAAGACGACTTGTTTGACGGATTGCGCACCGCCGGTAAAAAACACCCGACGAACCAGGCCGCGAATCTGCTCGTGTGCGAAGTCCGCCGGGTTCCAGCCGTTCGACTCGCGAGCAACCGCAAACTGCGGCCAGTCCGTTTCCCGGGGGGGCGACCCTATAAGCTCCGATCTCCGCAGCACTTCCGCATTCGCTCCCATCTCATCTCCTTCGGGCGGAAATCCGCCTTCCCATTCCTTCCGGCAGCGAAGCTAAAACCGGCATTTCCAAACACGCCAACACATCCTCCGGCGTACGCAACGCAGGGTCCAGATGATCTGCGGTGAACGCCGCTGCTGTGCCTGATGCAAGAGCGGCCACAAAGCCCCCCAGGACAACAACTCCCGCTGGCCACACGGGTAGTGCCGGCACGACTGGCTGCTCGGCGATGGCTACATTGACGATTCCACCCTCGTCCAGCGCATCGCCCATCCGCGCTTCTTCCCGTTTCTTCACGTAAAGCAGGTAATTCTCCCGCGAAGCCTTCTCGCTGCTCGTCAGATCATCCTGAAGGATCGCGTCCTCCCCCAGCTGGCGCGCCAAGGTGCGATATTCCGCCAGGTGGGCAATGGTCGTTGCCTCTCGTGCTTCCAACCCCTTCATCTGAACCTGTGCCTTCTGGAGCTCCGCCCTGGCCCACTCATAGTTGGGATTCTGATCCGTAGTTTCATCGTGCACAGGACTCAACCGCTCGGCCGCGATGGCCGCTTTGGCTTGAAGAATCTGCTGTTCGGCTTCCTGCACCTGGCGTGTATTCGGCTCATACTTGGTCAACAACTGTGTCTTCTTTAACTCGAGATCCAGCAGGCTTGCCTTCAATGCACGCAACAGCTCGGGATTGTCTGCCGTGCGAAGCTGTGTAGTGGTGCGCTCTGGCAGCTTCGCCAACTGCGACTCAAGTTCTTGAACTCGATGTTCAGTCTCCGTCATCTCCACCTGGGTCTCCTGGTAAGTCGTCTCGAGCTGGTCAACGCGTTGCAGAGCTAGATCGCGTTGCTGCGCAGCCATCACCACACTCCGGCGTTTGGTAAAGTCCACCAGCTTTTTATTTGCCTCTTCCAGTTGGCGGCGTGATTCACTGGTCTGCTGATCGAAGAAATGCAGTTGTCCTCCCGGCCGGTGGACTTCAATATGTTTTTCCAGGTAAATGCCGGCCAGCGACTGCAGCACATGTGCCGCCACTCTCGGATCCGGCGCGTCATAACTCACCGCAATCAGATTGGTTTTTTTGATTGGCTCCACGTCAATGCGCCGGGCCAGTTTCTTCGCCGCTCGCTCCGTGCGTGCCGCTCGCTCTTCGTAGGGCCGGAGCCATCGCAACCAGTCGTGTGCGGCCAAATCGTTGGCCTCCACGACGCGGCGCAAAACGTCGTCGTCCTTCAGCAGTTCGACCTCTGAATTCAGTTCTTCTTCAGTGACCGCTGCCCGGGAAAAATCGGGAGGAGCATTCTCCTGCGCGGCCATTGGAGGATCGGAACGTCCTCGACGTACCAGCACGCGGACCTCGGCGCGGTATGTTGCTCCGGCAAAGGCGTAGACCACCGCCAATACAAAAACCGAACCCGAGACGCCGGCAAATATTTTCCACTGTCGGCAAAGGACAGTGGCGAGCTCCCGCATCGTCGGGGAAACTGGATTTTCTGCCGCGCGCGCTGATTTCTGGTCTGGCATGTGGATCGAACCGTGCCGCTCGCTAAAACTGCGTGGGACTCACGTACATGCTCAATGACGCCCTGCTGATAAACCGCTCAATTTTCGAGATGGAATTTTGCGGAACAAATACCAGATCACCGGGCTGCAGCCGGGTGGGCTCACGCAGACTTTTTTCTCTCAACATCTTTTTCAGGTTGAAAACCCGCGACTCCACCAGATCGTCATTCACGCGCCGGAACAAAAGCACCTGCGAATGCCGCGCCTCGTGCGTAAACCCGCCCGCTATCTGTACCGCCTCGACGATGGTGGTGTCGGTGCGCAACTCGTACTTGCCGGGCTTTCCCACTTCTCCGCCCGCGACGAAGTAGGGATGTTCAAAATCCTTCAGCGCCACCGCCACCTGCGGATCGTGCAGATATCCCGTGTACGCCCGCCGCACGGCTAAGCGGAAATCTTCGAGTGTGAGCCCTTGTGCGACCACCGGCCCCGCGTCCTTCAGCGCGACGTAGCCGTCGGGTTGTATGGTAAGCGTCTGGTCGAACTCCGGAGACAGCGTGAAACTCAATGTCACTACGTCGCTGCGGTTGAGCCGGTACAGCGGACGGCTTTCCCCTCCGAGCCGAGGGTTTCCCGCGCCGTCCGCTTGTCCCGGTTTTGCAGCCGCCATTCCTGTCCTCCCCGTTCCGGCCCCGGTTTGGCCAGTTGGAGAAGGGTGAAAGCTTGCTCCCAGGTCCTGCGCTCTCTTTTCACCCTGGGCGAATGCGGCCACGCAAAGCTGCAATAACAACACGCCCATCACCGCAACTCTTGTCCAGCCAACGAAGGGCTTCATTGCGTGATGAACTCTATTTCCCTGGATTCCGAGAGCCGCTCCGATCGCGCGGTTCTCTTTGCACAAGGTACGGGTGTGCTGCTTTCGCGGCAAGACATGGAAAGTTCTGTCCACCAATGTAGGCATCCTCAACCTGCGGGCGTAAGGCAGCCGCAGCGCGCGCATTCGCGGGTTTTCTTCGCATGACAACCTTCTGATAGGGCCGCAAGACTGTCCTCTCGCGGGCTACCCACAAAAGTAGACTTGCATGTTCGCTCCGTCACACCCACCTGGGAACGGGAGGCTGGAATTTCGCAAAAACTGCGATATTTCCGTAGAAATCCGTTACACCACTTAACTCGCACTCTCGCCCGTCGTCGGTTTTCCACAGGATCACCTTCAGTTTTCCCGATTTGAAAGTCTTCGCCAAATAATGTGACCTGTTTCCTTGAGTACTTCTCCGCGCGCCCCTACCATCAGGACGTTACTTAATTCCGTTTCATTCGGAGCCCGCTTCATGAGTCCGTCCTCCGCCACCGTTTTGTCCACAATCAGCGTTCTCATTGCGGACTCCAGCCGGATGCAGGCGCAGCTTCTCAGCAGCGCCCTGCGCCGCCGCTCTGAGTTTCGTATCTCCACTTGCCCGGTCGACATCGCTTCTATCCTTCAGGCGGTGAGCTTCACGCCTGCCAAAGTGGTTGTGCTCTCGCTGAATCACTCGGTTAACATCGCCGACCAGATGGCCGCAATGCGCCGCGTTCACCTTTCGCACCCGGCCGTCGCCAAAGTTCTTTTGGTTGAGTCCTATGACCGTGAACTTGTCGTGAGCGCTTTCCGCTCAGGCGCCCGCGGCATTTTCTGCATTTCGGATACGCACTTTCGGCTGCTCTGCCGCTGCATCCAGCGGGTCGCGGGTGGTCAGATCTGGGCCAATACTGAGCAAATGACTTTCCTGCTCGATCTGGTTGCTGAGGTTCCATCGCTGCGCGTGCTCAACTCCCGCGGCCACCAACTCCTCACCCCGCGCGAGGAGCAGGTCGTCGCCCTGGTCGCTGAAGGTCTCAGTAACCGCGATACGGCCCGCGAACTCAACCTGAGCGAGCACACCGTCAAGAAGTACCTGTTCCGCATCTTCGACAAGCTGGGCATCTCATCCCGGGTCGAGTTGGTTCTCTACGCCGTCAACCATGGCGATCCCCTGCGGGCTGAATGGCTCGCCGGTGCGAGTCAGATTCCGCCAGCCGCCTGAATGGAGACTCGCGCACAGCGACGGCAACACTCAATTTGAAAACCGCCCCTTGCGCCTGTATAAAACTTGGGACGGACCCCGTGACTGAAGACCCCACACAGCCCGCCCCCAATCCTAAGCCGCGTGGCGCAACTATCATCGCTGCCGGGTTGTTGCTCGCCGCTTTGGCGCTGGTCATCCTTTACACCAGCCCAGGAGCGCTGCTGAGTCCAGTGGCTTTGGTCGTGGTCGCCGCGATTGGCGGAGCTGCGTTGCTCTTGCAACTGCGCCTGCGTCCCGATCTTTCTTCTCTTCGGGCTTCTTCGGCTCGCGGCCCGCTTTGGCTCAACGCATTTGGCGTGGTCTGTGCCATTGGAGCCCTCTTCGCCGACGTCCTTCACCTGAGCGAACTGTTTATGCTCATCGCCGCGCTCGCCGCGGTGGTCTGCTTCGCGGTCGGCGGCATTATCATTTTGAATGCACTGCGCAAGCACAGGTAACCCGGCTTCCGGGTCGCACCTGTCCTATCGAAGGCTAAGTTTGTCGGGAATCTGAAACAAGAGGCTTTAAGGACCCAATGGCTAAGGCCGGAAGCCGGATGCCGATATCCGGAAGCCTGCTCTAGGGTTTGAACTCCACCGCCACGGTCGTCTCCACAACTACCGGCTGGCCATCCAAACGGTAAGGTTCGAACCGCCACCAACGGAGGGCGTCCATCGCGGCCTGTGCCAACACATCGGGCCCATTCAGCGCGCGCATGTTCACCACAGACCCCTCGCGCCCTACCACCACATCCAGCACGATCACTCCTTGCAGCTTAGCCGGCCGCGCCGCTTCGGGATAATCAGGATCCACGCGGTGCGTCACCAGCTTCTCCATTACGTCGGCCGGAACGTGGGCCTGAGGCTGCGGTGGAACCATTGCCTTTTCACTTCTCTCCAGGCCGGACTCTAGATCGTCCCATCCGCGATTCCAGTGCCACCACATCACCGCAAGTAAGAGCCCGGCCGACAGCAGCAGAAAAATCCATCCCCGCGCAAGCCGCTTGCGGGCGGGCGGAGGCCCACCGCCTGATCCTCCCCGCTCAGAGTCTTTCCCGGCGGAGGTTTCGATTGGAATCGCCGCGCGTACTCCCACCTCCGCTTCCGCTTTCGTTGCACCCGCCCAAACGCGAATCGCCGCCTGCTGCTCGGCTGACAACCCGACAAATTCCATCCCCGAGCTCAGCTTGTCGTGATGCCGCACCAGCGCCCTCGTGCGCAGTGGGTCCGAGGCAAGCGGCAGGTGTATCTCCACTCCCACTGCCTCGCCCGGCAATAATTCTCCTGCCAGCACCGCAGCCAATCCGCCCTCGCCGATGTTGACCGACCGCCCCGGCAAGGTATCTGGAATCCCGGAACGCAGAACGGTCACATCCAGCGGCGCCTGCACGCGGTAGCGCAGCCCACTCCGCCGCGAACGTTGATCCCATACTTGTGTCTGTGCGCTCGCCGTCATGCTCGACTCTGCTGTTAAGCTGCTTTCTCCGCGATCTCCGCGGCTTTTTTCAACGTTCTCCGCGATCAGGCTTTTGGCGGTTGAGCCCGCAACTCCAGAATCGCGCTCCCATTCGCCACCAGTACAACGCTCGCCAGGCCAATGAACAACCCATGCTCCACTATTCCCGGCATGTTGCTAAGCTGCCGCGCCAGCCCATCCGCATCCGGAATTTGCCCGAACCGGCAATCAAGAATGTAATTATTCTCGTCGGTTAAGTAGGGCTTCCCATCCGCTCCCATCCGCAGCCCAACCTCCGCGCCCAGTGCTTCAATCTTCTTCACTATCACCGCGCGCGCGAACTTAATCACTTCCACCGGCAGCGGGAACTTCCCCAGCACTGGAACCCTCTTGGTGGCATCGGCCACAATCACAAGCTGCTTAGAGGCCGAGGCCACAATCTTTTCCCGCAACAGCGCCCCGCCGCCGCCTTTAATCAGCCGCAATTGAGGATCAACCTCGTCGGCGCCATCCACGGTCACATCGATTTGCTGATATTCGTCCAGAGTAGTGAGCGGAATCCCGAGGCCGGCCGCCTGCTCCCGCGACCGGTCCGAGGTTGGGATCCCCCGAATCTTCAGACCATTCTTCACTTCCTCACCCAGCAGTTGAATGAAATACGCCGCCGTCGATCCCGTCCCCAGTCCGACGATCTGACCATCCTTGACGAACCGCAAGCTCGCCCGCGCCGCTGCTTCTTTTTCCTGATCGTTCGCCATAGGTTTCGTTTGTTGATGAGTGCTTGCGACGGTTTCTCCTTTGTATTTGCTAACCCAAGCTCTTCTGCACGTAAATCAAATACCCCGCTAGCGCCATTCCGAACAGCACGGTCAAGATCGCCACCAGATCCACAACAAACCCCGCTGGCTCGAATTTCCCCTCATCCAATTGCGCTCGCGTCTTGCGATAGCGCGTCAATCCCGCCACCATCATTACCACTCCCGCCAGAATCGCGCTCATTCCCATCCACACGGAAAGCCCGGTCGTTTTCGAAGCGTGTCCCTGAAACTCGGTCAGTTGCCTCATTGCAATCGCAAAGCGTCCAATCGCGAAACCAAAAACGACAACCGCCACGCTGGTGCGAACCCATGCGAGAAACGTGCGCTCGTTGGCTAAATGATCGCGGGCTCGATTGGAATTCTCAATCACAGGCTCTCCGGGAGATGATAAGGATAATGACGGCAGCATTATTCCACAGCCTTCGCCACCAGCGCGCCCACGACTGCAATATTCTTGATCAAATCCTCCGGCACGCCGTGCCGCTGCTGCAAATACTCCGGACTGTTGTACGTAACCCAAACCTTGCCCTCTTCGTCTTCCGACACCAGCGCCTTCAGCGGAAGATCGATTGCCAGCGAGGGCGCAGCCACCATCAGCGGCGTGCCTCCCTTGGGATTGCCGAAGATTAACAGCTTGGTCGGCCGCATCTTCATCCCAACCTTCTCCGCTTCGCCGCTGTGATCAATCAAAGCAAATACCTGCACGCCCCGTTCAGCAAGAATGGATTTCAGCCGATTCACCGTTTCATCGACGGTATAGGGGCTTGCGGTCTGCAAAAGACCATTTCCCGCCATATCTTTCTCCTCCCTTACCAGTATCCCGTGATTACATTCCACAATCCTCCAACTTTGTCATCCTGTGTTCGTCCCGCTCAACTGTCAAATGCCAGATGCCGACCGTTGGCTGCCACCGTTCGCTGATTCTCGCATGAGTCGCAGGCGTTGCGCTTGTTACACTAGAAGATTGACCATGCCCTCGCGCTACGCACAATGGATGTACGACTGGGAACACCGGCTCACCTCGGTGGACAACAACCGCGTGGTGCGTCCGCTGGAGTGGGGGGTAGAGTGGGCGCGGGACTGGCCCTGCCGCAACGGGTGGCAACCGGGCGAGGCGGCGGGAGATCAGGCGAAGTTCCTGGTGGATTTCAACCGGCGCATTGTTGCATCGAGCGACGAATTCTTCGCCTACAAAACGCCGGCTGATTTTCGCCTGGAGAAGCGTGAGGTTCAGGTTTTTTCGACGCGCCAGGATCCTGATCCGAAGCTGGAGGCTAAAGTAAAGGGCACGTATGCCGAGTTCCTCCGCTTCACGGCACCGGTGAAGACGCCTTATCCGGAAAACAATCTGGTGAATGCGCGCTGGTTCCCCGCGCGCGGGCGGCGCGCCATCGTGCTCCTGCCGCACTGGAACGCGGATGCGGTCGCGTACGTCGGTCTTTGCAAGGTGCTGAACATGCTGGGCATCGGGGTGTTGCGGCTAACCATGCCTTACCACGACATCCGAATGCCCGCCGAGATCAGCCGCGCGGACTACGCCGTCTCTGCCAACGTCGGCCGCACGCTCGACGCCGTGCGACAGGGAGTCGTTGATGTCCGCTGCTGTCTGGACTGGCTGGAGCAGCAAGGTTACAGCAAGCTCGGAATCGTGGGTACGAGCCTGGGTTCCTGTTATGCATTCATCGCGGCAGCGCACGATCCGCGCATTCGAGTCGCGGCGTTTAATCACGCTTCGACCTACGTTGCCGACGTAGTGTGGCACGGACAATCGACGCGGCACATCCGGCAGGGCATGGAGTCGCAGATCACTCTCGAGACGCTGCGGAAGTCCTGGCTGGCCGTGAGTCCGATGTCCTACTTCAATCAATTTTCACGCTGGCCGCGAAAGTCGTTGATCATTTATGCGAAATACGATCTAACCTTCTTGCCGGAACTTTCGCGGAACGTGGCGGCAGAATTCGAACGCCACGGACTGGATCACAAGGTCGTGGTGCTGCCGTGCGGCCACTACACCATGGGTGAGGTGCCCTATAACTACATGGACGGGTGGCAACTGGCCTCGTTTCTGCGGACGGCGTTTGACTGATGGGCAGGGCAGTCGACGAGGACGCGGCGCTACGCGCGCGGACGAAGCGGTAGAATATGGGCATGGGGAGTGCCCGGATCGTTGATTCCGAATCAATAATGGAACATCGGCGCGGAAGGTTTCTGATCAGCACCGATCGGGCGCGCCTGAGTCTGGATGTGATTCACGGGTTTTTGACGAATTGCTACTGGGCCAAGGGCGTTCCGCGGGAAATCGTAGGGCGCTCGATTGAGCACTCGCTGTGTTTCGGCATATATGAAGACGGTGCCCAGGTTGGTTTTGCCCGCATAGTCAGCGACTTCGCCACCGTGGCTTACCTGGGCGATGTATTTGTGCTGGAATCGCACCGCGGCCGCGGATTGAGCAAGTGGCTGATGGAGTGCGTCATGAAGCATCCCCGACTGCAGAATCTGCGGCGCTGGATTCTTCTGACTCGCGATGCGCACGGACTTTATTCGCAGTTCGGCTTTATTCCGGTGAAGGCTCCCGAGCGGTATAGGGAACTGCACCGGCCCGATGTTTACGAGACGCCCAGGAAAACGACATGAAGAATTCCGCAGCTAAGATGTACCGCTCTCTCTACGAAGCCGATCCCCAGATTGCCGCTGCCATCGACAATGAAACCCGACGCCAGCACGAGGGCCTGGAACTGATTGCCTCGGAAAACTTCGTCAGCGAAGCCGTGCTCGAAGCTGCGGGCTCGGTGTTTACCAATAAGTATGCCGAAGGGTATCCCGGCAAGCGCTACTACGGCGGCTGCGAGTTTGCGGACGTAGTCGAGAACCTGGCGCGCGACCGCGCTAAGCAGTTATTCGGCGCAGAGCATGCCAACGTGCAGCCTCACGCCGGTTCCCAGGCGAACATGGAGGCCTATGCCGCTGTGCTTCAGCCAGGTGACACTATTCTTGGGTTAAACTTGGCCCATGGCGGCCATCTCACGCACGGGCATCACCTGAATTTCTCGGGCAAGACCTACAAGATCGTCCCGTATGGCGTCACCAAAGAAACTGAGACGATCGACTACGACGCGTTGGAAAAATTGGCTGAGGAACATCGCCCCAAATTGATCATTGGCGGCGGCAGTGCGTATCCACGCATTATTGATTTTGGCCGCATGCGCCAGATTGCAGACAAAGTGGGCGCGCTCTATCTGGTGGATATGGCGCATTTCGCTGGACTGGTGGCGGGCGGAGCGCATCCTTCGCCGGTGCCGCACGCGCACATCGTAACCTCCACCACACATAAAACCCTGCGCGGACCGCGAGCCGGTCTGATTCTGTCCAAAGCTGAGTTCGCCGCGGCAATCGACAAAGTGGTTTTCCCTGGGATGCAGGGCGGGCCTCTGATGCACATCATTGCCGCCAAGGCGATCTGCTTTCAGGAGGCAATGCAGCCGGAATTCCGTGAGTACGCGAAGCAAGTTGTCGTCAATGCGAAGATGCTGGCTGAAACGCTGGCCGCAGGAGGCTTCCGCATCATTTCCGGCGGGACCGACACGCACGTAATGCTGGTCGATGTTTTCTCCAAAGGCATGCTGGGCAGCGAGGCCGAGAAGGCACTGGGCGAGGCCGGAATCACCGTCAACAAGAACGCCATCCCCTTCGATGTCAACCCTCCGCTCAAGCCGAGCGGAATTCGCATCGGCTCTCCGGCGCTGACTACACGTGGCATGAAAGAGCCGGAGATGAAGCAGGTCGGGCGCTGGATCGCTGAGGCGCTGCTTCAGCGCACCGACGCGGCGGTGCTGGCTAGAATCCGAAAAGAAGTGCTTGGCCTGTGCGAGGCATTCCCGCTGTATGCGGAGCGGCGGGCCAGGGCGCAAGCGGAAGTGCGGGCCTAGGCTCGATCTCTGTAATTCTCCTGTGAAGCGGCCTCCGTGCTGTGGTTAAATGCCTTCGGTGAAGATCGCCATCGACATTCGGCGGATGACCGAGTTCGGCGTAGGCACATACATCCGTAATGTTGTTCGAACTCTGGGACGGCTCGACCACGAGACCACCTACTTCCTTATCGGCTCTCCCGCCAAGGTGAAGGAAATCGGCCTCCTGCCGCCCAACTTCCACACGGTTCCTCTGGCCGAGCCGGAGCGCTCCCTGAAAAGCTTCTGGGAGTTTCGCGTCGTGGTGAAGCGGCTGGAATGCGATCTTGTGCACATTCCGAACTTGTTCTCGGTGCCCCGCGCGCTGCCTTGCCCCTATGTGATGACGGTGCACGACATGCTCGAGCACTTGTCGCGCGCGCGCCAGCAGACCGGGTTTTGGGGGGCCTGGCACTTTCAGTGGACCAAGCGGGTACTGCGCGGCGCGGCGCGCATTTTCGCAGTGTCGAACTTCACCAAGATCGAGATTGAGAAGCTGTTTGGTATTCCCGCCGGACGCATCGAGGTCGTCTACAACGCGATCGATGAGCGCTTCCTGCACGGCCATGCCAGCGCCGCCGACCGCCAGTTAATCGCCGAGCGCTACCAGGTCACTTATCCCTTCCTGCTCTATGCCGGAAGAATTAGTCCGCACAAGAACGTCGTGCGCATGATCGAAGCCTTCTCCGCGCTGAAGACGGAGCTGGAAAAAGAGCAGGCATTTCCCGATCTCAAGCTGATCATTATTGGAGACGACGTTTCCGGCAATCCCGACTTGCGGCGGACGGTGATCCGCTCCGGCGTACAAAACGATGTTCGATTCCTAGGCTTTGTGCCCATCGAAGTGCTGCGCACCTTCTACGATGCCGCAAAGATCTTCGTCTTTCCGTCCTTATACGAGGGCTTCGGCTTGCCCCCGCTTGAGGCAATGGCCCACGGCACGCCAGTCGTGACCTCAAACGTGTCGTCGCTGCCCGAGGTTGTGGGAAATGCCGCGGTGCTGGTTCATCCAGAGAATGTCTTCGAGATCATGCGGGCGCTGCACCGCGTTCTGATGGACCAGCCACTGCGCGAAAAAATGAAAGAACGCAGCTATCAGCAGGTAACCAAGTTTTCCTGGGAGAAATCGGTCCGCCGGATCATGGAAGTGTATCGCGAAGTCGGAAGTGCGAAGGGCAACATGGAACCCCCGAGCCAGCCAGCCGCCAAAGGCAGAAAGACCACGGCGGGCGTGGCGTGACCCAGCGGGTTTCCCGCCCGCCGCACGCGTTGGTCCCAGCCTCAACGAAAGCTATTTCAGCAAGGGCTGGCCCGGCGAAGCGATGGCGAGTTTGTGCAACTTGCCGGTAATGCGGGTTCGGTCGGCCTCGGTCTGAGCCGAGGCAAGACGCTTGCGGAGGGTAGTGATCTTGTGCTGGCGGGCGCGGCGTCGGCGAATCTCCGGGCGGCGGCTGGGTGCTGACATCGGGTGCTCTCCTGCCTTGGAATCAATTTGCGGCAGCACTGAGTCTATCAGAAACGCCGCGAAATACGTTCCCACGGCGATTGAAGCTCCGCCTGCAAATCGCCGATAAGAACACCATGCAGCAGGGATTTCCAGCAATTTTCCCGATGTAACGACTCCTGCTGAAGGCTTCCACGCTCTCCAAACTCAATGATGTCACGCGCGCTCTACCTGGAACGCTGCGGGTAACGGGAGGAGTATGCCCCTGTGAGTCAACTTTACGATCTGAGAATGCTCATCGAAAACAAGATCAAGGCCGACGGCCTGGACGCAATGGATGTGAAAGGCAAGATCGGACTGCGCTCCGGTCGGATGCTGGCATTCATTACCCCCACCACCGAGGATGACCCAGATGCCGTCGCCAAACTCAGGCAGGCCGTCAAAGACGTGTTGAATGTCAGCGCGTGAGGAGTGTTCGCATGAAATGGAACTCGATACGAACCAAAGTGCTGGCGGCAATGGCTACCTGCCTGATATTGGGCGTTGGCGGCATCGTGGCACTAATGCACTACAGCTTCGCGCGCAACTCACAAGCCTTGGGCGCGGAGTCCGTCACCGGCGCACAAAAACTGTTCACCATCCTCGAAGCCCGGGAGACCGGTAAAATGGCGGCCGTCAGTGAGGCGCTGATGATGAACCCGCAAGTTCGCGATGCCTTCGCCGCCAAAGATCGCAACCGATTGCTCGAGTTGACCTCGCCGCTATATCCGAAGTTGAAGAGCGAAGGCGTTACCAACTGGATGTTCCACACCCCCGAGCCCGACATGGTCGTCTTTCTTCGTCTGCACAACCCGGCCAAGTTCGGGGATCATTTGAATCGTTTCATGGACAAGGAAGTCGTGCGCACCCACGCCATGGTGATCGGAAACGAGTTGGCCAAGGCTGGCTTTGCGGTAAGGATTCTGCGGCCATTTTACGATTCCAAAGGCGAAGTGACAGGTTATATGGAGTTTGGGGAAGAAATCGGCCAGTTTATCCACACCATGAAAAACCAGACCGGAGATGACTACGGACTTCTGCTCAGCAAGAAGTTCGTAGACAGAAAGTTTTGGGCCGATTCAAGCGCGGTCTGGAAGCGCCGCGACAACTGGGACGATAACGCGAACTACGTGGTAGCCGACAAAACCACATCCAACGACGCCATCATTCGATTTCAGGGGGAACTGGCTGCGGTGCCCGCCGACGGAAAAGTGCTGGAATACTTCCGGGACGGGAATTCCATTCTGGTGCGGGGCATCTTTCCCATCCATGACGCTGCCGGCAACACAGTGGGGGCAATGTTTGTGGTACGGGACATTTCGGCTACTTACGTGGCCATGCGGCACACGCAAAACATTCTCGTGCTGCTGACCACAATCGCTCTGACGTTCGGCATCGTTATGGTGCTGACGCTGCTCACTCGTCTCGTGTTCCGCCGCCTGGAACACATCATTGTGGTTGCTACTCGCGTCGTCGGTGGTGACTATGAAACCGAGATCCGGGTAAGTTCCGACGATGAAGTCGGCCAGTTCGAACAACTCTTCGAGCAGTTCAGGCGCGTCTTTGTCGATCTCCTGGCGCACGTGCCGGAGTTTCAGGAGAAGCCTGAGTTGCAGGAGAAGTAGGATCGAAAGGAGAACTTGTGGCAGCCGGACCTGTAAGCCGAATTCTGTCCGCCGGATTGCTCCGGTGGGACGGTCATTCCTCTGGGCCACGCATCGCTGCGCGGCTCTAGCGACCTACCCGAAGGTTTGACGCACCGAGCCGGCACGTGTCCGAAACTTGATTCGTGAAAATCAAGTCCCGGCTCCCTTCCTATTTGGTCTTGCTCCGTGTGTGGTTTGCCCTGCCCGCTGCATTACTGCCGCGGCGGTGCGCTCTTACCGCACCTTTTCACCCTTACCCGCGTCCGTGAAGAGCGGGCGGTATATTTTCTGTGGCACTTTCCGTCGAACGGACTTGAATCCGCCCTCCCGGACGTTATCCGGCACACTGCTCTGTGGAGTTCGGACTTTCCTCTCCCCGCGCCGTTCCGAAAGACGCAGAAAGCGACCGTCCGGTCCAGCTGCCAACAGAATCATTATATCGATGGCGGGCTTCGGCTTCCGGATGTCGGGCCTTACTGGCTCTCGGACGGAGCTCTAGGCTGCTAGAGTTCATATCCGCCTTGCGGAACGCCCCTGCTGATAGACTTATCGACGAGCGGGCCGCGCTGAAACGCCGTTCTGCCGAAGCCCGAAGCTCGAAGCCGAAGCCCGTCCATGAACATCGCCGAAGCCATCCGAATCGCGCTGCAGTCGCTGTGGGTGAACAAGCTGCGCTCGGTGCTGACGCTGCTCGGCGTGGTGATCGGCGTGGCGGCCGTGATCGCCGTCGTGACCTTCGTTTCCGGCATCAACGATTACGTGGCGCAGAAGATTTTCAATCTGGGCGCGGACGTTTTCATCGTCTTCAAAATTTCTCCCGTCGACACCAACGTCGACCACTTTCTCGAGGCGAGAAGCGCAAGAATCTGATCATGGAGGACTATCAGGCCGTGCCCGAGGCCTGCCGCCACTGCGAGTACGTTGGCGCGGTCGTGCGGAACGACACCGGCAAGGTGAAGCACGCCGAGCAATCGATCAGCGATACCATCGGTGCAGGGGATCACGTCCGTCGATGGCGCCCATTTATCGACACCGACCTGAGCTGCCGGCCGCATGCTGAACGAAACCGACCTGAACAACCGCTCTCCGGTCGCGGTGGTGGGCACCGATATCGTGGAGCACCTGATGGCGGGCGCCGATCCGCTGGGCAAGGAGATCCGCATCGATGGCTGGACCTACCAGGTGATCGGCGTCGGGCAAGAAGAAGGGCAAGACTCTGGGGCAGAGCGCCGACAACTATGTGATGATTCCCATCACCGTGTACCTGAAGCAGTACGGAGCGCACAACAACAGCATCCGCATTGCGGGCAAGGCCGCGAGCGCCGGACGCGCCGCTCAACGAGGCCATGGACGAAGCGCGCGTGGCGCTGCGCGCGCAGCGCCATGACCCGCCCGGCGGCGACGACAGTTTTGAAATCGAAACCAATGCCAGCCTGCTCGGCATCTGGACCGGATTCAGCCAGACCTTTTTTATGGCGACGATCGGGATTGCCGCGCATCTCGCTGGTGGTGGGCGGCATCGTGATCATGAATATCATGCTGGTCTCGGTGACCGAGCGCACCCGCGAGATCGGCATTCGCAAGGCGCTGGGGGCCCGGCGCGACGATGTGCTTGCTGCAGTTCCTGATCGAGTCGGTTACTCTGGCGCTCACCGGCGGCGCATTGGGAGTGCTGTTGGGAGTGGTGATAGCCTTCGCAGTAACAGCGCTGATTGGGATGCCCTCGTCGATCAAGCTCTGGGCGGTCGCGGCCGGATTGCTGGTATCGGCCAGCGTGGGGGTGTTCTTCGGAGTCTATCCCGCGCGCAAAGCGGCCAAGCTGGATCCGATTGTGGCGTTGCGGTTTGAAACGTAGGAGAGAATTTGTAATTTGGTAATTTTGTAATTGGGTAGTTTGAAAATCTAACCGCTGCACCGCCAGTTGCAGTTTCAAATTACCCAATTACCAAATTAGTAAATGCTTTCATGATTCGCAAAGACGAATTCGGCGAGATCGTGCAGATGGCGACCGACACCATCCGCAGCAACAAGCTGCGCTCGTCGCTGACCGTGCTGGGGATCGTGATCGGCGTCGCCATGGTCATCGGCGTCTCTTCCATCGGCCGCGGCCTGGATGACAATGTCCGCGAGGTGGTCGCCAGCATCGGTTCCAACGTTATTTTTGCCTACCATCTCGAGCCGTTCACGTTTGGTCGCCCCACAGAAGAGATGCGCACGCGCAAGAAGTTAACCTTTGAGGACGCGAAGCGATCGGCGCAATTGCCGCATGTGAAGGCCGTGGCGGCGCTGGCCCGGTTCTTTCGCCCCGAGCTGGGAGTCGGCACCTTCGCGGTGAAGTATCAGGATCGCAAGGCCAAAAACACGATCCTCGAGGGAGACACGGCTTCCATAAGGATGTGTTTGACCTGCAAATGGCCGCCGGACGGTGGTTCACCGAAGCTGACGACGAGAGCACGCGCCCGGTCATTGTTCTGGGCCACGATACGGCGGAAGAATTGTTTCCCGGTGGAGAATCCCGCTGGGCAAAGAAATCAACATTGAAGGCCGGTTGTTTGAAGTGATGGGCGTTGTCGCAAGGTGAAATCGGTGTTTGGCGGCGGAAAGAATCCCAACGATAACAAGGTCTTTTTCCCGCTCACACCTTCAAAACCCTTCATCCTGAATTGAAGGATCACTGGATCTAGCGTAAAGCCACGTCCCACGACGACATGCCAAAGGCCATCGACGAAATCCGCGAGCTGTTGCGGCGGCGGCGGAAAGTTGCGCCCGACAAGCCGGATAATTTTGCCGTCTTCACCTCCGATTCGATCTCCGATGTTTGGAACCAGCTCACCGGCGCGCTCTTCGTGGGCATGTTCGCAATTTCAAGCGTGGGCTTGATTGTCGGCGGCGTGGGCGTGATGAACATTATGCTGGTGAGCGTGACCGAGAGAACGCGGGAGATAGGCGTTCGCAAGGCGATCGGCGCCCGCAAGCGGGACATTCTCCTGCAATTCACGCTGGAGGCGATCATTCTCACCGCGATCGGCGGCGTGATTGGAATTCTGTTGGGGGCGTCCATCGTCTGGGTCATTCCCGCGCTGTGGCCTTCGCTGCCCGCTCGCATGTCGATGTTCTGGACAATCTTCGGCTTCGCTTCCGCGGCGGGAACTGGGCTTGGTCTTCGGGATTTATCCTGCATGGAAGGCAGCGAACCTGGATCCGATTGAGGCGCTGCGTTACGAATAGTAGCCCGCCGTCTCGGCGGCTTTACAGAGGGCAGCCGTTGTGCGATCGGCCCGGCGGGACGCCGGCGCTACTCAGTTCGACACTGCATGATTCATTCCGTCCTCAACACAGTTCAAATCATTGCGGTCCTGCGGCGTCGCTTCGAGTTCAATCTATTACCTGCTCTGTCTTTGGGGAGCGGTGAAGTTTTTGCGCGGGCGAGAAGCAGTTGAGGCCCGCTCCATAGCACGCCTTGCCACCCATCTCAATTCTCAAGCCGCTCAAAGGGACTGATCCTGAAATCTATGAGAGCTTCCGCAGCCACTGCCTGCAGGACTATCCGGAATACGAAATCATCTTTGGGGTGAACGATCTCAAGGATCCTGCGATTGCGAGCGTGCAGGCATCTGCAGCGGGAATTTCCGGACCGCAGAATTCAGTTGGTGGTCAGCGAGAAAATCCTGGGCGCGAATGTGAAGGTCAGCAACCTGGCTCAGATGTTGGCGGAAGCGCGCTATGAGTACTTGATCGTCAACGACAGCGACATTCGCGTGGAGTCTGACTACTTGCGCCGCGTGACTTCACCGTTGGCCGACCCGCGAGTAGGAATGGTCACTTGCCTTTACCGCGGAGTGGCTGGTGCGACGCTAGGCTCGCGTCTGGAGGCGTTGGGCATCAGCACGGATTTTTGCGCGAGCGTGCTGGCAGCGCGTCAACTGGAAGGCGGCATTCGATTTGGGCTCGGTTCCACGCTGGCATTCCGCCGCGCCGACTTGGAAAAGATCGGCGGATTCAACTCATTCGCGGACTATCTCGCCGACGACTATGAACTGGGCAAGCGCATTGCCGGCTTGGGAGTGACCGTAAAACTGTCAGACGTGGTGGTTGAGACTTATCTCCCCCCTTATCGGATGGGGGAATTCTTCGCGCATCAACTTCGCTGGGCACGCGGAGTCCGGGACGCGCGCGCCCGCGGCTACCTCGGTCTGGTTTTCACGTTTGGCTTCCTGTGGGCGTTGCTGGCGCTGACAGCGAGTGGCGGAGCGTTCTGGGCATGGAGTGCGCTGGCGGTCACACTGTTGCTCCGCTTTGCCGTTGCTCTGGTTGTGGGCCGCTTCGTGCTGAAGGACCGCCGGAGCATGAAGAATGCCTGGCTGATTCCGCTCCGAGACCTGGTTGCAGTCGTAATCTGGATTGCGAGCTTGGGTGGTCACACTGTTACCTGGCGCGGTGAGCGCTTCCGCTTAAGAGACGGCAAGCTCAGCCGGATCCTGTAGTAGCTCCGTGACCACACCCCCGAGCTTCGACCGCGACGCTGGCAATCGCATCGTGACCGTGATCCAGAACCATCCGAATTTTGCTGGCCAGTTGTTTTAACGTGAAAGGCTTTTGCAGGAAGTTGTCTTCGACATTGACGACGTCATGGTCCAGTACGGTTTGGCCGGCGTACCCTGAGACAAACAGCACTTTGGTTTCGGGACGTAAAATTTCCAGCTGCCTTGCCAGTTCTCCACCGCTCATGTGCGGCATGACGACGTCGGTCACGGCCAGATGGATCGTCGCCGCATGACTCTTGGCGATAGACAAAGCGTCCTGGCCGTCTCTGGCCTGGAGCACTCTGTATCCTCGAAGCGTGAGTAGCTCGGCCGCCGCACGGCGCAGAGCCTCCTCATCCTCGACCAGCAGTATGGTCTCGGTGCCGCGGAGAGAGATCTCGATCGGGTGAACCGACAGCTCTGGCCTGCTGGGCTGGTCCTGCACACAAGGCAGGTAGATTTTGAAAACCGTGCCCCTTGCGGGTTCGCTGTAGACCCATACGAACCCGTGATTCTGCTTGACGATACCGTACACCGTGGCCAAACCAAGTCCGGTGCCCTTACCGGAAGGTTTCGTGGTGAAAAAGGGTTCAAAAATGTGCGCCAGATGATCCTCGGGGATCCCTGCACCGGTGTCAGCCATGCTTATGACGACATAGCGTCCGGTCGGAATGATGGCCTGTTTGCGGTCTATGTAGTCCTCGTTAAGAAGCACATTGCATGTTTCAATCGTGCATCGTCCCCCTTGAGGCATCGCGTCGCGAGAATTGGCTGCGAGGTTCATGAGAATCTGCTCGATCTGCACCGGGTCTACGCGAACTCTGCCCAACCCCTCCCCCGGGATAAAGAGAAGTTCGATATCTTCTCCGATTAGCCGGGGCAGATTCTTGACGATTCCACTGACCACTGGATTCAGATCGGCGACACGCAAGGCTTGCGGTTGCTGGCGGCTGAAAGCGAGCAACTGGCGGGTCAGCTCGGCGGCGCGGCGGGCGGCGGAAATGATCTCATGCATCCGCGCCTCAGTGGTGCCTCCAGGGATCACCGAATCGAGTGCCAGTTCCGAGTAACTGATGATGATGGTGAGCAGATTGTTGAAGTCGTGGGCAATGCCTCCAGCCAGGCGGCCGATGGCGTCCATTTTTTGCGCCTGGATCAACTGCGCTTCGAGACGAAGGCGTTCGGTGTAATCGCGGCCATTGGAGACAAAGTGCGTAACCCGTCCTTCGGAGTCCTGTATAGGGCTGATCGTTTCGTCCACATAATACAGGTCGCCATTCTTCTTCCGGTTTGCCATGACGTTGCGGTAGACGTTGCCGGAGCAAATGGTTTCCCACAGCTCACGATAGAGTACCGGCGGTTGCTGTCCGGAATTCAAAATGGCCGGAGTCTTGCCCACAACCTCTTGCTGGGAATAGCCAGTCAGCGTTTCAAACGCGGGGTTCACATATTCGATGATGCCTTCGCCATTCGTAATCAGGATCGTATCGGCGGATTGTTCGACCGCGCAGGAGAGCTTGCGCAGGGAGTGTTCCGCCGTTTGCTGCTGCTGCTGGGTCGCATGCAAACTGAGCGCGCAACGGATCGTCCGCACCAGATCGACTCCGTTGAGCGGCGACCTTTCCACGCAATCGTAGGCGCCCGCCTGTATGATTTCGGCAACCGCTCTCTCATCGGCGTGCTCAGTCAGCAGGATGAAGGGCATGGCGCCCCTGGTTTGCAGAAACTCGGAGAGAAGTTTGGTCGCGGCCGCATCTCCGGTCTCATGCTCAAAAAGCACCAGCCCGTAGTCTCCGCCCTGCAGCATCGTCTTAGCTTCTACCAGCGACGCTGCATGATCGAGATCTGCCGGCAGAGCACTCCGGTTCCGGGTGAGAATCTCCCGGATGAGAAAGAAGTCCTCCTCCTGGCTTCCTACGAGCAGGACGCGCAAATGGGTCGGTGCGAGTTGGGTCGCGGTTGACACAGCAATCCTTCGCCTACTCTTTTCACATCGGAAGGTTTCATTTCCGCCGTCGCCTTGAAAGAACGCCGGAGATCATTGTGGTCGAAGAGGAGTTCCGGATCGGGCGTCAGTTCAGTCCGGGACTGGAGTGGAGCCCTGCGGCCGGAGTCTGGGTGGGAACGGCCCGGTCCGGCAGGCCAACCTTGCAGGTGCGCAGTATCTTTGCTGCCCTGAAGTTCTCCGAGTTCCCGCCGATAACTACAAAGCAGGGTTGTGGGGAAGGCAGAGAATTCTCAGCTGAGAAAATGAGTGCTCATTCATGAATAGCATCCGTGCTCTTATCGTGGACGATTCCTCGGTCATGCGCAAGATCGTCGAACGCTCGCTGCGCCAGGCGGGCATCGAAATGACTGAGGTATTCCAGGCCGGGAACGGGGCGGAGGCTCTCGGAGTGCTTCAGGACCACGCCGTCGATCTCATCCTTTGCGACATCAACATGCCCGTAATGGATGGCCTGGAGTTCGTCAAGAATCTCTCTGGAGTCGCCAATGCGAAGGGCGTGCCGGTAGTCATGATTACTACTGAAGGCAGCGAAGCTCACGTGGTGCAGGCAATCTCCTGCGGAGCAAAAGGCTACATCCGCAAGCCCTTCACCGCGGAACAAGTCGAAGGAGCACGTAATCCCCGTTTTGGCAGGTAAATCATGAAATCTATGAGCGGGTTGCAGGCCGCCGATAGCGGTCACGAAAACTGGATTCCTCTGCTCGAAGTGGCGACGCGAGAAGTCTTCGAGCTTATGCTGAGTTGCCAACTGACCGCACCAGCAGGCGCCGAGGAGGCGCACCGAGACGTCACCGCCATGGTGGGACTGGCCGGGCAACTATGCGGCGTGCTTAGCGTCTGCTGTGGTGACAAAGCGGCAGCGCTTATGACTTCCAAAATGCTGGGCGTGCCCCTGGACAAGGCCGGCGCTGAGGTATCGGATGCGCTCGGCGAAATTTGCAACATGGTGGCGGGCAACTTTAAAAACAAGATTACCGGGCTGGGTGACGGCTGTATGCTCTCGCCGCCCACTGTAATCACCGGCAGCGACTACGATCTACACTCCCTGGCGGTTGCCCCAGCGCTTGAGGTGAGGCTGGTGTTTGAAGGCTCGCCCATCATCATTGCCCTCGAGATTCACAGCTAGGACACGCTAGACGGGTCGGGTTCTTACTGCTGTAGAACCAAATACCATTGACACCATAGCGTGAATCTCTTCCACCGCTTCGTCGAGTTCAAAGGTGAACCGTACAAGATCCATGCCTTCGAGATCGCGGTATTCCTTCAGCAGGATCGCCCATGCCGGATCGTAGACCAAATCTACTTTGTGGCACTCATAATAGCCATAACCCAGGCCGCGCATGCGGCAGAGCAGGTCGCTCAGGTGCACCAGGGCGACAAGCGGCTGCGCCTTATGCTTTGTTCGAGGCATGATGGTGAGGCGATGACCTCAACGATATCGTCAGCCAGGTGCCATTTTTCAGCCAGGGCCTGCCCGGTCTCGCAGTGCGTGAACCCCATCGTGGCCAGTTCCACTTCATCCAGAGGGATCTCCTGCCGGCAGGCGCGTTCCATCGCTGCGGCAAATTCCTTGGGGAAGGCCATGCAGTTCACCATGAATCCCAGATGTCATGCAGCAGACCCGCCATGTAAGCCTTCTCGCTATCTACGGCACTTAGTTTTTCGCTGAGCTTGCGGCACACCATGGCGCATCCCAGAGAGTGCCTCCAGAATACGTCGGGATCCAGCGCCCATTTTTCTGCCGGAAAAGCCTGCCCCAGGCAACACGTGAGAAGAATGGTTTCGACGCGGCGCAAGCCCAGGCTCATGATCGCGCTTTTGATCGATTGCGGCGACTTCGCCAGCCCGAACAGGGGCGAACTGGCCACGCGCAGGCATTGCGCGGCGATGGTGTTGTCGTAAGAAACTAGCCTCACGACCTCGTCCACTTTTACATTCTCTGTGGAACTGCTCAACATCTTCGAGTAAGGGTAGAAAGACCGCCGGAATGGCGGGCATGGTGTCGATACGCTGCACGCGCTCACGAATTGTGTCGGTAAAAGATGTGTTCATAGCTTGCCGCTGCTCAGGGATGGTTTCCAATACGCGATGGTTCCCGGAAAATGCACCAGGTGAAACTGCTCATTCAGCTTCATCAGTGATTCCGAAGTTCCCAGAAAGAAATATCCACCAAAGTTAAGGTTGGTAAAGAAATGGTTGATGACCTTCGACTTCGAGGCACCGTCAAAATAAATGAGCACATTGCAGCAAAAAACCAGATCCATGCCCTTCATGAAAAGCATCTTGGAGTCGTCTTGCAGATTCAGCCGGCTGAAGCTGATCAGCGTCTTCACTTCCGGGCGCACCTGCAGTTTCTGATCATCGGCCGCCGTGAAATACTTGCGCTTGAAGTAGTCCGTGGTATTACGCAGCGCGTAGTCGCCATAAATGCCGGCTTTGGCGGCCTCTACAGAGCGGTCATTCAGGTCGGTCGCAAGAATCTCTACCGTCCAGCCTTTCAGTAATCGTTCACTCTCCTCGAGCATGCTCATCGCCAGCGTGTAGGATTCCTCGCCGGTGGAGCAGCCCGCACTCCAGATGCGCAACCTCCTGGTAATTTGCTTGGTCTTCTCTGCCACAATCTCCGGCAAGATGACTTTCCGCAGCGCGTCGAGTTGAGGCTGGCTGCGGAACAGGCTGGTCTCTCCGATAGTAATTTCGTTCAGCAGGTGCCGCAGTTCTCCATCGCGGCCGGGCTGGGCGGTAAGATGATCCCAATACTCGCGTGGAATTCGCGCGTTGAGTTGCTTCATCCGCCGTGCGCAGCCATCCGCCAGCAGGTAAAGTTTTTCCTCGGCCTTGTAGATGCCCGAAACCTTATAGACCAGATCGCGGATTTGCCGGTACACGGGATCCACAGGTTCGGCGCTCTTGATAGGAGCAAGAGGAACAGCAGCGGGTTGGGGAGCACTTGTCATTTTGCGGGGTGCGCCAGGGCGCTATAACTTTTCTGTTCAACGTGGGCGTGCGAACCACGGCTGTGGAGCACGCGGCGGATAATCTGTTCCCCCAGTTGATCGAGAGGATAGGCGGCATCGTCCAGTCCCGAGGCGTGCACCAGACCGGGCATGCCCCAGACCACCGAGGAGCCCTCGTCCTGGATGATGACGCCTCCGCCGGCGTCGCGAATATCCTGCGCCCCCAGCACGCCGTCCGACCCCATGCCGGTCATCACAACGCCGAGAACATGGGCCCCGCATGCTGCCGCGACCGAACGGAACAACACATCGACCGCCGGACGGCAGGAGTTTTCCTGCGGGCCCTGATTCAAGTCCAGGCGCCAGCTCACGCCCGCGCGCATCACCTTCATATGGAAATTTCCCGGAGCGATCCACGCATGCCCGGGTGAAAGAATTGTGCCTGCGCTGCCCTCTTCCACGGGAATCGCCGAGTGGCTGGCCAGCCGATCCGCCAGCAGGCGCGTAAAAATTGGCGGCATGTGCTGCACCACCACGATCGGAACCGGAAAGTCGCTGGGGATTCGCGGCAAGACTTCTGCCAGAGCGTTCGGCCCTCCGGTCGAGGTGCCGATGGCCACAATTTCGATCCGTGCATTGCTCCGCAGTCGAACCTTGACTGCCTTGCGCACCTGGGGCAGGGGCACGAGCGTCAACGGAACGACGCGGCCGCACAAGGCTTTGATCTTGGGAATTAGCTCGGAACATATGCGTTCGATCGCCACCGCGGGACTGCCGGTGTTGCTGGGCTTTGTGGCGTAGTCCGATGCACCTAACGAAAGCGCATCCAAAGTGGCCGCCGCCCCACGCTCGGTCAGCGTGCTGAACATGATGACGGGCAGCTTCGGATACAACTTGCGCAGGGCCGCCAGCGTCTCCAGGCCGTTCATCACTGGCATTTCGATGTCCAGGGTGACCAGGTCAGGTTTGAGCTGGGGAATCTTGGCCAGTGCGATCCGCCCGTCGCTGGCCACACCAACTACCTCCAGCGCGCGGTCTCCCGCCAAGGTGTCAGAAAGCAGTTTGCGAATTACTACCGAATCGTCCACCACCAGGATGCGAATTGCGCTCATAGCCAATCACGCCTGTCGATTTGAAAACGCCGGCGGCGGATTCTTCCATTGCAACCAGAGCGCATCCCACCTGCGGCCACGAACAGAAGCGGGTGCGTTGAGCTTAGGACCCCGCGTGGGCCACCCGGCTCTGCGTGACCCCGCCGGGCCCGCGCGCGCTGTCGTTGCTATTAATCTTGAATTGCTCGACCAGGCGGCGAAGTTGTGTCGACGTTTCCACCAGTTCCTGCGCTGCCTTCTGCGTGTCCCCCGCGCCACGCGACGTGCTCTCCGCCGCTTGCGCCACACCGGCGATGTTGCTGGTAATCTCGCCGCTGCCGCGGGCCGCGTCGCTGACGTTGCGCGACATCTCGTTCGTGGTGGCGTTTTGCTCCTCCACCGCAGAAGCAATCGTGCTGGAAATGCCGTTGATCTGGTTGATGACTCCGCTGATCGTCCCAATCGCATCCACAGCCGCCTTGGTGTCGGTTTGGATGGCTTCGATCTTGCGGCTGATGTCCTCCGTGGCCTTGGCGGTTTCTTTGGCCAACTCTTTTACTTCGTTGGCCACGACCGCAAAGCCCTTGCCCGCCTCTCCGGCCCGGGCAGCTTCAATAGTTGCATTCAGAGCCAACAGATTGGTTTGCTGCGCGATCGAATTGATGACCTTGATCACCTGGCCGATCTCCGTGGAAGAATCTCCTAGTTTGGAAACGGTGGTGTTGGCAGTCTCCGCGACCTTGACCGCGGAAGTTGCGACCTTGGCCGCCTCGGTGGCGTTCTTGGCAATCTCTCTTATACTGGCGCCCATCTCTTCGGCGCCGCTGGCCACAGTCTGGAGGTTCTGGCTAACCTGCGCCGTCGCATCGGAAGCCACTTTCGTCTGCGCCGAAGTTTCTTCGGCGTTCGCGCTCATCTGCTGGCTGACGGTGGTCAACTCTTCGGCGGCCGACGCCAAATTCGCAGCACTGTCTCCGATGCTGCCTAAGCTTTGGCGCAGATTAGCAAAGAATTTTCCTAGCTCCTCTCCCATTTGTCCGATGGAGTCGGCGCCGCGCACCGCAATCTCCTGGGTGAGGTCTCCCGTGGTGGCTGCTGCCACCACCGTCAGAATGCTGTCCACCTTTTGCTTCAACTCTTGGGCCGCTAACTTTTCGCGCTCCGCCCCTTGCGCCACTTCGGCTGCGGCTAGCTTCTCCCTGGTAGCTGCGGCGGTAATGCCGCGGATCAGGAAGACCGCCAGAAAGATTCCGATGCCTAGGGCCGCGAAGGTGCTCGCTGCCATTGTCAGATTGAGCGACCTTCTGTCTGCCTTCAGTTCGTTCCTATTCACATCGAGCAGTTTGGCGGCGGCATCCGAAATACCGTTAAGGGAAGTCTTGATCGCATCGGTAACTGGTCCGGCCTTGTCGTTGAATTCGTTTCCCGCCTTGGCGATGGCTCCGGATTCATGGCCGGCAGCGTGTTTGATGGCTTCTTCCTGGAATTCCCGGAGGCTGGGAAGCTCCTGCTTGATCTCAATGAGACGGTCGCGGTTCTCCTGAAGAATCCATTTGGGAGCGAGTTCGTCCAAAGCAGCGATGTCCTTGTCGATCTCATTCCAATCTCTGCCGAACGTTGTTTTCGCTTCCTCTCTCCTCGAAGTTGACGCACCGGCAAGAACGAGCTGGCGGCCATGGCTCTGCGCCTCGCTGAGGTCTCGCTGTAACTTCGTACCGGTCAGCAAGGTTGGAAAACGGATATCGAGCATGTGGTCTTCGCTTTGCTTGATGTCGGTGGACTTCAGGAAGGTCATCATTGCGCTGAAGACCATCAAGGCAAGGATCACCCCAAACCCCAATCCCAGTTTCCTCCCGAGGGTGAACTTCATTTCCTTCTCCTAGGCTTCGGGGTCCGAAACGATCTGACCCATTGCCTCTCGCCGCTCCAGTGCGTCCGTTGTTCGCAGAACGGCATTTACCCAGCCAAGCTCTTCATCGGCACCCAAAGGGCGAACTTTAGCGAGAACGGGTCATGATTGGCCTAAAGCGAACCCCGAGAAAAACGGGCGCGAGGGGCCCAATGGCTTCCCAGGGTTGCACTAAGTCCATTCAGACAAATGCGCCAGCTAATCTTCCGGGGCAGTTCCGCCGATAGGCAAGGAGTGACCGCCTCCTCCTCTGCCCTGAGCCCCGGACAAGGCAAACCGGCATCCAAGCCCGCAACTCATTTTGTGGCCCGCCAGCCCATTCTCACCGCCGACGAGAAGGTCTTCGGCTACGAACTCCTGTTTCGCGATGGCGTTGAAGATTTCTTCAGCGGGTCGGCGGCGGAAGCGGAGGCGGCTTCCCGCAGCACCTTGAACACTTCCATGCTGCTCGGCCTCGACGTGCTCTGTGACGGGCGCCGGGCCTTCGTGAACTGCACCCGCGACATCCTGCTCAAGGACTACATCACCTTGCTGCCTTCGGGCCAGACCGTGGCTGAGGTTCTGGAGACTGTCCCCGCCGATGACCTGGTGATAGCGGCGTGCCGGCGGCTGAAGGAAGCCGGTTACATGATTGCGCTGGATGACTTTGCCGTGAACGACCCCCGCGAAGCACTCACCGATCTGGCCGACATCATCAAAGTGGATCTCAGGGCAACGTCACCGGCTGAGGCCGCCGCCATGGTGAAACGGTACGGGCCCTGGCGCTGCCGCATGCTGGCGGAAAAAGTGGAAACCCGCGAGGAGTTCATCGCCACCAGCAAGGCCGGCTTTCGCTACTTTCAGGGATATTTCTTCCGCCGGCCCGAAACCCTCACCTCGCACGAAATCCCCGGTAACCGGCTCAATTATCTGCGCATGCTGACGGCGGTTTCGCAGCCCGAACTGGACCTGCGCGGCATCGAGAATCTGGTCAAAAGCGAGACCTCGCTGTGCTACCGTCTGCTTCGCTATCTGAACTCCGCCTCGTTCGGATTCGGGGCTGAGATCCATTCCGTTCGCCACGCCCTGTCCATTCTGGGAGAACGTGAAGTTCGCCGCTGGATTCGCCTGGTGGCCACCCTGGGCGCCGGCCAGGATAAAGCGAGCGATCTGGTGCTCGCCTCGCTGGTTCGCGCCCGTTTCTGTGAACAACTCTCGCCCAAAATCGAGCACGGGGATTCCGATCTCTTCCTGATGGGCATGCTTTCCCTGATGGACAACATTCTTGAGATTCCAATGCGCAAGGTGCTCGACAGCGTCCCCATCGATCAGGAAAGCAAGGCAGCGCTGCTGGGCGGGGCCAGCCGTCTGCAGCCCTTCTATCGGCTTATGCTCGCGCAAGAATCCGGAGAGTGGGAAACCGTGAGTGAACTGACCAAACAGCTTCATCTAAGCGAAACCGACGTCGCCGACGCTCACTGGCAAGCGCTGCAATGGGCGCGGCAAGTCAGTGCCGGAACGTAAGCCTGCTACCCATCGAACGATCAGTTTCAAACGATCAGTTCTCTGATTTCGGAGATGCCGATATGGGACGGCCGCCCTCGTCTGCGCTGAGCGAGGCTGAAGGGGGTGCCCAGTCGAAAGAAAGCTCGACGATACTTTCATCGCCGCAGTACTCGACCGCTAGCGGCCTGCGCCAGCGGTTTCCGCTACATCCGTCATCTGGCAGGCCTTTTCGATGTCCAGCACATGCATCAGCCGGTCCTGTAGCTTGTGGACGCCCAGAATCATCCCCCGCGCTGGACCCCGCAAGGTTTCCGGTGGCGGCTCGAAGGTGGTTTCCTCGACTTCGACCACATCGCCGATCTCATCCACCAGCAAGCTGACGGACCCATCCTCGGAACGCACCACTACATTCATGGAAAGCGTGCCCGGCGGGCTGGGTTCCAGTTCGAGGCGCCGCCGCAGATCGACCGCGGTGACGATCTGTCCGCGCAGGTTGATCAGCCCGCTGACTACTGCCGGCGCCAGTGGTACCTTGGTCAGATCGAGGGAGCGAATGACCTCCTGAACGCCCTTCAACTCCACGCCGAACAGCAGCTTGTCCAGATAGAACGTGCAAAACTGTAAAGTTTGAGCCATGGCTTAGTTTGCAACCTCCGCAGATTTCGTAACCGTGCCGGGCCGTGTAGCGTTAAGGTCTGCGCTGCGTAGAATGGCCGGAATGTCGAGCAATTCCGTAACCCGATTGCCAATCACGACTGAATAGAGCACCGCCGCCCGGTTCGCTGGCGATCTCATGTCCGCCCGGTCTTCGACAATGTCCAGAATCCGTTCCACGACCAATCCGACGGACCGGCCATTGTGATTCAAAACCAGCACCTGAATCGGCCCCGAATCGCGAGGCGGCGGAGCCTGCAAGGCTCGCACCTGGTCGCTGCGCTCTTCCAGCGCCACACTAAGGCGAATCAAGGGCAGGATCTGGCCGCGGTATTGAGTGACCCACTGGCTGCCCGACATTTCCACTTGCGCCACCGGAAACTCCTCCAACCGCGCCAGAGTGCTGAGCGGGATGGCCATGCGGGAATCGCCCGGGCCCGCGAACAGCAGGAAGGTTTGCGTGCCACCCGCCCCTCCGCCCGCTCCAGTGGTTTTTTCCGCCATGGCCCGATCCCTGGTTTCCGTGACCACGCTCGCATACTGCGCCAGACCGAGTACGTCGAGGATGAGCGCCACCTTGCCATCGCCCATGATGCTCGATCCGGCAAAGATTTTCACCGTTTTAAGCTGTTTCCGCAGCGGCTTCACTACGATTTCTTCGGTGTCGTTGATCTGATCCACCACCAGTCCGAATTGCCGCTCGTCGGCTTGCAGAACCACGATGTTGACGGCGCCATCATTTTGCGTTGTGGGGCGCGCATCGGCTGCAAGTTTCAGCTCCCGGTTCAGATACACCAGCGGGAGCAGCCGCCCGCGCAGCCGGTAGACCGGGGAGCCATGCACCAATTCAATGCCTTTGCTCACCTCTTCGGCTCCAAGCCGCACCAGTTCGAGCAAGCTCACCTGCGGAATGGCATAGCGGTCGCCGCTGCAGGTCACAATCAGAGCGGGAATGATGGCCAGAGTCAAAGGAATCTTTACTCGAACCGTCGTGCCCCTGCCAAAACTGGACTGAAGATCCACCGTACCGCCAATCTTTTCGACATTGGTCTTCACCACGTCCATCCCCACACCGCGGCCAGAAACATTGGTTACCTTTTCCGCCGTCGAGAATCCCGGCATGAATATCAAATTGAAGATTTCCCGCTCAGTGATGCGCGTGGCTTGGTCAGCAGTGATCACTCCACGTTCCAGCGCCTTTTGCCGGATGCGCTCCACGTTCAAACCCGCGCCATCGTCACTGATCTCGATGTTGACCTGCCCGCCTTCATGAAAAGCACGCAGAATCAGGCGTCCCGCTCGAGCCTTGCCAGCCTTTACGCGGGCTTCTGGAAGTTCAATGCCATGGTCAACGGAATTACGCACCAGATGGGTGAGAGGATCTTTGATCGCCTCGATAATGGTCTTGTCCAGTTCCGTCTCTTTGCCCTCCATCTCGATCTTCACTTCCTTGCCACAACCGAGCGCCACGTCACGCACCGTGCGCGGAAACTGACCCCATATGTTTCCGATGGGCTGCATGCGGGTTTTCATGACCCCTGCCTGCAGTTCGGTGGTGATCAGGTTCAGACGCTGCGAGGCAGCCAGAAAGCTGGTGTCTTTCATGCGATTGGCGAACTGCAGCACCTGGTTGCGCGCCAACACCAACTCGCCCACCAGATTCATCACTTTGTCCAGTAAGCTAACATCCACACGGATGGTGCTATCGGAAGCGGACGCTGCCGCGCGCGAGGATTGCTGAATGCGGAGCGCGTCCACCACATCGGCCGGCCGCACCGCCCCCTGTTCCACCAGAATCTCTCCCATGTGGCGCGGATCGCCTTGTTTCTGCTTCGCGGCCGCAGACTGGATCTCTGCGGGCGTGACCCCTGCCCGTTGCATCAAAATGTCGCCAATCGAAGCCGGCGGGCCCGCCGCTTCAGAAGCGTTCTCCGGCAAGGCAGCAACCACTTTCGGCAGCTCCGCTGCTGGCGCCTGCTGCAGACGGGTCAGTGTCGCAATCAGCAGGGAATCATCGCGCTCGCCTTCCTGTCCCGCCGTCTCGATCTGATTCAGCATCTGGCGCACGGCATCCACCATGCTAAGTAAGGCCGTGGTGATCTCGGGGGTCAGAATCACCTGCCGGTCGCGCAAACGGGTCAGTAAATTCTCTCCCACATGCGCCACTGCCTCCAGTTTGTTGAAGCCCAGAAAGCCGCACGTCCCCTTGATGGTGTGAATGGTGCGAAAAACCCCAGCCAGGGCTTCCTTGTCCTCCGGATTTTTTTCCAGGCCGACCAAATCACGGTCCAGCCGGTCGAGGTTTTCGTAGCTCTCGATCAGAAAATCTTTGACGATATCACTCTCGATCATTCTTGTCGTTCCCTCCCAAGTTTGGAGTGATTTACCGGTGGGCAGCAGGCTGTATGCCTTTTGCCTGCCTTGTTACGCTACTGGGAACACGCTTCCACCAGTGTGAGTTAATTTTCATGTTGTCGACGGAGTCCGCTCGATCTCTATCTCTTCATCTATCGTCCATCCCGCGATTTCTCATTAGGACCACGGAGAACGTGGATCGAGGGATGGACCCTGACGCGCGCTGCCTCCGATCGCGACGTTTTGTTACCTAAATGACTGAAATGAGATCCCAATCCTCTAAGATCTCCATGTTGTACTCATTGACTCGACTTCGCAGGACCCCTAACATTACGTTCAGAGTCCCAGCGCCGCTGATGATCAACCAGACCATCTCGCACTACCGGATTATCGAGAAGCTCGGCAGCGGCGGCATGGGCGTGGTTTACAAGGCTGAAGACCTGAAACTTGGCCGCTTTGTCGCACTGAAATTCCTGCCCGACGAATTCGCCAACGATCCGATGAGGCTGGAGCGTTTTCAGCGCGAGGCTCGCACCGCCTCGGCATTGGACCATCCGAATATCTGCACCACGTATGAAATTGGAGAGCACGAGGGGCGGCCCTTCATTGCCATGCAGTATCTGGAGGGCGTAACCCTGGCCCATCGCATTGCCGGGCGGCCGCTCGACGCGGAGATGGCGGTCGAACTCGGCATCCAACTGGCCGACGCCCTCGATGCCGCGCACGCCAAGGGCATCATTCATCGCGACATCAAGCCCGGGAATATTTTTGTGACGGAGCGGGGACAGGCCAAAATTCTGGATTTCGGCTTGGCCAAGGTAACGACTCGGTCTGGTTCCAGCCCCGGCTTGTCCGTAACATCGGGGCTTTCTGCCACGCAAGAAAACTTGACCGGTCAGGGCTCTGCCTTGGGAACGATCGCCTTCATGTCGCCCGAGCAGGCTTTGGGTAAAGAATTGGACGCGCGCACGGATCTGTTTTCCTTCGGTGCAGTTCTCTATGAAATGGTGACCGGCGCGACGCCTTTCCGGGGGGACACTACCGCGGCGGTTTTCGACTCCATCCTGCATCGCGCTCCGGTCGCGCCGGTGCGGCTCAGTCCCGATGTTCCCGCAGAACTTGAACGCATCATCAACAAAGCTTTGGAAAAGGATCGGAACCTGCGCTATCAGCACGCGGCCGACATCCGCACCGACTTGCAACGGCTGAAACGAGATAGCGAGTCGAAGCGCGTGGCCTTGATCACTGAGCCGCCGGAGTTCGAGGAGCGACGCGGAAGTTCAGGCCGCGTGAAGGTGGCCGCAGCGAGCGGCAGCCATGCGGCAAGCGCTCAGGTGGAAGCAGCTACCCCGGCACCCTCAGGGCAGGTTTCTTCGGCAGGTTCGGGACGAACGCTCTCCCAGCTGCGCCGAGTTCCGCTGGTTTTCAGGCTTCTTACGCCGGCAGTAATTCTCGCTCTCGCCGTCGCGGCTATTTATTCCCATTACCGCAAGCCTCCGCAACTCACCGACAAAGACGTGATCGTGATCTCGGACTTCGCCAACACCACCGGCGACCCCGTCTTCGACAGCACCTTGAAAGAGGCTTTGGCGGTTGATCTCGAACAATCGCCCTTTATCAATGTCCTCTCAGACCGCAAGCTGAGCGAAACCCTGAAGCTGATGGGCAGGACTTCGGACCAGCGCATCTCTCGCGACATAGGCCGCGAGGTTTGCATGCGCACCGGAAGCAAGGCCTTGCTGGTCGGATCGATTGCCAGCCTAGGAAGCCACTACGCAATCGTTTTGAAGGCGGTGAGCTGCCAGACGGGCGATTTACTAGGATCGGCGCAAGCAGAGGCAGAAAGCCGCGAGAAGATCTTGCAAACCCTGGGCGAGGCGGCCGCCACGTTGCGCGGCAAACTGGGCGAATCCCTGGCGTCGGTGAAGAAGTTTGACAAGCCGCTTGATGAGGCGACGACATCCTCTCTCGAAGCGCTTCAGGCCTACACCGAGGGCACCAGACTGGCCCGTGAAAAGGGCGACACCGAAGCTCTTCCGTTACTCAAGCGGGCAGTGGAACTCGATTCCAATTTTGCTCGGGCGTACGCCTCTCTGGGCATTCGTTACAACAATCTGGGCCAATCCACCCGGGCAATCGAAAACGTTCGCAGAGCCTATGAGTTGCGCGACCGGGTCAGTGAGCGCGAGAAATATTACATCTCCTGTACTTATTTCACGCTGGTTACGGGCGAGTTGGAGAAAGCGATTCACCAATATGAATTGTGGATCAGGGATTATCCCAGGGATTACGTCGCCGAAACCAATCTGGCCGTGAATTACTTCATCACGGGGCAGCCCGAGCGAGCCGCGGCGGTGACCCGCGAGGCACTGCGCCTGGAGCCCGCCAACATCCTGGGTTACAACAATCTTGGCCTGGCTTATCTGTCGATGAACCGGCTGGATGAGGCGAAGTCCGCGTTCGATGAAGCGCTGGCTCGCAACCTCGACGGCCCTTACCTGCGGCAATCCATTTATTACCTCGACTTCCTGCGTAGAGATGTTCCGGGGATGCAGGAGCAGTTCGCATGGGCCATCGGCAAGGCGGGAACTGAGGACATTCTTCAATCGGCGGAGTCCGACACGCAGGCGGTTTACGGCCACCTGGAGAAATCGCGCCAGCTTTCGGCGCAGGCCGAAGAATCAGCCCGGCGCAACGACTCCAAAGAAACAGCGGCGTTCTGGCAGGGAAATGAAGCGCTGCGCGAAGTTGAGTTCGGCAACTTCGCCGTGGGCCTGAAGCAAGCACGCGAGGCTCTGGAACTGGCTCCCGGACGAGACGTAAAAGTGGAGGCCGCGTTGGCCCTGGCCCGCGGCGGTGACTTGGCTGCTGCCCAGAAACTTGTGGACGCGCTCAATCAGGAATTTCCGCTGGACACGCTAATGCAGAGCTATTGGCTTCCTACGGTGCGAGCAGCGATCGCCTTGCAGCGACGCGATTCCACCAAGGCGATCACAAATTTGCGCGCATCCGAGCAGTTTGAGTTGGCCGACCCGCCGCCGTTTGCTGCAGGCACGATGTATCCGGTTTACCTCCGCGGCCAGGCCTATTTGAATTCCGGAAATAGTTCAGAAAATGGCGAGCGAGCTGCGGCGGAGTTTCAGAAGATCCTTGATCACCCCGGTCTGATCGTAAACTTCCCACTGATTTCTCTGGCGCATCTCGGCTTGGGTCGGGCCCGCACGTTTTCTCATGACCTGGCCGGAGCGCGCACGGCTTATCAGGATTTCTTCGCGTTCTGGAAAGATGCCGATGCCGAGATCCCCATCTTGAAGCAGGCAAAAGCGGAGTATGCAAAGCTCCAATAGCCTGCAGCTAGGGCTTCCTCCCCTTGTTTTTGCCATTTTCTGGGATGAAGGCACAGAGAAGTGCACCAACCGCAAGCCACGGGAACACATCCAAGCTCCGTGCCAGAAGTGTCCAAATCGATCGATGCGCTGCCGGTAACCTCTTCTATACCTGAGGAGATCCCCGAGCAACAGGCTGCGCTATTTCGCGAGGTGCTCATCGCGCTCGAGGAAAAGCAAGTTCCCTTTGCAGTCTCTGGGGCATTTGCGCTGCGCCAGCACACTGGAATTTGCCGCTTCACCAAAGACTTGGATCTATTCATGACCGCACGCACCGCCGCGGAGGTTCTGGCCGATCTGCGGCGACGCGGTTTCCAATGTGAGGTTGTGGATCCCGTGTGGCTGGCCAAGGTTCGCAAGGGCGAATTCTTCGTCGATCTCATTACGGGCATGAGCAACGGCGTCCTGGCCGTCGAAGAATCCTGGATTACGCGAGCCAGCCCTGCAGTAGTGGATGGCGTCGAGACCCGCGTGCTGGCCCCGGAAGAATTGGTGGCCTCAAAGATTTTCGTGGCGAGGCGCGAACGTTTCGATGGCGCCGACATTGCTCATGTGATTTATGGGACTTACCCGTCATTCGATTGGGAGCGGGAACTGCACCTCATGGGCGAACATTGGGAAATGCTCTTATGGTCACTCTTGCTCTTCCGGTACGTCTATCCGGCGCAAACCCATTATGTGCCGGCTGCAGTCTGGAGCGAACTGCTCCAGCGATTGCAGCGTGAAATCGCAAGGCCCAACCCGCATGCCAGCTTCCGGGGCAGCCTGGTGGATGACAATATGTTCGCTATCGATTTGAACGAGTGGCGTTTGGCGAACCTTCTGGAAGAAAAAAAGAATGAGCCGCCTGCAAGAAATAGAGCGATCTGTGAGCGGGGGCGTGAGTGCGCTTGGATGCTGTGAAGATGCGCGCCCCAACCGGCAGCAGATATGAGAATCGCAGCCACAGCCGATTTGCATTTCAATCCGCAGAGCTATGCCGTCCTGCAAGCTCAGTTTGAACGCGTGCGCGACGACGCCGATGTTCTTGTGCTGGCGGGCGATCTCACCAATTACGGACAGCCCAATGAAATGGAGCCACTCATCAATGCGCTGCTCCGGTTGAGGATTCCGGTCATTGTGGTCCTGGGCAACCACGATTATGAAAGCGCGAAAGAAGACGAGCTATGTCGGATGCTGGTCACAGCCGGCATCAAAGTGCTGGACGGCACAGCCTATGAGCGAGATGGCGTAGGCTTCGCCGGGACAAAAGGTTTTGTCGGCGGATTTGGACGCGGAATGTTAACCGCTTTTGGAGAACGCGAGATCAAGCAGTTTGTTCAGGCCTCCATCGACGAAGCGCTCAAACTCGAGCGCGCCATGTCACAACTGCGAACTCAGAAACGGGTGGTAGTGCTGCACTATTCGCCGATTCCAGATACTGTGCAGGGCGAGACGCCCGAGATATTTCCATTTATGGGTACATCGCGGCTCGCTGAGGTTGTGGACCGGCATGGCGCCGATCTGGTATTGCATGGTCATGCTCACCACGGCAGAGTCGAGGGACGCACACCCGCGGGAGTTGCAGTGCACAACGTTGCCATTTCCTTGTTGCAGGCCCAGGAACCGTCGTCGGTGTATCGAGTCTTCGATTTGTGAGAATAAGTTTCCTGGCAAACTATGCCGGGCTGTGAGCGGTATTTTCGCTCACGTATTTGATCGTGGCCAAAACTGCTTGCTTGATGGTTAATCGCGGCCGCCAACCCAGGGCGCGGATGCGCGAGCAATCCAGCAAAATAAAAGGGCTGTCCCCGACCCAGCCGCGTTCGCCGCCCGAATACGTGAGCTTCGGATGCAGCCCGAGATACTCGCAAATCCAGCCAATGGAGTCGTTAACCTCGCAATATTCGTCGGTCCCGAGATTGAAGATGTTCACCTTGCCGTCCGCCCGTTCGAGGGCAGTGAGAATCGCGTCGATGCAATCCTGCACATACAAATATGATTTGCGCTGGTGGCCGTTGCCCAGCACATGGAGATGATCCGGATGCTCGGCAAGCTGCTGGTAGAAATCGAATACGTGCCCGTGCGAGTAACGCTCTCCCAGAATCGATACGAAGCGAAAAATGTAGCCCTTGCAGTCCGAAGCCTTCGCAGTAGGCTTGAATCAGGCCCTCAGCAGCCAGTTTCGAGGCGCCATACAGCGAGGTCTGAACGGGAAAAGGGCACGCCTCAGGCGTGGGAAAAATCTCCGGCTCTCCGTAGACCGATCCCGTCGAAGAAAACACGATTCGTTTGCAGCCCTGCTCGCGCATCGCCTCCAGCACGTTCCAGGTGGCGATCGTATTCTGATCCAGATCCTTGCGCGGATGTTCGGTGCCAAAACGCACATCGGCATTCGCTGCGAAATGCACCACCAGCTCCGCGCCCTCCATTGCCTGCGTCAAACTCTTCCGGTCAAGCAAGTCTGCCTGCTGAAAAGTAAATTGAGGAGTGCACCGAGAGCGCTTTCCAGAAACCGCCGCTGTCCGGTCGACATATTATCGAACCCAACCACGCTATGGCCCGCGGAGAGCAGGCGATCGACCATATGACTGCCTATAAAGCCCGCCGCACCGGTGACGAAAACGCGCAAAATGCCTCCATGGAAAATTGAAACCTGGACCCACGCCCGAGCAGCTTTTCTTTGCGATCTTAGCGGCTGTTCTTCGCGAATTTCGCGGTTAAGGGTTTTCTCAGCCCAAGAACCGCTATCGACTATCCGAAGACGTCTGCCGCAACGCGATTCGCGTTCCCTTCAATTCAAAGCGGCTGTCGCGCCAAACGTAACGCAGGTTCAAGATAGCTGGCGAACCAGACCAGAAAACCAAGCAAGTCGCGCAGCGGATAAAGCCAGGGCGCGCGCCGCACCTGTGGATCACGAACTACCATCCAGCCCACCAGCCACGCCTCGGCCAGCCGATTCACTACCGCTGCAGCTCAGCAGAAGCAATCCGATTCCCCAGTGTCCCAACCCCGCAGCCGCAAGGAATCCGAGGATCCCGTAAGGCATGGCAAAAATCAACCCACTGCCAAAGTGGCCTTTGGGCCGCGAATAGCGCGTGGTTTGCGCCCAGCGCAACTGGTTTTGCCACATGCGGCGAAATGAGTTCTGGTTCACCACATGATCGATAATGTGACCCGAAAGCACGACGCGATAACCCGCTTTCGCGATCAGGTTGCCGATGGCGAAATCATAAGCAATGTAATCCCGCAGCGCGTTGTAGCCGCCAATGCTCGCCAGGGAATCCTTGCGCACCACGGTCGTCGGCCCCAACCCAAACTTCATTCCTTCGAGCAGATTCGCCACCAGCACTCCCGCCGTCATTTCCACAGACATGCCGATGGCGGTGAGCCCGGAGAAGAATCCGGCGGCATTCTTTCCGCGATACACGCACGTCACCATGCCCACCTGCGGATCAAGCAACGGCGGCACAATTTCTCGCAGATAGCGCGGATCGACTTCCACGTCGCTATCGGTTGTAACCAGAATTTCGTGCGCCGCGGCTTCTGCCATGCAATGAAACGAGTAGACCACCGGATTCGGCCACGGCGTGCCGGTTACCAGCACCCGGCTTCGGATGTGCGGATAGCGCGCACAAACTTCCCGCACCACATCCAGCGCCGGATCATCCGCTTCGTCCGCCGCAAACAGAATCTCGTAATTGGGATAGTCCTGCCGGAAAAAGCTCTCAATGTTCTCCTTAAGCCGCGCTTCCAGTCCGTGTACCGGCTTGAGAACCGAAACCGGAGGCAGATGTGCGTCGTCCGGAACAGAACTGAACTGCCTGCCGCGCGTCCGCACGAAACCGGATTACTCCCAGCAGCGCCAGGCCAAGAAACACGGCCGAAGACAATGTTCCCACCAGCGCCACGCCCAGAACGAAATATAGAATCCATCCCATCAATTTGTATTTTCCACGCGGCCGGATTGCCGGGCCTTCGCAGTCGCGACAGCAATCACACTATACATTTCCGCGGCATTCCGACGTAAGTCGGGGAGCAAGCTCGAAGGCAGCCCAGTGTGGGTCACTTCGAGTCTTGGCGCGCGTTCTCCGGCCCACGCAGCGGCGCAGCTCTTGTAATTTTGTAGTCTTTATACTCGATGGAAAGAATGGCCCGCCCTCCCAGCCTTATCACGCTCTCCGTGTGGTTCTCGGCGGGAAGCCAGAAATCATTCACCTTAGCGTATCTGTGCTTCACTTCCGTGTTCTTGATCCAGAAGGAGGGATTCTTGGCCGGCTGTCCTTCAATCCGCACGACCGCGAAATCTTTCGCATCGACCCAGATTTTTCCACGATACAAATACTTGTTCCTGGTCTTAGGCGTCAGGTTAAGAACATATTCCGCGCCATCCGGCGTAATTTCATACCCCGCGGACGTGAAATCATAGTTTTGGGTGCTCAGAGCGGTGTTTCGCCGGTTCTCTTCATTGGACGCTTCCTGCTCGCCCTCCAGCAGTTTCTTGAAGACGCGGTCGATGATGAGTTTGGAACCACTCTGGGACACAACCCTAAACTCCTTCGAATTGGGAGCGCGATAGGTTACGCTGACCACCATCTCAGCATCGCGGTCACTCGGGAAGCCGCGATACTGCATGCGGTAAATGCGAGTTCCATTGAACTCGCCGAGCGCAGCGGCTCGCTGTGCATTCCTTTCCTGAAGGTTCCTGGCTATCTGCTCAACCGGAAGAAGAGGATTCTGATCGAAATTCGACGAGCGCTTTGCACCGGGTCCTGGGGGAGGCGATTGGCACACGGCCGGCATAATCCACCCCATCAGCAACACACCAATGACAACCTGAATTCTGACTTGTATCTGCCCCATCTCTACCCTTGGATGCCGAACCGCCTGTCTTCAGTCTAACCGAGATTGGCGGGCCCCGAGGAGCGAGCGCCCAGCATGTCGGTCGTCTTTCCTCCTCGAGAGTGGGATAGGGTCGGCTGGGGCCGTGGCTGGTTACCTTCGTGCCTCCCTCATCGGAGCTATTCCGATTTGCGTGGACTTGTCGCACACTATTTCCGGGCCTCAAACGCGAGCAACGAAGCTGTGAACCGGCTTCAGTCGCGTTTCGAGCAGCCTGAACGGGAAAAAAATAATGAGCCATCTTCTAGGAAAACTTAGGTCAAACACGCTCTGGTCAGACGAAGAAGGACAGGACGTCGCTGAGTATGCCGTGATGCTGGCTGTCATTCTCGTAATTATCGTCAGCACGATCCGGCTGATCGGAACCAATGCAGGCAACGTGTTCTCGCAAGTCGGAAGCGCAATTCAGTAAGCAGGGCCCAGCAGGCCTGTCGTAATTAGACAGGATGAATTCACTTCCCAGCATTTGTAGATCACTCCACCCTTCATCACGAACGAAACATTCTGCACCGCGCTGATATCCTGCAGCGGATCGCCGGAAACCGCAATGATGTCGGCGAAATAGCCCGCCTCCAACGCGCCGATCTGCCCATCCCACCCCAGCAGCTTCGCTCCATTGAGCAGATCCGCCTGCAGCACCGCCAGCGGTGACATGCCGTGCTTCACCATCAACACAAATTCCTGCGCCTGCGTCCCGTGAGGAAACGGCCCCACATCAGAGCCCACCGCCATCGGAACTCCCGCCGCGACCTGCTTGCGGAAGTCCTGCACCTTCAAATCGAGCATCTGGTGCTCATGCGCGGCCCGTGCCGGCGTCGCCGCATGGTCGGCAAAATATTCGAAAATAGTAAAGGTCGGCACCGCGAAGATCTGCTTTTCGCGCATCAGCCGCATCGTCTCGTCGCCAAGTTGATTGGCATGATCGATGGAAGCCACTCCCGCCCGCGCCGCGAACAGCGTGCCCGGTTCGCCGGTGGCATGCACCGCCACGCGCTTGCCCACGCGCGCCGCCTCCTCCACCGCGGCCTTCAGTTCAGCTTCGGTGTATTGATAAATCGTGGAAAACTTGCCGTCGCGCACCTTGTCCGGGCCAGTCTCATAAATCTTGGTGAAGTCCGCGCCTTCCTTAAACTGCTGGCGCATGACCGCCACCAACTCGGCCGCATTGTTCGCGTAATCGGCATTCGACAGCACGTGCTGCGCCGGGTTGTAGCCGATGGCGTCTTCGTGTCCGCCGAGAATGTTGATCGCATTCCCGCTGATGCGCAACCGCGGCCCCGGAACCAGCCCCTCATCAATCGCGTTGCGAACCGCCGTATCGGCAGACCCCGCGCCCTCGGTTCCCATGTCGCGTTCTGCCGTGAAGCCCGCCATCAAATCGTCGCGCGCCGCCAGCAGCGCCATGATCGTGCGCTGCGGCACGGACTCCTGCACCGTCTGCAAATCCTCCGCCCCCGGATGCAGAAACAAATGCACGTGCGCGTCGATCAGTCCCGGCATGAGCGTGCGGTCGCCGAGATCAATCACCTCCGCGCCCGCCGGACGCTTCACCGACGAGCCCACTTCCACAATCCGTTCGCCCTCCACCAGCACTTCGCCCGGTTTCACCATGCGTCCGCTCTTGACGTCCAGCAACCGAGCCGCGTGCAGCACAATCGCATGCGGGGTTGCACTCTGGGATGGAGCCTGCGCGCGCCAGAAAGCCCGAGCAGCGACAGCAGCAATAACGAGGAAGAGAGGAATAACCGTCGCTTGGTCATGTTGTCAGCAGGGAATGGTACCACCGTCGGGGCGTGGTCACCTTGCGCATGTTCCTGACTTTGCGGTTGTTCTGCTTTTGATTTCGCTTTTAGTCGGCGGCATCAGCCTCAGGCGCACCATCTCACCCGCCCAGCTCCAGACTCTTCAACTCATCCAGCAGCGCCTTCTCCACCTTCTTCTGGTGCTCCGCCGTCAGCTTCTTTCCGCCCGACGTCAGATAGAACGCATCGATCGCCATTTGTCCTTCGGTATCAATCAAGGCGATCTCAATGTTGCATCTTCTGATGCGAAAGGCACGAACTGATCCGGTGCAACAGCCGCGGCCGGTCCTGCGCAATCACCTGCAGCAGCGTGCTCGTCGAGGAACATTCATCGTCAAAATCAATCCGCGTCTCCACCACAACTTTGACCCGGGCGCTCTTCTCCCCGCGTTGACGGTCGCGCAGCATCTTGTCGAGATCCGCTTCTCCCGCCAAAACCGCGGCGATGCTCTGCTTGAACCGCTCCCACTCTGACAAGTTCAACTCCAGCGTGCGAAAGCGGTCGGTAAAGTAAAGCGTGTCCACTACGGTTCCGGCCTGGTTCGAAAACGCATGCGCCTTCACGATGTTCATTCCCCACGCCGCCAGCACTCCGGTCAAAGTTGCGAACAACGACGCGCGGTCCTTCGTGACCAGCGTCAGCTCATACCAATGCCGGCCCCGCTTCAGATCCACCTGCACCGGATCGTGGCCAAACTCCTCCGCCATTTCCATGTGCCGCATCACTTCTTCGGCGGAGTGCACCCGCAAATATCTTTGCGGAAATCCTTCCACAAACTCCTTGAACTTCGCGCCCATTACCGGAGCCAGGCTGCGCAGCCGCGCCAGCTTTTCTCCGTTCGCATCGTGCACGCGCTGGTCCGCGCTGCGGTTCAGGTAGTTCGCCGCGCCAATGTAGAGCTGCCACACGTTTTCCGCCTTCCACGGCGTCAGCGCTTCCGGATTCACCGCCTTGATGTCCGCATAAGTCAGCAGGCAAAGCATCTTCAGCCGTTCCGGCGTGCCCACTTTTTCCGCAAAAGCCGCCACCGTCTCCGGATTGAAAATGTCGCGCCGCAGTTGCGCCGACATTTCCAGATGGTTCCCGATCAGAAACAGCACGACCGCGCGTTCTTCCGCTTCCACATCCAGCCGGTCCAGGCAGCGCGCCGGCAATCTCCAGGCTCGCCTCCACGTGATTGCCGCCCGGCACTCCTTTCCCCGTGTCGTGCAACAACAGTGCGAGATAAAGCAATTCCGGATCTTCCAGCTCGCCCAGCAACTCCGCATACCGTTTATCCCATTCCGATTTGCGACTGCGTTCAGCCGGTGCAGACTCTCAATCGCAAGGATCGAGTGCTCATCCACGGTGAAGCGATGATAAAAATCCCGCACCACCAGCGAATCGATGGGCTTCAGTTCCGGCAACAGCAAGGTAAGCAGCCGCAGCGAATGCATGGCCCGCAGCGCCTCGGCGGCATGCGGCTGCAGCAGCGTTTCCTGCAGGTAGAGCCAGAGTTCCGCCCCGCGCGGCGGAGTCACCGCCAGCGCCGGAAGCTCCTGCTCGATTCGGTGCTCCGTGGTCGCACTCAACTTCAACCCGTGATGCGCCATAAAGTGAAACAGCCGCAGCAACATTTCAGGATCGTGCAAGCGAAGAAGACTGCTGCAGAAAAATCATCCCATCCACCACGGAAAAATCTGGACTCGACGGCCGCGACCGCCAGCCCTGAAATTGCCGCCGCAACGAAGACCACGCCTCCGGAATTTCCTCCTGCAACTGCATCACCGTGCGCTGCACCGCGCGCGCATGCCCAAAGTAAATCCGCATCCAATCCGCAGCCGTCAGCATCCGCCGCATCCGAAGCCCCAATCTTCCGCGCTGCCGCTTCGTCCTGCGCCTCCCAGCTCAGCGAGTTGTCGTCGCGCCCGTGGCGGAAATGCAGAAAACACCGCGCCGCCATCAGAAACTCCAAAGCCGCATCCAGTTGCTTCCGCACCGGCGCTCGCAGCGAACTGGCGTCAGGCCAGTCGCCCAACTTGCCCATGGCGGAGATCAGCGCCAGCCAGCAAGCCACGTTGTAATCGCGCAGCCCGCCGGGAGTTTCTTTCAAGTTCGGTTCCAGGTGAAATACTGGTCTGCCCGAATTTTCCATGCCGCTCCCGCGTCACTTCGGCCAGTCCCTGCAGCAGCGGTTTTGCTTCCCGCATCACCAGCTTGGGAATCGTTTTGTCGTGAAGCCGCGCGAACAGCTCCCGGTCGCCTGCCAGGTAGCGGCAATCCAGAAGAGAGATGGTGAACTCAGTGTTGTTCGGATCAAAGCGGTCACATTCCGCCAGCGTCCGCGACGCAGGGCTCAACTTGAGTTTCAGATCCCACAGCTCTTGCGAGAACCGCCGGACCGCTTCCTTGTGAGCTTCTTCGCCGCGGCGATCGGCATACAGAAAGAGCAGATCGATATCGGAATAAGGAAAGAGCCAGCCCCGCCCGAAGCCTCCCGTCGCCACCAGCGCGAAGTCCCGCGGCCCCGCTTCGTCGGCGGAAACCAGATCCCGCCACAGCCGCTTAAGAATGTCTTCGATGAGCCGCGTGCGTTGCGCAACCGCGGCACGACCGTCTCCCGTCGCCGCGAAGTCGCGCGCAATTCGCGCCGACTCCTCGGCGAGAGAACCCCGCAGTTCACTGATCAGTGAAGACGCTGCCGTCATGACATGCAGCAGATCGTGTGAGGAGCGGGCGCCTTCGAAAGCCTGCCCTGAGCGAAGCCGAAGGGTCCAGGCGGCGCAGCGAGCCGTCCCTCTTACAATGCTCCTTCGCCCCGCTCCTCATTGCGAATGCGAATCGCTTCATCCACGCGCGTCAGAAAAATTTTCCCGTCGCCGATCTTGCCCGTGCGCGCCGCCACCAGAATGGCCTGCACCGCCTTCTCCACCATCGCATCCGCCAGCACCAGCTCCAGCTTGGTCTTGGGAATCAGATCCACGCTGTACTCGCGGCCGCGGTACACCTCGGTGTGGCCCTTCTGCCGCCCGTGCCCCCGCACTTCGAGCACCGTCATGCCCTCGACGCCAATCTCCTGCAGCGCGCTCTTCACCGCTTCCAGCTTGGAGTTCTGGATGACCGCTTCAACCTTCGTCATGATGTTGTTCTCAAGTTCATGCTCCTCGCAAGCGCACTCCATGCGAACACAATTCCGCACGCCCACTCTATCGTCTGCCGCGGCTCCACGGAAATCGAAACTATTTATCGTTCCCATCAGGATTTGTTATTCCAGAGGAGCGCAAAATCGCTGCGATAGCTCTTCACTTTGCCTTCGAAAAATCTTCCACCGCAAATAACTGCCCGCCGCGTTCGACCACTCCCACGCCAATCGAGTCCATGTCTGCATCCAGGATGTTCGCGCGGTGGTTCGGAGATTTCAGAAATTCCGCTTCAATACCTTCCGACGTCGTACCCTGGACCACGTTTTCCGAGAGCGTAGACAAAGTGCGCTCCGGCCTGCGTAGCTCGCGAAGCCAGGCTAGGCTCGCCCGGAAACCCATGCTCCGCCGAACCATGCTGCGCCATCACCCCGGCATGGCGCCGCGCCGCCGTTGCCAGCGCCTCATCCCATTTCAATTCTGGCAAGCCCTGGGCCTTCGCGCTCGATTCACTCCGGCAAACAATTGCTGCTCCGCTGCGCTCGCGCTGGTCTGCGTCTGCGCCGTCAAAATAGCCGAAGCGCCAATCAGCACAACCGCTATTGCGATCAGGATTCGCATATAGATCTCCTTGCAGTTAACCCGGAGTTTCCATCTCTGAAGATGCCCATGTGGCGATAGCCGCCCTCGGCTAGCCCGCCCTGAGGCGAAGCCAAGGGGTCATGAGCACTAGAACGCTTCCGCGCGGCAAGCATTCACTTTGCCGCACCCTTCTTTTCCTCCGGAGGCGCCGGCGGTTTGGCAAACTTCGAATCATCCACTGGAACGTTCTCCTTCACCTCGCTCACCTGAATCGTGAACCGCCCGCCCGGCCGCGCCAGCGTCCAGCGGAATGGAATCTTCACCCCGCCCGCCTCGCGATAATCCGCATAATCGATCTGCGTTGGCATCCGCCCCAGCGGAGTCTCTCCGAATCGCACCAACCGCACCAGCAATCCAGACTGCACGTCAAAATACAATCGCAGCGGAGGCTTCCCTTCGCGCTGTCCGACCACCAGATAAGCATCGTGGTCGCCAATTTTCTCCGTGCCTCGCACCTGCGCCTCGCTGAACATTCCTTTCAAGTGCGCCGCAAAATGAAGATCCGCATCCATCGCCGCCGCGTCGATGTCCGGGCCATGCATTTCGCGCGCCGGCCGCCTCGGAAAGCCCAGCCAGCCCTCCTGGCCGTCGAATGCGGTCACGCTGTCTCCGTCGGGCGTGTGGGTGAACGATATCCGCTTGTCCGGATCCTTCGAGAAAATATCGATCGGAACATTCCTGTCACCGAAGGTGATCGCGCCCTTCATCACGCGGCTCGTAATCTTTTCGATCGCAGCGGCTCCGCCCACCGCCTGCAGATACTTGTCGAACAACTGATCGGCGGACGGCCCGCTTGCTTCCTTTGCATCCGCGTCTTCGCTTCTGTTCTTCTGCAGCCTCGTCGCTGGCCTGTCGCCGGCTTCGGCTCTTCCGCCATCACCAGGGGCGTCCCTACAGGATCGGTGCTGCCCCGGTGGCACGAATAGCAAGTCACTTCGCGATGGCCCGTCGAAGTTGTCTTTATTAATGGCGAACATCATCTCCATCATTTTCCGCGCCGTCTGCTTGGGCTTCTTGTCATCCTTCTCGAACGCGCCCTGCACGTGGCAGAACTCGCACTCCACTCCCAGCGACGCGGTGATGAACTGCATCGCGGGAATCAACTGATCGGCCGGAATGCCCTTCAGCACCTGGATGTTCTTGAACTGCTCCTCCGCCTTCTTCGGCCCGGCAGGAGTGGCCTGCACCGTGCGGAGCTGCCGGCCGACTGCGCCTTCGCCATGCCCATCACAACTCCACCAGCCACTAAAAATGCAATCATCCCCAATAACCACCGCAAGATTCCTCTTCATCGATTGAAGCCTCATTAAGAAAATGTTTGAAAGCCATATTGCTCCGCGACCTCCGCGAGTTCAAAGCGTTTCGCCGTGCAGTCAAGGCCGATTACTGTAAACGTACTTACCCGAAATCTCCGCCACGACGAACTTCTCCGGCAACAGTCCATCGACTCGCGCCTTCTCGTACGGCGGCACAAACAAGAATACCCGCCCGCTCCCCGCCCAGTCCCTCTGCAAATCTGCATCGCTCAAATAAATTTTGGGAGCATCCGCAAATGTCGAACCGAACCACATCGAAGTAGTCCGCCCCTCCACCAGATCGATGGGCCGCCGCAGATAAAATAGCAATGACGATCCAAACGCCTGGTCGCCATAAATCATCACTTTGTCCCCCGGCCGCTCCCGCGCTGCGATTTCCTGCGCCAGTTGCTTCGACGAAAGATACGGACCAAATCTCCCCAGCGCAATGTGCGCCGCCACCAGGAACACCGCCAATCCCGCCGCCAGCACCCAGGTCGCGGCATAATGCCGCCGCCGCAACCGCAGAATAAACGACGTCAGCGGAGCCACCAGCAGCACCACCGCCGCCAGCGCCGCCGGCAACCGCAACGCCGCAAACGACGCATAACTCAAATCCAGCATGTGCGACGTCGAAAGCGTATACGCGCTTTGTATCCTGCTCGCTCAGCAAACGTCCAATGTCCGGCTCGAACGGCAGGTTCCGCGACTGCCACAATCCCACCACCAGCATGGCGCTGGCCGCAATCCCAATCACAGCCAGCACTCCGGCGGAAGTCGTCAGCCAGCCCGCGCGCACTCCGCCTTCGCACTCCATCCACTCACACTGCGCCACACCATCCGCCAGCAACAGCAGAAGCGGCAGGTAAGCGGGAAACGTGTAGTACTCCTGGTTGGTCGAGACGGCAAAAAAGATCAGCACCACTCCCGCCCAAATCCAGCACAACAGCCGCGTCCGCGAAGCGAAATCGCTTTGCCGCCGAACGTCCCCACTCAGCCCGCGCCGCCGCGCCGACCTCGCCACTCCTGCACCGCAATCTTCACCGCCGCCGGCAAATACAAACTCCAGGGAAACAACCACACCAAATGCAGTGACCAATAAAGCGCTGCGGGAAGCTTGTTGTAATCTCGCGGATACCGCTTTCCCAGAAATCTCAAAAAGTGTTCATTCACAAAATAAAACCAGAAAAAGCCGTGATGCTCCGCCGTCCCCGGATTCCGCAAGCCCGCCAGAATATGCCACGGCGCGGCAATCGCCAGAAACAACGCCAGTCCTGAAATCAGCCGGAACTCCCGCCACCGCCGCCATTCCCCCGTAGCCAGCAGAAAGAAAAATGCTGCTCCGCACGGAAACGCCAGCGCGATCAGCCCTTTGGTCAACACGCCCAGCGCCATCATCGCGTATCCCGCGTACCATCGCCAGGCCTCGGCTTGCGGCTCCAGCGCCGTCAGAAAAAAATACAGCGCCGCCGCGATCAGCAGGCTCAGCAGCACCTCCGGAATCAAGACTCGCGTGAACAAGTAGACTCCCGCGCAGGTGTAGACGAAGAGTGCGGCATAAATCCCCGCCCGCTCCCCGAACGCGCGCCGGCCCCAGCAAAACCCCAGCACTCCCAGCAGCAGCACCGACAGCACCATCGGCAATCGCGTGCTGAATTCGTTCACGCCCAAAATTGTGTAACTGAACGCCACCAGCCAGTAAGGCAATGGCGCCTTCTCCAGATAGCGGACACCGTTTACATGCAGCGTGACATAATCTCCCGTCACCACCATCTCGCGCGCCGCCTCCGCGTGCGTGCTGTCGGCATCATCCAGCAATCCCGGAGTGAACATCGACCCCACATAAACCGCCAGAAACACGACAGCCAGCGCCCAGTAAGCAACTCTGGACCCACCGCCGCTCTGCCTTGGATTTTTCAATTGCAAAATGACCCGATTACCCGATCACTCAATTCCTTCTCTTCTGCCGGATAAAAAACTTCCACTTATCCATTCCCGCCGGCACCGCCACGTCAAAAAATCCCACCATCATTTCCTCGCGAAGTTTGGTCGCCCCATGTCACCATCTTCTCGGGATCGGGATTATGCGGATTATTCTTCGAATTGTCATACCATGCCACAGCCCGCAACTTCGTCCCCGCCTTCAACACTCGCGGCTCGGCCAGCCTGTAACTCAACTGCCAATGAAAGTGATAGTTCACCCGCAGCAGCGTCTCCACGCTTCCGTCCTCATGCACAATGTCATATTCAAAACGTTTGCCGCGCAAATGCATATGCGGAAACAAGCTGAGCAGCGTCGCATCGTTCGGCAGCGTCCCCTGCACTTCCACGCGAAAGTCCTCCGCCCCGGGCGGAATAAGCAACGCATGATTGTTCAACTGCAGCGTGATCACACGCTGCTTCGGCGGACTCTTCGCGAACACCAGCCCCACGCTCGTTTCATCGCTCGCCGCCTCGCCGTTCGTCGTGTAATGCATCTGAAACACCAGATCCGATCCTGCCGGCACAAACTTCGCCATCCCGTCCGCCCATCGGTCCGGCGCGCTCCCCGGCGCGTAGACGAGCAGTAGATCGCTGGTGGTCTCGTGCGCCTGCCGCCGTTCCTCTGCGTCCGTCAACGTCGATGCCGTGAACGGCTCACCCACCGGCGCATGCCGCAGCCACGCCGAATCCGGAGGCCGAATGTACACAACCGCGTGGTGCACATGCGCCGCGCTCGATGGCCGCACCTCCGCCATCTGCACCCATTTATCTTCGGTAAAGTGCGTAGGCACAATCTCATAGGTATATTCCACTTCGCCGCGCGCCGGAACCAGCACCGGTTTCGCCATCTTCACCACCAAATCCGGCTGCGGAATACTCCAACCCTCACTCCACGCTCGCGGGGTAGGCGCATCCCGCGCATCTCCCGCGGGCCCTCCAGCTTTTGCCCAGGCCGCAATCGTCGCAATCTGCTCCTCACTCAACGATGGATCATTCGCAAAACGTCCGTACCGCGGATCGGCAAACCACGGCGGCATCATCCTCATCTCAACGGCGGCCGCAATTTTCTTCGCCCAGGGCCGAGATTGCTCGTAAGTCACCAGCGGCATCGGCGCACCTTCTCCAAGGCGATGACAACTCTGGCACTTATTCTGGAGGATCGGAACCACATCCTTATAAAAGGTAGGGGCTGGAATCTCCTGACCTCGCTTCAGAGCAGCGTCCGGCGCCTGCCACACCGCTGCCATCCATAGAAGAGAGGCCACCACCGCCAAGAGCGCTCTGAGTTTCGTCACGAGCGCAGAAACTCCAACATCAACGCCCACGCCTGCCGCGCCGAGTGCGGTTCGTACGCCCCACGTTCATCGCAAAAGAACCCATGGTCGGCTCGCGAGAACTCGACATTCACATAATTCTTCTGCTGCGCTGTCAAAGCTTCAATCACCGCTCGACGATGCACCACCGTGATGTGCTGGTCGAGCCCAGCCCAGATGAGCAACGAAGGCGCCTGCAGCTTCGCCGCGCGATCCAGCAACCCAGGCACAATTCCTCCTCCGTAAAACGAAACCGCCGCCCGCAACGCAACCACGCTGTTGGCAAGAAATGAAACCCGGCCGCCCATGCAGAATCCCACGCTGGAAATCTCATTTGCCCTTACCTGCGCATTCGAACGAAGCCATTCATACGCCGCTTTTACATCTAACTCGGCCGTCTCGCTCGTCACTGCTCGCGCGTGCGGCATCACGGCAGGAAAGTCGGTGTAGCTGCCTTCAAACCCAGGCGGCGCCGTCCGATGAAAGAGCTCCGGAGCAATCACGACATATCCCTCGGCGGCAAACCGATCACTCACGTTTCGGATGTGCCTATTAACGCCAAATGCCTCCTGAAACACAAGCAGCCCCGGGTGCGCCCCACCCTGCTCTGGACGCGCCACATACGCGGCCATCCGCGTTCCGTCTGCAACTGCCCTTTCCACTGTCTCGTTCACGATTGCTTGCCCACTCATCCCGTCGCCCCTGAAAATGTTTGGCTAAGCCCACAAAACAAAAAGTCAGTTGGATTTCGCCTACTTAGTCTCGCACAATTGCAACCGGTGGCGTTGCTTTCAGCACAGTCCGCGGCGGCTCTCTGCGATCTCCGCGATTTAAGGCATTTGTTTCACGGGCACCTCCCTCAGCAAAAATGCTACAGTGAATGGTTCATGTCTGCTCCCAATTCCCTCTTCGTTCGCGCCTGCAAGTCTCAACCCGTCAACCGCACTCCAGTCTGGTTCATGCGCCAGGCGGGACGCTACATGCCCGAGTATCGCGCCGTCCGCAAGCAACATTCACTGCTCGAGATATGCAAGAAACCCGCGCTCGCCGCCGAAGTCACCATCACCGCAGCTGAGATTCTGGGCGTCGACGCCGCCATCATTTTTGCCGACCTCCTGCTGCCCCTCGAAGTCATGGGGCTGCCCTTCCATTTCTCTGCGGGTGAAGGCCCTGTGATCGAGAAGCCCGTGCGCACAACAGAAGACGTAACCCAACTCCGTACCGATCGCGCCGCAGACCTGGGATATGTCTCCGAGGCGGTGAGCCTGGTCGCAAAACATTTCGTCGGAAAGATTCCAGTAATCGGCTTCTGCGGAGCGCCTTTCACCCTGGCCAGCTACATGATCGAAGGCGGAGGCTCCCGCCACTACCTCCACGCCAAAAAAATGATGTACAACTCGCCCGCTGACTGGGACGAGTTAATGCGCAAACTGGTCGCCGTCACCGCTGAGTACTCCGCCGCCCAGGTACGCGCCGGCGCCGATGCAATTCAGATTTTCGACAGTTGGGTCGGCTGTCTAAGCGTGGAAGACTATCGTCGCTATGTACTGCCGCATGTCACCAGCCTCGTCCGGAATTTGCAGAAGACCGGTGCCCCCATCATTTACTTCGGCACAGACAGCTCCACGCTTCTGCCCGCAATGAACGAAACCGGAGCCGAAGTCATCGGCCTGGACTGGCGCATCCCGCTGGACATTGGTTGGCGCAACCTGGACTACCGCTGCGCCGTTCAAGGTAATCTCGATCCCATCCTGCTCTTCGCCGATTGGAAAGAACTAAAGACGCGTGCCGAACACATTCTTCAGCTCGCCGCCGCACGCCCCGGCCACATCTTCAATCTTGGCCACGGCATCCTGCCCGAAACCCCAGTGGAAAACGTGAAGAACTTAGCTCAGCTGGTGCAAGAGTATTCCGCGTCTTTGCTCGCCGCCAACGCTCGTCCGGCGCAAGCCGGAGCCCGAAAGCCGAAAGCCGGAAGCCGAGTCCCATGACTCGCATCGCGATCATCGGCGGCGGAATCTCCGGACTTGCCGCCGCCTTCAGCCTAGAAGAACACCGCCGCGCCGGCGCAGCCGAATACATTCTCTATGAATCCTCGCCAAATCTAGGCGGCGTCCTCCGCACCGAGCGTATCCACGGCTGCATCATCGAAGCCGGACCCGATTCCTTCATCACCGAAAAGCCTTGGGCCGCCGATCTCTGCCGCACGCTCGGTCTCGGTGATCAGCTCATCGGCTCGAACGATGCCGACCGCAAGACTTATATTCTCGTCCGCGGCCAGCTGATCCCGCTGCCCGACGGCCTGATGTTCATGGTCCCAACCAAAATTCTGCCCACGGGACTCTCGCCGCTTTTTTCCTGGACCACCAAGCTCCGCATGGCGCGCGAATTACTCCATCCTCCGCGCGCCGCCCAAGCCGATGAAAGCGTAGCCTCGCTAGTCGAGCGCCACTATGGCGCCGAAATGGTCGACCGCCTCGCCGACCCCCTCCTCTCCGGCGTCTACGGCGGCGAAGCCGCCAGCCTCAGCGTGCGCGCCGTCCTCGCCCGCTTCGCCGAGATGGAGCGCACTCACGGCAGTCTCGGCCGCGCCATGCTCGCTGCAAGAGCAAACATGAAGCGGAACTCAAACTCAAACAGACCAGCCCCCCCGCTTTTTACTTCTCTAAGGAACGGCATGCAGCATCTCGTCGAAACCGTCGTCCCGCGGCTGAATCAGGCCTCATTACTCACCAGCACTCCAGTGCATTCAATTCAGCCGCGAACCGGAGGATGGAGCGTATCCGCAGGCATGAAATCGGATCACTTCAACGCCATAATCCTCGCCGTGCCCGCGCTCGCCGCCGCGCAGATTCTCTCCCTCTGCAGTCCCGAACTGTCTGCCGAACTCGCTGGCATCGGCTATAGCTCCTCCATCACCGTCGGCCTGGGCTACGATCGCGACGTCCGCCAGTCGCTCCCGCCCGGCTTCGGATTTCTCGTGCCGCGCAGTGAAGGCAAACGTCTGTTAGCCGCGACGTTTGTTCACAACAAATTCTCCCACCGCGCCCCCGAAGATCGCGCCCTGCTGCGCTGCTTCTTCGCCGGATCGAACGCCGAAAATATCTGGCAGCTCTCCGATGACGCCATCATCGGCGTAGTCCGCAATGAACTGCAGCAAATCCTGGGCCTGCGCGCCTCTCCTCTCTTCGCCCGCGTTTACAAGTGGAAGTCCGCCATGGCCCAGTATGGCGTAGGCCACCTCGAACGTTTGGACCGTATCGAGCGCCTGCGTCAGCAATTACCGGGCTTGGCCCTAGCCGGAAACGGCTATCGTGGCATAGGCATCCCCGACTGCGTCCGCTCGGGTCAGGAGGCAGCCAAGCAAGTTCTCAATGCCCAAGCTCTCATCGAGAAACACGCCTGATTTCTGGGTGGCGCAGCTCTTCAGCCCTGCGATTGATCAGTCCATTGCGAACCGGCTTCAGCCGCTGGGGTAACACCGGGCCTATGCGGGAACATCCACTTTGCCAACCCTCTGCTCGCGCCGCACCCGCGCCGCCACCAGCCGAATCTCGTCATAAGTAATCTCCGGCGGCAAAGCGTCCTTCAACGGGTTCAGCCCATTCACCCCAAGCTTCACGCAAGCGGCCTCGATCACCGCCAACTTGTTTCGATCAATCCAGGCAGGATCAAACTCCAGGTCGCCCCTTTCCACAAGATTGGCCACAGCGTTCACCACAGTGGACAACTGCCGCCCACGGATTTTCGCAATGTCCTCGAAACTATTCCCGGCGCCCAGCAGGCGCATGGTCTCAAGCGCAGGTGCCGTCATCTTCTCCGGAGCCGCGGAGGCGCGAGCGCCATTGCGATAGCGCTCCAAAGCTGCCAGAATTCCACGACCGTATACTTCCGCTTTCCGCTCGCCAATTCCCGTGATGCCCAACAGTTCGGCCAGCGACGATGGCCGCCTCCGGCAAATTTCCTCCAGGGTCGTGTCATGCAGAACCACAAATGCCGGCACGCCCTGTTCTTTCGCCGTAATCCGCCGCCACTCCCGCAAATATTCACTAAGCTCCGGATCCGCGCTGGAAACACCCGCTGACGCTAGGTGCACTCGTGGTTCCTTCCCCACATAGCTCACGCCACGAACCGGCGCCGTCATCCATTCCGCTGCGCTCCCGCAAACATCGCAAGCGTCGCATTTCTCCCACTTCGGAGCCTCCCCAAAATGCCCGCAAATCTGCCGGTGCCTGCAGCGCTTCGATTCCACAAACTCCCGGATGATCCGGTACCGCTCCCAAGCCCGCTCACGCTCCGCCGCATCTGTAATCTGGTTCGCAAAAAATCCCAGCAGCCCCGCATCTTTCTTCTGCCACAGCAAAACACAATCCGCGCTCAATCCATCACGCCCGGCCCGCCCAGCTTCCTGGTAATACTGCTCGATCGATTTCGGCAGCGACAAATGAATCACCGCCCGCACCGCCGCCTTGTTGATGCCCAACCCAAAAGCAATCGTCCCCACGAGCACGCGCACTTCGTCCGACATCCACCGCTCCTGGTTGCGTCGCCGCTCCTCGCTTCCCATCTTGCCGTGATATCCCACCGCCGAGATGTCGCGATCTCCCAGGAAATCCACCGTCTCCTCCACACGATTAATCGTGGGCGAGTAAACAATCACGTTGCTGCCGGAGTAGCTGCGCAAAGCCTTCACCAGCAACTCCATCTGCTCCAGCCCTTCGCACTCGCGCACAAGGTAGCGCAGATTCGGCCGGTAAAAGCTGGCAATATATTTATCGGGAGAGCGCAACTGCAGTTGCGCCAGAATGTCATGCCGCACGTGACGCGTGGCACTCGCCGTAAAAGCCGCAATGGGACGATCGGGAAACTTCGACCGCAACTTGTTCAACTGCCGGTATTCCGGACGAAATTCATGTCCCCACTCGGATATGCAGTGAGCCTCATCGATCGCAAAAAACGCCACCGGGACCTGCTGCAACCAACCTATAGTGTCGCCGCGCGCGATGCGTTCCGGCGACACATACAGCAGCCGGTAAGCCCCATCGCGCGCCTGCTTCATCACCTTCGTCTGCTCGCCGTCGCTAAGCGTGCTGTTCAGCACTGCCGCGGAAATCCCCATCTGCGCCAGCTGCGTCGCCTGGTCCTGCATCAGCGCGATCAGCGGAGAAATCACCACCGCCGTCCCGCCCGACACGACCGCCGGCAACTGATAGCACAGCGACTTGCCGCCGCCCGTCGGCATTACCACGCACGTATCGTGCCCCGCCAGCAGGCTGCGCACAATCCGCTCCTGCAGCGGACGAAACGTGCTGTACCCCCAGTACCGCCGCAGCGGCGTCAGCAAATCCATTTCTGGGCTCATCAGGAAGAGTATAGGCGTGGGCGAATATTAGGAGAAACCAAAAAACAAATATCTTGCGTGACGCTTTCCAAAGCGGGAAGATCTACCCCGTGATCGCCCGTGCCCCCTGTGGTAAAGATTTTTCTTCGTCGGTCCCCCGATAAATGCTCGCAAACCCCACCCACATCACCGCAATTACCACAAAGCAAAGCAAGCTCCCCTCTGGCCCAACCGACCCGCCAGTGATCCAGCGCGATCCATGAAACGAAGAACTCAGCAGATGTCCCGGCGAAACCTGCCCGCTATCGGGCACGGAATAAAAAAAACTCTCGCCCCAATCCCACGCTGCATGAAATCCCACTGCAAACCACAAGCTCCCGGTACGCCGCAGTGTGAGGCAAAGGAACAGTCCAATGCAACCCGCCGCCAACGCCCCCACCCATGCCTCGCCAGGATTCTTCAAATGCACTGCCCCAAACACTGCGGAAAGCACCACGGCCGCCGGCCAGAACCCGATGCCCCGCGCCAGCGTGAACTGGCTGTAGCCGCGCAACATGAATTCCTCAGTCAGCCCGACCAGCAAAAACAGAACACCCCAAAAGATCGCGAACTTCACAATGCCGAGCCCATGCAACACGATGTGACCGAAATCGAATGCGCGCATCCCGTACAAAATCACCAGCAGGAGAGTAATTCCCAGAAATCCCCAAACCACTCCTACCCAGAACAATTTCGAAAGTGCCCCGCGCAAGGGCAGGCCATAAGCGCCCCATTCCCTTTTCTCGACCTGCGCCATGATCAGCGCAGGAATCGCCGCGGCCGCAAACACGCCCGCTTCACCAAACATCATCGACCATAGATTGCCCAGGTGCACAGAGGAAATCATCCAGCCGCTCACAGCCAGCGTCGCCGCAAACATGCCGAGATAGATGGCGAATCCCCAACCCGTGCGCAGACCATCGTCGCCAACAAAAACCGTTCGCAGCCAGGGTGCCTGTGCCACGTCACCGGGGCTAACCACGCTCTCGTCCGCCATCAATGCCTCCCGTCGCGTTCCTCAACGCACTCCGCGGCCGTTCTCCACAATCGATGAAAGATTCTTGCCGTCTTGGAAAAACCACTCGCCGCCGTAAACTTCCCGCCGCAAACTGGCTGCAACATGGTAAAACACATGGTCCATCTATGCTGCCCTTTTTCACCCGCGAACGCTTCGGACGCCCGCAGTTTCTAGCCGGAGCCTTGCTCTTGATTTTCCTGGCGCAAGGGATTTGGCTGGTCCATTCCGAACTCAACCCACCCGCGCCGACCGCAGTCCCCACCCCCGGCGCCACCGAGCAGGCCCGCATCGCCGCTGGCTCGCGACAGCTTCATGGCGGCGGCATCGCCGGTGCGCCCTACCCCAATCCCTACGAACTGCCCATCGAAGTCTCCCACGACGCCAAAGGCTTCGACACCTCAAGCTCCCCGCTACTCTCCCTGGTAACCGCCGTACCTCTCCTGGTGGTGCCAGAAAAACTGCTCAACTCCGAATCCTCCCCATACTGGCGCTGGCTCCCGCGCCTTCCGTTCCTCGCCTGCGGACTCGCCCTCGGCGCATCCCTTTGGTACGTGGGCCGCCGTCTTTGCGGCAACACCGGAGGCTTCCTCGCGCTGACCCTCTACTGCTTTTCTCCCTCCCTGATCCAATCCAGCGCCGTCTGGCACACTGAGCCCGAAATCCTCGCCGCCTGGGGATCCTTCGGCGCCATCTTTACCGCCATCGCCGTAGCCCACACCCTCTACGCCCCGCGCGAAGTTGTCCTCTGGAACTGGCGCCGCATCGTGTTACTTGGAGTCTCTCTCGCCATCGCCATCGGATCGCAGTTCGCCATGATCGCCGTCGTACCCTTCGCTCTAATCTTCCTGCTCTATCTAGCGCCCATTCGCCGCACCGCAGCCCTCATCATCTGGTCCGCCGCCTGCGCGGTCGCCCTAGCCCTTCTCTTCGCCACCTACTTCTTTCACCCCCACACATTTCTCGAAGCCATGCATCACGCCTCCTTCTGGGGATCAACATGGCGCAGCTTCACCGTCCCGGCCGTTTACCACGAGGTTGCCCGAGAGATCCTCCGGGCCTGTCCAGCCCTGGCCCTGCTCGTCCCAGTAGCCATCGCAACCTACATTGCCTGGCCGCGCACCCGTTACTTCGGCAACACCGCCCCACTCTTAGTCGCCGTGCTCTTCATAGGACTAGCAACGTCCCACCCCGACCAGGCCGGCGCAGGATTCATCCTGGCCTCCATCCCCTTCATCCTGATCTTCGTCTCCGGCATCCTAGCCGACCTGATGGAAACTCCCCATAGCCAGCTAGTGAAAGCCGCGGTCTGGGCCTTGATAGCAGCCGACATACTCTGGACGGTACTAAAGCTATCCCAAGTCCCCCGGGGATAACGGTGCTCCTGTGGGGACAGCCGCCTCGGCTGTCCGCGCGAGCGCAGCGAGCGCCTCCCATCACTTTTGTCATTCCGAGCAAAGCGAAGAACCTGCTGTTCGCCGGTACCACCACGACTCTCCGCTTCGCGACTAGTTACCGGGTACTGGCAACTGTTTTTTGGAGTATCCTTATTCCCGTGAAACGCTCAGCCCAGCGCTCGATTCCGGCCAAGCTGGCAAGCTCACTAGCTGTAGTCGCGCTACTGACAACTCTCGCCGCAGCCCAACGAGCCGCCCACCCCGCGCCTCATCCGGCGATCTCGCACGCACCCGCTGGCAGTTTTGCTTTCGCGCAAAGCAAGCATCCCTACGGCCGCCGATCTCCGCGCACGTCACTTCCATTCCCCTTCCTCGACGATTTCTTCAATTCCGAGGACCTCTATTCCACCGGCTACCCTGTATCCTCGCAGCCGCCCGCCATTCTGCTGCAAGCCGTCCGCGCCCTGTCCGGCACCTCGAACTCTCTAGCCCAACCGAAGAACCCGAGTAGGCCTGCTTCTTCGCACCAACCTCTGATGCTGGAACTCCAGAACGGCCGCTACGTCCGCATCACCAGCACCGCAGCCAACGGCGAGGTTCTCCCTGACTACAGTCGCGCTCGAGGCAGCAACACTAAGCCCGAGAAACTGACTAACCCAAAATCACCTCTTCCCGCTGCATCTCGCGCACAGAACCTCCCACCCGCCGTTCTGGTTTTTCGCGACGGACACACCGAAGAAGTCAGCGACTACACCATCGCCGACGGCACACTCTACGCCCGCGGCGACTACTACACCGACGGATACTGGAACAAGAAGATCGCGATCTCCACCCTAGACGTTCCCCAAACTCTGGAAGCGAACACAACGCGCAGCGTAAAATTCGTCCTCCCATCATCTCCCAATGAAGTAATCACTCGCCCCTAAGCAACACCGCCGCTGGTTTACCCCGTGAACCTCCGTGCCCACCGTGATTGACGATTTAGGGACGCCAACACCTTCCACACTCAGTATTCACATCCCGAAACGTGTTACAATATTATTCGATCAAATCCCATTAACCACCTGTAAATGCAACCGCTTAGCCCCAATCTCGTTGGCGCAAGAGTAACTGGAAAAGCCACCGGCGAGAACCCCAAAACCGAACACCTGAGACCCAAGACATAACATGCCTGACGATCAAAATCCCGAACTCCCCCTGACCCCACCGCCCCCCGGTGACAACAGTCCCGGCGCTCTGCACATTCAGCCCGTCAACATTGAAGACGAGATGCGTAAATCGTATCTCGATTACTCGATGTCGGTAATCATCGGCCGCGCTCTCCCCGATGTCCGCGACGGACTCAAGCCCGTCCACCGCCGCATTCTCTACACCATGCAGCAGATGGGCCTCCAGCCCAATCGTGCCACGCGCAAGTGCGCGCGCATAGTCGGCGACGTAATGGGCAAATACCACCCGCACGGAAATCTCGCCGTGTACGACGCGTTAGTCCGCTTAGCCCAAACCTGGAGCCTCCGCTACCCGCTAATTTTCGGACAAGGAAATTTCGGCTCAGTCGACGGAGATCCTCCCGCAGCCGAGCGCTACACCGAGGCCAAACTAACCGCAGTCTGCACCGCGCTCCTAGAAGACTTGGATAAAGAGACGGTAGACTTCCGCCCCAACTATGACGGCAGCGAAGTCGAGCCAGATGTTCTCCCCGCGCGCATTCCGAATCTACTAATCAACGGCTCCGACGGCATCGCGGTCGGCATGGCCACCAAAATTCCGCCGCACAACCTAACCGAAATCGTAGACGCCACCATAACGCTGATCAACAATCCCACCGCCCAACTAGCCGAAATTCTAAAATTCGTTCAAGGCCCAGACTTCCCCACCGCCGGCGTAATCCACGGACGCGCCGGAATCTTCGAAGCCTACCGCACCGGCCGCGGCCGCTTCATGATGCGCGCCAAAGCCGCCATCGAAACCATCACCAAAGAGCGCCAGGCCATCATCGTCACCGAAATTCCCTATCAGGTAAACAAAGCCGTACTCGTCAAGCGCATCGCGCAACTCGTCAACGACAAAGAAATTGAAGACATCTCTGACGTCCGCGACGAAAGCGGCCGCGACGGCATGCGCATCGTAGTCGAACTAAAGCGGGGCGCCGAGGCGCAAATCGTTCTCAACCAGCTCTTCAAACACACGTCCATGCAGGAAGGTTTCTCCATGATCCTGCTGGCGGTGGTCAACGGCGCGCCCCGCGAACTGGGACTCATCCAGGCCATCAAGCACTTCATCAATCACCGCGTAGAAGTAGTCCGCCGCCGCACCGCCTTCTTATTACAAAAAGCCAAAGACCGTGAGCACATCTTAGAAGGCTATCTAAACGCGTTAGATCACCTCGACAACGTGATCACAATCATCCGCGCCAGCGCCAACCGCGCCGACGCCCGCGAAAATCTAGTCGCCTATTTCGCCGGCAAAAAAATCGACATCAACACCACCGGCCGCGCTCCGAGGCAAGATCCCGAAAAGCCCTTCACCACGCGCCAGGCCGAAGCCATCCTGGAACTCCAACTCCATCGCCTGACCAAACTTTCCATCGATGAAATCTCCAACGAGCTGAAAGAAGTCCGCGAAAAAATCGAGGACTACGAATCCATCCTCGCCTCCGAATCCAAACTCCGCAAAGTCATCATCAAGGAATTAGAAGAAGTAAAAGAACTCTACGGAGACGAACGCCGCACCCGCATCGAAGACGAAGCCGCGGAAATCGTCCTCGAAGACTTAATCGCCGACGAGCAGGTAGCCGTAACCTTCAGCCACTCCGGCTACATGAAGCGCACCCCCATCTCCACCTACCGCATGCAGCGCCGCGGAGGCGTGGGCCGCACCGGCATGAAGACCCGCGACGAAGATTTCGTCGAGCACCTCTTCATCGCCTCTACTCACGCCTACATTCTCATCTTCACCAACAAAGGCCGAGTCTACTGGCTCAAGGTCTACGAAATTCCCGACGTAAGCGCCGCCGGCAAAGGCAAACACATCGGCAACCTCGTCGGCCTGCAACCCGGCGAAACCGTCCGCACCATGCTGGCCGTCCGCAATCTCGAGGAAGCAAACAAATTCATCTTCTTCGCCACCCGCAACGGCCTGGTTAAAAAGTCCGAGCTCCGCGAGTTCATGCACGTCCGCTCTAACGGCATCAACGCCATCAACATCGAAGAAGGAGACGAACTCGTCGCCGCCCGCATCACCAACGGAAACCAAATCGTCTTCATCGCCTCCCACGAAGGCATGGCTGTCCGCTTCGACGAAAATCACGTCCGCCCCATGGGCCGCAACGCCTACGGTGTGAACGGAATCAACCTCGAAGAGCGCGACTACGTAGTAGGCATGACGGTAACCCCAAGGCCGGACAAAACCGCAGAACCGGGGACCGGCAAGGACCATGTGGGGACGGACGCATTCGTCCGTCCAGCGAGCGAAGCGAGCCCCGTCGAAAAAGAAGCAGACAGCGAAATCCCCCCCAACGAAGCCGTAGACCTAACTCAAAAAGGCAACCTGATCCTCTCCGTAACCGAAAACGGATACGGCAAGCGCACCCCCGCCGACGAATACCGCCTGATCAATCGCGGCGGCAAAGGCGTAATCAACATCAAAACCACGGAGCGAGTAGGCAAAGTAGTGTCCATAGCCCTGGTAGACGAAAACTCGCAAATAATGTTAATCAGCCAATACGGCAAAATCATCCGCATGGATTCCAAAACCATCCGCGAATGCGGCCGCAACACCCAGGGCGTCCGCCTGCTCAACATGGAGCCCGGCGACCGCGTAGCCGCCGCCGTAGTCCTGGCCCCAGAAGAAGAACCCAACGGCAACGGAGGCCTATTGCAGTAGTTGCGGTTTTCTGATTGATTGTGTGGAGTGGGCGCCTCGCCGCTGCCTTTGCCCTCGACTCTGACTTCGCCTTCGACCGGACTCTCAAAAACCTTGTCATTCCGACCGCAGTGGAGGAACCTGCTGTCCGTCGACGCCACCACCACTCTCGCCATCAAGTACTAGCCCTACTACTTCACTCCCTGCTTCCGGTTAATCTCCCACGAAAACTCCGTAACAAAATTCAGCAGCGTCCCCCACCCCACCTGCTCCGCCGCCGCCCTCCCGCCATTCACAAATGCATTCTTCGGACTAGGCTTCCAAGCCGTCGAAACCATCCCTCCGCCAAATGCTCCGCCATACAATGCCCACTGCGGCCTCAAATGCTCCTCGCTCCGGTCATAAGTCACCAGATTCCGGATAAACGCATGCCGCGTCCGCCGCCATAACCCCTGGCACTTGCACTGATCGTAGCGCACCTCATATCCCAGCTTCGCATTCCCCAAAGCCGCCAAAGTATTCGCCGTGATGAATTGCCCCTCCCGCGACGCAAACCTCTCCGCATATCCCGCCCATCCATCGTCCCACTGGTAAGGAGCCCCGCGCGCCTGGTCAATTAACGCCCCAAACATTCTCTTCATGTAAGCTTCCGGAGTGGTCAACGTTTGCCGCAGATAAATGACCTCCCTCTGCTCCCGAGTCGGAGAAACCAGCGTCCGGTTCCGCCCCATATACTCTCCCGCAATCCACCCCGACTCCCAGTTCCGCGCTTTCTTCAACCCAGCCGTGGCCGCGCCCTTGGTCATTCCGACCACCGCCTCCACCGGATTTGCATTCTCCTGTTTTTTCTCCTTGCTCTCCCCCGGCGCATCCGGAGGCTCTTTCCCCCCGGCCTGTCCAGCATCTTGCCCAGAACTCTGACGCGAGTTCTGACCAGAACCCTGCCCCGGCTCACTCCCCTGAGCCCAACCCCGGCCCACCATCGCCAGCACACACATCATCACCAGCACAGAGCAAGCTCTACCCTGTGACCTCCGTGACCTCCGTGGTAAAGATGTTGACTCTGACTTCCCCGCCACCAGCACACCCCGATCCCGAACTCCTTGGATGCATTAGCTCTACGACGCAGTTGTAGATTAAACCATCGCCCTATCGGTACCAGCAGGAAGTCCAAGACGAAATCTAAGGTCCGGATAATCAGAGAAAGGGTGACTCCAGGTCTGCCGCGCTCTAACTGAGAACTGAGAACCGAGAACTGACAACTGTTTTGCTACCCCCGCTCAAACGCATGCTTCTTCTCCAACTCTTCCACCGCCGCCCGCATCGCACTTTCAAACTTTTCCGCCCGTCCCATCAAGCCATCAGTAGCCACCGCGAATTCACCCTCCATCCGCACCAATCCATCCCCAGCCAGCCGCTCCGCCACCTCCAGCAGATGCTCCGGAGTACTCTCCAAATACTGCGCCTCCGCAGGATCCCCAATCCAAACACGAATCCCCTCGGACTGGGGTGCCCCATTTCTCGTGTCTTTTGCGAGAAGTGGGGCTTTCGCCCTCGTCCCCCAATAAACCTTCCGCTCCAAAAACTCCGCGATCACCTCATCCGTAGCCTTCCCAAACACCCACTTCCCCCGCTTGAAGTCATAATGCCGGCTGGAAAACGGCACCGGCTTCAGTTTCCCCGACTTCACAAACTCAATCTGCTTCCGGTCCACTTCCTTCCGCAAAGCATTGATCACCGGAGCCTCCGCATCCTTCGCCTCCAGCGACGGCAGCACCTCCCGCACCGTAGCCGACAAATTCACCGCCACCGGCGCATGCAGCCCCTCCGACCCCTCCAGCCGGACGCCCCCGTGCAACACCCAAAAATCCGCCCCCGAAGTAGACCGATGAAAAGGCCATTCCAACTCAAACGAAAGCGGCAACCCGCTAAGCGTCACCCAAATCTTCCGCGCCTCATCATGCGCCATTATCGAAACCCATCTGTTGAAGATAGACCCCTGTCATCCTGAGGTCCCAGTCTTCGGGCCCGGAGGACCTATGCAACTCGCTGCGCCGAAGCGCTCGCCGGTCGCACACACTCATGTGGAGACGGGCCGACACGCCCGCCAGCCAGAAACCGAAAACCAGGACCAGCGCCTCGGGACTCGCAACTCGCAAACTGTCTACCTCTTCCGCACCCGAGCCCCCATCCGCAACAATTTCCGCACCGTCCCAGTAGGCAGCCCCTTCATCTGATCATGCAACTCAGTCACCGCCTCAAAAAAACCGGCCATAGCCGCCAGCCGCTCGCGAGTAAAATCCGCTCCCGGCTCCTTAGGATCCAGCTCCTCCAAACACCGCCGCAGCAACTCCCGCGTAGGATCGATCTCCCTCCGCTTCCTCTGCTCAATCACCAGCCGGAACATCTCCCAAACGTCTTTCATCGACTCGTAATGTTCCCGCCGGTCCCCCAGCACATGCACCGCCCGCACAATCCCCCAGCTCTCCAATTCCCGGATCGATGTACTAACATTCGACCGTGCCACACTCAGAGTCTCGGCAATCTCTTCCGCCGGCAGAGCCCGTGGCGACAGATAAAGCAACGCGTGCATCTGCGCGACGGTCCGGTTAATCCCCCACCGCGTCCCCATCTCGCCCCAATGCAAAATGTACTGCTTCTGCATCCCTGTCAAGTTAGCCATATCAGTACTTTCAGTTTCATCAGAATCTACAGAACGAACCACCGCCCTGTCAACACAAAGGCCTTCTCTCTTAGGATTCTTGTCATTCCGAACGAAGTGAGGAATCTAGGTTTCACCGGCGCCCGCTCCGCCGACGACTTTGCCTTTGGGTGGCGCAGCGCTTCAGCGCTGCGATAAGCGTCGGCAGCTAGCTCCGGCTTTAGCCGCCGAGGTGTTACTCGCTACCCGGTACTCGCGGCTCGCCACTCTGCTTCCCTGGCTCCGCCGCTTTCTTCTTAGGAGCCTTCCGCTCCGCCTCCGCCCGCTTCCGCTCCTGATGCCGCCGATCATGAAAAGCTTGGTCCGACCCTTGTTTCTTCATCCCCCAAGCTTACACCCCGCAAAAGTGTGTGGAGCGGGCGCCCTCGCCCGCCGCCTTTGACCTTGACCTTGATTCCGACTTTGATCCTGACTTTTTTCGACAAGCCTCAACTAACCGTCCAGCCCTACCGCTTGCGGAACGCAATAAAAATCAGATTGAAGGTTTGAACCAGCGTTACCCCGATAGTCACATACACCGCAATTTCCAGCCGCCGCCCCGCTTCCTGCACCCCGCGCAGCAGTTCGGCAATGTCGTTGGTCGCCTGTTGCAGAGTGTCGGCTAGTTGCTCGAAGTGCTGCGTCGAGGCCCTCATTTTCTCCGATACGCGAGACATCGCCAGCGACGCTTCCGCCATCTGCTTCCCGTTGCGCAGGTCCAGCTCCGCCTTGCAAGCCGACCACCACGCACTCCCAGGCGCACTGTCATACATTCGTTGCCGGATTTCCTCATAAGACCGCCCCCGCAACAACTGCACCAGCGCTTCCACCCGCGCAGCAGCCTTAGTTTCCTCGCTGGATCGAGTTTCCGCAGCTTGCAAATTCTCAGTAAATACTGGCATCCCTAGCAGACTACCAGTCCCCTTCCGCCACGTTCACATTCCCAAGGTTCACTACAGCAGTCGGCTCTTCACCCAAACCCCGCAGGGGTAATGACCTTACCCCCTGCCCAACCAGCCACCCCGCCCCCATCCTTTCGACACCAACAGACACCACAACTCGCATAGGACAGGCGCATTCGCTTAGCCTGCACTGAGCGGAGCCGAAGGGTCCGGCGAGCGAAGCGAGCCAAGTGCCACCTTGCCCATCCCCCTGTCATGCTGAGCGAAGTAGGATCGTCCGACAGACGATCCTACGCAGTCGAAGCATCCCTACCCGCCGCCTCTCCCTCAGGCTCGAACAGGATTCCACGACGAACCAACTTCGACCACTGCATCACTCAACAATGCGTTATAATCCCCGCCGAGCCCCTTCCCCTGAAGGGAGCAGCACCACGCGCGGAATCGATCTCGCGACCGCGATCTCGGAAATTAAGCAGGCCTGCGAAACTGAGGATGGCGAGATTCCATTCTTCATAATCGCTGGCGCGGGCATCTCAGCGCCCATAATTCCCCTCGCCTCTGCAATCGCCCAAGAGTGCAAAGAGATATGTAATCCGGCGAGTGGAACTCGTCGAAAAAGCAAAGGCCGAGTTGAAGTCGCTCGGCGAAGCAAATCCCTGAACTCTCCCCCCAGCGGAACCCGCCCCTTACCTTGAAGCGAAAAAAAATCCCTTAGCGCCCTCCGCGTTGAAAGATCTTCTTCCCGCCATCTACAATCGGACTTCCGCATGCACTCCGCCCGCATCGCCGAACTGCTCCAGCCCTTCCTGCACGATGCCAACGACCAACGACCAACAACTAACGACGCCCTCTACAATCATATATCGAGGTACATCGATATACTCCTCCGCTGGAGCGCCCGCATCAACCTAACCGCCATCCGCAACGAAGAAGAAATAGTAACCCGCCACTTCGGCGAGAGCCTGTTCACCGCCAGCCACCTGTTCCCAAAAGTTTACCCCGTGCCCCCCATGTCCTCTGCGGTAAAGGGGTTTGACATTGACGTTGACTCTGCCGAAGCCCGAAGCCCGAAAGCCAAAGCCCGCCTCGCAGACCTAGGCTCCGGCGCAGGCTTCCCCGGCATCCCTATAAAACTCTGGGCCGCCAACATAGCCCTGACCCTAATCGAGTCCAACCACAAGAAGGCTACTTTCCTCCGCGAAGTAGCCCGCGCCCTTACATTGACGGACATAAATATACAAAACGCCCGCGCCGAAACTCTCCCCCCATCCACCTTCGACGTAGTAACCCTCCGAGCCGTGGAGCGCCCAACCAAAGTCCTCTCCACAGCCGCCACACTCCTGGCCCCAGGAGGACGCTTAGCCCTCTTGATCGCTTCTTCTCAGCTAGAGGGCACCCGTTCCACTCTCCCGCAGCTGACGTGGAACCCGCCCCTCCCCATCCCCCAGTCTCAATCTCGGATACTCCTCATAGGCCTCCTGTAACCAGCAAAGTCAACAAGTGGAATGCAGGGCCGATTTTTCTCCAAGAAATAGAGCGAGCACGGTTACGTAGACACCTTAGCGGCGGGTACAAGTGGGAAGCAACAAAGGCCGACCACCGGCACGGATTGATTCCGGTCAATTCAAACAACCACAGGAAAACGGAAAACTCTCTATCTCGGGCTATGTTCATATTTGGCGGTAATAGCGGATCGCCTGTCTTCATGACCGCAACTGGCTTTCGTGACGGCAGGAAGGTCCAATTGACAGGCGATACCACTTTTTAGGCGTCGTGAGCAGCTATTTTTACGAAGACTCAGACTTCACGCTTCAGATTGCGACGACTGTGTCCGCTGACCACTGCCTTATAATCCCGCTATGTTGACCACCGCCGACGCCTCCCTCGCCGCGCACGCCACCTACGAGCCAGTCATTGGACTCGAAGTTCATGTACAGCTTGTGACGGCTTCGAAGATTTTCTGTTCCTGTTCCACGCGCTTCGGCGCTCCGCCCAACACTAATGTTTGTCCCGTGTGCCTGGGCATGCCCGGAGCTTTGCCGGTGTTGAACCGCAAGGCGGTCGAGTTCGCCACGCTGGCGGCTATGGCCCTGAATTGCCGCATCAATGAAACTTCGATCTTTGCGCGCAAGAATTACTTCTATCCCGACCTGCCCAAGGGCTACCAGATTTCGCAGTACGACAAGCCGCTGGCTGAACACGGGTTCATTGAAATCAGCGGTCAATCGTTGCGGGGGACAGACGCAGGCGGGGGCGCCCGCGCTACGAAGATCGGGATCACCCGAGTACATCTCGAAGAGGACGCCGGCAAGAGCCTGCATGAGGGCTTTCCCGACTCCGCCGAAAAGACTGCCATCGATCTTAACCGCACCGGCGTGCCGCTGATCGAGATCGTCAGCGAGCCCGACATCGCCACGCCCGACGAGGCTTACGAATACCTCACGCGGCTGAAGGAGATCATCCTCTACACCGGCGTGAGCGATTGCAACATGGAGGAGGGCTCGTTGCGCTGCGACGCCAACGTCAGCGTACGCCCGCGCGGCCAGAAACAATTGGGGACGAAGGCCGAAATCAAGAACGTGAACTCGTTCCGCTTCATCCGCGAGGCGCTGGTCTATGAGATCGCGCGCCAGATCGGGGTGATTGAGGGCGGCGGCAAGATCGTGCAGGAAACGCGCCTCTACAACGCGCACGAGGGCAAGACGTACAGCATGCGCTCGAAAGAGCAGGCGCACGACTATCGCTATTTCCCTGAACCCGACCTGCTGCCGCTGGTGGTCGATGAGAAGTGGAAGGCGGAGATTGCGAAGACGTTGCCCGAGCTGCCGGAAGCGCGCCGCGCGCGGCTGGTGAAGGAATATGGCATCACGGAATACGACGCGCAGGTGCTGACGGTTTCGAAGTCGCTTGCCGATCAGTTCGAAGCGGCGGCGAAGGCGGCAAAGAATTCCAAGCGCGTGGCGAATCTGGTGCAGAGCGAGTTGATGGGCCGTCTTAAGGCTAGGGGCGCTGAGATTGAGCAGTCTCCGATTTCGATGAAAGGCGTGGCGGCATCGGCCGATCTGGTGGAGAGCGGAGCGATTTCCGGCAAGATGCTCAAGGATCTTTACGATCTTTGCTTCGAACGCAACCAGGATTTCCCCGAGGTCTATGAACAAGAAGGCCGTCCGCAACAGTCGACGGACACGTCGGCGCTGGAGAAGATCATTGACGAAGTTATCGCCGCGAATCCCAAGCAACTGGAACAATATCGCGCCGGCAAGAAGACCATGCTCGGGTTCTTCGTCGGCCAGGTGATGAAGGCGTCGAAGGGGCAGGCAAACCCGCAGGTGGTGAATGAGTTGCTAAGCCAGAAGCTGGGATAACGAAGCCTTCTCCAGCACGCTCATGTGACCGAAGTACCATCTTCCTGTGTGACTTCAGCCACCTGATTCCCGATCCCTGTTGACGATACGATGATGCCGGGCCTGTCTGTCTAAGGCTGACCGCTGGAGAGCCTCCATGAAGCTTGACCGCATCATTAGCATTGCTACGCTGGTTGCCTTGGTCGTGGCCATCTTTCTGCTGGTGAGGAAGCCAGCGCCGGTGGTGTTCGCGCCGCAGGCGCCGGCCGCGGGCAGCGCGTCATTCAATACTCAATCATCCAGCCAGAAAGTTGACGTGCCAGAGCCGGCCGCGCGGCAGGTTCAGCAAACGCAGCAAAGCACCGGATATTCCGCAGCGTCACCTGTAACCCAGCCCAGCAAGAGTTCGGCGGCACCGCAGAGCGCGAAGGCTGAACCGCGCGTCAACTCCGATGCGGTTAGCGCTGCTATTAACAAGGTGCTGGGATCGAGTGCGGCGGGGCTGACTCCGGATTCGAACGTTGGCGAGGGTGCGCCCAACATCAAAGACCAGAAGGTCACGTATGACGGAGATACGGTCCATGGGCAATTTCTGACAGAGATTGCGGGCAAGGATGTATGGATCACCATCTCCGGGCATATGGGTCAGAAGGATGGATATGCCACGTTCGATCCGACGGAGTTCAAGGTTGGAGACATGGAAGTGCCTGTCTCGCTGGTGAATCCCGCGCTGCAGCGGAAGCTGGCGGAGGAGCGGGATCGGCTGAAGCTTTCGGAGCCTGCTAAGTAGCAGTGGTCAGTGGTCAGTGATCAGTACTGTCCGGTTAAAAGTCTAATAAACGCAATTGGTTATGAGATTCAGTCTCCACAAGTCGCCCTCCGTCGAGCGAAAAGGCTTGCTGGATGGGCGTTTTCTCGAACGGCGACACGCTCAAAATCTGCAGCATGGTGGAAAGTTTCGCCTCCAGATGAAGCCGCTTGCGCACGATGGCCACCAGCAGATAGCTGCAGACCGCGATCCAGATTTGGGTCTTCACTGCGTTCTCCGAGGTTCCGTAAAAGGCTTTGACCCGGAGATTTTGTTTGATCCACTTGAAAAACAACTCGACCTGCCAGCGCCGGCGATACAGATCGGCGATCACGGATGCGGGCAACACGAAATTGTTGGTCAGAAACACCAGGCGCCGGTCGTGTTCGGCGTCCCAGTAGCGAATGCGCCGCAGCCGGGCGGGATAGCCGCGGGCGGGGTAGAACCACACCAGCGCGATGGTTTGGTCGCATTGCACGCCCGTGGTTTTGTCCACCGGATGGGACGCCAGCCGGGTAAAGCGGAAGTTCCTGCGCGCCCGGGTCACGAAGAAGGCGCCGTGCTCGGTCCAGCGATAGAGCCGCTGGAAATCGAGATAGGCGCGATCCATCACATAAAACGCGCCCGCCTCGGGGGTGAGCGCATCGAGCAGATTCACGTCGTGCACCTGCGCCGCCGTGACCCGGATAAAGGTAGGAATGGAGCCGCGCAGATCGAGCAGCGTATGCAGTTTGAGCGCGTGCTGAGCCGACTTGTAGCGCGCCCAGGGAAACAGCGTCATACACAGATCGATGATGGTGGAGTCCAGGGCGTAGACCGTGTGGGCCAAGTCCAGCCCCAGATCTTCGCGGCCATAGAGCTGCCGCGCCTGCGCGATGAGGACGGCGGCGAAGTCGGCATAGATGCGCCAGTCGCGGCTTTCGTTGGCATCGGCCAGAGTGCTGCGCGACACCGTGCCCCGAATGCCCAGGTGATACAGTCGCCGCTCTTGCGAGCGCAGGCAGGCGACGATGTCGCGCAGGCTCTCGCGGAAGGTCAACTGGGCAAACGCCATGCACAGAAACTGGTCCCAGCAGGAAAAACTTCGCACCCGGTAGTTGCCGTCGTAGCGCTGCACACATTTGCGAAACTCGGGGATGGAGAGATGGTCCATCAGTTGGGCGAACAGAGATTGTCCCTGGTTCATGGTGATCGCAATTCAAATCGATCACCGCCCTTTGCGCACCTAAGTTCCTATATGCCATTGATTTATAACCGTTCAACGAATTCTTAACCGGACACTAGTGGTCAGTGATCGGTGGTCAGGAGCTGGCGGGTTTCACCAATCACATGTCCAGTGCTTGTGGCTAGGAAAGGCGCGGCCCTGCGGGCCGCGACTGGGTCGCTGGACCCGGTCCTACACTATGCGATTCTCGGCGGCCACTTTTGCGTACCAGCGGCCTGAGTCTTTGATGGTGCGTTGTTGCGTCTTGAAGTCCACGTAGGCCAGGCCGAAGCGCTGACTGAAGCCTTCGGCCCATTCGAAGTTGTCGAGCAGGGTCCAGGCATGATAGCCGCGGACATCGGCGCCGTCGGCGATGGCGCGTGCGAGGGCTTTCAGGTATTGGCGGTGATACTCGATGCGCCGAGTGTCGCGAATCACGCCGCTCATATCGGGACCGTCGTTGTATGCGCAACCGCTCTCGGTAATCTCAATCTGGGGACGGTTGAACTCGCGGCTGATGCGCGTGACGATGTTATACATTGCCTGCGGCCAAACTTCCCATCCGTTGCTGGTTTTCGGACCTTGCGAACTGTCGGCCATCATTGCCGGAAGCAGCCACTGCTGCGCGTGCGAGATCCGCTCCATCGCGGTGGGAGCGCGAGCGATGGTGCGGCGGTAGAGATTGATGCCGATGAAATCCAGCGGCGCGCGGGCCTTGTCGAGGTCGCCGGACTTGATCCTCATAAGAGTCTCGGGAAGAAACGACAGCGCTTCGGGATAGCGTCCCTTAAGCGCCGGCTCCAGAAACCACAGGTTGGTCAGGGCGTAAGCGCGCTGGGCTGCCAGGTGATCTGCCTCGGAGTCTGTGGCGGGTTCCCACGACTGCATGCTGAAGGCGGTTCCTACCCGCGCTGAGGGGCGGGTGGCTTTCAACGTCCGGAAACCGGCGGCCTGCGCCAGGTTCACCGTATGCGACGCTCGCAGAAAGCCGATGATGCTGCTGCCGCCCGGAGCATGCGCGCCGTCGAGGTGGCCTACATAGGTGAAGGCGAATGGTTCGTTGAACAGCATCCAGTCGGAAACGCGATCGCCGAGCGCGCGCGCGACAATCTCAACGTAGTCGGCATACCGAGAAGCGGTATCGCGATTGGGCCAGCCGCCCGCGTCTTCCAAAACCTGCGGCAAGTCCCAGTGATAGAGCGTTACAAATGGACGAATCCGGGCTTCCAGCAAGTCATCGACGAGGCGGCTGTAGTAGTCGACGCCTTTGGAATTCGCAGGCCCAGATCCGGAGGCTTGAATGCGCGGCCAGGAAATAGAGAAGCGGTAGCTATTCAAATTCATCGCCTGCAGGAGCGCGATGTCTTCGCGCCAGCGATGATAAGAGTCGCAGGCTATGTCGCCGGTATCGCCGTTCTTGATCTTGCCTGGAGTGTGCGCAAAGCGGTCCCAGATCGATTCGCCTTTGCCGTCTTCATTCCACGCGCCTTCGATCTGATAGGCGGCGGTGGCCGCGCCCCAGAAGAAATTCTTGGGGAAGGCGATCTCGGAAGAAGTGTCGAACTGCTTTGCGTGGGAACTGGAGAGAGTCGCGGAACCCGCGGTGCGCGCCGCATTCGACGATACGGTGCAGGCCGAGAACAGACCAGCGGGCAGGGCGGCTGCAATGCCTGAGGCGAGGGCAGACTGCGCAAATTGTCGACGGGTTGAACGCAAAGTAGAATGAGGCTCCTTCAGAATGATACGCGAGGGCGTCAATTGTGTTTGATGAGCTTCCCGGTCTTCTGCCCCGTCAGCGAGTTGAACAGCGTCTCCAGGAACACGTCTTCGCTGATGAAGGGTCCGGAATACTTCTTCCATGGATCCAGGAGCTTTGCCTGCTTCATTTGGTCGAGAGTCTTGCCCTCTTTCAACGCCTGTTGTACCACGTCGCGGGTTGCCTTCAACATGGCAAGATAGGCGCGCATATCGTCAAGACTGGAAACTTGCCCATGCCCCGGAATCACCTTCACATCCGGAGGCAGTTGCGAGATGACCTGGGCCACGGCGTCGATCATGCCGTTGATGCTGCCGCCGCTCTCGACGTCGATAGCGGGAAAGCCGTAGGTCACGAAGTCGTCGCCCATGTGAACCACGTTCGACTTGGGAAAGAAAATGATGGAATCGCCGTCGGTGTGTCCGGCGGGAAAAAAGAGAGCGCGGATATCTTCGCCGTTCAGGTGCACGGTGACGTCGTGATCGAAGGTGATGATGGGCAGAGCGTCTTTCGCCGAGGGTTTCGCGTCAAAATGAACTGAGCCGCCATTGCCGGCGCCTCCACCGGACTCCAGGCGTTTGCGCACGTTGTCTTGCGCGATGATGGGCGCTTGCTTCTGGAAGTAGGCGTTTCCGCCGGTATGATCGCCGTGATAGTGCGTGTTGATGATGAAACGTACCGGCTTGTCGGTGATGCCCTTCAATGCGGCTTGAATCTTTTCAGCCAGCGGGGCGTACTGGTCGTCGACGATGACGATGCCGTCGTCACCCACGGATGCGCCGATGTTGCCGGCCCCATCCCCCTCCAACATGTAGACGTTGCCTGCAACTTTCGATACCTTCATCTGCACTTTGCTGAAATCCTGGTCCTGAGCGTGAGCGGTGGCCAGGGTGCTTGCAAGCAGGCAAGCGGCCAGATGAATCCAAAATCTTCGCATGATGGTCCTCGATTTCATTTTGACCACGGGCAGACATTCTAAACCGGAACGGGAAAGCGTGCGCACTTAGGGCTGCAGCCTGATTGTTACGAGACTTGTTCGGCGTTTCAATTGCCAAGTGGACTTCAGAGTTTTGCGAGCGCGATACGAGGTTGCAGCCTAATCGCGAAGGAGGACAGCCATGCGCGTCCACGCCAACCAAATCAATCCCAATGCCCAACTGGACGCTCTTTATGCTGCGCAGAAAGCGGCCGCTCAACGAGAGGCGGCGCGCACCAGAAAGAAGCTGTCAGAGTTTGCCTCAGAACTGGCGGGCGAGGCTGAGTCTGGGGAGGCGTGTGTCGTAAGACTGGAGGGGTGTGAGGACTCCCAGGCAGAGACGAACCGGCAAAATCAGCCGGGCAGTGGGAAGAAACAGAAAGAGCGAGCAGATTCAGAGGACGCGGACAACTCTATTTCCCGCTGGGCGTAGCCGGCTCGGCCGGAATCAACTTCAGGGCTTTGTAGGAGTGGATCACCTGCTTGTCATACAGCACCTGAGTGGCCCACCATCCTAAGGAAATTGTGACCGTAAGGAACACCGCTAGCACAACATAGCCAAACGGCAGCGGCTTCAGTCCAGTCTGCGCTCGCAGCTTTCCGCGCAGCCGCCTTCCCTTCGGGGTGTATCTCCATAGAATGGACCATCCGGCCGCGGCGAGTACGAGCAAAGTGAATTCCATGTAAGGCGGATCGCTGACCGGAGTCTCGGATAAATGATGGACCAACGCATTCAATCCCAGATACGCATAAAACAACGATGCAGCCCATCCCAGGCCGGGGAAAGATTTCGCGCTCCACCAGAAAAAGCACAACGTGAAGGCGATCAGGCCACTGAAGGCGGCGCCTCTGAGCACCATGATTTGATCGTGAAACTGGCGGATCCTTTCGGTTGCATCGGTTCCTTTCAAAAGAACGGAGGCCTCATGGGTATAAAAAACGTCTCTGGCCAAATCTTGCTGGTCGTTGATCCATTTGGCGGTGATTCGCTGGCCGGTAGTTTGGTTGACGACCGGCTGTTGAGCATCCGGGTCGTAGGTCCGAATAATCCACCGCCCGGTGTACAGGCATTGAGAATTTTGGTCCTTGAATTTTTTCTGTTTTGCGGCGGTCGGATCGACCGGCGCTGGAGTTGGCGTATCTTTGAGGGCCGTACAAAAGACATTGGTCCGAATGCTGCTTTCGGTCACCCCTACCCGAAACAAATGGTGAAAGGCATGGATATGGAGGTCGTCGTCATCGAAGAAATCCTGCGCGATGCGAGACACGGTCGAGCCCAGAGCAAAAGTCATCGCGAACAGAAGCACGCCGGCCACGGCGGGCTGGTTCTGTTTGACCACCCAGTGCAGCAGGCTTTTCACGCGGCTTACGTTGGTGGAGAAAAAGAGGTCGATGACGAGGAGCACCCAGGGAAGAGCGAGTGCACCGACGACGATGATATCGAAGGCGATGCTAAAAGCGCCCATGAGTCATCTGCTCCTCTTTAAGCCGCAATGAGCTATCGCCCGCAAGAGCGGCTGCTGCCAAGGGCCTGCTTACTTCAAATCTGCCAAATCTTCCTGTAATTGCTGCAGGTTAAAGCCGTCGGGCGTGACGGGCTGGCCGCCCTTCTGCTCTAGAAAATCGGGGCTGAGAATGGCGTAGGCCTCGTCGCAGTAGGCGGCCCAGAAACCCCAGGTCATGGTTTGCAATGCGCCCCAGGTGACGACGGTGAGGCTGCGGGAATCGTAGGCGACGACCGGGACGGCGTGTCCGCCCCAGGAACCGGGTGCGCCATCACCTCCGAGTCCGGAGGGAGGAACGGACCAGATCTGCTTGTTGCTGGTCTGGGCTTGAGCGCTCTTGGGCAAGTTCAATCCGATGTAGCAGCCTCGGAAGATCCAGGTTCCGTCCATGATGTGGGTGGTGTTGGAGGGCTCGAGGGCGATGAAGGCCTGAATCTTATGACCGGCGATGCCGGTCTGCCGCCAGTAGTTGAGCACATCGATTTCCTGGGCGCCGTTGTCGTTGGCTCCGGTGGTGGGGTTGTAGCCAGTGATGGCGGAATAGGCAGCTACGATTTGCTTGTCGGAGGGGGTGAATATTTTGGATTTGGAATTGGCGGTCCATTCCATTATGAGGTGGCCGGCGGCGGCGCAGGTGCAGTCGCCCAGCTGGGCATTGTCCATCATGCCCCAGGGGACTTTCATCTTTGTGGTCAGGTCGAGGCTGGCAGGCGGGGCGGGCAGCGCGGCCGTAGCGTAGGTGGCGAAGAGCAGAGTTCGCGGGTCGTGGCGCGCCGGGTGCTTGCCCAGCTTCAGCTTGAGAGGATCGATTCGGGTAGGGTCGGTCTTGATGGTGACGCTGCTGCGTGTGTCCGGCGGCGTGGCGAGCATTTTTACGGACATGGCTGAGATTCCTTTCGTGTTAGGACTTATGAACTGACGCTAGAGATCCGCGAGGATCCCGGTTAAGCGTGAAAACAAGGCCCAGTTTTGCGTGAGGGGAAGACTGCGCGGCGAATGATAGAACGCCGGAGGGAAGCCGGCGTGGAGAATTTGTGCTTGTTACGAAAAACGAACAAGGTCTAGGGGAAAGGCACGTAAGATGGTTGCGGAGGCCTCAGCATGAGCGTATCCGCAACCGGAGTTGGAATCACACACCTGGGCCAGGTTGCCATCAACATAAAAGATGTAGACCGCGCGGCGGCTTTCTATCAGGACAAGCTGGGATTGAAGTTGCTTTTCAAAGCGCCGCCGGGACTAGCATTTTTTGACTGCGGTGGGGTGCGGCTGATGCTGAGCGGGGCGGAGAAGCCGGAGTTTGACCATCCCAGCTCGGTTCTGTATTTTGCCGTGCCGGACATTCAGGCAGCGTATCTCAAGCTGAAAGAAAGCGGGGTGCATTTCGAGGAAGAGCCGCACCTGATCGCGAAAATGCCGGCGCATGACTTGTGGATGACGTCCTTTCGCGACACTGAAGGAAATCTGATGGCGCTGATGAGTGAAGTGGTGCGATAGCTGGTAACTGCGGTTGCCGTGGCCTTCGGTGCGCTTTCCGTGGCCGGTTTTCGATTGCCAACGGTCCGATGAGTGATTGAGAATTCGGGTGACAGGCTGCGATGAGGGAAGCACCGGCACTATCGGCATCGGGTTTTGGCAGCGCGTGGTTTGCGCTGTGCGTGGCGTTCGCGCTGCACATCCTGGATGAAGCCACGACCGGCTTTCTTGCCGTATACAACCCGACCGTGACCATCTTGCGCGAGCGCTGGAGTTGGTTTCCCATGCCCACGTTTGAGTCTCGGGAGTGGCTGGTCGCCTTGATCGTGGCTTGTGTCCTGCTGTTTTGCCTGACCCCGGTGGCGGGGCGGGGGATGCGCGGCTTGCGGCCGCTGGCGTGGTTTTTTGCCATTGTGATGTTGCTGAACGGGCTGGGCCACACGCTATTCACGGTTCTGGGGCACACGGTGGCTGCGGTGACATTTCCGCGTCCGGCACCGGGATTCTATTCTTCTCCGCTTCTGATCGCGGCTTCGCTGTGGCTGATGTTCCGGCTGCGTCGCACGGCGCGAGTGGATTTTCAATTGCCAACCGGCTATTGAGCGTGGGCGACCTTTGTGTGCCGGACGTTGTTGGGCCGACGTTACTGGCCCGACCCTGCTATCATCGTTGCCGGAATGGTAGTGGATGCCATGGAAGACATGCTTGAAGACATGGAAGACGACGAACAACTTCCTTATATTTCCGGTTCAGGAGAGGGACTCATGGATGAAGGGCAAGCTACGCATGGGAGCGCGCGCCGCAATGAGGATATCGCACTCGATCTGATGAAATTTATTGCCATGACGACAGGATACGGCCGAACTACGTCGTCCGGGGTGGGCTTTCAGGGAACCGGTTCGGCAGCGAAGCCCGAAGATTATGCCACGCATTTGCTCGAGTTGTATGGGAAGTGCAGGGCGGCGGTGGAGGGGAAGGAGTAGATTGTCCTGAGTCGCCTAGCAACCGAGGAGCACGCGTCACTTGCTCCCTGCGCAACGCATGTTGCGGTCTCCGTGCATACCGCGGCGAGCGTTGGCCATCCCACGTACAGAGCGGAACGTTGGGCAAGAAAAGACCGCGGCAACAGGCCGCGGTCTTAGTCTTTAACCTCAGTCGTGAAACCCGGTCTTGAGACCAACGCGCTGTGTACAGGTTCGGTGGTTGATTGCCTTAGCGGCGGCCCTTCTTAGCTTTCTTCTTGGCCTTTTTGGCCGGCTTTTTGGCTGCTTTCTTTTTGGCCGGCTTCTTCGCGGCTTTCTTTTTGGCGGGTTTTTTGGCCGCTTTTTTCTTGGCAGGCTTCGCGGCGGGCGCTTTCTTCTTCGCGGCCGGCTTCTTGGGGCCGCCTCCAGCAGGAGCCGCAGGTTTGGGGGCGGGAGGGGGCGGCGGGGGAGCGGGCATGGCCGGTTCACCCATGGCCGGTTCGGCTACGCCAGCTTCTTCTTCCTCCTCCTCTTCCTCTTCGAAATCCTCTTCGAGCGACTCGCTGTAGGCGCCGCTGTCGCCGAATTCTTCTTCGTCATCACGTCCGTAAAGTGTGGGATCGTAAGTCATTGTTCCTCCTGATCTTGATTGGCCTCCTGGCGCAGGAACGGCTGCGCCAGGCTGCCGGGCACGAGAAATTAAAAGACCACCAGAAACCTATGTTGGAACGGCGCGCGATTATAGCACGACGTTTGGTGCAGCCTACAAGGACCGCAATCACATCGGCCCGTTTATCCTGTTACCACACGAAGCGGCGGAATGGAAGAAGATTCTTCGCGGCCACGGGAATTTTTCGCGATCCCGCTCCAAAACAAACGGGCTCCCCGAAAAGTACCAGGGAGCGCCGGAGTTGGTCCGTAAGAACCAAGAGCCCTACTTCAGGGTCTTCACGAAGGCAGCGACGGCTTTGGCGTCGTCGGCAGTCACGCCGCTCAAGGGTTTCTTGTGCGGCGGTTTCTTGGCATCATTCCCGGAGGTCAGCATTGCGGCGATCTGATCGGCGGAGACGCTGGTGCCCGCCAGTTTGGGACCAATTTTGCCCTGGCCTTCGGGGCCGTGACAGCCGGCGCACTTGGTTTTGAAGATGGCGGCGCCGTCCTGGGCGAAAGCCGGCAGGGCCAGCGACACAGACATTGCGATAACAAGAAGAAGAACGAGCGATTTGGAAATTCTCACAATAACCTCCCTGGAGGGAATAGAGATGGTGTAACTGGTTTGGGAATATGCAGGAGATTGTACGCTTGGGTACAATGGCCTGTCGAACCGGAAAAGTTGTGACGAAAGGATTTCCAAGGGCCAGCGAGTGCTAGCGGCTGGGGTGCACGATCAGGATCATGCCGGGCCGCAGGACGGCGATATCGCCGTTGTAGCGTTTGAGGGCGGCGACCGTGGTCTTGTAACTTGTGGCAATCGAATAGAGGGTTTCTCCCGACTTTACCTTGTGGCGAAGGGCGCTGGCCCGCACGGAGGCATCTACCTCTTGGGTCTTCACTTGTGCTGATTTGTTTGTCGACTTGGCCGAGGGAGCCTTGGCGATGGCGGGTTGCGCGGTCTTCCGAGCGTGCGCTCCCGATTTGTAAGGAGTTGAGGCCACTTCGCTACCGGGTGTAACCGGTAAGTGCAGAGCCAGCACTTTCCGGCCGCGCAGGCTGTCGCCGTTACGTAGGCCGTTCCAGCGGCGGACCATCTGAGCGGAGACGCCGAAGTTCTCGGCTACGGTTTCGACCGTGTCTCCGGAGTGAACTTTGTAGCGTGTGATCCGGTGAGAGTAAGTGTTCGCATCGCTGACTGGGTGTTTGCTGGGTGTGACAGGGATAATCAGCCGGGCATTAGTCTCGAGTTCGGTGCCATCGAGTTGATTGGCGCCGGCTATCGAAGTCGCCGTCACATGATAAGAGCGGGCGAGCGATGCCAGGGTGTCTCCCGGCTGAACATTGTGGTAGCGCCACCAGAGCCGCATGTTGCTCGGGATGGCGGAGATGGCGGTCTGATAGTCGTGTCCTGTGCCTACGGGAAGGTGGAGTTCGAATGTGCCTTCCTTCGGCGTGGTCAGGCGCAGCAGGCTGGGATTCAGTTCCTGCAGTTGGGCCGGGGGCGCGCCCACGCAGTCGGCTACCAGTCGCAAATCCACAGGATAATCGATCGTTAAGGAGTCGAAGGCTAGAGGCTCGTCCATGGAGACGTCATCAAAGCCGTACTGCTGCAGATTCTTGGCCATGATGGTCACGGCCAGGATGATGGGAACGTAGTTGCGCGTTTCCTTGGGAAGAACGTTGCGGCGGTAGAGTTCCCAGAAATCGGCATAGCCGGTACGTTTAACCGCGGCCTGCACGGTTCCGGGGCCAGAGTTGTAGGCCGCCATGGCGAGATACCAGTCGCCGAACTGGGCATAGAGATCTTTCAGATGGCGGGCGGCGGCGCGCGTGGATTTTACTGGATCCTGACGATCGTCCACCCACAGGCTGCGCTGCAAGCCGTAACCGCGACCGCGGCTGCCCATGAATTGCCAGATGCCGCGAGCGCCGGCGCGGGAAACGGCGAGGGGATGAAATCCGGACTCGGCCTGCGCCAGATAAATCAAATCCTGCGGAACGCCTTCCTGCCTGAGAATTGATACCATCATGTCGTGGTAGCGGCCGGAGCGGGCATAGGCGCGCTCGAAGGTGCCGCGTCCACGATTGGAGAAGTAGCTGATAAAGCCGGCCACCTGGTCGGTCATCATCAGCGGCAGGTCGGAGTGGGTCGACTTGATCTCAGCCTGAGCCTTGGCCCGGACGTTGGGATCGGCGGATGGAGTGATGCCGTTCGTCTCGTCGATGGGGGCGGGCTCGGTTTTCTGCGCTTCGGAGTCGGATTCGGATGCCAAGCTGCCGAGATCCAGTTGGTTGATGCCCTCTACAATGCGATTGAATTCTTTCTCCAGACGATCATCGGAGCGGACTTCGAGGTTGCTTTCCAGCAAGGCGTTGAATGCGTTGTCGAAATCCCGCTTGGCAGCGTCGGTTTGGCCCGCCTTGTAAGCGTCCAATCCTGCCTGAAAATCTTTTTCTACCTTCGCGATTAGTTCCGCCACTGCATCGGGAGCCGGCGTCGCCGGCGGGGGCTGGGTCTTGGTCTGGGCTGATGCCTCAGCCGGGACTTGCGGCTGCTGTAGAGCGGAGGCAGTTGGTGTAACGGGCGCTGTCTGTTGCGCGGCCGAAGCTGGAACTGGAGCGGTTGACGTTAAAGGCGGGGCGGTTCTCGCCGGAACCAAAGCGGCTGGCTTTTGCGCCGTCTGGCAGGCGGAAGCTGCCAGAGCCCCGACGGCCAGCATGGCGATCCGTATTTGGAGTTTTGCAACTCGCATATTTTTCTATCAGATACGGATTGCTCCCCCAAGGCTAGCGCCCGTTGGATTCTATCAAAAATCGTACCTTGCGGTCGTGCCTGGGTCAACGCCGAAAGGTGGCTGCTGCCGTTACCTTGGGCACCCCACCGAATGGTTACCCACGGACCTCCATTCAGACGGTGGAAGTCGGGCAAAAGGTTTGATCGCGGGACAGTCCGACAGCTAGCTGGTACGTGCGGGTTCAGCGGTCCAGTCCGTTTGAACTCGAAGATCTCAGCTCCGAATGGCGCGAGCATCGCTCTTGCGGTTGCACCGGGATCTCCATAAACCTCGAAGCCCGTTACGCTCGCCGTCCCAATAATTTTCGGCACAAGCTCCTGCACTACCGGGCCGTTGAAGTGCGCCAGCACAGCATTAGCGTCGGCGTAGGTCTCGATGAGCCGGCACCGCTTGCGATCTGCACTCATATACCATCCATAGCCCAGGGCGCCTGGTTCCTTCTGGGTGCCTGCGACCATTGCTTGGGCGATGCTCTCGAATGCGGCCAACTGTCCCTCGTTGATTGCGAAATCCACAGCGAGGTACACGATTTGTTTGCTCACGTCAAAATCCTCCTTGCGATCAGACGCGCCAGTAGTCGGGACGCCAGTTCTGGATCGCCTTCTTGATATCTGCGGGTGCCAATTTTTCCGACAGCGCCCGTTCGACGAGCTTGGGTGCTTCCGCATCCGAAGCAAACCGCAGGGCGACAAGTTGGCCTTCGGTCAACTCTGGAATGCGCGAACGCAGGGGCTCGGACAAGAGGGAACCAAGGCGGAGCCGCTCTTCCAGGCGAATCACCCGGTCCTGCACTTTGAGCGCGGAAAGGCGGCTTTTAATAACCGCGACCAGAGCTGCCACTGAGAGCACAAAGAAGGCACCTGTGTGCAAGCTGGGGTGCCAGATGAAGTGGACGATGCCGACGACGACGGCGATGACGAAAATAGGCAATGCCAGAAAATGGAACAGAGGGTCCCGCCGCGTGTGATTGGCAAAGGTCTGAAGTTTTTTTTCGGCCATGACGAAGGGCTCCTTGCGAGGACGCCAGTGTAGCAGAGAGGCAGTTCTAGGAACTGAGAACTCAGAACTGAACCGAATCTTTTTCGCCAGAAGATTAATCCAACGCTGCATGAAAGCCATTCAAGTCAAACAAGTCGGCGGACCGGAAGTGATGGACGTCGCGGACCTACCTGTCCCGCGGCCCAAACCGAATGAGGCAGTTGTGAAGCTGGCTGCTTCCGGTGTGAACTTTATCGATATCTACGTCCGCGAGGGGCGCTACAAGGCGCCACTGCCGTTTGTTTTAGGGCAGGAGGGCGCAGGGGTGGTGACTGCGGTCGGGGCGGATGTGAAGTCTTTCAAGGTCGGCGATCGTGTGGTATGGGCGGGGCTGCTTGGTTCTTACGCGGAGTATGCTGCCGTCCCGGCGGATCGTTTGGTGCCGATTCCGCAGAGCGTCACTGATGAGCAGGCCGCGGCGGCTATGTTGCAGGGCATGACCGCGCATTACCTGTCGCATGACACCTATCCGCTGAAGAAGGGCGAGACCGCGCTGATTCATGCCGCGGCCGGCGGCGTGGGACTTCTGCTGGTGCAGATGGCGCACAACATTGGGGCGCGCGTGATCGCCACGGTCTCTGCCGACGAGAAAGCGAAACTAGCGCGCGGGGCGGGCGCGGATGAAGTGATTCTTTATACGCAAACCGATTTCGAAGCCGAAACCAAACGCCTGACCAGCGGCAAGGGCGTGGATGTGGTCTACGACTCGGTAGGCAAGACAACATTCGAGAAGGGACTGAACGTCCTCCGCATGCGCGGGATGATGGTTCTCTTCGGTGGATCGAGCGGAGCGGTTCCGCCATTTGATCTGATCGCGCTAGCGCAAAAGGGATCGCTTTACGTGACTCGTCCCACGCTGGTGAACTACACCGCCACGCGTGAAGAGTTGCTGGCGCATTCGAGCGCGGTGTTGGGCATGATCGCGGCTGGAAAGCTCAAGCTGCGCATCGAGCATACGTATCCCCTAGCCGAGGCGCAGCGGGCGCATCGCGATCTGGAAGGGCGGAAGACAACCGGGAAGCTGCTGCTGATTCCGTGATGGGGCGGCTGACCCATATGAGCACTTGCGCTTCCGTCAGGCCTTGGCTCAACCGTATTCAGCGCTTGCGCGCGTATTTGTGCGCGTATTCCGGCGCGCGTTGCCCGGGCAACCGCCTCGCATCATCAATCGGCGTCCCAGCAACTATCTCCAGCGGAACAACTCCTGCCCAGGCAGGGAAAGAGTAATCCTCTTCATCGTCGACCGGCGGGCCGGTGCGCACCTTGGCGGAGAATTCTTCGATGGGTAATTTCAGGACGGACGTCTGTTTGAGCTCGCGCTCGTTGGGCTGGCGCGCATCGGCCCAGCGGCCGGGGAGAATGTGCTCGGAAAGAAGCCGCAAGGCCTCGAGTTTTTCTCCCGGATACTCCACCAGTGTCGCCTTTCCCAGCACGACGACCGAGCGGTAATTCATCGAGTGATTGAAAACGGAGCGGGCGAGCACCAGCCCATCCAGCAAAGTGACGGTGACACAGACCGGCACGCCGTCTTTCAACTGCCGCAGCATTCGGCTGGCTGCGGAGCCGTGAAGGTAAAGGCTGTCGCCGCTGCGGCCATAAGATGTGGGAATCACATACGGCTGGGCGTCGGCGACGAAGCCCACGTGACAAAGGAATCCTTCGTCGAGAATGCGGTAGGCGGTCTCGCGATCATAAATACCGCGATGCGCTTCGCGAACCACACGCGTCCGCGGCGTTGGCGTATAGGCTTGGGACATTGGGAGACGAACTCCGGCAAGCGCCAAGGATGGATACAAATAGATGAAAGCAGAGTGTAACACCGGGAGGCGGGCTTCGGCTTTCGGGCTCGGTTATGGCTTGCCGAGCGGCTGATACCGGTTCTCGCGATAGACAAGGCTGAAGACGATAGCAACGATCAGCAGCGTGATAGGCGTGAAGATGCTGGCTTCCGGCCCAACGGTGCCGCCGGTAAGCCAATTCGGTCCGCTGAAGCTGGAATTGAGCAGATTGTGATACGGCGGTAGGCCGCTATCGGAGACGCCGTAGAAGAACGTCTGGCCCCAGTCCCACCCGGCGTGGAACCCGACAGCCCACCAGAGATTGCCGGTGCGGCGCAGAAAAAAACAGAACAGCAGCCCGAAGCAAACCACCGAAAACAGCCCGAACTTGCTTTCGCCGGGGTTGCTCGCGTGAGCCAGACCGAACCAGGCCGACAACAAAATCGCCGAGGGCCAGAAGCCAATGCCGGTAGTAAGCGTGAACTGAAGATATCCGCGGAAGGCGAATTCCTCCGACAGGCCGACGATGACAAAAGCTGCGCTCCAGGCTGCAATGGAGGTGACGATCATCTTGCCGTGAATGGCGAGGCCCGCCAGGTGGAAACCATGCAGTGCAAAAATTGCCAGCAGGCTGGTGCTGATGGCGAGAAAGCCGGCCAGGGTGCCGATCCAGAAGTCTTTGCGAAATGCGCAGCGGACCGGCAGGCCGTAGTCGCCGAACTTGCGGCGCTCAATCCTGGCCATGATCAGGGCAGGAATCACGCTAAGGAACAGAATAGTTCCCTCGAGTATGCTCAAGCCCAAGGGTGTAATCGTGGACCCGCCGAGTTGACCGGTCGCCACTCCACTCGCCACTCGCAGCGCGAACGCGATGATCCCCAGCGCAACGAGAACCCCGCCCATGATGGCCAGATAGATGAGCACGCGCCAGCCGGCCCGAATGCCATTCGGGCCGCGAAAGACGTTGTTGACAGGGGTCGGCGGTGTGTTCGCCGCCGGCGGGAGGACGATGCCTTGGTCGGACATGCTATGAGTTTACGCGACGGTGTGCGCTAAAGTTCCCAGCCGAAGTTCTGAACTCCGGGCCTTTATTCCGCACAATCCCGAACAATTCACCCTAGCCACTGCGGATTCTGATAGGTGCCGTCGAAATCGTGGGTCGTCTTGTAGCGCTCGTATTCTCCCTTGCCGGCGGCGGGTGCGGTCTTGGCGAGCAGGCTCGCCACCTGTCCCTGACTCATCGGCTGGAAGCTGCGCGCGGCCTCCAGCGCCTGCTGCAAAATTTTCAGCGAGTCACAGCCGGTGATCACTACGCTGGTGGGCAGGTTCATGGCGTAGTGCAGGCACTCCACCGGCGTAGCCGTATTGCTCTTGAGAATAATCTTGTCGCCCATAGACTTCATGCCCAGCACACCGATGTTCTCCTTCACCAGCACGGGCAAGACTCTCTTCTCGAAGCTTTCATAGTGCGCGTCCATTACATTGAGCGGCATTTGCACGGTGTCAAATGAAAACTGATGAGCCGATGCGGTCTTCAGCATCTTGAGATGGATGTCAGGGCTCTTGTGCCCGGTGAAGCCGATGTAGCGCACTTTGCCCTGTTTCTTGGCCTCCAGCGCAGCCTCCATGCCGCCACCCACGGCGAAAATCAGGTCGGGATCGGTGTCGCGAATGACTTCGTGAAACTGCAAGAGGTCGATGCGGTCGGTTTGCAGCCGGCGCAGCGATTCTTCGATCTGGTCGGCGGCCGCTTTTCGTGTGCGGCCGTCAATCTTGGTCATGAGAAATGCTTTTTGCCGGTACCCATTTCGCAGCGCCTTGCCCATGCGAATCTCGCTTTGGCCGCCGTTGTAGTCCCAGCAGTTATCGAGAAAGTTAATGCCCGCGTCGAGAGCCGTTCGAATGATGCGGATGCTCTCCTGCTCATCCGATTGCATGCCGATATGGAAGCCGCCCAGCCCTACGATAGAAACTTTTTCTCCAGTGCGGCCCAGCGGGCGAGTGGGAACGGGTGCGTCGGCGGCGTTTGCGAACTTGCGGTGTAGAGAAGTCATAAGAGTACCGGCGGCTGCAGTTTTCAGGAAGTGCCTTCGATTCATTGTCCAACTCCCTTTATTGAGACTCAGTCGGCGGCGCGGGAGTTGCAAAGATTCGATCAAGGCAGGGGGGACGCGAGGGTCGGGTAAACAGGCGGGTCTGGATTCCAGAATGGCGTTGCGGAATCCAGACCAAGTCTTGTCAGCCTGAGAGCCCTACCAGTGAAATTTCATCGCGAACTGGAATTGCCGCGGATCGTAAGCAGCGGTAGCCTGACCGGCGTTGGTGAAGAGCGGGCTGACGGCGGCTACGTTGTAGCGGTTTGCGATGTTGAACATGTCGGCGATCAATTCCATGTTGTAGCGTTCGCCGAAGTAAATGCGCTTGGCGACACGGAGGTCATCGAAGATCGTCCAGGGTGCGACGCCGGCGTTGCGCCCGAGATTGCCGTCGAGCGAGAGCAGGGTCCCGTTGAAATCTGCGATGCACGGTTCCTGGAAGACACCTGTCGGCGAGAACTTGGAGTGAACAACAGGGTTGCCGAACGGCGCCGCGGCGCAGGCGGGACTGACCACAGTGTTAGGACGGCCGGTGAGCGACGACAACTGGAAGTTGTCGTCATTGCCGGTGATGATGTTGAACGGCCGCCCGGACGCTACCTCGATCAGCGGAGCGAACGTCCAGTCGCCCCAGAACCGGTGGACGAAATCCCCGGTCATGTGGCCCGTCTGGTAGACGCCGCTAAAGACGAAGCGATGGCGCTGATCAAACAGAGATGTAGCACGGTCCACTGCGGGGTAGTAGCTGTCCTGCGGTGTGAGGGTCAACTGCAAGTCGGTGGAGTCGTCAATCGCATGCGAGTAGGTATAGGAAGCGAGGAACTCGTAGTGATTGCCGAAGCGTTTGCGCAGGTTGGCGGTAAGACCGTGGTAGATCGAACTGCCGTTCGAGTAGTTGGCATCCATGTCGCCGAAAGGGACACAGCCCGCGAGAGTAACTGGGTTGCAGGCGGCGTTAAATCCGGGCAGGGTCTGAACCAGCGCCTGGGCCTGAGCGACGCAGTTGAGCGGGTCGCCCACTGAAAGGTAGGCGCCGGCGATCGAGGGATTGAGTCCGCCAGGACGGAAAAAATTCATCAGCGAAGCGTCCACAAAAGGTACTGGACCAAACGGACCACCGGCGGGATTGCACTTACCGGCTACTGTGAACGGACTGGTGAAAGACTGGCCATCGGCGAGCGCGGCCAAGAAATTTGAGGTCATCAAGTCGCCGCGGATGGTGTTGGCGTTGATGGGGCGGTTGAGATGACGGCCTCCGTTGAAATTGTAGGCGAGGCTGAGAGCGAAGCCGCTGCCGAGATCGCGCTCAATGCTCAAGTTGGCCTGCTGCGCGTAGGCGTACACGAAGTTCTTTGCCTGCGGATAGCCGAAGGGCTGAAATGCGAGCGGAAGAAACGTGGTGGGATTCAGATAGTTCTGGTTCAGGAAAATGGACTGCGTCGTAGAGGCAACGCCACAGCTCGTGTCGGAGTTAGGACAAGAGAAGCGCTGCTGATTGGGCGAATAATTTAGTAGGCCCAGCACGGCCGGGCCAATCGGACCAGCAGTGGGCGAGCAGGGCGAAGCGGGGTTGCCGCTGGCCGATGGAAGCAGGCCCTGGAAGATTTCGACCGCGTTCAGGTTGGTGGGACTTCCCGCTCCCTGGCAAGGCGTTCCCGGACCGAAAGCGAGTTGTCCACTTGAGGAACCGTCAGAGGCATCGCCCAGGAAATAGAGGCCGAGCAGCGGGTGATCGTAGAAGATCCCGTAGGAGGCACGCAGCACGGTCTTTCCATCGCCCTTCGGGTCAATAGCAACGCCAAAGCGAGGCTGGAAGTTATGAGTCGCCGTCTGAATGCCTTTTTGCAGGCCCAGTGACCGATAGGCGGCGCGCGCCAAGGGCGATGTAATGGGCTTGAGCGCCGGCGGCACTTCGATGTCGTAGCGCAAACCGTAGTTCAGCGTAACGTTGTGATTGACCCGCCAGGAATCCTGCCAAAATGCGCCGATCGGAATATTATGGAAGGAATCGCTGGGGCTGCCCAGGCCCTGGATGTAGTCGCTGGGAATGCCGGCTCCGTATGCCTGCACTGGAGACAAACCGGGACCGAACGTGAGTCCCAGGGTGGCCGCCGACAGGGAGCCAACATCAACAACGCCGCCGTAGTTCACCGTGAAGATTGCATTGATGGGAATGTAGTTGAAGTCCACGCCGAATTTCGTGTCGTGGCGGCCGATGGTCCAGGAGAAGTTATCGGTGAACTGATAGCGCTGCTCGGTGCGCTGGATATAGGAGTAAGGCTCGCGCCCGAAGTAGGCGTATCCAGGAATGTTGACGGCTGGGTCGGAACCCCCAGGGATTTTCGTGTTGTAGAAATACGCCAAGCCACGGCGGGCGTACTGGAAGCGGAACTCATTCACTCGGTTGTTGCCGAGAGTCCAAGTGTCCTGGAGGGTGCCGGCTACATCGCGGAAAGTTTGTGACGAGGTCCGGGAGTATGCGTTCTGTCCGAAGGGCTGGCTTTGGCCGCCGACTTCAATGCCGGTAATAGTCGAAGGGCTGACGTTAGCGCGCAACATCAGGCGGTTGTTGACGCTGAAGTTGTGATCGAGGCGCAGGGAGTAAACGCTGGTGCCTTCAAAAACAGGGTAGTTTCCCACTTGCGATGCCAATGTCTGGTAAGACCCAGGCACGGGGGCGCACGGGCCGGGGGGAGTGCAGGTCGTCGGAAAACCCGACCAACTGGAGAGCGCGCCGAGCGTTAAACCCTGCACCAGCGCGGTCGGCCATGTGCCCTGCACTGCCTGCCCAGAAGACGCTCCGACGAGCACTTCGTACTGCTCGAGGTTAGTGAGGCCGATTGTGCCTACGTCCGTAAGGCTCAGGCCCTGCAGGTACGCAGCTTCGCCGGGCGTCGCCTGGATCGTCCCGAACGGCAGCGGTACCAATCCATTTGCTGTGGTTGCCGTATCAAAGGGCACCAGCCCGAAATTGCCCTGTCCGATGGAAGAAAACCCGGTTTCGTGGCGACGTGTGATTTCGTATGCGAAGTAGAAGTACGTCTTGTCCTTCTTGATGGGGCCACCGAACGCGGCGCCGGCCTGCACCCGCGTATATGCGGGATTCGGCACCGTGCTGAACGGATTCACCGCCTGAAAGTTGCGGTTGCGCAGGAATCCGAAGATGTCGCCATGAAAATTGTTGGACCCCGAGCGGGTGATGATGTTCACCACGCCGCCGGCGGCGCGGCCATACTCAGCCGCATAGCTGTTGGTGATGATTTGAAATTCCTGCACGGCCTCTTGCGACACAGTGGAGCGCACGCCGTTCACGGAATTATCGGTGGCGTCGGCGCCATCCACATTGACTAAGTTTGAGCGCGCGCGCTGGCCGCTTATGTTCAGCCCGGAGGTGGGAGCGGCACCCGTGTTCGGGGCGTTGTCGCGAACCACCTGTGAATCCGTCAGCGTGAAATTAATGTAATTGCGGCCATTGGTGGGTAGATTGTCGATGCGGCGTTGTCCAATCGTGTCCGTGGTCGAGGTGCGCGAGGTCTCCACCAGATCCGCTTGAGAAGTTACCTCGACTACCTCTCTGCCGCTGGCGACTGCCAGCGTGACGGGAAGATCCGCCAGTCCGCCGACCGTGATGCTGACATCCTTAGCTTCGGCCTTGCCGAAACTGGGCGCTTCCACCGTTACGGTGTAAGCTCCCGGCGGCAGCAGTCGAACGCTGTAGCCGCCCTGGCCGTCGCCGGTGGCCGTGCGCTCCAGGCCTTTGGCGATGTCCTTTACTGTCACTGTGGCGTTGACCACAACATCTCCCTTTGGATCTTTCACGGTGACGTGCAGGTCGCCGGTGGCAGCGCCGCCTTGTCCGAAGGCGAGGGATGAGAGCAACAGTATGATCAGAGAGAGTGAGACGGGCAAAGCTTTGAGGTGGCGGATCATTATGCTGGGGATCAGTGTGCTGCGGATCATAGAGTCTCCCTTGAGTCCGCCAACTCGAACGTGGCGGCAGAAACAACTCCGACGGCTGCAGGCCGGACTGCGCACGAAATAGGCACAAAATTTCAGGGTTGGAAGGTTCCCGCTGGTTTTTACACCAGAACAGGCAGCAAAAACAAGTAAGGAATGGGCAGGGGTGGTGCAGAAGTTACTCCGGTTTCACGGACCACGGCGATGCCGGGCGCTAGAATCGCATTCACCCGGCTACGCCGTCTGTGATTCGGGTCACGCTAGTGCAGCGCCGACAGGCGAACCGGGACGGCGGGATTCTGCAGCCGGCCCAACAGCATCGCCGCGCCGCTCAGTCGCTCGTAACGTTCGACCACCCTCACGGCCTCGAATCCGGAGTAGGGCCAGGCCAATGCCAGGTAAATCCTTGCGAGCGCAATCCCGGTATTGCGACGGAGCAGCAGTGCGTCATTCACCAGTTGCCGGGCGGCTCCGGCGACCTGCGGGTCGCCGCTGGCGAGAGCAGTTTCGCCCACTCGCACTAGCACGGCGGCATTGCTGCTCGCCACATCGATGTAAGCTGCCATGGCGCGCAAGCGTTCACGGCGGACCTTGCGGAACTGCGCGGACGGCAAACGGCGCCGCAGGTAATTATCCTCGGCAGGATCGATCAGATTGCGGAACGCTTCGATGTCGATGGGGCGGATTGTGGCGATCGCCCCGGCGCTTCCCTTGACCTGAAGGTTTCGCGTTACGGCGACGCTCAAAATAGCGGCGAGCGCAAGGACAGCGGCGATTACAAGAAAAATGGCCAAAATCATTGGTGTAGTAGGCGCTCCAGTTCCCGGTTCCAGACAGCCAGGTTGTGCTCAGGCGGAGGAACCACAGACGTAGTGACACTCTTCTGGGGGACGAGGAGGTAGTAAAACCAGATCAGCACGCAAACGTGATAGGTGGCCAAGTTCAGTAGATCGAGAAGTACACGATACTGAGCGGAGAAATTCCCGTTAGCCATCAACGCCCAAGTTGCGAGATGTACACAAGCGGAGGCGCCCAATCCCAGTGCGATGCCGAAAGAGGAACGGCTCCAATGCAGTTTGAAATATGCCGCAAATAAGAAGAGGAACAAAATCAAACCGCACTCGATCAAGTAGGTGGTCTGCTCGAGGAGATGAGCGCCGGAGACGATCCAATAGATGTTGTCCTTCGGGGTGTATGCGGCAGCCAAGGTCGCTAGGAGCACAAGAACAACACCGACTCCGGTTATGAGAGATTTGCCGAGTTTGGCCAAAGAAGGATATGAGCCGGCCACAGCACTGAATATCTCGCCGATCAGGGCGAACTTTACGACAGCTTCAGCCAGCAAACCCGCCCAAAATAAGTACCACCAGCTTGTGGGGCTAACGGAGGGAAGGAGGTCGGCAACGCACAGCGTAAGTTGCTCAACCGCCACCACGACTGCGTAGACCAGAAAGACAGGGAACTGCTTGTAAAGCTTGCGCCGCCAGATCAGAGCGGAAAGGACGAGAAGGAAAAAATTGGGCGCAACCCAAAGGTAATACCAGAGAAGTGAATGCGCCCGCAGCATGGCCGTAGCTAGGCACTATACCGCGACCTGCCGCAGGCGACAATGATAATCCTAATCGTGTCCGGTTTTCGTAACGCTAGCGAGAAATCACGGCTTGCAGATCGTGTTTCCGCCACAATTGGTACCGCCAACTCCGCCATCCGCATGAGCGGCGGGCACCACCAAAGTGTTGAGGAGCATCAGGGCTGCTGCAACTACAAGTAGCACTCGTTTCACGGTTGTTTTCTCCTTGTTTTGGAAAAGCGAACCGTGATACTTTCATGCCCTGCGCCCAGCGGAAAGATGACGCTAGGCCCTTAGCCTGTTCGGAATTCGTAACAGAAGTTGCCAATCCGATGACGCTGAAATCCGCCCTGCAAGATCTGCGAGAAACCACGCTGGCCGCCGTTTCCGGACTGCTGGCGAAGCTGTCTTATCTGGGTTCTTTACGCCGCCGCGAAGGCGGGTACCTGCACTGGGGCATGACACTGCTGCATGGCCAGGAGTCCTCTGAACGCGCCTTGAAGGCGGCCCATACCGAGGTCTTGTCTACGGTGCTGCGAACTCCAATTTCGGAATTAGTGGAAGATTTGCACCAGTCGAGCCGGAGCAGCCAGCAAACCGCGGGAGCCTATGTGGACGGCATGCGCGAACAGGCTGGAGAACTGCTCCCCTCACCGGAAGACGCAACCTCCGCCCGTCATCTTAATTCAGTGCTGATTGCGCTTTCGAGCCTGGAGAAGACCCAAAAGCGTGCCACTCCGTCAGCTTCATTGCAACCCCAACCACCTGGCCGATGATCTCCGCTTCCTGGGGATGGCGAAGAATTCGAACCGGAACCGGCGACAAAGGATGCGGCTGCAAAACCACATCATCCTTGCGCATGCTGCACCAGCAGCAAGTGTGGCCGTCGCGCGTTTCCACAAAGTAAATGGGGCGCTCGTACTCGGACCGCCACAATCCTTCCACGACCTTATTCTTGGCTTCATCAACCTGAATGAAGCTGCCCGGCGGAAGAATCGGGTACATCGTGAAGTCCTGGTGGCCAATGTAGCCGTAGGTAAAATCACTGTGCGCGAACTGGGCCAGATACGCCAAGGGCACAAGCCCCCACTGTTCCACCATGCGGCCCAGATTGCTGGTGCGTTGCTGATCAAAGCCAGGATCCAAGCGGACCGGCATCTGCACGGATGACAGTCCGGCGATAGCTTCCGAGACGTGCGATCGTGGTGGAGAAATCAGGCCGAGATCAGCTGCCATGTTGTTCATGTCGACCCCGTACCAAGCCAGCAGTTCGCGCAAATCGCGACGGTAAATCACCGCCAGCGTGTAAAGGCGGAAAATGCTGGGCAAAACGTTTTTTGTTTCTATGTCGGACAAACGGCTGGGAGGAATGGAAAATTCCTCGTTGCGGTATTTTTCCGCCATGCGCGCGCTGGAAGTCTCGATATCGCGCATGGTCAAGCCCAGTTTCTCGCGCAGGGTTCGCAGGCTTTTACCGGCCGGGAGCATGACGTCCCTCCATAACAGTGCTGGACATCATAGCAGGGGCGCGCTGTTTCGTGTCATCAATTGTGCAAGAATCTTGAGCAGATCAAGCTTGTTACGAAATCCGAACAGTCTCCACCCCGCGTCCAGCCTAGGGAAACGCTGCTATCGCGCTCCAGGGCCGCCAGTCGATCTGCCAGTCTTACCTGCTCCCGCGAGCCTGGCGTGTTCGGATTTCGTAACAGCCCGCATAGAAAACAGCAAAATCTCACCTCGCCGCATAGTTGACCCTCGAGAAAATCTCCCGGCCTTACCCTTATCACCCCTGTCATCTCACCAGCCTTCCAGCGTTCGCCGCCATGACAATTGTCACGTTTCCCAGGTGATGAACAGCACTGGCGCTGTGCCTGCCAATCCGCGATGATGCAGTCACCGGGAAAAATTGATTGACCCGGCTAAGGTCAACCGAAAGCGCAACCAGGAAGGTCATATGATCGCGACTCTGGAAGAAACGAAAAATCTGCAGCGTGCAAGTTCCCGCGCTGTGGTGGCCAGTCTGGAAGCTGTGAGCAAGAACTATGGAGAAGTCCGCGCCCTGCGGAATGTGAATTTCACCGTGCGCGCGGGACAAGTAGTGGCCCTGCTCGGACCGAACGGAGCCGGCAAGACGACCGCCGTGAAACTGTTGTTGGGGCTCTTGGAGCCCAACTCCGGCAAGGCACGCGTGTTCGGCGGAGATCCTACCAACCCGCAGAATCGCATTCGCACCGGTGCTATGTTGCAGGTGGGTCGCGTTCCCGAGACTCTGCGCGTGCGCGAACACATCGATTTGTTCTCCACTTATTATCCGAAACCGCTGCCGCTCGAGGAAGTGCTGGCCGTAGCGGGTCTCGAGAAATTGCGCGATCGGAAGTTCGGCGATCTTTCCGGCGGGCAGAGACAACGAACCCTGTTTGCGCTGGCCATCTGCGGCGACCCTGACCTGCTGTTTCTCGATGAGCCCACCGCCGGCCTGGACGTCGAAGCCCGCCGCGCTCTCTGGGAACAGATCCGCCGCCTCATCGATCGCGGAAAGACCGTCCTCCTCACCACTCATTATCTCGAGGAAGCTGACGCTCTTGCCGATCGCATTGCCGTAATCAATCAGGGCGAGATCATCGCCGAGGGCACGCCGGCGGAGATCAAGGCCCAGACCAGCGGGAAGCGTATCCGCTGCATCACCGCGCTCAGCCTGGCTAGCTTGCTGCAGATGCCCGGCGTCACCGATGCGAGGCAAGATCGCGAGGCGGTTGAGATCCATGCCCGCGAGGCCGAGCCGGTTGTCCGCGCACTGCTCGGGCGCGATCCGTCTCTCTCGGGGCTCGAGATCACCAGCGCTGGTTTAGAAGAAGCGTTCCTGGCTCTCACGCAGGACAACGGCGAAAACCGAAATAGCAGGAACTGATTCACCATCGACGCGCTCACGCGCGAGAACTAAAGACAAACGAGGAAATGATTATGAGCACTGCCGCAGCAGTTCTGACCAATCCACAGATCGAACGCTCCACAGCCACACCGTCACTATTTATCTGAAGGAAGCGAAGTACGAATTGCTGAAGAACCTTCGCCTGCGTGTGTACTCGGTGTCGGTGATCACTTTTCCGTTGATGTTCTATGTGCTGTTCGGCTTGGTGCTAGGTTCCAAGGAGTCAATCGGCAGCACTCACATCCCCACTTATCTGATCGCGACCTATGGCACGTTCGGAGTGATGGGAGCGTCGCTGTTCGGCACCGCCTCCGGCCTGGCCTCCGATCGCGGCCTGGGATGGTTGCAGGTGAAGCGCGCCAGCCCCATGCCGCCATTCGCCTACTTCGCGGCCAAGGTGCTGGTCAGCATGGGTTTCAGCACCGTGGTGGTTCTCCTCCTGGTCCTGCTGGGCGTCAGCTTTGGCGGAGTCCACTTCGCGGTCGGCGAGTTCACCAAGTTAATGGCCACACTGGTCATCGGCTCGATTCCTTTTTCAGCCATGGGACTCGCACTCGGCTACTTCGCCGGGCCAAACTCCGCGCCCGCCGCCATCAACCTGATTTATCTGCCCATGTCTTTCTGCAGCGGCTTGTGGGTGCCTTATATGTTTTTGCCCAAGGTCGTCCGGCAGATAGCGTTGGCCTTGCCTCCATTTCACTTGTCGCAACTGGCGCTCGGAACCGTGGGCGCGGGATTTCACCAGTCCGCCTCAACCCACTGGGAAGTCCTGTTCGCTTTCACCCTGATTTGCCTGGGAGTAGCCCGCATCGGCTTCCAGCGTGATCAGGGCAAACTCTACGGCTGAGAGCGAGGGCAGCCTGACTCTCACGGAAAGATCCCTACAGCTTGTCGTTGTTTCGGTGGTTCTTATGAGCGTAGATTCGAAAAAGTCGACTGGCGCGGCCGCAATGTTCGTCCTCTTCGGATTGGCCGCATTGTTCGGCGGAGCCCGATGGCTTACAGTGCTGATTCCTGCCGCCATTCTGCTTTGGTACGGAGCGAGTTCCGCTCGGCGCACTGGCCGGAATTGAACGCAGGGGTGAGAATAGAGCTATGCCACTAATACCTCTCGGGCCTGAACCCACGTGCGAAACTGCCGGTCCCTTCACGCTGAAGCCGTGGAACAGGATCTTCAGAGACCGAGAGCACGGCTGGAGTCCTCTGCTCTGGGTGGTCTATCTTGGTTTCTTCTTCATGCAGCCGATCTATGACCACGTCAGTCTGAAGATGTGGTTGCTCGATGGCCTCGGGGCTGTGGTGTTTCTTTTTCTCTACTTTGGTCTGTTTGTCCTGGCGAAGCCTCGCGCCCTGGCGCATATCGCCGGGATGATATTGCTCGGGCTTCTGTACCAGCCCATTAACGGCGGTGCGTGCACATTTTTTATCTTCGCAGCGGCGATGTTGCCCTTTTGTGTCGAGAGTCAGGCCGCTTCCGTCGCTGGATTGCTCGCGATTGGAGCAATCGGAGCGATCGAAGGCTTCTTCCTGCATATCCACGGCTGGCAGTTTTTCTACTCCGCCCTCTTTCCCATGATCATTGGAGCGGGGAATACTTTCTTTGCCGAGCGCAACCGGATGAACCGGAGGCTGCGCAAGGCGAACGACGAAATCGAGCATCTCGCCAAAGTTGCGGAGCGCGAAAGAATTGCCCGCGATCTGCACGATGTACTGGGGCACACATTGTCGGTGATTACCTTGAAGTCGGAGCTGGCCGGCAAGCTGATCGACCGCGATCCGCAACGTGCGGGGAAAGAGATTCGCGAAGTCGAAGAAATTTCACGCCAGGCGCTGTCAGATGTGCGCGATGCGATCCGCGGTTACCGGTCCAAGGGATTGGTCGCGGAATTAGCGCAAGCCAAATGCACGCTTGAAACCGCTGGGGTGGCGGTTCGCTGCGACGCATCGACCACGGTAAAAATTCCAGCCGTGCAAGAGGGAGTGCTGGCCATGGCGGTGCGGGAAGCCGTTACCAACGTCGTCCGCCACGCACAGGCTCGCACTTGCACTCTGCGATTGGAGCAGCAGAACGGTTCCTGCCGCCTCGAAGTCGAAGACGATGGCCGCGGCGGCTCTCAAAACGAAGGCAACGGACTGCGCGGCATGCGCGAACGCGTCGAGATGCTCGGCGGCACGCTCACTCGCGACTCTCATGCCGGAACCAGACTGACCATCACTGTGCCCCTCAAAGAAGTCGCGCCGAATTCCGAGGACGGCACCCGTTGAGTCACACTTCGAAAGACAGCCGCAAGACCATTCGCGTGGTCCTCGCCGAAGATCAGGGCATGGTGCTAGGCGCACTCGCCGCGCTGCTTGAGATCGAAGGCGACATCTCGGTCGTGGCACAGGCGCGCGACGGCAAGCAGGCGCTCGAAGCTGTTCTCACGCACAAGCCTGATGTTCTGATCACTGACATCGAGATGCCGCTCATGACCGGACTCGATACTGCCGCCGAACTGAAACGCCGCCGCACCGGCACGCGTGTCATCATCCTCACCACTTTCGCGCGCGCCGGATATCTGCGCCGCGCCATGGAAGCCGGAGCCCTGGGCTATCTGCTGAAAGACATGCGCGCCGAAGAATTAGCCGACGCCGTACGCCGCGTGCAGCAAGGCTTGCGCGTCATCCATCCCGACCTCGCCACCGAAGCCTGGGGAGAAATGGATCCGCTCACCGATCGTGAACGCCAGGTCCTGCGCCTCGCCGGCGAAGGCATGCAGAGCGGCGACATCGCCGCCGAGCTAGGCCTGTCTGAAGGCACGGTCCGCAACTATCTCTCCGAAGCCATCAGCAAAATGGGCGCCAGCAACCGCGTAGAGGCCTCCAGAATAGCCCGCACCAAAGGCTGGCTGTAGGCCCATGTGGCGCGGGCGCCCTCGCCCGCGTGCGTACAGGGGCAAGACTCAGTTCTCCGTGAGCATGAGTGATTGCATCAGAGCCCCAGCCCGTCATATTCTGGCCGACAGAGACTCCCCCACGACTCAGGCCCATCCCCGATTGACAGCCTTCCGCGCCCTTCCTATACTTCTCCACGCCGCAAATGCCCGTCCGGGGAGGACTCCAATGTTGCAACGCTCGCTGGTTATTTTCCTGCTCACTGCCGCAACGATCGCCCTTGCTCAAGGGCCTTCCAAAGTTCAGCAACCCACACTCACTCCGCAAACCAGCGGCACCACGCAACTGCTGATTGCCGTCAGCCCCGTCAATTCAAAAATAGTCTGGGCAGCAGGAACCGGCGGCACCTACGTGCTTACAACCGACGGCGGCACGACCTGGACCTCCGGTGTCGTCCCCGGTGCCGAAGCCCTCGAATTCCGCGATGTGCAAGGCGTAAGCGACAAGGTCGCCTACTTAATGTCGGTTGGAAGCAACACCACAGATTTCCGCATCTATCAAACCTACGACGGCGGCGCGACCTGGCACATGCAGTTCACCAATGAGAAAGTAAATGCCTTCTACGATTGCTTCGCCTTCTGGAAGCCGGACAACGGCCTCGCGCACAGCGACTCGGTCAACGGAGTCTTTCCCGATCTTCGCACCTACAACGGTCAGGATTGGCTTTCCATCTCCGCCAACATGCCGCCCGCGTTGTCCGGCGAAGCATCATTCGCGGCCAGCGGAACCTGCATCACCACTCAGGGAGACAGTAACGCCTGGATCGCCACCGGCGGCGCAACTATCGCCCGCATCCTCGCCACCACCGATGGCGGCGACACGTGGAACGCCTATGACACCCCGCTGCTGAGTTCGGCCTCCGCAGGCGGAATCTCGGTTGCTTTCCGCGATGCCTCGCATGGCGTCCTCGGTGGCGGAGATTTGTCCTCCAACACCAGCGCCGACATGGCAACCTCAAGCGATGGCGGGGTCACCTGGACTCTCACCAACCCGCCGCCCACCCGGAGCCATTTTCTGCCTCGCCTATGCGCGCGGCCAGCGCCATGATGACGATAAGTATGCCGCAGGTCCGATCACTCGCACGACCATACGGTCGTAGTCACCGCCGAGACCGAGCCAAACTACGACTCCGGCTCAGCCGCCTGGACTCCCGACGAAGGCATCACCTGGTACACGCTGCCGAATGTAAGCGGCTACTGGGCCGTAGCCTTTGCAGATCCGGAAGCAGGATGGTTCGTAGGCAACAACGGCCAGATCCTGAAGATCAGCTTCTAGGGGCAATTGTAAATCGCTTTGAAAGGGCGCGGCTTCAGCCGCGCCGCCCGAGATGGCTTCCAGTTCGGAGCAGAGTCCGTGTGGAGCGGACACTCCTGTCCGCTTGCGTACAGCGGAAAGACCCTATCGTTTAGCAGGAACGCTAGCCTCAAGCCCAACCCGGAATGTTCTGCCTCAATCTCAGGTAGCAGGCCCGCTTCCGGCTTTGCTCGTCAACCGCCAAGAATCCAACCCTGGTCGAGAGCGCCAACGACTGTCAGCACCGTTCTCCAGGCCTACCTTTGGCGGGGAAAGCGCATCCTATACCCGCTTTTTTGATTCGATCAAGGAGCCCGCCATGCTCGCCAATCGATCCGCTCTAGCCCCTCTGCGCCTGAGCACCAATCGGAAACAAATAGCCCTGCTTTGCGTAGCCCAATGCATGATGCTGAGCCTCTGCGCGCTTGCCGAGGAGCCTACTATGACCAGCTTCGACCCTCCCGGCTCCCGTCAAACCATCCCTCTTAGCATCAATGCCGGCGGCTCTGTTGTCGGATACTACTCGGATGGAACCGCCACGCACGGCTTTTTGCGTTCACCGGACGGCACCTTCACGACTATCGACGCGCCGGGCGCGACTGCCACTTTTGCCTGGAGCATCAACACTGCAGGATGGATTACGGGATACTTTTTTGCGAGCCAGATCTCTCACGGCTTCTTGCGTGCTCCAGATGGAGACATCATCACCTTCGACCCGCCCGGGTCCACTGCGACCTTGCCCCAGAGCATAAACTCTGGCGACGCGATTACCGGCTATTACAATGACGCGAACGGCACGTCTCACGGTTTCGTTCGGACCGCGGATGGCACCTTAACCAGTTTCGATCCCTCGGGTTCGAGTTCTACCCGGCCCAGCAGCATCAACTCGGCCGGAGAGATTACTGGCTATTACGTTGACGCCGCCCAGTTGTACCACGGCTTCGTGCGGGCTCGAGACGGCGCCTTTACCACTTTCCTGGTTCAGCCCGGGCAGAACACTCAACCCGCGAACATTAACTCCACGGGCGAGGTTACGGGACAGTACGGCCCTTTGAACAGCCCTCAGGGGTTCTTGCGCGCGCCTGATGGCACCATCACCACGTTCGCGCCGAACAACTTATCCGGTGCTGCCGTTGTTCCCTACAGCATCAACGACGCGGGAGCTATCACCGGCTTCTACGTTAACCCGCGTGGCATCTCGTACGGTTTCGTACGACGTGTCGATGGCACCTTTGGAATCTTCGCTGTCCCAAACGTGACCTTCATCTTTCCTTTCAGCATCAACTCTGCGGGAAAGATTACCGGCTATTATCAAGCCAGTGTTTTCACTACCTCCCACGGCTTCCTGCTCAGTCCGTAGTTGACGAAGTTCCAGTGGGCGCACACTCATGGGGTATGGTTGGCGAAATTCGGAAAGGTTTACCAAGCACGCAAACACGCCCTACGTCGGAGCCCCAGCCAACGGAAGCCAGACTTGAAAACGCGTATCGCCGGGTTTGGAATTGACCTGAATATTTCCCCGGTGCTTCTTCACAATTCGCTGGACAGTGTCCAGGCCAAGCCCCGTGCCTTCCCCAACTCCCTTGGTGGTGAAAAAAGGCTCAAAGATGTGGGGCTGCACTTCCTCGGGAATTCCCGGACCATTATCGCCAATCTCAACTACAACGCAACCGTCGTCGCGGTAAGTTCGGACGCGAAGCTCGCCTTTTCCGTGCATGGCGTCAATCGCGTTATCGATAATATTGGTCCAGACCTGGTTGAGCTCGCTGCCAAACGAATTCACGAGAAGCGGAACGCGCTGGTAATCGCGCTGCACCACCACTCCTTGTTTCAGCTTGTGATTCAAAATCGTAAGCGTGGTTTCCAGGCTCTTTACAACGTCTACGTTTTGCACCGGCGCCTGGTCCATGTGGGTGTATTCCTTGATCGCGCCGACCAGATCCGATATCCGCGAAGTGCTGCTCTCGATTTCGTGCAAGAGGCTCGCGACCTCCACCGAAGCGGCGATCCTGACCAGAGCCGCTCGAGCGGTGTCCCCGTCGAGGTTCGCAAACAACGATTCAACCACTTCCGGCTTGATGTTCCGCCGCGCCAGTCCAGCCGCCAGCATCCACAAGTCGTTCTGTCCATGACTGCGCAACAAAGAATCAATCTGGTCTTCCAGGTCGCTCATGGTCAGCGCATCTGGCGGAACTACATCCGGTTGCGTAAACGAAGCTTCCAGCTTTTCGATCTCCGATTTCTGGGCGGGCGAGAGATCGCGCTTCCCCAGCTCGACACTCGCGTCCCTGATCTTCTTCAGAATGTGGCGCAATTGGCTGGCGGCGCGCTTCGCCGCCGATGCCGGATTGTTGAGTTCATGCGCCAGTCCTGCCGAAAGCTTTCCCAAAGAAGCCAATCGGTCTTGCTGTTGTTCCAGGCGGGTAGTCTCGCGGATCCGGTCCGACATCAGTCCCACCAGACGCTGGGTCAGTTCCGGCATTTTCTGTACAAGTTCTGGAAACAGCGAAGCAGGAAATCGCAGGGCGCGGCTGTCCGTCAGCGCCCGCCCGGTCACCGTAAACTGCTTCATCCTCGAGAACGGCAGCAATCCGGTAACGTCGCCCGGCTCCATGTCAAAGATGAAGGTTTCGCCCGCCAGCTCGCCCCGCCCCTGAAGTTGCCCCTCAAGAATCACAAACATGGCATCCGCCGGATCGCCCTGGCGCCGCATACAAGTCGCCCGCCTTGAGATTCATCTCTTGCGGTCTGGCTGATGAACCAGTCGAGCTGATCGTCCGGCAAATCAGCGAATACGGGAACACGAAGTAGTTCGGATTTCTCGACCATTTACACCTTGCTCAAATACTGATGGATGAACTGCACCGCCACAGATCCTTCACCGACTCCGGAAGCCACACGCTTGATCGAACCATGGCGCACATCGCCCACAGCAAAGATGCCGGGAACATTGGTCTCGAGCAAGAACGGATCACGGTCCAGCGTCCATCCCTTCGGGCGTTGCCCGTCACGTATAAGGTCAGGCCCGGTCAACAGGAAACCGCGCTCGTCCCGCTCGACGACACCCGCCAGCCAATCCGTCCGCGGCAACGCTCCAATGAAGATAAACATCGCGCTCGCCGGCACGCGCTCAGTCTTGCCGGTATCGGAGCAAAGCACCGAAATCTCTTCCAGATGCGTGTCGCCATGCGCCTCAGCCACGCTGGCATGCGTCCACAGCTGAATGTTCGGCGTTTCTTTAATCTGGTCGATCAGGTATTGCGACATGGTGCTGGAGAGCGATTCGCCGCGCACAAGAATAATGACGCGCTCGGCGTATTTCGCGAAATTCATTGCCGCCTGACCCGCCGAGTTCGCGCCGCCCACCACGTAAACGATCTCACCCTTACAGGAGAGAGCCTCGGTAGCGCCGCCACCATAGTAAATCCCCGCACCCTGCAACCTGTCTATGCCCGGAGCTTCCAGCCGCCGCCACTGCACCCCAGTCGCGATCATCAGCGCGTGACACGAAATCTCGTTTCCATCCGCCAGCTTGATGATTCGGTAAGGCCCTTCCGCTCGCACGCCGACCACTTCCTGCGACAGGATTTCCACTCCGAAACGCTGCGCCTGCACCACCGCGCGCCGCGCCAGATCGGCGCCGCTGAGCCCGGTGGGAAATCCAAGATAGTTCTCGATGCGCGAACTCATGCCCGCCTGGCCGCCGGGCGCTTCCCGCTCGATCATCACCGTATGCAGACCTTCGGAGGCTCCATAAACCGCAGCAGCCAAACCGGCCGGCCCTCCACCCACAATCGCCAAATCATAGAAGCTGGTTTGCGCGCGCGTGCGCAGCCCAACCTTTTGCGCGACGTCCGCGGGCACGCCCTCAAGAAGCTTCGTCCCGTCAGGAAAGAGCACCACGGGAAGATTGGCCGCCTCTGGCCCCAGAGCTTCCAGCAGGCGTTTGGTTTCCGGATCATTGGCGGAAGCTCGACGTCAATCCACTGATAGGGGACGCGGTTGCGCGCCAGGAAGTCCCGCAACTCATAGCGATTTGGGCGACCAGCGCGTGCCCAGCACCCGGATCCCTTGAAATGCCGGACGGAAGGAAGCTTGCCAGTCGTCGAGCAAATCATCCAGTTGCGGATACAAGTGCTCCGCGGGAGGATCCCACGGCTTCAAGAAGAAATAGTTGATGCTGGCCTGATTGATGGCGCTGATCGCGGCATTGGTATCCGCATACGCCGTGAGCAACGCCCGCTTCGCCGTCGGGAAAGATTCCCATCGCCTGCTGCAGGAATTCCACGCCGTCCATGCGCGGCATGCGTTGGTCGGCCAGCAGCAGGGCCACGCTGTCATTGCGCACCTTCAACTGCTTCAGCAGATCGAGCGCGCCCTCGGGCGAATCGCTTCCGATCACCCGGTATTCAGCGCCGTACTGCGAACGCAGATCGCGCTCAATCGCCCGCAAAACATCAGAGTCGTCATCCACGCTTAGCAAAATTGGTTTGGCCATGCTCGGTCCCGGTTCCAGGCAAAAAGATGATCGGCTTCCCCGTTGAAGTAGGTTAGATACAGAAGGGTGCCTTAAGGTCGCGCAATCTCAAAGGTCGAAATGGATCCACATGTCTCCATCTCGTCAGGGGCCAGCAGTCGCGCAGCCCCCCATCTTGCCAGGATAAGCCAGCGTGACTCCCTTCAGTTTCTTGCCTTGCGAATCCACTACTTCCAGCTTCCAATCTTCTGGAACAGAGGAATGCTCAGGGGGAGCCACAGTTAATACGTAAAAGCTGCTGATCGCGGCATGGAATCCACGAGAAGACTCTCGGATTGCTGCCTGTGTCGTCTTGTCGTAGTCGAGGCTTGACGCAAATGATCGAGACTTTTCGCTTGGGTACCAGTTCAGTGCTAACCCGCCCGACCCTCGTATGAGGTCGGCCAGTCCTGCCGAACCCATCGGGGTGTGAGGAATTGTAATCATATTATTGTCAGGTAAAACGACGTCCCAGCCTCTACGCGGAACGACCTCCAGCACCAACGCAAAGAGCCTGACTCCACTAGACTGCAGTTCGCTCGCCAGGTTCGGCGTCATCGCAGGTGCTTCCTTGCTCCCTGTCGGAGCAAACAACCGGTCAAGATTGCCCGTGATCACGTAGATCGCGTCGCCCGGGCGAGCTGGTTCCATCGCCTTTACGATCGTAAGCAGAGTTTGGGTTAGGTCAGAGCTGCCCTTACGTGAAGGGCTCGGGGTCTGGTTAGTGTTGAGCCAGTCCTCCATCGGCTTCCGTCCGTCGCTGCTGTTGAATCTGTGCTCAATCGTAGTAAGAAAGGTGAACATCGAGATGGGTTCAATCTGGCGGAGCGGTCGATATAAATTCCAAAGCCGCCGGTTTCGCAATTTTTGGAGGTGCGGCGTCGTTCAGTAGGACCACCGTCCTGACACTTGGGTCTGTGCGAAAGCTCGCGGACAATATGCTAAGGGGCTGATCTTTATGCGAAGCTATAAAATTCGCAGATGCAAGGTTCGTGATTGGCAATCCATGGGCATCGAGCACATTGACAATCACACGGCGAGGCGGGCATGACTGCGCATTGATAGCCGCTGCAGATGACAGGAGTAACGACAGGAGCAGCCTCATGCAGCTAGGCATAACGGACCACATGGTCTCATGTGCCCACGGGTTAGCACAACTGTTGAAACCCGGCTTTTACGCTCATTGAGAAATGGCGGGCGCCGGAAACCAGAAGTCACGCCGGACCTGAGGTCGCCTGCGGTAAGCTGGAAGTTTTAAATAGGCTTGCCACTGGACACGCCAAGTCTCAAGCCCCTCCCCGCTCAATCCCAGCCTCTTCTTTCTTCGCCGTCTTCAAAGCCCAAGCCATCCGCGGAGTATTGTGCGCGATCCCAAACTGCCCGGCCGCATTCAGCACAATAATCCCGCCATGCCCATTCAATCGCTGCTTCAGATAATTCATCGCTTCCTGCGCCGCCCACTCCGGAAGATTCCCCGCAGCCACGCGGTCGGCCGTCCACTTCGCCAGCACCAGCTTCATAATCGGTTCGCCCCAGCCCGTGGTCGAGACCGCCGCGCTCAAATTATCCGCATAGCAGCCGCACCCAATCAGCGACGAATCCCCCAAGCCGTCCCGGAGCCTTGTTCAAAGTCCCTCCGGTAGAAGTAGCAGCGGCAATGTTGCCCGCGCGATCCAGAGCCACCGCTCCGACCGTATCGTGCGAAATCTCCGGCGCAAACATCTCACTCCCCGGCGGGTGCCCCATTTCTCGCGCGTCTTTTGCGCGAGAAGTGGGACTTTCGCCTGATACTCTCGCAGCCGTTCGACCTCGCGCGGAATAATTAACTCCTCGTTCCCGCACAACTCCACGCCATGCTCCGCCGCAAACCGCTCCGCCCCCTCGCCCACAAAATACACATGCGGACTCTCACTCAAAATCTTCCGCGCCGCCCGCACCGGATTCCGCACCCGCTCCACGCACCCCACGCCCCCAGCCCGCAAGCGTCGCGCCGTCCATGATCAGAGCATCCATCTGCACCTTGCCGTCGCGGTTCAGAAAACTCCCGCGCCCCGCGTCGAAAGTCTCGTCGTCTTCCATAACGACAACGGCTTCCTCGATCGCGTCCAAAGCCGCGCCGCCAGCGTCGAGCACGCGCCATCCCGCCGCCAGCGCATTCCGCACCCCGCGCAAGTGTGCCTCCACCATGTCATCCGGCATGGCCCAAGCTCCGCCATGAACCACCAGCACAGGATCAGTAGGCAAAAGATTTCCCCAGAAGAAGTGAAACGACCGAATAGTCTAGCATCGCGCAGGATTCAACTCGGCCTAGCCCTCTGAGAACAGCCCCGGAGGGGCGGCCGATAATAAGCCCAGCGCCTCTGGCGCTGGGAAAGTTGGGAAAAGCGGGAATAAGTCCCGTAGGGACAACAGGATTGTCCCCTTAAGCCCGCCCCACCCAGGCAACGCCAAGCTCTACTTCTGCAACTAAAGAATTAGTTACCTTTCTGCAGGTACATCGTCTAATAATCCAAAGGGAGGACGGCCGGTGCCGAGACGACAGTCCGAGACTCTTACGGAAGCCGAGCTTCGCATCATGAATGTCTTGTGGCTCAGAGGCTTCGGGACGGTCCAGCTAATCCTGGAGTCCCTATCTCAGAAGCCCGCCCTGGCTTATAACTCTGTCTTAACCACCATCCGCGTGCTGGAGCGAAAGGGCTACGTCAAACATTCCAAAGATGGCCGCGCCCATGTCTACGCCCCGCTGGTCGCGCGCGAAGAGGCCAGCCGCTCAGAGATCCGTCACCTGGTCAGCCGTTTCTTCAAGAACTCCCACGAACAACTGGTGTTGAACATCCTTGAGGACCGTGGCGTCGAGACGGAAGAACTCGACCGTTTGCGCGAGATGCTGGAACGGAGCGGCGCGAAATGACAATGATCTGGCCAGTGTTCCAAAGTTTCGCCCGGATAGCCATCGGCCGGTTCCTGAATTCGCTTCCCGAAGGCTTGCTCATGGCCCTGTTTGCCGCATCAATGTTGCGCATCTTGCCGCGGCAGAATTCGGGAACAAGATTTGCCGTGTGGTTCGTGGCCCTGCTCGCTGTCGCTGCACTTCCTTTCATGGGCGGCATCTCGGGAGGACATTCTGTTCTGGCGGCAGGCGTGCACCCCGTGATCACGGTGCCCGGTAGCTGGGGATTATTCTTGTTTCTGTCTTGGGCCGTGGTAACGTCTATCGCGATACTGCGCCTGGCAATCGGACTCTGGCGCCTGCGCGCGCTGCGCAGAAGCTGCGTCCCAATTGACGGATCACAACTCGACGCCGCAATAAGAACAACCCTGGCTGACTTCTCTTCTTCAAGATCGGTGACCCTGGCCACGTCAGAGCGCATGAACGTGCCCGCGGCCATCGGATTCTTCAAGCCCATGATCGTCATCCCAGCCTGGGCGCTCCGGGAACTCACGCCCGCGGAATTGAACATTATTCTGCTCCACGAATTTGCGCACGTGCGGCGTGGCGACGCCTGGACCAACCTGTTTCAAAAGATCGTGCGCGCCATCTTCCTTTTTCATCCGGCAATATTGTGGATCGAAAGCCGCCTCTCGCTGGAGCGGGAGATGGCTTGTGACGATCAGGTGCTGGCCGAAACCGCGAATCCCCGGGGCTACGCGAAATGCTTGATCGCGCTCCTCGAGAAAAGTGCGGCGCGGCGAGGTTGGGCGATGGCGCAGGCCGCCGTGCACCGCGCACGCGAGGCGTCTTTGCGGTTGGCGCAGATTCTCGATGCAAGCCGGCCAGATACCAAACACGTATGGAAACCTGCTTTGGGCCTGGTAGGCGTTTTTGCATTGGTCTGCATGGATCGTCGTGCCGCGTACTCCTCAGTTCGTAGCGTTTCGAGCCGAGCACGCGAGCGCCTCATGCCGACGATGGGCATGTGGTAATGCTCGAGTCATCTCAGTCCCTGCGGCGGCGGTGATTCCTGCAAGCATGCGCACGAGTCATCGTCATCGCTCTAAGAACATGTCTCAAGCAGCTGTGACAGTCGATACGATCGAACAGCGTTGGCGCAAACCGGCTCAAGAACACTCGCTGCTCCACGACGTAATTGCGGCACGCCAAATAGCAACACCATGGCAGCCCGGTTGAATTTCGTAAGACGCGGCGCAGCACGACGTGTCCGCATCAGAGACGCTGTTGATCATCCGGACGACGCAACAGGTAGGTCCGAATGCGTGGGTGTGGAGCGTCGGCGTGTGGCGCGTGACCTTGTTGAATCCGTCTCAGGATGCAGTAGCAAAAGCACCTGCCGCCAAGAAGACGTAGCAAAAATTTTTTGACAGCAACAACTAAACAATTAGTTACAAAAAGAAAAAAGGAGAAGTGAAATGCAAACCTGGAAGACAACCCTAACCCGGCGCTTACTCGTGGCCGTGGTTGCAATAGCAGCAGTCGCGTCGCTAGCCACTTATGAGTTCGCTCACGCCGCACGAGCGGCCGGGGTGGCTCCTGCCGCAGCGCCGCTCGACGATAACAGTGTCGCCGCCATTCTCTCGCTCGACCACGCCATGGAAACCTTGGCAGCACGGGTCACTCCCGCTGTCGTCAACGTGACCGTGACCTCGAAGCCGGCTCAGAAGGCGGACGACGATTCCCAGCAAGACATGCAGCAGTTCTTCGCTCCGTTTGGCGGCTCGCCTTTTGGCCGCCAGTTCAAGTTTCAGAGAACGCCTCGCGAGAGGGTGGAGCACGGCCTGGGCAGCGGCGTAATTATCTCCCCTGACGGCTACATCGTTACCAACAATCACGTGATCGATGGAGCCACCGACATCCACGTCACCATGAGCAACCGGGAAGTGCTCTCGGCGAAGTTGATCGGAGCAGACCCGCTCACGGACATCGCCGTGATCAAGGTGAATGCGAAGAACTTGCCCAGTGTGCCCTGGGGCGATTCCGCCAAACTTCATCCCGGTCAAACCGTGCTGGCGTTCGGCAATCCGTACGGATTCCGATTCACGGTGACTCGCGGCATCGTTAGCGCACTTAACCGTCCGAATCCGGATGCGAGCGATCGCCACAAGCCCGGCGAGTTCATCCAGACTGACGCCGCCATCAATCCCGGAAACTCCGGAGGCGCATTGGTGAATGCACACGGCGAATTCATCGGCATCAACACCTTCCTCGTCTCCTCGAACGGCTCGTTCTCGGGCATGGGATTCGCGATTCCCACGCAGATTGTTGAGCCCACGGTGGAAACTCTCATCCGCGACGGCAAGGTCAGCCACGGACTCATCGGAATTGGCATCTCGGACGTGACCCCGGATAACGCCAAGTTCTTCCAGATGAGCACCGCGACCGGCGCCTTGGTAACTCAAGTCGAGCCCAACTCCGCTGGCGGAAAAGCTGGCTTGAAAACCGGAGACGTCATCACCAAACTGAACGGGCAAGCCGTCACCGATGCCGGCCAGTTGCAGATGCAGGTCGGGCAAAGGCGCCCCGGCGACAACATCCAGCTTGAAGTCATGCGTGACGGCAAGACCATCAGCGTTCCAGTCACGCTCGAAGCCATGAGTAAATCCACCAGCAAGGAAACAGCCGCCACGGAACACGGCAAAGGCCGCTGGGGACTGAGCCTCGGCGATCTCGAGCAGGGCGACCGCGACCAGTTGCAGATTCCAAGCGACGTTCACGGCGCAGTCGTTCAGGATGTCACGCCCGGCAGCCCGGCCGACAATGCCGGCCTGCAGCGCGGGGAAGTGATTGTCGAAGTCAACCGTCATCCTCAACAATCAGCCGACGAAGCATCCAAGGCCCTAACCAACGTTCCCAAGGGCCAAGACGCGCTGGTGCTAGTCTGGTCAAACGGTGGCAACACATTCCGCGTGTTGCACCCCGAGCAGGAGTAAGCAATCCGTCCGCGCTCCGCCCCGGCTAACGCCGGGGCGAAGCGCAGCCAAACGATCGGTCTCGAATCACGTGCAGTCTCTCCCGACAACCTGCTGTAGAATAATTCGCAGCCCAACACGGGCCCGTAGCTCAGTGGTTAGAGCCGTGGACTCATAATCCATTGGTCCCAGGTTCAAATCCTGGCGGGCCCACCATTCAAAGCGCTGAGCACTAATTAGTTAGGCAGTGGCACAAGCGAGGGTGTCGTTCCTGTCTTCACCATTTCTGTTGCAACTATGTCCGAACTCTGCCCGAGTGAATTTTGCTTCTCGTTCAGCTTCCGGGCCGCTTCCGTATCTTCCTGCTGCGGGCGAAGTGTATTCAGGACGTGAGAACGGGAGTGGGTTGGACCGATGAGGAGGCCCTAGAATTTTCCAAGACTGAGGGTGTCCTTGAGCGTATCGCCCAGATCACGGGAGATCGTAGCGACGACGATCTTGTGAGAGCTACAAAACCTCCGAGAAAAAAGAAGAACGGCAACTGAGGGCGCAGCCACTTTCCTGCCTCAGTCAAATCACACCTGCGGTCGGGAAGGAAAGTGGTTCCGGAGCTTGCGTTGCATACCCCGACTGTCAGACTTCGACGCGCATCACTTGCTGTTGCTCGCGAGTTCTCCACAGCACTCAGGTTTCTGGGGAAGAGTCGACCGGTCCCACCCGCCACCCAGGGCCTGTATCAGCAATACTGTGTTCGCCATGCGACGCCCCAGAATATTGACCGCCGTGACTTCATCGGTAAGAGCGGCACTTTGCGCGGTAATTACCTCGAGGTAACTTGTGACGCCGCCCTTGTAACGAATGGTGGAAAGGTCTAACGACCGCTGTGCTGCCACCACCGCTTCATCCTGGACTTTGGCTTCGTTTTCCAGGATTCTTACCGCCGCCAGATTGTCTTCCACCTGTTGAAACCCAGTCAGCACGCTTTGTCGATAAGCAGCGACTTGATAGTCATAAGCCGCACGAGCCTGATCGTTGAGAGCGTGGCGTCGTCCACCATCGAAAACAGTTTCGACGGCCGACAGTCCAAGAGACCAGAGTCCGCTAGGACCGTTTATCAGCGTGCTGATGGCCCCACTTTCAAATCCTCCCGAGGCGCCAAGATTGAGCAGCGGATAGTATGCTGACTTCGCAACTCCGATCTGGGCGTTGGCCGACGCTACGCGGCGTTCTGCGGCCGCTATGTCCGGGCGGCGCTCTAGCAGTTCCGACGGCACGGAAATCGGAATGTGCGGAGGCGGTGCGGTGAGCGGAAGTGGCGGAAGACTGAACCCTGCTGGAGGTTTGCCGATCAGAATTGCCACTGCATGTTCGTATTGCGCGCGCAAGACGCCGACGTCAATTGCCGCGGCCCGCGTGGTTTGCAATTGAGTCTTCGCCTGCTCGACTTCTACCTCCGAACCGATTCCTCCCTCGAAACGGCTTTCATTTAATTGAAGCGCCTGCTCGTACTGTTTCACGGTGGAATTTAGAAGTTGTTCTTCAGCATCCAAGCTCCGGGCTTGAAAGTAATCCAGAGCCAGATCCGCATGCATGCTCAGGTTGACTGTGGCCATGTCGGCCGCGCTGGCTTGTGCCTGTTCTCGATACGATTCGACATTTGTCCGGACTCGTCCCCAGACATCCGCCTGGTAGGAAAAGTCGAATGGCAGCACAAAGTCGTTGTAGGTTGCGCCGTGCAAAAGTGAATTCGTAGGACTGTTGGCGGAGACGCGCGTTCGACTCGCCGATGGCCCGGCCGTCACGGTCGGATAGTAGTCAGCCCGGTTGTAGCGCAAGACTGCCCGCGCTTGCTGGAACTGAGCCTCGGCCGCCTTCAGATTTTGATTGCCTATATTGATTTGCCGTTCCAGATTATTGAGCTGTGGGTCTTGAAAAATCGTCCACCAGTCGCCCCCGAGGTTCTGGTCATTGGGTTGTGCTGGTTTCCAGTCGCCCGCCTCTTTATAGGCGGAGGGCGCTTGCACGACAGGAGGGTGATACTTAGGTCCAACCGCGCATCCGGTCGAACACCATTGCGAGCGCCAGCAGACTGCATATCCAGCGCGCTTGCCACGGATTCTTGGGCAGACTTTTTTCTTGAAACCGTTTCATTTCACATCTCCCGGCAGCGTTGCGTGAACGATTTGCACTGCCTGTCCGGAAACGATTGAGTCGGGCGGATTGACGATCACCTGATCGCCTGCCGTAAGTCCAGAAACAATCTCTATCTCGTTTCCGAAGTCGTGTCCCGGCGTCACGGAAGTGAGCGAAACCTTCCCATCGCGTACGACGCCAACCCGCAAACCTTCCGTACGGAACAGCAAAGTGTTCACCGGAATCAAGAAGGTGGAGGCTTGCGTCGGAATCGCCAGGTGAACCTCCGCATAGGAACCGGTGAGAAGCGTGCCTGAAGGATTGTTCACATCGATCTCTATTAGCAGGGTTCGGGTGCTTACATTGATAGCTTCAGCGGTGCGCACCAGCTTTCCCTGAAATTGGCGGCCAGGAAACTCAGCAAGAGTGAGGTTCGCGGTCATCCCAGTCTTGATTCCCTGCGAGTATTCTTCCGGGACGTTTACATAAACGCGCAACTTTCCCGGTTGGGCAATGTGGAAGAGATCGGTTTTCACTCCCGTACCGCTGCCGGAATTAATGAGATCGCCGATATCGGTATTACGCGCCGTAATCACGCCATCGAACGGCGCGTAAATCTTTTCAAAAGACGCCAGTGCCGAGTACTGCTCTACGGCTGCCTTGTCGGCTTCGACGATGGATTTATTCGCGTTGTAGGTCCCGACCGCGTTGTCGACGTCCTGTTGAGACACGGCGTTGCTTTTCAGCAGCCCCTGATAGCGAGTCTTGGTGATGGATGCAAGCTCCAGATTGGCCTGCGCGGTTAGCAGGTTGCTGCGAGCCTGCTGGAGTTGCTGGTCGACCTCCGGTGTCTCAATCACCGCAAGAAGTTGACCTTTCTTGACGTGCGCGCCAATGTCGAAATACCACTTCTTTAGATAGCCATTGGTGCGAGCGTAGATGGGGGATGAGATGAATGGTTGCACGTTGCCGGGAAGAATGATTTCGTCAGCCGGGGCGGTTTGTTTCGGCGCAACGACCGATACGGCCGTGAGAGCGGCCTGGGCCGTCTCCGCGCGTAGAGTTGCACTGGCTTTCACACGAGACCAGATGCCCGAAGCCAGGAGGGCAGCCACTACACTCGCTGCAATCGCGAGCGCGAGCCACGACTTGCGCGAACGCTTGGCGGTTCTCACATCAACTAATGTGGGTGCCTGTCCGGCGCTTTGTTGTCTCTCTTCAATTTGAACTTCGGTTTGAACTTTAGTCTGAATCATAAATAACTCCACACGCTGTCTAGCGCCCTTGTTCCTAGGCTGAATGGCGGCGTGAACCTTGCAAAACGCTGAAAAATGCCGGAACAAAAAGCAGGGTCGAAGCGGTCGCGAAAATCAATCCACCGATGACCGCCCGCCCAAGAGGAGCATTCTGTTCGCCGCCATCGCCCAGTCCTAGCGCCATGGGCACCATGCCGATGATCATGGCCAGCGCGGTCATCAGCACCGGGCGAAAACGCGTGAACCCTGCCTCCAGTGCGGCGGTTACGGAATCCATTCCTTCCGCCATCTTTTCCGTGGCGAAGCTCACCACCAGAATGCTGTTTGAGGTGGCGACGCCCATGCACATGATGGCTCCCATCAGGGCCGGCACGCTGAGGTTTGTATGCGTGATAAATAAGATCCAGGCAATCCCGGCAAGCGCCGCAGGCAGCGCGGAAATCATGATGAAAGGATCGAGCCAGGACTGAAAGTTGACCACGATCAGGAGGTACACCAGCACGATCGAGAAGACCAGTCCGCCCAGCAAACCGATGTAGGACGCGCGCATGGTCTGAACCTGCCCGCGCACGACGACGCGAGAGCCGCGCGGCAATTGGTCGTGGGTGGCGGCAATAATCTTGTTGATGTCGCCCGCCACGCCGCCGAGGTCGCGTCCTGAGACTGCCCCAAAAATGTCAATCACCGGGGCGACGTTGTAGTCAGAAACCACAGCCATTCCTGCCCCGCGCTGGGTGGACACCAGGCTGGCCATAAGCGATGGAGGAGCGTTCGGGTCCGTGCCTGTGATCGGGATGTTCTCTACATCCTGCAAGGTATCGGCGCGGTACTGCGGCGTCTCGGTCGCAATTTGATAGCTGACATGGTTCTTTGGATCGAGCCAGTAAGAAGGCGAAGTCTGAAAACTGCCGCTCAGCGATACCAGCAGGTTCTGCGCAACATCGTGGGCCGTGAAACCAAGTTGCTCAGCCTTAGTACGCTCGACCTTCAAGCGCAGATAGGGCTCGTCGAAGGGCTGCTGTATCCGCAGATCCGTCGCTCCAGAAACATATCTCATCTTTGCGAGCAGCACATCTGCATACGCGCGGTTTCCCTGCAGATCGTGTCCTACAACCTGAACATCAATGGGCGCCGGCAATCCGAAATTGAGAATCTGCGCGACCATGTCGGCGGGCAAAAACGCGAACGTAACCCCCGGAAATTGTTTTGGGAGATCCAAACGAAGCTGGTGAATGTAGTCATCCGTGGGATGGTGCTTGGCGGAGAGCGTCACAAGAATGTCCGCATCCGACGTTCCAACCGGCGCCGAGTTGCTGTAGGAAAGATTGATGCCGCTATAGGGCAGGCCAATGTTGTCGATGACGCTCTTCACTTCGGCCGCCGGAATCTCCTTTCGAATCGCCTGCTCGACTTGATCGCATAGGTTGGCGGTCTCCTCAATGCGCATTCCTGTGGGGGCGCGCATATGCAGCTTGAACGTGCCGCTGTCTACGCTGGGAAAGAAATCCTGGCCCAGCCATGGAATCAGAACTACCAGCGAGCCGACACAAAACACGAAGAACGCAATCAGGAAGACCAGCCGATGCTGCAGACATGTCTCTAGCAGTCCGCGAAAGCTGTGACGAAATCTCTCGAACCCCTCTTCAAATCGCTTCTGAAAACGCACCAGTGGATTGCGGCTGGGAGCGTTTCCGGCTTCCTTGTTTTCTCCCCGCAATAAATACTTGGCCATGGTCGGAACAATGGTGCGCGAGAGGAAATACGAGGCCAGCATGGCGAACACTACGGCTTCAGCGAGCGGCACGAACAGGTATCGTGCCACACCTGACAGCAAGAACATCGGCGCGAACACAATGCAGATCGAAAGCGTGGAGACGAATGCGGGGGTCGCAATTTGTGACGCGCTGTCGAGAACAACTTCGTCGAGATTCTTTTGCGGCTCGGCCTCCCGGTTGCGATTGATGTTCTCGACCTCAACGGTAGCGTCATCAACCAGTATTCCGACGGCCAAGGCTAAACCCCCGAGCGTCATGATGTTGATGGTCTGTCCGATCGCGCTAAGAACAATGATCGAGGTCAGGATCGCCAGGGGAATCGAGGTCGCAATAATCACAGTGCTTCGCCAGCTACCTAGGAATGTGAGAATCATGAAGGCGGTCAGGCATGCGGCAATCAGCGTTTCCCGGACCACTCCGCTGATTGCGCCGCGGACGAAAATCGATTGGTCCGCAAGTGGCGTCATTTGGAGTTGAGGCGGAACCGTCGCCGCAATTTGTGGCAGAAGCGCCTTGATGCCTGAGATCACATTCAGCGTCGACGCATTCCCGGCTTTTTGGATGGTCAACAGCACCGACCGCTGTCCGTTGACCTTCACGATGTTTGTCTGTGGCGGAAAGCCGTCGCGCACCCAGGCGACGTCTTTGACGTAGATAGTGGTGTCGCCGATCGTTTTGATCGGGATTCGGTTCAGGTCCGCAATCGTCTGCGGCGCTGCGTTGGGAATAGAGACATCGTATTCCTTGGGACCAATCTTGGCCGTCCCTGTTGGCAGGACCAGGTTCTGCACGCTGATCGCGTTGACTACATCCAGCGCGGAGAGGCCCTTTGACTGCAGCGCAGTCGTATTCAGATCGACCTGCACCTGGCGTTGTTTACCGCCGTAAGGATAGGGCACCGACGCGCCCGGCACGGTGATAAGCTGTGTCCGAATGAAATTTAATCCGTAGTCGTTGAGCTGCTGCTCCGAAAGGTTTTGCCCGGATAGCGCTAACTGAAGAACGGGCACGCTCGATGCGCTGTAGGCGAGAATGAGCGGAGGCGTCGTTCCCGCGGGCAATTGCCGGAGTTGGGTCTGAGAAACCGCTGTGATTTGCGCGATGCCCTGTTGAATGTTCGCGCTGGGCTGAAAGAACACTTTAACTACGGCGGTTCCATTCAGCGACTGCGATTCGATGTGTTCTATGTTGTCAACCGTGGTGGTTAGCGATCGCTCGGTAATGCTCACGATCCGGTCGCTCATGTCTTCTGGCAGTAGACCGTTGTAGTTCCAGATGATGCTCACAACCGGAATGTCGATATTTGGAAAAATGTCGGTTGGAGTGCGCACAATGGCGAGTCCACCCATGATCAGGATGAGTATGGACATCACCACAAAGGTGTAAGGCCGCCGCAATGCTAGTCGAACAATCCACATAAAAGTTCTCTTCTGGAGTTTTATTCGCCCGGTGAGGGAAAAGCATGCTGCATGCCAATCGGCGGGCGATGATCTGTGCCTGTGTTTTCAGCAACCTGGGATCAGCTACCTAGTTGGCACGGCCAAATCAGATTCAGGTAAGCAGTCCCGGGACTGACACCGCGTCCGCCTTTCGACACGACTTTTCGGTGCGCCGGCTCTGATGTGCTGCGCGTAAGCGCGAAAGTCGCACAAAATGCGTGCGGGGCAGAATGGCAACAGAAATGCCTTCTGCTTAAGACGGAGGTGCACCATGTTGAGTTACTTGGTGGACATAATTCTGCTGGCAGTCATTTGCTCGATCCCGTATCTGGTCACGAGTCTGCGGTTGCAGAGCAGGGAATCGAGGAAAGATATGTACGATTTGGCAAGCGCCATCACGGTAGCGCCGAAAGATCGGTTTTGAATTTCGCCGGCGCTAATCCTGAATCTACTCACAGGTTAAACTCGGTGCCGTCAGCGACGGCACCGAGAAAGGACCAACCGACGAGCTTGGATCAGGAAGCCAACGCCGCGATCCCGTTCAGCTCCAGATATTCTTCCTCGCTCAATTGAATTGATGCTGCCCGCACATTTTCCTCCAGATGAGCAATCGACGAGGTTCCCGGGATGGGCAGCATGGCTGGCGACCGCTTCAGCAACCACGCCAACGCGATCTGGATGGGCTTCACCTGACGCGCCTTCGCAATTCTTTCCAGTAGCCTGCCGGCGACCTTCCCGGCACCCAGCGGGAACCACGGGATGAATGCGATTCTGTTGTGCTCGCAGTAATCCACCACGTTATCCCATTCACGATCGGCGAAACTATACCGGTTCTGGACCGATACGATGGGCACGATCTTGCGAGCGCGCTCGATGTGTTCGACCGTGACATTGGACAAACCGACCAAGCGGATCTTTCCTTCTGATTGCATGTTCGCCAAGGTTTCAATCGACGCGTCGAGCGGTACGACGGGATCGGGCACGTGCAGTTGATACACGTCGATCCGGTCCAGTCGCAATCTCTTCAGACTGCCTTCCACCGCCTGGCGCAAGTGCGCCGGGCTGGCGTCATGCGTCCATTGATTCGGCCCTGGACGATTCCATCCGCCCTTTGTCGCGATGACTAGGTCTTTCGGATACGGAGCCAGCGCTTCGGCGATCAACTCTTCGCTGACATTCGGACCATACGAATCGGCGGTATCGATGAAGTTGACGCCAAGCTCAATGGCGCGCCGAAGAACCGCTAGTGCTTTCGCACGATCTTTCGGCGGGCCCCAGATTCCTTCGCCTGTAAGGCGCATGGCGCCGAAGCCAAGACGATTAACAGTGAGTTCACCACCTAGGCTGACCGTACCGGCACTCGCCGCCGAGAGACTTATTACCTGCTTAGTGTTTTTCATATTTATTCTCCAAAACATCCTCTGTTTATTAGATCGTGGAGGCTCTATTCTGCCTCACTTTTGTTAGTCGAGAGTGGGCTCTCCCCCACCCAGTGCCAACTCAAATTTCGTGCTTTTACCGTTGGTGCGACCGCCGCCGTGTCAGGCCCGAGATCTTTTTCGTAGACCACGCCACCCTGCAGAACGATGAAGGTCTCCACTCCAGACGACCGGTATTCAGCAGGATAGGCAACCAAAACCACGCCGCCTCTTTTCTTTTCGCCGGAAGCATCTCTACTCTTGGCCACCGCTGCTGTTCCAGTCACCGTTCGAAAGTAGTATCCGTGGAATGGGGCGGCCGCATTGACATCGGCATTTGTGGCGTTCGCAACCACAAGGCTTTCGGCGAATCTGGTGATCGGATCGAAGCTGGCTTCCTTTACGCCGTCTTGCGGACCCTTTGCCATTGCGAATTCCTCACACACTTCAATCGCGATGGCCTCGTTCTCTCCAACTCTGCGAAACTTGATTTCGTCCGTGCCGGCCTTGGAATCGAAGTACCATGCCCCATTTTTTGAAACCAGTGGGACGGGAAAGGGCCAGTTTTCGGCGCCGATGTAGAGCACCGTGCTACCGTCATCTTCACGAACCAGTCGATGCATCTCCTCATATTTCTTGCTGAACTGCTCGCGTTCGAACTTGTCGTCCACTGCGTCGCTCGACGAGGTGACTTCGGTCCCTGCTCCGAGGATCGCTTCTAGAGCTGGCTCATCTTCCTTTTGCGCAGCCCGGAATAAAGCGTTACCCGCTTCCTCTGGAGACGAAAACGTTCTTGGTTGCACCTCCTGAGCATAGCTGGCGCTTGCCCAGCCAATTACCAGCAGCAGAAGGCCAATCAGCATCAGAAGAATAACAGTGGATGCAAACCCCCAGGCTAACCCCACTGTGAGTGTTTCAAGCTTCGTATTATTTGTGCGCATGAGTTTTTCCTCCATTTCATCAGTCTCGTTTGTAATAATTGAACCGAAAATCACCGCCGGCCGCCTCCTCCTCCGCGAAAACCCCCGCCCCCGTGGAAACCTCCACCTCCATGGAAGCCACTGCCGAAGCTCGACCGTCCGCGAGCGGAGAAGCCTCTCGCCATTCCACCGTGATTGAACCCGCTGAAGGCACTTGAGTGCGTGCCATGGGATGCGAACCCATGCTGGCTTCCTCCAAATCCCCTCATTCCTCCATGAAATCCTCCAGCGCGATTGAAGTGGTTGCGATTGGCGAAGATCCTGCTGTGGGATACGTAGGCGTGGTGGTCGAAAAGAACGCCGTGGTGGTGCCAATCGTATCCCCAGTGGTGCCAGCCCCAGCCAAATCCGCCGAAGAAGCCGATTCCAAAGCCCAAGCCAAACTCAATGCCCGGACCTTCAAGGAACAGTCCTGGATACCAATACCAGTCTGGCCAAATTCCGATAGGCGCTCCGTATACGAGCCACGGATCATACTCGGGAACGTAAACCACCTCAGAACCGGCGGGCTCGATCACAATGTTTTTCCCCTGCTTGCTTACTTTTTCTTGTGATGTGCTTTTTAAGTTGCCCGCCTTCTCCGCGCGGTCGCGCATTTCTTGGACAGCTTTTATTACGTCCTTCTCCTGGTTGACGTAGGCGTCGCCAAGCGAGGAAGTCCATGAGAGATTCTTGTCCATGTTGGCGAGCACCGAAGGAAACTCCACGAGGGCCTTCACACTCGGATCCCAAGGCTGCTGGTCGACCTCTTGGCCGAGTTGTTTGCCTTTAAGATTGGTATGCTCCTGCAGCCAGCGGTCTGCTTCCACAACCTGGTCGGGATAGGCAGACGCTGCCAGGATCTGTGCCACCAACGCATCTGGATACAAAGCGATTGGGGCGACGAGTTGCTGTAACTGTTCCGGCGTCTGATGTGCGTTCTGAACCGGCGCTGCTGCGGCCTTAACTGCGGGCGCGGCAGTCTGACCCGCCTGCGCGAACGCTCCCGTCGGAGTCGCTAGCAGCAAACAAGATGAAAGCAAGAGCGATGAACTCTGTTTTAGAAATTTCACGATCAATTCTCCTTTATGGCCGGGCGCGTCACGACGTTTGGCTCCGCCCGGTTTATGGCTATCAGTAGTCGGCCAAGCCAGCAGCGCTGTGAGGTGCGAAGTCCCGGAATATGAGTGGACACAACGCGTGGTCGCATTGACATGCGATTTCCACGTTATCGCTGCCCGCGTCGCGACATGCCTGCCCGCAGTATTCTTCGCCATTTGCCAGATCGCAGAGGCATGGTATGTGCGCGCACTTCCTGGTCTTTTGATTCGCCATTACAATTCCTTCCTCTCGAGTGCGCCCGCGATCTGTGGTCACGAGCGCACTCTGCGGTCTTGACGCATCGTCGTTCACCGCGCCGAATCGACCTCGCTTGGGGGGAAGCGTCGAAACGGTGAGTTCTCGGCATCTACGTCACTGCCGATAGTGCATACCGTGTTCCAAACGCCGCTTACCGCTAGGTCCATGTTTTCCAAGGCCGTTTGCCAATCTGAGCGAAGAAATGGAGTGTCCCTAATGTCGGCGGGAGGATTACACGTCGGCATTTGGACGGCAACAGTTCTGGGCGCTATCATCGGGCTTGCCGGTACTCTCGCCAAACCTCGTTTCCGGGCTCACTGCGTTATCATGTTTGGCCTGTAGGCTGAGAGCGGTCGGATGGAAGCGCGCGGTGAGGCAGACGATAGCCGCCCACAGACCTGGCGTCATTGTTCCGCCGGGAACGGCGCCAGCTCTCGTCCGAACCAAAAAGCCGAGGTCCATGAATGACGCTCGCTGCCCCCACAGTATTCGTCGTCGATGACGATGATTTGGTGCGTGCCTCCATTCAAGGAATGCTGAAGTCGGTTGGCTTGCGGTCGGAGATGTTCGGTACAGCCCAGGATTTTCTACGCAGCAAGCGCCCCGACGGGCCAAGCTGCCTCATCCTGGACATAAGACTTCCTGGAATTAACGGCCTGGACTTTCAGCATCAACTGGTTGACGCAGGCATACGAATCCCCGTCATCTTTATCACCGGTCACGGAGACATTCCGATGACGGTGAAAGCTATGAAATCAGGCGCGGTCGAGTTTCTGACCAAGCCGTTCCGGGATCAAGATTTGCTGGACGCGATCCATCAGGCTTTGGATCGCGACCGGGCACTACGCCAACAGCAGGGCGAACTGGACGAATTGCAAAAGCGCTACGAGTCATTGACCCCACGCGAACGCGAGGTCATGAGCCTGGTGGTTTCAGGCATGCTCAATAAGCAAATCGCGTTTGACCTCGGAACCAGCGAAATCACCGTGAAGATCCAACGCGGGCACGTGATGCGAAAGATGCAGGCCGACTCGCTGGCGGACCTCGTCAGAATGGCGGCGAAGCTCGCGCTTCCGGCCGGTAAGAAGTAGTCAAAGGATTAAGAGACTGGATCGATGGGCTATCCGGACAAGGCGAAATGGAGTGCGCGGCCGGCCGTAGGCTATGGCTTGGCATTGGTCTCGGTCGCTGTGGCTGCCGGCCTGACGCAAGTGTTTCTACATTTCCATTTACCTTTGGCGTTTAACGCATTTGGGCTGTGCGCAATCGCGATAACCTTTTGGTACGCCGGAACCAGGCCCGGCATTCTCTCCGCCGTGCTCTGCGCGCTGGTCCGCAGCTATGTCTTCGATACTGAGGTCAACAGCGTCTCGCGAGTCCTTTATGACCTTGTGTTTCTGCTCTTCGCGCTGCTAATGACCGGAGCTACACGAGCGCGGGACGAGCTTGAGGTGCGAGTCGCAGAGCGAACCGCCGACCTGACCCGGACCAGTGAGAACCTGAAACTTGAGATCATCGAGCGCAACCGGGCAGAGGCGGAACTGCGTGCCAGCGAGGCATATTTAGCCGAAGCGCAAAGGCTCAGCCACACCGGCAGTTGGGCATCGACACCCGCTCTGGGCGAGATCAGGTACTTCTCCGAGGAATGCTACCGCGTGCTGGGTTTTGATCCGCACGCCGGCCTGCCGAGATACGAAACGTTCTTTAACCGCATCCATCCCGATGATCAAGCCGAAGTTAGGGACGCCATCGAGATAGCAGGTCGCGAGAAAGCGGAGTTCGAACTCGATTACCGCATCATTCACCCCACCGGCGACGTCAGAGACATCCATGTCGTGGGTCATCCCGTTTTCAGTCCATCCGGCGATCTTCTAGAATTCGTCGGCACCGTGATCGATGTGACTGAGCGCAAGCGGGCTGAAGAAAAGCTGCGGCAGAGCGAGGCCTATTTAGCCGACGCGCAGAAGCTCACCCATACCGGAAGTTGGGTCTGGCAGGTAGATGGAAAGACGCGCATTGCATTTATCCGAAGAATGGTATCGCATCTACGGTTTCGATCCCGAGGAAGGCATGCTGGCCTGGAACAAACGACTGCAGCGCATTCATCTTGACGATCGAGCCCGGCGGCAACAAGCCATCGATCGGGCAGTCAGTGAAAAGTCGGACTACGAAATTGAATACCGGATTCTCCTTCCGGATGGCACCGTGAGACACCTCCACAGTGTCGGACATCCAGTGCTGGACGCGTCTGGAAATCTGGCGCAGTTCGTTGGCAGCTCCACCGACATCACTGAACGCAAGCAGGCCGAAGAGGCTTTACGTCAGACGCAAGCGGATCTCGAACGTATCAGCCTGATAACCACTATGGGCGAACTGACCGCTTCTCTCGGCCCACGAAGTGAATCAACCGATTGCAGCTGCCGTCACCGACGCCAATACCTGTCTGCGCTGGCTTACTCGCGATCAACCCGATGTGGAAGAAGCGCGCCAGGCTGCCTCAAGAGTCGTGAAGGATGCGACTCGCGCCGCCGAAATCATCAGCCGTGTGCGCGCTCTCTACAAAAAGGGAACCCATGAGCGGGAGTTGGTTGATATAAACGAACTTATCCGAGGAATGATCGGCCTCCTGCGTAACGAGGCTACCCGATACTCCATTTCGATTCGGGCAGAACTCCTGGAAGGCCTTCCTCAGATCATGGGCGATCGAGTGCAGTTGCAGCAGTTGCTTATGAACCTTATGACCAATGCGATCGAGGCCATGAAAAATATGGATGGGACGCGCGAACTCGCCATCGAGTCGCAGTGCAGCAGAAGACGAGCAACTGATGGTTTCGGTCAGCGATACCGGTGTCGGACTGCCCGCACAACAGGCCGACCAAATCTTTAGTGCCTTCTTCACCACCAAGCCTGACGGCACCGGCATGGGACTTCGAATCAGCCGCTCCATCGTGGAATCCCACGGTGGCCGCTTGTGGGCGACCGGCAATTCTCCGCGTGGCGCCACCTTCCAACTTACCCTACCCAGCAAAACCGACACTCACGAATAATCCCATCCTGCATCGCGTTCGCCGTTGTGTCCCCGGATGCCGTCTGTATCGCTAAAATGCCGTGGCGGCAGGAAAGCTGCGGCCAGTATAAGCACTCGTATACCAAAGTATGATTGCGCACCATTGGCGACGATGCTAATTTTCACCTATGGCCATCCAAAACAAAACAAACTTAGTGGCGATCGTCGATGACGACGACTTGATGCGCAGCGCGTTGCAGGGCATGTTGAAATCTGTGGGACTGCCCTCGCGAGCCTTTGCGTCCGCCGAAGAATTCCTGCAATCCGGCCAGCAGCAACAGACTGCATGCTTGATTACCGATATCCGGATGCCCGGGATGTCCGGTCTGGAACTGCAGGCCAGACTGAACGCTGAGCATTGCAGGATCCCCACCATCTTTATCACGGCACACGGCGACACAAGAATGCGGATGCAGGCATTGAGGGCTGGTGCGGTGGAGTTCCTCGCTAAACCATTCGACGATGAAGCTCTGCTGGGAAGTGTTCGAGCAGCTCTGGAGAGTTGAGCCCAGACAACGAAGTGTACACGCGCAGGTCAGGAGGTTCTCTGTGGGAGCTTTCGCAAGATTGGGAAGTGATCAGGTTTCTTACGATCGAAGATTCGAGCAGATCATAGGTAACAGCCCTGCGCTCGAAGCGGTACTCGAACAAGTCGAGCGGGTTGCGCCCACCGATTCCACTGTCATTATCCAGGGTGAAACAGGCACCGGCAAAGAGCTGATCGCGCACGCGATTCACAACCTCAGTTCTCGTGCTGGACGGCCCTTCGTACGGTTGAATTGTGCCGCCATTCCGCTAGATCTGCTGGAGAGTGAGCTTTTCGGCCATGAAAAGGGAGCTTTCACGGGAGCCATCGCGCAAAAGATCGGCCGTTTCGAGCTTGCCGACAAAGGCACACTCTTCCTGGACGAAATCGGCGATATTCCGCAGGCCTTGCAGCCCAAGTTGCTGCGGGTCTTGCAAGAACAAGAGTTTGAGCGGCTGGGGAGCACCCGGACTCATCAAGTAGATGTCCGTCTCGTGGCCGCAACCAATCGGGACTTGGCGGAGATGGTGAACCACGGCCAATTCCGTAGCGACCTCTACTATCGCCTGAATGTGTTCCCCGTCCAGTTACCACCGTTGCGTGAGCGACCAGAAGACATTCCGGCTCTGGTGACCCATTTTGTCGAACGCTTCGGCCGACGGATGGGTCGAGAGATTAACCATATTCCTCCCGAAACCTTGTCCGCGCTCAGCGCGTATCCGTGGCCGGGGAACATCCGCGAACTGCAGAACCTGATCGAACGCGCCGTAATCCTCTCAGACGACGGTGTGCTGCCGAATCCGTTGCCCGCTTCTGGAAGTCGTGTTATTGCGGTCGCTTCGACTGTCACTCCTTCTCCCGTGACAACGTTGAAAGACTCGGAGCGCACCCTAATTCTGCGCACACTTGAAAGAGTGGGGTGGGTGATCGGCGGCCCGAAAGGCGCTGCAGCGAAACTTGGCTTGAAGCGTACTACCTTGATCCACAAGATGCAGAAGCTGGGGATTTCCCGACCCATCTTCCAAAGTGATTCTGATGCCGTGGCACCCGCATCGCAGAAACCCGAGCCGCTCCCGCAAATCTAGTCGAGCCGACTCAGTTCATAGTCGGCGCAAGCCACTGCCGTCCAAATGCAGACCCTCTGTCAATCAATTGACGTTCCAGACAATCTGCTGATCTAGGGTTCCTTCGTGCAGAAATTACTATCTGCTTCGAGACAAAGAAGATCCGACGAAACAGCCGCGGGCGGCTAGCAGGCAGTCGCACGTTTTCAGTTGGCCCACCTCGTGCATTAACAAGAGTGCAAGAAAGAGGAGGAAACAAATGAAATCAAAAGTTACTAGCATGATTCGACTAGCCAAAAGAGAAGTCCTAACTACCTTCCTGAGCATAACCATGTTGGCGATCATCTCGCCGGTTGCCTCGGCCAACAGCAGTACTTGGACCCTCGATTCTGATGCGTCGAGCGCCAGTCTTTTCCAGGGGTCCCGGACAAATCCAGATTCAGTAAACACTGGTGTCGCCCGCGTAACCGGAGAAGTGAACCTCGACCCAAACGACCTGGATAACTCGGTCGTCGATCTCAATATATTTCCCGGGGACGAAGACTGGGAGTACACGCTCAATCTTGAAGGGAACTTGCCGAACGGTTTCGTCCCCGAGGCGACCGAGCACACCTTGCTGACGTTCAGGTCCAAACGAATTCTGAGGGCCCGGGACGGCAAACTTGAAGCCATCGGAGATCTCACATTGACTCGTGTGGACCGCCCTGTGACAGCAACACCGAACGAAGCCTACTCGGGGCCGGTGTACGGTGATCCTGTGATTCACACCGAAACTCGCGAAGTTACATTCCTATTTCCTGGCTTGGGCAATGCACTTGTATTCGGTCCTTTGACTCCAGTGGCGCTGCAGAAATACGGACCGCTGGAGGTCTCGGGGGCTGCCAGCGTCGTTCGCGAGAACTTTCCTGCGCTACTGAGCGCGGTGAAAGATACGAATTGGCCGCCCGTTATACAGAGTGAAGATTGTCAGATGCCTTCCACCATTGGTGAGGATTATCACGGGGCAGGATGCACCGGAACGTTGATCGCAGCTACTCACGATAAAAACCTGCAGATGCCTGCTTCAGTTGGAGGAGAAGGCTACACCGGACCCGTCAGCGGCCCGCCCGCGGGCGACCAGATGACCATTGTTCTGAACCTCCAGCTACGTCAAAAAGGTTCTGAGCCGTCGACAGAAACATTCCCGGCGGTCGGCGGAAGTTTATAAATGTTGGTGTGAGAGATTGCACTCGCATTGATTTGACAGCACTGTTTCCAGGATCTGGCCAGGGCACCCCAGGTTGGCGACAGTGCCGTCAAACTGGTGAGTGGTTTTGTAAGGTTCAAACTGGCCTGCTTCGCTGGCGCAGCCCTCTAACCCCCGGAATGCAAGCGAGTTTCACACGTTCAAAAGTCCAGAAAACGGGCTTCGAGGAGATCATCCGTTGATTTCCTCGAAGCCGACTTCTGGCCCGGATGCTCAGGAATGCCAATCATTGCTAATAGCTTTCGCCGGATCGATCTTCGGACCCGATGCCGCTTGAAAAGCATCCATACCCTCTATGAGAGTTCCTTGCGATGGAGCCGTACTCCGATCAGACGGTAGCGAAGTCCCGTGCGGAGAAAGAACCAAGCCATGGATTCTCACTGCAACGATTCTTGGTTCGAGCATGGCATTTATCGACAGCACAGTCGTCAATGTGGCTCTGCCCGCGATACAGGCCACTTTTCACGCAACAGTGGTGGATGTGCAATGGGTGGTCGAGTCATACGGCCTGTTCCTGGGTGCGTTGATTCTCGCGGGTGGATCCCTCGGCGATCTGTTTGGCCGCCGCATGATCTTCGTTGTGGGCGTGGCAATCTTCGCCATCGCATCCGCCGCTTGCGGCTTTTCTTCGAACATTCATCAGTTGATCTTCGCCAGGAGTATTCAAGGAGTAGGAGCTGCACTCCTGGTGCCCGGAAGTCTCGCGATTATCAGTACGTCCTTCGACGAAAAGAGACGTGGGCAAGCGATCGGCACGTGGTCGGGCTTTACGGCGATCACAACTGCGGTCGGGCCCGTTCTTGGTGGTTGGCTGGTTGAGCATGCCTCCTGGCGCTGGGCGTTCTTCATCAATCTTCCGATTGCAGCGTCGGTGATCGTGATTTCCCTTTGGCAGATTCCGGAAACCCGCCGCCTAACCGCCGGGCGCATCGATTGGATCGGAGCGCTTCTTGCCACTCTAGGTCTCGGCGGATTGGTGTACGGCCTCCTCGAGTCGGTGAACTTGGGCTGGGCGAATCGCCTGGTGCTCGCAAGTTTGATTGTTGGTTGCGGCAGTCTTATCGCATTTGTTCTCGTCGAAGCTGGAATCGCTTTCCCCATGGTACCGCTTACTCTATTCCGATCCGCGAGGTTTAGTGGCGCGAACCTGCTTACACTGCTTTTGTACGCAGCGATCGGAATTTTCTTTTTCCTGTTCCCCTTGAATCTGATCCAAGTCCAAGGGTATTCCCCAACCGCAGCCGGTATTGCACTCCTTCCCTTAATTCTGCTGATGTTCCTTCTTTCGCGCTGGGCGGGCGGACTCGTTGCCCGCTATGGCTCGAGAGGTCCGCTTATGGTTGGTCCTTTTATTGCCGCAATCGGTTTTGCTCTCTTCTCTGTGCCTGCCGTTGGGAATAGCTATTGGAGGTCGTTCTTCCCGGCGATGATTGTCCTGGGATTTGGGATGGCGATCACCGTCGCTCCTGTCACCACCGTGGTTATGAATTCACTAGAGGAAGAACGAGCGGGCATGGCTTCCGGAATCAACAATGCGGTGGCACGGGTGGCAGGGGTACTCGCTATCGCAGTGCTTGGAATTGTAATGGTGAAGGCGTTTGGTTTCCGACTAGATCGGAGTTTGGCTGGCCTCTCCTTGTCGTCTTACGTTCGACAGGAGGTGCAAGCGAGCGAGATCAAGCTCGCCGGCTTACAACTACCCGCGGGGCTTGATCCGACTGCGGACGCCGCCATCACGGAATCCGTGAAGGAATCGTTCGTATACGGATTCCGAATCGTCATGTCGATTTGCGCAGGCCTGTCTTTGGCGAGTGCTGCTGTTGCATGGCTGATGATTCGTCGTGGAACATGATCGTCACTAAAATCCGCCGTGAGCGGACCGGAGTCCACTCTCACGCCTTCAGTAAAACAGGACACTTGATAATTTCTACCCCGAGGCGGAACTCGGTTTGCAAGGCGCTGACAGAAAGTCAAGCCGCGAGGGCCGAATCGCAGGCTTGTCATCGCATTGCATTCGCCTACGGCCCTACTGGAAAAACCGGACTGCGAATGTGCCCTCCGGAGAAAAGCCATGACTGAGACTGCATTTGGTGTCGAGCGGTCCGTTCTCTGCAGTCCGGTTTGTTTGGAATAATCGCAGAATACGGGCATTATTCGCGTATTTCGGCGTGAAGCGAACGGAATTTCTCTGCAGTTCAGACTGCGTGGCGGGCGCGCAGTCACATGCGAACCCACTCGGGCTGCCTGGGGCCTAGCGCGCAGTCATAAGACCGAAAGTTTCTCCTGCGGAAAGAATTACTTAAGGCGCTGATTTCCGATAATTTTCGACTTTTAGCGCGCGCTTTCTCGGCCGTTGTGGCTCCACTTCCCACAAGCCGACATCTCGGCTCCAAGCACTCTGGAGCTTTCGGTTGGTTTGATTCGTGCAAAAACGTATCCGGGAAAAAGCGGCAGTTCGACTTTCACAGCGAATGGGCGTGTTTTTGTTGGGCTGTATGGCTGGACAAATTCTTTTGATTTTCGAAGTTCAGTGCCGGCGCAAGGTCAGGGCTTCGCCATCCCGGCTTAGCAGGCTGCTTTTCTCAGTTTGACGCTCGCAGTCGCTGCGACGCGGAACGACTGACTAGCGTTCAGAATTACATTGCGCCCAGGATTAAGAGGAGTAGGGCTTGTAATGTCTGTCTATTAACAGACTATACATTCGTTAAAGGGATACTACCGACATGGACGTTCTCCAGCACACCGAGTGCGTGGCGGAGGGAGAGGGATTCGAACCCCCGGTACGGTTTCCCGTACAGCGGTTTTCAAGACCGCCTGTTTCAACCACTCACACATCCCTCCGCGGGCCATGGGCGGACCAGCTAATATTTTACACTCGACACCGCGGGAAACCAGCCAGGACTCTCTGCCGGCTACTTAAGTCCGAATGCCCGGGAATGGAACTCCATGATCTCGGTGAAATGCTCCAGGAAATAAGACAGGCTGTGGTCGCCGGGATAAAGATGATACTCGTGCTTTACGCCTTCTTTGTGTAGTTGCTCGTGCAGCGCGGCGGCTCCTTTTTCGAAGCCATAGTTGTCATCCTGACCGCAGTTGAAGTAGATATCCAGCTTCCGCACGGCGGAGACATTTCTCTGCGCCAAAACGAATGGACTGTTCTCTTTCCAGTGCTGCACCTCGATCGGATTTCCGAACACTGCAGTCAGCAGTTTGCCAAGTGGAGCGCCAGAGCGTGCCGCGGTGTCGAGTTCTTGCGCGGAGCCGGTGATCAGCGCGGCGCTTTGCGCGCTGACGGCTGAGAACATTTCAGGATGAGCAAAAGCAAACCGCAGCGCACCATAGCCACCCATGGAGATGCCGCTGATCGCCCGACTCTTCCGGCCCTTGCTGATCCTGTATTTCGTCTCGATGAGCGGTACGAACTCCTGCAAAAAGAAGTCATTGTAGCGCACCGAGCCGTCAGCGGAATCGATGTAGAAGGTTCGCCCGCCTTCGGGCGCTACGATGAGAAATTCTCCCACCTTGTGCTGCCGGCGAAGATCGTCGAGCATCGTCCATCCACCGTTGTTAAACAGTGTGCGCTCGTTATCGCCGAGTCCGTGGAGAAAGTACAGCACGGGATATGCTTGCGCCGGATGCTGAGTTGCGCCGGAGTCGTAGCTGGCTGGAAGGTAGACACAATAGTGTACGGGGTGCTTCAGAATCTTGCTGTTCAGCGCGTCGCAGTCGATGCGGCTCTGGGCGCAGACAGAAGGCGTAATGGCGAGACCTGTGAGCAGACAAATAATTCGGAGCCGGCAATTCATCCGTTTCAGTTTACTCGTAGCGCAAGGCCTGCACAGGATCGAGACGGGCCGCGCGTCCAGCCGGGTAGAGGCCCGCAGCGAGGCTCACGAGGAAGGAAAACACGAGCGCAAACGCCACGAGCCACCACGGCACCGACCAAAAATGCTCCGGCGGAAAAGACTGACTCTTGAGATAAATGTTAGTTCCCAGGTTGATGACTTGGCCGATCGCCCAACCTAGAACCACCCCGACGATGCCGCCGAGAATGCCCATGGCGCCCGCTTCCGCGAAAAAAAGTTTTTTGATGTCACCGTCGCTCGCGCCGATTGCTTTCATGATGCCAATTTCGCGGCGGCGTTCGAGGATGGCCATGACCAAGGTATTAACGATGCCGATGAAAGCGACGGCGAGCGCCAAGCTGCCGAAGATTCCGAGAAATACGTCGAGCACTTTAAAGAACTGCTGGATGCTGCGGCTGGCGTCAAGAATCGAGAAGGTATTGAATCCCATCTTCTTGATGGCATCTTCCACCTTCTGCACCTGACTGGGATTTTTCACTCGTACATTCACCGAGGAGTAAACCGGCTGGTCACTGGCCGCGCGAGAAATCTCGCGCAGGTCGGTAGGCTGCATCACGTGCAGGCTCTCCGCAAGCCCGAGTGGAACGAAGACTCGCGCACGGGTCGGCCCGCGCATGCTTTCCGGATCAAGATCGGCGACGCCAACAATCGTCAGCTTTTGTTCGCGCGAAACCACCGAATACGCCGCGCCCGCGAGATTCTGGTCCTCCGAAGAGGTCTCCTTGTCACTTACTTGCGTCGAGCGCGTACTATGCGCCGCCTCGCGCTGGGCATAACGCATGATCAATTCCTTGCCCAAAAGCGGAGCCGCCAATTCCGCGACCTTGGTTTCGTCAAGACCGGGCTTCGGCGTCTTCCCAAGCAGCTCTTCGGCGAACGCTTTCTGGAGAATTGCTTCAGGCGCCACGTCGGACGAAAAGAAGTGTCCCTGCATCGTTTCAAACGCGTCGTTCGATTTGTCGGAAGCAGGAAGCGCTGCGACCATGGTTAAGTGCGGCTTGTCCTGATAGCGCAGTTCTGTGATCAGGCGGATATCGGGATCGGCCTCAACTACACTGGGTAAGCGTTCGATCTCCTGCCGCGTGGGCTCGTCGAGGATGCGGCTCTCGCCTGGGGCCGGCCCGCTGCGCTCCTCCTCGCGCCCGAAGTTGCGCAGATCGCGTCGTGAGGTGACGACGACCGTATCGAACAGTCCGGACTTCATTAACCGGCGCGACGCGAGCTGTTGCAGCCCGACTCCCAGAGAAAGCATAGCGACCAGCGATGCGACGCCCACGGAGATGCCGATGGTGGTCAGCGAATTTCGCAACAGAGATTCGCGCAGATTGCGTAAGGCGAGTTCGGTCAGATCGGGAAGGGTCATGCGCGCCCTCCATCTGTGCTGGCTTGATCCATTGCGGCACCGGCAGCCGCGGACGCGTTCGATTCATCGCCAACCAGTTTGCCATCGGCCAGGAAGATGAGTCGCTGGGCATAGCGCTCGGCCAGCGCGCGCTCATGCGTCACCATAACGACCGTCATCCCCAACTGCTGATTGAATTCACGGACCATGTTCATGATCTCGGTTCCGGTATGACTGTCGAGATTGCCGGTGGGCTCGTCGGCAAGCAAGAGTTGAGGGCGGTTGATGAGCGCCCGGGCCAGCGCGGCCCGTTGTTGTTCTCCGCCGGAGAGTTCACTCGGGCGGTGGTTCATTCGAGCTTGCAGGCCAACTCTCGCAAGTGCTTCGCGGGCCAGCCCATCGCGTTTCCCGCGATCGACCTCAGCAAAGCGCATCGGCAATTCCACATTTTCCGCGAGCGTCATGCTGGCAATCAGGTTGAACGACTGAAAAACCATTCCTACTGTAAGTAGGCGATAGTGGGCGAGTTCCTCGCGTGTGAGTTGCGCGAGATCTCGCTCGCGAACAATCACGCTGCCGGATGTGGGACGATCCAGACCTGCGATGAGATTCAATACCGAAGATTTTCCCGAGCCCGAACTGCCCAGCAAAGCAACAAATTCGCCCGCCCGCACGTCAAGAGTAACTCCATCGACGGCCCGGATGAGCGTCTCGCCCATGCGGTAATGACGGCAAAGGTGTTCCGCGCGGATCGCCGGAGCGTGGTTGACAGGAGAGCTGTCCGGCGCACTAATCACGCTAGCGGACCTCTCCTTTGAGCACGCGCAATGCGTCGGCAGCCTTCACATCGCCATTCGTTCGACCCGAGTTGCCGTTAATATCCCCTTCAACCGTGTCTCCTTCGCCCGGCGCGAGAAACAAGTTTTCCTCGACTCCATGTTGTGTGGTGTAAAGGTCGTAGTAGCGGCCTTGCGCGGCATAGAGTTGTTCATGCGTGCCCCGCTCCACGATTTTTCCTTGTTCCATCACCAGAATTTGGTCAGCCCGCCGGATGGTCGAAAGCCGGTGCGCAATCACAAACGTGGTGCGGCCCTGCATGAGATAAGAAAGCCCGTGCTGGATCATTTGCTCCGATTCAGAGTCAAGGCTCGAGGTTGCCTCGTCGAGAATCAGTATGCGCGGCTCGGCCAAAATGGCGCGGGCAATCGAGATTCGTTGCCGCTGGCCGCCGGAAAGCTTAACCCCGCGTTCGCCGACCACCGTTTCGTATTTGTCGGCGAAAGATTCGGCGAACTCATCTACGCGCGCGATCCGGCAGGCGCGCTGGAATTCTTCTTCACTCGCGCTGGGACGTGAAAAGACCACATTCTCGCGAATCGTTCCGTCAAACAGAAACGATTCCTGCAACACGACTCCGAGACGGGTGCGGTAGGAATCGAGGCGAACCGTGCTGAGATCTGTGCCATCCACCAGGATTCTGCCTTTGGTGGGTACGTAAAAAGCGGAGATCAGGCCGATCGTCGTAGATTTTCCAGAGCCGGAGGATCCCACGAGTGCCGTGACCGTCCCCGGCTCGGCGCGGAAAGAAATGTCGCGCAGCACGTCGTGAATTCCATCGTAGCTGAAACTTACGTCGTCGAATTCGATTCGTCCAACGATGTCGCGCAACGCCACCGAACGCCGGGGATCCTGATCCTCCGGCCGCTCTCGCATGATTTCCTGAGTCCGCTCAAGTCCCGCCAAAGCCTCTGTAAGCTGAGTTCCAATGGAGACGATCTGCATGATGGGCGCAACCAGGAAACCCAGTAACAGCGTATAAGAAAAGAAACCGCCCACTGTCAGCGTACCTGCGGCAATCTGGTGGCGTTCCGACATACATCGTGACCGCGCCCACACATCCCAGCAGGACGCTTGCCGAAAGGCTCATGACCGACGTAGCGGTGAGAGTGCGCATGACATTGTCGAGCAGTCGGCGCACGCCTTTGGCGAAGATCGCTTCCTCGCGTCCCTCGGCGTGATATCCCTTGATCACGCGCACGCCACCCAGCGATTCCGTGAGTCGCCCCGTCACTTCGGCATTAATTTTGCCGCGTTCGCGAAAAATCGGCCGGATGGTCGCGAACGCTTTATTCAGTGCCACTGCGAAACACAGCAACGAACCGACCGCGATCAGCGTCATCTGCGGGCTGGTGCGGAATAATAAGACCAGTGCAATTCCAGAGGTAACCAGCCCGCCGGCGAAGTCCACGAGACCCGTGCCCAGCAGGTTCCGCACGCCCTCTACGTCGCTCATGATGCGCGATACAAGGTTGCCCGTTTTGTTGCCATCGTAAAATGCAACCGGCAGGCGGGAGATGTGCACCTGCACCTGTTCGCGCAACTCCGCAATCAACCGCTGCGCCGCCTTCGACAACAACTGCGTAAGCGAGAAGGAGGTGAGACCCTGCACCACGGTAGCCGCCAATACGAGCAGAACCAGCGGCCGAAGTTTATCCAAGTGGTGCTTGTTGATGACCGTATCGATCAGAAACTTGGTGGAGTAGGGCAGCACCAGCGCCGCAACGCGGTTGATGAGCATCAGAACAAACCCGAGCGCCAACAGCCAGCGCCGCGGCCGCATCAGCTTCCAGACTTCCGGCAAGACGGCGCGAAGTCTCTGGACTTTCGGGGTCTTCTGAGGCTGGCTTGGGATCGGTACTCAATCTTTAATTGGACTCCACTGCGGCCCTGTTTCGCTTCATTATTACTGCATTGTGACACGTTTGGGCCCGGCATTGTATCCTCGGGGCGTGCCACGTTCGCCTTCGCCGGAGCGCTCTCCAACCCTGGGCCTTTTGCTCGGCTTGTTTGTCACGCTCGCAGCGGTCGTGGCTTACTCCGCTTATATCACGTGGCATGTGGCGGGCTTGCGCAAGCTTCAGTCCGAACTGATCGACCGCAATCGCAAGGACTCGCTGCAACTGCTGCGCATTCAGAATGATCTGAACCTGCTCGCAGTCGCCATGCGTGACATGCTCGGCAATGATGAGCCATATCCGCTCACAGCGTGGTCAGCACAGTTCCAGCGCATTCGCACCGATCTGGATGATGCCATGCGCCTCGAAGAACGATTGGCGCCCACGACCCGGACGACCGAACAGAGCGCTTCGCTAAGCAGTTCGCTCACCCAGTTCTGGGTTGCGGTTGATCGCGTGTTTGCGCTGGCTGGCGACGGGCAGAGAAAAGGATGCGAGAGCGCAGATCCAGGTTTCGCTGCAGGCGCGGCAGGAAGCCCTGAGCACGACCGTGGCCCGCTTGCTGGTGCAAAACAGCGAAAATGAAGAACAGGCCGCGCAACGCATTGTCGAGATTTATGATCGGGTACAGCGGGAAGTGTACGTATTTCTCGCTGCGACGCTGGCTGCGATCCTGCTCACTGGATTTTCCATGATGGGATGGAACCGCCGGCTATTTGCCCGCATGGCCGAGCTTTCCGAGCGGCGCAGCGAACTGGCGCAAAAACTGATTGCCACCCAGGAGTCAACGTTGCGCTACATCTCGCGCGAATTACATGATGAATTCGGTCAGATTCTCACGGCGATGGGGTCGATGCTCGGCCGCGCAGGAACTCACGCCCCGGAAGGGTCATCCTTGCGCACCGACTTGCGCGAAGTCCGGAGATCGCCCAGGAGACTCTCGATCGCGTCCGGACTCTGTCTCAGGCGCTGCATCCGGTGATGTTGGATGAAGTTGGTCTGGAAGCCACACTAGACTGGTACATCCCGACCGTGGAAAGACAGAATGGAATTACCATATCCTATGACAAGCAGGGTGTGCGGTTCGATGTGGATCGCAGCGCGGGTGTGCAAATCTACCGCATACTGCAGGAAGCTTTGAACAACGTTGCGCGGCACTCCGGAGCGAAGCAGGCCTGGGTGCGATTGCGTTTTCTTCCCGCAACTTTGGAACTGGAAGTTGAAGACCACGGTGTAGGCTTCAGTGGACGGCCGGCGAAACAGGGGATCGGACTGGTCGCGATGCGCGAGCGATCAGAATTGATGGGTGGACGAATTGTGTTTTCGACTCCCACGGAGGGCGGCACGTTGTTGCACTTGGCTGTGCCCCGCGAAAGCGTGGAGTTTCGGGAAAAAGATTTGAAATAGAAAAGCTCAATATGACAAAAAAGATAACGGTCTTACTGGTAGATGACCACGGTTTAGTGCGGCGGGGGTTCCGGCGCATGCTGGAAGATGAGCTCGATATCGCCGTGGTGGGCGAGGCCGGCGACGGAGAGGAAGCTATCAAGCTGGCGCGTGCACTGCAGCCGAAGGTTGTGGTCATGGATTGCGCTTTGCCCACGATGAACGGCCTTGATGCAACGCGGCAGATTCTTGAAGACTTGCCCGAGACCGCGGTGCTCATGCTCAGTATGCATTCTGAAAACACATGGGTGCGGCAAGCGATCGAGGCTGGCGCCAAGGGATACATTCTCAAAAACGCGATGAACCTTGAGTTGGGCCCAGCCGTAAGGCGCGTGGCCAATGGGGAAACAATTTTCGACCCTCAGGTGGAGCCGCACTCGGCGCTTAAAGGCGAGCGCAGCAGCGGGCTGACCCCGCGCGAGCTAGAAGTTCTGCAGATGATTGTTGATGGCAAATCGAATAAAGAAATTGCCGCAGCCCTCGACCTCAGCGCCAACACGGTTGCGGTCCATCGTGCAAATATCATGAACGCACTCGGCATTCACAAGACCGCCGAGCTTGTGGTTTATGCCATTCGCGCCGGGCTGGTAAACGTTCCGTGAATCGCAGATCCCTTCTGCGGGGCGCGGCAGCTCTGGCGGCAGCGTCAAACTTGCCGTTGCTACGGGCACTCGGCGCGGCGCTCGCCCCGACCGCTTCCCCCGGCTTTCGCTTGGTTGATGTAACCGCCAGCGCCGGCATTCAGTTCCAGCACAACAGCGGTGCCTTTGGAGGCAAGTTCCTGCCTGAGACCCTGGGTTCCGGTTGCGCCTTCCTCGACTACGACCGCGACGGTTGGCAAGACATTCTTCTAATCAATGGAATGGATTGGCCCGGCCACAGGCAGCGCCGCTCCACACTGCGTCTTTATCACAACAACGGCAACGGCACTTTCAGCGACGTGACCTCCCGCGCTGGACTCGACCTCGAAATGTATGGCATGGGCGTGGCCGTCGGCGACTATGACAACGACGGATTTCCCGACATTCTGGTCACGTGCGTAGGCCAGAATCGGCTTTTCCACAATACCGGCAAAGGAACTTTCGTGGACGTAACCAACGCCAGTGGCCTGGGAAAACGTCTGGCGCTCAGCACCTCAGCTCTCTGGTTCGACTACGATCGCGACGGCCTGCTCGATCTTTTTGTCTGCAACTACGTCAAGTGGTCGCCGGAGCACGACGTGTTTTGCAGTCTCGACGGCAAGCACAAGTCTTATTGCACGCCAGAAGCTTACCGCGGCGAGACTTGCTGGCTGTTTCACAATCGCGGCAATGGCACCTTCGAAGACGTCACCGCCTCCAGCGGCATTTTCGACAGCAGCTCAAAATCCCTTGGCGTCGCCATGCTCGATGAAAGCCGGAGCGGCTGGCCCGATCTGCTGGTGGCGAACGACACGCAACCCAACAAGCTGTATCGCAACCAGCACAACGGCACTTTCAAAGACGCCGCCGTCGAGGTTGGACTTGCTTTCAGCAGCGAGGGCAAAGCGCGCGCCGGTATGGGCGTGGACATTGCTGATTTCACCAACTCAGGCCATTCCGGCGTGGCCATCACGAACTTCGATAACGAAATGACCGGCCTCTACGAGTTTGCAGGGAAGACCTATGAAGACGTTGCCGCGCAAGCTGGCGTGGGCCTGGCCTCCAGGAACAGTCTGGGGTTTGGATGTGTTTTTCTCGACGCCAATCTCGATGGCTGGCTCGACCTCGCCGTAGTTAACGGCCACATCGACGAAACCGTGCGCAACATTCGCGGCAACGTAGGCTATGCCCAGCCGCCGCAGTTGTTTCTCAACCACGACAAGGGAAAGTTCCGCGACGTTACCATGGAAGTCGGTGGCGGATTCGATCAGCCCAAAGTCGGGCGCGGACTGGCCTATGCCGACTTCGATCGCGATGGCGATCTCGACCTGCTGCTCACCACGAATAACGGCCCCGCCCACTTCTATCGCAATGACCAGTTGGCCGGCAATCGCAGCATTCGTTTTCGACTGGTCGGCACTAAGTCAAACCGCGACGGAATCGGCGCAACCATCAGCGTTGTCTCCAGCGGGTTGAGCCAGTCGCGCATGGTGAAAAGCGGCTCCAGTTATCTGTCGCAATCAGAACTTCCGGTTACGTTTGGACTGGAGAAACGCGATCGGGTGGAGCGCGCTGTCATCGCATGGCCCAGTGGCAGAACGGAAGAGTTCACGAATCTGACCACAGGACGATGCTACGAGTGCACGGAGGGTAAAGGAATCACGCCGCAGGATGGATATTGACGATGGGTCGGCGAAATCGTTTCAAGGCCGGGCCACCGTTCCCGAAGTCGTGAGGTCAATACCAACCGATTCGCTCACCCGCAAGAATAAGGTGCTCGGATTCTTCATGCCCCAACTCGCATAGGGCACCGCAAAGTGAAGGGCTGCGGCCCAACGACCCGAGGACATCTCAATTTCAGCCGGCACGGTCAGTTCGTGGTCCGTCCCATGGATGCTGAAAATCCCATGAACTCGCACCGAAGATTTTCCTTGCGCCAACACCGCTCCGTCGACGTGATCGGGGCGGAATGCGATTTCCGGATACTTGTCACTCTCCAGCACCTCGCGCCTCATTTTTGAGTCGCGCAGTCCGCTGCCACTTTCGCCGCTCCCGGCATCCACCACGATTTCGCCTATGACTTTGCCCGATGCAGGATCAAGCTGCAGAGAGCCCTGCTTCAAGTGGAAGGTTCCTCGAACCGTGTGCAGCACATCGCCGAGCGTGAAGTGAATGGTGGTGAGTTGAGCGTCCAACTGAAATGTCACACCCTGCTCCGTCGATGCGACCGAAGAGACCGCGACCAGCGCAATTACAACCTGGAACGCCCGGCCCACCCAACCACGCCGAAATGCCCGAACATCTTTCATTGGATTATGCCGTCAACAATCCCCATCCCAAAGTAAGTCCGTCGAGAGCGAGGTGAAATGGCGAGAGAGAACCTACGTGGAGGGCCAGCAGCCTGCGAAAAACCTCTGGATGTTCCCGAAAAGCCTGAAGAGTACGTTGTTGAAACCTGGGACGGCCGTCGAGTGTTAGCATCAATCGCGCCATCAGTAAGGGCCGAAGCGCCAGGCGGCGGTGCGCCGCCTGATAACTGGCAAGATTGCCGGATGCGAGAGAGTCGGCCAGCGCCACGGCTTGGCTGAAGGCAAGCCCTAGACCTTCCCCGGTAATCGCGTCGACCGTACCAGAGGCGTCTCCGATCAAGCCGACATTTCCCCGCCAGACGCGCTTCAGCTTGCGATTCGCCGACACTGAGCCTCTCTCGACAGAGGAAATCTCAGCGCTGCGAACCCGGGCGTTAAGTTCGGGAAATTCCGGCAAAGTTTCATCGAGTCGAAGCCCGGCATTCCGCGACGCCACCGCCACACAGACTTCCTCGCTGTTCACGGGTGTAGCGTAGGCCTGACTGTTCTTTCCCCAATATATTTCCATGCGGTCGGTCCAGGGCGCGACACGATAATGCTGCCGGAACGCATAGCGAAGGCCGGTTCGCGACTGAACGTCGAGATTCGCCCAACGGCGCACGCGTGAGTTGACGCCGTCAGCTCCAAGAATCCACCGGGTGCGAACCGCACGCTCCCCCATCTGGACATCGTTGCCGGAGATCCCGGTGACTACGCTCTGCCACAGCAGACCGATTCCCAGGTCCGCGGCACGTTCGATCATGATGCGGTGTAAGGCAGTCCGCCGAATGGAGAGGCCGCGCTCACTGGAAGGGAAGTCCGCCTCCGCGGACAATGCAGAACTGAGAAACCGAACACCGCGAATCGGGCAGGCTTCAGCCGAAGGTACGGCAACTCCCAGCCGTTTCAGCGCCGCGATTGCATCCGGCATCAGCGCCTCACCGCACGCCTTATCAATGGGTGGCTTGGCGCCGTCGGCGACCACTACGCGGAATCCGCGCTCCCGTGCGGCAATCGCCGCTGCCAGCCCGGCCGGGCCGCCGCCAATCACGAAGACATCTGTCGAACTCAACAACGAACTTACCAACTGACACGACCTCACCATTGCAAGAGCAGCACTTCAGAACAAAACCCCGGTCCCATGGCGGCCAGCAGACCCAGCGTGCCCGGCTCAGGACGCCGGTTTTTCATCACGTCCTCAAGCACGCACAAAACGGATGCGGAAGAAAGATTCCCCACCTTCCGCAGGCAATCCCAGGAAGCATCGAGTTGTCCATCGTGCAATCCCAATGCGTCGCCGTAGGCTTCGAGCACCTTCGGTCCTCCAGTGTGCAGAACCCAGCTCTTCAGGTCGCTTCGCTTAAGGCCGTTGTCCGCCAGAAAAATGTCCACATCCCGCCCCAGGTTTTCCCGAATCAAAGTCGGAACCTCGGTAGACAGTATGATGCGGAAACCCTTCTCGGAAATGCTCCAGCCCATCATTTCTTCTGTGCCGGGGTAAAAAACCGAGCGCGTCGCAAGAATCTTGGGTCCTGAAATCTCAGGCCCCGCAGTCTCAAATTCTGCGCCGGTTACGATGACCGCCGCAGCGCCGTCGGCAAAAAGGCCCGAAGAAATCAGATTTGCGACCGACAGATCTTCCCGCTGCAGGGTGAGCGAACAGAGTTCGACCGACACCAAAGCCGCAGCCTGGGTTGGATAGGCGCGAACATAATCGGCGGCGCGCGCGATTCCCGCGGCGCCAGCCACGCATCCCAAACCAAAAATCGGAGTCCGCCGGATGTTGGCCGGAAGCCCCATGCGATTAATCAGCATCCCGTCAATCGACGGGCTCGCCACTCCAGTGACGGTCGTGAATAGCAACGCTCCCAGATCGCTGGGCTGCAATCCAGCGTTCTGCAGCGCCACACAGAGAGCCTGCTCCCCTAATTCCTGGGCGACTCTTATCCAGATGTCGTTGGCCTGGCCCCAGGTCTTGATGTCCACATACTGCTCCGCCGGGATAGCGAGGTAGCGCCCATCGACGGTTACGTTGCGATGCAGGCGCGCCAGCAATAGAGGATTCTTGAGTTGATCTCCCCAGTAGTCCTGGAGGCGATCGAGAAGAACTTTCTGGGTGTAGTAGTGCTTCGGGAAGGCGCTTGCCGCGCTGGCGATCCTCATGGATTGTGGCTCCTGAAGGCAGTTTCGGCACGGAATCATTTCACAGCGGGTCGAACACGGGAAGCGTGGTTCCCCAATCGACGTCGGCTCCCGCGATGACAAAGACCCTTGAGGGCTTGTGCCGGTCTAGCTATTGTCGCAGAGTTGAGAATTTTTGTGTGTCTTTGGCATGTAATTTGCCTGTAAAAAGTCTCCCAGGCGCAGACGTGGTTCTGTTCCTTTACTGCAACACCACGATCGAACTGGGCGTATTCCCCACGCGATATGTAAAGATGTTGGTCAAATTGCCACTACTGACGCTGAATGCCTGAATCCCTGCCCCGGACCCCTGGTTCCCCACAAAAAGATATCCGCCATTCGGGTCCACAGCCAGGAAACTTGGACTGCCCTCGGTGAAGAAAGCGCCCGTGGCCGTGGAACTGGTGAACAAGTAGGCAGTCCGGTAGTGGAGTTATTGAATACACGGCAACGTTGCCGGATCCCTGATTGGCGACGTAGAGATATGCTCCCTTAAGATCCAGAACCAGCGAAATGGGAGTTGTGTAGTCGTCAGCAAATGGAGTGCCCGGTATCTAGTGACAACGCGCCCGACGAAGCAATGGAGAAAATCGGCGATGGTGTTTGAAGACCTCGTTCGCGGCGTACAGAAAGTGCCACTCGGGTCAATTGCAAGCCCGTTGGGGTTGTCCCCTAGGTGCTGCTCGGAGGGCCAAGCGAGGTGAGCACTCCCGCATTCACGCTGAACCCAAAGATGAACCCGTCCGACTGGCCTGACGTGGTGACGTAGAGAAAGTTGCCTGACGGCGTCACCTGCATATTCAGCGGGGCAACCCAATCGCGAATGGAGAATTGGCCAGCTGGGTGAGCCCGCCCGTGCCGCTGTCGATTGAGAACACCGAAATATTGTTCGATAAAGTGTTCGCTACATACAGGTAGCTGCCCGCGGGATCCATGGCCAGGAACTCCGGCTGCGAGGCGTTGATTCCGATCGGTGTCCGTGGAGTCACTTCAGTCAAAACGCCGTCGCTGGCGATGTCGAACTGGGAAATGTCGTTTTCGAGTTGACCGGGATTCGCCACATACAAAAACTTTCCCGAAGGATGGAGGACCGCGGAATGGGCTCCCTCGCCGGCAGGGTACGGACTTCCCGAAAGCAGCGTCAGTATGCCAGTGTTGGGGTCCTCCCGATAGGCGGCGACTTGATTAGCGGCCGGGATGGTCGCATAGACGTAGTGGCTCGCAGTGGTACCGCAGCTGATGGAACTAACGATGCCTGCGACCACAAATACCAGGACCAATGCCTTCTGAAGCATCCGTGACTCCTGAGAGAATTTGAAAGCGAAAAACAATAATACCCCTGCCGGGAAAATCCAGCATGGAAAGCATCCCCTATCATACGGTGACTGCGAAAAAAAAGGGGCCGCAACCGTCAAGCACGATCCGGCTAGATGCGGCCCGGCCCTAGACGGCGCGGGACCTTGCGACCCGGCTGATGTTCGCCCCTTAGTTCCTGCACTCACTGCTGCGATGCCGTGCCACTGAAAGCAGGTTGCACGCGATCTCTTCAAGAAGGTCAACCCTGCTACAAATACTCCAACAGGAGAGAACAAACCCTTGGCGCTTAGTGCGCCGGGCTCGGTCCGGGAGTAGGGGCAGAACTCTCAGCCAGGGAGTCGTCTTCACCGCCGAACACAGACCGCAAGAACATTCGGAAGCGGTCGAGATACACATAGACGACGGGCGTGGTAAATAACGTAAGCGCCTGGCTGACAATCAGTCCGCCAACAATCGTAATGCCGAGCGGACGGTGCAGCTCCGAACCAACGCCCCTGCCGATCGCCAATGGCAGGCCTCCCAGCAGAGCCGCCATCGTCGTCATCATGATGGGACGGAAACGCAGCAGGCAGGCATCGTAAATGGCCTCGGCAGGTTTCTTCCCCTGCGTGCGCTCCACCTCGAGCGCCACGTCGATCATCATAATGGCGTTCTTCTTCACCAGCCCGATGAGCAGGATGATGCCAATCATTCCAATCACGTTGAGTTCATTGTGCGTCAGCAACAAAGCCAGCAGAGCGCCCACGCCGGCGGATGGAATCGTCGAGAGAATCGTGATGGGATGAATGTAGCTCTCATACAACATGCCCAACACGATATACACCGTAAACAAGGCAGTAATAATCAGGATTTTCTGACTCGAGAGCGAATCCTTGTACGCAGCGGCTGTGCCTTGGAAACTTGCCTGAATCGTAGAGGGAAATCCTAGGGTACGTTGCTCATTCTCGATCGCCACGGTCGCCTGCCCAAGAGAAACCCCGGGAGCCAGATTGAATGAAATCGTGACCGACGGGATCTGCCCCTGGTGATTCACCGCCAAAGGCGTATTAGAACGAACGAAACGGGTGAATGCCGACAACGGAATGGCACTGCCGTTGGAGGCGCGCAGATAAATATTCTGTAAAGCCTCAGTGGTTTGCTGGAACTCAGGCGCAACCTCCATAACTACGTGATACTGATTGAGCGGGCGATACATGGTGGAAACCTGGCGCTGCCCGAACGCGTCATAGAGAGCATTATCGAGATCCTGCGGACTTACCCCCAACCGGCTGGCGGTATCGCGGTCGATGACCAGCTTCGCCTGCAAACCATGATCCTGCTGGTCGGTATTCACGTCGGTCAGCCCCGGCAACTTTCGCAGCTTCTCCAGCAACTGCGGCGCCCAAGTGTTCAAATCGTCGAGATTCTCGCCCTGCAGCGTGTATTGGTATTGCGCGCCTCCAAAGCGTCCGCCGATGGTGAGGTCTTGATAGGACTGCAAAAAGAGCGTCGCTCCCGGCACCACCCTCAGTTTGCCACGAAGACGGTTGATCACATCGTCGGCGGAAACGTTGGGGCAAGATTGCCAGAAATGAAGCCCCGGACACTTGGAGCGCTCGGCCAGCGGCTTCAACATGATGAAGAACCGGCCCTGATTCGAAACGGAACCTCCGCCCGCGAATCCGACGATAGTGTTCACCGCGGGGTCGGCCATCACAATCTTCACGTACTGCTCCATTTTGCCGCGCATTGCCTGGAATGAGATATCCTGCGCCGCTTGCACCGATCCCCCGATGCGCCCTGTATCCTGCTGGGGAAAGAAGCCAGTGGGCACGATTGTGTAGAGATACACACTCAGGCATGCCACCAGGATGGTCACGATCAGAGTGACCAGCTGATATTGCAACACTAATTTCAGCCCATGACGGTAGGCCGCCAGTGTCTTGTCAAAGATTTTTTCGCTGGCGCGGTAGAAAATATTGTGGCGCTCATCCTTTTCCGGCGGGTGCAGGAATTTGGCGCACATCGTCGGCGTCGTGGTCAGCGACACCAGCAAAGAAACTCCAATCGCAACGCTCAGCGTAACCGCGAACTCGCGGAATAACCGCCCCACAATTCCGCCCATCATCAGCAATGGGATGAACACTGCGACCAGCGACGTGCTCATGGAAAGGACGGTAAAGCCAATTTCCGCCGCTCCTTTGAACGCCGCTTCTACCGCGCCCATGCCGCGCTCCACGTAGCGCATGATGTTTTCCAGCACCACGATGGCGTCATCCACCACAAATCCCGTGGAAATCGCCAGGGCCATGAGCGACAGATTGTCCAGGCTGTAACCCAGCAGGTACATGACGGCGAACGTGCCCACCAGCGAAAGCGGAACGGCGATGCTCGGAATAATCGTGGCCCGCACCGTTCGCAAAAATGCAAACACCACCAGGATCACGAGAACGATCGAGATCAGCAGCGTCGACTCAATGTCCTTCACCGAGGCGCGCACCGTGACCGTGCGGTCCATGGCGACGGTCATGGAAATTGCCGGCGAAATCGACGACTGCAAGTACGGCATCAGGGAGACAACCCGGTCCACCGTCTCGATGACGTTCGCTCCAGGCTGCCGGAAGATGACAACCAGAATGCTCGGTTTTCCGCCACCGTGCGAAGCATCTTTCGCGCTCCCCAGCAGTCCGATATTGCGAACGTCCGCCACCGAATCCTCGACCTTCGCCACATCTCCCAACCGCACCGGCGCACCGTTGTGGTAAGCAACGATGAGCGGCCGGTATTGATCCGCCGTAAACAGTTGATCGGTATCGCTGATCGTCCAGGACGTGGTTTCGTCCGATACCTGTCCTTTGGCCCGGTTCGCATTGGCCAGATTGAGCGCGTTGCGAACCGTGTCCAACCCAACTCCAAGCTTGTTGAGCAGCATCGGGTTTACTTCGGCGCGCACCGCGGGCGGCGCCGCACCGAAGACAAAGACTTGCCCTACCCCGGTTACTTGCGAAAGCTTCTGCGCCAGAATCGAGTCGGCCGCGTCGTACATCTGCGGCACCGTCTGGGTATCCGAAGTCAGGGCCAGAATCATGATTGGCGCGTCTGCCGGGTTGGCCTTGCGGTAGGTTGGATTGCTCGGCAGGTTGGCGGGAAGCTGGCTGCGTGCGGCATTGATGGCCGCCTGCACATCGCGGGCCGCCGCATTGATGTCGCGATTCAAATCAAATTGCAGAACGACGCTGGTCGAGCCCAACTGGCTGGTCGAGGTCATCTGATTGACGGCCGCAATGCGCCCAAACTGCCGCTCCAGCGGGGTGGCTACGGATGATGCCATGGTCTGCGGGTCCGCGCCTGGCAGCGCCGCGCCCACACCGATCACAGGGAAGTCCACTCTGGGCAGCGAAGCTACCGGCAGGTAATTGAAGGCGAGAATCCCCGAGAGCAGCAGCGCCGCCGCCAGCAGCGACGTGCCAATCGGACGCCGGATAAATGGAGCCGAGATACTCATGCTCTAAATCAACTTCTGCTTTTGCAAATCAACTACAGCGTGTTTTGGTTCACGTCATCCCTGAAATTGCTGCAATCCCCGAAACCGTCTAATCCGCCGGGAACTCGTGCGGAATCGGATTGCCGATTCTGTACTTCTCAAACCTCTGCGCTAACCGGTCAAACCACAGGTAAACCACCGGTGTGGTGTACAGCGTAAGCAACTGGCTCAGCAACAACCCGCCCACAATTGTGATGCCCAGGGGACGGCGCAATTCCGCGCCCGTTCCCGATCCCAGCGCCAAGGGCAAACCGCCAAGCAGCGCCGCCATCGTCGTCATCATGATGGGACGGAAGCGGAGCAAACATGCCTGAAAGATCGCTTCTTCCGGCGGCTTGTGTTCCTCGCGCTCGGCTTCGAGTGCAAAGTCGATCATCATGATCGCGTTCTTCTTCACAATGCCGATCAGCAGGATGATGCCGATCAGCGCCACCACAGTCAGATCGTTCTTCGTCAGCATGAGAGCCAGAATCGCGCCCACACCCGCCGAAGGCAGCGTCGAAAGAATCGTGATGGGGTGAATGTAGCTCTCATACAAAACTCCCAGCACAATGTAGACGGTGATGATCGCCGCCAGAATCAGGAACGGCTCACTCGAAAGCGAATTCTGAAATGCGGCAGCCGTCCCTTGAAAAGAGGCGTGGATGCTCGCCGGCAGCTGAATTTCCTTTTCCACATCCTGGATGGCCCGCGTGGCATCGCCCAGAGAAGCGCCGGGCGCGAGGTTGAACGAGATTGTGACGACCGGAAATTGCCCCTGGTGGTTGACCGCGAGCGTTGTATTGGTCGATTGCATCTTCACGAAAGTGGAAAGCGGAACCGGGGCGCCGCTGGTGGTTGCCGTGGCTGCGTTGGCAGTGGGCGCGCCGGAGTTCGGTATCGTACTGGCGGGGCGAATGTATACGTCGTTCATCGCTTCAGGAGTCTTGGCGAAGTTCGGCATGACCTCCAGCACGACGTGGTACTGGTTCAACTGCGTAAAGATGATGGAAACCTGCCGCTGCCCGAAGGCGTCATAGAGCGTGTTGTCGATGGCCTGGGGAAGAATTCCCAGTCGCGACGCTGTGTCGCGGTCGATGGTGAGGTTGGTCTTGAGTCCGCCGTTGAGTTGGTCCGTGGCCACATCACGCAGCGCCGGCGCGGCTCGCAACTTGTCCACCAACTTAGGAGTCCACTGCGCGAGCTCTTGCGCGTCGGCGTCTTCAATCGAGTATTGGAACTGCGTCCGGCTCACCCGGTCTTCCACCGTCAAGTCCTGCACCGGCTGCATGTAGAGAGTAATCCCGTTCACTTTCTCCAAGTCGGGCTGCAGGCGCCGGATGATGGCAGAGGCATCATCGTTGCGCTCATCGCGCGGCTTCAGGTTGATCTGAATGCGGCCGCTGTTTGGAGTCGTGTTCGTGCCATCCACTCCGATAAAAGACGACAGGCTCTCCACATCTTTGTCTTTGAGGATCACCTTCGCCAGTTCCTGCTGGCGCTGCGACATCGCGTCAAAAGAAATATTGTCCGGAGCTTCCGAAATCCCCAGAATCACCCCCGTATCCTGCACCGGAAAAAATCCCTTGGGCACAACCACGTAGAGAACCAGCGTAAGAATCAGGGTCCCGAAGGTTACCAGCAGGGTTGCCGTCTGATGCTTTAATACCCACTTCAAAGTGCGGCCGTAATATGCGATGACGCGGTTGTAGTAATCTTCGGTGACTTCGTAGAAGCGGCCTTTCTCGCCCTCTTTGCGATGCTTCAGCAGCTTGGCGCACATCATCGGGGTCAGGCTCAGAGAAACTCCTGCCGACACCAGGATCGTGACCGCCAACGTGACTGCGAATTCGCGGAAGAGCCGGCCAACAATGTCTCCCATGAACAGCAACGGAATCAGTACGGCAATCAGCGAAACCGTGAGCGAGACGATGGTGAACCCAATCTGCCCTGACCCGTTGAGAGCCGCGTCCAGCGGCGAATCTCCCGCTTCCAGATAGCGGTCGATGTTTTCGATCATGACGATGGCGTCATCCACCACGAAGCCGGTGGAGATGGTTAACGCCATGAGCGTCAGATTGTTCAGGCTGTATCCCAGTAGGTACATCACGCCAAACGTTCCCACGATCGATAACGGCACCGCGATGCTGGGAATGAAGGTGGCCCGCAGGTTACGCAGGAAAAAGAAAATAACGATGACCACCAGCACGATGGTCAACGCCAATTCGAACTCAACATCTTTCACCGACGCGCGGATGGTCGTTGTCCGGTCAGTAAGAATCTGTACCTTGACGGCCGAGGGCAGCGATGCCTGCAACTGCGGCAGCAACTTCTTGATCCGGTCAACGACGCTGATGATGTTCGCCCCAGGCTGCCGCTGAATATTCACGATAACCGCCGGAGTCGCGTTCATCCACGCAGCCAGCCGCGTGTTCTCCGTGCCGTCTATCACGTTGGCCACATCGCTCAGCCGCACCGGCGCGCCGTTGTGATAGGCAATGACAATCGGCTTGTACTGCTCGCTCGAAAAAAGCTGGTCGTTGGCCCCGATGGTGTACGACTGGCGCGCGCCGTCGATCACGCCCTTCGCCTGATCCACATTGGCCTGCGCCAGCGATGTGCGAATATCCTCGAGGCTCAGCCCGTAGGAAGCCAGCGCTGTCGGGTTCACCTGCACGCGCACCGCGGGCTTCTGGCCGCCACTGATCGAGACCAGCCCCACGCCCGGCAACTGCGAAATTTTCTGCGCCAGAGCGGTGTCGGCGAGATCCTCCACTTTGGACAACGCCAGCGAGTCGGAAGTCATGGCCAGCGTCAGAATCGGTGAATCGGCGGGATTTACCTTGTTGTAAATCGGAGGATTCGGCAGATCCGCGGGCAAGTACGTGGACCCCGAGTTGATGGCGGCCTGCACCTGCTGCTCTTCGACATCGATATTCTGTTCGAGGCCAAACTGCAGCGTGATGACCGAACTGCCAAATGAACTCGTCGAAGTCATCTGGGCCAATCCCGGAACTTGCCCGAACTGGCGCTCCAGCGGCGAAGTCACGGACGACGCCATTACTTCCGGATCAGCCCCCGGATAAAACGTAACCACCTGAATTGTCGGGTAATCGACTTCCGGCAGAGCGGAGACGGGCAGTTGCAGGAACGCGACCCACCCCACCAGCAGCACGCCCACCATCAGCAACGTGGTCGCCACCGGTCGGAGAATGAACAATCGTGAAGGACTCATGAAGCAGGAGTTCCCGATCCTTTGCTGCTGTCCGCTCCGCCCTTACTGTTGCCCGCGCCCCCGGTGCGGAACTCGATGGCACTGCCGGTTTGCAGTTTGTCCTGGCCGTCGGTCACCACTGTATCCCCCGGATTGAGGCCGCTCGCAATGGCTGTGTTGTTGCCTTGAGCAACGGATATAGCCACCGCGCGGGCTTCGACCGTTTTGTCCGGTTTCACGAGATAGACGAACGTTCCCTGTGGGCCGCGCAGGATCGCGGCCGTTGGCGCCACCGTGCTGTTCTTTCTCGTTTCGAGAAGCAGTTTCGCGTTAACGAATTGGTTCGGCCAAAGCTGATTGTCATTGTTGTCGAAGACCGCCTTCAGCTTGGCCGTCCCCGTGGTCTGATCGATCTGGTTATCAATCGTCTGCAGTTTGCCCGTGGCCAGCTTAGTCTGATCGTCGCGGCTGTAAGCCTCCACCATCAGCGTGGAGTTCTTCATGTGTTGTGATACGGTCGTCAACTGATCCTCGGGCAGAGTGAAAACTACAGCAATCGGCTGCAGTTGCGTGAGGATCAGCATGGGATTGGTGTCGGCCGCATGCACTATGTTTCCCGGATCAACCTGCCGCAGTCCCACGCGTCCGGTGAACGGCGCGGTGATGTTGCAGTAGACGAGCTGCAGCTTGGCGTTGTTAATCTGCGCCTCATCCGTGCGCACCTGCCCGTCAAGCTGGTCCACCAGGGACTTCTGCGTGTCCACCTGCTGCTGCGCAATGCTGCCCGAAGGAATCAGCGTGGTATAGCGCTCCAGGTTCAGTCGAGCGTCGCTCAGCGTTGCCTGGTCTTTGAACAACTGCGCCTGCATCTGTTCCAGTTGGACCTGGAAGGGCCGCGGATCAATCACGATCAGCAGGTCGCCTTGCTTTACCGTCTGCCCTTCCTGAAAGTTGACGCGCATGATCTGCCCGTCAACGCGGCTCTTGATATTCGCCGTATAGAACGCGGTTACCGATCCCAGCCCGACCAGATACACCGGCATGTCCTGCTGCTGCACTTTGGCCACAGCCACGGAAACGGTGTGTGGACCCGCGGCTTGCGCTTTCTGCTGTTTCGCATCAGTGCTGCTGCTGCAGCCGGAAAGGAACGCGCAAATCATGGAAAGCGCGACAGCCAAAACGAGCCCGAGGGGCGAGCGCAAGGCGAATGGCCGTTCTTCTTGAGGAGAACTCGAATCGATTATTTTCACGGTGCTGGTCGGATGCGCCTTTCCACAAGCTCGGCGTAGAAGGTTCGATCTGTTAGACGTATTCATTCTCGATTCGGTTGCGGTAACTCTGCAAGGGAAAGGCGGCAGATCGGCTTACGAAAGGTCCTCCCGCTGGACAGGTTCAGATAGAAGCCGAACGCAGATGTAATAGTAAAACCGCATCAAACTAGCATCAACTCTGGCGGCGGGGAGGTCAAGGCCGAGGCGAAAGTTTTACAAATCTTTACCAGCCTTGACCTTCCGCTTACGGTGCGGGGATAGCCGCCCACGCTTGCCCTGAGCGAAACCGAAGGGGCTGTCCGCGGAGCGAAGCTCGGCTGCGTGTTCATCGCAGCACAGACGGCAGCGGGTGCAGAGTTTCGAAAGCGGCAATCTCCGCCTCATGTTGCAGTGTGAGCCCGATGTCGTCCAGTCCATTAAGTAGACAATGGCGCACGAATTCATCCATTGGAAAGTTGGCGCGAAACCCCTTCTCGTCGCGCACCTCGCATCGCTCCAGGTCAATGGTGAGCTGGTAATCGTTGACGTCCCGGGCCCGCCACATCAGGTCCGCAGCTTCCTCTTCGCTGAGGCTCACCGTTAGGAAACCGTTCTTCGTGCTGTTGTTGGCGAAAATGTCGGCGAACGAAGATGAAATCACCGCGCGAAATCCGAAATCCGCCAGTGCCCACACTGCGTGCTCGCGCGACGACCCGCACCCAAAATTCCGCCCAGCAACCAGAATGCTGGCGCCCGCATAACGCGGCTCGTCGAGAATAAAACCCGCGTTCTTCTTCCCATCCGCCGCGAACCGCCAGTCATAAAACAAAAACTGGCCAAAGCCAGTGCGCTCAATCCTCTTCAAAAACTGTTTGGGGATAATCTGGTCGGTATCCACGTTGATCCGCTCCAACGGAGCCACAAGCCCGCGATGCTGTCGAAATGGTTGCATTGAATCCCCCCGCTCCCTCCGCGGCCTTTCCTCGCGCTCTCCGCGATTGAGGTTTCCTACCGAAACTTCCAATCCCGGATATCCGTAAAATGCCCGGCAATCGCCGCCGCCGCCGCCATCATCGGACTCACCAGATGCGTCCGCCCCCCGCGCCCTTGCCGCCCTTCAAAATTCCTATTGCTGGTAGAGGCGCATCTCTCGCCCGGCTGCAAAATGTCAGGATTCATTCCCAGACACATCGAGCATCCCGACTCTCTCCACTCGAATCCGGCATCCTGAAAAATCCGGTGTAGTCCTTCCTGCTCAGCCGCCCGCTTCACCGTCTGCGATCCCGGTACCACCATCGCGCGCACCTTCGCGCTCACATGATGCCCCTTGGCAACCCGCGCCGCCGCCCGCAAATCCTCCAGCCGCGAGTTCGTGCACGACCCAATAAACACGCGGTCAATCCCAATATCTTCAATCCGCTTCCCTGGTTCGAGGCCCATGTATTGCAGAGCGAGTTCAATCGAACGCCGCTCGGATTCTTTCAAGCCGCCAACCTCAGGCACACGTCCCGTAACCGGCGCAACCATCCCCGGATTCGTTCCCCAGGTCACAAACGGAGAAAGCTGCGCCGCATCCATCTCTACAACTTTGTCGAACGTCGCTCCTTCATCGGTGGGCAGGCTGCCCCAGCGTTCGACTGCGCGGTCCCATTCCCCGTCGCGCGGAGCAAAACGTTTTCCCCTTACATAAGCGAACGTAGTTTCATCCGGCGCAACCATCCCGGCCCGCGCCCCAGCCTCAATGCTCATATTGCACAGAGTCATGCGCCCTTCCATCGAGAGCCCGCGGACCGCCTCGCCGCAGTATTCGATCACATGACCGGTAGCGCCGTCAGTGCCGATCTGTCCGATGATTCCGAGTGCGAGGTCTTTGGCCGTGACGCCCTCCGCAAGCCGCCCCCGCACTTCGATCTTCATGGTCTTCGGTTTCTGCTGCGCCAGGCACTGCGTAGCCAGAACATGCTCCACTTCCGAAGTCCCAACGCCGAAAGCCAATGAACCGAACGCCCCGTGCGTGCTGGTATGGCTGTCGCCGCAAACAATCGTCATCCCCGGCTGCGTAAGCCCCAGCTCCGGCCCAATCACGTGCACGATCCCCTGCTCGGGAGAATCCATGTCAAACAGCCGCACGCCAAATTCCTTGCAGTTAGCCTGGAGCGCGGCGATCTGCTTGGCAGCAATAAGATCGGTGATCGGGGTTCCGCGCGGCTCGGTAGGAATGTTGTGATCAACGGTGGCGACGGTCCGCGCAGGCTGGCGCACTTTTCTTCCCGCAGCCCGCAACCCATCAAAAGCCTGCGGCGAAGTCACCTCATGCACCAGATGCAGATCGATATAAATAATCGGCGAGCGTCCGCCCGGCTGCGCCACCAGATGCGCGTCCCATATCTTCTCGAAGAGTGTTCGTTTCGTTGACATAATGAAACGCTGAAGAATCAGTTTTTCATACCCAGCGTACCGGAGCAAGACCGGCGGAGATCCGGAAACACCCCCGGAGGGACAGCCGCCCTCGGCTGTCCGGCGGCCCGGGTGTGTCGGGCCGCAGTTCTTACCTCTGCACTGTCATCCTGAAGGAGCGCGCTCTCTGCGCGACTGAAGGATCCCCTGCAACCTGTCCCACGTCCAAACGCCACAGGGAGTTCTCTTCCGTTCACCGCACCCTGAGCGATTCGAGAGCAGGGACTCGAGACAAGCGGGCTCAATCAGAGATCACTGAGCCTTGGGAATCGGGGCTCGCAACTCGCCACTCGAAAGATTTCCACGGCCCTACCGGCTAAGTCCATGATTCCAGATATTTTGAAAAAAGGGGAGGTACCGAGCGATTTTCCTGGCGTTCCATCCAAGCGCTACCCATTCTGCGATAAGTCAGCTATTTTTTTTCGACAAGAATCCCAGCACCTTGCTGGCGAACTCATCGGAGAACCCAAACCGCACTTTGGCCCGCGAATAGAGATCGAGAACCTGCGTATCCAGCCGGATCATAAACGATTTCCACCGGCCATCTTGCGGCCGCGCAAAGTAATCGGTCGAGTGTCCCGTGACTTTCTTGTTCTGCTCGATGGTGTAGTAGTACAAGGCAAGGCTCTTGCGCGATTGCACCTCAGGGCACGTCAGAGGGTCAGGAAACCCGTGCAGCGACCTCTCGTCAGTGGTGAAAATGAGCGCACGGTTCAGCAGCGGCGGATACTTCGCCGCGCACCGCGACATCTTCCCATCCTGCCGCTCCCACAATTCGATCGCCCCGCCCCACTCCTGCTGCCATCCCGGATTCAGATACAGAATCAGGTTCACGCGCCTGTGCCAATGCGTGTGAAAGTGGTGCATGGAGAAATCCGTGTGTACATTCAGATAACCGCCCGGCCCGGACTGATGCAGACCCCCGCCTTCAAGCATCGGGTCGGCCATCAGGTTGGGGATTCCGGTGAGTTCCGAGATCCACGCCACAAATTCAGGCGAGTTCAGTTCGTCGGCAATTGCTCCCAGCGCCGGCCGGAAAAACTGGCGTTTTGCCATGCCCAGCTTGTTTTCATTCGCGTGCTTATACTGCGTCCATTCGTCGGTCGAGGCCTGGGGGAACTCGGCCGCAATTTCCCGCGCGACCTCCGGCTAAAGAAAATCCTTCAGCAAAATATGCGGAAAGGGATGGTTCTCCCGGTATTGCCGGGTGAGCGCGGAAGCGGAGACCCCCACTTCTCATAAGGAAACAGCCGCACAGGGGCCTGAACAGCGCGCGCAATAGACATGTAGAAGCGCTATTATTGAAATTGTATCCGAATCGCGGTGATGAAGCGGGATTTCGCCGCGCCAGGGATCTGTCTCGATATACCTTCACGGAATCCGGCAAACCCGCACCGCACTATTCTGGTAACCGCAATCGAGCCCCTCTACTCCCGGCTGCTGCACTACCACCCAGCTCGCGCCGTATTTATTTTTCAGCCGCAAGAAGTCTTCTGTGCGGAAATTTTTCCACGGAGTCTGCGCCTGCACCTGCGCCCACCACTCCTCGGCGAGCGGCGGAAACATGCTGACCACACCGTTGTCCTTGACTTGGTCTGCCAGGCGGCTGCTCTGCGCGAGGCAACGAAATCCGATCTCATCCTCGCCGGCGACCTCCATATATTCCGGATCGATGGCGAATGTGGCATTCACCGGCGTGTTCTGCCGAATCCAGACAAACGCCTGTGCCCATGGATTCTTCGGCGCTGCGCCCGGCCATTCCACTTGCGCGCTCGCTGGAAAGAGTGCGCGCTGTGCCATGAACATGCCAAGACTTAAGGGTGCAAACAGCAACAGCCAGCGCCATACGCGGTCTTTCAGCACATACTCGCCGAGAAATCCGCCCATCACGACAAACATCACGATGTAAAGAAAATGCAAACTGCGCAGCGGTTGCAGGCGGGCCAGAGCTTCAAACCGGGCCGGCAGATCGACCACCAGCGCCGCCACCAGATAGATGAGGCCATAGACGATGAACGCGCGGCTCACTCGTGCGAGCATGACCCACTGCCGGCCCCGCGCGATGCGTGCGCGCGCCATTCGTTCAAACCACCAGAACAGCACAGCGGCGCAACGATCCCCAGCAACTCATACCACGCCCATCGCTGGATGTAATGAAAGCCATGTCGCTTCGCCGCCTCGTGGTAAGCCGCCGAAGCCGCTGGCGCCAGAGGCATCCACAACGGAGCTGCGAACCCGGTCGCGCCCGCACTTTTCCAGCGGCTTTCGAATCTTTCCATCGCCAGCAGCAACACGCAAAACGAAAACGGAAATATCCACATCAGCGGATGCATGCACACTGCGAACGCCAGCCACAACAGCGCACGCATGTATTTCTTCTCTAGAGTTCGCGCCACCATGAAGATTCCCGCGAATGCCGCCAGATTCCGCGGGTTCAAATATTGGTCCATGATGTAAAGCGCGGTACCTGCGACCGGAATCGTCAACAGCGCTGCTACCAGACAGACCCCGCCCCACCGGGCTTTCGCGTTCGCATCCGAAAAAAGAAGTCCGCTCAACTCCCAACAGGCGAGAAGCAACAAAAAAATGGACGCCAGATGCCACAGGAACAATCCGGCTTCCATCGGCAAGTGAGTCACACGCAGAGAAGCCGCAACCACATTGGGGAAGAGCGTCAGGCTGGCGTGCGACAGGAAGAATTCCTGCCCCGTGGGGAACAACTCCGGATGCAGAATCTTCTCCACGCCCGGCAGGTAAATCTCCGCATCTTCGGCGAAAGGATGGTAGCCCTGCACCAGCACGGCTCCAAAAGTCAGCAGCCCGAGTCCGAGGGCGGGCTTCCATTTCGATGGGGTTGATCGAGGTGGGATACTCAAGGAGTTGACGGCGTTCGCGCCGTCTTTACCCTAATGATAGTGAATACGTCTGTCAAATTGGCACGATTCGACAACGCGAATCAGGCCTCGACCAGTTCGCTCTCGCGTTCCCGCAGATCTTCTAGTTTTTCTCTCGCTTTCTCTTCAACTTGAGCTTACGCGCAGGAACCAGCGAGGCCGCAAGAATCACGATCAGCGGGTCAATGGGACGCCGGTAGTAAACCTCTGGGCTGGTGATGTAGTAGACCGCCGGAAAACTGATCAACACCAGGCAAAGAGCACAGCGATTGCCGGGTTAAATCGAAATGCTCGCCATAACCCGACGAGAGCGAGCGCGGTAAAAATCGTACACAGAACAATGTTGGGTGGATCCAGCGGCTCCTGCGCCAGGTATTCAGGATCGAAGCTCCAGAATCCTGTCCACATATAAATCGCGCGGCGCAGCGTGGTCCACGCGTACCAGCCAGGGTGCGCGCCGATGAAGTCGACCGCCTGTTTCCGCTCCTTCTCCATATAGCCCAATTCGCCCAACTGCTGGAATTGCGTCCCATTCGGCATCGCTGTGCCACGGGCCAAGATCATACGGAGCCCAATGGGTGGTCGCGCCTTTAGTGCCCAGCCTCAAGACCATGCCCATGTTGTCGCGGAACGGGATGAAGCGATGAAAAGTGTTGTAGTTGCGGATAAACCACGGGGACACAAATAGGATGAAAACCAACGCCGCAAATGACCGCGGGACGGAACCACGCTTGCCTCCGGCGGTGAAGACCGATAGCAAATCCATCCGCCCAGAAAGGCAGCACGGAAACGATCGCCGGGCTGGTGAGCGCCGCCAGACCTGCAAGCAGGCCAAAGGCATCCAATTTCCCCAACCAGGCCCCGCTTCGGATCGATCTTCTCTCAGGTCGATCCTCAAGGTGCAGGGCAAAAAGAAAAAGCAGGCTCAGCAATAACGTAGCGAGCCAGGTTTCCCAAATCCTTTCGACTGGGAAATAAACTGCATATGGGAAAAAGACCCAGCCCCATCCTGCCCACTTCGCCGCGCGCTTGCCAAAAGTCCTGCGAGCAATGAAAAAGATCGGAATGCAGGTCAACGCAGAGGTCAAAGCATTCAGCGAAAGCAGCACCACGGCTGAAGCCGTGGTGTAAACACCAAACACTTTGAAAACGCCGGCAACAATATAAGGATAGACGGGGCTCATCCAGGCCGTCGGCCCTGTTTCCGCGAAAAGCGGGCTGCTGAATCCCTGGCCTTGCACAATCGAGCGGGCGATCCGGCCCGGTTTCGTAGCCGAAATGCCAGTGGTCGCGCGAGGGGTCAAGCTGTTCGGGCAAGCAGGAAGACCATCACAACCAGGCGGATGGCAAGAGCCGTGAGAACCATCCAGAGCAGGGAGTGATCTGGGTAAACCGGACTCTCGCCGTGGACGCCAGAGGTCGGCGCGAAACCGAAACATAGGATTCCTCTAGGACTTGGTGCATTCCCTTTCCCAAAAGGACAACACAACCGGCAGAGGCGTGGACGTCTCTGATTCCCATTACGGTATACCATCCTTCCCAAAATGGGAAGTGAACAAGGAGTGCCCGGTGGAGGGGAATCCGACCGAAAGAATGCCGAAGCGATTGAGCGCAAAATGCCTGGTCTACGCCGCGACACCTTGCGCACTATCGCCGCTCCTACGTAGCATCTAACTGAAAATGGCTGCTGCTCTTATGCCCGAGCGCCTTCGGCCCAACATGGCCTTAGGCGAAATTGTCAGCTTCGCCTACGACACTTTCTGCAGCAACAAGGTGCGCTTTATCCTCACTGCGCTTGGCATGGTGATCGGGACCGCGTCTCTGATTCTGGTCGTCACCATAGGCATGACTGGGCGGCAATACGTGCTCAACCAGATTCAGGCCATCGGCGCCAATCTCGATCTACGCGCAGTACCAGGGTGCGCCGCACATCAGCCAATCCACGCCGGACAACCTGACCATCGACGACGTGGAGGCCGTGCGCAGCCAAGTGCCTGGCGTGGTCGCAGCTTCGCCCGTGGTTACTTTGTCGGAGCGCGTTCCCTTTGGCGATGGCAAAGAGCGCGAAGTGCAGATTCTTGGCGTCTATCCGGAATACCTGCAAGTGCGCAATCTGGCCGTCATCTCTGGCCGCTTTTTCGACGCCGAGGATTCGCAGGCCCACAATAAGGTAGGACTGATCACGGAAAAAATGGCGCAGGAGGTTTACGGCTCAACCCGGGCGGCCATCGGAAGGGTCATCAAGTTGACGGGGCTGCCCTTCACCATCATCGGTACCTTCAAAGAGCGCGTCAATACATTCGATCAGTCGGAAGTAGTCGGCAGCACCATGCTGATCCCCTACACGGTGAGCCGTTATTTCACCGACACGCCCAGCGTGAAGCTGATTTATTTCTCTATGGAAGATCCCACCATGGTGGTTGCGGGTACCGCGCAAATCAAGCGCGTGTTGCAATCGCGGCATCGGCCCGAGTCGGTCTACGATGTCACCGATCTCACAGAACTGCTTGCGGTTGCCGACCGCTCGGCGACCATGCTCACCTGGATGCTGCTGCTCATCTCCGCCGTCACCCTACTGGTGGGCGGCATCGGCATCATGAACATCATGCTGTCTACTGTGACTTCGCGCATCCGCGAGATCGGCATCCGCAAGGCGGTCGGCGCCACCAACCGCGAAATCCGCTTTCAGTTTCTCGCCGAGGCTATTCTGATCTCTCTCATCGGCGGCTTCGCCGGCATCGTCATCGGCCTCGCGATCCCCTACTCGGTGCGCTTCCTCACAGAGTACCGCATACCCATCAACGGCTGGTCAGCGGTGATCGCCATCGTGGTTTCGTCGGTGGTGGGGGTGATTTTCGGGACGGTCCCAGCGGCGCGGGCGGCCCAACTTGATCCGGTGGAGAGTCTGCGCTACGAGTAGTTCGCTGTTAAGATATTGAAACGAAAAGACCTACTGCGAGGTCGTGAAGGCGATTTCAGCCCAGAAGAAATCGCAAGCCGAGGGTGAAAAGCGCAAGAAAACGGCCCCGCTCGGGGCGAGAGCGCGGTTGCGGTGCGCACTCGCCAGGGGTAGGCATCGATCAGACTAAGGTGCCCAGCGCCGCTCTTGCTCCTGCCCAAAAATCGAAACGATGCCTCTTGCCACAAAAACGTTGCATTTCTCCCTGTGACCGAAGTAATATCCTTTACGTAGCTTGACACTAAGTTTCCCAGTGTTCCAGACCAAGTACCGCTAAAAGCTAACTTCCAAACTTGCAATTCGGCTGTGCAAAAACATAAGAGGTGGTAGGTCCGCCTCCGTCCCGGTTCGGAGATTCAATATGGCGTGGTACGCGTACTGCCTTACCGAGCACCAGACCCTCCCAAATGGCACCCGTTCCAGACGCCCCTTCGTAATTGAGAATGTACAAGGCGTGAACGGAGCCCCAGTCCTCAGCTATCCCAGCGGCGAGTTTGCTGTGATTGTGAGCGAATACGACCAGAACGCTGCCCCTCTTGATCAGAAAGCCGCCATCGATCACGCCCGCGTGGTAAGTGGCTGCTTCCGCAATTCCACCGTGTTACCGTTCCGTTTCGGAACCATCTTCGAAAGCGACGACGCTCTCCGCCAGGCGGTCCGGGTCAACCGGCGCGCTTTTGGAGTCAGCGTGGCCAAGCTTCGCGGCAAGTCCGAAATGCACATTAAGTTGGTTGTCACTGACGGTTCTCTGCGCGAAGCCATGATCGACGTCATCCTGCCCGACACCGTCGGTGGAGACTATCTTTCCAAACTCCGCGTCAAGGCTTCCCGCGAACGCGAACGCCAGACCAAGGCCCGCGCGTTGTCGGTGCAGGTTCACAAGCTGTTCAACCCGCTGGAAGAAGAAGTGAGCTGCAAGAAAGTCGCCCCGCAAGGCATGCTCATCGACATCGCCCATCTCATCGAATCCAAATCAGTCGAGAAATATCAGAACCGCTACTAGACCGCCGCCAAGCAGTTGAAGAACTGCGAAGTGGCCATCAGCGGACCCTGGCCCCCGTACCACTTCCTGCCCGGGAAGCTGCGGACCGTGGCAGGCAACAGCTAGTCACGTTTGAGGCTCTTCGGGCCGCCACTCGCCGCAAGGCGAACTGGCGGCCTGTCTTGCTTTTCAGAGCATCGCTGTGCAGTCAATATGCATCGTTCTGCACTTGCCTGCCTCTTTTTGCCTCGAACGGCAGCGCCCCTTCGGGCCTGAACCTCCCCTAAGCCTCATCTCATCAATCGCTTATGGATTCTCGTGATCCCGATCACAAGTTTTCGGCCTTTGGTTCGGCAAGTGCTCGTTCTCAATATACTAAAGAGGCCGCAAACCCAAAGAAATGACCTTCAACTTCGTCACCAATCACCATTTCCCGAAGCGCTGCTTCGCCTGGCGAAACGGCTACTTCTTTTGCCTTTCCTGACCATCACCTACCAAACCTTGACCTCTTTGAAACGCGGCTCCAGCAATGGGGCCGCTTTTTTGCACCTCCGCTAGAAGATCCTCCAGACAAAGTGCGCCAGCAGCGCGGCCAGCAGCAGCATGAACACCCCGCCGATCCAGATCAGAAAATTCAGCGTCATCTTCGTCGAATTGATTTCTTTCTTGTCCATGCCTCACGCTAACACAGGCGCTTTCCCGCAGACTGCTCACTCGGATACACTGCCTACGCTATGACCAAGCCCTTCCGCTTCTTCATCTCATCCTGCTCGATCGCAGCTCTGTCCGCATTTCTGCTGGCCTCACTTGCGCCGGTCGTCGCGCAAAACCCGCCAGCGACACCGGCGCCCAGAGATTCATGGATGTCCGCACCTCAAACCTCCAGCCCGAACATCCCTCCACTACTTCTCCAGCAACTCTCCGCCATTAAAGCGGCTGCGCTGAATGATGATTACGGCTACCGTCAGCTCGCTCACCTCACCGAAAATATCGGACCGCGCCCCAGTGGATCACCCCAAGCTCGCGCCGCCGCCGAATACGTCGCTGCCGAACTTCGCAAGCTCGGTCTCGAAGTCCGCCTTCAGGCAACCACTGTCCCGCACTGGGTCCGCGGCGCGGAAACCGCCGCCTTGATCGAATATCCCGGCATCGTTCCCAACACCACACAAAAGGTTGTTTTAACTGCGTTAGGGGGAAGCACCGCTACTCCCGCCGACGGCCTTACCGCCGACATAGTCACCGTAGACACCTTCGACGAACTCCAAGCCCTGGGCCGCGACAAAGTTGCCGGCAAGATCGTCCTGTTCAACGAAATCTTCGACAAGAGAAAAGCTGAAGCCGGACTCGCCTTCGCCGCTTACGGTGAAGCCGTTCGCTACCGCGGAATCGGTCCCAAGGTCGCCGCCGATCTGGGCGCAGTTGCAGCTCTCATCCGCTCCGTCGCCAGCGCCGACTACCGCCTTCCGCACACCGGATTCAGCTTCCCCGCCGGAATCCCATCCGCAGCCGTCACCGCCGAAGACGCCGACCTGATCGTCCACTTAGCTGCTCAGGGCAAAGTCAGAATGCATCTCACTCTGACTCCTCAAAAGCTGCCAGACGAGACCGGGTACAACGTAATCGCCGACCTCAAGGGTTCAGACCACCCCGAGCAGATCGTAATCGTCTCCGGCCATCTCGATTCCTGGGACCTCGGCACCGGCGCCATCGACGACGGAGCGGGAGTAGTGATGGCAATGCAGACTGCCGAAGTTCTCCAGCGCCTCCACCTGCGCCCCGCCCGCACCCTCCGCGTAATCGCGTGGATGGACGAAGAAACCGGCGGCAACGGCGGCAAAGCCTATGCCACCGAATATTCCAGCGATCTCGCGCACCACATAGCCGCCATAGAGAGCGACTCCGGTGCTGCTCATCCGCTGGGCTTCAACGTTAAAGCTTCCCCAGCCGCCGTCGACGCTCTGCGTCCCGTTCAATCCGTTCTTCTCAGCATCGGCGCAACTGTCTTCCAGCCCACCTCTTATTCGCCCGGTGCCGACATTGCCCCCATCTCCGACGCCGGTGTCCCCTCCTTCGGTGTAACGCAGGACGGCCGCACGTATTTTGACTACCACCACTCCGCCGCCGACACGCTGGATAAAGTAGTCCCCGCAGAACTCCGCGAAAATGCCGCAGCTATGGCCGTTCTAGCGTACGTGCTAACCAACATGAAGGATCCTCTGCCCAGAGAACGATAAGAAAGAAGTCCAGCGAAAAACAACTCGTTGGTGTGATGGGCAACTCGCCCGTCCGCTCGCGCTACAACCAATACAGGATGAACTGTATCGCCCTTGCGCAGAGGCACCGATAAACTCTGAGGTCAGTGTCGTGTCCTGATTTGAAACGAGGACAGTATTACGTCCTTCAAATTCTGGGAGAATCTTGACGGAGCCGTAGTAGATTGAACGCTGATGGAGAACTAGCCATGGCCGGAGGCGGCCATCCGAAAGCGATTGAAACGAAACCGAGAGGAGAACAACTTTGATTCAACGAATTGGAAAGACAGCGGCAGCAGCAGTAGTAGCGGTAGCTCTTTTGCTGTTCGTATCGGCAGCGCCGCAGGCGCGGGCAGACGAGCACGCCAAGTGCCAACATGCCATCGAAAAAGCAGAGGCCAGACTCGACCGTGCAATCCATCACAGTGGCGAACACAGCCGCGAGGCCGACGAACGCCGCCGCGATCTCAACGCCGAACGCGAGCGTTGCTGGAACGAGTATCACGGTTGGTGGAACGGCAAAGAGCATCGCTGGGAGACCGAACGCAATTGGGAGGAGGAACACCACGATCATCACTAAATCTGAATTCCCATCTGAATCTCCCGAGCGAGCCGTCCCATCCGGATTATGATCTGGGTGCCCCATTTCTCGCGCCTTTTGCGAGAAATGGGGTTTTTTTATCGCCCATCACCTGACCGCCCCGGCGCACAATTCCCCAAACACACCGCAATAAACAGCATCCAACCTTAAGAACATCGACTCAGAAACATAGTCGAAGGGCTTGGACTATCGAAGACGAACAGTGTCAGAGAACCGGCGGAGGGTAATAAGGCATCGAAGTTCAGATTTTTACTGTTTCTCTGAATGGAGCCGACACTTTATCTACACCGGTTCAAGGTCCAACCCAAGCATGGATCAAACCAACGTGAACACTGAAAACAACAACGAAGCAACCACCGGCGGGGCCACCACCGGCCAGGTAACGACCGGCAACGGAACCAACCATAAAACCGGGAACGCCTCGTCGCAGGTGGACTGGGTAACCGAGCGTTCCTCCTGCACTCTTCCCAAAGTGTTCAATGCTCTAAGATCGCAAGTGGAAGAGGACGTGAAAACTCGCAACTCCCTGCGCCCCAATAATTCCCCCTACGAATTTGCCGTGAAGACGGACACCACCGACTTCAAGGTTCTTCTGATAGCCAAAGAACCGGAAAAATCAGTCACCTTCAGCCTCGGTGACAATGCAATCCAGGTGCGCGACGACCAAGGCAATCCCATGTTCGAGGTGACCGTGACCTTCGACGACAGCGGCAAGTGCCGCCTGAATGTGAACGCCCAGGAACGCGAATTCTGGCAAGTCCGCCGCATGGCCCTCGAAGACCTGATGTACCGCGGCCTCTAGCGCCACCTCTTCCACCGGGCGGGTGGCCATTCAAGCCGTCTTGTGGCTTGAGTAGGGCTGTTCCATGTAGGGGCGGACGCATTCGTCTGCCCCGCGAGCGAAGCGAGCGCACAGAGCGGCTGGCGCAGGTTTTGATCTCGCTGGCGTAATAAAAGAGTGGGTGCCTCTCGATAAGAACGAAGTCTGTGTCAATAAAACCGAGGACGAATAAATTCGGGAAGAAGAGGTTCCCGTTGGAACATAAAGCACACTTGTTCGAGTCGGAACATTAGGCCGTTCTCACAACGCTCCTCCCAGGGGACAGCCCTCCCGGTGACTTCCGTCATCCGAACGCGGGGCTGATCCCTCAAGTGCCTATGCGCCCCGCCGATAAAGCCTGAAGTAGAGAGCCGCATCTCGTCTTGGAGGCCCCACAACAATGTCCCATCCGTTAGCCGCGCCCCGGCAGCGTCGAAGTTTTTCATTCCTATTCTTAACCTTCTTGTCGTTTACTTCTCTCAACCTTCCCGTTCAAGCGCAGCCTGCAGTCGATCCTCCGAACCCTCCGTTCGTGCAGCCAAGAGACCGCATCACCTCTTTCATTGATGACGAGCAACGAGTAACGCTGCGCGGCAACGTGCATCCGCTAGCGCTCGCACAATACGACGCCGGCGCAGTCGCGCCCGACTTTCCCATGGAGCACATGTTGCTCACATTGCTGCCTGACGCCGCGCAGCAAGATGCTCTCAACCAGTTGCTGGACGCGCAACACAACCCTGAGTCTCCTTACTACCATCAGTGGCTCACGCCCGAACAGTATGGAGAGCGCTTCGGCGTCTCCGACGCCGACACGGCCCAGATTATCGGATGGTTGCAGGATCATGGCATGGAAGTGGAAGAGGTCACGGCGGGCCGGCGCTCGATTGTCTTCAGCGGCAGCGCGGCGCAGGTCGAGTCGGCATTCCACACTCGGATTCACGCCTACAAGGTTGGCAACGACGTGCACCACGCCAATGCAACCGACCCTGAAATTCCCGCAGCCTTGATTCAGGTTGTGGGAGGAGTGGTTTCACTGCATGACTTTCACAGTGAGCCGATGCATGCTTCGGTGCGGAAAGCATCACCCGAGTTCAGCAGTGGTGGCTCATATTACTTAGCTCCCGCAGACTTCGCGACCATTTACGACCTCGCCCCGCTGTATCAGGAGTCGATCAACGGCAGTGGGCAGTCGGTCGCAATCGTCGCGCGCTCGAACATTAAGATCGCAGACGTACGCCAGTTCCGAACCTTCTTCGGACTGCCGGCGAACGATCCGCAGGTCATCGTCAACGGGTCTGACCCGGGCATTTGGAACTCCAATGAAGAAACCGAAGCCGATCTTGATGTGGAGTGGTCGGGCGCTGTGGCGAAGAATGCCACCATTAAGTTTGTGGTCTCGAAGTCGACGAACTCGAGCGACGGCGTGGACCTCTCGGCGCAATACATTGTCAACCACAACCTTGCGCCGGTCATGAGCACGAGCTTCGGGTTGTGCGAAGTTTCGCTTGGCTCTTCGGGAAATAAATTTCTGAATAGCTTGTGGCAACAGGCTGCAGCGCAAGGCATTACCGTCTTCGTTTCCTCCGGAGACAACGGCGCCGCGGGTTGCGATTCCGCCTCGGCTTCGACAGCCACGCATGGACGCGGGGTGAATGGCTTGTGCTCCACGCCCTACAGCGTCTGTGTCGGCGGTACCGAGTTCAACGACACTTCTAATCCTTCGCTCTACTGGTCGACCTTCAACGCGACGGGCACGCAAGCATCAGCGTTAAGCTATATACCAGAAACAGCGTGGAACGAAAGTGGGCCGGGCGCAGGGTTGTGGTCAAGCGGCGGCGGCGCAAGCTCGGTCTATGCCAAGCCTTCCTGGCAGGCCGGAACGGGCGTTCCCGCCGATGGCAAGCGCGACGTTCCTGACGTTTCCCTCAGCGCCGCCGGACATGACGGCTATCTCATCGTTCAGGAAGGCGGGTTGTACGTGGTGGGGGGCACGTCCGCGGCGTCTCCGTCGTTTGCGGGAGTGATGGCGCTGGTGGTGCAGCACACGGCGGCGCGGCAGGGCAATGCCAATACAGCGTTCTATTCTTTGGCCAGCAAACAAAGGGTGGGCGGGGCGTCCGTTTTTCACGACATTACCAAGGGCAACAACAGCGTGCCAGGACAGGCCGGCTTCAACGCAACCGCCGGATACGATCAGGCGACTGGGCTTGGGTCCATCGACGGTTCTGTTCTGGTTAACCACTGGAGCGATGTCAGCGTCGTTCCTGCTTTTCAGGCGACGCCCTCGGCGAGTGCTCTCTCGGTCACTGCCGGATTGAATAACAGCCTTACCTTGAACGTCACGGTCAGCGGAGGCTTCGATGCGGCAGTCGCCTTCTCTATGACGGGATTGCCGAGCGGAGTATCGGCGGTTTTCACGCCCGTTACGCTGCCCGCGCCCGGTTCGGGCAAGAGCGTGCTCAAGCTCACGGCGAGCAGCAGCGCCAAAGCGGGAGTTTATTCCGTGACGGTGTCGGCAACGAGCGGCTCGGCCCGGCAGCAAATGGCGATCTCGGTCACGGTTGTGCGCTAGGCTTCCCGTACGTTGTGAGCGTGTACGGCGCACGACAGTAGGCCGAGAAAAGTTAAGAGCATTTAATACTATCCGCAGCGGCCCTTATTTGCTGACCCTAGAATTCACGTTGCTGGTCAGCGTGCCCGTGGGCGTCGTCACGACTACCTTGCCGGTGGCTGCCCCTCGGGCCTCACTCGAACCAGCTCTCCTCAGGAGTAGAGCACTGTCCGGGCTGGGCCAGCCTTCTCACTGTGTAAGAAGTCAAAGCTTCGAGCTTCGCTCGAAGCACAGCCGAGGGCGGCCGACCCCCATGGACTTATCCAGGCAGGCATATCCGGTCCGCAACGCAAGCGGTGGTTGACGCATCCAATTGGGGCGGCATATCATTTTTGTTTGGCCCTTATACCTCCGGCGGCTCTGGAGAGCCGCCGCAGGATTTTAGAAGTGGACATTATGGACAAGAAGAAGTTAGAGACATTTAAGAAGAGGCTGGAGACGCGGCAGCAGGATTTGCGGCGGACGGTCTCGCGCACCCAGGCAGACGGACGGTCCGCGGATGAGGACACGGCGCAGGACATCGCCGACCGCGCCGCCAGTTCCTACACCAAAGAATTTCTTTTCAGCCAGAGCAACAACGAGCGGGCGTTGCTGCAGATGGTGGAGCGGGCGCTGGCGCGCATTCGCGAAGGCAGCTTCGGCGAGTGCATCCATTGCGGCAAGGAAATCAATGCCAAGCGTCTGGAGGCGGTGCCCTGGACGCGGCACTGCATCGAGTGCCAGGAGAAGGTGGAGCAGGGATTGCTGGAAGAGGCTCCGCGGTAGGGGCTGGCGTAACGTAGTCTGTTCTTGACGGGCAGCAGCGGGCGCTAAAGCGCAAAAGCAGGTTCCTCACCTGCTGGGCGCACGGTTCGGAATGACCTGCGATTTGGTGGCAGTGACTAGGTTCCCAACTCACGCGGCTTTGACTGCGCGGCTTTGACCTGGCGGTTTTCCGGCTGATAAACTAGTAGTTTGCCCCACCGAGAGAATCATCTACAGAGAGTCATCGAAATAGACTCGCGAAACTGAGATTGGAAGGTAGTCGTGCGCGCAGAAACCCGCCATAACCTTAAGCAGGACGCATTCAGCCGAGTGACCTTCGGAGCAGCCGAGAGGACCGCTCATTGGAGCGTGGAGCACCGGAACACGCTCGTGATCGCCGGGATCGCCGCAGTGGTGATTGTCGCCGTGGTGGTGGGCGGCTGGTATTACCTGAGCGTGCAGGATGAGAAAGCCAGCTTCGACTTGTCGGTGGCGGTTCGGACTCTCGACACGCCGCTTCGCGCCGCCGGAACGCCGGCGCAGCCGGACTCTCCCACCTATGCCTCGGCGAAGGAGCGCGCTGACGCAGCCAAGAAACAATTTCAGGGAATTCTGGACAAATATCCTCACACCCGCACCGCCGATATGGCGCGCTACTTTCTGGGAGTGACTTCAGCGAGTGACGGCGACAATGCCGCCGCTGAAAAAAACTTCAAGGCGGTGGCTTCGACCGGCAATAAAGAACTGGCTTCGGTGGCCAAACTGGCACTGGCCTCCATCTATGGCAGCACGAACCGCACCAAGGATGCCGTAGCCCTCTACCAGGAACTCATCAACCAGCCCACGGCTTCGGTGAGCAAAGTGACGGCGCAGTTGCAACTGGCAGAGCTTTACCAGGCCAGCAATCAGCCGCTTGATGCCAAGCGTCTCTACGAGCAGGTCAAGAAGGACAATCCCGCTGGCTCCGATGCAGTGGAGGTCGCGACCCAGAAACTGGCGCAACTAAAGTAGGCGCAGGCGGCGTCCGCCTACACCATCTCACAGAAGAGCGCTACGGACCGGCTGCGGGCATGGGCTCGCCTACCGTTATCTTGAAGATTTTGATGTTCTTGCCGAACGACTCGAAATGCAGGCCGCGGAATTCCGCGTAGCGCCTTTGCAGATCTGCAGGAAGATCCACTCCCCATCCAGCCTGAACAATCCAGACTGTGTCCCTTGGTTTCAGGTTGTGAGACTGTACAGCCCGCTGCCACTCCCTGGGAAAATTGTCGGCCCAAAACATCCACGCGGCTCTGAAGTCACTGGCAACAATTTGGTGGCCTGCGCAGGAGAATTGTTCGAAGTCGGCGGACGTGACATCGATTGAGATGGGACGCTGTTGGCACAGATAGTGGCCAAGCATGAGATCGCTCTGGTAGTCGGTGAAGATGAGATCGGAGGGCTTAACATTTTCGCGCACGAAGTCGATGGCATCGGACATATGCTTCCAGCTTTGGTCGGCGCGCTCCATCCGCGGCTGGCGCGGTTTGCCAAAGACGATGCAGGCGACGATGACGAGGGCTGCGATGGCTAGTCCGCGAGTCCACCTTCTTGCCGTCAAACTTTTTCCCGTCGAATCAGTTTCTGTCAAATCAGTTTTTCTCCAACCGGCCAAACATGCCATGGCCACGCTGACGCCCGCTACGGCTGGCATAATCAGGAACGCTACATGCCGCGTGCCTCCGTAGGGATAAAGATGGGCCAGACTGACGGCGCCCGCAACGGCGAACGGGACGAGCAGGAACACTCCAAGCCGGCGAGAGGAGGTCCGATCTTCCGGCAGTCCTTTTCTTCGCAGAAGAAGTACGGCTCCGGCGATAAAAAAGACGGCCATCACATCGCCCACGGCAAGCTGCCCGAAGAAAAATTGAAAGACTCCAAAGGTATGGCCAACCAGGAAGGTCAGAGGATTGTCGCGCGCGGGATTGAAATAAGAACGCTGCAGGTAAAAATCGCTCATCCAGCCTTGCAGCGCCGTTCTGGAATCGCCCACGCCGAGCTTCGAAAGATGAGTCTTATACAAGAACGCCGCGAGAGCCAGACCACCCACTTGTCCGATTGCCCAAGCCGCCATCGTGGCGACTGGCGGGCGTTCCGTGAAAATCCGGAACAGAGCGTAGAAACCGAGCGCGGCGGCGAACAGGAACGCCGAGTAGTGAAACAGCATGGCGAGGTATAGACACAGAGAGAAGGCTGCCATCCGGCGGGGAGAGTGTGTGGTGAAAGCATCATCCAGAAAGTACAGAGCGCTGACCAGGAATGCCAGCAGCAACGCATACTGCCGTACTTCGGCCGCGAGCGCAACGATGGGCGGAAGGAAGGCGACGAAGAGCAGTCCGATGAAGCCGGCAAGGCTGCCCGCAGCTTTGGTCAGCCATTTATAGAACACCCAGCAAAAAACTGCACCCGCAAGAACTGAAGGCAAGCGCAGCCAGAGTTCTGACGTGCCCAGCGCGCGCCAGTAATAGAGCAGCAGGATGAACAGGGGAGGATGCGCCGCGGTGAGACTTGCTTTGTAGGCAAGGTCCAGCGAGACCTGGTTGGCCAGGCGGAAATGCAGCGCCTCATCAGGATTGAGGAAGGTTCCAGAGGCGGCCCAGAGACGCGCCAGAAATGCGAGAGCAGTGATGCAAGCCGCCAGGACTTTAGCGTGGTTGTGGAACCATTGATTCTTCTTTTCCGTCAACGATTTCGGTCCTCGCGGATCATCGCTTTGGAGGTGGGAAAAGGACCGGGGCTTTTGGGCTGACGAGAGCGGAGTTCCGCCATTCGTTCGCTGAATTCGCGGCGACGTTGCAATTCCCCAGCTGTAGGCGTGGCGTGTTCCCCCTGAAAAGTCCCAGTGCCCTAGTTTATCTTGCCTTGACACTGCTTTCCATCAACCTTTATTCTTAACTCTTGCTCCTTGCGGTACTTGCGCCTCTTGGCGTGCTTCCGCGAGCCTGGAGCGGCAACTGGACGGGGCGCGGAGGTGTCCGATGTTCTTCGAAATCAGGGATTTAGAACTTCATCCCGTAGAATTCGCGGAGAAGTTCGCGCCCGGGGTGATCGACCTGGGAACCGATTACCGCCAGGTGACGCCGATCGAGAGCAGCGGGCGGGCTGATCTGGTCGAGGAGCATCACGGCAAGCACAAGATAATCCAAGACATACGCATCAGGGGCCGGTTGGCGACCAGCCTCGAAACGAACTGTGCGCGCTGCCTGGAACCGCTTACTCAGGATGTGAAGCGGGAGTTCGATCTGTTGTATCGTCCTCAGGGAGCGGACGCCGGGCGGGACGAGATGTCGGTGACCGACGCCGAGGCCGAGATCAGCTATTATGAAGGGGAAGGACTTCTGCTCGACGATGTAGTGCGCGAGCAGGTGCTGTTGGCCGTGCCGTTGAAGGTCACGTGCCGCGAAGATTGCAAGGGATTGTGTCCGCACTGCGGCCAGAATCTGAATGAGGGCTTGTGCTCGTGCGCTGTCACGCTGGAAGAACCGCGGTGGGCGGCGCTGAAGGAAATCCGCGGCAAGCTGGCGCGCTAAGGAATTTCGTAATTTGGTAAATGGGATAATTTGTAATTTGAAACCCGGAACGTTTTGAAGGTTTTTAATTTAAGAAATTACCAAACTACTCAATTACAAACTTTTCTCTGAGGAATTCATAGACTATGCCTAATCCGAAACGGAGACATTCGCAGAAGCGCACTTCAACCCGCCGGGCGCATGATGCGCTCAAGAGCCATTCGCTCTCGGAGTGTCCCAACTGCCACGAGAAGAAGATGCCGCATCGCGCTTGCGTGAAGTGCGGCTACTACAAGGGCCGCGAAGTTGTCGAAGTGAAGGAAACCAGTTAATTTCCTGCCACCATGCCTAGCGTGATCGCGCTGGATGCGATGGGTTCGGACCGGGCTCCCAAGCCTGAAATCGAAGGCGCGATCCATGCCGCGCGCAACTACGGCGTGCGCGTGCTGCTCGTAGGTCCGGAAACTGCGATTAAAGCGGAACTGGATCGTCATCCGGCGGCGGCGCGGCTGCCTCTCGAAATCGTCCACGCCAGCGAAGTCATTTCCATGGAGGATAAGGCGGTGCAGGCCGTGCGCGCCAAACGGGATTCCTCCATCCGCGTAGGGCTGCGCTTGGTGCGCGAGGGACAAGCGGCCGGCTTTGTCACCGCCGGGAACACCGGGGCCGCGATGGCTGCGGCCAAGATGGTGCTGGGCGCGTTGCCCGGCTTGGACCGTCCGGCGCTGGCGGCGGTTTTTCCTACGGCTCCGGGGACGGCCGCGATTTTGCTGGATGTCGGCGCCAATGTAGATTGCAAGCCGCATAATCTGGAACAGTTTGCCGTGATGGGCGAGATTTATTTCCGCAGCATGTTCGGGCGCTCTATGTTTGGACGAAGCATGTTTGGCGCGGAGAGACGGCCGCGTGTAGGATTGCTCTCGATCGGCGAGGAAGAAACCAAGGGCAATGAGTTGACCCGCGAGTCTTTCCAGTTATTGAAGCGGCTGCCCTTGAACTTTATTGGCAACGTGGAGGGCCGCGACCTGTTCAACGGTCATGTGGATGTGATTGTCGCCGACGGATTTGTGGGCAATGTGGCGCTCAAGATTTCAGAGGGCGTGGCGAACCTGGTGCGCACGGTTTTGAAGGAATCGCTGAAGGCGACGATTACTGCGCAAGTCGGCTACATGCTATCGCGCAGCGCCTTTGCCGACTTCAAAAAGCGCATCGACCACACCGAATACGGCGGCGCGCCGTTGTTGGGCGTGAAAGGCGTTTGCATTATTACGCATGGTTCGTCCAACGCGAACGCAATCAAGAATGCGGTGCGGGTGGCGGCGGAGTTCTCCAATCGGCATATCAATGAGTCGATTGCGCAGGGGCTGGCCAAGCTTCGTCCTGCACCAGCAGCATTGGAGGTCGCACCGGCTCACTGAGTTCACACGCAATCGAAGATCATTATGGAATCAGGCAACGGGCAGATCGCCACATCAAACATCGCATTCATTTTTCCTGGCCAGGGATCGCAGGCCGTGGGGATGGGTAAGGATCTTGCCGAGAACTATCCCATCGCGCGGCAGACGTTTGAAGAGGCCGACGAGGCGCTGGGATACAAGCTTTCGCAGGTGTGCTTTGAGGGCCCGGAGGAACAATTGCGGCTCACCGAGATCACGCAGCCCGCGATCCTCACCACGTCAATCGCAGCCTTGCGAGTGATTGAAGGCCGCATTTCGAGGCCCAGCTTCGTGGCAGGCCACAGCCTCGGAGAGTACTCGGCGTACGTCGCTTCTGGGACGATGAGTTTTGCCGATGCCGTGCGTACGGTGCGCAATCGCGGGAAATACATGCAGGAGGCGGTTCCGGTCGGCGTCGGGACCATGGCCGCAATCCTGGGGATGGAGTACGAGAAAGTTGCCGCTGTCTGCGAGGAAGCGGCTCAGGGCCAAGTCTGTTCCCCTGCGAATGTAAATTCGCCGGAACAGATTGTCATTTCCGGAAACACTGCGGCGGTAGAGCGCGGCGCGAAGCTGGCTGATGAGCGTGGAGCGAAGCGCGCCAAAGTGCTGCCCGTAAGCGCGCCCTTCCATTGTTCGCTGATGAAGCCTGCGCAAGACCGCCTGGCAGTGGACCTGAACAAGCTGAAGACACAGAGGCCGGTGTATCCCGTCGCGTGCAACGTGGAAGCGTCTTTGGTCAGCGACGAAATGCGGGCGCTCTCGACGCTGGTAGCTCAAGTCACTGGCACGGTGAAGTGGGAGCAGTGCATGCGCCTGCTGATCGATCAGGGTGTCGAGACCTTTGTGGAGATCGGGCCGGGCAAAGTTCTATGCGGGCTGATGCGGCAGATTGACCGGTCGAGGACTTGCCTGAATGTTGGCGATGAGGCGTCTCTCGGCAAGACTCTGCAGCAGTTCGAAGTCAGGGCCGCAGCCAGTTAGCGAAACTCCAGATCGCAGGGCGGCGTGCTGATCGTCTTATCGGACTTGTCCACATACAACTGAGCGTGCTGGGCGCGATCATTCACGATCAGATCGACGACCACGCCGCTGCCTCCGCCGGGACAGTTGCTGGCGCCATAAACCTTGAACGTCTTGATGATGCCCCACTGGCCGCCGGGGCCCCAATCCCGCCAGAACTCGTTGAATGGATACGTCGCATGATTTTGCGGATGCTGCTTCCATTCCGGATCGTGATAGTAGATGCCGTAGGCGCTTTCGAAATCCTGCTTCTGCACAGCCGAAAAGAATTTCTCCGCGATATGTTTCTCCGGCCAGAAGCGGTTCCACCAGCCAGCAAAAGCCAGAACTAAAATAAGAACGACTGCCGAAACGATCCGGGATCGTCGCTTCCGCTCTTTTTCGGGATGGTACTCTTTCGCGTCCAGTAAGGTCATCACGCTCTAGCATAACGGACGCTGTAGGTAAGTCAAAAGTTCCAGGAGCCAATTTACCGCCGAGCACGCCGAGAGCGCCGAGAAATTCGTGAGCGGCATCGAATCCCATGAACTGGTTTTTCTCGGCGGCCTCGGCGTGCTCGGCGGTGAATGCCTTACAGCGTGCGCTTGAACAGCGGTATCGCGATCCCGAGTGTTAGGGCGGCGAAGATCGTCAGGTACAACATGTCGCCCCACACGGCCGACAGGTTGGTCTCTTTTAACAGCAAACACTTGAAGCCGTCCACCGCGTAGGTGAACGGATCAATCCTGGCAATCGCACGCAACCACGGCGGGAAGGCCTGCACGGGATATACGGAGCCGCTGGGGAAAAACAGCAGGGTATTAAGAATTCCAAACATCGCCCGCGGCACCAGCGGATCTTCGATCCTCACCATCAGCAAGAACATCATCGTGTTGAAAGCCAGCGCCGTCAGTACGATCATGATCAGCAGTCCGATGATCGTGACTGGATTGAAGATCGTGCTCACTCCGGCAATCAGCGATCCAATCACCGTGATGATCACACCCGTCATCACTGCTTTGATCGCGCCCGCCAAGTTCAGTCCTAACACGAGTTCGAGCTTGGTGATGGGCGTAACCAGATAGCCTTCATGCACACCGCGCGCCTTGTCGTCGATATACAGCATGCCGCCGCCGATCATGACCGACACGAACATGGCCAGCACCAGCGAGCCCGGCAGCAAATACTTCATGTATTCGATGTAAGGATAGAGTTCGACGATATCGAGCGCCGTCTGCTGCAGAATGCGGGGTTCGACCGCCGGCTGATTCAGCGCGTTGGTCAGGTCGGTCAACTCCGATTCAATGGCAGAGCTCATGAAGTTGTCGCTGTTGTCCACCACGACTGCAATGCGCGGGTGATTCTCTTCGTAGACTCGCCTCGAAAACTGGGGCGGGATGATCACTGCGCCTTCGAGCTTTCCATTGCGCACATCATTCAGCGCCAGTTTTTCGCTGTCGTAATTCACCGGCACAAAAGTGCGAATGTTGGCGCGTACGGAGTCGAAAGCTTCGCGAACCCGCAGCGCCTGCGTGCCTCCATCTTCATCGACAATGGCAACGCGTGCATCGCGGATTTTTCCGCCGAACGCGTTGCCCAGGATGATGAGCTGCACCAGAGGGAAAATCATCGACGCCAGCATCAGCGCCGGCGAGCGGAAGAACTTGCGCATCTCGCGCTCGACAATCGCCATCATTCGATTCATGATTTAGTCCTGAGTCCCGAGTCCTGAGTCCCGAGTTTCGGGCCCACCTCCCTTAAGCGGTTCGTGCTTCAGCGAACGGATCAGCCCGCTCAATATTCGTCCCAATTCATCCAATCGCGAAGCCAACTCTGTCGCTTTCGTGGAGGGCAAATACCGCCTCTGTTGTGCAATCAGGACCTGCGTTTCAATTCCGGCAAGAGAGCCACGCGCATGTCGTAGAAATCGCGCGAAGTCAGGATTGGAGTAGTGAGCCTTTCCCTCGGCAATATTGCTGGGTACCGAGACTGCGGCGCGGCGGAGCTGGCTGACAAGCCCGAACTGCTCGTGCGGTGGAAAACCTTCCGTGGCATCGTAGATCGCCGTCACCAGATCCATTGCTTTTTGCCACGCAACCAAGTCTTTGTAGCTACTTTGGCTCATATCGTTTCACTCGATCCCGCCTCTAGGAACAAGCCTCGGGACTCGGGACTCACGACTCGGGACTCCTATGGCCGCAACCCCGGGCTCTGCGGCATGGTGAAGGCGTATGCCTTCTGCAGTTCGTCGCGCAACTGCCTGCCGGTGTAGTGGACGAACACATCGTCCAACGTGGTGTTCTGCACGGAAAGCGATTTCACTGCGACCCCAGCCTCGACGGCCATCTCAACCAGTTCCGTGGTGGTTCGCGAGCCGTTGCCGGTCAGGATGCGATACATTCCCGCTCCCTCATGCTGAACTGAGGTGACGTCGTCAAGCGTGTGCAGCCGTTGCTCCCAATCGCCGGGAGGATTCTCGAACTGCGCTTCAATCACGTTCGAACCAGGCACGCTCGCCTTCAACGCGATCGGCGCATCGAGCGCGACCAGCTTGCCGTGATCCACGATGGCGATGCGATCACAAAGGCGGTCGGCTTCGTCCATGTAGTGCGTGGTGATCAGGATGGTGAGTTGGCGCTGGCTCTTGATGTTGCCCAGCATCTCCCATACCGCCACGCGCGATACCGGGTCGAGCCCGGTGGTGGGCTCGTCGAGAAAAAAGATTTTCGGATGATGCACCAGGCCGCGCGCAATCTCCAGCCGCCGCCGCATGCCGCCAGAGAGTGTCTTGGTCTGCGCGTCGCGCCACTTCGTTAAGTCCACCAACCCCAACAATTCCTCGATCGAACGTTTTCTTTCTTTGGCGGGAACGTCGTAAAGCTTGGCATAAATGTTCAGATTCTCCTCCACGGTGAGATCGAGATCGCTGGTCAGCGCCTGCGGAATCACGCCAATAGTTCGGCGCACCGCATCCGGATCCTTGGCAACATCGTGGCCGGAAATACGCGCCGTCCCCGCAGTGATCGGAATCAGTGTGGTCATCATGCGGATCAGCGTCGACTTCCCCGCACCGTTCGGACCCAGCAGCCCGAAGATCTCCCCCTCTTTCACGTTGAACGAAACATCGTCAACGGCGGTGAAGTCTCCGTACTTCTTGACGATGTGCTCGACCTCAATGGCATGGTTGTCCGCGCTAGTAGCAGATCCCCCGCCATCCACTTTGACGCTCGTCTCTGCCATCATTGCTGCCCCGCGGCCGTTGCGTTCTGGGGAGTGCTGCCTTTCAACTGCTCCGGCGAAACCAGCACCTCGGCCGTCATTCCCGGCACAAACGCGCCTTTGGGATTGTCCAGCCGAACCTTCAGCACGATCGTCCTGATATCCCGTTTCATCCGGCTCACATCGCGCTGTGTTGCGAAATCGCCTTCCACTCCTTTAAAGAAAACTTTGCCGCTGATGATCGTTCCGCCCGGCATCTTGACGCGCAGCACATCGCCGTAGCCGATGTGGTCGGCATAAGTTTCCGGAATGGCGGCCCGCGCCCAGGTGTCAGTCAAATCGACGATGGTCACAATAGGCGCGCCGATATTGACCACTTCTCCCTGGCGCGCCGCGCGCACTGAGACCGTGCCGCTCACAGGCGCATAAACATTGGTGTAGCCCAGCCTCACCGCAGCCTGATTCTTCTGCGCGATGGCATTCTTGAGATCCGCCTCGGTCGCTTGCACCGTGCTCTGCGCCGCGCTGGCTTGCTGGGTGCGCGCGATGGCGGAGTTCAAATTCGCCTGCGCCGCCTTCACCAGTTCCTCCTGCGCGCGCACGGTGGCTTCCGCGGCTTGCAGGTTGGTCACGGCTTGCACGCGCTCCTGATCAGACTGCACGCCGGCCTTGGCCAATTCGATCGTGCGCCGGCTGTCGCTCTCGGTGCGGGCAAGAGCCGCCTTTGCCTGCTGAAGCTGCGCATTGGCAGAAGAGACCATCGCCCGCGCGTTGGAGACATCGCTCGACGTGGAGCCCGACGTGGATTTCTCGGTGTGCTGCATTTCGGAAACTTTGTGCTGAAAGCTTGAGATGTTCGCTGCGGCTGCGGCTTCCTGCGCCTGCAATTCCGAGGGATCGAGCACCGCTATCAAGTCCCCGGCCTTCACCGGCGTGCCTTCATCCACCAGCAACTTCTGGATGCGGCCTTCCACCTGCGCGCTGACGATCACCTGATTGGCATCGACGGTGCCGATCAGCACCAGATCTTTGGAATGGTTGACGGAGAAACCGTAGTAGATCGCAGCGATCACAAAGATGATGCCGAGAAGAATGAAGAATCGGTTACGAGCACTCATTTGGGTACTCCTGCACTGCCGCGGGCGCGCGGTTGAAACAGCGCCGCGGAAATAAAATCGAGAACGGCAACTCGCCGCTCGGCGATCCTCTGTGGCGTCAGCGGATTGAAGCGCACGATCCGCTGCATCACCGGAGCGCTGCTGAAATAGAAAATAATCATCGCCACCATGGAAGGAACGAAGTGCGCCGGATCGACCTGCCGGAATTCGCCTTCAGCGATGCCTTTATGTAACAACTCGCCCACGCGCTTGTAAATCGGTTGAAAATAGCTTTTAACCAGGCGGTCGATGTGCTCGGATTGTCCCTCGCGTGCCCGCATCATCTCGCGCTGCATCAGCTTGGGATATATCTGGTTCGAGGCAATGAAGTCGAAATATGCGCCCACGTAAGCCATGATTTTCTCGCGCGGTGGCAGGTCGCTGTCGAGCACCTGAAACACTTGTGACTTCATCCCGGAGAACGCGTTGTCGAGCACTGCGCCGTAAAGCGTTTCCTTGTCCGTGAAGTAGTAATAGAGCAACGCCTTGTTGACCTTCGCCTCGCGCGCGATGGCGTCGGTGCGGGCTCCGGCAATGCCGTGTTCGGCGAACGCCTTCGCGGCAGCCTGAAGAATGGCGGCGCGGCTCTCCTCCGGCTGCCCGCGGGAACCCATGCGGGGAGGGTGATTACGATGACGGAAGAGTTGAGCCATAGACTAAGTAACCAGTTAGTTAGATTGTATCACAGACGAACCGCGCAGCGACATGAGGCTAATCGGTTGCAGCTCTTGTCGCCGGTCACCGGGAGCCACGGGTTGTGAGTGTTTTGGTCACAATCCTCATTTTGTCTGAGTATTCTTGCAGCGCGACGAGCCCCTTCCTTGTCGCCTTGCAGATCGTTAAGGGATACTTGCCTTTGAACGTTTTGGAAACCGCTATGTAATTTGCTTCCTCAAGTTTCCCGAGGTGACTTGAAAGATTTCCCTGAGTGAGCCCGCACTCGCGTTGGAGGTAGACGAAGTCAGCCTCTTCGACCGCATAGAGAATCGTCATGATCATCAAACGGGCTGGCTCGTGGATGAGCCGGTCGAGGGATGCGATGCCTTTGAACGAATTGCCCCTCATAAGGGCGGCTTGGTTCGCGGGTTGTGACGGATATAGGCGAAGAGGTGAATGAGACCGATTACGACGAAGGAGACTCCCTGAAGCACCAGCAAAACCGCCAAACCTTGGCTATGCATGAGGTGCCTGAACAATACAAGGTACCACCACAAAACAAAGGCGGCGGCGGGAACCACAATGTAGAGAAAGTGCGCGGCGTTTGCTCTTCGACACCGCAATAATCCGGCGAATGAAACCAGGAAGGACGCTGCAACTATCCATAGGCCATAGCGGTGGACGACTCCAGAATCTGAAAAGGGTATACCGAGGATGAACACAAAGACGGGAACCACAATGAGGATATGGCCAAATTCAAGCTTTCTGGTTCCAGATGGGCCGGCGACATAACCGGTGCGCGGATACGTAACACGCTTTCTTACCCAGTCCACGATTCGCTTGTATCTGAAGCCGAAAAAGAGCAGCGCCCAAGTGGCGAGGGTGAGAAGCCAATCCGTACCCGTTCCGAAGAAAGGCGTGTTCTCTATTGGAGTCGGCCCCCCCGGCGACGGATGGAAGGGGTGAAACTTCGCCTCTAGGTAGGCTCTTCCTCCCCAGAGGAGGAGGACAACCCCGAAGATCATGTAATGAAGACCATCTGAGTCGAGATAGCGCCTGGAACGGGTGCGGGCCTCTTCAACCGCGAGGTTGATATCCGGTGGAAATGGCATCTCGCAAACTAGTCTGCCACACAGACTTTATTGGGTCAAACGGAAATAAAAGCACGAATCGCTGATGAAACAAACGGGAAACTAACGCGCTCCGCCAGCGATCGACGGCACCAGCAGCACTTCGTCCCCATCCCGAAAGGCGTAGCCAGGTCCGCCCAGGAAGCGGATGTCTTCCTCATTCACGTAGATGTTCAGGAAGCGGCGCACCTGCCCAGCCTCGTCGCGCAGGTGAGGCTTGAGTTCCGGAAACTTCTCGTCGAGGACAGAGAACAGCTCTCCCAGGTTCGCGGCCGTACACGCGATCGAGCTAACGCCCGAAGTGTGCCGCCGCAGTGCGGTTGGAATTTGTATCGTAATCGCCATTTTGTCCTCCCACTAAGCGCCCACGGTGGCCGCTGCAACTTCCTGCGCCACCTCGACGCCGTCCAGCGTCTCGTGCAGGTATTTCTCGAACTCAGCCAGCTTGGGCGCGATTGGCCGTTCGATCTCATAAACACCGGCGAGCGCGTCGGTCGTCTTCAATCCGTTTCCAGTGATGCACAACACCGTCGTCTCCTCGGGCAGGATGCGGTCCTGTCGATACAGCTTGCCCGCCGTGCCCACGGTGACGCCACCGGCAGTCTCGGTGAAGATGCCTTCGGTCTCCGCCAGCACACGGATCGAATCGATCACCTCAGGATCGCTCACGTCTTCGCTCCATCCGCCGCTCTGCTTGATGGCCTTAATGGCATAGTGCCCGTCAGCGGGATTGCCGATGGCCAGCGACCTGGCGATGGTCGCCGGTTTCTGCGGATCGATCTCCGCGCTGCCAGTCTTCACCGCGGTTGAAATCGGAGAGCATCCCGTAGCCTGCGCTCCGAAGAACTTCACCGGCTTCTCTTCGACCAACCCCAGCTTGATCAACTCATCGAACGCTTTTTTGATTTTCACAATCAACGACCCGCCCGCCATGGGAACAACCACGTTATCCGGCAGTCGCCAGCCCAGTTGCTCGGCAATTTCGAAGCCGACGGTCTTCGACCCCTCGGCGTAGTAAGGCCGCAGGTTTACGTTGACGAATCCCCAGCGCCGCTCCTCGGCAATTTGAGAACACAGCCGGTTCACTTGATCGTAGTTCCCGGCGATGCGTACCACGTTCGCCCCGAACACTTGTGTGCCGAGAATTTTTGCCGGCTCGAGATCAGATGGGATGAAAATCCAGGCCTTCAGTCCGAGGCGTGCCGCATGCGCCGCGACGGCATTCGCCAGATTTCCCGTGGAAGAGCACGCCACCGTATCGAAACCGAAAGCCTGCGCGTTGGCCAGAGCCACCGCCACCACGCGATCTTTGAAGCTCAAAGTCGGCAGGCAGACGGCATCATTCTTGATGTAAAGATTTTGCGCGGCGACTTTCGCGTCGTTCTTGTTGCTGGCCAGTCGCGCCGCCAGGCGCGGCGCCTGGAACAGAGGCGTGAACCCGACGGGCAGCCGCGGCTCGAAACCGGCAGGCAACGGCAACAACTCGGCATAACGCCACATGTTCGGCGGCCGCTGTGTGATTCGCGCCCGCAACGTCTTGAGCGGGTCAATGGTCCCTTCGCCGAGCAGGTACCGGATCCAGTCGTAGTCGTAGGCGATTTCCAGGGGAGAGAAACATTCTTCGCAAATGGAGCGGGGCTGGTTCCCCCAGCGCCGCCCGCATTCCCGGCAGCGCAATTCGTAGGGAGCCTGGGTCTCATATGGATGACTGTCGTAGGGATGACCGTCCTGTTGATGACCGTCGCAATTTGCCATGGGGCTACTCGCTTTCTCTTGACACAGCGAATAGCTGAGGACGAGCCGGAGAAAAGAGCCCTGAAATACAAAGGCCTCTTTTCCCCGGAAATAGGAAAAGAGGTTTTCGGAATGCAAATGAAATTAAGCTTCGCATCCGAATCTCATGTTCCCCGTTTCCGGGCGGGAGTTGGCACCTGGCGGTCGGGATATATGATCTCGATCCGGTTGCCGTGGCGTCACAGGGCTCGTCCCTCAGCCACTCTGCATGAAATTCAGCCTGCCCCGAAGGGCAAACTTGTCCTTATGATCCTACACGCCCAGTTGGGCTTCGTCAACGCAATTGTTCAACCTTCCAAGTGAGCCAGAGTTGACCTACCCTAGCCGGTCGCGCAGCGCCATTTCCCGGGCTAATTCCCGGGACGTATCCTTCAGCCGCTGAGCCAGGATCACCGCCAGCGAGAGATAAAAGCGTGAAGCCAGCCGCGGAAACGCCTCGAAGACTTCTCGAAGCTCGCGCGCATTGATTTCATCCACTTCGACTGCGTCGTCTTTGGCAACCACTGCGGCCGTGGCCCTGCCATTTTCGAGAAAGGCTACATCTCCGCAGATGTCTTCTGCGCCGAGCGATGCCACGATTACCCTGGAACTCGCCGCCGCCAGTTCCACAGACGCTTCTCCGCGGCGGATTATAAAAATGCTCTCCTGCATGGCGCCCTGCCTGATAATCTCCTCGCCCAACTTGAAAGTGCGCCGCACCGACTTGGCCTTGATCAAAGTCCAATCGTTGGAGCTCAGATATTGCAGGCGATTGCCAGCCATGGTTATCTCTTCGGCGAACACATCTGACCGCGAACCCTGCCGCGAGCTGTTTACCGGCTGTACTGATTCTTCTTCTTATCCGCGTGCCGCTCGATGCCGAACTGAATCAGCCTGTCGATCAAATCCGAATACTCCAGTCCCGAGGCCGCCCATAATTTCGGATACATGCTGATCGCAGTGAATCCCGGCATAGTGTTAATCTCGTTCAAATAAATCTTCCTCGTGGTGGGATCCATCAAGAAATCAACGCGCGCCAGCCCGGAGCAATCCACCGCCTGGAACGATTGCACGGCCAGTTCCTGAACCTTCTTGGTTTCCGCCTTGGTAAGCTTCGCCGGAATGATCAACTCGGAACCTTCGTCGAGATACTTGGCGTTGTAGTCGTAGAACTCTTTCACCGGAACAATCTCGCCCGGGACCGAGGCGATCGGCTCGTCGTTGCCCAGCACCGAACATTCGATCTCGCGCGCTTTGTTCTTCTTTCCGCCCACGCCCTGCTCGATGACAATCTTGCGGTCGAACTTCGCCGCCTCTTCAATCGCCGGGCCGAGCTCTTTGCGGTTGTGCGCCTTGCTGATCCCGACCGACGATCCCAGGTTCGCGGGCTTCACAAACACGGGATACTTCAGCTTGCTCCCGACTAACTTCTCGACTTTCTTCGGCTCTTTCTCCCAGGCACTGCGCAGAACAGTGACATGTTTCACAATGGGCAGTCCGGCGGCAATAAACAAAGATTTCATAATGTCCTTGTCCATGCCCGCAGCCGAGCCCAGCACACCCGCGCCCACATAAGCGATATCGGCCAGTTCGAGCAGTCCCTGAATGGTTCCATCTTCGCCAAATGTGCCATGCAGCACGGGAAAGATCACATCCACGTTGATGGCGCGATCACTGGCGCGCCGCGTGAGCGCCGCGTCGGTTTGAAATGGCACGAGCCCGCTCTCCCGGTGCACCGGCTCTGGCGGCACCACCACCGACTCTCCCTGTGCCAGCACCGCCGCCGCCTGGGTAGTTTCAGGGTCGCCGGCGCGCAGATGGCGCGGCTCGATGACCAGTTTGCCCTGGAGAAGGTTCTCGGCATCACCCGCTGTTAGCCAGCGCCCGTCTTTGGTGATGCCGATGGGCACGACCTCGTATTTATCTTTGTCGATGGCTTGCAGAACCGACGCAGCCGAGAGCAGCGAGACCTCATGCTCCCCGCTGCGCCCGCCAAAAAGAATTCCGACTCGAAGCTTTTTCATAAGCGCTTACAGAATTTTCTTCCCAAACGCCGACAGCGCCAGCTCCACCGCCAGGTCCGCAGTCTGATTATGCTCGTCAATCACCGGATTCACTTCTACGATTTCGAAACTCAGCATGCGCCCGTGGTCGGCGATGATTTCCATCGCGAGGTGAGCTTCGCGATAAGTAGCGCCGCCGCGCACCGGAGTGCCCACTCCGGGCGCATCTTCTGGATCAATCCAGTCCATGTCGAGCGAAATATGATAGCCGGCGGTTCCGCGTCCAGCCATGCGCAAGGCCTCCTCCATCACGGTGCGCATGCCTCGCTCATCGATGTCGCGCATGGTGAAAACACCAATGCCGGCGCGCCGCACGTTTTCTTTTTCAATCGCGTCAATGTCACGCACGCCCACCAGCACGCAGTTCTCCGGCTTCACTTTCGGAGAAAAGTCAAAAATGTTTTGCAGTTCCGCCGGACCCAGGCCCATCAGCGCGGCCAGTGGCATTCCATGCACATTCCCGCTTGGCGAACTCTCAGGCGTGTTGATGTCGGTGTGCGCATCGATCCAGATCAGCCCAATCCGCTGATTCTGCCGGCGATAGAACTCCGCTACGCCTGACACTGTGCCGGCGGCCATCGAATGATCTCCGCCGAGCGCAAGCGGAATCATCCCCGCTTCAAGCGTCTTCACCACCAACTCCGCATGTTTGGTGCAGGTCGCGGTGATTTCTTTCAAATACTTGGCGTGGGTGTCGCCTTCCTTTTTTTGTTCGGGGATCGCGACGGCAACATTGCCGCCGTCTTCCACCTGATGTCCCAGAGCTTCCAGTCGCGCCTCAAGCCCCGCCACGCGGACGGCTGAAGGCCCCATATCGACGCCGCGCCGGGACTGGCCGAGATCCAGCGGCACGCCGATCACTCGAATCTTCTTGGGGGAAATGTTCGTGGTGCTTATGGTTGTCGTCATAGTCTGTGGTTAGTCAGAAAGTCGTATCACCGCCGAGCACGCCGAGAGCGCCGAGGACCCAAATGGCTGGTTCCTGCCCGTCTGTCCTCGGCGTTTCTTTACGATTCCGGCGGTGAAACGGTTTCGATTCTATTCTCGTCGTCCTTAGCTTCCTTAGCCGCCGGACGCGCCGAGTCGGGGAAGTCATCAACTATCCTCTTTAACCCGTTTTTCAGCACACGCACATGGAAGTTGATGAGCAAACCAACTTTCATGCCTGAGAGACGAAGATATGAAAGTAGCTGGGCGTCATGGATCGGAGCTAACTGGTCGACAGCCTTGATCTCAACCACCACCGACTCTTCAACTACTAGGTCGAGACGGTATCCGCAATCAAGCTTCACACCCCGATACACCACGGGCAGTGGCTGCTGCGTTTCGATCTTAAGGCCCATTTGCCGAAGTTCGAACGCCAGACAGATCTCGTAGGCTGACTCCAGTAGCCCTGGCCCCAACCGTCGATGTACCTCAATCGCCGCCCCGATGATCCGCCGCGTAATTGAATCGAGTCTGTCTTTTTCTTCCATACTCGGCGCTCTCGGCGTGCTCGGCGGTGAACAAGCTTTATGGGTAGAGCCGGTGCAGCATTCGCGGGAACGGAATCGTCTCCCGCACGTGCTCAAGCCCGCAGATCCAGGCCACAGCCCGCTCAATGCCCATGCCGAAGCCGCCGTGCGGCACGCTACCATACTTGCGCAAATCCAGATACCACTTGAACGCTTCCTCCGGCAATCCGTGCTCGTGAATGCGCTGCACCAGCAACTCGTGCGAGGCCATGCGCTGCGAGCCGCCAATAATTTCGCCGTAGCCCTCCGGTGCCAGCACATCGACGCACAAAGCTAGCTCAGGCCGCTGCGGATCGGGCTCCATGTAAAACGCCTTCACCTTCGCCGGATATCGATGCACCATCACCGGCTTGTCAAACTGCGCCGAAAGATAAGTTTCATCCGGCGAGCCCAGGTCGCCGCCCCACTCGAATTTCGTTTCCAGTGCGCCCTTGGCGTGGCCTTCCTGCAGATTCTTCACCGCATCGTCGTAGCTGATGCGCGGGAAAGGCGGCTCAATCTTTTCCAGCTTCGACAGGTCGCGTCCAATCGCGGTGAGATCCACGCGCCGCCGGTCCACACAGCGTTTCACCACAAAGCTGATCAGGCCCTCAGCCAGATCCATCAGGTCGTCCAGTTCTGCATAGGCAATTTCTGGCTCGACCATCCAGAACTCGGTGAGGTGCCGCCGCGTCTTCGATTTCTCCGCGCGAAATGTCGGACCAAACGAATACACCTTGCCCAGCGCCATCGCCGTGGCCTCGATATAAAGCTGGCCGGACTGCGTGAGGTAAGCCTGTTCGTCGAAATAATCGACTGGGAAAAGTGTGCTCGTTCCTTCGCATGCCGCCGGAGTAAGAATCGGCGGATCGGTCAGCGTAAATCCACGCTCGTCAAAAAAGTCGCGCACTGCTTTGATGATCTCAGCGCGCACCCGCAGAATCGAAGCCTGCCGCTGCGACCGCACCCAAAGATGGCGATGCTCCATCAGAAACTCGGTGCCGTGCTCTTTAGGAGTAATCGGGTAAGGGTCGGACTCCGGCACGCGCTGCACCACCTGCACGTTGGCCACATCGAGTTCATACCCGCCGGGCGCGCGTTTATCGGCGCGGACTTTGCCCTCGACGATCACGCTCGACTCCTGCGTCAGCGTCTTGATGGCTTCGAACACCTCCGGCGTGACCGCGTTCTTCGGCACCACTCCCTGGATCACGCCCGAGCCATCGCGAAACTGCGGGAAAAGCAGCTTCCCGCTCTCGCGCAGGTTATAAAGCCAGCCGCGGACGGTCACGGTTTGACCTTCGTGCTTTCCGATTTCCGCGATGGTAGTCACAGGGGACATGATTGATTGAGTCATTGAGTCATCGGATCATTGAAGCATTGCGAAACCAAAATTGATTGGGGCAATGAGTCAATGACTCAATGCTTCAATCTCTCAATTCCTACGCCGTTTCCAGCTTCTCGAACGTCTCCCCCAACTTCTCCAGCGGATTCACCTTCTCGTTCCCCTCCAGTTCCAGCATCAATGGCGGAGTCTGCGGAGCCCCGCGCAGCAATTCCATGGCTTCCTTCCAGTCAATCGTTCCCTGTCCCGGCCACAGGTGCGAATCCTGGACTTTAGCATTGTCATGAATGTGCGTGGAACATACCTGCTTCCGCACAGTCTCGAAGGCCTCGCGCACCGAACCCATCATGTGGGCGTGCCCGAAATCAAAGCAAATCCCCACATCGTCAAAGTGTGCCGCATGAATCATCTCCATCAGCCGGTCTGGCGTCGAGAGTTCGTTGGGAATATTTTCCAGCAGAATGCGCACGCCCAGCGGTTTGGCAAACGCGCGCAAATGCTCGATCGACGTCATCGCCGATTCGAACTTCTTCTCGCTGAAATCCTCATTCGGCAGTCCCAGATGCTGCACCAGAAAACGAAACGGAATCTGCTCCGCGATCTCCAGGGCCCGCTTCACCTCATCCATCGCCTCCACCAGCCCCGCGCGGTCCGTCGATGCCAGGTTGATGGGAGGCGCTCCGGCCCGGCCCCACTCGTAATCGGCATAAAGCGGCGAGTGCACGGAGTTCAAAGGAACGCCGCTGCCGCGAAACCATTCCGCGATCTCTTTCAAGTGAGCCTTGCGGTTGGCATAATCAAGATGCTGCCGCGCCGCAAAAATCTCGATTGCCTGCACTCCGCTGCGCGTCAGACCATCCAGAATTCCCGGATGCAGCCGCTCTTTTACGTACAAGTAAGTCGACACTGCTTTCAACATGCCCGGTCCTTATCAATGTCTCTAATAGCCCACTGCCTTTCCGCCGTTCCTGTAATCGCTCGCGCCCAGCCGCTCGCCGGTTCTCGCATCGATGGCGACGCACTCCGCATCGCTCCAATAAGGAGAGACCGCCGCACCGTCATGGAGCCCGACTTCCACGTTGTATCCCATCTTCTGCAGTGCTTGCACGGTATCCAGCGAAAACCATTGCTCCACGTTCAACACATCCGGCAGCCACTGATTATGAAAGCGCGGAGCATTCACCGCCTCCTGGATATTCATCCCGTAATCCAACACGCCCATCAGCACGTTGGCCACGGTCGTAATGATCTTCGAGCTTCCGGGCGAGCCCAGCACCAGAAAAGTTTTGCCTTCGCGCACCACGATGGTCGGCGTCATCGACGATAACGGCCGTTTCCCCGGCCCGATCGCATTCGCCGGCCCCTGAATCAATCCATCGGAATTCGGCACGCCGGGTTTTGCCGAGAAATCATCCATTTCATCGTTCAACAGAAAACCCAGGCCCTCCGCCGTAACCCGCGATCCGAATGCGTCATTGAGGGTCGTCGTCACCGCAACGGCGTTGCCCTCCGCATCCACCACGGAGTAGTGCGTGGTGTGCGGCGTCTCCCGATTCGCCACCGGAGGATGACCCGCGGCATATTGCTCCAGCTCGCTGAAAATCGCAGGCCGCTTCAATTCTTTGCTCGCGCTGGCGCGGTCGTCATTGATAGTCTCGCGCCAGGCCCCGCCGTATTTCTTGTCGATGAGTTGTGCCACCGGAATCTTTGAGAAGTCAGGGTCACCCAAAAATTCTGCCCGGTCGAAAAACGCCCGCCGGAATGCCTCCGTCGTAAAATGAATCGATTGCGCCGATCGGTTCCCCAGCTGAGCGAGATTGTATCCTTCCAGAATATTCAGCGATTCAATCAGAACCGTCCCGCCGGAAGACGGCGGCGGCGCGCTGATAATCTCATATCCGCGATACGTCCCGCGAACCGGCTCGCGTTCTTTCACTTCATAACGAGCCATATCGTCCGCCGTAATCAGCCCTCCGCCCTTCTGCATCGAAGCCGCCAGTTCCCGCGCCAGAGCGCCGTGGTAAAAATCATCCGGCTTCGCGGCAATGCGCTCCAGCGTCCGCGCCAAATCGGGCTGGCGGAAGATCTCTCCAGTCTGGTAGTACTTGCCGTCCCGCCGAAAGATGCGCCGCGACTCAGCGAACTTGCCCAAGTACTCATCATCCCGGAATTCGCGCGCCTCGTTCCAAGTCAGCGCAAAACCCTCGCGGGCCAGCCGAATCGCGGGAGCCATCACTTGCGCCAGCGTAAGCTTGCCGTATTTCTGTTCGGCATAAACCATGCCCGCAACCGATCCCGGCACGCCGATCGCCTTATATCCGATCACGCTGGCGTTTTCGATCACGTTCCCCTGCGCGTCCAGATACATGTCGGCCGTCGCCCCCGCCGGCGCTTTTTCCCGATAGTCAAGAAAATGCACCCTGCCATCGGCCATGCGAACCAGCATGAATCCGCCGCCGCCAAGGTTTCCGGCCACCGGATACACCACCGCCAGCGCGAATCCCGTAGCCACCGAGGCATCGACAGCATTACCCCCGGCTTGCAGGATCTCCACCCCGGCCCGCGACGCCAGCTCATGCACGCTGACCACAATGCCGTGAGCTGCGTGCACCGGCTCGGTTGACCCGATGGCCGGCTCCGCGAACACCGCAGCCGCTGCCATCAGCAGCAGAATCAATGATCTATGCCGGAGTCGCATGAAGGTCGAAGATGTCCAGGAGCGGGTGACTCTTGAGGCTAGCCGACGGCGGCAAGCAGAGTCAAATCACGAATGGTTCGTTAGCGCGGGCGCCCCTTCGACAAGCTCAGGGCAGGCTCTCGCCCGCCAACTCTACCCACGAAGGTTGAGCTTAACCTTTCTTTGACTTCTTCCGAGCGCGAGGCTTCGAAGCCTTTTGCTTCTTCCCGGATTTTTTCTTCGGAACCTTCGCCGCCACCATCTCATACGACTGCCGGATCAACTCCCGCAACTCATCCCAGCGCACCGCGTCCAGCCGGTCCAGCATCACCCACTTGTAGCGCCCAACATAGGGCGCCGGATGAATGTCCTCGCGCTCGATCAATTCGGCAAAAGTCTCTGGCACACACTTGAAACAGAGCCGCGGATTATCCAGGCCGACGATCGCGAAAATCTTGCCACCGATCTTGAAGCAGAGATCGTCGCCCCACTGCAGGTTCTCGGTGGCGTCGGGGAATGCCAGGCAAAATTCGCGAATCGTATCCGTATTCATGGTGTTTCTATTCTGAGTCGGATTTCCTCGCCTGTAAATCACCCTTTCTAGCAGAGACTTACCCCCTTGCCCACGTCTTTAATGACCGTGACCTTGCGCCGGTCGATATCGGCATTCCATTCCCCCCCTCCAGTTGTACGCCCGTTCCGGGCGTCACTTTCCCCGGCGGCAATGTCTTCGTTAAAAGCGCAGGGTGCAACATCGGATTGTTCGGCTTCTCCCGCTCCGGCCAGGTCCGCACCGGCATTCCAACCGAGCAGTTGTCGTTACAGTCCAACTACTTCCGGAAGCTGGACATCGTCGCCTCCGGTACCTATAGTTCCGGCAGCTCCAACTTCCTCAACTATCAGGAGTTTGCCGACTATCGCAAGGGCGTCAACCTGATTACCGCTGGCTCGCACACCAATCGCGTCTCGGGCAACGCGGATCTCGGGTTGACCTACCACCTTGCCCAGGGTTGGAGCCTTTCGGACAAGTTCCGCTGGCTGGATTGGCGCAACCCCGGCAACTCCACTCAAAACGGATTCACCTGTGCCGCCGCTGCCGCTCCCGGCTTGACTGTGGGCAACGCCGGTTGCACCACGCCTTCAAGTACCGACTTGTTCACAACGGTTTTGGCCGAGCGCATGTATTCCAACACGGTCAAGCTGAACTGGGCCCCCAGCCGCCGCTTCGGCGCTTACCTCGGCTACCGCTATGGACACCGTGAGGTAACGGGCGCGCTCCAGGGCGACTCGCCAACCCTGAACAGCTACTACTTGGCGGATAACGGCGTCACCGCTCCGTTGTCGACCAACAACGCCTTGCCTGCCAACTTGAACATCACCAAAATCGACCAGCACACCGCCCTCGGAGGGGTTGTGCTTCGTCCGATGCAGGGGTGGCGCATCAACGCGGATGCGGAACTACTCAGTGCCAACAACGCCTTCACCACCATTAGTCCCCGTCACCAGCAACGCCTCAGGGCCAACACCACCTACAAAGTGAACCGCTGGGCAAGCCTGAACGGTGGTGTGCATTTCGTTGAGACTCAGAATGACTTTGCCCAGTCTGTCAACGCGTTTGTTACGCCCGCGAACCCCAACCTGTTCCCGACCACCGGCGCGAACACCGTCCCGGCCGCTTACGGGCACACAGATCACTGGCGTTACTACACGCTGGGAGCCGGCTTGCACCCCGACTGGCGCTTCGCATTCGACTTTGGGTGGACCTACCTCGATCAGCAGATCAATTCGGCGACCTGCGTGCCCTCGACCGGGCCAACCGTGCAAGCCACTCCCGCTCTCTGCACCGGCTTTCAATCTGGCGGTCTGCCGCTGTTATTGGACTACCAGGAGAGAACCAACAGCGCATTTGCCGCCCTCACTTTCCGGCCCCAGCGCCGCGCGGCACTCAGCCTCGGCTATGAAATCACCAGCACCGCGGGCCATAACAACTGGCTGCTTCCCGGTGGCAGTGACGGCAGCGGCGCCTTGCTCATGACCAGCGACATCTACGGTAACAGCCCCCCGCTGGCCGGCAACCCCATTGCTCCTTGCCCCGCGGCGTCCACGCCCGTTACGGGAGGTTGCGCCTTCGTGGGCCCGTTCCCGGATGCCCCGCTCTCCCAGGCTTTGAACTGGCACAAGCCCATTGTTGGCGTTGCCTTTGATATCGCCAAGGGTCTCACCCTCAAGGGCAATTACTCCTATTTCGACTACGACGAGAAAGAAACAGCGGGGCTGCCAATCGCGACCCTGCCGCGTAACTTCCATGCCAGCACCGAAGTGGCTTCTCTGCGATACGCGTTCTGAAGAGCAGCAGTCAGCCATCAGCTATCAGCCAAGACCTTCGGCTGCTGGATCGCCATTGAACTCGATTCAGTAGTCCTAAATTCCTCAGAGAATCCGGCTCGTGTGAATGCCTTTCGCTGACAGCTGAGAGCTGACAGCTTCTACACCTGCTCTCTAGCTTCGGCCAGCGACACGCTCACTTCCATTTTTTTCTTGTCGCGGTAGATCGTCACCTTCACCGTGTCTCCGGCGCGATGGTTGTTCATCAACTGCGACAGGTCCATCTCGTCTTCAACTTTTTGGCCGTCAATGGCCACGATCAGGTCGCCGCCCAGCATGATCAGCTTGTTCCCCAAATAGGCGCGCTCGGTGCCGCCGCGCAGGCCGGCCGCATCGGCGGCGCCGCCAGGAGTCACCTGCAGAATCAGCAGTCCGTAATCAGCGGGCAATCCCATCTCATCGGCCAAGTCCGGGCTGATGGGGATGGTGCGCACGCCCAGCGCGGGACGCCGCACGCGGCCCAGCGTCATCAGATCGTTGAGCACGGCCTTCGCAGTGTTAATGGGAATGGCGAACCCGATGCCCGCGTTCTGCCCCACGCTCGAAAGAATCATGGTGTTGATGCCGATCACTTCTCCATGCCAGTTCATCAGCGGGCCGCCCGAGTTCCCGGGATTGATCGCAGCATCTGTCTGAATGGCATCGCCAATGGTTGCGCCGTTGGGCTCGCGCACCGGACGTATGGAACTCACAATGCCGCGCGTCATCGTCCCCGCCAGGCCGAACGGGTTGCCGATGGCGTAAACCTTTTGCCCCACCTGCAAGTGAGCCGAGTCGCCCAGCACCGCCGGAACCAGGTCAGGCGCCTTGATCTGGATCACCGCCAGATCGTGCGCCTGATCGGTGCCCACCACGGTCGCCTTGTACTTCTTGCGATTGTGCAGCGTCACTTCCACCTGGCGCGCGTTCTCGATGACGTGATAGTTGGTAAGGATGTGGCCGTCTTTGTCGATGACGAAGCCCGAACCCTGCCCATCCTGCGGCACAAGGCCATAGAAGAAGTCGAAGGTCATCACCCGCGAGGTGACGTTCACCACCGACGGAATATTCTTCTTATAGACGCCGATATTGTTCTGCTCTTCGCCGTCGAGCCCTTCGCCGCCGGAAGCCTCTGTGATCTCCACGTGCGCGGGATGGCTGATCCAGTTCACCGGATTCGCCCCTGCAAACTTCGCATTCGAACGCCAGGTGGTGAAGTAGAAAAATGCGCCGGCAATCACCAGCGCCAACATTGCAGGTCGTATAAGTCTCATAGGCTAAAACCTTCAGGGCCGCGAACCAGAAATCTGTGGGAGGCCCACTTCGATTCTACGTTCGATTCTAACCAATGTTCCACTCAGAGGCACGCGATTGGAAGATTGTCATCCTGAGCGGAATTTGTCGCGCGGAAGCGCGCGACAAATGAAGTCGAAGGATCCCTATTGCGCTGGCAGTACTGCGGTGCATCAAGGCATTCTCACGATGCAGCCCGCGCTCCGGCGGTGGAGAAAGACCCACCACAAACCACCCGCCCCCAGCCCCGAAAGGGGCGGCATAGGATAGCCCCGGACGTAAGTCCGGGGTAAGTTGAGAAGATAGGAACCGAGTCCCGGAGGGGACGACACACTCTCTGACTAGGCGAGACTCTTAGGATTCTGTCATTCCGACCGAAGCGGAGGAGCGTGCTTTCGCCGAGCGGACGATCGATGGAGAAAGACGCGGCACGAACCACCCGACCCTAGCCCCGAAAGGGGCGGCATATGACAGCCCCGGACGTAAGTCCGGGGTCAGCCCGACAAAAGGGAGCCGAGTCCCGAAGGGACGCTTAGAGCTCCCATACCGGCGCAAGCATCTGGGAACGAACCCTGCCACAGAACGCGAAACGGATGGCCGCCCGCCGCAAGGCTAGGTAGCTAGGCCACCAATCGCTGCAACAATCGTTTATCGAACGCCGAAAGCCTTTTCTTCCCTAGATTCAGCGCCCATTGCTTGAGCCACAGAGTCACGAGCTTCTTGCGGTTGAGCGCCAATAAGCGTGCCGCAACCAGCGTTCTCATATCCAGGTAGTTCCTGTTGTTCACCGGATCGTACCATGCCTGAAGGCGAGCTTTATACCGATCGGGGACCTCACGAAAGTGCATGATTCTCTGCACCAGCCTCACCATCAGCGCAAGCGGATTTAGCAGCAAAACCGCTGCCGATCTTCTCACGCGGTCAAATTCTTTTTTCCCCCGCCTGCGTATACAATCGCAGCCGCGCGGATCAAGCCCGAGGGAAGACCCTTTCGGGGGTCTCGAAAGCAACGACGCAGCAACAAAAGATCGCGCCGTCCGCCAAATCGCAGGATCAGTAGCGATGCTGGCGCGACGAATAGATCGGAGCGACGCCCCTCGAGGACCTCGGCTAGCACGGCCTTGGCAATCAGCAGGATCCGCCGCGCGGTAAAGCCACGCGTCTCGACGCGCAAGAGACTCTCAAGTAGGAGTACGGGAACGTCCTCATGTATCTGCTGTCTATGGGCCGTGACAGCATTTGTGAACCTTAAATACTCTGGAACATCTCATATAACTGCTTATCATCTCGGCGAGCTCGGGATTTTCGAGGAGATCCGGAATTGCACGGCGCCGGAGGAATCGCGCCCTCGTCCGACCCGCTATTTTATAGATACGTTTTTGAATCTGCTCCCACTGCCCCTTGCCTTCGTGTTGCATGCCGACGCGCCAGGTGCGAGTAAGCTCACGAACGAGCGCAGGCCTTCGCGATGTTCTCGCTGCTATCTTCGCCTCCAGCGCATCCAGACTGGCATTTGTGTCCAGGTGAAAGTGAACTTTAGCCTCAGCAAGAGAGAGAATTACGGACTTCTTTGCATTAGGTGTTAAGTACAGACCCGCCAGAGAGTCCTGCATCGCTGCAAGAACATGAAGCCCCTGAGCTTCAGACTTGACGCCAATGACGTGATCGTCCATCCATCGGACGTAAGCCTGGGGTCCCACCAACTTAACGATTCGGCGATCATGCCCAAACAAAATCAAGTTCGCAACGGTTCTCGAGCACTCGAATTCGTCGATTGGCAGTCCTATTCCGGGGGAGTCGGAGTAGGTCGCACGAATTGCTAAGCGTTCTAACAAGAAGAAGAGTAGGCCGACCATACTGCTTGGGATTGGAAGGTTCCGGAACGCTATCGAGACCTCTGAATGGAGAATGCTGTTAAAAAAGTTCGTGATGTCGCTGACCACGATGAACGGGAACGTTCTCTGGAGGATCAGATGTTTGCGATACTGTGCGTAGTTCAACCAATTAAGAAAACTGTGACGGGAAGTGAACCGGTAATCCGCAGCCAGTCGATCCAATTTTTGCTGAGCAGCTTGTTGGGCTGCCTTCGTTGCTTTGCTCAAGTCCCTTCTTCTGTAATAAACGTGGGGTTGTTGCTGTCTTTTCGCTCGATCATGAACGTAATCGGCGATTGCCCGGAAGAGGACGAGATCAGGAATCTCAGGAAATGTGAGCACCCGCTTAAAGCTCTGGGTTTTCGCCAGGGGGAACCGCCTGGGGGCGCGAGGCTCGTAGGCACCAGATGAAACTTGGCGCAGAAAGCGCGTTATCCAAACGTCAGGCTCAATATCGAAGTCAAGGTGATCAGCGACATCACGTATCGTGGCGTTTCGCAGTTCTCCCCGGATCTCTTCCATGCCAGCCAGAGAGCCGTCTTGGTAACGCCAGTGACTTGTCCGGCCATTTGAGGACTGCTTCTGTCGAGCCAGAGTTTATCATCCAAATCGTCGTGTTCTAAGTCCTCTGACTAAGCAGGCGCTCGACCCTCTCCGGCTCGCAAGCAATCATCTTCAGATAAGCCTGGGTTGGCCGGTCCGGTTGCGCGCGGCATTGCTCCCAGTCCCGCAAAGTGCCCAAATACTTTTCCACAGCCCCATTGTGACATCTGACCTTGTGCACAGCCCATAACTTGCGCAATCATGGTCGAGGCCGTAACGGTCGGCACAAGCACGTCGCACCTCTAAGTTCCTGTTTCTAAGGAACTTAGTATCTAACTTCTTTGAAATCCGGAACTTGCGGGGAATTTCCCGCTAACGGCACTAACCTAGCTGACTCACATGTAGAATGAGGGCCGTGACAGGGCTTAAACCCGTTTCGCATCCTCTATCGAAAACCGAGGTCCCCACCATCTGTACGATTGGTTGGGAATCCAGGCCCCCGAGGCAGCATCTTGAAGGAAACTGCGACCGACTGAAAATCGACGGCTACGCCACGGTTGAGATTAGCTACCATAGTGTCGGCGACATCAGCGGTCACATACTGGCGTACCACGAGGGTCGTCTTATCCCCATGGTTGAGAGTTAAGAGCGCGGGTTCCACTGATACGATGACGCGGGGGTCTCCGGCCAATTGGTTGCCAGCGTAGAGGCTGTGTCCGCTGATCTCACCAAAGCTAACAAGTTCAAACACGGACCCGTTCCATAACTCACTGATGATTTCGATGTAGGGGTCGAATCCCAACGTATAGTGGAATTCGATATGCTGGCTGGCCGTCTTTACCCGTTCCTGAATTTTCTGGGCGTCCTCTTCCGCCATCACATCGCCCCACGTTTTCTCCGGCGCGGCGCTGGCTGTTGTCGAACCTGAACGTCTCGGCCACAAAACCACGGCAGCAAGCCACGCAAAGCCGCACAGGATCAGAACGACATTCCCCGCTGGCGAACTGATGAATCTCCAGTACGGGGAAAGGCTTTCTTTGACGTATTGAAATGTCGAGAGCGCTCCGAGCAATTTCCACCCCAGCACGGCCCAACCGGGAATCGCCTCCGCGTGAAAGAGTCGCTTCCAATGGGCAGACAGATGCGTTATATTCACGTTCACCACCTAGTTTTTCGGGAAGGATTCGATTCGTGGTCGATCCTTCCCGCCGAGTTTTTCAAATGAAGCCGGAATACATCGAAGGTCCGCAAGCAACCGCAAACTTTGAGCGCTTCGCAAGCGCGATTCTACAGGCCAATCCGACAAAGAAAAAGAAGCAAGCTAGGAAACCTGCTTCTCAAAAGAAGCCGAAGAAATCTGACAAGGACTAGGCCTGTGCCGTCTGCCCCGTCCCTGTCGGCGCGTGATGTGGCGATTCACTCTTGCCCGTGAGATCAGCGTAGGTAAGCCGCTTCCCGGCGATCTGCTGCATTGCCAACTCGAACCGCTCCGAATCCGTCAGTTTGCGTTCGTCATTCTTCCGATTGTTATAGCGGAACACCTGCTCATCCACGTAACGCGCCAAATGAAAGGGTTCTACGGCAACGTAGGTTCCACGAAGTGAACGCTTAAACAGGCTCCAGAAATTTTCCATGCCGTTGACGTGGACTCGCCCGCGCACGTACGCCTCAGTCTTGTTGACAAACTCATGAATGAATCGGCGCTGCAAGCCATTGTCGTAGCCGACCGCGTTGTCCGTGTACACGGTGCTCCCGTACTTAACATTTTTGAAAATCTCGTTCTGCAAAGCCTCTCGCGTGACATTTGGAACGACTGTGGCGCGGACCTTACGAAGATTCCGGTCCAGAATGCCCTGTACTATCGTTTTACCCGTCGCGCCTCCAGCGTAGCCTTCCTCTTGCGCGTGCCGGAGTCTGCGGGAACGGTGCATGTTCTTAACCTTCCCGCCAACGAATGTTTCATCGACTTCCAGTTCGTTGCCTTCGCCGCCAATCTTGGTCACAGGCCCGAATCCGAAATCTTCTCGCATCGCCTTGCGGATGCGCTGCAACATGAACCATGCAGTTGTTTGTGTGACGCCGAGAGCGCGGCCTAGTTCATGAGAACTGATACCGTTCTTCGCGTTCGAGAGAAGCCAAAACGCCGTCATCCACTTGTCGAGAGTGATCGGCGAATCTTCCATGATGGTCTTTACCTTCACGGAGAATTGCTTCTTGCAGGCGTAGCAGAACCACATCTTGCGGGTTTTCAGAAATGAGTTCTTCGCGACATCGCAGCGTGGGCACACTACGCTGCCATCCGGCCAGCGCAGTTTCTTCGCATAGTCGAAGCAGCGCTCAGGATCGGAGAAATACACAATCGCTTCTTGCAGCGTTTTCGGAGTCGGAAGTACGTTTGTGGCGACCATGCACAAACGATATCACAAGATCATATGTGAGTCAACTAGTTTAATACCCCGCTAACGCGATGATTCCAGAGATTTTGCAAAAAGGGGGGAGGGGGGTACCGTATGGGGGGTACAGACCGGGGAGGATCCCTGACCAAACAGACCGCACCTTCCCGACACCATGAAAATTTATTTTAGTCAGTTTCAGGGACTCTTCATCTGGGACCTGCCGTTGTACGAAAATGCGTCGTGCTGTTATTTTGATAAAGCTCAATGACAGCAGACGTGCAAGCCCGGCGCTTCGTGGTTCGCGGACGAGTGCAGGGTGTCGGCTTCCGCTGGTTTGTCGAGCGCGAGGCCCACATCCTTGGCATCGCCGGCTGGGTGCGCAATAACGCCAACGGCAGCGTCGAGATCCTGGCGCAGGGAACCCGCGATCAGCTTTCCGGCTTGCGCTCGCGCCTGCGCGAAGGTCCGCGCGCCGCCCGCGTAGATGCCGTCGAAGAAGCAGAAGCCCAACCCGCCGCCAACATCAGTTCATTTCGCATCGAAGGAGCGTGGTAGATTGTCTCCAAACTCAAGGATGAATGCCGACCAGCTCAAGCGCCTGATCCGCGAAGTCCCGGACTTTCCCAGAAAGGGAATTCTCTTCTACGACATCACCACTCTGCTGAAGGATAAAGTCGGCTTCGCCACGCTCGTCGACCGGCTTTCCGAGCACTACATCGACCAGAAGGTCGACCTCGTCCTAGGCATGGAAGCCCGCGGTTTCATCTTCGCCCCCGCACTTGCCTACCGCCTGAATGCCGGATTCGTTCCCGTGCGCAAGGTTGGCAAGCTTCCCGCAGAAACCGTGAAGTTCGATTACGCCCTCGAATACGGCACCAACTCCCTCGAGATGCACAAAGACGCCATCCAGAAGGGCCAGAAAGTGCTGATCGTGGACGATCTCCTCGCCACAGGAGGCACCGCCGAGGCTACAGCGAAGCTCGCTTCTCTGCTCGGTGCAGAGATCGCCGGACTGGGTTTCGTCGTGGAGTTGGACTTCCTCAAGGGCCGTGAGAAGCTCAAAGGCTACGAAGTAATGTCGCTGCTCCACTACGACAAATAGCCAAAACATGGAAGCGCCAGCACTTGCCCAAACTGCTCACAACGTGTGCACGCAAGCGCTAATCCCGCCCAAGCCCCCGGTTCACTAGCCACTGACCACTGACCACTGAACACTCGACTGACACTGGCCACTGCAAAATAAAACCGGGAACGGTTGCCCGTCCCCGGTTCGACTGCGTCCTTGGCCAGAGCTTATTGTGACTGCTGGGTCTCGTCCAGTTCCACACCGTCACCGACGTGCATGTCTTCCATGGCAAACACGATCATTCCAGTGGCCGTGGTCGGCGTAATCCCGATGACGACGATTTCGCCTACCGCGCGGCGCGGCAGATCTTTAACGTGAATCACCGGACCGTTCCCCTTCTCAAACAGTCCTGGGTCCACGGACGCCTGCTTTTTCTGCGTGTCTTCACTGAGCGCGGCCCGGAAGGAAAGCGAATCCACGGGATCGTGCAGATCGGCATCATAGTTGCGCACGGCGCGGAAATAGTCGCCCACCTTCACGCCCTGGTTCGACCCTACGTTGAAGTAAACCTTCTGGCCCGTTCCCAGCTGCGAGTCGAAATCCTTTCCCATCAGGATGCGCCCGGAAACCTTGCTGCCCGTGGGCAGGAAGCGGTCGAACCGCAGAGGCGGATGGAACGCCACCATCGGCTTCTCGGCAAATGGAATCGCCGTATCTCCGGGATTCAGGGGATCGCAGGAGTATTCGACCAGCGCCACCGCTGTCTTGCTGCGCGTGTCAATCACCTTCACGCGGCCAACTTCCATGTAGGGCTGTCCCGTCGTCTTGATCAGCTTGCGCTGTCCGGGAAACATCTCATATTCGTTCATGTCCTTCAAGGCGCGTACAATCTCGTACTCCGCCCCGGCACTGTAGCCCGTCCCCTGCAAGTAAACTACGTCGCCCCTGACGAACTTTGTGTCGTAGGGAGTCTCCAACCCTCCGGCAACAAACCTGGCGTCAGGCAGGGTCTCATGGTTGATGAACCCGGCGCAATACACATCTGCATAAGTGGGCATCTGCACCCGCTGCGTGGGGAAGTTAGCCGACGTCAAAACCGTCCCGTCTGGTGTGGGCGCGCCCGCCGCACTTCCATCCGCCGCCGATTGCGCCCAGCCCGCCGTCGCAATCAACAACACTAAAAGTCCTGTTTTCTTCATGTTACCTCCGAGAAGGGACACACGATGCCCCCTCCAGCATAAATTCGCGGAAGCAAGGCTTCTGTAGGACGGTAACAAGGGGGTAAGAGGGGGTCAAGGTTACGAGGGTGTCAGGCGGTGCTGGAAATAGGTTTTTTTCGAGTAATTTGTGAATACTTAGTTGCATCTGGATTTAAGCCCCTGTAAGATTCGCGCCGAACCTATTGACACAACTCAGTGACACAACCTATTGATTCAAACCACTGATTCAAGATGATTTCGGCCACCAATAGCTACCCGCCCCGCCTGCTCCCCCTGCGCCTGCCGCGGGTTTGCGTGGCAATCGCGGCTCCCGACCCCGCCGAACTGATCGAAAAGGCCGAGGCTCTGGTTCGCGATAACCCCTTCCTGGAGTTCAGGTTAGACTATTTTTCGAAGCCCGCCTTGGCGCTTCCCAAGATCAAGCATTTTTTCGAAACCCATCTCGGAACCGTGGTCATCGCCACCTGCCGCCGCGCCGCTGCCGGAGGGAAGTTCCGCGGCTCGATCGCTTCTCAACTCGACATCCTCGCTAAGGCATCCGCTGTCGGCTGCCAACTGCTGGATGTCGAACTCTCCACCGCCCAGAAGTGCAAACCCGCGCAACTCCAGAAGCTGCGCGCCCGCTCCGCTCTGATCCTTTCCTATCACGACTTCCGCGGAACGAAGAAGCTCGACGAAACTCTGGAAAAGATGCGAGCGTTCCCCGCCGATTTCTACAAAGTGGTAAGCACCGCCACCACTCTCTCCGACAACGTGGCCATGATCCAGTTTCTGGGCCGCGAGGCCGACAACCATTCCATCGTCGGCCTGTGCATGGGCGAACAAGGCATCATCAGCCGCGTCCTCGGAGTCCGTGCCGGCAGCATCTTCACCTTCGCCTCCGTCAGCCCCGGAGAAGAAACCGCGCCCGGCCAGGTGACCGCGCAGGAGCTGCGCAGCCTTTACCGCATCGAAACCGTCGACGCCGCTACTCGCGTCTATGGCGTAGCCGGAGATCCCGTCTCCCACTCGCTCTCGCCCGCCATCATGAACGCAGCCTTCCGCCGAGAGAACGTCAACGCCGTCTATCTAGCGCTGCACGCTAAGACTCTCAAAGATCTGCTGAACTGCGTGCGCCAGATTCCCATCCACGGCCTCAGCATCACCATGCCGTACAAGGAAGCCATCCTTTCGCATCTCGACAACACCGACTCTCACACCACGAAGATCGGTGCCTGCAACACCATAGTCCGCGCCCAGGACGGTAAACTCTACGGCTTCAACACTGATACCTCCGGAGTAGTTCGCCCTCTGGAACGCCGCCTGACCACGCTTCAGGATGCAAAGATTTTAGTGCTGGGAGCCGGAGGCGCAGCCCGAGCCGCAGTTTTCGGCCTGAAAGAACGCGGAGCGGAAGTCTACATCCTCAACCGCAACGTAGCCGCCGGACAGAAACTGGCCCGCCGTGCCCACGCCCGCTCCATGAAACGCGCCGACCTGAAGAAGTTCACCTTCGATGTAATCATCAACGCCACGCCGGTCGGGATGGGCAACACCCGCGAAACTCCACTGCAGGAAAAAGAAATCAACGCGCGTTACGTTTTCGACATGATCTATGACCCGCCCGAAACCCGCCTGCTGCAACTTGCAAAACAGCGGGGCGCGCAAATCATTCCCGGCATAGAAATGTTCGTCCACCAGGCCGCCCGCCAATTCGAAATCTGGACCGGCAAACCCGCTCCGCAGGACGACATGCTGCAGGTCGTTCTGCTGGCCATGCAGGAGCGCGCCGCGCGAAGCGCAGCGGCGGCAGCAGCGAAAAAAAAGTAAGATTCTGTTTCGTGGCCAGGCCAGCCGTCGTCACGGAAGAGTATTCAGATAACACGCCCCGCTCGTGTTCTGCGCCGGAGGCGTCGGCGGCGTCATCCACGGCGGGACGTTGAAATTGAAAAACGAAGTCATGTTCTTCTGCGCCGCGTCCCGCTTGGTCAAGGTGGCCAGCTTGAAGCGGGTTTCTATCAGCTTGAGAATCGCTGTATAGTCCATTACGTTGTGGTCGACGTAGTGCTTGTTCGCATAAGGCGAGATCACGATCAGCGGCAGGCGGTAGCCGGTGTAGACAAAGTCACAAGTCGGGCCGGTGCTGCTCGTGCAGAGGTCTCCGGTCATCAGATCGACTGGCGCGATGCCGTCGGGGCTCACTGCAGGCTGCGGCGCGACGTGATCGTACAACGCTCCAGACTCGTCGTAAGTCAGAATAAACGCCGAATCTTTCCACGACGTGCTCGCCATCAGCGCATTGACGATCGATGAAACGTAGTTCGCGCCCAGTTGCACGTCGATGGGATTCTGATCGGAATCGGAGCCATGCTCGTCCAATCCCGCATCGGACGCCGGCTCAATTTGTGCCACCTGCGGCAGCGTGCCGTTCTGCAGGTCGGTGAAAAACTGCGTCATGGTGGCGATATTATTCGGATAGTCAGCCGGGATGGTTTGCCCCCAATCGAAGTCCTGCACATAACTCAAGGTCAGCAGGCATGAGGGTGTGGGGTCGGAAGCGCAGGGCGTATTCTGGGTATTCACATAGATCTTCCAGGTTATTCCCGCGCTCTGCAAACTCTGGAAAATCGTTGTAGCCGTCAATCGATTCGCGTCGCCGCTGTCGGTGCCAATGGGATAAGCATAACCCTGCGAGGTGGCGGCGATCAGATAGTCGCGATTGGGCTGCGTCCGCGTCATCGTGGGTGAAAACCAGCGGTCCGAGGTGGCAAACTCCGACGCCATGTAATAGTAGTAATTCAAATCCGTGCTCTCGTAATAGCCCATGGCGCGAATGCCGTTCGTATCGTAGAAAGGCGGGTTCATGTTGCGCGCATCGTGGGCCGCGGTCCACACATAGCCGTCGAGCGTCGCGGTCGACGAATATGGATCACTAAGGTTCCAGTCCCAATGCGCTTCGTTCCACGACGGGCTGGTATTCTCGGTGCACTGCGTGATCAAGTGAAACGAGGCAATCGCGGGACTCGCACTGTCTTCCGTGCAATCGCTGGGTGGCGGATAGGCCGGGTCGCATCCGGGGTTCGTGGGCGGCGGTCCATAGAGGGGCTTCAGCCCCGTCGTGGGATTGAATTGCGGCAGCCCATCGAACGAGCGATCCGCGAATCCATTCGACTTCCAATACGAGCGCATCTCGCCGAAATAGTTATCCAGCGATCGATTCTCCTGAGCCATGAAAATGATGTGATTCAGCACATCCACAGTCTGATTAATGTTGAACGTCGCCGTCACCGACTCGTTCGCCTCCAGCGTCAGCTTGCAGGTTGATCGCCCCGTGCATGCCCCGGACCAGCCCGCGAAAAATGCTCCCTTGCCCGGCTTTGCAGTCAGTGTCACCGTCGTTCCTGAGTTGAACGATGCGCTACAAGTCGGAGCGCAACTGATACCCGCTGGATTGCTCGTGACGGTGCCGGTGGAAGTGCCGGCCAAGACCACCGAGAGTTCGTACGTGGTTGCTGGAATCGCACCCGCGGAGCCGGATGCCGATTGCGCCAATAACCCTCTTCCGGAATCGCTCACCGCCGCGATCACAACAATACTTGCCAGGAAAAGAAATCGATGCCGGTTCACGCCAAACCTCGGAGCTGGAGTTCGGGAATAGAGCTTGGATTTGGATGTCACCACGGTAACCGCGGTTGGTTCGCAAATGCGGGCAGGGAGCGGATTCCAGGCCTGTTAATCCGCTAATCTCCAGTTTGATGCACACAGAACCAGTTATGATGGAAAGAACCAATCCTATGACTGGCGGGTTTCGCTTAAACAGAATTCTTTCCCCTGGCTTATTGATCCTCGTTGTTCTCAATCTGTGCGCCGAGAGCGCCGCGCCTCAGACCAAAGAGGAAACCCAGTCGCCCAAGGTGCGCGCCATCGGCCGCCGCCTGGAAGAAAAAGGCGTGCGCAATTTCGGCGAGGTCACTCCAAATCTCTATCGTGGCGGCCTGCTTAACACGGCGGGTCTGAAAACGCTAGCCAAGATGGGCATCAATCTCGTGATCGACACGCACGCCAATGACGTCAGCGAAGAAAAACAAGTGCGCAGCCTGGGGATGCAATATGTAGCCATTCCCTGGCACTGTCCGTGGCCCAAGGACGAGGTCTTCGCCAAATTTCTGAAGGTCCTGCATGACAACAAAGGCAAGAAAGTTTTCGTGCATTGCCGCCTGGGTGACGACCGCACCGGAATGATGGTGGCCGCTTACCGCATGGCGGAAGAAGGCTGGACCGCCGACGAAGCCATGACTGAGATGAAGTCCTTCGGATTTTCACGGGCGCATCACTTCATCTGCCCCAGCCTGGCGAGCTACGAAAGAGAATTTCCCGAGCGCTTGAAGAATAATCCCGCGTTCGAGGAAGTCAGGCCCAAGAAATAAAGATGGAGACCATTGAAATCAGTCTGCCTCCGTCGTGGGCTTTGTTCCTCGGGTAATTTACCTAATGTGAATTCGACAAGAAAAATTGGCGGGCGCGCTAGCATCTCCGGCAACCCAAAAAGCAAGGCCGGTCCTGATCAGGCCAGGGCTTTTTGATTTTCAGTTCGTACCCAACGCGCCAACACCGTCCCAAAAACCACAAAGCCGGGCTGGTTGGCCCGGCTCTCTCTTGTGGAACTGGTTTTGGCCAATCTTCCGATCAGCCCCCAGAATGTCTGCGGCGCGGGGTCACCCGCCCGCGCCGCTCCAACCTTTACATCACCAACGCCAGATTTTCCAATTCATATTGCAGGACCGGCAGAGCGCACCCTGCCATCTCCACACGGCCAGCCGCGTCGAGCGCTGCCTTGGGCGAAACCCCATAGCCGCGGCCCATCAGGAACACCTGTAGCAGTTCGGCGGCCTCGTAGGAATCGATCATGCCTCCCTGTAGCAGATCGCTCCGCAGCGACGCCAGTTCGGTTGCCGTGAATCTGTCCTTATCGTTATTGGCTCTGTCGTTCATTGCCTTTTCAAACTTTCTTTCGACAAACATGGCCGTCATCACCTCCGACTCCGACCTTGACCGCTTGTTACGTATTAGACTCATCGGCAGCCACGCAAGTTGCATGCAATTTAACTGCCGCTCCCGCTCTCTAGTTCTAAATACGGAAAGCAGGCCGCTTTAGTTTCATTAACCCTAGTGATTATCGGAAGTTGCGGCCAACCCCAATCGCAACCGATCCTTCCGAAGTGTGGTTGAGAACGTGGCGCCGTCCCAAAAAAAGACACAGAGTGTCATTTCGGGCATGACACCGCGTCCAATAGCGCACGCACGCGAGCCGGCCTCCCAGAAGAAACTAGGGGAAAGGCAGCAGGCCAACCGGTGAGGAGGAGTAGATCCGAGGTAGCTAGGCCTCGATCGTTGCCTGGTCGACCAGCATGATGGGGATATCGTCCTTCACCGGATACACCCGGCGGCATTGGGTGCACTTCAAGCTCTCCGGGTTCTCGCGGTGCTCGAGGGGTTGCTTGCAGGCGGGGCAAACCAGAATTTCCAGCAAGTCCTTGGCAATCATGAGGACATTGTACGACAGAAATCAGTGGCCGGTGGTCAGTGGTCTGTGGTCGGTGGTCGGAAAGGGCCTCCCATGAGATCCTCCTGGAGCTTTCTAAGTGTTTTCAACGCCCAGCCAAAACCGAAGCGGCCACTGACCACTGAACAATGGACACTGAACACTGGCTCACGAGTCTCAGTGATGAATTCCTCCTCCCCGGCAGTGTAAGATTTTCTAGGCTGACGACCGAAAGCCGAAGCCCGGAGCCCGAATGCCCGCCAGAATCCTCGACGGCACCAAGATCGCGAGCGACATCCGCAGCGAAATGACTGCCGAGGTAAAAACCATGACTGCCGCCGGAGTGCGCCCCGGCCTCGCCGTCATTCTCGTAGGCCACAACCCGGCGTCGGAAATCTACGTGCGCGGCAAAGTCAAAGCCTGCGAAGAAGTCGGGATCTATAGCGAACAGCACACGCCGCCTGATACTGCGAACACTGCCGAGCTGCTCGCTCTGGTCGAAGAACTGAACCGCCGCGCTGAGATCGACGGCATCCTGGTGCAGTTGCCCCTGCCCCCGCAAGTGGACTCAAAGCGTATATTGATGGCCGTCGATCCAGCAAAAGATGTGGACGGCTTCCATCCCGTCAACGTTGGTTTTCTTTCAACACAGCGTCCCGGCCTCGTTCCGTGCACGCCCGCAGGAGTGATCGAGATCCTGAATCGCAGCCACATCACCATCGCCGGGCAAGAAGCCGTGGTCGTAGGCCGCAGCGACATCGTGGGCAAACCCGCTGCCATGTTGCTGCTCAATGCCAACGCCACGGTCACGGTCTGCCATTCGAAAACACGCGACCTGCCTGAAGTCTGTCGCCGCGCCGACATCCTGATTGCCGCCATCGGCCGCGCCGGCATGATCACCCAGGAATTCGTGAAGCCCGGCGCCACGGTCATTGATGTCGGCATGAACAAGGTCACCGACACTGCCGTATTCCAACGCCTGTTCGGCGGAAGATTGTATAAGAACGCCAAGCGCGAAGATGCTTTCCGCACGAAAGGTTCGACGCTGGTGGGCGATGTGCATCCGGAAGTGGAAGAAGTAGCGAGCGCGTTGACCCCGGTACCCGGCGGCGTCGGCCCACTCACCATCGCCATGCTGATGTACAACACCGTAAAAGCCGCGAAAATGCGGAAGAGCAGTGGTCAGTGGTCAGTGGTCAGTGGTCAGTCAGAGGTCAGAGGTCGGTGACCACGGTTTAGGTTTTGGAGAGCAGTCGAAAACTTTGGGAAACTCAAAAGGATTTATGCAAGGCGCTCTCACTGACCACCGACCACTGACCACTGGCCACTGCCTATGCTGAAAGTCGGCCTCACCGGCGGCATTGCTTCCGGCAAATCGGTTGTCGGAGAGATGTTGGTTGCCCTCGGCGCGCATCTTGTCCAAGCCGACCGCATCGCGCACCAACTCATGCTTCCGGGCCAGCCGGTCTACAACGAAGTCGTGCGTCATTTCGGCCGCGGAATTCTCAATCCCGACCTCAGCGTGAACCGCACCAAGCTCGCCGAAGCTGCGTTTGGTTCAGCCTCGGCCTCCGCGGAATCGAGGCCGTCCCGCGTGATGGAATTGAATCGCATTGTGCATCCCGCGGTGATTCGCAGCCAGGAAGAGTGGATGGAGGAAATGGGACGGCAGGATTCACACGCCGTTGCCATCGTGGAAGCTGCGCTCATCCTCGAGGCGGGCGCGGAGAAGCGCTTCGACCGCATCATCGTGGTCACGTGCAGCGACGAGCAGCGCATCACCCGCTTCGCCGCTCGCCAGAAGATCGACCTGGAAGCGGCGCGTAAGGAAGTGGCCCGGCGCATGGCAGCGCAACTCCCCGACGCGGCAAAAATCAAAGCTGCCGACTACGTGATCGACAACTCCGGCGCTCTCGAGAACACACGCCAGCAAGTGCTTCAGTTATGGGAAAAACTCCGTACGGAGGTTGCTGCCAAGAGCTGAACAATCCACCCGCACGATCAACCCTTTTTAAGAAACTTTCCCTGTTCCAACTCCTCGAACGCCTGGCGGAGTTGCTCCTGCGTGTTCATCACAATCGGTCCATACCAAGCGACCGGCTCTTGAAGAGGTTTCCCTGAGACCAGCAGAAACCGTATTCCTTCCTCGCCGGCTTGCACGCTGACCTCATCGCCGCGATCGAAAAGTATAAGCGAACGATTGTCCGCTTCGACAGGAGGCGTTGTGTCCAGCCATTTCACGGCCTCAGTCGGCACCGCGAGTGGCCCGGAGGCGTTGCAGAACTTGCCGCCACCGCCGAACACGTAAGCAAACGCGTGCCGCGTCGTCTCCACCGGCAAAGTTTTTCTTTTGCCCGGAGCGACCGACACGTCGAGATAAATCGGATCGGCCGCAATCCCATCCACCGGCCCTTTCTTTCCCCAGAAACTTCCGCACACCACGCGCACGTGCGTGCCGTCGTCATCTTTGATCTCGGGGATATCGAGCGCCTTCACTTCCTGATAGCGCGGCGCGGTCATCTTCAGCGATGCAGGCAGATTCGCCCACAACTGGAACCCGTGCATGCGCCCCGCCGGATCGCCCTTCGGCATCTCCTGATGAATGATGCCGCTGCCTGCCGTCATCCACTGCACGTCGCCCGCGGCAATGGCGCCGCGGTTTCCCATGCTGTCGCCGTGCTCTACCGTTCCCGCCAGCACATACGTGATGGTCTCGATCCCGCGGTGAGGATGCCACGGAAAGCCAGCGAGATAATCCTCGGGAACGTCGTTGCGGAAATCGTCGAGCAAAAGGAACGGATCAGTCTCCTTCGTGTTGCCAAAGCCAAACGCGCGCCGCAGATGCACGCCCGCACCTTCAAGGGTAGGCTTCGATTTGATAACCCGCTTTACTGGTCGAATCGACATGGAAAGATCTCCAATCAGGAGATCTTTTGATGTTGAACAGGCGATCGAGGATTCTTAGACGCTGGAATGTCGGGGCTCAGGTCTTAAGCGTCGGGTCTTAGACCTATGACCCATGACCTATGAACCTTGACCGGATTCTACTGCCCGGTGGTGTTGAGTGCCAGGGTACTGCCAAACTCATTTCCCACCAGCCATAGATCGCCGGTAGGAATCACAGTTCCTCCAAACAAGATATCGTTCTGATAACTGCCGTTCACCGGATTCGGGCTGGCCACAATGCTCCAACTCGTTCCGTTCCAGTGCTCGACCAGCGTCGACTGCTCGCCCGAGCCTGAGGCCGCGAAGTACGATCCGAAAGCCCAGATGTCGTTCGCCGAAATCGCCGTGATTCCCCAGAGTTGGTTCGACTGATATTGCGTGTTCGGCCCGATATTCGGACTCGACACAATTGTCCAGCTAGTCCCATCCCAGTGCTCGATGAGAGTCTTCTCTGGCCGGGTTGAGTTCGCTTGGGCGGTGTACCAGCCCACCGCCCAGACATTCGTGGGAGAAAGCGCCGCCACGCCAAACAGCACATTCCATCCCGCGCCCGCGTTCGGACTGGACATCACGCTCCAGGTGCTGCCGTCGTAGTGCTCGATCGCGGTCGAATACTCAGCCACGGTTCCGACCGCCCACACATCATTCGTAGCGTTGGCGGAGATACCGTACATAACAGCATCGCTGTCGAGCGTCTCGTAAGCCGTCCAGCCAGTTCCGTCGTAGTGTTCGAACAGAGGATATAAGGCCGAGTAAACGTCGGTGAGGATGAATCCCGCGGCCCACATATCCGTGGCCGAGATTGCGGTGATCGATTCGAGCGCGGGTTCGTCGGTAGGCAGGAAGGTAGTAGGCCCGGGAGAGACGCTCCACGCCGTGCCGTTGTAATGCTCGATGATCTGATTCGGATTGGTCTCGCCTTTATTGATCAGCCCCACTGCCCAAACGTTCGTGGGAGAAAGATCGACCACTCCGCCTAGCAGGCTGGTGTTGTCACCCTTGATGTCGGGAACGGTAAACGCCTTCCACGTGGTGCCGTTGAAATGAATCGCAGTCTGCCCCACGGCCCAGATGTCAGTCTTTGAAGACGCAGAGACGGAATGCAAATCATTCTGGAAAGGAAAGGCATGCCCATTAGGCGTCTTCACAACTTTGAAAATCGAACCGGCAGGCGGAGCCGGATGAGAATGCGCGGAATTCTGCGCGCGAAGCGCGGGAGTCGCAAGTCCCGCCGTCAGAAGAATAGCAACGAGCGTGCAGAAGGTCTTCATGGATCGCCTCCTCGATTGAACCCGTATACCAAAGATCAGGACCGCAGCTAACATACTAGCCGTTTCGGCGATTCAGTTGTCACCGAGATGTCAAAACTATCGGCTATGTCATGCTGGGGAACCTACCTTACATGCGTCGGCGGTGACGGAAAGGTCGCTGGCTACTACTTCGACTCTCAGGTAGCTTCCACGATTTTGAGAAACTCAACTGACAAAAATCAAAATCCCCTCCCTGTGGCGCAGCTGCTGGGATTGTTGTGTTCGCTGCGGCTGGGCCTGAAGCCGGATAATCCGAGCCCGAACGGCACCATTAGCCGAGTCGTATCGCACGTGAACATTTACCGTTGAGCGGTGATGCAACCTGTGGAATCGTGGTATGTCTCGTGCGCGAGAGAAGGGCACGTCTTTTGTGGGGAAGCGCCAGCGCTGTTCTGCGACGGAGCGGCCGAGACTGCGGCGCTACATCTACTTCTACTTCCAGATGTAAGCGATCATCAGTCCCAGACCCACCCAGGCGGCGGCGCTGACAGCCGTGGCCAGTGTGATCCCCAACACCGCGTACCAGTTGATTTGGGGGAGTTCAAGGCCCGGCCGGACATTGGAGTCATAGACCCAGTCGGGTAAGTGCGAGACTAAGGGTGATACATCGTGAGTGCTGGATTGGGGGGAGAGCTGTAATCTGTTCATGATCCGCGCCTCAGACTGCATCCTTGCAAATCGCTTGCCATCCAGCAGACGTTTGTAACCGTCTGACAATAAGATGCCTGTCCTGCCCGGCTGGGTTTACTTTGCTTATAGCCGCGTACATATAGCCTAGAATGGGACGTTATTGCGCCAATTTTCCCAGCTTGGCACGCCGATTCCTAGTCTTTTACAGGGATTCCCTTATTCCTTCTTACCAGACGGCGATCAAGAAAGCGATATTTATTTTTGTGGATAGTGTCAGCCAAGGGTTAGATCTCTTCCAGTGACAAGTTCGAGTCCTTGGGAAGATAACCTTTGCGCCGGAACCAGTCCTCCATGGCTGCGCGGAGTTGGTCGAGGGGGACATGGGTGCCGATCTCCATGCGGCCGTCGGAAACCGGTACTGTGTCGTCAAACACGCTGGCGTTGGTGAAGTTGCGCATAGAGAAACTGTCCAGCCATTTCAGCGGGCAGGGCTGGGTGCGGCAGTGGTCTTGATAGTCGACGCGAATCTTGCGGGCGAACATCCCTTGATTTAACCACAGACTGAACGGCAGTTATGGAGGGAGCCGGGCTTGACAGACCGGCTTGAGGTCACTAGTCTCCTCGCACCACGCTTGCGGCGTAGGCCCCACGCGGCAGGTTTATAGACGGGCGATGATGCGTCGCGGCTGAGAGTTCTGGCAATCGCATAGGAGGATGGCATGCTCACGAGTTTCATTTGGTGGATCATCGTTGGACTGATCGCGGGTTGGGCTGCCGGGAAGATTATGAGGGGCGGCGGCTACGGTCCATTGATGGATATCGTCCTCGGCGTCGTCGGCGCTGTAGTCGGCGGGTGGCTGCTGGGCGCGCTCGGCATCTATGCCGGCGGGTTCATCGGCACCATCGTGATAGCGATCATTGGCGCCATGTTCCTGATCTGGCTAAGCCGCCTGCTTAAGAAGGCCTGAACGGGTGTTGGCCTGAGACCTAACACCTATGACCTGCACTAAGCCCCTCGCCCTATGCCGGGACTGCTGCCTGCATCGCCGCGACCACCGCTTCGAGATGAATGAGGGTTTCCTCGACCGTGAGCGAGAACATTTCGCGGCCTAGCCCTTCGCCGGTTTCCAGCGCGGATTTTAGATAGTGACCGGCAATTTCGATGGCGAGGGGGTCAGTGATGGCTTTGCCGCTGCGCTTCCTGTAGTCCACCCAAGCTGGGTGCGGCAGGGCTACCGAGACGGTTTTTCCGTCGACCAGAAACTTTACGTCAACGGCATCGGCGTGCCGCGTGGAGATGGCGACGATCAGCGCCTGATAGACGCAGTGAACCGGCCTTTTCGTCCAGCGGTCGGTGACGGTGAAATCTTCAAACATGCTAGGAAAACTATAGCGGAGGGATGCGGCGCGGGCAAATGTCGAGCTGCGCTCGACGGACAGCCGAGGGCGGCTGTCCCCACATAAGCGTCTCCTCGCGTACGAACCGCGGTTCTAACCTCCCGCAATCGCGCCAATGATGAGCAGAGGTTCCTTGCCCGAAGCGACGGCGTCGGGCAGTGGGGCGTCGGGCGGCTCGTGTGACAGATCCTCCTCGCAAGCGAAGAAGCGCAGGAACGGCCGGCGCTGTTGCGAGACGTGATCGCGGATGGTCCCGCGCAGCATGGGATAGCTGGCTTCAAGCGCGTCGAGCGCTGAGCGCAGCGTGATGGGGGCTTCGACATCGATGGCGACTTCACTGCCGACGTGCGCGAGCGTTCGCAGATGTTGCGGAAGAACGACCCGGATCATATTGGAGCCCATCAAAGCCTCTTCGTCGCCGGTTTACTTGGCAGCTTCATCGAACGTTCGCTCTGCCTACAGTAAGCTCCCTAGCCCTATCAGCAGAGCTACGGATACACAATCTCCGCTCGCTCCGCCATTTTAACCTCTTACGATTCTCGCGTTGCGGTCTTATACGAAATTATTACTTGGGTTGAAGGGCGCCGAGAAACCGCCATTATTACGGTTTGTGTCAGTTTGACGGTTTCCCGCACGAGACCATATCTCTGGAGGCGAGTTGGCCACTGCCAGTCACGAAATCCTGAATATACCGTCCGGGCCTCGCATCAGCACCGGGAGCGCAGGCCTGGATAACATTCTGAATGGTGGCCTGCCGCGCGGGCGGATTTATCTGGTCGAGGGTGATCCGGGCGCGGGCAAGACTACATTGGCGATGCAATTCGTGCGAGAGGGCATCCGCAAGGGCGAGCGCGCGCTTTACCTCACGCTCTCTGAATCCAGGGCGGATCTGAGCCATGCCGCGGAGTCCCATGGAGTCTCACTGGACGCGATCGAGATCGTGGAGCTGCTGCCTAACGAAAACGATCTGCTTCCGGAACAGCAATACACCGTCTTTCATCCCGCGGAAGTCGAACTTAACGATCGCATGCAGCGGATCGTCAAGGAAATTCAGCGGGTACACCCCGACCGGCTGGTCATTGACGCGCTGAGCGAACTGCGCATGCTGGCGAAGGATCCCTTGCGGTACCGCCGCCAGATCTTATCTCTGAAAGACTTCATGGCCGATCAGGAATGTACCGTGTTGCTGCTGGATGATCGCAGCTCGCGCGATCCTGATCTGCAACTCCACAGCATAGTTCACGGTGTGATCAGCATGGACAAGGTGCCTCGCGAGTACGGCAAGACGCGCCGGCAGATCGAAATTGTGAAGCTGCGCGGGTCAGCCTATCGCGAGGGATTTCACGACTACGCGATCATCACGGGCGGGGTAGTGGTGTTTCCCCGCCTGATCGCCGCTGACTCGCGTTCCGAGCTACCGCCCGAGGTTGTTTCAAGCGGGATTCCCGAACTCGATTCCCTCACCGGAGGAGGCCTTGATCGCGGTACCAGTACTCCGCTGATAGGACCTGCAGGGTGCGGCAAAACCAGCATTGCCATGCAGTGGGCGGCGACGGCGGCCAAGCGGGGTGAAGCCTGTGCCATGTTCAGTTTCGAAGAGGCCCCACACACACTTCTGTTGCGTGCGGCGGGCCTCGGAATCGATGTTCGCCCCTACATAGCCTCCGGCAAAATTACCATCCAGCGCATCGATCCTGCTGAGATGACTCCGGGAGAGCTGGTGGCCAGCATGCGGCGTCATGTCGAAGAGCAGGATGTCCGCATGGTACTGCTCGATAGCTTGAACGGATATCTGCAATCCATGCCGGGAGAAGAGTTTCTAGCAGTGCACCTTCACGAGCTTCTCGCGTATCTCGGGAATCGCGGCGTGCTCACTCTAATGGTTCTCGCCCAGGCTGGGATGCTGGGTTCTTCTCTCCAAAGCGCTGTCGATGTGAGTTACCTGGCTGACAATATCCTGTTGCTCCGATATTTCGAAGCGCAAGGGACAGTGCGGCAAGCCATCTCCACCGTTAAAAGGCGCAGTGGGAATCACGAACATACAATCCGGGAACTTCAACTGGGACCGGACCGCATTCGCATTGGAGCCCCGCTGAAGGATTTTCACGGAGTTCTCACTGGCACGCCCACATTTCTCGGAGGTACGAAGCAGAGTTGACCGAACCGACTTATACCTCGTCCAACAGCGATTATCGAGTGCTGCTCCTGGCTCCGTTTGGCAAGGACGCCGAACTGATGCGCGAAGTTCTGGAGCGTTCTGGAATCCCGGTTGGGGTGGTCGCAAATGCGCGCGCGATTGCCCACTGCGTGGGCGGCGGAGCCGGCGCCGCCATCGTTGCCGAAGAGGCGCTAGACGAGGAGGGCATCGAATCCCTGGGGCGCAGCGTCGCCGAACAGCCGGCGTGGTCGGACTTCCCGATCATCGTTCTCACGGGGGGAGGCGCCACCACTCCCTACACGGAAATGATGGTTCGCTCCCGCACGCCGATGGGCAATATTAATCTGATTGAGCGGCCCCTGCGTCCGGCTACGCTCATCAGCAGTGTGCGCACGGCCATCCGCTCCCGGCTGCGGCAGTATGAAATTCGCGACCATCTGGAGGAGCGCGCGCTGGCCGAGGAAGAGTTACGACGCGCGCACGATCAACTGGAGTCGTTGGTAGAAAAGCGGACCGTGGCCCTGCGGAAGCTTTCGGCCAGACTCATGCGCGTGCAGGATGAAGAGCGCAGGCGCATTGCCCGCGAACTGCACGACGGCCTCGGGCAGTGGCTGGCGGCGGCGCAAATCAACGTGGATATGGCGATGCTGCACAATGGGAGAGGATCGTCATCCATTCTCCAGGAAACGCGGAAGATGATGGACCACGCTGTCTCCAGCATTCGTACCATGTCTTATCTCCTACACCCTCCCCTGCTTGATGAGGCCGGCTTCGAAGCGGCGGCGCAGTGGTTTATCGACGGCTTCAGCAAGCGTACCGCCATGACCGTTAGGGCGAATTTTTCTCACCCCGATTGCCGTCTGGAAGGAACATCAAAAGCTCCCCGCATGCCTGAAGTCGTAGAGCTTGCACTGTTTCGCGCGCTCCAGGAGGGTCTCACCAATGCGCATCGCCACTCCGCGAGCACGAGTGTGGAAGTAAAGTTTCAGCGATTCCCCGATCTCGCGACCCTCGAAATCCAGGATTTCGGCAATGGACTGTCTCAACCAGTACTGGACCGGTTTCAGCGAACGGGAGCGTCATCCGGCGTGGGCCTGGCTGGCATAAGTGAACGTTTGAAGGAACTGGGCGGCGACTTCACAATCTGCTCCAGCGACGCCGGCACAACCCTGCGCTCAGCCGTGCCGCTCCCTGTGAACTCGGGGAAGACGCAGGATGCACCTGCGAGTGAGGCAAAAGATGGTCCAGCTGCCGGAGGCCCGGGCACTCACGTCCGGGGCAATGTTGGCCGCGTTTCTTGAGCATCAAAGCCCGATGTGATTATGGCAGCGTCTGCACCTCCACCGACAGCACCGCCGGAAGATCCCGCACAATCGCATTCCAGTTATCTCCGGCGTCGGCCGAGGCGTAGACTTGGCCGCCGCTGGTGCCGAAGTATATTCCGCATTTGTCGAGGGAGTCAACGGCCATGGCGTCGCGCAGCACGTTGACGTAGCAGTTGCTTTGCGGCAGGCCGTTGGTCAGCGCTTCCCATTCGTTGCCGCCGGTGCGACTGCGGAAGACGCGCAGCTTGCCATCCGGAACAAAGTGTTCTCCATCGCTTTTGATTGGGACGACATAGATCGTCTCCGGCTCATGGGCGTGCACGTCGATGACGAATCCGAAATCAGTCGGCAGGTTGCCACTGATTTCTTTCCAGTTGTCGCCCGCGTCGTCTGAGCGCATCACGTCCCAGTGTTTCTGCATGAAGAGCACGCCGGGGCGCTGCGGGTTCATCGCAATGTGGTGAACGCAGTGGCCGATTTCGGCGTTAGGATCGGGAATGTATTGGGAGCGGAGACCGCGGTTGATGGGCTTCCAGGTGTTGCCGCCGTCGTCGGTGCGGAAGGCGCCCGCGGCTGAGATTGCGATCCACATGCGCTGCGGATTGCCGGGATCGAGAATAATCGTGTGCAGGCACATGCCGCCCGCGCCCGGCTGCCACTTGGGGCCGGTGCCGTGACCGCGCAGGCCTGAGAGTTCCTTCCAGTTTTCGCCGCCGTCGGTCGAGCGGAAGATGGCGGCGTCTTCCACGCCGGCATACACCGTGTCGGGATCGGTGAGCGATGGCTCAAGATGCCACACGCGCTTGAATTCCCACGGATGCTGCGTGCCATCGTAGAACTGGTGCGTGGTGAGGGGCTTGCCGGTCGCGTCAGAGGTGTCGTAGAAAAACTTGTTGCTCGCGGCCTTCGGTGGACCGGGAGCGGGCGGCTCTCCGGGCGGCGTTCCGGGCTGGTGCCAGGTCTTGCCGCCATCGTCGGAGCGCTGGATAATTTGGCCGAACCAGCCGCTCGTCTGCGACGCGTACAACCGATTCGGGTCCGCGGGCGATCCTTTCACGTGATACATCTCCCAGCCTGCAAAGTGCGGACCGCTTACGTCCCACTTGTCGCGCTTGCCGTCTGCGGTCAAAACAAACGCGCCCTTGCGCGTACCTACTAGAACGCCGACTGTGCTCATGAGTTGCTCCCTTAACAAACGTTGTCGATAATTGCCTGCTAATCGGTGGAGAATCCTCCGTCGCACAAAAGAAGCGAGACGTGCGGCACCCTCTGTCGTGGAGTTTGAAATTACGCCGCTTTCTTCATCTGACTGCGCATTTGTTGCATCATCTGCCGCATGGCCGCGACGTGGCCCGGAGAGCGCTTTTCGGTCCAGGCTTCGTAACGTTGCGCAGCCTTCTCGAGGTGTTCGAGAAAGTGCGGGTTCTGAAAACGTTCACGGAACTGTGGGACTACCACTTTTGCGCTTTCCCACACGCCGAAGAACTCGCCGGTGGTTTCAAAAAACAGGTCTTCGTGCAGCAGGCCGTAGTTGAGCATGGCGCAGGTTTGGTCCCAATAGGATAGGACCATCATGGCGAATTGGCCACCCTCGGATCCCATGGGGGCGATTCGCATCACGTCGTCGAGATTTTCCACGATGTAGTTCTTGAAGAACCAGTCGCGCGCCTGGCGCAGCCGCGCCTCGCGGCGCTGTTCAAAAAGTTGCAGTTGGAGTTGTGCTTGCTCGTGCGTGGGTTTTGTTTCCATGGATACGTCTCCTTTTATTTCGAACATTTGAAGTCTGTTTGAATCAAGTTGCCCCAGAGAAATTTGGACGCGCGTCAAGCTTTTTGGTAATACAGCACGACGACGCCGACAGCTTGGTTTAGACGGGTCGCCTTTCCGCGGTTAATCATCCACGGCATAGCGAACTGATCGATGAGCATACCAAATCTGAGAGCCAAAAGTGTCTCCTAGCCGACAAGGAAAAGTTCCTCGCCGGGGTGCGGCAACGCTGGGCTGCCGGGTGACCTTCTTCGTTTAACATGGATGAGTGACGAAGCGGGTTCTCAAGCAAGCGAAACTCAACATTGTTAGCGCCTCACATCTCAGCAAGTATCCTTGGCTGGTCCACGGATTCTCCACGCGCCTGGGCGGTTTCTCGCGCGCGTACGGGGGCGAAGCGCTCAATCTGGGATTTACGAAAGACGACTCCGGGGCCGCCGTTGAGCGCAACCGCTCTGCATTTCTGCGTGGCCTTGAAATTGGGAAAGAGTCTTGGCCGCTGATCACGCTGCGCCAGGTTCATTCCGATATCATCCGGTTTGTCGATTCCCCACCCGAAACGCAACGTCTGGGCGACGGGCTGATCACGGCTACGCCGGGCTTGCTGCTCGGTATTCAGACGGCCGATTGCCTGCCTGTCGTCCTCGTTGATCCGAAGCACCGTGCCGTGGGTGTGTTTCACGCGGGTTGGCGGGGCACGGTCAAGCGCATCGTCGAGAAGGGAGTGGGGGAGATGCGCCGCCGCTTCGGCAGCCGGCCTCGCGATTTTAAGGCTGTGATTGGCCCCGGCATTCAAGGCTGCTGTTACGAAGTGGGTGCGGAAGTTCGGGAACAATTTGAGTCGCAATTCGCTTATACGGCGAAGCTTTTCCGCGAGGTCGAGGAGCCGGATCCAGTGCGCGAAAAATATCCCATGTTGTTCTTAACGGCGCGCGCGCCGGCCACAGTGTTTTGCCGAACAAGATTTTCCTCGACCTGGTGGAGGCGAACCGTCAGCAACTTTTAGCGGTGGGCGTGCCGGCGAAGAGTATCGAAGCGTCGCCGCTCTGCACAAACTGCCGGACAGACCTGTTGTTTTCTTATCGAGCCGAGAAAGGCCGGACTGGGCGGATGATGGGAGTGGTGGGGATCCGAGACTAAGTTAGAGGTCGGAAGGCAGAATGTGAAGTAAGCGCGGACCTGATCTTTACCTCTGCATTCCCACTTCTGACTTCTGCATTTCTAGGCTGGAGGCGGTGCGACCGCGGGAGGAGCCGTCGCCGCCGGATCGGCGATGCCTTCGTTCACGAGATCCTTTAACTCCTTGCTGGGCTTGAAGAAAGGAATCTTTTTGGCGGGCACTTCGACCTTTTCGCCGGTCTTCGGATTGCGCCCCATGCGGGGCTTGCGCTGGCGGGTTCGGAAGCTGCCAAAGCCGCGAATCTCGATCTTGTCGCCCGCGCGCAACGACCGCACCACGCTGTCAAAGATCGTCTCCACAATCACTTCGCTGTCTTTGCGCGTAAGTTCAGCTAAACGCGAGACTTCATCGATCAGATCGGCTTTCGTCATAGTCCCCCTCTTCGCTCCCGGCCCGGCTTGCAGTGAGAAGTCGCTCTCTGAGTGGGGCGACCCTCGGTTCCATATTGGAACCTCCCATAACCTTCTCAAATTTCAGGGGTTGTACGCAAGTCTCCGTTTTGAGACGGCGGGTTGGGAACCTACTCGCGGGAAATGGCGGATAGGGCATCGACCACTGTGAGGAGCCGGGAGGCCTCGGCCATGCTGCCAACAGTAAAGCGGACCGTATAGCCGTCTACGCGCCTTGAACTTGGCAGGTAACTGACGAGTTCAGCTTGGGTTACGTTGTTGAAACGCTATTCTAGGGTAATCGGAGTGGCGGGTGCAGAGGGATGAAATTCAGCCCGGCGCCGTATACCGCGTAATACTCCTTCGTGAATGTCATGGGTGATGGTGGCAGGCGCAGTCATCACGGCAGAGTTGAAGCCCAGAGCTTTCTTGGTGGTCACAGTTTCGATTCGGCCGATATGGGCTGTGGCATCGGCCACAGCTTGATCATCACCCGACAGGAAAACCACGGGCACGTGAAGTTCAGCAGCCACGGCGGCGTTGAAACTGCCCTCGGACACAGGTTTGCCATTGAGGCGGAGATCCATGCTGCCAGTGAAGGTGTGAGCGAGGATAGCATCGGGAGTGCCCTCAGGTGCGTGATAGCCGATAAAAACGACTGCGCCCGTGTCGGAGGTAAGACCCTGCATCATGCCCAGCGGACGCGGCCATCCGCGAACGAGACGGCAACGCGGGTCCAGGGCCTCGGGATCGAGATTCGCGAAATCGCCATGCGAGTCGGCAACCGTGACTTCTGTGGCTCCGGCATCAAACGCTGCGGTGACGGCGGCATTCACTTCTGCGGTCATGAGGCGTCGCATCTGCGCGTAGTCGCGCGTTCCTGCCTGGGAGTCAATCTTCCAACTGGTGACGCCGGCCACACCTTCCATGTCGGCCGAAATGAGGACTTTGAGTGGCGACTGCGCTTCCACGGACAGAGAACACAGAGTGAGAAGGATGCCCGGCAGCAGCAGTCGCAAGCCGAAAGGTCGGCTGACTAAACCCAACCTTGGAAGGCAGTTGAGGCTTACATTCATCGCGTCAACGTGATCGGTCACTACTTCCACAGATAGTAGAACCCGACATGCTGCTCCAGCATTTTCGTGGCGTCCGGGAGATACTGCGAAACGTCGCCCGTCATCAGATCGAGCAGCGTGCGGCGATCTTTCTCCGGACGCACCAAAGTCGGCTCGCCCGAGATGTTAACCGACTTCGCCGTGTCGCTTACCACGGCCTCAAAGTCGCCCGTCTCGTCAATCAGCTTCATCGAAAGCGCTTCCTTGCCGGTCCAGACCTTGCCATTGGCGATGGCTTTCACGTCGTCGAACTTCATGCTGCGGCCGTCGGCCACCGCCTGGATGAACTGCCCGAACATGTTGTCGATCAGCGACTGCAGGTAGGCCTGCTCGGCGGGAGTCATTTCACGAGCGGGACTGCCAGTGTCTTTGAACTCGCCGGTCTTGAACACGACACTTTTCAGTTTGGCCCACTTCAGCAGGTCTTCATAGTTCACCCACTCGGCAATTACGCCGATCGAGCCCACGATGCTGCCCTGGTTGGCATAGATCTTGTTCGAGGCGGATGCGATGTAATACGCACCGCTGGCGCCCACGGTTTCAATGGAAACCACAATGCGTTTTTTCTTTTCCTCGCGGATGCGTTTGACCTCGCGATAAATTTCTTCGGATGCCGCCACCCCGCCGCCGGGCGAGTTCACGTGCAGAATGATGGCTTTGATGGAGTCGTCTTTGGCAAACTTTTTCAGTTGGCCGACCACCGGCTGCGGCGAAAGAATCACGCCGTCGAGGTCCACCACGCCGATGCGATCGCCAAAGCCGCCAAAGCCGGCTTGATTGCCGCCCGCGTGCAGTGTCAGGTAAACCAGCGAAAACACGGCCAATACAAAGAGGAAGAATGCTCCTCCTCCAATCAGAATCCAGAGCGCGGTGCGGGAACGTTGGTCAGGCATAAGGGCAAGTTTAGCACCGGGGCTAGGGTGTCAGCACTTTCAACACCCCGCGCTCTGTGGTGACCTCGGCCGGCGTCCGGCAGACGAACTCGCCATCTGCATAGATATCGAGGGGAGTCTCGGTTTGTATGCGTAGGCACTCAGCCTTGAAGTACTCCACCTCGCGGATGCCTAAGTGCCGTCCGAAGTAGACCGTGGGAAACAGGCAGGCGAGTTTGAAAGGATTGACGCCGCCGATCACGCAGACGTCGAGTTCGCCGTCATCCATCTGCGCCTGCGGCGCAATTTTCATCCCGCCGCCGTAAGTAGAAGTGTTCGCGAAAGCCGCTAGTGTCGTTGGTTGGTCACTGCGAGTTGTCCAGCCACCGGCTCCGTCGGGCGTTTGAATTTTCATTTGGAATGCGGCGAAGCGAAAAATCGTGGGAGCCAGTGTTAGCGCGTAACCGCCATGTCCGCGCAGCCAGCGCGGCAATGAGTTGGCGCGGCGGGCTACTTCGGTGTCTAGACCGAGGCCGGCCACGCTACAGAAATAGTTGCGAGTCCCGAGTACCGGGTTGCGAGCGAGTTCGTGTGGCGCGGACCTGCCCTGAGGGTTAGCCGAAGGGGACTCGCCCGCGACCTCTGATGGAGAGATAACTCCCAGATCGATCGCGCGGACGTTGCCTTTTCCCACGCAGAAGCTTCTCCACGCCCCTAGCGAATCGCGCACGCGCCGCAATCCTAGCGCACGCGCGAAGTCATTGCCACTACCGGCTGGAACGACCAGCACGGGCAAGCCAAGCTTCACCAATTGACTCAAATGCCGGTGGATGGTGCCGTCGCCGCCAAAGAGCAGAATGACTTCTGCTTGATCGGCAGTGGCAGGCATCCCGATGCGCCAGTCGACGGTTCCATCTGCCTGGAAAGGCTTGAGGTTTTTCGGAGAACATCCCAGCCCGAAAATGGCGGCGGCGCGCATGTGCGCGCTTGAGGGTAGCAGAACTGGCGGCGGATTAGATAACTACCAAGTGATGACCGCGATTCTCAGCTGTTTGCCGACCCTTAGGGGCAACCTCATTGGCGGTGGCGCAGTTTGAGTGAAGAAGGGTTCTTTGTGCATACGACCGTCGACTTTGACCGAGCCCTGCTTCAGTTTTCTACCTGCATCGGTCGTGGAAGACGCGAGTCCGCACCGAACCAGAAGGCGATCTGCCCTTACTGTTGCAGCCGGGCCGAGCTCGGTATCAGCGATGTAACCTCCGATTTCGGAAAGGGCGATGATAATTTCTTCGGCGCTTTCCGGCACCTCATGCTTCTGAAACTGCTTCGCCCAATCCTCCGCCGCCTTCGCCGCCACCTGCGCCGAGTGAAAGTCCGCCACAATCCGCCGCGCCAACTCCTTCTTGGCCTGCATGGGGTGCGTCTCGCGCTTCATCTTCTCGATCTCGGCGACCTGCACATCCGTCAGCAACTCGTAATACCTCCACATCATCTCGTCGGAGATGCTCATCATCTTACCGTACATCTCCAGCGGCGGCTCGTGGATGCCGATTGCGTTGCCCAGCGACTTCGACATTTTCTGCACGCCGTCGAGGCCTTCGAGAATTGGCGTGGTGAGCACCGCCTGCGATTCCTGGCCGTAGGCGCGTTGCAGTTCGCGGCCTACAAGCAAATTGAAGCGCTGGTCGGTGCCGCCGAGTTCCACATCGGCTTCGAGCGCCACCGAGTCGTAGCCCTGCACCAGCGGATACAGCAACTCATGCATGGAAATTGGCTTTTCGTCCTGGAAGCGCTTGTGAAAGTCCTCGCGCTCCAGCAGTTGCGAAACGGTGTACTTCGCCATCAATCGGACGAAGTCATCGGCGGTAAAGTCGCCAAACCAGCGCCGGTTAAAGTCGACCACAGTTTTCTGCGGATCGAGAATCTTGAAGACTTGCGTCTTGTAAGTTTCAGCGTTTTCCTCGATCTGCTCACGCGTGAGCGGCGGACGCGTGGCCGAGCGTCCCGTCGGATCACCGATCATCCCAGTGAAGTCGCCGATCAGAAAGATTGCGGTGTGGCCGAGGTCCTGAAAGTGCTTGAGCTTGCGAAGAACCACGGTGTGGCCGAGGTGCAGGTCGGGAGCGGTGGGGTCCATGCCGAGCTTCACGCGCAGCGGCTTGCCGGTGGAACGCGACTTCTCCAGCTTGGCGCGCAGGTCGGCCTCGCGGATGATTTCCGCGGAGCCTTTCTTGAGATACGTGAGCTGCTCGTCGACAGGCGCGAAGTTTGACATGGGAAAGAGACATTATATGGAATGCAGAAGGCAGAAGTCAGAATGCGCAAGCTAGAATTGGCTCGAGAAGCTTGTGACGGCGACGAATATTCATTTGCGAAAGGCGATCCCGGCAGATGTTCCGCGTTTGCGCGAGGTCATTGAAGCGTCGGTGCGCGGGTTGCAGGCCGGGGACTATTCGCCAGCGCAGATTGAAGGCGCGCTGAAGTCGGTCTATGGCGTGGACAGCCAACTCATTGCGGATGGAACTTATTTCGTCGCGGAGGTTTCGGAATTGCAGAGCCCGCCGGAGATCGTCGCCTGCGGCGGATGGAGCAAGCGCAAGACTTTGTACGGTGGCGATCAGTTCGCGGGGCGCGAAGACTCGCTGACTCGACCCTGCGCGCGATGCGGCGAAGATTCGCGCATTCTTCGTGCATCCGGACTGGGCGCGGCGCGGCATTGGAGGCATGATTCTGGAAGCATGTGAGAGAGGCTGCGAAGGCGGCGGGCTTCACGCGTCTGGAGATGGGCGCAACACTGAGCGGCGTTGCTTTTTACAAGGCGAAAGGATATGCGGCCGTCGAGAATCAGGAAGCTCCGCTTGGCGAACGGAGAAATGCTGCCGATCGTCAGGATGGCGAAAGAACATTCAAATGAGGAACAGTCACGCATCTGCACTTTAGATTCTTCTTTGCTTCAGCCTTCGTCCGACAATTTCGAAATTTCCACTCAGCACAATGTTGATCGCTTCCGTGTAGGCAATGTGCTCCTGCTCCAGAATGCGCGCGGCGAGGGTGTGCTCATCGTCGCTGTCAAGCACAGGGACAGTCTTCTGCACGATGATCGCTCCGTGATCGAGTTCTTCGTCAACGAAATGCACGGTGCATCCGGAAACCTTTACTCCATAGGCGAATGCCTGCTCTTGCGCTTCGAGGCCGGGAAATGCTGGCAGCAGCGAAGGATGGATATTGAGAATCCGCTGCGGAAACTGCTGCACGAACCAGGGCGAGAGCAGGCGCATGTATCCCGCGAGGCAAACCAAATCCACATTGTGTTGCTTGAGCACGGCGACGACTTCGCGTTCGTGCTCTTCTCGCGGCCTGCCCTTCGACGGAATCACCAGAGCAGTCAAGCCGCGCTGCCGTGCGGCAGCGATGCCCGGAGCATCCGCATTATTGGAGATGACGACGGCTAATACGCGCATCCGGAATACGGCCCGCGTCGATGCTGTCGGCGATGGCGACGAAATTCGAACCGCGTCCGGAGAGGAGAATGCCGAGGGAGTGCATTGTTCCTAGTTGTAGATCACTTTGCGCTCGCCCTTCACGATGCGGCCGACGGTGTAAGCCTTTTCGCCCACGCGCTCGAGCACCGTCTGGCTTTCTTGAATTTCGCCAGGGGAACGACCAGCAGCATGCCCAGACCCATGTTGAAAGTGCGCAGCATTTCTTCCTGCGGAACATTGCCCAACTGCCGCAGGTGCTCGAACAAGGGCGGCACCGGCCAGGAACCTAGATCGATCGCAGCCGCCGTACCGCGAGGCAGCACGCGCGGCAGATTCTCTGTGATGCCGCCGCCGGTAATGTGGGCCAGCGCGGAAACGCATTGCGCGTCAATCAGCTTTTTCAGCGCCGGCCAGTAGCTCTTGTGCGTGCGCATCAGTTCATTGCCGACTTTGTTCTTGATCTCGTTCACGTAGTCGTCGGGCGAGTAGTGGGCGACTTCAAACAGCAGCTTGCGGGCCAGCGAATATCCGTTGGTGTGCAAGCCGTTGGAGGGCAGGCCGAGAATGACGTCGCCGATCTGCACATCCTTGCCGGTGATGATCCGGTCGCGCTCCACCACGCCCACAATAAATCCCGCCAGATCGTACTCGCCATCGGGATAGAAGCCGGGCATCTCGGCGGTCTCGCCGCCAATCAGCGCGCAGCCGTTGTGCTTGCAGGCGTCGGCGATGCCTTCCACGACTTTCTCGGCGATCGTGGGCTCGAGCTTTCCCGTCGCCAGATAATCCATAAAGAACAGCGGCGCGGCGCCTTGCACCGCGATGTCATTGACGCAGTGGTTCACCAGGTCGGCGCCGATGGTGGAATGCAGGCCCATCTCGAATGCGATCTTCAGCTTGGTTCCCACGCCATCCACGCTCGAGACCAGTACAGGATCGACATACTTGGTTTTGTCGACGGCGAAGAGGCCGCCAAAGCCGCCAATTTCGCTGAGCACGCCGCGGGTAAAAGTCTTGTGCGCCAGATACTTGATGCGCTGCTTGGTGCGGTTGGCGCGGTCGATATCCACACCGGCGTCGGCGTAGGTGACGGGAGTGGCGGCGGACGTGGGGTTCTTAGCCACGGTTTGTTGCTGTGTCTCTTTCTCAGTGCTTCAGTGTGGGGAAACGCTGGATTCCTAGCGAAGCAGCAGCTTCTAAGGCCGCTCATTGTAACACGTTGGAAGGGGAGGCTGAATCCGCGGGGTAGTGTCCGAATTCAAGACCACCAAGGACGCAAGGTACCTGAAGGCAAAATGCTAGAACTTCAAATACACTGCCCGCCCTCCGCGGACGCGCACGCCCGTTCGTCACTGCCGGACACTTACTTAATGAGCGATGAAGTCCGAAAAGAAATATGCCAGGACGCCAAAAAGAGCCAATCCGGAAATGCCGTAGGCGGTGAGAACCCAGGCGCCGCGGCCTTCACGATTTGCCTGGTGAGGCCGATTGGGAAGGGACTGCTGAGAAACCGAAGAAGAGACGACAGGGGCCCGATCTTCCATGCAAGAAACCTCCGAACGGAAAGATCGTGGCGCAAGTACATTATGCGTCACGCCTGCCCGGCGACGTGGCCAGACAAGACTATCTGAGGCAGGATTTTACTACGGTTTTGTGCCGGCGAACAATGAAATGTGACTGTATGCTCCACTTAATGGAATACTCGCATGAAGGCCACATCCCTTAGCCAGCCCTTGCGCGGCTCTCCCGCGCCTTGGGATACGAGCGCCGCAGGCCTTACTATTAACCTATGCGTAGTCTCTTTCTTCTCGCTTCTTGTGGCCTGCGCTCTGACCGCATCTTTCACTGCCGCCGCACAATCCGGCAAGAAGCTCCACGTCCCAGTCCGCTCCAGCGAAAGCGACCAAGGCCGACGCAGCCAGTCGAGCCGCCAAGCCGCGCCTCCAAGTCGGTGACCCAAGCACGATTATTCCCAGGAAGCCTTTGTCGTCGAGCAGTACCGTTCCAGCTACCGCTTTGAAAGCGACGGCACGGGCCGCAGGGAGACCGTCGCCCGCGTCCGGGTGCAAAGCGAGGCCGGAGTCCAGCAGTGGGGGCAGATTCAGGTCGGCTACAACTCCGCCAATGAACGCGTGGAGATTCCCTACGTCCGCGTGATCAAGGCCGATGGCAGCGTGGTCAAAGCGGGCGACGATGCGGTGCAGGATCTCAGTGCGCCCGTGGAACGCGAAGCTCCGGTCTACACCGACTACCGCCAGAAGCACATCACCGTGCCCGGCCTGCGTCCCGGGGAAGTGCTCGAGTACGACATGGTCACGGTGATTCACACGCCTTTGGCCGCCGGGCAATTCTGGACGGATTACGATTTCGACAAGAACAACATCATGCTCGATGAGGAACTCGACGTCGATGTTCCCTCCGACCGTCCGCTCAAGATGAAGAACAAGCCGGGGATGGATCCGAAGATCACCGAAGCAAACGGGCGCCGCATCTACCACTGGACGAGTTCTCACCTGGAGCGCGAAGACGACAGAAAAGGACAAAGACGAAAAGGACAAGGACAAGAAGAAAAAGAAGAAAAGCGCCGACGAGGAACGCCCGACGTTCAGCTGACCACGTTCGTCAGTTGGGAGCAGGTCGGCCTCTGGTATGCCGGCCTGGAGAAAGACCGGCGCGCACCCTCCGCCGGAGGTCCGCGCCAAGGCGGCTGAGTTGACCAAAGGCCTCGACAACGATCTGGATAAAGTCCAGGCTCTCTACGATTACGTGGCGAAAAATTTCCGCTACGTCAGCCTGTCGCTGGGCGTGGGCCGCTATCAGCCGCACGCCGCCGGAGATGTTCTGCACAACCAGTACGGCGACTGCAAAGATAAGCACACGCTGCTCGCATCCCTGCTCGAAGCCGAGGGGCTGCATGCGTCTTCGGTGCTGATCAACTCCAGCCGCAAGCTCGATCCCGACGTGCCTTCGCCCTCGCAGTTCGATCACGTCATCACGCTGCTGCCCATGGCTGCGCCAACGAAGAAGTCTGGATGGATACGACCAGCGAAGTGGCTCCCTTCCGCCTGCTGGCCTACAGCCTGCGCAACAAGCTGGCGCTGGTGATTCCCGCCGAGCGGCACGCCGCACCTGGAGGAGACGCCCGCCGACACTCCCATGCCCGACACCGAGGTTTCCGAGGTCGATGGAAAGATCAATGAGATCGGCAAACTCGAAGCCCACGTCCATTACACTTTCCGCGGCGACGAGGAGCTGATGCTGCGTTCGATCTTCCGCCGCGTTCCGGAGGCGCAATGGCAGCGCGTGGTGGAAAACGTGAACGCCGGAATGGGCGGCGAAATCACGAATTTGAAGATCAGCGATCCGGCCGCGACCCGCGAGCCGTTCACCATGTCCTACGATGTCGCCCGGCCGAACTTCCTGGACTGGTCCAAGAAAAAATCCGATCTCATGCTGCCGCTGTGCCAGTTCAACCTGCCCGATGTCGGAAATGAGGATGACGACAGCGAGGGCGACGCTGATGCCGACCCGGAGCCGCTAAAACTCGGCCCCAAGGCCGAATACACCTACAAGATCAAGCTCGAACTCCCCGCCAAATACACTGCTCACGCTCCATTGCCGTTTTCTGTTAAGCGCGATTACGCGGACTACCAGGCCACTTACAAGCTGGAGGGCACAACTTTCACGGCCGCCAGAACGCTCACCATGCGTCAGGACGAACTGCCCGCGCCCCGCGGTGCGGATTATCAGGCGTTTCGCCACGCAGTTAACTCTGATCTGGGACAAGTTCTTTCCGTCGAGAACACAGTAGCCGGCACGCCGACGCCGCCCGCCGATATGAAGGCCGACGACTTGCTGGAAAGCGGACGCGCTGCCCTCGTCAACAACAATCTGCCCATGGCGATTCAGCTTCTCAAGCGCGCCACCGAAGTGGATCCCAAGAATAAGTACGTTTGGTATTTGCTGGCAGAGGCCTATCTCGGGATGCGCCAGAATGACGAGGCCATCGCCGCGCTCAACAAGCAGATTGAAATCAATCCCTACGACGAATACGCCTACAACGCCCTGGGCCGTGCCTACTGGCAGGAGCGCAAGTATCGACGATGCCGTGACTGCCTTCAACAAACAGATCGAGATCAATCCGCTCGACAAGTTCGCCCACGCCGGCCTGGGCATGATGTATTCCGAGTGGCATAAGTACGACCTGGCTGCGCCGGAATTGGAAAAGGCCGCATCCCTTACGCCCGACAATGCGGAGCTGCAGGTGAGCCTGGGCGATGCCTATCTGAACCTCGGCCAGGACGACAAAGCGCTCGCCACTTTCGACCACGCGGTTGAACTTTCAGCCTCACCGCTGGTCTGGAACAACATCGCCTACCAGCTCTCGCTGAAGAACACTCATCTGGATCGCGCGCAGCAATATGCGGAATCGGCAGTCACAGCCACCACGGCCGCGTTGCGCAACATGTCGCTCGACCGGCTAACGCAGCAGGAGTTGGGTCTGGTTCCGTCGCTGATCGCCTACTGGGACACGCTGGGATGGGTTTATTTCAGCGAAGGCAATCTGGACAAGGCCGAAAAATATGTCTCGTCGGCCTGGCGACTGGGCCACCACGGCGAAGTCGGCGACCATCTCGGGCAGATTTATGAGAAGCAGGGAAAGAAAGATCTCGCACTGCGCACCTACGCGCTCTGCCTCAGCGGGCTGCGGCCCATCCCCGAGACCCGCGACCGCCTGGCCTCGCTGGCCGGCGGCAACGCCAAGGCAGACGCTGCGGTGGCGAAGTACAAAGAAGAACTGCAGCAGCTGCGCACCATCGACCTGGGCAAAGTCGCAAAAGAAACTGGCAGCGCGGAATTCTTCGTGCTGCTAAGCCGCGGCCCAGGTCATTCTGACTCAGGTCGAACTGATTCCGGTCATCCGGGTGCGGCTCATCCTGCTTCGGCTCATGCTGGTTCGGGGCGCGGAGAAAGTTCCGCCGCTACAGTCGAAGGCGTGAAGTTCGCCAGCGGCGATGAAAAGCTGAAAGTCTTTACCGAAGCCCTCCGCACCGCCGAATACCGCCTGACCTTCCCCGACGACACCCCCGTAAAAATCCTCCGCCGCGGAATCCTGTCTTGCTCCACAGCGACGGGCACGTGCACATTCGTGCTGATGCTGCCGGATGATGTGAGAACGGTGGACTAACGCCAAACTAACCGTCATCCTGTGCGGAGTCGAAGAGCCTGCCCCGAGCGAAGCCGAGGAGATCGCTCTCAGAGTGCGGCGCCGGCGGCCCCGCAAGGCGTTTAAAAAGCTGAGGTATGCTGCGGACGGTGGAAAGATTAAGCACCCGAAACGACACTGTTTGCCTCTTACATGCTTTTCTGATACTTTGCCGCAGCGTCTCTCGGGACCGAGTCGGCGTGATCTAACTTAATTCTTCGTTTCAACGCAAAGAGGAAGGGGACTCCAATGGCGTTTTGCAGCATGTGTGGTGCGCAGATTGCCGACGGCACGAACACGTGCCCGGCGTGCAGCGGACGGGCCGCAGTCGCGCCGGTGGCCGCGACCTCGGGATTGGCTGACAACGTGGCCGGAATGCTGGCCTACGTGACCATCATCCCTGCAATCATCTTCCTCGTGTTGGAGCCCTACAATAAAAGCCGGTTCGTGCGCTTCCACTCGTGGCAGTCCGTCTTTTTCAACATAGCCTGGTGGATTCTGTGGATCGGGCTGCGCATAGTGGTGCATATTCCCTTTCTGGGTTTTCTCACGCTGCTGGTTTGGCCGCTCGTGGGGCTGGGCGGTTTGATTATTTGGATCATCCTGCTGCTGAAGGCGAACCAGGGCCAGATGTTCAAGCTCCCCATAATCGGCGATCTGGCTGAGAAGCAAGCGAACGCCGCGTGACTGCGGATTGAAGGCTCGCAAGGTCGAGGGGCAAAGTTCCCATAGTCCACAGCCCTGAACTAGCGTCCCTCGCGGTCGGATTACTGCGCGCAACACCGCCCGCACCAGTCGGTCGCTTGCTCATAAGCATGCGCCAGCCTCAGCACCAGATCCTCCCGCCAATGCGGGCCGGCGATCTGCAGGCCTATGGGCAGGCCGCTTTTCGTATAGCCGCAGGGCACTGAGATGGCAGGCAGTCCCCAAACATTAAACGACCGAGTGTTGCGCAGCAACACAAGTTCCGCCGGACGCAGTGCAGCAGGATCTTTTTTCAGATCGGCAATCGCCGGCGCAGGAATGGGCATCGTGGGAGTGACCAGCAAATCGATGCCGGCAAACATATCGCGAGCGAGGTGCCGTTCCACGTCGAGTTGGCGCCGCCGCTGAATATAGTCCGCCGCTGAAATTTTCTCGCCAGATCGAATACGCCGCAGAGTCTCTGGCTGATAAAGCTCGGGCGTCTCCGCCACGTAGCGGGCGTGATATGCAAAAGATTCAGCCGCCTGCACGGTGCGATCCGAGGGCACCTCGATCTGCCAGTCCCGAACATCCACCACCAGCGCCCTGATCAGAACCAGAGCCTGTTCAACAGCGGCACTAACTTCATCATCAAGATCATCAAAGAAATGCGCCCGCGGAACTCCAATGCGCAGGGTCTTAGCCCCGTCGCGCAAACCAGAGATATAATCAGACACCGGAACATCGGCGCTGCATGCGTCAAGCGGATCGAATCCCGCGATCGCCTGCAGCACGATGGCTGCATCGCCAACAGTCGCAGCCAGCGGTCCGACATGATCGAGCGACCAGGAAAGCGGGATCACGCCACGCGCGGACACACGCCCATATGTCGGCTTGATCCCAACACATCCGCACAGCGCAGCGGGTTCGCGAATCGAGCCCGCGGTATCGGTGCCAATCGCCGCATAGCAAAGGCCCGCAGCCACCGCGGCGGCGGATCCTCCCGACGATCCACCCGCAATGTGCGCCGTGTTCCGCGGATTATGAACATCGCCAAAGAAGCTGACCAGCGAACTCCCGCCATAAGCGAATTCGTGCAGATTGTTCTTGCCCAGAATCACCGCGCCAGCCCGCCGCAGACGTTGCACCACCTCCGCATCTTCAGTCGGAATACGATGCTCGAAGAGAGCGCTGGCAGCGGTTGTGCGCGTGCCAGCGGTGTCGATCAAATCCTTTAGTGCGACAGGAATCCCGTGCAGCGGCCCGCGCCATTTTCCGCTCGAGATCTCTATCTCAGCGGCATGAGCCTCTTCCAGCGCCGACTCTGCCGTCACTGTAATGAAAGCATTCAGCGCAGGATTGAGTTTCTCGATGCGATCCAGGCAAGCGCGCGTCACCTCGACCGGAGATACTTCCCCCCGCCGCAGGCGCGGGGCAAGCTCAGCAATGGTTTCGAAAGCAGGCATCGGCGAGAACGGCTTTCATTGTAGTAGACAACGTAGTAGACAACGAAAACCCGGCCCCATAGAAAAAAGCAACCATCAATCAGGGCATATAATCAAAAACGCTATCAGCACTCGGGAGGCAGAAATGGCGGAAATGACGATTGCCCCAGTCGCAACCCACGGATCCTTTGTCGACGGCCGATGGCTGGAAGATGGCGACATCCTCGAAATACGTGCGCCCTTCGATGGCAGCGTGGTGGGGCGAGTCGTCCAGGCCCGGCGCGAGCATGCCGAGGCCGCAATCGCCGCCGCTGTCAAAGCCTTCGGAACCACGCGCCGCCTGCCTGCCTTTGAGCGGCAGCGCGTGTTGCGGCGCGTGGCACAGGCGATTGCCGAGCGCCGCGAAGAATTTTCGCGAACCCTGGCGCAGGAAGCCGGCAAGCCCATCAAGCTGGCGCGCATCGAAGTCGACCGCGCGACATTTGCCTTCACCGTTGCCGCCGAAGAGGCCACGCGCATTTACGGCGAGTATCTTCCTCTCGACTGGCAGGAGTTTACCGCGGGACGCTGGGGGATCGTGAAGCGCTTTCCCCTCGGTCCCATTGCGGGGATCACGCCCTTTAATTTCCCGCTGAACCTGGTGGCGCACAAAGTGGCTCCTGCAATTGCGGCGGGCTGCTCGATCGTGTTGAAGCCTGCGCCGCAAACTCCACTATGCTCGCTGTTGCTGGCGGAATGCGTGCAGCAGGCGGGCTGGCCCGATGGCGGATTGAACGTGCTGCCGCTTTCGAACGACGACGCCAGCCTGCTGGTTACCGACGAGCGCATTAAGCTGATCAGCTTTACCGGCAGCGTGCCCGTCGGATGGGACATCAAACGCCGCGCCGGCAAAAAGAAAGTCGTGCTCGAACTGGGCGGCAATGCCGGCGCGATCGTGCACAGTGACGCCGATCTCAACTACGCCGCCGATCGTTGCGTTGCGGGCGGCTTCGCCTACGCCGGCCAGACTTGTATTTCGGTGCAGCGCATTCTGGTCGAGCAATCGGTCTACGGCAAGTTCACCGATCTTCTTGTCGAAGGCGTCAAGAAGCTGAAGACCGGCGATCCCATGGAGGAGTCGACCGACCTTGGCCCGCTGATTCGCGAGAGTGATGCGGTCCGCGTCACCAATTGGGTGGAGGAAGCAGTTCGTTCCGGAGCACGCCTGCTGTGCGGCGGCAGCCGGCGGGGTTCGGTAGTCGATCCCGTGGTGCTGACCGGCACCAAACCAGACATGAAAGTGAACTGCCAGGAAATCTTCGGCCCGGTCGTGTCCGTTGAACCTTACCAGAATTTTGACGAGGCGCTGCGACGCATCAACAACTCCAACTACGGCTTGCAGGCTGGCTTGTTCACCCGCGACGTCAAGCTGCTTTTCCAGGCCTACGACGAACTAGAGGTCGGAGCGCTGATCGCAGGCGATATCCCCTCGTTCCGCATCGACCACATGCCCTATGGCGGAGTCAAGGATTCCGGCCTCGGCCGCGAGGGCTTGCGCTATGCGATCGAGGAAATGACCGAGCCCAAGCTGTTGGTGATGAATCTGCGCTAGGTCGATAAAGAACATTTGTCCCGCATTGGGATTTTTTATCGCTCCACGGGAAAATTGCGCGACAACCGCACGCGAAGTATTTATAATCTCGTGTTTTGCAACTGGCGTGGGGAAATCTGTGGGTGTTTTCCTTGCGCTCCACAGCAAGTAGTCGGCAACATAGCCAGGATTCGTTGCGTCTTATCCGCGCCTCCTAAGCTCGTAAGCAAGCATGCCGCAAATTTTTCATCGCAGCACGAACACCCTGTCGCGAGCCACGATTTTTGGCGCGGTCTTTGTGATTGCCGCGCTTAGCTGGATGGCGATGGAGGTGCAGCGTTCGCCCTACGTTACCTACGCCGGAGTGCGCAAGCCGCAACCCGTGCCCTTCAGCCACCAGCATCACGTTGCCGGACTCGGCATCGATTGCCGATACTGCCACACCACGGTCGAGACCTCAAGCTTCGCCGGCATTCCTCCCACCAAGACCTGCATGAACTGCCACTCCCAGATCTGGACCAACGCTCAGTTGCTTGAGCCAGTCCGCGCGAGTTACCGCACCGGCCAATCATTGCAGTGGACGCGGGTGAATCAGCTGCCCGACTTCGTTTTCTTCAATCACAGCATTCATATCAATAAGGGAGTGGGGTGCAACACCTGCCACGGCCCGGTCGACCAGATGCCGCTGATGTATCAGCAGGAATCGTTGCAGATGGAGTGGTGCCTGAGCTGCCATCGCGCTCCGCAAGAGCACCTGCGCCCGCGCGATCAGGTGTTCAACATGCGCTACCAGCAGCCCACGAGCGCGAATCCCGTGGTGGTCGATGCGCAGAGTTACACCGATCAGCTCGACTTGGGCGCGGCATTGGTGAAGAAGTACAACGTGCGGAGCGTGAAGGACATTACTAGTTGCAACACGTGCCATCGGTGAGACGACTTATGAGAACTTGTCATCCTGAGCGGAGTATCTGCTTCGCGAAGCGAGGCAGATACGGAGTCGAAGGATCCCTAGCGGCGCATCAGATTCATGGTCATAGGGGTCCTTCGACTGCGCGAGAATTCGCTTCGCGAACTCTCTCTCCGCTCAGGATGACAAAGCGTGCGATGTGGAAGCAATGAAGATGGAAGAACAAAACGGCGGCGCGAAGAAAGAAGAAGGTTGCCCCAGCAAGAAGGGCAAGCTTGATCTTGACTCCCTCCGCGCGCAGATCGATGAAGCCAGCCACAAAGCCGGCCCGGAATACTGGCGCAGCCTCGAAGAGCTAGCCGGCAGCCCCGCGTTCCAGGAAGCCTTGCACCGCGAATTCCCCAAAGGCGCTTCCGAGTGGGTCGATTCGGTTTCGCGCCGCGGCTTTTTGAAAGTGATGGGCGCGTCGCTTGCGCTCGCAGGAATGACCGGCTGCGTGCGTCTGCCGCTCGAACCCATCGTTCCCTACGTCCGCCAGCCTGAGGACGTAATTCCCGGCCGCCCGCAGTTCTACGCCACGGCGATGACGCTCGGCGGATACGCCAGTCCGCTGCTGGTCGAGAGCCATCTCGGCCGCCCCACAAAGATTGAAGGCAACGACCAGCATCCCGCGTCGCTCGGCGGCACGGATATTTTCGCGCAGGCGCACATCCTCGGCCTGTACGATCCCGACCGCTCGCAGAGCGTGGTGTCGATGGGCGACCAGCGCTCCTGGCAGTCGTTCCTCACCGCGATTCGGGGTCCTCTCAGCGCGCAGAAAGCGGTACAAGGCGCGGGCATTCGCATTCTCACGCCGACCATCTCTTCGCCCACGCTCGCCGATCAACTGCGCAACTTCCTGAAGATTTATCCGCAAGCCAAGTGGCATGTGTATGAACCGGTCAATCGCGACAACGTGCTCGAAGGCGCGAAACTGGCCTTCGGCCAGCCCGTCGAGACGCGCTACGATTTCGAGAAGGCCGACGTAATCGTCTCGCTCGACGCCGACTTTCTGTACGCGGGTTTTCCGGGAAATGTCCGCTACATCCGCGACTTCGCCAAGCGCCGCAATCCCGACGGCAATATGAACCGGCTGTACGTGATCGAGAGCACGCCGACCACGACGGGGGCGAAGGCGGATCATCGACTGCCACTGGTGTCGGTCGCGATTGAAGAATTTGTGAAGACGATCGCACCTTTCATTCAAGGCGCACAGGATATAGTCGGTAATTTCGATGACACAGTCATCAAGTTCATCCAGCGGATGACCTTTGACTTGCAGAGGCACTCCGGGTCGAGCATCGTAATTGCCGGGGACAATCAGCCCCCCATTTCCCACGCCCTTGTTCACGCTATCAACCGATCGCTGGGCAATGTAGGCAAGACTGTTTTCTACTCCGATCCAGTCGATGCGAACCCGGTCAACCAGATCGACTCGATTAAAGAGTTGGTTGCCGACATCAACTCCGGCAAAGTTGACCTGCTGGTCATCCTCGGGGGCAATCCTGTTTACGACGCGCCCGCCGATCTCGATTTTGCAAACGTTCTCAAGAACGGCAAAGTCCCGATGCGCGTACATCTCGGGTTTTATCAGAACGAAACTGCTGAACTCTGTCAGTGGCATATTAATCAGGCGCATGAACTAGAAGGTTGGGGCGACGCTCGCGCTTACGACGGGACCGTCAGCATCATTCAGCCGTTGATCGCTCCCCTATACAACGGCAAGAGTACGCTCGAATGCGTGTCACTACTGAATAGCCAGTCCGACGCCACCGGCTACGACCTGACGCGCGCCTACTGGCAGAAGCAGCACGCCAGCTCCGACTTCGAGGCATTCTGGCGGAAGTCGCTGCACGACGGATGGATCGATGGGACCACTGCCCCAGCAAAACAGCTGGCCGCGAAAGCCTTTGATCGTCCAGGCCCGCGAATGCTCGACAAACTCCCAATCGAGCTGAACATCCGCCGCGATCCCACCATCTACGACGGACAATTCTCCAACAACGGCTGGCTGCAGGAACTCCCCAAGCCGATGACTAAGCTTACCTGGGACAACGCCGTGCTCATCGGTCCCAAGATGGCGGAGCGGCTGCAGATCAAAGTGGAAGATGTTGTTGAACTCGAACTAAATGGCAAGAAAGTAACCGGCCCGGTCTGGATTCAAGCCGGCCATCCGGACAACTCAGTCACGGTGACGTTAGGCTACGGCCGACGCCGCGCCGGCCGCGTCGGAACTGCGCAGGGCTTCGACGCCTACGCGCTTCGCACCACCGCAGCACCGTGGATCGCGACCGGCCTGCAGATCCGCAAGACCGGGGAAACTTACAAGCTCGCATCCACCCAGGGCTACCAGAGCATGGACACGCCCGATGGCGGCCATCGTCCGCTGGTCCGCGAAACCACGCTTGCGGAATATCAAAAGCAGCCGAACTTTGCTACCGAAGAAGAGCCAGAGCCCGCGCCGGGCCTCACTCTCTACAAGCCTTATCCCTACAAAGAAGAAGACTACGCCTGGGGCATGGCGATCGATCTGAACTCCTGCGTGGGCTGCAACAACTGCATGCTGGCCTGCCAGTCGGAGAACAACATCGCGGTCGTCGGCAAAGAGCAGGCCGTCATCGGCCGCCACATGCACTGGATTCGCGTCGATGCCTACTACCAGGGGGACCGCGACAATCCCAAGGCATTCTTCCAACCCGTTCCGTGCATGCAATGTGAGAACGCCCCCTGCGAAGTGGTTTGCCCGGTGGGCGCGACCAACCATTCCAGCGAGGGCCTGAACGACATGGTCTACAACCGCTGCGTGGGGACGAGGTATTGCTCGAACAACTGTCCTTATAAGGTGCGGCGGTTCAACTTCCTGCTGTTTCAGGATTGGGAGACGCCGCAGTACAAGATGATGCGCAATCCCGACGTCAGCGTGCGCAGCCGCGGCGTGATGGAGAAGTGCACCTATTGCGTGCAGCGCATCAACGAACACAAGATCGACGCAGAAACGGCATCGGTGCGCGAAGGCAAGCAAATCAAAGTCGGAGACGAGTTGCAGACGGCATGCCAGCAATCATGTCCGGCGGGTTCAATTATTTTCGGCAACATCAACGATCCGAACAGCAAGGTTTCAAAGTTAAAAGCGCAGGCGCGAAATTACAGTCTCCTCGGCGAACTGAACACCCGCCCGCGGACGACGTATCTCGCGGAAGTCAGCAATCCGAATCCGGAGCTGAAGTCGTAGAACGCGGCGCTCGGCCTCCGCTATTCGGCTTCCGGAAGCCGGTCGGCGGAAGCCGGAAGCCGCAGACAGTTACTAGAGCTAATAGTTTCCTCGCACACATGGACGAGCAATACAAAATGACGGCGAACGCGCAAGAGACTCCGGTGATCGAGCCCGGCTACACCTTCGGCACGGTCACGGAAAAGATCAGCGCCATCGTGCTGACCCGTCCCGCCTCGAACGGATGGTTCGTGGGCTTCGGCGTCGCCTTTCTCATGACGATGATGATGCTCTATGCCATCGGCTACCTGGTGTTGAAAGGCATAGGCATCTGGGGCGTGACCATCCCCATCGGCTGGGGATTCGCCATCGTCAACTTCGTGTGGTGGATCGGCATCGGCCACGCCGGCACGCTCATCTCCGCGATTCTTCTATTGCTGCGGCAGTCGTGGCGCAACTCCATCAACCGCTTCGCCGAAGCCATGACTTTGTTCGCGGTGGCCTGCGCTGGAATTTTCCCTGCCATTCACGTCGGGCGTCCGTGGCTCGCGTACTGGCTGTTTCCCTATCCCAACACCATGAGCGTGTGGCCGCAATTCCGCAGCCCGCTCATGTGGGACGTTTTCGCCGTCTCCACCTACGCCACCATCTCGGCATTGTTCTGGTTCATCGGCTTGATCCCCGACATGGCGACGCTGCGCGATCGCGCCACGCATCCTGCCGCCCGGATTATCTACGGCATGCTCTCCATGGGCTGGCGCGGATCGGCGCGGCACTGGCACCGCTACGAAACTGCCTACTTGCTGCTCGCTGGATTAGCCACGCCCCTGGTGCTCTCGGTCCACACTGTTGTAAGTTTCGACTTTGCCGTCGGCATCGTACCGGGCTGGCATACGACAATTTTTCCGCCCTACTTCGTCGCTGGGGCCATCTACTCAGGTTTCGCGATGGTGCTGATGCTCGCGATTCCGATCCGCAAAATCTACGGACTCGAAGACTTCATCACCGAAAAACATCTGCAGAACTCGGCCAAAGTCATGCTGGCCACCGGACTCATCGTTGCATACGGCTATGGCATCGAGGCTTTCATGGGCTGGTACAGCGGCGACCGCTACGACGCCTTCACGCTGTGGAATCGGCTGCACGGGCCGTACGCTATTCCTTATTGGGCTCTGCTCATCTGCAACATATTCATCCCGCAGGTACTTTGGATTCGCAAGCTGCGCACCAGCCCGGTCGCGCTCTTCCTGATTTCCGGCGTGATCCTCGTCGGCATGTGGCTGGAGCGTTTCATCATCGTCGTCGTCAGCCTGCATCGCGACTTCCTCACTTCATCCTGGGGAATGTATTACCCCACGCGCTGGGATTGGATGACCTACATCGGCACGATCGGGATGTTCCTCGCGGCGATTTTCCTCTTCGTGCGCCTTCTGCCCATGATCTCCATCTTTGAGATGCGCACCCTGCTGCCGGAAGCGGAGGTAAAGGAATGAAGCGCGAGCGCATGTACGGAATCATGGCGGAGTTTGATTCGGCGCAGGCTTTGGTCGACGCGGCCAAGCGCACGCATGAGGCCGGTTACAAAAAGATCGACGCCTACAGCCCGTTTCCCATCGAAGGCCTGGCTGAGGAAATCGGCTTTCACCGCGATGAAGTTCCGCTGGTCGTGCTGATTGGGGGAATCATCGGCGGCTTGTCAGGATACGCCATGCAGTACTGGATGTCCGCCGTCGACTACCCGCTGAATATCGGCGGCAAGCCTTATCATTCCTGGCCGGCATTCATCGTCATTACGTTTGAGATGACTATTCTTTTCGCCGGAATCTCCGCCGTCTTCGGCATGTTGGCGCTCAACGGCTTGCCCATGCCCTATCATCCTGTGTTCAATGTTCCGCGTTTCTCCTCGGCATCGAAAGACCGCTTCTTCCTGATCGTGTTTTCTTCCGATCCCAAATACGATGCCGCCGGCACGCGGAACTTTCTGCAAGGACTCGAGCCCCGCTCGATCTCGGAGGTGCCCAGCTAGAATGCCGCGTCTCCGCCAAAAGTCGGCTCGCACCAAAAAAGTGGGGTGCCCCACTTCTCGCCTCTTTTGCGAGAAGTGGGAATGCGAGAACAAGCGTCGTGCGAGTGTTGTAACTCTGCTCGCCGCTGTGTCGTTGCTCTCCGCCTGCCGCCTCGACATGCACGTGCAGCCGAAGCAGAATCCGCTTTCGCACAGCGATTTTTTTGCCGACCAGCGCTCTGAGCGGCCGCCCGTCGAAGGCACTGTAGCCCGGGGGCAGTTGCATGAAGACACGTATTTCTACACGGGCAAAACCGGCAACAATCCCGGCGACTACATGCCGTTTCCTGTGACCAAAGAAGTTCTCGAACGCGGCCGCGAGCGTTACAACATTTATTGCTCGCCGTGTCACTCGCTTCTCGGCGACGGCAATGGCTTCGTCCCCTCGCGTGGCTTCGCGCGCAAGCCGCCGACCTTCCACAAACCACGCTGGCAAAAAGCTCCGCTGGGCGAGTTCTATGACGTGATCACCAACGGCTCCGGAATCATGCCCGCCTACGCCTCTCAGATTCCACCCGAGGACCGCTGGAAAATCGTGGCCTACGTCCGTGCGTTGCAGCTCAGTCAAAACGCAACCCTGGCCGACGTGCCTAAGGGGCAGACCGTCCCGTCGGAACCGCCGGCGTTCCGCGGCCAGCCGGACTCGGGCGCGACCCTTCCGGTGATCGGGCCTGAAGCAACTTCGCAGACTGAGGAACACAAATGAGCGCCGCCACTCCACATCTCGATCTCACGGCGCCTGAGGTTGTAAAGAAAATATCGCAGCGCTCGCTCGTAATCGGCGCCGTCTTTACCGTTATCGCCATGGTCTTAGCCTTCACTCGCCCCGGTGAGTTCTATCGCGCTTACCTGCTCGGCTTCATGTGCTGGCTGGGCGTGGCGCTCGGCTCGATGGCGATCCTGATGATTCGCCATCTTACCGGCGGAGGCTGGGGCACGGTTATCCGTCGCATCCTGGGCGCAGCCATGCGCACCCTGCCGCTGCTGGCCGTTCTGTTCATCCCCGTCATTTTCGGAATCCACCGCCTCTACATCTGGGCACAGCCCCTCGAAAATATTCATGACAAACATCTGCGCGAGCACCTCGAACAGATCACGCAGACCTATTTGACGGTGAATGGCTTCATCATCCGCGCCATATTTTATTTCGCGATCTGGAACCTGCTTTCGTTCCTGCTCTCGATGTGGTCGAAGCAGAGTGACAGTCCTAATGCCCTCGACAACAGCGGACGTTTCAAAGCCGTCAGCGGCCCCGGCCTCATCCTCTACGGTTTCACCATCTCTTTCGCCGCCATCGACTGGGTAATGTCGCTCGATCCTAGCTGGATCTCGACCATCTTCGGCCTGATCATCCTCATCGGCCAAGTGCTGTCGGCGATGTGTTTCGCGGTCGTGGTCGAGCGCATTCTTTTCAACTACAAGCCAATGTCGGAGATGTTGAGGCCCGATTTCGTCCACGACCACGGCAAGTGGATGCTCGCTTTCACCATGGTGTGGGCCTATTTCAACTTCTCCCAGTGGCTCATCATTTGGGCCGGCAACCTGCCCGCGGAGATCACGTTTTATCTCACTCGCATTAACAATGGCTGGGGATCGATTGGGACGATTCTGGCTCTGTTCGGCTTCGTCGTTCCTTTCGCCGTGCTGCTTTCGCGCCCCTTCAAGCGCGACATTCGGAGGCTGGTCTGGCTCGCCGTTTGGCTGCTGTTGATTCGCTATCTGGATCTGTTCTGGATCATCGAACCGAATTTTTCGAAGAATCTGACGGTAACTCTGGCCGACATTGTCGTACCCATCGCCATCGGAGGAATCTGGCTTTGGTATTTTTTCCGCAACCTGGGTTCGCTGCCGCTTCTGCCTGCCTATGACGCGGATGCCCACGAAGTTCTACAGCCGGCACATGAAACGCATGCCTGACCAGACAATGACTGACGAGATCAAACACGAGAACACGAGCGGGCACGGAAGCTACGAGCACCAGGACCTGCAGGCGTCCGGCATTCTCTATTTTCTTCTGGGCCTGGCAGTCGTGACGCTACTCTGCATCTTCGTACTCCGAGGGGTCTTTGCAATTCTCGATCACCGCGAAAAAGCTTTGCAACCACCGGTGAATCCGCTGGTCACAAACGTCCCTGCAGACACGCGCCACATCGCTCCCGGGTATCCGCAGAGTGCGTTTCCCAACCCAAAGCTGGAGGAAGACGAGCGCGGTCAACTGAATGGAATCGATCACCGACGAAGAGAAGGCGCTGTATAGCTACGGCTGGGTGGATGAGAAAGCCGGTACGGTGCGCATCCCCATCGAACGCGCCATGGATTTAATCGCGCAACGAGGGTTCCGGTGCGCGCGCAAGGCGCGGGCGGCGACGTCGGCTGCACCAACCGCGCACAAACTGGGCATAGCCAAGAAGGGTGAAAAGAAGTGAGTTGCAGGAGAAACAATTCGATTTTCGCCGCGCTGGTGTCACTGGCAGTCGCGCTGCTAGCCGCCTCCGCCTGGGCGCAGATGAACAACGGCGTCATGTCTCCCCCGGCGAACACGCGGCCTCCGCGCCTCGAAAATGTTGGCATCGAGCAGCATCTCGACGCGCAGGTCCCTCCCGATCTCACCTTCCGCGACGACAACCGGCAAGACCGTGAAGCTCGGAGATTACTTCGGCCACAAGCCCCTGATCCTCAACCTGGTTTACTACAACTGCACCATGCTGTGCGGCGAAGCTCTGGCCGGACTCTCCAGCGCCATGCGCCTGGTGAAGTTCGATGTGGGCAATGAATTCGACGTGATCACCGTGAGCTTCGATCCGCGCGAAACTCCGGAGATGGCCGCGGCCAAAAAGAAGGACTACGTCGGACGCTACGGCCGCGCCAACGCCGCTGCGGGCTGGCATTTCCTTACCGGCCAGCCGGATCGATCAACGCGCTCACCAAAGCTGTCGGCTTCCAGTATCAGTACGACCCCAGGAGCAATCAGTATGCCCACGCCACCGCCATCATGGTGCTCACGCCGCAAGGCCGCATCTCGCGCTACTTCTACGGCGTGGATTTTCCGCCGAAAGATTTGCGCATGGGACTGGTGGAGGCTTCGCAAGGCAAGATCGGCAATGCCGTCGATGCAGTGCTGCTCTATTGCTATCACTACGATCCCGAGACCGGAAAATACGGCGCGATGGTAGCCAACATTCTGCGGCTCGCGGCCGCCGCGACAATTCTGATCATCGGTGGTTTTCTTTTTATACTGTGGCGGTTGGATCGTTCCGTGCCCCGCCGGACATTACAAAGTGGTGCGAGGACACACTAGGACCCGACGCGAAATGGCCAACGACCAACGACGAACGACGAACGACGTTTATGCTCAATAATTTTCCATTATGGCCGCAGCAGGCCTCCACGATGGCGCGTCAACGTGGATGCTCTCTACATCTTCCTGCTCATCGTCACCGGGATGATGACCCTGCTGATCTTCATTTGTCTCATTTACTTCGCTGCCCGCTTCCGTTACCGCCCCGGAGTTCGCGCCGAACAGATCGAAGGTTCCACTCCGCTCGAAATCACCTGGAGCACGATTCCATTCCTCATCTTCATGGTGATCTTTGCCTGGGGTGCGGTGGTTTACTTCAAAGAGCGCACTCCGCCCGCCGACTCGACTGAAGTGTATGTCGTCGCAAAACAATGGATGTGGAAGCTGGAGCACGCCGAAGGTCAGCGCGAGATCAACGAACTGCACGTCCCCGTGGGTCGCGACGTGAAACTGATTATGACTTCGCAGGACGTGATTCACAGCTTCTTCATTCCTGCCTTCCGCATCAAGCAGGATGTGCTGCCCGGCCGCTACACTGTGGAATGGTTCCGCGCCACCAAGCCGGGCGTATATCACTTGTTCTGCGCGGAGTATTGCGGCACGCAGCACTCCGGCATGGTCGGCGACATCGTCGTGCAGGAGCCGGCGCAGTACGAAGCCTGGATGAACGGCGGTTCCACGGGCCCGCTCTCTGCAACGGGCGAGAAAATTTTTGCCGAACTCGGCTGCGTCACCTGTCACCGTACAGATATCCAGGGACGCGGTCCCAATCTGCATGGAGTTTTCGGCAAACCGGTTCAGCTGGAAGATGGCCGCACCGTCACTGCCGACGAGAATTATCTTCGCGAGTGCATTCTCGATCCCGGCGCGAAGCGGGTCAAAGGATTCCAGCCCATCATGCCTACATTTCAGGGATTGGTCACGCGAAGAACAGGTCAACGCGTTGGTCGCTTACATCAAGTCGATCTGGCGCGAGCAAACCGGCGGAGGCGCGAAAACCAGCGCCAGCGCAGCCACACCGCCAGCCGCAAGCCAACGCCCAGACGAATGCACAATGGAAGTCAGGTGCAATGAGTATGCCCACCGCGATCACCTCAACCGTCGAACGCGAGAATTACCTGAACAAGAAGTACGGAGTGTGGTCGTGGCTGCTCACCACCGACCACAAACGCATCGCACTGCTCTATCTGATCTCGATCACGTTCTTCTTTTTCATCGGAGGCTTCTTCGCGCTGCTCATCCGCCTCGAATTGCTTACGCCCGGCGGGCGATCTGGTGCAGGCCGATACCTACAACAAGCTCTTCACCATGCATGGCATGGTCATGGTGTTCTTCTTCCTCATTCCTTCGATTCCCGCTGTGCTCGGCAACTTCCTCGTGCCCATGATGATTGGGGCCAAAGATCTCGCCTTCCCGCGCATCAACCTGCTGAGCTGGTATCTCTACATCATCGGCGGTGTGATGATGCTGCACTGCATGCTGACCGGCGGCGTCGACACTGGCTGGACATTCTACGCTCCCTTCAGCACCAACTTCTCCAACACGAAAGTCGTAGAAGCCGGACTCGCAATCTTCGTCGCAGGATTTTCTTCCATCCTCACCGGCCTGAACTTCGTCGTCACCATTCATCGCATGCGTGCCCCCGGCATGACCTGGTCACGCCTGCCCCTGTTCATCTGGGCCCACTACGCCACCAGCATCATTCAGCTTTTGGGCACGCCGGTCATCGCCATCACCCTCATGCTGGTCGCCGCCGAACGTGCCCTGCACCTCGGCATCTTCGATCCCAAACTCGGCGGCGATCCGGTCCTCTTTCAGCATCTATTCTGGTTCTATTCCCATCCCGCCGTCTACATCATGATTCTGCCCGTCGATGGGCGTCGTCACCGAAATCATTGCCTGCTTCTCGCGCAAGCGCATTTTCGGCTACAGCTTTGTCGCGTTCTCATCCATTGCCATCGCCGTTTTCGGTTTTCTGGTCTGGGCTCACCACATGTTCGTGGCGGGAATGTCGGTCTACTCCGCGCTGGTATTTTCCTTGCTTGAGCTACGCCGTCGCCGTGCCATCCGCCATCAAAGTTTTCAACTGGACGGCCACTCTCTACAAGGGCTCCATCCACTACGACGCGCCCATGCTCTACGCCTTCGGCTTCCTCGGACTCTTCACCATCGGCGGCCTCACCGGTTTGTTCCTCGCGGCGCTCGGCATCAACGTCCACGTCACCGACACTTACTTCGTCGTCGCCCACTTCCACTACATCATGGTCGGAGGCGCGGTCATGGGCTATCTCGGAGGAATGCATTTCTGGTGGCCCAAGATTTCTGGCAAGTCTCTACCCCGAAGGCTGGGCGCGCCTGGCCGCACTGATCGTCTTCATCGGATTCAATCTGACATTCTTCCCGCAATTCCTGCTCGGCTATATGGGCATGCCGCGCCGTTACTACGACTACAGCCACATGCCCGAATTTCAGATATTGAACGTGCTGTCGACTGCCGGCGCCACGGTCCTCGGCGTCGGATATTTATTGCCCATGATTTATTTCCTCTGGTCGATGCGCTACGGGAAACCGGCATCCGACAATCCCTGGAATGCTGCCGGACTCGAGTGGAAGTCAGCTTCTCCGCCGCCGACTTTTAATTTCGAGGAGGAACCCGTCGTAACCTGGGAAGCCTACAACTACGAAGAACTGGACTCGCCTCACGACGACGCTCCCCACAAGCAGGAGGTCCCCATTGCCCGATAGCACGGTTATCGGCCTTCACCACGAGGAGGAGCACCATCCTGAACTGCTGCACCACTTCGCCGACGAGGAGCAGCAGCGTAATTCCGCAAGCCTTGGCATGTGGGTCTTCCTCGCAACCGAAGTCATGTTCTTCGGCGGCCTGTTCTGCGCCTACCTGGTTTACCGCCTGAAGTATTTCGGAGACTTCGGTGCCGCCAGCAAGACGCTCAACGTCACTCTAGGCGCCACCAACACGGCGGTCCTGATCTGCAGCAGCTTAACCGTAGTCCTGGCCGTGTGGGCCGCGCAGACCGCCCGCCGCACGCTTCTGATCGGCAGCCTCGGCCTCACGATGATCCTCGGTCTGGTCTTCCTCGGCATCAAAGGCGTCGAGTACAAAGATAAATTCGACGAGCATCACGTCCCCGGCGCATCCTTCAGTTTCGAGAATGTGCCCATCCCCGGACATCCCGGCCAGTATGCCAATCCACATCACGCGCAGTTGTTCTTCTCGCTCTACTTCGTCATGACCGGCCTGCATGCGCTGCATATGATCATCGGCCTCGGCATTTTTGCATGGCTCTTGACCATGGCATGGAAAGGCCGCTTCACTCCCGAGTGGCACACTCCAGTCGAGATCGGCGGCCTGTACTGGCACTTCGTCGACATCATCTGGATATACCTGTTCCCGTTGCTCTACCTGATCGACCGTCACCCCTGAGGCTCGATGTCTGAGGCTTAATTATGTCTGAACATTCCAAATCGCCGCTGCCCACTTACTTCGCCGTCTTCTTTGCGCTGCTCGTCGGCACGGGCCTCACGGTCTACGCCGCCACTCTGGACTTGGGCAGATACAACGCCGCCGTCGCTCTCATCATCGCCAGCGTCAAAGCCACTCTGGTAGCTCTCTTCTTCATGCACGTCAGTGGCGCCAGCGAAAAACTCACCAAGCTGGTGGTGATCTCGGCATTGTTTTTCCTGCTCCTGTTGCTGGGACTAACCATGACCGATTATGCCACCCGACTGTGGAGCTAGGTCGATCTCCGACTTCGTTTTGAAAGGGCGCGGCTTCGGCCGCGCCGTAATGCATAAGGCCGTAATGCATAAGAAAGAGCGCGCGCTTTAGCCCGCTGAGGGACTCAGCGGTCATTCCGGCCCGCTTCCGCTTCAATCTGAGGTATACTGCGCCGTCCCCCTGCAACGTAGATTCTTATGAGGTGACCCATGGCATTCTGCAATTCTTGCGGCGCGAGCATCGTTCCGGGAACCCGCTTCTGCAACAAATGCGGAGCGGCGGTACTCACGTCAACGCTGCCCCCCACCGCATCATCGCCCGCTGTGGGCTCTGCGCCTCCATCGCCTCCCACTTCTCCAGTTGTGACTCCTCCGCCAACATCCGGCGGCGGCGTTCTCAAGGCAATCCTGATTGTGGTTGGCGTCATCGCGCTCGTGGGTATTCTCGGTATCGCTTCTCTTGTGTTCTTTGTTCGGCGAGTCGCTCACCATTCCCGCGTTCACCAGGAGGGTGACAACGTAAAAGTCGAGACCCCGTTCGGGACCATCGAGACCACAAAAGATCCGCAGGACGCAGCCCGCAATCTGGGTGTGGACATTTATCCCGGAGCCCAGGTCATGAAAGAAGGCTCCGTCTCGATGAACTTCGGAAAGGTTCATACCGCAGCGTTAACTTTTGGAACCTCCGATTCCGTAGGCCAGGTTTGCAACTTTTACAAACCCAAGTTCCCCAATGCGATGGTCGTGAGCTCTAACGATAATGAGTGCAGCATCGTCTCCAATGATAAGAAAAACATGATCACCATCAATGCCAAGACGGAAGGCGGCAAGACTAAGATCGTGATCAGCAATGTGAGCAGTTCTGACGCAACCGACTCGTCGTCGAAGTAGGAATTCAGCGGGACCAAGCGCATGGCAGACCAATTCGCCGAGCTCGCTCAGGCCTCAAAGTCCGCGCAGGTAGACTCCGCCCGACTAGCCGAAGCATTACGCACCAATGTTCGAGGCGGATCTCGCGGCGACGTCCGCTTCGACCGCGGCACCCGCGCCCTCTACTCGACCGACGGCTCTAACTACCGCCAGGTTCCAATCGGAGTAGTGCTGCCCCGCGACGTTGATGATGTTCTAGCGACGGTAGCGCTCTGCCGCGACTTCGGCGCGCCGCTGCTCTGCCGCGGCGGCGGCACGTCTCTCGCCGGCCAATGCTGCAACGTCGCCGTCATTCTTGATTTTTCCAAATACATGGCGAGGATTCTAGAAATCGATCCCGCCCGCCGCATCGCCCGCGTACAGCCCGGAGTGGTGCTCGATACTCTGCGCGCCGCCGCCGAAAAACATCACCTCACCTTCGCACCCGATCCCGCCTCTCACGACCGCTGCACCATCGGCGGCATGATTGGCAACAACTCCTGCGGCGTGCACTCCGTCATGGCCGGTAAAACCGACGACAACATCGAAGCCCTCGAAGTCCTCACCTATGACGGCGTCCGCCTCAAAGTCGGCCAGGATCTAGTCAAACCATGTGGGGAAGTATCGCGCCGCAGCGACTCGGCTCGGGCCGCTCAGATCCAGGCTTCCCTAAAGCAAATCGCCGCCACATACGGAGATCAAGTCCGCCAGCGCTTCCCAAATATCCCCCGCCGCGTCTCCGGCTACAACTTGAATTACCTCTTGCCCGAAAATGAATTCCACGTTGCTCGCGCCCTCGTCGGCTCCGAAGGCACCTGCGTCACCATTCTCGAAGCCACGTGCCGCCTGGTCAAAAGCCCGCCCGAGCGCGTGCTGGTTGTCGTCGCCTATCCCGATATTTATCAGTGCGCCGACCACGTACCCGAAATCATGGGGCACAAGCCCATCGGCCTCGAGGGCTTCGACGAACTTCTGGTCGGCTACACGCGCGTGAAAAGCATCAACTCGGAAGGCCTCGCGCTCCTGCCCGAAGGCGCCGGATGGCTCATGGTGGAGTTCGGCGCTGAAACCGCGCGGGAAGCCGAATCTCAGGCTCGCGGCCTGATCGAGTCGCTCGGGCGAAGCGCCAACCCTCCCAACATGCGACTCTACACGGACAAGCAGCAAGCCAAGCGCGTGTGGGAAGTTCGCGAGTCCAGCCTCGGCGCAACGTCGCACGTGCCCGGCGAACCGCTCAATTGGGAAGGCTGGGAAGATGCCGCGGTCGCTCCTGAAAAACTTGGCGGCTACCTCCGCGACCTGCGCAAGATGATGGCCGACTTCTCCTACAAGGGCGCGCTTTACGGGCACTTCGGCCACGGCTGCGTGCACAACCGCATCAACTTCGATCTGCAATCGAAAGAGGGCATCGCCAAGTTCCGCCGCTTTATGGAATCGGCTGCCGACCTTGTGGTCAGCTACGGCGGCTCCATCTCCGGCGAGCACGGCGATGGCCAAGGCCGCGGCGAACTGCTTCCGAAAATGTTCGGCCCCGAACTGGTTCAGGCATTCCGCGAGTTCAAGTCCGCTTGGGATCCCGAATGGAAGATGAATCCCGGCAAGCTGATCGAACCCTACAAGCTCGACGAAAATCTTCGCCTCGGCGCGGCCTACGCTCCGTGGGAACCCAAAACCAATTTCCAGTTCACCGCCGACCATGGCAGCCTCGCCCAGGCCACTCTGCGCTGCGTGGGAGTAGGCAAGTGCCGCCGCGAAGATGGCGGCCTGATGTGCCCCAGCTACCGCGCCACGCACGAAGAAGAACAATCCACCCGCGGCCGCGCCCACTTGCTCTGGGAGATGACTCAAGGTGAAGTGATCCGCGACGGCTGGCGCAGCGAAGAAGTAAAGCATTCGCTCGACCTCTGCCTCGCCTGCAAAGGATGCAAAAGCGATTGCCCCGTCGGCGTAGACGTCGCCACCTACAAGTCCGAGTTCCTTTCCCACTACTACGAGGGCCGCATGCGCCCGCGCAGTGCCTACGCGTTCGGCAACATCGACCTGTGGGCCCGGGTGGCATCGCATGCGCCGGGATTGGTCAATCTGACAACCCAACTTCCGTTCTTGCGCGACCTCTCCAAGCTAGTCGCCGGAATCCCCAGGCAGCGCGCTATTCCGGCCTTCGCCCCAGAAACTTTCAAAACCTGGTTCCATCGTACTCGGGAAAGAGGGTTCGTATCAGGGTATCGCTTTAGCGATACCGCAGGCGCTTCGAAATCGACCGCCCCTTTAGGGGCCGCGCCTAGCGTCCTCCTCTGGCCTGACACCTTCACAAACTATTTCCAGCCCGGCATCGCCAAAGCCGCCGTCGAAGTCCTCGAAGTCGCAGGCTTCCGAGTCATCGTGCCCAAAGCCAACCTCTGCTGCGGACGCCCGCTCTACGACCACGGCATGCTCGACCGCGCCCAGGCGCTATTGCTTAAGATTCTCGACGAACTCTCGCCCGAGATCGAAGTCGGCATTCCCATCGTCGGCCTCGAACCCAGCTGCGTCGCCGTCTTCCGCGACGAACTCGTCAACCTCTTTCCCAATGACGAACGCGCACAAGCCCTGTCGCGCCAGACATTCCTCCTCAGCGAATTCCTCGAAGCCAGCGCAAAGGATTTCCGCCTGCCTCAGTTCAATCGCAAAGCGCTCCTCCACGGTCACTGCCACCACAAATCCCTGATGAAGATGACTGCCGAAGAGGCCGTCCTGCGCCGCCTCGGCATCGACTTCCAAAGCCCGGCCCCCGGATGCTGCGGCATGGCTGGCTCCTTCGGCTTCGAGCACGACAAATACGACATCTCAGTGGCAATCGGCGAACTGGAACTCCTGCCCGCGGTTCGCCACGCCCCACCCGACTGGCTCATCATCGCCGACGGCTTCAGTTGCCGCGAACAGATCGCCCAATGCTCGCCCCGTCACGCCCTTCACCTGGCCGAAGTTTTGCAAATGGCCCTGAGTAGCGAAGCCGCGCCCGACTCTGGCCCCTATCCCGAGTCAGTCCGCACCCGCCTCCACGAAGCGGAAGTCTTCCAGTCCATGAAGCGTGCCGGCTTGGGTTTAGCGGCCGCGGCGTTGGGCGGAGCGCTGTTATGGCAATTGTCCAAAAGGCATTGATTCTAAACCGCTTAACATGATTTTATAGCCGTACGCTATCCCCTACCCCTCGCCAGATTGCTTTCCTTCTGGGAGAATAGAGATTCGTATCAGGGCTCGCCTTCAGAGCCTGCCCTGAGCGTAGTCGAAGGGCGCCCGCAAACGACCGCTTGATTAGCGTGCCCTTAGGCGCTGCGTGCTGCCCCCGGAGCCATGGACCATCAGACCACCATCACCGCCCCAGCCGTAGGCAAGGTCCCCGCCGAGGCCTTGACCACTCTGGTAGCCGCCAAGCCTCCGGACGCCCCCCTCTGCGGCTCCGTCCTGGTCCTGATCCAGTTCGACGTCTGCGAAGAAATTCGACTCGACCAGCTTCGCCAAATCCTCGGCGCTCGTACCGTTGATACCAGCTTCAAACACGTCGCTCCCGGATACGTCCGCTTCCAGCGTCCTCCCGTCGAAGAAGCCCTCGAACCTATCGTTCTAGAAAGTGGCGAGCGCCTGCAAGGCGACATCAAGTATTTCGACTACGGCGTAGTCAGCGTGATCTTCGAGCTGCCCTTCTCCGGCGACTGGGACAAGCTCGTCCAGCTCTCCAGCCGCTGGGTCTGGGACACCAACTTCGAAAGCCTCGCCACCCGCATAGTTAAACAGAAACTAGAGCGAGCCGCTCCAGCGTTGGTAAAGCCGTACACCACTGAATGGCTGAAGGAAGACTATTTCATCTTCCACCTGCGCGAGATCGCCGGCTCACCCTCGGCCACAGATCTCCTGGCTTCTCGCGGTGACTTCATCTCGCAAGTCGTGCGCGGCGAAAACCAGCCCCTCTCCGACGGCGAGCGCCAGGAGATTCTGCAATCGCGCATCTCCTACTACCCCAACGATCTAGCCGTCATCGGATGGAATGCCGCCTTCATCTACGACACACCCGTAGGGGCCGAAACCGCCATCCAGCTTCTGCAATACGCCAATTCGCAGTTGCTTGAGTTCCGCCACTACGACGAACTGCTAACCAGACAACTGGAAGGCGTCTACGACTTCCTCGACCGCGGACGCAACCTCTGGTCGCGCTGGCGCACCGCCCGCGCCGCCTCCAAACTCCACACCGTCCTGCTCGACGTAAGCGAGCTAACCGAGCGCGCCGACAACGCCATCAAGTTCCTGAGCGACATGTTCTCCGCCCGCCTCTACAAGCTGGCCGCCCAGAAAGTCGGCGTGCCCGACTACAAAGACCTGGTCCAGCAAAAACTGCAAACCTCCGAAGAGCTCTACCGCTTCATGGTCGACGAATTCAACCAAAGCCGCGCCTTCGTCCTCGAGCTAATGGTCGTAATAATCCTGATCATCGAACTAATCTATTTCTTCCGCGGCAAACCCATCTAGGATTTCATCCCCGCTTTGTCATTCCGAGGAGCGAAGCGACGAGGAACCCGCTGTTCGCCTGCACCACCACTGCTCCGGGCGCGGAGAATAAACGGAAAGGCCAGGATCCCACTGCCGTCACAAGGCCAGACACGATAAGATCAAACGATCGAAAGCTTGAAACCCAAGACCAGAAACTGAGAACTGAGACCTGCCATGCGCGGCCTGAACTCCAAACGCATCCTGATCACCGGAGGCGCCAGCGGCATCGGCGCAGCCACCGCCGCCCGCTTCCTCGAAGAAGGCTCCCAAGTCTGCGTCCTCGACCGTGACGCGAAAGCTTGCGAAGCCATCCGCCACCAGCTCCCAACACTCTCCGCCGCCCTAATCGCCGACGTCACCAACCTCCAGATGGTAGAAGCCGCCTTCGCCCAAGCCGTCCACGCCATGGGAGCAGTCGACGTCCTCATCAACAATGCCGGCATCAGCATCCGCCACAACTTCCTAGACATCATTCCCGAAGAATGGGACAAGGTAATCGCCGTCAACCTCACCGGAGTCTTCTACGTAGCCCAAACCGCCGCCCGCCACATGGTCCACCGCGGCAGCGGAGTCATCCTCCAAACCGCCTCCACCAACGGCGCTGTAGGACAACCGTATTACGCCGACTACAACGCCACAAAAGCCGGAGTGATCGCCCTAACCAAAACCATGGCCCTGGAACTGGCGCCCAAAATTAGAGTCTGCGCTATAGCTCCGGGATACGTCCTCACGCCGATGCAGCGAGCCGAATACACCGACGAAATGTTAGAAGAGGTAAATAAAAAGATTCCCGCTACGCCGCCACGCCAAGCCAGAAGAGATAGCAGCCCTGTTCGCATTCCTGGCATCGGACGACGCAGCCTACGCGACGGGCCACGTCTACACCCTGGACGGCGGCGAAACCACCGGCGGCCTAGCCAGCCGCTAGCAAGATGTCATTCCGAAACAATCTTGCCTTCGACTGCTTGACGCCTCACTATCTTCGCGTACCCAACACCCGCAGCCTTTCCACAATCCGAGCACTCAACAGGTCGGTCGAACCTGGCGGCCCATCCTCTCGAGGCACCCGAGTCAGAGCTCCTCGAAGGGAGTGCCGCCGAGTCAGCAGCCACCAGTTTTCCATGTAGCGCTCGTACTTGTGTCCGTTGCGGTGAGGCGAAAGCACCACCGCGCTCAACCCCCTGCCGGAATGATGTACCACAGATCCAAAGGAAAAACGTAGATGGCAAAGTAGTCGATGTCCTCGGCCGTGTACAGTCGGCCGCACATATGCAACTGGCACACGTAGCTGCCCCCCCCTCCACATGTCCGTGGATTTCACCTGCATCCTGAGGAACCGCCCCGCGTTCTCAACGATCACATCGTAGCGAGCCGAATCCCCAAAGGGCTTAGCCACGGTGAACCCCAACCCCGCAGCCACCGTCATAAACAACAACTCCACCCACTCGCCCCGCTGCTTGTAATTCGCAAAAAGTCTCTTCCCCTGCCGCCTCATAGTTTTCTCCAATACCAACGTCCTGTTGTTGTTGCGTAAGTCTTGTCATCCCGACCGAAGCTACTCCTTCCCGAAGGGAAGGAGTAGCGGAGTGGAGGGACCCGCTGTTTCGTACGCCAGGTCATCGAAATCGCCCAGAAACACAAAAGGCGCAGCCCGGAGGCTACGCCTTTCTTTTCTCGACTCTATAATTTCATTATATCACATCGCTATACCCAAAACTGCACAATATCCGTTGCAAATCAAAATTTATTTTCCCTTTGCTTCCAGCTACATAACCCCAATCGTGTAATTCCTGCCTATTGACAAGGTTTCGCTACGGTTTTCCATAGACCAAGCCCAAGCCCAAGCCGCAAAGCGGCGAAAGAATGCAGCCCACGGCGCAAGCCGTGGGTAAAGAACGGACAAGCCAACCGAAACCCCGGAGGGGTGAACGAATAAACTGACGAAATGACTCCGTCCGCTGTGCTGAAAACGCGTGAGTCGCGTGCCATGAAAACAATCTAGTCTTGTCCGCCGGACTAAGTCTGTGACATGTGAACATCCCCACTCAAGCCAAAAACCGGCTTGAGCGGGCCAGCTGCCTCGCAATAACACCTTCGAGTAAAATGCTGTCAGAGCAACGCAGAAAGGAGAATACGATGCAATTTCAGAATGACTACTTCAATGCTTATCACAACCTAAAGCTGACACGAGATGACAAAGGCGTGCTTGTTGCTGAATTTCACTCCAACGGCGGGCCGTTCGTTATGACAGCACAATCTCACACGGAATTTGTCGATGGGTTCTACCGGATCTCGCAAGATCGAGCGAACAAGATCGTAATCCTTACGGGCGCTGGTGGGGATTTCATTACTGATGTCGATTGGTCCTCTTTCGGCAACCCCGCCGATCCCGGCGTCTGGAGCCAGGTTCACGATGAAGGGGTTCAGGTTCTGGAAAACATAGCCAACATACGCGTCCCAGTACTCGCGGCAATCGAGGGACGTGCCCATGTGCATTCAGACTACGCGCTACTTGCCAGTGTAATTGTGGCGGCAGATGGCGCGACTTTCCAGGATGTGGCCCACTTCTCCCAGGGCGTTGCGCCCGGCGATGGAATTTTCACCACCTGGAGTTATCGCGCCGGAGCGGGACGAGCGGAGGCGTTCCTGCTGAACCCACAGCTGCTATCAGCGCGTGTGGCACACGAATGGGGAGTGGTTGCCGAAGTTGTGCCGAATGGCAATGCGCTCAGCCGGGCTCGGGAATTGGCAGAGCTGTACCTGAAGGCTCCGGAGGTGACCCGCCGAAACACACGCATCCACTTCATTCAACCGTTGAAGGAGCGCATTGTGCGAGAAGTTGGCTACGGATTGTCGCTCGAAGGAGCGTCGTCGGCCGACCTCGTCAAATCAATGCGAGCCAAGAGTGAACCTGTCGCCCAGAAAGGAAAAGTCGCGTGAAGTGTCGGGCTGCCCACCTTTGACGATGTTTGTGTGCAGCATTCCCACAGAGGGTGCCCCATCCTTGCGTTTTTTGCAAGGGTGGGTAGCGATGCTGCCCGCGCTATTTTGATTTGTGGCGGCGTGATCAAATCCACTTGGCGCGGCATTTCCGACTCCCGCCCTTCGCAAAGTGCGCGAAGGACAGGGCACCCCGTTGTGTGGTGACGCCGCCGAGATCAGAAGCCTGGGCCACCCGTCCGTTGGCCTCTGCTAAGGCCTTTTGTGCGCCCGGTATGCATCAGCGATATCCTTAGGCAAATAGACGTACTTCAGAATTTCTTCAAGAATTCCCGGGTTTAGATACAGTGGAGAGTTAGTGGCCTTCATCCCCCCGTTTCTTCTCACGTGGCGTCTTTGCTTCTTGCCGAAGAACGCATTCCACCAAAGCAGTGGTTCCCGAGCCGGGTTCCCGACGTCATTGATGACGCTCTCCAGGTACCCGCCGGGTATGCGAACCTTAGGCGGAGTGACGCCATTGCGAAGTTTAATCTGCCTCGGCGCATTCGACAGAGTACAGAATCTGCGAAGCTCCCACACGGCTCGGTCCAACCGGACCAAGTTTTAGCCAAACGCGACGTTGGAGATTTCCAGATATCTGAACCGTCCGAACTCATCGAGGTACTCAATGAAGCTTCGCGTGCTAGGGGTTAGTTCAAGGGCAAGTTGGCCTGAACCTTCAATCGCATCGAGAGCTGCGCCCAGCCAGTGTTTTACGCGTGCGCCCGGGATACGGTTCAACAACAAAATGCACTTAAGGTACTTCTCCACCGTCTGTTGGCTGGCCCATAGCGAAGGCGTGACCAAAGCTGCGCGGAAGGCCATGCGCGCAGAAATATAATCCTCGTCCCCAACGTCGCGAAAGGAGCGGACTGCAAAATCGTTCACCAGTTGATCGTCAGTCATTCGGTGCCTCGCGGGTTGCCCACCCACTGTGTTCTGCAAAAAGGTTGGGCTCCACAGGCTCAGTCCCCTGTGGCCTTGACCCTTTTTCGACGCCGCATGGTGGGGACTTGGGAGTGCGACCTTTAAAGCGACTTCTGCGCCTGCATATAGGCACGCAGGATAGCGTTGACGCGGGTCTGGTAACCGCGCTGTTGCCGGAACCAGCGCAGCAAGTCGGCGTCCAGTCGCATCGTCACAATTTCTTTCGGCACTGGCATTACGACCTTGGCGCTCTTCCAGAATTCTTCATCGGTGGCATGCGCGTCGGGATCGGCCGCGATCCCCCTGCGTATCCGGTCAGGACTCATGCGCCGCAACCTGCCCCAGTCCGTGCCGATGCTGCGCTTGTGCTTCGACTTCGTGGTTTTCGAGCCGTTAGCTTTCACTCGCTGAAGCCCTCGATGTTCTGCCAGTAGTAGCGTCGCTCATGGCGCTCGGAACGCCAGGCTGAAATGATGCGTCTTTCATCATCCTCTCCGTCGGCATAGATGACCGTAACCTCCAGGTCGTTCACCAACCCAATGGCATAAACTCGCTGTTCGCCATAGGCGAACCGGTCATCCACTCGTTCGACGGTCGGGCCTTCGAAAATCCGCGCCACATCCTCGAATGCGATTCCATGCAACTCAAGATTGCGGCGGTTCTTCTCATCATCCCAACTATACTGCATAAGCTGTATTTACACAACGTAAATATATGCGCTGCCGTCGTTTCGTTACGCGTGCTCCGTCTTCCCATCCAGCAAATTCAGCGCATGAGGCACCAACCCCAGCACCGCTTCCAACGATTCCACTGCGCCGCCAGGACTGCCAGGCACATTCAGAATCAGAGTTTTCTCCCGCACGCCGCACACTCCCCGGCTCAAAGCAGCGAACGCAGTTTTCTTCGCGCCTTCAAGCCGCATGCGCTCACCCACACCGTCAATCAGCCGATCGCAAATCGCCTCAGTCGCTTCCGGCGTGACATCCCGCAGCGCAATCCCCGTCCCGCCCGTGGTCACGATGAAGCGCACTTCCAGCGCCAGATGCACGAGGGCATTCTGAATCTGCATGGAATCGTCTTGCACGATTTGCGTGTGCACAACCCGAAAGCCGGACTTCTTCAGGATCTCAACCACCGCCGGCCCGGACATATCCGCGCGTTCCCCGCGGGCGCAGGAATCGCTGACCGTAACCACTGCGGCTGTAAAAACCTCTGAGCCTTCAGTTGTCGAGGAGGACATCTTCTTCCTCTTCCGCCCGGCCGCTACCGCTGCCGCCGCCCGCGCTCGTGCCGGTAACACCAGCGCCGGCCCCGCCGCTCGCACTAGCGCTCCCAGCGCTTTCCTCGGCGCTCTCCGCGCCGGCGTCGCGCTGTGATTCGTCAAGCAACCGCAATCCCTCCATCAGCAGGCCCTGAGTGTTGAGCTTCGTGGTTTCCTGATCGGTCTTGCCCTCAAAGTTGAGTTCGAAGTTGCCCCCAGTCCAGCGCAGCACTTTGAAGACGGCCTCGTCTCCCACCAAAGATCCGTAAGTCGCGTGCTTAACCTGTCCCTCGACAAAAAAGACCTCGCACTTATCGCCGGCGTTATTCAGCTTGAGCTGGCAGCTCTTGCGGCCCATTTCCAGCGACTGCATGAGGTCAATCACATTCATCTGCAAGAGGTTCCCGCGCACCACGCCGTCCGACGGAGCCGTCTTCGCCATCTTCTCCAGCGCAATACGGTCCACAGAGCGCTTGATGCGCCGCGTAGCCTCTTTCAGAAAGAACGGTTTGGCAATGTAGTCGTCAGCCGCATCCTGCGGAGACAGACGTTCATCAATGTCGGAACGGCTAGCCATCAGGATCGCGGAGAAATTAGCCGTAGCCGGCCGGCTCTTCAACTTCTCGACCAACTGCCGGCCATCCATCCCCGGCATGCGATAGTCGCACACCACCAGCTCCGGAGGATCGTCCACAGCCTTCAGCAACGCGTCCGCCGCATCCCCCGCAGCCACAACCCGCGCAAACGGCGCCAGGGCATGCTCCAACATTCCCAGCACCATCTGGTTGTCGTCCACGAGAAGAAGTTTTACGTCGTTTGCCATGGAATTAACAGGAATGCCCGTTACTTCTTCGCCCGCCGATACTCTCCGCTCTTGCCGCCAGTCTTGCGCTCAAGCCTAATGTCGCGAATCTCGATCCCTTTATCTACTCCCTTGAGCATGTCATAGATCGTGAGGGCAGAAATTGCGGCCGCCACGAGGGCTTCCATTTCGACGCCGGTTTCTGCGGTGGCCGCGACTCTAGTGGCGATGGCGACGCCATTCTCGCATAGGCTCATCTCGACATCAACGTGGGAGAGCGGCAGGGCGTGGCACATCGGGATTAACTCGGACGTGCGCTTGGCGGCCATGATTCCGGCCAGGCGCGCCACTTCGAATGGATCGCCTTTGGGATTTTTTGGCAATGCTTTCAAGACGGCCGACGGGATGCATACAAAAGCGCTGGCTTCAGCCTGGCGCCTGGTGGCGGATTTGCCGGAGACATCGACCATGCGGGCGCGGCCAGCGGCGTCGTAGTGGGAGAGTTTTTTCGCCATGCAGAAGTTCTATCTTACATGGGTTGCGGGCGGCGAGCGCACATGGGCGGCTGAGGCTGCGGGTGCAGGAGTTCCGGCCCCTGCCGAATGTAGCTGCGGGATTTTCGGCAACGACTTGATCTTGAAGACAGAATGCCAGAGTTGACCTGCTCGCGCGAGCGGCTTAAGATGCGTGAGCGCTCGCGACCGACGGGCCATTTGCCGCGGCACGGGCGATCCGCGTTGCGACGAATCCAGCTAATCAGGACTGCCGTTCATGGCAACTCGAAAATCCGCATTCGAAATTCCAGTAGCGGAATTTGCCGCAGCCTTATTAGCGCGAGCGGAGGTAGGCCCGCGTGCCCAGGTTACGGCCGAGCAGATCGCGCAACTGCTGCCCGGCACGGCGGTGGTGGTGTACGTCATAGAGGATCTGGACGCTCCTGTATGGACGGCCAAAGCGATTGCCGGCGACGTTACGGTCGGTGGGGCGATGGAATTTGGCGCTGGCACGCTGGGCACTGTGGCCGAAAGAAAAGCACTCGTAGTGTTCGAGGCCGGCGATGTGGAGCGAGAAGACTACGCCCACCTCGATATTCGCCGCACGGTAACTTCTCTTGCCTATGTTCCGCTCCTCTCGGATGAAGTGCTTTTCGGCGCCATTGAACTTGTCAGCTACGATCAGCCGTTTCCGGAAGCCATGCTCGACGCGTCGCATGACGTCGCGACACTGGCTGCGCCGGCCATTGCGGCCGCCCAATCTTATGAGAGCGAACGCAATGCAAGTCTGCAGTCGATCAGCCGTGTGACACAGATGTATGACCTGGAAAAGGTCTTCAACTCGACGCTCGAGATGGACGAGTTGCTGAGGACGATTGCAAACAAGTTCCACGATGTTATGAACGTTCAGGCGGTGAATCTGTGGATGGTGAGCAATGATGCACTGGAGTTGGTCAGTTGCGCGGGCTACGACCCCACCGTAGAACTGGGCATGGTGCAAAAGCCCGGGGAAGGTATTGCGGGCGACATCTCCGATAGTGGCGAATCCGTGTTGATCGACCAACCCGACGATGAACGACTGCACAAACGCAACGGAGGAACCGGGGAAGGCGGGGTCGAGGAAGGAAAGATAGTTTCGATCCTGGCAATACCTTTGCTGGAGCACGAGAGTCTGGTTGGAGTGGTGGAGGCAATTAACCGCCTTGATGGGCTCCCTTTCGACGAAGACGATCAATTCCTGCTGACGAACATTTGCGAAACGGCCAGTAACGCCTTGCATAACGCCAGCCTGCTGCAAGCCGAACGCAAGGTCGAGATTCTGGAGGCGCTAGTAAAAATCAGTGGCGAAATTACTTCCACGCTCGACCTCGACCATGTTTTGAATGCGATTGTGAACGGGCCGAGCACGGTTATCCCCTACGAGCGGGCAGCCATCGCACTCGATCAGCGCGGCCGGGTGAAAGTGAGGGCAGTCTCGGGCGTTGCGAAAATCAATCCTGAAGATCCCGACATCGCGCGTCTGCAGGACCTTCTGGAGTGGACTTCTCAGTTGGGTGAGCCCGTCTTCATAGCTCAGCACGGGGATGAGGTGGAGGAGGAACGCACGGAGACGCGGGCAAAGTTCCAGTCCTATTTTGCCAGCAGCGGGATGCGAGCCTATCATGCACTGCCTTTGGTGGATGACGACGGCCGGGTCGGCGTCCTCTCCTTCGAAAGCAGTGATCCTGACTTCCTCAGTTCGGCGCACCTGGAAATGATCAAAGTGCTGGCCGGGCAGGCCACAGTCGCGCTGCGCAATGCTTCGCTGTACCGCGAGGTGCCGTTTATTGATGTCCTCCAGCCGTTCCTGGAGAAAAAGCGCAAGTTTATGGCGTTGGAGAAACGGCGTCGCCTGGCCCTGGTGGCTGGTGTGGGCATCGCCGTGGTCTTTCTCGCGGTGTTCCCATTGCCGCTTCGCATCGATGGAGCTGCAGTGGTGGCTCCAGCTCATAGTGCGAAGGTGCAGCCCGAAGTAGCGGGCGTCGTGCAGGCAGTGAATGTGCGGGAAGGCGACGCGGTCAAACAGGGCACGGTTCTTGCGAGCCTCGCTGACTGGCAATACCGCTCCGAACTGGCGTCAGCACAGGCCAAATACGAAACCGCCGTTTCGCGAATGAACCGTGCCCTCGCAACCAACGACGGCGCGGAGGCCGGAATCGAGCGTGTGCAAGCCGACTACTGGACCGCTGAAGTGGCTCGGGCTCGCGAGCGTTTGCAAGAAACTTTATTGCGGTCGCCAATCGATGGCCTCGTCGCCACGCCCCATATCGGGGACTTAGTCGGCCGGGATCTGAAGCCCGGCGATACCTTTGCAGAAGTCGTCGATACCTCACAGGCAAGTGTGGACGTTGCCATCGATGAACATGATGTCTCCCTTCTCCACTCCGGCGAGACCGCCGCGGTAAAACTCGAGGGATTCCCCACGCGCACGTTTCGCGGGGAATTAACGGTGGTAAGTCCGAGGAGCGAGTTGCAGGGGGACGAGCGCGTATTCATTGCTCGCGTCAGCATTCCCAATCGCGAAGGCTTGATCCGCGCCGGAATGCAGGGCCGCAGCAAGATATTCACCGCGTGGAGACCTGCCGGAGAAGTATTCTTCCGGCGGCCTGCCATGTGGCTGTGGTCGAAGATTTGGTCGTGGTTTGGCTGGTGAGCGGTGGGCTGGGTAGCGAGAGGTGAAGACGTGAAACGATGCATCGGGATAGGGCTAGGGATTCTGTTACTAAGTCTTAATGGGTGCAGCCGGGCGAACGAGGACTCCGTGGTTGCCGCGGCACCTGTGCACGCAAACCCCGCGAGCCAACCGGCCGATGTCCAGAAGGAGAACGTTTTCATTGCCTCTGGCCCCGTGGTGGTAGAGAACCAGGTAGACGTCTCGGCTTTGAGGGAAGGTCCGGTGGTATCGATTCTTGCCCAGCCCGGCACGCAAGTGCATCAGGGTCAACTGCTGGCGAAACTCGATGACCGCCAGATTTCCGCCGACGTGGAAGCCGCCGCCGCCAAAGTGCGATCCATCGAGGCGAATTTGAAGAATTGGCAAGCCGAAACCAAAGTCCTGCAATCCGACCGTGATCGTGCTGAAAAATTATTTGCCGCTCAGGTCATCGCGAAGGAAGAACTTGAGCATGTGCAATATAAGGAACAGGCTGACGAGTTCGAGGTGCAGCGCGAAGCCGAGAGCCTGAATAACGCCAAGGCTGTGCTCAAGTCGCTGGAGTTAGAGCACGAGAAAACCAGCATTGTCGCGCCCTTCGATGGAATCGTCGCCCGCCGTTACGTCCGGGTCGGCCAGAAGGTCACGCCCGGCGACCGTCTTTTCTGGGTTACTGCCATGGCTCCGCTGCAGGTGAAATTCACTCTGCCGGAGCGGTTCATCGGAGCTGTCAAGAAGGGGCAAGTCGTCTCCGTGGCATCGGCGGATGCCCATTCGGCAACCCAGCACGCCGCCAAAGTGATCGACGTCAGCCCCGTCGTGGATCCGTCCAGCGACACCATTGAAGTTTTGGCGCAGATTGAGGGTGCTGCCCCGGACTTGCTGCCGGGGATGCTGGCCAACATACGCATCGACCTACCGCAATGAAAAGATGATCATTTTTTTAGGCTCTGTCGGCGCCTTCCAGTCCACGGCCAGGTAATTCAGGATGAATATCGTCGAAGCGCTCAACGTTGCATTGCCGGAGATACCGGAACGGCTACTGCGACAAAAAGGCGTGCCCAAGATGGACCCGCGGCTGGTCGGCCGGCAACACGTATTGGAGGGCGTACCTGTAGTTCAAGTCCTGATCCCGGATAATCACGGTTTTTACACCCTGGCTCCCGAGAGCTGGGAATTGCTTCAGCTTTTTGATGGAGAACGCTCGTATGAGGAAATCGCCGAGCTCTTCGCGAAACGCACTGGCATCGCGGCCACGGCCGACTGGGTGTTGGAGTTTGCAACCCTAAACGCCGAAACCGCGTTTTGGCACCGGACCTTGCTGGAAAAAAACGCTCGTTTTCGCGAAGAGATGGCGGAAAGGCGTCGCGCCCGCACCCCAAAGAAATCAAGATGGAGCAACCTCGCTGAGGTCACGTTCCCGGCTTGGGATCCGGATGCTACGCTCACCAAAGTCCACGACCGGGTAGGGTTTATTTTTACCTACCAGTTCCTGTTGTTGAGTCTCGCCATGTTCACTTTTGCGGCCTATGTGATGTTAAGCCGCTGGGCGGAAATCGGACGAGACAATCTGGAGTTCTATAACTTCGCCCACAAGAGCTTTGGCGACATCGTCGAGTTTTGGGTCCTGGTGTGTGGCATCGCCTGTATTCACGAGTTCTGTCACGGTTTGGGCTGCAAGCACACCGGGGGAGAATCGCACGCCATGGGGTTTCTGCTGATTTATCTGTCCCCGGCCTTCTATTGCGATACGACCCAAGCGTGGGTCTACGGCAGTAAATGGCAACGAATCGCGACCGTAGCCGCGGGAGTCTGGTCTAGCCTGATCATTTATTCCGTCGCGAGCTTTGCCTGGTGGGGTACTGCGGTGGGTGGCACGGTGCACAACTTCGCCTACATCGTGATGCTGGCTTCCGGCATCCTCCCTGTCCTGATCAATCTGAACCCGCTCATCAAACTTGATGGGTACTACATCTTTACGGAACTGCTGGACATCCCCGACCTGAAGGAAAACGCTACGATCTATGTAAACAACTGGACAAGAAAGAACATCTTTCGTTTGCCCGTTGAAGTGCCGTATGTAACCTGGCGCCGCCGGCTGCTTTACGTCCCTTACACATTGGCTTCCAGCATCTACAGTTACGGATTGCTCTACTTTGTGGTCACTTTTCTCTACAATGTGATTCACCGCTATAACCCCGAATGGGCGTTTGTCCCAGCTTCACTGCTCGCGGTGGTTATTTTCAAGTCGCGCATCCTGACGCTATGGAGATTTATGAGACTCCTCTATCTGGACAAGAAAGACCGGGTGAAAGCGTGGTTCACACCCCGACACAGCGTGGCCTTTGCCTGCTTGAGCCTTCTGGTTTTGCTAGCGCCGGTGTGGCGAGAAACGGTGGAGGGACGGCTGGTGCTCGAACCCGTGCAAAGGTCCGTGGTGAGGGTTTGGGTTCCAGGGACGGTGATGCAGACGAATGTCGAAGAAGGCCAAGAGGTATCGGCTGGCACACCACTGCTCCGGCTGCGCAATCTGGACATGGAGTCCGAAGCCGCGACGGTGGCTGCCGACCTGCGGCTCGCTTCGGCTCGCGCCTTACAGGCACAGGTGCGATATAAAGATTTTGCGACTGCCGAACGTCACCGCGAGGAATTGACGGCACGCGACCGGGCCTTGCAAGAAAAAATGAACCAGCTCACAGTCTTGAGCCCGGTCGCAGGAACAGTCGTGACTCCCAGGGTGCAGGATTTGCTGGGTTCGTACTTGCCGCCCGGAAGTGAAGTGATGGAGATTGCGAACACTTCCATGCTTCAGGCATTGGTCTACATTTCAGCAGCGGATGTCGGCAAGGTTCGGCTCGGAGCACCTGCGGCTCTGCATCTGGATGCCCGGGCCAGGTCACTTTTGGGGAATGTTGCCTTCCTTGCTCCAGCCTCTTCCGAGGCGGAAAAAGGACTCTTCAACGGGCAGGAGTACAAGGGCATCGAGTCGTCCAACTACTATGTTGCTAAGATCCTGGTGCCCAATTCTGACGAAGCCCTCAAAGACGGTTTCACAGGCACTGCCAAGATCTTCGTCCGTCGGCGCAGCTTCGCCGGCTTCGCATGGCAGGGCGTGGACGACTTTGTGGGGCGCAAGCTCTGGTGATTCTGCGGAAAATGTGAAGAGGCTACGGAGAACCGTAGCCCCCTACAAAGCCGTCGTTTTCAGCTATATCATTTTCGTCGGGTTCAGCTTGGTCGGGTTCAGCTTGGTCGGGTTCAGCTTGGTCGGGTTCAGCTTGGTCGGATTCAGCTTGGTCGGATTCAGCTTGGTCGGATTCAGCTTGGTCGGGTTCAGCTTGGTCGGATTCAGCTTGGTCGGATTCAGCTTGGTCGGGTTCAGCTTGGTCGGATTCAGCTTGGTCGGATTCAGCTTGGTCGGGTTCAGCTTGGTCGGGTTCAGATAGGTGGTCGGCTGTGCGGCAGCCAGGGCCGCAGTGATGGCCTTCTTGGCGGCTGTTAGATTACCGATCAACGATTTCTTTTGAATCGACATTTGGATCTCTCCTGTTTTCTTCATTTGTACTGCTCGAGTTTGTTTAGAGCATTTCCGATGCCAAATCGCGCGGAGTTCCTTGCATTAGCCAACGTCCAATTTCATCAGAGACTTAGGAAGAACGTGGTGGAGCGAAGCAGACCGAATCGTGAGAGCGGACCCGGAGATGTATTAAAACTTAACCCATTGCGCATTAATATTTAATCTATGCCCGCACCTGGAAAGCCCTAATCTCTTCCGATCTGATATTTCCGGCAAAGATAATGCATTCTCTGCTTATCGACCTGGAGCAGGCGCGCCGCTGCGATTTTGCTGCCCTCCGAGCGGCGCAGCGCCGCCGTCAGGTAGGCGACCTCGATCTTGGCCATTTCCTGATCGAAGTTGACCCCCTCTTCGGGAATCAGGATTGCCTCCTGGCTGGCGTTGCTGGCCACCAGCAGATGCTGGGGCAGATGCTTAAGGCCGATTTGCGGACTGTCGTTCATCAGCACCAGGCGCTGAATGACATTCTCCAGCTCTCGCACATTGCCCGGCCAGGCGTAGTCTTCCATCACCGCCCAGACTTCCGATTCCACATGCTTTACCGGTTTCTTGTTGGCGTGGCAGTAGATGCGGAGAAAGTGATCGACCAATACTGGCAAGTCCTCGAGGCGCTCGCGCAGCGGCGGCACCACGATGGGAATCACGTTGATGCGGTAGTACAGGTCCTCGCGAAAACGGCCTGCATGGACCATGTTTTCCAGGTCTTCGTTGGTCGCGGCAACGAGCCGGAAATCAATTTTCTTGGGGACCTTGCCACCAATGCGAGTAACCGCGCGATCTTCCAGAACGCGCAGCAATTTACTCTGCAAAGCCAGCCCCAAAGTAGCAATCTCGTCCAGGAACAGGGTGCCGGTATGGGCTAGCTCGATGTGCCCTGGCCGGGCCGTTTTAGCATCGGTGAACGCCCCTTTTTCGTGTCCAAAGAGTTCCGTTTCAATAAGATTCTCGGGTAGGGCGGCGCAGTTGATGCTGACAAAAGGCTTATCCGAACGGGAACCGAGGGAAACAATCGCCCGCGCCACCAGTTCCTTCCCGGTTCCACTTTCCCCGCGAATCAGCACCGTGCTGCCGCTGTCGGAGACGCGACGAATGGCTTCGTAAACTCGCCCCATCGCTTCGCTGCCCCCGATCAGGTCGCCGCAGCTTTGCTGCTCCATCTCTTCCTGGTGACGGTCTCGGTACTCGATCTCGACTGCTCGCTTCTGCAACGCCCGTCCCAGAACGATCCGCACTTCCGCGAAATCGATGGGGGCGACAAAATATTCATCTACGGCGGAGTCGACGGCTTTGAGGCGAAGATTCCGGCTGTTCGAGCGCGTCAACCCCACGAGAACGAAATCCGGTCCCAGCAAACGCAGCGCAGTCAGGGCGGCAACCCCGTCCTCGGAACGCTCTCCGACCGTGTCGATGTCCAGGAATATGGCGTCCGGAGGGTCCGTCTTGACTAAGGCCATCAATTCATCCCAGGTCTGAAGCACGTGAAGATCGTAATCGGGAGCCAGATGCGTTTCAGCTTCAGGACGCACTCGTTCGTCGGTCGTCACGATGACGACTCGATAAGGGGAGTGCGAGGTTTGGACGGCGCCGCGCATATGTCTTTCAGCCAGGAGGAGAGCATTATGGCAAATTTTTCGACTCTTAGGAGTAAATTCTTGATCTACGGTGGAGCAGGCTCTACCGGCTTGCAAAACGCGAGTGATTCCCGTAACTTAGCAACGCGATCTAACGCTACGCTCAACTGCTTCGCTTACAACGCAAGGCCTCGACAAGGGGGATGGGTTTGGATATCAATGTCCGGAAGCGCGGGCAAGTAACGGTCGTTCAACTCCGGGGACCTCTCCGGATGGGTCCGGCCGTGGACGGTCTCCGCCAGGTTCTTGAGGAGAGTCTGGCGGGCGGAGATACGGGGTTTGTGCTCAATCTTGCCGAAGTGAACATGATCGATTCCACAGGCATCGGCTTATTGGTACGCTTTCTCGCTTCCGTTAAAAAGCTTTCCGGGAACATCAAACTGGTGCAGCCTTCCAAGTTTGCGGTCCAGACCTTGCGCCTGGTAGGAGTGCTTAACCTCTTTGAGATTTTCGAGAACGACGATGCGGCAGTGCAATCCTTTACCTGAGTTAGCATTCCGGATTCACCGGATCAATCCGCGAAATTAAGACCTATGCCGCCTGACTCCAACACCGGCCGATCTGAGAATGAATTATCCGACTTGCTCAACGTTGCTTTCCCTGCGGATACAGCGGAGATCGGCAACGTCACGGATGCTATGACCGAAACCTTGATCCAGCTGCAGGTTCCGGAGCAGAAGCGATTGGAGATCGGGTTGGCAGTTCAGGAGGCCCTGGTAAATGCCGTTGTCCACGGATGCAAGAACGACCGGTCAAAAGAGGTTCGGTGCCGGTTGCAATCGGATCCTCTTGGCCGCATCGTAATTACCGTGACTGATCCCGGACCGGGGTTCAGTCCGGACCTGCTAGCCGACCCCAGGCACCAGGAAAATCTTTATGCTGACCACGGCCGTGGCGTTTACCTGATCCGCCAACTCATGGACGAGGTTAGTTTCGAGCGCCGGGGAAGCGAAATCAGGATGTGGAAGTACTGATTGATTATATCTTGCTTTGATCTGACTACCTCGTCGTCGTAGATCTGAACTTAACGCCATAGCGCGCACACATGGCACTTATCGCAGGCACCAAGCTCGGCCCCTACGAAATCCAGTCGCCGTTAGGAGCTGGAGGCATGGGGGAGGTGTATCGGGCCCGGCAGAGCAGCCTCGGACGCCAGGTGGCTATCAAGGTTCTGACCCCCGGGTGCGCAACTGATCCCGAGCGCTTGCGCCGTTTCGAGCAGGAAGCCCGCTCCGCCTCCGCCCTGAACCATCCCAACATCATCTCCATCTACGACGTGGGATGCGACGCAGGCACCTCCTACATCGCCATGGAGTTTGTGGACGGCAAGACTCTGCGTACGGTCCTCGAAGCCGGCCCGCTCGCCATCAAAAAGTCCTTGCAGATTGCCGCACAAATTACCGACGGACTCGCCAAGGCACATGCCGCGGGTATCGTGCATCGCGACCTAAAGCCGGAAAATCTTATGATCACGCGCGATGGCTTCGTGAAGATCCTCGATTTCGGCCTGGCCAAGTTGATGCCATCGCTTGACGGTTCTTCTCAAACCCTGACTTCGCCTTTGCCGGGAACGCATCCGGGGATGGTGATGGGAACAGCCGGCTACATGTCGCCCGAACAGGCGCGCGGCGCGGAAGTGGACTACCGCTCCGACATTTTTGCGTTCGGCGCGATTCTCTATGAGATGGTCGCGGGCAAACAGGCTTTCAAGAGTTCCAGCGCAGCGCAGACGCTCGCCGCAATCATTGAGGACGATCCTCAGCCGCTCGCGGAAGCCAACCCTAAAACTCCGGCGCCATTGCGCTGGATCATCGAGCGCTGTCTTGCCAAGGATCCCGAGGACCGTTATGCGTCCACGCGCGATCTGGCGCGGGATTTGCAAAGCATCCGCGATCATTTGTCGGACGCGACAACATCGGCGCAGATCCCGCAGGCCGCCGCCCCGCCGGCTTCGCGCCCGAAGTGGCTGACTCCGTTGCTGTTCGCCCTTTTCGGAGCGATTGCAGGCGCAGGGCTGACAGCATGGCTGCTGCCGCACCCCACGCTCCAGTCGGTGCGGCTGCATCAGTTGACTTTCTCCGGTAGCGATGCCCAACCGAGCGTCGCGCCCGACGGTCGCACGGTCGCCTTCGTCTCCGGCCGCGACGGTAATCCACGCATCTGGCTGAAGCAACTGCAAAGCGGCAGCGAGACGGCCCTTAGTCCTGGCCCCGCCGACTCCAACCCTCACTTCTCGCCCGACAACGAGTGGGTCCTCTACATTCACAATCGCGCCGCTTACCGCATCCCCTCGCTGGGGGGAGAACCACGCAAGCTCTTGGACAACGTGGAGGATGCCAACTGGTCACCCGACGCGCGCCAACTGGTTTTCGTGCGGACTGTATTGGACGGACCCAAAGTCACCACTGAAGTTGGAATTGACTCGGTTGCGGAGGGAACCTCCCGTATCGTGCAGCGTTTTGAGAGCCGTAGCTTGCTGGGCCCGGCCTGGTCGCCTGATGGCTCTACGATTGTCCTGACCGAACAAGGTGCGGGCACGGTGGGTACGCCCGTTCGCAAGATGATCCTGTTGAGCCCCGACGGACGGAATGTGCGCGAACTGATATGCCCGGTGCGGGGTGGTTCGCTTTCCGCGGCTATCTGGTCTGGCGACGGCCGGAGCATTCTTTACCAAGTGCCGGAATCGGAAGCCGATGTCGGAAGCATATTTACCAGCGGCGTCGGTTCCATCCAGCACGTACTTCTACAGGACGTCAGGACGGGCAAGGCTCGCACTTTGTTCACCACGCAGTGGCCGAGTTTCCGTCTGGAAATCGCCGGCCCGGGCAAGTTGATCTTCGACGCTCTCGCCCTGCGCAGCAATCTGAAGGAAATCCCACTCGACCCGGCGCACGGTGAAGAGCCCCGCTGGCTCACCCGCGGCGGCGCTGTTGACCGGCAGCCCTACTACTCGCCCGACGGAGAGTCCGTTGTTTTTTCCGCGGCGCAGAGCGGCGACGCAGACTTGTGGGAGGTTTCTCTGAAAACAAATGCCCTGCGCCGTTTAACCGACCACCCGGCTTTCGATTGGGACCCCTTTGTTACTTCGGATGGAAAACATCTGCTTTGGAGTTCGAACCGCAGCGGAAATTTTGAGATTTGGATGGCCGAACGCGACGGAAGCGCTCCGCGGCAGATCTCCCACGACGGAGTCGATGCGGAAAACCCTGCGGCGGCCGGAGGTTGGGTTGTGTACAGCTCTTCGCAACCAGCCCACCCTGGCCTGTGGAAGGTCCGCTACGACGGAACTGAAGCTTCGCTGCTGGTGCCTGGCAGCGTCGCCTGGGCCGACATCAGTCCCGATGGCGAGTACGTGGTCTATCACACAGCCTTCTCACAAAGTGACTTCGACATTTCGGTAGTTCGTCTTTCTGACGGAGGCCGCGCCGAATTCAAGGCCCGTGGAAATCGCGCCAAGTTCGCACCCGATGGACACTCCATCCTTTATCTGCACAAGAACGGCAGCATCGTGCGCAAGGATTTCCCCTCGCCGGAAAACGCGCCTGAGAAGATGTTAGTACCTGCCACTCCCGACATGGTGATGGAAACGTTCCACATCTCGCCTGACGGGCACCACATTGTCGTGGCCTACCAGGAGGCCATGAGAAGTCTGATGGTCGCCGAGGGTGTCGCCGACGTGATGTCCCCTGTCCGCGGAAAGTGAACCCTCATTTTTGAAGGAAGTGGCTGGCTTTCTATGCCAGCGTGGAAGCCACTTTCGCTTTCGGGGCTGGGACCTTCGTGGTGCTGTGAATACTTAGAAGCTGCTCGATGGCCTCGGCAGCGACAGGCTTGGAGTAGAAATAGCCTTGGGCCAGTTCGCAGCCAATCTCCTTGAGCAGGTCCACCTGCGCCTGGGTTTCGACGCCTTCCGCAACGACCTTCAGCTTTAGACCGTGGGCTAACATGACAATGATGCGGACGATTTGGTGGGTCGCCGGGTCAGTGTCCATGCGCGAGATGAAAGCCCGGTCGATCTTCAGCGTGTCCACTGGGAACCGCTGCAAGCGGTTCAGCGACGAGTAGCCGGTGCCGAAGTCGTCGATGTCGAGTTGAACGCCAAGCGCTTTTAACTCCGAGAGCACAACCGCGGACCTCTCGGCATCGGCCATGGCGATGGTTTCCGTGATCTCCAGATTGACGCAGCGGGGATTCAGACCGGTCTCCTGCAAGGTCTTGCCAATCTGCGACGCGAGATCAGGCTGCGCGAACTGTTTGGGCGTGATGTTGATGTTGATCGTGAGCGGCGGATCAGCGGGATAGAGCGCCTGCCAGGTACGGATTTGCCGGCAAGCGTCATAAAGCAGTTGGCGATTGATGGGCAAGATAATCCCCGTCTCATCTGCCACTGCGATGAAGTCCCCCGGCATAACCAAACCTTCGGGACGCTGCCAGCGACTCAGCGCCTCGAATCCAACGATCTTGCCGGTTTGCAAGGAGACGATGGGCTGGTAGTACACACGGAACTGGTTCAACTCGAGGGCTTTGCGCAGGTCGGTTTCGAGCTGCAGGCGTTTGATGGCGCCAGCGTGCATGGCATGGTCGAAAACTTCACAGCGGGCTTTGCCGGCGCTCTTGGCGCGGTACATGGCAATTTCAGCATCGCGGAGGATGTCCTGCGCCTCAGCCCCGGGATCGGCGTTGAAAGCAATTCCGATGCTCACGGTCAATACGATCTCCTGACCGTTCAAGTCGAAGGGAATGGCTAGTCTCTGCTGAATGCGCTCGGCGACGCGAATGGTGTCGGCGGGGTCATGAAGTTCTTCGAGGAGCACGGTGAACTCGTCACCTCCGGGCCGGGCCAGCGTACTCTCGTTGGCTAGGGGCCCGGCGGTTTTACCCAGGCGCGGACGTGAAACCACGTCGGCGCCGCGGAGGCTCACGTTTAAACGCTGAGCGATCTGGATGAGCAGGGCGTCACCGGCGGTGTGCCCTAGACTGTCGTTGAAAACTTTGAACTCGTCGATGTCGATGAACAAAACCGCAAAGCGGAAGTCAGAGTGCCTCCGAGACAAAGTGATGGCGCGCTGCAATCGGTCAAGAAAAAGCGCGCGGTTCGGCAGATTGGTCAAACCATCGTGAAAGGACTGGTGGGCCAGCTTTTCCTCAGCCCGCTTCCTCTGAGTAATGTCGCGGTTCACGATAACAAGCCCCTCAGTCTCGCCCTTGGGGCCACGAATGGCATTGGCAGTGGACTCAACAAAACGCCAGGAACCATCTTTATGACGAATGCGGTATTCAAGCCGTTCACCGCGGCCGGTGCTGCGAGCTTTCTCCGCAGCCTCGAGCACGCGCGCGCAATCGTCGGGATGAATTTGATCCATGGAAGAAGTTGCCGCTAGTTCTTCCGGACCATAACCCAAGATTTTTTGATATGCGGGACTGTTATAGAGGCGCTTGCCGTTGCTGTCGATCACGGCGATCATGTCCGCAGCATTTTCGGTAATCAATTGAAAAAGATGTTCGCGCTCGGCCAATTGGCGGCGGATTCGCTGTAATTCCCTCTGCTGGTAGAGGGTGTAAATATCGAATAGCAGCACAAGCGCTGCGAGCCCGCGAACCCACTCTTTCAGGTTCAGTGAATAGGCGTAATCGTTCGGTAAGTGAAAACCATTGAACGTTAAAGAGAGGATACCGAGGGTCAGGACCAGAGTGACGGCTACGGCGGAACCCCAAAGCCACCACTCGCGACCCTCGACTCGGCGCAGGCCGAGAGCAGAGGATTTCGTGCCCGCAGATATGGACTGTTTACTCAAAACGAAGTTCGCCTGCCACTTTCTTAGATCGTGGAGTATTCGGTGGATAATCCAGATTCTAGACTAGAAAAACTGGGCAGAAAGTTACCAAAGTCAGACGCTCCCACCTTCCTGGACGTTCACATTTCACAAAAAAGGTTGCAGGGCTCTTGGATCACAACCTTGTGTGACGTATGTCACGGAGGCCGGACAGGACCTCGCCCATAATGAATTGTCTCTAATAGATTCGATGGTGCGCACGCATCGTCAGTTTTGCCCCCAGAGGCGAGACAACAAGCACATTCAAGATCGTTGAGGAGGCCCCTTTCTATGGCCGCGGACCCTGTCATTACTTCCGAATTGGAACTTATTACGCCGCAGAAAACGACGATGGACGACAAGATCGGCGAACTGCGACGCAAACGAACGAAAATCAAGCTGGGCGGCGGCAAGCAACGGATCGAAAAACATCATGCGGCGGGACTGCTCACCGCACGCGAGCGGGTCGAAAAGCTGGTAGATCCAGAGAGCTTTCAGGAAATAGGCGCTTTCGCCAAGCATCGTTCCACTTACTTTGGCATGGCGGATAAGGACTTACCGGCCGATGGAGTGGTCACAGGATGTGCGACGGTCGATGGCCGGTTGGTTCATCTTGCCAGCCAGGACTTCACGGTGGCCGGCGGCGCGGCCGGCGAAGTGCATTGCGCGAAGATCACAGAGATGATGCAGCTTTCGCTGAAAACCGGCAGCCCATTCGTCTTCATCAATGATTCGGGTGGGGCGCGGGTGCAGGAAGGAATCGACAGCCTGGCCGGATACGCGAGCGTCTTCTACAACAACACCTTGCTTTCGGGAACGGTTCCGCAAATTTCAATTATCTGTGGTCCTTGCGCGGGTGGTGCAGCCTACAGTCCAGCTCTGACGGATTTCATTATTCAAACCAAGAAAGGCCGCATGTTCATCACCGGGCCGTCGGTCATCAAGCAGGTGACCGGCGAAGTCGTAACGTCCGAGCAGTTAGGCGGACCCGCAGCGCAGATGAATCGTTCCGGGGTGGTGCATTTGATCGCGGAAGACGATGACGGCGCGTTGGACCTGTGCCGCCGCCTGCTCAGCTTCCTGCCGTCAAACAATCTGGAAGAAGCTCCCCGGCTGCCCTACAACCTTCCCAGGGAGAGCAATCCCGAACTCAATAGCATGGTCCCGGTCGATGCGAAAATTGCCTACGATGTTCGCACGGTGATCTCGCGCGTGCTGGACTATCAAGACTTTTTTGAGATTCAACCCGGTTTCGCTGCGAACATTGTGATAGGTTTTGGCCGCATTCAGGGGCGCTCCGTCGGCATCGTAGCCAACCAACCGAACGTGCTGGCCGGCGTCCTGGATATTGACGCCTCCGATAAGGTGGCACGCTTCGTACGCTTCTGCAACGCCTTCAATACCCCGCTGGTGACTTTTGTAGATACGCCTGGATTTCTGCCGGGCATCGAGCAAGAGTACGGGGGGATTATTCGACACGGGGCGAAAATGCTTTTTGCCTATTCGGCAGCGACCGTACCAAAAATAACCATCGTGTTACGCAAGGCGTACGGCGGAGCTTACATCGCTATGTGCAGCAAAGAACTGGGAGCCGACCGCGTGGTGGCATGGCCCACGGCGGAAATCGCCGTCATGGGCGCCGAAGGCGCGGCGGAAATCGTCTTCCGTCATGAGATCGACGCCGCCGAAAACAAAGAGAACCGGCGCAAAGAACTCATCGAGCTTTACCGCAGCACCTTCGCCAACCCATATGTATCGGCGGGCCGGCGGCTGATCGATGACGTGATCGAGCCGGCTGAGACCGCGAAATATCTGGCGCAGGCTCTGGCGGCTGTAAGCTCGAAACGGGAACTTCGTCCGCCGAAGAAGCACGGCTTGATTCCGCTCTAGAAACTGGATGGCGCAAATGTACTGGTTGATTGCCGGGCTCGTTATTGCCGGATGGATGGCGGTCTTTATCAGCTCACGAAGCACACTCAGACGTACGTCTGCGGATCTCCGCCTTGAGTTCCAGCGGCAAATAGATTCTCTGTCGGCCAAGATCGAAGCTCTCGAGCGAACCGCCAACGCGCAGGCTGCCAGTCCCCTTGCTGCTGCAGCCGCGCGCGGAACGATGGAGCCGAGGGCTGCAAATGCTCCACCGACCGATGCCAAGGCCGAAGTTCTCGATGACATTACGCCGGAAACCTTGAAGACGATCACAGAAACCGTCACGGCTTTACTTGGCAGGAAAATTCGCGTCCGTTCGGTGAAGATATTGCCGACGCCACATGCAACGGTGAGTTCGTGGGCACAGCATGGCCGTGCCGTGGTCCAGGCTTCGCACGACTTCTCCCAGAGGAGCCGCCCGTGAAAATACAGATCATGGTCGGAGGAAAAGCCTATGAGGTTGAGGTGGATGTCGAAGGCGGAGAGGATCATCTGGGCGTACCCGGCCATCTTCCAGCGGGGACGGCGACGATTCAGTCCACGCGAGTTCCTTCGGCTCCTCGGCCACACTCACCCTCGGACGTGGACGGGGATGAGTCGCGAGTGTGCCGCAGCCCAGTGGCCGGAATCGTGGTGCGAGTCTGTGTACAGCCCGGACAAGAATTGCAGTTGGACGATTTGCTTGTGGTTCTAGAGGCTATGAAGATGGAAACCAGCGTCACGGCTCCGATTGCAGGGAAGGTGAAATCCGTCAAGGTAGCGCAAGGGGAAGCAGTGAAACTCAACCAGATTCTGGTCGAATTCGAATAACGGACCGGCGTGGTTCAAAAGGAAGAAGCTTATGTTACTGAAACCGTTTGTAATAAATCGCTATGGCCGGATGGTCTTTCCCTGCAACTTCTTTCCAGAGTTAGACTTCTCTGTTTTCCAGACCCTGGCTCAGTTTAACACCGTCATCAGGCGGGACTTCGGTGAGAAAGCGCCCACCGAAACGGAGATTGTGGGGCGCGTGCAAGCGGGGGAATACAAGAACCGCTACGAAATCTGCCGGGATATGGCGCTGAGCTTGTTCTGGACTCAACGCTACGTCCTCACCATGTATGAGAAACACCCGACGCGCTGGGGAGATTTGCCTCGTCATCGCAATGACGTCTTTCTGCCGGTCTACAAGCCGCGAAACGCCGGTGGCATGTCAGCCGCCATCGAAGCGGGTTACCTCAGCCTGCCGGCGATGTGGGACGAAGAGACCGAGGACAAGAGTTTCCGGATGTTGATCGACGTGTTTCGTAACAAGCAAGGATCCGGGGGAGAATTGCGGGGCATAAAACCAACCGTCCAAGAGATTTCGTCGGATCCAAAGAATCTCACCTACCGCCTGCTGAGTTACGATCGCGACTTTCACGGCTACGACCACGATGACGTAATCGATTGTGTGCATCCGACGCCTGAACTTGAAGCGCTTATGCGGCAGAGCATGATTCTCCACAATCAGTACCGCTGGGATCCGGCCACGAGTGCCAGCATTGAGGTGGGCAAGTTGCAGGATGAGGATTACGTTGTAGCCTATTACCCTCGGAACAGCGACGTGCTTGACTTCCTCCGGCGGGTGAAAAGGAATGGGCATGCGACACCCCGGCTGCGGCCTGCCCGTCCCTCGCGGCCTGAGACCCTGGCATTGAGCGAGCCCGAAAAGCCATACCCTCCGGTGATCGTGCGCGACAACTTTGCGATCCTGCCGAAGATTGAAGCCATCGCCGTCTATGAAGGCGAAATATCCTGCACCAACAAAGACCTCATCAGTAACCACGCGTACTGCTGGTCGCGCATGACGGAAGACGACATTTCCGGCAAGACGGGAATCGAATCGCGCTGCTACAGCGAATTGAGCCTTGAGGATATGTCTCTGCTGGCGGTGCGGGCCGCGTTGGCCAAGTCAGGACGCAAACCCTCTGAAATCGGAGCCGTGCTGTTCTGCAGTTGTACCAGCACTACTCTGATCCCATCCATCGCTACATGGTTGTCGGGAGAGTTGGGACTGCGCCAGACGCATAATTCCTGTGACATTGTGGCGGCGTGCGCGGGCATGTCCTACGGGTTGTCCGAGGCCGTGCGCCTGCTGCAAGAGGTCAAGCGCCCCGTGATTGTCGTATGCGCCGAAAAGTTCTCAGACAAGATCGGGACGGTGCGAACCTCGCGCATGATCTTCGGTGACGGAGCCGCAGCCATGGTGATCGCTCCGGCGCCCGCCGGGGCTGCATCTGACATCGAGGTGTTCCAGACGTATGCCAGCGGCCCCTGGTCGGAAGTGAACTCCATCATCTGGCCCAATCCGGAGTTTGACAACAACATCACCGTGTACGGGCCCGAGGTGAAAATTCTGGCGAAGCGCTACCTGACGCAAATGATCGGCGAACTGAAAGCGTTGCCGCATCCCGATGGTGGCCAGGGCACGCTGATGGACGCAATCGATCTCGTCGTCCCTCACCAGGCCAACAAGAACATGGTGCTCGATCTCGCCAAAGCGGCGGGTGTGGGCGCCGACCATCTCTACTTCAACATCGAACGCGTGGGGAACACTTCCTCCGCAAGTATCGTTCTGGCCATTCATGACGCCGTACGGGAAGGACGAATCGACCGGCCGATGCGCATCTTCGCACCGGGGTTTGGCGCCGGCGCGGTGGGCGGCTACGTGGTGATGCGGGTAGACCCGGCAATCGTGCATTGCAACTCTCAGGAGAGGAATAATTCTATGGAAAACAGCGGAAATAATGGAAGCAACGGAAATACGTCGCTACGGGGAAAGGTCGCGCTGGTAACCGGCGCATCGCGAGGCATCGGGCGTTCGATCGCTCTCGAACTCGCCCGGCGCGGCGCCCACATCGCGCTCAATTACAGGTCCGATACTGCGCACGCCGAAACCACCGCCGCCGACATTCGGCAATTGGGCGTTGAGTCCACTCTGGTTAAGGGTGACGTTTCGCAGAAGGGCGAGGCTCACCGCATCGTCAAAGAGGTGCTCGATAAATGGCAGCGCCTCGATATTCTGGTTAACAACGCCGGCATCACGCGCGACCGCTCCATGCGAAAGATGACCGAGGACGACTGGGCAGAAGTGATTAACGTCAACCTCAACGGCACCTTCTACTGCACCAGCGCCGCCTTGCCGGCCATGATCAACCAGAGGTTTGGCAGGGTCATCAATATCAGTTCGGTCGTCGGCCAAATGGGCGCTTTCGGCCAGGCCAATTATTCAGCCAGCAAAGGTGGCATCATCGCTTTCACCAAGACCCTCGCGCTGGAAATGGCCAAGTTCAATATCACCGCCAACGCGATCGCCCCCGGATTCACCGCCACGGAGATGGTCGATGCCATCCCGGAGGAGATCGCGGCTCAGATCAAAGCGAAGATTCCCCTGGGACGTTTTGCCACAACGGAAGAGATCGCAAAGGCAGCCGGTTTCCTGGCGGCGGATGCCGACTACATCACGGGGCAGGAGTTGAACGTTAACGGCGGCTATCACATGTAGGAGCGCTCGCTCTCTCGACGTTGGATGAAAGGCATAATGACCGGGAAAGGCTTTGACTACGATCTCGTGGTGATTGGTAGCGGTCCCGCCGGCCAGCGAGGGGCCATTTGCGCAGCCAAGCTGCGGAAAAAAGTGGCGATTGTCGACCGCAAGTGGCCTGTGGGAAAGGTTGAACCCCGCAGTGGGACTATCGCGAGCAAAACCCTGCGCGAGGCGGTTCTCAGCGCTCTGCGCCAAAGAACGTTTTACGGCAGCAGCGAGGGCGTCCGCTATCACGTCGAAATGTTCGACCTGACGTTTCGGGTAGACGCGGTCATCAAGGCCGAAGCCGAGGTGATCAAGTCACAACTCCAGCGCAATCGCGTCGATACGCTTGAGGGCGAGGCCACGTTCGTTGACGCTCACACGGTTCAAATTCAGGGCGAGCAAGGGTCAAGCCATGTCACGGCAGACAATTTCCTGATCGCGGTCGGCGCCCGCTCTGCGACCAATGACCAGATTCCACAGGACGGCAAACGAATATACGGTTCCGATCAGCTACTATCACTCCGCGAACTTCCGAGTGACTTGATCATCGTGGGAGCTGGATTGATCGGGATCGAGTATGCGTCGTTGCTGGCGGCATTGGGAGTAAGAGTCACTCTCGTGGAACAGCGCTCTGCGCTTCTAGGTTTTGTCGATCGGGAGATCGTCCGCAATTTTTGCTATCGGCTTGAGCAACTGGGAGTCACTTTTCGCTTGGGCGAGAAGGTCGTGGAATGCGCGGTCGATGCGAAAGACAATTCCGTCGTGGCTAAACTCGAAAGCGGCGGCAGCATTCGTGGAGAATCTCTCCTCTACACCGCAGTCCGGCGGGGAAACACCGATCGGCTCAACCTGGCAGTGGTTGGGCTCGAGACAATTGCGGGCGGCAAACTGAGGGTGAACGACCAGTATTGCACGGTTGTGCCCAACATCTTTGCGGCTGGCGATGTGATCGGGTTCCCGGCTGAGGAATTCTATTACGGCAGTATTTCCATGGAACAGGGCAGGCTCGCGGCCTGCAACATGTTCGGCTTCCCCACTGTCAGCCGGCCGCATCTCTTTCCCTACGCCGTTTATGCCATACCTGAGATCGCCATGGTCGGCAAGACGGAGCAGGATCTCGCCGAAGCAAAAGTTCCTTATGAAGTCGGGATCGCTCGTTACGAAGCACTGGCCAAGGGACAGATTCTCGGCGACGATCAGGGATTTCTGAAGTTATTGTTCGATCCTGTCTCTCTCAAGATTTTGGGCGTCCACATCATGGGTGAGAGCGCGGCGGAGATTATCCATATTGGACAGGCCGCGCTGAGCTTTGGAGCTACCATCGAATACTTCCGCGACAGTGTTTTCAACTACCCCACGCTGGCAGAAGCGTACAAAGCGGCGGCATCCGACGGACTGACAAGGGTGGCCCGAGAAGTCTAACTCGCCCTTGCCGCAGCGCAGCACTAATCTGCAGCATATTCCTCAATGTTTGGGTTTAAAAATTTGGTTCCCGATACGGGCCAATCCGGTTTTATTGATAGGGCGAATCTCGATTTTGAGTTTCCGAAAATGCACCCTCGTAGATAAGCTGTCAGCAAGGGGTTGATTTAGGTTGCCCTGAGCAGTTCCTTTCGATCCTCCAGCGAAGGGGTGAAATATGAAGCAGGCGGATAATCCTATGAATAAGAGAGTTCGGCGGATTTGCCGGGACATCAGCAACCGGTCGGATGACCGGCGGCAATTGGAAATCCTTGTGGTCAAACTGCAAGAAGTGCTTCGCGAAGAGCGGTACGATACTCGCATCGTAAAAGCTGCTTCGCGGTCGGACAATCCTTTCGACGCGATCATGATCGGATAGTGGCCCGCGGGCGGGAATGCCTCAGCCCGTTCTGCGTGATTTTCGCTTGCGTTTGCGTTCTGTTGTGCCCGCGCCCAGCACCGAAACCATCGACTCCAGCTCTCCGATGCGCCGCTTCAATTCCCCAATTTCGGCGGTTTCACGCTTGCTCTCCTGAGCCTTTCCGGCTCCTTCTCCCCCGGTTGTGAACCCCACAGCTTTTGCGGGTCAATCGGAAGCGGCATCTTTGGCGGCTGGATAAACTCGAAAGGGTTCACAGGCGGCGTCATAGCGCGGTAAGCGTTCTGGTACATATCGAGCGCGGCCTTCATATACTGCAAAGTCGTCCCTTGCGTCACTTTTCCGCACGCCACCACCATCTGACGCAATACATCCAGAGGAAACGCCGAATCCGATTCCTTGGCGTGCTGCACGATGATTTGCGTCAGCACCAGGCGGGTCAAGTCCTCGCCCGTCGCGGCGTCCACCACCTGGACGTTATGACCGGCTTGCACCAGCAGCGCCACCTCATCCTGGTTGATGTAAACGCTATTCGTAACGTCATAAAGCCGGCGGTTCCCGTACTTCTTGATGACTATCGTCTTACCGTTATTTTTGTTCATTTTTTACTTGACATTCGCTCCTGGGGGGCTATCATAGGTTCATGCTGCATTGCAGCATTCTTCGCAACATTAGCTCTACTAAGGAGAAGAACATGGCAGCCCCCAAGAAGTCAACCAAAAGCGTCAACGAAACAGCCAATAAAAACGAAGCTGTGGAAGCTTTCATCCCCTTGTACACCAAGAACGTCGAGCGCCTGGCGGAACTGCAGAAGAATTCGCTGGATGCAGCCGCAGAACAGAATGCCGAATTGATCGATGCCTGCAAGAAGGCTTTCAACTACATCCCGGAGACCCCTGGATTGTTCTTGTTTGACCTGGTCGGACAGTCGTTCAACCGGTTCGTCGAAACCCAGAAGAGCGCCATCGACCTGACCGTCGAGCAGAGCCATGTCGTGGCCGGCCTCGTCAAAGATCGCGGCGCATCGGCCGCCAAGGTGGCGGAAGGCGTAACCAACCTGTTCAAGCAGTCGGTTGAGTATTCAGTTGCAGCGCAGAAGGAAGCACTGGACTATTATGCCGACCAGCACAAGACGGCAGTTGAAGCTGCCAAGAAGCAGTTTCACATTCCGAACAACCCGGCAGCCGACGCGTTCCAGACCGGCATTGATTCCTTGATTCAGACTCAGAAGACGATGCTCGACCTCGTCTCCAAGCCGTTCAAGGGCATCGTAGCCGCGTAAGCGGTTGCTATACTGTGATGTGTTGAAAGAGCCCCGGCCGCCGGCTTCGGCAGCCGTATGTCTTCCGGGAAAAGCCGGTCCAACGGTCTCTCTCCGGTTGCGTGGCTAGAGAGGGAGTTGCAATATGGCCGACGAACAAGCGGCAAACGGAAAGCCCCCTGATCCGATGGAGGCTTTCCGTGAGATGCGGGATACCTACCTTGACGCCTGGGCAAAGGCGATGGTGGAAACCGTCAATACAGACGCCTACGCCAAAACGTCGGGCACTGTGCTCGATACCTATCTCTCGGCGTCATCTCCATTTCGTGAGTCCGTCGAAAAGGCGATGTTGCACGTGCTCGAGCAGTTGAGTATGCCTTCTCGGGCTGATTTCGTGGCGCTGGCCGACCGTGTCACGAATATTGAGATGCACCTCGACGACATGGACGCCAAGCTTGATCGGATTGAGAAGCTGCTCACCAAGCCTGCACCTGCGGCGAGGAGCCAAAAACCGCGACGGGAAGAGCGGAGCCGTCGGCCTCAGCCGAAGACCAAGGGAGCAAGGTAGCAATGCCAGACGCCACGGTTCTCACTGACCCATTTACGGACCTCGCGGGAAGACTAACCACTTTCAATAAAGCACTGACGACCAAAACCGCCATTGCCCAAACCCCCAAGCAATTGGTCTGGGCACTGAACAAGGCAAAACTCTACCGCTATATTCCGGTCGTCCCCAAAGAAAAACGCCACCCCGTTCCGCTTTTGCTGGTGTTTGCGCTCATGAGCCGGCCCTACATTCTTGATCTTCGCCCCGGCCACAGCTTCGTCGAGTACATGGTCAAAAGCGGTTATGACCTGTACCTGCTCGATTGGGGATCTCCGGGCCCTGAGGACAAGAATCTGAAGTTCGACGACTACACCCTCGAATACATGCCTCGGGCGATCCGCAAAATGAAAGCAGTCTCGGAAGTGGAAGAGTTCAGCATGCTCGGCTGGTGCATCGGGGCCATCCTCACGACGATTTACTCTTCCCTGCGCCCTGACGATGGTTTGCGAAACCTGATTTTGCTGACCGCTCCGCTGGACTTCTCCAACAAGGAAAATATCACCTTCGCCCGCTGGACCGACGAGCGCTATTTCGATGTGGACAAACTGCTGGCGGCGTTTGGCAACATGCCCGCGGAAATGATCGACTATGGCGCGAGAGCGTTGAAGCCGGTAGAGAATTACATCGTCAACTATCTGAAGCTCTGGGACAACATTGAGAACCCTCAGGTCATCGAAGCCTGGCGGGCAATGAACACTTGGGTGACGGATAACATCCCGATGGCTGGAGGAGTGTTCCGGCAACTCATCGTCGACCTTTACCGTAACGACCGGCTCATGCGCGGAGAGATGATGATCCGGGGTGAGCGGGTGGATTTGAGCCGCTTGCGGGCCAACCTGCTGACCGTGATCGCCGAGGGCGACCACATCACGCCGCCCTGCCAGTCGAAAGCAATTATGACGAAAGTCAGCAGCAAAGATAAGGAACTCTACAGCGTTCCGGGCGGTCACATCGGAATCATGGCAGGAAGCGGCGCCAACAAGCGCACCTGGCCCAAAATCGATGGCTGGTTAGGCCCGCGCTCGGAGTAGCATCCGGCTTGCGGTGGCAAGTTCCGACTCCGAGAAATCGACGACCGCCCGGAATCTAGCTCGCCGGGATGGACCCACTTCTTTTTTTAAGACATTTCCGCTGTGTCCCTGTGTTATCCGCCTCCGCAGATGTTTCCCTTTTCGGGCGAATCCCCTAAGGAATCTTTCTCCATGACCTTCCGTGATCTACCCTATTGACATTCGTCGAGGTATGTTGTTACCACCTCGGCTTTTTGCCCTGCCCGCTACGCCCGGCCATTGCGAGGAAAACCAAAAAGGGAGTTTCCCTAGTGAGAAGAAGCAGCGTTGCTCTCGTTCTTGGGCTGCTCGCCGTGGCAGCTAGTTTGCCGCTGACGCCCACCGCTTTCGCCCAGATTCAATCAACGATCTCTTGCCCCGCTGGGCACGGCTATTGGGACATCTTAAGTGTAATGATGATGGACCCGGGACTGGCCTCGAGCTATCACATGGAGGGGGTCACCAACGACCTGCCCTCCTCCTACGTCTATACCATATGGGATCAAAGCGATTCAAAAGTGTATTACGTGAAAAACCCCCAAGGTAATCCCTGGGACGTCAATCTCTACGACTCCAATTACATCTACCAATGGGTCACGGAGCTGGGTGTGGTGAATGGCGTCAACCATTGGAACGATCCAACCAGTTGCAAGAAGTTCAACAACGGAAGCCAGCACAGCACTTCTGACTTTTCCATGCGCTGGGCCGCCCGCTGCGCCGCTCCGGGAGGGGACAGCAGTTCGTTCTGGAATTCTCCCCCTCCCACCCAATCCTGGAATACGAATTACTACACCTACGTGGACCAGGTACTGGAACCTGCGGCCAAGAATCTCGGCTATTCCTGGCTTGACGTCGAACCCACAAGCACCATGACCATTACCGACAATCGCGCAAATCCGCCGGAATCGTTTTCTGTTACAACCTTGCCCTTGCAATATACCTACAGCTGTAGCGTTTCGAAAAACGCCAACTCGTGCCAATTCCGCGAGATTTTCGATTACGGCTTTGATACAACCGTCAATCCCGTGGACAACATAAAACACAGCTATGGATGGATACGCTGGCGCTACTACACGAACTCGACGGGCGGCAACCCAGATAAGGCTGCCAAGTGGGTGCTGGCAAATACCTCTACTTCGAACCAGTTGATGCTGGGACAGGTGAACCTCAACTTCCAGTGTTTCTAGATCGCATTATCCACAGGCTCTTTGCCTAGTCTGGGTTCATCTCGATCTGCCGGGGAGGCAAGGCCGGCAGATCGGGATGCTCCCGATCTCGCCAGATCACTCCAAAACATTCGCCTTCGCTTTGAGCGTGCCACGTAGTTCCATCTTCATACTTCACCGCATACGGGAAGAATACCCAGCCCAGAACGGCTTGGGCGCTGGTGGCGCGAATGCCCCCCTTTTCCAGAGTCTGCTCCTGGCTGGGCAGGATGGGCTTGGCCGATGACCACTCGGCGTTAAACGGTCGCCGCAAATCCTGAGGCGCCAAAAGCATTTCGGACGTCAGCACCAAGCTGGCAATCGGCTTATCGCTTGCGTTTTTGACGGTCAGCGTAAGGTTTTCCGGATGCTTCCAGAAATCTCCTCCAGTGAAAGCGAGCGGGCAGGAACGCATGGGTGGAGTGTAGACGGTATAAACCGCCATCATTCCACCCTCCATGTGATCCTGCACATGGCAGTGAAACATCCAGGTGCCGGGATTGTCGGCCAACATGTCAACCGTGGTCATGCTTCCCGGGAGAAGTTCAATCACATCCGTGTTTCGTTTTCCGTCGGTGACGGTTTCTCCATGCCAGTGAGGAGTGTGCAGGTCAATCTCATTTCCCATCCCCAGCAAATACCAGCGCACTCTCTCTCCCTGCTTCATGATGAGGCCGGGAAGATTGCCGAAGATGAAACCATTGATGGCATAAAACTGACCGGCGGGCTTGCCGGCCAGTTCATTGAAGATCATGAAGGAAGCAACGAATTCGCGGTCAACATCCTTCGGAGATCCGTCGGGCTTCGCTTTGCCTTTTGCCGTAATGATGATCGGTCCCATCAAACCAGCGTTGATCTCAACGCTTGAATCGACGTGAGCGTGATACCACCAGACGATTGAACTGGGCTGTCCCGGACCGGGCCCGCTGCCCTGATTCGCGAACCAGTGATACGTGTACCGGGCGCCGGGGGCAACGAAGGCGCCTTTGGCAACGGGCAGATAAAGAGAGCCTTCGTTACTTTTGTCGTAGCGCAAGCCGTGAGGATGGAGATCGTGACCACGGTGTCCGCGATTCAGGAAGTCCACCACGATCTCGTCTCCGACTTCGGCGCGAAGCACGGGGCCGAGGATTCCCAGCCACTCCGGTTGCCGCTTCGGAGTCGTGAAGGTGTCGTCGGTGTATTCGATAAAACGGCTTTTGGCCCATTCCACCTTTTGCGACCACGGCTGTGGAATGGGGTTGCCGTTCAGCAAATTGTGGCCGCTCGGAGCGTAGTTCCAGGTAACGTCTTCGGCCGCAATGTAGTAGTGCCGGGTTGCGGCCAGGCAGGACGCAACGGACAAGATTAAGCACAATCCCACGCCAACCGATCGCTGGATTTTCACGGGAATCATTATCCCATTGCAGAGATCATTCTGGAATGATTGCTGGCACTTGCGACCATGATTCCTGCGGCTCGGCTAGCGAGGACGGTTCGCATCAGGGAGCAGGGGCAGCCAGCGAACACTGGCCGTTCGTCGCCTGCGGCTGGGGCGTCGGAGGCGTGGCCCAGGGCACGTTTACAAAATCAAAGAAGTCCGTGCTCATGTCGGCCTGTGCGGCATCGCGCTTGGTCAGCGCCGCCACGCCGAAGCGCTTCTCGATAAGCGTGAGGATGGCGGTGTAATCGTAGACAGTATGGGAGACGTAGTTTTTCTTGGCAAAAGGCGAGATCACGATCAGCGGCACACGATATCCGGTGTAGGTGAAATTGCAGGTGCCGGTTCCGAGCTGTCCGGGCGCGTCGCAGATGTCCGTGGGCTGCAAGTCGATCGGCTCTATGCCGTCGGGACTCGGCATCGGTTGGGGCGAAACGTGGTCGTAGAAACCTCCGAATTCATCGTAGGTGAAGATCATGGCGGAATCCTTCCAGCTCGCTCCCGCCATAAAAGCATTGATCAAGCCTGACACATAGGCAGCGCCCGTCTGAATATTGATTGGCGATTCCGTGTCCTGATCGTTGGGATGCTCATCCAATTGAGCGACTGAGGCGGGCTCGATCAGCGCGACCTGGGGCAGCGTCCCATTCTGCACGTCGGTTGTGAACTGCGAAATCGGAACGATGTTTTGCAACAAGCTCGGAGTGTTCAGTATGGTCTGCTCGTAGGTAAACATATTGATGTAGGAGAAGCCGGCGAGACATGCGGAATCAGTGGCCGCGCAGTTCGTGCCATCCGGGTTGACATAAATCTTCCAGGTGATGCCCGCATTCTGCAGAGCCTCGAAAATCGTAGTGTTCGCGAGTGGGCCATAGGGCGCGGCGAGGGGATATACATGTCCGGCTGACGTGGCGGCCAAAAGATACATGCGATTCAACTGGGTGCGGCTCATGGTGGGAGTAAACCAGCGGTCGGAGATGGCGAATTTCGAAGCCATATAGTAGTAGTAGTTCAGGTCGCCCCCGTCAAAATAGCCCATTGCGCGCAGCCCGTTCGTATCGTTCAAAGGCGGGCTTACCTGACGGGCGTCATCGGCGGCTGTGATCACGAACCCATTGAGCGCAGCCGGATTCACGCCTGTGGGGGCATTGAAGTCCCAATCGACATGAGCTTCATTCCAGAACGGACTCGGCTCTTCCGTACACATAGATGCCATATGAAAGGAAGTGACCAAATTGCTGTTGTCAGGAACACAGGAAGTGTTCTGCGCTGCCGTACCACCGCTCGCAGGAATGAACGGAAACGCCGGGTCGCACCCCGTGATCGCAGGAGCAGGGCCCTGCAGCGGAGCAATCCCAGTTGCCGGATTGAACTGGGGCAGACCGTCGAAGGATTGATCGGCAATGCCATTCTGCGCCCAGTATTGCCGCATCGCGCCAAAATAGTGATCGAACGACCGATTCTCCTGAGCGAATATGACAATGTGGTTTAAGTTTTGCAAGTTTCCGGACGGTGACGATGTAGGCGGCTGCGACCGCAGACCTACGCATCCGACCAAAGCCAGAGAATTCAGGCCGGACAATAGGGCTAACCCTAAACGATGTCGAGACGTCATTGGCGAGCTACTCCTGAATCCGACGTAGGATGAGCACGCCGACGGGATGGTTGTTTAATCCTTGGCTTGACGGCTCAAAGCCCGCGGAGGAAGAAGCTTCCCTTGACCGTCTAAGGTGTTCTCCGGCGCAATCTAAGGGCTGTCACTGGTTACGATTGGCATGGGGCTGTTTTTTTCGAAATTTTCTCGTCACTCTTCCAGAATTTTGCATCAGAGTTTGACGCGTTGGTACTCAGCGTTTCCCTGGAGAGTGCATAGATGGTGTCGAATGAACAGTCCCCGGTCCGATATTCCGCTCAAGCCCGCCCCTTTAAGGGAGTCGGTGCCCAAAAAAAGGCCGAGGCTAGGATGACCCGTGGTGGCAGTCCCTTGCTTGGTCTGGCTCGCAAGCTGCACGAGAATGAGACAGCACTCGCCATCATGCGGAATGCATTCCGCATGTTTCAGCGCATCGGGATTACCGTGAGTCCAAATCACTACTACTGGCCTGTGCCCGACTTCCGCGAACTCGAGTCCCGGAAATGGCCAGCAGAGGAAGAACCCGTCGGCCTGGACCTTGCCATCGACCAGCAACTGGATTTCCTGCAAACGGTGGTCCCGCAATATCAGAGCGAATGGGCATCGCAGGCGGCGCCGTTTTTCAGCATGAGTTACAACTACAGCAACGGGTACTTCGAGACGGTCGATGCCGAGATCGCCTACTGCCTGGTTCGCCATTACAAACCGCGACGGATTGTCGAAGTGGGAGGCGGCTACAGCAGCCGTGTCATGGCAGCCGCCCTCGATCAAAACCTCAAGCTGGACGGAGTTCGCGGCGAGCTGATCACAATTGACCCATTTCCCGAGCGCTTCCCCAAGGAAGCATTGAGTGATCGCGTCCATCTCATTACCGGAACGGTCCAGAGTGTGGATCTCGATGTGTTTCTCAGCCTGCAGAGCGGCGACTTTCTGTTCCTGGATTCGAGTCACGTAGTAGGGATCGGCAGCGACGTCGTGAAGGAGTATCTCGAGATCGTTCCTCGCCTAGCCGGCGGCGTGCTCATCCACGCCCATGACATCTTTATTCCCGCCGACTATCCGCGTGAGGCAGTCCTGCACAATCTCGCCTTCTGGTCGGAGCAATACTTGTTGCAAGCGCTGCTGATGTTCAATCCGCAATTCGAAGTATTGTGGGGCAGCAGTTGCATGCAAAGCCGCGCCACCACCGCACTTGAAAACGCATTCCCGCACTGGCAGCGGAGCTATCGCAACATGCCCGCGGGAAAGCGCCAGTTCCTTCCCACACGTGATGGCGAGCGAGTCTGGCCCTCCAGTTTCTGGATGCGGAAGCTGGCCTGAATAGATTGAAACTACCGCGGCAGGCGCAGCCGAATCCTCGTGGTGCGAGTCGCGGTCAAGCAATCGATCTTCGCTGCTCGGCGATTACCAGATTCCCTTGTCGTCGCCTCTAATCCGCAGATTGACAAAAGCAGCGGCCGCCAACGCCGGCAATAATGACAGACGCGCCGCAGAGCGAAAGCGACGCGCTGCTCCGGTTCCAATGAGTTGCTGCAGGAACAGTTGCGAACCTTGCGGCAGCATGGGCAGGCGCAGGAACTGTTCCCCCACGTACGTCACTTCTGCACCGAAAAGGGCAGAGTTCACGACAAACTCAGGCAGCGGAAGCGGTGAAACGCCAGCCCGCTGGTTGTAATCGGAGGTGATCTTGAGCAGCGTCGCTACACCTGGCCAGATCGACCAGCGCCGGTTGGAAGTCCGCAGCCGCGAGAACTCCACGCGGTCTGCTCGCACCAACTGGGTAAGGTTCAGCAGATCGGTGAAACGAATGTAGAAATGGCGGTACATCCTTTGTAGAGTCGCGAGACTGATTTGTTCCTCTGGCGCCGGAACCCGGAAGCGGAATGAGCCTATATCTCGCATTACGCTGGTTTCTTCCAGGTAGGCCGGCAACGCGTCCTGCTCGCCGGTTTGTCCAAGGCATCCCACGTGGATCTCCACCAGTTGGGGCAGTTCGGGAATCCGGAAGTTCCATTTGTGCGCCAGGCGATCGCCCCAACTCCGCGGCTGCACCTCAGCCTTCAGTTCCCTCTGCATCGCGCGCACGGTATCGGCTTCGGGGGCTGCGATGAACAAATCCATGTCGGTTCCTATATCGGGCCAATGGTCGAGGGTTTTGATCACCAGGGGAGAATGCCCGGTCAGTTCGAGCGCTCGCACAACCTTGTCCAGCATCGTAAGCGCACGTTCGGTCTGTCGTTGCTCAACCTGGATTAGCTCCTTCAGGACGTAAAATGGCGGCGTCAGCACATCTGCTACAGCCCATTTCTCCAAGAGCTGCAACGTGCGCAAGCCTACGCGTTGCAGTTCGGCAAAAATCAAGAAGTCGGACCACTCCTCGCGAGACATTCGTTGCAGTCGCAAGAGAGCGCGTTCGACCTCCGGGCTGAGTTCCCCTTGCTGATCCGGTGTGAGCGCGTGAAAATGTAATGCTGCAAGCGTATCGAACATCGCGGATGCGTGTTCACTCCTCCGTTTCATTTATTATTTCCTCCGCGCGAGGCGTCCGCTTTCGAATCGCCGCAGTGCGGCAGACCGCGTTCAATCGCCGTTCCTTCCTCATAATCGTTCCAGGTGGCGATCAGGACAAACGGAATGGGGTGCGAGGGTTCGTTGTTCTCCTGGAACAAACGCAGGGTATCTTCGAACGTCTGTCCGCATCGCGCATCGATATGCCGGTTGAGACTCCACGAAGCCTTGGCGTCGTTGAAGCCGGGCCAAATGCCGCCCACTGCAACCTCGTCGGGATGTTTGCTTTTCATTTTCGAGTAGAAATCCCGCAAGTAATCTTCGCCCCACGCCTGGCCATCCGCGGTCCAACCCTTGTGCCCCGGATACACCCACGCGTACTCACCATCGAAGGCTTTGGTGAACTGCGCAGGAGGGTCGTCCTCGTACAAGAGGATTGGCGGCGATTCCCACTGATTCACCTGCTGGCGCACCTGGTTCCAATCCGTGTGGCCGCGCTTGGGAAAGACAAAGATGACGGGCCGCCCGCGATACTGCAGGTACGCATCGCGCCCCGGAGCGCCCGGGCCGATGTATTTCTGGTAAGCCAATTCCATCGCTTCCATGGCATCGTCGGTCGCGTGTCCATTGTCATCCTGAGTCTCGTCGTACATCAGCGCGATGTGAAAGTGCTGCTCGCTGGCAATTCGCTGAAGGAGCGCCGTGCTGCGGTCGAGAAACGGATGCCGTGATCCATACCAGTCCACCACGAAGGCATAGATGCCCATGTTGCGGGCGTTCTCAATCTGCTTGCGCAGAACTTTCGGGTCCAGGCTGCTGTAGCCGACGTCGATGTGGTCTGGGTCGCCGAACCACGGCTGGTAGTCGGCCAGAATCTTGGGATTGCCCGGCGAGTCAGAAATATCTTTGAGCGCGAGATTGCGTGCATCCGCGCGGCTGCACGCGCTCAGAACACAGCTCGCGGTCAAGACATACGCTAAAAGTGCGCAATGATAAAGTTTCATCCGGGATTTCCCACTCCGTTTACGATGAGACGGCTGTGCCAAGAGTTGGCTCGCAGAACGCGTTCGCAGCATGGCCTCAAAAGCTTTTGGCAGAAACTTCCTCGAGGTCGCGAACGTACCAGCGATCGGCGCCCGGGGTCATGAGAACCATGTATTCGTGGGGCTCGGTTTGAGTAGTGAGCAGCTTGTTCCCGTCGTAGGTCTGAATCTCCAACTGAGCTTGGTCGCGAAGTTGCATGGCTGCTCCATCGCTGGAATAAAAAACCGCTTTCAAATGGTGGCCGTGATCCAAGATCCGAACATGCACGCCCGCCTGATTTTGCTCTATGACTCTCTGCAGCAGCCGATCTTTGGCGAATCCTACGAATTCTTCGCTGAGCCCCTCGGTGTGGCCGGATTCCAACGCATTCGCCAGATCGCTCCAGGCTTGTGAATAATGGCGCGCTATCGTCGTTCCTGTGAGTTCCTCGATGGGACGTGGTGCAAGCCCGTCGGCATCGAGGTGGACCTCGGGAAGTTGAATCCGGGGCGATGACTGAGCGATCGCAAGAACACACCCCGCCACAACGCAGACCGCCGCCATGACGAATCGAGGCGCGATCTTCCTGAGGCCACGCTGACCCATGCTCGTCATAGTTTTCCGTTGAGGGCGAGTTCGTTCCCGAGCACGACGCCGCACGCGACGCTGATCTGCGCCGGCCCGTGGAGGCTGAATTGCACTCGCGCTATACCCTTCTTGATCGGCGTGTCCACGGTGCTCTTGCCCTCCCGATCGACCTTGGTAAATGAAACAACCGTGCCATCGGGAAGCGCATTGCCACTGCAATCGCGCACAGGGTCGGTTTCCAGGGTCACCTTATCCCCGCTGGGAACGGCCTTCATGCGCAATCCGCAGGCCTCAGCCGCGACCTGTTGAATCACGCGCGCTTCCTCCACTTTCCCCAAAGCTGCCGTCACCTGAACCCGCCCCTCATGTGGCGTCGAGTCCATGCGCATCCAGGCCACACCGTAGCGTGTAGGGATTCCTCGCGAGAAGCCAGTCCCGTTCGCCGGTGCGATCCGGAAGTCCACCGCCGCCGGGGTCAAAACCAGGTTGAAATATTGATCAAAGACAAACGCGGTCGCGTCGATCGACTCGGGGGTGGAGACGGGCACTCGCGAGGGATGCAGAAAAAAGCTCAGGTGCGCCGGCTGCGCGGCCTTAACCTCAAACGTTGCCGAAGTGCACGCCGAACTGCAGAGAATCGCCTGATACCGGCCCGCGGCGCGCACATCGCTGGATTGAATTTGCAGATCGCTTCCGAGGCTTACCGTGCGTTTCACAACGTGGTCCGGTCCCACAAGATAAAAGGTAGCTCGCCCGGAGCCCTCGACCGGAATCGAGAAGCTTTGGCCGGCTTCCACACTGGCGGGCACGCGCAGGTCAGCAGCTTTCGCCCAGCCTGGCGATACATAAAACATGGCCACAATTGCCAGAACTCGGCATGCCAAATCGCTGCGGGTCGGGCGCCTCATGTCAGTTGCTCGCCTGCGAGTAATGATTAACGATGACGCGATAATTATGCATACGGCCCGCAATATCATTCGGGATGTCGACAGCAAACGGCACAGGAACCTGAGGCATCAGCGCTTTGTCGACATAGCCATCCGAAACCCAGATTACTTTCCCCGAGTTGTCGTAGTAGGCCGCGAGCACCTGTGCAATGTTGACGGGACGGCCGCTTTGATTCACCAGTTCACCCTTCAACACATTGCGGTCCAGTCCATCTTTGCTCACGGTCTGATCGCTGACCGCAATCACCGGATCAGCGCTGGCTGGGACCAAGAGCGCCCGCGCATCCATGCGCACACTCTTTACCGCGTCGAGGCGCACACCCGGGAAGTCGATGCGATAGGGCGAAACCTGCTTGGGCAGCAGCACGTGCGAGATCAAGTCAAAGCTGCCTTCTTCCTCAAGGGGAGAGCCGTCCGCTTTCAACAGGGTCGCATTCACATTCAAGTACGCGGGAACCGTGTCTTCATTCTCGACTTCCCCGAGGATCACTACGCGATCTGGGGCGTGAGATTGCATTCATGGAGGTGATGCGCACTTTCGGCGAATCCACATCCTGCGCGCCCCAGTTCTGCGATGTGTTGCGGCCAATTACGTCCCAGCGCAAGTAGTTCACGGGCACCACTTGCGGGGGTACCACAGAAATCGCCGGTTTCGGCCACACTACCCGCCAGACGGGACCGTCGCGGCGCACATGCAAATCCCGCACATCATCCAGCGAACCCAGGGCGCTCGACCAGACCATCCGAACGCGGACCAGCGCCTGATCGCGATCGGCATGCAGCGGCGAAACATCCGCGCTCTGCAGCGATGAGTAGGTGCGCAAGCTTCCGTCGCTTCCCGCCATCTCGCGCGTGAAGGCTACAACATCGGTATCGCTGCTGCGATCCAGCGAAGCATAGGCTCCCTGGTAGTCGTGAGCCTGAACCTCGCTCATCAGGGCCTGCACGGCCTCCTCAGGCGTTGCCGCGCTGAACATGGCATGCTGCTTCATCCCCCCGGACTTCATCCAGGCCAAGGCAACCAGCACAACAGTGGCGATGGTAAGAAACGCGACCAGCATCCACTTCATGAGCGCACCCCATTCGCGTACACGCCTTCCGGCGTTTCCCTTGGAAGCGCCACCCTTCCCTCACGCGCCGTGGCTCGACCAGCAACCACACAAACAGCATTGCCAGAATGCTGCTGCCGATAGGCAGCACGCCCCATATCAATCCTTCCCACGGGGCGGGGATGGCATCCGATGGAATCGTGCGGGCGGGAGGTGCGTCGTCCTTGGACCAGACCGTGATGGCGCCGGAGTCATAGCTCTCGACCTGACGCCAGCCGCCGAAAACCAATAGCGGCTCGTAAAACGGATCATGTACGAAAATGAATTTCAGGCCATAGTGATTGGCATGCTGAAGCATGGCGCGCAGCGAATCCATGCCGGCCACGCCGAAGAATTTCGCGCTGGTCAACTGCGCCGCGCCGTAACGCGTCATCTCGGGCAGCAGACGGGCTGAATTGTACTCCCCATCCACGCTGCCCGCGTTTGCATAAGTCGAAACTTTAGAGAGCGCATTGCCGAATCCGAGTGTCAGATAGCGATACTGGTCGTGGCCGTCGCGATTCATGAACGAGACGACAGAATCTACATTGAGCGAACTGAAAGTTCGGAAGGGACTCCACGACAGCCAACCCAGCGCAAGCGCGACGCTGGCAACGGCGGCGGTGCTAACGCCGATCGCCCCCCATCGCGGAGAGCGGTCGATCACTTGCTCCACCAGCAATCCAACAATCGGCAGCGCCAACACCGTCGCCCATAGTGTGAAGCGTTCGTAGGTGAGAATTTCGAAGGCGCGGCCGAAGATCCAGCGCGGCACCGGCGTCGTGCCGCCCAGCGCAATCAGGAACGTCACCCAGAAAGCAAGCAACAGCACTCGCAAACGTGGACTCGATGCGCCCTTGATCACGATGAAGGGCAACGCCAGCAACAAAGCGCCATACGGGACGATAAAGTAATTCATCCCGTACGTCCAATTCAACAGGAAGTTCGAACGGCTCGCGTGCGGAATGGGCAACTGCTCGATGGGATGCCGGATGATCGCAATCCAGTAAGGCAGCAGGACAACTCCGACGCCCACTGCCGCAAGTGCGGCGAAGACGAGACCGCGCCCAATGATCGCGGCGCCGGCTTGCTCCCTCTCGCGGCCGTCGTACCAAGCCAGCCACAATACCGGCAAGGCAAACAGGACCGACCCGAAGATTAGCGTGACGTGATGGGCCGATGCAGCCGCCAGCGTGAGAGCGATGCCCTTCAGCAGAGATCGCCAACTCGCGGACACGCACCACGAATAGAAATAAGGCAGAGCCAGAAAGTACAAGGGCGCGGACAGTGTAGTCGGCAACTGCCCCGCAGAATATACAAGGAATGCAATGCTGCCGGCGAACACCGCCAGCACGCCTGCATAGCTGGCTGCGCGGTCATCCACCCAAAGCTGCGCGAACCGGTACGTACCTACCGCCAGCAGCACAACGGCGGCCAACTGCACCAGCATGAACGCCTCAGTGAGCCCCACCAGATATGAGAGCAACGCAATCCATTGGTGAGTCAGCGGTGGGTAGGTGGTCTGAGAAAAGCCGGCAAACCACTTTTCGTTCCAGGGATCAAACCAATGATGGGCATAATGCGACGCAAAGAACATGTGCAGGTTCGCGTCATAGGACGTAGTCGCAGGCAACTGCATTACCAACAAAGGCCCGTGAATCGCGAGCGCCAGCAAAATGATGGCGGCAACGGGAACCGGCCGTTGCCAGATGCTGGTCTGAGCCGGAAGTGCAAATGTTTCCTGGCGTTCTCTCATGGAGTGAGTCGCAGCGCTTGAATCGCAACGTTTGATTCCCGGAAGCATGGAAAAGGTTGGCAGGCATTTTGAAGTGCAAACTATTGCGTACGAAGGCTCGCAACCACCGAGGGAGTTTCTTGCATCTGAGCCACGACGGAAGGGCCGCCCCTTCGCCGCCAGCCGGACTGTCACCAGGGAGGTAGCAAAGGACGAATGTTGCAATCAACCTTCAGAGGATCGGTGCGGCTTGCAATTCTGCTGGTGGCCACTGCCGGCGCTGCCCAAACCTTTGATGTAAACGGCCAAACTAACTCCAGTTCGTCCGCGCCGTCGAAAAAGCGGTCCACGGCCAGCACGAATAACGAAACTGGGATGGGGTGGGGAAACAGCATCGAGGTGGCGCGCGAGGCGCGAGCCGCACAGACCGCGCTGCAACACGGGGACGCGACAGGGGCGACCACGCATGCCCAGCGCGCCGTAAATGCAGCACCGCAAAATTCCGACCTTTGGTTTACGCTGGCTTACGCGGCCCGGCTGAGCGGACAGTATTCATTGTCCGTTGACGCATATCGCCGGGGTCTCGCCCTAAAGCCCTCTTCGGTGCAGGGGCTCTCAGGTCTGGCGCAAACCTACGCTCGCATGGGGCGCAGCGCAGAGGCCCAGCAAACCCTGGAACAGGTTCTGGCCGCGAATCCCAAGAGCGAGGTGGATCTCCAACTCGCGGGTGAACTGCTGCTGACCACCGATCCGAAACGAGCCCTTGAGTATCTCCAACGTTCAGAAAATGTAAAAGGGGCACCACGAACTGAACTGTTATTAGCTCGCGCCTACGAACGAATCGGGGATCGCGACGCAGCACACAAGATGCTGGAGAAAGCGCGCCACTCGGCTCCCAACAATCCTGAGGTTCTGCGAGCGGTTGCATCGTATTACCGCGATATGGGACAGTACGACGCCGCAATTCGCATCCTGGAAGACTTGCACGCGAAAGATGTGGGCGCTCTCGCGGAACTGGGATATTCCTACGCGCTGGCCGGCAACACGGGCGCGGCTGCGCGCAATTATGCCGCGGCGGCAAGCCGAATGCCGCGTGACATCGAGATTCAACTCAACGCCGCGCAAGCCATGCTCAATGCCGGGGAGTTTGATAAAGCTACAGCCCTGCTGAAGCACGCTGCAACGCTGAATCCTGAGCACTACCGACTCTATGCCTTGCGGGGGCGCCTCGATGCGGCCGAGCATCGCAAGGAGGACGCGATCCGCGAATACGAAGCGGCGCTGCAGCATCTGCATGAAGGTGTGCCGGAAGGTGTCCTGTATCCCATCTCGTTGCGTGTCGATCTGGCGGAAGTTTATCGCGATGCCGGAGACACAGCGAACGCCGACCGCGTCACCAACGATGCCAGGAACGCGATCAGAGCCATCGATTTGACGGGGCCCACAAGGCCAGAGTTCTTGCGCCTGCGTGCCGCAACAGAAATGGCTGGCGGCAATTTCGACACCGCCGAAAAGGATCTAAAGGAAGCTCTTCAACTCGCACCACGCAACGGAGTGCTTTTGCTCAACTACGCGCATCTGCTCTGGAAAGCGGATCGCAGACAAGAAGCTCTGAAGACCTATCGTGAAGCCCTCGCCATCGATGCATCGAATGCTAGCGCATTAGGTTCCCTTGGCTTTCTGTCGCGCGAGATGGGCGACTCCGAAGGCGCCCGCAAATACTTTCTCGAATTTGCAAAAAAGCATCCCGGCGAGTACGTACCCTATCTGGCTCTGGGTGATTTGTACAGCTCGAATCGTCAATTTGCGGAAGCCCAGGAGAGTTATGAGCAGGCCTTTCAGAAATCGCCGAGCAATCCGCTGATTGTTTCCGGTGCGATGAATGCTGCACTCGAGGCGCACCACACCGCCCAGGCAAAGGAGTGGCTGGCGCGCGCGTCGCAAACGATGCGCCAGAATCCGCAGGTCATGCGGGAGCATGAACGCTACCTGACCATGACCGGGAACTACGCGGAGTCGGCAGATCTCGGGTATCAAGTGATCCAGAAGCTGCCGAAGGATCGTGAAGCCGTCGACTATCTGGCTTATGACCTTCTGTTTCTCAGCGCCTCGATGAGGCGATGAAGATCGTAGATCGCTATCAACCAGTTTTGGAAAATGATCGCGACTTGCCTTTGATTGCGGGGCACGTGCATGCCTACCGCGGCGAATACCAAGACGCCGTCCAGGCTTTCACGCGCTCCCTGGAGATCGACCCCAAGATGGCGGTGGGTTACATGAACCGCGGCTATGTGTATAACGATCTGCGCCTGGCCTCGAAAGCTGAACAGGACTTCCGCAAGGCCCTGGCACTGAATCCGCAGTACGGCGAGGCGCATCTCGGACTGGCCTACGCTTTGCTTCAGTTGAGGCGTTCCACGCCTGCGCTAAAAGAGGCGGAAATAGCCAGCCATTTACTTCCCGAGTCGGAGAGCCTGCATCTTGTCAAAGCCGAGGCCTACCGCCAGCGAGCCATGCTGACCCGCGCAGAAAGCGAGTACAAGGTGGCGCTAAAGATAAATCCGAACGCGCCGAATTCCTACCTTGCCCTCGCCGATGTTCAGTACCGCGCCCATCAATATGAGGCCTCGGCTGAAACTTTACATAATGCGCTCGCAGTCGCGCCAGACAACGCGATGATTTCAGCGCAGCTTGGAAAATCCTATGCGCACCTTGGACGCTCGTCTGAGGCCTTGCAGGCGATCGAGTCCGCAGAGCGCGCTGGCGGCAAGGACTACAAAGTTTTGCTGGTGACCGCAGATGCCCTGCGCATCCTGGGCCGTCGCGACCGCGCCATGACCGGCTATGGGCGGGCGCTGGAAAGTTCCGACGAAAATCGTCTGCAGGTCCGGCTCGCTCTGGGCCGGCTGTTTGCCGATGAAGGCAGAGCATCCGACGCACAACAGCAAGTCGCTCTCGGATTTGCCGAGGCAAGAGTCGCGCCCACCGATGTGACCTCCGCGGAAGACTACCTGAACGCAGCGGACATTCTGATGAGCATCCACCAGTATCCGCTGGCGCAGCGCATGTATGGGCGCGCCCAGGCGTTGGGCGCCGATGACACTGCGGTCGCGGTGGGCATGGCGAATGCGTCATTGGCCCTGGGCGACACGCGTAGCGCGGAATTGCAATTGGCCAGCCTGCCCGACGATCCCGAGAGCAAGAACAACTTATGAATTTCTGGTTGCTCAGGGCAACGTCTACCGGCAGCGCGGCGAGGACGATCGCGCGCTTGCAAGCTTCGTCCTCGCCAACCAACTGGATCCGCAGGATCCGGGCGATCCGCACCGCGGAAATGGAATTAGCTGAAGAAGAAGGCCGTCCCATCACCGACCGCCTCGGCATGGGCTCCGGATGTGCGCGTCGGCGCGCGTGTTTGAAGATGAAAACATCTATCAGATGGACGCTCGCCTGCTCGGCGTGCAAAACAGCGGAAGCTTGCTGCCACCTCCGCGGCGTACGATCGAAACCTTCGCCGATTCGCGCTTTCAATTCCGTCCCGATTCGTTGCCTCCGATTCAAGGTTTTGTCGCCGAGCGCAACGCCCAAGGCAGCACTTCTCATTTCCCAGCGAGCTTCTGATTCAGAATCGCAATACTTTCGACACCATTTTCAATGTTTCCGTGGCGCCGATGGTGCAACTGGGCAGCGTAAAGCTGAGCATCATGCCCGGAATACAGTACACGATCCGGCGCGACACGCTTGCGCCGCGTTTATGAATCAGAATCTGTTTCGCCAGTTCCTCTATGTGGCCAGCAGCCCCATCGGCAATTGGCTCTCGTTTTCCGGCAATTTGATTCGGGAAGCGGGCCCATTCACAGACCAGGATCTGCACTCGCGGGATTTTTCCGGCGCCGTCGATTTTCGCGTGGGCCGACCCTGGGGCAAGACCGCGCTGCTGACCGGTTACAGCGGGCGCGACCTGCTCTTCGGACCATCGGTCTATGAGTATTATCAGACGGTCTCCTATGCGGGTCTGGAGCACACGTTCGGCTCCCGCATCCGCGCGTCGGCGGTGGCGGAGTTTCTGCGCGCCTGGCGCGTTCAAGGCGCCAGTATGCGATCGCGCAAACACTTCGTCCGCGCTTTGGAGTTGGACGCAAAGATCAAGGAGCACTGGACGCTAACCGCCTCCGGCGCATGGTCTTCAGGACGCAGCTTTCACGCATACGACAATGTGACGTCAAGTGTCATGGTCTCCTACACGCGCGAACGGGGCTGGAACAAGAGCATGGGCTCGGAGACGGCGTCAGTCGCTTATCCCATGAGATTTTCTTTCGGGCTGTCAGCAGCAAAGCTTTTTACGATTTTCCCGGGCAGGGGCACACCCAAATCGTTCCGGCGGCGCAGTTCACTTTTTGACGTGATCGTTTCCGCATGCGCCGACCTGCCTGAGAACCGCACTTCGTTATGACGACGCCTCCAGAAACGCAAGCGACGGCAGAGCCGGGGCACCGCGAAGTCCTGCGCGGGCGCGTAGTGCGGGGCAGCGCCATCCTGTTGCTGAGCACGGGATTGGTGGCGGCAACGAACCTGCTCTACAACATCCTGATCGCGCGAATGCTGGGCGCTTCGGGCTTCGGCCACGCCTCTGCTTTATATACGCTGCTGATGCTGGTAACTGCCATCACTTTGTCGTTCCAGATCGTAACTTCAAAATTTATCGCCCGAAATTCAGAAACTCTTGTCCGGGCGCAAATCTACGCCAGCATGTTGCGCCGGGCCTGGCAGGTGGGCCTGGGGATTGCAATACTGCTTGCCGCGGGCAGCGCCTACCTCAAGTCGTATTTCAACCTGCCGGCGCAACATGACCTTTTGTTGCTGGCCATCGCCGCCGGAGTGTATATCCCGCTGGGCGTGCAGTCGCGGAAGAATGCAGGGTCGTTACAACTTTCGCGGCCTGGCCATCAATGTAGTGGTGGAAGTGGCGGTTAAGTTCGGCGGGGCTCTGCTCTTCCTGCATTTCGGGATGGGCGTGACGGGTGTGATGACGGCAGTGTTGCTCTCCATCGTCGCCGCGTATCTTGCCGGCGAAGCCGGGAGCCGCAGTACCGCGCGAGGCGGGTACTGATCAAGATCGCGCCTTTCGGCGAGGGCATGCAGGCCGTGCTGTACTTCATTGGCCAGGTGATTCTCAGCAACCTCGACATCCTGCTGGTGAAGCATTTCTTCCCGCCGTCGGAAGCGGGAATCTACGCGGCCGTGGCTCTGGTGGGGCGCGTGGTCTTCATGTTGTCGTGGTCGGTAGTGAGCAGCATGTTTCCCGTGTCGGCCAGCCATACGCATCGCCCAAGGCGGGCACGCGGTGCTGTACACCGGCATTACTGCTGGTCGGAACTCTCACTATCTGCATTCATCGCGGCCGTAGCGCTGGCGCCGCAGGCGCATATGGACCATGCTGCTGGGGAAAGCTTTCCTGCTGGGCACGGCAGCGCCATTCTCCGCCGCTGCTTACGCAGTATGCGGTCATGACGGGCATCTATTGCATCGCAGTGGTGATCATGATGTACGAGATCTCGCGACGCATCGGCACCGCGGCGTGGGTGCAGTTGGGCGCGAGCGCCATGCTGGCCGGAGCGATCTGGCGCTATCACCATTCCTTATCTCAGGTCATCATGGTGCAGGTGTTCGTGATGTGCGGATTGCTGGTGGTCGTCACGATCCCGCTTTTCTTCGAGCCACGACGAATCTGAACTTTCTGCGCTTTTCGGAACCATTGCAGCGCCGTGCGGCCCGTACCGGAAGAAGAGATCATCGCGGAATTCCTGCGGGGCGAGTTCTATCATCCCGAGTTTGATCCCTATCGCCGTGACTTCAAGCATCTTGTGGAGCAGGCCGATCTCGATCATCCGCATGAAAATTTCATCCGGCGCGCGTTGTTGTTCCGCCGGCGAGGACGCCTGTGGCGTGAACTGCCTGCCGATACTCGAGTGGTGGGAGATTGAGCTGGCTCCGCGCGATCTGGCGCGCCTGCGGTCATTTCCGCGCAACGAGTGGAGACGTTTTGCGGCGGCGGGTTTTACCTGACGGAAATGATTGGCCGCATCGAAGCTGAACTGGTTCGCGGCCAGAAGGGCCGCTTCCTGAAAAAGCTCGGGGAGATCGCAAGCGATCTGCGCGGGACCGAGGTGCCCGATGCCGTGTTGCTGATCGGCATCGACGATCGTCATCCGCTGACGATCATCGAAGGAAATCACCGCATGGCGGCGGCCATGCTGACGATGCCGGAATCGGCGCACCACCGTTTCCGCTTCTATGTTGGGCTGTCTCCCAACATGAACTCGTGTTGCTGGCACAAGACCGATCTGCGAAGCCTCGCGCGCTATGCCCGGCACACGGTCCGTTACATGTTTCGCGACGGAGATTACTTCGTCGCGCGGACCCTGCGGGAGAAATTCGCCGGGATTAAGACGTCCTGAAAGCTCCGGAGACCGCGCCCGCCCAATCAGACGCGACAGATGCGGCGACGAGATACTCATCGATTGGGCGGCACGGCAGTGACTGTGCGAACGTCGTAGCGCTCTCCATCGAACTCAGCCTGAATGCTGACGTTCGGCGCCTTCCCGCAAAAGACTAAGACTTTGCGGCGTCCAGCGAACCGATGGCAAGCTCGCGAACGCTCTGGTCGGTATCGTTCGACAAGGCCAGCGACATGTGAGCGCAGATCTACGGCGACAACTCGACCCTCAAACAAAAAAGAATTTCCACGTTCGGCGAGAATCTCGACATTCGTTCGCTGCGTGTTCGTGTGGGCGAGAACCACACTCGCACCAGCATGCCCGGAGACAAAGCCTCCGGCGAAGCAGGTTTGCCCTGGTCCACAACCGTGGTACTGGAGTAATGCGCAGCGAAACATTTTCTCGGGCTTATGGGATCGCGCACGGTAAGCCGCGACTTGCTGGCGTCGTAGCGCACGACCTGCCCATTCAGCTCAGCCGCACTGGATGGAGCCAGTTCGCACCGCGAGCCGCAAACAGCTTTCCATCGTCGATCACAGTGTCGACCGACACGACCGATCCCACCGGAATGCTGGTCAAACGCGCCGGCGCATTTTCGGTAAGAAAGCTGAGTCCGCGGATCGAAGGCAATTCGGACATCGCCTCCTCCAAATGCGTGAATCACCAGCTGATCGTGGATCGGATCCAGCCGCTTCAGCATGCCGCGCACCAGACTCACCTTGCCCCCAAGTTCGCGGTTTGAGGAGGCTGTGTCTGCGACCGCAGCCGTTGGTTGCGGGCTGGCATTACCTGATGTCGGCGGGCACTGCCGTCTGCGCCTGCACGCAGCCTGTTGTCAGGACTCCCGCTGTAAGGATTATCGTCCAGAGGAATTTTGTCATCGTGACTTGGATGCCGACCGAGGGCAAATTCGGACGGGTGCGTCGGCATCAGGTATTTCCTGTAGTCAACCAAGGCTGCCTTTCGTTCATCATAGTATCGGCAAAATATCGGAGGCTCCGAATCTTGAATAAGTTCAGAATAAGTGTGGCGATTCCTGGTTTGCTGGCGATGCAACTTCTCGCCGGATCTGACCCGAGCTTTGCGGGCGATTTGAAGGTTCCGATTCCGCAGCGCAGCCTGTCCACACCCAGCCAGAAGCTGAACCGCGATGGGGTCGCCGAACTCAAGCACGGGCATCAGGAGAAAGCCAAGAAACTTTTTTATCGGGCCTACCTGCTCGATCCCGACGACCCGTTCACTCTGAATAATCTGGGATATGTCGCCGAATTGGAGGGCGATGCCGATCGAGCCCTCCGCTACTACGCGCTGGCGGCGCGCACTCATACGGATGCGGTAATCGACCGCTCCAGCGAAGCGGCCCTTCAGGGTAAGCCTCTTGATGAGGCATTTCGGCATGTGCGCAATGCCAGCCAGGAAATCAGCAAGCTCAACGAGCGGGCGATTGTGCTCTTGCAGGAAGGGCAAGTCTTTGAAGCCAGGAACCTGCTGCAATCTGCCCTGCCGAACTTTCCCAACGATCCTTTTTTACTCAACAATCTCGGCTATGCCATGGAAGCCGTTGGAGATATCGAGGGAGCGCTGCGATCCTACTCCGCAGCCGCCAGCATGCATTCCACGCAGCGTGTGGTCGTGACTCCTCGCGCAAAATGGCGCGGACGTCCAATTAGCGAGGTGGCCGCACAAAATGCCGCAGCTGTCAGCCAGCAGATCGCCCGGGGTGAAGGACCTGAGGCAGCGAGCGCACGCCTCAATCTGCGTGGAGTGGCGGCTCTGAACGACAACCACCCCTCGGCTGCGCGGCAGTTTTTCTTGCAGGCATATCAGCGGGATGCGCAGAATGCCTTCACTCTGAACAATCTGGGCTATGTGGCTGAACTCGAGGGTGATCGAGAGAGCGCGCAAATGTATTACGAGGCCGCCCGGTCCGGGCGCGACGCGAACGCCAAGGTGAGCTATGCTACGCGTCGCGACGCCGAGGGACGGAAGATCGACAACCTGGCCGTTGAAAATCAGTTGGATGTGGACGCCACGTTGAAGGCGATTCAAGAATCGAAGCGTCGCGCAAGAAAACCCATCGAACTCAAGCGGCGCGACGGGATTGCTGTGAACACTGAGCCGGAGGCGAAGCCCGTTCCTCCGATTGCGGTTCAGGCACCGGCCCTGCCCGCCCTGTCCCTGCCGAATTCGCCACAGGACGGAAATGCGGCGCCCAGCTCGGCAGATCCCCAGCCGTCGCAGAACTCTCAACCCCAGAGTTCACAGCCTCAAGATCCAAATCAGAAATAGATTGCCGGCATCAGAGTTAGAGAACCATCGCTCCCGCCTGTGGAAGTGCGCGGGTTAGGCAAAAGGGCTGGTAACCTCATCTTCGTCCTGCCACTTCTGAATTGTTTCGCCCACCGTACGAGCAAGTTCGTCTGCCCTTCGGAATCGACCGGCGCGGCGCAAGCTGGCCGCCAATTGCAAAACCTTGATACGCTCGTGTTGGCGAAAAGACTGAATGTAATCGCGCACGATGTAGGGCATGCTGATGGCGATTCCGGCTGAATAATTCCGCCAGGCCATCGCTCTCAGATCATCGGGAGAATTCAAAGCGAGCAGGATCTGCTCCTCCAGGCTGTCGGCGTTGCCTGACGTGAAGAAGCGGATGGCGATCGCTTCATGCTCTGCCAGTTCCCGGAAATCCTGGATGTCAGAAGCAATGACCGGAACCCCGTACTGCGCCGCCAGATGCGCCACACCGCTGGACCCGGCGGACGACGTGTAGGGCATTACCGCCAGGCTTGCATCACGAAACAGATCGGCAACCGCTTCCTCGGCTACATAGCCCAGAAAGCGAATCCGATCGCTCGCATGGCGCCGGGCCATCGAGTCCACATAGCCGGGCGTCTTTGGATGGTCGCCGCCACCGATTATCAGCTTCACATTGGGGAGCTTCGTGGCCACGCGCTCAAACGCCTCGATCAGCAGTTCCAGGCGCTTGTAGGTTCCCCACTTTCCAAAAGCGAGAATACGGTGGGTCGGGTTTCCGCGTCGTGTAAAGTCGGGAGGATCCGGCTTCCCGGCAAAGATTCCGTGCGAACGAACAGTAACCCGGCCGCGCCCGTACTTCTCGTCCAACGTCTTTCCATAAGTAGGAAGCAATACCGAGATCGAGTTCGCACTCAACAGCAGGTGCGTGGTCAGCCAGCCGCCCAGGCGATACAGTCGAGGACTGGAGACAGCCGCATCAACCAAGTCGACTGTCTCGAACAACTGGTGCAGCGTGACGTGCGAGTAGACGCCGTTTAATCGTGCCAGAGCCGGTATTAGCAGGCCCAACCCAGCCGAGACCGGACTATCCCCGAAGCTGGCGAAGCCCAGATTAAACCAGGCCACGTCAGGCTTCACGCTCCGGATGGCGCGCAGCAGGCTCGCTACATTGCCATACTTTCCGAAGCCCCAACACCGCGTGACCTTAAAGCCAGGCAATTCATCGGCAGGTTCTGGAAGATAATCACCCAGCACTGTCAGATCGATGCATGGCTCCTGGCTTAGATGCTGCGCCACATGAAAACCGTACTCGTTCAGTCCCCGGCGGCTAGGCGGAAATGCAGTGATGAGCGCGATCTTCATTGCTCGCTCGAACGCAACACCAGATCTCGCGAGAGCCGGCCCAGAAGGTGCAAATAGTGAACTGCCACGGTCGCATTGGCCTTGCTTTTGCCGTTGTGGCGAAGACCAAAATGATAAGGAACCTCACGTGCCCTCTGAATGCGCCCACGCACCAGAATCTCGAGCAACAGTTTGAAGCCGGTGGTCTGGAAGGTCAGTCCTTCGATGCAGTGGCGATGGATTATGAAGAAACCGGACATCGGATCGGTGACCCGAAGCTTCTTCTTGTAGATCAAGGGCTCGGCCACGAGCGTGCTCAGCCGCGAGACGGCGGCACGCAGCGGATTCCAACCTTTAGTGCCGTTGTCCTTGGCGTAGCGGCTCGCAATGGCGATATCGGCTTGTTCGGCTTCCTTCAATAGTTGCGGCAGCAACTGAGGGGGATGCTGCAGGTCAGCATCAATCACACCCAGCAGGTTCGCAGAAGATTGGCTCCACCCGTAGAGCACCGCACCGGCTAATCCCCGTTCTCCGGCGCGTGAGAAGACGCGAACGCGCGGATTTCTCTTGGTCCAGTCACGAACCCGCTCCACCGTTCCGTCGGTGCTTCCATCATCAACTACTATGATCTCGTATTCATACTGCGTGTCGCTCAATACAGCCGTGAGTGCAGTGAGCAGCTCGTCGATATTTCCCGCTTCATCGAGCGTCGGTACAACTAGGGCGAAACGATTTTCAGAACTCCCCGGTATCATTCAAGGCCTCGCTTCTCTAACGCGCAAGCCTTGGATGGCCGCTAAACGCGGGCCGTTGTGTCGTTTTCGACCCTACAGGAATTCTGTCGAAAGACTACGGTATTGGCCACCGTAACTGCAGTTTTCCCCTCAGGTGAAGTGCCGGCTACGAGCCGTGTTCGGCGGACGTGCAAATCAATTTCACGTCTGACGTCCTCCGCGGCGGCGGGAGAAATTACGATTAGCTGCGGAACAATCTCGCCGAGGACCAGGAAACTCTGACGATTCTTAGCCACGAAGTCGAGAGGATATTCCGGCTTCCTCGCGAAAGCTGCGGTGGGCGAAGCGTCGATGATAAACGCCAGGTCGGGAGTGGGCGTCTGACTCAAAAGCATCTTGCCGTAGAAGCGAGCGGCATATGAGCGCGAATAAAAATTCGCGATCTGGTCGTAGATGTAGCGGTCAAAAATTACGACATCGAAGTTTGTTGCTCGTGGCGTGGTGAGGAGCCAGCGCAAGCGCATGGCATCGAGCATGTAGAATCCCAACCGTGCTGCGGTTAAATACCATTTGCGAATGTGTTTATTGTTTTTTGGGGAGAACGAACGCTCACCCACTTCGTCAGCGCGACTGACGTTCGCCGTCCGTTGGCCGACTCCCCCGCGCATATTCGACCAGACCGCAACGTCATCCCAGAAACTGAGCCGTTGCACGCGCAGGCCCTGTTCTTGCAGGCTCGACGCTAGATATTCGATTTGGGTGGTCTTCCCGGCTCCGTCGATTCCAGAAAAAGTAATTAGAAACGGGCGAGAAGAAATAGCCTGCGCATCGGCTTTGTCCGCGGTCATTGGTTTGGAGAACTCCCCGCTTCATAAATCAAGGTTCATAAATCAGCGTTTGTGCAATCAATCAGCGCTCATCGAAGAGGTTCATGGATGAAAGTTTAGGGACGAGCAGCCGCTGCCACGCCGGGCGGCCGCGATGGACTTCGCTCCGACATAGCGACAACCGAACCCACAGCGATGCCGGCTCCCGCAGCTAATCCCAGCTTGATGAGTAGCGAGCGATGACCACGCTGGCGGACGGGCGCCACGGCAGCCCCCGCGGGCTGGGCCACCGGCGCTCCCTTCACCGTAGCGGTCTTCGCTCCAGCAGCTCCTGAGGGAACAGGTGTCTGTTGGTTCGGTGGCGGCGGCGCAGGCTGCTGCGCTTGCGGCGCATCTGGCAATGAATCGTCCTGCTTCTGGCCAGCAGTGTTCGACTGGCTGGCCTGTTGAGCCAACAGAGGCATTTCGCTCGAGATCAGAAATGCGCCTGTCAACATGGCGATCGAGAAGCATCTCGAATAGGCGCGAAATTTTAGATTCATTTACGCACTCCCTACGCTTTGAGATTGGCTCGAACTTTGATCTTTTTCGCTGCTCATGGCTGCAACCCCTGGATAACCAATCGCTTCCTCCACCGAATCGTAGACCGGCACAAGGGACGAGATGCGAGTCACTTCGAGCAGCACTCGATTGACGCGAGAACCCGCGACGAGCGCCACCTGCATATCCCGGCCAGCCACCTGCCCAATGCACTCCAGCAGCAGGCCAATGTCTTCATGATTCAAGGAGTGACAGCCGGAGAAATCCAGGATCACTGAAGATCCACATGCGCGCAAAGAACTCAAGAATTTTTTTCGCAACACACGGCGGCTTTCAGCGCCCGAAGCCTGCGGAAATGGCAGGGCAGTCCAGGCAAAGGTTTTCATAGCTGCACCCGGAGCCAGGGCTGCGCCGCAGTGGAAGATGGAACAAAGTCCCAGGCCAACGAACTGTCCGCTCGCGGGGAGGCATCGCTCGCTGTCTTTTCGAATGGCCGTCTGTGGGATTCACACAGCTGAATCCGGCTTGCCAGACCTGCCGGCTGAAGATCTGCGACCGCCCCCGAGCCAAGATCCTGCAGATATCCCCCGTCCACCAGCCCCTGCCGAATGAGAATGCCCGGCGCCAGATAGGTGTGCGGCAGAACCGTAGCTCGCTCCACCGTAGCCCCGCAATCGACCACGCAATCGTGCTCCACCGACGCAAAGGGACCAATGGTTGCACCGGCACGGATCGCGGTATGTGCTCCGATATAAGTGGGACCAATGACCCGCGCGGATTCCGCCAGATTCACGCCTTCCCCAACCCACACCTGCTCACGAATCTGTGTGCCCGCGGGTCGCATCGCGCATGCGCCGGTCAGTGCGTCTCCAACCAGTTCCTGTCTTTCCTTCGCCGACAAAATGCACTTGGCATATCCGTTGAATTGATAAGGAACCCGCCCACAGATCAGCGGAGTGGAAGCCTCCTGGCTTTCTCCCCTTGCCCGCAGCGCCAACTGATCCAGCAGGCTAACGCCCAGCCGGCCTCGGGCATCGTGGGCCTCGGTCACTGGATTGTTGCGCTCGCAATGGAAGCGAAGCAAATCGGCAAGGTCCATCTCCGCATAGGATTTGAGCTTAATCACGAGAAGTCGCTCAACTCCCTGGCGAATAAAGTTGGCCAGCGCAGAAAGATCTACCCTCCCATCGCGGGCACCAGAGGTGAGCCAGAGGCTCGGCACTCCTAGCTTGCGGACACGTTCCATCCATGAGTGCAAGACATCATTGCCCAGTATCGGCATACGCGAGGAATAAATCGGCTTCGAAGTTTCGACAGCCGGGGCACAGGATTGCGTTTCATCCCCCCCCGTGAGGTCTTCCCGAGCCGGAACGACTACGACTGCACCCAATTCCACGTCCGTATACTTCCTTTCCGAGACTGCCTAGGCGGAACGTAAAGGCATCTCTCCCCGACCCTCGTCGCGGCCTCTACGCCGTACAACAGAGGTATGTCTGAGATGTAGAGGATGTCGCCTGGAGATGTCGAGGGTAGCCAAAATACGGTATCGCGGTCCCGGATATCGGTGACAACCTTTAGGTTGAGCGGGACCGCGCGCCCGGCGAGTGGATGCAGGTTCCAATGGTATTAGAACCTTTGAGTACTCCGCTTCCCGTTTTTCTCAAAATCGCCCTTGAGTTGGGCGCCACAAATACATAGAATCCCCGATAAGCCATTCCTCAAACCTGTAGGTATAGCCGCCCCTATACCCTACCCCGGAGACACTTTTGATGAGAAGATTTGCCCTCGTGCTAGCACTATGTTCGGGCGGAACACTAGCCTTTGCCGGCGTCACAGTTTCCGCACCCGCCAATGGAAGCCAGGTAGCCACGACAGTTCAGTATGTCGCGAGCGCCACCACCGGTTGTGCCGACGGAATCTCGGCCATAGGCGTCTATTCCGCGCCCGGCGTTCTCGCCTATAGCACCGGCGGAAGCAGCCTCAACACTTTGTTGTCTCTCAGCCCCGGCACCTATCAGACCACAGTCGAGGCCTGGGACAATTGCGGTGGCGCCAGCACGACGCCCGTCACCATTTACGTTTCCGGGGGCGCCTCTGAGGTACAAGTCACAGCGCCCGCCAATAATGCGACCGTGGGCACCTCCGTCCAGTTCATCGCCACCTCCTCGTCCAGTTGTTCCAAGGGCGTGTCTGCGATGGGCATCTATACGTCGCCGGCGTGCTGGCGTATTCAACCCAGGGCGCAAGTCTGAACACCACCTTGACCTTAAACGCCGGCACCTATCACACGGTTGTGCAGGAGTGGGACAACTGCGGAGCCAGTGCCTACACCCCAATCACCATCACGGTTGGGGGTTCCAGCAGCGGCGGTGGAGAAGTAACTGTGACCGCTCCGCAGACCAACACCACGGTGAGTTCGACCGTGCAATATGTGGCATCGGCAACTACGTCTTGCGCCAGAGGCGTTTCTGCCATGGGAATCTATACCGCGCCCGGTGCCCTCGCCTACACCTCGCAAGGCGCCACGCTCAATGCGCTGATCACGCTTAGCCCCGGCACCTACCACACAACTGTGGAGGAGTGGGATAACTGCGGCGGCGCTGCAACGGCTCCGGTGACAATCACGGTAGGAAGCGGCGGCTCCACTACGGGCGTCTTCACCAATCTTCATCAACAGCCGGGCTGGAACGGCTACGCCCTCTTGCCCTCGGCATACAATATCTGCAATTCCTGCAAGCCCTCAGGCCCGGAAGCTACCTGGGTGATGACCCAGAATATTTCCTCCCCATCGCTTAGCGGCAACGCCACCCGCATGGATATTGGCGGCGAAACCGTCTATTCGGACATCCTCTGGAACAACCATCTCATAGGAAACTTCTCGACCCAGGGCATGCCTGATTACAACCAGACGATTGTTCCCAATCTCCACAATTTCACCTACGACGTCTACTTTTATGTCGAAGATCTCGGCGCTTCCCAGGCGCTGGAGTTCGATATCAACCAGTTCGTCGGCGGTTACTCCTACATCTGGGGGCATGAATGCCGGATTGGGGGCGGCAATGAGTGGGACATCTGGGATAATCCCGGGCAGAAGTGGCATGTGACCGGCGTTCCCTGTAATCCCGTGGCTAATTCCTGGAACCACCTCGTTCTTCAGGTCCAGCGCACCACCGACAATCATTTGCTGTTCCAATCGATCACGCTCAATGGAGTAACTTCCACGCTCAACTACTATGAAAATCCCACGGTGACGACCTGGTATGGCGTGACCATCAACTACCAGCAGGACGGGGACTCCAAGCAGGCGCCCTACTCGGTCTGGCTCGACGAATTGAATTTCAGCTATTGGTGAGAACTGCGGAGCACCCGATCCGGCGCGGCCCTCTTTGCGGGGGCCGCGCTTTTTCTAATGAAAATCCAGCCAACTCTCTTGCCCTGAATCTCATCTAGTCCCAGGATTCGAATCTCAGGATTCGTGGGGGGCGCCATAGTGTTCATTACGCCTGGTGAAGCGATAGTTACGCATCGGTGGGCTATGCGTCAATGGGTCCGATGCCTTGTTGGAAGCGCTCAATTTCTGGCGTGCTTGCTGATTCTTGCCACCATGAGTCCTGCCCAGAGTTCACCCCCTCCCTCCGCGCCACCGGCGTCCAACAGTCAGCAGGCGCCCGATACCTCTTCGCCGCAGCCCGACGCCATCGCGCCGCAGAATGACGAAACCCCGGGCTTTGTCTTCAAGAAGGAAGTGGAGGAAGTCGTCCTGCATGCGACCGTGGTGGATGACTCGAATCACCTGATTACCGATCTGGCTCGCGACAACTTTAAAGTGTACGAAGATCAAAAACTGCAGGAGGTCACTTCCTTCCACAAAGAGCGCGTGCCGATTGCGTTGGGAATTCTGATCGACAACTCGGGCTCCATGCTGCCGAAGCGGGCCAAGGTGAACGAAGCGGCCTTGCAGCTGGTGAATGCAAGCCAGCAGGAGGATCGTGTGTTTGTGGTCAACTTCGGCGAAGAAGCGTTTCTCGACCAGGACTACACGCAGGACGTTGGCAAACTGAAGGCAGCCCTGCAGCGGGTGGAGACGCGCGGCAGCACTGCGCTCTATGACGCCATCATTGCAGCCGTGGATCATCTGAACCAGACGTCCCCTTTACAAAAGAAAATTCTGCTGGTCGTCACCGACGGGGCGGACAACGCAAGCCAGGCAACGTTCCAGGAGGCTCTGCGCAAGCTGCAGTCGAAGAACGGGCCTGTGCTCTATACGATCGCGCTCGAACAAACCGACCGGCGGGACGAGATCAATCGGCAAGCGCTGCGTACCCTCTCCGAGCAAACTGGAGGCACCGCGTTTTTTCCTTCCAGTCTTGACGAGGTGCAATCGATCGCGAGTGCGATCGCGCGCGACATACGGAGCCAGTACGTAATCGGCTATCGCTCTTCCAACTCGCACGCAACCGGCGTCTACCACTCGATTCAGGTTCAGGCGTTTGAGGGATCCGCTCGGTTGCGCGCTGCCACCCGCAGCGGGTACTACTCAGGAAATCCTGGCTCTGAATCGCGATAAGCAAGACGGGTCGCGACGCACAATACCAATCTCTCCCCTCAGACGAAGCAATATCTGCAAAGCAGGATTGTCATCCTGAGAGGAATTTGTCGCGCGCGAATAGCGCGTGACAAATGGAGTCGAAGAGCCTGCCCCGAGCGAAGCCGAGGGGATCCCTATCGCGCCGGCAGTAGCTGAGTACGTCGAGGCATTCTCACGATACTGGGTTCGCCCCGTCCTTGTCCCTGCGTTTTTTGGAGAGACAGGGCGGGGATTTTGATTTTTGGTCAGTTGGTCTTCACAAAACCGTGGAAGCCGCCCTGAGAGTCGAAGTAGTAGCCGGCGACCTTGCCATTACTGCTGACGCATGTAGGGGAGCGTTCCTCCGACCCGGAGCTTGGGTCCTTAAAGTAGCTGACCACGCCAGCGGATGTGCGTTGCCACCCTCGGAAGGAGGCGGAGCCCGCGACTTTGTAGAGGCCTACGACATTGCCGCTGTCCTCGATACCCGCCGTGCCTTCGTACTCAGTAATGCTGAAGGTCGTAATGTTGCCGAACTAGTCTCGGAAGAACGACTGCGGGGTGCTATACCCAGCCCGAGTCGCTGATGCTTAGTGGGATCGTTCTCCACTGGCCGGGCACTAGAAAGGTTATAACCGACCCGCTCGATTGGTAGAGAAATCCATAGTACGCGTCCACGGTGCCACCCGTGCCGTACCAGCCGGTTACGGATCCCCACTTATTTAAGGCTTGCGGCATTGCGCTCCCATAGGTGTCGCCAGGCACATTAAATGTTACATACGTGCTGGCTGCCGCGAACTGCGGGAAGGCCAGGGCGGAGCAGATCAACGCGACCGCAAAGATCGCGAAACGAAACGTGTACACATGGGAGTTTCCTCTTTAGTTCTCAATGGCTCTGGGGGATGAGCCGAGCGACTACAAGATTGCCGCCGAGAGCATTCCAAGGCCGTAAAGCCCTCACGTTGCTCCGCGATTTTCTCAGCCCACGGAGCATACTCCAGCAAAGGGGGGCGTCAAGATGAAGGATTTTGCATATCGCGCGGCTCTCAGATTCGCGAGCCCGCGTCCAGCGCGGCAATGCCCGACAACACAACCGGCTTGCGCTTGGGAAATTCCGCGATCAGGGTGAGACGGCCTCCCATGGCTTCCACGTAGCTGCGCAGCGTGGATAGCAAAAGATCGCTGCGCTGTTCCAGACGCGAAACCTGGTCCTGGCCGATCCCCAGCGTCTCCGCGACGCGCTCCTGCGTGAGCTTGTGCGCCCGCCGCAGCTCGCGCAGCGACATTTCCTCGGCGACAAGTTGCGCGGCACGGGCGTCAACTCTCTTGCGTTGCGCGGGGCTCAGTTTCTTGATGATGTCATTCACGTTCGTCGGCATGATTATCTTCCCTTCTACTTGAGACCAGTTTTCTTCAGCCATATGAGGTGGGTGTCGAAACGCGCGTCCGCCTTGCGAATCAGCCCGCGGTAGAACTGTCTCTCGCTGACGCCTGATTTGTCCCCGGCAACGAGCAGGATTGCCTTGCGTTTCGGATCGAAAGCGAACGCCACTCTCCATTCTCCATCGGCAGCGCTGAACCGCTGAACCGCAGCTCCTTCATATTCGCTTGACGCGAGCCCTTCAGCGTATCGACGCGGGGCCGTCCCAATTGCGGCCCGAATCGCTGGAGCAGCCGCGCCAACGCCAGAATCTCCGTTTGAACATCTTCGTCGAACCCGAAGAACTCCGGCTTGAATTGGTCGCCAATCTCGACAATCCAGCTCACTGCCTAAATATGACATCTAGAACATATGATGTCAAGAACATATAATGCGCTCCCGATATCCGGCCGGAGCTTTGGTTGGCTAGGGTTTCGGTAATTGTTTTCCACAGCCCCCATGTGACATCTGACCTTGCGCCCACAATCCGAATCGCGCGATCATAGTCGAGGACGTGACGGTCGGGAGAACCCGAATCGCCCTTCCTAAGTGGTTTGTTCTCAAGATTTTGACTCTAAGTTCTTTGAAAACAAGATTTTGCGAAGTCCGTTTTTCGAAAACCCGCGCTGGGCAAGGGTTTCAGAGCCATCCGAATAAAAATTTTCATCACAAATCCGGCGGTTCGCAAGCCCGTCCACTCCCGCCAGCCTTAGCTAAGAAATTTATTTTCGGTGCGTGAGCAGGGCAGATGGGCCTTATCGTAAGGCGAACAAATAGCGAATATCCATACTGCGAGGCTTCACGCTCATGGCAGGCTTGCTTCAACGCCGGCATCAATACAACTTGAAGCCAACCTCCACGCTGATCTGGACGTTCACCGGCTTGCCGTCCTTGAGAGCCGGCTCAAAGCGCCACTGCTTCACCGCCTCGATTGCCTTCGCGTCCAACCCAAAACCCAAGCCGTGGACTACGCGAATATCGCGCGGGTGCCCTTCCGCATCGACAACCAGCCACAGGATGCATGTTCCCTGAGTTTTTGCCTGACGTGCTTCCTCTGTGTAAACGGGGTCCGGCGTTGCAAGTGGCCGCGGGGCCGAGATGCCGCCGCCAACCTTAAATACTCCACCGCCAATGCCGCCTCCGCTGCCCGGGCCAACTCCGGGTCCATGGCCCACGCCGATCCCGCCTCCAGAGCCAGAACCAATGCCGCCCCCCGAGCCAGATCCATTCGATGGCGGCGCGGATGGGAGCGGCACAGCCGCGGGATTGCCCAGGTTCAGCATATGATTCTGCGCCAGATGCACTTGCGGAGGAACCACGACCGTGGGTTCCGCCGTCAGCTTTGGCTTTTCATTGCGCACTACAATCTGCGGTGGCGTGATCTGCTCCATCGCGAACTTCGGCAGCCGCCCCTTGGTAGCCGGCAATGGATCATGATCGCCTCCACCTCCACCACCACTGACAACTTTCTTGGCGGTCGGCAACGTGTACGAGTCCGGCGATGGTGCAATCAGCGTGACATGCTCATGCTGTTCGACCCGCTGCACAACTTGATGGCCGAACGTTGCGCTGGCAAGAATCAAGCACAGCGCCGCGACGTGGATCACCGCTGATCCCCACAGCCCATTCGATCGATAATTATTGTAGTGACCCCAGATTGCGTCTGGCGCAGCCGGCTTCTGGTTCACGGCCTGAAACCTCCCATGTGGTGAAGCCGTGGATTCTCTGCTGACACGCAGGCCACTCAGCGCTACCGACGAAGACGAAGGAAATGGTGCATGAGCGGGATAGAAAGAACTTTGTTCTTCCAACATGGGCACTCCTTGGGTTTCACAAGAATTACTGCCCACGTATAGATGCCTCGAATACGTTAGGTGTTTACATCTGTCACAGAAGCCGAGTGTGTAACGCAGAGTAACCGGAGGAAGAAAACAACAGATCTACACGGTTCACCTGATTGGCCAAACAGTGAGCGGGTTCTATATTTCGAGGGCAGAATTTACCGGAAACATTGCGCTGGCAGAGATCGTCGCTCGATCCCGGATTCAGAAATAAAACTTCAACGCAAACTGAATCTGCCGCGGCGCGCGCGACGCCAGGGGATATCCGAAGCGGCTCTGGCCAAGCTCCAATGGGGTAGGCTCGGCGCTGATCGCGCCAAATTGTCCAAACAGATAATTCACATGATTGAGCACGTTGAAGAATTCCGCGCGGAATTCGAATTTCTTCTGTTCGCTGATCGGAAATTGTTTCATCACTGCCGTGTCCCAGGTCTTGTATCCCGGGCCCTCGATGATGTTGCGTCCTGCGTTGCCAAATGTTCCGAGGTTGGTATTGTCGGCGAACGCGCAGGTGTTGAACAGCGTCCCTGGAATGCAGGGCTTGGCGTTGGGATTGCCAACCAGGTTGGGACGTGAGCAATAGTAAAGCGCTTATCGCGTCGTCGATTACGTGAACCACAAAGATCTCGGCAAAGTGCACGGCCCAACGGCTAGAATGGCAGCCGAGTTCGATCAGCATCTGCTGCTTGAGGCTCGGCCCGAATAGCCAGGACGAATGCATGTTAAGCGAAGAACGGCAACGAGCAATCCTCGATCTACTGCATCGCGACGGCCGCGTGCTGGTCATCGACCTGGCGCGCCAGTTCCATACTTCGCAGGTCACGATTCGCAAGGACCTGGAAATTATCCACGTCAAAGGGCGCGTTCATCGCACTCATGGCGGAGCGCTGCAGGCGAGCGAGGGCGCGCTCGAAGATCCCACACTGCGCGAAAAAGAAAAACTGCATCGCAAGGAGAAGTTGCAGATCGCCGCAGCTGCGGCGCGCATGGTGACGGAAGGGCAAGTCGTCATTCTTGATTCCGGCACAACGACTACCGCCATCGCCCGCGCGCTCCGCAACCACCCCTTGAAATCCGCGCACCACACCCGGTTCGGACCGTCAGCATGCGACAGTGGCTCCTTGTAGGGCGCGGTTCGCCGCCGCTTTTTCCGCCCCACCACCAGCCCTTCGCGCTTCAGCAACTCGCCGATCGTGCTCGCCGCCGGCCAGCGCTGATGTGCCTGGTCCCGCTCCAGCACCCGCTTCAGTTTTCGCGGTCCCCAGCGCATATGCGCCTGCCGCAACTCCAGCACCGCCCGCTCCGTCTCCCGCGGCGTCTCGTTCCCGTGGCGCAGCGCCGCCCACGCAGTTTTTATATCGAATTTGCCAAAATTACCCTGCGGGAACCCTCCGAGTTATCCCTGCCGCCAGTAGCGCGGGTATAATGTCTTAGGTATCAAGCACTTAGCTCGTCAACCTCCGGGCACGGTTTGGCATCCGACCTGTAATACAGAAGGCAGGCGCAGGCAGGTTGTGCGGGCGCCTGAATTTGAGGGTTTTTAGGCGTGCGTCGCGTCAGCGCATGCCGGCAAAGCGGCCACCGCTTGCTTTACGGTTTGTAGTTTTAGGGGACGCAATCAAAAATCACGCAACACGCCCGTTACGGCGTGCTGGAGTGGAGCCCCCAAACGCTCCCCCAACTTGGAGGAACTTTATTATGAACCGCCGCATTCTCGTTACCTTGCCCTTGGCTGCAGTGCTGGCATTTCCGGCCATCGCGCAGACTTCGCCGTCATCCCAAGATCAGTCGAACCAACCCGCCGCGTCGTCGGCGCAATCCACCGACACCGCCACCGGCAAGCAGCCTCTGGCACCACCCAGCCGGGAAGGCTTCTGGGGCCGTGTGAATCCATTTGCCCGCAAGAATTATGTTAAGCGGCAGACCGATCCCATCCGCGACCGCGTCAATGAGTTGGACGATCTGACCGCGGCCAATAGCAGGAACATCAAGGATACCGACGCGCGCGCACAGGCTGGCATCAAGCTGGCTTCCGACAAGGCCGATCAGGCCGATCAGCACGCTGTCGAAGCCGGCAACAAGGCCACCATGGCGCAGCAGAGCGCGCAGCAGGCCAGTACCCGCATCCAGACCGTGGAAACGGTGGTCGGCAACATCGACCAGTACAAAGCGTCGAACCAGACGGAAATCCGCTTCCGGCCCGGCCAGACCGTATTGAGCAAGAACGCCAAGGACGCTCTCGATGAGATGGCCACCAGCGTACAGGGCCAGCACGGCTACATTATCGAAGTGCAGGGCTTCTCTTCCGGCAAGGGCCAGGTCGCGATCCAGAACTCGCAGAAGATGGCGGAGTCCGTAGTGCGCTATCTGGTGCTTAACCACGAGATTCCGGTCTATCGGATTTATCTTGTTGGAATGGGCAATGCCCCGGTCGCTGGCTCGGATGCGGATGCGAAGACCAAGCACATCAGCGGCGGGCGCGTGGAAATCAGCCTGCTGAAGAACGATCTGGAGCAACTCTCCAGCAACTCTTCGGTTCCGATGGCAACCACCGCAGATCAGCAACAGCAGCCGAAGTAGTTACAAATAAGCGCGGACTTGGGCGCCTCGCCCAGTCCCTCCCCTGGTGGAGAAAGCCCCTCGCGAGAGCGAGGGGCTTTTTCGGTTTCTGCTGATGACACCGCTTGTGGGGCAGAATTGTAAGGTCCATCTAGTCACAAGAACTCACGCCCCGATAACCTCCCGGCTTGATTCCGAAATGATCGAGCTTTGACTGTAGAGTAGTGCGTTTCAACCCGAGCCGCGCAGCTGCGCCGTCGGGCCCGCCGAGCTGGCCGCGGCATTCCCGCAAAGCGTGAAGAATGCGCTCGCGCTCTTTATCACGAAGACTGACATTTCCGCCATTGCCCGCATCCGCCGCCATTTGCAATTCCGAGAGCGGCGCTTGCAAAACCGATCCCGGAGTGAGGATGACCGAGCGCTCGATGAAGTTCTCCAGTTCGCGGATGTTGCCCGGCCAATCCCATCGCACCAATGTTTCCATCGTCTTCGCCGGAATGCTGATGATGGACTTTTTCATTCGGCCAGCGAACTTGCGGACAAAGTGCTCGACCAGCGGCCGGATGTCCTCCCGCCGCTCCCGCAACGGCGGTATATGGATCGGAAACACATTCAGACGGTAATACAAATCGCTGCGAAATTCATAGGACCTTACGCTCTGCAGCAGGTCCCGGTTGGTGGCCGCCAGCAGCCGGAAATTGACTTTCAAGGTCTGCGTGCCGCCCAGCCTTTCGAACTCCATATCTTGCAGCACGCGCAGCAGCTTGGGCTGCAGGCTCAACGGAATCTCTCCAATTTCATCAAGAAACAGAGTGCCCCGGTCGGCGAGTTCCAGGCGGCCAAGTTTTCTGGCAACCGCGCCAGTGAAAGCTCCTTTCTCATGCCCAAATAATTCGCTTTCCAGGAGGCCTGAGGGGATGGCGGCGCAGTTCAGCTTGATGAAGCTATTGCCCTGGCGCTTGCTCCGATGGTGCAGGGCGCGCGCCACCAACTCCTTGCCCGTGCCGGTTTCGCCCAGCAGCAGCACGGTAGCGTCGCTGGGAGCGACCTTGGCCACCTTTGCCATCACCTCTTTCAAAGCGCTGCTGTGCCCGACAATTTCCCCAAACCCGAGTTCGCTGTCGATGGTTTCTTCCAGATAAAGCTTCTCTTCCGATAGCTTCTCCTTGGCCAGCCGAAGTTCCTCGGTGACTTCTTGCAGTCGCGTTACATTCTGCTGCAAATCTTCCTCAGCTTTTCGCCGCGCTTCCTCTAACTTCACTTTCTCGGTTGCATCCCGCTGAATGCCCCAGGTGCCCACCAGCATTCCATTTTCTACGGTGCCGATCATGCTGTTGAGGAAGACCTTGGGATTGCCATGAATATCGATTTCGTGAGACTCACGTTCCAGCACACGAAAGCCCGAGCGAATGTAGTGCCGGTTCATTTCGACGTTTTGCGGATCGTCCGGCAGCATCATTTCTCTCCAGTATTTACCCTGCAGCTCTTTCGCGGAAGCCAACCCGTACATCGCCGCCAGGGCGTCGTTGCATTCCACGATGTGGCTGTCGTAGAGGATATGATGAATTAGTTCGTCTTCTGGAAGGTCGATGGAAACCGGCGCGTCCATCTCATCGCGGAAAATGCCCTCTGAACTCTTCGAGATAAACAGGCGGTAACTGTCTTGGCTGCGTCGCAGCGCTTCCTCCGCGCGCTTGCGCTGTGTAATGTCGTTTCCAAACGAGATCGTGGCAACGACCCTGCCGTTCACCTTTACCGGATTGTTCCGCCACGCGACGTAGCGTTCCTCACCCGTCTTGGTGAGAATCGGGTTCTCAAAAGTCTTGCCAGCCGTCCCAGCCGCCAGCCTGTCAAACTCTTCCCAAACATGAGGGAATCGATCCCTGGGCACCAGAATCGACCAATTCTTACCCTTTAGCTCCGCGAATGTGTAGCCGGTGATTTCTTCTGCCGCCTGATTAAACAGAGTGACATTTCCGCCCATGTCCAGACTGAGGATGATCACGTTGGCGGTACGAATCAGGTTCTCAGAAAACTCCTTGGCATCTCGCAGGGCTTCCTCGGCCCGCTTGCGCTCGGTGATGTCGCGGGCGATGGAAACTATATAATTTTGCTCCAGCTGAGCCCACCTCATGCTGACTTCCACGGGGAACGTTGATCCGTCCTTTCGCCGGCGGAAGCTTTCCATCACCAGGGATCCAGATTTCTTCAGCTCCTCCTTAATCTTCGGGGCCGAGGCCTCGGTGACCGCCGGATCAATGTCGAACACTCGCATCGACAGAAGTTCTTCGCGGCTGTAGCCAAGCTCCGAGCAGGTTTTCTCATTGGCATCAAGAAAGCGAAGCGTCTCCGGAGCCACCACTTCAATGGCATCGTTGCACTGATCCACCAGGGTCCGGAATAGCTTGAGCTCGCCGATGGTGCGCTCGTTTTCGCGCACTCTGGAAAGCAGACGCTCGCTCACGTTGAACAGCAGTTTCCCGGTTTCCTTTTGTTCAGTGACATCGTGGGCGATGCCTCGGACAATTGGCGAGGCCACGCCTTCGGTTCGCAGCGTGTTGTGAAATTCCCAGATTCGGCGCTCGCCCGACCGCGTCATCACCGTTAGTAAGCCCTGTGCCTCACCCACGCGCCCGATACGGTCCAGATAGGCGTCGAAGTCACTGTGGAATTCCGGGGGTATTAACTGCCGCATGGGAATCTGCAGAATTTCATCCACGTTGTATCCAAGCAGCCGTGCCGGGGCGGGATTGACAAACAGAAGCCGGCCTGCAAGATCGTGAATGCACAGCAGGTCATGGCTGTGCTCGACCAGATCCTGATACCAGTCTTCGTTCTCGTGGAGAGCCCGCCGGATGGGGTCCAACTCGGCGAGCTTTACTTCAGGAGCGCGACGCTTCTCTGGCCCAGGGTGCAATTCCATGGCTACTCCCTGCGGGCTGGGTAACGTAATTATCTGCGTGGATTCTATATCCGGCGACGTTCTGCCAGAGGAATGGAAGGCACGCCCAGTGGCTGTGACGCAACCCAGACTCGATTGCCGCGAAGTGTACCAGAAGTTCGGTCTGTACGCCAGCGAACCTAGCACTGGGTAGTGTCCTAGTTTCCACGCGGCGGTCGTAGCGCCGCCGTCCCGGCGGCTGTCCGGTGGGCGTCCCGCCCGACGCGCCGAGGGCGAGACACCCTCGGGACAGCCGGCAAGGATGCCGGCGCTACTTCATACGGCCGCTTTCAATGCAGCGTTCAGCCCGTGTTATTCTCACTTAAAGCCACATCTAAATGAAAAGGCGCACATGAGTTCGCGCTCGCCAAAACGATTCTCGCTGGTGCTGATCAAGCCGTCGCATTACGACGACGATGGCTACGTCATCCAGTGGTTCCGTTCCGCCATTCCATCCAATACGCTGGCCGTACTCAACGGCCTGGCGATCGATTGCAGGGATCGCCGCGTGCTGGGCGATGACGTCGAGATCGTGGTCAGCGCCTTCGACGAAACCAATACCCGCATTCGTCCTGAACGCATCGCGCACCAACTCAGCGACGGACGCGGCATGGTCGCCCTGGTGGGAGTGCAGTCAAACCAGTTCCCGCATGCCATGGATCTCGCGCGTCTCTTGCGCGCCGCCGGCGTTCCGGTCTGCATTGGCGGGTTTCACGTCTCCGGCTGCCTGTCGATGTTGCCCGAGTTGCCGCCTGAACTTAAAGAAGCCATGGACCTGGGCATCTCGCTCTTTGCCGGCGAAGCCGAAGGCCGTCTCGATCTGGTTCTGCGCGACGCCTGGAACGGCACTCTGAAGCCTCTCTACAACTATATGGACGACCTGCCATCGCTCGATGGCGTGCCGATGCCGATTCTTCCCGCCCACCGCGTGAAGCGCACTGGCGGCAAGATCACCACCTTCGACGCCGGTCGGGGCTGCCCGTTTTTGTGCTCCTTCTGCACCATCATCAACGTGCAGGGACGCAAATCGCGGCGTCGTTCCGCGGACGACATCGAGCAGATTGTCCGCAGCAACCTGGCCCAGGGCATCAACCGCTTCTTCATCACCGACGACAACTTCGCCCGCAACACCGATTGGGAAAAAGTTTTCGACCGCCTCATCGCCATGCGCGAGCAGGAAAAGCTGAACATCAAGTTCGTCATCCAGGTGGACACTATGTGCCACCGCCTGCCGCATTTCATCGAGAAGGCGGGCCGCGCCGGAGTGGCGCGCGTATTCATCGGCCTCGAAAGCATCAATCCCGACGCCCTGCTCGGGGCCCGGAAAAAGCAGAACAAAGTAGCCGAGTACCGCAAGATGCTGCTGGAATGGAAGAAAGCCGGCGCGACGGTCTTTGCCGGCTACATCGTCGGATTCCCGTCCGACACGCCGGAATCGGTGATGCGCGATATCGAGATCATTCAGCGCGAGCTGCCCATCGATCTTCTGGAGCCGCACTGCCTCACACCGCTGCCCGGCTCCGAGGATCATCAAAAGCTCCACAAGGCGGGCGCATATCTCGACCCTGACCTGAACAAGTACGACCTCGAGCACGTGACCACGACACACTCCACCATGTCGCCGGAGCAGTGGCAGATGCTTTATCACGATTCCTGGGCCGCGTTCTATTCTCCCGAGCACTTGGAGACGGTGATGCGCCGCTCCGTCGCCACCGACAGCAACGCCGGCAACATGACATTTCTGCTGCTCTGGTATTACGCCATGGTGGCCTTGGAAAAAATCGATCCGCTCGAAGGCGGTTACCTGCGCCGCAAGTACCGCAAAGACCGCCGCCCCACGCTGCCGGTCGAAAGCCCGTGGGCGTTCTATCCGCGCTATGTTTTTGATCTGCTGTCAAAGCACGTGAAACTGGCTGCACTGGTTTGGCGCTACGGCGGCTTCCGCCGCCGCCTGAAGCGCGATCCTGAAGCCCGCAACTACACGGACATCGCGTTGACCCCGGTCGATGAAGATCGCTCCGACGAAATGGAGCTGGCAACCATGGGCGCCGGTGCGAAACCGCAAGTCGTGAAAATCCAGCAGGCCGTCGGAAGCTAGAGTGCTCATGTGCGAACTTCGGCCCAGCGTTTGACCCTGCCATTCCCGGTCAACTAGACTCGTTCCTCGTGGGGTTCCTATGAAACGCATCGCGTGCCTTCTGCTCTTTTCCTCTCTCTTTGCACTCTCAACCGTCGCTGACGACGACAAGAACCACCCTCACCACGAAGACCTGACAGCCGCCCAGCTGGGCACGGTCACCTTCCCGGTTTCCTGCGCCCCTGAAGTGCAGAAGCCCTTCGAGCGCGGCGTGGCCCTGCTTCACTCCTTCTGGTATGAAGAAGCACAGAAAAAATTCCAGCAGGTCGCCTCAGACGATCCGCACTGCGCCATGGCGCACTGGGGTGTAGCCCTGAGCCTATACCACCAGCTCTGGAATGAGCCGGACAAGAAAGTCATCCAGCACGGGGTCGATGAAGTTCACTTGGCGAAAACCACCGACGGCCCCGCCACTCCGCGCGAGAAGGCGTACATTGCAGCCGTCGCAGCCTTCTACAGCGATTCGAAAAAACTTAACCACGACGCTCGCGCCAAGGCCTATTCCGACGCAATGAAGAAGGTCTACGAATCCTACCCCGACGATCATGAGGCCGCAGCCTTCTACGCGCTGTCTCTGCTCGCCTCCGAGCCGCATGACGATGCAACCTTCGCCAATCGCAAACAAGCGGCGGCGATCCTTGAAAAATTATTCGTGATCGAGCCCGACCATCCGGGTGTGGCCCACTATTTGATCCACAGCTACGACAAGCCACAACTCGCGCAACTCGGCCTGCCCGCCGCCCGCCGTTACGCGCAGATTGCGCCCGCGTCTCCGCACGCCCTGCACATGCCCTCGCACATCTTCGCCCGCGTAGGCCTCTGGCAGGACGACATTAAATCCAACCTTGCTTCCGTCGCCGCCACGCGCAAAACTGCTGCCATGGGTATGAGCGGCGAAGGCCACCAGTTCCATGCCATGGCTTTCCTTTTCTACGCCTACATGCAAAGTGGGCGCGACGGCGACGCCAAGGCCCTGATCGAAGAGATCCGCGCCATGCCCAACAAGAAAGACGATATGTACGGGAAAGGTTACGACCCGCACGCGGCGACGCTGTCACATCTCACCGCGCTCTATCCCATCGAGATGCATGACTGGGCTGCCGCGGCAGCGATCCCTCCAACCGAGGTGGCGGGCACAGCCGAATATTCAATGATTTTCTGGGCGCGTGCCATCGGCTCGGCCCATCTGCACAAACCCGACGACGTCCGCAAAGATATCGCAGAGATTGAACGCATTTACAAAAAACGCAAAGCCGAGAAGTCAGAATTTGCCGAAGCCGTAGAAGGCGATCGCAAAGAAGCCCAGGCGTGGCTGGCCTTCGCCGAGGGCAAGTACGACGACGCCATCGAAGCGCTCCGTCCCATAGCCGACAAAGAGGATGCAACTGGTGAGGAGCCGGACGGCGCTCCCGCCCGCGAAATGATCGCCGACATCCTGCTCGAAGCCAAGCGTCCGCAGCAGGCGCTTGCTGAATATCAGACCGACCTGAAGCTGCATCCCAACCGCTTCGATGCCCTTTACGGTGCAGCCCGCGCCGCCGAAGCCGACGGCAAACAAAACGACGCCACTGAGTACTACGCGCTGTTATTGAAAGTCTGCGACGGATCAAACTCCACGCGCCCGGAGTTGAGCCGGGCAAGGCAATTGGTGGCGCAGAAATAACTCCGCTAGCTAGCTCGCCAGACCATCCGCATTTTCGGATGTTGTTACGCACTGGTCGTCAGAACACCTTTCGTTAGCACCTGATTCGTTGAGATTAGTCCACCTCTAACTACGGCTAAATTAAACTTCCGCTCAGACAACACGCATACGGGTGTAAGATATTCTCGGCAAGTTACAAACGCAATATCGATTAAAGGAGTTGCGAATGGAGGCTGTAGCTCGGAGAACACACTTGGACTGGGATGAAGCGTACAAAGAGTACGGTTCTGAGCTTGCACGCTTTGAAGAGTTTGTAGAGAGCTACGAAAAGGAACATAAGCTATCACTTACTCCGGGCGCTGTGGAGTTACTGTTCGTCCCGCTGATCGAGATTCTGGACTCAGGAGAAAAGCTGGATTTCGTTCAGCTGACTGGCACGTTCAAGATATTGATTCAAACGATGAGCGAGCATCCGAGTGTAAGAGAGAAGTCGAAAGAACGGTCCTCTCTGTCGGCCATCAAAGCATTCTGGAAGGCGTGGTGCAATATTCCACCCCTTTGTGACGAAACGAAGGAGCCGGCGGAGGAAGTGGAAGGCGCGTGAAGGAAAACAACGGAAAAGTGCAATCGAGTGAGGGTCCGCAGGAGGCCTGCAAGACTTTCCTTGAGCAAACAAAATTATTGGTGACGCTGGCGTCGGCTTTTGTTGTTGCTCCGGCGGCGATGATTCCTCTTTTAAGCGGAACTTCGCGAGTCATGGTGTCGCAGGATCTGATTGCGCTATTTCTCAGAGCAGAATTGGCGTTCATAGGTTCTGTGCTTGCCGGATACTTCACCATCGCCACAATCGCTGGGTCCCAACACCGAAATGATTTCAACGTCTACAGGCCGGCGACTAGGGTCATATCAATCATCCAAATCGCGGCATATCTGTTCGGCTTGTGGCAGTTCGTGCAGTTCTTGCTCATCATTCTCAAACAAACACCGCACTGAGATAACTAGGAAGCCAGTTTTCGACGTTCCATCGGCGCTGCGCTCATTGCTTATTCTCTTGAGAATTTATCAGTCTGGAAGGTTCTTTCGAGAAACTAACTCCGAACAGACATCTTCTTGACGACAGGCGCGGCAATCTTCCCACTGCTTTCAGCAACCCGTCGTTCTCGGGATGCTTCAAATACAACTCCAAAGAGAATCCCGCGGAGGCTCTGCCGTAGATATCCTAGCTCTCCCGCTGAAAACGGTACCGCCCCGCGCGCTCCACCGCCACCGCCTCTGCCACTTTCAGAAACGCCCGCGCCGCATGGGAAAGTCCTGCCTCTTTGCGGTAAATCAAGCGCAGCTTGCGCTGCACCCGCAGCTCCCGCACCGGAATGCTGACTAGTTCTCCTCGCGCCAGCTCCGCCTCCACGCTCATCTCCGGCATGAATGCCACTCCATTTCCCATGGCGACAAACTGCTTGATGGCCTGCAGAGTCGGCAGCTCGAGATCCATATGCAGCGGCGTTTTGAATCGTGCAAATGTCTGCAGAACTTTCTCGCGGTAGGGCGACGACACGATGTGCGCCACAAACGACTCCGCCCCCAGTTGCCGGATGCTCACCTCCCGCGCCGCGGCCAGCGGATGCTTCGGCGGCACCACCAGCACCAGCGTGTCCAGATAAGTCACCACCGAGTGCAGCCGCGGCTCCTCCGGCTTGTACGACAGCACGCCCAGTTCGGCGCTGTGCTGCAGCACGTCGTCCGGAATGCGGCTGCCCAGCGCCCGCTGCACCGTTATTTTAATCATGGGATGCAGCCGGCGGAACTCCGCCAGCACCGGCAGCAGATAAAGCGAGGTGAATTCATTGGCCGCGATCACCAGCTTGCCCTTCTGCAGTTCCCGCAGTTCCGCCAGCGATTCGTGAGCGTTCTGGCGAAGATTCAGCAGCTTTTCGGCATATTCATACAGCACCTGCCCGGCATCGGTGAGAACGCCCTCCCGCGACGAACGGTCGAACAAGTTCTCGCCCAGTTCATCCTCCAGCTTGCGGATGGTCTGGCTGACCGCGGACTGGGTGCGGTAAAGTTTCTCGGCGGCTCGCGAAAATCGGTGTTCGCGAGCCACCGCCAGAAAGACTTCCAGCTGCGAAAGTTCCATTTCTTACCCCTTATATAACTTAAATATACATTAGTAACTCTTATCGTAGAAGATAATCTAATGATCAATGAAGAATTATAAGATTTGCTTCAGCGCTCCCGCCCAGTACCATAAAAGCAACCCGGCATTCATTCTCGAAGGGAAGACCCATGGCAGAGCAGGTCCGCATCACCATTTTCGACACCACGCTGCGCGACGGAGAACAGTCGCCTGGATGCAGCATGAACCACCAGGAAAAGTTGCGTGTGGCGCATCAGCTCGACCGTCTCGGCGCAGACGTGATCGAGGCCGGATTCCCCATCGCCTCCGATGGCGACTTCGCGGCCGTAAAGGCCATCGCTGCCCTCGTCCGTCGCCCCATCATCGCGGGCCTCGCCCGCGCCTGCCGTCCCGATATCGAGCGGGCTTGGGAAGCCTTGAAAGACGCAGCCCATCCGCGCATTCACGTTTTCCTCGCCACCTCAGACATTCACTTGAAGTACAAGCTGCGCATCACGCGCGACGAGTGTCTCGCGCAGGCCCGCGAAGCGGTCGCATTTGCCAAGTCGCTCTGCAACGATGTCGAATTTTCCCCCGAAGATGCCACGCGCACCGATCCTGAATTCCTCTGTCAGGTGCTCGAAGCGGTAGTCGCAGCCGGCGCGACCACGCTCAATATCCCCGACACGGTCGGCTACACCGTGCCCGCCGAGTTCGGCGAGCTGATTGCAACCATCCGCCGCCGCGTGAAGGGAATCGAGAACGTCACTATCTCCGCCCACTGCCACAACGATCTCGGCATGGCGGTCGCCAACACCATGGCCGCTGTCGCCGCCGGAGCCCGCCAGGTCGAATGCACTATCAACGGAATCGGCGAGCGTGCCGGCAATGCGTCGCTCGAGGAGATCGTGATGGCCATGCGGGTTCGTCACGATCGCTATCCCTACGAAACGGCCATCGCCGCCGAGCATTTGTTCCCCGCCAGCCAGTTGTTGAGCGAAATCACCGGCGTCCCCGTTCAGCCGAACAAGGCCATCATCGGACGCAATGCCTTCGCCCACGAAGCCGGCATTCATCAGGATGGCGTTCTAAAGAACCCGCTGACCTACGAAATCATGACGCCGCAGTCGGTAGGCGTGCCCGATTCCAAACTCGTACTCGGCAAGCACTCCGGCCGTCACGCTTTGGCGATCCGTTGCGAACAACTCGGCTATCAGTTCGACCGCCGCGCCCTCGATGACATTTATCGTCGCTTCGTGCGCCTCGCCGACAAGATCAAGAAGGA